>OZ245030.1:0-4691303 GCA_965223985.1 Candidatus Poribacteria bacterium | reverse complement strand
CCCACGTTAGTGAACGACAGAAGGAGGATAACCAACTCTTCGTCCGTGTCAGCGCAACAATGAACTGGCAACGACGCATCGGGCAGAATATTCGCGGTTTCCTTGATGGAGGCGATCCAGCACTTAAAGATGAGCTTATCGTGATTACAGCGTATTACGACTCGATGTCGGTTGTCCCAGCGATTGCGCCGGGAGCCGATCCGACCGGTGGTATTGCAGCCCTTCTAGAGCTAGCTCGTATTTTTAGCAAAGCAGAATTTCGTCCGGGACGCTCGATTCTGTTTGTTGCTACGGATGCCCATTTCCAGGGGTTAGCGGGTATGCGAGCTTTTATGGAGGGTATTGGTCAAGATGTCGTAGGGCGTGAAGCAGATTCGCCAGGGACACCTACTATGCGCGGCCTGCGGCGAGGGTTGGCTGCGGATCTTTTCGAGTTTAAAGAACTTGGTCGCAAACTATTGCTGTCGATTGATCGAAATGTATTAGTGGATTTGCCACCGAATTTCTTTTACGAAGTTCATCAACTAGACGCTGCTCTCGATTCTCTCCAAATTACACTAGGCGATCTTGAGGCGACTCGAGGCAGTGTGGATTGGCTTCGTGACGCGCAACGGGATTATAAAGAGAAACAGAAGAAGAAGCTTGAAACCACCAAAAAGCGTGAAAAACAGGGATTTACACAGGAAGAGCAATCCCGCCTCGAAATAAACCTTGCTAGGTTCAAAAAGGACGCGTTACAAACTACCCAATTTTTGCGATCCGTGGTTAGAGGAGTGGATAATCTCCGAACCCAAGCGCTAGAAGAGTCTCGAAAGGCACAGCGAGAGCTAATTGAAAATATCGGATTGCCGATGGCACGGCTTGACGAATGGGCGGTTGCAAAACTGGAGGCAGAATTGGTGGCGAATAAGATTGGTGGAAGCTATGACCGAACGGCTGACAGTTCCTATTTGAATCCGCGAAAGGGTGAGGATGAACAATACTATGTCCCAGTGCCTCCCGATTTGATTGATACACCTTTATCAATAGATGTGCAGCGACTCTCGGACTATTTGGAGGATTGGGAACTTAAGGACAGCCGTAAATTTGCGCTACAATATTCTCACGAACAGCTCCTGGATCGCCATCTCGATTTTCACGGCTTAGAGCAGATGAAGGCGGCTCGCGAAACTGTGTATCGCGCCAATAGAGGATTAGACGAGTATATTTCTGAAGAGAAACTGCTCCTTAACCGCACCCTCCAAAAAATTCCTACCGATTCTGACTCTGAGTCACGGATCAAAATGGCCATTAACGGTCTGCGGAGAGATGCCGCCTATGCTCCTGATGACATTGACACGATTATTGGTCCATTCCTCGGTGAATCTAGTGTGGACCGTTTCAAGACCATTCAGAAACAACTCCGTCAAAAATTGGAAGAGATTGAAAACGCTGATGCCGGCGCGTTGGCTCGGGAATCTCATGCCATTTTTGTCGAAGAGCTGACTAAAGACAAGCGATCAATTCTTGAAACCGCCATGCGAAACGCAAGACTCGAGCGACAGCGAATCGAATTTCTTTTGAAATTGCAACGCCACGCCTCACTGAACCGCCTATATCTTGAGGAAGAAGTACTGGTGCTAAGCCACTACCTCACAGTAGATGGGGTTGACGCGGCGATAGAAGCACGCGTCCAGATTGCCGCGCACCTTGAACAGCGGAGTCTGCTTCAACTGGTTAAGCAGCGTGCTAAGAACGACGTTGTAGAACTTCAGAATGTGTTAAACCGCCTAGATGAGCTCGACCGAGATCTTCCCGATGAAATGAAGACCCTGCTACGCGATAACATGCTCACGCTGCGCAATGCAAGATTCCGTAACATTCACAAACGGGTGCAGGTCATCGCACGTATTAGCAAGCTGGAATACGATCGGAAAATTACCAACATGGAGCAGGCGATTGCCCTCCAGGACCTCTTCAACCACTATTATACCTCTTTGTTTGTTGCTATCGATCTCTCCACTCAAAATGACAAATTCGGTGTGTTCAATAAAGGATGGTTCTACGATCAACAGCCTGAATTTGTGCTGCGGCGAGAGTTTGCTTTCATCGGTAACAAACTCGCCCAGTATGCCGAAGATGTAGATTTTGGCGTCCGCATTCACAACCTCTGGAAGTTTACTGACGATCAGATTTGGCAAGCTGTAATGCACAGTCAATGGGAAGTTGCATCCGGTATTGAGTTGAAGCAAGCTATCGAAGGCAAATCGTTGGAAACGCTAATTGACGAACATTATGACACATTAGTCAAGCTTTCCGGCGTCTCCCGCTTAATGAAGATGCAGTTTGAACAAATGAGCGATCGTGGTGAGCCTTCCGAAGATATGCTCAAGGATATTGACTACATCCGCAAGGAGGTGGAGCGATTTATCCGAAACGATCTGCGAGAATCTCGAAAAGATCGCAAGAACAGTATTCGCCTCTTCAATCGGCTTCCAGCCATGCTTGCCCTTCGGAAAGTAAAACCGTCAGATCTGACAGAGGAAGAGATTGACGACATCAAGACATTAATTGACATTGTTGGCTTGGCAGGAGACACCAACTTCGTTAACGCGATTTCTGCTTCAGGCGGAAAAACATGGACAACTTATATCCCAGGCAAAATTGCATTCGACAGCGAAGTCGCGACGCTGATCGGCAAAACGGGCATTGCCTTTGCTACAATTGATGATGCGCGTGTCCTTACCGACACGCCGTTAGATACAATTGATAAAATGGATTTGAGGGAAGATGGCAATCTACACAAACAGGCAAAGACGCTCGCAGCTATTCTGATTCAGGCGATGCGGGATCCGAAGATGCCTACCGCCGCGCGGGTGGGAAACTTCTATTGCAATCTGTTCGGGGATGTTGTGGAATATGACGCCCGCGAGAGCGCATTGCCGAACAAACCAGTGCCGTATCCGATTCTTACGTTGCGACGAAAGAATAAAACAATGATGGGAGTCCGCGGCGATCTCGTTGCCATGGGGGATAACAAAGGCGTCTTTGAAGTCGTTGGGCTCGCGATGGAAGGGCGCGCCATCCAGCGACAAGGCGGAACACAGGAAGTCGAGGCGTATATTCTCGATTCCGATTCGGGTGACATTGTCTACGCACCCGATTTGGGAAACTTTGGGGCTGAACTTTTGCCGAATAAGGTGCCTATTACCACCCGTCGCCGCGGTTGTCGAATCGTGGTTTTTCCTTGTGTGTCCACAACTATCTTCGACTTGGTCGATCAACGGTATCTGCGTACACTTCGTGAGTTGAGCGTCTACGATGCGGTAAGCGATAGCCCACCAGAAAAATATGGGGTGTCCAAACCGTGGCAACAGCCGATGGTTTCGGCGACGGAGCCGATCGCATTGGTCTATTCTGAACCGAATTCCCGCATCAAAATTGGCATGGCGTATGGTCAGATTGGCAAGCGGCTGCTGCTGATTAAAGCTGGAAAAAGCGGCGCTAAAAACCCAACCCTCTACACTGGAGAAGGGTTCGTCGTACAAGAAAACGGCTCCGTTCGCCTTACTCCTTACGTCGTGGTGCGCGACATGTGGTGGCTCGATGAAAATCGGACCAGCCTCTACAAACGTTTCGGCATTAGCAGCGATCGACTAGACAAACTCCACCTCTTTGCACACGAACATTTGGAACAGGCAGAAGTTGCTTTAGATAAGAAAGACTATTCAATGGCGATGAAGCTCGCCCGTGGGGCATGGGGCTACGAATCGCGCGCCTATCCAGATGTCAAGAAGACGGGTAACGATGTCGTTAATGGTGTCATGTTCTATCTTGCACTGCTAATTCCCTTTGCCTACTTTATGGAACGTCTGATTTTCGGATTTCCAGATGTTCACAAACAAATTCTCGGGGTGTTTGCAATCTTTATCGTGGTGTTCTTTTTCCTCTCGCAAGTACATCCCGCCTTCCAGATTGCCACAACGCCGGTTATCATCTTGATTGCCTTCATTGTGCTGGCATTGACGGTTCTCGTCATCAGCATCATCATCCGGAAGTTTGAAGAACAGTTAGAACAGATTAAGCAGGAGCGCTCAAAGGTCTATAAAGCGGATGTTGGTCGACTTGCCGCTTCTGCCGCGGCATTCAGCCTTGGTATCTCGAATATGCGCAAGCGGAAAGGGCGCACTTTCCTCACATGTACCACGCTGGTGATTTTAACCTTTACCGTAATCTCCTTCACATCGGTTCGTACCTTTATGCAGCCCAACAGGACCTCCTTGCCTGCTGTAACGCCTAAATACACAGGGATGTTGATTCGCGATCAATACTGGATTCCCTTAGAGGAACCGGTGATTACATCGGTTATGAACGATATGCAAAAAACGCGGATTGGTGAAAAGGAAGTCCGGGTGCTGTTGAAAAAGAAAGGGAAGTCCCCGGCAGAAATTGATACACTCCTTGCCTCGGTTAAAAATAAAAACCAAAGTGGCATTGGGGTTGAGGGGGTATCCTCGACATTTTCCGGTGGACTGACAGATGGGGCGTATATCACAGTGCACAACGTCGTTGCCCCGCGGGCGTGGTATCAATCTTCGGGTACGGGCGATCAGTCGTTCGTGCAGATGACGCGTATTGAGAATCCTAAGGATCGTGTACCGCCGAAAGATCCATTGACCGGTGAACCCCTTAGTTTTGCGGCAAACATGCTGGTGGGTATGAGCCCGGATGAACCCGGTGTCACCGGCATCAATCGCTACCTGCAGTATGGCAAATGGTTTGACCCTGCAGACGAAGGGGAGTGGCCGACCCAATGGCCGTACGCGTGCGTTTTGCCGAAGGGCATGGCGGATCTCTTAGAAATCACCGAAGCTGATATGGGGAAAGCGACCATCTCGGTTTATGGAGCCAAATTTACTGTCACTGGTGTGTTAGGCATTGGATTTAAGGAGTTGACCGACAATGATGGAGAAGAACTTACTCCTGTCGATTATCAACTAATGCATCAGCAGCAATCGCGTGGAGGAGCGGGGGAAGAAACCCTTGAAGGTGAGTTGCAAAAATACCTCCACCTTACACCTGATAGTATTGCAATTTTGCCATACGAGGTGATTATTAACCAAGGTGGAACGCTGCGATCAGTGGCGGTAAATATGGATCCGCAAGAAGCGGATCCGCCGTTCCTAACCGGAGTTGATAAACTAGATTTAATCATGGCGCCCCTAATGAGCCGCATCGCACTCGACTTTTTTGTTGGTCGGAACAAAGATACTTACCTCTACAGTTCAATTGGGATGACGTCCTTTTCTGGGATGGGGAACTTGTTTGTACCAATCCTCATCGCGTCTTTAATAGTACTCAACACAATGCTCGGTGCAGTCTACGAAAGAGTTCGGGAGATTGCAATTTACAGCTCCGTGGGGCTGGCTCCGGTGCATATCGCATTTCTGTTCTTGGCAGAGGCATGTGTATACGCGATAGTGGGGGCAGTACTCGGTTACCTACTCGGTCAAGTCGTTGCAACTCTCTTGGTGAATTTCGGCTGGCTTGCGGGATTGACCCTCAATTACTCATCAATGTCAACAGTGGTGGCAACCATTATCGTGATGCTAGTGGTAGTCAGCAGCACACTTTACCCAGCAGTTAAAGCTGGAAGGATGGCTGTCCCCGATATCGAACGGAAATGGAAATTACCAGAGCCAGAAGGTGATGAGTGGCACTTTGACCTTCCTTTCACCGTTCTATCCGAGGAATCACTTGGCTTGAACGTATTTATGCGGGACTATTTTGAAGCTCACTCCGATGAATCTGCCAGCGAATTCTATACTGAAGAGATTTCGTTCAGCCGGTCGACGGAAGAGATTGAAGGCAGGCAAAAAGAATCGTATGTAATTAGCATGATGGCTTGGCTAGCGCCTTACGATCTTGGAGTCGGCCAATCAGTTCGCTTCGTAACTTCCCCAGTTGGCGGAGAAGAAGAGGAACTCTACAACCTCACGCTTGATGTACACCGTGAAAGTGGAGAAATTGCCTCTTGGAAGCGCGTCAACCGTCGCTTCCTGAACCTAATTCGCAAGCAATTGCTGGTCTGGCGAACCTTTAGCGCTGATGTTCGTGGTGAATTCCATGAACGTGGTCGCCACGATCGCCAATTCACGGAAGGGCCTAGCCTCGACCTAGCACCTCAACTGGCGGATTGACGAATTGGTGAATTTGGAACAGGACCCGTAGGTTTCCCCGCCGCGCCGAATTGAGCGAATCCGACCTCACGGTCATTGTGATGATGCCTTAGCTAGTAGTAGATTAAGACTTTTCACACATTAAGCGAAGGAAAACAATACGCATGGGAAACTTCGGAGAAAAATTAGCTAGTTTTTTTATAGTCATCGGCGTGGTTCTTTGGGTCATTTCAATCTTCTTTTTGGGCGGGCGATGGCAGCCGCTAATCCTATCGGCTGCAATCCTGATTGTTGCTATCTTCATCGCCCACATTTGGGAGGAAATCTTTCAGGATAAGAAATAATAGTACGTAATACGAACACGTAGTACGTTTGGATTTTCGCGCATTACGTCACGTGCTACGAAAGGAGATTTTAATTTGGCGAGAGAGAGAATATCGCAAGCCGAAGAGTGGCAGGCTTGGGCGCAGCGTTACGATATGGAGGGCGGGATTCGGACATTTGAATCTGGCTTAACCCTAAAGGTGTTTTTAGGAGCGCTTTTTGTGGGGCTGTTGATGATGCCGGGCTCAATTTATCTGCAGTTAGTGTCGGGGCAAACGGGCGCGGGCGCCGCGCCATGGGTAGCGGTCATTTTATTTACGGAATTGGCGCGCAGATCCTTTACGACCGCCAGACGACAGGAACTGTTCATATTGCTTGGGCTTACTGGGGCGGCAGTCGGATCGGGGCTTCAGTACCGGGGTTTCATCTGGTACGCTTACTTTGTCCAAACGCAGCAGGCCGCGCAATATGAAATTGCTGACAAGATTCCTTTTTGGGTTGCGCCTTCACCGGATTCGGTTGCGATTGCAGAAAGATCGCTCTTACACATGGATTGGTGGACGCCTATCTGGATCTTTCTGGTTATGAGGCTGCTTGGGACGGTTCGACATATCAGTGCAGGTTATTTTTTATTCCGGCTCACCGCCGACCTAGAACGACTGCCGTTTCCACTAGCACCTATTGAAGCACAAGGAGCAACTGCTCTAGCAGAAACCACAGGCAGGGCGGAAACATGGCGTTGGCGCGTGTTTTCTATTGGTTCTATGGCGGGGTTACTGTGGGGTTTCCTCTATATCGGCATCCCTTCGCTCACTGGTGTGATGATGTCAAAGCCAATTGAGATTCTAAAAATCCCGTTCATTGATTTTACACCTAGTATCGAAGGCTTTGCTCCAACAGGAGTTTTTGCCCTCTCCACTGATTTTGGGCAAATTCTTTTCGGATTTGTGCTGCCGTTTCCAATCGTGATGACCGAATTTATCGCGGCAATGTTTACCCAGTTTTTCCTAAACCCGCAGATTCTCTACCCTCGTGAAATTTTACATCAATGGCGCCCCGGTTTGGATGTCCGAGGCGCGGGGTTATTTAACGGCTTGGATTTTTGGATTAGCGCCAATATGGGCAAAGCTTTCAGCTTCGCGATCGTTGGGCTTGCCGCATCTGTTCCGATGCTTCTGAAATTCCGATCTACTAGAGGGGAAACTACTGGTGAGCGTGGATCGCTCCAAACACCGCCGGGCCGCGGAGATTTTCCGCTCTGGCTGATGCTGGGATTGTGGCTTATCGGCATGATCGGCTTTGTGTGGATGGTGCATTGGATGGTGCCGAATTTCCCATTGACATTCTTACTCGGCTTTGCCTTTATATACACTCCGCTAAATTCCTACGTCACGGCGCGGACATTTGGGGTTTTGGGTCGAGATCTCTTCGAAATACCCTATATCCACGAGACAACGTTTATCTTGAGCCGCTATGAGGAGATCGACATCTGGTTTGTTCAATTGCCAGATGAAGACTATGGTCGTGGCACCCAAGGCTGGCGTGTGTGTGAACTAACGGGGACTAGCTTTACAAGTAACATCGCAGCCCATCTTTTGATTATGCCGTTTCTACTTATTTCTGGCATTCTGGTATGGCATTTCATCTGGAAAATTGCGCCAATCCCTTCGGCGCAATATCCTTATGCTCAAACTTGGTGGCCCATATACGCAACTAACGAATGTCTCTGGAAGACTTCGCTCCGCGACGGCAGCAGTCAGATGTTGCAAGCCATCCGAGGCGATTACGTTGCGACGGGGTTCACGGGTTCCCTTGCTATCTATGGACTTCTCTGGTTAGCGAAAATGCCGAGTATGTGGTTTTACGGCATCGTGGGCGGCATCGGCGCAGACCCAGGGATGATGATACCACGGCTTATTGGGGCAATAATTGGTCGATTTGTTATGATCAAACATTTCGGATTGAAAAGGTGGTTCATGTTTAACCCTGTTTTGGCAGCAGGTTTTACTTGCGGTGTTGGCCTCATCGGTATGGCAACGGTCGCTATTGCATTGGTATCCAAGGCAGTGATTGTGAAACCGTTCTAATGGACAATAGCTGCGCGGTACGTCAGAAGACAGATTGCGGTTAGCCTATCTTAACCGATTCACGGGCTGTGTGAGTATGTTAGATAGGATTTTCACACATCACGTATGACGTTATGGAATGGACAAATTTCGGTTGGGCCGGTATCACAGTGGAAATTCCCGACAACTGGGAGTTGAGTGGATTATCTGGTGACGAGAAAAAGGGGTATCTTCGTCTGGATGATGAGACGATGCCTCGTCTGGAGTTAAAGTGGTCTGTTTCGAAGCAGAAGAAGCCAGATCTGCATCGCGTTTTAGATGAATATTTCAAACTTATCCGCAAAAATTTGAAGCGTGAAGAGGCTAAACTTTACATCCAGCGGAATGTCAATCTCATCAAGGATGAGTCTTTCCTTGACGGTCGAGATGGGGTTTTCTTTATTTGGAAGGGAAATTACCGAGCGAGCGGCGTAATCTGCCATTGTCACACGTGCAAACGAATTACAATTGTCCAGGTGATGGGACATCTCAAAGAAAATCTCCGCACGACAACCATGCGAATCTTGACTTCCCTTCAAGATCATCCAACCGGACCGACGCCGCTTTGGACCGCATACCAACTCAACGTTGAAGTGCCTCGCCGATATCGACTCGAGAAACATCAATTCTTCTCCGGTTATCTTTTACTTTCTTTCGTTGATGGCAGCCGGAAGCTTTCAATTGAGCGTTATGGACTAGCGGATATAACTCTCAAAGAAAGCAATTTGGAGTCTTGGTTTCGAGCGAAGTATGCCAAGACGATCCGGGGATATGGCTTCGAAATGGAATCTCTCCAATTCGACGATGGAGATGAACAGTTCACCCTGATTGGTGAACAGACCCGCCTGACCGATCATATTCCCTTTGCGCCTGTATTGATTATTGACAAAATACTACGCCGACAGGCTTTTGCCGTTTATATCCGGCGTTGTTACCAGTCCAATCGTATCTATGTTGTGCAATCAGTTGCGAAGCGTGATGCAGTTAAAACAGTAGACGGGGTTGCGGCAAGCATTCGATGCCACTAGAGCAAATGATGAAACTAGAGTGATTAGCGAAATCCTTTACAAACTCAGACTCAAAAAGCGACCAGATACGCAGTTTGACCGCGAACGTATCTTGAACGCGTTACCGCTTCGTAACCAGTTAATCAAATGGGAAGTTGATGATAAAGAGGAGGTTTCACTCGTCATTCCCCAGCAACAGAAACTATCGATTCGGATTGCTTCCAAGATTTTTTCCTTGCCCGACAAACGCGTGATTGTTCTAGACAATGTTGGATCCTATGTATGGCAACTGTGCGATGGCAATAATTCGATTAACCAAATCGTCAATCACCTTAGTAAGCAATATCGCATGACACGAAAAGAGGCAGAAACGTCGCTGTTTACTTTTATGCGGCAGTTGGGCAAGCGCAACATTATTGGATTTGCGGTTTCCAAAAAAACAAAAGGAGGGGAGAAGTAGATGGCAGAACCCCAAGCGATAGAAACAAAGAGTGGTGTTGTTCCATCCGAAACTACTGGACAAGTTAAGCGACAGTTGCCGAAGGAAAACACTGTGCGTGTCAGGAACTTGATTAAAAGATATGAGATGGGTTCGAGTATCGTCGGTGCTTTACAAGGTGTTAATTTTGAAATTCGTCGAGGCGAGTACATTTCGATTATTGGCCCTTCTGGAAGTGGTAAATCAACGCTTTTTAACATGATTGGGGGGTTGGATAAACCAACGGAAGGTAGGGTGTACATTGATGAGGTGGATATTGCGCAGTTAGATGCGTATGAGTTGGCATGGCTCCGCTGTCGTAAAATCGGCTACATTTTCCAGTCGTTTAATCTTATTCCTGTGATGACCGCCCTCGAAAATGTGTCCTTGCCAATGATTTTTGGCGGCATGACTGCCGATGATAGCCGAGAAAAGGGAGCAGACTTGCTCACACTTGTAGGGTTAGGCGATCGAATGCGGCATAAACCACTTGAGCTCTCCGGCGGTCAGCAACAGCGCGTTGCCGTTGCACGCTCCCTCGCTAACGATCCGGCAATTGTGCTGGCGGATGAACCGACGGGCAATCTAGACACCCAAACAGGGTTAGAGATAATCGCCCTTCTGAAACAGTTGAATGAGGAAAACGGGGTGACAATCATTACAGCTACCCACGATACAAAGATGCTTGACGTATCAGATCGCATTTTCTATATGGCTGATGGCAAAGTGGAAAAGATTGAGACGCGCGACGAGATTGATTTACACGTCGGTAGGCTGGATGGTCAGGAAGTCGGCTAAACTTTGGACTATCGCGAAATGTTTGAGAAAGTCACATGGGGACATGAACTCGCAGCTTAACAAGGACTGCTATGAGGCAAATTCTGGCGAGTAGAGCGGCATGCCTTTAGGCATGGTTCATTTGTTTATGCGGTTTTTCGCATCTTTCGATTTCTTTTCCTCCAACCCGTAAATAGTTCTCACTTCCCCCTCGAATCTGCCCTCCTGATGAATCCTCAACGATTTTAGACAAGAACTACCCTAATGTTGAAGCGGTAAATCTGCCAGTCTTAAGCGCAGACTAGCTCCAAAGGAGGCATAGTTCTCAGATGAGAAACCGTTTAGGACTGAAGTTGGTGGTAAAGTGACTTTTGAACAAAACAACAAACTACTGGAAGGCTACCAATAGCCATATCTTTATTGTCTTGCGTCATATGTGAATCGGCTAGGAATCACAACGCTCAATCTTGAAAAATGGAGTCCAGAAGAAGCATGTTCATCAGAAGGAAAAAATCGGTTGCATTGCAGTAATGAATTGTGAGATAATGTTCACTAGAATCGCCTTGACTGAATTGTGTGGTAGGGATTTCCCGGTAGCAAGTTTTGAATTTAATTCTGGAATTTCTGGCATAGAATTAGAAAACCCAATGGAGGTAATTTACCATGAGAATGCACATTGGCGGTGAGTGGGTTGACAGACCCCAGAAGATTGATGTATTGAACCCTTTTGACAGCTCGGTTGTCGACACCATTCCCAAATCGGATCTCAACGATGTCGAAAAAGCGATTGACACTGCAGTGCGCGGTGCAAAAGTCATGGCAAAACTGACTGGCTATGAGCGTTACGAAATCCTTCACAAAGCCTCAGAACTGATGGCAGAACGTACGGAAGATTTGGGGCTGACGATCACATTGGAAGAAGGCAAGATTCTTGCTGAAGGGCGCATGGAAGCTAGTCGTGCTGCAGAAATTATCGCACTTTCGGCTGAAGAAGCTAAACGGCTTTATGGCGAGGTTGTTCCGCTGGAAGGTGCACCAGGTGCTCACGCCAAATTCGGTTTTACTGTGCGGGTACCATGTGGCGTCGTTGTAGGAATAAGTCCCTTCAACTTTCCGCTACACCTTGTCTGCCATAAGGTCGGTCCCGCGTTAGCGGCAGGAAACGCAATTATCGTCAAACCTGCTACAGATACCCCCTTGTCAGCACTGAAACTTGTTGAGATTCTGTTGGAGGCTGGCACACCGCCAGAAGCAATTCAATGTTTGACTGGCCAAGGCGGAGACATTGGAGATGCGCTCTGTGCTGACCGGCGCGTCCGGAAAATCACCTTCACCGGCAGTCGTGATATCGGCGAACATATTTGCCACGTCGCTGGACTTAAACGAGTCACAATGGAGTTAGGTTCAAACTCCCCACTCATCGTTATGCCTGACGCAGACCCAGAAAAGGTTGCCAAGGCTACGGCGGCATCCGGTTACTCAAATGCGGGTCAGGTCTGCATTTCAACTCAGCGAGTTATTGCTCACGAAAAGATATACGGAGACTTTCTCGACGCTTTCAAGGAGATAGTTGAAGGAATCACCACCGGGGATCCGCTCGATGAGCCCACGCAGATGGGACCGATGATTCGCGAAACTGATGCCATCCGAGTAAATCAATGGGTCCAAGAGGCTCTCAGTGATGGTGCTGAATTGCTCACTGGCGGGGGAAGGAATGGTCAGATTCATAATCCTACAGTCGTCGCTAACGTCAAGCCAGAGATGAAAATCTCGTGCGACGAAATCTTCGGACCGGTTGTTGGAGTAACCCGCGCGGCGAATATTGATGATGCCATTGCACTAGCCAACGACACGAACTACGGGTTGAGCGCGGCAATTTATACCCAAAACATCGACTGGGCGATGAAGTTCGTGCGTGAAGTCGAATCAGGAAACCTGATGGTGAATTGGGGTACCCAGTGGAGGGCTGACTTGATGCCTTATGGAGGGCTAAAAGAGAGCGGCATGGGAAAGGAGGGTCCCAAGTACGCTGTGGAAGAAATGACCGAAGTCAAGATGGCAATCTTCCATCTTAGTGATTCGTAGAACGAGCATATACGATTGTAAGAATCTTAGAGAAGCTTCCACTTTCACTTTCCAAGCCCCTGAAGTGAGTGATTTTGTGGGTTCAGCCTTTAACTTTGGACGTCTATTCTTTGAAGACCTCTTCGGCGGCTCCCCATTATCAGGAATCAGTCTCGCAATTGACACACTTACCTAGGAGCAGTTTGCTATGGCAAGGGCGAGTTTTGTCTGCACGCTATGGATTGGAATTTTGTTCACTGCACACAATGGAATTGCCGGCGATTATGCTCTGATTCTCGGCGGCGTCGGAGGACAGAAATCTTTCTATGATGAGTATTGGCGTGCCACTTCACGAATGCACAATCTACTAACGGACGAATATGGGTATTCACCTGAAAATATTAGTTTTCTCTTTGAGGATAGTGGACAATTACCAGAGCTGGTTGATGGTGTATCGACAAAAGCTAATGTCGAAAATGTGTTCGTCGAAATAGCGCAAAAGGTACAGTCTACCGATCGATTCGTTCTCTTTATGATTGGGCATGCGACGAAAGCTGGACTTGGTCTAAAATTCAATCTTCCGGGGCGAGATTTCAGCGACTTAGACGTTGCAGATGGCATCAATCAGATTTCAGCCGAACAGATGATTCTGATTCTAGGTTTCCCTTACAGCGCGCGTATGGTACCGCAAATCAGCAAAGGAGGACGAACGATTATTGTCTCGTGTTCATCCCATGAAGGGTATATGCCGTCGGGATTCGGGAATATTTTCATTGATGCGTTTTCTGATGAAACCTCGGATACAGATGGAAATCGCGCAATCTCTTTGCTAGAAGCTTTTCTTTACACCCAACATCGGGTTAAAATGTGGTACGAAAAGGATGGTGCCATTCAATCGGAGCACCCGCACCTCGATGACAATGGCGATGGAATCCCCCCGCACAAGAATTATTGCACTGGGGAGGAACGATTACTTGCGCAACAGACGTTCTTGGGGAATCGGCGTTCGCCGCTCATGATTCCCGCTGCGTCGCACGATTTCGGTGCATTCTCAGCTGATTTCGACGGGACTAGGTCTATGGCGAGGGCTGAAGCACTGGATGAGCGGGATGAAGAAATAATCTCCGAGATAACGATTCAGTCTCTCGACAAACCTGCTACGGTTACACCACCAAGTCACCTTCCACCGATTCCTTATAATTTCATTTCAATAGCTGATGAACAACAGATCGGGAAGTTGGTTTCTGATTCGGCAGCGACGGAAGGATATCCGGATGCAAATGCAGTCGTTCTATGGGAAATTGAGGTTTTGGATATCAACGAAGATGTGAGCTCCGTTTATTCAACACGGCGTGTTGTAAAGATTCTCAACGAAGGAGGACACAAATTCGGTGGAGTCAGTATTCCTTACACACGTGGCAATGACGAAATCACCCTTCATCACGCCCGTACCATCGCATCCAATGGTGAAGTGTTTGAGTTAGATAAGCGCAAAATCATCAAGGATATTCCTCCGCCAAGCGCGGTCGAACGCGGCTTGTTTGTCGATGCTCGCCTCATGCATTTCAAAATGCCTGAAATGTCCGACAACTGCATCATTGATTACGCTTACTCGTCGAAAAATCGAGGGCACATCATGCACGGCGAATTCTGGCGTCAGGTATATTTCCAAACGTCCGCCCCGGTGCAATACTACCGCTTCGCGGTTCACATGCCCAAAAAGAAAACGCTCTATTTTCAGGTAAATGGGCCCCAGATAGAGCCAATTATAACGGAAAGCAACTATACGCGCACGTATACATTTGAAGTCCGCGATGTGCCTCCATTGCGTCGAGAGGCATTTATGCCCGCCATCGAAGACCTAGCATACAATATCAGCATCTCGTCAATCAATTCTTGGGAAATGCTAGTTGAATGGTATGCAACACTGATCCGGGAGCAAGATTATATCACACCAGAAATTGAGGAGAAAACAAAAGCGTTGCTGAAAGGTGCTTGGACTCGAAGGGATAAGATTAAGCGACTTTACGAATTTGTTGCTGCAAACATCAATTACGTTGGGATTGAACTTGGCATTTGGGCAATTAAACCCCATCCTGCACCACTGATTCTCAAAGAAAAACATGGAGACTGCAAAGATAAAACGACATTGCTAAGCACCATGCTCGCTGCTACAGGGATTAGGTCATATCCCGTGTTAATTTGCGCTGGCGACTCACGCAGTGTTGTCCGTGAGATTCCGTCGCTCGCCTACTTTAATCACATGATTCTCGCGGTCGAAGACAATGACGCTGCTGATTTTATCTGGCTAGATTCGACCGTGGAAACCTGCTCATTTCGCGATTTCCCAGCAAGCAACCAAGACCGCTGGGCACTCATTATCAACCCCGATTTTCTCGTGGATGACATGTCCGCGCAGAGTCGTTCGCACGCAATTAAGAGCAGCTTCAAGGGTAGGAAAGGTGAACATGCGACTAGTGAATTGATGACCAATCGCCTATTTCGTTTCGCAATGAGTCCGACATCACCGGCAGCGCAAAATCTGAAGCGCACAGTCACACAAATTCACGTGCAAAACGATCTCTCTGTGCAGTCAGTTCAAGAAATCACAGTGACAGGTGACTTCAACACAAAGCTTCGAAGTGAATTGAGAAATCTTCGCCCAGATGAACGATCAAAGTTTCTACAGAAGTACCTGGAGCTTGACAATCGCGCCACGTTAGATTCTTATGAGGTTACTGACTTAGGTATGCAGGGTGAACGACTGAAGATTTCGTTAAAATGGCGCTGTTCGGACTACCTATTTGCCATTGGTCGCCAATTTGTCCTGAAGCTGCCGGTCGTCAAACATCCTTACGAATCGTTGCTGAGTGAACAGATCCGAACTTACCCAGTGATTCTTGGAAGAACACTCACCCTTGAAGACGATATTACCGTCAGTTTGGCATCTCAATTCGTTGGTGATTCAGTTCCGGAAAATCGAGAGCTCCACAACAGCGTTGGATCCGTTCAGATTAACTATTCAAAGTCCAAGCGTAAACTGTCAATGAAGCAAATTCTCCGTTTGCAGCAGCCTCGAGTTGAAGTCAATCAGGTGCCTGCACTCAAAGGACTCTTGAGGCATGCTTCAAACAAGGGAACAAAACATATGGTGTTAGTCAAACCGTGAAAGTGAGTGAAAGGCAGCGCTGCTAACTCGCAGATTGCACATCATGTTTACGCTTGTTTCAAGGAGTGAACTACATACTAACGACGGAAGAGGTTCAAGCTAGCGAAAAACTAATGGATGGCAGAAACATAATTCTGAAACAGTTGAAAACAGTAATCGTTGGTCAAGAGGAAAGTATCGGCGACATTCTTAAAGTATTCGTTGCGGGCGGGCACTGTCTTCTCGAAGAGGCGCCGGACTCGATAAAACGTTCATGATTAATGCACTTGCACAGATTCTTAATCCTCAATTCAAGAGAATTTAATTCACACCGGATTTAATGCCCACAGACATCATAGGTACAGATGTCTTACAAGAAAATTTATCAACATGGCACCGCAAAGTTCGTTTCATACGGAATTTAGAAAAGCATGAATATGGAAGAACACCTGTCGATTCAAACGATTGTCCTCTGGGTCAAAACTCACGTGCTGGTAATTGTTGTTCTGTCAGCAATTTCCCTGATTGTCAGCATTGTGAGCACCTTGGCATTAGTCATTTACCTGCCGACAGATTATTTCACCCGTGAAAAACATGTCAGCATTGTATCAAATCCGATTCTACGAATTTTATTGCGAATTCTGAAAAACATATTCGGCGTGATTGCGCTGTTCATTGGATTTATAATGTTAATAGGCCCAGGACAGGGTTTATTCACTATCCTAGTCGGTGTAATTCTCTGCGATTTTCCTCGCAAGCGTAAAATTGAGCGCAAACTAATTGCACGTCCAGTGTTGCTTGCTTCAGCCAACAGGATTCGGGCGCAGTGCAATCGTCCACCAATTTTGTTAAATGATAACAAAGAAAACTTTGGCTGATCCAAACCGCCGAATCCCGCCGTTTTACTCCACCGCAACATCATTTCCCACAATATCTAGTGTAAAACATCATGCTTCAATCAAAAAAACAAAAGGCACCCTCGAAATACATTACTGCATTTTTCAAGGGTGCCTTTGGCTGCATACCATTCAGATTCTCGTACCGCCTACTCTTCAGCCTCCGTTTTCGACTGTTCAATAATCTTTTGGGCAATTTCGTCGGGAACTTCTTCATAGCGTGACAAGTCCATGGTGAAGCTACCCCGCGCGCTCGTTATGGATTTAAGATCGATCGAATAGCGGAACATCTCTGACAGTGGAACTTGCACCTGGATGAGCTGGCGCCTGCCCGCCTGTTCCACACCCATGACCCGACCTCGCTTACTATTGATATCGCCGATAACATCTCCCATGAACTGATCCGGAACGGATATAATCACATCCATAATTGGTTCAAGTAGCACCGGTCTAGCTTGGTTGACTGCTTCCCTGAATGCGAACGATCCAGCGAGTTGGAAGGCTAGGTCCGAAGAATCAACGGGATGGTGTTTACCATCGTAGAGATCGACTTGGAAGTCAACAAGGGGATAGCCTGCTAGTATGCCTTGAGTCATTGATTGCCGGATGCCTTTTTCGACTGCCGGAATAAAGTTTCGTGGAATGGAGCCACCGACAATGTTGTTAAGAAACTCGAAACCACCGCCACGTTCCAGAGGTGCGATGTTAATCCATACATCTCCAAATTGACCGCGTCCGCCGGATTGACGTTTATGCCGACCCCGGACATTGGTTACCCGGCTCCTAATCGTTTCCTTATAAGGAACCTTTGGGACTTCTACCGTTGTTTCAAGTCCGAACTTGTCCTTCATCCGAGCGCGTATCACATTAATGTGGACCTCCCCCAACCCGGAGACCAATAACTGTTTTGTCGTTTCGTTTCGATCAATTTGAAACGCGCGATCTTCTTCCGACATTCGGTTGAGCGTAGTTATCAGTTTTTCATCATCCCCTTCGCGTGCAGGGTGGATTGCAAATGATATTACGGGTTTAGGAAATTCAATGTTGGGAAGCTGAATCGTCTGCCCGATTGCACAGAGCGTGTCACCTGTCTGTGTGAGAGCCAGCTTAGGGACGACGCCGAAGTCTCCCGCACCGATTTGCGGTGTGCTTATCAAAGTGTTCCCATTCATAAGCGAGAGTTTTCCGATCCGCTCGTTCTTATCTTGTCCTGCGTTGTACACTTGTGAATCGCCGTTGAGAATCCCAGAATAAACTCGGAAGAGGCTCAGACGCCCTGAAAATGGATCCGCTAGTGTCTTGAATACCAGAGCCGCCATGGGCGGGTTGGAGGAAGGCTCTCGCTTTGCCTCTCCGTCTACGCTGACAATCGGTTTTGCCTCAACTGGCGATGGGAAGCAGTTTGTCAATATGTCCATCAACGGTTGTACACCGATGTTGTTTATCGCGGAACCACAGAGTACCGGGATGAACTGATTGGTGCGGATGCCTGTGCTAAGACCTGTTATGATTTCTTCTTGAGTCAACCCACCTTCAAAGAACTTCCCGATGAGTACATCATCATTCTCTGCAGTAGCTTCAACAAGTTTCTCACGGGAATCTTCCGCTTGCCGCTGTAAATCTGCCGGAATGTCCTGTTTGGCTGTTAACTTCTTTCCTTCGGGTTTTCTGAATGCCCCCATCTGAACTAAATCCACAACCCCTGTAAAGTTGTCCTCTTTGCCAATTGGTGTCTGTAGCGGTGTCGTATTCGCTTCGAGAATGTCTCTGGTACTGGCTACGGCGTCGTCAAAATTCGCGTTCTCTTTATCCATTTTGTTGACAAAAACTAGCCTTGGTAGTTCGTATTTATCGGCGATTTCCCAAACCTTCTCCGTTCCACCTTCAACGCCGGTTGTTGCGTCAATCACCACTACTACTGCGTCTACGACGCGAAGTACACTATTAAGATCGCCGTGGAAATCTTGTGCTCCGGGGGTATCAATGAGATTAAGTTTGTGTCCCCTCCATTCGGCAATACACACAGAACAGTTAATTGTTGTTTTGCGTGCAATTTCGTCCGGGGCGTAATCGGCAACTGTGTTTCCATCATCCACTTGCCCCATTCGTTCAACTGCGCCTCCGTTATAGAGTATCGCTTCAACCAGAGAAGTTTTCCCTGCGCCGGAGTGCGAAATAACCCCGATATTGCGAATCTGTTCTGTTCCGTATTCATTCATATCCTTGGACATATCTCCTTATCAATGGATTAACCTCACAGCGACGGATTTTAGCACACGGCTATAATAATTGCAAGAAAAAACCGCAGCGCTGCTAACTTCAGTTTTGCGAGAGGGGATATAGAGCTTGAATCGTAATATCCGCGGAGATGGTTGTCGCCAACGCGTATTCATAGTTAGGAGACGATTCGTTTAGACAAGAAGAATAGCGCACGGGAAAAAACACAGGATGGTGTGCCACGGTTGCAGAGTGGATTTGGCGGGGAGAGTACTTGCTTCCCAAGTTCTGAAGACGATCCAAGGGGGAACGGAGCCTTGATGAGAGGGATAGAGCGTGTTGTTAGCTCGTTGCCCAATCAGCATAGTCCCTAACACAAGCTAATAACAGGCTGTATTTGGAATGTTTCCAGACAGGTACCTAGAAGTAATAATGGATACCAACTGTTCCTGAAGTTGTAAAGTGTAAGCTTAATTCGTCATCTTCATATTCTTCTGCACTGAGTCGAAGGAAATTAATTCCAAACTCAAATGCAAAACCAAGATTTGGGAGATCGCTAAAAGAATATTCAACCCCCCCAACCCCTTCAAACCCTAAACCGCTACCAGCGGAGATTTCTTCGTCATCTTCGCGTGCGCTTGCATCTGCGTAATTCAGGCCGCCCCCAAGATAAAGTCTGGCTCGTGACTTCTTCTGAACCGTGTACAAGAATCTGCCACCGAGCATGGTCATTGACGCGGAGATATCTTCAGTTGGTACAGAAAAACCCGCGCGCATAAGGTATCCCTGAAAACCTATCCCTGTTGGTGCCCAATACTTGCCACTGATACCACTAAGGGGAAAAGTACTGTGAAACCCGATTCCAAACTTCCCTGCACTATCATCTGCAGTCGCTTCGCTTGTGTGGGTATCTGCTAATGCCTCAGACGATTTGAGCCCTAAGCAACTAATGATTGTTACGAATGCCAATAAAGCGATGAAACAACAACTCTTCATTATGACTCCTCCTAATTTGTGATCGAACGGAATTTATTCCGCATAATCCAGTTGAAAATAAACATACCCCCATCCTTTGAACGGGGTTGAAAAGGATTAACGGAGAAAGTTTTCCAATTGCGGTGAAGTAAAATTATCAGCGCTTATCTTGAAGAGCGCAATTAAGATGCCAAAACCGAATCTCGCGACATCGTAACCTGGGGTTGGGGCTACCAAGATTGTATGAGGGGATGCTGTTGTAGGAGTGATACAACTTCGTAGCACAAGTGTCACAAGTCAATGTTTAATAGCAAAGTGCAAGCAGGGGAAAAAGCTTAATTTTCGGTTTATTCAACTGTCTCGCGTTTGGGGGATAACCGTATGACAAAAACATAAGCTGGTCTAATGTCACCGATAATGACGGGACCGTGACGTGTTGCAGTGTAAATCAAAAAAAAGAGCACGGCTGGAGGGGATCTTTGTTGCGCATCAAGACCAACTCCACCGTGCTCCCCGCCGACTAGCCAACGCAGAGGTTCGATTCTGCTTGAAACCTCACAAATATAGTGAAACCCAACCTATTGACTACTGAACTATGTCAGAAACTATAACCGACCTTAGAATACCAGAACGTGCCGTTAAACCCGAACGGGCTGAACTGACCGTATTGGTTGCCAATATTACCGGACTTCGGATTTTCATCTGGGTAGGTGTTGAGGAGGTTCTGGACACCGAGCGTTATGATGATGCCGGAACCCGCTAGGTAACTCGTTTCCACGTCGAAGAGCACCTTGCCGGTGTACGTTTCACCATCCTCAGAATCGTACCACTCACCGTAATAACTGCCCCGACCTAGCACGCTCCATTGGCTGGTTATGGATTGTGTTAGCGTGAGACTGGCACGACTCTTCGGCAGATTCTCTTCCAATTCGCGGATACGGTCATCCAGGTTCTGGACCCAACCCCTCAATTTGCCGATCCGTTTTTCCTCCTCGCTTTTTGGTTTTTTGTCCTGAATGGCCGTAAAGAAGTCATCATCGCTCAGTTGCTTTTCCTCAATGCCAAGGTCCTTCAGTTCTGCCACCCATTTGGGCCGTTGATCGTTCTTAGTGACGCTGGTGCTTGTATTGTTATACGCCGCAGTAACATCGCCATTCGCTACGGGGACAGTGAGGACCACATCAACACCTTGGGTTGTTGTATCGAAGTCATTGGTAAAGAATCGGAATTCCTGTAAATTCGCCGCGCTGGTTACACCGGCTTCAAGCAGGTCGCCCTTTTGGCCCTCCTCCAGTTCAAAGTCTTGAGATAGAGCTAACCGGTCCTTCATCCGAATATCAAACAAGTCTATGGTAAGGTTTATGTCCCTCACTTCAAAGGTGAAACCGCTGGTGATGTTCTTTGATGTTTCCGGATCAAGCGTGTTATCTTTCTTGCCTGTCACCACCGCAACAGCGGGATTAGTGGAAGGAATCGTTCCGTTATTGACCAAATCGTTTTTCGTGAAGTTGAATTCGGTCGTAACGTTGAAGGTATTTTGCTGCCCGGGAGTCGGTGCCCTAAATCCAGTGCTATAACTGCCACGGAATTTCAGGATCATCTCATCGTTGGCAATCATACCGGCGTCCTCAAGGAAATCCGTAAGACCGACATTTGTGGCGACCTTATAGTTGAAGGTTTGTCCGAAATCTTCAAAATCTTCACCTCGCACAGCAAGGCTGAGCAACCAGTGTTTATGTGGTCTGAGTTCGCTTTCCAGATAGGCGGCGACACTGGCGCGGTTCCATTCGCCTGCGGAAATTTGGCTGAATCCTGAAAATCCGTTAGAGGCGGCACTGAAGCCTTGGCCCGCCAACGGACCAATTTGATAGGATTCTCTTTGGCCCTCAACCACTTCAAAACCCTCGTTTCGATATTCCAGCCCCGAAGCTAGGAACACCATGTCGCTAAGCTCGTGCGTTACATCAAAGTTAAGGTTGTAATCGGTCTGGATGTAGTCACCCGGATTGAAATTGGTCGGCGTATCGGGTCCCAGAGAGGCATTCACGGTATTGAAGATAAAGAAATCGGCATGGTGCCGTCCAAAATAGGCACTCAAATCCCAGCCTAATCCTGAAGTGAGCATCGATTCCAAAGCGGTGCCTTTAACCCCGATGAGAACAGAGCTATCCACTGTATCTGCCCCAAATCTCGGTGTGAACCCGCCCGGAAACATCTCCTGGTACGAGAATAAATTCGGGTCATCACGAACTTCTTGTAATTTCGCAGGATCTGCTGGCACTCCGTTGGCAATTGCTGTACGCTCCTCATCGTTGGTGGCAACCAATGCACCAGTCTCAGGGTGTGCTAACTGGATGTCGTCAGCATCTTTGTCCGCCCCTTCCGGCAAGCCCCCCAAATTCCCAACGAGTAAGTAGTATTCGTCAGCATCCGTATTTCCATCATTATCATAATCCACGTTACGGCCAAACACAGCACTTCGAGTATTGGGATTTCGGAAATAGAACCCACCTTCGACCCGCTTGCTGGCATAGTTGGCGTGCCCATAGAAATCAATGTTATCCGTGAGGACGCTTCCATAATTGGCGAAGAATTTAAGGTCCCCTTCTGTAATGGGTTGTCCCCAAATTTGCGCTGGGTCTCTCACACGGTCATTGCCAGCGGTAACTAGTGCTATGGCATCATCGCGTTGTACGGAGCGGATAGTCGGGTCTGTACCGCCATATTCCATGCTAAGATTTGCCCAAGTTTCCTCGCTACCCAAACCGATATTACCCGCGATTGCGTATTGGCGACCATCCCCATACTGATAAATGCCGGGCTTAAATTCAAAGGAACCGCCCTCATGGCGATCTTTGAGTTGGAAGTTCATCACACCTGCGATGGCATCGGAACCATATTGGGCAGCTGCGCCGTCCCGGAGTATCTCCACCCGTTTCAGCGCGATAGCTGGGATGGGAGACAGGTCAGGCCCCTGTGCGCCATCAGCCAATCCATTTCCTAGCCAGTGAATCACCGCCGCACGGTGACGCCGTTTATTGTTAACAAGTACCAGTGTGTGGTCCGGCGCCAGTCCTCGTAAATTTGCAGGTCGAACAACCGTTCCCGCATCGCTGATTGGCTGGATGTTGACATTGTAGGAAGGCACCAAGTTTCTAAACATGTCTTGTAAATCCGTGACACCTTGCTTGGCGAGATCATCACCGGTAATGGTGTCAATCGGCACCGCCGAATTAATGACAGAACGGGGTCGCGCTCTTGAACCGACGATTACCTGTTCTTCGAGCTCAATGACTGGCGCACTAGATGCCATATCTTCTTCGGCATCCTCCTGCGCCAGGATAGCGACCGAGCTGCCCGCCAAAAGCAGTGCAACGATGCCGATCGCAAGAAGTAGGGTTTTGAGATTCAAATTAAGTTTCATGAAATGGAAATCCTCCTAAGTGTTTTGGAAAATGTTTTGAAGTTTAAGTGAGATTGCAGCCACCACGCAGGTGACCGCAACTGTGTGTTTCAACGCTGACATTCTCCTTGGAAGAGAAATATACCGTTAAAACTTTACTTTACCAATCCAAATATTGAAATCTTCGAGACATTGCTGACCACGAGGATTTGCAATACGAGAGCAATCTCGAATTTGATTTCTTGTTGTGCGTCTTAATCCGCTATTGCACAAATTTTACACTGTCCTAACAGAAAAGTAAAAAAAACTAAAAGAAACAGACTAAAGAGAGTTAGTGCACCGGCAGAAAACATTGGGCAACACGGATGATAGCCTTGATAGTCGGGTCATTTTGTTTTGAGTGTGCCCCATGTTGTGGTAAGTTTGCCTGCCGGAGAAACCGCGAGCGCTTTCCCTAAACCGTCTTGAAAAATGGTCTCGATTTCATCTGCCGTCAGTGCAACGCTAAAGACGACGAGCTGATCAATATCGCCATTGAAGAATTCGGTTGGGCCGTCATCTATTCTAGCGCCAATTCCTAATGTGTCAACCTTTGTATCTTCATTGTGTAGGCGCGACCAATATTGGAAGGGACCATCAATCTTTGCACTGGCTTTTTCTTCACCGTTCGCGTAAAGTCTTGCCCTGTCCGCCCAGTCGACGGAAAACGCAACATGTATCCATGCACCGAGCGGGACATCCTCGACAGGAATTAGTAAACAGCCTGCGCGGTTGACATCGCAGTTAGGAACATTGCGCTCCATTCTCAGTTCAATTCCGCCGTCACCCGCGAGTTCGCCCAGAAAGTAACCGCCCCAACGCCAGCAATTATAGATTCGCTGCCATCCCGCCCGCACTTCGACTTTGACCCACACGGAGACGGAGAAATTTTGTGGCTCATTGAATTTGAAGGGTTCTGGATCCACTCGCATGAAACTTTTGCCGTCAAAACTCATCGCTTTTTTAAATTTACCGTCTACCAATTTCAGGTCGCCTTTAAGTTCCCCGTTATGCCCGCCGACCGAATCTTGCGTGCCGTCACCCTGATCGAAGTCCCAACGTGAGACAACGTCATCTAATGCAATCTGGGAATATGAGAGACCGGTGAACATCAACCCCATGACGATTAAACTGAATAAGGCACGTGTTGTCGAGATAGCTTTCATTTATTAATTCCTGCACATCAGTCAGGAAATATATTCCTCAATGACAATTCCTAAAACAAGATTTATCCATTTAGAGTCGCCACGTTATTATAACACACATCAAAGAAATAGCAAATTCAAATATTAAGGAATCGGACTTTCAATAAAATTGCGGCTAGTGGTCAGTAACTTGTGATTGGCAACTACTTTACAGTCCCATTTCCATTGCGGTGTGGAGTGTTACCGACGTCATGTAGAGAATCGGAAATCGCATAAACGTATCAGGAATCTGCGTTTGTATGTTACTTATGCAATTATCGCATATCCTCCTTCGTACGTCAATGGAAAAGTGTGCATTTGCGACGGGTTCAGTCGTCGGGGGTATTGAGGAAGTTCTTGTTCGGTTTTTGGCAATTGTCTGGCTTGATGGTGAAACCCATCAAGGTCACTGAAATCCTATGCCAGCCCATCGAACTTCAGGCTTGAACCGCCTCAAAAATGGCACTTGAATGTCGACGTAAGAGCGTCGCGCCTCAGTCTTCAGGGACCTTCAATCTGCGTGCCATATGAATGTCACGCCGCGCTCGACTTGCCGCTGTAATTTTTTGTTATTTCTGCGTCTTCTCGGATATCAAAGCGAGAGCTTTCGGGTTCGAGGACGTCGGCGTGTAATCTGGTTGTCAAATCCGTGGGAACTTAAACGAATTAAGGCTTGACAAAACAAGCTGTATTAGATTACAATATAGCTTGGCAGAATTGAGGGAATACTGAGTTTACGCGCCCTTGCGCCAACGGGCGAGTGGTGGAATGGCAGACACAATGGACTTAAAATCCATCGCCCATAACCGGGTGTGAGGGTTCGAATCCCTCCTCGCCCAAATCGTGCCCTTTTAGAAAACTTGACGTTAGAAAACTTGACGCAGGGTAGAGCAGTCTGGTAGCTCGTCGGGCTCATAACCCGGAGGACGTGGGTTCAAATCCCACCCCTGCAATCATGAGGGAAATGCGCTCAAGCTCAAAGAGTGCGTTTCCCTTTTTTCGCTTATGCCGGTGTAGCTCAGTGGTAGAGCACACGACTCATAATCGTGTTGTCCGGAGTTCAACTCTCCGCACCGGCATCAACCTATTGGGAATGCAATAGCCCTTTAACCGTAGGGAGTAGCGGCAAGGATTTTGCCACGCCCTGCGGTATTTTTTTGCATTGATTTGGGCGAGTCATTTTTCGTGCAAGGCGTCTTTGATTTCCTCAATGACTTCTGGTTCCGTTTCCATTTTTAGCCGCACCCGTAACGCCGTTTTAGCGGATTTGGCGTTAATTTGTCCCAGCGCCCAAGCTGCATGCCCACGCAGCAATGGCTCATCGTCATTCAACGCCACTTTGAGAGCGGGCACCGCCGATTGATTCTTCCAATTCCCGAGTGCAACAGCGACATTCCGCAAAAACCCATTTCGTTTGGCTCGCTTGATTGGACTGTCCTTGAAGCGTTTATTGAATTGCTCTTGAGTCATGTTCATGAGCGAAAGCAGTTTGGGGACAAGATTTCCCTTGCGCGGGTAGAAGTTGCGTTCCTGCGTCGGCTCTGCTTTGTTGTTCCATGGACAAACTTCTTGACAGATGTCGCAGCCGAAGATTAGATTCCCGATTTGCGGGCGAAGTTTTTGAGGGATGCTACCTTTCAATTCGATGGTGAGGTAGGAGATGCACAGCCGGGAATCGAGAAGGTTTGGTGCAATAATCGCGTCGGTTGGACATGCTTCAATGCAAAGTGTACATGTGCCGCAACTGCCGCGCGGCGGCGAGAGTTCATAGTCCAATTTGACACTGACTAGAAGTTCCGCGAGAAAGTACCATGAGCCCGATTGCCAGTTAATTAGGGTGGTGTTCTTGCCGATCCAACCAAGTCCTGCCTCCTGAGCGTATTCGCGCTCAAGAATGGGACCTGAATCCACATAGACTTTGCTTTTGACCTGTTTCTGCGCGGTATCTTTTATATACTGAGCCAATCGACGCAGTTTCTTGAGGATAATGTCGTGGTAATCCGTTCCCCACGCATATCGGGAGATTTGCCCACGCGAAGGATTATCGGTGAGCGATGCAGGCGGATCGACTGTGTAGTAATTGACCCCTAACGTGATGATTGATTTGGCTTCAGGAAGAAGATTCCGGACATCGCGTTTTATCGGCGAATGTCTTTCGAGATAACGCATCTCCCCGCCGTAGCCGCTCTTCAACCATCTCTCGTAGCGATCGATGGTCTGACTGGGTTGAGCCGGCGTGATGCCCACAAGTTCAAACCCGACTTGTTGAGCGTAATTTTTAATCCGTTCTGTTAAACTCTTACACATATGGTTCTATCTTGGAATGCCTCACGTCCATGCAAGCGTCCGATATTGGCTGTTTGACGACTGGGTTTATGACTCAATACGGTATGCGTCATGTGACCGTAGGTCAGGGAGCTAACGAGAAGATAGTAATGGAGGAATTGGACAATCGAAAAAGTAGAAGCGGTTGACAAGAAAGATTTCAATGTGTTAATATGCACGACGCTAAATTACTGAGGGGAGTGTGTAATTTGTCGGAGATGTACGGCTTTATTGTTCTGATACTGATACATGGCGGTCTGGCACTTTGGGTTTACAACGATATCAAACTTCGAGAGCGATCGATGCTTTGGATATTGGGCGTACTTCTCGTTCCAGAGGCGTTTTTCCCTCTCTATTTTTGGAATCAAGCACCTGAACTCGTCTGGACGTGCCACGATTGTCACCGAAACAACCGCGTTACGTCACGCCAATGCAAGTCTTGCAATCGCACTTACACTGTGGATGAAACGGCTTCGAAATTACACGGGTATTTTGAACCATCGGATCCAATTGTTATCATATTGGTTGCCCTACTGATTCACAGGTTTGCGCTATATACAGCGATTGGAATAGCAGATGGCCCAGAGAAGATGATGCAGCCTCAAGACATCGCTTCTTATATTTCGACCCTTCCGCTCTCTCACTTTTGGATCGTCGAAGTGATTGTGGGGAATATTCTGATTTGGTTATGCCTACACTGCGTGACTATGCGTTATCGCAGACCGCTTGCAGCCGTAGGGCTGAGATTCAGCGGCGATCTCAGAATTTTTGGTTTGGCTTTTCTACTTGCTCCGGTTTTAATGTTAATCTCGGAAGGCGGGATGCAAGTGATAGTCGGATTAAACCGCATTTTATCGTCGAAGGCGCTAGAATCTCTTGTGCAAATGGAACAGCAGCAGCAAGCGCTTGGCATGCCAGAACATATTGGAGATGCCTCTGTCATCCTTATGGGTTTTGTCGCACTTATTCTGACTCCGGTTGGAGAGGAGATGTTATACCGTGGGATAACATACACCGCATTATCAAATCGATTCGGGAATCAAAAGGGAGTTTTACTGAGTTCTCTCTTGTTTGCGCTTCTCCATGGATCTGTGCTTCGTTTCATCCCATTATTTGTTATGGGACTCGTCCTTGCCTTGCTATCAGTTAGGACGAAGTCAATTATCCCTGGTATCATTACACATAGTTTTGTAAACTTAATTTCGATTGTCGTATGGTTCAGGTAATCAACAAGCGGGTAAGTAAAAGACTATCGCACCTCAGCTAAGCTGCGCGCGGATAAGTTCCCAGAATTTTTACCAGCACACATAGCTCTTCAATTTCTGCGAGTGCCGTTTGGACGTTTTGATCTTCGGCATGCTCGTCAAAATCAACAAAGAATACGTATTCCCAAGCCTTTGTTCTAGCAGGCAAGGATTCGACCCGGCTCATATTGATTTTGTGGCGCTCCAAGACACTCAGGACTTCATACAGTGCACCAACTTTGTCTTTGATGGCAAAGAGAATGGATGTCCGGTCGTTTCCACTCCTTTCCGCAGCATGCCGTCCAATAACGAAGAAACGTGTTGTATTGCTTGGATCGTCAATGATTGACGCACTCAAGATTGGCACTTCGTAGAGTTCTGCCGCTAGTTTACTAGCGATTGCTGCCGCACCTTGTTCATTGACGGCAATTCGTGCAGCCTCAGATGTGCTTGCGACTTCAATCTGTTGAACGCTTTTTAAATTTTGATGGAGCCATCTGCGACATTGGGCAAAGGGTTGAGGATGGGAATAGACCTTTGAGACCGTGCTCATGGGAGATTTTGAGAGCAAGTTGTGATTGATTGGGAGGAAGATTTCGGCACAAATCTGCAACTGCGTATGCTGAAACATTTCCAAAACATCGCGCACGCTACCATATGTCGAATTCTCGATTGCGACAACACCGTAGTCGGCTCTGCGGGCTTCGACCTCTATAAAGATATCCGTTTGCGGTGTTTTTGGAATGAAATCTGCGGATGCGCCAAAATGGCGCAAACTTGCAGCGTGCCCGAAACTACCTACGGGGCCGAGGTACGCTACACGCAATGGCTTTTCCAGCGATCGGCAAGCCGAAATAATCTCGTTATAAATTGTTTCCAGAGCGTCAAGAGGAAAGCGATCCCGGTTCCGCGCTTTAAGACGAGTCAGAATCTCTTTTTCGCGGTGTGGAACGTAAACACTCTCAGTTCTTGCTTTTGCTTTGAAGTCTCCGACCTTTTCGGCAATCTCCGCGCGACGATGCAAGAGCTCTAGAATTTGATCGTCAACTTGATCAATCTGTTTTCGGTAGTCTTTCAGATCCAATAATGGACATCTCCAAAGGGCGTAATGCAGGTGTTTCGAATGTATCACGCATTACGTTTTATTTGTTAGCGACCGCACTGCAGCGATCATCTCCTCATCTGAGGGATTATTTTTTGCCATCTCAATAAACTCGTCACCACTGATCTTGTATTCCTCCAGGAACACTGCTTGATCCATCGGTCACGGGTAAATGTAGTCACCGATTGTTCCGTTTAACTTGGCACGCGCTTTGTCAGTAATCCGCGCCAGCCACGGAATGCCACCTATGATTAGATCACGGTGGCGTGGTTTCCAGTCAAGTCCCATTTAATTCACCTCCATCTTTCGGTATTTGGTGCTATTGTGCGTTTGCGTCCAACTGCTTCAATGTATGCTCCAGCAAATTGTAAAAGCGTCCATATTCAGCCCACTTACCCTCGCGTCTCGCATCTTCGGCACGTTCAAAATAGTAGTTTGCATCTTTCACCAAATTGGTAATTGAGATTTGATTTGGGGCTTTGTCGGGTATGTTCTCTTCGTGCCTGCTCTGCTCGGCAGTTTTGAGAGTTGAAACACGTGCATCAGTACCAGCGGCTCTCCCAAACATTTTAATCAGTGCTTCGTCAAGACTTGCGCCCCACACGACGTTTTCTTTATAGCCGATGACGACACGACGCAGTTCAGGGATTGCCGAGTCCTCATTCTCTGATTGGATGTAGATTGGCTCAACGTACAATAGGGCGTTGTGCATCGGGATAATTAACAAGTTTCCACGCAACACGCGGGAACCTTCCCGGTTCCATAGGCTGATCTGTTCAGAAATTTCAGGCTTCTGGGTGATAAAGTTCTCGACCTGCATGGGGCCTGGGGCAAGTTTTCCTTTTGGAAAGCGGTATACGAGGAGTTGACCATATTGCGGCAGGTCACATCTTGCAGCGAGCCAAGCAGTGAGATTCAACTTACTCTTTGGTGTGAATGGTAGCATGAGCATGAATTCGGCTTGTTCTTCGCCCGGTAGTTTGATGATAACGTAATAAGGTGCAACTTCTTGTTCATTTGTTATCAGCGGCTGTGGACTCGCTTGTTGCGCACCGAAAGGACTAGTCGGAGAGGTCCCCGGCTGAGTACGGGGGCGTTCTGTTGCATCGTAAACTTCTTTACCGATTTCCCAGGGATCTTCTTTGGCGTAGAACGTGATTGGATCCTTCATGTGATAATCTTGATAAATCCGCGTTTGAATGAGAAACATCGTGGTGGGGTAGCGGATGTGCCCTTTGAGATCGTCGGGCATGGAGTCGAATGATTTGAAGAGATTCGGGAATATACGCTTGTAGCATTCGACAATGGGATCGTTTTCGCGGGTCATTAGATAGAACTTCACAGTGCCATCGTAGGCATCAACCGTTACTTTAACGGCATTGCGAATGTAGTTGCCGTCCCACGGTCGTTCGCCGCCTACGATACGGCTTGCTGCGTGTCTACCCTGCCGCTCTCTAATTGTCGCCCGCATCACATCCTGCATTGGCGCCGAGTAAGGGTAGCGTCTCGTTAAGGTGTAAGCGTCAATCATCCAGATTAGCTTACCGTCGTGTATGACCGCATAAGGATCTTTATCGTACCGCAAGAAGGGTGCGATTTTTTGAACACGCTCTTGTATATTCCGATGGTAGAGTACCCGACTTGTAGATGAAATTTCTCCTGGTAGAATGAACTTCAGCTCATTGTTAAATTTCAGCATGTAAACAAAGCGTCGCAAGAAGGAAGTGAGTTTAACTCCTCCCTGCCCAGTATACGAATATTTGGCATAACTTTGTCCCTGCACAGGATAATCGAACTCCAGTTTGTCATTACGGCCTGGATGGACAATGGCGTAATGCGGTGTAAGTTCTCCGTAGTAGATACGCGGTCCTGGCGCATCATTAAACTGATTTTTCGTCCACTCGGGTGCGTAATTAACTGGAATATTCTCAATGTACATTCTGGGTTTTCCATCATCAATCTCATTGACTGGACTCATGACGGCGCCATAACCGTGGGTATAGACGTAGGTCCGCTTAAACCAATCTTCTCGTCGAAGTTCGTTCAAATCCAGCTCGCGCGTAGCAAGCATTACCTGACGAGGTTCGCCGTTTTCCATTGTGTAACGATCTATGTCTACGTCGGCAAAATCATACTGACGGCGCAATTCTTGTAATTGGCGGAATGTACGCCGGAGCGGACGCCAATCCCAAAGCCGGACGCTGTTAACGACTGCGGTATTTTCTTGACTCATAATCTCCTCGTACGACAATTCACCTGTGAGAGGATATTCTTCTTCTGTCACGGTGTTATCTTCAAGGTCATACGCATGGAGGGTTGCCTTTATGTTATAGTTAATGTATTTAGCTTCAAGGTCCTGCTTATTGGGTTCGACCTTCAGCCTTTGGACGAGACTAGGGTAAACTTGTCCGAAGAACCCAACGATCAGAAGGATTATAATGCTTCCGACAGCGGGCGAGATTCGCCGCAAAAAGATGCTGATTAGGAACACCAATGCGCAGATGACTGAGAGCACCAGCAATATCTTCAGTACTAACAGGCGCGCTTGAATCGCTGCATACCCACCGCCGCCACGGACAACATCGTTCGTAGCGTATAGAAGGTCGTACATTATATAGCGGTAATTCCAAGCGCGAAACAGGAGTGTCAACCCGATTAGCACAAAGAGGTGTGTCTTAACACGCTGCGGAGGTTCAAAGCGGTTGCTCTCACTCATCAGCGAGCCGTGAAAGAAGTAGAGTACAGCCGAAAAAAGTGTCAGCAGCAGAAACAGCCCAACTAAGTTGCCGCAAATAAAGCGTACAAACGGCATTCTGAAAACGTAATAACTGACGCTTTTATCAAAGATTGGATCGCGGGCTGGTGCGACTAAAACGGCTTTTTCCGTCGTGCTGAATTCGAGGGGACGGTTCAACGTAATCTTGGTTCGACCATCGCTGGTACTGGTTATCGAAACAACACTTGCTTCGTGGTTTTGATGTTCCTGCTCAATAACAACTTCATCGCCCACGTGAAGCCCTTTAGCGTCGACATCTAGCTGGGAAATGAAAATTTCTGAGGTGCCATGTTCGGCAGTTTCGGTTAGGGAGGTCGCCGATTCGAACGCGAGTTCGTCTGCATTGAAATAGCGAAGGGCGATTTCCCATCGATCTGTCGCGGAATATCCCATAAGTGCGCTAAACGCAATAGCGAGTAGTGCCAATACTACGTAGACCATTTTGCGGAGGTCGAAGTCAAACTCACCGCTAATCGGGATAGATTCAATAAGGGTTGGGCTTAGCTGGGAAGGCGTGAAACGCCAAATTAGATAGAGATTGACGAGGAGGATAGCGAGAAAGACACCGCCGGCAGCGACTCCCAACGCAGCTTTCGTCAACAAAATCTGTGTATAGACTGAAACGTAGCCGACCATATCAAACCAAAGGAGATTGGGGTAAATATTGACGAAAATTGCAATAAGTCCGGCGATGACCGCCAATACAGCAGCGAGAACAATGAGTCGTGTTAAACGTGATTGCATGTGTACCTACTTTCAATTAATGGCTAATGCGATTAAAAAAATTTCGCGATGTAATTTCCCGTTGAAGGCTCGAAGGGCTTATAAACCTTTCGGGTCTTCGAAGGGAAGATGAAGTCTAAACTAGTAAAACAGCCAAAATCTAAAACGCTTGACTTAGCCCGAAGTGGAACATGGTGTCCGGATCAACTTCAGCGAGGTCTGTTCGACGTGCGACATCAAAATCAAGAGAGAAGAATCCAAGTTGTAATCGGAGTCCAATGCCAAGCGAAGCTTTGACATCATCAAGGCGATAGCGTTTTTTCTCCTTTCGGAGGACGTGGTATGGATTGTCACGGTGCAACGCTTCCGACCAAACGGTTCCAAAGTCAGAGAAGACAATCCCGCGAATCCCGCTAATTGCCCATGGGAATGGCCAACCAAACCGCAGCTCGTCAATGAATGGAATCCGTATTTCGAAATTCAGTAACCCCATGCGCGTACCGATTAAATCTTGATAACGATATCCTCTGAGCGTATCGATTCCACCGAGATAAAAGAGGGATTTATCTGGGCCAAAGCTGCCGGTCAAAAGCAAACGCGTTGCAAATGTTGAACGCCTGCCAAGCTTAAAATAGCGGCGCGCATCAAAGATGAGATTCGTCAATTTAAGTTCGCTTCCTAACGCCCGAAATGATTGCTCAAAGGTAAGTTTATAGCGGGTGCCCGTATGGGGTCCAAACACTTTCCACATAGTGGTGTCACCGACGAGAGAAAGCGATCCAAGAAGGAGCATGGTTCGATTATCGTCAAGTCTACGCGCAGGGTTTGGTTCAAAATTTAAGGAGAACGGAGTTGAGTACATTAAGATGCGCATGTCCATACGTCGATAGCGATTGAAGGGATAGCTCATAAATCCCATTAGGCCCGTCGTTCGTTGTAAAATGCCTCGGCGGTCGCGTGTTGTGCCCAGGAGGTGATATTCATGGTAGTTAAAAAGGGCGACACCAAGATCGCTACGACGTGCGAGAAAGCCGTATCGTACGGTGAAATCCGGCGCGAGGAAGCCTGATTGATTTATCAAGCTTGCACCCAAGCGATGATTGCCCATCATATCACTTGCGACAAACTCCGTCGTGTTACGCAAAAGGCCGTCAGCGCCCATGTTAAAGTTCGTGAAAATAGCGTCCAAGGCAATGTTGGTGTCGTACTTTCGGCGGCCAATCCGGCGGGGGGATGGGGTGGAGGACTCCGCAACGATCGGCTGGACATCCAAAGGCGGCATTTCAATAATTTCATTCATTGCCTTCGCTACGTCCATGAGATAGATATCCTGTCTGCCGTTTTGATACGCTGCAAAGACAATATGTTTCTGATCGGGGTCAAGGCCGGGGTTGAAACACCCAGTGATGATACTTGTCAATCGCGTGAATTCGGTTCCATCGGTCTTAATTGTGTGCAGATCGTAGACACCGTGCAGGTCTGAGCAGAAGATTAGTTTCTCCCCATCAGGCGTCCAGTTCGGACTCACGGCGTTGTGTTCGCCGTAAGTCAACTGACGTTGGCTGCGACTGCTTACATCAATGATGACTAACTTGTTCTTGCCTTCGCGCTCGGAAGAATAGATGACTTCTTCCCTCGTTGGGTGCCATGACGGATGGTTGTCATTAAAGGGATCATTTGTCAACCGAGTAATTTCCCCGGTTACTAGCTCAATGATATATAAATCAGTTTGGCCGTCGTCTAATGCAGCAAAAACGATGCGGTTACCATTTCCATCATAGCTCGGTGAATATGCTGCATCGAAGTCGAGTTTGAGGCGACGTTTTAGATTTTTAGTGATAATATCAATTTCCAGCAAATAATCCGTTCCGTGATGCTTAGCAATGCCCACAATACAATCGCCATCAGGCGACCAGGCAATTCCGCTTCCGTCCATGCGGAGATCTTCATATTGGCTTCCAAAGAAACGTTTGCTGATTCGTGCGAGCCTTTTCCCGGTCTTTGCAGACATGAGGACAATTTCCCCAAAGCCGTCGCTGCCTGTGATGTAGGCAATTATGTCTCCACTTGGGGACCAAGCCGGCTTAACATTACTGGAATAGCGGGATTGTTCAGTCAGGTTCTTAGCAATCGTATCTGGCGTATCCTTATGCTCAACCATGGGCCAATATTTCTTCTGTATCACCCGACGCCAACTTTTATCAAACTCTTCGAGGCCTATTCCAAGCACATTTTTGAATGCTATGTCGAGGTCTTTTGTTCGAATGTGCCTCAACTCATGCATAATCTGCCCTACTTTGTCTCGCCCATAAGTTTCCACCAAGTAATCAACTGCGGATTGACCCATCTTGTACCCAAGAAAGACGTGTGGTCCAAGAACACGAAAATCTTGAAGGCGGGTCAATGGGACGATGTAGTTGGCTAAGCTTGCATCCCTTAGGACCATTTCTCCGATAGTATCGTTGTCTTCACCGAAGTAGTCCGCTGCTCCTTCAATAAACCAAATTGGAGGCGAGTAAAGGAATTCACCGCTATAAATGTGAGCGACTGGTTTCTGATAGATGATATCGTATTGAAAGATATGAACCAATTCGTGAAAGATGACCTCTCGAAACGCTTCCATTGAGCCAGTGAAGGGTATCACCATGCGTCGTTTGAAAATCTCTGCAAATCCACCAATGCCTTCGTGAATTTCCTGCAGGATAATATTTGTCTCTTGAAAGTCTTTGTGGGATTGATATAGGATAAGCGGGGTGCGATCTTTGATTTCGTGGTCAAAATCCTCACTATGCTTTTCATATGCTTCTTCCGCAATATCCGCCATGATTGGAACAAGCCGCTCTTCGCTAGGGTAGTAATGAATGTCAAAATGCTCTGTCCGGTGAATTTTCCAGTCGAAGGGTTCATCGGTGACTTTATTTTTGCCAAATCCCTGCGTCCAACTGTTTTGGGAGATAGAAACAAATGTGAACAGACAGACGAAGAAAAATGAAATCATCGGTGAAAGAGTCGTTATGCTCGACACGCAACGTGCAATGTTAGATTTGTAGTACGCTACCGACAATTGCCTCATTTTAGTCAATCTAGTTCGGTTAATTGCCATATCATCTCACCAGGAATCTTTCTTCTGTTTCATAATGTGGTGCGATTTGACGTGTGAACTCGGTGATTGCTTGCTTTGCCAAATTTTTGAGCGTGCTATCATCTGGGGTAGCCTGTGAGACAAGGAAGGAGCCGAGTGTGTGCGCTTCAACCGCGGTACGTTCGTATTTTTCATCCCATACGACTTCTTCAGATTCTGCATCCGCGATAACTACTCTCAACGAGAAGATATAGTTTTTCTGTAAGTAATCCTGATAGTCGGTCACGTAACGTTGCATCGACCTCGAATAACGTTCTCCGTAATAGCGTCTCGACCTGCTGACGGTATAAAATTTATAACTTCCTACAACGACGGCATCAACCTCGAAAAGTTCCCCATAGTCGAAAAGCCGACTCGGATTTTCTAACAAATTGAGGTCTATCGGATCACCATCCAGCATTCGCAATGTCTCCTGAGAGCCGAGGATGTGAAGATTTTTGTGCTGCCCAAGTCTGCGTCGCATTAGAGACGCAATCTCTTCTTCTGTCTCTTTTGCAGCTGACTTCGTCACCTCTTCCGGTTGTTCATCAAAGAATGGCAAGACCACAAAGCTCGAATACTGACTCACATTTATTTCTGATTGAACCTTGATAGGAATTGAGATCCGCGTAACCGAACGACCACAGCCGCAGGAAACACCGATCCACATTACAACCATCAGCAATCTAACTCCGCATTTTCCTCCCCCTGACTTTCGACAGAAAAGCGAGACTACGATTATAAATGCATTTGTAGGAATCGTGCTCAAGTTGAGACTCTCAATTTTCTCCAATAGGGTGGAAATTTGTTTGCAAGCCCACATCATTGGGTTTTGCAGTAACGACTTTCATACACGGCATAAGCTGGTGGGGCGATATTTTTCCTGAATAAAGAGGGGATGGACATAGAATCCATCAATTTATGCCTTCAGATTGGCGGCCTACAGCACATGTGAATTCGCCATACGCTGTATGACTTTGGTACGGAAGTTATTCTTGACTCTCGCTTGTGCTGGAATCTCGTAAACTACGAAAAGCTTGCGGCGACGACTCAAGTTTAGTCTGTGGCTTCCCGTTCATCATCTTCATCAGGTTGTGTTCTGATATTGCGTTGAACATGGAGACGGCACTTTCTATAGTTGAAGCGGAAAAACCTGTTGGTTGGGTCTAATTCCGTTGCCCGTTTATAGGCTTCGATAGCTTCATCAGTTTTTCCCAACGCTTCGTAGGCAACCCCCAAATTATTGTGTGCTTGAGCATATCGCGGGTCAATTTCAAGAACCCGTTCCCATCGAAAAACGGCTTCGTTCCATAATTGCAGTTCAGCGGCCTCTCTTGCAAATTCATTATACTGGTCAATCGTAGCGTGATGTTGTAGCGGGGAACATCCAAATGCCAGAAAGGAAGAGGTAATCAGAAAAAACAAGAAACGGAAAGCCACTTCTCTTACTCCTTTCACGTTAATATTCTACACAACCCCATTGAGATCGTCAAGCCAAAAAGGACAGGTATTGGGCGTTCAGTATGCATCTGCGAATCTCATTTCTGCTTCGCGTTTGTAATTCTCTTAATCTCGCCTTCAAATCCTGTTGAGAGGGTATGGCCTCTTCCGTGAATAAGGGTGTGAAGGGTGCTATATTTGGAACACGATGCGATTAGCTCCCATGAGTCAATTTCCACATGCAAAATCTGTGGTTCTATGTTATTATCTTTCTAACATTTCAGCCAAGCAAGGAAAGGACAAACCCATGACCTTATTCGACCAAGTGTTGCAAGAAGTGGATAATCGTTGCCGGGAGCGACATATCCCTATGCTCGGACGCGAAAAGGCTAAATTTCTCGCCGATCTCATTGAACAGGTAGAGCCGTCATTGATTGTCGAGTGCGGAACCGCAATCGGCTATTCCGGACTGTGGATAGCGTCGAGATTACAATCTATAGGTAAAGGCAGGTTAATCACCATTGAGATTGATGCTAATCGCGCCCGTGATGCTCAGAAAAACTTCACACTCGCTGGTCTCAGTGAACGAATCGATTCACGGATTGGAGATGCAGCGGAGGTGTTGAAAACAATCGACGACCCCATTAATTTTCTGCTGCTCGACAACGCCTTCGGCAATTATTTTTCGTCTTTTCAGGCAATCGAATCGCGTCTCACTGATGGTGCGACGGTTATCGCGGATAACGCGGGAATAGGTGCATCAGCGATGGCGGACTACCTAGATTTCGTTCGCTCCCGCTACGAAAGCGAAACCCACTGGTTTGAAATAGATTTGCCATGGGTCAAACAGGACGCCATGGAGGTGACAATTTACCGAAAGTAGAAGTGACAATGTAATGTCTGCATGAAACTGCGGAAGTGCAGCGACAGAAATTCAATTCCGGTCTGTTTTCATGTCTTCTCAGATGATGACTTACATGCAATGCCTTTTTAGATGTGGTGGCACGCAGTCCGAGCCGACGATATTGGACTTTCGGCTTAGGAGATTCGCGATTTTATGGCATTAACGAATCTGGCGATACAATCTTGCGAGTCGAAATGGGGTAACACCCAGAGAGTAAAGTGCGGTGATTAACCAATTGAGGGCTGTCGTACGTACAATCCCGTTCTTCTTCCAGCGGCGGGAAGAGATGTGGATTCCTGGCTCAACAAGTGTCGTTTTACCAAGACTACGGAGTTTCCGAGAAAATTCCATCTCCTCCAGGATTGGAACGTTAGAGAAGCCTCCAATCTGATAAAAGTGAGGGCGACGTATGAAAATCCCACCGTCGCCGTAAAACATGTGCAGGCGATGTGCTCTAAAGTTTGCGCCTCGCTCAATCATGCGATATAGAATATGCCCGCCTTCAATGCGTTGTTTGAATCCACCTCCTATATTTCCTGCCGCGATTGCCGATTCGACCCCTCTAATTGCACCGGAATCGAGCCAAACGTCAGCATGCAAGAAAAGCAGTATATTTCCCGTGGCGGCGGCAGCACCCGCGTTCATCTGACGGGCTCTGCCTTGAGGAGAAGATATTACTTGTCCATACTTTTTCGCAATTAACAGGCTGTCATCTGTGCTGCCACCATCGACGATAATTAACTCGTGACTCTGAAGTTGTGGTTTGAGTTGAGAGAGCGATTGATCTAAGATTTTACCTTCGTTGAGAATGGGAATGATGGCAGAAATCATATTGTTAGACGCGCGACAGTTATAGGCCATTGGGAACTAGTATCTAAGCAGCATACGCAAATAATACCTACTCTGTTCCATTCAAATATTGATTCAGTGCAAGCATCGAAAAAACCGACGGGTAAATTGAATCGGCATAGCCTCCGATGACCTCCCAGTAGATACCGACACAACTTGCATCCCAGGAACCATCCGTTTTTTGACGACTGAGAAGAAGTTTCAATCCGTTTTGAGCGGCGCGGTTTTCAGAGTTGGCAAGTAAGAGAGCGTGTGAGCACCACGCCGTTTGTTCGATAGTGCTGTCTCTCCGGTTGCCTAACATGTCTTCTCCCCACCCACCGTCGCTGTTTTGCACGGATTCAAGCCAACGCACCCCCTGTGAAACTTCTGGCACTTCCTTCATACCTGTCTCGATTAAGGCTATAATTGCGCAAGCTGTCCCATAAGTTCGTTTAGCCAACCATAAATCCGTCCAATATCCCTCGGACGCGATTTGACTTCTAATCCATTGGGTTGCCCGGGAAATGTGTGATTCCATACCAGTTGCTTCGCGCAGCGTCTCAACTGCGTGTGCTGTGATGCTCACGCAACCGACATCACCCTGACCGGGGAGATACGTGCTCCAACTTCCATTGCGTCCTTGACGTACCTTTAGCCAATTTAATCCACGCTGAATTGCCTCGGCTGCAGACAGGGTTTTCGATCTGATTAACGCGAGTGTGGCTAAAGCTGTGTCGTCGGCATCGCTCGGGAGGTTTTCATTTGCTCCCATCCTAGAAAATGCCCAACCGCCATCTGGATTCTGATTTCCGATCAACCATTTGCATGCGCCCTGAATCACATTTTCCCCGTCGAAATCGGCGATTTTTAGAAGCGAGATTACGCTTAGGGCGGTATCCCATACGTTAAGGTTCAGAGCCTCACGACAGCCCCCGTCCGGATTTCGTGTGGATCGAAGCCATTCGATGCCTCGATCAATTATCACTTGAATGTCTTCGTCTATACCTTGTACCTTCTGAGATTCAATAAGGGCTAATACCGATAACGAAGTGATGTAGTTCACCCGAAACCAGCTGTTATCAGGGAGCATGTGTTCCTTGAGCCAATTGACCAGCGATTTGATGACTTCTGGACGTCGGGTTGTATTGAGTTCAATCATGATGAAAACCGCGACGAGCGTAAATTGTTCTGCAATGAACAGACTTCCAAACATTGGCGTGTTAAAGAAATCAACGGGAGGAAGGACATTGGTAGGCGGTTTAAGGAGCGATTGCAGGGCGGGGAATCTGGTTAACAATCTTTTTGTCAGCGACATAAAAGGGAGCAAGCGCCTTGGAATGGTCAGCTTGTCCCACTTATACTCGCCGAAAGTTGCGTAAGCTATTTTATTTAAGGCAAGCGCTAAAGGGTAGTCAGGGATGCGTTTTAGGGATTCTGCAATTCGCGGTTCAGTATCCTGTTTTGCAACCTGACCTAGGACAAGTCTCACAAATAAGGTGGCTTCTCGGCTCGGCTGATTGGCAGCATCAAGCCCCCACGTACCGTCCTGATTCTGGTTCTTTAGGAACCAATCTATTAACTTCCGATCGGGCAATTGATTTTGAGCAAGCTTTACCCAGGCGTAAGCGCAGGAAGGAAAGGTGCTTGAGGAGAGCTTCCCCTCAAAACTTCCTGCTGTGTTTTGCTGCTTCATTAAATGGACTGAACCCTGATGCACAGCCAATTCAGCGAGTTTTCTCATAGTTCAGTTGTGTATCACATCTCTTTGTCTGTGAAGGAATTAATGGATTGCAGAGACACTCGTTTGTCAGATAAAGCAAAATGGATTGGGACAATCACCGCTGGCAATTCAGACCTCTCGCTTGCTCGTTTTCAGCAGCGTCATCGTCAACAAGAGTAATGGCAAGATTACCAGTACAGAGCTCCAGAGGGAAATCTGAACACCGATGAGGCAAGGGAAAAACGTAATTGCGCCAATCATCGAACCCTGTAGGGCAAGATAGCCGTTCTTCTCATTCGGATTCAGATAAAGCGGAAGACGGGTGATACTTGTTGCAATCAATGCAATAACAATCCAAAACGTATAATTCAAACGAACGCCTTCTAGCCAGTACGGCAAGGCAGCGACAGTAAAGGCGAGGATTGTTGCCACAGCAGAAAGGACAAGGGCCCGCTCGCTTCCCAATTGCAATGGAGTAGTGGTAATACCAATTTTCTTGTCACGTTCAATGTCCTTGAAGGTTGTCGTAATGTGTGTCCCGCAGTCGTAGAGCGTCGTAGCGACAAACGCATACCAGACCAAGCGCGGCACACCTCCGCTTACAGCTAGCGCACCAAAAACATTGAGCAGACCGATGCCAACGGGAAGGCTAATGCTTCCCAGTATTCCGCGTTCCTTGAAGATGGCGTTGTATGAATGTGAAATCATCACAAGGGCAATCACCAGAAGCCCCGCTTTGATGTGAAGCGTGAATCCCAAAATGACGCAGATGATGTAAACGCTGCTTGCGGTAATCAATACCTGCCGAGGCGTGAGTCGGTGCGACGGAATCGGGCGGTTCGGATTCACAACAGCATCCTGCTCGCGGTGAAAATAGTCGTTCTTCATCATTCCTGCGAAGTAGCCGAGCAGTGCGATGAGCAATGTCAGTCCAACCCGCCAATTCCACTCTCCCTCTGAAGCAATCAATGCACCGGGAAGCGTCGCAACAATCGGGATGGCGAAGAGGGGATAACGAATGAGTTCAAGGTAAGCTTTTAATGTGTTCATGATGATTTATTTTCAAGTAAGAAAAGTTGCTTGGACTTGTCGGCGATCTGTTGTAGTAATCGATCATTAGGTGTCGGCACTCAGGCATTCACCCAGTGACCAGAGCGCTTTTCACGCCACGTTGGTACCGGGCATATTCAAAGCCTTCAATGACACCTTCAATTGGAAACTTATCCGTCAACAGATGCTTGAGGTAAATTCCTTGGTCAATGATTATGCGACGGGATTCGCTCAAGCTCCAGCGTGAGAATGCCCAGGATGCCATGAGCTTGTGTCCCATGTAATGAAAATTTTCAAGGTTAATCCGCAGCTCCTGACCTCTCGGTGCTAATCCGAAGAAATTTACACAGCCGCCTCGCCGCACAAGCTTGAAAGCGAGATTTATCGCGCGCTGATTATTGACAGTCGCAGAAATGACTGTATCCACGCCGCCGTTGGTCTTCTCTATTAGTATCTCTACCTGTTCCGCTGTAATATCAAATGTTGCGTCTGCACCCAATTCATCTGCTGCGGTTCGGCGATGCGCGATCGGTTCAAAAAGGTATGTATGTAATCCCGCTTTTCGCGCCAGTTGGACAAACATTAAGCCAATGGGACCTGCTCCCAAGATAGCTATGCTTTTGTCGAAGATTGTTTCACACATTGCATTGATACAGCATCCCAACGGCTCCAGAAAAATCAGTTCTTCTGGTAAAATCGCATCTGGTACAGAGATGAGCTTACCTGTATCAATCCCGTGCTTCGGCATCCGGAGGTATTCGGCGTAACCGCCGTCAATATCATGTCCGATTCCCTCAATCTTCGAACAGTATTTGTCTAAATCTACGCGGCAGTAATCACAGATTCCGCAAGAGAGCATCGGATTAACAGTCACTTTCTCGTCGACTTTCACATCGGGATGTCGGCTTTCAACAACGACTCCGGCGAGTTCATGCCCCATCACAACAGGTGGCGAGTAGTCCGTGATATCCCCGTTGAGTGCTGCTAAATCAGATGCACAGATACCGCATAGATCGATTTTAATCAGGACATCGCCTGAGCTGAGAGTTGGGACCGGTTTATCATGTACTCTTAATTTCCCAATTTCCTCAAAGACGGCGGCTTTCACGATTCTCCCCCGCGGTTATCCTATGAGCGATTCAATGGGTCAGTAACTTTTCAAAGTTATTCAACAACGCATCTGGGCTTTCATCAATCAGTATCAAGGAACGGTGGGGCGGCTTGATAAATCCCTCTGAAACAGCATGATCGAGGAAATTCGCCAATTTGCTGAAATATTGGCATATGTTAAGAAGACCGCAAGGTTTTCGGTGTAGACCAAGTGCCGTCCATGTTACCATCTCGAAGAATTCGTCGATCGTCCCAAGTCCGCCGGGGAACGCGATAAACGCATCAGAAAGTTCAGCCATTAGCCCTTTTCGTTCGTGCATTGAGTCAACGATTCGTAAATCGAAAAGCTCGGTGTGAGCAATTTTCTGATTAACGAATATCGTAGGCACGACACCAATTACTTCGCCGCCGTCCTCAAGGGCTGCGTTCGCAAGCTCGCCCATCATGCCAACGTTTGTGCCGCCATAGACAAGCCCTAGGTTTCTGCTTGCCAATGCGTGCCCCAACTGCCTTGCGGCTTTAGAATACACTGGGTTCATTCCCATACTTGATCCGCAGAACACGCACACCCGTTTCATTACAACACACTTTCACAATTGGGTCAGTTCGATTTATTTCTAGATTTTATCAGAAACTTAAGTTGCAATGCAAGACGATTGTCAGGTCCAATAGATTGCCGACCAATCTGGAGTCTTTTTGGCATTGACATGTGCCTATGACACCGATATAATGGGCAAACCAAATCTCTAATTGCGTTCTCGGGAGTGAGGAACAGTGAGTCGGAAGATTCGATTAGCTATTATTGGCTGTGGGGGAATGGGTCACCGTCATCTGTATGGCCTTGCAGAACTCCGCCGCATAGGGCGAGACCGCTTTGAGCTTGTTGGGGCATGTGATCCAGTGCGAGAGAACGCGGAATTCCTAGTGGATCATGCTGCGAAGGATTTTGGAACCCGTCCCGTTGTCGTCAGTGATCTGGATGGATTGGCTGCGCTTGGTGTTGAAGCAGTCAGTGTGACCACAACGCCGCAAACTCATCATTTAGTCGTTGTTGAAACGCTGAATCGCGGGTGGCATACGATGGTTGAAAAGCCGATGGGTGTTACAGTCCGTGCCTGCAACTTAATTTGGCGTACTGCAGAGAACGCGAATGCAATTTTGAGTGTGGCGGAGAATTATCGCCGTGATCCCATCAACCGATTAGCAAGAGCGCTTCTGAACGCGGATGTGATCGGAGATCCGCGCTTTCTAATTCATCATTCTGTTGGAGGCAGAGATCAGATGTTAATCACGGAGTGGCGCCACCAGAAAAACCAAGGTGGTTTACTTCTTGATGTCGGAGTTCACTTCACAGATATGATGGAATACTTGCTGGGCGAGATAGAAACGGTTTACGCGAAAACGAGACTCCACGAACGAATTCGTAAAAACCCTACGGTTGAAGGAGGGATCCCTGAATCTAACCCCAGTCGAGTTTATGAGCATTGGCAGAAACAGATGCCAGCCGAATTTGAAGCCTCAGCAGAAGATGCCGCTTATGCAACACTGACCTTCAAAAACGGCGTTGTGGGACAGTACATCGAAGATCACGCCGGGTATGGTGAGAACCTATGGACACGGCGTATTAACGGCTCACGGGGATCGATGATTTTGCCGCAGGATCGCAGCGGAGGGACGATTACTCTAAACATTGAGGGTGAAAATGTCATCTGTGATGAGAGGGTTCTGAATCTTGTTCCCGATTTTCATCTCGATGCAATAACCGCGGATTTGTTTGGTGGAGATCGGCTGTGGTGTTACCAATTCCCCTTTCCGGAAACAGATCGAAAGAACATCGCTATTGAGTACGGGAACTTTGCAGAATCAATCTTGGGGAAGGGAAATATTGAAGTGGATGCCGAGCAAGGAACACGGTCTGTTGCTGTTTCGTATGCGATGCTTGAATCCAATGGCATCGGTTACCCCGTTTCAGTGGACGAAGTAATTAGCGAACATGTCGATGCCTATCAGCAAGAAATCAACGAAAGTTTGGGAATTCTTTAAGTGAGGGGGATCTTTCCTAACCCTGTAGACCTTAATGAGGTGGTCAATACGGCTTTCACCCTCACACGATCTTTTTGGAACACCATTATACTGAACGTACAGTACATCGTGTAACCGTCAATAGCATTTAGAATGGAATAGGAAGGAGTAACTGATGTTGACCGAAGCACATGTAGAGGAATTCGACGCAAGGGGGTTTCTCAATGGTGGTCTGCTGCTGGATCGCGATCAGGTGGAGGTGTTGCGACGTGAACTCGCGCGAGTCATTGATAACAGAAACAACGTCGATGCCCCGCAGCCGCTCTTGCAGCGTAACGCGACGAGCACTCCTAATAGGCTAGTCTGGCAAATTGTCAATATTTGGGAGGTGAGCGATGCGTACCGAGCGCTCTTGAGCGATCGGAAGATTGTTGAGGAGATTGCTCAGCTGACACGAGCTACCGAGTTGCGTGTGTGGCATGATCAGATTCAGTACAAGCCTGCAGAGTTGGGGGGAGTCAATCGATGGCATCAGGACGCACCGCTCTGGCCGATTCTGCTCCCAATGACTGAAGTTACTGCTTGGATCGCTTTAGACGATGTCGATGAATCCAATGGCTGCATGAGTATGGTGTCAGGTTCGCACCGCTGGGGCGATCACGTTGAATTCCTTCAGGCATTGAAGCGTTTTGAGGACATACCTGCTGAATTCAGTGGGAACAAGGTAGAGGTTTTGCGGTGCCCTGTGCGGAAAGGAGAGGTACATTACCACCACGGGTTGACTTGGCACGCATCTCACGAAAATACTAGTGGACAACCTCGACGAGCAATTGCGATTCACTATATGACCCAGGAAACACGGTATGTTGCCAGCGGTGAACATGTGATGAAGTCGTTCGTAGAAGTCGCTGACGGAGAAATGATGAAGGGACGGCATTTCCCGCAAGTCTTACCCTAACGTCTAAAGGGAGCGCACGAATGAAACTCGGTTATAGTACGTGGGGGATGCCAACCTTGCCCGTTGAGGTGGCAATTCGTCATGTTGCACAACTCGGGTTTGATGGTATTGAACTGACTGTCATTCCGCGCTACACGACTGAATTGAGCATGCTAGGAAGCGATGAACGTAAACGGATTGCTTATTTACTGAAGAAGTATCATCTGGCATTGCCGGCAATTGCTGCACATTCGAGTTTGCTAGAAACGGATTTAGAAGCGCATGCACAGAATTTGTGGCGACTGAAAGGAGCAATCGATCTGGCTAGGGATTTGGCGCAGGGAGATGTAATGCCCGCCATCAACACGATTCCGGGCGGCAAACCGGACCAGTGGGAAGACCTGAAGCAATTACTAGTGGAACGGACCTCCGAGCTCGTTGAATACGCGCAATCGCGGGGTGTGACGATTGCGATGGAACCCCACGTCGGAGCAATCATTGATACACCGGATAAAATGCTTGAGTTGCTTAGGCTGGTGGATTCGCCAAACCTCAGAGTAAATTTCGACATCAGCCATTTTGACATCGTGGGCATGACAATCGAAGAAACCGTCGCTGCCCTCGCACCGCATTCCGCCCACGCTCATATTAAGGATCAACGCGGACGCTATCCGAACTTTGAGTTTCTCATTCCCGGGGAAGGGAATTTCGATTATGTGACGTACCTGCAGGCGATGCAAACACACGGCTATGACGGATTCATTACCGCTGAAGTAAGTATGATGGTGCAGCGCCGCAAAAACTACGATCCGCTCGTGGCAGCAGCGCTTTCTTATGAAAGTTTATCTCACGCTTTTATCGAGGCAGGGATTAATCGACAGGTCTAACCAAGGAACGAAGAAGTAAGACCCGCAAAGGTCTGAGACCTAAGCGAGGTCAATCAGGGAGGACAACACAAGTGACGTCATTACCACATTGCAGCCAATCGTTAGATACACCAGTGCAACATGTGTGAGTAGACAGCAGAAACGCGCCTAATCTGTTGACTGTTTCTCAGCCTTCCGTTTGGCTTGATTCGCAATCTTGACCGCTTGTTCCGTCAACCGCTTTGTTTCTTCGGTTTGTTTCATCAAGGAACGGTTTGTCCAAGCTACACCTGCCAAATATCGGATTTCTTCTCCATCGCTCGCCAGTGCGTTCAATGCTTCTACACCGAGGTTAACCTGCAGACCGCTATTTGCCGTATGGCTCAACCCCGTGTTAACACCTCTACCATCCACCTCAATGCTAAATATGAGATCTCCCCTTGCGATAGCGGGCTGGAAATCCTTGCTAATCCCGAAAAACACGCCGTTTAACCTCTTTCCCATGCCGAGATTACCGACGAAGCGGTGGTCTCCGATACCGATGTGTCCAGAAATCAGATGGATGCGGGGCAAATTGAACACCTTACTGATTGCGAGGAAAGTAGACCGCCGCTTGTAGCGTACTAAATCGTTCAGTCCATGCTCAATCGTGTTTCCAAGGTTTTCAACACCAATCGCGACATTGGGAACTGCTCCGGATTCGCGGAATAGGAGAACCTTTAGATTCCCAGACAGATAGCTCTGCTGATTCAGGTGCGCGCTCGTCAAACCGATTTCAACTCTATCGAAAAGCCCGAAATCGAGTTGTGTGGCTGTTTCATCGCGTGGGATTGTATCTTCGCTGCGAAAAGCGAAATACGTCCCCATGTTGAAGATTCCGTGTTCGACCACCTTTCCCGTCGGTATGTCTACCAGACCGCTTTCTCGAAAATACGGTCCCGCCCAACAAGTGGACTGTAGGACTGGAAAAGAAATAGACCAGGAGACAGAGAGAAAAAGTAGAATCGTGAATGGACGAGCTATGTGTGGTGAGCCATTACGCAATACCCAATACACAACACGTATTGCATCGTATACCAAACTGAGTGTTCTCTCCTGTGACCGACTAAATTGTGTAAAATTCTTCAATTCACTTCTTTCTAATCTGGATGCCTGAAGTGGTGCCGATGATCGCCTTCTTTGCCCGGTTCACAAAAAGACCGTTTTCAACAACGCCGGGGATGTTATTGATTATCAGTTCGGTCTGTGCGGGATGAGGTATGGTATCGAAGTGGCAATCCACTATGTACATACCGTTATCAGTGATGAATGGCGCATTGTTAACAAGGCGCAGAATACATTTTTCACAGAGTTGATTCAGTGCAAGTTTCGTGGAGTGCCAACCAAATGGAACTATCTCCACAGGCAGAGGAAATTTTGTGCCTAGGACCTCAACTAGTTTGCTTTCATCAGCTACGATGATGAGTTGTTTGGAAGCGTGGGCGACAATTTTTTCCCTCAACAGTGCCCCCCCCATGCCTTTAATCAGGTTAAGATTGGCATCTACCTCATCAGCTCCGTCAATAGTTAAATCTACAACTGGATGCTGTTCTAGTGTTGAGAGTGGTATACCATGTGCCTTCGCTATGTCTTCCGTCTGTTTCGATGTTGGGATACCGATAATATCAAGACCGTCTCGTACCATTTCACCTAGCTTCAGCAACGCATAGTAAACCGTTGAGCCCGTACCGAGCCCGACAACCATTCCATCCCGCATGTTCTTGGTAGCGGTCTCTGCTGCGAGCTGCTTCAATGTTTCGTTGCACATAATTACCTTAAGCAAATTCAAATGTAAGATTTGAACATTGTTTCTCTTGTGCTTCTTAATTAAGCGGTTCTGACTATATTAAGAATAACTTTATCGTCACGAAAATGCAACATAATTTATAGTTACTTAAAACTCTCTCAATACCTATAGAACGGGGACTATCGGAGAATTATCTTCCAATTAGATCTGGCGTTTTCGTTAGTGTCAACCTCTCACTTTTGGAACCAAACTTGAGAGGTTCTATCAGAGTAATCAACTAAGACTTGACCTGGGTTGGGATCGAGATGTTTGTCACGGGTGGCTTGGAGAAGAGAAGCGAGGAAGCGTTTGGCACGCAATACATTAACGGATTGAAATTTCGGCTGACACATGATAAGATACTAGCTGTTAAACGCGTACGCTTAGGTACCTTATGAAGAAAATTCTAGTAGTTGATGACGATGAAAAAATCTGTTGGGCGTTTGAGCAGTTTTTAGCTGAAGAAGGCTACAAACCGATTATCGCCAATAATGCAGAGGAAGGTCTACGGCAGATTGAATCTGAGAACCCCGATATTATTTTGCTTGATGTCCGATTACCGGGCATGAGTGGGTTGGACGCCTTAAAGCAGGTTAAATTGATGCAGCCGGATGCGATTGCTGTCGTGATGACAGCGTATGATGACGTGGATACGACCATCCAAGCCATGAAGTTGCAGGCATTTGACTTTCTTTCCAAGCCGATTGATCTTGATAAAGTGAAGGCGGTTCTTGATCGTGCAGTCCAGATGCAAACTGCTCGGGGCGAGCTTCCTTCGATTGAGGCGGAAATGCCAAGCTCGTTCTTGGGACCTCGACTCGTTGGAAAGTCCCCACAGATGCAAGAACTTTACAAGCTGATAGGCATTATGGCAACCAACTCCATCACGGTGCTCATCGAAGGAGAAAGTGGAACGGGGAAGGAGCTAATCGCACAAGCCATTCATGCTAATAGCGTGCGTAGAGACAAACCCTTTGTCGCCGTCAACTGCGGTGCGTTGCCAGATGACCTTCTAGAAAGCGAACTCTTTGGATACGAACCTGGTGCATTCACAGGGGCAAGCACAAAGGGGAAACCGGGTCGATTTGAGCTTGCGGACGGGGGAACGCTGTTGCTTGACGAAGTGGCGAATATGAGCCCAGCGCTACAGGTCAAATTGCAACGTGCCTTACAAGAACAAGAAATCGAAAGGGTAGGTGGAACCGAAACAATCAAAGTTAATGTCCGCATAATTGCTGTAACTAATCGAGATCTTAGTGAGGCTGCCAGACTTGGGAGATTCCGTGAAGATCTCTACTACCGCTTTAAACGCCTCTCAATCCATCTCCCACCATTGCGCGAACGCGTTGAAGACATTCCGCTGTTAGTAGATCACTTTCTGACGCTGATTAGCGCTGAGCTAGAGACACCTGTTAGGGGTGTATCGGGTCAGTTCCTAGGGCTGTTGCAGGAATACGATTGGCCGGGGAATGTAAGAGAGCTAGAAAACGCGCTTAAAAGCGCCGCTGTTCTCTCAAGATCGGATATCGTCCTGCCAGAATATCTTCCTCCTGAAATTCTAAGTTACAGAGAAAGGAAGCATTCAAACCGCCCCGAATTAGAGAAGAAACTCGAATCTGCCTTGAGACCGGTTATCCAGGAAGCTGTGGCAAATAATCGCGATTCGCTATATAATGAAGTGGTAGATGCTGTAGATGGTGCGCTAATCCGCGTTATACTTGAGAGTGTGGCGGCAAACCAAACGAAATCGGCGAAATTGTTGGGAATTAGCCGTACAACATTGATACAGAAGATTAAGAAATTGGGAATTGAAGTCAATTAATTCCACCATCCATTCAATAGTTGATTTCAGGAGACCGCACAGGGATAGGCAGGAAGACAGTTCGCCGACGTGTGTGAACCGATTGAGCACGGTGGAAGTCGGGGTCGATCAGGCTTTACCAGCGCCATTTTTGCTTGACAATCCGCATTGCCAAAGGTATCATACATTTTTTTTGAGAGGACAGCATACCTTTTGTCCGATATGAAGAACAGCTGCAGATAAAATAAATTAGGATGAATTATCCAGCCAAATAAGTGTTCAGTAATCTTCCCTAATCTTCCCTAATCTTCCTCACTTCCCACTTGTGCACTTGTCTGCATGTACACACTAGTAGGTGAACAATCAAATACGAAAGGCAGCTAACTTCTATTTCATTGGAGAATTGAGGGAGATTTTGGAAATCGTATCATCTCAAACTAACAGGTACTAGGAACGGAAGCATGGTACTTTCAAAATCAATCTCCTGTCGAAATTGTAATGCCGACATTCAGGAATCGGTGTTCTTGGCGTCTCGAAAAGTATGTCCTGAATGTGACTATCATGATGACATGAGCGCTAGTGAAAGGCTCAAGCTCTTGGTAGATGACGGTACCTTTGAAGGATATGATAACGGATTGTATTCGCTGAATCCGTTGAACTTTCCCGATTATGAGGCAAAACTAGAACAGGACTTTGCCAAAACTGGGTTAAAATCCGAAATGCTCGCGGGTATTGCAAAGATTGGCGGATACTCGACAGCAATTGGAATCGCGGATGTCGGAATTAGAGGCGGCACGGTCGGATCGGTCGCTGGTGAAAAATTGACACGCTGCATTGAGCGGGCGACTGAGGAGAGGCTTCCATTGATTACTATTTCTGTGAGTGGCGGGATGCGGATGCAAGAAGGCACGTTGGCACTGATGCAAATGGCGAAGACTGCTGCTGCATGTGTCGAGCACGCCCAGGCAGAACTCTTTTACATATCGGTTATGACGGACCCCACGTTTGGCGGCACGACCGCAAGCTTTGCGTCGCTTGGGCATATCATCATTGCTGAGCCGGGAGCGCGAATTGGTTTTGCTGGTCCCTTAGCCGTCGCAAGTATCCGCGAGCAACTGCCCGAAAATTTCCAGAAAGCCGAGTTCTTACTCGAACACGGGCTAATTGACATCATTGTTCATCGTCGTGAAATGCGATCGCTTCTCATTGACCTTCTTAATTTTCATTCAGATGGACTTAAGCCGTCTGGCGCCTCGTAGCTTGTTTCCCCTTAATTTTTACCGGTGAGAGCGTCGCATTGTGTAAGGAGTGTAATGGCTGCAATTATACGGGTACGGAGATCTGACTATGCCGAAATCATTAGTTGTTGTTGAATCGCCCGCGAAGGCGAGGACAATAAACAAATTTCTTGGTCGAGATTATATTGTTAAAGCTTCTATGGGTCATGTTCGTGATTTACCTACGAAAGAACTTGGCGTCGATGTCAACAACGGATTTACACCGAAGTATACCCTGATTCGTGGCAAGGGAAAAACTATCAAGGAGCTTCAATCCGCCGCAAAGGGTGTTGACTCAATTTATCTTGCCGCTGACCTGGACCGAGAGGGGGAGGCGATATGTTGGCATCTCGCCCATGAGTTGGGGAAAGCGAAGAAGCCGATTTACCGTATCACCTACAACGAGGTTACTAAGAGTGCGATTCAGGCTGCTATCAATAACCCTGGACAGGTGAATCAAGACCTTGTTGATGCACAGCAAGCACGGCGAGTACTTGATCGGTTGGTCGGCTATCAGATTAGCCCGCTCCTATGGCGGGCTCTGAAACCGGGACTGAGTGCCGGGCGAGTTCAGTCTGTTGCTGTAAGACTTATCTGTGAACGGGAAGCTGAAATTGACGCTTTTGTACCCCAGGAATATTGGACGATTACGGCAACACTGAAAGGCGAACAGGCGGACCCGTTTGACGCTAAGTTGATTCAGATTGGGGATGAAAAAGGTTCAATTAGCACCTATGGATTCCCAATTGAGCAGGCACGCGCAAATGAAATCGTTGAAGATGCGAAAACGAAACAGTATGTTGTCAAGACCATTCAAAGACGTGAACGGAAGCGGAATCCTGTTCCGCCGTTCATCACAAGCACTTTACAACAGGAAGCTGCGCGCAAGTGCAGATTTACCGCGAAACGTACAATGACGGTTGCCCAACAACTCTATGAAGGCATGGAGATTGGTGCAGACGGCTCTGTCGGACTGATTACGTACATGCGTACTGATTCAACACGTGTTTCGAATGAAGCCATTAACGAAGTTCGATCGTACATTAAAAACACTTATGGAGGCGATTACCTTCCGACGCGCCCAGTCCATTACAAAGGCAGGAAAGGTGCGCAGGATGCTCATGAAGCAATCCGACCAACATCTGTTGAGCGAACGCCTGAGTCGTTGAAACCGCATTTGTCCGACGTGCAATATCGACTCTATGATCTCATCTGGAAGCGATTTGTTGCCAGCCAGATGCCCCCCGCTCTTCTGGATGTTACAACGATTGATGTATCCGCAGGTGAATATCTCTTCCGTGCAACCGGCTCCATTATCAAGTTCAAGGGATTTATGGTTGTCTATATGGAAAGTCGTGACGAAGGCGACCGAGGCAAGGGTGAGGACAATGAAGAGGAGAGGATATTGCCGGAACTGAAGGTTGGTGAAATCCTTGAGCTTCTCAAATCCCTTCCCAAACAGCATTACACTCAGCCGCCACCTCGATATACTGAGGCAACCCTTGTCAAGGAATTAGAAGAAAAAGAAATTGGTCGTCCGAGCACATACGCCGACATAATCTCAAAAATTCAGGATCGAGAGTACGTCATCAAGGAAAAGGGGCGGTTTGTTCCACAAGAAATTGGAAAACTGGTGAACCAACTCTTGGTTAAGGGGTTTCCCGAAATTGTTGATGTGCAATTTACGGCGAAAATGGAGCGACAGCTTGACGAGATTGAGGACGGCAAGTTGGATTGGGTAGCGACACTGGATACATTTTATCAGCCCTTCAGTAGCGCTTTGAGCGCAGCGCCCGATGTTATGCGCAACGCAATGAAAGGGATGGAGGAGACTACCGATCAGATTTGTGATAAGTGTGGACGTCCAATGGCAATCAAACCCAATCGCACTGGAAGCAAGTTTCTCGCATGTACGGGCTACCCGGAGTGCAAGAATGCAAAGCCGATCAGTATCGGTGTTGATTGTCCAGAGGAGGGCTGTGATGGATATCTCGGGGAACGTAGCAGCAAACGTGGGAATGTTTTCTACGGCTGCAGCAACTATCCAGATTGTACGTTTGTACTCTGGGATAAACCTGTTTCTCAGCCCTGCCCACGGTGTGAGTCTCCATTTCTCCTTGAAAAAACGACCAAAGCAGGTGGGCACCATCTTGTCTGCTATGACGAAACGTGTAACAATACGGAAAGCGGAGCCAATCCGGTCGAGGAGGAATCGACGGATGAGGTCTGCGACAAGTGTAGCCGTCCGATGACGATTAAAACCAGTCGCGCTGGAGGCAAGTTCCTCGCATGTACGGGTTACCCGGAGTGCAAGAATGCAAAGCCAATCAGTATCGGTGTTGATTGTCCAGAGAAAGGATGCGATGGATACATCGGGGAACGTCGCAGCAAACGTGGGAAAATCTTTTACGGATGTAGCAGCTATCCGGATTGTACATTTGTGCTCTGGGACAAACCTGTTTCTCAGCCATGCCCACAGTGTCAGTCGCCGTTCCTTCTCGATAAAGTGACAAAAACAGAGGGACGCCGGCTCGTTTGCTATGACAAAACGTGTAACTATACTGAATCCTTGAGCGATTGATCGAAGGTGGAGAAAAGGAGGGGTGGTAGAAAAATCCCAATCACGATGATTCCGATGTATCAAGTCAGTGCGAATTATAAGAGTAATATTGAAATCCTTCACCAAATCAGCGTCCATAGCCTGCCGCTGCGTAAAACTGTGGCTGTTTGAGAATTAATCACTGAAAAAGATGAGGCTTCTGCGCGACACACGAACAATTGGATAGTTATGATGGAATATGTACGCTAATTGCGGGGTTTGTGTTTGAATCCATGTTGAGCCTAAGCCATCAAAATATCCCCGTTGCAATTATTGGAGGTGGCATTCACGGAACATCAATCGCCATGCGGCTAATTCGAGATTTGGAGAAACGCCAGATTTCGGGGGCCGCAGCGTTGAAACATCTCGCCATTCTAGATTGTGATCCGCAACCCTTGACCGCATGGATGAGAAAATCACAAAAACAGGGTATGACATTTTTGAGATCGCCTGCCGTGCATCATGTCGGAATGGATGCGTTGGGAATTGTAGATTACGCTAGAAGTCACAACCGCACTGATGAACTTGCACCGCCGTATTCACAACCCTCCACTGATCTCTTTCTTGATTTTTGCCGCCACGAAATTAATCAACAACAGATCCATTCGTTCTATTACCATTTTGATGTCGCCAAATTGCGGTGGGACAAAGGCAGCGGTAGGTTTCCGTTTAGAATTGTCTCGCGGCGGAATGAAGGGTTTCGCGCGCGTTGCGTTATTTTGGCTATGGGTTCTGATGATTGTCCGTATATCCCACCGGAATTCATGTGCTGGCGAGACCAGTTCCCGGAACGTTTAGTGCATTCACGGGATTTCGAACTGCGGGCTTTCGGACAACGTCATGGACATGCACCGATTTTGAAGGAAAAGCAGAAAGTCGTCATAATTGGCGGTGGATTGACGGCTGGCACCCTTGCAAAATGCCTCGTTGAACAGGGCACACAGGTGGTGTCCATCGTGCGAAACCCGCTGAGAATCCAACAATTTGACTTTCAGCCCTTATGGTTGGGACCTAAAGCGATTAAGGTGTTCAACAATGAACCCGATTGGGAGAAACGATGCGAAGTCATCCAACAGGCCAGAGGAAAGGGGAGTGTTACTCCGGATATTGCCGAAGCCCTGGAGAGATATGCCATAACGAACAAAAATTTCCAACGCTGTATCGGCGCCAAAATCCTACACATAAAAAAAATGAATCGGATGAATCAATTACAGGTGAACACGACGCAGCGGGTAATTGATGCGGTTGACTTGATTATCCTCGCAACGGGATACCGATTTAATCTTCGCAAATACGCCTTTCTATCAAATCTGATTGAACAACACCAAGTGGCAACTGTACGCGGTTTGCCACTACTTGACGAAAACCTGCAACTGTTACCCGTTGAGGATCTTTTTGGATCAGGAGTCATTGCACAGCTTCAACTTGGTCCTGCGAGCGGAAATATTGCTGGCGCTGCGCTCGCTTATGATCGATTTCAGCAAAGGGTGTTAAGAGCAACTTCGGTCATCCAATGAGAGAGGGGAAAGCACCACGAAAGTTTCAGTTACGGCGCATAGCGATTCTGGTGCATTTCCTTTTGAATGTCTACTCCACTAACTCCTGAACTCACTTAGTTGGATTCCCAATGTCTTGATACTCAATCTTGCGTGTTCTCGACCTTCTTATACTGCGTGGTTAAGTTTGATACAATGCCTGACCAGATGGTTGCCGCGATTATGGCGGTCACAGAAAACGCTGTAGCAGGGAGACGCATTAGGGCAATTACGAATGCACTCCCGCTTTTTGCAGATCGATAGCCAAAGGAATCGATAATTTGTTTTGCCCGATAGCGAGCATCGAACGGTAATGGGATGTAAAAGATCTCTTTGGCAGCGCGGAAAATCGAGTAATCAAGCGCTTTGAAAACTAAGAACACTGCGGCACTACTCCACAGCGACGGTGTGGCGGTGAGAATACTACAGGTGATGAGATGAGTTAGAGGAATGGCTAGATGTACAATGCGAATGGGAACGAATCGCAGCAATAATGGCGTAGCAATAAATTGGAGAACTGCGGCGACGGCACCTAGCGTCCCGTAAAAATTGCCGATGTACGCTGTTCTCTCGTCTTTTACCGGGATTCCAATTTCAATCAAGCCTTTAAACCGCAGATCCAACACAGTCGAAACTATCTGTGTAGTTATAACCAACAGACCGATGAACACCAGATATCGCGATTGGAGGAACATCCGTAGCCCTGAATGTCCAAGTTTACCACCTTGCTCGGCTTCTGATGGTTGAGGTGTCCCAGCCAACGCGTAAGCCACAGCCGAACACACCGCGGCTGGCAGCAAAGACCCCGCAGCAAAAAGTAGCAGCGTTTCTGAACCCAACCGACCCGCCAACTTTCCCGCAAGGAAGCCCCCCGCAATCGATCCCAGCGATGCTATACCGCAGAAGGGGCCGTTAATGCGGCGTGCCTGAACAGGTCGGAGTGTGCTGTTGACAAAAGCCCAGTATTGCTCGATGATGAGAACGATATACGCCTCTCGGAAGACATAAATGATTGCTGTGGCGATGATATATCCTTTCAGAATCAAACCATAGGCGGCTACGATCATCACCGCCGAAAGCAGTGATGTCACGAGCAACGTGCGGCTCGCACCCATCCACGAAAGGAGGCGTCCGTAAAGGAGAATCATTAGATAAACGCCGGGAAATACAGATGCCATCACCCATGGGAGTTTGTCAGCTCCGTATGCACCAATAAACAATGAGTCTGAGACGGCTCGGATAAATTCGTATCCGCATAGCAAGAAGCTGCCAGCGGCGGCAATTGCGAGCGCAGCAAAGAGGATTTGTCGAGAAAAAATCGGTTGCATTGTCAGGAATCTAAACGTCAGAAGACGATTAATCTTTGGTGATTGTTGTGAATGAGGTGCCGATAAATGCGGCCATCATCTCTGTAATATCGCAGATTTCGCAAAATGGACGATGAAAAGTCAATGATTATTATAACCGGGATTTACACAAAAAGATAGACATGAAGCGCAAAACGCTGTAAAATAATCAACCATGCGGTAAAACCGTATTCAAAGGCGACAATTGTATCTAAATTCTTGCGTCGTCTCGGTTCTGTCTGCCCCATCGCGCGTTGGTTGATCGCTCGCTTATTCAGATGACCGAAGAGGCTTACGTATAACCCTATCAACTACGATATTCATCACATATTCGCACCTTCAGTAGATTCTTGAGGCGTAAGCACATGGAATTGAAAGACCAACGAATCATTTTAGGTGTCACTGGCAGTGTCGCTATCCATAAATCTGTTGATTTGGTTAGTCAATTGGTGAGATACGGTGCTTCCGTTCATGTTGTCATGACCGAAAATGCCACCCGCTTGGTGCAACCGCTGCAATTCCAGGTCATCTCTCGCAATCCCGTGTTGCTAGATCTCTTTAACGCTCGATCTGACTGGCAACCTGCTCACATCGATCTCGCGGACCGGGCAGATTTGTTCGCGATTGTGCCCGTGACTGCAAATGCAATCGGTAAAATGGCAAATGGCATTGCGGACGATGTCCTCTCAACCGTTGCAATTTCCGTCCACTGTCCGGTTCTGCTTGCGCCTGCGATGGAAGAGCACATGTACCAAAACCCATATGTGCAGGCGAACATTCAGAAGTTAAGGGACCACGGGGTTGAATTCGTTGAGCCTGCCAGTGGACATCTTGCCTCTGGGCGCGAGGGAATCGGACGATTGAATACGGTCGAAGTGATACTTGATGGCATCATACAGCTATTGAGCGTCACCAAAGATTTGGCACACAAGAAGGTTGTCGTGACGGCAGGTCCGACACGGGAATATCTCGATCCAGTTCGTTTCATCAGCAATCGGTCCAGCGGAAAAATGGGTTACGCAATTGCTGAAGCAGCGCATCGCCGTGGCGCGGAGGTTTTCTTAATCAGTGGCCCAACAGCGGTCCATCCACCCACCGGCATCAATTGCCATTATGTCGAAACTGCGATGGAGATGCGCGACGCAATTTTTGAGGTTTTCGATCGGGTGGATATCGTCGTAATGACTGCAGCGGTTGCAGATTACTGTCCGCAAACTGTCTCTCCGCTTAAAATCAAGAAAAAACCCAATCAGCTAACAATTCAACTCGAAAAAACCCCTGACATCGCACAAGAGCTTGGACGACGGAAGGCGCATCAGATTCTGATAGGGTTTGCCGCTGAAACGGACGATCTCTTGAATCATGCCCGGCAGAAGTTGATCGATAAAAACTTAGATTTGATTGTAGCGAATGACATCTTGGAAGAAGGGGCAGGGTTTGAAGGCGATACAAACGTCGTGACCCTATTGAATCGTGACGGCACGCATGAAGAACTTTCTCTACTACCCAAGCGAGAAATCGCCGACATTATTTTAGATCGCGTCGCTACAATTGATGGTTAATGAACCGTTAGCGAAATTATTTATAACCTACACTCTGCACCCAGAGTATTAGCAATTCCCGAACGGTGTCAGAGTTTAGTCAGAATCAGGTTTCCGAACCTATCCACCACGGCTTGGTAGCCGGGATGGATAACTGATGTGGAATCAACCTCCTCTACTATCGCAGGTCCAGTTAAGATGCATCGCGCGCCCAACCGGTAGCGATTATAGATGGGACAATCAACGTAGCAGTTCTTCTCGGCAAAGTAGACAGGTCGGGTCGCCTTCTGCGCTCTTGCCGCGTTTCTATCGCCTCCTTCCAACTCACGCAGCCGGGGCTTGCTAATTTGACCTATCGCAGTAAGTCGCAGATTCACGAGCTCAACCGGTTCATCCGGTGCACTGTAGCCGTACGTGCGGTCGTGCTGTATGTGGAAGGCTTCCAAAGCCCGAAGCATTTCAGGAGCGCTTAGGGTAGATTCCCCGTGTTCACCAGCACCTTCTGGCAACGCTACTGTCAGTTCATAGCTTTGCCCCACATAACGCATCTCTACCTGGCGGACGAAGGCGATATCCTCCGGAGACAATCCTTCCCGCTGCAAGCTCACCCGTCCTTGTGCGGTCAACGTCTGAAATGTATTCTCCACTTCCCCTAGATCCAACTGGTCAACGCGCTGGATGAGCGTCGTGGAGTAATCGTGCTTGAGGTCAGTTACCAATAGCCCCATGGCGGATGTGGTGCCGGGACTCATCGGGATAACTGTCGCACTCGCTTCAATCTCCTCTGCCAAGCGGTTGGCGTGTAGTGGCCCAGCCCCGCCGAATGCCATCAGGACAAATTCCCTAGGATCGTAGCCGCGCTGCACAGAAACGAGGCGTAGCGCGTTTACCATGGCTGCGTTGGCAATCTCTACAATCCCGTGAGCTGCTTCGACAACATCCATTCCCAACGGATTGGCACAACTTTCCTCTATCGCCTGCCTTGCCGCCTCAATGTCGAGTTTAATCTCACCGCCTAAGAAATAGTGCGGGTTCAGCCGTCCTAACACCACATTGGCGTCGGTAATAGTGGGCTCAGCCCCGCCTTTGCCATAGCAGGCTGGACCTGGATCGGCACCCGCGCTTTGTGGGCCAACACGCAGCACATCACCGGAGTCCACCCAAGCGATTGAACCACCGCCGGCGCCGATTTCGACGAGATCGATAACGGGGGTGCGGATGGGATACCCGGCACCGGAGTTGGCGCCCACACCGGACCGGGCTGTTGCCCCAACCTCGTAGTCCTTGGTTATCCGGGGTGCCCCGTTTTCGATTAGCCCGGCTTTCGCTGTGGTTCCCCCCATGTCAAAGGAGATAACGTCCGCATATCCAAGAGTAGACCCAAGATAAGTTGCTGCGATGACGCCCGCCGCAGGACCAGATTCCACCATGAAGACAGGCTTTTTCCTCGCTGCTGAGAAGGTGAACACCCCACCGCTGCTCTGCATGACGAGCAACTCTGCCCTTAATCCTTCACTCCGCAGTTGGGTCTCGATACGCTGAAGATATTTCGCTACGACTGGGCGGATGCAGGCGTTGATGACTGTGGTACTCGCTCTAAAATACTCACGAAATTCCGGGGCGACTTCGGACGATAGAGAAATAACGGCGTTGGGAACGGTTTCAAGAAGAATCTCCCCTAGCCGTTTCTCATGAATCGGATTGACGTAGGAGTGAAGCAAACAGACCGCAATGGCTTCGACGCCTTCCTGTCGAAGTTGCTCTGCCACTCGCCTCACTGCGCTCCCATCGAGTGGGGTGAGTATCTTTCCGCGTGCGTCGAGCCGCTCCGTGACACCAAAGCAGAGATGACGGGGCACAAGTGGCTGAGGCTTTTCGAATTGTAGGTCGTAGAGCGTTGGACGTATCTGACGCTGAATCTCCAGCAGATCGCGAAAGCCGTCAGTTGTGACAAAGCCTGTGCGGGCGATCTTGCCCTCAATGATGGTATTCGTTGCTACGGTGGTACCGTGCACGACGAATCGCACTTCGTCCGGCACTAGGTCAGCCTCTCGCAGCATACGATGGGTCGCCTCCATGAATCCTCGGGACGGGTCTAAAGGTGTCGAAGGGACTTTGCCCACATGGATATCACCGGTGAGTTCGTTAACCAAGATGGCATCCGTGAAAGTGCCGCCGATATCCACGCCGAGACGATATCTGGAAGTCACCTGCTGTATCTCCCTATTCTGTAATTAGCTGCGCGATCTCGAAGTACGGTTTCATCTTCAGTTCAGGTTTTCACTTCGCCACATTGTTTGCTTAAGGATTCGTTGTCCCTGTCTCCTCCACCGTCCATGTGTCTGTGTCGATAGATACACCATAGATTTCTTTAGCCCGCGCCGGGCTAACTTTGCCGTTGCGCACATCGCGCAACACCAATTCCGGGTCACGGGCTTCAGGCGGACCGTAACCGCCGCCGCCACAGGTTCGCAAACTCACCACGTCTCCCGGCTTCAGCTGTACAGTCACCTTGGAGCCGAGTTTGACAGCTTCAGTATCGGGATTCAGTACATAGGTTGCTACCTTTCCAGGTTGTCCGCCGAAGAGCCCCCACGGTCCCCATCGGTCGCGATCTGCCAATATGGTGAACGAGGCTTCATGATCAAAGAAATAGTCTCGTCTCAACCCCAGCCCACCGCGATGCTTGCCTGCCCCATCTGAATCATCCACGAGTTCGTAACGATTGATACGAACCGGGTAGTTAATCTCAGTTTCCTCAATCGGTGCGTTTTCTGTGTTTTGACCGTGGCACTGCACCGCGTCGGGACCATCGCTCGCGGCTCTACCGCCGTAGCCGCCAGCCAGCGTTTCGTAGAAAGCGTAGAGTTCACCTGTGCGGGGATGTGTGGCTCCAAAGCCTACCTGTGCCATCATTGCCTTTGTCCCCGCTGGGATGCGGTCGGGAAGGACGGGCGCAAGCGCCTTCAGTAGGATGTCGCTGAGCCGCACTTGCGTCTCCCAACCACCGACCACCGGAGCGGGTGAAGTACAGTTGACCACGGTTCCCGTTGGCGCCACGATGTGCACCAGACGGTAAAAACCCGCATTGACCGGAATGTCAGGATCGAGGAGACTTTTGAGAACATAGGCACAGGCGGAGTAGGTCTGGGCATACGTGGAATTCACGGGTGCGCGCCGCTGGGGGTCAGAGCCGGTCAAATCGAACAGGACGCCGTCATCGTCAATAACCATCTTCACCACGAGGTGCACCGGTTCATCGGTGAAGCCATCGTTGTCGACATAGCCGTCAGCGGCAAAGACTCCTTTGGGGAGTTTGCTCAACTCGGCGCGAGTTCGTCGCTCTGTGTAGTCGAGAAGTTCATCAATGTAGGAGGCGAGGGTCTCCGAGCCCATTCGATTCAAAAGCGCGTTCAGCCTGCGCACGCCAGTGTTGTTCGCCGCCACTTGTGCTCGAAAATCGCCCGCTGTCTCATGTTTGGAGCGAATCTGACCTAGCACCAGCCGGAAGATATCTGGAACAATTTCTCCCCGCCGCACAAGCTTCACAGGAGGGATGATGATGCCCTCTTGATAGACCTCGCGGAAGGCGCCTATGCTCGCGGGCGCACCGCCGCCCACGTCCACATGGTGAGCCAGGTTCGCAACGTAGCCGAAGAGTTCGCCCTTCCTCTGCTCTCTCTCGTCGGAAACTTGGACACTCGTTCCAAGTGAGCCGTCGGGGTAGACTGTGCAAGGTGAGTGGTGGTACACCGGCGAGATTAGCGTAATGTCGTTCAGATGAACACCACCCAAATAGGGGTGGTTGGAGAGAATTGCATCGCCCGGTTCTATGTTTTCTGGTCCATACTCCCGGATGACCCTGGGCACAAACTCGGTTAGCGATCCTAGGTGAACCGGTTGCGTGAACGCCTGGGCAACAGGCTGCAACTGGCGGTCGAAGAAAGCGCAGGAAAAATCGGCTCTGGTCTTGATGTTGGTGGAATAGGCGCTGCGGCGCAGTGCAATCGCCATCTCTTCCGTCGCTTCGACTAGTGCATTGCGAATGACTTCGAATTTGATTGGATCCATTTGCAATTTGAACCCCTATTCGTTAGTGTTATTCTCGTGGCGAACCGACGAACTGCCTGTCCGTTTGAAATGCGTCAACGTACGCTTCGTCGAATTTTCAGAGCGGTTGCGCCCGAAGGTATGTCCAAGATGGAATATCACGATTGCGATGATGTCAGATGTTAGCGTGGCGCAATCGCCGTTGGTGCCACCGTCCAGAGCAAGATGGTTCCGTCGCGACTCCCACTCGCCAGGACGTTCCCATCCGGTGAGAATGCCACAGACTCGACCCCAAGCGTGTGTCCCTCAAGAGTCTGTCTGAGTTGACCTATGGCAACATCCCACAATCGAATCCGATTGTCCCAACTTCCACTGGCAAGGGTTTTACCATCCGGCGAAAACGTTACTGAATACTCACCAATCCTATGCCCCTTAATCGTAAGCTTTACATCCTCCCATAACTGCCTGAAGGTGCGAATGTTTTTGCGGAGGTTTTTTTGCGTTTCCCTGTAACGGCGTCCCATAAGCGAATTGTTCCGTCCTTACTTCCACAAGCGAGGGTGCGACCATTCGGCGAGAATGCGACGGAACTCACCGCATCATTACGTACGGGGATAAGGGTGACTTCTGCGCCGGTGTTGGCATTGTAGAGCCAGACCCCTATACTGCTCGCCACCGCAAGCTGAGCGCCATCAGGGGAATAGGCAATATCATAGGCTACACCCTTTCCGAGACGCATTGTGACGCCTTGCGGAAGACTCCAGCTGGTGTATTGCGGGGGAGGTTGGATTTTCACAGTTTTGCCGCAAGCATTCAGCAGCAACAGAATACAGACGGACAAGAGCGAGGTCTTGAAAATGAGCGCTTTTTTCATTGGAGGGGATCTCCTTTTTGGTTGGTATGTGATTGACCCGAATATCTTGATATTCGTTCAGAGCCGGCATTGTGAAGTTAGGTTCAAGCCCAACAGGAAAGGTGCCGCTTCGGGACTTGTCCATCAGACGATTCATTCACACTAGCCTCCACCGTGACAATCTCTTGAGTCGCCAATCCACACCACCATCATAGCAGACAATCCATCAAGGCTACAAGGGAGGGCACGTTCGTGTTTGGGTGATGCGGACGAGGGTTTTTCAACATCCGATCATTCATGGCTTCTGAGGCATAAGCAATGCGACGATGTTAGCCGGCAATTGAATCCCGTGTTTCCGCTCGAAGTCTTCAACGCATAGGTAATCGTTACGGAATGCAGCAATAGTATTCATCTTCATGTTCATTGCATTCATCAGGTCTGACTTGGCTCTTTCCCACTCCCCCAAATGCAACCATGCTACACCTCGATTGTAATAGGTCTTGGCATAATTCGGCTTCAGTGCTATCACCATGGTAAAGTCTTCAATAGCACTGTTATGCTCGTCCTTTTTGCAGTAAACCACACCGCGAAGGCGGTAAGCGTTAGCGTAATCGGGCTTTAGTTCAATCGCCTTTGTAAAGTCTTCAATGGCGCGGTCAAAATTGCCTGTTCGGAAGTGTGCAGTACCGCGATTCTTATAGACTCTGGCATGATCGGGGAGGTCAGGCATTTCTTTTAATACCTGGTTAAAATCTTGGAGAGCGCACGCAAAATCGCCTTGCTTGAGGTAACACTCCCCACGCTTGTCACAGGCATCGTTAAATATGGTTGGATCCACTAGGTCTAACGATATTACTTCAGTGAAGTAAGGGATGGCGACCTCTAAGAACCCTCTCCGCTGCATCTCCGTACCTCGATCTAGATGGTGACGTGCGTAGTCGTTGGGGTCATCGGTTTCTATGTTGGACATTTGTCCTCCGCATTGGTCATTTCTTGGGGGGGTAAAATTCTATAATGAGTATAGCACGTTGGTAATGCGCAAGAAAATAAAAGTTCTCAGCTTACCTTTCAGGAAAATCCGGCACCGGGGTGTAGGTGTTGAAACCGTTGGTTCGATCCTCGCCGCGCAGGAGGTAGATGCGATGGTCAGACCTCAGCGACGGGTCATGGCAGCGGACATCTGCTGGCATGTAACGCATCGTATAACCACATCGACGCTTGTATGAGGTGTTTGCGTCGGAGCCGTGGATGGTAAACGCATCGTGGAAATGACATTCGCCGACCGCCAACTCTAGGTTAACAATCCTCGACGCATCCATATCGTCAGCGACGACTTCGGTGCCAAATATGTGTTTATCGGGATCGACTTGCTCGTACCGCCGGTTCCTGAGTTTATGACTCCCAGCGATTACGCGCATACAGCCATTTTTGACTGTTGATTCGTCCACCGCGAGCCACATCGTTATGACGTGCATCGGTTGCAAGCGTCCGTCCCAGTAGACGCCGTCCTGATGCCACGGCGCCGGCAGACCGCGGCTCTTCGGTTTGCTGACAAAATGGCTAGACCAGAGGAGAATATGCGGGCCGATGAAGCGTTCAATCACATCCAGCACACGGGCATCTGCAAGGTACTTAAACAGATATGGGTGTTCAAAGTGCGGCACGTCCATGTGTTCCGGGCGTTTTCCTTCCGGGAGCGCCGCGATCATGTCGTCAACGTAATCGCGCAATTCGTCTAATTCGGATCGGGCAAAAATCCTGCCATATTTGAGATAGCCGTTCTCATTGTAGAAAGCCACCTGTTCGTCGGTGACGGACGCTTCGGTTTTCCAGCTTTCATCTGTGATTGTGGGGCTCATTTTTTTTGTCCAATTGTCTGAATCAGGATTTGCTGAATTTTAAGATTTTCAGGAATTTGGTTGTATCGGTTCTTATTCCTGTTTCGACTATGGGATTCCTTCGGGGGTTGGGTTAAAATATGCGTATGCTAACGGACGTTAGTCAGGCTGCAACGCTATAAACGCTATTGCCATCTCCGTAGTAAGATTCGTAAATGTGCTGATACACCGCTTCGCACTTCTGGTCATAAATTTTCGGTTCGTAACATTCGGGCAGTTCATCAAGAATCATCTGAACACTAAGCTTTACTGCGGCGCGGGTCCGTTGTTGTTTGCGCCAATCGAGGACAAGCTTCTCCTGTTTGAGCGTTTCAAGCAGCTTTTTCGCAACGCCTTTCACCTTGTTCTTTTCAGATTTGGTCAAGTCGGGTTCGGGGCGGGTGAGCAGGTCAAACACCGTTAATTCTTCCTCAGACAGTTGCTCGGCAATGGTGCGTTGTTCTTCCTCACTAAGTTCCTCAACTAATGCAATCAGTTTCTCCCAAACGTGCACAGCGTCAACCGAGCCTTCGTTATATTCCGCTATCATCTGCTCAAACTTCTCCTGATAATCCATTCGGGTTTTATTGAGGCGAATCATCCGGGATAGCTTCCGGTTGATTGACCCTGTGAGTTTTTCGACTTCAATGCGTTTGTGCTTGGTCTTGAACTTCTCCTTGAGCTTGTCGAAGTCAATCTTGCTCAGATCGACAGGCGGTTGGGAGCCGTAGTCACCCGGTTCTTCGGCAATCACATACGGTTCGGGCGCAACTGACTGATCGAGCAGGGACTCGACCTGACTCAGCACGACGGAGATGTCCGCCGGCTCGGTCAAGCTTTTGATTTTGCGGGCGATGATATTGGTGAGAGTGCAGATTCCGAGAAACTCGTCCACCGTCGGATCGGGCATTATGGCTTTGTAGAGCCTGAAGACGCGACCGGCAAGCTGAAGGTAATCTCGCTTGGTCTGATTGTTAATCAGTATGCATTCCACCGCGTCGTCAATCATCTGAATCCGATGAAAGGGCGTTGCTGCTTCAATACCTGCGAGATCGGCACCGATATTTGAACAGAACGCTTTGCACTCATCAATCGTTTCTCTGAGCTGTTCGACAAGTTTCGATTTATCGTGTATCGGCGATGTACCGTTCCCGTCAGCGCCCGACGCGTAGATTGCTAGTGCGCGCTCAAGGTCGCGAAAGACGCCGATGTAGTCCACAATCAAGCCGTTGACCTTATCCTCAAAAACGCGATTGGCTCTTGCAATCGTCTGCATCAATGTGTGGTTGCGTTGGGGTTTGTCGAGATAGATGGTTGAGCAAGAGGGGACATCGAAGCCGGTGCTCCACATGGAACAGACGAAAACGATGCGAAACGGATCGGCAGGATCCTTGAATTTGGTATCCAGATCCTCAGCGACGATTCGAGCGCGGTGCGGCAAAATGTTCACGCCTTTCTCTTTCAAATCGTCAATTTCGTTCTGCGATTGTGAGACCACCACCGCCATATCGGTCTCTGTCATGTACCGGATCTTTGCCTGAAGGGCGTTACGTTCCCCGTCTCCAGGGGCGTCCCTTAATTTAGTCTTCATCTCATCTAGATACTCTTTCCAATGTTTTTGCACATTGTCATACATCTTGACCGCAGTGGCTTTGTCAATTGAGATAACCATCGCCTTGCCCTGATAGCCTCTTCCTATGAAGTGTGAAACAATATCCTCAGCAACCTCCTCTAGCCGATCGTCTCGCGTGATGAGATGATACGCTCTGGAGAACTCTTGTTCAATTTTCGATTCCTCGTCATCGTCGAGCGCTGCGGATTCAAGGATGTCCTCAAGCTCTTCGTTGAGGTGCTCGTTGGTAAGTTGCAACAGGGGAACCCTGTTTTCGTAATAGAGCGGCACGGTGGCGTTGTCCTCAACCGACTGCTTGAAGTCGTAGATTGAGACGTATTCACCGAAGACTTGGCGGGTCTTTTGCTCGCCGGCGATTAACGGCGTTCCGGTGAAGGCGATAAACGCGGCATTGGGCAGCGCCGTCCGCATATTAAACGCTAAAGTGTCGTACTGGCTGCGGTGGGATTCATCGGTGATGACGACGATGTTGGATCGTTCCGATAGAACCGGGTGTTTCTCAGCACCTTTTGTTTGGAACTTGTGAATGAGGGTGAAGATGTAGCGATGGTCTTCTCGTAGGAGTAGGCGGAGATGAGCGACATTTTCGGCGTGGACATCCTGATGTGCGACAACGCCGCTCGTACTCGCGAAGGTCTTATAGATTTGGTTGTCCAACTCTTTTCGATCTGTGACGACGACAAAGGTCCAGTTGCCCGGAATCTTACGAAGCACCTTTTGCGCGAAGAAGAGCATTGAGACGCTCTTCCCACTTCCCTGGGTATGCCAGAAGACACCGAGTTTTCCGCGATTGGATTCAATACCCCGCAGGGCTTCAATGGCGTTGTTCACGCCCAGATATTGATGGTTCTTGGCGGTGAGCTTGATTGATCCGCCTTGGGGTTCCATAAAGATGGTGAAGTTCTCGAAGATGTCCAGCATCCGACGATGGTCGCAGAGCCCGTGCAGGATTGTCTCCAACGAAACCGCGCCGGGTTCATCTTCACCCTCAATTCGTTTCCATTCGGCGAAGTGTTCCCAATTGGCTGTTAGGCTACCGGCTCGGCTTTCGGAGCCGTTGGAGAGGATAATCAGGGCGTTGTACCAGAACAGGCGGGGGATTGTGTCCTTGTAGTCCCGTAGGTTATCGTGATAGGCGGAGTAGATATTTTCGTCAAGCCGTTTGAACTCCATGAGCACCAACGGCAGCCCGTTTACGAAGCCTACCGCGTCCGGTCTTCGTGTGTACATCTCGCCGGCAACCCAGAGCTGTGACGCCAAGAAGAAATCGTTGCGGTATGGATTCTCCCAGTCAATTATCTTCAGGTCTACGACGGTTTCGCCTTCGTCGTCCGGCGCCGTGTCCGTAACTCTCACACCGTCCTTCAGCAGGCTGTAAATCTCCGAATTGGCTACGACAGGGTGAATCGCCGCACGGGATTTTGTCAACTCCTCAATCGCGGCGTTAACTGCCGCAACTGACGCATCGGGATTGAACCGCTCCAGGGCAGGGCGTAACCTTGATGTCAAAACGACTTCGCCCTTGTTCTCTCTGCCGAGCGCACTGACGCCCTGATCGAATTCGCCATAACAGTCAAGCGTCTCCCACCCGAGTTTTTCGAGTAGGACGATTGCTGGTTGTTCTACTAGTTGGTCTTCACTGTATGGGTTTTGCATGGATATTTGCCTTCAGAAATGTGTATGATGACATAGGGTACATTGACTTACGTTCCCCGGATTATCTCCAGAAAGGTACCGGGATCAACAATTTCAACTCCGAATTCAAACAAAGCCTGTCTGAGTGTGGAATCATTTAAGAAGTCATTGTCATACGATACCAAGAAGTGTGCCCTACCCCAGACCGCACAATCGACGACCGGATTATCTTTCACATCACGACATAACTCATATGAGAAAAGCACATCAACGATGGTTGTTCGTTGCCCCAATAGATTGATTAGATGGGTGACTGACTGCAGCCTATATGGATATTTTCGGATGAGATGGGGTCTTGACAGTACCTCCCGAACTTCATCAAGAATAGCCTGCGATAACACAAGGACAAACCGTAGAATGCGCCAAAGCGAGAGCAGATGATTAGCGTCGTTTTTCCTCCGAATTAATGAACGCAAAAAGATATTGGTGTCAATTGTTATCCGGTAAACGCGCCACCGATTTTCAGGTTCGCTCACGCCTCACCTCCGCCAGTGTCTCATCAAGATCTCGCGCTACCTCATCCTCTGGCGTGTCGGCAAAGGCGTCGTGAAAAGATGCGACGATACTGTTCCATTCTTCCTGCCATGTCGTTGAGCCCCCTTCGAGGGATTTATGCACAATTGGCAACCACGCTTTCAGTTCCTGAACACCCTGTGCGAGAAATGCTTTGCCATCAAATATATTGTCATGGACGACCTGTTCAATGTGATGGATCAGCGAGTCCGAGTCTTGCGGTTGTTGGTGGGTTTGCATCGGACTACGGGAATCGGCGACGAAAATAACGCGTTCATCTTGATTGAGGTAATGCTGAGTCGCCTTCCTCAGTGCATTGCTTAAGGATTTCCCTTTTCGAACCAAGAATGCCTTTTTGTCGGCTGTTTGGATAGATAGATGTCCAGGTTGCGAATCTGTTAAGAACTTTTCTGCGAGACGTTTGACCGATTTGGCATCATGATCTGAATTCACAGCCCAGATTCTTATGGTTGACATGTTCAGTCCTCCATTAAATCTTGCAGCAGTTCGCTCTCGAAAATGGCGCTGCCGATTCCGAAATCTGAGATCCAACCGTCCAGTGCTTCTCGTTCGCCGCGAATGTCCTCAAGGTTAATGACTTCTGTGCCGTGTCCAAGGGGGTTGTGTAACAGCAAAATGCCGAGCGTATTCGATAGGTTCTCCGGATTAAAGGCATCAAGGAGGTGGGAGTTATGGGTCGTGATAATGACTTGGGTTCGTTCTGCAAGTTGCTCAAGGACATTTGCAACGTCGGCAAGTGCGCCGGGGTGCAAATTTCGCTCCGGTTCTTCGATGGCAATGAGCGGTGGAGGTTCAGGCAGCCTTAGCAGGATGTAATATGCGATGAGGCACAAGGTGCCGCCAGATGCTTTCTCCAAAGGTATTGGCTTGTCATATTTCTCTAAGAGACAGAGCTGATCATCTCCGTCAATTGGGCGGAGGTCTAATCTGAAATTCGTGCAAGCCGCGAGGGATTTGCTAATGGCATCGAATAACTCCCGGTCATTTTCATACCAGTCTGAGAGTATATTTGATAATGTCCAACGATTATCACCCCGTAGTGGAGAGTCGCGTAACGACTTGGAATTGCCGAATAGGAGCTCCTTATATGTCGCGTAATGACCTCGCAACCGTGCTGGTAATATGTCAAAAACAATCCAACCCTTAATAAACTCCGCTAAGGCATTGGTAACCGGTTTGTTTCCATAGTTGCCGGCGGACTCCAAAGCGAGTTTATTGGATTTATATTTTGTTTGATTCGTACTATCTTCCTCCTGAATTACGCCCTTTCCGTTCTGAATTGATATGACATGGACATCGTTAACCCATAAATCTTCGTCAACCGAAGGATTGTCATCCCCCGGACTAAGCACTAATTTGTATTCAGTTGGTCTCTTTTTTACTTCGGCTTGAAATTGGAACGTGATGTGGTTTGCTCCACCAGCCCAAAGCGAATGCCGGATCGCTTCAGTTGGAAGCAATTCTTCACGAATTATCATCTCATTGAGAAGGTCCAAAGCACTCAAAATGTTCGATTTCCCACTTGCGTTTGGTCCGACGAGAACTGTCAAAGGTTTTAGCGGAAGTTCAACATCACGCAAGCTCAAGTAGTTTTGGATATGAATGTTTTCTAAAAATGGTTTTACTTCAGACATGGCTGTTCGCCTCTATTTACTCTTGTTTGGTCGTAAGACGCAATTATTTTAGCATAAATCGGCATTTATGCGAAAGATAATCGTTTGTCGCAATGCTATTCCGGTACCGATAACTTAGCGTAACGGTGAGGCGTTCTATCAGCTTGATGACAGATTTCATAGTTTTCATAGTAAACTGAGAAAAGAGAGGGGTCAGTAATGGCTATAAACGTAGGTGGAGCACGGGTTTGCCGAATTCTTGTAAAAACATTGCTATGAAAGTTTCATAGTTTTCAAAGGTTTTCAAAGCGACCTGCCATAACAGGAAACTCTATCGCTTCAACTATGTTAGTGCGTGACAAATTAGTTGACACATGTTAAAGCTTCCGCACTGTCAATTGTGTGTTATCTAGTGTCAGAAGTAATATTACTTGTTAAATCGTCGTGAACTCGTTAATCTTCAATCTCGCGCTCAGCATATGTCAGGAACTGGTCTTCAATCTGTTTCCATATCTCAGGTGTTACGCGTCCAGCCACTTTTTTGCACGCAACAGTGAGTTCGACTGCACGTAGATAGTAAACATAACTCCGCATCTCTTCAGGTGTAATTGCAAGCATATCGTCGGTGATATTCAACACGGATAGCCATGTGTCGTGAATCGATGCCTCCGGCAGTTTAACAGATTTCCCTTCTCTAGCGACGGTGATGAGTGCTAATTGTTCCTTGAACCGTTGAACCATCTGCTGCAAATCTACCCCTTTAAAGATTTTCGCCTGTTCCATGTGCTCGATAATCGTCATCCGTGTGTTTAGTTCTCCTTCGAATTGCTCTCCAAATCTAGAAAAAACATGAGGGTAGCAATCACCATCCATGTGTCGGTAGAGATCTTGATAATAGTCGAGATTCAGGTGGAGTTCTTCGTGGATGTAGAAGTCGATTGTTTGGTAAAGGTAGAGGTAGATGCGGACGTAGGCGTAGATTTCGAGAAACAGGTCCCGGTTAAGGTAGAAGTCGAGGCTTTGCAGGTTTTGATGGAGATCTCGGTGGAGCGGGTGGTAGTAGTCAAAGCCTTTTCCCGGGAAGTCTTCGCTGTATTCTTGGTAGAGGGCGCGGTTTCGGTAGATAATTAGGGACCGATCAAGGTTGCAAGTTTGGTGTAGGGCTAGGTGGAGAGTTCGGTAGATGTCAAGGTTTTGCCAAATGACTTGGTGAGGAACGCGGTTTTGGAGGTAGTTGAGAGACTGATAGAGGTTAAGGTTCGGTTTGTGGTCAGGGGACCGGTTAACGATTTTCTTGACTAATTCATAGACTTTATTGAAGATCCATAGCGAGAAGAATTGGCGAATTGCAAATGTTGGTTTGGCTGCTCTATTGTATGGGTCGTCTGGAGGCTGAGTGATGCATTTTGCCCATTTGAGCAGTGCTTTGAGTCTATCGGTGTTGATCGACTTAGCGGCTTCGACAGTCATCTCCATAAGCAAACTATCTGCTTTGGGCATCAGTTCAGCAGTAAGTAAGAACACTTCTCGCCACCGAACGTCATGTAAATGCCCAGTCACTAATCCCTTAATTGACTGCAAATTCCTCACGATATAATTCGCTGTCAAATACTCCTGAAATGTCGGGTGTAAGAAAGAGTAGACACCGCTGATTCTCTCAACGAAAAGTCCTTGTTCAACAACAATTGCTTCTAAGATTTTGTAGGCATCAAGCGTTGACAGGGTGCTTACACCCTTCTCACCAAATTCCTTAATCTGATTGACGAGTTCGTCCTCACTGAAAAAAAGACGATTCGCCTCAAAATTCTTCGCTGCAATTTCAGAGAGCATCCGTTTTTCAGTCGAAGTGTCTAAAAACTGATTTACCGACGAGTATTGAGGAGCCCCTTTTTCAGTCGCCCACTCTTTGAGAACAACGTTGAGTGCCTTTTCATAAAGACCTGCCCGATTTCGCGGAAAGTGTCGCAAATCATTGTAAACCATACACAGAAGCGTCAGCAATAACGGATTCCGTGCCAACTCTTTGGTTGCCTCATGCTCTTCCTGATTTAACGTGTTCCAACATTGCTCAGCGGTTTTCATCCCTTCGTCAAGTTGGCGCCGATAAAGGTCAGATGTTGATGCAAACCAATTGTTAATATACGCTTCAATCTGCGAATCATCAAAGTATGCCAACTCGACTTCGGTAAATCTCGTAAACCCTCCCTTATATGCCGCTATTCGACACGAAGCGATGAAACGGTTTTTGCTGTACCGATCAACGAAATCGCCAATCGTACCTATGACATTGTCAATATTCGCAGTCGGTACTTCGTCAAGCCCATCGAAGAGTATCAAGAGTTTACCTGATTCCAACGCTGTCTTTACCATCTCATCTGGATACGGATAACCACAAATTTCAAACTCCTTGGAAATCAACTCTTCAATGTCAATCTGATCTTTGAAAAAGCTCTTCAGTTCAAGGAAGACGGGAATACATTTGTGTTCAAAATATTCATTCTTCTTTAATGCTTCAAGCCCTACCTTTCGGAGAAAGGTTGATTTCCCGACACCTGGACCACCAAGCACCATGAGATACTGTTTTTCATTGGCAACCTTCGTTCCGTCTTGTCGTTTAGTTCGCTCTTCATCAGGGCTCAATAGCTCTTCATCCAAACTCAACTCAAGGTGTCTATGTCGAAATATTCTTTCAAGATTTTCCACCGTGCTATATTTTTCCCGTTTATCTTGATCTAGGAATTGAACGGACACATATACGTCGTCGAGCAACATCGGTTCTCGCATCCCGACGCAGAAAACTTTTAGTTGACCGTGACGTTCCCGGTAATTCTCATCGTACTGGTGAGAACTGTTGGTGATTTTTATCCTTAACTCTTGGTAAAGTTTCTGAGCCGATTCGCCAGTGTTTTTTACAATCGCTGGCAAGACCTTTTTCAAAATCGCTGTGCTGATGGCTTCGACCATGATTTAGCTCCAAATTTCAATTGATGTCAATGTCAAGTTCGGACACGTCAAGCTCTCCGGAGATGAGTTTGGGGAGGAGGAGATCGCGGGTTTGGCGGAGGTTGGTGTTTTTTTTATCTAAAGTGACGATGTTATCAAAAATAGGATGAATGATTCGGTTAAATCTTTCTAAAAGATTTTGCGGAGCTGAAATGATTGGAATCCGATTAAGATTCTGTTGGTTAATCTTTGGTTGTGCGGTGCCAGTGATATAACTTGAAATGGTTACCTTGGACATGGACAAATAAAGGAAGTTAGTTGAGATGGGGTGTCGCCCTTGAACAACGTGTGTATGATTATTTACCCAGAACTTCCCAGTTACTAACTGTAAAACAGGTTTTCCATCTTCGGTGATAACACTGCCGTCTTCTGCAATCAATAAATACCTCCCATCAAATAGATAATCGTTGATGTGATCTAAGATTTTAGCCGCGCCATAATATGGATATTCACCTTGCAATGTGGATCTTGCCATTCCCGACAGTGGTTTCCGCTGGCGATCGAAGTTATGGGAAACTTCGCCGAAATTCTTTACCTTCCACCCATGTGGGATTAAGCCCAACTCGGATTCTACCATCGGGACGTTTTCGTGTCCGGGGAAGCGGAGTTCGACGAACCATTGTCGGTAGATTGTAGCGGCCATGTCTTCGAGGATTTTGATGCGGCGGGTGTTGTTTTCGATGAGGTCGTCGTAGGCGCTGAGGATGGAGGCGATTTTGAGTTGGGTGGGCAAATCGGCAACCGCAACTTCAACTTCCTTGAGATCTATAATCGGAATCTGTGGTTGTGCTGAACCCGAAGCAAAGTTTTTCAGCTTTGTTTGAAATTCCTCACTACAAATCTGATAGAACAGATATTTTTGATCGATTATCTCCCCATCAGCTCGCAGTATAAGCATTTGTGCATTGATTAACCCCTTTGGAGGCTCGTAATCAAATAGTGCCACCTTTCCGATGCTCCCACGTGTGGTCATCACAATATCAAGACGTTGAAGCCGTCCTTTTCTTATTTCATCGAATTTATCTGGGGAGACGAAATTCGCTTCAGTCAAATCCAATGTATTTTGCACGATGTTGGTCGTGTTGAGGAAAAGGACTCCCTTCTCTCGAAATTCACTTCTTTTTGGATACCTGCTGGATCGATCTCCGTCAATAATCGTTATCGGTAGATGCTTAATTTTTTTTGTGCGAATCACACCACGGTCTCCAAAATCATCGCCGCAAACTGTCTGGATCAGGGTTTGCAGGATTCAAGGATTGACAAGATCGATTCTAGCGGTTTTCATCCTGAGAATATGCTGGTTTCTCTCAAGCAAGTGCCTCCTGAATCGCCAGGGCAATAAGGCGCTAAGGACTTTTGCTCTGAATGCCTCCATCTGGCCAGCCCGCTCATCTTTCCTCAGTCATTCGTTATTTCGGTTCATAATAATTCAAAGCCCGTTCTCTGACATCAGGATCTGGAATATCCTCTACCCTCATGATCTAAAACGTGTTTATGGAATGTCTTAGCGGAATCGTTCTAAACACACTTAGGACCGCTGTATACAATACACTTGGTTCGATATCGGGAGACTGACGCGGGGTTTTGAGTTTCGTTTCTACAAGATATCGCCACTCGACGTGAGCGCGACGCGCATTCTTAAAAACAGCTTCTGCACTATCCCAGCCATTGGGCAGTCCGTTGGGTGGAACAGTTGACTCTGATACCAATTTATCAAATTCTTCCTGTATTTTCACTTTTGATTCTTGCTTCAATTTCTGATATAAATCGTAAAGATCGTGAGTGGCACCAAAAGACTTTCCTTCCTGTTCTAGCTTGTATTTTAATAATAATTCGGCAGTGTGCGTACTAAGGACAATAGCGGATGTAATAATCCCCCACCGAAAGTTTCGTGCTTGATCGGACGTAGCGCATTCAATAAGATGCTTGATGGATTCCACCATGCCGGGCAATATATTCGCACATATTGTTGCGCTAAAAACCGTTGTTTTTCCAGAATGCAAAATACAACTCCTTACCGTCAAAATGACAATCAAAAAACGTTGGGTTTCGGAGAACTATCGCCTTCGCTTTTCGCTCAGTTGATCACAACCCCACCTACAATCAACGAGTGGAACATAGAAATATAATCCCCCCTTGTCAGAGGGGTGCGAAAATTAGAATCGATTTACTCAGTATTACCTTTTTCAGCGGTGGTTGAGACTGTTTACAGGTCAAACATATACGACTTGTAGTTGTCGGACTGTTTGAGTCTTGCTTTTTTTATTTTTCGGTCCTCTTCTTTCAGTGACGGCGCCGATTTGAGGAGTAGGCTTGCCGCTTGAAGGCGAATTCTTTCGTCTTCGCTGTCGAGCAGCTCGTCAAGCACAGCGATTGCCTTTTGTGCGCGCGCGGAAACCGCGGAGATTTGAGCTTCGAGATATGAGTTTCGGGCAGCCTTCAATTCCCGCTTAAAATCCTCGTCGTGGTTGCGCCATCGGTTGACCGTCTCTCGTGTTTTGCCGATTGCCTCGGCGACTTCGGCATCGGTCTTGCCTTCGACAATGAGCGGTATCGCCTGTATCTGGTCCTCAGTCAAGCCATAGGGAATCGCGTCACCGCTCAACTCCGTTGTGACTAATTCTTTCATGCAATCGAGGAGCTGATTAAAGGAACTCCCCTCGTCTTGCGCCCACGCTACAATTGTGCCTTCTTTCAAACCTATTTCGGCTTCGGCTTCGGCATAAGAGACGTTGCTGAAAACGAGCGCGGCGGCTTGTTTTTCTTCGGTTTCGCACATTTCGCCCACCTGAAAATGGGCAATCTCGGCGACATAAAGCGGCTGTTTTTGCCACTCCCGAATGATCGCAGTGGATACGCCTACGGCGGTAGCGATCTTCTTTCTATCTCTTGTTTCCCAGAGCGACGCCGCCCATACCTGTTTTTTAGTGAGTTTCAGTATCCGTTCCGCCGTTGGTGCAGCGGCTGGATTTGAATTTGCTTTAATGTTCATTATACGCTCCTTATTCGTGATGTGTTGAGTTCATTGTTTGGTTTGTCAGGTTGTCAACCGGCAACTCGATGTCACAAAATATCACACGATGTCACATTATGTGAGGTTACGTGTGACATGTCATTTGACAGTTATGACACCTGCGTTAGTTCGCTTGTCATGCGGTGTCGGCGGATTATTGAGGTTGTCATAGGTTGACTTTCATATCACACTATATCACATTTTGTGATGCGAACTATCACCCGTGATTGGACTGTGCATAATTCGCTGTCACCCGCTTGTTGCAAGGGTTCTGTGGATTTTGAAGTTTGACGTAACATCAGCGGATGTCACAAAACCTCACACAATATGTGTGAATCGGTTTTACAAGTTTAGCACGCTGCCGAATTTTTGAAAAAAAAAAGGCGCACCATCCCTATAGAAGGTATTGCTCTCCCTTCCAATAGAAAACGGTACGCCTTGTCGGTTATGATTATTGTATCAGCATGGATTCACGTTGTCAAGTGTTTTTCGAAAATATTACGTTGCCTCCTCCAAAATCATGGCGACGTTTTCGCCGATGCGTTCCTCCAGTTGATGCGCTTCGGCGTTTAGGACTTCTAGCTCCTCGTTAAGTTCTCCGAGCCGTTCTGCGAAGTCGAACGCATCCGCCTCGCGATCCGCGACGCCGACGTATCGACCGGGGTTGAGACTCCACCCTTGCGCTTCGATTTCCGCAGTTGCCGCGACTTTACAGAGACCGGGCACATTGAGGTAGGTTCCGTCTGGGAATTTCGCAGCCATCAACTCTGCGCTATCGTGTCGGTTTTCGGGCGCTACCCCGCGGTAGAGGCGGACGATGTTGGCGAGAAACTCCAGTTGTTGCGGCGTGAATTCTCGGTGCGCGCGACTAATCTGATGGTAGATATGGCGTGCGTCAACGAACAGCACACTATCCCGTCTCTCGCTCCCTCGTTTGGCGTTGTCGAGGAACCATAGGGTGCAGGGTAGCGTGACGGTGTAAAAGAAGTTTGAGGAGATGCTGACCATCACATCGACGGCGCCAGATTCGATGATTTTCTTACGGATTTCCAGCTCGGAGGCTCGGGCATCGGCGGCTGAGTTCGCCATGACGAAGCCTGCGCGTCCGAAGGCGTTGAGTGCGCTGGAGAACAACTGAATCCAGAGATAGTTGGCGTTGTCGACGCGGGGCATCCCAAACGGGAAGCGGGGGTCGTCTTTGATGCGTTCTCTGTCGACCCGATCGACGTTGAAGGGCGGATTCGCCATCAGGAAGTCGAACTTCTCGAAAGCGCGGTGCGGGTCTTCGTAGTAGCTATTGGCACGCTTAATGTCACCTTCAAGTCCGTGCACGGCGAGGTTCATTTTACAGAGGCGGATAGTTTCCGCGACGCGTTCAATTCCGTGGATGCTGATTTGTCCGTTGCCGTTTTCTCGGTGTCTCTTTACAAAATTGGCACTCTGAACGAACATGCCGCCAGAGCCGCAGGCTGGGTCGAGGATTCGTCCTTGGAACGGCTCAATGATCTCGACAATGAGTTTAACGAGGGAGGTTGGTGTGAAGAACTCGCCGCCGCGTGCTCCCTCGGTCATGGCGAAGTTGCCGAGGAAATATTCGTAGACTTTGCCGAAGGCGTCGCCCTCTATGTCCATTGGGATACGTTCCATGATGCGGAGCAGTTCGAGGAGAGTGTTCTTTTCGAGTCGGTTATAGGTCTTGGGTAGGACGCCGTCAACCTGTTTGTTTTCCGACTCAATTGCCTTCATGGCGTCGTTAATGGCTTGTCCGATGTTTTCGCTTTCCGGTAGGCTGAGCAGATGCTGGAATCGTGCGGTTTCAGGAAGGTAGAAGGCGCCGCGCGCCTGAAATTCCGTTTTGTTTGTGCGTCTGCGCCGCCCGGTCGTCGGTTCGCGGCTAATGTCGAGTTCTGTCTGTGTGAATTTGTGGTCTGCGTAGCGCAGGAAAATTAGACCGAGGACCGGCGCTGAATACTCGGATGGCCGCAGCCTTGAATTTGCTCGCAGTTCATCCGCGGCGCTCCACAGCCGGCGTTCGATTTCGGATTGGTTGGTGTTCACGCAAAAACCTCCGCAATGTAATATTTTCTCCAACAAACGTTGCCATGAATTTTACCATATTTTGCAGAGTTTTTGCAAAATCGCTTGCAATCTGAGATAAAAGCGCTGAAATTCCAAAAAACTATCGCCTAAGGTTTCTATGAAGAACTATCGCGCGCGCTATTCGCTTGCTTGATCCCTCGTTATTCACTCGGTTGATCGTTGGGTTTCGGAAAAAACTATCGTCTACAATCTCTATGAAGAACTATCGCACTCACTATTCGTTCGCTTGATCGTTCAACCCAACCTACAAGAGCTAGATTTCCAAGGTCAGTTCGGTTATCGAATTTGGCGCGGGTGCAAAGCACCCACCCCCTCTAGCTCCCCCTTAGCAAGGGGGAGGATTTTGGAACCAGCAACTTGCGCAAAACGCCTTCTTGACCATTGTAAATTCTTGCATAATCCAAAATTGCTTGCTGACTTAAAGGTGTTGGGTTACGCCGTAGGTTCGACCCAACCTGCGAGCTATCTATTGGTTGCGGGACTTTGCATCGAGAGTAGCGACGGCTTCTAGATAAGCCTTGACTTGTTCCCTGTATTTGAGGGGAATCTCGTCTCTTTCTATCGCTTGTGCATACGCCTGTTGTGCGTGGAGATAGACCTCGCGGTAGGACATGTAGGTGGGCTCGCCCTCACCGGTTGGGTCTTCCTCAATGTAGACTTGCGCGAACTCTTGGGAATCGGAGAGGCGGCTTGTGAGTTCGAGATCGGCTAAAGAATTGTCCGCTGGGGGACTGATTGGCGAGGGCTTCGTTTCATTCATCGTCTCACCTGACTCCGGTTCGTCCGAATCTTCGCCTGATCCGCTTCCGCTGCTCGCAATGCCTCTCTTTTTGGAATCTAAGTCGATGCCCGCTAACGCGATGTTGCGGCGGTTCGTCCTGATCTGCTCCAAAACCCTCTCCAACTGGTCAACTTCGTTCTCGCTACGATTGAGTGTACGAGCGATTCGCTGAAGCATCTCGGCATTGACCACTTCCGTCTGAAGCTCCGCCAACTGATCGGTCATGCCTTCGAAGGCGGGATTTTCACCCAGTCGCTGGGCAATTTTCTTGAGCAATGTTTCCAACTCTGACCGCTGTGCGGGCGTAAGCCCCTCCATCTGCTTTGCGAGTTTTTCTAAATCGGATGCGATTTCGCTCGCGGTACGGCCTTTGAAATATTTAGATAGTTCGCTCGCTTCGGAAACCGACTTCGCAAGGCTATCCCTGCTTTCTTTTACTTGGCTTTTTTTAGAGCGGACTTCATCACGCAGCTTCCCGAGTTTAGCTTGTGACTTATTTACATCAATGCCTTTACTCCGCAATGTATTGATGGTATCCCGCATCTGTCTCGCGAGGTCACCAAAACCGTCCAACTCGGATTCGAGCGCTTCCGCCGCACGATCGATGGCGGCTCGCTCGGCTGCGGACAGCGGGGGAGGCGTCTCATACATTTGGGGGATTACAAAAGCGGATGCAATCAGCAAGAAAGCGATCGGCATCCACTTAAGCATTGACGGGAACGTGTAAGGAACGGCGGCTGCCGGGACGATAGACTCGGCAACTTGCCCTGCATCTTCAATCTGCAAGCGAGCAAAGTCATCATCTGTACTCCCGCGTCGGATAGCTTCAAGGGCAGTACTGAGGCGTTCTTTCAGATTTAAGCGACGGTCCACAGTACGCGCCACTGCGAAGAGATCGGTACTTCTCAACAAGTTGAGGCAAATCGCCACAGTGAATCCGGTAACGATGGGAAATAGAACGGCTAAACTGATGGGAATCGGCAGTGGCGTAAATCGATTGAGGATGAGCAGGATTCCAGCAACGACTAGTCCCCAGAACCCGAAGCGGGCTAGATGGCTCAAGAGAAGGCTCAACTGCATTCGCCGCCGAATCACGGATAGCCGATTTTCGATAATCCGCTCAGGACGATTTTGGATTTCGGTGCGCATAATTGCTCCCTCTAACTAATACAGCAGGCTTTAACGATCGTCCATCGTCAGGTGTTTCTGCGCCGCTAAGAACACATCATGGACAGTAATTTCATCCATACTTTCTCGCGCAATTATCGTATGTTTGGACCAGTGCGGTCCCCACCGCGCGGGATTTGACGAGCCGAACAGCGCAATCGTGGGCGTTTTTACCGCCGTGCTCATGTGCATCGGTCCGGTATCGTTGCTGATGAAAAGATGACACCGCTGGATGATTGCGCCTAGTTGCATTGGCGTTGCGCGTGTGAGGATTAACGGCGAGCAAGCCATCAGATCGGCCAGTTCGTATGGCAGGGAACCTTCACGAGGACCTGCCGTTATTAAAATTTGTGCATTGTGTTCTCGAAGGAGCAGATCTCCAATTTTTGCAAACCCCAGTTTCGACCATCGACGAGAAACAGAGCCCGTACCCGGATTAAGCCCAATTAACGGACGGTTGGGGTCGATTCCGGATTTCGCCAGGAAATCGTGAGCCCATCCCTGTGCCTCATCGTCAACGAACATCTCCGGTTCGTCGCTATCCGGCTGAATACCAATTCCACGGACAACATCAAGATAGCGGCTGGTTTCGTGCTGATTGGTGTTATTGGGCACGGCGACCTGCAGCAGTTTTCCGCTGCAACAGTTGGTCTCAAAGCCGACTCGAAACGGGATACGTGCGAGAAATGTGTGCAGCACCAAGCGAAACGTGGGCTGCAATACGACCACCATCTGAAACGCCCGTTTCATTATATCATAAACCGACTTGGGTACGCATATTTCGTAAGTAATGACCTCGTCAAGATTTGGATTTGCGGATACGAGTTCCTCTCGGGTCGGTGCGACCATGTAGGCGATGTACGCCTTTGGGAAACGGTTGCGAAGCGCCCGAATGACGGGTGTCGTCAGGATAGTTTCGCCAAGTGGACCCATACGAAGAATCAAGATGCGTTGGATCTGATCGAGATCTATAGGTTCTTGCGAATGTACATACATTTTCGATATAGCCCGCGCCAAATCTGTGTTTTAGCGCTTCTTTATGTAGGTCCTTAAGCTAAGATATTCTTAGGTCAAATTCGAAACTTGCACTGAGGTCGCATTTTTGTGTTGAGAAAATAGGGACAATTTGATATAATAGGGCATTACATGTCAACAAACAAAAATTAAGCTTGGAATTTTGTTCTAGGTGGTCTGGTAGCGTCGCTATTGAATAGAATTGTTCGCTGCGCTAACTCGCCTAGTTACTAAAGGCTGAGTATCGAAGGAAGGGTAGATTAAATATATGATTCAAGTCACGGTTGGTTCAAGCGAAACATTTGACAGAGCCCTCGCCCGATTTAAGAAAATGTGTGGCAAGGCAGGCATCGTCACGGAGATTAAGAAGCGGAGCTTCTATGAAAAGCCGAGCGAAAAGCGGCGACGGCTGGAATTGAAACGGCAGCGAAAGATTAAATCCCGTATGTATCATGACCATCGGTGAGCGGCACCTGAAAAATCGCTGACTCACCCATTCGCTTGGTCGCAGGACTCAACGGACTGACGGATTCGTTTTAGGAAAATGTATAATTGAAAGGCATCTGCTTGTCACAGCGTATGTCGCTCTCTCATTAAGTGGGGCGCAGAGAAACATGCGATGCGGCATGAGTAGATGCCTTTTTCATTTGTGCCCGACGATTGGGTTAATGCGGTTCAAATCTTGCCACTACAAACTTGCGGCTTACTTCACTTCCATCGGAACCATTTTCTTTTGCTCAAGGAAATCAATTACCAGTTGCGTGCATTCTGTTATGTTTTGTGTATCCGTGTTCAATGTGACTTCGGGATGAATTGGAGGTTCGTATGGCGCGCTAATTCCAGTGAATTCCTTGATTTCACCGGCGCGTGCACGCTTATATAGCCCTTTCGTGTCGCGTTCCTCACAAACCTCCAGCACACAGTGGACAAAAACTTCGACAAATCGACCATCCTGAATCAGCGCGCGTGCGTGTGCCCGATCCGCACGGTAGGGCGAAATGAAAGCTGTCATTACAATGACGCCGGCATCGACGAACAACTTGGAAACTTCGCCGATACGACGGATGTTTTCCGCGCGATCTTCGGGTGAAAACCCGAGATTTTTATTCAATCCGTGACGGACGTTGTCGCCATCAAGGACGTAAGTTAGATGTCCACGCTGGTATAGTGCATTTTCCACTTCATGCGCGAGTGTGGATTTCCCGGAACCGGATAGCCCTGTAAACCAGAGAACGCACCCATTCTGACCGAGAAGGTTTTCTCTGGCTACCTGTGTAATGGTTCCTTCATACCAGGTGACATTTGTTGCTTTTTGTTGGGTCATAGTTTCCTCATCGTAGCGGGCGCGGACCCCGTGTTGGCGGACGTATTCCGAATCCTCCCTACCTTAAGGGGATTTTTCAAGACTTTCCGCTCCCTGTGTTTTGACAGTTGAGAACGGCATCCACAACGATACCGTTGTTCCACTTCCAGCGGCGCTATTGATTTGTATCCCGCCACCGTGTTCCTCGAAAACACGCTTTGCGTTTGCCAGTCCAAGCCCGGTCCCCTGAGACTTTGTTGTAAAGAAGGGCTCGAACAATCGATTCATGTCCTCAGGAGTGATGCCAACGCCCGTGTCTACAACATTAATGCGAATGGCATCTGAATCTTGCAACGTCTGGATTGTCAAGGTTCCTCCCTCCGGCATGGCGTCCATCGCGTTTAACACGATGTTCATAATGGCTTGTTTATACTTATCCAAATCGAACCGAATGGTGGGGAGACGAACGTCAAATTCCTTAACCAATGCAATTTGATGGTGGTTGAGGTTGGCTTCCATCAGATTCAGCACCGCTTGCAAGGCGCTATTCAGGTTGTGCGTCGCAAGTTCAAGCGACGCTGGGCGAGCAAAATCCATGAAACCCTTGACGATAACATCAATCCGTTCAATCTCTTCGAGGATATGCGTCACGGACTGCTTCTGTTTTTCCTCCGATGGTTCTTGTTTCCGCAACAACATCTGCGCGACCATGCGCATTGATGAGAGCGGGTTTCGAATTTCGTGTGCAAATGAGGCTGCCATTTTTCCGGCGGTACCGAGACGTTCCGCTTGTATCAGTTCAACTCGAGAATTCCGTAGATCTCGGGTCATCTGATTAAATGCGGATGCCAAATCTCCGATTTCGTCGTGCGTTTTTACTTCACACTGCCCCTCTAAGTTTCCTTCTGCCACTTGCTGCGTGAATTGTACGAGAGTCTTGATTGGGTTGACTAAATGTCTGCCAATAAAATGACTGATGACGGCAACTAATAAGATGACAACGCCTGTTATTCCCAACATCCATATTGTCGCGTCACGCTTTGCAGCAGCGATCTTATCCATTGGACGCAACAAGCAGTACAGCCGATTAAGAGGCAGTAAATAATAAATGGCTTTGTACGGCTTTCCACCAACGGTCACATTCTGGAGAACGAGTTCGGCATCTGAATTTTCGAATTGTTTTCGGGCTTCACTCAGTTTCATATTCACTGGTAAGTTCGCCAAGTCTTCATCTGGCAGCTCGTCCGCCAAGGTTGTGGTGTTTAGGACATTATGCGAGCTAAACACCATGACTTCCGCGCCATATGCCTCTTTGACCTTCTTTGGATGGTTAATATAGCCGGTGCTCACAATTACTTCTAACCATTCTCTTGCCGCACGGCTAAATTGCTCATCGTATTTTCGATTGAACTGGGCAATCATGATGAGTGCAACGCCGCAGACGACGATGGTAGAGAAAACCGTGAAAGGCAGGATAATTTTGGTTTGAATACTATATCGGCGCATGGCACAAAGAATGTTAAGACGCGTGGTGTATTAGCAGATACCAGAAACCTGGAACTTGTAACGGTTCAACACATTTACACTTACAATCGTAAGGAGTTTGCCCGTTCTCAGGAAATCCATTATTGAAAAAAAATGGAACTATTTGAAGCGATTGTCGTGTATAGATTTGAAGCAGGGAAATGATATGCGCACCTCAGTCAAATTGTTAAATGAAGCGAATTGCCTAATGCTCAGAGGAGGGGAAGCTAGATGGCTAAGAAGTATGCCGGCATCTCATCGATTGATTTGAGAGATGCTTCTAGTAGTGAAAGTGCGCTAATTGACCGATTTCAGAAAGGCGAGAAGGAAGTCTTCAATGAACTTGTTATAAGGTACCAGGGAAGAATTTATAACCTCGTTTACAAATATGTCCCCAACCCCGAATCCGCGAACGATCTCTGCCAGGATATATTTATGAAAGCATTTCAAGCGCTACCCCAGTTCAAAAAACAAGCGGCATTTTATAGCTGGCTTTATCGAATCGCAACCAATTTATGCATTGATTTCATTCGCCAACAGAAGCGCGTCCAGATTTTACCGATTGATGCATCGCCGTCTGGCACCAATGAGGGGCACACATTCAACGATTCCAAGCCACTACCTCCCGACCAAGCCGAAACGAAAGAACTTGGACAGATTATCGGTAGGGCGGTCAACCAACTCCCGCCCGGACAACAACGCGTCTTTAACCTCCGCTATCAGGAAGGACTCCAGTTAAAGGAAATTGCCGCGCGGTTGGACAGGTCCGAGGGCACAATCAAAGCTCATTTACACCACGCTCATCGACGGCTTCAAATGCTACTCTTGCCGTATTTGAGAAACGAACAACTCGAGTTGGGGATTCTTATTTAGAGGATTCCGAATCTTCCCCCGCCTCTGGGAAATTAGAGCGGTCAATTCCTTCTGTAGAAATTGCAAATTTTGCAATCACAGCCTTGTGAACTAACACGTGAGGCTTCCATCGTCTTGAGTGCTTGGATCGCATACCAAGCGACGTAGTAGTAGAGTGCCCTGGAGGGAAGGTAGAACGGGAAAAGTGCTTCAACTAGACGACAATGCTTCAACTGCATCTGCTTCCGACTCGAAGCGCTCCAGCACTGAAACCAACTTGGCAATGATCAATATACTCTGCGCACCTTCCGCAACATTGATAATACCGATACGCCCCCCTTTTCGTGAGGCAGACAGGTGGGATCCGACAAGGGTTCCTAGTCCGGTACTATCCAGCATAGAGACCCCGGATAGATTGAACAGCAGCTTCGGTATTTCCATTTGGGCAATTGATTTGTCTATCGCTTGCTTAAGTTGAATACTATCAGCGCCGATAATCCTGCCACTGAGGTCAAACACTGTAACGCCTTGATTTTCACGAGCATTTATTTCCATAGAATTGTCTCCTCTCAACTGACACGCCAAAAAGCCATATGATTTCACACGTCGCCTGAATTGTCAAGAGAAAAATGAAAACGGGGAAGTTGTCTGTAGCGTTGGATGGTTCAGTTCCAGCAGGGCAACGGGTGAAAGAGAGATTCAACGGTTCATGGTTGTGATGGACGCGGTTCTTTATTGAAAAGGATTCGCTGCATCGCTCTTGACCGGATTCTGGAATGATGCTATAATCGCCTCATAACTTAATCTGGGATAAAACGCATTTTAAATGAATTAAAACGCTCACAGGAGTTAAGTATGAGCCGCTCCTCTAACCATCCGAACTCGCACGATTACGAACTATTTCCAATAGACTTGCCCGAACGGCAATGGCAGACATTTCACGCCCATGGATTCTCTCAACCGGCTGTGGGTGTAATTTACCGTAACGGTGGAGGCGTCCCATATACCGGATTTAGCAATCCTGAAGTAACCGCGTCCCACAAAGCGCACTGGCCGTTGATTCGAGAATGTGGTGTTCCGCTGGGTGGCGTTGGCACCGGCTATGCGACGTTGCGGCTTGACGGCTGTCTCGGCGGCTGGTCTCTCTACAACAATCTTGTTAACCCGGAGACTGGAGCGAAGTTGAACTGGTGGACTACGCCGGTTCCACAGACCCGTAACGTTGATCTGCCGTTCCTAGGCTTGGCGTTGGGAGACAAAAGCTACGTGTTGAGCCTAGACGCCCCGGATGGCGTGGAAGGCGCCCAGCAGATTCACTATTGGGGACACTACCCGGTTGCAGATTTGGAATTCGAGATTGATGCGCCCATCCGTGTTGGATTGCGCGCTTGGACGCCCTTCATTCCGGGAGATGCAGCAAAATCGAACATACCCGGAGCCATCTTCGAAGTGCACTTACGCAACACGAGCAAACGTGCAGAAAGCGGGACAATTGCGTTTAGCTTCCCTGGTCCGGACGAGAAGGAGAGCCAAGGCGCCGCCGATTTTAAGCGTGAAAATATCACAACGCCCTTTCGCGGGGTGACGGTCACCACTTGGTCAAGCGGTTGGCCTGGACCCGATTCGGCGGATACACTGCCCGGCGGATATCCGGTGTCTGAAACTTGGGTGCCGTACGGTTATGCATTAGGTGTTGTGGGACCCGATTCAGTTCGCACCGGTGGTGCATTGGGTGCTGATGGCGACGCATGGGCTTCCATTGCGGACAGCTTGCCGCGATGGGAATCTGACACGACAGGGAGCTCTGCCGCGGTGGACTTCGTACTCCAACCCGGCGAGGCGAAAACGGTTCGTTTTGTGCTGTCGTGGTACGCACCGTATTGGCCTAAAACGCGGGCGATAAATATGTACCATACACGCTTCAAGAGCCCGCTAGAGGTTGCCGAATACTTGGCGAATGAGCACCGGTCCTTGCTGGAATGTGTGCTCGCTTGGCAGGAGGCAATCTATTCTGAGGAGGCGCTGCCGGATTACTTACGGGACGCACTCGTAAACATCTTTCACCTGATAACCAAGGACAGCTCCTACATACGTCTCCCCGGTGCGAATCCGCGAGACGGGCTGCTAACTCTGGTTGAAGCCGCGCGGACAATGCCCTTGCGTGAGGTAATCTGTCAAGCCTTCTGGGGCGATTTCGCAATTACCTATTTTTTCCCCGAACTAAGACTGGGAACACTCCGTGCAATTGCAGCATATCAACTGGATGATGGTCGGATACCCTTGCAACTTGGTATAAATGAGCACGACATGCCCGCCTATGCGCACGCCTTGGTTAATGGCTTCCTGTTTGCAGAAATGGTAGATCGCATGTGGCAGCGGACTGGTAATGACGAAGTGGTGTGCGAATTCTATCCGACTATCAAGCGTGCCATGTGCCTCCATATGACCCAGTCGGTCTACGATGATGGGTTGGTTTCATATGATCCAATCACTGCTCCCAGGGGCCAGCCGTACGATTCGTGGGACTGGCGCGGCAATGCGTCGTATACAGCGGGACATTGGTTGTGCGCGCTAAGGGTTGCGGAGCGGATGGCGGAACATGTTGATGACAAAACATTCGCCGATGCGTGTCGGGATTGGATTGACAAGGGAAGCCGAGCAATGGAGGAGACTCTGTGGAATTCGGACGCTCAATCGTACTATACGTTCAATGCCCCGGGCACCGAATATCGATCGGATACGGTGTTTTCCTACCAGCTAGAGGGGTCTTTCAGTTGCGCCCTCTTGGGACTCCCGGAGGTCTTTCCGGCGGATCGCCTGAACGCTACACTAGATACGATCGAACGGTTGTGTGTTAAACCGATTCCGGTGGGCGCTGCTAACGCGATGCGTCCGGATGGCACTTTGGATAGTTCAGGAGCGGTCGATTCAGAGGGAATTTTCCCGTCGCACAACGCGCTGCTTTCAGCAGAATACGCGTATCAGGAACGTCCTGAGGTGGCGAAGGAAATCATGGAGCAGATGCTCCGCAACCTGGTGCTAGATCATCTCTTCGCTTGGGATTTTCCTCAGGGCTTTTTCAAACCGGATGGCGCAGTTCCGAGAGCTTGCGATGATTACTTTGGTATGGCAATTTGGGCGGTGCCCCCGGCGTTATTTGGGCAAAACATCCGGGAATTTTGCGCCCCTGGCAGCTTTGCAGACCGAATCATTCAAGCCGGAAAAGAGAAAAATTCTTGCGGCGAATCGCATTGATGACAGTTACTAAGCGCTTTGTCCGTATCTGCCAGTTAAGCGGGGCAAGTCGAACGAATGGACAGATTCAACAAATATCTCAAAATGATAGGAGTTCTAGGCTATAGTGGAACATGATGTCGCGCTTGAGAAGCGCAGCCAGTTGATTAAGGATGGATATTGCGTAGTTGAGGATATCTTGACCGAGGGTTTTCTCGATGAACTGCGGCGGGCGACGAACGGGTTGCTTGATTCTGTAGAACACCCCCCAGAATGGAAGTACCAAGGATCTAACCTTTCAGTACGTGGGAGCGCGGAGCCGGTGATTGATCGGCTAATTCACTGGAAGCCCACGTGGGAGGTGCTAAAGGCGATGCAACTAGACGATTTTTGTTCGCACGGCGGATTCATTATCCTTAGTAAACCACCGGGTGGACCGCCACTCTATTGGCACCAAGACTGGATTAGTTGGAACGACCCGATAAGCGCGGCACCGTGGGTTCAGTATATATTCCTCTCCTATTATCTGGAGGATACCACCGTCGAGAACGGGTGTTTTCGAGTGATTCCCGGTACGCATCTGAGCCGCATTCCGCTACACGATCGGTTGACGCCCGCTCACGAACAAGGTGCCTATCACGTGTCAGAGAGGGATCAATATATGTTCTGCGACTATCCCGGCGCCGTCGATGTGCCGGTGAACGCGGGTTCTCTCGTCATTGGCGAGGGGCGAGTATTACATGCAGCGCGAGCCAACCGCAGTACCCAGCGGCGCATGCTGTTGCTGGGCTGGCACTCCCGCCCGTTCATTACGCCTGAGTATTGGACCGAGGAGGTGCCGGAGGTCATCCTGCATCGTGACCCTGAAGCTGAATATGAACCCACCCGGTCGCCGGGTAAATACCTGAGTTGAGACGTTTTCTTCGATAAAGAAGAGCGTTGATGAGCGCTTGTCAGAAACCTAACACCATAAGGTTTTCAGCACTTCAACCCTTTCTAGATTACGAAATACATCAGCGACTGATGCCCTCCAACTGATCGACAAGGTGTGAGGTGTGAATGACATCGCGTATATCGCTGCAGGGCGTCTCGCCCTTATGAATACAGTGGACAAAATGTTGGTGCATCGCCAATGTGCCTTCATAACTTGCTTTATCGTTAACATCTGTTCCGTAGATTTCTGCTCCTGAAAGGATTTGGGGCCCGCTATTGTCTTCGTAAATTTCGATTTGCTCTGGAATTTGCATATAGGTGCCAATCCCTAGCCCGTGCAATTCTGCGCGCAGATACCGTGCTCCCGACGAACGGTTCCCGGTCACAATCCCAACTGCGTTGTTGGCAAATCGAATCAAACCGTTGTAGCAATTGGGCCAATTTGACGCGTGGCTGTCCTGATAAGCGTGCACTTCGACTACACTGCTGCCGACCATAAAGCGTACGAGATCTACGACATGACAGACATCGTTCCACAATGTGCTGGTGGCACCAGGTCCGTCGCGCAGCAGCTTGTGAAATTCTCCTATAGCGAGTGTTGCGGGCCCCCTTTCTTTTACTCGCCGTATGGCTTCTTGGGTTACTGCAGTATAACGCCGTTGATAACCGACCATACAGTAGACGTTATTTCGAATGGCGGTATCGAGCATTTCTTGGGTTTCATCGGTGTTCGCACCAGCAGGTTTTTCGATAAAGACATGCTTTCCCGCATTCATACAGTCGAGCGCAGGTTGAGTTACCAACGTTTCGCCCATGATGATGTAAATGACGTCGAGATCCACATCGTTGAGCATAGTGTGATAGTCCGTGTACGCCCGTTGAATGTTGTATGTCTCCACAACTTGCTTCATTCGATTTTCGTCAAGTTCGGCGACAGACTGAATGCTGATATCATCAAGGCGATTGACGCATGGGTAATGACCGTGCTGTGCACGACGACCCGCGCCGATAAAGCCGACTTTTAACATCTGTTACCTCCATTAAACCGGAATGCGATACTCAGAAGGTTATATAAGTGATTCTGACGATTCCTTTGGTTCTACTTTTTTCCTTATCTCTCAGGCGTTGAGTGCAAGGGGTGCACTTCTTCAAATCTGGGTGTATCTCCGAATCGCTCTAGCAACTTGGGTTGATTGGCGTTTCGAGGTAGGGCTTCGGACAACTTAGTACGCCGTTTTGTCCCTATTCCACGCGGAGGTATGTTCATGAATCTGTTGACGTTCGATATTCGCATAGGGATTTGTTCGGCGCACTGCACCCGTAATAGATTCGACGGATTCATCCTCCTTGAATCGCCGGTATAACTTTTCCTCTTTTGCCGCCATCATTTGATTCTTGAGGGCGCGATAGCAGAGCATCATGTTGTAGTGCGCGTCCAAATCCTCTGGATTAACCGCCACGGTTTTCTGAAATTCCGTAAGCGCTTCCTCATACTTCCGCTGGAGATACAGCAGACGACCAATCTCATTGCGAACCCTTCGGTCGCGCGGGAATTGCGCAGCAGCCATCCTTAATTGACGAAGTGCGTCATCGTACTCGCCATACGCCTTTTTGACCAAGGCATAGAGGTAGTGCACCTTCGCGCGATGCGGATTGTCAGGGGACATTTTTTGCTGAATGTCAAAAGCTTTACGAAGCACCGCTTCAGCGCCTTTCATGTTTCCCTCTCGAATTCGGCATCGTGCAATGTTTACCCAGCCGTCCATATAGTCGGAGTCGATGTCTGTCACTTTACGAAATACGGATTCTGCGCCTTTGAGGTCTCCTTGGAGGAAGAGACCGATTCCATAGTCGTTCCAGCGCTCACGGTCATTTTCTCCAATGTTAATTTTAACTTCTGACAGGTTTCCATCGGAATCAATCACGCGAAGCGCTGCCTTGTCTTCTGCCATCGTGACGATTGGTAAATTGGGAATCGCTTTGATTTTTCCGGCGACATCCGAAGTATCTCCAGTGAACACCCAGCGTCCATCATCGTATCCCTTAGCGCGCTGAAAATCGGTGTCCTCGGGATCTCGAACCCCTGCGTATGCCCATTGTGTGTGCCACCAGTTGAACTTGCGATAATTCAACTTCGCGTGCAGGAAAATTTTATCTCCACAATCCGCGGGAACGGAAAGCCGGTAATGAACCGTGTCAGCCGCACCGGGTGGGATAGTACGCGCGTAGAGAACTGTCCGTGTTGCCCAGGCATTGCGTTTATTGATAAGATTGCCGTGCTCATCCAGCATGTAAGCACGGTAGAAGTGGGCGCTTTCGTCCACGGGACCATTGCCGTCCTCTGCCTCAATCATTCCACTCCAGAAGACAGTCTTACCATTTTCGTCTGTCGCATTCAATTCTACCCAGACATCGAAAGCGTCAATTGTTCCGGCGGGGAATCGGTGTCCTACGCCTCTTGTGCGAACAACGACATCAATGCGGACTGTCTCGCCGCGTTTGACTGTCGCATTAGATTGATTAATCGGGGCGATAATCTGCGCGATGTCAGTCACAGTTCCTACGGCTCGGCCTGCATCATTCTCGTTGCCCGTCATACTGAAGGCGGAAGGACGACCACTAGAGTGTGGTTCGCCGAATAGTTGAATCGGTGTCGCGGGACTCAACGCGAAGATATCGACTGTAACTTGATTGTCTTGGAGAAATTCCGTGACAACCTTGAGTTGTTCGTCATGCTTATTGACAAAGGGCAGCGCCGTGTTTGCGCCGGGGAAACGGTGATTGTGGACTTTTCCATCAATATTCCCTGCATCTTTTGAGGCAACAAGCGGCATGTGACAGTCCGTACACTTCTTTGCTTTTTCAGGGTAGTAGAAGGACAGCGCACCCTGGTGGGAAACACCGCTCGATTGCCATTGATCGTAGTCATTAAAGCCACGAAACCAACGGAAGTTGTTGACGGGTTCATCAAGGTGTACCTTGTGACAGGTTGAGCAGAATTCCGCTGTGCTCTGACGATGGAAAGGTTTGAGGAAGCTCTTTTTGTGTGGTTCTGGATCCAGGCGGATGAGGTAATTATGGATTTTGCGGATGGCAGGATTGTCGCTAGCGGCGATTTCATGCAGAGGGGGATATTTGATAACGTACCCACTGTTGCCCATCGTATCCTTTACCTTCTCAAACGAATGACAAGCTGTACAGGCGAGTCCAGCTTGTGCGGCAGGGGTGTGCAAATTTTCGCGGATTGGACGGTCCATCACGCCGTTGAGCAGGACAGCGAGATCGTGACACCCGCCGCACCATTTGGACGGTGGAATTCCGTTCACATCTTGCATGTACATAATAGATTTACGGTACCACTGATTATTGAAGGATGCAAAATGGTGCGCTGATTCATTCCACTGCTCATAGATATCCGAGTGGCATCCGCTTACGGCACAGGTTTCCGATGTAAGGAAAAAGTCGGTGGGGATTATATCGCCAGAATCTGTCTCGACAGAGGCGGGGAAAAAGGGTCCGTCAGTACCGCCTCCTTCCTCATACATGCTGGTTGGCGGTGACAGCGGATTTTGAACGAGGTAGTCCGGGTTTGGAAGGTAGTGCTGAACTATTTTCGCGCCGATTGGAAAAAGGAAGACGATTCCAAGGACAACTACTCCTGCATTCGCCGCTTTCGTAAATTGAGCCGAAGTGCCGGCCAGTCTTGAACGGTAGAATAGGTCCCCGATAAATAGAATTGTGCCGATTGCCACGGTGATTATGTGCAGGGCGAGCAGCCAACGATAGGGTGTAGTCGCGCCCACAATCATCAAGTAGCCGCCCGAACCTACTCCAATTCCAAGCAAGACTACGCCGCTTTTCCCAACCACGGACATAGCGGCGAAATGCTTGGAGGCATAACCGATGAAAGGGAGGGTTAGTGCAACACCGAGGAGGAGATGAACTAACACATTCGCTATGTAGAAAAGTGTCGGTTCTCCGAAGCTAAACAGATAAGTGCTGTTAATTAGCAAGACGAGAAACGCAACAAAGCACAGTTTTGCCCCAAGCTTCATGTTCAATCATTGCCTCATGTTGATGGGAAACATGGTGAGTGGATGATTACATCTTGACGCCCTCTCAACTCGAACTCCGGATGCTCTACGCTATTTAGATTCCCATTCTTCTTTCCCTATGCTTTATCCTGCCGTATACCCTCCGTCAATTGGTAAAACAATACCGGTAACGAAGGCGGCTTCATCGGACGCCAAGTACAATGCGCCGTAGGCTACATCTTGTGGGGTGGCAAGACGGCCCATCGGGTGCCGTTCTGCTAGCGATTGACGTTCTGCCTGCGTTTTTATGATGCTCCGCACAAGCGGTGTGTCCGTGAATCCCGGGCAGATGCAGTTGACGCGAATGTTTTCGGCGGCGTAGTCTAACGCCATACCACGTGTCATATTCGCAACGCCCCCTTTGGAGGCGAGGTATGCGGCGCGGTTCTCCGCTCCAACAATGCCGTAGATTGACGCAACACTGATAATTGCCCCCTGCCCGTTCCTAAGCATTTCGGGTATGACGTATTTGCAACAGAGAAAAGTCCCTTTCAGATTGATGGCGATGCAACGGTCCCAATCTTCCTCCGGCAATTCCACGACAGGAAGGCGCATTGCGATTCCGGCACCGGTGAACAACACATCCAGTTTGCCGTAAGCGTTGCATGTAGATTGCACCATGGCTTCTACATCTTTGGCTGAAGTTACGTCGGTGAGGACGGAGGTTGCTTCGCCGCCAGCGGATCGAATCTGGTCCACGGTTTCAAAGCTGCCCGTATCATTCAAATCTGCCACAACAATCTTCGCCCCCTCCTTCGCAAACAATAGGGCTGTTGCTTGTCCAATCCCAGATGCTCCTCCTGTGATGATTGCAACTTTGTTTGTAAGTCTCATAGCATCACTTTCCTTGCAAGTCCTGTAAACAAACTACTTGTGCAGCCGTCATATTCGGCTTCCGATAATCGCGCCGGAGATTTGCGTTGGTAATTGATATTTCAAATAGAATAACATATCGGAAAGATGGTGTCAACGGAGTTTATACGACCGAAGATTTTGGCTTGACACCGTCTATACCTATGATATAATAGGTTTTGATGAAGATAAAAACTTGGGAGGTTCGGAACGTCACGCTGACCGGGGATTAACTAGTCATGTCGTCAGTCGAGGAGTCCCAGAAGGAGATAGAGACGGCACACATATCGGTTTTAATCAATGAAGTAATTGAATTGTTACAACCGAAAAACAGTGGTTATTATATTGATGGCACTGTCGGGTTAGGGGGACATGCGGCTTCCATATTGCGGGCGTGTGCACCGGACGGTTACCTCCTCGGGGCAGATCTGGATTCAGAGGCATTGGAGATTGCCAAGGAAAAACTTAGTGGGTTCAGGGGTCGGTGTGCATTGATTCATGGAAACTTCGCTCATTTAGATGAGATTCTTGAAACACATTCAGTAACTGAAGTGGATGGAGTCTTATTGGATCTAGGGGTTTCATCTCTGCAGCTTGACATGCCGAATCGGGGTTTTAGTTTTACGCACTCTGGTCCTTTAGATATGCGTATGAATCCAGATCAGCAACTTTCCGCTGAGGAGGTTGTAAACCGGAGCAACGAGGAGAAACTAGCTGACATATTTTGGGATTATGGAGAAGAACGCTATGCGCGGAACATCGCTCGCCGAATCGTTCAATTTCGAAAGCACTGCCCCATTACTACCACGCTTCAACTTGCTGAGATTGTCCAGAAGGCGATTCCCCCAAAGGCAAGACAATCGCGTATCCACAATGCAACACGGGTTTTTCAGGCGCTCAGAATTCATGTCAACGATGAATTAAATCGTCTTAAGTTAGGTATAGACTGTGCGATTTCAGCTTTAGCGTCAGGCGGGCGCATTTGCGTCATTTCATTTCATTCGCTTGAGGATCGGATTGTAAAGCAACGATTTCGCAATCTTTCCTGCTCCTGCGTCTGTCCACCTCAAGCGCCGATCTGTGTCTGTGATCACAAGCCGTCTCTGCAAATACTCACGAAACGTCCAATTACTCCGCAACCCGATGAAATTCGGAAAAACCCTCGATGTCGCAGTGCAAAATTGCGCGCTGCGATGAAGATCTGCGAATCTTAAATCATCAATTCAGCGTATTTTATCATTAAAGTAGAAGATTTAGCCCATCTCACTTCACTCGGTGAGATTTATTGCCAAACTCTTTGGTAAATTATAGTACGCAACGTTGGGAAATTAAGTATTCCCTGACCTGGACCAAGTTGCTATATTTTACCTCACTGAGCAGGTTTTGGTGATTGGGCAAAGCACACGTAACAATCTTTATATTGTTGTCTTCAGGCATTCTATGAAACGTCCAAGATTGAGAACGTCGAAAAAGCTGACTCCAATTGCGTACTGTGTCCTAGCACTGTATGTTTGCGTCTTCTTTGTGAGCGTATGGTTTTCCTCCGATCAAAACAAGATTGTTGAGGAAGTGCGCGAGGGACTTGAGCCGCATCGGAAGTTCCTACTCAACGATATCGGCAAACTTGAAATTCAGGAGGCAAAATTGACTTCGATAGAACGCATTCATCAAATCGCTAAAAAGCTCAATATGATTCAGCCTACTGAGCCAGCACAGATTCTTCAGGATGACAACAACTGACGATTGTTAGGTTAGTCTAAAGGAAAATGATTCGAACCACACATTCTTCCCGCATTGTTAAAATGCTCATTGTCTTAGAGATTTGCATGGTCGTGCTGATTGGTAGACTCTTTCTTGTTCAGTATCTTCAACGTGAGTCGTATTTAAAGAGCCTGCTGAAAACTGAGACGAAGTCTCAAATTAAGCGTGGTAAGATTCTCGATCGACAATATAGTGTTTTTGCAATTAATCAAGACATGGTTTCAGTTGTTGCGGATCCGAAAGTTATGAAAGTTGCACCTCATGTGGTTGCCAGTAAACTTGCTCCTTTGCTTGATGCTTCAGAATCAGAGTTGCTTTCGGCGCTTCGGAAGAAGGATAAACGGTATGTTCGGCTGGACAGCAATTTGGATTACAGTCGTTTGAAGGACCTTCGGGGGATTACGGAAAGTATTTATGGATTGAATTATGAAGTTTCTGGAAAGCGGCGTTATCCTAGACGTGAACTGGCGAGTCACATTGTTGGGTATACGGATTTTGAGAACAAAGGTATTGAAGGGATTGAAAATGAACACAACGCCTATTTGGCACCTCACGAATTGGAATCCGCGAAGGGACCTTCTAATAGCCCTTTAAATTTTGGTCCGGATGCAGCCGAGCAGGGCCACAACATTGTCCTTACACTTGATGAATCTATTCAATTTATTTCGGAGAAAGAACTAATTGAAGGATGTAAGAAATGGCGTGCCAAATCGGGTTCCGTAATTGTCATGCACTCCAAAAACGGTGAAATCCTAGCGATGGCGAATTATCCAGCCTATGACCCAAACCGCTATTCTCAAAGTGGAGAGTTAGCCAAACGAAACCTCGCAATATGGGCACAATATGAACCGGGTTCAGTGTTCAAGATTGTCACGGCTTCAGCCGCAATCAACGAGAAAGTCATGTCAGCCGATTCGCAGGTGTATTGCGAATTGGGGAGGTACCGTTTGCCGAATGGGCATGTCATCAACGATATTAAGCCAAACACTTGGCTAACGCTCACGGAGGTGATTCAAAAATCGAGTAATATCGGCATCGTCAAGATTGCGAGTCGTCTCGATAAAGAGCGTCTTGAGGATTATACACGCCGTTTCGGCTTTGGGGAGAAAACGGGTATAGATTTGCCCTTCGAGCAGGATGGTAGCATGCGAGGGTTTCGCAAGTGGGATGGCTATTCGATGGCTACGGTGCCATTCGGTCAGGGTATTTCCGTGACAGCACTCCAGATGTTGAATGCTATGAACGCAATCGCTACGCGTGGTGTTCTGCTAAAACCTTATGTGACCCAACAGATTCTTGACCGCAATGGGAATCTGGTGAAGCGTTTTCACCCAAAACCGATTCGCCGTGTGATCTCGTCCGAAACAGCGGAAACAATCACCGACATGCTTGTTAGGGTAACGGAACTTGGCGGTGGCATTCGCGCACGGGTAAGGGGATACCGCGTAGCCGGTAAAACGGGTACAGCTCAGAAGGCGGAAAAAGGTAAAGGGTATGTAGACGGTAAAGTCACTACTAGTTTTGCAGGATTTCTTCCGGCCGAAGATCCGCTGATTTCAATTATCGTTGTCGTTGACGAACCTGCAGGCGCTGAGCTGAGTAGTAGAGTCACCGCACCGATTTTCCGAGAGATTGCCGACCAGGTGATGCGCTATCTGACCCATAAAGATCTTTTCGCCCAAAGGACAACGGACGTAGAAGTATATGATACGAATTGAGAGAACGGCGAAATCGGAATTTCCTGCTAGATTGTTTGAATGTGTAGGTACCATGATGTGAATCTCCAAAGATTACTCCGCGGTGTAGACGCTTTCTCCTCAGTTGGTGTTATTGATCGAGAAATTAGTGGCATTGTAAGTGATCATCGCGAGGTACAGTCAGAATGTGCGTTCATCTGCTATGAGGGTGTTAAAGTCGATGGTCACACATTTATTCAGCAGGCAGTCCAGAAAGGCGCAGTTGTAATTATCGGTGAAAAGCCGCCTCCAGATGACCTTCCACGGGATGTGACTTACATTCAAACGCCGAATGGACGAATTGCGCTGTCAGTTATCGCATCCAACTGGTACGATACCCCCGCCGCTAAACTGAAACTGATTGGTATCACTGGAACGAACGGCAAGACTTCGACCGCGTACTTTGTTCATTCCATCTTCAAGACCGCTGGTATCAAATCCGCAATGATGGGTACGGTTCATCATCGCTATGGGGATGTATCCATTCCAGCCGCTACAACTACTCCCGATCCACTTGCACTACATGGGTTATTTGCCAAGATTGCTGGTGCTGATATAGGATATGCTATCATGGAAACTTCGTCTCAAGGGCTAGCGCAGCATCGGTTGGCGGGCCTCACGTTTGAGACGGGTGTTTTTACAAATTTGACACAAGATCACCTCGACTACCATCGGACGATGGAAAACTATCTCGATGCTAAGCTCATGCTATTTCAGCAGCTTCGAGCTCAAGATGGAATGGCAATTCTCAATGCAGACTCCACTGTATCTAATGTAATTCGGCGGCGAATAAGCCCAGTAGTGAGTGACGATAGCATATTGACATATGGTGTCAGAAGTCGAGCCAATCTAACGGTTCGTGATGTAGAGTCAACGCTTAGCGGGCTCATTTTTACCGCAATTACGCCATCGGGCAACATCCGCGTGAAACTGCACTTGTTGGGGGATTATAATCTTTACAACGCGCTTGCCGCAATAGGAGTGGGGTTGCATCATGGTTGCCCTCTACAGACAATCAGAGAAGGACTTGAATCGACAATCGTGCCGGGACGATTTGAGCGGGTTGATATGGGACAGGATTTCGCGCTCGTTGTGGATTACGCACATACGCCAGACGGCCTCGAAAATCTTCTAACTGCCGCTCGAAAGATTACGGCGGGGCGGATAATCTGCGTGATTGGCTGTGGAGGGGATCGAGATTCCGGCAAACGTCCGAAGATGGGAAGAATTTCCGCTACAATCGCCGATTACAGCGTTATTACTTCCGACAACCCGCGTACTGAAGACCCCGATCTAATCATCGCTGATATTGTGAACGGTTTGCCAGATGGGGCGAACTATGTCCGGATCGTGAATCGGAAAGAGGCTATCGCTCATGCGATATACTTGGCAAAGCCAGGAGATCTTGTCGCCATCGCTGGAAAAGGACATGAGTCTTATCAAGAAATTAATGGACAACGGTTTCATTTCGATGATCGGGAGGTCGCGTCGACGTTTCTTGAACAGTTGAGATTGTGTCGATGAAGCGGTCCGCACACGGAGTTCGTCGCAGGATACCAAGGCCTATAGAAGAATTGGCACGTTAGAATTGAGTGTTAGGATGTTTATTGAGGTTGACGGGCTTAGAATTTTTTACGAAGTTGAAGGGGTAGGTGAAACAGTTGTTCTACTTCATGGATGGGGCGGACAAGCAGTAAGTTTCAAGCCCGTATTTGATTATCTCGTCAGCGGCTACAAAGCGTATGCGTTAGACCTACCGGGATTTGGTAGCAGCGATTTGCCGCCTTGTCCTTGGAGTGCTGATGACTACGCACTATTTGTTTCAGCCTTTTTCACAAAACTCGGAGTCTCTAAAGCGAGTATAATCGCTCATTCCTTCGGCGGAAGAATTGCGATCGTGTTAGCAGCCAAACATCCAGAAAAAGTGAATAAGTTGATCTTGGTTGACAGCGCAGGGATTAAACCTCGACGCACGTTAAAATATCATGTTCGCGTGTCAATTGCCAAGATTGGGAGACTGCTTTTTGCGAGGCGATTGTTTGGAAAATACGGCGAAAAAGTCAGGGACGCTATTTCTAGGTTGGTTGGATCTAAGGATTATCAAGATGCAGGTGAAATGCGAGGGACATTTACTAAAATCGTTAATGAAGATTTAAAACCGATATTACCCAAAATCAGAGCTTCAACCTTGCTTGTCTGGGGAGAGAAAGACACAGCAACTCCGGTTTCACATGCGAAAATAATGGAAAAAGAGATTGGAGATGCGGGCTTAGTTGTGCTACAGAATGCAGGACATTTTTCTTACCTAGATAGTTGTCCCCAGTTTTGCCGAATTGTTTCAAGATTCTTAGGAAAATAATCATGTCGGATTTTATTAACTATGTTGGGCTGCTTGTAATTCCAGCTATACTTCTTTGGCTTGCGAGGGCGGTTGTTCGAACCAACCGTGCACTCCATATTCTTCAATTAGAGGGATATAAAAGTGGAAGGTTTTTAGGTTGGTTAGGAAATCATCCAAAACGGCTGTTTGATGTCAGGGAGATCGTGGCTAACGGCGGTCTTATCGTTCCAGCACTAATCCTCTATCCATTAAACATAAAACCTTTATCGTTGCCCTTTTTTATCTTATCTTGGATAGCCATTGAAGCCTATTTTATCGTCAAGCAAAAAAAGTTCAAAGCGAAGAAACCTCTCGTTTACACAGCAAGAGCGAAACGGGTCTTTGGACTTTCTCTAGTGCTACTTTTCGCTGCAATAATTGCACTGACGTGGTTAAGTGGTGGATTTTCCGTGTGGCGACTAGCGAATCATCAACTCTACTCGCAATTTTTAGTTATACTCATTTTCACATTTTTGTTGAATCAGCTCGTCGCTATCAATTTGACCGTGGCTAATCTCCTCATTTATCCCTTAGAGCAAACCATAAACCTAGGTTACCTTCGATCTGCCCGGAAAAAGATGAGAAAGCTTCGTCCCAAGGTTATCGGTATCACTGGGAGTTACGGCAAAACGAGCACAAAGTACATTCTGAATTCGATGCTCTCCCAAAAATTCAATGTTTTAATGACTCCGGACAGCTATAATACTCCTATGGGGATTTGCAAAGTGATTAGGGGACAGCTTGAGCCGGAGCACGAGATATTTATTGTAGAAATGGGAGCATATAAAAGGGGCGATATCAGGGAATTGTGTCGATTGGTATACCCAGAAATCGGTATACTCACGGCAGTGGGAGCTCAGCATCTAGAACGGTTCAAAAACCTTGAAAATATTGCACGCACCAAATATGAGCTTATTGAGTCTTTGCCTCACGATGGGATTGCGGTTTTCAATGATGATAATGAAATTTGTTCGGCGTTAGCGAATAAAACTACCATTGAAGTGGCTAGGTATGCGGTGGATAGGCTGGATGAAAAGGTCGGATTGACCGCGCGTAAGATTGAAAACACCCGACGTGGACTTACTTTTATTATTGAAAAACGTTCGGGCGAAACATGTAAAGTAGAAACCAAACTCATCGGGACAAATAACGTTCATAATATTTTGGCTGCTACTACTGTCGCCTTAAAATGTGGGTTAACCTTAGATGACGTAAGCCATGCAACAAAATTTATCGAACCCATCCCGCACAGATTGCAGTTGATTTCGGGCGCCGGCGGTGTAACCGTTATTGATGATGGATTCAATGCTAACCCAGTAGGGGCTAGGGCGGCGCTTGAGGTATTGGAAGGATTCAATGATGGCAGAAAGATTCTCGTTACGCCAGGCATGGTAGAGCTAGGAAACATCGAATTCGATGAAAACAGAGGCTTAGGCGCGGAAGCTGCCAAGGTCTGCGATTTTGTCATCTTGGTGGGGCCATTGCAAACCAAACCGATTTACGAAGGGTTGAAAACCGCTGGTTTTCCAAAGGAGAAGATACTGCTTGTCGAAAGTCTCACACAAGCGTCGGAATCCTTGAATAATATCTTAAAATTCGGCGATGTCGTATTATTTGAAAATGACCTTCCAGACAGCTACAGCGAGGGGGGTTAAAATTATTCAGTTACAACTGTACACATCTTCAGCAAGCGGGGATTTGTGATAGCTGGACGCTAATTCACCGCAACGCCAGAGTGTCAATTCCACCAAAGTCCAGAAGTAGGATTTTGAGGCATGAAAGGAATAGATTTAGGAGATGCGAAAAAAAAATGTCGCCCTAATATTCGGTGGTCGTTCTCCAGAGCACGAAGTTTCTATCATAACGGCTCATCAGGTTCTGGCAGCTCTAAATGGAAGATACGGGCTTACACCTATCTACATTGCAAAAACCGGTGCATGGTTGACCAGCGATAAATTTCTTGAATTGGATACATTTACCAGCGGGAGTCTTCCGAATGAATCCAACTCTAACAAAGTTATCATTGAGCTCGGGCCTAAGCCGCAGTTTCTGATGTGTAGGCGTGGAATAGGACAGTTTCAGCGAAATAAACACATGCCGATTGATATCGTTTTTCCTGTTATACATGGTGCTCACGGTGAAGATGGAACGCTGCAGGGATTACTAGAACTCATGAATATTCCGTATGTGGGAGCAGGTGTACTTGGCTCGGCGGCAGGAATGGACAAAATTATCATGAAAGCCGTCCTAAAGGAGGAAAATCTCCCTGTTGTTTCATACGTGTGGTTCACCAAAAACGAGTGGGAAACTAATCCAGAAGAAGTCGTTGAAAAGGTAGAACAGAACCTGACTTACCCTGTTTTCGTTAAGCCTGCAAACTCTGGTTCTAGTATCGGCGTGAGCCAAGCTCAAAATCAGGGCGATCTCAGGTTAGCTCTCAGTCTAGCCTACCAATACGACCTACGTGTAATTGTAGAAGAGGGACTAGTAGATGCTATCGAAATTAATTGCTCGGTTATGGGCAACTACGATTTGACTGCATCCGTATGCGAGCAACCAATGGCTTCGGGAGAATTCCTGAGTTTCGACGATAAATACGTCCATGAGGAAATCAAAGTATCAGGTATGGCGGGCGCAAATCGTACGATTCCAGCGCCAATCTCATCCGAACTTACATCAAAAATTCAGGATTTAGCTAAGCGCGCTTTTAGGGTTCTTGACTGCACAGGAATTGCACGGGTTGATTTCCTTGTTGGAAAGAGGGTGAAACCGATTGTTAATGAAATTAATACGATTCCAGGTTCATTTAGTTTTTACTTATGGGAACGCGATAATATCAATTTCCCACTGTTAGTTGACAGACTGATTGAACTTGCTTTTGAAGTTTATAAGGAGAAAAACAGTGTTACGTATTCTTACGCTGCTAACCTTCTGAGTCGACTGAGTCTCGATTTGGGGAAACTAAAAACGGGCTCTGGCGTGAAAAGTTTCTCTTCGGATTGAACGTGATATCGCCGGACTAATTTCTCAATCTCATAATATCATACGATGTTCTACTACATATTTTTTGAACTTTTGACAGATGTTTTTTCCCCGTTAAACGTCTTCCGTTATATTAGCTTTCGATCGATTTATGCGACAGTAACGGCGCTATTGATTGCGCTGCTTTTTGGTCCGCTTGTGATTCGGCATCTCCGTCGGTTGAAGATTGGTCAGTACATTCAGGAAGATGGTCCCCATACCCACCTCAGCAAGGCTGGCACACCTACAATGGGTGGAGTGCTCATTATCTCCTCCGTGCTAATTTCAACGTTCCTGTGGGCACGGTTAGATCAGCCTTATATTTTTCTCCTCGTTTTCAGTGTCCTATGGTTTGGTGGAATCGGTTTTCTTGACGATTACCTCAAAGTTACGAAACAACAATCGCTTGGCTTGCGAGGCTGGCACAAAATCATTCTTCAAACGATTGGCGCCTTAGCTATCGCTTATTTCCTTTACCATTGGGGACCGGCTCCAAAAGACGACTTGACAACCAAAACATCACTTATAATCCCATTCTTCAAACAACTTCGTCCAGATCTCGGATTTTTATTTGTCCCATTCGCCACAATCGTAATTGTGGGCACTTCCAACGCTGTTAATTTGACAGATGGGCTCGATGGACTGGCGATAGGTTGTACACTGTTTGTCGCAGCAACATTCGGTGCTTTGGGATACCTGACAACTCATCAACAGTTGGCTAGTTATTTGGATATTGCACACCTCCCGGCGAGTGGAGAGGCAACTGCTATTTTTTGCGCCGCGCTCATTGGGGCAGGTTTGGGATTCTTGTGGTACAATTGCCATCCAGCGCAGGTTATTATGGGAGATACAGGCTCATTAGCACTCGGCGCTGCGCTGGGAACGGTTGCCATTCTAACTAAGGCGGAGATTCTGCTGGTGCTTGTGGGTGGAATCTTTGTTGCGGAAGCGCTCTCCGTTATCATCCAAGTGTGGTCGTATCGAACACGGAAAAAGCGTGTGTTCAGAATGTCTCCTTTGCACCACCATTTTGAAGCAATCGGTTGGAAGGAATCGAAAATTGTCATTCGCTTTTGGGTTGTTGCGTTCATCCTGATGCTGATGGCATTGAGCACGCTCAAGCTTCGGTGACAGGTGCGTTCGGTAACGCCATACCAGACATCGCATCGATTTCTAGGTTCGTTAGATTATCGATCCAGAATTGAAGCTTGCCATTTAATATAACCCTTACCCTGCTGTATCCACTACCAAGGTTCTTTTTCCAATACGAATCAGTGTGCTTGTAATGTCTTGGATATTACTATCCGAGCTAAAGCTGACCGGTCGAATTACACATCACACGATGCGATGTGAATCCCATTGCATCACGGTCGTTTATGGAAATCCATCACTTTTCATTTTTTCATCTTGAGCACAGCAATGGATCTGTTTGCTCTGAAGTAAGATGCTTCGTCTGTGACTCGGAATGGAGAACTCTTATTCAGACTCCTTAGGATTAAGGCATGAGACGTTATGAGAATTGCATTCTCGCAGGTCTCTCGGGTTTACTGCTGATTTTCAGCCAGCCGAACTTTACGAACTTTAGTCTGTTTCCACTCGCCTGGGTGGGGCTCATACCGCTTCTCGTTTGCCTCAAGTTGACATCGAGTTGGAAAACAGCATTCTGGTGGGGCTATGTTACTGGAGTCATCTTTTTCTTCGGTATGACCTATTGGATTATCGGGCTTTATCGCTTTGCGAACATCTTTGTTACAACCTTAGGGTGTGTCGCGTTGGTTGCCTATCTTGCTGTTTACCCAGCCATGTTTGCTGCTGTTTTATCTCGGCTTCCCTGGCAATCCGGGTTGCGATATGTCTTCATTGTTCCAGTGATTTGGACAGGGTTAGAGTGGGTTCGCAGTTGGATGCTAACCGGCTTTCCCTGGGGAAGCATGGGATATAGCCAATGGAATAACATCTGCGCGATTCAAATTGCGTCTATTACGGGGGTGCATGGCGTCAGTTTCATTGTTGTACTCCTTAATGCCGCAATTGCTAATTTAATCCGCACGTATGCTTTCCGGCGGCGTCAACTCAAGGCGACGGCATTGCCGGTCCTCATTGTCATTGCCTCTCTTGTTTACGGTGTGTTTACTATATTGACACCGCATCAGGCTACCTCAACGATAGAAATAGCTCTCGTTCCCGGCAATGTGCCACAGGACGAGAAATGGCAGAAGCAAAACTTAACCAAGATTTTCAAGAAGTACATGAATCTGATTAAAAAGGCAGATGCTACCCGCCCGCATCTTATTGTTTTACCTGAGACTGCTATTCCTGGAGCAATTTTTTCCGGGCAAAATGCCTACCGGCAAGAGCTAGAGCAGCTATTGTCTGACCAACAGATAAATTTGCTCATAGGAGCGCCACACTATGACAACCCCAACCGTCGCGACTCGAAAGTCTATAATCGGGTGTTTCTGCTGTCTCCAAGTGGCGACGAACTTGGCACTTATTCCAAGATGCATCTTGTGCCCTTCGGTGAATATGTTCCATTGAGTCGCTATCTTCCGAATCTCATTCAATTTAAGCCGTATGAACCGGGCAAGTCGATTGATCTTTTTCCCATTCCATCTACTGAGGACGCGCAGATGGGTGTTTCGATCTGTTTTGAGTCCGTGTTTCCAAATCATTTCCGGAAGTTTGTCAAAAAGGGGGCAACTGTGATGGGTATTCTCACTAATGATGCATGGTATGAGGGAACGGCAGCGCCCGATCAACATTTCTCAGTTGCCTCCCTTCGCGCGGTCGAGAACCGAGTCCCAGTTTTCCGTTGCGCGAATGGAGGAATTTCGTGTATAATTGACTCGCATGGCAGCATAATAACGAAGCGTATTCAACCCAATGACACCAAGGATTACATTATTGCGCAGATCCCCGTAGGGGAGCAGCGACACACATTATATACCCGCTATGGCGATTGGTTTCCAATCCTCTGTTTTGTGGTAAGTGTCATTTTATTGTTCTATCCGCGTCTAACTAGCCTTATCTCCAAAATCATGCACCGGTCGTGAGTTGATAGAAGAAATTTAAAACTGCCTTTGAACCATCATCAAACGTTGTTCGGTCGAAACTCCAAAATTGAAAGGAAATATAAATGCTTGCAGATTTGAAACTCAATATCCAAGAGATTACCGCTCGACTCTTTGATCTCAGAGGGTGTCTTTGACATTGCGAGAAAATCGGAAGAGTTAGAGGCTCTTCAAAGTGAGGCTTCGAAACCGGATCTCTGGAACAATTCGCAACACGCTCAACAGGTTACCCAGGAACTAGCGAACTTACAGGGGGAAATTGGACAATATGGGAAACTCCACTCCCAGCTTGAGGAAATCCATGTTCTACTTGAATTGGCACTTGAAGAAGATGATGAGAGTGTAAGCGAGGAAATTAGTAGAAACCTAAAAGATATTGGACAACAGATTGAGCAGATGGCGACAGTACTCATGTTCAATGGTGAACATGACAGAAGCAATGCTATCTTGAGTATTCACCCGGGCGCTGGCGGTACGGAGTCTCAGGATTGGGCGTATATGCTCTGGCGAATGTATACGCGCTGGACTGAACGGCGTGGCTACCGAAACGAATCTATTGAACTTATGCCCGGCGAGGAGGCGGGAATCAAGAGTGCAACGGTTTTAGTCTCAGGCGAGTACGCCTACGGCAACCTCAGTGCTGAAATTGGCGTTCACCGTCTTGTCCGTCTCTCACCTTTTGACTTTAATCACCGCCGTCACACTTCATTTGCTGCGGTTGCAGTGTCTCCTGAAATTGGAGAAACTGTTGATGTTGACATCCAACCCGCAGATGTGCGGGTTGATACCTATCGATCAAGTGGAGCGGGCGGACAGCATGTCAACCGAACAGATTCGGCAGTCCGGATGACCCACATCCCAACAGGGATTGTTGCTCAATGCCAGAATGAGCGGTCGCAACATAAGAATCGGGAACTTGCGATGAAAGTTCTACGTTCACGAGTCTACGAACACTATCAGAAGCAACGTCGAGAAGAGATGACGAAGCTACAAGGAGTACGCCCAGATATTAATTTTGGCAATCAGATTCGATCGTATGTGTTTCATCCCTATCGGCTCGTTAAAGATTTGCGCACAAGTGTTGAAACAGGAAACATTGACTCAGTCATGGATGGGAATTTGGAGATTTTTATTGAGAGCTACTTGAAAAAGAGAAGCCAAACCTAACAAGTATTGCCCGTAAGGCTTCCATTTTTTTTGTTGCCTAAAGGCTGGAGGCGTGCTATACTAGATACCTCCAAGTTAGCCAGTACCGGAAGGAAAGACCATTGGAAGATTCCAGCGGTTTGATTCATCAACGCCGAGAAAAATTAGAAGAGATTCGTCGAGCCGGCATACAACCATATCCATACAAATACTCGCCAAATTACTCCGCTCGGGAAATTCACCAAAAATTTGAAAATATTGAGCATGAACCTGATGAAACAACGCCTGTTTGTATCGCCGGACGCATTATGACCAGACGCGATCACGGCGGGAGTAGCTTCGCACATATACAGGACATGTCCGGGCGGATCCAAATGTTTGTACGACGGAATTTAGTTGGCGAAGAAGCATATTTGGTTTACAAAAAACTTGATGTGGGGGACATCATTGGTGCAGAAGGTTTCGTTTTTCGGACTCGAACTAACGAACTTACAGTGATGGTCAATGCGATTACGCTTTTAGCTAAATCCCTCAGTCCGCTTCCGGAAAAATGGCACGGTTTACAAGACAAGGAAACAAGGTATCGTCAGCGGTATGCCGATCTAATTGTCAATCCCGACGTGAAACAGGTCTTTGTCAATCGTACACGAATCATCCAAGCCATTCGCGAGTTCCTCAATCGCCAAGATTTTATCGAAGTAGAAACGCCAATCCTCCAACCAATTTACGGGGGAGCCTTTGCTAGGCCCTTTATCACGCATCACAACGCATTAGATACGCAATTCTACCTCCGTATTGCGAACGAACTGTATCTTAAACGGCTAATTGTCGGCGGATTTGACCGTGTCTATGAATTCGCAAGAGATTTTCGGAATGAGGGTATGGACCGCGACCACAATCCCGAATTTACGATGCTTGAACTATATCAAGCCTATGCGGATTATGAGGATATGATGTGCTTGACGGAACATCTTGTTGCTCACACTGCGCAAACGGTTCTCGACAGCACAGAAATCTGTTATCAAGGAGAGACAATCTCCTTGGCTCCCCCCTGGCGCCGAGTCACAATGATCGATGCAATTAAGGAGGAAACTGGAGTCGATGTCGAAGAGTTGGGTTGTGAACAGTTAAAGGCTATGGTATTAAATGCTGGCGTCGAACTAGAAGGGACTGAATCCAGAGGCCATCTTATCACCGCTCTGTTCGATAAGTTTGTCGAACCGAACCTTGTCCAACCGACGTTTATTTACGATTACCCCGTTGAGACCTCACCGCTTGCGAAGAAGAAGCGAGGGAACGACAACGTGGTCGAACGGTTTGAACCTTTTATTGGCCGCATGGAAATGGGCAATGCCTTCAGTGAATTGAACGATCCCATTGATCAGCGAAAGCGATTTATTGAGCAAGCCAAGAAATGGGAGGCAGGAGAGCAGGAGGCATTCATGATGGATGAAGACTATCTACGGGCATTAGAGTACGGAATGCCACCCACAGGAGGGCTGGGCATTGGTATAGATCGGCTCACAATGCTGCTCACGGATCAGCGTTCAATCCGCGATGTAATTTTATTTCCGCAGATGCGTCCGGAAGGTTAAAAATAATTAAATTCTGTGAATCAAGTAATAGAGGCATGTGTTGTCGAGAAGCTGGTGAACAGTCAAGTTTGCAGGACTATCCCTCAAACGTGAAACTGGAGACTGTCGGCAAGCGATTAGGTATGTCTAGGGGGTAAGGGTACGAAATGCGTTTGATGTGTTATAAATTATGACATATGAATGGTTAATTGCCTCACGTTACCTGCGATCGCAGCGCAAGCAATCATTTATCTCAATTATCGCCGTAATCTCTATTGGTGGAGTAGCGCTCGGTATTGCCACTGTCATTCTTGTCATCTCTGTTTTGAACGGATTTGATTACGGATTAAGACAGAAATTTCTAGCAAATGAAGCCCATATTATCATTCGGTCTCCCGATGTTTACTTTACGGGGTATCGTGAGAAACTTCAGCAAATCGAATCAGTAGAAGGTGTTATCGCTGCTTCCCCCGTCATCTACACCCAATTAGCTCCGATGCCCAAGGGCAGGGACAACATTGAATCGACAATTTACCTGAAGGGGATTGATTTGCGAAAGGAGGATGGCGTCACAGGATTTTCAAATTATGTCGACGGATCGGTTGATTTTAAGAATGCTCCATTGATTGAAGACGCGCGGAAACGTGTGGCTGGACGAGAAACGATTGTGGGTGGCATAGTTTTAGGTCACCATGTTGCTAAAGGAATGCAAATTGCCAAGGGCGATATTCTCCGTCTAATTTTCAAAATGCAGGAGTCGCCCGTGCATCCGGGCAACTTTATACCTCGAATGCAGAATTTTGTTGTCATCGGTTTGTACGAATCTGGGATGTATACCTATGACAATGCCTTCGGTTTTATCGACCTAGAGACAGCACAGAAAGCCTATGGAAAACCGAACGCAATAAATATGATTGAGGTGCGCATAGTTGATGCCGATCTTGCGCCAACGATTCGCAATCGAATCCTTGAAAAGCTTCGTTTTGGTGAAGGGTTACGGTCTATGCCCATCGCCCAGACGTGGATGGAGCTTCACGGACACCTGTTTGAAGCCTTTAAGTTAGAAAAAATTGTGACAGTGATTATTGAGGCGCTCATTATTCTTGTTGCCGCATTCAATATCGCAAGTACACTAATCATGATGGTCATGGAAAAAACACGCGACATTGGCATTCTTAGGGCGATGGGAGGCTCCAAAGGATCGGTTCGGAAGATTTTTGTCATTCAAGGAACTGTCATCGGCATTCTTGGATCGCTATTGGGCACAGGATTTGGTCTAGTTATCTGTTGGTTCCTTGAGCTACAGATTCTCCGCCCTTCACGCTGGTTTGCATTGCTGATTCTGCTGCCGATTGGGATACATTTCGCTTTGCGCCAAATGAAACCTTTCCATATCGGACTCAAAGGGGCACTTACTTTTATTTGGTTGGCGATGATTGGGTTGTTCCTCTATTGCCTTATCCAACCTATCTACCTCGATAGCATTTTTGGGCAAGATTTTAGCCAGGTCTATCAGCTCAACCGATTGCCTGTCAAAATCAACTGGGTCTTCGTTGGTTTTATGAACCTATTATCATTCACAATCTGTATGCTGGCGACGATGTACCCGGCATGGCAAGGTTCTAAACTCAACCCTGTCGAGGCGCTGCGATATGAGTAATCTCATCCGGGTTGTCGAACTGTGTAAATCATATTATGACGGATTATCAGAACTGCCTGTACTCAAAGGGATTGATTTAGAAGTACAAACCGGCGAAATTCTGGCGATTGTCGGCGCGTCAGGTGTTGGCAAGAGTACGTTGCTTCACCTGATTGGCGGCCTAGACCGCCCAACGCGGGGAGAAATTCTCTACGATGGTCAGAATATCTTCGACTTTAATGACAAACGGTTAGATCAATTCAGGAATCAGGAAGTCGGTTTTGTCTTTCAGTTTCACCACCTATTGGGTGAGTTTACCACGCTGGAAAACGTGGCGATGGCTGCGTTGATTGCGGGGGAAAACTCTGATGAGGGATTTCATCGAGCCAAGGATTTGTTGGACTATGTTGGGTTAGGCAATCGGCTTGCACATTACCCAAATCAACTCTCTGGTGGTGAACGGCAACGGGTTGCTATTGCCCGGGCTGTAATCAACCAACCTCAAGCCGTTTTGGCAGATGAACCGACAGGTAACCTCGATCGCAAGACAAGCGAACCTGTACTTGATTTGTTGTGGGACCTCAATAAGCGATTGGGAAAAACTTTGATTGTTGTGACGCATAATCAAGCAATTGCACAACGAGCCAATCGGCACATCCACCTTGTTGATGGAAAGGTGTCTGACTAGGTACGAAATGATAATCTTCCTTCATAGGGAGAAAATCTAAAGCGGTGGTTGAATACCATCACGGATCGGGATGCGAAATATCGGGCATCTAGGCGATTAATTTCTGGAAATTGTTTATCCGGGGGGAACCCGCGTGTTCACCTGTTGTGTGAAGGGAAATTGGTATGTTGATTTACATTAATGGAGAATTTGTGCCGAAAGGCGAAGCAAAAGTTTCTGTTTTCGATCACGGTCTCCTCTACGGCGATGGTGTTTTCGAAGGTATTCGATCCTATGGTGGACGCGTTTTTAAACTAGATGAACACCTTCAGCGTCTTTACGATTCAGCGAAGGCAATTATGCTGGAAATTCCGGTCTCAATCGAGGAGATGAAAGCAACCGTATTGGAAACACTCCGTCGCAATAATCTTTACGACGCCTATATTCGTCTAATTGTCACGCGCGGCATCGGCGATCTCGGTCTAGATCCGGACAGGTGCGCCCAGCCTACGATTATTGTTATCACGGATAAGATCTCGCTTTACCCTCAGGAATGCTATGAGGACGGTCTGGAAATCGTAACGGTTCCGACGCGCCGGAACTACGCTGAAGCCATCAACCCGCGCGTCAAATCGATGAATTACCTAAACAATATCTTAGCGAATATAGAAGGAAAACAGGCTGGAGCAGGCGAAGCACTGATACTTAATACCGATGGCTATGTTGTCGAGTGTTCGGGCGACAATATCTTCTTCGTCAAGGACGGTACAGTTGTCACTCCACCTAGTCATATTGGCATTCTTGAGGGCGTTACGCGTAATACCGTTATCGATTTAGCGCGGGACCTGGGTCTTGTTGTGGAGGAAAAAATCTTTACGCGACATGACCTTTACACAGCTGCTGAATGTTTTCTAACGGGCACAGCTGCTGAAGTTATTCCTGTTGTCAAAATCGATCGTCGACTCATTGGCAATGGGAGCCCCGGTGTCGTAACGCAGAAACTGATTGAGGAATTTCACCGAATCACAAGTCTACTTGGTTCCCCAGTTTATCTCGAACAATGAGGACATGGTTCATTTAATTCTGTAATACCCTGAAGAAATCCTCCCAATTTCGGCATAAACCAGTTTGTACACGTTAATGCGTTGTGCGTAAGAAGAACTGCTCATCCTACGCATAGCATTTTGTGTGCTCTTTAATGTACAATTTTTTTGTGCCTTACGTTTCAATGACGGATGTAGTCATACATGGCACAGAATTTTGCTGGACACATCACCAAGAGTAAAACGTCATTCATCTGGTCTTTAATTCATGACTTATTGGCAGGATTCGCTATGGAAAGGAGTTTTCTATCATGAGCCCTATCAGAACTGGTCTATTTATTGTGATGCTTGCGATAATTCTGGGTTCAATATCTCTCTTTGCTGAAGAGTCAACACCCACAACCAATGATGCCTTGACTGTCAATAAAATCTCGTTTCAAGGAGCGGAGGGTGGTCCGGAGGACATGCTTCGTGCAATTATACAGACCAGGGTCGGCGAGGAAATTTCTCCAGACCTATTAACCAAGGATATCAAGAATCTGTACAAAGACACGGGCTTTTTCGCCGACATTGCCGTTGATGTCGAACCACACGATGAAGGTGGTCTTGAAGTGATTTATCGATTGACAGAAAATCCCAAAATCAAAGACGGAATCAATATTATCGGCAATGAAGAGTTGAGTTACAAAAAAATAAAAGGAGAAATCACCCTTAAATCAGGCGAAATCTACAGCGATCAGCGGCGTTGGGAAAGCGAACAGAAAATTCTTAAGGTATACAAAGACGCCGGTTATTATCTGGTAGCCGTGGAGACCCATGCAGATATCAATCTAGATGACAATACGGTATCAGTAACGTTTGAAATTAGTGAAGGGCCACGAATTAAAGTTCAAGAAATCAACTTTATCGGCAATCATGGTAACTCCTCGAATAAACTCAGTAAGCAGATGAAAATACGGGTTGGCAAGCATTTCGACGAAAAGCTGTTTAAAGCTGATTTAATCACCTTGCTTCACTATTATCAAGATAGAGGATACACTCAAGCAAAAATCGATGATGAATATAAAAAGCGCTTTACCGATGATAAGACTGGATTGATGCTTGACATCACTGTTGATGAAGGCACCCAATACATCGTTGATTCGTACGACATCAAGCTTCAACAATCCGATAAACCTGCGTTTTCTGAAAAAAAGATTCGTGATAAGTTAGACCCGCCTGAGGGTGAAATCTTCAATAGTGGCGCCTTCCAAAAATCCCTTGATGAGATACAACAAGCCTACCAAAATAAAGGGTATATTTTGGCTGAGATTATGCCAGATGCCAATTATGATGAGGAAAATGGAAGTCTTGGGATTACGCTGAACATAAGCGAGGGGGATGTCATTGTCATCGACAAAGTTAGTATCAACGGTCTAGAAAAGACTAGAGAAAACGTCATACGACGGGAGTTGAAATATTTGGATATAAAATCGGGTGAATTCTTCGATGTTGCATCCTTACGCAAAGCCCGTCAAAGGCTTTTCCAGATGGGTCCGTTTATCCGGGGTGTGGACTTCGTTCCAAGTGAATCGGAGGGAACGCACCGAGATCTTAGTGTCAACGTTGCTGAAACAGCGCGCACAGGCATGTTTAGTTTGGGTGGCGGCTATGGCACTGAGGGCGGGATTTTCGGCGTCGCAGAAATTGGTGAAAATAATCTCTTCGGGCGTGCTTATCGTGTGCACCTGAAGGGTGAGTTGGGTGCCAGAGATCGTCACACAGCTGAACTTCGGTTCAATACCCCGTGGATTCTTGGGACGCCGACGCGTCTCGATCTCAGCTTATATAATACTCGCAGGTTCCGCCGATATTATGGAAATCGATATAGTCAACTACAAGCTTACCAAGGTGATTTCAATAAATATGATCGGTATATCTATACGCGAAAAGGGGGTTCTGTAACGCTTGGTCGCCCAATTACCAGGGATATGGATTTATCCGTTCGCCTAAAAAACGAGCGTGTCCATGTTGAACAAGATAAAGTCGACCCCTTCGACAGTTCCACACGCAGTCTGACTTTTTTCTTGTCTAGAGATACGCGTGACTATTGGAGAAGTTCGTATCATCCGGTGTCAGGTCTTCTCAATACAGCTTCTTACGAATACTCCGGTGGTATTCTTGGTGCGGCGAATGAGTTTCAGAAATATACTTTAGACTCTAGTTGGTTCCTTAATACAGGGCGCAACTTTGTCTTTGCCAGCCACGTGCGAGCTGGATACCTGAACAGCAGTTTTGGAGACAATCCACGATTACTGCTATTTGAACGCTTCGCTCTCGGTGGAGTTGACACCATCCGAGGATATGAGGACGATGAGATTTTTCCAATCAATGGCAATCCGTACGGCGGAAATAGGATGCTATATGCCAATTTTGAATATCGTATTCCAATCAACCCCCAGCTAACCGGCGCTGTATTCTTCGATATCGGGCAGGTCTGGGATGAGAGCACCTCGAATATCTTCAAAGATCTTGGTTTCAAGAAAGGCGCGGGTGTTGGGATCCGCTTTGATTTGCTCGGAATGCTTGCCCGCATCGAATGGGGATACGGGTTTGATCGGGATAGAGACGGAGACGGGCGTAAGGAACCAGGAGGTAAAATTCACTTCACAATCGGACCAGGTTTTTAATTGCCTTCGGAGGAACTACAAGCCTCGGAAGGTTCACTCACTTTCACAAGGATAAAAGTATGATTCAAACTCGAAAATTGTATTTACCTTTAAGCATCTTTTCGTTAGGATTCTTTCTATTGCACTTTTGTGCAATGGCACAAAACAGTTTAAAAATAGGCGTTGTAGACACCCAAGGTGTGGTTGAAAGTTATAAAAAATCTCAAGCTGCAAACAGCGTTCTACAAACTGCAGTGAAGCGCCTTCGCGATAAGTTGAAAGGGCTTCAAGAAGAAATCGTAAACATGGAAGACAGTCTAACCAAGCAAAAGCTATTCCTCGATGAATCGGCAACCCAGACCTTGGAGAGTGATATTCTGCGGAAACGACAGGAATATCAACGTGAGTTGGAAGCTGGCCAAAGCGCAGTACAGGAAAAAGAATCAGAATTGTTAACACCTATTTTTGACCAAATCCAAGCACTAATTCAACAGGTCGGCACGAGCGAAAGTTACAGTCTGATTCTTGAAAAGCGCCTAGTGACGCTTTATGTCGACCCAATGTACGATTTAACAGACGAAATTATAGAGAGGTTGAATGCAGAGTACGATCAAGAGACATCCAGCGAGAACGATAAATCCTCCGTTCCTCCTGAGAGCAAAGAAAATTAGTTGTCCGCACATCTGTAATTTTCAGATTACAACGTGAAATATGGCGGAGCGAAAGCTTATTTTATTCTTGCGGACGGCGGAGAATGGGGAAAGAGAAGGGGTTTAGTAGAAAGGTTGATGAGCGACAACCGTCAATTCAGAGAACGATGGTAAAAAAGTTGAAGGAAGTCTGTGAGTTAATTGATGGAGAGTTATGTGGCGATGGAGAGATTGAGATCCGGGGTATTGCAGGGATAAAGGAAGCCCAAGAGCATGAAATTACTTTCGTTGCGAATGCAAAGTATCGCGGTGAAATTGAACATACACGGGCTTCCGCAATAATCATCGGCAAGGATATTTCTCCGATCAATGGGTGTAACGGAAAGCCAACCATCCACACAGATAATCCATATTTGGCGTTTGTCAAAGTGCTTGAGATGTTTGCCTGGAGCAAACGGAAAATCGAGTACGGCATCCATGAAACAGCGATTATTGGTGAAAACGCGCAGATTGGTGATCAGGTTTCCATTCAAGCGTTCACTGTCATCGGAGACAACGTCGAAATTGGCGATGGCGCGGTTATCAGCCCCTTTGTTTACATCGGTGATGATGTCAAGATTGGTAATGAAGTGCTAGTTTATCCCGGTGTAACGGTTTGCGTAGCGGCGAAGATTGGTAATCGTGTCATTATTCACAGTAGGGCGGTGATTGGAAGCGATGGGTTTGGTTTTGCGACTGTCAGCAATCGATACCATAAAATTCCACAAATTGGGACGGTCATCATTGAGGATGACGTCGAAATTGGTGCCAATACGACAATTGACCGGGCCACAATGGCGAATGGGGCGACAATTATCAAGCGTGGGACGAAAATTGACAACCTGGTGCAGGTCGCCCACAATGTGGTTATTGGTGAAGATTGTTGCATCGCGGCACAGTCGGGTATCGCGGGAAGCAGCGAACTCAAGAATCAGGTGACGATGGCGGGACAATCGGGAGTTGCAGGACATCTCACGATTAGCGAAGGGAACATTATCTTCGCAAAATCCGCGGTTACTAAGGATACGCCGGCGGGAAGTTATGTGTCCGGCTTTCCAGCACGACCACACGCTCAACAATTACGTATCCAGGCTTCTCTACGGAAACTGCCCACAATGTTACAGGAGATCTCCCGATTACAGCAGCGGGTGCTTGAGCTGGAAGATAAACTCCGTCAGATTGATGAAAAATCGACCGAGTCGTAGAGAAGTTGCGGAACACCCATCCCCCCTCCCAAGGACGTGGCACATTCCTGTATTGGCTTATCATCAGGTTGATGTCGGGTTTGAACTAGGGGTAAGTTCTATTTCTCCGCGAACCTTTGAGTCCCAGATGCGATTGATCGTGGAACAGGGATATACCGCTATCACCCCGAATCGCCTAATTCAAGCCATTGCATCTAATTCCGCTTTGCCCCGCCGTTCTATTCTGATTACTTTCGACGATGGCTATGAAGGTTTCTATGCTTACGCTTATCCGATCCTGGAAAAATACGGCTTGACGGCGACAGTATTTATGCTCGCAGGATTTATTGGGCAGTTCAATGGGTGGGATGTGCGGCGAAGTTTCAAGCGCCCCATACATCTAAGCAGTGACCAGATTCAAAAGCTTTTCAGAAACGGGATTGGGTTTGGATCCCACGGTTTGTACCACCGCTTCTTAACGCATTGTAGCCGTCTCGAAGCGAAAACAGAACTTGAGGAATCAAAATCCCGACTCGAAAATCTTTTGCAGCATCCCATTCAGAGTTTCGCGTATCCGTATGGGAGTGTAGATTCCGAGACCGCAGATATGGTGAAATCCGCTGGTTATCGCATTGCATTCAGTTTGAATCCCTGCCAGGCGTCCTCTGCTGACTCGGTGTACCGATTACCGCGGATGGGTATCTATCGATGTGATACTTTTCAATCCTTCCAGGCAAAACTCGGATTGTTGGGAAAGCGCCGTTTTCAGTTTGAGTGCGTCAAAAACAGACTCATCAATCGTTTCGCCTACTTAAACATATTACGCTACGCGTAAGAACCCCGATGTACTGCGGATGCGGCATCACAGGAACGGTTGTATTTGAAATGGGATATTCATCCACTCAACCTAAGGTGCAATCCACAAGACGCATAGCGCTTCATCTCCTGGATTATCTGATTGTCCTTCGTCCAACGCTGCTGTTCCCGGTTTGGACGCTCGTACTGCTTGGGCACCATCGCGCTTTATCTCAATCTTCCTCGCATGTAGATTTGGGGACATTTCAGCTCTCGTTTTTGCCGGAACTTCCAATACTCCTTCGTCCCAATTTTGAACTTCTAGGTACCCTTTGTTTTTACTCGATGCTGATGGGGGCAGTTTACATCATCAATCAAATCTGTGATAAAGAAACAGACGCGGCAAATAATAAATTACATCTTGTTGCACAGGGTTTTGTAAAAATGCCGCTTCTGTTACTCGAAGTCGCCTCTTTACTTGTTACTGCTGTGGTTTGGGCGTGCCTATGGTTTGGAAATAACCTGAACTATCTTATCCTTATTTTACTTTCAATCCTTCTCGGCGTGATTTATTCCGTTCGCCCATTTCGACTGAAAGGGAAACCCTTCCTCGATCTTCTGGCGAATGCGTTAGGCTATGGAGGCATCGCATTTCTGGTTGGTTGGGGGATAGTGGCACCGATTAACACGGATGCTCTGTGGCGGATAATCCCTTATGTCTTATGTGTGGGAGCCGCCTTCGTCAACACGACGCTTCCAGATATGAAGGGCGATCAAGCGCACGGAGATCGAACAACCGGCGTGACATTGGGCACCAAGCTATCCTGTCGGTTGAGCTTGTTACTTTTGGCGGGCGCAATTTTGTCTGCGTGGTGGCTCAGAGATATGATACCATTAAGTACGGCAGTTCTCTGTTTGCCACTTTTCATATATATGAATTTCAGAAGGGAACGAGGGGCAATCATCCTGGCGACCCGCGTTGGCATTTTGATTCTTTCGCTTATCGCCTGCGTTTTGGTGCCGTGGTATCTAATCCCATTCGCTGGAAGTTTGTTTTTCGTGCGCTGGTATTATTCCGCCAGATTCGGAATCAAATATCCAGGACGCGAAGTGTAACAATCCTATAAACTGTTCGGTAGAGGTATGATTTTAGCATATTTTGAGCTTTCACGTCCGATTAACGGTTTGATTGCCTTTATCTCAGTCTACTTGGGAGCGATGTTTGCAGTTGGCATGGGTGAAAGGGTAAATCTTACTAATGTCGATGTGTTTGTCGTAGCAATTTCAGCTTTCTTCCTTTTGTCGGCGGGAAATGCGCTCAATGATTATTGCGACTACGAGATTGATCGGATTAACAAACCTAGACGTCCGATTCCGTCCGGGCGAATTTCCCGGCGAGGCGCACTGGTGTGCTCTGTAATATTAATGGGACTGGGAGCCTGGTTTGGTTTTCTCGCCAACCTGTATACTGGTGCAATCGCCGTCACCGTGTCTGGATGTCTAATCTTCTATGCTGTTCGCCTGAAGCAGACACCGTTTTTGGGCAATCTACTGGTTGCGGTCCTGACAGCATTAACTTTCATTGTAGGAGGGGTCTCAGTGCGAACTGTTTACGGAACTTTTGTGCCAGCGATATTCGCTTTCCTATTTACGACAGCAAGAGAGATTATTAAGGACATTGAGGATACTGAAGGCGATTTCGAGAACTGTGTACGAACAATCTCGGTTGTGTGGGGAAAGCGAGTTGCTGTGCGGATTGCGCTAATCTTCGTCGTGGCAGTTGTCTTGTTCAGTCCAATTCCCTATTTTCTGAATTTGTATTCGTGGCACTATCTTGCAACAGTTATCGTTGGCGTTGATTTAGTTCTGATCTATTTTGTAGTTCGGCTTTGGCGAGATGACTCCAGAGCCAATAGCGCAAGGATTCAAAGATGGATGAAGTGGGATATTTTCGTTGGATTGGGCGCCATCTACCTTGGATTGACCTTATAAAGAGAAATGGCGAACGGCACGGTTGTCAATAGTAAAAAGCATCCCATTATCTCTGAATTTCGACAGCTAAGTTCTTTGAAAGGAAGGTTCAAGGAGTCGAGATTTGTGGTTGAAGGATTGACACTCGTTGAACGTGCGGTCCATGACAAGTTGCCGGTTGACAGAATCCTCTATACCCCCCACTTGTTGGCGAATGACCAAGGGACTACACTTCTGAATAAAGCAGTTGTAGCAAACTTCGTAGTTTTCGAGGTTAGTTCTGGACTGATGGGAACGATTAGCACCACTAGACCTGTTCCAGCCATAATTGCTTCTGTTCGGATGAATTACCAGAACGCAGCAGATATTGACTTGTCGGATGGGAGTGCGATACTGATTGCTGATAGTATCGCCAATCCAGATAACCTTGGGATGATTTTGCGAACCGCCGAAGCGGCAGCAGTTGATAGCGTCGTGTTCATCGGAGAAGGCGCAAACCCTTTTCATAAGAACTGTGTTAGGGCTGCAAGAGGGGCTGTTGGACGTAGCACCTTGGCGCATTGCGAGTCGCCGGAGGTCTATTTTTGTCAGTTGATTACCGCAGGTTTCGAGATTCTCGGCGCCACTGCTGGGGCAAGCAAGAGTGTGTATGATTTTGAACTTGCCACACCCTTGGCTCTTGTCGTGGGCAATGAAAACGAAGGAATCCGGGAAGAGATTCTCGAACTCTGCACCAATCTCGTCAAGATTCCTATGGCGCCGGGGCAATCCTCCTTGAACGTTGCGGTTGCGACTGGAATCATACTCTATGAACTCGCCCGTCGTCGGGGTCTTCACGCGGAAGGCGAATTTCGCTAGCTTATGATAAGAAAAGAGGGCAGTCCATTGGAGCTTTGATGAGCCTGCAAATCAGGAAACTCACGCCGTAGAATTCACGTTCTCAAGGGAGAAAGACTTACGATGATTCTAATTGACGAAGAACTCTGTAGCTATTGTGGGGCTTGTGTTGCCGTCTGCCCTGAGAATATCATTGATCTCATTGACATCTATCTGAAAATTGACCAATCCAAGTGTACGGACTGTGCGCGATGTGTCAAAGGTTGTCCGGTAGGGGTGCTTGCATTAGAACGAAACGGTAAGGTATATTACCCATCCTACGAAGGACGAGGACTTTTTTAATGGTTCACTCGGAGTATGATGTCATTGTTGTCGGTGCGGGGCCTGGGGGTGCGATTGCAGCAAAAGTAGCCGCTGAAAATGACTTGCGTGTCTTATTGTTGGAAAAACGTCAGGAAATCGGGGCACCAGTCCGCTGAGCGGAGGGGATTGGCACAGCGTCGCTGTGCGAGTTTATTCAGCCCGACCCGGCGTGGGTCTCCCGTGAAATCAACGGCGCTCGAATCTTTTCTCCCAACGAAACCGCTGCGACAATAAATTTCCCCGGTGCTGGCTATGTTCTAGAACGCAAGGTTTTCGATCGTGTCCTTGCGGAAATGGCAGCCGATGCTGGTGCCGACATCATTGTTAAGACAAGGGCGACCGGTGTTACCAAGTCGGATGACGGTTTTGTCAACGGCGTGATTTTCCGTTATTTCGGACGTGACTATTCCTGCAAGGCGAAGGTTGTGGTCGCTGCTGATGGAATTGAATCGCAAGTGGCGCGGTGGGCGGGAATTGACAGCACACACGATTTACGCGATGTTGATATTTGCGCCCAATACCTAATCTCTAAAATTGACATTATCCCTGACTTCTGCGATTTTTATGTTGGGCGCGAACTTGCTCCACGAGGATACGCCTGGGTATTCCCAAAAGGTGATGACATCGCAAACGTCGGCATTGGAATTGGCGGGACAATCTCAGGCAAGGGGGGAAAACTTGCCATCGATTATCTTAACGAATTCGTCAAACGAAAATTTCCGCACGGAAAAATTCTCGCACAGGTTGTCGGTTGTGTGCCGGTAGGGAATAGCCTGCCCAAGATTGTAGGGGATGGGATCGCGCTGATTGGCGATGCAGCACACCATAGCGATCCAATTTCTGGCGGCGGGGTTGCAAATGCAATGTACTCCGGACAATTTGCAGCCGAAGCCGCGGTGGAGGCTGTCCGAATCGGAGATTATTCCACAAAGGCTTTAAGCGCATATCAAAAACGGTGGGACAAGGAAATCGGCAGGAATTTCACACATGTTTGTCGCATACGAGATGGCGTGCTCAAGTTCAGTGATGACCTTTTTGACAAGTGCGCGGAGGTGGTGTCAAAGATGCCTCCTGAAAAGGTCAACATGAAGCAGATTTTCAAGACTGTATTGAAGCATCAACCACGCTTACTACTGGAATTGAGGCATCTCATACTCGCGGGATGGCTCTAACGTAAAGCATCTAATTCCATCAAATCCAATGACGGCGTGAGAAATTTAGAAAAAACAGATCGCCCAATACCTAGCCCTATGAAATCAGGTTCCATCTTAGATTACTTACTGAAAGTTCTGACAAGATGCAGAGCAGGCTATCTAGTACTCATAGACCCGGATCGGCATTCCATCGCAGACTGCATTCATTTAGCTCGTCAAGCGGAAGAAGCAGGAGTTGATGCTCTGTTGCTCGGAAGCAGCCTCTTGACAAACGACCTCAACCCGGTTACGGAGGCGCTGCGAGATGCGACGGCTCTACCGATTATTGTATTCCCCGGCGACTCAATGCACCTCTCCCAACATGCGGATGCCATCTTATACCTTAGCCTTATTAGTGGTCGGAATGCCAATTTTCTTATCGGCGAACAGGTTAAAGCGGCACCATTAATTCACCACTGTGGTATTGAGGCGATATCCACAGGGTATATGCTAATTGATGGAGGTACCGCTACATCGGTTGAAGTCATGAGTGGAACCGCGCCGCTCCCGCGTGATAAATTAGACATTGCGTGGGCACACGCCCTCGCTGCCGAATATCTCGGCATGAAATTCGTCTACCTTGAGGCTGGCAGCGGCGCAAAGCTACCCGTTCCAGATGGAATAATCAGCGCAGTTCGTAAACATGTCACCATCCCTATCATAGTTGGAGGAGGAATCATTACGCCAGAGATGGCTGTTGCAAAGGTAAACGCTGGGGCGGATTTTATCGTGACAGGGAACGTCATCGAGCAGCAGAACTCTATTTCGTTAATGAAACGATTCGCCGATGCAATCCATGAATAGGTATGAATTCACCGAGAACTCAGCGTCAATAAAATGCACGTGATAGGTAAGTTGACCTATACACGATAAGGCTTCAACGTTGCTCAGAGAAATGGTTTTAGTAGTTCTTGTTGTTGGCTATGGCGTTTGGATGTTCCCTTTTTTGCTTGACAAATCGGGGGGAAAATGGTATCTTTACTCGCTTTAGCAGTCTCAATCGTAGAGTGCTAACATTTCGAGAGATGGGAGCGACACCATTGACAACCGCTGTGCTTAATCGCCGCAAACGTGAGGTTCTCGAAGCAATCATTAACTGCTACAATCAGACAGCGAAGCCTGTTAGCTCTCGGACAATTGCCCGGCAATACGGCATGAAGTTAAGTCCGGCAACAATTCGGAGCACGATGGCACAACTGGGAGAATTTGGCTACTTGTCTCAACCCCATACCTCTGCGGGGCGAATCCCATCGGAACTCGGCTATCGCGTGTACGTCGATAATATGATGACAACTCAGCGGTTGAGCGATGAAGAGCAGCGATTCATTCGGCAATGGTACACCTCATCAAAACTCGATTTTGAAGAAACTATCGAACAAACTTCTAAGATTTTATCTGAAATATCTCATTATATCGGTGTTGCCTTAAGTCCCCAGCTGCACGAAAGCATTCTGCGGCGTCTGGAACTCATTCCACTTGATACCCAAAGGATCATCGTTGTTTTGATTACGACTTCAGGGCTTGTCAAGAATCAAGTTTTTTCCATCCAGGAAAGCTTATCGAATGCCGATATCTATCGAATCAGCCGAATACTGAATGAAAAGTTAGCAGGATTGTCCTTGGGCGAGATACAACAAATTTCACGAAGCTCCAAAAAACTGAAAGCGATTTTCGATCGGGATTTGTCAGACCCTGTCGTAGTATTGACGCGCAATGCCTTTTCGCTGGATAGGGAAATTCACGTTTATCTGGATGGCACTTCCAATTTTTTCGGTCAGCCTGAATTTTTAGAAGTGGGACAAATCGAACCGCTATTTCGTTTTTTGGAGCAAAAAGATCGGGTTGCAGACCTCCTCTCGCCGCAAAAGGAGAACCCTGAGATTCAGGTGCTTATCGGGAGCGAAAACAGGTGTGAAGGAATGGAGATGTGCAGTATCGTCCGATCTGCTTTTCGAGTTCGGGGCGATTCACTCGGCACCATAGGGGTTATCGGACCGACACGAATGGAATATTCACGTGTTGTTTCAATCGTCAGGTTTACCGCACAGGTCATTGGTCAACATCTTCGAAAGTCTCCATAGCCCAGCATTACTAATTAAAAACATTGATACGAGGTGATAAGATGTCAGAAGCAAATGAGGTACAAACGGAACCAGAAGTCCAAGAAACAACACCGGAAGAATGCGTTCAAGACGCTCAAGCAGATTCAACCGACGAAGCAACGCCAACTGGATCAGAAGTCTCAGAGGATTCTAGTGACGGCGCAGCCGAGTTGGAATCTGATCAGCAATCCCCGCCTTCAGCCGAGGAATTTGCTCGGTTGAAAGAGGAGCTAGAACGCGTACGAGCCGAGAATGAGGAGCGCTCTGATCGGATGCTTCGCACGATTGCCAACTATGAGAATTCTAAAAAACGAGCGGAGCGTGAGAAGGCAGAGTTCTTTAAGTATGCGGTCGAAGGCGTCATTAAAGATTTAATTCCAGTTGTGGACAACATAGAAAGAGGAATCGAATCCGCAAAAGAGTCGAAAGATTTTGAGTCCCTTAACGAAGGCATCCAATTAATTAACAAACAACTTGATGATTTACTCAAAAAGCGCGATGTAATAGCGATTGAAGCCAGAGGTGAACCATTCGATCCGAAACTCCATGAGGCGATGATGCACATTGAATCGGATGATGTTCCGGAAAACGCAGTGATTGAGGAGTTTCAACGCGGGTATCTGCTACATGATCGCGTGATTCGTCCATCAATGGTATCAGTTTCCAGGGGTAAACCTGACGAGGAAGACGCAGCACCGGTTGCTGAAGGCGAAGGGCAAAAGGAGGAAGAATCGAATGAGTAAGGTGATCGGAATCGATCTTGGTACGACTAACTCTTGCGTCGCAGTTCTGGAGGGAGGTGAACCTAAGGTTATCCCGAATGCTGAGGGAAATCGTACAACGCCGTCTGTGGTTGCTTTTACTAAAGATGACGAACGAATTGTGGGACAAGTTGCGAAAAGACAAGCAGTGACCAATCCGGAGAACACTGTCTTTTCTGTCAAGCGTTTCATGGGGAGACGATATGATGAAGTAACCCAAGAAATCGGGCGAGTGTCTTATCAAGTTATTGCAGGGCCTAATCAGGAAGCAAGAATTAGGATCGGTGACCAAGAATATGCACCTCTCGAATTATCGGCAATGACCCTGCGAAAGATGAAAGAGACCGCTGAATCATACCTCGGTGAAACCGTATCACAGGCGGTTATTACTGTTCCTGCCTACTTTAATGATGCCCAACGGCAAGCGACCAAAGACGCCGGACGCATAGCGGGATTGGAAGTGCTGCGCATCATCAATGAACCGACCGCCGCCTCACTGGTCTATGGATTGGATAAGAAATCGGACGAAAAAATTGCGGTCTATGATTTGGGGGGAGGAACATTTGACATCTCGATTCTTGAAATCGGCGATGGCGTTTTTGAAGTGAAAAGCACGAATGGAGACACACATCTGGGGGGCGACGACTTCGATCAGTGCATCGTCGACTGGTTAGCAGAGGAATTTCTCAAAGACAATAGTATTGATTTGCGCAAGGATTCAATGGCGCTCCAACGTCTGAAAGAAGCTGCTGAAAAGGCAAAGTGCGAACTCTCTACGGCGCTGCAGTCGGACGTTAATCTGCCCTTCATCACGGCGGACGCAAGTGGTCCAAAGCATATGACAATCACGCTCACCAGAGCCAAGCTTGAGCAGCTCACCATGAATCTGATTGAACGAACAATTGAGCCCTGTCGGCAAGCGATGGCTGATGCTGAAATGAGTCCGCCAGAGATTGAGGAAATTGTGCTCGTCGGCGGACAAACCCGTATGCCGAAAGTTCAGGAGATGGTTGACCAGTTTTTTGCGAAGGCACCGCACAAAGGTGTGAATCCTGACGAAGTTGTCGCAATCGGCGCTGCAATACAGGCGGGGGTGCTATCCGGCGATGAAGGGGTTAAAGATGTTCTATTGCTCGACGTTACTCCGCTCTCACTCGGAATTGAGACATTGGGTCAGGTCTTTACCCGACTCATTGAGCGTAACACAACAATTCCGACGAAAAAAACGAATACTTTTTCGACAGCTGCCGACAACCAACAAGCTGTCAGTATACACGTCTTACAGGGCGAGCGTGAATTGGCGGTTTATAACCGGACGCTGGGACGATTTGATTTGGTTGGAATTTCTCCTGCACCACGCGGCGTGCCCCAGATTGAAGTGACCTTTGATATCGACGCCAACGGCATTGTACATGTCTCGGCGAAGGATTTAGGCACCGGAAAGGAACAAAAGATCCGAATTGAATCTTCCAGCGGCTTGTCGGAAGTTGAGATTGAGCAGATGATTAAGGACGGTGAGGCTCATGCTGAGGAGGATCAACAAAGAAAAGGGACGGTTGAAGCTCGCAACCAAGCTGATTCCTTGGTCTATGGTACGGAGAAAACACTCCAGGAGTATGGCGATAAAGTTTCTGAATCAGACCGAAACACCATTGAAAGTGCGATTCAGAAACTGAAAGAGAGCCTAAAGGGTGAAGATGTTGATGCCATAAAAACTGATACCGATGCGTTGCTACATGCCTCCCACAAGTTAGCGGAAATCATGTATGCTCAAGCTGCTGCTGATGGGCATAATGATGCTGAAACGGAAACTGACACGGAGAATCAAGCAGAAGAAACGGACGCAGGCGAAACAATCATTGACATTGAAGGAGGAGATGTTGAGGAAACCGCCGATCGGTCTGACGCCAAAGCTGCGGACAATTCCGATAAGCAATAGAGGAGATCTCCATGAGAAACAAACGTGATTACTATGAAGTGCTTAGTGTGGGTAGAGGTGCGAGTCAGGATGAGATTAAGAAAGCGTACCGAAAGCTCGCAATTAAATACCATCCGGATAAGAACCCTGACAACAAAGACGCAGAAGAGAGCTTTAGAGAGGCTACAGAGGCTTATGAGGTTTTGGGTGACCCTGAAAAGCGCAGTCGTTACGATCAGTTCGGTCATGCAGGGGTAGAAGGTACGATTAGATCTAGTGGGTCCGGGTTTGGTTTCGGGAACTTTGAGGATGTTGTTGGGGACATCTTCGGTGACTTGGGCGATTTCTTTGGATCTGGGGCTTCCCGTGGACAAAGGGCTCCAAAACGAGGGAACAGCCTGCAATGCAACTTGCAAATTTCGCTAGAAGATGTCATCAATGGAAAATCAGCCACTATTGATGTTCCACGTATTGAAACGTGTAAGACATGCCATGGGGGTAGAAGCGAACCCGGTTCAACCCCGCAAACTTGTCCGGATTGCCATGGACGGGGTCAAGTTACACGTTCACAAGGCTTTTTTTCCATGTCGAGCACCTGCTCTCGTTGTCGTGGTGAAGGTCGGGTTATTTCCCATCCCTGTAGACCGTGTCAAGGTCAAGGCGTTGTTCGGGCAACTCGTCAAATCAGAGTGACAATACCCAAAGGTGTTGATACTGGGTTCAAGATTCAGTTGCGAGGTGAAGGTGAGGCTGGGGTTAATGGTGGTCCGCCTGGCGATCTCTATGTTTTAATTGAGATTACTCCCCACGATCAATTTGTCCGGGAAGGAAACGATTTGATTACGGTTACTACAATCTCGTTTGCGCAAGCTGCGATAGGTGGCGAAATTGAAGTTCCTACAATTGATGGTCCTGTCGCGCTAACAGTCCCGCCTGGAACGCAATACGGTGGGAGATTACACATTCCTGGAAAAGGCGTTCCACACTACAATCACTATGGACGCGGGAATTGCATTGTGAAGGTCAGAATCGAAACACCAATGCGCCTCACAGATCGAGAGAAGGAGATATTGGCAGAATTTGCCAGGGTACGCGGCGAGCATGCAGACGGAAAACATCCCGGTTTTTTCGATAAGTTAGGCGATAAGTTTTTCCACCGGCATAATCACGACGACAACGACCAGTAAAATCATACATGGTAAATCTCCTATGTCTCGCCCTTACGAAAGAACCTCCGCACTGTTTTGATTAGTGTTCCTTCGGCAAGCCATTTGCCTGCTACTTGCCAAATAATGCTAGAAAAGGTAGGATAGACATGTATTAACGAAGCCAACTTTCGCATCGGAAGACCTAACTTCATCGCTAAGACAAACTCGTGGATAATCTCCCCTGCACGCGGACCTATTAGATGTACACCTAGAATCTTGCCGGTCCACTTTGTGGCAACAATCTTGATAAACCCTGCTGTGTCACCCTCCGCAACCGCCCGATCCACATCTCGGAAATCGACGGTAAAGACATCAACATCACCGTGTTTCCGCCGCGCGTCCGCCTCGGTCAGTCCGCACCGGGCGACCTCTGGGTCGCAGAATGTCGTCCAGGGCACAACAGAGTAATCTATCGAATTGGAACCCGGAAAGAAGATATTGCGAATTATCTGATGCGCTTGGAATGCGGCGACGTGGGTAAACAGATAATGACCGATAACATCGCCAGCGGCGTAGATATTGTTGACTGTGGTTTGCAGCTTGTCGTTGACTTCAATTCCGCCTTTCCGTATCCGAACACCAATCGGTTCAAGCTCTAATCCTTCCACATTCGGTTTTCGCCCCGTCGCAATCAAGATTTGATTTGCCGTCAATTCTCTCTTCACACCCCGTATATCCAGCTTGGCGCTGTAATTTCCTAACGTCGGGTCGCGATGCGGTGTGAGATTTGTCACTTCGATTAGATTGGTGTTGAGGAGAATCTTGATGCCTTCGGCCCGAAGGTACTCCAGCATCCGCTCAGAGACTACGGTTTCCTCCCTCGGCAAGATATGATTGCCCCGCTGCACAATTGTGACCTTTGTGCCCAGGCGGTGAAATGCTTGTCCCAATTCGACACCGATTGGTCCGGCACCCGCCACCAATAGCTTTGGCGGGAGCCTATCTAATTCCCAGATGTTGTCGCTGTTCAAATAGCGGATGGATTCAATGCCGGGGATCGGTGGCGCAGTTGGGCGAGATCCCGTGGATATCACGAACTTTTTGCTCTTGAGCGTTGTCGTTTGCCGCTTCTCAATGTCTTCGACAATAAAAGACCTCGGCGAGTCAAAATGCCCGCTGCCGAAGATGACTTCCACGCCCATATCGCGGAATCGCTCTGGATTATCGTGTTCGTGCTCAATGGTCTGTTGTGCGCTTCGGACATGCTGCATGACACGCTCGAAATCGACCTCAACGTCTCCAACTTTAATTCCGTACTGTTCCGCCGCCTTCATGTGATGGGCGATGTGCGCGGATTTCAGGAACGCCTTTGATGGCACACACCCCGTCCACAGGCAGTCCCCGCCCAATCTATGTTTTTCAACGAGAGCCGTTTTCTTTCCCAGCTTGGCACTCGCAACTGCCAGAACTAATCCGGCGCTGCCACCGCCAATAATGGTGAGATCGTATTCGTTCATTATCTGTTTAAGCTGTTCGACCCTACCCAAACCTGTAAGGGTCAGACAGCAGTCCGGGTTGGACTCAAACCGTCCAGTTCAGTACGTCGTCCAGAGGCTTCCGCTTGGGAGTTGGCACTTCAGCCGGATAGCCTATATAACAGAATCCAACGATGTACTCCCGATCGGCGTCAATACCAAGAATATTGTATGTGTTCCGCTCTTGCGTAACGGCGCCGGTACTCCACTGCATCCCGATGCCTCTCTCCCATCCAGCGAGTTGGATGCAATACATAGAACAGCACGTCGCAGCGTAGTCCTCTCGCCGCTGCTGCTCGTCCCCTTCCTGCAGACAAGAAACGGCTACGACCGTCGGTTTGGACATGAACTTGTCAAAGCCTTTCTCGCCCACGTTAGTAAGAGCAGCTTCGTCAACATCTACGCTGTCAGCAACTTTTTCAATCTGAATCTGCCGATATAGCTCTGCGAGCTTCAGCTTCGTCTGTTCGCCGATGACGGTAAACCGCCACGGCTCAGTTAGACGGTGATTGGGTGCCCAGATGCCGGCGGCGAGCACCTCTTCGAGCACATCCCGTGCCACCTGTTTAGGTTTAAAATGAAAAATTGTCCGACGCGATTGAATCGCTTCTGAGACTGGTAACATGTATTCCTCCGTATGCCTTGAGATGCGAATCATGAATCGTCATGCAAGTTGCATATTTCATGCAAAAACTTGACCGTACTATAATGGCGTTGTCCAGATGATGATATTATACCAATCGTATCAACATTTTTCACCCTTTTTTAACTGACCCCACGTCGTGTTCAGCTTATTCTGCGGAGAGACTGAGCGAGGGGGAGCCGGATTCTGCCAATTGGGATCGCTGCCAGATTCGATGAACAGTTCGATGGCTTCGCTATCCAAGTCAAGCGTGTGTAATCCACCGTAACGACCGACGAGAATCTTATTCCCGTCCGGTGACCAAGCCAGCCCATCGGGCGTTGAACGCGGCATGTCCGTCAAAATGGTACGTACGGGATTCCCGTCGCGATCGATGATGAAGATACCGTCGCGTGGTTCGAAGGCTTCGGCTGTCTGCAAGAGCGATGAAAAAGTAATGTCTTGGCCGTTAGGCGACCAATGGGGGTCACGGGGACCGGACACCGGCAAATTTATAATGCGGACTTCGTGTGTCAGCGTATCAAGAACGGCGATTCGACCGCCATCTCGACTGAAAATTATCTGAGTCCCATCACCTGATCAAGAGATTCCTGGAGCCTGTTCTTCTTCCTGATTTTCATATATCAATTGTAGGTTTTGCCCTTCAGGGTCAACCGTATAGATTCGGAAGATTGGGTCTCCCCGTTCTGGTCGATTCACAAAAGCGATTTTGTCCCTTCGCGGCGACCATACCGGATAAAAGTTGAAAAACGGCAAGTCAAGCAGTTTGACTTCGTTTTCACCACTGCTATCTCTCTCGTAAATCCTGGTACTGGTGTCCCCCATCCGTCGACTGAACGCGATTATTTCTCCCGTCTGGGGACCAAGTGGGATAGGCTTCGAGCAAACTGCTCTTGGTCAGATTGGGGAGCAGCTCTCGACCAACGGTCATTGTCTGTAAGTCTCTCGGGTCTGCATCCGATGGACAGCCTATAAATTTCATAAATTCCATCTCGTTCAGACACAAACAAAATCTGTTCTTCTGCGCTCGCGAGGAATGCCACGAAAGTGAGACCGATGGTAAAAAAGGCTGCGAGATGTTTCATACCATCTCTCCTCTAAAATTGAATCTTAATCTCGCCCCATGTCGATGCCAACTTGCCTGTAGGGTTAACGCCAGCCTTTGGCTTAATATCCTTGACGAGAAACTGTATCGCTCGCGGGTCAAACGCTTTGTCGAGCCACTCTGTAATCCGCCAATTCTCCTCACGGAGTTCAAAGGTGAATCGGGAATCTCCCGCAGCGAACCATTCGAGAAATCCACCTACTAGAGCGTGTCCATCGTTAGCGAACGCTTGGATACGATAATGCGTCATGGCTTCTATGCGTTCGGGGGCTGCGTTGATAATCTGAGCAGGGCGGAAAATTTGCAATCCAATATTCTGTAAATTTTCGAAAACGTGCGCTGCAGATTGTGCTTCGCGCTTGAGGTCATCAATGATTACATCGTCAAATCGATCGTGGGGTGTTGCCATATCGGAGATGTAACGAAATCCATCTACCCAAAACGCACTCAGATACAGGTCGAGATCTTCCTTTTCATACCCCTCGCGCATGCGATCCAAAACCCCGTCGATTGCATCTTGGATGGGGTCTACGTTGGGTTTGACAACCTCTGGCTCTGGCGGATCCCTTTCCTCGGCTGGAGCAGGATCAGTCATCATCAGGTCGTCCGTGTCAGGGACGGCTGCCTCACCTTCAGGACTGACGGTCGGTTCCTTGACGATATCTATTAAGGGTACTTCTTCGTCGTCGCTACAACTAAGTATCAAGCTCAGAAGGCAGAGTAATACGATGCAAAACAGATTCGGTCTCATTTGAAATCTCCTTATCGTTGGTTTAAGACTCTGTTCACCTTAGTGGAATCTGATCGCATGACTCATCAGGGCATTTCTGGTTTTTTCAGCGCTGCCCAAGTTGAAATCCGTTTTCCGCGAGGGCTCACTGCATACACAAAGCCGGTCTAACCCAATCCGCCTCAGCCGCATCGTCCATCCACAGCCTAATTGTTTCGCTGGCGATATCAATCAAATAGAGCCTCATTTGCTGTGGCGTGTCTATCCCTATTTGCCCGATTGATAACATGAGCTGCGAGCCATCCGGTGCCCAAACTAACCGGCGAAAACTCCAATTTGGAGGACTCAACCAATTATCTGAATTTAAAAGTAATTCCGAGATGCCTGGCAACATGAAATGTCGGCTTTCCGAAGAATCGAGGTTCATAAAGAATATTGCGGCTTCTGGCTCGATAACGACCGGTCTTCTTTTCTCTCGTGCGCCGAAAAGTAGACTGTTTCCATCTGGGGACCATACGGGACTCCACCAACCTGTAAGACCGTCCGTCCTGAACGCGGTTTGCATTTCTCCGTCAGCTCCTATCTTCATTAGACCGACTTCACCTTCTTTCCACGGGGCGATAAAAACCAGGCGCTGACTATCCGGCGACCATGCCGGACGAAAAACAGTAAGAGTGTCTAGTCCACTCAGGTTTGAACGGAAAATTGATATTTCGTTGCGCCCATCCGGGTCAATGAGATATACCTCCAATGCCGTTCGTCGCCGGATGCGAATGCAAGCCACCGGCCATGGGGAGACCAGGACGGAAATGCATCAATTTTGCGGCGCCGATGAGTGATTTGATCTATATTTCTCCCATTTGTATCCGTGGTGTAAATTCTCGGTGCACCGTCACGATTTGAGATGAAAGCGCTTCTGTCTCCAACGGGAGACCAAAAGGGTGCTGCGTTTAAACCGGGTGCAAACGTCAGTTGCTATACATTTTGACCGTCCGCATCTATAACAAAAATCGCAACATCCTGTTCGCGTAACCGTCGCTCAAACACAATCTTTTCTCCGTCGAGTGACCAACTAGCAGTAGTTTCCTTCTCCGGGGTCTGTGTCAGATTTATCATGTTTTCGCCATCGGGGTCCATAACGTAGATTTCGCCCGATTCAATGTTCTGTACAAATGGAGCTAGAGTGGTGAACAGAATTTTCCGCCCATCTGGACGCCAAGCTAATGGAAATCTGTTCTCAGCACCTCCAGATGTTAAAGGCGCGACGCTCCCTTCAGCAAGATTCATGGAGTAGATTTGTAGCGGATTGGGGGGTGAGCGGAAGGTCTCAATTAAGCCGATATAAGCGATTTGGGTCCGACGGGGTGGCCACGCGGGTAGTATTACTGCGCGGCTTAACGACGAATCGGGTACATTTTCCAGGGCTTCGCGTCTAACCTCAGCGACGTTACTCCCATTATCGTCAGTAATAAACAACCTACGGTGGGACATTCCTTCGTCTGCTTGGAGATATAGGATGTGCTCACTATCAGGCGACCAACTGGGATTAGATATACGAGTTGGGAGATTTGGTTGGAGGACATGACGAGTGCTGCGCGCTCTCATATCCATTACACACAAGCTAGTTGTTTCGCCTTTTGGATTACGTGTAGCTTTCGTCATGATAAACAAGATTTTCCGCCCGTCAGGCGACCAATCAAGATCTCTGAAACCAGTATGCTGCCAAATATTTTCGGACAAGTTTTCTATTTGGGGTGGGCGATTCGCGAGGTTTAGTTTGAGAATGTTGGATTGTTCCCACGGCGGTTCTGAAACGAAGACGACCTGGTTGCCGTCAGGGGATATTGAAGGACAACTTGCGTACAGGTTTTGTGTAAGTTGAATTCGTCTACCATCCAAGCCCTCAACCAAGAAAAGGTCGGACTTTGCAGTGCCGTGAATTCTAGAAACAAAGACGATCTTATCTTCTAAGTCCCTCGCATGGGCTGAACACGGAACTAAAAGCACGAGCGCCGTAGCAATGCGGGAAACGAAGCGGATGTATATGACTATCAGTCGGGAAATTGGACGAACGCCCATTTGGTTTGCCTCCATCCTTTATACAGAAATGACACTGATTTAAGGTAGGTTTGCTCCGTTATGCTTCGGAGCTGAGATTTCCATCGCCTGATAGATCGCAATTTAAATGCCAAGACCCAGTCTAGTGACAATATTAGCTAGGTTTGGTAACGCGGGGAGCTATACATGGGTGAGTTGTTACAGCAGTGATACAATGGCGTAGCACAGGCGTCACAGTCAATTCCCGTATGTGAGGGTGAGTTTAACTTTCGACGGATTTAGATCCATTGATTGTCCGGTTTAATGAATTTTGGTACGGTAATCGCTAGATTTAGACCGGATGAGGGATTTAGCGGGGTGCTATCACCGATCCCCTCTAGCTCCACCTTAGCAAGGGGGAAGATGTAATCCGCCTCCTACTAGCTTCTCCTTGGCAAGGGAATGGGCTCTTCGATAGGAACATCAACGTGCGTAACCACACACTTGACTAGTGAAGAAATTATGCACAAGGTACTTCGTTTGCCGAACGATTTGGCTTATTGTGTCGGCGTCTCTGGTTCCAGCATCATCCCGGCGAAGGTCATAATATCCTGCTGGAAACCTTCCGTAAAGTCAGTTGAGGTTTTGACTTGGGCGAATCGGCGGAATACTGTTTCTATCGCCTGAACTAGTTCTTCTGATTTGCCAGCAGCCTCCGCTTTTTCCTTCAACTCCTGAAGAATTTTATGTTGGGCAGCCGCCTCTTTTTCCGCTTGTATTTCCTCGATTGATTTGCTATAGGTTATCCGAAGCGTTTCAACGATGTGGTATGCCATGGATCTATTGTATCGTTGAGAGTCGCGTTTGGCGCCTTCATAAACTTCAAGCGGTAGCAATAGGCTTATTTGTTTCTTTAGCGAATTTTTTTTTTGTCGGAATTCTTTCATAGTGTCCCCAGCTTTTATGGCGTTTCATAAGGCTGAATATGTTAAATCACAATATTTGTGATTTAAAGTATTGCAAGATTATACAATAATGGGATTATAACATAGAAGGTTTCGTAAATTCAATAGCAAATTAATAAATATATCAATATTATTTCGGTAGAAATAGGATTACACTGTAATATGAGCAATTATCTAAAATCCACAATTCTACTCCCACGATATGCTGTTCATTGTCTTTTGTAAATCTCGCTCTGTAGGCATTGTATAAATTGTCGTTGTATTAACACTTGCATGTCCCAGTATTTTTGCGACTCTATCGATTGGTTGTCCAGCATCAATAAGATTCTTTGCGCAAGTATGTCTAAGTGAATGCGGAGATACATGCTCTATTTTCGCAAGATATCCATATTTTGTTATGATATAACGAACCCCGCGATCCGTGAGTGGCATCCGTTTTTGCCCGTAAAAGAGGCACTGAGACTGCTCGGCAGGTGTCCCAGTGATTCGAGTTCGGTTTCTGTTAGGTGACTCCAGATAGTCCTTTAGAATACCTACAACCGTTGGGTTTAACGGGATATTCCTCCGCTTAGTACCTTTGCCTTGACGGACCGTAATCATATTGCTATTCTTAGATAAAATAATATCAGTAATGTGAAGGTTACAGAGTTCGTTTACCCGTATACCCGTGTGCAACAACATCGTGACTATCGCCAAATCGCGGATATTGCCTGATTTTCGAACCATCCTGACCAAGGCGAGTTGTTGCTTTCGTTCTAGTGCGGCGGGACCAAGCGGTTCCTCAGCGACGGGGCGTATACCTTCAACAGGGTTGTTAGGTATGAGGTCATTCTTGTGCGCCCACTGGCAGAAGCTGGAGATGCTGATTAGGTGGCGATTGATGGTCGACGGTCGCCTACCCAGGTCGAGCATACCTTTGCGATAGTCGATAACGTCAAGCGGTGTGATGTTTTCTGGAACTAGAGTTTCTCCCGTCTCGATCTCGAACCAATGTGAAAAGGTGCGCAGATCTGTCATGTAGGCTTGAATTGTCTTATCGGACTTGTCTAGTTCATACAGATAGTCTCGGTAGTCTTGTAAAATGTCGTTCAATTCGTGTTCTCCTTATCGGACGTTTTTTTTCAAATCAGTGATTATACGTTTCGCTCTCCTTAGAATGTTTAGGGGCGAAAAGAGTTGGAAATCGAGTCTATATCAAGGTTCTCGGCAATTCAATTCTACGGTGTTTCGCACTATGCCAACGAGAACTGTGACTCTAAAAACGCTTCTTTTTGGAGAACGGTTCCACTTATCGGACGTTTCAGGGGGTTATTATATCCGATAAGGGTAATTATCGGACATTTCGACCTTGAAGGATATAGGATATCCTTACTTTACCGTGGCTAGCTGACAATCCAAACATTTCTTGACCCCGGTTGTCCCGTTGTGTAAAGAGATTGCATCTTTACGCAGTACAAACAGCAGTCGGTGGTCAGTAAGATGGTTTTGCATTTAAGGCTTTAATAGCTTCAACAACTGCATTGCCCTCTGCATGTTCGGTTAACTCGTGAAGAAATCGAAGATGTTACCTAGGCGTGAGGTATCTGCTTTGTAGATTTCGGTGTATTGGCATCGCGTACATGAAACGGTAGTGAACTTCTTGTTTTGGACATCGAACAGCTTGGCAAATGTACCGCCTGTTGCTTGGAATATATCCGTTTCGAACTCATCATTGCTGCATTTAGGACAGCTCCATTTTTCGTGCTTCATGGCTTCTTTCTCCTTGTCTTGGGTTGCGTTTTGAAATGTGATTGCCAATATGATAGCACAGATCCAAAAGTCGACCTAAGGTAATGCAGATTCCCCCTCCTATTTTTCTGGACGTGCCAGAACCTACTATGATACAATCGAATTTGCAACTGTCACGTTTTGCGGTTAACGATTCCTAATAATTGGGTTACAAGAGTCTCCACAACGAGCGCAATCTTTGTACCTTCGGATTTTGATTTAGTGTTAGAAAACCTATATCAGCAAATGACCGACGGAGGATCCGTGACTGTACGATGCGAAAACATAGACTTCGACACAAAGGTAGCCGAGTTGAGAATCAACGGCTACGCGGTGCTTGAGGATGTGTTGTCCGTCGAGACCGTAGACCGCATCCGAGAGGCGTTTCTGCCGATGCTCGAACATGTCAGGTCGCGGGAAGACTGTATTGCTCCCAAGGAGTGGGGGGACTTGCGCACCGGCTACGGTCGCCAACAGTTCACCCACCGCTACACGCTGACTATCCCGTGGATCCCGCCATTCGCCGACCCGGAGGTTTACGAGAATCCGGTTATTCTGGAGTTTCTCAGGCGTTATTGGGGTAGAGACGATTTCTACGTCAAGTGTTTCCACTCCAACAACCCGTACCCGCGGAGCGAGTTTCAACCTTGGCATAGAGACATCGGTCTAGCAAAGGAAATTCCGCATGTCGGGCTTGACACTTGTCCATCGGTGGGCATCAAGTTTCCGCTCGTGGATACTTCCGAGGAAAACGGCAGTATTGAGGTGCTGCCCTCGTCGCAGTATATCGCGAACGCCGAGTTAGAGAGTCGATACGATGAGGTGCTGACACGGGGCAATTTTCCGTCCGCGCGGCGACTGAACATGAAAAAAGGTACGATGTGGATACAGGATCCCCGCACACTGCACCGCGGCACGCCCAACACCTCCGAGGGACCGCGTCCCGAAATCGTGGTCTGCTACGCGTTGTCGTGGATTAGCATCGGCGGTGCGGTGAAAGTGCCGCCTGAGACATACGACGGATTATCGGATCGGGCACTAAAGCTGTTTGAATTTTGCAACGTTGTCGATTACTGAATTGCAGCCATGTCGGCGATTCCCCGGCGCATCGAACCCGGCCGTTCACGATTTTCAATCAGAATCCACTTCAGGGATTCACGACCTATTAGGTATGAACTCACTTATCAAACGTAAAGACAGTGTCCAGTGAATAGAGTGGTCGGTGGCCAGTCAGCATTCTGACGGGTCAATGACCACAGGCGCAGCTCTTTGAGCCTTAATCCGAAACAACACAAGGAGGACAGATTTACGATGAATTCTGGTAGACTTGCACTAGCAGTCACGAAGGCGATCACATGTATTGTTGGGTTCGGAATTGCGGGAATGCTGATTTGGTCGTTAGGTCCGCACCCGGATAATGAGTTGTATGTTTTGTGGGGTCTGGGCGGTGCGTTAATCGGTTTGTGTTTTGGGACGTGTTGGGCAAGCGATCGGATTGAGATGCGGATTGCGTTTATTATGCCGCTGCTGGTGGGATTGTTAGCTTTTTGGGCGGTGATGTCAAGCCACGGAGCTAGCCCATACTGCTGGCAGCCTTGGAACATGCCGCTGCTGCTGCTTCTGGTTTTGGTGATTGGGAGTGTATGGGCGCTTTCACGAGCTGGGGCATTTAAAACGAAACAGGATCAGGAGCCCGCTCTGACTGATTCCAGCGTCAATGTTATCGAACAGATTCGGGAACTTGCAGCGCTGAAAAGCGATGGAATTCTGACCGACCATGAATTTGAATCAAAGAAACAGGAACTGCTAGCTAGGCTGTAAGCATTTACAACATACTTGAGGTTTTCAATCTCTAAACGATAGAGAATTTATGGCTGTAAGATGTAAAGACATACAAAAGATTATCGGAGTGAGCGCGGACGCTTTTTGAATTTTGCGATGTTGTCGGTTACTGAGTTGCAGCCAGCCCGTCACGATTAGAGAAAATCCGTGCGGGGGCGCCGGGACCGGCAACTATGTCAGCAACCCCGCGTCGCACCAACCCTATCCGTTCATTGTGCAAAGATATGCTATATATCCTGATTCTGCACGTTATACGTATATTTAAGGTTTACCTCCAAGGAATACGCTCTATTACGTTCTATATTCATATGTGAGATGATTTCATGGCTGAATACATTCAAGGGATTAATCCCGACATAATCAAGTGGGCAAGAGAACGCTCAGGATACACGCTTGCGGAAGTCGCCAAATACGTACACAAGGATGTTGAAACCATCTCCAACTGGGAGTCTGGGGAAGGCGCACCGACCTATGCCCAACTTGAGAAACTGGCTGACAAATTCAAACGTCCCATCGCCCTGTTCTTCTTCCCGGAGGTTCCTAAAGAGCCTAATTTGGTCAATCAGCTTGCGCTGCGAAGTTCAGAAATTGCGGAACTGAGCCCTAACATCCGTTTGCTGTTGCGTCATGCTGCCGCTAGACAACTTTCATTGATGGAACTGAACATGGGCGTGAACCCTGCGGATATGAAAATCTTTCACCATCTTCATGCCCAAATTGGCGCTCCTGTAGCGGACTTAGCACACCAAACTCGGGAGTATTTGGATATTAGCGTTGAAACACAAGCACGTTGGAAAACTCCGACAGAAGCCCTCGACATCTGGCGGGACTGCATTCAGGAAAAAGGAATCTTTGTTTTCAAGGACGCATTTCAGGATGATTTCGTTGATGGATTTTCGCTTGTCCATGAGCAGTTTCCTGTCATCTGCCTGAACAATAGTAGGCCCGATGTCAGACAGATCTTCTCGCTCTTTCATGAGTTGGCTCACTTACTGCTCCAGCGAAATGGCATCACACGCGGCGTTAAAATTGGAGGGGAAAAAATTGAACGTTATTGCAATCGATTTGCCGCTGAATTCTTGGTGCCGTCTTCCGATTTGAAAACGCGGCTCGATTTTCCAGATTACGACGATGCCGCAATTTGGGAATTGGCAGGTCATTATAAAGTTAGCCGACCAGTTATTTTGCTTAAACTGATTGATCGACGCATCCTCAAACCAACCGACTATAAGTGGAAGGCGAAAAAATGGAAAGAGGCGCATGAATCCAAGCTTGAAAAAGCGGCGGAAAGCAAAAAATCTGGCGGAGGGAACTATTACAATACCCGTGCAGTGTACTTGGGATACAGATTCCTGGAGCTCGCGTTCAACAGATATTATCAGGAACAGTGTTCAATTCAAGAACTCGCAGAACATCTGAATGTTAAGGTAAAGAATGTGCCTGGACTGGAAGACCGGCTATTGAGAGAGGTTACCAGCTAATGGCATACGTATTTGATACCACTGGTTTCAGTATGCTTGGTAATTACTATCCCGAACAATTTCCATCCTTTTGGGAAAGATTCAATAGGGCCATAACCGTTGGAACAGTAGTCTCTGTAAGAGAAGTCTACAGAGAATTAGCTTTCTATGAACGTTATTCTCACCTATCTGATTGGGTAGAAAGCCAAAAAGATATTTTTTTGCTTCCAAATGCAACCGAAATGCGATTCGTCAGCGGCATTTTGTCTGTTCCACATTTCCTATCGTTAGTGAGCCGCAATAGTATCTTAGAGGGTCATCCGTGTGCAGATCCATTTATTATTGCAAAAGCAAGGATCATAGATGGATGTGTTGTCACTGAAGAAAAGTGGAAGAAAAACGCCGCGAAAATCCCGAACGTTTGTAAGCATTTTGAGGTTGACTGCACTAACATCCAAGGGTTCATGGAAAGAGAGGGTTGGACGTTCTAGTTTTGATCGGTAATGAATTGCAACAAAATCTCAACCTAGAGATTTGAAAGAAGGAAAAACCAATATGGCACGAAAGAAACGCGCTGGTAATAAGCCGGAAGCAGAAGTCAAAGACTACCGGCACGAGGAGGCGACGCGAAAGAACAACCCGCCCGCGGGGATTGCTTCACATGCGACGATCCGCGAAAAGCCAAAACAGGTATACGCCTATAACCCGCACCTGCCGCCTGTTCTGCGATTCGACGAGAGCGGCGGCGCCGACCGGCTGCCGGCGTTGCTCGAAAAGGCGCAGCAGGAAGCTCTATCCGCCGATGAGGTAAAATCCTCGCGGCGGCGCTGAGACACCAGGACCCGTGGCTGGAATGGGCAGGCAAACAGGAGGCGAAATCGTTCGCCGTCGATCCGGTGGCGTTGCATATCCACGAGCGTGTAAGCACGCAAGCCATTGTGAAGGCGGCGCAGCGGGAGGACGTGTACCGCGAGCTCTTTGCTGACCCGCAGCAGGAATACCACGAAGTGGTGCAGTCCTACCAGCACGATGTGGATTGGTCGAACCGTCTCATATTGGGCGATAGCTTAACCGTGATGAGTTCGCTGGCACATCGCGAAGACCTCGCGGGCAAGGTGCAAATGATCTACGTCGACCCGCCATACGGCATTAAGTTCGCCTCAAACTTCCAGCCCACCGTGTTTCAGCGAGATGTGAAGGACAAAGCCAGCGACCTAACCCGCGAACCGGAGCAGATTAAAGCCTACCGCGACACGTGGACCCTCGGCGTCCATTCTTACCTTGCATACCTGCGGGACCGGCTGATTGTCGCCAGAGACCTCTTGACCGATAGTGGGAGCGTGTTCATGCAGATTAGTGATGAAAATGTCCATCGCGTACGGTGCTTGATGGATGAGGTGTTTGGGGCTGAGAATTTTGTTGGAGAGATTGTGTTCAAAACACAAAGCACATCCAAAAGTAATCACTTGTCGCTACTGAATGACTTCATACTTTGGTATACAAAAGACCAAGAGCAGTTGAAATTCCATGCGCTATATTTGAAAAAGGAGCGAACCGAGAGATTCTCATTTGCGGCGTTACCCAACGGCCAGGTAGTATCTTCATCTGAGAAAAATCTACCTGAAGAAACTGAGGTTTTTGAAGGCAATTCCTTAAGGGGCGGCGCAAGTCCTGGTCAGCCTTTTAAGTTTCGCAATAGGAAGTATGAGCGCTCAGGTCGAAAAGGATGGTCGGTTACTATTGATGGGCTATCGCGGCTGGCAAAAGCAGATAGAATAATTCCTTTTAAAACTGCCCTGAATTACAAGCTATACTATTCTGACTTCCCTTATACAGAATTAGGGAATCTGTGGGGCGAGCATCTTCATGAGCAAAATAAACAGTATGTCGTTCAAACCAATCAGAAAATCATTGAACGTTGTATGCTTATGACCACAGATCCGGGAGATCTCGTCCTAGATCCCACCTGCGGCAGTGGCACCACGGCTTACGTCGCTGAGGGTTGGGGCAGGCGCTGGATAACCATTGACACCAGCCGTGTGGCGGTCGCTCTGGCGCGTCAGCGTCTCTTGACGGGCAGCTTCGACTACTACGAACTCCGAGACGAATCGAAAGGCGCCGCGGGCGGATTCATCAACAAATCCGTTCCGCACATCACCCGCAACAGCATCGCCAACAACACTGCGCTTGACCCCATCTTCGCAAAACATGAACCGGTTCTTAAGGAGAAGTTGGAGGCGCTGAACCGCGCTTTGGGTACGGTGACGCCTGAGGTTCGCACCGAACTGCTCAGAATGTTGGCTGAAAAACAACGACGCGAGGGCAAAAAAGCCGTCACGGAGGCTGACCGGCGGCGCTGGGAGCTTCCAGTAGACGATTGGAAAGAGTGGGAAGTGCCGTTTGATACAGACCCCGATTGGTCTCCTGAGTTGAGGCAAGCTCTAACAGACTACCGCGATGCGTGGCGGGCAAAGATGGACGAGGTGAACGCCTGCATCAACGCATCTGCCGGCAGCGAGGAATTGGTCGATCAGCCAGAGGTGGACAGAAAGCAGTTGCGGGTGAGCGGTCCGTTCACCGTGGAGGCGGTGCAACCCGCAGAAGAATCGCTCGGAGAAGATTCGCCGATTGGCGGCGAACCGGAGGAAGAATTGGATACTTTTGAGACTGACGGTGCCGAGTATGAACCCACCAATGCCGAAGCGTATCTCGATAAAATGATTCGTCTGCTGCGAAATGACGGTGTGCGTTTCCCCGATAATGGGGAGATGAAATTCGCGGCACTTGAACCGCTTGAAGGGGATATCCTTCACGCCGAAGGAAGCTTGGAAAATGACGCAGAAGGACGTCAGGTTGCCGTTGTGTTCGGACCGCAACACGGTCCCGTGACGGTAATGCAGGTCGAAGACTGCTTACGGATTGCGTTTCGACGCGGGTATGATGACTTGGTCTTCGCGGGCTTCAGCTTTGATGGCGCCGCCCAAACCGCAATCCACGACGACCCGAATCCGAGGGTGCGTATTCACATGGCGCATATCCATCCCGACATAACGATGGGCGATCTGCTCAAAGAGACTCCTTCCACTCAACTGTTCACCGTGTTCGGGGCACCGCGCACGGAAATTGAAACTACAGAAGACGGGGAGTATATCGTCAAGATGGAGGGAGTGGACATCTATAACCCAGTAGAGAACACGGTGAGTTCCGCAGACGCTGACAGAGTGGCGGCGTGGTTCATTGACAGCGATTACGACGGCAGGACGTTCTGTATCACCCAAGCGTTCTTCCCCGACAAAAAGGCTTGGGATAAACTCGCGAGGGCACTCAAGAGCGTAATTGACCCAGAGCAGTTTGAGAAGTTCAGCGGGACAGATTCACTGCCGTTTCCTGCGGGAGAACATCGGCGCGTCGCGGTAAAAGTCATCGACCCGCGGGGGAATGAGGTGATGCGGGTTCATGATTTAGGTGAGCGGGGATATTAAGCCTCGTCAGAATCCGTTTATTGAGATGCGCCAAGAGGAACAAGATGAGCAAAAATGACGACATCTTTGACGGATTTAACGTCAACCTGTTTTTTGATGAAGACGGCGATTATCTTGCACATTTTGTTGAAATGCCCAATGTGTCCGCATTTTCAGATACACCAGAGAATGCCTTGAGAGAGCTCGCCGTGGCTTGGAAAGGTGTTAAAGAGAGTTACCGAAGACATCGTGACCCCATCCCAGAAGCACCGTCGCGGGAAGGACATGAAGGCCCATTTAACGTCCCGGTTGATGCACAACTTCACCGTGAATTGGCGAATGAAGCGGCAAAAGCGGGGATGAGCCTTTATGCACTTGTAACGCAGAAGTTGAAGTCAGCAGGAACCATTGTTCAATCAGGATAAAGCGATGGAAAAGCTTTCAGCGTTCCTACTATTGGGAGCGTTACTCGGTATAATGCCTCCTCTGTTGTATGCACAGCAGATTCAAGGCATTCAAACATCAGAACCAGAAATTGAAGCCCTAAAGCAGCGAGTATCGGACCTCGAAGAACAGCTTCAGACTGTGCAAAATGTTGAGAAGATGGATTTGCAAGCGAAACTCGCTGAGGCAAATGCAAAACTTCTAAATGCGGAGTTTGGCAAGTTTAAGAGGGGATTGAAGGATTCTAATGATGAATGGTTGAGGGGATGGAATTCTTGGTTTGTGGGTGTAATTGGATTGTTTGTGGTAGTTATCGGCGGTGTGGGTGCCGTTTTTTGGTTTTGGCTTGGATCTAGAGCTAATGGCTTGATAGCGGATAGAGTTGAAAAGAGCCTTACCGGGTTTAGGGAAACCGTGGGTCAGGTTGATATACTCAAAAATCAACTAGGAGTATTAGAAAAAGAACATACGGCTTCTACGTTGGAGGAAATTTTCAAGCCTGGCTATTTTATGCAAGGGAAGGCCCCTCGCGAAGAGGTTCTTAAGGAACTCAGAGATGATGCTTTATTGGATGTTTTTGGCGATAGTAAGTATTATCTTCCACTCAAACATAGAGCAGCGGAGGTCTTAGCTACACGGAAGTGTCCGCGATTGGTCCCGCGGCTGTTAGAGTTCTTAAACTCAGTTGTTGACTCAGACTTAGGCATTGATGATTCAGCGGCACATCAATACCTGCGTCCATTTTCATATTTGCTAGGACAGGTACCTACTTTGGAAGCTGATGAGGGAGTCACACGTTTCCTAAACCGATTGTTAAAGGACAATCCACGACATAAGGATTTATTCTTAACCGGCACGGCATTTTCACTTGCAGAAATAGGTCTGCAGTTGAATCGAGGAAATTCGGTTAAAATCTTGAGGAAAGCAATTCCCGCTTTGAATGTGCCGGGAGAACGCGATGGCCCAATCATGATAGCCCGATACTTTGGAAGATACAATGAACCAGATGGTATGAAGGAAATCCTGACCAATCATGGGAAGAGTTTGTCGTCTGGCGTGGAGGACAAGTGCCTGGAGTTGTTGGAAAAGTACGATCGGAAGTTTGTAGAAGAGTGGCGTGCGCCAAAATCAGCAGATGAAGTGGAGTCGTGAGGTGTTTGTTTTCAACGGGAGAGGCGTCAAAGACTATCGCACTCGCTATTCGCTCGCTTGATCCCTCCTTGGTAAGGAGGGGAATCAAGGAGGAAGGAGTCTTTATGAAGAACGATCAACCCGAAATCCCGATCCAACCCGTTGAACAGCCTATTCTGTGCAGCCCTTACAATGAGCCGGACGCGCACTGGGTTTATGGCACCGAGACCGGCGAAGCCAACAGACAACCGGGTCGGCGTGAAGCGGGGTATTGGTACAAGACCCAAAAAACAGGGACCGAGCAGCTTAAGATGCGCTTTATTCAAGAGGAGGAGCGGGACGATCTGCCGTTGGTGAATGCGTTACGATCGGATGTCAGGCGATGGCGGGAATCGAATTATCGGAACGCAACGAATGTGACGCGGGAACTGCTGAACCACTGGACGCGAGAGGACAGGGAGCCGCGCCTTTTCTTCTGCCAGCGCGAAGCGGTTGAGACGATAATCTGGCTCGCCGAGATTCGCCGCGCGGGCAAAGGCATCCGGTTTAATCCCGAATTCACCGATGATGATCTCAACAAGCTGGTTGACTCGCCTGACACAGAAGATCTGACCAAGCTGATTCGTTACGGGTGCAAGATGGCGACCGGCAGCGGGAAGACGGTGGTGATGGCGATGTTGATTGCGTGGGCGTTCTGCAACCGCGGGAAGGTGCCTTCCGACGAGCGCTTTCCAAGGGCGGCACTAGTCGTCTGTCCGAACCTGACGATTAAAGAGCGGCTTCAAGTGCTGCGACCAGAATCGCCGGAAAACTACTACGATGAATTTGAACTCATCCCGACGAAACTTCGCCCGTTGCTCAACAGCGGGAAGGTGCTAGTGACCAACTGGCATAAATTTGCACCGGAGTCTCCGCACAGCGAAGGCGGTTCTACCTACGCGGTCGTGGATAAGGGCGAGGAGACGCCTGACGCCTTTGCGAAACGCGTGTTAGGCGAACTCTATGAACGCGCTCAAATTATGGTGTTAAACGATGAGGGGCATCACGCTTACCGTCCCGCGGCTACCGATGAGAAGTTATCCGCTGCGGAAAGAAGCGAAGTTCAGGAGGCAACCGTCTGGGTTACCGGCTTGGACACGATTAACCGGGCGTGCGGCGTCCGTTTTTGCGTCGATCTCTCCGCCACGCCGTTCTACATTCACGGCAGCGGTCACCCAGAAGGCACACCGTTTCCGTGGCTGGTTAGCGATTTCGGGTTGGTGGACGCGATTGAGAGCGGCATCACAAAAATCCCTCGTCTGCCTGTGAGCGACACCACCGGTCGTCCCGAGCCGAAATACTTCAGGCTCTGGCGCGCGGTTGACGAGCTACTCCAGCCCGCTGAGCGGTTGCCAGGCAGGGCGAAGAAGCCGAAACCAGAAGCCGTGTATCTTCATGCCGAGGATGCGCTGAGGACCCTCGCCAGCCAATGGAAAGAACGCTTTGAATACATTCAGGAGGCGTCGGATGCCAAAGACAAGACGCCGCCAGTTATGATTATCGTCTGCGACAATACCGATATTGCCGAGATGTTCTTCCGTAAAATATCCGGCGAAGAAGAGGTTGAAATCGTCGGAGAAAACAAAGGGAAAAAGAAGAAAGGGACGAGGACAGCGTACGGACGTGGGACGGTGTTTCCCGAATTGCTGTCTAACGAAGAGGGCGTATTACGAACGCTTCGGATTGACAGCAAGAAGTTGGCTGAGGCAGAGAGTGCGGACCCGACGAAGAAGGGGTCGGAAGCGGCTGAAGAACTGCGGCGGATAGTGGCGACTATCGGGAAGCGGGACAAACCGGGCGAGCAGGTGCGATGCGTCGTATCCGTGGCGATGTTGAACGAGGGATGGGACGCTCAGAACGTCACGCACATCCTGGGGTTACGCGCCTTCACGAGTCAGCTTCTCTGCGAACAGGTAGTTGGCAGAGGTTTGCGGCGAATGAACTATACCCCCGATCCAGAAACGGAGTTGCTGCCCGAGGAATACGTGGATGTGTACGGCATTCCGTTTTCCGTGATTCCGTTCAAAGGGCGCCCGCGCGACAAACCTGAGTGTGGCGACAAACCCAAGAATCATGTTCGCGCAATACCCGAGCGGGAGGATTACGAGATTCGGTTTCCAATCGTTGAGGGCTACGCCTTTGCGCTAAAGAAGAACGAAATCAAGGCGGATATCAAAGCGATGGAGCCGCTGTTAATTGAACCCGAGCGCACACCGACCGCCGTTTTTGTCAAACCAGCGGTCGGCTACGAAACCGGTACACCGTCCACATTGGGTCCGGGAGAAGCCATACTCCAGGATCGTGAAGCGTACTATCAGACAACGCACATTCAAGCTATCAAGTTTGAGATTTCGCGTCAGATTGTCTGGAATTTGGTCGGTGACAGCAAGACGCATCCGAATCCGAACAGCCACGCCGCGCTTCGCCTGCAATCGCGGCACCGCTTATTTCCCCAGGTGTACAGATTGGTCGATGCCTACATTGAAAGGAAAGTGGATTTTCGTAGAATTAACCAATGCGAACTGGGGCAGGAAAAATATGTGCGCCGCGTCGTTGAACGGCTTATCGCGGCAATCCAACCGGATGAATCGCAGGGCGAGGCTCCGCTCCTGCCGATTCTGAATCGGTACAAACCTTTCGGCACATCGGCGGATGTGGACTTCATGACCACCCGTTATTGCCACGGCACGGAACGCAGCCACGTGAATCAAGTTGTTCTTGATACCGAGACTTGGGAGAGTTCGGCGAGCTTCCGGTTAGAACAGTCTGAGTTAGTTGATTACTATGTCCGCAACGACCATCTCGGACTTAGCATTCCGTATGAGTATACCGGCGTTTCTCACAACTATGAGCCGGACTTTATCGCCCGGCTTAGGAACGGCGTCAATCTGATATTAGAGATTAAGGGCTACGAAACCGATCAGGAACTTGCCAAATACGCCGGTGCCGAGCGGTGGGTTTCCGCAGTCAACAACTGGGGTCAACTTGGTCGATGGGCGTTTCATGTATGTAAGGACCCGCAGTTGCTGGCGGACGAATTGAGCACATTGATATTGTGAGGACACTCCGATTTACAGGATTTTCTTGACCGTTTTGGTTTCAGCTGATAGAATTGAACACGTAAAGGGAGGCTGGGTGAAGGTCTTGGGCAAACGGTTTGGCGAAACCGCCACAGGTTACAGAGGAGAGCAGGGATATTATGCGTCTTAGCGATGCGCAGATTGCAGAGTTTGAACAACAGGGTTACCTGTTCTTCCCGGGTTTGCTGGATGAGAGCGAGGTGGAGATTCTACAGAGTAAAATGCCGGAGCTCTTGAATCGCCAGGGACCTGAAGTGGTGCATGAGAAAGAAGATTCGTCAGCGGCGATGTTGGTCTTCGGGGCACACGTGTATTCCGAACCCTTCCGGCGTCTTTCACGGCTTCCGCGCCTGTTGAACCCCGTACGTGAACTGTTGAAGGATGACGTGTATCTTCATCAGAGCCGCATCAATCCGAAGTACGGTTTCGGCAAGGGATCTTCGTGGGACTGGCACCAGGATTACCCGCCGTGGCGCATCATCGACGGTATGCAAGAGCCGCGGTGCATCATGGCATCCGTGTTCATCGACGATTGTACTGCAGTGAAGTCCCCTCTCATGGTTGTGCCGGGTACCCACCGTCACGGCCTTCTGGATTCAACACCGCACAAGGACGCGAAGGGGAAAGGGTATTCCCTGCATCACATCGATCGGGACACGATGAAACGGCTATCCGACGAAAACGGAATTGATCCGCTGATAGGACCTGCGGGATCTGTCTGTTTTGTGCACTGCAACCTTCTGCACGGTTCAGCGAACAACGTCTCCCCGTGGCGGCGGGCGATTATGTACCTGAACTACAACGCCGTCAGCAACGCCTGCACCGGCACGGAACGCGGCTGGCATCATAACAACCGCGATTTTACACCGCTGCGTCCGCTCGACGACAATTGCCTCAGGGCGATAGCTTAGTTACTACCGTGTATCGCCCTCAAATCCCCCACATGCTCTTGCGCACATCGTTGCGCAGGATATCGTCCCTCTACCTACAGAAACTGTCCGCTCACATTTCCACCTTGCCCAGGAAGGTCGATCTTTTCGCATGGAAGAAACTATGAGACGCTTTGCACGCATCCTTTCGATATTCTGGCTGCTGTGGCTCCCGATGACGGTCGCCAACGGCGCCGACGCGGAACACTACTGGCACCAGTGGCGCGGTCCATTTGGCACTGGGGTTGCGCCTCATGCCGATCCGCCGGTAGAATGGAGCGAGGGTGAAAATATCCGGTGGAAAGTTGAACTGCCGGGCAGCGGACATTCGTCGCCGATTGTCTGGGGTGATTCGGTATTTGTGACCGCAGCCGTTCCACACGGTGACGCACTGAACCCCCGATATAGCGATGCGTCTGGCGCGCATGACAATCTGCCGGTAACACACCACTACAAGTTCGTCGTCCTTGCCGTCAATCGCCGCAGCGGAACTATCATTTGGCAACGGACGGTGAGTGATGAACTGCCGCACGAGATGGGGCATTTCACCGCAAGCCTCGCATCCAACTCACCGGTTACCGATGGCGAGCATGTGTACGCATTCTTCGGCTCGCGCGGGCTGTATTGCTTTGACCTGAACGGGGAGCTGCAGTGGGAAAAGGATCTCGGTGAAATGCAGACCAAGCACGGACACGGGGAAGGCAGTTCGCCGGTGTTGCACGGTGACACGCTGGTTGTCAACTGGGATCACGAGGGCGAGTCGTTTGTGACTGCGTACGACAAAAGCACCGGCAAACAGCGCTGGGAGGTTGCGCGCGAAGAGGTCACGTCGTGGGCAACGCCGATCGTCGTGGAGCACGCGGGCAAGCCGCAGGTCATCATCAGCGGTACACATCGGGTGCGCGGCTACGACCTCGCTACTGGGGCGGTCATCTGGGAGTGCGGCGGGCTTTCGGCAAACATCGTCGCCTCGCCGGTGGCGGCGGATGGGATAGTTTACGCTGGCAGCAGCTATGACAAACGCGCACTGCTGGCTATCCGTTTAGAGGGTGCGAGGGGTGACATCACCGGAACCGACTGCGTTCTGTGGCGCCGCAGACGAGGGACGCCGTACGTGCCGTCACCACTGCTTTATGGGGATTCATTGTATTTCTTGCGACACTACCAAGGGATTCTGTCGCGCGTGAATACAAAGACCGGGGAGGACAGAGGCGGTCCTTTTCGACTGGGCGGTCTCCGCGATATTTACGCCTCTCCAGTGGGCGCAGCTAACCGCATCTACATCACCGACCGAAACGGCACAACGCTGGTCATCAGCCATGATGAAACCCAGCGTGTCTTGGCGCAAAATCGGTTGGACGACAGTTTCAGCGCCTCGGCTGCCATCGTTGACCGCGAGATGTTTTTGCGCGGCGAGAAATACCTCTACTGCATCGCGCAAGATTGACAGAGTGTGCGTCTTTCGCCGCGGTTCACCTTGGCGCGTTCGCCGCCGCCTTTGGAAACCTGTGGAATCCTTCAGGTTTCCACCCTACGGGATAGCCGTGCGGCCAGCCTTCGCCACCCATGATTTTATAGAATTTGTCCAGATTACCGCACAGCCAGTAATACATCTCGGCGGCTTCATACCAAGACTGACACTGTTGGCGAGGCGAGGTTGTTGCGTCGGGATTGTCCCTGATTGGTTGAAAGTCCGGTTCGACAATCCAATCGTGCTGTGGGGACGTAGTTCGCCAATAGCAATATTTCAGCATATTGCGAACCCCTTCCGCAGTTGATTCAGAGCGGCGATGCCAAATCGAGTAGACTGTTATGAAAATCGAACCGGCGGGGGCTGTCGTTTTGACGGCGCTGCGAATGCCTCCGTAGTGGCTCATCCAGCTCTGTAGGGTGTGTAGAAAATGCGAGCCGGGCACCAATCCGGTCGGACCCATGTCCTCCGGGCAATCTTGGGGATAGTAAAAGACCTGCAGATGATTCAGCTCTGGTCCCAACAGTGAAGCCCCATCATGATGCCATCTCTGAGATGTAGCGGGGCAGACGACTCGATGATTACCCATTCCGATAGGAAGGGAAAAGTTATCACCGAGCAATGACCGCACCGCGCCTCCGGCTTGCGGGTTGAGGAGGATATTTTCGATAAACCAGTCCTCGTTGATCAGGTCCCCGCCCAACCCGTCATGGGCTTCGAGGAATTCAAGAACCTTCTTGTTAATCTCGTCAGGCACAACCCCCTGTAGCACAAGGAAACCCTTCTTGCAAAACTCCCACAGCTGTGTGTCATTTAGCGTGGGTTCACAATTGGCTGTTCTCATCGCTGCCATCGCGATTTTTCTCCATTTCTGTACGCACGGTTGATTTCCCCAACAATTACGATAAACGAAAATCTTGTCGTTGTAGCATCTAGTCTGCCTTTACTCTAGTTGAGCTCCAAAGCTCGTGCACAACGGCTCAAGTTTCAGACTGCGTAATCGTCAACGTTGTTATTTCGCCAGTTGGGGCGATACCCTTCAGTCAATCCAAATCCATAAGATTTACCGATTTGGTTTTGGTTATGCCAGGGCCACGCTTGTCCACCCATTATCCGGAACTCATCCCCATTCCCGCACAGCCAATAGAACATGTGCGCAATATATTTGGCGATTCCATGACCCCAATAATCGGCTGTCTGAAAGTCGAAGTCCGGCTCAATAATCCAATCTCTTTCTGGTGGGACAGTTCGCCAGTAGTTGTGTTTTAGCATACGGCGCAGTGCTTTTGCCGTGGATGCGCCTTTGCGGTGCATAACACTCTGATGATGAATGATAATCGAGCCAGCAGGTGCATCGGTTACGACCTTTGTGGGCTCCCAAACGACAAAGTGCGGCGGCTTCTGCGAAATCTCTCGAAATTCTTCCTTCCCCGCTTCTACACGGACACGGCGAATGTGGGAGCCTGGCACAATCTCAGTGGGGCCCAATTCCCGTGGAGTATCTTGAGGATAGTAGAACACTTCGACAAAGTTGACTTCTGGCCCATACACGCAGTCAGCATCGTGATGCCAGCCCTGGGGTGGGGCGGGACATTCAGCCCGATGGTGACTGATAACCGCTGGCAGCCCCACGTTTTTCCCGAGCAGCGACCGCAATGCGCCTGCCAGCTGTGGATTGAGTAGGACATGCTCAATGAACCATTCTTCAAGCAAGATTCCGGAGGGTTCCAGCGATGTTTGAAAACCCTCCAAATCCTCACATGTCAATCCCTCGGGAATGTAGATGGGTTCAATCGGTGTCTTTCCATCCAAGTAATCACAGCTGCGTTGATTGACATCATCAGCGACAACGGCATCTAGAATCAGGTATCCGTTCCGACAAAATTCGAGCACTTGTGAATCCGTAAGGGTCGGTTCGCAGTCAAATGTTCGATTTTCTTTATCGTATTTCATGGTGGTACTCCTTGATGCTGTCTGTTGGATATATCTATTTGTCACAATCAGTTATTGCTGGCTTTGAAACACAACTGCACCCCCTCTAACCCCCCCTTGGTAAGGGGGAGAATTTACAAAATACGATTAATCCAGAGAGAGCCCAAATTTACTCAATTAAAATTGCGAAATATTTTACCCAGTTTCCACGCCCTCGTCAACAGAAATCAAACACCACTCTATTTTTCTACCTCCATGTGTGTAGCTGAATGGGAAGATATGATGGCGGCACATCATTTCTTCTAGGGTTCTTCAATCTCAATAAGCTGATTGGCTGCCACCGCCTCGATTTCGTGGGCTTTTCCACTTGGAAATGCTACCGTGATTTTATCAACAACGGTGTAATTTCCAAGACCGAAATGGAGGGACAGATCATTTTGCCCGAGGTAGCCGGAGCCGCTTTTTACCTCAGCGATCTGACGTAAATCGCGGGTGGCGACTTCGATTCGGGTTCCAATCCCTGGGCGGTTGCTTGCGGTACCGATAGCACGCACCTTAATCCAATTGTTACGATTGCCCCCATCATTTCTGAGGAGTTGCGGTTTTGCATTGCTGTTTGTGACTAATATATCGATATCGCCATCGTTATCGTAATCCCCAAAGATAGCACCTCGACTCGGTGCTTTGTGCGACAAATCAGCACCGACATGGGCGGTAGCTTCTTGAAAAGTACCGTTCCCCAGATTCTCAAAAAGGTGATTGAATTGTGAATAAGACGTGGCAGGCTGAAATAATTCAACATTGTCGTAAACATGTCCGTTGGCGATAAATAAATCCTTGTCCGCATCGTTGTCATAGTCGAAAAAACACACGCTCCAACCTAAAGATGGCAAGGTTTTTTCGCCTGTGCCGGAGGTGTATGAAACATCTGTGAAAAATCCATTTCCGTTGTTGCGATATAGCGTTGCTACTTCGTCTTGAAAGTTGGTAACAACAATATCCAGAAACCCGTCGTTGTCATAATCTCCGAAGTCAACACCCATACCGCTTTCCATTTTGCCATGTTCACTTAACGCACAACCTGCATAAAAGGCTACATCGGTAAAGGTGCCGTTGCGATTATTGTGGAAAAGATAATTTTCATTGGTATCATTCGCTACATAAAGGTCGAGATAGCCGTCGTTGTCGTAATCTCCCCAGACAACGCCAAGCCCTCTGCCACGTGGATTGGAAACACCCGCTTCTTGAGTAACTTGCGTAAAGCTGCTGTTCCCGTTATTTCGATAAAGTATATCGTCCTCACCGGCAAAGGCTTGCGGCGGACAATACGTCCGTATCCCGCTACGATGGCAAACTCTGTTTTCGTCCATCTGAAATTCAACGTAATTCACCACGTACAAATCTAGGTCACCGTCATTATCATAATCGGCAAAGGCGCAACTTGCACCCCAACGCCCGTCCCCAACATTAGCTGCGTCCGTTACATCAGAAAAGGTGCCGTCTCCGTTATTGCGGTAGAGGACGTTTTTTCCAAAGTTTGTTACATATATATCCAGATAGCCGTCATTGTCAATGTCTCCAACGCAACAGCCAACCCCATAGCCGGTGTCGCCGACGCCGCCCAGTTTCGTCACATCGGTAAACGTACCATCTCCGTTATTGCGGTAAAGTACATTTGTTGGTTGCCTCTCGGATTGAGCACCTGGAAGATTTGTACCATTCACAAAATAGATATCTAGGTCGTCGTCGTTATCGTAATCAAAAAATGCCGCTCCGGAACCTAACTCTTCGAGAAGATAGTATCTTCCGCTTCTACCGTCCGTATGATGAAAATCAATTCCGGTTTCCGCAGTTACATCTGTGAATATTGGTGTCTGTGCATTGAGGATTTGGCAAGTGCAAAGCGTAATGGCGAGGACTATAAAATAGATGCTCTCCGCCACCGATCGCTGAAGGATATTTTCATCTGTTCTGCTCGATAATTCCATTCCTAATTAATTTCTGATGTGCCACGTATTCGGGATGGGTCGGTTGTAGCTCGAGCGCTTTACCAATTGCCTCAGACGCTTCTATGTATCTTCGATTTTTATAAAGGGCAATAGCGAGTGTATCCCAGTAAGGCGCAATCGGATCAGATTCAACCGCTCTTTTCGCAAATGTAATCGCATCATTTAAATGCTGCTCTTGTTCAACGTAGTACCATGCGAGCGTATTGCATGCCGGCGCCAGACTCGGTCGAAGCGCAATTGAACGCTTAAAAGATTCAATCGCTTTTTCGATTTGACCGCGTTCCCGATAAACCCATCCAAGTTGGTAGTAAGCCTCTGCGAATTCCGGTTCTATTTCAAGTGCGCGTTGCAAGAATCTTTCTGCATTTTCCAATTGAGCGCATCCTAAATAGGATGCACCGAGCGCATAAAAAGGATAAGCTTCGGTAGGATTTTTCGCAATTACGCGCTCAAATTCTACCTTCGCCGATGCGAAATCCTTCAATTTCAGGGCTATTGAGCCCAACGTTTGGCGGGCTTGCACCGATTCCGGTTTAAACTTCAGGTATGCTTGATAATGTCGAATCGCGTCCTCCAATTCATCCTGTTTGAGCGCGATTGCGCCGAGTCTTGCATAAGCAGGGGCGAATTCAATATCCATGTCAAGCGCCCTCTGATAAGATTTAATGGCTTCCTGCACATTGCCGCTTTTGAAGGATTGTTCAGCTTTGTCGAACAGTTGTTTTGCCTGAATAGACCTGAATTTCTTTAATTGCCGCTCGCCTTCATCTCGATTTCCCAAGCGGAAGTATGTATTGGCGAGTTGATAATGGGCGCTCGCATTGGGAGCAAGCGCAACTGCTTTCTTGTATTTAGGGAGGGCTTCCTCATATTTGCCCTGTTGGGCAAGCACAAAACCGAGTTGATAGTGCGGCAAGGGCTGATTTGGATCTAGTTGGATGGCAAGCTGATATTCCGTCTTGGCTTTTTCAAACGATCCTCTCCGTGCGAGGATAACTCCCAAGTTGTAGTGAGCAGAGAAAGATTTGGGTCTGAGTTTCACCACCTGTGAATATGATTGAAGAGCGTCGTCGAGATTTCCTATTTTGGAGTAGAAAATCCCAAGCTGAATGTGTGCCTCAATGCATTGCGGGTCTATCCCCAGCATTGTGTGGAGCTGTTCAATGGCTTTTGAGATATCGTTTTGTTTCGCATAAAGATTAGCCGCATCGAGGTGTTTCTGCAATGCGGCTGTAGATTGTTGCGATTCACCTCTGGTGTGAACAGATGGAGATGAATCGCGGTTGTCCTTTTGCTGGGCATGCAGCGGCCAGGTGTTAATGAGCAATACCATTGACAGCAAGAGAGTTTTAGGGATGCTGCACTTGAAATCCACTGTTTAATGGTCTCAATGATGTGTACCGCGTCGGTAAGAAACCAAGCAATCCCCATTTTCCCAATTTAATGGCGGAAAATCTGCAATCAAGTTTAATGGCGCTGCATTTTTATTTCACCCCAACGGGTAGCTAACTTACCTTGCGGATTGACCGCGCGGAGTACCTCGCCAAGTCCTCGCTCTGTCAAATCGTTGATTTCCGCTTCGGTGAGCACTTTGTTGTAGATAGCGACCTCATCAATAATTGCGTCGTCAATCCTCCAGACATGTTCAGCTTCGCCGGCACCGACGAAGATTGACACCTGTTTGAGCTCCGGCATTTGGAAGGGCTTGTTGATGTCCGGTGGTTTGGGCAGATTCTTTTCGAGGTTCGGCGGTTGGGCTGCTTGAGCGACGAGCTCACCGTCAATATAAACTTTGCTGTTTTCGGTATCGCCAAGGGCGATATAGTGATACCACCGGTTCTTTTTGAACTTGAAAGACTGATCGCTTTTGTCTGCGCGATTGCCTACGTTCCAGTACGGGTTGTGGTCCGGGGCTTGCACCATCATGCGGAATTGTGCGGTGCTATCCGAGATGACTCCATCCCACTGTGCGGGCGGAAGCTCGTTGAAGAAAACCCATGCCTCCATTGTAATTTCACCTGTATCGCCTACACTCTGAACAACGTCGCTTGGAGGTAGCTTGACGAAGCCGCCGGGCAGATGAACAGCTTGGTTGAACTTCCCTTCGACAAGTTCGCCAGGTGCTACCAGTTCTGCATCGTAACCGTTGCCCGATTCATCTTTGAACATCTCATTGTCCAGTTCGTCAAATGACCAGTGAACAAGGATGTTGTTCTCGTCAATGCTGTGGGCACTTAGCCCGGCGAGTACCAAACCCGCCGAAAACAATGTACCGAACAACCATTTCAACATGTTCTTAGACATTGTTAGCTCTCCTTTACTTATATTGTGGTTGTGTGAGTTCTCTTTTGGAATACCTATTCAATAGTAACGGGATTAAGCGAATCGGAATTATTGGTCGTTCTTTATCTGTCCCCACACGGTAGCTAGTCTGCTGGAGGCAGAAACTGGGAGTAGTAGAGCGACGCCATCATTCATGAGGCTTTTTACATCATCCTCGGTGATAGCAACATCAAAGAGGATAACTTCATCTATGATGACATCGAAAAATCCTCCGGCTCCATGCAGTTCAAGGTCGTGACCTATATCAATGTCCTGCGTTCCGCTTATATCTCCTGATGCTTCGCGAGCACCGTCAAATACGCCGTCAATATACAATATCATGTGTTTGTTGTTGTAAGTACATGCCACATGATACCAAGTGTCTATTTTTAGCGCTGTCACCCCCCATAGTGTTTTACAACAAACCTCATTTTTTGGTTTGAGCACAAACCGCACCGTTCCATTATCTATTGTCACCTCCCATTTATTTTTGGAAACAAGAGTTCTGGTTGTTCCTCCGGGTGGGATTAGATTTGCTGTCATCCAGAATGCAAGTGAAAAAGCTTCTTTTACAACTAAACTCTTATCATGCGGAATTTCAACATAGGTGCCGTCTCCATCAAACATCAAAGCCTCGCCATGCCTACCCTCAACCCATTTTGGGCCGTTCATGAGTGTTCCATCATTCCCATTGCGCGAAGTATCCTTGGCAATCTCGTCCCCGCCCTCATCAAGCAACCACGCTCCCTTAACGGAATTGATATCTAATTCGGCGCGGCTATGTCTTGAGAGAAAAACACCTAGGAATATGAAAGCAACTCCCACGACGGTTAATTTAGCGAATGGGATTTTCATCTTTATGCGCTCTATTTTTGGGTTGAGTCAGTGGGTCACAAAATCGTGAAAGGCTGTATTGGTTAGATTAATCTTGCACACATCTTAACTTCATAGTTTGTGCGAATTTCCCTCAGGAATGACGCTGATGGTTTACCAAGCAGCCTCAATGGGCTGGGATTCAATTCACGATGGATGGCAGGTTCGCTGATACCCGACTGTACTTAGTTTCTGCGTTATAGTGGAAATGAAGGGAATTATACGGAAGCGCTCTACACAAGGCGACGCAGCAACTGATCAATGCTAGCTCAACTGACGCCCGGCAGACCTAGTATCCTCCATAAGACCCATGCTAGCAGGTGAGGAGATAGACTTAGCTAGCATGGTGAACAGGGAAGTTGTTCCGGCTCGTCGAATGATATTCGCTGTGCTTGCCGCACAACCAGTAGAACATCTCAGCCGCATCGTAGATAGCTCGCTGGTGTTCTCGATGGAACTTGAGCCGCGGCGATGCCCCTTTGGCACGGCGTAGATCGAAGCCCGGTTCACGAATCCAGTCACGCTCTGGCGGCACTGTTCGTTTATACGAATACTTCAACAGGTTGCGGACGCCCTTTGCGGTGGAAGCGCCGCGGCGGTGCCACATTGGATAGGCGGTAAGGAAAATAGAGCCTGCTGCCCCCGTTGTTGAGACCGCACCCCGAATACTGCCGTAGTGTGCCATGGAAGGAATTCCGTCGGCGATGAGGAAATGGGAACCCGGCAACACATCGGTCGGTCCTAGTTCCCGCGGCGTATCTTGCGGTACGTAGAAAACCTGTAGACAATCGACATGGGGACCAAACACAGCGCCGCCATCTACGTGCCATGGTCCCGCCGGCATAGGACACTTGATTTTATTACCGGGACCGTACAGGTCTGGGGGAACGGTAAAGTTTTTACCTAAAAGGGATCGGATAGCCCCAGTGGCGTGTGGGTTAAGCAGCACGTTCTCAATAACCCCATCTATACTTCCAACAGAACATGCGTGCTCTGTGTGCTCTTCCAGATATTGAAACGCCTTTCGGTTGATTTCATTGGGAACGACACCCTCCAACATCAAGAAGCCGTCTTGACAGAACTCCAGTACTTGTGTATCGGTCAGTGTGGGTTCACAGTCATATGTGTTCATATCATCCTAGTATAACTCGGCGTAAATCTAAAACCTTCTGTCGGTATTGTCCGTCAATTGACGTTCTGTAGTGGCGGGATATGCCCGCCACTACAAATAAATAAATGGTTACTGGATATGAATGTAAAAACTCATCGTTGAGGTTCTACATGGCGTTGCATCTTGATTTCCCCCCAGCGTGAGGCTAACTTGTCTTGCGGATCGACTGCGGTAAGGGCGCCGCGAAGTCCTTTTACCATCAAATCGTTGATTTCACCTTCGGTAAGCACCTTGTTGTAAACTGCGACTTCATCAACAATTGCGTCTTCAAACCTCCAGACGTGGGATGCCTCGCCCGCACCAACGAACATGAATACATCTGTATACTTCGCAAATGAGAAGTCCTCCGGTACAGCGTGGTTGGTATGTGGGTCATCAACGATTAGCTCTCCGTCGATGTAAACTTTGCTAGTTACGCTATCGCCAGTGATCACATAGTGATACCATGTGTCCAACTCGAACACGAATTCTTGGAATCTGTGGTCCGCTCGAAATCCTATGTTCCAGTATGGATCGAGATCGGGGGAGACCATCATTCGGAAAATGATTGCTCTGTTTCCCTCAAGCGGTCCGTTTTCGTCCCCTTCACCAATTGAGATAACCCCATCCCACGCGTCGTGGGCGCTTAAGAAAATCGATGCTTCCATAGTGATTTCGCCCGTGTCACCCACAGACTCGACAACATCGCCTATACCCGAAGCCAACGTGACGTAGCCACCGGTCAGATGGACAGCTTTGTTGATTCTCCCATCGACAAGTTCGCCATCGCCATCAAGTCTTCCATCATGGCCGTTGCCCGATTCATCCTTGAATATATCGCCATCAAGTTCGTCGAATGACCAATGAACAAGGATGTTATTCTGATCTATGCTATAAGCACTCAACCCAATGAGCACCAGACCCGCCGATAACAGTGTGCCGAAAAGCCGTTTCATACAGAACCCCTTTCATTTTTTTGCCGCCTTCGGTTTGAATCAGCTTACCCAACTATGCGAAGCTAGATGCACAAATCGTACAGCTAACGGGTAACAAACTGGCGCAAATTCCTACAACTGCGCCCATTTCTTCATATAGTCTATGTCGCGCTCAATATTCTAACCAGCTATATTATACTATACATCGGAAAAATATTGCAAACAAAAAAGCACCAGATTCTAGATTCTCAGGGTTCGGGTGTATTAACCTTACCCCGTCTCGCTGCCTTTTGGCAAGAGGGAGAATGATTCTTGAACGCTTTAACTTGTAATGACACTGCTTGTGGGTGCCCTCTCAGGACAGCACCTCTATGAAAGCCGGTGCTCTACTTGCCGCGAATTTTCTGTTCTGTTTTCTCATAATCGTGCTATAATGTTGGCTATTCCGTAACCTATTCAGCGAATAATTGGAATCTAAAACAATTCAAGCATACGTATCAATTTAAGGATATGGAGCGCCAATTCTACCCGATTGAGGATGCTTAGCGGCATAGGCATTTCATTCGGCAAGAGGTGCAAAATGAGCAACGCAGATATGACCAAAGACATGTACGTCCAATCGGTCGCACCGCTAAATCTTCCGGCGGCTGTGCTGGAATCACGGCGTCGACTCGCTGCGGACCCTTATCGACCGCTCTATCATTATGTGGCGCCATGCAACCTCCTGAAAGACCCCAATGGACCCCTCTACTGGCAGGGGAGGTACCACCTGTTCTATCAGAACAATCCCTACGAAGTGGAAGACGCCAATATGCATTGGGGTCATGCCGTGAGCGAGGACCTTGTTCATTGGACGGATTTACCGGTGGCTCTCTTGCCGACGCCTGGCGGACCGGATAGAGATGGTTGTTGGAGCGGGCAAATTGTCATCGTTGATGGTGTACCCACCGCGGTTTACTTCGGTAATCCGGCTGGGATTTGCATTGCCCGCTGTCACCCAGCGGACACGTCGCTCGTCCATTGGGAGAAATTCGCGGGTAACCCTATCATCCCACCCCCACCAGCGGGTTCGGCATGGAAACCTTTTGACCCTTGCGTCTGGAAATACGGCAATCTCTGGCATCTAATTTGTGGCGGCCGGACCGAACGCGGGGACACGGCTTTTCTACTTACCTCCGCAGACTTCGTCAACTGGGAATACCAGCACGAGTTTTACGAGGGGAAGCGGACTTGGACGGAGATCGATGAGGATTGCGCTGTCCCCGACTTTTTCTCTATCGGAGACAAGCACATGCTCATCTTCTCCAGCCACAAGCACGGTGCGCAATACTACTTAGGTGAATATTCGGCCTCGGAGAAAAAGTTTCGCCCAGAACAACACAGTCGCCTCAACCACAATCCTACGATTGGCGTCACGATGGAATCTGGCAACTACATAGCTCCGGCGACGCTGGCGGGACCGGACGGGCGGCGCATACTGTTTTCGTGGATTGGCGAGGGACGTCGGTTCTCAGTTCAACAGGCTGCTGGGTGGAGCGGTATTATGGCGCTGCCCAGGGTTCTATCCTTCACTGACAGCGGGGTGTTGCGTATCGAGCCAATTGCTGAGATTGATAAGCTAAGGCGCCGTCATCGCCGTGTATCTGAGATATATATTTCACCCGATGAGGAGATTGGACTTGATGGTATAGGCAATGACGTTCTTGAGATTGACGCCGTTATTGAACCGGGATCGGCGTGTGAATGTGGACTTGCGCTACGGTATTTTTCGGAAGGCGCGGAGCAGACCCTTGTGAGTTTTATGGCTCCCGAGTGCCAGATCAAGATTGACGTGAGCCAATCAAGTCAAAACCCAGATGTAGTAGATTCTGAGGAACAGGCTGCCCCTATGACACTCACTCAAGACGAACCTCTACGGCTTCGGATTTTTCTCGATCGATCGGTAATTGAAGTATTCGCCAACGAGCGACAATGTTTGACGAAGCGCATATATCCTTCTCAGTTTGACAGCGTGGATGTTGCTATATTTGCGCGTGGCGGATCGGCGAAACTCGTCTCACTCGACGCATGGGACATGGAACCGATTTGGCCAAGCGAGTGACCGTCGATGATTGTATGTTAGTGGAAATTTCTACAGTAATACAGGCAAAATATAAACGTGAAAACGTACTGAGTCATGGGAAACATGGAAGGAGAACCAAATGATTACTAGAGAGCAGCTAGCGAAATCGCTGGAGCTCGGGTGCAGAGAAGCCGAAGAGTTAGAAGAGGGCTGGATTTTGCGCTGTAGAGAAGCCAAAAAATATGGCCTGCGAGCCATGTGTGCTACTTGGTATATGATGGATGTCGTAAAGCGTGAAATGGAAGGCAGCGGTATCCCCATCGTGGGAATCGTGGCTTTCCCCAGCGGATATTCACCACCCGAAGTGAAGGTTTTGGAAGCCAAGATGATGGTGGAAAAGGGAGCCGACAGTATCGACTGCATGATTAACTATCCTGCGCTGCGTGCCGGCAATCTCGAATACGTTCGGCGCGAGTTGGGAGAGATGGTCAATGCGGCTCGGCAGGCGAATCCAGATGTCGAGGTTAAGTTCATCGTTGAGACCACAATGCTCTCCACAGCTGAGATTATCACTGGAGCCAAGCTGGTCAAGGAATCAGGAGCAGATTTCGTGAAGACTTCGACCGGCTGGCGCGGCGGGTGCACACTCGACCACGTTCGCATTCTCCGAGATGCTGTTGGGCCAGATTTCGGAGTCAAGGCTGCGGGCGGCCACATTGCGACGACGGAGAAGGCTCTTGCGATGCTCGAATCCGGTGCCGACATCATCGGTGAGAACAGCTGCACACAGATTATGGAGGGTTACGACTTGTTGAGGCAAACGCGATTGGGAACATGATGATTGCACAAAGTCTGTTTTGAGTTGCGCCCTATCTCTTGTCCCCATGACTGAATTGTTATGAGGAAAAGTCGCGATCAGGATTTGAATGTAGCCGAACGCCTTCAAGCACTTGGGGGTGCAATGCGTCATTTGTTGCCACAATCCCACGATTGGCAGTAAGCCGCCGCCCTTGAAGGAAATCGAGCTGCCGCCCGTCTGCATCGCTTACCTTTCCACCAGCCTCCTCCACCACGATCAGTCCCGCGGCGTGGTCCCAGATACATTCCCGGTAATCAGGCGCCGCTGGATTCGGAAGGCGAACATAAACCGATGCATCCCCGTGTGCGACTAGACCATATTTCGTCTGGCTATCCATCCGAATCGGGGGATTGGTAATCCGGAGATATCGGGCGATTAAAGCATGTGCAACGCGATCTCCATGAGATGATTCGAAACTCTCTGCAAGACGCTGTACAGCATTGGAAACACGAACCGGTTCATTGAGGCGACCATCTAGGGATAGCATCTGCGTCCCAGTGCCTCTTGCAGCCACAAAGAGGCAGCCACGTTCCTCTCGTGCCATTTTCCACTTTTGTGGGAGATTCGGACATCCTAGCACACCAAGTTGTACCTCCCCATTGACAATCAATGCGAGCGCTATGGCATATTGATCTCCGCGCAGGAATCCTTTCGTCCCATCAATCGGATCCAACGTCCAGTAGCGTTGACCAATTGCGCCTCGACCCCGATCTATCCAATCACAGACGACTTGAGGCGATGTTCGCTCGGTCAGTTGAGAAACGAATGCGACTACTCGCTCTAGAAGGTGTGGATCTTTCCGCAATGCTTGGGAATCCTCTTCTGCAACGATAGCATCTTGTGGAAACGTATCACCAATCATCTGACAGATCAGCGCTTGAGATCCGAAGTCCGCGACAGTTACGGGACTTCCATCAGGCTTGTCAACCGAATCGGTATGCACCATTTCGGCTTGCACCCGCTGACATAATTGAATTGACTTCAGAACCGCATCAATTGCAACTTGTTTTTCAGACATTCCTTTTTGTTTTCAGATAAGATTAGGTATCTTTAATAGTATACCGGAGTTTTCAAACGCGGAATTCGTAGAATCCGGCAAGCGAATCGAAACCGGAGAAATTGGATGTAAGCGATCTTTGACTTGCAAACACGCATCACGTTTCAATCATCCGCAGGCACCCCTACATAGGTTGGAATTTCCTCAACTACAGGCACAGATATTCGGCGATCCTGCCTGATGAATAGAGCGCGAAGGTCAGCTATAATCGCGTACAAGGCTGGCATGACAAATAGCGTCAGAAGAGTAGCGGCAGAAAGCCCGAAAATAATCGTGCTTGCCAACGGCATCCAAATCGGAGACTTTCCGCCAAGTCCGGTCGCCATCGGAATTAAACCGAAGATAGTTGTAACAGAGGTCAAGATAATGGGCCGTAAGCGGATGCTTCCGGCTTGTAGAATTGCTCGCCACTTATTGTAGCCGCGGTCGCGATATCTATTTATGAAGTCTATGAATACAATGGAGTCATTGATAACGATTCCGGCTAGTGCGACAATACCGAACATCGCAACCATGCTCAATGACGAGCCTACTGCTAACAATCCAACCATCGCACCGATAATTCCAAACGGCACGGCAAAGAGAATGATAATCGGTTGAAGGAATGATTTGAACTGTGTACCTAAAATCACATAGATTATCAACAGACCAACGACAAACAGTTTCACAAGTTCAGCGAACGATTCATTAATTTGGTCGAATACGCCTCGAAAGTCAAGTCGATAGCCGGGAAACATTGACCCGATGTTGCTGAAAGCTTGAATCAGTGCTTGATTAACTTCAACGGCAGTTGTCTTTTCCTTCTGCACGCTGGCAAACACGGTAATTGCGCGTTCGTTTTCAAAACGACGGATTTCCATATATCCTTGTTTCTCTCGCACCTCTGCCACATCCTTTAACGGTACAATAGTTCCGTTCGGGGTTGCGATTAGGAGCTCCTGAAGATCGGTAAGTGTCCGCAGACTGCTCTGATCGTACTTCACAACCACATCAATCGATTCGTCCGCATCACGATATGTGGTAGTGATGTTTCCTTCGAGAGCATTGCGTATTGTGTAGGCGATTTGGAAAACATTTAAGCCGTATTGATGTGCTTTTTCCTCGTTGATTCGAATTTGAAGTTCAGCTTTGCCGGTGAGGAAATCATCTCGTATGTCGTAGACACCATCCATCTGGTGAAGTTCCTCCTTGAGCAATCCTGCAATCTTCTGTAAGGAACCGAAGTGTTCTCCTTTGACTTTCACTTCGACATCTCGACCTTGCGGTGGACCACCTTGCAATTTGTCAAATGTGAGCTTTTCAACACCGCCGATTTCCGCGGTCTTTTCACGAAGTGATGCGATTATCTGATCCACACTTCGAACCCGTCGATCTTTCGGTACCAGTTCTACTAGGACTTCGCCTGCATTCGATCGGAGGGTAGTGCTATCCATACCAGAAGTCGGTGTGAGCATACCGATGTTAGATATGACAGCGACCCGTTCATGCGACGGGAAGGACATCGCAATTTCCTCGATTTTTGTCAAGACAGCGGAGGTTTCCGTTAAACCGAACGAGGTTGGCATTTCCGCCTTAATGTAGAATTGTGGGAAATCCTCGCCAGGGAAGAGTTCCTTATCCAGCAATAGGAAAGCTGTAGCACAGACGATAGCGCCGAAGACCAGAACGCTGGTGAACACGACATAACGCCATCGAATCATGGATTTTAACATTCTGACATAGCCTTTACGAACGCTATCAAACCATATGTGCCGTCGTTGATTCCGACTTTGTGGCTTTCCCCATTCAGAGATGTGAGCTGGTAGAATCATGAACACCTCTAACAACGATGCGAGTATCACCAAGATGGCGACGATAGGGACAACCCGCATGAACTGACCCGAAACGCCCGACATAAACAGGAGCGGTCCAAATGCGGCAATGGTAGTCAAGCTTGCGGAGAGGACAGGCCACCCCACTTCTTCGGCGCCAGCGACCGCAGCTTCTTTGGGGGACTTGCCTTGCTGAATGTGACGGAACACATTCTCAATCACTACGATTGCGTCGTCCACAACAATCCCAACCACGAGAATTAAACCGAATAACGCAACACCGCTGAGTATATACCCTGTCGCATACATAAAGAAGAATGTCGCCATGAACGCAACTGGGATCCCCAACGCTGCAAAGAGCGCATTGCGCCATCCCATAAAGAGGAAGAGGAGAACAACAACAAGAATAATTCCAAACACGGCGTTGTTTTGTAGAATGCCAAGCCGTTCGCTCAAGACGACAGAGTAGTCATTCACCACGGATATTTCTGCGAGTTCTGGAATATCGCGTTGTCGCCTCTCAACAAGCTCACGTATCTGCTTGACGAGCTTGATAGTATTGCCCTCTGTTTTCTTCTGGATAGTCAAACTGATGGAGGGGGCACCGTTGATATGGGAAAGGGTTCGCGGTTTCTCATAGGTGTCGGTGACCTTCGCGATATCGCCCACACGCAATGGGGTCCCCGCTCCTCGGACACGGATTATAGTGTCTCCAATGTCCTTCAGGTTTCCGAACTCTCCCATCGTGCGGACCAGGTACTCAGATGCACCGATTTCCAATTTTCCTGCGGGAACATTCAGGTTATGGGCTTTCAACGCATTGATTACCTCGTTAATTGGAAGGTTATGCGCCTTCAGACGATCCGGATCCACCTCAACCCATATTTCCCTTTCACGTAACCCCACCAGTCGGACTGTCGCGATATTTTTAATTTCTAGAATTTCATCTTTCAGGTTTTCAGCAACTTGTTTCATCTCGTTTTCTGAAATATCGCCGCCAACAGCGATAGTCAGCATCGGAAAGCCGGTCGATGTATCGAGCGCCACAACCTGAGGTTCATCGGGGATTTCATCTGGGAGATTGTTGACGCTATCGACCGCTGTTCGGAGATTCTGGAATTGTTTGTCGAACTCGCGGTCGCTAATCTCCTCAAATTGAACTGAGATTACTGACCGTGCTTCTGATGAGACTGAAAGCATAAGGTCAATATTATTCACGCCCTCTTCAATTGCTTCCTCGATTGGTGCGGTCACAAGTTTCTCGACCTCTTCGGAAGAGGCGCCAGGGTAGAAGGTCGTGACCGTAGCAATTCGAAAAGAGATTTCAGGGGTTAAATCTCTGGGAAGAACTACCCAAGAATATATGCCAAATAGGATAATAGAAATCATGAGCAGGTTCGCTAGGACAGGATTGCTCACGGAGAGTTTCGGAATGGACATATCGGTGAAAACTCCTTCATTCACGCATTAGGTATTATGCCGGAAGTGCCGCGCAGAGACGCACTCCTTGAGATGTATTACTTATACTGTGTCTTACTCAAGCACAAGTTGGTGGTCGATAATGGCGCTGTTGGCAACAGCCCAATTATAGCATAAATCGTCGGCTATAACCAAAACAAAAACTCGTGGCGAATCAATGGAGGTGGGGTTCCCAATCTTTGCACATGGTTGCTTGGTTGGGATGAGCATGTCGTCTGCCGAGGAAATATCGGAATGGATTTGGAGGAGCTCGCGTCTCAAAACGCTTGACAACAAAGCGCGCCAAGGATATAATACTATGACGGAAAGAGGGCTCCAAGTATGATAGTGAAACTTGAAACGCGCATTGTCGCTTACATGCTTATTTTGTTTGGAGGGTTTTTGTCAATTTCCGCGTTGGTTGCCTTAGAGGACGATGCCCGTGTCTACATCATCAATATACGAACTGAGATTGGTAGAGGGTTACGTGTCTACATCAATAATGGTATTCGAGATAGTGAAGAGGTTAATGCGGATGCGATTATTTTTGATATAGACACGCCAGGCGGCCGTGTTGATGCAGCTGTTGAAATCGTCCGCGCAATCCAAGAAACTGAGATTCCAACAATCGCGTATGTGAATCGGCAGGCTATTTCCGCAGGAGCGCTCATTTCCCTTGCATGTGACCAAATTGTAATGACATCCGGAGGAACTATTGGTGACGCTGCACCGGTCACGATTCAAGGAGACGAACTCGGCGAGAAAGCCGTTTCCTACATCCGGGCAACCATTAAATCAACAGCGGAACGTCAAGGAAGGAATACAGGTGTTGCTGCTACCATGGTAGATAAGCGCCTCTATCTCGTCCGAGGAGAAGATGGAAAAATTGAGGCAATCAGATCTGAAGCGTATAACGATAGAAAAAACGCTGGAGAGAAATTAGAAGTGATTGTTGCCGGCGGCGATGAAGGGGAACTGTTGACCCTCACGGCGGAAGAGGCATCACGGTATAACTTGGCTGATGGACAGGCAGATTCTATCGAAGATTTGTTGGCGATGTACGAGATTGTCGAAATTGATGGAACGAGGATGGCGTTGACAAAAGAGACAGTCCTGCAGAAACAGACAGAACTAGGTACCCCTAGAGTGAGAGAAATCAAGTCACTCAGAGGAGGAATCATACAAGAAGTCTCGGTCACACTAGCAGATAGGATTGTTTTCTTTATCACGAGTCCTTGGGCGAGTTCCGTACTTCTTTCATTAGGAGCACTCGGACTATTTGTGGAAATTCGGACTCCGGGTTTCGGTGTCCCCGGAATACTCGGATTGCTATGTCTTGGCTTATTTTTCGGTGGTCACATGCTTCTTCAAATTGAAGCGGAATGGGCTGCGACTGCATTTGTTCTCGGAGTAGGATTGCTGCTGCTAGAAATTTTTGTAATACCGGGGTTTGGCGTCGCGGGAGTTTTGGGGGTCGCTCTCATATGCGGCAGCGTCTTGTATATTTTCAAGAGCGCTTACGAACTTGAAGATGCGATTTTCTGGCTTTCTGCATCGGTTATATTGACCTTTGTTTTCTCCATAATGCTGGCTTATGTCTTGCCCAAGACTCGCACATGGAATCGTTTTGTTCTAGAAACAGCGATGGACTCGGAACTAGGATATCATTCTGCATCGAGAGACGATTTCCAGAGCTATCTCGGAAAAACTGCGACTGCCCTCACACCACTGCGCCCGTCTGGAACCGTTCGCCTTGGCGATAAAAGACTTGATGTTGTTACGGTGGGAGATTTTATTGACTCTGAAACGTCAGTTAAGATTGTTGATATTGAAGGTTCTAAAATCTTTGTTGAAGCTATAGACAGAACCTGAGGTAAGAATTCAAGGATAGGAGATACTAAATCTTTTCCATATTAGGCACTATAACGAAAGCCCTATGTCGTGGTTACCGATCTTTCTCATTGGTTTAGGCATATTGTTGTTATTCATTGAGATTATCTTGCTTCCCGGTTTTGGCGCAGCCGGTGTGCCGGGCATCTTACTCATTGCCCTTGGCGTTGGACGTGTGTGGTTATCGTCTGGGCGGGAAACTGCGTTAATGTATGCAGGTGGCGTCGTCATCGTGACCATTCCAATCGCAATTTTGGCACTGTGGCTTGCTCCTCGCACAAAGTTCGGAAAGTCCTTTATTCTTGACGCCGCTGAAAAGAGCGCGGATGGTTTTCAAGCGCCATCGCAGAATCTGGTAAATCTAGTTGGGAAAGCCGGTCAAGCAATTACGCCTCTAAGACCAGTTGGCGCGGCGTTAATCGACGGTCAGAGAGTAGATGTTGTGACGGGTGGAGAATTCATTGAGACCGATGCAGAAGTGGAAGTGATTGTTGTTGAGAGCAATCGCGTTGTCGTCCGCAGGTTGTGAATGATGTGAGCAACCTTTGGTGCCGCTTTTTGGTAGATTTAATCTGCGTGTGGTTTATGGAGTCCGCAGACATTGTGAGGGAATGCCGGATGTGCGAGTTGGATCCGGCAAGAAGTAGCACCATTGGTTAATTGTAAGGAGATTCGACATGGAAGAAATAGGACAATTGCCTATCGCGATTTTGGCGGTAGTAATACTGTTTTTCTTATTCATCTTTTTTTACTTTGTACCTGTTGGACTTTGGATTGCGGCTCGGGCCGCGGGTGTGCGTATTCGCATCGTCAGCGATCTTGTCGGGATGCGCTTACGTCGTGTGAACCCCAATGTGATTGTCAACGGACAGGTTAGTGCGGCAAAAGCGGGATTGACAGTCTCTACCCCTGATTTAGAGGCTCACTACCTTGCAGGTGGAAACGTGTTGCGAGTTGTTAATGCCTTAATTGCCGCAGATAAAGCGAAGATCGACCTTAATTTTCAACGCGCTTCGGCGATAGATTTAGCGGGGCGAGATGTACTGGATGCGGTGCAGGTGAGTGTCAATCCGCGCGTCATCACAACGTCGCAGATTAGTGCGGTTGCTCTTGACGGAGTTGAACTCATTGCTACCGTTCGCATCACCGTTAGGGCGAACATTAACCGCCTCGTTGGTGGTGCCGGTGAGGAGACGATTCTGGCACGTGTCGGCGAAGGAATTATCAGCGCAATTGGCGCCTCACAAACGTATGAAGATGTTCTCGAAAATCCTGACATTATATCTAAGACGGTGCTTGAACGCGGGCTAGATGCAGGCACCGCTTATGAAATTCTTTCTATTGATATCGCCGATATAAACGTTGGAAAGAATATTGGTGCAGAACTGCAGGCAGAGCAAGCTGAAGCTGATCTAGTGATTGCCCAAGCAAAAGCAGAGGAGCGCCGGGCTATGGCGGTCGCCCGTAAGCAAGAGATGACTGCGAATGTCCAAGATAGGCGGGCGAGAGTTGTGGAGGCTGAAGCGTCCGTTCCTCGCGCTGTCGCCGCTGCATTCAGAGAAGGAAACTTAACGTCTTAAATCTAAAGGAGACTTTCTAGATGTTGACCTTCCCAATTATCCTTCTAGCTGTTATTGTAGTCATAGGTTTCAGTTTTGTGATATCCTTCATTCCTGTACGTTTATGGATTGCCGCTATTGCCGCGAACGTTCGAGTTGGAATCTTTACGCTGATTGCCATGCGTTTACGCCGTGTTCCGCCAAAATCCATCATTGACCCGCAGATTAATGCGACGAAAGCCGGACTCAACCTCTCGCTCGATAATCTCGAAGCACATTTCCTCGCAGGTGGTAACGTCGCGAGCGTCGTTGCTGCACTCATCGCCGCCGATAAAGCTAACATTTCGCTAGGCTTCGCGCGGGCGGCTGCCATTGACCTGGCTGGACGAGATGTATTGCAAGCTGTGCAGGTAAGCGTCACACCGGAGATTATTGATATCCCTGTCAAAGGGGACAATAGGTCCGGCATTACTGCGGTTGCGCGTGATGGTATTCAGCTCGTTGTAAAGGCAAGGGTAACGGTTAGAGCAAACATCGATCGGCTTGTTGGCGGTGCGGGGGAGGAGACAATTATTGCCAGAGTTGGTGAGGGCATCATCACGACAATTGGCTCCGCAACTAGTCACAAGCAAGTTTTGGAAAATCCTGGACGAATTTCAGAGACTGTGCTTGCGAAAGGATTGTCAGCTGGCACGGCTTTCGAGATTTTATCCATTGACATTGCAGACATTAATGTTGGCGAAAATATTGGGGCGAAGTTGCAAACAGATCAAGCACAAGCGGAGTTAAAAATCGCTCGGGCTAAAGCTGAAGAAAGGCGCGCCAGAGCTCAAGCGGAAGAAGAAGAAAACAAAGCGTTCGTAGAAGAGATGACAATCAACCTCATTGAGGCTGAAGCCGAAGTTCCTCGTGGAATTGCAGACGCTTTGACGTCGGCTAGAATGAATGTTATGGATTACTATAATCTCCGTAACATCATTGCTGATACGGAGATGCGTCAATCCATTGCGGTTCCTGGCAGCGATAGTGACACGACGCGGTCAGCTCATTCACTGGGAGCTTCGTAAAGAGCTAGGGATTGTCTATTGCTAGTGTATCGCTTCACACATTACGTTTTACAAAAGGCAAACGTCAATGAATGAAATCTTCCAAATTATTTTTCCGATTATTATCGTATTGGTTGTATTGGTGAGTGCCGTGCGGAGGCAGAATCGGCAGCGACGAGAATCGGAGGTCGTATTTGATGAGGAAGAAAATGGAGTCTTTCTGCCGCCTTGGGGCAATGCGGGGCCCACGGAAGAGGAGGATTATACCTCTCCGCTTGTGATGTCCGAAGAGCCTGCGCACGCACCACCGGACACACCATCCCACCATAAAGTTTCCGCAGATGATTCTGAAATCCATCCAAACGACACGGACAGTTCAGGCGGTGCACAGTCACCACAAGTTGACACAATCGCGGGCATTTCCCTGTCAACGCAGACTGTGCGCCAAGGAATAATCTTGTCCGAGATTCTCGGACGACCCAAGTCATTCCGCCGCCCACGCCAGTGAGCCCCTACCTACTCGCTGCCTTATGGAAAAATACACGACTCGAGGGTTACCTGCTATAGATTTCAATGAAACAGATATTAGGAAACAAAGGAGATTCACATGAAACTCGGAGTGATTTCACAGAACTTGATGCAGTTTGAATTCGAGGAGGGCTTGCAGTATGCTCGAGATTTGGGGTTTCAGGCGATCGAGGTTGGAATCGCGGGGCTCTGGGCGAGAAAATACTGTGATCCGCAGAAGCTCCTCGCGGACAAGGGGGAGATAGACCGATGGCGCGACACGTATGCAAGGTATGGTCTCGAAATCAGCGCAATGGGCGCGCACGGTGCACCACTCATGCCGAATAAGAAGGTCGCCGATAAGTACTCGCAGGAACTTCGGCAGGCTTGGAAGTTTATGGAATTAGCCGGAATTAGGCGGATGACGCTGCTGGCAGGTTTGCCTGAAGGCGCCGAAGGAGATACTGCTCCCAATTGGGTTACATTCGCCGAGTGGCCTTTCCTACGCGATACCCTCGAATGGCAATGGGAAAAGCGGCTGCTCCCATACTGGCGTGAGCACGGGAAAATTGCCGCTGATCACGGAGTGACGTTGTGTTTTGAGATGCATGGCGGCGATATGATCCACAACCCTGTCGCGGTAAAACGGTTGCACGATGAAATTGGTCCAGTTGTTGCTTGCAACTTCGATATTTCACACTTGTGGTATCAGGGAATTGACCCAATCGAAGCCGCACGCTACCTCGGTCCGCTTGTTCAGCACGTCCACGTAAAAGACGTTACCTTCCACGGTCACAATGCGCGACTGCGAGGGAACACGGACTCTAGTACGCCTGAACAGCCCGCGGATCGTTCCTGGACATACACTCTGGTCGGGTGGGGGCACTCCGAGTTAGAATGGCGCGAGTTTGCCACAACGCTCCGCTTCATCGGTTATGACCATGTACTTTCGGTCGAAATGGAATCGGAATATTTCGACCTTGATGAAGGGTTAAGGAAATCGGTGGATTTCCTCAAGCCGTTCGTACTTGAGAAGCCACCCGGCGCCAAATGGTGGGAGGTTGCTGGCATGGAAAGAGCGGGCGGTCTCGGAGAGGAATAAAAGGAGCGTGAATGATGTCGGTTTCGCTTGAATGGGTTGGACTCGCTTGCTTCCGGCTCTGGAAGGACGGAAAGCCCACTATCGCTATGGATCCGTACACGCCTTCTGCGCTCGGGCTACCCGGCGATAGCAATTTTCGACTTAAATCGGACACGGTTATTGCGAGTTCGCTCACAGATAGGGGACACTCTTACATCAAACTCATTGAGGGAAACCCGCGCGTAATTGATGCGCTGGCTGTGGCTGAAGGTCGAGACGGTGCAACCATCAACGGTGAACCTTTGATTACGGTCAAAGCGGCAGAGGCGGAAGATCATCCCGAAGGTGCCGACGACAATGCACTGTATGCCTTCAAAGTTGACAACCTTTGGTTCTTACACATGGGCGACCTCGGATACGGGCTTGATGTAGATCAGCTTGCTCCCTTCATCGGTCGGTGTGATGTGCTGCTAGCTATCGTAGGCGAGGGGCTCACGCTTAAACTACACGAACTCGAGCCGATGCTTGATATTCTGAAACCGAAGTGGATTTTTCCAATGCACTACTACCTGCCGCCGGTTAAGGGAAATATGGTTTCGGCTAGCGAGTTTATTAGGCGTCATCAACGCAACCCTATTTTCTATGTCCGGCATCACACTGTGACATTTCCGATTCCTAAATCAGAAAACGATCAACCAGTCATTGTTGTACTCGAGCCATCCGGCTATCAGCCTGAAAAGTATCTTTATTAGGCGGTAGTTGGCGCTGAATCCCTCCCTTTGCTCTCGGATTGCCTCAACTAATCGGATTGATCCGTTTTTTTCACTTGCGACTGTCTTTAGACACTTCGCTACTCTTTAGAGAAAAACAAAAATGAGACTTATCGATCCCCATGTTCACGTTTGGAAAAACGATTCCCGATTCCCTTGGGCACCAGAGACAACCAACCCGCCCATTGATGACGCTACGCCAGAGATGTTGTTAAAATTGATGGCGGCGAACGGTGTTGAGAGGACCGTACTGGTACAGTCGATTCACTATCGTTGGGACAACAGATATACTGCACATGCGATGAAAATTTTTCCGGATAAATTCATGGGGGTCTGTCGTGTGAACCCTGAAGACCCTGATGCGCCGGATCATCTTAGTTATTGGACAGAAGAATTCGGTTTCCATGGCGTGCGTTTGAGTCCAGGCGCGGGCGCTGCCGGCGACTGGTACAGAGGAGAGTTAACGGAGAGAATCTTTGATCGCGCAGAAGAACTAGGTGTTCCGATGTTGCTTGTCACCAAAAAGCACGGATCAGAAAATGCCGCACCAGATCGATTGCCAGAATTGGCGAAAACCTTAGAGCGTCACAGTGACCTCAACATGGTCGTCGATCACATGGCGGACTGCGCCATTGATCGACCGGATCATTTGCAACATCTGCTGAATCTAGCAGAATTTCCAAGAGTTCGTGTGAAAATTAGTCACACCTGGTGGCTTGCGAAAACCTCTTATCCTTGGGTTGATACGCACGACATGGTAAAAAAGGTATACCACAGGTTTGGTGGACAGCGGATTATGTGGGCCACAGATTGGCCGGTTTGTCTGAACGCTGCCACTTATCCGCAGACGTTGTCTGTCGTGCGAGACGAAATGAACTTCTTCACCCCAGAGGATTTGGAATGGATCTTGGGAAAAACTGCTCTTCAGATTTGGAAATTTCCGGAATTGGAGTGAAGTCTAAGAATTCGACGTACAAAGGAAGATTTCTTCCCTATGTCATCAGGCGATCATAGATATTGATGAGGGAATCAGTTCCATTGAGGTTGATGAGTTCAATCGCTGAGAAGCCGATTGTAATGAACAGTTATGCAAGGAATCAATTGCCTCTTCAGCCATACCAAATCAATCGTTGGTGTTGTTCACCTACCCCCACTGATTGGTAGTCCGGGACCGACATCCCCATTAAGTAACATTCGAGCGCGTGCATTGGCTGATGCTAGAGCGCTGATTGACAATGGAATTGACGGGATTATCATTGAAAACTACGGAGATGCACCGTTTTATCCGGATCGTGTGGAAGCACACACCGTTGCGGTTATGGCAATAATTATCAACGAACTTCGAGAACACCATCCCGAAATACCCATTGGGGTAAATGTCTTGCGTAATGATGCCAAATCTGCGCTAGCGATCGCGACAGTTACCAGTACAGATTTTATCCGCATTAACGTACATACTGGAGCAATGCTCACGGATCAGGGTGTTCTGCAAGGGAAGGCACATGAAACCGTGCGCTATCGATCTATGCTCAGAAGCAACGTCAAGATTTTCGCCGATGTAGCTGTCAAGCACGCAGTGTCACTTGGGCTGACCAATCTCGCTACAATCGCCCAGGATACCTACTATCGCGGGCTTGCCGATGCCCTAATTGTGACAGGTACAGGGACAGGCAAGAGTGCGGACCTCAACCAGTTGAAAATCGTCAAGGATGCAGTTCCTCAAGCGTGGACATTCGTAGGAAGTGGTGTCACAATCAACAATCTTGTTGATACCCTTCAGTGTGCGGATGGTGTCATCGTTGGTACCTCAATTAAACGCGATGGTGTGACAACGAACGAAGTGAATCCCGATCGCGTGCGGGCGATGGTTAAAACCCGCCGGGCATAGGTTTTCTGTGACTGCCACACAAAACTAGCCGTTGCCTACGATGTAGTCGAAATAACGAGGATTTGTTAGCCATGACACGGCAACGAAGGTTGTGTGCTTTTAGGCTATTCCGAGAAATTGCACGGTTGTTCAGGGAAAAGATTCGAAAATGGCAAGACCCAAAAGAGACCAGAGGCGCCGATTGTGTGGATTCGTTCTCTCAAGCGAGGTTTAGTCAAGATTCAAACTGGAATAGTAAAACGGCGCCCGTCTTGGTTCGCATAAGCAGTAACCGCCGCATTCGCCTGTCGCCTGCCTTTAAGCTTTTCAAGGATTTCTTCCAACTGCTGCGCTGGAATTGTACACGTCAACTCGTCAGGTGACATACCCGTTCGTACTCGGCTCAAGATGCAACCTGTGCTCATCGCAAGCTTGTTTTGTTCCTTAGAAATAGGAATGATATGACATTGTGGTTTATTAACAATTGTCACGTCATTGAACGCGTCATGAATGACCATAGCTTGAAAGGCGCTAATCCGTATGAGTATTACGTCAGGATTAATTGTTGTGCTTGCTAAGGGACCGTAAGAAATGTAGTTGTAGCGCTGTTTCACAAATGGAAGTTGAATTGCTTCTTCCGCAGACACCCACCCGGAGTCTACGATCCCCTGAATGTCTTCATTGTCCATGACATCTTCCAGCGTTTTCAATCCATGCGTGACACTTCCAACACTGCAATTGTAGTGGTCGTCGGGCTCAGTCGTAAAAGCCTTTTCGGTAGCTTTCATCCAAAACACGCACCCGGCTGGAACTTTACCCGTTCTACCATCGGATGAAGGTTCTGGCATTTGACCTTCGTACAACGGTGCGTCTTTGGGTGCCTCATGAGAAAATGTAATAGCTATGGGAGCGTGTTTCAAACCGAGTTCTCGATTTAATTCTTTGGCTAAGGTCGTCCAGTTTTGTGTTGTCATTCAATACTTCCTCCCTTTCGAACTAATCACATGGCGATCTATGGATGGCGGTCATCATCCCACAAGTTTATCACCGATATACGCAGGAAGTCAAGCAGTAAGATGGCCTCATATCCCCAGTTGTCAAATATTGAGAGAAGCCCCCAGATTACCTTGTATTAGCTGCGTTGCAAAGAATCTCTGGGGGTAGATTGTGTGTCCTATTGAAAGTCGATCTTGACCGGAACGGTATTCAATGCTATAATTCCTCTGCAATTCGAAATATGCTGAAATTTTCGTTTCTATTAGGCACGACGTTATGCAAGGAGGAAAGGACATGCACATCAGGACGAATTCAATGAAACAGAAACTCCAAGACGGTGCGACTGTCTTCGGCGTCGGTGCGCGGCTGCCTGAGCCGGGAATGGTGGAGATACTTGGCTACGCGGGCTTGGATTATGTCCGAATTGATGGTGAACATGGTTCCATTGGTTGGACGGAGATGGAGCGGATGATTCTGGCTGCCTATGCGGTTGGTATAACACCAATAGTACGCATTCATGAAAATAACGCAGCAATGATTATGCGGGCGCTTGACCTTGGCGCGATGGGAATTCTTGTCCCACACTGTCGAAACGGGGAAGATGCACAGCAGATTGTCAATGGCGCTTTCTACCCACCGCAGGGGAATCGCGGTGTTGGTCCGGGCCGAAGTATCAAGTTTGGAGCAGTATCGACGGAGGATTATTATGCGAACATCAACGATGAAGTCGTTGTGGCCGCAATGATCGAGGATTCCGAGGCTATTGAAAATATAAATGAGATTGTAGAAATCGAAGGGATTGATGTGCTGAGTATAGGTACGAGCGATCTTGCTGCCTCATTGGGTGTGACAGGACAAACGTCGCACCCAAAAGTTGTCGAGGCATCTGAGAAGGTATTGACTGCAGCAACGCGGAGGGGTATTGCTGTAGGATGTCCAGCACGCACTGTCGAGGAAGGACTTCAAGTAATGAAACGGGGATTTCGCGTGATAAGCTGTGGCAACGCAGAAACATTTCTGTTGAGAAGTGTCCAGCAGCATTTGCGGGCACTGCAGCGTTGAAGTGAAAAAGCCGCGAAGGCAAGAAGAGAGTTCTGAAGAAATCTGATACGCATGCCGACTGTCCTTATTCGCTAAAAAGAGGTATCATTGTGAAAAAAATCCGACGCGCCTTAATCAGCGTTTACGACAAGACGGACCTCGGTAGGCTCGCAAAATCCCTTGTCCAGAAGGATGTGGAGATTCTCTCTACGGGTGGCACTGCCAAACAACTTCATGAGTTAGGGATTGAAATTCGTGAGGTTTCCGATCACACGGGTTTTCCTGAAATGCTCAACGGGCGTGTGAAAACTCTCCATCCGAAAATCCATGCGGGGTTACTCGCCATTCGGGACAATTCTGAGCACATCGCCGCGACTTCGAGACACAGTATTGGATTAATTGATCTCCTTGTTTGCAACCTATATCCGTTTGAAGCAACAATTGCGAAGAAAGACATTGATGTCACCGAAGTGATAGAAAACATCGACATAGGTGGCCCAGCAATGATTCGATCCGCTGCCAAAAATTATCGGGATGTTTCCGTATTGAGCAATCCAAATCAATATCCTGATACCATTGTCGAATTGGAGGCGAACGATGGTTGTCTCTCGGAGGAAACTCGATTTCGACTGGCAAAAGCTGCGTTTGCGCATACCGCTCACTACGATGCAGTTATATCCCGCTACCTTGCCAATTTGGGGGCGGCTCAAGGTGAATTTCCTGAGATTCTCGATTTTCGCTACGAAAAAGCTCAGACACTTCGGTACGGTGAGAATCCGCACCAAGCGGCGGCTTTCTATCGTGCGCACGTCTCGCCTGAGCCGTGCGCAGCTTGGGCGAACCAACTGAGTGGTCAGGAACTTTCGTATAATAATATCCTTGATTTAGAAACTGCAATAGAAATTGTCAAGGATTTCGCCGATCCTGCCTGCGCAATCATCAAGCATAACAATCCATGTGGACTGGCAACCGGTTCAAATCTAATAGGTGCGTTCATTGATGCTCTCGATTGCGATCGACTTTCCGCCTTTGGCTGTGTTATTGGTTTTAACCGCAAGGTTGATTTAGAGGTGGCAAACGCCATACGCGAAGCGGCAAGGGCAGGAATTAAGGTTGAAGCAATCATCGCTCCAAGCTACACCGACAGAGCGTTGAAAACTCTTTCCCGCGTGAAACACCGACGAATCTTGGAAACGAACGAACTATCGCATGATCCGACGATTAAGCAGATTCGAAACGTCATCGGAGGAGTGCTCGTCCAGAGTCGGGATATGTACGAAACTACGCCTAGCACCCTGCAGGTTGTTACGAAGCGCCAACCAACAGAAGCGGAGTTAAAATCCCTACTGTTTGCGTGGAAGGCGTGCAAGCACGTCAAATCCAATTGTATCCTGCTTGTCCTAGGAACCAAGACCGTTGGCATCGGTGCTGGACAGATGAGCCGTGTTGATTCAAGTATCATTGCTGTCCGGAAGGCTGGGGCAGAGAGGGCGAAAGGGGCTTTACTTGCATCAGACGCCTATATCCCGTTTCCAGATAATATTGAAGTAGCCGGTGAAGCAGGAGTTCGTGCGATTATTCAACCCGGAGGTTCGTCGGGGGATGCGTCGGTAATTGAGGCGGCGGATCGCTTTGGTATGGCAATGGTCTTCACAGGTGTGCGGCATTTTCGGCATTAGATTGGCGACCATATAAGCTTCGCAGCGAAGTGTCATCTTGTTTAACAAGAATTGAGGATTTGTACGGAGTTGAAGGAACAGCAGAATGGACGTTTTGAAATCGACCGTTTCTTCTTTTTGTATACCCCCAACGATAATCACCGGTATTGGCGCATCAGATCACGTTGGCGATCAAGCCCAACGTGTACAAGCAAACAAAGCGTTGGTTGTTACAGATCCAGGGATTGCTAAAATCGGCTACGCCGATCAGGTCGTAAAGCAGCTTAACGCTTCTGGGGTTGAGGCTTCACTCTATGCGGATGTCACACCGGATCCGACGCTGCAGAATGTCAACGATGGCTTGCAGCAATATCGCGCGGATGGGTGCGATCTCATCGTGAGCATCGGCGGCGGCAGTGCAATCGACTGCGGGAAAGCAATCGCAGTGAGGTTGACCAACGATGGTGAACTAGTGGATTACATGGGTGTTGACAAAATCCCCAATCCTGGCGCACCCTTAATCGCTATTCCTACTACAGCAGGTACCGGCAGCGAGGTTACGAGAGTCACGGTGATTACCGATACAGATTGCAACGTGAAGATGATGCTTAGTAGTCCATGTCTGCTTGCACGAGTCGCACTTGTGGATCCACTATTGTCACTAACGACGCCTCCGCACTTGACTAGCGCTGTTGGTGTTGATGCGCTGACTCACGCTATCGAAGCCTACGTTTCCAAACGCGCTCAGCCGATTACTGATGCGCTAGCGCTAGAAGCGATTCGGATGATTACCTGTTCAATTCGTCAAGCATGGGCAAACGGTGACAACATTGAGGCGCGGTCAGAGATGATGATTGGAGCTTCCGTTGCCGGGATGGCGTTCAGCAATTCTTCCGTAGCGTTAGTGCATGGAATGTCCCGACCAATCGGCGCCTACTTCCATATTCATCACGGATTATCAAACGCTGTTTTACTACTTGAAGTAATGGAATACAGCTTAGCTGGCACACCTGTTCGCTTCGCCCAAATCGCGAGCGCAATGGGGGAACCTATTGAAGGGTTGTCAGTGATGCGGCAAGCTGATTGCGCGGTTGCTGCGGTTGAACGATTGATTAACGATATTCAGATGCCGCGCTTGGGCGAAATCGGCATCAATGGGGATGAGTTTGAGGCTGTAGTTGAACAGATGGCTTCAGACGCCATTGCTAGCGGCAGCCCTGCCAATAACCCGTGTCAGGCGACGCATGAAGATATTGTTGCTTTGTACCGAAAGTGTTTCGCGTCTCGTGGGACTTGAGCGGATCCACGGGGACAGTCCGATGGTATCGAGGGGAGCACAAAAGAATTACAGTCTACAGTGGATGGAAATTACGATTTTACGGCAGAATCTTTAGAGATGAAAGAATTTGCGGAAGATTTTACTCTTACTAAACTTATTGGTTACGTTTTAGGATACACTGCCAATGCTTGAGTCCACTGCTTCAAATCAGAAACACGCTGGACCGAATCAGTCGCGATTTCGAGGGGGCGACCGCGCGTATCCACGACCAATCCAACGATTCCACCTGCAACTTCAACTTCGACCGCATTACCACGTCCTGCACCCATATCAAAATGGCGTTCCGGCTGCACTGACACTGTTGCTTTCTCCCCGGCTTTGAGTGGGTACAAACGCAGTCTGCCATAAGGTACAGTTTCCGACAAATTGCCTTTACCGGGAAGATTTGTGGAGATTGTCACACAAGGTTGCCCTCTTTTTGCCTTGCCAACCGGTGCAACGCAAGGTCCAAGGTGGATGAGACAATCGCGCTCAAATACCTGCGTAGCAGCCTCAGTGTTGACTTGTGCCAATACACCGAGCTGTGGCATCATGAAAATGCTGTCGACGGCTAGGTGAGTGGTTCCTTCAGGTTGGAAAGCGTCAATCATCATCAACATCGCTTGATGACGGCGCGGTGCATGTGAGAGCACGCCACCACTTCCGATGATTAAATCCAACGATAGCATATCCACGAGCGTTTCACCTGTTTCAGTTTGAGAGAACGCTTCCGAAATTGTGCGCTGTTGCTGTACACCTCGCAATTCGACTGCAAGGCGTTTGTGCTGGTCAAACGCCAACCGTAGTGCTTCACGGGCAATGGCTTGCTCAATCATCAACTCTTGAAGCGTTTGAGGGATAGTCGTCGGACGGATGGTTTTGTTCTTGATTCGGTTGCCTAAATCACCCGCGTCAATGTCAAACGGCGTCCAGCGTAAGATATTCTCTATCCCGGCTTCCGCAAGCACATTGGAGACGCTGTAGCTCATCCCAAGATTCGCACTCACTGTTCGGTTGAAGATGGCCTCTTTCTGTTGATTTTCAAATACGGAAAACACATCTGTGGTGGCGCCGCCAATATCGACTCCCACTACTTGAATTCCTTGTTGTGCTGCGATCGTCTGGATGATTGCGCCGACGGCTCCAGGAGTTGGCATAATCGGTTCGTCTGTCCAAGACATCAGTTTTTTATAGCCAGGGGCATGCGCCATGACGTGTTCAAGGAATTGGCTCTGAATCTTTAAACGGGTCGGCATCAGATTCTCCCGTTCAAGCACCGGGCGTAGATTATCGACAACCTCCAGCGCCATATCATCCCCAAGCCTCTCGCGGACGAGGTCACGTGCATCCTTGTTCCCCGCGAAGATGACCGGCAGTTTGTAGTCCAGTCCCAAACGCGGTTTGGGACTGGCAGCTGCGATAATCTCTGCAAGTTCCGCGACATGAGACGTTGTGCCGCCATCGACCCCACCTGAAAGGAGAAGCATGTCAGGGCGGAGATGGCGGATGCGTTCAATCTGTTCATGTGGCAATCGTTTGTCGTTAGAAGCCATCGTGTCCATGACAATCGCCCCGGCGCCGAGTGCAGCTCGCTCCGCACTTTCCGCGGTTAGATTGAGCACTACACCTGCTACCATCATTTGTAGCCCGCCGCCTGCGCTGCTCGTTGATATATACAGATCGACACCTACACCCTCTTGCTGTGGTTTGATGAGTTGGCCATCGTTTAGGAGCTTACGTCCGGCAAGCTCCTCAACCTCTGTGACTGCGTTGATTACACCGGCTGTAACGTCCTCGACCGGTGCTTCAACGGTTGTGGGGGCTTCACCTCGACCAACAAGATGGTATTCATTGCCCCGCTTCTCGATTAGGATTGCTTTTGTGGTTGTACTACCGCAATCTGTTGCAAGTATTGAACACATCCCCTGTGGCTGATTCGGCATACTATTCCTCCTCTCCATCTAAATTTTCAATTAATCGAATCAGAAGCTCAACGTTTGCGTCTTTCTCAATGATTAATGCGAATTTGTGGTATTCGGTTGTATTGAAAATTGATAGCACAAACGGATTCAGTGCAATAAGTACTTGACTTCCAAGAAAGTTAAGGGGCTTATACATCTCAAGAAACAGAATCGCCGGCGCGGTTAACCGGCGCTTTACAACCTGCATTGCGACCTTCTCAAGGAGTTCTTGCTGTTCGTGTTGGGGAATTTCATCAAGGATTAATGGAAAGTTTGTGTTTTCGTTTAACATAACTCGACCTGCTTCAGCATTTCTCTGATTCTGCATTAATCATAGAAATGGGAACTCGCAATGGTTATCATGTAAGCCTTCAATGTTGCTTCGGATCGGCAAGTAACGCCATGCCATACCAACACCTGTTTTACAAGTAGAAAATGGTGAATGCATCAATCAGCCCTATAACACCTTTGCACTTCAGTGGACACTAGGTACGAACACATGGCTTTCCATCGTTCAGAAAAGCCGACCACTTTTTTACACTTGACACTCTTTGCGCGTGAAAGTAAGATAGTGCTCTTAATCACACTGAATCTATAAACAAAGATACTAAGGGGAAAGAAATGGAAGAACATTCCCCTCACTTGTATCCCATATGGCTTCAACCATGGACCGATTTAATGAACAACTGTCTGTAAAACTTCTTCCGGCTGACTGGATTATCATTGCTTATCTGGGGTTTACTAGCATATTGATTGTCGTCCGTCGTAGGAACCTAGCACGGTGGTATCTCTATCTTCTTTCCCACTTTACCCTTGTTCTTGCAATTTTGTGGTTCAGCTTGAAGACTGACTCCTTACCCCCTCTGGTTCGTTTCTTGCGCGAATGGTATCCATTTATGACCATTCCGGTTTTTTACTGGGGAGTGTCACCGCTCACCCAGATAATCTTCCGGAATTACTTTGATGAGGCGGTACTTCGGTGGGAAGAACGACTTTTTAAAGGGCAACCAAGCATTTATCTTAGCAAATGCCTTCCGAAGATGCTACTCTCAGAGGTTCTTCATCTGTGTTATTTCAGTTATTACGCAATCGCACTATCCCTGGCAGGAGTGCTTTACATTCAAGGTAGATTTGGAGCATTCCGTGAGGTTGTCTTTGCCGAAATCCTTACTTTCAATGTGTGCCTAATCTGTTATATTTTTATGCCAGTTGCAGGACCACGCTACGTGTTTGAGAAGATTAACGGACAACTTGCCAATGGTCGTTTTCATAGACTCACGCATATTATTGTTTCGCGCGGTTCTTCCAAGGGCACCGCATTTCCCAGCTCACATACTGCGATTGCAGTAGTTGTATTGTTCTATGCGATGCGGTATGATATGTTAGCCTTTATCATATTGTGTCCATTCTGTGTTGGATTAGTCTTCGGAACCGTGTACGGACGGTTCCATTATGCGGTTGATGCAATTGCTGGAACAGTTTTAGCGAGTGTTATTTTTGGAATTGCTACGACTATTTTTCGGCTGCTATCATAATATTGGAAGTTAGCCGCCAATCTGATAAAGGCGAGGGCAAAACTGCGAATGGGGGTGAACCTCACTTCCGTAGGGGTTGGAATCGTGCAGTTGGTAGCGACGGTTTTAGGCTTGAAACTACTGATAAATAGCGTGGAACATACGTGCTTCAGCGAATGGTTGCTTAACGCACTGTTGAAAACAATAAGCAGAACAAACGGTGCTTTACATGGGGAACATAGTTGTCATCTAAGGCAAATAAAAAACTTATTCTGAAGGATTCGGTTAGGTATAAAACGGATCATTTATTCGGTCACCGCGTTGCAGTCAATTTTCTTGTCACTTCATCAAGTAGTTTTCGCATTTATGATAGGTGTGAACGACATTTGCGATAAAAGCCCAATACTCAAAACGCATACCGTGTTTCCATGCACAGGAAAAGGAGTACATGTTACCACGAGCAATATCCCAAACGTTCAGTGGATTCACTGGAAGAGGGAAAAACGTACTAGCACTTCAGTATCAGTCTTGTTAATCAATCGTCTTTTTCTGGCTAGTCAGTTCGGAAAAGCATTGTCCGCTTTGACTTTGATGCTGTAGTCAGCTTAGGGGAATCCTTTCTGTACACCTGAATAATAATCGCCCGGAACGTTGAGGAATGGTTTAAACAACCACTTAGCGGGCAGTCACCCCCAAGATGGGCGATCGTTGGTTATCTGCTGGATGTAGTCGGCTGTTCTGCGGAGTTCTTTTATATGTTGTTCTTCCGCTTTACGCTTCGCAATATTCCCATCAATATATTCGATTCCCCAAGCCCCTTTTTTAAGACGTTTCAATACAATTTCGCCCTTCATTCGCCTATTTGTGTAGTCGAGTAGATTCCTCAAAACCTAGTAGCCATCGGACGAAGGATACGAAAGATTATTTTGAGTAGCTCGCTCCCCATCGAAATTGAGGGATGCATAACAATTTCGATGATTTCCTGCGCGGTATGGGTTTTATCGGAATCTAACTGGATTGTCAACATTGTTTTCGTGTGGGAACGTCGGTAAGTTTCTGCTGAAACTTCGATATAAATGTTCAGAACTAAAACTAACGGCAATGCTTCACCTAATAGGGCATAATTTTAGGTGCTATCTTTTACTTTAACGGTGGGCATCCGCGCTGGTTGGGCATCTAAGCGAACGTCTTTTTTGATGCTATTCCTTCGTTGAATCAGTTGAGCAGCAATGCTCACAGCAATCTCGGGCACGGTCTTGGAATTGATATCCAATCCAATCGGTGCGTAAACTTGAGACAACGTTTCTTCGGAGGCGCCAAGGTCAAGCAAATCATCGAAAATGAGCTTTATCTTTCTGCGGCTACCGATTAAACCAACATAACACGCTTCCGACTCTACAACACTATAGAGCGCCTCTTCGTCATGCCGATGCCCACGGGTTACAATAACGACGTAGGTCATGTTATCAATAGGGTATTTCCGCAACTCTTCCGCAATATCGCCGATGACAATCTGGTGGGCTTCGGGCAATCGTTCCTTTGACGCAAAATCAGGACGATCATCGACGACTACAATGTCAAAATCGAGCCACTCGCCGAGATGACAAAGCGCTTGCCCAACGTGTCCAGCTCCGGCGATGAGCAACGTTGGACGGGGTTGCACTGGATCCATGAAAACCCAAACATCGTCTCCTTTCCATCGAAAAACGCGTGGCGAGTTTTGCACTAGAGCTTCCATTGACTCACTTTGGATGGATGCTTCTAAATCGGTGTTTCCCAAACATCCTATGCGGTGGCCATTGGCTGAGGAGATCATTTTCATGCCGACTTTAATCTCGTTAATCTCGCTTTTTACAACCGTAGCGAAAATATGGGGAACTTTCTGGTCGATCAATTCTTCCAAACAAGTAAACATGAATGCCTCATCTTTGCTTGTGGGCAAATCAATGAAAATTTTCATGTTTCCGCCGCAAATGAGCCCATCGTCCCAACCATAGTCACTGTCCAATTGGAATTCAAGCAGACGTGGAATCCCACCTTGCATTAACCCAATTGCTTGCCGTCGCGCTTCTGCTTCTACACACCCGCCGCCTAGCGTTCCAATATTCTGTAAATCTGGCAAAATTAACAACTTGGAGCCGGGCTTTTGGGGAGTAGACCCCTTCGCCTCCACAACTGTGCAGTAAGCGCTAATTTCTTCAGCTTCAATCAATTCAGGAATTTTTCGATGTATTTTTCTCATTAATCATCCGTTCCATGTGGAAAACTCAATGAATTCGGCCATAATATAATCTTGCGTAATGTGATACCATCTCGATCTTCACTCTCAACGTCTTGTTCTCTCTAGCGTAATTAAACCAATTGCGCTAAAACCGTTGTTGTTCAGTTATGCTTCTAGCAACCAATTTAGTGAACTGCTCACGTTGGGAATTTGTCAGGTTTAATTGAACAATCTCTTCGGCTCCATTCCTTCCAATTTTTGTCGGAACATTGAGATAAACCTCTGATGTGTCTACTTTAATGAGCGAGCTAACGGTCATAATCCTTTTCTTATCAACTGCAATCGTCGCAACAACTTGTGAAAGCGAGACAGATAGATTATATGAATGACTTACGAGTGCCTGATTACGCTTATTATTTACAGCCTCCATAAGCTCGCGAACCTGTCCCGTGTTAAGGAGTTGATCGACAGGTATACCGTTTACACAACAATATTGAAAAAGCGGGAAAACAGTTTCATCATTTCCAATTACTAATGTTGTTACATCCCGAACTGAGACGCCAAGTTTATCCGCTATTAGAGTTTTCAGATTAGCATTTGCTATGCTTCCACAATGCCCGATTACTTGTCTCGGCTCTGCACCAAGTTCACGGTACATAATGAAGGCCATGGTGGCCGCTGGTGGTGTGGCAACAACGATTTTCGCTGTAGGTGTGTGCCGCTTGATGCCATGGGCGAATTGGCGAACAAGGGCAGCGTTTGCGCTTCGTTGAGCCTGTGCCCACTTGAACCGAGCCAATGATGGCAGCAGAACGATAATTTCGGATCCTACCAGTGCTCCAAGGTTATTAGCAGAAAGCACTTTAGTGTCAGATCCCATACTGGCAATTGCCGCCCGCAAGTCCTGGAGTACTCCACAAGAAACTCTTCGATTAGTATCCACCAGCATAACCTCAGCAACAAGGCTTAGTTGGCAGATTGCCGAGGCAACAGAAAGTACGATATCGCCTTGACCGATGATGCTAACCTTCATCTTAACAATTAATTCACAATATCGTTTCAGCGAGTGCGTGGAATTTTTCTTCTAGTATTTTCGCTTGTTCATTCATTTTGAATTTGTCACTAAACTTCGCTTCTATTAGTTGATCGTATCGCTCAACATATTCCAACAGAGCTTCAACATCTTTCTCATAACAGACAAATGAAACCAAAACTTTTTCCTTGATTAAAGTAGCCAATTTTTCTTCTGTAATTTGAGTCAATTCCCATCTCCACAACTTTTCAGCGATGTAACTTTTGAATCGCTCGAGTGTTTCTCCGGTGTATCCTGCCTCTTGAAGAGATTTTAGTTCTTGGATGAGATTCAATGCGACATCAAAGACATCTGCAGAAGCTGGCTGGGGAGCCGAACAACTATCAAAACTCTTTCTATAATTCATCAACAAACGCCCAGCTGTCGAAATTGGGAGTTGGTTTTCGAGTAAAAATGCGCGTAGGTTTGTATAGTTCTCTAGTGACTTTACGTCTTCTAACCAAGTATCCGCGATGGGTGGCAACGCTTGCAAATCGAAATTCAGCACCTGATGTTGCCTAATCTGGTTTAATTGCTGTGATTTGGGGTTGATTGCTGTTTGAAGCAGCGCTGGCGGCGCGTCTGTGTAAGGGGTTAGGAATGTTATGATTTCGGCAATTTTAGATTTTTCTGATTCGATTGTTTCTACTAAGTCAGGAGCGGATGTTGGTAGTTGCTTCTTTCGTCCCTTTTTCGTCTTAGCGACTTTGCTCTGGGATTTTGTGCCTGTCGTTTGGGATAATCGTTTTTCCAATTGTTCTTGATACGCTTCGAGTTTTTCGTATAACAAGCAGAGCAAAGTGTCACTATGGATTTTAAGCATGGAAGGCATTGAAATCTCGTGCAGTCCGTGGCCTGTTCTTTCGGATAGTGTTCCATCTAGATTGCGTTTTAGAGTTTTCAAATCTCTTTCGTCACATACGACGATTTGTCCGCCAAGAACGAGATCAATCAATCTCTTCGTCGCTACCGGAGAGCTCAAATTAATTTCGCAGATCGGTGAAAATTTTTTATAGAGCTTTTCTCGAATAATGCCATCAGTCAAAATCATCCACAATGTTGCATGGTGTTGCTGATGTTTGTAATGCGGTTCAGGTAGATTCAGAATCCAACGTTCAATTAAATGGTAGTAACTCTTGAGGTGACTAAGTACACGCACTAGTTCTTCGTCCGAAATCTCAAAACCATCAAAATCCGTCTTTTTCCGGATAGAAATCGTGCTCGAACTTCTGCGACCTGCCGAAGTCTTGCCAGATGAATTGGGGGAGAGCAGAATGTCAACCAAAGGTTCTAGGATTATATCAAATTGTTGTTTGTTTCGACTCGAAAAGTTGGCTATCCCCAGAAATTCCAACCATAAACGTCTGAGTCTTTCAATCTGTTTGGGATGAACAGACGGTTTCAGGGCAAAAAGATGCAATCGATCTCGCACTGTTTTTTTCGTCCACTCGGGTAAGTAAACTTGGTTAAGTGCTTTACCATCCTCTAGTACCTGTAGTTTAATGGGCTTAATCTTTGCAGTGTGGATGAAGTGTTTCTCAAATACAAGATTGTAGAACATCGCTGTCGCACGGTCGAGAATTTGATTTGCCAACTTGTAACTAGCAAGAATAAGCTGCTTAAGTGTTGTTTGGCGCAAATCCTGAAGCTGCCAATCCTGAACCATCGAGTCAATGCTACGTTTGAGCCGATCTTTTTGGGAAGTAGCCACATCTGGATCGAAGTTTTCGCTAAAGTATTCACCGAAAAAATCCATCAGTTCAACCATACGATTCTGCAATTCCTGGCTAGCAATGTCATCCCAAATTTTTTCGTAGACCCGCTGATTTGACTGCAGACTTAGTGCTTGAATTCGGCTATCGATTCGTCCCTGAAAGGTCTCCATGATTTCAGATGCTCGCTGATTAGCCTTAGACACATAACAATCAATCTCCGATGAACATTGTGTAATCGCTTCACGAATCTGTTCGGTGGGCGCATTGAACGTCGACGCAACAAATTGAACCTTATCAGGCTGCAAAGGATCGTAGATGGCGGCTGTGGGAAAAATTTCTAGTTCGCTTTCACTTTGCTTCAAGCTAGAGGAGGGAATATTTGATACAATATCTTCCGGGGACAATTCTCCATCAAAATAATCACTAAGCGCTAAACAGTAGTTAATATCAGGAAGGTCCGGGTAGTGCTTAATATGTGTACGGTAAACTACTAGAACTTGGTCATACCCGTCCGTCCCAATCGCCTCGAACAACGCATCTTCATTCATATGAATCCGATGGATGTTCGTTTGCTCTGGAATAATCACATTGGCAGTGGCGGGAGCTGGTAACTGTGATTGCGATAGAATATAACCTCCGATTTTTATGGTCGTCGGTATTGTCAATTCGACTTCTAAAATCTCGAGGGCTAATTCAGATAACGTGAGCGGTTTTCCGAGATGCAAGACGGTAATGTCTTTGAGCACACCATCGGCAAAATCAATTATTTGTCGTGCATTCCGCTCAAGTTCCTGTACACTTTTCCGAACGCGGTCGTAATCATCGACCGCCTCCATAGCCACTTTTGCTTCATCAATCCAAGAAACCCACGCTCCCGGCCGGGGCTTCATTTTGAGTGTGAGATTCCCATCCTCTGAATCAAATCCTGGAAGGATTTTACCTTCTGAAGATTTTTTGGGGGTCCAGATTAACAAATATTTATTGTTTTTTGCACTGAGCCCTATTCCAAAGGTATCCCCCCAGCCCATTCGTCCTTCAACGCTAGATTTTATTTTATCGGTAAAATTGAGAAGGGAATCCGAACTAAAGTTTAACGATAATCCCTTAATTTGTTCCGTATGTTGATGTTTGTCCTCCACAGTATTATCCTAACGCTATTATAATCTTTGGTGCTACTAAATTGGTATATTATTCTGGATAACATACTATTTATGAACCGTTGACGTGTATGGCAGTTGTTGCGTCAATATGTAGTATGTTATTTGTGATATAGGCTCAAAATACGCTAAGTTCAGTCAACATTTCAACAGAGCAGATAAGAATGAAGACAAAGCTGAGAACCCAAAATCACAGATTCCTAACTTGCGAGACTAGAAAAAGATACGACGATATCATTTCATCTTTTCAACGAGACACTTAATCAGACCACCCCTCTTTCGAACCTGTTTAAAGAGCAGGTGGCAAAGCCGTTGTTTGGTCATTTTGGAGTCAGAATCATCAAAAATTTAAGGCATTTTACATAATCACTAATATCTTCGATTATCAATGTTTCCGTTTAACTAACTATGTGGTGTCTCTGACCGTGGTCAGATGAATTCTGAGGGGATTATCCAATCCGTAACTGTGATGTGAATGTGAGCGTTCACCAACAAACTTTAATCAGGTGTTCATGGAGGTTTGGTCAAGTGGAACAAATGGGGGCCTCGAGTAAATTTGAGAACAGCGATTGGTAGCTGTCTTCCATCTAGCGATAGAAGACTCGGTTGCCGATACGTGGCAAGGCGAGGTAAGTTTTTCAGAAACACAGGGCTTAGCGTGGTTCTGCTTGTGGGTTTCACGAGTTGTGTGAGCTAATCATCCACACGGTGAACAGTTATGCGGTAAAATCTATTATAAGTCATGAATCGGATTTTCTCCCGCTAATCGGAAGTTATATTACGCTGAGATTAACGGCACAATCGTCCCATGTCCCAATTTCAACTGTGACCAAAAAAAATACCCATTGACTTCCAAATTCAAACTGTCACGAATGGTTAGTCTTGATAGAAGTTCAGATCCTGCATAACGCCATCAGGACATCACACTATAATTAGGTGCTTCTTCCGTAATCGCGATATTGTGTGGATGACTTTCACGGTAGCCACTGTCAGATACTCGAATAAACCTGCTTTCCTTGCGGAGCGATTCGATGTCGGGTATACCGCAATATCCCATTGCTAAATGGAGTCCACCGACCAATTGATAGACAAAATCATCTAGCTTGCCCTTGTAGGGGACTCGACCTTCAATTCCTTCTGGCACCAGATTTGACAAATTGAGATTGTTTTTGCCATATCTCTCACTTCCGCCACGTTCTTTCATAGCAGATAAAGACCCCATGCCTCTGTGAATCTTATATGTTCGTCCTTGATAGATGACAGTTTCGCCAGGACTTTCCTCTGTTCCAGCAAGAAGGCTTCCTATCATCACCGAGCTTGCTCCTGCACCAATTGCCTTCGCAATATCACCTGAATATCGGATTCCACCATCAGCGATAACTGGTATACCGTTTTTGTCAGCTTCTCGCGCACAATCGTAAATTGCCGTAATTTGCGGGACACCTATTCCAGCAACGACACGAGTGGTACAAATCGATCCTGGTCCCATACCAACTTTTATTGCGTCGGCACCAGCATCAATCAGTTGGCAAGTCGCGTCGGCAGTCACAACGTTACCAGCAATCAACTCCACGCTGGGAAATTGCGATTTAATTCGTCGGGTCGAAATAATCACGTTTTGATGATGACCGTGGGCTGTATCAATATCCAGCACATCCGCACCTGCATCAACCAGCATTTCCACTTTATCTAATTCCCACAATGGACTAATAGCTGCCCCAACTCTCAATTTTCCCGATTCATCTTTACAAGCTGCGGGATATTGTTGAACTTTGTCGATATCTTTTATTGTGATTAAACCACAGAGGCGAAAATTCTCATCGACAATTGGTAATTTCTCCTTGCGGATTTGATGAAGGATTTGCTTCGCTTTTTCGAGCGTAATCCCCTGTGATGCTGTGATGAGTTGATCGCTCGACGTCATCAATGCTGTCACTGGTAGTTCGAGATCGGCTTCATATTTCAGATCGCGGTTCGTGATGAGGCCAAGCAGGTATCCTTCTTTCGTCACGATTGGGATACCTCCAATTCGGTAGCGGGCTGTCACTGCCAACGCATCGCGAACTGTTTTATCGGCAGTTAGAGTGATTGGATCGTCAATCATTCCGCTTTCTGAACGTTTGACTTTATCTACTTCCTTGACCTGCTCCTCAATGGAGCAGTTGAAGTGGATCATCCCAATACCTCCCTCCCGCGCAAGTGCAATGGCAAGTTCCGCTTCCGTTACTGTGTCCATAGCGGCGCTACAGATAGGGATGTTAAGTCGAATATGGCGGGTCAATCGCGTGCTTGTGTCAATTTCATTAGGAAGTACATTTGATTCGCCAGGAATTAATGAGACATCATCAAACGTCAATCCCATCTTTGAAAATTTAGGAGATGGGGACTCCGAAGATTCCATATCCACTGAAATCGCCTCCTTTGTACCTAGGTGAGCACGGCTAATGGTCTGAAGAATGGCTTAAGTGAATCGTCGCTACTCCTACAAACAAAAACGAGGGCGTGAACTTTTTTATTGAAGGTCGGCACGTTAAGCACAATTACGTACCACAATCTACGAAAGGTCCATAAACATCTGCTCAATATGTTTTGAATGGATATTCTATCACATCTAGAGGTATATTGCAATAACTTCATAAGGTTTTTAGGGGATTCTATAGAAGAATTACGGCAACTCGGTACAGGTGGACACTCAAAAACTGACTTTGTAGCCACCAACTAATCACTGAGCAATATTGCCAAATCGAGCAGTTGCTGGAGGGGCTTCAAAGTTCTTCCGATCGGATTCAAATCCTTCTAAATCACCATCCCAATTAGATTGAGGCTTCGCTTATCGAGCGCATCGAGGTTGGGAATTTCGAACCGGTTACCGTCCACATCAATCAACAGTAGGCGACGTTGTGAGATCCATTGCGCGCTCTCGGAAACGTTCCGCACTACGAACTCTCGATTTCCTCGGTTAGTTTTAACATCCCAATAAGATACACCGAACTCATTCCGGAGGGAGTCAACCTGTTCGATAATGGCGGTCATGTATCTTTGTTTGAGCTCCTCCTTGACAATGCGTTGAGATTCAGCGTCCAGGGCAATCGGATCCTCAACGGTACAAATGACCTCATTCTTTTCGTCAAGGAAGCAGATATACCGCGACGGTTGAGATAGCGGCGCTGCACAGACAATTCTGACCATGAGGTACGAACGGTCGTCCTCAATGGTCAGTCGCAGTTTCCATGGCGGTTCTCGGAACAATCGGATGTCCTTTGGGTCAACGTATTCCGGAGGTGGTGTCCGGATTGGTGTAACTGCATGTTTTACCTTCGGATTGTCATTTTCACTGAAGGATCTAGTGTTTTTCATCTGAATTCTCCGAGATTCTTGTAACTGTATCCAACTTCGATCAAAGGTTTGTTCGCTTGTCTACAAAAATTGGCTTTCCTCAAAGGAACATAGTTTTATTCATTCGCCGAATTGTCTCTCTCGCCGCCGACCGCTATTGCCGCTGACGTTGCCTGCTGCGTCTGGACCAGGTTGTAAAAGATCCCTTTCTGCTCCATCAATTCCTCATGCGCACCGACCTCTGCGATTTTTCCCTCGTCCAAAACGACCAGCCGATCCGCGTTGCGCAACGTCGATAACCGGTGAGCAATGGCAATGGTCGTCCGTCCTTTGACTAATCTAGCGATAGCAGCCTGAATTTTTGTCTCAGTGGAGGTATCGAGCGACGATGTCGCTTCGTCGAGAATCAGAATTTTTGGATTATGCAAGATGGCCCTTGAGATAGCGATACGCTGTTTCTCACCACCGGAGAGTTTGTTCCCGCGCTCACCAACCACCGTGTCATAACCGTCCGGCTTGGCGACGATAAATTCATGAGCTTCCGCCGCCATCGCTGCGCGCATGATTTCGTCAAAGGCCGCGCCCGGTTTGCCGTAGCAGATGTTTTCAGCAATCGTCCCGTTGAATAGAAACGGCTCCTGATGGACCATGCCGATTTGAGAGCGCAAATCCTCAAATCGGATATTTCGGATATCCTCACCATCAACCCGCAAAGTTCCCCGAGTCACATCGTAGAAACGGCAGATCAGGTTAATTATCGTGCTTTTGCCCGCGCCGGATTTGCCTACTAGTCCAATCATTTCGCCCTGTTCTACTGTTAGGTTGATTTCTCTAAGGACTGGCTTGCCCGGATCATAACCAAATGTGACGTCTTTGAAAGTTAATCGCCCTTCGATTTTAGGTATCGGTATTGCGTCTGGATCGTTAAACAGGTCAGAGGGCGAGTCCATAACCTCGAAAATTCGCTCGGCGCCGGCAAAAGCGCTAAGCATTAAGTTGTAGTCATCGCCAAGCCATTTAAGAGGTTGATAGAGCATCCAAATGTAACTGATGAATGCCATCAACTCTCCTAGTTTCAACTCTTCGTTCAGAATCTGTTTCCCGCCAAAGTACCAGACGAAGAAGACGCCGAAACTCATGAGAAAGTTCGTGATGGTGAAGAAGACAAACCAGACTCGATTCGCAATCACATTCGCCTGTCGAAGTTCGTCGTTATGTCGATCAAACCGGATGCTTTCACGCTGTTCCTGCGCGAAAGCTTTCACCAAACGAATCCCCGTAATCGACTCATTCAGGTGGGAAGAGAGCCTGCCCCACTTGGCGGACCAGAGACGCCAATAACGCGTCAAGCGGTTCCAAATCAGCGTTCCTCCTAAAACAATCAGTGGCACAGGGAGTAACACGTAGAGGGTTAGTACCCAGTTCTTATACAACAGTAGACTGAAAATTCCCACTAGCAACAGGGCGTTAGAAAGGATGTAGGGAATATCGTAAGTAATATAATCCTCCAGCCGATCCGCATCGTTGGTCATTCGGGATATCAGCGCGCCTACTTTGCGTTTATCGTAAAATCTAATAGGCAGGAACTGTAAACAACGATAGAGTGCGGCCCTAATGTCCTCAGATGCTCGAAAACCCAGCCAACTGCTTAATGCCGCGTGACTGACTTCGGAAAGCCAACTGAGAAGGCGAAGCCCTAGAAGCCCTGCCACAAGCCGGGCTAAGAGGTCAAGGTTTGACCGTGGTACAAGCACATCATCAATGATGTGCTGCGTAATGAGCGGTGGAAGCACATCTATCAACGTGCTTGTTACTGTTATTAACATAACCAACGCCAATTGAACGCGGTAAGGTTTGACATAGCTTAGGATACGCAACAGCGTGTCCCATTTCTTCATACAAGCTGCACATTTGCTGTCTTTCTCTGGAAGCAGCCGTCCGCACTTTGCGCACCGTGTCCGTTCTATCTCCGTCGGCAGTTCGAGGGTTTCCTTTTTAGAGAGTTGACCAATCCCCAGGGCCACCTCAGCAAACTTAGGAATCAACGAACTAGAATAGTACAAGCAGATGGGGGCGCCCGCTTTGCGCTCTATCTCGAGACGACCACCACCGACCAATTCGTCTGTCTTAGCCGCCTGGATTGCATCGATCGGTATTTCCTCAACGTCATAGACGTCACCTGTTGGGATAACCAGCAGGCGCTGCTTGGTCGCCACCAACCATTTTTTCCCATATGACTGGTCGTCGACGAGATCGGTCGAGACCTGGATAAACACCTGTTCTTCTGCGGGTTTTGCCCTTTGAAGCTTCGCATTCACTTCAGCTGGCAGTGATTCGATAAACGGTTGCATTGTTGTTGTTTGAAATGTCCTAGTTTGTGTTAGCACGTTTGAATGCTGTGTCGATACCCGACCGTTACGCGAGGTCCAATAGAAATACTATCCTTAAGAGACAAATTGCTAGATTCTAAGAGTCGCGGAAAAATCGAGGCAAATCAGATTAATCGCGGAGCTATTCAGGCACTACTCTTTAACTGCGATAATCTCTGAGGCCTGCTGCTGTAACTGCACAAGGTCATAGAATGCGCCCCGTTTCTCCATCAGTTGGCTATGCGTTCCCATCTCTACAATGCGTCCGTCCTCAAGCACTACTAGACGGTTCGCATTCCGCAGGGTTGACAACCGGTGGGCGATTGCGAGGGTAGTTCGCCCTTTGATTAGTTGGGCAATGGCTTCCTGAATCTGCTTCTCCGTCTCCACGTCTACCGACGACGTCGCTTCATCTAAAATCAGAATCCTCGGGTTGTGGAGAATAGCGCGGGCTATTGCGATTCGCTGCTTCTCTCCGCCCGACAGTTTATTTCCCCGCTCTCCCACCTGGGTATCATAGCCATCGGGCTTGGCGAGGATAAAGTTGTGGGCGTTGGCTGCTTGTGCAGCATCAATAATTTCCTCGAAGCTCGCACTGGGTTTACCGTAGCTAATGTTCTCAGCAATTGTGCCGCTGAACAAAAACGGTTCCTGGGGCACAATACCAATCTGGCTACGTAAATCCTCCATCCGAATTTTACGGCTATCCATGCCGTCAATCTCAATCACGCCATGGTCTACTTCATAGAACCGACAGATTAAGTTCACCGTGGTTGTTTTGCCGACCCCTGACTTGCCCACAAGCCCAACCATCTCTCCTGGTACGACTTGGAGATCGATTTCATGAAGAATTGGCTTGCTCTTATCGTAACCAAAAGTGACCCTCTTGAAATCAATTCTGCCCTCTATGTTGGGCATAGAAACGGCGTTTGCATCCCCGTAGGCTTCGGGCGGCGTATCTATGACCTCGAAGATGCGCTCTGCCCCAGTGAACGCCCGGGTCATCCAATTGTTGACCTGTCCGAACCACTGGATGGGACCATAAACAAGCCACATGTAGCCGTAGAACGCCATAAGCTTACCCAGAGAGAGTTCATCCTTCATCATCTCTAGCCCGCCGAAGAACCAAATAATCAATACACCCAAGCCGGTCACGAAGCTCGACGTAGCGAAAAAGATTTTCCAGTTAATCTCCGTGCGCACGGCTATCCGACGCAGCACCTTATTCCGTTTGTTAAACGCGGCAATTTCCCGAAGCTCTTGTGCAAAGGCTTTTACCACTCGAATGCCGGTCAATGTTTCATGCACCATCGCCATAAGATTTGACCAGTTCTGATCCCACTTCCGGAAGTAACGCCGCATCCTCCGCCAGAAGAACACGCCCCATGCCAGAAGAAGTGGAACCGGCAGCAGGATGTACAATGTCAACCGCCAGCTCATCAAAAACAGGAATCCCAGAATGCCAACAATCATCAGGGCATTGATGACCAGATAGGGTATGCCTTCCACCAGAAAATCCTGTAGTCTGCCGGCATCTCTTGTTACACGTGACATCACCGCGCCAACCTGCCGTTTGTCATAAAACTGCAGCGATAGTAACTCGAGTTGTCGATACAGACGGCTCCGGATATCAGCTGTGACACGTGCACCCAACCAAGTCACCGTCCAGCCATGCACCCATTCTGCACCCCAACCTAACACCCGGACGCCAACTAATCCAAGCACTAGCCAACCTAGCAGTGCGAACCGTTGCTCCATATCGACAGTTGCTCCTTCCTTCGGTACAAGCGCATCATCTACGATGTGCCGGGTGATCCACGGGGGTACTATTTCCGAGAGGGTTCCAATGATAGACGCCGTTGCAAGGAGAATCGAGCGCCATTTGTAGGGCTTCAGATAACTCCCGATTCGCTGCAGCGTTGCTAACCGTTGGATGCAAGCCGGGCAGATGCCGTCCTTCTCAGGTAGCAACTTACCACATTTTTCGCATCGTGTGCGGTCAAGTTGGCTATTGATTAGTAATTGTTCCTCCTTGCGAAGCTGTTCGATGCCCCGTGCAACTTCGGAGAACTTCGTTGCCATAGAGTTAGAGTAGGGGATAAAAGCGGTTGGGCTAGCCTTTCGCTCAATCTCCAAGCGTCCACCACCGACTAGGGGTTCCGTACGCACCGCTAAGATCTCTTCAATGGGGAACTGCACAACGCCATCGGCGCCATCTTGGGAAATAATCATGATTCGCTTGTGCGTAACGACAATCCACTGTGTGCCAAAGCGCCCATCCCAACTCAAGTCAGTAAATACTCGAATGAGTTCATCTTCTCCTGGCGGAAGTATGCCCTGTATCTTTTGTTTGACAGTGTTTGGCATCGGTTCGAGCAATTTCATCATCTACTTTCTGTCTTTCAGATGGTGTATACTTGAAGTTGGATGAAACGGTGTTTTTTGTCTGATACGAAACTCCGCCGCAGCAAAAGCGCAGTTTCTGGCGGCGATGAGTAGGTACGACAAGCCAGCGATCCAATCTTTTCCCTAGGACGTGAAGCGACAGCCGTTTTCATCTGGTCCGTCCATTTCGAATTGCTTCACAGAAAACAGAAGGATTTCCATTCAATAGAAAATTTGCCGGAATTTTTCAGCGGTTCCCATCATACTAAGGGATGTCTTATATTATTTCGTAAGAATAGGAATCTTTATAATAACAGCTTGTGATTCAGAATACAATTTTAGGCAAGAAAGCACCACTTTCTCAGCAGCGTCAGTGATTAATAACCACAAAAAAAACCACGATCTCTGCTGAACCGTGGTCAGTTTCGGATATAAGAAAACCATCTGGTCATGGATGGTTCCTATTTTGCATTGATACTTTTAGGCATGCCTTCCATTCTCCGAACACGAAAAGGGAACTCGATTATGTACCTGAGGTGTCTTGGAGAACTCAACATTTGCACATGGAGGTGTTAGCATATAATATCTGAGGACGACTTTTACTAAAAGTGCTCTCTTGCATGGAGCGCATGTTGGTATCCAGAACTACCTTGCTTTCTTACATTTACAAATCGCCATCGTCCAGGATCCTTTTTCGCACACATTGATATTTCGTTCTTAAACAGAACTTTAGGTAATTATACTAACTCTTGAAACTAAAATCAAATTAAAATCCGGTAACCGCTTCTCCAATTTTCGGCGACACTCCATACCGGAAAATTATAGGGTATTTCATGCAATATATGGCGACGCGGGCCGGACGCGCTCTCCGTCGCGCGAACATGGATTAATGTTGCCTGCCGCCCAGCACCGCGGCGAAGATATTCGGACGCAGCCTGTCACGAGTCGTCAACTGGAACAGCATATCAAATTCTAACCGGACGGTCAATCTTTAATGCTTGCTAACGGTTCGGTTTTGGCGGTGAAGATTCTGCATTTCTTGTTGCCGATTTCGGTGAGGTGCGACTTACCCCCTCTAACTCCCCCTTGTAAAGGGTGGGGATTTACCGGTGTTATAGGCGGACGGTTGGCCGTCCGTATTCGCGATACGACTCGTTGCGTGCGCGTCTACGCCGCTGTTCGTGTTCGCGATGCTTCGGGGTGGAGGTGATTTTCTGGCGAAGTGCGCCCTGAACGGCGTCGGGCGCGTCGTTGTGCTCGGAATTCGGGAATTCGCGGAACTGCTTCATGAACTCACCCGGCAAGCCGACCCGATTGAACGCGAGCCAGCCGTTTTTTATTGCAGGTTCAAGCGTTCCGATACGTTCCTCCTTGTTCTGCGTCTGCGGGTGATAGATTAGTTTGTTTTCGAACTTTAGCTTCTCCTTCAGATCTTTAAACGCAACATCGTACGACGTGCGAATGGTGTGGTCTGGGTCCGGACGCCCCTCTACTACAAAATACGACTTCGGTACGGCTCTGTGGAGTAAGGCTTCGGCGCGTTGGTGGAGTAGAATGGCATTCTCGAACTGTTCCGTTAGGCCTTTGCGGTCAATCCAGCACGACAGAACGTAGGCGTTAACACCAGCCAATGAATCGGGGTGGAGCTTACGTCCACCCTCCAGCGGCTCCCACGCGACGACGACGGCGCAGGCATACGAATTTTGCTGTGTGTCGCGCCCGCCCGCAGTGTCGAGGTAGGTCGTGAAGCCGCCAATCTGATGCCATTCAACGATGCGTCTGTCGCTGCGTTTCAAGCCTTCATCGACGATCTCAAACGTCATTGCGTTTTCCATGTCGAACATCGACATGCTTGGGTCGCGGGCGATGTTCTGGAGTTCTCTGAGGCAGTAGTGGTATCCGCGCTCTACAATCATCTTGCGGACTTTGAGGTAGGATAATGCTTCGGGCCAGAGGGGAGCGACGCCAGAGTTCATTTCCTCCGCATGAGAGTTGTAGAATTCGTCCGCCTTTGCTTCTCGTTCAGCGTCATCTAACGTCAAGTCGCCGTAAATCTCCTCCCAACCTTTCCAGAGATGTTCGTGGGTAGGGTGGTAGAGGTCTTCAGGGTCAAGGATAGCTTTGAAGTGGACATTCTTCCAGCCGGGCGTTTGGGTTAGACGCATGGACAAGCTGTCCGGGTGCTTTACGGTATCGGCGTAGATGCAGTTGAGGTTTCCTCCGATGTCGGAAGCGAACATGATGTCCGAAAAGAGCCAATCCGAGTCTTCCACACGCAAATCGGGGTTCAGGCAGCGTTTCGGGTCTTCAAGGTCGTCGACGACTACGAGCGACGGGCGCTTTCCAGCGACGAGTGCGCCGCGCGGCGACTGCTTTCGTCCGAGCACTCGGATAGTGACGCCGTTTGCGGTCTCGCATTCATCTTTTTTCCATACGCGACCTCGGAGATTACCGAAATCTCGGACAATTTTGGGATTTTCGGTTAGAAGTTTGAGGTTATCGAGAATGCCCTTTGCCATGGCTTGGTTGCGACTGATGATTAGGATAAATTTTTCGTCGGGGACGCCTTCAGCGCGTTGGAAGGATTTGAAGCAGAGCCTCCAGAGCGGGTACCAGATTGCGCAGCAGGTGGTCTTTGCGGAGCCGCGCGGGGCTTGGACGTTGACTTTGACGCCGGTTTTGTTGTACGGGATGAGGTTGAGCAGACGGACATGGTGCGGTTGCAGGGGGGTCATGGACACCGGGTCGTGGAGGTAGTATTCCACAAAGAACCTTGGATCGACGTAAGCCATGTGTACGACTAGGGTGCGGTCGTCATCATTCAGAATCTTGCCCTGGCGTCGAACTGCCTCGTAACGATTCAGGAGGCTCGGGGAGTTCCCTGAACGCATCTCCCGGATTATGTCGAGTTTGGGCATCACCGGCGCTAGACTCGTCGGGCAGGTTTTGGTAGACGCGAAGAGCCCCCGTGAGGGCTGATAGGGCGGAACGATATTTCTCATGTATTTCCTGTTTTAGTTTTAGTTTTTTGAGTTCTTCCAAGGTTTCGGCGTTTGCAGCCTCTTCGTCCACGACGCGCATGCGCTCGAGGGACTGTTTGATGTAAGGTACGTGTTCCACGACCACGCACTCAAGCTCATCTCTCGCGGCGTCTGCGACGGCGGCGCCGTATTTCTGGGTGTTAAAGCGATCTTTATTCTTGGGGTTGCATACCTGAATTGCGGTGCGTATGGCTTTTCGGTCGTGCGCGGCGTCACCGGTTCGGCAACTCTCAAAGTTCTGATTTTCATAGACTGCGTCCACGGCTTTTTTCGTACCGTACCGCTGGATGTTGTACGCGATGTTCTTTCGGACATCTTCGTCCTTTAAGGCCTCTTGCCAAGTTGAATTTTCGTCCATATTCTTGACCTCGGTGTGGAGCTACTTGTTGAACCTAAAATTACATCAAATTACATCGATGTAATTCCGGAATCGCTGAATGCTAGTCGTAGAGCGGATTTTGGGAATTACATTTTACATCAATTTATTTTTTCATGCCGTTTCGTTAGATTCACGAGATACGCTGCATAGGGCGAAGCGCGAAAAAAAATAACCCCGAAGCGACAGCGGATGGCAAAAGTTGCGACACTTCTGCCACGCACGATTTACATCGTTCGCCATCGTGTAAGCTACCATCATCGGGGTTAGCGCTTACAAGGGTGGTTATTCTGTTAAATTATAACGCACGGGAGCGGCGGCAACTCGCGTGCCTGTCCGGTGAAAAATAGTGGTTAGAAGACGACATAGTTCTTCCATTCGGTAAAAGTTTATTATACTAATGTTATATATTATAACATTCATCCACAAATGTCAAGAGAAAATGAATAAATGTAATTTGAACTATAAAAACACGATGACAATTATAGTTGACATAGTAAAAATATAAAAAAGAGGGTTATTTTTGTTGACATCCACGAAAAACTCTGTTTAGCATTTCTTCGGAGTGAGTCAGCGAGGGGTTTTTTGTGCCGGGAAGCATTTGATTCGCCGCGGGCTCCGTTCAACCGAGAACAAGTGAATCGCTTATTGAGTCGGGAACCCGGGGGGTAAGTGAGCAAAGGGAAAGCAGCGGTTGACAGGTTGGGCGGGATTTGGTAATCTAAATGAGTTACGTTTATCGAAACTTGTCACGGGCGTCAATCGTGGGGCGCGGTGTAGTCGACAAACTTACACTGCGACTGCTTCCTGCAAATTCATGAATTTAGCGTATATGCGTACATAGGGACTATTATGGAGTGCGTTGATTAATTTAAAAGATTTTGAATGTTTCATAATCATGTTTGCTCGACGTTATTGCGGAGCGCGCAATTTTTTCAGAAAGGATTTTTAAATGTCGGATGAAAACACCATTAGAGACCATATTGAGATGATTGCGGATGCGATTACTTTAATACTTAGCGAAAGCAGGGACAAGAGTCAATGGCCGCTTGACCGGTTCAAAATACACAAGGGCTGGTCGCGGCGAGATCCTCGAATGAGGCTGGTAAATGATATTTGCGAAAAATATCATGACAAATACATAAATGGAGAGCATGTCAGTTGGGGGGCATTTGAGGGAGAGTTAAGGCGCGAAATAGGATTTGGACACTATACCGAAGTGAAGGATTTGATTTTAGCGCTGTGGGAGAGCCGTTTGTGGCGGGATGTGTGCCGAGAATATGCGAAAGAGAATCGGTGTGTAGAATTTGAGGACATCATTAACTCGAAATGAATGGCATTTACGTTCAGTGCCATGCGATGGTAAATTTAGACAACTTTGGAGCGATGCATGGGATAGATACGGATGAACAAAATAGTTGATTCTTGTTTTCGTGGTATGGTTGTGTCGAACGAGGGCCTGAAAAGGGCAACGAACAGGGTTGGAGAGATGAGCATCGCCGTTGTACTTCTCGCGGTTGTTTTTGTTATGACGTGCGGCAAGAATTTCGTGTAGGTTGGGTAGAGCCAAGGGCGAAACCCAACGCCTTTGAAACCTCCGGACGACAGAAAAGGGTTGGGTTTCGCGGCAAGTAAGTCGCCAAGCGCGATGTTTGGTGCTCGGAATGGTTATAGGAATAGGAACGGATTTGGGATTAACCGCTCAACCCAACCTACATTAACTTGATACACTTGGAATTAAGGAATTATGATTAAACAAGAATGTCTCTTCTCGGAAATTGATTGGCGCTCAGTTGAGGGGCATAAGCGCAAAGAGTTAGAGATTGGGGTAAATGCGATAGACGAGAATCAGTTGCTAAATACATCTGTGTATACCATGTGCGCTGATTTAGTAGAGCGGTTCAAAATTGATGTTCCAGTTCTCAAGAGCGATAGGAAGTCCATCTCTGAACCTCGCGAAACAAAGGTTGATGTCAGTAAAGACAAAATGCGAGCGATAATTGATCCAAGCGAACCATTCTACGTGCCGGGCACGGAAATCGAAATCACTGTACCATTCACCGGGGACCCTGATGTTTTCAGATTTCGGTATGCAACATATCAAATTGAGTCAGCGCCGCCACGCGCAATCGTCAAGGGCATGACTATAACATTCACTATTATTGGGGTGGATCTCGCCGTTGAAAATGTACGCCGGATAATAAATAACAACTTGGATCGAATCAATGGACACTTGACACGCTTCCGCGGGAAGGCGGACGTTTTCCACAATAAGCTAAACTCAGTCGCATGCCAAGCAATAGAGCAGCGCCGTAAGAGATTATTGGCGAATCATAACCTCATTGCCTCTCTTGGAATCCCCATTAACTCACCCAAGCATCCACCAAAGACTTATCAAGCCCCGGAAGTGCATCGTCGGAATTCACCGGCGCTGTTTCATGCGGGCTCGCCACCGGACAAACCAGAACCAGTCCTTGTTGAGGAACATTATCTACACATACTTGAAGTAATCAAAAACATGGGCCAAGAAATGGAACACGATCCATCAACATTTTCAACAATGGACGAGGAATCATTGCGATCAAATTTCTTGGTACAACTAAATGGCCACTACCCTGGTCAGGCTACAGGCGAAACATTTAACTGCAAGGGAAAGACAGACATATTGATCCGATCGGAGGGAAGAAATATCTTCATTGCTGAATGCAAGTATTGGAATGGCCCTCGATCACTTACAAAGGCAATCGATCAAATATTGAGTTACAGTTCATGGCGCGATACGAAAGTAGCTGTAATAATCTTCAATCGAAACAAAGACTTTTCTAACGTCTTGAATGAAATCAAATCGACCACTAAGGACCATCCGAACTACAAACGTGAGTTGGACACACAATCGGAATCTTCCTTCCGTTGTATCTTTTCACACATTGACGACCAAAATCGAGAACTAACGCTCACTGTAATGGCTTTCGACATCCCAAAATGACTACGCGTCTTAGTTCTTGTAGGTTGGGTAGAGCCAAGGGCGAAACCCAACGCGTTTGAAACCTCCGGACGACAGAAAAGCGTTGGGTTTCGCTGTATGTAATTCGCCAAGCGCGATGTTTGGTGCTCGGAATGGTTATTGCGGTAGTAACGGATTTGGAAACGCCCGCTCTACCCAACCTACAAAAACTAATGATCTCTGAAGTACACGATCAAAACGCTAGGGCAACAGAGCAATAGGGGACGGTAATGCTTTCTGGTCGTCCGAACACGGGACGCGATAGTTTCGGTGTTGGTGAGAACTATCGCGCTCGCTAGGGAACTATCGCCCGCCCTTTTCGGTCGGTTGATCGCTCAACCCAACCTACAATTACTACTAAAACTGTTCTTTAGATTTTGGCGGTTCCGGACTTGACTGCCTAACTTTTATCGTATTGGCGCAGTGCAGTATGGTTACGACCATTGAGAGCACTGCAATGAGGAATGGATCTAATTCAAAATCACCTGTAGCGGAAGTGATGAACATATAGGAAGTACCCAACACGAGGAAAATTATCGAAAAGACATCCGAAGGTTTCAACTTCACGGTTTCGCTCCTTTCGTGCGTGGCCTACTACGCGGTTAATGTTCCTTTTAGCGTGCTAGGCGTAGGCGCTATGGGTCAGTAGGAATCGGACTGATTTTTGGTTTATATCTTTCCTCGGGACCAGTACCAAGCAATGAGAGCAAAGAAGGCAGACGTGAATACTATTGAGCCGAATATTAACAAAAAATGACGGTTGTCAGCGATGCCTGAAGAAATTTTCAGCAAAACCAGGAGAATTATCGTTAAGCCGCAAAAATAAACTAACGATGCACAAAACACCAAAAAGGGTTTCACTTCAATATCCTTTCATTAGCGATTGTACAGGTGTCATTTTCCGGATTATTGGATTTCAGGACGAAGAGAGATGCAGTGGCTATGCCGATAGTGGTTAAGATTACCTGTTCGGATATTTGCCTTGCGGTGACCACGCTTAATCATCTTCTAGAAGTGCGTTTAGTTGTTCGAGCAGCATCTGAGCCGCAGCTTCCGGGTTATTTTTCAGGACTTGGCGATAGAAACGAAAGGACTCAAACTCGAGGCTGCAGAACCCCTGGTAGTCAATTTCTTCGAGCCCAACGAAAAAATCTTTCCAGTTCACTCGACCTTCACCCAGCAGCGGAAACACAAACTTGTTGAGTTGAGGTATGCCAATGGCGTCCTTGATATGAACGTGGGCGATTCTATCTCCCCACTGGTGAATAAGCCAGCGCATATCTTCTATACCATAGAGAACGTGATGCGACGGATCGAAATTGACCTTGTGCGCTGGATGATTTACTTGATCTACCAACCACTTGTGAGTAAAGAAGTCATGGGCAAGCATGCCATAGACTGCCTCAGACGTGATAACTACGTTGGATTCCTCAGCGGCTTCGACGAAGGTTTCGACGGCTTCGATAGCCTGATCCCATGCAGCCATCTCACTCATGTCCTCACCAATCCGGACATGGTCTGGCTCCCAAATCGACGGGCCCGTCAAGACACTGACTGCGCTGACTCCGCACTCACCCGCCGCTCGTATGCCGCGTACAATTCGATCTATTTTTCGCTTGCGCAGCGTATCATTGAGCGAAATCAGGTCGGTATGCGCCATAATTTGGGATACCTCCATTCCCGCATCATGAGTCTGATTAACCAATTCGCGCAATTGTGCAAGCGGCTTATCGGGATCAAAGTGGTCCATAGTCCACTCTATACCTTCATACCCCAAACGGCACAGCGACTCGATTACGTCAATCGACGGCATTGTACTATAGTCCAAAATGGTGAGAAACGCTGTTTTCCACTTACGTGTCATTTACAACACATCCTTTCTGAATTTGGTGATTTGGGAGGATTAATCGGTTGAGATGCCGTTCTGTCCTCTGAAATTGCAACTCTACACAACACTTCGGTGAGCCCCGGAAAATCGCTCTATCTGGGCAACCAGTCAGTGAAGCAGCACAAACTGCCACCATTGAGGATTGCGATTATACTTTGTAGAAGAATCGTTCACTCCTCTTGATTGCGATAGACATCCTCCCACTCCGCAGAGGCAGATGAACGCACCGCCGCGTCCACTACCTCACAAGCTCTCAAACCATCTAGAAAATTTGGGCTTGCCGTCCGACTACAGGAGATTGATTCAACCATTTCGCGCAGTGCAACAAGAAATGCATCGCCATAACCCATGCCAAGTCCCGGCACTGGTCCAAAGGACTCTGCTTGTGGATGCATAGGCCCGATGATGACTGTACGAAAACCATTGAGATTCTCTGGATCGTCCACCGAATAAACTAACAATTCATTAGCGTGACGCCAACTAAATTTTATGGCGCCTCGATCTCCGCTCACCTCGAAGCTGAGTTCGTTCTCGTGGCCTGCCGCCGCCCAATTGGTCTCAAGATTTCCTACCGTTCCATCTTCAAATTCGACTAACATGTCAGTTGCATCGTCCACATCAACTGTGCGAAACTCAGATATATCCGCGGTTTCACTGTCGTAGCGGCGAAACGCATTGCTTAACCCTGGTGGAGCGATTAAGCGTTTCTGTATAAATGTGCTAGATCGAGCGAATACACGGACAATGTCGCCAACAAGATATCTAGCGATGTCAATCGCGTGCGATCCAATATCGCCGATGCTGCCAGCACCAGCTTTCCGCGATTCAAATCGCCAACTCATCGGCAGGGAAGGATCTAGACCGTAATCGTGCAGGAATCGTGAATGGAAGTGAAGTATCCGACCGATTTTGCCGGTGTCGATGAGTTCTTTGGCAAAAGCGACGGCAGGCCACATGCGGTATACAAACCCGACTTGGTGAATACATCCACCCTGACGAACCGCTTCGACCATCCGACGTGCTGACTCAACATCGTGGGCAAGAGGTTTTTCACAGAATATATGCTTGCCGTGTCTCGCGGCATCAATGGCGATCTCTGCATGTGCGTAGTTCGGCGCAACAATATCAACAAGATCGATGTCATCGGCACGAGTAATGTTTCGCCAGTCGTCCGTCGCTCCCTCCCAACCTAACCGTGAAGCACCAGCCGCAGCGAGTTCGCTTGTCACGTCGAAAAGTCTGATCCGCTCGACACCAGGCAGCGCAGCGTTGTACATTACGGATAGATTGTTGTAAGCCAGGCTGTGGAATTTAGCGATGAAACCCGATCCAACTAACCCGACACGAATGGTTGAATGTTTCATATTCCCTCTTTTTACGATTTTGCGATAATATTTGGGAATGTTAGTGGCACCTCGGTGCACGGTGGGGCATCTGATTGGCTTCAAGGTACTGACCGGTGATGTTGTCTGAAAGAGATGAAGCCAAAAAGACGAATAGGGGCGCGTTTCTTTCCGGCAGCACTTGCTGATCGAGTGGGAGGTCATCCATGGTCGGCGGTGGGGGAGTACCCCGCACACGTGCTAGCGCTAGACGTGCTTCATCACTCATACGCGTGTTTGCGCTTACACCAACGCAATTCACATTGACGCCGTCAGCCTTGACCTGTTGAGCTAGACAAACGCTGAAGCGCATAATTGCCGCTTTAGTCGCGGCATAAGCCGCCTGTTCTGCGTTCCCAGGCACCCACGAATCCGTCCAGCCAGCTGTCGATCCGACGTTGATAATCTTGCCATAGCCGCGCTCAACCATTGAAGGAAGGGCTGATGATGCACAACGCACCATACTGAACAGGTTGATGTCAAAAACTTCATGCCAATCCGTTAGATTCGTGTCCCAGAGTTTGCCGGTAGGACCAATAATGGCAGCGTTGTTCACAAGAATATCTACTTGACCCAGTTCGTCACGAGTTTGAGCGAAAAGGGTGTCAACCTCTGATTGACGGGTTACGTCAGTCGGGACCGCTATTGCGCGACTCCCACTTGCCCGGATTTTTTCTGTTACACTCTCGATTTCGGCGACGGTACGCGCAGCCAGTGCAACTGCCGCTCCCGCCTCAGCAAATTCGACCGCGACCGCGCGACCAACTCCTCGTCCAGCGCCTGTCACGACAGCAACTTTTCCCGCTAGCAAATCCACGTCTTGCCTCCTATCTTACGCCGCATCCGATCTATCATTCTTAATCGCACTTATCCAGTTGTGTTTCCAAATTCGATGCAAAGCCAAACCACCCAAAACCTTGTTTTCGCCCTCATAAGTGAGAATTGGACGCTGTTTTGATACGGTCGAATTGCAGCCTGTGGAGAACTTTTGGGAATGTAAATGATCTAATATGCGAGTTTCTCCTTTGACCCTGTGGTGTCTCAAATTATATGTCATGCCCATGCAAGGAGCAAGACAAAAGAAGTGCACTTCATGACCCTTGAGTCGATTAAAAACTCATTGGCGGGGTTGTGCGCCATACATCTCATTCATTGCTGTCTAAACATGGGCATTAGGTTCAATCTAAGCCAAACGCGATATACACAACTCTCGACACCCTTACAAGGATAAACAAGAAAAACGTTGGGTTTCGCTACGAAACCCTCCCCTAGCCCCTCGTTAGTAAGGAGGGGAATGAAGTTTCTCTTCCGAACTGGTTGAACTTGTTCGTTGCAAATCGTCCCCTTGCTAAGGGGGCGCGAGAAGGGGTGAAGTTAACACACTGTCAGAACGTCCCCTAGCCCCTCCTTGGTAGGGAGGGGAATGAGGCAATGAAAATATCGGCATAGTACGCTAACGGTGGGAGAGGCGTCTAAAGCTATCGCGCGGGGTTTACTATCGCCTTGGAGAACTATCGCGCTCCTTATCCAGTCGGTTGATCGTTAAACCCGCTCAGTGCATAGGATGTCGGATATCGGAAAGGCTGAAATAGTTTCGCGAATCAATTAGCCTGCATTAACCTATATCTTTTAGCTCAGTTTGCGACGTGACTACGAATCTGCAACAGCACCCAACACTTCACTCAACAGTCCTTCGTTCTTTTGCTCTAGCGCCAACAATTCATTGGCAATTTCGTTGAGGGAACGCAGCGGCGTGTACTGATAGAAATACCTATTGAAGTTGATTTCGTAGCCGACCTTGTCCTTCTTTCTGTCCATCCAACTGTCCGGCAGGTGGGGTTTGACCTCCCGCTGGTAATATTCATTGATGTCTTCAGTGAGCGGCACCCGCTCATAGTCTCGCAGCGCAGAATCCGGTTTCGGGTTGCCTTTCTTGTCCCTGACAACGACCTCCTTCTCCTCGCCTAGAATCTTTTTCGTTTCGATCAGCGGTCTCTCAACCGTCACCTTGGTGTAGCCGAAAAACGTGTTCGAATAAATTTTACAGTGTTCGCTCTCCTCAAAACTGGTGTAGAGTTCCACCAGACGACGGATATGGGCGTCAGAGATGATAACACTCTTGGCGCCAAGGTTCCGCTTCATCTTGTCGAAGAAACCTGCGCCGTTGATTAGTTGTATCTTTCCACGTCGTACCTCGGATTTTTGATTCGTCAAGATCCAGATGTAAGTCGAGATGCTGGTGTTGAAGAACAGTTTGTCGGGGAGGGCGACAATACACTCCAACCAGTCGTTTTCGATAATCCAGCGTCGAATCTCGCTCTCGCCGCCGCCGGCGTCGCCCGTGAAGAGCGGGGAACCGTTAAAGACAATACCGCTTCGACTGCCGCGGTGTTCCATCTTGGATAGCATGTGCTGCAGGAACAGCAGCGCTCCGTCAGAGGTGCGCGGCGTTCCAACGGCGAATCTGCCGCTAGGGTTTCCGGCTTCCAATTTCACCCACTGTTCCTCGGACTTCCAACTGACGCCAAACGGCGGATTCGTAATCATATAATCGAAACGCTGCCCCTGAAATTGGTCATTGGAGAGCGAAGATCCAAGTTGGATTGAATTCGGGTCTTCGCCGGTAATCAACATATCCGATTTGCATATGGCGTAGGTCTGCGCGTTTAATTCTTGACCGAGCAACCGGAGATTGGCGGCGGGGTTGATATTTTCGAGAAAATACTCCTTACCGATCGTCAACATACCGCCGGTTCCGCAACAAGGGTCGAAGATGCTGCGGATAACCCCCTGCCCCTGCAAATTCTCGCGGTGTTCCGCAAACAGCAACGATACTAGCAGCCGCACCACGTCCCGCGGGGTGTAGTGTTCCCCGCTGGTCTCGTTCGACATCTCTGAAAACCGGCGGAGCAACTCCTCAAAGACCTGTCCCATGGTGTGGTTATCCACCTGATTCGGGTGCAAATCGACTTCGGTGAACTTGTCGCAGAAGATGAACAGTCGATTGTTCCTGTCCAGCCGATCGATAAACTGATCTAGATTGAAGTTTTCGATTATGTCTCGCACATCCTTACTGAACCCGAGGAGGTAGTTTTCGAAGTTGAAGCGGATATGTGCCGCCTCATCTTTCAGTCGAGACAGATCGTATTTGGAGGTGTTGTAGAACCGGCTGCCTGTTGCTCGCAGAATAATCGGCGGCAGCGCATCTTCTGACACTTTGTCCTTGAATTGGTTGTAGGCGTCGATTCCCTTCTTTTTTCGTTCATTCTCCTCCAAGATACAGTCCAGTCGGCGCAGCACGAGAAACGGCAGCGTGACATCGCCGTATTCGTGCGGTTTGAACAGCCCGCGCAGCACGTCATCTGCGACATTCCAAACGAGATTTGCCAGTTCTTGATGGTTTGCCATGCGTTTCGTTAACCTCCCCTAGCCCCTCCTTAGTAAGGAGGGGGACAAAAGGCACTTTTCCTGCGATTCTATTGAACCTTTCTTTCCACGAGCGACAGGTTCTAGTGCAAGGATAATTCTTCCCCTTACAAGGGGGAGCGCGAGGGGGTATATCAATCCGTTGTTTGAACCTCCCCTAGCCCCTCCTTGGTAGGGAGGGGGACAAAAGGCACTTTTCCTGCGCTCCTATTGAATCTTTCTTTCCACGAGCGACAGGTATTAGCGCAAGGATAATTCTCACCCCTTACAAGAGGGAGCGCGAGGGGGTATATCAATCCGTTGTTTTAACCTCCCCTAGCCCCTCCTTGGTAAGGAGGGGGACAAAAAGCACTTTTCCTGCGCTCCTATTGAATCTTTCTTTCCACGAGCGACAGGTTCTAGTGCAAGGATAATTCTCACCCCTTGATAAGGGGAGTTAGTGGGGGTTCAGGTCGAAACTCCTAATTTCTCCATCTGCTTCACTGTTTTCCTGATGGACTCCAAAACCCCTTCGAGATTTTCGCAAACTTGCAGATTCGTAAAACGCAGAAAGCGGATACCAAATCTCTCAATGAACTCTTGCCTTGTCAAGTCATATTTTCTCGCCCCAGCTTGGAAATGCGTATCACCATCAATTTCGATTGCAAGTTTTAGTGCTGGACAATAGAAATCGAGGCTGTACACACCGACGCTATACTGTCTGCGGAACTTATGACCACATATCTGTTTTGCCCTTAACTTTGACCAAACCAAAATTTCTGCTTCAGTCATGTTTTTCCGAAGTTTGAGTCTTTTCTCCTTTTCGCGCGTTCTATTGAAAAGTCGTGTCATATTCCCGTTCAACTCGCCTTAAGACTCGGAAACTCAATCCGTCGTTTCAACCTCCCCTAGCCCCTCCTTGGTAAGGAGGGGAATGATTGATTCCCCCTGTGCGCATTCACCCAGTGCCTGCAAGCTCATCTGAATTCTCCCTCTTGCTAAGGGGTAGCGAGAGGATGGTAAATCAATCCGTCGTTTTAACCTCCCCTAGCCCCTCCTTAGTAAGGAGGGGAATGATTATTGTTCTCTCGCTTTAACCAAGCAGAGAGGGCTGGCGTGGAGCGCAAAAAAAGTCCTCCCCAATTTGAGGGTGAGTTAGAGGTGGTGATGGATTTTCTGATTCAACCTTTACTAACCCCCTTCCTTGGTAAGGAGGGGAATGATTCCTGTGTAGGTTGGGTTGAGCCAACGGCGAAACCCAACGATCAACTGAGCGAATAGCGAAGGCGATAGTCTTCACCGACACTAAAACTATCGCGCTCCCTGTTCGGTCACTTGATCGCTCTACCCAATCTACAATCAACTCTGTAAGGAAGGGAATGGTTTTTGTTCCTCGTCTTCACAAGGAAGAGGGCGCCGACGGCGGGCGATAATCTTGATAGAGCAGACGTTTCAGATCGCTATTGACCTCCCGCTTCGTCAACTTGTTGTAAAGATGCAACTTGTCTTGCACAAACTCTAACAAAATGGCGTCAAACACCTGATTAAACTTGTAGCGTTTATTGCCATCCGTGTTGTCGCCTTGGATGACCTGCTGGAGGGATTCGTCGGCGTGCACCTTACGACGGATGGTCTCAATGTCAACCTTATCTTCTTCCGTGAAGTCCGTCTGATATGTATCGTTCAGCGTCCGGATGATATTCGAGAGCATGTCCTGCTCCGGGTCCCTGATGGTGGATCCATCGCCGCCAATGCCAAGCACCTCGCTATCACCTGGGTCGAGATACAGCTGTTGACTATCATGAATCTTCTGTACACGGAACGAATCCAAGTCGACGGACGCCAAGACATCGCTCACATCATCGTGTTCCCGTTTCGGCAACTTCTTGTTGAGGTTGCGACTGAAGACGTACAGCTTCTCCAGCGCGGGGTCGGTGAACGAGATTAGCTGTGAGATGTATCCGTAGAGGCGGATGTAGCTCTGCAATGCGGAACGAAATTCCTCGCGCTCCTCGGACTCCCGCTCCGACCATTTATCGTCGACACTGTCAAGAATAGGTTGTAGTTGTTCATTGGGCTTGTTTTCGTCATAGAAGATAAGGCAGAATCCGTCGACGATATCGACATCAAAGAGATCGAAATCCTCCATCCGCCGCTGCAGGTCATACAACCGATTCGGGTCGGTCTCCTCTTCAAGGATTGTCGCCTCATAGTATTGCTGAAACGCCGCCTGTATATCGTCCGGTTCGTTCACAAAGTCGAGCACGAGCGTCTCCGTCTTGCCCGGTGCGACGCGGTTGAGGCGACTCAGGCTCTGGACGCATTGCAGCCCGTCCAACCGCTTATCGACGTACATCGTCTGCAGCAGCGGTTCATCGAAACCGGTCAAGAACTTATTCGCTACAATCAGAATCCGATACTCCGGACGCTTGAAGGTGTCCGCAATCGAAACGCTCGGCGCCAGGTTGTTCATGCCGTTCTCGGTGTAGTCCCGCCCGACATCGGTATCGTGTACCGTGCCGCTGAACGCCACCAGACACTCGTAGTGCAGGTTCAACTCCCTCATCTGCCGATCGAATTCCGACTTGTAGCGGACACAGTGCATCCGAGATGGCGTGATTAGCATCGCCCGCCCCTTGCCCTCAATAGTCCTTGCGGTCCGCTCGACGAAGTGCTCAAGAATAATTCGCGTCTTTGTCTCAATGCTGTGGGGCTGTAAATCGACGTAGCTCGTCAGCATCCTGAGCGTCCGTCGCTTCTCATACGCTTTATCCTCCGGTACGCTCTTGACTAGTTCAAAATATCGCTTAAAGGTGGTGTAGTTCTGCAGCACGTCAAGGGTGAAGCCTTCGCTAATGCTCTGACGCATCGAATAGACGTGGAACGGGACAAAATTTCCGTCTTCGTTCTTCCGTCCAAACAGCTCCAAGGTCTTGTTCTTCGGAGTCCCGCTGAACCCGAAATATGATATGTGGTCCTGCGCCCGGCGCCGCTCCATCTCTTCGATAATCTTTGCGTCCATGTCGGATATGTCCGTTTCGTCATCGTCTGTCGCCCCGCTCTCAATCCCTTTCGAGAGCGAGACTTTGAGGTTCTTCGCAGCTTCGCCGCTCTGGGAAGAGTGGACTTCATCGACAATTACGGCGAAGGTCTTGCCTTTGAGTTCGCCGATGGTCTCCGCGATAACGCTGAACTTCTGAATGGTGGAGATGATGATGTCTTTTCCGGATTCGAGGAAAGCCTTGAGTTGCGCCGAGGTCTTATCGACGGAGTGCACCACGCCGGCAACCCGCTCCATCTGCTTGATTGTCGCCTGAAGCTGCTTGTCAAGCACGCGCCGATCGGTTACGACGATGATAGAATCGAAGATGCGGTCGGTATCCGCGGGCGAGCGGTAAAGATGCGTGAGCAGGTGCGCCAACCATGCGATAGAGTTCGACTTGCCGCTGCCGGTGGCGTGTTGGATTAGGTAGGTGTGTCCAACGCCCTCTTTGACAACCGCTGCCTTCAATTTCCGAATTACGTCCAGTTGGTGGTACCGCGGGAAAACGAGCACTGTACGCTTCACATCTTTCACTTCACCGAGATCAGGGTCGTAAACCTTGTCTGCGACCTCCTGCTCATGAATAAAGTCGCCGATAAGCTCCATCAGGTTATCGGGCTGCAGGATGTCCTCCCACAGGTAGGCGGTCTTGTGCCCGTCGGGGTTAACCGGGTTTTCGATACCTCGGTTGTACGGAAAGAAGCGCGTCTCGCCGCCCTGTAAGTGCGTCGTCATGGAAACCTTCTCGTTACCCACTGCGAAATGAACCATACACCGCCGGAATCGGAACAGCGGCTCTCTCGGATCTCGATCAGTGCGGTACTGTTTCTCGGCGTCCGCCACCACCTGACCGGTCAGACTGTTCTTCAGCTCCATGGTCACCAGCGGCAGACCGTTAAGAAACAGCACCATGTCCAGCGACTTTTCGTTTTTCTGAGAGTATTTCAACTGTCGGATTAGAGCGAATCGGTTCTGCGCGTAGCGCTGCTGCAGGTCTGGGTTCATGCCGCTTGCCGGGCGGAAATAGGTCAGATTGAAGTAGCAACCGCTATCTTTAACCCCTTTCCGCAGCACATCCAACACGCCGCGGCGCTCGATCTGTCTACTTATTTCGTCGAGAAGCTTCTCCGGTGTTTCCCTCTGGTATTGTCGTTCCAATTTCTGGTACGTTTTCGGTTGTGTGCCTTGAATAAACTCCAGCATCTCATCGTGTATCAGGCAGAGGCGCTTATTATAGAAAACAGGCTGCCTAGACCGGTAGCCTGAACGAATCAGGTGCGCTTCGATGTGGTCTTCAAAATTTGTCTCGGTGTACGTGTGCATGGTCGGCGATTGGTACTTTACTACTAATCTCTCTGGGAGTTCTTATGTGTGTTAAGTATGTGATATGTAGATACAAAAAAGGCGGGTGATGTAAATACACCCGCCAGTTTGAAGGCGTGTAAACGTGGTGATTATGGTTGAAAGTCAAGGCTAAATTTGCCTGCCTTGCCATCGTATATTAATACACCAAAGCGCAAAATATCCATTCCTAGTAAACAATCAACTGTTTTATCAGTAGGTATTGTAGTTACACGAAAGTCATCAACATACTTTCCATCTGGGAAAGCAAGACGTACAAAGTATTGGTTGCAAATTGCCGGACCGGCGGCAGTATCAACATATTGCCTCCCTAACGGGATAGTTCTCAATCCCAGCAAGATGTCTTCACGAATTGCTGTGTGAGTTGCCCCTGTGTCTATCAAAGCTGTTATTGGTATGGCTATGTTAGGTGCGAGGATTAAGGGAAAGTGAGTAGCACGAGACACTTCCATGGGCACAGTTAGAAATTGGGTATCTTGCACTAGGATAGCGTCATAGGTTGGCATTATTCTACTCTCACTAGGCTTGGCATAAAGCGAATTTTAAACTTGTCATCAGTTATTTCATTGACAAGAAAGTGAGAATCCTTAAATTGCTCATTGCCTTGTTTAACTGCATCTAGTTCGTTTTCAAAGATTCCAATTATCTCATCATCTTTGATTAAAACGAATTTTCCCTTGTGATTCTTAACAAGATTCTGCTTATTTTCTTGAAATGTCTGAAATTCTCTATCTAACATGGCGGTCATGATTATGTCCTCCATTTTATTAGTGATTAACACCTGCCATCACCATATTGGCTAATTTTCTATAGCCAATAGGCGTTATTATATCATCTCAACACATAGAATTCAAGGTTTCCCTGACAATCAACCGCACGGTCTATACCTCGCTTCGGACATCTATCTTGCCCGTCACAACTTCAGATATCAGGGATTGGCGGTATTCTTTGAGGAGTTCGATCTTTCGCTGTTCTTCGGATGTGAGTTCGTCAATATATACAGTTTTACGGTCAAGGAAGCTGGCGATCTTATCCTGTTCGTCAACTGGCGGAAACACTAGAGGGATTTGACCGAATTGATCGAAATACAATCGTAATCTGACGTCCATGATTCCCCTTGACCGTTTCTTAAATTCTGTGAAATAAAGTCCACATCTAAATAGATACTCATAGAAACGCTCGTTTAGCGGGCGAATTTTCCTCAAAATGTCGTAGGCAGGGCTTGTTACACCTTCATAATTAGATAAGCCAATCGCCCCCATCCATGCCAGAAGCTTATTGACGATGAAATCACCCTTCTTGACTAACCAGTATCCGTCTGTTGTAGTAGCTCTGTTCCCTTTTTCCTCAAGTTCTTTTCTGGGCTTAACGCCAATGTCCGTATAGATTGACAGAAGTTCATAGTCATGGTTTCGGGGTGCCGGTTCTGTAACTAGCCGAAATAGATACTTTGATTTCATCATTTCCCACTGCGCCGGTATCTCCCCAATCCACTCCACGCCCGACGGTTTCATCCCCACATTCGGGTTAAGCCCCTTCGTCACCGCCTGAATTATCAGTGCGGTTCGCTGTTCTCGCAGCAGCTCTATCTTTCGTTCTTTGATGCGGATCAGCTCGTCAATCTGTTCCGTCTTGCGGTCGAGGAAGGCGGCGATTTGGGTTTGTTCATGTTTGGTTGGTATAGGAATCTGAAAGTTCTCAACAAACTCAGTCGGCACTCGTTTAAGACCAACTGCACTGGTCATAAAATGTTTGCCAATGTTACGAAGTGGCTCATTATGGAGGACATAAAAAAGAAAACGTGGAAAAACTATTCGCGGGTTGGGACGAATGACAATAAACTCAGTCGATCCAAACCCAACTGGGGTTGCTAAATTCTTTACGAGGACAATCTTTCCATTTTCAAAACAAGGAGTTACTTTTGCTATCAGAACATCATTTTCCTCAAAGTAGGTGTATCCATTTTTGAGTTGAGAATAAGGGAGCCTTAATTCTTGGTCAATCGTTCCATCAGTATAAACCCGTTCCATGGGCAGGAAGACCACAAGTGTATCTTTAAGATATGCTGTTTTAGGATTGTTCTTGGAAGGATTGCTGCAACCTACTTGCTTTACCTTCAAAACTTGCCAATCCTTAGGTATCTCCCCAATCCACGGCGCTCCTGATGATTTCATCTCTACGTTCGGATTAGGTCGCTTTTTCACCACCTGATATTTCATAACGTACCCTTGGTTGATGTACGATAGAGAACTAATTCACATATAAAAACGATAATGCGGTTCACAGGGATCAATTGGTCCAAGATGCTTGAGAATATGCCCTACTTGACGAGCACAACGAAGTGTAATTGGCTGAGCGCCGTCAAACTGTGTATTATTCCAATTCATTTTCGTCAACGCCAAAATTTCTTGTCCTAGGAAGGTAGGTGTTTGAGCAGCGCGATCGCAGCGAAATGCCAGTGGCCTTGGTACATATAATCCTGGATAAGCCGAAAAGAAATCCACGCTCCCTTTCGTGTAAAGCAGAAAGAACTCTCCACCTGGATTAAAGAAAGTCCCACGTAGTGGCGGATAACGATTACCACGAAACAAACGTGTATTTGAACGCGTCACACTTACATAATCTGCCAGTTCAGGTTCTATAGAGTGGGCTTGCAAGGCTTCATCAAAGCCGTTAATCTCATCAGCGTTATGTATGGAACTCTTGTGGATAACAACTCGCGCCGGAAAATTCTTATGTTCTTTCTGATAAATCGCCAAAGCATTTTTGATTAGGTTAAAGGCATCTTCGACAGATAGGTGAATTTGTCTATCATCCTTCGAAATGTCTGCCGTGCCACCTCGTAGAATAACACCTTCCCCCCGTTCATTGAACACCTGTGCTGTACTAGTGTGTAGTTCTGCCTCGTCCAGGGTCCTGTAAAAACTCACACCGATATAACAGGTGTCTAACTGTGAACCATCGCGTACCAATCGCCACGGTGTTCCACCTGCCTTGTAATAAAGAGCTACATATAGATTCCACGCACGGGTCGCTTCATCTTGAAGTTGTCTCTTTTCCCCAAACGGTTTTTGGGGATTGAGTCGTTTCTGCTCATCGTAGGTAGCTGGACGGATAATCTGCGTCGGCTTCCTAAATCGCATGGCTTGAGCTTTAAGCAGGTCATGGAGAATGTACTTAGACGAAATAGTGACCGGTGCTTGTTCCTCATCATCGTCGTCAACATCCTTATTTTCATAATGTTCGAGAAATTGGACCAAAACAAAAGGGAATGCACAAACAAAAACATCAGCAGTTGTTTTCTCGGCTAGATATTCAAGTTCAGTCAAGTATAGTTGCGCAATTTTTTGAAGGACTTCATCTGTTTTGGGTTCTCGACACAGTTCGTTAAAGTGATTCTGTGGTATAGCTCGTTGAAGTTGGGTATCCAGCACAAAATCTGCACAAAGCGGCAATTCTTCACCGAATCCCGGGAAATGAGGAAAGAGGTTGGGCCGTTTGCTCGGCTTGGCTAGAATTCCAACCCGGCATTTTCCAAGCCAGTTAGTCACCCCTTCAATGGTCTCATGCGTTCCAACAATCCCTAGTTTTATTTTTTTCGGTGCGAGCGAATTATCGAAATCTAAGGGACCGTAGTTCATCAACCCAAACTTGATGTCTATATGCCTTGCAGTTCCAAATTCTAGTTCTGGTTCATGGAAAAATTCAGTTTTCATTAGTCAAATAAAGCCAGTTGATTTTCCGTTTTGTCCAAGATTTTGGCCTCATCTCCTTCCTCAACATTGTACCAAACTTTATCAGGAAGGCTGGAGTTGGTTGCCACTGTTGCCAACTGTCCGAAACACAAGAAGGGATACTCTGAAGAAAAGAAAGTCTTAATAGGCTTGCCAAGGAAACTTTCCCACATGAGCAATTGACCAAAGACAGCGGGATTTCGATCTAGACGTTTGATACCTTGCAACCTTGTGCCCCCAAACTTGTCCGCTTTGTAACCATCTGAAGTAAAGCGGTAAGTCGGTGTTATTTCGAGATACCATTTTCCACCAAGTCGCAAAAATTGACCCTCAAAAGCCAAATGGCGACAATACGCTTTTAGACTTGGGTCGCTTTTCTTGCTGTATTGTTTGAAAACTTCGCGACTGACCCGATTCTCGAGGCCCCGATAGTATACCTTGCGAGTCCTCAAATCTTTTGTCGCCTGAAAATGGTAACATCCTTGATCTCGATTAAAACGCAATCCGAGAAGCCAATTTCTTTGCTTCAAGCATAAATTGAGTAACTGAACGAACTGTCGCTTTGTGTCTTCATCCTCACTATTTGCCCATTCGTATGACTTGAAACTCTCACAAGTCCCCGCATCGCAAATCGTGTCAAAAGGCGGCTCCTTAAGGTTGTGAAAAGAAACGATTTGTTTTTCGATCAACAGCCATTCTGGACCGGCATTGGCGTCAATTGAGTTGAGTTTTTTCCAAACCTCCCCCCGTTTCCGGTGGTTGGTATCAGCTACATATATCTCCGACGCAAACGACGTCACTTTGAGTAGGTTTGAATAAAGTCTTTCTGTTTTCTGGAGAGGCGCAAAGTAAATACCCGATTTTTTGGGTAACGCGAGTTGCTTAAGCGCAGAAGCGCAAGACACATCGAAACTGTCACGTAGCTTGTCGAATTGGACCTTACCTGTCTTTCGTGTTGCAAGATCGCTAAAATTATCTCTGATCGAAATCCAATATGCTTCGTCGGTATAAGGACGGCACACAACAAGAATAACGGGTACATTACCTCGAAGCCAGTAGTCAAGGTCTTTTTGTTCGCAACGATACTCAAATGAGTTGTCTGTTTCGGCTTGAAACGGCTTGGTGGTTGCTTTAGCCTGCACTTTTACAATCGTGTTAGTCGCTTTACCCGTTGTCGGGTCACGGATTTCAATCTCGCCATCAATCCCCACATCAAAAATAATGGTAGGACGCCAAACATATCCCATTTTTAAGACAATATTCTCGATGAGGTTGGCTCCCATTTGTCCTATGATGCCTTGTGATGTAATCTTTTTCGCCATTAGCCTATATGATTCGATTTCCTTTCCTTATTCGTGTGACCGTTGAATATCAGCTTCACAAAGGAACTCAACCATCACACGATTGCGGCGGAGTGCGTCGCGAAAACTCAACCACTGGCTATCCACGGCTTGCAGGATAGGTGGTTTCTCTGGATGGGCAATTGCAACCGCGATGAATTTTCGATCGTCCGGATCGAAGGCGACCAATGCCGAATCGTTTGGGAACTCGTGAAACTCATTTTCTAAACCATTGACAGGCGTAATCGAAACTAAGCTGCACCATTTAGAGTTTGTCCAATTCATCTCTACCCATTTGAGAAAGGCGTCACCGGCACCGGGTTGACCATGCGGACTCAGATTTCCCCTGTATTCTTCAATGATTCGCCGTTGGTCATCTAACGCCAATTTTACTTCACCTGTAGTAATCTCTTCAAGCCTGTTAATACAGGTCTCCTCACATTCCCCAGATGCTTGCCCCGATTCCCCGTTGGCAACTACGGCGACGTTTGTATCAACAATCACTGTCATTGTTTAATTGCTTTCTTGCGCTTAATTTCGGCTCTTGCCTTTGCTGCCAAGTCGCCCATCTCATCGCCAAAGAAGTTCGGAGGCCAATTGCTGATGTTACCATATTCATCAACTTTGAGTTGGTCAATCTCGGATTTACCGTCGTTAATTTGGCAGGAATAGAGTGCCGTGTCATCTGCAGAAAGCTTTTCCTCGGCTATCCGCCGTGTCAATCGGTGAAGTAGGTGTTCGCTGTGGCTTTCAAGGATAATCTGGACGTTCCGATTTTTCACGACATCAATCAGAACATCCGCTAAATCTGATTGCGCTTTTGGATGCAGATGGGCTTCAGGTTGTTCAAGGACAAGGATTGAGCCCTCAGGAGCGTAATAGCAGAGAGCCAACACCGGCAGGACCTGGGAAACGCCGATTCCTACATCTGAAAGTTTTACTTGGAGATTACCGTTGTATTCAGTGACATGGAATTCGTAACTCTGTTCTCTTCCTGAAACCGGATCAAGTCGATAGGAGTCAATCAATTCTAATCGCTTTACCCATTTCTGTATCTGATCGTCAACTGAGAGACGCCTAACTCGTGCTGAAAGCAGTGCGGAAACCATCTTTTCCCCACGCTGACCAACGTCTTTTGGATGGTCACCCTCCCAGGTGTAATGGTGGCGGGGATGTTCGCGGAGCGGACCTAGGTAGTGGATTTTGGAGAATAGAGATCCAAAAGCCCTCTGTAGAAGCAAGAAACTGCTGAGACCTGGTCCTGAATCATGAACCCCATAGCACCGAAAAGGATTTGCCTCTATCGACTCCTGTGAATAGACTAGCAAACCGGTTTTAACTAGAAACTCGGGAAATCTGAATCGGTACCCTTGTGCCTTCCTTTCTAAAACCCAATTCTGCGCGTTAGTGGTATAACAAAACCTGGTTAAATCTGTGTGCTCATGCTCTCGCTCAACGGACGCTGAAAAGGTAAGCGAGTCGGTTGATATCTCTGCTGATACTACTTTAATATCCATCGTTCTATGCAGCTCCCAGGATACCAATATGCCCAGCCTTAAATTCTCGTTGTGTTCGTGGATAATGTCATCGAATCTACCCAGATTAACCAGTGACTTCTCATCGTTCTCATCACCAAAGTAAAGGGGTTCATTCCAATCCGGCGATGGATGTTCCGCAGTTTGCTTGAGCATTAACAGTACCTGCAAAATACTGGTTTTTCCGGAGCTATTCGCGCCGAAGAATCCAGTCAATGGCGCGAACGGTAGCATACCGGTATCTTGCCATGGCTTGAAGTTTTGCGCCCTGAGTTCGGTAATCATAACTTATTCCTCTCTTTCACAAAGAGATTGAAAAATACAATCCAACACGCAGTGATGATAAAGCGTCGGGTTTCAAGAACCTCCCCTAGCCCCTCCTTAGTAAGGAGGGGGATGAGGCAATGAAAATATCGGCATGGTACGCTAACGGTGGGAGAGGAGTCTAAAGCTATCGCGCTCCCTATTCGGTCGCTTGATCTATTCGCTCAGTTGATCCTATTCGGTCGCTCGATTCTCGATAATCGGGAAAAAGATTTCCCTTCCACAGCTCTTGTAGGTTGGGTAGAGCCAACGGCGAAACCCAAAACTCCTTCACCGCCTCAAACATATCAAGCGCGAAAGAATTGGCAAGTTATCGGCGCCTTGGACAAATTGGGTTCTTGACGGAAACACACGTGGTTTATGCCATTGCGTCGATCGTCACATTGCCATTATCCACAACTTCTAGCATAACGCGGCTTCCATAGAGCAGCGACATACCAACCAACGGACCACCATCTGCTTGCAGAACAAGCACTTCCCTTTCGTGTCCATCCCATAACACCTTCGCCAGATACATATTCAATACCACTACATTTCCATCACCAAGTGCGACACGTCGATTGCCAGCCATTTGAAGTTTGAGGTGGTTGATTAAGCTGCTCGGCAGTGTTAGATAGCCAGTGAAGCCGGTATCGAGTACTGCCTCGACTTTTTGGTTCCTCTGATTTGAACCAATAGTTTCCAATTCGATGACAGCTTCTCGATTAGCGTTAACTTTTCCCGTTATCATTGTGTTTTCACCGAAAAGTGTCAACCGATTCGATAGGCGGTTGGAAACCCGATTCGCAAACCATAAACGACAGCATTGGGATGCTTGGCAAGTAAGCGTTTCGTTGCCACCAAATCGTCTGCGTTTATTTCGTATTCACCCGTTTCGATATCAATGGCTAAGAACTTGCCTTTGTGTTTCAGATTCACTTTGTCACGTATTTTGTTCCCATAAATTGCTTCACCTTGTGCTTCGACCTCTTTGGGAGTGTAATTGGTATATGGCATGTTGACTTCTCCTTGCTTTGTTGTCAAAGAAAACCTTCGCTTTTCACTCTACAGATAATGAAGCGTTGGGTTCACTACTAGAACCTCCCCTAACCCCTCCTTAGTACGGAGGGGAATGAGCAACGAAAATATTGACGTGTGTTTCATCAAACAAGCTCAACCCAACCTACGACCTCTGCCAGTTTTCGTAAGATTTAGGCGATGAACGCTTTCAGGCGACTATCGCAGCGGAAAACAGCTACGTAAAAAATGGGCATCTCCACTCGTCACGACAAAGCATCTCAATTATAACACAGTTTGCACTAGTTGACAAAGCCCTGAGATATTAGAATCTTGATGGAACAGTGTCGGATGCTTTTGTTAGTCGCGGAATTCCACCTTGTTCAACAGTCGAGTTTCTTGGGGAATTACAAGATGCTGGGAACTTCGCTAGCGTACGCATTGGCAATATCGTATTTCCAGTCAAAAATTGGTCAATATGGTTGATAGGCAGGGCAATTGCATCTGATTTGTTCAGGAGAGAGTTTCTAGGATGGTAATCAAGTAATTGTCGTCCCATGCGGCTTTGAGTCGTTTGTTTGCAACACCAAGCTTGGCTGGTTTTTCAGCTCATGTCAAACCAAAATTCAGATTCAATTGCCCTGAAGGAGATTGCTCAATAGCTTGCGTTTTTTTCGAAATGGTGTTATAATCCCAGCAATTTCAATCAGAAAGCGAGTTTTAGAAATTGTTCAATCAACTTAAACCAAGGGCGGCGTGAATGACAGCAAGCTTTGGTTGGTAAGCCACTTACCTGAACTTCCTTCCATTTTTTCCTGCCAATCGCCTGCTCATAAGCAGTGTACTTAACTGCTATTTTTCGTTCTTTCAAATCCGTTAAAACAGCAACCAATTCACTTATCGTTCAATTGATTCTATCACTTTTGATTTGCGGCTTCGGGCGGATCCTATTCGTATGGATGTGGACTCCTTTCATGTTTATCGACAAACACTAAGGAAGAGCGATTGCCACGAAGACGAAAAAAGGAGGTTGTAACCATGTTAAGAGCACCTGCATATTTAACGCTTATCCTTGTCCTGATGGCGGGATGGGTTGGTATCACAGCGGTTATTGGAGAAGCGGCGATTGACGAAGACGTGGTCCTTGCCATGCCATTTGATTCAGAAGAAGCGGAAGACATATCTTCCCTTGAACATAAGGGCACGCTAGAGGGCGACGTCAAGCTGGTAGAAGGAAAGTTTAGAAAGGCGCTGAGTTTTGATGGGGATGGCGACAAAGTGGTTGTTGAGAGTAAGGGTGATGCCTTGGACATCGTTGATTCTAACGTTACGATTGTGATGTGGGCGAAGTTCGCTAACTCAGGTGTAAAGTTCGATGCCTTCTGTGCTAAAAATGGGGGCGGTGGCGAAAAACCCAAATGGGTCTTCTACAATAGACCCGATGACAACGCTAGACCTGGGCTCACGTTCCATATCAATTCTGCGGATCATGACCCCCTCTGGTTTGGTAAAGTGGCTTTTGTTGGTGATAAGGGCCAATGGTATCAAATCGCTGTAGTCGTGGAAGGGCATGACTACGCTTTTTATGTGGATGGAAAAAAGGTTGGCGAAGAGTCAGATGCTACGAACGAGAAGATTTCGTTGGTCGAAAATGCGCCTCTGACAATCGGGTGGTCTGAAGGCGACTTTTTCTTCAACGGCGTCCTGGATGAGTTCCTTATGGTCAAAAGGGCTTTGACCGAGGAGGAACTTGGTAGTCACCTTGCTGGGGGTGTAGAAGGATTCTTGGCAGTCCAGCCCCTTGGGAAGCTCACCGCGATCTGGGGAAACGTCAAGGCAGATCTATTCCGCTAATGATTCCTTAAGGCAGGTGTGGTCTGAGGTGAGATTCGACTAGGCCATACCTGCCCTTAATTTCCATTATCATTGCGCCACAACAAAATGCTGTATGTCTTCAAAGCGAGAGCTAGAAATCTCTTCACTCAGTGATGATGTGGATTTGTTGATTAGATTCTTCGTCACTAGATTTATCCCTGAGCGTGGTAAGGGATTTCTCAGAATGACATTTTGTGGACTGCTGAATATCTATTGTGGAGGTAATTTTATAAATTATCTGGGGCGAGCTTACCCCTAACCAAGAGCGTAATATGTCCAGAAAAACCGTGATTTTTTAGGAGACTCGAGTCATGGAACTGACAGATGAAGAACGGTATAACATAGAGCAGAAAACGTATGACTGTAAGCCCACCCTAACAGACAAGCAGGTCCTGGAGTTTTGTAAACAGGGATTTCTCTTGCTGGAAGGTGTTGTTCCGGACGAGATTAATCGCAAGACACTGGAGTATCTCGAAAAAAACACCTATTACGAACCGACCGAAATCCTCAAAGAAGACTGGTTCGTTGAGAATGTGATTCTCCATCCGCAGGCGGCTGGTGTTATCCGGTCGTTGCTCGGGGCGGGCTTCGGCTTGCCGATTCTCATGAGCCAGCATCGGGTCAAGAGTCCGACTTCGGCGCAGGGCTGGCATCGCGATGCCAGCTCAAAATTCGGTCCTGAACTGACTTCCCTGCAGGTGTTCTATTACCCTCAAAATACACCCACGGAGTTGGGGCCGACTGAGATACTGCCGGGGTCACATCTTTCCTATGCGAGTCAGATAGGACACTACGGCAGCATACGCGGTGCGTTCAAAACAACGGGCCGCGCGGGTTCTATCTTCGTCACCGTCTATTCGATTTGGCACCGTCGCGCTGCTTCCACTGCAGAGGGGATGCGTCATATGTTGAAGTACAACTACTGGCGGACCGTTCCTCCAGAGCGGGATTGGATCCGTGAGCCGGATTTTGACTTCAACTCGGCGAACTACGGTCAGGATCGGCTGCAAAGTGCTCGGATGTTCTACTGGCTATGTGGGAAAGCAAAGCAGTATCGGTGGCGAGGGGGCCAAGCGTGGCCCTTGCGTCATAGTCGGGGAGCCAACTACAAGCCTTACGGATCTCCATCTGCGCCATCAGGACGCTGATAGATTGGTGAGGAAATTGCGAGATCCGTTACTGAACTTTATTGGGTCATCCTTCCGACCAAACACCCATAACGGAAAGGAGATAAAGATGAGAACTGTGATTTCTGTCCTATTCATCGCCGGTTTGGCGCTGGCTTTCTCTTCTAGAGAAGCCGCGTCTGTTGACCAAGACGTTGTCCTTGCCATTTCATTTGACGAAGCGGTCGCCAGAGACCTGTCTCCTCATGGAAACGACGGCACTCTAAAAGCGGGTGCTAGAAGGACAGAAGGCAAGTTTGGAAAAGCCCTCAGCCTGAATGGATCCAATCAGCATGTGGAGATTAAAAATCATGACAGTCTCATCCTATTTCGGACCGACTTCACGATGGCGATATGGTTGAACTTTGTAACAGCCCCACCGAAGGGCGGCAGGGGGTTGAAGGGGTTTTCGATGATGGGGCATGATGAAGGTCCTGGAGGTACAGACAAGTGGATTTTGTGGTATACCGGCGGCGCGATACACCTCCATATCAATATCAAAAATTGCTTTTGCGGTAAAGCCGGAAGCGCCTGGATTAACTCTGACGAGTGGGTTACCAAGTTAAACGAGTGGCATCAGGTAGTCCTCGTCAGGGTGGGTAATAAGTACGCCTATTACCTGGATGGCGAGCCGTTTGGAGAGTTCGATGATAACACGGATCCGACGCCGATGCCCAAAACAATCGACCACGACTTCACCATTGGATGGTCAGAAGGCCCGTTTTTCTTCAGCGGTCTCCTTGATGAAATCCTCATTATAAAAAGGCCCTTGAACCAAGAGGAGATTCTCAGTCACTTCCAAGGCGGTGTGAGTGGCTTCCTGTCCGTTCAACCCCATGATAAGCTTTCCACAACCTGGGCAAACCTTAAGGCGGAGGGGCTTCGTTGAAAAGTCTCCCTCACAGGACTCAACAGCAGTTGCTCCAAGCAGGTGGCTGTGGGCAACGTCGTACGAAAAAGGCACTGTAGATGAAGGGTCTAAGTTGCGATTCAGGAATGCTACACATGTTCAGCGTGGAGCAGGCTATTGATGTGCTCGCTGCGCAAGGCTATCAGGCGATCGACATTAGTCTTGAGAAAGGGCGGCCTATCCTGCCGGTCCCACAACCACATATGAGTCCGGAAGCGGATGCGAACACGCGCCGGCAGGTGCGGAAGCATGCCGAGCAAGCCGGCGTAGCTATCTTGGCATTGAACGCTACCACAAACCTCATCCACAGTGTGCCCGAGACGAGACAGGCAAACCTGGAATTCGTGATGGGGGCGCTGGAGTTGGCTGCCGATCTTGGTGCAACGTACGTGATTACTGGCGGCGGCTCGAAGAGATTCTATGGACGGGAAAGCCAGTATTGGGAGTGGCTGCTAGACGCGCTGCGTGCACTACTGTCCCGGGCTAGCCGACTGGATGTGATGTTAGCCTTCGAAGCGGCGGGGCCTTACGGTCGCTTCGTGCACAATGTGAACCGGGTGCAGCACCTGCTGAGTCATGAGGGGCTGGAGGCTCTGGGGATTGTGTTTGACCCGAGCCATTACCACCTCAGAGAAGATTCTGCAGTGAAGGCGTACGAAGCGTTGAGCCATCGCGTGGTGCATGTGCACACCAAGGACGCTAAGGGCGACCCGGAGGATTTTGAGTTTCCGCCACTGGGTGAGGGTGAGGTTGATTTCGACGGGCTTTTAGGTGCGATAGTTGCTGACGGCTATGACGGTTATATCTCGGTCGAGTACGAGGGCTTCGCATGGGGCTATGAAAGCGACTGCCGGAAAGTGCTTGCTGACAGCAAGTCTTTCATTGACCGCATCCTCGCGTCGAAACAAAATCTCTGAACGGTTGAATTCAAAGCGCCTTTCAGACTCCAAATTAACCGTCAGATTAAGGAGGTCAGCGATGTCCATTGAAGAAGCTATCCATCATCTTACGACCTATGGTTACTGCGTGCTTGAAGACCGCATTCCCGCAGAGCAAGCCGAACGCATGGCAAAGAAATATTTGGAATTGCACGTCGCCCCAGCGGACAGATTGTTAAGTGCCGGTAGCAGCCACTATCAGACGGTGTTTGGAATACTGAATCTCGATGACACGGCATGGTCGTGTGCGACGCATCCGGATGTGCTGGCAGTCGCCCGACGTTTCCTGGGTGAACGCATCCGCATCGTTTCCGGAGGCTGCTCAAAAGTAACCTATCCGGGCGCTCCGGACCAATCCCTTCATGTGGATTCTGCCGGCTTTTTCCTTGAAGTCCCGAATGTCCCGTGGCTGATTAACACGATTTGGATGCTCACCGACTTCACCGTCGAGAACGGCGCCACAGGTGTGGTGCCGATGAGCCATTTCTCCCGCCGGAATCACCCACCTGAAGGGATGGGGCCGGACCATCCGCAGGTGAAACAGGCGACGGGTCGGGCGGGTTCAGTCCTGATGTGGCATTCTGGACTTTATCATACCGCGCGCGCCAATCGATCCAATCAGATTCGAGTCGGACTGAACATGGGCTACTACCCGCGCTGGTTTAATAACTGGATGATGGGCGGTCACCAACCCATCTGGCCGGAGACTTACGAGCGAATGCCCCCCGAAATGCGGGCATTGTGCCCTGGCCGTCTCGGTAAAAGCCGCGCTGGCCTTTATGAAAATTCATAATTGCTTGGCACCTTGAGAAATAAGCACCCAGACAGAGGAAAATTGATAAAACACAAGAGCATTGGGGCAGCGGAGCGTCTGCGATCCCTCGCTCCAGATTTCTATCTCCCCGCTATGCACAAATTGCTTGAACTCTATTGAGAAGGAGTGACTCGGCGAATCACCACTACCACTCACCAGCGAGGAATTATCGTGAATCAAGTCGCCCCCATCGAAAACGAGAGGGCAAGTGGGATTCCCTTGAGAGTATTGGTCATTGGACTCATCTTGGTTATCGTCAACGCCTATTGGATTTCAGTCAATGACCTCGTAAGGGGCTTGTCCCACAACTACATGTCGCTCTTCAGTAATGCTGTTTTTACCTTGTTTGTGGTGATTCTGTTCAACCTCCTTTTGAAGAAATATGTTCCGAAATCTGCGCTCAGGGACTCCGACCTGTTGGTTATCTATGTGATGGTCGTCATCGTGACGACCATGTCCGGAAAGCGAACTAACAGGTTGATATCGATTCTATCCCACCCCTTCTGGTTCGCCACGCCGGAAAATGACTGGCGGGATTTATTCTGGCGACATATCCCGCCATGGTTTACAGTCAAGGACGAAGATGTTCTCAGTGGCTTTTTTCTTGGCGAGACTTCCTTCTTTGCCCAACCTTACATCAAGGCTTGGCTTGGCCCGCTGCTCTATTGGTCAGCTTTTACGTTCGTCCTTTGCTTTGTCCTCTTTTGCATCAACACCATTGTCCGAAAGCAATTCACAGAGCATGAAAGACTCACGTATCCGATTACCTGGCTACCGCTGGAGATGGGACGGGACACATCTGCTTTCTTAAAGAATAGGTTAATGTGGGTAGGATTTGGCATTGCAGCTGGCGTGAGTCTGCTCAATGGTTTGAATGTCTTCTATCCTGTCTTTCCTTCTATTCCTGTCGGTTGGACGCGGATTGACTTCGCAGATAAGCCTTGGAGTCACATGGGCGGGACATTGGTTTCCTTCCAGTTGTTTTTCATCGGTCTTTCCTATTTCATGCCGCTGGACCTCGCCTTTTCTGCCTGGTTCTTCTATCTCTTGCAAAAAATGATGCGAATGTTGATGGGCATGATGGGCTGGCGCGATCTCTACTTCCATGAACAGGCGCAAGGTGCGTGGATCGGATTGGGGTTTTTGGCGCTGTGGGTCGGACGCAGGCATCTCAAGCAGGTCTTCACCCAAGCTGTAACGGGAAAGGGAGGGATAGATGACGCCCAAGAGCCGATGCGTTATCGGACCGCTTTTTGGGGCATCGCGGCCGGACTGCTGTTTCTACTCTGGTTTGCTTATAAAGCCGGTTTTTCCTTTTGGGTTCTGATGCTGTTCTTTGGGATATACTTTTGCAGCGCTATTGGTGTGACCAAAGTGAGGGCTGGCCTTGGACTGGGTTTTCATGAGATACTACAACTAGATCCCGGACGGACGATGGTGACAGCAATTGGACCGCGGGCGTATGGGGCACGAAACTTGACGGTTCTGACGTTCTTTTATTGGCTGAATCGAGATCAGCCCAATCATCCGATGCCGAATCAGCTCGAAGCTTTTCGGATTGGCGAACAAGCCAACATCAATAATCGGAGTCTCTTGTGGGTGATGCTTATCACCCTTGCCGTTGGCATACCGCTGAGCTTTCTGATATACCTCAGCCTTTTGTATAATCTGGGTGCCGATAATACGGGACCGTGGATCGTCGGGATAGGAAGGGAAGGTTTTGCCCGACGTCTCCAAATGTGGCTAAGTAATCCGACGGGGCAAGATTACGTGACGATGGGCTTTATGGGGTTTGGTTTTGGTGTCACCGGCTTTCTGTTAGCTATGAAGATGCGGTTTCTGTGGTGGCCGTTTCATCCGGTAGGTTATGTGCTTGCGATAAGTCCGGGGGAGATGGTCTATATTTGGTGTCCGCTGCTGATTAGTTGGGCAATCAAGTTCGCTATCCTCCGGTATGGGGGGTTGAAGGCGTATCGCAGAGCCATCCCGTTTTTTGCGGGCCTGATAGTGGGTGACTACACCATGGGCGGCATTTGGAGTGTCATCAGCGCAGTGTTCAAGATTACAACGTATCACATGGGGTGGCACCCTCAATTGTCTCAGTGAAATAACTGGAGCTTCCTTTCGGTCCATGGTCAAAGAGCGCTATCACCAATTTTACTAAAAACTCTTGCGGTTAAAATGTGCCATGCGTGACAGTCGCAGCAATGCAGGTTCTAAAAAAGGCTTGACAGAACTTTTGTCCCATGATAGATTTGGTGTCATCATTAGACCTCGACAGGGTTATCGAAATGGGGGTTAGGCATTAGTAGTCAGGTTCTAAATTTCGACTCGTGTTTGTAGTGCCACAATTCATTGCGCGTTTTAAGGGGCGACAATACGCCCGACTACTACACTCCTTTCTTTCCTCGTAATGCTATCTGTTGTGGGTCGGTATAATTTTGGAAAGGCTTTAGATGTCCCTTGCAAGGGTTCTGATGGTGAAGTTTTACAGGAGGTCTATTTAATGAAGGTGCTCTTTCTCCCTTTCCCGCCACAATTAGCCTATTGGCACGATGGCGTCGTTACAGCGTTAGATGAGCGATATCCGATTGAACTTTACGATCCGACTCAGCCAGCGACCGATCAATTCAGGGACATTGACGTAGTAGTGGAGTGTGTTGGCTGCACGCGGGAGATGGTTGATGCGGCGGTTGATGCGGGGGTGAAGTTGTGGCAAGTGATGGCTGTCGGTCTCAACGCCTGGGACGTGTCCTACTTCCTAGAAAAGGGTTTGCCATTTGCGAATACACCTGGTGCTTTTAGTGCGGTCGCTCTGGCAGAACATGCGCTTTCCTTGATGTTGCTGATTGCTAAAAACTACGCTACAGCTCAAGAGAATATCCGATCGGAAATTTTCAGCCTGCCGCTGAATGATGAGTTAGCAGGAAAAACGTTGGGGCTGATAGGGTTAGGTGCAAGCGGGCGCGAACTTGCTAAGCGCGCTCACGCGATGGGCATGCGACTGGTGGCGATTGATGTCGTTGATGTTCCTCAAGCAATTCGTGATGAACTGCACGTTGAGTTCTTTGGTGATCCGAGTCAGTTGAATCAGGTGTTGAGCGAGGCGGATTATCTATCACTCCACGCACCACTTACCTCGCAGACCCGGCATCTGATTGACCGACCTGCATTGGAGCTAATGAAACCGACGGCGGTGTTGATTAACATCGCACGCGGTGAGATTGTGGTTGAGGCAGCTTTAATTGAGGCATTGCGGACCGGAGGGATTAGAGCCGCCGGTCTGGATGCGTTTGCTCACGAACCACTGGATGCGGCGCACCCGCTGCTACAGATGGATAACGTGATTTGTACGCCACACATCGCCGGAGTAACCAGGGAAACCACGCGGCGACGTGGTCAGGCAGTAGCTGAGAATGTCGACCGTGTCGCTAGAGGCTTTACACCGCTGCATCTCATCACATCGGTCGAGTCGACGACCGCGAATTGCTAATGGATTAGCCTTGTTTTTCCCGCTACCAAGTCTGCTTCAGAGAGTATGTTTAAACCCTAGATCTGTGTGCGTGAAGATGCCGTCGAATGGCATTGTTCAGTAGAGTGGCACCGAACATAAGCGCAATAACCGTTTGTAGTCGAGTTTCTAGCGTAACGGAATCCCGGTTTGTCGGGGCGATCAACCGCCGTTTGCAACGGGGAAGATGGCAATAAATTGCTCACTGCCAACCTAAGTCAGATTGTCTCATTCATTGCCCAATAAGTATTGACAGGACAGCGTTAAGAAAAACATGAGATGAAAGGTCTCAGTTGCAATTCCGGTCTCTTAAGTCAGTTTGCTATCGAACGGGCTATTGATATGCTCGCAGCACATGACTATCAAGGCATTGATATCAGTCTTGAGAAGACGCCGCCGTTCTTGCCGCCACCTCCACCGCACATGAGTCCACAGGCAGGAGCAAGGTCAAGAAGCCGAGTGCGCAAGCATGCAGAAGGGGCCGGCGTAGCCATCGTAGCGTTGAACGCCCACACCAATCTGATTCACGCGGTCCCCGAAGCCAGACAAGCCAACCTAAAATTCGTGAAGGAAGCGTTAGAGCTCGCATCGGATCTCGGTGCCAGATATGTGGTCGTCGGTGGGGGACGGAAGGAATTTTATGGTCGGGAAAGCCAATACTGGGAAAGGCTGGTAACTGCGTTGCGGCACCTGACTGTCAATGCAACCCGTTTGGGTGTGAATCTGGCAGTGGAAGCAGGTAGTTTTCCCGGTTCCCTCCTGCATAATCTCAGCCGCATGCAGTACCTGCTGAGTCACGATGGCCTGGAAACTTTGGGAGTTCTGTTTGACTCGGGCCACTATCAGGTGCGGGGAGATTCAGTAGTTGAGGCGTACAGGGCGTTGAGTCAGCGAGTGGTGCACGTGCACGCCAAGGACGCGAAGGGCAATCTGGAGGATTTTGAGTTCCCGCCGCTGGGGCAAGGCGATGTTGATTTCGATGGATTGTTGGGTACAATAGTCGACGCCGGCTACGACGGTTACATCTCGATCGAATACGAGGCTTTCGCATGGGGTTACGAAAGTGACCCCCGCAAAGTGCTTTCAGAGAGCAAAGGCTTCCTCGATCGCACGCTCGCCTTGAAACCATGAAAACGACGGATACGTCGCACCTGCAGTTCATCTAACCGTGGTCTGGTCATTTTCGGAATAGGGTGCTTTTGGACTGAGATAGTGACAATTACCACCCCCATCTCGTGGAGGATAGAACGATGCGAGCTGCACGACTGCACAGAATTGGCGGACTGTTACAGATAGATGAGATGCCCACTCCAAAAATCAGCGATGACGAGGTACTGGTACAGACCAGAACGTGCGGCATTTGCCGAACCGATCTCCACAAAATCGATGGCTTGGGACAACTGCAGGTGCTGCCGCACACACTTGGACATGAGGCTGCCGGTATTGTGGTTCAAACCGGTAGAAAGGTAACGCATTTGGAAGTGGGGAAATCTGTTATTCCACACGATTTCTTTTCTTGCGGACAGTGCTACTACTGCCGGGCCGGTCGAGATCCGCTCTGTGTTCAACCCAACGTGTTTGGCACAACCGTCAACGGCGGGTTTGCGGACTATTTCGTGGCGCCCGCGAAGAATCTGTTTGTATTGCCTGAACAGACGCCATTCGAACAGGGGGGACTGATTAGTTGCGCCGTAATCACCGCGCTACACGCCTTCCGTCGATCGCAACTACGCCTGAATGACGCCGCTGTGGTGTTAGGCGCTGGCAACGTTGGGCAAAACCTGATCCAGATTCTGAAAGCGGCCCGCGTACAAGTGATTGCGATTGACCGTTCGAAAGCCAAACTGGAAGTTGCCAGCCAGCTAGGCGCAGATCTTGTTCTCAATGTGGATGCGGCGGATGCGGTTCAACAAATTAAGGCATTTGCAGGCAGCGATGGCGTCCAATGTGTCTTCGACGTCGTCGGCTGCTCTTCGACGCTAAAAGCAGCCGCTGATTATGTCATGCGCGGTGGGCGAATCGTCGTGATCGGTGAGGAGCAGGAATTTCCGAAGATTGACTCCACCCAAATTGCGCAACGGGAGCTTGAGATTATTGGCTCACGCAATGGTTCGCGTCAGGATATCATTGATGCCATTGCCATGGTGGGTGCCGGAATTATCACACCTTGGATTGCGCACCGGTTTCCGCTAGCGGAGATTAACGAGGCGCTGGCATTCATGCGCCGTGGGGAGGCGCAAGGTAAAATCGTCATTAATGTCTCTGAATAAATACAAGAGGAATCGAATTTCTCAGAGAATCTTCGGTTCCTCTTCGTGACAAATTGATAGGAGAATCGGATGGACAAGCTAATTATCACCGTCACTGTCGACTCGACTGTGTCATATCCTGGCAACTACTTATGTCCACCGCAAAGGGAGCTGGACAAGGTCGCGGCAGAATATATCCGCGCCGTCAACGCTGGGGCGAGCATCACCCACATTCATGGTGTGCGTTCCCTTGAGCGTGAGATTCAACCTGACGGCCGACAGGTGTCAAAACTTGACTTTGATGGCTGGAAGGGATTACAAGGGCGAATCAAAGTCAGTTGCGATGCAGTCATGCAATTCGGCGTCGCGAGTGCTAGGATTGAAGAGAAGGTCAACCTGATGAACCTCAAGCCTGATATGATGTCGATTGCCTTCAACGCCCACGATGAATTCTTCCAACCTGACCCCAACTACCCGCCCAACGAGATGTACGCGTCTCACCCCAGAGATGAACTGGCGTCCTATGGCCGTGCGGCGATAGAACACGGCGTAAAGGTTGAAGTCGAGTCGTTTCAAACGGGGGCGTTTTGGAACATGAAGTTTATTGCCGACCAAGGGCTGCTGCCAGAGCCAATCTGGACAACTTTGTTGGTTGGTTGGAAGGGGGGCTGTTGGACACCTCCCACACCGAAGGCGTTGATTGGTATGGTGGACCATCTGCCTTCGGATCTCAAGATTAACTGGAATCTCAGTGTGATGGATTCCGCAACGCACTGGCACCTATTGACCCTGGCAATCATGCTAGGGGGACACGTCCGCGTAGGCTGGGAAGACAATCCATTCTTGCCGGATGGGTCACTGGCTGAGACCAATGCTGTATTGGTCGAGAAGATTGTACGCATCGCACGTGAGCTTGGGCGCGAGATTGCCACGCCAGACGAGGCACGCCAAATTATCGGTATTGGCTAACTATGACCTAGTCATATGATTGTCTGTCTGGTGAGTAATCATAGCCTAGTCCCTTGTAGGCATCAAATCGGTGATAAGCCCCTAGACTGCCGTTGTGCCCATCCTGAATTATGACTAGTCATTGTTTAACCGGGAGGAAATTCGCGTGAAGTGTTTCTCAGCAGCCGAACTACAGGAGATTAGCGTTAAGATTTTAGATGCGGCTGGTTCCCCGCATGAAGAGTCTGTTATCGTAAGCGAAGTACTTGTGCGATCAAACTTAATGGGTCATGATTCCCACGGGGTATTACGAATCGCACAGTACATCGAAGATATTCGGAACGGAGAGATTCAGCCAGGTGCGCGCTTTGAAATTGAACGAGAAATGCATGCTTCTGCTGTGGTCAACGGTCATTGCGGATGGGGCATGGTGATTGCACGAAAGGCGATGCAGCTTGCAGTTGACAATGCACGCAAGTATTCAATTGGTACGGTCGTTGTGCGCGGCAGCCATCATGTGGGCCGAGTGGGGGAATATCCCACTATGGCTGCTACGGAACAGATGATTGGTATGGCTGCTATCAACTCATATGGGACCCCCGGATTAATGACGCCGTGGGGTGGGATCGATCGGCGGTTGTCCCCTAATCCGCTAGCGTTCGCAATGCCGAGTGGTGAAACGTGGCCTGTGCTCGTAGACGTTACGACATCCGTTGTGCCTGAAGGCAAGATACGCGCCGCACAATACGCGGGCAAATCTCTGCCAGAGGGGTGCATCATTGATGCCGAAGGAAATCCAACTACAGACCCCGACGCTTTCTACGGTCCACCGACTGGCGCAATCTTGCCCTTGGGTGGTGTTATGGGACACAAGGGGTACGGGTTGAGTATAGTAGCCACATTGCTGGCGGGAGCGTTGTCCGGTGTAGGTTGTAACGGTCCGGAGGAGGCAAATAAGGGTAATGGAATATTCTTTCAGGCTATCAACATCGAAGCCTTCCTTCCAATCGAAGATTTCATCCAAACAGTTCAAAAGCAAATCGCATGGATGAAGTCCTCCCGAAAGCAACCTGGTGTTAATGAGATACTTGTTCCCGGTGAGCCAGAATACCGCACCGCACAACGTCGTCGTGCTGAAGGCATTCCGGTTGAAGATAGCGTCTGGGAAGAGATGGTTGAAACGGCGGCAAGCCTCGGGCTAATAATCTCAGATTGAAGCCGTGGCACACATGCTAACAATGCAGCAGTAGTTAGATCATCTTAGGATGGGATTTCTTCCCTAGCTCCCCTTTGCACCGGTGGTAAAACTTCAAAGTCTATCTCACCAACTGAATGTTTGTATTTCATGAAGATGATATCCTTCTCCTCTCGATGAAGCCAACCGGACTCAACTGCTTCAAGATTATCAACATCGGCAATATCTTTATGTTGAGCGCGTATTGCGGCAGGCTTTCTACCGAAGCCTGTGATGATGGTATAACTCGTTTCGTGTTGGACATATCTCAGCTTAAAATCCAATTTCGCAGAATCATCACATTGAACTGACTCAATTTTCGCTCCGGTGCTCACGTGGATTCGCCCATGGTCATATCGGATAATAGCAGTTGAAATATCAGGGTCTAGTCCGCGTAGTGCATAGAGATTCACCATGATATTCTCTGGGTTCAGATGGGGTCCACGCCTTTCGGTGCAGAAGCCGTAGAAGCCATCAGGATATGTGCCCTTGAGTTCTCCGCCTGTCCACTGCTGATACATTGCACTCACAGTAATGCTTTCCGCTATTTTCGACCAAGGTTGCCGATTGCTGTGCGGCGCGAGTTGTTGGAGATAGTAGGCAAAGACTAACCCGTTCCACTGAACAGGGACACCGAACCAGGGGTGAGTGTGGAAGGTCGTTCCGAAAACGGGTATTGAGGCGAAACGCATTCCAGGACGATCCGGTAGATTCCAATAGTAGAGGAATGGCAGTCCTGTTTCTGCCCAATGTTCGGCGCACGCCAAATTAATCTTCTCGTTAGTAATCTCGTAGCCTTCAACGTAGGCAGCAACAGCATGGGCAGCGGCAAGGAGATCAGGTTGGTAAATTGGACATTCCCACACCTGTGCGCCACGCGGAATCTGAAACCGTTCCATAAACCTCAGCGCTCTGAGACCAGCCGCTAATGATTCTTCATCTCCTGTAATCCTTGCGTGTTTCAATAACATCAACGCGGGGTGTGCACAAATGCCTAAAACGGTATCGCCTGCCTCTCCTAATGTTTTTGCGCGATCAGTATCAGGGTTGAACCGCCAGCTCCCATTGCTTTGCTGGGCGTCTATTAATCCTCTGGTTATCTCCTTGAGCCGGTCCAAACTTGTTTCAAGGTGTCCATAGTAAAAGGGAAATTCCCAGTTCATGATGTGACATAAAGCTGACGAAATTAAACTGCCATCTCCTGACTCACGGATTGTATTTTCAGCAATCTCGACAACGCGCTGCCTTACCGACTCATCTCGAGTTGCAAGGTAATCATACCATAGCAAGGTGGCAAAGCCAGGCGCATTCGCCGGTTTCCAATCGACGCAGTGTCGAGATTTCCCCGTCTCTTCGTCCCAAACAGTCTGCATGAAGCCGTGTCGTGAAAGCAAAAGCTCATCTTCGTCGCTGCGCGGCGCTTTTAAGGGGTCGGGCATACCGTATGCATCCGTCCACAGTGAGATTGCGTCCAAAATGGAGGCATTTCCATCAAGGATTATCTGTGCTTTGAGCATGATAGGATGATTTGCCTCCATGAGATATGGCGTAGATGCCTCCATGGAATTCTCGTGAACCCAATCAGGCGGCGTGGGTAAGAACAGTCCCATCAGGTGATTCTTCTGATGCATATACCAGTTCGGCGAGGCAAAAATTGCTGATAATGTTTTGTGTTTACCATCCCATGTGTCCATCGGATTCCACACCAGACCAACAAGAGACTTATTATGTTCAACTGCCATCAGCGGAATGGTTATTTTGTACGGATGAGGAACAAGACGATTGTTGAGCGGCGGTGCCGCATCACGCGTGTCTGACGATGATTCACCGTTTTCTAGGAACTCTAAACCAGGAAAGAGGGCGGCGTTTTTTCCGCCGCCAAAGGTTCCATCCCCTGCGTAAAGCATGGGGCCATTGAAAACAATCAATTCTCGCTTTGCATCGGTTACGAGCCGATGTTCGGTTTTTAGGAGTTTGGAATCTTCCCGTATCGAAAACCGCACTTCATAGGACCAAAGCACGCCATCAATATCCTTTTCTTCGCAAGAAAGTAAGACAATTGAATCGCCTTCACTATTTCCGGACAGACGATAGGTAGAGGGGGTAATTCGGGAGTGCTGGATATTCCCCTTTGCATCCCGATAACGAATTTCTGAAATGGCATTGCAGACGGCAACCTCCCGATAATGCCCATTTTTCGCTGCGAAAAGCAAGTAGTATTCAAAACCTTCGTACCCTCGCACGAATAGGGCGCGTAAGTTTCTGTTCTCGGTAATTACGTGCCCATCCATTTCACAAGTGTGTAATTCTTGAGAAATTGCCGTGGATAATTTGGAGATTCCCGGTCGAACCTCAATTACTTTCTCTACCGTTTGGTGGATTTCGCCCTGCTCCGTTTGATACCTAAGTGAAGCGGAAATTGATGTTGCCGTTTGACGGGAAAAACTCCGAATCTGCCATACTAACGTAGTTTCTTCGCTAGGATTGAGGAGTTTAATAGTCTGCATGTGGTGTCCCCGTCTCATCTTAATTCGATTAAGTGAAACACTCACCCGATTGGCGGTCACAAGCGGAATCAATCCAGTATTTCGAACTGTACATTGCAGTTCAAAATCGTCACCGGCTGTAACGAGTGCCGCTGTTGGTCCCACATCCACGATCTCCAACTGCGGTTGCTCGGCATAAAGCCGAAACTCTACGGGTTCGGCATCAGCACTATAATGCTGCATCCGTTGACTTGCCACATTCGCAATTTCGGAAATGGGTGCGTATGCATCCAAAACTAATTCCGAAGCAAATAATTTAGGGGATTCACCGCCTGATGAGCCCAAAGCAATCCCCCGTATCATCTCTGGTTCTACTTGGCTCTGTTCAGTTAGCGATGAAGCACGAGAAAGCTTAAGAAGACGTGGATTTCCCCATACGGCCCAGTCGTAGTTGGTGTTGCCTACTCCGTTGCAATCGGTCAAGAAAGCGACTTGAATCTGACGTCCGGCGTACTTGGAGAGGTTGAGAACATGTTCTTCCCATTGGCAAGCTATTGAGAAATCTTCAAAGCGTTGTTCTCTCGAAATCTCGATAGCAAAACGAACTCCATCGGGTTTCGTCAGTAGATAGTCAAAATCGACACCGTCCCTAAGACCAATGCTGAAATGTAGAATGAGTTGCTCATCGTCAGCTAACTCGGGGAGTATCAGCTCATATTCGATCCTTGCATAGCCTTCAGCGCGGGGATGCTCAAATATCGCAGCCTTCTTAACTCCTCCTGCACTGTCCTGGGTGCTCACGGAGGCTTGATCGACATTGGTTACTTGGCTGTTGGGATACTCGTTTACAAAGTTGTACAATTCGTCAATGACACCTACTTCCAGTGGCATTAAAAAACGCCTTTCAGTTTCGACGAATTGTGTTTCTTCATCGCCCGTTAGTTCGATGCCTGGTCGTTCCGTATCTATTTCTGCTTCATTTAATCTTTCGAATCCTGCTTGAGGAGGAAAAAATTCCTGATTGGGGTGTGCTCCCGTTTCATCAGCCTCAATAGCTGGTGGTTTTTTTCTTACTTCTCCATCTGCTGCTTCCTCGATTTCCACGGCCTGTTCAGATGCTTCCCTAGGTTTCTCGTTTGCTTCTAATTTCCTCGTTTCAGCTTTCACGTCCATATCGGTTTCAGGTTCCACTATCTTAGTGACGTTTTGTTCCGTAAGCAAATCTATTCCTCTTGTTTCATGTGAAAGTTCGTCTTGCGTTTTGTTCTGATCCGAATCTATCGCTTTTTCCCTCGTTGCTTCTGTCGATCCACCCACGTGCTCATTCTCATCAGGTAGAATTTTCGAATCCGCTTTTGTGTTATCTGAATGAAGCACGAGTGCCAAAAGCATTTGTAAGATTGTAGTCATTCATGTCCTCCAATATTATAATTACATTCTTGCGGTCTGTTTCACAATCTGACGTCGTCAGACAAGCACGGGCAATATCAGTATGAAGGATTTTCTAGCGCAGAGAGTCACTCCTCTACAGAAGTAGAATACAGTTTCTTCACTAATTATTGTACACCGGTTTCTCCCTTTAATAGCGGATTCTGCATCGTGGCGAGGGCAGATGGCAAGGATACAGAAACACTTGGCTTTGGGGTTAACGGGCTGTCTTAATCACACGATTGCTAAAAATGCTGGCTTTAGCAAATCCCCGCCCCTAAGCAATTACTGGTGCAACGCAACTGCCCTGTGTTAACTATATCGTCATTCTTGGTTGTTCTGTTCCACTAAGACACACGCCCACCTTCTCTGCTTTCAAACGGAGTACCGACAATAAAATTCCACAACCCTCCGGCCAAATATCATATAGAAGCTTGGCATTTGTACAATAGACTAAAAAGCCCCTGTGCCTAGAATTTGGAAATTATGACCAGACGAGCCTATGTAAACCCATCCAATGTATTATAGCACACATGTAGCAGAGATCAACAGCAAAGAATGCGTGAGTGCGTAAGGATTCTACCAGTCAAAGAATGGGACGGCGTACTCAATGATTTTTCACTACGTCCGTCCCTTTAAGTTGAGGTCTCTTTTGTGCTTTTCAGTTTATTTTATCTGTGCTATAATGAGATCGCTTAGAATCCAGATGGTCTGGATTTGCATTAAAAAAAGTCCGCGAACCTTTGGAAGGTTCGGTCAAGATAACGATAACCCTCGCACGTGTCGTGAGTCATTGACGATTCACTCAATTAGCTGAAAACCTTCTGGAGTCTCTGTCCAATTTTTTGCAGAGTAGCGGTGTTCAAGGTTATATAGCGAAGTCAAGGAGAAAAGACAATGGCAGGAATTATTCCGACAATCAGTTCAGGTGTTGCTGGGCCACTTGGTGTGATTCACCTCCCGCGACTGTGGTCTAAGGTCATCTTGAGCGCCACAGGCCAACTCCCCGGTGACTATGACGAATGTGGTATGGGATTCGATCAGATGGTTCTTGATGGGTTGGAGATTAATCGCGAAGCGGCACTCCAATACCTCAAGGACAACCTTCCGACCTACCCCCAATTTGAAAACTGGGTTCTCGAACAAAGAGGTGGGAGTATCGATCAAGCGACCATTGATAGTCTGAATGCGGATATCAGAGGTTACAACCACGCTGATGATACACGCGAATCAATCCTCGGTGCAGCGGGTATTGAAGACGATGGTTCTATCCTAGATGCAGTGAATCTCAATAACCTCGACGATTGGACTGAGTTTCACGCGTCCCTAACGAGTTGATCGTCATTCGACTAGTCGGGGTTCAGTACGCTGTAACCCCGACACTCCGGCTCATCTTGCTACCATTTGGTTGTTGGCCACACCTACTCGTAGAGTACAATTTAGTAGGCTTAACTCGGTATGCATTTTGTATTTTAGTTGTAGCGGTGCGTATCTCGTCCAATCTAAGGGATATTTCTCCCCAACTCACTCAAACCCCAAGCTTGTCTCCCTTCTACAGTCGGGAGGGGATGCTTGTCGGAGAGAGGAAATGTCATGAAGTAACAGAGAAGGTATCGTTGGAGAGGGGCAGGATAAAGGAAAAATAAACAATTTGACTAGTTTCCGTTTAAATCTGTATTTTCCATCAGCGCGTTATCTCCTTCCCTTTCCTCATAGGCTTGCTGCACCGAAATCCTTTCATTTGGCGATGTAGTGGTCGAGCTACAGCCCTGCTTCACGTTCGTTGCCACGGAGAAGGACTCAGGAGTTCGATTATTTTTTTAGTCGATAGTTCTTAACCTCTCACTTTTCATAATTTCATCCCTATTTGGTGAACATAATCGTTACAGAGAAAGGAGGTAACCGCATTCTTCGCATCCCACAATTGATGGTCAACATTATTGCATCAAAACTTTGATTTTAACACCCGAGCATTCTGTTGCCATTGCCGATTCTAAACCTTCATCTACGAGCAATTTTAACATGCTTTAATAGCTCGTATGAAGTGGGGTTGCTGCGGTTTTTTCTTATGAAATGGAATTTTTTCTCGAAGATCTTAGATGGCGTGGTTAGTATCGAAAGAACATATAACGATTGCGACAAAGCGATTAAAGAGTTGGGTAAATACAACGAGCGAATCGAGAAAATGCAGGAGAATAATGAGGAATTTAGTAGTATTACTGAACCTGAAAAAGCAGCACTTGACGAAATCGTCGATCGCGCCATTGAGCGAACAAAACGGCTACTTAGCAAGGAATCCGAGCGCAATTGGCCGGGCGTCTTCAGGGAAATGCACAAAAATCTGGCAAACATCTACTTTGAGCGGGCTGAGTATGACGAAGTGCCGGAAGAATGTGAACAGCTCAGCAAATATGGTGGGGTCGGACGTCAAGATGCGGAGGAAATTATGCAAAAACTCCGAGATAAACAAGGCGGTGTAAAGTAGACACCCCTGAAGGACCGACTTCATCAGTGTAATATATGCATTTTCTGAACCCTTCCGCTTTTTATCTCTTAGCGTTTATTCCCATCGTGGCAGTGTTGCATTTCCTCAAGCTTCGTCGCCAACGTTACGTTGTGCCTAGTGTGATGCTTTGGCTAGAAGCCGTAGAGGATATGAAAGCTAACATCCCTTTCCAACGTTTGCGGAACTCGCTTTTACTTCCGTTACAGATTTTATTTCTATTAATTGTCATTGGTGGTGTTGCACGTCCTACACTACGCCAAGCCAGTTCTTTGAGCGATCAGTCAATAATTATCGTTGATACATCGGCGAGCATGCAGGCAACTGATTTGGGAAAGAGCCGTCTTGATGTGGCGAAGGTGGAGGCATTGAAACTTATTAATCGTCTTGATCCAAATGGTCATATGATGATTATGGATACGTCCCCTCCATCGCGCAATGTGCGTCAGACTTTTACGTCAGATAAGGAAAAACTGCGCCGGGCAGTCAATTATTTGTCTGTGCGGCATGGTCCGCCAGATTTGAAAACTGCCTTTGACTCTGCGCAGATTTACGCGAACGTGTCAAACACGCAGGTCTTCTTTATCAGTGACAACTTCGAGAACTTACCCTCTTCCGCAAACCAAATATCGCTTCATTTTCAAGAAACCGCTTTGGGTAGACCGATTAATAACATTGGAATTGTACGCTTTAGCGTGACACGGGACGCACACCAACCAAGCTTATACCGAATTCTTGTAGTGCTGCAAAATTTTGCGGATACCCCAAAGCAAGTTCAGGTGAGACTAGAAATCGAAGGACGATGGGCCAATGACGAAACAGTTACTGTTACAGTGAAGGAAACAGCTTCGATTGTGTTTACGGAAAAGGACGAGGGGTTCGATGGTCAAACAATCAGCGCTCGTCTCGTGGATGCTGACGACGATCTTTCCGTTGATAACATCGCATTTGCGATTTTGCACCCGCCGCCGGAATGGAAGATTCTACTCGTTAGCAATAGAGAGCAATCGTTGTTCACGTCCATGCTGAAGACTAACCCGAACGTGGTGTTTTCACAAATTCGAGCCGAGGATTACCACGGGTTGCTAAATCAACATATGGTGATTTTCGATGGGTTTGTCCCCAACCTTCTTCCCGACGGGAACGCTATTTTCCTGAACCCTGTTGAGGGGTTACCTTTTATGCAGGTCCAGAGGATCGTACAGCCACTTAGTGTGATTAATCAGAACCAAACCCACCCTGTGATGCGCAATGTGTCGTTGCTTGGCTTGGAAGTTAAGGAATCGCTGATGTGCGAAGTACCTATTTGGGGAATCCCGATTGCGGAGACCGCTAGGGCGCCGCTGATCTGGCTCGGCACGCAGATTGATCGAAGTGAAGCTCTGTACGAGAAGGACACACGCAAGGTAATTGTCTTTGCTTTTGATCCGTTTAATCTCCAAATCTCACGTTTTGCTCTGTTTGACCGGTCAATTGCTTCCGCCCCGATTCTCATGGCTCAGTGCTTTGAGTGGCTTGAATCAGCAACAGCACCGATTCATTCCGACGTTGTCAAGGCGGGTGAGCCTGTAAAAATCCGCCTTAACCGTCCCGATGAGGTGGAGAAGGTGACGGTTCTATTTCCTGATGGAACGTCAGTAGATCTGGAGACAGGCACTTCGTCTATTTTTTTTACTGAAACCCATCAAGTTGGTGTTTATACTTTACTCGTCAATGACCGTCCTTGGGGAAAATTTGCCGTTAATCTTCTTGATTCAGACGAATCAGATATCTCTCCGCGAGGATTGCCTATGGACGTTGAAGGCGTTGAGGATGCTGATACAGCTTATATGGGGCAGGATGAACTCCAAGCTGTTAATCAGGAACTTTGGGGCTATTCAGCAATTTTTGCACTGCTACTGCTTGTCGTGGAATGGGGGTTCTACCACCGGAATTTGTAAATGCCCCTTTGCTTGTTCCTCCCGATGAGGTTGGGGCTCATTTAACCTTCAAACATTTCCGAACCTCTAGAAGCATGGATTACGCTTTTATTTTTTTAATCTTTATTTGAGAAAAAATGCAGTGAAGAGAACGTAATATACAACGCGTCTTATGAAATCCATAGATTCGAATCGCGGGGTCATTGCCGGTGTCACGGGCGGAATCGCTTGTGGCAAATCGACGGTCTCTCAACTGCTTGCCGAAAAAGGTGCCATCCCTATCAATGTGGATGAGATTTCGCATCGGTTGCTCAAACGTGGGAGCCCAGTCATAACGGAACTAATTGAAAGTTTTGGAGCTGGCATTCTCGACGAATCGGGTAGTATCAGTCGACAGAAACTAGGGGCGATTATCTTCAACGATACCTCCGCGCGTGAGCGTTTGAACGGAGTCATGCACCCGCTAATCATTCAGCAATCTCGTGCTGAAGCAAGACGACTTGTGACGGCAACTCCTAGTTGTGTTGTCCTAATTGATGCACCGCTGCTCATTGAGGGAGGTGCGAAGGACACAGTGGACATTATCGTTGTAGTTACAGCTTCACCGGAGATTCAGCTCCGAAGATTGTTGGATCGAAGCGCGGCTCAAAACAGATTACTTAGTCAGACTGAGGCACAGGCGAGAATTGATTCTCAGATGCCGGTGTCCGAAAAAATCAAATATGCCGATTTTGTCATTGGGAACAACAGTACAATTGATGCGCTTCGACAAACGGTGAATACACTGTGGTTGAAACTTAGTAAATAGCCACTTCATTTTTCCGTACCAGAAAGGTTTTCTCCAATACTTTGCTGCTTGAACAACGGCAACACCTTCAGCACATGGTCTCATTGGTGAGAAACATCGTTTTTTGGTGGTCCGATACTGTTTTAGGTTTATAGTGCGAACTCTTCAGACATAGGTGTCCTCTGGTGTGAGGTGTGGGAAACTCCTGTTTGGTGAATGTAATTTTGAGCCACACTTGATTATCAATGAGGGGGATAGTTTAATCATGACACATCAGTCATCACATCTGACTTATGACGCTATTGTCATCGGCAGCGGTTTTGGCGGATCTATGGTTGCCCACAGCCTTGTTCATGCCGGGCTAAAAGTGCTGATGCTTGAGCGCGGCGATTGGGTTCCGCGTAGCCTGCAGAATTGGGATCCCAACGGCACAGTGTTTTTAACTCCATTCTATACAGACGAAACTCCGTATCGTGTATTAGCCGGTGGCACCAGCGATGTAATGGGCGCGTATAGTTGCGTTGGTGGGCCATCGGTGTTTTATGGCGGTGTATCGATGCGCTTTCGTGAAGCCGACTTTGAGGCAGCCCCTGAGATTGTCGGCAACTCGGAATCGCGGTGGCCTTTCTCTTATGCTGACTTGGAACCCTATTACACACACGCCGAACAGATACTAGATGTTGCCGGTGAAATTGGGCGCGATCCAACTGAACCGAACCGAAGCGCTCCCTATCCGCAGGCGCTTAATGCGCTCTCGTACACGTCGCGCCTCATCGAACAGGCAGCTCACGATCTCAGATTAAACCCGTTCCGCCTCGCATTGGCTATTAACTACTCCTCCGACGGCAATCGAGCGCGATGTATTTCTTGTACCACATGTGACACTTTCGCCTGTGCGATCCAAGCGAAAAATGACCTAGCAACTTGTGTTCTGCCAGATTTGATCAGAAAGGGGCTTCATCTTAAGCCAAACGTAGTTGTTACTCGGTTGGTTAGCGATGGAAATCGGCTGGTCTCGCTGGAGTGCTACGACAAGCAGGCGGATAAGAAGCACCATTATCGTGCTAAGTTTTTCATTCTTTCTGCGGGTGCGCTAGGATCGCCGCATCTACTGCTCGCTTCCGAACTACACCGCGTTAACCCTGGCGGCCACACCATCGGTCGCTATCTGATGCGTCACTGCAGCGCCATTGTGTTTGGGTTCTTTCCATCCCGCCCCAACAAGGCGGAGCAGTTCCACAAACAGATTGGGATTCACGATTTCTATTTCGGGCACCCGACCATTAAAACCCCTTCCGGCAAATTGGGGAGTATCCAGCAGTTGCAAACACCGCCCGCGGGATTGGTAAAAGAAGCCTTACCTAAACCACTCGGTCAAATTCTCAGTGTTGGTGTTGAGCATCTGACCGGACTTCTGGTTATGGCGGAGGACAAACCGCAGTACAAGAACCACGTCGCTATCAACCGGCGTCGAAAAGATTGTTTTGGTCTCCCCCAGTTACTTGTTACCCACCACTACACTAGGCGAGATAGCGCTGCCCGCAACGTACTAATCAGAAGCGCGAAGCAAATTTTCCGAAAAGCTGGCGCGTGGTTCTGTTACGTTCACCAGATCAAAACCTTCTCTCACGCCGTTGGCACTGTCCGCATGGGAAATGCCCCTCATTCGTCTGCTCTTGGCCCATATTGCCAATTTCGTGGGGTCCGTAATCTGTACGTGGTGGACGGCAGTTTTATGCCCACGTCGGCGGGCTTGAACCCCAGCTTGACGATAGCTGCTAACGCCTTACGCGTTGGCGAGCATATCGCAAGGATTTTTCCTGAGACAACTTGACATAATGGCATCAGAAAGAGATTTATCGGCGCAACTCAACCTAGCGTTTTTGGGATGTGGCTTTGCAACACGTCTACACAGTAAGACACTGTCGGGCTTCAAACACGATTTTCGAATGTATTACGCTAGCCGAGATGGAGATAAGGCGGCTGCGTACAACCGGAAATACAGAGGAAGTGGCTACTATGATTCATATGATGCAGCCATTGCAGATGACAAGATCGATGTTGTTCTTGTTGCAACACCTCCGGCTTACCACCTTGATCTTACGCTAGAAGCAATGCGTGCAGGCAAGCATGTCATTGTGGAAAAGCCTGCATTTCTGCGCGCTGCTGATTTTGTGAACATCCGTGAAGCACAAGTCGAAACCAGAAGTTGCGTCTTTGTCGCAGAGAACTATTTTTATAAGCCCCTTGCCTTCAAGCTCCGAGAGCTTATCTGTTCAGGACTAATCGGTGAAGTGCTTTTCGTCCATGTTAATGCCCTCAAGCACCAGACGACCGACGATTGGCGTAGCGATGCTGATTTAGCCGGAGGAGGAGCCATGTTCGAGGGGGGAATCCACTGGATTAACTTTATTGCAAATTTAGGATTAACAGTGGAGTCGATACGCGGCTTTCGCACAGGGGCACGAGAGGGTGCAGACAAGAGTATGCTTGTTGCCATTGAATACTCCGAGGGAGCAGTTGGAACGTTGTATTATTCTTGGGAGATTCCCTCGCTATTTAAAGGGCTGCGTATTTCCAGGATATTTGGCCGTAAGGGTTCCATTACCTTCGAATCCAACGGGCTATTCATTCTTGTCAACGGCGTGGGGAAACGCGTCATCATTCCCAAACTAACCGACGTCGCTGGCTACAAGACCATGTTCCGAGATTTTGTCCGCGCCATAAGAGAAGGGAAGGAACCTCAGATGAATCTTGATTTGGCACAAAGAGATCTCGCCCTCATCGAAACGATTTACCAATCTATTTGAAACGCGAATATTGTAAAGTAAATCCTGTAGAGGAAGTAGTGTCCCATTTGCACTAAATTAACGTTCAGATGACTTTCCGTCCGCCGAATCCTGTAGGGATAACATGATTATAAATCTGGCATCGACTGTTAATGTGAGTTCTGGCAAGAGGGATTATGCATAGCTACCCTTCTCTACATGTCGTTCTCAATGAGCCTAGCTAGGGATGCAGGAAAACCGGGAAAATGGAGACACTTCACTCCTTTGGGGTTGTGCAACAAATGGCACGTTAGAACACACTGCCACGCTTCACAAATCAGTATAATCTTATTAATCGGAGGAATATAAACTGACATGAATTTACTTATCGCGCTAGTTATCGGCTTGATGGCAGGTGCACACTCTGCAACTTGGGGAATGTACAAAGATGCCATCTACGAGGGTTTCACTTATAGGAAATATTTCCGAAGTATCATATTCAGTGGACTCATCGCTATAATTTTTGAGCGCGTTACAGATCTTGACGTGGCTAGGCCTGCAAGTATGGTTATCCTTTATGGCATGACCTATGTCATCGAACGCGGAGTACTCGAATTCTACAAAACGTTTCTGCGAGAAGAAGATCAATCCAAGTATTTCATCCCGATGCAGTTCCACGTGGGTGGGTCCGTTGTGCACAGCCGGTGGCGGCGTTGGCTGGCTGGCGCAGCTTACCTAGTTGGTGTTGCCCTAACTATAACGGGTATCTATGCCTTGCAACTCGAAAATGTGAAGCTACCCGGTGTGATTATCGTGCTGCTGGTTGGCAGTGTGGGTGGATGGATTTCAGCCTTTGGCGGCGCTTGGAAAGACGCACCCTTGGAAGGCTTTGAGTGGCTTAAATTTTTCCGCAGCCCAATCATTGCATCTCTCTATGCATTGCTCATCGCCTGTTTTACTGACACGTACTTGTATATCTCTATGGGGGGGCTGGGTTACACCGTCGGTACAATTGAAACCTACAAGACCTTCTTTTTTCCAAACAAGCCTCGTGGAAAATTTGCCGGAAAAACAATACAGCATCCGGAAATGCTTGACAAAAGGAATCAGTTTGTACCGTTTTACTTCGCTATCTGGTTAGCTGTGATCACGACGTGCGTTATTGCTTTTATCCAGCCTCGCACAGGGCTTATTTGAGTCCAGTGATTCGTATCAAAACCCCGTACCATGCACAGGAGTCTCAGTTCTTGGGTTGCGCTTTCTTCAACCTAATGCCTCATTCTTTCCAAAGTCGGATGCCTTTGACTGACTGGTGTGAAAGAATCCGGCGGAGAATGGAACTATTTGGCTATAGAGGGGCGTTGTTTCCAAAACTCTGTTGCTTGTTCAAAAGCATAAGCCAGTTGCAATACACCGAAATCATCTTGGTGGCGCCCCACAATCTGGACGCCTATAGGCAGACCTTCGGGCGTGAAACCACATGGAACTGAGATTGCGGGGAGACCGGTAACTGTCACGTAATAGCAAGATTTCATCCAGTCAATATAGGTCTCCATTTTTTCACCGGCAATCTCTGTTACATAACGCTGCGTTACGTCGAAGGGCGGAACTTGGTTTACTGGGAGAATTATGAACTCGTAGGTCTCCATAAATTTTCGCACACGGTGATAAATTTCAGTTCGTTTAAGTTCAGCTTGTCCAATCTGAGGTCCGTTCAACTTCATTCCTTCTTCAATATTCCAGATTACAGTGTCTTTCAGTTGGTCACGGTGGGTTTTCAGTAAGTCGCTATAAGCAAGCTCGAAGCGCCACGCCCGCCATATCTTGAAGACTTCATCTGCACCTGCGAAATCCGGTTCGCCATCTTCGACCACGCAGCCTAAGTCATCGAACACGCTCCGCTGGCTATCAATTGTGTTAGTCACGCGCGCATCCACCGGCAGTCCCCCTAGATTATGTCCCCAAGCGATGCGTACACCTGTAAAATCGCGTTCCAAGGAACGATAAAATTGACTGCCGGGGTCAGCGATGGCGATGGGTGACCGTGGATCCGGACCAGCGATTGCGCTCAATATGAGTGCAGCATCCCGGACTGTTCTAGCCATTGGTCCCTGTACTGTAATTGGAAACCACCCCACCACGTTCGGCCAAATAGGCACTCTGCCGGGAGAAGTGCGAAAACCCACGACATTGCAGAAGTTCGCCGGAATACGCAGCGATCCGCCGGTGTCACTACCATCGGCGATTGGCAGCATTCCGCAGGCTAGCGCCACTGCTGCACCGCCGCTGCTACCACCACAGGTCATCGAGGTGTCGTAGGGATTGAGGGTTTCTCCGAACACTTCGTTATAGGTCTGTGCCCCGGCGCCGAACTCGGGTGTATTAGTTTTGCCAATTGTGATTGCTCCGGCTTTCTTCAATCGCTCCACAATGAGTGCGTCCTCAGCCGGTACAAAGTCCTTGAAAATGGGGGATCCGAAAGTTGTGCGGATTCCCCGGGTTGGGAACAGATCTTTGTGCGCTATAGGAAGTCCGTGCAGTGCTGTCACCGCCTCGCCACGTGTTAGCACCTCATCAGCAGCGGTGGCTTGTTCAATTGCTTGTTCGGGCAGCAACGTAACAATCGCATTTACTTTTGGGTTGACACGCTCAATTTGCGTTAAAAATGCCTCCATGACTTCCTTAGCAGATAAATCCTTCGCGCGGATGCGTTGGCTTAACTCGGCAGCTGTCATAAAGCAGATTTCTAGGGCGGACATGGTGTTTTCTTCTCACTCTCACGATTGTTCAATGCACGGGTTTCAAGACCGGAATCTCGTACCAATGCGTGCTGTATGTTTAAAGCATTGACAGTAGGCTGCTAGTAGTGTGGCACAAACCTAACTCTTTGAGAGCTTAGCAGAAGTCAAGACACGCGTCAACACAAAATCCTACAGTGCCCATGACGCAAGGCGGAGTGTCGGCAAAACTACTTCGGGTTTTAAATTTTCCTTGATAAACATTGGGGCTTGTGCTAAGATGGAGCGGCTTTGGCAATATCAAGAGATACAGGTCGACAATTAGAACAATGGCACAATCTCAATTCGGTCTCCTCTTAATGACGCGCTTTGCCTTTCTCACCAATACGGGTATGTCCATGCGTTCAAGCTAAGGTGACAGCAGGCGTATCGCAATCTGACTTGAGATTGGTTGTAACATATGCTTTCCAGGATCGCCTATTATCACCACGGTGATAATAGGCTTTTTTGTTTCAGTCGAAGGGGACACAGATTCATGGGTAAATTCTATATCACTACACCGATTTACTACGTTAATGCGGAGCCGCATGTCGGTCATGCTTACACAAGCATCGCTGCTGATGCGCTGGCAAGGTATCATAGCCTCAAAGGCGATGATGTTTTCTTTATAACGGGCGTGGATGAACACGGCGCAAATATCGAAAAAATTTCCGCTGAAAAGGGAGTATCCCCACAGCAATATTGCGATGAGATGGCACCGACGTTTACCAATCTTTGGAAGAAGTTGAATATTTCATACGATATTTTTCTCCGAACAACCAGTGAATTGCACAAACGCGGCGTGGCGAAGTTCCTCAATAGTCTTAATGAATCGGGAGATATCTATAAAGACAAGTATGAAGGATATTATTGTCGTCCGTGCGAAAGTTTCTACACAGAGAAAGAACTAGGCGAACAAAAGGTCTGTCCGGTACACCGCTTGCCCGTGGAATGGGTTGAAGAAGAAAACTACTTCTTTGCTCTGTCGAAATATGAGAATCGGCTGCTTGAACATATCCGCGCCAATCCAGGATTTATTCAACCAGATAGCCGGCGTAATGAAATACTGAGCGTAATCGAATCGGGACTGAAAAATGTTAGCATCTCAAGAGCTTCCGTATCCTGGGGTATTCCTTTGCCATTTGACCCTACCCATAATATCTATGTGTGGATTGAGGCATTGTGTAACTATATCACCGCGCTCGACTTCGACGAGACTGGCGAAAAATTCCGCACGTATTGGCCTGCGGATATACACCTGATGGGGAAAGAGATTACGCGCTTTCACGCAATTATCTGGCCTGCTATGTTAATGTCCGTCAACTTGCCGCTGCCAAAGCAGGTTTTCGGACACGGTTGGTTGACGAAGGACGGAGATCGGATCAGCAAAACAACAGGCAATATTATTGACATGAATGCCCTGATTGACGAGTTCGGGTTGGCAGCATTTCGCTACTATATGATGCGCGAATTCAGCTTCGGTAACGATGGAGATTTTCGGCACGATCGCTTTGTGCTGCGGTATAACGCGGATCTCGCAAACGATCTTGGGAACCTACTCAACCGCACACTTGGACTCGTCTCAAAGCACTTCGGTGTCATTCCCAATCCTACGACGCCCGGTGAGTTTGACAACGAAGTCAAGCAGATTGCAAGGGAAACGGTTAATGAGGTCGATTCTCTTATGAGCCGCCGTGCATTTGATGCCGCATTGGAAGCTATCTGGGAGTTTGTGCGGCGTGTTAATCGCTACATTCAGCAGACGCAGGTTTGGACACTAGCGAAATCGGAGGATGGAAAGGGACGGATGGGAACTATCCTCTATAACAGTATGGAAGCCCTTAGAACGGTAGCCGTTCTGATTTCACCGTTCATGCCCGACACTGCCGATCGCATCCGCCAACAGATGGGACTCGACGAGAGTTTCAACGCGCAAGGATTAGATACGGTTGCGCAGTGGGGAGGGTTACCATCGGAGATTCCAATTATGAAACCTGAGCCAATTTTCCCACGAAAGGATACGAAATCGGTGCAAAGTAACAGCGTGGATGGAGCTGAAGAAGCTAACCTCATTTCGTTCAATCAGTTCCAGTCGCTGGATATGCGCGTTGCCGAGGTTATTGCTGCGGAGCCTATTCCCAATGCGGACCGGCTACTAAAACTGCAAGTCAATCTCGGCGGTGAGCAACGACAAATCGTTGCCGGCATCGCTGAAAACTACATGCCAGACGATCTCATCGGGAAACAGGTGATACTCGTTGCAAACCTAGAACCCGCTACCATTCGCGGGATCAAATCACAAGGGATGCTACTTGCAGCCGCAGATGGGAAAGACCTCGCTGTAGCGACGTTTGAAAAGACGATGCTCCCTGGTACACGGGTGCGGTAAACACGATGGATGATGGGTATACCGAAAGTGCACACAAATTGTGATTATGATCATTATTTTGTTCCACAGAGCGAGCGTTTGATTGAGTAGAGATTCGTTGTCGTCTTGCTGAACTGACCGAATGGATATTGTAGAAGATTGGAGAGAATCCCAAAGCTAGCAGTGAAATGGCATGCCTATTTCTGTATTGCCATCATCCGAGTTTCGGTAAAATCGCCAGCGGTTAGAGTACAAAAATAGACGCCACTTGCAGCAGGCTCACCAGTGGCATTCCGCCCATCCCAGTAGTCCGCATTTTCCCGTGAAGCGTAATCTCCTGCGGGTTTAATGTCCAAACGGCAAGGTGCGAACCAACGTCCCCGCATGATTGTAAATGTTGATTGTAACCGTGTTCTGGTTATCGAGTCGGTAGGGGATTCAGGTCCCGGGGTTGAAGGGGTTGGGGAAGTTTTGAAGGAGTGCGTTGCGTTTTATTCCACCGAGTGTGATAACCCGTTGCGTTGGATGCCATTCAAACGTGCCGGGTTTACCAATCCTATCCTCGGTCATTACCGAGATGGCGAACCAGAAATTATGGACTGCCATATCAAATGGGCGGTAGAACATGGCATTGATTTCTTCGCCATTGATTGGTATTATCACTATCTGCACGGTCCCGCAACTCTACAGAATCAGGCTTTGGACAAAGGACTGTTTAATGTTCGTTGCCAGGGCTACATGAAATTCTGTTTGATGTGGTGCAATGAACACAAGAACGAGCGATATAATGAGGAACACATGATAACCCTGTCGCACGTGTTGACGGATCAGTACTTTTGCTAGGCAAACTACCTGCGCATTGACGAGGCGAACGTGCCAATTGTGTCAACGCCAGCCTACCTGCTAGCCTCTTTCGGATGTTAAGGAACGGCGCAGATTCTTGAACGGATGACGGAGATTCCACGGAAGGCTAGTTTCGGCGGGATTTTTCTCATCGCCAAGAAACACCATCGCCAGTAAGAACTCAAGCAGTCGGGCTTTCGTGCGGTTACCGGTTACAACTATCCGGATGCTGGCATGAGCGAGGCACAAAAGTGGGCCAAGCGGGGACAGTATGCAGATATGGTGGTGGGTTTTGAAGAGGTATGGAAGGAAGCTACCACCGAAGGGAAGTTCCCTTATTTTGTGCCTATCCCCCCAGACTGGGATTCGCGGTCGAGGCATCGGGACGGAGCATTGGTACGTACGAATCCTCGTCCCCGTTTGTTTTACGAGATGTACCTATCAGCCAAGCAGTACACGAATCCAAATTTAGGTATGGTCATTGCCGAATGCTGGAATGAGTTTGGCGAGAGCAGCTATCTCGAGCCAACTGCACAATGCGGCTTTGGTTTCCTCGACGCAATGCGCGACGCGTTCCGCGAGAAAAACCCCCACCATATGGACACGGTGCCACAGAGCATTGACCGTACAGTGCTTATCTTCGCTGATGTACCAAGCCAATCGGCTGAAGAGTTGGCGGATTCCGGCGTTAAAATGTTGTACAACGGCGATATCAAAGGAGAGTTCGGCTGGGTACAATTCAACGGCGAGCCAGCGAAGCGGTGAGAGTCGAAAATAACTACCGAGATGGGTTGTGTTTAGTAATAAGAGCGGGCCATGGCGTCAAGACGCAATGGTTAATGCCCGATCCAAAAAGCCTGGGAGTGCAACTCACACTGTGGTATAGGGTTCCCGAAGGCGCCGTGATAGTGGTGAATTCGGCACTCTTCCGTGAGTCTTGATGGATTGAGCGCTATACAGATGTTGCAGCATTAAATCCCACTGATCACAAGTGGAAAAAGCTGGAGACGACATTTACCCTATCCCACCCCGATGCATCCCACTTCAATCTTGAGTTTACGGCCTGTATCAATGGCTGCCGGGTGGCTGAAATCGATGTACGCCCCTTGTCCACTGATGGAGTTTAGCAGAGTAATGCGGTTATCCCACCATGACTACGTAAATTTCGCCACAGGAGTGGTCAGTTGATAGGAAAGTCGATTTAGATTATCCGTTTTCTCTCACCTGAGTATCGTAGATCAGAAATTCGATAATCTGTTCTGCGGTTTTCGGTGTTAATCCCGATCCGGGTTTTCTCATCATTCTGTGGACATATTTTCTCCACGGTTCCCCAACAAAATTTGAATTAATTGGGCGAGCTAGCGTATGACACCGACTGCATTTCTGCGCGAAAATCTTGTAGTGTTCCTGCATCTTCAAAGGATAGGTGGAAACATCAATGAAGTTGGCGCCCTTATCTGCCGCGAAAGTCCTTGGAGTTGTGTCCGACATGGTTACAAATGCCACGGCGATTATCCCAAGTAAACCAATAACAATCAGTATGGAGATCCAAACAACCGGTTCGCGCATTAACCTCTATCACTCTGGTATTTGTTCAAGAGTAGGTGTCCTTAGTTTTCCACCAGAAAGTGGTATATTAGCTTGTCTTGTGGGGTGATTACGGTAGGTAATTTGCCGATGATTCTCTTGGATTCTACAACCCTGATCGTGACCTAGCAATTAACTCAAACAGAGTTGAGACTTTCGCGTTGACTACATCTTCATTCACATCGTCAGAGCGGTCAGCGCCTATATGGAAGTAGCATCCTGGCGCTCTTAAATTTTATGCAACTGACGATTTTCCAATTCTAACCGCCTGATTCGCTCGTCCATTGTTCTGACGAGTGCTTCATGTACTTGCAAAGTGTTCTTTATTGTCAGGAGTTCTTGCTGCAGTTGCTCAACATAGGTTACCAAGTTAGCAACTGTATTGCTAAGTTCTTGAGGAGTTCGATCGCTAGGCGCTTGGGGGACCGGGTGAACTGTCGAAGCGATCGGTTTGGGTACATCAAACTTCCCGTCGATTGGCAGTTGTCTCGCTCTGCTACCCGGTTTGGGACTCGGTGTAATCGTGGAGCCTTCGTTCTGCCGCGCGGGCGGATGGGTTGATAAGGAAATGAACTCAGACGAAGATTGGGGGGTTAGGCTCCGGTCGGGGAAAACCCGTGGAAAAACTCCTTGTGACAGAATCTCGTAAGCTCCCGACTGCAATTCCTTATCTTCAAAGTAGGTGATACTCACTCTAATCTGCTGTTCAATCTGTAGTTGAAGAAGCCGAGTGCTGATATTCCATATTACAGTATCGTTGTTTCCAGTAGATCGATCGCTTTTCCTGCGGTTCAATTGACGCAGATAACTTGATATGACATGTGGATCGGCAACCTCCCGCACGATTGGATCTGCTGCCAAAACACCATCGACTTTTGACATCGGTTCAACAATCGACATCGGGATATCCCCTGTGTCAGATTGTATCTTGAAGATCCATTTCTTTGCTGAAACTCTCATACAAGAAACAATAAAGTGGTAACGAGTTGCCATCGCTTATTTTTCCAACTAAGATAAGGTACTGCCTGTCAGAATCGGCGTCAACAACAATCGCATCAGTCAAGATTCGGAGCCGGAGTCGCCGAATAAACCGTTGAGCCTGCCACAACATATCTATTTGGAACAACGTCATAACAGAAGCGATTGAGGCCTAGGATTGGACGACGTTTTCGGGTGTCGCAATTTCCGATCCTGTCGCTATTTTCTGACTGATGATTTGGAGCAAAGCTCATACACTAGTTGTTCCAATATCGATTCTGCATCCAAATTACTACTTTTGAGTTGAATATCTGCATCGAGCGTCTTTTCCAACGCTTGAATTAACTCCTCAGTACCAAAGTAGGGAATGGATTGAATCACTTTATAAGCTGCATAAGGGTTCTGTTTGAAGAGGTTGATTTGTGCGGACTGAGGCAGTAGATTAGACAATTTCCCAGAGAGTAGCTTGAAATCGGTATCCACGAAAGTTTGGTAACTCAGTCGTACCACAGTTGACTTCAGGTTACCCTTCTCAACGAGTAATTTTGCCTGAAGCAAGAGCCGTATTTGGCGGGCAATCAATGCGTTCACTTTAATCGGCGGCTCACCGCTATTCAATACGCTGTGAAGGCTGGACAATGCCTGGCTAGTAGATTTTTTTCCAATCGCATCTGTCAGGGCGAAGATACCATCAAAGCTGCTGTGAGCCACTAGTGTTTGGATATCCCTTTCGTCGATATGTTCTTTCTCTCCAACAAAGGCGATGAGCTTATCAAGTTCCTCAAAGATTAAGCTCATATTGTTACCTGTTCGTTTTCGCAGGAGGTTAAAAGCGCCGGGAGTTATCTTCTTCCCAGATCCTTCGAGTTTTCTCGTAACATCCTGAAACAGCTTATCGTTTCGTAATGATTGCCCCGATTCCAATGGTGCAAATGAAACATATCTCCCTACGCGATTAATTGCTTTGACCAGCCGGCTCCGTGCATCAACGCTACCGTTAAAGGTAAAAATCAAAACGCTAGATTTTGGCAATTCGCCTTCAAGCCATTCGATTAACAACTCAGCATCATTGGTAGCTTCGGGTATGTAATTCAACTCATCAATCTGCGAGGTAAATTGTGGTATATTCTGGATAAATTCGAGATCTTCCGGGATCAAGCTATCCTGGTATCGTTCGATGAAATGGTTCATTGCGCTCTCGAAATTGCTGCTTCGATTGGCGATTTCCTGCGCTGAAACGTCCAGAGCCTTGGATATCAACGCGATTCCCTTACGCGGATGCAAGTTGAAAGCTTCAATGGCGTTTCGTACCAAATCCAGTTGTGACGGTCCCTTGTGTGCATTGAAAACTGTTGCTTCGCGCACGACGACGACGCGCCAATCAGACATCACGGGGTAGACCTCTACCGCGCTCAAAATGTCGCGGGCGGAGGCTTCTAGTCCATCAAGGAAATTTAGGTTAAAGTCACGAGTCGTTGGTTCTAGGAGGCGGTCCAGCATTTGCTTGAGGGTGTTCTCAATTAGGAATCTTTCCTCTCCACATAGCAGATAAACTGGGTAAACCTTACCGCCTTGAATCTCCTTTAGGGTGTTTGGTATTGAGGGTTGTGGTTGCCGTTTCATTATAATTGATGGCTTATTTTGGTAAATCGCGCGCTTACTGACCCAATAAGTTTGTAGTTGTGAACTAAAAGCCTAGAGCGCTGGCGGCTCAATAATTTCCAACAACCGATCGATGATATCAAGGCTCGTGATTCCGTCAGCTTCGGCGTTGAAATTTGTTAAGATTCGGTGCCGTAAAACAGGTTTGGCAACAGCTTTTATATCGTCATGAGAGACATGATAACGACTATGCATGATTGCCCGCGCTTTCGCGCCTAATACGAGATATTGGGACGCCCTCGGTCCTGAACCCCAGTTCACCCAATCTTTGATGAAATCGGGCGCCTCGGGATTGTTAGGACGTGAACCACGACTCAATGCAACGGCGTAATCAACTATAGATTCTGCGATTGGCACCTTTCTCACAATCTTTTGCAGCAGAAGGATGTCTTCGCCGGTGATAACCGGTTCCAACATCGGGTCATAGTCGGAAGTTGTTGTCATGACAATCTGCTTTTCAGCAGCGGCATTAGGATAGTCAATGTAGATATTGAACATAAACCGATCCAACTGCGCCTCCGGCAGCGGATAGGTTCCCTCTTGTTCAATCGGGTTCTGGGTTGCAAGTACGAAAAAGGGCAAGTCCAGCGGATAAGTCACCCCACCTGCTGTAACTTTATATTCCTGCATCGACTGCAACAATGCGGCTTGCGTTTTGGGCGGCGTACGGTTAATCTCGTCCGCAAGCAGGATGTTTGAAAAAACCGGACCTTTTATAAATCTGAATAACCGGCCCCCTGTTTCCGTATCCTCCTGAATTATGTCTGTTCCAATGATGTCCGAGGGCATGAGATCCGGTGTGAATTGAATGCGATTAAATTGGAGGTCTAAAATTTCGGCGAGGCTGTTAATGAGAAGTGTCTTTGCTAGTCCAGGCACCCCAACTAGTAAGCAATGTCCCTGTGAAAAAAGAGCTATCAATAACTCATCAATCACCTCTTCCTGACCGACAATCCGTTTTTTGAACTCACGCAGAATGGATTCTCGCGCCGTTCTCAAGAACGATGCTGCTTCTAAATCTGCGTCTGGCACATCCAGAGAGTTTGAAGTATTCAAATAACTGTGCTCCCTTAAGTGTCTTAACTGGTGAGATCGACACCGATTTTTCTTCTGATCACTCTATTGTTTTTTCAGTAGAGCTAACTATAGATGTAACGCCCTGTTCGTTTTGTGACAAGTCATAAGCTTCCCAATGCAAGAATCGTCGTCTGTAGATAGGGTTTTGCTTTGTGCACCGATTCCTTTAATAAACGGTTATAAACACTCCTATTCGGCTCAACCACCACTAGATCGATATACAAGGGGGGGACTAACCTAATTGAGAATGTATGTCTCCTCTGTTAAGAATAAAATTCCGGCGAGGATAAAAATTTCGAAAGGTTTCTCTTGAAATGAAAAATTGGCTGGAAGTGTAAGTGTGCAGATGATAAGGTGGCAACAATCACCATGACACCTGCGATGCATCTTGACAGACTGTTTAACAAAATTAAAAGGTCTATGATGACTGCTGCCGACTTAATAACTAACCCAAGTGGCCACCTAGAGTATGCAAACCAACGTCTTGGGGTAGAACTGCTTTGGCATAGTTTAAGATACCAATTGGTACCATTAACAGAACGACAACATACGTCCAAAAGACCCCAATTTTCGATAGGTTGGAACTCCATTTACAACTTAAGAACAAGCTTCCTTAAGGCCTTTGCCAGGCTTAAACCGGGGAACGTTCTTTGATGGAATGCGAATTTTTTTGTTTGTTTGGGGATTGCGGCCTTCGCGGGCTGCTCTTGTTGCGACTTCAAAAGTACCAAAGCCAATCAGCCCGACAGAATCACCGCTAGATAGCGCGTGTTGGATAGTTTCAACGACGGCATCAATCGCTGTATTCGCATCTTTTTTGCTCAATCCTGTAGAATCAGCAACGCTGTTAACTACGTCTTGCTTGGTTAATCTAGCCATGTTACATTCTCCTAAGTAATTTGAGTTAAGAACGTTTCAATTTTCACTGTTATGACTGAAATTCGCCCAATTATACTGTGCGTTTATGAATCTGTCAAGAAAAAATCCAGTAATGACACGGGTTAATGGCAGTGTTTGAAAAAAAACATGAGAACCGAGGGATTTCTGTTGACTGGCGTTCAAAAAACAAGTAAAATGCCACCTTGGCGCTTTAGTTTGCCATGAGAGGCTGCGATATTGCTGCCAATCATTGATTAGACGTTAACGTGAGTTCAGGATTTCGAGTGCTTTGCAGGCTGGAAGTAAAACGGCTTTAGATCGTCATGGTGTGCTTCATTTGCAAAATGAATCTTCACGTGGCATGACAATGACTTCAACGCCTTCATCCAACCTGCCGAATATACCCTGATGAGAGACACCACTACTGAAAAATGGGGAGGCTAAGTATAACATCATGATGCTTGGTGCTCACGTTTCCACCGCCGGTGGTTTACACAATGCGATTTCTAGTGGGGATGACTTGGGGTGCGATGCTATCCAAATCTTTCTTAAGAGCCCGAACCAGTGGGCTGGAAAAGTACCCGGCGAAGCCGAAATAGACTTGTTCATTGAACGCCGGTGTGAATCTTCTATCCAAGAAGTGTTTATCCACGACATCCATCTCACCAATCTCGCTTCTCCAAAGATGGATGTGCTTGAGAACTCCCGCGAGCAGTTCATTTTTCAATTGCAACTCGCAGCTCGCTTGAATATTCGTTACATCGTGACGCATCTTGGGGCACATCTCGGATTAGGGGAAGCCATAGGCTTGCAGGTGTTAAGTGATAGTCTCAATCTAGTCCTTGAACAAGTGACAAATGGGGATGTGGTAATCTTGTTGGAAACGACAGCGGGACAAGGAACGAATTTAGGCTACTGTTTCGAGCATTTGCGCCAGATTATCGACATGTCGAAATATCCCGAAAAGATGGGGGTCTGCTTCGATACGTGTCACGTCTTTGCAGCAGGCTATAACTTGTGTACGGAAACGGACTATAACCAAACATTTGAGCGTTTTGACCAGATTATCGGCTTAGATCGATTGATTGCGTTCCACCTCAACGACGCCAAATCGGCGTATAACAGCCGCGTGGATCGCCACGATCACATCGGCGAGGGAAATCTCGGTATTCCTCCCTTTCAACGCCTCGTCAACGATTCTCGATTTGAGAACGTCCCGGCAATTATCGAAACACCGAAGATGAAAGAGATGCATGCAACTAATCTTGCAGTGTTGAGGAAATTACAACCGAGTTGAAAGGGTTTAAAGTGTCCATTGGGTTCTGGGAAGTCACGATATTGCTCACCGTTTTTTTAGGCGTGGTTTTAATTTCTCGTTATCAGACCAAGCGAATTTGCCGTAAGTGCGGCTTTGCTATCCGCTCATATACCTCCGATTGTCCAGAATGCGGGATGGTATTTCCAAGGAAGAAAAGGTTGCAGGAGCGTTGATGAAAATTACGTTTCTAGGAACGGGCACATCGCACGGTGTGCCTGTGATCGCATGCCGTTGTAACGTATGCACATCAACAGAGACCAAAAATCAACGAACTCGCCCTTCCATAGTCGTTACTTTCAACGACAGAAACATCCTCGTTGATACCTCGCCTGAACTGCGAATCCAAGCTCTCCGATGCGGCGTAGAACGTGTCGACGCTATCTTATTCACACATTCTCATGCAGATCATTTGCACGGACTCGATGACGTCCGCGCATATACTGCGTTGCAAGACACAGTAATCCCTTGTTACGGAAGTCCCAAAACCGTTGAACGCATCCGTGCTGTTTTTCATTACGCATTTAAATATCAGCATCTCGGCGTCGGTATCCCGCAACTAGAACTGGTGCAAATTCAAGGAGATTTTCAACTATTTGGCGTTGAGGTCATTCCACTTAATCTGCAGCATGGGAAGACAGAGGTGCTAGGGTTTCGGATTGGAAACTTTGCGTATGCAACAGATTGCAACCAAATCCCGCCCGAGTCAATGGATCTGATGCGAGGTCTAGACCTTCTAGTGCTCGACGCCCTACGGTGGTCACCGCCTAATCCAACTCATTTCACCATTCCAGAATCATTAAAAATCGTGGAACAACTCAAATCGCAACGAACCTACTTTGTCCACATGAGCCACGATGTAGAACATCATGATACAAATTCGCGACTACCTGAAGGCGTTGAACTTGCCTATGACGGCTTGGTTGTGGAGATATAATATTGTAAACACAATCGATGAATCAATAGATATGTCCTGTCAACGAACAGAGAAGTAGTCGTAGCACATTCGCGCTATATTCGGTGAATCGGGTCAAGCCAATCGGGATAACAAGCAGTGTGTGTGGCGGCGACCCTACGGATCGAATTGGAGAGCAGTGGGAGCGTGGGGGTTCCACGCTCCCACCTCCCCTACCTCGCAGAAATCAGGCAAGGTCGAAGCGGTCGAGATTCATGACCTTGTTCCATGCAGCTGCGAAGTCACGCACAAATTCCTGCTGAGCGTCATCACACGCGTAGACTTCCGCAATGGCTCGGAGTTGGGAGTTTGAGCCGAATACGAGGTCAACGCGGGTGCCGGTCCACTTGATGTCGCCTGTGGAGCGATCTCGCCGCTCGAACACATCCTCAGATGTAGAGGACGCCAGCCACTCGGTGTTCATGTCAAGCAGGTTCACGAAGAAATCTGGAGTCAACGTCTCGGGTCGCTTGGTGAAGACGCCGAGTTCGGTCTGACCGACGTTTGCATTCAGGACACGCAAGCCTCCGACGAGAACCGTCATCTCAGGAGCGGTTAGCGTCAGCATGTGTGCTCGATCCACCAGCAGCTCTTCGGCTGCTCTCTGGTGTCCGCTTGCGATGTAGTTGCGAAATCCGTCGGCGGTCGGTTCAAGCACGGCAAATGAGTCCACGTCGGTTTGTTCCTGCAACGCGTCCGTGCGCCCCGGAGCGAAGGGAATCTGTACGGCGATACCGGCGTTCTTCGCAGCGGCCTCGACCGCTGTACACCCGGCCAGAACGATCAGGTCAGCGAGCGAGACCCTCTTCCCGTCGGACTGAGATTCGTTAAATTCCTTTTGAATCTCCTCCAAGGTCTGAAGTACCTTCTCCAATTCGGGCGGATTGTTGACTTCCCAATCCTTCTGCGGCGCGAGGCGAATGCGTGCCCCGTTAGCTCCACCGCGCTTGTCGGTGCCGCGGAATGTTGCCGCAGACGCCCAAGCGGTCGAGACCAGTTGGGAAATAGACAGTCCTGATTCGAGGGACTTGCCCTTGAGGGCAGCGATGTCTTGTGCCCCAATCAATTGATGAGTGACGTCGGGGACGGGGTCTTGCCACAACTGCGGTTCCGCAGGAACCAAGGGGCCGAGGCACCGTGTGCGAGGTCCCATGTCCCGGTGGGTCAGCTTGTACCACGCCCTGGCAAAGGCGTCTGTGAACGCCTCCGGGTTCTCGTAGAAGCGCTTTGAAATCGTCGCATAGAGTGGATCCACCTTAAGAGACAGGTCCGTCGTGAGCATCATGGGAGCGTGCTTCTTCGAGGGAACGTGAGCGTCCGGCACGGTGCTCTGTGCAGATTCATCTTTGGGGGTCCACTGCCACGCACCGCCAGGGCCTTTCACCAGTTCCCACTCGTAGTTGAACAGGTTGTAGAAGAAGTTGTTGTCCCACTTGGTCGGCGCGGTAGTCCAGGCACCCTCCAACCCACTTGTGATTGTGTCACTGCCCTTGCCGCTGCCAAAGCTGTTCTTCCAACCGAGCCCTTGTTCCTCGAGGGGAGCGCCCTCAGGTTCGGGACCGACGTACTGGTCCGCATCAGCAGCACCATGGGTTTTGCCGAACGTGTGTCCGCCTGCGATGAGCGCAACCGTCTCCTCGTCGTTCATTGCCATTCGAGCGAACGTCTCTCTAATGTCTCTAGCCGCAGCGAGTGGATCCGGGATACCGTTCGGCCCCTGCGGATTCACATAGATTAAGCCCATCTGAACGGCGCCGAGAGGCTTCTCCAGATTCCTATCGCCGGTGTAGCGCTCGTCCCCTAGCCACGTGGTCTCCGATCCCCAATAGATGTCTTCTTCGGGCTCCCAGATGTCCTCTCGCCCGCCAGCGAACCCCATGGTCTTGAGACTCATCGACTCCAAGGCACAGTTCCCGGTGAAAATCATCAGATCCGCCCACGAGAGCTTCCGACCGTACTTCTGCTTAATCGGCCAGAGCAACCGGCGCGCCTTGTCGAGGCTCGCGTTGTCGGGCCAACTGTTGAGGGGCGCAAAGCGGAGCGTACCGGAGGCTGCACCGCCGCGTCCGTCTCCGATACGGTACGTGCCTGCACTATGCCACGCCATCCGAATGAAGAGAGGCCCATAGTGGCCGTAGTCGGCCGGCCACCACTGCTGCGACGTCGTCATCACCTCATCAATGTCCTGCTTCAGGGACTCCAAGTCAAGCGTCTTGAACTCCTCGGCGTAGTTGAAATCCTTGCCCATAGGATTGGACAGGGGTGAGTTCTGGTGGAGCATCTTCAGGTTCAACTGATTCGGCCACCAGCGTTGGTTTGCTATGGTGCCCGAGTGAGAGTGGCCCATCACTGGACACTTACTTTCGTTGTTCATATTTCCTCCAATCGTGTTCTGTATTTTTTCCAACCTATTCTTTGACGTACTCCCCGTTAAGAATCTGTTTGAAAAATTCAAATGAATCTCTGAAATTTGTCATTGTTTTGGGTAAATGCCCTAGAATCGGTTGATTTTGCCCCTAAAATGACAGAAGATCACCATCACACCTACTTCTAAAACAGACTCTAGAGGATGGGGATTCTTAAACGCTTGTTAGACTTTGCCTAACAAGCCCTTCAACAAATATGGAGCAGCCTCCATGTATCCTTGCCGTTCGCACTCAATTGTGTAACGGCAAAGGGTAACTCCGATAGTAAATCACCTACCTGACTTCTGTAAATATTTTGTCGTTCGTTAGTTCACTCGTTCATTAATGTACCAACACACCAACCTACGTGCTGGAGTGGGTGAGTCGTAATTGTTATGAACTTCCTTCAGCCATGCTAGCAAGCTGAACCGGGAGCGATGTCCACCATGTCTCCGTCGCACTGACGTGCAACAGGTGGGTATTGCCCGGCAAACCGTTCGTGCCTAAGTCGCGTTCGATTATCTGCGTATGCGGCTCTTCCTCCCACTGCTTGGCGAGTCAATCTTCCAAACGCTCACGTGATATTGCTGCCGCCACACTCCTTCGAAGAAAAACCGGCGTTGACGGGTAAATCGATAGTCTTCTTGCCTGAACCCTTCACTTACCTCTTTCACATTAGCACGCATTGTAGGTTTAATTCAGTTGCGGGAGACGCACAATTTAATAGCGCGGGTACAAGCTGAAGTGCGTAGCTCCTAACGGTTATTTTATTGTTGTTTGACTGAACGATAGAAAGCTGCAGATTGCTGCTGCAACACTAGACTTATACTGACGGTGGCGATCCAAAACGAAGACTAATCTGAATAAGTAGAAGCGGAGGTCTGCTTTAACAAACCTGACTTGCCGCCGACCAACTAGATCGGGTGATTACCGACCTAGGATAAGAGTTGGTTCTGCAAAGTAAGAAACATAAGTAACATACTTTTGTACGGTTATTCACTTACGCTTTATCATTAGTTCTTTCTTGAATCTTAACGCTCTACATTTCCAAAAAGTAAATTCTCTCAGTGAATCCTTCTTTTCAAAACCGGGTCTAGTTGCGCGTTATGTTTCATACTCCGATTTGCCTATCTTTTCAAGCAGCGCATTGATAAATTCGACATCACTGCGCGCCATGTCAATGACTGTTTCTGCCGATCTCCCACTATACTCACTATGGAAACTGATAGGACCGCTAAAATGAGTTTCCAGGAGAGTATGTAATGTTGTCTCCCAGTCCACGAAGCCGTGCCCCATTCGAACAACTCGACAACCCTCGCGCATTCCTGGCTGACGCATCATATCCTTGAACGCTACTACTGCAAGGTAATCTTTAACGATATCTAGCGCCATATCGATCGGTTCACCGACGACTGAGAGATGACCTGTATCAGCGAAAACTCCTACGTGGCAAGAATCGAATCCTTTAACGAGGTGCATCACCGCGGACGAGTTCAGTCCCATTATGCATCCAGAGTGATTGTGTATACAAGTCTTGATCCGATATTTCACAGAAAGTTCCTGAAGACATTCAAGCTGCCTGCGAATTTGGTCTACAATCGCCCAATACCCTCCTTTATCCTTCGACCATTTCCAGTAGCCAAGTTTTATATTGGGGACACCCGCTTTCGCACAAGCTGAATATAGGCGCTGGAGGTCTGCTTGTTCTGGATCCGTAAAACCGGTTGGCGCCGTCACAAGTGGTATTGATAACCCTTCATTCCTGAATTGTTCGGCGGCCACAGGCAGTTGTCTCTCGGCATTTTCGGGATTCACTGGATAACCGGGGCGAACGCAAAGATCTGCTCCTAATACACCAATTGATTGTAGCGCTTTGATTATGTTGAGAATATCTAGACCTACTAGATGTTTTGTGAACATAATGAATTGCATAGTTTGTTTTCCTTGTTGCCACAGTGTAACTTATTCAGAACTAGTGTGTTATCGTCCCGCAGCCACTTACAGCAGCAGATAGGGCGTCTAAAGATAATCACGACGGTTGAAACGGCTAACGCAGACACAAACTAGAATTCTATGGCTGCTAGAACGAAAAACCGTCCGTTGAGAATTGCACTCGAAACAATTACCCGTCAAATGGGATTAGTTGAACCAATTATCATGATTGAATTGCTTAAACATCTCGTCTGTGCAAGGTAACATGAGTAGATTATCAGAGCGCAATCCAATCATTAGGGCAGCGTGATTATGTCGAACCGCTCTAGCCCGAAGGCACGCCGTCAGGTGCTATAGCTAAAGGCTGTTCAAGATGTACGAGCCGCCGTGAGCCTGCTGTCGCGAGCATTTTTTCCCCGTAAATCCTGCCGCCGTGACCTATTGTCATGCCGACCTCTTTCCGCAGAAGATCCATCTGATCTTCTTTATACCGATAACTACAGTTAATCGTAAACATGCGACGCTGCGTGCTACCTCCCCATGAACCGTGTTTCAAGCCTTGGTTGAATATGACAACATCTCCCGGCTGTGTCTCCATTGCAACTGCGGGAACAGCGGGACCATCGATTCCATAGGTTTCTCCTAAGGTAGCAACCCCCTGCTGTATCGTCTCAGCGTACAGTTCTCCGTATCTGTGGCTGCCGGGGATGAATCGCAAAGCGCCCGTATTAGCAGTCAGCGGGTCAAGGTAGAACGCCATCTTGCAGTAACGAATCGGACGCGGCCAGCCGCCATCGGAATGCCATCCGCTATCACCGCTGTAGAAATTCCCGTCACTACCCAAGTACACATAGTCCTCACCTAGAATGCTGCTGAAAATGCCATCGATTCGATCGTCATCAAGGAGCGAACTGAGATATTCGCTTTGTCCGATGAACGGTACAATGTAAGTACGCTGTGTTTCAGGGTGTTCTATTTCTAAATCCAACCAAACTTGTTCAAAGGCTTCGATAATCTGGTCAATCCGGTCACTAAGCAGAGCGGGAAAGTGCAGATGACCAAAGGTATCCATGAAATTTAGTTGTTGTTGTGTTAGTTTGAAGTTAGGCATGGAGAAGCTCCTTCGATATTACACGGTGGGGCTGGATTCAACAAAACCAACGCATTGATAGGCTAAAGCATTTGCTCTTGACAAGGTTCATCTTTTTTTTCCAGTAGTGGGCTTCATTGATAGCATTCTATCAGCTTAGCAAAAAAGAAAACTGGTGTCAATCGAATATTAGCCGGATGGGCTAAAGTTGAGGTTTAATTTTCACGCTTGATATCCATTTGGGCGTCATGCTATAATTACCGATGATACGAATGCACACCAAACTCAACAGCCGCAATCTATAATGCTCTCTCGCAGCAGAGAGGAAAGACTAAATCAAATTTGAAGTTTCCTAGACCGCCCCGTAAGAAGTAGATGTGGGTGTTGATTTACTGCCTGTTGTGATAGCGCTGTACGTTCGCGAAGAAATGAGATGCCTCCACTTGCCTTTCAAAACACATAATAATAAGTTCTATGTCTCCAACTTGGTGTTGGCTATCTGTGTGGGAATAGCTTGGACGCCAATCCCCCAGGCGAGGGTTGGAGTGGACTATGCTGAAATTGCAGCACGATACCAGCGGGATATTGATGAAAACCCAATGTCAGCAAAGGCGCATCTGAATCTCGGCTTCGTTTATCTAGCTGTTGCTTCCGTGGAACAGGCTGAAGCGACATTCGAAAACGTGGTGCATTTAGCCCCGCAGGACGCAGCCGGGTATTATTGGTTAGGAGGAGTCTGCTTTCTGCAGGAGAAATATGAACGATCTATCGACGTGTTTCAACGAGCACTTCAGGTATTTCCTGATTGGGGAGAGGCGTACGCGGCTTTGGGGTTGTCTCACTTTCGGCGACACAATCACGAAGAGGCTGAGATTGCTTTCACGAAAGGGCTTACGCTGATGTTGTCTGTGGACTCTTCGGGGTATAACGTGCCTCTGTCTCCTTTTGGGAGTGAAAGCCAAGAATGGAACGCGACTATGCATGTGCTATCACCAGTGGGCGTCAGTTACTTTCTTGGTCTTATTGCGTTCCAGCGTGGGCATCTTGACAAAGCCACTGAGTATTGGCTGCAAGCTGTTGAGATAGACCCTTCTAAGGCTGAGGTGTATTTCCAGCTCGGAGTCGTTTATGCAAAAGGAAAGCATTGGATTGCGGCGGAGCGCGCGCTCCGTGAGGCAATTCGCCTGAATCCACAATTGCCTGAAGTACGTTATCAGTTGGCGCAGTTATATTTTAAACAGGGCAAAACGGCCAATGCGAAAACGGAGATGGGAAGGTTTGAGCAGTTGAAGGCTGAATCAGTCCAGTTTGAGGCGCGACGCGACGTCTATACTCAAACCCCCGAGGCGGCTGTAATCTTCCTGAATCTCGGCCGACGATACGTGAAGGAGAAGAAGTATGACGAAGCAATTCTTAAGTTTCAAAAAGCCCTATGGCACGATCCAAATCTAGCGGATGCCTATAACGGGCTAGGCTATGTCCACGCGATGCAGGGACGATTTGAGAAAGCACTCGAGGCACAGCGGAGGCTAATCGAGTTAAAACCTCAGATGGCCGCAGCACACGCCGGTCTAGGACTGATTTGGCTCAAACAAGCTGAGATTTCCCAAAGTGAAGAGGACTATAATCTCGCTCTCTCAGCATATCGTAACGCAATCGAATTGCAACCCGATTTCCCAGAGGCATTGTTGAACATGGGGAGTATCGCCTTCAAACTCTCCCGCTTTCAGGAGGCCGCAGAGGCTTATGAAAGACTCTTATCCCTTCAGCCGAATCAAACGCCAGTTCGACTTGTGCTCGGGGAAATATATATGCGTGAAGGAAGACTCCATCTGGCGAGTCGTCAATATCAGGAGGTGCTCAAGAAAGACCCCAATTTCGCAGAGGCACATTATGCTCTCGGAATTATTGCACATCGGGAACAACGTCCAGATAAGGCAGTTGAATGGTTGAATGCAGCGGTGAAAGCGCAGCCTAACATAGGTGATGCGCACTATTATCTGGGTAATATTTATTCGGAGCAAGAGCAGTTTTCTCTGGCACAAGAAGAGTATCAACGCGCAATCGCCCTACAGCCTTCGTCAGCTAAAGCCTATGAACGACTCGCACATCTGTATGGAAGTCAAGGCATCCACCTAGATCAGGCGGTCGAACTATCACAGAAATCGGTCGAACTTCGACCTGATTCGGCAGCTTACTTCAATACACTCTCCTGGATTTACTATCTGAATAGAGCCTACGTGAACGCAGAAGCGGCTTTGAAGGAAGCGTTGGCACTTCAACCCGACAACTCTACATATCGGGATGGGTTTAAAGCGATTCAACATGCTATAGAGAATGAAAAAAAGGGAAGGGAGGAATAGAATAAAACGCATTATCGAAGGAAGGAACTGTCATTTTATGCAGTATTAAATATGCAACACACGAAACGCTACAAGTGGAGCATATTTGGATTTCTGATTTCTTGGTGCTCTGTCTTTCCGGTGATGGCACAGTTGCGCTTGACTCAAGTGACACCGCAAGCTAGCGTCTTTTTTCGGCATGAAGATGGCCGCAGTGGGGCGAAGTATTATCTCGAAACTCTTGGCGCGGGCGCGGCATGGTTTGACTACGATCTTGATGGGAAAATAGATATCTATTTTGTCAATGGCGCAGACTTGCCTGGCATGCGCTCCGCTAGCTTACCGACGAACGCGATGTATCGCAATGATGGTGATGGCGGCTTCACGGATGTGAGCCAAGACGCGGGTGTTGCAGATAGAAGTTATAGCTTCAGTTGCGCTGTGGGAGATTATGACAATGACGGTTTTCCTGACCTTTACGTTACGAACTTTGGTCCGAATATCCTCTATCACAACAACGGCGATGGTAGTTTTACAGACGTGACTGAAAGCGCCGGCGTTGGAGATGAATCGTGGGGAGTTTCTGCCGCCTTTGCCGATTATGATAACGACGGTAAGCTCGATCTGTTTGTCACAAATTACGTGAAATACGATATCGAAGACAATCCACAGTGCGGCCGGTTAGGCTTACAGACCTACTGCGGGCCTGAGACTTTCAAGGGCACATCGAGCGTGCTGTATTGGAATAACGGCGATGGTACGTTTTGCGAGGTGACTCACAAGGCTGGTGTGTTTAACCCAAATGGCAAAGGGATGGGTGTAATCTGGTGCGATTACGATAATGACAGGGATCTAGATTTATTTGTTGCAAACGACAAGTTAGCAGACTGGCTGTACCGGAATAACGGGGATGGCACATTCACCGATGTAGGGCTCTCTAGCGGAGTTGCGCTCAGCGAAATGGGAATTGCATATTCCAGCATGGCTCCCGTCTTTGGAGATATCAACAATGACGGCTGGTTTGATTTGTTGATTACAAACTTTCAGGACGAACCCAACAGTGTGTACGCCAACGAAGGGAATGGTTTCTTTTCAGATATTACATATCGCTCTAAGATTGGTGGAGCGACGCTATCGCGTCTCGCCTGGGGAGCTGATTTCGCTGATTTTGACAACGATGGTTACATCGACCTATTCGTGGCGACGGGACATATAGACGACAATATCCAAACCATCAATCCAACGATAAGATACGCTCAGCAAAATCAGGTGTTTTGGAACCAGGGCGATGGCAGCTTTGCTGATGTATCCAATACATCAGGCGCGGGACTGCTTTTAGAGAAAGTGAGTCGGGGTGCTGCTCTTGGAGATTATGATAATGACGGAGATATTGACATCTTGATTACTAATTCACATCAGGCGCCCGATCTTCTGAGAAATGACACCATTAACCAAAACCACTGGCTTATTTTTACGACAGTCGGCACACGGAGCAACCGAAGCGGCATCGGTACCCGAATCAAGGTCGTGACTGCTGGAAAATCACAGATTCGCGAGGTCAAGAGTGGAGGGAGTTACCCCTCACACAGCGACATGCGGTTACACTTTGGACTCGGCGAATCCACTAAAGCCGATTTCGTGGAGATTCGATGGCCCAGCAATCTCGTGGAGCAATTCAAAGACGTTCAAGGCGACCGGATTCTGGTGGCGAAGGAGGGAAAAGGGTTGGGCGGGCTTTAGGTCACGCATAGGAATTAAGCATTATCGTACGCCCATGTCTGTCATGCCGTCGCCACATCAATGTTCCAAATTGTCAATTTTCATGTGTGTGATATACCGTGAAAGTTCACAAGTTGTAGTTTTTTGCGCGCAATCGGCATTAGCCGCACGTTCAACAATACGTCTCAACGAACTTTTCCTACTGTGGAGATGGAAACGTCATAGATCCTGATAAATTAGGGTAAACTGCACATGATCGCGCCTACTAAGCCATTCGTGCCGCTCGTCTCGCGCTTGACGCGGGATTCAGCCGTTGGACGTTCTTCAAATCAAATTGAACGATTATAACACCTGGTCTATATCCTGAGGAGGATATGCTACCAGAAATATTTCAACATACAGTTGTTAGGCGGGATATTGTATGAAACAGCGGGTAGTAATTGCAGGTTTCGGTTGGGTTGTTGTTGTGATGAGTCTCGGATGCGGTATGTCCAGTCGGTATGCGGCAAGAGTAATTCATGATGCCAGAGCACAGATTATTTCAGCGCGAGCGGTTGATGCACAAAACCTAGCTGCGCAAGCGCTGGAAGATGCGCAACAGATGTTTGCTCAGGCAGAGTCAGCATTGCATAATGGAGAAACAGAGGAAGCATATAGGCTTGGCAGACGTGCCAATCTCGCAGCCAAGGTAGCAGAATCACTTGCCATCGCCAATCGAATGGAAGAGCAAGCCCGTAAAATGGAGAAAGAATTGGAGTTGAATACGCAAACTACAGAAAAAGCGAGGCGCGAGTTGGGGCAAGCCAAAATGGAGTTAGAACAGTTAAAATCAACGCCTGAACAGTGAAGAACGGAAACAGGAAAGGGGAAAATTCGGGTTCTCTGAGCTTCGATCTTAATTCGGGAGGAACGGTATACATGCGATCGAAACGATTCTCATGGTTGTACAGCTTGATTGCCATTTGGGGAGGAGGTATTGGCTGTGCGGACAAAATCGATCCCTCTCTGCTGGACACCAGCTTGCGTGATGCCCAAAACATCATTTCAGACACACGACTCTCGGGTGCCGAAGAGTATGCAGGAGAACAACTTGCAAATGCGGTAAGATTAGTACAGGAGTCTCAGCAAGCTCAGCAGGCAGGCAACGGCGTCGAAAGCTTAGAACTGGCATTTCAAGCCCAGATAGAAGCGCGGGTTGCAGGTGCACTAGCACGCCAGAAGATTGCGCAAAATCGAATCAATCAAGCTCGCGAGGATATATTGAAGACGATGGCTCAGGAAATGGAATTTAAGGTGCAGACCGCACAAGCTGGGCAGACAATTGCTGAGGAACGTGAGGGACGTGCCTTGTCAATAGGAGAGAGCGCTGAACAGCGCATGATAACTGCTCAAGCTGAAGCCGATGTGGCAAGGCGAGACGCCCAGCACACCCGGTTCAGCTCACAAGTGCAACTGGCGATCGGTAAAGCGCAACTTGTGCTTGATACTGCTAAGACGGAAGGAGCATCTACCTATGATGTTGATGGATATCAAGGTGCTGAAAACCTCATCAGTGAAGCGCTTTCCCTGTTGGTTCAAGAGAAATTCGATGAAGCCAAAGCAGCGGCTGTTAAAGCGGAGGAGCATGCGAATAATTCCCGAATCGCAGCGCGCGTTGGAGCAAAAGCAGCGCGAGTAGTGAAGCTCGAAGATTACGCAGCCGCGAAAGTCGCCATTACGCGCGCGCAAATTGAGATAGACAGAGCAGAGAGTGTCAACGCGTTTGCACACACTGAGACGCTCTATGAACGGGCGAACACAACTCTTGAACGGGCGAATTTGGCATTGAAAACTGAAAAGTATAAGCAGGCATTACAGTTAGCAGCACAGGCGGAAAGCATTGGGTATGAAGCGTACACTGCCGCCGAGGTTATAGAACGTAAACAGTCTGCAAAAGGAGCAATGGAGGAACAGATTGCCAAAGCAAAAGACACGATATTCAAGGCGGAGGAAAGGATTAACCAGGCAGGAGGAACGGAGATGCCGAAATTTGCTTCCGAACCGTACAAACAAGCGGTTGCACTGTTAGCGGAAGCCAAAGATGCTTTGTCCAACACGAATTATAAACATGCCACTGTCTTAGGGCAACAAAGCCTAGAGACTTTGACCAATGCCATTGAGAACGCCAAGCAGATTGAAGCCGTTGAAACGCGCATTCTTAACGCAACGCAAGCAATTCCTGAGGCAGAAATAGAAAACATCGATAAGGGGGTGCTAGTCCGTTTTAGCGGTAATCTCTTCAAGCCGGGAGGTTCGGAAATTAATCCAAAATCTTTGCCAATGCTTCAACAGCTTGCTGAGATTCTCAACACATTTGCTGATTATCGTGTGCGGGTAGAAGCACATAGCGACGGCGTGGGAAAAACCGACACAAATCTCAAATTGACGGAGAATCGAGCAAACGTCTTTACGAAATATCTATCCGAAAAAGGTGGAGTGCCTAGTAATCGAATAACATCTATTGGTGTAGGCGAAAATTACCCAATTGCTAGCAACGCAAATAAAGCTGGCAGAGATAAGAACCGCCGTATTGATACGATTATTTTGACTCGAGAGTAGGAAGGGAACGAGCGACGCACATTCGAGTGATTTCCCAGGAATGACTTGGCATTTAAGTTGTTCATTTCACAATTCGGAATGAGGATTTACCGCTTGGAGCGCATGTAGTGTTGATTGCTCCCTCCTAACTTTCAATCTGACGTATCCAAGTGACATTACTTTAGATATTTGCCGATCAGCAGATCGAGTTTACACTTCGTTTTTTCAGGGATAAGTGTTGGGTTTGTTGCAATTGACTTTTCTATCGCGTTTGAGCAAAGACACCCTTCCCGTTTATCCGGTATCTTGGAAATCACTGTTCTGACAACGCGCTTGGCAATCTCGACATTCGCTGCTAAATTGTCAAAAATTAGCTCTGCTGTGACGAAATCATGTTCTGTGTGCCAACAGTCGTAGTCCGTTGAACAAGCGAGAAGGGCATAGCAGATTTCTGCTTCACGGGCAAGTTTGGCTTCGGGTGCAGCCGTCATACCAATCACGTCGAAGCCAAGTTGTCTATAAACATTTGACTCGGCTTGTGTCGAGAAGGCGGGCCCCTCCATACAGATATACGTGCCACCCATGTGAACTATTGCGTCAATCTCAGTGGCGCTTTGATACAAGAGTTGGCTGCAGATGTGGCAAAATGGTTGGGCAAGGCTGACATGGGCGGAGATTCCTTCACCGAAGAAGGTGTTTATTCGATTTTTTGTGTGATCATAAAGTTGGTCAGGAATAACAAAGTGGCGTGGCTCAATCTCAGACTTGAGACTTCCAACTGCGCTCACAGAGATAATCCACTCTACTCCTAAACTTTTCAATGCGTAGATGTTAGCGCGTACATTTATCTCTGAGGGGAGAAGTCGATGACCCACACCGTGACGAGGCAGAAATGCGACGCGTTTTCCTTCAAACACGCCCACGGTTAAAGAATCGCTCGGTTGTCCAAAAGGTGTATCCACGTCAATATTTTCAATGTCTGTTAAACCCTCCATCTGATAGAATCCTGTGCCGCCAATAACTCCGATTTTAACGTTCATGACCCCTCCATCTTATGAAACCTTTTTTCGGTCTAAAACTTTTCAAAAATATTTAATCCTGTGAGATGTGAACCGTATTATGTTGCTTATGTGATTCGGTGGAATTCTTAAGTTAGAGTTAAGTTCTTTGCGGGTAAGAAGATTTTGCATCCGCGATAAAAACGAAAATACCTACGATGACCGGGAGGGTATTTTACCAAATCGCTAGGTTATTTTCAATGGATTTCAACGATTAAGGAAGGTTAAAGCGATGAATGCCTTTGACAAGGAATTCGCGATCTACAATGGAGAAGGGCTAGATGTTTTGGGTATCGAGACTGTCCAAGTGAATATTGGGCTCAAGTGTAATCTGGAATGTGCCCACTGTCACGTAGTCTCCTCACCACGTCGGAAAGAGATGATGGATTGGGAAACGATGGAATGCGTGATTACCGCTGCCGAGGAATCGAGCGCGAAACTTGTGGATATCACCGGAGGAGCGCCAGAAATGCACCCGTTCTTTCGTCGATTTGTAAGAAAATTGCGGGGAAAAGGGTTTCCTGTCTTGGTGCGAACAAATCTCACGATTTTGCTTCAACCAGGTTTTGAGACGATGCCGGTTTTTTTTCGAGAGCAAGAAGTTCAACTTTGCGCGTCTTTACCTTGTTACCTTGAAAAAAACGTCGATGAGCAGCGGGGGACTGGTGTCTTTGATGATAGTATACGAGCACTGAAGCTGCTCAACACCCACGGGTATGGGATGGAAACCCATCTCCCTCTGAATCTCGTTTACAACCCGGTAGGTCCGACGCTTCCACCGACCCAATCTGAACTTGAGATAGACTATAAACAGCAATTGAAATCAAAATATGGGATAGAATTTTCCAATCTCCTGACGATTGTAAATATGCCCATTGGTCGCTTTCGCAGCGATTTGAAACGAGAGAATAAGATTGAAGCGTATAACCAACTGCTGCGAGATAGCTTCAATTCAGCTACGCTGGATGCGCTGATGTGTCGGCACCAGATTAGTGTTGGGTGGGATGGGCAATTGTACGATTGTGATTTTAACTTGGCACTTAAGCTTCCGGTAGGAAAAGAACTGCCGCAACATGTCAGGGACTTCGATCCTGCCCTATTTGTTCACCGGAGAATAGTGACTGGACTGCATTGTTTTGGGTGTACAGCTGGGTCGGGATCATCTTGTGGTGGTGCTTTAGCATAGGGTTGTGTAATACTGAGTCGTGGTGAAAGGAGAACAAACAATCAAGCACAATTTACATCGGATGTCATTATTGCGGTGTGGAAATTTAACGATTGAAGGCGAATCAAGTTCGGCAATCGCAACTTATCTACGGGTAAGAGAGCTAGACTTAATCTTTGACCTGGGACGGTGCCCGATCAATTTTATCGGGACGGGGCACGTCTTTATATCGCATTTTCATCTAGACCACTATTTTGGCCTACCCATATATATCAGCCAACGTTGGCTTGCTGGAATACCACCAGGTGAGATTTGTGTTCCTAGGGAGGGAATAGAACAGCTTAGGCGCATTTTGGATGAGATAGCTATATTAGATTGCGGAATGGGATGGGATTATCATCTCACAGCGGTACAGGTTGGTGATATAATTCCGTTTCGCCGCAACCTTGTGGCACATGTTTTGCCAGGAGATCACGGGGTTCCGGCCGTAGGGTATCTGATTTGTGAAACCCGACAGAAGTTGAAACCTGAATTTCAAGGTTTGCCGGGAGTCGAAATTGCTCAGTTGCGGCAAGCGGGAGTGGAGGTTACGAATCGGATTGAACTGCCACTAATCGCATACTTGGGGGATACACAAAGCATTCCACTTTCCTCTCATCCACTGCTTAGCCAGTGTCAGGTTTTAATCTGTGAATGTACATTTCTGATGCCAGAACATCGAGAACATGCAAAGAAAACAATGCATTTCCATCTCGACACCTTACCCACATTACTCCAGTCGTTTGAGAGTAAATATATTATCTTGACACATTTTTCGAGGCGTTATACCTCCGAACACATCCGTAAGCAGATCAATGCGGTACTGCAGCCAGCAGATCGTTCACGCGTTCATTTATTAATCTGATATACCTTCTATGATACCGCAATGCCAGGGAAGGCGTATAAAAAAGCAGGGAAGAATATTCCCTGCTTTTTGCATGTTGTTCAATGGGTGAATATATGCATGGCACTTACATGCCGCTCGCCGCGGCTTGCTGTGCTCCAGGATAATCGTCCGCATCCTGATCCGAAGTTCCAGCTTCTTGTTCTTTGTAGAACTTGTATCCATCTCCATCCTGATCAAGTTCAAACTGACGTACACGCTGTTCTGCTTCACGGTAATACTTACCATCATCGCCGAGGCTCATGTATGCCTTGAACCCTCTATACGCTTCGTTAAACTCCCGGATTGACTGATAACAGACGGCTTGGTTATAGACCGCTTCAGCGCGCCAGGTTGATTCGGGCGCCTTTTCAAATAGCCTGTCATATGCGTCAATTGCCCGCTCAAGTTCTCCGTTTTTCTGATACAAACCTCCCGCTTGAAATAATGCGTCAGCGACCGCAAACTTTCTGTGTGACACATACTCTACCAATTTGTCGTAGGCGGCGATTGCATATGTATAGTTCCTCATTTTTTCCCATCCCCGGGCGATTTCCTGATAAGCCTGGACAGCATGATCGGAGTAGCCCATCTTCCATAATTCAGTGGAGGGTACATAGCGACCTGTCCCACGATAGTCAAACGCTTTCTTACTCTTATAGGACTCGATGAGCTCCATTTCTTGAGCTATCTGAGTAAGCGTTCGACTGGATTTCTTCAAAAGCGTCTCTGCTTCTCGCGCTTCAAAAGACTCGGGATAGTCTTCGATAACCTTCACAAAGGCGCTCCAACCGCCAGAGTTTGAATAGTCATGCAGTCTATAAAAATAGATATTGCCGATTTGAAACTGCACCTGCGGCGTCAGCTTATATTCAGGAAACTGTGAAATTAATTTTTCATAATTTTCGACTGCTACCGGAAAATTACCAATCGTCTCATAAGCCTTAGCAACGTCGTACAAGGCTTTAGCGGCTATAGTTTGGCTTTCTTCATCTTCGAGAAGGCCCCGGTTTTGGTAAATACGCCGTTTCTCCTGGATAACCCGACGGTTCTTGCGAATGTCAGCAATACCACTCTTCGCCCGGCTAGCATAATAACCTGTTGGAGATAGATCTACGATTGCTTCATAATGCTGCACCGAACTATCCCAATCATAACGTCTTTTGTAAACTACGGCCGATTGGAAATGCGCTCGCTGCGCATATTTTCCTTGTGGATTTGCGTCGATGATTTCGAGGTAACGCCGCAGCGCATCATCGTAAAGTTCATTCTTTTTTGTGAGAGATTTTGCTTTTTCTTCTTTCGTTTCACCTGAAACTTGAACTTGCTCTGCCTCCGCAAGTTTGAGATCAGCATTTTGTATTTTTGCGCTTAGGGGTACAATGCTGCTCATGCCACCGGGGCAACCAACAACGATTACAGCCAAGCTGGCAAGTGCAAGGTAAGGGCTAAGGGATTTCAATCGATTCATTTTGTTTCTCCTTTTTTATTGTATAGTTGTCAAAATGAGGAATCAATTCTCTACACGCTTAGCGATCAACCGAGTGAATAACGAGGGCGATAGTCTTCTAATGCTGTAAACACTATCGCACTCACTATTCATTCGCTTGATCCCCCGCCATTCAGGAAAGTGTTGAGGAAGGGGGTTGTTTATACATCAATTAGTGACAAGCGTTTCCGACTTGTACATGATAATCCAAAAAAAGTCTGTAAGGATTCAGGTTCATCTCACGTATTTCTAGGTTTATCGACCTATAATTTCCCGACTGATTTGCAATTCCGATCAAGATTATTTGAGCAGCGCTTCGGAATGTAGACTTCCATTTTACTGTACGGTTGCCAATTTACGGATTGTCAAAAAGCCCGTCGGTGCACTTAATGACTGCGAATTAGCAACTAAGAGTTGTCTATCTCCCCACAATCTCTGGACTAGCAAGGCTTTCGGAAATACCTATCGACCTGCCTTGGTTGTAAATTTGATGAATATATCTCCAGATTGATTAACTTGCGGTACAGCCTTAGGCAAGGCGGAAAATCGGATTGCTACGAGATATTGTATTGCCTTTCTTTTCAATCGGACCTCTCCAACCGTTGTTTTCGGACCGAACTCAATACGAATACTGTTGCTATCAACGGTTCCGTCAGGCCTCACCTTGAAACTGAGTTGAATACTTCCACCTTGTTTGCCTTCTGTCTGAATGGAAGGAGGCAAATGATACTTTCTTCCGCTAACTTCGCCAGAAATGCGGATATTTCTATCTTCTCCACTACCTGCAATCCGATTCATTCGGGTATCTACCAAGCTCCCTGTGGAGAGTCGCCCTATTGAATTTGGTTCTCGTTCTCCTCTTGTGTATTTTCCTCCATCTGTCTCTGGTAGCTTCCGGGGCTCAGGTCCGTGATACCCGGGCGTTTTAACAAGCGGTTTTGCTCGAACGATTGCATTTGGGGAATTATCAACTAAATCTCGCTTGTTACCTTGAGGACGAGCAACCTCCAAGGAAAATAGGTCGGAATTTCGAGCAGCTATCCCTCTATGGAACACCTCCGATAATCCATCCGTAGATTGTGAAGGGTTCAGATACTTTTGGCGGTTATGTGTAAAGTGGAGCGGGGGTAATTCATCATACACCTGACGTTGCACCGGGGGCGATGCAACAAGATTATGCTCCTCGAGGCTTTTTTCTTGCGGTTGTACGTTGGGAATAATGTCCACTGTTATTGGTCGATTGGGTTTTGCCACGGGTTCAGTATAAACGACTGTTGCCAAGACTAGAATAAAAATAATGTGCTCAATAATCGCAATCGTCAGAAATCCTACCATCCCAACTTCGTCCCGCTTCCTTGTCATCAACCATCCTCCTTGTATCCCTGAATATCTTCAAACTCGCCTTGGAATAGCTTGTACTCATCGGTAGTAAGAAAGCGAACTAATGACATCCCATGTCTTTCGAGCGCTGTCACGAAGTTCTGGGCCTTGCTGCGAAAATAATCATTCGCCACATAAGCAGGCAAAGCAACAATCAACCCTGCTGCTGTAGTTAGTAAGGCTTGCGAGATACCAACGGCAATATCCGTTGGTTTCCCGACGTATAAAGCGCCGAAAGAGTGTATCATGCCGACGACCGTGCCAAGTAAACCCGTATACAGGGAAACCGAGGCAATGACTCCCAAATAGTTAAGGTATCGTGTTAAGATACGCTTCTCCGTATTAATTGCGATGCGCATAACACGTTTGATTGTATCTTCCCCAGCATCCCGATGCTCAATACCCGCTCGAAGAATGTTCGTCAATGGACCAGGTTTCTTCTCACACATCTTAATGGCAATTTCAGGATTTCCCTCGACTAGCTCGTGGTAGATACTGCGAGTTACGAAGTGCGAAGGGATAACCCGTCTGCGGCGCAGATAATACGCGCGCTCCATGATAATTGTATGCGAACAAAGCGAAAAGGCGACTAGAGGGATTAAAATAGGTCCGCCGTCACTTAGTTGCCCTAACCCCGATAGAATAATATGAGCGAACTGGTCCATAGATAAATTGACATAAGCGGATAAATGAAATACGGTGTGGCAACGGTTCACCTTTCTCTGATTTATTCTTCAACATATCACAACAGCATTATTTGCGTCATGATTTCTGGATGTTCAAGGAGTTTTCTCTGCCAGAAACTATCTGATTTCCAATGGATTATAAATTTTGTTGCAGTCATGAACATGTTGCCTATTAGAATTTTAATTCTACACCAAAATCGAAGGTATGCTGTGAAAATGTATAGTCTTCGTGGAGCAGGGTATACTCACCAATTGCGAATGTTTCACTAATAAACGCATCTACGTATACCCCTATCGATTTACTCAGCTTTGGCTTCAACAAGAAATAGCTTTCCAAAGTTTCATTTGTCTCCGCATACCGAGGGCCCCGAAATTCCGCACCTAGTTCAAACCGAAAATCTGTTGAAATGTGATATTCTACCTCTAAATTCACTGAATCTTCAGGTCTGTAGGCGATATTTTCTGCCTGCTGTGGACGATGAAATTCATGGATGTATTGAAACTGTAACTCGAGGCGATTAGTGATGTGAGCCGAGCAATCGAGTTGTCCACCAAAAATCTCTGCTTCAATGTTTGTCGGCTCCCATGTAAGCGCAATCTGCTTATCCTGTGGCGCTACTTTTTCAAGGACAACCAAATCATCGATCTGCTTTGCAAAGCCTGAGAGACCAATCTCGAACTTTCTACCTTGATGGTATTTCAACAATGTCTGCCCGCTCCAAGTCTTTTCCGGACGTAGCAAAGGATTAAGACTGATGTAATCCGATTCGAAATAAAGCCATGACAATTTGGATTGGTGCGTGGTCCGCATACCTTCCATGCGAAAAATCCACCGCTTACCAAAATTGGTCGTGACCGCGAGGTACGGATTGAATTGCAATAGCGTTAAATCTTCACCGTTGTCATCCGGTTCACGGAAATTGACTCCTTCTGCTCCCATGCTTAAAACAAACGGTCCAAAAAGCGTAAACTCATCCCGAGCATATAGACGAATAATTGGCGCCGAATTTTCATAGTCCCATCTGTCCTTCATGGAAAAGTATTCGATGTGACTGCCTAGATGAATTGGATTCACATCTACCTTGTCACCGGAATGAATCGGGTTCTGAAAAGGCAGAGGAATCACTGCGTCGAAATTGAAGCGAAGATCGATACCTTGATCGGATTGACCTGATTTGTCATGGGTCAAACGCAAGGATTCCGCGTCAAAGTTAAGTGTCATCCACGCCGTTTTCGCAATCTGCTGCCTCCAGTTTAGCTCCGTATGAAGGAACAATAAATTCTTCCTCAATTTTTCTTGATTGTCGGCTGCTGATAGCCAATTCAGGTCTTTGAGATTGAGATCCACATCAAAGGAAATCTCGCTGTGATTCTGATGTTGATAACTCAGTTCACCGCGAACGCCATTGAAGTTATAGTCCCCCATTTTCTTTGTACGCTTGTCACCAAGCTGCTTTCCATCTAGGTAAAGGAATCCCCGTTTCCTGTTGGAATGCCCTCCAAAAAGTGCACGATAATAGAGCGAATCAGGGAAACTTGGATAGACCGTGAAACTGACTATCTGGGTTTTCAGTTGAGACACGTTCGGTGCAACAGCTTTTTGCGGCGTAAAAATTGGCGGCAAACTCCATAGACGCTCCTTAGCATATATTCCCAAGGCGCCAATCAATTTCGGTTTTGATGGGTCGCTAAAGCGACTGCGCGGCTCAAGTTCAATCCGCGTTGTATCAATGATTGTCGCCCGAATAACTTCTGGTAAATCCGATTCCAACTGTTCTTCCGTAGCAGGCAAAATCACGTTTTGGTCTTCTTGCGGCACCTCGGCGTAAAGAAATGGGATCCCGATATCCAAAAGGCTAACCCAGAAGATTGTCAATAACAAACGGGGCATAGATTTGTCTCAAACCGACTCAGTCTTGGAATCTCGGATTTAACCTATTCTCCCTCGGTGCGTCGGATAAGCTGCTGGAACCTTGTCTTCGCGGTGTCGTATAGCTTATCCCAATGTTTCCTGATATTGGAGTCCTGGACCGTTGAAGCGTTCACTTCATAGAGTTTAATAGCATCTGCAAACGTGTCCTTCGCCATATAAATTTTACCGGATGTTGTGAAAGCATCAGCCGCGCGGACAGTTGCCTCAAGTGTAGTCAGGAGATCGTATTGTTCGTATAGCAAAGGAATGCGGAGATAAGTAATTGCACCATCCTCATAATTTCCATCCTTTGTCTGGGTTTCCGCTAAATACAATATCGCTTCAATGACAATATCAAGAGGGTATTCGTCTTCGCCCGCTTTGCGAATAACATCATAAGCTGCAATTGCGTTTTGGAATTTCCCCTGGGTGCGATAGGTATGTCCTAACTCAAGCTGCGCTATTATCGCCTCCTCCGATCGCGGATAGCTTTCTATAATCTGCGGGTATATCCCAACCGCCTTGTCCCACTCCGCTAATTCCTGATAACACCTGCCGGCAAGTAAAAGAGCGCGCGGTGCATCAGGGTTTTTCGGAAATTCTTGAGCTACCCTGAGTAGCGCGTTCACTGCATTACCGAGGTTTCGGCTTGGATTATTATTGTCGTACCAGGCATAGCCAATTTCGTATGCCGCTGCTGCGGCAATCTCGCTTGTCGAATCAACTCGTTCAAACGCCGTAATCGCTTGTCGATAAGAAGCTAGGGCGATGTAGGATTTTCCAATGTTGTACTGAGCCAGCCATGCTTCTGGTGCGTTCGGATACCGGTTAATCGCTTCTTGAAACTCGGCGATGGCGCGGGTGTAATCCTTAGCTTGGTAGTAGAAGTCGGCAATTTCAATCTGGGCATCCGGAGCAAGCTCGCCACTTGCGTATCTCTGTATCAATGTTCGATACGCTTGCATGGCTTTCTCTTTTTGCCCTAGATTCTTGTATGCCAATGCAACTCCATACTGTGCATCGTCTGCCCACTCACTCGCTGGATAATGCTGAATGACCTTGCCATATGCGTGGATGGCCTCCGCATAATTCCGAAGACTCAGATAGCTCTCTGCGATGTAGTATTGAGCTTCGGGACGGAGATCGACAATCTTTTCGGTACCTGGCTCGCGAATTGGATTCGGAAATTCATTAACAACTCTTTGATAATTCTTGACAGCTTTCGCGAATTTCCCCTGCTTAAAATATGCATTTGCAATACCAAAAATCGCTTTAGGAACAAACTGCGAGCCCGAATGCTTTTTGAGCATCTCATCGAAGGCGAGGATGGTTTGTTGATATTTCTCTTGTTTGTAAAGCGCCCACCCAATATGAAACCGAGCATCATCACCCCAGTTGCTACCGGGATAACCAGAAATTAGCCGATTGAACGCGTCAATCGCATCATTGTGTTGCTTGAGATTTATGTAAGCAACTCCGATGTGATACTGTGCCTGGTCCGCGAACTCGCCAGCCGAGTGATTTTTAATAACTTCTCCCCATGCGTTTATGGCGGATTGGTAATGATTGGCACTTGTCGCTTCATTCTTTGACAAGGTTGCTTCAGAGAAATGGGTCCAACCAATTCCGTAACGACATTTCTCCGCCCATTTCCCCTCTGGTTGTTTATCCAGCAGGGCTTGGTATTTTTGCCGAGCAGATTGAAAACCGCTCAGGGTTTGCTGGCTCCAATAGGTGCTTTCGGCGATGAAGAATTCTGCGTCATACTGACGCGAGTTCGGAAAGTGCTGAAGCAGCTGCATACAAGTTTGAATTACTTCTGAATAATTCCCGAGTTCATACAGTGCGCGTGCCTTCCAGAATAATGCTTCATCAAGTGGGGCTGTTTCTAGCTCTTCTCCACGTGCCGCCTCGAAAAAACGATCGAAAACTTCCACACTGTTTTGGTATTCCGCCTGATTAAAATAGGCAAGCCCGAGTTGATGAAGCGTGTACGGTATGAGTGGACTAGCGGAATAGGATTGAAGCAGTTCGTTGAGGGTACGAGTGGCTTGGGAATAGTCCTGCAGTTCAAACGCACTTGTTGCTAGTTCGTAAAGCGCATCATCCGCGTACGGCGATTTGGAGCCTACCATCTTATAGTTTAGGATTGCTGAGTTAAATTCACGTTGTAAACTAAAGCATTGACCGATGTGAAAACGTGCTGCATCAGCAAGGTCGGACCGCATATTATCCGCAACAACCTTGAACTGAGCCCGGGCTTTGACATAGTCTCCTTGCCGAAAATAGGCTGTAGCAATTCCAAACTGGGCATCATCCACGACATCGCTTTTCGGATGGAGATTGACAATTTTCCCATATTCATAAACGGCTTCAGGGTAGTTTGCCGTTTCCAGCAAAATTTCAGCAATCCAATATTGCGCTTCCGCAGCGATGGGAGATGTTCCATGCTGTTGAAGCAGAAGTTGAAACGTACCTTTGGCTTCCTCCATCAACTGCTGTTGAAAGTAGCACTCACCCAGCCTGAATAGAGCGTTTATAACAGATTGCCGGTGTTTCTCATCTATTCCGTAAGTGCCGACAAGTTTCTGGTATGCGGTCTGGGCATTTGCCCAATCTCCCAAATTGAAAAGCGACTCCGCAGCACGGTAAGACGCCTCTACAACAGCGTAGTGATTTGAGTAAGTTTTGATGAAGCGGGTAAACACGCCATAGGCTGCTTGATATTTCTTAAGGCGGTAAAGACTCCAACCTCTTGAATAGAGAGCATCTACTGCTTTTGGCGACTGCGGATATTTTGCGAGGACGCGATTATAATATTCACCCGCTTTCTGGTAGAGACCCAAGTTATCGTAAGACTCTCCGACGAGATAGAGACTTTGGGGGATTACTTGGTCATCATTTGATTCTTCAATCACTTCTTCGAAGGCTTTAATCGCTTCTTCATATTTGCCTTGTCGAAACCAAGCGGTTGCAACACCAAACACGGCGTCTAGCCGCAGGGGACTGTCCGGATAATCAATCTCCAGCTGTTTATAATGTCGGATAGCTTCGTCATATCCCTTGAGCTGCAGTGCGCAATCGCCCATCAGAATGCGTGCATTATCCGCATTCTCACTGTCCGGATATTCTTGAAGGAAGGCTTTGAACTGATCTTTTGCAATACCGTAGGCTTCTCTTTGGAATAAGCTGTATGCGAAGGAATATTCCTCGCGTTCACCGGCAATCGCCGGGTAAATTATCCACGTAAAGATTAAGACGATTGTGATAAATTTGCTAAACGAAAACACAAGTATTTCGCCCTCCGGGAATGAGCCAGCTATATTGAATCTAAAGGCTATTATATCATTGCCTCATACTGTTTTCAAGCATTATTTGGCGTCGCTGCGTTGTGTCATCGGAGGGAAATTGGGGAGGATGGCGAGACGATGGAACATAAAGTGTGGGTAAAAATTTGGAATGTGTGAGGAAAATGTACTGCTTCTGTATCAACTCAATTATAGCGGAGTAGGATGTATGTAGCTCTAAAAACTATACAGTTGAGTCCGCACACACATCATGTTATCCCCTCCTTGCCTTGCGGCGATGTCTATGGAAGGTATAACCCCCGGAAAGTAACACAACGAGCAACACAATAAGAATGCCGAAGTTAATCAGGTAACGGACTATATTCAGTTTTCTTAATCGCTCGGTTGCTAAGTTGAATTCGCGTGTTTCTCTCGCGGTCTTTGATTTTACGTACGTCCAGTAACTCTTGGATTTTTCTCGGAGACGCAGCCGATCCGCCAACTTCGCCGCCGCGACAACGTGGGCGATGTTTAGTCCATCGCCTTCTCCGTCAATGGCTGCCGAGAACGAATCAAAAAGCATCTGTGTAAATGCCGACGACATCATTGGAAATTCAATGGTCTCCTCAATGCCATTTTGGAAAGCGGCGATTGACTCCTCATATTCTTCTCGATTAAACTGCATCTGGGCAACATCAAACCAGGTCTTTTTTTCAAGGGTCAAATCTTGCCGAATGGATTCATGCCGAGGTAGCGTGAAGCTCGTTTCTACATGGTAGAGATTACCACTCTCAGCACGCAAGGTGTATGTCCGATTCGGTTCCAGCACTTCTCTGCCGTCTCTAGACACATTGGTGATATTAGCGGGAAGGCGAAAGCGTTGATTCTCCCCGATAATCTGCTTGGTCTGCTCGTATTCTGTCCCATCGATCCACACTCTCGTTTCCTCAAGGGTGATACCGTCAGAAGCTTTGACGGCACCATAAATGGCGATAGATTCTAAATCCCACGATAAATGAAATGCCTGACCTTGAACCAAATTAACTTCGGCAGATTGAGCGGGCGGAATGAGATACCCCGGCTTCCGTACTTCGACTTCGTATGTTCCATTCTTGAGATTGTCGACAAGGTGATAAGGAGTTAGTCCAGTCTCTTCTCCATTAAGGAAGATTGATGCGCCTTCGGGAATTGTCACAATTCTAAGCATTGGACTTAGTTTCAAGATGACTGACTCAAGGTTCCCTGTTGGCGCCAAGATTCCTAGTTGAGGAGGTGCGTTCGTAGTGATATATTCGTGGAGTTCACCAATGGAGATCCGCCGATTCTCATCGAGATCGGCTGTGTCATTTTGAAGTATCGCCAGTAGATTTTTGGTGACCTTGTGATTGACGTTTGCTGCGGCTGGCTGAATTGACACGTAAGCCGCATCTCCTGGCGGTTCGCGGTTGGCGTAAAAAGCCATCAAATTTCGATCGCTCGTGTAGCCGTCAAGGATGACAATCATTGAGCCACTGGAGGATTCCCGGAACCAACGATTCAGTTGGCGTATCTCAAATCCATTTGTGTAGCTCTCGGGCGTCGATCCATGTGTCAAAAAGTAGACGGCATTTAATCTTTCCGGTTTGGTCACAAAACCCCGAAAGAAAAAAATGAGTCGGTCTCCTTTTTGCATTTCGCCAGCAATTTTTCCAATGGCTGCGTGAATCCTATCACGGGTACATTTTTCCCTAACGATCCGGGAGATTCGTCCTGGCGGCACCTTACCTCGGTCGTTCAACAAGCCAACGAGTGAGTCGAAATTACTTTGGGTACGTTTGTCAGTCGTGGGGCTCACAATTAGCCACCACACTGAGGTGTCCTTAGGCTGCGCTCGCAACGATGAGGCATCAATTAGCAGAAACTCAAGGAGAAGTGCAGTGGACACAAGAATCTGTTTCATTGCATCTGCCTTGTTTAAGAACCGATTGAATGGGTGATACGTCAATCTCCCAACTACTCTCAACACTGAACAAAGCAAGTTTATCAGAACTTGCAATAGTCCGCAAGCAAAAAGTCGGGAGAATAAAATCAGCGTCCTACTCTGTCCAGTTACTGATTGAGAGTGGAAATTATTCAACGGTTCAACAACTGTTCGTACCCGTTCAATCATGCTTTTTCAGAGTTGACAAGTGTGATTGTCTTGGTGTATGCTCTGAACTATGCCGATTTTCAAACGGGGAATGCTATCGGAAATCTCCGCCGCGGGATTCCTTCCTCCGCTACTCCACACAGCGGACAAAACACTATGAATTCGCGCATCTTTGAATGTTTTATAACCCTGAATCTTATTTGGCTTTTCCTTGCGGGTTGCTCAGACGATAGCCATCCTGACTCCCCACATCAGAAAACGAAGGCACAAAAGTCAAACCGCCAAGAAGAGTTAATCGTCTTTGGGGCAATGAGCTTGACCGATGCACTCACGGAAATCTCTGAGCGTTTTCAATCGGAGACGGAAAATCGAGTTTATTGTAATCTCGCGGGTTCTTCGACCCTACAGCAGCAGATCGAAAAAGGCGCCTCCGCCGATATTTTTATTTCCGCTAGCCCCAAGCAGGTTGATGCCCTGCAAATCGAAGGACGGATTTATGGGGATACACGCCGAAACCTATTGACTAATAGTCTGGTATTGATTGCCCATTTGAAGGGTTTACCTTCCCTCTCAGATCCCCAAACACTGGCGGGTGCGACGATAAAACGAATTGCTATCGGTGAACCGAATTCGGTGCCCGCAGGCATTTACGGCAAGGAAGTTTTGACACGTTTGGGAATTTGGGATGTTGTCCAAGCAAAACTTGTTTTCGGTGCGGATGTTCGGGCAACATTAGCGTATGTGGAATCTGGCGAAGTAGATATGGGGATTGTCTACAAAACCGATGCAGCGATCAGCGAATTGGTTAAGGTGCTTTATCAATTTCCCAATTCGAGCCATAGTCCAATAGTGTATCCTGCAGTAGTCCTGAAGGCGACCAAACATAAAGCACTGGCGCAGGAGTTCCTCGCATATCTGGGAACATCAGAAGCCACTTCAATCTTTGAGCACTACGGATTTTCCGTGGTGCAATCCCGCCCTACGGTGTCGGGTGGTTTGGATAGAGGCGTAGGGGAACGGGCTTCCGAACGGTTATTTATGTATACAAGGGCAGAAGTCGCAGCGTTGATTCTATCTGTCAAAGTAGCCTTTTTAAGTTTGATTTTCATTCTCCCCCCTGGACTATTCGTTAGTTGCCTGCTCGCAAAGAACTCATTCCGGGGAAAATCACTTCTCAATACCATTGTGATGTTACCCCTGGTGCTGCCGCCAGTTGTGAGCGGCTATCTTTTATTAATCCTTTTTAGCAAGGAGGGACCGGTCGGAAGCATCTTATTTCGACTTTTTGGACTTGAAATCGTCTTCTCGTGGGTCGCGGTTGTACTCGCGCTCTTTGTGATTTCATTTCCATTATTTGTGCGCGGTGCTGTGACCGCAATGGAAGGTGTAAGTCCGCAACTGGAAAGTGCTGCGCGCACGCTTGGTGCTCATCCTTTGAAGGTGTTTTTCACCGTGACGCTGCCACTATCGTACCGCGGAATTGTCGGTGGCGGAATACTGGCATTTTCTAAAAGTCTTGGCGAGTTCGGTGCGACAATGATGGTAGCAGGAAATATACCGGGGAAAACGCAGACCTTGTCTTTGGCAATCTTCAACTATTTTACAATCGGCTCGGAGACAAGTGCGTATCGCTTGGTTTTGATTTCGACCGTAATCGCTTTCGTGACGCTATGGATGGCGGAAAGACAATACCCCCGATCGTCACATTCGTAGTGCATTATGGTACAAACATGTGCGATTCGACAAGAATTACCCTGATACTCCAAGCTTGTTCTCAAAAGAGCGTGCTGAAACTTCCCGATTCGGGTGCGGTGAATTTTGATACGAGAGAAAAGAGGACAAAAATCGTCGCATCTTTGAATATCTTCGACTATTTCGGCAACTGACGCACCCACGAACAAACCGCGAAATTCGTCCCGCCGACAAAACCGAAGATGTATGATTGCAATCCAGCCAACACGTCGAAAGACAGTCTCGTAAATACCGCAAACAAGATCGGAATGCCAAGTGCTAGTATCACAAATATAGTTGTCCCCTTTCCGCCCTTTGCTTGCCAAAATGTAATCTCTCGTTTCAATACGTGCAAATAGTCACGAGCCCACATCCGCGCCATCCATTTCCCGTGAATGTAGCCGAGCATTATACCAAATGCGAAACCGAAGCTACACCACCAAAGGTTGATTTCTCCGACGATTGTGACGGCAGTTATCCATACAATCTGTGCAACCAGCGAAATTGCCACAAACGCAACCAAGGCAGTTGGTCTCATATAGAAAGGCAACATTCTCCGATGAATCTTATCGGGTGAATGCGCCGGTTCATTTCTAAGGTTTAATTTCACTCGGAGTCGCCTTTCGTTGGGAAGCCAATGCTTCTAAAAACTTAGTATTCGCCGCGAGTGTGCCGATTGTAACTCGCAAACAGTTGTGCAGCGGTCCTGGACGACTTAGGTTGCGAACGAGAATTTCCCAATCTAACAAGCGCTGAAACCATTTATCAGCATGTGATTCTGTCCGAAAGAGAATGAAGTTGGCATCCGTTGGGAATGGATAAATGCCTTCCATTGTTCTCAAGGTGCTATAAACGCGCTCCCGCTCCTTGAGAATCAGTTGGATCTGCAATGAGAATCGAGATGTCTGCGCTTGCTGCACATGGTGTTTCAGCAGAAGCATCGCAGCCATTTGTGAAAAGCGATTTAGGTTATAAGGCAGCCTAACCTTATTGATCTCATTGATAATTTCCGGATGAGCAATCAAGTAGCCGATACGCAACCCAGCGAGTCCGTATGCTTTTGAGAAAGTACGAGTAATAATCAGATTGGGGTAACGATTCAATTCGCCCATAAAAGTCTTCCCCGAAAACTCGTAGTACGCCTCATCAAGAACAATGAGTGTGTCAGGTCGAGAGAGAATCTGGTGGACAACATCAGCGGAAAAGGAGTTACTCGTAGGGTTGTTGGGGTATGAGATGAATACAAGATTCAGTCTGTTGGCATTCAGATGAGATTGCCACGCCTCCGCATTCAGATCGAACTGCTCATCAAGCGGCAATCCAACCGCGTTGAGCCCTGCAATGCGTGCTAGGATGTGATACATTGCAAACGTCGGGGTTGGGAAGGAGACACAAGCATCTGCGCGCCCAAACGCCAGTATGGCATAGCCAATTAGTTCGTCGGATCCGTTGCCCACAATAAGTTGACTTTTATCAACCCCTAAGTATTCAGAAATTTCTGTTCTCAGTAAATTTGAGCTTGGATCCGGATATCGTTGAAATTGGATATTTTTCATCTCGTTTGCTATCTCTTCTCGGATTTCCGTGGGCAGGTCAAAAGGGGATTCATTTGCATCGAGTTTGATTCGGTGGGGCGGCTGGTCCACGTGATAAGGATTGAGATCTGAGAGATCAGGTCTCAGGAATTTACGAAGGTTCATTCGTTTGACTCGCTTTAATTATCTATCTCAACGATTAGCGGGGGCGCACAGAGGAAAGTCAATCGCTATACGTGCATTCATAGGTTCAACCGTGCATAATCAATTGCATTGCGAAAGATTGCCAGTCCATCTCCTTCATCAGGTAACCCCCCCCGTGTCCAGCGCGGATGATTGAATTGCGTCAGAAAGCGTTCTGGATGGGGCATCATACCTAGGATTCTGCCCGTCGGGTCGCAAACCCCAGCGATATGACGATCAGCACCATTTGGATTATCGGGATATTCCGGTGCGCTGCCAGTGGGTGAAATGTAGTGAAAGACAATCTGGCGATTTGACTCAATCTGATCGAGGATGGCGTTCGGCGCCGTGAAACGTCCCTCAGCGTGGGCAACAGGGAGATAAATCTGGGGTCTTAAGCCTTGCGTAAAGACACAGGGACTCTGCTGGTTCTGCAAATGTACCCAACGGCACTCGAACTTCGCCGAGCTGTTCATGGCTAGCGTTGCTTGCTGCGCTATTTCTCCGTCAAGACGGGGCAACAATCCGGCGCGTACAAGCACCTGAAAGCCGTTGCAGATACCGAGAATCAATCTGCCCGACTCGACGAACTCGGCTAGCTGATCGGCGAGTTTGTACTTGATTTCATTTGCCAACAAAATGCCTGCGGCAATATCGTCCCCATAAGAAAATCCGCCGGGAATTGCCATTATCTGATGGTCCATGATTTGCGTCTGACCGGCAATCAGTTGGTTGATATGTACCAAGGCTGTTTTTGCACCTGCAAGCTGAAAAGCGTAGTTGGTTTCGTAGTCGCAGTTTGTGCCTGCGGTGCGAAGAATGAGAACTCTAGGTTTCATTTTCCCTCATGTTCTTGGACTTTGAAGCTTGTAAAATGTCGACAAAACTCCGTGAAGTTGGACGCTACCTCTCTTTTGTTTCGCTTAGAACCGTTCCCGAAGAATGCCTGCATCAACAACGGGTGTGGCACGCGGTTCCAAAACTTCGTCCACGCCGTAGAATTGTCCACCGTCTCGTCCCGTTCCGTGTTCAATGACGTCCGGACCTCGCTCATTGTTCCCACGTATGAAATTATCTCGCAGTCGACCGCCATCGTACACCGCCCATCCGGTGTTTAGGACGATGTTATTTGATACAATTTCGGGTGAGGCTAAAGCGTAACACACGATGGCGTGTTGGTAGTTGCTAGAGAGCTCATTGCGATCAATCGTCGCTCTGGAATTACCATCGCAGATAATGCCGTATTCATTGGCTTGGATTGTATTTCTAGTGATTTCCGGCGCTGCGTCGTTAGTACACTTTATCGCGGAACCATTTTTGTTAATCTCGTTCTGGGAAATCAATGGAGATACATCGTCGCAAAGCAATGCCAATTCGTTATTGGTCAACAAGCAATTTTCGACCTGCACTGAGTCGGATAGGCAGACAATGCCTTTGTCAGCGTGTCGGATTCGACAGTAAATCAAGCGGGAATTAACGCACGTTTCTTCCAGTAGGATGCCCAACCAATCCCCCGCTGTTGGCGGGTTGTCATCAGATCCAAGCGAACCAAAGGTAATGAAGCGCTCCGGCTCGCCCTCTGCGTACAGCATACCGTGCACGATCAATTGGTGGGTGCCGCTAGCGGGATCAAAGCCGACAATCGAGTTAGGCTGAATCGTTAACGTCATACCTTCAGGTACGACAACATCACCGGTAATCAGGATTTTTCCGGCCCAGACTTCGCTCTTCGTCAACTCCCCTGATTTTTCGAGTGGGTTTGCACTTGTGCCAACATCTGGAATATTGAGCGTTGCTCCTTGACATCCAATCAATAGCCATACAGCAAACGCTAACGCTATAGAGAACAGTTTGTCATTAAGGTATTTCATAGGATTCTCTTACAATTTTAGCTTACGAATTTAATCCTTTCTGAGAGTGTCGCTTAGGATCCATACTTAATCGGGATTGTCCGAATCGAAGAATTGGACAAAACTTTACAAAATTTGACAGATTTTAAAGATCTGTTCCAACCCTACACGATTCTCCCTTCCATCGCCGTCGAGCGTAATTGCCTGCATCGCGCATTGCTAAGAGATTCCATCTTCGATTTGATAATCGAAGATCAGAATTAAGGATGACACGGATTGAAAAAACTCCATCACGATTGGCTTCGTTTTGGGTTCGTTTCGCAATAACGGATCTCGCGTTCTCCTCCCGGCAACTTCTCTTTTTGTTCATCAACGGGAAACGTCGGTCTGCCATCATTCATGCCTGTGTCGGCGTCAGCATGGCGGCGATGTCTGCGGGCAACTGAACACCGGTTTTCTGCGCAAAGTCCGGGACGCTTTCGTAGAAGTAATGAAATGCGGCGATAATTTCCATCCCCGTGTTCTTGGCAACCATTAGATCGGCTCTTGCTTTTTCCCATTCTCCCAAGTGTAATCGCGCCAACGCACGACTAGCATAAGACTCGGCAAGGTCAGGTTTTAGCTCTATCGCTCTGTCATAATCTTCAATTGCACGGACAAGCTCGCCTTTTTTAATGTAAGCATTGCCCCGATTATTATAAGCATGGGCAAGGTTGGATTTCAGTTCTATTGCTCTCGTATAGTCTTCGATTGCACGGTCATGATCTCCTTTTTCACCGTAAGCAATTCCACGATTGTAATGTGCCTCGACAGAATCAGGTTTCAGTTGTATCGCCATGTCATAGTCATTGATAGCGAGGTCAACCTCGCCTGTATCCCGGTAGATAGAACCGCGATTGCTGTAAGGCTCAGCATACTCCGGCTTGAGTATTATCGCTTTGTTGCAATCTTCGAGGGCGCGGTCATAATCGCCTTTATCGCTGTAAACACCTCCACGATTATTATAGGCTATGGCATAATTGGGATTCAGTTCTATTGCTTTGGTAAAGTATTCAACGGCACGGTCATAATCTCCTTCGTCGCGATAATCAAGACCGCGATTGTTAAGGATTGCGGCTTCGCGTCGTTTTTGACGCGCCTCTGGTCCTCGATGAATTTCACCTAGGTCTGGAGTGTATTCCTTCATATACGCTTGATAATCAAATTCCTCTTCTTTTATAGTATTCATCGACTAATCTCCTTTCCGCATTAAAAGCAGTGATTAAACGGTAGACTGGCAATTCTTTGTCGGAATAAACAACTGCCAACAGACGATTATCGACAGTTTTCCCTATCCACATCCATCGGTCCTCATGCCCGGAGGGATCGGCGATTTCGTATCCGTTCAGATCATAGAATGCAGAGACTACCTCATAAAATTGGACACCGTGCCTCTTTTGCACTTCTTTATACTTGTCTTCATCCCATATAAATCCGATATCCATACGACGGTGTCCATGTATTATACACAATTATACATAAAAAAGTTAAGATCGGAAATCATCAGATTGCTGTTTAATGGCATGGTGGGGGCGGCTTCCCCCACAATGGTGCTTGCTTCCTTGTCTGAATCGCGGATTGCCACTGAATTAAGGATGACACGGATTAAAAAAACACCATCACGATTGGCTTCGTTTTGGGTTCGTTTCGAAAGAAATGGGTTATTCGCTGTTTGCCCGTGGTGTGCTGTGTGTGTTATCCTCTTAAAATTGCTGCTAATTTAGCTTCAAGTATTTCCACCGCTTTTATCGCATCGTAAATTTCCTTTTTGACCACAGTAACGGTACCAGAATGGCTGAGCGGGTTAAGGATAATACTTCGGTACAGTTCAATTTCGTTAATGAGGATCTGATCTAAAAAAGGTGTACCATCGCTTAGCGTTCCCGTTTTGATTGGCGTCCAGAAATCGTCGCTTGTAAGTTTTTTTGGGTTTCCACAGTATCTGACTTGGAGCTTCCTGTTTTCGCAGAATTTCTTGATTGCCGCTTCAAAGGCGGTGCGAAGGTAGATAACGCTGGCTTTGTAGTCGTTGGCGTCGAAATACGCTTTCGCTTTTTCAAGGTACGGCTTATCTTGCACGTGAATTGGAATCTCGTATTCATCGGTTTTCTCGGAATAAAATTCGGCGTATTCCCACTGCCCGTTAGATGTCCGCTGTTTGGCAATCTCATACCACGCCTTATCATACGTCGTCAAAAAGATTTGGCAATCTGGAAAATACTCGTTTAGGATATCAAGTACCGGCAGACGGTTTGACATGTCCAAGCCAATCAGAACATCATCTAAGGCGAGAATCTTTAAGCGGCTCTGTGGCTGAATCAGGATTGACGAAAAGTAGATAGCGATAGCAATTGCCGATAACCTCGCCTCGTTCAGGAAGCGGTGATGTTCGGGGATATCTTTGTTGAAGAACGCAACTGTTAAGAGAATCTCCTTATTATCTAGCTTTTTTGTCTCGCGGTTGTACTTAATCCTCGGAAATTCGAAGTTAAGGGTAACGTTGTATCCAAACTTACCAAGAATCTCAGATGTCTTCAGCTGTAACTTCGCTAATCTGTTTGTTAGTTCGTTGTTGAAACTCTCTATCAGGCTTTCAAGGGTTGCAATTTGACTTTTTGCGTTTCGGCGTGGAAACGGCGGCTGAATATCAGCCCAATCGTCGGCAAGGGTCCGATTCGTCAGGGTGCTGACGGTGTTTGCCAAGAGCGTTTCAACCAGCAAATTGAACACATTCACGGCGTTACTTTCATGATGGAGATAGTGCGTCTCCAAAAGTGACTTATAGTCGAGAAAACCCTTTGTCTTTGATGCCTCAATAATCAATTCGTCATCCGTCTCTCTGACACTCTCCGACCATTCGTAAGTTTCCTGCTTTGACCACTGATCGGCACGGAGACACAGTTTGATATAGCCCGCATCTGTGATAAAAATGTTCTGATCGTTTTCAAATCTATGCGAAGGATCGTCGCCGGATTCCAAAAACAGCTTTAACGCGAAATACAGTGACGATTTTCCGCTTCCATTTTCGCCGTATACCAGCAGGTTCTTTCCAGACTTGTGCAGGTCAATTCGGTATGTGCCATAAAAGGCTTTGAAGTTTTTGATTTCAAACTCGGTAATTCTCACGCCTTGCCCTCAATGATACGGATTGGTTTAACGCTATCCAGAAAGAAAAGGTTCCGCCGAATCGGATGCGTTCTTTCATAGAGTCGCTCGAAGATCTCTTGTAACGCGGACATTTTATCACCCCTAATTTCTTCAAGTTGCGGCAACCGTTCAGCCAACAAGGGTTTGAAGAACTGTTTATCCCCGTGATGAAGGTCCTCACGTAGATAGGATTCATAAACCAGTCCGTCAATGATCCGCTCAAAATACTTGAGCATTATGAAGTCGCGGGCGTGTGCCAAATCCCCGCTGCTTGTCGTCGGCTGCCCCTGAAGAAAAATGAGATAATCGACGATTTTGTCGATCGGTGCTTTCTGTGTTGACGAGAGATCGGGGATAGGGATTTGTTGCATATAGCCACTACGCGCCCGAAGATAATCGCCTGTTAATTGATCTGACACCTGCGAATAGAACCACTCCACAACGCGGGAATTGAGGAGACCGCATAACCACGTCTCCTCAGTTGGGATAAGGTAGCATGTATCTCCACAATAAAAACCTTCTGTATCAACGGCAAAGGTTTGATGGTCGTAGGTATTTGGGCAAATTAGCTTCGTTTGCGTAAAGTGCTCGGCGCCGTTTTTGGTGACTGATAGTTCGTACCATTTCTGTTTACCCGCCCTTTTGCTCAAGGCGGATCTATATTTTTCCAAGTGTTTTCGGATGGCGGGATAACGGTTTATCTCTATGCCACGGCAGGAAAAAATTAGCCATGAGTCTGGTCTCGCTACCCCCCAGCGCCTGATGTCCCGTCCGTATAAAAACGGCTTCAAAACCTCAACGGATGACGGGTGCGCCGCAATGAGCTGATTTCGCGTCGTATTATCTACGACAAAGGATCCGCTACTGCCGGTCTTGATTCCGAAAGTAGGGCGAGTTTGGGCGTATTGAGACAAGGGTGTGCCTGCGTGGCGAAGTTTCGCCAACAAGTTCAACACGTCGGGCGATTCAAAGGGGGTACCGTCGGGTCTCAAGAATTTTTGCGTCTTGGGGAAACGGCTTCGTCGCCGTTGCGTCAGCATCGCAGCGATGTCATCGGGCAACTTAACACGATTTGCCCGTTCATACGCCTCAATGTTTTGGTAGTCATTATGAAATTCCGCGATGATATCTAGCACCTTGTTCCTGGCACTTGTCAGGTCCGCTCTGCCTTTATCCCATTCTCCCCGGTGTAACCACACAATGGCACGATTGTAATATGCTTTAGCAAAATCGGACTTCAGATCTATCGCTTTGTCAAAGTCTTCAATAGCACTGTCATAGCTTCGTTTGTTGAGGTAAGCAATTCCACGACAGTAATAAGCTAAGAAAAATTCGGGATTCAAATCCAACGCGGCGCTAAAGTTTGCAATGGCATGGTCAAATTCTCCTATGTTGTTGTAGGAATTAGCACGATTGTAATAGGTCGCGCTCGCATGGGGATTCAGTTGCAGTGCCATGTTAAAGTCTTTAATGGCACGATTGTAGTCCCCCTTGTCACTGTAGGTCTGCCCTCGATTAGAATAGGCATTGGCATCATTGGGATTGAGTTGTATCGCTGTATTAAAATCTACGATGGCTAGATTAAGATCTCCTTTTTTGGCCTGAGCCGTACCGCGATTGGTATAGGCTATGGCATTATTAGATTTCAGGTCTATCGCCGTATTGAAGTCGCCGATGGCCCGATCATAATCACCTTTATGAATGTAAGCACTTCCACGATTGATATAAGCATCGGCATCATCGGATTTCAACCCTATCGCTGTGTTCGAGTCGCCGATGGCCCGATCATAATCACCTTTATGAATGTAAGCAAGCCCCCGATTGGTATAAGCACTAGCATGATCGGGTTTCAAGTCTATCGCCGTGTTCAAGTCGCCGATGGCATGATCATAATCACCTTTATGAATGTAAGCTAGCCCCCGATTGGTAAACGCTGTGGTACTATCGGCTCGCAAGTCTATTGCCGTGTTCAGGTCACCGATGGCGCGGTCATAATCGCCTTTATGAATGTAAGCACCACCACGATCAGCATAGGCTTCTGTAAGATTGGGGTTCAGTTCTACTGCTGTGTTCAAGTCTCCGATGGCGCGGTTATAATCCCCTTTATGTATGTAAGCACCACCGCGATTGCAATAGGCGTCGGCAAGGTTTGGCTTGAGTTGTATCGCCATGTCAAAGTCTTCGATAGCGCGGTCATACTCTTTTTTGCTGTTGTAAGCTATGCCACGATTGCAATAGGCTATTGCATGATGCGGATCGAGTTGTATCGCCATCGTATAATCTACAATGGCATGGTCATAATCTCCTTTATTATGGTAAGCTAGCCCACGATTATTATACGCCCCGGCGTCATTGGGTTTGAGTTGTATCGCTGTATTAACGTCTGCGATGGCACGGTCATAATCACCTGTGTCCCCGTAAACGCCCCCGCGATTGGTATAGGCTTCGCTATCATTGGGTTTAAGCTCTATCGCTTTGGTAAAATCTGTAATGGCGCGGTTAAAATCGCCCTTTTTCTGGTACGCAACCCCGCGATTGGTATAGGCTTCGGCGTAATTAGGATTTAGGTTTGTTACTTTGACATAGTCTTCAATGGCACGGTCAAACTCTTCTTTAGCATAGTAAATTCCGCCTCGCTTGTAATAGGCTTCGGCGCAATTAGGATTTAGGTTTATCGCTTCGGTAAAGCTTTCGATAGCATGGTCATAATCGCCTTTGCTGCTGTAAGCGACCCCGCGATTAGTATAAGCTTCGACATGATTGTTTTTGAGTCTTATCGCCTTGTTAAAATTCGCGATAGCCCGGTCATAATCACCAATTTCGTGGAAAGTCCCCCCGCGATTGTTATAGGCTTCGGCAAGGTCTGGTTTGAGTCCTATCGCTTTGTTAAAGTCTCCGATGGCATGGTCATACTCTTTTTTGTTGTTGTAAGCGATACCACGATTGTAATGGGCTATGGCATCATGGGGATTCAGTTGTATCGCCGTGGTATAATCTGCAACAGCACCGTCAAAATCACCTCTATTATTGTAAGCTAGCCCACGATTGTTGTAGATGACGGCATCATCGGAATCGAGTTGTATCGCTTTATTATAGTCCGCAATGGCACTGTCCAGCTTGCCTTTTCTGACAAAAACAGACGCGCGATTGTTATAGGCTTCAGCCAGTTGCGGATTTAGCCTTAAAGCTTTGGTATAATGCTCAACGGCTTTTTCATAATTTCGCCTATTTTGATAGGTCAGACCTTTGAAAAACTCCGCCACAGCATTTAGATCGACTGACTGTTGGACAGTATTTGCATTTACAGTTTCAGATGGTGTAGGTTGAACAATTTCAAGGATACGCTGAATGTTGACCTCCCAGTTTTTATAGAGACTAACATACTGAAGATCGCGTAAGGTTTCACCGCCACCCATGTCACGATCAGGAATTTCGCATTCGTTTAACTTGACAGGGATGAACCATGCTTGGTCAATAGGTCGCTGACGCAGTTCCCCAATTGCAATTGTCAGTTCCTCGTTCATGTAAGTTTGATCGCGCTCATCATATTCCTTTGAAAAACATGCAATGAAAAAAGCCCCTTGTTGAATAGCCTGCCGAATTTCCCGCTTCCATCGGAGCCCCGGAGGGATATTGTCCCGGTCCCGCCAGACTTCGATGCCGTGTGATCTGAGTTCTTGGCAGAGCCGGTCAACTATCTCTATATTTTCACTAACATAGGAGATAAAAACTCCTTTCATTACCCTAGTCTCCCTAATGCGGTGCCTGACAAATATCGTTCAACCCAATCTTCCTCTCGGTTGAGTAATTTCCTCAACATTCCAAATTCCCTCATCTGTCTGAATCGCAGATTCAGGGATGACACGGATTCAATGATCCGCGCTATCCGCTTCATCCGTTTAATCCGTGATTCAGACATTTTCCACAATCGCAATTTCTTCAGGGGTCAAGTTGTATAAAGAGTATACTATCTGATCAATCTCATTTTCAAGCGCGGTTGTGCTTTCGTCTGGATCGGCGCGTTTGGCGGCGATGATTTTGTCAACCCGCTCTTCGATCTGTGCGGCAAGGTGTTGGTTTCCTTCTGTGATAGGTGGAACAAGAAGCGGCTCTAAAGCCTGAACACTAACAATCAAGTCACCGGTGCCAGTTTTGGGTGCAAGTCCAAATAATTGATAATGTGATAAACGAGAATTTAACACACCAGTTAGAAATCTCATCCTTTTCCCTGTAGCAATACACGTGCTGTCAAGGCATAAAGTGGGGTCGGCAGAAAATGTAAAACGCAGGATTGATCCGATTCGCTTCCACACAATCTTCTCTCGTTCAAACTCGGGGTAGTAAGCAATTTGATCCTGTAGTTCAAACCATTTATTTTCTGTCTTCTTCCGAGTTTTGGTGCCATCCGAAAGTGTTTTGCCCGTCTGGGCTAATCGATCTCTGCCAAATCCCAGAAGATATTTCTTAACCGCGGGGTAGTCATCAATACTCAAATTAAGCGCAGGAATAGTACTTATCAAATACAACCCCGCCCATTGGACAATGTAGCGTTTGATATCGCGTCCGCGCAGAATTGGTTTGACGATCTCGGCTGACTTCGGGTCCTGTGCCACCAGTTCGTCTCGCTTGGCTTCGTCTATGAAAAAAGCCTCGTTGCAACCTGTGACAATTCCACGATAGATGTTTATATCCCAGTTCTTGAGCGGGTTGCCAATCTCCTCTATCTTGTATTTGAGGGCAAGTTCGGCAGGTGAGAGTATTGCCCACGCTTCGCCTTTGGCTGGAATTCCCATAGCTGCGCCGTTATCGGTTAGATATTGGGAGATGTTATCGGTGTGTGGATCAAAGTCAGATTTGATGGTTGTCGCTTTGAAAACCGTATGAGCATTAGGCGCAGCGTTTCGTAGCATCAGAATGTTCGTGTCTACAGTCGCATCAAACACGTCCGGTCCCATGTCCAGGAGTTGAACAAGTTGGGTATTTCTAAGAAAATAACCTCTTAGTTTCTTGCCATATGCAGTTCGCATCCATTTGTTGGATGTAATAAAACAGACATGACCACCGTCTTTAGACAACTGATTCGCTTTTTCATAGAACAGACAGTAAATATCCCCTGTTCTAATAAAGCTGTCAAAATCACAGGACGCATACAAACTCCCCAATCTCCCGCCATCTTTTTGCAATTGAACATACGGTGGATTCCCAATTACCGCATCAAACCCGTGTGTGATACCGAACATCCATTCGGAGTCAAAGAAATCGGCGGTGGCGTTCTGGTCGTATAGGTCCCAATTAGCGATTTTTTCAGTCGTCTCATCGGGAAATCCGTCGCGTTTGAGCAGTTCGCTCAGCTCTCTCCGGAGTTTGCGGTCAATTTTGCGATACTTTTCTTTGGTTCTTGGGGTGCGGGCGGTGAAGTGCCTTCGGCGGACTTCTGATAGTTCCTTTTCCACGCGAACAACTTGCTGGCTGCGAATTGGCAATTGTGCCGGTTTCTCCACGCTGAGAAGGGTGTTCGCCGCCACAAACTTGGTTTCCAAGTTCGGCAATGGACGCACGCCGCGATTCTCCCGTGAGTCGTCCATCTTCTGATCGACGACGAGCGAGATGAAGAAGCGGAGTTTGGCAATCTGCACTGCGATAGGTTGAATGTCCACGCCGTAGATGCAGTTTTCGATCAGGTAGAGTTTCCGCCCGTAATCCAGTTCATTCCGTTCAAACGCCTCATTGATGTTGTCAATTTCGCGCTCTATGTCGCGGATGGTATTCTCACGTACCGTGCTGTCGTCAATCTTTTCCGCAGTTTCAATGGTGCGATTCACTTTGTCAATTTGCCGCTGCCGCCACTGCTGGTTGCGCGGGTCGAGTTTGCCGAGAATGAACACCAACTTGTGCAGAACGCCCATCGGGAAGGCGCCGGAACCGCAGGCGGGGTCAAGTATTTTGAGCGTGTCAACTGCGTTTATCAGCGCCTCTGTTTCATCGTCGTTAAACTGGTGCGGCTCATCGTTATAGGTGAGCAGATTCCGGAGATCTGCCTCTATTCGGTTTTTTTGTTCATCGGAAAGCGTTACTCCTTGAGTGTCAATTTGCGTTTGGACGGGTTCTGCGCGACCACTGAGATCTAGTTGTGCAGGCGGCATTGTTGAAGATTGGGCAGTTTGGGATTCGTGGTAGGCGACGCACTTATGTTTCAGGTAGGCGATGAGTGATTCATCGGTCATGTAGTTGACGATTTCGCGAGGGGTGTAGTAGGAGCCGCTCTGCTTGCGGGCGGAGGCGCCGGTTTCGGGGTTGTATGCGGCGAGCAGGTTTTCAAAGACTTTTCCGAGCAGTTCTGGGTCAAGCGCGACCTCCTCCTCAATCGGCGTGTTCTCGGCAATGGTGAATTTGTAGCTGTCGAGAATATTGATCAGACCTCGCACCTTGTAACCCCTACCGCTTGTGCCGTAGGCGGCGTTGAGGTCGACGCTTCGATTATCGGAAAAAAACAGGAAGTTGGGGACATTCACCTGGTTTTTGCGATGGTCGGAAAAGCTGTCTACACGTAGAACCTTCTTAGGCTCGTCTTTGTCCTCCTTGTCGAGACACTCGAACAGACCACCGTTAAGGAAGGGAATAATACCAAAAAGGTCTAGCGCTCTTTTCTTGTCCTTAAAGTATTCCTCATACCGGTACAAGGAATGCGCCATGTAGTTTTGATCCCGGCTGCCTGATTGCTTAGCCAGATTCCTGAACTTGCGGTTATTGGGTTTTTGTTCAGTGTTCATCTCCTGATTGAGCGTGGCAAAGAACAGGTTCTGGATAATCGCTTTGTAGTAGGAACTCTCTTGCGGGTCGGTATTGATAAGGATTTCTTTGATTTTCTCGTGATCGAAGAGGTCATTGGGCACCAGCCCCTTTTCCTTGATGAACCAGGCAAAAATTAGGCGCGTAATCAGGCGGATTATGCTGGTGGCGTTCCGCACCTCGACATTTTCTCCCGCGTCCTCTGGGAAGGTAACCTGATTCACTGCCCAGAAATACCAGTTGGCAATCTCGCTGAAGAAGCGCTTGTTGAGTTCCGATGTGTCGAGCGTCTTTTTCCACGCCTCATGGAGTTGCGGGAAGTTTTTGAACTTGTGCTTCTCATATAGCGCGGCGATTGAGAGGTCGAACAGGATGTCGATATGGGCAGGGTGGGGATCGGCGAAGTTGATATCTCTGATGAGCGTTGCCTTTTCGAGGACATCTTCGTCTTTTTTGCGCTTATGCAACCTGCGATCGATAACCGCAAATGTGAGCGTGTCCCCGTGTTGTAAAAGAATCATCACCGGCATTTTGAACGGTTTGTTCATTTCACGGGTGATTTGGGAGAGTTGCGTGCGCGTGTAATGGTTTTGGCACAGCTTGAGGGCGAAAAAGAGGTAAGATTTATCGCGTTCCTTATCAATATCGTCCACTCCGAAGTCGATTTCGACTTGCCCATTGCCGCTGATTTGTTCACCCATCAGTTGAAACAGGAGGTCAACCGATTCCCATTCTTGTAGCGACGCCAGTTTTTCGTTGATTTTGTTATCAAGATTGAAAGCGGAGAGAAACTCGTCGGCGGTGTTCGGTTCCAGGTTCATGATTCTTTGGCTGTGGTAGCCGAGAACGTTGAGGAGGTATCGGGCATTTTCGGCGAGGTTGCCATGGCTGAAGCGTTGTAAGGCAGTCTTGATTTTGTCTCTGGATGTATTCATTCTTTAGATTCTCTGAGGTGAAAAGTACCTGACCCCCTCTAGCTCCCCCTTAGCAAGGGGGAGAATGTTAGCTGGGGAGGGTTTTGCGATTAAAAAGGTAGGTGTATTGACCGTATTTTGCTATTACAATTTAACTTATTTTGCGAGTATTTTGTACATCCGAAAAAGTGCGTAATGGGGCTGAACACTAGACAGGGCACGTGATCCGAGCGTCGAGTTTTCTAAAGTCCCAGCGGAAATAAGTTGAGAATGCTCATTTCTTGACCGCTTCGCAAAAATAAACAAAAAACGTTGGGTTTCGCTACAGCATAACAAATTCCAAAGAAAATTAGTTGCCGAAACCGAAACGCCGTATGTCGTATGTTTCGCCGACTGTATTCTACCCGACCTACGATGAACTTAATACATCTACATCCCGGTGTTTTGTCATTTATTTACAAGGTAAATGCTATCGCGGTCACTATCCGTTTCCTTGATCCCTCAATATTCGTTCGGTTGATTGCTCAACCCAATCTACAATCTACTAAATCACCAGCGAAATGTACTCTGCCAACTTTCTTTGAGCCGATCGATTGTCGTCCGAATAATCGTCTCGCCACGTAATCCCTTCACCACGAAATCTGTAGCATCAACTATCGTACCGATGCATCCGATGGGGATGTCCGCCATCGCCGCTTCAAATGCTTCATGTTTATCGGGTGAGATGCTCACAACGAATCGGCTATTTGACTCGGAGAATAGCAGGATATCGTCCGCTGCGATGGATGCATCGCGAGGGAGGTCGCCTAAATTCAATTGCATTCCCAGTCCGCCGGCAAAAGCCATCTCTGCTGTAGCCACACCGATGCCACCCTCGGAACAGTCGTGGCAGGATCGGACGAGTTGACCATTGATGGCATGACTTAGCGCAATCATGACCCGCTTCCCCTCATCGGGGCGCACTTTCGGCACGTCGTTTCCAATGAAGCCGTGTAACGCGTAGTAATGTGATCCGCCGAGTTCGGGATACGTCTCTCCAACAAGGTATACCAAGTCCCCCGGCGATTTGGCGTCCATCGTAATGGCTTTACTCACGTCCGGCATGACGCAAATTGCGGAGATTAGCAATGTCGGTGGGATAGCGAGTTGTTCACCGGTGGTGGTATCGTGGTACTCGTTGTAGAGGCTGTCCTTGCCAGAGATGAAGGGCGTGCCGTAGGCGACTGCAATATCGTAACACGCCTTCGCCGCGCGTACTAATCCACCAAGTCGATCCGGTTTGTCGGGATTTCCCCAACTGAAGTTGTCGAGCAGCGCCGTATGTTCAAGATTTCCCCCGACAGCGATGACGTTTCGCAGTGCTTCGTCAATCGCCGATGCCGCGCTGTGATATGGATCGATGTCTGCGTACCTTGGATTGATACCGTTGGCAACAATGACTCCCCGCCGTGATCCGAGGACTGGGGTTGCGATGCATGCGTCACTGGGTCCGTCATTTTCGATTCCGACAAGCGGCTTGACGACAATTCCGCCCTGAACCTCGTGGTCGTATTGACGGATGACCCATTCTTTGCTAGCGACGTTGGGGCTGCCGAGAATCTTACAGAGGTTCTCAGTGATTTCGGAGTGTGGCAGGCTACTACAGGGGTTCAATCCCGCAGTTTCTACCGCCTTCGGTTCACGGTGCTGAGGGGATTTCCAAATCGCTTTTTTTGTAATGCGCGGCAATCCGTTGTGAAGAAAATCCATGTCCATATCCGCAATGATTTCGCCATCATACAACACGCGCAATTTGCCGCTATCCGTGAACTTTCCAAGCACCGTAGCTTCGACCGATTCCGCCTCGCAGAGTTGTATCAGTGCATCTAGATTTTCGGGCGGAACAGCGATTACCATGCGCTCCTGTGCTTCTGAAAGCCAAATCTCCCACGGGTCAAGTCCCTCATATTTGAGCGGTACATTTTCTAGATGTACCTCTGCGCCCGTATCCTGCCCCATCTCGCCAACCGCTGAGGAAAAGCCGCCAGCACCGCAATCCGTGATGGATCGGTAGAGATGTCGATCGCGCGCTTGCAACAAGGCATCAACGATTTTCTTCTCAATGATGGGGTTGCCAATTTGGACGACACTTCCGAGTGTTTCGGAAGTGTCATCCAACTCCAGCGAAGAAAACGTCGCCCCGTGAATACCGTCGCGTCCTGTTCGTCCGCCAAGCGCAACGATACAATCGCCGACCACGACCTCCTTGTCGCACCGATTTTTCGGAATTAACCCGACATTGCCGCAGAATACAAGCGGGTTCGCGGTATACCGCTGATCGAATAAGATGGCACCGTTTGCCGTCGGTATACCCATGCGATTACCGTAGTCCCGCACACCCGCAACGACGCCTTTGAAGATTCGCTTTGGATGGAGAGCACCCTTGGGAAGCGCTTCATAACTTAGGTTCGGAAGCCCTAAACAGAAGACGTCCGTGTTCAGGATTGGCTTTGCACCAAGCCCTGTACCGAGTGAGTCGCGGATGACTCCGCCGATTCCCGTTCCCGCGCCACCATAGGGCTCAATGGCGGAGGGGTGATTGTGCGTCTCAACCTTGAAAACGACGTTATATTCATCATCAAATTCGATGATGCCAGCGTTATCGGAAAAGGTAGAGACGCACCAACTCTTGTCAATTGTTTCCGTTGCACGCATGATTGTTGTTTTGAGGAGCCCTTCAATTACGATTGTCTCGCAACCGTCTTCGGAATACTCAATCAACCCCCGAAAGGTCTTGTGGATACAATGCTCGGACCATGTTTGAGCGAGCGTTTCAAGCTCAACATCAGTCGGATCTCTTTCTAGTTTGGTGAAGTAGGTTTGAATTGCCTGCATTTCGGCATGATTTAGGGACAGCAATCCTTCACGACTGATACGCATCAGGTCCGCGACATCAGCGTTCAGTATTGGAATCTGTTTGACCTTCATTAAGCGTGCCTTGATGATTGGTGGTGGGGAAGCGTGTGAGCCAAAAAACAGTGATTGGGGGAAGAGATTGTGACAGGAAAAAAATGACAAGCAAAAAAAAATGATAAGCAAAAAACGTTGAGTATCGCTACATCACACTGGAATGCCTTTCGTTACGTACTTATTGCATCTGTAAACGTCAATCTGCTGCCGAATGGATCGGTGATTGACATGTCCCTGCTGCCCCAAGGCATTTCTTCTATTCCCGGCCGATAATACTTGAATTTCTTGGCGATTAGTTCTTTCTGGAACGCGTCTAGCCCCGTCGTTTCGATTCTCATTGCCCCGCCGGGACAACAGTCGCCGTGATGCTCTGACAAATGGATGACACACTCATCCTTCGAGATCTGCATGTAGAGCGGCGCATCGTCTGAAAAACGGTGTTCCCAATCGACCCTGAATCCCAAGAACTCGACATAAAACTCCTTCGCCTTAGCCTCGTCAAAGATTCGCAAGATTGGTGTCGTTTTACCACAACCCATGGTGCTAGAACTCCCTACAAAATTGCAACGAACTCTACGCCCGAAAATCAGTTTGCCCTATAGTTGAATGTTTCGCCGACAGTATTCCACCCGGCCTACGATGAAATTGATACATCTTCATCCCGGTGTTTTGTCATTTATTTACAAGGTAAATGCTATCGCGGGGGTTTACTGTTGCCTTGGAGAACTATCGCGCTCCTTATCCACTTGTTGGATCTATTCGTTCAGTTGATCCTAGTCGGTCACTAGATTCTCGACAATCGGGAGAAGGATCTCTTTCCCGCAGTGCTGTGGGCAGGCACAAGACCTGCCCTTACATAATGGAGTAATTACATTGCCTCAGCTACACGAGCCGAGGATATATTCAAAATGCTATTTACTGTGTGCTCTTAGCCCAGCAGCTTTACACTTTGAATACAGTGTTCCGCACAGTCAGTCGTAACAGAGCTGATTTTCCAAATCTTTCGCAAAGAAGAAATCCCCTCCATGTCCGCAGTAATGCATTGGCGTGTCTGAGTTCGGCAGCGCTGCATAGAGATAAAAAGCGGGATCTAATTCTTTTCTTATATCACTACCGGAGGGCTTCGTCGGTTTCTCCACGACCTCAGTATTGTTTGCTATGAACGGTGTTTTCTCGGCAGTGAATCCAATAATCTCGTAAGTACCAAAATTTCCGCCCTTGAATTTATCCGGAACTTTGATAGTGAACTTCCCTTTCTTTTTGCCACCGGTATCAACTTTTAACCAGCCCACTGGCCCGAGATATTCTGATTTCTGATTGACAGTATCGTGAAGCCATGCGAAAACAGCGCGACGCCCCTGGGGCATCTTTAGCCCAATATAGGTGCCTCTAAATTCATTTTTGTCTTCATCGTATATGATTGTGCCTTTTGGGCCGACATCATTCTTGAAATCATAACCGTCAATAAGCAGGCTACCGTACATTGGTTGAACTTCATTCTTCCCGCCCATCTGACTCTGAACAGTGAATACAAGACCGCACACAACCGCGCCTAATGCTAGAATGAACAGAAGTTTTCTTTTCACTTGCAACTCCTTCCCCACCTGGGTGAGTTAAAAAAACAGTGTTAAATTAGACTTTTTTGCCGCCTATGTTATTGAAAATTCTAAAAGATAATTGTATCACAAAATAAAAAGCGTGCCAATACAAAAATCTTCGAGGAGTAAAGTGGTAGTGACAATTTCACGGCTTTGTGTTAAAATTGCTTTTCTCTCTCAAATCTTCAATTTGGTCATCAAAACCCAAAGGAAGGAAAATACAAAATGTCCACCTCGACAAGTGCAATACTAGGTCTTGTGTTTTTAGGTTTAGGAAACGCAGCGGTTTTCTTGATGTACAAACTTTGGGGCTATCCTTTCGATGAAAATACCCGCACAAGCAGTGCACCACGGTCGCTGGTGCTAGTACACCGTCTCATTGGTGTTGCATATGCGATACTTTACGTCTTCATGATGTGGCATATGGTGCCCCGCCTGTGGAATTATCAAATCGAACTTCCACCGCGTACTGTTGCGCACTTGATGCTTGGCATAACGATTGGTGTGCTGCTTTTAGTCAAAATCGCTATCCTGCGCTTCTTCAGGCACTTTGAGGAAGCAATGCCGTATCTTGGGACAACCTTGCTGTTATGTACCTATCTGTTAATCGGCTTATCTGTGCCTTTCACACTTCGGGAACGCGCTCTGCGGTCAAGCCAGGAGGTTTTTAGTGAAGCTGGTATGCAAAGAACGCACAAGATGCTGCTGACAGCGGGATTGCCTGATGAAGCTCCGCTGGACATACTCGCTTCTAAACGAAAATTACGCGATGGACAGAAGGTCCTGTTGAGGAAATGTGTCCAATGCCACGACCTACGGACTATTCTGATTCGCCCACGCACCCCGCAAGATTGGGTAAGGCTAGTCAATCGGATGGCAATCAAGCCCGTGATTGGAGAACGGATTTCTGAGGATGATGAGTGGTCAGTATCTGCATATCTCATTGCGATTACTCCTGACATACAGAACTCAGTGAAGGAGCAGAGAAAAGAAGAAATGCAGGTGAGTCAGTCGCAGGCTGCACTACAATCAGCCTTCAGCGTAGGACCTGATGTCATTCAGGGACCGGACACTGCGATTCAAAACCCCGATGCAATCGTTATGGAGAGTCTCGATCGAGCGAGCTATGACCCCGCAGCAGCACAGGAGCTTTTTGAAATTACGTGCTCCCAATGTCATCTGCTGACGGACATCGACAATGCGCCGCCAACTTCAGAAGAGGAAACTAGAGACCTCATCGCCCGGATGATCGAGAATGGGCTTTTCATTTTGGAAGAAGATATTGAGATAATTGCCCAGTATCTAAACGAAACTTACGTACAGCAGTAAATTATGTTTGCCTACTCACTCGTTAGCACTGCAATTTCCGAAGATCGGACAAAACTGAGACAGGGAGTGCGCCTCCTTGCAGAAATTGCGCACACGCATGGCATTCCGGTTACTTGGGCAATTAACCGTGCATCTGCACGAGCTCTCGCTACAGATTTGACCCAATGGCACGAGGATTATGGCGATGAACTGCTGTTGATAGTAGATATCGGACCCGTTTGGGGCAGTGATACACCGGTTGACGGTCCCTTATCAGCGGAGCATATTGTGACCATGCGTGAAAAACTACCGGATTTCATTTCGACCGAGTGGGATAGAGTTCAAAGAGAAATGGAGTGGGCAAGCCCAGTTGTCGCAGGGGCGATGGCGAAACACCATGTTTTGCTATATGCTCTGGGTAAAGTTGGTTTCAAAGGATTATGGGGCTATCGCTGGGAAGAGAAACGCGGGGATGGCGGTTGCCCATTTGGATTTTTTTATCCTTCGTTAGAAGCGCATAATCTGGGCGGACCCAGTGCAGGCCGAATCGTGGGAGTTCCGGCTGTCTCACTCAATCCTGCGGAGGCATGGGGTGTTGTCAGACAGAAGTCGTCCACGACTCAAGAGACCAAATCTGAGGAAGATGACCTACTCGATCTTCGCACCCAGATTTTGAACGGAACTGCAAGCCATTCCTTTGATCTCTATGCGGCAAACGCAGCGTGGAATCGTTGGCTCGCTTACGTTCAACATATTGATGCAGAGCAGCTAACGGAATTAACATCGGAACATCTCCAGGCGTTGAGCGCCTACTTTGCGTATGTGTGCCAACAGTCCGAAACACAAGTCATGCGCCTTGCAGACGCCATCAATGAGTATCAGGAAGGATGCAATCAGACACAGCCCACCTTACTACTCATTGATGCGGACGATACATTCCCTCGTTCCAGACCAAATAGCCAACCTGACACTGAGTCGAATCCACCGAAGTCGATGCTGTTCTATTACGATGCGGAATGTCAACTGGTTTTTGAGGCAGGCAAAATGGAACCGATTGCCGTCAAGAACTACGTTTCTCCGCCAGTGAAATCGCGCGATGGCACCGAATTTAGCTTGCCAAAGATTGAAAATTTTCGTCCATCTCGCACGCGGGCGCTATTGCGGATGCGCTTTGAGATTGAGTCCCTCAAAGCAATGCCTTACGGTTTAACGATTTGGGGCGATCATGCAGGACTCTCGCTTGCCAAATCAAACGCCCATGCAGTATCGTGGTTGGACGATCGCCTGTTGTTCGTACGGGGAGATGTGCAGCTAGGGAAGAATGAGTTCGAGATTGTGTTGACAATCTGAATGTCCCACTGAATTGCTTGGATGTACAACTACCCGCCCCCGGAGTCTCAGAGGATCCAGAAATCTGTTTATCAGCATTGGCAAATTTAAGAAGGGATTCTGCCAGACATGTCGCAGTTTGAGTCAAACGACCTGCTACCCTATCTGCGGGACCTAAACAGAGATGAAAGCGGTTTCTGTTTGTTGGTATTGGGTGGTTCTAAAGAAATCTACCTCCTCCAAGGCAATCAGGTCAAGCTGTGTTTTCCGGTCGCCATTGGTGAAAACGGCGTTGGAAAAGTCAAAGAAGGGGATAATAAAACGCCGCTTGGGGATTACTGTATCAAATGGATGGTGAGTCGGAATGGACCGCCCAAAACGAACTCTGAGGGGCAGAGCAGCTTGGTCGTGGATGGCGAAACATACTCCATCCGGGATACTGAACTATACTTCGGCAAATTGGAGCACGCTGGGCTCTCTGAACAGGAGCTGAAGACCGCTCAAGATGAACAACTGTGGACGGAAGCTTATGGCGGCGAGCATGTTTTTGTAATGGCGCTCAACTACCCAAACGAAAAGGATAAAAGGGAAGGCAAAACGGGAAGCTCTATTGAGATTCACGCCTCGGCAATTCTAGCGGACGAAGGACTTGAGACATACAGCGGAACACTCGGCTGCATTGCACTTGTTCCGCATCACGCCAAAGACATCTATGAAAATATTGAGCCTGGTACACCGGTTAGAATTGTGGCGGATTAGGAGCTTTACTTCCTAGTTTATAGAGCTTATCATTCCAATCGTCATTGACGCCATGTCATTGGGGGTTCAAGCCCAATATAATTGGGCAGAGAAAAGGATGCTCGGTAAAATTGTTGCACTGTTTCGAAAGAGGTCAATCCCATGAGAAACGTGACTTGGCGAGCGATACTAATAGGGATTATCCTGATTCCAATCAATTCTTATTTACTGATACAGATGGAGTGCGTGTATTACGTCGCGCATTCTACTCTGTTTTCGCTCTTTTTCAACGTCCTCCTCGTAGTGCTGGTTTTGATAGTGCTCAACATTCCGTTGAGAAAGCTGTCTCCCGACCTAGCTTTCAAACAGGGCGAACTGCTCACCATCTACATCATGTTGTGCCAAGCATCCGCACTCGCTGGACACAGCATGTTGCAGATACTGCCGCCAACAATGGCTGGGGCTTTTGGACTTGCAACGCCGGAAAACGAATGGAAAGAACTCTTTTGGCGATATATCCCGCAGTGGCTCGCTGTGAGTGATGAGAGGGCAGTGGATGGTTATATTGGTAAGAGGTTGACGGGAGAGTCAACCCTATATACGGCGCAACACATTAACGCATGGCTGACACCGGTTATGGTCTGGGCTGCCTTCATCTGTACCCTTATGTTCGTGATGATATGTTTCAACGTCATCATCCGGAAGCAATGGATTGATAGAGAAAGACTGACATATCCTATCGTCCAACTCCCGTTTGAAATCACGAATCGCTCATCTGGATTATTCAGAAACAAATTGATGTGGCTGGGTTTTACCATTGTAGGGGTGATGACCTTCATCAACGGACTGAACTACTTTTTTCCCGTTGTTCCCTCCCTGCGCGTCAAACCCTACAACCTCGGCGAATTTTTCACTGGCAGACCGTGGAACGCTATGGGATATACACCGCTCACTTTCCGCCCGTTCCTAATCGGGCTTGTGTTTCTTATTCCCCTGGACATCTCCTTTTCCTGCTGGTTCTTCTTTTTTCTATGGAAAGTACAGCAAATCTTTGAGAGCACCATGGGATTGCGTCCACGACCGTTACTTTCAGAGCAAGCTGCGGGCGCGCACATCTCCCTATTTTTCATCGCTATATGGATTGGCAGACGCCATCTGAGCCAAGTGTTCAAGGTTGCGTTAAAGCCCGCCACGCGTGAGGAGTCAGACAACAATTCTACTGAACTGCTAGACTACAGAATCGCCGTCTGGGGGCTCATCTGCGGTATTGGATTAATTCTGATTTTTTGCTGGAAGGCAGGTATGTCGCTGTGGGTAGCCGGAGGTTTTTTCGCTCTATATCTGATGACGGAGATTGGGATAACGCGAATACGTGCAGAGGTCGGCTCACCTTTTCATGATCTGCACTTTGCGGGACCTGAAATTCTCATGATCGGAGCTGTAGGAACCCGCAAGATTGGCCCGAGAAGTCTAACCATTATGTCTTTTTTCTGGTTTCTATCCCGTATGCATTACAGCGACGTGATGCCGCATCAACTGGAGGGGTTCAAGCTGGCAGATAGAGCCCGTATGAACAATCGATGGGTTCTTGGTGCAATGCTCATCGCCACCGTTTTAGGCACATTCGCCGCGTTTTGGGCGATTTTACATTCTGGATACAAGCACAGTCATGTCGTGTTGCAGTTTTTTGGACGGGAGCCATTCGCGCGTTTGCAGCAGTGGTTGACGCTTCCCACATCTACGGACATGGCGGGTCTAGGGTTCTTTGTGTACGGCGTGTTGTTTGGTATTTTCCTTATGTTTATGCGAGTCCGGTTTTTATGGTGGTCTTTGCATCCAGCAGGCTATGCGGTGTCCAGCACATGGTCAATGCGTACTTTTTGGTCGCAGTTTGTTGTGGCATGGCTCGTCAAATGGCTTATCTTGAAGTATGGCGGGGTCAAGGCGTATCGCAAAGCGGTTCCCCTTTTCTTCGGGATTATTCTCGGAGAGTTTGTCGTCGGCGGCTTCTGGGCAATATTGAGTATTATTCTCAAAAAACCGATATACACATTCACTGCATGGTGGTAGGTTACGGCGAAAAATAGCGTGGACAGAAACCTTGAAAAGGAGGTATTTAGAACAAAATATACGCAGCGTTAGATGTCCACATAATCTGCGTGGCGAGCGGAATATTCGTAAACTTTGGAAACCGACGCTTTAAATTGTCGTTCCTAAGGTTAGAGACTTCGTATTGTCAGCCTCAGTGCTTCGATTCAGTCTTCTTTAATTCAGAAAACGCATTGAGGTTTACTTTGGGGATTGTTTCGACTATGATCGGAAAAGGAGTTCTACCAACGTTGGAATGCAAAACATTCCGCTCGGTCAAAGCCAGTCAAACAGCCCACCTACGTCCCCATCAACAGGAGCGGGATGCTAAACTTGCGTCCTTAATGTTGGAACCGTTAACAATCCATGCGTTATCTTCGGATGTGCTACGGTGGCAAACAATTAACATCTATCGTGAGAGTATCGATCGGATGCGTCCCGCTGAAATTACGTTAGCGCACGCCGATAGCCAAAACGAGCCTGTCTGGCAAGAATCGCTGGAGATCTTCGGCGCATCCCGCCTGCGCCAATTGATAAAATCCGGAGAGATCTCTGCTGTTGAGGCAGCACTGCAGTTGGATAGGCAGATTCAGGAAAAGCAAGGGAATACGTCACGATGACACTGGCAAGTGCCAGCTTATAGAAGCTCGGCAATTTCTTCCGCTGGATAACTGAGCGCTTCACCAAGTGTAGGGTGTGGATAGGGAATATTTAGTACGTCAAAAACCGTATCATTATGGTAGAGGTGCGGCAGGGCGACTTGCATTATGTCAGTTGCGTGTGGACCTATGACGTGCAGCCCGATGATTTTGCCAGAGGGACGCTGCGCTACCAGCTTGATAAAACCATCAGTCTGTCCAATCGCAACTGCTTTACCAATATCCGCCATTGGAGTCTTCGCCGTTATTACGTTTAGTCCTTTTGCTTCTGCCTCTGATGCTGTAAGTCCCACCGTACCAATTTCAGGGTGAGAAAAGATGATGTTTCCGACCAAGCGATAATCTATTTTTTTGTCACTGAGCCCTGCAGCGTGGAGACCAGCAACCTCTCCTTCCATTGAAGCAACATAGACCAGAGGCATTTTGCCGTTGACATCGCCGACTGCATAGATGTGCGGCACAGATGTTTGCAGATAATCGTTGACCTGAATTGCACCGTACTCATCTAACTGGACACCTAACCCCTCCAAGTTTAAACCGTCTATCGCAGGGGCGCGTCCCGTGGCTATCATAATCTCTTCCGCCTCTAATGTAGTGTTTCCCCCTTCCCTGAGTACAGCGTGAATTTGCTTGTTTCCCGACGCACGATTCACTGACTCAACTTGTGCCCCCGTGACAATATTCATCCCATCTCGACGGAGAATTTCCTGCAATTCAAAGCTGATGTCCGCATCCAAACGTGTCAAAATCCGATCGCCCCGCTGAACAATCGTGACTTCAACTCCCATTTTGTGAAATAGATACCCAAGTTCTATCGCAATATACCCGCCGCCTAATACGACTAGGGACTTTGGCAGTTTCTCCAGATAGAGTGCGCTGTCGCTATCAAGGTACCCCGTTTCTCTTAATCCTGGAAAGGGAGGAACACTGACCACAGAACCGGTCGCGATTACAATTCGGTCTGCAGCATAGGGATTGTCGTTAACTTGGATAGTGTGGGGGCTCGTAAAACGCGCATTTCCCTGGGCTACATCTACCGGCGCATTGCGAATCGCGTCTCTCCTTGCAGCGAAGAAATCCTCTTCTATCAGAGTTCGGACCCGCTTCTGCACCGCATCCCAATTCACATTTGGCTGCGTCAATGTAATCCCGAAATCGGAACTTTCCTCAATGACACGTTTCACCTCTGCGGACGCGAGAAGCGTTTTAGACGGCATACAACCTTCATTTGTACAGAGGCTGTACCCGACACGCCGCTTTTCGATTAGGAGAATGTTCTCTAATCCTTTTTCCTTGGCAGTTGTCGCCGCGGCAAATCCGGCGCTTCCACTGCCGATAACGATGAGATCGTAATGATGCATATTCGTGTGTCCCATAATATTCTGCACAGATGCTGGAATCCATGCGGGTTTGTTAATCTAAAATCTCGTTATGCCTGTTCTTCGTTCCTGTCGTCCCAATTCCTCGCGGGTATAAGTGCGAGGCTGTTATCACCGACCGATTCCCATGTACACAAATCCAGCTGCATGTGCCTCTTCGGGGACGAAGAAATTACGTCCATCAATCAAGACGGAGTTCTTCATCCGCTTTGCTAGCTCTGCTAGGTCAAGTGTGTGGTATTCTTCCCATCCCGTTACCAGCACTAGGGCATCCGCTCCATCTGCTACGCAGTAAACATCTTCCTCAAATTCTACACCCAGCCCTTGTAAGGATTGCTGGGCGTGAGGAATAGCGACTGGATCGTGAGCACGGATGTGCGCCCCGCGTTCGATTAGTGCCCGAATAATATCCAATGCAGGTGTTTCTCGAACGTCATCGGTGTTTGGTTTGAAAGCCAAGCCCAGTATGCCGATTGTGCGACCACGCAGAATCTTAAGGGCGAATTGGAGTTTCTCAACAATCAACTGACGTTGCCTCCAGTTAACCTCACGAGCAGCTTGAACAATCTGCATAGTGTAGCCATATTCCGCTGCAACGCCCAACAGGGCGGCAGTATCTTTAGGGAAACAACTGCCGCCCCAGCCGAGCCCTGCTTCGAGGAAACGTTGGCCAATGCGGGTGTCCAACCCAATTCCACGTGATACCTCCGTCACATCCGCCCCTACTTTCTCACAGAGTCCTGCAATTTCATTGATGAAGCTGATTTTGAGCGTAAGGAACGTGTTGGCAGCATACTTAATCATTTCGGCGCTGGTTGGGTCGGTCGTAATTAGAGGTGGTAGGTTGTATCCTTCGCGACGCGGTAAAAAACTCGGCGGATCGAAGGTCTGTTCAAGTATGGGGCGATAAAGCCGCCGCAGCGCCTCAACGACTTCAGAGTTTTCGACACCGACGACAATTCGATCGGGATAGAAAGTACCCCGTAAGGCTAAGCCCTCTTGCAGAAACTCCGGATTCGAAGCAAGATGGATGTTCGTCTTTACCTTGCGTTCCGAAAGTGCACGAGTGACCACGTGAGCTACCCGGCGATTAGTCCCGATAGGCACGGTAGACTTGACGACTAAAGCATACCTCCGATTCGCCTGGAGTCCTTGAGCAACTGCCCATGCCGCCTCTTCGACGTAGCTCGTGTCAGCTTCTCCATTCTGTTTGGGAGGTGTTCCGACTGCAATCATAATGATGTCCGCGCTCCCTACAGCATCTGCTGCACTTTCCGTGAAGGAAATATTGTGGCTGACCTGATCTAGAAGTATCTGGACTCCTGGCTCGTGGATTGGACTTTTTCCACGGCGCAATGACTTTAACTTCTGCGGGTCGACATCTACCCCTACGACCTCATGGTTTAGGTATGCCATCGCTACGCACGTCGTTAGACCCACGTAGCCGGTGCCGATGATTGCAACTCTCATCAAGTAAACCTCAGTAGTCTTGTGTGTAGAGTTAGACCGTAAATCTGCTTAGTTGTTTATACCCTCACACTTCATACGTTGATAGATTTCCAAATAGGACTGGGCGATATTTTTCCAGTCGTACCGCTGCACTTGCAAAGTGCTAGCATCTCCCATTTTGCAGCGACGTTCGTCATCGACAATTAGTGAAGTCAAGTTTTTCGCCAGCGCATCGGCATCACCAGCGGTAAAAAGATAGCCGTTTGTTCCGCCTTTGACGAGATCTTCAACCCCTTGCACCCGGCTTGCAACAACTGGTAAGCCCGATCCCATTGCCTCCAGCACAACAAGCGGCATCCCTTCGGCGAGCGAGCAGAGCGCAAAAATATCCGCACCCTGATATTTTTGAGGGAGTTCCGAATACGGGACCGATCCAGTGAACTGAATTTTGTGAAAGACGCCCAATTCCTTCGACAATTTCACAAGATCCGAACCGCAGGGACCATCTCCAACAATTTCGACTTCGAAATTACGAGTTGTGCTCTTAATGATATTCGGGAGTGCACGGATAAGGAGTTGAACATCTTTTCGCGGGATGAGTCGTCCGACTGTCAAGATCCGTACATGCTCGGGGTGCGTTTCGCGCGGAGGCGACAAGAATCGGCTCAAATCTAGTCCATCTGGGATCGTCTGGATTTTGACATGCGGCGCTGTGTGGAGCGCTAAATCTCGCAAGCCGTCGCTGCACGCAACCACAGCAGCAGCATTACCCCAGATTGCTCTAATCGCAGGGGCAAGTAAGCCGTATAATAGACGATAATAAGGGGGATCAGGGTTGCGGCGGGGAATATCACGCCCTCCGAGAAATACGATGTATGGGATACCGTATACCTTTTGCAGCAGATACGGACCCCCTCCCGACGGAATCCCAAAAAAGACTTGGATAATGTCGGGCTGCAAGCGTTTAATGCATTTGAATCCGTAAATACTTGAACTGATTGCGTAAGTTAGCATCTCATGGACGCCGCAAGTGTCCTTGCTTTTGCGCAGCGTAGGAACGCGATAGACACGAAATCCCTCAATCGCTTCCTCTTTCGGCAAATCTCGATATCGGGACGTAATCAGCCGCACCTCATGTCCGGCTTCAACAAACTGTTTGCCGAGGAAGTAAGTGACCCATCCGCCACCACCTCCGACTGGCGGAAATTCGTAGTTGAACATGAGAATACGCATAGTTAGATATCAGCCGTCGGGAATAAGAGATGCCTTAAGAAAACGAGATTATCAAACCGACTCCGTTTCTCTCGCAGCCAAAAGTGTAACAGAAATCCCGCTAGAGATCAACAATTTTTGCTACAGCGCTGTATGCTTTCCAACTTGACACCACTATGCCTCCATGCTAAACTACCTTCTCGCCGCAGTCAAGGCGGATAATGAATCTGTTGGAGGAGAAAAATAGGTGAGCAAGAAACAGTTATTTCTGGTTGGGGGCGTTGCGGGGCTTATCTTGGTTCTTCTAACCGCGATGATTAGTTATCATCGCGTCAGGTTCAAGCGAACAGAAACTGAACTGTTCACGGAACAGGCAAACTTAGCTGCCTGCCTGGAGGAGTCTAAGAACCTGCACAGCAGTTTGAAGAAAACCCAGCACGACCTTGAAGCGAAGAAATACCGTATCAAAATTATGGAAGGTACAATCGCCGAAGTCCAGCAAGACGTGACTAAACTGAGCAAAGCTAAAGCCGAGGTGGAAGCCGAAAAACAGAAACTACTCAATGAAAAAAAACAGCGAGAAGAAGAGTATCAAGATCTTGTTGACAGCCTGCACCAAGAGATTGAAAATAAAGAAATTATAATTACTGAGCTCCGCGGAAAGCTGACCGTCAACTTGATGGATAAGATTCTGTTTGACTCTGGGGAAGCAAGGATTAAGAATAAGGGCAAGCAGGTCCTGGACAAGATTGCGGAGACGTTTTTGAACCGCTATCCGGACCGAGAGATTCGAGTAGAAGGGCATACGGACAATCGCGCATTTAGGGGCTCACTCGTGGGAAATTGGGATTTGTCCACTGCTCGAGCAATTTCAGCCGTGTGCTACTTACAAGAACAGGCAGGCGTGGACGCAACCCGTTTGGCGGCTGTTGGGTACGCCCACCACCACCCAATCGACACAAACGACACTTCTGCGGGCAGAGCGAGAAACCGCCGAATCGAGATTGTTGTGATGCCACCAAAGACGGAGGGCACACAAGAGTAGGACGCAATATTCTAATTCTAATAAATTCGGATTACAGAGCTACCTGTTAAGCCATTTAGGAAGTTATATGGATTTTGCTAGCAAAGTTCACGAGATTGAATCTCTATTGGAGAAACACAGCGCATTTCGCGACGACTGTCTGAATCTTATCGCGTCTGAAAATACGCCGAGTCCATTGGTGGAGAGATTACTTTCCGAGGAACTGAATCGCCGCTACGGCTACTACACTGGTATCGACTTGCACCAGCGTGCGTACCGTGGAAATTGCTTCATCGTGCAGATTGAGGAGGCAGCCCATGAATTGGCAAAGCAACTTTTCGGCGCGGCATATGTCGATCTGCGTCCATTGTCAGGGAACATCGCTGGTATTGCAGCTACCTTCGCGCTGGGCAGCCCTGGCGATACCGTCTTAGAAGTTCGTAACGCGCATCGCTATGCACACAAGTTGGCTTCCTCTTTCTTGAAAGTAGAACTCCAATCCATCTCAATCCCTTGGGTTGGCTCCACATACAACATCGACCTTGATAGGACGGTTTCTCTCATCCAACAGCATCGACCTAAACTCGTCATCATTGGGTCCGCGCTATTTCTTTTTCCTCAACCGGTACGGGAACTCAAAGCGGCGATGCGCAAATACAGTCCGGACTCATACCTAATTTATGACGCGGCGCATGTTATGGGGTTGATTGCCGGAGGACGGTTTCAATCTCCGCTCGATGAGGGCGCGGACGTGGTTGTTACCAGCACGCACAAAACCCTCGCTGGACCGCAAGGCGGTATGATTTTGACCAACGATAAATCTATCGCAGAACGGATAGGGGCAGCACTAACTCCCTTGCTGATAGCGAATCATCACCTCGGTCGCTTGCCTGCACTTGCGGCAACATTTTTGGAGTGGCTGGCTTTCGGAGAGGCACAAGCGACTGCAATCGTCGATAATGCCAAAGCGTTGGGCAGGGCTCTGGATGAACGAGGACTTCGTCTTGTGGGTGCAGGGCTTGGGTACACGGAATCTCATACGCTCCTACCGATTGTAGATGAGTTTGGTGAGGGAGAAGCGTTAGCCGAGCAACTTGAGGCGTGTCACATAATCGTTGGATCCGCCGATATTCCTGCGGAATTAGGAACACACGGCTTACGCATTGGTGTACAAGAGGTTACACGTTTCGGTATGACCCCGGCAGATGCGCCGGAGATTGCTGAATGCGTTCTCAATGCGCTGCGCCGGCACAATCTTGAAGATGTAAAGCGTAGAGTAATCGCGCTAGGACACAAATTTAACCGAATCAGATTTACGCTGGACGATTTTATTGAGCCGTGAATATAACGAAGACCGCGTGCATCGTCATCGTAGGAACACCCATCTGGAACGGCAACCCGCAAAAAAACATCCACCCTGAGTGAGAGAACAGAAGGATCAGACACTTTCGCTAAGTTCTACTAGAACCTTGTCATCAGGGAAATTCTGTTGCTATTGCCGAGTTCATCGTTGCCAAGAAAAGCATAATCAACGGAGAAAGCTGCGCCTGTCAAGAAGGACAGCCGGAATCCAGCGCCCGCCGTTATCAACCTAATGGTATTCACACCGTTGCGCTCTTGGACGCCGAATCTAAGTGAGAGCAGGTCTGCGAAGATGTATTCGGCGCCATAGTGCATCTCAAAAGCGTAAAGGCTATCAGTATCGACTGTCAACAATACGCGGCTATTGAATGGCACGATGTCTTGACTGAAAGAAACGCCGATCTTAAGATTGGGATTGATTGTATCCGTGTTCGCAGCCTGGTCCGAATGTTCAGGCGGGTTGTTCCAGTATAATTTCGTCTTAAAGAAATCTTGCGCGACGACCCCAATCGAGAATCGACTAGAGCGTTCGAGTGATGTTGTCCAGAGGGCACTGGCATCTCCACCAACACCGATTGCATTTCTGTTTGCTAATGCGGAAACGTAGATTAGCTTGGCGTTGCCGCCGACGAGTAAATCTATTCGCTTCGACGATAGGTTAAACCCGACTCGTCTCCCGTAAGAAAGTAAGAAAGCGTTGTTGGTGCTACTAAAAGTCCCTCTGATTTCTGGGCGGTTGGTCGGACCTATCGATCGCGAGGCAACTCTTAAGCTCGTAATGGGGATGTCGTCAATACCGACGCGCAACCAACTAAGACCGATGGATTCATTTTTGCCGATTGGGTGAATGTAGTTGACGAAATCGTAGCTATCCAGCTCGCCGAGGCTGGAGTGCATGAAGGCAATTTCGGAGTGGCGCAGGTTTCCAAGTCCTGCGGGATTCCAGTAAGTTGCGGTGGAATCATCAGCGATTGCAGCGAAACTGCCGCCCATGCCTAACGGTCGAGCGCCTACACCGAGTGTCAAGAAATCGCCCGCATATTTGCTTGCTGATTTAGCGACCATGCAACTCAAGAGGAAAAGGATTACAATGGCTATTCTGAGTCGTGGCACTAGACGTAATTTGTATTGCACCTTGCGGAGTATTTGGTCTGTTGATTCTTCAAAGGGGTATCTCATTAGGAATAAACTTCACTTTTCAGTCATCAGTCGCCAATTCAAAGGATTCTAGCTCAAATCCGACTTCAACGGTTACACCTGCACGAGTCTGGGATTGAGTGAATTTAATAATACCGACGTCCGGTGCGAGCCACTTCTGGACGATTGTTGTATCAAGATCTTGTTCAAAGATGCTCCACTTAAATGTCTCCTGCACTTGAAAAACATGTTCAAAGGTGCCCGCAGGAACAGTTGCCGTTTCCTCAGATAAGACCTCAAATTGATCGTTCCCGCCACCAATTGGAAACAATTCGCCGGTTAATCTTGCCTCAAAATTTGTTCTCCATCTGTTGCCCGGAATCAGTGGAAAGTTGTAGAGCGGCAAGAATGGAACGAAGAGTATCGTATCTGGTCCGCCCGATGTAACATTTTGAGCATGCTGAACAATCCCTTGGAACTTCCCATTTTCGTCAATCTGTCTGCCAAGATAGGAGAAGTTGCTAATACCTTCGAGATCTTCATCAGTGCTATATTTTTCAAGCACATAACTCCTGACGGGTTCGCTGTCTTGCAGATGAATCTGGATGGTATCGACAATCTCAAAAATCACCGCGTTCCCTTCATCATCACGATACCGCCACACATTTCCGACCGCTAGCGGATAGTAATCTCCGGGACGCGTCCGCCACACTTGGATGTCAATGGTGCTTGTTGTTGATTTATCTCCATCGCTCACCTTGACTTCGATCTGGTATTTGCGTTCCCGCTCTGGAGCAGTCCAATCGGCACCGAAAGCATCACCGTTGATATCACCCCCTGCTGCATTCCAATTGACGGTGAGCTTATGCCCCTCAATGTCGCGTGCATCGAGTGTAATGCGAACCTGCGCGCCGGGTTCAACGATGTCAGAATCTGCCTCAAAGACAACGATTCTCGGAGCGAAATTTCCTCCAGGTCTATCGACACCATCCTCGCCGCAACCGGATATGAGAAGCAATGGCGCCACCAGAAATAGGAAAAGTTGACTGAATCGATTCGGAAATAACATAGTCTATCTTCCTGCTCACGTTTTACCAGATTCCGCGGTAACGACTAAATGTGTCGTCTTGATAATACAGTTAGTTGTTAGAACGTTCAAAAAAAATTGGATGATTACAGTCAAAAATCTGAATTCCTGTTTCTTTCCGAAAATTACTCCGTTTTAGACTAACGACGCATCAGAGTGGGATTATTGTTATCTCTCGCATAGAAAGAACCGGGCGATGGTAATCTTCATTACAAACATATTGATAACTTATCCGCTCCTCATTTGTCAAGGGTTTTATTGATTCGGCTACGCTATATTTGGAGATCGGGACGGTTTTAGATAGACGTTTGGGCATAGCGTTGCCACTGTGCGCCGATTACAAATATGGTATACTTAACAAAGTTGTGATTTGTGCTGTTTCGCCACGTTCTTGGGGAAATCGAATGTATTGAAGGGATTGATATGAGACTTGGAATTCAAAACGCTATAGTTTCATTCAGGATAGGCAAGAGCCAGTGGGGACCGGACAAAGGCTTTCGGGCGCTTGTTGAGTTATTTGAAAAGTACAAGGGACTTACCGACGAGGTGACATTCATTACCTCGGAAACTCACGCTCCACTTGCTATAGAGACAATGGAGGAACATGTATCTATACTGACTGAACGTATGGCGCAACTGCGACCACTGGGCTATAAAACTGGTATCAACATCCTCGCTACTATAGGCCATCACAACGAAAATTTGCCGAACTCTTTTTCTGCCGATTATACGCGCATGACTGATATGAATGGCAACATTTGCTGGGGGTCGTTTTGTCCCAACGATGAAGGCATGAGAACTTATATCAAGCAGCTATACACAATCGTAACTGGCGCCCAGCCCGACTACATGTGGATAGACGACGATGTACGCTTTGGACATATGCCCATCGGTTATGGCTGCTTTTGTGATAATTGTCTCCTAATATTTGAAAAAGAGTTTGGGGTCAAGTATACGAGAGAGACAATTAGAGATGCTTTCAACACCGGTTCTACCGAGCAGAAACTGGAGGTGCGTATGGCGTGGCTGCAACATAATCGTAATACCATCGCCCGCCTATTTGAAATGATGGAAACCACAGTGCATCGGTTGAAGCCTGATTTGCCACTCGGGTTTATGACTGGAGATCGCTTCCTTGAGGGGTATGACTTTCATCGGTGGGCTGAAATTTTGTCCGGCAACAGCGAGTCCGAAGTGATGTGGCGACCTGGGGGCGGTTTTTATTCCGATGATAACATGAGAGGGCTTGCCGGCAAGTCCCATGACATTGGAAGACAGGTTTCCATGCTTCCAGACAGCGTTGTCTCAATACAATCGGAGATAGAGAATTTTCCGTATCAACGGCTGCAAAAAAGCGCAGCGACGACAGCGCTGGAAGCCGCGTCGCATATCGCAGCAGGTTGTACGGGTGCTGCCTTCAATGTTTTATCTCAACATAATGAACCCCTCGATGAGTATGAGCCGCTCTTAGGGAAACTTCGGGAAACAAGGCACTTTTACGATTTACTGGTAGGGCATTTCAGAAGAGAAAAGCCGATGGGGATTTATACCGGCTGGGGAAGGGATGTTTTTGCGGTGAGCAACATTGCGGAAGGAGATTGGTTTGCCGGAAATATCTTAAGCATCTGCGCGTCCCATGCGGATGAAATGCTAGAAATTGGGTTGCCCGCAGCCTATTCGCCCGAATTCGCTTCCGTAACCGCACTATCCGGAGACACTGCGTTAGCTATGAAAGACGAGCAAGTGTTAAAAATGCTAGCTTCGGGGGTCTATATGGACGCGAAAGCCTTAATGTGCCTGAACGAAATGGGGTACGGCGAATTTACCGGCTTTGAGGTAGAGCGATTCCTGAACGAAGATTGTATCGAAGAATTCACGGATCATCCTCTCAACGCGGGCTTTGCCGGACGCAGGCGAGATGCAAGGCAGTCGTTCTTAGTGTGGCTGTCCCCGGCTGCTGTGCTTAAACCGGTTGGGGAAACCGCGAAAGCCTTGGCTCGAATCGTTGATTATACCGGGCGGGAAGTCGCTGCCTGTTGTATGGGCATATTCGAAAACCAGCTAGGCGGCAGAATATGTGTTGCGGGGTATTATCCCTGGAAGTTTTTACAGAGCGATTCTAAATCATCTCAGCTCAAATTCCTAATGCGGTGGCTGTCAAAGGATACTCTTGCTGCTTATGTTAGTTCTTTCCACAAGATTAACATGTGGGTCAGAACAACCGAACAAGAGGGACTTGTGCTAGCGATAACCAATTCATGTCTCGACCGGGCAGAGGATGTTACGCTCATGCTCCGTACAACGTTTAGGGAGACAAGTATATTTGATATGCGCTGTGCTGAGACTCTAATTCGCTACTGTGGGGCGGATGGACCGTATCACAAATTTGTCTTGCCCGCTGTCGAAGCTTGGGACATGAGGCTCGTGGTTGCGTAACGGAGAGTTGTGAATCACAAAATACACATGTGATTTCCCTGGCATATAGGCTTAATTTTTTGTTGGAAAGCCACGCCCAAATCTGGTCTGATTGAAACGAGATCTGGGCTGATAAGGAATATCTTGGACGTAAGCAAAACAGCTCTGAAGTTATGGGTTACAGGCGAAAATTAAGAGGAGAACTTCAGGTTGACACCATTCGCTCTTGAGCTTCGCGGCATCACTAAAGCGTTTGGAAAGAATCGTGCGGTCAATGGGGTGGACTTTTCCCTGCGTCGCGGTGAGGTTCATACCGTACTGGGCGAAAATGGAGCGGGAAAGTCGACACTCATGAACGCAATTTACGGCTTGTGCCGACCCGATGCGGGAGAGATTTGGATTGATGGAAAATCTGTGCTCATTGATTCGCCCAACACAGCAATCGCACACGGAATTGGCATGGTACACCAACACTTTACGTTGGTTCCCACGTTGACCGTTGCTGAAAACATCGCGCATAGTTTGAGAGGCGGCAGATTCCGCTTACGGCGGCGAGCGGTTGAGGAACTGGTGCACGAACTTTCCCAGCGTTACGGATTTTCGATCGATCCACGCGCTAAGATCTGGCAATTGTCGGTGGGGCTACAGCAACGTGTCGAGATTCTCAAGTCGCTTGTCAATCCATCTCTTGCCGTTCCGGTGAAGGGAGCGAGTGACACTTCTACCAAGACGCGAATCCTAGTCCTCGACGAGCCGACCGCTGTGTTATCTCCCCAAGAAGCCAATGAACTGTTTTCTGTCCTGCGCCGCCTCAAGACCGAAGGGCACTCGACAATCTTCATCAGCCACAAACTTAAAGAGGTCATGGAGATTAGCGATCGAATTACCGTGTTGCGACGCGGCAAACGGGTCGTGACGACAGATGTGGCAGATGCATCCCCGCGTGCGCTGGCGCAGCACATGGTTGGGCATGACCTGCCGCAGATTAAGCGTGAACCCCATGTTCCGGGGGACGCACATCTTCAAATCCGAGACTTGACTGTCGTTGGGAATCGAGATCAGGTTGCTGTTGATGGTTGCTCTCTTGTGGTGAGGGCGGGTGAGATTGTCGGGATCGCCGGTGTCGACGGCAACGGACAGATGGAACTCGCGGAGGCGATAATGGGACTGCGTAAGTCACGTAGCGGTGACATCTGTTTCAAGGGGCGTTCAGTAGCGAACTTATCGTCAAATCAGATGCGCCAATTGAAATATGGATATGTCCCTGAGGATCGTCAGACCGCTGGACTTATTCTTAATTTCACAATCGCGGAAAACCTGATTCTCAACATCCAGCAGCTCGGCAACTATCGACACAAACCTTTTAACGGTTCAAAATCACTCAAGGGCTGGAGCCCGTTCTTGAATCGAAAGCGCATCAATGCCGACGCCGATGAGCTCATCCGGCGATATGATGTGCGGACTACGAATCGAAACGCACTGGTCAAATCCTTATCTGGCGGGAATCAACAGAAGGTCCTCATTGCTCGGGAACTCTCACAAGCGCCGGAACTGCTCCTTGCGGTCAATCCAACGCGCGGTCTGGATATTAGTGCGGCGGACTACGTGCAGCAGCGGCTTCTTGAGCAGCGGCGGAATCACCGCGCCGTATTACTCATTTCGACAGAGTTAGACGAGGTGTTGGCTTTGAGCGACCGCATATTAGTGATGTACGATGGCAAGCTGACGGAGGCGACACCGTTTCGAAATGAACTGACCAGAATCGGACTCTTGATGACGGGAGAGATGGAGGACTGATGAATTGACCGCCGATAGAAAAACACTTGACAGTGAAGGGATGAACATCTTAAACTTAGAAGTGTCAGAACCCAAAGATTGGAGAATAACCGATGAAACGAACGAACAGGTATATTCTTGTCTTTTTGACCTTCCTTCTCCTTCAGTCGTCGTTCGCTACGCTATCATTCGCTCAAGCGCCTCCTGAGGATGTGCAGCGGATTACGGTCGCCGAACTCAAAGCCCGATTGGATGCAGGAGATGAGGTTGCGATAGTGGATGTCCGTATCAAATGGGCTTTCGATAACGGTCATCTTCCAAAGGCCATCTCCATGCCGATTTCAGACATACCTAGGAGGCATCAGGAACTCAAGAAGCATCCGCTGCTCGTACTGTACTGAAGCTGACCGGCTGAAGCCACAAGTGTCCGTGCGGCACGTACGCTAATTGATAAATTCGGTTTCAAGAGGGAAAACGTGGCGGTGCTATTGGGTGGTTTTTTCTCATGGGAGCAGGCGGGCCACTTAGTCGATAAAGCCTCGCTTGTCCGCTCAAAACCAAAACGCCTGACCCTCTGGGCGCGAGTTAAGCTAGGTCGTTGACTTACCACTTCATACCGTGATGTGCTACTTGACAATCACCATCTTCCGAGCTGCGGAATAATCGCCGGCGGAAAGGTGATACCAGTAAATCCCACTCGGTACCCGCTCGCCCAAGTCGTTGCGACCGTCCCAATAAGCAGCACGCGAATGGCTTTGATAGTAACCCTCTGGCTGGAGTCCTAACGACAACGTCCGTATCCGACTCCCAGTCGCATCGTATATCAATACCGTCACATCTCCCGCCTCAGACAGATGATACGGAATCCACGTCTCAGGGTTGAACGGGTTCGGATAGTTCTGTAACAGAACGCTCTCCTTCGGTATCCCAACGCTATCAAGCGCTACCGGCAGTACCGCGTTTAGGATAGCATCGGGTGTTACTGTGAAAGTGAAGGTCTCCGAAGCCATTTCCCCGGTTGTATCAGTGACGGTGGCTTCTAGAGCATCGCCAACGTGTACCACGCTCTGGCGAGCGAGATTAGCGGTGGCTGCGGCGAAGTAGCCGTCTCGTACACGACCTGTCATGATGTCACCCGTCGACCGGTTTCGCACTGTGACGAAATAGCCGTCAAGGTTTCGATAGCTTTCTAAGTGCCCGCTGACAACGAACGCCCAAGTGTCGGTGTTGAGTGTTACGCTCGGTGCTGCGGCGGCTTGCGGTTGGTTTGTCCACGCTGTTCCGACAAAGGTGACTTCTCGGGCTTGTGGTAGGTTGACGATGTAGCCACTTGCACCTTCAATCGGGAATCCGTCGTCAGGTGCGTCTGGCGTCCAGCCGACAAATCGTTGATTGGCGGCGTCAAGGGTAATGACTGCCGTTGCACCGACCATATCCGCCAATGACCGTGCGTTCATCGGTGTGTCTGGTTTCAGAGGAACGGAAATCATGTTGAGTCCCTGAGATAGGGACGCTACGTAAACGGAGGACGCATCTTCTTCTGCTAGCGATAAATTACGAAGGTATTTCCATCCTGTTGGCGCGAGCCTAAGATTCTTTACCCTCCAGTCGATAACCAGTAGCCGTTGTGCATGTGCCAATGGCACCCATGGCGCGTCTCTGTGGAATATCGCTTGCGCTTGCTGGTAAAGTTCGGTTCGTTCCGCGCGATCAGTGCTTGTTCTGGCTCGATCTAGAATATCTTGCATCTCATCGCTGCGATAGAAGGCGATATTAAATGCGGGCTTCTCAGCGTAAGTCTTGCTCAGCAGGTAGTAGAAAAAGCTGTCCGGATCGCCCTCGCTAACGATCCACCCTAACATCGCCATATCATGCTCGCTAGTAGCTCCATGAGGCGATCCGAGTTATCCGGTATGGAGCGGAAGATAAATCTATCTAGCGACGGTCGTCCCGCCCAATGCGTCTCATGTGCTTCAAGCACGATTCTGTCGCCCTCATCCCACTGGACAAACTTGAATGGACCCGTGCCGACCGCGTTAACGTCCCCAAAACGGTCGCCAAAGTGTTGCACGGCTGCCGGACTCACGATAGAAAACGATGTACCCGCTAACGTACTTATGAAGGGCGCGTAGGACGTTTTGAGCTGAATCTGCAGAGTAAACGGATCTAGCGCGGCAATTTGGTTGATGAATTCAGCATGGAAATCACGGAACACCGCATTCGGACGCGTGAGCGAGAAGACAACTGCGTCCGCATCCAAAGGTGTGCCGTCGTGGAATTGGACACCGCGACGCAGGTAAAATGTCCACGTCAGTCCGTCGGCGGAGCTGTCCCACGCTTCGGCTAACGCAGGCGCGATTTCGGTGGTGTCATCTCTGTATTGGATTAGCGTGTCGTAGAGCATCTCACACACTTTTGCCGATTCCCCATCAGCCACCTGTGCCGGGTCAAGCGTAAGGGAATCGCCCCCACGCCCAAAGATGAGTGTTCCACCTACAGAGGTTGATTCTCCGCTCCCCACCAGGTCGGATTGAATTTCCTGTAGCCCCGGCCCATCTGCAAACATCAATGCGAAAATTAACACAGCAATCGTCTTCTTCATAGCTCGTCCTTTTATAACTTTACTCCTTTGAAAATTTGGATTTAACGAATGTATTTTAACATTTGGGAAAAGGAAGATGAAAACGTACCAACCTACATCCAAAAATGATTATATTTAGTGCTGACAACGCAGGCTATCATAGTCTGCCTGGACAGTCAATAGAACATTGTTTTTCCCCAGAGCAATCGCATCTGAATCTAGAGAATCTTCGATTAAGCGAACGAATAGTAAGCGCGATAAAGATCTCTCATCAAATCCCCGATTTCCCCTTTTATCTTCAACGGTGTAGGTCCTTGTAGGAGCGATCTCCCGGTCGGGACCTATTGTTTGCATAAGTCCTAAACAATAATGCCCAATTCTCAAAAAAGCCTTCAGTGCCAAACCGAATCGTCGAACTTTGTCATGATGGCGGGCAGGCGGGTCTCGGTGTCGGCTCAAAACTCTGGGATATTGATGACCGCTTCAAAGCGTGAATTTCGCTCGTCAAAACGGTAACTGTACCTCGCGCCCATATCCAGTGGGAATAACAGGTGGAAATCGAAGGTAAGCTCGGCACCCGCAGTTTGGTAGGTGGCGCGCTGAGAGCCGTCCTTTCCCAAGCCGAAGTCGTAAAAAAAATTGGACTTGACACGCTGGAGGTACGCCAACGCCCCCAAGTTCCAGTCCGGGTAGAACAGCGGCAATGCATAGTTGGCCGACCCCTGATAAAAGTGGCGATGGAAGTGGTAGTCGTAGCCGCGGACAAAGACCTGTTCGCTTGCAAAACGGTAGAGATTGGCATCATCTTGCCACTCGTAAGTACCCTTCAGCCGCAGGCTGTGATGAGCCCAGAGACCGGGAAAGGTCAACCTCAGCCGCCCTGACAGCAAGGTGACGTCGTGGTCGCCCGGAAAAGGCGTGTGGCGGTAGGTCAGTTGCAAGCTCTGGCTCCAGGCGGGAGCCAGATCGCGCTTTGCCTTGTGGCGCGACCGAGATAAGGCGAGCTGGTACGACAGCGGCGCAAAACGTCCGTTCAGCGTTTCCTCGAACAAGGCGCTTGAATCGGGATGGTTTGGGTCGTCCTCGTCGGTGATATCGGTCAACTCTGCCGTTACGCTCAAATTGGCGGAAGAACTCCAGGGGCCACGGGATAAATTCAAGGGCACTTCGACACTGGCATGCAAACTCTTTTCGGTCCACTTGTCAGTGACTTCCTTTATGTCAGAGTCATATTTAGTGTCATCTTCCTCTTCGATCTCGTAGACTCCGATCCGCTTGCCCCAGCGTCCACCCACGCTGAAAATGGGATACCACGCCGACAAGCTGAAATCCCCCAAGACGCTGAAGGCGTTCTCGTTGCTATTGTATTCGACCCCGCTGCTCAGGCTGCTGAGATCGAGCAAATCGCTGGATGTGAGTTTGAGGGAGTGGTTTGCCCCGTCTGTCCGAGGAGCCCAGCTGTGGATCTTGAGCAGATGGCCCAGTGGTCGATAGCGGCGTACCGGGTAGACCTGCTGCGGGAGGTCCGCCAACACGCTGCCGCCTTGCTCTTGGTCGATCAGCGGTTCGTAATAGCGTACACGGCGATCCACGACCTGCTCGATCGGTGTCCAGGTCGCCGGGTCTAGGGGCATGACCGCGATGCGGTAGCCGTCAAGAGTGTATTCTTGGAACAGGAGTGAATCGCCGTCCACGGACACATGGGTGGCCGCCAGTGGTCGAGAGGTCACCTGATAGTGGGCACCGCTCGATAGGTGGACAGCGTGGATATTGTCGATACCCGAATAGGGCGAGCCGAAAAGCAGGTAGGAACCCCAGAAAATTGGCCAGCCAATTTCGTCGTGGGTGTGCGGCAATACAATCTGCCCCTCGCCATCGACAGCATCAATGCGCTCAAGCGCGTTGCCGCGTGCGTCCTGCCGCACGACAGCGATATGGCGCCCGTCCTCCGACCACGCCGGCGTGCGCCAATACACCCCGTCGGGGGCTGGGAAACGCGCCTGCTCCGCGCCACTGGCTGTTTCCAACAGCACCAAATTGCAGCGCCGGTCGGGTCCGAATTCAATGGCGGCGAGGCGTGTGCCATCGGGCGAAGGAGCGGGCGCGAACAACTTGGCTTTGTGGGTGAGTTGGTGCATCCGGCCGCTGGCAATGTCCAGCACCACCACGTCAGAATAGTCGCGACGGCCCCAGCGCACATCCGGGATAAAACGGTTCCAAGCAATTTTGCCGCCGGCCGCGCGAATACCGCCCAGGGGTGAGTAGAAGCGTATTCGCTCCTCGCGGCCGTCGGGATACAGCCGTATCAGCGCCGCCGGGTCAGCCAAGCCGCTCTTGCTCGCCAGCACGCTGCCGTCTGCCAGGTAATGCGGGTATTTGTAGTTAGTCCATACGCCCGACTGGCTCTGCCCGGCGAGCACCCGCAACGGCGTTGTGTGCAGGTCTTTTTGCTGCGCCTGCCATAGCTCGGTCAACTCGTCCATCGTCCGCTCGTAGGTTTGGGAGGTGCTGGCACCGGTGTGTTTCTTGAGCGCACTGTTGAAAGCGAAAGGATGGAACGCCCGGTTGGCGAAACTGCCCATCACCTTGTCCCACATCTCCGGACCGTAGCGGCGCTTGACGTAGGTCGTCATAAAATACCCCAGCGTGTAGTGATCGGGATACCAGTCGCGATACGATAGGTGGTAGGCTTTGGGGTAGGAATAGCGCCGTCCCGCCAGAAGCGGGGCACGAATGCCCAGATCGAACCGGGGCATGCGCCCACGCCCGCTCTCGCTCAGTGCCGTCTCGATCCCCACCGCATCCCCCTCCGAAGACCACTTCGGCTCCAACAGACCACCCACCAGGGATTCGCCAAGTTCGCCCGACAGCGCCCACCACAAGCGGATAAAGCCCCGGCGCATGCGGTCGGTCTGCGCCACGTGGCGCATCTCGTGCAGCGCCAGCAATTGAAACCACTCGCCGGGTAAGTTGCCAACGTTCTGGTCCGGGGTGGTTGACCACAAGCTGCGACGCGGCGCCAAGCCGACAAAACCGTTAGACACGGTCGTTTGGTTGGTCAGCACCACCTCCAGTGGCTTTTGCGGTCCCTGCAGCGTTTTGGAGACGGGGCCGTAGGTGTGTTCGAGGGTATTGGCTAACCGCTGGGCGTCGTTGGTGATCTCCTCGGGGAAAATGATAGTGAATCGAGCTGATTGGATCTGTCGCCAGTCCACGCTGGGCGGTGTTTGCCCCGATAAAAAATCCTGCTGCGCGAACGATGTGCCGGCGATTAGCACCGCCAGCGCGATTGCTACTAGCGTCTTGGTTATCATCTTAGGCATCATACTTGCTCCCTCTTTGATGATGCTTATGGTTGATGATACCTCCCGTTACGTCCTCTGCTCGGCTCAGTTGGAGCGGACGAAACAGTAGGGGTATAGTGATTGCGACTAAGAATTACACATCACCGTTCAATCTTGCGGCGATCAAAAAGGGTTTTCAACCCCCCTAGCCCCGCTTATCAGGGGTATCTGAATGTGTGTACATATAAATGGCTATAGTCTTTACTACACGACTCCATTATGACAAGGAGTCGGGGCTTTGTCAAGTTTTTAGAAACTTTACCAGGGGTATACAATAGAATTCCGCAAAACCGCACACCATTAGATTTGGGGCACATCAAGTTTAGAAATGACACTCTTTAGGGTAATCGCACCTAATTCTAGAGAATCTTCGATCATCCCATCACCAATTTCCTCTCTTCTCTTTGCATTTCAACTCGTTGCACATCCGGTCTAGAGTGAGGCAACCACGAGGACTCACCTACACCCAAAAATTAGATTTAATTGCCTTGTTCTTTTCGCTTGTTCAGCGTGGATTTGTGTGCTAGAATTGCCGACGTTTCGAACGATTTGGCTTCAGTGGTGCTGATTATGAAACGTTGGGTTTCACTGTGGTTGTGGGGTTTTAATGGGAATTGACCTCTGAAATCGTATTGTTAATGATAGACGTTACTGGTTGTATCCGTTCAACCCAACCTACGCGCTGTAGAAATTGTCATCGTTTGTGGCGGTGTATGTTTGAAATCTGGATCAACACATGAAAATACTACCACCATATCCTACCGTGCGCTGATTATCGGCACGCTCCTCATCCCAATCAATCTATACTGGCTGACGCTTGCCGAAACTATTTACCAACCGGTTTTTTCGACACTCTTCACCCTGTTTTACAACGTTACGTTTACCCTCTTCTTGCTGCTGGTGCTCAACGCCTTCCTCAACAAATACGCACCCAACGCTGCCCTTCAACCCACCGAACTCCTTATCATCTACGTGATGACAGCCATTGCGACCGGCATTTTTGGTCATGACCTGTTGCTGGTGATGGTTCAACACCTCACGAGCTTCTGGTTCGTGACGCCAGAAAACGAATGGATGACGCTTTTTGGCAGTCACGTACCGGAGTGGGCAACTGTTTACGACGCGACTGCGCTGCAAGGATACCATCAAGGGGAAACGACGCTCTATATTTCAGAACATTTCAAGCCCTGGTTAATCCCGGCTTTAGCTTGGGGTGGTTTCCTGATTGTCCTCTTGTTCGTCATTGCGTGTATCAATGTCATTATCCGAAAACAGTGGACGGAAAATGAAAAATTAGCTTACCCTGTCATCCAACTACCGATGGAGATGGCGAAGGGCGGAACCGGGCTGCTTTCAAATCGCATGTTGTGGCTCGGATTTGGGCTCGCGGGCACATTTGATCTTATGAACGGGCTTCATGGGTTGTTGCCCGCAGCTCCCAATTTCGCGCCAATCTACAATCTCGGACGGTTCTTCACTGAAAAACCGTGGAACGCCGTCGGCTGGCTGCCGTTGGCAGTCTATCCCTTTGTGGTCGGGATGGCTTATTTCTTGCCGTTGAATCTAGCGTTTTCAGCGTGGTTCTTCCACCTTGTCTGGAAGGGGGACTTAGTCTATCGAAATGCGGTGGGAATTTGGGCAACCCCAGGTCCGTTCCGAAGTTATCAAACGGCTGGTGCATGGATAATCTTGGCAATTCTACCGTTATGGTCGGCTCGAACGCACCTGAAGCAGGTGTTCACAGAGATTGTTCGCGGTAAGACACCCGAAACTGCCGCCAACGAGCCAATGAGCTACCGATCGGCGCTAATCGGCATCGTCCTCGGTGTCGTTGCCTTGGTCGCGTTTCTTGGATACGCCGGCATGTCCGCTTGGGTCGTCCTTCTTTTTCTGCTTGTGTACATTCTCTATGCAATCGCAATTGCCCGCATTCGCGCAGAGATAGGACCGCCCGCACACGATGCCGAGTTCATGGGTCCCGATCAGATGCTCTTGAACGTATTTGGATCGCGCCGTATCGGCGTCACGAATATCGCCATGTTCAGCCATCTGTTCTGGATGTGCCGTGCATATCGTTCTCATCCGGTCGGTCATCAGATTGAAGGATTCAAAATGGCGCAACTGCTCAACGCGCCTAGCCGTCACTTCTTAATTGCGATGGTTGTCGCCTCAATCGTGGGAACGTTCGCCGGCTTTTGGGCGCTGCTAGACAACATGTACCGCTTCGGCGCGGACAACGTCTATCACAATATCGGCGACAACGGATTCCGCATGTTGGATGCTTGGATTAAACACCCGCGCAGCCAAAACTATCCGATGCTCCGCGACGTTGGGATTGGCGCGGTGATTACAGTCGTCCTTAGAGTGCTGCACCAACGATTCCTTGGATTTCCTTTCCATCCTGTAGGCTATGCCGTGGCTTGCGGGTGGATGATGGGCGGGATATGGTTCTCAATCTTCGTGGCGTGGCTGATTAAGTGGGCGATTCTGAAGTTCGGCGGCATCCAACTCTATCGGCGCATGGTGCCGTTCTTTATCGGCATCATCTTGGGACAACATGTCATCGGCAGTTTATGGACAATCTTCGGCGAAATACGGGGGCAGCATGTCTATCGAATATTCCCTTATTTCACGGAGTGGGGTTGGTAGTTCTTGTAGGTTGAAAGGAGAACATCTGAAATGAATTTTACAACACACGAATTTTTTGAAGCGTCAACGCTGAATCGAGCGGATATTGATAGGCTTCTCGATTCGAAGGCGCATAACTACGCCGTTTTCGATTCGGAGTTGGGGTATGTCCGCAAGAACTCCGTGCTCAAGGACGGCATCGACGAAAGCTACACCATCTCGCGTTACGGTCGGTTTGGCGAGCGGCTGATGTCGAACTTCGCAGATAAACCCTGCCGGGTAAACACGTATGGGAACAGTTTCACGCAGTGCGATCAGGTCAATGACGGCGAAACTTGGCAGGAATACCTCGCCGCCCACTTTGGTGAACCGATTCGCAACTTCGGGGTCGGCGGACATGGGGTCTATCAAGCTTACAGACGCATGCTACGGGAGGAAAAGACTGAAGTAGCCGCTAAATACGTTATACTCAACATTTTTGCGGACGACCATTTCCGAAACATCTATACCTGGCGAATGCTTCATCTGCGGGGCTATCATCGGGAAATTGAATGGAGCGCCCAATCAGAGACCTCAGGGTTTATGTTTCATGCCAACCCTTGGGCGCATGTGCGTCTGAACCCGGTAACCGCAGTGTTTGAGGAACATGAAAATCCCTATTCGACGCCTGATAGCCTATATCAGCTCTGCGACACTGCACACCTGTACGAAACCTTCAAAGATGACTTCGATGTTCAAGCTCGCCTCGCCCAGCTAAGCGCCACCGACGTTAATTACAGCGTGTTGCAGGCAGCGGCGGATGCTTTAGGGATGGCTGCGGACTTCAGTTCACAGGAAGCCACTGCCAGCACTGCACGAAACCTAATTCAAACGTGCGCACTGCGGTCAAGCATGTATGTCGTAGACAGGGCACGGGGATTTGCAGAAGCGGAAGGCAAGGAGTTGATGGTTCTTCTGAGTTATCCCGCGAATGACGTCATTCACGCCTGTCATAACCGTCCACGATTCGACCGAATCTTTGTCGACTATCTGGACGAACAGGGGTTTCTCACTTTCGATTCTCTCCATGCGCACGTTGAAGAGTTCAAACAGTTCAACTGCTCACCGGAAGAATATGCGCAGCGCTACTACATGGGCCACTACAACCCCAGAGGCAACCACTTTTTCGCCTTCAAGATTAAGGATACCCTCGTGCAGTGGTTGGACCCGCCGCCTCCGACTTACCGTGAGGAGGGACCATCGCCGCAGTATAGGAGATGAAGGGATTCACAAGGACTCGGTTGAATTCCGATTCCCGAGGGTCGGTTGAATAAATCGGAACGCAATCAATAGCTCTCGTAGGTTGGGTTGAGCGATGAATGGAGCGAATATGGAGGGATTAACTGAGCGAATAGTGAAGGCGATAGTTTTCAAGTCCTTGGCTCCAGAACCAACGACGATTCACGTTCTGAAATCCAACTACACTCTCTATCGCCTAGACACCTAAGGAAATCCAATGCTTTTTGGTCTTCCGGAGGTTTTAAAAGCGTTGGGTTTCGCTTCATCCAACAATAAATCGAATTCAATTGGCCAACAGACCGATTCGTCATAATCCACATGTTTCATCATCACCGCTCTACCCAACCTACAAAAACTAAAATGTTACACCCCTATCGTAACAGCCTTTGGATGATTCCGTTTGCTACGGCCATGTTCTCAACCAATTTCTGGTATTCGTCCAGAGCCGGTTGAAACTAACTTACGAAACTCTCGCGTGTCGACGCAAGAAAGGTTGACGAGAAACCAAACCACGTGAAAAGATCTTAACCAAATACGAAATGGAGCACCCAATGAACGTAACGTTTGATTCAAATGTCTGGGAAAAGGTGTTTGATGAAGACGATCACCACTTTGTAAAAATAAAGAACAAGATTCGCGCCGACGAAATTCGCCCATACATCTGTCAAATAGCTTTAAGCCTAGAAGCCATTGAGAAGAAATTGAGAGCTGAGTTTTTTAAGAGCTATGAACCCAGTATAAAATCTGAGAATTTACCGACCGAAGATGGAACGGTACGCATGCGGATGTGTATTGAACCAAATAATGAACTTCACCCAGGTTTGCATCCGAAATTGCGGGATAAGCTTCTTAAGGCACGAGATCTAGGATTCCGCGTGCTCAGGATGACGAGAATTGGAACGGTGCGTTCTAAAGACATCCCGGATGCTATGTATGTAGACTACGTCAGTAAAGATGATTTCTGGAAATATGCTGAACCACTGGCAAGGTGCAGTGAATATATAGCAGCACTGGGATGTGGACAAGCAGCGTACAATCAACTGAAAGAGAGATTTAATCAGGTCAATTCAGATCATACGGGGATCCCATCTGAATTCGATAAAAGATTTCAGGAAGCCGTTGCGGAATGGGTTGACGGTGACGTTCTTTCGGCACACTATGCCTCTGGTAATGAGTTGTTTTGTACAGATGACAAAGCCAGGAATGCCGGTACTGGATCAATATTTCATCCTCAAAATAGAGCCCTAGTAGAAAAGAAATTTGGTATCAAGATAATATCGAGTCATGATGCTGCCCAACTCTAAAATTCCAATTGCACCGGCGACTTGCCGTAGTAGAGAAAATTGATTCGCTGGTTTAATCGAGGCCAAGGAGAAGAGTGAGTCGTGATACGGCTCACTCACATGTCGGACATATTCCTGATGCTCCTCGTAGCGGGAGATCAACGCGTCAACCGAAAGGAGACGATTCATGCAATCGCAATGTAGTTGCCCCAAATGGTACGATGTGCTTGATCTAGGCGCCGTATTCACCTTAATCGACAAATACGAAGCCCATCCCGACTACAGCAAGGGGTTTAACATTTATCAGCCCTGTTTCTTGTGCCAAAACGACGATCGAGTCCCCGAGAACAGGTACGCTGTCGATGAATTCAGTGCTAATGAACTATTTGGAGACTTGTGGCATCCCAATACTCTGAATTTGCACTTCGTTGGCTGCTTCGACTACGCCTGAAGAGGCCGTTCGAGTCAATTTGAGCTACGAGAATCTAGCGCTTGCGCTTCAAGAGCTTAACAGCCATAAAAAAAGCGCGGGGCATTACACCCCGTGCCACGCACATCTGATCAAATCCTCCACTTCTACTTACCGACCAACATCTTGCGTGTTGACCTGAAAGTATCCGCGGTCAACGGCTAGAAGTAAACCCCACTTGCAACGCGCGCCCCGCGACCGTAGCGACCATCCCAATACGCGGCACGGCTCCGATCCGTGTAATATCCGGCCCGCTGATACCCCAGATTCAGTTGACGTACCAATGCGCCGTTGATGTCGTAGATCGAGACTTACGGGTTGAAGGCGTTTGCCAGATGATACTGAATCCACGTCTCTGGGTTAAACGGATTGGGATAGTTTTCATAGGTTGGGTAGAACGAGTTATGTCAAGTCAATTTCTGAGAAAATTAACCGGTCGATTAACACACATTGCACCTCACCATGTATACATAAAGCGAAACCCAACGCTTTTGAGACGTTCGGACGACCGAAAAGCGTTGGGTTGAGCGAGCAACTGTGCGCATAGGAAGAACGACAGAACTTACGTTCAGGCTCAACGATGATTCACGTTCTGAAATCCAACTACACTCTCTATCGCCTAGACACCTAAGGAAATCCAATGCTTTTTGGTCTACCGGAGGTTTTAAAAGCGTTGGGTTTCGCCGTTGGCTCTACCCAACCTACAAGAGCTACAAAACTACTTTTCATTTAGTTTGGTTTGCCATGTTTGCCAATCGTTGAGACTCTTTTTTCACTTGACCGGTGAGGGTCTTCGCTGTGGTTGTGAGTTGCTTCGCTGCCTCCGGTGTTATTTCAACGACCTCTTCTTGTGCGTTGACAGCGTTGCATGTGACGATGGTTTTAAGTATCTGTAACGCGAGGGAAATGTACTTGGCTTCTCGTTGCTCATAGGCGAGTTCGCGCGTTAATCCGTAGAGTGCCTCTAATTCGCGTGTCACGTTGTCGGGTATGTGAAGCGATGTGTCACGGTAATCGGCGAGAAATTTTTCACGTTCCTCATTGAATACGCCCCTATACTTCTCAGGGAATTGGGAGTGTTTTATGTTTAGCCTGCGAAACAGAGAATACAGTCTGAGATGTCGTTGAGTCGGCGTGGTAAATTCGCCGAAAATTCCGTATAAATCATCCTCGAACTCCTCCACAAATTCCTCAACTATTTCTTTGACTTTCATGAATCTTGCAAAACGTCTTACGACGAATTGCTTATGTTCTTCTGCTAACTTTATGGAAGATACCTCCTAAAATGTTACAATTTTATAAGAAATTGGTTTCCGTAAATTGGAGGTTGTGTTGTGCTATAAACCCATACGTGCTGTGGGTTCTATAGCACAACTTTGCGAATTATCCGCCCAAAAAACGAAACTTTTGGATTGTGTAAGGAATTTTCGTGCCACACTCTACAGACATTAGCGCAGCTTTTTGTAGGTTGGGTTGAGCGATGAATGGAGCGGAAAGCGACTGCGATTGTTTTCGGAAGACTAGGTCTAAGATTTCTATGAAGAATTACAAAGACTATCGCCTTGGAAACACTATCGCATTCGCTCCATTGATCACTCACTATTCGCTCGCTTGATCCTTAGGAAGACTATCGCACTCGCTATTCGCTCCCTTGATCGCTCAGTTGATCTCTACCCAACCTACAAAAACTGAGTGTTGTTATTTCATTTCTCTAAAATTCAAGTGCATTGATTGCATAGGTTAAGTAAAGAAACTTGTGTGGATTGGAGTGAAATATAGTAGGCGGGGCAAGATGCCCCGCCTACAGAGATAATGGTATTACTTGCGGACTGGTCATCTGATACTATTTCAAGATAACCATCTTGCGCAGGAGGGACATATTGTTTGCCTGCAGCTGGTAGAAATATATGTCAGTTGCAACTCGTTCACCGTATTCGTTGCGACCATCCCAATAGGCGGCACGGCTCCGGTTCGTGTAATACCCCGCCTGCTGATGACCCAGATCCAATTGGCGCACTAAGGCACCGTTGATGTCGTAGATCGAGATCTGCACATCGGTGTCGTTTGCTAGATGATACGGTATCCATGTCTCTGGATTGAACGGATTCGGATAGTTTGCAAGCAGCACGGTTTTTTCTGGACGTACCTCAGCCAAAATGCTTTCGATCAACGCAATCGCCTGCAAGTATCTTAGAGATCCATCGCTTCCGGCACGCAATATGTCCAGATGTGCTTCAAGCACTTCTGGGTCGACTGTCTTAAGCACTGTGGGATCCAGAACTATCCCACTGAGTGACGGGGGAGCGAGGCGGCTGCCTGGGAGGCGAACGGTTATGGAGTGTGTGTTGGAAGCGGTGTTACCATTGTATGCTGTATCTCTTGCGACATCGGCTGGAATAGTAATGACAACCGTCCCGCTCGTCGTCGGGGTAATCGTAGCCTCATACGTGGTGCGGTAATGCATCGAATGCGCGTATTTGATAGTCCAATCTGTAATTGTGGCAGCCGCCGTGCTGTCTGCTAACGAGACATCTGCCTGATCAAAACCCCAGACCTGCTCGCTGAACGTGATCGTAACATCAAACGCGCCTGATTGCTCCTCCGTAGGCACAGAAACCTCAACGCTCGGCGGATCCAGATTTGCCCGGTAGGAGCGCCGCTCGGAAGCGGTGTTTGTTCTACCGTCAGTATTGGTCGCAACGCCCGCTGGAACATAATAGTCAACGCGTCCACTCGTGGTCGCTGTAAGCGTAGCCGTAAAGGTGGTGTTGTCAGTCGCCGCCTCCCACGCCGTAATTGAAGAAGCGCCTGAGACGCTTAAGTCCGCTTGTTCAAAGCCCGATACCGCTTCGCTGAAAGTAATGATAACTTTGATCACTCCCGGCCCCACACGAGTAACAGTGATACTGCTAACACTTAGAATGCCCATATCTACTGTGACGGTGTGCGTGCCAGAAGCGGTGTTTTGGTTGTCTAAGGCATCCTTAGCGGCACCAGCTGGAACACTGATAACGAGATCCCCACTCGTCGTCGGGGTAACCTCAAAAAAGTGTGTGGTGGCGCCAGTGTGCGCCCTAGCGGAACCGGTTTTTATAACAGTCGCCGTTGCGGTGCTGCCTGTTAACGAGATATCATTCACATCGAAATCGAAGACAATTTCATTGATACTTATATCAATTCTAAACGCATTAGATGACTGCGTATCCGTAGGCACTGATATGCTAACAGTCGGGCCCTCGGTATCATCCACAAGTGCCAAATCCTTGTTATCCACAATGTTATCGCAGTTAATATCCGTGCGAGAGTTAGTTATACCATCTCCGAACTGTCCCAAAGCAGCTTCGACCAGCGCGACATCGTCTTCATCAATACTGCCATCTTCATTGATATCAAGATAATCACGAAGGCGTTCAGGACGGGAGACATGACAACCACCGCTATACTCTTGACCAAGAGAATAAACAATTAAATAGAGCTCGGGCTCCTCGTCAACGCTTAGTGCGCTTCCGGCAACGTTTGGGTTGCCATCAATATCGGTCGCGACATCGGCAGGGACGTTGATGATTACTTGCCCTTCGGTTTTGGTGTATGTCGTAATATAAACCGTATAGGTTCTCTTGTCTGGGTTGGGTGCCCAGCCAGTTATAGACACAATAGGAGGAGGATCGATTGTTTGTTCGGGAATCGTAATAGGTCCCCAAAGAGTCTCGATTGTTTCTCCACCATTCACCTTGGGGTCTAGTTGTGTAAGACCGTTGGTGGTGATTGAGAGGTCTGTGGACCCAAAACCTTCAACAGGTTCATTGAAGGTGATTTGGACATCAATCCTATTGTTTTCTACCTCTGAAAGCAAAGTAAGCGTTACACTCGGTGAAGTAGTATCCACCTGCTGGGGTTGTGCAACTAGTGTCCTGACGGTTTTTGATGTTGCGGCGGTGTTAGGGTTATTTGCTGCATCGGTTGCGACATCCGCAGCGACACTAACTGTCACTGTGCCACTTGCCGTCGGGGTTATCGTCGCTGTGTAGACGGTGTCATCACTATTCGCACTCCACGATGTGATACTTGCCGCACTACCCGTCAGAGATACATCCGAACCCACAAAGCCCGATACCGTCTCTGAGAACGTTATGGTCGTATCAAACGCACCTGTCTGCGTACCTGACGGCACACCGATAGTTACTGTGGGAGCGTCAACATCAATAGTCACCGTTTTTGAAGTTGCGGCGGTGTTTTGGTTGTTAGCCGCATCGGTTGCGACATTCGCAGCCACACCTATCGTCACAGTGCCACTAGCTGTCGGGGTTATCGTCGCTGTGTAGACGGTGTCATCACTATTCGTACTCCACGCCGTGATACTTGCCGCACTACCGCTCAGAGATACTTCCGAACCGACAAAACCGGATACTGTTTCCGTGAAGGTGATTGTCACATTAAATGCACCGTTCTGGACACCGGAAGGTACAGCAATGCTTACACCCGGCGCGTTAGTATCTACACTGACAGTTACGTTTTTTGAGGTTGCAGCAGTATTATTGTTGCCTGCGGCATCGGTAGCGACATTGGCAGCCACGCCGATGGTCACAGTCCCACTTGCTGTTGGGGTAATCGTTGCCGTGTAGACGGTGTCATCACTATTCGCACTCCACGACGTGATACTTGCCGCACTACCGCTCAGAGATACATCCGAACCCACAAAACCGGATACCGTTTCCGTAAACGTTATGGTTGCATTAAATGCACCATTCTGCGTACCCGATGGGACAGAAACAGTGACGCCCGGTGCCGTTGTATCCACACTGACAGTTACGTTTTTTGAAGTTGCAGCGGTGTTTTGGTTGTTAGCCGCATCGGTTGCGACATTGGCAGCCACGCCAATCGTCACAATCCCACTTGCCGTCGGGGTTATCGTCGCTGTGTAGACGGTGTTATCACTGTTCGCACTCCACGACGTGATACGCGCCGAACTACCGCTCAGGGAAACTCCCGAACCCACAAAGCCTGATACTGTTTCCGAGAACGTTATCGTCACATCAAATGCGCCTGTCTGCGTACCCGACGGCACACCGATGCTAACCGTCGGAGCGTCAACATCTACAGTCACTGTTTTTGATGTTGCGGCGGTGTTAGAGTTGTTCGCAGCATCGGTGGCAACATTCGCAGCGACACCAATCGTCACGGTGCCACTAGCTGTTGGGGTTATTGTCGCTGTGTAGACGGTGTTGCCGCTGTTAGCACTCCACGACGTGATACTCGCTGCACTACCCGTCAGAGATACATCGGACTGTGCAAAGCCCGATACCGTCTCTGAGAACGTCATCGTCGCATCAAAAGCACCGTTCTGTGGATCCGAAGGAACAGTAATCTCGACGCTCGGTGCCGTTGTATCCGGCTCTGGTAAATTAACATCGCTATCCGTCACTTTCACCAGCGTCACCAATGGTGATAAATCCGAAATGGGGTTACCGGCAAGCCGCAGCCATGTCAGGTTTACTAACCCAGCGAGAGGAGTGACATCGCTAATGTTATTGTGTTGCATCCCTAACTTTGTTAGTGACGTCAAATCATCAAGAGGAGTAACATCACTAATTTGATTGTTACCTATACGCAGGTCCGTCACACTCGTTAAGTTCTGAATCGGTGTGAGACTGCTAATTCGATTGCCCCAAGCGACTAATGTCGTTAGTCCCGTTTCATATTCCAAACCGGTGAGGTTCGTTACCTGCACTTGCACAGCACGAAGACTCGTCAAGGTACTGAGGTCAGCGTTGCTGAAGTTTGCGTTTGAGGCAATGCCGAGTGCCGATCGCACTGCGGCTCTGAGGTTTGCATCGGGCATCCATGTAGCGGGATCCGGTGTTGTTTCCGGGAGGGTAATCGTCACCGTTTGTGATGTGGCAGCGGTGTTCGGGTTATTTGCTGCATCGGTTGCGACACTCGCAGCGACACTAACTGTCACTGTGCCACTGGCTGTCGGGGTTATCGTCGCTGTGTAGGCGGTGTCATCACTGTTAGCACTCCACCCCGTAATGCTCGCCGCACTACCCGTCAGAGATACATCGGACTGTGCAAAGCCCGATACCGTCTCTGAGAACGTTATGGTTGCATTAAATGCACCATTCTGCGTACCCGATGGGACAGAAACAGTGACGCCCGGTGCCGTTGTATCCACAATGACAATTACGTTTTTTGAAGTTGCAGCAGTATTATTGTTGCCTGCGGCATCGGTAGCGACATTGGCAGCCACGCCAATCGTCACAATCCCACTTGCCATCGGGGTTATCGTCGCTGTGTAGACGGTGTTATCACTGTTCGCACTCCACGACGTGATGCTGGCTGCACTACCGCTCAAAGATACATCCGAACCCACAAAACCGGATACCGTTTCCGTAAAGGTGATTGTCACAGAAAACGCACCGTTCCGGACACCCGAAGGTACAGCAATGCTTACACCGGGCGATTCAGTATCCACACTGGCAGTTACCGTTTTTGATGTTGCGGCGGTGTTTTGATTGTTAGCCGCATCGGTAGCGACATTGGCAGCCACGCCAATCGTCACTGTGCCACTGGCTGTCGGGGTTATCGTCGCAGTGTAGACGGTGTCATCACTGTTAGCACTCCATGACGTGATACTTGCTGCACTACCCGTCAGAGATACATCGGACTGTGCAAAGCCCGATACCGTCTCTGAGAACGTTATGGTCGTATCAAACGCACCTGTCTGCGTACCCGATGGCACGCCGATGCTAACCGTTGGCTTGTCAACATCTACGGTCACCGTTTTTGATGTTGCGGCGGTGTTTTGATTGTTAGCCGCATCGGTAGCGACATTGGCAGCCACGCCAATCGTCACTGTGCCACTGGCTGTCGGGGTTATCGTCGCAGTGTAGACGGTGTCATCACTATTCGTACTCCACGACGTGATACTTGCCGCACTACCCGTCAGGGATACTTCCGATTGAACAAAGCCGGATACCGTCTCCGTAAAGGTGATTGTCACAGAAAACGCACCGTTCTGTGTCCCCGATGGCACAGAAATGCTGACCCCCGGTGCCGTTGTATCCGGCTCTGGTAAATCAACATCGCTATCCGTCACTTTCACCAGCGTCACTAGCGGTGATAAATCTGTTATGGGATTCCGCACTAGTCGCAACCACGTCAGATTTACTAACCCAGCGAGAGGAGTGACGTTGCTAATGTTATTTCCCTGCAACCCTAACTTTGTCAGTTTTGTTAAACCGGCAAGTGGGGTGAGATTCTGGATGTGTTGATTGTCTCCTATACGGATTTCCGTTAGTTTTGTTAGGTTCGTGAGGGGTGTGAGGCTGCTGATTTGATTCCCCCATGCAACCAACGATGTGAGATTTGTTGCATATTCCAAACCGGTGAGGTCAGCTACCTGACTTTGGGCAACATGGAGACTTGTCAGGGTACTGAGGTCATCTTTGCTGAAGTTTGCGTCTGAGGCGATACCGAGTGCCGATCGCACTCCGGCTCTGAGGTTTGCATCGGGCATCCATGTAGCGGGATCCGGTGTCGTTTCCGGGAGGGTAATCGTCACCGTTTGTGATGTGGCAGCGGTGTTTTGGTTATTTGCTGCATCGGTTGCGACATCCGCAGCGACACTAACTGTCACTGTGCCACTGGCTGTTGGCGTTATCGTCGCCGTGTAGACGGTGTCATTACTGTTAGCACTCCACCCCGTAATGCTCGCCGCACTACCCGTCAGAGATACATCCGAACTCACAAAACCGGATACCGTTTCCGTAAACGTTATGGTTGCATTAAATGCACCGTTCTGTGTAGCCGATGGTACAGCAATGCTTACACCGGGCGATTCAGTATCCACACTGGCAGTTACCGTTTTTGAGGTTGCAGCGGTGTTATTGTTGCCTGCGGCATCGGTAGCGACATTGGCAGCCACGCCAATCGTCACAGTACCGCCGGCTGTCGGGGTTATCGTCGCTGTGTAGACGGTGTTATCACTATTCGCACTCCACGATGTGATGCTCGACGCACTACCGGTCAGAGATACATCCGAACCCACAAAGCCCGATACTGTTTCCGTGAACGTTATCGTCACATCAAATGCGCCTGTCTGCGTACCTGATGGCACAGAAATGCTCACCCCCGGTGCTGTGGTATCGGCAGGCGGTGGTGGGTCCGGAATCTCAATATCTACATCGTTTAGATTTTCCAAATCGCCAAGTAGACGTGCATTCGTCAATGCATTTCCTGCAATTCTTAACGTTTCCAGCTCGGAGAGCGTCACCAGCGGTGAAACGTCAGTGATACCACAATTCTTTATCCATAGAGTTTTTAGCTTTGTCAGGTTACCTAGTGCGGTTACGCTGCCAATTTGATTATCCCTGATACTCAGAAAAGTCAATTCAGTCAAATTGCTAAGAGGACGAGCGTCGGTGATACTATTAAACGCCAGCAAGAGCTTCGTTAGTTCTGTAAGTCCTGAAAGCGCAGTGATACTGCTGATACTATTATTTCTAAGATCTAACCGCGTGAGGTTCGTTGCGTGCTCCAGCCCGGTAAGGTTGCTGATTTGTGCGTTTTTCGCAGTGAGCGAGGTTAAGTTTGCCGTGCCTGCTTGTGTGAGTGCGTCATTATTGCCGAGACTGAGAGCAGATCGGACAGCGGCTCTGAGGTTTGCATCAGGCATCCATGTAGCGAGATCCGGTGTCGTTTCCGGGAGGGTAATCGTCACCGTTTGTGATGTGGCAGCGGTGTTCGGGTTATTTGCTGCATCGGTGGCAACATCCGCAGCGACACTAACTGTCACGGTGCCACTCGCCGTCGGGGTGATAGTTGCCGTGTAGACGGTGTTACCGCTGTTAGCACTCCACGACGTGATACTCGCCGCACTACCGCTCAAAGAAACATCCGAACCCACAAAACCGGATACCGTCTCTGAGAACGTTAGGGTCGTATCAAACGCACCTGTCTGCGTACCCGATGGCACACCGATGCTAACCGTTGGCTTGTCAACATCTACGGTCACCGTTTTTGAAGTTGCGGCGGTGTTTTGATTGTTTGCCGCATCGGTTGCGACATCCGCAGCCACGCCAATCGTCACGGTGCCACTGGTTGTTGGCGTTATCGTCGCAGTGTAGACGGTGTTAGCACTGTTAGCACTCCACGATGTGATACTCGCCGCACTACCGCGGTCAGAGATACATCCGAACCCACAAAACCGGATACCGTTTCCGTAAACGTTATGGTTGCATTAAATGCACCATTCTGCACACCGGAAGGTACAGCAATGCTTACACCCGGCGCGTTAGTATCTACACTGACAGTTACGTTTTTTGAGGTTGCAGCAGTGTTATTGTTGCCTGCGGCATCGGTAGCGACATTGGCAGCTACGCCAACCGTCACAGTGCCACTGGCTGTTGGGGTTATCGTCGCAGTGTAGACGGTGTTATTACTGTTAGCATTCCAACTCGTGATGCTGGCTGCACTACCGCTCAGAGATACATCCGAACCCACAAAACCCGATACTGTTTGCGTGAACGTTATGGTTGCATTAAATGCACCGTTCTGCGTCCCCGATGGCACCCCTATAGTCACCGTCGGTTTGTCAACATCCACGGTCACCGTTTTTGAAGTTGCAGCGGCGTTTTGGTTGTTTGCTGCGTCGGTAGCGACATTGGCAGCAACACCTATCGTCACAGTGCCACTAGCTGTCGGGGTTATCGTCGCTGTGTAGACGGTGTCATCACTGTTAGCACTCCACCCCGTAATGCTCGCCGCACTACCCGTCAGAGATACTGCCGAACCCACAAAGCCCGATATTGCCTCGGAGAACGTTATTGTTGCATCAAACGCACCTGTTTGCGTACCCGATGGCACACCGATGCTAACCGTTGGCTTGTCAACATCCACGGTGACGGTTTGTGGGGTCGAAGCCGTATTCGGGTTGCCTGCTGTATCGGTGGCAACGCCTGCGGGGACACTGATCGTCAACTGCCCACTCGTCGTCGGCGTTATTGAGACAGTGTGCTCAACATCATTCCAAGGGTTAGAAGTCCATGATGTGATACTTGCCGCGCTACCGCTCAGAGAAACATCCGAACCCACAAAACCGGATACCGTCTCTGAGAACGTTATGATTGCATTAAATGCACCATTCTGCACACCGGAAGGTACAGCAATGCTTACACCCGGCGCGTTAGTATCTACACTGACAGTTACGTTTTTTGAGGTTGCAGCAGTGTTATTGTTGCCTGCGGCATCGGTAGCGACATTGGCAGCCACGCCAATCGTCACAGTGCCACTGGCTGTCGGGCTTATCGTCGCTGTGTAGACGGTGTCATCACTGTTAGCACTCCACGATGTGATACTCGCCGCACTACCCGCCAGAGATACTTCCGAACCCACAAAGCCCGATACCGTCTCTGAGAACGTTAGGGTCGTATCAAACGCACCTGTCTGCGTACCCGATGGCACACCGATGCTAACCGTTGGCTTGTCAACATCTACGCTGACGTTTTTTGAAGTTGCAGCAGTATTATTGTTGCCTGCGGCATCGGTAGCGACATTGGCAGCCACGCCAATCGTCACGGTGCCACTGGTTGTTGGCGTTATCGTCGCAGTGTAGACGGTGTTAACACTGTTAGCACTCCACGATGTGATACTCGCCGCACTACCGGTCAGAGATACATCCGAACCCACAAAACCGGATACCGTTTCCGTAAACGTTATGGTTGCATTAAATGCACCATTCTGCACACCGGAAGGTACAGCAATGCTTACACCCGGCGCGTTAGTATCTACACTGACAGTTACGTTTTTTGAGGTTGCAGCAGTGTTATTGTTGCCTGCGGCATCGGTAGCGACATTGGCAGCTACGCCAACCGTCACAGTGCCACTCGCCGTCGGGGTTATCGTCGCAGTGTAGACGGTGTCATCACTATTCGCACTCCACGATGTGATACTCGCCGCACTACCCGCCAGAGATACATCGGACTGTGCAAAGCCCGATACCGTTTCCGAGAATGTTATGGTCGCATCAAATGCACCCGTCTGTGTGCCTGATGGCACACCGATGCTAACCGTTGGCTTGTCAACATCCACGGTGACGGTTTGTGGGGTCGAAGCCGTATTCGGGTTGCCTGCTGTATCGGTGACAACGCCTGCGGGGACACTAATCGTCAACTGCCCACTCGTCGTCGGCGTTATTGAGACAGTGTGCTCAACATCATTCCAAGGGTTAGAAGTCCACGACGTGATACTCGCCGCGCTACCGCTCAGAGATACATCCGAACCCACAAAGCCGGATACCGTTTCCGTGAACGTGATTGTTATATTAAATGCGCCTGTCTGCGTCCCCGAAGGCACACTGATAGTTACCGTCGGTTTGTCAACATCCACGGTCACCGTTTTTGATGTTGCGGCGGTGTTTTGTTTGTTTGCCGCATCGGTAGCGACATTCGCAGCCACACCTATCGTCACAGTGCCATTAGCTGTCGGGGTTATCGTCGCTGTGTAGACGGTGTCATCACTATTCGTACTCCACGCCGTGATACTCGCCGCACTACCACTCAGAGATACTTCCGATTGCACAAAACCGGATACTGTTTCTGTGAACGTTATGGTCACAGAAAACGCACCGTTCTGCGTCCCCGATGGCACAGAAACAGTGACGCCCGGTGCCGTTGTATCAGGAGGGTCGGGGATTGGGATGTCAATTTGAGTCAGCCCTGTTAAACTTGAGAGTAGATGTGCGTTGGTTAGCGAGTTCCCTGCAATCCACAACTTGCTAAGATTCACAAGACTCGTGAGGGGTTGGACATCTGTAATACTGTTCTCATCAACCCGTAAGTGTTCGAGGTTTGTCAATCCCGAAAGACCACTAATACTACTAATATTATTCTCTTTGAGGTTTAGGAGAGTCAGGTTCGTCAATCCCGAAAGCGCACGCACACTACTAATGGCATTGCTCTTGAGCTTCAAACTCTCAAGATTCGTTAATCCCGAAAGCGCACTGATATTACTGATCGTGTTACCCCTAAGATCTAACTGCGTGAGGTTCGTTGCGTGTTCCAACCCGGTAAGGTTGCTGATTTGTGCGTTTTTCGCAGTGAGCGAGGTTAAGTTTGCCATGCCTGCTTGTGTGAGTGCGCCTTTATTGCCGAGACTGAGTGCAAATCGGACAGCAGTTCTGAGATTTGCATCCGGCATCCAGTCAGCTTCATTGGCGACTGCATTCTGAACATGTCCAACGTAAATTGAAACACTAAGAATCAATAAGATTCCAGTAAGTGTCGAAGATCTTTTCATAGTATGTATGCTCCTTAGCATCTGCCGAATTTTGCATAAATATAGTTGACATTATCAACCAAAAAGGGGTTCATATCGTTATTTCAACAGCACGAGTCTACGAGAATGCATTGGCATTCCTCTGGGGGATTCGCTTGAGAAACAGATTAATACGTTACAAATACTATTCTATAGTTTTGATGTATAAGCGGTCCCTGTCAAAAACTCACTGGTGGCTTGGCTTTTAGCTACCGCGACCAAGGCTCGTCGATATATCGTGCCATTGTGTGTTAACAATTGCTTAAAATCATGTATCATTTGGGATGAACGAACGTAAAGCCCAATCAATTTTTGTCTGGTTGTCCGTAATTTCTAAATTTCCTTCCATTGGGTATCCTGCAGAAAAGAAAACGAGGTATCTATTATGTCGCACAATCCGTGCCAACGCTTGATCGGAGGAAGGTCAAGGCTGCTAGTTAGACCGAGAACGCTTGCTAGGCTTAGTTTTTAAGGATTCGAGCGGGCAGAGATAGCGCGATGGCAGATTGGTTGAAAGTGTCGCAAAATAAGACAGTTGAGATGAATTAAGTGGAAGGATATCGGCGGCAAGCCTGTAATGACGCGGGATACGGACGAGTGTGTCGCAAAATGCGACGCTTTCGCAATGTGCGACAATGGAGAGGGGTTTAGAGGTGCATTAGTTCATTACGCCGTGAGGAGAAAACGAGATAAGTCCATTCATTTTTACACATGTTTCGGTAGGTGCGGTTTCCAACCGCGCCGTTTGAACGCATGACAATCCGATGCGGTTATGAAACCGCATCTACCGATGTTGATTGAATCCGGTGTGGTAGGGAAACCACGCCTACTGCAGTATATAAATGCCACAGCGTAAAAATAATTATTGGTTTTACTATAATCCTACACGAAGAGTTTATACAACTTCAATTTCCGATAAAGGGTGGATCGGTTGATGTTCAACGCTTCGGCGGCCTTCGTGACATTATTGTTCATCACATTGAGCGCGTGTGTGCGCTTGCGGAAGCGGATAACACCTTCGCCGGATTGAGAGATTCGGCGCTGATTCGGTTGATGAGTGATTGTCTGTTACGAATCAGTGAAGCCGTCGCCGTAAATGTAGCGGATGTCAATAGCGCATTGACGGTCCGTCAGTCAAAAACCGATCCGGGGACAGCGGGCGTCTCCGGTGTGACGCTGTATATTGGGGCTCCTACGCGGGAGGCAATAAGGCGGTATTGTGAAGCCGGGGGTATCACCGAAGGCGCACTCTTTCGGCGGATTCGCCGCGGTGATAACCTGACCGGGGGCAGGCTGACGGTTGACGGCGTAAGAAAGATTATCAAGCGCAGGGCGTGCGAGGCAGGTGTGGATGGCAATATCTCCGGGCATTCCCTTCGAGTCGGCTCTGCGGTTTCGCTTGCTCAAGCTGGGGCGTCTGTTGTGAATATGCAGGTTGCGGGACGCTGGAAATCGCCTCAGATGCCGGCTCATTATGCACGAGCCGAGTTAGCGGAACAAGGCGCGGTTGCGAGGTTTAAATACGGAAAAAATGACAGTGCGATAGGTTTGGTTGAGCCGACGGCGAATCCCAAACGACACTGACTGCTGATTGTCGAGGCAGGGATGCCTCTCCTACGGGAAAATGGAGAAGGGGAGAGTCAGTATCTGACGCACAGGCGGAAGGGGTGTGGGCGTATTTCGGCATTTCAACGGTTTTAATTTCAATCAGCTTTTGTAGGGTGGGTTGAGCGGCGATTATGAAAAGCGCGCAGTATTTTGTAAGCGATTCGTATTGTTCCGATTGTTTGATTAAGTGAATGATGTAGCGTAACCCAACGCTTTTCGTAAATCCGAACCGACTCCGTTGTACGATACCCATCGCAATTACCAAAAAGCGTTGGGTTACGCTCTGCGTATATTTCCATTAGCGTCGTTATAAATTCGGCACGGTTTTTTGCGTTTGGTGTACATTCGGTGTAATTCGCTTAACCCAACCTACAAGAATTGTTGTGAATCTGCAGGTTGCGAGGCGATGGAAATCGCCGGAGATGCCGGCAAATTATGCGCGTGCAGAATTGGCAAAGCAGGGCGCGATTGCGAGGTTTAAGTACGGAAATTGTGGGATCAAGGAAGCGAATTGATCAAACGAGTGGAAATCGATCGACCGAGTGAACAGTGTTCTCGGTAGGGGCGCGGTTCCCGCGCCCAATCCGGCGCAATAGAGTTCCGTGACAGCGAATGCGATAGAACTCCCTTTCAGATCTTTTAGGGAACGCGATAGCTAATCCCGTACGATAGTAAATCCCGATCGAGTTACCATAGAGATCCCATTCAGACAATCCCCTCACCCTTACCACCCGCCCCCATTTTCCCCTACCAAATCCCACCCATCCTGTGCCATAATATCTTCGCCAATACTGCCGCACCCAGCAACACTAGGAGACGAAAACCATTATGGACAACAACACCGATGAACAGAAGCAGCGCCAGCACGAGCTAAAAACCGCATCGGCTTGGCTCGCCGACGCCCGAGAGTGGGCAAAGCTTGCCAAGCACTTGCACACCGAAAACCAACCTCTCCCGATTAACGATACGGCAGCCCCCAACAAGCTGAATGTCGCCCGGTCATGCATCGCGTCTGCATTTCAGCTAACCTACAATGCACTCCTCGTCGCAGAAGCCAAATGGCCTCGAGAAAACGACAATCTTGAGAAATCGCACAGAAGGCTCAAAGGCAACACGCAAAATGACATTCAGACCTTCATTGCACGCGCCGGATGCAACGACACCAACCGCCTACTGAAAGACCTAGGCTATTACCAGCACGATTACATGACACCACCGCACCTATACTATCCCGTCGGATCCACAGAGCAAATCGGGAATCACGAATTACAGATTTCGACATTAGCCCAGTCGTTCGCGGAACTCGCTGTGTTTGCTGAACACAAAATATCCGACGCCAACGCAGCCGCCCCGCCAAGACAACTTAACTCGGAAGAAGCATTTCTAATAATTCTAGAAAAAGTCCAAGAGGTAGTAGGCCCAACCGCGAATGGCGACTACATCTATCGTGGCGAACCTGAGCACTACCACAAAGTAACCTCAAGCCTATACCGGCGCTACAGCCGCCATATTGAGACAAGCGGTGACCAACCGCTAAATTTACGATTCGCCCAAAAGGAATTTCTTACAGAGTTAAAGGGCTATGCTGAAGAAAGCTCCGACTTTGACGTATTAACCCGTCTACAGCACTACGGTGGAAAAACAAACCTCATAGATTTCACCGTCGATTACTTGGTTGCCCTTTTCTTCGCCTGTGATGGCGGCAATGACAACGACGGAAGAGTGGTCCTCTTGCGGAAGTCCAAAGCAACCGAAAAAGGTCACAGAATTGAGCAACCCCGAATTCTAGAAAACCGTGTCATCGCCCAGAAGAGTATATTTGTCAGCACGCCCAATGGCTTTATTGAGCCTGAACTATTCGAGTCGATTCCAATTCCCAAAGACCTCAAGAAGCCTCTGTTGAAAAACTTGAGAAAATGTCACGGTATTTCAGCCAATACAATCTACAGCGATCTCCACGGCTACATCAAGTACCAGGAACTCCACCATAGCTCTTACGAAGCGTTTTTCGAGGGTTTAAAGCACCATCTTAACGTCAGAGATTCACAGCAACGGGGAGAACTCGACGATGCTAAGCAAAAAATTGATGCTGCCCGACGGCATTATGACCGCGCCCTAGAAATTAACCCTCAATTCGCAATCGCCTATCACCATCGTGCTGTCGCTAACCGAATCCAGGGTAAGATTGGCTGCGCGATCAAAGACTCTAGTCGCGCAATAGAAATTCAATCCAATTACACCGACGCTTATTTTGCTCGTGGGTTAGCCTACTACGACAAGCTGGAACACGAACTTGCCGCTCAAGATTTTACTCATGCAATCAACCTCGACCGTAACCATCGGGAGGCCTATTGTAATCGCGCATTCGCGTATTTGCACATGAAAAACTGGGACGCCGCCAAAACCGACTTAACAACCGCCGAGAACATGGGCATTGATCTTGCGGCGGCGCGTGGAGAACGCTACCCGACCAACTCCGGTTTAGAAGAATCAATCGGTGTAAAATTACCCGAAGATATTGTTAACATGTTGGGGTACACCCAATTGCCCTGCGAGACCTCCAACTAATCCGCGATTCAGACAGTCCTCTTCCCATTCACTCTTCCCTCCCCTTCCCTACTGACCCGCAAGCGAGGGAATAAATCATGGGAGATCGAACGAACGATTAACTGAGATCAACCGAATGGACAACGAGGGATCAAGCAAGCGGATAGCGTAGGCGATAAGGTTTCCTCAACCGACCGATCAAGGGAGCGAACAGGGAACGCGATAGTTTTGGTGTCCGCGAAGACTATCGCGGTGGGTTTACTATCGCCTTCGCTATTCGCTCAGTTGATCTTATTCGGTCGCTAGATCGTTGGGTTTCGCTTCATCCAACAATTATCGTACTCAATTAACCAACTAACCGATTTGTCATTATCCACATGTTTCATCATGACCGATCTACCCAACCTACAGAAACTGAGAATCGAGGCAGGGATGCCTCTCCTACGGGAAGAGGGCGAATGGGAGAGTCAGTATCTGAGGCACAAGCGGAAGGGGTGTGGGTGTATTTCAATACTTCGGCGTTTTTAATTTCAATCAGAAAGGGAAGCGATGAGCCAAACATCGGTTGAACTACTTGCGGAACTCACTCAAGCAGATGCCATCCCTGGGCACGAGGAGGAGGTCCGGAAAATCTTCCATTCACAGTTGGAAGGGGTTGGGGTTATCCAAAAAGATCGATTGGGAAGTATCTTCTGCGAAAAGAGCGGGAACGCCGAAAAACCGCGTATCTTGCTTGATTCACACATGGATGAAGTCGGATTTATCGTTCAGAATGTGACAGAGGCGGGATATGTCAAATTTCTCACGGTCGGCGGATGGTGGGCACATACACTGCTTGCACAACGGGTCAATATTTTGACGCAACGGGGCAAGGTCGCCGGTGTGATTGGGTCTACACCTCCTCATCTTCTGAGTGCCAGTCCGCGTGATCAGGTTATGGATATTAAGGACATGTACATTGATATTGGGGCGGAAACCGCTGAACAGGCAATGGAAGCGTATGGGGTGAAGCCCGGTTGTCCAATCGCTCCTTATGGACCGTTCATGCCGATGACAAACCCCAAGCTATATTCTGCAAAGGCATTTGATAATCGGGTTGGCGTGGGTTTAGTCATAGAAACTCTCCAACAACTCAGCGATCACCCAAACACAGTTATAGGCACTGGGAGCGTGCAGGAGGAGGTCGGGTTGCGCGGCGCACGAACAGCTGCCGCCGCAGTGGAGCCGGATGCAGCGATTGTGCTGGAAGGACCGCCCGCAGACGATTTGCCGGGCGTTAGCAGCGATACTTTGCAGGGCAAACTGGGCGGCGGTGTGCAGATACGGTTGTATGACCCCTCCATGATTGCCAATCCACGTTTAGCGGAACTTGTGATTGAAACTGCAACCGCGCACCAGATTCCACATCAGATTGCTGTGCGTGCGTCTGGAGGAACGGACGGCGGCGCGATCCATCAGGTTGGGCGCGGCGTACCGTCAATCGTGCTGGGAGTACCTGCCCGTTATGTCCACAGCCATGTGTCTATCATTAATATAGATGATTACCGAGCGGCATTAGACCTGCTGCTGTGCCTGATTCCGCAGCTTGATTCATCCATTGTAGATAATCTTGTATAGCATTTGAAGTTTACGAACGCTATACTTTATTGTAGTTTCTACTGCGAAGCTGACGTAGAGAATGTATTGCTTCAGAGAAACCGAAGTTATTGACAAAAACTTCGGTTTCTGTCCCTAATTGTTTTGTTGAACCTTGGAATGAGATACTGGATCAGAGAAAAACGGAGTTTTGAGATGATTCTCACGATGAACCAGAAAAAGATGGAATTGGGTGGAAAGCACCTCGGTTGGTTGCGTGAAGCCAATGATTTATCCGGAGATCGCGATGCGCTTCAAGCGAGGTTGGAAGCGGATGGCTATCTGCTGATCCGCGGCTTGCACGACCCGGAAACGGTCAAGGCAGCCCGCCGATTTCTCCTCAATAAATTAGACGAAAACGAGCAGCTCGATCGTGCGTACCCGCTTTTGGAAGGGGTACCGTCGGAAGGCAAGCGCGGCATGTTTATGGGCGGAAACAAAGCCGTCACCCATCAGCCTGATTTTCTGAATCTGGTCGAATCACCGGAGATCATGGATTTTTGTGAAGGGTTCTTCGATGCACCCGTCATTACTTACGATTATAAATGGTTGCGTGTGGTCGAGCCGGGCGGCTTTACCGGCGCACACTACGACGTCGTTTATATGGGACGCGGCACGCACCAGCTCGTCACCTGCTGGACACCAATCGGCGATGTGCCGCTCGACATGGGACCGTTGGCGATTTTTGTTGGCTCCCACCGTTTTGATGTTTTGAAGGAGACGTACGGAAAGATGGACGTTGATCGTGACCATGTGACCGACTCGTTCTCGAATGATCCGATCGAATTGGCTGACCGCTACGGCGGGCAGTGGCAAACGAGTTCGTTTGAAATGGGGGATGTGTTAATTTTCGGTATGTTTACCATGCACGGATCGCTGGACAACACAAGCCACCGCTTTCGTCTGAGCACTGACACACGCTACCAACGCGCCGATGAACCGGTTGATGAACGTTGGATTGGAGAGGATCCGATTGCACATTATGCTTGGACGCAGGGCAAAACGGTTCCGATGGAAGAGATGCGGAAGCGGTGGGGAGTCTGATTTTTGTCGGAAACGAATAGTGGGGTAGTGCGAAAAGCGTCATCTACCGCCCCACACGAACTTAGTAGCTATCCTTAAAATTAGGAGGTCTGATAATGTTTATCCCTACGACGAATTCTGACGGTGTGCCAGCAATAGAGTTCAGCGAAGACCAGAAGTTTATCTTCGATACACGGGGTTGGATAGCCCTCCCAGGTGTGTTGACCGACGACGAGGTTGCCGCGATGCGGGATTTTTGTTACCGTTTGCAGAGCGAACCCGAGTCGATCCCTGAACATCATCGCTCATCCATCGGGGGTCCCCTGGAAAAACTGACCGACCACCCGATTGTTGTCGGGTTTATGAACGAGTTTGTCGCGTCAGGCTACGCGAGCGAAGATTGCTACGGTTTTCGCTTGGAAGGCACGTTCCTGACAATTCGAGCCAAAGGGCGTGGCGAGTTCAGACCCCATGGCGGACAGGGCATGTTGAATTTCCCGGGTAACTCACACACCTATCATATGCACCACGACAAAGCGCACAGCGGGTTGACGCGAGTTGTATGGGAACTGAACCCAGTCAAGAAACGCGGCGGTGGCACGATGTTCTTGTCGGGAAGCCACAAAGCAGCTTTTCCGGCGCCAAAATCGACGCAAAATTGGGATTGTCCACTTTGGGACGATTATACCTGCCCGGCAGGTTCGGTGCTATTCTTCACTGAGGCGATCACTCACACCGGCGCTCGCTGGGAGGACGATACGGTTGATCGGGTCGCCATATTCAATTGCTACAACGTCATTGGCAACAAGTGGCATACGTGGGAGCCCCATCCGGAACACCTCGCTGACATGCCGTTCAAACGGCGTACGCTCTTCCGTCCCGTTTACTGTCAGGATAACGTGCCTTCGCCATCGGACGATGTATAATGACTAAGCCCAACGCTTTTAACACCTTTTGACACATCCGGAAGGCCAAAAAGGGTTGGGTTACGCTACACGCATACAAAACTTAAACTCAATCAACAAACCATGCTCATGTGTTACGATTCACATGTTTCATCAAATCCGCTCAACCCAACCTACAAGACTATCGCAGTCGCTATTCGCTCCATTGATCGCTCCTTATCCAGTCGCTTGATCGTATGGGTTTCGCCGTCGTCTCAACCCAACCTACAGGCGCTGTTGCCAATTCGGGAAACAATCGGGCAATCCGCAAAAAAACCAGTACGGTTGTCTGAAATCGCCTCAAGACAGCAGGGCAACCACAAGGGTTGCCCCTACAGGAATTGACCAAATGTAGGGGCAGGTCTTGTGCGTGCCCATATTTGCTTTTGTAGGGAGCTTTCGTCAAATCTTGGCACGTTGCAACATATCCCAAATAAAGGTTGCTAAGCGGAGAGGAAACTGGTGTATAATATTAGCGATATGTCGTTATCAACTTACTCGTACAGGATTTCGCCGGCATCTCCTTGTCGGCTAGGGAATCGTGTTGAGAAAACCAACGCCGTTTACGGCGCAGCGTCCGCTTATTTGATTCATTCAGACTGCGAACTCTGATGGGCAAATTATGAATGAACTTGCCGCAATTTTGCAGACGATGCGTCGCCCCTTCCAGCAGGAAAGCCGCAGAGATTGCCAGAACAATGTAGTAGTTAACGGTCTGGGTAACTATGTGTCCCTGTGGGTGACGAAAGCTCGAAAGTTGACGCTAAATCACGATGAGAAGGAGTCACTTGACGCAATTGCGAATCTGTTTGCGGATTATGAGGCGTTGTCACCGACACAACGGCTCGACGTTATCCAAAACGCTACCGTGCAAATCGAGACGATGCTGGGAGAGACACCGGTGGCATCGTCTACGGTTAAAGATTCACCTCTGATTCAATCTATCCCGAGTGTTGCGGAACCGAGTGGCTCCGCTCCGACGGACGTGCGTGAACCGTTCTCAACAGCAAAAGAAGCACCGCCCACACCCCCCGGTCCCCTGTTTGATATTTCCGATGCTGGTCCGCCGGAGGAGAGCTCTGAAAATCCTTCAAAAACATCTACTTTAGAAGCTACAATTGCAGCTGCACCCCTTTCAACCGACCCTGCCTCACTAAATTTCCTGCGGACATCAATTCAGTGTACAAAGGGCATTGGTACACGGCGTGCAGCGAAGCTCTCGGCAGAGCTCGATATCCATACGGTTGGCGATTTATTAGAATACTATCCGCGAGACTATCTGAATCGGAGTCAGTTTCGGTCAATTTATGATGTGGGTCGGGGCGATGAACATGAGACGATTCAGGGCAAAGTTGTCAATCGGACGCAGTTCACGCCGCGCCGCCGCGGCGCGAAGCCAGTCGGGAAGTTTGCAGTCTACGATGAAACTGGCGTGGCAGTGCTTGTCAGTTTTGGGCGCCGCATTAACTACCTGAAGCATTTGTTGAAAGTCGGGACGCGTTTGGTCGTGAGCGGCAAGTTTGCTCGCCGCAGCAATGAGATTCAGGCAACCGACTTTGAAGTGGAGGTCCTCGAAGATGAGGATGCTGATCTGATCCACACCGGTCGAATCGTGCCCAAGTACCCGTTAACGGCAAGTCTTACCCAACGCATGCTGCGCCAATGGGTCAAGAGCGTGCTTGATGAGCACCTTGAAGCGTATCCCGAAATTCTCCCGCAGGAACTCCGCCGGAAACATCAGTTGATAGATCGGCGCCCTGCGATTGGCGAAATCCACTTTCCGACCTCCGAAGCCGACCTCGAAGCTGCACGAAGACGGCTTGTGTTTGATGAGTTCTTTCTGCTGGAAGTGGGACTTGAACTAAAAAAGCGGCGATGGGAGACAAAGGAAAAAGGGATTGCTTTCCAAGTCGAAGGCGATGTGATTCAAAGATTTTTCGATGGTCTGCCGTTCCAATTGACACAGGCACAGGAACGGGTCATTGCGGAAATCAAAGCGGATATGGGGACTACTCAAGCAATGAATCGGTTGCTCCAGGGCGATGTCGGGTGTGGAAAGACAATCGTTGCAGTGATGGCGATGCTGTGCGCTATTCAGAGCGGGTACCAAGGTACAATAATGGTACCTACGGAGATTCTTGCCGAGCAGCACGCTTACAATCTGTCGGAATTGCTGAGGCAGCTGAACCTAAACGTTGTGCTGCTCAAAAGCGACCTTCCCAAGAAAGAACGTGAAGCAGTCCTCGCTGCCATCGCAGATGGTTCAGCCCACATCGTTGTGGGGACACACGCCCTGATCCAAGACGGTGTTGAATTTCACCAGCTAGGAATCGTCATTATTGACGAACAACACCGTTTCGGAGTCATGCAGCGGGCAACGCTGCGGGACAAAGGGAACACTCCGGATGTTCTTGTGATGACGGCGACTCCCATCCCGCGAACGCTTGCCTTAACGGTCTATGGCGACCTTAACGTGTCCGTGATTGACGAGATGCCGCCGGGGCGGCGAGAGATTACAACAAAATGGGTGAAAGAAAAAGATCGCGACCAGTTGTACGCGCGAATTGAGAGGGAGATTCAGCGCGGGAGACAGGCATACATTGTTTACCCGCTTGTTGAGGAATCAGAAAAACTTGAAGAGATTAAAGCCGCAACGGAGATGGCAGCGCACCTCCAACGCGATGTCTACCCACACCTTCGCGTCGGGCTATTGCACGGGCGGATGAGGTCGGCAGAAAAACAGGAAGTGATGTTTCATCTGAAGAATCGAGAAATTGATATTTTGGTTTCAACAACGGTCATTGAAGTCGGGATTGACTGCCCGAACGCATCGATTATGGTGATTGAAAATGCGGAACGGTTTGGACTGGCACAGCTACATCAGTTGCGGGGACGTGTAGGACGCGGAAAGCACAAATCCTCTTGTTACCTCATTGCCAATCCGAAGGGTGAGGATGGCGTGACCCGCATCAAAGCGATGATGCGAACAAACGATGGCTTTGCGCTCGCAGAGGAGGACCTGCGTATTCGCGGACCGGGCGAATTCTTTGGAACGCGGCAATCTGGACTTCCGGATTTCAAAATTGGCAATATTATCAGAGATGCTGCACTGCTTGAGCTTGCTAAATTGGAAGCGGGTGCGCTCACGAAGTCAGACCCAACACTGATGCGCCCTGAGCACCAAGTGCTGAAAGCGATGTTACAGACACAATGGAAGAAACAGTTGGAAATGGTCTCGATTGGATGACCTAGATTCACTGGTACTTACCATCTGATTGACAAAAAATACCGAAACCCTTTAATGTGAAGAGGGCTTAGCGAATGACGCAAAATCGTGAACATAGACGATCAGAACAGGAAGACAGTATCGATCCCTATGCTCGCCGTCCAGACGATGTCAGAGAGCCGCCTATTGGGTTGAGAGGCACGCTTAAGTATCTCGGACCGGGATTAATTTTGGTAGGGACGGTCGTTGGATCCGGTGAGATTATCATGACAACGACACTAGGCGCAACCGTTGGGTTTGTAATGTTCTGGTGGATGCTGCTGAGTAGCTGGGGCAAGAGTATCGTGCAGGCAGAGTTGGGGCGTTACACGGTTTCATCGGGCGAGACTGTACTGCACGCCTTTAATCGGCTACCCGGTAAACTTCCCGGACCCCGTCAAAAGATTTCATGGTTCATCTGGTTGTGGATGTTCCAGCTAATCCCCGCTCACTTAGGCGGCGGCGGCGTCTACGGCGGGGTTGGGCAGGCGGTTCACATGGCGTTCCCATTTTTTGCATCGAAATGGTGGACGATTATTTTCGCTGCACTGGCGGTGGCGCTGATACTGCGCGGCACATACCGCACCCTCGAAAAGTTGATGACGTTTATGGTCGGAACCTTCACCGTCCTCACGATAGTGTGTGCCATCCTGTTGCAATTCACGCCTTATGCTATCACTTGGGGTGACGTGCGCGCTGGTCTGCAATTCCAGTTTCCGGTGTTCGCAGTCGCCGCAGCGTTGGGAGCGTACGGCGCCACCGGAGTGACTGCAGGCGAGTCAATGTCGTACACTTATTGGTGTGTCGAGAAGGGTTACGCCCGTTTCGTTGGCCCCCCCAACAGCAGCCCAGGGTGGATCCGCCGTGCGCAGGGTTGGATTCGCGTCATGCAGGCTGACGTACTGCTGACATTGGGTGTGCTGACTTGCGCGACGGTGCCGTTCTACATGCTGGGCGCCGGTGTGTTGCATCACAAGGGCACCGTACCGAATGGTCTTGATACTATTAACATTTTGTCCGGCTCTTATACGCAGACGCTGGGTGAGTGGGCATCGTGGCTATTCCTGTTGGGGGCATTCTTCGTGTTGTTCTCAACTGTGGTTTCGGGGCTAGCAGGGGGGACACGGATGGTTGCAGACGCTATGGGGGTGCTCGGCGTGATTAATCCCCGTGACTATCGCGCACGCAAGCGGGTGATGCGTATCTGGGCGGTGATTTCACCCACGATTATGGCAATGTGTTATTTTTATATTGAGAACCCTGTCTGGATGCTCACTATCAGCGGCACAATTGCAGCGATAATGATGCCTATCGTTGCGGGCAGCACCATCTACCTGCGCTATACACACATCAACCACCATATCAGACCAACGTGGAAGGCGGATTCCATTCTTTGGATCTGTTTTCTCATCATGGTTGCCCTAGCAAGCTACACCCTCTTACGTCAAGTTGCCTAGCAAGCGCCGTGAAGCGGTAGAAGCCCTTCAGAATCACCGAGACGGTACTCGAAATCATGCCAGAACTTCCTGGATGACATTTCCGCTGACATCGGTTAATCGGAAATTTCGGCCCGCATAGCGGTAGGTCAGTTTTGTGTGGTCAATGCCCATAAGGTGTAGGATGGTGGCGTGGTAGTCGTGGACGTGGCACGGTTGAGAAACAATCTCGACTCCGTAGTCATCGGTTTCACCGTAAGTCGTCCCGCCTTGGACGCCGGCGCCTGCGAGAAGACATGAGAAGGCTTGAGCGTGATGTTCGCGTCCTGCCATATTGTTGGAGAATGGTGTACGACCGAACTCGGTGCAGATAGCGATAAGCGTCTCATCAAGCATGCCACGAGCTTTCAAATCCTTGATTAACGCAGCGAGTGGCAGATCTACCCGTTCCGCTTTCGGACGGTGATCCTCCATATCGCCGTGCGCATCCCAGTTGTCGGTCGCGCCGGTGTCAATGAGTTCAACAACGCGAACACCGTGCTGTACCAGCCGCCGGGCAACGAGGCACTGCCAAGCGAACGAGTTGTTATCGTCGCGTTTCAGTCCATACAGGTCGAAGGTGCCATCGGTTTCTTCAGACAGGTCGAACACCTTCGGGGCAGTGCGCATCATACCTACGGCGGTGTCATTGGCGTTCATGCGGGCGAGCAGTTCTAAATCTTCGGGACGCTGGCGGGCGTGAAGCTCGTTAATGTCACGCAGCATAATTCGTTCCAATTCTGCAAGCGTCACCGAGTGCGCCGACGAGTTCAGGTTCGCTACCGGCTCGTCGCCGGGGAATATACGCACCCCTTGATGGACTGGCGGTAGAAAATGGTTGTCCCAAACTTGCGATCCCGCATAGGGAATGTTTTCGCACAAAATCATGTATGACGGCAATTTCTGATTTTGCGTACCCAAGCCGTAACTTAACCAAGCTCCGATGCTGGGCATCGGGATAGTCGCCGATCCCGTGTGCATTGCAAGGGTGGCTTGAAAGTGCTCAACGATATCTGTGTGCAGGCTTTGAATGATGCACAGTTCGTCTGCGACACCTCCCAGCTGAGTGAACAACTCGCTAATCATCAACCCCGACTCACCGTATGGCTGGAATTTGAAAGGCGAGCCCATAAGCGGCTTTTGGGTTCCCCACGCCGGGATTTCCTTGCCGTGATCGCTCTGTAGCTTCGGCTTATAGTCAAAGGTGTCGACATGACCGAATCCACCGGTCAGAAAAACGAAGATTAAGTTTTTGGCTTTCGCAGGATGATGCGTTAATTTTGGCGCCAATGGATGTCCGGCGTAGAGGTCCGCCGCAAGAGACAACTTAGCGAAGGGACCAAGCACACTTGCCGCACATCCGGCGAGCGCGCAACTCAAAAATTGGCGACGGTTGACTTGGTTTTGTTTGCTCATGGTTTACTCCTGGTGTCAATTAAAGTTAGTCGATGTAAAGTAATTCATTCGATCTTAACAACACCTGTGCGTAACTATTCCACGCTTCCGCCTCCCTTTGTTCGGGGGGAAGTTCGTCGACATTAAGGTTTTCAACTACGCGTTTAATATACGCCACACCACGCTGCCGCTCTTCGGCGGTTACCTCGCGGCTATAAGCGAGTAAGTATGCGCGGTTAATGCGCTCTACAGGATCCTGTGAAAACGCAATCAAGCGCTGAGCAAAAGCTTGGGCTTGCTCGTGCGCCCAAGGATTGTTCATGAGAAACAGAGATTGCTGGGGTACTGTGGAGCTCGTGCGTACACCAGTAGTCGTGTTCGTGTCGGGTCCGTCAAAAAGTCCGAGAAACGGATGATATTGAAGCCGCTGCGTCATCAGATAAACGGTGCGATGGTTTGACGGATACGGCGTCGGTATGAAGCGACCGGTCACGTTATCGTACGGGAACGGTACATGCTGAGACCAGAACCATTTCTCAATTGGCGGGAACGGATGCGCTCCCGGTCGGCTGATATCCAATAAACCGCTGATGTTCATCACCGCATCGCGTAAGGCTTCTGCTTCAAGGCGCCGCCGATCGAATCGCCAATAGTAATCGTTGGATGGATCGACAGCGGCATTCTGTGCGTCGTGACCGCTCGCGAGTTGAAATGTTTTTGATGACAGGATTAACCGATGGATCGCCTTAACCGACCAGCCACTTTCGATGAAGCGTGCCGCCAAATAATCAAGCAACAGAGGATGTGTCGGTTTGGAACCGGTGCGCCCAAAATTTGATGGGGTCGAAACAATTCCTTTCCCGAAGTGGTATTGCCAGATGCGATTGACCATGACCCGCGCCGTCAGGGGGTTTGCCGGACTCGTCAACCACTGTGCCAATTGCAAGCGTCCGCTTTGACCTTCTGGAATGTCAAGCGTGATACCGCCGTTGAGAAATTTCGGCACATCCCGCCTTATTTTTTTGCCCGACTGTGCGGGATCGCCGCGACGGTGAATGTGCGCATCTGTCGCCTGTCCATCTACAACCGCATAAGCTTGGGGCATATCCGCCGGCAAATCTGAACGCGGAAGTTTCTGTTTCAATTCACCTTTCTGGTCATTAATTTGCTTGGTGACGCCGTTGTGCTGCTCTGTGAGTGCCAGTATCTGCGCTTCGAAGTCTTTCGTATCTCCGCCGTCCGACTTCAATGTGTTAATCTGCTCTCTTAACGTTTCAATTTGTTGGTTGAGTGAATTCCGTTTTTCCGCTAGCTCGCCTTCGTGTTCCAGTTGATCTATCTCTTTTTGACGCTGATTCAACTGCTCTTGATGAGCGGCAATTTGCGGTTGAGCCTGATCAGGAGGCAGCAGCGGCACGAAATTCATTCGCGGCTTTCTGCCCGATTGAAATTCCTCGGATCCGGCGTATGGATACCTTGTGCTGGCGAAGATACCATACATGGCATAGTAGTCTTCCATGGTAATCGGATCGAACTTGTGGTCATGACAGCGAGCGCAGCGCATCGTCAATCCTAAGAAGGCGCGCCCCGTTGTGTCAATTGTATCCTCCAGAATCAGATGATTCAGTTGGTACGGTCCCGTGCCGAATCGGCGGGACAAGGCGATGAAGCCCGTAGCAATTATCTGCTCGGTGTATTGCTGCGGTGGTGCGGTTTTGGCGAGAATATCACCGGCTAGTTGCTCATGAACAAATTGATCGTACGGTTTGTCCGCGTTGAACGAATCAATGATGTAGTCGCGGTAGAGGTGTGCTTCCGGTATTGGGTAATCCGCGTTGTCGCCACCAGTATCGGCGTAACGCGCTACATCCATCCAGTGCCGCCCCCAGCGCTCGCCGTATCGCGGCGAGGCGAGCAAGCGTTCGACAAGCTGCGCAAAAGCATGCGGCGTTGTATCAGGCATAAACGCTTTCACCTCTTCCGGTGTGGGCGGCAGACCAACGAGATCGTAGTAGACTCGGCGCATAAGCGTGCGCTTGTCCGCCGGTTGATTGGGGCGCAATCCATGTTCGTGCCACTGTGCCCTGACAAACCGATCAATCGGATGATCAGACCATCCGGTCAAATCGACGGGGGGCTCAACCGCTTTCACTGACGTGAACGACCAATGTGGCTCTGCTTGCGTTATGTCTGGAGATGCGGCTTCTGTGGGCCAAATTGCTCCTTCTTTCACCCAAACTTCGAAGTCCCTTACAACGTGGTCGGGCAATTTCTCGTCGGGCGGCATCTTTACATACGCAGCCTCATTGTGCCGTATGGCTTCAATTAGCAAGCTCGCATCGGGGTCGCCAGGCACAATCGCGGCGCCATAGATGCCGCCTTCCAGCAATGCCCCCCGAGAATCTACGCGCAGACCGTTGTTAATCTCCTCCCCGCCATGGCAACGGAAACAGGTATTCACTAACACGGGCCGAATCTTCGCTTCAAAAAACGCGTACTGTTCATCTTGAACCGCCCGGTCAGAATCAATTGCGTCAACCGCGTGCGCACCCCATAGCATCAGTAGAATCGCCACGATTGGAACTGTGGATTTGCACTGCAATATCATGGTTGTTAACCCGTTTGCGCCGTCAATCGCTTTATCACCGACGAAAGGCTTCTTCCAAGTAGACATGCTGAACTTCCAAACTCCATGAACGTCACTTTATCAAAATCTATGCCTGTTGCATTTCAACCTCAATTATTATACACGAGAAAAGGCTTAGCTGCTAGTAAAAACCCACCAAATCTCAATTTCCATTTGAAATATCTGATCTGATGTGCTAGTAGATACAAACTTAATCTCTTAATCTCGCGGAAGGGGAAACTTAACTTTCACGTTGTCCCGGCGATTGGATTCTAGAAATCCAACGATGATTTCCACAACTTTGCGTCCTTCTTTACCCGGCGACACGGGCTCCCCACCTTCATCGACTAAGCGTACCAGTTCTTGAATACCGGCAGGGATACCAACAACATCCCACGCTGGAATTTGAATGTCTTCATATTTATCTCCTGTTCGGATCTGTGCCCTCGGTTCCGTGAAGGCATCTTCGATGAAGATGTCACCCTTGGTTCCAATAATCTCAAGGCGGAGCATTCTACGGGTGGTTTTGGGACCGCCAACGTAAAACGCACGCACGCCGTTGACGAAGTGGATATACCCGTGAGCGGCGGGTTCTGTCGCCGGGTCATGTCCGCCATCCCCGCGATATTCCCAGTAATCCTCGTAACCGGTTTCCAGTTCAGCGGAGACCCATTCTGGATCGGAGCCTGCGAAGTAGCAAATCATATCAATGATATGCGTGCCGTTACGGAATAGCATTGCGCGGCCACCCGTTAATATACCGATGATACACTGCACGGGTCCGATTACGTCTTTTCCCACAACTTCTTCTTTGGTATACCGCCATAACGGCACCCACCTGCGGGTGTGGTCAATCGACAGAATCGTTTTATTGCGCTCGACAGCCTCAATCATACGGTCGGCATCAGCCAGATTCGTCGCCAGTGGCTTTTCGCAGAAAATGCCTTTTACTCCTGCATTGGCAGCGTTAACCACCAATTCTGTGTGCCGATGATCGGAGGTTGCCACCGTCACAATGTCCAGATTCTCGTTCTCCAGCATCTCTTGGTGATTTGTGTACAGTGCAATATTCTGCCAAGTATCTTCCCAACGCTCTTTGAAGGCATCTAGCGTGTTCGGCATCACATCGCACCCAGCCACAAGCGCTGCATTGGATAAGCCAACAAGTCCCGATGCATGGTGGCTGCCGATTACTCCGCACCCAATAACTCCAACGCGGTATGTCCTCATCATATACCCCCTATCTTCAAATAACCAGTCAAGACGCTACGTACAGCCAGATTATGTTTCAATTTTACAAAAATAAAGTTGTGCATCGGTCAATTTTTGATGCATAAGTTAGCAATATCAAAGAAGCTGGATAATTTTCTCAACGACTTCCTCCGGTTTGATTTCTGTCATACACAGATTCGGAGTTTCCTTGAGTTTACATGTGCGCTTATAGCAAGGTCGGCAGCCAACGGGCTTCTCGATGACGCAATGCCCTTCCGCAAAAGGGTGGTGACGTGTTGGGCTCGTTGGACCAAATAGAGCAATGGTTGGTGTTCCAACAGCTGCAGCGATGTGCATGGGACCGCTGTCACAGGTCAAATAGAGACTACAACATTCGATAAGCGCCCCGAGTTGGGTGGTATTTGTCGCCCCAATAAGATTGATGAAACCCATCTTGACTATGCGCTGTAACGCCTCACCAAGTGCGATTTCCGAGGCATTACCTGTCAGGATAATAGGGATATTGATGATATTTTGGAGCTGCGTTATCACAGCGGCAAATTTTTCGATTTCCCACTGTTTTGTCTGCCACGTGGTGCCCAAGTTTACACCGATAAGACGTTCTGTGGGAGCGATGCCGTGGTTGGAGAGCATCTGGCAAACAACGCGGCGATCCACATCTGTATGCCAGAACTCCAGGCTCGTATCTTGCGCATCAAGACCGATGAGCTCTAAAATGTCGAGATAACGGTGAACTTCATGGCACTCTCGTGGATTGAGACAAGTCTCCGTCAACAGAATTCCACGTCCGTTTGTATTTGAACCAATCCGTTCTGGAACGCCAGCGAGTAAGGGTATCAGTGCGTTTCGAAAGGAAGTAGGGTGCAAAACAACTGCAAGATCGAATGCAGCTCGCCGAATATGACGTGTTAATTGACAGAGTGATTTCAAACGGCTGCCATGTTGTCCTTTGGTGTCAACAATCACTTCATCAAGGTAGGGGTGAGTCGCCATCAACTCCGCAACAAGGGGACGCAGCAGCAATGCCACGCGAGATTGTGGATAGGCGCGCTTCAACGCTCTCAATGCAGGAGTCATCAGGACCATATCGCCGATCCAGCCTCCCGTTTGAATAACAAGGATTCTTTCTCTCAAATTTCTCCCTGAACCGTGATTCCACGCACCGAGAATTTTTCCGATATAGGATTTCGTATGAGGAACTTTCACTTGAATCAACTGTGATAATCTGTTAAAATGAGAAACCGTACCGTTGAGCAGATAATACGCCCCTGCAAAAAGATAGTCAAGAGAAAGTCGTACATAAGAAAGGATACAACACGTTCCGGCATCGTTTCGTGACACAACTGCGTAATAATGTGGTACGATATGGACACTATCACTTCTACTTCGTTCATGGACGACTCTCCGATACCTTGATTGGAGGATAGGGGCCTGCTGTCCACCCGTTTTAGTTCATGCCATTCATCGGATTCGCTCAAGATGGCTCTTGAAATTGAAGTTTTCGAGTCTTGGAAGTTGGAACACTTGCCGAGGCATATCGCGCAGCCTTTTCCTTCATTGCAAATACTTCTATAAATGAACGTCTCTATATCATCTACGTATTTAACCCAGGAGGCTCCATGGAAATACTTGGTTTGTTGGTTCTCTGGTTACACAATATCGCCGCCGTGATTTGGATCGGCGGTAATCTCATGATGGCGATGGTGATTGTACCCTACTTCAAGCGATCTGTCCCCCCTGTAGAACGTATTCAGATTCTATCACAGATTGGTAGACGGTTTGAACCCATTGTCTGGGGGTGTGTGTTAATACTCATCTTTTCCGGGCTGTTGAACATCTTTCTCAGCTCCCCCGATCTGATTGGTCTGACGGGCGCCTTTATGCGGACACTTCTCATCAAACTCCTGCTCGTAATTGTCTTAATTGTTTTGACGGCGATTCACTCCTTTGTCATTGGTCCGAGGCTGTTGCAAGCCGTTGATGCTCTCGAACCGAGTACAGAGGAATTGCCCGAATACGTCGAAAGGATGCGTTCTTGGATGATAGTCGTGTCAAGTCTGATTGGCGTGATCTCACTTTTAGTATTGCTGGCTGCAGTTGCCTTGCGAATGGGAATTTAGCGGCATTTGTGAAAACTGACGCGCTTCTGAAAAAGCTTACTGCCTTCTTAAGGAGAAAACTAATGATAACCAATATACGGTGTATTCAAGTTGTTTCATCAATGTTGGCGGTTCTATTGATTTTTGTCGCCAATAACTTTGCACAAGAGAAGAGTTGGACATCAGTCCGCGAGGCGGAGTGGCGGGCTACGTTTACGGACATCTACTTTGTTGACACTCAACACGGTTGGATTGTTGGTTCAAGTTCGACAATTCTTCATACACGCAATGGTGGAAAGACGTGGGAAAAGCAACCGAGCCAACCGCTCCCCTTCAAGGTAGTTTTCTCCAAAGTGCGGTTTATCAATCCTCAAACGGGTTGGATCGTCGGTGATACTGGCACTGTGCTGAAAACAATAGATGGTGGTGCGACGTGGATGAAGCTCAACAGTGGCACCCGAGCCGCGTTGTCAGCTATTTCCTTTGTTGATGATAAATACGGTTGGGCAGGTGGTGATGGAGGACTTCTCATTCATACTGTAGATGGCGGCACCACCTGGACGCGACAGAAAACCGGCACAAATAACGCGATTAAAGGCATTCACTTTTCGAGCGCTCAAATGGGATGGGCTGCGGGAGATGGCGGTACAGTCATTCACACTATGAATGCCGGGCAGACATGGAAACCTCAAAATAGCAGAACAGCTTCTCCCCTTGATGCAATTTTTATGCGAAGCGACCAAGTAGGTTGGGCATCCGGAGGGAATGGCGCCCTAGTTCATACTACTGATGGTGGGACCACATGGAAACCCCAGGCAAGCCGTGTGCCCAACTCGAATGGGATGCCGGAACCAATTTGGGGAATCCACTTTATTGATGCCAACCACGGGCTCGCTTCAGCGGAGTTTGGTGTTATTCTGAGGACCATTGATGGCGGGAAGGTGTGGGCGCCGATTGAACCGAGGCCCGTTCCGAACCGAATAAACGCCATCCAACTTGTTACTCCCCAGGAGGCTTGGGCAGTCGGCGAATTCGCGACTATCATCCATAGCCGAGACGGTGGCGCATCGTGGGACGTGATTTCAAGCAACAACCATCTTACTAGAGTACATTTCCATGATGATAATCTGGGATGGGCTATTGGTTTAGGCGGAGCGGTTCTGCATACTGGGGATGGCGGAACCGTTTGGAGGGAACAGACGAGCAATAATGTCTTTGAGTTATTTGGCATCGGCTTTGTAGATGCAAACAAGGGCTATATTGTTGGCAGTAACGCCACCTTAATCGAGACTCTTAACAGCGGAGAGCTCTGGAAGGTCGTCAGCGATCCCCGGGATGAAGGGCACGGTACGGTTCAACGGATCCAGTTAGATGAGTCAATGAAATGGAAAGGCGCCCTTGGATTTTATGATTTGCATTTTTCAACTCCAACGCACGGATGGGGAGTTGGAGAAGTTGGCAAGATTATGCACACGAGCGATGGTGGCGAGACATGGATAGGTCAGGAATCCGGGGACATGATGGTCGGCTTTAATAACCTGTTTGGCGTTTTTTTTGTTGACGCAAATGTCGGTTGGGCAGTCGGGGCGGCAGGTACCATTATTAAAACTGGTGATGGCGGACAGACATGGACTGTTCAAAACGCTGGGCCGGATGCATTAAAGGCGATTTTCGCAATTAACCAACAAACCGCGTTGATTGCCGGATCCCAAGGCGCCGTTTATGGGACGAAGGATGGCGGCGAAACCTGGGCTCAGCAGATTACGCCAACAAGCGAGAACTTGAACGGTATCTGGTTCATTAACGAAACGGAGGGTTGGACTGTCGGAGATATGGGCACAATCTTGCACACGGTCGACGAGGGCGTAACATGGCTTGCACAAAAGAGTCCTACAAAGACCAATCTTACTGATATTACCCAATCAAAGAACGGATCGCTCTGGGCTGTTGGCGAATGGGCAACCATTCTGAAATATTAACTTCCGCGTTGTCGGAACGGGGGCGTTTGAAGCCTATTCAGGTAAACTTTCTTCCCTCTACAGTGCCAACGAAATTAAAGTGCTGATCGATGAGAAGATACCCTGCTAAAGGCGTTCCGGTGTCGAAAGGGCAGTTGTCACTCCTCGGCAACCGCATAAATTTCATTGCTTTGCATGATGTGCCGGGCACAATTTGCGTCGCGAGCATCGTAAGATTCCTTTTCTCGTAAGAAGCGCCTTTTGGGAGGCGGACAGCAGCTTGTCCACCCCGATGGGCATTGTGTTGTTGCTGCCTGTTTTAATCTCTAGCTTTATAGCATCTTCTGACCCTAAATTGACCTCAAGATTTTCCTCATTGAGATCGTTGTGGGTAACGAAGTTCTTCGATTAGAAAATGTTATCCAGCGCTGGCAGGCACGCAATCATCTTGTTGTTACATTAATGGAAGGAATATGAAAACTATTCTAGCCCGTGACGACAGCAACTTCTGCCCGTCATCTGGTAAAATTGTTACACAAACAGAGCAAGGCGCGGGCATAGTCCGGTAGCGCTATTCTAATCTACTTGAAGTCGTTTACGGTGGTTCGTTACCAATCAATCGGAGGAGTTGAATGTATTTTTCAAAACGCCTACAACGTTTTGTCATAGGAATCGCTCTGCTGGTCATGTGGAGTTCCGCCTCACGGGTCCAAGCGGCAAAAACTTTAACCCTGGAAGAGAGTATTGAAATCGCAAAACAGACCAACCTCTCAAGTAAAACTGTTCAGCAGCGTGTAATATTCGCAGAAACCCAAGTACGTGCTATTCGCGCTGGCTTGTTGCCAAATGTTTCAATCAGCAGTAGTTATACATATACTCCCGATTTAGCGAGATCAGTGCTTCAAGCGGGCGGTGGATTTGGTTCACTCGGAGTGGGAGACAACGTCGATTCATCAGACGTCATTGAGTTGGAATTCGGAGCCCACCGGAATTTTCACGGCGAGGCCGCCTTGAGACAACCGATTTTCGCCTGGGGACGGTACTATTACAACTACCAGAGTGCAAAGTTAAATTTAGAAGGTGTGCGAAAAGAGCTGGAAGCTGCTCACAACCAGCTTGCACTTGACGTCTCTGAAGCCTTTTACGCAGTCCTGCTTGCCGTAGAATTTGTAAAGGTTTCTCTACAGAAGGTTGATCTTGTGGAGAAACAGTTGCAAATCGCTCGATATCTCTTGAATTCAGGCGTCGCTACAAAATTCGATATTCTAAGAGCTGAGGTGCAACTAGCTAACGCAAAGTCTCAGTTGATACGCACTCAAAACAGGGCGCGAACCGCGAGAAACGCATATAAAAACATTTTAGATATCGATCTCGCTGAAGACGTGAACATCAAGGGCAGTTTCGATGCTGCGGATCTTGAACTTAACCTTGAATCATTAATCCAAACAGCGAAAACGCGACGTCCTGAGATTCACCAAATCGGGTTCAATGAACAGGCGAATCAGAAACGCGTTGCGGTTGCGAAGACTGGCAATCGTCCTGACCTATCCTTTTTCGTCAACTATCAGGTTGATGATAATGAAAGATTGCGGAAAATGAACCGCATCTGGAATCTGGGTTTTGCGCTAAACTTTCCAATTTTCGATGGCTTCGCAACCCAAGCCGCCGTTCAGCAATCGGAAACAACATTAAGACAGACGCAGCTTGGTAAACACCAAATGATGGATGCCATTGAGTTTGAAGTCAGATCTGCTTATCTCAACTTGGTTGAAGCAAAGGCGTTAATTGAAGTCCAGAGGAACACGGTTGAGCAAGCCCGGGAAAGTTTGCGAATTGCGAACTTACGCTACGAAAACGGCATAATCACGAGTGTAGAATTCACCGACGCCCAGCTTGCCCTGACGCAGGCAGAAGTCAATCGCCTCCAATCATTGCACGATTATGTAGTTGGTCTCAAAAAATTGGAAAAGGCTATCGGACGAAAGTTGGATGGTTTGGCACAAGCAACAACCCAAAAGCTCTAAAAAAACTTACGCATTCTATTTGTAATAACACAATACATTGTAAGTAGTCTGCGCCACTACTAACCCCAAGACCGATTGTCTTACCCAATTTATGGGGGGTGTACATTACGTTACGTTTTCTGGTAAGAATTCATCGAGTTCCGAGACATTGAGTTTAACTGTACAAGTCCTAATTTATTACATTGACGGAGATTTCAGTTGAGAAAAGCATTGATTATCGCAGCCATTATTTTGGTTTTCATCGTGGTGATTACTCTCAGGTTTATCAACAATCAGCGCGGCCAGCCGACGGAAGTTGTCGCTTCGACCACCAGACCGGTTGAGGTGGTAAGGGCTAGACGTGGGGAGATTCGACAAGAGTTGCAGTTGTCCGGCACAATTGAAGCGAACTCGCACGTGACAGTTTTTCCAGAAGTAGCCGGAATAATTATTGATATGCGTGTTGACGAAGGCAGCCGTGTCAGCAAAGGGGAAACGCTAGCAATTATTGAACATGAAACACTCGAGCTTCAAATGCACCAAGCGGAGGCAGCCCACCAATCGGCAGAAATCGCTTATGACCAGACAAGAAAACTTGCAAAGATTCGGGTTGATTCACAGGTTGCTCAAGCACGCGCTCAGCTTGCTGCTGCAGAAACTTCCCTCCAACAGGTCTTAGATCTCGCTCAAACACGCACCTTGTCGCAGACTGGGCAAGCAGAGGCCGGGCTAGCATCCCTTCAGGCGAACCTTGAAAAGATAAAACGTGGGGCACGAGACGAAGATCGAAAACAGGCACAGGCGTCGGCGAACCAAGCTCAAGCTAGCCTTACTAACGCGAAGAGTAATTATAATCGCATGAACAAGCTTTTTGAGACCGGTGCGATTAGTGCACAGTCCTTTGAGAATTCACAAACACAACTAGATGTTGCCAATGCCCAGTATGAGGTTGCTGTTGAACAGAAGCGGCTCATTGAGAATGGAGCACGGGAGGAAGACATCCGAGCAATGGAAGCCCAAGTAGAGGGTGCAGAAGCCTTACTCAAAGTAGCACGTGCACAAGCGGAAACGAAAACTTGGGAGAAAGATACAGCACTAGCAGAATCACAAGTTGAAGCCACAAAAGCCATCCTCGCAAACGCCGAGGCATTAGAAGTGGCCAAGAGTTGGGAGGCGGAGATTAACGTTGTCGAAACAGCGATGGCACAGGCAAAAGCTGCGTTAGATCTTGCCAATGCGCTGCTGGATGATGCGACAATCACAGCGCCAATCTCGGGAATTGTGTCCAATCGACACCTCGATCTCGGCGGGATGGCTACACTAAGTGCACCAATCTTCGAGATTGTTGACATGGACACCGTGAAGGCGGTTGTTGGCGTGATAGAATCTGATCTGAGCAAACTAGACCTTCGCGGACAAGGCTTGGTTCAGGTCGATGCCCTGACCAATCCGGTGGATGGGACTATAACCTTTATTAGTCCGATTCTTGAGCCGAGCAGCCGTTCTGCGAGGGTCGAGTTTACAATTGATAACTCGGGGATGAAATTGAGGCCGGGTATGTTTGCAAAGGTGACGATTACTGTCGCGATCCATGAAAACACAATTCTAATCCCCCGTTCCGTGGTAATTGAAGATAGTGTGAGAAAGACTCGGAGCGTTTTTGTTGTTGATGACGGTCTCAGCAAACGCAGAAGAGTCGAATTTGGTCTGTCCGATGGGGGAATTGTTGAGATTGTCGCTGGCCTTTCCGAAGCAGAGCAAGTGGTTACTGCGGGCCAGCATTCCCTTAAAGATGGGCAAACTGTCACGGTAGTGAATCCATGAGCGCGATGCATGTCCCATGGTGAGTGCGATAATAGAGTGTTATGAAGTTCTACGTTTCGATTCTCTTTGAGAGGAAACTTCGAAACGTTCTAAGGATGAAAAGAAGCTGATATCTTATGGACGTCTACCCGGATCCGAAAGAGATAAGGAAACCCATTCAAATCGAGCAGATTTCTGGGCCTGAAAGGAAACCTCATGACATCCTTGAGTTTGAATCGATGCTTCGTTATGAAGATCGTCAGATTTTTGGTGAATTTGGTTTTGAAAAGGCGGGGACGATATTTGTTACAAGAGCACCTGGGCGTCTTGATGTGATGGGTGGTAGTGCTGATTTTTGTGGTGCTAACGTTCTTGAGACAACGATTGAACGCGCAGCGGTAGCAGCTTGTCAAGCGAGAAAAGATCGGCTATTAAAGGCACTTACTTATGACACTGAAGGAAACGATAATCCTTCAGGCTTCCAGATTTCTTTAAACGATTTCTACGCAAACGGTACCCTCAAATCCTATTCCCAAGTCCGCCAACTTTTTGCAAAGAATCCTAGAACCTCATGCACAGGCTATGTTCTCAGCAGTTTTTATGTGCTTCTCAAAGAGAAAAAGGTCGATGCTTTTCCTCATGGTGCGGTTGTGGTTATCAGAAGCAAAATTCCAACCGGCGTGGGGATGGGTTCCTCTTTCGCGATTAAGGTTGCTGCGTTAAGCGCAATTAGTCATTTGTACGGACTAAACCTCAACGTCCGCGAAATTGCGCGGTTCGGAGAGATTATCGAGAACCAAATCGTTGGCGCGCCACGCAGCATCACGGTTGGGATCGTCGCTGCTGCGGGACAACAGGACAAGATTCTTTCGATTCTCTGCCAGCCTGATAAGGTCCTTGAAACTGTATCGATTCCTCCCAATACGAAACTGATTGGCATTAACAGCAAGTCGAGGCGGCGTGAGTCAAGTTCAGCATATTTCAACGCACGAACTGCGGCGTTCATGGGATTGACAATCCTTCAAAAAGAGTTGAAACTGGAGGAATTACGAGATAACTACTTGTGCAGACTCTCTGTGGAGAAATTTCGGGAGAAAGGCTGGAATACCCTACCAGCGGAGATGAAAGGAGAAGATTTTCTCAATCGGTACGGTGATACCGCAGATGCTTTCACTCTTGTGGATGCGAAAGAGAATTACCGAATTCGAAGTCGCGTCGAACATCCTATCTACGAGCATGCTCGTGTACAGAAATTTATCGGACATCTAAAAAATGCAAGTGAAAATCCTGCGAAACGCAGAACATCATTGATTCGTGCCGGCAAACTCATGTACGCTTCAAACTGGAGTTATCGTTTTCGCATGGGACTAGGTTCACCGCAAGTGGAACAAATTGTACAATCAGCGCGGAGGATTGGAATACGGGGAGGATTATACGGTGCGAAAATTACCGGTGGCGGCGGAGGTGGAACTGTTGCGTTGCTCTGTCATGGCGATGTGTCTAATGCCCTTGTCCAAATTCTCGCAGCCTACAAACTCGCTTGGGGTCTTGAAGCTGAAGTTTTCACTGGATCTTCACCTGGTGCGTCTGAGTTTGGGCATATTGTTCTGAAACTCATTTGAGCGCAGCGACTATCCGAGCTTCACAATAATCTAGTTGCAACCTCGCCCTCAGTAGATTAACAAAGCTACCAATTGTAGTTGGTAGGCAGCTTGGATTTGGCACTTCAAACCTAGTAAGGATGGCAAACAGTGTACAAAGCAAAAGATAAGGGGAGATGCCTCAATGTTTGATAGGTAGCAACTTGGGTTAATTTATGAAGAATTTTCCCATCTGTCACAACTATTAAGAGACACGATTTACAGCTAGGGAATGCGCACATACCTGCTAAGGAAGTATATCTCCAAATTTGAGGATTAATGCGTGCCTGAATTGCCAATTCGTTTGACGGAGGCAACAATCAAGAACAATATGTTCCTATTACCTTTTCGTCGAAAGTATCTAGTTGTCTATTTGTTCGGACTGTTTTTTGGGCATTTGGCTGTATTCATAACGGTGAGTACGGCGGAGGAAGGAAGCCATGCGGCGGAGTTTCTCAGTCATGGTGTCGGTGCCCGTGCATTGGGTATGGGTAGTATGTTTGTATCCATCGCCGATGATGCCACAGCAACATACTGGAACCCAGCGGGGCTTTCCCAAATCGAAAAACACGCCTTTTCCGCTACGTATTCGGAGTCTTTTGGAATTGACGAGGGGCGGTTCCTCAACAAGGGATTGGTGCAGTACAACTTTGTAAATTATATTCAGCAAATCGAAAACATCGGGACTGTCGGAATCAGTTGGATTCGACTCGGTGTGGACGACATTCCGCTCACGACGTTTGTCGACACAAATGGTAATGGAATTTTGGGGGATTTTGACGACAAGAACAACAACAAAACCAAGGAAGCAGGGGAATTATACGTCGATCTCCCGATTGTTGCTGGGACCTTCAGTAATACAGATAATGCTGTGTTAATCTCCTATGCACGTCAAGTTAAACAGCGTATTGCAATCGGTGGTAATTTGAAGCTACTTAGACAGTCAATTTTTGAAAACAGGGGAAATGGTTTCGGGATTGATCTCGGCTTATTGCTTGGTCCGTATCGCGGTCTACGAATTGGAATGACTCTAGTTGATGCCACTAGTACCCAGATTCGTTGGAATACAAAGACTCGCCCGACATTCACGCGTGATCCGCGACTACGGCTCGGCACCTCCTACCATACATCCCTCCCTGTTATCGGTAAGGTTACGTTGGGTGCTGACTTGGAAACAAATCGAGTGAATCTTGAGGACGACGAGAATTCCAGCAGTAATGTAGTTTTTCGTTATGGTGTGGAATACTGGTTGTTTAACGTGATTGCCCTGCGCATCGGCGCGGAGGAGGATGAACTCGCCGCTGGTGCAGGGCTTCGCTTGCCTTTGGCCGAAGCGAAGTTATTTTTGGATTACGCTTTCAACGCCCATGACCTTGGCGATTCTCAGCGGATTTCTATCTCTGGACTTTTTTAGTGTAAGCTAACCTCCAAAGTGTTTCCCATCTCATGTCCAAATTCTCGTGTCAACTTGCTTGACCAACCCCAACTATTTCCCACCGCGAGATATTTCTTTCTTGAGTCTTCATTTAGTCGTATCTGTAATTAAACAACCGCCTCTAGTTATGACTTTATTTGAACAGCGTCCGTCGAATCTGTCGTACCGCTTGGCGGATGCGATCTTCATTTTCAACGAGCGCAATCCGAACATATCCCTCGCCATTTTGTCCGAATCCAGCACCGGGAGAAACACACACTTCAGCCTCATCAAGCAGTTTCATGGCAAAATCCATGGAACTGAGATGACGAAATTGGTCAGGAATCGGTGCCCAGACGAACATTGTCGCTTTCGGTTTTTGCATATTCCAGCCAATTCTATTGAGACCTTCTACTAAGACATCACGTCGCTGGCGGTACGTTTCGGCATTTTCTTTCAGAAAATCCATAGAGGTTCGCAATGCCATAATCGCGGCAACCTGAACAGGAGCAAAAATGCCGTAATCATAGTAGCCTTTAATCCTGGCTAGCGCGCCAACAATTTCCTGATTGCCAACAGCGAATCCACAGCGCCATCCTGCCATATTGTAAGATTTGGATAGAGAGATAAACTCGACGCCAATGTCCTTAGCCCCTTTGGCTTGTAAAAAGCTCGGCGCTTCATAACCATCAAAGACTATGTCTGCATAGGCAAGATCGTGTATAACGATGATGTTCTGTCTCTTAGCAAAATCAACAATCGCCTCAAAAAATGCGAGGTCTACTACGGCTCCAGTAGGGTTATGTGGAAAACTCAGGATCAATACCTTGGGTCTCGGCCAGATATCTTTTGCAATCTCATCAAGGCTCGGCACAAACTGGTTCTCTTCCCGTAGCGGAAGACTGACAACGCTGCCGCCAGCGAGAATGATGCTGTAGATGTGAATGGGAAATGTCGGATTGGGGACAAGCGCCAAATCGCCTTCATCGATCAATGCTAACGCAAGATGGGCAAACCCCTCTTTGGTACCAATCACCGCAATTGCCTCTTGCTCCGGATCGATTTGGACGCTAAACCGTCGGTCATAGTGCCATGAAATCTCACGCCGCAGATTAAAAATTCCACGTGAAGCAGAGTACCGATGATGGCGCGGTTCTTGCGCTGCTTCGCAAAGCTTATCTACGATGTGCTGCGGTGTTGGCTGACTTGGGTTACCCATTCCTAAATCAATGATGTCAACCCCCTGCTGCCGTCTTTCATGGGTCAACTGTCTTAGTTTACCGAACATATAGGGCGGTAACCGATGTAAGCGCTTTGAAAATGTGTTCATTCTCCTTCTCCGTTGGAAACACTTCACATCGTTAAAACTGCGCAAGTTGCTCTTGCGTTTCGTCTCGTTTCTGTATGCGAAATTTCCCAGACGCTGTATGATGAGCGTATCGCGTTGTTTCTGGCAGTCTATATTTCCGGCAACATGCTAAAGTCAAGTTGATTGCTGAATCCAAGGAGATTCGATGTCCAGTCGAGATGTAAACCTCCTTGACGTTAGATCTCGTGCGAACCGCTGCCCCGATAATTTCTTCCCTGTCATACAGATACGCAACGGATCCCGCCTCGATTTGTGGAGTTCTGTGTTTTCCCCACAACCGAGATTTTGCACAACCAATCGTCGGTTTGTCTAAGATGAGCCCGAGATGAGATGCTATCCCAAAACGTCTCGGATGCGCAATGCCCTGCCCATCGGCAATGATGAGATCGGGTTCTGTATCCAATTGGGCAAAGGCTTTCAGCAACGGAGGGGTTTCACGAAAGGACAATAGACCCGGGATGTAAGAAAATTGAACCTGACTCTCGGCAATGACGCCATCCACCGGCTGTAGCTCTGGAAAACTAAGCACAACAACGGAAGCGCAGGCAATGTCTTGTCTAAAACCGAGATCTACTCCGGCAACCCGGTGGATTTCGCCGAATTCATCTTCGCGTATTACCTGATCGCGCAGTTCATTTTGAATGTGGCGAGCTTCCTCAGGTGAGATATCCCACCGATGGAGTTGCTTATAACGCATGCGTTATCACTATCATAAGACAAGAGGGACGAAGATTGAACACCAAAAAACTATCACTAGCATGCATACTATTTTGACAGCGGAAATTATATCAATATATAGCAGCATGCTATCAGAAGGCCATTGCAACTGTCAAGTGTTTTCCTAACTATTTCTACCTTTTGGAGAGTTGGCGATTAGGTCGTCTATGACTTCTACCTCGGCTTTCGGAAGTATTTTGTGAACTTATCTATTATGCTCGCCAAGTTATGACGAATCTTCATTCGATATGCTCTCGGATTGATGTTTAGAAATTAACTGCAGCCCGGCAAAGAATGTTACAAGAAACACATACCCTACTGCAATTCCCATCAGTGAGCACGCGACTCCCAAGAAGAGTTCAACACCGTTGAACATTTTATTTTCCTCCTATATTGATATTATTCAATACAACGGGCAGATTGCTGGCGTTAACTTCATATACGACAAAACACAATTCGGGTTTCGCTCTTGTGGGATTAATTTAATTTCTGATACATCGTTGGTCCGAAACGGAATGATGACCTGAAAGAACAAACGATGCCACAACTAGAGGAGAGGTACTGAGTGGGAATCAAGGAAATGAAAAAATGGGGGAACAACAACTTAAGGCGGCGGACGCCCCGGCGGTTTATCGTGTGTAGATTGTGCCCCTAACATACGAAGCATCATCAGACGCGAGGAAGGTGAGCACACGTGCAACACCGGAGGGTTCGCCTAACGATTGGCGGGCGCTCTCAACAGCAGATTTTCGAGATTCGCCGACTCGTTCAGCAGATTCAGCAATTTGGCAAAGTTTGAGCGGTGTATTGATGTTGCCAGGGCAGATTGTATGCACCCGGATATTGAGTGGAGTCAGTTGTGGGGTGATTGTGAGTACCAACCCGTGCACCCCGCCTTTACTGGAGCCGTATGCCACCGATGAGCTTCCACTAGTCACGCCGGCTCCCGATGCGACGCATAATACAACACCACGGCCCATGCGCTCCATAATTGGTACGACGTGTTTAATCGACAGGAATGTGCCTTTAAGATTCGCGTCGATCACGGAATCAAAAGTAGTTTCATCCAATGCATCAACTCGGATGTGGGGACCCCGCAAGATACCTGCACATGTCAACAACACATCCAGCCGCCCAAATTCTTGATCGGTAATCTTCATCAAATCAGCCACTTCGGCTTCTACTGTAACGTCAGTACGTATAAATCTTGCAGTGCCGCCCTCGGACTGGATGGATGCGACTGACTTTACGCCATCTTCGAGGTTAATATCGCCAACGACCACTTGTGCGCCAGCGCGCGCAAAGCAGCTCGCCGACGCCGCACCAATCCCGGTCGCACCGCCTGTAATCACAGCAACTCTGTTTGTCAACTGCACGTTTTCCTCCTGTGGATGCCGACCCCATTCTGAGCGGCAATCCGTCGGACATTTTGCGCTGCAAGCGGAATCTTCGACACGGGTAAGTGTTCAATCAATCCATACCCATCGGGGTAAAGGGCATCAAATCTTCTAAGCATCAGCCCAATATCCAACTCGCCTTCGCCAGGAATTTCTTCATCGATGTGGACGACCAAACGATTTTGTGCCTTAATATCCTTGATGTGCGCCACGGGCGCAATTGGCCCCATGACATCAAAGATATGGTTTAATCGATCTGGACTATTGTAGACCTGCCGATGCGATTGAAAATGGTTGACAGCATCCATAACAAGTCGCAAATACTTACTTCCCACTGCCTCGACGACTTCCCTGCACGTCTCTGGAGTATCAAGAATCGAGATTGCGTGCGTTTCTATGACGATGGTCACACCTTCTAATTCAGCCTTCTGAGTAATTGGCTTCAACGTCTCAATCAGACGTTCTATGTTTTCTGGCAAGTAGTTGTCCCGATGCGGCGTCCATGGTCCCGCAGGGTTTAGACTCCCGGGGCGGATGAGACAGACAAGTGCTTCAATCTGACGCGAAATTTCCAATCCTCGATTAATTTTCGCCGTGACCCTTTCCCTGACTCCCTTTTTGGTGTCAAAAAGGCATTCGTTGTAGGCAATACCGAGCTGAACCAAATCTAGATTTTCCGCAGCTATAAACGCATTGAACTGGTTGCACACTTCGTTTGTGATTTCGAAGACATCATCTCCAAAAAAATGAAATCCAAATCCTGTGAATTGCAACGCCCTAATCGACGCCATCTGTTCCGTCGTAAATATCCTGAAATCTCCAGGCAACATACCGACAACGCCGAGCCTCATGTTAGCCTCCGTGTCTAGGTGTCAACAAAACGACAACCTAAGAAAGAAGAATTGTTTCAATCCGGATCCTTGATGAGTTAATTATGTTTGACATTCATTGCTTCTGCTTTGGGTTAATTGCTTCAGTAAGTTATTCAATCCCGTACTCAAAGCCACAGGATATTTCTCGGCTCCTGTCAACCTTCTGTAGGGTTCTGCTAGATTCAACAGTTCGGACTTCGCAAAGGATTGAACCTCTTTCAGATCTGGAAATGAATAAACTAACTCTCCTTGGTGGACAATTCGCGTTAACAGAGGCTGACTTGTGTATCTTCCGGGAAGGGATTTAGGCTTTTGTGAATTTTCATTCCAGAGACTAATCACATCCTTCACATAAGTTCCATCAGCATCGTAAAGCCGGTGAAGCTGCTTTCTACCGGGAAGCGTCGATTTGGCTGGATCGTCGCTGACTTTTATCGTAGGAATGACCTTATTATCTGCTATTCGTTCAACATGTTTGTATACTCCCGGCAATGCTGATGGACCACCTTCATTTGTCAGCGGATTAAAGTTCGCACCTGTTGCCAGCCGGGTACCAATGCCAAAACCATCAATTGGTGCGTCTGCCCGTACCAGATGGTCAATCTGAAACTCATCAAGGTCATGGCTCGCAAAAATCTGCACCTCATTTAGTTCCGCTTCATCGAAAATCTTCCTAACTGATTTGCTGAGTGCAAGCAAATCACCACTGTCAATTCGAACCGCCATCAATTGTTGTCCTTTTGCCTTCATTTCCGTACCAACGATGCAGGCATGCTTTGCGCCCTGAATCGTGTCATAGGTATCGATTAGCAGCGTGGTGTTACCCGGAAAGGATTGGGCATACTTGCGAAAGGCTTCCAACTCTGACGAGTAATCCTGGATGAACTTGTGGGCCATTGTCCCAACGTAAGGGATATTAAAGTTCTGTCCCGCGACCACAAGGGAGGTTCCAGCTGCACCACCGATAAATGACGCTCGCGCTGCCAGAATGCCCGCATCTCTACCATGTGCCCGCCGTGCTCCAAAATCGAAACAATTCCGCCCACGTGCGGCATGAGAGATTCGCGCTGTTTTGGTGGCAATCAGCGTCTGGAAGTTTATTACACTGAGGAGATAGGTTTCGAAGATTTGCACGTCAATCGATCTGCCGGTAATATTGATTAACGGTTCGATTGCAAAGACAGGCGTTCCTTCGCGCACCGCATAGACATCGCCATCAAATTTGAAGTGACGGAGATAATCGAGAAATTCGTCGCTCATATCCGGCGTTGCCTTACTTTCCTTCAACCACCTTAGATCCGAATCCGAAAACTTCAGATTGAGAATGTAGTGGATTACTTGTTCCAGCCCTGCTGCAATTAGGTATTCGCCCTGTGGAATAGAACGAACGAAGTAGTTCTCACTACAAATTGCATTGTTCTCGCTGTCAAAATTGGCTTTGCCCATTGTCAGTTCGTAGTAGTCCACGAACAATGCCATATTCGATTCGGTGAGGAGGGCAGATTGGGGTTCTCTCATAATTGAGGCGAACTCCACTGTTTTGCGCTACCATATCAGGATTATGGAGCGTATTTTCCAAAACATCTCAAGTTAATTGGGCGAATATGCCAATCGTGATGTGCAGAGGCTTGCTTCATTGGGTGGTTGGTATGTCATGTTGTAAAAGCAGTGTATCATCTATTCTAGCAGAGCATCCAATTGATGTCAACGGCAGTTTGGGACAAGGTCGGATTTTGCTTTGTTTTCAGGATGCGCCTTGAGGTATAATATCTTGACCATTTCACGCGTCCTTGTAAACATGTTCTGAATGCGTCGCTTGAATCTTGGATATTGATTCCAAAATTCTCGATGGTGAGGGAAATTATGAAAGTTAAAGTCAAATACTTTGCGGTGTGCCGAGAAATGTTCAATCGAGACGAGGAGGAGATGGAATTGCCGGACGGAGCGGTCTTGATGGATATTTTGAAGCGACTCGAAGAGGAATGGCCCGAAATTCCAGAATACTACCAGGTGATGCAGATGTCTGTGAATTGGGAGTATGCTACGGAACGGACCAAACTCTCGGACGGAGACGAAATTGCATTGATTCCACCTGTTACAGGAGGGGAAGATGTTTAAAATTACTAACGAAGCTATTACTCCCGATGAGGTCATCCATGCGGTCAAAGCAGAAGATGCCGGCGCGATTGTGCCATTTTTGGGTATTGTGCGCGACAACACGGGCGGACGCAAAGTCTCCTACCTTGAATACGAAGCCTATCCGCCGATGGCGGAAAAGAAGATGGCGGAGATTGCTCGCGAGATTTATGAAAAATGGGGATTGGATCGGGTCGCGATGATTCATCGTGTCGGACGTCTCAAAATTGGCGAGGTCAGTGTTGCTGTCGCCGTTTCCGCGCCGCACCGCAAAGATGGATTTGAAGCTTGCAAATACGCTATGGATCGCCTCAAGCAAATTGTTCCCATTTGGAAGCGCGAGATTTGGGAAGATGGCGAAGAAGAATGGGTTAAACCAGATCCAGTCTACTTCAATCAGGAAGCCGCAACTTGAAGCCAAATTCTTAAATAGGAAGAGCTTTGTGGTTTACGTATTTTACGTAGTGTGCATTTCGCGGTATTGGGAGTAAACCATGGTGAACAGATATGAGTCCGTAATCGGCCTGGAGATTCATGCCGAATTGTCGACAAAAAGCAAACTTTTCTGCAACTGTGAAGTGGTGTTTGGAACCGAGGCAAATACCCAAACTTGTCCAATCTGTTTAGGTATGCCAGGGATATTGCCTGTATTGAATGGGCGAGCAATCGCATTTGCAATTCGTGCTGCGTTGGCGATGAATTGCGAGATTGCAGCTTTTAGTAAGTTCGATCGAAAGAACTATTTTTATCCGGATTTGCCAAAAGGATACCAAATCTCACAGAAACACTTTCCGCTTGCCACAAAAGGATATGTTGATTTTGAATTTGCTGGAGAAATCCATCGCGTCCGTATTCATCAAATTCATTTAGAGGAAGAAGCCGCCAAACTTGTTCATGCAGATGTGACAGGAAATCCGAATCAAAGCTATGTCGATTTTAACCGTGCGGGCGTCCCCCTATTGGAAATTGTGAGTGAACCGGACTTGAAATCTCCAGCGGAGGCAGTTGCCTATTGGCGGAGTGTCAAGGAAATTCTGGAATACATTGAAGTTAGCGATTGTAATATGGAAGAGGGTAACTTCCGCTGCGATGCGAACATCTCATTGCGTCCAGTTGGCTCCGAAGAATTGGGAACTCGGACCGAATTGAAAAATAAAAATTCATTCCAACACGTTATGACCGCTTTAGAATATGAACAAAACCGCCAAGCAACGATCCTTGATGAGGGTGATGAGGTCGAGCAAAACACCGTCTTGTTTGATATTAATACTGGCAAGACCTCGCCTATGCGGAGCAAGGAGGAGGCTCACGATTATCGCTATTTCCCGGAGCCAGATCTTGTGCCGTTTGAGGTAAATCCAGAAAAGATTGAACAAATCAAGACGACGTTACCGGAGGCTCCATTCGATCGGCGTAAACGCTTTGTGGAAGAATACGGAATTCCCGCCTACGACGCTGTCTTTCTTACGGCAACACGGCACATGGCGGACTTTTTCGATGAGACAGTGCGCCTGAGCGGCGATCCAAAGGCGAGCAGCAACTGGATTATGGGCGATCTATCAGGGTTGCTCAACAGTGAAGGAATTCAGATTCAGGATTCCAACGTGACGTCTGCCCATCTCAGTGAAATAATAAAACTGATTAAAGATGAAACCATCAGCGGCAAGATCGCAAAACAGGTGATTGTTGATGTTTTTGAAACCGTGAAAGCGCCAGGACAAATCGTCAAGGAAAAAGGGCTTTCGCAGATTACAGATGCGTCGGAGATCGAGGCGATTGTCTATCGAGTTGTTGAGGAGCATGCGGGGCCCGCCCAACATTACCGAGGCGGCACAAAGAAAGCGCTTGGCTTCCTCGTCGGGCAGGTGATGAAAGCCACCAAAGGCAAGGCTAATCCACAACTGGTGAACCAGCTTTTGAAGCAAAAACTCGATGGATGAAAAGGGCATGACAAAACAAGACTCACAGATGAAGAAGGTAAACTTGAAAGGTTTGTCACTTCTTGAGTTGGAAGATTTGGTTGGACAGTGGGGAGAGCCAAAATATCGCGCTAAACAACTGATGTCATGGCTGTACCATCAGGGCGCAACCAACTTCGAGTCGATGACGAACCTGCCTAGAACATTGAGACAGAAATTAGCGGAAATGGCTTGTATCAGCGATGTCCGTGTTTGTGCTCGCACAGTTTCCGATACGGATTCTGCTGTCAAATATCTCTTTGAACTGTCAGATGGAAGTCGCATCGAAAGTGTTCTGATGACCGACCGAAATCGCGTTACAGTCTGCGTCTCATCGCAGGTGGGTTGTGCAATGGCATGTGAATTCTGCGCAACAGGAAAGATGGGATTCTTCCGTAATCTTTCAACTGCTGATATCTTGGCTCAATTGATGGCAACCCAGCGCGAGTTGAAAGGCAAGAAAAATGTAACCCATGTCGTGTTTATGGGCATGGGAGAACCACTTGCCAACTACGATCAAACCTTGAAAGCGGTGCGACTGATGAGTCATGCAGATGGGTTGGCGTTATCCGAGAGACGGATCACGGTTTCAACTGTCGGTTTAGTCCCTCGCATACGTCAATTCGCCAGAGAGGGGCTGAAATGTCAACTCGCTCTTTCACTGAACGCTACAACGGATAAAGTCCGCACGCGACTCATGCCAATCAATACAAGATACCCAATCGACGATGTGCTCAATGCCGCAAGGGAGTGGACACTAGCGTCTGGAAATCTCGTCACGCTGGAATATGTCCTGATTCGAGATGTGAACGATGGGATTGAAGACGCCCAACGCATTTGTAGACTTATGAGTCGTTTGCCGTGTAAGCTGAATCTAATCCCCTTCAATGAACTCGAAGATTCCGAGTTTCGCTGCCCAGAGCCTGATCGGATCGAACGGTTTCGCCGGGTTGTCGCGAAGAAGTGCTACATCGCTCCAATCCGTTTTAGCAAAGGCAAAGACATTGCTGCTGCCTGCGGGCAACTTAGAACAGTCTACGGCGAGCGAGGAGTCGCTCTACCTAAAGCTTCCTAGGTTGTAAGCGCGTACATGTTGAATGTATAAACCTCAGACACTTGAGCATCGGTTCACGCCGTTATCGTTACTTGACCGCTGTAAAGTGAATGATATTTCTAACTTTTGGTTGAAAGATGATTCTGTTTGTGATATGCTTTTGAATACGTATATGTGTCAACACACAGCGAACAGTGGGAGGCTGGGTTAAGATGAAGTTAGGTTTGTGCACGATTGCTTTTCGTGAGAAACCTCTAGAGGAGGTTGTCGGCATTGCTGCGGATTACGGTTTTGATGGGATCGAAATCTGGGGGCAAAAACCGCACATGCCACCAACTTACGATGCGGAATACGTGCAAAAAGTAAGAGAGATGGTACTGGATAAAGGTTTAGCGGTCTCCGCGCTGGGATCATATGTTAACCCACTTATGCCCTGGTATCAGCAGCACTTAGAAGAAGCCTTCAAGATTGCACAGGGTCTGAGAACCAATGTCGTGCGAATCTGGTCGGGGGGTGGGCCTTCAAAAACGATGAGCCCTGATGACAAACGCTTGATTAACTTCCGTTTGGCTAGTCTCACCCAGTGGGCGCAGTTTCGTCAACTCACACTTGGGCTGGAAATGCATAACAACAATTTAACGGATAGTATCGCTAGTACCCTTGAACTTGTTGAGAATGTTGAATTGCCAGCCCTTAAAACCTACTATCAGCCATTCTTCGGATCGAATGAAGATGACCCATACGACGCCGCGGAAAAACTTGCTCCCTATATAATCAATGTACATGCTCAAAATGCTGATGCGAGTGGAAACGGTTGTCCAATTACGGACGGCGTTGTGGATTACGCGAAGGTCATTGAAATCCTAAACTCGCACGAATATGATGGTTATCTTGAAGTTGAGTTTGTTCATGGTGATGATAAGTTAGAAGCCTTGCAAAGGGACCGCGATTATCTAGCAAGTTTGATAGGAACGTTTGATGTTCCTCTTGAGTGATGTTTCAGTTGACGGGTCCAATCGTTATTTTATCACCGATTTTTATTTTCCTAAACGTTATCATTTTCTTGTCGAGTTCTTGTCGAGGCGTCTATCGGAACTTGGAACTGTTGACCTAAACAAAAAACTAGCCGGGAGAGTGGCTAAAGAAGGAACGTAAAATTTTAAATGAGTAGACGGTACGCTGGTTCTTTTAATCTTTCGAACTATCCACTTCTTCAACAGATTGGAAATACACCGCTTATTAAAATCGATCTTTTTGCTGATGAGTTCCCTGGAGTAAATATCTACGCGAAAGCGGAGATGTATAATCCAGGTTGCTCCATTAAAGATCGCCCTGTACTAAGAATGTTGACTGAAGCAGTTCTAGCTGGAGAATTGACATCGGACAAAATTATCTTGGATTCAACCTCTGGTAACGCTGGGATCGCCTACGCTATGATTGGGGCGGTTTTGGGCTATCGGGTTGAGCTTGTCATTCCCAGTAATGCCAGTGAGGAGCGGAAAAAACGGATTCAAGCACACGGGGCGAAGATTGTCTACACCGATGCGATACACGGATATGATGAAGCACTTCGCGAAGCGCTTTGCCGCTATAAGGCGTCACCTGAGAAATATTACATGGCAGATCAATACAGAAACGAAAACAACTGGCGTGGGCATTATGACACAACAGCGATAGAAATTTGGGAGCAGACCGCTGGAAAAGTGACTCATTTTGTCGCAGGTGTTGGCACAGGTGGTACAATCACTGGTATTGGGCGTCGGTTCAAGAAATACAACCCAGAAATTCAGATCTGTTGCATCGCTCCCGACGAGTTTCCCGGTATCGAAGGTCTCAAACCGCTGGGAAAGCCTGGGAATATAGTGCCAGAGATTCTTGATGCAAGCATAATTGATTGCAAGATCCCAGTCACAATCGATCAAGCGTATGAAATGTGCAGCCGTCTAGCAAAGTGTGGCTGGTTCGTCGGACAGTCCTCGGGTGGATATCTGCAAGGCGCTTATGAAGTCGCTAAGCAGATTCGAAACGGGACTATTGTTACAATTTTCAATGACCTCGGGGAACGGTATTTCAGCACGAGGTTGTGGGATTAAACGTGGAAATCTTACCTTTTCGCGGGTTGCGCTACAACCCTGAAAAAATCGGCGACGTCAGGCAGGTGATTGCGCCGCCTTATGATGTTGTCAAAGATGAACAGCGGGTTGCACTGGAGCACCAACACGCTAACAATGTCGTTCGCCTGATGTTGAGTCAGGCATGCGAAAGAGATACAGATACGGATAATCAGTACACCCGTTCGGCGACAACTCTGAGGAGTTGGATATCGGAGGAGGTTCTGATACGAGATGCGTCGCCGAACTACTACGTCTACGATCAAACGTTCACGACACCTGATGGGCAAGGGTATACCCGCCGGGCGTTGATAGGTGTTGGAAAATTAGAACCTTTCGGGACAGGGCTAGTTTTTCCACACGAAAAGACGCTAGCTGCACCAAAGGCGGATCGACTTAACCTGATGCGTGCGTGTCACGCCAACTTGAGTCCAATCTTTCTCTTATATTCCGATGCAAAGGGCGCAATCGAAAATGCAATGGCACGTTTTACTTCATCAAACCCACCTTTGGTCAATGTTCCCGAAATTTTTGGAAGTAGTCACCGGTTGTGGCGGCTAAATGATGTAGCGGTGACTCGCGAGATTAAATCGGGATTCGAGGATAAATTGCTGGTCATAGCCGATGGACATCATCGCTACGAGACTGCCCTGGCTTTTTGTGATGAGCTTCGTGCGGAAACGTTAAAATGGACTGGTAAAGAGGGTTATAACTTTATGATGATGAACTTGGTTCGCATGGAATCGCCGGGGTTGGTAGTCCTTGCTATCCACCGGCTCCTCAGCGGGTTGCGTGCCGACCGGATTACACAGGCGATTAACCAGCTTCCGGAATCTTTCAACGTGACGATGCACAAGAACCAGAGCGATCTTCTCGAAAACCTTCACGCGCTTGCGGGCAAATGCTCTGCATTTGGTATGTACACAGGTGATGGATATTACCGCCTTCTCATGCCGCGAATCGACCAAGAAGCAAAACTACCTTTTTCTGACAGGCTTGACGTTACACTGCTACACGAGCGCTTGATTAAAAGAAGCTTTGGAGTTGATACAACAATCCCCACTCATCAGAAACAGGTCAGCTATACTGTGGATACTGATGAAGCTATCCGTTATGTCAAGAGCGGTGAGGGACGTGTCGCGCTGCTGATGAATCCCACGCTAGTCTCACAAGTCAATGAAGTAGCCACGGATAACGAAACGATGCCTCAGAAATCAACATACTTTTATCCAAAGATGGCGACTGGATTCGTTTTCAATTTGTTGACCACATAAAAGCGTGGTGCGACAACTAGACGAATTGGTACTTGAAAATATTGATGCGTAGTGTAGCTTCTATCAGAGCGCCACATTCGTGTTTCTCAACCGGAACCATGAGGAGGTGCGAGTGGAAGAGGCACTTGTCATTGAGTTGTTTTCGATAGGGACCGAGTTGGTTTTGGGCCAAATTCAGGATACAAATGCATATTGGATTGCACAGCGAATGCTAGAATCGGGTGGTAGGCTACGCCGGGCGACAATGAATCGGGATGATTTCGATGAGATGATAAAAGCATTAGAGAGTTCAATTCGCAGAGGAACAAATCTTATCTTGACAACCGGAGGACTAGGTCCCACACCCGACGATATGACTGTAGAGGTTGTCGCTAAGATTATCGGAAAACCAACGATTGTGCACGAAGAGACCTTAGCGGGCTTTATGGAAAGAGGTCAATTGACGAGTCGCACCGGTGTGAGCCCTGCTATGATTAAAATGGCAGCTGTCCCTGAAACTGCTGATGTCTTTCAGAATCCAGTCGGGTGGGCGCCATGCTCCCGCGTCACGAAAAATCAGTCCACAATTCTCATGATGCCAGGACCGCCGAGCGAGATGAAAGCAATCTTTGACAGCTACGTTGCACTCCTAATCGCTGAACGCTATCGCGCAAAAGCGGTGACATTGCGCGTTTATGTGAATATGTTTGAATCGGAAATTTCACCACTGTTGCAAAAGGTGATGAGCACACATCCTGGTGTTTATTTGAAAGCTTACGTTGCCTTACGGCGTACCGATGGCTACTACATGCCTGTCGATCTTGTCTAGACAGGTATTGATGCAGAGAATGCAGAATCACAACTACAAGAAGCAGTTGACTATTTTCGTCAGCTTGTGACCGAAATCAAAAAGATTTTCAGTCTCGAAGATGAGTGATATTGGTCGCAGTACAAACGCCAATCTGCCTGCGTCAAGCGACGCACAACAGGCAGGGCCTATTTCGCAGATAGATTTAGTATTCGACTAACTTCTAACCTCAACAAAGGAGACGCAGGCGCGTGAAGAAAAAGAGACCCGTCCAAAGACGTGCTGGACAATACGGGTTCAGAAAGAAACAGAAGCAGAAGAAGCAACAAGGAATTATTCAGTCCAAAGACGGCAATATATCTGAAGGTCCAGTTAGCTCCGATGTAAAAGCTAAGGACAACGCAATTCAGGTGGAAGGTACGGTCTTGGAAACTCTGCCGAATGCCATGTTTCGTGTCGAGTTGGATAACAAGGATAACAAGCACCTAGTACTGGCTCACATCGCTGGTAAATTGAGGAAGAACTACATCAGAATCCTGCCGGGCGACCAGGTGAGTGTTGAACTTTCGCCTTACGATTTGACACGAGGCCGCATCACTTGGCGGAGAAAGTAATGTTCGTCCACCACAACAAGAAATCGTCAGAAAATAGGCGAGTATCTTTTTGAGCAGCAGGAAAGTTCGTACCTGCTTGTTCCTCGTGAGTGAGTTCAACGACTTTCGGCAAAATCTCACCCGATAGACCTTTGAGGAGCCAACAGCGAGCAGAATTCTAGAAGGAGGACGAATTCTCTCATTGTTCCAAGCGCTCCATTTTGATTTTGCCTAAATCACGTTTCTCATTGGGTTTTAAGGCTTCGACTTGGATTGGCGATATTCGATATCCCAGTTTCTGCACATTAATGTTTGAACCTAAGCCTGACCAAATCTCTATTGAGAATTCTCCTGTTTGGTCCGATGTGGCGCTCAAAAGAGCACAGACCCCTGTAGAGCACTCAACTTGAACCCTCGCGTCTGATAAAGGTGTGTTGTCTACGTTATCAACAACCTGTCCAAGCAACGTCGCCGCTTCTGATCGCGCAATAAGAATTACCGGCTCTGTCTCATGTATTTCTCCTGCCTTCAATTCCAAATGGTTAATCGAAATGTCTGTAAAAAAGCCGGTCGCGATGACTTGCACGCTGTATTCTCCTGCCGGAAGATTGGGTATGATATAATTTCCCTGTTCGTCGGTGACGGTGTTCTTGAAGTCTACCCCATTTCGCAGCACAACAATTAATGGCATTATGCCGACTGGCAACACCCTTCCCATGATTGTTACACTGTCACCCGCAGTGATTGGCTCTTGGGTGGAATCTTCTTTTTTACCCGTAAACGAGCTATCGCCGCAGGCAAGGATTGCCAGTCCAGTAACAAACAGGCATAGCCAAGATAAACGTCGAAACCACATTGTCCTACCTCCTACCATGCTGTTGAGCGATTTTTTTATTATGACTCTCAATCTATTATTTCAATCTATGTAGGTAATCTCTGTAAGTTTCGATAGCCAGCCCATGCAGGCGACTGTGAATTGTCGTTTTGCACAGTTCAAAAAAACTTGCAACAAAAAGTAAGATTAGGTATAATTGCCTTTAAGGCAGTGCTTCTTAACAGGCAAACACAATCTATTGGAGGGGATTACATCCTGCGATTGCTAAAATACTGGTTGCCACCAATATGCTGCATGGCACTGATTTTTTATCTTTCTTCACAATCTAAACCGCCTCTACCCAATGTTGATTGGCATCTCGTTGATAAATTATATCACCTTCTAGAGTACACTGTCCTGGGTTTTTTAGTTACACACGCGTTCGTGAATGCTTCATCTCACATTTTTCGTCACGCTCCTTGGATCTTCTCCTTCCTATTCGTCATCCTTTATGCGGCAAGCGATGAATGGCATCAGTCTTTTGTTCCCGGGAGATTTGTTAGCATTCTTGATTGGACAGCCGACTGCATTGGCGGATTCTTTGGTGTGGTTTCGATGTACGTCTGGTCTCGATTATCGTAAGCATCGTCAAAGACACCTAGTCTATCGGTGGAGGATTCTTGATGAATCTATATGGTAGTAAGAAGGTAGCAATCTTTGTCATTGCTTGCTGCGTTTTGAATTTTACAATGGCAATCCCATCCTTACAAGCTGTGGATGGTACGCGCGTGCTTACGATTGCTCTGTTTGCCTCTGGTATGGGATTGAAATTTGGGAGCGTATTTGTCGAGAAATCTTCTCAAGATTCCTTCGATTTGTACTTAAATGCAGCGGTTCAGGGCGACATCGCCAAATATCGAGAAGATTATACAAATAAGCGTGATTCTAGTGCGATAATGTCTCGGATAGGGGTTGGATTTGTGGGACTGGCGGCGATGATTTCAATCTTCGATAACTTGAATTTGATTTCTAAGTCATCTCGCTCATCGTCAACTTCTTTCCGGCTTACACCAAGCTACAACTTGCAAAAGCAGGAAACTAAGCTTTTGCTTCAACGCCGATTTTGAAGGGAAATCGCACCATGAGACTTCTCTGGGACCATTCACTAATCCCTATTGCCGTTCTCAGTCTTGCACTGTTGTGGGGCGGCTGTACGAACGAAAGAGATTTTGTCAACCCGTACGATCCAGAAAACCTACGTACAGCGGGATCACCTCCTGGCGTAGAACTCGCTGCTGGTGATGCACAAGTGACAGTTTCATGGCAGAATTTTGGTTTTGAAGGAATTGTCAAATATCGAATTTATCGACGATTTACTGGCGATCCTGTTGCTGCGTTCGAACTTGTTGGTGAGGTCAATGCGCCGACAACGGAATTTATTGATAAAGGTCTCACTAACGATGCGTTTGATTTCGATCTAGGTAGACAGCTCTACTACGTCTATAAAATCTCATATGTCGACAAAAATGGGGTGGAAACTCCCGACCCGGATGACCTGCCGAATGAAAACGAAGCCCCACTGCGGATTTGGCCAACTGCGCACGTCACTCCAAGTGTACCGCCTCCGGTTCCAACTGTCCGCATTGGCGATCAAGTGGAGGATTTGACCGTCAAACTGTTTTGGCAAGATTATCAATTCCCCGAAGATTTTGAAACCTTCCGTGTATTAGCCGCTAAAACCTCCTCAAATGGTAACCTCCCACGATTTAAACTGCTTATCGAAATCACATTTAATGAACTCACGGACAGCCAGCGCTTCGGAAGTGATCCCATGTTCTACTTCGATACAAGCTTCGATCAAGACGGGGTTACCAAAGTCTACCGTGTCGTTGCTGCCGATCGATTCGGCGTTGAAGCAGAGACGAGAATCAATGCGACTTCGCCGCAGCTACCGCCGGCTCGACCGAAGAACGTGCGGGCGGTATCTATTCCACGATTTGGCGTTCCCAGAATTGATGTTAGAATTTCCTGGTCTCCAAACACCGAACGCGACCTCGCCGGTTATCAAATCTACGCTACAACGAGAGTCGGTGGGCAGCTCGTTGAAGGGGATGATTTGGTTCTCCGGGGGAGGGCTACACCCAAGGATAAAAGTGTGACCTATGCTGGTGAACCGCTGCTCCTCGGCGATCAACAGCTTGTTCCCCGCCGATACTTTATTACTGCGTTTGATAATACCCCGAAGCCCGATGGAAGTCTGGACGAAAGTGGGAGGGTTGAAGTACCTTTACAATGATGGCAGCCGATTCTTCAACGCGCCTGCCTCAATTGAATCAAAACGATGATGAAATGCGCCCGCTCACAGCGTTGCATCCTTTCAATAAACATACATACGTAAGAAGGAGATTCATGCAGATTTTCCAATTTATGCGAGGACGAATTCTTTTGATAATATACGCCATTGTCGTCGGAACGACATCTTCTACGCTTGGGCAAGCCTCACCTGTACCCCGGCTTGGCGTAATGCAAACCGCTGAGACTCTAGGCAAGGGAGGTCACACGACAAACCTTGGGTTATTTCAATTCGAGAAAGAAAGGAGAATGCCGGAAAACAGACAACGCGTGGTTATTGGAGGTTTTGAGGAATTTCATCGTGTTGAACTGGAGATTGAAACCTTCTTGGTGCCGATACGATTTACCTATGGTCTCAGTGACACACTGGATCTGACCTTGGGCGGCACCTTCTCCACCGGTGGAGTCCGCAAGATTGTTCCTGACTTTTATCGTATCGACGATACAGATAAAGATGCATTGCCGCTTGACCCAACAGCAAACAGACGTGTCTACGATCAAGCACTGTTCGACACGGTCATGGGACTCAAATATAACATCAAGCCTGAGGTCTATGATGGGTTGCCAAGCTTATCGGTGGGCGGAGACGTGCAGCTTGGGTATACCGCTGACAATAGGCTTAACTCTGACAATGAGTTTATCGATCGCACCCCCAATGATAGTTTTCCGTTTGTTGGAATTAACACCTATTTGGTCGGTACACAGAAGTTTAATGAGTATCTCAGCGCACACGGCGCCTTGGGAACATTTCTTTCATCTAAATCTCTCAAGACAACGGATTCATTTACCTTGATTTGGCAATTAGGCGGTGAGTTGGCGTTTTCCGAAAATCTGTGGTTGGCAGGTGACTTTTCGCGGGCACTACCACTCAGCGGTGTCACAATCACCAACTTGCTCAGCCTCGGATTTCGCTATCAACTCTCAAACACGGCTGCCTTTTATGTCGGTTTTGTAAGTGAACCGGGATTCCAATTCTATTTGACGATAGGTGGTAAAAAAGAAGCCATTATAGCCCCAGAAACCCCAGAGACTGGCGATGATCTCTTGTTTTAAATTGCAGCCGATTCGTTTACTTGTAATAAATAGCCCTACGCCAAATCGATAGTGTATGGCTTTTATTTTGCTGGGAACTCATAGACATTGTCATTGCTTAAAATCCGCAATGAATTTTACTAATTGGGATTTTCAAATTGATACATCGTGATGCTTGAAACGACAGCTATTAGGACAACAACTGTGCAAATAAATTGTGCGAATCATTGGGAATAATCGGTATAATCTGTAGTGAATGTCTTTACCGACACGAGTGAAGAGGAAGACGTGTATCAGAGACAGTACCCAGGACCTAACCAGGATGTTTTAGAGGCACAGGCGCGGGTTTGCACTGGCCCCCACCAGACTCGCCCTTTGGGGATAAGTGCTGCGGATTCAATTCAGCCGGAATCAATTTTTGGTACAATTTTGAAATCAGTAAAGGGAGAACTTTCACCGGAATGGATGGTTTCAGAAGCCCAGATGGGCGCCTTTTTTGCCGCGATGACAATCCGGAACCACTTTCCAAAGGATACCCAGTGGAGTGAAGCAGAGATCTTAACGTTTGAGAATTTCCGGACAGCACTCGACGCGTGTTTGCCGTCTGACATAAAGTTTATTATGCATCCAAATCTCGGATATCTAGCTGAAAATCCTCAAGAGGAAATCGTTGTCAAAGCCCTTCATAAAATCTTAAGGGGGGAACATTTGACCTCGGATGAAACGCGGTTGATGGGAGAATCGATTTTGAACGGGCAAGTGAAGGCAGCTTTAAAAGGTGCAGCCCTTATCGGTCAGCGCATGAACCGTGAGACCTTTGACGAGGTGCGCGGCTATTTGGATTCGGTCTTTGCTCCTGAGCAAGTCCTTAATGTCTCTGTCAATTCGTTGACACATTTTGGCGAGCCGTATGATGGTTCGACGCGTTATTTTAGACCAACCGTGTTTATTGCTGCGGTGCGAGCCGCACTGGGAGAAGCATCGGTTCTCCATGGCGTTGATGAAATGCCCCCGAAATTCGGGGTAACGGAGGAGCTGATTCTGAAGACACTCGGTGCTCGTACAAACCTCCCGCTTGAGACCGCTGCGACTTTAATTGAAGATCCAGAAGTCGGGTTTGCTTATGTGAGTCAGAGAGAATATTCGCCCGGAGCTTACGCGATTCGCGAATTGCGGATGCATATAAAAAAACGACCGCCCTGGGCAGCGACCGAAAAGGCTCTACAGTTATTTTCTGCCGGCTCAAACCATATGGTCATTGGCTATTACCATCCTGGCTACGAGGAACCTCTGCTTCAGTTGATGTGGGAACGCGGATTTCAGTCAGGACTTGTGACAAAGGGAGAGGAAGGAACAAGCCATTACGCACTGCGTCTTGGAAAACCCTCTGTAGCAGACCGAAAGGCGATTAATTATTCCCAAGGTTTTCAACGTATAAACGAGCACAAGGAAGGCTTTGCACTGGATATAAATCCGGAAGCATTCGGATTTCATTACGAAAAAAACCCAAGATTAGAATCGGTGAGCCCTGAAGCGTTTGCAAAAGCTGGGGTAGCCGCTTTGTCCGGTCAGAAGGGACATGTGTACGATCGGATTTTGCTCAATACCGCGATACAAGATTATTTGTTAGGGCTTTGCCCAGACCCTCATGAGGCAATTGAGCAAACCAAGGAAGCTATCGAGAGTGGTCAAGCAATGGTACGCTTGAGAGCGTACATCGCTAAGAGTAATACCCAGTAATGTGCTCTATTTGAAACAGGTGCACGGTTTCGGAGGATGAATCTAGCGGGAAGAAAATTTTGATTCTGCCATCACGCGAGATTTTTAGCGTGGTTGTTGCTGAGAGTCAAAACAGAGTAACCGTCCGGTAAAGATGAAGTGTACTGCAACCGGAAAACTTCAATTACTTAACTTCGAAACCTCATCTCCGTTACACCCTAGATGACTTACGGCGAATATACTGTTGCATCAGCCACCCCTGCTTCAGCAAATCCCTTCTTCCTCAATAAGCAACTGTCACACAAACCACATGCTCTGCCCAAGTCATCTGGTTCGTAGCAACTAAGGGTCAATCCATAATCAACCTCAAGCTCAGCTCCCTTTTGTATAATCTCCGCTTTAGTCATTGAGATCAAGGGGGTCAGGATCTTTAGCTGTGATTTGCCTTCAACTCCAGCCTTTGTTGCTATGTTCGCCATTCGCTGATAAGCCTCAATGTATTCCGGTCGGCAATCCGGGTATCCGGAGTAGTCAAGGGCATTGACGCCAATAAAAATTGTATCAATTCCTAATGTCTCTGCCCAAGCCAATGCAAAGGACAGAAATATCGTATTCCTGCCGGGAACGTAGGTGATTGGGATGCCTGTTCCGATTTCCTGATCGGATCGATCCTTGGGGACATCAATATCATCTGTTAAGGCGGAACCGCCAAATGCTCGTAAATCAATGTTTACAATGATGTGTTTTTTCACCTTCATCTTTTCCGCGATTTGCCGCGCCCGCTCAAGTTCAAGGACATGTCGTTGACCGTAGCTAAAACTCATAGCATACGCTTCGTAACCTTGGGATTGAGCAACGGCAAGGGTTGTTGTTGAATCAACCCCACCGCTCAGAAGCACTACAGCCCTTTTTTTCAATTGTTATCGGTCCTTTCTAATCTTAAATTATCAGTTTCTGAGAACAGCCTACCCCCGCTTTTCTTCAACGCTTGATTGACACTGTCTGTCTTGCCACCTAAATGTACAAAGTCGAGCTTAGAGGTTATCGCCAAAACCGATGCTTTGTCAGGGTCGCATTATTCAGAAAGGAGGCGCGAATCCCTGTTTTCCTTCACCGAGGTTCGGCAAATTCTTTTGAAGGATATCAAAAACCATATCGTAGTGCTTCAGATATTCAGCGCGGAATGATGACAGTTCACTACCTAGTTTTTGCGCCATAATTGCGAATGCCTCCTCGCGTGTGCTCGCAACAAATTTTCCACGCTGGAAGTGGAATGGCTGTGCGATAAATTTTTTTACCCCTGTTTTCAACAAACTTTCACTAAAAGCAAGCGCATCCCTCACTAGCAATAACGGTGTCATCGTGATGCAAGCATCAATGCCGGCATTCACAATTTCTGCGATTGCCCGCATTCGCTCAGAATTGGATGGACAATACGGCTCAAAGGTACGCCTGATGTCTTCGTCATCAGTGGTGACTGTCATATTTATCTGGACACGACCGCCATTGTCTTCAATGCTCCGGAAAAGGTCGCAGTCTCGTACAACCAGAGGACTACGTGTTTGCACTACTAGCTTTGGTTTATGTTGCTCTGCCAAGATTTTCAGCAGGTCACGGGTTATCTTCAGTTTGCGTTCAATGGGTTGGTAGGGGTCGGTCACACTGCTCATATAAATTAGCTTTCCATCTAGTGAGCGCTTGAAACGTTCCATCTTGCTGACGGCGTTCTCTTTGACGGTAATCCAATGCCCCCATCTATCTCGCTTTTCACGGCTCAGACTGAAAAAAGCGGCGTAGCAGTAGGTGCAACCAAAAGAGCAACCGCTGTAAGGATTCAACGTATAGTCGTATTCGCCCATGAACCCACTCGCCCGCGTCAGAATGTCTCGAACCGGAGAATATTCGACTACTGCCTGACCGAGTTGATTAGGACGATCGGGGACTACCGGTTCCTTGAAAGGCAGAGATTGTTGCATCAACGTGCTCATGATTTAACCTCCTCCCAAGATTTTGCATAGAGTCGTTTTGTGGTTGTGCGGTGCCCATTCCACCGGGGAGAACAACAAACCCGCCACGCTATTGCGGGGGTTTTCCGGCAACCTGTTAACTAAACATCTTCGCCATTCGGTAGTTTTATGCAGTTGCCCTGGGAAGGTAAGCTCCGCGGAGTCCAGTTTATTGAAGCGGAAGCCTTCACCGGTAACATAACGAGCTATACCGCGCTTGGATTCATGCGCTGTGACAAGGATTACACTAGGAGAATACTGGCCTTGGAGAGCCTGTAAAGCACGTTTGATTTTGTCCTTGTTGGACTCATAAATTGCATGTACAGCCATAATCCAACATACGGAACGCGGATTGACCCGTGAAAAACCGCCATCGAAACAACAGTACGAAGTATGCGAGTCGAATAATCCGCAGTTGTTAGTCATATAGTCGCAAACACGTGATAGGTCCGACAGGTCAGGATGCCCACTTAGGATAGACCAGAACTCCAACCATAGCGCCTCGCCAATTTTCTTCATCGGCTCACTTGGGTCAATTCCATTTACGGTAACATCTTTGCCCTCCAGCTGATACTCCGTTGCCAGTATCGCCATGGCAAACTGTATAGCGAGAGCCCCGCAACCGACATCAATGATGTGAAGCGAGAAATTCGCTCCAAGATCTGTTCGAGCATCTTCGTATAATCCTGGCAATATGGTAAGTGCTAAATTGATTTGGCGCGGTTGGTACCATGTGAGGTAGAAAAGCGCATCCCACTCGTTGTATTCTGGTTCCACTCCATATTGGAGCTTGGCAAGCGAATCAAGTGCCGCATTGACATTCTCTGCTAACTGCACATCATCATTTGTGATTCGGCGGAGTCGATTGAACTCTTGCTCGGCAACAGCCGCAATTGCCTCGTCCAAAACGAGTTTTGTGAGTGCTTGCTTATTTGTATGGGGCATAGATTAGAATTACTTTCTTAATCTTGTCAGTCGTCAATACACCTTGTTCAACTGCCCATTTTTGGAGGTAATTATAGACAACACCTCAAGCACACCCGTGAGATGATTAGATTACGCCCTTTTTCAAAACCCCACCCCCAGCCCCACATGTTTCAGGATTGTGAAGCGACAACAGCAGGTTCAATCTTCTGTCGCTTGAAAATCGTCATTTACAACATGTGAATGGCGCGATCGTAGGCAGCCTCAGCTGATTCCATAACAGCTTCGGCGAGGGTCGGATGGGCGTGAATTGTGTGAGCGAGATCTGCGACGGATGCGCCCAGACGAATTGCAACAACTGCTTCATGGATGAGATCCGAAGCATGTGCCCCAAGTATATGTACCCCGAGAATATCGCCGGATTCCGTATCTGCGATGATTTTGACGAATCCTTCCGTTTCACGCATGCCTAGTGCTTTGCCGCTTGCCGCATAAGGAAATTTTCCGACTTTAATGTCGTAGCCTTCATTCATCGCTTCATCTTCCGTCATACCGACTCTGGCAATTTCAGGAATGGAAAAAACGCACCAGGGTACAGTGCTGTAATCCATCCTTGCACTTCCACCCATGCAATTCTGCGCTGCAACGATTCCTTCTGCCGATGCGACGTGCGCTAAAAGATACCGGCTTGCGACATCGCCGACCGCGTACATGCCCGGTACATTGGTTTCCATGTGATCGTTAACAATAATTTTGCCTTCTGCACTCGTATGAATTCCCACCGTTTTTAATCCGATTCCTTCGGAGTTCAGTTTTCTGCCGATTGAAATCAACATTTTTCCCGCATTGATTTGATCGCCCGACTCTAGCGTTGCTGTTACTCCGGATTCACACTTTTTCACTCCCGTCACATTAGCTTCCGTCTGAATTTCGATACCCTTCCGCTTCATGAAAACGCGAAGCTGTCGTACAACCTGTCTATCTTCGGTTGCAAGAATTGTTGGCAATAGCTCAAGTATAGTCACTTGACATCCTAGCCCATTGAAAATTGAAGCGAACTCACAACCGGAAACACCACCGCCAACAATTATCATGCTTGAGGGAAGCTCGGCTAATTCAAGCCCTCCCGTTGTTGTCAACACTTGCTGTTCATCAATTTCAAACACTGGGATATTTGCTGGCTCGGACCCTGTGGCAATGATAATCCGCTCTGCCGAAATTTCCACCTGCGTTCCGTCCGATCGAGTAACTTCGATTGTATTCCTGCTAGTAAGCTCACCCATTCCATTGATTGTAAGAACCTCGTTGCCTTTGAGTAATTTATCGATGCCTCCTGTCAACTGCTTGACTGTGGCGTTTTTGTGCGCTACCACTTGCGGATAATCGACCTCTACACCGTCAATCTTAAGACCAAATCCCGCAGCGCCCCGAACCTGTGTTGCGAAGTTCGCAACTGCAAATAACGTCTTGGTTGGAATACATCCTCGATTTAAGCAAGTGCCTCCTAACTCCCCCTTCTCAATCAGACAAACTTTGCCTCCCAACTGGGCTGCTTTAATTGCTGCTACATAACCCCCAGGACCGCCTCCAATTATAGCAACATCATACGTAGACATCGTCCCCTCCCATTTCTGGAAAAAATAACAGCTACACAATGGTTATTATATGAAGCGAGGAAGAGTCTGTCAAGTTCATTCCAAGACGTGCAAATAGAAAGTTGACATAGCATCAATGTTATGCTAGAATAACCAAGCTACGTGTGAAGTGTCACTCATGGTTAAGTTCTCTGCTCGTCTTTTCAGCTTACAACGACACATTTACGCCTTAATGAAGATAGATATTATGCAATAGATACTAAAGACCAATCAACCTGTTTTCTCCATATTGAATCTTTCCTGTTCGACATCTATTCTATCCATGACCCAAAAACCAACAACAACAGAACCGGTCACACGTTGGTGTAACTTTCAATCAACGCCGGCTGACGATCATTTGGTGGTAGAGGAACCCCTCGAAATTCGGGTTGGGAACCAAAGCTTGATTGTCGTGATGCGGACACCAGGGCATGACTTTGAACTCGGCGCAGGATTTCTCTACACAGAGGGACTGATTCAATCTGCCGATGATATCGGGGCGATGACCTACTGTGAAGATGTGGCTGGAGAGAATCTCCAGAATATCATTAACATACATCTTGCAAATGGAAAAATACTTGACGAACAGAAGGGTTGGCAACGCAATTTTCATGCAAACGCGAGTTGCGGATTGTGTGGCAAAATGACTATAGAATCGGTTTGGCAAGAAATTCCACCGATTGAATCGTCATTGCAGCTTGACCAGGCGGTATTGTACAAACTAAATGATAGACTTAGATCCGCGCAAACTGTTTTTGAACAAACAGGAGGACTCCATGCCGCAGGTCTGTTTAGTGCACAAGGGGAACTTCAGATTGCACGTGAGGATATCGGACGGCATAATGCAGTAGACAAGGTGATTGGACAAGCGTTGATGAGTGAACAAATCCCTTTAGATAGACATGTTCTGATGGTGAGTGGTCGAGCGAGTTTCGAGATTGTTCAGAAGGCGTTATTCGCGCGTATACCAGCAATCGTCGCGGTTTCAGCGGCGTCAAGCTTAGCTGTTGAGCTAGCGAGCGGGAGCGAAATGATGTTGATCGGGTTTATGCGAGGTGAAAACATGACCGTTTATAGCTGTCCAGAGCGAATTCGTTGAATATCTAGTAAGTTTCAATATTGCAATCATAGCGAGGAAGAAAATTTTTGGAAGCAAAGGTACAAGAACTCAAAGCCCACCTCACAGAAATTAACGACCTGAATTCTGCCGCTGCGTTGTTGCACTGGGACCAATCAACTTATATGCCGCCTGGTGGCGATGTTGCTCGCGCACGTCAGATTGCTACACTTGGTCGCCTTGCACACGAGAAGTTTATTGACCCAGACATTGGGCGGTTGCTGGAAGAGCTACAGTCCTATGAGGATAGTTTGCCGTATGACTCGGACGATGCTAGTCTCGTCCGAGTCACTCGGTGTGACTATGAGAGAGCAGTAAGAGTACCAGCGTCGTTTGTCGCTGAACTCTCTAGCCACGGGTCCGCATCCTATCAGGCTTGGACACAGGCTAGGCCAGCGGATGACTTCGCGGCTGTACAACCTTATCTCGAAAAGACGCTGGATTTGAGCAGACAGCTAGCCGAATTCTTCCCCGGTTACGAGCACATCGCCGATCCCTTAATCAATTTTTCAGATAGCGGTATGAGAGCTTCGATGGTGCGTGCCATATTTTCGGAGTTGCGAGAGCAACTTGTCCCCATAGTGGAGGCGATTGCTAGTCAGCCCGCGGCGGACGATTCCTGCTTGCGCCAGATCTACCTGGAACCGCAACAGTTAGATTTTGGGGTTGAGGTCATCAAGCGCTTTGGATATAACTTCAATCGTGGACGGCAAGACAAAACCCACCACCCGTTCATGACGAAATTTTCGCTAGGCGATGTCCGAATTACCACGCGGGTTAGGGAAAACAATCTGAATGAAGCGCTCTTTAGTACAATGCACGAGGCGGGGCATGCGATGTATGAACAGGGCATTCCCATGGAACTTGAAGGGACGCCGCTTGCGGGTGGAACGTCGGCGAGCGTCCATGAGAGCCAATCTCGTCTTTGGGAGAACATCGTTGGACGCGGTAAGAGTTTCTGGAAATATTTCTATCCCAAACTTCAAGCAAGCTTTCCGAAGCAACTGAACGCGACGTCGTTGGAGACCTTCTATCGCGCAATTAACAAGGTTTCGCGATCGCTAATTCGCACAGATGCCGATGAAGTAACCTATAACCTGCACGTCATGATGCGGTTTGACTTCGAGCTCGATTTACTTGAGGGAAATCTCATTGTGCCCGATCTTCCCGAAGCGTGGCGCGAGCGATTCAAAGCGGACCTCGGCATTGTTCCGCCAAACGACCGTGATGGTGTGCTTCAAGATGTACATTGGTACATCGACGTTATTGGCGGCAACTTCCAAGGTTACACGCTCGGTAATATCCTAGGTGCGCAGTTCTTCGAAACAGCCTTGCACGCACACCCGGAGATTACGACCGAAATCGAAGTTGCTGGGTTTAACACTCTGTATAAATGGCTTAAGGAGAACATTTACCAACATGGACGTAAGTACACCGCACCGGAACTTATTGAGCGTGTTACTGGCGGGCCCTTGAGCATTGCGCCGTACATTCGCTATCTGCGAACAAAGTACGGAGAGTTATACAATTTGTAGACAACAGCGGGAAAGCAAGACATACAACCGAAGAGCCATCGTCCGAATGGCGGTGTGGAACTCCATGAAAACCAAGTGGTTGCATCGGACAGATGGGGAGAATTTGCCATTTGCGAAATAAATCCCAAGCCGGACATTTGTCAAATGCGCGAAGATAGCATGCACTTCTTATTCTAAAAACTTGAACGACAAGTTGCAATGTATCCGGCGGTGACAGCGGGCACATCTTCACAAAAACACTTGTCAGAACTAGATGCAGTAGTTGAATAGTGAGATTGACATCATGTCGTTAAATACCATAGGTATTCTCAGCCCTGGCGATATGGGGCATATCGTCGGGCGCGTACTGGGTTCATATGGATTGAAGGTAATTACATGTTTGCAGGGGAGGAGAAAACGCACGCGAACCCTGGCGACGCGCGCCGATATCGCTGATGTGCCGACATATCAGGCGCTTGTGAGAGAGGCTGACATCATTTTGTCGATTCTGCCCCCCGCTCAAGCGGAGCAAGCTGCACAAAAAGTAGCACGCACACTTGCCGAAACTAACGCAGACCTCATTTATGCCGATTGCAATGCGATTTCCCCAGAAACTGTTTGTAGAATCGGAGAAATCATCACTAGCGCGGGAGGGCGTTTTGTTGATGCATCGATTATCGGACCTCCACCCAGAAACAGAGGCTCGACTCGTTTTTATGCCTCAGGTCCTCATGTCAACACCCTTGAAACGTTAAATCAGTTTGGACTGGACGTTCGTTCACTCGGCGAGGAAATCGGGCTAGCATCGGCGATCAAGATGTGCTACGCATCGTTGACGAAAGGGTTGACCGCACTGTGCACGGAACTCCTAACTGCTGCAGAGGTCATGGGCGTGATGAATGCGCTCAAGGTAGAACTCCAAATGAGCCAATCTGCGCTATTTAAACGTATGGAGCAAACCGTGCCAATGATGCCGCCGAAATCGCAGCGGTGGATTGGTGAAATGGAGGAAATTTCCGAGACGTTCGCACATGTCGGTTTAACACCCAAAATCTTAGCGGGTGCCGCGGACATGTATCGCTTTGTTGACGAAACCCTCCCTTTGAATCCCGTGCATGAAGATCGAAACGCCCATTTTGATCTCATGGAGATAGTTCAGATATTAGCCGACCCCCTCAAGAAAAATAAAGCGTGAAGTAAATTTATCAACTCATGTACGAATTGTAATTATATATCAACCTTAATTTAATTGCCAAAAAAGTTATTGACTTTAACTGAGTAGTAATTTATAATTTCTCATGTATTCTCTTACGATTGTGAGGAGTGCGGTTGTAGTTGAATCTCTGGAGTTGACCCGAAGTAAGCTGGAGTACCCTCAAGCCTGCATGAAATCTGAATCTCCGACAACTTTTTAATTTGCGAAGCTACATTATCTGGCATGTTTACAAGTCTTATCTATCTCGTGGGGTGCAAGACAAAGGAGGAATAAGATTACTTAAATTGATAAATGGTAATCGAAATTAACATGATTGAATTTGAAAAGGAAGAATTTGAAGATTTAGCGCACATTAAAGTTATTGGCGTTGGTGGTGGAGGAAGTAACGCTGTCAAGCGCATGATTGAAGCAGAGTTGACTGGCGTAGAATTTTATGTCGTCAATACGGATCTGCAAGCGCTCAGAACATGCCATAACACAACAAGGGTACAAATAGGCATCAACACTACGAGTGGACTTGGTGCGGGAGCAGATCCGGAAAAAGGACGCAAAGCTGCTGAAGAGGATAAAGATAAACTGAAAAGCATTGTTGAAGGGGCAGACATGGTTTTCGTGACTGCTGGAATGGGTGGTGGAACCGGTACAGGTGCAGCCCCGGTTATCGCAAGCCTCGCTAAGGAAAGTGGAGCATTGACTATCGGTGTCATGACCCGTCCATTTGACTTTGAAGGCAAAAAACGAGCTATCCAAGCAGAAGAAGGCTTACAAAATGTTCAGGAATGCGCTGATTCTGTAATTGTTATTCCTAACCAACGTCTAATGGAGTATGTAGATCGGAAACTACCCATTCGTTTGGCTTTTCGTATGGGGGATCAGATTCTACTCCACGCTGTCCAGAGTATCTCGGATCTAATCACGGTCCCGGGCGAGATTAATCTTGATTTTGCTGATGTTAAGACCATTATGTCTGATTCCGGGGGGGCGTTGATGGGGATTGGTTTTGCATCAGGGGATAATCGTGCCGAGATAGCGGCGAAGAATGCTATCTCCTCACCATTGTTGGAAGAGAGTTCAATTGAAGGTGCATCGGGAATCATTGTGAATATCACGGGCCCCTCCGATATGATGATGCATGAGTTGGAGGGTGCGATGGATGTAATTAGAGGTGCATCGGACACAGACCAACTGATTTTCGGGCTTGCCTATAATGATGATTTGGAAGATGAACTGCGTGTGACGGTAATCGCTACAGGATTTGACTCTAATACCCAAACCACGAATCCTATATCAGGAAGCGGCGAAGTAATGAATATAGAAGAGATTCTTGGTCGAAGGTTTGTAGGAACTCAAACTGGCCAACAAGGCCGCTCTTCTAAGACTACTACTGGTGGAGGCGAAGAATCAGAAGGTTCCGAAAACACCGAGGATCAGTGGGACGTTCCGACATTCGTCCGCTTGCGTGGCTCAAAAGACAAAAAGTAGGCTTTTCTAAGGGCAATCAGAAGAGGACTGCATGCAACGCGACTTGCGCAAAACGTACAGAAATTTGCTGGATATAGAGCATCGTCCTCGCTTCAATTTCAGGAAAGCGGTTCGGTTTGCCTTAATTTATCCCAGCACCTATTACCTCGGGATGTCGAGTCTTGGGGTTCAAGTTATCTACGATACATTGAACCGCCGTGAAGATACCGCTTGTGAGCGTGCATTTATTCCCGAGGCACATACCCTCCATAAACTCAAACGGAGCGGGGCTTCACTCTTTTCATTTGAAACCCAAACACCGTTGAACCAATTCGATTTGGTTGGGTTTTCCGTTTCATTTGAATCGGATTATGTCAATATTCCCCTCGCTTTAGAAACATCCGGAATTCCTCCGCTTGCTGTCGATAGAGCGGAAACCCATCCGCTGATTATCGCAGGCGGCATCAATATCGCCTATAACCCCGAACCGATTGCAGATTTTATTGATGTTTTCCTCGTCGGCGAAGCTGAGCAGACAATCCAGCATCTAATGGATAGTTTCCGGGAGTGGAAAGCAAGTTCAGCGTCCAAAGATGACCTATTACATGAGCTTGCAACTGTCCCCGGTCTTTATGTTCCACACTTCTACGAAGTAAGCTACAAAGACGATGGCACAATTAAAGCCATTCAGGCAAGCCCCCCTGCTTCCGCAAAAGTAACCGCCACCGCCATCCCGAACCTCGATCACGTTGAAACCTGCACGAAAATATTCACACCTGAGACAGAGTTCTCCAACGCCCATCTGATTGAGATTGTGCGAGGCTGTGGTCGGCAATGCCGATTCTGTGTTGCTGACTATGCGCGCCGGTGGCCTCGACACCGGTCTGTAGATAGCACCTTACAACTGGCGGAACAGGCGAGCGGCATCACGAATCGCGTTGGCTTGGTTGGCGCTTCGATTTCAGATCACCCCCAGATTGACGAAATCGCCACGGGCTTGGTAGACCGAGGGTATCGGATTTCTTGTGCTTCGCTCCGGGCTGAGACGGTCCGGGCACCGTTGCTCGACGCACTTGCTGAAAGTGAACAAGGTACAATCACAATTGCCCCTGAAGTAGCTACCGAAAATCTTCAGAAGGTTGTCAATAAAGCCATCCCACGCGAACGATTGTATCATGTGTTTGAAGAAGCATTAAAGCGAAACATCCTCAACCTCCGCCTTTATTTCCTAATCGGTGTACCTTACGAGACCCCGACTGATGTTGAAGCGATTGTGGGTATGGCAAAGGAGATGAGATCCATCCTGCTGCCTCATGCAAAAAGATGTGGACGAATGGCACGAATCAGCTTTACGATTTCCCCTATGGTTCCCAAACCGCACACCCCCTTCCAGTGGGTACCAATGGAAGATTCAAAGTCTATTTCTCGAAAGCTCATGTTTCTTAAAAAGGAAATTGGTCGACTAGGTGGGATGAAAGTATCCTCAGCTAGCGCTCGACTCGCCTATCAGGAAGCGGTTTTTGCACGCGGCGACCGACGGCTTGGGCCTGTCATATTGGATCTTTCGAGAGGTGAGTCATGGAAGCGTGCCTTTGACAAACATGGCTTGGACCCCGATTTCTATGCACTTCGCCCTCGCTCGATCGACGAGTTCAATCCGTGGGATCACCTTGACCTCAATGTCATCCCGGAATTTTTGCGTCTCGAACACAACAAACATCAGAAGGGATTCATGACAAGCTCGTGTGATACTGCCGTGTGTAAAAAATGTGGGGCGTGTTGAATTGCGGAGCTAATACGAGATTAGGCGTAGATACATGTAATCCTTACCTGCCTCTTTGACATTACTCTTTGAATCATTACGCTCGTAATGCCTTATGCCCCAGTTAGTTTTTGCGGGTAGAGTTTGAAATGCGAAAACGTAATGCTGCTTTCATGCGGCTAGGGCGAAAATCGTCGAAATCAGGTGATTACATTGAGTGTGAGAGTTGTCGCGGCAATGAGTGGAGGCGTTGACAGTTCTGTAACAGCGGCATTGATGATTGAGGCGGGCTATGACGTTATCGGAGTTACGATGCGGCTTGGCACCCAGGATGCATTTGAGGTGGAGACAGAGACAGATAAGCCAAATTGTGTTTCACTCGACGTTGTGGAAGACGCGCGCCGCGTTGCAATGCAATTGGAAATACCGTTCTATGCTGTCAATTATGAGGAGCAGTTCCGTCAACACGTCATTGATTACTTCATTGACGAATATCTTTCTGGACGGACACCGAATCCGTGTGTGGTTTGTAACCGCGACGTAAAGTTCGGCAAACTCCTCAATCTAGCAGCGCATTTGGAGGCGGACTACATTGCGACTGGGCATTATGCCAGAATTGAGCAGAACCCCGTAACCGGACGTTACCTCCTTCGAAAAGGCGTCGATTCACGTAAAGATCAGTCTTACTTCTTGTTTGCGTTGACACAGAAGCAACTGAGTCAGTCACGCATGCCACTCGGTGGATACCAGAAGAATCAGGTGAGAGCCATTGCACGGAAATACAAATTGAGGAGTGCGGAGAAGATAGAGAGTCAGGAGTTGTGCTTCATCGCAGATGGAAACTATAGACGCTACCTAAAAGATTGGGCGACTGACAAAATTCAAGATGGGGAGATTATCAATCAAAAAGGCAAGGTGCTCGGCAAACATCGAGGGGTGCCCTTCTATACGGTTGGGCAGCGTCGAGGATTGGGCATTGCAGCCGGCACGCCACTCTATGTCACCGAAGTGAATATTCATAATAACACAATTGTGGTTGGCGAGGAAGCCAGTCTCTTGCGCGATACGATGCAGGTTGAGCGGATTAATCTCATCGCGATGGATACACTAACTGAGCCAATCAATGCTCACGTAAAGATTCGTTCCAAGGACGAGGGTGCTCCAGCGACGATCACTCCAATGAGCGACACAGAAGCTGAGATCAAGTTCGGACAACCGCGCCGCGCTGTAACGCCGGGGCAAGCGGCGGTGTTCTATGATGGTGATATGGTGATCGGTGGTGGATGGATTACGTGAACGCGACTTGCATCACAGCCGTTGAGATTAGGAGAGGGACGTTCTATCGAATGTCCCTCTTTTTTCGTTAGGCATAAACACTTAGAACCACAGGGGACGGTTTATTGGTCGGTTGACACTTTTTGCACAATAGCAGCAAACTACCTTATCAGTTAATACGCTCAGAGAACCGAATGCGATACTTTAAATTTCAGCTCATTCCCGCAAGCCGCAAGCCGCAATGCACAATTCGCATTAGATGTCACATTTTGCGTATCGCGTTGATGGTTGTCCTCATCACCGTCGGTTGCGCTAGCGACGACAAATCCCTTCAGCAAACTGAGGAACTCATTCGTTCAGGCATGCACACAGAGGCAATCAATTTACTGGAGGAGAATATCGCACAAGATAATCAAAATCCCAAGGTATACGACTTGCTTGGAGAGGCTTATGAGGGTCTAGGACAGTACGATGAAGCGATTACCCACTGGAAAATAGCGATAAATTTGTACTCGGCACAACCAGAGCGTCGAGTGCAAGTCCGGCTTCGGTTGGCAAAAACCTATCTTAAATTGGGCGATCGACGGGCGGAATTCAATGAGTTGCGGGCGATTGTTCGCTCTACTTCTGATAACTTGATATTGCAAGAGGTCGGAGGACTATTGGGCGATTCCTACAATGTGGTGCAACTGACAAAAGGTGAAAAAGACAGCTATTCACCCACCTTTTCACCTGATGGCTCGCAAATCGCGTTTGCGGCGTATCGAGCGGATAACGGCGACATTTACTTGATGAATTTGAACGGTCGCATCCTGCAGCGAGTCACCTTCACGGCTGATTTCAATGAGAGTTCTCCGGTCTTCCTCAGCAATCCATATTATGTACTCTACAGCCGCGAGCCGAGAACGACACGAGAAGTCAAGCTCTTACTCCAAAGCAGCGGTTCTACGAAAACCTATGCGGGTTTTTCTGTCACCCATATCTATAGCAAAGTGACACAGGAGCTTTTGCCGGTCGGATTCGGCGTGCGCGCGCCGTGTGTATCTGCCGATCGGCGGCGAGTGGCTTATGAATCCAACAGCGATGGAAACCTGGAACTGTATTCCCTAGATCTTAGCGGGATAGACCTTGAAACAACTGATTCAAACGCAATTGAACCAAAACCCATCACGCATAACGAAGTTGACGATGGCAGCCCTAGCTTTTTTCCTGATGGACAACGGATTGCATTTGTGTCCTCGCGAGGTCACTGGCGGGAAAGAGTACATCAGATTTACACAATCAACGTAGATGGCAGTCACGAGAGGCATCTGAACCCGAATCCCTATGATTGTTACAGCCCCGTCGTTTCGTCGGATGGGAGCGTGATTGTTTTTGTGTCGGCACGGCACGGGGATATGGAGATTTACATGATTAACGCAGATGGGACGAACGAACGGCGCATTACCAATGGAATTGGTGTTTCCATGCAGCCCGCGCTTTCGCCCGATGGGACCAAACTCGCGTTTGTCTCCGATCGAAGCGATGTCTTCCAGATTTACCTGATGCATCTCGCCCAACCCATAACGCGGAAAGAGTTGATGCAGCGCTTGGGTGGGGGATGAACCGTAGGGCGTCAGTGTCAGTGGGGTATTGGGGGGAGGGACGCAACTTGAAACTGACCAGCAAGGACTTTCGCATGTTTTTTAATTATAATAGTCCCGATGATTCTAATTGCGCTCGACAACGAAAGCCGAAACGGCGCGATAACCACAATCGTTGCTATCCTGGACTTTTGGTTCATAGGCAAAATCCTTGGTGTAATGGCTTGAATATCCGCTTCCTTAAGCAACGAGAGAATTGCGTCCGTATAGTGAGCGGACATACAATCTCTTCCTTGACAAGACCGCAACGACTTGCCATGATTTCTTTATGTTTTGGTAACGGCACCAGGCAGGTTTGATAAGTCTAGGCGACTAAACTAATCACGCCACACCACGCTAAAACGTTACACGACAATACATATCGAACCGAAACTTTTTAGCGGGGGCCGGGCGTAATACCCAGCGCCTGTTTTTTTGCTTGTGCGCACTTTGTCACGCCTTGATAACTTGCACAAATCCTGTCGTATGCCCTTTTTCCAATCTTAATCCTCTTCTCTCCAAGCTTCCGCTTTTATCGTCGCTCAGAATAATGAGCCGCCACACACGGTTCTGCGAGCGAGACCGCCGGCCTGAATCGAATGGCCGCTTACATGTTGAAACCTACCTTTTTAGCGCTCGCTAGCCCGTGGTCAGCGCGTCGTGTTAATGGTCACCAGTACTTGGCCACTCGCCACTGTTTCTACTGTCGATTCCTGCGTTTGTCCCACAGAGACAACACGCCGTTCCCATATTTGTTCACATAGAGCGCAGCAGCCCCAGACTTTCCATCGTTACCGTGCACCGTGACAACCCCGCCATTCTTACCACACTGAAAGCCGCTCGAGACACACCATCATGTCCGCGTGCCCTGACAATCCAGCCGAACTCATTCCGTGCTGCCGATATTGACAGAACCGACATTCCGATAACCGTACCAACCACGCCAATAATGCCGCCAACCAACATGTAGCTTAGCTTCTGTTGAGTATTCATGCGGAAACCCTCCTTGTCGTTAGTGATTAGTCTCCAAATACTCTAGACAGAAACTGTTTTATGCTCTGTCCTCTTGCACGTGCCAACGCCCTCACAATGCCAACTATCAAACCCACAGGGATTGATAACACAATCTCCATGTGAATGAGACGCCCCCACATGTGACTGATAGGCCAAGTACCTTGTTCATAAGGAATAGTAATAATAAGCAACAACACACCCCCCCATAATCGGCACAACAAAGGCTATCCGCACCTCCTTCGGTTGGATACTCCAAACAATCCCAACAAACAGACCAACATAAACACCAAGCCCAGCAGCAACTGCAACATAATTCCAGTCGGCCACAATATAGGCAATCAACGCCGGCACTATTCCACCGAACGCCACACTCGTGAGTATCTTGAAAACTACTACCCCGACCCTGCGAATGGTCATATCAAAAATCCTTCTGTTAGTGATTAGTAACTCATAAAATATGGATATTACCTCCTAGCCCTCATAATTTGGAATGTTTGGGGATCCGGACATCCGGTCCCGTTCACTGTGTATAAATGCCGTTGGAAATTGACCCACAATCAACGATTTGCCGAACGCCAATCACAGAACGCAAAATAAAATGCACTTTTTAGACACAATATTGGCGCTTCCGGCAAAAGTGTTGCTATTTCGGGACTACCTTTACATCCATGTTAATGTACCCTAACTGTTTCGAAATCTCCTCAAGAAGCTCCTGCTTCTTCTACGTGTTACTTCTTGTGTGTATCCGATACTTGCGCTTACCATATTTATGTCCCGTATATTCCTCGCGGTCATCGAACTCCATAGCGTTCCATTCATAGAGGTAGAACACGTTTAGTGTAAGGGGGCATTTTTGCCTCAATTTTAAGATCTCGCACCTCCTCTATACCTATTCTGTGTATAGTATCAATAAAGGTATCACTGCCGTCAGAATGGTCAATCACTACATCCAGTCCGTCTATAACGACCCGAAGTCGCGTTCTCATCTTATTCCTCATCGTTTGTGTGTAGGTTCACTCTGATGTTATGTTGCATAACTCGCTTTGCAACCGGGCTACGGTGTATAGGGGACAATAATGACTTCCTCGATCGACAATACGATTGTCGCTCCATTCTGCTAAATGTCGTTTTAAGCGATTTCTCGACGATTTCCACATCAACAGAAAAACTTTTGAATGATACGACCCCACATCACAAGCGAGGGGCTTTCGATGGTCTGGTCAGCGGATAATCATGGCTTCATCGCGTGGGATTAGACACGCATGACAACAGGCAACACCATCGGGCGGCGTTTTGTTCGTTTTGAGAAGAAACGCCGCAGGACAATTCGGATCTCCTCTTGAACTGTTTCCGTTTCGCTTTTGACCTCTTCACTAAGTCTATCTATCGAATTGATGACGATTTCTTTGGCTTCGTCTATCAGTGGTTGAGATTCGTCCATGTAAACAAATCCCCTTGAAACCATGTCTGGTCCAGCGACGATTTTGCCGGTGTTCCGATCGAGCACAACGATTGGGATAACCATACCATCTTGCGAGAGAGCGTGCCGATCATGCAATACTATGTCCTCGACTCCCATTTCAAGCTTACCATCCACGAAAACGCGTCCGGATTGAACGCGTCCATGAATGCCGCAGGAATCAGGGTTAAGCAGCATCTGATCGCCGTTTTCAGCAACTGTGATATTTTCATAGGGTATGCCAATTTCTTCTGCGAGTTCAGCATGATGAACAAGATGGCTGTATTCACCGTGCATCGGCACGAAAAACTTGGGACGCACAAGATTAATCATCAATTTGAGATCTTCTTGGGCACCGTGTCCGGACACATGGACATTGGCATTTCTTTCGTGGAGGACCCGCGCGCCACGTCGAAGCAAGTGATTTATCATGTGCCCAACCGATCGCTCATTGCCCGGTATGATACGGGCGGATAGGACAACGGTATCCTGCGGTTCAATATTCAGGAATGCGTGATTATTCATCGCCATCAACGCCATTGCAGATCGGGGTTCACCTTGGCTGCCAGTGCTCAGAACAACGACTTCGTGAGGTTGAAACTGCTTCACCTCCCGGGGATCGATGAGAATGTCCGGCGGCACGTTTAAGTAACCTAACTCTGAAGCAATTCGGATGTTATTGACCATAGAGCGCCCGGTGACGGCTATCAGGCGGTGATGTTCTATCGCGAGATCGATGAATTGCTGGATACGGTGAAGGCTCGATGAAAATGTTGAAAGGAAAAGGCGTCGGTCAACACTTTGAAAAATTGTGTCGATGTCTGAATAAATGGCGCGCTCAGAGGGAGTGAAGCCGGGGCGATCCGCATTGGTGCTATCAGATACAAGCAACAGAACGCCTTTCTCCCCAAGCATCGCAAGTTTGTGAATTTCAGTGCGCCGATTATCGACGGGAGTGAGATCGAACTTGAAGTCGGCGGTATGAACGATTACACCAACAGCCGTATGAAGGGCGACTGACACTGTTCCGGGAATGCTATGGGCTACATGGATGAATTCAAGCGAAAAGCATCCAAGTTGCAACCGGAGATCTGGATCAATGACGTTCAGTTGCGCGTCTTTTAAGACATCGTATTCCTTCAATCTGCGTTTAGCGAGCGCGAGGGTGAGTTCAGTGCCGTAAACAGGGATGTTAATTTGTCGTAGCAGGAATGATAGTGCACCTGTGTGATCTTCATGTGCATGGGTAACTATGATTCCGCGGATTTTGTGCTGATTCTCAAGTAAGTATGTTATATCGGGGACGACCAAATCTACACCCGGCGTGTCCGCTTCGGGAAACATGATGCCAGCATCAATGATGATGAGATCGTCGGCGTACTCATACGTCATCATGTTCAAGCCGAATTCTCCCAATCCACCGATGGGAGTGATAAGTACACCTTCATTTTGGGTTTCAGACATTTCTTCGATTTCCTCCTGGATCTCAGACAAAGTGTTGAATGGGTATGCAATCCATGCTGCGAAATGGGTTGTGTATTTCCTACGAGTTACACGACAATGTTAATCAGCCGGTTCGGAACGACAATCACATTCCGTATCGTTCTCTCTGCCACTTGGTTTTGGACGCGTTCGTCCGCAAGCGCAACTGCTTCAGCCTCTTCGTTGGTCGCGTCCACGGACAATTGAATGCGGCTACGTAGCTTTCCATTGACTTGGACGACGATTGTTACCTCTTCCCGTTTGAGCGCTTCTGGGTCGTAAGTTGGCCAAGACGACTTTGCAATCAGTTCTGTGTTTCCCAGCCGTTCCCACAGTTCTTCGGCGATGTGCGGAGCGTAAGGGAACAGCAGTCGCAGAAACGTCTTCATCGTCTCTTTGGGAAGCGTATGGGCTTGCGTCGCGGTGTTGACAAACACCATCATTTGGCTGATAGCTGTGTTCATTTTATCAATGGATTCTGTGTCCTCCGTGACGACTTTGATGGTCTGGTGCAATTCTTTCCACAACGCTGCATGGCTGTTGCTCGGGACATCGGTTAGTTTTTCACTCGGCTCACCCGTGTGTTCGTCGACGACCAGCCTCCAGACTCGGTTGAGGAAGCGATAAACCCCTTCCACGCCGGCGGTCTGCCAAGGGGTACTGACGCTCAGCGGACCGATGAAGAGTTCGTAGAGCCGCACTGAGTCCGCACCGTACTGATCGATGACATCGTCGGGGTTCACGACGTTGAATTTCGACTTGCTCATCTTCTCAAGTTGCGTATTGACGGGTCTACCAGACGCCTTAACAAACCACTCTTCTCCTTTTTTCTCTACTTCGTGCGGATAGTAATATTTGCCGTTATCGTCCTGATAGGATTCCGCGAGGATTATCCCCTGATTGAAGAGGTTCTGGAACGGTTCATTCGTGGAAACAAGTCCGCAGTCGTACAACACCTTGTGCCAGAACCGTGCGTAGAGCAGGTGCAATACCGCGTGCTCGGTACCACCGATATACAGGTCAACCGGCAGCCAATATCGTTCCGCTTCCGCAGACCACGGAGCTTCCTGATTATGTGCATCAATATAACGCAAGTAGTACCAGCAAGAGCCCGCCCATTGCGGCATCGTATTGGTTTCCCGGATTCCGACGCGCCCATCTGGAAGGGACGTCATCAGCCAGTCATCCCCAGCGCGGGCAAGGGGAGGCTTTCCATCAGTGGTTGGTCGGTATTCATCAATGGGTGGGAGTTCCACCGGAAGCCCGTCATCAGCAATCGTGGCAATCGAACCATCTTCGAGATGCACAACTGGAAATGGCTCACCCCAGTAACGCTGGCGGGAAAATAGCCAGTCGCGTAGGCGATACTGCACCTTCTGATTGCCCTTCTTTTCTTGCTCAAGCCATGCAATCATCTTCTCTTTAGCGTCCGTCACTTGCAAGCCGTTGAGGAAACCGCTGTTCACACAGACTCCGTCGTCGGTGAAAGGTTCCTCTTCAATTGGCTGTTCGCCGCCGCTAATGACTTCGACGATTGGAATGTTAAATGCTCTGGCAAACTCATGGTCACGTTCGTCATGACCGGGCACAGCCATGATGGCACCAGTGCCGTAGGAAATCAGCACATAGTCGGCGATCCAGATTGGAATTGCACCATTATTGCAGGGATTCATCGCGTAGGCTCCCGTGAAAACCCCCGTCTTCTCTGTCGCGAGGTCGGTTCGCTGTAGGTCGGATTTATTCTTCGATTCCTTGATATACGCCCTAACCGCAGCCTTCCGGTCATTACGCACAATCCCTTCGACTAGCGGGTGTTCGGGGGCAAAAACACAGTATGTCGCTCCGAAGAGTGTATCAGGTCGCGTTGTGAAAACGGAGAACGTGAGATTCGTGTCCTTGATGGAGAATGTTATATCTGCACCCTTCGATTTTCCGATCCAATTCCGCTGCATCTCCTTGAGACCTTCGGGCCAATCCAGTTCATTCAGGTCTTCAAGGAGCCGCTCGGCATATGCTGTAATCTTCAGCATCCATTGCCGCATCTGCCGCCTCTCAATCGGATCGCCGGTCTCAATGTATTTTCCGTCTTTAACCTCCTCGTTGGCGAGAACAGTTCCAAGCGCAGGACACCAATTAACGGGTACATCTTCGAGGTATGCCAGCCCTTTCTCGTAGAGTTTGAGGAAAATCCACTGCGTCCACTTGTAGTATTCGGGCGCGGAGGTGTTAATCTCCCGGCTCCAATCATATGAGAAGCCGATCCGCTTGATCTGTTGGCGGAACATATCCACCATCTTTTCGGTGATTGTTGCAGGGTGAACATTCCCGCGTTCAGCGGCACGCTCCGCTGGCAGTCCAAACGCATCCCACCCATCGGATGGAGGACGTTGTAGCCTTGCATTCGTCGCATGTTGGCAATCACGTCTGTAGCAAGATATCCTTTTGGGTGACCGACATGTAAGCCAGCCCCTGAAACGTACGGGAACATGCCCAGTATGTAAAATTTCGGTTTTCCTTCCCATGCTTTGGGGTCGTCAGGTGTGCGAAATGTCTCACGTTTCTCCCAAATGCTTTGCCATTTCGGCTCAATGGCTGCGGGATTATACATGTGCTTTGGCATTTACAAGCTCCTTAACTTATCGCGAGAAACTTAGGCTTCGGTGCAGAATCTTTTACGAGTTCAAACAGGCTGTCATTCGTTCGATAGTTCTGTCATTTGGCTTTAATTTCTGTGCACGAGTAATTCTCTTCCGTAAATTGTCTTGACTCTGTCAAATTATTCTAAATACCGATATGAAATTCAAGTGGTTGCGCACCTTGGGATTCTACACAAACGCCGAACAACAGTGCTATATCACTCGACTCAATAGATATTCGACACACCTGTCTTTTTCTCTGAGTTCACATACACCTCAAAATGCCCGATGCGCGTTCTAGCATCCACCCGCTTGCCGTTGCATTTCCAAAGACTGCGGGAACCCAACTACAGTCTTCCATTGAATTTGAGCAGCAACACTTAGTTTAACTTCGCTTATTTCTGGTCTAAATTTCCGTTGGCACTTCACCTATTTCAATTTTGAAGTCTCGCTACCGCCAAAGATTTCCGTCTCCGGATGATATGCCGCCCAGATATACCATTCCTGGACTCCGGAGGAAACATACGACAGCTTACGTCCGTCAAGCGCACCGTCTTCGGCCTCTCCAGCATAGTTCCAGTGTCCCTGGTATTCGAGATCTACAACCCGCCCATCTTTCGCGCCCTCAAAAACCAGAACTCTGTCTCCAATCCGACGTGAGAAGACGATTGCTAGCATGGTCTCCGGCTGATGCAGAACAACGATCTCCTTTTCGCCGAGTGTATCGTTAACGACCATCCCTATCTGATCCAAGGTCGATAGTGGATATGCCCGCGCCACTCCGTTAATTTCCACGCCCAGAACAAGTTCGTTGTGCGGAAGTCGCTTGTCAACAGACTGCAGCAGTGTTGCGGAAAAACTATCTATCCCTGGTGACCCCGGACGATAACGGTGTCCATGCCCTCCGCGCAGCGCTTCTGCGCCATCTAAGACAAAGGCGTCCGGATGCAGGGCAACCCATTCTGACCACGTACATTGATACAGTGGCAATCGCGTCAGCCGCTCTCCCTCGAGTGGCCCCTCTATGGCTTCACCCCGGAACGGAGACCAGAAACTCCCGGTCTCGAAGTCCGAAACGAGAATCGTACCGTTGTAGAAACCCACAATGCGGAACGTATATCGTTCCCTCTTGAGAACCGGATTGAAGGCGGCTGCGCTGCTGCACAATTCGCAGAACGTAATCAATATCGGCTGATTGTCCAGTTTAAGATTCGCCACATGGTGATTCTTCATAATCCACCACGGCAACGCCCACGCTCTATTTCCCATGTGCAGTCCCAGGACAGGGTCATCCGGAGCCATGTGCGCCGCATCATTGGCGGCGCGCCACACCGGCTCATTGAGTGGGTATCGCCAATGAGCGTTATTGTCTTGACCTAGTAGGTGCGCCTTGGGAAGGCTCGGAATATCAGCATTGCCTCCCGGATTGCCGTGTGGCATCACGCCGGGCGGGTCAATCTGGATATCGGATTCGTAGGGGACAATTGCGTCGTCCAGCTTGCCTCGCGCTTTGTCGTCCAATTGCAGACTCACTTGTGCATAAGCATAGGTCGGGTCAATGCTGATAGCCCTTTCGTACGCCGCAGCCGCTTCGTCGAGGTCCCCCATCTGCGCATAGGCGTTGCCCAAAGCGACATATGCGGCGGCATCGTTTGGGTCAACATTGATAGCGGTTTCGTACGTCGCAATCGCTTCGTCGAGGTCCCCCATCTGCGCATAGGCGTTGCCTAGAGGCACGTACGCCGATGTATAGTTAGGATCGCTCCTGATAGCGGCTTTCCACGCCGCAATCGCCTCGCCGAGTTTACCTTGCGTTTCATAAGTGACGCCCAAATTGAAATGCGCCAATGTGTCATTAGGATTGTGTTGAACAGCAGCTTTCCAGGCTGCGATTGCTTCATCGAGGTTGCCCTGATTCAGGTAGACATTGCCAAGGTTAGTATATGCTTCCGGCAAGTCAGGGTTTATCTGTAGGGCGGTTTTGTACGCGAAAATCGCCTTGTCAAGTCTACCTTGATTGAAGTAGAGCAATCCCAGCGTGTGATGCACCCCTGCGTCCCTTGGGTCGATACCGATGACCTTTTTGTACGCTGATATTGCTTTGTCCACTTGACCTTGCGCTTTGTAGATGATTCCCAGAACATAATGCGCTCTTGCATCGCTCGGGTTGATATTAATAGCAATTTTATATGCCGTGATGGCTTCGTCTGGCTTCCCCTGCTGGTAATAGGCATTTCCCAGACCAAGGTGCACCTTTGCATTGTTCGGGCCGATACGAATCGCAGCCTGCCACACCGCAATCGCATCATCGAGCCGGCCTTGCTTCTGGTAGGCAAGTCCCAGATTGCTGTGCGATCTGACATTGTTCGGGTAGATGCGGATGGCGGTCTGGAACGCTGCAATCGCATCATCGAGTTGGCCTTGTTGTGCATAGATAATTCCCAGATTGGTATGTACTCCTGGTAAGTCAGGGTTGATTGTCAGAGCAGTTTTGTATGCCGCGATGGCTTTGTCTGGATGCCCTTGCCTAGAATAGGCAATGCCCAGATTGTTATGCGCTGGTGCGAACTTCGGGTTGAGGTTGATGGCCTTTTGGAACGCCGCAACCGCTTCGTCGATTTGGCCACCCTGCATGTAAGCAAACCCCAGACTGATATGTCCACCGACATGATTGGGTATTAGACGGACAGCCGTTTCGAGAGGTGCAATTGCTTCCGAGTGTTTACCCTGGTCATTGTAGATTCTTCCCAGCTTGTAGTGCGCGCTTGCATCGTCTGGGTCGATGCGAAGAACCATTTTGAATGCCGCAATCGCCTCGTCCAGTTTGCCTTGCGCTTTGTAGGCAACCCCAAGGCTGATATGTGTATATGCATCGTCCGGATCGATGCGGATAGCCATTCTGAATGCGTCAACGGCATCGTCTAGCTCGCCACGCTCCAGATAGATAACGCCCAGATTGAAATGCCCCATCGCCAGATTCGAGTTGAGACGGGTTGCCCGTTTGTATGCAGCGATCGCCTCGTCCAGCTTGCCCTGATCAGCATAGATGGTTCCCAACCCAAAATGCCCCCACGGGTAATCTGGATTGATTTCGACGGCTTTCTTGAACGCGAGAAATTTTTCATCGTTATCGTCTAGGGCTCTACCCAGGAGATAGTGATTCACCTCGCTTGACGGATTTTGCGCCGCCTCTGCTCGGTATTCTTCGACGAGCTGCGCTGTTTTCCCTTGCGCTCGCATCACATCCATGTATTCTCGATGCGCTTCCGTGTAAGTGGGATGGAGTCGGATTGCTTGCTGAAATTCTGCGATTGCCTTCTCTTGCTCCCTATTTTTTAAGGCAAGCCCCAAATCATAATGGGCTTTTGCCGTTTGAGGCGGTGGGGTAAGCGCCTCTGGATCCGGATTAATTTCATCCCCAAAGGCATACAGCAAACAAGCTAAGCCCATAAAGCAAATTGCAAACAATGGTTTCATCCGGGCGTTTTCCTCTCTGAGATGATTTCATCAGTGATCTCTTCTCTTGTGTGGCATCTTTTCCGCTGTCAAGCGTGACTTTCATTACCCGTTGACCGTGCTTGTTGAATTTGTCTGACTAACGTGTCGAAGTCTGGAACAGTCAACCGTTGATCTCGATTAACAGAATAATCGCCTCTCCCCGGTTCAAACTGATGAAAAAGACGAATCATTCTCTCATGCCAGCAAATGTGCCATAATGAGTAGAACCGCTTCTGTTTCGATGCGGATCCGATCTTATGCCTGGTCATCAAGATATTCTTTCCGCACCTTCAGTTCCGTATCCGACATTTTCTCTCCTTATGCACACTACCAAAGGGATGTTGTTAAAGTTGGTTGCGAAACGCACCGATGGTGCTTTTAGGGAAGACGTTTTCCATACCGATCGCATCGGCGCTGGTGTATAAAAAACCCATCCCACGCACGCATATAGAATACGCATGTGCAAGATGGGTTTTTTATATTGGGAGGTTCAAAATGCCGCGAGTGGACAAGACAGGGCACACCGCGCCGCGCCTAGAACTAATCGCGGGCTTTTATCGTACCCCAGGCTGTCGCGACTTTGCCAGCAGGGTCAACGCCCAGGATGGTGAACTCAAGCCCTTGGTCCATAATGGTATTAATGTCTTTTTCGCTCAAGGCAACATCAAAAACCCCAACCTCGTCGATCTTCCCGTCGAAAGAGGCGTTTGTTCTGCCGCCAACATGCCATGGTCCATGCGCTTGATGTACAAAGGGCTGCTGGCCGCCTCCTCGAGCGACAGCCTCACCATCTATCCATATTTCTGTTGAATCGTCAGAACCCGTGAACGCGACGTGATGCCAATCATCCTCAAAGTTCTTGGGAACATCAACACCAGGGGGACCACCAAACGGTCTGCCAAACTGCCAGATAATCCCAGCCTCCGCCCACGGAAAGTGAACCGAGATTCTGTTGTCCCACGGGTCACCCGGCTGAAACTGAAAGAGATCTGTTTTGATCTTTTCCCGATACTGTATCCATGCCATGACGGTGCACGCAGCCGTCGGGGCAGCCTCTTCGCCAAACTGCTTACCAACCGCCATGACGTCACCCGCGGAGCCGAGGTCTATCGCCCCGCCGAAGACGCCGTCGACCCACGTTATGTTTTTACCCTGGAGGAGTCCCCTCAGCTTGGCGGGGTTATTGGTCACCTCCGTAACTTTATCACCCTCGCCATCCTCCATGAGCCAGATTGCCACAGCGGTGTCAGGGTCAATGGCCGCGTGACCGGATGTTGCGAGAATGAGGCATAGGAGAACAACGGCGCTGATATATCCGAGTGTGATGAATCTCACTTTCATTTTTTGTTACCTCTGGTTTGTTGGTATTCACCAACGTTGTCACTTCACCGACCGGCTTTGCCCGCGCAAAGCCTTACTACAAATATAGATTTCCTGCGGTACCCTCCTTTCTCCGACAGAGCGTCCAAGACCGTAGCGCCCTGCAGGCACGGACTCCACACCGATTTGGCGAACGGGTTACCTAGATAGGCGCCCGGTTTTTTCAATTCGTCGCATATGTCTCCCAATTCTGATCCATCAGGGCAAGGAGATATGCGCGGTGGGCTTTCATCTGAAAATCGTGTTAATATCTCTTCTTCAGCCGGCTCCAACTCGTGGCGAGTTTGCCCGATGGAGAAACCGCCTTTGCCGCCTCTAACCCGTTGAGGAGGCTTTTAACATCAGCCTGAGTAAGCGCCGAATTAAGGATTACAACTTCGTCGATAGCGCCATCAAAACCCCAACTGCCAGGCCCTATCGCAAATCCGATGCTTAGCCCTTCGTTAAGTTTGGTAGACGTAGCTGGTTTGCCGACTCCCTCAACCTCTCCATCGACGTAAAGCGTCCAGGTTAAGCCGTCAAAGCTACCGGCAATATGATGCCATTTCCCATTATTGACTCGGGTTTGACCGGGAATATTCTCTCCGCCGCCAACCCCCACGGTTGCAGCATTTGGCTCCTCGACAAAATTAAAAAAGCCTGCCTCTACTTTGTTCAGCATACCCAGATGAACCTCCCGGCCCGGCCCAAATTTCGCGTGGTGGCTGCCGTAATTAAGGATAAAGCCATTGAAAGATTTTCCTGTCTTCATCCATCCTGCGACTGTTCTTGGCTCAAGCCCCCCTGGCAAAAATTCATCGGAAGTTTCCGCCTGTCTTTGCTGCCCATTAAACTTCAAGGCTGTGCCAAACTTTCCTTTTACCCAGGCAGCATGGTTCAGCTTCAAATCGCTTGCGCCTCCGCGTTTCCCAGCGTTGACAGAGCCATCTGCGGCAATATCTCCTTTGCCCTCATCAAAGAGCCAGGCGCCGACAATGCTTTGGGGATTAATAGCAGCAGCACTTTGCGGTGTGAAGAGACCTATTAAAATGAAACTGAGATTTAGAGTGACAATGCGGATGCAGCCGATCGTGATTTTTGAAATCGTCACTTTCATTTTTGGGTTCCTCCTTCTCATTGCAGTAAGAGCCGTGCAAAACGCCTCCAAATGCCAGAGGCGGGCCGTCATGTGAAAAGATGAAGGACTATGGCTCAAAGTCTCAGGGTTTCGTTGTCCCATCGTGTGACGTGCCCAAATAACAAACCGCCGTTAGGGGTGCGGAATATAGGTCTTAATTATATATCATCTTTATTTTTTTTTCAAGTCAGTTTTCATCATTATCGCATCAGCGAGAGACTTCGAGACCCATCACTTGTCTGCATGCAACGCACAAGCAGGTCGGTTTTAACCAGCAAATGGCATTGCAGTGCATCGAGACAGCGGTTGAAAAATGGGACATTGAGATCGAGCCCATCCCCGAACACACCTGTCCTACGATTCCATTCTTAGGCAAAGGTCTATCAAAATTCCTTGAGCCGACTCCAAGTTGTTGCCAATTTGTCTGACGGGGAAACGGCAGCGAATTCGCCAAGTCCTTTTTCCATGAGTTCGTTAATTTCACCCTCAGTCAGCACGACATTGAAGAGGCCAACTTCGTCAATGACGCCCTTGAAAAGCCGCGCGTGATCATTATATAATGACCTCCCAATCCAGGCCTTCCAGCCTTCGCCTGCAAAGACCTGACCTTGTCCACCTCCCGCATCACCCGCATTTTCATTTTTACCATTGAGATAAATCACTGGGGAATCCCCACTGACAAAAACAACTGCGACATGATACCACGTTTCTAGTTCTAACTTGGTTGTCCCCCCTGTTACACCGAATCCATCCCTACCTTTTTCACCATGCCAATAGGCAAAAACCTTTCCGTTTGCTGTTCTGACATCACCCGTATTCGGGGTAGCTCCTCCAACACCAAGCGCCAAGAGTACCTGATAAACGTCTACCACATCGGGTTTGAACCAAGCGGTATATGTAAACTTTCCGGCATCAATAAGGGTCAAACTCTTATCATCACCGGAATCAACATAGTTATTCACTCCGTCAAACTGCAAGCCCTTGCCAAATCTACCCTCAACCCATTTAGGCGCCCCCCAACCTATCGCGTCGAGGTTCCCATCATTACCGTTGCCGGAAGAATCTCTTGCGTTGTCTCCTCTGCCGTCATCAAAACGCCAGGCGCCAACAACGGCCTCAGGGTCAATCCTGGCATAACTTTGTCCCGTGATGATCAACCCAAGGACAACTAAAGTAACTAGACCTGAAGCCAGCCCTGTGACTGTGGTTTTCATTTTTATTCCCTACATTTTTTGTTTAGGGCACGGTCAGCGTCCTATGTGTTGTTTCTCGAAAGGCCAATCCTTAACCATGCTCAATCAACTTTATTGCCGGATAGTCCTCCGGATTCGCGAAGTAGTATCCTGCCCCTGAAAGATCGCCCAACCCCCTTCCCCTTGGGCCCGCCTGGGGAATGGCTCCTAACAGTTGTCGCAGTAGTTGCCTTCGCTCAAGAGGCAGTTGCTCCAGCCGGTCCAGCAGCGATTGGGGAGGTGTAATGTAGTCGAAGCCACGGTGCCAGGAGTGACAATAGGTGCAGTAAACCACCCGCCGTGGCTTATCGGTTTGGTTAAAGGTACTGGCATGCCACAGTCCGTTGTGAAACACCAAGGCTGTGCCTGCCCGCACCTTCAAGGGAATCACACCGGGGAACTCCCAGAGCACCGACCGGTCAGCGTCACGGGGGAAGGGAATGTGGTGGCTGCCGGGCACGACAGCCAGGTTTCCCCGATCGTCTTCGGTCAGGTCATTCAAAAAGAAAGCAAACTTTAGGTGCAACAATGGGCGTTTGCCGTCCACGCTGGGGTATGGCAATGGCCCCGGACCATCTTCGTGCCATCCAGCGCCCTCCGTATTCGGCGGAATGATGTTCACAGCGGTATCGAGCATTTGCACATTACCACCCATGAGCGCTAGGGCATAGGGAAATGTGCTTGGATGGTCCACAAGATTAAGAAAGACATCGTCCTTATCCGCCAGCGCCCACAGCACGTCCTTCTCCGGCAGGTCGAGCCTATCCAGCGCTTCGTTGACGTGACATACTTCCTCTGCCGAAAGGGCATCTTTGATGAGCAGATAGCCATTAACATTAAACGCTTGGCATGTGGTTTCGACAAAGTTTCTGGTAATGGGGTTCATGGTTGTTCCTTGTTTTATTTTGTTCTCTGCCGCGGATTAGTCCACTCGGTCTGATTTTGTAAAAATCAAAAATAAGGGCATGGTTCAAAAATTCGCTACACGCTTCAAAATTCAACATTTAATCTGCAATCAAATTGGGTGCAACCCGCAATACCCCAAGTCAACGAAATTACAAACAACAGCGTCCAAAACCGCAACCTTCCAGGGTTTTTCATTGAAAACTTCCCGCCGAAGCATGGCTGGTTGTGCGATGCACAACCAGCTCCTGATTCACGGCGACCCCATTTATCCGCGTGTGTGTTCCGCCAGGCCATAGTACTTCCACTAAATCCACCTCGGTTGCAGGACCAAGCCCGAAGTGAATCGGCCCAACAAATGAAGCCGCATAGCTATTGCCTAGAGAGTAGGTCTTCGCCTGTACGCGATTTCCTATTTGGACTTTAACCGTAGCACCAAAAGGGAGCGAGCCGGATTGGTCCGCAAGACGGATCTTGAGCCAGGAGTTCTGCGTCGCATCGGCCCAGTGATTGACATAGAGATGTGTCGATCCATTTTGATTGGCGACGAGAAGATCTTGGTCTCCATCATGGTCAAAATCGAATGGAACGAAGCCTCGGCTGTCGCTTAGGCTATCCACACCAAGGACATAGCCAACGTCGAGAAAGTTCTGTCCATCAAGGTTAAGGTATGCGAAGTTAGGTTCCGCTCCGTTCCAGGAGTTATTGAGGACAAAATCAGGGGAGTAGAACCTTCCTTCATAATAGTCATGTGGCCGACGAACCGTCGACTCAAAGAAGATCATTCACAGATCATCAGCCTTCTGGCCAGTGATGAACCCATTGGTCGAATAGATGTCAGCCAGGCCATCATTCTGAAAATCAACGAAACCGGCCCCCCAGGACCACAGGGCATAATTAGTTCCGGTTTGTGGACCGACGTCCACAAACCGGTTGGCCTCCCTACGAAGTAAGTGATTCCCCTTAAACGCCATGGGGAAATCTGTTAGGTTGCCATCTGTGAATGGCATCAGGTCCTGCTTGATCCGTTCAACCTGCCCGGGGGATAGATATTGGCTGCGTTTAGCGTTCAGTAGAAAGAAACGTCTCACGTCAGGCTCTTCGACGAACCACGCTATACCTGACGCCACACCGGATACGTATAGGTCGAGATCCCCGTCAGAATCGTAATCTCCCCAGCTTCCGCTCATTCCAAAGCCGAATGCTTCTATTCCCGGCCATTCAAGGGTGCCATCCTCAAAGTGACCGGTCCCATCGTTCAAATAGAGGGTGTTGCGCCCAAAGTCGTTGACCTGATAGAGATCGACGTCACCATCTTCATCAAAGTCGGCAAACACACCTTGTAATGACCATCGTGATTCTTTAAGACCACGAATTTGTGCTTCCTCACTGAAATGACCTGTTCCATCGTTTATGTAGAGGCGGTCCTGAACGCCGTTAAGCCCGATAAACAACGTTTCTGGCACGTAATCGGACGCTGGCGCATGGTACGCAATATACAAGTCAAGATCGCCGTCATTGTCCACATCAGCGAAGGTAGGGGTCGTCGCCCCCTCTTCTTTTGAACCCGGAAGAGGTGGGAAGCGTTCCATCGCGAATGTCGCATTGCCTCGGTTTCTGTAGAGTATGGGCGGAGCAAACGCATGGGTGACGACGAGGTCGAGATCTCTGTCACCATCTACATCACCCATTGCCGCGGCCATGGCATTATCCTCTGGGTCTGCCACACCCGCATGTGCCGTAATGTCCAGAAAGTATCCCTCAACATTGCTGAACAAGCGGCTGGTGTTGGGTTTGCTGCCAACCAGGTATACATCCTCCCAGTTGTCGCCATCTACGTCACCCACAGCCATCCCGCCCCCTACTGCTGTAAAGACAGCAAATTTAAGGTCGCTACGAAGTGCGACTTCCGGACGTTGGAAGTCAAGTCCTCGATCTACAGCTTCATCGACAAAGAGTAGATCGACGGTAGGAAGGAGGGAGTGAGCTGAGAATTCAATCACGTCCCGGATGACCGGAAGTTCCCCGGAGAATTCCACTAGCAACCGAGCATAAAGCGCATCCTGGCGGAACCGCCCGTCACTATCCTTGCCCTCCACGACAACCCGAATTTCCGGTTCACAGTTCGTTTTGTTCATCATGTTGAGACGCAGCAACGTCAGGGAACTCCGCGAAATCTGGGAACCGGTAGACCAGTGTGCCGCAAGGTTCATCCACGGATTACCCCTGGCGTCGCCTGTTGGTGGCTCCCAGGGATAGATGTGGATACGTGGGACGTTTACCCAACTCACCGGCTGCTCTGCACAGGCAGTCAAAGGCCGCACGGCATCTGGCGCCATCTGGGCAATCGCATCGCCAGATCCGGACTTAAGCGTGGCCTCGAAGCTCAGCAAGTAGTTTTCGATCGCTGTTCCCCGCTCCCGCAACGTGGTAAACCGGGACTCGTAGCGTCTGAGCGCGATTGGCTCCAATAAGACTGCCGGACTACAGGATAAAATACCCGCTGCTACAGCAAATGGGAGCACTGTATCGAAGATCCGTTTCCGCCAACTTTGAGATGGTTTAGCTGTTTTTAAGAAGGGCCTGAAGTATTTGCTCATAAGATTCCTCTTAGAAAGGTCGCATGGTTCATTTTCCCGTAAATTCGGTTTTGCACTTGTTAGATTGAAAACACTCCGGCTCCGGTGATGGGCAGAAAATCCGGTCGTGACAGCAAGAATGAACTCCTCTGGAATCTTGAGCGCCGGTCAAAAGATACATAAGAATGACTTTCTTGCCAAGTCAAAAATTGGGGAACAAAATGTTTTGGAAAAACCATAAAAACCTCCTATGAACGAAAAGTATGCGAAATTCTAGACTTATGCCAATAGTACGACCAATGCCACTCAATACACTCTGTTTTTCCAAAGGAAGAGTTAATCCGAGAATGAACGTTACTTTCATAATTTAGGATGGGAGACGGGTATTGCCTCACTTGGTTTTATATGGTGTTCGGCGTGTAGATAAAAGCTGAATGTGAGGAGGTTGATAACTCGCCATAAGCCTTTTTTAAAACTTCTCGTGTCCTGACCCCGCCCGAACGGAAGGCCAACATGAGTGATATAGTTAAAATGTGCAATCAACGACTGGCTAATCACTGTAGGGATTAGCCAGTATAGTGTTCCCCATCTCAATCCACGCATTCCCTCGCCTATCAGTGCTTGCCACATAACTACAGTGCCTGCAACAATAATAGGAGGTAGAGTGGCAGCAAAAAATCGCTCCGGCTCCCAAACCCGTTTGGCGATGCGGTAGTAATGCGTGAGGATGTAAGGCACAAGTAGACGATCCACCTTATGGGGATCTCGATCAGTATTGGCAAAACGATGATGCATCATATGGGCAGAGCGCCATCCTTCAAAATGGGCAAGTTGAATCGAGCAGAGTATGTTACCTACTAAGTTATTAAACTTCCTTGTTTTTTTGAAGAGTGTGTAGTGAACACAGTTGTGGATGGCAATTTGTCCTAAATAGAAAACGTATCCCAATGAGAGTACGGTAAGAATAGTTAACCAAGCATCCAATTTCACCTCTTTATGAATATTATGCCATTTGTAGAATTATAATGAGGGCAAAATGCCAGCGCAAGATTCTGAATCTGGCCACCTATACGACACACGATCCCCTCATTAAAAACTCAAAATGGTATTATTGGACTTTGGACAAAATCACACGTTTTCGGACTGGTAATGGCTCAACGCCTTGTGGTGTAAGCATCCACGAATTTGGAGGCCCGTTGCTGAGATCCAGTAAGCACGCGGCTTCCCAAAAATTTGTCCAAAGTCCAATCATTAGGCAAGGTGTATCAAACTGCCTTGAGCCGACCCCAGGTTGTGGCCAATTTGCCTGACGGGGAAACGGCGGCGAATTTGCCAAGTCCTTTTTCCATGAGTTCGTTAATTTCACCCTCAGTCAGCACGAGATTGAAGAGGCCAACTTCGTCAATGACGCCCTTGAAAAGCCGCGCGTGATCATTATATAATGACCTCCCAATCCAGGCCTTCCAGTCTTCGTCTGCAAAGACTAGACCTACTGCGCCTCCCCCATTACCACCATTTTCATATTTAGCATTGAGATAAATCACTGGAAGTTTCCCACTGACAAAAACAACTGAGACATGATACCACGTTTCTGGTTCTAACTTGGTTACCACCTCTCCTCCACCGAAGGCGCCTTCTTTACCATGCCAATGGGCAAAAACCTTTCCGTTTGCTGTTCTGACATCACCAGTATTGGGGGTACGTCCTCCAACACCAAGCGCCAAGAATACCTAATAAAAGTCTACCACATCGGGTTTGAACCAAGCGGTATAAGTAAACTTTCCGGCATCAATAAGAGTCAAACTCTTGTCATCACCGGAATCAACATAGTTATTCAGTCCGTCAAACTGCAAGGCCTTGCAAAATCTACCCTCAACCCATTTAGGCGCCCCCCAACCTATCGCGTCGAGGTTCCCATCATTACCATTGCCGGAAGAATCTTTTGTTCTGTTTCCTCTGCCTTCATCAAAACGCCAGGCGCCAACCACGACCTCAGGGTCAATCCTGGCATAACTTTGTCCTGTGAGAATCAACCCAAGGACAACTAAAGTAACCAGACCTGAAGCCAGCCTTGTGACTGCGGTTTTCATTTTTATTCCCTCCGCTTCCTTGTTTAGGCCCTCGCAGTATCTTGAGTGGGATTATACCATTTTTGGTTAAGAAAGTTGTATGAAAATGTCGGGCAATCTGTACAATGGAGTTTCCAAATAGGTTTTTAAAACTGTTCGTATAGCTCCTCGCGGTTGCGGCCCAATCGACCGAGACACAAACGCTGCATTTCCGGCGGCATGCGCGCGTATGTCTCGGGCCAAACCGGCTGATGACCACCCTCGACCCAGGTGTTGAACCAGCGCGGGCAGTAGCCTGTATTGAGTCCGACACGAATCTGGTTGGACGTGTTGGCGCTAGCCATGTGGAATAGCCCGCCGTGCCACATCATCACCGTGCCGGGTCGTCCTGTGATAGGCTTGATTAGCGGGCTGTCTGGGGTGATGTTCGGCGGCGGGCCTTTCAAGCGCGATCGGTGGCTCATCGGCACCACGCCCGTCGCGCCGTTCTCTACGGTGAACTCCGTCAACATCCAGATGCTGTTGATCATCCATGGCACGTCGGGAACCTCGGCGAAGTTTCCGGCGGAATCAACGTGCAGTCCGCCATGCGGCGCGCCGGGCCAGGTTGGCTTGGAACACGCATCGGGCACCCGGCAGTTTGGTCCTAGAAAATGCTGCGCGATTGCAACCGTGTCCGGATGACTGGCACAGGTCCAGACTCGGTCGTCCAGGTTCAGCATACCAAACAGTGTCTGATAGTACTGGTCACCTGTGTTGTAGGGCTGGTACTTCGGGTCAGCGTGCAATTTGAGGAATCGCTCAGCCATGCTCTGGGCGAGGTCCTCGGGGATGCGATCTTCCAGCACGCAGTAGCCGTAGATGGTTAGATGATCAATTGCGGCTTTAAGGTCACCCTTCATTGACATCTGTTTTTTCTCCCTCTAATAAAGTTTTACAATCAAAAAGGATATTGTTTTGTAGACTCTAGGGGCGAGGTCCCGATGCTTCGCATTGAGGATTTTCGGTCTGAGACCGGAACTTGCCCCCGTGCTGGTACTACCTCCGACGCATCACTGTTGGCATCCGCGAGGGTTGCCCCTACAAATTACGTAACATGAGCGAAAAAATTCATTAGGCGTTCAAATGTCCATCTAAATGGATTAGTACCCCAAAATGGTGTCATAAGGTTAATGCCTTTTCATCCGGCTGCCCCAGCTCATGGCGAGTTTACAATGGTGGCAGTCCCAGAATGCCCGAGCGTCTGTTCATCTGCTCTATTCGACGGACTCCCACCCGTCTTAATACTGATATTATACCTATATACCGTACAACATTGCAAAAAATCATAGAAATACGCTTTGGAAACGACCTTCCGTCAAGCGGATGGTTGTTCATGCGTGTTTGGCTCTCAGGATTCGGAAAAGGCTCTCGTCAGTTCGACAGCAATTTGTTGAGATAAGCAAATACCGCTGAAGAAATATAAACCAAACGTTTTATATTGCAAAGAAGGGTCTTTCCACATATAATATCAACCCTGAAAAAGCCTTAAGGCAACTTGAACTGAAAGAAGATTATGGAGAAATGCAAATACTTTTTCAATAGGAACAGTTGCACTTAATGGTGTGTTCGGTAGCCGTGATCGATGGCTTCGATGCGCATTCGCACCCAATCAAGCGGTTGTGGGTGTGTTGATTGTCCTCGGGACGGTAGTCGTCGGTGCGCGGGGCGTGTCTATTGCAGACGACACCCCCTGCAGCGTTACGGTTCCAGCATCTTTGGCTTCGACAGTTGAGGCATCCGAACCTACGGAGATAGCACCCCCCACGATGACAGCAGGACACCGACGAATGCTGAGATTTCTTAAGCAGATTGCGGATGGAACACCGGACGAGAACACCCTCTTGGGAGATGCGGACGCTCGAGCGCTTCGCAAGCGAATCTCCGCCTTGTCTTCTGATGCCTCGAATTAGACGAAATGGCATCTTTATATGCGGTTAGGAGAAGCAGCTCTTCGCTTGGGGAATGAAGTAGAGGCAATCGATAACTTCAAGCAGGCGCTTCAACTTACCCGGTTACACCAAGGGACGGTACCGCCAGAGGTGGTAAACGGGACGCATTTTCGGCTTGGTGTGGCATACATGCGGCACGGCGAAACACAAAACTGCTGTCTCCTCAACAGACCAGAGAGCTGCATTCTGCCATAACAAGGTGAGGGGATTCACGCGCTTCAGTAGCCTTCCCAACAAGCAATCACCTTTTTCAGCGAAATCTTGGCGACCACGCCACAACAAGATTCTCTACATCTCGCAGCCCTGTGGTTGCTAAACATTGCACATATGACTATCGGATATCACCGTAAGACTCATCGGGGTTCACTCCAATCGATCGGCAATCGGCTCACGCATCCATGCGGAAATCACCGAAAACGGTTCACTGCGCTCAATTTCAAACATACCAATATCGGCGGCACCCTTGGGGAAAATCCGATTCGGCAAACCTTTGGGCTGGGCAACGCTTAAAAAATTGAACGTTTGGAAATCTTCTGGCCAACGACCAATATTACACAGACTCTTCACGATGTACCATCGAATCAGTTTATCCAGACAGTTGAGGGCGAGGAACAATACACGACATTCACGCTTAAAAAGCTGAAACTCTCGGCAGGCAACTGAAGCCGGATAGAGGAGGTCTAAAACCTTGCGGTCAAAATTCGTATTTGACTTTTATCCAGAATTCGAATAAGCTGTTATGCGATGAAACCGCTTCGTTCTTCACTCCAATGTTTTACACCTCAAGAACGGCTTTCCGGTGCTAGAGCGCTCCTGGTATTTTGGTGTCTGATTCTTTGGTGTGTTAGCGCTTTCCTCTCAGCAAAATCTACTTACGCCGTTCCAAATGTAACGCTACATTTTGACCGTTGGGTAGACTTCGCGCTAGAAAAGTTGGAAACCGATGGGGTGACTGGCGGTTTTCATCGGCATACGCGACCCCGGACGCGTTGGGAAGTTGCGAAAGCGGTTCGTCAAGCGGAAGATCGGGTTGCCTCCGGTCGCGTGAAGCCAGCGCAGATTCACGTGCATCTACTTGATAAGTTAAAACGTGAGTTTGAGCGGGAGCTCGCCATCTTATCAGGTGGGGAACGGGGGCACCGGCTTCGTTTGCGTGGGGCACCGCAGTTGCGCACACCAAAATCGGATTTAAAGATTTCGCCCGCGTATGAAGGCGCGTTCTATTATGATATAGGCAGGCAGGTAACACTCTATCAAGAATTCGAGGTCGGGAATTTTCCGGAAAAATATCCCATCGAAACAACATCAGCCTCCAAACGCTTAAATGCGTGGCACAGCGGTTATACTGCGGACTTTAAACGAGTCTACTTACGTTTCCCAGTTTCAAAGTTTGATGTCTTAATTGGACGCAATCAAATCTTTTGGGGCACGGGATTTCGGAGTGCGGTTGGAATTTCTGACAACTCGCCACCGTTTGACCTTATACTGTTAACGGCACAGTTTGGACGGATTAAAGGCACGTCGTTCACGGCGCAGTTGGATCGGATCTGGCACGATCAGGACGGCCCAGATCGGCGGTACCTTGCGAATCGGTATCTCGCGGGGCATCGGCTGGACTGGCAGGTGAGCAACCGAATCGAAGTCGGCATTTCTGAGCTGATTCTTTACGGCGGCGATGCAAGAGGTGTTGAATGGCAGTACCTTAATCCGATTCTGCCCTACTACGCGAGCCAGTACAATTCCGACACCGACGATAATGTGATGTTCCTGTTTGAAGGGGCGATTCGCCCAATTGATGGAGCTCGATTGTACGGTGAATGGCTGATTGACGATTTTCAGTATGCGGATACCAACGACCCAAACGCTGTTGCCTGGTTGGCGGGAGTGGAATGGAATCGCCTGCTCGCATCGAAAAAACTGAGCATTCGCGCTGAGTACGCTCGCGTGAGCCGCTGGGCGTATACACACCTCGTCCAAGAAAATCAGTTCACGCATTTCGGATCGATTATTGGACATCGCATCGGCACAGACGCAGATACGTTCTATCTGGAGGGAGGATACTTAATCAACCCCGATGCCTTCTTCGCCCTCTTCTACGAATTCGAGCGTCAGGGCGAAGCCAGTGTTGAAGATCGCTTTCGAAATGAAGATTCCGATTCGATTCCGTTTCCTTCTGGCGTTGTCGAGCGTCGAGACGGTGTGGGACTTCGGCTGGTCTATGAACCGATCCGTTCATACCAGTTGGACATCGCTTATCAGCATGTCATTACGCAAAATAAAGATCATCAAAGCGGAGTTCGTAAGCAGAGTAATGAACTGGAATTCCAGTTGCGTTATTTATGGGAATTTAGCTTATAAGAGACTACACTCGAAGGGATTGTAGAAATTCTTCGTATTACCTAATAATCTAAGCATAGATGTGGTAGCAGGCTACACATTTAGTGATAGTTCACCATCCAAGATATTTCACAACCATGGAGGCAATCCAAGATGAAATACGATAAAGAAAACAGGACATTTGACTGTGAGCCAACACTAACTGACTCACAGGTGCTCGAATTTTGCCGGACTGGGTATCTGATTCTGGAAGGCGTTGTCCCCGATGAAATTAATCGTAGGGCTATTGAGTATCTGGAAGGAAGGCTACCGGCTAACCCGAGTTACATTCCTGAGGGAATGTCAACTCAGGATTTAGAGCGAATTCGCGGAGCGACGAATAGCACACTTTTGCTTGAAGATTGGTTTATTGAACACGTCACTCTAAATCCACAGGTTGCAGGTATATTGCGGTCACTACTGGGGAGGCACATCGGGTTACCAATTTTAATTAGTCATCACCGAACTGAATGTCCGGGGCCACCCCAGAATTGGCATCAAGATCACGATTGTATATTTGGGCCGGAGGTCAATTTTGTCGAAGTCTTCTACTATCCGCAAGACACCCCAGTCGAACTGGGACCCACTGGAATTGTGCCGGAGTCGCATCTCCGCCCGCAATCGTGGCATGCCGGGGATAAGGGGATTGCGACTGCTAGCCCGGCGGGTTCACTTATCATCCATCACCAAAGTATTTTGCACCGTAAAGGCGAATCCACAGCGAAGGGGACGCGTCATATGCTGAAATACAATTATTGGCGAACGGTGCCTCCAAAAAGGGATTGGATTATTGAACCGGACTTTGACTTTCAAACGACTTATTATGGAGGTCATCAGCTTTCCAGATACATTGCGCACATGTTATACTGGTTATGCGGCAAGGGGGACGAATTTCGGATAATTGGCGGGCAAGCGTGGCCCCACGTACATCATCGCCAAATTGCAAGGTCTTACGGGTTTGAGAAGACTGAAGGGTACATTCCAAACTGGACCCAAACGTGGGATTACGAGCTTCCCGACTAATGTGCGCGTCATCTTAGCTACACGTTTCAGCAGATAAGTTTCTCAGGTTAGCCGATGCTATACCTTCTTTCGATGACTGCGAAAATCAGATTTGATACCAACTCTTCCGGGACGTGGCTTCAGCGATTCTAAACGCACTGGTCGATGTGACAGTTGTCGTGTTGATATTGAGAATGCTTATGTTAGAAGAAATTCGGAGAGTTATAGCGAAATGGCGCTCGAATGACCTAACGAATCGAAGCGAAGCCATCGTGTGTCTGGGTCTAATTATTCCGGTACTTCACCGTTTAGGTTGGGATGTTGCGTCCGTTGATGAGGTACATCCGCAATATCCCGTCGGCGGTGGAAAGGTGGACTTTGCTTTATTACATGATCAGGTCCCGAAGGTGTTTATCGAAGCGAAGAAAGAGGACGAGCCACTTGACGGACATCAGGAACAGCTTCTGAATTACGCTTTTAGGCTAGGGGTTGCCATGGCTGTACTCACCAATGGCACAACTTGGTGGTTCTATCTTCCGCTTAGCGAGGGGAGTTGGGAAAACCGAAAATTTGCCGCAGTAGACATTAATGAACCAGAGTTGCCTCAACGACTCATATCCCTCTTGAGCAAAGAGAATGTAATATCCGGGGAGAACACCCAAAGCGCAGAAACACTTCTCAGGTACCGTCGGATTTTGGAGAACCTACCCAGAGCATGGGAGGCAGTGAGGCCCGAAATAGTGAATCGTCTCATAGACGAGACGGAGGAGCTATGCGGCTACAGACCGAACACGAACGAAGTCCAACAGTTCCTGTCTCGGATTAACAATCAAACGGCGTCCGAAGCGGCAGCTCCTGAACCACCTGTCGACACCTCAAGTGAGGCGCCAGAATCAGATGATGTAGCCGGTATGAGACCTCGATGTTTTACATTTCTCGAAGGCTCGTACTCGGTGAGAACCTGGAAGAGCGTGTTAACGAAATTATGTGGGGTATTGCACACAAGGCACAGGAATCGATTTGAGGCGGCGGTGTTGGATCTAAGAAGTTCCAAGGGAAACCCATATTTTTCGAGAAATGCTGACGACTTAAGGGAGCCACGCAGAGTCAACGAGAGCGGCATCTTCGTCGAATCTAACATGAGCGCGAAGTATATTCTGAATACAGCACGAATGCTGATTTCTCACTTTGGATATGCCCCAAGCGACTTTCGCGTAGAGTATTCGCCAAGAAAGTAGTCTGCACCTCGCTTTCACAGTAATCGTCTCCCACATCGCGGACGCATGAGCCCCACAACTCAATTCTACTTAAACTGCCATCCCTAAAAAAACCACAGATAGATCGGTGTTATCCTGTTGCAACAATGCGCAATCCTATATTAACCGTGCTCTTCGCGTTAAAGCGAATCTAATTCTTCTTGCAACAGCTGCTTTTCATAGATTCCAGCGTAAACACCATTGTGTTCGAGAAGTATCTCATGCGTGCCACGTTCAACAATCTCACCATCCTTCATTACTACGATAAGATCCGCCGATTTGACGGTCGAAATCCGATGAGAAATGATAATGGTGGTTCGTTCAGCCATAACATCCTTCAAGCGATTTAAAATTGTATCTTCCGTATGCGTGTCTACATTGGCAAAGGCGCTGTCCATAATGAGGATTCTCGGATGGATTGCAATGGCTCGTGCGAGTGCAGTCCGCTGTTTCTGACCGCCAGAAATTGTGATACCCCGCTCACCCAAGTAAGTGTCTAACCCATCGGGAAACTCCTCGATTTGTCCCAGTAGATCTGTGGTCCGCGCAACTTCCTTAACTTGGATGTCGCTCACGCTTTCTACACCATAGGCGATGTTATTTCGCAGCGAGCCGGAGAAGAGGAAAGGTTCCTGTTCAACGAACCCGATATTCGACCGGAGCACTTGCAGCGGGATGTCCCAAATATCCACGCTATCAATGAAGATCATTCCGCGTTCGGCTTTGTAGATGCATGGGAGAAGATTGACAAGAGTTGTTTTGCCACAACCTGTTGGTCCCACAATGGCGACGGTTTTCCCTCGATCGATTTTCAGGTTGATATTTTTCAGCACGATCGGACCGTCGTGATAGGCAAAATTGAGGTTTCTAAATTCGATGTCGCCCTGAATCGATTTTATGTCACGACGAACATTTTCGTCATCGAAAATTTCTGGCTGTTCATCAAGGATTTGGCTAATTCTTCCCATCGAAGCCGCGCCCCGTTCAAAAGCGTTGACAACGAAGCCGAGGCGCAACATGGGACGGACGAGTATCATTAGATAAAAAAGGAACGACACAAAGTCGCCAAATGTAATTTTTCCTTCAATGACATGAGTGCCACCCAACCAGAGGAGAACAAGAATGCCAATCCCCGGCAGAAACCGGAACAGTGGGAAGAAAATGGTGATGAGACGAATTTGCGCACGGTTGCGATCCACAAACTCCTCGTTGAGTTGCCGGAACCTCTCTATTTCGCTCTTTTCAAGGGTATAGGCTTTGACAGCACGCACGCCGGACAGATTTTCCTGCACTTTGGTATTCATCGCTGAATACGATTCCTGTATCCGCTCGTAACTTTTGTAGATCCGCTTGCCCAGTTCTCGAATCAGAAGCGCGAGAATCGGGTAGGGGAGCACCACAAGCAGCGTCAAGGTTACGTCGATTTGTAGCATGATGATCAATGCCATCACAAAAAAGACGACGCCATCTGCCGCGAACATGATTGCGTTGCTTAGTACCATACGGACCGCATTCATGTCGCTCGTCGCTCGCGCCATTAAATCGCCGGTACCGACATTATTGTAGTAAGCAGCGGACAGCTTCTGCAGGTGCGTAAAGAAGTCGCTGCGCAGGTGGTATTCGATTCGTCTGGCGACGCCATTAACGATTCGACGCTGCGCGAAGAAAATTCCACCGCCGCCGAGAGCAACCCCGAAAATGAGGAGCGCGTAGAGGAAAACCCTCTGCGGGGTAATCGTTTGCTCCAGATCATCGAAAACCAGCTTCAAGATTTTGGGGCTAACCAGCAGAAGCCCGTTGGTAAAAAGAACTAGAATGAAGCTAAAGATAATTGCAAGTCGATAGTGAATGACGTATTTTTTTAGACGAAGTAGGTTACGGATCGGAGCCCCTCCCTATTTGATTGTTTCAGTTTGTCGAGTGTCGATTACCCACTGCTTCACTGCGGAGGCTTACGAGTTAATGTTGCTTGCCTGTTGAGAAAATAATATGGGGAAACCTCGTGGACATGTTGTCTTGATGATAAACAACACGCTAAAAGAATAACTTCATTTAGGTACTATGTCAAGCTAGTAAGAGTAATCTGCTACCTATTGCAACCCAAAGCCAATTGTAGACACCACTTCATTGAACACGCAATGTCGAGAGCTTCTGCGGAGTCTTATGGCAAGGCTCATTTTCTGGAAACTTGGGACCCCGTCTCGAATCTGTGGTATAATGTTAGCTACGGGAACGCATACAGATTGCATCAATTAGACTGTTATATGCCACAAATTTGCATGGGAGTAGATGCACTATGACGGAGATTGAACAGTACGAATTTGACCGGCAGGGCTTTCTAGTTCTGCGAAATTTCCTCACGGACGAAGAGGTCCGTCGATTAAAGCCGGCAATTGATGCCTTGGAGCAACATGCGATTGAGCATTACCAATTGCAACCGCGCAAGACCGGCAATTTTGGTAATGAGTATCATTTCAATTCAGAGCGGGGGTACCACGTCACAGGTGGGCATCAATACAGCCAAACTTTCATTATTGAAGATATTTTCAACTTTGATTCGGCTTTCGATTTTCTCGTCAACCATCCCAAAACCAATTCCTACATCACTAGCCTTGTGCAGGAAGAAATCGGCATCAACAACTCCGAATTGCGAATACGTTACCCCGGCAATTTCAGCGATGCCCATGGCGGTGCGTATTGCCGCAGTTACAAATACCGTTATTCTGTAAATGCGAAAGGCATTGAATGTATGATGGTACGCATAATTTACTTTACTCACGATGTCGGCGACATTGACGGTCCTTTTTGTGTGGAGCCGGGTTCCCATAGGTCCGAATTTGCGCCGCCCTATCAGTGTCATGTAGATGACGAGCCCGGCATGATTGGTATTGAAGTGAAATCCGGCGACGCCATTGTGTTTACTGAGAATTTGCGCCACGGCGGGTTTACAAACCGGTCAGACAAACCCCGCAAGACCTTGCACGTGGGCTACGGTCCGGGTTGGATGATGTCACAAAATATTGCTACTTGGGACGAACTCCAGTATATCAAGCCGGAGACTTGGGCGCGCTATGATGAGAGACAGCGCAAACTCTTTCAGCCGTGGCTCAGACAAACACCGGAATACCGTAACGGTTGTAGATAGTAATCCAGAGTAGAACACTGACCAATCTGTTAAATTCACACCGATGCAAGACACGCCTGTTATTTTCCAAAGCGGTTTAACACGCAAGTCCTTCCTCATCGGGCTGCTACTCATTCTCGTTAATGTCTACTGGCTCATCCAGCTTGAAGTTGTTCGCTACACCCACCCAACGCTCATCCACCCGCTCTCCAACGTTATTTTCATCATCTTTTGGCTGCTCCTGATTAGTCACGTCCTAGGCAAAATCTCCGCTAGACTTAGACTGGAACCGAGTGAACTACTCACCATCTATGTCATGTTGTGCATTGTTTCGTCACTCTGTTCGCACGACATGATGGAAATCCTGATATCGAGTGTGGGGCATCCTTTCCGATTTGCGACCCCTGAAAACGAGTGGCGTGAGTTATTTTGGAGGCACCTCCCAAATTGGCTCACCGTTCAGGATGAAACGGCGCTTGTCGCTTACTACGAAGGTGGAACAAGCTTTTATACAAACCGATATTTGAGGGCGTGGTTTCTTCCCATTGTCGCGTGGACTTCGTTCATCTTGGTGTTGATGTTCGCGATGCTCTGTATGAATACCCTATTGCGCATTCAGTGGACAGAGCATGAGCGGTTGACTTATCCAATTATTCAGCTACCGCTGCGGATGACAGATACGAAATCTGGTTTCTTTACGAATCGACTGATGTGGATTGGATTTAGCATCGCAGCACTCATCAGCACGATGAATCTGCTCAATTCGATTTACCCCGCCGCGCCTTATCTTCCGGTCAAGCGTCAGGTCATCCACCAATACTTCACCAGCCGTCCTTGGAACATGATTGGACATGTGGGAGTCGCCTTCTATCCCTTTGCTATTGGGATTAGTTTTCTTATCCCGTTGAATCTGCTGTTTTCATGCTGGGCTTTTTTTTGGTTTTATCAGCTCGAAATAATGATTGGCGGCGTGATGGGTTGGCGAAATCTCGAACGTTTCCCTTATGCCAACGAACAAGGCTTTGGTGCGTACGTTGGACTGTTGGGATTCGTACTTTGGGCTGGCAAATCTCATATCAAGCGTTTGGCGCGTCACCTGCTGAGTCCTCGCGCATCTCCGTCGCAGCTTGACGATTCCCGTGAACCGATGTCGTATCAATTTGCGGCGGCAGGTATTGTGATGGGGATGGCGTTTCTGATTGTGTTTTCGCTCCAAGCGGGGATGTCTTTATGGGTTGTGCCTATTTACTTTGGGATTTACTTTTTGTTGGGGACCATTATCACCCGGTTGCGCGCTGAATCGGGTTTGCTCGTACACGATTTGCACTACATCGATCCGCACAGCATGATGATTGACGGGTTTGGCACACGTCGACTTGGCACCGGCAATCTAACTGTATTTTCGCTTTACATGTTTTTCAATCGCGCGTATCGCGCCCATCCGATGCCGAATCAACTAGAAGCCTTCAGAATATCGGAAAGGCGAAATATCAACCCGCGTCAAATGGCTACGGCGATTCTTATGGCAACCCTAATTGGATCTGTGACCATCTTTTGGATATTGCTGGATAACTACTACCGACACGGCGCAGAAACGGGGCACTACGGACCTTGGACGTTGTGGTTTGGGCGCGGTGTGTATCGCCAATTGGAGAACTGGCTCAATTATCCACAGGATACGGATGTGCTCGCGCTCGCTTTTATGGGAGGAGGTCTTGGATTGACCACTCTGCTGATGTTATTGCGGACGCGTTTTCTGTGGTGGCCACTTCATCCTCTCGGCTATGCCGTGGCGAACCCAAGCGGGGGTTTTGGAGGAATGTACAACATGTGGTGCTGTTTTTTCATCACGTGGATACTCAAGGCGGCAATCTTGCGTCACGGTGGGTTTCGAGCTTATCACCGCGCAATTCCCTTCTTCCTAGGAATTGCATTGGGAGACTATATCCTGGGTCACCTCTGGAGCGTTTTGAGCATTTTTACCAACACGCCCTTATATCAGTTTTGGCCGTAAGTGCTGGGCAACTCAGGGATGAATTATGTCTTTCCATCATTGCGTTGTTTCATCTAAATCTTCCTTATCTTCGCCCGAAAGGTACAAGAAGAAGAAGGTACCAATGATAGCAATAATAATCCAAAGGATTCCCCAAGCGACGGTTGGAATGAATGGCGTGAGTTCTTCATGGAGCATACGCGCGTCGGAGCGAACTCCGCTACGATCTAACACGTCACTCTTAATATCGAGGATAGCGTAGAGGCAACTGGTAAAACCGATGACTCGAAGAATCCAGTCGTTGATGGACTCCGGGAGTAAGCCACCGACAAGAATAAGCCCTCCTCCAAACCCAATTCCGAAAAGGTAGACAAACCAGTTTCCCCCATAGCGGATCGAAACGAGGATCATACCAGTACCAATTAATACGCTGAGAAGCTTGTCAAGGTGAGTCCGAGCAGCCAGTACGAGAATCAATCCGCCCCAAACAAGACTTCCAAGATATCCGGCTGTGAGCGTCCAAAACCGCGAACCGCCAATTGTGAGTGTGTGCCCTCCTTCTTGGGGTACGACAACAATTTCTTTAATGCTTCCCCCCGTCGCCACCGCTGCAATGCCGTGACTGAGTTCGTGCAAAAAGACCACAAGGAGTTTCAGCGGATATACTATCGGTGTATTCCAAAGCACTCCGACGAGGATAAAGGTGAGCACCCAACTGATTTTCAGTCGTTTGAAAATTTTCCTAATCAAGTCTGCCTCCTCCGGAATCTTAACACAAGGGCTTGGATATATTTGCGTTTGCTTTGCAATTCAAGGTGAATCAAAGATTTTCAGTTGATATTCAGGCGATGATATGCTATATTTGCCAAGTCTTCACATCAATTATAAGTATAGGGTAATTAATCTTGATAGTATTGTCAAGAGGGATTTTGGACATCATTCGATAAGGAACTAATATCGGTTAGATTGGGGAATCACTATGGGAAATACCTTCGGTCATCTTTTTCGAATCACGACGTGGGGAGAATCGCATGGCGACGCTATTGGTGTTGTGATTGATGGATGTCCACCGCAACTGAAAATCGACATCAACGCCATTCAGACAGAACTAGATCGTCGCCGTCCAGGGCAGAGTCATCTTACAACTCCACGTCAGGAAACGGATGTGGTGCAGATTTTATCAGGGGTATTTGAAGGCAAGACCCTTGGGACACCAATCTCCATGTTGGTATGGAACAAGGATGCGAAACCCTCCGCCTATGAACACCTAAAAGACATTTATCGACCGTCTCATGCCGACTTCACCTACCAACAGAAGTACGGCATCCGCAACTGGCAAGGGGGTGGTCGGGCGAGTGCGCGCGAAACAATTGGACGAGTAGCGGCGGGCGCAATCGCAAGACAGATTTTGCAGGAGCAGTGCAGTACAGAAATTCTTGCCTACGTGAAGCAGATTCACACCATCGTCGCCGCCGTTGATTCGGATACGGTTACTCTAGATGAGATTGAATCCAGCCTAGCTAGATGTCCCGAACCTAATGCTAGTAAGCAGATGACCGAACGCATCGATCAGGCGAGGCGAGATGGCGATTCGCTTGGTGGGATTATTGAGTCTGTGTCGCGAAACGTTCCGATCGGGCTCGGTGAACCGGTGTTTGACAAACTCAAGGCGGATTTGGCAAAGGCGATGATGTCTCTTCCGGCGACAATGGGCATCCAAATCGGGTCAGGATTTGGCAGTGTGGCAATGACCGGTTCGCAGCATAACGATTTATTTTTCACCGAAGAGGAGCGCATCCGCACACGGACAAATAACTCTGGCGGCATCCAAGGGGGTATTTCAAACGGCGAAAATATTCTTTTACAAGTCGCTTTCAAACCAACATCGACAATTCGCAAGGCACAGGACACCGTGGACATCCACGGTAACGCAGTAGTTTTATCCGCGCGTGGGAGACATGATCCATGTGTCCTACCTCGCGCGGTACCAATTGTCGAGGCAATGATTGCGCTGGTGCTGGTTGATCACTTTCTCCGTCAACGCGCGAGGACTTTTGATAGTCAAGTGAGAACATCCAATGACCTTGTAGGAACAACAAAGACATGATAGCTACACGCGACCGAGATGAGTTTCTCATTTCAACGGTGATAAAACTCATAAACACAGGGCGATACCGAACCTCAAAACCGTTATCGTAAAGACACATTCGGCGGATATTGCGTACTGGTTTTTGCACTCTCGCCCCGAAGAGAAAACACTGCTTTTTGACCTCTTAATCGAAGAGGGGCATATGAGTGAAGTTATGAGCGAATTAAACCGTGAGGATCGGATTTTATTTATTGAAATAACAGAGCCTACTCTTACGGCAGAAGTCCTTCGCGGAATGCCAGCGGACGATGTGAGTGACATCTTGACTGATCTCTCTGACGACATGCGGGATGAATTGCTCAAGCTCATAAAAGGCAAGGCATCGGTAGATCTCGAACAGTTACTACAGCACGAGGAAAAGACAGCGGGTTATATCATGACCCCAAATTTCTTCGCCTTGCTGGAGGAAACAACCGCGGCGGAAGCAACCGAGCGTATCCGCGAAATGGCGGACGTAGAGATGGTTTTTATGTATATGTAATTGACGAGGAGAACCAGCTTAAAGGCGTCATATCCCTAAGACAGCTTGTCACCACTAAACCTGATACTCCTTTGAAAAATCTCATGAGCACTCGATTGTACACAGTTCACACGAACACTCCTCAAGAAGATGTTGCGCGGGTTGTTGGGCGGTATAATCTTTTGGCGGTTCCGGTGATTAATGACACAGATGGGCTTGTTGGTATCGTTACTATTGATGATGTAATCGATGTTATCGGCGAAGAAAACACGGAAGACATGCTAAAAATGGCGGGTACAGGGGCCGTCGATATCGGATCCAAATCCATTTTCAAAAATACTCGTACGCGCTTGCCGTGGTTGCTCGCAAGTTTTGCCGGTGGCTTGGTTGCTGTGTATCTGATCGGTAGGTTTGAGGGGCAATTAAAAAAGAGATTGCTGCATTGGCGGCTTTTATTCCAATTATCATGGGTATGGGAGGTAATATCGGCGCCCAGTCATCAACGATTATCGTACGCGGACTCGCAACTAGCGAAGTGAATCTCAAGGATGCGTGGAAAGTCTTGTGGCGTGAATTTGGAACCGGTGCCGCTCTCGGTAGTATCTATGGTATCCTTCTGGGTATATTCGCAATGGTACTCCAATGGAAGGTGGAAGCGGGTTGGTTTCCAATTGTCGTCGCTTTGTCAATCTGTGCCAACATGATTCTCGCTGCCACCGTTGGAACAATAATTCCAATGCTTTTTAAACGGATACGAATTGACCCCGCTATAGCGACCGGGCCATTTGTTACTACTTCAATTGATATATTTGGTATCTTGTCTTACTTCATCATCGCACACGCCTTTCTGTTTTAAACAAAAGCCGGCTCTTCGGCAATAAATCGATTCTCTTTAGGAGCTGAGTTAGATGAGCGATCCACAAGCACGATTGACGGGGATTTCAACCTCTGACGATGACTTTGTTGTCGGTGTCGATATGGGCGGCACAAAGATTCTAGCGGCGGTCATTAATGTAGCGGGGGAGATCATATCTCAATCGAAAACGGCTACGAAGGCGGATAAAGACGTGGGTAAAGTGATTAATCGGATTGCTCGGTGTATTCGAAAGGCGATTAATCTAGCGGGGCTCGACAGCTCCCAGATTCGGGCGATTGGGATTGGCGCCCCGGGTCCGCTGGATCCGGAGACAGGTGTTGTTATTTTTGCCTCGAATCTCGGTTGGTCGAACGTTCCTCTTAAATCGGAACTTGAAACACGTACGGGTATCTCGACATTCGTCGATAATGATGTCAATTTATGTGCGTTGGGCGAGTCAGCATTCGGAGTTGGACAAGGGGTGAAATCGCTCGTTGGAATTTTTGTCGGCACCGGAATCGGCGGCGGAATTATCTTAGAAGGGAAGCTCTTCCACGGTGCGAGCAAAACTGCCGGTGAGGTGGGGCACATAATCGTAAAATGCAAAGGTCCACGGTGTGGTTGTGGAAACCTTGGATGTTTGGAAGCCGTGGCGAGTCGTGTAGCCATTACCCGTCAACTTCGGAAAGCCATCCTCAAACATGGCAAGTCGAGCATCTTGCTAAAGTTGAACGGTGGAAATCTAGATTTGATTCGCAGTAGCACCTTAGCAAAAGCAGTGCGTAAAGGAGACAAATTGACGAGGAAGGTGATGCGTCGCACCGAGAAATATTTGGGCGTCGGAGTTGCTTCGATTGTCAATTTCTTAAACCCCGAGATGATTGTTCTTGGCGGAGGGGTTATCGAAGCGATGGGGGATGATTTTTTGGCGGGCATCCACCGAGCGACGGAGAAACACGTTTTGCCTAGTACGATGAATGGTGTCCAAATCGTAGGTGCTAACCTCGGCGATTACGCGGGTGTCATCGGCGGAGCGGTTTTAGCGCGTCAGATGTTGGGCAAAGCCATAACTTCCACTGTGGCTTGACGGTTAGGACTGTCTCACACACTGTATGTGTGTTGACGGATGACATTTAGTTTCAGAAACTCTCGTGTCTGCTCATTGAGGAGTTTCTTGTGGAAGGAAGCCCTTGACAGTATTTACAATCCCGTCTCGAATGTGGTAGACTGTGGAATATAGCCATGCTGTCCCAATTTCTCGGAGCAGACTAATGGTATACCTCTCAGTTAAAGGAGTACGGTCACGGAAGGCACAGCCAATAGCTATACGTAGGAGGAAAAGATGAACAAAATTACACAACCTCATCCATATCCGGGAAAACTCTTTGTTGTTGAGGGAATGGACGGTTCCGGAAAAAGCACCCAATTGGACCTATTGCGCAAGTGGTTGGTCTCCGAAGGCTATAGTGTGTTCTACACGGAATGGAATTCCTCCCCCCTCGTGAAGCAGACAACCCGAAAAGGAAAAAAGAGAAATTTGCTAACCCCGACGACATTCAGCATCATGCATGCAACTGATTTCGCCGACCGATTGGCAAATATGATTGTGCCGCCTCTAGAAGCGGGAATGATTGTGATGGCAGATCGTTATGCTTACACGGCATTCGCACGAGATGTTTCCCGCGGTGTTCACCCCGACTGGGTACGTAATTTGTATTCCTTCGCTGTGAAGCCAGATATTGCGTTTTATTTCAAAGTCCCGATTGAGGTGTCCATTAAGCGTATTCGGATTGGGCGTGGAAAGCTCAAATTTTATGAGGCTGGTATGGATCTCGGGTTAAGTGATGATTCGAAAACCAGCTTCAAAATTTTCCAAGGCCGTGTGCTCAAAGAATATGACCGATTGGCGTCTGAATTTGGATTGACTGTGGTTGACGGCAGCGGTCCGATTGACAAGCAGCAGGAACTTGTGAGAGAAGTTGTTCGGAAGGCATTGATTGACTATGATAAACATCATCAACCAATGGGGCTTGAGCGATTTCAGAAAGAAGCGTAAGCGTTGGTACCCCTATTCCTGATGGACTCATAGTTTGGCGTCCCATTAAGAAACAGTGCATTTAAACTATAGCTCAGAAGGCTTTTGAAAAATCTACAAGGCTGTTAAACTTACGTTCGGCGCGAGCTTAATTTGACAAGGAAAAACAGATGAAAGACCGAATTTTTTACGGCGATGGTATGCCCTACCTTGATGCGAGCGATTTGTCTGGCAAACTCATTGTCATTGAAGGGACTGATGCGGTTGGCAGATCGACACATATAGAGGGCGTCGATAGCCTTGGCAAAGCGACACTGAATGACAATTTGACGAAATGGCTTGAGGTGAAGGGTTATGGTGTCGTCAATACAGGATGGACACGCTCGCCATTGTTGGGTCCAGCAATTGACACAGTTAAGAGAGGCAATACCCTAAATCAGATTACTTTCAGTGTATTGTATGCCGCTGATTTTGCCGATCGACTTGAAAATGTCATTATTCCGGCTCTCAAAGGGGGGTTTATTGTTCTCGCAGACCGCTATATGTACACTGCCTTCGCACGACACATCGTACGTGGCATCGATCCAGACTGGCTTCGCAAGGTCTACGGTTTTGCACCGATACCCGATCTAATTATCTACTTGAGGATTGGCGTTCAGGATTTAATTCGGCGTACCTTTGAATCTGGACGCAGCATGAGTTACTGGGAATCGGGTATGGATATTGGATTGTCAGGGGATGTGTATGAAAGCTTTGTGCGGTATCAAACCCGGATTCTTGAAGAGTTTGATAAGATGACCGACGAATTTGGTTTTACAGTAGTCGATGCTTCTCGAAGCATTGAGGAGGTCAATCAAGACCTCAAGGCGAAGATTGAAAAATTCCTTACCGCTCCTGAATGAGTCGCTGGAATTCGACTTCATACAGTTTGGAGCGCTAAGTGAGGGAATTGCATGTTGTAAAGGCGGCGTGCTTCAGAGGTCTAATACTGCCTTTTTCCCGTTATTGAAATCTGCATATGGTATCAAGAGTTGTTCAGCCAACCGAATCACCTCGTCTACCCCGATCTCTTTCATACATCCCTCCCCACCGAATTTACAGGAAGTTCCCATACAAGGCGGGCAATTAGGCATCCGTCGAATTGTGCAGCTATGTGCACCTACAGGTCCAAAACGTGCCGGATTGCCTGGCCCATATAACCCAATCGTCTGGGTTCCTATACCGGCGGCAAGGTGCATGGGGCCGCTGTCATTCCCAATAAACAGATCGCAACGCCTCAGAATTTCAGCGAGTTGAGATAGGTTTGTTTTACCTGCGACAGTGATTGCTTCTCGATGCATCTGTTTTTGAACGCCTGCAATTACTGAGGACTCAGATTTCACGCCAACAAATAGAATTTGTGCTTCCTTGTGTGTAATCAGCCAATCCGCGACTGCCGCAAAACGTTCAGCGCGCCAGCGCTTGAGTTTAATTGGAGATCCGGGATGGATAGCAATTAAGGGGCGATCTTTGACGATATTTGCGTTGCTGAGAAAATCTTCAGTCCAGCGCTGATCGGCACGTGTATTGTAAAAAGCGGGTGTCTTGAGAGATGTGGGGATGCGTGCAGTGCGGAGAACATCAAGGTTGCGCTCAACTTCGTGTGAACTGGTGAAGGCAAAATGCCCGAGTTTGTTCTCAGCTTGTAGTGATGCGAGATCGAGACGATAGTACGCCCCTTTAAAGAGGGCGAAAATCACTGTCAGCCAGTCTCCACGCAAGTCAATTAGCAAATCGTATTTTTTGAGGCGGAGACTACGGAATAACTGGGATGCATCACGCAGTTGCATCGGTCGTCCGGATCGACAAAAAAAACGCGCATCATACTGTATGATTTTGTTCACATCGGGATGGTTGCGTAAAACGAGGGCACCTATACTTCCAACGAGCGCATGGATTTGCGCGTGTGGATAGACACAGCGTAAATTCGAAAAAACTGAGGTGGCGAGTAAAACATCCCCTAGGTGATCTAGCTTCACGACAAGAATCCGGCGCGGCTTAAAGTCAGCAGGCAATACTTGACGGTAGCGTATGCGCTGAACAATAAAGGAACTCACTATCGTCGCGAATTCGATTGTACTTCTGAACATGTGATTTGTGGTACGTGATGCTGAGTAGCGTAAGTCTTTCCGATAGATTGGGATCGCTGCTACGCTTCAACCGGATTTGCCATCTTAAAACCAGTTTCGATTGAGTATCTTGTCGCGGAGGTTGGTGGGAACGACGTCATAGTGCGCAAGTTCCATCGTGAACGTCCCGCGTCCTTGGGTCATCGACCGCAGATTCGTTGTATATTGGAAGGTTTCCGTTAATGGAACATACGCATTGAGAACTTCAGATGATTCACGGCTCTCCGTTTCGTTAATCTGGGCGCGCCGTGCGCTAAGATCGCCAATCACTTTTCCAATGGACTCACTAGGCACAATGACTTGAATTTTCATGATGGGCTCTAGTAAGAGTGGTTGCGCTTTCTTGAGCGCATTCTCAAATGCGACGACAGTAGCAGCTTCGAACCCAATTTCTGATGAATCCGTTTCATGGCATGAGCCACCGGTGAGTACAACTTTGATATCTAGCATCGGGACGCCCGCTAAAACTCCATTGTTCATTGCTCCTTTCAGCGCGCTTTCAATGGCGGCGATATATTGCCCCGGAATTTGCGCCTCATCACTCTCATTGACGAATTGAAATCCTTCTTCCCTGGGAAGCGGCTCGACCCGAAGCACAACATCGCCGTATATACCTTCGTCCACCGTTTTGTGAATATACTTCCCCTGTGCCTCTGCAACCGCACCGACTGTCTCCCTATACGCAACCTGTAACTTACTGACACGTGCATTGACTCCAAACTCACGAATCATCCGATCCGTCAAGATTTCTAAATGGAGCTCCCCCATGCCAGAGATTACTCTCTGTCCCGTTTCTTTGTCGATGGTGACCGAGAACGTTGGGTCCTCCTCCATTAAGATTTTGAGTGTCTCTTCTAGTTTGTCCTTGTCGCTCTGGGAGGTCGGTTCGATGGCGACGGAGATAACCGGATCCGGGAACTTTATCGATTCTAGCAAAATTGGATGTGCGACATGTGCCAGCGTGTCACCGGTAGCTGTTTTTTTCAATCCCACAAGTGCGACAATGTCGCCTGCGTGCATTTCATCGCAGACCTCTTGCTTGTTGGCGTGCATTTCTAAAATTCGAGACACCCGCTCTTTTGTATCTTTCGCCACATTGTAAAGCACATCACCGCGCTGGAGAGTTCCAGAGTAGATTCGACAGTAAATAATCTTTTCCACATTTGGATCGCTGGCGATTTTGAACGCCAAAGCTGAGAACGGGACGTTATCTTTTGCTTCGCGGACACAAGGCTCATTTGTCTTCGGAAGTGTTCCCTGAATCGGCGGCACATCAAGCGGCGAAGGCAAATAGTGAAGGACTGCATCAAGCAACGGTTGCACTCCTTGGTTTTTTAGGGCAGTCCCACATAAAACCGGACAGAATGCGTTTTTTAGCGTGCCGCTGCGTATCCCCCGTAGCAATTCAGTTTCTGTGAATTCGGCGCCTTCGATGTATTTCTCAAGCAAGGCGTCATCCTCGCCGGCGATAACCTCAATCATCGCCTCACGAGCCTCCTCGGCCTCTGATTGTAGTTCCGGAGGAATGTCCTCTGAATCAAATGTCCACCCTTGATCGTCAATGTTCCAGCGGACAGTTTTCATGCGGATAAGATCTATGACTCCGGAAAACTGGCTTTCAGATCCGATTGGCAGTTGAATTAACAGAGGATTAGCATCGAGTACCTCCTTCATCTGCCTAATGACACGATTGAAATTCGCGCCGACCCGGTCCATCTTGTTTACGAAGGCGATGCGAGGAATGTGATATCGATCCGCTTGATGCCAAACTGTTTCGGACTGGGGCTCAACACCGCCAACGGCGCAAAATACAGCGATAGCTCCGTCAAGCACCCGGAGTGACCGCTCGACCTCGACAGTGAAATCGACGTGACCTGGCGTGTCAATCAGATGGATGGCGTGATCGTGCCAGAAACAAGTTGTTGCGGCAGCCGTAATCGTGATTCCATGTTCGCGTTCCTGAACCATCCAATCCATCTCAGCCGTGCCGTCATCCACTTTGCCGATCTTGTGCTTCTTGCCCGTGTAGAATAAAATTCGCTCTGTTGTCGTCGTTTTGCCGGCGTCGATGTGCGCCATGATACCAATATTACGCACTCGTTCAATCGGGTATTCCCGTGCCATGTTAAGTCCCTCATTCGACTGAGTATATTCCGCTCCAACTCTCGTATTTCGCAAGAAGTATATCACGACAGGTAGTAAAAGACAATTGCAAAAAGATGTTGATTTTTCGTTTCCTTTCGGCTAAAATGGTGACATTGAATCGCTGGCTAGTTGCGCAAAAAACACAGCTATCATTTGAGGAATACGAGACAGTCATATGAATCTATACCTAGCTATTATACTCACTGCACTAATTGGGGAATTTGTACTCCGCAGCGCAGCGCGCTATCTAAACCTGAAATCGCTGAATAAAACGTTGCCTCATGAATTTAGTGGATTTTATGACGAAGATAAATATACTCAGTCACAGAATTATACAAGGGCGCAGTCGAGATTTGCGTATGTTTCTTCTACCTTCGAGGTATTATTGATTGTCACCTTCATTGTGCTGGGCGGATTCAATCTGGTAGATCATTTCGTGCGAGGACTCGAACTGAACCCGATTTCCACAGGCCTAGTCTTCTTCGGACTACTCTATCTTGCACAAGATATTACCTCGATTCCATTCGTTCTCTATGGCAATTTTGTCATTGAAGAACGGTTTGGATTCAATAAGATGACCGCAAAGGTGTATGTGCTAGATAAAGTCAAGAGCTACTGTTTGGTTATCGTTTTAGGTTTTGTTGTACTTGGGGGGCTCTTGTTCTTTTTCGAAAAAGCCGGCGACTATGCATGGCTGTATGCTTGGGGATTTGTGTCGTTTTTCATTATCATTGCTCAACCGCTGTTTACAACAGTCATTGCGCCGCTGTTCAACAGGTTTACTCCGCTAGAAGATGGCGAGTTGAAAAGCGCCATTCAGGAGTACGCCAGAAAGGTGGGATTTGCACTCAAAGAGATTTGTGTCATGGATGGGTCGAGGCGTTCGGGACATTCGAACGCCTATTTCAGCGGCTTTATCAAGAAGCGAATTGCTCTTTTCGACACGCTGATGGAAAAGCATTCTATTGATGAGATGGTCACCATTATCGCCCACGAAGTTGGTCATTACAAGAGAAGACATATCTTAAAGGGCATGATATTATCCATTATTCATACGGGTATTCTGCTGTTTCTCCTGTCCCTCTTTATGGATAGCCGCGGGCTTTTTGATGCGTTCCGAATGGAAGCGGTCTCTGCCTACGCTGGTCTCGTGTTCTTTTCTATCTTGTATTCACCGATTGAATTGGTCCTTTCTGTCCTCATGAACGCCATGTCTCGTAAACACGAATATGAAGCTGATGCGTTTGCATCTGAGACAACCGGTTCGGCGGAACCTATGATTTTGGCGTTGAAGAATTTATCGGTCGCCAACCTCGGAAACCTCACACCGCACGCCCTGACCGTGTTTCTAAACTACAGCCACCCACCCGTACTTCAACGCATCTCTGCATTGCGACATCTATTGGCACGCGCTTAGTTTATGCGGTCACCTTACCTTCAGTTGTTGTACTACGATGCTCAATAATGCCCGCTTGCTTCTTTGCACACCCACCAGAAGATTTCCTGTAAAGAGCCCATATGAACATCGTTAATTCTGCTTAAAGAAACAACTCAAGAAACTGCAACAGATAGTAAGCAATCGCATCATCAATCATACCCAACTCGCTATAGGCAGCAAACTATGCTACTACACATCCTACATCAGTCATATATGGGGTTAACCACTCTATGCCACGCAGGCTTAGCCTCCAACTCAACGGTTTGTAGACATGATTACAAAAGACATGCCCTAAGAAAGACACGTAACAAGAATCGCAATCCATGAGATGGCTTTCCTAGCTGACGTCTTAGTTTCTGGCTAATCGGAACAACGTTTGAAGAACAATCAGCATTATTTGAGAGACTAAGAATGCGGTATACAAATAACTGACTGTCCAATCGCGTGTAGAATTGAAAAGCGGATTATTGATTAAATGAATCAACGCAATCCCATTAAAGTGGTCCCCATTGTCTAGATTCAAGAAAACAAGTTGTCAACTGCCTTGAACCGGGCGGCGGTAAGAGCGAAGGCAATTGCCGCTGCACAGTCAGTCGAAAACCGTATCCAATTAGTTAGCTCTAAGCGACCTGTTACCCAACCCATATGCTCTATGTATACCTGCAATTATTGAGCGAATGAAACCTCAAATAAGGAGGCTACCTACGGTTTATTTTTTGACCGCTCCCGAAGTCGTTTGCAGCTTGTTCTCAGGTGTTACGCTCCGCCAAGAAATAGGCGTCTTCCAATCCGGCGAATGGGCATTGTTGAGATAACGTGTGACGCCTCCTCCGTTTAACTCAGTTACGTAAAGGTTTCCATTTCCTCGGCTAAATAGGATGCTTTGCCAATCGGGCGACCACGAAAAACGTCCTGTTCCGTACTGGTATTGCTTCTCGGGGATGAAGGTATCCCAAAGGAGTTCTTGGGAATTGCCATCGGCATCCATCAAAAAAATGCCAAATTGTAAGGTGGACAGTTGGCGTACTGGCTTAGCTGAAAACATAATTGTCTTGCCAATGGATGCCCAAGAAGCGCTGTCAAACCCAGCAACCTTCAAATTTATTGAGTTGACCTTTCGTGTAATCACATCAAGCAGACAGATTTCTTGAAGAATCCCATTACGCGAGGAGTGATAGGTAAACAGGATGTTTCTGCCATCCGGAGACCAAGTGATTTTTCGAATTTCGCCGTCTGATGTCTCAAACAACAATCGCTTATTCTGCCCATCCATATCAATTGTATAGATGCGAAATGCCCTATTGAGTCGTTCAGGCCAATTCACAAAGGCAATCTTATCCCCTTGCGGCGACCATGCCGGAAATATGTTTGAATACGGAATATAATCCAGCCGCATTTGACGGTTCCCGTTGCTGTCCATCACACGAATCTCCCGCCTTCCAAGCACATCATTTCCTACCTTTCGCACGAAACAGATCGTATCCCCTCTGGGAGACCAAGCTGGCATAGTTTCGTCGGTTTCACTCCGAGTCAAGTTCACAACCCCGCCGCCTTTGGCGTTTATACTGTGAATGTCAGCGTTGCCAGTTCTTTGAGAAACAAAAACAAGGTGTTTACCATCTGGGGACCAATTCGATTGATAATCGGCAGATGGGTCACGAGTTAGACGGAGAGTTTGCAGGGAATCTCTATCGAAGGTATAGATGTCCGTGTTATCGTCTCGGGAAGATGTAAAGGCAATCTGCTTTATATCAGGAGAAAAGACATGGTCATCATTGCGGTCACCATCGTTAATTAGGCTTTTTAAGCCCGTTCCATCAGCTCTGACTTGCCAAATTTGCCTGCTGCCGATTGGCCGTCCTCTGTCAACAACTGCCGAACGGAATGCCACCTGAGTTCCATCAGGCGACCATCTCGGATAACGGGTATCAAAATTGCTTTGAGTAAGTTTCTGTTGGTGTCCTGTTTTGACATCCATCCAGTAAACTTGATGAACTGCACTTGCCTGATCAGAAGCAAACGCGATCTTGCTCCCGTCTGGTGACCAGTCAGGTTGGACATCGTCTCCCGAACTATTCGTCATGCGAGTGCGGTTTTCCCCATTTTCATCCACAGTGTAGAGATCGAAATCCCCATCTTTATCTGAAGCGAACGCAATCCTACTTCCGTCCGGTGCCCAAGAGGGATGACGATCCTCACTTGGTGCAAATGTCACTTGACGTTGCTCACGACCGTATATCCATAATATAAATATCAAAGTGCCATTCTCGATTCCGATCGATCGGCCAGACAAATGCAACCCGTTCTCCATCAAACGATAATGATGGTGTGGAATAGCTTCCTTCTGGTGCTTGTAAAGTAAGATTATTTGTTGTGACTTGACCGCCTCCAACCTTTCTGAGGCGTATTTGTTCAAGATCGGCACCTTCAGACACGAACACAATTTGCTCCTGTTGCATTTGGGCATTTGCAGAAAAAACACCGAGATTGATCAGAAGTAATAATAAAACATAACGCGTGACGACCTCAATTCCTGCCGACAGGTAACAGTTCGCATCATACGTTCTAGTTGGTTGATGGCATTTCCTTATAATCATTATCGCCGAGCCTCCTCATGCTATACGATGCTAACCAATAGCCAAAGTCCTAAACCAAGCAACAACACTCCGGTCCCTAACTTCACCGGTATTAGATGCCGCTGTAACGTGCCACCCAACTGCATTGTAGTCGTGCCCCAATACACAAACCCGATCGTCACAAGCAGCGGGGTGATAAACATCAGATTATACAAAATCATGTACGCCAAGGCATTTACGCGCATCCCATCAACGCCCATCACAAACGTAATCGTCGGTAAGTACACTTGCCCTGTGCACACCAGTTCCAGAGCAGAAATCTCTGTTTCATACGACTTCGATATCAGACCAATGAAGACAGTTTTATTCTGCGTTTCTACCTTTTGAACAATGTAGGGTGCGAGCAAAGGCGAGTTTGGAGAGGCGATGGAGGAGTTGGTGCAAACTACAGGAAGTTTTGGACGGTTGGCGTAGAGGGCAGAAAGCGAATCAACGTGGGAACACAAGCCTTGGGGTCCGATACAGATTGCATCGTAATGCATCGCGCTCAACGCTTCGAGGGCGATTTGGCAGATGAGTTCGCTGTTCGGGTTGGGTGGGTCAAGGATGTTTCCGGTGTGCAGATTCAGCAAGGGGGGTGTTTGTCACGCAAGAAGCGGATTACGGTCTGGCTTCGAGAAAATCCGCCCAGCTGTTCGGTTCCACAGCCATGCAACCCAAGCTGCCCCCCTTCGTCGCGGGCTATACATAAGCGGGAGGGTGTTGTAGGCATCTGCGATTGGGAGAGAAGACAGCAGACACACAAGCGCGACGAGGCAACCGGAGAAAAAAGACTCAAAACTTCGCAATTCATCAGTATGCCCTCTTTGAATAAAATCTCCGAGTGCAATATCTGATGGCAAGTTTGAGAGCAATGGACGGAAGAAGATGGAATTTACCATCAACTTCCCGAATCATCCATTCGGCAAGTCTATGTCTACCTTGGCGAAATATACCACAATTCCAATAGCGTTGTCAAAAAAGTCGAAGAAAAATAGCACAAAAACTCCCTTCTTTCTCAATTAGGTCTTATAATTTGCAGGCTGAAGTTGTGTAATTCATGGCCATCCATTGCAAGGTGTTAGCTAACTAACGTCATTGGGCAGTGCGGTTTGAATGACCTCCTGATACTTCCTTTCCCAAGGATGCAGATCCGCCGGTTCGGAGGGTTCGAGTTCGGCGATTGTGGACAGAAGGGACTCGGGGTTGACGTTGTCGACCTGGAGGTTTCGAATTTTGGGAAAAATCTGAACAGCAACGCCGCGGACATCCACAGAAATATTCAATACCCGCGTTCCACAAAGCCCATAGGCGGGGAGGCTTCCGTGAAGCCGCGCAGAGACAACGGTATGTGCAGAAGCATATTGGCGCAACAGCGTGTAGCAATCACCGTGATACCAGAGATCTTCAGGGTGAATGGCTTCACGGAGGGCGATATATTCACTATAGCCGTGACAGATTGTCTTAACGATGTGACCGCTTTCCTTGAGTGCTGTATAGAAGCCCTTCCACTGCGATGCGAACAGTTGTCGTCTTCTACGGCGGGGGAGACGTTTGCCATCAGCCCGCTTTGGGGCATGGCGGATTGATGGCGGCACCAACAGCAAATACGGTCGGTCTTTCGTCGGTTCAATTTGCCACATCTTGGTTGCCCAGATCGACGGACACGGTAGGTGGTTATTCGGTATGTTGAGGGCATTCAGTAAAGCATGCGCATACACATCGCGGACAGTGAAGCAGAGACTCGGTCCAACTCGCTGACGAATAATCCGCTCTGTATTTTTGCTCCGCATGCAGTGTGCGACATACTCATTGATACTGATGTTTGAGTGCGAAAAACCGGCTCCCCCCCCCATGGTGAAGATTTTCAGTCTCCAACGAATGATAAAATCGCGCCACATGGCATCGTCGTACCAGTGCTTCCAGTCGTCGTAGTTATTATATTGCGGCATCCCCCCATAGACGAGAAAAGGCGCACTTCGGACCAAATCTTCATGATTCCGGTACCCGTTTGGGCTGAAGCGGTCAATGAGCACCCACACTTGAGGACCCAACACCCTTTCGAAAAGGTATTGAAGCCCCATTCCGATGAAGGTGTCTCCCGGGTTTTGATTTGTCCGTCCGGTCGTTGTGATTAGCGGGATGTGCATCATTTTTTTCGCACACTGCGATACGTTGGGTGTAGTGTCCGATCGTGATGGACTAGGGGCGAAGCCAACCATCAAATTAGCGATTGCCCGGTCATTTCGGAGGGTTGATCCAAACCGAGCAGTTTTAACGCGGTCGGAGCAACATCCGCAAGTCTGCCGTCAGTCTTTAGTTGGTGCCCCTTAAACCGATTATCGACAACAGTGAGGGTGACGTCATACATTGTATGCGCCGTATGCGGCGCCCCGGTTTCGGGATAGATCATCTGTTCACAGTTGCCGTGATCTGCAGTCACGATTAATGAACCGCCTTTGTTTATCACTGCATCTATCACCTTGCCCACACATGCATCTACAGTTTCGACCGCTTTGATCGCGGCTGGAAGCGATCCTGTATGACCGACCATATCACCATTTGCGTAATTGAGGATGATTAAGTCGTATCTGTCCGACTCAATGCGACGAAGCACTTCCTGAGTAACTTGAGGAGCGGACATTTCGGGTTTTTGATCGTACGTCGACACATTGCGCGGCGATGGAATGAGCTGCCGATCTTCTCGATCAAACGGCTCGTCGCGGTAGTCGTTAAACATCAGGGTGACGTGTGGAAACTTCTCGGTTTCGGCGCAACGGAATTGTGCCAATCCTATATCGCTCGCGTACGCGCCCAAAATGTTGTTCATCTTGGGCGGCTTTGGCAGCGCCACAGCAACTGGGAGCCCATTTTCGTATTGGGTCATCGTAACAAACTCGATTTTCGGTTTCTTCCTACGTTCAAATCCCATTTTCCGAATCACACCGTCTTTCCCAATTCCTTCAAATGGAAATTCTGTCAGGCAGAAAGCTTTACATAACTCCCGCGGTCTGTCACCACGGAAGTTGTAAAAGATAACCGCATCACCATCACAGACGCTAGGCAGAGGATGGCCGAAATCGTCTGTAACTACTGTCGGCTCGATGAACTCGTCCCCAGTTCGATTCCTGTCAGTTGGATGGTCGTAGTACCGTTGATAGGCATCTGTCGCAGACCTGACACGATGTCCATGACCCTCAGTCAGAAGGCGGTAAGCCGTTTCCACACGACCCCAACGATCGTCGCGGTCCATGGCATAGTATCGACCAACAACTGAAGCGACTCGTCCAACGCCAATTTCCTTCAGTTTTGCCTCTATCTGTCGGCAGAAGTCAATGCCGCTAGTCGGTGGGCTGTCGCGACCATCGGCAAAGTTGTGAACAAGCACACGATTAGCGGAGATTCCTGTTTCTTTTGCTAACGCGAGCAAGCTGTAAAGATGCTCTATTGTACTATGCACACTGGCGTTACTTGCCAGCCCTATGAGGTGAAGGTAGCTGCCGCGTTCTTTGGCGTAGTTCATGGCAGCGACCAACGTTTTGTTTTTTGAGAGCTTACCGGAGCGGACCAATTCGCTGATTCGCAAAATTTCCTGATTAACAACCCGCCCCGCGGCGATGTTCAGGTGACCTGCCTCGCTATTTCCGATCACGCCCGCTGGTACACCGACATCCTCGCCTGACGTGTGGATCAACGCATACGGATATTCCCTCAAGAGCCGATTTTCGACCGGGGTTTTGGCGAGATAAACAGCATTTGCTTTGTTCCATTCTGGATAGGGATTGCAGCCCCATCCGTCGCGAATGATAATGACGATTGGTCGAATTTGCAGCTTGGTCAAGATAACCTGCTCCACGTATGCATGTTCGTTGCGGATAAACTTCTACCAATCCTCGTCGTAGAAAGGTGTGCTTGGATAGCGATATACGTTGCCCTCGTAGTTCCTGAGTTTGATTTCTTCATCATCGAAAGACACAATTGAGTTCGGGATAAGCGCAATCTTACCGCCGCCGCCGGGGGCATCAATCACATAATGCGGCACTCCGAGCCCAGAGATATGCCCACGCAACGCAGAGATAATCTCAAATCCTTTTTTTACAGATGTGCGGAAGTGATCGGTTCCATAAACGAGATCAGCCTGATAGATATAGTAGGGCTTCACTCGGATTTTAAGGAGTTTCTTCATCAACTCGACCATGACTGCCGGATCGTCGTTGACACCCCGAAGCAGCACACACTGATTGCCGAGCGGTATACCGGCATCAGCTAGCCTTTCGCAAGCCTCCGTAGTTTCTGGCGTGATTTCTCGAGGGTGGTTGAAATGCGTGTTGATGTAGAAAGGATGGTGCTTTTTGAGAATAGCACATAACTCAGGTGTGATACGTTGCGGCAGGGTCACTGGTACTCGGGTGCCGATGCGAATTATCTCAATGTGATTGATTGAACGGAGTCCGCCAACGATGTAATCAATTTTACGGTCAGTCAGCATGAGTGGGTCGCCACCCGATATTATCACGTCGCGCACTTCAACGTGTTCGCGGAGATACTGTAAGCCCATCTCAATACTTCCATCTGGAATCGAATCTGGGTCGCCAACTTTGCGTTTCCGCGTGCAAAACCGGCAGTAGATTGGACACATGTAGTTGACATAAAACAGGGCACGGTCCGGATATCGATGCGTGACATTTGGGACCTCACTATCGTCCTCCTCATTGAGGGGGTCATCCTCTTCAACGCCTGTTCTGACAAGCTCTTTTGAATCCGGAACGACCTGCTTCCAAATCGGATCGCCGGGCTTCTCAATCAGGCTTAAATAGTAGGGATTAATGCGAATTGGAAATACTTCATGAACGCGCCGCATCTCTTCGATGTCGACATCGAAGATGGCAGCAAGCTTTTCGGGAGTGTTCACGGAATCCCGAACTAGACGTTTCCATTCTTCCATGCGTTGTTAAGATCCTTTCTAAAACAGGAATTGGGCATTAGGAACACCTAACACCCAATATTTACTGTCGACGATTGACGAGCACACATCATAAAATTTAAAACGATAACACATTTGAGGATGACATCAGAGCCTGAATTCATGTAATCGTTGAGAGAAACCCCACGGTTGAAGCAATGACTTCGAGACAGAGTAATCGGAAATCAAGAAAGAAGCAAATCGTCTAATTCGGATTGATTTGCCCTCTCTGATGCTTCAGTGTAACCCGATTCATCTTGTCCCCCTTGCGCAGCTGGTCAACTACATCTAAGCCTTCGATTACACGTCCAAATGTAGTGTATTTCCCTTCAAGATGTCGATAGCGATTAGGCTCTGGATTTAGACAGATGTAGAACTGACTTCCCGCGGAATTGGGATCGGTGGATCGTGCCATTGCAACGATACCTTTTTCATGTCTAGGCATTTTCGCGCGAAGCTCAGGATCTTGAAACTCTCCGGGAATTTTCCACCGCGGTCCACCCGTCCCATCTCCCTTTGGATCGCCGCCTTGAATCACAAACCCAGGTTCAAATCGATGAAAGGTGAGTCCATCGTAGAACCCCTGCTGAACGAGGGTTATAAAGTTCTCGACTGTTTTAGGTGCCGCTTCAGTGTGGAGTTCGACGGCTATTTTCCCTTTGTCGGTCTCGATTATTGCCGTTGGATTCGACTCTTCACAACCGCAGCAGGTCATTAGAACTAGAAAGGCAGCGCCGAATACTATCGAATCTCGCACCATCCAAATCATATTGAATTTGTCCTTTTTGCGCCGACTTAATTATACCAATCACGCGATAGACAGTCAAACGAAATCGCCAGGTTTTAGCGTTGACTTTCAGGTAGCCGTCTGTTAGAATGGCTACCATGAAGAGAACTCGCAAAAGGGAGTTGGAGGACCGCATAAACACCGTGGAAAAGCAAAGAGGAGAAGAATGCTTTTGAAAGAAGAAATTTACGATCGAGCGTTATCTCATTTTGGAAATAACGAACTCGACGCGGCTATTGCCGCCTTCCAAGAACTCATCGATCTGTACCCGGAATATGCCGATGGTTACGTTGGACTCGGACACACTTTCGAACGGATGGGCAAGTACGATGAGGCGATTGAAGCGATTAAGAAATCGATCGAAGTTAATCCGAACGATCCATTGAACTACACGAGTTTGTCAGTCTGTTATCAGCGCAAAGGCATGATTCCTGAAGCGGAGGAAGCGATGGCAAAATCAAAACAGATACAGATGGGTATGTGATTTCAGCCATTCCGCAACTAAAATCTCCCTACCCGTAAACTATCCCAGTGACGCTGAGATGACTTTACTCAGACAAAGAGAGAATGTCGAATTGCAAGCTGGAAAGGATACACAGTGAGGCAGATTAGCCTTATTTTAATCGCTGGATTTGTTTTCCTGTTCTCCTTTGAACTTCCAATAGATGGTAGAGAGATTAATCACAGCCTTATTATCCTGTTTGCAGTCGTTGCAACCGTTATACCATCGGTTCTTGTTTATTTACTCGGAACGTATGTCACAAGAACCTTGGCTTTTGACTCAGAGGGTTCGGTACATCGACGATATCGGATTAAACAAGCGGCGATTGGGTTTGAGATTCTGGTCCTCGTTGGTTATGTTTACAATGTATATATATTGAACTTGCCCGTTCTCATCCACCAAACGTTGCACTTCATCAATCTGCCCCACATTCGCCATGCCTTCTCGATTTTTCCCCTCCTCGTTGGATTGATGCTAATTCGTCTAGCACTTCATGAGATTGACCGAAATACACATCGCCGAGGCGCAAAAAGACGTGAGTTTCTGAGCTTTCACATGAAATTTTTGATAATTCCCCTCCTCCCCCTATTTGCCTACTTTGTCCTGCTTGATTTGATTGAACATTTTCCGGAAACAAAGCGGCTCTTTGTCGAGCATACATACCTGTTTATTCCCCTTATGGGGATTCTGATTCTCCTTGTGTATATCTACACGCCGCTATTGCTGAGTTGCATCGGTAGAATACTCCCGCTGGCTGATATGAATCTGAATGAAAAAATCAATCGTCTTGCAGCGCAAGACAAAATCAAATACAAAAAGATTGTTGTTTGGCAAACAGGGTCTTTGTCAATTGCTAATGCTGCCGTCGCTGGGATCGCTCACTGGTCTCGTCAGATTTTCTTGACCGATGCGCTGCTGACCCATTTTTCCGATGAAGAGATTGAAACCGTTGTCGCCCATGAATTCGGGCATGTGCGTTACAATCATATCTCAACCTATTTCATCTTTTCGATGACTTATTTTCTCGGTTATGCGATCTTTACTACCCACGTTGGAGAGCCGATTTTGACGCTCTTGCCTGAATCTGCTGTGCTGTCATCAATTGGGACAATCTTCTTCCTTTTCCTCTACTTTGTCCTCGTGTTTGGTTACCTTTCGAGACGTTTTGAACACCAAGCAGATCTTTATGCGGTCGAGCTTACTGGCAATCCGGACGCATTCAAATCTGCTCTCAACCGCCTCGCGTACCTAAATTTTCTTCCTCATTCAATTCAACGTGTCGTTGAGATTTTCCACACGCACCCTTCGATTCATCGGCGAATCGAACTGATTAATCAGTTGAAGGCGAAAGATTCACGCGCAATGCGCTATAAAGGCTATCTAGTCGAAGTAAAGATACTATTTGTTTTGTTAGCTGTACTCATATGTATCCTTTTACTAAGTGGATTGTAGCTTATCCGACCCATTTCGGGTTTTTGCCATTCAAGTGCCTGCGAAATACAATTCAATTTGCCATACAATTACAGCGTCGGATATGTATTCGAACGGTTATATTGTTTCATTGTAGGTGGGGAATCGGTGTCCCGATTATCGGAGCATCGGGGCTAAGAAGTCCCTCCTACGGATATTTTCAATTCGGAGAAGATGTATGCAAACGCAGCGGGACACATTACAAAATCGCGCGGTTGTCGAAGATTTGAAGGACTTTTGTGCCAAAGAGCGCGAGCGTATCTACTCTCGCCACCAATTCGGGATTGGCGGCAAGGAGATTGTCGAGGAATACACAAGGCTCACAGACAACGTAATCCAACGCATCTATCACGCGGCAACCCAAGAAAAGATTTTACCGGAAGCACCCTACCTTGCAATTCTTGCATTGGGAGGGTATGGACGAGAAGAGTTGAATCCATATTCGGATATCGACATTATGTTGGTCTATGATGCCTCACGGGTGAACGTTAAGCAAATACAGCCGTTTGCCTCTCAATTGATTACGATGCTCTGGGATGCCGGCTTTGAAGTGGGTCATAGCTGTCGATCTATCAAGGAGTGCATCCGCGCAACTTACGACGACATTTTCTCAAAAACATCAATGCTGGACGCACGCTATATCGTTGGGGCAAGACCGATTTATCGTCAATTCCAAGTGCAAACATCAAAGCATTTTTTTAAAAGGCGGGTTGGGAAATTTATCGCACAGAAAACCCAAGAATGGGGCGAACGTCATGAATCTTACGGCGCTACGATTTATCTGCAAGAACCGAATATTAAGGAAAGTGTTGGCGGGTTGAGAGATTTTCACACAGCTATCTGGATTGCGGCTGTTCGATATGGGATCAAAGATATGCAGGGACTCGCCAATCGAGGGATGATCCCCCAAGCGGTATCGGATGCATGTGAAGCTTCGCTCGATTTTCTCTGGCGACTACGTAATGAGCTCCACTACGTCAATCGGAGAGGGAACGATCAACTAACGTTTGAGGTCCAAGAAATCGTCGCAAAGAATCTAGGTTACAGCGATAAAGATCACGCTCTGGCTGAAGAAGACTTAATGCGCGATTACTACCTTCACGCGGAGCACCTCTTTGAATTTACGAAGCTGATTATAGACCGGGTGAAACATAACCAATCCAAGCTACACCGTCTTATGAGTCGAATGCTGACCAAGCGGTTATCGGACGGGTTTGCCATTGTACGGAATGAAATTAGTTTCCAGCCCGGTCATTCGGATTTTACGAACGACCCTAGTCGAATGATGAAGGTGTTTGTACATCGTCAGCGGCTCAATCGCCGAATTAGTGCCGGTATTCGTCATCAGATTACTACCAACTTGGATCTCATTGATGACGAGTTTCGGCGTCTTCTGGAAAACGCGAAATGTTTCCTTGCGATTCTAAGTTGTCCGACATCCGTTGCGGAGGTTTTGCGCCGGATGCATCGCTGGCAAGTATTGGATCGCTATATGCCTGAGTTTGGTAAGGTTCGATCGTTGATCCGATTTGATCGGTACCATCAATACACCGTTGATGAGCACACAATGTATGCAATTGAAAATTTAGAAGAAGATACGCTGAGAAAATTAAAAGATGGACAGTTTTTTCTGGATATCATGAGCGGACTGAAAAAACCGGAATTGCTGCGGCTGGCGCTCTTGTTACACGATGTTGGAAAAGGGGTAGATGGTCCAATAGGAGGACATGATGTCCGCAGCGTTGAGATGGCAAAGGATGCACTGAACCGACTGAAACTCAATGACATCGACCAAGAAATGGTGTTATTTTTGATACTTAGGCATCGGGACATGAGCTACGCAGCACAACAGCGCGATGTCGATGATCCGAGAGAAATTGAACGCTTTGCCGGATTGGTGAAAGATGAGGAACATCTGAAGATGCTTTATCTTCTGACGTTTGCAGACATGCGAGCGGTGAATCCATCAATCTGGAACGAATGGAATTCGATTTTGCTTTCGAAGCTCTACACACGGACACTGAACCTCCTGCTAGGCAACCTAGATTCATTGAAGTTAGATGAGCTAAAGGAACAGGTTACTCGGTTAATTGACGAGTCCGTCAGTGAGACCACAATCGCACAACACTTTAAGATGATGCCTGAGCAAGAGTTAATTTCACAGACACCGGAGCTGATTTGCAAACAGATCGAGTTGGTTGAAAGATTGAAGGCAGATCCAGTTCCTGTCTCCTGTTTTGAAGAAAAGGAAACCTATACGCAGATTGGAATCTGCACGCACGATGCCCAAGGAATTTTTCGGCGAATTACGGGTGTTCTCGCAGCTAAAGATATTAACATCTTGAGCGCTGCCGTTAACACGCGAAAAGATGGGATTGTTATCGACATGCTCAATGTGGCGGCGGGACGTTTTGACGGCGACATGAGAGATGTTTCATTGCAGGGCATTTCCTTAGATCAGTGCCGCCAAATTGCGGAGACTTTGGGCGCTGTCTGGAGGGGAGAGAAAGCAGTAGAGGAACTCCTTCAAGAACGGAGTGAGTTGGGCTATCCAGTCCATCTGCAGCGTCGTAGCAGCCCTTCAGAAATACGTATTGACTTTGCAAGCTCGGATTATGCCATCATTGTCGATGTCCGTGTGCCGGATCGGTTGGGATTGTTGTACACCATCTCAAATGTGTTTTATGAACTCGGTTTAGGTATTCGCTTGGCAAAGGTTACGACCAGAGCATTTACGGCAATCGATTCGTTCTACGTAACGGAGGAAGATGGGACAGAAACCACATCGCCCGATCGGATCGCAGCAGTTAAGCGTGCACTCGCAGAGGCGTTGGGCCATTCAGACATTATTGAAACTACCAAATGAACTTTCTCGAAATTGATGGCGATTATGGCGAAGGCGGCGGTCAGATTCTGCGATCATGCCTCAGCTTATCTGCAATTCTCGGACAGCCCATCCGGCTGACGAACATCCGTTTAGGTCGTAGAATACCAGGACTTGCGGCACAGCATCTCACCACTGTTAATGGAGTTGCAGCAATCACCAATGCCGAGGTGAAGGGAGCTACGCTTGGTTCACTAACCTTAGCCTTTGTCCCACAGCGGATTCGCGGCGGCAACTACATCTTTGATGTGGCTGATGTTCGTCCAAGTGCAGGGGCGTTATCTCTCGTGTTCCAATCCATTGCCATCCCGCTGGCTTACGCTGATACCCCGGCAACCGTGACGCTGCGCGGCGGAACCCATGTGCCATACAGCCCAAACGTCCAATACCTTCAGACAATTTTCATCCCTACAGTGGCGAAGTTCGGATTTCAAGGTTCTCTGAAGTTGAACCGATGGGGCTGGTATCCAAAAGGCGGCGGAGAAGCAACTGCTCGTATTCAACCCGTGCCCAACTGGCGCGGGGTGAACCTGAGTGAGCGAGGGGCGTTGAAGGAGATTCGAGGGATTTCCGCCGTTTCCAATCTACCCAGTCATATTGCGATTCGCCAGCGGGATCAGAGCATGAGACACTTGGCGCAATTCACCCCACGCGTCAATATCGACTTGGTCCAGGGGAAATCTATCGGTCAGGGAACGCTTGTTTTTCTGAACGCGATATTTGAGCATACGCAAGCGGGATTTTTCGCACTGGGTAAACGCGGCAAGTCTGCCGATCAGATCGCTGATGAAGCTTGCCAAGCGCTGATTGATTTCTTGGAGTCGGGGTCGGCAATTGACCCGCATCTCGCCGATCAGCTCATCTTGCCTATGGCGCTTGCCAAAGGGGAATCGCGCTTTTCCACTTCTCAAATCACACGTCACCTCACGACGAATATCTGGCTGCTTCAGCAGTTTTTACCCGTTCGATTTGAAATCAAGGGCGCAGAGGGAGAGCGTGGGGAAATCATCGCCCGAAATGCCCAAAGTGCTTGACAGTTAGGGAATCTATTACAGGCGGCAGGGGATCGCCGCTCTTCCCTTTGCAAGGAGGAGATTGTACGTGGATCCTTCCAATGAACGGAAGGCTGGACAACTGTGATTGAAGTGAGAGAGTTAAAGCATGGATGCGGAGACGGCACAGAAGGCGAAAAGCGTGTATTTGGGCTCAAAGGGAAATTCCTGATTTGCACTAGCGTTACATTTTCCCGTCCTCCTTTGGTATAATAAATGGGTTAGGAGGTTGACTATGAATATGCTGTACTACGGGGATAACCTCGAAATCCTACGAGAGCATATCCCCGATGAAAGTGTAGACCTAATCTACATCGATCCTCCGTTCAACTCGAATCAGGCGTATAATGTGATTTTCAGTGAGACGGATGGCACGGCATCACAAGCGCAAATCCAAGCCTTTGAGGATACATGGCGGTGGGGTGAAGCCACCGAGCAGGCATATCATGAGTTAATCAGAACCTCACCACACCTTCTAGTTGAGACGATCAAGAGTTTTCGCGGCTTCCTTACTGAAACGAACTTGATGGCATATCTCGTGATGATGGCGTTGCGATTGGTGGAACTACATCGGGTACTCAGACCGACGGGGAGCTTTTATCTCCACTGCGACCCGACGGCATCGCATTATCTGAAGATTATCTTGGACCAGATTTTTGGGGTTGAGAATTTCAGAAATGAGATTGTGTGGGAAAGAACCAATGCTCATAACATGAAAGCAAGGTACTACTCCAAAGTCCATGACTTACTTCTATTTTATTGTAAAGGCGATAGTTACACTTGGAATAAACAATACACCGAATATTCAGATGCACAGTTATCGCGCTATAAAACAGATGAGAATGGACGCCTGTACACAGGTCGAGACTTAACAATGTCAACAGTAATACAGAGTCGAAACTTTGAATGGAGAGGGGCGCAACCTCCTACTCATCGAAGCTGGGGAGCATCGTTAGAGCAATTGGAGAAATGGTATGCGGAAGAGCGCATTCTACTGAAGAAAGATGGAACGCCGCGGCTTGACGGGTTAAAAGTGTATCTTGACGAACTTCCGGGAAAACAGATACCGTCAATTTGGAATGATGTTCCACGAATTGGAAACACTAGTAAAGAACGCCTTGGTTACCCTACGCAAAAACCGCTTGTATTGCTAGAACGTATCATCAAGACATCGTCTAATGAAGGTGATGTGGTGCTTGATGCCTTTGCTGGTTGTGGTACAACGATTCAAGCGGCTGTGACATTAAATCGCCAATGGATTGGGATTGACATCACACACCTTGCCATCGCCTTATTGAGATACCGCTTGGCTGATGCCTTCGACGCCGATGTGAAATACGAAATCATCGGTGAGCCAAAAGATGGGGCGAGCGCGAGAGCTTTAGCGATTCAGGATCGGTATCAATTCCAGTGGTGGGCGTTGAGTCTGATTCGGGCGCGACCATATCAGGAGAAAAAGAAGGGAGCGGACGAGGGCGTGGACGGGGTAATCTACTATCAGGATGTGGATCCGGATAACACAAAAAAGGCGTTAACTCGGAAGATTGTCGTTCAGGTCAAGAGTGGGAAAGTGTCTGTCAGAGACATACGGGAACTGAAGTCCGTTGTCGAAACTCAGGACGCTGTAATCGGCATTTTTGTCACCCTGAACACGCCAACCCAACCGATGCTCAAGGAAGCGACGGCGGCGGGGCGATTTCAATGGCTTCACGTGGCTGACACAACGTATCCTAAGATCCAGATTCGCACAATTCAAGAACTGTTAGATGGGAAAGGTATTGAGTATCCGCGCACGCCGACTGACGTCACGTTTAGCAAAGCGAACCGTGCAACGCGTAAAGGTCATCAGTTGGAGTTTTAGGTGCGTTATAGATTCTCGCTGATGCGCGGATAATTAAGAGTTGGGTTTCACTCGATTTGGGAGTTTACAAGCAGAATCGAACCCGCCATCCAAGTATAATTCTCGGTATTCCTGATTGGTTTCGTTCAACTCAGCCTACACCACTGCGCTATCAGGAGAGCCATCCACTGTCAGGCACGAGCCACCACGATTGAAGGAAAAGATTGAGAGGAAAAGTATGAGTCGCGCGCCTTTTCAAGTATTGGTGTTGCCATATAGAATCACACTAGATGATAACGAGACTCTCTACGCCGTTTTTAAGCGTGACCCCTCATCAGGCGGTTATTGGCAGGGAATTGCGGGAGGCGGCGAAAACGGTGAATCTCCGTTGGAATCCGCAAAACGGGAGACTCACGAAGAAGCTGATATCGCCCCAAGCAGTGAATACATAAAACTTGATTCGTACGCAATGATTCCCGTGGTAAACGTTTGCGGATTCAGATGGGGCAACGATGTTTTGGTCATTCCCGAATATTGCTTTGGAGTCAAAGTCGTAGCGGAGCGGTTGCAGCTATCTTCTGAACATGCGGATTACAAATGGCTGACTTATGGTCGCGCAATGGATATACTGTATTGGGATAGCAATAAATGCGCGTTATGGGAATTAAACTTTAGAGTTCGCAGGGAATTTCAGGGAACTTCCGAGGGCGTTGAAGACCTCATCCGGCATTCACCGGGCTTTGAACCCTCACTCGATTAGGAGCGCAGTGCGGTGGGCAATGGCGAGATTTTCACCGTCATCGTCCTACGAATTTAGGATGCCACCTCATAACAAGTGGGTCTAATTATCTATGGCATGAGGCTCCAATCTCGCTGAGTCGATATACGCATTGTCGCTAAGTATGGGAACACTACAACTCACATTCAACCCTGAAGCAAGGACCACGTCTGCCTAGTATCCCCTTTAAACGAGCCAAATTCACAGCTCTAGCATTGTCCCGATATATTCAAAGAATCTATTTTAGCGAGGAGTTTGGTTTCGCTAAGCCCTACCGAAAAGCATTTGAGTGCGTTTTGCGAGATGTTGACACTACCGCCCCGAAGTATTGATGGTCGGTGACTCAATACCCAAAGTAGGTAGGTCCTAATATAGAAAAGATGGCTGGATTGAATTCAGCTACCCTTATCTTGTACAGGCTGCGAGGGTTTACTCTTGCTCGTTCTCATCGTTGATGGCTGTTTCTTACAAACATCGTCATTTGAGGATAGAAAAAAAACATGGATGGAAAAATTCTTGACAAAGGGGAAAAACACCTGATATAATTAACATCGTTAAGTTACATTACGGTGTAAATCTAAGGCAAAACCATGGGTGTTAAAGAACGGCGAGCAAGGGAAAAAGAGCAGTTACGTCGTCAAATTCTTTCTGCAGCACGCGAGTTATTCGTCAATGAAGGCTACGAGAACGTCTCCATGCGAAAGATTGCTGATAAGATCGAGTATTCACCGACGATGATCTACCTTTATTTCAAAGACAAGGCAGATCTTTTAGATTCCGTTTGCAAAGAATCCCTCTTGAACCTGTTGAACACGCTTGAGTTGCTAAAAAGAGATAAAAGCAATCCGGTCCAGAACCTGATAAAAAGTGGAAAAGCCTATGTCGAATTCGGTCTAAAATATCCGCAAGATTACAAACTGACGTTTGTCATCCGTCCTCAGTTTCAGAAGGGATTAGATCTGCAAGAAGGTTCGGTTGGCGAAAAGGTGTTTAGTTATCTGTGTGCAATGGTCTCTGAATGTGTTCGACAGAAGACATTCCGCGCGGTGGATGTCGAAACCACCGCTCAGGCGCTGTGGTCAGCAGTTCATGGTGTCACATTGCTCCTGATTGATTTTCCCGATTTCCCCTGGGCCGCGAAAGACAAATTGATCGACGCGGTGATTAACACGATGATCGGGGGTTTGAAGGCATAGATCGGATTATTTGGCGAAGGTTGACATATTTTTTTTGCCAGTATGTTAACACTGTTAAATAAGTTATCCATGTTATTGTATGGAATGACCAGAAAGGAAAATACATATGAAAAATCGAAACCCATCCTACAAAGACTTTCTTTCTGCAAAACTTAACTCGTCCAACAATCACGCGGGGCACTATCGACGAAGCTTGTTCTCCATAGTGGTTCTTGGAGTATACCTATCGGGATGCTCGGGGCTGCACGGTAGTGAGGTCAATTCGATGCCGTCTGCCCACGCGGAATTTACTTTCGAGCAGTATGAGGTCGTCACCGGCTCCGCTAAACACCAGACCGTATTGACCGGATTTCTTCTTGGCGGCACTATCGCGGAACTTGTCGTGGTGAACATCGATGCGGAGGACAATCGCCGCTTGCGTATCTACGCATTTGACGGCGAAAGTTGGACACTGAGACTTGACGCTGCATTGCGACCCGAAGTGCTGTTCGTTGACGTGGCTAACATCAATGGACGCGACCGCTTGATTACCTACGAGAGCGGTCGCCTGAACTGGTTCGACCCTGAATCGGCAACAGAGCACCCGCTGGTGGAGGTTACTTCCAATACCCTGCCTCCCGAAGGTGAAATCCCCTCCCTTGTCGCTCCCGCGGGAGTTCGTCGTAGGCGTTTCGACCACGAAGCGCCCGGAGTCATGACGGGAAGGGTGCTGCACGCGTTGACCGACATGAACCATGACACGGCGTCGCCGACCTCGCAATCTTCTCGTTGCAGGCGGGAAGGGCCGCCTCTTGGGGCAGACATCCGAGCTGTTGGGCATGCGCTTTACCTATGAGGTGCACTTCGGGGCACCGACGCACGACGGCACCGCGTTTGCAACGGAGGTCAGCACCATGATACGGTCGGACGGCATCCCGTTCGAGATGGGCGCGCACGACTTCGACGACGACGGTCAGATCGACATGACCTTCGCGATCATCGACCCGGGCATCTTCAAAGTCATCGGAATGCTGGCCAGCGGGCTCCTGACGGAGTCCGTGTCGCTAGATCTCAATCTCTACCGTATGGCAGGAGGCTCGTATCCGGACGAACCCGACGCCACCCGCAAGTTCAAGACGCATTCCCCCGGAGATTCAGGGCAGAAAGCCATGCACTTCCCGTCGTTGCTGTCCAGAGACGTGAACGGCGACGGACGCTCAGATCTGCTGGTGCAGAATGGGCGGAACGAACTGCACGTTTTTATCGGCGAGAAAGGTCCGAATCTGTTCGCCCGGAAGCCTCAGAAGGTAGCGGTCAACATGCCCTACGAGGAATACACGCAACTGGTGGACATTAACAAGGACGGGGTGGGGAACCTCCTCATGCATCACCCGTCCATCACCGAGCCGCATCGCGTGACGATGCTAATTGCTCAATGACCAAAAACTAAACTTAATTGTTAGGAGAAACCCGCAATGGGAATCACAATGAAACACGATTCAAGGAGAAAGACGGTGACACGCTTAATTTCAACCCTGACCTGTATCTGTTTGGGAGTAACCTTTACACTGTCGACTCAAGCGCAAGCAACTGACCTCACCAAAAAGTTCGGTCTCGGACTTCAGGGAGCTACACCCGCATTTGGCGGAATTAGTCTTCGCTATAACGGACTGGCACCCGTCTATCTTCAAACGGTTGGACGTTTTATTCTCAACGAGCAGAATAGCGATCATATGTTAGGTGCTGGCGTCTCATATGCCATATTTGAACATCAAGGCAGGCGGAATCTAGCCCGACTTTATTTTAGCTTAGAAGGTGGCTGGCGATATGAAAAAGATCAGGAAGACAGTCAAGAAGTTGTTAAAATCACAACTCTAGCAGCTGGAATCGCTTTTGGAGGCGAGCTTGTGTTTTCATTTGGGGGGATTCCTCTCGGCTTAAACGCGGAAGTCGGTCAAGGGTTTGGCAGGGAACAAGTTAGCTCTCAATCCGAGGGTCTTGCTGGCGTTTACGTAGGAACGGGCATACATGCCTATTTTTAGACCTCTTTAGGACGTACGCAGTTGAACGCCCCGTAACGGCGATTCAGACTTCATAATTCGTAGGAACTAACGATTTTTTTCCCTACATACGGAGCGTGCAACCCAACGCCATCAACAGAACCACGCATAAGGTGTCACGTTAAATAAGGTTTGATGCGAGCCAGTGTCCGTTCGGTAGCCCCTAAATTCTCCTCAATGGTCTCCACGGCAATTTTCCCCATTCGATTGCGAAGACCGGCGTTGGAAAACAGTGATTTGAGAGCATCTGCCAACTCTTGCGCGGTGTTGACCAAGCGCGCCGCCCCTCGATCTTTTAGCAGGTATGCTTCGTATGCATTATGGATGGTAGGACCGAATAGGACAGGTTTTGCCATTGCGGCAGGTTCCATCACGTTGTGAACGCTTCCGTGAAAACTACCGCCGACAAACGCGATGTTGCCCAACCGATAGAGTTTTGCGAGCAGACCAACGGTGTCAATCACAATCACATCAATTTGGCTTAGGTCCGCCCCTGCGTGCAACTGCGAAAAACAAGTATGTGAAAATCGTTGGCGATCCAATTGGGTCTGAATCTCTGTGATCCGTTCCGCCGTTGGTTCGTGAGGGACGAGGATTAAACACGGCATATCCTGCGGCGAATCTTTGCGTAGGAGACTGTATGCCTCTAGCAGAACCCGTTCATCCGCCGAGTAAGTGCTTCCCGCAATTAAGATAGGGCGTTGCAATGTCGATTGCCCTGGGAAAAGTTGGGCTTCCGAGTCAACAGCGACCGCATGTTGATAAACCCGATCAAAGCGGGTGTCACCCGTGACTTCGATTTCTGTGTTTGACGGGCAGATTCGGCGAAACCGTTGGGCGTCCCGGTCTGAGATGACACAATGTAATGCAAGACACTGCTGAACGCACTTGAAAAAGGACCTGGCGAAGGGCGCCAAACGTTTGGACTTTGCATTCAGCGCTCCTGCGATGAGAATTATTGATACCCGATGTTTGGAAGCACACCAGACGAGATTGGGCCAGATGTCGAACTTTGAAAAGATTAAGATAGACGGCTTGATAAGTTCAATGAGCCGTTTGGCGTTTCGGGCGGTATCAAGTGGAAGATAAGAAGCTGCATCGCAATGTGGATATTTTGCGACGCTGGGCTGAACCGAGGGGGAGAAGTAAGTTAAAACGATTCGAGCGTTATCTTGAATCGCTTCGATAAGCGGCTTGGCTTGCTCGAACTCACCAACCGATGTGAAATGGAACCAAGCAGTTTGGTCGAGTTCTCGTGCGGATTCCAACTGATTTTCCAGAAACTTGAACACGTTTTGTCTGCCAGCTATCCCCTCACGAGTCTTTGGATTAAATCGAGCGGTTATGTGGAATCCGACGAATAGCGCAGGCACTACAATTGTGTTATAGAACGCTTTCCAGATTATAGCCATCGAATAGGTGTTCCTGCACAATAAAATGGTGGGCAGGGACGTAAAACGCAAAGAGTTTGCGTTTTACGCATTACGAACCCCATTTCGGTATCATTACTACAACGCGGAGAGAATCTTTTCCTTCAATGCGCCTTTCGGCAGCGCGCCGACAATCTGCTGTTTGATCTCCCCATCGCTAAACACGAGCAGCGTTGGGATGCTAAGGACGCGATATTTCATTGCCGTCTCACGGTTGTCATCGACGTTGAGTTTACCGACTTTGAATTGGTCGGTATGTTCATCAGCAAGCTCTTCCAAGATTGGGGCAATCATTTTGCACGGTCCGCACCATTCCGCCCAAAAATCGACAACAATCGGCATATCAGAATTAAGAACAGTATCTTCAAAAGTATCATCGGTGATTTCTAAAACGTCTTCAGGCATAGGTTTTCTCCTTAAAATATTCACTCAATTACAAAAGGTTTTGATGTCTTCAACAAGTTTTGGACATTAGTATTTACACTACAACACCCACCTTGAAAAAATATTCATGGATTATTGCCAATAGAGCAACAAATATGATACCCTACCAATAGGAAGAGTTAACATTTGCCGCACCGCTATCGGATTTAGGGCGGGTGCGAAGCGCCCAACCCCCTCTAGCTCACCCACAGTAAGGAGGAGAACCTCTGACGGGGTGCATGGTCAACTCAGAACCAGTGCACGGTGTCAGGGGGTGTTACGATGCTCATACGTTCCACATCAAACCTACAGATTAAATACATCCGGACGCTGTGCGAAAAACGGAAGGCGCGCAAAGTCCACTATGAGTTCTTCGTGGAAGGAGTACGGGCAGTTTCTGAAGCGTACAGCCACGGTTGGAATGTGAAAAAACTGATCTTCTGCCCATCGCTGATTCGATCAGATTGGGCAAAGAAGATAGTCGCGGAATCCGATCCATTTATCCATCTACAAGTGACAGAAGATTTACATAGCAAATTGTGCGACCGCAACGATTTAGAATTGATGGCGATTGTCTCACAAGTAGAGGATAATTATGAACGCATCCCGCTTCGATCTAATCTGCTTGTTATCGCAGTGGAAAATCCGCAGAATCGGGGAAATTTAGGGACAATCATCCGGGCCGCGGATGCGATGGGTGCTCACGGTATGCTGATTATTGAGCCTGCTGTCGATCTCTACGATCCCAAAACGGTTCGGGCGACTATGGGATCGTTGTTTGCTTTGCCTGTGATTCGAATCGGGAACCCTCGAATCTTCCAGAGTTGGCAGGAACACGTCCGTGCGACTCTCGGCGCACTACAAGTCGTTGGGACAAGCCCACATGCTTCAACAACAATCGACAAGGTTAACTTTACGGGACCAACCCTTCTTGTCGTCGGGAATGAGCAATCTGGCATCAGCGATCGGTTTGAAATGATGTGTGATGCGTTGATTTCTATCCCAATGTCAGGTTCGGCGGATTCCCTCAACAGTGCAATCGCCGCTTCAATTGCCCTCTATGAAGCCAAACGTCAGCGATTTGCACACAAGCAGGATAATCATGACTGAAATTACTCAGTCAATTGACTCCACTGCGCGGAACCATCAATAGAGAGACTTAGAGCTTCTGTTTCAGCGCCTGTTTCTTCCTATTGAGGCGGCGTTTCTGACGGTGATGGATGAGTGTTCTTCGCCGAACTCGTCCACTCTTGCTGCGCCCCATTGAATCACCTCCTTAAAATCATTCATCAAGAATCCTTGCGAGATAAAATACAAATTGACCACACAACTGTTCTATCTCTTGCATTGCAACTTCTAGCTGCGCCTTCAGTGGACATTGGAGCAAGAGTCGATCTGCTGTGAGGGTGATATAACGCTGCTCAGTGGTATGCGCAAACTCAACTTGTTGTTCCGCATCCGCAACTAGCCGGTATCCATCTCCCATTTCAATCTTCTGACGTACCTTCGCCCATTTAAAGTTTTTGTACAACGCTTTTGCTGGTAATTCTTCTGGTGGCGGCGTCAAGGGATTATGAGCGGGCTCTTCTCCATTCACTGAATCATCTGCTAAGTCACTAGATTGTTGACAACCATTATCTAGGCTGTCTGAATCCTCCTCGTGTGGCGTGGGGCTCTGGTGATCTTGAACTTCCTCCCCTTGACTGAACGTCAGTAAGTCGGACAGGACGCTTTGCACAACTTCGCGCTCATCCCCTTCAAGTTGAAATTGTATCGACATCCCTTCGAGCGTTCGTATACAAATCTTCAAGATGAGAGGATGAAGGCTAAGTGAATCTGGTTCAGCGAGATCAAGAAACAACCGGGTAACAAATGCAATCTCTGCTTTTTCTCTAGCACCGATACGATTAAGCCGGGTTTCACAAGCTTTAAGTGTTTGCGAAATTTGTTGGAGAAAATCGGGTGTAATCAGACGGGGCAGTGCTTCGTTTCGGAATTCTTCAGAAATCGCGTCCAGCGGATTTCCTTCTTGTGTCAATTCGGCATCGCCTTCATTTTGCTCAACGTTTGGAGCGGAGGAGAATGATAGTTCCCGTATGTTTTGACGCAGGAGATTTGTATCGAAGCTGATATTCTCAAATTCAGGCTCGATAACCAGCAGCCCGCTTTTCATAATTCTATCTTGCAACCGCTCCTCATCTGATTTTGAAGTCTGTAGCATCCGCTGCTTTCTGAGCGCTATCTGCCGCTGGCGGGATTTCCCATCCTGTTTTCGCTTCGCTCGTTTATGCGCAATATTGAGATGCCGATTCTTTTTTCTTGCCATCTAGGACTCGGTTTGCCACGGTGTAGGGGAGGATTGTTCCGAAAAGATGCATTGAACACAGAAAGTATACAAAAGGAAAACAGATTTGTCAACAGCTGGATTTCTGGCTCATGGCAAGAAATCCTTGGTTTGAACCTTGGGCAGGACGATTATGAATGCTCTTCGAGCCGCTTTATCACTCCCTAATCTCGCTTGCAGGGTTTCGCGCAGAATCATTTGAAAAGTTCGTATTGAGCGGGAAGGAAAGTATCAACTCTTGGTCGAAATTACCCTATGTCCGTATGTGCGATCTTGTTCGAGCACCTGGGACTAAGCGCTTTTGCAAAGACCTGGTCAACCCGATCGACAAACACGAAGTCAAGCCCCTCTTTTGCGTCGTCGGGAATTTCTGCCAAATCCTTCTCATTACGCTGAGGGATGATAAAGGTCTTGATTCCCGCTTGCTTTGCCGCGAGGATTTTTGCCTTCACTCCACCAATCGCCAGCACACGTCCCCGCAACGTAATTTCTCCTGTCATTGCAACCTCAGGGTTAACACACTGACCGGTGGCAAGCGAAGTAAGCGCTGTCGCGATCGTGATGCCGGCAGACGGTCCATCCTTCGGGATGGCGCCCGCTGGCACGTGAATGTGGATGTCATTCTTTCTGAAGAAATCCGGGTTGAATCCTAATTCATCTGCTTTGGATTTGACGTAACTCAACGCCGCCTGAGCGGATTCCTGCATCACTTCGCTAAGATGTCCTGTCAAGTGAAGCTTGCTCTCACCGCTCATGCTAGTTGCTTCAACAAATAAAATTTCTCCACCGTAAGCGGTAACTGCCATACCCGTTGCAACGCCCACTTCTTCCTCTTGCTCAGCGACTTCAGAGTAGAATTTTATTGGTCCAAGGTAATTCGAAACCTCTGTTGAAGTGACCTGCGTTGATTCAGTTCTGCCTTCGGCAATCTTGCGAGCGGTTTTTCGACAGATTGCACCTAATTCCCGTTCTAAGTTACGCACGCCCGCCTCACGCGTATGTGCTTCAATCACCGTGCGGGTCGCATCGTCCGAAATCGAGAGCAGATCGGCGCTAATGCCATGAGCTTCCAGTTGTCGTGGAATAAGGTACTGTTTAGCAATTCCTGTTTTTTCATTTGTAGTATATCCGGGCAGATCCAGGACTTCCATGCGATCTCGTAGGGGTGGTAGGATTGTGTGAAGCTGGTTTGCGGTTGTAATGAACATCACCTTTGAGAGGTCAAAGGGTGTGTCTATATAGTTATCCAAAAAGGTATTATTCTGTTCTGGGTCAAGTACTTCAAGCAATGCCGCTGCGGGATCGCCTCGGAAATCTGATCCGACCTTATCGATTTCATCTAACATGAATACCGGGTTATTGGATTCTGCCTGACGTAACCCTTTAAGAATGCGTCCAGGCATTGATCCGATGTACGTCCTGCGATGCCCCCGAATCTCCGCCTCATCATGAAGTCCTCCCAATGAGATGCGCACAAATTTTCTTCCCATGGTTCTTGCGATTGATTTGCCCAATGAAGTCTTTCCAACCCCTGGAGGACCAACGAAGCAAAGGATAGGTCCTTTCATATCCTGCTTGAGCATACGCACCGCTAGATATTCGAGAATGCGGTCCTTAACTTTTTCTAAATCGTAGTGATCCTCATCAAGAACCTGCTGCGCGTGAGATATATTGAGTTCGTCTTCGGCACTGACAGCCCATGGGAGATTGACGAGCCAGTCTAGATAATTCCGAGAAACGGTCGATTCAGGCGAGGAGGCGTGCATTTTGGACAAGCGCTTGAGTTCCTTGTCTGCTACTTTGCGCGCTTTTTCAGGCATATTTGCTGCTTTGATTTCCTCCCGAATCTCTTCTACTTCTAACAACAAGTCGTCGGCTTCACCCAACTCCGTCTGGATCGCTTTCAATTGCTCCCGAAGGAAGTATTCCCGCTGTCCTTTGTTGATCACTGCTTCGGCATCCGATTGAATCTTACTCTCTAGTTCGGTGAGGTCTAACTCCTTGGTTAGTACAACAATAAGCCGACTTAGCCGGTCGTTGATGGGAATTGTTTCTAATAGCAACTGTTTGTCATCGGGTTTGAGATCTAGTACGGACGTGATATAATCAGCAAGTCGTCCTAAATCATCGAGATTATCAGCGATAATCCCTAGTTCTTCCTGATATCTTGACGAAAGCTTGACGATTTTTTGAAAAAGCTCAATAGCGGTACGCTTGAGGGCTTCTACCTCAATCGTGGTGTCCTCTTTTTCATCTGGCTCAATAATGTGAGCTCGCACTTTGAAAAATGGCTCTGATTGGATAAATTCCTCGATTTGGACCCTTGCAAGTCCCTGTGCGAGAATCAAGACATTATCATCATCTGTTCGGCACTTGATAATATGGATTAATGCCCCAACCGGAGCAAAATCTTCAACCGTCGGCGTATCTGTTTCTCTAAGTCGCTTGAAGACACAAATATTCCGGGACGTGTTAATCACCGCATCATCGACAGCTGCTGTGACTGTCTTTCCTGATAGTGCGAGATGATGGGGGGAAAAGGGCGGAACGGGAGGCATGTGTGGGAAAATGACGAGATCGTTAACAATAAGAATAGGCAGCTCTTTCGGGATTTCCAAGTCACTCTTCTGTTCATTCAGGAGTTCATTCACCATGATCGGTATCCTTTCGCTTCCCTTCGTTTGCTATCTCTTTTTCGGTGAGAAGGGCGATTTCTTTCGGTTGGACGTGTTTGACTTTGGGAATATCAATCTCAAGGGAACCACCGTGGTATCTGGCTTGAGGTTTAACATCTTCCGCTAGGACATCTGGCAACGCGATAGATCGCTCAAACGGTCCATAGTTTAATTCGGCTTGATGGTAATGCTGCTTTTTCAAAGCGGTTCTATCTTGTCGATTTCCGCTAATAGTCAAAACATTTCGGTCCAGATGAATTTGAACGTCCTCTTCAGGATTGAGACCCGCAGCTTCAATCTTGATAACGTAGCTATCAACTGTTTCGTAAATATGCATCGGAGGTCGCCACAGTGTAGTTTCTAGTGTCATATTTTGAGAAGGTTGCGTAAAGGAATCAACATGACGAGCAAGTTCTTTTTGCATTTCTACGAACCCAGTGATTAATTCACTGGAATTTGATTTCACTGTCTTTCTCTCCGTTGGCGAATTGTAGTTAACGATGTCTTTTTCAGGTAAAGAAAGCGACAGCGACGAAACAATGCAACATGGCATAGTGGTCAGAGTTACAGAACATCCGGCTTCAGTTCATATTTGAGTTACTGAAGAATCTAATCGTGCCTAATTGGGCACCTCAGTTTCATCCAAGCCTACTCCGTCTTTGAGTTTCATCCCTAGAGCGATTATGTCATCCGCCAAAGTAACACGATTAATCTTGTTCTCATCTAGTGTGTCCGTTTCAGTGATTAACTCATTCCTAAGTGTGTCACAGTTTCGTCGCATTTGATCGCGCAGTTCACCAATTTCGGCTGCATACGTGTTGCTGAGTTTATCAATTTCCCCTTGTAGTTCTTGTGACAGCGTGTCAGCCATTATAGAAATTTTGCGGGAATCCGCGATTACTTCGTTAACAACTTGATTAATCCGCTCATTGATTAGGTTTTCAAATTCTCTTAACTCTTTACGACGTTCGGCGTCGAATTAATCAATTCTGTTGTTTAATTTTGTTTCGACGTTCACAGAAAGTTCCTCAAATAATTGGTGGAACTGTTCTAATTCTCTCTCAATCATACGCAATCGATTTTCGTCCTCACGGAGCTTAGGTCCGAGGATTACTTCACGGATAGCATCTGCTGTTTCCGCTGGGGGTGATGGCTCACGGGCTGGTGAAGGGGCAATGGTCGTTTTATCATCGTCATGCTCATTAGAGCTTAGTGTCGGATGAACAGAGTCGATTATATTCATTTGGTTCTCCTTATCGGGAAGATCACTCAAACTATCGGCGGGCGTTGGCATTTGAGGTTGTAATTCGATTTGCGGTATGAATTTAGAGCATTGGTATAAAATCGGTCGTATTTAAATCTGTGACGCATTACTTGAGCTGTTGCACTAACATATTCTATCAAAAGCTGTCAACCAATGTCAAAGGAATCAAGGTTGAGCACGGTATGCCTGCCCCATTCAAGGGCGATTACGGATAGTTATACAGATTTTCCTCGTCATTATGGGGTTCTTGGGAAGTAGATTGGTTCTGCTGGAATTCACGGAGAATGCAATCAATGATTTCTTTGTTGTATGCTTGGGCGTTAATTCGATTCTGATTGGCTTCCCACGCCATTTGCGCAGCAGCTTCAAAATATTCAGCATGCTTATAAGCATCAAGAATATCAGTACCACGCGAGAAAGTCCCATGTCCAACCCAACAGAGAATATGACGCATTTCATGTGGCTGATCTGATGGCAAATCTTCCGACTTAAAGAGGCGCAAATTCTCATAAGAAAGTTCAGGTATCCCTGGAGCCTTCTCTTGCACGAAACCAATTCCACCGGATTTTTCGTATATGATTGGCGTTTCTGGTTCGTAACCTCTCAAGAAATCGTAGAATCGTGATGGACTTCCATATTCACTGCGAGAAATCAAGTTCAAAAATTTCGGCTGCAAGTGGACTAGCGCCTGGAAGCCGTAATCTTCGAGGCGATCAAATATTAGCAGATAGTGAAACAGTTCGCTTGTTGGTCGAGGCGGCGTTATCTGTCCTTCGTCCAATACCGATGCTGGCGGTGTGCCATATCTCATTCGGTAATGGTTACCATCGTCATCAACTTCCACAATTGTCAAATTGAGAGCTGGATGTTCCACTGCGATTGCGTCTAACCTTGTACCGGTCTTGGTTATGAGCACACGTCGACCTGCTAACCGTTTTACCGTGATTGCTGGCGGCAAGGCGTAACGCGGGGATTGCTCGCGTGGAAGCAGACAGCTTGCATCAACTGCTTCAGAAAGTAATGCACCCATATTGCCGGCTGTTCCCCACAGGAAACCGCGGGCGTGTGCCTGGCTTCCCATCCACCCCATCTGTCCAACGAGAACCCCCAATTCGCTATCGGACGAAATTGGCTGAAGGGATGCTTGATATCCGCGTTCCCGCCACTGCCGGTAGCGGTAACTCCTCGGTGGAGGTGGAAGCAGCTCGTTGGCGAGATAAGGGTTTGATGATATTATTCCACGCATTGTTTTCTCTCCTTGCAGCGAGATTAGATTATTCCGTATGGGATGGAGAATATATCACGCCTGCTCAATTTTATCAACCATTTTCTGTAATCTATATTTTTGTCGAGAAACCTTCTTTCTTGAGTAAAGCACATCAAAAGTGATATAATCAGATGTTCGAAGTTTACAGTCGAGTTCTGTAGGTCTAGATGTACGATGCTGTGGCGTTTCAATTCTCGAAACCGATAGTATTGAGAAATACCCCATGTCCCACGACAGACATATCAACAAAGAAATTCAACTGGAGGAATAGATGGGTACAAGAGTTGAGAAAGACAGTATGGGCGAAATCGAAGTTATCGCAGATCGCTATTGGGGGGCACAGACGCAAAGATCCACCCAGAATTTTAAGATTGGAGGTGAACGCTTCCCACGTGAGATGATCTGGGCGCTCGGAATTGTAAAGTTGTCTGTAACCGAAGTGAATGCCACACTGGGGTTGCTGGATCAAGATAAAGCGGACGTTATAATGAAAGCCGCTCAGGAAGTGATTGATGGCCTTCTCGATGCTCACTTTCCGCTAGTGGTCTGGCAGACCGGCAGCGGAACTCAGACTAACATGAACGCAAACGAAGTCATTGCTAATCGTGCTATTGAGATGCTAGGTGGCGTTTTGGGAAGTAAAGAACCCATTCACCCGAACGATCATGTCAACAAGTCTCAGTCGACCAATGATTCGTTTCCGACTGCCATTCATGTGGCTATCGCGGATCGCATTCACCATCACCTTATTCCGGCAGTATCCTCCCTTCGCGACGCGCTCACCGATAAAGCTGAAGAATTCAAAGACATCGTGAAAATTGGACGAACGCACTTGCAGGATGCGACACCGATGACATTAGGGCAAGAGTTCTCCGGATACGCAACACAATTGACCAATGCCCTTCGCACTATCAATCATTGCCTCTCGCACCTCTATGAATTACCGATCGGAGGCACGGCTGTCGGGACTGGGCTGAACAGCCATCCAGAATATGCGACAAAAGCCGCAGCGGCGATAGCTAGGCGAACGGGTTTTCCGTTCGTGTCGGCACCCAACAAATTTGAAGCTCTCGGTGCGCGCGATGCCGTTGTCGAGGTAAGCGGTGCGTGCAAAACATTGGCGTGTTCACTGAATAAGATTGCAAACGACATTCGTTGGCTTGGAAGCGGCCCACGTTGTGGCATTGGAGAAATTGCCTTGCCTGAGAACGAGCCGGGGAGTTCCATCATGCCGGGGAAAGTCAATCCCACGCAGTGCGAAGCGATGACGATGGTTTGTGCCCAGGTCATTGGGAATGATACGACAATCGCCCTTGCCGGAGCTTCTGGCAATTTTGAACTTAATGTGTTTATGCCCGTCATCGCCTTTAACGCGCTGCAATCAATTCGTCTTCTGGGAGACGCCTGCGACTCATTCACTCAAAATTGCATCCTTGACATTCACCCGAACCGAGATAAAATCACCCAGTATTTGAACGACTCACTGATGCTAGTGACCGCGCTGGCTCCTAGCATCGGTTATGACAACGCCGCTTTGGTAGCGAAAAAAGCCCACACAGAAGACAAGACACTGCGTCAAGTCGCCCTTGAACTAAATTTGTTGACTGAGCAAGAATTCGATCGAGTTGTCATTCCCAGCAAGATGATTGGTCCAAACGTGAAAGCGTGACTACATGCCTGAAAGGATACAACATCTAACCCTAAATCCTTGCGCGTATTGCGTATTGAGAGTTTTTTGACGTAATGCACAATATATTATGCCGCCTATTGATAGACTAATTGCTGACTTTGATGGAACAGTATCTGAGGTAGATACCCTGGGTCTGTTGGTTCGGACCGCCGTAGAACATCGCACAATTGCCGGCGAAGCGGATGCGCAAGAGTCATTCTTGGAGTGGCGAGAAACGGTGGAATGGTATTCAGAGCAATGTGCCCGCATCGTTGATGAATGGCTTGCCTGTGACCGCGACGAGATGGAGCACGTCCAGAACATTTCGAAAATCCCCTCAGACCTAGTAGGTCTAAGGGGATTTCTAGATGCCTTTGAGGTTCTGGAATATAGCTCTACCCGCAGAGTAATAGAAAGCAAATTTCTCACGGGGCTTACACGGGAAACGCTCAGGGCGCTTGGTCGGAGTGTTCAAATGAGACCAGGCGTTTTCGAGGTAATTGCGGCAATGCGTACAATCGGTGTAAAGATTGAAATTCTCTCCGCCAATTGGTCGAAGACATTCATTGAAGGAGCGATGGAAGGGTTGTGCGATCAGATTACGACCAATTGTTTGGTGTTCGATGAATCATGGCGTTCAACTGGGGAAATTAATCTTCGCGTTATTTCTGCGCAAGATAAGTTAAGACATTTTTTAAGGCGAAAGTGCGAGCGATGTCCTACTGTCTCCTCGCAGAGTGTGAAGAGTCAGGAAGACACGCGGGCAGGAAAAACAGTGTACATTGGTGATTCAATTACAGATTTTCTCGCCATCTTGGAGGCGGACATTGGCGTGCTGATTGGCACCAAACAAACGGCGGTCCAAGCCATCAAGCGATTTGGTATTCCCACACGGACGGTTACCGACCAAGATAGGTTTGATTCAATTCGTCATGATAAGCCTACAATCTTGCGTGTGGATTCATGGAAGACGCTGGGGCGATTTCTGAATCATGAAGCGTAATACGCGAAATACGAGGGAACCACCAAGGAAAAGCCAACCGTCACATGGTCTATGATACACATACTTAACGCATCATTTTCTTCCCTCTCTGTAGAATCAGCGTACACATTCCGTTAGTGCCTCAGTTTCATATCGCATTACCGTTTTTAATGTGACACCACCAATAGATTTTGCTAAAATGAGCAGCGAAGATTCGCGGAGCCAAATCGAGTGAGAACTACTTAAAGGATTTGGTCGGTTGATTCCCGGTACGATGTCATTTGTGGCTTGACATCGTATTGCAACACAGATTCACAAATGCAGATGTAGGAGGGAAATTCAGTATGCTCAGTGTCGAAGAAGCACGTCAACGAATATTGGACTCAATCGTCGTTTTACCGCCGGAAAAACGCGGGGTTTTAGACAGTCTCGGATATATCCTGGCGGAGGATGTGTACGCCGTGGAAAATATACCGCCGTTTCGCAATTCGGCGATGGACGGTTACGCTGTAATTGCTGAAGACACACAGACCGCATCTAAGGATTGCCCTATTCAACTGTCAATCATTGAATCTATACCCGCTGGCTATGCTCCAACCAAGCATGTTGCGCATGGACAGGCTGCCCGGATTATGACAGGCGCAATGATGCCCAAGGGAGCAGATGCCGTTGTGATGGTAGAGGAGACACAGTCGGTTGGGAATCAAGTTAGGGTCTTTGATAGCGTGGAAAAAGATGAGAATGTACGCTTCGCGGGTGAAAGTGTGAGGCAGGGAGAACTCGTCATGGCGGAAGGGAAGCGCATCCGTCCGCCGGAAATCTCCATGCTCGCTTCACTGAACCGATCGGAGGTCGAGGTATTTAGACGCCCAAAAGTTGCGGTTATTTCGACAGGGGATGAATTGACTCCTCTTGGTGAACCGTTGAAACCGGGCAAGATTCGGGATAGCAATCGCTACGGCATCTGTGCCCAGATTCAAGAAGCGGCGTGCTACCCGATCGATATGGGGATTGCTAACGACGATGAAGTTGCATTGGAACGCAAATTCCGCATTGCGGTGAATCAAGCCGATGCCATCGTCACGAGCGGTGGAGTATCCGTCGGGGATCACGACAGTGTGAGGAAGGTCCTCGCAAGGATGGGTGAGATCGATTTCTGGCGGGTTGCGATGAAGCCAGGTAAACCGCAGGCGTATGGATTCATTGACGGAGTGCCAATCTTCGGATTGCCGGGGAACCCGGTTTCCTCGCTTGTGGTATTTGAGCTATTCGTCCGTCCGGCTCTGTTCAAAATGGCGGGGCATACCGAACTATTTCGTCGAACCTTCCAAGCCATCTTAGAAGATGACGTGGTCAACAGTGATGGACGCGTGAACTACATGCGGGCAATCATTACATCACGGAACGATGAATATTATGCCAAAATAACAGGCTCGCAAGGATCGGGCATTCTCTACTCGCTTGTTCTAGCAAATGGCTTTATCATTATTCCGGCGGGTACAACAATCAATGCGGGTGAAGCAGTCGAGGCACAGTTGCTGAAGAACTGACGGTTAACCAAAGCTAATCGACACCGAGGTCCAATTGTGCAGAGCGACGCCGCTCCTGCCATCAATCGATCCCATTCCAATATCAACTGTTGGAGAAATGATGATTTGTGCTTTCGATTGCTAACGTGTGATACCAGCTGTAATAACTGATGACTCGGGCCAATGAATTGATGTTTTCATAATGAAGACTGTGGGAGATTCGTGTAGCCGACCCGGTGAACGTAAGGAGAAAACACGTATGGCACGTCAAGTGTTTGTCGATATTGATACCCAATATGACTTCATTAGTGCGGACGGTGCGCTTTCAGTGCCTGGGGCAGAAAATATTCGAGAAAATCTGCGGGCGTTGACTAAATACGCCATTGAATATGGGGTAAAAACCATCGCCTCCGCGGATGCGCATGCGCCTGACGATAGAGAGTTCGAAATCTTCCCGCCCCACTGTGTACAAGGCACCCCAGGTCAGAAAAAAATTGAGGAAACGTGCGTTGCGAATACGCAGGTCATCGAAAACACCACTCCAGAAACTCATCCACACGAAGTGTTTAGCAAGGCAGATCAGATCTTGCTAGAAAAACAGACTTACGATGTTTTCACGAATCTGAACACAGTGAAGCTTATCAAGGCGGCGAATGCCGATGAACATATCGTCTACGGCGTTGCGACGGATTACTGTGTTAGAGCTGCTGTGTGCGGGTTGCTTGATCGAGGGTATCAAGTAATCGTTGTCAAAGATGCAATTGCGGCGGTGGAGCAAAAAGCGGGGGAAGACGCCGTTGCCATGATGAAGGAGCAAGGGGCAATTTTCAAGAAGACCCGCGATATCATCGGTAGGTAATTCGACAAAGTGAGAGAATCTCATGAGCCTTGGTAAGAAAACAGGATTTGTGTACCATTCCGATTGCCTTAAACACGATACTGGATCGGGGCACCCTGAGCGTCCGGATCGACTGACGACCTGTGCTCAAGCCCTTGGGGCGTCCGATTTCTGGGCGGATTTAGTGCAAATCGAGCCTGTGCCGGCGACAATTGCACAGATTTGCTATGCGCATACGAGACCGTATGCTGACCGGGTTAAACGCCATTGCGATCGGAGCATTCCCCTCGCTTATGATACCCCAGTCTCAACTGCTTCATTTGATGTCGCCCTTCTCTCCGCGGGTAGTGTGCTCACGGCGGCTGACGCCGTAATGGCAGGTAAAGTTAGCAATGCTTTTGCCCTTATTCGTCCTCCTGGTCATCACGCTACATCGGATCAAGGGATGGGATTCTGTCTGTTTAACAATGTCGCCGTTGCGACTAGATTTTTGCAGCGGGAGCACGATATCGGCAAAGTAGCGATTGTGGATTGGGATGTGCATCACGGTAACGGAACCCAAGATATATTCTACGAAGATGAATCGGTTTTTTTCTTCTCCATCCACCAATTCCCGCTCTATCCAGGTTCAGGATTGGCTAGCGAGACCGGTTCCGGCAAAGCAATTGGCACGACCTTGAACGCGCCGATGCGAGCTGAACGTGGGGAAATCGACTATATCGAGTTGTTCCAAGATTCGCTCAAACCGGCGTTGCTCAACTTCTCGCCGGACTTCTTGATAATCTCTGCTGGATTTGATGCACATCAACTGGACCTGTTGGCGTCAATCAATATGACTGGGGAAGGGTTTGGGGTCTTGACTGACATCGTTGTAGAAACAGCGGCACAGTGTTGCGAAGGTCGGCTAGTGTCGGCGTTAGAAGGGGGGTACAGTCTAGAGGGGTTGTCAGAATCAGTAGTCGCCCATGTCGAGCGGTTGCTCAGGAATTAAAAAAGCTTTCGGATCGTTTTGGACCCACCGAAAGCCTCTTCTAAATGCCCAATTCACTTTTTTTCCCATGTAATGTTGTCATAAATTCGGTCCGGATCTTGTCCCTAATCCTTACAGCAGAGCTCCTCCAGCTATCTTGAATAAAGTGTATACAATTGTGCAGCGCCATCCATTAAAATCTGTCGGTTTCCCACAAGAACAGTTCCCCGGGCGGAAAAAGAACACCAAGCAGCTCAATTTCACTTTCGTTGAATGGCAATGCGTTGGAGAACGCGACATGTCGCGCTGTCATATTGCCAAACAGCAAATTTAGCAGTTGGGTTTGGCTGACAGCGAGAGCGAATGTTGGAAACCCGGCTTCCCCTGATACGTCAATTTTTCCACCCTTAACGACTAGCGTTTGCTTATCGGATTCATAGCGAATCTGAATGGATCCGCTCCATCTCGAAAATTCGGATGCGTTGAGCCGTGTTTCAAAGGCCGGCAGCATCTTGGTCAGCAAAGATTCAAGGTTGATAATCCGAACCATTGTATAATAACGTTCAAGGCGCTCCACGGTGCATCCGACTGCTTTAAACAACGCACAACATTCGGACGGGACAATCGCCTCAATTTTATTAACTCCCTCTACTCTTGCTTGAACGAAGAAGCGGTGGAGTAACTCAATAATTGCGCTTTCATGATTAGGAAGATAACCCAATTCGCGGATGAACCACCGGCTGCCCTTAAGATAAGCAGCTATGTCGCAATCCTGTCTAGCAGTCCAAAAGAGTGATGGCTCGTATTCTCGCCATTTGGGTCGGTTGTTCCAGTATTGCACCGATCTAACAATCGTTCCTGTGCGGGTGGGATTGAAGCGATCGTAAATTTCCCGCAGCGCCCGTCCATCCTGCCTAGGGTCGCATTGCTGAATGATTGCGTCCGACGTAATTTCAAGCCTTTCAGGTAAGGTCAAGCGCGTTCTGTACGTGGGAGACATCACCCAACCCGCTTTGGCGTAATGCGATTGGATGTCAGTAAAGAGAATTGAGAGATCGTAGCCTGCCACACGCATATACTGAACGCAATCCCGAAGCACATTCGATGAGTACCCGGTGCGGCGATATTCGGGGCGCGTGCCGACGCTTCCGACTCCGCCCATCTGCACAACGCAGTCGCCGATTCGCATGGGACGGCTAAATATTTGCACGACGCTAACAACCTTCCCACCTAGAAAGCAGGCGCGGGTGTTGTTTAGATTGAACCACGGGTCATGTTTAACAATATTTGTGAAAGCGTGTTCCGAACCACCGAACGCACGAACACTGCATTCAATCGAATTGTCAAGTTCGGTCTGGTTACGGGGAGCGCGGTATTGGAATTTCATCTTTTCCTACCAACATGAATCGCAACAATACCAAGTGTCCTCTGATAGAATCGCACATCCGTCAGCCCACAACCCTCCATGATGGCTTTGAGCTGTTCACAATTGGGAAAATGCATGACAGATTCCGGCAGATAACCGTAGGCATCGTCCTTGTTCCTTGAAATCAGATTGCCGACAATGGGCAAAACCCTTTTGAAGTATAAAAAATGGAGACTTCGAAAGACCGGTGTCGTCGGCTGAGTAAACTCAAGTATTACAACACGCCCGCCTCTGACGGCAACCCGCGCCATCTCGCGGATGCCGAGTTCGAGATTAGCGACGTTGCGGATACCGAAGCCTGCTGACACAACATCGAAGATGTCGTCCGCAAACGGAAGTCGGAGTGTATCTGCCTCAATGGCAACGAAATCGTGGGACCGTCCCTGCTTTTCTACTTTTTCATTGCCGATTGCTAACATCTCGAAGCAGAAGTCTGTGCCGATTACCGGTCTACCATTATCAATTGCATCTGCGTAAGCAAGCGCGAGTTCACCGGTGCCTGTGCAAACATCAAGCACGTTATTGCCCGGCATGATTTCACTGACGCGGGCAGTAAACCGTCGCCATGACCGATCACGACCCATGCTCAACAAGGTATTGAGTAAATCGTATCGCCTTGCGATTGCAGAGAAGATGTTATGGATGTAGGTTTCTTTTACCATAATCAAGATGCCAATCAGTCGTATTGCTAATCGTTTCGTTGATCGAATTCTCGCAATCCGCGTTCGAGTTGAAACCCGAGTTTCATAGCATTCTTAATGGCTCGTTCATTAGAATCAACTGCGACCGAGTTAGGCGGCACCGCCTGTTGATTGCGATGTGGGGACGCTCAAGGAGAGGGTTGCGCAGTTGATGCGCACCGAGTCGGCGGCATGAGCTAGCACGTCTTTGAGACGGTGTTGAAACGCCGGTTGGCTATCAGCTCAAGGGCGAAGGGGGATTCTTCGCACATCGCAGAGTTATAGTTAGTTCCTGTCCGGATGTGCATTGTCACGAGAGAGACGATTTAATATCTGCTACAAATCGCTGCGTGAACTCGAGATTCTTCTTGGCTGAGGCGAAGGAGTTGTTACCTGCAGGTGTTTCCAGCACGAACCATCCCTCATAACCAATCTCTTTGATTGCTTCACTAGTGGCTTTGAAGTCCACCCGTCCCTCGCCAAGGTGTTGGGTATCCGTATCCTTCATGTGAATATAACTAATGTGTCTTGTTGTTAGGCTTCGGATTTCCCGAGCGACATCGTAGCCAGCACCTACGACGTTGCCGACATCGTAACAGAGGGCGACAGCGTTCATGCCGACAGCTTCGAGCAGACCAAGCTGTTCCTCGCCACTTAAGGTACATTCGAGAGCGAGGGTGACGCCGGATTGCGCGGCAACCTCACCTGTGCGTTTGAGCCCATCCACCAGACGTGCTGCCACGGCATGCTCTGAAGAGAGGGTCGCATCCTCGAAAAAGGGCAATACAATTACCGTGGCTCCCAACCGGGGTGCAACACGCGAGAGATAGTCTACGAAGCGTATTCCCTCAAGGCGCAGATCGTCATTGGGGTTCAAGAAGGTGCGCGGAATCAACGCCTGGGCTGTAAGGGCGGCGATACTACACCCTGACGAATCAATCAAATCTTGGACTTTTTCGATACCTTCCTCGCTGAACAGTAAATGGTCTTGATAGACATCCCCGATACGGAACTCTAGCCCGTCAAAACCAAGTTCCTTTGCTTTTGTGAATGTGTCCGCAAAGGGAACAGGCAACATCGCATCACGGATACCGATTTGCATAGGATTAATCCTTTCGTAACTGTTCAGGTCGACTTGTGCGCACTAACAGTCCTAACATGTTTCCTAATCGACAGATGCCAATGTCTTTCTTATTGGGATTCAGTGACGTTCCGAATCAGGACGCAATCTGTAGTGCCGAACCCCGAGTCTGATATTTCACACCTTTGATTCCAAGATTTGCATAACCTCGAACACAAAACCGTTCGGTGAGCGAAAAAAGGCGATGCGGCGTGTTCCCAATCCGACACAGATCTGCCTCGGCTCGCATAGCGTTTCTGCACCTAGCCCCGTGATTTGTTCATACGCTTCTTCCAAGTTATCAACTTCAAATACCGCATGGGTCAACCCCGCGATGAGTGGGTGGCTGAGCGCGTCCTCAAAGAGCGGTTTTGGCATTAGGGAGAGTCGGGTTTTACCGAACTCCAGCAGCGCGACCTCATATGCTTCACCATCAGACTTTGAACGGGTTTCGCGCACCAATACTTTTCCGCCCAATGCTTCGAAAAAGTCGACTTCCCGATCCAGGTCGTCAATTTTCACGCCAATATTCCAAAGACTCGCCTCCATAGTTTGTCATCCTTGCAAGCTAAGAGTTGGTGCTCATACGCCCTCTGTAAGGGTAGCGACTTCTATTTTTCAATCCGGCGAGAGAAAACCGCCGTGAGTCATCCAAGCCGAATCTTTCTCAGTGCGTAGAAAGGTGTATTACGGACATCAGCGAAAATAGCAACTGTAGGGGGGTGGAAGAAGTTGAGCCGTCATGCTATCGCGCAGTGTCCATATCAACAAAAGAAGAACTCCCGACCCTTTAGTCTGCGACCAGCCTATTCTAGCAAGAGCAGAAAAAAAAGTCAATCGAAAAACGCTGCGGTGGCGACTGCCCTTCCAAGCGTAATATGTGAAGGATTAGAACTGCCCCGACGGCGATCTACCAACACCTACCTTAACCTTCGTTCCCTCCATCTGTTCCACGACGTGGCGGATGCAGTCGTCCACCGAACTGAACGGTGGATGAGAATATGATTCTAGGCTAAAGCTCAAGTCGTTTGCGCCGAACAAAAGCATATCAACACCGGGCTTTGCAAGTTTTCGCGCATTGATGACGGCATTTACAGATTCGATTTGTAGACACAGGATGCCATTATTGTTCCACCATTCGGCGTATTCGAGACGGTCAGGATGTGCCTTTATGTCGTAGCCGGAGCTCGGTCCCCAACTCCTTTTTCCCACCTGTGGATAGTAGAACGCATCAATGGCTTCATCCACGGTCGATTCGTCCTCAACTTGCGGCACAACAATGGCTAGTGGACCGAGATCGACGTAATTGCCAATGAGATAGGCGTGTCGTGTATGTTTGATGCGGAACTGAACTGGTACTCCCAAGTCTTCTGCCATGCCGCAAAACCTAACGAGTTTGTCTTCATCGAACGCTGAGTGCTGGCTGTCGACACCGATCAGATCGTAGGTGTCTTTACCGAGGATGTCTTCCAGTTGACCCTTTGAGGTATCCAGAGATGCGCCTCCTATGTTAATAGCTTCTCCGTTGTTTATGCGCTGTTTAAGTGATAGTTCTGACATGTCTTAAGGTCTCCTTTACGTTGGCTTACACTATGTGGCAGGTCGAAAAAACGTCTACGACCATGTTAATCATGGTACGTTTACAGTGGTTTATCAGATGATTCTGTGCAATCATGAATTGCGTCTCAGAAATTAGCGAATATAGTTTTCGCTGCTTTACTGCGCAAATTGTAAAGCATCCATAACCATTCTACGCCTTTTTTACTATCTAATCAACAGAAATCTTTGCGTTAGTTTTATCTTACGTTATTCACATCAATTTTGACCAAACGTATTGTTGATTATTTGATGGGTTGCTTCAAAATGAAAGCGATAGATGTCTAACAATCGACTTGCTCAACACTCATTCAGTATGCTATCATTGATTGAAAATCGCGCTGTCCTGCTAAAGTGGTTAGTTTTACGACGTTGAGAAATGGACTCGCGAAACTTCTCAATGGGATTTGTCCAAAACCGATAACAGAAAGGACATTAAGAGATGGCTACCTTTTTACACACACGTATTCGAGTCAGCGACTTAGAACGATCCATTAAATGGTATTGCGATCACCTAGGTTTCGTTGTGATAAGTCGAAGCGATAGATCGCCAGCGGGCAACCAAATTGTTCATCTAGAGTTGCCTGGTAACGATCCAACTCTGGAGCTAACCTATTCGCCTGATTACGAACTAAACGTACCGGAAGATTTGATGCACTTCGCCATTGGTGTGCCGAATCTCATTGCTTGCTGCGACAAACTGGAAAAATCAGGTCTTGAGATCTGGCCCGACGGTTGGCGAAAGCAATTCACTTCGGGTAGCATGAAAATGGCTTTCATTACTGATCCAGATGGTTATGAGGTTGAATTGCTGGAAGATATGGATAAAATTATGGATGAGTTGAGCGCGTGAGCCAGTTTAGCATCCCATCTCATTCCTGACCCGATTCGATAATCAAATCTACACGGCGAGACTGACGGATGAAACTCCTCTCGGTGAATGTTTCGAAACCCAAAGCGGTCTCATACAACGGAGAGACGATACACACCGGAATATTCAAAGTTCCGGTGAAAGGACGTGTCGTCCTGCAGAAGTTGAATTTAAAAGGAGATCGGCAAGCAGACTTGAAGGTACATGGTGGCATCGACAAAGCGGTCTACGCCTACCCAATGGAGCACTATGAATACTGGCGGCGAGAACTAACTGGGGACGATTTGACCTTCGGGCAGTTCGGCGAGAACTTTACTGTGGAAGGCATGCTGGAGGATGACGTTCATATCGGAGACGTTTTTCGAATAGGGACAGCACTGGTTGAAGTGTCCCAGCCGCGCGTGCCGTGCTTTAAGCTTGGGTTGAAGATGGGAATTCCAACATTTCCGAAACAGTTCTTGGCGAGCGAACGGTCGGGTTTCTACCTGCGTGTTTTAGAAGCGGGGGAGGTCGGCGCTGGCGATGTGATTGAACGGGTTAAGGTTGGACCTAAGCGCCTAACAGTAAAGGCGGTGCACCACTTGCTCTATTTCGACAGCAGAAATTTGGAAGGGATTCACGAGGTTTTAGGCGTTTCCGCGTTAGCAGACAGTTGGCGCGAATCTTTTGAGAAGGCGTTGGCAAAAGTGTCCTAGCGCACAGAAGTCCTTTGAAGTATTTGAAACGCTTGAAAACCAGAAAACATCTTGTTTCGATTTGTCGGTGGAAAAGGCAGTGGAAAGTGATGAGTGGTCAGCTCTTGTAGGTTGGGTTGAGATCAACTGAGCAAATAGATCAATCGTCCGAATAGGGAGTGCGATAGAAGACTATGGCGATAGTTTTCCCCGAAACCCAACGCTTTCGAAACCTCTGGACGACAGAGAAGCGTTGGGTTTCACTACGTTCAACTCAACCTACAAGAACTACCGCCTAATGCTGTGGTAGTGATAAATCTTGATGCTTCGGTGAACCAGGTTTCAGTAAACAACTTGATAGCGAATGGTAGTGGAACTAAATGGAATATAAACCTTCAGCGATTAAATCTACCTGAAGGCATAGTAGAAGTTAGAATAAGTGGAATTGTAGTAGTAAATATAGATGGAATGATAGGATAAAAAAAGGGGCAGCGTGAACTGCCCCCAACCTTCCAACAAATGCTTACCTTAATCCCTATCAAAGACAACAACTTGTACGACTATGAACGGTCTAAATCTATATCGAAATTCTACACCCCTAGAAGTATAAGCATCTGAGTACTTTGCACCACCATCGCCAAAAGCAATAATCCCGCCTTGACCTGAATCAACATCTGATTCATTACCGTATACTTCATGTACTTCGTCCCACGTACTACCTACGCCAAGACCCCTTATTGTTCGTGCTTCTGGATTTCGTACTCCTATTTCAACAGCTCTATCATTATTGTCAAAATAAACAGTTACGCCTAAATCACTCCAATCGTAGGCTATATTCCAACGGTTCGATTGGTATGGATTATACCATTCAGGTCTAAAGTCTAAGCGTGGTTCGCCATATAGTTCAATTACTCTATCTAAATCATCGCCTAGCTTAATGCCTACAGCTTCCAGTCCGGGAACGATTACAGTGTTAATAAGTTCCTTGTCAGTATCTTCATTTTCACCACAAGCCAATACGATTACCAATAGCATAAGTAGCACTTTCATTGTTATTGCCCCTTTCCCAAATTAGAGTATGAAGGCTACCAAGTTACTGGTCATTTTAATATCCTTCTACACAATCATATATACGTCCTTGGATATGCTCATTATACCACGCTTCAGGTCCACTAAGCATCAAATTTGCTTTTGATAATCTTACATCATTAGCAATATCATCTGCCCCTATTTGCTTATCACCTCTATTAGCTAAAGCAAAAATAGCTGCCTTGCGACCATCAAGTGAACGATTATATTTAGGCAGCCTAGTATAAACTAACGCGTTACGATTGTCATTATGTAATTCCGGAAACCATAAGCGTATTCGTAATTCAAGCAAGCTGGGAGTCATATATCCATCACAAAACGTTTTAACTTGCATTAGAAAAAATTGCCAACGCTTCTCTGTTAAAAGCTCTTGAAAATCAGCATAAGGCGTAGCTAATTCAATGGGTATGCCTTTAGGTATTTTGTATTCTATCAAAGGAGGTTCGTAAACTGGTTTAGCCAAGTAAGATGGAACGCTACGACTTGTCGGAGGTTCGGAATCACTACACGCTACCAATACTAGTAAGGTCAAGCTAAGGCATCTCATTATTTTACTCCTCTCGATAATTAGAGAGGAAGGCGAAGTAGTTCCACCCTCCCCATTGATACTTTACTTCTTGAGTGATGCCCAAGTTACAGTTAGCAATCTTTTACGTCCATGATATGGTGATGGTGCTTGGGACACTATCTGAATGATATTCGATTCAATGCCGTCTATAGGATTTAGTTCCCGTTCAACGACATTATTACGAATAACGTGAATAAGCCCATTCATGTTGACTGCTCCTGTAACATCTGGATCGGTTAGCTGATGCTCTACAACGATTTGCCTTAGTTCATCGTAAACTTCCTCATTTACCCAAGGAAAATCTAGCCCTTGTGCATTATTCAAATTACAGAGGAAGACAGGCAAATTATCCCGATCCGAAATCGAAGTTCGGGTTTCATTGTAGATTTTAGTTCCCCAGCGAAAATAGCCTGCTGATTTAGCAAAGACATCAAAGCACTGTTCCGCGGATCTTTCTAGTCGAGGATGGTCAAAAACAAACTCGGTGCTAGGTGGATCTGCGTCGTCAGATTTTGTGTCCAACCAATATTCAGCAGCCTTTACTGCTCCGTTCAACTTGAAAATTCCACGATGTTGTAGTCCTTCAAAGGTGTGTCCACCATCTGCATGGGCATCACCTTCGTTATGCGTACCATAATGGAAACTCAAGGAAGTGTCAGCGTAGACAGTACCAGGACCTTGCCCTGTAGGTGAAGGTTCCCAACCTACTGTGGCTGTACGACTTATTCCGTAACCAGTTCCGGGGTGACCAATAGCCAAATTCACAATACACAAATTTAGAATCACCAGCAATGTTGCTTTCATGCGTAACATTGTTAGTTCCTCCTTATGTGGTTTAAGGTTAGGCAGTATAAACTGAGGCATCGTTTGCAGACCGTCCAGCATCTTGAGGTACTGTCTATGGTAATAAGCAAGTTATGTGCCAATACCAATAATTTCCTACAATTCAGGTTCTGTTTGGACTCGGAAATCCTTATGTATCAAGGGATACGGGCAGTTTAATGTTTTTTCGGTCTGGGCAGGGAGCGCTTTGATGGGGTATGGAAAGGGGTGTGACGTTTGTTGACAGAATTCGGGAAAATTGGGGCTAAGAAGCGCGTGAAGCCTTGCCAGACAAGGGTTTGAGCAATGTGTGACAAATGTCTACAAAAGTGACAAATGTCACACCCTTTTCAGGTGGGGAAGGCAAAGCGGTAGGAATATATCGTAGAAAGCAAGGTTGGGAAAAGGCAACCCCCGTTTTACTCATCGTCCGATGATGCTCGGGCGCGGCTTAGACGCTTGTGCAGCGCATATCTTGACATCCCCAAGAGTTGGGCTGCAATCGTCTGGTTTCCATTCGCGCGTTTGAGGGCTTCAGCAATCATAAGTTGTTCTGCTTCCTTCATATCGGGGAGTATAGGTAGTACCGACAATCCCTTCGCAAACGTAACTGCGCTTGTTTTTACCGTCGTGTCCTCGTGGGGAATAGTGGATTGTTCGCTTATCTTTTGCCGAAAAGATGTTGTGGGGAGTATACCCCCTTTGTGCTGACTGACGGCATCTAGGACCATCCCCTCAAGCTCTCTGACGTTCCCCGGGAAGTGGTATGTTCTAAGTAACGTAAAGAGTTCCGGTGGAGGGGTAGGTATCTCCTGATCCAGTATCTCGGCAGCACTTTCGAGAAAGTGGGCAACTAATAGTGGGATATCACCTGCTCGATCACGAAGCGGCGGCAGGTGAATATGATGGGTTTGCAGGCGGAAGTAGAGGTCATTGCGAAAAGTTTCGGACTCTCTCAGGAACTGTATGTCTCGATTGGTCGCAACAACAGTTCTAGCGTTACTAGACTTCGGGATATCTTCGCCAAGCGGGTAGTATTTCCCCTCCTGCAAGCGGCGCAGAAGCTTGACTTGAGATTCCACGTGCAGGTCCCCGATTTCGTCAAGGAACAGAGTGCCATTTGACGCCTGTTCAATCAACCCCTTGCGGGACGAATCTGCGCCGGTGAACGCCCCTTTTCTGTGACCGAATAGCGTGTCCGAGAATAGTTGGTCGTCGAGTCCTGCTACATTGACCGGAACAAATGCACCCTCCCGCCGGCTCAACCTGTGGATTGCCGCCGCAATCATCTCCTTGCCTACCCCGGTTTCGCCCGTAATCATCACTGGCAGGGCGGTTCGAGCGATTGTCTCGACATACTGGAAAATGGAATACATCGTGCGGTCCTGAGTAATAATATCAGAAAACGCTTCAGGATGTTCCAAGGTGTCGGAGAGCAGACGGTCTTTGAGCTGGCGATTTTGGCGCCGCAAGTCGCTAATTTCTATTCCGCGCCGAACCGTCGACGCGAGGCGGGCGCTGTCCACCGGTTTCACGAGGTAGTCGAATGCCCCATCTCGCATACACCCTACCGCCATGTCAACTCTGTTTAATGCTGTGACGACCGTTACGGGAAGCTCTGGGAAGTCCGCAAGAATCAATGGAAGCAGGTCCCGCCCCGACAAGTCCGGCATCAGCATATCCAGCAGCACAACCGAGAAATCCCCTTTCGACAGAATCGGCATGACTTCGCGGCTGTCTTGGCATTGGACAACATGATTAATGCCCTCTGCCCTCAAAGCGAGACTCGCACTGTACAGAAACTGTTCTTCGTCGTCCACCAGTAGAATTGGACGGGTAGGAAACTGAATTGGATTCATCGGTCACTCTCCGAGGGCGGCAGGCAGCCTGACTGTCGCTGTCGTCCCCTTGCCAAGTTCTGAGGTGAAGGTCAAATCGCCTCCATGATTCTTGACGATATTGTATGAGACGGACAGCCCCAAACCGGTGCCGCCGGTGTCACGCTTCGTGGTGTAAAAGGCGTCCATGATGCGTTGTAAGTTGGCGGTCGGAATCCCTTCTCCCTCATCACGAACTTCTATCAATACGTGCTTTAGGCTTTTGCAGGTTGAAATCACGACGCTTCTGCTTGGGTCTGGCAGCGCTTGGCAAGAATTAGCGATTAAGTTAATCAACACCTGTTCCAGCTGCTGTGGATTACCCGTAACTTTTGGTAGATTTCGTTCCAACTGATTAGAAAAATTGTCGGTCGATGTCACAATTAGATTTTTAACAATGACGATGGCGGAGTCGACCACAGCGTTGCAATCTACCGCTTGATTTAAATTCTCGCCTTCATCGGGCGCGAAATCGCCGAGCGCGCTGACTATCCTCTGGATCCGCGACGCTCCATCAGCGATTCCCGCGGTCAGGTTTCCGATTTCACGTCGCGCCTGTGTATAGGGCATGCCCGCACAGGTGAATTCCCCATTCTCTGCGTAATATCTATCTAGGACCGGCATAACATCGTTCCAAGCCTTATCAAGGATTTCTCCGTTGAGCATGATAAAATTGTTCGGGTTGTTAATCTCGTGCGCGACGCCGGCGGTTAGAATCCCTAATGAGGTCATCCTATCCGCTTGAATCAACTGCTGCTGCTGCATCTCAGACAGTTCTTCGGCACGCTTACGTTGCGTGATATCTAGTGCGAATCCTGCGACGCGGAAGGGATTACCTCCCTCATCTTTGACGGGAAAGGCGCGCGCTTGAATCCAGCGGATTTCGCCGTCCGGTCGGACGATACGGAACTCATACTCTACAAACTCGCCACGCTTCTGTCTTTCAAAATTGACTAAAACCTGCTCCAGGTCATCCGGATAAATGCTCTTCGCCCACGACATCGGTTCTGCGATGAGGTCGTATCGAGATCTGCCCCATATCTCATCGTATCCCGGACTGAGGTAGACGAACTCGTCCCCTTCGAGCGACATCAGCCAGAACGCCTCACGGATACTGTCCGCCAACTGGTGAAAGCGTTGGTCGCTCTGGAGAAGTTTAATTTCCGTCTCTTTATACCGCGTGACATCGCGCCAAATGAACCGACTATAGAGGGGATCTCCTCTTTCATCACGGACGGTTGAGGCACTCAAATTCACATCAATTTTGTCTCCATCTTTTTTCCGAAGTGCCAGTTCCACATCACGTATTTCGCCGTTCCTCACAAGAGTAGAGAATTCCCTCTTCGCGTCATCGAGACAGTCTGGATGATATATCTTGGAAATTCGATGACCGACAAGCTCTCCTTCGGCGTAACCCAACTTCGTGCTTAATGCTTCATTGCAGTGGAGGACCCTCTCCGTTACTGCGTCTACTGAAGCAAACATCTCCGGGGTATTGTAATACGGGCCTGTCTCCGCCATCTGCTTGTATTGAGCTCTTTCGCGCTCTAATCTCGCCGTTTGCTGGCGTATCTGCCGCAATTCACAAATGAGTTGTGCTTGCGACTTATCTTCGTCTTTCATTTCTCCCCCGGTATTTGCCGAATAAATTCTTGAAAGAATAACACGATTCTTCGTGAATGTCAATTAGTCTTGAAAGCAGTGGTCAGTCGCCTGTTACTCGTGGTCAGAAAACACTAGCGCCTAACCGCGGGCTACTAGACACCGGTTCTCAATTAATGTCTTCTTGGCAATCGCTTTGCCTTTAGGAGGTCTAATTTTCGGGCGTCAGTGGTTACCCATCGGGCTCGCCCTGTTTTTCGCTTTCGAAGTCATCACGCCTTTCCTAGGATTCATCTCGAATTCCATTTGGATTGCTCTGGTCCTCATAACGCTCATCCTCTCGGAGGATCGCAGGTTCATTTGGTGCATTTGCAATGGACGCACGTCCGTCTGTATCTTCTCATGATTCCAACTGTGTCTCCGCCGGCATGATTGATGCCGAGTGATGATTATCGACAGCTTCACGACATACTTAAGCGGTCCTGAGTTTATTGCAGGTGTCAAGCCCAATCAACGCTTGGTGTTTTACATTACCACCGTTCGTCAGCAAGCTTAGCACCAGGCATAGCATAGTGTTCCCCTCTTGTCACTTCGGCTACACGGAGCTGAAAGACATCCCTCTCGCTACGCCTCGGATGTACGATACCGCCGATGACGTAAACAATTGCACCGGCTTGGCGGCAAACGCCAATCGCTCCTCCAGATGTATATCCCTTCTCTCGGCGAAGGCTGGTCGATTCATCAGTTACGATAATAAGGACAAGCTGGCGATTCTCAGGCGTTTGGAGTTTGGGTACGCCTTCCATAATTGCGTCGAGCAGGTGTTCATCGCCGTGCTTGGGAAGCCGGAATACCTTCTTGACTTGCTCTGCATCCAACGGAGGTTTTGTCACTACAATTGTGCTGCCACCCCCGCCTGCCAGCGCCCAAAAACGGATGATTCCAAATCGATAGTCGAGTCCTTCCCCATCAAGGATAGCCACCATTCTATTAACACCTGTAGAAATCTCATCGACTTTGCCTTCCATACTCCAGCTGGAATCGAAGACGAAGACGATATCTGCAGATGGCTTTACCGCACCAACGATGTGTTCGCCAATGCGTTCGAATATCCCGTCAATTTTGAGTATCCTCTTATCTATCATAGAGAATGGCGTTCGTCGCTCCTGGTATTCGTCGACGGGGTACCACCTGCCACCGGTTTCCTCCGCTAGTTGTAGCTGCGCCGTTTCATTTACCCCAATAACGTTGATGTGAATCTCATCCTGCTGGCAGCGCTCAATAATCTGATTCACAAGCTGTTGTTTGCCATTCGTCGCCTGCCATGCGGTTCGCAACTGCGAATTTGTGACGACAATCATGTGCTTGCGGGCATCGGATCTGAAGTCCAACTCCCTAACCCCCCACATTATCGCCTCAAGTCCATATCCGGTGGCATGGTCGCGCCGAAATTGGGCGTCAAAACCCTCTTGAATCGTACTTAGGTCGTTCCTGAATGGACTACCCTCGAATTTTGGACCGCCCTGATTTTGAAACCAGATCGGCGCTAACTGGTAGTCCACCCCCGACGCCTCGAACACATGCACCACATTGTCAAGCTGTTTTTCAATCTTCTCAATTGACTTTTTCATCTTTTCGCCGCGTTCGATGACAAAGACGAAATCAACCATCTTATCCTTACATTGACCGCTAGCGCGACGCGCGATGCCGACAAGGCTATTTCCAACGTTAACCTCTGTTGCCTCCGCTTTCGACTCTTTTTTTGGGTTAATCATGATTCGCCGTTTCCGGCGGGGAGGCTGCACTTGCGCTTCGGAGAACGCTGCGATTCCTTCAAGCCCGATCCAGATTGTCAACACCATCAAAGCAATCCCCGATTTCCAGGTGTATCGTTTCAATGCGATCATTGATACTCTCTCCTTTCTTTCATCGTGCAAGTCTTAGGTGTGTATGTCCGGTTGAACGGTTCATCTCGCTCGCAGCACCTTCAGAAACTAGTTTTCTGGAGTCACTCGGTTTTTCACTCCAACTTTGCCGTGCTACTTGACGATCACCATCCGCCGTAACGCGGTGTAATCGCCCGCCCTAAATTGATAGAAATAGGCGCCGCTCGTGACGGGTTCTCCAATTTGATTGAAGCCATCCCAATACGCTGCGCTAGCTTTGTCTCGGTAGACTCCCGATTTTTGATGTCCAATGTCGAGGGTGCGGACAATATGACCGCTCTGGTCATAGATGTCCAAGGTTACAACTGCATCGTTTGCCAACTGATACGGTATCCAGGTTTCAGGATTGAACGGGTTCGGATAATTTTGCAGCAACGCCGTGCGTTTGATGTTTCCCAACGTCGTGGTGTATCTTGCCAACGGTTCCACCATTAGATCAGTGGTACAAGCAAAATCCCACAGCAACACGGTGCCGTCAGGACTCCCACTGGCGAGAGTGCTGCAATCGCGACTGAAGGCAATGCTATAGACCCCAGACGTCCCTCCCCGGACTGCAAGCGTATGCCCTGTGAGCGTTTGTAGGAGTTCTCCCGTATCGGCGTTCCACAAACGAATGGTATCGTCCCAGCTCGCACTACTTGCGATGGTGCGTCCATCGGGACTGAACGCAACACTTGCCACTGGCCCCGTATGCCCTGTGAGCGTTTGCAGAAGTTCTCCCGTGTTGGTATCCCACAATCGGATAGTATCCCCACCCCCACTAGCGATGGTGTTGCTGTCAGGACTGAACGCAACGCTATCAACCGCGGGCATAGGCCCGTTGAGCGTTCGCAGGTGTTTTCCCGTATCGGCGTTCCACAGACGGATGGAAAAGTCCCAACTCCCACCAGCGATTGTGCGTCCATCGGGACTGAATGCAACGCTTGCCACTGGACCCAAATGCCCGGTGAACCTTCCCTGAAGTCTTCCCTTAAGGGCGTTCCACAGACGGATGGTACCGTCAAAACTCCCACTTGCGATTGTGCGTCCATCGGGACTGAACGCAACACTATAGACCGGCCCCGCATGCCCGGTGAGGGTAAGCAGGAGTTCCCCGGTATCGGCGTTCCACAGGCGGATGGTACGGTCCCAACTCCCACTAGCGATTGTGCGTCCATCGGGACTGAACGCAACGCTATCGACCACGCTCGTATGCCCGATCAGGGTCAGCAGGTGTTTTCCGGTATCGGCGTCCCATAGACGGATGGTGGCGTCATGCCCCCCACTAGCGATTGTGCGTCCATCGGGGCTGAACGCAACGCTTTTGACCGAATCCATATGCCCTTTGAGCGTGCGCAGGTGTTCTCCAGTATCGGTGTCCCACTGGCGGATGGTTGCGTCCACACTCCCACTAGTGATTGTGTCGCCATCGGGACTAAACGCAACGCTTTTGACCGAATCCGTATGCCCGTCGAGTGTTCGTAGAAGTTTTCCCGTATGGGCGTCCCACAGCCGGATAGTAGCATCCCAACTCCCACTTGCCATGGTCCCACCATCGGCACTAAACACAATGCTCCAGACGGAATCCGTATGCTCCTTGAGCGTTCGCAGGTGCCTTCGCCTACGGGCGTCCCACAGCCGGATGGTATCGTCCACACTCCCACTTGCGATGGTGTTGCCATCGGGGCTGAACGCAACGCTTTTGACCGAATCTGTATGCCCGGTGAGCGTTCGCAGGTGATCTCCGGTATGGGCGTCCCACAAACGGATGGTATCGTCATGACCCCCACTTGCGATGGTGCTGCCATCAGGACTGAACGCAACGCTACGGACCACACCTTTATGCCCTGTGAGCGTATGCAGGTGTTCTCCCGTATCGGCGTCCCACAGGCGGATGGTTGCGTTTCCATTCCCACTAGCGATGGTGTTGCCGTCGGGACTGAACGCAACGCTATAGACCCCAGATTTATTCAAGGTGAGCGTATGCAGCTGTTCTTCCGTATTGGCGTCCCACAGCCGGATGGTACCGTCCAGACCTCCACTAACGATGGTGCTGCCATCGGGACTGAACGCAACGCTCCAGACCCTGCTCGTATGCCCGGTGAGCAGGCCGACCTCTTGATGGGTCGCCGTATCGTAAAGCCAAATGCCGATACTGCTGGCGACTGCTAGTCGAGTGCCATCGGGTGAATACTGTATTTCACTTATCCTACCTTTCCCGAGGCGCACTTTAGCACCCTCTGGCAGCCCCAATTGCGGAGAATCTTGGGCGAAGCTGTGCGGTAAACATAGAGCGAAGACGAATAATAGGTTAAACTTGAAAAACATCGCTTTCTTCATTGGAATAATCCTCCATGTTTGAGTTTATGGGTATATCGATTCGATTTCTAATTTTTGAGCCCAACCTCGGATTTAGAGCCGGTTCAAATGGTCCAAATCCCTGTATATTGAATGATGTTGATTTTCAAACGATTAAACAATGGCTGTGCTAGCTACTTTTCAAACAGGCTCTAACTCCTGCCTTCCTTAAGAGAAATTTTATGACCACTGCAGGCCGTTATGCAGTTTGATTTTTTCAATCTGAGAAAGTAATGTTCTGACTAGGTATGATAAAAGTAACGCTTTCATTGGTTATTTCACCTTAATAGGTAATAGGTCTATGATTGAAAATCTCAGTGCAGAATGTTCGCCTTGACGGCGCCCCAGGCGGCGGCGGACTTCCCTTCGGGCTGAACTGCCAACACCCCCAACACGCCTTTGACGCCGCCTTGGAAGTGTTTTGTAATCTCATCAGCGGTGAAGGCTCGCCTGGCAATCAGGACTTCGTCAATAAGTCCGTCCATTGCAATGGGTCGTTCCGCCCAACCGATTGTGACCGGTGCGTCAATGAATTCTGCCATATCGTCGTCCTTTTCGTGGGGATCAATAAAATTCCTATGCCACCCGTTTCGTTTGCCATCGGTGTACGTCGTGGTGAGGTGCCTATCTCGGACCACAGCAAAGTGACGCCATGTCTTAGGCTTCGCGTTCCAATCGCCGGGTCCAAAGTGTTTCTTACTGATAAATGTGACGCCGCCGTCTCCATCGACAACGACAGTGGAATGTAAGCCGAGACTCGTTAGGGCGGGATTTGAGCCGGGTAAATTTATTCCAAGAATCCATTTGTTCATTTCCCCGCGGCCTTCGTCCTGAGCCATAAAGGCGTATTGGCCGACAGTTTCATTCAAGTTAAACCACACGGCAAGCGTGAAATCTGATTTAAACAGACTCAGACTTTCATCATTTCCGGTATCCACATAGCCAACCGGCTCGAATTGAATGGCGTTGCCAAATTTACCAACTCCCCATTTCGCTTTCCTCTTAAGCGTGCCGTGGTTCCGGTGAGGAGAGAGGTCCTTGGTAGTTTCCCCTCTGCCTTCATCAAACGGCATGGCAAGCACTATGTCATTGTCGACGGATGCTTTGACTTCTCGAGAGCAGAAAGCGGCGACCAACGCGGTTATCAGTAAAGTCGAAACTAAGGTTTTCATTGGTTATTCCTCCTTCATATTTGTTGCTGGGTGTTCGCATGGAAACCACATCATGGAAACTGAATCCTGTGTTTCGATGATATAATATAGCAAACTATATGCCAAAATCATAAATCCCCTTCAATTTAGACACTACTTGGGCTCGGAAACCCTTATGCGTCAAGGGATACGGGCAGTTTGATTTTGTTTTTTAGCACAGGGAAATAGGGACCGTGTGGTAAGAAAGGAAAAGACACATTTGTTTACATAAAATCGGGAAATTACGATTGAAAATGGCGGGAACCCTCACCACAACAAGGGTTTCAGGCGATGTAAACAAATGTGTACAAAAGACACAAATGTGTCACCCTTTTGGTGAGAGGAGTTGTAGACAGGAGAAATCGAACCGGGTGTTACGTCAGACTAGATTCGGGATAGGTCATTACGGGCTTTTGAATGAAACGTGGGGTGGGGTAAAGCATGCAACTCGATTATGACCCTTCTTCCGAACATCCGTTGGTGATGGGAAAGTGGAGAGCGTTGAACGTATGGGGTTTGGAATTTGCGAGTTGTTGGGCTCGCTTTAGAAGCGTTGGGTTTAGGAGAAAACTATCGCCACCTATATGCTGATACTCTCAGTCGCATCTAGTCATCTCGCTCGCAGCACCTTCAGAAACTAGTTTTTGGAAAAACATCGGTTTATCACCCCAACAGTGTAGTCCTACTTAACAATCACCATCCGTCGTAACGCAGTGTAATAATCCGTACGGAGTTGATAGTAATAGGCGCCGCTTGTGACGGGCTCTCCGTTTTGGTTACGACCATCCCAATAGGCTGCATTTGCTTTATCTCGGTAGACTCCCGAAATCTGGCGTCCAATGTCGAGGGTGCGGACGATATGACCGCTCTGGTCATAGATGTTCAAGCTCACGAGTGCATCTTTTGCCAACTGATAAGGTATCCAAGTATCGGGGTTGAACGGATTCGGATAATTTTGCAGTAACGCTGTCCGTTTGATGTTTCCCAGGGTCGTGACGCGTCTTTCCAACGGTTTCACCGCTAATTGGATTGAAGAGGCAACTTCCCATAGCAGCACGGTGCCGTCCCAACTCCCGCTTGCTAGCGTGCGTCCATCGGGACTGAAAGCAACGCTCCTGACCTCATCCGTATGCCCGTTGAGTGTTCGCCGGTGTTCCCCCGTATCGGCGTCCCACAATCGGATGGTAGCGTCATGACCTCCACTAGCGATGGTACGTCCATCGGGACTGAACGCAACGCTATAGACCGCAAACGCATGCCCGTTGAGCGTTCGCAGGTGTTCCCCCGTATCGGTGTCCCACAATCGGATGGTATTGTCCCAGCTCCCACTTGCTAGCGTGCGTCCATCGGGACTGAACGCAACGCTAAAAACCTGATTCCTATGCCCAATGAGCGTTCGCAGGTGTTTACCACCGGCGTTCCACAAACGGATGGTATCGTCCCAACTCCCGCTGGCGAGCGTGCCGCCATCGGGACTGTACGCTACGCTAAAGACGTGATTCCTATGCCCGTTAAGCGTTCGCCGGTGTTTTCCTTTATTGAGGTCCCATAATCGGATGGTATGGTCCCAACCCCCACTGGCAAGCCTGCCGCCATCGGGACTGAACGCAACGCTCCAGACCGTACCCGTATGCCCGATGCGCCTTCGCAGGGGTCTTCCCGTATCGGCGTCCCACCAACGGACGGTTTTGTCCCAACTCCCACTGGCGATTGTGCTACCATCGGGACTGAACGCCACGCTCCAGACCGCATGCGTATGTCCCTTGAGTGTTCGCAAGCGTTCGCCCGTATCGGCATCCCACAGACGGATGGTTTCATCCGAACTTCCGCTGGCGATTGTGCGACCATCCGGACTGAACGCCACGCTCCAAACGTCATCCGTATGGGCGGTAAACGTACGCAGGTGTTCTCCGGTATCGGCGTCCCAGAGGCGGATGGTAGGGGACTCACCTCCACTAGCCAAGGTGCGACCATCGGGACTGAATGCAACGCTATAGACACTGCCGACATGCCTGGTAAGCGTGTGCAGGTGTTCTCCTGTACCGGTGTCCCACAGACGGACGGTACGGTCCAAACTCCCACTAGCGATGGTACGACCATCGGGGCTGAACGCAACGCTCCAGACCCTACCCGTGTGCCCGGTGAGCAGAGCGACTTCTTGATGGGTCGCCGCATCGTAAAGCCAAGTGCCGATACCACTGGCGACCGCGAGGCGAGTGCCGTCGGGCGAATACTGTATCAGATTAAAAATTCCTTTACCGAGGCGCGTTTTAGCACCCTCGGGTAGACCCTGTTGCGGTAAGTCTTGGCCAAAGCTGCGCGGTAGGCATATAACCGAAATGAATATAAAGCTAAGTATTAAAAACATTGCTTTCTTCATTGAGAGATTTCTCCATATGTCAGTTAAATGGCATAGCCTCATTGAAATAAATTCGGGTTGGGTGCAAATTGAAACACCCAACCCGAATTGGAGGTTTTGCTAAGTTCTAACGCTCGAAAACGCTCCCAAAGCAACAACCCGTCCAGATTTCAAAATACGAATTGATGCAAATCGAAGAAGCGTAATCACTTCAACTTCATCTGTTGCTTAAACCAGTGCGATGACTAAAAACTGGCAGAGTCATTCTTGTGATGGATGTTACCCTGGGCATCCGTCCCAGTGACGGAAGCAGACGCATAACCGTCACCTGGTCCGCATCCGTCTTCGTGTGCAGATGCTGTATCAGAGAAGTTCTGCCCATTGGCGAATCCGGCGGTCTTAGTCTCGCTATCACTACCAACTTTAGCGTGCAAGTAGTAATAGCCATTAAAAAGGCCCCAACCATTCCCTGATGCGGATGCACTACACCCTTGTAGACTCGCACTGCAGTAAGCGTTATACGAATACACGCTAACACAAACAATAAGTATTGTCAACACAACGAAACCACTCAACATAACCAACGATTTCAATTTCATGATATTCTCCTTTTTATTAGTGATTAAGAATAGTCGCAGGATTATATCCTGTGTCAATCCTTGCTTGTAAACAGTATGAAACCCAAATCTGTTAATATCAGCGGCCTCCAATTGTTGACTCAGTTGCCAGCCTCTTACTATTCGGGTGAATACGTCCATTAATACCGAAACATAGACGAATTGCTCCTTGAGCCGGACATAGGTAATATCACTGACCCAAACCTGATTAAGCCGACAGATGTCAAGGTTCTCAAGCCGATTGTCCCATTGACCGCATCCGTCAAACGATTGAGTGGTTTGACAGGTGCGTTTTACAGCAACCGAAAGATTCTACGCTTTCATCAATCGGGCAACGCGCCGGTAACCGACAGCGTATCCCATTCGCAACAGCAGTTGGGTGATACGCCTATAGCCAAATTTTGGATAACGCGCTGCCAGTTTCTCAATTTCGTCTCGTAGCTCATGTTCAATGGGGTCAGGCTTCGGTTGATAATAGAGACTGCTCCGATTGAAGCCGAGTACATCACAAATGTATCGAACCGAGTAATCGGTGTGCAAAGCCTCAACCATCTGTCCCTTTTGAGTCCGATTCAATTCAGCAAAGTCGAGGCTTTTTTTTGGATGTCTAACGCCAAGCTCAATAGGAACCCCTATCGCACTCACAATTCGTTCGTTTGATCCCAACGAGTTGCTCCAGTTGAGTAATCCGTTCCCTATAATCATTGGATTGCTTGTCAGAGGATTCAAAGAGAGTCGCTGCGTTGTCAAGAACCTGGTGTTTCCACTTTGATAGTTGCTCTTGGCTGAGGTTATGTCGCCGACAAAGTTCCGCTTGTGAACTTTCACCGGTAAGTACCTCAATAACAATTTCAGCCTTGAATTGGGGTGTGAATTTCCTGCGTTTAGCCATCGGAATCTCCTTTCAATCTGATTGGAATTGTACCACAATCTTGTTTAAGAGAATGGTCTAATTTTCCGATGGCACTACAAAGTTTTAGCCCAACTAGTAACAGCTTTTAGTGCCATAGCTATTTCGCCTGTTATATTAGTGATTATTGCTAATATGATAAATAAACGAATTGACACTTTGGAAAATAGCCTCAATAACCGCATTGATGACTTACGTAGTACGATGCTAAGAGAACACGATGCGTTATCGAAAAAGGTGGATAGATTTTTCAATGTTCCTTAGATAGGCATAATAAAAGCCAGCGATGTAATTATAAACCTCAATCGCTGGCTTAATTTTTACATATTGGGAGTTGAGTCAACGTCGCCGAAAACGTCTAGTACATGCGTTCCTTTGTGTTCTTCACCGGGAACACCTTTGTACATACTTATTCTAAAGTATTTCCCAAGCATGCCTTCAAAGTTTACTTGGTTAGGTACTGTTTGTGATAAATCAATAGTGGCTACGTGTCCCCAATCTATCCACTCACCTTATCTCCTTTAGTTAGTTATCTCCAAAACAGTCAAAAGCCAAAGGTGTTTCGGTGTAGTTAATATCCTCTATTTCCTCATCAGTTGCCCGTGGAGCGTCTGCGTAGTCAAATATCCATTCATAATACCAATCAGGCGTGGGTGGCATTGGATTAGCAAACTCATCTAACACCACAATATCAATGCCATCAGGTATATCATCTGGCAATTTTATAGGGAACGGTTTATCTGCGTTAGAAAACCCGCCTTCTGGCGCATTAAGGGTTTCAATCTCATGCGCAAGGTCATGCACTAAAGGATTATAGGTTTTCTCACCATAAAATTCTTCAGCCCTTACCCAGTAGTGGTCAGGACAACAGCTTTTAGTCTGCTTAACTATGATAGTATTTTGGTATTGGAATACGTAGACTACCTTGCCCGTAATTCTAGTTATCGCTGTAGCGTTCTTCAAGTGTGTTGCAAGTTTCACTCGATTGAGGTCTGTAAGTCTCCATTTTGGAATACGTGTAGGCTTGAGTAATAGCTCATAAGCTGTCGGAGAAAGTTCGTCTTTCAAACGCCTAAGTACGTGAGTATCAGTTAGATTTTCTGAACAATGCCTTTTAACTTCCTGTAGTAGAAACCTATATTCGTAAGCTGTCAGATGTTCTCTCAAATCTGAATAGACTTTATCAATTTCACTGTCGTAAGTTTTTTCAACTTCTACTGTTTTCACTTCAGGTGGATTTTCTACTGTAACAAGTATAGTCTTAACTTGTTGTTGTTCTTCATCACCACAACCCAACATAACCAATATTCCAAAGAGCAACGCTATGGTTTTCATTGTAAAACTCCGTATTTGGCATAAACAGAACGAAAGACATCGTAAATTTATATGTTTGACGCCTTTCGTTCTTATGGGTTTACTGCTGTTTTACCTTAGCCCACGTTGTAGTTATTATCCTTCGTGGTCTAGGTTTAGCTGGTGCACTCGCATAAGCTACACCATCAAATGGATCTAACTGAACTACACTTGACACTCTACCAATTTCATGATAAGCATCAACTAGGTCAGCACTACCTAATGTATAGGTTACGCCATTATCTAACTCAGCCACGTAAACGGTATCAGGATCGTAGTCGATAGTCTGAATACGCCCAATCAACACCCCAATTATTCACTTATGCTGTTGCCCTATGCAAGCGCGAGATTGGCAGAACGGGGTGATTGCGCTGTTTATGACCGAGTTCAACCAACTCATCTACAGTAAGGAACACGTGCACGGTTACCTGGTTGATTACAATAATCTACCAGGACATCCTTAGGCTTATAGCCTGCCTTACTATAATCAACTAACTTTAGACCGGGGTACTGCGCCATATAAGGACCTTCCCCCGCCATCATCTCTACCATCTCTGCCTCGGTAAGATGCTTAAACTCGTCTGTTCTATTGACACTGCTAGTGAACCTGACTGCATCACGAGTCCCGAGGGCTAAGCTGATGTACTTCAAAGGTTCTCCATCAGGTCCAGGTTCTTCATGGTCTCTCCACTTTACATAGACCACATCCGGATAGAGCGGATAAACCTTACGTAACGGTATTGCATCGCCGACGACATTTACAAAACCGCGTTCTCCCTGATTCCACAACTCTATCAAGACACGGCTCATTATCACATGGTCGGCAAAACGATCTTCGTCAAAATAATCTTCGAGCCAAACCGGCTTGAGGTCTGCGGGATATCCTTCCGGTACTTCAGGGAAATCATCTTCTTCCTTGACCGGCTCAGGTGTCACTACGTGATGGATTATAGGTGAGCTTTTATCGCCACTATCCCCACAAGCCAATATGGCGAACGAAATAACCGATAGTATGAGAATCGTTTTCATTGTTGTTGGTCCTCCTCTAAGGAGCAGAGATTAGTGACTGGTGGAGAGTGACGAGCACGAGCTTTTCACTAGCCGTTCTCCACTAGTCACTGTATTTCGCTGACCACTGGGTGAGTTATCAGCACTGATTAAAGCTTAATCTTTAGGGGTTATAAGTTGCATAATCAATCCTAATAACCTGATTACCACCATCCATACCACTAATGTAAGCTTCGGAATAAGCTTTTCTGTCGTTGGGGTTAGGAGCCGTAGCACTCTCACTAAGATTATTACCGTTTTGATACGGGCCGTGCTTGTGGTCTTCAACAACATCGTCTATCTTAACTAGCACACTGTATGTGCCACTCACAAGAGCCCAACCATTAACTGAAGCTGAACCTCCAGACGAACTCGCAGTAGCGTAAGCGTTATACGCATATACACTTACACAAACAATAAGAACTGTCAACACCAAGGAACTACTCAGCATAACTAACGCTTTCAATTTCATGATATTCTCCTTTTTAATAGTGATTAAGAATAGTCGCAGGATTATATCCTGAGTCATTCCTTGCTTGTAAAAAATTTGTGTGACCACTGCAGACTGTTCTGCAGCTTGAGGTAGTGTCTATAGCTACAGCAAGTTATGTGCCAAGACGAATAATCTCTTCAATGTAGACTCTGTTTGGACTCGGTAACCCTGATGTGTCAAGGGATATGGGCAGTTACATTTTGTTTCAGCACAGGGAAATAGCGATCGAATGGTATGAAAGGCAAAGACACATTTGTTTACAAAAATTAGGGGAATTACGATTGACAATTGCGGAAACCCCTACCACAACAAGGGTTTCAGGCGATGTAAACAAATGTGTACAAAAGACACAAATGTGTCACCCCTTTGGAGAGAGGAGTTGCGGGCAGGAGAAATCGAACCGGTTGTCGCTTAAAAAATTTTAGATCGGGACGTTACGGGCTTTTGAATGAAAGCCAAGGTGTGGTAACGCATGCAACTCGATTATGACCCTTCTTCCGAACATCCGTCGGTGATAGGAAAGAGGGGAACGTTGAGCGTATGGGGTATGGAATTTGCGAGTTGTTGGGCTCGCTTTAGAAGCGTTGGGTTTAGGAGAAAACTATCGCCTTAGATCTCTATCGCCCTCACTGTTCGTTCGGTTGATCCTGTTCGGTAGCTTGATCTATTCGCTAAGTTGATCTCAACCCAACCTACAAGAGCTCTACGGTGCAACAATCAACACGGAAACAAATCGATATAACCCAGTTTCAGAACATCCGCGCGAGACGCAAGATGAAGTTGACGTTCCGCCCATTGCGCAGAGCACGTGCAATCTCAACCCGAACGGTATCCGTCTGAACAGCATCGTGAAACATCATCCAGTCAAGTGACAACCCTATACCGATTGATGTGTAGAAACGATTAAGCGTTGGGCGCTCGCCGTTATACCAAATGTAGCCAGAGTCGAGGAACGCGATCAGCGCAGCGGCAATGGAATTTCTCTGTGCCAGACGGTAACGGTATTCCATATTGAAGAGCAGCATATTGTCGCCAACAAATTCCTTGAAACCGTATCCACGCAAGTTACCGATGCCGCCCAGATAGAATAATCGCTGCCGCGGCAACGGGGTATCTGAGAAGCCGCCCGCGAGTCGGAAGTCAAGGAAGTGGTTGTTTGAGAACCGATTGTAGCGCGCCAGTTTGAAGCGGTATAGGGTGAAATCGAAGTCCGTTTGAAGGCGTTTGCCCGCGTATTCTACGGCAAAATTACCCTGCCATCCGCGGGTAGTCCGGGAGTTCGGCGTAGGGTAAACCTGGAAATGCCGCCCTAGGTGCGACTTGAAATCTCGGCTATCGAAATCGTAAGAGACCGAGAAACTTCGCAGATGCCCTTCATTAATCCGCAGATTGCTCTTTTTAGGGGTATTCCTATTGAAAACGCTCCAATCCGTCGACGTGAAAAGGAGTTCATGCTTTTCGTCGGTGAACTTGAGTGCTATGCTTGTGGATGGCGTCAAACGACCTTTTGCCCAAGCCTGATAGCCCTGGCGCAGATAATAATCGATGAAGGCGTCGCCAAGCACCACTGCAGCGAGGAGTTCTTCATTTGGCGACAGCGATGAATCATCGTTTGTGTCCGTTAGTTTGTGAATCCCTCCGCCGACACTCACGGTGTGCCGGTCGAACCAGCGTTTTTCTACGCCGAGCTGATAATGCCAGGTGGCGCTCGACAGTCCGTAGCTGAGCCTTCCGAAGAGGAGTCCGCCCCCGTAGTCCTTCGTCTGTACCTCACCTTCACCGCCCAGCACCACCCCATGTACACGATTAAAATCGGCAATCGGTAAAAGGTCCCAATTGACGATTGACCGTTCTTCAACTTCTATCTCCAGCACATTTTTTTCTGCATCGGATTTCAACTGCCATTGTTTAACCGCCAAAACATAGGATTTGTTAGTCTTAAGTCTTGCTTCCAGCCCATCAATGAGCGATTGGCATCTTGTGTGATTATAAGTATCGCCCTGTTTGAAATCAAGTGCATCAATCAGGTCAGAAGTTCGGATACGTCGATTCCCTACAAAGCGAATCTCGTCGAGATATCCTTCATTGATGTCAATTTGCAAATTGCCCCCGACAAACTGGTAATGGGTCGACGCGAGCTGGTAGCCGTGATTTCGATAGAGCGTTGCGATCAATTGGCGTTTCGTCTCTAACGCTTCGATAGAGGTACGTCCCGCTTCCAATCCAAATGATGCGCGCAGCGCAGTTGAGAGTAGATGCTTATTGTTGCGGATACTGACAGTTTGTGCATATTGAGTCGGCATCTCGGTCACGCTAAGAGAGATTACCACTTTGAAAACCGGCGGTTCTGGATTGAAGGGTGGCTCGACAGCCATTTCATCGCCGCCGGAAAAAGCGTCTGCCGCTTCCAGATGAACTTCACGAAACCAGTCGTGGATTTCGAGTTCGTCCTTGAGCCACGATAGTTCGCTGACGGTGACGACATCGCCCCGTTTAAAAGGGATGAGTTGAAGGATTTCCGGTGTTGAAATCTCGGCATTGCCATGAACCTCGATACCAGCTATCTCCAATTTTTCTTCAAGTTCGTGTGCCTGTGTGATGTGGGACGACTGGGATGAGACCATGCGCAATATTCCCATCTGATCGCGCCAATGCGGCCACCAAGGGGTATCTACATCGTAGGTCGGCGACCAATAGCTATACTCATCACGGCGATGGATTTTGCGGAGCACGTTTAATCGCCAGCTGTCCGACGCAGCGGATTCAAGTGAGGTGAGGGGTAGGGCAATTTCTACACTCCAGAAGGTCGACGTGATTTGGGTCTGGATATTAGCTTTCGCATCCCAACGCAAATCGGCAAGTCCATTCGTCGAAATGGATTCGGTCCTTTTCGCACCGACAGCAGTCGGCGCAATTCGAGCGTCAGGAGGATAGTCGGATTGCACAATCTGATCAAGGACCGTTCCGATCGGATTGACAATTAGGTGGTAGTAACTATCTGTCTGTGGATTTGGATCTAGTAGAATTTCGATGGCGTCGTCATCCCAGACCGCAGCATCATTTCTCGTCTGGGAAACACGGACCTGCTTCATTTGTGAATCGTAAGCTCTCGCACCGATGTAGAGATTCTGTTCGTCCCACATGAGGAACACCTGAGTCGGTTCCCCAGCTGGGTGGATTCCGTCTGCTTGGTAGAATTGATGCAGCGGTACAGCGTTTGACCACGCTCTCTCAAACAGATTGCCGTCGATTATCGGGGAAACCGCAGTTTTGGACACCGCAACAGTTGGAAGCATAATCGTATCGTTTTCTTCAAAGGGTAGTTCATCGCTAGGTAGGTTGTTGGCATCATCTGCCTCCGCCCGTTCGGAAGGTGGAGCGTCAGCCGCGAGAATCGCAACTTGATCGCTTGCTTGAAGCCGGATTAAGGGACCACCGCCGTTAATGAATCCGCTCAAGACATCTCCAGTCAACGAATGGTCAATTTCTGCGGGCAACTCAATGAAAATTGTACGTTTATCGCGTTTTTCATTCTTTATTTCGACTTCTGCTGGAAAACCTTCCGGCAAGTGCAACCGAATCCCGCCATCAATCGCTGTGAAATTCATTGGCGCTGCGACTGAATCTAAGACCACTAGGTCTATAGATCCATTTCGTGTTTCAAAGGAGTTGTTCCCGCTCGTCAAGAAAATGCGGCCGTAAATGCGTCCTTCGGTTACAGCCACCTGATATTGTCCCATTGTCTCGCTGAACTGGACATGTCCGATATTCGTCGTGATATTCATAGCGCCCCGGAGTCCACCTACGCGAACATCCCCATTCACGGTCTTTATCTTGACAGATATGTCGGGCGGTGTCTCAATATGACAGTCTATGCGGGTCAACGACGCCTCGGATTCGAGGTTGTCTGGGAGTTGCGGCATCAGTTGTACGATGTCTTCTACCCTAGAAATGCCCAACTTCACGGCATCAAGATACTCTTGGACGACCTCTTCATTGACCCCCATCCCCTGCTTTTCGAGTTTAATCACAATTCGATCGTCCTCTGATGCGCTCATTTCAACATTGCCAGCAAGAGGCAGCGTTATCTCAATACCGTAAACGTCATCATAACTGATAGTCTGCTCGGTGGTCGAATGTATATTTACGGGAAATTGTGAGGTAAATACCTCGCTTTTCTCGCGGGTCGGATTTGCAGCCACTCCTTCTGTTAGGGCATGGATGGAGGTAGGAAAGGCGATGCTACAAGAGAGGCATATACAACCGTTGAAAAATAATTTAATTAGAGTACGCATTATCCATGGTCAATTGCAAGATTGTGAGGGGCTGTCCGATAAAAGAAAATCTTATAGCGCAAGTTAGGTGCACTAAAGCACAAAGCGACAGTCCAATACTAGTCTCGAATGAAAACATCAGGGCGGCTCACTCGTCCATCGCCGAAAATTTCATTTCTACCATGGCATTGTGCGGTTGGTGTGCTTTCGGCTAATTTCAGCCGCTTCCAGACTTCCTGAACAAATCTTAACACCTTCTTCAATCTTATCAATCACATTGTCTGGATTTACGCCCTCAAGGAAGGCAATATTCGCAGCCTTGCAGGCATTCATGACTTGCATTCGTGCACCCTGCAATTCCTCCGGATAAGGGGAAGGGAGAACCTTATATCCAAACGACATCGCCATATCCCCTGGTCCCCACTCGGCAAAGGCGACCCCAGGGACAGCTACACTGGCTTCAGCGACAGTGAGCGCTCGTTGATTCTCAATCTTCAAGCCGAGCATTATTTCGCCTTTAGGGTTTAGGGGCCAGACATCCGCCCTCTCGAAATATTCCTCGATCGATAGCCCCCAAATTGATGCTGCATTTCCTTGTCCACCATTTCCTCGACGTCCCGAATTCAGTCCATCTCCAACACCAATCGTATGGAAAGGGTAACGCACTGATTCAACGAATGCTTTCACCGCGCCGGGTGTTTCCGCATGACAAAGCAAAATTCCATGGACGCCTCTTGCGAGCACCTGCTTAATCATCCAGGCATTTGCGCGAATGACGCTTTCGTCCGTACCGTCAGTCGGAAGAGTGACAAGCACCGCCGGAGTACGGTGTCCGCTTCGCGTCGGTCCCCCTGCTACTATACCGCGCATAAATGCATCCAACGCAGAGATATTGAACATCTCGTGTTCCATTTCAAAGATGATATAGTCCGCCCAAGTTTGAGCTGCTTTGATTCCCCCTTCATAAGTTGGTTCCCCAGCCCCGGTATAATAGATAGGTTGTCCCTGGTCAAGCAGTTCAATTGCTCGGTTTAATCTTTTCATCTTTCACCTTCCTAGTAGGAATTCACGACAGAACATGAGTCTACTTCTTGAATTAAGCAACACGCGCAATCGAAGATTAGGACTGAGAGTCCAAGCTTTTCTTTCGATCGAAGCCGAATCCGTTGTGTTGCCGCACTCCCGTTTCAGACTGACCGCTTGCGCATACAGCCAGACGTTACTATTTTAGCACATCGACGTATGAATTGAAAGTCCCAAATTACGGTTCTTTGGGGGCGTACACGACTCCAAAGCCTCAGAGTTTTCATTGATATCTAGGAGAATTTCTGGTAAACTGAAAGAACAAAAATATTTGACGATAGGGGAAGATTTGATCGAAGGATATACCTATTTAGATCATACCGGCGATCTCGGTCTTCGTGCGTACAGCAAGACGCTGAAACAACTTTTCACCCATGCGGCACATGGTCTACTTGAAAGTATTGCAGATCCGAACACAATCGATGAGGTAACGCAAATTGAGATCGAGGTGTCGGCAAGATCGCTCGAAGATTTGATGGTGGCTTGGTTGGATGAGTTGAATTTTCAGCATGAAGTTGGGGAGTTGTTTTTCAAGCGGGTCGAAATTCGGCAACTTTCAAAACAACCGCCAGCGCTGTCTGCGGTCGCTTGCGGCGAGCCGGTGGATCTTACAAAACATGTAGTCTATACAGAAATTAAGAGTGTAACATATCATCAGTTGCTTGTTGAGCAAAGGCTGGATAGCAGTTGGGTTGCACAGGTAATTTTTGATCTGTAACGGAGCGGACTATGTGTCCGTGATTGTGTCGCGATTGTATTTCGTGAGGACCCTTCCGTCCTTGACTTGAAAACTCATCAGTTATATAATTTTAGGTATTCTCCACAAAGAAAATTCCTATTTCAGGCAAGCAAATTCACGCTGGGGGCGTTGTGTTGAGTCAGTGTATCGCTGATTTCGGAGAACAATCATGAGACAACAAATGGTATCTGGAGTCAACTTTATCGAGTTGCCCAGAGATCGGGGAGGAGAGGATTTCACCAGCGCAGTTGTTGAAGGCCTTTCCCAGCCCCAAAAAATCCTGCCTTGCCGTCTTTTTTACGACTCGGACGGTTCCCAACTTTTCGAACAAATTTGTAAGCTTCCGGAATACTACCTCACTCGTACGGAACAGAAAATTCTGGAAGACAATGTCCCGGAGATGGTAAAGGCGGCGGGGCATAACGTGGCGCTAGTGGAATTTGGTAGTGGGAGTTCACTTAAAACACGCCTCCTAATCAACGCTGCACTTGATTGCCAAAGACATCTTCACTATACTTCTGTTGACATTTCTTCGGATTTCCTTCGAGGATCTTCCCTTTCTCTTCTGAATGAGTATGAACGACTATCGATTACCGCTATCGCAGCAGAGTATAACGATGCCATCCCGATTTTACCCCATCACGAGGGACCGCGACTTATCCTGTTTCTCGGCAGCAACATCGGAAATTTTGACTCGGAGGAAGCGGTTGCGTTCCTAAGGCGAATCGGTCATCAGATGAATCGAGAGGATCGATTGTTAATCGGCTTTGACCTGTTGAAAGAGCTCAGCATCATTGAGGCTGCGTACAATGATGCCGCTGGTGTGACGGCAGCTTTCAATAAAAACTTGCTGGCACGGATTAACCGCGAGTTGGGAGGAGCCTTTGTTCTTGATGACTTCGAGCATGCTGCGCCGTTCGTTGAGGATCGCGCTCGTATTGAGATGCGCCTTATCAGTCGGTGTCATCAGATTGCCTATATTTCCACGCCTGAACAAGCGTTCCATTTCGAGGCGGACGAATACATTCATACTGAGAACAGCCATAAATATACAATCGAAAGCTTCGTGGGCATTTGCCACGCCGCCGGTCTCGAAATACAAGCGCAATGGCTGGATGAACGCGCATGGTTCGCAGTCGCCTTACTCAGAAAGCAGGTTTATGTAAGGGTACATGATGATTCAGTTTAACAATGTCGGTAAGCATTTTGGTGATGTCCTTGCGCTCCATCCGACCGACCTTAGCATCGCAGAGGGGCAGACAACTGTACTAATCGGTCCGAGTGGATGCGGGAAATCTACGATTTTGAGAATGATTGTCGGCTTAATTGAGCCAACAACGGGATACGTCAAGTTCAAGGAAGAGCGTGTTTCGCCCGCCAACATTCTTGAACTGCGCCGCCGGATGGGCTATGTTATCCAGGATGGCGGTCTGTTTCCACATCTAACCGCCGCGCAAAATGTCACCCTAATGGCGAAGCATCTGAAACGACCTGCTAATGAACTACAGGCGCGATTGGAAGAACTTTGTGAGTTGACTCGCTTTCCCAAAGACGGTTTGGAACGCTATCCCGTCGAACTTTCCGGTGGACAGCAGCAGCGTGTAAGCCTCATGCGTGCGTTGGTGTTAGACCCTGATGTCCTGCTGCTGGATGAGCCGCTTGGTGCTCTCGATCCGATGGTTCGCGCATCTCTCCAAACCGATCTTCGGGAGATCTTTCAGTCCCTAGGCAAAACGGTAGTGATGGTAACGCACGATATGGGTGAAGCTGGATTCTTCGGTAGCGTTATTATCCTCATGCGTGAGGGACATATCGTCCAACAGGGAACATTGGAGGAACTGCTGTCTTCACCTGCAGACGAATTCGTAGGACGTTTTATCAATGCCCAGCGCCTCCCGATGGAGGTATTGGAGGGAGTTGCCCGATGAGATGGCGCCAAGTGATTTTGTTCCTAGCGGTTGTTTGGAGTATACTGATTTTGACCTCATGCCGGAATATGAATCAGAAATCTGAGGTAAGAATCGGTTCAAAGAAATTCACAGAATCGGTGATTCTGGGCGAACTCGTCGCTCGATTGACGGAAAGTACTGGGGCTCATGCCGTTCATGAAGACGAACTGGGCGGAACACAAGTGCTTTGGAAGGCACTACTAAGAGGCGACATTGATGTGTATCCTGAATATACCGGGACAATTAGTCACGAAATTCTTACAGGCACGGGGCTAAGCAGTGAAGCGGAGATTCGCGACGCTCTTAAGGCACAAGGAGTCCGCATGAGTCGTCAACTCGGTTTCAACAACACCTACGCGATTGGTATGAAGGAGGAGGTTGCTTCTAAGCGTAACATCACGAAAATCTCTGATTTACGCCGTCACCCCGATTTACAGTTTGGTTTTACAAGTGAATTCATGGATCGAGCGGACGGTTGGCCCTCCCTACGCGATCGCTATAACCTGCCCCATCGAGATGTGCGGGGGCTCGACCATGATCTGGCATATCGCGGACTCAAGAGTGGTTCAATCCAGGCGACCGACCTGTATTCAACGGACGCAGAGATTCAGTATTATAACTTGCGGGTTTTAGAAGACGATCAAAGCCTTTTCCCAAAATACTATGCGCTGCTGCTGTATCGGGATGATTTGGAATCGCGAGCGCCGAAGGTAGTCTCTGCTCTACTAAAGCTGGAAAATCGAATCTCCGAAGCGGAAATGGTCAAAATGAACGCCCGTGCCAAAATAGACAAGGTTCCTGAAAACCGTGTTGCGGCTGACTTTCTGGCGAGCTCCTTCTCACTTGAGGTTCAAGTGCACCATGAATCAGTGCTTGAACGCTTGTTGAAAAACAGCTTAGCCCACCTGTTTCTTGTCTGTGTTTCGCTTGCACCAGCAATTCTTATATCTATTCCTCTGGGCATTTTGGCGGCGCGTCAGGAGAAGGTCGGACAGGTGATTTTAGGCGTCGTTGGAATCATTCAGACTATTCCGGCGCTGGCACTGCTCGTCTTCATGATTCCGCTCTTAGGGATTAAAGCACCACCGGCGATTGCTGCGCTGTTTTTGTACAGTCTGCTGCCTATCGTTCGGAACACGTATGCCGGGCTCCATGATATTCCTTCCCCCATCCGCGAATCCGCATCAGCGCTGGGACTACCGCCGCTTAGCCGACTTTGGCTCGTTGAACTTCCTATGGCATCGCGGGCAATTCTCGCAGGCATCAAGACTTCCGCTGTAATTAACGTGGGTTTTGCCACTCTCGGTGCGTTAATCGGTGCGGGAGGATACGGTCAACCGATTCTGACTGGCATTCGGAAAGATGATATCGGACTCATACTTCAAGGCGCTGTGCCCGCGGCTGTATTAGCACTACTCGTGCAAGGGATGTTCGAATTGGCGGAACGCGGCGTTGTATCAAAGGGGCTGCGGCTAAAATCAGAAACTTAGCGCAACAAGCACATATCGCATGCATGAATTACGCGCTTATCGCCAATACAATTTGGAATTCCCTATTCCAAGAGAGCAGTTTATTCCGACTTACTGAGCGGTTTCCTGTTCAACTCCACTTTTGTCTATGACATCTTGAATCCAGGAAAGAGCAGCCATGCTCGGTGACCAACCGACGGATGTTATCGCAAGCAGTGCTACCTGTTGCAGTTCCTCGCCTGTTATCCCACCCTTTAACGCGCGGCGCGTATGTGAATGCACCGCCCCCTCTGATTTCGCGCCAATTGCCAAAGCAAGTTTGAGTAGTCGCGTCGTTTTCTCATCAAGCGGCCCCGCGTTGTTGCAAGCTTCACCCAGATTTTGATAGGATTTCCATACGCCGGGATATTCTGAAATCACCCTTTCAAGGAAATCGGGTAGTTTTTCTTTCATACTTTCACCCTTTCGATATTTTGCATGGATTGGTTGCCGAAGCCTGAGTTATGGGAGTTTAGTATAACAAGTCCATGGAAAGTAGCAAGGCGAATATCTGATCTTTTTTGATCAGCTATCTATTCCACAAGGATACCATCTCATCCACATTGCACAAACCTTCCATTCTGCGATGCCGACGCCTTAATGGCATCCCAGAGTCGTGCCATGCGCAAACCTACCTCTGGCGGACAAGGATTAGGCATCTCTCCATTGCGGACAGCCAAAAATTGCTCCCACGCTCCCAGCGATGGGGGCACCTCAACTGCGCTTAGCTCGTCTTGTCCGGGACGCTGAATCTCCAACCGCTCGCCCCAGATACCCGTACGTAGGATAGCATTGGGGCAAAATACCCGCACATCGGATGCGCATGAGGGAATGGTCTCTCCACAGCCATGCAGAGTGACTAGTACGCCGGACGCTAGGCGTCCCATCACCGTTCCTAGTAGGTCGACCGGCAAATTACGGTTGTCTAACCAAGCTGCTACTTCAACGAAGTCTTCACCAGCCAAATCAACTACAGTGTTCAACATGTGCGCTCCTGTGTCGAAAAGAAAGCCTCCACCTGAAACCTCAAGCTGCTGTCGCCATGTTGCGGTAAAGGCTGTACCCCAATTCTGCCACGCCACAGCGCTTATAGTCAAGATGTGACCAAACTCGCCCGAGCGGAGCATGCTGACCGCGGTGCGAATCTCCGGCGAAAGGCTGCCAGGGAAAGCTACGACCAGCAGCTTTCTCGTGCGATCGCGAGTCTCAATCAGGCTCTGAGCCTCGACAGCGTTCATTACCATCGGTTTCTCGACCAAGACATCGAGCCCAGCCTCCATGCACGCCTTGACCTGATTGTGATGATAAACGTGTGGAGTGACAATAAAGACGGCGTCAAGATGGTTCCCATGGTCCACCAGAAGCCGCTCAAGGTCGGGTTGATTCGGAGGCGGTTCCAGATTTGCCTGCTTGAATAGATCTATCGTCTTGTCGTAAGCTGCCTGTGATGGTTCACAGACTGCGGCGATGTGGGTTGTATCCAACTGTTGCAGCATGGCTCGGATATGATTGCGGCCCATATCGCCGCACCCAATGAACGCAGTCTGGACAGGCTTTATTGTGGTCACGATAATTACGCTCCTTTTGCCAATTCATTGAAAGTTCTTCGGAGAGCAGCTGAGAGTTTTTATATCTTAAGCTTACAAGCGCTTCTTTAACTCCACCGCGACACGGAAGCCTTCCAAACCGGTATCGCTGTCGAGCAACTCCTGAACCGAATCAGCACTACGGCGCTGGGCTGGAAAATCCTGAGTATCAGCTATCCGCAACGCCAACCGCGCTGCAATTGAACTTCCCGCGCGAAGGTTCACAAGTTCGACCTTGTCGAGGGTGTCATACGCAGTGTGTCCGAATCCCCTACCTGCAGGCGCAGATTCAGGGTCGCCCATATGACCTGTCGGCACGCCTTTTAGGAAAAAGGGAAAATGATCGGAGTATGGATGTACACTCTGACCAACAGGGATTTCAGCTAGCATCTCTTTTGCAGCTTGACAGAAGAAGGGTTCCAGCTCCAACCACCGATGCAGCACTACACCCTTCCGGCTGGATCCTCCAGCTGCATCAAGGTTGAAAACAAACCGCACGTTGTCGAGCTCGCCTACATGGGCATCGACGAATCGATGTGAACCTGTAAGTCCAATTTCTTCCGTGCCAAAGGCAATAAATCGAATAGTTCGCTTAATCCGGTCGCTTGCATATAGCGCCAACACACGCGCAGATTCCATTACAAGTACCATACCAGATGCCGGATCCACAGCACCCTGTGAGATGTCATGTCCGTCGTAGTGACAACCAAGAATTACCATCTCGTCCGGATATTCCTTTCCGGGTAAATCTGCGATGATGTTCCAAGACGTTCGCGGCTCGTTGATGTCGGTTGTGCAGATTCGCAGTCGCACAGACACGCTTCGGTCCATCAGTCGCTGAAGGAACTCGCCATCTTCCTTGCAAATTGAAATGCCCGGAATTGGCGCGGGACAGTCATCTTGCAAGCTGCCGGTCTCGGGGCCAACCCCAGGGCGCTCGCTAACGAAGATGAACGCACTTGCGCCGCCGATGACAGCACGTTCGTATTTTTCCTTTCGGTGAACCCACCTGCCTAAACCAGGCTTCGAAGCACTGCCCGCCATAACGATGTTTCCGATCATACCCTCGCCCAACCGATCATATTCTTCGGGACTGCCATAGCCAACAGAAATCAGTTTTCGCGTTATCTCGCTCGCAGGGCAATACGGAAGTGAGATGTGGTGCAGTGACTTTTGGATTGGCTCGATAATTTCGCAAGTGCCACTCCCGCGGGACCAGCCTGCGTAAGGGTAGGATTCCAACCGCACATTTTTGAGTCCGTAGCGTCTGAAAGTTTCGGCAATGAACTCAGCAGCTTCCCGTTCCTCTAGTGTGCCTGCAAAACGCGATCCGAAGTCGTCGCACAGTACTGTGAGGTTGTCCATCACCTCGCGTGACGTGTAGGTGTCACCAACCATCTTACGGTCAATTTGTAAAAATAAGTTGTTGTAGCTCATGTAAATCTCCAAATCATGAATTTTAAACCCAACGGTTGCAAGCCTTTCGAAGGCTTTGGCTATTAATAGGGTTATGAAGTTCCAAACGCCAATCTAACGACCACCTTAGCATCGAACAGACTTGACACAAAAGGAATATTGACGAGATTACTGCGAATTGAATGAAGTGTACAAATTCGGAAGGAGCCAGCCATTTTCTTCTAGACAACTCTCAGGAATATCCGATTTCTGGTGGAGCGCTGCTTGAAGTCTTTTAGCGAGATACGTATTTCGTTCAGATACCTTGTTATTGCGAATCGCTATGCCGAGCGCTCTTTTTGTCCCAACAACCAAAACGAGTTCCTTAGCCCGTGTGATAGCAGTGTAAAGCAGATTGCGCTGCAGCATCATGTAGTGTTGTGCCATGAACGGGACGACAATAGCGGGATACTCGCTGCCCTGTGACTTGTGGACCGTTATGCCGTACGCCAGCACTAGTTCGTTTAAATCCGCCATATCGTAAGCGACGACCTTATCGGGAAATGTGATTGTAACCAACTTTTCAACGGTATCTACATCCGTGATTCGCCCAATATCCCCATTGAATACTTCGTAATCGTAATTGTTGCGAACCTGCATCACTTTGTCCCCGATGCGGAACGATCGACCGGCTCGAATGACCTCCTCGGAATTTCTGTTGAGTTTCTCCTGCAACCGCTTGTTGAAGTTTTCAGATCCAATGACGCCACGTCGCATCGGGCATAACACTTGAATGTCGTCCATCGGGTGATAGTTATAGTGTTGGGGTAATCGCCGGTGTACAAGGTCGCAGATGAGTTCAACCGCAGTCTCTGGATCTTCTTCCTCAATAAAGAAGAAGTCGCGGTCTGTTGGACCGTTAACTTGTGGAAATTCACCCCGATTAACACGATGCGCATTCATGACAATCATGCTCTGTTGCGCTTGCCGGAAAATCTCTGTCAGCCTCACAGTAGTAATCTGTCCAGAAGCAATGAGATCTCGTAGAACATTTCCCGCGCCTACTGATGGTAGTTGATCCACATCACCAACCATAATCAATGTTGCGCCCGGTGGTACCGCTTTCATGAGACTATTCATCAACGCGAGATCGACCATTGACATCTCATCAATGATCACTACATCTGCCTCAAGCGGATTATTCCAATCGTGTTTGAATCCGTTTTCTTGAGGAGAGAACTCGAGCAAGCGGTGGATGGTTTTTGCTTCACGTCCGGTTGTTTCACTCAGGCGTTTGGCTGCACGTCCCGTTGGAGCGGCTAACACAACTTGCATTCCAAGAACCTCGAATAGACGGAGCATGCCAACCGTGGTCGTTGTTTTTCCGGTGCCTGGTCCCCCCGTTACGATAGTGACGCGACTCGTTAACGCTGTTCTTATGGCTTCCCGCTGATTTTCAGCAAAACACATGCCCATTCTTTTCTCAATCTGATTTAGGAAACAATCAATAGAACCGGGAGAATCGAGATTCCGTTGAGGGAAGTCCCCAGTAAGTAACCTGAATAGCCGGTTCGCGACGCCAATTTCGGCATAGAAAAAGGGTGCGAGATAGACGCTTTTTTGGCACTGAATGGAATCGAACGGCGTTATATTTTCTGTAATGAGTTCCTTTTTCTCGGTGAGTTCTATGATACCACTCTCAATGGCATCAGTTGAGAGGTTGAGAATGTCCTGACACACTGAGATTAATTCATCGTGATACAGGAAGACATGACCATCGTCAGCTTTTTCGCTCAGGACATATTTGATTCCAGCCTTGACACGATTGGGGGATTCGGAATCTACACCGAGCTTTTGAGCGACTGTATCCGCTGTTTTGAATCCAATCCCGTAGATGTCATCGGCAAGGCGATAAGGATTTTCACGGACAATTGGAATGGCTTCATTCTCGTAGGTTTTGTAGATTTTTGCTGCATGAGTCGTACTCACGTTGTGGGATTGCAAAAAGAGCATCACATTTTTGATTTCACGCTGTGCCTCCCACGCCCGCACAATCATATCTACGCGTTTTTTACCGACTCCGGGAACCGACTTTAGCTTTTCAGGCGATTTCTCGATGATGTCCATGGCGTCCATGCCAAAATGAGTCACAATCCGTGCTGCCATCACGGGCCCAATTCCCTTGATGAGCCCGGAGCCCAGATATTTCCTCAATCCCACAATCGTCGCAGGCAATACTGTTTCATACGAGTCAATCTGAAACTGTCTGCCGTATTTCGGATTGTTGCCCCACCACCCCTTGAGTAGAAGGCTTTCACCTACGTTAGCAGATGCAACACTCCCCACGACCGTGATTGATTCACCCGGATATTCACGCGAGGAAAGTTTTGCAATCGTGTATCCTGTTTCGGTATTTTCAAAAACGATGCGTTCTAGAATGCCTTTAAGCGTTTCCATTCTTGTAGACTAGGATTAAAGCGTTTTCATTAATTTCCGAAACGCATTCAATTGCGGTTGAATGACATGCGGCTCTGGAACCTTGCCGTCAAGGGCTTCGATGGTTTTTAGTCCATTCCCTGTGATGCCGACAACGATGCAATCGTTCCGACTGATGCGCCCACTCTCGATCAACTTCTGCGTTGCTGCGAGGGTAACACCGCCCGCTGTCTCCGTGAAGATTCCTTCTGCTACCGCTAGGAGTTTTATAGCGTCGACAATCTCGTCATCGGTTACATGTTCCCCATATCCGCCCGAGTTTCGTACTGTTGCGGCGGCATAAATTCCGTCGGCGGGGTTTCCAATCGCAAGAGACTTGGCAATGCTATTGGGCTTTCGAACCGGTTTGACGTAATCACTATTTTCCTTCAGCGTTGTGACAATTGGCCCACAACCTTCAGCTTGTGCTACATGAATCTTCGTTTTCGGCTCATCAATCAATCCCAGTAGGTGAAATTCCTTCAGCGCTTTGCCCACCTTTGTGACAAGCGAGCCGCCTGCCGCCGGCACAATAATGTGATCCGGCGTTTTCCAGTCGAGTTGCTCAATAATTTCATAACAGAAAGTTTTCGACCCTTCGGCGTAGAATGGGCGGGTGTTGATGTTAGCAAATGCCCACGGATACTCACCTGCAATCTCGCTACAGAGCCGATTGACATCGTCATAGGTTCCCGTGATACCGACCAATGTCGGTGCGTAAACCAACGATGCGACGATTTTCGCCATTTCTAGGTCGGCAGGGATAAAGATAAAACAGTCAAAATTGGCGATTGCCGCGTTTGCGGCTACTGAGTTGGCAAGGTTCCCGGTTGAAGCACATGCAACAATATCGAATCCAAACTCTTTCGCCTTGCTCAATGTCACGGAAACTACCCGATCTTTAAAGGAAAGTGTCGGGTGACACACTGAGTCGTCCTTAACGTACAATTCTTTGACGCCGAGGGCAGCTTCCAGATTTTTCGCACGAATCAGCGGTGTGAAGCCGGTGTTCAATCCATCGGTGGGTTCACCATCAATAGGCAACAGATCGATATATCTCCAGAGGTTAGCAGGACCCCGTTCAATAGATTTCCGCGAGATGGATTTCTGGATAGTTTCATAATTGTAATCCACTTCCAGCGGACCAAAGCAAAATTCGCAAACGTGAATGGGCTCTTTGGGATATTTTCTCTCACATTCACGACACTTCAATCCTATCACTTTTTCTTCCATTTTTCTCTCCTATCTGACACCGTAAAAAAAAGCCTACCATCACAGGTGTGACAATAGGCATTTTGACGATATGGTGTCAATTAGTAATCTCAGTTCAAATTTGAATTTGCCTATTTTCACTCCAACGCAATAGTATAGACAGTATGACAGCAATGCCCCACGGTAAATTGGGGGGTACACTCACACCTTTTGTATACGTCCTCAATGTTTGTTTAAAACTCATGTCAAGCAAGCACCATTTTTAGCCACGATTCACTCTCCATTCAGTATCCTGCGTGCCCCAAAACCGTTTTTTTTATGGTATCATTATCAGCCAACTTTGTCAAGCAAAATGTTTGTGTTATCTAACGCGGGACCTCACTACTGACGCCTGTGCATCGTTCATTCTAGTCGTGGAGCGGGGATTTCAAGATTGGGTGGTAAATTCGCTATAGTTCCAAGTAGTTACCTACTAGAGTATGAATAACTGCGCTATTTTGTACCATTTCATGCAAATTCGCACGTAAGATTGCAATTAATTCCTAAACTGAAGCGTCGGTTACTTCATTGGTCATAGCTTTCATGTTTCACAAGCATTTTGAACGTTGTGGTTTGACATAAGAGGGAAAATTCTGATAATCTTTAGATTCGGATATATCAAGATCCACATAAACCGGTTAGGACATTAAATTAAGACGTTCTAGCATTCATGTCGAAATGCTTTGGGAATTCTCGACTCACGAAAAAAGGGGAAAACAGTATGGTTTCCACTGAAATTATCGAATTTGACAAAATCGTTGCTTCCGACGACTCCGCAATATACGCATGTCAGACGAATTCATCTGGCCCCCAAGGAACTTTGCCGCTGACGGAGGAAATGCTTCTCAATTGGGCGAGCGGCGATGTTTTTGCACTTAGCCAGAATGTAGGTATGGGGTGGTCTCCCGCTGAATTGAATCGGAAACAGTTCCTCATTCTAAGTACACAAGGCGGTATCCGTGCGCCTGATGGGACACCAATCGCACTTGGATTTCATACAGGGCATTGGGAAGTGGGTTTGCTGATGCAAGCTGCTGCAAACGAGCTTAAATCGCTGGGCGCAATTCCATTTGCAGGTTATTGCTCGGATCCATGTGATGGGCGCACACAGGGCACGGTTGGTATGATGGATAGCCTAGCATATCGCAACGACGCTGCACAAATTTTCCGCCGTCTAATTCGATCGCTGCCGACACGCAATGGGGTGATGGGTGTGGCGACCTGCGATAAAGGGCTACCTGCGACAATGATAGCACTTGCCGCAATGTCGAATCTCGCATGCATAGTTGTGCCGGGCGGTGTCACGCTGCCACCTATTGGAGGAGAGGACGCGGGCAAGATTCAGACGATTGGGGCGCGTTTCGCACACGGTGAGATTTCTTTGCAGGATGCCGCCGACCTCGGTTGCAAAGCGTGTGCAACCCCCGGGGGTGGTTGTCAATTCTTAGGGACGGCTGCAACTTCACAGGTCGTTGCAGAGGCGTTGGGTATGACGCTCACTCACGCTGCCCTCGCACCTTCGGGACAAGCGATTTGGTTGGATATGGCAAAGCGATCGGCGCGTGCAATCGTCAATTTAGAGACAAAAGGCATCACGATGCGTACCATCCTCACAGACGAAGCAATTCAAAACGCCATGGTTGTTCATGCCGCTTTCGGAGGTTCTACCAACTTGCTCCTTCACATTCCTGCGATTGCTCACGCAGCGGGATTGGGTCGCCCGAACATCGAGGATTGGACTCGTGTCAACCGCAAAACACCCCGCCTCGTAGATGTGCTTCCAAATGGACCTGTAGGACATCCAACAGTCCGCGTCTTTCTCGCGGGAGGTGTTCCTGAAGTGATGCTTCGTTTACGGGACATAGGTGTGCTGAACCAAGATGTTATCACCGCAACGGGTGAACCCCTTGGACGAAACCTTGATTGGTGGGAGAAATCTGAACGACGTCAGCGCTTGCGAGATATCCTGATAGAAAGTGATGGCGTCAATCCGGACGACGTGATAATGAATCCAGAAACAGCTAAAGAGCGCGGACTAACGAGCACTCTCGCGTTTCCACGCGGAAACCTCGCTCCTGAGGGATCTGTAATCAAAAGTACCGCTATTGATCCCAGCGTAGTTGACCCCGACGGCGTCTATCGTATGACTGGCCCAGCGCGTGTCTTTGTTCGGGAACGCGACGCAATTCGCGCGATTAAGCGTGGAGACAAAGACCAAATCAGACCGGGGGAAGTGATGGTGCTTTGCTGCCGGGGGCCAATGGGTACTGGCATGGAAGAGGTATATCAGATTACTTCAGCTCTTAAGCACCTGTCCTTCGGTAAACATGTTGCCTTGATTACTGATGCCCGATTCTCCGGTGTGTCAACTGGCGCATGCATCGGGCACATTGGACCTGAAGCGTTGGCTGACGGGCCTATCGGCAAGGTAATTGACGGAGATCGTATTCAAATTGTCATTGATCGGAATCGGCTGGAAGGGAGTGTGGATTTGGTCGGTCATGGTGATACTACCTTTGGGCCAGAAGAAGGGAACCAAGTTCTAGCGGAAAGATTACCACGTCCAGACCTCGCCCCTGATGAAATGCTGCCGATGGATACCCGCCTGTGGGCTGCGCTTCAGAGCGTCGGCGGTGGAACATGGAACGGATGCGTCTATGACGTTGAGGCAATTATCAATACGCTAGAAGCAGGGAAGAAAGCGTTAAAAATATAGGGAACTATGAGAAACAGTATTTGGCGACCGCCGCTCATCAGTTCAAGGCTTTCAGTTGATGGGTAATCGTTTTCATCACAGTGTCATAGTCTGGTTCGAGTGTTATCGGGGAGTTTACATGTTGGGGCTGAACCTCTCTTAATTTGCTTTGGTGGTAATCAATTTTAAACTCTGGGAACTTAAGTCCGTTGGCTGTCGAGATAACGATAACCCGATCATCGCGTTGAATTAGTTTGCTTTCTAGCATTTTCAGGAGCACTGCGAGCGCAACCCCTGTATGTGGACAGTTGAATAACCCTGTTCGATCTGCTCTGGCTGCGGCGTTTGCTAATTCATCCTCGGTTGCCTGCTCCACAATTCCGTCGAACTGTTTTAATACATTAATCGCCTTTTTGACCGAAACAGGATGACCAATTCGAATTGCCGTTGCGATCGTTGCTTGCGCCGTGACCGGGTCAAACGTCTTGAAATCTTTCAGGTAACTCTGGTATAAGGGATTCGCTTTGGTGGATTGAGCGCAAGCAATGCGCGGCAGCCTATCGATAATCCCTAAATCTCGCATGATTAAAAATCCCAACCCTAGCGCTGTTACATTTCCCAAATTGCCTCCCGGCATGATGACCCAATCTGGCGCTTCCCACTCAAACTGCTGGGCTATCTCAATGGAGATTGTTTTCTGACCTTCAATCCGCAGAGAATTAATTGAATTTGCCAGATAAAAATCCTTCCTCTCAGCAAGCTTCTGCACAACCGCCATGCAACCATCGAAATCCGTTTCTAAGGCAAGCGTAATTGCCCCGTTGGCAATCGGCTGAATGAGTTGTGCGTGGGATACTTTGTCACGTGGTAAAAGAATAACCGCCGGAATACCTGCTGCTGCAGCATAAGCCGCTAGTGAGGCGGAGGTGTCTCCAGTAGAAGCGCACATGACCACACGGATGTCGCCTCCGTCTTTTACTACCTGTTTCACCATGGACACCAAAACAGTCATCCCCAAGTCCTTAAAAGAGCCTGTATGACTGTTTCCACACTGCTTTATCCAGAGATTTGGAAGACCTATCTGCTTGCCAAAACGTTCAGCCCAAAAGAGATTCGTACCTCCTTCATACATTGAAACCACATTCTCATCATTAATAGTCGGGCAAACCAGCTCCTTTTTCCCCCAGACGCCGCTGCCAAAGGGGTATTGTGTACTCATATACCGCTCATTGAACAACTCCTTCCATGCGGATGCGCTTCGATGTCTTAAACGGTCTATGTCGTGTTTAACCTCTAGTAAGCCATTGCACTTCCGGCAACGATAAATTACTTCATTGAGGGAGTACCTTTCTTCACACCCCTCACTGCATTGAAACCATGCATGATAATTCATCGCCTCACTCCTTTTCATGTACTGGACTCAAGGCTATAACTGGTTGCCTATAAATCCAGATGTGCTCATTATCCGACGGGGGTGCCTCTCACACGGTTATAATATAACCATTGTACCGTTTAACCATCGTTATCGTCAATAGGATTTACATTGTGAAATATCGTGTTGAGGTGCATGATTAACGCCTAAAACGTCATTTTGCTTAACCGGATAACCTAATTCCAATGCAGTTTGTATACCTGTAGCAAAATCCGGAAAATTGCCTTGTTGCAGAAAAAGCAGAAGTAATACGCGCAACGGAATGCGATGATTCCTATGTTTCCGTTTGCGCTCGATCTAGAATCTGCTCAATCTCTTCCATAGAAGGCAGTTCAGCAAGATCTTTCAATCCGAATAGTTGCAGGAATTCGTCGGTTGTTGCGAACAAGAGTGAACGCCCAGGTCCAGGATTCCTTCCGGCGATGCGAACCAATCCCTTTTCGATTAAGGAATTGAGGACGCTATCGCTATTGACGCCGCGGATTTCTTCGATTTCGGTTCTCGTAACAGGCTGCTTGTAGGCGACGATGGTGAGAGTTTCAAGTGCGGCAGGAGATAGTTTGACGCGCACCTGGCGAGTGTGAAATTTTTCAATCCAACTATTATATTTGGAGTGTGTACAAATCTGAAACCCGTTGGCTATTTCAATCAGCTCAAAACTGCGGTTTGTGTCCCGGTACTCATCGCGCAAGAGTTTGAGTATTTGACGAATCTGTCTCGTGGATGCCCCATTCAGCACTTGGCTAAACTGCTTCAGGGAAATAGGTTCGCTGACAGCAAACAGTACCGCTTCGAGGATAGATTTCACCTCGTCTGGGTTAAACGCAAAATCTTGAATGGGAAGAGTGAGTTCTTCAGCCACAGAATTTCTCTAGGTATGATTTAGTATGAGGGGTAACCTTTGGGGGTTTTTACGTGTTACGTACTAAGTTTCACAATATAAATGTCCTCAAGGTGTCCAGATTGCACTGCAGCGATGCGCTGAAGACGAATCAACTCCAGAATCGCTAAAAACGTCACAATCTGTTCAATCTTGCTTGCAAACTCTGGGAATAGTTCATTGAAATTTATCGGTTCCTCACTAAGTCTGCGTTGCACAATCTCCATTTTTTCCTCAACGGTGATTGGCTCTTCCTGAATTTCTTCGTAGTAATCATCGTCCACTGCATACTGCGATCTTTCAACCACATCCTTGAAGGCAGACAAGAGATCGAAGAGCGTTGCTTTAATCTGGACTTCACGTAAACTAGCCAAATCGGTATCCTGATTGACGCTCCTTCCGTAGATTTGTTCCCGCTTCGCGGCGTGATAATCTAACGCTTGCGCCGCTTCCTTGAACTGTTTATACGCTAACAGTTGTTTAACCAACTCTTCCCGATCCTTGAACGGTTTTTGATCGTCTACTGTCACCGATGGAAGAATGCTTTGAGATTTGAGATGAAGCAAAGTCGCCGCCATCACCAAAAAGTCTGATGCGACATCAAGATCCAGTATTTCCATAAAGTTAAGATACTCTAGATACTGCTCTGTGATTTCTGCGATTGGGATATCCGTGATCTCCATCTCGTTTTTTTGTATAAGATGGAGCAGGAGGTCTAGAGGCCCTTCAAAAATGTCAAGCTTGATTGCGTAGGTGGATTTTGCCTGAGAATCATATACCTCGCCACGGTTTTGCATACAATCACATTTTTGATAAAATTTCGGTTAAAGACGGTCAGACTAGATTCATTGCAGCTCTGACTTCTGCCATTGTGTCTTTGGCAACCCGTCGTGCCCGATTTGCTCCATGAGCGAGAACTTCGCGAACCACTTTCGGTTTTGACTCCCATTGAGCCCGTTTTTCATAGAATGGAGTCATCTCAGCAATCAGATTATCGGTGAGATTACGTTTGCAATCAACACACCCAATCGCAGCGGACCGGCATTCCTTATCGATCTGTGGAACCTCATCGGGGTTGTAAACTTTGTGATACGCGAAAACGGGGCATACGTCCGGATTACCGGGGTCATTTCGACGTATACGACCCGGGTCCGTCACCATTTTCATAATGTTCTTACGTGTGGTCTCAGGTGGATCTGACAACTGAATGGTATTACCGTAGCTCTTGCTCATCTTGCGACCATCAAGTCCTGGCAACTCTGCGTTTTTCGTCAACAGAGGCTGTGGCTCCGGGAAAACGTTGCCGTAGATGTGATTAAATCGGCGAACAATTTCCCGCGAAACTTCAAGGTGGGCTACATTATCCGCTCCAACAGGAACTAACTCGGCTTTGTACACAATTACATCTGATGTCATCAATACTGGATATTCTAGCAATCCGGTTGAGGGCCCCTCGCGCTGATTGAGATGCTGGGTTAAATCGTGAACCTTGTCTTTATACGTGGGGCACCGCTCAAGCCAAGACACCGGTGTAATCATCGTAAGAAGAGTTGATAGCTCCGCATGTTCTGACACGTGAGATTGAATGAAGAGAGTGCTCTTTTCCGGGTCAATCCCCGCACTCAACCAATCGACCGCTGCCTGCAATATGTAGTGGGGAAGGTTCGATGTGTCGGTCACATCGGTGAGCGAATGCCAATCGGCGATGAAGGGATAACATTCGTATATGTCTTGTAAGCTTGCTGTATTCTTTAGCATCCCTTCGAGATGTCCAATATGTAGAAGTCCTGTTGGGCGGACACCACTCACTAATCTTGTTTTTTGCATGCTTGTTGCTTCCTCCGAACTCAATATAAACCGACAAGAATCTGAATCAGGTCGAAAATACCGTGAGCGACTAGCGTAATAAGGATAAAGACTGGATTCGGTATTCCGATTAAGCCTGGAACGAAAATTATTCCCATGAGAATCATCATGCCGTAAGGACGCAGATTTTCGAACTTTTGAGCCTGTTTCCAAGGCAGTAGACCATATACAACACTATACCCATCAAGTGGGAAAACTGGGAGCATGTTGAATACCGCCAAATAAACACTAATGATCGCGGAGATTTTCAACTGCCCATAGATTTCACGTTGTATTGCCGATCCGCCGGCGGGGAAGTCAATCGTCATGGAAAGAAGAGATAGACCGCCCAAAATCACGATTGTGCAAATAATATTCATAATCGGTCCCGCCGCCGCAATAATCATCAAATCACGTTTGGGATTTCTCAAATTTCGAGGATCGACGGGTACAGGCTTCGCCCAGCCAAAAAACATTCCACCAAAGAGTGTTCCAATCAGCGGCAAAACCACCGTTCCGATGAGGTCAATGTGCGCTGCAGGATTGAATGTCATTCTACCTTCATCTTCAGCAGTTCGATCGCCTAGCATGTTGGCGGATTTTGCATGGCCCCATTCGTGAAAAGTGAGCAGAACAATAAACTGAACCACTCGTAGGATTGCTTCAGCTGGGTCGATTCTCATCAATTCTTCCTAAAAATTCGTAAGCCTGCGATTTGTTTTGTATTTTTCCATCTAACTGAGCTGCAAACGTCTTCCACAACATCTCTGCAAATTTGGGCCCCGGTTTCAAGTCTAGTTGGATAAGATCTGCTCCGTTAATCAACGGCTGGGCGAGCCTCAAATCTATTACATAATTTTTAATCTTTTCCACGCACCATTGAGGTTGATTCGGTTCTACAATAGAGAAGATTAACGCCTCTAACGGGTACGATTTCAACAGTTTATAAACTTCGCTCGGTCTAGATTTCACCGATAACGCGGATAAAGCATCGCCCAATCGCTCCTTAGCGATTAGCTTTGTACGTAATCGGTTTTCCAGCGATAATCGATCCTTCACAGTTTCTGTTGCTTCAGAGAAATTCAGCTCTACTCCCCCCGGCTGGACCACCCTCGGAGTTGAGGTTGTGTCAGTCACCAGTGCCATCCAGAACAGCGACGCAGTGTCAATCGAGTCATTCGGGAGATACTTTCTTGTCCAATCGATAGCTTCACGCGCTGTATTCCAGAGTGTTTCAAAGTCCTGTCGAGGTTCCCACCCTGGGTGGATTCCACGAAAAAGATTAAATTCGCGCATCCGCTGAATCATCTTCGGCGCGGATTCTTCCGACAGGATGTGGTCAATTTCGTTTCGTATGCGCTGACCGCTGATTGAATCTAAAATCCCTTCGTTAATTGCGTCACGAATGCGCGTTTTATCGTTCTCAACGATTTGAAAGCAATAACGCCCTTCGTACCGAATCGCGCGGAAGATGCGGGTTGGATCGTCAATGAAACTCCGATCATGCAGAGCGCAAATCTGTCCAGTCCGCAAGTCTCGCAAACCGTTTGTGTAATCAACAATCTCTCCAAAGGTGTCCGGATTCAGTGACATTGCAAGTGCATTAATTGAAAAGTCGCGGCGACGGAGATCCTCCACAAACGTCCCGAACTCAACTAATGGTAACGCTCCGGGGTGTTCATAGGTTTCGTGTCGCGCACTGACAAAATCGATTTTGAGCCCGTCGCTGCGTATCAGCGTCCCTGTACCGAAGCTTTGATGGACCTGCATCTTGCCATCCCATCTTTTGGAGAGATGGTGAGCCAAGCTGATGGCATCCCCTTCGACCACGACATCAAAGTCCAAATTCTCACGATTGAGCAAAAAATCACGGACCAAGCCGCCAACGACGTAGGCGGATAAGGATGTTTCACCCGCTAGTTGCCCAATCTCCCGCAGCACAGCTAGGACTTGGGATGGTATTCGTGAGAGGATATCAGACTTGCACATTTTCAGACTTCGATTGCAATGAGATAATCTTAGACTGACTTATCTCCTTCCCGCGAGCGATATCAAACACCTCGCCGAATCTACCGGGCAGATTAATCTGGAACATGTGGGAGAGGTGCGAAAGCGTTGATATCGCTTGCAATATCCACCACCGCTGGCTTACCTGAAGCCGATGCCTGTTCGAAGGCGTTCTGGATATCTCCCGGCCGTTCCACCCGAACCCCAAAACATCCCATGGACGGGGTAATGTGCGAGACATCTACGTTCCGAAAAACCCAAATCTCTTCGCGGTTACCGGTCGCCACTCCGCCATAAGCACGATTAACACCCGCCTTGTCCTGATTCAGCGAGTGGTTGTTGATCAAAGCTACGGTATTGATGCCACAGCGTAGGGCTGTCTCCAACTCGCTGAGGAGGCGCCCAAAACCGCCGTCTCCTGTGAAGCAGATTACAGGTGTATCAGACAGAGCGCATTTCGCGCCCAACGCTGCCGGAAACCCCCAACCCAATGAACCTGCACATCGCAGATAGTGCTAGTTTGGTGTCTTCAGACCGACCATCGCTCCTATCCAGATTCCGGCGTGCCCCGTGTCCGAAACTAGAACAGCACTGGAAGGAAGTCACTTATTTCTTTACACAGCCGTTTGGGCCGAATGTGTGATGCGTCGGAGTCGAACAACGGCTTAAGTTCCTTTCGCCACTGCGCGACCAACACATTCACTCGGGCGGTCCAATGAGTGTCCACAGTCTTGGGTGCAAGAAACTCAATGAGACGTTGTATACTCACCTTGGCATCCCCATGCATTACCACATGTGTCGGGTAATTTCGCCCAATTGTTGAGGGATCTTTGTCAATCTGAATGACCCCCGTACCGTGCCTAGGGACTTACCAGAAGTGGGTGACTTGTCCGCCGGTATGACTTCCCACAAAAAGTACAAAATCTGCCTCAGAGACTATCTGTTTGGCGCACTTATGGGAGTAAGTACCGACGACTCCTACCGACAGAGGATGATTTTCGGGGATACTCCCCTTAGCGTTTACAGAATTTGCCGTGGGCATAGAAAGCGTCTCTGCCAGTTTGACAATCTCCGCTCCTGCTTTCGAAGCAGCGACACCTCCACCGGCAATTAGGAACGGCCGTTGCGCCGCGATGAGAAGTCTAGCTGCCTGGCTCACCAGTTCCGGTTCAGGTTCGGAGCGAATTGCCGGATACTGTCTGAAAGAATCTTCAATAGTTACTTCTAAGTCGGCTTCACAATCGGCAACCATCTCGCCTTGGAATCCCAGCAATTCCAATTGAACCGGCCCCGGTGCTCCCGAGGTTGCCCTCCCGATAAACTTGGCACAACACTGCTGGCAACTGGTCAATCGCATCAATGAAAGCGTTATACTTAGTGACAGGTTCATAGAGTCGGCAATGATCGATTTCTTGGTATGCATAGCGGTACCGATAGACCGGCGGCCACCGACCAGTAGTTGCCATTACCGGTGACAGCGCAAGATACGCATCCTGTAGCCCTGCGGCGAGATTATCAGTGCCTACGGATTGCGCCATGGCGATCCCTGGACCATGGGATGCTCGGGCGTTACTGTCTGCCATGTATGCCGCAGCTTTCTCGGAATGGCACAGCACGCGCTTCATTTCCAACTTCTCCGCTTCTACAAGGACACCTCTCAAAATGGCAGGTACGAAAAAGACCGTTGTAACACCGTAGCCCTTAGACGTTTCAGCAATATACATGGAGCCGGCCATCTGGAGCTAAACTTACCCTTATCGTAGTGAATAATTAATAGTAGCACCGTATATTCTACTACAGACAATTTCAAATATAAAGGGAAATTGCAAGAGCTGTATCGGTAAATTGTGTTAACGATCAATTGAAGCAGACTAATTTTGCCTAAAAAGCATGGATGCTCCGTCTGAAGTCCATGACATTCAACTGTTTCACATCAATGAGGTGAAATTCCAATACGAGAATTTTGTTTTGATGGGTTTTGATTATATGGTACAATAACCAACCGATAATTCAATTAATGTGCATAGGAGAGACAATGCTAACTCTAAGTCTTCGATTCTACCGCCGCCTGCGTCGTTCGTATCACAATCGTCATATTCGACATATTGTGGTGGTACTCAGTCTAGTTGTGCTTTGTATCATTCTACACTCAGCATGTTTTTATTTTTTTGAGCGTGCTGAGCTTAGTAAGCTGACGCTTTGGGATTCTGTCTGGGCGACTCTTACCACCATAACAACAGTTGGGTACGGGGATTACTTCGCAGCAACTGTAGGCGGGAGAATCGCTACAATTGTTCTGATATATTTTGTTGGGTTAGCATCATTCACGTATGTCATTACCCAGATTGTAGATATTGCAGTCGAAGGACAGAACAATCGACGTTTCGGACTCATTGATTGCCGAGATCTTGTTGATGATCATATCATTATTGTGAATTATCCCTCTGAGTTGAGGGTCGGTGCAATTATAGACCAACTTGCATCAGACCCAGTTACGTCCCATCGATCTGTTGTCATCCTGGCAGACAGTATTGAGGAACACCCTTTCAACAATCCGAATGTCCATTTTGTCCGAGGATCTCCATTGCAAGATGAATCCCTGAATAGAGCAAATGTTGCAAGAGCTTATGCGTCGGTGGTTCTTACACCGGGAACCGATGAACATGCTGCAGATGCAATTGCATCTTCGATTGTTTCCCTCATTGAGACCCTCAATCCCAAGGTCAGAACAATTGTTGAGTGTAGTAGTATCGGACATCTACCGCTGTTTCGAGCTTTCAAATGTGATGCGGTCATTCCCACAGGTAACATCGCAGCTAAAATATTAGCACAGGAAGTACGAGATCATGGACTTTCTCACGCCATTGCTGAGCTGTTGACTCAGGCTGAAGGGAGCGAAATATTCACTGAAGCCATTAAGATTGAGGGATTTCGCTTTAATGAACTACAATCTCTACTCGTAGAACTGCGTGCGCAGGTCATATTGGTCGGGGTTATCCGAACCAGCCAGCACTGGATCAATCCGGCGCCTGACTTCGAGATTCAGCCGGCGGATCGGTTGATTCTCATCAGCAATCGTCGCAGCGATTGGAAGCCCATTCATGCGCAGATACTAAGCGCCAAACGCGGAACCTAGAATTCGAAACAGTTACCGCACACGGCGAATTATAAAGTAACCTTAAACTTGTCAAGTATTGTCAATTGTAGTGAGTGTATTGCGCCGCGTTCTTGTCTGGAGATTGGATGTGCAGTAATGTTATCAGAGGAAGATAAACCAATGGCATCCAAACGGAGCTAGACGCCAGCCAATCATAAGCTTAATGTTTCTGAATTATGGGCAGAAAACCCTGTTCCTAACTTAGATTCAAATGAAATATTATCAGTTAAACAGTCTTGCCAGATTTTCGAGGATTGACAGGTCATGATCCGTGTTCAAGAATTATGCAAATCTATTCAACGGAGAAAAATCTTAATCAACCTCACCTTGAATCTCATCGCAGGAGATCGATTTGCTCTGCTCGGTGTGAATGGTTCCGGAAAAACACTTTTGTTAAAGATTCTTGCGACGCTGGTCAAACCCACTTCTGGTGTTGTCGAAATTGCTGGCTATGATGCATTTGCCAACCTTAACAGAGTCCGCCCGCTTATCGGGTACGTGCCTCAAACCTTTAACGGTTATTCAGATCTCTCTGTTTGGGAGTACCTTGAATTTTTCGCATCTGCATACAAAATAGACAGGGCGCTGCGTGCGGCGGGCATGAATGATGTCCTCGATCTGATGGATTTGACCGCCCTACGCGATCAGAAAATCGAACAGCTCTCTCTGGGCCAAAAACGAAGGCTTTGTCTTGCCAAGACCTTCTTGCACGATCCGCCAATCTGGTTTCTGGATGAGACGCTCTCAGCATTAGACGCACGAGGACAAATTGAGATGCAGGCACTAATCAACGAGCTTGGTGCGATGGGAAAAACGGTGATTTTAGGTACCAATCGGCTCACAGACGTAGAAGCTACGTGCAACCGGCTGGGAATTCTGGACAAAGGTAGTTTAGCCCTGTATGGTGATGTCACGGACATCGCCGGTCAGATGACACAAAGTCATCGGCTCGAAATTGATGTGATTGAGGGAATTGATAAAGCACAAGCCGTCTTGAACAGCAGATCGAATCTGATGTCATTTGAGATGACAGATGCGCGCATTCTGATTGAATCACAGATGACAGATACAGAAATCGCAAATCTGCTCAATGATCTGATTCATGCAGATGTGGCGATTTTACGTTTTCAGAAAACCGAACGCTGGTTGGAGGACCTATTTTTAAATGTGACGATTCCTGCAACCTCTGGTAAGAGCATTTGGAGAAATTAAGGCGGTGCCAGCCGATCTAATCCAAGAGCTAGGGGATCGAGCAAATATGGATTAACAAATATCAATTCATCACCGGCCAGGTTTTCGGGAAAATGAACTATCCCACATTATGAGCCCGTTTATACAAATTGTCTACGGTGTTGCTGGAGCAGTTGTCGTCGCATGCGTGTTGATATCCTCCCCCTTTGGACTATGGCAATCGGGTTATGGCGAAGTACGGCATACACTCAGTATCATTGGGGCTATTGCCATCCTGATTGCAAGCGGTTACATCCTACGAACACGCCTGATTCGATGGGGTAGCCGGCAAATCTGGTTGAAATATCATCAAAGGCTAGCGTCTTTTGGTTTGTGTCTCGTTGTTATTCACTCTGGGGTTCGCCCACTTGCTTGGCACTCCTGGCTGACATTCACTCTGGCATTGCTCAACCTAGGAACAGGTATCGCGGTAAGTCTAACGGCGCACCGAGCGAGACGGACTCTGCTGCGTGTCCATCTCGCACTTGCCCCAATCTTGATGGTTGGTATCATCGTACATGGTCGTGAGAAACTCAATCACGACGAGTTTTTTCCGTTGACGCAAGTACACGATATTCCTTGTGTGCGGTGCCATACCACGGATTCACTGCTATTCGGTTTTGATGCGGATTTGCAAGAAGAGTTTGACAAGGAGGAAAAACTTCCGGAGGATGTGCAGTGGGAGTTCGACATTCGCGGGATTCGAATATCTGAAAATGCCGAGATTTCGACGAAAAAGAGGGATAGTCAGTGGCTGATAATCGACCCAAAAAACGGACGCAGATACTCTGTCAGGAAAGATGACGGACAGCTCAACATTTACACTGATGTAAGATACGAAACGTATACTTGCCGGACCTGTCACGTTCACAATACACCCGAGATTCAACTGGCGCATGAGGTTCATGGCGTGAGTCTCTTCGACAGATGCCTCGATTGCCATCAGACGATGTACAATGACAAACTGTACGGAAAACAGAGGCTCGACTGGGACTACGATCCCAATTGGTAGAATCTAGGAAAGGCGTCTAATACGCCTTCATGGTAACGCGAGATACCATCGCGCGTTAGTAGTAACGGATGATACTGAGTCTGCACTTCTCCTGTTTTCTGACATTTACCAATTCCCTTCTAGTGCGTCATGAATACAGAATTAGACTGAATTATCACTTTATCAACGCGCGTTAAGCACAATAAATGAATTGACGGCGGTGAGTTTTATCCTTCATTTTCAATGACACCATCTGTACTGGTCTTTTGTGAGTCGAGCAACGGAGGCGCAGGCTTACCCGTTTCCTGCTTAGCAAGTGTCACCCGGCTAGCGATTGCCGTAGCAAACCAGCCTACCAGCCCAATCGCTGCACCGGCAGCCATTGCAATCCCCGCCGCTTTAGGGGTTAAAATCTTTCGCAGCGTTTTCTCATCAAGTTCACAAGAAATGCTTTTAGGATTTCCTAACGCAAAACCACGTCTTTCCCCTTTTTGCCAATACTCAATCCTTGGTGCGTGATCGCCCTCAGTTTGAATGCTCCCTTTCACAGATTGAGCATTTAATTCAATCAAGTTTTTACCGGGCTCGCCAACCCATACGGCTTTTACTCCTACGATTCCGTTTTCATCCTTAATCGGCTCAAGATTGACTCGATTAATCAGGCGGTCAGCAATTTTTAGGGTAAGCTTTTTATATTTTGATAACGATACTACCCAATGTTCTAAAATCATAATATAATCATCGCTAAAGACTCCCTGATTTCAAATGGGAAGAAACTTGCGACTCTCTCCTTTCTTTTTCTAGTTTTGCCCGAAACGTCCTATCTTTTAAGCTTTACTCAACAAAAAACCGATAAGGCAGCCGATATGTTCCTCAAGCTAGTTGTTCCCAGATTTAAATCTCAATTTTACCCATGGTCTATCTGACTGTCGATGCGAATATCTAAGAATAAGCACAGATTCCTGCCGCATAAAATCCGGTGATATTCAGGAATTTCCGATTCGACGTAATTCTCTGCACCGCTGAACTCGATGTGCAAACAACACTGAATGCCATCAACTTGGGCCATATGTTCTTCACTAGGGCGCTCCAAGATACTGGTTAAACCAGCCCAGGACTCGATGACATACGTCCCGAAAATTACGTTCAGACCATGCACCGGGCCAATGTTCTTCTCCATGGTATAACCGCAACTCCACCGGTTTCCCGAGACGCCGCAACGCACTAAACGCTTCTTTGACCTGATTTGCCCCCGATATATCGTCCGTGCCTTGTACTAATAGCAGTGGTGCCTGTACACGGTGAAGGTAGAACAAGGGTGAATTTTCTATGTAGGCGTCCCGTTTTTCCCATAACGTTCCGCCCATTTCACTTCCTAGTTCATAGCTATGAGAACTATCACCCTTGTCAGTCAATGTACCGTAATCACTCGTAATATTGACCACTCCAGCAGAACAGACAGCCGCTTGAAAACAATCCGTTTGGGCTAGAAGTGCTAACACACAGTAACCACCGTCACTATGCCCCATCAGTCCAATTCGATCAGGATCGGCGATTTCTAAATCAATCAACCGGTTAACAGCAGGTAAGACGAATTTGGGTATTTGCTGCATGTTATGTCTTTCCATCGGGAGATCTGGCCAGAGCACAGCGTAGCCCTGACTCGCTAGCAATTGCGCATTATCGTAGTGTCCTCCACCAAAGCCAAAGTCGTGAATCCAGACCGAGAAATTACCGGGATATACATGAACAATCACCGGAATACGTTCGCCTTCGCAGTAGTTCGGAGGCAAGAGCAACGCACCGCGTCGAATTTGTTTGTCCAATGCCCGCCACTCAATCAAGCGAGGTTTACCTAACACAACGCCCTCTAAATCCGAATTGAGTGAAAATAGACGGTTGGGAACGGGTGTATCAAGAGAGATACGCCAGATTTCTGCGGGGTGGTCCGCCGCTTCAGCCACAAGGTAACATGCCGAAAAATCGGAGGCAACCTCGGTCTGAAATGGATCCCAACACGATTTCGAAAATTCTGTCAGGATTGTCCCTTCGCCACTTTCAAGAGAAACGCGAGCCACTGCTTCGTTCCAGACGTCATTTCTAACAACAGCGAAAAGAGAACCATCCGGTGACGACCATAATATTGAATTCATCGGCGGTTGAATCCAAAAAACCACCCGCCTGCCGGGAAGAACGACATTCATTTGGCGTTGATTGCTCCCGTCAGCATTGAATATCCATACGTGATCTCGCGTTAAACAAAATATGGAAGAGCTGTCTTCACTCCAGTGCGGTCCAAGATAATCAGCCATCTTAATCGTCATCTCGTCTATTAGAGCTCTGGGACTCTCAGAACCGTCTGCGGGTACAACAAAGAGTTGTTTGGGGGATCCGTCGTCGCCCCCATCGTCAATTGTAAAGGCAATAAGCTGACTGTCAGGAGACCAGTTAAAACCACCCCCGCCGTGATATATCTTGCTAGCAATTGTCCGCGGAGGTGTTCCATTTAGTGGAACAATGACCAAATCGTAGGTCATCCGGTAGCGTTGCGAATCATATTCTGCCATCTTGAGAACGGCGACAGCGTGACCATCGGGAGCAACCCGCCAGTTCCTAAGTGACCAATCGCATGCCAATCTTGTCACCTCACCTGTGGCGACATCTATACATCCAAGATCACAGCATGTGCCATCATATAGCCAAGCACCTGTCGGGCGGGAATCGACTTCACGGGTGGGATCAAACGAGAAGACGCTAACGGGAGGCGATTGATTGGGAAGCAATGATTGTTCAGGTATAGGAGGTTTGACTGCGCCGCTGGCTGGCCATAACTTTACGATAATCTTTTTGCTGTCGGGGGTCCACCTAGGGATTTCAAATCCGTATTGCATACGCACCGACGCTTGTTCAAACAACTGAAAAGCATTGGTCCCCGGAGACCAAATTCCTAAACAAACTAACCCGTTGTATCGTACGTATGCTGCTAAACGGCTTCCATCAGGTGACCACTGTCCGCCCCAACTGATGCTTCCATCCGGAAATGGTTCTTGAGCTTTTCCAGTGATTGTATCTACGATGTAAAGATGGCTCCCATCCATGTCTTGGTGAACACCATCTACACCAAACTCATCTTCCCGTTTATTTACCGCTTTTCGGCGTATCCCCTGTACGCTCACAGCTAGTGAACGACCATCTGGCGATAGATTCATCGGCACATAATTGGTTGGGCGTTGGAGGTTCACTAAGTGATCAACACTGAAAACCTGCTTCATTGAATGCTCCTAAAAACTTCATCTAATTTTCCGAAAACCCGATGAATCGAAAAACTTCGGCAATTTCGGGCGTATCACATTGCCATCGTCCCAAACTAACGGGAAGTGGTCTCCTGTCAATACCTCTCCATTGGCAACTTCAACAAAAGGTTTCATCGTGTGATTGCCACTGGAATCGTAGCGTGCCTCACCGGTCATGTAGTGAATTGCGATCGCTCGTCGCGGTCGGGCACTGGTGTTTGCGTGAGAACCGTGCCAAGTCAAACCGTGATGATAGTGAACATGTCCCGCCGGTACCGGACACAGTTCTACCTGCAAGTCATGATTTTGGAAAGTTGACGGCATCCCATTGAAATCCTGTATGCTGCGTAAAAAGGCGATTTGGTCGCCCCAATGGTATGCCCCTACGACCATACTCATACAGCCATTGGACGCATCTACATCGTCCAGCGCAACCCATGCCGTCAACTGACTTGTCTTCGGCGTCAGGATCGGCCAACATGGCGAATCTTGATGCCAGCCGGTGATACCGCCTCGCTCCGCAAGTTTATACTGGATCTGATCGTGCCAGATGCGCAATTGGTCCGCCCCCGTCAGTTGGATAACCTCCTCGACAATTTTAGGGTTGTATATCAGCTCACAGAAAGGCTCGCTAGCTTCCCACATGTTGGTAATTTGCCAAGTTATGCTATCGGGATTTGAGGACAGATTCGCAAGCCGGACCGGCTGGGGCTTATCCGCATTTTGATTTGCAAGAACGCGCTCAATCTCCGCTCTCAGAACATCAACCTGTTTGCCACTCATAACGCAGCCCCCGAGAAGAAAGCCTTTGGTACGAAACTCTTCAATTTGATTTTGATTGAGCACATTGGTCCCCAGCATCTATTTTCGTGGCATCAGTTCTAACGTTCTATTTGATGATTCCGAATTGGGTTGGAATTTTGTATTTTGTGGGACACATCAAACGAACCATCAGGACGGCTATTCGGAAGCATCGGGTCGTGGTGTTCGCAGTGACTCTCCGGAGTAATATTCTTTGGCGGAGTCACTAATTTTCGCGGCGCTGGCTTTAATTGCCGAATCGGGAACCTTCTGTAGCGGCGTATAGCGGGCATGTTTGATATCTTTGTAGGGGTCGTTGTAAACCGTGTTATAAACACATCTCAGCGCCCAGCGTGGTTTGTCGCTCAGATTTGCATCGGAGCGGTGAAGAATATTCCCATGAAAGAAAATCCCGGCGCCTGGCGGCATTTCACAATAGACCAATTCCATGCGTGCCAAGATAGCTTCTATTCGTTCTGGATCGATACTGGTCTGTGTACTGCCGGCAGAGGTTTGTTCCACATGGTCCAAACGTCCTAGCCGGTGCGACCCCTTAATTACCTGTAGGCAACCGTTTTCTTTGGTCTGCTCATCAATGGCGACCATACACGCGGCAATATCGGGGAAGAGACAGCCATAATGATACCAGTATCCGTAGTCTTGATGCCATTCCCACGCACCGCCGACCCGAGGTTCTTTTAGCATCATCGTGGAATGGTAGTGATACACTTCGGCGCCTAGCAACTGCTCTATCCTATCTACCATCTTATGGCTTCTGGCAATCAGCCCGTAGATGTCATTGCCCGGATGATCCCAAAGCGCCAGCTTAGAGTTCTTCCCTTCTATGTCCTTCACTTCGTGAGCATGTTGCATCAGCACATAGTCTCCCTTGGCTGCCTCATAAAGGAGTTGGGTCTCCTTGGCATCCAGAAGGTCCTCGACAATGACAAAACTATCCCGATGGAATCGGTTTACTTCTTCCTCTGTAAACAATTCACCCATTTCTTTATCTCCTATTATTGAAACAGAACAATAAAACCAGTTTCTCAAGTTGGCTTCACACTTGTACGATAGCAATACCGTTGCGAATCAGCAAGAGATTTTATCCGTGGCTCCGATAACCTGAAAGCGAGCGTCAGTATCGTCGTCGTGAACGCTTCTGTTAGACGAAGAATCAATCATCTTCAAGCAGCGTTATGCTATGTGACACTTAGATTCTTCGCGTTCACACCTAAAATATGCATGGATAAATATGTCAATGATGTCCCAAAACTGGCAATTAGCAACTTAAGCAATGTGATTCTTATTTAATCTCTCTTACATCAATTCTGTCAGGTTTGCATCCGATCTCACGGGAGATTCAAACGGATGGGTGTGCGATCAGCCTCCTTCAGGTCGCCCCATCTAGTTGCGAGTTTGTCTGCCGGCTCAACGGACAAAACGCCCTGGACGCCCCCAGCAAAATGGTTAAGGACATCGTTCTGCGTCAATGGCTGCCGCGTGATGAAAAGCTCATCCACAAATCCCTGGATAAACCGATCGCCTGGTCCCGATCCGATGGTGAGTGCGTGATCGATTTGATCTGGGACGGGGGTGTCATCCGTTTCTTCTCCAAAGAATTCGCCATCCAAATAATGCGTGTATTGGTTTCCCTGCTTAACAAGCGCGAGGTGGTACCAGCGCTCAAGCTCGGGAAACCCGAAGAATTCGGAGTCAATCCACGCGATCTTAACCCCTCTGTCGTTAATGTGGAATTTAAACTTGCCACCGGCAAACATCCAGATCCATTTCTTGACATCTATTGCGGGTGCTTCGTTGTGCGCTATAATGTCATACCAACTTTCCTCTTCAGCAAAGTTTATCCAGATCGCCATCGTAAAGTCAGTGTCGTGCAGATTGAGGCTTGGGTGATTCGCCACTTCGACGTAGGCGTTCTTCAAGCGTACGCACATTCCGATTTTCCCCGGTGCCCACTTGGCAGTCTCCGATAGGACGCCGTGGTTTCCCTGTGAGGAGATGTCCTTGGCGTCTCTGCCTTTTCCCTCGTCAAACGACAGCGCTAGTATAATAACGTCTTGGTCGATTGCTGTTGCTACGGTGAAGGGAAACGCCCACAGTAAAGCAATCGTCAATAATGTGAATTTTGAAATACACATCGTTGCTACTCCAATGCTGATGATGAGTTTATGAATTACTCTCCACGTTTCTGGAATCGGATTGGATCTTTTGGGGTATTGCTTCATTGAAGGTGGGACAAATTGTGTCGCATCTTCAAATTACCCCATTTGGTTGCGAGTTTCTCACTCGGCTCAACAGACAAAACACCCTGGATGCCACCAGCAAAATGGTTACGGATGTCGTTCTGTGTCAATGGCTGCCGTGTGATGAAAGCCTCATCTACGAATCCTTGAATAAAGAATTCGCCTGGTCCCGTACCGATAGTGAGCGGGTGATTGATTTCATCTGAGATGGGGGTATCATCCATCTCTTCCCCGAACAATTCTCCGTCTAGATAATGCGTGTATTGGTTCGCCTGCTTTACAAGAGCGAGGTGGTACCAGCGGTCAAGTTCAGGAAACCCAAAGAAATCGGAGTCGATCCACGTAATATCAGCTCCTCTGTTATGAAGGTGGAATTTGAATTTACCGCCGGAAAGCAGCCAAATCCACTGTTTATCATCACCTCCACCGCCTTCGCTGTGAGCCATTAGGTCATACCAGCCTGCCTCCTCGGAAAACTTTATCCATATCGCCAATGCAAAGTCAGTGTTATGCAGGCTGAGACTTGGGCGATTTGCCACTTCTACGTAAGCATTCTTCAAGCGTACGCACATTCCGACTTTCCCCTGCACCCAATTGGCGTTCTCCGTCAGGACGCCATGGTTTGCCTGATGGGAGATGTCCTTGGCGTCTCTGCCCTTTTCCTCCTCAAACGGCAACGCTAGTATAATAGCGTCTTGGTCGATTGCCATCGCCGCTGCGAAGGGGAACGCGCACAGCGTAGCAACCATCAATAATGTGAATTTCGAAGCACGCATCGCTGTTCTCTTTAACTACTGATTAGCCAATGTTGTCTATTGTCACTCAGCCTTGCTGAAATTGGATTGTATCTTCAAGGGATTACTTCATCGGTCATTGGACCAGCCGTGTCCCATCTTCAATCTACCCCATCTGGTCGAAAAATTCTCACCGCGATCAACTGCCAGAATCCCTTGGATTCCGCCGGACAGATGCCTCTGGACATCGTCTTGAGTCAGAGCCTGTTTCACAATGAGCACCTCATCTAGAAGGCCCTGAAAATAGCGATCTTCTTGCGACCATCCAATGGTGAGAGCGTTGTTAATCTCCTTGGGAACAGGCAAGTCTTTTACTGATTCCCCAAAAAGTTCACCATCTAGAAAAAACGTGTACTGGTTTCCTCGCTTGACAAAGGCGAGGTGGTACCAACGGTCAAGTTCAGGAAACCCAAAGAAGTCGGAATCTATCCACGCAAGCTCTCCTCCCGGGTTAAAGATGTGGAATTTAAACTTGCCGCCAGAAAACATCCAGAACCATTTCTTATCATCTCCGCCGGGCCCCTCACTGTGAGCCATTAGGTTATACCAGCCGGGTTCGTCAGAAAAGTTCATCCACATAGCCAGCGTAAAGTCAGTGTCGTGCAAATCAAGGGTTGGATGGTTTGCAACCTCCACATGGGCAATCTTTTTTAAACGGGCGCATGTTCCAAACTTTCCTTCACCCCATTTGGCGCCCTGTACCAGAGTTGCGTCGTTTCTCTTTGGAGATGCGTCTACGGCTTCTTCACCCTCTCCTGCGTCAAACGACAGTGCAAGCACAACGGCGTCCAGATTGATTCTAGCATCCGCGCTGAAGGAAGTAGCCCATACCAAACCAATCGTTAAACATATGAATTTCGAAGCGCGCATTATTGTCACTCAATTGTCGCGAATGTATTGATAGTCAACTCTCCAAGTCGCTGGAAACAGATTGAATTTTCTTGGGGTATTGCTTCATTGACCGTAAGATAAGCCGCGTCCCATCTTCAGGCTGCCCCATCTGGTTGCAAGTTTTCCACCCGGCTCAACTGCTAGGATGCGGGCAACACCACCAGTGAAATGCTTCTGAATATCGTTCTGGCTCAACGCCTGCCGGACAATCAGAGCCTCATCTAATAAGCCCTGGAAAAAATACCTATCATCCGTCGCACCGATAGAGAAAGGTCCCTCAATTGCTTCCGGAACATCCACTTTTTTCTCGTCACCTCCAATCGGTTCACCATCCAGATAATGCGTGTGTAGGTCCTTCTGCTTGACAAAGGCGAGGTGGTACCACCGGTTGAGTTCAGGTGCCGCAAGAAAGTCGGAACGAACCCACTCGCGCTTCGCATCCGCGTTATCAATGTGGAACACAAATGTTCCAGACTGATACCACCAAGCCCATTTCTTTTGACCTAAACCCGCACCTTCATCATGACTCATCAGTGCAACCCAGCCGGGTTCCGCGGCGAAGTTAACCCACATCGCCAGCGTCAAATCGCTGTTGTGTAGCTCAAGATTTGGAATTTCCGTCTCTAAGTGAGCGGTCTCTTTCAATCGCACACACCTACCAAATTTCCCCTCATCCCATTTCGCATCCTCTACGAGAAAGACGTTGTTCCCGAGTGGAGAGGCGTCTTTAGCCTCTTCACCTTCTCCTTCGTCAAACGACAACGCAAGCACTATAGCTTCAGGGTTGATTGCCGCCTCTGCTCTGAAGGGAAACGTCCACACCGAAACTATCATTAAGAACATGAATGTCGAAACGCGCATTTTTATCCTCCCTAGTCGCCGATTAGCTTACAATTTGGAATTGCCTCTCCATCTTGGCGGACGTGGACTGAATCTTTGAGGGATTGATTCATCGATTGCCGGACAAATCGCGTTCGACCTTCAGGCTGCCCCATCTGGTTGCGAGCTTTCCACTCGGCTCGACCGCTAGGATCCCGGCAACGCCGCCATCGAGATGCTTCTGAATGTCGTTCTGGCTCAACGCCTGCTTTACGATCAAAGCCTCATCTAGCAAGCCTTGGAAAAAATACCTAATACCTGTCGCACCGATGGATAATGGCCCTATAATTGCTTCGGGAACAGGCGCTTTTTTTTCTTCCCCCCCAAACGGTTCGCCGTCCACATAATGTGTATGTATGTCTTTCTGCTTGACAAAGGCGACGTGGTACCACCGATTAAGCTCAGGTATCCCAAAGAAATCGGAACGAACCCACTCGCGTTTTTCATCTGCGTCATCAATATAGAAAACGAACGCGCCGGCCGAATACCACCAGGCCCATTTTTTCGCGCCAATTTGCGCGCCTTCATCGTGACTCATAAGAGCAACCCAACCGGGGTCCGCGGCGAAGTTAACCCACATCGCCATCGTCAAATCAGTATTGTGTAGATCCAGATTTGGCATCTCAGTCTCTAGGTGAGCGGTCTTTTTCAACCGTACACACTTTCCGAATTTTCCCTCATCCCATTTCGGCCCTTCAACGAAAAAAACGTCGTTCCCGAGTGGGGAGACGTCCTTAGCTTCGTCACCATCTCCTTCGTCAAACGACAACGAAAGCACTATAGCTTCCGGGTTGATAGCTGCCTCTGCTATGAAGGGAAAAACATCAGTCAGAGCAATTATCAAGAACGTATATAATATATTGATATTGCGCATCTTTGCCCTCCTTTGATTATTGATGAGTTCAAATATTGCTGCAGTTTGAACAAACTCCCATTTGATCCAATCGAGATTCCCGCTGAACACACCGCGCGACTCGTTCTCAGACGAATCTAAATCCTCATCGCATTTGCCTTAATCGAATAACCTTAGCCGCTGTCGACGATTTCCGGGTAAATTTTAGAATAACTTGACCTTTCTCCCGAATTCGGCTTCGAACGGAGTCGCCTAGGCTTTCTGTAGAATGTTGTTGATGTTGTGATAACGCGAACTTGGCTCACATTTCAAAAGCCAGTTTCAGATACCTTGTTTCTGTAATCTCTAAGACAAAATTATTCTAGGCGTTTTATCTCTCCCCAGATCTTCGCTAGTTTCCCATTCAAGGAGACAGCAAGTACGGATTCCTCAAGCCCATTATTCATGATTCTGTTAATGTCCTCTTCACTCAGGCTGGTATTGAACGCGGCAATTTCGTCGAGGATGCCGTTGAAAAGAAAACCCTCTCTGCCCGATGCGATCCATCTTTTAGCCGTGGGCAAATCTGGTTCTGGGTCAACGGTTTTGTCCGCTATGATGCCATCTTTGTAAGCGACATAAGTATTGCCTTCGCGTGTTATTGCTAGGTGTGTCCATTCCTTTAAAGGGAGTTCAACTGTACGAGAAAAAATCCCATGTGGCGTTCCATCATCAGCCTTGTATGTGAAGCCGAAATTTTCACCGGCGCCCGCATAGACATTAAATCTGCCGATATCGGCGTTATCTCCTCTCGTCCAGAATATCGCAACATGAGGTAACGTGAGTCTTTTTACCCAAAACAGGAATGTCGCGTCGGTCGGCTGATGAAATATAAAAGCGTGTTCGGGGCGTTCTTCGGCATTAAATAGAACAGAATCATCCTGCCCGTCAAATTCAAACGCCATTCCGAACTTGCCTTTTACCCATTGAGGGTTTAAACCGATGAACTCTCCATCATGACTCTTGCCAGAATCATCCTTTGCTATATCTCCTTGACCCTCATCAAGTAACCAGATTCCGACGATAGTTTCTGAGTCAATCTTGGAATAATTTGGTCTTGCGATTATCAGCCCAAGGAAACTAGAAATTACGCATACGAGGGTCAGTCGCTTCAGTGTGGCTTTCACTTTCGTACACCTCCTTGTTGGGTTTCCTCAGAATACTCTGAGAGGTTGCTTGGATTGTAGCAACCCGACATGAGGAGCTAATCTGAAGATTATTATAGTTCGGTACCTAATTCTAGCACGCACAATTGAAAATAGGAAGCAAAATCTAAACTACTGCGCGGCGCAATTAATACAGCGTCAGACCCATTTAGGTTCATCCGATCTGGATAGATCAACGGGACTCACTATTCTTTAAGAAACGAGGATACCGGGGGCAAAATCCATCTGCTACCGATTAACTTCGCACGTGCTGTACCCAGGTGTAAATCTTTCGGAGTACCGGTTCGGATTTTTGCCATACTGCTCTTTTAATGGGTGAGTGGCTTTTTATATAACTGCAGAAATCAGATCGCTGTGCACGATATTGTTCCTTGTAAACAATCAGTCCAGGATTATCCCGCGGCGATGGCCCGAGATCCACCCACGCATATCCATCGGCACATGCCCATTTGATGATGTGGTGGAGGATTACGTTGTTCGGGCGATACTCTAGGAATGCAGGCACAGAACCACCACACCAAGGCGTTACGGTGCGATTGAAGTACAAATATAGCACCCCCGCGATGATTAATCCATCATGTTTTGCGATTACTAACTTCGCAAGGTCGCTGTGGAATAGAAATCTCAGTAGAGACAAAGGTTTGGGGACACTGCCCACCTTATTTTGCGTTGCCAAGTAGATCTCGTAGAATGCTTCGAGATCGCTCTCACTGTCCGTGTCGTAAACCGATACCCCTGAATTTGCCGCCTTTCTGACCGCTTTTCTGATAGACTTCTTGTAACCTGTCCAGATGATATCGTAATCCGGATGGGTTTTTAGAAGGTGTGTAAAACGCTCTTTGTACCTTTGGTATCCCAATTCAATAAACTGATGCCCATGATCTTGTGTCTTACTTGGCAAGAGGGTGAAGAGTGTTTCACAGAGGCCATGTTCACTTACGAAGCGATTCAAATGACTTTCAACTGCTTGAAACAGGAGATTGAGATTCACCGATGATTCGTCAATAAGTAGAATCCCACCAGACAGATTCCACGGCATTGAGTGTAGCATCTTGATACTGGGAATAGGTTGAAAAACGAAAACAGGCAATCCGCCAATCGTCGTGCCATTTTCCTGAATCAGAAAGTAAGTGGGAGTCAACTGTTTGAAAGAACCCGCCAGCGCATTGCGCCAAGTGCTTGAGTGAAAAGCAGTACTGATCGGACAATTGTTCAGAATTTTATCCCACACATCTGAACTTTCGCTATTCAACGGTTCGAACGTATACATTGTTAAAGGCTCTTAATTCGCCCGAATAGGGCGCTTGATATGCTAATATGACAGATAAACAGTTGTCCTTAACAACTGATTATATCCAATGTCAATACACCTTAGCAAGCCTAACCGCCACTCTGACTCACCTTCTCACCTAACAATTCCTAAAATTAGAGCGCTCCATAAGCTCCACTCAACATTTTTACCTTGTCATTACTCGGGCGGTGTGATAAGATGAAAAGTAATCAAGCCGCCCAAAGATTTGATAATTTTCTAGGCGCCGAACCGTGGCGTTCCAAGCGATACTGAACCGCACTGCACAAGAGTTCCATATACTCCTTCCAAAATGCACTCGGATTTCTTTAGGAACCAACAATGTCAGGACGTAATGGACATTCTGACATAGCAAAATTGTTGTTGCGTTTTCCGAATCAGGAGCAGAAAGAAGATTTGAAGCATGTCCTGTCGAAGAAGAATTATACGCAGAAAACTCTAATCGAGTTGTTATCACACGTAATCCCACCAACCCAACGCGCGGCGACCTATACACGTGGCGTCGTCAGTGACACGCAAGTTGTGCTGCCGCTAATTGAATTACTTCAGCATGAAGACCCAGGGTTGCGTTCCAACGCCGAGCAGACGTTGTGGTCGATTTGGTTTCGTTCCGGCAACGAATCGGTCGATGCGATGCTTCAAGAGGGCGCAAGATACATTAACAAAGAACTGTATGAAGACGCAATAGATAAGTTGACGGCGGTAATTCAAGCCACTCCGACATTCGCCGAAGGGTATAATCAAAGAGCGATTGCCCTTAATCCGTATCACTTTGACGCATTTGCAGGAATGGGACACTGTTATCTCAGGTTAGGGCACCTTAGACAAGCACTAGATGCATATCAACGCGCCTTGGAATTTAATCCGAATCTATTTGCAATAGCACACACTATCTTACAAATTCAGGTCGCGTTGCAGGTACACCTTGAAAATGATGATAATTGACGAGTCAAGCCGTCGTTGAAAACATCGTTAAGTGAACAAGGAAAAGGAGGAGGATAATCGCAGATTCGTTGATAAATTGATTTGGTTCATTGCCAAGTAGATGCTAGAAAAGGATAGGACACTTTGTGATTCTACGCCTCATTTTGGAAAGGTTCACCGATGAACTCAGTGTGGCAATTTGAAAACCCAATTTTCAACCGGGGCATGAGCCGGCGATGGAAAGGTGTTATCAAAATTTGTTTCGCCGTAATCATTGAAAGCGTCCTGCTCTTGGTGATTTGTCAGCTACTGATACATGCGAAGTTGGGACGGTTTACCAGTCTCATCTTTCTTGCCGAAGCAATACTGATTCTGATTGTCTCCCCATACTTGGCTTGCAACACGCTTAACAAGCACTTTGATATGAGGGTATCAGATGGTCTCATGTTATTGAGCCCGATACATTCTCGAACCATTTTGGGGCGTATACTTTTAGAAAGTCAGATTTACAGCCTCTGTTTTCTCGTAGTGGCAGCCCTTGTTTTCACAGTCTCAACTGGCGACATTCTGCGCTATAAAGTTATATTGTTGCATTTGGTGTTTATCGTTTACATATTTGTGGGGGCATCAATTGGTGCGTTGGGTTGGCATATTTTCCGACACACACTTTTTGCTGTTGAACTGACGTATCTTGTGTGGGCATTTCTCATCGGTGGTGTTTTCCTCCTTTCTCCCTTAGAGCGGCATCTGGAGAATCTTGAACCAATTATACCGCCATTTTTGCATGTCAATCCGCTAATTGCTGTTTGCCATCTGCTTGAAATTGATATTTTCAGGACACCTGCCTTATATGAATTGACTCCAATTCCATCGTATTTTTTTGTTTATCCACCATGGTACCAAGTCTGTGGTTGGCAAATGCTGATTGGATTTTGTTGTTGTGTCCTAATATCTCGAAAAATGTCCTTCTGAAGTTTTTATACGACAGTAGCCCTATTGTTTTCTGAACTATCGTCTGCAACTCTGAGTATTGAAAGCATCGTTTTCAACATGTTGTACCAAAAACTCTAACTATTGGACGAATCGTTGCATCAGCGATTGTAGGGTGAGGTGCAATATCCGTCCTAAGTGTATCAATCATTTCACCGCTAGGAATTTATATGCGGAACTTCATCATTAGCGTTTCAGGTGTAAGGGGGAAAATCGGTGAGACATTGGGTCCGGAGACACTGACGCGGTTCGCAGCAGCATTTGGAACCTTTGTGGGCGGCAAAACCGTCGTCATCGGAAGAGACACGCGAACATCTGGGCTAATGGCGCACCACGCGGTGCTTGCCGGGCTAATTGCGACCGGATGCAAAGTCATTGACGTTGGAATCTGCCCGACACCAACTGCCTTGTTTACCTCGAAGGCGTTAAACGCGCAAGGTAGCCTCGTTATCACAGCGAGTCACAATCCAATCGACTGGAATGGACTCGAGTTTGCGGCTGAATCCGGTCGGCTATTGAATCAAGTCGAACAAGCACAACTGGTGCGCATTTTTGAGTGTGGGGATTTCCGATTTGCAGGTTGGAGTAAACAGGGGACTGTCGAAGCCTTCGATGCTGCAATCGACCGTCATATTGCCAACATCCTTAATTGTGATTGGGTGAACCTCAATCAAACTCGCTCGCGCGGGTTGAAGGTCGTCATCGATTGTTGCAACGGAGCAGGCAGCGTGATTAGCCCACACCTGTTGAGTGAACTGGGATGTCGAGTCATCGAACTGAACTGTGTGCCCGACGGTAATTTTCCTCACGCTACAGAACCAACACCCGACGCGCTGAATCAACTGTGCCAAGTTGTTCGATCCGAAGAAGCCGACATCGGATTCGCGCATGATGTTGATGCGGATCGCCTTGTGATTGTTACAGACGGGGGGCTCCCGTTAAGCAGTGAATATACTTTTGCATTAGCGGCTGAATTCTTGTTGAGCAGACGCAAAGGGGACATTGTTGCCACCGTATCCACCAGCCGAATGTTAGATGATATAGCCGATCGACATGGCGTCAAAATTCACCGTACACCAGTGGGGGTCGGCTTTGTCGTTGAGAAGATGCGCGCCATCAAAGCAATTATCGGTGGAGAAGGAACAGGCGGTGTTATCTATCCAGAACTCCAATACACCACGGATGGAATGGCATCAATTGCTGCAATCGTTCAGTTGCTTGCGGATTCAGGTGTATCAGCGATTTCGGAACTCGTTGCATTCATACCAAGTTACGCAATATGTAAGAAGAAATTTGAAGTTTCCTCACAAAAAATTGCTGATGCCGTCATGAAACTTACCCACGAAACTTATCGTGACGAACAGGTGGTCAGGGACAATCAAGAACCTTCGCTCGATTTAACCGACGGTGTGAAGCGTGTTTGGAAGGATCGATGGGTCAACATCCGCAAATCAGGCACAGAATCCGTTATCCGTGTATTTAGTGAAGCACCTACGCCTGAGCAGGCGGAAGTGCTTTGTAATTCAACGCTTGAAACGTTGAGAAACCTGATGACCTCGCCCAATAGGCATTAAGCAATTGGAGTATTCGTGCCCCTGAAACGCAGGAAGTTTCACAACGTTGAAATTATCAAATTTCCCGACGCTTCTGGATACTTCCCTTTCGAGTGGTTCATTTCAGAAGTTCGTATCGCGCTCGTCGCCTCGGACCCCGTCTCTGATTGAGGCTTACAACTGCGGGTCAATTTAAAGAACAGATTATCAGAAGACCTTATTTATGGAGAACAATTATGGAAGATGCAAGTGCTCTAAGGCTCGTGTGTATAGGCGGAGGAACAGGATTATCATCTCTCCTTAGTGGGATCAAAGAATACACAGATAGAACACGCGATTGCTCCGGAATTATTGATATAGACAATCTGTCCGCAATAGTTTCTGTTTCGGATGACGGTGGCAGCAGTGGACGATTAATCCAGGAATTTGATGTCCCTCCACCGGGCGACATTCGTAAGCTCTTGGTTGCCCTGTCCGAGGCAGATGAATTAGATAGCCTCTTTGAGTATCGTTTTTCAAATGATGGCGATCTCGGCGGACATACTGTCGGTAACCTTCTCTTGACCGCACTTACAGAATTGAATGATGGCAGTTTTCCCAAGGCAATTCGAGCAGCATCAAAATTGCTAGCTGTGCGCGGGAAAATTATCCCCGTTAGCTTGAACTACACCGTATTGTGTGCGGAACTCGCCGACGGCGAAATAGTCCGCGGCGAATCTAAAATTCCGCAACGGGAGAATCGGGAACCAATTCGGAGAATTTTTCTTGAGCCCCGTGACAATGGAAAGAATCATCATCCACCGAACCAGTCCTATGAATGCATTGCAAATCAAGAGGCTGAAGAAGCAATTCACAATTCCGATGTCATTGCAATCGGTCCCGGTAGTTTATACACCAGTATTATGCCCAATCTAGTTGTCAAGGGAATCGCCGAGGCAATCCGATCCACAAAGGCTATGAAGGTTTACATCTGCAATGTAATGTCTCAACCCGGTGAAACTGACGGCTACTCAGTGAGCGACCATGTTCAAGCCATCGTTAACCACGCTAACCTTTCAATGGATTATGTTATTGTTAACAACCAACCTGCCCCTGCAACCCTGATCAACAAGTATGTCCAAAAAGAGCTAATGGAACAATTTACACGCATTAAGATGCACACAGAAGAAGCACTTTCCGCACTTAAAGAAGAGCCGAAACATGTGACGGACTCGCTGCTCAATCTAACCAAACATATTTCGCAACTCTCTGATGAGACCAAACAGATGGCAGATCCCTCCAAGGTACAAATCTTCTACGATTCCGATCGAGACAAACTTGGCGACATGGGTGTTTTGGAATCAGATCTCATTCGAGATACGGTTATTGTTGAGAATGGAGTTCCTCTAACAGTAATCCGTCATGACCCAGAAAAGCTAGTTCGAACACTCATCAAAATACTCGGTAACCATCCGAAGCTGCAGGAACCCATTTAAGGAGCGGAGCGCGCTTATAACGGGCTAGACGACATACATAACGTCGTTTTGGGTTTGACCTGAATTAGAAGATGCGTTCCTGCTACAGCAATGTTTTCGGCTACCTGCCTTAGTTTTTTCCTCTGTTTGGTTCTATCATGACCTTGAGACTTTCGTTGCCTTCGCTTGCCAACCTGAAGCCTTCAGCGATTTCGTCAAGACTTAATCGATGTGTAATCATGTCGGTCACGATAACCTTTCCTGTATTAATAAGCGCCAAGGCTTGTTCGTTATCTCCCGGAGCAGCGCCGTAACTTACTTTTACGCTGATATCATCTCTCCAAAAAGCATTGATGTCAACTGCAATTGACTCATCCGGTTTGGGGACAGCGAAAAACAATACCGTTCCACCTTTATCAACGGATTTTAACCCCTGTGCAGCGGCTGATAGGGCACCTGTACAGACGATAACTTTATCAACAAGATTTCCATCATTCGCCTCTCTAACGAAACTGGTTACATCAGTTCTAGCGCCAATTGTATGGTCGGCGCCAATCTTCTCAGCAAACCGCAGTCGGGAATCGTGCATGTCCGTTGCGACAATACGCCCAGCGCCTAGCGCTCTTGCTAATTTAATATGGAGCAAACCGACCAAACCGCTTCCAAGAATAAGCATACTATCGCCAGGTTGTACCTCTGCCGCCCTCGCCGCCCTGACCACCGTACCAAGCGGTTCGATGAATGCGCCCTGTTCATAGGAAACTTCGTCGGGAAGCTTTAATGTACCTTTATTAAGGCTTTTTCCTGTGATTCTCAAATACTCCGCAAAACCACCGGGGTCAAAGTTGTTCTCGGCATGGAAGGTTTCACAAGCAGTATGATGCCCGTGTAAACAGTAATGACATACATCACAGGGAACATGATGGGTGGAAAAAATTCTGTCACCGACCCGAAAACCTGCGATGTTCTTTCCCAGTTCGACTACTGTACCGGTCACCTCATGGCCCAATACCAATGGTGCTTTTTGGATGCGATACCATTCCATGATATCACTCCCACAAATACCGCTCACGTTCACCTCCATCAGCAAATCGTGATCGCCAATGGCTGGTACCGGCATGTGTTCTAGCCTGACATCGGTATTGTTATAATACATCCCGACTTTCATCTTCTTACGGTGTCCTCTGTTTGAGTTTATCATAGATTACAAAAGCTTCATCAGGTGTTTCCCCTTCGTGGACGATTGACTGCACGGCTTGTATCATGGCGATTGGAGCCTCCGCTTGAAAGATGTTTCGCCCCATGTCAATGCCGTTGGCGCCCGCGCCTATCGCTTTGAAGGTGAAGTCCAACGCCTCCTGTTCAGGAATCTTTTTACCACCTGCAATGACGATGGGAACTTGAATCCCTTCTCTAACTTGCTCAAAATTGTCGCAGTAATATGTTTTTACAATATCGGCGCCATTTTCTTGGATGATTCTGCCCGCATGGGCAAAATATCTGGCAGCATCAAACGTGTCATCTCCGGCGCCCTCGCCTTTAATTCGCTGCTCTAATGTCGCTCCCACAGCCGTTATGCCTAATACCAGCAATCCATACTTGCTGGCTTGGTTCGACAATGTTCCTAGATTTCTTATGGTTTGAGTTTGATGTTCGCTATCAATGTACACTGAAACTGAAACACCAATTGCATTCAGCCTTACCGCTTCCTCAACAGACGTTATAATATGTTCATTAGATAGCTCGCCACGCCTTGTCATACTATTGCCGCCCGTTACTCTTAAAATGACGGGTGTGGTTACGCATGGGTCCAAGCAATATTCTAGAGTTCCTTTTGCAGGGCTGATAGCATCTGCATAGGGAACTATCGGACGTATTGTTTTTCTCGGATCGATCAATCCTTCGGTGGGCCCATAGAAATACGGGTGGTCGACTGCCAACATGACGGTATGATGTTCACCGTGGCGATTGGGTTTGAACATCTGCGCTAATCGATTTGTTTTGCCCCAACCCAAAGGTCCAAAGTTCATCTGAGATTTCCTCCAGATTATTTAGGTATATGAATTTCTGCAACAATTTTAAACAGCCAAGGTGTTGTCCATTATACCATTTTCAACATCCACGTCAACAGAAAAGCCGCAACGGTTATCATCGGCACCGTTACCCGTTTCAAAATTATGACGATAAAGTATTTGCATTCGTAAAGAGAATGTGATAACTTTCGGAATCGCTTTGCTTAAATTGTTTTAATCCGAACCAAGATTTTCACTGATGCAGAAGGTGCAACCGTTTTTATCGCTTGCGTTGCTTTTCCCCCTTGGCTAGTTTGTGGCAGATGTGGCAGCCGCCAATGTTAAGGTGAGGCATAGTTGGCGATTGTTCATCCCCAGTCAGGTGACACCTCAAGCATGCGGAAGCGTTCGTGTAGATATGATGGTCCGGTAGGTGAGAAAGAGCGGGCGCTGCGTTGAAGAATAGAATAACCATAACAATGGCAAAAATCAGTCCAATCACGCTAACGATAATCATTAGCATTCGGGCGTTAGCTTTTTCAGTCGGCACGCTTTACTCCTTACGATTCAGAAAAAAATGTAAACGGTAAGAAACATCGAAATAGCCGGGATTTTCAGATAGGCACTCAGGAGAAATCAAGATTGAGATGGCAGATCGAAGTTAGTTACAAATCCGAAACACCGGATGTTGTTGGGCAAGGCATCCTTCAGGATATCGCCGATCTGGGCATCGTTGGTGTTACCTCGGTTCGTACAGCGCAAATTTATTGGATTGAAGGGAAGATTAATGCTCACACAGTAGAACGTATCGGTTCAATACTACTCGCCGATCCGGTAACGCAGCGCTATGTTTACCGGGAATTGAATAATGATACACCAGCGCAAGGCGTTCGTTCAGCGCGTTTGACCGACACCTGGACAATAGAAATTCGATTTAAGGCGGGTGTGACAGATGCGGTTGGCGATAGCGTCCTCAAAGGAATTCGTGACTCAGGTACATCGGACGTTCAGTCCGCACAAACCGGAAAAAAATTCTGGATACAAGGCGGTTTGGATCGAGCAAAGCTGGAAACAATTACCCAGCGACTTCTGGCAAATGAAGTGATACAGACTTTTGAAATTCGCAGGGAAATATGAAAAGAAATGTTATCTTCAAAAAGTCGATTAAAATGACGAATCATCGTTGAGCTCCATTCTTTTTGGGATTTTACCCCGTCTGAGTTCTCCAGTGGCAGCCATTCCAGCAAGATAAAATAAGATTGCACACGGAATCAATAGCCAAATTGAAAAATGGTCACGAAGAAACATTAAGCCAATACCCATTAGCGTGGAGACGAAAACCGCTTTGATTGCAAATCCGAAATATGTTAATTTCGAGATCCGATGGGAAATATAAATAAAACTCCCAATAAATAGGTAAACCTCGCTGAAAATCATCGCCATGGCCGCGCCGACATGGCTAAAGCGGGGGATGAGGATAAAATTCAACGCAATGTTGAGAAGTGCTGTCGTCGCCATTAAGAGCGAGAAAGCGCGGCGTTTGTCAGTCGCCCGAAGCACTGTTATCACGACTGTCGTTAGAAAACTCAGTCCCCCAGACCAACTCAGAAGACGCAAGGCGGGGGCAATTTCTACCCATTCATAATGCGAGAAAAGGGCAGACGATATTTTTTCGGACAAAATCGCCATCCCAACAGAGAAGGGCACACCCACCAAAAACATCCATCGCAGTGCGTCTGTGTACATGCTGCCAAAATCCATCCTCTTATTCGCAAAATTCCGCGCCATCACGGGGAACATCGCTCCCATAAATGCACCTGGGAGAATCGTGAAAGCATTCACCAGTTGATACGCTAGACCGTACCAAGCGTTAGCAGTAACCCCATGTGAGCTTAAAATTGGGAGTAGTACCCTGTCGATTCGAAAATAGATTTGGTTGCAGATATTGCCGATCGCAAAGGGCAATGCCTGGCGCATAAGTGCCTTCCAAATCCCCAGATCGGCACGGAATCGAAGAGACATGAATCTTCTAGCAACAATGCCGACACTGAGAACGAGGTTGAAAATGCTTGCAATCAACACAACAGCGCAGAAATTAACAAGGTCTATCCCCAAGAAAATGAGCGCTCCTCCAACGAAAACAACTAGGGAGCGGTCCACCACCACCGTGAACGCTTCATATCTCATCCGTTCGAACGCACGAAAGACAAACCGAAAGGGTTGAGCGATTGAGTAGATGATATCCGCTAAACCGAGCAGGAGAATCATCCGCACAATGATTGGCTGATAATCACGCCAATAGCCGGTTCCGACCATCAACCCAAAAGCAATAATCGACAAGAGAAATCTTATTATGAGCGCATTTCCCAAGAAATGGTGTGCCTGCCGGCGACGCAGTGTCATTTCACGAATCAATGGGGATTGTATACCCAATTCGGCAATGGCAGCAATCATATTCGTAAGGGACATCGCCGTGATGTAACCTCCCAACGCCTCCTCTGTGAAAAAGCGAGGCATCAGGATGACCATCAAGCCAAAAGACAGGATGCGACCAATGAGTTGGGCGATAAACAGAGCGGATGTATTTTTAAAAACACGATTCATAGAAGCGCGTTGACAGTTACCCTATCATGTTGGTTCAGGTTTGATAGCACCGCAATAAGCACACGCGGCGATCAGTGAATCGTCTGTGATAATTTCCGATTCAGATTCCAGGTAGCGTTCATGAGCGGTGACACAGTTTGGATTGTCGCAAGCACGAACCTCAGAAATAATCTTTCGCTCTGGCGGCTGGGTCAAAATTAACTGTTCAAGCCCTAACAGACTGGCAATCAGTGCCATCCGAATGGGAACGCCATTCGCAGACTGTTCAAAATAAGCGGCGCGCGCGTCCGCGTCTAATTCATAAGCCAGTTCGTTAACCCGCGGCAGCGGATGCATGATAATCGCGTCGGATTTGGCACCGCTCATCACCTCCGCGTTCACGAGATAACTTCTGCTCGCCGCTTCTCGATCTATTTCTAGCGGCAGACGTTCCTGCTGAAGCCGATTGACATAGATGACATCAAGTTCACCAATCACATCGCTGAGTTGACAGCTCTCAATTGGATTCTGGCCGTAAAGATGTTTCAACCGCACAAGGACCCATTCAGGCATCTGAAAACCGTTAGGGGCAATGTGGACCAGGCTTCCACCGAATCGTGCCACACCAAGCGCAAGCGAATGAGCAGACCTTCCGTATCGCAAATCGCCGCAGATTCCAACCTTCATGCCTGCTATACCTCCTTTGCGTTGTAGGATGGTATACAGATCTATGAGCGCTTGTGTGGGGTGGCAATGGCTGCCGTCCCCACCGTTGATGACTGGCACGGTGGAATAACATGCCATGACTCGCGCGGAGCCAGCCCAGTTGTGGCGAACGACGATGAGATCCGAATAGTTAGCGACCATGCGGACTGTATCAGCGATTGTTTCACCTTTGGCAACGGAAGCAGCGTGTGGATCGGCAAAACCGATAGCTCGCCCGTCGAGGCGTTCCACGGCACTTTCAAACGAGAGGCGGGTCCGCGTGCTCGGCTCGTAAAATAGCGTTGCCAGCAATTTCCCTTTGCAGAAACCCGACCATGTTGCCAACTGAGTCCGCATCTGATCCGCTAACCGAAAGATTTGTTGAATCTCAAAATTCGATAAGTCATCAAGCGTTATGAAATGCCGCATTGCCTCAACCTCAAGTTTTGTACGAATGCGTAATATGTTAGATGATGTGTCTTACGTTTGCAAGCTACCCACCAATGCACCAATCGAAGTAATCCCGTTTTGCTCTAAATATTCGCGAATGCCGTCAATGATGTCCAAGGGGGCTCGTGGATTGACGAAGTTCGCCGTTCCCACCGCAACCGCGGAAGCACCCGCAATTAAAAACTCAATCGCGTCATCGCGAGTCATAATGCCGCCCATGCCGATTATTGGTATCTTAACGGTATTGTAGATTTGCCAGACCATGCGTAACGCAATCGGCTTAATCGCCGGTCCAGAAAGCCCGCCAGTGACATTCTCAAGCATTGGTCGTCTTGTTTTGATATCAATTGCCATACCCAGTAACGTGTTGATTACTGAAAGTCCGTCTGCGCCGGCATCCGCTGCGGCAGAAGCAATGACAGTTATGTCTGTCACGTTCGGTGAAAGCTTCACCAGCAGCGGCAATGCAGTTTTTTCTCGCACCGCGTTGACAAGCTGATGAGTCAACTTGGGATCGACTCCAAAACTCATCCCGCCGCAATGGAGATTAGGGCAGGAGATGTTAAGTTCTATCGCTGCGACCCCGTCAGTAGCATCTAGTTTTTCTGTGACCTCTTCGTACTCTTCCAGCCGTTCACCGCAGATATTTACAATAACGGGGATTTCGAAGTTACGGAGATAGGGAAGCTTCTTTTCAATGAAGTTGTCTACTCCCACGTTCTGCAAACCGATTGCATTGAGCATCCCCGATGGTGTTTCGGCAATTCGTTGCATGGGGTTACCGGGCCAAGGCACATTCGTAATGCCTTTGACAACCGTTGCGCCGAGCTGATTCAGATCGATGAAATCTGCGTATTCGTTGCCGTAGCCAAATGTCCCCGATGCCGTCATGACAGGGTTTTTCATTCGGATGCTTGCGACGTGAGTCTCTAGAGAAGGTGAGTTTTTATCCATTGTTCATCATCTACGGTTGGATATACGGCACTGATCTGGAATCGCTTGCTTTAACTTATTATTATTGCGTGCGAGATAGCGCATTCACCAAACGATGTCCTCCGAATCAAACACAGGACCTTCTGTACACACCCGTTGATACTCAAACCCACCATCCGGCGTGCGAATTTTGCACACGCAGCCGAGGCAGACCCCCATCGCACACCCCATCCGGTTCTCCATCGCCAGTTGCGTGGGTACACGATACGTTCGGGAAATATTCGTTACAGCGCGAAGCATACCGTGGGGTCCGCAGGCGTATATAACAGGATTGTGCAGTTCATAAACTTGTGGCTGTTCTAAAATCTGCGTGAGAACCTCTGTAACAAATCCGTGATGTCCAACGCTGCCGTCATCTGTCGAAATGTGCGTTTCAACGTCAATTGCCTCCAAATCTGCAACGGTTAACAGTCGAGCAGCGTTGACGGATCCGACCAGTCCCAGTGTGCGCACGCCCAACTTTCGCAGCGCATCGGCGTGCAGCATCAGCGACGCAATGCCGGCTCCGCCTCCAACGACAATCGCTGGATCCAGATTCGGTTGGATACGGAAGCTGTTTCCAAGAGGTCCCATCACACGGAGCAGGTTGCCACACTGGAGGTGTGACAGCACCCCCGTTCCTGCTCCGATAAGTTGGTAAAGTATAGTAATCTGATCGCCTTCAACGGTGTAGATTGTGAATGGGCGACGAAGCAGCATCGCAGACTCAAATGAAATCAGGACGTGGACAAATTGACCGGGCAGCGCGCCCTGTGCAATCTCCGGGCATACGCAGCGCAGCAGATAGTGGTCTTGGGCAACCTGCTCGTTGGCAAGAATCTTTGTAACGAGGTCGAATTTCTTGGGTTGGTCGGATATATAAGGCTGCATTCGTCACAATCATTGGCTATTTATGTGGTCACCGCTCTTGAATCGGCATCAGTGACTCGGCAATAGCTAGAAAAAGCATAGCACGCCGACAAGAAAATCGCAACTGAAATTTCAGCTTATACAACCCTTTAGAATCGGAAAGGAGCGTCTTTTACTTTTTTCTTTACATGATTCTGTTGTATTGATATGATGTTTTCCACTTCGTGTGGAGCTTAAGCCGTAGGAAATACTTCAGGCGAGTGCTAGAACGACCGATGACGAAGGGAGGGTAATAATGAAAAAAGGTAGACGCGGCACCGTGTTAACAGCATACTACTGCACATTTGTCGTTCTCGCGTTAATATTTCTTCATGGTTGTTCAGGAGCTGCAAAAATAGAATCGACGGAGCCTGTAACCAGAATAACAACGGAGACAACTGAGGTAGAATGCAGGTACGTACTAAATCCTGAAACCGGCGAACTCGAAAAACTGCCAGTACACAAAACGCAAACGATAGTTACACAAACCCCCTCGGAGACAATTGAGGAAGAATGGGAGTACGTACCAAATCCTAAAACCGGCGAACTCGAAAAATTTCTAGTACGCGAAACGCACACGACGGTAACACAAACCTCCTCAATAAAATTCTCGAAATCAGAAGAAGAAGACAGGCACTCTGATGAACGAACAGATTACGACTACCTGATCTTAACAGGAATGAGCTTAACGATTATTCTAATCAACTTGTTGTGATTAACTAAGCGTCAAAGCGATCTAATCTATACTTACGCAGCATTAGACTCTCCCCTTCAACTTCATGCGTGAGATATAGGGCGACTCCTCTGCTCGACCTCGTCCCAGTGTTATACCAATTTCAAACTCTCGACTCAGTAAATCCTGGTCCTTCAGGTTCACCCACTTACCACGGACTTTAGTGCGGAGCTGGGTATGAAAAAAATTGCCCTTCATCAACTCCATATCCATTTCCAATTCGGGATAAATTTCATCAACACTACGAACAGAATAAGTGAGTTCTCCGATCATGTGCGCAGATCGTTCGATGATTTGAACTTCTTGCCAAGGGCTGTCAGAATTCGATGTCGCAACTTAGATAAAGTCGTCGTCTAACGCCATAGTAGATGCGGCATCCACCTCAAGATCTCGTTGCATCTTGATTGTCATCCCCTGCACGTCTAGGCAGGTAAGGCGTCCAGATTCGGTTAAAACGTAAATCTCCCGTGCATCAAACAGAGTCGATTGAATCTTCCCAGGGATACGGAACCGATCAACAATCTCCATGTCATCTAGATTACATCTAATTATGGTGTGATGTCTTTTAGAAGCGAGAAAACAATTCTGATCCGTAATATGGATGAAATCAACCCCGAATCGGAATCCCGATTCACTGAGTTGTGATGGAATTTTGAGCATTTCTTGCAGTTGAAGATCGGCGAGAGAAAAAACCGCGAGTTCACCATTCTCCGTGAGCACATAGAGACCCTTTCGATCTGGCATTAGCGCAAGGACATTCTTTTTGAATATCGCCTTTGGCGTGAGTTCATCGGTTTGACTGTCAATCTCGTAGAGTCGTCGGTCTGCACCCACAAGGATGCGATTTCGGTCGATAAGTCGCATTGCGCGGACAGTGCCCCTGATAGGAACCTCCCCATCATGAACGTCGGTGCCATTTTTACGCAGGAATCGTTCGGGTTGATCGGTGTGAACTTTGCGCAGATACCGATCACCCCCGCCAATCCACACGTGTGAATCGGATGCGACAATACAAGTGGGGGATTTATCCATATAGATTGCCCCAAGCGGTAATCCCGATTTGCGGTCATATTCCCACACATAACCGCCTTCCGTCGCCGCATAAATTTTTCTCTCGGTGGGGCAAATTGCATGGATGCGAGGCGATGCGGGTTTGTCGAGATAGCTAGATAGTGGCTTGTCGGCATTGGCTTCAAATATAATCCGTCTTGACCGACATGAAATCCCTTTAAGCGTCCAGACAGAAAACTTGCGCGTGTTGAAGCCGCCCAACTCGACATCAATCCGTCGGGTCCTTCATCAAACTTATGCTCGTAGCGGGGTACAATCGCGCGTTGGGCGTGGTCAAAAGTCCGGATCAGGATATGGTTCGGTTCAATCTCGACAACACGAGAGTGTCGACATCCGTCGCGGGTCGCTCGGCTGCCGTGGACGCCTACATGGACAAAATAAACGCCGTGGTGGCAGCAGATAGAATTGGGGTAACCTTGACCGAGATGAGAGTGTGCTGAAAACCACAGAATTATCTGTGGGTATTGCTCAATGAGTTCAAGAATTCGTTCGGGGTGATGGTTGTGATTGCTGTAGGGGTTCGTTGAACGGAAGTGAACCGTTGGGATCACTGGAATCTGTGTGCCGAAAATCGGGGCGTGGCACTGCACGATTGTAGGTTTTGTTGCGTTTGCTTCCAACGTTTGACGAAACCAATCGAGTTGTTCGTCGCTCAGAAAAACCTCATGCGGCTGCCAGCGATGCGATCTATACCGTTCCGTGCTGAGCGTGATGAACAATATCCCCGCATATTAATAAGCGTAGTAGTGGTTTTGCAGCCCAAAGGCTTTCACAAACAGTTCGATATTTTCCTCGTCTGTTTTGCAGTGCTCCACTTCAAGGTCATGATTTCCGATTGCCGGTAACACAATCCCTTTGAAGGCACGCAGTGATTCATTGGCAACGTCAAAGCCTCTGCGGGTGTCATCCAAATCGCCGGGCACCAGAATAACATCTGGATGGAACCGGTTGAGGTCGTGGATCGCCTCATCCACTTCGGGTAATCCCTCTGGGGACAGTGAGAGATCTCCCATCACGACCAACCTAAGTTTGTATTTTTCCTCGCTCATGCGCGAACAATCTGCCTAATCAATTCGGATTTTAATTCGTCGATATTTTACCCTGTTGCAGATTAAAACGCAACTGTTTCACCTAGCATTTTTATAACTTCGCGAGTGAGTTGTTACATCTCATGCCAAGTAATTTCAGTTGCATCCCTATCTGTCTTATGCTAGACTTTTTGATAATGGCAACTTTGATATGAGCCAAGAGGCTAAACCATGAAATGCGAAACAGCGACACAGCTAGCTGAGTGGGTGTACGATGCCCGTCAGCGAACCTTCGAATTGGTCGCCGATCTGAATTACGAGCAGCTAATAGTACCGTACCTTCCAATCGTCAACCCGCCGCTATGGGAAATCGGGCATGTGGCTTGGTTTCAAGAGAAGTGGGTTCTACGGCACATTTGCAAACAGAAGCCGATTCGCGACGACGCTGACCCGCTTTGGGATTCGATTGCGATCGCCCATGATACGCGGTGGGCACTGTCGATTCCATCTCGTGAAGAGACGTTGGCGTATATGCGCGAAGTTCGAGACGCGGTCATCGAAACGCTTGAAAAAGGCGAGCCGAGCGAAGAGCTAATCTATATCGTCCGTTACGCAGTTTTTCATGAAGATATGCACACCGAAGCGTTCACCTATACGCGGCAAACCCTGGGATACCCGCCGCCGCGATTATCGGATTGCATGAATATCCAACCAAATAAGCACACGGACAGTCCGCTTCTCGGAGATGTTGAAATCCCCGGCGGAACATTCCAGTTAGGCGCCATGCAAGATGAAGGATTCGTGTTTGACAACGAGAAATGGGCGCACCCCGTTGATGTCAAGCCATTCGCGATTGCGCGTGCCCCCGTCACACAATCCGAATTCGCCGCATTTGTAGATGATGATGGCTATTGCCGAAAGGACATCTGGGGGCAGGAAGGTTGGGATTGGTGCCAATCAGTTGCTGCTGAACATCCTGTCTACTGGCAATGTGGCACGGACGGCGGCTGGCTGCGTCGGCATTTTGACAAATGGGTGCCACTCGAACCTCACTTTCCTGTCATCCACGTCAACTGGTATGAGGCTGAAGCGTATTGTTGTTGGGCAGGGCGTCGACTCCCAACCGAAGTTGAGTGGGAGGTTGCTGCCGCCGCGGAACCGCAACCAGACAGTCAGGGATTTTCGTCCAAGAAACGACGCTTCCCCTGGGGCAACCAACCGCCGATGTCGGCGCGCGCAAACTTGGATTGGAATCGGATGGGTTGCGTCAACGTGAACGCCTTTCCAGAGGGCGACAGCGCCTTCGGCTGCCGGCAGATGATTGGAAACGTGTGGGAATGGACGAACAGCGGTTTTCTTCCTTATCCGGGATTCGAGGTTGACTTGTACAAAGAGTATTCGGAACCATGGTTTGGAACCCGCAAAGTTCTGCGGGGAGGATGCTGGTCGACCCGCTCCCGGATGCTTCGCAACACGTGGCGCAACTTCTACACGCCAGATCGGCGGGATGTGCTGGCTGGGTTTCGCACCTGTGCCTTGGACTGATACGCAGGCGCGATTAGCGCGACTGATTTGCGAGATTGAAATCATCATAAATTCGAGCATTTCAAATTATTCTGTTTCTAATCGTTAGGTAGATGTCATGAAAATTTGTCTCATTACTCCAGCGCCGCCGCGCTCCCGCAAAGGAAATCGCGTAACAGCTCTTCGCTGGGCGCGTATCTTGCGAGAACTCGGTCATGGCGTCCTTATTCAACAAGTGTATCAAGGGGAGCGTTGCGATCTGATGGTCGCCCTTCACGCACGCCGCAGTTATGCCTCTGTGAAACGTTTTCGAGATGAACATCCGGACTTACCGCTAATTCTGGCGCTGACTGGAACGGACCTCTACGACGATATCCATACCGATATGTCCGCTCAAGAATCGCTAGAGATGGCATCGCGTTTCATTGTGCTGCAACCGATGGGTATCGAAGAACTGCCGAAACGTCTGCGTTATAAAGCCCACGTCATTTATCAATCTGTAAAAAAACTGCCGGGAAACTTTCACCCGAAACAGGGAGGATTTGACGTGTGAGTAATTGGCCACCTGCGTCCCGTGAAGGACCCATTCCGGACAGCGATGGCGATTCGTACTCTGCCACCAGATTCGCAAATTCAAGTGGTGCACGCTGGCGCAGCCCTTAGTGAAGAGATGGAGAAAGCCGCCAGAGCAGAGGAAGCGCTTAATCCGCGCTATCGCTGGTTAGGAGGGCTTCCTCGCTGGAAGGCACTTCGTCTGTTAGCCCGATGTCATCTTCTCGCGCTAACTTCCCAAATGGAGGGCGGCGCGAATGTGGTCGGCGAGGCGCTCGCCTGTTCAGTACCCGTCGTCTCATCGCGGATATCGGGTTCCATCGGTCTGTTGGGCGAAGGTTATCCCGGGTACTTTCCGGTGGGCGATACGCAAGCGCTGGCGAATCTCCTAGCGCGCGTTGAGACAGATCCGGTGTTTTACAGTACCATCAAAACGTGGTGCAAACGCCTTAAACCGCTTGTAGATCCCGCCCGAGAACACCAGAGTTGGGAAATTTTGCTGCGAGATATACAGATGTAGGCGGGGTTGAGATACGGGTAAATACAAGCCTGATAAGAACGTGGTTGCAAGTAGCACACCCTTACGCGATGAAGTGAAGGACTGAAAGCCCCCTTTTTTTATAGACTGTAATTACTGTAGTTTTTTCACAATCGATGCCCCCGAGCAAAAGTGCGATTGAATGGAGCAACACGGTGGAACGGAAAAACCATGAAATTAGTAACCCTCGCAACGTGCAATCTCAATCAATGGGCGATGGATTTTGAAGGCAATTTAGAGCGGATTGCGGTCTCCATCCAGATTGCAAAAGAAAAAGGGGCGCGCTATCGGCTGGGACCCGAATTGGAGATTTCCGGCTACGGGTGCGAGGATCATTTTCTGGAGCAGGACACTTTTCTCCATTCGTGGGAATGCCTCGCCGAGATACTCAAGGGTGATTTGACGGCAGGGATGCTGTGCGACATTGGGATGCCAGTGATGCACAAGAATGTGCGATACAACTGCCGCATCCTTGTGCTAGATGGAAAAATTGTCCTGATTCTTCCGAAACCGATTCTAGCGGCGGACGGAAATTACCGTGAAACGCGGTGGTTCGCAGCTTGGCAACATCCCAAAACGCTGGAAGATTTCTATCTGCCCCGCATAATTCGAGAGATTACAGGTCAGGATACCGTCCCGTTCGGAGATGCCGCGGTCGCGACACGTGATACTGTGCTAGCCGCGGAAACCTGCGAAGGGCTTTTCGCGCCGAATAGCCCACATATCTACCTTAGCTTAAACGGGGTTGAGATTATCACCAACGCTTCTGGTTCACATCACGAGCTCCGTAAACTTGACCAGCGGGTGAATCTCATCCGCAGCGCGACGTCAAAAGCCGGCGGCATCTACCTCTATGCGAATCAGCAAGGCTGCGATGGGGGGCGTCTTTACTTCGACGGCTGTGCGATGATTGCCGTCAATGGCGAGATTGTGGCGCAAGGTACACAGTTTTCGCTGAACGACGTCGAAGTCGTAACTGCCACGCTCGACTTGGAAGATGTGCGCTCTTATCGGGGGGCGAAGACCAGCCGTGGTGTGCAGGCAAGCCAATCGGAGGCAGTTCCGCGAGTCACCGTGGATTTCGATCTTACAGCAGAGGATTATTGGGTTGCACCGTCACCACCAATTGACATCCGCTATCATACACCTGAAGGAGAAATTGCATATGGGCCCGCGTGCTGGCTATGGGATTATCTGAGACGCTCCGGTGCTGTAGGATATTTCCTCCCGATCTCGGGCGGCGCGGATAGTTCCACCGTCGCTGCGCTGGTTGGATCGATGTGTCAATTGGTATCCAAAGAAGCTAAGGCGGGGAATCATGCGGTCATCCGAGACGCTCGCCGTATCGCCGGAGAGGACGAGACGGGCGACTATCTCCCGATAGACGCGCGTGAATTCGCCAACCGAATCTTTTGCACCTGTTATCTGGCGACCAAGAATAGCTCAGAGGCAACACGTGCGCGTGCAAAAAAACTGGCGCAGCAGATTGGGTCTTACCACCTGAACGTCAATATTGATTCCATCGTCGCTGCAATGCTTTCCCTCTTTATACGGCTGACCCAGAAAACGCCGCGGTTCAAGGTGGAGGGTGGCACAGCGTCGGAAAACACCGCGTTGCAGAACATCCAAGCGCGCCTGCGCATGGTGTTCACTTATTTTCTAGCGCAACTGCTGCCGTGGGTGCGCGGCGCACGCGGCACACTGCTGGTATTGGGCACAGCAAATGTGGACGAGAGTCTGCGCGGCTACGTGACAAAATACGATTGCAGCAGCGCAGACATCAACCCGATTGGCGCAATTAGTAAGGAAGATCTCCGCCGGTTTTTGCGGTGGGCGGCGGAACATCTGGGGTACACCGTTCTATACGATGTCCTTGATGCACCGCCGACAGCAGAGCTAGAACCCATCACCGAAACGTATATGCAAGAGGACGAAGCGGACATGGGGCTGACCTATCAGGAACTCAGCCGGTTCGGAAGACTCCGAAAAATTGATCGATGCGGACCTGTAAACATGTTTGAGAAATTGGTTCATGAGTGGAGCCATCTCCCACGGCAGGAAGTGGCTGCAAAGGTAAAGTATTTCTTCTACCACTATTCACTCAACCGTCATAAGATGACAACATTGACGCCTTCATACCACGCCGAATCCTATTCGCCCGACGACAATCGATTTGACCTGAGACAGTTTCTCTACAATGTCCGCTGGACGTGGCAGTTTCAGAAAATCGACCAGCTAGTAAAAAAGATGGAAGATGAACATGACCAAAAAGGGTAGAAAAAGAACTTTCTGCTTTACAATCCGTCGGGAATCAATTTAAAATGGGAAGGATAGAATAAGGGCACGTCAAAGCGTTCATCACGTTTCACTCAAGTTAGTTATGTTTACAGTGCTGATTAAAGTTTAACACAGGAGGAGAACCACGATGTCATCTTATGCTCCCGTTGCAAAAGCGTCAGATATTCCCGTCGGGCGGGGGAAAGCCTTCACCGTTAACGGAAAACGGATTGCGGTTTTCAACGATGGCGAAAATTTCTTCGCGCTCGACAATACATGCGCGCACGCGCTCGGTTCGCTGGGGAGGGGACGAATCAAAAATGGGCTCGCAATCTGTCCCGTTCATGGCTACGCGTATGATGCCAAAACCGGCGTCTGCCGGACAGACGTGCGGCTGCAAGTGAAATCGTACGAGGTCCTCATTGAAGACGGTCAAATCCAAGTCAAGTGCTGACTGATATGGATTTTTCCTGTTATTCAAGTGCGTCTAGAGGAACGAATTGCAACAGGAGCCGGTCAGAACACATCCCACAACGCCGAACCTACCGCAAAGCCAAAATCGGTTGCACCTCGTTGTTCCTGCCAGGTGGTTCCGGAATGCTGTGAATCTGAATCACATTGAAAGAGTAATTGATTGGATATTGGACCTACGCAAGCCCCTAGGATTAGAATGAAGCCTGCGCAAGGTCCAAATTCGTAATCAGTCATAAAAGGGATAATTCTTTCCCGGCGGTGAGATGGAAATCACGTTATTGCCTCTAATCACAAGTGTATGATTAACACCGCCCACCGTTTCCTCAACCGTCCGTTCCGAAATCGGAAACGTGAGTTCGACTGTATCTCCGGGCGACGCCTTTCCGATGTTCACATAGCGGCCGTTCCAACTCAGATTTCGCGGCGATCCGTTGACCTGACAGGATAGTGAATCACTCGAACTCTTGACCCATTCAGGTGCGCGAACGACAATATTTTCACACGCCTCCTTTACCTTCAACTCAACTTTCCCTTGATACGGGACGTAACTCCTGACCTCTGCCCAAGGGGATTTTCGGTTGAGAAGTAGATGGAGTCGCAGCTCTCCCTCGTTAAACTCAAGCATATTTTCCCAGAGGTAGTACAGCGCCCGTGACCCGTTTCCAGTACAGCAGTGCATGATGCCGGGACCTGCGCCGATGGCGAAGAAGTCATTTGCAGTCGCCCAACCGGCGAAGGTACCGACCCAACGGTCCGGCGACCCCATTGCAATCTCACCCTCGCCCGCCGGCTGATACGGTAACCCCTCATTCATCCGGGTTAGCCATTCACTGGAGGTCATCTGCATCTCGGCGAACTGATTTCTCAGATATCGGTCGATATCGTCCCAGTAATCGCCAACCCCCGCCTTGGTCATCCAAAGCGCTGTCAGTAGCATATCAACGACGCAACAGGTTTCACAGTCTATTACTCCGCGATGGTCGGGCCAATCGTCAATGTACTCCTGGAAAAAGCCGATGAGTGGTGACGAATCGGAGAGCGAGCGGGCGTATTCATAGCACTTCTTCACGAACTCGCCAAACTCCGGTTCGCCGCTTGCCCACGCGTATTCCGTGAGCGCTTCCATCGCGTTGCCGTTGTGATGGAAATGCAGTGCAGGTCCAAGCCTGGATGGCGGACTGAGCGGAATGGATTCGTCGTGACGTGCGAGAAACCGTCCGTTGGTATCGAAGACACCGGCGTGATCCTTTAGGTAGCGTGCGAGTTTGCCCGCCAGTTCCAGCGCCGCTTCCGATCCAGTCGCCATATAAAATTGGGTCACCCCTTGAAGCGTCCACCCTTGATAGGTCGCTGCCCAGCTAGTCGGCATCGTCCCTTCTGCGTCGTGGGGGAAATAACAGTAGTCGTCTTGATGGACTGCCGCATTGAGCGCCCGTTGAATCGCCGCCTCACCGAGTTCTTTCCACATTGAGTCCTTGGTCTGCCGATACTGGATTGCCAGCCATGCGAGCTGTCTACCGCCTTCCGGCCCCGTAAGCACCGGCTTCTGTTCGTTTAGCCTCCGCAGAAACGCGTCTCGCCAGACACGGTCCACGTGCCGATTGAAATCCTTGGATTCTGAATCACCGCTTGTCATGATGCGCATAAACGCCAACCCTTCCATGAATTTTCCATACAGCGGGATTTCCCCCGATAGAGTCGGCGGATTCCGGTGCAGAACCCCGGTGAAGTAGACCGCGTATTCTGCTTCCGGATTCGTGCTTCGCGTCATCGCGTTAATCGCATACCTAGCCCGCTCCACTAAATCTAGTGTATCAGGTGTCTGCGCTAGGTGTTCATTTTGCATCATTGGTTCCTCCTTTTGTTTTCCGTAGCCCCCCGAAACGAAAACGACAGCGGTCAACCCCACCCACATCAATACATGTGGGCAAGAAATCGAGAGCTGCAGTTTCCAACGTCTGAGAGGACTGATTCTGAATAACCGTCTATTCCATGATTGGAATCTTTCGATAATACCGATATGTGTGTCCTTAGAATTTGTCATAAACGTTATCTCCCGACCTGATTAGACCGCCTACACGATTAAATTTCCGATGGCAATACATCTTGATTCATTATCGGCCATAGAAGGGATAATTCTTTCCCGGCGGTGAGATGGAAATCACGCTGTTTCCTCTAATCACAAGTGTATGATGAACGCCGCCCACTGTTTCCTCAACCGTCCGTTCTGAAATCGGAAACGCGAGTTCAACTGTATCTCCGGGCGACGCTTTGCCAATGTTCACGTAGCGGCCGTTCCAACTCAGGATTCGGGAGTCGCCGTTTATCCGACAGGATAGAGCGTCGCTTGAACTCTCGACCCATTCAGGTGCGCGTACGGCAATATTTTCACACGCCTCCTTTACCTTCAACTCAACTTTCCCTTGATACGGGACGTAACTGTATACCTCTGCCCAGGGCGACTTCCGGTTGAGAAGTAGATGGAGTCGCAGCTCCCCGTCGTTGAACTCAAGCATATTCTCCCAGAGGTAGTACAGCGCCCGTGACCCGTTGCCAGTACAGCAGTGCATGATACCAGGACCTGCACCGATGGCGAGGAAGTCATTAGCAGTCGCCCAACCTGCGAAGGTACCGACCCAACGGTCCGGCGACCCCATCGCAATCTCATCCTCGCCCGCCGGCTGATATGGTAATTCCTCAGTCATCCGTGTTAGCCAGTCGCCGGAGGTCATCTGCATCTCGGCGAACTGGTTTCTCAAGTATCGGTCGATATCGTCCCAATAATCACCCACGCCCGCCTTCGTCATCCAAAGCGATGTTAGCAGCATGTCAACGACGCAACAGGTTTCACAGTCTATTACACCGCGATGGTCGGGCCAATCGTCAATGTACTCCTGGAAAAAGCCGATGAGCGGTGATGAGTCGGGGAGCGAACGAGCGTATTCATAGCATTTCTTCACAAATTCGCCAAATTCCGATTCGCCGCTTGCCAACGCATACTCCATGAGCGCTTCCATCGCATTGCCGTTGTGATGGAAATGTAACGCGGGCCCAAGAGTGGATAGCGGACTGAGCGGGATATCTACGCCGTCACGTGCAAGAAACCGTCCGTCGGTATCAAAAATGCCGGAGTGATCCTTCAAGTAGCGTGCGAGTTTGCCCGCCAGTTCCAGCGCCGCTTCCGATCCAGTCGCCATATAAAATTGGGTCACCCCTTGAAGCGTCCACCCTTGAAAGGTCGCTTCCCAGCTAGTTGGCATCGTCCCTTCTGAATCGCGCGGTAAATAACAGTAATCATCCTGATGGACTGCTACGTTTAGCGCTCGTTGAATTGCCGCTTCACCGAGTTCTTTCCACATTGAGCCTTTGGTCTGCCGATACTGGATTGCCAGCCATGCGAGCTGCCTCCCGCCTTCGGCACCAATAAGTGCCAGCCCCTGTTTGTTTAGTTTACGTAGAAACGCATCTCGCCAGACACGGTCCACGTGTAGATTAACATCCTGGGGTTGAGTAGCTGGGCGCGTATCGAATTCGCCGCTAGTCATGATTCGCATTAACGCCAGCCCTTCCATGAATTTGCCATACAGCGGGATTTCCCTTAATAGGGTCGGCGGATTGCGGTGCAGAACCCCGGTGAAGTAGACCGCGTACTCCGCTTCCGGATTAGTTGATCGGGTAATCGCATTAATCGCATACCTAGCCCGCGTTACTAAATCTAGCGTATCAGGTGTCTGCGCTAAGTGTTCATTCTGCACAATTGGCTCCTCTTTTTGTTTTCCGTAGCCCCCCTGAACGAAAACGACGGCAATCATCCCCACCCCTAATAGTAGAAACGGGAGAGAAATTGGAAGCCGCAGTTTCCATCTTTTGGGAGGACTGATTTTGAATAACTGTCCGTTCCAAGATTGGAATCTTTCGACAATACCGATGTGTGTGTACTTAAGACGTTTCATGAATGTTATCTCCCAATTTGAGTAAATCGAGTTGGATACCAGGATATTTTCCTGTAGTAGAATCCTGCGCGTTGCGTAACACTCTAACAATCGCGTTGCTGAACTCTCCACTTGTCTTCACACTATAGTCGAAACCCCGTCTCAAGGCTTGTAGTGACACTATCTCCTTCATACCGTCTGCCATAGATGGTTTCTACATTCTGCATAGGGGATAGGTAAACCCGGATTCCCGTTTCATAGGAATCCCGATGTTTTGTGGCAGAACCGAATTCTCCGTCAGAAAGTGTGTCATCCACGCGAACTCTGATTGAATTTGCAAACCTATTTTTCGATGACCCAATGATTAAGCTTCATTTGATCGCCGGGTGGATAAAACACAAAGAGGTTCTTTTTGTACCGTTTTACATGTCTGAATTTGCGATCTTTCTCCGTGAAATACAGCCAAACTCGACCGGTCCACGGTTCACCAACGCTTTTTCCAAAAGAAGCGTCATACGCCTTGTCAGGATTACCAAAAATTGCTCTAACTTCATCGGAACTCATTCCAGTATATAGCCGGTTCGCGTTTTCTGCGGTAAATGTAGAGTGGCCTAGATATGAGTAAGTATAAGTCGATGTACAGCCTTGTTGGAATACCGTGAACCCTACAGCGATTAATACTGAAACCAAATGTTGATATTCCTGTATAAATCTCGAATAGTAGTTCATTTGAAATCCACCTTTGCAATCTTATTACTTTCTCATGAGTCGGAGTCTAGCTTCTGTAGCGTATTGCATGTCCATGTACGGTTCAAAATCCGCCAAGATCTGCTCCTGACACGCCTGTGGAATTGGAACATTGATAATCTGTCCCGGTTTTTTTAAATCAAGGATCTTTAGTCGGAGATTCGGCGATTTGAACACCTCTGGCAGAAACATGAACACACCTCTTTGGGCAATGTCTTCCATCTTTACGAACCTTTCAGCAATAGAACGAGGCATCATCCGCATTCCTCTGAGCACCTCCGGGACAACATTACCTCCATCCATTAGTTCAAGATCTTGTAAATCTGATTTAAATTCGTAAGTGGACGAACCGTAGTAATACGTGCTGGAGTAGCTCGCAGCTGCTGCTCCAAGTATATTTAAGAGTAAGCTACCAGTAGTTTCACCAACGTCTGGTTGTACATGGATTTCCACAAGTGGACTATACTTTCCCGCATACTCTGCCCATTCCTTTAGGAGGTCTCCTAAAGGATCGTACATCTCTGATGAATCAACCCCTGCAGCAACTTCCCTGCGCCGACGTTTCTCAGTAAGAGGCCCCTTTGAAATCTTTGTGAGAAAATACCGACGCGACGGAGTAAGGATCTCTATATTGAAACCGGGTGCCTTTAGCGTATAGTTGGAGGCTTTGCCACACCGTTCGGATGCCCATTTCAAGCCTTCTATCGGAAAAGGGTTTTCAGGAACAACCGGCAAAAGGGTGGAAGGGGGCGGTTCTTCATGGACTCTACCACGGGCTTGGTTAAGGAGGGGCAAAGCGAGAGATATTGAAACGCTGCCTGAGACTCCGGGACCGCCTCTTGATGAAAAGTCGCCGAACGTGTTGATAGCAATCACCTCGGAATCCATGTTAATTAAAGGTCCTCCTGAATTTCCGGGGTTGATGTTCACATCTGAAATTATGGCGCGTTCCTCAACTTTACTCACGATGCCAGATGTGAGAATACGAGTTTGATGTAAGGGACTACCTATGGCGATAACTCTCTCGCCCTCGAATGCAAGATCGGCAGCCGATCTGTCAGCGATTTTAAGGATTGGCAGTTCCTTTACGACTTCTTGGGCAATCCGTAGAACGGCAATATCCTTTTGCTTGTCTTCAGCGAGAAGCATTGCTGGGACGCGGGTGTTGCGATCTAACTGCACTGAGATACGGCTCGAAGAGGTAATCACATGAGAATTGGTTAGAATAAGCCCAACCTTGTCAACAAGGAAACCACTCCCCTTTCCTCTGTCTCCATGGATCGTAAAAATCGCGTCTCTAGTTGCACGGAAAATTTTGGCTTCTTCTGACACTTCCCTTGCCGCGGAAGCTTGACTACAAACAACCCAAAATAAACTTAAACTTACAACTAACGATTGAATTTTGTTAATCACGGTATATGAACCTCTCGCAGACCAAATAAAATTCGTTGCCCTCAGTTTATGCGCAAGGTTTATGGTTTTCTTCATCAATTTCTATTTCACGCCTAGTTTGAGTAAATCAAAATGCGAAGTGACACGGCTGGCAAACTCGTCATCTTTAGTGGTAAACCTGCCAAGATTCCTAGTAAATTGCTCCTTTATCGACGGCAAACAAATCGGCATATGACCCGCGATGAAAGCGGTATCGCCCTGTGGTGGAATTTGGTTTAGGCGTTCAGCCCAACCTGCACCGCGCCTGGAGAAGTCACCGTCAAGCGGCGTCTGCAGTTTTTGATGTTGCTGAGAAGCGCTTCTTATGGTAGCATAAATCCTCACTTTTGTGAGGATAAGCGGTGAAAGACAAGGACCGAAAGAAAAGCTTACCCCTAGCGCGAGTACAATTTCCTGTCAAGAGATACGGGTTTTTGGTTATTGGCCTAATGCTTACCAGTGTATTCCTCGTTGGTTTGGTGTTTCCGGGAACTGCACATCACCGGCTTAGTTTTCTGAATGTGGGGAAAGATCAAAGCGCTTACGGGTTCGGCATCCATTTCCTGGAGGATTCTCCGATACTAAGCGGAATCCTCGAATTCGGAATTGATTCTGGCGCAAAGGATTAAGGTGTAGGCGGTATTAGATTCGTTGACGATGACTCCTAGAATTATGAGATGCCCCATCACCCTCGATTGGTGTTGGAATCCTATATAAGAAGCCGCTACAACAAACGGGTGCTGACACGTTTCTCATAATTGAAGGCGGCGCTGGTTTTGCCAAGGAAGTTTCTGGGGCGGAGATTCGTGAGAGTGCACGGGCTTTGGGGCTCACCGGTATGGGAGGACTCTTAAAGCGCATAGTAACCGAATCCGGGATGAAGTTGACGCCGTATTTTGGGATATTGTACACCCATGTCTGGACAACGGTTACGAATCAACGATTCGATACCAATAATAGTTATGATGAAGGTAGCACAGGCGCCCAAATTGGAATGGAACTCCACTCATCCCCCACCGTTATCGCCCACGGGGCCTTTTCTTTGGGAATTATATTATATAGAATAATGCCATTCGCTCGTTGCTAATGTGTTGTTTCCAACACGTATTTGTTTCTTGTTTTCTTTTTACGTTGCCTGAACAATGCTTTGGCAATGTTCTCTGGGGTATCGGGGATCCTCTTGAAGTGGTCTTTCCTCGATTTAGGACATCCAACTTTGGCAGAACGCACTACTCATTTCCTTTCGCTTGATTTTGTCATTGTTGTCACCTTTTAAAAAAGCCTTGACACAATAATCGGGTTGTGTTAACCTTTCCGTATCGCAATCGGTGAGGGAATGTGACGGTCGCCACGCCCGGCGACCGCCCTTACCGACCTTCACATGGTTATGATTACGAGGTTGCGATCCCTAAACCTACAATTTCATAGGTTCGCATCATTATACCAAACGTAATACGCAAGGGGTGTAGCTTTATCATTCACTTGTTGCAAGGTTAGGCGTTTGGTCTATGCCAGCACCTCACCGTGTTGGTTTTTTTGTTTCTGGCTTACTGCGGTGGGGGCTTTGAATACATTAAATTGCCAAGCTGCAGATTGGTAAATGTGATGCCCTCGGTAATACTTCAAAGCCGAGTGTAAGCCCACCGCCATCAGCAGCTAGGGAAGAATAGATAGGCGATGGGTTAATCCTGCTTCCAAGAACGATTCAACATAGCCCCTTCTTCTCCAATGCACATTACGCGGGACGGCTTGATACGTGAGGCTATCAGACATTCCAAAACCATTACAACTGCTGGCAAGAAAATTACATCAAGAAATTCCAGTAACATCTAACGCGTCACTAGGTTTTATGGAGAACCAATTACTATGACAAAACTAATCATTGTTGCAATTTGCTTTAATGTATACGTTGGAAGTACCTATGCAAGCTTTTTACGGTTGACGCCGAAACAAAGCACATTTGGAGTTGGTTTAGCCTTTACTGAAATCAATCGTGCCATTTGGGGCAATCTCGAATATGGCATCGACGCAAATGCAAAAACCTCTTTTACCGGTGCGATTCGGTTTTTCGATGAGTTAGATATTCCGCCTTCTCCCGCCGCCTCTCTAGACTTTATGCACATTGCACCGTTTGGCACTACTGGCTTCGATTCGTTTGTCTCGATTGGGGGCGGCGGCTCATATCAAAACATTGTCCGTGACCTACACGTCTACGGACTTGGCTTAGGAGGCTATGCAGGTCTATTAAAACGACTGACATCCGAATCAAGCCCGATGGAATTTGCCCCCTTTTTCGGCGTTGGATACAATTACAGTTGGGAGTTTCTGAATGATGAGTTGGAACTCAATGAAGGGCACGTGAATGCTACGATGGGGTTAGAACTAACCCTTTCTCCATCGCTGATATTATCGGGTGCGTATAATTTTTCGTTTACAGGCGCAATAGATAGTTTTGCAATAGGCATGGTGTTTTATTAGAACATAATTCCACACCTAAAGAGGTTTGTCAATGACCGAATTTGAACGCTAGGTTCTCAACCTACTTGAACAGATTGGTGCTGATGTTGAGAAGATGCTCAAGGCGATTCAATCTATCGTCTCCACTGATTGCGTAGCCAATCATACGGCAATCCGCCCACTGGGGCGATTGCTATCATTTCGCGAACTGGCAGTTCGTTAAATAAATCGTATGGCGACTTAACCTGGCCAATTTACATATTTGAGGAGGAAATGTTTATGGATTTAGATCGTCGTCTGCGGGTCTTGAAGTATTTCGCGACATTCAAGCAAAGAACGCTCAGAACGTAACCCCGAGCCCAATCTGCACAGTTGTGTTTCCACGATTTCCTAGATACCATTTTCCGTAGCCGAGCCTCAGATTCAGTGCGGGGGTAATGTAAACCCGGATGCCCATTTCGTAGTGGTGAAGATGTTTCGCCACGGTATCTGATTCGTCGCTAGAAAATGTTTCAATCGACCTAAGTTTAATCGAACTTGCAATGTCAACTGTGACAGTATTCAATGGGTAGAATTTCAAACTCGCACCGAGAAACGGTGTAATGTGAACTGGCCCATCTGAGGCTCCTCGGGCTACCTGATTTATCATAAAGCGACGGGAATCGGAATTCCTGTATTTTGCAGCACCACCTAGGAATGCAAACGCGATGGCTCCTTCTCTAATCGCTGGTCCCCACTGCACCGTCGCGTTCATGTTGGCGGGAACCTGATACGAAAAATCCAGTTGTACGCCGAGCGTCCGATGGCCTTTGCCTTCACTCAGGTAACTGAAACTGAGTATATCACCTCTATCCCATTTTGAAACAAGACCACCATTATCATGGATGTCCTCTGACCATCCATGACTCGCCCAAATCCCCTGATGAAATGGATAATTGGCATCTTTATCATTCGGCTTACTCTTGGGGAATTTTTGGCCTGGGTTTACAATTTCTATCCTTCTTTCATCCGACTTGCTCTCGTTTTTATCTTCATCGGTCGCGGTCAAATAATACCAGATGTACCCAGGGCCGCTCTGTTGAGGCGGGATTAGTCCGACATATATGTCGTCAGTGGCTTCCTTCTCCAGTGGCTGAGACGGAATTGCCTCAGAAGGTTTTGAACCGCCTGAACTCGAGAAAGCATAATGAATACGAACCTCATCAACAGAAGTATCATCAGTAACTCTTGCTCTAACCGAAATGGGTTGATTGACTTTAAATTCGGCGTCTTCATCGGGCTCCAGCAGATCGATTTCTGGGAGATTCTCGTCAACAATGCAGATTTCATGAAATTGACTTTTCGGTGACCTGGCTTCATCAGCTATGATGAAATAAGAAATCTTACCAACATGCTTTTGCGATGGCAAATCCGAGCGGTAAATCCACGCTGACGGTGTAGGTTGCTTGTTCCAAAGAAGCATTTCCTGATTTCCCCGGTCTAATTCTTGCCCGTTTCTGCCGTAAATGATGTAGCGAATCTGAACCTGCTTTGGCTTTTCGCGACTGATTAAATCCAAAGAAAGAGGGATAATCTCACCGACGGACGCTCTAGCAGGGGGTTCATGTTTTAAAATAGGCGGCAGTGCTAAATAGAGTATTTCATGTGCGTCAGGTAGGATTGTGAAAGTTTGCTTTCGGGAAATCCCTTCAAAAACCCCCTCTACGGTGTAGTCGCCCACATATAGTCGGATACTGGAAGTTCCGATGCCTATCATTTTTCTGTTGATATCGTTCCCGTCAATCCAGATTTCTGCATGAAGGAGTGAGCAGGTAACCTTCAATTCCCCCGTTGACTCCGAGCGTACTTTTTCTAGCAGCGGTTTAAAAACCGGGTGGTCCTCTCCTATCCTTGGGGGCAACACCTGATCAGAATTGTGTCGAAGTGCTTCTCGAAAGTCCTCGCTCACGGTGTAATCAGATTCTCCAAATCCTCGTTTTGAACACCCAAGGTAAAGATGAGCTCTTGCCCGCTGTTTTGATTCGCTAAGTCCGCGAAGGGCTGAGCGCAGTGACTTTATTGCATCCTTGAATTGCGTGGCTTCATATTGTTCGATACCTTTTTCTAGCAATTCTTTGCCCAATTGATTGACGAGCGCCTTGATATGGATTGACGGAATCGCAAAATTAAGATTCCGCCCGGCAGGGACAGCTCCCTGCGAAACCCCGACTACTTCGCCCTCGGCGTTAAGCACGGGACCGCCACTGTTGCCCTCAGCGATGGGAGCAGTAACCTGAAATAACTTTACCTCATCCACTTCTCGAATCGCACTAATAATCCCATCCGAAAAAGTGCCTTCAAGAACGCCAAGTGGATTGCCTATGACATAAATTTGATCTCCAATCGCAACGGACTCACTGTCGCCGATCGGAAGCGGTTCAACCCCGGGTGCCGATACCTGCAAAATTGCCAAATCGTGCTTTTTGTCCACTGCCGAGATACGCTCTACCGGGTACACCGTTTGCTGACCAACAGGTTTTGCCTGACCGCCAGCGGAACCATCAATCACGTGGAAATTGGTGGCAATCTGGTTCGGTTGCACGAAGAATCCGCTGCCTCCTGACGATACTTCGCCATTGGCATCTACCATGACAAGGAGCACGGTAGCGTCCAACGCTTTCTTGGCGATCTCTTCGGGTGATAGAGCGATTGCAACGGACATATTCCAGACCGCGAAAAGCATAAAATACTTGAAAATGACGGAAAATCTCATTTTGGGTTTCACTAGAAATCTACCAGCGGCATCCATTGAATAATACGTCATTGCCCCAGAAAATCGTGTGAGATTGAATGCCTCGTCTTCCAGGACTCGTAAGGGAAAATTTTCTCTCGTCCATCATAAACCAACTTTATCGCTGTGCCGGCTGGCACTTTCATTTTACCTCGAATAGGCGTGACGTGGGTATCCTCTCCATTGGGTTCAGGCGCGATTTTGAAGTATTTAATCCCCGGTTTTATGAATCTATTGGTTCCAGGAGGCTTTATGAAAACCTCTGCCCATGGGACAGCGTTTATTGAAACCGACACGTGCGAAGTCGCAGGGGCGATCACACGTTTGGTCGCGGGCGTGGTCGCAGTCACATCGGCTTTGGGAGGCGGAGGTGCGGGTGCACGTGTGGGCGCATCGGTTTCGGCCTGTTGAGACCCAGGAGGGGGTTGACTACAAGATCGAACAGCAATTATAGCAATTATAATGATGACAATAACGATAATCCCAACTGCAAGAAGTACCCAATCACGTTTCGTCATATCGTACTCTCCCTTGCTAAATTAGAGTTGGCTTTATGTTGATTCAGGTAGTGTTCACATAGTGACTTGCATAGGGAACATGCGAAACAAATGGAAACTATTGAACGGAAGCAGTTGATGACCACTATGGACGAGGATAGTCAGCCAAACTGATTTGGCTCTAATAAATGTGTAGCTTTGGTTAAACAGCGCAAATGAAACATATCAAGCATTCTGCTTGGATTGCAGGGTGCGATGCTAATTGAAATTGTCTATATCTTGAATCCCATTGCTTTATTGTCAGTAGCTGGATTGGGCGTTCGGTTCACTATACCATTCAATGCAACAGTGTCGGTAGCGAGAAGCATTCTGGCTTGCCTTGATAGTAGATATCTGGTTTAACGGTACAACGCAACCTACGCTAGTGAACTGTGTCGTCGTAATCAAATTAAAGTCGAGTGTTTGAATTGAGCGTTTTTCAAAAAAGAGCGCCCAGCCCAATTTGCAGACCGGTGATGTTACGATTGCCTAAGTACCATTGACCATATCCGACCCTCATATTCAGCGCGGGGGCGATGTAAAGACGAACGCCTACTTCGTAGTGATAGAGATGTTTGTTAATAAGGCGAGAACCGTCATTAGCTGACTGAAGTTTGATTGTTCCCTTTAGATTCACTGTAAATCTATGCTCTGGATAGAGTTGCAGTCCCGCACCGATTATCGGCGTAGTGTGAGTGGACTCTCCAGATGCGACTTGACTAGTTCCAATGCGATTGGAGTTGATGCGGTATCTTGCTATGCCTCCGAGGATCGTAACCGCCATAGCATTTTCTCTTAAATCGCTTAAATCTAGATCAGGCTCCCATAGACCTGTCACGCTTGTGTTAACTGAATTCTGGTAGGAATAGTCAAGTTGAATCCCGCGCGCCCGATGAGTTCTGCCCTCTCGTGCGTAGACGAGGCGGAGCATATCACCACCACCCGAATCAGAGGCGGAAGTTTCATCTTCAGAGACATTATTTGACCATAAACTTACCCATATTCCCTGATGCAACGGTTTGAATTCTTGAACTACTTTTGCCAACTGACTCTCCTGTTTATCCAAGCGTATTGGCATGTCACCCATCGAATTCAGCGTGTTTTTTGTACCCTTTATTTTATCTCTCAATGAAATCGTCGTTGTTTCAATAAAGGATTCTGACAGCCGTCTGTTAGCCTTGGCAGTAGCTTCAGTCGCGGAAACGGAATTTAACAGTTTTTCGAGTTCCTGTTTATCGTCTGGCGTATTTGTCACTAGTTCTTCCACCGATTCTCTCGCTTTATTAATTTGCTCAGATGCCGTGTTCTGGTGGCGGTTAAATTTGTGGATGTTATAGGTACTTTCGGCGGAATTAATTGTTGATTCCGCAGCGTCCAATAGGTCATTCGCTGCAAGTCGCGCAGCTGAGTTAGTGTCATGAATCCGCATCCAACTGTCTTCAACTTCCTTGAGTTCATTTGTGAATTCCTTGCGATCTTGCTCGTCCTCCTCAATGAGGATGTTATGATGGCCGCTCTTTGGAGACCTTGCTTTATCTGCTATGATAAAATATTCAATCATGCCGACGTTCTTCTGTAGAAACAACTGCACTCGATACGTTCGCGTTGACAATGCAGAGTGCTCCCTCCACAAACGCATTTCTTCGTTGACCTGTTCTAGTTCGTCCCCTTTTCTGCTGTAGGATTTGTAGCGAACTTCAACCCATTTGGGTCTCGCCGCGGAGATTAAATCTAATGTAAGTGTGATGGTTTCACCAATGGAAACCCTTGGTGGAGTGTCATGTTTAATAATAGCTGGAAGTTCAAGAAAAAGTTTCTCATGCTCATCAGGCTTGATGATGACAGTTTGATTTCGGACAACTTCTTCATAAATACCTTCTACGGTGTAGTCCCCCATGAATAGTCGGATACTGGAGGTTCCGGTACCAATCATTTTCCTGTCGAATAGGTTTCCGTGAATCCAAATTTCTGTTTGGGAGAGTGAACAGGTAATCGTCAATTTACCAATTGATTTCGAACGTACTTTTTCTAGCAGTGGCTTAAAGACGGGATGATCTTCTCCGATCCTCGGAGGCAAGGTTTGATCCGGATTGTGGCGAAGCGCTTCTTGAAATTCGCGGTGCAGTTGATCGACATCTTCTCCTAATCCCCAAATTGAACACCCTAAGTATAGGTGAGCCTTGGCTCTCTGTTCTGGATTGCCAAGCCCGCCTAAGGACGAACGCAATGATTTTATCGCATTGGTGAATTGTGTCTCTTCATACAGTTCTATACCCTTTTGTAGGTGTTCTATTGGTGAAGGAGGTCGAGAAGGCTTGGGTTTTGAGGGGGCGGGTTTCGGAGCGATTTTTGGCGTGACCGGTTTTGGTTGAACAGGTTTTGGCGGCTTAGGTTTCTGCGGGGTGACATTTGGCGTGGACGGTTTCGGTTGAACAAGTTTTGATGGCTTAGGTTTCTGCGGGGTGACTTTTGGCGTGGACGGTTTCGGTTGAACAAGTTTTGGCGGCTTAGGTTTCTGCGGGGTGACTTTTGGCGTGACCGGTTTCGGTTGAACAAGTTTTGGCGGCTTAGGTTTCTGCGGGGTGACTTTTGGCGTGACCGGTTTCGGTTGAACAGATTTTGACGATTTAGGTTTTTTGGGAGTGGCTTTTGGTGTGGGTGGTTTCGCTGGCCCCAATTGACGATCAATGAGAGCCTTGAGATAGTTTGAGGGGATTGCAAAATTGAGATTCCCTGAGTAGTCGAAGTTACGGATATCGGGGATTCGGAATGAAACAACACCTATTACTTCGCCATCCTCATTCAGCACGGGGCCTCCACTGTTGCCTTTAGATATTGACGCGGTAAATTGAAGTAACTTTTCGGCCCCTTTTCCCCTAATCTGACTAATGATCCCATTTGAAAACGTTCCTTCTAATCCTCGCGGATTACCCACGGCATAGACCGTATCGCCTATCTCGACCTCATCGCTATCCCCGAGAGGTAGCGGCTCAACACCATACGCCGATACCTGTAAAATCGCCAAATCATGCCCTTTCTCTTTCGCCGTAAAGCCTTTAATGGTGTATACTGTTTCCTGACTAACGCGTTTTGCCAAACCGCCCACGGCGCCATCAATCACATGGAAGTTGGTCACGATCTGATTCGGACGCACAAAGAATCCGCTTCCCGTCCATTTCTCGTCATTGGCACCTACCAAAACTAGATGGATCGTAGCGGCTAGCGCTTTTTTGGCAAGCTCTTGGCGGGTCAAGACCTCTGCCAGACCGATTTTGCAGAGCAGAAAAATCATCACGGACACGAAAATGAAGGATGATTTCCTTTTATATTCCATACCAACCAATAGTGTTCGTTGCATATTTGTAGATGGACAAGTATGACAGAACGCCCTGTCTAAATCTCCTTGCGAGTTGGGTCGTTTTCACCAGATCTTGATTCAATCAGTAATTCATAGAATCAACCACCAACATCAACCATCCGATTTCGAATGACTCCAATCTCTTCAACCTCGCACTCGACGACATCGCCGGGAAAGAGGAACTCCGGTGGAGTGCGCGCGAATCCAACGCCGCTCGGCGTGCCGGTGGAGATGACATCACCGGGTTGGATCGTCAATCCTCGCGAGAGCCAGTCGATGGACGCGGGGATGTCGAAAATCAGGTCGGATGTATTCGAATCCTGCTTGACGACGCCGTTAACGCTGCAACGCACATTAAGTGCATGGGGGTCTGAGATTTCATCGGCAGTCACGATGCACGGTCCCATGGGGCACCCGCCGTCGAGACTCTTTCCCTTAAAGAACTGGTTGTGGCTGAATTGTAAATCACGAGCCGACAGGTCGTTGACGACGGTGTAACCGAATACGTACTCCATCGCAGATTCAGGCGAGATATTCTTCCCTCGCCGCCCGATGATGACCGCCATCTCGACTTCCCAATCGATCTGCTCGGATACGGCTGCATCGAATGGGACATCCGCATAGGGTCCAGTAACCGCGGTCGTGGTTTTGGTGAAGAAAACCGGTACTGTGGGAAGAGACGGTTCTAGCCCCCTCGCCAAATCGCCCTCGCGCGCATGGGCGGCATAGTTCATGCCCAAGCAGAACACGTTGCGGCGGGGAACTGGGATTGGCGCGAGCAGTTTGGCTGGATCCAGCGGCTGCCAAGCGGAGTCCGGCGACTGGTTCGCTAGACGTTTAGCACGTTCAATCCCCGATTGTCCGAGATCGATTAGCCCGAGCAGGTCGCTCGGAAAGTCGGCGCCGCCCGCTACGGTCAGGTCGAGGACACGGTCATCTTTGTAGATACCAAAATGGGAGCCGTCATCGGCTGCGAAAGATACGAATCTCATACATCACTCCTTTATATGTCATCTTGGGCTGTACTAGCCCGCAGTTTTAGCCGAACGAAAATTCACTACAGGTTATCTGTCTTTCCACTCTTGATAGGCTGACTGAGCGCTTTCGGGAAATGGGGGATGCACCGGATCCCAGCCGAGTTCACGGGAACGGCGTGCAACGACTGCCTGATCGGTGCAGAGCGCATCGGCGAACAGACCAATCTCACCCCGAGCGTCTTCAAGCCGTTGACTTTGAACGACGCTCCCTTTGCCTGCCGCTTGGCTCACGGCGTGCGCTGCGTCGGCAATTTTGACGAACGCATTATCAATACCGTGGAAGATTCCAGGTGCCCGCTTCTCGACGACGAGCCGGTAGAGTTTCGCGAGGTCTTCGCGGTGTACGAAACAGAAGCGGTTATTCCCATCGCCCACGTGGACAACGGGTTCTCCTTTATCCGCCGATATGAAGAACGATTCCAGGATTCCACCGTTACCGCCGTAAACCATCCCGGGGCGGATGACTGACGTCGTCATTGAATCTGTGGCGGCGTCCAATACGAGCCTTTCGTGTGGCGGTCGCCATGCCACGAGTTGAACCGGTTGATCGGTCGAAGCATCTTCGTCTACTGGGTCCTGGCTGACGCTCCCAAGTACCCATAATCCTGAAGTATAGATAACATGGCGCAAGCCGGAGGCGGCGCTTGCGGCGGTGAGGAGTCCTTCCATGACCGCTCGATCAGCGGCGTATCCTTCCGGGCTGCGTTCAAAGCCGATATGGATGATGGTGTCGTGTTCTGCTGCGAGGTCAGTGAAGCTGGAAGCATCTCTAAGATCGCCCCGCACTGGAGTTGCTCCGAGATTCTTGAGTTCGGTCTCTTTTTCGGCTGATCTGGCTAGTCCAGTTACCTGATGCGTTGCTTTTACGAGTTCGGACACCACGGCGCTGCCGATATATCCCGTTCCGCCTGTAACAAAAACTCGCATCGTATCATTCCTCCTCTTCGCTATGTGCAGGTAACTGCGGTCCAAGATTCTAAACAGCGACCTACATACACTCCTGGAAAGGCTTTATAATGACCATCATCATTTTGTCCTCAGCTATATTTCGATTATGCAATTATACGCAAATTGACGGTTTTGTCAAGAGGGTTTGTTTTTTTTCTATTTATCAATAAATTAGAATTTGATATACTGTACCCCAAACTGACTAACGGCTACCCGCACTCGGAGATAGACATAATGGACTTTACATTGACCTCGGAACACGATGCCGTCCGCAGGACGACGCGCGAGTTCTGCGCGCGCGAGATTTTGCCGTCCGTGCGCGATTGGGACCGTGCACATCACTTTCCGCGAAGCATCTTACCGAAAATGGCGGCAGAGGGGTTGTTAGGCGTCTGCATCCCGCCACGCTACGGCGGGTTGGGTTTGGACTATCTGAGCCTCGGAATCGTTTCGGAGGAACTGGAGCGTGCGGATAGTGCGTTTCGTGTACTGATTTCCGTCCATCTTGGGCTCAACTCGTTGGCGTTGTTTCAGTGGGGCAGCGAAGCGCAAAAGTGTAAGTATCTTGCTCCACAGGCACGCGGCGAGAAGTTGGCGGCATTTGCGCTGACCGAGCCGGGTGCGGGCAGTGATGTTGCAAGCATCCGCACGACGGCACGGCGTGACGGCGATGCCTACATCCTCAACGGCGAGAAGACCTGGATAGGCTTTGCCGATGTCGCAGACCAATTTCTGGTTTTTGCTTACACTGATTGTTCAGCCAAGCATCGCGGCATTTCGGCATTTATCGTTGAGCGCGGTTTCGAGGGTGTGAGCACCTCTAGCATAGGACATAAATTGGGCGGTCGCATCGGCGCCACCGGGGGAATCGTCTTGAGTGAGGTGTGTGTGCCTTCATCCAATCGCGTTGGTGAAGAAGGTGAGGGCTTCAAAATCGCCATGAGCGCACTGGACAGCGGTCGTTACACAGTTGCCGCGGGCGCGGTCGGTTTGATAGAGGCGTGTCTTGAAGCAAGCTCAGCCTACGCTAAGAAGCGAGAGACCTTCGGAGAGCCAATTGGCAAACACCAACTCGTCCAGCAAAAAATTGCCGAGATGGTCGCTGGGCGAGACATCGGGCGACTGCTTTACTATCAGATTGGCTGGATGAAAAATCGTGGGACGCGCTGTACGCGTGAGGCTAGCCTCGCTAAGTGGGTTAATTGTCAGAACGCGTTTCGAGCGGCAGACGGCGCTGTGCAAATTCATGGCGCCTACGGCTATAGCGACGAGTTCCCTGTCGAACGCTACTTTCGCAACGCCCGCGGAGCGCAGATTTATGAGGGAACGCAGGAAATTCACCAATTGATGCAAGCAGAATATGCACTGGGATACCGAACTGACAAACGATTGACACAAGAATTACCGCCCTATCCGTTCAAGGAGAATACATAATGACAGGTGCACTGGATGGGGTGCGAGTGCTGGAGTTGTCTAGGCATTTAGCCGGTCCGTATTGTGCAATGATGCTAGGCGACTTAGGCGCTGAGGTCATCAAGGTTGAGCGCCCTGGCGCCGGCGACGAGACGCGGCATTGGGGACCGCCGTTTGTCGGCGGCGAGTCGGCATATTACCTCTGCTGCAACCGTAATAAGAAAAGCATCACCCTCAATCTCAAGGAAAAACGAGGCGCCGCTATAGTTCAGGATTTAGCGCGAAACAGCGATGTGTTGATTGAGAACTTTAGAAGCGGGGGCGCTGCCAAACTCGGATTAAGCTATACCGAACTCAAAGCGATCAATCCTCGTCTAATTTACTGCTCAATTAGCGGCTTCGGGCACACGGGCTCCGACCGTGAGTTAGCCGGATACGACTCTCTGATCCAAGGACGCGGCGGTTTTATGTCCATCACTGGCGAGCGAAATGGCACACCCATGAAAGTCGGAGTTGCGATCGTGGATGTCGCTGCCGCGTTGTTTGCGTGCAATGCGATTCTTGCCGCACTGTATGCCCGTGAACGCAACGGTGAGGGACAACATCTCGACATATCGTTGTTCGATTCGCAAATTGCTCTGTTAGCAAACGTCGGCAGCAGTTATCTGTGTTCGGGTGGTGTGCCGCAACGCTGGGGAAACACACACGCCAGCATCGTTCCGTATCAGGCGTTTCAGGCAGCGGACGATCTCTTTGTCTTAGCCATTGGCAACGACGGACAATGGCAGCGGTTCTGCGAATCATCGGACATGAGTGCATGGGCGGAGGATACACGCTTTGCGACCAATCCGCAACGCGTCGCGCACCGTGCCGTGTTGATTCCCATGATGGAGACCCTGCTTCGGCGGAAGACTGTCGCCGAATGGCTGCAATTGTGCGCGGATGCCGACGTACCTGCCGGACCGGTCAACACACTTGACAAGGTCTTCGGTGACTCGCAGGCGCTCGCACGGGGTATGCTGGTAGAGATGCCGCACCCAACCGCAGGGACTGTGAGACTGGCTGGTACGCCGTTCAATCTCTCAACGACGCCAGCTCAAATGCGTCTTCCGCCACCGACCTTGGGACAGCACACGGACGAAATCCTTAAGGAACTACTTGAACTAGATGACGACGCGATTGCAGAACTTCGGCGAGATGAACTCGTTTGAAGACTTGTTAGAATGTGTGCAATCGAAGAATGGTCCGATGCAAATCGGATTACGTCCCATTGACGCGTATTTCCCCGCCCTGTTCTTGGCTTCGGTAGATCCCATTCAGAATACTAATTACTTGCAGCGATTGTTCGGGGGGCACGGGCGAGGGCGCGTCATCGACTATTGCCTGGGCAAATTCGAAGCATTCCTGAGCGTGTGGCTCCAGGAGGTTCGGGAAGAGCTGTAGGGTTCGGTTGTAGTGCTGCTTCGTCTCAGAATTGCTTTCAAGGAACTCGCATTTGGGCCAATGTGCGCCCGCGGTCGTACCGTAGAGCCACATCTGCATGTCCTCACCGCGTATATCGTGATGGAGTAGCCAACTCACCTCCAAGATGAGTGTGGCGCCGTTGTCAAATCGCACAAATGCTGCCGCAAAATCTTCGACATCGAATTCCTGCGGTATTTCACCGCCCCATGCGCAGAATGCGCCCGTCCGATGTGCTAGTTCAGCTCGTGCAACGCCCGTCACCGCGACCGGCTGCGGATTGCCCATGAACCAGAGGGTTAAATCCAAGATGTGAACGCCGATATCAATACAAGGCCCACCACCGCTGTTTTTCTTGAGAACAAATCCTAGTCCAGGCGAAAACCCGTTGCGGCGCAGCATCCAACTACGTGCGTGGTATACTTCACCGAGCACACCTGTATCAATTTCGGCTTTCATCGCTTTTGAGTTAGGTTGAAATCGGAAATGCTGCGCCGTCATAAGCATCTTTCCGGACTTGTCACGGGCTGCAATCATGTTGCGGATGTCTTGAGGTGTCGGCGCCAGCGGTTTTTCGCAGATGACGTGCTTACCCGCCTTGAGCGCAGCAATTGCCAGCGGTGCGTGGTACATATTCGGTGTGCAGACATCTATGATGTCTATATCAGCATCGTTGAAGAGATCCGCTGAGTCGGTCACGAGTTTTTTGATGCGGTTTGTTTCGCCCCACTGTTTAACGACATCTTCACTGATATCACAGCCAGCGACCAAGTCAGCGTGCGGGGAAGCGTTCCAGCCCGGAATATGGGTACGGGCGATACCTCCGACACCAATGATGCCAACTTTTAATGATTTTGCCATATATGGTTTTCTCCTTAATGTACAGTTCGACCCTTGTGTCGGTTGGTGATGAAAAGCCTCAATCCGATTGCAAATCCGGGTTGTAGGGACAACCTGAATAGTAAGTATTGTATTGTAACATATATTGCCGTGCACGTACAAAAACGGATTGTCGCTGTTTGAAAAAGATCTTGACTTCATGCCCCTTATGTGAGACAATCCCTCGGCTAAATCATCTACAAAAACGGACGATTATCATGTTGTACAAAATCCAGATAAAACGTGGCATCTGTCAAAGTCTATCGAGTCTTGGTAAATTCTGTCCGTGGCTATTTTTGTCATTCTGTTTAACTGTCCTTAACAGTTGCGGGGCGATTTCCTCGCCAACACCGCTCGAACCGCCGTCTCAAGCCGTCCAGTTATTGCGGAGTGAAATTGAAACTATTCTGAGAGATCCGCTGCTCGCCGCTTCAAATGTTGGACTAAAAATGATTTCGCTATCGAACGGAGAAGTGCTTTATGAGAAAGATGCTGACAAATTGTATCATCCGGCTTCAACTATGAAACTGATTACCGCTGCAACGGCACTTGTCAAACTAAGCCCTAACTATCGTTTCCATACTACACTTTATGCGGATGGCATCGAAGATAGTTGTGTCACAGGTAATCTTTACCTCAAGGGTAGAGGCGACCCAAGATTTGCGAGTGTCGACCTAGAAAAGATGATAGAAAAACTGATCGCGTTGGGCGTCAATTCTGTTGGAGGCGATATTATTGTAGATGAAACCCATTTCGACGATGTCCGGCGGGGTAAAGGATGGATGTGGGACGATGGACCTTTAGGCGGATATTACTCACATTTAAGTGCGCTAACCATCAATCACAACGGTGTTTACCTCCGTGTGTCGCCAGGTGATAAGATTGGCGATTCCGTTCATGTCAATCTTGAGCCACCGACACAGTATATGAAAATTATCTATGAGGCGAAAACCGCCGCCGCTTCAGAAGCGACGACGTTGAACATAAAACGACAGTGGAAGCCTGAGGAGGCGAATGTTCTGACCATTCGCGGATCGATGGAAATCGGCAAAGCTGAAGTAAGTCGACGGGTAGATGTGGTCGATCCTGCGCTTTATTGCGGAACCCTATTGAAGGAGATGCTTGCTCAGAAGGGCATTATGCTTCAGGGAGAAGTGCGTTACGGCGAAGTTCCGGATGGCTCAATGAAAATAGCCAATCATGTATCAACGTCGTTAGCTCACATTCTCTGGGAGATGAACAAATCGAGCGACAATTTAACTGCTGAGCTCATTCTGAAAACGATTGGGGCGGAGTTAAAAGGCGCTCCCGGTACAGCGCGAAAGGGAATTCTAGCGATTAACGCATTTTTAGGCGAAATTGGGTTGGATAGCTCGCGTTACACCTTTGCGGATGGGTCGGGTGTTTCCCGATACAATTTAGTTACAGCTTCGATGCTGACAAGTGTACTAGCTTATATGTTTCGTGAATTTGCGGTGATGCCTGAATATCTTGCATCATTGCCCATTGCGGGCGTTGATGGGACGTTGAAACGACGGATGAAAACCACGAAAGCAGAAGAGATTCTACGGGCGAAAACGGGTACAATGAGAGGGGTCTCAACACTCGCTGGCTACACTATGACTGTAGATGGCGAAATTCTAGCTTTTGCTATTTTAATGAGTAATTACAAAGGCTCTGCCAAAATACGCCGTTCTTTGCAAGATAAGATTGGCGATGTCCTCACCCGCTTCAGTAGAGAAAGTAATGGGGAAGTTAGGTAAAGGTGAACAGTTTGCAGGAAGAATTATATCGCAAAATAAAAAGAGTTGCAGTTGTGGGTGCCGGTACAATGGGGTCGCAGATTGCCGCTTATATCGCCAACGTCGGTATCCCGTGCGATTTGTTGGATATTGTTCCCTCCGAACTAGCTAGCGAAGCATACGGGGATATCATGAGTCGCGATAGCACTGTTGAACGGAATCGAATCGCGGAATCCGCTCTGGATCGGATGAAGAACGCGAAATCCCATTCACCTTTCTATATCCGCGATGCAGCTCGACTGATTAGGGCGGGAAACTTAAGCGATGACGCCGACTGGCTGGCTGAAGCGGACTGGGTCGTCGAAGCAGTCACTGAGAACCTTGATGTCAAGAAACAGGTTCACGGATTAATCGATCGGCATCGCAGTCATGACACACTCGTAAGTTCTAACACATCGGGAATCTCCATCCGTGCCATTTCTGAAGGACGCTCGGACAACTATCAGGAATGCTTTGTAGGTACGCATTTCTTCAATCCTCCGCGCTATATGCACCTGCTTGAGATTATTCCAACAGATGACACTCGAACAAATCTGGTTGAATTCATCTCCGATTTCGGAGAGCGGATTCTCGGTAAAGGGGTCGTGCATTGCAAGGATACCCCCAACTTCATCGCCAACCGGATTGGTACATTTTCGATGATGCATACTATTCGTCTGATGATGGACGAGGGGTACACGATTGATGAGGTTGATGCGATTACGGGACCACTGATTGGACGCCCACGAAGCGCCACCTTCCGGCTGGGAGATCTCATTGGGATTGATATTCTCGTAGATATGGCGAAAAACCTCCACGCCGCCGCGCCCGACGGCGAACCGCGTGCGATTTTCCGCATGCCAGATTTCATTTTGCAGATGGTCGAGAGAAACTGGCTTGGTGATAAAACAGGGCAGGGGTTTTATCATAGGTGCCCCAAGGAGAAAGGCAGTGAAATCTGGATGCTGGACTACAACACACTTGAATATGTACCGCGTACGAGTATCCAATCTCATTCGCTCGACGCCGTGAAGCGGATTTCGGATGTGAGAGCGCGAATCAAGCAACTTATAGACAGCAACGATCGCGAAGGGCGGTTTATGTGGAAAAGCCTTAGCAACGTTATGAACTACGCGGCAACATGCATCCCCGAAATCGCGGATGATTTAATGAGCGTCGACAACGCCATGAAGTGGGGATTCAATTGGGAGCTTGGTATCTTTGAAATGTGGGATGCAATTGGGGTACCGGAATCCGTGGAACGAATGTCATCCGAGGGGCATTCTATTCCGCCGCTAGTTGCACGTTTGCTTGAATCGGGAAATACCTCATTTTACAGCACAGGGAAAGCAGGGGGGGAGCACACCAAAAGAGCCTACTTCGATTTCGGAGCAAATGGCTATCAAGCGATTCATACCTGTCCAGAAGTCATCGTTCTCCCCGACCTCAAAACGAACGATAAAGTTGTGCAGTCGAATTCTGATGCAAGCCTCATAGATATTGGAGATGACGTAGTTTGTCTTGAGTTCCACAGTAAGATGAATATCATCAATACTCCCACGATCGAGATGATGCTAAAAGCCCTTGACGAAGTAGAACGGAATTATGTCGGACTCGTCATCGGTAACCACAGTGACAATTTTTCGGTGGGGCTCAGTCTCGTCTTGATTCTTGAAAAGGCGCGCAACAAAGATTGGGACGCAATTGACGAAATCATTCGAAATTTCCAGATGGCGAATATGTCGCTGCGGTATTCGCCGAAACCGGTTGTTTCCGCTCCATCGGGCATGACATTCGGCGGAGGCTGTGAGATTGCTCTCAATTCGGATGCGGTTTGTGCTGCTGCTGAAACTTATATAGGTTTGGTCGAGGTGCGTGTTGGACTCATCCCAGGTGCGGGCGGTACAAAAGAGATGGTCCTGCGCTCGCTCGAAAACGTGTCGCATGATGTGACTAAGGAGCCATTTCCCTATCTTAAGCGCGCTTTCGATACGATCGCCCGCTCAAGAGTGTCCGAGAGCGGGCTTCATGCGACAAAACTTGGTTACCTTCGTAACACAGACCGCATTTCAATAAATCGGAGACGTCACCTCTTCGAGGCAAAACAGATGGTACGTTCCATCGCCGTGATCGGCTATCAGCAACCGCAGCCTAGAGAGGTGTTGATGTCCGGAAGAAACGGACTCGCGCGGCTCAAGCTAGAAATTCATCTCATGCGCTGTGCTGAGTATATTAGCGACTACGACGCCTTTGTTCTAAATAAACTCGCCTACGTTATCTGCGGTGGTGAACTTTCGTCGCCGCAGCATGTTTCAGAGTCGTATATACTCGACCTTGAGCGGGAAGCGTTTCTGAGCCTTTGCGGTGAAGAAAAGACACTGAAACGGATTGAGTTTACCCTAAGGACAGGGAAACCGCTGCACAATTGAAACGTAGGAAGTGTGAAAATTCTGAGACTACTCACGATATAAGGCAATCTACATTAGTATTATTTTTCGGTTTGAATGATGAAGATTCTGTTCATGACAACGGCAAATTTACGCGCGAACAAGATCTCTTTCCAATTTCAATTTCCGAATCAACTTTCAGGAGAAGATTATGAAGACCGCAGTGATTGTGTCAGGGGTACGGACGGCTGTAGGAAAAGCAAACCGAGGCGCACTGAAAAATACTCGCCCAGACGATCTCGCCGCATCCGCTATCAAAGGCGCTATCAATCGTGTGCCGAACCTCGATCCGGAGGAGATTGACGATGTAATAATCGGTTGCGCGATGCCTGAGGGAGCACAGGGGATGAATGTTGCGCGAATCGCCAGCGTACGCGCAGGATTGCCGATTTCTGTTTCTGCAATGACCGTGAACCGTTTTTGCGCGTCAGGTTTACAGACGATTGCAATTGGAGCGGAACGCATTATGTGCGGGTTCGCAGACGTAGTTGTGGCGGGTGGAACAGAAAGCATGAGTTTCGTTCCATACGATACCGCTTCTGCTCCGAACCCCTACTTGGTTGAGCACTGTCCCGAAGTCTATCTGGGCATGGGGTTGACCGCGGAGAATCTAGTGCGTAAATACCGCATCTCTCGTGAATCTCAAGATGCGTTTGCATTAGGCAGTCATCAAAAGGCGATTGATGCAATTGATTCAGGCAAGTTCAAGGATGAAATCTTGCCTGTTACTGTGACAGAAACACATACGAATGAAAACGGCCCGCCAGAAACGAGGACATCTGTATTTGAAATTGACGAAGGAGCGCGGCGAGATACTTCAATTCCGGCATTGGCAAAACTCAAGCCTGCCTTTCGCGAAAATGGTACCGTCACCGCTGGAAATTCATCCCAGATGAGCGATGGTGCTGCGGCAGTCGTTCTTATGTCGACGGAGAAAGCGATGGAACTTGGCTGCGAACCGATGGCGCGATTTGTCGGCTTTGCGACCGGGGGTGTCCCACCAGAAATCATGGGGATTGGACCGGTTGCTGCTATACCAAAAGCATTGAAACTCGCGGGGCTTACCCTCGACGACATCGACCTAATCGAACTGAACGAGGCGTTTGCGGCACAGGCGCTTGCTGTAATTGGCGAGCTCGATCTTCCAATCGAGAAGGTCAACGTCAATGGAAGTGCCATTGCTTTGGGACATCCCCCTGGATGCACTGGTACGAAACTATCGGTAACACTGATCAACGAGATGCGGCGCCGGAATGCACGCTACGGTATGGTGACGATGTGTGTCGGCGGCGGAATGGGGGCAGCAGGAGTTTTTGAATGCCTGTAACGAGAAGGTATTTTGACGCTGCATCTCAACTATAAGAATTAGAGGAATTAGTCTATGGCAGAAAACGCGCAGAAGCAAAGTGTTCTCAGACTTGGTGTCTGTATTCTCTTACTTCTTATACTATGGATGATGCCAGTGCCCCAGGGATTAGAACCCAAAGGCTGGAAAATCTTTTCAGTGTTTATCACAGTCATTGTTGGGTTCATCCTACGCCCTTATCCGAGCGGGCCCATGGTCTTGTTTGCACTGGTTGCACTGTTGGTGAGTAAAACCCTAACGGTTTCCGAAGCGCTTGCCGGATACGCAGACAGCACAGTTTGGTTAGTCGTCGCCGCATTTCTGATTGCCGGTGGCGTTGTGCATACCGGTTTCGGTCGCCGATTGGCTTTGACCCTCGTCAGTTGGCTTGGAAAATCAATCTTGGGGCTGGGCTATTCTCTATGTGGTGCAGAGTTGCTGTTGGGACCGGTGATACCCTCGAACACCGCTCGAGGTGGAGGAGTTTTGGCGCCGATTATGCGTTCCTTGGCGGAGGCGCTGGACTCCCGTCCGGATAGAGAACCCAAGCGAGCTGGTGAATATTTGACGCTGGTCGGCGCCCACGCCAATTTAATTGCGGCGGCAATGTTCTTGACCGGAATGGCTGCAAATCCTCTGGTCAAAAAAGCGGCAAGCGACGTGTTTGACATGGACTTCGGTTGGGGAACGTGGGCACTCGGAGCAATCGTTCCAGGACTTATCGGCTTGAGTTTGCTCCCACTTCTAATCTATTTCCTCGCAAAACCCACGCTGAAGGATACACATGTCGCCCAAGAAAAAGCACAAGACGAACTTCGGAAGATGGGGGCATGGACATCAGGCGAGAAAGTGATGAGCGCGGTCTTCATTATACTCATAGGGATGTGGGCTACAAAAGCCTTACACGGCATGAGCACAACGCTGGTGGCTTGGATAGGAGTCTGTCTGTTACTTCTATCCCGAACCGAGAGGTGGGAGGATATCACAGGCAATCACAGCGCATGGGATACACTTATTTGGCTCGGCGGTCTATTAACGATGGCGAACAGCCTCAAGATGTATGGGTTCATTGATTGGTTCGCACTCAACATGAAGTTTATGGTAGCAGACTTAAGCGGAATATCTGTCATTATCAGCCTGGCGCTAATTTACTTTTATTCGATGTACTTCTTTTCCATGTTGACCGCGCACATTGCTGCTATGATAGGTGCCTTTTTTGCGGTAGCGCTGGGGGTTGGGGCACCCGCGATGCTAACCGTTGCGATACTTGCCTATTTCTCCAACTTATGTGGTTGTTTAACGAATTATTCCACCGGACCTCTGATTATCTATTTTGGACTGGGTTACGTATCTCAGCACAAATGGTTCGGCATCGGATTTTTGGTGTCACTCTTTCATCTGGCTATCTGGTTAAGTGTCGGCATGATCTGGTGGAAGATACTCGGTTGGTGGTAAAACGGGTTCATCTCAATACTACATAATCGGATCTTGTCCACATGTGAGTTTTGCAAATGCGATGTCAAAATTGCGAACATGACAACCCAGAAGAAGCCTTATTCTGCATGAATTGTGGGGCGAAACTGAATACAAACCCTGCGACAGCGTCAATCAGAGTAGAATCTGTCAGTCCAGCAGCTAGTCAACGTGAGATGCCCGAAGCGGACCGCCGCCAGTTGACAGTAATGTTCTGCGATCTGGTAGGCTCAACCTCGCTCTCTGAGAGACTCGATCCTGAAGAGTTGCGCGATGTATTGAGCGATTATCAAGCGGTATGTGCGAAAGCCATCCGCCGCTTTGAGGGACATATCGCTCGATATTTCGGGGATGGGATTATGGTCTACTTCGGCTATCCCCATGCCCACGAGGACAACGCCCAGCGTGCAGTACGCGCCGGATTGGGCATACTTGAGGGTTTGAACAACCTGAATGCACGTCTCCAGCAAGAAAATGAGCTTCGGCTAGAAGTGCGTGTCGGAATCCACACAGGGTTGGTAGTGGCAGGAGACATGGGTGAAGGGGGCCAACTGGAATTGATGGCTATTGTAGGTGAAACCCCGAATATTGCCGCCCGCTTACAGGCACTTGCCGAACCGAATACTGTGGTGATTAGCGCGGCAACCCATAGACTGATTGTGGGATTATTCGAATGTCAAGCGTGGGGCGATCGAACGCTCAAAGGAATCTCCTACCCGATTCGGGTGCATCAAGTTCTTGCGAGCAAAGCTCACAGCCGACTTGATGTAGCCGCTACTTCCGGGCTGACTCCACTAGTGGGCCGAGATCAGGTTGTCGGGCTATTGCTGGAACGCTGGGAGCAAAGTGTAGAAGGCTCGGGACAGGTTGTGTTGCTCGGTGGAGAACCGGGTATCGGCAAATCACGCATGGTGCAGATGCTGAAAGAACACGTTAAGAGTGAAACATTTGCGGAGAAAAACTCGCGAGCCTTTTCAGATACATGGGGAGAGATTTCACCCATAATCGAGTTACGCTGTTCGCCATACCATCAGAATAGTGCCCTTTATCCAATTATTGACATGCTCCAGCGCGTGGTGTTGGGATTTGAACGGGAAGATTCTTCGCAACAAAAGCTGTCCAAACTAGAGGCTTTTCTAATGTCTCTAGGTTTTTCCGTTGAACAATATGTGCCTCTGTTCGCTTCGTTCTTTTCCATACCAATCTCTCATGACCGCTACCCGCCTCTGAGACTTACTCCCCAGCGACAGCGGCAAAAAACGCTTGAAGCCCTGCTTGAGATTTTTCTATGGCGAACAAAACAGCACCCTGTTTTGTTTATTGTAGAAGACCTGCACTGGGCTGACCCTTCCACTCTAGAACTCCTTAACCTCGTCGTAGATCGAGGGTCAACACCCAACATCCTCACATTGCTCACATTTCGTTCAGATTTTAATCCGTCATGGCTTACTCGTTCGCATGTGACCCCGATTACACTAAATCGCTTAACCCGAAAGCAGGTAGCAACTATGGTTGACCACATCACAAGGGCTAAGTTGCTGCCGTCCGAAGTGATGAGGCAGATTGTTTCAAAGACAGATGGGGTACCTCTGTTTGTGGAAGAATTGACCAAGATGGTTCTGGAGTCGGGGATGCTGCGCGAACGGGAAGGGGGCTACGAATTAACGCAATCGCTACTATCGCTGGCGATTCCTACGACGCTGCAAGATTCGCTAACTGCCCGCCTAGATCAGCTAGGCACAGCCAAAGAGGTAGCGCAACTAGGGGCTGTGCTGGGAAGTCAGTTTTCCTATGAGGTTCTCCAAGCTGTCTCATCACTTGATGAAGTGATACTGCGGAGAGAACTGTCTCGGTTGGTGGATGCTGAACTCCTCAATCACCATCACCCCAATCACTCAGATGGAACAACGTATGTTTTCAGGCATCCTCTTTTTCGGGAGGCAGCCTATAATTCGCTCCTCAAGAGCACAAGAGGGCAATACCATCGGCAAATTGCGGAGGTTTTGGCGGAGCAATTTCCGGAGTTTGCGGAAACCCAGCCCGGAGTATTGGCCCATCATTACACTGAGGCAAGTCTCAACAATGACGCACTGATCTATTGGCAACGGGCCGGTCAGAGAGCCATTGAACGTTCAGCCAATGTGGAAGCAATTCGCCACACCACCAGAGCACTAGAGCTCCTCAATACTCTTCCGAATAGCCGTGGGAAATCTCAGCATGAACTCGTCTTGCAAACAACTCTCGGCCCCGCGTTAATAGCTACTAGAGGGTATGCCGCTTCAGAAGTGGTAGACGCCTACACCCGAGCACGTGAGCTTTGTCAGGAACTGGGAGAGACGCCTCAACTTTTCCCGGTGCTGTTCGGACTGTGGTTGGCTCATTTGGTGAGGGCGGAGTTGCAGACGGCACGCGAGCTGGGAGAGCAACTGCTTAATTTGGCTGAGCATGCAAAAGACCGGGCTTTGCTTCTGGAAGCACATCGGGCGTTGGGAGCTACCTTGTGCTATCTTGGAAACTTCGTTGCTTCTCAAGAGCGCTTGGAGCACGGGATCGCACTATATGATTCACAGCAGCATCTCCCTCGCACTTTCTTCCATTATTTGGCTGATGCTCGGTTGACCTGTCTATCGTATTCTGCCACAGCGTTGTGGTTTCTTGGCTATCCTGACCAAGCTCTGAGAAGGATCCATAAGGTATTGGCACTTGCCAAAGCTGTCGATCACCCGTTCAGCATGGCGGTTGCGCTGTACTTCACTGGGATGGTTCATCAGTGCCGACGGGAAGTGAACGCCGCTCAAGAACAGTCAGAGGCAGTGCGAGCAATTTCCATCGAACAGGGATTTACGCTCTGGGCATCAGCAGGGGCGATTGGTGAGGGTTGGGCGCTGACCGAGCAGGGGATGGGAGCCACGGGAATTGCGCAGATGCAGCAAGGACTGACAGACTGGCGTACAACTGGCGCCGAGATATTGCGCCCATATTTTCTCGCATTGCTGGCTGAAGCGTATGTGAAAGTGGAAAAGCTAGACGAGGGGTTTTCCGTGCTAACTGACGCGTTAGATGCAGTGGAAAAGCGCGGCGATCGGTTCTTTGAAGCCGAGCTACATCGGATCAAGGGTGAACTGATGTTACTGCGAGATGATGCCGAAGCTGATGTCGAGGCGTATTTTCGTCGAGCTATTGAAATTTCCCAACGACAGTGCGCAAAGTCCCTAGAATTGCGGGCAGCAGTAAGTTTGAGCCGCTTGTGGCAGAGGCAAGGTAAAAAGATGGAAGCCAGAACGCTGCTTTCCGAGATTTATGGTTGGTTCAAGGAGGGTTTTGACACTGCAGATCTCACGGCGGCAAATGCTCTACTTAACGAACTGGCATAGCACCAATTGCGGGAAAGTCGGTGGTAACATCTTGAAGACTTTGGGTCTGGAGCGGTGAATCCAAGGATGGTTTGTTGGGCTACATTCCATAGTTCACCAGTTAAACTCCCGCAAGGAGGGCTATCAATGCAAGGTTTAATGATGGATTACCCACTCACAATAGACCGGATCTTGGAACACGCCTACCACATGTATCCCCACAAGCAGATTTCCACGAAGCTCCCCGACGGCTCCTTGCATCGATATACATACACCAATCTTTACGACCGCATCAAGCGGTTGGCAAATGTATTGGGCGTTCTAGGCGTAAAATCGGGAGACCGGGTAGGCACCTTTGCATGGAACAATTTTCAACACCTCGAGTTGTACTTTGCCATACCGTGCAGCGCTGCAGTATGTCATACATTGAACACCCGCCTTTCTCCTGAGCAACTCGCTTATGTCGTGAACCATGCGGAAGATAAGATCGTGTTTATTGATGCGACTATCCTGCCAACATTCGAGCAGGTCGCAGATCGGATAAACTGTGTGGAACACTATGTACTGTTCAACACCGGTCCGGGGCTCAAAACCAAACTGACCAATGTGTATTTTTACGAAGACCTGATGGCTAAGTCGAATGAAGATTATGAATGGAGGAGCATCAACGAAAATGCGGCGATGGGCCTGTGTTATACCAGTGGCACAACGGGAGATCCAAAGGGTGTACTTTATAGCCATCGATCCGTGTACCTGCATACGATGGGAATTAGCCACGCTAACGCGTTCGCACTGAAAGAGCAAGATGTGGTTATGCCCGTTGTACCGATGTTCCATGCGATGGCGTGGGGCTTACCTTATGCCTGTGCGTATGCCGGATCTGACATGGTTCTGCCTGGGCAGCATCTAAAACCTTCGGATTTGGCGCAGATTATCGCTGCGGAAAGGGTCACAGTACCTGCAGGGGTGCCTACGCTCTGGGCGGGACTGTATGAGGAGCTGAAAACAAATCCGCGGGATATTTCACATATCCGTTCCTTGGCAGTTGGTGGCGCAGCCATGCCCCGTGCGCTCATCGAAGGCTACGAGAAGGAGTTGCACGTCAATGTGATGCAAGGGTGGGGCATGACAGAAACCTCCCCCGTTGGAACGCTGTTAAATCTACAAAGCCATCATAGCACCATCTCAGAACACGAGCAATGGGATATCAAAGCGAAGCAGGGCTATGCCCTTACAGGCATCGAGATGCGCATTGTGAACGAGGCGGGTGGAATAGTACCTTGGGATGGTATTACGATGGGTGAACTACAAGTCCGCGGGCCGTGGGTTACTAGCGGCTATTACAAGATTGAACGCAGTCCAGAACATTTCACATCGGACGGGTGGTTCCGTACGGGAGACGTGGCGACGATAAGTCCAGATGGCTGCATGCAGATTGTGGACAGGGCAAAGGACTTAGTCAAAAGCGGTGGTGAATGGATCTCTAGTGTCGAACTCGAAAACGCGCTAATCAATCACCCCAAGGTGATGGATGCTGCAGTAATTGCAATTCCGGATGAACAGTGGATCGAACGACCGATGGCGGTTGTCGTTTTGAATCCGGAGGTCGGTCACGTAACCGAAGAAGAGTTAGTTTTGCATCTCGCTCCCAAGTTCCCCAAATTTTGGTTGCCCGAAAAAATCGCGTTAGTCCCTGAAATCCCAAAGACCAGCGTGGGAAAGCTCGACAAGAAATTTCTCCGTCATCGGTATTCACAAAACGAGAAACGAAATATACACTGACTCACCATCAAGAATTGAATATGAACAAAGATTCTGGAATTAGGTTATCTGAATTGGGAGAGGCTGCAATTTTGGGTTCTTTGTCGGATTAAGCGCCGGTTGATAGCGGGAGAAATGGTTGAGTAATCGTGAGACAAGCCTAAGTGTTAACTCAATCGTGGAGCAAAAGCAGATGTTCAAGATTGGTGTTATTGGTGATGAAGTTTCACAGGACTTCCAAACGGTTGTCGATTTTGCAATGGCATTCAAGCTAGATTCTATTGAGATTCGGTCCGTGTGGGACAAGCCGCTGCAGACGTTAGAGGAGAGTGACATTGGTGAGATGAAACGGATATTGAAGGGTACAAATCTCCAGATTATCGGGATTGCTTCTCCGTTCTTCAAGTGTGACATGGACAAAATCAATGAGCGAAGGGAACATCTGGATATCCTGAAGCAGTGTATCAAGCTAGCGGAGGTGTTTGATACCAACTTAATTCGTACCTTCGCTTTCTGGAAAACTGACAACACGGAGGAGCGTTGGGGTGAGATTGTCGACGCCTACGATGAACCGGTACGGATTGCCGAGCGGGCAGGGGTTATTTTGGGTATGGAAAACGAACACTCCACTTCACTTGCGACTGCCCAATTGACGGAGCGCTTTGTGCGCGAAATCAATTCTCCGAACGTCCGCGCCATCTGGGATCCGGCAAATGAAGCTCACGCGGATAAGGATGGAGAAAAACCGTATCCTGACGCCTACAACCGCCTCAAGTCGCTAATGGTTCATGCTCACTTGAAAGACGCTGGAAAAAATCCCGCGACCGGTAAAATTGAATGTGTCCCGGTCGGTGAAGGCCTTATCGATTGGCAGGGGCAGCTTCAGGCTTTTGTTGATGACGGGTATGAGGGACACCTGTGTTTGGAAACTCACTGGCGTTCAACTCTGAAGATCGACAGCAATCGGCTTCAACTCCCCGGTGGTGCCATCTTTTCCCAAGCTGGTGAAGAAGCGTCTCGACTCTGCGTTCAAAACCTGTTTGCGATGCTTAATCGGATGCAGAAGTAAAGCAGGAGGCATGTAGCGAGAATCGCATGGAAGCCTCGATTTTCTCGCAGGATACAGGGCGCAGAAAAGCACAGACGTTGCCGGTGCGAGTCCAAAGGAGCTAATATTGCGTCAAGGGGGTGTAGAGCTAGTCAGGTAAAAAAGATCGCGAAACCCACGTAGACGAGCACAGAAAGGAAATTCACAGCGATTAAAACGCTTCGCGTAATGCGGGAGTGAAGGCGAAAAAAAAGGAAAATCGAAGCCAAGACTGTTGCCGCAATTTCAACGAGTGAGGCAATACGCCCATAGTGAGATGGATCCCAGTATGAGATTGGACTGCTGAATCTAAATTGGGAGAACGGGAAAAAATGTCGGTGGGCGTCGTCATGGTGTAGAAAAAAATCAACGGCGCAATGGAGCAGAATGCTCCAGCAACAGAAGACAACTGCGTCGGATTTTAGCCAATAACCAATACCAACGACAATCAGTATGAGCGGCATAGCGTTGAAGATATCAAAGAGGTTTTGCCACTGCAGGATGAAATATCGTTCTGACCAAATCTGTTGCTGGGAATGTCTAAAGCCAAAAGTTTCAACTGTGAAAAAGACAAACATAGGCAGGTCAGGTATTAATGCGCCCAGCAGCGTATAGCGGCGAAGATGCGGCTTATCCTTCCGATTCAGCAGTGCAACATTGATGATCGCATGAGATTGAGTGTTCATTGATTCGGTTTGGGAGATAATCTCTCCGCGAACGTACTTTTCTTCATTGATACCCTCAAGTGGAACCGAATAAACGCAGATGCGTATATTGGCTCTAATAATTTTATTTTGACGGAAGCCCAGTTTGTTCTGATCGCTGGAATCGTGCTAAACGAAATGGTCGGATGTCGAAACTCGTCTGACCAGCTAATGCCATTTCTGCAAGAATGCGTCCCACAAGACTACAAAACTTGAATCCATGTCCGGAAAACCCCGCTGCAATGATAAGATGCGGACAATGTGGATGGGCGTCAATGATAAAGTCGCCATCAAGAGTTTCTGTATACAGACAAACTTGAGCATGAAGCATTTCTCCCGCGGCATCGGGAATGCGCACCTTCAAATAATTGCGCAGATGCTCGATATAGTCGGTATCGGGCGTGCGGTCGCACGTATCTGGTGACACCGTTTCCCCCAAGCCGTGCCGGGCAACCTTCACGCCTGAACGTCTGAAGATTGGCAACCCGTAAATGAATTCGCCCTGGGTTATATCTATGAAGACTGGGAATTGCCCCGGCTGAAAAAGGTTTGCATCTGTTGGACGGTAATAGACAATTTGTTGCCGAGTCACTGTTAAAGGGAGCTCAAGCTCAGTGAGAAGGGAAGTCGTCCAAGGCCCGGCGGTCACAATCACTTTTCTCGCCCGGAAAGATTTGCCTTTGACAATTACTTCAGGAACACCCCCCTGCCATTTGATGGCTATAACACACGTACCTTCGAGAATCTCTGCCCCGTAGATTTCAGCCAGTCGAAGATGTGATAAGACGCATTCTGAGGCGTAGAGGAAACCGGTGTCTTCTTGCCACAAAACGCACGCGTCGTCATCAATTCGCAATTGAGGGAAACGTGCGGAAACTCGTCGCCGGTCCCACCATTCCGACTCGACACCTTCTGCGTCCATACTGTCCCGCAAACTGACAACATAGTCGTGTCCTTTAGGGGCAATTGTTACACCGCCGTTAATAAACAGCAACTTCTTCCCTGACGCCGCCTCCAGATTACGCCATTCGGTGTAAGCAGATTTCATCAACTCAACATAGAACTTCTTCTCGTACGCAAAACGAATGACCCGACTATCGCCGTGTGAACTGCCGAAAGCATGCCCACGAGAATATTGTTCTAATACCAACGTTTTGGCGCCGGAACTAGCAAGGCGATATGCCACTGCGCTTCCCATACCTCCAGCGCCAATGACAATCGCATCGAATATGCCTTCGGGCAAAGCAAATACTCCTTACACAGAAAAATTGTACCCACGTCGTGCCTGGAGACAAATGGACAGAATTTTTATCTGCCCCTACAGCGTGTGCGCACTCATGAAGGGAGGGCGTAGTTTTCCCGATTCTTAGTGCGCCGTCCTGTCCACTCCGGTAATGGAACCAGCTGCCTTCGAGCACAAGTCGACGACCAGGGATGCCACTTCCTCTGGTGTGATGAGTCGTTTGATGGCCGCAGGTTCCAACATTACATGCTCTATCACTTCCTGCGCCGAAATTCCACGTGCGCGAGCTTGAGCGGCAATTTAGTCTTCCAGAAGGGATGTGCTAACATAGGCTGGACAAATCGCATTGGCAGTAATGCCGTGCGCTCCACCTTCCAGTGCTGTTGTACGTGTGAGGCCGATGAGACCGTGTTTGGCTGCCACATATGCGCCCTAAAAGGGCGAAGCAACGCGGCTGTGAATAGAGAGCCGATATTTACGATTCGTCCCCGACCGGTCGCCTTCATCGTTGGCCAAACGTATTTGGTGAGTAAAAAGGGGGCGGTGAGCATCACTGCCAGCATCTTATTCCAGATATCCACAGGAAACATCTCAATAGAATCAATATGCTGCATCCCGGCGTTATTGACCAAAAGGTCAATTCTACCATAGTGCGTCAGCGTTTCGTTCACCAAGCGATGACAGTCGTCTCGAAGGGCAAGATTCACCATTACAAAGTCGCCACCTGTGGCGTCAGCGACAACCTGCCCCTGATCTTTGTTCAGGTCAGCCACGACCACTTGAGTTCCATCTTGCGCGAACGCTTCAGCGATGGCACGGCCAATTCCACGGGCCGCTCCTGTAACAATGGCAACTCGTTTGCTCACTTCGGACCTCTTCGCTCATGAATCTTTAACCTCTTAGTAACGGCATTCAAAGGAAATGGATATCGTGTAATTCTATAGGGTACCCTGGAAATTTGTCAAGGTTTTCGTCGAGATTATTGACATAGAAATCAAACTGTGCTATAATCTGTCTCTTTCTAAGAGGCAAGAACGCATTTCATTAAATTAAGGTAAGGAGTGAAACTGAATCATGAAAAGAGCATTGGCGGTTTCTGGTCCGTTTCGATATTTGGCAGTTTTGACTGGTCTTCTAGTGGTTTCTGGCTGCGGCAAAGTTATCGAAGGTGAGAAAATCACCACTCCTCCTCCTCTCGAACAGGCACAAGGAATTGCGGTTGCTCCGTTTATCGCAGAGACAACTGAGAAACTCGGGAGATGGGTTCCGGTACGGGTTGCTGAAAACTTTGAACTGAAGTTCAAGAATGCAGACAAAGATATACAGTTTATTTATGATCAGTCTAAGAGTGTCAATCCGGTTGCATCGAAGCTTGAAGAGATGGGTGTAACACTGAACCACATGTTTGAGGATGCTGCCTTAGCTGCAAAAGTGGGTCGAGAATTAAATATAGATCTGGTTGTGGTTGGAAAACTCAATGACCCCACCTTCTCTAGGAAAGATTATGACAGGCTCCTCAGGCGGCAAGGGAGACAAGTAGGAATTTCAGGATCAGCAACCTTTGTTCGTACGCGTTTGAGTGCACACATGCGCGCTTGGATTAAGGTAATTGATACAAAATCCGGACAACTGATATTTAATAACTCAATCAGGGGCTACATCAAGTATTGGTATGCCTATCAAACTGAGCAGCGGCGGCAGGTTACCTTTATAACCGATAGCGAGATGCAAGCGGAATTGGGGAAACACCTCTCCCGTCGAATCGCTTATGCCTTAGATCCGATCGGGATGCCTGTAGTAAAGGAAGGAGAGGTTTTGCGGACACCGCCCGTGGTATTACTAGGAAGTGGTGGCGTAATTCGATGGGATTAGTTCTGAACTCAATATGACTGTAATGATTCGTGCTTGAATTCTTCAGTCGAGATTGACTTCGGCAAGTTTACGTAATTGTGCATTCACTGCCTCTGCGGCATTGTAGTTGTCTTCGCTTGGGAATTCCCAGCAATTTCCTCTCAATCGGATTTGGGTTTTGCTGTTAGTTATCCCACTAAGTTTTATCAAACCCTTATTGGATCAATACTAACGTTCAGCCGAAACTTGTGAAGTCGGTCGATAGGACTACCAAATAGCTAATTGCGTTATGAATCATTGTTCATCCCCCGATTAAGTTTTAGGGAGTCGGAACCGGAGCCCGATTGGTGGAAACCACTTTATTTCTGCGTAATTATCATGTCGTTTTGACTGATTGCGAGTAGGGAAATGCGGCTTCCTAATATATTGTAGGCTTGAGAGGACCGACGCCTAGCTGTCAGATAAGGACATGACAATCATGCGTTTGATGGAATCACAAATTGCATCCTTCCACGAAAACGGATATTTAATTCTGGATAGATGGCTGGACGAGGACGACCTGAATCCGGTTATTGAGGAATACTCCGTTATCATCGACGAACGGGCGCGGCAGTTGTACGCTGAAGGAAAGGTCAGTTCTTTATACGTTGATGAGCCATTTACACGCCGGCTAGTGTGTCTAGCAGCGGAAGCTCCGGAAATTGCTGACAATTTGGACATCATGCAGGCACGCGGCAAAGCGGCCTTCAACTTCCTGAAAAACCCCAAAATTCTCGATCTGGCGGAGCCGTTCGTCGGACCGGAGATTCTGTGCAATCCCATCCAGCACATTCGAGCCACCCTACCGCACAGCAAGATTGCTAAAGGGCCAACCCCTTGGCATCAGGACGCCGGTGTTTGTTGGCCGGAAACCGACCCATATTTTATGCTCACTATTTGGGTGCCCATTGTAGATGTGACGTTGGACAATGGGTGTTTAGAAGTGATACCTGGTAGCCATAAACATGGTCTTCGAAAGCATGTTTATTCGCCCCATGGGCTTGACATTCCTCTTGAGGAGCGTCCCCCCTTCGAGCCAAAATCCCTGCCTGTGCACGCGGGGGATATTCTCTTGTTCCACAACTACACGATGCACCACTCACTATTAAACAAAACGGACACTGTTCGGTGGAGTTTTGACCTACGCTACCACGATGCTTATCAACCGACGGGCCGTCCATACTACCCTGCGTTCTTGATGCGCAGTAAGTCACGTCCGGAGGCCTTACAGACCGACTACACGACCTGGTGTCAGCGGTGGGAGTTCTCACTCAAGTATTCACAGGGGGCTCAACCTTATCGCTGGCCACTCTAAGCTAGAATGAACGAGAAATTGCCGCAAAAAATGCACAGTTCATTCTTGACAATGAGTTAGTCCATGTCCTTCCGTTACGAGGAACTGTTGATTGACAGGAAGATTCCTTGCCGAGTCGATCTGGCCGCTGGGCCAGCGAATCTCTAGCAGATCTATTTTTTCCGACTTGTCAAGTCCGAAATGAACACGTAGGTCGCTGAATGAAAGATAGCTGCCGCCGCTCTGCACTTCTGCGTATTGCGTCAACTCCCCAGCGACAACTTTGATTCGTGCTCCAATTCCTGATCGATTGCTCCTGACGCCAACAACCCGGAACTGCACCCAGTTATTTAGGTTGCCACCCTCATTCCGCAACAGATCGGCAGACTGATTCCAATTGGAAATCAGAATATCAATATCTCCATCGTTATCGTAATCACCAAAGGCGGCGCCCCGGCTGACTTTTTGGAGCGCTAAACCTGGACCTGTTTGATTCGTAACATCCGCAAAGGTTCCGTCCCTAAGATTGCGAAAGAGTAGATTCTGCTGCGGGTAGGTTGTGGAGCGATCAACTTTAACGACGTTGTCCAGAACGTGTCCATTGGCGACGAAGATGTCTTTGTAACCGTCGTTATCATAGTCGAAGAAAGATGTTCCCCACCCTAGATAACCATGCGTCACTTCCCCAATTCCAGCCGTTATCGTCACGTCGGCAAAAAATTCACCGCTTTGGTTGTGATACAGGGTATTAGTTTCGTTCTGAAAATTGCTGACGGTTAAATCCAGCAGCCCATCATTATCATAATCTCCAAAGGCTGTTCCCATCCCCGCCTCCTCCTTTCCCATATCGCTGTAGCTGACACCTGACAGCAATGCAACCTCCTCAAATGTTCCGTCACCACGATTCTGAAACAGAAAATTCGCAACCTGATCATTCGCAACATAGAGATCTTGATCTCCATCGTTGTCGTAATCGCCGAATGCCACTCCTAAACCGTGATAAGCTGGAACGTTCAAAATCGCACTTTTCTTCGAAGAATCAGAAAATGTGCCATCACCGTTGTTACGATAGAAGATATCTGAATCCGGTGGATATGTACCCGGACCACAATATTGCCAGATGCCTCGTATAACACACCGCTTATCTTTCTCGACCGTATACTTTGCATAGTTAGCAATGTACAAATCAAGGAAGCCATCATTGTCTACATCAGCAAAAGCACAACTAGTTCCCCATTGTGCGCTCGCCACACCTGCATTCACCGACACCTCTATAAACGTTCCATCGCCATTATTGCAATAAAACGTGTTGGGGCCAAAGTTTGTCACATATAAATCCAAATCTCCGTCGTTATCGAAGTCGCCGACCGCACAGCCAACGCCATAGCCCGCATCTCCCACGCCTGCTAAGCTAGTGACGTCGGAAAAGGTACCATCACCACTGTTATGATAAAGGGTATTTGCCGGAATGGGTAACTGGGTATCTTTACTTTGATTGATCTGAGGGATGCCATTGATGAGGTAGATATCCAGATGTCCGTCATCGTTGTAGTCGAAAAAGCCACCGCCCGCACCCAAGTATTCATTGAAGAGCCGCATGCCACTCTCGCCGTCGGTGTGTTCAAAGTCAAGCCCTGAATCTGCGGCGCTGTTGATGAAGGTTACGTTTGATGGTGTTGTATTTGCAGACGAAGGACCAAAGAGAAAACTAAGAAGCAAGAAGGCAAATACAGGCAGCGTATTGTAGGTTAGTTTAGGTGGCTTGGGTTGCTCAGTAGCTGTACGAATCGAAGCCATTGCGTGAAACGGCGATCCAGATTCTGAATTGAATATATAGGTCGACTTACATAACTGCTGAAATTTTCCTATCTTCAATCTTCGCAACGATCAACCCTCATCCTCTTTATTTGCAACTTCTGGCATTTCATTTGGTGTTCATCGCACGGGCATTTTGGATTTCTTGCAGAAGTTGATAATATTGGTCTTTGTTGGGGTCGATTTCAAGAGCACGTTGAATCACCTGCTCCGCCTCCGTATAATTCTTGTTCTTATAGTGGGCATAAGCTAACGTGTCGAGATTTGAAGCTGTAAGGTTCAACACAACCGCCTTCTCTGCTAAAGGGACGGCTTGGTCTAGATTTAAGTTCAGGTCGGCGTAAAGCCATGCCAAGTTATTATAAGCATCAGGCAAGTCGGGATTCATATTGATAGCTTGCTGGAATGCGTGAACAGCATCGTCGAACTGTTTAGCTTTGACCTGTAGAGCCCCTAGCCGCAGCCAGCCTTCAGCTGCCTTTGGTTCGATTTCTGTCAGCTTTGTGTACGCTGCAATTGCTTCTCTCAAGATGCCCTGTTGCGCATAAATCTCACCTAACCCCTGGTAGGCTTCACCCAACATTGGATTGCGTTGGAGGGCGTCTTGAAGGTAGGATTTTGCGAGGTCAAACTTTTTCTGGCTGGCATAAATCCAACCGAGACGCATGTACGATTCTGTGTCATTTCCGTCCAATTCAATTGCTTTCTGCAAAGACTCAATCGCCCTCTGTACCTCTCCCTGCTGAATGTAGAGCGCTCCCAAATTGTAATGCCCGAGTGCGAGAGAGGGGGCTATAGATGTCAGAATATGATACTCTCGGATGGCTGCGTTGAGGTTGTTGATTTCGAGGTGAATTTTTGCCAATTCCGCATGCAGACCGACGTTGGTTGGGTTCTTTTTCAATTTCTTCTGATAGTGCTGTACAGTATCTTGATACGCTTTAATCTTCTTGAACTGCTCCATCTGGGCTTTAGCTTTTTCTAATTGATGTGAACGTCGATACGCTTTGGCAAGGTTGTAGTAAGCACCTTCCTGATAAGGGGCTCGCGGAATTGCACCCTGATAATATCGAATCGCAGCCTCCAGATCGTTTTGCATGAGTGCTATACGCCCAAGACCTTGATAGGCTTCAGCGCGTTCTGGATTCAACTGCATCGCCTTCTGGTATGCGCCGACTGCCTCATTTAATTTCCCGCGTTGTGTGTAGATGTCACCCAATCGGTGATGTGCCCACGACGCTGCCGGTAGCAATGAAACGGCTTCCTTTCCGTACTTTTCCGCCTTTAAGAATTTACCCTGTTTGTTGAAGATAATACCGAGACACCAGTTTGCAATCCCCCGTGTTTGCTTTGATCCATTGAGCGTAAGCGCGTGTTGGTAGGCGTCTGCAGCCTCATTAAACATCTCCTTGTATTGATAGACATCGCCGAGAAGGCAAAAGGCTTCGCTACTCTCCGGCTGAAGTTCCAGGACATTTTGAACCTCAATGATGGCTTTATCGTACAGCCCAATTTCAACATAGTGCACGCCCTGATCGAAATGTGCTTTCACCTTCTGCTGTGTTCCAGGTGCACCTGCAATAGCTAAGTTGATAAGGTTCCCGAAACCGCTCATGCTTACAAAAAGGATTGAGGCCAGAATCTGGTACAAGCTGACGGAGTTCCGCACTTCATTTCCCGTCCCATGTTTGGCCGGTTGCTTGAAGCGTATTCGAGGACGCCAAATCGTAACTGTTGTTATCATCTAAACGGCAGGCTTGTTATTGTTCTTGCGGTATTCAATCTATTGCCTTACAGTCAATTACTCAGATGCTTAATTAGACGAAGTTTTCCACGGGGTGAGTCTGTATCGTTGGCGGGTAATGGCGTTGTCACTGATTAGGCATCCGTTTCAATATTGGCGATCGGGTCGAAGTGGTGGACAGATGCTCAACAGCTCGGTCTATTTTGATGTGATACCAACACGGCGACTCATGTCGCCACGAATGATGGTAAATGAGCACTGTGCATCTAAATCTAGCGAATATTGTCTACCTACCCCGAAATCAGTCTAATCATGAGATAGAGTATTGCCCACTCAGGCAGTGTGCCTATATTAGATCTCTCCTGTAACATCAGCCAAAAGAACACTTTCACCGGTTTCTACTGAGCGAGCGATAGCAACCATCGCTCGCATAGCAGCTACTCCATCCTTAGCACCTGCACCATGCAAGGGAGCCCCCGTAAGAATCGTATCTGCAAATCCTTCGATTTGCAGTTTATAGGTGTAGGCGTCTGCGCCCAGTGGACGACGGAACAAACCATCCTTTACGGAGAAGCATTCAACGTGCCCAGATTTGTGGTACCAAGGCAAAGACATTCTCCCTCGGACGCTGCCGTGTTCACCTAGGACCCTGAAGCCTTCCTCGAAATCACCACGTATAGCGATAACTAAATCGAAGTGTCCCAGAGTGCCGTTGGCAAAATCTACGCTCACAAACCAGCAATAGGCCCCAAAACGCTCAAGAACCCGGGCACGGACACTCACAATCTCTCCGCCGAGAAAACGCACGGTGTCCACTAGATGGCTGCCGTGGCCGAGTAAGAAATATCGAAATTTGTCCGCCTTTGGATTGCCTTCGGGGCGCTTGACGCATCTGCTTGTCACTGGGATTGGGTGTAAGTTGTCGGTCATCGTGTAACGGTCAGTTGAATCGTAGTACCACGACTTTAGCGCCAATACTTGTCCTAGTTCCTCTTTGATAAATGACTGCGCGTAGGCAATAGCGGGATCGAAACGTCTGTTATTTCCTACTTGCAGCACTATCCCGGTGTTTTCAAGCCGATTAAGCAAATCTTCGCATTCTTCAACGTTCACACCGAGAGGCTTTTCGACAAATAGGTGCTTACCCGCATCAATTGCTTGCCGTGCCAGGGGCACGTGAAATTGATCCGCTACCGCTATGATGATTGCTTCCACCTTTGGGTCAGCTAGCATGTCTTCGTAATCCCGATAGACGACTCGTGGTTCGTGGACTACGGACATTTTTGCTAGTAAGTCCTCAGCAACATCGCAGATAGCATAAAGTTCTACGTTGTGAGCTTTGCGGCAGGCATCAAAATGTGCAATCTGTGCAACAGGACCACATCCCAATACGCCGATACGTAAACGTCGTGTTTCTCTGCTCATACTAAGTGTCTGAACCAATTCATCATTACTAAGGTGATGTTACTATGGCAGGATAGCGTTGACGCAGCGCTTCTCGTAAAGCCTTAAGTTGTTTGCGCTCTGCACTGGTCGCTAGCGCAACGACGTGTTCTTCCATTGGTATACCTCGCAATTCACCGGAGCGATAAACCTCAATGGCTTGCAGCATGGCTTCCATTCCAATTTTCGGGTCGGGTTTGCCCGCTGAATTCTTGATGGAATGAATGGCTGACCCTGCCATAAACATGACATCTTCAAGGTATCCACGCTTCTCTGCATCAGCAAGGTTGAGGCAAATATTGCCCTGATCTAGCGAACCCGCACGAACGATTGCGGTCGGGTGAATGCCCGACAGGGGACGGCTAAGAACCGCCTCCGATGCCTCCCATTCTGTGCCATATGGACGCAGGAAGGGGATTCCCGGTCGCACTGGCGATGTCTGGCGGAAATCAATCCCATCAAGCCGTGCGAGAAAATCTATTACCTCGCGCCAAATTGTCCGTGTCTTTACACCAATCCCCGCGTTGTGTCCGTAAATGATAGGCGGCGTACTGAGGTGTTTTGTCGCCTCGCGAACCATGCGAACCGTGCCGCCGGCAAAGGTTTCGCTGAACATAACGCCGCAGGCACCTGCATCAAGCACGGCGTGAACCGTGTCGAGGATTTCATGGGGTGCGCCGCTAATATGCGGTGCGAAAATGAGCCCGCGTCCTCCGCGCTCATCCCGGGTGCGCTCAATTGCAGCTACAGCTTGGCGTGTACGTTCGGCGACTGGAGAATAACTAAGGTTAGGATAGAGATTTTCGTCTTCCTTCACGAAGAGAAACAGAGAACATCTCGCCACTTCCTCGACGAGTTTTCCAACCTCGTCCGGTGTAATTCCAGCAGTCGGCTTTAGAATCGTGCCAAAGGCAGGTTGAGTTGACTCAAATCCTGTGAGCCGCCGAACCCCTCGTAAACCATGTGCAGGTCCTGGGAAAGTCTGGATTACTCTCTCTGGTATACTCAAGGAAACCAGTCGTGCATCTTGGTTTTCATAAACATCAAAAATAATTGCCCCCGCCACAGTGTGCAGCAAATCACAGCTGGTCACATGACCGTCTGGCTGGCACATCAATTTCAGGGGAAAAGCCATGTGCAACAAACCCAACTGTGCACTGGAATCAAACACGTCAACACCCACAACCCTAGCGGTGCACTCTTCCAGTAAGGAACCAGCGGGAGGGTGTCTGATACCACTGGTGGCGTGATAGCTAATTTCTTTGGCAGCTTCCTCCAATTTCATTTTGCGGAGCGCCAAAAAGTAGGTTGCCACGATGTAGTCGTCTAAAATTGGTGGCGGCGTTGTTGCCAGTCGCTCTCCCACAATCTCACGGAGGCACATTTCGCGTGCGTCTCCGTCTTTCCAGAGAACGTCAAGTATAGAGGCTTCGACGGGTACCATAGATGTAATCTCAAGTGTTAAGAATCTAAGCTTCCGATAGTCACATCCGTTCAGGTGATAAAGACGAATATGGAACAGGTACAATCTGACAACGAAGTTGACTGTCTGCCAAATTCAATCATACCACAGATTATTGGGTAAGTCAACGATTCTTTCGGGTGAATTACCGGCATGCTGTTTATGAAAATAGGGATACTCAAGGTGTTGACATTCGGTGGGTATTTTGTTAAACTAATTCCACCATTTATAATCTGAGGAGAACAACGTTATGGAAGTACGATTTGAAGGCGTGTTAACACCGACAATAACACCGCTGGACGAGAAAGAACGAGTTGATGAGAAAGGGTTCGTGAGACATCTCAACCGTCTAATTGACAACGGTGTACACGGCATCTACTTGCTTGGCAGTTCCGGGGAATTCGTTTCGCTGACTAACGGAGAACGTGAACGCGCAATTGAGATTGCGGTCAGCACAATCGGCGGACGTGTGCCGATTATATGTGGAGCAATGGATTCGAGTACCCGACGCGTAATTAAAAATATCGAGATGGCGCAAGAGCTCAAGGTTGATGCGGTTGCCGCAACGCCTCCATACTACTACCCATCAAGTGGTGCCGATGACATCAAAACATTTTACAGCACTGTCGCCCAAAGCACCGATCTCCCATTTGTCATTTATAACATTCCGATGATGGTCAAAACCATGATTCAACCGGAAACTGTCCGATATTTAGCGGAACGGCATAACAACATCGTTGGTATTAAAGATAGTACAGGGGATTGGACAAATTTTCTCAAACAGTTGACCTATCTGGGGGATGATAAATATTTTTCGATTCTGATTGGATCGTACACGATGGCAGGTGCGGCGATCGCGTTTGGTGCGGAAGGCGCGGTAATCTCAATATCGAACATCGATCCTAAAACCTCTGTGCAGTTGTATGACGCGGCGAAAAATCGAAATATTGATGAAGTTCATCGTTTGCAAGAACAGTTGCTAAGGCTGAGCAAGCTCTACTCTTATGGCGCTGGAGTCAGCTGCATGAAAGCCTGCATGCAAATCCTCGACATCTGCCATGATTATACCACAAGTCCTCTTCTGCCGCTCAAAGATACAGCGAAAGGTGAGTTGAGAAAGCTATTGGTTGAACATGAATTAGTCTGAATGCATGAGGTGTTCTCCGGCCGAGTATGCGGCTATGGGATGTTGAACACAACTTTTCATCTAGTGAATGAGATATTAACACTCGGTTTCATGCGAGATAACAAGCAGGTACGCAGTATTCACAAATTCCGCCAAATTTACGTGTCACGAGCATGATTGAAATTCGACCTGTCCAGAAAGCAATTGATGTCGCTGTTACAGTGCCTGGTTCAAAGAGCTACACAAACCGGGCACTGTTAGTTGCTGCGCTTGCTGAAGGACGTTCTCGACTGACAGGTGCACTATTCAGTGATGACACCCACTATATGTGCGAAGCCTTGCGCCAACTCGGGGTCGGCATCGAAGATGACGAAAATCGCACTACATTTGAAGTCGCCGGCAACGGAGGTAAAATTCCTGTCAAGCATGCTGAGCTCCACATCGGCAATTCCGGAACAACATCGCGCTCACTTGTGAGCTATGTTGCGCTCGGCAAAGGCACCTTCGTAATTGATGGCGATGAACCAATGCGGAAATCGCGTCCAATCGCAAATCTGCTCGATGCCCTCCAGCGGCTCGGCGTTGATATCCACTCACAATTCGACAACGGATACCTGCCCGTCATTGTTCATGCGAATGGATTTGAGGGTGGAAAAACCCGACTGAACACAAACACAAGCAGCCAGTTCTTGACATCGCTGATGCTCGTTGCGCCTTATACTAGAAAAGGCATAGAAGTTGAAATCACTGATAAACTCAAAACTCCGTATATCGACATCACTTTGTCGGTGATGAAGGCGTTCAATGTGAATGCGACCCACGATAACTACCGATTCTTCCATGTTGAAGGTGGACAACGGTACCAACCTCGACGATATACAATTGAATCTGACGCCACTAGTGCCTCTTATTTCTTTGCCGCCGCTGCTCTCACGGGGGGGCGTGTCCGGGTAGACAACCTCAACTCGCATTCCGTTCAAGGGGATGTCCATTTCGTCGAAGTGTTGCAAGAGATGGGTTGTCAGGTAAATCGGTATGCTGACGGGTGTGAAGTGGTTGGGACAAGGCAGCTTAAGGGAATTGATATAGACATGAATGCAATCTCAGACACTTGGCCCACGCTAGCTGCAATCGCTCCTTTTGCAGATAACAAAGTAATCATCCGCAATATTGAGCATACTCGCTGGCAAGAAACAGATCGCATTCACGCCGTGGTTACGGAACTCCGAAAACTCCGTGTGCATGTTGATGAACGAGAGGACGGTGTTGAGATTTCACCATCAAGGATTGCTCCTACGGCAATTGACACGTATAATGACCATCGAATCGCAATGAGTTTCTCGCTGATTGGGTTGAAAGTGCCAGGCATTCGGATAAAAAATCCAAGTTGTGTTAATAAAACCTTCCCGACATACTTTGATGTATTGCAGACGTTGAAATGAAGCATCAATAGAAATAACAAAGAGTGATGTCCCAAATACTTGCCCTCACTGTTTGTCCAGAAAGAGATGAATCGGCATTAAGCTTAATCGTTTTTTCGCCGTAGCCACCCCTAAACTTCTTCCACACCATACATCCGCATCGTCTAAAAACATTTCTCCACATCGATCGCCTGACAACGCGGATTCGTACAAGTACGCATATCGCCCTTTCACTCGGTACTCCACAAGTGGGTTAATAAAATAGCCCTAACACCTCCCAATCGCTTTTATGTATCCAGCACGACAGAAATACGTGCGATAAAGGCGTTCGTGCTCCCTTTCTCACTGTCCAAACTCGTAGCCCCCAACTTAAAGCGCTGTCCGCGCTTAAAACGATGAAAAATTTTCCCTGTTCCACCGGGCGGAACATCCCACTCTGCAGTCAGTGCTTCATCAGGAGATTCATTTGTAGCAAATTCCTCGTCACCATCAAACAATGCAAACGTTCCCACCGCCTCGCCTCCACCGACCTGTATCTCAATGTGGAGTATTCCGCCGTGTTCAAAGGGAGTCAGGTCAATTTCGATAGGTGTGTAATCCGGAATTTCGGTGCCGGAGGCGTGAAATATGTGCAAAACCTCTTTGAGCTTCCTCCCCAAACTGATGGGCTTTGCCTCTAATTTTGACAATAACTCTCCTTCAAACACTTCTAGGGAACGCTGTAGTAGCGTTAAGTAGTGTTGTGCTCTGTTCCTGTAGGGGAGCGCCCTATCCGGCTGATGCGCCAGTACCTCTGCCTCCGACGTAAGCACCAGAATATCTACCGAGTCGGTGTAATGATGTTGCAGTTTTTTGGCGACAAGGCTCGCAACCTCCCCTTTCACGCCGCCTATCAGTTCTGGCAACTCTCTTAGGAGAACCCATGTATTGACAAACTTCTCGTTGAGCATTTTTATCACTTCTGGATTGGAGAGCGGACCCGCCCTCAAGTTTTTGCCGTTCGCTCAGCAAGATTCATCGTCTAGCGCTCCCCAGACAAGGATTGCATGAATCGGACGATGCGCTGCCTTTGCAAGTTCAACGGCTTCTTCAATCGGTCGCCATTCAATCTCAGCAAACTTGTAGAACTTCAATTCCAACGCTTTGCGCGCTTCTTCCTCAGTGATGGAAATGTCCCATGCAATTTCACTCCGGTCATTGATGTCGGTAGCGAGGAGCTCCATGCGCGGCACAAAAACCCTATCGGCGCAATCGAAGGCATTGATGTCAACATTGCTATTACGGCGTGGAAGTGCAAGCGAAAACGAGCGAACCGTCCTCTCCTTAAGGTTGACAACCAATTGGCCCGCAAACTGCGATGGGATAAAACGGGCTTCCTCCATCCAATCCTCCGCAGCCTTTTCTCCTTTCCACTCCCAATCCCAATCGGCAAGGTGACCCACGATGAAATCCGCATGAATTCGTAAAGTAATTTCCGCATACTCTGACGAAAGGGCACGTAAACACGCGAAGGCACCTTCCTCCCCTTGTTTTAGAGCTGTGGTTGCCCCTGGGTGGAACTGGAGAAGGAACGGAACAACCCCGTCCAAGTCAAGTTCCCATACATCCCCTACCGCCACGGACGGTGACGGAATAAAGGCATTGAAAGCACTCATCCCATACTCTTTGATGGGGTAGTCTGGAGATAGATTGAACAACTCAATGTGTTCTGGTGACTCCTTGTGTAGACTTAACGTAGAATCTGCAATTGGTTCCCAGTGTGCCTCCACTTGCACAATCGTTGAACGCTGAAGCACATCATTGAAATTTTGTCTCATTTTATTCACCGGGTGATGAATAGAAATGCACCAGGATTTGCAAGTAATGGTGTACTAATTCCGTAACGGCACAATTATACACGACGATTAGGACACCTGCCAATGGAATTTCACCGGTTATAATACTGTAGTCAGTATTGAAACACATCCGCCGCATCGGTATTGCCTTCAAACCAGACGAGAGAATGATTATGTTTTTGTGTCCTGCGGCAATCCGAGTGATACGATTAGATTTTCAAAAATCTTTGACCGTGTGCTGACCAACCATACTGCCTACAACGTGTCTGAAATACTATAAAATTAGACATTTTATAGCGGATTGAAGGGCTTGATGATAAGATGCTGCTTACCATCTGTGGTGTTCATCCGGCCCGAATTGAGGAGGTAGTCGAGTTCTTGCTGTGCCTGGACGGTTGCTCAGCTTTTACAATCCAGAAAAAAGTCACAATACTGTGTGGTGTAAATAGCGACCTCGCACTCATGAATTTACATCTACAGTTGGTGAGGTGGGCAAAAGAGGCGCGGGCTATTTCTCGTTGACAGGAGAAAGTTTTGTTTTACTGAAGTATTGAACTAGTGTGTGGCAACTAATGGTCTTGCATATACGGACTTGTGTGGTGTAAAATATACCAACCTAATGAGGTGCATTGTACCAGCAATCGGAGATATACAGGCTTGAAAATCTTAACTAGGTACGCGCTCAAAGAATTCTTCCCGCCCTTCTTCTTAGCGCTACTCTGCTTTACCACCATCCTACTACTTGACGAAATTTTCCGACTGACCAAGCGCTTTGTGGAAAAGGGAATCAACCCCGGCTACCTGATTGAACTGCTAATTTATGTCTTGCCAGTAATACTTGTTTTGACTATCCCTATGGCAACCCTCGTTGGAATTTTGCTTGCCCTGGGAAGGCTCTCGACGGATAACGAGATTGCTGCCATGAAATCCCACGGAATCGGTTTTCATCAAATCTTATTGCCACTTTTGATTGTAGCCACATTAATTGGCGTTTTTGATTGTGTCTTTATGGACTACGCCTTGCCTCGCGGATATGTCGCTTATGCTTCGTTAAAGCGCGATATCAATATGCAAAATCCAGCATTCGTCTTGGAAGAAGGGATAATCATGAAGGAATTGGAGCGCGAGGGAAAACTCTGGATGTACGAATCGACAAATCCAGGTACCAAGCGCTTGCAAGATGTCAAGCTATGGGATTCAATATGGTCAGGACAGCCGCGCTTCATCCATGCAACGGAAGGTGAAATTGAGGTTGAACACGGTCAAGCTTGGTTGAAACTCTACGACGGTTTAACTTACGAACCCGTCCCTAATGCCCCTCATGGTTTCCGGATTACCTCTTTTGCGGAACACCAAATCGCGCTCGATTTGAGTGAGACGCTTGAAAGGACTGAATATGAATCGAAGAGCACTCGAAGTATGTCGATAGCAAACCTTAAAGCCCATATGAGAATACTCGAAGACCGTATTGCGCGAGGGAACAAGTCCAAATTCCTATTAGACAAGTCACGGATAGCGCAGGTTGAGTATCAAAAGAGATTCTCAATTCCTTTTGCATGTTTCGTTTTCGGTTTAATCGGTGTCCCGCTTGGATTAATAGTGAAGCGTAGCGGCAAAATGGTTGGGACGGGTATTGGGCTTACGCTAATTCTTGTATACTATCTAATTTTACAATTCGGACAGGAAGCAGGAGAGAGCGGCAGGCTTTCACCCGTCCTTTCAATCTGGTTGCCCAACATTGCTATGGGAGCAATTGGCTTGGGATTCATTTCGATAACGATTCTTGAAGGAAGATTGTCGGCTTGGCGAAACCGGGGCGACATTCCAACGATTGTTTTGAACAAGGCAGAAGTGCAACGACTCGGAGAATCGGATTGAGAGTCCTTGACCGGTACATTTTTACCGAATATCTAAAAACATTTGTATTGGCGCTTGCATTTTTTATTGCACTTGTAATTGTTGTTCGCCTGCTTGATAAAGACATCAAACGGTTTGACGAAGATGTCTCTTACACCACTGCAATTCAGATTGTTTTATTTCAGGCACCACGCAGAATCATGGAGGTTGTTCCACTTGCCAGTTTTCTCGCGACCTTTTTTGTTTTGGGACGCATGACCCGATACAATGAACTCACAGCGATGAAGATGGCGACGGTCAGCGTCTATCGCATTATCGCACCAATTCTCGCCTCTACGCTGCTAATCTGCGTTCTCTTTGCCATCTTCTATGATCAGATCGCTGCGCCTGCATACCATCGTGCGAACCAGTTGAAAAAGAAGATACCGTTGCGCCGAAGTCGAAATGTGGTGTTTAAAGGACAACACAATCGACTGTTCTATATTCAGAACTTGGATCTTGAGAACGAAGACATCGATCAGATGACGATTTATGAGTTCGATTCAAGCGGAAATCTCGCACAAGAGATTTTTGCGCATTCCGTGACATGGTCGCCTACCCAATGGCATCTCGTCGACGGCTTTATACGCCGTATTGAGAAAGATGTTGAAATTTCTTTTGAACCATTTGATACCACGCAAATTGACCGATCAGAAAACCCTGAAAGGTTTGCGGGAAACGACAAGGATATACGGGCGATGACGCTTGAAGAGTTACGTCAGCAGATTCGATATAAGCGTGGTGCGGGTCAAACCATACGACGTGAACAGGTGAAGATACAACACAAATTGGCTTATTCGTTTGCAGCGTTCGTCGTCGTCTTAATGGGTGCACCGATTTCTATTCGCTTTGGCAAGGCTGGTTTTTTCGCCGGGTTGGTGATAGCGTTTTTTCTCAGTTTTTTATATTGGGGCGTTTCGTTTGCAACACTAGAGGGACTCGGTGAAAATGGCAAGCTGTCGCCGATCCTAGCGTGTTGGGGCGCAAATGCAATTTACGCAATCATCGGAGGTGTGCTGATTTGGAAAACTCCCAAGTGAGGAAACTGGGGAACCAAAAATGATCGGTCGTTTTCTCTTTCGCTTGCGCAGCGTGACTCCCGTACCTTTTATTCTCCTCCTAATCTATTTTTCTCGTCCTACCGCCATTTCTATACTGATTGGAATTCCCTTTTTGTGCCTAGGTGAGTGGTTCCGTTTGTGCACTGTTGGTTATGCGGGTGGCAGTACCCGCGCCCGAGATTTAAGCGCAGCACGCAACCTTGTAACAACAGGTCCTTATGCCCATGTCCGAAATCCACTCTATTTGGGAAATTTGCTCATCAGTTTCGGTGTCTGTTTAATCGCTAATGTCTACTGGATGATTGCTTTGCTCATCGTCGGCTACTTTGCCCAGTATCTACCGATTATCGCATCTGAGGAGGCATATTTGCGAAAATTCTGTGGTTCCGCTTATGAAACCTATTATACGGCTGTGCCCCGGTTCGTCCCCCGAATTCGTCGTTATACCAATCCCTCGTCACACGATTTTTCCATCTTACGTGCGCTCAAAAGTGAAAGACGCACTCTGACTGCAATTATTGCCGTTATTGGACTAATCGCGGGGCGATCTGTATTGGTTTAGAACGATTAGTTGATAGGAGCAGAAAAGCAATTGCAATTTTTTCTGTTCGGTGTTAAACTAAGACCGCGTCGGAAATGGGCGAACGGGCACACCATCGAATTTATGTGTGGACATGACATTGATTGCTTCGCAGTTCGTATTGCGCATCCGGTTTCGTTTTTTCTACAGTATCGTGCTTGCCACAGGCGATACAAAGTACCATGTTATAATCCCCATTTAGTCTAAGTCGCTGTACTAGTGGCTGATGGCATCTAAATTGCTCCGTTTCGGTTGATATAGTAAACAACATATTTTTTTAGGAAGGAGTGAAAAGCGATGTACAAAAGACTTTGGGACTTATTTTTCTTGATTGTGACCGCCAGCCTCTTCGTGGGCTGTGGTCTCAAACCGCATGTCGATTTTTATTTTGAACCTGTCGCTGACAATGAGAACGCACAAATCAATGCTCAGACAGGTTCGATAACGATTGAACAGAATGGGGTTCGTATTACGCTTGAACCGCTTGATGAAGTCAAGCTATCTGAGCTAACAGACAACCCACGGACTAACCCGTACATTGTTTCGTATGGTAGAAACATTGAATCGTTGTATACTGTCTTTGGCATCCGCGTACGCAACATAGATAACAAGCGGGTGGTGATTGACGAAACGGCGTATTTGATTGATGCACACGGCGAGCAGTATGCTTCGTTGCCTCACGACTCCTTTAGCGATCTCTATGACAATACCGGTCCTCGAACAGTCGTCTATCACGACATCGGGAATCGGTATTCCTATCCTTATCCTCGCTCCTTTTACCGTAGCCCTTACCGTCATTATTACTACGGGCATCTTCATCGTTACCGTTATCATCCACCCTACCGAGTGTACCACACCTATCCAGACCCATATCACGTGAAGCACACCCGAAACGTTACCCAGGACACTATCTTCAATGGGGGAAAACTTTTTCGGGGCGCCAAACGCAAAGGGCTATTGGTGTTTAATCGAATCGACATTAGAGCAACGGACGTGAGCGTTATCATCCCGAACGTCCTGATTATGGGTAAGGGAGGAAGTCAGTCAAGAGTTGATTTCGAGTTTGATTTTCGTCAGGTCGTCGCAGTAGATGAGTAATGTATTGAAGGACATATTATGAAAGGAGATGCCCTATTGCTTTACGGTAAGATGTTAGCTGTAGTTGTAGTTCTAGTGCTGCTGACAGTTTCAGTTGTGGCGCCCGTATGGGCACAACAAGCGGAACAAGATTCTTCAATCCTCAAAAAGATTAATGAGCGGGTTGGCTCTGTGCTTTTCTTTGACATCGCGTTTGGTTTTTTCCTAATTGACAAAGTCGATCAGGAGGGAATGCCGGTTTACGATGATAAAGGTAACCCTGAGAAAGTAGGTAAGGTTCCCTTCCTCGTGATAGTTCTCATTCTTGGGGGAATATTTTTCACCTTCTGGTATCGCTGGATTAGCGTGCGCGGATTCAAGCACGCCATTGATGTAATTCGGGGGAAATACGACAAGCCGGAAGATACCGGGGAAATTCCCCACTTCCGCGCGCTTACGAGCGCCCTATCCGCGACGGTGGGGCTCGGCAACATCGCAGGCGTCGCTATCGCGATTCAACTGGGTGGTCCAGGCGCGGTCTTCTGGATGCTTATTGCTGCGGTGTTCGGGATGGCTTCAAAATTCAGCAGTTGCACCCTATCTCAGATGTACCGTCAAGTAAACTCAGATGGCTCCATCTCAGGTGGCGCGATGTATTATATAGATCTGGGATTGAAGAAAATGGGCGGATCTTGGGTGGTAATCGGAAAAGTCCTTGCCGTGACGTATGCAGTGATGATTATGGGAGGGGCAGTCGGAGCAGGGAACATGTTCCAGGTCAACCAGACCGCTGAAGCGTTTCGGAGTACGTTCGGGATTCCAGGCAGCTACAACTGGCTCATTGGAATTATCATGGCGGTTCTAGTCGGAATAGTCATAGTTGGGGGTATTAAACGGATTGGTGCCGCAACATCCAAAATTGTCCCCGCTATGTGCGGCTTGTACGTTCTTGCTTCGCTCTTTATCATCATTACACACATTACCAAGGTGCCAGAGGCGATTGGTCTGATTTTCAGTATGGCGTTCACCCAAAATGCGCTCTATGGGGGTGTGGTAGGAGTGTTCGTTTGGGGTATCAAACGCTCTACTTTCTCTAATGAAGCCGGGCTTGGCAGCGCCGCCATCGCTCACGCAGCGGCAAAGACCGATGAACCCGTCCGAGAAGGCATTGTCGCTATGATTGGTCCCTTCATTGATACAATTATTGTATGTACGATGACCGCGATGGTGGTGATTGTCACAGGCGCTTGGAATGATCCGAGTATCCCTCAGTCAGCGGGCGTTACGCTCACCACGAAGGCATTTGAGGGCAGCATTAGTTGGTTCCCATATATTCTTACCATTAGCATAGGGCTTTTCGCTTACTCCACAATGATCTCTTGGTGCTACTACGGTGAACGGGGTTGGATTTATCTGCTAGATCATTTTGGCGGTCTAGGCTTGAGAACCGTGGTAATCTTTAGGATTGCTTTTATCGGCTTTATTGTCCTTGGTGCGGTTAGCGAACTGAAGCATGTCGTTAACTTTTCGGATCTGCTGGTTTTAAGCATGGCTTTCCCGAATATTGTTGGCAGCATTGTTTTAGCGCCGAGGGTTCTAGATAAACTCAGGGACTATTGGAACCGTTACCTGTCGGGAGAGATGAAGCCAGTCAGGTGATCGAAACGTCGCGTAGGAACTGCGCTTAAGAATTAGGGAGGAGACAATCGAGGTGGGTATTCAAAACACCAAAGAGACTCAGCTTTCAACCCGTTTTTCGTTACGTCACGGGGAGAACAACCTTAACTTCTTATTGCAGTGGGTGATGGAAACGCCCCAGTGAATTATCTCACTGGGGCGGGATCAGTGATTGTTGAACTGGCGCTTATCCGGTGAAGTCATCAATGGTCGGAGGTGACAAATTTCTCCTCATTGGATTCCTTTTTCGGGCGATCTGCCCGAGTCGTTTCAGGCGGGTGGGGGAAATGGGCTCATCACGCTTCGTATCCGTATCGTGGAATAACATGTCAACCGCCTTCTCGTCATTGGTTGATTAGTCTATCTGAGAGATATCCTGAACGCTCTAGAGCATACCATGCAGGGATGAAAGATTCTGATAGGCGTCGTGTTGAGAATGAGTTTATGAACGATGAAGTAGAGATAGTGTTTGCTACAATCGCTTACGGTCTAGGCGTAGACAAGCGCAACATCAGGACGGTCGTGCATGAAAGCCTTCCACAGACAATAGAAGATTACTGGCAACAAGGGGGGGGTAGGACGTGGCGATCGTGATGGGCAGCCTACAGACTGCTATCTGTTCGGTGGACGTGCCCCTGGTGAGCCTGACGAAACTATGACTGATTATTATCGTACATCAGACTACAAGAAACGTGATTATCTGGCTGAGTGCTTCGGACAGAAGTGAGTGACTGTTGGATTGACGGTGTCGCTGAGTGTATGTTATACGTTCCGGCGGAGGTGCACTATGGAAATCATAGATTTTGAGACTGTGGTTGATGATTTAATCGAACGATTTCATGAATCAGATGAAGATCGTGAGCGTGACGCTATTCGTATCGTGCTCAGTGGTCTTGTTGAGTGTGGTGCCTTCTCTCGATTGAAATGATTCGTTATTTCCGCGATGACAAGCGGACTGAACGTAAAAATATGAAGCGGGGGAGAGAGAGCATCGTTACGATGCGATATGAGGGGGTTAGCCCCCCTCTTTGTCTTTTCGTGTGTCGTGACGTTATCCACAAAATAGTGTTGGTGTTGCCTCGTGGTTTGGTGTGAATATCATTAAAGATTAAATTTGGAGGTGAGCTGATGTTTTTGCTACATTTTATAACTTGGCTACTAAACCGACGTACCTCTAAAATACTCAGAGAGAATGAAGAGTCTGAAGAGTTTAAACGGCTCGAACAGCACGGCCTGGTGCAACGTCTGGTTACAGAGTCTAACGATAAAGAGTCTTGCGACATTATCCACAGAGAGGTTTGAGATGAAGTTTGAATATGTTTATGATACTGACCCGTATGATAGTGAAATAGAAATTGAGATTGTGTATGCGATATATGATGACGGCAGAAGTGAGATGGTCTATGCTGAGCGGTATAAAGTAGATGAAGAGGGATGGTTGAGGTATGTTTAATTCATTGAGCCTCTCCCTCACCCCAAGTTTCGCTTTTGAAATGCAGTCTACAACTGGTCTCGAGGCACACATGGCTTCGGCACTTGTTTGATAAGGACTGTAATATGATGATTGTGGTTTACACTGTATTGTTCTGGATTGTGCTGTTCTGTTATATGTACGGTAAGAAGCAAAAATGAGAAAAGAGGAACAGGGAAAAAATGTCCGGTGAAATCTACGAGCCGACACTGAAAGGTATGCAGGACTACTATGAAGATGTAGGCTCCGCCGGCACTTATAAAGACTGGATTAAGCATGTGGAGGACTACTATCACAAGTATCCTGAAGAGGAAGCAGCTGAAAAAGTCGATGCTCACTGCGTTAAGTAAAATCTGCTCTCTTTCTCTCACTGCTAAAAGCGGGGGTGGGTAAGCCCCCCACATAAGCCCCGTAGGGGCGTGTCGTTTCTGGTGTTGAAGTCAGCCCTCACGCGTTCTTTGTTGACGTCCGCGTGAGGGCTGTTGTAATAATTTTCCCATTCTCGGTTGATTTTACCTCACGATTGAGGGGCACAGATGACGAAACTCCTTCCGTCTTGTTTTGGATTTGTGGTGATGGTTCTTTGGCAGGAGTTACCCTCCACATCAGTTTTTCCGGAGCCTTACTACAACAGAGTTTGCAGTGATTGACAATTTCAGGTTCACGTATCAGACGCTTAACTTTTTCTCGCGCACGAGCCAACCCGTTTTTTTCACAGCGGCTTCGGTGATATCCAACGCTTGAACAATCTCTTCGCAACGCATACCCTTCCTTACCCAGAAGTAATGGCAATCGCTCTGAACCAGGGAGTTTCACAATCACTGTGAGGACCTTTCCTCCAAGTCGGGGTCCCTAGTGCGTTGCTCGGTCTTCCGATGCTCTATACCCGCGCCCCGCGGCAGCCTCAAGTGATTTCGATTCGCAAGAAACCTGAGAAAAGCGACATACACTCAATGTGTTTCTGTCCCTCTCAGTACATCCCTGCAGAGAGTTGAGATGCGATGCTGAACATCCACCTTGCGAACTTTCCCTGCTGCTGAAGTTCTCCGAGGTGCTGCATGACCTTGCGTAAAGTCTCTTGGACGAGCGCTTGCGCATCCACACAGTCGCCCATTCGCTTGTAGGCAAACGCGAGCACGTGAGTTCTGTACCAATAATGAAGCGCCGTAAAGGCGTCTTCATCACCCTCCAAAATTCCGGCGAAAATTGCACAGCGCTTCTCGCATCAACGTAATCACACGCTACTATTAAGCCTTCCACCGGAGCTGCCTGCCGGAGGAAATAGGAAGATTTACCCACTATAAAACCGTTGCCGACTGCGTACGTAGTCATCGCTTTCAAGAGAAAAGCAGGCGAATTAAACCGTAGTCGTAATCATCACACTGTGCTATGATAGGATTGAAATTTCTAAGTTCAAGACGAGCTAGACAGCGGATGCGTAACCAGTAACGAGCGAGCCTCGCCTCATCAATACTTCACGAATTATTTTTCACAGGAGCGTGCGCCATGCCAGAGACAATCCCTTTTTTTGAACAAGTCAATCTAAACTTCGACAGAGCCGCTCGACTTACGGATCACCCCCCCGGCCTGTTAGAGCAAATCAAAATTTGTAACAGCATTTATCACATGACCTTTCCCCTCGAAAAGGATGACGGTACGATTGAGACGATTCACGCGTGGCGGGCAGAACACAGCCATCACAAACTGCCGACGAAGGGCGGCATCCGGTACAGTATGTTGGTCAATGAAGATGAGGTAATGGCGCTCGCCGCACTGATGACATACAAATGCGCCATCGTTGACGTACCGTTTGGGGGCGCCAAAGGCGGAATCAAAATTGCTAAATGGAAATATTCTCCTGAAGAACTCGAACGCATTACACGACGCTACACCTATGAATTGGTGATGAAGAATTTCATCGGTCCAGGCGTAGATGTGCCAGCCCCAGACTATGGTACGGGCGGACGTGAAATGGCGTGGATATTCGGCACCTACAATGCGCTGGCTCCGGAGAAGCTGGAAGTAATGGCGTGTGTCACCGGCAAACCGATATCGCAAGGCGGAATCCGTGGAAGGAGAGAGGCGACCGGCAGGGGAGTATACTTCGGCATCCGTGAAGCCTGTAGTCTTGTGGAAGATATGAAGACGCTAGGTCTGTCGCCGGGACTGGAAGGCAAATCGGTCGTCGTGCAGGGCCTTGGAAATGTGGGGTATCATGTTGCAAAATTCTTGCAAGAAAGCGGAGCAATTATTTGTGGGTTGGCGGAGTATGAAGGTGCAATCCACAATCCAAAAGGGTTAGAGCTCGAAAAGGTTATGGAACATCGAGGCGAGAATAAATCGATTCTCAATTTCCCTGGCGCATCCAATATCGAAATTTCTGCGGAAGCTCTCGAATTGGCGTGCGACATTCTCATTCCTGCTGCGCTAGAAAATCAGATTACTCATGAGAACGCTCCGCGCATTCAGGCTAAGATAATCGGGGAAGCGGCGAATGGCCCAACGACACCCGTGGCGCACGACATACTCAAAGAGAAAGGTGCTATGATTATTCCCGATTCGTATCTGAATGCGGGTGGGGTAACAGTTTCTTACTTCGAATGGCTTAAGAATCTTTCACATGTGCGGTTCGGGCGGTTGGAGAAACGCTTTGAAGAAAGCTCAAACCAAAACATGTTGAGTGCAATCGAAAAAATGACAGGAAAGGCGTTCCCAGAAAAAGAAGTCAACCGATTGTCGCGTGGTGCGGGTGAGCTCGACTTGGTGAACTCTGGACTTGAGGATACGATGATTGACGCCTATCACGAAATCAGGGAAATCCAAAAAAGACATGGCAGAGAAACCGATCTCAGAGTAGCTTCCTTCATCAGTGCAATCAACAAAATTGCTCGATCTTATCTGGAACTGGGAATCTTTCCATAATGGATCGACCTATGTAGTTGCAACATCTACGCAAGCTTGACAAACGTCCTGTGTAACAAACCAATAATATTTTCAAAGGAAATAGCATGTTTCGTGGATTGAGTCGAGGTATGCTAATAATATCCGCAATCGCTATCCTTGTTACATGGGATGTGTCTGCGCAAAAGATATCTATTACTGACTATCAGGTTCCAGTTAGTGCTGCGGATCGCCTCTTTGTTGATTTTTCTATGAATCACGCAGCAACAGGCTCGACTACTACAACTAGCACAGGAAGCATTAGCAGTATTTACAAAAGATTTTATGATTCCTTGCCATTCGGTTATTCCATTGACATCATTGGTTCCGGCCTAGTCGATCGACACATAGAGGAAAATGCGTATAAAACAGATTATCATGTAGATGGAGATGCGCGTGCCAAAAAGTATCTTGTGCAATATCATGAATCGTTAAAAGATTTCTTTGGATCTGTGCGAATCAATTCAAACTTGCGAAAGGAGTACAATCATCCCGCTTCCGCCGTCACGGTTGGTCTGGGATACGGACGGTTTATCGAAGCGACTGACCTGGCAAGAGCTGTTCGAATTGAAACATTGCTCATTAAGGAGCGAGAACTCATAGACCATCTGCCAAAAGCGGCGATTCTTGAGCTTAGCAAGGTTATCAATCGTGAAAGTGAATATGAGGACAGATATGGCGAGACCTACGAAAAAGAGTGGTATGAAGACATGGAAGCTATAATGCGTGAGTCGGGTCTTCTCAAGGAAGATGCGCTCGGTGCAATCGGGATACTTCGCATCGAGGAAGTTCTTGAACGAGAGCATATCGCAGATCGGTTTTATGGCTGGGACGTGACGCTTGGCTCCAAATTCGATATCACCACACCATTTACAGGTGAGGGTCATTCGCCCGTCAATCTTGATGTGAGCGCTAACTATGCCCGTCCAATAACTTGGCGGTGGCAGATCAGCGAACGTATCTCAATCAGCACGCCCTTTGATGGAGTGGGAACGGCATTCTCATCGTCGCTATCAAGCGATATTTCCTACGAGCTGTCCAACCGTGTCGATCTTCGCCTTCAGCATCTGATTCGGTTAGAAAAACCCGAGGCAGAAAACGCAGAAGCTAGCCATTCATTCGGACTTTCGTTCCTTTACTACATTGAGAATAACGTCAACTTGGTGGCAACACAACAAATCGAAAAGTCGCCTGAAGAAGACATCAGTACCAATTTTACCATTGCACTCAACTACCGCGTCTTTTAGTTTTATGAAGCGCGAATGGGACAATGGGCAAAGATGCAAATGGGTAGATGTTTTGGATTTGCAAATTCGAGGATTTATATAGCGCATTTCACGTTTCACGCTTAGTGTTCTGTGGGTTAATCTTCGTCCCTACCGTTCGTCCTCTTGCGACGCAGAGCCGGGGGATTGGGTTTAAACGGAATATGGAGGCTGTTTTTCAAAGTCATTGCGGCTTCTATTGGAATGGGCTTCATCTTCTCTTGGACGAACGTATGGCTTGAAAATTGGCTTGGTATCTATAGCCTCATCGCTAGAGTAATCGGTGTGTTTGTCCGAATGGAATAGGCGTTTTTGTTTTTGTTGGACTGGCTAAACTCCTGAAGATTATAGAATTGGATCAACTGTTAGGCGCAATTGCCCGTCGTCGACAACCTACTGAATTCCCTGAAATCACTAGTCGTGCGGATTCCTTAAGTCGTACTATCAGCTAACAGATGATGAGCGACACGGTTATGAGAAATCCGAGAAAAGCGTTTTTGCGTTTCGCTGCATTGGTGCTTCTCCCTTTCTGCATAACCATTGCGGCAAATGCACAGACCGCCAAGGAGATTGCCGAAAAAGCCTTATCGGCTACGGTCTATTTAGAGATGACGGATAGGAACGGAAAAACCCTCGGTTTTGGCAGTGGTTTCTTCGTCGGGCAGAACCAAATCGCCACCAACTTCCACGTTATTGACGGAGCGGCAAAGGGCACCGCAAAACTGGTCGGCAAATCCACGAGATATACCATCGAAGGCATATCCGCGACGGATCGAAAAAATGACATCGCCATCGTAAAAGTCACGGCGCTTCGGGGCGAACCCCTTCCCCTCGGTGACAGCGATACGGTCAAAATTGGCGAAACGGTCTACGTCGCGGGCAACCCGATAGAGCTGGAGGGTACGTTCTCGGATGGCATCATCAGCGGTATCCGCGAACGGTACACCCGAAAACGGCTCCAGATGACCGCCCCGATTTCCCAGGGGAGCAGTGGTGGTCCCGTGCTAAACGGTAATGGAGAAGTCATTGGGGTCTCATTCATGACTATTGAAGGCGGGCAGAACCTCAATTTTGCCATTCCGTCAAGCTATCTCAATGCACTGCTCTCCCGGTTGAAACCGCCGAAACCGCTGGCTCAAGGAAATCAACCCATCTCTGCCGATTTGGCTTCGATTGCGTTGTGCGGCCCATTCCGCGACCCCCATTTCCCTATCTTAGAAAAATCGACTTATGAGGTCAATCAAAAGGGTAAAGTCCATTTCTCAACTCATAAAATTTCGCGCGATGATCGCGATGGTCAAACTGTCTACGTCATCTCCACAGATTCCCAGAGTATGGTTGTAAAAGCAGACAACTTGAGACCGATCTCGATCAAACAGCGTGACAATGCCGGACAGCTAAAATACTCCATCGAATACCATGAACATCACTCTGAACAACGTGTGCGTTTTATCTACCCTGGACCAAAGCGAAATGAGGTGAAAGAAATTCGAGAAGATAGTTACGATGTCAACACGATTCTGGAAGTGATTCGTGGTTATCCATTCAAAAATGAAAAGGTGAAATTCATGCTTGTCACCGCCGACCACGTGGTAGGTGTGTATGCCAAGATAAAAACCGAACAAAAAATCAAAACACCATTGGGCACATTCGACTGTTACTTCATAGAAGCAGGTATCTCCGGGCTTAAAGGCAAAGTTGTGAAAACCAAATTCCTATTTTGGGTTGAAAAGGAATACCCTTATCGGGTAATTAAGCAAAAGGATTCAAAAGACGGAAATATCATCACACTCGTGGAATATGAAGTTCGTTCCGATAAACGGTAGAACCGCGAAAATGTAGTTATACAGACAAAGATGACTAAGGAGCAATAGACGAACTATTTGATTCAGGGTTTACTTTTGCCGCCGTAGTATCGTCCAGGGTAATCTGATATGAAAAACCTTGCAACGTATCTAATTTTTATCGCTTTTTCAATCACAGGGACCAACGCTTTTTCCCAAAATTTACTAATTAAAGACTATAAGGTTCCCGTGAGCTCCGCACACAGTTTTCTTGTTGATTTTAACTACAACTACGCGAGTGTCGGACAGGAGACAACAAGTAATCACGGTAGAATTGGAACGGTATACAACACTTTCTACGAATCGTTGACTTACGGGTACTCATTCGACCTGATTTGGGCAGCATCACGAGAGAGACGCGCAAACGATTACAACACAGATATAGATGGGCGACTAAGGCGATATATCTGGCCACACCGAAATTTCTTCGGATCTGTGAATCCCCACAGCGCATACCTGAAGAGCTACGAGCACCCGACTCTAGATGTCACAATTGGTATTGGGTTCGGACGCTTTATAAATGCGACAGCCTTGGCGAAAGCTGTACGGATTGAAGATTTTCTGTTGTTTTCTGATCAACTTCACGATGATTTGCCGGCTGGAACCATGGTAAAATTGGGCCAGATTATTGAAAAGCGGGGAGAGTACAGGACACGTCATAGAGAAGCGTTTAAACGCTTTTGGTACGATGACATGGCAGAAATCATCAAAGATTCTAAAATGTTGAAAGGGTATGAACTAGACGCAGCAAGCATATTGAGAATGGACGAGGTGTTGTTTCGAGAGAAGATCTCTGATCGATTTTACGGCTGGGATATCACATTGGGCGCCAAACTTGAAATATTGACATCCGAATCCTTAGAAAAACGTGTTGCTCCTGCTGCAGATATTACCGCAAGGTATTCATTGCCGATCAATTGGCGCGCTCAGTTCAACGAGAGATTCACCGCCAATAGTCAAGTAGGAGGAAATTTTCTTAGAACGTATAATGTCATCTCAGCGAGCGATTTCTCTTATGAGGTGACCAATCGTATCGATTTTGTCACGCGCCATCGGATAAAAATAGAAAAACGCTCAAAAGATGATTACACACTGATAAGCAATTCATTGAAACTGCTTTTTGTCTTTTTTATCGAAAACCAAATCAATTTGACAACGAGTATAGAATTGGAAAAGCATAGGCAAACCAAGCTAAAACAGAATTTTCTGATGACGCTTAATTATCGAGTGTTTTAACGTAATATATCGTTTGGTTAATACGATTTACATGACACATCGCCAGAAATTTCACCGATGCCAGCGGCGATTGCCCTGGTAGAAAACCGGTTAATCGGTTGTTGTAATGCACCAAAAACGACTCGGCGCGCAGGCCATCTGTCCCACATTCTTGATTCGTCTCCAATTTTTAGAAAGTCCAGTTGTGAAAGAGTTTAACGACGGATAAATAGTAGGGTCAACCCAAAAAAGAAAAACACCCCATGCAAGACCCCCAAACTAAAATCTCTTTATGAAGTTGCTTTCAGCATCGGGCGCCCTGAAATCCCCCTAAGGTTCATTTTTCACGTAACCATTTATCCAATTCACGCATCTTATCTGCTGAAATTCAATTATCGAGTTTTTTGGGAGAATATTATGCGTTACGATGATGATGCCGGTTTGGTCAAGGCGGTGTTAGACGGAGATAAAGATGCGTTCGTTCTCTTGGTCGGCCGCTACCAAGGGGTGTCTACGCCTACTGCTTGAACCAGGTTCCGAGCGACGAGGATGCAAAAGACACTACACAGGAGGTGCTACTCAAGGCGTATCTCAACCTTGGGCAACTGAAAAGACCGCACGCTTTTCGGCGTTGGCTTTATACAATCGCTTCCCATGAATTCCGCATGTGGCATCGCAAGCTTCAAACTCGAGAACCGTTAAAATCCGCTGCTGAAACGGCAACTACGGCCGCACCGATGTGCAGCGATCCAGAAACGCGACTCACAGTCAAGAAGGTGATTGATGCTTTACCCAAATCACAACGGCTGGTCGTACTGATGCACTACTTCAGCGGATTCACCCTCAAGGAGATTGGGCAATTTTCGGGGATGTCGCGTGAAGCGATTAATGTCCGTCTGTTTCGCGCGCGTCAGCAGCTTGGTCTGCGGTTGAAAAGTACATTTGAAAAATACTTCAACTCGTCCGCTAAACCCAACTTTTGTTTTGCAATCTTGGATAAAATTGCTTCGCTTTCGAAGCCATCGGTGCCCAGTTCACCCGTTCCGAAGGCACATCGGTTCGCGCCGCTCCCGCTCGCTGCTGCTTTGAGCGTTGTGTTCCTAGCAGGGCTTTTTCAAACGGGCACAGACGGTGGCGCGTCACAGGAGACGACTAGCATATCGTTACTCGATACCGACTCGGATATTGAGATAGCACAAGCGGACGCACGAAGAAGGGGGTTGGCGACAAAATCAATGTGGCGTCGGTACAGGTCATCGGCGACGGTCGCATTGACGATATTGCCACGTCACCAGATGGGAAGCGGTTTGCGGTCCTTACGCCATTTTAGCTTGGAACTGCATCGTCCGGACGGGAACCAACCACCAATCACTGTGGATACCACTGAAGCAATTCAGTCCCCAACTTTCAGTCAGGATGGTCGATTTCTGGTCTGGCACGGCAGGAAACAGTTAAAGGTATGGGATGTCGAAAAGCAGAAGCTCGTTGGGGCCCATTCGTTTAGAATGAAATTCCTGTGCCACATTGGGTCGGATTTTGCAACCGATTTAGACAATCAGATCGTTTCAGATGACCTGCGGAACGTTTTTGCTGAGCACGGCTCGCGCCTGTCTGACAACATCTACTTTCCTTCCTCCGTACCAACCCGAGTTGATTGGCACTTCTGGGATCGGGACACTCCCCGTATTTGCGGCGTGCAAAGAGAAGGCGATGAGCTAAGCGTGTATTCTCAACCGGGTACGGGATGGGATTTTATCCTCCACACAACACTCCATCCAGAGATGAAGGAGCTCGCTGTGGCGTTGGCTTTGGATGAAATTATGTTCATTGATCCAATTTCAGGCGATTGACTCCGGTCATTTGAGTGGGAGACCCAGTGCCCCGCCGTTCACGCCATGCAATACAGTCCGGATGGGAGTCAACTGATGATATTTAAATCGGGAGCTAAATACGGTGTGAACCCGCATCAATTCTTTTTCCTCAATCCACAAGATGGAGAAATTCTACACAAATTCGACATTCCATATGATGTTCCAGCGGTGGTGACCTTCGAATACAGCCCGGAGGGTCGATGGTTTGCATATCGGGCATGGGAAGAACGGCGGATTGAGGTGGTAGATACTACTCATTGGGAGGTCAGAAAACCCTTCAAAGTTCGCGGTGGCAACATTTCGGATGAGTCCATCGCTTTCTCTCCCGACGTCCGTTACCTCGGACTGGGAGACACCGTGTTGGATTTTCAAACAGGCGGGCTCGTTCACGTGGGTGAAGGTATGACAAACAGCCGATTTCTCAATGATACGCACCTGCTTATTAAAGAAGAGGCATGAGTTAAAATTCTAGATGTGGGGGCGACGAATTTGTCACAGGCGGTACTGATCAGGCCGGGCATATTTTTAGGATGGGGCGTGACTTTCGTGCGAGATGATGACACAATTCTCAGCACAGGTAACAGCCTGTCACTTCTGAAAGCTAGTACAGGGAGCATCATTAGAAAGCGGTATTTTTATGCAAGACTTTTATCCGCGAATTTCTGCCGTCGGCCCGGTAAGCGCTCACGTCGCGGTTCCGAATACCGACAAAAAAGAGATGAAAATTTGGGAAGCGACGAAGCGGGAAGTGATTCACTGAATCCCGCTTGGAGATAAAAGACCTTACGCGCTTGCATTCAGCCCGGACGGGAAGCAGCTCGCTGTTGGAGAAGATGCCTATACCGCAAGCTTGTGGGAGCTTTCGACAGGGAGCGAAGTGCATCGGTTTGTCAATCATAAAAAGTCGACATTACGTCGATTGTCCAAACACACAATAGGCAGAGACGGAGAAATGGTGAGGGCATTGGCTTTTAGCCCGGCGGCATGCAACTTGCCTGTGGTGGAAAGTTTGACGCTATCCGAATATAGAATGTGAAAACAGGTGAGCTAATCCAGAAATTGGGTATGCCGACCGATTTGCCACTCCTTGATGTAATGGGGAAACTGAAAACAGATGGTCGACAGGACATCCCCAATTTGCCGATGTTTTTGAAGTTCAGCAAGGACGGCAGACGGTTATTCGCAGAGCTTGCGTCAGGGAATTTCGTGGTCTTCAATATCGCTAGCGGCACCGTCGACATAACGCTACTCCCCGACTACCGACCGAAGACGCCGGAGTTCGACTATCCAATCGGCGTTGCTCTCAACCCGGATACATCATTGCTGGCGGTGGGCAGAACAGACCACGTCATCGAACTCATTGAGGCACAAACATGGCAAGTCGCAGAGTTGAAAGAACATCGAGGGCAGTTCAGTTCACTAGACTTCAGCCACGATGGTACAAAGTTGCTCTCAACATCAGATGACGGAACGATGCGCATCTGGAAGCTTGATGGAATTGCCGAACACCGGTAGAAATCCAATAATCAATGTTGACATGAGATGTTATGAAACGACGCATCGCCGGTAGATCTATTTCAAAACACGACTCACTTTCTCACAATGGCGTCGTTTAACTCATGGAGCAGTTGGGCAACCTGCCGGTGGATGAAGATGGGCTTGTGCCCTCATCAATCGCTCAACTTAGTTCTAGCACAAAACAATAGATAGAGAGGAGAAGCCGATGAAATCAGGAAAACAGTTTGACTTTCACAAAGTCTTTGTCATTGGTGCAATTGTCGTCGGAGTCGGATTTTTCATGTTTTCTCTCATTTTTACGCGAGTCATTGATAAATCTGAGATGAAGACAACTGAAATGGATATACTTGACCAGAAGCGTGAGGCTGTCTTGGCATCGCCTGGGCTGTCAGCGATTCAAGATCCCATACTGCCGAGTGCGGCAGACATTGAGGCAGCGATTGCCGCTCTCGAAGACCTAGACACAACGGAAAGTCGTGATGAATGGTTTGAAAGTTCCGGTGCTGAGGCAAACTCTGAGACGCAATTGACAGATAACCTTGATGAAACCCCCACTGAGTTATGAGGAAGAACTCAAACAGCGATATTGGCGTGTCAGAAAAACTCCTGAATACAAAGAACTTAATGACAAACTTTACGACTTGGCGTTGGAACTGGAATCGTTGGAAAACTTAGAAAGACCAGCACACGATGCCTTGGTGAAGTATTGGAAAAATACCTATTCAGTTTTTGGTCTGACAGAGGATGAAGCTGAACTGTTATCAGATGAACAAATCGAGTTTATGCACTAGGAAGGTGAGCGGCTTAAACAGGAATGGACAATCGAAAGAGATCAAATGGCTGCACTCTATCGGGAAAATGAACGTCAAACCGCTGAATTGCGTCAACAAATTTACGAACTGTTAGGGATGACGAATGAGGAGGTGTTGATGGTTTTAGGAAGGCGGTGATGTTTACCGAATCATCGCTAAAATGGAGTGCATAGATCGGATTCCCATTCCTCGATGCACTTCCGAGTGGGCAAGATTCCTCAATACTGATACAAGATTGCATCGGAATTGGCAGTGCTGGTTTCGAGCATAGCTACTAAGGTTGAACTTACCACCATCCTGTTTGGAGGTATTATTTGAATCTTAAACAGAAAACGCAGAAAATTTCCGACACTTTAGAAAAACTTTACGGCGTCCCAGAGCGTGAAGCGGACACGAACGTTCTAGATTGTCTAATTCGTACTATCCTATCTCAAAACACAAACGACGTAAATCGTGACAAGGGTTTCACGGCTCTCACGAAGCGTTTTCCCACATGGGAGGAGGTAAGTGAAGCTGATGTCGAGGAGATTGGAGAGACAATCAGAATCGCAGGTCTGCATGTACAGAAAAGCCAAACGATTAAAAATTTCCTGACATGGCTTGAGGAGGAGCGTGAAGAACTCGATTTGCAGTTTATTTGCGGAATGGAAACAGTAAAAGCTGTTCAACTCCTGTGTCAACACAAAGGTATCGGCATTAAAACCGCCTCGGTCACACTTACCTTCGCTTGCGGACATGAGGTTTTTCCCGTCGATACACACGTCCTACGGATTAGTCGGCGACTTGGATTGGTACCTTCGAATTGTACCGCGGAAAAGGCACATGAAGTGATGCCACAAATCGTCCCGATGGGAAAGTCGCTTCCGTTTCATATGAACTTAATTACCTTTGGACGGCAAATTTGCCATGCCCGAAAACCTGAATGTGATCGGTGCCCTTTAACGACACAATGCCTCTATTTCAAAACTGTTAAACCATAACCTCGAATATCCGGCTTGTTTCTTGCGATTTATTGCCTGGACAATGGAGACTACTTTACAGCCTTCAGGAAATAGGTTATAATACAGGTTATGAATTGACTCAAATGCAATAAATATGACGAAATCAACTTTCAAATTGCGGCTCCCCGAATACTACAATATTGACCATAAGAACGAAATTTTGATGCCAAGAAACTAAACTCGCCAATGCGCAAAATATATATTTCCATCGGAATGACTATTCATCTCATTTTCGTTACGCTGTCATTCAGTGGCTTGACAAGTTGCGCGGCGGTATTAAGTGAGGTTAATTTTTTTAGTGTTGAAGAAGAGATAAAGCTTGGTAATCTTTTCTCGTCAGAGATAGAAAAGGAGATTACGCTCTACACGCGGGACCCTGTAGTTACAGAATTCATCAACGAACTCGGGCAACGACTCGTCTTGCATTTAAATCGGAATAAAATCGCCTATCACTTCAAGGTAGTTGACGCCGATGCGGTTAACGCTTTTGCTTTACCGGGCGGCTATGTGTATGTTAACCTTGGGCTCATCCGCGCCGCGGAAAACGAATCTGAGTTAGCAGGTGTGATGGGACACGAGATTGGTCACGTTGTTGGCAGACATGGTGCAAAGCAGTTGACTAAGCAGCTCGGCTTTGCTGCAGTGGAACAGTTAGTTCTGGGGAAAGATCCAAACCATTTGGAAAAACTGGCTGCTAACGTCGCCAAGTCTGGTACGCTGATGAAATACAGTCGCGATGCCGAAAGAGAAGCTGACGAGTACGCTGTCCAGAAAACGTACGATGCCGGCATTGACCCGGAAGGTGTAGCGACGTTCTTTGAAACACTGCGCAAATTACAAAAAAGACAGCCCGGTCAACTTGAACGTTTTTTTTCAACGCACCCACCGACTGATGAACGGATTAAAAATGTGCGTTCACAAATTGATCGTCGACCGCGCAAGCCCAATCTCCGGAGAGATTCTCTACGTTTTCACGAGATCAAAAAGAGACTTCCACCTCCGAAACAGCAGAAATAGACTTCCCTCTGTTTAAGAAGGTGGACAATGAAACGAGGAAGCAGCCGGGGAGATTCAGAAGGAAACCACTTCATACGTTCTTGGAACACGGCGATTGAAACAACAATCACGCTTGACACTTTACGTCTACGCAACACTTACAAGCCCTACTTTTCACACACGATGTATTACGAACTGCAATAGACAAGGGTGAAATATGCCAAAACCAGGATTTGTTCATTTACATAATCATAGTGAGTACAGTTTGCTTGATGGTGCGTGTCGAATCGCAGACATGATTGACTGGGCTTATCAAACGAGTACACCTGCAATCGCTCTTACGGATCATGGCAACATGTTTGGTACGTGGGAATTCTACAAGAAGGCAAAGGACAAAGGTGTCAATCCAATTGTTGGGTGCGAGGTCTATGTTGCTCCTGAGAGTCGACACGAGCGCGGAAAAGAGCAAGGCAGTCCATATCACCTGACCCTGCTTGCAGAGAACGCGACAGGTTATCGAAACCTAATGAAGCTTGTTTCACTCGGCTATCTTGAAGGATTTTATTCGAAGCCGCGAATCGATATGGAAATCTTACGCGAATACTGTGAGGGCATCATTGCACTGACAGGCTGCATTCAGGGGTATGTCCCAGCGCTTTTGGTATCTAACCAGCGCGAAACGGCGGTAAAAAATTTTCGCGTCCTGCAAGATGTTATGGGGCGTGATAACTTGTACGTCGAGGTTCAGAATCACGGTATCCCTGAAGAGGAACGTGCCTACGAGGTGATGATGCAGCTCGCCCATGAGCATGGTCTGCCAATCGTTGGGACAAACGACTGCCACTACCTTGATAAGTCGGATCACAAGATGCATGATGTGTTATTGTGTATTCAGATGAAGCGCATGGTGCATGAAGAAAACCGCCTCCGTTTCCTTAACGAATTCTATTTTAAGAACACCGATGAGATGCACGTCGCACTGAAAGATTTTCCGCTTGAAGCGATCACGAATACGCTTGAGATTGCTAAGCGATGCCAGCTTGAACTCGACTACGGGGAACATATCATGCCGAAATACGAAGTTCCCATCGGTTATACAGCAGATTCGTATTTTGCTGAGCTCTGCCATGACGCGCTCCGTGAAAAGCACGGTGAAATCTCGACAGAGATGAAAGCGCGACTCGACTATGAACTTGATGTGATCCAGAAGACAGGGTACGCTGGATATTTGCTGATTGTCTGGGACTATGTCAGCTTTGCACGAAAGCAGGGTATTCCTTTCATTGGCCGCGGATCGTCAGGTGGAAGTTTGGCTATGTACGCGCTTGGTGTTACAACGTACAATCCAATAGACTACGATTGCTTGTTTGAGCGATTCCTAAATGTTGAGCGCGTTAGCCTGCCTGACATTGACGTCGACTTCAGCGATGAACACCGGAAACTCGTAATGGATTACCTAACGGATAAGTACGGTTCAGAGTGCGTTGGGCAAGTAGCAACATTTAGTACGTTCGCTGCAAAAGCTGCTGTTACTGATGTGGGACGTGCACTCGATATGTCGGTGTCAGACGTTCGTAGCGTTACGCAATTAATTCCAGCTATTCCTGGGGTTACGCTTAGCGAGTCATTGGATGATGTCCCGCGATTACGGGAGCTTGCTGATACCCCGGACAATCGCGATATGATGGATGTTGCTAAATCGATTGAAGGTATGAAGCGACATGTCTCCATCCACGCATGTGGAATAGTATTGGCAAACGGTCCTCTCACTGAATACGTTCCACTTTTCAAGGACAAGAACGACCGTATTGCAACACAGTTTAATCACAGGATGCTTGAAGATGTTGGCATGGTGAAGTTTGACTTTCTCGGTCTGCGAACATTAAGTGAAGTATACCACTGTCTCGCGCAGATTAAGGAGCGGCACGGCGTTGAACTTACACTTGAGGAGATTCCACTCGATGACGAAAAGACATATCAGTTAATCAGCCAAGGTCTCGTCGCTGGGCTGTTCCAATTAGAAACCTCACCAGGCATGCGTCGAGTCACGATGCAAATCAAACCCAACAACTTTGAGGATTTCATGCCCATTTCTGCGCTTTACCGACCCGGCCCCCTTGATAGCGGAATGATGGACAGTTATATTCGCCGAAAACTTAAGGTTGAAAAAGTGACCTACCTTCACCCAACATTGGAAAATGCGCTGAAGAATACTTACGGCGTTTGTATATACCAAGAACAGGTGATGCAGATTGCGCGGGACATGGCTGGGTTTACACTTGGTGAGGCAGATATCCTCCGCGATGCCATGGGCAAAAAGAAAATGGACGTACTCAAAATGCAGCGTGAGAAATTCATTGAAGGTGCCGTAAATAATGGTATTGAAGAGGGAAAAGCGGAGGAGGTGTTCGACTACCTTGAACCGTTTGGTCGATACGCCTTTAACCGTGCCCACACAGTTGCTTATGCAATTATGTCTTATCAGTCGGCTTATCTCAAAACTCACTATCCCCGTGAATTCATGGCTTCAATGATGAGTGGTGAGTCCGGTTCCAGTGATAAGATTGTGAAATACATCGCTGAGTGCCGGAAGCTGTCGGAGTTTCTCAATATAAAGATGGATGTGCTTCCACCGGACGTGAACAGCAGCGGTTGGGATTTCACTGTTGGCGGAGAGGATATCCGCTTTGGGTTGGTTGCGGTCAAGAATGTCAACGAAGGTGCGATTGAAACGATAGTGCAAACGCGAGAAACGGATGGTTCTTTCACATCACTGCAAGACTTTTGTGAGCGTGTTGATGCGAAGTCGGTAAGCAAACGGGTCATTGAAAGCTTAATAATGGCAGGGGCATTCGATTCGTTTGAAGGACATAGAGCACAACACTTGGCAAACCTGGAGCAAGTGATGAAAGTGGCTGAGAGTACGCAAGCAGATCGTAAAAAGGGACAAATGAATCTTTTTGGCGCTGTTGACCAAGAAATACCAGTTACCCAACCTGTGCTAGATGATGTACCTAAGTGGTCATATAATGAATTACTAAAAAACGAGAAAGAGCAACTCGGTTTCTATCTCTCTGGGCATCCGTTGGAGGGGTATGATGATATCCTCAGAAATTACACAACTGCGTCGGCGCAATCCCTTGTTGAACACTCCAACGGCATAGAAGTATACGTCGCTGGCTTGATTGCTTCGGTGCGTCTAACCAAAACCAAGAAGGGCGAGCCGATGGCGATTATGGTCATCGAAGATTTGGAAGGGGCAACGGATGTCGTTGTGTTCCCAGAAGCTTACAAAGATTCTCGGTCAGCTATTGAACCAGGGAACATCGTGTGGTTACGGGGCAATGTCGGCTCTGGGAGGCAGAGAAACAAACGAAATGACGATGATATGGAAGAGGATATGCGTCAAATTCAGGCTACTGAAGTGCAGCCAATCAATCAGGTCGTGGAAAAAATGACATCTGCAGTTGAAGTCACTATCCCTGAGACAGACATCGATAATTCAGAGAAGATTGATGCGCTACAAAAACTCTGCTTACATAATCGTGGCAATTACGATCTCATTCTGCGTCTGATGAGCCCTAAGTACGGCGAGGTTATTGCGCAATGTAACGCTCGCTACAACATCCCTTATGAGCCCCAGCTAGTCTCACAAATCGAGAAACTCTTCGGCGATAATTGTGCTAAGCCCAGTAATCGTACTACACGTGTCAGAGAACAGCCGAAATATGGCAACTCTATCTGACTGAACTACAACCATTATAGAATACTGAACTGATTACTGCCCAATTCGAGATTGCTCTTGCTCAAGACAGTGTATGTTATCGGTGATTGATGATATACCTTGGAGGTATCCCAGATGATTGAAAAAGAACGCGTAATCGCCGAACTCTCAGATCTCGTCGGAGTGGCGAACGTCCTCGCTGACTCAACTGCGCTTTCCGTCTATGAGTGCGATGGAGCAACGCTGTTTAAAGCGTCTCCAGATGTCGTTGTTTTTGCGGACTCGAAAGAACAGGTCTCAACGATTGTGAAGCTAGCCAACAAGTACAATGTGCCATTCATTGCGCGGGGCGGAGGTACCGGTTTGAGTGGGGGTATGCTTCCTGTCAACGGTGGCATAATTATAGCTCTAAATCGAATGGACCGCATTCTCGAAATTGACCTAATAAATCAACGCGCTGTGGTTGAACCTGGTGTTGTTAATCTTCTGCTCACCCAAGCTGTTGAGAATCAGGGCTACTATTTTGCTCCGGATCCGTCCAGTCAAAAAGCGTGTACCATCGGTGGAAACATCGCAGAAAATTCAGGTGGTCCTCATACCTTAAAATATGGTGTTACGACGGACCACGTATCGGGTCTAGAAGTTGTACTGCCCGACGGGGAAATTGTCGAATTTGGAGGCTATATTGATGAAACTCCGGGTTACGATCTACGCGGGCTTATGATAGGCTGTGAAGGAACATTTGGCATCGTCACGAAGGCGATTGTGCGACTCTTGCGCAGACCTCAAGCCTATCAAACGTTGCTGGGAATATTTGAAAGTATTGACGATGCATCGAACGCTGTCTCCAGAATTATCGGTGCGGGGATGGTTCCTGCTGCCCTGGAAATGATGGATAGTTTGGTAATCAAGACTGTTGAGGAAGCCTTTCATTGGGGTTTCCCGCTTGATGCCGGCGCAGTTCTCATCGTTGAACTAGATGGTATCAAAGTGGGCATGCAGCATCAAGCCGCGCAAATTACTGAAATCTTTAATTCCCACAATTGCCGTGAAATCCACCATGCCAAAGATGAAACAGACCGGCAGAACATCTGGAAATCACGCAAGAGTGCTTTTGGATCGTTCGGTCGACTTGCTCCAAGCTATATCACACAAGACGGCGTCGTGCCTCGCACGCAGTTACCCAAAATACTCCGCCGCGTCGCAGAAATCTCTGAAAAATACACTATTCCTATCGCGAACGTTTTTCATGCAGGTGACGGAAATATTCATCCGGTCGTCCTGTTCGATGAACGTGATCCGGATCAGTGTACACGGGTAGATGCGGTGAATATGGAGATTCTAGCAGCTTGTGCTGAAGTGGGCGGCACAATCACAGGAGAACACGGCATCGGAGTTGAAAAGATGGATTACATGCCGCTGATTTATAGTCCGGAAGATCTTGTAGTGATGACAACAGTCAGAGATGTCTTTAATCCATCAGGACTGTGCAATCCCGGCAAGATTTTCCCAACTGCCGAGTCGTATGCGAAGCTTGGATTGGAAAACCCGACCGTATAAAGTGAAACTCTGAAACACTGCTTGCTCAAAAGGTGGCTTCTTCATAATTTAACACTCTCCACACAGATAATCGTCAATTTGGGCAGCTTTGGTGAAGAAAGGAAGGAAGTAGAGGAATTGCCTCTTTTCAACTGTTAATTTCAAAAATGACAGAATCAATCACAAACCAGTTGCATAGCGATCTGAGCCAAATCGTTGGTGAAGTGGGTATGCTTCCCGAGAACCAACTTGGTCCATATTTCATTGATGACCTCCTTCCCAAAGCTGTGATTTTACCCACTTCAGTCCGTGACATTCAAGATGTGTTAACTTATGCAGCTAATAACAAGCTATCTGTTGTTCCCGCGGGCAGCGGCACGAAGTTGGGAATCGGGAATCCGCCTGAAAGGATTGATCTTGTTGTGTCAACCCTAAGGCTTAAGGACGTAATCGAATACGAGCCGGCTGATTTGACTGTCACGGTGCAAGCAGGAGTACGGCTCACCGACCTTCAGGCGAGGCTAGCTGAAAATGGACAGAACTTGCCCCTTGATCCGCCATATCTTACTCATGCAACGGTTGGTGGCATTGCGGCGGCAAATTCTAGTGGTCCATCAAGTCTCTGTTATGGCACTTCACGGAATCGCGTGCTTGGTATGCGAGTTGTCCAGTCGAACGGAACCGTTGTGAAAAGCGGTGGAAAGGTTGTCAAAAATGTTGCAGGCTACGATCTGAATAAGCTGTACGTTGGATCGTTCGGCAGCTTAGGTATTATTACGGAACTCACGTTCAAGCTGGACCCGTTGCCTGAGGTTGAGCGTACAATTCTAGTAACCTTCCGGAACATTGCGCAAGCTTCAAGTGTGGGGATAGAGATAGCGAATTCCCAACTTTTGCCAGTTTTTCTGAATCTCTTAGTGGGAGGCGTGCCATCGGTTGAAATCGCTGAGCCCTGCCTTATGATAGGACTAGATGGACACCCCGAGACTGTGGATTGGCAGATTAACCAAGTACAATCAATAGCGAAGGAAAATGGTGCTACGGGAGCGGAAGTTTATGATGGTGTACATCAACGAGATATCCGGACATCAATATCTGCTTTTCCCGAACGGAAACCTCAAACGGTTACTTGTAAGGCTAATCTCCGAATGACAGACACCGAAGAATTCATAATGACTGCACTCTCTCACAGCCATGACTTGCACGACTTGCGTGTCATGGGACTCATAGGTAACGGGGTTGTTTATGTTGCCTTTTCTGTCCCCCCAAACGATACCGCTTTAACGCAATCCGCCACAAATGTGATTGCTAGGTTGCGCGATTACGCACATGGTGTCAGGGGCAATCTGATTGTCCAATCAGCTCCAACGGCAATTAAACACCAGATTGACATATGGGGCCCCATCGGCAGTAGCCTAAAATTAATGAAGCAGATTAAAGCGAAGCTAGATCCACTTAATTTATTGAATCCAGGACGCTTTGTCTGCGGAATTTAGCATATTGGCAGATCTGAATAGAGATATCTCGTTTCGTTACTCCTCCGAAGCACATCCAACGTTTGCACCTCCTGCATTAGTGCAGCATCATGTACGTCACCGAGGAAGGTTTGAATCAGCTCGAGTAGAAGTACCGCGTACCGCAGATTCTTCGCACCGCCTACGCGATGAATCAGCAGTCGATTGAATGACTTAAGTGGAGTATGAGGAATGGAAGAGTTCACGATGTGATACCCTTAATCTTCAATGGGGATGAAATCGCCGTAATCCGTAATCCGTAAGCCAAGCTATCCTCCCGGAGTATACCGACCAGCTAGCGGTGGTATCGAACCCAGGGAGGAATTTGAAACTGGGATACGGCGTGAAGCTACGAGGAGACGGGTTTAGAAATACAATTTCAAAAATATCTCTTAAGGTTCATGTTGACTTTTCATTTGAGGACACAGCTGTTTTCTGGACATCTCACGTGTTTGCCGCTCAAGCAGTCGGTGGTTTCCTGCACCCCGTGGATACAAAAGAGATTACTGACGCATGCTGGGCATCCCTTAAGGAGTTAAAAACCGAGCTATTAGTGAGCCTGCAAAATGCCGAAGCGCCTGGATTGAGATACCGTGCGGAATTGCAAGCTGCGGCTCTTCAGCAAATTGCTGGAGGAACGTGACACGACGTTTAGACACAGAGGGTAGGATTTTGACACATTGATAGTGATATCAGAAATCAAAAAACACAGCCTTTTTATCCGGATACCTTCACAGAGAATCTTCGTGATAGCCGTGACAGAATTATTGCTCACACAGTGCACTGGATTGAGTTTTCTCTCCACTAAAGGAGTTTTTAACGATGATTAGAAAGTCGATTTTTGCCCTCGGATTGTCCTTACTCTTTATCTCATTATACATCGGTATGCCTATCACCCCTTGGGCGCAACTCTCAAGTCTCGGACTGCCGCAGGAGAAACACGAGACAGCCGAAATTGTCACAGTGCATGGGGTATTATCGGTGGATAAGGTGCAGCCTGGCAGCATGTTCCTAATTGGTCTTGTAATGAAGTTCGTGAAAAGGTGGCACGCGAATGCAAATCCTTCCGGCGGGGACTACTTGATACCGACCGAAGCTATCCTCCCCGACATACCGGATGTGACTTTCAAAGAAACTGTATATCCAAAGGGCGATTTATTGAAGATTGCATCCCTTGGTGAAGCTCCCGTGCCCGTCTATCACAATGAAGTAACAATCGGTATTCAGGCGACCTTGAGCGAAACTGCCCAACTGGGTAATAAAACACTGTCGTTTCAATTGAGATACCAGGCTTGTAGTGACGAAACCTGCCTGTTACCAAAAACAATCACAGTGGAAGTGCCAATTGAGGTTGTAGGACTGAACGAGTCGATCCAACCAATTAACAATGAAGTTTTTGCCGGAATAAAATTCGGTCATTTGGCTAACCGCGCGATTGTTACAAGTGAGAGCGGAAAGTTGTCTCAAGCGTTGTCGCAAGGTCTTTTCTGGGCATTTCTTTTAGTGTTTGGAGGCGGAATTCTCACAAGCCTCACACCGTGTGTTTACCCACTGATTCCAATTACCGTTTCGGTCTTTGGGGCAGGTGAATCTACTAACCGCTTCCGGTCCTTTCTTCTGTCGGTAACTTATGTGTTAGGCATTGCGCTAACTTACGCGATCCTGGGTATGGCTGCTGCCCAAACCGGCGCAGTTTTTGGGGAAATTATGGCGGATGCAAGAGTGATTGTTCCAGTTTGTGCAGTTCTGATTCTGCTTGGACTTTCAATGATTGGCGTGTACGAGATTCGTCTGCCTTACGCAGTACAAAGCAAGCTAAATCGTGTCGGTGGCGTCGGTTTTGCCGGGGCATTTGGAATGGGCACCGTTGCAGGAATAATCGCTGCGCCTTGTACAGGACCTGCATTGGGGGCAGTTCTCGCTTACATTGCCACCACAAGCGATATTTTTCTTGGATTCTGGCTGATGCTCACCTATGCCCTCGGTATGGGGTTATTATTCATTGTGATCGGGACGTTTTCAGGCGTCATTCTACCGCGATCCGGTGTCTGGATGAATATACTGGAGAACATATTTGGCGTTGCGATTATAACGGTGGCATTGTATTTTCTCAAAGATGTCATCGAACCGTTGCGAACTTTCTTACGACATTCTTGGGAGTTTTTCGCCATTGCGGGGGTGTTGGTGCTGACCGGGGTTCTACTAGGAAGCTTTAAGCAACGGTTCAGAGATCTGCCTCGTTTGGTCCGAATTCGTAAGGCAATTGGAATTCTGTTCGCGGTTGTTGGATTGTATATGATAGTTGGCGGCTTGACAACAGTGGAAAGCGACTTAGACTGGATTACTAGTGAAATGAAAGGCCTAGAAATTGCGCAGAGAGAGGGTAAACCTGTCATGCTTGATTTCTACGCAACATGGTGCGCTGCTTGCAACGAACTGGACCACAAAACCTATTCCCATCCCGCTGTACAATCGAAACTGGCGCAGTTTATAAATATCAAGCTGGACTTCACGAGAAATTCAGATGAAGTAGAGCGGTTGAAGAAAAAATACAGTATTGTTGGCTTGCCAGTTGTAATTTTTTTTGACTCTAAAGGCAATCAGTTACATCAAAAACGGATTGAAACATTTGTCGATTCTAAAGAATTCTTGGCATATGTGGAGGATATTCAGTAAGAGAGATGAAGTGTGTGAAGCATGAAGTTGCAGTTTTACGTTTCAATGATGTAAGGAAATCTATATGCGCAAATGGTTACTTTATCTTGAAGCAATGGTTGTGCTCTTATTTATCGTCCTAATGTTCCTGTATACAAAGGGAGACGGTACCGAAGCCAACTCTCCATCTCTAACGCAAGTACACGCGTACATCAAACAAGGCGACGCTGATTTCGCTAAACAGGATTTAGTGAGAGCGCTGGTGGGCTATTGGCGATCAATTCAGGCCATCGAAATGGCAAAGCAGGAGTTGTCAGATGAGACAAATCAATTGGACAAGAGCTTATTTCATGCTCACTTGCGGGTCGCTGAAATTTATTTTCACACCAACTGGAATGAAGATGCTGAAGCGCATCTTGAGCATGTAGCAGAACTTCAACTCGATCACATTGGTTTACATCTGCTTCGTGGAAAATTGCAGTTCGCCTATGGTGAAAAGGCTGCAGCAACAGAAGAACTACTACATGTGCTGGAAAAAAATTCAGGTCATTCAGAAGCATGTTATACTTTAGGGTTGTTATATCAAGGCGCGAAACAGTACAAGGAAGCTATTTACTACCACAAACAGGCTATCAAAAACGACCCTGAATTAGTTGAGTTGCCGTTTGAACCGGCGCCAATTGGTTTGCTCGCCCGGTTGCAGCTATCTCGAACCTATAAGCAAATCGTGCAAGATTACAAATTTGTCGATCGCAACCTGTCGGCCGAGGAACTGAGCGAAATTGGAGAATTGTCAAATAAAGCAATTGCGATACTTGAGGAAGTCGTGGTAAACAGACCGAATTTTACTGAAGCGAAAGAAGCACTTATCGATCTGCTTTACAATCGGGCACAAAGCTTTGAGCGTGGCGAGGGCGATGTCCGTTTCTACGACGAGGCGCTCAACGTCTATAAACACATCGTCGCACTTGATGCGAGCCAAATTCGTGCATGGCGGAAAATTGGAGAGATTAATCTTTCCTTCCTCCAGGCACCAGAAGCCTCCCTTAAAGCCTACCAGAAAATCTATCAGCTTTATCCGGATCCGAACGTTCTTGCAATGATTAAGAGTATTGAACAAGGTTTACACAACCAAATGCTAACTGAGTAAAGTGCGAAGATTAAACGTGTGAAAAGAATCCTGCCTTTTTTTCTTCGCTTCTCCCTTCTGTCCCCTACTATACAATTGAAATACATCAATTAAAGAATGTCAATTCTACATCGTCACATCGGCGGACAGTCAGCCACTAAGCCAGTTGCTACCGAGTGAAACCGGGTGGACACTAGAGAAGTATGCTCACCTTCTCGGTTTCCATTTTGGCAGGAGAAGGCTTTTGTAGTTGACAGGGTATTACCAGAATGATATAATCGCGTCACCGGTAACTAGCGAAGAGGGCATTAGGAAAAACGAAAAAGAGGGAAGCTGTTTCACACGAATATGGAAGAAGATGCTCCAATGGTATAGGGAATATGCCAGACGGGTAATTGCGCCGATGAGGGCTATTGTTAGCGATCGACTCTCCATTCTTTGGTGAAAATTCATCGTGTACAGCCTATGGTTCAATTATAGACGGGCTTACAAGCGTTATCGATTTTAGGACTTCTTGTAGTGGATGGTAGAACTCGCTTCCGAAAGACTCCCGGTCTACCGCGATACGCATCGCTTGATTAACATATCGAGAGGCAATCGTAAAACATGCCTGATGAATTTATCAAGATTCGAAACATTACCGTCTTGGGTGCTGGATTAATTGGTGGATCGCTCGGATTAGCCCTGAAAGCTAATGGCTTCGAAGGTACAGTCACTGGCCTAGGAAGGCGAATGAGCACGCTTGAAGTTGCTCTCGAACGCGGTGCGATTGATCAAGCCACAACAGACTTTGCCGCGGCGATTTGCGACACCGAGTTGATTGTCATTGGCACTCCTGTAGATTACGTAACTTCCACGATAAGGCGTGTTTCAGAGTGCGCCGATAGCGTCAGATCTGACTCAAAATCTTTGATTATCACCGATGTCGGTGGCGTCAAAGGACAGATCGTTAAAGAAGTCAATAGTTTCCTGAAAGCCCAAATACGTAAGAACCCGCGATTCGTTGGATCGCATCCAATGGCAGGTTCTGAAAAAACTGGAGTTGCCTCTGCTAGTGCGGATCTTTTCAACGGAGCAAAGTGCGTTGTGACTCCAACTGAGGACACTGATGCGCAGGCGTTAGAATGTGTTATTGAGTTTTGGAAGTTCGTTGGGGCAAAAGTTCATCTGCTCGATCCAGATCAACACGACCTTCTTGTCGCTGGTGCAAGCCATCTTCCACACCTGATTGCTTCCATTTTAACACATACAGTCGAACGAGTTGAGGCTGATTCCAGACGGGCATTGGATTTCGCTGCAAGTGGATTTCGCGATACAACACGAATTGCTTCGGGGTCGCCTGAAATTTGGAAGGGGATTTTTTTGCAAAACGCCCCTGCACTACAACCGATGATTGATACCGTGATTGAGAATCTTTCCCAATTTAAATCTTTACTCGAAAATCGAAACGTCAACGAGATTGAACGCATTCTAAAAGCCTCAAAAAAAATAAGGGACTCGTGGGGGAGATGACGAATAAACACTTGACGGTTGCGATAGACGGTCCTGCCGGTTCAGGCAAGAGCACAGTCACGCGGCGCATCGCCGAACAGTTAGACTGCCTCTACCTTGATTCCGGTGCGATGTACCGCGCAATAACCCTCCAATCGGTTCGGAGGGGTTTATCACCGACAGATATTCCAAGATTGATCCAGCTCGTGCAGACTTGTCAAATCGACTTCGCTGATAACGGAAAGATTACGTTGCTTGACGGCGAAGATGTCTCAGAGGCAATCCGAACACCAGAGATTAGCAGGGTGGTCTCGGACATTTCAAGGATTCCCGAACTGCGAAAAGAAATTGTCAAACAGCAACGAAGGATTGGCGAAAATAGCGCGATAATTACCGAAGGTCGCGATGTTACGACAGTTGTGTTCCCGAACGCCGATTACAAATTTTATCTGACCGCTTCAGTCGAAGAGCGAGCACAGCGACGATTCGCAGAACACAAAGCGAAAAGGATTGATTGCACACTAGAGGAGATTCAAGAGGAAATCTGCGTCCGAGATACTAAGGATTGTTCCCGCGAACATAGCCCCCTACGTACAGCCGAAGATGCTATCGTTGTCAATACGACCGATATGACCATCAATCAAGTCGTTGATGTTGTTATAGAACAGATTCGAGGTCTATAATGCAGCGGCGGAAATACAGCTTTTGGTCAGATCAGCCTGTTTATCGTCGCGTGCACCGGATTACCTTTTTTTTCTTCAATACCTTAGGAAAGCTTGAAGCCTACGGTATTGAAAATATTCCTCTGCAAAGCGGTGTTCTTTTGGTGTCGAACCACGTGAGTCTCCCCGATCCCGTCATTATCGGATCCGCTGTAAACAGAGAACTCCATTTCATGGCTAGACACGATGCGTTTCGGATTCCAGGTCTGCGTTGGCTGATTACCGCGCTCAATGCCTACCCGGTCCATAGAGGTGAAGCTGATCGAACGGCTCTCAAGCACACACTATCGCTCTTGAAAATGGGCAAAGCCGTTCTCATCTTCCCCGAAGGCACTCGCAGTGTCGATGGCGTCTTGGGCAAGCCTCTCGGCGGAGCGAGTTTCATCGTTTATCGCGCCAATGTTCCTATCATCCCCGTCTTTCTCAAAGGGTCGGAACAGATGATGCCCCGTAAGGCGAAATGGTTGAGACCGGCGAAACTTTCCGTGACATTTGGTCCTCCCATAGATTTCACAGAGATTCTTAAGATTGCAGACAAACGAGAATCACAGCGACGTATAGGTGAACAGATCATGAAGTCAATCTCTAATCTACGGGACAAACAGACACATCAATAGAAAGGCGTACTATTACTAACCAAGCCCCAATATAGTTGCGGCGCAAATTGGCGACTAAAAAAATGCATTCCTGCCTTTCACATATCAGAACAGAACTTCTCCAATGTCATGCAGTCCCTGCGGTGCTTCTACGACCCATCTTGCCGCGCGAATTGCACCTCTCGCAAACGCTTCTGGCGTCTGTGCTCGATGCACAATCTCAATTCGCTCACCCGCACCCGCGAAAAGTACTGTGTGATCGCCAGCGATATCGCCACCGCGAATGGCGTGTATCCCAATCTCCTTTTCTGGACGTTTCCCCACAATCCCATACCTTCCGTAAACTCCCACATCGGGGAGACTTCTATCAAGGGCGGCGGATAGGGTTTCGGCTATACGGAGCGCTGTCCCGCTTGGAGCGTCCACCTTTTGGTTATGGTGTGCCTCAATGACCTCAACATCATAGTCAGCACCGAGTACCTTTGCGACTAGTTGAATCGCTTGTAACATTACGTTGACGCCAACGCTCATATTTGGCGCCATCACACAGCGGATTTTCGCCGCCAATTTATGTACCTCGGCGAGTTCGTTATCTGTAAATCCGGTTGTACCAATCACTATTGCTCGGTTCGCCTCAACGACAGTTCGGAGGTTTTCAATGGTTGATGCCGGTTTCGTAAATTCAATGACAACATCGCTGCTATTGACAATTTCGGAAAGGTTACTACTCACGGGAATACCAAGCGACCCTACCCCCGCAATCTCGCCAGCATCCTCACCGATTTGGGGGTGCGTGGTGTTTTCAACCGCGCCAACGAGATGCATATCCTCTTGGCGGGTAACACTTTCTGTAATCAGTTTGCCCATTCGTCCACAAACACCATCCACAATAACGCGAATCATATTTATTCTTCCTTTTTCAGAGGTAGTGAGGTGTCAATTCAATCTATTTCTCCGAATTCTTGAGCGATGAGTATATAATGTTTTGCAATTAATCGCAATAAAAAAGCAGGGCTAAAATTAAGCCCTGCTTATAGCTGGAGTAACGACCAAGGGAGATGCGACCTTCTAAAAGGCCACACCTCCCTTGACCATTCCGCTGAATGACAGAATGATCACCCCCTTTCGCCTCATAGGATGATTATAGCATATCATACCCTTAGCGAATTGTCAACTAAAAATTGAAAATTCATCCTTCTGCCCAGTGGCCAGTTTTTTCTTGAAACTTTAGGGTTTATTTTGAAACAAAGAGATATGGTACATAGTGACATTGGCAAACATGTTGAGAACTCTCACGAAATTGCCGAATAGTTTGAACATCCGATGGATCTAAGCATAGGAAGAGGACGGGGAGACACAACGTGAAAAAATACACTTCAGCATTGATAGTCTTGATTGGTGTCATTGCCTATTTCGGGTGCGATCGCGATACCGAACTGTTGCATTGGAAATACATCGAATCAGGAACTGATGCCCACTTATACGGGGTACACTTCTTTGATTCTAGACATGGATGGGCAGTTGGCGCGGACAGTGTGGTTTTGGCCACAGCGAATGGCGGCTTGACGTGGACAATACAAGCGCCCAGAAACGCAATTTCAAAGTCGGTTATCAACAAGGTGCATTTTTCTACTTTGACCCACGGTTGGATTATCAATACGATGGGACAAATTCATTACACCACAACCGGCGGCAAATCGTGGACAGGACAAGGGCATTCGGTGCGAAACGGGTTGTTGGACCTTTACTTTGTGAGTCCAGTAGAAGGTTGGGTGGTCGGAGGAAGCGGCACGATACTCCACACGAATAATGGTGGTCGTCAGTGGGAAAAACAGCAGTCACCTGTTGCTACACACGCATGGGCGGTGAATTTTGTTGACAATCAGAATGGCTGGATTGTCGGAGATCAAGGTAAGATTTTTCACACCCGGGACGGTGGGGCATATTGGCGTGAACAGGATAGTAGTACGGAGGAGTCACTGCTCGGTATCTATTTCACCGATCTGCAGAGCGGATGGATTGTTGGAGTAAACGGTTTGATTCTAAAAACAGTGGATGGTGGAGTGACCTGGGCACAACAAAAAAGCAATACAAAGAAAACTTTGCGTGCCGTTGCATTTCTGAATGCACGAAAAGGCTGGGCAGTCGGCGAAGCTGGATTGATTTTACACACGACCGATGGTGGACAAACTTGGAAAGCACAATCGAACGTTGCTGAGCAAAACCTTCTGGATATTTGCGTCTATAAGAATCGAGGTTGGATTGTCGGAGCGAATGGTACTATCTTACGATTGGGTCGGTGAGTGAGTCATTGATATGGGAGTTGCTAGTTGTCCTGCAGTAGCTAGATCATGGTTGAGGAACCAAATTAAATGTCGAAGTCTTATCGTACTGAGGGATATAATATAAAAGTAGCGTTGCTTTTTAGGAGGCAAAACATGCGTTCAAGATTGTTTAGTATTTTAGCTCTAATCCTCTGGGGTTTAATTATTGTTGGTTGTTCCGATGAGTTGCCCGACAAGCAAACAGACCCTGATAATGACAACATGACACTTGTCGATGAACCGAAGGATGATAACTTGGCGGATGTCGCCAACGTCGACGACAATCCTACTTTGCCGTTTGCGCCCAATTTTACGTTATCAAGCACCGAATTTGAAGAAGTGAGTCTCACGGATTATGAGGGTAAAGTGGTACTTCTGGATTTTTGGGCAACATGGTGTAAACCGTGTGAAGAGGAGATTCCCATTTTCGTGGAACTCTATGACCAATATCACGCACACGGATTTGAGATTATCGGAGTTTCTCTGGACGAAGAAGGAATTGAGGTTATCAAACCCTTCATTGAGAAACTAGGAGTCAACTACAAGATTCTGCTGGCAGAACCCGAAATCGTCGAGAAATATAAGCTGACTGCGATACCGTCTGCATTCCTCATCAATCGTATGGGAAGAATTGTGAAAGTGTTCGATGGTGCACAGGGAGAAAAAGCCATTTATGAGAAGGCATTGCAAGAATTATTGTGACGAACAGACTAATTTATCGCTGATTACATCAGGCAATTAGAGGACAAATTAGATAGTTCAACTGGGTGGAGTTACAGACAGTTTATCTAGTGATTCAAGCCGAAAGGGCAACTGATTTAATTGCGTTTGAATGAAATACCAGAATGAACCAGGAGAATATGAGAAAGTTACATGACCTATGAAAAAGATAACATCAAGCGATACGATTCTAGAACGAATAATTGAAGATTGCCATCAGGTTTCACGTGAAAGAGACGCCGAACCACAACCATCCACTTTGACAACAAAGCAGGTGAATCGGCGTCGCTTTCTTAGCCAGTCAGCAAAGGGGGTGATTGGTGCTGGACTCACGCTAGGGGCACTCGCCCAAGGAAGAAAGCTTTCCTTCGCGCAAGCGGTTCAACCACCATTGGGTGAGGGGATAATCCAGGATTTAACCCCTGTGGTCGAAGTTATCGGCGAAAAAGTGTGGGACGGTGACGTGCTCAATGGGCAGATTGTCGGCGAAATGCTTAGTCACGCAATGATCAAGTTGACAGGGCTCGAATCCGTAAAAGAGGCATGGAGAGAGTTTGTGTTACCGCACGACATCATCGGTATTAAGATTAATCCTATCGGTGGAAAAAAACTCTGCACGCATCGGATTCTCGTCGATACAATTGTCGATCAACTCTACGAAGCGGGCGTTCTCCGAAATCAGGTTATCATCTGGGATCGATTTGAGGCGCACCTAATCAACGCCGGGTACAAAATCAACTCTAGCAACCAGGGCGCGCGTTGCATTGCGTCAGATAGTGACGGTGTTGGGTATGACGACGAAACTTTTTACGAAACCGAGAAGGATGTTGAAATTCGACGTGAGGGTCGAAGCATTGCATCTAGATACACGAAGATACTTACTGACAAGGTTACAGCAATCATTAACGTCCCCATACTGAAACACCATGCAATTACAGGTATTAGCGGCTGCCTGAAAAACCTTGCGTTTGGAAGTGTTGATAATACCTTACGATTCCACTCAAACCCGCTGAATTGTGACCCTGCGATTGGAGATATTTTTGCGCACCCTGTCATTAAAGACAAGGTTGTGTTGAACATCGCCGATGGATTGCTTGCTGCGTTTGATGGGGGACCAGTCTATGATCCAAACGGCGTGTGGAAATATGGAGGATTATTAGTAAGTCCCGATCCGGTTGCAGTTGATCAGATTGTACTCGAAACGATTAATGAAAAACGCCAAGAAGCAGGGTTAAAACCTGCTCAATCCGCGAAATACATCCGGTCATCATGGCGTTTGGGACTCGGCACAAATAACCTTGATGAAGTGGACTATCAACAGGTGAAGATATGACCGCTAAAGTTACACACATCGCTCAAAATCGTACTTTCAAGGAGGTTACTCTCATGCGAATTCGTTTGCTAAGCTGCTATGTAATAGGTGCATTCTTGGTATCAATCAGTTTTTCAGGATGCGTTACCACCTTCACACCGACTGGTCAGTTTCAGGTCGGTTTGTCCCCATTGCCGAACGAGACCGCTGAAGTGCTCGCAGATTTCGAAGCTAGTGAGGAGTCAACTGTTGCTGGGGATATTACTCAGAAATCCGGCAGCAGTTGCGCAGGTGGTGTCTGCACAATTTACTAATGGTTGTAAGTAACCCATCCACGGCAGCCATCTTCACGCACCTAACGGAAACGGAGAGACAATTAATTCGCGCGCAAAAAGCGATTCGTCACGTAATAAAACACCTCCTGATGATGCCGTGTTGGACAGTCATTATCTTGGTTCATCTGAGTTGCAGTTCAACTGCGATCGAACAAAATAACGCAGCGCTTGCCGAATTCAACGATAATCAAACCGTTATAACAATTCTTGATATCTCTGATGTCCACAATCCACAGATGCTCAGTTCGATCGACTTACCATTCCTTAGTAATGTGACCAACAATGTCAATGTTTCCGAGGGCTTTGGCTACGCAACAACCGGTCAGGGGTTACACATTATCAATCTCTCGCCACATCGGAAACCTGAAATTGCCGCCTCTGTGGCATTACCAGGTGAAATCAATGAAGTAAGACTATATCGGGATTATCTTTATATTGGTAGCAATTAGGGGCTACACATTGTGGATATTTCAAAACCACATAAACCTGTTATCATGCGAACAGGTGGTCCAGAAGAATATGAAAACATGCCAGTTCGAGGCATCGAACTTCATGCTTCCTATGCGTATGTGATGGATGCATACAACTATTTGCACGTTCTAGATTTATCTGTCGCTGCTGATCCCCGCTTAATTGAGTCCATACCGGTTTCTGATCGTTGGCTGCTCGCTGTGCGAGCCGACGGACCGAAGGCCCAGCTCATTCAACTTCCACATTCTCCCTCATTTTGTCATGAGATTGTGGATGAATTACTGAATCGAAAGAATCTTCTGCAATTCAATGGCTGGTTTGACAAGGTGCGCGTTTCAGACGATCATTTGGTATTTGTTGATTCGAGAACGTGGCAAAACATTGTCTTCGCACGTGGGAGTGCATTACCAATGCTAGGCGCAGGCGACTTTCAAAATTTCTACCTCAACGCTAATTATCTCGCACATCTTTACCTAAGTGGAAAGCGTAAGGTTGATTCTCGAACTCCGACGCATGCTGCAGTCTTGCCTCAAAGCATTCACCTAACGGCTCAAGATGAATGGAGCCAGACCGTCCGTGTACTGGATAAATTACTGGGACACATTACGGATATTCAGCTATCGGGGGACGTACTTTGCGTGACTAGTAGCCACGGTGTTTTCTTGATTGCAGATGTCACTAAAAATGAAACGCCCAAAATCCTGTCTGCAATCAATTTCCTGTCGCATCAGCCAACTAGTTTTGCCATTGATGAAGGATACGCCTGTGTAATGGGAATGGCTCGCAGCTAAAACTCAATTGCCGCATCCTGACAGAATCGTTAGCCCGCTATAGGTGAGTGGATTTGTGAATCGAAAATAAACGATTACCTCCGCGAGTTGGGAGGGCATAATAGTAGTTGAAAATAAATTTCTATGTGGGACCTAAATTCAATTTCATGGGAAAAGGAAGGTTTAAGTGCAACAACGATCTTATCAAGCCCGATCTAGACTCCCTGTCTGGAATTGTATCTTTATACTTATGTTAATCAGCGTTTCGACCTCATCTGCACAGCACAAACGGCAATTTGGTCAAGAGCTGTTTGAACAGGAAGTAGAAGAACCTTCAGCCTTCGAATCTGAGCTAACTGTCGATTATCAAATTAGCAACACCTTCAATAATCATCTCGAATTTGGGTTGAGTATTGATCCCAATACTAGCAGCCTTGCCGGGCGCGAAAACACTCAACTTCAAGGCGTGGTCAATCAAGCCGGCGTTAACTTTCAAGGGACCTTGCCGCTTGGAAATCATTTCGGTTTGAAATTCCAGTATTATCCGCAATTTGAAAACTATATCGGTGAAAGCGGACAACTCAACGAATTTGATGCGTTCACCGATCTTTTTTTGACTGAACTTAATTTTCGTCCGACCGCTCAACTCCCTCTTCTGAGCTTATCACATCAGCTCCAGCGATTGGATCGAAAAGATGACGCTTACGATGACCAACAGCGCCAATTGAGTTTCCGATTCGGTAAGTTATTGGAGTACAATCTCCGCATACGCCAATTCGATGATGACCTGACTAGGCGTGAGGATTTTCTCCTCGTTGGATCCACAAGCCATCAAGGTGTGGCACGGATACAGATCGGTTTTTTGAAGCGCGTGTTGGGTAAGTTCGAGTATTCGATTGAGGGAGAGAATTACAGAAATAACCTGAACAATCTAGTGCAATTTATAGCTGGACTCCAAGGAAATGAATCCCGAACCGATCTTCGCCAGTTTCTATCCGCCAAGCTTGTTGAAATTCCGATAGCTCAGTTAGTCTTCCAAGAAGAATTTAATCTGTTTTTAAACAACTCTGATGTCGGGTTCTACGACTATTCAAGCGTCGAAGTAGCGATGAGCGCATTCTACAAAATCGACAGCCATACTTGGGCTCGCCTGCGTTTGTCCCATCTAGGCATATATTTCGATGAGCGTAAAGTACGCGGCGCGGGGCTCCTCACGGATGAAAACGGGGAGAAACGGAAAGACAATCAGACCGGCTTAAATCTCCGGTTAAATTGGCAACTCCGCGACCACCTTACCCTACTCGCAGATTATCACCTTACCAAGAATAGTACCAACGAAACAGCCGAAATCTTCGACTTCCTGAATTACCTCAACAACATCGCTTCATTCACAATCCAGGCTACTTATTAATGCTACGAACGATGTGATTGATTCAGGAACACTGACCGAGACATCAATCTTCCATGTAATCTAGCAATCAGAAAGAAACGGGCGAAAATCGATCTAGTTGCGGCTTCCCTTTCCGATATTCAGTAGATAGAATAATCGATTTGTATGAAAATACGCTCACTTGGCTGTTGCTTTGCACTACCAAATCTAGAAGGATTATCGTAGTGCCTTCCATCTCCAGGTTGGAGCTTGCGAATACGTGAGTTGAATCTTTTCTCCTGGCTCCAAGATAATTGTTTGTCCAGGGAAAAGTGCTGCAGAAATGGTTTGATTAATCGGCGCTCGCGGTGGTGGTACGGATAGTTGAGGTCGGTTGAGATTGTCTGCGAGGCTGAGGTTGTGTGGGTAGGATTGATTTGGGCTCTCGGCATCTGTCAACGTCCAACCCGAAACTGTACCGGCTGTTAGAATGATGACTTGCGCTGTATATGGGGTGGTGTTCACGACGGATTCACCGGAGGACGGAACAGGTGGAGTGGACACATCGAAACCGACAGGCCAATTGGGTATGATTCGATTCGTGGGGACGGTCGCTCGGTTTGTGATACCATTCGGAAGGTTAAAAGCGAATATGGTGTTATCTCTGGATTCGGGCTCGAAAACAATGTCCTGTCCCGAAGACCTTTTGCCGTAAAATGACAGGTTCAGCACATTCCGTTGAGCGAATATATCTGCCCCGACAGCATTCTCTGGGACGAAATCTTCAGGAGTTAGGTATCTTTTTGTCTCGGGATCCAGATATGCGCCTCTCGGCGAATGGAAAGACATCTCAAATGTATTGTTTACAATCTTCTTTGATCCAGGGTCGCCCAACCGAAGCCCCGTGCAATTCGCATGGGCGTGGTACTGATTTCCATACATTACTTGTATGTGATTGTTACTAATCCATTGCCCCGAACCTCCGTCATCAGTGACATAGACCCCCTGCTTCCGTGTGTTTGTTTCTTCTGCGAAGACCTTGCTATTGATTATGAGCCCTTCAGAGGAATCTATCACAATTCCGGTTCCCTGAGAACAGACGGCAGAGAAGTCAAATATGCTGGCGGTAATGGCAACAAAATCGTCAGGGCCTGGTGTCTCCGGTTTGATTCGGACTGTGGCGCCATCAGAGGCGCAAGTAAGAAGACCGAGTTTGTACCTGCAATTCATCTGGCTGTCAATATGTATCGCATCCCCGGTAGTTTTCCGGTAGCCTAAAAGATAATTTCCGCCATCCATTCGGAAATCCTGACTCCAGGGAATCCGCAATGTCTCATCAAGCGTATACACGTTGTGCGGTATGCCTTCGCCGCCGTGCATACCACCCCTGCCCCCAAAAACGTAGACATCTCTACAATACTCATGTGCGTAATCTATCGCTTCTTGGAACCCACTCGTTTTGGTTCCCGGTGTATTCGGTCCAAAATCGCCGCCATCATCAGGTCCTTCCAGCGTAACATAAACATACGGTTTGCGTCTTTCGGACATCGGATCGTCTCCCCATCTTAAATTTGATTAGTACAATACGTTAACGTTGTTCGGAAAAATGGAAAAAAGCTACAAACTCGCCTCCGCAATGGCTAGCAACTCCTGCTCGGTCAGTTCAAGATTCACTTCTTCCAAGTAAGGCTGTGGCGTCCGGTAGGGGGTTTTTGCGTAAACCTCAAGGACATTGTCATCGGGATCGTAGAAATAGATAGCGATGGAAATGCCGTGGCTGACGACGTTTTGAAAGCGTACACCATTTTGCTTGAGATGTTGATAAAACTGTTTCAGCGTAACAATGTCCGCCACGATGAAGGAAATCTGCTGGATGACTTTTGCCCCCGGTGGCGTATCCCTGCCTGAACAGAGAGCGACTTCATGGTGCTCCTCTTCAGGCTGCGCACTAAGAAAAATAAGATGACCTTCAGGATCCTCATCGGTGACGGTGAGACCAAGCATGCAGGTATAAAAGTCCTTGGATCTCTGTAAATCGGTGCAATAAATCCCTACGTGACCCAATTGTTTGACCGACAACATATCTTTTTCTCCTGATTCGAAACTCAAACAGTCCACTGAGTTATAATCTAAATCCTCACTTGAGATTCCTCTGATGTGTCGATATTCGTGCCGATTTTCAGTGTTACCACGACCCTGTGAAATACAGTCGCGTCAACCACAAAAATCCGAAATCATCATTTGTTGATAGATATCCACAGCCGTCAAAACCTGCTCACAGGCTATCCACTCAACAGCAGCGTGTGCCTGGTTAATGCTGCCAGGGCCAAAGACAATCGCAGGAACGCCAACGGCGGTGAATTTACTAGCGTCGGTGCCATAGGGAACACCCGTGATTGTCGCGGTGCCCTGCACAGTGCGACATGCGTCGGCAGCAACTTGAATGATGGGAGCATCCTCAGGTGTCTCCATGGCTCCGTCCAGCAAAAACGGTTCCTCTAAAAACACATCCAATTCCGGATCAGCTGCCTGAAGGCGCGATAACAGCTCGCGGAATTCTTCCAATGCTCCTTCCGGTGTCTGACCGGGGATGACACGGCGGTCAATCTCAATTACACATCGGTCCGGAACAAAGTTGAACTGTGTACCACCAGAAATAACACCGATATTCGCCGTTGGACTACCGACCAGGGGGTGAGCACTTGCTTTGTAGGTCGGCACAATTTCGTTTTCAATGGCGCAAATGAGCCGCGCCATTTTGGATATGGCGTTGATGCCTAGGTGCGGCTTAGAACTATGTGCAGCGATTCCCTTGACCACGATTCTAAATCGCGCAATTCCCTTGTGCGCACGGATGACAGCCAGTTCAGTCGGTTCCGCGATGATCGCCGCGTCTGCCTTAATGGTGGCTGCGAGGTGCAGCGCCCCACGAAAGCGGTATTCTTCATCCACGGCGCCCGCATACTTAATAGTACACGGCGGCTTGATACCTGCCGTTTTCAGACGTTTCATCGCGAACATCATCGCCACACCACCGGCTTTCGTGTCACAAGCCCCGCGCCCATAGAGCAGACCGTCACGGATGTGTGGCTCAAATGGAGGGATCGTCATGATGTCGGCGCTAGCCGTGTCCATGTGACATTCAAACAATAACACACAGTCAAGGTTTTCGCCCTCAAGCGTTGCGACAATGTTACTGCGCCCAGGTAAGATTTCTTGCGTTCCATAAGGGATGCCCGCGGCGCCAAAAAAGTCAGAAATGTATTCCACCATACCGACCTCGCCACGGCTCCCGCCGGGCAAATCGGGGTTAACGCTTTCAATCGCCACAACATCTTGCAGGGTGGCAAGCACTTCATCCTCACTCCGGGTCCACGATTGACTCATCAACAACTCCTTCCGATGTACCTCCCAAGATCTTAGACAAAACTACGCCAATAAGTCCTATCCCCAAACGGTACCAATAAGGAATTCACAAGATTCGGAGCACGAAACCTATTCTAGCAGGTTAATTCCCATAGATCAAGACAAAAGCAACGCTGGAATTTGCTTTGCTAATACTTTCTAATTGCGCATATCTAAATGTCGTGGTATCCTCTTTTTGGTTGCGTTGAGGGCTAGTGAGGCGGCCAGTCGTGAATGAATTCATGCGAGCATGATGCTAAATTGACAGGTAGAAAAAATATAATGTGTGGGCTCTTATTGTGAACATTCTGAAAGTGATGCACAAATACGCGACCAATCGAACATATCCTTTTAGTCATATTGTTATGGGGATTCATACTACAGACGTACGCCGATCGATAATGGAATGTTGGAATACCTAGCGATTCCTGCAGACGATGTTGAGTTTCCGCATACTCGTACTCAATATCTCTGAGGCTTAATTGACATCTATTCGCTTCAATAGTATCTCAATGTCGCTTCGAAATCCGGTCTACATGTTCAAGTACGATTTCTTCTGGTGAGAATTTGATAAAAAGCCATGCGCCGGGAACAAAAACCAGGAAAATTCCGATAAGCAAATCGTCGCCTCGTCCAATCGGAAGAAAATCAGGGATTGCATCAAAGGGGAGATGAAAGTAAGCCACCGACAGAACGATTGCGAGTATAACAAACACAACGAGAATCGCCTTACGATGAACCGGTATACGCGGATCCCAAAACAGGCTCCAAGTCAGTTTGACAAAATTAGGAAGGTGATAAATAAAGCGTAAAAAGCGGAATGTTTTGGGCGTTTTTCCGCCAAAAAAAGGCGATCGCATTAAGGCACCATACCATTATCGAAAGGGTTAGAGAAAACGCATTATACCAAAAATCCGATGTGTAAGCAATAGAATTCAGCTTTTCAATCGGAAATTAAACTCCTTAAGTACGATACTTCGAAGAGACGTTTCTGAAACTAGTTTTTCTGGGCTAAAAATCACGGCGTGCTGAAGCGCAGGAGAATGTCAAGTTTTGGCAGTAGGATTGCCTCATTAATCTCAATCCGCACACGTGGGAAGATTTGCGAACTGCGACATGCTCTTCTCAATATAATCTAGCGCTTGAGGTCTTTCCATAGTGTAACAGGAGGTCAATTCATTAATGGAGAGTCCGATAACGCTTTACCTCTGTGCTGAAGGAGGTTCACGGGGTTCGGTTGCTGCTCCACACAAGCGTTCAATCCGATCCCCTAGTTCGCACGGACAGAATCGGAGCAGTCAAAGGGAAAATTCTCTGAGTGGACGCTCACGTCGCCCTTTAGCTCCGAAGTTGGTGGCTCAAATCCGCGCTGAAGGTTTCGGACGTTCTTACGTGCAGAAACAGATTCGGAAGAAGACCCAGATGGTTTTCGCACGCTATGGTGAAATAGTTGAGGGCATCATCATTCGTCCGTTAACATACGCTTTCGATGTTTTATCGGAAGGTAGGGTCCAGTGCATTGATAAAATCAGCATCAAATATATGTATAAGCGTAATCAGGCATCACTAATCATAATGCACATTGATTTCGATGAAGCTGTGAAGCGTCGTAAACTAGACGCGATTGTCCCTAGATCCCAACGATTCCAAGTTGAGGACCGTATTCTAAAGCGATGCTGTAGAGAAAATATTTCAGTTACTTCGACGTTACGTGGAGGCGAGATCATCACGGGGCTTGTCGATTGGTTCAGCCAATATGAGATTAAAGTGAATGTAACCAATAGCAGCGGGGTTGTAATATTCCGTCACGGGCTGCACAATTTTCGGGTCAATGCCTGATACTACTTCTAACTTAGAATTGATGCCTACAGCCAGGTGGCTTCGGATGGATTCAATAATCCTTAGGATTCCAATCCATACACATTAGAAAACTTCATTCATTCCAACAAAACTCGTAGATTTTGGACGATTGAAACAAGGCAAATTGATATAAGGAGGGTCGTATGAACTTAAGTGGAAAGGTTGCTATTGTAACTGGTGCAGGACAGGGGATTGGACGGGCGATAGCACTCCGCTTCGCGCAGGCTGGAGCGGATGTTGTCCTAGTGGATATTGACCTAGAAAGCATTCAAGAAGTCGCGCAGGCGATTGAAACATTGGAATGTCAGGCTCTCCCCATTCAGGCTGACGTTTCAAAGCGGGGTCAGGTTCAAGACATGGTTCAACAGACGTTGAGCACTTTGAACCAGATTGATATTCTAATTAACAACGCAGGCATCGCTGGCAAGACCGCACCGCTAACGGAGTTGGAGGAAGCCGACTGGGATAGGGTCATTGATTTGAATTTAAAAGGTGTTTTCCTCTGTTGCAAAGCGGTCATCGATCACATGATTGAGCGGCGGTACGGTAAAATTGTGAGTGTTGCTTCAATCGCTGGTAAAGAAGGAAATCCAACGCTCATCCCATACTCTGCATCCAAGGCAGGTGTCATTTGCCTGACCAAAGCGCTCGCAAAAGAAGTAACGGCACACAACATACACGTAAATTGTGTTTCACCGGCGGTTATTGAAACGAGCATCCTCAAACAGGTAAGTCAATCGACAATTGATTATATGGTCAGCAAAATTCCGTTGGGGCGGGTAGGCAAGCCTGATGAGGTTGCGGCTGTTGTTCATTTCTTAGCGTCAGACGATGCGAGTTTTGTAACCGGACAGTGTTACGACGTGAGTGGCGGCAGAGCAACTTATTGAATTCATTGCGTTGAAAAATCTGTAATCCATGATGTATGCCACGACCATTGCACAAGATTAATCCTATGTTATCTAATCACAGACTTCGGATTGATAAGTTGGCGGTTCGTTGTAAACAGAGTCAATCTACAGAAATACACGTTTCTGAATGGAGGTGGTTTTTGACTTACCTATCTAATTTTACAGATTGCAATCGTTGATTGGAAAACGAAATGACATCCAAAAATGCAATGTTTGCCATAATTGGCGGAGATATTTATACCCCATCCTATCAATCCACCGGCAACATCTTCACGCGGGGCGGCAAGATAGAATCAATTAGCACCGAACCGTTCGACCCAACGGAGCACCAATTAGTGACTACGATCAATGCGACTGGTTGCAGTGTGATCCCTGGTTTGATTGATGCACAAGTTCACGGCGGTGGAGGTGCCGACACCCTCATCAGTGACGCGGAGGATTTAGAGAAAGCCGCTCGTGCGCACGCGGCGCACGGAGTCACTTCGTTGGTATTGACAATCCCATCGGCAAGCATGGAACGTATTAACCGCTCGCTAAAAACAGTGGGATACCTCGTCGATAATCCGGTTGAAGGTGGTTCGCGCATCCTTGGATCTTATGTGGAGGGCAAATTTGGGAGTCGCGATAAGCGAGGTGCTCAAAATATTGAGCACATCCGCCCTCCGAATTTTGAAGATTTCCACGCCATGTGGGCGGCTTCAGATGGGACTATCAAAATAATAGCTATTGCCCCTGAAGACGATGAAGGGCTCAAATTCACCAATCATCTTGCAACCTACGGCAAAGAAGCCTACAACAATATCACCGTCGCGATGGGGCATACCAACGCAACGTATGACCAAGCTAGAGCGGCCATTGACGCAGGTATCACACGGGCAACGCATACTTATAATGGCATGAGTGGCATGCACCATCGCAATCTCGGGGCTGTCGAAGCAATCTATTCCCATCCGAAGATTCATGCAGAACTCATCGTTGATGAACAACACGTCAAGCCGATTTGGGGGCAAACACTCATCATGTGGAAAGGGGTTAAAGGTGTTGGACTCATCACGGATTGTACTGCGTTGGCAGGAGTTCCTAAGGAGGAGTGGGTGCAATACGCCGTTTATGAACCTGACCTTGATGCGTATCGGCTAAACTGGGGAGAATTATCCGCTGCCTCACATCTAAAATTTTACATCAAAAACGGCGCGATCTGGATGAATCTAAGGGGACCGGACGCGAGACTCTATGGTGGGATGATTACGCTGATGGATGGGTTGTGCAACGTTGTCAGGTGGGGATATACACTTGAAGAGGCGGTGACCATGGCAAGCCTCACGCCAGCGAAAAGTCTCGGGGTGGACAATCACAAGGGATCTATTGCTCCGGGCAAAGACGCAGACCTAGTCATTCTGGATTCTGATTTAAAGCCGAAAGCGGTGATGATTGAAGGTCAGTTTATCAGAAATGAATTGCCCGTTTAGGCGAATGAAATGGGATTTGGTGTCCTCTTCGGCTACACGAGCACGTTACTTGTGTTGTTCCTCTCACCTTATATCGTGCATATAAAAACCACTTACGTACAGATAACCTTTTCATTACTTATCTTACAATAACACTTGGTATTGCAGCCCACCATAGTGAAGATGCTTCACTATGCCATGCAACCGAAATATACCGATTGTAAACCAATTGCGGCTTCACTCCCGATGTCTTATAATCAATTAGGGTATACTTGCAGAAGCGAGTCCAACCTCTGTGGTTATGTCAATGGTAGTGGATTACGGGAACGGATCTACCTCCCGATAGGAGCAGTCAAGAAGTTCGACTGGATGCATCACTTTCATCGGCAGGTTATGCTTCCGAACACCGAGTTGGAGTTGCAAGACACACCCCGGATTGCCCGTAGCGATAACTTCAGCGTTCACTTCGGCAATATGCTCCATTTTGCGCTCCAGTATCTGCGCCGACATCTCCGGTTGGGTGATGTTGTAGATACCCGCGCTGCCGCAGCACCATTCCGATTCGCGGAGTTCGATAAGGTTTAGTCCTGGAATTGATTGAAGCACTTTGCGAGGCTGAGATTTAATTCCCTGCCCATGCACGAGATGGCACGGTTCATCGTATGTCACACGACGCTTAATTTCACCTTTGGGCGGTTTCATTTCAATCTCAGAGAGGAACTCACTGATGTCTTTCATCTTCGCACTGAACGCTTTCGATTTTTCGGCATACGCGTGGTCGTTTTCTAACAAGCTGTCGTATTCTTTGAGTGTTGCGCCGCACCCTGCTGCGTTAATAATAATCGCGTCTAGGTCGTCCACATCAAACGCATCAATATTTTGTCGTGCGAGGTCCATGCCGACATCACGGACGCCATTATGCACATGCAACGCACCACAGCAATTCTGCCGAGGTGGTGTAATGACATCACAACCATTTTCGATTAACACGCGGATAGTTGCCAGGTTAGTCTCCGTAAAAACCTGATTCATTATGCAGCCTGAAATAAATCCAACGCGATATCTGGTTTTTCCCTTCGAAGGCGTAAAATCCTGAAGTTTGGCTTTTAGGTACGGATCGGCTATGTTGGGCATAATCAACTCCGCCTCGCCTAATTTTCCCATGAGCTTGAACAAACCTGACTTCCGAGCCAACCAACGCACCCCTAGCCGTTGATACAACCATAGCACACCGAAGATAAAATCCAACCGCTTCCTGTGAGGAAGAATCTCCTTGAAGGCGAAACGTCGCCAGAACTTTTCTTCGGCAGGTCGATTCGTATTCAGTTCGTAGATTGCGCGCGCTTGCTCCATAATCTCACCAAAATGCACGCCAGAGGGACATTCTGTTTCACACGCACGGCAATCCAAGCAACGGTACATATACCTCGCCCAGTCATCGTTGAGCGGAACAGGATTCTCAGTTCTGAAAGCAGCGCCCATCAGATAGAGTCTACCACGAGGGGAATCAGTCTCCAGGCCTAGCTCTCGGTAGGTTGGACAAGCCGGCAGACAGAGACCGCAGTGGGTACACGCATCCCATTTGTTCCAATTGAAAATGTCGACGCCAATAATCGGATTGGTTTGTTTATTGGATTGGGTTTGTTGTTGTGGCACTTTTTCGTAATTGTTCAATCTAGTAGTTAAGGACATCGGTGTTCTGAACCTGACTGTTATGTTGAAATCTGCAATCCTTCGTTCAAACTCCCGGATCTATATCCTTGCAAATCTAAAGTGACGTACCGATAACCAAGTGATTTGAATTTTTCATTAATCTCGGTTCGAATCTGTTTGGTCGCCGTGTGTTCAATGTCTTGTGGATCCAACTCAATCCGCGCAAGTTTGTCATGATGACGCACACGGAATTGACGAATTCCCAAATCATACAGAAATTGCTCTGCCCGATCAATTCGGCGCAGGTTTTCGCGAGTAATTTTTGTGCCGTAGGGAAATCGAGATGATAAACAGGCAAATGCCGGCTTGTCCCAAACCGGTAGGTCCCAACCTCTCAAGATTTCCCGGATTTCTGCTTTTGTCAAGTCCTCATCAATCAGCGGTGCCTGAACGCCCATTTGTTTGGCAGCATCCATACCAGGTCGATAATCCCCAACATCATCGGGAATTGCACCGTAGACAATGGTGCCAATCTGATATTTTTCGGCGATGGGGCGGAGCTTGTTGAACAGCTCGGTCTTACAGAAATAGCAGCGGTTCGTGGGATTATCTGTATACCCTTCCATCTCAAGTTCTTCGGTGTGTATCGTTTCAAGACGGATTCCAATCTGCTTGGCAATTTCCTGTGCCGCTTTCATCTCACGTTCAGGGTAAGAGTCAGAAATCGCTGTCACAGCAATGGCGTTGCTCCCGAGGGCGCGGTTAGCAGCTTCAGCTAGGAGTGTGCTGTCAACCCCGCCTGAAAATGCCACGATGACCTTTCCGTAGGATTTTAAGCGTTCAAGAAGCTTATTTAATTTCTGATCGGTACCTGAAGATTTGGCTTCTTTTGGCATAGCCAATCCTTTCTTGACAATACGGTTGTGCCAGTTGCAAAAACCTCAATCACAATACTCAAAGTGTGATTCGTGAAGACTCGTTTCCTCTCTTAACGCCTTCTGTTCCCTTCGTGCCTTTGTAGCAAGACAACCTGCTTTCTTCATGTTTCCTTGTCCTGTCCTGCTACACTCGTGAGAGGTGTTCCAGTTTCTGCAATTTTCCTCGGAGGATCTGCCGCTTCAAGCCGCCCACATGGTCGATAAACAGCACTCCGTTGAGGTGGTCAATTTCATGTTGCAAAACGCGGGCGAGTAAGCCTTCAGCTTTAACGCAAATTGATTCTTCATCCAGGTTCTGCGCTGTGACTACTGCCTCATTTGCCCGTTTGACTTCGGCTGTAATATTGGGAATGCTCAAGCAACCTTCATCTTCAAGCGATTCACCGTCAAGGCTTTGTGTTTCGGGATTAATTAGCACTAATGGTTTGCTGGATACATCATCGCGATGTACGTCAATGACGATCAATCGCTTCAACACCCCCACCTGCGGTGCGGCTAACCCGACTCCGTTTGGCACAGAATACATTGTTGCTAACATATCCTCTACGAACTTCCGCTCAACGTCTGTTGTTTTCGGTATGGTGATCGCTTTTTTCCGTAATACTGGATCTCCATAAAGCCGAATACGGAGGGGACCTTCCTCATAGTGGTTAGGATAGTCCCGCTCTTGTGTTTGGGTAGACCGATGCTTCGACGATGATGCTGCGCTTTTTTTTCGTCCACGTTTTGCCATTGCTGGAAAAACTCTCGACCTTGTTTATTCGGACATCCGTTGAATTCGTCAATAATCATATCACCTAGAGAAAGGTTGGTCAAGCAAAAAACTGAAGCTGGTACGCAAACCTTAACTAGAGTAGCAGCACATTAACGTGAATGAAGCCGTCGGAAAGTATCGGCGATTATAGGTCACTTTATGCCGCGCAACAGTTGTAGTTGTTATCGCCAATTTTTGGCGCCTTGCTCTGCTCATGAGCTAATTGATTTCGTGGCGTGCCTTCATTCGTTCAGCCATTCCAATCTTCAGCCTTGAAACAGTGACGATATGAATTCGAAGGAGAACTTGGCTTGCTTGGAGAAGTAGACATAAAATAGAAGCAGGTTAATTGTTAGAATTATGAACCCGGCGATTTGCTTCAGTCGAATTAAGCGCATAAAGATGCTCCGTGATTTCAATAAGATTTCCTTCTCGAATAGCTGTCGCAATATCCAAACTCCTATACCATTTTCCACCGGCGTAAGCTGGACCTGCGACGAACTGCGTAGGACCAACCGCATCCGGTTTGACCCACGCCATTAGCGTCAAATTGCGCGCAATTCGGAGATCCGATGATTTGCCGCAGTCCACAGCGTTACCTGTACGGCCCGAAAAGCGGACGCACCCATTTCCGTTGGGTACTGGCGCTCCTTCATCGGGAATTAACTCCACAACACCGACCAGTTTTCCATCATGCCTGTTACCCGACAAGTCTCTAGTTCCTTTATCAAATCGGTAATAAGCTACTAAACCATTGGCGTTTGCTAACGTTGCTGATGATTCGACATGGACTGGTTCAGCTAGAGAAATCCCATGTTTCATAGCCGTTAGAATTTCCTGTTGCGATAACACACGATTGAATAACGCAACTTCATCGACCAATCCTTTGAAAGGTTCACCCGGTGCGACATTAGAACGGTCACCAATCACAAAGTTCGGATTTTCCTTGAATTCAATTTTTCCCCGGCGGTCCGTGTGCTTGGCAACGTTCTCGCCATTCACGTAAGAAACAGCTTCCCTCCCACTGAAGGTAAAAGCGAGGTGCGTCCATTCGTGAGCGCTAATAACACCTGAATCGTATTCCCGATTGACGGATTGAATATTAATCCAAGTCGCCATCCTACCGTTACGAATCCCAATCTGATGACCACCATAGGGACATTCCCACACACCTCGCCCGCCTGATCCTGCTGCATACAGATAATGGATTTTCTGAGATTTCATAAACTCTGTAACGTTGTCAATAGAATCGGGCAAATAGCGGAGGCGGTGGGATAGGTCGCTGCCATATAGCGGGTAGATAACGTGATTTTTTCCCGCGTTGTAGCCGATAACTTCATCTTTGGGAACACGGTTATGTATCTGTTGAAATAATCCTCCGCCGGACCACGGTATACTCCGGTTTGCAGCAGAGCGCTTTAGCGGCGGGGTTTCCATGAGATGCTTCAAATCTTCTTTAGCAAACACCCCAACATTGAGGACTGCGACAAAATTAAACAGGCTACAAATCGCCGCAAGTACCGACAGGGACACCCATACCCAGCGCGTTGCCAGATACATTAGCGTTGCGCCGAAAGCAATCGCAAAGATAGGAGGGAAAAAATGAAGGAATCGTCCGTGCCAATCATCAACGAATATCCATCCCAACAGTGACAACAGGGATAGAACGAAACAGAATATGAGCGAGCGTACCCTTCTGTCAAACAATGCACCATAGATTACGGACGATATGCCACAGGCAAAACTAAACCAGCCCCATCCGGTGATGCGGTGTAGATCCGCGTAATATCGGAGCTGATCGAAAATTTTGAACGTTACCAAGTTCCGTGTATTCGCCCACATGGAGTGGAAGCTAAAGGAGGGCTGTGCAGATATGCCTGGGTTAGGTGGATTTCCCGTACCAAAGATTAAATGTCCGAATAGCCGAAAGTCGGCTGGATAGAACGGGTTATCAAAGACTACGTAGTTGCGCACATACCAGTATAATGCCAAAACCCCGCTTGCTAGAAGAAGACTGGTATAAAGCAAGAGATGGCGTGCAGATAGGATACTGCTGGGACGCAGGGCATGGATGGCAACTTTGAACAACCGATGTTTGAACAACGCAAGGATGCCCAGGACAATTATGCCCGGGGCGATGAAAACCATGTATGCCTTAGTGCCCACACCGAAAGCAAACGCCATCGCCAATAGTAGAAACCGTCGATTCAAGGGAAAAGCGGCATTGTCTCCGTTCCGCAACAGGTCCACTAGAATCGACATCGAAAAGAGGTAAAACGCCGCCACGGCTAGGTCGTTCTTGCACGAAGTCGCATGGATTGCCACTGATGGTGTATAGGCAAAGAGCAACGCGACACCCGCTGCAAGATGGGTTCCCATGCCTAGCCCCCGGCAAATGGCGAACACTGATACAACTGCAAGCAGGTAGCAGGCGACACACGCCAGTTGAATCAAGAGATCGTGATGCAGAAAGACAACGAACCAGGTCTCAAGAACTTCAAACGCGGCGGGCCAATTACTCCGAATTACGGGGGTAGAGATGGCGTGGATTCTTTCCTTCTGCACCCATTCGGCGACGTTGGGAAGATGGTAGGTCAACGTGTCGTGAACATAGGGAGGGATATACCACACATGGAATGCGACGCGCCCAAGTTGGAGGAGTGCTGCGGCAACGAGAAGCCCGCTGACAACGGTGAATGTCAAGCCCTTGAGCCGACTGAAGAACGTATCCAGTGTTGCAGCGTAGTGCGACTGGTGCCGGTAAGCATGAACTGCCATCACGCTCAAGCCGATGAGGCATACGACAGCCATCACCGTCGGTTTCAGAATTCCAAAGACGCCGAAGAGGAATGTGAACAGCGTGGCATTGAAAATCCATAGGAAACCAAATATTGGCAGGTCAAGATGAAAGGTTTTCGTTCGAAGGCAACGAAATAGCAAACCTGTTAATCCGAGAATAAACAGATTACTGATGCCCATCATTGCCAGCCGTAGCAACATCTAGTTCGCCCCGTGTTTTAAGTGTGTTATAGTCACTGCGACTAAGAAATAGACATCAGCGTTCTCTCTTGCGGCAATAAAAAAATCAATACGGGGTTTGAACCCCGATAACTTGTGAAGACTATAGTGCTCCTTTTCCAGTCGCTTAATCCATTCGCTCAGTTGATATCTTGTTAGGAGGGCAACTGCATGTGTGCAAATATCAATGTAAATACCTGTATCAGAGATTTACTTATTTTGTGACTATTTGGCACATCCAAATAAGCGCACGATGTGGCGGAACCCTAGACAGGGCGCGGGTTCCGGGCGTCGAATGTTCTGAAGCCCCAGCGGAAATAAGTTGAGAATGCTCATTTTTAAGACAAGCCTAATAGTCACTGAAAAACAAATTAGACATCACCTTCAATCCGTTCAGAAAGGGGTTTAATCCCCGAAAACTTGTGAAGACTATAGTGCTCCTTTTCCAGTCGCTTAATCCATTCGCTCAGTTGATATCTTGTCAGGGGGGCAACTGCATGTATGCAAATTTCAATGTAAATAGTAATATGAGCCTTTAACTTATTTTGTGACTATTTGGCACATCCAAATAAGCGCACGATGTGGCGGAACGCTAGACAGAGCGCGGGTTCCAGGCGTCGAATGTTCTGAAGCCCCAGCGGAAATAAGTTGAGAATGCTCATTTTTAAAACAAGCCTATAGTCACTGAAAAACAAATTAGACTTCACCTTCAATCCATTCGGAAAGAGGTTTAATCCCCGAAAACTAGTGAAGACTATCGCACTCTCTATCCAGTCGCTTAATCTATTCGCTCAGTTGATATCTTGTCAGGTGGGCAACTGCATGTGTGCAAATTTCAATGTAAATAGTAATATGAGCCTTTAACTTATTTTGTGAGCATTTGGCACATCCAAAAAAGCGCGCGAAGTGCCGAAAAGCTAGATAGAGTACGGGTTATTGGCGTCGATTATTCTGAAGTCCCAGCGGAAATAAGTTGAGAATGCTCATTTTCAATGCAACCCTTTTTGTCACTGAAACCAAAAAAATAACACATCACTTTCAATCCGATCAAGAAGAGGTTTCGCCCTTAAAAACTAGCGAAGACTATAGGAAAACAATCGTCTTTCCTGTTCGGTGGGTTCATCGCTTCTTATCCAGGCGTTCGATCTATTAGCTCAGCTTACCCCATATCAAGGGCATCTGAATGTGTGTAATTATCGATGCAAATAGCTATGAATATAATAACGGCTCGGGGGTGTTGCCGTCAAGGGGCGAATTGCAGTAAGGCAGGTAAATGGGTAATAGGTACGGAATTTCGAAATTCCAATTCAAGCGGCGGCTTCTACATCCCGTGACGGTGTAGCATTCGGTCAATGCAACTCATTAGAAGTACGCAACGTGGGCGACGCGGTTTTTCTTCCCATGGTTTCGCAGTGTAGTTTCGGCATGCCCATCAACGTGGCTTAACCATTGCGCACTGTCAATCCGCTATTCATCGCGGCATAAGTTGAGACTGCGGTGTACAAGAAGCTCTGATTTATCAGAATCTCACTTTCAGTCCGCTATTCATCGCGGTATTGGTTGAGACTGACCATTGGCATCTTGAGCTTGCCGGTCGCTTCGTCCTGATCCATAAAAGCAGTCGGTACGACCAGGTCGGCGGGGTGGGGTTGCGCGTCCGGGAACATCTCAAGGACAGCCGCATCGGGCACATAGGGCTGCTCTAACTGATCGACTGTCGCTTCGGTAATGGTAGGCTTAGTCGCTGGCGCAGGCTTCTTCGGTTTCTTCTCGCCTGGTTTCTTATCCCCTTCGTCCGGCTCTTGCGTTTCGTCTATATCGCTAGATCCGTCTCCTGTCCCATCCCCTGTAGTATCCCCACTAGGTTGTCCGCCAGTTGTACCGCCGCTCGTTCCGGATCCTGTTCCGCCTCCAGAAGTGCCACCAGCCGTCCCCCCAGATGCGGGTCGTCGTCGCTTTTTGTCAGGAACATCAGCGCTTCCTTCGGTTCCGCCCACATCATCAGATCCGTCAGGAGCGCCATCGTCTCCTCCTGTTCCTCCATCGTCACCATCATCATCTGTTCCACCGCGCTCATCTTGTCGATCATCTCCCATCTCAGAACCATCCCCTTCATCATCAGTGTCAGTACCGGAATCTGGTTGGCTATCATCTCCCCCTTTGTCAGGTGCTTCATCGCCGCTTGATTCAGTGGTGCCTTCGCCAGTGCCCTCACCCTCGCCTGTCTCGTCAGATTCAGTGTCGTCGGATCCTCCATCATCTTCATCTTTTTGTGTTTCTTCGTCTGGTGATGTCGGTCGTGTTTCATCGGTATCTTCTCCTTGTTCTGGCTGTTTGCGCAAATCCTCAACTGTAACAATGCCGGGTATCTCTAAAGTGCCGTCGCGCTCACCGTCATCGTATGCCGCTTTTGCGATGGATTTAATCTCATCACGCACTTGCGGCCCTAATTCATCAATGCGCTCATCGGTCGCCCATTGACGCAGAAATTTACGGTAATCCGCGTCACGTTTAGATTTTTTGGTTTGTGCTGCGATAAACAGTGCCTTATCAACATCAGCTTCAAAATTGAGTTGGAAGTTGGCCTCACGATAGCCGTAGCGCGGCTTTGCACCTCGCAAGTCTGCGGGCAATGCAGATTCAGGCTCAGCTTCAGGTTGGGTTTCAGTTTCAGGTGCAGCAATCTCCCGTATTCCGTCCGCTACGTCGATTAGTCCTTCGAGTGAATCAACTTCAGCCGTGACAATATCGCCTTGCACTGGCTCCGCGCCTTCCGGAGCTTTATCAATCACAATCACACGGGTGGCGAAGTCTGTGCCCATCGTACTGTAAACCTTGCCGCCAACGTGGATATTCGCTCTCACATTGCCCTGTTCACGCACCTGATTCCAAAACGCTTGGTAAGTCTTGGAAGTCATCGACATCCCGGCTTTCGGCCTGTCCGAAATCTCTAGCCCGCCGCCGACGATAGCGACAAGCCGTCCGCCGGGCTTGAGCGTTTCTAACGCGGCTAGGACATGCCGACCGCCGCTCTGCAAGTCGCGCTTGCCTTTCGTGCCGGGTGAACGGCTAAATGGCGGGTTCATGACTACACGGTCAGGGTTGCTTTCAGTCCGCTTTTCATCGCGGTATAGGTTGAGACTTCAGCCGCTTTTATCAACTCAAAGAGGTTTTGGGCCGGTCGTAGTTCTGCCGCCATTACCACCGGTTTCTTAACTACTGTTGGATACGATTTGTTACGTTGCCTTGCCATGTTATCCCCTCTTCACGTAAGTCCTTAGTACCTGCGTATCAACTTCCAAGACACATGATGAACTTTGCATTATGTCTTTAATCGTGCCTGCTACTCCTACGGCTGCGGCAATTGTAAAGATCTCGCCTAGCGGCAAGAACGTACCGTCGCCCATAGGGTTTCGCCAACCTACGCAGAATCTCGTTGTTTCCATAGGCGTAATTGCTGAATTATCGTCTGCTGCCATGATATCACCTCCAGAGTTGAAATTCAATGAACCAATGTTTCCTGTCATCGTCGAGAAAGTTGTTTGCGTTGAGCGAATAGTAAGCGACGAAGAATTCGGATACAGACTGAAATCCCTCTTTTGTCGCTATTTCATGGGTTACGCACGGCTCCATTAGATTGCCGTTCCATTCCCAGACATTAGTGATTTTAAGCATTGCAAACCGTGTGGAGTTGGCATATCCGGTTTGGGCATGGACGATTGCGCCTTTTGTTGGCGGTTTCTGTTTCCAGCAACGTGCTGTCATTGTTTTGGCTTTCAGTCCGCTTTTCATCGCGGTATAGGTTGAGACGAAACACCTTCAAGCTGCTGCGTCGGATATGCAGAACTTTCAGTCCGCTTTTCATCGGGGATCAGGCGACTGGATAAGGAGCGCGATAGAAATCTTCTTGTCCCACTTGAAGACATTCCTTTTCATCCGAGCAAAAGTAACTACGTAAGCTAGGTGCAGCTGTTGGCGACTAGATAACTCTTACATGATTGCTATCGCGCTCCCTATCCGGTCGCTTGATCGCTTTTCATCGCGGTATAGGTTGAGACCTTTTTTGGTAGATGGGGTTGGGCTGTTCTGGCAACGTGCTTTCAGTCCGCTTTTCATCGCGGTATAGGTTGAGACTTCTGTCAAATTATACTTGACAGTATATCATGCAATACTTTCAGTCCGCTTTTCATCGCGGTATAGGTTGAGACGACAACTTCAGAACGTGATAATCGTTGCAGGAACGGGCCTTTCAGTCCGCTTTTCATCGGGGATCAGGCGACTGGATAAGGAGGGCGATAGAAATCTTCTTGTCCCACTTGAAGACATTCCTTTTCATCCGAGCAAAAGTAACTACGTAAGCTAGGTGCAGCTGTTGGCGACTAGATAGCTCTTACATGATTGCTATCGCGCTCCCTATCCGGTCGCTCGATCGCTTTTCATCGCGGCATAGGTTGAGACTCCCAAAGTCTCTCCTCATTACTCTAGACCCTCTTGCTTTCAGTCCGCTTTTCATCGCGGCATAGGTTGAGACTTTTAGATTCGGTAACTGCGCCTGTACCGATTTTTACTTTCAGTCCGCTTTTCATCGCGGTATAGGTTGAGACGAAGTCGAGAAAGGTATCGACGACGACGGCGAACTGCTTTCAGTCCGCTTTTCATCGCGGTATAGGTTGAGACAATGGATTAACCTTTTCTAGCATGGGGGTTTTAAGCTTTCAGTCCGCTTTTCATCGCGGTATAGGTTGAGACGATTACAAGATGAAACGATTGATTGAGTTTTTCATCTTTCAGTCCGCTTTTCATCGCGGTATAGGTTGAGACGAGACACGTGGTATAGGCTTCGGGGTTCACCTTCACTTTCAGTCCGCTTTTCATCGCGGTATAGGTTGAGACTGCTTTAAGAGGTTCTAATCTTCCTGATTCAATACTTTCAGTCCGCTTTTCATCGCGGTATAGGTTGAGACGCCCATTGGGTTTTCCAATAGTGCTTGTTAAGCTTGCCTTTCAGTCCGCTTTTCATCGCGGTATAGGTTGAGACGAAGTCGAGAAAGGTATCGACGACGACGGCGAACTGCTTTCAGTCCGCTTTTCATCGCGGTATAGGTTGAGACCCCAGCGATAAAAGAGCGAGGGTTGCGAGTCCGATACTTTCAGTCCGCTTTTCATCGCGGTATAGGTTGAGACCAACCACTTCGCGGAACTCGCGTCGATGGCGGAGGACTTTCAGTCCGCTTTTCATCGCGGTATAGGTTGAGACCCATAGCGCCTACACGGAAGGAAAGATTCACGTTGCTTTCAGTCCGCTTTTCATCGCGGTATAGGTTGAGACCGACCTCGTGTAGAGAAACGAAGGTCGGACAAACGTAGCAGGAATCTACGTTTGTTTGTTACTTTCGTTATCATTGCATATACTCCACTTTGTGTCAATGGAAAAGTGTTTATGTGCGGCGGGTTCAGCCATCGTTGGTATTTAGGAGGATCTTATTCGGATTTTCGAAAATGTCCAGTTTTGTCCTATAAGCCAATATATCGTGTGAAACGTCTTACCAACCTGCCGAAAATCGGGATTGAATCGACCTAAAATGCCGCTGCAATGCCCATGCAAATGCGTCAATCCTACCTAAAAACATCCACTAATCCCCGCTGGGTCTGGATTTCACGCTGCGATTGACTTTTCGCAAATCGACCCGGTTTTTCCGCAGAAAACCGATTTGCGAAATCTTCACAACACATCGGCGCAGTATCGACGAAATTCACACTCAGCGCATTTTCCGCGCTGCGGAGTCGGCGGGGGCATTCGCTCCTGTGTAAGCAGCTCGCGCATCTGATGTATGGCATCTAGGGTTTTACGGCGAAGTGTATCTGAAATCGGTACGGCTGTGATGCGACTTGTGGGTATCCGATAAATGAACCCTTGCGAAACCGTCTTGTTTAAACACTCCTCGACCATCATCGCATACGCGGTCAACTGGTATTTTGCGTTGAGGTTTAGGCGTTGGGTTGTGGACTTGAACTCAACTGGAAATGCACCATTTTCAGTCTCAATAAGGAGGTCTAACACGCCCGTTAGTCCAAGAGATTCCGCATGCAGTGCGAGATGAAAGGTTCGGCTCCCTTCGTCAAGTCCATAGCGAGAGAGGAGGCGACGCCGCTCCAACACGGTGAGCACCTCGTGTTCAACCGCGCCGAGTTGCATCGGATGCGTGACGGGGCGGTGGACCGGCGTGAAGTAGGTGTGGTAGACTACTCTTTGACAGTAGAAATATTGCTTGATATCGCTTACCCGCAGGTTCATTGTCCAACCTCTTCGATGACAGTTCGTTTGTCAAAGTCTTTTGCGCAGACGCAGATAAATTCGATTTTTCCTTCCTCTTTTCCGAGTTGCGCTGCCAGTTTCTCCTCCAACGCGCGCCGTCGTGTGGTGTTGATGTTGCCGAGGAAAGCGCTGTATTGGATGCGTTCTAAGCCGTAATCGAGACAGATGTCCGCAATCTTTTTGCGAATACGGTCTTTTACGATGTCGTAGATGACGTAGGTGTGCATTGGAATAAGTAATGCGTAAACGGAACGAAGGTCGTAACTTGGGTTAATAGTGTCTGGACTGAAATTGGACGTTTTGCATCGGATGCGCCTCCAGAAACCGAGTTTTGGGAAAAAACTCGGTTTCAAGAATTACTCGGTTTCAAGGATCGGTTTGTTACCATGCGGCGATGAAGGGTTGATAATCGCGTTCTCGTCGCAGGAACATCGCCAGATGGCGGGCTTGGAGTTGGATGATGTTGCACAGTTTCTGTTCTTTCCGTTCGAACCGTTGTGTTTCTTGAAGTCGCCCTAGCACACGATCGGCAATTGCACGACGCGTGTCCCGACTTAGACGACGTTGCGACGTAATTACGGCTGTCGAATCGGATTTTGAGGCTTGGTGCGCAGCTTTGGCAGCGCCGCTATCGGGTTCTTCCCACTCTACGTTAAATCGTTTGTTTATCATGGCAAACACAACTCTATCCACGACAGTTTGGCGGAACTCCTTAATGAAGTCCAACACTAACGAAGGTTTGCCGGGACGATCGACGTGCAGGAATCCCGCAAACGGCTCAAGACCCGCGAGTGAGAGTGCGCTCCAAATCTGCGAGTAGAGTATTCCGTACCCGTAATTCAGCAGCGCGTTGACATCGTCGACGGCGCCTTGATGGTTTCGGGTTGTGAAGCGTCCAGCAGGCAACAGCCGCTGGACGCATTCCCAGTAAAGCGCTCCGGCGCGTCCTTCAAGGTTGAGCAATGTGCCGCGTGCGTTGTCAATTGGCGGTTCGCTTGCTGGCGCAACGGTTGCAGATTGAACGTGCTGAATCTTTTCGATGAGTTCCTGAATCTTCGTGAGCCGTTCGGTCAGTTCGGCGTATTTTTTGGGCGCCTGTTTCTTGCGATATTTACCGAAATAGCGGACGGTGTTTACTTGATTTTGCAGCTTACCCCCAGCGAACCGTTTGGCGATTTCTAATCCGCGTTCATCGTGGTAGGCGGCGAGTTGCTCGCGCCGCGAAATCACAGTTGCGGTCAGGGACGGGCTGTTGAGTTTCGCATACGGTATACCGTTGAAGCTGAGAAACGAGATTTCGATGCCACGCTCGGTACATGCTTCAATCAGGTCTGAAGACACACTGACGCCGCGCGAGGCGATAACAATCTGGTCGAGGTCCATCATTGCGTGTTCTTCTTTCTCACGCTCTTTGTCTCGGTATCGGACGCTGACGCGCTCGGAATGCTTGCCGAGGTATGTGCCGAAGTCGGAGATTATGAGTTGGTTCATCTTTTTCTCCTACTGGAATAGCAGACGTGCAACGGAACCAATGAAGGGAATGGATAATGACTGATCAAACGAAAGAATAACGAGTGCGCTAGAATATTCTGATAGAGATCCTTTTTTTCCCGCAAAAGTTGGTTTCTTTCAGAGACAGCTATACGGTGTGGTCTAAATTCTTGCGTCAGCCTTGAATTTCGGGTATTTTTGTTATCTATCGTGACAACAACGTTCGTAAACATGTGAGTTGTGCCGATACCGTCAGGGCGATCGCAAACTTTCTAGCTTCAGAGTTGCCCATTTTCAACGAAATCCACATTCTTAATCAGTGGCGTTAGCAGCGGCAGAGGCTGAATCGAATGTCAATGCCACGTCCGAGTCGTATGTGGCTTTGACACAATAGAGTTACCACCCGACTTTGGGCTGGACTTTATCACGATTTCAGTTTGACGTTAAGCCGACATAATGCGAATTCTAAACAAAGGATAATCTTAAGATGTCCAATGGAACCACAGCAAAAGAAAGTGACCTCAAGGTAGAGTGCATCGTACCAATTTTAAATGTCAAGAACTTCGCTGCGAGCATTGACTATTATGTGAACGTCCTCGGCTTCACAAAGGATTGGGACTGGGGCGACCCACCTGACTTCGGAGGTGTATCACGCGATGGCGTTTCCATCATGCTTTGCGAAGGTGGACAGGGTCACCCCGGAACCTGGATTTGGATTGGCGTCGAAGATGCCAATGCATTTTATGAGGAATACAAAGCGAGCGGTGCGACGATTCGAGAAACGCCAACGAACCGTCCGTGGGCATACGAGCTGAAAGTCGAGGACCTGGACGGTCACGTTCTACGAATCGGGTCTGCACCGAAAGCAGATGAACCCTACAGCGACTAGTATGTTTAAGATACGACTTGTCCGGCGATTTGTATCGTAGGCGGACACGCTCGGAGCGTTTGCCGGGGTATGCGCCGTTGTCGGAGATGATTAGTTGGTTCATTGCCTGTTACTTTGTTTCAATACCCGATCATAGATTTCTTTCAGCAGAAGGGCGTCACCGTCAAAAGCAATGATGTACTGTCCACGCCTACCGCATCGAAACCACGCTAGTCGCCAGTCTAATTGGTGGCGTAAATCTTCCGGCGCGAGAACAAATAAACGGCCCGTGACACGTTCTTTGTATTTCTGCTTTGCCATCACATGTGAGACCGATGTCAAATGACCTTCTTGTATGAACTGCATCTCTTCTTTTGAATAATCGGCGGTTGTACGAAGTATGCCACAGCATTCATCTTCATGTTCATCCTCGAAGGTTTTTGCAAACCACACTTGTCGGTACTTTCTGTATCCCTTGACGTAGAGGCGGTCATGTTTGTCGTTGTACCATAACCGCTCGGCACGAGTAAGCAACATTTTGACATCGGCATTGTAAGACCAATCACGATCTCTCTCTTTTTCACCAACATCCCAAACCTCCTGACTCGGTAGAGAGGTACGGAATGAGTCAAGTTCTTTGTAATGTTCAAACCAAGTTGTCTTACGTCGAAGTTTCGATCGTGCACGTTTCATCTGAGTTAGACGCATCTTTGTTGCATAGTCTATCAGAGCAGCATCTAACCATGTTTCAATTTCAGTTTTCACCGTTTCATCAGCAGACCAATCGTCGATAATCCTACTGCGAAAGTTCTCGGCTTGGGCAAGCACGGTAAACGCGCCACACTGCGTATCAACAAACCATCCTTTCGCATCCTGGCCGGGATAGATGGTTTTGACACCCTCCTCTAGAGCGTGCCGGGAAATATCATCTCCAAGCGATTTTACCGCTTCGCATTCACGCGGAGCAGCGAGTAGGAACGCTTGTCCGATGCTATGTCTTCCAAGCCGTCCAAATCGCTGCATGAACGATGCTTGGTTGCCCGCCTCAAAAATCAGATAATCAGTTTTGAAGTCGATTCCAACTTCGATTGCCGCTGTACCGATGACAAGCATCTTGCCTCTCACATCTCGACTACTCCGAGCTGAAAGCCCGCGAATTGGTGCGATTTCTGTACGTGGTATCCCCGCCTCAACGAGAGCGTCTTCCAGCGCGATGGCGTTGACAACTGAATTGAGGATAACGACACAAGGTACATAGTCTCCTGTGCTGTTTGCTTCTTGGATTTCTGCCTGGAGTTGGTATAGTTTGCTCTGAAGTTCAAGTACCTTTGATTGTGCTGTTTCGACGACATCCCGAGCAACCGGCAAGGCATTGAGTTCTACATCATGGGCGACTGTGCGCTCGCCACAGATAGGTTGCGGGACTGTTACATCAGCATCAACGACAAATGGGTTGAGCAGTCGATTCAGATAGGTTTTGACCTCTTCATTCGGAGTGGCAGAGAGCAACACAACCCGTTGGAATGCACCCATACGTTGTGCCCAAAAAATGAGGAAAAGCGCGTGGGTTAGTTCAACTCCGTTGTAGAGATGAAATTCGTCAAATACAATGGTCTTATATGCTTGAAAATGTGACAAAACTTCTGGACTGCCACGGTAGCGCAAAGAGTACAGAAGATAAAGAATATCGGGGTTAATCAATACAATTTTTCGTTTCTCTTGACCAATAAGTTTTATCAATGCGTCCCCTTTTTGCTTTTCACCCATTCTCCAGGCCTTTGCAAATGCTGCGAGCGTCAGGGCGCTAATTTTAACGATTTCATATTCTTCAGTTCCCACCCTTTCGTTTGTTGTTTCCGGCGTCCGCTCCCGATATGTTATTCCCTCGTCATCCATCAATTGCTGAATAGCCCGTGATTGATCTTGAATCAGCGCGTTTGTGGGGTAGACAAAAACAGCAGATTCATGGTTTTTCAATACGGGTAACGCTGTCGCCCGAGTTTTGCCACTCCCTGTTTTGGTCACGAGTAGGAATCCGGTGTGATTGGACCATTCGTTGTACATGGCGGCTTGATGTGGATAAAGATGGGTTTGCACATCTTCTACAGTGACTTGTTCATAAGAGTAGCCCTGAATTCTCATGATACCCCTCCAATTCGGCTCAAAACACGTTTGGGGAGGTGTATGGTATGCCGGGCTCTGCCAGCACTAAAGAATAGCCACCAATCTTCGGTAAGCGTTGCTGTCCGAAATAATAGATGTGGCGGAATCATCACCGGATGATAACTGACGAGATTTCCGTTGACATCCAAAGGGTTAATTGGGTGTGTTGGGCTTTGTTCCTCCTCACGGTAGATTGCGACAGGTTGGGGGACCTCATCCCACCGAATACGCATTGAAGCCCCTTTCTTACCGAGTCGTATTACCCCTGGCGGACGGGAATTGTCAAATGTGAAAACGTAGAATTGATAGCCTTTTTCTGGACGTTCTGCCTCTGTTGATTCCCACGCTGGGTTGATGTAGACTCGTTTTCCCAAATTCGGTGTATTCATTGATTTGCTATCACCCGTTGTCAATGTGCGTGAATCAACGGCATTGAAGGTAATAGTCGTACGCGATATATTATCGGGATGATCGGCATGTGCAGGCGTTGCGTAGAGTGGCATCGAATTGAATTCACCATCCGGATCTTCAACATACTTTGGCGTTGAACCAAGGTAGACTCCGTAGGAACGTTGCGAAAGCGCATAACAGAGCGCGTAGTTGTGCAGGATGGGTTGGGTCGTTGAGACTTTGCTGATTTCGTTGGAGGAGAACCAGAGATAATCATGGTTATACAGTCGTCCTGCAAATACACGCACTCCGTGTTCATAAAGCCGAATTGCGTTTGCCATGTTGCCACCTCGCTTGGCTGATGCGTATGGAGAAACGGAGTTTTTCGGAAAAAACTCGGTTTCTTGGGCACTTACTTTTTATGTTGGGCTTCGACATAGGCTTTCGCATCGTTGTAAGCTGTCGTCAATAACGATTGATTGAGTGGTGTATTCGCAGCAGCTTCGATGATTGCATCTACCTGATCTGGCGAGAAAATGGTCACTCGATCAGGATTGCCTGTCAACGGTTTATACTTCTCAGCAATCGTTTTGAAGGTATCGCCGACTAAGTTATCACGTTGGTCATAAAGCTCAAGCGTGAGTTCAAGTGGGGTGATAACCTCCTCCCAACCCCCTATGATTCCGAAAACAGAGTTACGCACATCGCCACCGATTCGGGATTCTGCACCGTAGCTTTTGCTTGCCAACAACGTTTTGATAGTCAAAATAACCTCAGTGAGCGTTGCGCTCCGCAAGCTGATAATGCTTGGAAATACGGTTGCAGGGATGACAGCATAGCGATTGCCCAATGCTTGTCCGGTTGTTTGGTTGAGGTCATTTATTGCGTTGAACGTCGTTACGGATTCGATATTCTCAAATGGGAGCAGGGAAAACGCTGTCGAATACTCAATGCGGTGCTTGATGTTGGCTCGATTTGCACGTCCGGATTCTGTGCTGGTTGCACCAAATAAGGTACAGCGAGGACATTCAAGGCAGAGCTTATCTTTCAGATAACACTCTGTTGCTGACATATCCGCTTCAGAGATCCCTGTTCGCAGGAGTTGCTCGAGCTGCCGTGATTCAGCAGCTTTTTGCTTTGTCGCCAGAAATGCAACTCGCATGGTAGCCTCATCACCATTGTTAATTGAAAGAGGCGTAGCGACTGTGTTAAGTTCGCGTGTGTCTTCTGTGCGCAGAACTGTGTAATCTAGTATTTCACGCATCAGTAAGATTTGAACCGTCTTTGCACCGATCAGCGGTTGCGGTTTCTCTAAGGTAAAGGGTTTCAATAGGTCTAAACTACTCATTATGGTCCTCCTCGTCGTCAATGATGGGTTCGGTGTCGGCAGACTCCCAGAAACTAAGAATATCTCCCTTCTTCACATCGTTTGCATCTCTAAACGCTTGAGTGCGCCGAGAGGGGAAACGGACATCGTTGAATTTCAATGACTTCTCCCCCCACGCTGTAGCGAGTGCAAGTTCATCGCTGTAACGTTTTCGTAGAAACTCAATATACGCCTTGCGCGTCTGTTCCAACCACTCAATATCCTTTTTTCTTCGCGCGTAGTAGACTGTGTAACGAACGCGTTCAGTAACCTTGGAGATGGTTGTGATGGGTACTTCGTCGCACAATGCCAATAAATGGCGCGTTCCTGTCTCAAGTGCTTCAAGCGCAGAAGGTGATAAATACCCGCGGTTATTCTCGTTCATTTCATGGGCACGTACTGCCTTTCCTACTAACGTTTGAGCATCTTCTTTTCGGACACGGGCGCCATCAAGAATCATCGGCACAGGTCCCATAACGCCGTGCATCGTTCGGGTGGTTTTGGGACGATACTCATTAAGATACCGGTTAAAGGAATCAGCGATTCGTTCAATTTTGGGGCGAACAGTTTCGATATCAAATCGCTCTCCTTTAGTTATAATTAATTGTCTCATCTGAGAACCTCCTTCATTTGTTCAAGTAAATGAAAATGGTGCATGTACGCTTGGCCGTTTTCGCTTTTTTGCTCAATTCGGCGAAGGACATGGCCCAACGTTGGACTCTTGAGAATTTGGTACAGATTGGAACGTTCAGGAAAAGCTGTTGCGTTTGCCAACAATGCAACAGCACCGATGGCATCCAGCCATCGCTTGGCGGCTGCCACAGAGACCCACTCGGCACCGACAAGTTCACGCAATGCAGAGGTTGGTGGTACACGGGCGACTCCCTCGCCCCCTTCAAAGGTTATCACCTCCCCGGCTTTGACCACAGCAACCGAACAATCCAATGAAAGCCCTAGGATTAGTGTCAAATATAGCTCACGGAGACCTGCGTTTGTATCGGATTCATTACCTATTGACACAGGGTTCGTCAACGGTACAAGAATCATATGTGGTGTCTGACAGGCAATGTAAAACTGAGGATTTAAGCGAAATGCCTTTTTGCGAATATCGCGGGCTTCGTCGTCCTGGACTTCGCCATCAATAAGAGCCTGTAAGGCTTCTTCTACTGTTACAAAATCAGTATCCCACAGATCGTTGATTTCATCTAGGTGGAGCTCATCCGTACCATAGGTGGCTTTCAACTCTTTTTCTAAATCTCGCCGATTACGCTTTTTTGTGTCAGCACTGGATTCATATGTGACAATTTCAACAATTTCATCAGGCTTCAGGCGATAGACATCGTAATTGTTCAGTTTCTGAGCAAGGTTGTAAGTGAGCGCAAACGATAGATGCAAGTCAGGTTTCGGATTGGCTTCCGTCATTCGGATTGATGCCTCCTCCCAAATCTGAACGGCCTTTTGTCGGAACACTTCACCGCTACTGTGACCGATATTCATGCGCGGGAATAATACCAGAATATCGGCCACCTGCGAACCGAGCAACAGTTGTTGGAGGAATCGCTCGTATTTGCAGGTGTCGCAGATGACAATTTGTCCGGCTCCGCCATGCGAAACGCCGCGATTCGTATGCCCTTCAGGGTTGCCAACGAAATCAGCTTTCGCCTTTGTGCCGCCATCAAAATGTCCATTACAGATTGGGCAAAGATGCAAACCTTTATCCTTTCGGGCGTTTGCTTTTGTTTCCCCGTATGCCAGTATCTGCTGTGCAATCAGCTCGTCAAGGTCCAGCTTGGGTGATGGATGAATCAGGTCGGGCATGAAACATTGTGCAATATCTTCCGATGTTGCACGGGTCGGTCGGTTTTCAGCAGGTATCGCAGTGTAGACTTTGTCCGCAATATCTACAAGGGTATTGATGAGAATTTCCTCACGTTTGTCGTCGTCAAGCAGAGACCCAATCTTCAACACATCGAGTCCAAACCGTGAGCCCTCCAGTGACCAAAATCGGTCAATGGTACGTGCCATGTCACGGGCAGGCATTAATGTTAATGTGGACTGCAAATCGGCGTAAGCCCCTTCACCGAAAACGGCATCGTATTCTGCCCGTGCGACGCTTTGTGGGTTTACTTTCGGTGCTTTCCTTTTCCCGCCACCTTCTGCAAAATCGGCATAGATTTCTTCAGCTTCTGATGTGACTTGTTTGCCTAGGAGACTATCTGCCAAAGCCGTCTTGAAGAACTTGAATACACACATTTCGGGCTGTGCGATTCCAATCCGGTCAGTTTCCAATGCCAGCTTGTTTTCGTCAATGGGTGAATCATCGCCCTTGTGTTTGAGGTAGTCTGCTACGGTTTTTCGTCGTGCAGATTCTGGTTTGTTACGAAATGTTGTTCGATTGATGCACCGTGCTGCAATCTTTAGGCATTCCTTCAGGTCTTGATGGTCGAAAAGGTCAACCTTCGGCATCATACTCTGAAGCGGGCTACCAACGATTAACTTCGCCATTTCACGCGGCATGGCTTTTTCGATACCCTCTGCCATTTGGGCTTGAATCTCATCAACGCTTGGCTCCAGTGGTTGAGTCGCGCTACTTGCTACGTAGATTGTGCCATTGCTATAGTGTAACAACGGGCTCCAGCCGCATTCGAGAAAAGTGTAAATTGCGGCGCGATGTAACAACGTCGTTGAAACACCCCGCATCTGCACAAGATGATAGCTAGTACGGAGGTGGTTCGATATACACGTTTTCTCTGTCACACATTGTAATCCGGCGAAAAGGCCTTTTGCTGAGCACAGATTATCCACCGCATCAACAATGTCTGCTAATGTTTTCCAACGTGGATTTATATGCTGACCAAACAAAAGACGACTTGTCACATTAGCTGGTGTCCTTTCATAGCGCATGTGTAAAAGGACGGACGATAGCATCTCCTCAACGTTGTTGGATCCGAACTGACTCGCCAATTCGGAAACCACCTCGTCGGCTAATTCCCGATTTACATCAGAGAGAAATTCACGTCGCCCCATCACGTATTCTTGCCATTCGTCAAGTTCCTTGCCAACATCATGTGCGAGAACACTCGTTAATAGCACTTGCTCCTCGGACTCTGTCAGGGAGGGTGAGAAGGTGTGCTGCAGCAGCGGTAGCAATGTGATAAGGGCGTCAATTTCAATAAGTGTGTGGTCAAATAAACTTTGCTCAAAACTTCTCCGCTTTGCAGTTTTTTTCTTCCAATCGCGGTTGAGCATGAATTCGACAGCCTTCGTTCTAAATGATTGATAATCCATATTTCAATACCTCCATGAAAACCATTGGTAGATACCTTCAACCGTATACTTCCCTAATCCAATTATGACGTTTTTACCGACCTACAGTAACGCGGTCAACGCTCCAACCAATCCGCTTTTCGTCGCGTCATGTGGGTTGCCTAGCTCTCTATTTGAGAAAAAAGACAATTTTTCAGTCCCCTTTTCGTCGGGGCAAGATTTGGATAATTTGATTATCTTTCAACTGTTTCATGATGGCTCTCGAAATACTACGGCGAGTTAGTTACGACTGAAATACTCTTGAATTTTAGATCGGGCACCTTAAAGTAGTTGGTGAATTCGCTGTCGTGAAACGCCGTGTAATCTGCCAAGCGCTTCCATTGTGTTCGCATGTCCCAGCAACCGACAAATCCCCAATTTGGCTGGGGTTAAAAATATTCGGAATAACAACTTATTCACTTGCCTTCCCTTTGTGTTTATAGTACAACAAGGCACATAGAAAGGAGAAGTCAAACTATGAATTTGATAGCAACCATGAATCAGTTTCCAGACCAAAGTTCTTGCTTTGCACACCTCACATAGTTTGCAGATTTTCATTGACAAATATCCATCCATATTCGATGATTTCAGTTTGATATACACAGTTTGACAACTGCACTGAACTCACAAATGAAGGATTTTGTCATCTGTTGGTTAGTTTTAGTCATAATCATAGCTACAATTATGATGACAAATGCAATCGGTGATTTAGCTGGAAGCATCCACGGAATTGCAGATCAACCAAATGAATTCAGAGACGAGTACAGAAACGAAACCGAAGCTTAAAAGTCCGTCTCAGCGAATCAATTAACGATAAAAAAGCATATTACATGGATTTTTCCAATGAGAATGAAGAACAAACCAGATAACGGTTGAACAACTTATTCAGGAGACCAGCGGATGCTAGCCTTCATAGGCAACAACAGACTCATCAATATCAACGCAATAGATTCTGTCTATCTCCAGCAACAAATAGAGGAATGGCAAGTGATATTGCGACGCCGTAACAGCCACGATAACTATGTATTAGAAACATTAGCCAATTTCAACGACGAACACGAAGCCCTAACACACCTAGAAAAAATCCTAACCGAACTCCGAAACGCAAATTGTCTAGTTAACCTAGCACCATGACGGCGGAACAACTCTGTCAGGAGACCGGGGCATGTCCAACCCCGAATTTAACCGAGCGTTCCGCCACAAGATGGAGATACTCACAGACAGTGCGACATTATTAGGGCACTGCCGACAAAAAGATGTGCCACCATTTTTTAGTAAGTATCTCCACCTAAATATCACCACAAAACACTAACAAGGCCAAGTGATTATCGTGTCATTCCGAAAATATATTCCAGATTTGTGCCGTAGATACTGTTTGAATTGCTTAACACGTATTAACTATGTTGTATAGTATAGCGTTGCACAGGACGCCGGGAAGCTGAGCCGAAAAGAAAGCACGATTCGCACTTCTTTTACATCTTCACAATTCGTTTGGTTGGAGCGAAACCCAAGGTTTTTTTGGAGTTCCGGAGGTTTCAAAAGCAGGGGTTTCAACCCCAAAAAACAAGGAAAGACTATCGTACTCACTATTCGTTCGCTTGATCGTTTGGTTGGAGCGAAACCCAAGGTTTTTTTGGAGTTCCGGAGGTTTCAAAAGCAGGGGTTTCAACCCCCAAAAACAAAGAAAGACTATCGTACTCACTATTCGTTCGCTTGATCGTTTGGTTGGAGCGAAACCCAAGCTACGACACCCCCTCTAACTCCCCCTTAGCAAGGGGGAGGATTTGTATAAACAGGGGGTTGGAGTGGAGTATTGAATCAACCCCCAAACCCCCTTTATCAGGGGGGCGTGTGAGAAGTACGATTTTTCTTACCTTTCTCCCATTACAGCCCAACGGCACTTAAAGAAACCGAGTTTTGGGGAAAATTTGGTTTCTATACATGATGGGGGCATTATAACATCCCAGAGTGCAATATATACGCACTTTACTCTTCGGAGTAGATTTTTTTCATTTTTTTCACCTCATCCTCGACTTCTCGGCGGAGACTTTCAGGTTCGAATACTTCCGCATGTGATCCGTAGCTCATAATCCAGCGTTTCACTTCGCCCAAACCGCCGACTCTCAGGCGCAGGATGAGTTCGCCTGAGGGAAGTTCCTCAATCTGTTGACTGGCGTGCCATTGGCGTTCTCTGATCCAACGCGCCTGATATTCGTCAAATTTGATGACGACATCTTCGCGCGATGTGGACCGTTCAGCCAGGAACCCGCTTTCCAAATAGGCATCTAACGAAAAGCCTAGCTCGACTTGGAAGGTGGATATTAGGGGTTTGTACCCTTTTATTCGGCTGGCGAGGAAGTCGCGCGGTTCGTGACGCGTGTGACAATATGCGATTAGATACCAATCGCCATGGATATTGTGAAGGTGGTATGGGTCTACGGTTCGGTTGTTCGTTTGACCGCTACTGGCTGAGTAGTATTGCATTTCAATTGAGTGTTTCGACAGAATTGCTTCACTGAGTTCGAGCATCAATTCTGGATCGATCGTGGCGCTGCCGCCGCCTGAAAAGGCAAATGCGGAGGTCCGCGTCTTTGCGTCGTAGCTGACATGGTCTGGTAGGTGTTGTTTAATTTTGTCGAGCGCGAGTCGGAGCGGCGCTTCAAACGGTGTACCTAAGTACCGTCTGAACAGTTCTTCGCCGAGAAAGAACGCTGTAATTTCTTCGCTCGACAACATTATGCCGGGGAGGAAATAGGCGGCATCGGTATAAAACCAGCCGTTTTTGATTCTGCTAAGTTTGATAGGTGCGCCGAGTCGAACGATCATGAATTTTCTATCGTCGTAGGCGATTCGGGTGCTGCTAAGCTCAAAGTGGTGCTTGACTGTGTGGGCGTTCGGATACCTTTCCGCCCGGATTTCTTTGTCTATCCAATAGATTCGTTCCATCTTGGTCGACATTGGGCGTTGTCTCCTTTCGGGAAGTCGGCGCTTAGGGACGTTGGGCGAGTTTTAGTGTATATGGCACTCGGCTCTCTATTATACCTTAAAATATGAAAACATAATGCCTAATACGTAATGTAGGTTGGGTGGAGGCAACGGTGAAATCCAAGGCTTTTTGGAGTTTGGGAGGTTTTAAAAGCAGGGGTTTCAACCCCCAAAAACAAAGAAAGACTATCGTACTCACTATTCGTTCGCTTGATCGTCCGCTTGATCTCAACCTAGCCTACAAGACCCCCTCTCGCTCCCCCTTAGTAAGGGGGAGGATTGTTAATGTTTAGCTCCCCCTTTGGTACGGGGGGAGATTTATTATGTCTAATTTCCCCTTGGTAAGGGGGAGGATTTGTATAAACAGGGTTGGAGTACAGAATCAACCCCCCTTTTCAGGGGGGCATGTTACGGCACATTGTTTTCTTACTATTGAGATACCCGGCAAACGGCTCCTGAGCCGGCATCACAGTACCAGAAGCAATCACGCCAGCGGGTCATGCCGTGCGGTTCTGGATGCGGTTCGGGAATTTCTATCTTATCCATGGTCGAACCATCCTTTAGGCTCAAGCGATAGAAAGCGCGGTGGTTTGTTTCGACGCACCAGAGATTATCTCCCTCCCACGCAAGACCGTGCGGACGGACTCCTGGGGCTGGGAAAGAATGCAGGACAGCAAGATTGTTCTCTGGATCTAACTGGTAAATGGTTGCTGAAGGCGGCACTGCCATCCATAACTTGCCATCACGCCATTCCAATCCGTGCGCCCCTGAGTGCTGGGCACCCGGTGTCGGGTAGGAGGCAAGGGTCGTTCCACTTGCTGGATCGACTTTTAAAATTGCGGAGCCATCGGTTTCTATGCGCGTCGGGGCAAGGGTTGATGCGAGCCAAAGGTTCGTACCGTCCACCGTGATACCGCTGCCGTGCTCGGAATCTGTGTCGATAGCCTTCAAAGTTTCCCCTTCATAGGAGACGAGGATGGCACGATTTGAGACCTGATCCAGAAACCAGATCCCTTTCTCTGTGGCTTGCATACCGTTTGGTTGGGCTCCAGGGAAATCAAACATTTTCTCTATTTTTACTTCCATAAGGAATCCTCCTTCATTACGATTGTGAATTTATTGGCATTTTATGACAAATAGGTGGCTAGGTCAATTGCATTATTCTACATTAATTTAGGTTGGGTGGAGGCAACGGTGAAATCCAAGGCTTTTTAGAGTTTGGGAGGTTTCAAAAGCAAGGGTTTCAACCCCCAAATCAAGGAAAGACTATCGTACTCACTATTCGTTCGCTTGATCGTTCGCTTGATCTTAACCCAACCTACAAGACCCCCTCTCGCTCCCCCTTAGCAAGGGGGAGGATTGTTAAAGTTTAGCTCCCCCTTGGTAAGGGGGAGAATTTCTTAAGCTCCATCTCCCGCTTGGTAAGGGGGGTGAATTTTTTGAGGTCTATCCCCACATGGTAAAGGGGAGGAATTGGCGGGTGGTAATTTTGTGGAAAGAGCGAACATTTTAAGACGCATCTTGTCAAAAGGGACAGTGACACGGGTTGTGTCACCTCGTATCAATAGAATTCACTAAACTACGGAGGAAAACAAGATGACTAATTTGTCGCACAAACCGCGGTTGTCTAGATTTACGTTGAATCGTTCGATTGGGCTTTTGGTCGCAATCACATTTGTTCTCACTGGAGGATACTTACTCGCCGCCCAGGCGCATCCGGAACGAGGTGAATCCGGACACAAGAAATGGGAGCATCGCAAAGAAGAGAAAATGGAGAAGGTAAAGCTCAAGGTTGAGGAACTTGTCGAACGGAAAATCAAAGGAATCATTGCACGCCTGAACCTTTCGGACGAGGACGCGGAGGGTATGGCGCCGAAGGTTAAAGCTGTGGTGCAGCATCGGATAGAGCAGCGCAAGACGCTAGGACAGATGGTGAAAACCCTCAAAAAAACTATGGTTGCGGGTGAGGACGCGGAGGTACGGTCTGCGCTTGAAGAACTCAAAGCGAAGCAGTCTGCACTAGAAACAGAATTAGAGGCGTTGGAGACAGCGCTTCTTGAAGGATTGACACCTCGACAAGAAGCACTTTTGACGCTTGCCGGCGTTGTCAATAAGGGCGGCGGCTACCAGTTGTTTAAGGACTGGCGCGGACACGCAAAGAAGAAATTTAAGGATGGCAATCATCGGCGAGGCGGGCGGCATAGTGGTCATGGACATGACAAGTCGAAATATGATCACGAAAAATCAGACCGCGACCGCTAGGTTGGGAATGGAATGGCGGAGTTCAACCCGGATGGGAAGTAGGGATTCGTCCGTTGGGGTTGGCTCCGCCTTTTCTTTTTGGAGGTGGAATCTGTGATTAGGTGTCAAATTTGGTTCAAAGCTACGATAGTTACCATTCTTGCGATATTAATGTCGGCGTGCGCCAGTACGAAACTGCTAGACTTAGAGAAGACCTCGGATATGTTAATCCTGTCGGCGCATCAGCGTACGGTCACAAAATTGAAAATCGAGAAGATTAAGGAGCTGGTTGAGGACTATGAATTAGACAAGGAGACTTTGAAGCGGGAGTTGAAAGAGCGTCGAGGTAGCATGCACGACGGCGGCTTTGGTAGGGGAATGAACGGCGGAAACCGCGGAAACCCTGGGTCGAAGTTGCGAGCGTTCAATGAGCAGCGTGCAGTGTTTCAGGAGCAGATCGACACGCTGGTTGCGGAGTTGCAGGAGATTCTTGACGAGAAACAGCGCGAGAAGTTCGGCGGCATTGAGTTGCCGAAGCTGAAATCGCCTGAGTTTGGAAGTGGACGCGGGTTTGGCGGCAGCCGTAGACGACGAGGCAGAGGCGGCACCGGATTTGGTGGATTTGGCGGGTGAGTACACTGTCCTTATCACTCATGACCGATGCAGTGTCGAATCTGCGGGAACCGACTCATGCGAATCGCGAGGGCGGTTGAATCAAACAGCTCCGCATTCGCGTAATATCGCTGTAACTTGGTCGTTGCCCCTGCGCTGCGCCCATGCGAGCGGCGTCGCCCAGTCTGCGCCGGCGGTATTTGGGTCTGCACCATTTTCGAGCAGCAGTTTTACGAGCCTTGCATCCCCTTCGCGCGCTGCGATGCCTAACGGAGTAGAGCGATCTTCTTCATCTAGCGCGTTGACCTCGGCACCGTGTTGGATGAACATCTGTATCAGCCCGGCGGGGTCTTCTACGTGCCGTAGGCCAGAGCACAGATCGTGCAACGGGGTGCGCCGCTGCCAGTCGTGCAAGTTGGGATCGAGTCCGTTTTCCAATAACTGGCGGGTCATGTGGGGTACGTGGTACAGATAACTTTTACATGCGGTGAGCAACTTCGGCATCGGGAACCGCCGCGTCAGGAATATTCTGAGCATCCCTTCGTGCGCGTCGGTGGATTCTCGCTTGTCGAGGCAGCGCCCGCAGCCACTTACGATTGCGGTGTAGGGTGTAGTCAAGAACTCGCTGTCTTCATTTGAGAAGGGATTATCGCAGTATCGCAGGATGGCTGCAAGGGTTTCGAGGTCGCCGCGCTGTGCAATGCCCCAGGCTGCTTCGGGTCGCCCACCGTATTCGTAGAGGAGCCCCCGCATGGCATCGGAGGAAGCACGTGTTGCAGGCGTGCCCGAGGAGTCGACGCCGGCGTTCGGATCGGCGCCGGCATCTAGCAGCCATCGTGCGATTTCAACGTCATCGTTAACGGACGCCGACATCAGCGCTGAGCCGTGTGGACACAGCCGGCTCTCCGACAGCGTCGGGTCGGCGCCGTGGTCCAGCAGGCAGCGCACGATTTCACGATTGCCGCGCTCTACCGCAGCGGACAGGGGCCGTTTCTGCAGCGATTCACCGTCATTCACAACGGCTGGATTCGCTTCGACGAAAGCACGCACCGCATTCAAGTCGCCGCGCGCTGCGGCGAGCGTGGGACTGTTCGCGGCGCCTGCGTCGATGAGGGCATTTAGGAGGGCGACGCCGCCTTTCCCGAATGCCCAGTATTGGTTTCTCCAGCAGGCGTAGTGAACGGGGCGAAAGCCGTAGTGATCGACGGGGTCAATCTCTACACCGGCGGCGAGCAGTGACCGAACAGCGCGTAGGTTGTCCGCGATGACCGCAAGATGGAGAGCGGTTCTCCCTTTTGAGTCGCGATGGTCGGCGATTCCTGAGTTAGCCCTTAATAGTCGTGTTATTACTCCGTAGTTTCGTGTCTGAACGGCGTTGTGTAGTCGTAAATCTGCGTCGGGGGATTCGTTATTGATTGAATTGCGCAAAAATTCTGCGACATCGGCGAATCCACGGTCGTCCGCCATGGTGATGAGATCGCTGACGTCCTCGTAGGGGTAGACATTCCATAGCAACTGGGTCGCCTCGAGATTTCCTTCGCGTACCGCAAAGTGGATTGGCGGCGTATACCAGAACTCGAGACGCGCGCAGTCCGGATTTCTCTTTAGATGCTCAGTGATCGCCTTTACATCGTTGCGAATTGCTGCGCAGATTAGATCCCAGTACAGCCTGCCGTCATCAGAATTTACACACCACTTCGGGCGGTGAATCGCATCAATTCTTTGCTGCGGGGTGCGATCGTCACCGTCGGACTTCCTACCAGCATTTTCAGAACACATAATAATTACTTCCTTGACTTCGAATCGTATCGTGCCGATGTTGCTCACACCGCGGCGGTGTCCCGCGTGCGATGCTCATCCTACGGCGTGACCTTATTGTACCATACGAAAGCGATATTTTGCAGTCGTTCGTCTGGCTCGGGAGAATTTTTGCTTGATTTGAGAGAGTCACGCATCTATAATGTCTCAGTTGAGAGTTGCGTTTCATTATCTGACAGCGCGACAATATTGTATTAAAGGAGAGCGCCAAATTGCGTTGATTGGGACTGGCTATTAATCGTTCAACCCAACCTGCACAATAGGAGTTTTTTTTCGCAACCCCTTCAAAAGTGCATCCGAACCTGTGTATGGGTTGAGGGGTTGTTGTTTGTGATGTAGGCTTTCGCTATGCGGCTCGTAATGCTTTGGCGCCGCGCTTATTAGCCCCGAATATTATAGGAGGAAAAGAAGGTGCCGCGTATTTGGCAATTCTTGGACCCAATTTTTTTTGACGCATTCGCTTTCTGTTTTACTCTACTCGCTGCCGTTGTCCACGTAAGCTTTGCAGTGGCAGTATTTCTGGACGCTAGAAGATTGCCTCGCAAACCGATTCTAGTTTTGCCCGTTGTTTGGGCTCTTGCAACACTCCTTGGCGGATTGTTTGTTGCGGCTGTCTACTGGGTCATTCACCACTCAGGTCTGCTTCAGCGGCCCGGGGTAACCTCCACGGAAGATTCGGACGATTCGCAAGAATTGGATTAGCGTAGTTGAGCACAGGCATCACAATCGAAATCACAGAAGAAGTTTGCATCGTGCGAGATTATCGTTAAGTAGTACATAGAATAATCGATTTAGGAAAGTTTTTCATTAAGAGGAAAGGAGGAAGGAAATGACAACCTTAAAACGGTCGGTAATTCACCCTGACCATTTTTGTCTAAGGCTACGGTGCCTCGTCCTCCTCAATAATCGCTAAGAAATTTCATCTCTGAGTTGGTATTGAAAACGGCATAGGCACCTACGCACTTGTGGGTAACTTGTGGCTACTAAAGGAGTAGCGATCTATGCCTAAATTCAACCCGGACTTTTGGGAAGTTCCAGTTCCACCAGAGTATTTTGAGCAGTTCAGTGCGGAAGATTATTTTCAGTATCAACCAGCGATCGAGGTGTATTCAAGCGAATATCGCGCGAAGCAACAGCAGGTTTTGCAGCAGATACGCCAGATTATAGCAAACGAATTGACATACCGGCAGGCGCGTTGCGTGCAACTCTACTTCTATGAGGGGAAGACGCAGGAAGAGATTGGGAGCATCCTTGGGATTGGGCGGCGAGTCGTCAGTCAACACCTGTTCGGCGTGACACGGAATGGGAAACAGGTTGGCGGGGCAATTAATAAGATTCGGAGGGCATGTCGGAAAATGGGGATTCAATTATGAACCCCCTTTCGCTCCCCCTTAGTAAGGGGGAGAATTTTTGCGTCAAGCTCCCCCTTGGCAAGGGGGAGAAAATGAGTGCCCTCCTCCGGTTCGCCCTTGGTAGGGGGGAGGATCTTGCCGCACGGTCGCATGGAAAGCGAACCGGGATATATTAGGTTACTCGTTCAATAACGCGAGCACCTTCGCCTCAATTGAACCTCCGATGAGAAACAGAGTTCTCAATTTGCCCGCCTTGTCGACGAAGCAGATTGTTGGAAGCGGTCCCTTTACGGCGTAGTCCTTGAACGTCGCACCGAATATATCCTGCTCATTCTTTGACTTTGTCGCGATACCAATCGGGTATCGGATTTCCTCCTTGTCAATAGCCGCTTGGATATCGGCGTGATGTTGTAGATCTGCAGACCTATGTACTCCGATTACGATGACCCCTTTGTCGCTATATTGGTCGTGAATACGATTAAGTGCAGGAAACCAAACGGCGCAAGATTCGCGGCAGGACGACAACGCAGACCAGAAATTCAGGACAACAACCTTACCGCGCAAGGAATTCAATGCAATCGGTTCGGTGTTGAACCAACGGTCAACCTTCAACTCAGGAGCGGCACTGCCCTCCAGCGGATGCGGAAAGGTATGGCTATCAAAACTAATGGTGTTTCCTGACTCATCGCGAATCATTGGTTTGTCCGGCGATAAAACTACACGCAGGTCCTCTCGGTTCGCCTCATACACTAGGCTCTGATCGGAACCGTAGTAACCTTTAGCATATGCAAATATATGCACGCGGGGATCGCTAATATTTTCTACTCGGAATTTGCCATCCACATCAGAAATGGTGCGAGCAAAGGCGGTATGAGTATGAGTGTCGTCTATTCTGACGTTCGCGGCTCCGACGGGCTGCCCCCGCCAATCAACAACTTGTCCGGCAACGAAGAGTCTTGCGCTTGGCAGCACGAGGTCGGGAATACGTTGGAAGCCGTCTTGCAAGGCAAACCAATCGGAAGATACCAGTCCGTAGCCCTCTGCTGTCGCATATAACCTATGCCTTTTGCCAACCTTCAGCGAATTCAAGGGCGTTTTGGGCCCCACAGTAAAGTTGCCTTTTGAGTCGGTCTGTACAAAAGGAACTAATTCCCAGTTTCCGACGTCAGTCTCCCGAACCAGTCCGATTCCAGCACTGTCTACCGGCTTACCTGCACGATCTATCACTCGACCGCCAATCGTAGCGGCGAATAGACGAACTACTTTGATGGCAAGAGGTTCCGCTTGCTTGTTAATCCATTTTTCCTCCCCGTACAATTCATAATCATTGTATTTGGCGGTTATAATCGCACTTTCAATTTGTCGAGGCACGCCCTTCAGTGTAAAGCGCCCCTCTTCATCTGTCACCGTTCTTGCGTGGAACGGAGCATCGCCATGGGGTTCAACGGTCGCTCCGACCACCGGTTTAGCATCTTCAGTTTGGACGATTCCATGGATGTTATTTCCGAGATAACAGATAAAATCGAATCCGGATCGGGTTTCATTTTCTTTGATTTCTTCGCTATATTCGTGTGGAGATTCGGGGTGTTCTATGTAATACCCTGTGTCGGTCGTCACAATGGAAATGCTCACCGGACCGGACGTAACACGAATTTGATACCGCCCATCTGCATCGGTTGTCAACATATGCCCTATACCCTGACGAGGCGGATGAGTAGCATCGTATACCCTAATTAACATCTGTTCAAGTGGCTGCCCGGTGTCGCCATCTGTTACCTGACCCTTGATAAATACCCCCGGCGTCAACAGGAAATCAACACCATTGGATGTCTTCATTTGTTTTACATTAATTCCTTCATGAGCTGGAGCCCGCCAATCAGATGTCTCATGCCAACGCCAAGTATCACCAATCATAACGGTATACAATCCGGGGCGCACATCTTTAAGGATATAGGCGCCATCTGCCCCCGTATGACCGACTATTTCCTTTTCTATGCTTGACTGCAGAGCGAATGCGAGAACTGGCACGTTAGCGGCAGGTTTGCCAGAATCTGCGTAGATGACGCGTCCGGAAATGCTTCCCCGCGGTTTTTCTGTCTGCGTCGTATCATCGCCGCCGGCTGCTAGAGCCATGACAGGGTTACCATCTCCATCAGCGTGATTTGAGAGTGGCGGTTTCTGGAAGGGAGTTTCAACAACTGGTGCCTGCGTCAATTCGATTAACTTTATTGGGGTAGATGGGTTGAGAGAATAGGGTTGCTGGAATTCCGATGTCGCTATCATGCCTACCACAACAAGCGCCGCCACGCCGAGCGTTATCGCGGTGATCCAAGGCAGCTGCGGTCTGTCGCTCGGTGTTGGAGTCGGGCTAACACGATAGATTTGTTCAACCAACTGCTGCGTGAAAGTTGGTGGAAGTTGGAAAGCCCCCCAAGTTTGATGTATCATTTTGATTAGCTCCTCCTTTAGATGGTGTCGAGCGCGATAGAGCCGGTTCTTGATGGCGCTGGTTGAAGCGCCGATGAATCGACTCACCTCCTCGTAGGTCATCCCGCCCAGGTAGTGCAACGTCAGAATGGTCCTGTCGCTTTCAGGTAGGTTTTCAAGCGCATCCTGAAGTCGATTACGAACGCGATCGTCCGAATATCTCGTGTCTGCCGACGCGGTAATCTGTGCTTCGTCTACCTGGTCAAGAGATTGCGTTGGGTGATGATTCTCTCGAAGCCAGGAGATGCAGCACCGCGCTGCAATCACATACAACCAGCCTGGGAAGTTTGCGTGGCATCTCAGCGTTGATAGTTTCTGATATGCCTTGAGGAAGGTTTCTTGCGTAATGTCTTCGGCGATGTGAAAGTCTCCGATTTTGCGGTAAGCGAGGGCATGGACAGCGCCCTTGTATTTGTCCACCAAGAAGCCGAATGCGTTCTTATCGCCGTTCAACGTACGCTTTATGAGTTCCGCGTCATTATGCGCCATCAAAATCTCCGAAGTGTTGGATTGTCGTGTAACCGCAAAGTATACACTTACTATTAAGACGCGGATTCTCTGCGGATGTTCCCGCTAACGGGGATTTTTCTGCGTGTAGACTACTGGATTAATCGCTGAGGTTACACGAAACCTCTGTGCCGGGTGAGACCTAAGTTACATCCGTGAGCAAAAAAACGAACCAATTGGACTGTCATTTGTCCAATACTACTACTGTCAACAGTGCCATTGAATCTGCTGGCAGCCTCGCTCGCTTTGGGCGGCAAGACACCGGGGGCGGCAGATGGGAGCATAACGCGCGCGGGGCGTGGGTCTCAGGACAATGGCAAAAAACGCCCAGGCGGCTGAGTTTGGGTACAGGGATGTTGGCGTTAGTGGAGATTCTCAGAGGTAATAATAACCTATGAAGCAAGCAACAGTTGTTGGAATTGCTGTTTTAGGAATAATTGCCAGCATTGTCATTTTCGAATGTTGTCGTAACGATAAACCTTTCGATCCGATAGGTTCTCTGCCACATGCGGCTTCATCTGAGCCCGGAAATTTCCGAAATAAACGGTTTATTTACCTTAACCGAGAACAATAGGGTTTCGAGGTTATCGCCGAAAACAACCTGTTTCGACCGTTAGGCTGGAAAAAGGAGGTGCAACTGCCGGAAGAATCCGCCCCTAAGAACATTCGTGAACCGATTGACAGTGCGCCGCCCCCGCGCCCAGCGACCTACAAACTAATTCTGACCGGGATTGCGAAACACGGAGGGGAATGGATTGCTGTTATCGAAAACAGGAAAGAGGATGATGCGGCGTTTCTCCGGCGCGGCGACATATTAAAGGACGCACTTGTACAGGAGATAATTTCTGAACATATCACGTTAGTTCGCGGCGAGGCGATGGTTCAGCTAGCTCTTGGCGAAAGTATTGAATATGGAGCGGATGGTCGGCTGCGATTGGACGCCGCCAGCACAGCTAAAACACCGAAAGCCAGTGACAGAACATACGCAACTCCGGAACGCAAGTCGAATTCCGGTTACGACGGAGATAACAACCGTTTCCGAAGGATGCCAAACAGGAGCAAAAAGGACCGTAATCAATGACAAAATCTCAACAATGGTCATTCTATCTCAGCTGTTCACTGTTCTTTCTGCTGCTGGTATCAATTATGGCATTCGGGGAAGACGAAAGTATCGAAGGTGATTCTGAATCGAAACGCATCTCGATGCGATTCAAAGACGCTTCGCTCGATCATATCTTGGAATTCATCTCCGAGGCAGCTGGCTACACTATTGTCAAATCGGCGGACTTGGATATGCGCGTCACGATCATCAGTCCTGACGACATACCGCTAGACGAGGCGTTTTCGGTGCTGAACACGACCCTTGCAATCAAAGGATATACTAGCATCGTCAATGGACGGAGTATGAAAATTGTACCCTTGTCAGAGGCAAAACTAGAAGCCACACCGATACAGGTCGGAAGTGACCCGGCAGCAATGAAATCCGACGATACCATTACCACGCAGGTGATGCCGCTCTCTTCGGCAGATGCAAAACAGCTTGTCAAAGATCTCAAGGATTATGTGCCTAAATACGGTGTGATGACCGCCTATGGTCAGACTAACACCTTAATCATCACCGCATCGTCGGCGAACATTAAGAGGTTAGCTGAAGTTGTGAAGCAACTGGACATTTCAATGGCAGATCGTATCAAGATTGAGGTGTTTTCGTTGCAATATGCCGATGCTGCTAAGTTAGCAGAAGTCATAACAAAACTGTATGAGAAGCCCAAGGATACTGAAACCGCAGCGGTACAGGAACGGCAACAAAGGAGACGCCGTGGGGGATTTGGCGATCGGGGCCAGTTTGGTACGGGCGAATCTCCCCCTAATGAAGATACCCTGAAACAAGGTGGAGCGCTGCAATTGTTAGGTGAAGTCAAAGCGGTCGCTGATGAGAACACCAACTCACTAATCGTGTCCGCTAGCCAGCCTAACCTGGCAGTTATTCGCAATCTAGTGTCAGAGCTAGACACCCAGCGCAATTCGGAGCCAGAAACGAGGGTATTTTCGCTCGAATTTGGAGATGCAAGTGAGATAGCCAGTGAACTAAACCTAGCCTTTTCCAGTGCGGCGCGTGATGTCTTTACTGGCGGCGGGTTCGGGGGATTTGGAGGATTTGGCGGCAGATCGATATCCACCGGCGCGTTAGGCTCTAGTGCACAATCGGCTGATGCCGCGCGAGGACTCACAGGCAATGTGAAAATTGTTGCCGATGAGGAGACAAACGCACTGCTTATAACAACGTTCGTGCGAAATTTTCCCGCCGTTGAAAAACTAGTCAAGCAACTCGATGTTCTACTGCCCCAAGTCCTTATTGAAGCGCAGATTATTGAGGTAACATTCGATGACGAAAGCGCATTCGGGGTCGAGTGGATGTGGGAGCAGGGCACAACTTACAGCGACAAAACCTATCAGCAGCAAGGGGCGAACAATTTCGGACTGTCTGAAGAGATATTCGGATTGAAATATGGCATCCTCTCTGGCAAACTTAACTCAATGCTCCACGCCTTGACGAAGAACACAAAGGTCAATATACTTTCCACACCGCGTATTATGACGAGAAACAACCAAGAGGCAATTATAAACGTCGGTCAAGCTGTGCCCTTTTTGGTCAGTACGCAGGAAACAGCTACAGGCGGCATCCTAACTATACGGATTTCCGAGATGTTGGCGTCATCCTGACCGTAACACCGCGAATTAATCGATCGGGCACGGTTTCGCTTGACGTCAATCAACAGATTAACAGCTTGGTTGAATTTACACTATTTGATGCTCCAATTATCTCCACACGTGAGGCGTCGGCGTTCGTGACAATTAAGGACAAACAGACGATGGTCATCGGTGGAATGATCAAGGACGACAAGACGGAGACGGTGCACAAGATACCGGTTTTGGGCAGCATTCCACTGTTGGGCAGGCTGTTTCGGCGAACTGACATGCGGATCGAAAAAACGGAGCTCATGGTGTTTATTACAACGCATGTAATTCACACTGAAGCAGACGCAGATCGAGTTACAGGGGCGCAAAGAGAGAAATTAAATCTACAGGGCCACAGTAGAGAAGAGAAGTGAATTGAGGCAGAAGTTCTTTGCCCTACGGAAGACGATGGGAAAAAAGTGTTGACGACCTTAGTAGCAGGCACATCCGATAGAAGTTATAGCGGGCATGAACCGATGCGCCTCACAGTATGCGAACAGCTTGAATCGCCAATCCACGCAAGCTGTTGAGTTCGCGGGTTCCTGACAGGAAGTTGAGTCGGTCTTGATTTCGTGTTGCCAGTGTGAGCCGAGAAAGCAGTGATTCAGTCTATAATTCTGCTCCAACTTAAGTCATTATCAATAAGCGCGGTGTAGTTGGACCCCACTGCGAGATTGTCGACGCAGGCGGTCAAATGTCTCAAGATTTGACGATTGAATCTCTTGATTCTTGCGTTTGAGGTGCTGGCGATAGTCTGCCGCTGCGTGTGGGCTGGGGGTGGTTTCTGATTCGGACGGCGAGGGTCCAAGCCACACATCGCCGCGATGGAACGCATAACGGTTCATGCCGTCGCGGGCGATGACCGTTATCGTACCGTGTAAACCGTCTGCGATGAAGATTCCGCGGAGATCTGTCTCGCCGGAGATCAGATGTTCATTCTCGGAAGAAGCGACTTTAACATGTACCTTGGACTGGTATTTCCCCGCAACTGTGTCCCGTACAACGACACGCACGCGACCACTCTCTGCGCCCTCCTGTACCTCAATCTTCAACGACGTAATCAAGACTAATCCGCTAGTGAACAGATTGCCGCCGCGGCAGATGACGAGGTACGCTCCCTCGTCCGTGATGTGCAGAGGGAATTTGCCGGATACCTCAATAAAATCATGTTCGTCACCAAATTCAAGGGTTTGGCTGATGTCGGGCTCGATTCCCGCGAGGTGCACATTGGCGATGCGACCGAGGTCTTTTTCGCGGAGGAAGAGATTCATTAGATTGATTCGGTAGATTTCAATAACTACCGAGTTAATGTTCCGAAATTTGAATTTCAAATCTACCTGGGCATCCGGATCCGGGCGTATGACTGTGACTTCGGGGAATGCAATCTGCTGTGCTTCAAAGTGAGCGATGGATTCATCTGCGTCAGGGTAGATTTTCCTGACTTTGCTGTACCATTCAATCGCTTTCTGCGGTTTGTCCTGTGCGTGATAGATTTGCCCGATGATGTAACGCGCAAAGTCACGGTCTTCGCTTTCGCCGGATGCGACGCGTGCCGCCGCTGCGATCGCGTTGTCGTAGTCATTAAGGGCGAAGAGCCCTAACGCCTCCACATACTGGAAACTGCTCAGGAGACTACTTTCCGAATGATGCGCCTGAATCATCTGACATAACCGCACTACACTCCGGAAGTCTTCGACATCTAGTAGAGCGTTCGCCAGAGAAAATGCTGCATCGTCGGCGAGAGGGTTTGTCGGATACAGGCTCAAGAATTGAGAGAGCATCCGCACTGTCCGATTTAGGTTTTCCGATTTGGACATTGTCTCTGAATTTGCATCGTTGACACGCTTGATCTCGCTGTCTACACTCGCATAGAGCGACTGTGCAATTGCAAAGTAGGCGGGGATGGTCGTGGCGGTGTCGGGATATTCTCGCCACAAACCTTCTATGTAGTCCAACGAACGCAGAAACTCGCCTTCGTCCTGAATTGCCGCGCTGACACCCGCGTCGTTTGCAAAGCTGGATTCGATTGTGGAACGATGAACCGACATTGCACGCTCAAACTCGCCAATATCGCGATATGCCGAACTGACCACTTGAATCCTGCCTAATGGAATGTTGAGTTCGGGATAGAGGTCGCGAGTGCGTTCAAACGCGTCGACGACGTTCTTTGCTCCGTAGTCGTCTTCTGTGGTGTATATCCACAACAGCATCTGCGCGGTCTCTTTCGCGTTGTCATGCGGGCTGTCAGTGGGGAGTGCTTCAAGCATGGGCCGTGCTTCATCATATTGACCGTCGTCGAAATAGGCTTTTCCTAGTGCGTAGTATTCCGCGCTGTTCATTTCGTAAGAAGTACTAGACGTCTCGCCCGGCGCTAATACGTTCAGCGAAGCCACCGGTCCGAGCCGCATATCACCCGGGTGTTGAGGGTCCCGGATGACGGTAGGGAGGACGCGAAATTCGCCGGGCGCGTAGCTAACTAACTGATAGCTGTATCCGGTAAGCGGCGCCCCGCGCCGCGTGTAGAAACGGATTACGCCGTCTCCGAGCTCGTAGTGCTGGAACTCGCCCACAACACTTCCGTCGACGACAATCGTTCCTGCTGGAAAGAACTCATCGACAACAAGATATCGATCATATTCCCCGATGTCAGGCGTAACGGCGCTCTGTTCATGAACAATGTCTACAGCGACCTGCACCTTAGCCCCGGCTTCCAAGCGGGAAATCTCTGTCGTACTCTGCGCCGCTATCGGTTTGCCCTGATATTGGAGAGGCGGATGAAGGTAACGGCGGGTAATTTCTACGTTTTTCAAGCTCGTGTCAGTTTTCGAATCGGCGCCGACCCAGCTCGGAATGACAGGGGAAAACCCGTTGATAGTGACGAGGTAGGAATAGGTGCCACGTCCGTCGATTCGCATTTCGACGCGGTTCCGTCCGTCGAGAATCTGATGGTGCGGTGCATGGATTAGACGGTTTGCGGAGTCGCCCACGACGGAAATTGTATCAAGAAGCTCACCGTTCACGCTTACGCTCAGATTAAAGTCATTTGCGGCGAATTGCGTCGTCTGATAGTAGGTTGCTAAGGCGGCTACAACGGGACCTTTGGCGGAGTATGGCGAGTAGCCGTAGTAGCGACGCTGTCCCATTAGATATTGGACGGCATTTTTGACCCACGCCGAAATTGGTCGGGCTGCTTGCATTCCTAACAGCGCCAATGCGACCGTCTCGACTGGACGTGGGGTTGTGAGCGACGAGGAAACTCTCGCGATTCCCTGTTGCTCGGGCAACAAGCTGCGACGTTCCAATATGTCAAGCAACTCGCCTGCAATCATCAGTCTATTTAGATTGACGAAGACCAGTGCGGCGTGCGCCAACGCGGTGTCGGACAGTTGATTCCGGCGTCGATAAAGGCGGTTTGCGTCATCGAAATCCACAGTGCCGACCGTTGAGATGGCATGAAGAATCACCGCTCGTGTATCGTTGTCGCTCTGATTGATCTGGACTAAAGCCTCCTTGAGGTAGTTTTCAGCGTTTGCGAACACTTGGTCGTCCACGGCGGCGCCACCGTCACGCGCCGTTGCCAGCGCCCAGAGATTGCGCGCCGTTACACTGGGGTAGCTCTCTGCCACACCGCGGATCAGACTCCACCCGCCATCTTCATTTTGTGCCGTCACGAGTCGGTTGACTAGCGTCCGTGCACGTGTGAGCAACCTGCGGTTATCGATTGGATTATCGCCCACCGCTTGTTGATAGCGGAGCGCGTACGCCACAGCAAGTAGGTCACCCCCGGAATCGCTCGGAATGATGACGGGTCGCATGATAGACCAGCTCTGGAACGGTCGGGGATGGTCGTTCAGTGCTAGGTCATAGATAATGCGTGAAACAGTCGGTGCTATGCTGATTGTGAGCCCTTTTCGTGTGTATCGCTGATCGGACGGTAGTTCGACGTAAACGGATGCATCGCCAGTCGCCGTGCCGCTTTGCGCATGCATAAATTCCAGACCCCATGCACGGATTGTGATTTTGCGCCGGATTCCATCACGCAATGAGCCTGCGGTTGCCGTTACCTCAACCGTGAGTTGGCTTTGATTTGAGCTCGCGTGAAGTTTTCCCGCGGGGATGGTGAATCCGTCGAAGATGATCTCTGATGTGTCATGCGCTGATATTGTAATTTGTTTGTGATCTCCGTGTGCGGGCTGCGATTCGTCAACTGAGAGCGAGAGTTTAACTTCGGCATCGCCTTCGTAGCCGGTCAGGTTGTGAAGTCGAACCGCTACTCGAATTTTATCTCCTTCGGTAACAATTCGGGGTGTACGAACATCAAGGAAGAAATCTTTCCGCGTAATGGCGTTCACACTAACTTGCCCAACGAGGGTATCAACGGTTGAACCACGTCCTGTCAGGCGCCATTTCGTCGTCTTCTCCGGCATCGGGATGTGCACGGTTGCCAATCCCGAATCGTCCGTGATGACGCTTCCAATCCAATGACCAGCGTAGGTAGATTCTTCTCGTACCTTCGGTTCATCAAGCGGTTTTTCAAGCCGAGGAGCTTGCGCACGCGAAGCTTTGGAATCCATTCTGAGTGGGCGTCCGCCCCTTCGTTTACGTGACATTGCTTGTATTTCCACATTGACGGGGCCCGTGACAGCGGTGTAATAGAAGGTGCAGCTTGAAGCAGTGCGCATTGCAGCTTCGCGTCGGAGACCTTTTTGGAAGAAATCGTTAATGTCCATGCTAGCATCTTTATAGCCAGCGAACAGCGCTTCATCCACGAGCGCGAGGGAGAATTCGGCTTTGACTGGATTCGCAAGTTGATCTGTGGCGCGGATTTGGAGCTCCGCGACTTCTCCAGGCAGATAGCTGGGAAGGGGATTGTTGCCTTCATGTTCAGAATCGCTCCTCATCCAAGTTACTGCCAGGTTTAATTGCCGCTGGACGGTGAAGTGTTTTCTGTTCGTGCGGAGTTGGCGATTGTCGATGGCTGCGACCCCAAGGTAGAAATCGGGGAAGTGTTTGTGTCCTACGGTGAAATGAACCGGGGTCATCCCCGATTCTAACAAAACCACGTCGTAGTTAATGATGGTTTCGCCCTCAAAGGTGATTAGCGCGAGGACGGGCTTCAGACGCGAGTGGACGCGAATAGATTCCGAAGCGCCCACCTTCGTTTTGGTGCGTTCTGCGAAGATTAGGAGTTGGGGTCGATCATCCTCATCGGAGATGAAGACACGGCGTGAACGGACAACAGTCTGACCGAACTGATCTGTACCACTCGCTCGGATGTAATACCCACCGCCTTTGTCAAGCGCCAACTGAATTGTGCCGATGCCCGTCTGTGCATCTGTCTGCAGGTTGTGTTCTTGGAAGATGATCTCGGTAGAACGCGAAAAATCGTAGCTAATTGACCAAGGCAGCTTTGACAGCACCGGCGAAACAGAACCGCTCCACTGCCGTTGAATTACCTTGACGGTCAATTTCGCTCCAATCGGTTGCCCATCAGCCCCCTTTGTCTGAAATGTCACGTTGAAGGGTTCGCCGGAGAGAACAAGGTTTGCGTCAGGCTCTACTGAAATCGTAAAACCGAGATGCGCGAGCGTCACAGCGGCTCTAACGCTGGCATTTTCTCCCGGAACTGTCCCACTAAAATGAAGTAGTTTTCCGGGTTGCATTGATTTCGTATCGAAATCGACCTTCAGTTTTCCCTGATTGTCCGCGGTTTCTGTATAGCTCCGTCCATCGGGAAGTTTGTATTGAATTTGCGCGTTTTTCACCGGCTGACCGTAGTAGTATCGTGCTGTAAAGGTGGCTTCCACTTGCTCGCCACGAAAGTAAACGCGGCGTGGAAAATCGAGCAGCAACTGCACCTTTTCGAGTTGAAATCGCTGAACTTGAAAGTTACCAGTGAATATGTGACTTGCGATTTCTAGCTTCCGACCTGGATCATACCGTGCGACACGGATGCGGTATTCACCAACGGAGGCGCCCTCGTCAAGCTGCACCTGCGTGTGGAACCCACCAAACTGTGACAGTTTGACCTCTTCTTTGTAGATTTGGCGTCCCCGGGCATCTATCACAGAGAGGTGATGCACAGCATCAGGCACGACGTAAACTCCGTCTCTAACATCGCGGATAATGGCGCGGATTGAGACGTATTCACCCGGACGGTATGCTGGACGGTCAGTGTAGATATAGCCGCGCGGCGTCAGCCCTTTGCTGAACCCGAGCCCTGAAACGTCTATGCCATCTGTGGCGACATGCCCCTCCTTAGAGACGAATGCCGTCACCCATCTCGTATCGTTCAGTTGGTTTTCCAGAAGCGAATAATTCGATATGGCAGGTGCAGTTGCATGAAGAACGCCGTCTTTTCCGGTCACCCCCTCGAAAACGACATTTGAACCGTCGCTAACAAGTACCTTCGCATCGGCGACCACCTCCGCCTTCACCACATCCTGTACGAAAATGAGTGCTTCCCGCCGCGATGTCTTGGCGATGGTTTCGATATCGCTGCGGATGAGCAGTGTGGTCGATTCCAGCGACTCGTCACCGAGGTGTACGGCGTAGACGCCGGGACCTTCAAATGGAATGTCAATATCACATTCGAAATTTTTATATTTCCTGTATTCGGGTACACGGTATTCCCAGGTTGTGTCAGGCTCAATCAACGCAAGATTGAGACCCTCAATCCCATCCACACCGTACATTTTGCGCCAGTAGGCTTCAAGGTCAATTTTGTAAATTTTTACAGTGACTGCTTCAATGTTGCGGAGCGACGCGCGCACATGTGCGGGTTCATTCGTTCGGAATGTGCGCGGCGTGACGAGTTGAAGGTGTTTCTCGGTCATCTGACGAATGAGCTCCTGTGCTTCCCTCTGTGCGTGAGCCGACCACGTTCCCGAGGTTAATTTTCGGTAAGATTTCAAGGCTTTTTCAAAATCTCCCAACCGCAGTTCATAAGTCTGCCCGATTCGAAGGAGCGCGCTCGAGGATTCGTCCGTGTTCGGGAATCTTCTTACAAGTTTTTCCCACTCAGCGATGGCAAGCTGATGCTCGCCTTTGTTGGCGTGAAGCTGCCCGTAGATGAACATTATCTTCCGGACACGTTCATCCAGCGGGTGTTTCGCTTGGAACGCATCAAACGCCTTCACCGCTTTGTCGTAATTTTCTTCAGCGAGATACGTCATCCCAATCCCGAATTCGGCGTCGGCAATTCCTTGCTGGGCTTCTGTCCAATGTGAGCCGTTGGGAAACTCACGAATGTACCGCGTCCATGCTTCGATTGCAAGCGTAGTTTTTTTCTGGTCGAATAAAATCCTCCCAATTTGATATGCGGCGGACATACGGAGGTGATGGTAGCCTTGGTCATTCGGAATTTGAATTTGCCGCTTCCTTTCGGTTACTTTGAAGCCCTTTTTGTCGAGTACGTCTTGGTACGCAGCAAGCGCTTCCTCACTTCGACCCCGTGCCCGATATGCCTCCCCGATTTCGTACGCTAGCGTCATTGATCGGGGGTCGCGAGGAAACTGTTCCTGAAAACGCCTGGCTAATTGTGCGCCTAGCTCCAATGCTTCGTTTGACTTGGGAGCCGGGAAGTGGTGGGTCCTCGTCAGCAGGAAGTGCGCATCTTTGATGAGAGGCAGCAGTCCCTTCATTTCAATATCGACCAATTGTAACAGGTCCTCAAGCGCCAATCGTGCGAGCAGGCGCAGGTTCATGGCAATTTGGCATTCTGCGAGGTGGTATCGCGCCTGATAGCGGTGACTACCCTGTGATATGCTCTTTCCCGTAGGGTGTTCCGCAACGACGCGTTGCGGAAAATCGGGGTCAAACTGGGTAAGGTAAGTTTCGTAGTCAGCAAGTGCTTGTTCGTAATTCTCCTGCAATTGCATCATGCGACCAAGTTGGAAAGCAGCTGTCTCGTGTAGGTCACTATCAACCTCTAGTGTCAAGACCTTTTGATAGAGTTCATACGCTTTTTGGTAGTTCGGGGGGGGTGCGTCAAGGTCGGTGTCTCTGGGTTTTCGTGCGAGGGATTCGGCAAGGTCGACATAGATTTGAGCGATTTCTGATTTACGCCTCGATGAGAGCAGCCGGCTGACCTCTTTACTGTAGATTGCTTCAGCTTGCTTAAATTCCCGGAGTTTGAGATGGCATTGGGCTTGTAAGAACGCCGCCTTATTCAACCAAGTGGAATCTGGATGCGCCTGTGTAAGTTGGTCGCACGCCACAATTGCGTTTGTGTAATCTTCGTTGTAAAACAGCGCAAGTCCCTTGAGATAGAGCAGGTATTCACCTTGATTCTCTGCCGTGGTCAATGCGGTATTGATTAGCAGCACTGCATCGTTGAACTGCCTTGACTGAAGCGCGAATTGGATGGGATCGTGCGCGACAGCTTCAGTGTCATTTTGCGAGGCGCTATCGTGTGCAAATACGAGCGTGGCGAGCGCAATCAGGACGAACGTTTTCAAGGGTTTCCTCCATTGGGAATTAATGTACACGAATGCCGTTGGCGTGCTAAATGCTGTAAAAACATCACTACACCTTGGGGCGAGTAGCGTCATACGAGAATAGGAGAGAAACCGAGTTTTTGTGCGAAGAAGTTGTCGCACCTGTAGATATCGGAAAACTCGGTTTCTGTCCATGTGTTGATGGTAGGACTAGAATACTCTTTGCAAAATCAAAAAGGGAGCGACACTGCTAGACCAACAGGATGCCCGACATCTTCGAGATGGTAGTTTGGTCGAGAATCGGGTGAATCGTCAAAATCAAGATTGTGGAAGACCCCATGCCGGGCCGAAGACATAGAGAGATTCGGAATCATGAATTCCAAAGTGCAAACTTAGCACTTGCGATCACCCCTAACCGTGCCAGAATCTTGATTTTAGACGCGTCTATTGTCAAAAAGTCTGAGTTAAGCGCAGCATTGACAGTCGACCGATGTACGGGGCTCCGATAAATTGCTGGTGCATCTTGTTCAGGAGATTCTGTACGGTCAGCGATAGGCGCGGTTTGGGACCAAAAGGTAAATCGTAGCCTGCGCTCACATCAACCGTATAAGATGATTCGACATCGCCGATATATACTCCCGAGTTCATGGGGAATCCAGCCACATAGCGCATCGAGACGCTCGCACCGAGACCTAAATCGGTGTTTAGATAATGGACGTTTGCACCGAACTTATTTTTGGGCGCGTTTAGGGCGATTTCCCGAATTTTGGTTTCGAATAGGTCCTTGCTCAGAAACGAATAATTTCCGGTGACGCTCAGACTGTGATTGAAATAGTAAGTCAAGCTAAGATCCGCTCCGTTGAGGGAAATGTCCCCGTAGTTACGATAGGTTAGCATCACTGCGTTCGGATCGCCCGCTTGCTCAGCAGTTACCGTGCCAAAGGGGATGAAGGCGGCGCCGTTGTTTTCCGTGCCAGCGACGAACAGCTTTGTCAATTCATCAACGGCGGAACCGTCCCCATTTCCGCCTTGAGCGGGGGAATCAAAGGCGAGAAGCGCCTGGTTGAGCAAGGCGTTTTTCGGATCGCTCAACGCCTCAGTGAGTTGTTGTGCGATAGAAGCACCTAAGGTGTTCGCGTCCAAGAAGACGTTGGGAGTTTCAACGACCAAGGGACCGATGAAATTGTTGATTTTTGTGTGATACACATCGGCAGAAAACGCCAGCTTTTTCATGAGAATCCCTTTGTAGCCGACTTCATACGTCTGTGTAATCGTGGGTGTGATGGGGTCAACGTCGTTCACGTCTTCAATCGCCTCAAATTCGGCAGTCTTCGGATTTAGCGAACGCAGGACGTTTTTCACGCCGGCTACCTGCTCCGGTATGACGTTGGCAAAACCGTTGGAGAGGTCCGCTACGAGCGCTGCAGTGAGTCCTTCTACCACTGGCGCTGGCAGCGATCCGAGAATTTGAGGAACTAGCTGTTGGAGCACTTCGGGCGGTAGCGCTGCGATTGCGCCCGGCTCCTGAAATGCTGGCGGTAGAAGCTGAGTAACTTCCGCCGGCAGCATTGACACGATGCCTTCAATCTGCTCTGGAGACTGGCTTTGCAGTAGTTGCGGCAGTGTTTCAGGAGTGAACGCTTGCTTCAAACCGGCTTCGAACAGCGGCTGGGCTTCACTCAAGATTGCAGATTTGCCGACTCCCCACATAACGTTGGTAAAAACTGGGTCGTCAAGCGGAATGTAGGCGTCCGCCGGCAGATTTGCCACCGCTGAGAACGGCGAACGGAATTCCGGTCTTCCATCTCCACTCCTTTGGAAGGTAAATCCAGTTTCGCTGCTGACGCCTTGCGCACGAATATCGATAGCCGGACTGAACCCTAATGCGGGTTGAAATGCAGCGCCTATACCGAAGGCATCAGGAATTGACACGACATCGAGGAACAGGTTCGAGGTCGATGGCGTGCTAAAAGCGCGGTTGTAGGTCAGTCTAAAGTTGTGGTTATCGTACGGCTGGAAGGCTAGAGCGGCGCGCGGCGAAAGGACTAGGTCGTTAAGGTGGTTGTGGTCGTCAACCCGTGCGGCGGCGATGAACTTTAACTGGGGCAGGATTTTGGTTTCTGACTGCAAGTAGGCACCGACCTCGTTGATGCTGTCATTATCCTCGTTGCGACCGTTGATTGAGCCTTCGGTATCGGGGCGGGTCAGTAATAAATCTAAGCCGTAGGTAAACCGTTGATTCTCACCAAGGCTGTAACCGTGTTGGATCTGCCCAACATAGAGATCGGAATTGTCGATGATTGGCTTGCCGGACCGCACCAAATAGGTATCGCCAGCATCGCTGCGGTTCCAAAAGGCTTGTGCAAAGAGGTCTTTGTAGATGAGGCGACCTTGGACGTAGCCGTAAGTCCAGTTTTTAGCCTGACCGGCGCCGATGCCTGTCAATTCGAGACCCGTCGTTTGCGTGAAACCACTGGCAAGAATTGTCGTCAAATCGCTGTTTGGGCGATAATCAACGCGAAAGTCGCCACCGGCTCTATACAAATCAAAATCGGGTTCTTTTTCTCCGTGTACATCGGCTTCCGCACGACCTTCTTCCCAATCATTACCGCGGAAACCGCTGGCTGAAAACTTATAGCCGATCGTCTCATTGATAACGCCGGCATGTCGAAGCGATCCCAAGAGTACACTCCGCTCGCCGCCGCCAATGCTGACGGTCGTTCCTTGGGAAGTGAACGGGGACCGGGTGAGAATATGCATGACCCCGTTCGCGCTGTTTGGACCGTATAGTGCCGATCCGGGGCCAGAGACAATTTCAATCTGTTCAATATCTTCGTTAGAAGTCGGGATGAGGCTATATGCGTTTACACGTAAAGACGGAATGCGGGCGATGCGATTGTCGACGAGCGTCAGAAGTGACCCTGAAAAGACGTTATTGAAGCCGCGGACAACAGCATGCGACGCCCCCAATCCGGTCTGGGCGACATCTACTGCACGCACCGATTTTAAGTGCTCGGCAACGGTTGAGGTGACCCTGTCCTTAATTCGGGATGCGCTCACAACGGCAACCGACGCCGGTGCTTCAAGCACCTTTTCTCTGCGTCGGGAAGCTGTGACGGAAACTTGTTCAAGTTCAATGATTTCTGAAGATTGATCGCTCATGTCCTCGGTGGCGTCGCCGGTCTCGGATGTGTCAGCTAGGTCAGCTTCGTTGCGTTCATTGCCGGTTTGAGTATCTGTATCAGTCATGGACTGGGTTGCCGCTTGTGCCGACACCATTGGCACAGATGCAGCCGCAAACAGCACTAATAGCACAAAACTTATAAGCTTGGATTGTTGCATTATGCAATCTCCTTTGTACTAAGAAAGGTTGTTGATGGCTGCCTTAGAAAGCAGCAACTCAGAATCAGGATTTCGAAAGAATTTTCAATCGGAAAATCGCTTTGCCTGGAATCAGCAGCACGATACGTGATACGTGGCTCGATTCCGTTGGAAGCCACGGGTATTATATACCAAATCCCCGAGTCAGGTCAAGCATGATAATATATAAATGTTTTGGAGTTTTTTCGATAACTCTAGACCTGAAACTAGCCACAGAACTAGCGATTCAGACTGGGCATTCCGTGATGAGTTTAGTCAATGAAACTTTGGAAACATGCCCCTGTTTCGGCTCATCGTCGGTTTAACTGTGGTTATTCGGGGCTTAGCGAAGGGGTCATGCGATGTTCAGAACCTCGGCTGCAACGAGCGGTTCTAATCGCCAGTCGCTCAGGATGTGCTCTGCGATAACCGTCGTCATAACTGCTCCGGTGCGTTTTGCCGCGAGATTCCAGTTCTCTTGATGATGCGCGAATGCGGCACGATACCGCTTTTCAGCAACTGTGTCTAAGAAAATTTCCTGCACCTCGTCCGTCTCTGAATCGACGAGTCGAATGTTGCCGCGCTCGATCGGATTGACGTCCACTTCAGCCAAGACCTGGACGAGAATGACGGTTGTGGCGCGTTCAGCTAATCGAGACAGTGCCGTCAACGGATCACTGGGCCAGAGTAGGTCACTGAGCAACACGCGCAGGCCATAGGGGCGCCATGATGGGGGCAGCTTGAAGAATGACGTGGAGGGGTCGCCCTGATATTCAAAGTCAATCCCTTCCCAAATTGCGGGTCGGTCTGCGCCGTTACCCACCTTTCGATATCCATCACCCGCGACCCAGGCGGAGTGGGAATAACCGACATTGGATGCCGCCGTTGCAAAAACCCCTGCTAACCCGAGCGTTGCTTGTGCTTTGGGGCTATTTTCAAGCGCCATGGAGCGCGACCCATCAATGACGAGGTCTAGGTGCGGGCTGACTTCGTCCCGGTACAACTTGACGGTCAATTTATCGCTCCGGGCGAAACCTCCCCAATCGATTCGCCGCAGGTCGTCGCCCGGCTGGTATTCGCGATGGTCGATAAATTCCAGTGAACTTCCCGGACGCTTCCCTGTTTGATTTCCGGCTAACCCAAAGGGAACATTGCGCGGCGCAGTCAAAGCGTACTGCGCGCCCGCACGTTCACCTTCTATGAGATATTGACGGTAGGTCTCGTTCATTTGACACCATGCAGCAAAAATCAGGAATTTAGTTAGAACGACGTGGACATTGCAATCCCTGGTCGTTCAAACCAGATGTACATGAGACTGAGGCTGTGCCTTTTATAGTAGTAGTTTAACATCAAGTGGGGTCGATCGCCATCGTACATGCCGCGAACGGCAAAGCCTCTGCCGAGGTCGAGGCTGGCGCCGAACGGGTAATTGAGCCCGTCGTCCCACTCCGAGTAGTTTATGGTTGCGTATGCTGAGATTGGTATTTTTGGTAGACGCTTGGTAATTGTCAAGAAATACGCCTGCCTCTTGGGGGGTGAGCCGACTCGGTCTGAACTGGTTCCGATAAACAGCGCGGGTCGGAACTCTGTTTCAGTGAAAACGAAGTAGTTTGCGAGCGGCACAAATTCGCCTACTACTGGATTGAATTCGATGCCAACTTGAAGTTCATTTGTCACTGGGTAGCTCAACGTTGTGCGCCAACGCGCCCGTTCGTGAGGTTCGTTCGGGTTAGTGTCAATGTAACGTAAAGAGACTGCCCACTTATTCTGAATTCCGCTTCCCCGAAGCGGTGCACCTTCGCCCGGTCAGGCGCTTCAGGTAGGCGCCCTGGAAGTCGGTCGGTTCGGTTGCTGCGGTGGGGATAACGGTTGTTCCTCATCAGCCCATCCGCTAGTAGCTACTACCAAGAGCAGAAAGAAAAGTGGATATCGACTTAACATAATAATTTCTCCATTGTCGGTGTTAATTCTAGCGCATCCGCGTCCGATAAATCAAGGAATATGTTGGCATCTATTTTCCACGTCCTGTCCGTCCACTGGCACGCCTTCTCGCCTGATTTAGGGCATCCAGCATCCCGTCACCCTCCACGCTGGCTTCTGGATCTGAAGCCGCCGGTGGAGATTCGGGTTCGTCGGGTTCAATGGGAAGCGTCGTTTTTGTGGACCGCGATTTGGATTGCGGTACACGGCGCGCTTTCCGTGGCATGCGTTGCGAAACCGTCTTTACAAGACGGCGCGCCTGTCTCATAGATAACAAGCCTGTGCGGCGTTCGAGCGTTTCGAGAAGCAGTAGGAGGAGTGCCCCGATAAGCAGCCACGGCGCGAACCCAATTAGACGGGGTTGCCGTGGCAAATCATCCCATATACCCCCAAGGTTGATTCGCGCTTTCCCGCCGGAGGCTTTGGCAAGCCGTTCCATCGTAACAAGCCCGGATTCATCAGGCGCCGGTTTAAACTCCGGTGCATAGGGCAGGCAGACAGGAGGCAGCGATACAACTCCGCCCCCTGGTACCCCGACTGTCGTCAATACAGTCTCACTGCCGTAGATTGGAATGTCCACTGCGAGCGTGTCGGCGGATGTCCAAGACAGGTTTGTTTTAGACACAGTTGGTGTTTCCCCAGCGACGCCGCGCAGGACTGTCACGGTAGGGAGTTCCCTGAATACTTCTACTTCCCGCTCTGGGTCGAGATGGAGTTGCACGTGGTTCACTCCGCTCCTAACCTTTTGCGTGAGCAACATCTCGCCAGGAAGGTTGCCAGCGTCGCCCGCTGTCCAGCGTGCGAGACTCGTTAAGAAATCACCAACACGCTCCCAATTCGCAATCTCGCCGGTGTGTGCTCCATCCGCCTCACCTGTATAGCAGAGCACTCGTCCAATTCCCGCCTGCCACGCCGCCACGACGGGAGCCTTGTATTCGTCGAGAGTTACAGCAGCTAAGTTCGCGTCGGGACGGACGTAACAGAGGTTATAACCGCCGATTGATGTCGGTATCTGAAATTGCGTACCGGTCAGCGTGACCATGCCGCCCGTCGTCCGAATCTGTGTCGGTTCGTCAACAAACGTGCTCCGTGCCACAACAAACGTGTCTTGAGCAAACAGACGCGGCAACTCGGCGGCATTCTCGGTAAAAAAGCAGCGTCCTTCGCCTCGTTGAGCGATGTCACGCAGGAGTTCTGCGTCTACGTCGGAAGGTGTTCCAAGTCCAACGACGCTGACAGTAATGTTAGCCTTTCGACACGCCGCCAGCAGTTCTCGGTAGCGTCCGGGTTCTTCGGAATCGGCGGCGTCCGCAAATAGAATTATGTGCCGCGTGCCGGCTTCGGCGCGCAGTAACATTGAAGATGCGGCGTGGAGCGCCTCGTAGATGAAGATGCCGCCGCCCTGCGAAGCGATGCGAAGGATTTTGTTTCGCACGTGACCTTGATTTTCGACGGGAGCAAGGTCCGCGATGGTGTGGGCTGCGCTATCGACGGCGATTACGCCAAATTCATCCAATGGTGATAACATATCGTAGACTTCCGCCGTAGCGAGATTTGCGAGATCTATTTTCGTCCTGCCGCCGCCCACCGACATTGACATACTGCCAGACCGGTCCATCGCGACCACAATCGCAATCGACAGTTTCCGATGTTCGCGTCTCAACTCCATTGAAACTGGCATAATCGGTTCTAGCGGAGATTTGAAATAGCCGCCTGGACCATAGGCATGTTTTCCACCGGTCATCATGAAACCCGACCCGCTCTCTCTAAGCCAAACGGCGAGGTTCTCCATGCCGTGCAATCCGATTTTGTTCGCCAACACATTCTCAATGAGCACCGCAGAAAATCCGGATAACTCGTCGAGCGACCAGCTGTACTCGGTTGGCGGTGCAGTTTTCACATCCAATCCACCTGCCTCCAGTAGTCGTGCTAGCCCCGAATTAGAAGCTTGTGTGATGTGAAGGATAGGACGAGGTCCTTGAATGCCGACCAAGACTTTTGCCGTGTTATTCTCAGGCACCGGGTCGGACTCGGATCCTGCAATTCGCACGGAGTACCGATGCGTTCCCGGCTGCGCCGCTTTGTCCCGAAAGATGAGACGGGTCAACCCGGACGGTACTTGCCGTTTGCCAGCCGCCAATCGACGATTGCCGCGCAACAATTCGAATGATATTTCACCCGGAACAGGCGCGTGCACCCATGCGGCAATCATGAACGACTCGCCAGGGTTCACAACATCGGGCGCGTCTACATGAGAGATGGCAACATCGTTCGCCGAGTCTCTCTGAACAGATCGGTAATCAATGGCGATACCCCGAGCCGCGGCTTTGGACGCCGCGGCTACCGGGTCGTTACCGGTCCACCGTCCATCAGACAATAGGATTACTCGACCGGGCGAATCGCGTGGGATTAGTGCCATAGCGCTGTCTAGTCCGCCGTTCAGATCAGATGCATCGCCATGAACTTCGTTGACAAATCCTGCAAATTTGCCGCTTTGGGGTGATTGTTCGATCGCAGTAACCCGTCCAAATGAGACAACGCCAAGGCGAGCATCGCTCCGCATCTCGCTCTGGATCAAGTCAATCGATTCTTTCTGCCTTGCTTCGCTATCATGGGGCATTGATAGGCTTCTGTCCGCCACGACGACAATTGTACCGGCACGGCTTGGTAATTTCACGGCGAGTCCGCACATTGCCAACAAGATGAGTGACAGTATCACGACTCGCAATATCCACAGCAACCGCGAGCTCGGTTTCCAGACCCACAGCGATACTCCAAGCGGGATGAATAATAATAGCCAGATTGGTTGGAGGAGTGTCATGATGGTTATGATTCGAAGTTACGAGGTGATGAAAAGAAACCGAGTTTACCGGAGAAACTCGGTTTCTCACCGGCATGAGCACCCAAAAGCCATGAAATTACTCAAGTGGTACTTTAGATGGCGGGTTTCACACAGAGAACAGAGATTAACAATTGATCTCTCATAAGGTACGCTGCTCTTGTTCTTCACGTAAACAGTATTGTTGTGTGTGCTATGGCTTCTCGCGCCTTTTTTCACGATAGTTCCTTAGGCTCATCTACTTTATGTTTTTCATACGCTTGGCATATCAGGGCCATAATGTAGTCGAGCTCATCCGCGGGCGAAACACCGACCACTACCCAGTTAAGATAATTTGCCTTGCTTTTGCACTTTTCCAGCGGGTCATCAGTCTCATGAATAGGTAGTTTCAACCACAAAAGGAGCTGTTTTGCCTGCGGTTGGATTTCTACAAACTTCGCGTTAGACTTGTAAACAATTTCGTATTTATTGATTTTTTCGCTAATTGAAGCATCTAAGTTCAAAATTCGCATTCGTAGCTGTTGGAACAACTCCAAAATTTCACCCGTGAGATGATGGTGGTCGGCTAGTATCCATTCTCTCTTCTACGGAGTGTCAGTTACTTCACAAATGCCGTGATTACGCCAGATGTTAAGCGCCTTTTCCGATAAAATCCCGGCTCGTTTAACGATAGCATTTTCGTCCCATCGCTCAACTTCGCGAAGGCTGGCATTTAAGCGCAATGGACTATCGCGAAAACCGCCCATCATGAGCTGTTTTTCTATGAATGTGTTGTTGCTCAACTCTGGATTGTACCCGGTGAGGGTAAGGTTGCCAATCGTGTGAAGGTACTTTTCATGCACCTCTGTGCAATTTTCGCCCAACTCCGCCTGCCATTCATCAGAAAGACTTTGCGGCATGACGTGTTCAATCGTGTATTCGCCATCTGAAATCGGCTCCCTGCGCTCGTGATTCTCCAACTTGAGTAACAGATAGCTGCACGTACGTAGGTGATAGACATCCCTTGTGTGAAATGCAAACTGGAACTCACCATCTGAAGGGAAGCGTTGGGTGCCGCTCATGCGGGAGAAAGCGATTTTCAAGCTTTGGAGATAGTTATCTTTGTCAATTTGCCCCATCAGTCCTGCGAAGGTCTTATTCAACATGTTAGTTGGAATGTCACAGATTGTGCGCCGAAAGAGGTAACTCTCTGTTAACCGAAGGATTTCTATCATGTCCGACTTCTCGATTCTTCCCTGTGCATAGTCCTCGTAGACGCCGAGTAGAAACGGAAAAGTGACTTCGACATTTAGTGTGTGAATGTCTTCAATGCACACACTAAGTTCTAGGTCCGGCTCATTAAGTAGCGCAATGCGGACGTAGTGTTTGGAATATCGAACAATCTCCTTGACAATTGCCTCTAACGCTTCTGAATGCCTTGTGTCCCCTACATACCTCTTGAAATTCTCGTAAACTCTCCCTTTGTTAGGTATCGTGCGCGTATTTAATGTCAGATAGTCCCTTATGAACAGGTCAAATCGTTTGGCGTAATGCACCCCGAACCGCTGCTCCATCGGATACCAGTGGTTCTCATATAGACTCCTTTGAATATCGTACTCCTGTCCCATCAGCACATAGTTACGAATGAGATCGGCTTGCGACAAACTGAGACCAGTGGAATTGAGACTCTCGAAAATCAGTTGCGGATTGTCGGAGCGGGGGTCCAGCGCGATGTCCACAATTATCAACTTCTGAATTCCCTTATACACCGTTTCAAGGGTAGTGCGTCTGAGTTGGTCCTTAAAATATTGGTAGTTTTCCACTAACAGGGAGATATTGTCAGTAGCGCTTCCCTCATCCAACAATTGAATCAAAGTGTCTCGGTCATGCGGTGTCAGCAGCTGCTTGTGACGTAATTCTCCAGCTTCCCTGTCATTGAACAGGTAATACCCATCTAACCGGCTTCGATCGATGCCGATATCGACGCCTTCCACCTCGACGGCTCTGCCGAGTACCGAAATCAACAGCGCAACTGTCGTCAACCGCTGTTGACCGTCAATGACGAGGAATTTTGGCACTGTAGGGCTACCATCTCCGATAGATACGATTGAGCCGAAGAAATGGGAGGGAATATCCTCATTTTCACCAACACGCACAATGTCATCCCATAGTTGTTTGCATTGCTCTTTCTTCCAACTGTACCGACGTTGGAATATCGGCAGGATAAACTGTTTTGTGCCGTCTAAGAATTTTAGTAGCTTCTCTTCGTTAGCTTTCATAGGTCATGTCTCCATAGCGGGTTTCTAAATTCTTCAGCTTCCAAAACGTAGACACGATAGGTATCTATTGAGAATTGGATATGTCAAGAGAAATCTGGCGCCCGGTTTTCCGATTGGATTCTAGGATCAATCGTATTCTATGCCCTACCTCGGTAATATAGGCACGCTTTGCGACGTTGGAATCCCCATGCGTTCCAACGCCTTATGCAACTTCACATGCCATGTATGGAACTTCCACGCAGCATCTCTATACGATTGAGCCTCAATAATCGCCAATATCTCCCGCGATTCTTTTTTTGAAATTTTCACATGCCTGGAATTAGCATAAGTATGGACTATGTAATCGGCTTGAATAGCGTCGAATGCGAAATATTTCTTCGGTCAACTTTGCGTCCGCGGCCAGAATCGCTTCATTGCTCCCGGCTTGCCTGCCCTCTGCTCCCTGAACTCTTTTTTCCGTTGTGACTTCTTTCGTTGAGGGACGGATTACAACCTTGACACCTGCGCTGATGATGGCGTCCTCAACACTGTTTGCGAACTCAACCTCGCGCAGAAAATCATTCGCTGGGATGACCACGAAGGATGGGGATTCTGGAACATCACGGAGGACAACAATCTCAAGCGTTTTGGTGGCACAGCCTAACAGACCCGTGGTAAGGAAAAGTAGAGAAATTCCCAATAGCTGGTTCATTTTGTTGTAGAACATTCTCTAATTCCTCCTAAATTTTGCAAACGTTTCGAATCAAGCAAAAATAGCAAGTTACCGCTGAATCCGCTTCTAATCAGCGTTATTTATAATTTTGCCGAAGAGATGTCCGCTGTGTTTTTCGCTGCTCCAGGTGCCGGCGTATTGACCTCGATAGAATAACACCCTTGCTGTGTAAGTTCCTAGCTGCGGCAATTCCATATCGGTGAGTGTGATGATAGGTGTGTCATCCGCCCATTTGACTTCGAGAGGCAGTGGCACTGTTACGTCTCTCCCACCGTATTCGACTCGTGTAGAAAATAGCCAGCGATCGCCGTTCATTTTGGAGACTTTTTCGATAGTGTATTTTTCTTCATGAAGGGCGCGCTGGTCCTCTTGTCCGGCGACTGTGAAATGACCAATTAACGTTACGTCCGAGAGCGTCTCTTGGAATCTCTGTTCATTTGCGGTAAGTTTGCCAGCCTGTGCGGATTCCCACGGAAGCGATTCGGAAGAATTAAGTTGGTCGACAATCTGGGTCACGAGCGCCGCGGAGTTACGAGCCGCTATCTTGTAGTATTTTTTAAAATCTTCTGACGCATTTGAACCGGCATTGTCGCTGAGACTGCGTATGACCAAGCAGGGAATATTTTGCTGCCAGCAAATCTGCGCCACGGACGCCCCTTCCATTTCTACGGCGTCCGCGCCGAGATTTTCGTGCAAGGCTGTTCTTTTGGGATCAAATGCGACAAAAATGTCACCAGTCACGACTGTTCCTGTGACGATTCGCGGGTGACGCAGACCATCGGGAGTATCGAATGGGCTCAGTTCAAGGCTCTCCTGAGTGCTCTCCGCGATTTGTAACAGCCTTGGGTCGGCTGGGAAGAACACAGGATTTCGCTTTCCAGTTATTGGGTTCCTGACGCCGAAATTTTCAATATCTGCGGACGCCAATTTACCCAAGTCGTGTTGGGCTGTGCGCAGTGCGATGACAATATCTCCGAGATGCAGGTCTGGGTTGAGTCCGCCTGCGACTCCTGTGAAGATAACTTGATTGGGGCGAAAATGCTCAATGGCGAGAGTCGTTGTCATCGCTGCATTGACTTTCCCAATACCTGTGCTTGCAATAACAACATTTTGGTCGTTGAGAAAGCCTGTTACGAATCGCAGTTTTTCGATTGTATGTGTCTTTGGGTTTGGAAGTTTTGCTTCTAGGAGTCTGATTTCCTCATCGAATGCACCGAGTATTGCAACGTTGACAGTGGGTTCGGCGCCGATTCCCGGAGCGAATAAGGTTAGAAGCAGAATCCAAGTAGATGAGATGTTGATAATTGTTTTCACAGTGTTGCCTCCAGATATTGAAAGAGTTTGTGTTAGGGGAAGAATCGTCCACCGGTTTCTACCACCACGGTACAGTTCTCAATTCTAGCGGTGTAAATATGAGGTTTGGCGGACTATCATAGATATTCCTATTGACAAACCTCACGGCGAAGATCCGCTTTTTGTAGTCTCTAACGCAATTCTATTTTGCCTTTGGAATGTTGATCCCGGGCAGGTTATTTAGAAAGGATCGCGCTGCTATATTGACCAAATCCTCAATAGAATGCTTTATGTATTGGACTTCAACCTCAGTTTGCACTGCGACATCTCCTGTTCCTTCCCACACAACATCGCCGAGGTGACAATCCCATACCTGTCCGAATATACTTACGTTCTTAATTTGTCGGTTGATAATGTCGTCGGACAAAAGAGCGGGCCCAACTGTTTCCGTATGAGATTGATCCAAGAGTTTCACATGCAAGAGGTAACGGATACCCGTCGCCTCGCCAATCTGGCGAAGTGTTTTCTTGTTGAGAATTGCAGCTCCGGCATAATCATTGATCATCTGCGCGTAGGCTTCCGTCAAATTAGCTTCGTTAATCAGATCAAGCGTTTGAATTGTCTCTATGAATCTTCCATCAGGCAATTGATTGGTCAAATTGGAATCAAGTTTTGCCCCTAGGGGTCGGCGCAACCCCTCTTGCCCATGACCTGCGACGATAGGTAGGAGGCTCAGACCGTGTTCAGACAGCGAATTGTCTGTGAATTCGGGAGCGAGATACTGGAGTTGAGAGTTATCCATGACTTTAGCCGCACACCCTGTCCAGAGCCAAGTCATTAACACAAACATCAGTACATGGAAAAAGAAATTTTTGGTTAGCATTTGTTGACCTCCAATTTTCATCTCCTATTGGGATGACAGCGTGCAAATTATCAATTATCGAGTAGGTTAACCATTTCTTCGTGAAAATGCTGAACTCGTCTCGAACATCAGTGGTAAGTGCAATTAAGTTGACGGCGAAATTACGCGGCGAATTGAACCCTATCAAGCCGAGCTTGAGATGTGGACTCAACTTGGCTCATTCGTTTGGGTCTCAGTTGCGGGGTTTTGCTTTGGCGGCTGAAAGTTGCGGATTTGCCTGAAAAACCACGGAACGCTCAGAACACCGACCAACACCGCACAGACGCTCGCTATTTTCAAACTGTTGAACACAAGCACGTGAAGATCCGTCCCATTAAACGCAAATGTAACACCAACGGGGCTACCGATTAGCCATTCTCTTTCCCAAGTTCCGGAGACAAAAAAGAGGATGAGCGGTATTATCATGGTTGTAAAACCCAAAAGAACAATTGCTATCACCCAAGTATAGCCTCCGGCGACTCGGTTCGCTAAGAAGCGTCTTCTAATGAGCGAAGCGCCCAATGGATAACTGAATGCGTACAGCCCCATAACAATCATTACTCCCAGAGAATCATTGAAAGTAGCTCCGCCACTCCACATGTGCGGGAAAAGAATGCCCCACACCACAATAGAGGATAAAGTCAGAAGTATCATTAAAGATGACCACACTACGCCGCCGGCAGCACCGCTGTAAAAGAGAAATGCCAGCAGGCGAAGCCATCGTCTGCGCGGAATGCTTTGACGCACTCGCTGTCCCAAACGCTCTCTTTCGCTCACGGCGATGAACAAACCGATGGAATACAGATGGACATGTAGCGATCCCCACCCCGCTACCGGGTTAGAATTATTAATAGCAATACTCCAGATGGCTACGCCAACCCCGGTCAAGAGCCAAACTCCGGTCACGAAAATACGCAGCGGCAGTGCCCGATTGGCGGATAACGGGCTAATGAGCGCAATCGCTAATAGACCAAGGAGGCTTATCAGTGCCAACCCGCTGAACAACACACTTAAGGCACCTCGCCAGAATTCCCAAGAACCGATCTGACTCCCTATGCCGGAGCTAAAAAGTGCACCAGGAAAAATCATCAGCGCGATAAACGCAGGAATAACCGTAACCACAAGAAAAACTAACCAAGCCACGCCGAGAATCAGCCTGAAGACCCGATTGGCAGGAATACAGCCGAGGACGATAGCACACTGGATGCCCACTGCTGCCAGAATGAAAGTGAATGCCATCAGCACAAATATGGATGGTAAGTCAACACCCCGCAATAGGTAAGTAAACGTCATAAATGGCAGACAAGCACTGTAGAGGAGGACGGTGAGTACAAGTGCGGCGAGGAATTTGCCCCAGATAATGGATCGCGGTCGGAGGGTCGTGATGAACAGCAGGTCTACATTGGCGTCTGATCGCTCGCTCGCCAACCGGATGCCGGTATACGCCGGTACGAACAGCAAGCATGCCCCTAGCAAAATTCCAAGCAGAACGCTAAACATGTTGCGCCCAGCATCGAACGACTGGGTAACCGTTTGACTTGTTAGGAATAGTCCCATGGTTAGCAGAAGCACTCCGAGAAAAACCATCAATATTGCGCTAAAGAATCTGCCTTGAACTGCTTGTCGCAATTCTTTGACAACGATAGGATTGAGCGTGTCGCTGAATTTTTCAAGAAGGTTGATGGCGAAGTTCATTGCACTTCCCCTTTTGTTACGTTCATGAATACCGATTCCAAATCACTGCCCCGTTGTTTGAACTCAACGATGCGGTATCCGCTTTGAACTAGGTTTTCGAGAAGTTCGCTGCAGGTGTCTTGAGAGCCGGATATCTTCGCCTCAATCTCATCGCCCAACCGATTGACCGTCGTTACGCTCGGCATTAGGAGCATCGCCTTATACAAATCGTCTTGCCGATTGAGAGACCGAATGACAACGGTGCACTGCTCTGCGCCCGGACTATCAATCTCTTGTAAGTTTCCAGATGCGACAATCTTTCCCTGTTCAATTATGACGGCACCATCGCAAATCTCCGAGAGTTCGGTCAGGATGTGCGAGCTAATCAGGATGGCTTTTCCCTGTCCGGAAAGGACCCTCAAGAGTTCCCTCAGTTCGACCCGAGCTCGTGGATCGAGCCCAGCTGCTGGCTCATCCATTAACAATACCGCCGGGTCATGTACGAGTGCGCGTGCCAGGCTGACTCGCTGTTTCATCCCCTTAGAGAGTGCGTAGAGCGTTTTTTCTCGAATACCCGTGAGGTTGGTAAAGCCTTCGATACTCTCGACCACCTGTTTGCGCTGTGTTCCGGCTAGCCCGTAGGCACGAGCGAAAAAGTCCAAATAGTCATGCACAGAGATATCCCGGTGCGTGGGAAGGGCGTCCGGCACATATCCAATCAGCCGACGGGCATTCTCCGGCGCCTCTACTATCGAGATACCATCAATCGTGGCGTCGCCGCTTGTCGGTTCGTCAAGCGTCGCTAGGATTCTCAAGGTCGTGGTTTTGCCGGCGCCATTGGGGCCGACAAAGCCGACGATTTCTCCCGATGAAAAAGTAAATGAGATGTCGTCAACCGCACGCGTTGCGCCAAAGTATTTTTTGATGTGAACGATGTTAACTTGCATCAGCACACTCTCTTGGGTTAAAGATAGTCTGTGACTCCTCTCGTCGGGCGTTGTCCGAACAAGTCTTGCCCCAGTGTCCAGATTGACATTCATAATTCAAGCATCTATGTCAAATAATGGTGCAGAACAGGGGAGTCATTGCCGGAAACTAGGTTGTTTTGTGCTCGATTATCACTTTGAATCGAGGTTCATTCCTCATTCAAGATGCCATAAACGACAGAGCTATATCTTTTTTCCGTCGTCTTCCGAAGACCTTCCTCAATAAACGGGGCGGACGATAATGTCGCGATATAACAGCCGGGGCGGAGATAGTTCTCAGGAGCCTTCTTAAGATGTTCGATATTTTGGATCCAATCTTCAGAGGCAAATATCCCGCGCAAGTTCGGTGCCACCTGGCTATGGATTCTGAGTGCTCCATTAGTTTTGTCAGCTTTAATCGTGTACATGCGATCCCAAATTTCATCCGTTATCTCCCACTCAAGCCCGTGCTTTTGCACGGAAACCGAAACATCATCGGAGAGTAACGCGCCACGCAATTTCATCTCATCTCTTAGCATCGGTGAAATGTTCCCCGTATCCAAAACCGTATTGATAGATGGATCCCATAGCTCGAACTTAAATGTCTCATCAGCCTCAGCCGGACTACCTAGACGCAAATCCGTACGTGAACTTAGTTCCGCTTCCGCGCCTGCGGGAATGTCCACCCCGGAATAGACTGCCCCGTCTTTGTCCGCCAACCAGAAATGCCTTATATCAGCCCCTAGCCCATTGACAACACTCAGACGATTATTTAATCCGCGTCTAACCGTGACGCGCTCACGTCTCACTTCGCTCTTGCGCAGCATGAAATGCGCCGGAACGCGCGCCGTCGCCCAGCCGCTTGCCAGGTGTTGATCGTGCGTCCAGTCGACCGTCCGAGGCGTCCCTGTAAGCGGAGTCGAAGCAATTTGAGGTGTCAGCTCCGTCTCATAGTCGAAGTGCAATCCATCGCCCGGAGTGAGAGACGAATAGAACGCCGTCCAGCCAATCGTCGTGGCGCGGTGAGTCTTTTCGTTGAGAATTGTCAGTCCTTCAATCCGGGCGTGTCGCGTCCATCCTTCGGCGAACGTCGCGTACCCGAACACAGCGAGACAAGTGATGAGCGAAATGACCGGCGTCGTCCAAAGCATCCAGATACGCCGCTTTTTGCGCGAAAGAGCAATGAGGTTCACGGGACCGATAGCCACTGCAAAGAGGAGCATCAAAAGGAACATGCCGCGCACAGGAACCCCTAGACCTTCCACCACCGGAAACATCGTATTAGCAGCCTCAACCGAACGTCCGATTCTCACTGAACTTGCTGTCTTCACCCACGAAAACACAATCTCAGACCACTGATCCGGCGTTAAGCGCTTCGTATCCATCTCAGCGCTCACGAGGCACTGACCGAAATCGACATCGTAGTTGGCGAGCCCGGCAGTATCGGCGCCAACCTTCAACCCCCAGCTATCGGGAAGTTCTCGCCCCCCCAACACAAGCAGAGCACCGCCGCATTCTACGTAACGCCACACCGCCGACTGAACATCCGGCGGCATCTTTCGGACATCATCACCTGTGACGATGACACCGTCGTATCGTGAGTAACCGAGCCAATTTCTACTCCACGCTGAGACAGGCAATCCAAGATCGATGGTTTCATAAGAGGGGCTTCTGCTTGATGGTGCGTACGGATGAGAGCTGCCACCTGACGGAGAGATGCCACTACCTGACGGCGAAGAACTGAGTAGTTTGCCCGCGTGGACGTGCAAATCCGTTGTGTCCACGTTGCGACTTATCAGAATTCTAACTTTTGAGGAGGAAGTTATTGTCACACGCCCCATGCCCAGTCCACTTGTGCTCGTGGATATCCTTTCATGCTGACCGTGATCTGCGATTGCCAACGGAACTGCTTCATCTTGAACATCGCCATCGATGGAGACGCCCAAACCGCGTCCATCCAGATTTACTGATGGCTGAAGCAAGGTAACGTGGACCGTGGCGGAGGGACCAACAACGACTGAGCGGGTGATCCATCGGATTCGATTACCAGAAATACCGTAATTTGATTTCGGCAGCGTCAATGTCACCTGATGCGTCGCGTCAGGCGATAGATTTGACACAGCAATCCTGTATTCCGCATATCCGTGGAAACTACTGCCACTTGGAATGAGTTCCGGTGCAATTTTGATATCGTCAAAGTCTGTCCGCGCGAATGCAATTGATACGGTGTAGCACAGCCACACGGCGGCGAGAAACAGGATGGAACAAGGTGCGGTACGTTTCATCGTTTGTAGCCTCATTACATGTCAGTTCTCACAATCGTGATTCATTGTGATTCATAGCTCGGTCTTCATTAAATGCTTGATATTTATTTAATCTATCGTATCTCAGGAGTTCGAAACATCAACTCACCAGATTTTTTACGTTCAAATTTGTGTCCGTAATTTTGCACAAAAACAATATAACACACATTTCTCATGGCGGAAAAAATTACAGCGCCTGTCTTACAGACTCCGGCGGTTCATTACGCACGCTCTCACGGGCGAATCCTGCCAGCGTTTCACTTTTCCTATCCTTCAGTCACCCACAAATCCCTCGATTTAAACTCACGCCGACTGAACCTCAAGGTCGTCAGGCAGATTCAGGTCAGTCTCGTCAAGGGACTTGAGAAGACTATCCACTACTGAGAAGGCATGCACACCATCGAAGCGGGCTTGATAGTTCAAAATCACGCGATGATTCAGGACGGAAGGGGCTACGGCTTGCACATCTTCGAATCCGACAGTCGGGCGACCTGAAAGCAATGCTGACGCCCGCGCTGCTTCTGCCATCGCTATCGCAGCTCTTGGTGACGCAGCGTAAGTGACATATTTTTTAACATCGTCGGTGGTTTCAGGCGAGTTCGGATGGGTCGAAGCGGTCAAACGCGATATGTAACGAGAAACAGGCTTGGGCAAGAAAATCCTGTCCATCACTTCAAATAGCTGGTGCAGTTGCTCGGCACTCATTGACCAACTGGGAACAGGAGGTTCCCCACGGCGGCGCGTTGAGATGATGTCGTCGAGTACTTCCATATCGGCGTGAGGAACGATGAGTTTGAACAGAAATCGGTCCAACTGCGCTTCAGGAAGCGGATAGGTTCCCTCCAGCTCGATGGGGTTCTGAGAGGCGAGAACGAAAAAAGGATTCGGCAGCGAGCGAGTGTTTCCAAGCAAAGTGACGGAACGCTCCTGCATCGCCTCAAGCAAAGCGGATTGGGTTTTCGGAGAGGCGCGGTTAATCTCATCGGCAAGCAGGATGTTCGTAAACACAGGTCCCGCTTGGAACGTCATCTCGCGCTTCCCTTCCGGGGTTTGCTGTAAGATATGTGTACCGACGATGTCGCCCGGCATCAGATCTGGCGTAAACTGCACGCGGCTGAATTCGAGGTTAAGAAGTTGACCTAACGCCTTCACAAGTGCGGTTTTGCCGACGCCGGGCACGCCTTCGAGCAGGATGTGTCCTTGACTTAGGATGCCGGCGAGTAGCAAGCGGTGAAGCTCGGACCGACCGAGCAGGATTCGATCTAGCTCCGCAAGCACCTTTGTTGTGAGTTCAACGGCGGGGCTGAGTTCTTCAGGTTGAACAAGGGATGCTGAGTTTTTGCTATTTTGCATAGTGGTACAGTTGACAAATCTCAGTGCGAAAGCATCAAGCACAGTGTAACACATTCATTCAGCGACGAGGAGGGTGACGAAACGGAGCAGAACACTCAGTGCTAATCGCCTCTTGTTGGGGCGTTAAGGAAATAATGTTTGACTAGATGCCAAGAATTCGACCGCGACGACTCTTTCGCGCAATCAAGTTCTTCGGCACGGGATGGTTTACGTTAGGGTCTTTCAAAATAGCGTTTAACTGCCGCTTTGTGACGGGGTAGAACGGTCTGGGAAACGGACGAACCACCACCGCTCGGTGCTCCGTTTAGCCCCCCTGTTCCCTGTGGCAGGCTGGATGTCTCAACCGCTGGAGCCGCAGAGCTAATACCGAGGAGTTCACTGTCTTGAAGAGATGCGATGTCTGACAGCGGAAGGATTTGTGTTTTGAACTTCGCGCCCTCCTCCGCAGTACCGTCGCTCCAGGTCATGGGTGCATGTCCAGGACCTCGGTTGATACCGCCTCGACACCACGCACCTACACAAGCGGATACTGACGTGTGCTCTGAGTTTTCAGCAAGAAATGCGGCAAGTCCAGCGCTGTCGCACTGCCCAAGCTTCTCACATGCTGTCAACGTTTCCAGATCAATAAGATTAACGGCATTAAGCTTCGCCAGCCGTTCAATAATATCTCGTTTGGATAAACGCAATGCTGCAGCAATCTCTTTGAGTTCTTCAATGGTGAGCGTGCCTACATCGTCCTCCAGATTTGGAAGTTGTGCAGCAAGCAGCGCATTATCTTCAGCCGCCTTCAGAAGTAACCCAGATAACGTCGTCATCGCCTCCGCTAAAAGCTCGGCATCCATCTCCGACACCTCGTTCATTAAACCTTCCGCCAAGGTTTCCGCCTCGGTCAAGCGTTCTGTTTCGGTCAGGGCGTCCTCGGCAGCCTCCGTTGCTACATGAGAGAGCATATCCGTGAGATGGTCCAACGCTTCCCAAGTCTTGACTGGATCGTCGCCCGAAGCCTCCGCTTGGAGTTGATCTAGTTTTTCTTCGAGTGTCTCCACTTGGGCTATATCAATGATCTCTTCTTCCTTGAGTGTATCAAGTCCATCCACCAATTGGTTGACCTCTTTGCTAACATCAAGGGGGTGTGCGCCAGAGATTTCCACAAAACGTTCTGGTATCAAGAAACTAATGCAAACGAACACGACAGCCCCTGAAAAGCGTGCCAACGGAACTCCGCCGCGCCAACGAAATCGCGGTCGGCGAATTTGCGGCATCTGATTGCGCCAGTCGCCCAGATCCTCCGTTTCCGCCGCCATCACAAGCCCGCCGGCGCCACTGTATTTGTCGAGACTAGCTCTCGCGGCATTCCGAGTCGGAATTTGACGCCACTCGAGAATAACCGCAACACTTATCGCAATTATCAGACCGATGCCACCGCCCAGTAGTGCAAAACGCGGCATCCCAATGGTTGCACGGAGTACGATGACCGCCGTGCCCCACAGCAGTCCCCATATGGTTGCGGCAGCGAGGGTTTTCTTGAGGACCAGGATTGCTGACAATTTGATTCTGAACGTACGAATTGTTTTATCATCCCTGCTCATGAAATATCTCCTGTTTTTAAGCGTACGGTAATTGTGACGGGCAAGACCGAAATTCGTTCGGTCGATTCACATTGAGAAGGATTTCGATAATCCGCCGGAAGCTGTGGTGCGCGATTCAGTTGAAGCCAAAACGCGATGTTGAGGTGACATAAACGTTTGATTCAGTCGAAACGTGCGCTGGAGCACCGACCCAACCAAAAGGAGATACGATGTATATTATACCTGTTTGGGAAAAATTAAACAAGCCTATTCAGCTTGGCAAATGCAAGCCACATTACGACATCATGCAAATTCTCCGTTACGAAATACTCGGATTTCAAACCCCTGACCGGCAGAGTTCATAACTAGTTTGCGTGTTGGCTATTACTTTAGTTTATTTATGTCGCTAGCACGCTCGACACACTTCAGAAAAAATAGAGAAAGATCACGTCGTAACGCATTGCAGTCGGAAAGCAGATTGAGCGGCAATTACTGACTCTGAACATTATTGGCAGGCTCACGCCATTACGAAACAGCGCGTGATTGGAAGTGACGATAGCCAAGCGAATGCGCCATTTCACTAGACGTCCGTGCACCTTTGCGCTATTTTTCATTCAGTTCGCGAAGAGAGGGATGTGCAGAATAAATACAGGAATTCCACCGTCAATTTTAGGAAGTCTGAGGAGGCCAACCGTGCATTTTTTAGTTGACAATCATGAACACAAGATGGTAAAAGGATGAAAGCGATGAGCTTACTCCAAAACTTCCGACTCGCACGCTATCATGTAATTTTAACGGCACGAACGACAATCTCGCTGCCGGCCTACGCCGGCTCAACTCTCCGCGGCGGATTCGGACAAGCATTCCGCAAGATGGTCTGCACCCAAGGGCCCATCGACTGCCGAGAATGCACCCTCAAAGCGGTCTGTCCCTATCCATACATCTTCGAGACCGCTCCGTTCGAAGGTGCCGAGCAGTTGCGGACATACGACGATGTCCCGCGACCATTTGTTATTGATCCGTTGGGGGCACAAGGCGAATACCGTCGGGGCGAATCGTTTGCGTTTCAGCTCACTCTCATCGGTCGTTCTATCGACTATCTCCCGTATTTTCTAGTCAGCTTCCGCGACTTGGGCGAGATTGGTATCGGCAAGAAGCGCGGACGCTTCCAGTTGACCCAAGTTCTGACTGATAATAGAGAATCGGTCTATGACACCGATACGCAGATGGTGCACAATTTCGATAACGCGCTCAGCTTCGCCGAGATTCAGCGAGAAGCTGTATCCTTGCTGGCTACACACTTTAACTCGTTGAAATCATTGACACTGCATCTACTCACCCCAACTCGGATTACTCACGAAGGAGAGTTAACGAATGAACTTCCGTTCCACATCTTCTGGCGTCGTTTGATTGGGCGCATCTCGGCACTGGCATATTTCCATTGCGGAGAGTCACTAGAACTCGACTTTAAGGGACTAATCGAAGAGGCAAAAACTGTTGAGACGACTGAAACCGCACTGGAGTGGAAAGACTGGACGCGATACTCTTCGCGACAGGATCAAAAGATGCAGCTCGGCGGGCTGGTTGGGAATGTGACGTATACGGGCGATTTAGCGATGTTCATGCCGTTTGTGGTGCTAGGCGAATTCCTGCACGTCGGCAAAAATGCGACGTTCGGGCTGGGGAAGTATCGGATTGGATAAGGCATTGATATAGTATCTGGCAATAACATGGGTTCTACCGGAGTTCCCACAGCAGAATCGTCCCGCCCGAACTGCCGCTGGCGAGTGTGGTACCATCGGGTGAGAATACCACGGAACTGACGCTAAACTCATGCCCCTTAAAGCTCTGTAGATGTTGCCCCGTGGCGGCATTCCACAACAGAACTGTCTTGTCCACACCCCCGGCAAGCATTTTAGCATCAGGCGAAAACGCCATGGAATAAACATTGGTCTTCTCAAATCTATCTACCTCAATGGTCTCCTTGTGTTGTGCGGTGAAAGCGTCCCACAACCGGATCATGCCGTCGGAACTCGCACTCGCCAGCGTTTTGCCATCCGGGGAAAACGTCACGATAAGACACTCCTTAGTATGCCCTCTAAGGGTTTTCTTGTGTTTGCCGGTATGAGCGTCCCACAACCGAATCGTGCCGTCGGAACTCGCACTCACCAGCGTTTTAGCATCCGGTGAGAACGTAACTGATGAGACAATCTCCGCATGCCCTCTAAGGGTTTTCCTGTGTTTGCCGGTATGAGCGTCCCACAACTGAATTGTCTTATCATGTTTCCCACCGGCTAGCGTTTTGCCATCCGGGGAGAACGCCACGGAACTGACCGGCGATATAGATCTAGGGTGCTCAAGGGTCGCTTTGTGTTGTGCAGAATGAGCATCCCACAGCATACTACCATTCGCGAGTATACTCCCATTCGGCGAGAACACCACGGGATGGACCGGCCACTCTATAGATCGAAATCCTTCGATTGTCCTATGTTGTCCCGTGCGCACATCCCACAAACTAATCACGGACGAACTACTGGCTAACCTGCTGCCATCCGGTGAGAATGCCATGTAAGGGACTCTATCCGTATGCCCTCCGAAGGTTTTCTTGTGTTTGCCGGTGCGAGCGTCCCACAACCGAATCGTGCCGTCGGAACTTCCACTGGCAAGCGTACCACCATCCGGGGAGAACGCCACGGACTGGACCCAATGCGTATGTCCCTCAAGAGTTCCTTTTAGTTTGCCGGTGTCAACGTCCCACAACCAAATCGTCGTGCCATCACTCCCACTAGCAAGTGTTTTACCATCCGGTGAGAACACCGCAGAATAGACCTCCGTTTCCTCACGTCCATCTACTAGAAGGGTCTCTTTGTGTTGTCCGGTGTTAATGTCCCAGAACCAAATTGTAAGGCTCCCACTAGCGAGCGTTTTGCCATCCGGCAAGAACACCACGGAACCGGCACTCTCCGCATGCAGGAGGGTCTCCTTGTGTTGTCCGGTGCGAGTGTCCCACAACCGAACTGTCTTGTCCCAACTTCCACTAGCGAGCATCCTGCCATCTGGGGAGAACGCCACACAAACGACACCCTCCGTATGCAGGAGGGTCTCTTTGTGTTGTCCCGTGCGAGTGTCCCACAACCGAACTGTTTTGTCCTGACTCCCACTGGCAAGCGTCGCCCCCATGGGACTGAACGCAACGCTATCAACCGTCTCCGTATGACCCGTGAGCGTTGTGCGCAGTTCTCCCGTAGCCACATCCCACAACCGAACTGTCTTGTCCCAACTTCCACTAGCGAGTGTCTTGCCATCTGGAGAGAACGCCACGGAAAGGACCAAACTCGTATGCCCCTTAAGCAGGCCGACTTCGGCTCCAGTGTCCGCATCATAGAGCCAAATCCAAATGCTACTCGCGACCGCGAACTGCATACCATCCGGCGAATATGCGATTTCGGCTATCGAACCTTTCCCAAGCCGCGCTTTGGCACCTTCGGGTAAATCCCACCGAATATAGTCTTGGGCGAGGGTGCTCCGTAGAAAGAGGATACAGACAAACAACAGGGGGAGATGAAGAAACAGCGTCTTTTTCATCTGATTCCATTGCTATATTTCCAAGGTTTCACCGCTCAGCAACTTTATCTTGTGATTGAATATCGTGGCTCATGCCAAGGAGTGAACCCGGCTTGCCATAGGTACTATGGAATCCACCAATATCTATATCAAATAAATTCGTTGGGTGAACTACCGCGGTCACAGAGCCAACAACAGATTGATTTGCGCTAATCGCTGTGAGAGGGTTTGTAAGAAGCGGGCGGCGGGCGCTCCATCAACAACTTGATGGTTGATGGTCAACGATAATCCAATGTGCGGAATAAACTGCACGTCGCCTTCGATTTCCACCGGTTTCAGATTTACGCTGCCTACCCCAAGAATACCTGCCTGAGGCGGATTGAGTATGGGTGTGAAGTTCTCAATCCCTAAACTCCCGAGGTTCGTCACTGTAAATGTGCCGCCGGCTAATTCATCGGGCGATACATTCCCTTCTAAACAGGCTGATGCGAGTCGCTTAGTTTCCTGAGAAATGTCCTTCAAGCTTAAAGTGTTCGCGTTGCGGATGACTGGCACAATTAAGCCACGAGGGGTATCCACAGCAAACCCTAGGTGCACGTCCTGATATTGGGAAATCGTGTCTTCCGTAAACAGTGCGTTCAAGGAAGGATATTGGGTCAACGTTCTCGACGCGGCGAAGAGGATTAAATCGTTAACAGTAATCTCTCGTAATTCAAGTGACTCCGCGCTATTCTTCAAGTCTTGCCGGTAAGCCAAAAGCGCGCGTGCATCCGCCGAAGCATTGAGTGTGAGCTGAGCTGTCGACTGCATTGAACTTAACATGCGCTCAGCGACGACCTTCCGTACACCCTTGAGTGGAATCGTCCGAACTTCGCTCTCTGTAGCAGGGACATGCTCCTTAGCACGCAGATCGCCCGCGGTCACGCGACCTCCGATACCGGAACCGTGGGTTGGTGCGGTCAATTGGTCCTGTGCGACCATGGACTTCGCAAGAGGCGTCATCGGCTGTCTTGTCGAGAGGGCTGCTTGTACATCCCTTTCGATTATGCGACCGCCAGGACCTGTTCCCTGAATCGATGTCGTATCGAGCCCGTGCTTTGCCGCTAGATGTCCAGCCCGGGGAGATATTCTGGTAGAATCTAGACCTGTTCGTGTCGGGGTAGCTTGGACGATGGGAGACTGTTCCGTTATCGTCGGCTCAGTTGGAGTTGGCTCAACCAGGTCATCGGCGTCGTCAGACGTACCCTCGCCCGCAGCTGTTTCTGTCGCCGAATCAGGGCGCAAGCTGCTAAAATCTTCACCGGGCTCTCCAATGACGGCGATATTGGACTGAACCAGTACTTCATCGCCCTCCCTGAAAAACAGGTCCAATACTGTGCCGGAAGCGGTGCTTTCCACTTCCAACGTTGCTTTATCGGTTTCAATTTCGCAGAGCAACTCACCTTCAATTACAGAATCTCCTTTTTCTTTTTTCCAACTGACGATAATGCAACTTTCTACAGATTGCCCTAGCGTGGGCATCAAAACTGGGGTTGCCATTTTCTTCCTCAAGTACTGTTCTGGCTAGCGGCGTTATAACGAAAGAGAATTCGCCGCCACAATGTTAAGAGTTTTAGCTATTCTGAAGCGTGGTTAGAACCATCGTGATGTGCCGTGAGTGCTTTCAGGTTGCTTTCATAGGGCGGACGGACAATTCCCTTGTTCGTGATAATAGCAGTAATTAGGTGGGCAGGTGTTACATCGAAGGCAGGACTGTAGACTTTGACCCCGTCCGGGGCAGTTTTTCTTCCGAACCCATCTGTAATTTCTTCAGCGCGACGCTGCTCAATGGGGATTTGAGCTCCGGTGTCAAGGGAGAAATCAAGCGTTGAAGTCGGAACGGCGACATAGAAAGGGATTCCATGCGCTTCGGCTAGGACGGCTACCCCATAGGTTCCAATTTTATTTGCTACGTCTCCATTTGCTGCGACACGATCCGCTCCGACAATAACGCACTGGATTTTTTCCTCTTTCATCACTTGTGCAGCCATGTTATCACAGATTAGCGTCACATCTATGCCCGCTTGCATAAGCTCCCAGGTCGTCAAACGAGAACCCTGAAGCAGGGGCCGCGTTTCATCCGCGTAGACCCGTATATTCTTGCCAGACTCGTGAGCTTTAAACATCACCGCAAGAGCTGTCCCATAGTCGGCGGTCGCTAATCCTCCAGCATTACAATGTGTCAAGATGGTATCATTGTCTTGGATGAGACGCGCGCCGTGTTCACCAATGGAGCGGCACATCGCACGATCCTCTTCGATAATTTCCAGTGCTTCATTCAGCAACGCCCGCTTGAGTGCGACAATCTCAAGATTTTTGTGCCGCTCTGCCGTCATCCTCATACGATCGAGCGCCCAAAATAGGTTCACAGCCGTCGGACGTGAGGTTGCAAGATAGTCCGTCACCCCATGAAGTTGAACGACGAAATCAGCGTATCTTGTTGCTTTTGAGTTCCAGATGCCTAAAACAGTGCCCAGCGCGCCCGCAATTCCAATCGCTGGCGCACCACGCACCCGGAGCGACTTAATCGCCTCCCAAACGCATTCTACGTCATTACAATAGATTTGCTTGAGTTCATTGGGCAGCAGCGTTTGATCGATTAAACGCACACTGCCGTTAACCCACTCAATTGTTGGGGTGGGCATCCTCTTCCTCGGCTAGATTAGGCGGATCATTTCGCTCGGGGGCATCCCCAAAGCCGACGGGTTCTGTACGGGTCTTGTTTGAATTTCTAGGAACTGATGTATTTCTACGAGCTCTTGTTGTGTGCGGTCGCCTGCGTCTAGTGCGATATTTCCCGTGAGCAGTTTTTATCTCCTCTCTTGCTTCAATTCTGGTGAGCCAGCCGGACAACTCAAAGTAGGGTTCAAAAAAAGCAACAATCTTCCTAATCCAAATTATATTCAGGTCGGCAATATCCTGAACGGAAGCGTACTCCTCGTCGCCCAGTAGAACGCAAATTATGTGGTGATCGTTGTCTTTCCGCTTCAGCATACCAATCGGACGCGCCTCACAGATATAACCTGGGTGAGTCGGCTCACGACCAATCACCATTGCATTGAGGAAGTGCCCATCCTCGGCAATCGTTTCTGGTATCCAACCGTATTCTGTTGGAACCGGCACGCTGAACTTGTACGCCAGTTTAAATCTGCCGCTCTTGGCGTGGAAGTGATATTTTTCTTGACTGTCCTTCGATGCTTCAATGACCACATTGACAATCGAAGGTGCATGACGTCCAAGGGAGATTTCCTGCAGGTTCATCTTTTTCCCTTTATTGTAGCTAACAGTTAGTTGGTATCCTCAACAAATGAGAACCGTAAGACTCAAGACGTAAGCCGCTAAAAGTTCAACCCAAGTGGCTGTTTTGAAAATGTATACCTGTTCCAGCCCATTTCTTCAATACTACTACTAAATGATTGGCTTGTGCAAACCCTCCTGCTTATGATAAAGAGAGTCGAAATCTCAATTGTTCATCTGATGTGAGTCTGTCACATTATAGCACATCTGAGAAAACCTTGCAACGAAAAATGTGTGGTAAGCTTCCGTCCGAAATCATCTCTCACAAGATTTTGAACATCCCCTGGACGCCGGTAATTATAGGAGCTTTTCAGAGCGCATTATATTTTTCTTGGATTTGTTGCGAAAAATCAGTATAATAGTAACATTACATTGAACTTGAAGATTCGGAATATTCGGGCTCAGTAGTTCATAATTGGTTCGCAATGAATCGTCACGATTAATGAATGTTAATTGGTTCAATCTGCATTGTTTATTCATAAATAATTCAGGGTTGGACTAAAACTAGCGCACTGCCGGGCTGGATCTAGACTACGTGTATTGTCCCACGGTTTGGATGTAACTCTTTCCGGATTACCGGAGCAGTGAAGCCTTTTCTAATTGGTTCAGTGCTGACGCGGTGCGAAATTGAAAACAATCCTTCAAGGAGAGATTTTATGAAAAATTTGAGTTTAACCATTGCACTTGTTGTGTTGTTGGCGGGTATTTCCGTAATTGGAAGCGCCCAAGACCTCGTTCTTTACTTCAACTTTGAAGAGGGCTCCGGGGACTCTGCTATGGATGGCAGCGGCAACGGAAATAACGGAACTCTCATGAATGGTGTCGCTAGGACAACTAGCCCCATGGGCGGAGCGGTTCAGCTCGATGGAGAAGACGACTTCATTGACGCTGGGAATTCTGATATGTTTAAAATTGCAAAAAGCGTCACTCTGGAAGCATGGGTCAACTCCGACGATGCGGGACCTACGCAATTCGCTTGTGGAGTGCCCTATGATGATGGCGCTGATTGGGATAATCCGTGGGTCGGTCAGCAGATTGGCGTTCGCGGTAGTAAAATGGCGACATGGGTTAGTATCGCAGGCGAAGATCGTGAGTACGACTCCGGTGCGATTGAATCGGGTGAGTGGACTCATATAGCCTTTACGTTTGATGGAGATACGTCAATTTCTTACGTGAATGGCGAGGAGGTTGCCAACAATGGAGACCGCGACGGAGAGACCACATATGAGGGATCGCCGAGCTTTGTCGTCGGTGTTCGTTCGAAAGAAGCACCGGGTGAATACTTCAAGGGCGCTATTGACGAAGTCGCGCTATGGAGCAGTGTTAGAAGCCCAGAACAAATCCAGGCAGACATGGGTGGAATCGAGCCTGGGGGCGCCGTGGAACCTGCCGCGAAGTCAGCGACCACTTGGGGTGACCTGAAGCGCGGCCGTTAACTCTACTGTTTTGCCTTTAGTCAGACTAACTTAACCAGAATTCAATCAACCTTCGAGGGCCTAAAAGCCCTCCGATGGTTGAGTACGTATCATACACTATTTAGATCTAGGTTAGGAGGATTCAGAAACTAATGAGATATTTTGTAGTCGCTTTAACCACCGTAAGCCTGTTAGCGGCGATGCCAGCTATCGGAATTTCGCAAGTTGACGATCTCGTGGCATACTGGAAATTTGACGGCGATCCAAAAGATGCAACCGGAAATGGGCATGACGGACAGATGAAGGGCGTAGCTACGCTTGTTAAGAATGACGGCGCCCCGATTGACGGTCCCAAAGGTGCAGTGAAGTTCTTGAAAAAAGATGGAAATGCAGTCCAAATCGCAAATTCGGCGGATCTCAGAATCTCGCAGAATTTGACCTTGATGGCTTGGGCAAACCCGGACGATTCGCAACCGACGCAGTATGTGGCTGGCGTTCCTCATGACGATCAGGCACAGTGGGACGACCCTTGGGTCGGGCATCAAATCGGCGTTCGAGGCGGCGCGATGGCGACGTGGCTTAACTTAGTCGAAGGGGGCGTGGCGAAGGACCGCGAATACGACTCTGGACAGGTTGCATCGAAGGAGTGGACTCATCTCGCATTCGTCTTTACCGGCGACGAGGCGATCTCCTACGTGAACGGTATAGAAGTTGCGAATCACAAGGACCGCAAGGGAGAGATACAGTTCGTCGGAGACCCGCTCTTTATGATTGGAGAGCGGTCCCACATTGCCATCGGCGAGCCGTACGGCGGATTAATTGATGAAGTCGCTCTTTTTAAATCTGCGCTAACGGAGGACGAGATTAATGAATTCATGAGCGGAATCCCCTTGAGCGTGCAACCTGGCGGCAAACTGCCCACTAGCTGGGGCTATGTCAAGTCACGCCGATATTAACCAGAATAAGAAATACACTCCATCTGCTATTCATAAAAGAGAATTGGATGTAGATTTCTGAATCACAGAAGTTAAGTCTAACTGATTGACCGAATGTATCAGGACTTGTGGGAATTTCAAGACCTCCGAATTCTGACACATTCGGCTCTAGTTCAGTATTGTGACCCTGTTGCTTTTTTGATCGAAATCCTCGGCAGAAGCCCATTAATGCAGCGAATTCATCTTCAGATCATGTCACGAAAGGAAGGTCAAGGATGTCGCCCCGTCGAAAAGTTGGACGTTTAGGGATACTTGGCGTGCTAGTAATCGTTATGATTGTGCTTGAGGACGATGTCTACGCGGAACCACCCAACGTCGCGAAAATTGCTTTTGAATCCGGTCGAGACGGCAACAGCGAGATTTATATAATGGATGTGGATGGAGGAAATCCGGTTAGATTAACAAAGGACAAAAAGGAAGATACTGAACCGGCGTGGTCTCCAGATGGGGAATGGATTGCTTTCATGTCGAACCGTGCGGCGCACTGGGAAGATGTGTTTATAATGACCAGCGCGGGTAAGGATGTGCGTAGACTAACCAAAAATGGTGCTCAGGACAAGGGACCGAGGTGGTCACCGGACGGTGTGTCGATTCTGATTGGTTCTCCTCGCGCAGCAGAATGGAACTACGAGATATTTCTGCTAGAAGCCGAGCATGGAGATATAGGCGTCGAGCCTGTTCAGCTTACAGAACACGGCGACACGGACATTGAGCCTGATTGGTCACCGGACGGCAAAAGGATTGTTTGGGCCAGCAATCGGGACGGCAACTTTGAGATTTATGTAATGGATGCCACTGGAGAAAATGTAAAAAGGCTCACTGACGACCCTGACGACGATAAGTCGCCGGCATGGCAACCGAAATTCGGTCAAAAGATTGCTTTTTCGTCAACGCGCGACTTCAATAATGAAATCTACGTAATGGATATCGATGGGGGAAACCCAACCAACCTGACCAACGATTTCAATTGGGACGACTTTCCAGAATGGTCGCCAAATGGCAGTAAGATAGCCTTTGCAACGCTGCGGGATGGAAACGGAGAAATCTATGTGATGGATGACGACGGCGGGAATCCGACCAACCTGACCAACGCTGAGGAGGCGTTCGACGCCAATCCCGCATGGTTTGACCCCGTGGTCACTTTCTCGGTTTCTCCTGCCGACAGAGCTACGGCGACATGGGGTGAGATAAAGCGTATAACAAGGAAGTTGTAGGAGCCTACATACACTTTTTGGCAGCAGCGGTTTTTTCAACACGTTGAGCAGATACATAGGAGGTCGACATGCAACAACGGAACAATCTACTGTACATCGGGCTAAATGTCATTAGTGTGGTGGCAACGTTCGTCTTCGCGATGCACGGTGATGCACAAGAACCCCCTGACAGGGCGGTAATCCTTTTTGAATCTGACAGGAGCAACAACGAGGAGATTTGGGTGATGGATGACGACGGGCAAAATCAAAAAAAAATTACAAAGGATAGCGGTCGTGATTTGTCTCCGTCGTGGTCTCCTGATGGAGCTCGAATTGTCTTCGCTTCAAATCGAGGAGAACACTGGGAACATATCTACATCATGAATTCTGACGGAAAGGATGCCCAAAAGCTGACAGCTGGGGTAAGGGACTTGACGCCATCATGGTCACCGGATGGCCAGTGGATAGCTTTTGTCCACGCGAATGTTAACGAAGGCTGGAATTTTGACATCTGGGTTGTCGGCGCACCTGAAGGCAAGTTCGATTCGTGGGAAATTGTGGAGTTCGGCAATCAGAAGGAGACCTTTCGAGTCACCAAACACAAAGACCAGGACATGGAACCTACTTGGTCTCCGGATGGCAAAAAGATTGCGTGGTCCAGCAGTCGGGACGGTAACTTTGAAATCTATTCCATGGATGCGAATGGCGAGAATCAAAAGCGTCTGACGAACGACCCTGACGATGACAAAAACCCTGCATGGCAGACAAAATCTGGCCAGAAGATAGCTTTCTCGGCGACCCGTGACTTCAACAACGAAATCTACGTCATTGATGCTGCTGATGGAGCGAACCCTACAAACCTGACCAATGATTTCGGTTGGGATGATTATCCTGCGTGGTCCCCGGATGGAACGCGGATAGCCTTCGCATCTCTGCGTGATGACAACGGTGAAATCTATGTGATGGATTTAGATGGTGGCAACCCGACGAACCTGACCAACAATGAAGCGTTTGACGCGTATCCAGCATGGTTTGACCCTCAAGTTGCATTTTCAGTATCTCCGAAGTCCAAGCGTCTCGCAACATGGGGCAACATTAAACAGGTTGGAAAAGACGAACATTCGGAGAGCGAGAAATAGCATTGTAGCCAGCGCCTTCGCAACAGGAACTTGCACAAATCAATTTGGCAAGCTTACCAAGCACAAAGTGAAAAGGGGGTGGTTAACCGACTGAGTATATGCCAACAACGGCATGTCGCCGTTGACATCTTGTGGATTCTAGTCACAAATTCACACTTTATGAAAAGGAGATTTATGATGTTACGTTTGAATACTCAAATCTTTGTGGTTCTTCTATTTTGCGTCGTGGCTAGTGTTGCCTCGGCTGGTTTGACGGATGGTCTCATTTCTGCATGGACGTTCGAGGGAGACAACGTAGATGATATTATGGGAAACGCTAATGGCTCATTAGTGGGCGGCGCGGGGTTTGGCGATGGAGTGCACGGACGCGCCCTTGATGTCAACGGCGTCGATGCCTACGCCGAGATTCCCCACCATACTTCCATGGATGCGATGGAGCAAGAATTCACTCACGCCGTACGGGCGTTCATTAGAGCCTCCGGCGATCACGCTGGAATAGTGTTTAAGGGCGAAAAAATCGGCTGGGGACCAAACTTCCACATCCGAATGGGTACTCTCAGCGACACCGACCTGACGTATGGCTCCAACAATATTAAGGGCGCTGTAGACAAAGAGAAGGAACCGGACGCCGATAATCCGGAAGGGTGGTTCAATGTACGCGGCGTATACGAGACAGGAACATGGATACACATGGCGCAAGTCGGGAACGGACAGACCATCCAGGGCTTCATTAATGGAGCTCCGGCAAGTGTTACTGACGGTTTCCACGGTGTATCTGGCACGGAGCCAATGACGCTGACGGCACCCTATGCCGTTTTCCCTGATTTCCCCATTCTCTTAGGGACATCGCGAGGACACGGCGGCGAGGTCGACAATTTCAAGTACATTGACGGCATGATTGACGATGTAGCGATCTTTGGTCGTGCGCTGTCTGCCGAGGAAATTTCCGAACTTGCCAACACAAACTTGGCATCAGTTACCTCTGTTGAGGCGAAGGCTAAGCTCGCGACAATTTGGGCTCAGCTGAAGGACCAGTAATCCGTCTGTCTCAAAATGAGTAGTATCTTGTTTACTAGGACGCGGTGACTGATGTCACTTCCGTGTGAATCAGGTGGACGCAGTCTAATCGCCGTGATCCTATGGGTGGAGTTACAAATAGCATCAAATTGAAGAGGTCGGCCCGCATGGCAGGGCTGTGCGTGTGCCGACCTTTTTGCGCTTGATTACAGTCCGCTGTATTAAATGCTAAATCCCGGCTTCAAATAATATCGAATCGAGATAAAAATTCCCGCCTCGCTCAATTTGAATCACGATCTGCTATGGGCGTTTGTGATTTTTCCAATTCTTATATGACTTGGGTTGTTGAGCCCAATCCGCATGACCGGCGCGAACCGGGACACATGCAGTATCGCAACAGCGCGCGAATTCAAATTGACGCACGCTGCGAAATTGTAAATGAAAAGGACGAGGCATCCGAAGCGTTCTTTCTCATTACCCCCTGCCGTAGCGAATGGATGTACCGCTCAGACACACTCTTTCAGTATCCAAGTGGCGAATACTGCGCCATATGGTCAGAGTCTGAATTCCTGAATGTAGGGCATGGCGTCACCGATAATGAAGTAAAGCACACCGCAGCCCTCATCAAAGATAGGTTTACGGACTTTCGCCTGACGATAAGGACGCTTCCGAGAAGCCGATCGCTCGTGAATTCGGAACAGATAATTCAGGCTACCCGAGATAATTACCCCCTGATTGGGCGGACCGATATCTGGGACAAGACGAGAGACATGCGAGCGCGTATTGAATATCCAATCAAGACCATAAATATCAACAACGAACATAAACTGTTCCAGGTAGATACCCGTCCGCTCCTGTTCCCCGACTTTACTTGTTCTTCCATACGTCCAATTGAATGGTTTTCTGTGGCTTTTGTGTGCTACAATACCTTCGATTTAGCGGAATTTATACTGCGTAAGCCGACGCCGGTGATGGATGTCGACCGGGAGTTCTGCAAGGTTGTCACGTACTCCGATATTCGTCGGATGCCCGCTCAGAACAGCATCTATTGCACCGCTGCAGCGGCTAGCAATCCTTAACGACCAAAGCCAAAAGATAAAGAAGGACATGCAAAAAATGACGAACAGTGTCAATCAGATGTCACTATTTCCTACTGATTTGCCCGGACCGGAATGGGTGAAATTCGAGGCTAAAGGATTCTCCCGGCCGGTGACTGGTGTAATCTTCCGCGACGCTAAGGTTGATCCGGGCGTTCCGCTTGGCGGCTTAGGTACTGGGGCCATTGCTCTGGGTACAGATGGAACGCTCAATTACTACAGTACCATTTTTAACGCTTTCCTGGAACGTGACCGTCTTGCTTCAGCCCGAGGTGGTAACGATGGGCTCGTTATTTTTACACGTCACAGATCCGATATCCCCAGTTTGAAATTACCGTTTCTAGGCTTGTCGGTTGGAAGCAAAACCTACGTTCTTTCATTGAAGCAGATAAAGGGAATTGAGTCGGCTAGTCAGATCCATTACTGGGGGCATTATCCTGTAGCAGATTTGGAGTATGAAATTGACGCGCCAATTGCAGTTAACCTGCGGGCATGGGCACCATTCTTTCCAAGAGATGGAGCGAGTTGCAACGTCGCCGGAGCGGTGTTTCAAGTCTGTCTGCGTAATTCTAGCGACGTTTTGCAAATGGGTAGTCTTGGTTTCAGTTTTCATGGTCCCCGTCGGGAAGAGATGGCGTTCAACGCGCATGGACTGAGACAGCCCGTTGTCCGTCAAGTCGAATTTGCCCGCAAAAACGTCCCCGGAGCGTTTACGGGCGTCACAGTGGACGCCAATTGGGAAGACATGCCTTACAGTTATGCACTCGGCGTGGCAGGGTGCCAGCAGTCAGCGCGCATATCAATGCACGTGCCCGAAGACATGCCTTTCGCTAATAATCTCGGCGCGATATGGGACAATGACGTGCGTATTGGCGGTGAACTCGAGGAAAGCGGCTGGAACGCTCTCGGTAGCATCCTTCCTACGCCCGAATCAACTGATGCGGGCGCTAGCGTCGCAATCGACTTTGCGCTGCAACCGGGTCAATGCCGGATTGTAAACTTTGTACTAAGTTGGTATGCACCTTTCTGGCGTGCAATGGGCAGAAAAGAAGAAGTAACCCACAACGAATACCTGCACATGTATGCAACGCGCTTTCACGGTGCGCGGGAAGTCGCGGAACATTTAGCGACGCAAAGCGACGCTTTATTGGCGCGCATATTGGCTTGGCAAGAAGTAATTTACGCGGACGAAAGGCTGCCAATCTGGTTGAGAGATGCCTTGATAAACGTCTTTGCGGTATTGCCTCAAGAGAGCTTCTGGTTGAAAAACCTCGATCCTAATCACTGGTGGGGTGAGGACGGACTTTTCTGCGTCAATGAAAGTCTTCTCTCCTGTCCACAGCAGTCTTGTATTGCCAACGATGAGTTTGGGGAATGGCCGGTGAATATTTTCTTTCCCGATTTGGCACGCAATAAGCTGCGGCAATTCAAACACTACCAACGCCGGAACGGTCAAGTGCCTTCCACTCTTGGATCGGGAACTGAGCCGGATCAACCTTGGTATGACCAGCAACTGCCGATGGACGGCATGATTTATATACATATGGTTGATCGGTATTGGCAGGTTACTGGGGAGGACGATTTCCTTGAAGAGTATTATCATTCGGTCAAGGCGCAGTTAAACTTCATGAAAACCGTGGATCAGGACGAGGACGGTTTAATTGACGTGGCAGGGAGCAATCAGTATTACGACAACTGGCCTACAATGGCGGGTGCAGCCGTTCATGTTTCCGGTTATTGGCTGGCTACGTTGCGCATTGTTGAGCGGATGGCAGTACATACGGGCGATAACGCATTTGCCGAGGATTGTCGTTCGTGGATCGAAAGAGGAAGCCGCTCTTTGGAGGAGAAACTTTGGAACCAATCAGACGCGTCCTACTTGCTCTTCCACCAACCGGAAACCGGAAAACGCTCCGAATCCGTTCTTTCCGATCAACTGATTGGACAGTGGTTTACGCACCTTCATGGAGTAGAGGGAGTTTTTCCCGAGAATCGAGTAAAGTCGGTGCTCGAAACCGTATGGCGTCATAATATTACACCCCATGGTGTGAGAATCGCGATTCGGCCTGGCGGCGGTGAGGATACGGAAGGCTTCTATTCAACCGGGTTACACCCGTCCTATTCCACGCATGTACCGTCTATGGTAGCGATCTATGAAGGGAATCGCACGCGAGGCATGGAACTGATGCACCGCGTCTGGCATCGACTCGTAATTGATTTGCAGATGGCTTGGGATATGCCTGGCGGGTTGACTCCAAGCGGCTTCCACCGTTGGGGTCTGGAATATTACCATAACACTATGTTGTGCAGCTTCCCTGTTGCAGTACTTGGGCACACCCTTAAATCATTCTGCGCCCCCGGCGAATTGGTTGACCGCGTGGCAAGTGCAGCAAAGGCATAAACGTCACAGGGCATGCACATTAGACGTTGCTTACTATTACTTCTCAGATTTCGGTGACAGCGTTCGACTGAACCGAGAATCATTCTGTGAGACTTCTTATACTCTACCTACAGTGCATTCACAGAAGGGGGTGAGAAATGGATTCAACTCCTGATTTAGTTTGCGTCGGTCATGTGATTTCGGAGATGATTTACTTCCCTGACGGCGTCAAGGGTCCGTTTTTGGGGAGCCCTCCAGCCTATTGCTCTGTCGCAGCTAGTCGTCAGGGCACAGCGACAGGCGTATCGACAAAAATTGGTCCCGATATGCCCCAGGATTTACTTCAACTCATAATTGACTCAGGCGTTGATATTTCCGGGGTTCGAACCGGAGATCGAACAACCACAACTGAGTTAATTTACGACACAAAGGGCGACAAGGAAATCCGTTATCCAAGTAAAGCATCTACTATCCAAGCAGAGGACATACCTGAATCGTACCGCGCATGTCGAATAATCTATCTATGCCCGATGGACAATGATGTACTTCCAGAGGATATCGCCGATGTTGCCGCCCTAGGACAAACTAGCGCGGTGGACTTAGGGGGCTATGGCGGCGTTCATATGAGCACAGCCAATCGGGAAGCGGTCACGTCCCTGACCAACTTGGCTTGTGGTGTTTCCGAACATTTTGATATTGTCAAAGCCTCTGATGAAGACGCAGCATCAATTTTCGGCTGGAATAACCCATCTGAGGCAGCGAAGCGATTGTTGGATTGCGGTCCGAACGTTGTCGTAATAACCATGGGGGAAAAGGGTGCGTTAGTTCAGAGTGCTAGTAATCAATGGCATGTCGATCCACTTCGCGGAACAGTGGCGGATACAACCGGTGGCGGTGATACCTTTATGGCAGGGTTCCTATCCGAATACCTGCGAAGCGCTAATCCCCTGAAAGCTGCACAATGGGGGTGCGCAACCGCGATTTGTGTGATTGAGCAAACCGGTGGAGTGCGTATACACCGCATGCCGACTCGACAGCAGATTCAAAATCGAGTGGATAGAGGATATTGATTATGCAAGTTGGTACAAACCCAATACCTGAAAAAGGAAAGGTCAAATGGCAGACATAAAAATGGGGGTTATCGGCTGCGGCAGCATTGCAGAGATTGCGCATTTTCCGTCAATCGATCTGCGCGAGGAAGCAGCACTTCTTGCGGTCTGCGACGTAGATGCAGATCAGGCGCAGGCGTCTGCAGCCAAATGGGGAGCCGAAACGTGGTTCACGGACTACCGGGAGATGTTTGACAAGGCGAACCTTGACGCTGTTGTAATTGCGACCCCAAACAACGTTCACCGAAACATCGCCGTTGCGGCAGCTAATGCAGGCGTGAATGTAGTGGTTGAAAAGCCGCTATCCGTAACTAATACGGAAGCATGGGAAATTGTGGACGCCTGCAATGAGGCTGGTGTGAAGCTCATGGTCGGATGCGACCGGCGGTTTTGGACCCATAATCAATGGACGAAAGAACTCATTGAAGGCGGAGTCATCGGTAATCTGTTAATGAGCCGGGCTTCTCTACATGAACATTGGTACAATTACCAGAACCACGTTGCTAAAACAGGGTTTCGTCTGGACTGTAAGGTCGCCGGTGGAGCAGCTCTGAACGATACAGGCGCGCACGCCATCGATTTATTGACGTGGCTAAACAATAGCAAAGTTAAGCGGACAGTCGGCGTTGCGAAACGATTGGCGATGCCGGAAAGTTATACGCTATGCGATGATACAGCACTAGTCATGGTCGAGTTCGAGAATGGTGCTTTCGGCTCTATTAGTTGCAATCGTTTTTCACCGGCGGTGAACCAGGCGACAGAGCTGTGCGGAACCGAAGGGACAATCTTCACAGCAACAGATGCTACCAACCCGTTCCAAAGCTGGCCCATGGCAGTCTTCACGAACAAGGATTTTACAGCCGATACCTTGCCTCAAGTGTTGAAGGATTACCGCTGGCCAGAGCTCTTCTGGGTTGAAGATATTATTGACGAACATGTCCGCAAGCGATGGGTACCCATCTGCCCGCCACGAAGGCCAAATAACTACGAGCGCATGACCGAGCACTTCTTGGATTGCATTATTAACGACAAACCGCCATTAGTCAGCGGCGAGGATGGCGCCCGTGCCGTCGAGGTAATGTGCGCAGTCTGGAAAAGTATGGAGACCGGAGGATGGGTCGATCTGCCGCTAACGGAGGAGGTAATTCCTCCCTATTACGACCCACCATCGAAGGAGGAGTGAAGACTGTGGAGAACGTACTCGTTACGGGTGTAACCGGCTATGTCGGTCGCGAAGTCGTTCAAAAGCTGCTGGCTAATGGCAAATCGGTCACAGCTCTTGGACGATCGCAGCCGAGTGAAAAAATCCCCTTTATTCAAGCAGACTTGACCAAGATTGACGGACTGAAACAGGCGTTAGAAGGCAAATCGTTCGATTGCATCATGCATTTTGCTTCACTGCCGGGCGACACTGGAAACCCGCTTGAGATGGTGGAAGTCAACGTCAACGGATTGCAAAACCTACTCGAAAACGCGCGAAAGATGGAGGTCGATCGCTTCATACAAGCTAGCAGCATATCCGCGTATGAATGGTATCCTGGAACCAAGTTTAATCCTCCCGACTACATGCCAGTAGATGAGAATCACCCTTGTCGTCCGCAGGACATGTATTCGACGACTAAGCGCATGCAAGAGGAGTTAGCCTTGACCTACTGCTATCAATACAGTCTTCCGGTGACGGTACTACGATTAACTGCGGTCATTGGTCCCCACGGACGCGGCGGAGGACGAGGTTGGCGGAAATTTGCAGAGCAACTTGGAGAAGGGGTGCGTGTTGAAATTCCACACTTTTCTGCTGAAGAGCTTTGCCATTATGTAGATTACCGGGATGTCGCCCGCATGCATATCGCCGCCGCAGAACATCCGGCTGCTGTAGGCGAAATCTTTAACTGCTGTGGTCCAGGTCCAACACGAGGTTCTGAATTTGTTGAGATAATTAAGCGTCTTTCACCGGGAATAGAGGTGGAAGTCGGATTCCCTTGGAGTATGGCGCAAGGAGGCGAGGTGTCCTTTGACATGTCTAAAGCGAAAGCACTTATGGAATTTGAGCCAATTTATACAGTGGCGGACAGCATTAAGAGTATCAAGGACTGGATTGATGCCGGCGGCTTAGTAGAAGGGCTAGCCGTGAGCGACACGTCATACGGCAGTGGAGTCGGAGATTCCGATAGTTAAAGGCGGGACGATAATTTGTGTTCAATACCTGCTTTACAGAGCACTTCTACACTATTAGGTTTATTGCAACCCTCATCCTGACTTACGCAATTTCTAATTGTGATCTTTTCGATAATCCTGTATAATTTACCACGTAAAACTCGTTCCGGAAATGAAGAATTCCCATTTTCGGTGGGCACATTGGACTCTCGCGGGACAAACGGTCTTGAACAATTAATAAAGGACAATAACCCATTTCTTGAAAAAGGAGGACTTTATAAAAATCTTAGTTGCGGCGATACTTGTAGTTACGGTTTTCGGTTTTGGCGTCGCAAGAGCGCAGCTAGATCCGAACGACGTTGTTCTTGCCTTAAGCTTTGACGATGGACAAGGTGAAACAGCCAAAGACTCCTCCGACAAAGGGAATGATGGGGAATTGGTCGGTCCCAAATGGGTGAATGATGGAAAGTTCGGAAGCGCATTGGCTTTTGATGGAAGCGACGATTTCGTTGAAGTGCGGGATCACGATAGTTTAAATTTCGAGGAAGCATTTACGGTGATGCTGTGGATTAATTTTGAGAGTATTGCCGGCGAACACAATTTGATTCAAAAGCTTGAGCTTGTCGGTGCCCCCCAGCATCTAGGTTGGTTTGTCACCAAGCTGCCCCATAACGTGTTTCGATGGTCCATTAAAGGAGACGCCATGCGGGACGATTTCGATATTCCTCAGTTTGACATCGAAGAGAAAACGTGGCACCAGATGGTCGCAATGTATGATGGGGACAGCATGAAATTCTACTGGAACAACGAGTTGAAAGGGGAACGCGAGAGCCCCAATAAGAAGCATCAAACTGGACCGGATCCTGTCAAGATTGGAACGAGAGGACAGGGCGGCCAGACCTTTTTCACCAAAGGTATAATTGATGAAGTTATGATTGTAATACGGTCTTTAAACGAAGATGAAATAGAGCAACATTTCAACGGCGGTAACGAAGAGATGTTAGCGGTTCAACCACAGGGCAAACTCACTGCCACGTGGGGTACGATTAAGGCGTGGAGAACACGGTGAGAAGGGCGCTCACCGTGCGAGTCCACAGATTCTTAAAGCAATAACCATCAAAAGGAAAAATTCATCCTGATCTAACGGAATCGCGCCCATACAGCATCAAAGGACGACAACAATGAAAACAACTACTGTAGTTATTGGACTTGCCCTGCTTCTAGCAGGAGTTGCGGGGACTGGAGTTGCAGAGCTACTCCTCTATCTCCCTTTTGAGGAAGGCACCGGAAATTCCACCGAAGACGAGAGTGGAAACGGATACGTTGGGGCAGTGAATGAGGGTGCCACTTGGGTCGAAGGTCAATTCGGTTACGCTATAGACTTCGACGGTGAGACCGGTATGATTGCGTTCGGCGATCATCCCGATCTACGCCTGCCGAAGCACATCACGCTCGAAGCGTGGGTAACTGTCCGAGACCCGTCCCCCATTCAGTTCGCAGCCGGTGTGCCCTACCGAGACACAAAGGTGTGGGATAATCCGTGGGTTGGGCACCAGATCGGCATCGAAAAGAAGCAGTTCCTGAGTTGGCTAAGTATCGAAGGGACGAATCGGCAGTACTCTGCTCGCAACGAGTTAAAAGCCGAGACGGAGATCCAACCCGATACATGGTATCATATCGCGATGACGTTCGACGGAACGACGCGAAGGTCATATCTGAACGGTGAATTGACTTACGACGATAGTTCGATTTCGGGAAACACGACATTCGAGGGCTCGCCGCATTTTGTGGTCGGTAGCCACTCTGCCCACGCACCGGGCGAGTTCTTTGGCGGCACGGTGGATGAAGTTGCACTCTACAACCACGTGCTTACGGAGGACGAAATTAGAAGCGACATGGACGGAAGGCTCTTTGTGGCTGTAGCACCTTCGGGTAGGCTGGCAACTACCTGGGCCAGCCTGAAAGGCAAATGGTGAAAACGGGAAAGAGAACAGATTTGCTAGTGCGCTGATTTTCTGGTCCCGATATTCAAAAATTAAATCATGTTCAACTAAACAATTGGAGGAACATATAATGCAACGTTTGATGGTTTTAAGTTTTGTCTCAGGGCTAATCCTGTCCTTGTGCGCATCGGTTTCGCTGGTGTCTGCGGCATTGGACGATGGACTCATCTCACATTATGAGTTTGAAGGAGATGGAAACGTCCTCGAAGACTCGGTTGGAGATAACGATGGTGATATTGGTTCTGCCGTACGAGACGATGATGGAAGACTCGGCAAGGCTATCCGTTTCACCGATAACACGGGCAGAGCTTCAGTGCCTGGATCTGAGAGCCTTACTTTCACTGGGAGTTTTACCGTTGGCGCTTGGATTCGGCCGGACGAGCTAGGAACAGGCGGCGAATGGCCCCAGTTTGAAAACAGGCTGATTTTCAGCGACCAGTTTAATCTTGATGTTCTCCAGGCTAAAGGACGCTTTGAAGTCCACAATTCCGTTGAGCCTCCGCCGTGGGTCGGTACAGACTGGAATGCAGGAGAAGAGCTGGCGTTGGGAGAATGGCATCACGTCTTAGGCACCTATAACGCAGACGAGACGTTGGCGTCGCACTATGTCAACGGGACGCTAAACGGCACAGCCCAACCAGAAGGAGTTGCAGTCATCCAATCTGCAATTCGTTTTGGCAACATGGGTATTCAAGGCATGGTTGGAAGTCTTGACGATGTCCGGCTTTACGGACGAGCCTTTAGCGCCGAAGACGTTCTCATGTTGTTAGAATATCCCACATCGGTTTCCCCAAAGGATTCACTGGTTGTCACGTGGGGAAGTCTGAAGCACTCTCGCGAGTGAATGATTTCACCTCAACCAAGTGCATCAAAACAGAATGCTCTCTAAGGGAGAGCACCGGTTGAATATAGGCATGGTATTGAGACCAAGCGGATATGGATTCGCTTGGTCTCAAAACGTTGCTACGAACCCACTCTACCAGTTAATGTTGCTACTCCGTGAATTGTAGCTCAGGCTTCCATCTAGTTATTTGCTTGTCGTCCGCTCAAAGTTAAGTTATTCATTCAGATTAATGGAAGCCATCAATTCTGCCTGTTACTCCCCACACTTCGCGCCACAGATGCGGACTAAGAAGCGTAATTTTTCCCGTCTTGAAGAGTGCGCCCACGTATTACTTCTGCCTTCGTGAACATCTAACCGTCAATACAACTTGGGTAAAGACTCGCAAGGCATTGGAAAGGGAAAATTGATGAAGAATCAATCATTATGCAGATCTGCTTTCTGGCTGATTGTGCTATTGGGATGGTGCGCACAGGCGATGCCTGTTGATTTCGATGCAGGACTCATTGCGTATTTTCCATTTGAGGGAAGAGATGACATCATCAGGGACGCTAGCGGCAGCGAACTTGACGGTAACATTCTAACAGCCGTCCGGGAGAATAGCGGAAAATTCGGAAGAGGAGTGCGCTTTCCCGATAAAGACGCGCAAGCCCGTATTCCTGCGTCCCCCATTTTAACGGTACAGAAGGATTTCACCGCTGCTACTTGGGTTTTCCCTACTAAGCTAGATTTTGCTGGTGAAAATCGAGTCATCTTCACGGATCAGTACAACCTCGATTTACTGCGCGGCGGCGGTCGGCTTGACCTTTTTTCGGGGGGCAGATGGCAAGGAACACGCACAGGACCCGAGTTGGAAGTGGAAACTTGGAATCATGTCGCGGGAACTTTTGAATCGAAGAAACAGACCGGCGCCTACTATGTCAATGGTAAGCTAATCGGCCAAGTGGCAACTGATAAGGAGACGCTCGATCCAAGTGTATCGCCGCTTCGCTTAGGGTTCTGTTGTGGGCTTGCTGGCTTTGTGGGGATTCTTGATGAGGTACGGATTTACGATCGTTCGCTAGATGACAAAGAGATAGCCGCCCTGTTTGAATTCGATCCGGGCGCATTCTCCGTTTCTCCCGGCGATTCATTGGCTACCGTGTGGGGAACAGTTAAAATTAGCCGTTGATTCCGGTTTGGGCAACTCGCGGTCAACCGTATAAGTCAGCCTGTATCATGCATCGATTCACAAAGGTGAGTTCTTATCGAAAAGCATGTTAAGAAGAGCAGATGGCGGGATGATTCAGTATCAATGAGAAAGATGACGTGAGAACCAAGATGGGAAAACGAACTCTTACATTACTCATGCTGATAGCGATTTTACTCATGCATCCAGTTGCAGGCACCACTGTTATTGATATGGAAACATCGGTCGGGCTCTGGAGCTTTGATGAGGACGACGCTAAGACAGCCATTGACCGATCTGATAAGGGCAATAATGGCACAATTAGAGGTGCTAAGCATGCAAAGGGAAAATTCGGAAAAGCGCTGCGTTTTAACGGACAGAACGACTATGTAAATTGCCGGAGCCACCGGAGTTTGAATCCAGAGCCGGCTATCACGATTGCTGCCTGGGTCTTTGTGGAGAGTTGGGCAGGCATGGGGGGAGCAGATCGCACCTTCATCGAGAAGAGGAACAGGGGAGAACCAGATGCAAGTGTTTATTATCTAGGTGCTTTGCAGGGGACGATTCACTTCCGACTTTGGACGGTTAAGGGACCACAGGAGCTAAAGTCTGGCAGCGATAGCATTGAGCTTGAAGAGTGGTATCATCTTACTGGCACCTATGACGGCGAACATGCGCGTCTGTTCATCAACGGTGAGGTTGTGCATGAAGACGAGTTCGGAGGCGATATTGAGGTCGCTAACCATGTGAGTCTCATCCTAGGTGCTGGTAATCAGGCATCCGCAAGCTGGTACACAGGTCTTTTAGACGAGGTTGCGATATTCAACGTTGGGTTGAGCGAGGCGGATGTCAAAGAACTCATGGGAGGGATTGATAACCTTGCCGTGTTAGCCTCCAACAAGATTGCCACAACTTGGGCGACGCTAAAATCCCGCTAGTTGGTTTACCAATCCGTTGGGACATTTCCTCTGCACACCTGTAAATCTCACTTCTTCCACAGGTCCTCGCAAGTTTACATAGAACCACAGCCGTATCCTAGCCCTTTCCACACTCACTCTGCTTGAAAGGACAACATTACCCTATGTCACCCACAGACAAACTTGAACCGATTTGCCCCGACTACGTCGAGAACGTCGTCCTTCAGGAACGGAACCCCTATCCGCAGACCAAGATTCAACCCAAGAGATCGAAGGAACTTAAAGACAACCGTATCGGGTTTACCTACGATGACATCAGCGGTGACCTAACGGTCGCGCTAGAGAAGATGTGCAACATCGGACTCAAATGGGTTCGAATGGGCTTCTGGTCGCCGTGCCCGGTAAACTGGCAACGGGTGCTGCGCGCCCCCGGCGTGCATGAAGTTGATCGCGACTTCGATCAGCATATCACCGACTTGGCTGACAACGATATAAACATTGTGTTGAGCCTAGGTGTCGGAGCGGGAATCTCAGGTCGTTGGGCAACCCCTCACCACGGCGCGTTGGGTGACAAAGAGCCCAATCGCTGGTTCAAGACGCAGGACGAAATCGACAAATACCTCGATTTCGCTCGGTTTATGGCGCGACATTTCCGCGATCGGATTCAATGGTATGAGATTTGGAATGAGCCCGATGCGGGACCTGGCGATCCCGCAGAACGTGGTGGAATTGACGCCGAAGATTACGCTAACGTCACCGAGCAGTTGGTGCCGGTTGTCTTAAAGGAAAACCCCGATGCAAAGATCGTCGTAGGAGCGGTAGGAAGATTTACTGAGGGACCGCAGCGGTACGTTGAGAAGTTACTCCGCAGTGGCGCCGCTCCACTAGCAGACGCGATTTCTTGGCACCCCTTTTATGGTGATACCCCCAGTAGCGGCGGTCATGGCGGTGCCGGCGAGGACTACTGGCGTAACTATCCGGGGACAGTCGATCGATTCAGGGAACGTGCCTCGTCGCTGAGATTCACCGGCGGATACATGGTAGCTGAGATGGTCTGGCGTACGCCCGAAATAGATCCCCACCCCACGGAACGCTGCGACCATACAGAGTTAACCGCTGCGAAGTATCAAGCTAGAGCAACTCTATTGCATTTAGGTATGGACATGATAATGGCTGACAACCAAATGCAGGCTGCACGTATGTTGCCGGTACCAAGAGTCTACACGATTCGCACGCTGTGCACAGTTATGGCGGGTGCAAGGGCATCCGACCTGCCCTTGCAAATCACAACGCAAGCCGAGCAGATGAAGTGCTATAGCTTTATCTTGCCTGATGGGAGTCACCTCGTTTCCCTGTGGGACGATATCGTAGCTCACGACACTGCCCTCGGCGTAAACGGGACCGTGACCTTCCGAGGCCTCTCAGCAGAAAGCGTAGTTGGTATTGATACCTTGAACGGTTTTGAACAAGCGCTGCGGACGAACTGCACAGATGGCAACGTTGTTGTTCCCGACCTTGTGGTTAGCGACTATCCTCTCATCCTCCACATCAGGAAACTATAATTGGGTACTAAGAATTTTTTTTCGAGAGCGGGTGTGATGAAGGATTGTGGATGTGGAAGACGGGATCATTTATCCTAAGCCCAAGACCTCATCTTCATTGAGCAGCTCTGGCGTAGTGTCAAGTATGAGGAGGTTTATCTCAACGACTATGACTCAATTGACATAGTTTCACGTCGATTGAGGTATTATTTCAACTCTTGTAATCGAGAGCGGATTCATCAATCGCTCGACACGAGGTGTATTTCCAATGACTTCACGTGTACAAACCTGACCGGTTTGGTCTGAGTTTACACCTTTCTCCTTCATTGCTGTTCGGGCGATACGGAATTCTCTCCACACCTCCCTAGCACCCCACCCTGGCTTGGACTGGCGAGATTTCTTGCAGCGCATCAAAAAGGAATGTCGTCATTGTCAGAAAATTCCGTTTCGGCATTCTGATTTCTTCCGGTTCATCAACCCCCAAAATTCTCTCGGCTCGTTTCAAAACATGGTCGTAAGTAATTATAGTCAAAGTGTGATAGCTAGAATTCAAAATGCGAAATGCTTCTTTCTGCTCGTTATTCCAGCTATTTGAGCGGTCGAAAATCAAACTACAGCGGGGTTTTATCGTTTTGACACAGCCGACCCTTTCAAACAATATCACACTATTGGCTTCGCGCTCAAGTTCGCAAATATACTTCGTTGCCTGTGTTATGGCTTTCGTTAAATCGGAGGACTGCACATAATTTCCGTGGTCCAGGGCGTGGGCCCAAAATTGCAAATTACCTTCCGGCCTTTTTATCTCTACAATATCCAAAAAGCCATCATACGCCTGCATCAGGTAATCCGTAATGTTTGTGGTGTCTATTGCTCGCTCGTCCAAAATCCGCACAAAGTCGCTTCCCAACACCCAATCGTTGCGCTTGAATCATTCTTGCCAATCCAGCTCAACCATATCTTGGCTGAGCATGATTTCAAATTCCTGAACAGCTTTCATCCGCGCTTGATATTGTATTCCTGCAACAAGATCAGCCGAGAGAATTTTGAAATGCCTCGTTTTCTAGGGTCAGTTCGCTTCTTGGATTTTCAACTTCAAGCGTCTCCGGCGCAAAACCATCTTTCTTATATCTGCCTATCTTCAAACTAATATTCTCTCCCTCCGAATCCCCGTGAGGAATTTTCCAGAATATCGCGCGAGTAATTGTATTTAACTTGTCCTTGAGAATCTTGATTAAATAATCAATGCCGTCTTCTGTTGTTCTTATTGTCTTCATGTCAATTCAAAATCCAATGACTTCAGGCGTTTCAATCTGACCGAGTTGGTCAGATTTTCGACCTTGAATCTCCTTCATTTCTGTCTAAAGGATGGGGGTAAGTCCAGAAGACTTTCAATTTAGCCTTCATGCAGGGGCTAAGGACAGTCTTGGTTCGACAGTTCTTCTTTAGAAGGATTCTGATCTAGATTAGAATTAAAACTAGCTTTGCTGGCACTACAACTGCACCTTTGGCCATTCATAATGGCAATTGTAATTTCTTTGTTAATTTTCGCCTGTTAATTTTCCGAATTGGACCGAATCTCCTCTTGTTTGGTTTCGGCATTAGAGCGGATTCTGTCTTGAATGATACCCCCGACGGAGTCTAATCCGACAGTAATCACGGTCTGCTTAATTGTAGCAGAATCGGCACCATGAATCTTTAAAAGGCTACACCCCGCTAGTGAACAAGCCATAAACAAAACTAAGACTAAACTGTACAGTTTCAATTTTTGTTCTCATTTTCTGTGTGAGGCAACGCTGGGAGCGCTGTCTCATGATGCGTTGGAAACTTGACGTGCGTGTTCTCAATTGCGAATTTGTTTCATCAATTTTATGATGTTGAAATTGAGGTTGTCGGGCGTGTTTCCAGGTTTGTCAAATTCTCCTTCCAATCGTCGTACTTGCCACAGGGTCAATTGTGAACAAAGCACATGAACATCCATCCGTTCTTTTGGATTGAAGCCCCCAAACTTGTCAATGCGATGAACTATTACATCCGCATTTTTAGGTTGGCAGTCGTAAATTAAAGTCTCCCTTTATTGTTTGGTGTTATCGTCCATCAAGGTTCAGTTGATGTGAGGTCTCTCTTATGAGTTGTACAAGATACTGCCTTGCCCATGTTCTGGCTTCCTGAATGTCGATAGGCTGCCGTTGTGTTAGGTAGCCCTGTTGTCGATTTTTTGTCCATAGCCCGGCTAAGGTAAGATGACTCGACTTCATTTGGTTGCAAGGACGGCATAGTAATGCGCGGTTATCCAAATCGTTTGAACCGCCGCTTGATCTGGGGTCAACGTGGTCGAGTTCGAGGTACCGCTCATCGGGGGCTTCGAAGTCGCACCCCCAACATCGGAGACCAAAACGTTCAATCAGTATGGTGTGCATTTCCTTGTGCGTGAGTGCGTATTCCTCGCCCACCGGATAGACAGGATCTAAATCTGGTGCCGCTGTATCGCCCGCGTCAGTGCGCACAGGTGGCTTGCTGGTGTAATGAGCTTCGTATTTCCCCATTTGCCTTTGCAGCCAGTCTGCGAGGTCAGGACGCTGCTCAAGCTTTTTTCGATCCTTAGCCGATATGCCCGCCATGCGACAGACGACATGATAGCGTGCATCCGTTCTTCGGTCGATGCCAATCCACCGACGATTGAGGTTACGGGCGGCGATAATAGTTGTTGCACAACCGCAGAATGGGTCTAATACGATGTCGCCCTCATTGCTGCTGGCTTGGATGATGCGCTCATAGAGGGGGAGAGGTTTTTGGTCAGGGGAGCCGGTGCGTTCTTTTGCCATGTTGTTTATTGTTGGCATTCTCCAAACATCGTGCATTAATTTTCCTCTTTCGTTTGGTCCGTACCGGGTATCGCCGTAGCTATCAGAGGCTTTTACCCAGTTGCTATTTGGTGAATACGCTTCGCGCATATCATCCCACGTTAAAGGGTGCTGTTCGGCTTTCAGAGTAAAATAGAATTGTGTCATGCTTACGTCCAAAGTATTTCCTTGAAACTGAGGCTACATTGTAGTAATGCCACACGATTTCATTCCGAAAATTGTTCTTTCCAAAGATGGCGTCCATAGCCATTCGGATGTAGCTATTGGCCGAGTGGTCGCAGTGGAGGTAAATGCTACCAGTGGGCTTTAAGATTCGCCGGCATTCAAGCAGCCGAACACTGAGGAAACATAGGAAGGCGGCGATGTCCTCTCCATGACTTAAACGAGCTGCTTCAATAACCTGAAACAGTGCCGCATTGTCGTCCTTGATTTCCTCAAGCCATCTCGGGTGGACTTCGTTCCATTTCCATTGGTCAGGGAGTATTCCGGTATCGCCCCATTTCCAGTTATCGACATAGAAGCCTGCTGTTCCGGGTCGATTACGTTTCGTGTTGAATGGAGGATCAGTGGGAATGAGATCAATAGTCTCACTATTCATCCCACGGAGGACGGGTAAATTGTCTAGTTCGTAGAGTGTGTTATCGGGGAAGTTTTGGGACATTTTATCTCTGATATTGTCCGAGGCTAGAATCACTTAATGAGACATCTTCTTGATTCTAGAGCATTGGGCACCGCCGGGAGCTAGCCTTTCAGTATTTATTCATCTTTTCTTCGCGTAACTGAGCCACATCTTTGCCTAGATGATAACCGTTTTGCCAGTTGAGACATTGCTGATTCAACTGTCCAGCATTGGAGTTAATCACAAACAAGAGCAATGTTAAACGAACTTTAATCACTTTACCATTATAATTTAACATATGTCGAAAAATCAAGAGAATTTCTTACTAATCACGCGGCAGGACAACAGCAAAGTGTACTAGAATCGAGCACGTCTCTCCGTAATTGAACATTATCTCCTACGTTTCGTGCACTGTGATCCAGATGCTCCAATTTTGAAGTACACATCGCTGGGATTTATGTGTTATAATGAATTCTGAGGCGACGAAAGCCTTCCAAGGGTTATGAACTATTGGAAAGTTGGAGATGATGAGAAGGGAAAGAGATTTGTGCAGAATATTAAACCGGTTATGTGGCTGATTGTTCTTTTTTCCGGTGCCATTGGCTTAATCTACGAAGTAATTTGGATCCGCGAACTCACACTGATATTTGGCAGCACCACGCTGCCGGTGAGCACGGTGTTGATAGCACTGATGTCAGGATTGGCGGTTGGCAGCTTTTACTTTGGCCGCTTGGCAGATCGTGAGGAGCGCCCATTACGCTTATATGCTATTCTTGAACTAGGTATCGCTGTTTTTGCCCTTATTTCCCCATTACTATTGAATGTACTCAACGCCATGCACATTCTGGTCTATCGCGGGCTTAATGGGGAGTTTTATTCGCTGTTGTTCATCCGCTTTGCTCTATCCTTTTTCTTCCTGCTTGTCCCATCAATTTTGATTGGAGGCACACTGCCTGTCGTGTGCAAGTTATTGGTAGAAAGGTCAGAAAGGCTTGGATTCCACGTCGGCATTCTCAATGGGCTGAAGATGCTTGGCAGCGTGATTGGATGTCTTGCAGTGGGATTTTTCCTATTGCGAACTTTAGGGGTTCTACAGTCTCTCTACCTATGTGTAGGCATTAACTTGGTTGCGGCAGCCATTACCCTCGGGCTGGATCGACAGCAGACAAGTGGTACAGCGAGCGATAGGGACGGGATGCACCCAATATCGGAGCATACCGTTTCGCAACTAGATACAACCGAAGCGCTTCCGTCTTTACGGCTAACAGTTTGGGCATTTTCTGTCTCCGGATTTTGCACTTTCGCCTATGCAGTGCTCTGGAGACGTGTTTTCGTGTCCTCCCTCGATCCTACGACCATCACAACTATGCTGGCAGTCTTCCTGTTTGGCATTGCTCTCGGGAGTTTATCATTCGCACGGGCAACTGATCGTATAAAGTCGCGCAGTAGCCTGTTCGGACTAATGCAGATTGCCATCGGGCTCTCTGGGGTCGCGGCGATAGCGGCTTTCGGAGAACTACATCGAATCGGCGGTGTTTCCCAATCAACTTTCTATGGTGGAGGAATCGGAGCATTTATTGGCTGTATAGTCGTAATGATTGTTCCTACTATCTTAGTTGGCGGGTGCTTTCCGGTGGCTATCCGGATTTACACGCGTGACATGGCGCGATTAGGACGCAGTATTGGCAATGTCTGTGCGATTTACATTATTGGTGCAATCGCAGGTGTTTTGTGCGCAGCGTTTATCTTCGTCCCGTTGTTTGGGATTCGTCCGGGTATTGTCCTGACAGCGGTTTTGACAGCGATTATGGGCTGTGTCATGATTTTCTCAGGACAAACTGCAAATTTACGCTCCAGACAACTTCTGAGTGGGGCAGCAACTGGGGGGGCAATCCTTACTGCTGGCTTCGGACTAATTGTGCTCTATGTAGCCGATGAACCAGTGTTCCTGACAAGACCGACCTACCTCACACAAGATACAGGTAACGCAATTATCTCCCATGAAGAGGGAATTGAGGCCGATGTGACGGTGCTTAAGGATGGGAATGGAGCTCATCAATTGTATGTAGGCACGCGTAAAGTTGCAGATACTTCGCGATGGGACTCCCCCTCACATCGTGTAATCGCCCACCTCCCGCTACTTCTTCATCCCGACCCGAAACGTGCACTTGTAATCGGTTTTGGCATGGGACTAACTGCCTACTCAATGACCCAACACGGGGTTCATGTGGATGCGGTCGAAACTTCAAAAGATGTCATCAACGAAGCGCGTGTACATTTCGCTGATGTGAATCACAATGTTCTCAGCAGCCCCTCCTTCAATTGGACCATTGATGACGAGCGAAACTATCTGCTAATGAAGGGCGAAAAATACGACATCATTTCAGTGAGATCTCTCGCACCCTTACCCGGTGCGTGGAATCCACACATCTACACTGCAAATTTCTACAGACTCTGCAAGCGGGCTCTGACCGAAGATGGCATTTTATGTCAGTGGTTACCGCTCAGCCTGTTCTCCGAAGCAAATTTCAAGATGGCACTGAGGACTGTCATCGAAGTTTTTCCTCACACAACACTATGGTACAAATACACGCCGGATTTCGTCCTCCTGATTGGTACATCTGAACGACTCAAGATAGATTATAAGAACTTTATAGACAGAACACAGATTGCAAGCATTAGCGACGCGCTTGCACACGATGATCTTGATGGCATGTCGTTGCTAGATTCGTTTATGATGGGTGAGGATGCGCTCCGAAGCTATACCGGAGATGGCACTATTTTTACAGATAACCGCCCGTATTTGGGGTTTATCCGCGCAAAGCAGTCTGTAGGTAGCAGCAGAAGCATTATTGCGGGAATGGCGAAATATCGTGAACGTGTCAATCCGTATCTGAAAAATTATGGCAGAACAATGGCGGAGAAAACTGAGGTGAGAAAACAGGTGAATCTTTACTTCGACGCTAGTCAGAAGCTAATCGAAGGCCAAATTGGATATGTTGCGGGAGAATATGTGGAGGCATTCGAATATTTTAATCGTGGGTTGGCTATTAACCCACGGGATAAGGTGATTCGACACCATCTTGGCGTTGCAGCCGGATTGGTCCGCAAAGAGGAGCAAAAAGAGCTTAAGCAGCTTGAACAAGTCGTCAAGGAGACTCTGCGAACTAATCCACAGGAGACGGAAGGCTACATTCAACTCGCGGTGATCTACGAAGGGCAAGGGAAATTAGATGAATCCGCAAAAGCGATTGAGAAAGCAATTGAACTGAAACCGAATCGTCTAGATTTTTACCTCCTGCTTGGACCAATTTATGAACGACAAGAACGTAACGACGAAGCACTGCGTACTTATCAACGGCTTGAGATGTTAGATTCAAATCTTCCTGCCGAAATTTTCGCGGCAATGGCATCAATCTATCACCTAAAGAAAATGTTGCCGGAAGCGCACGAATACGCAGAGAAGACATTGGAAGCCAACCCAAATTCGTGGCGCGTGCATTATGTATTAGGCAATATCTATGCAGAAGAGAACGCAGTTCGCAAGGCAGTTGATTCATACAAGCGTGCTATTCAACTTGCATCGGATGAGCCGTTGCTACACAGCGATTTGGCGGATTTGTACCTCACACAAAAGCGATATGACGATGCGTTGAAATCCAATACTGAAGCACTCCGCCTCGCCCCTAGTGCATCGGAACTTCAGGAGCAACGGGGTCAGATTCAGGCGGCGATGCAGCGGAAATCGTAAATTGTGGGTATGATTCGGTGCGAGAATTGATATGAGTAACGTTTCCCTCCTCAATTCTGCCGGGAACCGCAAGGTTAGCAATATTTTACGTGGTGTAATAGGAATTTTCGAATTGGTCTTTCCCAACCGAATCCGAGGATACTTCCTAACGAGGAGCTATACGGATGGCACTGCTGTTCCTGCAAGCAACATTGACGTGGACATCCTGTTCATCGAAAGTTTCATTAGTCGAGAAGAAAATGATAGAGCTCAGTAAGCGAGCAAATACTGTTCGTTGATGCCTTGCAGGCGCTTGAAAATGATGAAAACGAGGAATTGCGGCAAGCGGCAACAAAATCGTTAGAGAAGATTCAGCAAGCGAGAAGGGGTTATCGGTAAGACATGCTTATTCAATCACCAAAAGGAACGAGAGATATCCTTCCTTCACAGACTCAAACGTGGCAGTGGGTAGAGAAAATCGCACGATCTGTTTTTTCTACATACGGATATCAGGAAATTCGCACCCCTATCTTTGAAAGCACCGATCTATTTGTCCGCGGGGTGGGAGATACCACCGACATCGTTGAAAAAGAGATGTTCACCTTCAACGACAAAGCCAATCGGAGCATCACTCTACGACCAGAAGGTACAGCATCCGTTGTTCGCGCCGTCCTCCAAAATCGGCTGCTCGAAGGGTCGAGTGTCTTGAAACTATACTACAATGGGCGAATGTACCGTTATGAACGACCGCAGGCTGGACGCTATCGTGAGCATTGGCAGGTAGGGGTGGAGGTGTTTGGCGCGGCGCAACCTGCGGTTGATGCGGAAGTCATCGCCTTAGCCCATCAATTCTATTCGACGCTCGGTTTCAAAGATTTGATGCTACACCTCAATACCATTGGAGATCGTGCTTGTCGTCCAAAATATGTGGCGGATCTCAAGGCTTTCACAAAAGCACGTCTCGATGAGTTTTGTCGAGAATGCCAAGGTCGCTATGAACGCAACCCATTGCGGCTCTTTGACTGCAAGAAAGGGTGTCGTGAAATTCTAGCTGAAAGCCCTAAATTACTAGATTATCTATGCGACCCGTGCCATGAACATTTTGATGCTGTAAAACGTTATCTCAAGTTATCGGGAATTGACTATACCGAAAATTTGAATCTTGTGAGGGGAATGGATTACTACTCTCGCACGACGTTTGAATTCACTGCAGGCGGACTGGGGGCACAAGACGCTATCGGAGGTGGTGGACGATATGATTATCTGGTCGAAGAGCTGGGTAACAAACAAACTCCGGCGATAGGGTTTGGGCTTGGCGTAGATCGAATCATACTCGCTTTAGAAGCCCAGAACGTCGGGATTTCGCTACAGCCGCCCATTGACGTTTACATCGCTGTACTAGGCGATGAAGCGATGCCTGTCGCTTTTCAATTAGCGCAAAGGCTGCGCGAAAGGGGAATCAGAACCGACCTTGAGTATAACGGGCGCGGATTGAAGGCACAGATGAAGACAGCGAACAAGCTCAATGTGCAACATGTCGTGATAATCGGGGAAGATGAGATTAAGGATGGTGCAGCCACGGTTCGAGAAATGGAAAGTGGAAATCAGTGGACGATTGCGTTCGATCGGTTGGCAGAGGAACTGAGTAAAACATCGCGTTTAAATGGGTTTGACTAACCTAACGTGACCGAGAGCAAGCTGCCACAAGTTTCACGATGTTATCGGTTGTCCAAGAATGAAAATCTTACAATTAAGGATAAGTAAAGACGCACAATGCCTGAAATGAAAAGGACACATTATTGTGGGGAGTTGCGGCTCGCTCATGCCGGGAAAACGGTGCAATTAACTGGCTGGGTTGCTCGCCGTCGAGACCATGGCGGCGTTATTTTCGTCGATTTACGAGATCGGACGGGGATTACACAAGTGGTTTTCGATCCCAACATTGATATTGGTGCGCACAAGATTGCAAACCAAATTCGCAGCGAGTTTGTGTTGGTCGTGAGTGGAACAGTTCGAGAACGGCTAGAGAGCGACCTATTGTTCAGCCTCGAATTAGCGCATGAAACCGAATTAAAGGCTCAGCATTTTTCAGAGGAATTAAGACAAGCCTTTAAAGAAAATGAACATCCACTATCCCAAAATGTCGAGATTTTAGGCAGAGAAACAGACGGCAAGTGGCTGATTACAGACAAGACAAGCAAACGCACCTACGTTATCAAATTGACTGAAACCGAAATCAGGGTATACTTGGGTACAATCAACCCGAACCTCCCAACGGGCGAGATTGAGCTGGCAACCAACAAGTTGGAGATATTGAACGTTGCCAAAACACCGCCGTTTCTCGTTGAGGACGACATCAATAGCGACGAAGAGATTCGCATGACATATCGATACATTGATCTCCGTCGGCCCAAGATGCAAAAAACCTTAGCCGTTCGGCACAAAGCTATGCTCTCAGCCCGGAAGTACATGGACGAACACGGGTTTCTTGAGATTGAAACCCCAATCTTGATGAACAGTACTCCTGAAGGCGCACGGGACGTGCTAGTGCCAAGCCGACTCAACGCTGGCAATTTCTACGCGCTCCCACAATCACCGCAACAGTTCAAGCAACTCTTGATGATGAGCGGCGTCGATCGCTACTTCCAGATTCCCCGCTGCTTCCGCGATGAGGACACCCGCGCCGATCGCCAGCTCGAGTTCACCCAACTTGATTTCGAGATGTCCTTTGCGACAGCGGATGACGTCATCGAAGTCACGGAAGGATTAATGCAACGCATTTTTGAGGAAGCCGCAGGCATTCCAGTAGAAACACCGTTTCCGCGCATCTCCTACGCCGACTCCATGGCGCGGTACGGCAGCGATAAGCCGGATACCCGCTTCGGCATGGAACTCTCAGACCTTTCCGACCTCGTCGCCAACTGTGATTTCAAGGTGTTTACCGGTGCTTTGAATCGAAAGGGGCAGGTGAAGGGAATCGCCGTTCCGGGCGGAGCAGTATTTTCCAGAAAAGAAGTTGAAGGCTTGACCGAATTTGTCGCAATCTATAAAGCGAGAGGATTGGCGTGGATTAAAGTAGCCCAAAACGGATTCGAGTCCAGCATCGTCAAGTTTTTCAGCGAAGACACGCTCAAAGCGATAGCGGAGCGGATGGGAGCGAAACCGGGAGACATTATGATGTTCGTCGCTGACCAACCAAAGGTGGTTGCAGATGCCCTGTCGAACCTCCGACTGCACCTTGGACGTCAACTTGGTCTCATTGATGAGAATAGTTTCAACTTCCTCTGGATTGTCGATTATCCGCTATTCGACTGGAACGAAGACGAAAACCGATACGAGCCCTTCCACCATGTCTTCACAGCGCCCTCTGAAGAAAGTGTTCCTCTTTTGGATACCGATCCCGGTGGTGCCCTGTCGCAGCACTACGATCTGGTGATTAACGGCATAGAGATTTGCAGCGGCAGCGTTCGTATTCACCGTTGGGATGTTCAACAAAAGGTGTTGGAACTCCTGAAAATTGGACCGGAGGAGGTTGAAAGGCGATTCGGCTACTTTATCAAAGCTTTGCAACACGGCACGCCGCCGCACGCCGGAATTGCCCCTGGGCTAGATCGTATCGTGATGCTGATGACCGGCGAGGACAATATCCGCGAAGTTATCGCGTTCCCGAAGACGCAGAAAGGATTATGCTTGCTCACGGGTGCGCCTTCTGAAGTTACCGACGAACAGTTGGCCGATCTTTCGATCAAAGTCGATCTATGAACCGCCTACTTGAAACTTAACATCAAATTCCAAAATGACTGCAAACGATGGCGCACACACGTACAGCCACGTGCAAGCGCTGAATTTATCAATTGTGAAAACAGTAAGTTGATTGAATTAAGCTGATTTGTGACAGATTAACTCATACTTTGAATTGGAGGTCATTAATGATTCGCAGTTTAAAATCCCCCGCCCTTTGGGCATTTATTATCTGTCTTGGAGTTGCTTATTATGTTGGTAAACACATTCCACCGACGTGGACAGTCAATAAGATTACGTTGGATGTTCACTTAAACGAACAGGGAGAACCGTATTTCACAACAGGCGAAGGCAAACGTGAGAAGAAAGTCCTTATTAAAAGCCTTGTGCCTTTAGAAGATTCCCAGTTACATCCTGAAATTATCGCCCGACTTAACCAAGAGAAAAAATCTCCATCCGTTACGACAGAGTTTGTGTACGAGAAAGTTGACGGCAAGACATCGTACTACCAGTCGAACGCGGTGAGCCACTGGCAGTATTGGTCTCTACTTCCGGCGGTGGTTGCAATTCTGCTCTGTTGGGTGACTCGGGAACCGGTGACCTCACTTGCGGGCGGCGTCATTGCGGGTGCTATTCTGTTAGGAAAATACGATATTACAGAAGCGGTTTTGGTCCAAAACCTTATGACGAAGTCCGCCGCCGGTATCATAATTCTTTACTTATGGTTTCTTGGCGGCCTAATGGGAATCTGGGCACGAACCGGCGCTTCTCAAGCGTTTGCGGAGTTAATGACCAAGCATGTTGTTCGTGGGCCCAGAACGGCTAAACTCGTTGCCTGGATGCTAGGTATCATCTTCTTTCAAGGCGGCACGGTTAGTACGGTGTTAGTGGGGACGACGGTTAAACCGCTTGCGGACAAAGAGCGGATCAGCCATGAGGAGCTGGCGTACATCGTTGATTCTACTGCCTCCCCAATTGCGTCCCAACTGGCATTTAACGCCTGGCCAGGTTACATACAATCCTTTATTTTTGTTGCTGGGGTCAGTTGGTTGGCAACAGAGAGTGCGCGTGTCACTTTTTTCTTCAAGAGTGTCCCTTTCTGTTTTTACGCAATTTTTGCGGTATTGGGTACTTTCTTACTCAGTATCGAAAAGCCATTGTTCCTCGGAAAAAAACTGCGGGCGGCAATGAACAGAGCCCGTGAGAGCGGTGACTTGGACGCCCCCGGTGCACAACCGCTCAGTGCAAAGGAATTACAAGCAACCAATGTTCCTCAAGGCTATAAACCCCATGTCATTGACTTCTTTCTTCCCCTCGCAATTCTCCTCGGCCTCGCAATCGGTACATTCATCGTGATTGGATCTCCAAATGTTCGATGGGCATTTGGAGCGGCGGTGCTTGCCGCTATGATGTTGGCACTCCTCCGTGGAATGTCCTTAAGAGACCTTATGGAAGGCATTGGGGATGGTTTCAAGGGAGTGGTTCTCGGCTCGGTCATCTTACTGTTGGCGATTACGATTGGAGCCGTTAGCAAAGAGGCGGGCGGTGGGACATATTTGGTTGAGCTGTTAGGCAATCGCATTCCTTATTGGCTACTCCCTGTCACACTCCAGGTTATGACCATGATTATTGCCTTTTCAACGGGAACTAGCTGGGGTACGTATGCAGTTGCATTTCCACTTGCCATGCCGCTAGCTTGGGCGGTTGCAAACGCTCAGGGACTGGATCACCCAGAATTCTTTATGACCATCTGCTTTGCAACTGTTATGGATGGTAGTGTCTATGGCGACCAGTGTTCACCTATTTCCGATACGACAGTGCTTTCTTCGATATGTACCGGTTGTGATTTGATGGACCACGTCAAGACCCAAATTCCTCAAGCCAGCATTGCAGCAGGTTTAGCCACTATCTGCTGGACGCTGGTAGTGGTGTTGTTTGCTTAATGTCGTCTCTGGGAGTAAAAGGAGTTCTCAACTCATTTGGAATACACCTTCTAGATAGGTTTTCCGTTTTCCGCATTACGGTATGACGCATACATCCTCAAATAAACAATCCAGCTCTAGCGAACTGGCGACGAGCAATATAATCTATACGATTATCATTATTGTGCTTGTCGCGGGCTGGGTTGCGTTTGCCTACTATAACGGACCAAGGACAAGAGATTCGGGTGGCGGGACCATTCTGCTATTGCATCCGATGGTTCCGATTCTGCTTCTTTTTCTTTTGGCTTCCATCTATCGCCTAGTTGCGTCCAAGAGCATCGTCAACGTGCTTCTCACCATGGTCGGTATCTGGTTGTTTATCAACTTGTTGGGCATCCTGATACCTTTCATACTGGGCTTCGGGGCCGCTTATTTCTTCCGATTTCTACTGAACACCATACAGGACATCCCGCTGACGCGGGGTAGACGCTTGCAACTGTCGCGGAGGACTGCACGTGTGGTTCTAACAGCCCTGACCCTCGGTGTGTTCGCGGTGTTATTGCTGTACATAATTCCGCAGGTTAGCAGACAGTCGAGGGACATGGTTGGGGGATTGGTAAGGTTCTACAACCATATGTTGCCCTTCGCTATCGGCAATGAATTCCATGCAGTTGCCGTTCGCCCTCAACCTGAGCGTGCAAACGTAGTTTTCATCGGAACAACGCACGGAATTTATCGCTTTGAAGATGGCAGAAACCGACTTGAGGACATAACGGGAGGAGTTCTGATTGGACAACCCATTCAAGCGGTTGCGGCGGGAACCGGAGACGCGCAGTTCCACGTAGGTACGGCAGAGGGACTGTATGTACCAAAAACAACAGACAACATGGAAACGGACACCACAACTTGGGTGCAAGTCGGCACTGACACTTTCGCTGATAAATCGATTCGAGCGATTGCAATACCGCCATGGAATCGCGCTCAACTTTTTGTGGGAACTGATGTTGGGCTATTCTTGAGCAGCGATCGTGGTGCGACGTGGAAGGACATTCGTGTAGGTCAATCTGCAGGAACGCCTCAAGGCAAACTTGCCATACGGAGTGTTGCCTGTTCATCCGAATCTACAAATTCCGTGTTCATCGCTTCAGATCGAGGTATGTATCAAACTACCGACGAAGGTGAGACTTGGGTGTCTATAACCCCGAAAGGATTAGGCGATACACAGATTCATGTGCTCGCCGTCGCACATGAACGACTCTATGCGGGGACATCAAACGGGATTTATGAGTGGCGGTTCGCCCCGAACGCTTACCTGAACACCTATTCTGACGATGTCGAAAATTCTGCTAAGACTACCGAGGGAATTGATGAATTGCAAAGTGAAGCAACTTGGAAACCAATCGAGGCACCACCTGAGTTAAATTCGTCAGCCGTTCCACTGCTGGCTTCTCTGCCTCAACATGGAACGCTTTACGCCGGCAATCGCCGCGGGGTTTATCGTAGCACCAATCCTGGTGAATGGCGCTTCACAGGCGTGCGGGCGAAACAAGGGGTACTCGCCGATGTAAAGGACAACCAGCTTCTCAAAGCTATTGGCGGAACAGGTTTCCCAGACCGCATACAAGAAGAGCTGACGGATAAACTTCCTACATTGGCACGGGCGGGAAGTGAATTTATCAGGACGCTTGTTACACACTTCTCATCAATAGCTATCGGATTCGGCGGATTTCTAGCAACGGTATTCTTGGCGCTCATTGTTTTCATCTACGCAGGTCGGGCGTTCAACCGATACACCCAAGACTTTGTTAACCTGTTTCCCGACGGCAATCGGGACGCTGTCAGACTCTATCTGACCGAAATCAACCGCACTATGGAGTCATTTTTGCGGGGGCAGGTCGCTGTGAGCTTTATCATCAGCGTCATTTCGATACTTGTGTATTCGCTCATCGGCGTACCATTTGCCCTAGTCATTGGATTACTCGCTGGGCTGTGCAATGCTATTCCTACCTTTGGGCCATTTATCGGCGGAGGCGTTGCACTTCTCTCGCTGCTGATGGGGTTCGCTACGGGAGATTTTGATTCGATAGGTTTACTAGTCCGGATTGCTGTTCTGTTGGGCGCAATTTTCAGCATCCAAGCGATTGATAACTCGCTAATCTCACCGAAAGTCATGAGCAGAGCAATAGATGTCGATCCTCTGGTGATTATGTTTGCCGTGATATTTGGTGCTGCTGTGTTCGGCTTTTGGGGCGTACTCCTCGCCTTTCCGGTCATTGTTGTAATCAAGTCAGTATTGACAGTCTCAAGAAGAATTAAATTGAGCACTCAGGTAAATGCACAAGAGTAAACCGGCAATCCCAAAAAGGGAAAGGTAAATCATGGCACGACCGATTGTCGCTATCGTCGGTAGACCGAACGTTGGGAAGTCTTCACTTTTTAACCTGATTTCCAAGAAACAGATTGCTGTTATCCATGACCAACCGGGAGTGACACGAGATCGGCTTTATGCGGATGTCAATTGGATGGACGAGTGTTTCACGATCGCCGACACCGGCGGATTGGAGATGGCGCCAGAAGATCGGCTTATTGATAGTGTTAAATTGCAAGTTGAAGTAGCTTTAAACGAAGCCGCTATCATTCTGTTTGTTGTTGATGCAATGACAGGGATGATGCCGCAAGATCTGGAAATAGCGAACGCACTCAGGCAATCGGAGAAATCAGTTTTCGTTGTTGTCAACAAAGTCGATAATGAACGCTTGAGAACCGGTTCAGGGGAGCTTTATGCACTGGGGTTCGACAACCTTTTCTTCATATCATGTACACATAATGAGGGACTTAGCTCCATCCTTGATGAAGTTGTGTTTGCGCTTCCGAAGGTTGAAGTTGAAGCAGATGATTCGGCATCTTCGAAGGCTATAAAAATCGCTATTGTAGGTCGTCCCAATGTAGGCAAGTCCTCACTGATAAACAGGATTCTAGGAGAAGAGCGGATGATTGTCGATGAACGTCCCGGGACAACACATGACGCGGTCAACATTAGTTTTATGCATAACCATATCCCTTTTGAACTGATTGACACAGCCGGAATGCGGCGGAAAACTGCAATTGATGACAAACTGGAACAATCGACCGTTCAACGTGCAATTCGCAGTATTCGTCAGAGTGACATTTCGTGGTTGGTTGTCGACGCCGATCGTGAAATTGCACGTCAAGACAAAACTATCGCTAGTTACATCGCGCGACAGGGAAAGGCGTGTATTTTGGCAATCAACAAATGGGATTTGATCCAGAAGGACAATTCGACGTACAACGAATTTGTCGAGTCGATTTACGCTCAACTATCCCAATTATCGTACGTACCGTTACTTTTTGTTTCGGCAATTACCGGTCGGCGCGTTACGAATCTCCTCGATCTCAGTTTAGACATTCATTCCGAGTATTGCACAGAGGTGCCAACGCGCGAATTAAACGACCTGTTGATGAGATTAAAGAATGAGCATGAACCGCCGCGGTCTGGCAAAATCCGGCCCACACTGAAATACATCACACAGATAAAGACGCGACCGCCAACATTTCTAATTTTTGCGCGGCACCCCAATAAAATCCCTGATCATTATGAAGCGTATCTGATTAATGGTATTCGCAAGACATTCGGCTTTAACGGAACACCCCTGCGCATCTATTACCGATCTACGAACGCGAAAAGCGGTTAATGAACTTGAACTTTTGGAAGGTTCATGACCTTCCAAAGAGTAGGAGGAAGAAGTTATGAAATCAATTAGTGTGCATGAACATGGCTCCCCGGAAGTGATGACGTTAGAAGAGATTCCAGACCCGCAGCCCGGCGCTGAACAGGTCGTAATACAGGTGCATGCGGCTGGCGTCAATCCGGTAGATACATACATTCGGTCTGGGCTTCACGGCTATACAGCCGATCTCCCCTACACCCCTGGAATTGACGCTGCTGGTATCGTGCTATCCGTCGGTAACGGCGATGCCAACATTTCAGAAGGAGATCGTGTTTACTGTGCCGGAACACTCAGCGGTAGCTATGCCGAAAGAACAGTATGCCAAGCTGCCGACGTATATCCACTTCCTGAATCTGTGTCGTTTTCTCAAGGTGCATGCGTTGGCGTGCCCTATGGCACAGCATATCGTGCACTGTTTCAACGCGCTCGGGTAGAACCGGGAGAGATGGTTTTAGTCCATGGTTCAAGTGGCGGTGTTGGTCTTGCGGCGGTTCAGTTGGCCAGAGCTGGCGGAATGACTGTCATTGGCACCGCAGGCTCTGAAGTAGGGCGGTCTCTGGTTATCGAACACGGTGCGAATTATGTGTTGGATCATCATGCGCCCGATCATCTCGACGAAGCCGTGCAAATCGCCGATGGACAGGGTGTAGACGTCATCCTCGAAATGCTCGCGAATGTGAATCTTGGTAAGGATTTGCCCGCACTAGCTATGGGCGGACGGGTCGTCGTAATTGGCAGCCGGGGCGTTGTGGAAGTCAACCCCCGCGACACGATGAGTCGTGACGCGAGTATCTTAGGCATGTCCTTGCGGAATGCATCGGAGTGTGAATTTGCCAGCATCCACGCTTACTTAGTTGCTGGCTTGAGAAATGGTACGCTCCGCCCCAAAGTTGGCAAAGAAATGCCGCTTGCTGAAGCAGCCGACGCCCATCGCAGCGTAATGGAATCGCCAGCATACGCTAATATTACGTTGATTCCTTGAGGAATGGTCCGGAGAATTTGCCACACAGTGTCCACGGTACCTTAATACACGTTCCATCGACATCAACAGAATAGCAACTACATCCCACTCGTGATGTGCCGCCTTTGCCCCCAGCCAGAGGGATAGGTATATCCAGTTTACTCATGAGATATCAGGAACCGTGATCGATGATTTTTATGAGAACAGCTATGTTAACGAATTCATTGAGATACCCAACAATCCGAACGAAATGACATTAGAGTTACTATTCTAAGAATTCAGATTGAGCGTCCATCAGGACGAGCCGGAGTTTTTTCCGACCGAAGGATCTTGCTATGTGTGCCCCTATTCGTGAAACTTTCAACCTTGCGCGCCAACATAGAAACCAAGTTTTTGCTGTGATAGTTTCTGTAAGTAGCTTTGTCTTCGCATTGGCATTGGGTTTCACTTTCAAGGAACACCTCCATTTATTTGCTCAAATCGGAGCGCATAAAACGACGGAGGCTGTTTCTGCGAATCGCCAGGAGCTAATTAACTATTTAGCTACTCTATCCTTCGTACCGATCTTTTCTCTCTTATGTTGTGGATTTTGGGTGGTATTTTCGGCGTTTTGCGCTGCCTTGACTAATAACGCCAAAGAGCGCATCTTGAGACAACACGCCTTCACGTACCTTCCATTGCTACTGGTATTGGAGAGAGTATATCTTCCCAGCAGACTTGCAGGGGAAATTGGAACTCCACTACTTCTATTCCTGATTGCTCAAGTGATGCTTTTTTCTTTTCACTTGCTTATCTCAAGAAGGGGTGGCCGTGAAAGACCGCAATCGCCTGTGGGCAAGACATACACCGTCGGAGCCATCCTGACAAAGAAGCTAAAAATAGGAGAAGTCCTTTGGGCAAGGGCGACAATACCATTTCATGGGATACCGATTGCCTGTGGCGTGTGCCTAACTGTTTTTCTTCTTATACTTGGAAGCCCAAAAGAAGTTACGGCGCTCCAGTGTTGGGAAATGCTGTTTTTTATGGTACTAGGAGCATGGATCCTCTGGGTTGGTTATTCGGCGCTGCTGAGCACCTTGACACCCTATAACTTCGCAGATGTACTCCGAGCTGATGCTGTAACTTATTTCCCCTCTATCTTACTTTTGTCCCTCACGGTGTTTTTCAGAGTCAAACATGCAACGGCAATTCTGGCACTTATCGTCGTTATAGCGATTGTCGCGTTGAAAATCTTCGCCGTCTTGCAGGTTCGTTCGTTCAGCAGAGCTCGTATACACCAAAATCCCACCCGTCTGCCGCATCGCTCTGCTCTGGAGCGGAAGGTGTCTATCCTGAACGTCATTATGATATCCGGTCTCATTTATGCCTTTCTGTACAATAGCAATGCCAGCCTGAGTCATGCCTACACCGGTGCGAACGCCATAAGTGGTATCGATCTTTATCACGAAGGGGAACGTGCGGCGGTAGTAAACGAACTGCTGCGTGGCAGAATTCCATATAGAGATGTATACCTTCAGCACGGGCTCTTTCAAAATGCATACAAACCCTTGCTCGCCATGAAACTCTTTGGAGAAACTCTTGAAGCAGACAGAAGGCTGCACCACATTGTGTTTCCACTGGGTTATATCTGTTTCTATCTTCTCGCTCTACAGTGCTTCCGAAGGAGAGTCACTGCACTCATTGTTTCTTTAGCTTTTATTTCACTGACGTTTGGCTTGGCTCTACCGCGAGCGTATCTTCCAGCAACGGATAGACATATACTGGGCTTTCTCACGCTGATCTTGTTGTGTAAATGGCCCCATAGAGAACCCGGGCATGGAAAATCACTTCTCGTATTGGCAGGCGCTTTTACAGCACTGGCGGTGTTTTACAGTCTTGACACCGGTTTGTATACTTGGGCAGTCTCTAGCTTGTTCATATTTCTTTTCGGTTTCGCATCCATCTGGAGCAGAACGGCTGAGACAGATAGAGCGTCGGGGAATCCTAGTTCTCTGAGAGGTAGAATACAGCAACTGAGGAGAGGTATATTTGGGAAGTGGTTGTCACCGCTTCTTACGTATGAGTTAGGAGTCGCGATAGGTTTTGCCCCTTTTCTTATCTTTTTTGGTGTTCATGGTGCGATAGATGATATGTTCCGGAGCTCATGGATGCAATACACGTATCACACGGAAATCTGGGGAACGCCTTTTGTCCCACTGTTGCCAGAACTTTCAAAGATTACTTCTCTGGTCACCTTCTCTCACTTCATTTTAAGCGAGACGTTTATGTGGTATTTCCCAATTCTTGTTTACCTGATGACTTTGACATTTCTATTGTTTCGCGCTATTGCCAATCAATGGAGAATAGAGGATTGGAGGTTGCTGCTAATTCTGTTGGCTGGTATTATCTATTTCCGTACAGCCTTAGGTCGTTCAGACTGGCACCATGTCATATATAGTTCTTCATATTTCTGGCTAATCTGCTTCTTTTTCTTTGAAAGGGTGTGGCTAGCGTATAGACATCATCGAACATCAGAACTCGCCTCCCGGCCAGAGATGAAAGACAAACCGGCAAAGGCGGATTCATCCAAAGATTCCGCGCTGACATTGGAACCTGATGAATCTAGCGATGGGGCGTCCCGTACATTCCGGAGAACGCAGAAGCCCCAATTCAATCTGGCTCAGCTTATATGTTCGTTGATATTCTTGTTTGGCTTGCTTTGGTATATCAAGGCTGATTTGTATGGTTTTTTCGCCTCCAAGCCTTTGGAAAAGGCTGAAACGATGTTTGTCAATTTTGCGAAATATGGAAGCATCCCACAGGGATATGCTGAGGTTCGCTTGAAAAGGGCAGGGAGGATTCTAGCACCTGTGAACGAAGCAGCACAGATTGAACAAGTGGTCAAGTATCTTCAAGAAAACACGAAGTCTTCTGAGCCAATCTTCGATTTTGCAAATCAAGGCGTCTATTATTTTCTTGCGAACAGACCAAATCCAACAAGATTCGCTCAAATCGCCTATGCTTCTCCAAAGCCCCTGCAGAAAGAGGTGATTGCGGACTTAGAGGAGACGAAGCCAAAATTAGCTATTTTTGGAGTGTGGAACTCCCCCGTACACCCCTTAGTCGACGCGTACCTTAAATCACATTATACGGAAGCAATTCAGTTTGGTAACCTAGCGATATGGAAACGGCGATGATCTGTTGGACTTCTCACTCGCCCGCTCAAGGGATAGAAAGTCGTCTTCCCTACCTGTCCGTGCCACGCAGCACTCATGTCGTTAGAACTGCCTCATACAGTTTCGCATTGAACCCGACGAAAAACGTATCTCCGAGTTGCAGCGTGGGTGCGCGCAGGTTTCCGCTTCGTCCCATTACCGCTTTGAGGACGGCGTCCTGCGGACTGGCATTTGGATTGAAGACATCAACCTCCTTGCCCCGGGCAACGTGAATGGAATCGGCGGTTTTGATGCGAGCCCAAACCTCCGTTTGATTCAATTTCTCCTTACGAGCATCCGTTCGACTGCTTACCTGAATGTCATTTGCGTCAAGAAACTCTTGCGCTTTTCGACAGGATGTTCAGCTATTTCTGAAATACATCCAATTCACTGTCATAATTTCCTCCATTTTGTCAATTTCTGTATGAGTTAAGTTGTTTGGCTTCATCGACCGCGCTGTCTCGACACAATGTCAAACCAAACAGCTGCCACCAATATGACACCTTTAATGATATCTTGCCATGAGGCATCCATGTTTGCCATGCTCATGCCGTTATTAAGACTTTCCATCACAAGCGCTCCCAATACCGCGCCCGAAACGCTCCCGCGCCCACCCATTAAACTCGCGCCGCCAATAACACAAGCCGCGATAGCATCTAACTCAAGTAAGCGACCTGCTTCTGGGCTTGCACTCCCCACGCGCGCAGCGAGCACAACACCAGCGACCCCCATGAGTGCGCCCATAATTGCAAAAACACGCAGCGTAACTTTTCGGACGTTGATTCCAGAGAGATACGCAGCTTCAGAATTGCCTCCGATCGCGTAAACGTAACGCCCAAAGCGGGTGTTGTTTGCGATAAAGTGAAAGATAAGGGCTAGGGCGAACAAAATACATACTGGCAGTGCAACGCCTTCATGGCTGTTCATGATGGCGATGAAACTGATGATTAACACCCATGTTCCGCCGACTTTCAGAAAGAAGATTGGCGTCGAATCCGCTGTGAACCCGTAGTTTATCCGGGCTCTGCGCTGACGATAGAAGGCATATGCGCCGAAAACTAGGGCAGTTATTGCTAACACCCAGCCGATTGGCTTTGGAAGGTAGGCATTCCCAATCGCCTTGAACCAGTTGTTCGGTAGCAGGATGGTCTCGCCTCTGGTAGCTGCCAACATCAAGCCGCGACAGACCATAAAGCCCCCCAGCGTGACAATAAACGCGGGCACTCGCTGATACGCCACGAGAAATCCTTGCACCGCACCAATCAGCATCCCTAGACAGATTGTTGCAAGTATCGCTATGAACGGGCTCTGTCCCCACCAGACGTGTATAATTACAGCGATTGCCCCGAGCAGTCCGGAACCGTAGCCGACAGAGAGATCGATATTTGATGAGACAATGATTAGCACCATACCGACAGCGAGGATGGCTGTCACCGATGCCTGACGGGACAGATTTGAAAGGTTGCGATTCTTTAGAAATGTACCTTCGGTAATTACGGCGAAAATCGCCCAGATACAGATGAGTGCAATCACCATAGCGTAGGTGCGAAGCTTGAGTCTGTTCATCGTTTACCGTTAGGACAAGCCGCGATATTTTTGATAATTGATGAATAGCCTATGAGCACTTTTTTCATGGATACTAAACACAGAAATCCTTGTTCCCCAATATTTAAACGGATTTTCCGGCCGACATGCTCCTCCCAAACAAATTCTCAAAGTTCCGTGTTGTCGTTTCGCCAATGTCCTCCAACGTTACGCCACGCAGTTCCGCAATTTTCTCTGCTATCGCACGTACATAAGCCGGTTCGTTGCGTTTGCCCCGTCGAAACTGCGGTGCCAGCCACGGGCAGTCAGTTTCCACAAGCAAGCGATTCGCTGGGACCTCTCGTGCCACCTGCTGTAGCTCGTGAGATTTACGATATGTAACAGGACCTCCGATTCCGATGTAAAATCCGAGTTCGAGGCTCTGGTGCAAGGTTTCGACGCCTCCTGAAAAGCAGTGCATCACGCCTTCGACCCGCCCACTCCGCGCCTGTAAAATCGGGATGATATCGCGGTAGGCTTCGCGGTTGTGGATGACGACGGGCAGGTTTAATTCTTCTGCGAGATTCAACTGCTGTTGGAACGCTATCTTCTGAACCGAATGCGGCGAGAGATTGCGGTAGTAGTCGAGCCCCATTTCTCCAAGCGCGACTACCTTCGGGTGAACGGCAAGATTACGAAAATTCTCAGTTGTTTCGTCGTTGAAATCTTTCGCGTCATGGGGATGCAGTCCAACTGTCGCATAAATCTGCTCATGTTGCTCGGCTAGTCTAACCGCATCTCGGCTCGTCTTGAGATCGAATCCAATTGTTAGAATAGAGTGTACCCTATCTTTTCGGGCACGTTCCAGTACTGCCTCTCGATCCGCATCGAACGCATCGAGTTGAATATGAGCATGTGAATCAACGAGCATGGCGGTTTACAGTATCCTCTCAAATGTACAATCAAGATTCTTCTTGCATTCTGAATAATCTTTCAAGTCAATACATTAGGCTTTCCACAGGAAAATGATAGCAGAGGGAAAAAGCGGACGTCAAGCGTTTTATTTTTCGCCTTGAGGGGCGACCGTGTCTATGAATTCTCTTGATTTTGCTAAGTCATTCTGCTAAACTGATATTCTGAGAAGGTATAGACATCCCCCTTCGAATCTTCACTCTTCGTTAAAGTCTTTTCATACGTGGCTTCGCTCTTGAGCATGAAAGTTCGCAAACGCAAGGAGAAAACAATGACTAGAAAACGGAAACAGCGGATTAAACCTCCAATGCTCACTGGTCTGGTAATGATGTTTGTCGTGTTGACGGCTACATGGGCAATCACTCAAGAATCAAAATGGTACCCATCTCAATGGGGGCCTGACGATCAACGCGGCGCATCAAACCGTATAACCCCCGCAAAGGTATTGGAGGCGGTAAGTTTAATCAAGGAAGGAAAAATCTATCAGTTAGGCAGGGTCTATGAAGTAGGCATGCCTCTTGTTGGTACCCGCCACTACAGTCTCATGATCCCGCACACTACGGATCCATCCGGCGAGAATCAGCTCACATCGCACGATGAAATCTTCAGTGGCCAAATTGGTCAAGTTGGCACACAATTCGATGGATTAGGGCACGTCGGCATCGGCGATCTCTACTACAACGGGTTTAATCGACACGATTTTGCAAAGCCTGGCGGGTTGACAAAACTCGGAGTAGAGAACGTCGGCGCCTTCTTCACCCGAGGTGTGCTGATTGACATCGCTGGCTACAAGGGCGTAGAACACCTGGAGGGCGGCTATGAAATCACGTTGGCAGATTTGAAAGGCGCGTTAAAACGGCAAGGAACCGAAATCAAGCCGGGCGACTTCGTTCTATTCCATACCGGCTGGGGGAAATTTTGGATGACGGACAACGAACGCTATGGTGCGACCGAACCCGGAATCGGACTGGAGGCGGGGAAATACTTGGTTGATCAGCAAATTGTCATTGCGGGCGCCGATACTTGGGCAATTGAAGTGGTTCCCAATCCCAACAAGTCCCTATCCTTTCCGGTCCATCAACTGTTCTTACCAAAAAACGGAATTTACAACCTTGAGAACCTGATTACCGAAAACTTGGTGCGAGATAAAGCCTACGAATTCGCCTTTGTCTTTTCGCCTCTCAGACTCAAAGGCGCAACTGGGTCTCCGGGAAATCCCATCGCAATTCGGTAGGAACGTATTATGGCTGGCGATGCTCTACTCTGAGAGACGTGGTAAAACGTGTATCTAATTAGTAGGAGATGTAACGATGCCAGGAGCAACGACACTCTATTTCCCTGAAGTCGGTCCCGCGTGGGAGGATTGGGTCCAAGTAGTCAACGTCGGGACCGAACCAACTAAGGTGTTGGCAATTGCGAGGCATCCTGCAAATGGGAACCCCACTTGGTCTGAAGAAAAGACAATTGACGCATTTGAATGTTGGACGCCAAATGTTGAAGCAATTGGAGAAAATTCCTCCATGCAGTTTAGTGCTGACCAGCCAATTGTTGCAGAGCGGCATATGCACGGCGGCACGAATGTGTTGGATTTTGTCGGTGCCGCGGTCGAATATGAAACGGTCGGTCAGCGACTTTTTTTCCCAGAACTAGTTTCGGGCGCGCGGGATTGGTTCCGATTTCTGAATGTTGGGGAAGCAGACGCACTGGTGAACCTGGTAATTCGGAACAGAAATGGAGATGTTATCACACAGCATCATCGTCAGATACCACCGCTTTGTACTTGGGATCTCGCCGAGGAAACAATGAGTAATGTGGTCGGAACCGTCGAAGTGCAGAGCACACAACCCGTTGTTGGCGAACGGCATCTGCACTATCAGGGCGGACAAACTTCGGTCGGTCAATTCGGGCAGGTCATTTCAGATGGACCCACAACACTTTACTTCCCTGAAATTGGGCCCGCCTGGCATGATTGGGCGATTGTTGTGAATGTTGGACAGGAAGAGGCAAAGGTCACGATGATAGCACGGGAGGACAGCACCGGTAACCCTGTTTGGTCGGCGGACAAGACACTCAATTCATTTGAATGCTGGACTCCTGATATGGACGCGATTAAGATAAAATCGTCTATCATGGTTCAAAGCGACCAGCCCATTGCTGCGGAACGCCATATGCACAGCGGCACGAGCATTATCGACCTTCCGGGGGCATCGGCAGAGGGTGGACATGTTGGTCGTCGACTCTTTTTCCCCGAAGTCTATAGTGGGTCGCATGACTGGTTTCGATTCTTAAATGTCGGTGAGGCCGATGCGATGGTAAACATTGTGATTCGGGACAAGCATGGAAATGTGCTCAGACAACTCAACCATGGAATCAAACCAACCTGCTGCTGGGATGTTGACGATAACGCCATGGGCAATGTCAACGGCACCATTGAGGTTCAGAGTACTCAGCCGATAGTGGGAGAGCGGCACATGCACTACCAAGACAAGCACAGAGGCGCCGTGGTAGGTGAATATGGCGTTGTGATTGGAGAGTGAAATTACGTCGCAGCGCAACCCATTGCGTGTTATTTTTCGAGGCACGTTGAATAACGGTACAGAGCGGATCGAATACCCGGATTGGTTTAGGTCTCAATACTCACAGTTGGGAAAATGGACCTCACTGCAACGCTTAGCGGGACAAAGACTAAATTGGGAATCGCTGTTTTACTGATTCTCTGGTGTGTAGAAACTTGGCTGCCACTGTTCCGGAAGCGTCGACATCGAGTTCGACACGCTGGACGAAACTTGGCGATTGCCGTAGTGAACACAGCGGTTATCGTATTGGTCTTTTCCAGCCTAACCGCTATGGTCGCTAGTTGGAGCCAGAGCCACTCCGCCGGATTATTGCACGCCTTGAGATTTCCAATTTGGGCAGAGGCATTGATTGCGATTCTCTTGTTCGATGGCTGGATGTATTTGTGGCACCGTGCGAATCATGTCATTCCATTGCTGTGGCGTTTCCATCGTATGCATCACAGCGACCCTGAAATGGATGTGACGACCGCGACCCGTTTTCATACCGGCGAACTGATTATCTCGTCCATTTTGAGGCTTGCAATCATTCCCTTGTTAGGGTTGAACTTGTGGCAAATTATCCTCTATGAGTTGATTCTGCTTCCAGTGATTCAATTCCATCATAGCAACGTTAACTTGCCAGAAAAATGCGATCGTTGTCTTCGTGTGTTAATCGTCTCTCCGAATATGCACCGGGTCCATCACTCCCGTTTTCAGCCGGAAACGGATTCCAACTTTTCGAGTATTTTTTCAGTCTGGGATCGAATTGCAAGAACCCTTCGCTTGAAAAAGCAGCCGGGGACAATTGAACTTGGGCTATCTGAATTCGATGACTTGCAATGGCAAACGATTTGGGGCATGCTCAAAACTCCCTTTCTGACCTCGACGCAGACGATTAGGCGATAGAGACCGAGCATTTTACAGTACACACACCGGAGACCCCACATCAAATAGTCTTAAAAGTAACTCAACGCTCCAACCGCTTGATCGTTGCCTTTACACCCGTGCATCCCGCAACTTCCCCGACACTGCATTGTTCGAGGGATTCTCTGTTTCCCAAAGATTTAATCACCTGCGGAATCCTTAGGCACATCTCTGAAGATGACATTTGACACAGGTAATTTGATTTGACAGAGGTTTCTTTGTTCCCAGTGCAAAACCTCAATACATGGGTTGCGGGACATCATAAGATTGAACTGCTCATAAAGAGATTGAGAGGGAAAGCCCATGAATTTTAATCAAATGCGAGACAAAGATCTGCGAAAGGAGGCGAAAAAACTTGGGTTAAGAGGGTACTCGTCTTTGAAAAAAGCCGAGCTGATTCAATATCTTGCAACGGGAGTTCATCCAATTCGCCCGAAGCCCGTTCTCAATCCAGACCAGAGAGCAGAACCGACAGTCCTGCCAGAAAATCAGATACAGATGGTTCCATCAGAAACGGTTCGAACCTTACATCCGGATACCTCACCTGAAAATCTGCCTGTCAAGCAGATTCTATGCGGCGATAGCCTCAGTATTCTGCCTTCTTTGCCAACTGATGTTTTCGATTGCTGCATCGCTGACCCTCCGTTCAACATGTCCCAAAAGAAGGGGTTAGGTTGGGCGTTCAGCTCCCATATTACCATGCAGGAAGGTTGGGATACTTTTTCAAGGGACGAATATTTCCAGTTCACACTCGATTGGGTCACTGAAGTTCTAAGAGTCGTCAAGCCGAATGGGAATATCTTTGTTTTCGGTTCATTCCATAGCATCTTTACACTTGGGTTTATTATGCAGAATATCTTTGACCGGCGAATTATTACCCAGATCGTCTGGTATAAACCGAATGCACAACCCAATATTACCTGTCGGATGTTCACGGAGTCGACAGAGTTTATTTTATGGGCGGTCAACAATGAAAGCAAGAAGGCTAGGAATTGGACGTTCAACTATCATACCATGAAGGCGCTGAATAATAACAAGCAGATGCGGAACATGTGGGAAATTCCGCTAACTAAACCGTCGGAACGAAAATATGGAAAGCACCCCTCACAGAAACCTCTCCAGGTTGTTGAGCGGCTAGTCTTGGCGGGAACCAATGAAGGTGACCTTATTCTCGACCCATTCTCAGGAACTGGGACAACCGGAGTTGCCGGAGAAAAACAGAACCGAAAATGGGTGATGATTGAGAAAGAAGAATCGTATAACCGTATTGCACAAAAGCGGCTTAATGAGTTGCGATTAGATTTTCAGACAGACTCTTCAATCTGATAACTCGCGCATTTTATCAACCGGATGCTATTGTAGTCACTGTAATCAGCGAACTCATACTCCCAGAAACTCTGTGTTCGCGTCTGTGAATCGAATGAGAAGAAAAGTGAGCGAACCTTCTTTTCGGTGCTGATATTCCATTGACGGAAAGGATAATACAATTGCCGAATAATGAAGTTATTTTGCGGACGTGCCTTAGCTTCAACGAGGACAAGAAGGTTGCGTCCTTCATATCCTGCATCTATCTCCGTTTGCACAGAGGATGTGGTAATATTGGGGGGACCAACCTGAAATGTAAATTCTGGTGTGTACTTGCGTCCTCGAATTTGTAGATATAATGGGTCAGAGAGTCCTAAAAAATGATGCAGCAAACCTGTATTGAAAGCGTAATCAAGATGTTGCATCTCGCTATTTCCTACTTTGGCGCTTTTAAGTTCAAAATAAAGTTTCAATGTAAAAATTTCGATTTCACGGGCGGGCTGTATGTCATGATATCCTTCTCCTTTGACAAGAATATACTCACCGTTTTTGGTAGGAAGCATAAAAAGTCCTTTATCACGCAAGACTTGTGGCAAATCTTCCCTAGAGTCCATTTTCGCGATGACTCGCACCTCTCGGTCACTGGTAGTTGAAAAATGTCGAATTGATTGTTTTATCATGTCCGCAGTCAATGTTGCCGGAGACGCTTCAAAATCATGTTGCATAAGATGGTCTTGAAATATCTTGTTCCATGGGGCATTCCTAGCAGGCATGAGAAACCTCCATTCTAATTCATGAAAATCGAGTTTCGATGGCATACATACTTATTCGGCATTTGGGACCGACTTCATTCAACCAGATTAGTCCTTAAATAGACCAGCGGAAAAGCATGGTACTATGACCACAACTCCAACGTACCATACGATTGTTCAGAGGAAAGGCGGCAGAATTGGCGAGCTCCATTTGCAGCGAAATGGGGAAATGTTATCACCTTTATTAACGCCGATTTTGTATCCGGTTGTTTCATTTATGACCGGCTCCACCCCACGCGGGGGAGGACTATGGAAATATCTTCTGCGTGATTTTATGAAGCATGATACCCCGATGTTATCCCAAGTCCTGCATTTCTTGGACTTTCCAATCAAAGGAAAAAACCTAACGAGGTGGCGGAGCAAAACCGTACGCGAATGGTATCAAGAGGTTAACGGCGTCTATAATGCCCCGCTGTTTCTCGACTCCGGTGGATTTAAGCTACTCTATAGCACGGGGTTGGACCTGAAGGAATTTGGAATTGAAAAAGAATCCGAAGCTGATGACATTCTCGCGCTTCAAGAAGATCTTGGAGGAGAAATGATCGCTTCTTTAGATTATCCGTTACCACCGAGGCTAGAACGCTCCGAAGCCGAGAAACGGATGAAACTCAGTCTGGAGAATGCTTGTCGTGTGGCGACGTTGCTCTCAGCCAAAGCACAACCGCCCTTTTTATACGTTTGCTGTCATGGACAATCCCAATCGGATATCGAGAATTATGTTAGACGAGTGTTCGACCGTCTCACGGGCGTGCTGCCGTCATTCGGGCTTGCAATCGGCTCCTTAGTGCCGCTGCGAGGGAAACGCGATTCGGAGGTACTTGAGCGAATCTGCGGGGTTCAAAGTGCAATTCCGGAGTCAGCGCGTCATCATACGCCCATTCACGCCTTCGGTGTCTCCGGGGAACTGGCGCCTATCCTAGCGTACATGGGCATTGATAGCTTTGACAGCACTAGCTATATTCAGGCAGCACGCGGGCTCAACTATTCAGATCCGTTGACACGATCGAAGCGAAAACTGATGGAATTGGACGAACTGACTTGTACCTGCCGTATCTGCCGAGAGGTTTCGCTTGATGAGATGCAGAGTGCCTTAATGGAAGAAGCTAGCTATAAACGGACTTCAACCGGAAAATATAAGAGCGAATATTATGCGGCGATCGCCTTACATAATTTAGAGTTGGAAACAGAGCTGTTGTCGCGTATGAAACGTGCCATTGACGCCGATGAAGCCATTGAGGAATTAGTTTGCCGTGCTACAACTGGGCGACGCGTTAAGGAGGCGGTAGACTGGCTGATAAGAAACGATGAAGCGTTCGCCAGCCGGATGGCAAGAACCGTTGTGGGTATCCCCACGTCAACAAAACAGCGTGCGGTTGAGAGAGACCCGAATCAATTGGAACTTTTCCCGTCAACCTGGGAAGAAGAATCGACTTCACATTCTCGGAAAGACGCATCGAGCATCTCGCTGGATTATACACCGAATTCCTTTGTCATTCCAGAGAGCTACGCTCCACCACAGGATAAAAGGGTTCTCTTGACAATTCCCTGCGCAGGGAAAAAACCGTATTCACTCTCACGCACACATTCTATCATCAACACCAAGCTTCAGACCGCCTTCGGCGAAAATCAACGGGAGATTCACAAAATCACGCTATCGGGCCTCTATGGTCCCGTGCCAGAAGAATTTGAATCTGAGGAGCCCATCGTACGTTACGATTTCCAATTATCACCCAGAAACACCGCGCAGATACAGCTGGGTGCCGATCGGTTCAACGCCTATCTTGACAAGCACGGCGATCATTATGAGTTGATTGTCGGGTATGCCACGAGCCGAGCCTATCGCATGGTCTTTGAATCCATCCAAGGTTCAGATTTTATCTTGCTTCCGACGAAACCGAAGCAGAAGCGGCTTTCGGAGTTTTTCCGACACGTCTATCTAGATGAACTCATCGAAATACTGTCGACTGTAATTGTACCACAAAACTGACCTTAATGGGGAAATCCTCTCCGTTTTCCAATAAGCGACAATCCCATGACAAAGCCGACCGACTTAGCGGATTAGATGGTTGAGTTAATCGTGATGCAGTCAATATTGATTGGCGCAACAAGAAAACGGTGACTGGGGTAGATTGCCAGTTGCAGTAAGTTGGTACGAAAGCGTCAGGACAAAGGCATTACGTCTGCATAGACGTAGCTGGGGAGACATTTTCCGAGTCGTCTTGGTCGTCACCGTCTTTGGAAGCGGCAGCGATTTTTCGCTCTACAATTCTGCCGGGTTTCGCTTTTATTGGGCTGCTGAACATTGGCCCATCAACGACACGCATATGAATCTCTCCGTTCTCGCCTAGCGGATCTACTTCTCCCGGAAAATCTGCTAAAAAACTCAAATCGAACCATCTACCTGGGAACTCTGCGGGTACCACAGTTGGGTTGAGAGCAGTAATAATCGCGCGAATTCCAGATTCAATGGTGTAGAATGTATAGAAACCCTCTCAAATGTCTTCGTTACGATAGTGAATATGCAACGCACTTCGTAGAGTTCCGGCTGCGTGCGTAGCGCGTGGAGCGTCCAAGCGGAGTCTTAGCCTGAAGACCAGGACACGAGGACGGGCGTAGGGGACATTTGGTTTAGCTTTCAATTCAGCAAGCAGCCTTTCCCATGTTACAACCTCACCACGTTGAGAATTTTACTGACAATGTGTCATCCAAAATATTCTTGCCAAGTTCAGATGAAGGGCATTTTAATACACTGAATGGATTATTGCAACGGCAATATAGAGTAACTTCGTTTAGATCGTTATAGCATTGCGCTGCAATAGAAAAGAGTGTTGAGTGGAAAGGGTAGACCTAACGCTAGGTTTCGCTATTGTCAAGCCAACCTACAGGACTGATTGCATCAAAAAAATTGTAATTTCTATCTTAACTGTTGTCAAGATTTTCTCTCGATTATTGTTTGTAGAACACTCAAACCCATCGGCATGGTGTGGCGATTCTGATCGGCTGGCGAAAAAAACAAAAAATGAATGACCCTGTAGTTTTGGCACGACGCTTTGAAGACCGCCTGATGGCACGTGCTCACAAACTGATGGGTATCAGGCAGGCAGAATTTCAGGATTGACAGGCAAACGTCTTAGGGCTACAATGAAGCGCGGAGCTAGCAGTTGGGTATTAAAGAAACCGCAGCAAAGTGAATCAGGCCTAGAATACGTTGGAACCATAAATTGAAAGTCGTGAAGGTAAAGCCACCGTCAATAGACATTCAGATTAGCCATATGGAGAAAAGCGATCTCTCGACTGTGATGGAGATTGAACGTCAATCATTTACTTTCCCTTGGCCCGAGATTGCCTTTAAGCAGGGAGCACGTCAGGCTAATCCGCACTGTCATTTTATCGTCGCTCGCACTGACCGAGTACCGATTGCATTTATTAACTTCTCGATTGTTGAGGATGATGTCCATATCACAAACTTCGCTGTCTCTCCCACTTATCGCCGCCAAAACGTTGGTAAATATCTACTCGCAAGGTCCCTGGAGTATATCAATGCACAAGGTGGAAGAATAGTCTTTTTAGAAGTGCGGAGCAGCAATCTGCCAGCACTGAACCTTTATCGGCAGTTTGGCTTTCGGATTGCCGACTTTCGTCGGAAATATTATCCAGATGACGGTGAAGATGCGTATATCTTGTGGATTTCCAACCTAGCTGAAATTGAGTTTCATATCGACGAAGAATCGGAGGTGGATAGTTCATCATTAGCCAATTCAAACGAGCGGGATTAGATAACCCATTGGACATACTTTGAGGACGGAAGGACCTCCCAAGTAACTCATCGGGTACGTGGACGATTCGCTGGTACGCCCTGAATTTGCCTGTGATATATCCGAATTGTGAAGCAAAATATGAAAAGTGAATTTTATGCATTCAGAAACGAATCAGAAAGCCAGTGAATTCGATATCCCGATGAAGGTCGTCTTGTTCGTGCTGTTCTTGGCGCTGCTTTGGGGCGGCATTTCCGTTTCCATCAAAATCGGACTTCAAGAATTCGCGCCGTTCGCTCTGGCAGGGCTAAGGTATTCGATCGGGTTGCTTCTTATCGCAGGCTTGGCAACCTCACAACGGGTATCACTTAAACCGCAGTCGGGCGAAATCTTTCGGTTACTGCTATTTGGTCTTCTGTTTACCAGCCAAACTACGTGCTTAAACTGGGGAACAAACCTCACGCACGCAGGGCGGTCTGTAGTCTTCGTTAACACTCACCCGTTCTTTGTTGCCATCATCTCGCATTACATTGTCCCTGGAGATCGTCTAGGGCGATGGAAAACTGCTGGATTAATCCTCGCATTCTGCGGGGTTGTGATTGTATTCTGGGACAACCTGTTCGGGGGCATGAGAGGACGTCTCGCTGGGGATTTCCTAACCCTGTTCAGCGGCTTTCAGCTTGGTCTCTTAATCACTCTGACAAACCGTCTCGTTCAGTCCATTCACCCGTATCGACTGCTCACATCACAAATGATGGTTGGGGTGCCTTGTTTTTTCATCTTCAGCGCGATTTTCGAGGGGAAAGCCGGCTATGGCTTTTCCTACCCGGCGTTCCTTGCGGTTCTGTATCAGGGCGTGGTGATAGCGGGTTTCTGTCTCGTTGCGTGGACCCTGGTGCTGAAGCACTATCCGCCAAGCCGTGTAGCTGTCCTCTTTTTTACAACGCCGCTCTGGGGAATTGCACTCAGTTACTTACTTCTTAAGGAACCAGTTACCTCCGGACTCGGTATCGGGACACCCTTGGTCATGCTTGGAATCTATATTGTCAACCGATTTCCCGATAGTGTCAGAGAGTGAAATCCTGAGAAACGAGGACAGGCGTGAGATTGAAACACAGGAACAAAGCACAATTAGAGGCGTCAATCACTCCACCACCTACCCTTACAATCTCGCACAAGTGCAATACAGCCCGGCGATTGGATTTCCTATTGACATGCACTTATCTAGCAAGTATAATTCAATCGGGAATTCAGCTTATTTGTGCGGTGAAGTTGCGATGTGCGGTTTTGATTGAAGAAGTCGAAGGCGAATGAGATGTTGCCATATCTTTTACATTTCAAGAGGCTCTTGCAACTTGTGTGACTTGAATCTGAATCGACAAAACTGTAACTGCCATCATGAAAATCGCTATCATGGGAGGTACTTTCAACCCCATTCACCACGCGCACCTGCTGAGTGCTGAGCAGGTACGTGACGGGGTAGGTTACGATAAGATTCTTTTTATCCCGTCTGCTCGTCCGCCTCATAAGGAACCACGTGACATCATCGATCCAGAACATCGCTATCGTATGACCCGGCTGGCGATAAAGGCTAATCCTGATTTCGAGGTGTCTCGGATTGAGTTGGATCGCATTGGCGCCTCCTACGCGATTCAGACCATAAAGGAGTTACGAACATCTTACGGAGAGGGCTGTGAACTCTCGTGGATTATTGGCGCAGATTCGTTGATTGAATTCACAATCTGGAAAGACTTTGATGAGCTGTTGGGTATCTGTAATTTCATTGCAACCACTCGACCCAACTATTGTATTGACAGTGCGCTTCCTAACATCCACAATCGCGTCCAGATTTTTCCGATTACTAGTCTCGACATTTCGGCGTCCGAGATTCGTGAACGCATCCGAGAGGGACGATCGATTCGATACTTAGTGCCCAAAGCTGTCGAAGACTATATTTATCAACATAAACTGTACAGTTAGGTGATGCAGATTGACACTCCGATGCAGTATCTGTGGCGAAAATTACGAATTTGATGACAAGGGAAAGGATCTTCCACCCCACTTTCCATTCTGTAGCTCACGTTGCAAAGCAATTGACTTAGGGAATTGGTTTAACGAGGGGTACAGAATTAGCGCTTCGTTGCCTAGCCTCCAATCAATGACGAATGAGGAGAGGGAGACTTTCATGAAGTTCCTATCAGAAGCGGGAGAAATTGACACGATTAAGAATAACGATGATTAAGAAAGTCCTCGAAGAAGCAGATTGGCTCGAACACCCGAAGACGGTTGAAATCGAGCAATATCTCAAAGAAAAACTCAAGCCACGGCGTTATGCGCACGTGCTCTCTGTTCGAGATACGGCGGTTGATTTGGCGAGGAGACATGCAGCCGATCCACAGAAGTTGAACTTTGCCGGGCTCCTACACGATTGCGCAAAATGGATGAATCCCAAAGAATTATATAAAGCCGCGATGCATTACGGGATTCAACTTGATGGGATTGAACGTGCTAATCCATCAGTCTTACATGCGCGTATTGGGGCTGAACTCGCGACTGACTATTTTGACATCAGCCATCCTGAGATTCTCAGCACCATCCGCGTTCATACCACCGGCAATGGCGCAATGACGCTTATCAATAAGATTTTGTATGTCGCCGACTTTGCTGAACCAAAGCGAACCTATAAGGAAGCAGGTCTCGTGCTTAAACTGGCGAATCAAGATTTGAATCGGGCGGTTTTGGAAGTCAGTCGCTACAAAATTGAACGCCTCCTCGCTAAAGGTGTTTCCATCCACCCGAACACCATCGATGCCTACAACAGCACGCTACGTGAGCTCCGTGACACCAGATAAATCTCAGGAATCCGCCTAACTGTTAATACCTAACACCCAAAAGGGGAGCCAACGTGAACGTGGAAGAAAACACACTGGAGATGGTACAAGCTGCCGCTGCTGCTGCGTTGAGTCGGAAGGCTCGAAATACCTCGATTCTTGATTTGCGAGCACTGGCAGGTTTCACGGATTTTTTCGTGATATGCAGCGGAATCTCAGACATACAGGTCGAAGGCATATCTGAAGCGGTGTTAGAGAAATTGAAGGATAAGTGGGACGCACGACCTTGGCATCGGGAAGGGGAGCGAAAGTCAGATTGGATATTGTTGGATTATGTCGATTTTGTCATTCATATCTTTCTGGATGAGAAACTTGAGTATTACAATCTTGAACGGCTATGGGGTGAAGCCGCTACCATCGAAGTACCCGACGTAGAAGTTGAAGTTGAATATGATGAGTACGATGAAGACTATGATGCATTTGCAGACGACGATCTCGATTTTGGCGACGACGAAAGCCCTGTTTCTCCTGGTTCAACGAGCGAAAGTGAGGGATGATGTCAATCGCCAACATCAGATCTGAGATTCTAACTGCGGTAAAAACTGCTTGTCGTACCGTATTTGAACAGAGTCCCCAGAATCTCAGATTGAGTTATCCGCCGAAGGTAGAATTCGGTGATTTTGCAGTCGAGTGCTTCCCGCTAGCAAAACAGTTTCGCCAGAGTCCTGCGAACATTGCTCAGTCCATTACAGCCGAAATTAGGCCGAATGAGTCGATTCAAGAAGTAACCGCCGTTGGACCGTACGTGAACTTTAAACTTCACAACAACCTGATTTTTGGTGATGTGTGTGCGGAAATTCGACAAAATGAAGTTTTTGGCAACACTAGAGCGGGACATGATCGACGGGTCGTGGTCGAGTATTTGTCGCCCAACACCAACAAACCGTTGCATTTGGGACATATCCGTAACGGAGTCCTCGGAATGGGGGTGTCCAACCTACTTGAAGCGACAGGACACGCGGTGGTTAAAGCAAACCTTGTCAATGATAGGGGGGTACACATCTGCAAATCGATGCTGGCATGGGCGAAGTGGGCGAATGGAGATACGCCGGAATTGACTGATACGAAGGGCGATCATTTCGTCGGGGATTGGTATGTCCGCTACTATCAAGAAGCGAAGATGAATCCATACCTTCACGAAGAGGTGAGGGAGATGCTTCGTAAATGGGAATCAGGCGACCCGGAAACACTCAAGCTGTGGGAGATGATGAACCAGTGGGTTTATGACGGTTACGATGAAACCTACCGAAAGTTAGGCTTTTTGTTCGACGTTTTCTACTTCGAATCAAACACGTACACACTCGGCAAAGATCTCGTACAGCGGGGGTTGGATGAAAAGGTGTTCGCGCAGGCAGAAAGCGGTGCGGTCATTGCCCCTCTTCCTATTGATGAGTTTGGCGCCGAGAAGGACGGGAGCCAGAAGGTCGTAACGCTGCTCCGTAACGATGGCACAAGCGTCTATATCACGCAGGATTTGGGGACAGCGAAGCTGAAGGCTGACGAACATCAACCGGAACGCTCGATCTACGTTGTCGCGTCAGAGCAAGATTACCACTTCCAATGTCTTTTCAAGTTGCTCAAGTTACTCGGTTTTGAATGGGCGGATGGGTGCTATCATCTCTCCTACGGTATGGTTAATTTACCGGAGGGCAAGATGAAATCTCGGGAGGGAACGGTGGTCGATGCCGACGACCTAATTGAGGAGATGCGGCAACTCGCAGAAGATGAGATTCGGCGGCGTGATACTGAAGATACACTATCAGGTGAAGAAATCCAGAAACGTGCGCTCGCGATTGGGCTTGCTGCTATTAAATTCTACCTCCTCCGCACACGCCCTGAACTCTCCATTAACTTTGAACCGAAAGAGTCAATCTCATTTGACGGCTTTACAGGCCCCTATTGTCAATACGCCTATGCGCGCTGTGCCAGCATACTGCGAAAGTCTCAATGTCGAAACATTGCTTCCGTTGAGCCGGATTTCTCGCTTCTCGGAAACAGTGAAGAGTTGGAGTTGATTCGCACGCTAATTCAGTTTCCGGACGTTGTAGCGGAAGCCGCTCGTGAGCTTACCCTCGCTCGTATCTGCAACCACGTGTTCACGGTCGCGCAGGCTGTGAATCAATTTTATCACAAGCACCCTGTGCTTGCTGCGGAGCCCCCAGCGTTGGTCAGAGCTCGATTGGCGTTAGTGAGTGCCTCCGCTAATGTCATCAAGAGAGCCCTGACGCTATTGGGCATTGAAGCGCTTGAGGAGATGTGAGGCGTGAAATATAGAAGGAGAATTTTGCCGCATGACAACAAACCACATTACCAAACCGACCAGACCCGTGATTGTCTACGACGCTGAGTGTAATTTTTGTGTAAGCGGTATCCGCCGGATTCGTGACAGAGACCAAGCCGAACAGTTTCTGTATACCCCAAGACAGACACAAGATCTCCAGGGCCTTTATCCGCAGCTTGTTGCGATTGAGTCAATGGCGGGAATGCGGTTTATCGATCAATCCGGTAGGGTTCATTGTGGAGCTGACGCCGTATATCAAATTTACAGACGGATTGGCAAGTATCGCTATGTCACATGGATTTACCTTGTGCCCGTTATTAGGACGCTGCTGAAAGGGATATACCTAATTATCTCAAAGAACCGCTCTCGTCTGGGACGCACGAAATGTGAATCTGGAAACTGTCCTACTGAATAGAAATAAGAAAAAAAACGTGAATTTGGATACCGAACGTCAGATATAGCATTCGTTGTAAGTATTCGCTCTGGGCATTTAGACCATAAATGTGAAACACCTGCAAAAAGGGTGAGAAAATTGTCAGCCTCAAAAGCTGTGGATTCGCAGGATTTCCTGGATTGTTCCCAAATGCAAGGATGGGATATTGTGGTCGCCGATGAGGCGATCCCCTCCGAAAAATATGGGGCGGAAGAATTTCAACGTTGGTTTGGACGAGGAACTGGAATTCAACTTCCGATCCGTTCTACGACTGAAGAGATGGTGTGTCACGTCTGCATAGGTCCAGACTCAGCAGATTTAGATCGCTCCTCAATGGGAGAGGAAGAACTGCGAATTAGTATCGAAAAGAATCGTGTGGTCATCGCCGGCGGTCGTCCGCGCGGTACGATTTACGGTGTGTACGCATTTCTCGAAGATTGCCTGGGCGTGCGCTTTCTCACACATGATCACTCCCACGTCCCGGATGCGTCTGAGCTACAGATTCCTTGCGGGACTCGTACGTACATCCCCCCGCTGTCGTTTCGGTGGAGCTACTACCGGGAGAACATGGAGCATCCTGAATTCGCCGCAAAACTTCGCGTCAACACTGTCACAGGTGAGGATCGACTCGGAGGCACGACGGGGCAATCGCTAATCAACCACTCATTCCACCAGCTGGTGCCATATAACGAATACGGGACATCCCATTCAGAATATTACGCGTGGGTGGACGGCGGGCGCGATACTCGAACACACGGCGGCGGCCCCCAATTATGCGTTACCAATCTAGAGGTTGTTGAAATTGCCGCCGCCACAGCAATTAAAGCGCTGAACGACGATCCCAATGCGCAGAATATCAGTGTCAGTCAAGCCGACACCGACGCCTACTGCCGATGTGATGCGTGTGAAGAGATTAACCAGCGTGAAGGTTCTCCAATGGGCGCTCAGCTTAGATTTGTCAACGCAGTTGCCGAGAGAGTTGAGATGGTGCACCCGGACGTGAAAATCGGGACGCTCGCCTACTGGTACACCCGGAAACCTCCAAAGACCATTCGTCCGAGACACAATGTGCAGATTCAATTGTGCAGCATCGAGTGTTGTACATTGCACCCGATCGATGATTCAAACTGCGAGAAGAATCGTGCTTTCTGCCGGGATGCGGACGAATGGGGAAAAATCTGCGATGACATCTGGATCTGGAACTATAATACCAATTTCCGCGCCTATGATTTGCCCTTCCCGAACTTACGCGTCATTGGTCCCAATGTCCGATACTTCTTGCGCAATAACGCCAAAGGTGTATTCATGCAGGCGAACGGCAACGGCACTACTGGCGAGTTATGCGACCTGCGGAACTACATCATCGGTCGCCTGATTTGGAACTCAGACCTAGACGACAAAGAGCTCTGCGAAGAATTTGTCAGGTTACACTACAAAGGCGCATCACAACCCATATTGGATTGTATCAATATGCTCCACGATAATGCCGAAGCGCGTGGAGTTCATCCGGGCTGCTTTCCATCACCGCAAGAGGTTGGGCTGGATGCCGAAGTCGCACGGAAAACCTTCGATTATTTTGAACAGGCGCTTGCCTTGGCGGAGGATGATATTGTTCGGGCGAGGGTCGAGAAAGCGTCCATCTGTGCGTATAAGGCGATGATTGTCACAAGTGATGAGTTAGAGGCTGTGGAGCGCACACAACTCATCGACCGATACATCGCCTTGTGTCAGCGTCACCGGATGACACATGCCGCAGAACATAAGCTTGCTTCGGACTACTTTGAAGAACTTAAGCCGTTGTAGGCTTAGTGCCAAGGCGATGAAGACTGCCTTTTTGACTTGCAAAAAGGTGTGAAAGGTCAGCGAAAAAAGAATCTAATGGCTTTATTGAGACATGTCGCAATCCGAGCGGGGATATGGAAGCGTCACGTCGGTTTTATGAAACGCTCGGCTTGACATTTATAGACCATCGTCCGAGTGGCAAAGGCATAGATCTCACCGATGGAACACTCAACATGACAATTATTCAATATGATGGAGAAGAACGTCAACCATAAGAGGAAGGCACAGAGTTTGTACACTTCGGGTTGATAGTGGCTGATTTAGAGTGTACCTACAAAACACTTCAGGAGAGAAGCGCGCGGCTATTGCGCGATGATGTCAAAGTTTGGGATGACATTGTACGGAATCATCTCCGACTCGATCTTTCAAGGTTGCCGATCCAGATGGCAATGTCCTGGACGTCACTTGTGCAAAAGATGAATGGCGGGGCGCTACAAGCTAGGAGTGTCTCAAGCGGTGTGGTAGAGCCCCGTTCAAAATTGGGGTTTAGCGTGCTGCCGTTATCTGATACAACTAGACGTTTCAGAGCCAAGATTGTTGTGGGGGCTGCCTTCCCGAAGGTTGGCATCAATCTGGCGTAGCGAGAATAAGTGTTACGTTGTCCACGCCGCCGTAGTCAAGCGAGGCGTTGACGAGATGATGGCAAGCTGCACCAAGGTTCGGTGCGGAAGTAATCAAGCTTGCAATCTCAGTATCGTCAACAATCATGTCATGCAGCCCATCGGTACAGACGAGGACAATATCTCCTTGCTGGATCGGATAACAACCGGAGTCTATGCTAACGGTCGATTCTAATCCAACGGCTTTACGGATAATATTTCGTTGCGGATGGACACGTGCTCTCTCAGGTGACATTTTTCCTGCATCAACCATTTCTTGGACGAGGGAGTGATCTTTGGTAATTTGCGTCAATGTCCCATCCCTTAAAATATAGAGACGGCTGTCACCTACATGAACGTAGACAAGATGGGGGAACTGCAGAAAACCGGTAGTGAGCGTGGTGCCCATTCCCTCGTGAAAACTGTGCTGTCGTGAGTAGGTGTAAACGCGGCGGTTGGCTTCCATCGTAAGTTGCGATAATACCTCTTTTTTTTCAGATGGACTAGCGTTTAGACTTGATGTGGGTCCGCCATTTAGACCTTCCACCCAATTTTGAAATACAGCAACAACCATTTGACTAGCAATCCCGCCAGCGCTATGACCTCCCATTCCATCTGCAATCACAAACAGATTGTATTTTTGATCGATATAGTAACAGTCCTCGTTGTGTTCTCGGCGCTTTCCCCTGTCTGTTTGTGCCGCAATTTTCATTTTCGTCCTATCTTGGGAATGGGTTTCAGACTCACCTACCCTTAGAGCAATGTGACGAGTAATTCGCTGACATGTCACCGTTGATGTGCACTAAGGATAGAAACGAACAGATCGAACGTGGGTTTCACTATGCTGAATTCGCCTGTTGTATACCGGCTTATGAACTGACCGATTGTGAACCCTTTCTCAAGTATTCTTGAAAATGCTGCGGGTAAATCTTTATTGCCGTTTTGATCAAAGGGGCAAGGATTATCATCTTCGACAGAGGGCCAATGGGTACAATCTGCCGCTTAGTAATGGCCTCCATCACGTTAATCTCGCCCATCCAGAAACGATGAGCCACATCCCCCGTCATGGCAAGCTCAATATCGGACGTTTCATCATATTCGCCGTAGTAGATGGACTGCTCACCACGATGCACCACCAGCCACATGAAGCCTGACGGATCCGAGAAGGTAAACTTGACTGTTAATTCCAGTGTTTTCAGCACATTCTGTGTATTAGGATGGGATTCCATCCGCTCCAACAACCCGCCAAAACAGGTGTAGAGCTGATTTGCGGTCTCAAAAATTGGCATCTATGGAAATCCTTCCTGAAACGTGAATAGTGAGCTCTAGATAGGTTTCACTTCTTACGGGGCAATCTGTTTTGATCTTCGCTAGCTAATCTCGATCGATCCCCCGGTATGTCCTTTCCCTCTCAAAGCCGTTGCTATCCCAACTTGTCCTGTGTCGGAGCGTTCTACGACGCTTCTGCGCGAGATACATCGCATCGAGGCAGCTCCGAGCGACCGGTTTGCTCACACTTAACACAGCCCTGCCTGTCTCCATACGGTATCCAACGATTCAGATGTGGCTTGCGCGGCTTCCATCGGCGACATATCGTCTGCCGGCTTCCTCAGAGGTTCAGCGGCGACGGGGCCGTTGTAACCGAGATCGCTGACGATACGCATGAATTCGCCGATCGGGATGACCCCTGTTTCAGCGGGCATCGCACGTACGCCATCGAGTTGATCGTCTACATCAACGCCCACCGGAGCATCACAGATGTGGACGGACACTATATCATCCGCGCTTAGTTTCTTGAGATCTTCGATGGATTCGTGCGCAACATACCAGTGCCATGCATCCAGCAATAACCTGACGTTACCTGTGCCAATCGCCGCACCAAGCGCCAGCATCCCGTCCATGCTATGGACGAATCCATACTTAAACGGAGCACGACTTGTGCTGGGCGCAATATACTCTAAGCCGAGCGAATGTCCATAATCTTTCAGAATCTCCGCAGCAGGGCGAAGGCGTTTGACGTGGAAATCCCAGTTCTCCTTAAATGTGAGTTCGTTCGACCAGCCCGGGAGGGCGCTGGTACAGCGGTTACATCCGAGCTCAGCGGCAAGGTGTGCGAATTTGGCGAATTGCGAGAGACTCTCGTAATAAATTACGTCACTCGCACCCCAATCGACTACCAGTCCCCATGCACCCATCTCCAGTCCAGCCTCTGACCAGAGATCTTTGACGTACTGTACCGAGTGTGCTTGCGCCAGCGTGTTTGCTTCGACGATGTTGAGATCTATGCCACCAAAGCCAGCGGATTTTGCCAATTCTAAAGATTCCTGTATATCCGCCTGGATACCGACCCCGCCAGGAGCTAGATTCTTGAACACAATTTCTCCTCCATATTCTGTTTTGTTTACAAAACGTAAACGGTGTTTTGATGACCGATTCCGACTGGGCTGTGGATTAATATCCCTTAAATCTCAAATTCATAAGGGACAGTTTCAGCCTGATGTGTCTTTGAAGATTTTTCCGCAAGGTCCATCACCGCAACGACACGCCGTGCAGATTCTGGTGTGACAACCAGCGGTTCACCGTTATTGAGATGCGCCACAATATTTTCATAGTACGAAGGTCCAGGGCGCCCCTGGAAATCGACCATCTGTCGTTCAGGTTGTCCTTCAACCTCAGATATAACATTGAATTGTTTTCCTTCGGAGACAATCGCGCCATGCGAACCGAGCAATTTCCAGAGTGGCGCTCCAAGCTTCGCTATGCTCGACATCTGGACGTTCGCGACGGCGTTGTTGGCGAAGCGGATTATTGCCTGAACGTGATCTTCGTTGGTGATATCGTGCCACACAAGATTAGGTTGATAAAAACCGGTGATGTTAACCATCCTCTCGTCAATGACGTTGAGCAACCAATCGAGATAGTGGGTGCCCCAATCGTAAAACGTGCCGCCGGAGATTGCTTTGACGCTGCGCCACAAATTGGGATCGGGTTTTCCGTAACCACCCGCCCACATTTCGACACTGAACACCCGACCGATGACACCGCTGTTGACCAATTCACGCAATGTCCAAAAATCCGCATCCCAACGGCGGTTGTGGTGGACAGATAACGTCAGACCGGCTTCTTTGGCGGCATCTATCATCTGGTTCGCTTCAGCAATGGTGACGCACATCGACTTTTCAACGATGACATGCTTGCCAGCCTCCAAACACTGAACGGTTATTGAGCGGTGCAAGTTATGAGGCAACACGACTACGACGAGATCAATCCTCGGTTCAGCCAACAATTCGTCAACATTATCATAGATTGAAACAGAAGGGAATTCTGATCTTGCAAGGTCCCTCCGATTCTCGTCAATATCGCAAATCGCGGCGCATTCGATTCCTTCTGTGCGTTGCATCGCCTGGGCATGAAATCTTCCCATACTAAAGCCGATGACTGCTCCGCGGATGTAGTTCGTCATTCGGCTAAAAATCTGCTGTTTACGTATTTTACTCGAACCCATCTAAGCAATGATTTCGGACCTTGGAAAAAACCTCGAATTTCGATTCATTAGGTTATTTCATAAAAACCGCAAGGGCGTGAAGTGTGGAAACACTTCCTCCAACCGCACACCTAACTAGATTAGGTTTCAAACACAACTAATTGGTATCCACAGACTTCAGGGACTAAAACTTTCAAATAGCCCTCTGCCACTGTATAGTCAAGCGTTCTTCTGGAAGGCGCGAGATAAACCGTTTTGGGAATCATCCCATCAGTTCTTAGGAACAGCGTAACGTTATGCACAGAAATCGGCTCTTCTATAATCTCTGCGTTACCCCTAAGTTCCGGCACGTAGGCGAGCAGGTGTACCATTCGCCGGTTTGCCGCTTTTGTCACAGTCACCTGGGCAAAAGAGGGCATGTTCTCAACCTTGACGATGGGCTCCCGTAAGACTAAGTTCAAACAATTTCGAAAAAGTGTTCTGTGTGGAACGACCGCATGATCGATATAGTTTTTGAATATCGGGAAGCTGAAGTGGAATATATTTCCACATTTCACAAGCGCCGGTCGACCCGTGTCCTCCTTGGGCGGAATATAGAGATGTTCGTGGTACAAATCCCATTCCTCATGATTAAAGTACGGTTTGTAGAGTCTGGCAAGGACTTCTGAACCTTCTGTAACGGTCATGGCGATTCCCGGTTCGTATACCGTCGTCAACATATCGGGCAGTTCATTGTCAACGTCTGGCAGCGCTTCAAAGAAGGTAAAATCATACGGCTCTGCCCCTTCGTAATTCACCTTGTAGGCATCTAATGCGAACCCGTTTTTATCTGGTTTTAGTCCCGCAAAGGCAGAACTAATTATCGCACCTTCATTCTCAAGGTGTTGGGCTAACGACACTTCGAGCTTTTTATCCACAGCGACATCATCCGGTAGAACAACCACCCGGTACGCGGAAAGATCTATATCCCCATCGCTCACATCAAACTGGCACTTCAGTTCCGACAGCATTCTGGCAGCACCTTGGATACTGTGCCCCTGTCGAATTCGATAATCGCCCGGAACTCTGTTCAGACGCGGATCGATGACTACGATTTCAGACAGTGCCTGCGCCCCTGCTGTCCACGGCTCTAACGCCTCAACTTCAGCGTAAATTTTGCCAATCAGGCGATAGACCTCTTGGTCCAGTTTGCCGCGTGGATGCATGTGGTCGCCGATGGAGCAGGTTCCACCATTGATAAGCGAGTAGTAACAGTCGAAAAGTAGAGAATGCTCCGTCCTAATCCCGCCGAAATCGCCCCAGCTCTTGTGGAATCTGCCGGTCATTGTGAAATAGGGCTTGCCGAGCGTACGTGCATATCTGATAGCGAAGGGGAGGTAATCATAGCCCCACGCAGGGGGAAGAACCTCCAGCTCAATATGGGTTGGCTGGTTTCTGTAACGAATGCCGTTGAAGTAGAGGTATATACTTGGTGCAAGTTGACGGACCCGGTTTTGGACTACATCGAGGAAAGTGTCTGTCATTCGCACACAATATGCGCCAACTTGTTCATCGTCGAGTTTATCCATGCCCAACGCTTCCATCCCGGTAAGGCACTCCACGCCGTAGCAAGGTGAAAGGTCGAAACAGTCCAAAAAAAGCCCATCGACGGGATAATTCGTCAATAATTCGTCCACCATCGCCAAGAGGTGTTCTCCATAACCGGTATTCAGGCACATGCTTCGGAAGTAATGTCCCATCTCCGGTATTTTGTAAACCTGTCCCTCCTTGTTTAGCTTACACCATTCCCTATGGTTCAGCGCATGTTCATGGTCGAGCCCCGCGTTGATATAAACAGCCACCCGGATGTCTTGACCGTGACACGCCTCAATCATCGCACCAAGCATATCATTTGTCTTGATTCCCGGATGAATTATACCAATCTCTGTTGGATAATAGGCAAATCCCAGATTACATCGCGCGAAAACCGTGATGTAATCCACATGCGCCGCACTAAGGGTTTGGACAAATTCGTCGGCGTTAAATTCAATTCCGACATCATCTACCCGAGGCATTGTATGAAAATCGAGGTGTATCGCTCGCCGAGGAAATTTTTCTTCCATTGCAAATCCGCCGAAACGTTCAGTTTTACTCCTAACTCAAAATGATGTTACGCGATATGGAGCGCCCTACTATTGTACGTTGCAGAATAACAGGATTACAATACACAGTCAACGAGATTCGCTCAACCTGATGACAGTCCGATTGAAACGTGTTTTAACGAGGACGTCTTCACAAAAGAGCCACGGAAATGGGGGTGTACGCTCGGAATATCCGGACTATCAGCGAACCACGAATCATCAAGGTACTTCAATCCATAGCAGTTCCGCATTACCTCCGGTAGTTCAACGGAAAATTCATCGAAGTCAGAATGCTTAAACTTTGGCGTTGCAGTTAACAATATTGCCTCACCGGCGGTTGAATCTACTACCAGATCGCCATCTGCATTTGATTGAATTCGCTGCCCATCAAGATAGCCGCCAGCAGGATCAAATGGATTGAGTAGTCGCACCTGCTGGTCGGATGCAGACTCCAATCGCACCGCTAACGTTCGTCCGTCTGAACGAATTGCAGACACCTCGACGCCACCCTCACAAAGGAGCCTGTCAATCCGGCAATTTCGCCAATGCGCGGGACATGCTGGAAACACACGGATGCGCCCACTCCAACTCTGCACCAGCATCTCGTTGATGGCTGCCACGGCTGCCATGTTGCCGTCTTGGCAGTAAGCGTCTGTATCCGAAGCGATGCCGTTCCGCTCCCAATCGAGGTTCAGGTTGAACGTGTTGCATGAGACGTATGTATCTGCGAGCTGCTTGAGCGTCCACCACGACATCTGCTTGCGTCCACTCCTCGCAGCGATAACTGAAGCCCACGCGAATGACCAGCCAACCCAGATTCCATATCCTTTGGAAACAACTGTGTTCAGGGATTTCTCAATGAGTTGCCGGTCATGAATTGAGCCGTCAATATTGATGTCGCCAACTGGATAGATTGGAGCAAGATGGGAGAGGTGACGATGACTCTGGTTATATGCGGCACCCTCTTTCAGATAAAAACCGGTATCGTCCTGGTGGTAATCTGGGAGGTTATCGACTATCTCCGACCAAGCCCTCTGATGCGTTTCATTCAAACCCAAGATGTTCACAGCATTCAGCAGCCCGTTGATGAGATAGCGAAGCAGAGAGAGCGTGAGCGTATCGTCCCGCCCCCATCCACCGGTTTCTGGAGATTGTGTGGGATAAATGTGATATTTGCCGTCCTCTCCTTTCTTCAGAAACCCCTCGTAAAACAGCATACATTCACGCATAAAGGGATACGCCTTTTCCGCGAGGAAATCCTCATCCTTGCTGTAGAGGTAGTGCTGCCAAAACGCTTGAGCTATCCAAGCGCTTGTTCCCGGCCAGAAGAGAACATGGGGCCATGGTGCGAAAAGCCATGAACCATCAATCGCCATTTGACCAGGCACATAAGCGCCTTCCCAGCCGTAGAACTTTTCAGTCTCTTCTTTGAGGCGAGGCAAGATTGAGAGAAAGTGATCGTAGTACGCTGTTCCCAACTCGAGGTGGTTTGCGCTGTAAATCCCCCAGTATTGAGGATAAAAGTCCCAGATGTAGAGACCTAGCGACGGAGGCATGCAGCTATCCGGCTGCCAGAGGCCGTGCAAACTCACCGATGCGCCGCCCTCTCTGCTAGCTGACGCTAGAAGATACAACCCCATGTACCACAGAGATTCAATCTGGGCATCTGGCAGTTGGACACTAGAACGCTCCCAAAATCGGCGCCACCAAGTACGGTGTTCAGCCAGAATCCGTCCAGGGGTTGCATCAGCCTGCACAAGCACACTTACAGCGGTTTCCACCGGATCAACGTCGTTATGAGATGTTTGTACAGTCACGCAGAGCTGCTCGTCTCCCGCTAGGAACGCGATAACTAACGATGGACTACGCGGGATGTCCTGTCGAATCCATCTGATTCCTCCTCGGTTCCCGCTTTCACAATCAGGAAGTCTATACCAGTCCGGTATAGCTTCACCCTCGGGACGATATGTTATCAAATCGTCTGACGAGACTCTTTCAAGTCGAACGTCCTTTATGTTTTGCCGATGGTCGTGCGACACCACAATTACGGGAACGTTTGCATCAGCACGAATCGCAAGGCTTACACGTTCACCTGATTCAGTGGAAATCTCGAGCGTGGCTTCCGCATCTAAGAGGCTGAGGCGGGCTTCGCCTGATATTTTCTGGTTAAATTCGATAACGAGCCGCCCTACATGCGTTTTCGTAGGTAGTGACAAACTCCAATCTACTGAACAGAGAATATCCGTTAAGAAACCTGCTTCAATTGGGAGGCGTCCCGCCTCAATGTCTGCGAGGCGATCCTTCCGAAGTAGGTGACCATTCAATTCGACCAAGTTATCGTAGCGAAGTTTCTCTGGATCTTCTCGAGGATGTTCACGTAGGTCCCACGCACGAACGTGATCGAGCGTAATGATGACCTTCGTCTCATCTTCTACCCAAATCATCCCGCCAATCTGTCCGTTGCCAATCGGCAGCCCAAACACCCACCGCGGCGGAAGCACGTTGTAAACCAAGTCGTTTCTTTCCAACACCGCTCTCATTAAACCCATTCGATAGTGGTATCTCCGCAGATATGCATACCTGAACCCCTACAGCCGGAAGCTGAGACCTTATTAAAGGAAAGAATTGCGAAAGTGAGGGTGTACGTCCGGAATATCCGGGTCATCCGCCAACCATGCTTCTTCAAGGTATTTCAACCCATACGGATTCCGCATGGCTTCCGGTCGTTTTACGGTGAAATCATCCAAGTCAGTTGCCGTGATTTCGGCAGCAGCGGTCATCCACACCGCCTGACCGGCGCTCAGATTGACAACAAGATTACCGTCCGCATCGGGTTGAATCGGCTGCCCATTGAGGTAGCCGACAGAACCATCAAATGGGTTACTGAGTCGGACTTGTACTCCTGACGCGGATTCTAGCCGAACACCAAGTGTCCGTCCCTCTGAACGCACAGCGGATACCACTGCACCACCCTCGCAGCGAAGGTTGTCGAACCGAACCTCCCGCCAATGGCTGGGGCATGCGGGGAACACGCGAATACGACCGCCCCAACTCTGCGCAAGCATCTGGTTGAGCGAATCTACGGCTCCCATATTTCCATCAACACACAAGGTGTCTGGCTGGATGGAGATGCCGTTGCGCTCCCAATCAAGATTCAGGTTGTAGGTGTTGCAGGGAACGAAAGCGTCCGCAAACTGTTTGAGCGTCCACCAAGCCATCTGTCCTCGCCCGGCTCTCGCGGCGATAGCTGATAGCCAAACGAACGCCCAACCGACAAAAGTCCCGTACCCCTTCAGGATGACGTTGTTTATCGTCCGGTCAATGAGTTGCCGATCCTCCGAGGATCCGTCAACGTTCAAGCTATCGCACGGATAGACCGGTCCGAGATGCGACATGTGGCGGTGAGATTCTGTATATGGTAGCCCTTCTCCGAACATCAGTCCCGATCCATCCACATGGTACTCTTGTAGATTTTCAGCTATCTCTCGCCAGATAGCGAGATGAGGTTCATCGTTTTGCAGTATCTCAACCGCCTTTAGGAGTCCATCAACAAGATACCGAATCAGAGCTAAGCTAAGCGTATCGTCCCGGATCCAACTCGTAAATTCGGGCGCATAGCTCACGTTCAAATGGTATTTGCCGTCGTCCCCTTTTTCGAGTAACCCTTCATAAAACAGCATACATTCGCGCATAAAGGGATAGGCTTTCTGTCGAAGAAAATCGACATCGTTGCTGTACAGATACTGCCACCAGAATGCTTGCGCTACCCACGCGCTGGTTCCAGGCCAAAGCAATACTTGGTTATGACCGAGATAAATCCACGACCCATCGACAATCATGAATCCGGGGACGAAAACACCGTCCCATCCGTAGAAACTCCGTGTCTCTTCCTTAAGGCGCGGAAGAATTGACAAGAAATGATCGCAGAACACCTCCCCGGTTTCCAGATGATTCGCGGTATAAAGCCCCCAATGCTGCGAGTAGAAGTCCCAGATATAGAAACCGTGTGCTGGCGGGATGCAACTGTCCGGCGACCAAAGACCGTGCAGACTCGCGGCACAACCGCCCTCACGGCTAGCGGAAGCGAGCATATACAGCCCCATGTACCAGACTGACTCAATTTTCTCATCCGGCGTCTGGACGCTAGACCTGTCCCAGAAGCGTCCCCACCAAGCGCAGTGATCTTCGAGGTGTGCATCGGGATTTGCCGCTACTGTCTTAAGTACCTTCACTGCCTCGTCAACGGGATCTAGGTCGTTCCGCGTTACTTGGACAGTTGCGAAGGACTGTGTATCACCGGGAAGTAGCGCGAGCACAATCGACGGACTACTCGGAATGTCCTGACGAATCCACTCAATCGACTGTGATGCACCACTTAAAAGGTCTGGGACGCCATGGAGACCGACGCGCTCCGCCGGAAGTCGTTCGATCCGAATCTCTTTAATCGTCGACCGAGGGTGGTGGTCCACAGCGATGGCAGCTATATTCGCATAGGCGACGAACTTGAGGTGAATCGTCTCTCCGTCGTCGGTTTCAACTTCAAGTTCAATCTTAGCATCCTGCAAGCGTAGACGGGCTTCGCCCGAAATTTTTCGACCCACATCAATTACAAGGCGCCCCACGTACGTCTTCGTGGGATGCATCCCCCCGGGCTTGAGAACCTGTCCCGCCGACTCCTCATCACCCGCTGCCATGAGTTCTCGAAAACGGGCGTAGTTGTTGGTCTGAGGATCCTGTATCGGAGTTTGGCGGTAGTCCCACGCCCAAACACTGTCAAGTGTGACAACAACTTTCGTTTCGTCCTCCACCCAAATCATGCCGCCGATCTGTCCATTGCCGATAGGCAGTCCAAAGACCCAGCGCGGCGGTAGCACCTTGTAAACTAAATCGTTGCGCTGTAACACATCTTCCGTAAACTTCACTGAATGACGCTCCTTTACTCTTTTTTACAGCTACGCTAAGTTTTACGCCCTGCCCCGTAACAAGGTGGACCGTTACAGGCTACTGACAGGTATATCCGCCGTCAAGCGCAAGCGAGGATCCGGTAGCCCATGAAGATTCGTCGGACGCAAAATAGACCGCAGCCCATGCTACGTCCTCCGGTTCACCAATGCGTCCGATTGGGTGCAAGTCCACCACATCGGAGAATTTGTAACCCGGTGGAAATTCCTTATCCGGGTTGGCTTCCATTTCGGCTAACTGATCGCGATTCATCTCCGTCCTAACCCATGCCGGACAAATCGAATTAACGCGAATCTTATCGGGCGCAAAATCCAGAGCCATGCACTTCATTAAGAGCTCCTGCGCTGCTTTGGCAGCGTTATAGGCGCCTTGTTTGCGGAGACCGACGTAGGCGCAATTGGATGAAATCATAATAATGGAGCCGGCGCCCGCCTTTCGCAATTCAGGAATCGCAGCCTTCGAGCAAAGCCATGACCCCTTCGCATCAACGTCAAAGGTGCGCTGCCATTCATCTTCCGTCAATTCCATAACGGTTAAAATACTCGCCCTAACGCCAGCATTGTTGACCAGCACGTCAAGCCGACCATATTTATCGATGGTATCCTCAACCATCCGCTCGGCATCTGCGGCTATGGAGACATCACCTTGGACATAAATAGCATCATTGCCCTCATCGTCGATCTGCTTGACGGTTTCAGCCAAAGTATTAGGTGTCCTACCCGACACAACCACTTTCGCCCCCTCGCGGGCAAAGATAATGGCAATCGCCTTGCCGATACCCGTTCCACCGCCGGTGACCAACGCAACTTTGTCTTTTAATCGATCTGCCATCGCACAATTCCTCTCTGAAGCACAGTATTTATTTTGCTACGAGTCGATGCAACTCTCAAATTCGTTCGTGGGCCAAAATCCGCGCTCCACATCCAAGTCAACCCCTCGCTCATCGATCCGATTGGGATTATAACATAGCCCGATTAATACGTCAACAGTTAGCAAAACTAAAACATGAAGCGGTACATCGGCTTTTCCAGACTGATTCCAATTAGCGCCCAGAGTGCCCCGCCAACGAATTCGCCCACGACAAGTCCGGTGAAAAATGGTACGCCTTTCCGATAAGCGCGAATCCCGCCAACCCTGAATAGAATTGACTTGACGGACCAACTCATGAGAATTGAAAACCAATACCAGTGCATTGTCGGGTAACCAATCCCAATTGCATAACCCGCAGGATGAAAGGGCCACCAAAGAAACCGACGGTGCATCACGGCGAGCAGTCCGGTAAAACTGAGTGACAAAATCACTATCGTAATTTCCACAGGCGACGACCGTTGCGGCGTCACGAGCCAAGCGCGCAACTGACTGAAGGCGCCAATGCCCCAGTGCTCGCCGTAGACATCGGCACCGTAGCGGTACGCCTGCGAGTAGAATGCCCATGCCGACGAAATGGTACCGACAACGGTCACCAATAGAATCGGAAGGATAATCGCCCTTGGAGACATTCGCCGCAGTTCAGCCGCTTTGAACCCTTCAAGCATAACGGGCATCGGGTGGCATCGGTACGAACGGTTAAAGCCACGAAACATTGTGAACAGCGTCAACGCCTTCGGACCTAGCGAACGCGTCCCGAAAAAGATTACCAAGGCGCTGCCAGGATTCCAGAGCGCGTCATGTGTGGGTGGTCCAAGCTCTGCACGTACACGGCTAATGGCAATCGCTACGACAAAGAAAAGCGTGAAATACGCGAACACATAGACTGGGGAAACTCCGGCGCTGAGACAAAAAAGCAGAACAAAAGCCCCACAGGCGATTAGTCCAATCAGCGCCCACTTCACCATGCGAGCCTCTTCATCCCCTGCGTCTCGGCTGCGAAAAGCGTTTCTAATCTGGTGAGTGAGAAATTTTCGAGTTGTCCACAGCGCGGCGATGGCTATCCCGAACCATGCGCCGAACAGTTGTGCTTGAGGTCCGAAAGCTGACACCAAGTTCTCAAGTCCCATAGTGGTCTGCCAAACCTGAACCACTTTGTGAAACAGATAGAAGAACCATATGGAGAACGAAAGACTCAGGGGAATAAAGAAACTCAAGCCGACAGCAAAGGGATAAAAAGCGACAGGCGTATATCCGATTGAACTGAGCGGCTTTTCGGTGAAGAATTGCCCGAGGTCATATCCCATGTTAAATGGGTCGTGTCCGATTCCGCCAACGCTGGGCACCGCCGGCACGAAAAAGTGGATGCCGTTGATTAAGTTGATGATCCCCGCAATGCTGAACCCAATCCAAAAGAGCCTGTTTTTGAATAACACGCCTCCGCTTCGTTCCGTGATTTGAAGTGGGATTTGGATGATTGGATAGGTGAGCCGTTCATGGTAGACCCATTGTCGGCGGATGAGCACTGTGAAGCATAGCATCATCCATGTCAAGGCGATAATCAGCGCAGACCACCACAAGACTGGCTTGAGCCAAAGCCGCAGATGATTCCAGATATAGAGCGACGATTCCCCATGATAAAACGGGGCGAGCGCCGCGCGATCTTTAATCGTCAGCCAGTTGGGAATATGGTGATGGAATAATTTCGCCCACTCGTTCTCAGGTTGCGCATACCAGATAGACTGGGTCATGAGAGGCCAGAAAATCTGGAGCATATCGTGCCCCGAAAGTGATGACGCCAACGCTAGGAGTATGTAGATGACCATTAACTCGGCATCACTGAGTCGCTTTTGCGGAGCAACATAACTGGCGAGGTGATTCGAACCAACCAATAGGAGGATGATAAAGATGACGTTGAAGTACAGGGAAACAACGGTGGGAAAGCTTTGACCGGATTGATACCCGCTCGGTCCCCAGTTAATCATCAACCAATAGGAGTTGGGAATGGTGAGGATTAACGCGATTAGCACCGCGCGGACGGATACATTTCTCGGGGAGGGAGGCGGCGTTTTCATCTTTCTGATTAGCCTAGAGGTTAGTGCCCCATAACAATCCCATCCCGGAAGGGATTCAGGGGGAGCAACATCTGTTGAGCCGACAGCTAGACACCAACGGTAGAGGACACTGGGTGCACACGGCTTTAAAGAACGGAAGTCTACCTGCGTCAATCATTCCACGTACATGATGACTCGTGCGTCTAAAACAGATAGACCCCTTTGATAGACCTTAACCGGGTTTAAGTCGAGTTGCGCGATGTGCGGGTTTTCGATTAACAGTCTTGAGACGGCAATCAGTGCAGTGCTGACGCTCTCCAAATCTATCGGTTTTCGTCCTCTGCCGCCGCTGAGCAGCGGAAAGCCTTTAATCTCACGAATCATTTCATCTGCGTCGACCCAATCTATCGGGCAGACTCTGAAAGCGATATCACCCAGTGTCTCCACGAATATTCCGCCTAGCCCGAACATCACGGTCGGGCCAAAGGTCGGATCCCTTGAGCCGCCGATAATCACTTCAACCCCCTCTTCGACCGCCATTTCGCTCACCAAGACCCCGGAAATCCGGGCGTTTTCGTTGCACTTCTGCACATTGGAAACCACTGTATCGAACGCCTCGCCGACCTCATCTTGCGTATGCAACCCTAATTTAACACCGCCGACATCGGACTTATGTAGCACATCTTCTGAGATGATCTTTAATACAACCGGATAACCAATTTCGTCCGCGGCGTCGATCGCTTCCTGTCGACTCTCGGCAGCGCGATACGTTGGAAAGGACAATCCCGCTGATTCCAGCATCCGGTTCGCCCGATATTCCAGAAGGAGTCTCGTTGGATTATTTCGGAGATCGCATAGCGCATTCCTGCCGCTTTCAAACCGACGCCCGGACAGCTTTGACCTGTACTTGACATATTTAACCATCCCTGCCATTGCGTTCGCAGCATCGTGATGGTCCATGAAGAGAGGAACGCCGCTTTGTCGAAGGGTGTCAATGGGTTTCGAATCTCCATAGGAATAGTACGAATAAATCAGGACGGGTTTTTCTGTTTTCGATGTTGCTTCAACCATCTTCTGAGCCGACGCACTTACCTCCGGCGTTACGTCTGGATTCAACAAATCCCATCCAGCGAACCCGCCCACGATTAGCAATCCGTCAATCGCATCGCCATCCAACATGATTTCCGCGACTTCGGGTATCTTCTGCCACATCGCCATATCGACCGGGTTCGTCACCTGTCCAATCTCCGGCACAATCTCTCTGAGACGCTCCTGCTGTTCTGTGGGAAAGGCAGGGATTTCAAGATTCCTTAGCGTGCACGCATCCGCAGTCAACGCACAGTCACCGCCGCCTTCGGATAAGACGCCTACACGATCGCCCTTCGGCAGTTTGCCTACGCTGAGTGCCAACAAGAGCGAGCTGAACTCAATCGTGCTCTCAATCCGAATCGCGCCGCACTGCTTGAAGGCGGAATCATAAATCGCGTCCTCGCCCGCCAGGGATGCGGTATGGCTGGAGATTACGCGTGACGCGTGTGTCGTGCGCCCGCACTTCAGAATAACGACCGGCTTGACTTTCGACGCTTCCCAAACCTCTTCCATAAACTTTCGACCATCTTTCATCCCCTCAATATGGAGGGCGATGACTTTGACACCGTCGTCCTCCCGAAAATATCGAATAATCTCGTGAAATTCGACATCCGCTTGATTTCCCAAGCCGATGATGTATCGAAATCCCAAGCCCCTTTTGATTCCGGGGAAAGTGAGCGATCGCGTCAGATTCCCGCTTTGTCCGACCAATCCGATGGTGCCCTTTCGAATAAATCCCGACAGCAAGCCGTCAAAATTGACCGGTGCGCTATAGAAACCTAGCGTGTTCGGACCGATGACGCGAATCCCTTTTTCTTTGGCTCGACGGGCGAACTGGTTTTGGATCGCTTCTCCCTCGACGCCGAGTTCAGCAAATCCCCCGGTCAGAAGGACGATGCCCTTGACGCCCTTTTCGAGACACGCTTCAACAGATGTTGAAGCGATGTTCCTACCGGTGATTACGACCGCCAAATCGACTTCGTCGGGAACGTCAAGAACGGTCGGAAAACATTTGAGACCGAGAATAGAGTCCGCCCTCGGATTGATTGGGTGAATTCTGCCCTGATAGCCGTAGTTCTTCATGATGGACAGATACGTGAAGCTAAAGCTGGTGGGATTCCTAGAGGCGCCGATAACGGCAACGGAGCGGGGATTCAGTATATCATGCAGCGGATTCGGCATGGAGTCGTTCTCCGTTATTTTTCATACGGATATTCAACGGACTTAGGTCGGGGTTGAACGTCCGGCGGGCACGATGTTTGCCGGATACTCTGAAAGATTCTCGCATCCCGACTCGGTTATGAGGTATGTGTTCTCAATACGCACGCCATATTGTGCGGCAGGCGTATATCCTCCGGGTTCAACGCAGACGACATCTCCGACTTGCAAGATGCCTTCGCGGTCTCGGTTGAGATCGGGAGGTTCGTGCATGCGGATACCGATGCCGTGTCCAGCGTGATGAACTAAGCCCTTGTCAGCAAGTACGGAATGTTCCCGAATGTGTTCGTCGAGCGTACGCCAAATTTGTGTGCCCCGAGCGCCATGTTTGAGGAGGGACGGCACGGACTGTTGTACCGCCGCAATGTGGTCGAAAATCGACTGCTGAAGGTCTGTAGGCTCACTATCGACCACGAAGGTACGCGCCAAATCCGACCAGTAGCCCCGACAACACGTGTGCGCATCAATAATGAAGAGCTCTCCGCGTTTAATTTCCCGATGCCGGGCAGGTCCATGACGTTCGCCGCACTGATAGTCGCCGTCATGAAATAACCGTTCACCTGCTTTGAGCATAGCGGCGCGTTGTCCCTCCGCTAGAATTGCTAACTCGTTGACCCCCGCTGCGAGAGTTGCTTGCGTCGCGTCGTAGACCGCGAGGTTCACCTCAACACTCCAACGAATCATCTCCAACTCGTCGAGTTCTTTGAACCGCTGTACCTCTTCGAGCAAGCTATCAATAGAGGTGGATTCCCTCGGTTGCAGCGCTTCATCTAGCGTTCTATAAAGCAGGCTGGACACACTTTCATCGTGTATTCCAAGCCTTTGGATTCCCTTCACATCCAGGAGCTGTGGTCTTACAACAGAGTTCAACTGGTGCATCAGGTCAAAATTCAGAGTTTCCATTCTGTTCCACTCATAAACCAACCACTCATCGACGCTCGAAGCGCCATCATCGGTATGCGCGACTACCCAACAGCCGCCATCTGTTTCCAGCAACATAAAAACTGGAAATATATCTGATAACAGCGTTCCTGTAAAATAGTAAACATCGCGGTAGTCCATGAACGCCGCCGCGTCTATCTGCTGTGCCGCAAGTTGTGCGCGGAAACGGTCTTGTCTTTCCAAACAGCCTGCTTGTGTTAATGTAGGTATCGGTTTCATAGTATAAAACCTACCTCAATTAAGGGCGTAACCAAATGATTATTGTATGTGTTGTAAGTCCGGGTTGTCAAATTTCGGTGGGATGCCCATTCCACATGCGCGACCTTGACATCAGAATCTTGTCAGTCTTGGCCTTCATCCGGCTGAAGGATTTCAACTCGCTCATCTCGTTTCAATTGCTTGAGCCCGCCCCACGTGACCGACCGCTTGGTTTTGGGAGACACAGATAGCGATGTCACGGGGGACCAGGCGGGATTCGAGTCGTCCGCAGGATGATTAGTTAGGTTGCGGAGTAGTCCTTGCCCCGCAGCATCTGCAATGTATATCTCTCTGTTGCCGTCTCGATCGGAAACAAAGGCGATTGTTTGACTATCCGGCGCCCACGCTGGAGATGTGTCCTCTGCCTTGTGGTTTGACAGGTTACGCTGGTTCGCGCCATCGGCGTCCATCACGTAAATCTCGCGATTTCCGTCGCGCTGAGTCAAGAGGGCAATTTTTTCCCCATCAGGTGACCAGAAGCCTCTCTCGGATTTGTTGTCATCCGAGAGGTTCAACGGATTTTCTCCATCGGCGTTCATCACTGCGATATTACCGGGGTTCGTAATAAGCCAGATGAGTTTCTGGCTATCCGGAGACCAATCCGGGAAGATGTCCCCCACCGCGCTATTGGTGAGCCTACGCGGTTGTTTGCCGTCTGGATTAATCACATAGACCTCCGACGCTCCGAGTAGCTCTCGAAAGGAGACAAAAGCAATCTTCTCACCGTCCGGTGACCATGTCGGCATGTAGTCGCGTTTGGGTTCGTTCGTAAGATTGACTGGATTATCACCGTTCGCATCCACAGTGTAGATTTCCTCGAAGAACCCGTCCCGTTTGGTCGTAAAGGCGATCTTCTGCCCATCGGGCGACCATGTCGGGGAGAAATCAGCGGACGGATGGTTTGTCAGATTGCGTTGGTTCATCCCATCCGCGTCCATTGCGTAAATCTCCTGGTTGTCGTCGCGTTCGGAGAGAAATGCAATCTGCCTGCCGTCCGGCGCCCATACTGGTGCACTGTCCTCACCGGGATGAACGGTGAGATTCCGTGGATTTTGGGCTTGCCTCAGAACCACATTCATCAGGTATATTTCTTTGTTGCCGTCACGGTCAGATTGGAAGGCAAGTTTCAAGGTTGAGGGCACTTGCGGGTGCACGTCGCCCAGGAAGATGACGCTTCCAATCAGGAGTGCGCCGCTTACTACGATGTGAGGGAGCCTCTGTCTAAAGGGCAATGCATAAATCCTTCGCACGCTTCTCAACCAGTTTGAGTAGGCGTCAAAAACAAAAAGCCAGAAAGGGTTAACTCACTTTCTGGCTTTAACAATATTCTCACCTTTTTAACTTACGGCTTGGCACACGCTCGGATAAACCTAGAACAGTTGTCTCGTCCCACTATAGGAGAGACACACGTTTGTGAGGGGACATCCCTGCCCCGACAACCAGGGCTTATCTAAATCCTGTGCTCAATTGAATTAGGGCTACTTCATTCGTTTTTGATAGCTGCCCAAGTCGTGGTCGCTTTCCCATTAGGATCAACAGCCAAGATACCCTTAAGTCCGTTGTCGATAATCTCGTTAATGTCCTCTTCGCTCAACGCGACGTTGAAAATCGCGACTTCATCCATGTAACCGTTAAACAGCTCTCTCGGCACGGCGATACTCGCGCTGCCAATCACAGCCGTTGGCGCCGGCTTTCCATAGGTAATTTTTCCCGGTCCTTCGACGGCTTCTGCAAGTTCTCCATCTAGGTACGCTTTACGGGTCTCACCATCAAAGGTGATTGCTTCGTGGTACCATTGATCTACCTCAATATTCCCCGGCTGTATCTCCCGATTCTGGTCGTTAATCGCAATCCAGTATCGGAGTTGACCCTGCCACGTACCGAGTCCCAAACTTCTCCACGGCGCATCCCACGCAGGTCCATCATCATAAGGAATTGTCATCGAAGATAAACCGATATCATCCGCGGTCTGAATATTTATCCAGTTCATCATCGTTCCTTCACTCACGCGCAAATTTTCGTTTTGACCTACCGGGACCATGTCATCCTCACCGTCAAAGTGTAGGGCTTTACCGAACACACCGTCAACCCATTTGGGCTTGCCGATGAATTCTCCATCATTCCCGTTGCCCGAGAAATCCCCGACTTCATCGCCGCTGCCCTCATCAAGCAGCCATACCCCTACCGCCGTTTCGGGGTCAATTTTGGCATCGGTGACGCCTGTGAACATCAGTGCGATTGCACATATTTGAGTTAACCGCCTCATTCTATTTCACCTCTCATACCCAAATTAGAATAACCTTCGGAAGGCGAAATTCCTTCCGAAGGTTAAGTTGCTACTGACGCTGGTCTTTGACCGTCGCCCAAGTGGTAGCCAGCTTGCCGGATGGTTCAACGGCAACGACGCCTTGAAGTCCATTGTTCATGATGTCTTGAACATCTGCATCGCCTAATGCTACATTGAATACCCCGACGTCGTCAACGAGACCGTTCATGCGTTCTCCCGACGCGGCGCGGTTCACATTCCGATCTCCAATTACAAGCGATGGCAGGGGATCGCCGTAAACAATGAGCCCCGGAGTATCTGCTTCAAATTTGAGCTCACCATCAAGATAGGCTTTCCGGGATGTCCCATCAAAGGTCGCCACCAGATGATACCATTGGTTCGTATTTATGTCGCCCGGCTGCATTTCCGCATTTTCACCGTCAATCGCTAACCAATAGCGCAACGAACCTCTCCAGGAGCCCAACCCCAGACTCCGCCAGGGCGCATCCCACGCATCCCCGTCATCATAGGGGAGCGTCACTGCGGACAAACCGCTATCATCAGAGACATTAGTGCTTATCCATGCAGCCATTGAACCTGTACTGATTCGCAGGAGTTCGGAATTTCCACAATCGACGAAATCATCTTCGCCGTCAAAACTCAACGCGGCGCCGAACTTCCCGTCTGCCCATGCGGCTCCGTTAATTGTCCCATGATTGTCGTTGCCCGACGTATCGTAGGCTGTATCGCCACTTCCCTCATCCAGAAGCCATATTCCCATAGCAGTTGAGGGATCGATTGCGGCATCGTTAATGCACGGAAACACCAGCATGACACCCAAGCACAACAAGGTTAATCTTGTCATATGTTGTTCCTCCGAGTAAAAGAGTTAATCTCCAAAGGTTAAAATTGAAAACACACATTATATCACACCTTTGATAAGATGCGAAACAAATAAGTATCGCAGTCCGCTCATCCTCCCCCTTACTAAGGGGGAGCCAGAGGGGGTTTCGTCTACGTGCAAATCCCAACAATCAACACCGCGCTCGGCATGGATGCCTCACCAGCTTCTCGAAACGCATCGCTGATATATCCAACCTCATCGTCCCTTTCGAGTATGTTGTACGGAACCCCCCACGCTTTGAGCGTCGGCTCCAGGAACGTCGCCGCCGTATCAACAAAAGCGTCATCGGCACCCATCGTACCATACCCGCGATAGCCGATCAGAGTAACCAACGGAATCTTCATATTGATGGCTGTTCCGCGGATGGCATCGCCCGATTCCAGAAACCCTGTATTTTGAATCAGGACGACCGGATGCTTTCCCCCAACATACAGCCCTGAAGCAATTGCAAATGCTTCCCCTTCGCGGCTCACCGTGATGACCTCTATGCCCGCATCAGCGTGGAGTTGCTTATAGATTTCTGCACTCCCATTATCGGGGATGCCAATCACATGTGTCACGTTCCATTCCCTTAGTTCGTCCACGATCTTTTGTGCTGAAGGCAAATAAGTTTCCTCCGCTATGTTCTACTGGCTGCCCATTGTGACGCCAACCCTTACTTTCGCCCCTCGACGAGTGAATCGACCACCGCTGGGTCCGCGAGTGTAGAGGTATCGCCGAGATTGGAGAGGTCGCCTTCGGCAATCTTTCGAAGGATTCGCCGCATTATCTTGCCGGAGCGCGTTTTTGGCAACGCCGGCGTGAACTGAATTTTGTCGGGCGTGGCATGCGGTCCGATGTGCTGGCGAACCTCACCTACGATTCCGGCTTCAATCTCGTCCGAGGGCGTCTCGCCCGTCATCAATGTAACGTACGCATAGACCCCTTGTCCCTTAATCTCATGGGGAAAACCGACAACGGCTGCCTCAGCGACAGTTGCGTGCTGACCGATTGCGCCCTCAATCTCGGCGGTACCTAGACGGTGGCCGGAGACATTCAAGACATCGTCCACACGCCCAGTAATCCAGTAATAGCCGTCCTCGTCCCGTGTTGCGCCGTCGCCAGTCATGTAGTAACCGGGGAATCGGTCAAAATAGGTCTGCCGGAACCGTTCATGGTCGCCGTAAACCGTCCGCATCAAGCTGGGCCACGCTGTCTTGATACATAGGTATCCGCTTGCGGGATTGCCTTCAACCTCATTTCCTGCCTCGTTCAATATTACGGGTACGACGCCAAAGAACGGCAAGGTTGCAGAGCCGGGTTTGAGCGGTGTTGTCGCTGGCAATGGCGTAATCAGTATGCCGCCCGTCTCGGTTTGCCACCATGTATCAACGATTGGGCATCGCCCATCACCGACGACGTTGTAATACCAGAGCCATTCCGGTTCCTTGATCGGTTCACCTACCGTCCCAAGCAGCCGAAGCGTCGAGCGATTATACTTATTAACCCACACATCGCCCTCCTTCATTAAGGCGCGCAGCGCGGTTGGTGCCGTGTAAAATAAGTTGACTTTATGCTTTTCGACAACTTGCCAGAACCGCCCAAAGTCGGGATAGTTCGGAACGCCTTCAAACATCACGCTAACCGCTCGATTCGCAAGCGGACCGTACACAATGTAGGAGTGTCCGGTGATCCATCCGATGTCAGCCGTACACCAGTAGACATCCCCTTCACGGTAATCAAAAACCATCTCGTGGGTGTAGGATGTATACAGGAGGTAGCCTCCGGTGGTGTGAAGCACACCCTTCGGTTGACCGGTCGATCCGGAGGTATAAAGGATGAAAAGGGGATCTTCGGCATCCATCTCCTCCGGTGCGCAGACGTCGCTCGCGTTCGCCATCGCTTCATGCCACCAGATGTCGCGCGCCGAATTGAAATCCACGTCATCGCCGGTGCGGCGAACAACGATTACCCGCTCTATAGAAGGGCACTCAGCAACCGCTTTGTCGGCATTCGCTTTCATCGGAAGTCCGCCGCGTGCGCCGCGAACCGCAGTGTCCTGCGTAATCAACATCTTGCATGCGGAATCATTGATACGATCCCGCAATGATTCCGCTGAAAACGCGCCGAAGACGACAGAATGCACCGCGCCGATGCGGGCACAAGCCAACATGGCAATCGGTAGCTCAGGAATCATCTGCAAGTAGATGCAGACGCGGTCGCCCTTGCGAACCCCTTCCGCCTTGAGCGCGTTCGCAAACCGCTTCACCTCACCCAACAACTCGCTGTAGGTGAAGGTCTTGTCTTCCGCAGGATTATTGCCTTCCCAAATCAACGCAGCCACATCGCCGTGCCCAGATTCAACGTGCCGATCGAGACAGTTGTACGATGCGTTCAGCTTTCCACCATCGAACCACTTGATATCCGCTTTTACAAAGTCATACTCTCGAACCTTATCCCACCTCTTAAACCATGTAATCCGCTCCGCGACACTTGACCAAAACCCCTCTGGATCTGTCACTGATTCCGTATACATGTCGTGATACTGCGCCATACTGCTCACATGCGCAGTGGCAATGGGAAAACGAGTATCCTTCGGTGGAAATATTTTGGTAGCCATAAATCCCTCCATGCGTCAGAATAATTATTTATTCCTTAATTGCCAAGCTCGTAGCGGTTGCCAGTTCGGTGGAGCGCTTTATTAGGCGTTTCTTTCAATGTCTTGAGGTAATCGGCAAAATCGAAATTTGGTTTGTCGATTTCTATTCGAAAGGAATTCATCCATCTACCGGCTAATCGCTCCATTGAATTCATTTCTCTACGGAAGTAGCGATTACTTGGAATTGGGTTTGATGCAAGATCGGTTATAGCGTTGAACAACGAATATGCATTTTTACCGGTTTCCTTGATATATTTGTCTAGTCCTGTATTGATAATATTTTGAAGGCCTTCGTATTCCCAATAGTCCTCGTTTTTACCACCGAAATTTATTTCGGACTTTTCCTTGATTCCGAACAAAGCCAGAACAAGCCGGAATGAGTCGTCTTTCGATATGTTATATGTTCTGAGTTTACTCGCATAAGAAACAAACCTGTCGAACAGTGCTTTCACCTTTCCGTTTTCAAGAGAAAAAGAAATTTCATGCTTTAATTCCCGCTTTACATGACTGAAGGTAAACTTTATTGTTTCGCGCTCAAAAATAACCCCGTTCAAACAGATTTTCCTGCAAAATCCAATATCAAACCTCAATGCACGTGACGTGTTATAACTATTCGTAATCCGAACGTACGGAACGTAGACATCTGACTGCTTCTCTTCGTCCCAAAGGTTCATTCTATAGCTCTCATGCACCAAGTCAATATGACAATAACTTGCTGTTGACGGCGCATCTATCTTGAATATCCTGATATTCTCAGCCTCATCCGCCCCAAAAAGCGCAGCACAGCACTTTTTTCCGAGTTCTACAGCTTCGCTATTTGTAATGAGTTCGTAATTCTTATTTACCACTCCAAGAACGGCACCTGATCTCGCGTTGACAACAGCTTTGCTACTTGGCACTTTAACTATTTTTGACTCTGCGTTAAGACCAGGATCGGTGTAAACTGGGCGTAATTCAACCGGAAACGTAAGGCCATGAATGTTAGTAATTCTTGTCATGTGTCCTATGCCCTCTTACCAAATGAGAATTCTGTTAAGGGAAAACTTTCAATACTATAGTGATACAACCTCGCCCGCGACATACCCTAATCATTATATGTGAAAACTCCTTGTTGTCAATCAAAAACTCAACTCTTGTAGGTTGCGTTGACACAACTTACATCCAACCTCCCCCGAAACCCTTCGCCCTATTCACATTACATTCTCCCCCCTATCAAGCCTACTATTACCCTCAAGTAACATACCGCTGCGCTGGAGCGGAATAGGGTTGTGAATGCCGTTTCTTTTCTATAGACATGTCGGTCCGCTGGAGCGAAACTCTTCTAACCGCATTACGCCTATATAGGCAACAGTGTCTTGCACTCCAGCGGAGTGCGATGTCTATAGCCAAGACGTGCCCAACTCAGCCGCTCCCGCGGAGCGGTATGTGGATATTTGCGATAAATCACTGTTTCTAGGAAAGCATGATACGCTCTCATTGAGATGTGGGTAAAAGTAAGCTTACCAAGGGAGAGTTAGAGGGGGTCACCTCTTGTAGGTTAGGTTGAGCCTACGGCGAGACGCATACGATCAACCGAGTGAATATCGAGGGCGATAGTTTTCTCCGCATTACTTCCACGCCAGCGCCAACACATCCATCGTCATCGCCACAAACCAGTGGATCGCGGCGCCGTAAATAAAGGATCGGGTCTCCAAAGCGATAACGCCGAGCAGCACCCCCGCAAAGATCGACCCGATCGCCTCCGGAAACGGCTTGTTGTAGTGCATCACTGCGAATGGAAGGGTTTGAATCAGGATGCTGTATCTGCCAAATTTTCGCTCCAGGCCGAAAAGCATAAAGCCACGAAAGAAAAATTCCCAAGAGAACATATAGACGCCATACGCAAGTTCATACGGGATGAAAAGTTGCCAACGACTCCCAGCGATTTTGCACAGCGGATATCTGTATTGAAAGGCGGGAAAAAGCTGTAAAGCAAGTATTATGCAAGGGATCATGAGCGCCCAAACACCGACAACCAACCCCCAACCTAGCTTTCCGTGGGATAAACGAAAGCCGTAGTCGCGAATCCGGCACTTCGCCCCGAATTTCGCAGCCAATGCCGGCAGCAGCAACAGCGTTATTGCGCTGGTCAAATACCAGTAATAGAACGGGTAGAGTTCCCAGAGCGCGTGGTGCCCAAAGTTGTCGGCAAAGTGATTGCGGAAGAAACTCCGTCGGCTGTAGGTGAGGTACAAGATTAGAAATAGAGCGGAACCGAGCAGAACAATCGTTGATTGCCGATCTAATCCGTATAGGTATTTTTTCTTTTTCTCTTCCAGCCAAGCGAGCGGCGATTGTCCAAACATGACCTAATCTTCCCTCAACGTACGAAGGTGCGCGAGACACCGGAACTTCATCGAGTATAGCACATCTCACCATGGGCTTTCAACGGTATGCTGCGATTGCAACGGTAATTTGAATATGACTTTACATCTAACTAGGTCTGTAGTAAAATAAAGGTGTAGATGCAACACGACATGTACTCTCTCGCCTCATTAAACTTACCGAGACTCGCCAGACAAAAATGATGGAAAGTTCAAGAGGTTCCATGCCCAAATTTCCTGACATTAAAGGCATTCTATTTGATTCCGGCGACACTTTGGTACGACCAATCGGTGGGAGTTGGTGGCCCGGTTCTTATTTCCACGAAATTCTTGATAAGCACAACATTCGGGACCTATCGTGGAGTCGGCTAGATGGAGCGCTTGACGAGGGGATGCGTTACCTTGATGACAATCATCACCTGATGACGGAACACGAGAAGCGCGAACAATTTCGAACCTACTACCGCATCCTGCTTGAATATCTTGGGCTTCGTAACCCCGATAACGGTCTGCTTTGTGAGTTGGCGGATGCTGTGGTAGATGAAATTGAGTTTGAACTATTCGACGATACAATCCCCGTTTTAGAGAGATTGCATGAAAGAGGTCTCTCGCTCGGTATTGTATCGGACGCTTGGCCCTCCCTTGAGAAAAAATACAGATTGCTCGGTCTACGGAATTACCTTCAGACATTCGTCATTTCAGCCAAAATGGGATGCTGTAAACCAGACGAAAGGAATTACAAACGGGCTATCGACGAAATGCGTCTGTCACCGGACAATCTGTTGTTTTGTGGATGATTGCCCCGAGAACGTGGAGAAGGCAATTGAGTTGGGTTTGAACGGAATCCTTATGGTGCGTAGCGGCGAACCAGCTGATGTCGATGTTGAGTGGGTAAGGAATCTGGAGGAAATTGAGACTCTTTTGTAGCAATCCAGACGGAGAGCGGTTTTTTTCACCCTATCCCGACCTATGGCTGACACACGAGGATTCCAAATTCAACCTGAATATCTTCGATCCCGAAGTCGCCGGTGTGTGACAGGTTGCTTACTGGATGGGGGTGTCACAGGGCGTATGGTAACTCACGGGGCGCAGACCGCCTTCAAAATCTGATTGCAGAAATGACGACATCCTACAAATATCAATGAACTTGTATGGCGATGTAGATGGTGGACACTCTCACATCCTGACTCTTGCGCTCCAGCGGAGTGCAATGTCTATAGAGTAAGCCGATTCCAGCCTTCTGCTCCAGCGGAGCAGCATGTGATGTCTAATAAGGTGGATAGCCAAATTCATGCCTTGACCCATGGAGATGTCAATCTGTGGGAAGATTAATCTGTGGGAAGATAGTAAAGCGCTTAAGCCATCACATTAACCAATTCAATATCTCAAACAATTGGGGAAAAAGTATGAGTCGTGCGCCTTTTCAGGTATTAGTGCTTCCTTTCAGAATCACACCGGATAGCGTGATTCTTTACGCGCTTTTCAAGCGCGAACCATCAACAGGCAGCTATTGGCAAGGAATCGCGGGAGGAGGAGAAAACAGCGAATCTCCATTGGAAGCCGCAAAGCGGGAGACCTTTGAAGAAGCCGGTATCGATCCAAGCAATGAATTCATGGAACTTGACTCGTACGCAATGATTCCCGTGGTAAACGTTTGCGGATTCAGATGGGGCAGCGATGTCTTGGTCATTCCCGAATACTGCTTTGGCGTCAAAGTCGAAGGGGAACAGTTACAACTATCCTTTGAACATACGGATTATAAATGGCTGAGTTATGGTCATGCTATGGAAATCCTGCATTGGGATAGCAACAAATGCGCGTTGTGGGAATTAAACTTCAGAGTTCGCAGGGGAATGCAGGGGACCTCCGAAAGCGTTGAAGACCTAATCCAGCATTCGCCGGGATTCGAACCCTCACTCGATTAAGAGTGCAAATGGGGACCGGTAAAGCACCTATCAGCGGCGTATTCTAAATGAGAGGGCATATAGGAGAGGAATTGAACTAATCTGTGAGATCAGGGTTGTTAGGACGGCATACCTGCAACTGATGTCCCAAGCGGCTTTGAGGTGTTTGTTTGCCACACCTAGTTTCGTTGAGTTTTCAGCGTGGAATAAAATATCAGAAGGAAATGTTATGAGTAATGTCTTCACCAAACCTCAATGGAAGGAGGAGGACTCTCAAAATTTCATCGACTACGGAAAGTACTTCGTGCCTAATCGTGAGTCCCAAGTCAATTGCATTTGCGGGCTGATTCCTCGTCCGTCAGGGCCAGCTCATATACTAGATCTTTGCTGCGGGGAAGGACTGCTTACCCAGGCGCTACTAGACAGGTTTCCCGAATGCCAAGTTCACGGCTTGGACGGTTCTCCGAAAATGATCGCTCGTATAAAAACAACACTTGCCGTTTACGGAAAGCGTTTTGAAGCAATGCAATTCGATTTACCCACAAAGAATTGGCGCCGTTTTCCGTGGCCCGTCCACGCCGTAGTATCTTCTCTTGCTATTCATCACTTAGATGACACCGAGAAGCAATCCCTGTTTGAAGATATCGTGCCCCTCCTGACACCAGGTGGAAGTTTCATCATCGCGGACCTGATTCAACCCGTGACCCAGCTTGGGAAGGGGTTTGCAGCCAAAGCCTGGGACGGTACAGTGCGTCAGAATTCACTCGATCTGGACGGAAATCTTCGGGGCTATGATTACTTCCGTGAGATTCACTGGAATCTTTACTCGGATCCTAAGCCGGATCCCGTTGACAAGCCGTCGCCCTTATTCGATCAACTCAAGTGGCTTGATCAGGCTGGATTCACTGACATCGACGTATTCTGGCTGAAGGCCGGCCATGCCATCTTTGGAGGTCGTAAGCCGAGCGTGTGAAGAAGGTCTGACGCTTTGATACAAGCGTTATGTCGTGAGTCTTTTGCCGCTCTGTGTTGAAATCAAGGTCAGAGGTAGAAGCAACAATAGAAAAAGAACTGTCGAGGTTTTCACCGCCACAACCTTCCGATTTCGAGAGTGCCTCCTCATGATAAACGCGGCTAATCACCTAAGACATGAGTCGCCAATCGCGCCGAGGCGATATACGCTTTGTCACTGAGTACGGGAACGCTGCAACTCACATCCAACTCTGACGCGAGTGCAACGTCGGTCTCGTATCCCCTTTCAATGAGGCCCACATGTCATAGTTCGCTTGTTGTAATTTCATTGTCAATCATGATTAAACACATAATTTTCGATTTTGACGATACGCTTTGCGATTATCAGAAAGCCAAAGAAAACGAAAAGTCTCACATTAACGCCACCTTGAAAACTCATGGAATAGATACAGACGCATTTTGGAATCATTACAACCTCGTTGAACCTATGTTGTTTCGCCAGTTTGCCGATAGGTCTATTACCAGAGAAGAATATAGAATTCGTCGGTTTGCCGATGTCTTGCAAGGCTACCATGAGAAATTTCGCGAACTATCCTCGGAATTAAATCTTCATTACATTCAGGAAACCACTCGCAAGATAGAGCTATTCGAGGACACAATGCCCCTGTTGAAGGTTCTGAGAGCAAAGGAAATCGAAGCCGTAATTCTCACGAATGGCATGTCCGATAGTCAAAGAGCCAAATTGAAAAATCTTGGATTGTCCCGATTTATTCAAAGAATTTATATTGGCGAGGAGATTGGTTTCTCCAAGCCCAACCGAAAAGCATTTGAGCTCGTTTTACGAGATCTTAACGCTGCCGTCTCCGACGTATTGATGGTGGGTGACTCAATCGAAAATGACATTGACGGAGCGGAGCAGGCGGAGATTCAGGCAGTTCTGATTGATCGAAGAAATAGATACAGTGATTACACTGGTACCAGAATCGTCTCCCTTTCGGCTTTAATAAAATTGCTCTAAAAACGGAGTCGATTAGACACAAGTTACTTGCTACCGCTTCATCTGCAAACACTTTCCTAAGTCAGGATGTTGGGTTGAACGGTTTAAAGCGAATCTCTACCAACGGAGGCAACTGTGCTGTTTTTCAACGATACAAGAATTGTGATGTATTGTTGGGAATCGGAATTCCCTCCTACCCGCAACGCTCAGTAGGAGCGATCTCCGAATCGCGACGCACACTCCAATCGTCCTCTCGCCTGCTGAGGAGCTAGAGGAGCCCCCCAAACGTCCTCCCCCTTACTAAGATCAAGCGAACGAATAGTGAGTGCGATAGTCTTCACTATGGGGTTAACACCCTTTTTTGATTAGATAAATATGTGTAATTTTTAGTTGCAGTGACTATAGCCCGCGGGCTTTCTCGCGACAACCCCCCAATTCGTGAATGGGAATGGCGTATACTCCCAAAACCGATAAACCGCCGTCTCAGGGATTAGCTCTCGATTTTTCTCATCAGCGTACAACTCATTTCATGACACCAAGGATTCAGTCCCGCCGATTCGAAATGTCCAGCGAATTTTAGCGCCTGTGATTTTCGGTCCACGACTTACCGCAGTCTGGCCAAGCATAACCTTATCTTACTTAGGGATACACAAGTGTGCGTGACACCTCAAGTTCAGCTAGTATAGCATATCCGACAGCGGGCTTTCATTGGTATGCTGCAATCTCAATGATAATACGAATGTGACTTACATCTACATAGGCCCGTTGTAAAATAAGATATAGATGTAAAACCGCATTTTCTCTGTCAGCGCTCTGACCTTACACCCATCGGTTAAACAAGAATTGTTCGTAGCGGTATACCAGGGCGGGACGATATCGAATGAGTAAGTAATGCTTGACGAGATTGAGGTTTTTCTGTAAACGTTGAAACCGAGTTTTTGAACTGTATGATTTACGCCTTTCGTGTTAGTCAACGATTATCAATTCGCCAGCGTCGGTTGAAGCGATTTTGATAGGTTTCGGCAGGTCGTTGTACGCTTGAGAATCAAACTGTTTCATCCATGACAAGAGATCATCTGCTAGCTTGAAATTCGTTATCGGCGTTTCCTCAATCAGGAGGTTCTTGTTATCATCGTGGAGATAATCCGCGAACACTTTCTGATCGTTTGAAGTCCTAAAGATGTTGGCAGTGTCATCCCAAATGACAGGGAAAAGCCTCGTGCTTTCCAGTATTGTGAGACTGATAGCACAGGCGCAACAATCTCCGGGCATAGAGTATCTAATCATATCCTCGGTTACTTCGGTTTCTGAGATTGTCACTAATTGAGTCATTTTTCGCTCCTCCGTACGCATGAAGTAAGTGTCATAACATATGTCCTGCGCTTGTAGTGAAGATAGAACCCTTTTGGCTGTGTGACTTGAACCTACGCTCACATAGCCTCAGAACATCTGCAAATGGTCACTTCTTGTTATTATAACATACCTCCAAAAGGATGGATATAAAAACCTGAGGCGTACCCGCCCCTCAAGATCAGCACCCCTAGTAATATGTAATCAAATCGAAAGTTGTCCAGTAGTCTGAACAGATAAATCTTGACACTACAAAGAAAATCCCTTAAAATTGGAATAAGTAAATTGTAGCACATTCTAGCAGAAAGATACCTGCAATATTCCAATGTCGCTTCAAAAACTCGACCTGCAATGCGAATACCGCTCAGATCAGACAAATGCCGTAACAGATTTTTATATTCCCTGTCTTAGTGTATCGGTGGAATATTGGCGAGCTGTTGGTTACTTTACCAGTCAAGGACTTGCTTTAGCTGCACGGGGACTGGCTGCATTTATTCAAAACGAAGGGAAAATGCGTTTGGTCGCAAGTCCCGTATTGACGGAAGATGATGTTTTGGCAATACAACAGGGCTACACTGCAAGGGAAGCAGTTGTCGAAGAAGCAATCATTCGTGAATTAGCTGGGGATATTTCTGAGATTGTTAATCATCGCCTAGAATGCCTCGCGTGGCTCATCGCAGAAAAACGGTTGGATATCAAGATTGCCAGCCCGTCAGAATTGAACCTGCGTAACCGCGGGGCAATTTATCATGAAAAAATCGGGGTTTTTGTGGACGATGAGGGAAATTCCGTTGCTTTCACTGGTTCTCAGAATGAAACGGTCGGTGGTCTAGTAACCAATTTTGAATCAATTGATGTATACTGGGCGTGGGACGACCCTCATCAGCGTGTCCAACGGAAAATCGATAATTTCCAGCGTCTATGGAACAACCTAACCCCTAAGTTAAGCGTGTTAGATTTCCCGGTTGCCGCGAAACAGAAACTCTTGGCATATAAGCCAACTTCTCCACCTTATCTCGCCCCTGAAACACTCACCGATAAACTTTTCACAAATGAGCCTGATACGGCATATTCACACCCTCGCAAAGTAATTGACCTGCCAAATGACCTCAAACTTAGAGATTATCAGCGGAATGCAATAAGTGCGTGGTTTGATAACGAATGCCGTGGTATTTTGGAAATGGCAACGGGTTCTGGTAAGACGATTACTGCATTGTCCGCGCTAGTGCGATTGGCAAAGGAAAAAAAGCGGTTGTTTATCCTTATTGCTTGCCCGTTTAAGCACCTCGTTGAACAGTGGGCTAAAGAAGCTAGTCGGTTTGGGGTCCAATCAATTCTTGCCTATCAAAGCCAGCGAACTTGGGTGGATCAACTCAATGAGGCGATGATTGATTTTAATTTCGGAAGCCTGAAGTTTGTCTGCACGATTACGACGCATGACACGTTCATCAGTGATGCTATGCAACGGATGCTCACACGATTACAAGGTGATGCAGTTTTGGTTGCTGATGAAGTCCACCATCTAGGTGCAACCAAAAGCCGACAGAATCTACCAAACCTTTTCAATCATCGAATCGGATTGTCGGCGACACCAAATCGTTGGTTTGACCCGGAAGGGACAGCAGCGTTGCGAGCATATTTCGGCGAAGCCATTTACGAATTTCCGTTGGATCGAGCAATTGAAACAGGTTGTCTCTGTCCTTACTCTTATCATCCGTACCTTGTTGAGTTGACGGAGGAGGAACTAGAGCAATATGAAAAATTGACGGCGAAAATTGCGATACTGTATGCTCGAAATAATGATGATAGAGAGAGAGATAAATTACTTGAGGCACTTCTACGCCAGCGTGCCGACCTACTTAACAGAGCAGAAAACAAACTCCCAATGTTGAAGCAACTAGTAGTTAATCAATCCGAATCTGAACCACTCCACCATTCCCTATTTTACTGCGCTCCTGGTCAGATTGATGAAGTGATACCGATGCTTGGATATGAGCTAGGGCTTCGCGTGCACCCATTTACGGCAGAAGAATCGACTGAGGAGCGTCAATCTTTACTGAGTCGTTTTGCATCTGGAGAAATCCAGGGGCTTGTCGCCATGAAGTGTCTTGACGAAGGGGTTGATGTTCCGGGTACCCAATCTGCGTACATTCTCGCTAGCAGTAGCAACCCCCGTGAATTTATTCAGCGGCGTGGGCGCATTCTCCGCAATGCACCAGGCAAAACGGAGGCTAAAATCTACGATTTAATCGCTGTTCCATCACTAGACACAGAGGCGATAAAATCTTCACCCCTATTTGAAACCGAGCGAAAAATCCTCCGTCGTGAATTAAGGCGATTCCACGAATTTTCGAGAACGGCAAAAAATCAGCACCAAGCGGTTAGTGAAGTCTGGCAACTGGCAAAAACTTATAATCTTATGAGCGTTCTAGGAGATAGCGATGATTAGAGAGAGAATCTCACAACTCCTAAAAGATTTCGATTCAGATGTGCAGAAAGTGGTTGAAAGCGTCATACAGGCAGAATACTTCCGATTGGACACGAAAAAACCGAGAGGTATTTACGACGACATCCGCAAAATCATCGAACAAGAGGTTAAACGGAATGAAACTGGAATATCTCAAACTGAATAACTTTCGGCAGTATTACGGCGAACAAACAGTTCACTTTGCTTACTATCGTCCACGCCACGTAACAGTGATTCGTGGAATAAACGGCGCCGGCAAGACATCGATGTTTACCGCCCTTAATTGGTGTCTATACGGCGAAAGCGCTAATGAAATGGGCGAATTTGTAAGCAAGCGGGCGGTAACCGAGGATACTGGAATCGTTGAGACTAGTATTGAATTGGGTTTTAGACATGAGGGCATCCAGTATGTAGCCAAACGAGAGCGTGAAGGGTTCTTATTTGAACAAACAGTAAGAGCTGTATCTGAGGAAACATTTTCACTCTCACAAATTGGAACAGACGGACAGTTTAAGTCCATAGCGAACCCGATTTGGAAGATTGGGTCTATATTGCCAAGTGATGTTCGCGCATATTTCTTCTTTGACGGCGAAAAAATTGACAACTTTGCCCGCCCCGGTCATGAAGACGAAGTAAAGAACGCCGTGCGTAAGGTGCTTAAGATTGAGGCAATAGATCGTGCGAAGGCACATCTGCAAAAAGTTGCCAGAGATTATCGATCCGAATTGAAGAAACACACGAAAGAGGGGAGATTACAGGAGTCAATTGCCCAAAGAGAAAAGAAACAAGCTGAGCGCGACAAGTTATCAGTAACACTTAAGGAGCAACAATTAGAGATAGCGGCAGCAAAACGTCATAAAGAGGATATGGACACCAAGCTGAACGAAATTGAATCGTCCCGACAGTTGAACAAAGAACGAAAGCAGATTGAGGAAGATGTTAACGAACTCCAAAGGCAAGAAGAGCAACATTGGTTGGACATCCGGGATATTGCCAATCGCGGATTCGTCTCGTTGGCGGAACCCACCATTGACAGTGCAAAAGAGATTCTGGATGAAAAGCGAAAGCGGGGTGATATTCCGCCCAAAATTCGCGAGATATTTTTGCATGACTTGCTTGCCGATATGCAGTGTATTTGTGGTCGTTCCATCCAAGATGGTAGCGAAGAACATCAGATCATCTTAAAGCGGCTGAATGAATCCATATCATCCACGTTGGAAGCTGTTGTACTGGACACTGCAAGTGACGTGAAACATCTGGCACGGCAAGTCAAAGACCTTCGGGCTAACTTAAAAACACTCATGGATAAAAGGCGAGAACTTAACAGCGATATTGAATCACGGGAAGGCCGTTTAGAAGAAATCAGTGAACAACTCAAGCATTTCGACGAGGAAGAAGTTAGCAAGCTTGAAAGAAACCGCGAGCAGCAAAAGGACAAAATTACAGAGTTGGAAGCGAAGATTAATCACACGAAAGGAAGAATTGAAGAGAAGGAGAAAGAGATTTCGGAGTGCGATGAGGAAATAAAAAAAGCACAAGCGTCGGAACAACAAGCTAGGTATTTACAAAAATGTGTAACGCTTGCCACTGATTCGGCTAGAACAGCAGGCGAGATTTACGAGCGCTTCGCCGACGATATGCGTAAAACCATTGAAGAGGAAGCCCAAAGCATCTTTCAACAACTCATCTGGAAAGAAACTCACTTCCAAGGCATTCATCTCAGTGCAGACTATCGACTTGATGTCATAGATCGCTACGGTATGGCGGCACGTCCAGAAATGTCCGCCGGTGAGCGTCAGGTATTGAGTCTCGCCTTCATCGCTGGTATGGCAAAGGTAGCAAGGGAAGGGGAGACAGTGCCACTGGTGATGGACACTCCCTTCGGTAGACTCTCTAGCGCCCATCGTGAAAAGATAACGGAACATCTCCCTGAGATTGCGGACCAGTTGATTCTATTCGTTACTGATGAAGAATTGCGCGACCAAGATCAAGCGCGAGTAATTCTCGCTCCGAAAATCGGTGCCGAATATCAATTGAATTTTAATCAACAGAACAGTAGCACTATAATCGAAACTGTGGAAGGGTAAGGAGGACATTTTGGCGCAACAAAGACCAATTCAACGCGATCGTATCCACATTGACGAATCCCATCACGGGCTTTACAAAGAGCTAACAACAGAGAAGGATGGCGTACTTGAACCATTCAAAACAATGAAAGACCTTTTTCTACTCGCGACTCTTGTCGGCTATCGGCGAGGTGAGAGAATGAGTTTGGAAAAGGGAGTTGGCATTTTTTCATGGACGCAATTTTCTGCTCAAGCGGATGTCCCCGTACTCCGATCGCTCGCGATTGCTGAAACGGGAGATGTAACTGTGTTAGTAAGTCAAGATGAATTGCTAACGATCGCTGAAGAATATGCCAACGGTGGGATCGTTGAAATCCGGGAGCAGGTTGCAGAAATGCCGGGTAATAGGATTGCGAATTTGGTGGGGTTACTGCAGAAGTGGATGCCAATCGGTAGCTGATGTTGGGGCTCACTTCGAGTTATAGACCACGACTCAATTTGGTAGCTTTGTCCTCGATTAATCTGCTGCAACAATCATGGTATTTTAGCATCATCTCTAAATGCAACAATCTGTTTCAGGTCTTCTTCTAGTTCCTGCTTAATATTGGGATTTTCCATAACGCCATCAACCCATTGTACTCCATCATTGACGAGTTGGGAAACTGACTGAGAATATTGGCAGATATCGGGCAAATCCTCGCCTTTTTGAAAGTCGGAACTACGTTCATAAATTGACACTGTATGCAAAATCTGATAACGCTTATTTTCCACCCACCTGTCATGGCGATTATACAAATATGTTGGACCGCAGGTAACTTTCCACCCCAAATCAGATGAGGCCTTATAAATCATGTATTTGGGAAGGGCGACGGAGAAAAATTCGGGAAAATCCTCATCTACGAGTTGGTTGACGTGCGTATGCCCATACTGTCTCACGAAAGCAGCTTGAAAACTTGTGTTGGTACATATATTCTCAATAACTCGACTTTCAAGTTGGTGGATTGCCGATCGGTCGGTCAAACTTGGGTCAATGTGAGAGGTCAAGAATAGCGTGAATTTTTTGCACTCGCGCTCGTCGCTTGAAACTTCTGGCTCCGTTTGCCACTCTAAAATTTGAGTAATCGCTTCAATCAGTGGCCTTATTATACCTTTTTTGAGTGGAAACGTCACGCCACATACGTCAAGATTGATAATATCAAATGGAAATGCCTTACGTAAGCGACGATGTGCATCCTTGTAACTCAACTTTTCGCGAATCTCAGATGGGTAAAAACTCTCATCTTCCGACGTTTTACCCATAGTTTCTTGATCTTCTTCAAACAAAACAATCTTTTCAAATGCGCCTCGAAACCCTTGGTCAGGTGAGCCTATTAAATCAGCAATTATTCCGAAACTCTCAGGGTCTTTCTCACAAAAGTAAACGCCTTCTAGGCGTCCTGTTTCTTCTGATCTTTTGAGAATTCCTTCGCGTTCTAACATAAATACATCAATTGCATCTGCTGCACAGAAGGTAAAATAGCGTAACGGAATCTTTTTTGACCGTTTTCTAATCGCATTTTTTTGCAATTTAACCGCGTTCAACCATCCGTTCCTTCTGACGTAATGTTTGAGAAGATCCGTTTCAAAATTGATGCGACACATCTATGGTAGCTCCTATAAAGGTTTACAACAGACCTAATTTCACGAACTCTGAAAGTAGTTGGTAAAATTTCTCCCTACGTTCTTCCCCTGGAACTAGCATAGAAATTTCAAATGCATGCGCGATGAATTGTACTAGTTCCCGTTTGCTCTTAGGATTGGGTAGTAATGTGCTTTGATTGTTCTCAAGTATCATTTCCTTAACCGTGTCAATTGTCAGAGGAAATGGCTGTTCATCTGTTTCAGCCAGTACATAATTATCACCCAATTCTTGGCGAATTAAAGATCTGAGGGTTTGTTGTTTTTCATGTTCCCTATCCTCACGTATCCCCTGAGACCGCTTTCTTTGGCCTCGATCGGCCTCGGGGAAAACTTCCTTCTTGAGCAAGCCGTGGATAATCTCTTTGAGTTTCACGAAGTGAGGATGCATCTCATTAAAGCTGTCCCGGTCTATATTTAGCGCAAATTCCAAGCCCGCTTCAACATAGATTTCACCGGATAACCAGTTAAAACGCGGCGTTGAGATGCTCGGGTATTTAAAGAGAGTTGGGTCGTAAGTCCCGATAGCAATGTTTCGTATTCTCACCAGTAAACCACGTAGTTCAGTTGGTTCCACTGCTCGACTATTTTGCAAGTAAATGTAGCCAGATAATTTGAAAATCTGTCCATATACTTTTACCTCCTTATTGACAGAGAATAACTGCCCTGTTGTGCGTTCATGTCCCGATAGTTGCGGAGAGGCAAGGGGATACTGATTCGGCTTGCGTAACGATAGACCATCAACAACAACGTCAAATTGGTATGTCTTTAATGATTTTTGCAGGTTGACTAACCGGTTTTTTAGTTCAGATTTTACCTCGATTTTGTCCCAATCAAAGGGACTTGCGTCTGCATAGGGAACAGGACATGCCACGGTTAGCTCCCACACCATCTGCCAATAGTCACTGATGGCTTTTACAGATCTGACGCGGTGAATCTTCTTCACAAAGGCTGAGAATTTTGATGGTAGGGGATCTTCGCCCGACGTTTCTCGAAAATTCTTGACAAAAGCGGAACGCATGTCCGAAGCGATTACATAAGTGCCTGCCTTGTCCAGTTCATAGTCAATCGGTTCAATCGTAAATTGCCCAACATCAATTGGCTGTTGGACAACGTGGTCTGGGGAAATGTCACTCACTTTTTCGCGGAGAAAATCTACTAAGCGTATCCTCGCGCTGAAAGCTGTTTGAGTTTCCTTGTGGTGTGATATGACTTTGAACTCGTGACAAATCTGAGCAACTCCCAACATCCCAATTCCTAACCACCCAATTATTGGTCTACCTCGTTCCGTCATATCATTAGCAGCCCCATCAGTCGTAACCCGTTTAGCACTATCGCCGATTTCCCCAGTCATTATCTTTTTAAACTTCTCTTGCGTCATCCCACTACCATTGTCACGGCATGTGATGATATCGAAACTGGGCCAGTTTGTGGTGATGGCAACACGGGTCGCATCGGCATCAAACGCATTACTGACTAGTTCTTTTATCGCACCAGCAGGGCTGCGATAGATGCCCGCACTAATGTGCCCCAATATTTTCGAATTGACCTCAATCTCCTGCCAGTCATCCATAGAGCACCTCATCTGTTTCTGTGGTTAAGATATTTAACTCAGAACACCTTCAGTGTAGTCGTTTCTGGAAGTCCGCTTGCTAGGATTCAACCCTTTTGACGCGGGAACCTTCCGCTATGACATCGGCTTTCACAAACCGAGGTTTTTACAATGTTCCCAAAACGATCAATCCAAACACCACACCACTACACCTCTGTTGGTAATAATCCCGCCAAATCACTCAGTCCCTTTACGCGACGGTAGAGCAACGCAACGCCACGGTTCAAATGGGCGCGAAACTGCTTGACGAGACTATCGTTGTCTAGTTCTAATCCGTCTGCACTACACCGTTCCTTCAAAAGAGCAACAATTAAAGAGTCCCATTCCCCCATCAGCGTGTAGCGATTGAATTCTGAACCATCTGTAGGATAGTCATCGGGTTTCGGGATACCGGTTTCCATCAAAGACAGTGACAAGCCCAACCGACACAGGACGTTGGGCAACAACCCCGTCCTACCTTTCAGGATACTCAGTTTGTTTCTCGAATCTTCGGATACATTAATTCGGTTCAGTTTCATTGCCTGTTACTAATCCATCACTATCAAGCTCGTCATCATCCCACTGAATCTTTTGTTCTCCAAAAGTAACGCTCCTGCACATTGGTATTTCCTTCAATCTGGTTGTAAACCAAGTGATACGCATGTGAAACGTCAGGACTCAATTTTTCAAAGTTCTGTTTATCCAGTTCGGTATCTGTCGATAGTACCACGACTTGATGACTGGCGTTGGGGAAGTAATGTTCTATCATGCGGTGTCGATGGTCGCTGTCCAGACGACCAAGTGGCGTGTCAATAATCATCGGTAGCGGACGACCGGACGCTTTCGCCAAGCCCCACAGCAAGGAGATAGCGTAGATTTGCTTTTCGCCGGCAGACAACTCATTTTTAGCAATGGGTCTATTCTGTTGATCGTATAGCGTGGTCACAAAAGTTTGCGGGTTAATGTCGATTCGCCTTACCAAGCTGTGTTTGCGGCACAGAATCCCAAAGCATTCCACGACCGCGTTCGTCAGGGCTTCGACTTTCGCGTTCGTTAAATGAGAAGAATATTTGTCCAACACATGTCTTACCTCTGACACCAACTGGGCGCGACGTGAATCGCCTTGACCTTCTCGCTGCGATTCATACAATTGGTCCAACAGCCGCTCAACCGCATTGAGACGATACGCTAAAGAATGAATATTCGCTAATTCGCCTTGGAGTTTCGTCTGCAATGCGCCAAGCCGTTGATTTTGAGTCGATAATCTTTTGGTTAGCGGTTCCAAAACCTCATCGGACGGAATTCGCCCCAAATCGGTTTCAACCCTTTGCAGTTGTCGGTTGCGTTCCTCGTGCTGCCGACTCAGGGCACGAAACTGTTCTGGTTCTTTCGTTAGGCATGAATCCAGTAAAGTGAGCAACCGCTGAGATTCGGGTGCTGGAAGGAAGTGAATCCGGTATACATCGTTGAGATCTTCAGGTTGTTGAAGTTGATCGGTAAGGAGGCTGGTAATCCTGCTCCGGATGGAAACGCGCACGGAAGACTTGGGTGCAGGTCCAGTGATCGAGTCCCAAAAGTCACTCTGTTCCAATTGCTCAAGCAGTTTCCGATTTCTATCCTTCACTGCTTTATTCGCTGAATCCCACGCCTCAATTTCTGCTTCCTGAATTAACTGAAATCGCAATTGCTCGCACAGTGGAGCCGCCAATGCAAACGGAAACAGCCCGGCACAGGCATCCTGAATCTGTTTCGCCAAATCGGATATTTTCTGATTCAATTTCGCCTGACGCATTTTCAACTTTTCGCGCTGGCGAGCGTAGCCACCACCCTCTCTTGCGATTTGTTCCTCTTGATGCGCAATCTGTGTTTCAATTTCGACAATTTGTGCTTCAAGGTCTTCTTTCTTCTCAACACCACGATTCAATTCTGCTTTGAGGTCTCGGAACTCTTTTTCAGCGGAGTTGATGGCTTGGGTGGGTTGCTCTGTGCCGGTATCCTTCTTTGACCGATTCAGGTAAATCTTGAGGTCAGACTGTAAGCGTTCAACGAGGTCAACACCGAGCAGTGATTTGATTGAATCGCCGAGGAATACGGGGCTAGAAGCATCTTCTGCCAATCCTTGAATCTTTTCACCATCAAAGAAGAAGAGTTGTGAGAGTCCAATCGGAATCAACTCGTTGAGAAAATCCTGCCAATGTTCGGCTTCAAAATCAGAAAGCGGCTCGTTGTCTTTATGAATAATTAGTGAATCCCCGATAGGCTTTTTGGTGCTCTGGGGACTTACCCACCGCCGCTCTACATGATAGTAGTTCTTCTCTCCGCTGTGAGCATATTCAAATTCCAGCGCAATAGATGCTCGTTCGGATTGAAGCAAAGTCGCTTGGCTGTGATGGATGGTTGAGGCGAGGTATTCATGATATTCCTTGCGACTGACACGATTGCCCAAAGATCGAGGACCGTACAAACAGAGGCGTACGGCTTCAAGTATAGTTGTCTTGCCCGACCCGTTCTTGCCTCCGATAAGAATGACAGGGCGCCGCTTATTGTATTTCATTCTCGGCGTTAAGTTAAACGTCTGTTCACCAGAAAAGAGTCCAAAATTCTTTAGTGTGAGTCGGTGGAGGATCATCAGCTCATATTCTCCACGTTCCTTTCAAGGTCGGCGAGTACGGATTCTTCAGATCGCCAATCTTCGTGAAAAATCGCATTGATTCGGTCATATATTGCCGCCCGCCGACTCATTCCGTAGAATTGCCTCTCTGTGTCGAGTAACTTCGCAACGAGCGTAACAGGAATTTCCGCGTCAATACATAGCTCTTCTAAAATCGCTTTATCAGATGCTTTGAATGTCCCAAGGTCATCCTCAATCCAGTCGATTTCTTCGCCCACAACCTCTCGATAAATCTGTGGTACAGAATCCTCCCAATCTTGACGCTCTGTGCGCCAGATTCTACGAATCTCTTCCAACTCCGGATCTGTAATTAACCCAATCTCTGGATCAGGTCCTTCACGGCGAACCTGTTGCTGGGTTTCTAAGAGCTTTCGTAGCAATTCCTTACAAAATTCCATTCTGTAAGGTCCTCGAACCAACTGCCCATTTCGTTCACTGACAAATCCGCCGCGACGACGATGTTCCCGAATTTGAGCCTTGTTTTCCGGTTCCTGCGTTGAGGCGAGGAAATCTCGAAATTCAAGCAACGGCATCATCCAATCCTCGCCGTTGTCAATCATCGCTTCCATTGATCTGTCCTTCGCCACAACGGTACACGTCCAGCACCCGAATCGGCTATTGCCGCAAGAAGGCGTCGTCTCGTCAACGACTAACGGACATTCCCCTGCGTTTGCATTGCGGTACATGGCAAATAACTCCTTGTTATTATTTCCCCATGGCGAAGGCACTTGAAACAGATATACCCACACATCGTTAAGTCCAAAGTCGACGATTGGCGTGTACACAAAAGCGTTGGGTAGTGACGTATGGCGCGAAAGTTGGGAGCCCTTGATTTGATGCAAACTCAACACCTGATCTCGTGTTGTGCTCTCCCCTTTGCGAACACCGAGAATTAGAACGACTTCGCCATAGTCAGCCACTTTCTCAAGTATGAATCGATTCGCTGGCTGAATCTTCATCCGATCGGTACACCAACGAAATTTCGAGTACGGCGCCCCATACCCCTTGCCGATGAGGTTTACCCAAAACGTCTCCTCCGTTTTCGGTCTCACCATATGGGTTTGAAACGGCATTCCTGATTCTTTGGCAGCTCGCTCAATTTTCTCCAGCGTGCTCGTAATGTAATTGACGATCACAGGTGTTTCGACGAGCGTGTCGGACGTAATGACGTAGACCGGTTTTTGCCGTTGCTCAGGTGGAAGTTCTTCTAGAGCATACCATATCAGTTGAAGTGCTGTCGTTGAGTCCTTTCCGCCGCTATAGCCCACTACCCATGGACGTGAATCGGAGAGATAAACGTCCTGAATTTCTTGGTGTACACCTGGAATGGTACGATAATTAAAAATGGAATACGCTTTTTCCTCGGTCTCCTTAGCCATTGGACAAATCTCCTTGGCAGTAATTCGCATTGAGGTTGTTTAAAGTATAGCAAAAAATCAGAGCGAGTTCAATAAAGATTCATTCAAACGGTTTTCAACTCAGTTTTTTTCAAACGCCATTGAAAATCTGCATTCAAAGTTTTCATGCGCTCTGTTCAAGTTCTAGTGTTCGAATCCTCGGGCGTCACGCGTCTGGCTATGAACTGCTGAATCAGGAGGGTTTCGATGTTCAAATGCATAAGCTTTAGTTGATATAAAACGCCTTCATTTACATGCTCAGATATGGTATAATACACACGACAAACGTAAGATCCAAGATCATTGTAACCGTCGAAAAGACAAATCACCTAAACAGTTCATTGAAATCACGCGAAAGGTAAAAAAATGAAAGAAAAAAGAAGCTACAAAAACCCGTACCATCAGACCCAATCAGAACTCGCAGAATGGCTCGCCCTGTTTGCTCAGGATTATAGCACGACCGAAGTCGCTGACGCACTTGTCGAGCGATACCCGGAGCGATCCACCGGCGATTCAAAAGCCGACCGTCGATTGGCGAAAGAAGCCATCTGTACCATCAACCCGAACGACAGCCGATACAACGCAGAAAAATGGGCTAAGCAATATGGGCTAATGCAGGCTAATTACGCTACGGCAAGAGAAAAGCACCTCCGACAACTCGAATCCAAGTCTGTGACTGCGTTAAACGCCGTGTTCGACAATTTGGAATCTACAATTTCATCCCTTAGCCCAAAAGAACAAATCTCGCTCGTTCCCAAAGCGTTGCTAACGCTGAATCAAGCCGTCAAGAACATCAAACCGCCCGTTTCCCAAGCCCAACTAGACAACTCCGAAGAGGATGCCGAAGAACACGCCGAATTCAAGGTGGACACAGAGGCATTACTAGATCGGATACACAGAGATGATAAAGCGCGTGATATGCTTTGGGAAGGCAAAAGCTTTGATGAAATCAAATCAGAAACCGGAGTCGATGAAGAAAGATTGAAAGACGATATGGCGCGTCGCAGAGTTGAGGACGAGGTCATCGGTATGGTCAATAACTATAAGAAGCGCGAGGAGATTCAACAGCGTACCAAGCTAGCCTATGCCTACATCGATCGCCTAATAGACAACCGCAATGTCCGCCGAATTTATCGGTTTGGCTACCGGGAAGAGGAACCTCAATCGTATTACGAGAGAACCCGTGCGCTATCAAAGAACGGGAATGGCGAGGATTTAGAAGCTGATTCGGATGCCACTCGTAGGTAGAATTGAACGGTCAAAAGCAAACCCATACCAAGACAAGTCATCGTGCTGCTTTTCAACGACAGAGGTGTGCAAATAGATTGACAGAGTGAAACCCAACACACGCCGAATATGAACCGTTGGGTTTCACTACAATTTGGGAGAACCCAATCTGAATCAAGTCTCGAAATCGTAGGCTGATGCTGAGATATTTTTCCCCGTTCCGTTCAACCCAACCTACATGTCATCTCCCCTTCTTCCGCACCGAGCGAAAAATAAAATTGTGGGCGTTTTATATCTATACACCTTCAAATACCCCCCTGATAAGCGATCAACTGAGCGATCAACTGAGCGGATAGCGAAGGCGATAGTCTTCACTAGCTTTAGGGGGTTGAGCCCTTTTTTATCGGATTGAAGGTGATGTGCAATTCTTAGTCGCAGTGACCATAGGTGTGTACTGAAAATGAGCATTCTCAACTTATTTCCGCTGGGACTTCAGAACATTCGACGCCAGAAACCCGTACCCTATCTAGCTTTAAGCCACATCGCGCACTTTTGTGGATGTGCGAAATTGCCGCAAAATAAGCAAAACTGTATTATAGCCATTTACATATATATTTACACAAATTACGTGAAGACTGAAAGACCCCTTTTTTTTATGGACTGTAATTACTGTAATTTTGATACGTGCGATGCCCCTACGAGAAAGAGAATTTATCACTTGATTTTAGGTTGAGCGGAGCGGTGTTGATGAGCAGAGAAGACTATCGCCTAAGATCCCTATGAAGAACTATCGCCCTCACTATTCGTTCGCTTGAGCTATCCGCTCAGTTTATCGCATCTCTGCCTGCGGAAACTATAGCTCTGTTATTCCCAATCATAGAAAGGAGCCTCACATGCGCTTAGAAGGAAGAATAGCCATCGTGACCGGTGGCGGCGGCGGGATGGGGCGCGGTATTTGCGCGTGCCTCGCGAGAGAAGGAGCAGATATAGTTGTGTCGGACATAAACCTGGACGCCGGGAAGCGTTGTGTCGAGATGATAGAGGAGAAGGGTCGGCGTGCACTTGCGGTTCAGTCGGATGTGACGAAGGAAAAGGATTGCAAGGATTTAGTTGAAACGGTGCTGAATGCGTACGGGAACGTGGACATCCTTGTGAATAACGCAGGACATTTCGGGGAGCAGTTGGGGCTTCCCTTCACGAACCAGACTGAGGCGGACTGGGACGACAACTATGCCGTCAACGTCAAAGGTCCGTTTTTTCTCTGCAAAGCCGTAGCGCCGCATATGATGGAACGGAAGTATGGGAAGATAATCAACATATCCTCCATCGCGGCAAAGCGGGACCCACAAGTTTTGCCAGCCTATGCGGCAGCGAAAAACGCCCTTTTGAACCTGACACGATTGGTAGCCAAGGATCTCGGTCCCCACAATATCAATGTGAATGCAGTCTGTCCGGGTTTGGTCTGGACCGCGTTCTGGCGGAAGCTCGCACCGCTCGTCGCGCGAGACAATTCCGATTACGCCGACCTTGAGCCGCGTGAGGTGTTCGACCTTTGGGTGAAACAGAATACTCCTCTTCAGCGAGAGCAGACGCCGGAGGATATCGGCAACCTGGTGGCGTTCTTGGCGTCGGAGGAGGCGCGGAATATCACCGGTCAGAGTATCCACGTTGATGGCGGGGTAGCCATGGGCTAGCCAACGCAACCCCCATTAGGGCTGAGACGCGTTACGGTTTAGGATGTCCTACGCTCAACAATCTAGCCGCAACGAAGCTTCGAGAATGGGACGCCAGTCGCCGCTCATGCGGACAAGAGGACGTTCCGAAGAATGCGGGGTATCGCGTAATCTACCGTCCTGGGGAGCATAATTTTCTTCAGAAAATCACAGAACTGTCATAATTCTGTAACATCTGAGTGTTAAACTTACAGCGTTCATGACATCAACGCGTCTTGCAAAGCCATTTTGAGGGAGGCGCGAGCTTCCCAAGTATTCTTAGTGTAAAGTTCGTATTCTGCGGTATCAAGCGATAGAAGAGAGGTGAGTGGTCTATCATGTTTTATCAATGCAGATGGATTGGCATACTTTCGCTCATTTCGAGCGCGTTTTTCAGCGGTTGCGGCAACGAATCCTCTTTGATTGAAGTAGATGGTTCCAGCACCGTCTACCAAATCACCGAAGCGGTGGCTGAAGAGTTCCAGAAAGAAAACCGTAAGTTCAGAGTTACTGTCGGTATCTCCGGCACCGGCGGCGGGTTTAAGAAGTTTGGGCGCGGAGAAACGGATGTGACCAATGCCTCGCGTCCTATCAAACCTACCGAAGTTGAATTGTGCAAGAAGAACGGCATCGAATATATTGAGTTGCCGGTAGCGTTCGACGGCTTGACGGTTACAGTCAACCCTAGAAACGATTGGGTGGATCATATGACCGTTGTGGAACTCAACAAGCTTTGGGAGCCGGAGGCGCAGGGACAAATCATGTATTGGAATCAGATTCGGCCCGAATGGCCCAACAAGAAAATATCGCTGGCTGGGCCGGGGGCGGATTCTGGCTCCTATGACTACTTTACGAAAGCCATCTGTGGTGAAGAGGGGGCGAGCCGCGGCGATTTTGTCGCGAGCGAGGATGACAATGTGCTTGTGCAGGCGGTCGCCTATGACCGGTACGCGCTCGGAGTCTTTGGACTCGCCTACTACGAAGCGAACAGGGACATTTTGAAACTCGTACCGATTGATGATGAAAAGTCGGACAACGGCGACGGTCCAATCGTTCCCTCACTTGAAACGGTCAAGGACGCGACGTATCAGCCACTTTCGCGGCCGATTTTCATTTACGCTAGCAAGCAGTCTGCCGATCGTCCTGAAGTTGAGAGATTTGTTGAGTTCTATCTGAAACACGCGAAAACATTGTCAGAGGAAGTTGACTACATTCCACTTCCAGACGAGACATACCAACTAATCTTGGAACGTTTTCAAAACCGCGTCACCGGCTCAGTCTTCGGCGGGAAGGGTTCGACGATAGGTATCTCGATTGATGAAGTTCTCCGCGGTGACATGAATTAAGAGGCTCTCAGTATTTCGTGGTCGAACGCCGAGAGGGGTTCCTTGAGTTTTTCATGGAACGCCACAATCGCGATGACCGATTCCTATGAATACGAAGCAGAAAAAGATATCTCGAATCATCGAGCGAATCATTGAGCGGAGTCTTTTGGCATGTGGACTGCTCTCAATTTTAACGACCATTGGCATCATCGGCGTGCTCCTGTTCGAGACAATCGCTTTTTTCGAGGAGGTTTCGGTCTTCGACTTTCTAACTGATACAGTGTGGGCTCCGCTTTCCGTCAATAAACGGTTCGGAGTGCTTCCGCTCCTATCGGGGACTGTCTTAACGTCACTAATCGCCATGCTCATGGCGGTGCCGCTAGGAATATTGACAGCAATCTTCTTGAGCGAATATGCGCCTGATAGGCTGCGGCGCGTGTTGAAGCCCATCTTGGAGATATTGGCTGGCGTTCCCACAATTGTCTATGGCTACTTTGCCCTGTTATTTGTCACGCCGCTTTTGCAGCGACTTATCCCGTCGCTTGAGGGGTTTAACGCGCTTTCGCCCGGTATTGTAATGGGTATAATGATACTGCCGCTTGTCTCGTCGTTGAGCGAGGATGCGATGTTTGCCGTGCCTCGGAGTTTGCGAGATGCAGCCTATGCGTTGGGGTCTTCCCGTCTTCAGGTAGCTTGGCGGGTGGTTGTACCAGCTGCGTTCTCCGGTATCACGGCATCTTTTGTTATCGCGGTTTCGCGCGCCATCGGTGAAACGATGTTGGTTTCAATCGCAGCAGGACAGAAAGCCAATCTCACGTTTAACCCGTTGGTCGCGATTGAGACGATGACCACCTACATCGTTCAGGTCAGTTTGGGCGACACGCCGACTGGCACACTTGAATACCGAACGATTTTTGCGGTGGGTATGGTTCTGTTTCTCTTAACTTTTGTACTCAACATCTTCGGCGACCAGATGCGCCAGCGCTTCAGGGAGAGGTACGAATGATTTCAAAAACGCGGCTTAAGACGATACTCAACCGACAAAAATGGAACGATCGGATTTTCAGGGTTGTTGCGGCAATTGGCGTATTGATTGCGCTTATTACATTGGGAGCGTTGCTCATTGATGCGCTAATTGATGGAGTTCCACGACTCGGTTGGAAGTTTCTCACCAGCTTTCCCTCGCGAAAGCCGGCTGAAGCTGGAATCTTCTCGGCGCTGGTCGGGAGTGTATACCTAATTATCCTAACGGCGCTAATCGGCGTCCCGATAGGTGTGGGCGCCGCAATCTATCTCGAAGAATATACGAATCAATCAAGTCGTATCAGTCGCATCATCGAAGTAAATGTCGCCAATTTAGCAGGGGTTCCTTCGATTATCTACGGTCTCTTAGGATTGGGACTATTTGTCCGGGCAATGCGCCTGGATAGGAGCCTCTTAGCGGGGGCGTTAACATTGGCGTTACTGGTGCTTCCGATAATAATAATTTCGGCTCGCGAGGCGATTCGGTCAGTACCGCCTACCATCCGCGAAGCGGCGTACGCACTCGGCGCCTCACGTTGGCAGACGATAAGTGACCATGTCTTGCCGATGGCATTTCCGGGGATACTCACCGGTGTAATCCTCGCCGTTTCACGTGCTATTGGTGAGACTGCTCCGTTAATTACAATTGGAGCATTGACCTATATCGCGTTTCTGCCAACCGATGTGGGGGATCCATTTACCGCGCTACCTATTCAGATTTTCAATTGGGTTTCCCGACCGCAGAAAGGTTTTCACATTAACGCCGCCGCAGGAATTGTCGTCCTGCTGGCGGTGACGCTGCTCTTGAACGCACTCGCTATCTTTTTGCGCAATCGTTATCAGAAACAATACTCGTGAGGCAAGGATGAAAGACGCGCAAGTCGACAAAGTAAATTCCATTTTGAATGTGCAAAATGTCAACGCTTGGTATGGCACGACACAGGCGCTGAAGGATATCTCGTTTGATATTGAACGTTACAAGGTGACCGCGTTGATTGGTCCCTCTGGATGTGGCAAGAGTACGCTTATCCGCTGCTTCAATCGGATGAACGACTTCTTTCCCACCTTTAAGCTATCGGGACAAATTCTTTTGGAAGGTGAGGATCTCTATTCGCCCGCAATCGATCCGGTTGAGGTGCGTTTACGGCTCGGAATGGTCTTTCAGAAACAGAACCCGTTTCCGAAATCGATTTATGACAATGTGGCTTATGGTCCTAAAATTTCGGGAGTTCGAAACCGTCTTGAGCTTGATACCATTGTTGAAGAGAGTCTCAGAAAGGCTGCGCTTTGGGATGAAGTGAAGGACAAGCTCAAAGACAACGCATATGCACTTTCTGGTGGACAACAGCAGCGGCTCTGCATCGCGAGGACACTGGCGATTGACCCGGAAGTGTTGCTGCTTGATGAGCCGTGTTCAGCTCTCGATCCAATCGCGACGGGCAAAATTGAGGAACTGATTCTCGGACTGAAAGACAACTATACAGTTCTAATCGTCACCCACAACATGCAGCAGGCGGCGCGCGTCTCTGATTTTACCGCTTTGCTCTATCTCGGCGAACTGATTGAGTTCGGTGTGACGGAAAAGATATTCACCAAACCGGAGGATTCGCGGACGGAAGCTTACATCACAGGCAAGTTTGGTTAATTTGTCAATAAATTCTGGGGGCAAGCCGTCTGAATGACAGTTCATTACGGAGGGGTTGCCGATTACGCCTCCATTTGGATAGCCCAGTAATCGCTTGATGGACGGAATGAACAATACTAACATCATCCGGGAAAGGAGGTGCGACGATGCAGCGCCATTTTGAACTTGAATTAAGGGAACTTCAACAGAAACTGCTCCGACTCGGTGGGCTGGCAGAAGATATGCTACGCCGGGCGGTCGAGTCCGTTCTCAATCGGGATGCGGAAGTTGCGCAGGCTGTCATTGAAGATGATGACGAGGCAGATGCACTTGAGAATGAGATCGAAGAATACTGCATCCAACTCATCGCGCTCCATCAGCCCGCGGCTTCAGATGTCCGTTTTCTCACGATGGCGATGAAGATAAACCGCGACCTTGAGCGGATGGCGGACAAGTCGGTCGATATCGCGCAGCGAAGCCTCGAACTGATGCATCATGCGCCCGTCAAACCGTTTATCGATCTACCCCACGTTGCAGGGATTGTGCAACAAATGGTGAAAGACTCCCTCGACGCATTTGTGAACCGCGACACTGTCTTAGCGCAAGAGGTGCGGGATCGAGACGACCAAGTGGACGCTATCTACGAGCAGAACTTGCGCGAGCTGTTAACCTACATGATTGAGCGACCAGAACTTATCCGATCCGGCATCAGCATCTTGCTGCTCTTCCGCCATTTGGAGCGGATTGGCGATTTGGCGGCAAATATCGGCGAAGAGGTGTATTACTTGGTTGAAGGCGATGTCATTCGGCATCCGGGCGCCTTGAACCATAAAGACAAATCAGAATAGCTGCGGCTACACCTTGAATCGATAGCCGACGCCATGCACGGTTTCGATTAGATTTCCGAATTTTCCCAATTTGCGACGCAGCCGGCTGATGTGCGTGTCTATCGTGCGATCCGCGCCGTAATACTCCTGTCCCCAAACCACATCCATCAGAATACTGCGGGTAAAAACGCGGCTCGGCGCCCCAGCGAATAAAGCCAGCATCTTGAACTCAGTAGAAGTTAGATCAACTAACCCTTCTTTACTGAAGGCTTGATGCTTCTCCAGATCGATTGTCAAGCCGTTGACACGAATTCGTGCGGTCACGGATGCCTGTCTGTCGCCGGCAGTGCGCCGAAGTATGGCTTTGACTCGCAGGACAACTTCTCTGGGGCTGAAGGGTTTGGCGATGTAATCGTCCGCTCCTAATTCCAGCCCGACAATCCGATCTACCTCCTCTCCTTTCGCTGTCAACATCACTACAGGAATCCGTTGTGTTTGCGGATTGCGCTTCAACATACGGCAGACCTCAATCCCATCCACTTCTGGCAGCATAAGATCCAGAACAATCAAATCTGGGTGAGTCTTTTCCGCTTTCAGAAGAGCGTTGGCACCATCGTAGATTGCCTCTGTATCAATTCCCGCCTGCTCAAAGTTACGTGTGAGTAGTTCGACGATGTTACGGTCATCTTCCACAATTAGGATTGTTGACGCCATATCATTCCTTCTTCCGAATGTCCTGTCGAGGGCGTTTAAATGTTGACAACGTGCTTTCGAGACTAGGACCGTATTGTACGAGATTGATTAGGATCCATCGATTACTACATTAACTGTTCTGTAAAGGCAAAGCGAAATGAAACACTGTACCTTCCCCGAGAATACTCTCCGCCCAGATTATGCCGTGATGCTGCAACAGAATGTGCTTCGCAATTGAAAGTCCCAATCCAGTCCCTTCCACTTCATGGGAACGCCCCTTGTCGACGCGGTAGAACCGTTCGAAGATTCGTGGCAAAGCCTCCGAGGGTATGCCAATCCCCGTATCGCTCACATGTACCAGCACTTCGGACTCGCTTGCTTCCGCAGATACGCTGATACACCCCCCTTCGGGCGTATATTTGATGGCGTTGTCGATTAGGTTGATTAGGACTTGTTCTAACAGACGTTTATCCACAAGCACAGTTGGAAGGTTCTCTGGAACGTTCCAATTAAATGTCAAATCCGATTCTTCGAATGCGGGTTCAAAGATGTCCCAGAGGGTATGATGAAAATCTTTGGTGGTGCAGTGTTCCAATCTGAGTTGAACGGCTCCTGATTCAAGGCGAGAGAGATCCAGGAGATCGGATATTAATCGTGAGATTTGAGACGACTGTTGTAGGACTTTTGCCAAAAACCGCTGACTTGTCGCTGAATCCTTGACTTCCTCGTTGAGAAGCGTTTCTACATAACCCTGAATTGATGTCAAGGGTGTGCGAAGTTCGTGCGAGACATTGGCGACGAAATCGGATCGAATTCGTTCGAGTCTCCGCAACTGACTCACGTCGTGGAGAACGACAACGTATCCTAGGATTTCGGGACTTATGAGGTTAGTAATCGGAGCAACCGTAATCTCCGCTTCATGACTCTCGATTCCGACATTCCATCGAATCTCTGCCATCCTATGGGACTTTTTGTCTCTGACCTCCTCCAATAGATGTTGAAACTCCGCGTTGCGGAAGACTTCAACTAAGTTGCGCCCTTCAGAATCAGCGGGCAGATTCAACAACTCTGCCGCCGCTGGGTTCGCGAAAGTGATGTCAAACGCCGGTCCAATCAGCAATACACCTTCAATCATATTGGTCAAGATCGCATCCAGCCGATTCCTGTCCTGAGAGATTTCATGGATTTGCGCTTCAACCCGATGCGCCATCTGATTGAAATGACGGGACAGTTGTGCGAGTTCTCCTGACGTCGACGTACGCACACGTGCAGTGACATCGCCTTCCGATATCGCTTTCGCGGTTTGAACTAGTTCCTGGATGGGTTTAGCGGTTCGTCCCGCAGTCACGATACTCAAAAGAATCACTCCGACAAGTCCAGTGCCGCTTGTCAATACGACGACACGTGTAAAGCGTGCAATGGCAGCATAGACCTCGCGCATGGGCAATGCCGCCCGGCAGATGCCAATCGCCTCGCTTTGGCGAAAGACCGCCAGTGCATAATAACGCAAGGAAGTTTCAATTGTGGTGCTGTATCGATCGGCGACGCCACTGCCGCTGGACAAAGCGTCCCTTACCTCTGGACGATTTAGGTGATTGTCCATATCGCGCAACGAAATTCCATCCCGTTCAGTGTCTCCCCACACAATTCCATCGACCCCGCTAAAGGTCAGACGTGCCTCGGTGGCTTCTCCGAGCTTATCTATCAGCGCATCCACTGCCTTGTAATCAAGCGTATCGGGCAGCGTCTCAATCAGAAACTCACGCGTCAAATCCGCTTGAACTCTTAATTCTTCGGTGATTCGCCCATCAAGCATCTGCCCCAGAGCGTGGTTCAGATATAACGAAATTGCCGGCAAAATTACTACGACAATCGCGATATAGTTCCAGATGAGTCGGGTACGAATGCGCATACTTAGGCTTCTTTTACGGTTTTGGCGGGTTCAATTGGAAAACGACGCTGAAAGAACACATGAGCAAGATGGATGATGTAGATTAGCGTTTACTGCAGAACGCGATGAAATACTCTACATGTCGCAATCACGTAGCGATTATGGAAAGAAGCAGGTGGAGATTCTATAGAAATTTTACAGGTCGTCGCAGTTACTTGAAAGAATGAAAATGGCGGTCAACGGCTGAAATAGTAGCGGCTTGAGGCGCTCGTGTCGGCACTGGTTCGATGGCATCTTCATTTCTCCACTTCTCGGGCGGAATATAGTGGCTGTAATCACTGATATTACCATGTGTCCCTGCATAAAACATAAAATTCGCGCCCATGCGTAGAATTGATGGTACAAAATCGACCCCGCCCATACCCCTTCCGGGAGCTTCCCAACCGTTGTTGTAATCGTCATAACTGATGACGACAGAGAGACGTCCATTCAACTCGAATGCCGTCATCGGGAGGGTCGGTCGGCTATAGGGATTGGGACTAGCAGGTTGTCCACCGAGCTTAAACGGTTCATTCCAGATAGGGTGATCGTTCGGAATCTTGATGAGTTCTCTGCCACCCGCCTGAACGACTATCTCCCGGAACTGTGCGCGCAGCGAACGCGCAAAAGCTCGGATTGATGCGCTACCTTCCCCCATATCGTCATCAACAAAAATAAAGCCGCCTTTCTCAACGAGGTAACGACTGAGGTTCCACTTTTCTGCAGGGCGGAGGCGAACTGCCCGCGTACCGTTCATATAGAGCATCGGCGACTCGTGGATTCCAGGGTCATCAAGAAAAAGTGTTCGACCGGAGATTCGCCCTTTGATGTGTGTGCTTTGTGTCATCCATCTTACCAAGAAGTATAGGGCGGTCGGATCAACGCGAAAAAATTCATTCATCCCTCGTTGGCGGAAACGGACATAACAGATATGGAAATAGCCGGTAGGCATACCAGTGTAGGGCTCGGTGTAAATTCGGGCACCTAACTCGTTCGCCTCGAGTGGAACCATGAGTTGATTTCCCAATCGAATCTCGCGGTTCAGTGCATTGAGTGCAGAAGGCTCGGCGTCAGTTGCATCAAGGAGGGATTGGATTCCTGATGCCATACGATGGTGGTTCTGCCCAATCGGAATGCCGTGGTGTGTACCGCCAACTCCACGTTGGGTCAACCGGTACACACTGCCCCCTCCGTCCGGAAGAAACGCAGAAGATTCTAACACCCCTGGAGATTCGGAGTCGGGAAAATCGACATGGGTGATTAGGTTGGTAGACAGTTGATTGGGGTCGACAATCCTTGGTCGGTTTGGGTTTGGAGGTGAGTCGAGCTGTAGGAAGCGATTCGAAAATTCAATTTCCTGCTCGGGTGCAATCCGAGGGCTTCTGAAGGTCGTCACTGTTGTGGTACGGGGGGTTAGTTGCACTCGGTCAACAATAGTCATTGATTGAGCGGGAACGGAAGGCTTGGCGATTGGGTTGACCATCGGTTTGCGGATTATCGGCTTAGGCGGCTTAGCAGGCTGCAGAATGCTGGCGTCAATGAGATCGCGAAACGATCGCGTCTGAGTTACTAAAAACACACCCAAGACAAAAACAACCAAGACGTGAACCAGAAGGGAGACGATAAATGATTGAGAAGTCGTCCTAATGTGCAACACTTGACACCCACTTTACTCACGATTTACAGATTTTCTTCGCCGTAGATCCCTATTCTCCGGTAGCGTTCGTATCGCTGCTGAAGCAATACATCTCGATCGAGTTGCATCAACTCCTTCAGATGTTTCCGAATTGCTGATTTGACACGCTTGGTAGCCAACGAGACATCGCGATGTGCTCCACCAATCGGTTCACGGATGATTCCATCAATAATGCCGAATTCCAGTAGATCCACGGCGGTGGGTTTCAGAGCTTCTGCGGCGTCAGGAGCGTGCGTCCCGTCATCTTTCCACAAGATACCGCTACACGCCTCTGGCGGCGCGACGCAGTAGATGGCGTATTCCATCATCAGCACCCGATCGCCCATTGCGATGGCTAACGCTCCTCCACTGCCTCCCTCACCAATCAGTACGACAATCATTGGCACCTGCAAACGAGACATCTCCGCCAAATTTCCGGCAATCGCCATCGCTTGTCCGCGCTCTTCTGAGCCTCTATCGAAATGCGCTGCGGGCGTGTCGACAAAGCTGATTACGGGGCGATTAAACTTTTCAGCAATTTTCATTAACCGCCGTGCCTTGCGATACCCCTCTGGATGGGACATCCCAAAATTGACAGCCTGCCGCTCTTTTAGATTCGTGCCCTTCTGATGAGCAAGATAGACAATTGGCTGCCCATCGAACCAGGCAAGACCGCCAGTTAACGCTTTATCGTCGTCATACAGCTTGTCCCCGTGGAGTTCAATCGGACTATCGAAGAGAGCATTGACATATATCGGGGTTTGAGGGCGTTCTTCATGTCTCGCCAGCCAAACTTTATTCCACCGAGTCAGTTTCTGAAAGGTCTGCCGGGTAAATCGATTAGAATCGACTTCGAGAGCTCTAATATTTTCAGTAATGCTCGACTCTGGATTTGCTTCGGCAAAGGCTTTCAGGTCTGCAATGTGTTGATTCAACTCGATGAGTGGTTTTTCAAAGTCCAAATTTTTTGAGCGCATAATCTCAATCTCTCATTTTTTTTCAAATTGTTTGCCCGGCAACTGTTCGATGATTCCTTTCAGTTCAAGGGTGAGGAGAATACTGGATACTCGGTTAATCGGGAGTTGCGATGCGCGAACTATCTCATCAATGTGTGAGGTGGGGGAATCTATTGCTGAGAGCACTACCCCTTCATCTGGGGTCAGTTCTATAGATGGTGCCGGACGTTCGTCCAAGCCGTCCTCTGACTGAGACAAATTCTCCAGTGTCAACTGGCGTGGATGGCTCATTGTTGAACGCGGGAGGGGCTCCTGGTTGCGGCTCTGGGAGGAAGGAGTTCCTGGCGCTGCCAATTTCACGTAGTTCTGGGGTAGTTCATCAAAAAAATCGTCTACCGAGTGAATGAGCGTCGCACCCTGGTTGATGAGTTTATGCGTGCCCTGGGAGAGCTTTGAGAAAATTGGCCCTGGCACCGCAAAAACTTCGCGTCCTTGTTCAGCAGCGAGCCGAGCGGTAATCAGCGATCCGCTGCGTTCGGATGCCTCAACAACGAGAGTACCATAAGTTAGACCGCTGATGACGCGATTTCGAAGCGGAAAGTTGGCTGCCATCGGTGGCACTGTCATCGGGAACTCAGATATTAGTGCACCACCGGATTCGATGATCTCATCTGCCAGGTCTCGATTTTCCTCTGGGTACATGTGACTCAATCCATTTCCCATCACAGCGATTGTTCGCCCGCCTGCTTCTAGTGCACCCCGGTGCGCGGAGGTATCAATGCCGCGTGCAAACCCGCTGACGATGGTGACCCCTCGTGCTGCAAGGTGCTGGCTAAGTTGATGACAGGTCGTTCTGCCATAGCGGGTAGGACTCCGCGACCCCACGATCGCGATGCTCAACGTGTCTTGCGGAGGCAGCTGCCTCTTGATATAAAGTAACAGAGGTGGGTCGCTAATCTGTTTGAGAAGTGGTGGAAATGCCCCATCCTTAAACGTAACGATGTGGCATTGATGGGATTGGATGAGTTCGAGTTCGCGATTCAAGGAGACCTGGGACCTGCCGCTGATCAGTCGTTGCCGCGCGTTGCGTGTCAGCCGATCAACCTGGGTTAACTCCTCCGATGTTGCAGCCAAAGCCCTTTGAGCAGTTGCAAAAGCCGCCAACAAACATCGAATCGTTTGATTCCCAACACCGGGGATGATGCTGAGATGAACCAAGCTCTTCACTTCATCAGATAACATCATCTACGGTTCTCACTGGGTTGATGTTTCCGGTACATCTAAATCTTCAGGGGGTAGGGCATAATAGACTTCAATCTCTTGAATCTTTCGATCTCGTACAGCCGGTGCACCGCCCTCCGTCACGGTTCTTCTTTTCTCCCCCCCCACCCGGCGGGACTCCCATCGTCGCGGGACCTTGAGGCGCACTTTGCGAGTTGTGATGGGTTCCTTGCTGATATATTTGTATTCTGGTCTCATGTGATCTCTGACACTTCGTACAGTCTTCCATTGCCCGTTCTCATCTTCGTACTGGATTTCGAAAAACTCCAGTTGTCCTTCCGTGGCTATGATAACAACTCGTTGCACCTGCTGCGGCCTGCCCCATTGAAGGACAGCCTGACTGTATTCATCAGCTTCTTCGTATGAGGCGGGATTGTCCGGATCATCCCTTATTGGGCTTGTTTCACCCTGCGAATAAAGGTTTCCATCGTTTAACCTGGAATCGTCCGCTGTTGCAAAGATAGCGATGTTATCGCTCCATCTGATGGAAGAGGTGGAAGAACTCAAACAACCGAGGCAAGAAACCATTGTCAGAATTATCAGTATGGATGTCGCGTAACGCATGTTTTCCTCCTATTGTAGTCTAATTGCGAATTGCTTACTGCATAGGTTGAGCAACTGTTGTAAAAAGTGTATATTCCTAACACATGTAAAGGTTGAGATTGTATTGTCAAATTACGTTATTTCAAGAGGTCATCCAATTCCTGTTCTCGATCTTCTAGTTCCTGTTTCACTTCGGTTCCCTCAGCTGACTTATAGCCGTAGAGTTCAATCTCATAAAACTTACCCGGGGCTCGACGGTAGCCGAATCCTACTGCCTGAAAACCGCCTCGCGCTCTCTCTCGGCGCCGCAATTCAGCATCATCCGTTGTACCTAACACACGGATGCGGATTCTGTCCGTAGGAAAATGTGCTCGTAGTCCTGAGAGCGCGATCGGATTTGACTTGGCGCTCTTAATCTCCTTAAGCACTACCCAATCATTGTTTCCCTTATCCGCCCACACGTCAAATTCCTTCAAATTCTTTGAATGGATCACAATTCGGCTAATCACCTTTTTTTCGGGCAGGGTAATAAGCGCTTCGGTTGCGGGCGACATTCCGAACGCTCCTTCGGCACCTTCAGGCAATGCTGCTTCCCCAACTGTTCTCACATTCCCATCAATCATTTCAGGGGTTGTCGCCCTTACCCCATCCATCAGAGCATAGTTTTCACTGAGTTCTTGCTTGGACACTAGCTTGCTAGCAATATTACAGCCAGATAGACAAACCAACAATATAGGTATAAAGCGGTACATCGTCATTACACTCCTTTATGTATTTGGTGTGAGTATCAAATTGTTGCATCGTTGTGTTGCCAGGTTGTTCCCAATCGGGAATCCTTCAGTTCAATGTTCAGTTGCGTTAACCGATCACGAATCTTATCCGACATTTCCCAATCTTTACGTCTCCGCGCCTCTTGACGAACCTCCACAATGAGTTCCATCAACTGCTCAACCAACACGGTGTGCTCACCGCGCAAAGCGGTTCTCTGAGAATTAATTCCCAGCACCCCGCATAACTCACTGAGGCTACGGTACGCGTTTCTAAGCGCCATTTTTCTCAGATTCGATGGGTTAGTCTCTGTTGCAGCGAGGAAAAGGTTGACGTCACCCACTAATTTGAAAATCGCGCCCATTGCTCCGGCGGTGTTAAAATCATCATCCATTGCTGCCATAAAATTTTCGGACATGGCATTGGTAGATTCGATCAAAGCGATTTCCGGTTCACTGAGCTCAGCTTCATTAAGAGGTATTTTTTGTTGGTGGTCTTGATATTGTCTCAACTCAACCAGACAGTTGTTCAATCGCCGAATGGCGCTACTCGATTCCTGCAAACTCGTGTCGTTGTAATCAAGTGGATGGCGATATTGAGCGGAAATAAGGAAGTGACGGATTGCTTCGGGAGAATAATCCCGAAGTGCATCGCGCACAAGAATGAAATTATGCTCGGATTTTCCCATTCTCCTTCCACCAGCTCTCAAGAACGCAATGTGCAGCCAGTAGCGGGCAAACTGCTTTCCCGTTGCTAATTCGCTCTGGGCAATCTCATTCTCATGATGTGGAAATTGGAGGTCTTGCCCTCCTGCGTGCACATCAATAGTTTCACCGAGATGCTTCATCGCCATTGCTGAACACTCGATATGCCATCCCGGTCGTCCTCGCCCCCATGGGCTATCCCACCACGGTTCGCCGGGTTTAGCCATCTTCCAGAGATCGAAATCGCGCGGATCCTCTTTCCGTTCATCCACTGCAACTCGGGCTCCGGGGCGCACATCCTCAACATCTCGATTCGAAAGCTTGCCATAGTCAGGGAAACGGTTGACACGGTAATACAAATCACCGTCTCGTTCATATGCAGCACCTTTATCAATCAACGTCTGAAGCAACTCGATAATCTCCGGCACATGTTCCGTTGCTCTGGGATGAACATCAGCAGGACGAATCCCAAGCTGTTGTGAGTCTTCAAAGTAAGCTGCAGCATATTTCTGAGCAAGTTGTTTCGCGTCAATTCCTCTTTCATTTGCGCGATTGATAATCTTGTCGTCAATGTCCGTTAGGTTCTGAACCAGTTTGACTTGGTAGCCTTGATATTCGAGATACCGACGAACAACATCGGAGACGAGGAATGTACGAGCGTTACCGATGTGAAAGTAATCGTAGACGGTAGGACCACAGGTATACATCTGCACTTTTCCCTTTTGCAAAGGGGTAAATTCTTCCAACCGTCTCGTAAGAGAGTTATAAATTCTTAATGCCAATGTCTTTCCAATTTACAGGTTCGTTTTAACGTGTCAGGTATTGGAGAGGTGCGAAGTTGTATCCGAATATCTAACGCCTAACATTTAAGCTGACAATCGCTTGCGCGGCGATTGCTTTCTCCTCGCCTATGAATCCCAGTCCCTCTGATGTAGTGGCTTTAATATTGATCCGATCCGCGGATACCGATAATGTATCAGCGAGCTGCTGGCGCATTTTAGGGATGTAAGCGGCAAGCTTTGGACGTTCGGCAATAACGGTGCTGTCTACATTTTGGACTGCGTAATCCTGATCGACCAACACTTTGACCTGCTTCAACAAAACAAGGCTATTGATATCAGCATATGCCGCATCTGTGTCGGGAAAATGTACGCCAATGTCGCCCAGTCCCGCTGCTCCCAATATTGCGTCACAAATCGCGTGTGTCAATACATCAGCGTCGGAGTGCCCCAAGAGACCTTGTGCAAAGGGAATCTGAACACCTCCTAAAATCAATCTTCGATTTTCCACCAGCCGGTGGACGTCGTAGCCAATTCCGACACGCATATCTTTGAGTTGAAGCTGGTCAGCCAACCACGGTACTCAGCGCTTCAGCGATGAGAAGATCCTCTGCGGTTGTAATTTTTAAGTTGCGATGGCTCCCCGCTATCAATCTCACCCTGAAACCGAGTTGTTCAACGAGTGCAGCGTCATCAGTTGCATCCAGCCCCGTCCGTCGAGCCCATTGGTGTGCTTCCAACAGCAAATCTTTTCTGAAGGACTGGGGGGTCTGCACTGCCCAAAGTCTGCTCCTATTCGGGGTATCAACGATGAACCTATCTGCATCCACAACCTTGATAGTATCTTTGACAGGTACAGCAGCAACCGCCGCTCCCCATTCACCGGCTGCTTCAAGACAGGAGTCAATTATATCGTCAGTGACAAAAGGACGAACTCCATCATGCACGATGACAAAATCAGCATCGCTAGGAAGTGACTGCAAGCCATTGAAAATAGAATCTTGTCGTGTTTCCCCACCGGGAATAAGATCTGCAACCTTCTGGAAACTGTATGGGACTATCGCAACTGACTGGCACAACTCAAAATCTGATGGATTGACGATTACATGAATCCTATTCACAACAGGATTTCGATCGAAGACGCTAATCGTATGAGTGAGAATTGGTTTGCCCAGCAGTTGCAGATACGGTTTTTTAGTACGACGATGTCCCATCCGATTTCCGCTGCCAGCTGCGGGAATAAGAACGCTCACCTTCCGATTCATCACGATCCGTTTCACCGAGCTTCCGGCGACTAAAAATCATTCGACCTGCACTGGTTTGCAAAGCTTGAGTGATAACCACTTCAACGGTCTGTCCAATGTAGTGTTTGCCGTTTTCAACAATAACCATCGTTCCGTCATCAAGATAACCAACGCCTTGATTCGGTTCTTTGCCATCGCGGATGACACGTACCCTAATCACTTCACCAGCCACGACAATTGGGCGAATTGCATTTGCGAGCACGTTGATGTTGAGAACGGTTACACCTTGAAGTTCAGCGACCTTATTCAAGTTGAAGTCGTTCGTAATAATTTTCGCTTGGATCTTCCGAGCGAGATGAACCAGCTTTGCATCAACTTCTGCGACATCGGGGAAATCGTCCTCGGTCATCTCAACATTGATGTTCGGATTCCGCTGCAAATCTTCCAAAATCTCGAAACCACGTCTGCCCTTGTTTCGGCGAAGCGGGTCCGGAGAATCGGCGATATGTTGCAGCTCATTCAGTACAAATCGCGGAACCACAACGATTCCATCAATAAAACCTGTGTCGCAGATGTCACGTATTCGTCCATCAATAATAACACTCGTGTCTAGAATCTTGAAAGCCGGAGAATTGGATTGGAGCCCCTGTGCCGTTAGAGAAAACAAGCCAAAAGCTTCTCGTCTTCGATAGATAATCATCACTCCTGCATAACCGAATAAAAACGCAATACAGGCTTTGACAAAATTTGTGACATTTGTTGTTTGGGAAACGATATAAATAATTAGGACAGCCACAATCAACCCAAATACCAATCCAACCAGACAAGCGAAAAGATCCCGTAACATTGGACGCCGTATTAATGATTCGGCACCGACTAAGGCGACAGCTAGGACAAGACCCGTGCCGACTCCCTTCAAATCTCCCGTGATAAAGCCAATAATTGCACCAAATAAAATAAAGGAAGCCCGGATGAACCAAATTTGCATCGGAGTCACCCACTTTCATATAATTATGATATTTTTTATAGTAATGCGCTGAGTGCGCCATAAAGATCTTTCACTCCAACTAAGTTAATGTCTTGCCTTAACTCCAAGTTTTTGCGGTTGTATTCGGGGAAAATCGCCCGATTAAAGCCCAACTTTGCAGCCTCTCCCAACCGCTTCTCAATCTGTGTAACGGGACGAACTTCACCGCCCAAACCGACCTCTCCGATGATCACAGTGCGTGGATCTATAGCGATGTCCCGATGGTTCGATGTTATTGCGATAGCAGTGCCAAGGTCAATCCCCGGCTCATCCAACCGCATACCGCCGGTGATATTGACAAAGACATCCGACCCGCCAATGTCAAGCCCCACCCGCTTCTGCAGCACAGCGATTAGCAGAGCAATGCGATGACGGTCCACCCCTGTAGCGGTATTGCGCGGAATCCCGGAGCTTGCGGGTGAAACCAGAGCTTGAAGCTCCAAGAGTAGAGGGCGAGTTCCCTCAATGCTCGATACGACAACCGACCCAGAGGTATTTTCCTGTCGCTCACTAATGAATAACGCTGATGGATTCTTGACCTCAACTAGCCCGTTGCTCAACATTTCAAAAATACCGATTTCGTTGGTCGATCCAAACCGGTTTTTGACGGCGCGCAGTACACGGTAAATGAGCCGGTTTTCGCCCTCAAAATAAAGAACTGTATCCACCATATGTTCCAAAACGCGGGGGCCTGCTAAAGCCCCGTCTTTGGTCACATGTCCAACGAGCACGATAGGGACGTTTTTGTTTTTGGCTGTAATCAGCAGTTGTACTGCACTCTCACGAACCTGATTGATGCTGCCGGGCGCTGATTGTACTTCCGGAACGTATACAGCTTGAATGGAATCAATAATGACAATATAGGGCTGAAGCGACGCAATTTGCGCTTCAATTTGTTCAAGATTATTTTCACATAAAACATACAGAGAATCAGAAGTAATGCCAAGACGGTTTGCCCTCAACTTCATCTGGGTGACGGACTCCTCACCGGAAACATAGAGCACACTCCCATAGATACGGCTAAGGGCGTCACTTGCTTGTAACAAGAGTGTGGATTTTCCAATACCTGGATCTCCACCAATGAGGACGACAGACCCCGGCACAAACCCGCCACCAAGTACCCGATCAAATTCCCCAATGCCTGTTAGGAGGCGATCTTCCTCACTTGCGGTGATTTGCGTAATCGGCTCTGGAAGACTCGTCGGTTGACCCAAGTGTCGATGCGGTGTCTTTGGCGGTGAAATTTTCTGGACTTCCTCTACTAAGGAATTCCACTGCTCACACGCTGGGCAGCGGCCGAGCCATTTAACTGAGCTATGGCCACACTCACGACAAACGAATTGGCGACGTTCTTTAGACATTTTAGGGATTAGTGCAAGATGAATGCCATTTGATGGTTTTTGACATTGAGCCGTGTGTCAGTCCGTTACCAACTTCTTGCTGAAAGCCGAAATCCGGCTGTGTAACGGATATCATCGGTCAGGTTCTCTGCGCCGATAATCAGATGTCCATAAGGAAAAACCCGCCATGACAATTCCGCATAGAGTTCGGGTCGATTACTTGTCAAGCGAGTCCCTTCAAGAGCGATACCGAGTTTTTTCGAGAGCAACCATACATCAAACCCCACCCCGACCGTTGAACGCATGAACCCCAAGCGCCCGCGCAAATGGTCGTTGAAATCATAACCGTATTGAAATTCAAACTTCACATCTTCCTCACGGACGCCAAAGCCCAATCGAAACCGCTGATTATGGGCGGGCAATAACAGAACCGCCAGCTCGTTATGGAGGTGCTCTTCGAGGCTTACATATCGGAGTTCGTAATCCCAAGCCACATCTGGAGCCTTGAATCTTTCAGACTTTTCATTTAATGCCTGGAACAGGTCTCTGATCTCGACAATTGTTTCATCCGCCGTTTGCAACACATCTTGTGCTTCGTTAAGCGCATCCGGTCTGTTGATTAACGCTGCAACACTGCCCTCCCCACTTTGCACTTTATCCAGCAATTGGGCAAAGTTCTCCCGCAGCCCATCCAAACCACCAGTGATGGCAGTAAGATTTTCTAGCAGTCGGTCAACTTTTGGAGCTTCAGCGTCAACAACTTCCTTGCTTTTGAGAATGAGATTCGACATCTCAGATTTTAGTGCGGAGAGATCAGCGTGCAGATTTTGGGACGTTTTTCGAAAATTGGAAGAACTCACGTGTAAGTCATCAATAATCTCATCAACCGTCCCCGAGTTGCGGTTGATTAAACTAAGCACGGACTGTGCAATATCTCCCGCATCACTGGTGAGTGCTAAGGAATCGCTTTCCAACTGTTCAAGCAAGCGATTCAACCGGGTAAAGACTTGTTGCAAGCGGAAGTCATTATCGGAAGCAAGTCGATTAAGGGTTCCCACGGATTTTTCCGTGTTTTTGACGACCGTTTCTAAAGCCGCGCTGGTTTGCTTAGCCAATTCACGAACCTCTGTGATTGCCTCACTGACGCCGGTTTGATTCAATTCGATTAGTGCATGGGCGGACTGGGCAACCTGTGTCGCTTGCGTGACAGCTTGTTCGGCGATTTCAAGGAGGTCTACGATACTCCGTGGGTCTTCGCCAACTAAAGGGAGGTCTTCCGGTTGTAAGGGTGGATTGCCGACTGGACCGTTCCTAATGTCAATGTAGCTTTCACCCACAAATCCGATTGTACCAATCCTGACTCTACAGCCCTGACGCAACCGCTGAAACGCCTTCTTGGCTCGCATTTGGACTTCAATTTTATTTTCGTCCGCTTTAAGCACAACCCCCGTGACTCTGCCAATCTTCACACCTGACAGATGAACCCCAGCACCTACGTGAAGGTCATTGAGAGCCCCAAATTGGACGCGTAACAGGTCGCCACTCACACTCCACGGCCAATTCGAGGCATTGAAAAGCAAAACGATAAGTAAAGCCACACCGATGACAGCGACAAGCCCAACCTTGACTTGCTCATTCCATCTAGCCACCAATGCCCCCTTTGAACTGACGGTTGCCGTCACTCAGAAATAAACTGTTGGAGAATCGAATTATCAATCTTCTGAATTTCAGCGAGAGATCCGGATGCAATAACTTGTCCTGCGTGTATCATTGCCATCCTTGTCCCAACTGAGAAGGCGCTATCCATGTCATGGGTCACAACTACCGACGTGACTTTCAGCTTGGCGTGGAGGTCCTGTATTAACCGATTGATTTCGGATCCTGTAATAGGGTCTAAACCGGTCGTCGGCTCATCATAGAGAATCACCTCCGGATTATATGCAATCGCCCGTGCAAGACCGACACGTTTTCGCATGCCCCCACTCAGTTCTGCAGGTTTTAGTCTCTGAACACCGTCGAGATCGACCAAATGGAGCTTTTCCGCGACTATCTCCTCAATGTCTCGTTTGCTGAGACTTGAATGTTGGGACAGCATGAAACCAACATTTTCTTCAACCGTCATCGAATCAAACAACGCCGCTGACTGAAAAAGCATACCAATTTTGCGGCGAATCCGATTTAAATCATTGAGGTTGGAAATCTCCTCACCACCAATCCGGATTTCTCCACCGTCCGGCTTCATCAGCCCGGTAATTAGTTTGAGCAAAACACTCTTCCCACATCCACTTCGCCCAATAACGATTGACGTTTCACCACGAGGAATGTGGAGGTTCAAACCCCTGAGAACCTCCTTGTCTCCAAAGCATTTCCACAAATTTTCAATATGAATCATTCGAATACTACCTGAAACAGACTCAGGACTGGTAACCTCATGGTACGAACAAGCGCCGCGTAACGTTAGCTTTCACCAGATTGTATCGAGTACATGGTTCAGAACAAAGTCCAGAATCAGAATGCTAATCAGAGAAGTGACTGCTGAACCTGTTGTCGCTTTGCCGACCCCCTCTGCGCCCCCGCCTGAGGAGATTGCAAATCCCTTATAGCACCCTACAGACGCGATTGCCATTCCGAACGTTGACGATTTAATGAGGCTTACAACAACACTATTAATGTAGATGTCAGCGCGAGCCTGCTCCAAAAAAAAACGACCATTCATTTTGACAGGTAAAATATAAACGGCGGCGAAATACCCTCCTACAATCCCGAAGAAAATCGAAAACGTCGTCAAGAGCGGAAGCATGATTGCACAAGCGAGAAAGCGCGGAACAACGAGGTATTTCACCGGGCTGGTCGCCATTACATCCAACGCGTCAATCTGTTCGGTTACCTTCATTGTGCCAAGCTCTGCCGTGATTGAGGCGCCGATACGCCCTGCCAAGATAAAAGCCGTGACCATGGGACCTAGCTCTTTAACGACTGATACGCTGACAAATCTGCCGACAGAGCCTTCCGCTGAAAGATCCTTCAGTTGGTGATACCCCTGCGTCGCCAATACCATCCCGGTGAAGATTCCGGAAATCAATACGACTGGCAGTGAGTTAACGCCAACGAGCAATAACTGTCGAACAAGCAGGTTAAATTGGAATGGGCGTCTGAAAATTAGTGACAGGGTTGAACAGACAAACGTAACCGCGTTTCCAATTTCAAACAACTTTTTGAAAATCCAACCACCCACATAATCAGCAAAACGGACTAAGGTCGAGCGACAATACGGTTGGGTTGAGAGTGATTGTTTCTCGACATTGCCTTTCGGTGTCATGAAATCTAAATCAACTATCGTTGATGAATAATAATATTTGATTGTGAAGGATTTTGCGCTCGAAAATTCAGTTCAGCGACAGTCCCCGATTTATTTAAGCGGGGATGTCGAAAAATCGCATCAGTTTTTTCTTAAATTCCAACTGAATCGTACCGGTTGGCCCATTACGCTGCTTTCTAAAAATCAGATCCGCGAGACCTTGATCTTCTTCGGACTGATCGTCATAATAGTCCTCTCTATACAAGAAAGCGACCACGTCGGCATCTTGCTCAATCGCGCCGGATTCCCTCAAATCGGAAAGTTGAGGCCGTTTATCCGGTCGCCTTTCGACTTCACGGCTCAATTGGGAACAGGCGATAATCGGAACATTTAACTCCCAAGCTAGGGTTTTGAGAGATCGTGAAATGTCCGAAATCTCTTCCACTCGTCCGTAATACTTGCTAGAACCACTGAGCAACTGCAAGTAGTCAACAATTATAACTGCGAGATTGTCGTATTGCGCTTTCAACCGTCTTCCTTCCGCGCGCAATTCTTGTACGGTTAGACCTCGCGCATCATTGATAAAAATTGTCGCGGAGATTAAGCGGCTTGTCGCCTGAGCCAATGATTCCCAGTGTTCCTCGGTCAGGCTCCCCGAGCGGAGTCGGCCAAAATCAATCTCCGCCTCCGCAGCGAGCATTCGCATTACTACATGTCTCGCGGGCATTTCAAGGCTAAATATTAAGACCGGAAGGTTATTTCTGGCAATATTTTGGGCGATATTCAAGACGAGAGTTGACTTACCCATACTAGGACGTGCCGCGATAATACTCAAATCCCCAGGCTGCAACCCCGATGTCATCACATCAAGATCAAAGAACCCTGTGGAAACGCCGAGAATTTTGTGCTCGTTCCCATATGAATCTTCAACTTCTTTTAGAACTTCCCTGACCAAAGGGGCAATCAACACAGAGCCGCGCCTTGCATCCGCATGGCTCAGACGGAATACCTCCTCTTGGGCTTGGCTCAACACATCGCTGAGTTCCCGTTCTTGATCGTGGGCAAGCGTGTCGATCTGCTGCCCAGCCCGAACCAACTGGCGCCGAAACCACTTTTCCTGCACAATCTGCGCATAGAGTTCAGTGCTTTCGGTTTCAACAATCTGTGCCTGAAGATCATACAAGTAAACAGCCCCGCCAGCGCGATTCAATTGATCTATCTTTTCAAGCTCATTAGCAACGAGTAGCGGGTCCACTTTATTATTGCGTTCATAGCTTGAAAGAATCGCCGCGTAAATGAGCTGGTTATCTGTTGTAAAAAAGGGTTCCGACGTTTGCCCGAGCGCTGATACAACGCGAGGAATGACTGCTCGATCGGTCATCATTGCGCCGAGAACAGCCTCTTCAGCTACTTTGTCGTGAAGTGTCTGTCTTGATTCAGAATGCACGGCTCAAAAGGAAAATTTAGGATTGATTATGAAAATGCGACTTTTAGTCGGAATCATGTCGAGACGGTATCAGTGAGGCATCAGCTAAACTGGCGAACGTCATAAATCTGCGGCGAGAGTCAGGATGTTATCTTTGCAGGGTTCATAAACTATTCTCCACGAACAACGAAAACCTGAAGGTTAGCATCGACGTCTGCATGAAGGCGAATCGGTACCATGAAAACACCGAGATCCCTTATGGGCGCATCTAGTTCAATCTGACGGCGATCGATTTCAATTGATTGCGCAGAAAGCGCTTCGGCAAGGTCCATAGACGTCACAGATCCAAAGAGCCGATCGCTTTCGCCCGCCCGTCTCTGAATTGTACACGTCGTATCTGCGATGCGAACTGCGAGTTTTTCGGCTTCTTGCTTCCCTTTGACATGTTGAACGGCTAAAACACGTCGCTCATGTTCTAGCAGACGCCTGTTCTTCTCTGTTGCGAGAACAGCAATTCGCTTTGGAATCAGATAGTTGCGTGCGTAGCCGCCAGCAACGTTTAAAACGGACCCTTCTTTCCCGAGCCCTTCAACGCTACTTCTTAGAATAATCTCCATAGGAATTCCTATCTCGGTTGTGCTTGTTATCTGTGTCATTCAAGAATGATACTCAGCTTCGATGGGCTGCGCTGCGTATCGGAAGAAAATGAGTAATACCTAGACGGATACATCCTGTATGACGCGTCGCCCTGCGGGCGGCGCAGATTTCTCAAGCGGGATAAAACGAGGATGTAGATTTCGTCTACCGGGAATCTCTGACAACGGCTTACTGTCGTGTGAAAGGTACAAGTGCAATATTACGAGCCCGCTTGATTGCTCGGTTTACCTGCCTTTGATGTTTTGCGCAGTTGCCGACAACGCGTCGAGGGATGATTTTTCCACGCTCCGTTATAAAATTTCTCAGCAGCGTAACATTTTTATAATCAATGGATTTAAGCTTTTCCGCACATAGCCGGCACCGTTTCCGGCGAACCGAAAATGTCCGGCGAGGACCATTTTCCATAGTTTAATTGCGGTTAACTCTCTCGATGTTAAGTGGCGGAGGAAACCGCGTCTCCTTCCTTCAGATTTTCTTTTTGTGAACTCCGTGGTCTAAGATTACACGAAGTCTTATGACCTCAATTGATCCGGGCAAGCTGTCACAGGATAGACGTGGAAAAAGCGGGCAGGAACTTCGCCCGCTTTTTTCAGTGATATCGGGGAATTTTCCAAAATGGGTCGTTAAAACGGGATGTCATCCTCTGTAGGTGATGCTTCTGTAGGTGATGCTTCACCAGCACCGGAGTATCCCGCCCCCTCATCCCGCAGCGAGTCCTGACCACCTTGACGGCTACCCACAAATTCAAACCGATCAACAACGACATCGTGTTTATTCCGTCTCTGTCCGTCATCCGTTTCCCATGTTTGGTATCTAAGGCGTCCCTCAACAAGCACTGGACTACCTTTTTGAAGATATTCGTTCATGGTTTCGGCAGTTTTAGCGAAAGCGTTGAGGTCAATAAAGCAAACTTCCTCTTTTTTTTCGCCGGACTGACGGTCTGTATAAGTGCGATTCACAGCCAATCCCAATCTAGCAACTGCTGTGCCACTCGGAAGGTACTTCAACTCGGGATCACGCGTAAGATTTCCCATCAGGATAACCCTGTTGTAACTTGCCATGATATTGTCCCCTTCACCGCAATCAGATGTCACAAATTATTTCAAGCACGGCTTGCATCAGAAGTCTACTCCAGCATTATCTGAGTATTTAGCACGCCGTGATATTGTGACATCCTCTGTACTTTCACTGACATCGCCTTCAAAACTCACAACCATAGACTTAATAATTGGTTCTGCGATCCGATAGTAGGTATTAAGTTGGCGTACAAATTCAGGATCGCTCTCAAAAACGAATAACGCATAGTAGCCATCGTTGTTGCGCTTAATCGGATAGGCAAGTCTCCGCTTTCCCCACAAATCTGTTTTTAGAATCTTGCCGCCGCTAGCTTCAATGGTCGTTTTGACGCCTTCGATGACGTTGGTTGTCTCGGCTTCTTCGAGATTAGGATTAACAATAAAAATCGTTTCGTATTGACGCAAGCTTTTTTGCCTCCCTTTGTGGACGTATGGCTCCATATTAACACTGTATCTTCCTGTACAACACAACAGCGTATCCTGATTGAATCGAATAAGATAAATTATGGAGCAAGGATTTTAAATTATATCATAACCGTTCTCGCATTATCAACTGAATTTCTTACGAATGTGAAAAGAACATATCGGAGGCAAACTGCCCATTTTGACAACCGAAAGGCATCTAGCGCATCATTCCATGTAACTCTGTCTACGAAAAGTTACGTTCATTACACGGGTTTCATGCAAACTGTCAATTATATTGCTAGGCTGTGCAACGTACCGATTGACCCAGTTCATGGGGTATTGAGGTTCAATTGGGATTGGGATTGCTTTCTACGAGAAGCTGTGCTATAGTATAGCATGTACCATGTAATAAACTTTCATTCGTTCAGAGTCGCGCTGAATACAAGATTGAGGACAGCCATATGCTTGCTAGGGTTCTGAGTAGTGCGCTGATGGGGATTGATGCGTATATCGTGAAAGTGGAGATTGACATCTCCGACGGTTTGCCCGCGTTCGCCACGGTGGGACTTCCAGATAACGCTGTCAAAGAAAGCCGAGAACGGGTTACCCCTGCGATTAAGAATTCGGGGTTCTATTTCCCAACCAGCCGAATAACCGCAAATCTCGCCCCCGCTGATGTGCGAAAAGAGGGGTCGGCGTTCGATCTCCCGATTGCTGTTGGCGTCATTGCAGCGACTGGCCAGGTTCGGACGGATTGCTTTGAGCATACACTGATGCTGGGAGAATTAGCGCTTGATGGAAGCGTCAGGTCGGTACACGGGTGTCTGCCGGTTGCAGTTGCAGCCAAGGAAAATCAGTGCAAAGGGGTAATCCTGCCGAAATCCAATGCCAAGGAAGCGTCGATTGTTGATGGATTGGATATTTATCCTGTAGAATCTTTGCGAGAAGCGGTGGATTTCCTGAACTCAGAGCAAACCATCCAGCCTTTCCAGTACGATATGGAGGAGGCATTTGACCAGTCTGCCGAGTATACGATCGATTTTTCAGATGTCAAGGGTCAGGAGCATGTCAAACGGGCAATTGAGGTTGCAACAGCGGGCGGACATAACCTGATAATGATTGGTCCGCCTGGCTCCGGTAAAACGATGGTGGCCAGACGGATTCCGACGATTCTGCCGGATATGACTCTTGAAGAGGCGCTCGAGACGACGAAGATTCATAGTGTCGTGGGCATGCTTCATGGTGATGTTTCGTTAATCGCAACACGCCCTTGTCGATCGCCGCATCATACGATTTCCGACGCAGGGTTGATCGGTGGCGGCAGGTATCCTCGCCCCGGTGAAGTGAGCCTTTCGCATAACGGCGTACTCTTTCTTGACGAGCTCCCCGAATTCCGCAAAAATGTACTCGAAGCTATGCGCCAACCGCTTGAGGACCTACAAGTGACAATCTCCCGCGCGGCTGCTTCCTACACCTATCCTGCCAATTTCATGCTCGTGGCTTCGATGAACGCGTGCCCCTGCGGATACTTCGGCGATCCTACCCGGACCTGCCGATGTACGCCGACGCAAATCCAGAGCTACGTTTCTCGAATCTCTGGTCCATTGTTGGACAGAATAGATTTGCAAGTTGAGGTGCCTGCGGTCAAATACAAGGATCTGTCCGGCGATTTCACAGGGGAAGCCTCTGCAACCATCCGCAAACGGGTGCAGGCTGCGCGGGGCATACAACTTGATCGATTTTCGGACACTAAGATTTTCTGTAATGCTAATATGGAAACGCGGCATATCCGCGAATATTGTCGAATGCAGCCCGATGCTCAAGAACTGCTGCGCGTTGCAATCACTCAGCTTGGACTCAGCGCTCGTGCTTACGATCGTGTACAGAAGGTAGCTCGCACGATTGCAGATCTCGCAGAAAGCCCCACAATCGAAGCAGAGCACACATCAGAAGCAATTCAATATCGGAGCTTGGATCGCAGTTTCTGGAGACGGTGACGGAACTGTAAATGCACAACTGTTATCTAGACACATTGCCAACGGAGTTAAGTCCTACGTTCAATTGGCTTCACTTCGACATCGGGGTTTGGCGGAAACGGAATGTAACGCTTGACTTCATTTTCTTGACGTGATAAAATGGCGCGAGAAGTCGAGAATCAGGAGGGAAATAGTTTGGTACAACACGACCAAGGTAAGATTGGACAGCAGATTGAACTCCCATTCGTGGAGTCGGTGCGTATCAGTTTTCAGAGTCTAATGATCCGTTTTTGGAGATCGATTATCACGACCGCGGGCATTGCGCTGGGCATCGCTTTTCTCGTGTCAGTCTGGGCAAATAGCGAAATTGGCGAGGCGATGAAAGCAAGTGGTCGCACCGACCAGATTACCAGTTTTGAGGAAGAGGAGTCGACCGGCGGAATCTCCATCAAAGATAGGTGGCTTATCCTGATGTCCTTAATTGTCTGCGTGGTGGGTATTGCGAACTCAATGCTCATGGCAGTCACAGAGCGTTTTCGAGAAATTGGCACTATGAAGTGTCTCGGTGCATTAGATCGTTTCGTCGTTAGGTTGTTCTTGTTAGAGTCGGGATTCCAGGGATTAGCGGGCGCAGTTGTCGGGGCCTTGATTGGCTGCATCGGATCGATTTTACTGAATCTCAAAGACTTCGGGTTGGATGTATTTTTTTATTTTCCATTTTTTCCGGCGGTTGGCGACGATGGATCTGTAAGATACGGCGTTCTACTGATTATCCTTGGTGGCAGCGTGCTCGGCATGATATTGGCGGTCATTGGCGCAGCGTTTCCGGCATGGCGTGCGGCGAAACTGCCTCCCGCCGAAGCAATGCGGACTGAAGTCTAAAAAGGAGGATCTATGGCAGACATTGTTGTAAGAGCTGAAGAGGTCATCAAAGAGTACCGCATGGGTAATACTGTGGTGAAAGCGCTTAACGGAGTTAATCTCGAAATCGTGCGAGGAGAATACATCTCGCTGATGGGACCGTCTGGATCGGGGAAGTCCACACTTTTCAATATGATTGGCGCCTTGGATCACCCGACGGGGGGCAACATCTACATCGATCGCCAAAATATGTCGCAACTGAGCATGTCCCAAATTGCTTGGTTCCGGTGCCACCGTGTAGGATACATCTTTCAAAACTATAACCTGCTGTATGTAATGACGGCGCTAGAAAACGTGACCTTGCCGATGATTTTCGCGGGATTGTCGGTTAACGAACGGAATGATAAGGGTTCGGAACTCCTCAAGATGGTTGGATTGGGAGATCGAATTCATCACAGACCGGATGAGCTGTCGGGGGGACAATGTCAACGTGTCGCGATCGCGAGAGCACTGGCGAATGACCCCACTATTATTCTGGCGGACGAACCTACCGCGAATCTTGATATGATTACGGGGCGTGAAATCATCAATCTTATTAAAGAACTCAATGTTCAGGAAAAGGTGACGGTGATTTCGGCGACGCACGACGCGAAAATGCTCGACGTTTCTGACCGGATTGTCCACATTCGCGACGGCATGATTGAACGTATTCGAAATCGAGACGAGATTAAAATCGAGATTGGTACGGTAGGTGGACACTAATATCCCCTTCTTCAACGCACCATCGTAACGGTAGGTCTGTTGTAGCCCTAAAGTAACGCCAAGCCTTCACATCCTTCCGCTAGCAGTCAAACCTAGTATTGAGGTTCTTCCTGCCACCCGCGAACATGTCCATCATCACAGTGGAACACCTCAGCAAACATTTCAAGGTCCACGATCACGGTACCGGATTTTGGCGGAGTCTGGGCGGTCTGTTTTCGCGGACACACCGCACAATTCAGGCGGTGGACGATGTGAATTTCACCTTGGAACGTGGAGAGTTAGTGAGATACATTGGTGCCAACGGTGCGGGGAAGTCAACAACCATCAAAATGCTGACGGGAATTCTCGTGCCGACCTCGGGCTAGATTGATGTCATGGGATTGACGCCATATCAGCATCGACAGGAGTACACCCGACGGATTGGCGTGGTGTTTGGACAACGAACCCAACTCTGGTGGGATTTGCCCGTGATTGACTCCTTCGAGTTGCTCAAGCACATCTACGAGATTCCTCCGCATACATACAAACAGAATCTTGCGTTCTTCAGCGAATTGCTACAACTACATCATCTGCTGTCTACGCCGGTGCGAAAGTTGAGTCTTGGCGAGCGGATGCGCTGCGATCTGACCGCAGCGCTGCTTCACAACCCCGACATTCTCTATTTGAACGAGCCTACCATCGGTCTGGATGTCGTCGCCAAAGAACAGGATCGGCAGTTTCTCAAGCAGATTAACGCAGAACGCCAAGCGACAGTGATTCTGACGACCCATGACCTCAATGACGTAGAGAAAATCTGTCAGCGAATGATGATTATTGACACCGGTCGAATCATCTATGACGGCGGAATTGACGCATTGAAGCAGCGCTACGGCAGAACGCGGATGCTCATTGTAGACCTCGCGCGGACATATCCAGAGATTCAGATTGAGAGCGCGGATCTACATCCGACGCGAGGAAAATCGCATCTGGCTCACGTTTGACCGAGACACCATTTCAGCGTCCGAAGTCATAACGCGATTAGCGGCGCAGTATGAAATTCAAGATTTAACCATTTCCGAGCCGGAGGTTGAAGGAATCGTGAGACAGATTTATCAATCCGGCATTGCATCTTAACGCTTCAACGTGAGCAAATATCTCGCCTTTGCTGCAAAAGCCTTTCAGAGAACGCTGACCTATCGATTTGAGTAGGGGTCGAGTTGTTTATCAATGTGCTCTTCATTTCGATCTATGTGTATCTATGGAAGGCGCTCTACACCGGGAAGACAGCAGTAGAAGGGTACGATCTCAACGGTATTCTGACGTATATCGTCGTTTCGCAGACGCTGTTATCCTTCCATTTTACGCTGCGGGTTGCACGGGTGATTGAAGCGAAAGTAGGCACTGGCGAAGTCGTAACGGATTTAATGAAGCCGGTTGACTTCCAGCTGATGCTGCTCGCCACGGGCGCGGGAACTTCATTGCATACGGCACTATTCATTATGCTTCCAAAACTCCTGCTCTTTTATGGGATTTTGAGTCTATCGCTACCTGGCTCCATCCTGACGTTGGGCATCTTTATCGTCAGTGTGATTTTAGGCTGCGTCATCTTGTTCAGCATAGAATTTCTCATCGGAATTCTCGCGTTCTGGCTGGTAGAAATACGCGGTATCTATTTCGCCGTGATATGGGACATATCTTGGTTTTTCTTCGGATACTTTCTGCCTTTAGAGCATTATCCCACCCTTCTAGCCAAAATCGCGGAGGTCTTGCCTTTTCGAGCGATGATCTATTTTCCGACAGCAATCTATGTCGGTCGCTTTACAGGAAAAGCTGCTTGTCGGTGTCCTTCTAATCCAACTGATCTGGGCAGTTGCGTTAATGGGGCTTGGGCGATTGGGATACGGAGTTGCCTTCCGAAAATTGGTCATTCAAGGCGGATAAAATGAGTAACCCGATTGCCCGTTATAGCAATCTTTATCTGCTTCTCGCCGGTGCTTATGTGCGGTCTCGGCTTCAATACAAGCTATCCTTCGGTCTGATGTGCGCAGCAGTTGTTACCGGCGAAGCGGCTCTGATAGGCTTACTCGGCGCGCTATTTGCAAAGTTTCACATGGTCAACGGATGGGCGTTCCCCGAGGTCATGCTGCTATACAGCCTAGGAACGCTAGCATTCGCTCTGACGAAACTGCTGGGCAATCAGTTGGACGATTTCGACCGATATGTCGATCGGGGTGACCTCGACTCTGTATTGATTAAACCCGTACCGCCGTTGTTCTACATCCTCGTCAGCCGTGTGGAACTCCAAAATATTGCACGATTGTTGTCCAGCCTTGTAATTCTCGCCATCGCCTTCCACATGACGCAGCTTCGTTTGACCATCGGACGTGCATTATTCACAATCATCACCGTTCTGAGTGGTAGCTTAATCATGTTTGCTTTTATTCTTTTCAGCGCAAGCGTTGCGCTGTTGACCACCAAGTCCGGCAAACTCACTGATATTCTCACCGGTGCAACCCGTGAGGCTGCTACGTATCCTATCTCGATCTATCCTCTCGCCGTGCGACTGTTTCTGACGTTCATTTTTCCCGTGGCTCTTGTGACATACTATCCTGCCCTGCATCTGCTTGATAAAGACCAACTCCTCGGGGTATGCCCAAATACTTTCAATTCGGCGCTCCAATCGTTGCTATCGCGCTGTTGCTTTGTTGCTACGCCCTGTGGCGCATCGGGATACGTCACTATCACAGCACCGGTTCATGAGGAATCTCTTCTTTTGGATTCGCAATGGGTAGTTAGTAGCTCTCCCTTAAAATACTGCAAAGTCATAAATCTGCACCTGCTAACCGTCGTTGCCTCGCCAAGGGGGACGTTCAATCATTGTTGCTGGATTGGTGTATCGAGTTAATTGTTGCCGCTAGATTACCGTTTCAACAGATCGACCTCACTAAATCTCCAAACGCACCATTTCGGACGTGAATCTATCTGAACTTGAAAATGAGGTCGATTAGGTGATATACTAATTTTGCAGCTTGATCGCCGAGGAAATAACCATAGTTAAAGAAAAGGCCAAAATAGTAGCCTAATTATGATCTACAGGTTGGAACAACGAATAAAATTCACCATTTGTAAACGCTGGATTAAATTATGGAAATGAGATGAGAGATACGTCCATTTACACATTACTTGTTTTCTGAGAGGATGATGGAGCCCAAAGAAACCACGCAGTTTCGGAAGAACCTATTGGCATGGTTCGATTCACATCATCGGAAATTACCGTGGCGTGACACCGAAAATCCATACCATATCTGGGTTTCTGAGGTAATGCTTCAACAGACGCAAGTCAAAAAGGTGTTGGAGTATTACCAGAACTTTTTGGATACGTTTCCGGATTTTTACCGTCTGGCTGAGGCAGACCTACAAGAGGTGTTGAAGGCTTGGGAAGGCTTAGGCTACTACGCTAGAGCGCGTAATCTACACAAAGCCGCCAAAGTGATAGTTTCGGATTTTGGTGGAAAAATACCCACAGATTACACAATTTTCCGGAAATTGCCCGGTGTCGGAGAGTATATTGCCGCTGCTGTGCAAAGTATTGCGTTTCAGGCACCTTACGCGGTGACAGATGGTAATGTAAAACGAGTCCTAGCGCGGTTGTTTCTCATTGATTCACCTATCAACGCACCAACTTCTAGTAAGAACTTTCATGAGAGTGCAGACTGGTTGTTAGATCGAGATGCGCCGGGCACGTTTAATCAAGGGATGATGGAATTAGGGGCAACGGTTTGCCGCCCACGATCTCCGCTTTGTGTCCTCTGTCCGGTGAATACCTTTTGTCGTGCATTCCAGAGCGCACGGCAGGAAGAATTTCCAATCCGCCTCAAATCCAAACCGCTTCTAGAATATCGTCTTGCCGTAGGCGTTGTCCTCAGAAAGAACCACATTCTCATCACTCAGCGAAAAGTTGATGGCTTACTTGGCGGTTTGTGGGAATTTCCGGGTGATGAGATTAGATATGAGGAAACCGCTGAACAGGCTTGTATCCGGCAAATCAAGGAACATGTCAATCTCTCCGTTGAGGTAACCGAATACCTCACCCGTGTCAAGCACGCTTTCACGCACTTCAAGATTGTCGCGGATGTCTTTTGCTGCCGGTACCAATCCGGTGAAGTGATCTTGAACGGTCCGGTCGATCATCGTTGGATTACGGTTGACGATATAGATCGATTCCCCATTCCTCGCGCCCATCAACGGATTATTCCTATCGTTAAGGAGATGCAGTCTAAGCGGTGCGGACGATGATTACCCTGTGACTTGACGAAAAAGCACCACACGCAAGTCGCTGTTGAACAAGCGTTTGGGGTTCATGCCATTCCAGGCTTTACAGTGCAAGACAAATTCTTATAACCCGGTGTGACGTTCACTGGTGTTCGGAGCGATTCACCTTCAAACCCGTCCACAATGTCCACGACAATCTCGCTGCGATACAGCGTTGCAATGATGCAACTTTCAGCACAAATTCGGGGTATAATAAAGTGTTTACTAAATGTCCACGTACGAGGAGACACATAATGATAGATAGAATATTGAAATCCACCTTACTGCTAATTTCCTTCTCGTTAATCGGCTTCCATTTCGCCTGCAAGCAAGCGCAAGAGAGAGCCGCCCTATCGGGAAATAACTCGGAATTACAAGAACAGAAAGAGGTAAAGATGTCTGAGAAAGTCAAAAAAACGGAGGAAGAGTGGCGACAGTTGCTGACGCCCGAGCAATATCACGTGACTCGGAAGAAGGGAACAGAACGGCCTTTCACTGGTGAATATCACGATTTTAAGGGAAAAGGCGTATACCAGTGCATCGGTTGCGGCAGCGAACTCTTTAGTTCCGAAACGAAGTATAATTCTGGAACCGGTTGGCCGAGTTTCTGGGAGCCGATATCGGCGGATAAGATAAACACTGAAACTGATAAGAGTCTCTTTATGACTCGCACTGAAGTGCTTTGCAATCAATGTGATGCACATCTCGGCCACATTTTTGAAGATGGTCCGCTACCGACCGGGCTTCGTTATTGCATCAATTCTGCTGCGCTCAATTTCACTGAGAAAAGTAAGTAGATTTTGAGTTCATAAATCCCGATACCCACTGTCAATCAAGCTAGTCGCTCGTATCTTCCCCTCATGTAAACGGTTCTTTCTTGGAACTGGGTCTCACTGTCTGCCTTCTACGCTGAATTTTTGAAACAATTGGGTTGACAAGGACAAAAACCTTCAGTAGAATTAGCAGGATTAGAGTTTGTTGCAGTGCAGATTAGGTATCAAAAAAAGTGACGATTCAGACGTTTTAGTGAGGAAAACAATGGCTCAAGAAAACGGTGTACAAAACAGTGCGGCGGCGGTTGAGGCAGAAAGTGTTGTTATTATCAGCACAAACCAAGTGCAGTCTATTAATGTTCCAGCCAAATTCACCCGAGAAAAAACTTCAGATGGGTGGCATATTACTCTTCACAATCCTTGCAAGGTCGTCGTTAATCTAACAACGAGCATGCGAAGGATTGAGATTAACTTAATCGAGGGTGATAGAATTGAAAAGAATGAGTCAGATATGCTCATACTTCGAAACCATCCCGCTGATGTTTACAAATCGCAAAGCCAGCCTTCGCCACTCGCCCGAAGCCGTGAAGATTTGTTGCAACAAAGTGAAACAACGAAAGAATAGATGCTCCAACTCGAGATTGTGGTTTGACCAAAGCCTGATCCCGCAAACGTTGGGTCGGAGCTGGGGTAGACTAGGCGAAATCCCGCGAGAGAGGATGCGAATAAAGCGGTGTTTTTTATAGAGTACAAGTGCAGAACGCCTACCGAGATTCTTTTTTGCTGGGACCCGTTTTTTTATTCAGGCGGAGGAGCGACAGAGGGTGGGTTTGATAAAATCAACATCAACACTCGATAGAATCCACAATATCGTGTTCAGCTTGCGTGGAGCAATGGTGCCAGCGCAGATCATATTTAGCCCAGAAACATATCAAGAAATCATTAATCAACAGAATGTGCGGCACGCAATTAATGCGAAAGTAGATGTCAGGCAAATGCTGGAGCGTCATCTTTCAATGCCGGTCGCAATACGGGAAGAGAATTCCGATGTGATTATTACTAAGGAACTCTATCCAAACCCTTGTCCGATCCGTGGGTGTCGCATTCCATTTATACGGGAAATCATTGATCGCCTCGAAACACATCCCACCAGAAGGATTCGCTGTCCGAGGGGACATCGCTTCGAGGGAGAGATTAAAACCTACTACCTTAATATACGTCCGCAGTCCAATCCACTGAAATCAAAAGCCCGTCCAACCTGCCCTCAATGTGGAAGTCAAAATATCCAAAATCTTAGCCAAATGGATTTATTCTGTCTTGATTGTGAATGGGATAACCTGCACCAAATTTAGTAGGTTATCGCGCAGGTTCCGGGTGGCGTACCATTCTTCTGCATATCTATGATAAAGTGTAAAACGCCTTATTTGATTGAACAGTAGGGGATTCCACTCGCACAACTGTTGAACATTGAAAGTACAGCAATACGTCTAAAGTTATTGCTCTAGCTGTTCAACTCAGATACCGATGGAAAATCTATCAGCGACAGAATCGTGAGAATCTCGCAGAACCTAACGTCTGCGATGATTCCTTTGGCAAGGTGTCTATGTACTCTAAGCTAAACCGACCAAAAGGAGAAGAGATGAAAAAAATCTGCGTTGCTACATTCAGTAAATTACAGGATCGCCAACCCGCTCACGCATTGGTCGGAGATGTAGACCTAGTGATTATCAGATACGACGAAGATATTTCGGTGTTGTATGGGCGATGTCTGCACCGCGGAGCTCTGCTCGCAGACGGACATATTGATGGAAAAAACCTAATTTGTGGCGTTCACAATTGGGATTATCGTTACGATACGGGTATCAGTGAATATCATAATGAAGAGCGATTGAAGAAATTCACGACGTGGATTGAGGACGATGCAGTATTAGTTGATGAAGAGGAAATCCTCGCTTGGGTGAAGAAAAATCCTGAGCCATACAAACGTGACGAATATCAAGGGAAATATCAGGATATACACGGTGCGTCTGAAGAACCCTATGTGGGCTACATCCGCCATCTAGCGAGCTACGGTCTCAGTAAGGTTGGCGATCATGGTCGGATGGATGCGATGGGTGTTCCAAGGGACAATCTTCCAAGCTGGGACGATCTACAATTTATCACCGCTCAATTGCACAAATTTCCACAGCTAGATGATGTACCTGTAGGAACTGAGTTGGTTATCGGTCGAAACGCCGGGAAGCCACTCAAACTTAATATTCCGGTTTTTGTTTCGGACATGAGTTTTGGCGCCTTATCCGCCGAAGCAAAGATTGCTTTGGCACGAGGCGCGGAGATGTCAGGTACGGGAATATGCTCTGGTGAGGGTGGAATGCTACCGGAGGAGCAGGCTGAAAACAGTCGTTATTTTTACGAGTTGGCTTCTGCGCGCTTCGGCTTTTCGTTCGACAAACTCAACCTTGTTCAAGCCTTTCACTTCAAGGGAGGGCAAGGAGCAAAAACCGGAACTGGTGGTCATCTCCCAGCGGAAAAAGTGAAAGGAAGAATTGCAGAAGTTCGAGGGCTCATTGCGGGGCAACCGGCAGTATCGCCGGCTCGATTCCCGGACTGGAACAGTTTGGAGGACTTCAAGGGGTTTGCGACCGAAGTTCGTAAACTGACCGGAGGCATTCCGATCGGATATAAGTTGTCAGCCCAACACATTGAAGAGGACATCGAAGCCGCCCTTCAAATCCCAGTTGACTACATCATCCTTGACGGGCGTGGAGGAGGCACAGGAGCTGCACCACTTATTTTTCGAGACAACATTTCGGTACCAACAATGCCAGCCATTGCGCGTACGCGGAAATATCTGGACGAAACAGGCAATAGCGATGTTATCTTGATTGCCACGGGCGGCTTGCGGAGTCCTGCTGATTTTGCAAAAGCACTAGCCCTTGGTGCAGACGGAGTAGCGATTGCCAACTCCGCGATGCAGGCAATCGGATGCGTTGGCATGCGCGCATGCCATACCAATAATTGCCCAGTAGGAATTGCAACACAAAAGGAAAGCCTTCGCGCCCGGCTGATTGTGGATGAAGCTGCCCGCCGACTCAACCGTTTCCTCGGCGCGGCAACCGAATTGATGCAGGCACTTGCTCGCGCTTGTGGGCATACGCATCTGAATCAACTGTGTGCGACTGATTTAACAACCTGGAAGCGCGATGTCGCGTACTTGACCGGCGTCAAATACGCGGGAATTGTTCCGTTGTAGACGAACCGTAGAGCTAGTGAATAAAACAAGACGAGAGACAACGTGACCTTCCCGATGGCGGGATCAAAGGATGGACAACCGACCATTGTTGTGCTGGAACCTTCGGGGTACAAAACCACAGACGGGATTCTAGAATTTCGCTCTCCACGGTATACACGGCGAAACGCAGATCCAGCATCGTGCCAGTCGCTGCCAGAATTATCCAAGTAAGGGATTCGAAAAGGATTTGAAAACTGTTCTATCAACCAATCACGAGACAGCCACGGATTCCATCTCAACTCGAAGTCTCTTTTTTAATTGGGCAGTCGCACCATCGACATGTTGCACTACCTATTTCATTCTAGTATTGAGTTAAATCCTGCAATTCCTCTAAGATGCTAATCGTATACACCATACCATCAGAACCCAAATAAGAACATTTTTCTTCACCACGTTATAAATGTTGCAGTAAGCGGTTAACACGAACATCATAATAATAGTTCCCCTGAGTTTCCATTAAATCCCCTCTTGCGGCATCATACAAACCTAGTTTCCATTTCAAAAGCCCTATCCTATAAAGCAGTGCAGCGTGCGTATGAAGACTAGGCAAAATTCCGAGTCCGAGGGAACTAGCCTCTTGATCTTCACTGAGTTTTATCTGAAGACAACTTTCGTAATCCATCATAGCCCCCGAGTAATCTGCTAACCGAATTTTGGCATCGCCTCGTAACTCATACGGCTTTGAAAACTCTTCAGGAATTCGCTGAATAATCTTATCGCAAGCTCCTATAACAACGTCGTAGCGGCCAAGTTTCATCATAGCATATCCTTTGCGCAGTAGACAATGGATATACCCAAGGTACCCCATCAATTCTCTTTCCACCGTAATTTGAATAGCACGGTCGTAGTCAGCTACAGCATCATCATGTTTACCCCATTTTAGCTTAGCGTCAGCACGCCATAAATAACTGTGGTATGCAGCAGGTTCACGCTCAATCGCTTTGTCAAATGCTTCTACGGACAAACTATAATAACCAAGTTGAAGATTCGTCTCGCCCAAATTTATATGTGCCCGTGCAACATAGCTTGTTTTATATTTGATTGCTTTTTTGAAGTCACCGATGGCAAGACGAACTTCACTCCTATTATAGCGATTCCGATTCACTCCCCACTGGAAGTAAGCATCGCCAAAATCAGGTTTCCAACGTATTGCTAAATCGAAATCTTTAATTGCCTTCTCTGGAGTAAAATTACCCAAGTAATGTGCCTTTAAAAGTCCTCGCCTGTAATACGCTTAAGCATACATAGGATCCAATTCTATCGCCCGATCAAAATATACGTAGGCTTTATCATCCCAATAATCACTAAACTCGGACATCGCAAGCCCCCGGCAATAGTAGACTTTAGGATTATCAGGATTAACCGCAATTGCTCGATCAAAATCGGATAACGCTCCATTAAACATCGCATCACGCTTTTTGTAGTATCCTTCGTAATCATCACTGGTAATCGAATGACTTTGATCTCGAAGTCTAATAGCTTCTTTTAATGTTTTGTTGGCAGATATAATATATCTATCAGCCTGAACATGTTCCTCCACTGGGAATTCAGACTCTGCTGCTAATAAATTCAGCAAAGCCATAAAACATGCAATATAAATCACAACGAAATATTTGAACATAATGTTCTCCTTTTGTGTAAGCAGCCCAGCTATGTGATGCGGTGTGTCGTGTCTTCCCGAATCTGGCAAGGACAGAATCATGTCTCCACTTGGCAGGCCATGTGCTTCGCAAGGTTTTTCGAAGCCGTTAAGTTCATCGTCAACAACTGAGTCCTTCTACCCTCTGTCTTCTAGCTAGAAATGGCCAGAAACATCAGTTCGCAGGAGCTCTTTTCATCTTTCCGCCTACTTCTGTGTGCTCTGGAAGACCACATCAGAACAGTTTTGTGAGGACGTTTCGTTTGTGCCAACTCTCATCAATCACCGTTTGCCTCCTTTACCTTTTTCACCCATCTACGATCGAACTGCCTTGATGCGATAATCTTTGACGAGCGATCAAGGGTTGTACCTGCGCCATCCACTCACCAATTCTGATTAATTTCTGATGAAAATCATCTCTGGATAGAAAGCCGATTCGGTCCAAGAAGCGTCGGCAGTGCAGGTAGTGTTTTGCAGATTCGGGCGTATCGGCGGAAGCGAGAATCGGATGCATTGCACTCATCAAGGTCAAAATGGGCCAAAGCGCCTCTCGATGGTGACCTTCGGCTAACATCTGTCGTATCCCGTGCTCCCAATATGCACGTTTGTCTAAGGAGACATGGAAGTGGGGTGTTTCGCTCACGGCGTTGATATATGTAATGCTATCAAGGGCATCAATTAGGAAAGCTTCGACATCCGATATATCGACTCCTTCTGCACCTAGCGTTTCCAGCCCCGTGGGGTACAGTTCAGGAGCATTTAGGCGCTCACCCACATCTTTCAATTCCACCATTAATCTGCGGTGATTCGGAATTTCGTTCAACATCAGTGCGGGAGTTTCGCCAGTCCAGAAGATTGTGCAGCGCACATCCCAAAGAGGAGCCTGTTTTCCGGATTCAAAGCTACCCTGAATTCCGTCGTAGAGCAACTTGGCGGCTTCCAGCAGACGCTGGCTTCTCTGAATTTGGTAGGAAGGGCATTCGCAAACTGAAAGGATGTCCTCTCTAACTTGACCCATCCAGCCAGTCGGGTCGTAGATTATGATTCCCTTGGCGAGTTCTAACGCAAGAAACGAAGCGTTTAATAGCGTGTCGCGGTCGCCGAAGCGCCGCTTGGGAACGAAAGTCCATTCGAGCGGGACACCCTGTCTCATCTCAAAAAAACCGCCTTCTATTCCATCCCCCTCAATTACAACGCGGAGATCGACATCAGCGTAGTCAGGCGGTAATTCTTTGACGATTGAACCGCATACGAAGACACTGATTACGTCTCCGCGCTTTTGTGCAAGTCGAATCGCCTCTTCCGCCGCTACTTCTAAACAGAGATTCCGATTCATAATTGGTCATCACCCTCCAAAAAAGCAATATTAATGGGTGCGCAACAACTCTCCCAAGCGATCCGGATGGCAAGAGAACTGAATACTAAAAACTTGCTGTCAAGCATTCTGCAAGCTGAAGGTGCGGTTTCTACGCTTTATCGATCCGATTTTCAGAAAGATTCAGCACCATTGACAATCTTTCCTCAATTCCTTGCGTTACTCTTCACACTGATCTAAAAATGTCTGTGCAGCTACTAGAGCTTCCTCAGGAGTATGGATTATTCCTTCAAACTGAAGTGCTTCGACATGCTTCAATATGAGCCCCACTCTTACGCCCGGTTCCAACCCAAGTGCTTGAATGATGTCATGTCCCGTTATTAGTCTGCCACGTATCACCATTGGTACGATTTCATTGTAATAGAGATCTGCAATCATATGCATCACTGTTTCCACTTTGGACACTTCATTCGGGGCGCAAAGTCTACCATGTGATGCACGTCGATCCGCATAGGATAGCAAGAGAACTCCTAACCAATCCTCATCTGCGTTCTTTAGGAAGCCAAGCATGGCTTGGCGCGTTGGGGGGAAGGATTTAACAAGGTACCGTATATGCATATGATTCCGGACGAGACAATTCATCAGCTTTACCACTTTTCTACCTAATCGTAAACGCCTCGTAATTTGGACCGCAATCTCTGTGCTTACCTTCTCGTGACCGAAAAATCGCGCCTTATCTTCCGCGCTAAATTCTTTCATTGCCGGTTTTCCAACATCATGGAGCATCAAGCCCAGCTTAATGATCTGCCATCGATTCTTGCCGTAGACGATGGTTCCGTTTAAGTATGTTTGAACTTCACTGTCGTATGGTTGCAGAGCATCGGGTAACGGTGTTCCCTCAAACATCTCAATTGCAATCAAGGAATTTTCCCAGATGTCGAGTCCGCGATAATCGCCCTGCTGCACACGCCGCATATCTTCAATTTCGGGAATCACCTGTGAAAGGAGACGTATCTCGTCCATTTGGCGTAGATAGACGACCGAATTTTTTACATGTAAGATTTTGATGAACTCATCTCGGACACGCTCAAGCGAAACTGTCGACAGTTCTTCTTTATGATGACGGATGAGATTGATTGTTGGCTCTGGCATCTCAAACCCTAACTCGGATGCGAGACGATATGCACGCAGCATCCGGAGCGGATCATCCCTCACAACCTGGGGATTAGGAAAGCGTAAGCGTTGCGCTTGAACATCCCCAAAACCGTGGCATGGATCAATCAGTTTCACCGTTGGTTGGGTCAAGAGCGAAGAGAGATCAATAGCGATGGCGTTAATCGTGAAATCACGCAACCGCAAATCAGCTCCCAATGTCTCAGCGCGAAACTGAGTAAAGTCCAGTATGAGTCTTGTCTTTCGAATAACAACCCGCGCGGTTGGCGGGTGTTCTTTCAATTTCACAAATGCATCGCCGGTACCATCGGCGAACGCTTTGGCGAACGGAATTGCATCGCGATCGACAGCGAAATCAAGATCGGTGATTTCGCGGTTCAGAAGCAGATTCCGGACCGAACCGCCTACAAGGTAGAGTCGAATGCCTCGGTTATCGGCAAATGCATTGAGCTCAGAAAGCAAATGTGTATTGGGAAAATGTTTGAGTAACACTGAGCTTGAAAGGGATTGCATGGTTGATGGGTGGATTTAAACGTGCTCGTCAAAAAGTCGGATTTGATGTCTAAGGAAGAAAATATTTGAGAAGCGCTTCATTGGGCTTGTTGTAGTGTAAACCAAAGTCAACCTCTGGCGACGACGGTACGCTAAGGAAAGAATCTTTAATCTCAAATTGGCACGTAAACTCATAATTTCTCCATGTTCGATTCCCAATTCCAAACCGTCTTACTTCGCCTTCGCAGCCTGGAGGACTCGGTCCACGAGACCGCCGGGAGTAGAAAACTACGCCAGATTCTGACCCATCAATGCTGGCGGGGGTGCCCACATTGACATGCTCCAGTAGTAATCGCCAGCGCGTGGTTCGACTCTCTCCTGAGTGTTGAACGCCTGAAGAAAATCCCAAGTCAGTTGACCTGTTAACACCAGATTTCTCAGCATCTGTTCCAAGATTTCTTCCGCCAATCGTTAGTTTCCGTGGTAAGCATAATTCGCCGCCAAAAACGCATTTCCTGACGGCCAAATCCCGACCGAGTCTGTTCCTCCGGCGCGATCGACAGTGTTATCAGGCCGCATAGCGTTGGCCGCCCCTATTGGAATCGGTTCAACACACAGCCGCTCAATTGTGTCGAGTGTTGCGGCGAGACGATGATTAGGAAAAACCTCAGGCAGTCCCAAGAGTGAGCCGCTTAATGAGCTTTCTATATATTGAGAAGAAACCGTGTCGGAGCGATGCTCGGTACCCGGTGCGTTATATAGAAGGTAAGCCTGAGTGTGGTTGTTCCATAATGTTCGCTCCATGGACTCGCTGCCCCGTTCAATCCAATCTCGACATTCTCGAGTAAAATCCGTGTCACCCACCATTTCAGCCATCCGCTCGGCGACTCTCAAACTGCACCACCAGTGCCCTGCCATATATGTGGCATTGCCATACCAATGCCACGAATCGAAGGGCTAGCCACGGAGATCCTCCGGATCGAGATTTTCCAGGCCATCGTCATACACACTAAAGAGTCATCTCGAATTGCATAGCTCTCTTGACCACTGCATAAAACTCATGTACCAGTTGATTGTCGCCGATTCGCTGACACAATCGATCGACCATCTGTGTATAGAGAATTCCGTTGACCAAATACTGAGCGTAGTAGTGGGGGGTATTCAGTTCATAGTTCTCATGTCCGAGGAAAAAGGGTACTTTTCCATCGTCCAACTGATAGGCTGCGAACGCCCGCAGCGTCCACAGTCTTAACTTGGGGAAGAAATACACTATGGGGAAATCGCCCCACCAGGCAACGCACATTGTTTCCTGAAGCGGGATGTTCCGCCCAGCCTCCATAAGTGCGAGGAGCCCATCGTCGGTCCCTGCCCCAGGAAGGGATACATAGGAACTGTTCTTGGTCATAGAATGCAGGCTGTTAACTACAGCGTCTCGTAAGCAAAGGGGCAGTTTCTCATCACTGTAAATTACCTGCTGCCAGGCTAACACTCGCTGCAATAAGGATTCACCTTCCCTCGACAATAGCTGCGCCACTTCAAGGGGATTTTTCAACCGAAACCGATACATGTTGATATTTCGCGTGGCAGGCCAGAAGGGTGCATACCACGCCAGCACAAAACGGATGCGTTTCGCTTCGCCAGATTCTAGCGCAAAATCAATTGCCACGGATGCCCCTGGTTCCTTTGCGGACTGGACCGTAGGCAACTCTTCCGCGATGCCGCTCCAAACTGTTCCATCATTGCCAAGACCACCACCGAATCGAATACACTCAGATCCGACGACGCCCAAAGAATATCCGTATGGCACACAGGAATCAAGCTCCGGGCCGGGCCAACCCTTTACCAAGGTGGATACCACCACACCCGCGAAATCTCCTTCGACTCGCTTCCGGTGGAAATGGGTTTCCCCTTGCGTTTCATCGTCATCGCTGACCGGGGATTCACCAAATTGTTGTAAATCGTCCACTCCCCTAGGCAGCCATCAAGGTTGAGGTTGACGTAACCGGTTCCAATGCCACCGATGGGCATACCACGCTCTTGTTCACCGCCATCACGGTAAATCACGCACACCGCTGGCTGAGAGAAACCGTCCGCTGGGGATTTGCTCCATTGCCGCTCCGGTAGATTAGTGGGAAAGAGTCTTTGACACATTTTTGAATCTATGACCTTTTCACTTGGGAAGAGCAGTCCAAAGTTTAGCAAGCAGGTGTGAGGGCATCCTTAAATTTTATCAGTTTTACCGAGACCAGAAGACTGGCAGATTATTCTTGCTCACCGAGTGATATTCGTCCTCAAGTCCGCACAACCAGTAAAACAACTCGGCGGCATCGTTGATTGCTCGATGGTGTTCCCTGTGGAAGTAGTAAAGGGGTGGCAAACCTTTGGCGCGCCGAGGCTCGAAGTCCTGTTCCCGAATCCAGTCCCGATCGGGCGGAACGGTGCGCGTATACCAATACTTCATCTGATTGCGAGTAGCGCTTGCTGTGGACGCTGTGCGGCGATGCCAAATGCGATAGATGGTGAGAAAAATCGTACCGGCGCTGCCGGCGGTCGAGACAGCGCCGCGTATCCTCCCGTAATGCCTCATCCAGCACTGCAAATTAAAAAGAAAATGAGATTCGGGCAATAACTCTGTTGGACCAAGTTCGAGAGGGGTGTCTTGGGGGTAGTAAAACACCTGGAGACTATCCAGTCCAGGAATATACGACGAGCCTCCATCAGTGTGCCAACCGCCTTCCATACCAGCAGGACACTGAATTCGCGTATTTCCCATTTGGGTAGGATAGGTGAAGTTTTTGCCCAAAACAGACCGTATCGCACCAGCGGCATGGGGATTCAGCGTTACATTCTCAATGTACCAATCCTCCCCTGCCGGTACGGCGCCATCATGTTCATCGCTGTATTCACACACACGCCGATTGATTTCATCCGGAACGACCCCATCCAGGATCAGAAATCCTTTCTTGCAGAACTCGAGAATTTGTGAATCCGTCAGTGTTGGGTCACAATCATACGTATTCGCCATGGTTGTGTACCTCCATTTCTCTAAGAACTCTTATCCGAGCGATGGTGCAAATTAGGACAACTCCGATGAGTTGAATTTGAGTCGGCCCCTCCGCGCACTCCCGTCTCTATACTGAGTGGTGCAAAATAGCTCGCTGTTCTTTTTTCAGTATAGCATAATTGTAACACATTTACCACACTAACCCCGACATACAATATGGTTGCTGACTTGTCATCTGCTGAGCATGGAAGAAAATTGATGAAATCGAGTGCAAAATCGGGCATAATATAACATAAAAAACTTTGAAACGTAGAAGCAAAAGGGGGGATTATGGCTTTAATCACCGTCATTGGACGCGGTCATTCCGGCACACGCGCTATTTCACAGACATTGTATGCCAGTGGTGTTTTTATGGGGAGCAAGTTGAACCCTTCTGGCGACAAAGTTCCACCAGAAGCCATGTACGATGCGTGCCGAGTGTTGGGCGGTCACGTTAAATGGAACGGCGGGTTATCATGGGACTTTGCACCGTTGCACACCATGGAGATTGACACGGAGTTTAAGGTTTTAATTGAAAGCTATTTGGCGGATGTTCTAAGCGGTAAATCCGCACATGGTGGATGGAAAATACCCGAGACTACTTTGGTCTATCCGTGGATTGTGCGCATGTTTCCAGACATCAAGTATGTTCATTGGATTCGAGATCCACGGGACTGTATTCTTGGTCATCACATGACCGATGACTTGCACCACTTTAGGGTTGATTGCCCGACGACGACTAACGTTCGCAAGCGCCGAGCCATTTCTTGGCAGTATCAATATGAACTGGTGAATTCAACGCCGAAACCCAAAAACTATATCCTCATCCGATTCGAGGATTTCATCCTTAAGCATGAAGAAACGCTCCAGCGTCTCGAGGATTTTTTGGGAATTCCTCTAGCGAGGATTGTTGTCAGGCGCGAATCAATCGGCCGCTGGAAAACAGATAGTGGAGAACATGACTTTGACTTCTTTCGGGAAGCTATGGCAGCACACCATTACGATTAAAAGAGGGTGTTTTTCACTCAGAGAAACAAAGATCTCTCTATTTTCAGACACTCACCATCCATGTTCAACAATACAACATTTGACCAGCCTGTTTTGCGCTTGACTGAGTCAGTCTGGAGGAATATAATATCTATACTTCTGCAGCGCATATATGAGGTTAGGCTATCATGGACACCATCGTGAAGAACCTGATTTCTTTCCCCTCATCGCATCAATCCTCCACGCACTCCAGTATACTTTAAATGGCAGGTGATTTTTGAATCAATCTACACCTATCAATAGCGACACTTCAAGAAGTATTGCCTTGCGAGCAGTGGTAATCGGACTAATCTTTGTCATTGCTAACGCCTATTGGGTCGGAAGAAACGACCTGATTACTGGGCCAAAACACAACTACATGTCGCTGTTCAGCAATGCCGTTTTCACGTTTTTTGTGTTGACGCTCTTCAATCTACTGCTGCGGAAGTTGGTTCGAAAATTCGCGCTGTCGGACTCCGACCTATTGGTCGTCTACATCATGGTTGTCATGATAACAACCGTAGCTGGACACCAGACCATGAGCAAATTGGTCGGAACCCTCGTCCACCCATACTGGTTTGCCACTGCAGAAAATGACTGGCGCAATCTGTTCTGGCGGGATATTCCCGAGTGGTTTACAACAACAGACGAAAAGGCACTGATCGGCTTTTTTCACGGCGAGACGACAGTGTTCACCCCCCATTTTCTCAGCGTCTGGTTGAAACCCATCGCTTATTGGTCGGCTTTTACATTTGTCCTTTTCTTTGTCCTCATTTGCATTAACACAATTATCCGACGGCAGTTTACCGAACATGAACGGCTCACCTATCCGATTACTTGGATGCCACTGGAGATGGGGCGGGATCCTGTCGCCTTCTTAAAAAACAGGCTGATGTGGATAGGTTTTGGAATCGCGGCGGGTATTAGTTTGTTGAATGGGCTAAGCAATCTTTACCCCTCTCTGCCTTCGGTTCCGGTTGGGTGGACGCGGTTCAGTTTCAATGAGAAGCCGTGGAGTTACATGGTCTATACGCGCATTTCGTTTCAACCTTTTGTTATCGGTCTCTCATTTTTTATGCCGCTAGACCTCGCTTTTTCTGCGTGGTTTTTTTACTTCCTTAAAAAATTGACACAACTACTCTTAGGTGCCACGATGGGCTGGCGGAATCTGTATCTCGATGAACAAGCCCAAGGCGCGTGGAACGCTTTGGGAATTTTGGCGCTGTGGGTTGGACGTAGACACCTCAAACGGGTATTCACGCAGGCATTTACGGGAAAAGGGGACATAGATGACTCAAAAGAACCGATGCCGTATCGGACCGCGCTCTTGGGCATCGCAGGCGGACTGCTGTTTTTCATCTGGTTCGCCTATAAAGCGGGTTTCTCGATCTGGGTGATGCTGCTGTTTTTGGTGTTGTACTTCTGCACGGCAATTGGCATAAGTAAAATCAGAGCGAGTCTCGGCGTTACTGTGCATGAGTTGTTATGGGTAGATCCTGGACGGACGATGGTTACATCGTTGGGTACACGGGCATTTGGTCCCCGGAACTTGACCATTCTCTCATTTCTGTATTGGCTCAATCGAGATCAGGCTGCGCATCCAATGCCAAGCCAACTTGAGGCTTTTCGGATTGGTGAACAGGTTAATATGAACTCTCGGAGGCTATTCTGGGCGATTATTATTACTTTTGCCGTTGGGATTCCGGCGACCTTTCTGATATACTTCGACATATTATACCGCCACGGCGCGGCGAACCCGGCAACGTCCTTCATCATGGGGGTTGGGCGGGAAGGTCTAGGGCAGCGCCTCCAAACTTGGTTGACTTTTCCAACGGGACAAGATTACGCGACGATGGGTTTTATGGGGCTAGGTTGCCTTCTCACCGGCTTTTTATTAGTGATGAAGATGCGGTTCCTTTGGTGGCCCTTCCATCCGGTGGGATATGTGCTCGGCGTAAGTCCGGCAGAGATGGTCTACATCTGGGTCCCAGTCTTCATAAGTTGGTGGCTCAAGTTCATCATCCTCAGGTATGGCGGTTTGAGGGCATATCGGAAAGCTATCCCATTCTTTGCCGGCTTGATACTTGGAGATTATACGATGGGTGGCATCTGGAGTATCATCAGCGCTGTAACAAAGATCACAACGTATAATATGGGATGGCATCCCGTATTGAACTGACGTTGAACACAGTGAAATTCGCTCGCGATTGAGTCGTCTTCACTTGCTAATGTTGCCCGGACACTTGGTTGTAGGTTCAGCGATGGCGATTAGAATAGGCGATTACAGGATGGCTAAGACATTATGGAATCAGATCGTTCTACAGGAATAAAAAAATGCTTGACGAACTACGGCGATCCCGAGTTTAGCGTATACATTCGCAAAGCGTTTTTTAAGGCGATGGGGTACACTGATGAGGAGCTTGCACGACCCATCGTCGGAATCATTAACACCTTCAGCGGATTTAACAGCTGTCATCACAATTTCGGCGACCTAATCGAGGCGGTCAAAAGAGGTGTGTTGTCTCAGGGGGGATTGCCAATCGAATTTCCGACAATTTCGCTCGGAGAGATGTTTACGGCACCCACGACTATGATGTTCCGCAACCTAATGGCAATGGACACAGAAGAGATGATTCGCGCCCAGCCGATGGATGGCGTCGTCCTATTAGGCGGCTGTGATAAGACTGTCCCCGCACAGTTGATGGGTGCGGCAAGTGTAGATTTGCCTGCGATCTGTTTGGTCGCAGGACCAATGATAACGGGAGATTATCATGGCGAACGGCTTGGAGCATGCACCGATTGTCGCCGATTCTGGCTAGAATACCGGGCGGGCAGCATCGGGAAGCAGGAAATCGATGAAATTGAGGGTCGCCTATGTGCCAGTACCGGCACGTGTATGGTGATGGGAACTGCTAGCACAATGGCAGCGATGGCAGAGGCACTCGGCATCATGCTGCCCGGCGGAGCCGCGATTCCTGCTGTGATGGCGGAGCGTCGTCGGCAGGCAGAAGCTACAGGCAAGACCGTTGTCGCAATGATACGAAAACAACTCCGTCCGTCAAAAATTATGACGCGGAAATCATTCGAGAACGCACTGAGAGTCCTCATGGCAATCGGCGGTTCGACGAATGCGGTCATCCACCTGACGGCGATTGCAAGGCGCTTAAAGATTCAACTGAGTCTCGACGATTTTAATCGGGTTAGCGATGAGACGCCGGTGTTGGTGAACGTTAGACCGAGCGGTCAGCATTATATGGAAGATTTCTGGAAGGCAGGCGGGGTTCCGGTTGTCATGAAAGCACTGGAAGATTTTCTCCATCCGGACGAGCTCACTGTTCTGGGAACGACTGTCGGCGAAAATCTGTCCGGGATTCCTCAACCTCCGACCTGGCAGGATGTGATTGCAACCAGAGACGAACCGCTGCTCGGATCGGGTTCGCTCGTCTGCCTTATAGGAAACCTCGCGCCAAATGGCGCTGTCATCAAACAATCTGCCGTTTCTCCCAATCTACTAACACATCGGGGTCCTGCGATAGTTTTTAAGTCGCTTGATGACTTACACGACCGTGTGGATGCCCCTGACTTAGAGATCACAAAGGAGCACGTGATGGTGCTTCAGAACGCAGGTCCCATCGGTGGGCCGGGAATGCCGGAAGCGGGTTATCTGCCCATTCCGAAAAAACTCCTCCAAGCTGGCGTCAAAGATATCGTTCGTATCTCGGACGCTCGCATGAGTGGAACGGCATTTGGCGCCGTCGTTCTGCACGTCTCACCAGAAGCGGCTGTTGGCGGTCCACTAGCACTAGTACAGGACGGCGACCTGATTGAACTGGATGTCCCCAATAAACGGTTAGAACTATTGGTAGACGCAGAGGTATTAGCGAAACGCAGGGATAATCTCACTCTACCTGCTCCCCATTTCGATAGGGGCTATGGCAAGCTCTATATCAGTCACGTTGAACAAGCCCACCTGGGTTGCGATTTCGATTTTCTATAGTGCTGTAAAGGAAAGTAGTCCGGAATCAAACAGAAATGCCTTCAATTACCCGTCGTCGTTTTCTGAAGTTAAGCCTATTTGGACTCACATCGCCGCTACTACCACACTGCTCACCGAGCCGCCTCAAGCCTCCGCCCCACTTTGACATCCCCGGCGAAATCATTGGCGAGCAGAGCGGCGTCGGACATTTCGTCCGGCATCCGCCCCCCGAACAGATGTTTCCTCCACCATCCGGTAGGCGATACGCTGCCATCATAATCGGGGGTGGGGTTTCAGGCGTCAGCGCTGGCTGGAAGCTAGCAAATTCCGGCGTCACCGATTTCGTCATCCTTGATCTAGACCAGCAGTTAGGCGGCACGTCAATCTCCGGAGAGGCGAACGGCACAGCATTCCCTTGGGCGGCGCACTACATCGTTACGCCACCGCCTGAAGCAGACTGTATCCTTGAGGTGCTCGAAGACCTCAAGGTTGTTCTGGACTACACCGATCAGGGGTGGCCCATCGTGAACCCAGAATATGTCCTACGCGAACCGAAGGAGCGGCTCTTTGTCAGTGAGGGTTGGGTGGATGGGCTCAATCCCTTTGCGAGTGGGACTGATGCGGACAGACAAGCGTTCAAAGAATTTCAACTGGATATGCTTCGCTGGATGCTCCACAGGGGCAGCGATGGGCGGCGCGCCTTTACGCTGCCGATTGAATATAGCAGCGCCGATCATGATGTCCGAGCGTTGGACCAAATCACCATGCACGAATATATGCGGCAGAAGGGGTGGAATTCGGAGCGGTTGGGCTGGTTTGTCAACTACGGATGTCGAGATGATTACGGCTGTCCAATAGATCAGGTTTCAGCGTGGGCAGGTATCCATTATTATGCTTGCCGCTACTATTCGGACGAGCTGCAAGGTAGCTTTCCTGTCCATACGCTCACTTGGCCTGAAGGGAACGCTTTCCTGGTGAATGGCATGGCGAAGCGCTTCGCCCCGGACAACGTTCGTCTCAATGCACTAGTGCTCTCAATTCGCCAGCTTGGAGACGAGGTTCTCGTCACCTTCATGGATGCACGAAGTCGTCAGTTTACCACTTTGCGGAGCAAAACTGCGATTTACGCAGGACAGAAACATATTGCCAAATATGTCATCCCCGAACTTCCGAACGATCAATGCATCGCTTTTCAACAGTGCCAATATACCGCGTGGTTGACCGCGAGCATCCACCTCAAACACCTTCCGAAGACTAGGCATAGCCAGATCGCTTGGGACAATGTCATGTACGAAAGCGAAGCGCTTGGTTACATTGTCGCAGATCATCAAACCCGCAATTCGGATAGACACGATAGCCCATCGGTCATTACTTACTATTTGCCTTTCGATAAATCTCCGGAGGTCAAGCGGCGAGAACTCCTGGAAAAGGGACACAGCTTTTGGGTTAACGAAATCATGAAAGACTTGTGGCAGATGCACCCCGGGATTGAAAAGGAGATTACCCGAATTGACCTCTACAAATGGGGACATGCAATGATTCGCCCGACGCCGAACTTCATCTGGCATCAAGAGCGGGCGCTACGGAATCGACCATTTGGAGCGATATTCTTTGCACATTCAGATGTGACAGGGCTCCCCCTTTTCGAAGAGGCGTGCTATACGGGGATTCGCGCCGCACAGCAGGCGATGGATACACTGCAAATCCCGTACAATAACTCGATTGCAAATGGAGGTTAGCAGAAACGCTAATAATCCGCGGTAGGTAAGCGGGGAGAACACGTCGCAACTGAGTTTAAGTATCAATGATAGTTTACTTAATCATCGCGGGATTTTAACTTGTACCGGTTCGTCTCCGGCTGCCACTCTTGAATCAGCGTTGTTTCCAATTCTAACGTCTCCGTTTCTCCCGCTGTGAATACCACGGAAAACTGGACGAGATCGCGGAACATGCGGAGTTGCCGCCGAAGCTCTGGATTCTCATCATCCGAGAGGTGCTGGAGCAGGCGTCGACGCACGCACGTTGTGGATTGACCGACGTAAAGGCGTTCCGGCGCATCCTCTGTACCTGTCGGTAGCCACAGTGAATACAGTCCGCACCGATCACTCGGTAGTTGTAGCACCGTCTCCCGCGTAAACGGCTGACGCTCGCGCTCTAATCGGTACTTCACCGAGAATGTGTTGGTGTAACTGTAGAGTGTGTTGGACATGGACTGTCAAATAGGACGCAAAGGCGAAAAGAAGAAAAGTTAGACAGCAAACCTTAAGGAATCCCCTGTATTTGAATAAATCATACCACCGTTGTCATGTTCCACTGCATTTAGGTACAAGACAACAAATTGTGTCATCTCCAACGTGTATAGTTTTTGCTGTGTTTTATACATATGATGTGTGATATGTATAATATATATACATATTTATCCTTGGATTTGGCAACTTTTCCTCAAGGTCATGTCACAGGAAAAGTGTGTTGGACATGATTCCGCTGATACTCAAGACGCAGAGAATTCCTGACTTGATTTTTTTCGTCTACTCGGCGTCTATGCTACAATCTTACTCTGACAGCAATTCCATAAGACTCGTGTTGATGTAGTAGTATTCTCGTCCGACCTTCATGCGTTTAAGCAACCCAAGCTCCGTTATTTCGTTCAGGTATTTTGCGGCTGTAATGCGACTGCATTTCAGTTCGTTCTCGACAATACTAATCTTGCAATAAGGCCACTTGAACAGTAGGTCAACAAAACCTTCACGCTCAATGGCTTTCGTCTTGCCGTGCGCCTTTGTAATTACGTTATTGATAAGGCCATTAATTGCTTCTATTTTTCGTGCAGTGTCTCGCGCTGTCTGTGTTACTGCCTCCAACATGTAGAGTATCCACTGCCGCCAGTTTCCATCTTCTGTAACTTCGCGCAGATAACGGTAATATTCAGACCGATTCTGAATAAAGAAACGACTTAGGTAAAGAATTGGAACATCAATTAACCCTTGATGTATCAAGTAAAGGATGTTGAGAATGCGTCCGGTCCGCCCGTTGCCGTCTGTAAACGGGTGTATTGCTTCAAACTGATAGTGTATCAGAGCCATTTTGACAAGCGGTTGGAGCCCGTCATCGTTGTCATTGATGAAGTGGTTGAGGTTGGTTAACAACTTGGTGAGATTTTCGTGACCAGTTGGAGGTGTATAGATGACTTCCTCTGTGGCTCGATTTACAATCGTCACCGGAGACGTACGCACACTCAGCTCTATGTCAAGAATACGCGAGCAAATCTGTTCAAAGAGCGGCACGTTTAGTTTAGGGCGGGCATGTAGGCTATTGATGCCCTCCCACAATGCTTCACGGTACCGCAGCACCTCTTTTGTGGCAGGGGTAACTTGGTTTGTGTTGGATGTCATGGCTCGATACAGTTCATCGTTCGTCGTAACGATGTTCTCGATTTCCGAACTCCTACGTGCCTCCTGTAGCGGCAATGTCTGTACTAGAACCTCGTCGTTTGGCAGTATCTTTACTAGGGCATTTGCTCTCGTAAGCTCGGAACTCGCCGAAATGCACGCTCTGAGTATGTCGTTCGATTCGATATCCGTCACTGGTGGAAGCTGAGGAATGTTGTTCCATGGGGTATTTGGATCGAATCGGGTCTTCGTTTTCATGTTCCACCGCCTTCAAGTACGGGACAACAATCGTTGTTGCCTTCAACATGTATAGTTTTTGCTGATTTTTATACATACTATGTGTGATATGTATATAATATATACATGTTGACACTTGAATATAATTTCGCCGATCAACGTTCGGGGCTTATGTCAAAAAAATGCGCAACGTCAATCGTCTTTAATGGCTGAACATGTATAGTTTTTGCTGATTTTTATACATATGATGTGTGATATGTATAAAACATATACATATTAAAATAATATAATTGATTGGAGAAACCGAGTTTTTTTGAAAAACTCGGTTTCTTTAGAAAAGGGGCTAAATGGGAATGCTGAGTTGCTCTCTGTCATCCATCGCACTGCGGATGTTACCCCATTCCGTGACGAGGTTATTGAAGATAACCGCATTCTGAGAATCGCCATTTCGATCGTAGTGGTTGTAGAGGATGCGCGCCAGCCGCTCGACGGATTCGACGTTTCCATCCATTTCCCGTCCGACTTCCGCTGCACCTGTGACGTCTCTGCCGTCCTCCCGGCTCAGGTGGTATGCCATGCGGAAACACCCCTCCCACGCCGTCGTATTGCCGAGGGTCAACTGTTCGTTATCGGAAAACGCATCAATCGGCAGCAACTTTACCCTTCCGCCTCCGGCGATGAGCAGACCGTCTACGTCCTGCAACTTGCCGATGGCGACGTTTTTGGCAAGTGCCAACGTCTCTGCCTCCCCGTACGCCCCCTCTCCATAGCCGTGCTGTTTAAGCCAGTCAAGGCAGAAGCGAGTCTCCGAATCAAAATCCCCCTCTTGACGCTCGTCGTAATCGGCAATGGCGCGGTTGATTACCACCAGCGCCTCGCGCACTGACACCACCTCGCCGCTAATTGTTTCAACGCGACTGTAGCGAGAGTAAATCTGCATTCCGGGACCAATGGCAGCCTGCGCCAGATCAGTAGGGGCGATGTGTCCTTTTCGGGTGAGTTGGTTGAGTGAGGCGGGCAGTTCCTTCTCCAGCGCGTCGTAAAATTGACGGCGCGTTGCGATGGGGGCGTCATTAGGACGCGGGCGACAGACTAGTACAACCGACGATGCCAGCGAGTTTGTACCACTTTGGACATTTGATCGTACAGAGTATTCAGTACGCATCGGCCAAGTACCGACTATCTCGAAACCCGCAGAAATGATAGCACTTAGCATCGTCTCCCAGCCGGTAGATGCTCTGCCTTCCAGCTCATTCTCTTGTTGTTTGTAGGCATAGAAGATAGAGGATGGAAAATCTGGGCTGCATCGCTCTCGTATCAACTGTAGCGTGTTGTTCAGCAAAACCTCAAATCTCTGGCGAGAGTTAACAAATCGGGATGAAATAGCTGTAATTTCTTCATCTTTGGGGGTCAGGATTCCAGCGAACAAGGCTGGATAAACGTCACGGAGTAATGGACGCAGCCACACGTAGAAGTAATCGGATAGGTCGGCATAGTTGATGTTGTCGTAATAGGGCGGGTCAGTGACGATGACCGGACCATCTTGGGCATGAATTGTTGTGGACGCATCCGCCTGATGCACCAAGCCGCCAATCCCATCGGCGGGCAGTCGCCCGACAACCTTGGCAATCCAGTTAATATGCGCCATCCAGTTTCCCGTTGAATTGGAGAAAGGATTGGATTCGGCAAAATCCCAAATCATCGGAATTGCCTGACGACCGAAAACTCCGGTGACACATCCGCCGGAGTAGTGCCATCTGTTAAAACTAGAGCACATATCTGCCTCTCTTCCAACCGCAAGGGCGAGATATGTACAAACGGCATCGGCGTAGTCATCATTTCCCCCATCTTGCTTAATTTGACTCCGAGCCGCTGCTTGCAGATCACTGAATGTAGTCAACGCAGCAAGTTGACGCTCAGTGAAAAGTTGATGCCAATGGGTAGCACCATAAGTCAACGCGCTGACCTTCGGTGTCTTTGTGATTGTTTGCGTTGGTCGCCAAGCAGATTCGGCGGATATTGCTACTTGGATGTGCTCGTCCGTCGGTGACACGTAAATCCGCCTGCGATTACCCTCGGCAACGACGGCGGTCATCTGCTGTCCCAAATTGCCGGCTCTCGCTGTCTCACGAACATAAGACAGTGGGACCGCGTTGTTGCAGGCAATACAGCATGCACCATTACGGTCCACCGTGCCGTCCTCAGGAACGCCGCTGCTGTGATTCTGTACTGCAAAAGATACACGTTCCGCCTCACGGTCAACAACAGGCTTAATCCAATGTTGGTTGTTCCGCTTTTTGGAAATTTGGAAGGTTTTTAGAAGGGGCATCTGGACGCCGCACGCCGGATTTGAACAGGGAACTGTCCGCGCCCAGAGCCACGCAATTACGGTGGCATCACTGCCATCGGACAGTTTTGCCTTCGGGTAGAGATGCCCGATCCGCCTAAACGCCTCATCGCGCATCCACTTGCCATAGTAGCGAATGTCATCCGCAAGACCGGCCGGGCCGCGCCAAGGAGTACGCCGTGCGTTTCTGCCTGTGCTTGTGGACATACCCATGTCGTCAGCGTCGGGGTTGACAGGAGGTAGGTTCTTAAACTTGGGTGGTACTTCGATTAGCGCTTTGTTGATGAGAACCGCTACCGGGTTCAGGTCTGAGGCAATAGCCTTCAGTCCGAGCCGTTGCGCCTCAAGGGGGATAGAACCGCCGCCGGCGAAGGGATCATATATCGGCAGGGTATGCTCACGTAGATAGTCCAACACTTTGGCCGGATCAGTGGGTGCCGTTTCGCATCGGGAACGCGCCACTGAACGGGCGATTTCGTAGCGTGCTTCCGCCATAAGGGCTTTCACTGCAGGTTGGCTTTCGTCAGTGCTCTCCCATTTGACCAACTTCTTGATGATTTCGTGGAGACGATCGCGTTCGACACCTTGCTCCTCCTCAGTGGGAAATTCGTCAGGGCAAAAAGAAGGATCATCCACCATGCTGGCAAAGATAACGGCGCGGCAGGCAGCTAGCGGACGGCGTGCCCACCACATGTGCAATGTGGACGGATGGCCGTGACGTATTGACTTTTCGCGTGCAGATTCGCGGTTGATGTCGTCTAGCGGCAGGTCAACTTCGATTAGTTTCTTGCGGTGGGTCATTTCATCTTTCTCTGGGCAGTATGTCAACTAAAGGTTGATCGCACCTCAAAATCGAGACATTGAATTGCTTGCCCTTAAAGCGAATGTTACTGCTCGACTTCGACAATCGATTTCTATCTGCCCGGTGAAATCTGCCACAAACCGCAACCGGCAGAAATTGAACTTGCTCGCGCCTAGAAATTATGCGATTAGCGATGTTCGCCCCTGCTTGAAGTTGCTTCACGACATCGCTGGCATCCAGTTTGCCCCTCTTCAACTCTAGAGGCACGAGATAAACATCGTCACAACCTCCGATGAAAATATAGTCGCATTTTGTTTCGTTCCCCCCAACTGGTGCTTGCCGTTTATCCATGTCTATTGTGACTGATGGAGTCGGTGCATTTTTCAAGGACACAGAGCATCCCTCTTTACGCAACCGCCCTGATGCGATACACCCATCGGGGAGGCTGTCCTTTATCCGCCCAACGAGATTAGCCATTTACCTTAATCCTTCTACCCGATTGGATATTTCCGCATGGTCGTTATATGTACCGATGGCGACCTCATCGAAGCCGGACCGAAAGCCGCCGAACTCCGCATCGTAAGGAATTTCTTTCACCACCGATCCCCTGGGTCGCTGCTTAGGTTCAAACAGCCACATCCCCACTTGGTCGCGATTAAGTGCGAAGTCTGCACCCGCGATGCCTTTTCTCCGTCCTTTCGGAAGTTCCGACAGACGCACCAAGTTGGCAAGTTCGTCAAGCACCCATTCGCTATGGGTGGTGAGCATGACGCGGATGCCGGAATGTACAACCGCTGCGAGTTGACGGATGAACTCTACCTGCATTGCGGGGTGGAGGTGCGACTCCGGCTCTTCGATAATCAGCACATCACTTGGCTGGACAATATGGCGGAGATATAGGACAACTGGCGCAAGTTCCGATACCATGGATGACGCATTCATCAGAGGCAAATCTTCCTTCCATCCCTGCGGCTGGTAGGAAAACATCGGATAGCCGGTTTCAGAGTCTTTACTCTGGATTTCCCCTTTTAGAATCTGCTGTTCGAGGCTTGCGGCGAGGTTCGTTTTGTTGCTGCGCCGCCTTTTGGTCAAATCACCCAACCCAACAAGGTTTTCGAGAAAATCAGCGAGAACCCCCGAAAGTATTGGCAACGGAGTGCCGCGCCGGAGCCCTGCACGCGGCGCACGTTCAATCAAGGAAGCCACGACCACACGGTGTGCGTGCATCACGCCTGTGCGGTCCGCGGGAAGATAATGGGCTGTATTGCTTAGCGGGCTAACAACCTCAGAAAGAACCAAACCGGAGAGTTCTCTCATGAAATATCCATAGTGTCGTCTTCCTCGGCGGTCACCTTCTGACAACAGAGAATTCAAGGAGTCAAGACCCATACCCAGAACAGGCATTATTCTCTCAGAATGAAGATCCATATACAACGGTGTGTCATCGGAAATCGAAATCACTGTTCCTTCAGGCTTGCCCTTCTTCAGTGCCAGTTCATACTCAAAACGTTTAGCGTGACCGAAATTATCTGAGGCAGACCGCCTCAAACTAACCTTCGCACCGTCTCTGTTGCCGTGGCGGATTAGGCTTGCAGCGTCTTCAATACCGAAACTCCGTCTCATCTCCTCGGCAAGGGCCTCACTGGAGTTGCGTAAATCGTCGAATATGGGACGAATCATTGACTCGATAAAATTTGGCAATTGAACACGCGAACCATCCGATGGGTTTTTGGTTTCCACCTGTTCAACTACGTCCTGTATCCAGTCAACAAACCTTTTGACACTATCAGCATCTGGGGGGCGTTGTGCTCTAACGTCTCTCCGTAATATGGGGAACATTGGTCCGATCTCGAAAAGCTTGCGACCAGTGTATTGGCCGAAAAATCTGTGCAGTGCGTATATCAGTATTGCCAAGTAGGACTTTCCTGTGTTGCTGCGACCTACAAACACCGTCAGCGGACGCAGGTCAATTTCCGCCTTGGCGATGGGACCGAAGTTCGAAACCGTGAGATGCAGCGGCTCTGTTTGCTTTGGTTTAGTCATGTTAATCGTCCGACGTGTCCAGATCCAGATGGAGTTGGGTGCTGTTTTCGCGCACAGCACGGGCGGTACTTTCGGAAAAGCCATTCGGCTTATTTGCCGTGATGACAATTTTAATGGTAACGGAACCGTCATCAGCATTCAGGTTACTAATTATCTCATCGCGCAACAGGTTGATATTATCAAGAGAAATGTTGTCTTGCATAGTTTTCGTTACTACGATGCGCTTGGGACCAGGCGGTGACGGGGGTGGTTCAGGTTGCGGCTTTGCGTCAGGGTCAGGAGTGGGTGCAGGTACGGGACCAGTGGGAGACGTTTCTTCTACTACGAGTTGCGCCATTTCTGGCGTGACCAGCACCCTTGGGCTAGGGTCGGTGAGTAAAAGGTGTGCCATTGATTCACCAAAGCACATACTCTCATATTTCTCACCGTTGTAAGTTTCAGCACATCCGAATTTGCGTTCCAGCACACCTTGGGCGATGCATCTAATCAGAACGTCTTTGTTTCTCAGACGATGCAGGTAAACATTCCTTGCCATCAGTTCCCACAGATTATCTACACCGATGTGGTCGCTGTAACTCGGGCTGCTCCACACATATCGCTGCAGCATGCTGTCGAGTGCTGTATGGGAAATCTCATCGACGAGCGCCTCTTCCTCAATGAACTTTCGGAACGCGCTGTCAACGATGTCCCCTGACTCCGCGGTGTTAATTGGAAAGGGGGACATACCGTAACTAGCCTCCTGTGGGTTCGCCTGTGACGGCGCCATCCCCCAACGGTAAGCCCGGACTAATGCTTGCGACAGTTGCGTTTTGGCGCTACGCACTGTGTTGACGGCTTGCTGCAGGCGGTCTCCGGTAAGACTCTCGATGCGGCGGTCGGTGTTTATGATAGAATCCCATGCAAGGTAAGTTTTTACGATGTTTCTAAGTGCACGAATGTCGTCGTTCTTCGCCGTCAAAAAGAGAATTGCATTCCTGCGGATGCGGGGCGCTTCGCCGCGGTTAAGTAGGATGTCCTGCGCTATTGGCGTGGCTTCATCGCTATCACTAGAGCGGGACGGCAGAAATTTGTTAGGCGGTAGGATGACTAACTGTATTGCATCCAAGTCTCTCACATCGCCGGAGTTCTGCGGGCAGACAACGACATCGGCGCGTCGCCGGCGTCCTGCCCCAACTGCCTCCTGCAGTTGGGCTATAACGCACTCCTCCACGTCCCTTTCACTGAGCGTATCGGCGCGGTCGGTTGCGACCTTGTTTAAGTTTTCCTCTGCGTGGAAGTAGTACCTGGTGTCAGTGTTGTAAAGGTAATACAGGGCGCCGTTCATCCGCCCGAGTGCTTCTTTATACACCGAAACGCCCTGACCGGGTTCCACCACTCCCAGATGAATTTGACGGTCGTCAATACCTCGCACGGCACCGCTGGCGGCACTGCCGAGGAAAACAGTGCGGGCGATGCGTCGCGCTGCACCCCCGATATTGGAGAATCTCTGAATGTTTCTGTCGATGTTGTCGGTTCGGGAACCATCACTGTCCACCTCTGTCAGGACAGGACGCCACTCGCCATCTAGCAGCGGGAGGAATTCGTTTGAAAGCGCCGGGTCGTCAAAGGTGAGGTTGGCAGGCATAATCAGCGGCGAGGCGTCCCCTCTGAGATACAGACGACTGATACAGTTCGCCATCATCCGAAGCACTCCGCGTGTGCGCTGAAATCCGGGAATGGAAGACCAGTCCGAATAGAGCCGATCGAATATCTCCGGGTGGATTGGGTAACACGCCTTCATGCGGTCCAAGTAACGCGGCTCGCTAACTTCTTGAGGGTAATCTCGGCGTGAATTGGCATACATCCGCGAGAAAACTTCGCAGACTCGATTTCTTGCTGCTTCATCCCTGACTCTACCGAAGAGCCGCCGTCGCACAACCTCAAACGTTTCATTTATCTCTAATGGCTCCCACTTAGCCTCAATGCGGCTTAGGATGCTGTCCAGCCTGTTGAGCGCGTCTGCGCCCCCTTCAGCACCTGCTTCGACGGCACTCTCCGGTAGGGTGACGACAAGCACAGCGTTGCTACTTCTCCGAACCGATTGGGTGAGAGCTTGTATAAAGGTATAGATGTTGTCTTTGGCGTCACCTGCGTTCCGTACGTATGCCACAAGCTCGTCCATCAGGATGACGCACGGACCAACGTATTCAAAGAGCTGGTCGAGTTGGCTTCCACCCGGTGCTGTTCCTCCCCGCGCCGCCCCTCCGACAATTTCGTAGGCATCCTGTCCGCCAAGTTGGTAAGCCATCACGCCCCACAGCGTGTTTAGCGGATCGCCCGTCTCTTTAGTTGCGGTCAGGTCGGTTTGAGCAAGGTAGGAACCATCAATCACAGCGACGCGGGGTCTGTCGGCGGTTGAGTCCCATGCTGCTTCCTGCATCATGCTGTTTATCTCTTCGCTGGTGCGCTGGTGCTCGTCACGGTCTGGCGGCGGATTTAAGAGCGCGTCGGTACTCTTGACGAGATGGTAGAGCGCGATGAGACTATGGGTCTTTCCGCCCCCGAATCCGGTTTTTGTCTGAATAACCGGATCGCCGCCATTGCCGCCAAGCCGTTTGAGGGCGTTGACCAATAGCGTACGGATGCCGGGGGTGATGAAGGTTTGGTTGAAGAAACTGACCGGATTGCCGTACCCTGTTGCATCGGCGCGTCCGTCGTGTACCTGCTGAAGGTCAGCCGCGAACTCTGCCTCTTGAAAGGTGCCAAGCGCGATGTCGTTGTTGGGGCGGATGATGTGGCGCCACGGTGTCAAATTGTTCGATGAAGGACGTGGTAGAGCGTCTAGATTTTCTTGCGGTTCTGTTGATGCCGTTTGGGAATCTTCGTCCGGTAGTATCGGATCTGCCTGCTCTCCGCTTTCAGGGCTGGTGAAGAGATTATCGCGAATTGCCTCTACTGTCTGTTTCTGGTCCGGCGAATTTGTTTGTCCGAGCAGATCTGCAATGTCATAAAGACGCGCCCTTGTGTACTCTGGGTCTATGTCCTCGTTCCCTGGATGTGCAATCTGGTCTCTCGCCGCCTTTATCAGCCATAGCGTGCTTTGGACGGACAGATCGTCGTTGAAATGTTGTGCGAATGCAGCGCGCCAGTTGTCGCGGAACACCTTCGGGAAATAGTTTAGGTCAATTGCAGCTTCAATGTCGTCGTTTTCGGTCAGCCTGCGACGAAACTCATCCGCCTGCCGATCGCCCAACCCATGCTCAATTAACTCCTCGACGCCTGTCCCTCGCACTCGCCTCAATTGACGAATGATGAACGGTCGCATCGCATCGCGGTAGATGTCAATCGCTTGTCCCAATGCATCTCTATTCGGTCGGTGCATCATCTGCATTTCCATGAACCCCTAGTCGAAATTCAGACCGCTATGAGATGAATATCGTTTTTGCTGCGTTAGTTTAATATGAATCATATATTAGCACAGAGAGCGGATAAAATCCACCTGTTTTTCTAAGTTGATTCAATGCCCCCCGATTATGAATTGACCAACCCGCTAGAAGAATAGTCTGATAACGTCCTCCCGCAGAAATGACTTACACAAACGCTCACGATACACCATCACGAAAAAACTGGGGGTGAGCGCACCCTAAATTAGTGTTGACAAAGCTAACCTACAGCGTTATAATGAGGACGTTCGTAGGGTGTCTTTACAGAACCGAGGGGGACAGAGTTGCCAGTGTATAAGAGATTCGTCATTGCCGCTGTTGTATGTTTGACGACGTTGCTTCCGTGGATCGCCGCCCACGGCGCGGATATTCACCCGAACGCCGGGACACGAGCAATGCCGTTTCTAAAGATTGGCGTTGGGGCACGAGCAATCGGGATGGGCGAATCTCAAGTCGCTGATGCGAACGATTTGTACGCTTCGTTCTGGAATCCGGCGGGGCTTGCGAAGGTTAAACGTCCGCAGATAGGCTTGATGCACAACGAATGGTTTGAAGGGATTAATCACGAGTTTTTTGGGTTTGTGCAACCGCTTGGCGACGCGGGCGCTTTCGGCGGCAGCGCAATCTTCCTCGACTTTGGCGAACTGCAAGGGCGCGATGCAAGCGGCAAAGAAACGAAAAAGTTCCGACCCTATGACCTTGCACTCATCCTCTCCTATGCCCGCCAGTTAGCATCTGCGTTTTCGGTCGGAATCAATGGAAAATGGATTCGCGAGCAGATTGACGACACAAACGCCCAAGTCATCGCATTCGACGTGGGTGGGTTGTATACCGTTCCCCAAAGACCTCTCACTTTTGGGTTGAACATCCAACACCTCGGCGGCAAAGTGAAGTTTGTCGAGGAGTCTTTCAATCTGCCGGTCAACATCAAGGTGGGTGCAGCGTATAAATTGCTCAATGATGCGTTCACCATTGCCGCTGATGTGAATCGCCCTTCTGATAATGACATCACGGTCGGATTCGGAGGTGCACTAACGGTGTCTCAATTGCTACATCTTCGCACAGGCTACAAACACACCCTTGGCGGCAACGACTTGGGGGTTTCATCCGGAATTACCGCTGGAATTGGATTTAGTATCGAAGGATTCCAGCTTGACTACGCCTTTGTCTCCTTCGGAAAGCTTGGACCCACGCATCGATTTTCGCTCATTTTGAACTTCTAGGGTTTCGTACACCCGGTTTTCGGAAATCACCCCCAACCATCACACATCGTCCGAAGTTCTGTAATCGCATCCCATCTGGCGCGGTGTCGAATCTTCACGCTAGAACCGCTGAAATGCTGTAGTGGCGCACTGAAGTCAATTCCCACGAACACACCATTCAAAGACCGACAATGGGAAGCTGCAAAACGCCGGGCTAAAGCCACATAAATTGCGCTAAATAAACTTAAGTCCTTCAAAACTGAAAGGCAGACAGTGTACCCGACAATCATCAATTTGGGATCGATCCCGCTTGGACCAATTGACATTCCGCTGGCGATACATAGTTATGGGCTCATGTTGGCGTCAGCATTCTTAACCGTCATGTTCGTCGCGCAACGGGAATTGGCGCGCAAACAGCTTGACTCTCAATTGGCGTCATCGGTTGTCTTTGCTAGCGCGGTTGGGGGCATCGTCGGAGCTAAGCTCTACGCGGCGTTCGAGGATGGCAGTTTCTCGGTCAGTGAACTGTTTTCGACCAGCGGGTTAGTCTGGTATGGCGGCATGATTGGTGGGGCTGCGGCTGCGTTTTTCGTCCTGCATCGATCGGCGAGCCCAACTCTTCCGGTTCTTGATGCATTCGCTCCTCTGTTTCTACTGGGATATGGAATTGGACGCATCGGCTGTTTTCTCGCCGGAGATGGAGATTACGGAGGGCCGTCGGATTTACCTTGGGCGATGGCTTTCCCGAACGGCACGGTTCCGATCGATGTGCCGGTCCACCCAACACCGCTTTATGAAACGGGGATGTCGCTCATCGGTTTTGGTCTGCTGTGGAGGTTTCGCAAACAAAAGGAGCAGACATTAGGGTGGCTGACAGGCGGTTATCTAATCTTAGCGGGGATCGAACGCTTCTTAGCGGAATTTTGGCGAATCAATTCACCTGCTCTTATCGGACTGACCAGTGCTCAAATCCTCAGTCTCGTAGTCGTTGGTATTGGCGGGTGGCTCATCTACTGGGCTAAACATCAACCCATCACAATAGAGGTGGTGACCACCGCAACACCCTCCCCACCGAGAAGAAAACGGAGACGGCGTAGAGCGTAAGGAAGCCTTACTGACCTACGTTCGCACCTGCCCATTTCCGTAGATGATGTATTTGTAGCTCGTCAACCCTTCAAGCCCCATTGGACCCCGGCAGTGCAGCTTCTGGGTGCTGATACCGACTTCTGCACCGAGTCCAAACTCGTAACCGTCGGTGAAGGCGGTGCTCGCGTTGACATAGACAGCAGCCGAATCAACCTCCTTGAGAAAACGCTGCGCTGCGGCGTAGTTTTCTGTGATAATCGAATCCGAATGGTGCGAACCGTAGGTTTCGATGTGCTGCACCGCCTCGTCGAAGTCTGAGACTACTCGGATTGACAAGATTTTGTCGAGGTATTCTGTCCGCCAATCGGCTTCGGTCGCAGGGACGACATCGGGGCTCACCTGCTGCGTCGTTTCGCAGCCGCGAAGTTCAACGCACTCGGCGGCGAACCTTTCGCACATTGGAGGGAGGAATTGCGGAGCGATTCGCTCGTGGACCAGTAGTGTCTCCATCGTGTTGCACACAGCAACCTTGTAACCGACTTTTGCGTTGAAGCAAATCTTCTCTGCCATGTCGGGATCGGCAGCTTCATCTACATAAACGTGACATACTCCGTCCGCATGTCCGAGGACAGGAATCTCCGAATCCCTCATGAGGGACCGTACCAATTCATAACTGCCACGCGGCACAATTAGATCGATGTGTTCCGGCAGCGCAATCATCTCCCTCACCGCCTGTCGATCCGTAATGTCTACAAACTGGATGGCGTCTTTGATACCCTCCCTTTCTGCGGTTTCGCTTAAAATTTTTGCAAGCGTGGTGTTGGACTGTATCGCCTCCGACCCTCCGCGCAAAATAACCCCGTTGCCGGATTTGACGCACAAAGCCGACACTTCGACGGTGACGTCTGGACGCGACTCGTAGATTACGCCAATGACACCGAGCGGTACACGGACTATTCCAATCCGCAGCCCATTGGGGCGTTCCCACATGCGTGTCATTTCGCCAATCGGGTCTGGCAACCCGGCAACCTGCCTCAAATTATCTGCCATCCTCGCAATCTTTTTTTCGTCCACAAGGAGACGCTTCATAAGCGGCTCAGCGAGTCCGGTCTTTTGTCCGTTCTCCAAGTCAATCTGATTGGCTTCTCGAATCTTATCTTTGAACGCCAAAATGCTATCTGCCATTGCTAACAGGGCGCCGTTGCGCACATCAACGGAAGCTCTGCACAAGTGGCGCATGGCATCCCTAGCAGCTTGGGCTTTCGACTGGATCATGTCCTGAATCGTGTGATCCATCAAATCATCTCCTCATTGAGTGTTTATCTGTGTTTGAATCTCAGTTTGAATGCGGTGACGTTTCCGGTCTCAATCGCCAATGATATGCCTATCCATTCATTCCAACTATCGGCGTTTTAAATCTTAACGCAAAGTTGTGAGCCTCCAATTACGAAAGTTTTCCTCTTCACGCTTCCTTAAGCAAAACGAGATTATCTCGATGAATCACCTCGTCGTAATGGTGATAGCCGAGAATCTTTTTGATTTCACTTGTTTGTTTGCCCATAATTTGAACAACTTCTTGCTTGTTGTAATTCGCAAGCCCTCTAGCAAACTCATTCCCATTTTCATCAATGCAAGAGAGGGTGTCGCCGTACTCAAAATCGCCTTCTACCTTACGCAAACCAGACGGAAGCAGACTCTTGCCGCGTTGTTTCAGCGTGTCACGGGCGCCGTTATCGACATACAGCGTCCCTCTGGGCAGGCGTGAATAGGCAATCCAGCGTTTGCGGGCGGATATCCGCTGTTGTGGTAAGAAAAGTGTTCCGATTTCCTCGCCCGCGAGGATACGACTGACGACTGCAGGCTGGTTTCCGTTCGCAAGCACCATAATCTCGCCCGATCCTGTCACGATTTCTGCTGCACGTAGCTTCGTGATCATCCCGCCTGTCCCATCGGCGCTGCCCGCTCCGCCAGCAGAACGCTGGAGCGTCTCTGTAATTGCCGGCACAACGCTGATAAACTCGGCGTTGGAATATTTACGGGGATCTTGCGTGTGAAATCCATCCTGATCCGATAGAATTATGAGGAGGTCAGCCTCTGCGATATTGGTGACCTGGGCTGACAGCGTGTCATTGTCACCAAACTTAATCTCCTCCACAGCGACAGAGTCATTTTCATTGATAATTGGGATAACCCCAAGTTGCAACAGGGTACCGAGGGCGTCGCTGATGTGCGTATAGCGCTCACGGTAACTGAAGTCGTCCTGCGTCAGGAGCATCATCGCCGTAATTAGGTCATGCCGCTGAAACCGCTGGTCATAGGCGTGAATCAGGTGGCTCTGTCCAACTGCCGCAGCCGCCTGTAGACGGGGAATCGTTTGCGGACGCTGTCCGAAAAGCTTGCCGGTGCCCGCTGCGATTGCGCCCGAAGAGACGAGGATAACCTCTATCCCTTTGTGTTTCACCGTTGCGAGATCGTCCACAAGTCTATCAAGGCTGCTCGGATTGAGATTGTAATTTTGAGAGATGACTCTGCTACCAACTTTGACTACCACCCGCGTGACACGCGACAATAAATCGTGTCTTTCAATCTGTGCCGATTCCGTGGGGACTGTATGTAAATTCGAATTCATCAATCTGAACCGTATCTCCTTCTTTAACGCCAGTTCTGATTAGGGCGTTGATAATGCCCATCTTTTTGAGCTTGCGGTGGAGCAGAACGAGCGCTTGATCATTTTCCATGTCTGTCATCAGCACCGCCCGGCGCGGCTCGTCACCGCGCACAACGAAGCAATCTTCTTCCTTCGAGAGTTCAAATCGTCCGTGTCGTTTTTGGAACGTCGGCAGTGACGTCATCATAGACTCAGGCACGCCGCCGCTCCCCTGTCTTTCACGAATGCGTTCGTGAATGCGTTGCAGCCGTCCATACGCCGCACGCATTAACCCATCTACTCCCTCTCCAGTTAGCGCCGAAATTGAGAAGACCCGACGCTTGCCGAAGTAATCTCCGATCTGCGGAAGAGAGTCCCGCGCATTGGGCAAATCCATTTTGTTGAGAGCAATTAACTGCGGCATTCGCACTAATCGAGGATTGTACAGCTCGAGCTCCTCGTTGAGTTGCTCATAGTCCTGAAGTGGATTGCGCCCGTCGACAGCTGCACAATCGACGATGTGGATAAGCAGCTTCGTGCGTTCGATATGCCTCAAAAAGTCGTGCCCCAGCCCAGCGCCCGCATGCGCCCCTTCGATGAGCCCGGGGATATCGGCAACGACGAAGTTTCGCGCTGCACCGATACGGACGACCCCTAAGTTGGGTGCAAGAGTGGTAAATGGATAATTCGCTATTTTCGGCTTCGCATCGGATACCTTCGACAGCAGCGTCGATTTGCCGGCGTTTGGATACCCTACCAGTCCCACCTCAGCAATGACTTTAACTTCCAATTCGATGAGGCGTTCCTCGCCCGGCTCACCCTTTTCGGCGACACGCGGCGTTTGAAAAGTGCTGCTTTTGAATCGCGAATTCCCCTTGCCGCCAACCCCTCCTCGCGCAACGACGACTCGCTGACCATGCTGCTTCAGATCCGCAAGGGCGCCTTCCATTTCGGGTGTCCGGACGACTGTGCCAACTGGAACCGTTACAACTCTGTCCTCCGCCTCTTTGCCGTGCCTGAGTTTCCCCCTGCCGAGTTGTCCATCGTGCGCTCTCTGGCGCGGCTGGAATTTGAGATCCAGCAGTGTGCTCAACCCTTCCGACGCTTCGAGAATTACACTTCCCCCTCGCCCGCCATCGCCGCCGTTCGGTCCCCCGCGCGGCACATACTTTTCCCTGCGGAAACTGATGCAGCCGTTACCGCCCTTGCCGCCCACGACGTGAATTGTTGCTGTGTCTACGTTCATTGCCAATTTCTCTTAAATCGGGAAATACAGTATAATGTAGGTTGGGTTTTGCTACAATCAACAATTTCCAAACGCATTCAACCAACGAAACCCATGCTTAATTATTCACATCGTTCATCATATCCGATCAACCGACCGAATAGGGAGGGATCAACTGAGCGAATAGCGAAGGCGATAGTCTTCTCCGTAACCCAACCTACAAGAACTAGTCCCCAAAGATTGCCCATCTCTCAATGAAGGAAGCGCCTCGGCCCCTGTAGGAGAGGCACCCCTGCCTCGACCATTTCTTATTGTGGCTGGCAGGAGCCGGATTCGCCATAGAACACAAAATTACAGTAATTGCAGTCTAAAAAAAAGGCGGACAAGCTTTCATGACCAATGTTGTCGAAACGTGCGAAATCGATGGCGGAATAATGAGCGACTTTATCTATCAAAACACTTTGAACAAACTGTTACTTCAACAGACACAGCGTACCACAAAACCGTTGCAAAGTCAAGCTGTTGCAATTTTCCTTACGAAGTACAACAATTTTGAGTTCGGTAGACCGAGTGACAATTAACCATTATGGTTGTAGTTTTCTGCATTCTTTGCTATGCTATTTCATCATCAGAATAAATACATAGCGTCGGCGCTAGAGGTAGACATGATCAACTCAGTTAACATCCTAGATCACATATCAGTAACTGTAAGCGACATGGATCGGTCAATTGCGTTCTATTGCGATCTGCTCGGACTCGAAGAAGTCGAGCGGCATCGGCTTGAAGGCGAAACTATTTCCAAGATGGCTGGAAAACCGGATGTAGTGATGCAGGTGGTGCGGTTGCAAGCACCCGATACGCCAGGGATTATGCTCGACCTACAGCAATACATCAAGCCCCAAGGCAAACTATCTGACGCGCAATTGGGCGATGTCGGTCACTCGCACTTCTGCATCGGTGTGCCGGACCTGATGGGAACCTACAGTGCGTTAAAAGCCAAAGGCGTCGAGTTCGTCTCGGAGCCGGTCAACTTTGATCTCGAATGGGGTATCGTGAAGGTGGTGTTTTTCAAGGATCCGGACGGGTTTGTTCTCGAATTGATGGAGCATCCAATCCAGAAAAAGGCATACACCAATCAGCCGTAGTGCATAGGGAACGGATGCCAAAGTACGATCTAGACGAACAGGTGGCAGTTGTTACTGGAGCCGGACGTGGGATTGGCCGCGCGATTGCGCTGCGCTTCGCCAAGGAACAGGCGTATGTAACTGTCGCCGACATTGACTATGAAAACGCACAGGGTGTCGTCCAAGAAATCGAGGAAGCAGGCGGTCAGGCACTCCATCTCAAAGTGGATGTGACCCACAAACCCGACGTTGAGCGGATGGTGCGTCAGACCGCTGAACGATTCGGACGGTTAGACATTCTAGTCAATAACGCCGGAATCGGCGTCGTCGCCCCGCTGATGGACACTGACGAGGAAATGTGGGATGCACTCATGAACGTCAACGCCAAAGGGGTTCTCCTCTGCTCGCAAGCGGCAGCGCGACACATGATTGCCCAGGGCAGCGGCGGCAGAATCATCAACAACGCATCCGGCGCGGGTAAAATCGCGCCCGGCAAAGACGTGCCGCTGGGCGCTTACGCCGCCAGCAAACATGCCGTCGTCGCGTTGACCAAGCAGATGGGACTGGAGTTGTCGTCGCACGGGATTCTCGTCAATTGTGTGTGCGCCGGCATTGTGGACACTGCGATGTGGGATTTGATTGACCGTGAGACTGCGAAGTTAGAAGGTGCGCCGCTTGGGTCGGTCAAAGCGCGCGCTGTCGAGAGTATACCGCTCGGTCGCATCGAAAAACCAGAGGATGTTGCCAACATGGTCGCGTTCCTCGCGTCTTCCGATGCGAGCTACATTACCGGTCAAGCGCTAAACGTGTGCGGAGGCATCTTACCCTATTGAGCCGTTTTGTCGCCGCTCTGCAACTCCTCTTCTTGCCTCCCTCATACCATGTCGCCCAACTCGTGAGCGTTTGAGCCTTTTTCCGCACTCTTACCGCATTCGACTAGAGTATATAAACACTTTCCAATGCCGTTTTCTCATTACGGTGCGCGACAGGCAGCAGTTGTGTGGTGATTACGGCTTTCTACCGACGGTCAATTGTTAGTTCGTTTCGTCGGGTGGTGAAGGCAGGTAATAGTAGATCTGATCGACGGTTAAAAGTGCCTGTAATGCTTTTTCCGGCGTATACTCCTCGCCTACAGCAGCACCATGAGCAACACTGTGCCTTGATACTTCAACCTCGCCAGTTTCAAGGTTGAAATTTGCAAAAACGCTCTCGGTCAGATACTCCAAAAACTGATGAGGTAAGAGTAACGATTGGTCATCATTCGCAGCGCGTTGCTTTCCTTTGTCTGTGAGGTAGCAAAGCAACTCCTTCAGGGTTACCCTGTTGCCTTTTCCCGTGTCCTCAAAATACAAATATCGCATGACCCCTTCAATTTCCGTATAAAGGGTCTTTATGCAATTTATAAAACCACTTTCAGTCCCTTGCAGAAAAGCATCGATACCCGCTTGCAGCAAATGTTGCTTTTCCTGAAAGATGGGTTTTTGCAACCACTTTTCGGTCATTTTTCTCACGCGTGATTCATCGAATTTATCAAGCAGTGTTCCTACCGTATCATCGTAGGCGAATTTCTCATTTTGATAGGTGGCAGCCAATGTTTTATAGTCGTTGCCTAGAATCTCTATAAAGGGAAACCACCCGTCTTTTACCATTTCCCCAAAATGCGCTTCTGATTCTAGGCTGTGATAGACATACTGGAAACGTAAATGTCTATAGAGTTGTCCTAGTCTAGCCTGTAGGGATGCAACATCAAACTCTTCTTTGAAACCTAGAAAGTTAAAATACAGTCCGAATTTCCAGCCGACTCTAAAGCAACAGATAACACTGTCAGATTCTTGTATGTCAATACCCGGAAACCTTACCTGACGTATATCTGCAATATCGCCGTCCGTGATAATTGTCCCTGCTTCCACACTCCGCTTGGATAACATCTCTATTTCCATGGGAAAATCATTAATGTAGATATCTGCGCTCAAGTCAAGATGAATCAGTACCAGAAAGCTATTGATAGCGCTGTCGTCTACTCTGTATTCTTGACGATTAAAATATATGTTTGATAGCTGCTCGATGTATCTGAAAAAATTCGGATCGTCGGAGGTCAGAGCACAAGAAGCCAACGCCCAGAAATAGTGTTCCTTAGGAACGTTGCAAACCGTGAAACCTATAGGATGTCCAATTCTTTCAACGTGTAGCCGCATGACCTTTTAGTGACCTACTATCTAATTAATTCTAGTAAGCGACAAATCAGGAACCGAGTTTTTTCCAATCTACACTCACAATCTTAGCTCAATTGAAATCCGTTGAGTGAGACAAAATAAAAAATTAAGTTTCTCTTAATCTTAGTATTAAGTGGTTAAAGCCCCGCCAATTGCTCATTATCGTCCGTATACATCCACTGTTCAAATAACTGAATTCGCCCAGCTAGTCGAGTTTCCGCATTGTCGACTCAATGGTGGTTTTGAGATTCTCATCGCCAAACTCTTCTGCGATTTTCAAGGCAGTTTCGAAATCCTGCCTCGCCTTGTGAGTGCGACCCAGCCTCTGCTTCGCCAACCCCCGATTGTAGTAGGCTAGGGCAAAATCCGGTAGGAGTCTGATAGCGGCATCAAAGTCCAATATAGCAGCAATATGTTGTCCTAAGTCAGCCTTCGCGCACCCTCGATTGTGGTAAGCTAAGGCAACATCCGGTTGGAGTTTGATAGCAACGTTAAGGTCCTTGATGGCAGCGTCACGTTCTCCAAAGTTTGCCTTCGCCAAACCCCGATTATGGTAGAAAATAGCATAATGCGGTCTGAGTTGGACGGCAGCGTCGTGGTCTTGGATTGCCGCGATTTTGTGCCCTAGTGCAGCCTTCGCTACTCCCCGATCGCTGTACGCTAGGGCAAAATCCGGTTGGAGTCGAATCGCCGTGTCACAATCTGCGAGAGCGGTGTCATATTTCGCCAAGTCGTTGTTTGCAAAGCCACGCCAGAAATAAGCAAAGGGATTATCCGGTTTCAATCGGATAGCGGTGTTAAACCCGGCAATCTTGTTAACTTGTTGCTTTAGGTTCATCTTTCTACTGCCTATATGTTTATGGCTTCGTATACGCCCCATGAGTCCTCTAGCGGTATAGCAGTCTTGGCTCGCGGCAGCACGTTGTCCTAATTCGTATTTCGCAAAGCCACGCCAGATGTAAGCAAGCACATTATTTGGATTCAATCGGATAGCGGTGTTGTAGTTTTCGATGGCTGATTGAAACAAACCTAACTCATATTTAGCATTACCTTCCCTGTAGCTAATAATGGCATTGAGATAATTCGAAGGAACAGCAAAATTGAGATTCTGCCCCCCGTCTACTGTTGTCACGGACACGCCAACCACTTCACCCTTATTATTTAGCACGGGCCCGCCGCTACTCCCCGGAGATACCGGCGCAGTGAGCTGAAGCAACTTGCCTGTTGGGAATTCACGTATAGCACTAATGAGTCCGTGTGAAAACGTGCCTTCTAGGTATCCTTTCGGATTGCCAGCAACATAACACGTGTCGCCAATTACAACGGCATCGCTATCGCCGAATGGCAGCGCGGGAACACTTGCATCTGATACCTGCAAAATCGCCAGATCGTGTGTTTCATCAATTGCGTTGAAGCTCGTAATCTTGTACTCAGTTTCAAGACCAACACGCTTTGCTATGCCTCGCTCCGCACCTTCAATGACGTGGAAGTTGGTAGCAATCTGATTCGTTCTAACGAAGAATCCGCTCCCCACACCAATAACTTTACCGTTTGCATCTTCCATGACCAGAAGAACCGTAGCATCTAATGCTTTCTGGGCAATCTCTTGAGGCGTTAGGACGTTTGCCGTGGCGATTCTGCAGAACAGTAAAAGCACCAGCGACATGTAGTACAGCAAAGTTTTGCTCTTTATGTTCATAATATTTCCTCACGGAAGAGGTAGCCAGACTTGCAGCAGTGCAAAGCGGTGACTACTAAAATGGAGCGTTAAGTCTCTATCTCCTTTATTATTAGGCGATAATGTGTTGTGGACATACCCGCGTGTTGGATTTGCAAGTGTTCAAACTCTGGATCGTCACGACGTAAGCTGACGATTTTGTCTTTCAATTCTTGAGATGTGTAACATCCAAGGATTACCCCCATTATGCATTTGGGAGGCAACCGGAAGAGATTCACAGCAGGCGTATTGGCACCCCCGCACCGATCGTCTGCATCATTGAGGTATTTAAGATATCGCCATTCCTTTTCATATTTCCAGTCAGAACCCTTAATGAAGAAGAGCTCTATCATGGTCACTTCTTCAATTGTTGTACGAGGGCGTATCGCGCGGTAGACAACGGGTTCAGGTTTTGCAAAACCTAGCAAGGAGTCGTTTCCCCAGAAGAAATCGTGCGAACCGTCAAATACAAGGACAAAGCCTGTGTGCTCCTCGGCATAGTGTGCCCACATGAGAAGATTATCCGGTGTAACGGAAAGCGATAGGATACCGACATTTTTGTTGAACAATCGGTACACTCTGTCTCGTTCGTTAGGAAGGGGATTCGGCAGACCAGAGTCTTTATATAATAGGTCAGCATAATCGGGATCTATCTCAATTTTCTCAGCGCAGGCTTGCAACTCCATTTTGGTTTGCGTCACTCCCCGCAAATATGCCCACATGCTGGGTTTCTGTCTTATGGCATCTGCAAATGCTTTTGCAAATCCCTCTTTCGTTGCAAAAGCTTCAAAATATGGTCGCGCTTCAAAGGGATCATTCATCGCGTTGGGTTGCGTGAACCGAATCAGGCGATTCTGAAGAATGTCGATTCGTTCCGCGGAAACGTATTTATAGAGAACCACGATTGTTTTACTCCATTTGTCAACAACTCCTTGATTGTCGTTTGGCTTTACAACTGCTCGTTAGGCGGCATCATTCCACGATTTCAAAGTTAAGGACTCTGAACTCCACCTTCGTTCGAGGAGCACTCGCGCCTACGTATGTTGTCAGTTGTTGGACACTACCATCAACCTTACTTGTCGCCCGCTTCGCCAACCCAGCCGGTATTGAACCTCGATACCGTACAACATCCACATCGATCGGATCGCTTTGTACGTCGTAGAAAATCACGAAACAGTAGACATTTTTTACGGTTTCGCGCAGGTGGTTTCGTAGAGAAAAGGCGTACTGACCCCTCTGATTATGTTTGAATTCCCACGTCAGCTTGCCACCGGTTACGCCTTCCACGCTTCTACCACCGAGGTCTGCTAGTATGGAGCGTGTCGATCTGGTTGGTTTTGTTTGTGACAATGGTTTCGCGTAGCCCACTTGGGCAACGAGTGCTGTGAGATAGTTTGACGGGATGGCAAAATTGAGGTTCTGCCCTGCACGGAAAGTCGCCACTGAAACCCCTATCACATTTCCCTTGCCATTTATCACGGGACCGCCACTGCTGCCCGGTGAAATCGGAGCGGTAAGTTGGAGTAGTTTGTCCGCCCCAATCTTTCGGACACTGCTGATGATGCCTTGCGAAAAGGTACCTTCCAAACCGTGTGGGTTACCCACTGCGTAAACCGTCTCTCCCACCAGAACAGTATCGCTGTCACCAAGAGAAAGCGCCCTCGTCCCCAAAGCCGAGACCTTCAAGATGACCAAATCCCGTTTTGCATCAATCGCGCTGATGCCTTCGATGTCGTGTTTCGTTTTCTGACCGACCAATTTTGCGTAGCCTCTTGCAGCACCTTCGACGACGTGGAGGTTGGTTGCGATCTGGTTCGGTTGCACGAAGAATCCGCTGCCCAATCCGATTGGCTGACCGTTGGCATCTTCCATAACCAACAGCACCGTCGAACCAAAAGCGTTTTGGGCAATTTGTTGGGCGGTTAGTGCATTTACTGCAGGTATTCCACAGCGAAGGAAAAGTGCTAACGCCATGATGGGCAAGCAAAGAGGGTGCCCCAAAAGTAACGTTCTTGTCTTATGTTCCATAATCTCCTCCTCTCAATGTTAATTTTCGACACGTTCCCACCCTTAAACCAAAAAAAATGAGAAAAATGTATTAGCCAAAGAAATCGCGGATACTGGCGACTATTTTTCGCTTGGTCTAGATTACCACATTTAGACCGGTTTCGCATAGTGCGCGGGTGAAACCACCTGCCCCCCTCTAGCTCCCCCTTAGCAAGGCTTACTATTACCCACAAGTCTCCGGAGGTAGTCATCATCTATGTTGGGGCTAAGAACTATCGTTCATTTCGACGTTGTGTGAAAGGACGAACCACTCGGTTGAGAACCACGATTGCAATTGCTGTGTGGTGATTACGGCTGTTTACAAACGACGGATGGTTAGTTAGTGGCAACATCAATAAGCGCTACTGTTGACGATGGCAGCGGAACCACAAGACCATCTTTGCGCAGACCTTCGATGTGAAATTGAATCGATTCGGCAATCAATCTGCGTACTTCATCCATCGTCTCGCCTACTGCTACACAGCCGGGTAGGTCTGGCACATAGGCACCGTAACTACTCGCACCTTTTTCAAAAATAACGAGGTATTGCATGGATTCCTCCAAGTTAAACTTTGAGACCGGCTTGCTTGAGAGCACTGTTGAGCGTACCGGCTGGCACATCCAATCCTAATTTTCCGGTAACGGTAACAGTGCCTGATTTGGTTGGATGCCGGAACTGCCCGTGACTGCCTCGTGTCCGTATTAGATACCAGCCATCTTTTTCAATCAACCTAATAAGGTCTCTAACCTTCATGATACAAGTCAACTCGAAGTCGGAAGGATTCCCACACTCTGCCTAACGGCTTGCCTGTCACGCTGGTGCGCGCCATTACCTACACAGATGAGTTACGGAATCACACGAACACCGTTGGCGAAACATGAAATCTTGCAGCTAAGGCTTGCAGGTGATTGACTGTAAGCTCACGCTTGCCGTTGAGAATCTCTGACACAGTCTCAGGAGTACCTATCTCTGGAAGATCTGACGGTTGGAGTTTATTTTCTTCCATTAAAAACTGAAGCATCTCAACACCGCTGCACTCCGGCATTGGATGGTGTTTCTCCTCATAAGTATGTATGACCGCACCTAAAGTGTCAAGTAGTTCGTACAAGGGATGCTGTTCCCTATCACCAATTTCATCGATAAGCGCGTTAAGCCGCTCTACTGCCAGATCATATTCGTTTTCATTGCGAACCGAAAAAAGCGGATGCACAATACGCCAATGTTCCTGAATTTCCTCAGCGATTACGCTCATCTCTTCCATCTCCCCTTATTGTATTCTGTATGAGTCAATATGTGCCGAACATAGGACTCTTCCACGATTGAAATGGATTGAAACAATCAGACGATATTTATTTCCACCGATATTGAACACAATCAGATTTTCAACCTTATCCGCACTGGGAAACACGGCACGCAATTCGACGAAGTTTCTGAATTCTTGAGTGCTAATGAGTTTGAACCAACGCGCGAGCGGAGTTTGGCTGTCAGGATGTTTCCTCCAGAACCCGCGCAAAGCCTTTCTGCTAATTACGTGCATATGTCAAGGCACTCATGCCGCCTATTGTAGACATTGGCGACTATTTTTCGCTTGGTCTAGTTTACCGCATTTAGACCATTTTCGGATAGTGCGCGGATGAAACCACCCGACCCCCTCTAGCTCCCCCTTAGCAAGGGGGAGGATTCTAGAATGATAGTCGCAATGTGTCTAGAAAACTACAAAAATAAAAAAAGCCCCGCTTTAATGGCGAGGCTTTGAGTTTGGACCAATCTGATTGGAACATGCTGCTAGAACTCTGGACGTTCTGAATAGACGCTGACTCTTCTGCGGTATTTATCTTTACGCTCGAAACAGACATAGCCATCAATCTTTGAGAAGAGCGTGTAGTCGCTACCAAGTCCGACGTTCGTGCCCGGGTGAAGGTGCGTTCCACGCTGCCGAACAAGGATACTTCCCGCTGTGACGCGGTTTCCAGAAAATCGCTTCACGCCAAGTCGTTTACCACAGCTATCTCGCCCATTACTTGTGCTGCCGCCGCCTTTTTTATGCGCCATTTTCTTCAACCTCCTCGGGTGTCTGTTCTTGTTGGATTTCAGTGATTAGTAATCGAGTAAATGTTTGGCGGTGTCCCAGTTTACGTTTGTAACCTTGACGCCTTTTGGATTTGAACACAACAATCTTCTTCGCTTTACCCTGTTGGACAACCTCTCCGATCACGGCGGCATCTTCGAGGTAGGGCGCGCCAACTTGCGTATCGCCTTCGCCATCTCCAATCGCTAGGACTTCTGGAAACGTAATGAACTCACCTACAGGGGTTTCTAGCTTTTCTACATCAATTAACGTCCCCACCTGAACGCGATGTTGTTTTCCACCGGTGGCAAATACTGCGTACATCTTTCTCTCCTTGAAAATAAACGGTCTGGATACGTCTCCCCTAATTCGGCTGATAGGAAAAGCACGATCCCAAAGTATACCAAAACAATTCTGTTTCTGTCAATGCTTAATCTACGTAGATTTCGCGATTGGTGTCTTGGGCGAAAATCCGATAGTCTTCGAGGTGCATATCGGGATCCCCCTTGAACCGAATGGTTAGTTTCATCGATTCTTCAAGTTGACGAACCTTGTCCGATTCCTCATTGCGAAGGTGCGACACAATCAGCTCATTCGCCATGATCTCCAACTTTCTTTTTCGTGATTTTTGATGGGCTTTTTTTACAGTTCGAAGTAAGCCGATTGTAACGGTGTCCACCGAAAGCACCGTGCCGTGTCCTTCGCAGTAGGGGCACGGTTCAGTGAGCATAGTTGGAAGGCTCGGTCGGGTTCTCTGTCGGGTCATTTCGACAAGGCCGATTTCAGAGAAGTGGAGGATATTCGTTCGGGCGCGATCTTTTTTCAATGCCTCCTGCAAGAGCTTAAATACCATCTTTCGGTGATCTGCCAGGTCCATATCAATAAAATCGATAACGATAATACCGCCAATGTCTCTGAGTCGGATTTGCCGAACTACCTCCGTAACCGCTTCTAGGTTGGTACTCAAAATGGTGTCATCCGGATCGCCTTTGCCAACGAATTTTCCCGTATTTACATCAATAGAAAACATCGCCTCCGTTTGTTGGATAATGATGTGTCCACCACATTTGAGCCAGATCTTTTCAGTTAACGCTTTCTTGAGTTCTTTTTCAATGCCGTAGGCTTCAAAGATGGGGCTGGGTTTATCGTAGAGTTTGACTCGCGATTGAAGTTCTGGCAAAGCGGAGGAGAGGTACTTGAGGGTTTCCCGGTGTTTTTCTTTGGAATCAATGAAGAGTTGGGTGACATCTTTCGTTAAATAGTCTCGAACCATCCTGGCGGTGAAACTGAGATCTTGATGTACCAACTGAGGAGCGGACATTTTTTCAGCCCGTTCACAGATTCCCTTCCACTGGTCGATCAAGTATCGAATTTCCGCCGCAAGTTCCGTTTCGGACGCCCCTTCTGCGGCGGTACGAATAATAAATCCACCTTCAACGTCGGAACGCAACGATTTGGCAATGTCTTTGAGGCGCTGTCTTTCTTCCGCCGCTTCAATCCGACGGGAAACACCGATGCTTGACGAAGTGGATAAATAAACGATGAACCTACCCGGCAGGGTAACACAGGCTGTGACACGCGGACCTTTTGTTCCAATGGGTTCTTTAACGACTTGCAGGAGAATTTCTTGGTTCTTCCGTAGTAGATTGCTTATGGAATAGGAACTGCCTCTACCACCCCTTGGCGAATCTATAGCGTTTGAGCCAAGACCTTCCTTCGTCGAATCCTTTTCTATATCCTCTGCCTCAAAATCGTAATGAATATCCGAGGCATGGAGGAATGCGTGGCGATCCAATCCGATATCGACGAAGGCAATTTGCATTCCGGGGAGGACGTTTTCAACACGTCCCTTGTAGACATTTCCTAGGGCCTGTTCATCATCCCTGCGCTCAATTTCGATCTCGCTAAGAACACCATCTTCTACGATTGCACATCTGGACTCATATTCATCGTCAGAGATTATAATCTCTTTTTGCATTGTAGCCTCCATCCCTAGTCGCTAATGCGCTGTCAGTTATGCCTTGCGACGCCGTCGTGACAACTTCCGCTGTGAGCAGCGGCGAAAAAGGGGCTTAAGTTTTCGCCCTTTATGTTCAACTTGACAATGCACTAGCAGGTTGTTTAGTTATTAAGTTATGGAGGCAGCGAGCCTAACATCAAGTTTAGAATTTGTTCAAGAATAATCTTCCCATTACAGAGACACGCTCGCGAACATCGGTAGTGGCTTACCCTGCGGACCGGAATTCTCGAATCAGGTAAATCCTGAATCTTGGATTGCCCTGCTCAACGACGCCCTGTAAATTTTTCCTTATACAATTTCATCAAGTCTTTCTATCAAAGTCAATATCCCACTCTTACGACTGCCGGTTTGACACTGCGTCTGAACACCAGTGGATCAATCGTCAGCAATGGTAACGCAGATTTACTCGCGACATCTTGTTCCGTTGAAGATCGATTACATCGCGTTTTCAGAATCCAAAACCGGATTTAAACGCCATAAAACCAATGCGTGAGGATATTTGTACTACGGTGACGTTGAATTTTTCATTGAATTAGAGGTTGTCGACCGCTTGTTTACGCGTGACAACGCTCGCTCAATACCCATTCAGTCCCTCGCGCGGCGTCATTGTGATCGCCGGTATAATCAACTCACTGGTCGAAATCCCTCCGTGCTGGAAACCCCCGCGAAACTGGCGTGTATATTCATGATACTGATTTGGATAGACAAAATAGTAATCTTCCTTCGTAATAATATAGTTTTTGCTTGACCCTTCAGCGGGTAATCTATATTCATTCGGATGCTCTACATAAATGGCTTGATCTCTATTGCATCCGAGATTCGTACCGACTTTGAAACGAAGGCTTGTGGAGGTTTCGCGATTTCCGAGCGCTTTAGTAGGTCGATTGCAAAGAACGGAACCGTGATCTGATGTTAAAATGACGGTTGCGTCCCGGGTTGCAATAATCTTCAATATCTCAAAGAGCGCGGAATGGGCAAACCACGATTTCGCGAGAGAACGAAACGCGGATTCATCCGGAGCAATTTGCTGAAGCACATTTGACTGCGAACGTTGATGGGTTAAAATATCAATGAAGTTGACGACCAGAGCAGATAAACTGATTCGGTCGAAAGACGCAACTTGACGTATAAACTCGTTGCCTCCCTTGGCGTCGAAAATCTTAAAATACCTTATTCCTGGTTTAGGATTCAGCCCAACTCTCTGCAATTTCTGTTGAAGAAGCTGTTTTTCATACCGATTCGTACTGGTTTCATCCTCAGAGTTTTCCTGCCAATACTGAGGGAATTTCTTTGCAATTTCTTGGGGGAACAAACCGCTGAAAAGTGCATTGCGAGAGTAAAGCGTTGCACTGGGTAAAATGGAAATGTAATAATCCAGATCGGTATAAAAATAGGGCCGAATCAGCGGCTCGATTGCCATCCAGTGATCGAGCCTGAGACAATCAACAACAATTAAATAGGTTGGTCGTTTTTCGCGTAGATGTGGGATGACAAATTTATCTAACACATCCACAGATAAAATCGGTGAGTTTTCACCCCTTAACCAGCGGGTATAGTTTTTCGTAACATAATCGGAAAATGAAGCGTTACACTCTTTTTTCAGCGCTAAGTGGGTTTCTTCGAGGCCTGTTTGCCCCAATTGGTCGAATTCGAGATCCCATTCGACCAATTTCAGATAGATTTCAATCCACTTGCGCCAATCTGGGTCAGACTCTTTAATGTGTCGGATCTGATCGAAATCGTGAGTATAGCTCCGCGGAACTTGTCCTTCAGCAATCTTTGTTTGATCCAGTACGCGCTTCAATGTCAAAGCGACTTGAGCCGCTCCAATTGGTTTCACTAAGAAGTCGCTAATCCGTTTCCCCAACGCTTCATTGACCACCAGATCATCATGACATTGCGTCAGCATAACGACGGGCAAGGTCGGATCAATCTCGCGGATGCGATCCAACGCCGTTAGACCATCCTGTCCCGGCATCATCTGGTCAAGCAGAACCACATCGTACCGGTGATTGCTGAGGAGAGAAATCGCATCGTCCCCATTGGAAACAGAGGTGACATCGTATGATTTTTCGCTCAGAAAAAGGATGTGGGGTTTCAGGGCATCAATTTCATCATCGACCCATAAGATTTTGTGAGCAATGTTCTGCATTGCCAAGTCGCCTTTTCTTCCTTCTTATGCTTCAATTTCAGGAACTCATGAACAAGGCATGTCCGCGTTTCCCACCGGAAATTTGCCCGATTGGCAGTACAATTTCAAATGTTGTTCCATTAAGCCCGGCGTCTACCAACCGGATTTTCCCAAAATGGTGAGCCTCAACAATTCGCTTGACAAGCGTTAATCCGAGCCCCCATCCGTGTCTCTTCGTTGTGACACCGGGGTGAAAGATTTTTCGGCGATCTTTCCACCTAATCCCCTTTCCGTTATCCGTATATCGAATGATAATTCGACGGTTCTTCTCATCGAATCTCGGATCGATTTCGATTAAACCGTTCGGTTTGTCTAGGGCGTCAAGTGAGTTGCGAATCAGGTTCTCAAAGACCCATTGCAAGAGTTCCGCATTGGCGAAGACGTAGGGTAGTTCACAAGCAGTGACCCGGATATCAACCGATTTGTTTCGATTCGGCAAGCGTTTTCCGAAATAATAAACGACTTCGCCAATCACTGCGTTGACATTGACTTCCGTTTTTTGCGGCTCAGACCCAATCTTGCCAAAGCGTGCTGTAATTTTCTGCAATCGAATGAGGTCATTATGCATATTTGCATACATGTCGCTAACTGCTGCGTCGTCCTGCTCACGATTGCGAGCGGCTAGCAACTCCAACCATCCCATCAAAGAGGATATTGGCGTTCCAAGTTGATGGGCGGTTTCCTTGGCAAGTCCGCCCCAGAGTGCTGCCTGCTCACTAAATCTTATGCGTCGATAACTCAGAAATCCCACAGCCAAGAAGGTCGCAAACACGCCTACCAAGACAATCGGCATCATAATGATGCCGTAATAACGCGTCGCTTCATAATAAAAATAGCCTTGACGCAAGTCTGGTGTGGTTTGCAGCGGCACCTCTCGTCCCAACACTTTGGAATTTTGGACCAACTTTTCAGCTCGTGCAAACTGTTCCGGTGTGGCGCGATTGGCGGTAACGAGCTCTCCTCCCCAGATTCGCCACATCCGAGGCTTCCGATTCAAATCTGTGACGACAAACGGAATCTGATCGATAGCTGCTACATCAGCGTCACCGTGAAAAAAATAGGCATAAAGCTCGCGATTTTCGAAGCTATATTGGATGGACTCCGGTTCATTCTTTTTCCCCATCCGCTCCAAAGCGTCCTTGAGCTTGGCTTCCTCAACAAGGGACAATGCAATAGACGGCTCGGCATTGATTTTGCGGTCAATCGCTTCATCAACGCCCTTGGCGATGACGATTCGTCCGTCAACGGCATCCGTAATTATGAACGATAGACGGCTCGCCGTAAGAAGCTGCTTAACGATTTGCGTCAGTCGATGTTGAAGTTCTCTTTCTTTGACCTTTGGGAGTACAGCCGCAAGGTCTGCCAGCGGTCCGACTTGTTCCTCTAACGCTCGATCTAGTTGGAGGATCTGTCTGGTATAATACACTAAGGCGAGTGACAGAATGAGAAGCCCAACGACAAAGTAGGTTAGTAGGAATCTAGTCGCGGCGTAGCTAGTGGGCACAATCCCTTTACGATTGAACACCATTGGTCTTCCTCTATCCTAAGGAACAGAACATCCCTTCATATTGTATCAGACAATCGGTGTAAAGTCAAGACTTGTTTGGTCAGAATAGGCAGTGAAGTCATTTCGTGATTTCGAATTGGCCGAAAGATAAACCTGGTTGGATGACAACGGTTAATGGGATCAATTGAGCGAAAAGCGAATGCGATAGTTTTCTAAAACTATTTAGAACTATGTTGCAATGACGTGCTCAATCACGGCGCCGTTTTTCAATTGTTATTCCTAATGCATATCGAATGTCCTGCGGAGAATGCTTTGGTGACCGAGGTCATTTTCGAGATGGTAGATAACCGTGTATACGCCCCCCATTGTGGCAAATTGGCTCACATCAATTGTTGGTGTAAGCGTTACGACCATAGAGCTATCGTTGGAGATTACCTCCTTATCGGCAAATGGGCCGTAGCATCTTTCTCCAATGGGATTGAGGATTTTCCACGAGAATTTAATCCATTTTGGGCGAGGGTTAAGATTGACATAAACGACCAATTCATCCGCGAGCGAGTCCGTATTGAAACCGAGCACACCGAATTCAGAAAGCATTTTGGCTGTCATTGTTATCGGTGGAACATACTCCAAGTAACCCTTGCCGGGAATAGCTCGCCAAACACCCTGCGTGCCCCAGGCGATCTGTTTAACGGGCAAGTAGTCAAGCCCGAGGACGTTAACACGAATGCGCTCTCGCTGCAACGTTTCGATGAGCTGATCGAGGCTATACTCAGATTTCCCATCGTAATCAGCATCATGGAATGCGCCGTCACTAGCGAAAACGAAGAATCGTTGCCCGCCCTTCCGGAATTTTATCTCCTGCACCGCTGCCATCAGGGCATCTAATCCGGATTCAAGAAGATCTCCGCCACCCTCAAATTTAATCTTGTAGAGCCAATTCTTAAATTTCCTGTGATTGCTGGTAACACCGCGCGCTTTGGGTTTTTCTTCCGTTGCATCGGCAAACGTGACTAGACCAACTGCCGTGTCGTGTCCCCTTCGCGCAAGATGTTCGAGAAGAAGATCTGTATAAGCCCGGATCCCACGCACATTGTCTTCCATGCTCCCCGTCTTGTCGACAATAAAGACGAGATCGACTTCGGATGTGGTTGCAGCCTCGGCTATATCTTCTGCGAGATTAATCATCATCTCAATGTAATTTCCATGAGGACGCCCCATCGCACCACCGCCGGATGTGTTTCCCACAGGTGCCCCGCTGAGCACTGCGCCTCGCGTGTGCCAATACCGCATCTCCACTGGGCCGACCTGCGGAGAGCTTGCGTTTAAGTCTCCGTCCGATTCACTAATGCTAATATTTTCGTTTTCCGCCGGAGGTGTAACAACTTCTGAGATTCTCGGTTGTAGAATCGAAATCGTTGAGGCGATTGCCGCGGACTTTGGAGGCGCGGCTTTAGATAAGTTAAATTGAGAATTCAACAGAAGCCGGTTTGAATTGGCTGACCGCTCTCCTTTTACTGAAATTGTCTTCCGTCGATCTGTCCTGCCGAAGGAGTGTTCCACCGACCAATCCGAATCAGGAGCGGGCTTCGGCTTGGGTGGGGAGAGCTTCTCAACTACTGCTGCGGACTTGGAAGCCAATGTCGGCACGGGAGTCTTTTGAAGTTTGCGAGGCTGGACTTCTAGACGGGGCAAGTGGGTAATGTCGATTGCAATTTCATCATGAACGGGTGGAGTCTGGTATTGCTCATTCCAAAGCTGGGATAAGGTGAGCAGAATAAGGAGGTGAACGACGAGTGAGCAGATTAAAAAGGGGTGAGAACGCTTATGGCGTAGCACAGTATCACCTGCCTTGAAAATAGAGCGTGAATATTGGGATTACAAGAACTCGTACCTTCCGCAAAATTCAATACTAGATTCACGATTTGTATTGCCAGTCGGTGAACCCGTGTTCATGTCGAACTAGCCTAGTCTCCCGAACCTTGGCTAATGAGTTGTTGGAATTCAGGGTTGCAGCGAAGGTCTTCCAGCGCACTCTCAGTCTTTGCAGCCTCCCGATAGGTTTTGTCTTGCGCAAAAGCGGTTTCAAATGCCTCCATTCCTTTTTCATGGTCATTTCTTTTTAGATACGCAAGCCCCAAATGATAATGGGCGGATGCCAAATAACTGCCCAACTCCACAGCTTTTTTTAGGGAAGTAATCGATTCCGTATACCGACCCCGTTTGTAGAGCACCCAACCGAGGGTATCGTGAAAAGTCGCATTGTTGGGTTCGCTTTGTAAAGTTTTCCTTGCGATGGATTCCGCTTCCTCCAAATGTATTCCTGCATCTGCGAAGGACCAGGCTAACGTATCGAGACTAGCTGTTGCATACTCCCGGACGTGCGCATTTGGATCTTCTTCTGCTAATCGTTCAAGTTCAGGAAGTGCCTGGATGTCACCGAGATCCCCCAGTGCGAAGGCGGCGCTTCTGCGGACATTTTCAGCCTCCGCTTTGAGCGCTGCAATGAGCGGCGGTACCGCTTGCTTGCTGCCAACGCGGCCTAAAGCAATCACAGCACTACTCCGAATAAAATCCTTTTCATCTTTGAGCATCGTAATGAGCGGTTGCACCGCGCGTTTGTCTCCAAGTGCGCCCAAAGCAACCACAACGCTCACGCGGACCGAACTCCTTTCGTCCTGAAGGGCGTCAATGAGTGGCTCGACTGCCCGTTGGTCGCCCAGCCGTCCTAATACGCTCGCTGCCTCAGCGCGGATAGGACTTTTCTCATCTTTGAAAACTCCCAACAGTGGCTCCACTGCTGCTGGACCAAGCTTCTCCAACGCTGAAGCCGCAGTGGCACGGACCAGAAGATTTTCATTGTGGAGGACAGGAATCAGCAGTGCGATCGCCGGCTCACCGAGCTCTACCAATGCCTCCGCAGCCTTGTCACGGATAGACGCCTCATCGTTGAGTGCGGCAATCAGGGGCTTCCCTGCTCGCAGGTCACCAAGCTGTCCTAACACGGAAGTTGCGGCCTCACGAACCAAAGGACTCTGATCTTGTAGCGTCTCGATCAACGGTTCGACTGCCCGTTTATCGCCCAGCTTCCCCAATGCTAGGGCGGCAAATGGGCGGGTAAAGTTATCCTCTTTGATGACAGCCATCAGTGGCTCCACCGCTTGAATATCGCCCAGATGCCCCAACGCAACCGCAGCTGCAAGGCGGACATCATTCTTCTTATCCCTGAGCGCCTCGATTAGCGGCTCTGTGGCGAGTGTATCGCCAAGTTGCCCCAACGCGAAGGCAGTGCTGCTCCGTACCCTACTATTTCTGTCTTTCAGGACAGCAATCAGCGGTTCAACAACTCGCCTGTCGCCAAGCTGTCCAAGAGCGATGGCAGCATTCTCACGGACATTGCGCCTTTCCCTCTTGTCCTCAAGAATTGCAAGCAGCGGCTCCACTGCCCGATTATCGCCCAGCTGTCCGAGTGCGACCGCAGCCTTCTCACGGACGTCTCGTTTTTCGCTTTTATCCTTGAGCCGATCGAGCAGGGGAGCCACTGCTCCTGGATCGCCAAGCATACCCAATGACTCCGATGCTGCTTTACGAATATCCTCGTCTGTACTTTTCAACTGTTGGATATACTTCGCCAATGCGCTCTGTACCCCATCGGTCGATGCCAGACTCAAGTTTCCAAGTGTCATCGTGAAAATGAGGATAAAGATGGAAACCGCCTTGTAACTTCGCATATTAATGTACTCCGCCTTTCCTCTTTGAAGGAATCGCTTAAAATGGGTGAGAGGGAAGATAAATACCCCCTAGCGAACGTCGTACGCAAAGATTATGTTTAAATAATTGCATACTGTGTGTTGATTTGGTGAACGAGGTAAGCCGCCACTGTGGAAGATTTTGTGTACCAAACTGTTATTTCAGCTTTTATCTCGTGTCAACAGTCCTTGAGAATTGGGCGTGTCCGGGAACTTTTCCATCACCTTCTCGTGCTCCACTCGTTTGCGATATGAATCGTCCAAATCAAAAGCAGTTTTGAGTTCATCCAACGCTTTCTGCCGCTGGCTGTTCTTCAGACATGCCAACCCCAAATGATAATGAGCCGAGGCTAATTTAGGATGTCCTTCTATTGCGTTTTCGAAGGCGGCAATCGCTTCTGTATACTTACCTTGCTTGTAGAACACCCAGCCGAGCGTATCATAAAAGGTCGGGGTATTCGACTGGAGCGCTATCGCTTTCTTTACCAAGCGCTCCGCTTCATCCAGCCGAGTATCTGAGTCTGCTAGGGACCAAGCTCGAATGTTTTTCAAGCTAGCTGTGGCAGTATTACAGATATACTCATCTGCATCCCTACTTATTAGCTGTTGCAAATCGGGAATCGCCCGCTCATCGCGAAGCTGTCCCAATGCTTTCGCAGCAATACGGCGGACCTTTCGACTTTCATCTTTGAGGGCAGCAATCAGTGGCGCCGCCGCTCGCCTATCATCCAGATCCCCCAATACAGTACCAGCCATATAGCGCATCGCCTCATCCTCATCTTTGAGCGTATCAAGCAACAATTCCATGGCACGTTTGTCTCCTAGCTGTCCCAATCCTAATGCAGCCATGTAGCGCGCTTCCTCATCTTTGAGCGCATCAAGCAGCGGCTCTAATGCCCGCTTGTCGCCCAGATGAGCTAACCCAACCGCAGCCATATACCGCACTTCCTCGTCTTTGAGCGAATCAAACAGCGGTTCCAATGCCCGTTTGTCGCCTAGTTTCCCTAGCGTGATAGCAGCATTTTTGCGGATATAACCGTAGCTTTCTCCTGTGTCGTCATTAAAATACCTCTTTTTATTCCTGAGAACTGCAATCAGTGGCTGTACTGCTCGATCGTCACCAAGTTGTCCCAATGTAGAGATAAGCATATTTCTAAAATTCCCTTCTTCCGAATTGCGAACATGTCCACCATTCAGCATTTCAAGGAGCGTCTCCGTCGCACCCTTATTCCCAAGTGCACCTAATGCAACAACGGCATTCCAGCGCACCTGCCAATTCTCATCCTTGAGGGCGGCGACCAACGGCTTCATTGAACGCGGATCGCCAAGATATCCCAATGCAAAGGCAGCTTCAAGACGGACTCGTGGGTCCTCATCCTTAAGCACATCGAGCAGTGGCTGTACGGATTGCTTGTCTCCAAGCCGACCCAATGCATAGGCGGCGCTGCGACGGACGATTTTTTTCTGGTTCTCGTCTTCAAGCTCAGCAATCAATGGATTTGTCGCCGGTTTGCCAAGCTGGCCTAAAGCACGGGCAACATGCCAGCAAAACCCCCAGTCTTTATATTCAAGTGCAGCAATTAGAGGTTCTACTGCGCGATAATCGCCAAGCCGGCCTAACGCTTTGGCAGCCTCGAAACGAACCGCCCAATCTTGACCCGCGAGCGCTGCAATCAGCGGTTCTACTGCGCGATAATCTCCAAGTTGCCCTAGCGCTTTGGCAGCCTGTTCGTGGACTTTCGCATCCCCGTCCAGAAGCGAAGCGAGCAATGGCTCCACCGCGCGCTTATCGCCAAGCCTACCTAAGGCGCGGGCGGCATTCATTCGACCTCCCCAATTCTTATCTTGAAGCGCAACAATCAACGCTTCTACCGATCGCTTGTCCTCAAGACGCTCCAATGCGACTACAGCGCTACTGCGAATGGAACCCTTCTCATCTTTGAGGCAGGTAATCAGTGTTTCTACTGCTCGCTTGTCACCAAGTCGTCCCAACGCAGCTACAACGTTGTTGCGGACAACGCTATCCTCATCGCTGGATAGCTCAATCAGCGGTTCCACTGCTCGTGGGTCTCCAATCCGCCCTAGTATTCGCGCCGCGTCGGCGCGGACAGATCTATTCTCATCCTTGAGAATAGCAAGCAGCGGAACTACCACCGGTTCGCCCATCCGCTCTAGCGTTGAGATGACAGCAGCGTGAACCAAAACATCCTCTTCCTCAAGGGTGGCAATCAGTGGGGCTATCGCTGGTTTTCCAAGCTGTTCCAAAGCAGCCGCGGCTCTTTCCCGAACAGATCCTTCACGGTCGCCGAGAGCGGTAATCAGTGGTGATACTGCCCGCTTGTCGCCAAGTTTTCCCAGTACCGAAGCTGCGGCGTCGCGGACAAAAGGAGTCCCATCTCTAAGTGCTTCAATCAGCGGTGCTACCGCCCGCTTTTCGTCAAGCTGCCCCAACGCAAGGGCAGCAAATGGGCGAGTCAAAATGTCTTTCTTTATGATGGCTAGCAGAGCCTCTGATGCCCGTGCATCGCCGAGATGGCCCAATGCAATTGCAGCACTATTGCGCACATCACGCTGTTCATCGTTCAACGCCGCTATTAACGGTTCCATCGCTTGCGCCTCCCCAAGCTGTCCCAACGCAAAGGCGGCGCTACTGCGCACGCTGTCGCCCGTATCTTTCAGGACCGCAATCAGCGGTTCCACTGCCCGCTTGTCACCCAGTTGACCCAAGGCAATCGCGACACTCTCGCGGACAGTACGATCTTCCTCCTGATCCTGAAGGACATCCAATAGTGGCTCTACTGCCCGCGCATCTTCAAATTGTCCCAACACGTCTGCAGCTTCCCGGCGGAGATGTTTATCTTCACATTTTAACTGCTTGATGTAAACTGCCACTTCATAATTGTGGCATTCACAGCCATTTAACACTATCAAACCGATCGCCATGAAGACAGGAATCATCCGCATTTTCTTCGCCTACCTAAATTTTTATTGCCAGCCATTTTGTGTTGCGAAAGCTTCCCTCGGAGCGGCAAAATTCGGAAATCGCAAATCGAAAGGCTGAAACTAACGCGTATGAAATTCCAAAACATCCCCATCGTAAACGATGTCGCCACGACTAACGGTCTGTCCGTCATGCCAATTGTCACCCCAGATACGTGCATACTTGAACTTCTCCGCGAAGTCTTTGTGCAGCAACATGGCTGCTTCAATCACTGTGCCATTAATAGAAAGCACGATTGGATCCTTGGGGTCAACCGGCTTTCCCGGTGATTTAGTGTAAATGCGTAAGATTTCCATTTGTTCATAGATTGCTATCCGTAGCTCATCAATTCCTTCGCCGGTTATCGCAGAAAGGGGACATATTGCAAAATCGTCGGTGAAGAACTCACGCAGAATTTCCAATCGATCCGATGCGTCTTGATTATCCATCTGGTTCGCAACAATTACGGCACGTTTAGTAAATTTGGCAGTTAAGAAATCCACATTGTCGACATTATTATTTGATGTTTCCTCTACGTCCTGCTGGCTGGGATGGATTTGACCAACTATTAGGATATTTGCTTCAATCAATGTCGATCTGGCACTTTCAATCTCATCGAGTAACTCATCACTGGCAAGGCTGAGCACCAGCAACAGAAGATCGGCATTTCTTACGATGTCGAACACCCAGGGCTGCACGAAGTCCACCGTGATTGGTGGTGTGTCAACCAGTTGAAATTGAATGTTTTCATAATCTAGCATCCCGATTGCTGGTTCAGACGTTGTATAAGGAACTGGCGAAACGGCGGGCTTAGCGTTCGTAAAGCTAGCTACGATTTGTGACTTGCCAACGTTCGGAGCTCCAATCAGGGCAATTTGTCCTGCTCCGTGCTTTGGAACATGATAGCTGTGCCCTTTTTTCGCCTGTTTTTTCGCCTCCCCTTTTTTCAGCTTTGTGATTCGCCGCAGGAGATCCACACGAACTTTGTCCGTACCCTTGTGTTTCGGTGTAATCCGCAGCATCTCCTCCAATAGCGGGAGCCGTTCATTATCTGTCCTTGCCACTTCAAGTTGATGCTTGAGTTTGTAGTATTCGGGAGGAAGATTCGCTGGCATACTGTCGATACCTTTAATTCGACGTGTGTATTGTAAAAAAATTTCCCAATATCTGATCCATCACATCCATCGCATGACTATTGACCGTAGAGTTGCCATCTTCTTCAGGAATCCAAGACAATCATCTGTTACAATGATTATAACCTTCGTCCTGGGGCGAAACGCGGAGGAATCGATTGAACAATCGTGCGTTGCTCATCATTTAAGCCGTCCATAAGTGCCTGGCTAGGGACGTAATTAAAGCGGGTTCGCAGGAATCCTGGTGAATAGCGGTACAGAATTGTGCGACGATAAGCTTCATTGGTTCTTGCAGCAGATCCATGCGTGAGCGCATCAGTGAACAACAGCGCATCGCCAGCTTCAAGATAGATTTCTTCCATGCCGATTTGGACGCCGGCAATTGCATCGCTGCGGTAACCCTCTTGGGTCAACACGGGATGCTTCATGGCTGATTTGTGACTTCCAGGAACAACCGTCGTCGCGCCATCACCGGGCCCCACATCCTGCAAAGCACCGATAACATCTATCTGACCGACCATCCATTCTCCCGTGTTTTCTTGGCGAAATGTCAAATAGCAGAGCGGAATAGCACCACCGCCGTGAATGCCAATATATCCGCCCCTTCCTCTTACATTGATCAGATTTTCATGGAGCGAAATACCGTTTGTCGGGTTGATAAGGCGGCGGCAGTGATTTATCCAAGCAGGATAGCTGATTAATCTCCGAAACACTGGACCGCCTTCAATGATATTCTGGAAATTGCAGCCATCGGCGCCACTGTAGGTATGTGTTTCCACATGACCTATCCAGTTGCCGGAATCTTCATCGGCATTGCGATGTCTGCCTTCAACATAATCCCAATGATTGTCAACCCACTGGTTCATTTCCTCAAGGTCCTGTTTCTGAACCGCGTTTTTCAATATGATATATCCATTGAGATCAAAAAGATAATCAATCAGATACTCGTCCGATTCGTCAACATGAACCCAATCTCGTGACATAAATGTTCTCCCTATGCCGCCAATTTCCATCATTAGTATTGTGTTGGCGGCAACCGTCTTCACCTGTCGTCGGCTAACATTTATGGACCACTTCAATGTTGCCGCTCTACACGACCCGATTACGAATCTATTGCTTGACAGTGCAATTAGTCGTATCTGCGAAACGAGCATTACCAAATCCCCTGGCAGTACAGAACAATTTCGCAATCGTAGACGCAATCTTTATGGTACAATATCCTAGCAAAATTCCAGAATCGAGTCAACAGAATTCCAAATCCTCTTATGATTCATTTCAATATATCCTAGGTCAACCAATTCTATTCAATACAATATTGTCCGATTCCGACCACGCTTGCATTTCTAACTGCCGATTTTATGAACCTTCTAGAGTCGTAGCGGCGTTTCACAAATCGAAATAAGGCGCGTAATTGCGACTTTGATATTTGCCATTATCGTGCATCATTCTAATGTTGGCGATTCTGTCTAATCAATCGTTCAATGACAGCAACGGAGGAGCAGCACGCATGAGTCCGCCTACTCTGTCTCGATTTCATCCACTGGTTGCTAAATGGTTTGCGGGCAACGTTGGCGAGCCCACGGACGTACAATCGCAGGCTTGGCCCAAGATAGCTGATGGTGAGCATGTTCTCATCACCGCACCAACAGGCAGCGGTAAGACCTTGACGGCGTTTTTGTGGTCAATCAATCAGCTAGTGTCGGAGGCATTGCCCATTGGGCACACAAGTGTCCTTTATGTTTCACCGTTGAAGGCACTCAACAATGACATTCGGCGTAACCTGCTTGAACCGCTACGTGGACTTAGACATGCCTTTGAAGACGCGGGACATTTATTTCCCAACATCCGCGTCATGACTCGTAGCGGGGACACGCCGCAGTCAGACCGCCGACACATGCAGCGTCACCCGCCGGAGATTCTCATAACAACGCCTGAAAGCCTGAATCTTCTGTTAAGTTCGGGAAGTGGTAGGTCTATCCTGACGAAGATTTCAACGATAATTCTCGACGAGATTCACGCCGTTGTCGGCACAAAGCGAGGGACTCATCTAATTACTGCAGTGGACAGACTTGTTCGGCTTTCCGGTGAATTTCAGCGAATCGCACTGTCTGCAACGATTAGACCAATGGAGACTGTCGCCGAGTTTATCGGCGGATATACAACCGATGGCAATGTACATGACCCGCATTACAAAGCTAGGTCCGTCTCGACTATATGTTCCAAAGCCAACAAACAGTACGATATTCAAGTGCAATATCCACAAGAAGCCGCTGAAGACTCGACTCGCGAGTCGTTTTGGGATCCCCTAATTGATGCTTTTAATGAGATTATCGTCCGGAACCGTTCAACCGTACTTTTTGCCAACAGCAGACGGCTGTGCGAGCGATTGACGTTAAAGCTTAACGCCGATGAAGAGCAACCAATCGCCTATGCCCATCACGGCTCACTTTCACGCGAAATCCGTGAAACAGTTGAAACGAAACTCAAAGCAGGTGAATTGAAGGCGATTGTTGCGACAAGTTCACTGGAGATGGGCATTGACATTGGCGCACTCGATGAAGTTGTACTAATCCAATCTCCGTTCTCAATATCTTCGGCGATTCAACGAATCGGTCGTGCGGGTCACCAGGTCGGCGAGGTGAGTCGTGCTACGGTGTTTCCGACCCATTCACGCGATTTTCTTGATGCCGCTGTCCTCTCGGAAGCCATTGGCGAGCAAGCGATTGAAGCCGTCAAACCTGTCAAATGTCCCCTTGATGTATTATCACAGATCATCATCTCAATGGCAGCGATGGAGACGTGGGACATTGATGAGCTATATACACAATTGAGGACGAGTTATCCGTACCGCTTCCTAGGTCGCGAACAGTTCGACCAAGTGCTGAATATGTTGGCAGGGCGCTACGCCGACAGCCGAATCCGTGAACTCAAGCCGCGAGTTTCAATTGATCGACTCGATAATACAGTGTCGTCCAGAAAAGGAGCTATACAAGCGGTATATATGTTTGGCGGGACGATTCCTGACCGCGGATATTTTAATCTGCGCCACTTCGAAACCAATGCCAGAATCGGGGAGCTTGATGAGGAGTTTGTCTGGGAGAATGGAGAGGGAAGTGTATTCACACTTGGCACACAATCGTGGCGGGTTGAGCGTGTGAGTCACAGCGATGTATTCGTCCTGCCGAATAAATCCGATCCGAAGGAGACACCATTTTGGCGAGCGGAAGATTATGGACGCGATTTCGACTTTTCTGAACGTATCGGTCTTTTTCTCGAAGCCGCCAACAATCGACTAGATGACTCCGACTTTGCCGACCATCTACAGCGGGCAAATTGCATGGATGCAACAGCGGCAGCACAACTGATTAACTTTCTAACAAGACAGAAGGAGGCAACGGGATGCGACCTGCCGCATCGGCATCATCTCCTAGTCGAAATCGTCCCAACCGGTCACGATGGTGTACCGGGAAATCAGGTGGTGATTCACACCTTTTGGGGCGCCAAAGTAAATCGACCTTTTGGGCTAGCACTTTCGTCCGCATGGGCATCCCGATTTGGCTATCAACTGGAAATTCATGCCACGGACGATTGTATGGTCCTGATGCTGCCAGACAATTTGCCCGCGGAGGAACTCTTGTCCATGGTAACAAGCGCATCCCTTCAACCTCTCCTACGAAAGCAGCTCGAAGGTTCAGGATTTTTCAGCGCAAGGTTCAGGGAGTGTGCCGGTCGTTCATTACTGTTAACATCCGGCAAAATGAACCAACGGATGCCACTCTGGTTGAGCCGCTTACGATCGCAGAAACTAATGACGGCGGTGATGAAATACGAGGATTTCCCAATCCTGCTTGAAACGTGGCGCACTTGCCTTCAAGACGAGTTCGATTTAGACAGACTACAACAGGTGCTCGCGGAACTTGAGTCCGGTTCAATTGCCTGGACAGCGGTGCATACTCGCTATGCGAGTCCGATGGCGCAAAATGCCTCTTGGCGACAGATAAACGACTATATGTATATGGGCGACTATGCTAAATCGAGCCACACTTCTATGCTCCGAAGCAATCTCCTGCGCGATGTCGTGTTCACTCCGGGATTACGCCCGACTGTTACGCAAGCGCTTGCTCAACAGTTTGACCAGAAGCGTCAGCGGCTGATTCCGGGGTATTCCCCACAAACAGCTCGCGACTTGGTCGATTGGGTAAAGGAACGGCTCATGATCCCTGCGTCGGAGTGGGAAAATCTCCTAGATGCTATCCATGACGACCACCAACTCAAACCCGATGAACTCCTTGCCTCTGTCGATGAGAAACTTGTGCAGGTTAAATTATCTCCAACTTCCAAGCCACTGATTGTTGCTGTGGAAACGATGCCCCGAGTCTGCTCCATATTTGACGATATAGAAGCAGTTGATGTTGAACCATTCAATCAATCAGCAGATCGCCTGTGGGAACATTCAATCCTACTCGACGACCACAGCGAACAGACCGACGTCGGCGACATGCAAGCCCTTACCTCGCTGCTGGGTGAATGGTTGCAATTCTATGGTCCCACAACCGCTGAATTCATTCAAGAAACGCTTGGGATCGAAAGCGAACGGTTGCAATCGTCGCTCGAAGACCTCGTCGAATCGCAAAGGATTGTCATCGGTCAACTCGTAGCGGGTTCCATTGGGGACACCATTTGCGACAGTGATAACTTCGAGATCCTCTTGCGTCTGACCCGGCGAGATGCGATTCCGACATTTGAACCGCTTGAGTTCGAATGGTTGCAACTGTTTCTTGCCGACTTCCAAGGGCTCTCAACACTGGCACACGATGTCGACGGCTTGTTCGCCTGCATCGAACAATTGGCTTGTTTTCCTGCACAAGCGGGGATCTGGGAGTCGGAGATTTTCCCTGCCCGACTCCGCGCATACGCCACGTCGTGGCTTGATACAATCATGATGGAAGGCGACCTTCGGTGGGTCGGCATTGAAAACCGGCGCGTGGCTTTTTGCCTTGACCCGGATCTTGACCTCATGCAGGAAGAAAGCAGGAAAAGTGCAAATGAGCCGCTGGACTCTGTGCATGAGAACATGGAGGAGATGAACGCGCCTACACAACGTATGGATAGCCACGAAAGCACAAGAATCGAGAATCTGTTTCCAGACGAGACTGGGCGTTACGATTTCGCTTCGCTGTTACGAACGTCAACACTCAGTGCCACCAAATTGACAGAGGGACTTTGGGAATTCGTCTGGGAAAGCCTCGTAACGAACGACACGTTCATGTCACTGCGACGAGGAATACAGAGCAAGTTCAAGCACCCAGAAGTTGGGATATCCAAAGTATCCAGCAAGCACCGTCGTTTTAGTCACCGCACCGAATTCGGCAGATGGAAGAGTTCAAGTTCCTATATTGGAAATTGGCACCGACTACCAGCCTTAGATCTCACCGAAGACCTCATTGAGACTGAAGAACGGAAGAAAGATCGCGCAAGGCTGTTGCTAAACCGATACGGAATCTTGTTCCGGGAGCTGCTTCAGAAAGAACTGCCCGCGTTCCGTTGGTCGGACATCTTTCGTTCATTACGGATTATGGAACTGTCCGGCGAGGTATTAACAGGTTGTTTCTTTCATGGGATACCGGGACCGCAGTTTATCTCACATCAGGCGTTTCAGAGATTGAGCCAACGACTTGCAAAAGATAAAATATTCTGGATGAATGCCGCTGATCCGGCATCATTATGCGGGGTTCAACTCGATGTCGTCAAAGGGACAGTACCCAAGCGAGTTCCTAGCACACATTTGGTCTATCAGGGCCACAAAATTGTGATGATATCAGATCGCAATGGCAAAGCGCTGAGATTCAAGGTACCACACGATGACCCGCAAATGCAGGAGTATCTCGGTGTCTTACGTCATCTGCTCACGCGAGAATTTCAGCCAATTCCCCGAATCACAATCGAGACCATCAATGGTGATGACGCGGCACGGAGCCCATACGTCGCTGGACTGCGGACCGCATTTGAGGTGACGATTGATTACAAGCATCTGATTCTCTATCGCAAGTCAGCTTGAGTAGCGTGCGACAGATACCACAGTATAGCTTAACTTTCTTGTCCGAAACAGCATTATTCAATTCTCCTACAGAGTGAAACTCGACAGTGGTTCTGTCATTGAGGCTCCTTTCTATCGGGACGATGAGACAATCTTAGCAGAGATTATGGGGATGTGAGAGCTCATTGTGTCCCCGGAAAGGCAATTTTGTGCACATGAAATACGTGATGGGTGTGATCATATTGGCTATTGTGGTAGGTGGCGTCGCGTCTGCCCAGGACGGAGCCGGGAAATTAGTCTTTGGCATCCGCAAGCCGTACCTGCATCGAGATGGATTCCGAGCCACGACGGGAACGCTGGATAAAGGTCGAGGGACGACGAAATGGTGGGAATTCTATCAGTATAATATCTGCACGATGAACCCAACTGGAACAGATTTCCGCCAACTCACGGACGATGGGCTTTCTCGGAGACCGCGATGGTCACCCGACACAGAACAAATTGCTTACATCTCCGGAGTTGATGGTGCGGAATCGTTATGTGTGATGACGGCAGACGGTGCTGAGAGCAAACGACTCGTCAAGAAACAATATCGCATTCACGATTTCTGGTGGTCCCCGTTAAGCAATGCAATCCTTGTTGCGGTTGAAATCGAGCAAGCAAGGAATCAATTGGAAAACTGGGTTGTCACGATTGACGGAGATTCAACAAAGCGGTGGAGAACCCGCCGGTGGGCAGAGGGATGGCGTCACTGGGATGCGAAAGGCGAGAAGATCAAAGAACCGAGAAATAGATTGATTGAAGCGTTGCCGGAAGGGACTAAATGGCCCGAGTGGTCGCCGGATCGCAATTGGATTGCGTTTAAGACTGACAATAACTTCCTTGCACTGGCGGAACCAGATGTGGTCGGTGCAACTGGTTCATGGTTTCTCGAACGCGACGAACCCCCGTGTCACGGGATAGAGGAGTGGTCGCCGAATGGCAAGCAGATTTTGTTTTATGCATCGGGCAATATCTGCGTCGCCGGTGTAGAGAACGGACGATTCAAGAGCTTTCAAAACCTTAGCCTTTACAGCGGACGGGATGCGACATGGCGTCCGGACGGGTCTCAGATTGCATTCATCGGGCGCGATTCGGGCGGACGGGAAACCAGTGAGGTCTTCATTTTAGATGTTGAAACGGGCAAAATGCGGCAGATTACCTCAAGCACTTACGATTTGTTCGATCTGCATTGGCGATAATGCCGGCACAATCACTGATTTTATCACAATTCGCTTCAATGGTTCTAACATGCTTGTTGGAGGCTTGCAATTTGTTCCTTTATCATTCTTCTCAAGTCGAGTTTGAACCAAAGCAGTTAGGAATGGCTTACCCCACACCCGTCGTGATTTACCCGCTAATTGTCATCGTCGCGCTCACTTAGTAACTCACCACGCGCTAGGCGTTCGGCGTTTTCTGTTGACCAAAGGATGTTCTTCATCAGCTTCTGTGCAGTGATATAGCGTGTAGCTGCTAAGAGGTGTATCCGCTTTTCCTCGGGGTCGTCTGATAGGTCGTAGTGTCTCAAGGCGACTTCAAGCACCTGGAACATGTGGAGTTCTGCATCTTCACGAAGCAAGACATGACAGAGCGTCTGCCTGAGTTTGTCAATGTCGTGTCCCTCTTCGAGATACTGATTCACCAATACCTCTGCCTCATAGACCTTTTGAAAGTCCGCCAATTCTTGAAGCCGGTCTAACATCTGCGTCACGGAATCATAGGTTTCATCAAGCCGTTGCCCGAGTTTCGGCATACGTGCGGAGGGCATGTTGAGCCAGCGGAGATAGGTGAGGAAGACTATACCGTGAAAGATACCGCGCAAGAGTTCCGCACTCGGTGCGTAATGGAATGCACAGTAGAGGGCATGGGAATACGAGTAGATGTTTGCCACATCGTGCCAATCTCCCTCATTTTTTAGGTGGAACTGCGCAATGCGAATAGCTGACGCGTAGGCCATCGCACGACAGATGTCGGCGGGTCGGACTCCTGCGCGCAATTTCGCTTCAACTGCTGTGACAATCGGTCTGAAATCATCACCAAGCAGCGTCTTCGAAAATTCGGATATGTCAAGCGATGCCTCGGTTACACGGTTGTCCTGCCAGATGTAGTGAATGCGCGAGAAGACCGATTCTAAGATGGGGATTGAATCAGCCCATCGTGACGTTTCTTCGTGCCGAGTTCGGCTGACCAAATCGACGATTATCGGGCGTAGGATTTCATGAGCCCCTTCCCATTGAACGTAATCCAGTGCCTCAAACATCTTGTTCGCAAAATCAAGGGCGTGACCGTCACCGGTGAAATAGAAGTCGGTCGCCGCAGTAAAGACAAAATTGGCGATGATTGACTTTCCGTATCCACGGTCGTTGAGCGTCAACAAGATGCGCTCAGCTGCGCCTCGGTGCCGTTTGTTAACAAAATAGCGGAACCACCGCATGAGTGTTGTGAGGTCATGCTCCTCGTCTACGTGTGGGAATGGCGCACGATATGGGCGTGAACTCCCTGTCGTTCTTCGGCTAACCTGAGTGAGGCCATGCACGAGAAACAGATTGTGGTCCTTGGGGTCAACTTCGTTCCACAAATTGCCCCCGAGTGAGAGAATCGTGACGCCGGACGACCAACCTTCGCTGCTTTTGTATGCGCCGTAATAAAGTCCTTGTTGGATTATCTCCTGCGGGGATGCTCCCGCACCTTGCAGCGCCGTCACCGCCTTCGCAATGAAAAAGGGGCTTTGCTCCTTGAGCCCTCGCTCCAGTGCCCGCTTGCCACGGTCAATGACTCGTCGCACAGCGGCTTCCTTTTCTCCGCGCGGGAGTCCGACGTAAAGATAGCCGTCATCACGCAACGCGACAGGGAATGCCTTTAGGTCGTCGCCAAACGCTTGAAAACAGCCGCCCGATTTTAGGTCGAACTCCCAATGATGCCAGTGACAAATCAGCACACCATCTCGAAGGCTGCCTTTAGACATCGGATAACCCATGTGCGGACAGCGATTATCAACCGCGTAAAATTTACGCTCAAACTTGAAGACCGCGAGATGGGTACCATTGACATGATACGGCTTGCCTTCAAGTTCCTCAAAGTCGTCAGCACGGCACAGTTGGTGGTAAACAAGTTCTTCTCGATTGACATGATGTTCAGGTGGAGTTTCGACTCGGACAGTTCCGGTTGCTCTTTCTTGAGGAGTTGATTTTGATACACTCACGGTTAATCCCTCCCTATTTTGTAACGTGATTCAGTATTTAACGTTTTAAATCAATGATTGCCTATTTTTGCCGTCAATAAATTGAGGATTCACATTAGTCCGGCATTTCACATATTAGCCCCTTGGAGCAACGATAGGCATCGACACAGTGCTGGTCCCGGCGCCATCTGAACAATGGGGAAACGATAATGCATGAACACTTTGAAACCCCGATTGCAAGGAAGCTGTTACTCAGTTTCCTCTGCCTCATCTGCTTCGGAACGCCCCTAGTTGTCCATGCCCACGACGCCTTCCAAGAAGACGCAACAGGCCGAGCGCATCTCGACATTGGTCATCCGGATCGAATCCGTAAGCCGGAATATCAGCATGTGCATGAATACTATCAGAAAAGTAACATACATCCATTCAACGACATTAGGATCACAGCTTGGTGGACCGTTGAGCCACAGAACTGGCAGACATCTGACCCAGACGACTCTAATGGGAACGGCAATCCACAGAACAACGGAAACGGCGGCTCATCATCGTCGGGCGCAGGGTGTACACCTTTGGCAGGCGAAATTGTTTCGTTCACACTAGAGCTTAAAGAAGGATACAACTTCATTTCGCTGCCGTTCACTGTCATTGGGGTTGACCATTGCGAAAATGCGCTAGAAGAGATATCAGACCTTTTCTACGCAATTCAACCAGATGTCAATTACATATATTCTGTTGGACTAGACGAGTTCAAGTACACGCTAAGTGGCGGTGACAATCCGGTACTTGACCCGAGTTTCGGTTTTGTCATCGTCATGAGGAGAGAAAGAACAGTCGAACTTCACGCACATAGACCTGCAACAACTCCGGTCCAAGTAGATTTAACGATCCGCAAGGGTTACGGCGTATACGGTGTTCCGATGGACTCCGAAGAGTTGGAGACCGTCGGTGATTTTTTCAACCTATTTCCCTCCGTTTGGGCAATTTACTTCCAGTTGGAGTCACAAGATCAGATCTTGGTACAACGCGATAACACCGAACATCTTGATGAATCCATTCGAGGCGAAGCCAGCTATATGGTTCACTCCTCCGCCGAAGAAACCGTCACCTTGGAGGGTGAATTATGGGAAACGGAGCCTGCCTCACCTGCCCCCCAGCTTAAACCCACCATTGCGTCCGTCATCACGACATGGGCACACCTCAAGAGCAAATCAAAGCCATAAGCCCAATTTGTTACATCGTCAAACGTCGTCAAGTTGACCTCACAGTCGAATCTTCATGACGGCTGGGACAGTAAATTCTGTATTTTTGTCGCTTACCTAGCACTAACGGTTATTGTAAATCAATCTCAGCTTCATGTCCAGCTTTTTAGTGTCGGGCTCTGGAATAATTTGAAGGCGCTCAATCTGATGATTTATGGGATGACAATCCAGCAGCACTTTGATAAAATTTGTAATCCCAATTCAATGAGGTATTGGCAGGCAAGCATCAATTCCAAGTTCTTGGGGATACGAGAGAGGTCGCGGATGAATCAGAAATTGTTTCTACTCATTGATCTTGAGCATGACCAAGAGATAGGAATAATCACAGAAGATCAGGTTCAATTTTTGATTGAGAATCTTGAGGAGGGAGGTATTGAGGATCAGGACTATTTTATTGATGAAGAAACGTATGACTTTCTTGCTGAGAACGGTTGCGAAGAGGAATTACTCGAAATGCTTGCTGAAAACCTAGAGGGGAAAGATAGTATTGATATTCGATATGAATTGATATAATTGTGTCTATGTTCTCCCCCAATATGTGATTCGAGAATCAGACATCAATCTCTTGTTTAATAGCGCGAATATGTAGACCGTTATCGTCTGTGTTTCACACCCCGGCATATCGGTGCGGACTTAGACACAGTGTCGCAAAAAGAGTACAAATTTTTCCTTGCGTTTCAAGAATGAGGATGTTAAAATCTATTTGGTTTACTGTGGGGGGATTAGCTCAGTTGGGAGAGCGCTTGCATGGCATGCAAGAGGTCACCGGTTCAAGTCCGGTATCCTCCACCATTTTTTTGCCCACCACATTTGTTCTGCCCATTTTCGTATCAGATGCCAATTTCGACGCTATCTCATTTCTTATCTTTTGGTGATGTTGTCCCAAAGCGGCGGGTCGCTAATCCGTTTTCTAACACTCCCAAGATGGTTAAGTGCAATTGTGCGCGAGAAGGTAAATCTTCGATGAGTTTTTCTTCCGATGACTTAATCTTCTGCTCTTGGTCCAAAAGATTCTGACGTAGTTTCTTCAGTGTTTCTCCAATTTCGTCATCTGATACGACTAAGTCCTTGGCCAGTCGATTTAGTAGGCGTAGGTTTTCGATAGCCTTAATGTGCTTTTGGCGTTTGAGTTCCCACAGAGCTTTGATCCGCTCGGTTTGTTCGGTTGTTACCCCAAGGTCTACTAAGGTTATCGCTCTGTTTTCGGTTGGTTCCTCTGCCTTTTGTGCCCACGCCCACATCCCAATCAATGCGGTGCACGCAGTGATTGACATGAGTAAGCTCACGATGAAGCACGTATGGGCTCTTCGCATATTTCACCTCCTAGCGGTTGTCATAACAACATAATCCTCTTAGCCTTGATGCGCCGCTTTGGATGATTCAGCGCGTCTTCTACTTGTATCGAGTTGCAGCAAGGCGCAGGTGACTCAACCGCTCAACGTAAGCATACCGCAGTTGTCCTGAGCTGTCAAGTAACGGAAAGCCTAATGGTGGATTAACCATTGCATCGAACAAGTCAATATGAGATAATATTAACCTTGTGAAGGTTCAATCATTTTCCAGGTCAATGAGGAGGCAGATGTGTTGGAAAAGATTCGTGAACTAGTCATTTTACTTCAAACTGGAATCGAGGACTACGAAGGACAGTTAAAGACGTTACAGGAGGAACGGTTAAAATATATTCGCTTATCTCAGACAAACGGATTTGGTACAAATGAAAACTCCTCAAGAGAGTCGTGGCTGCTCCATCTTAAACAGCTTGAGGACTCTCTGGAACTCCGTGTCAATGCACTCAAACAGGCGATTAAGGAAACCGCGGCAGACATCGCTTCAATGGAAGAAGAGTATACAACACATGACAAGGAATGCCATGAGCCAAAGACCGGGGCCGGGAACGCTTCTTGAAAGTATGCCGATACCTACAAATACGAAGATATTTGATAGACTTGTATATTTAAGGGATGATCGCTGAACCGCGCTATAATGACACATATTACAACTTCACCCAAGTCGAATCAAGGATCATCAATCTCAGGGCAGATACTGAAATTAATCTGAAAGATATTGACCCTCCACTCGATTGGAAAGAGGTTTTTGGGAATGACAATCCCGTCGAAATCGAAATTGGGTGTGGCAAGGGACGATTCCTGCGCCAATCCGCGAAGCAACATCCCGAGATTAACTACGTTGGTATTGAGAGAGCCCCAAAATATGTTCAGCGAACAAAGAAACACCTACTGAAACATAACGTTACGAGGGCGCTTCTCGTCTGGAGCGACGCGTCCTATTTTGTCGATCGCTTTGTTGCGTTTGGATCGGTCAAGACTCATCATATCTACTTTCCCGATCCTTGGCCGAAGAAACGCCAGCACAAACGCCGAATCTTTAACAACAAACTTTTCATAAAAGGCTTAGTGCAGACTCTCGATCCGAATGAGGGCTGTATCCAACTCGCTACCGATTATGAGGAGTGTTTCTCCGAGATTTGTCAAAGACTAGATCGGTCGCCATCGTTAGTATCTGTGCCATTTGACTCAGTTGAAGCAGAACACATCCCAACGAGTTTCGAGAACAAGTACGTCGCAGAGGGACGAAAAATCTATCGAGCAGTGTACCAGATTCGACATGACACTCAGATTGTAAGGTTGTAAGGAAAAACATCGAAGACGGGACACACGGTTGAATATTTGTATGTAAAAATTACTTGAACCACTACGAATCTAAACCTTGGTATTGAAACTGACCATTGAAAGGTTCAGGACATTTTGAGGGTTCAATACATTGGAGGAAGTTACCATTGACGCAACAGATTGAAAAACCCGATGCCCACTCGCCAAACCCCATTACCACAGGAACATCCGGACACCACGATGAGATTAGCGAACATGAGCTGTTGAACGGATTAAAAGTGTTGACCAAGGAAGTACACGCGGCTCCGGTTATTAGCACTTATATTTGGTACAAGGTGGGATCTCGCAATGAACGTTTGGGTATGACTGGTGTTTCTCATTGGGTGGAACACATGCTATTTAAAGGGACGCCAAAAATCCCAAAGGATAAACTCAAAAGGCTGATAGAAGGCAACGGTGGCAGGTGGAACGGGTTTACGAGCGCCGATTTCACCGCCTATTATGAAACACTGCCTGCAGACAAAATCTCAGTTGGACTTGCTCTGGAAGCAGATCGCATGCAAAACAGCGTTTTTGACCCCGATGAGGTTGAAGCCGAACGGACAGTTATCCTTTCAGAGCGTGAAGGCTCGGAAAACTCACCCCAGTACGTTTTATGGGAGGAAGTGCAGGCTGCTGCATATAAGACACACCCGTATCAATGGGGGGTGATTGGTTGGACCTCAGATCTGAAATCGATGACCCGTGAAGATCTTTACGAGTACTATCGTCAACACTACATCCCAAACAACGCAACGCTTATCGTTGTAGGTGACTTCAATACGTCATCGCTGATCAAGCAGGTCGAAGCGCATTTCGGCTCCTTGCCACCCGGTGAATCGATTCCCGGCCCATCAACAATTGAACCTAAGCAGCAGGGGGAAAGACGAGTAACCGTTCGCAAGGAGGGGCACATTGCTTATGTTGCAATTGCGTATCACATTCCAGCGGCTGGGAATTCAGACCTCTATCCGCTAGAGGTTCTTGGCACAATCATGAGTTCTGGAAAATCATCACGCCTTTATCGTGCCTTGGTAGACAAACAGCTCGCGACATCTGCAGATTTGGACGCAGGATTCTCCACGGATGCTGGACTTGCTTGGGCATTCGCAGAGGCTCAAGCTGATGTCACCCCGGCAACACTTGAAGCAGCTATTTTAGAACAAATTGACCGCATTCAAAACCATCTCGTCACCGAGTCAGAGTTAGAGAGAGCAATCAATCAAACGGAAGCACAGTTCCTTTTCTCGCTCGATAGCGTTTCTGAACAGGCAGCTCGGATTGGTTACTACGAAACTGTGCTTTCTCATAGATTCCTCGATACGTATCTTGAAAGGATACAATCTGTTACTCGCGAACAAATCTGTGAAGCAGCGCAGAAATATCTCACCGAAGATAACCGTACGGTTGGACACTTCCGCCCCACCCCGCCCGGAAATCTCGGTGCGTCCGGAGAAATGTCCGCTAGCGGAGAAACGGCGGTGAAAGCCATGTATTGCATGTCACAACCGCGTTTTTTTTTCAAGCCGGAAATGCCATTTAACACCTATCGTTCAACTCCCACTAACCACCCGTCACCGTCCACCAGTTCAGGGGAGTTACCCGTTACCCGCCACATATTTGACAATGGATTGACCGTACTGATCCAAGAAAACCATTTTAACAAGACAGTTGCACTTGGTGGTCGATTAAAAGCTGGTGCAATGTATGATCCGCCGAATTTGCCTGGTTGTTCAGATTTTGTTGCCAATATGCTGACAAAAGGTACTGAACACCGGACATGGGAAGAGATTGCTGAAGAGATTGAATCTGTAGGGGCGAGCCTAAACGTATGGGGTAATACAGAATCGGTAAACATCAATGGACGCCTTTTGTCAAAAGATTTGGATTGCGTGCTAAATGTTCTCAATGACGTGCTTCGGGCGCCTAACTTCCCACAGGGAGAGATCGAGAAACACTGTCGTCAGATTTATAGTTGTTTCAAAGCGTGGGAAGATGACACCGATTATGTCGCCGACCGGATGCTGCGCGAACTTGTTTTCCCCGAAGAACACCCGTATCACCAGTGTGTACACGGAACCGAGGAATCCATTCAGAGGATACAGCGGGATGTTCTGGTTGATTTTCATGCCCGCTACTATCGTCCCGATTCGCTGATTCTAGCGATTGTTGGTGATGTGGATACACAGGAGATTATCGAGAAAATCGATGTTGCAATGGGGAAGTGGATGGCAATTGGCGAAAAGCCGCTCTTCAGAATTCCGCCGGTAGAATATCGTGAAAAAAAGGTCGCCATCAAACCGATGATGGACAAATCTCAGGTGAGTATCGAGTTAGGGCATAAGAGTATTGCACGCACAAATCCAGATTTTTACGCCTTTGATCTCATGAACCGCGTGCTCGGAGGTAGTGCGGGAATCGCCCGTCTTTTTGGTCGTGTTCGCGATGTTGAAGGACTGGCATACAGTGTGTGGAGTTCATTCTCTGCGGCGTTTGGTGAGGGGCTTTTCCATGCTAGCGCAGGAGTTAATCCGGAAAACGTCGATAAGGCAATTCAGAGTATTCTGAACGAACTTGAACTAATCGCATCTGGCGGCATTTCAGAGCAGGAGCTTGCAGACGCTAAGAATCTGATTGTAGGAAATTTTGCGTTGACGTTGGAAACCAATAGAGGAATCATCGCTGTGCTGATGTCATCAGAGCTATATGGGTTGGGTCTGGACTACCCCGCTAGACATGAATCGATTTACCGCAGCATTACCCGAGATGAGGTAAACGCGGCCGCACGCAAGTATCTTTGCCGAGATCGATGCAGTATCGCAATTGCTGGGCCATATCGGGGTGTACAGCGAATCAACGAGAAGCCGCACGAGGATAGTCGACCGTGAGTGGGTGGAATCGATGGCGAGAACAGTTTCCGGTAACGGAAAAATATATCTACCTCAACCACGCCGGCGTGTCACCGTTGTCATTGTGTGTGCGAAAGGCGATGCAAGAATTCTTGAACGATGCCGTCGATAACGGTGCAGTCAACGCGGCTAACTGGGCAGCAACGGCTGAAGCCTGCCGTCATTCCGCTGCGCGATTAATCAATGCCAATTCAGACGAAATTGCGTTCATGAAAAACACTACGCAAGGGCTCATCATTGCCGCCAACGGGGTAGATTGGCGCCAGGGCGATAACGTTGTAACGACAGCAGTGGAATTTCCGGCTAACGTGTACCCTTGGTGGAGCTTAAAGGAGCGATGCGGTGTAGAAATGCGGATGGTGCAAGAGAGACGAGGGCAGATTTTGACCGAGGAGATTGAGGCGGCAATTGATGCGCGCACCCGTGTCGTGACAATCAGCCATGTCGAGTTTGCATCGGGGTTTCGGAACGACATTGCAGCAATTGGTGAAATATGCCGCAAGAAAGGTATTTGGTTTGTTGTGGATGCGATTCAAAGCCTTGGCGTGATTGATTTAGATGTGAAAGCTTGCAACATTGACATTCTTGCGGCGGATGGACACAAATGGTTACTTGCTCCCGAAGGCGCGGCGATTTTCTACTGCACGAGGGAGAAACAGGATAGATTAATCAACACCAATGTCGGCTGGGCAAGCGTGGTCAACCCTCGGGATTTCCTAAATTACGATTTCACACCGAAACCGAATGCGACGCGATTTGAGGAGGGTTCTTACAATAGCGTTGGATTACACGGATTACGAGCGGCGATTGAACTGTTGTTGGAGATTGGCGTTGTAAGAATTGAAGCGCGAGTACTGAATCTGACGAAGCGGCTCATCAACGGACTTCAATCTAAGGGGTATAGGGTCATAACGCCAAACATCGAATCCAAACGATCTGGAATCGTCGTCTTTCAAAGCGATCGATACTCAGCAACTGAACTTTGCGATCGCCTTCAGCATGAAAACGTGATTGGTGCGGAACGTGATGGGGTACGTTTGTCTCCACATTTCTACAACTCGGAAGCGGAAATAGATTACGCGTTGGAGTTGTTGCCGTGAGAGGGAAATGCCTGCTCACAGGGCTTAATCTTCATTGATAAATCGTCCGTGTTCCAATGAAATTTCCAACGCGGCAATCTACTCCTAGGGCGTATTCCGATGCAGATGCTCATTACACCAAAACGTCTCTTATGGCGCTAGTAGACTGGATAATCTTCGCCATTCCAAAAATTCACACATGTTCTCCACAGATATTCGGAAGCTAGTCGCGGTAAGTACAACACCGCGCACAAGCGAATCTTTTAAAGCCGGCGCATTTACTCAGCATCTTGCTCCTAGCTTCTTGTTTCAGCCTTTTCTGTACTGTAGTCTTTTTTGCTTCTGAATCTCCACGTCTTACCTTATTTGCCAGTGCCCTCTACCCTCTACTTTCATCTAATGGACTATCCGTTTCATTCTCGACTTTGACAGCCTTGTAGAAATCCATCCTAGGACAGAGCAACTCACAGAGCCGTTTCTGCTGTGAGAACGTGCTCAGTCAACTAGTGGTGAAGGCGATGACAAATTTGTTCAAGACAATTTCGCCCAGTAAAGTTATCAAAAACGCTTGAGGAATGCATCCTGTCAGAAGGTCGTAGAGATTGAAATGTGAATTGCTGACCCACACTTCGATACCAGGGATTTTTCCGTTGGCAGTTCCCTGCTGTTGTGATAGAATAATGCTCGTAAAACGTATAAAGGAGATATGTAGTTTGATTGACCTGTGGATGAATCTGAAACAAAAAACTAATCCGCGTCAGCAGTTGAAATTTCGCAATTTTGACAGACTTCCCTATTGTTGTCTCCTCCTTGGGATTTGGATATGGAGTTTAATCGGTTGTGATTTCTCTAGCAAGAATCGTACCCCTCCCCAAATAAAACTGACAATTCAGAATACGTTGCCAATTAAACGCCTCAACGTTCCTATTGTGCTTACTCTTGAAGAGCTTAGGTCAGTTGGTTCTGACTTTTCGTTTGATGCCTACTTGGTGGATTCTGGTCAACAAAGAACTGAAATTCACAGTCAAGTAGACGATATGAACTATGATGGCAAAAAGGATGAATTGGTTTTTCTTGTAAATCTCGCGCCCCGAGAAACAAAAGAGGTAACTATTCGATATGCCCCCAATTACCAAATACCTTTAACACTTGAATTTCCAAAGCGAACAAGATCCGGTATTTTTCCAGAATTCAATGGATTCGCAGCGTTGGAATCTGAGTTGATCGCATATGTTCTGAATAACAACGGCTCAACTCAAGCCTACGGCAAGTGGGAAAAGTTGCTGTTTAACATTGAACCGCACTTTCAGAGTGAGTTGGATTATCGCAATTCTATTTCAGCAGAGTTGCGCCAATCGTTTGAAAATAATGGCTTGGGGCTATCCCAGAATATCACAGTTGAAGTTCGAACGCCGGATAGTAATTGGCTTATAATCGATCAGAATAATAAACAGCAATACTCTGTCCTGAAAGAGGAAAATCAGCTAAATGTGTACAAAGCGAAGGAATTATCCATCGATCGGTTTATCGGTCAGACTGAGAGCAGATCGGGTGCTGAAGAAGATGTCATGATTCCACTTACTCCGTCCCATGGGTTAATTGGTTGCGGCGGCTTTGCGCTTTGGGACAAAATCAATCAAGAACTTATCTCGCCTATGGATGCGGATGACTATGTTCGGGTTCTTGCCGATGGTCCAGTTCGATCCGTCGTACAGCGGATAATACCCAATTGGCCCTTGCATACAGGAACAATCCAGTTGACATCAACGATTATGATTTATGCGGGCCACCAATGGGGAGAACATCACATTGAGGCGCCAGGGCTAACATCCAGATACTGTATCGCGACCGGTGTTCCGAATGACGGATTTAACCTGGATAAAAATGCTACGGAAGGTTGGCTTTGGACTTGGAATCAACCAGCAATAACATCGCCGCCAACAAAACTTGATATGGGCGTGATTTTTCCGGCAGATCGATTGGAGGCGTTTCAAGAATTGGTCTCAACAGGACCCAATACAAACACCTACACCGTGCTAATGGACCCATCTGATAACGCCAATCTTGTTTATCGATTTTCGTGTGTTTGGAGGACGGACGAAATTAACGTCCAGGAGGAAGCTAATCAATATGTTCAGTTTGCGGCAGCGGACTTCCGAACCCCACCAGTAATTAAATTTTTACCCCAGTCGCCAACGAGGTGAGCAAGCGATGGAAGGGAAAGTGAAGATTGAAAACCGGATTTCAGCCTTCCAATCATCAATCCAAGGGGCTAACCATGCTTAACAAACAAGAATGCCTGAAAATCATAGCCAAGCACAGAACCGATGAAATCGTTATTGCAACAATGGGATTAGCGGTCCCTTGGGGAAAGATTTCTGATCATCCTCTCGATTTTGCTTCTGTTGGTAGCGCGATGGGACATGCTGCCGATTTCGCATTAGGGCTTGCACTAGCAAGACAAGACAAAAAAGTGTTGGTTCTTAATGGGGACGGAAGCATGCTGATGAGCTTAGGCACACTTGCAACGGCTACGGGGTTGACTAGACTACCGGACAACTACTACCTTTTCGTGTGTGAAAACAATGCGTATGAGGTTACAGGCAATCAGTCGATACCCGGGGGTACAAACTTTAGTTTCACCACAGTTGCCCGCGGAACGGGATTTGAGAAGATTCATCGGTTTGACCAACTCTCCCTACTGGACAGTGCCCTTCCACTGATTTTGGATGAAAAAGGACCTACTTTTGTCAACCTAAAAATCGCTTCATCGAATGCACAACCTCCACGTCGAAGTACAACGAATGCGGTTCGTTATTTGCGGGAAACGCTTTCCGATTCGACGCAAAAATTAGCAAAAGCTTTGCAGTCATAAATCGTCTGCGTGCTACCGTCCCTGCTCTAGAGGCTGATATTTTCCCACTCCGTAAAGCCCGACTCACCTTCACGTGGAATTGGTTTCTACACCTCATTCTAGCGTATAATGGCACCTAGTTTAGAAACAGGTACACTGTGCCGAACGGATTTGGAAAAGTCGCTTGCTCTGCTTTAGATGAAAGAAATTGACTATTGAATGGTTTGTTTCGCTGATTCAAAATTGCGCAGAAGGGAGAATCCATTGAAACGTCTGATTGTTGGAATTACGGGTGCAAGCGGCGTCGTTTACGGGATACGGTTACTGAAAATCCTTATGCAACATAAGGAGTATAAGATTCATTTGACAATTTCTAGTTCGGGAGCAAGGGCACTGTGGGAGGAACTTAAAATCCGAGTAGATTTGAACAACTTTGGTCTCGAATCGCTGCTAGATTGCGGCTCGGATCGAGTTATTTACCATCACGAATCCGACATTGCGGCTCCGATTGCGAGCGGTTCTTTTCGCACGCAAGGCATGATAGTCGCCCCGTGCAGTATGGGAACATTGGGGTCAATCGCTGCTGGCATTTCCCGTAACCTCATTCATCGTGCTGCCGATGTCTGTATTAAGGAGCGACGCAAGTTGGTGCTTGTCCCTCGTGACACACCGCTCAGTTCCATCCATCTCGAAAATATGTTGAAGCTCTCACGAATCGGGGTGTGTATACTGCCCGCGATGCCAGGTTTCTACCACTTCCCCAAGACTGTCGACGACCAAATCAACTTCGTGGTCACAAAACTGCTGGATCAATTCGATATTGATACCAAGCTGATTAAGCGATGGAAGGAAGAGTCGATTTTTTGCGCTGAGGAAAAGTGAGTGATCTTTCGAAAAATCAAAATCATCCTCGACATGATCAAGTTTGAGCACACAATCTTCGCGCTTCCATTTGCGATTATAAGTGCGTTCATTGCATCGGACGGTCTCCCTGCACCAGATAAAATTGGTTGGATACTCCTCGCAATGGTCGGAGCGAGAAGTTGCGCTATGGCGTTCAACCGTCTTGCCGACGCTGACCTTGATGAGCTCAATCCGCGTACAGCCGCACGCGCTATCCCCGCAGGGAGGATTTCGAAACGGGCGGTGTGGGTATTTACTATCGTTTCTGCCGCCTTGCTAGTATTCGCTGCGTACAAGCTCAATCCGATTGCATTTGCGCTCTCACCAGTCGCACTCGCAGTGATCGTTGGGTACTCCTACTCAAAACGGTGGACTTTTGTCTCTCACCTCTGGCTCGGACTATCAATCTCCATCGCCCCGATTGGCACATGGATTGCCATCAAAGGAGAACTAGATTGGCCGCCGATGTTGCTCGGTTTGGCAATACTACTTTGGATTGGCGGATTTGACATTATCTATGCTTGTCAAGATTTTGAGTTTGATCGGACGTATGGACTTTACTCAATTCCTGCATGTTTCGGAAAAGAGCGTGCTTTGCAGTTATCCACTACACTACATGTTATGATGGTTGTAGCACTCATTGGTGTGACGTGGCTAACTAATCTCGGCGTTCTCTACCTGATTGGCGTTGGTATCGTAACGATTCTTCTAGTTTATGAACATGCAATCGTTAGACCTAACGATCTTTCGAGAGTAAATCTTGCGTTCTTCACTCTGAATGGCATAGTGAGTTTAGTGCTCATGGCTCTGTCTGTGGCAGACATGCTGATTGGGATAGACTAAATCTTCGCAGCGTTAGTCTGCAATGTGAAACGCAGGATGTCATCCCATACTATGGATTTAAATCATAAGCACGCGGCGATGGGATTAGCAACATCACAGGGGAATTCAAGTTTGAATCGTCAATGTACCTTCCTCGTTAACACGTTACCGGATTCTGTGTGGGATTCCCTCGCGTTAATGTTCCTTATGGGAATCTTGATTTTTTTCCAACCCATCCTAGCGGCTATCGGCGCACAACGTGAATCCCCAATTCCGACTGAACATAATCCTGGAATCACGCCTGGGGAACTCCTAATTCGCGTGACATCTGAAGCGCAGAGGGGAGCAGACCTGCTGCACGCCAAAGCGCCAATACATAAACTCCACAATCAGATGGGAGTCCAGTCCTTTCACCGGGTATTTCCGTATATTGCTTACCCGGAATTCAATCCCAATCTTGAACGTATTTATCTTCTGCGGTTTCCAGTTTCAGCAAATCTACTTACGTTAAAAGCTGCGTATGTCGCATCTCCGCTGATTGAGGCGGTTGCATTCAACTATCTCCGCCCAACGCAAGAATCCACAGCTCTTCCCAGCGATCCGCGGATTGACGACCAGTGGAATCTTCTGCTCATCAATATGCCCGAGGCGTGGGCAATTGAGAAGGGAGATCCGAGCATAATCATTGCGGTGGTGGACTCTGGTATTGATTATCAACACGAGGACCTTGTCTCGCAAATTTGGGTCAATCTTGACGAAATTCCTGAAAATGGGCTGGACGACGATAATAACGGCTACATCGACGATGTACGAGGGTGGAATTTCACTGATGCACCAAGCGTAGCAGCTGAAGGTGATTTTATGGAAGGCGATAATGACCCGATAGACGAAACAGGACACGGCACGCACGTCGCCGGTATTGCCGGCGCGTCAGCAAATAACGGGATTGGAATCGCTGGCGTGGCTTGGAATTGTAAGTTGATGGCTGTTCGTACCGGACACTCTATTGGAGGAGTCTCAAGTCTGCAGGACGATGATTCTTCGGCGGGAATTGTCTACGCTGTTGATAACGGCGCTAGGATTATCAACATGAGCTGGGGTAGCACTTCAAGCTCGTTTGTAATTCGAGATGTAGTTGATTATGCGTACGCACGAGGCGTACTTCTCGTTGCTGCAGCGGGAAATGACTTTCAAAATCAGGTGATTTTCCCTGCAGGCTATCGCAAAGTGCTTGCTGTCGCCGCAACCGACCAGAACAAAAGAAGGTTTTATCAATCCAATTTTGGTGCGTCCATTGATATCGGTGCACCAGGTAACGTAATATTGAGTACACAGATAAATAATGAATACCGTCTCCTCACCGGTACATCGATGGCTACACCACATGTCTGCGGAGTGGCTGCACTAGTTATGTCAAAGCGCCCGAGTCTGACGCATGAGGAAGCTCGCAACATCCTCATCGCCACAACTGATTCGATTGCGGATAGCCCGGAGCTCGTTGGTGCCGGACATCTGAATGCAGAGCGAGCGTTAATGGCAAGTGGTTCGCTACAGGGACGAATTTTTTCGCCGGAGACTAACAGTGGTGGATCGGATAGAATCGAGATTATTGGAACTGCCGCCGGATTTCGGTTTTCGACATGGCAGTTGATGTATGGAGAATCAAGGACTCCGGAAACATTTATTCCCATCAATAAACCAAGCCGTCAGCAAAAGTCAGTCGAAAGGTTGCTTGAGTGGAATACTGCCTCAGTGCCAGAAGGCATATATACTGTCCGCCTCGAAGTTAATGGAAGCGATGAGAAAACTGTACGTGATGAAGTTGTCTTATCTGTGAACCGGACTGCCCCTCAAGTTCAGAATGTGAAAGTGCGAGAGTTGGTTTCTATGGACAGTCTGGTCACGGTCATCACTTGGTCAACGGATGATTTTACAATCAACACATTGAGCCAGCGGGCACGTCAAGGACTCTCTCCGTTCTCGCCAATTGAGGAAAACTCAGCAAGCAGGGAACATTATTTGTCACTCCCGCTCAGTGCGGGGAATTATGACTTCTTCATCACCTCTCGCAACGCCGCAGGATTAGAGACTGTTGACAACAATGATGGGAAATTCTACCGCACCGGAGTCATTGGTGGAAACATCTCACCGAATGGCTTCATCCAAACGTCTACCAAGCTTTCTGTGATGCACCTTGCCTCCCTCTCAGCGGATTTCGATCGGGATGGTCAAATTGAAATCGTTGGAATTCCATTGGAGAGTTTGAGCAATCTAACCCCTACAGGGGTTGAAATCTATGAGCGATCTTCGGCAAGTACATATCAGCTTCAACACACCAGCAGTACCAACTTTAAACCGTGGGAGGTTGGTGATACCGATGGCGATGGACTTTTGGAAATCTTGGGCAGCACAAAAGAACGTACATTCCTAATCGAGAGTGCAAAGCGAGATGGTTATCCGGAAAAGATAATCTGGGAATTCCCCTTTATCTCGTCTGGTCAGATTGCAGACCTTGATGGCGATGGACGAAAAGAGATTATTGGGCCCGACAACAACAACAATCGGATTCTCATTTTTGAAAATCGTGGAAACAACGCCTATGAAGAAGTTATCAGCATTGAGAACAAGACTAGTGGAATGAATGCTTTTGGTGAGCGGTTTGCTATTGGCGATTTCAATAACAATGGCCGCATGGAATTGATGGTGGGGGACAGTGAAGGCGAGTTATTTGTCTACGAATCCGTGGGGAACGACCTGCTAGTCGAAACGTGGAGAGATAAGATAGATGTCGAGGATGCTCATCTGCTTGCGGCAGGCGATCTTACCGGCGACAAGATTCCTGAGTTCGTCGTCGGTGGAGCCGTATCGCAGGTCGATCTCCCTTCGGTCCCATCAAACTGGGCATTTCGTGTTTTCACCGCGTTCCCTCCTGCTAATATCTCATCAACATCAAGTCAAAATGGCACTTCACTCTACCGATCCATAGTGTCACAGGAAATTACTCCGTTTCACGCATACGGAAACAGCATTGCCATTGGCGATGTTGACGGCGACTCGGAAAATGAGATGGTGCTTGTTGTGAATCCGAGTATCTATGTGTTCAAACTCCGCTCTCAATCTACTACCGAAACAGGAAAGGGCGCTGGTCCTCTCCCCGCAAATGAGAGCAGGGCGGTTCTCAAATTAACCCCAGTCTGGCACCATAACACTGGAGAAACACCCTGTCTCTTTCTCGCTGACCTAAATCACAACGGATTCAGTGAGTTTTATGTCAACAGTCAAGAAGACCTCTTAGTTTTTGAACATGTGCGCGCTGGAGATCCAAACGCCGTAGTTGATATTCAGCCGTGGGGTTTATCAGCTAATCCGCTTACGGAACGCGTGGTCAGCGTGGATTGGCAAGCACCAGGGAACACCGCTCGGTTCACTGTGTATCGGGCAGTTGGCACATCAACAGCACAAGATTCAACATCACCTCCGTCCTCCGCGTTTACAGTGATTGGTCAAGATTTGGATCGCCCCGGTTTTCTCGACCGAAAAGTAACGAAGGACACAACCTATTGGTACGCGGTCACGGCGACGAATGAGGCGGGAGTTGAAACAAGTTGGACTGAAGCAGTTTCAGTTACGCCCCGCTCTTCCCCAAAGTTGATTGGCGCTGAATATATTCAATCGAATCAGGTGGTGGTTGTATTTGATAAACGAATGGGGCCGTCAGCTGGAAATGAAAATCGCTATCAGTTGCGCGAGCCGGACCAACTGGTCGGCGTGCGTCCGCTCTCTGCCATTAGGGATCGAATGGGCAGGCGAACCATCCTTACATTTCGAGATGAGCACCTAATCCCCGGACGCACGTATGAGATTTCCGTCGACGGGGAGGTGCAGGACATCGATCGGAATCGAATTGATTTGCGGGCAATAACGCGTGCGATTGAGATTCCACTCGAAGCCGATTCTACAAACCTTAATGATTTCACGCGTGCGATTGTGTATCCGAATCCTATTCATCCGAACGAGTTTCATAAGAACACGGTCACATTTGATCGCGTCCCTACGGGAACAGAGATTGGGATTTATAACGTAAACGGAGATTTGCTCGAAAAATTGACGGTAAAAGAAAGGGATCGTGGACGTAAGGAGTGGTTACTTTTGAGTGATGGAAACTCAGAAGTAACAACCGGGCTTTATATCTACGCAATGGAATTTGAAAATTTGAAAAAAATTGGGAAGATTGCAGTGATTAAATAGTATCACCGGTATATGGTACAAAGTACGTATTGACCCCATCCACCAAAAACTCCAGGGTTCTGCATTTCATTAATCTGGTAGTGCTGCTTTCGCTTCAGGTGTTCCGATTTTACGCAAGGCTTCAGTCGCACATCCACGAACCTCATCAACTGCGTCCCTCAACGCGTATGTCAATTCACGAACGGCGGTAGGATCGCCAATCTGTCCCAGAGCGTTGGCAGCATTCCAACGCACCCAATGATGCTCATCTTGCAGTGCCTGTGCCAATGCGGGAACTGCGACGGACTCACCAATCTTACCCAATGCCCCCACCGCATTCATACGGACACGTTCATCCGAATCGCTTAATCCCTGTATCAATGCAGAGATTGCTGTAGGATTGCCAATTTTGTATAAGGCATCGGCAGCATTCATACGAACTCCTTCGTCCACATCACCCAATGCTGCCACCAACGCGGGAACTGCAGCGCTATCGCCGATTTGACCCAGCGCACCTATAGCATTTACGCGCAACGCAGAAGCCTCATCACCCAAAATTTTGATTAGAGCAGCAACTGCGTGTTTTGCCGGTTTGCCTATATTTTTCAATGTTCTTGCCGCATACGTGCAAATATCCTTGTCACTGTCGCTTAACGCCACGGTTAATGCGGGCACTGCCTCTTTAGCGGATTCACCCATCTCGCTCAAGGTGATAAGCGTATTTAGGCGAACGCTCTTATCCGGATTATCCAGAGCCTTTATCAATGCTGGAATTTCCTTTATCAATGCTTTTCTCGCTTCAGGGGTATCAATCACGCTGCTTAAGACACATGCAGCGTAAACGCGGGCCCTTAAATCCGAATCACCTAATTTCTCTATCCATTTCTTAATCATTAGTATGCTCCTACGCTATACTATTCCAAAAAATCATCCCAACGACCGCCTCTAAGTCTAGATGCTGACGATGTAAAAAAAAATTTCTCGACACAGAGGCGTTGCTGTATTTGGCAATTGGATTATAGTCATTGCAATTAATAATTGCACATCCTTGTGGGTAAAAACATCCTTCTGTACCACAATCTGTCAGATTGTGGTATGCGCAGTTTAACAGTTTGCGCTACGAGAGTGCGTCCGATTTTGTGGGTAATGTGTAAATATGAATGTAAGTGACTATAGAAAGGAATTTTCTGTGAAGGAAGTATGCTAGCGGCTCACTTTATCAACGACATATTTCAAAATTACTCCCCGATCGCCAACAATCCAGCCGTCTTCAGCGCTAGTCATGTAGATCGAATTAAGATTATGGCGAGTTTCGCTCCATTGTGGACGCCAGTTTGCCCCGCCGTCAATGGTGTGAAGGATGACTCCTTCTCCGCCAATGACCCAACCTTCATTACGATTGAGAAAGAAAACATCGTTCAGTGAACTCTCAATATAGGTCTTTTGGCGCACCCAAGAGTTGCCGCCATCTGTTGTGTGCATAATCAACCCGGCGACGCCAACAACCCACCCGTTGAATTGATTGGTGAAATGGACCCCCAGCAACCATACCTCACCGAGATTCGCCTGCAAAGACCACTTCTTTCCCCCATCTCCTGTATGGAGGATAACACCACCTTGACCGACTATCCAACCATTCCGAGAATCGACGAAGTGAACTCCAAAGAGATGACGATTGACACTGCTCTGTTGCCGTTCCCATTTTCTACCGCCGTTTGTAGTATGTAAAATTCCTCCGCTTTCACCAACAACCCAGCCCTTTTGTTCATCAATAAAAAAAACTCCCAAAAGGTCGCTCGTCGATCCTGCCTCCTGTAGAGCCCATGTTTTGCCGCCATCACTAGTATGAATAATTGTCCCCCACTCGGCAACCGCCCATCCAAGCTGGTCATCGACGAAATGGGTCGATCCAAAACATTCCATCGTCCGACTATCTTGCGGATTCCAGTGTCTGCCACCGTCTCTTGTGTGAAGAACTACCCCGCGATCGCCAACACCATATCCAATCTTATCGGTGACAAAATGCACGTCCGCCAAGAAATAACTTTGTAATGCCTGAAGTTTCCACGTTTTGCCTCCGTTCGTCGTGTGGAGGATTGTTCCAAATTCGCCGACAGCCCATCCCGTTTGGTTATTGACGAAATGGACGCCGAACAAAACACTATCACCTCCAATATGGGGCGTTGGTCCTCCTCTTTGATGATGCCATATGTTACCTCCGTCATTTGTGTGCAAGATCGCACCCAAATCTCCGGCAATCCAGCCGTGCAGTGAATCAGTAAAGCAGAAATCATAAAGCGTGTAGCTGTGTAAGGGTTCATCTCCTGTCTTCAATCTTTGACCATAGACTGTTTCATGTCGCCTGTTTGAACCTTGTGTGAGATGCTTCCAAGTTTTCCCGCCATCCGTTGTTGCAAGTATTGTACGTCTGTCGCCAATAATCCATCCTCTACTGGGATTGACAAAATAAACATCAGAAAGCCTATAACGGATTCCTGTTTCTTGGTATTTCCAAGTTTTCCCGCCATCGTTGGTACGGTATGTCAGACCTTCATAGCTTACCGTCCACCCGTGCTGAGAATCTAGAAAATGAAGCCCTCGCAGCGAGCTTTCGCCAAGGCCCTGCGCCCGATTTACCCACGTTTCTCCGCCATTTCGTGTATACAGCGCAGTTCCGAAGTCGCCCACCGCCCAGCCCTCGAGCGCTGAGAAAAAGTGGAGATCAAAAAGGTTATTGAATGTATTGCACACCTGAGTCTGCCAGGTGTTTCCGCCATCGGTTGTGTGCAAAATCACACCATTTTCGCCGGCGATCCACCCTATCTGACGATCAACAAATTGGACAGATCGTAACGGATGCTGCGTTTTACTCGATTGCGGTTTCCATGTTTCGCCACCATCTTTGGTGTGCGCAATTACACTGTCGAATTCTTCATCAATTGTATTACCTTCGTTATTGCCGACAGCCCAGCCTGATTTTTCATCAATAAAAAAAACATCATAGAACCGCGTCTCCCAATCGGCGCGACGAATAATCTTCCACTGACCGGACTTCCGTTGTTGATTCCTCGTACATCCTATCACGCCGAGAACGAGGGGTATGATGTTTAGAAGAATCATGACGCTAAAGAGAGGACGCCTGAAGCATGAGTCGCGAACGAAGTCCATTAGCCTAGATAACCAGTTTTAAAGGTCTTAGATGAGAAAAAGATTTTTATTTCGGTTGCGTACAACGCCTAAATACTGCCTAATGAACGCGCTTCTCTGGACGTGTGCGATTGAGGCTCTATTTGTAGTTGGGGATATCCTGCTTTGGTAGGCATCTGTGCACCATTGAATATGTAAGCTTTAGTCTAGTCCTCCGCATCTCTTACACGCACCGATTCAGGTCCGCTTTAATCATCATCTCAACCAGTGCTTCAAAGCCAACAGTCGGCTTCCAGCCCAATTTTCGTTCTGCTTTACTAAAATCTCCTTGAAGAATATTCACTTCCGCCGGTCTGTATAGGTTTTCATCAATTACGACGTAGTCTTCATAGTTGAGATCGACGTAATCGAAGCAAATTCTTACAAAGTCTTTTACGGAGTGAGTTTCGCCCGTAGCGATGACATAGTCATCCGCCGCGTCTTGCTGCAACATGAGCCACATCGCTCGAACATAATCTCCAGCGTATCCCCAATCCCTCTTGGCAGTTAAATTGCCCAACCGTAATTCCGTGGCAAGCCCGCGCTTTATTTTAGTTGCAACGCTGGTTATTTTTCTCGTCACAAACTCGTAGCCTCGCCGCGGGGATTCATGGTTAAACAGAATGCCACTGCAGGCGAAGATATCATACGCCTCTCGATAGTTACGCGTCAAATGAAAGCCGGCTACCTTTGAGATGCCATAAGGCGAACGAGGATGAAAGCGTGTATCTTCATTTTGCGGAGTCTCCTGAGCTTTTCCAAACATCTCACTAGACGCGGCGAAATAGAACCGACACTCAGGAACGTTTTCCTTTATGGCAGACAAGACATAATGGGTTCCGTTAATGTTTGTATTAATCGTGGAGAATTCGTCTTCAAAGGAGTAGCTCACGAAGCTTTGAGCAGCAAGATGATAACACTCATCCGGTTCCAAATCTTCAATCACCCTAAATAGACTTGCATAGCTCTCAAGAGACGCTGTGTGTAAATTTAACTTGTCAAGGATATGCTGGATTCTACCGAGTCTATGCTCAGGATCTTCAAGCGCCACCCGCCTGATTATTCCGTGAACCTCATATCCTTTGGAAAGCAGAAATTCAGCGAGGTAGGAGCCATCCTGCCCTGTAATACCCGTGATTAGCGCCTTTCTCTTTCTCATGATTCCACTTTTTTAGTATCAAGGACAGCTAGGTCTGGAATTAAGATGTGACTATGGTGATTGGATTAGATTCCCTGTACCGAACCCCAGTGAGATTCCTCGTGCCATCACCTCTTGGCAACGAGTCCCTCCATTTGCAAGCAGTCGGTCGCTGTAGATTGTGCCGTGACCCTCAGTAATGCCGTTCAGATACTGAACGAGCCAATCGTAGTGCTCTTGATTTTTTTCGGGCGTTGTGTTCTGGGAACAGGTGATTCGGAGTATTCGCCTGCCTGGTTTGGGGTTCAAGGCGGCATGGTATAACTTGTGATTCATGAAAATCACGTCCCCTGGTTCGGTCACGAGCGGATATTTACCCGGCAAATCCCCTGCATCAATTCCTAACTGGTTTGTGCGCTGGAAGTTTCCTACTGTTTTGACAAGCGCATCTCGAAATTCCTTAAAATGGCTTCCTGGAATGACTGTGAGGCAGCCATCTTCAGGCCCAAGTGGGTCGAGATAAAGCGCCACTCGCATACTAAAGAAGCCTTCAGGCGCCACGGTGTCATGATGCCAAGGTGTCCCACCGCCATAGATTACTGCACTGTGGGCAGCCATTATGAAATCACTACCCATCAGCTGTTCGAAGACATCAAGGATGCGTGCATCTTCCAGCAGCGGGTAAAACGCATCGGGGTCAGTGTCAAAGAACGGAATCTCGTCCTGGCTCACGGTGGAATAGCCGTGTTCATCTTGGCGAAGTTCTGGTTCGGGCGTTCCGCCCCGTTGCCGTCTCATCGCCGCATCGAAGGAGTTCGAGAGCGCCTGTATCTCTTCAGGTGAAAACAATTTCCGGCACTGTAGGAATCCCAAAGTCTGAAAATGGACAACTTCGTCCTCTGTTATCACGGTTCTAGTCTCCTTTCTATATCACCACAAAAAAGCATACGATGAATTCTCGAAACTCACTGTGAAGCCGTTTAATCAACTGTCGACTGATTCTAGCGCAGCATCAGTTGCGTTGACGTTACCTAGGGCAAATTCTGTAGGTGCGTAATTCGCCCTGTGTTTCCAAAACCTAGTTCGATTGCTCGATTCAGCATCTTCTTGCGGCGAGGACCTGCTGTCTGAATCAAATGGTCGCTATAAAATCGCCCCCAACCATTGGTTTCCCCCCTGAGAAAGCCCATGAGCCAATCAAACTGCTCGGTGCTCTTCTCGGGCGTCGTATTTTGGGTACAATTGATATGGATGGCGCGTCGCCAGGGTTTATCGCTCAAGGCGGAGTGAAACATCTTATGATTCATAAAGAGAACGTCCCCCGGTTCATTGACAAGCGGGTATCGACCTGGTATATCTTCAGGTCTCACACCCACGTTGTTAATATTCTGAGAAATCGATTCTCGATATTCCTTTATATGGCTTCCCGGGATAACGTTGAGACAGCCGTCCTCGGAGCCAAGTGGGTCCAAATATATTGCTGCCCGCATGCTGAACAGACCTTCGGGCGCGCAGGCGTCATGATGCCATCCGCTGCCTCCGGTGTGAAGAATCCCTTCGCTGACAGTAAGGATAAAATCGTCGCCCATCAGTTGTTCCAAGGTGTCTGCAATGCGAGCATTGTCTAATAGCGGGTAAAATGTATCGTGATCATAGTCAAAGAAGGGTACAACCTGTTGTCTGGGCTCCCCTGGATTTGGTTTTGGAGCACCTCCCCGCGCCTTCTCCATAGCTGCGTCGAAAGCATCAGAAAGTACCTGAATCTCCTCTTGCGACAGTAGTCCCTTACACATGACAAAGCCTAGAGTTTGAAAATGACAAATCTGTTCCTGAGTCAGCATGTTAATCTCCGTTCTGTAAAGGTTGTCATACCAGCTACTCCTCTGGGATGTAGCAATTCAAAGGAATCCGTTGAAAGGCATATTTCTTTGAGAAACTCCTAAAACAAAATCTGCAGGCAGATGAGATTTCCGCCTTTTCTCTGAGCAATTACAGCCCCATTATTGATTGTTCACTGATTGCAAAAATTTGTCATCAACTGCAATGCACCGCGTTCTTCAGCCTCTAACGTAATTTGGTCAATAGAAATTTCGCGCCTCTCTTGCGCTGAAAGATAAGACGCAACAATGTAACGTTTAATCTCCATTGCATCCTCTCCCGTGTATATCGGTTCCTCGCTCTCAATAATTGCCTTTATAAAATGGCGGGTGCTTGCTACAAAAGAAGTTGACCAGTTACGATCCCCTAACGATATGTCTGCCAAATAGGTATCAACTCGACCGTCAATGAATACGGCAATCGGTGGAAACACAGGGCTAGATGACATTTTCAACTCTTTGTACATCTCTCGATCTCCGGCGGCATCGCACTGGTTAATCCACATTATCCCTTTATCCCCAACGACCTCAACAAAATCATCGAGCCAGAAATCGGATGGTATCGACATACGCGGCGAAAACGAGAAGTCAATCTGCGCATACTTTGGGGATTCATCCGGCGCGGTTCGAAGCTTCGCGCGAATGAATGCAGGAGCATCTAGACGTGTATCCGGTTCAATCCAACAGTCCACCTTCTCAAAATCTCGCTCCATAAACCATCTCACGACAGAGAATCGGTGAAATCCGTGATCGCCAATCAGTGGTCCGGATCCAGCCGTTGCGAGATTTCCACGCCAGCTTGATGCTGACCAAGCCGATGGCCACTCAATACCTCCTCGGATACCTACCATTGTGCAAGAGCGCATCGTAAGCAACTCGCCTATTAAGCCGCCGTCAATCAATTCCTTCGCTTTTCTATAGATGGGATAGAATAGTGCATTTTCATAAACCCTGAGTTTCACGCCTTTCGCCCTACATGCCTGAATCATCCGATTCGCCTCGCGCAGGTTAAGCCCCATCGGTTTCTGAACGCTGATGTTTTTCACGCTCGCCTCGGCAGCTTTCAACACCATAGGACAATGTAGATAGTGCGGGGTCAATATCTCAAGGATGTCTAGCGCTTCCCGCTGGAGCATGTCTTCAAAGTTTGTATATAGCTCCACGTCGTATGGCAACTTCCATTTCCGCAACCAAGCCCGCCCTTTTTCTGCATCGACATCCGCTACAGCGACAATCCTTGCATCCTCGTTGTCGATGTATCCTAACACGTGCTCATCACTTATAAACCCCAGACCTACAAATCCAACTTTCAGCACAGTTACTTCACCTCTTTATCCGTTGTTGCGACCTATTCATATTAACCAAACGACAGATCGGCATCCGATTTATGGAATGCGGTATTTATCGTAAAATGCACGGTAATCCTGAAGCCCGAGCACTTCGTAGAATTCATCATCTGTAGAAATGTGATCGGCAATCTCGTTCCAATCTCCTGTTTCGTACAATTTCTTTAGACCGTCTAGCAGTCCTCTTACATACATATACAGCGTCACAATCGAACCTATCGTCATCGCATAACCAGTTCGTTCAAACTCTCTGATTGCAATTGGCTCCATAGGAGCAAAGAGGCCGACCCGCAGCCCCTTAATTCGTTTAGCGAAATACTCCATCTCGCCCACGTTTAGAGCCATCAGCATAATGCCGTCCGCACCTGCGTCGACGTAAGCGTTACTGCGCTCGACAACATCTTCGATCATATTCTTCTCATAGTACGTTTCGAGAGGAACTGTCCCGATTGTGTCGCAACGCGCTATAATCAGAAAATCTGGGTCCTGACGTGCATCAACTGCCGCCTCAATCTTGCCGCACATCTCGTCTACAGAGATGAGCTGATTGCGAGGGATACCGGGCAGAAACGGACACTTACATGGAAGCTGTTCGTCGTCAATGTGGACCCCGGCAACACCAGCATCCTCAAAATCTCGAATTGAATCCATGACGCTGATGGCGTTACCGTATCCTTCCTCCATGTCGGCTATCACTGGAACATCTACTGCTTTTACAACATTGCGTACGAGTAGAAGGCGTTCCGTTTTGGACATGAGAGCTAAATCCGGCTTGCCCAAAAATGAAGCTTCAGTGGAATAGCTTCCCACATATACAGCGTCAAAACCAGCTCGCTGGACTAACAACCCAGACAGGGCGTCCTGAGCACCGACACCAACAACTGTTTTGCCTTCGTCAATCATTTTTCGAAGTTTTGCTGTTTTTTTCATAATACCCTCTCAAAAGCATATTGTTATTTGACATGGATGTAGTGCCTAATTCGGAAAACACAAAAATTACCGCCCATGTTATCGCTAATATTCATTATATCATAGACAGCAATTTTGTCAATTTTTTCTCGATAGGCATTTTATGCCCTAAAAAAGAGACTGGTAGGTGGAGAGGTTAGCCATCGAAAGTGACGGACGGCGACGATTGGTTCATGAAAATCTACCAGTGGACGGGATGTAGAAACAGAATAACGAGATGAATGGATCTGATTTTAAGATCCACGCATAAGAAAAAACAGAGCCGATTACTTCAGCGTTTTGTGTTGACTAGAGCGTAAAAAATGGGTAAAATAGGCTCAGTTTGTTTTCCGACTAGCAGTGAAAACTGCTTGGTTCTACTCCACGCCAAAATTCGTCTCCTCCATCTCCTTCAGTCCTCACAGACCAACGCTAATCCTTTTCAATGAATACTGGAAATTTCAGAAACATGACACCTATATGGCAAATCAGACCAAGTTCGATAAATTGAAGACTGTGATTGCTCCGGAATGCTTGTCTAGAGATCCGGACGATTTAGCACGTCACAGTTATGACTGGTGGCCAGTAGCCATCAAGTGGCGTCAACAGGACAAGATGCCCATGCGACCCGAACTCGTCGTGCGACCTCGCAATCAAGACGAGGTTTCAAGACTTCTCGCCTGGGCGAATCACCAGGGCGTTGCCGTTACGCCTTGGGGAGCCGGCTCCGCCGTGACTGGCGCAGGTCTACCTACGCAGGGAGGTATCTCCTTAGATCTTTCAACTATGAATCAGACACTCCACATTGATTCGATTAACCATCTTGCCCGCGTTGAAGCCGGCAAAATCGGACATCAGTTGGAGCAAGAGTTGAACGGCAAGGGCTTCACCCTGAACCATTCGCCACAATCCCTGAATCGATCGACCGTGGGAGGCTGGCTGTCAACGCGTTCCAGTGGACAATTCTCGAGCCGTTGGGGCAACATTGAAGATTTGTGCATTTCCTTTACTGTAATACTGCCAAACGGCGAAGTTCTAAAAATGCCTGAAGCACCTCGTGCCGCTGTTGGGCCGGACATTCGACATCTTTTTATCGGTTCCGAAGGCACTTCAGGTGTAATCACCGAAGTCAGCCTCAAGATTTTTCCGCTTCCGGAAACGCGCCTTTATGAGAGCATTCGTTTTTCCGAACTTCATCAAGGCATCAATGCTGTGCGCCGGTTCATGCAGTCCGGCTTACGCCCGTTTCTCGTGCGTTTGTATGACGCCGACGAATCAAAGCATGTTATGGATGACGAACGTTTTGCTGATTCGGTTTTGTTAGTCGGCTGCGAGGGCATCCGCAAAGTGGCGATGGCGGAAATGGATGCCGTTGTTGACATCTGTCTGCAGAGCGGCGGGGAAACGATTGGACCAGCTCCAGCCGAATCTTGGATGCAGCGACGTTTTGATTTCTCGACTTTCGAGCGCGTGCTGGAGTCGCCAGGCGGTATTGCAGAAACTGTGGAGGTGTCGCACTTCTGGAGCGAAGTGGAGCGCACTTATGACGATATGAAGACAGCGTTGCAGACCTTTGTCGATCAGGTGCTGTGCCATTTTTCCCACGCCTATCCTCAGGGAACATCGCTTTACCTGATTCTCCTCGGACAGGCTGTGGACGACCGAGCGGCCGAACAGACTATTCTCCAGATTTGGGACGTAGCTATGGAAGTTGCTCTTAGCAATGGCGCCGCCATCTCCCACCATCACGGAATCGGATATGTACGACGCAATTATATCGCACCCTATTTGGGTACTGGTTACGGACTACTCCAACGATTAAAGAAGACCGTGGACCCCAACGGCATTATGAACCCCGGCAAGCTGATTTGAAAGGAGCAGACTCAATGAATTTGGAAGTAATCGCCGCAGAGATGAGCGAAGTTAGCGAAAAGTTAGTCGTGACAGGCATGGTCCATCTGCTGGGCGGTAATTTTAGCGTTCGTGAAGGTGAAAAGATGGCCATCACCGGACACCGGTCGCCAAAGAGAGACCTAACAGGTAAAGATTTGTTCGCCGCGGACGTACACAGCGATGAACCGGTTGAAGGCGCCTCCGCAACGCTGGGTATGCACCGATCCATTTTCAGGAAGACGGACGCCGCCGCAATCATTCACGCGCACCCGTACTACGCTACTTTGCTTTCTTATTATACCGATGTAATCTGCCCGATTGATGAGAACAACATCTATTATCTTGGCGAACGGGTATTTTGCATCCAATCTGAGGGGTATATGAAGTGGGCTTTACTCGCGGACCAAATGGCTGAGTTACTGACCCGTAGCCCGGCGGCAGTCCTAAAATGGCACGGTAGTTTCGCGATTGGCGACTCCCTTGCGGAGGCGTTTAACCACACTCAGGCACTCGAACAAGCATCGCGGTTTATATTGGATACACGTCGACTCGAGCCTCATCTCGGTCGCCCTGAGTTACCCGATTATGCGAAATACAATTCATTTGAAGAACGGAAGAATCTCTGATTGTAAAGATAGAAAGCCAATGGGAACCGATCTAGTCAAGAAACCCTCAACTCTGGTGTTGGACGTGGGCAAGACGAACGTCAAACTTTTGGTCATGAGCAAGACCGGGCGTGTGGTTGACGTGGTAAGATTAGACAATCAATCTCTCAAAGGGCCACCGTATCCCCATTTGGACACAGAACGCGTATGGCGGTGGCTTTTGGAAAAGGCAAGAGGGTTTGCCAATCAACACGTGATTGATGCCATTGTGCCAACAACCCACGGCTCTGCGGCAGCCCTGGTACACGCCGACGAGTTGGTTCTACCCATCCTTGACTATGAAACAGAAATTCCGGAAGACACAGTGGAGGCATTTCGCGCGGTCATGCCCACGTTCGAAGAGACTCAATCACCGGACTTGCCCGGCGGCTTGAGCCTTGGTCGGCAACTGTTTTGGCTGCAGCGAGAATTTTCGCGAGAATTTTCGCGTGCGCAGTGGGTGCTCACGTATCCACAATACTGGGCGTGGCGCTTGTCAGGCGTTGCGGCAAGCGAAGTCACGTCAATTAGTTGTCACAGCCATCTGTGGCGTCCACAAGACCAATCGTTTTCCTCACTCGTGGAAGAACAGGGTTGGCATAATCTGTTTCCACCTATTCTGCCGGCGTATGCCGCGCTGGGACCAATTCTTTCTGAGGTCGCGCAGATAACAGGCCTTTCACCCGAATGCAAGGTCTACAACGGCATCCACGATGCCAATGCTGCATACAGTCTTTTTCTGAGGGGATATGCTAAGCCCTTCAGTCTTCTCTCTACGGGAACCTGGGTCGTCCTGATTAATGCGCGCCTTCCCATAGCCAGATTGAATGAGCATCGTGACACCATGGCATTGGCTGATCTTAGAGGCAATCCACTTCCCATGGGACGTTTTATGGGGGGGAGAGAGTTTGAGATTTTGAGCAAGGGCGTTGGCTCTACCAGAAAAGAATTCACCGAGGCAGATGTTAGAAGCGTAATCACCAAGCGCAGTTTTCTGTTACCGTCTTTCGCAACTGGCGGTCCATATATGGGACAGCGCGGCTCAGCGATAGGACCACAGATCCATACTAGCGGCGAAATCCTTGCGCGTGCGACGCTGTATTTAGCCCTGATGACAATGACTAGCGCTCGTATTCTCGAAATGGATGGAGATTTGATAATTACGGGCGGGTTTGTCAATAACCCATGGTATTGCCGATTGGTAGCAACGCTGATGGGGTGCCAGCGCTGCTTTGTCGATCATCAATCTGAAAGCACATCTCTTGGGGCAGGCATGATGCCCGTCTGGAACGCTAATGACATCCGATGGCCTCTCGATCTGACTCCAGTTGAGAAATTCAATGATCCGGCACTCGCCGACTACACCGAGGAGTGGCAACGAATGACTGACTCACAAGTAGCAGATGGCACCGAATAGGACGGAGAGGCGAGTTTTGCTTCTAAGACTTCTGTCGTGATACGATGACCGTTCTAGGTTCGCCGTTACGACCGATCTGTTTCAACGGCGACTGAGATTTGAAAACAGCGTGACACAAGAATTTCAGCAACTATAACTAGTGGGAGTGGATATGGAGTTACAAGAAGCCATTGACCATTTGGACGCCTACGGCTACTGTCTACTTGAAAATCTTATTTCCGTTGAACAAGCGGATCGCATGGCAGAGAAGTATTTTCTGTTTCATGAGGACCCTGCCAATCGTCAACTCCTTCAAGACCCTAATGCTGAACTATACCAAACGCTGTTCAGTGTGATAAACTTGGATGAAATGTGTTGGGACTGCATCGTACATCCACAGGTCCTCGCCGTAGTGCTTCACTTCCTAGGCGCAAAGGCACGCTCTTCAGGACAAGGAAGCACGAAATGGGTTAAGCCGGGCGCACCGATGGGCGGCTTGCATGTGGATTCTGCACATGATTTGCCGTCAAGATTACCTGATATTCCATGGATGATTAACACAATATGGATGATAACGGATTTCACGGAGAACAACGGCGCAACAATCGTTGTGCCGTTTAGCCACAAGTCGAGGCGCAGACCGCCGCCTGGAATGCGTCCCTCGGACATCCGCTCGCTTTCTGTTACCGGTCGCCGCGGTTCGGTCGTGCTATGGCAGGGCGGAACATGGCACGCTAATGGCGCAAATACATCGCATGACCGGCATCGAATGGGACTGAACTTCGCTTACTTTCCGCCGTGGTGGAATCAGGGACGGGAAGGGGCAAATCCAGTTTTGCCCGAAGTTTTTGAACGGATGCCTAAAACACTCCAAGATTTATGCCGCCACAGGGTTGCAAGAGATCGGTCTGACGTTCATAAATAAGAGATTCTGGATTGTCTACACAAAGAATTTGATCTGAAAACTCGTTCGATAACTCGTACTCTACAATTTTCCTCTAGAATACATTGCAATTAGATGTTATAGTTGTATTGTGAAACACATCTCAAAGAAGTTGCTTGTGAGAAAGAATCCCGTGATTTATTTCATCCAAGCAATGGCAAACCTGCTTTGCAGCGGTCAACCGGACATGACAAATGGAGGTCACAACTATGAGAACCGCAGTCAAGAACTTAATGTTGGTACCGATCGGTTTAATCCTCTTGGGCCTGATTTTTACGGCAGACAATTACGCCAGGATTGATCAAGAATCCATTGCCGGAATTTGGCTCTTTGAGGAAGGAAATGGTAATGAAACACAGGATTTCTCTGGCAACGGTAATGATGGGGAGCTCCTGGGGAACCCTACGTGGGTCGAGGGAAAGTTCGGTAATGCTTTAGAGTTTGATGGCTCAAATAGTGTTGATTGTGGTGATCCTCGTTCGTTAGATATTGATGGCGAAGCGTTAACACTATTGGCATGGGTAAAGCCAACCACAACACAGGGATTGGATGGAATTATTGAAAAAGAGTGCGGCGCTAATGCCGGTTACAATCTTTATTTAAATAGCGGCAAAATCCATTTCAGGATGTTTGCAAACGGGAATGTCGCGGTAGATGCGGTAGATAACGTTCCCAACGGTTCATGGTCACATATCGCCGCGGTCTATGACGGTTCCAAGATGAAGGTTTACGTCGATGGCGAATTTAACGCCGAAAGAGATCAAAGCGGTAACATAACGACTAATGATATCAAGTTAGCTATTGGTGCAAGCAGCGAGTGCGGCAGGGGATACGATGGCGCCGTGGACGAAGTCGCTGTATTGAACATTGCCTTGACCGAAGATGAGATAAGCGATGTTATGAAGAAGGGGTTTCAAGGCATAAACGCTGTTTCGCCCAAGGAAAAACTCGCTACTACCTGGAGCCGACTAAAGGACGATGCCTAGAGCGGTCAAAGCGATCTTTGAATAACTCAGAGGCGCTATCCAATCGCTAGGAGGTGTTAATTCAAACCGCGATTTTGCGCTTCAGATTTCAGATTAATCGTTGCATAGGCGTCCCTAATTATCCCAGAACCGACACTCACAGGTCGTAGCTGTTCCGAATGTGGCATCTGTCCTATTGGGAACAGCGAACACCTGTGCCTAGCTGTAAAGACCGCCTGTTAAAAAGTAGCCACACGATTGAAGATGTTTATTAAAAGGTAGAGACACAATGCTCACGGAACAGCAAATCACCGACTTTCACACCTTCGGATTCTTAATCTGCCGGAAATTGTTCAGTCCAGAGGAACTCGAAACCATCAACGCTGAGTTCGACTATGCGATGGACGCTTCCTACCGCCATGCGCCGTTTGATGGAACATGCCGTCATTGGGTTACGATGGTGGGTGCCGAGACGCCTTTCTTTGCCTCGCTGCTCGAGGACCCGCGAATCTGCACTGTGGCAGAGCAGCTTTACGGCGAAGATGTCATCGGAGCAGTCAGTGATGCTAACCGTTACGTAAGAGAATCAAATTGGCATCGTGATACTGGGAATAGGCATCAGTACGGCGTCAAATTCGCTTATTACCTGCAACCGGTGGGTTCGGAAAGCGGCGCCCTACGGGTGATTCCGGGGTCGCACAAGCATCCGATTAGTGATGAGCTAGCGCAATATTTTACCCAATCCGCGTTAGGCATTCAAGACGTACCCGCCTACGTGTGCGAATCGGAACCGGGCGATGTAGTTGCCTTCGACCTCCGTTGTTATCATGCGAGTTGGGGAGGTTCTAATGACCGGCGGATGTGCACGGTGGTTTATTATAACAACCCGAAGTCTCACGACGAGGAGGAGGCAACCCGAGTGCAAGTCGCGGGCTTTGCTACGTCAGGAACCCCGGCAGGTTTCAATCGTCCGAACGATCCATTCTATGACCCGAGCTGGATTGCGAATTCTGAGCGGAGTGTGAAACGCCAACGGTGGCTTGATCGCATGCGGGAGCTGGGATGCGCCATTTGAAAACCGCACCTATCTTACAAGCCAATGTTTCTTACCTAAGTTCCCAATTATTACGTCCGAGTCTGAAGATAGCTTACGCAGCGTCATAGCACGCCTCTTTCAAAAAAGCTAAGATTCGCATCCGTTTTGGCGTTGCATCTTCAAACAGCTCGCGGGTATAGTAGGTCCACCCGTGCGATGCATCATGGTGGTAAAGCCATTTGATATACTCTTCCGCCTCCGGGGTCTGCGGCTTTTGTATATAGTTTATGTAAATGCCCTTTCGAGGCATTTCGCTAAACGCAGCGTGATAGCACTTTACGTTAAAGACAACAGCATCTCCTGGATCAGACTCGATTGGATAGGTACCCGGTACATCTTTACCTAACGGCAAGACAGACTCACTATACTTTTCCATCCGTTCTCGATACGGCAAAAATTGGCTACCCGGCAGCACGCATAGACAGCCGGTATTCGCCCGAACAGGATTGAGAAACAGGACAACTTTGAGATGAGTCTGCCCTTCAGGTGCCACGGAATCGTGGTGCCAATTCGTCCCACCAAAGTGGTGAATCCCTTCTGAGACTGTAAAGACGAAGTCCTTCCCAAGCAAATCGTCGACAACTTCGTGGATCAGGTCGTGATCGAGGAGACGGTGGAACACGGCTGGATTGTGACGATAGAACGGCACGACCTGCTGGCCCCGCGGCGCATTTGACCACGGTACACCACCGTTAGCTGCGATCATCGTCTCATCGAACGCATCAATATAAGTCCGCATTTCCTCGGGCGGGATGAGGTTTTTCAAACAGAGAAAGCCGAGAGTTTCAAATTGATGCTTTTGTGCATCAGTAAGCATGCTGTGCCTCCTGTGAAAGCGTTATAGGTAACGTATGGCGAACCAAACACTTGTGCACCTTGCAGTCTCCTATCAGATATCAATCCGATAAAGCGGTTCGAGTCCTTGGGCGACACGGTCGACATTCTCGGCAGCACACTCTGCGCGTCTGACCGATGTTTCGTAGGTGACTCCTGCGATATGCGGCGTAACGACAACGTTGGGTAGCTGGAAGACCGGCAAACTAGAGTCGGGCGGTTCTTGGGCGAAGACATCAAGACCAGCGCCGCCGAGCTTGCCATCAGACAGTGCGTGATACAGCGCCGACTCGTCTACTAATGCTCCACGAGATACGTTGATGAGACACGCAGTCGTTTTCATCAGTGCGATACGGCGAGCATCAATAATGTGGCGTGTCGCCGCGTTCAGGTGAAGGTGGAGCGAAAGAAAATCGCTCTCAGCCACCACATGGTCGAAGTCAGTAGGAGTTCCCATAAAGTCGGGCTTAATCTCCTGGATTATCTCTGGTTCAATGGATCGGACATCGATTGCCAAGATGCGCATCCCAAAAACCTTTGCACGTCGTGCCAATTCCTGTCCACTAGCGCCAAAACCGATAATCCCTAAATTCAACCCGTCGAGCTCGCGCCCCACGGCTTCGTTAAAGACCCCAGACTTAAAATATGCAGCACCTCGACGGTATTGATGCGCGAGCATCAAGATAAACATGGACGCAGTTTCAGCCAATGCTACGCTGCTAAACTGACCCGGGCAATTGGCAACCGCAATTCCATTTATGCGGATGTAATCCAAATCGAAATGGTCAAATCCTGTTCCCAGGATCTGCCACAAACGGGTGTCCTTCGCAGCATCCATCATCTCGCGCGTGCCGACGCTACCTCCTTGATCGATGACTGCCTCAACACCATCGAACTGAGGAGCAATGGGCTGGGAATCGTCAAAAACGGATAGGTCGTGACGGTCACCTATCGCTTCGATAACATCATCGCACCAAGGCTGAAATAGACGCTTTAGGGGAAGCAGGAGAACTTTTAGACGAGGCATCAATAAAGTCACCTTCCTATTTGGTTAATGTCTACAGTTGGTCGCTTATTACTAGCATGTCCAGATTGTGTTCTGTAGCTAAAGTCTATCGTCTCATTCTATCAAATGAAGGATGGATTCTCAAGAAAAATGCGGTGACGGCTCAGATCTAATTGTCCCATTGATAATGGGCTTTCACCATATGGATGAAGGCGAGCTTCTTCATCGGCGATGTCTACTGTACCCGGCTCGAACTGACCTCTGCACAGGCAGCTATCAGGGGATTGCATACTCATACTTCGGAGAAAGACTTCTGTCGCAAAAACTGAATATGATACAAGGTTTTCCGTCATTTCCCCTTCTGCATATTGAGAGAATATCGAGCCGCTTTTTGTATTGACTGAGTAGACCAACAGCAGTATTATACCGTTGAGCCAAATGGATTACCAGGCGCCTAGCCAATTTCATCGGGTTCACTGAGTCGCTGCATGAAATACGGCGTTAAAGGAAGATATTACTCAGCTCCCGGAGAATTCGGCGCTAGAAATTGACCAAATCAAGAACGAGACCTAATGAAATCTGAAAAATCCGATATTACTTTCAAATCCATCATCATCGGCCTGATTCTCGTTGGGATCAACGCCTACTGGATAAGCATCGCCAGCCAGCTCTGGGGTTCACACCCGAACTTAATGACACCCTTCGCTAACGTCGTATTCAGCCTCGTCCCCTTAATTTTACTCAACTTTCTGTTTTCCAGATTCGCCCGAAAAACTCTGTTTTCCCGCACGGAACTATTGGTGATGTATATTATGGCTACCATGGTGACCACGGTATCGGGGCACGCATTCATAGAGGTCCTAATATCGGCGATGGGGCATCCGTTTTGGTTCGCTTCGCCTGAAAACGAGTGGGAACAACTCTTCTGGCGGTTTATTCCATCGTGGTTTACAGTCCACGACCTCTCCGTTGTCAGAGGATATATTGAGGGCGAATCGTCTATTTTCATTAGCAAGCATCTCTGGACGTGGTTTCTCCCTGTTTGCGCATGGTCGATGTTTATCTTTGTTCTGCTGCTCGCCCTGTTGTGCATGAACATCATTCTCCGAAAGCAATGGACAGAGCGGGAAAAACTCAGCTATCCGTTGATTGAACTGCCGTTGGCAATCACGCAAGACAACTTTCGATTCTTCCGCTCCAAAATAATGTGGCTCGGGTTGGGCATCGCGGCGGGCGTCCGAATCGTCAACGGATTCCACAGTCTGTATCCCATTGTCCCCGCCATACCAACAGGCTACGCGGTCGGAGGGTTTTCCATGGAACCGTGGAGCGCCGTTGGGTACACGTCCTTTTCCTTCGATTTGTCAATGCTAGGTCTAACCTACTTCATGCCGCTTGACCTGTTGTTTTCCTGCTGGTTTTTTTATTGGCTGGCTAAAGCGGAACACGTAGTCGCGGGCATTTATGGATGGCGCGAACTCTATCTCAACGAGCGTTCTGCGGGCAGTTGGGTTGGCATGGGTCTAGTTGCCATTTGGATTGGCCGCCGGTATCTCATTGCAGTCGCCAAACAGGTAGTCGGAAAGGATTCTCAATTGGACGAATCGCGGGAACCGATGCGCTATCGCACTGCCGTTATTTTACTACTAGTGAGTTTTGTGTTTCTGTTTCTATTCTGCTATCAAGCTGGCATGTCACCATGGGCAATCGTCGTGTTTTACTTTTTATTTTTCGTGATGGCGCTTGGGCTGACGCGCGTCAGAGCGGAGTTAGGACCACCGTACCATGAGGTAATATTCGTGAATCCGCGGCAGGTGATGACCGAAGTGTTCGGTTCAAAACGCTTGGGAGGTGCTAATCTGGTAGTTCTCACTTTTATGTATGCCTTCAATCGATGTAACCGCTCACACCCGATGCCAAATCAACTAGAAGCGCTTAAAATCGGCGAACAGTCGGGAATGAATCCCGCCAAATTGGTTTTTGCAATGATTTTGGCGATAGGCGTCGGCACTGTGGCAACATTTGTGGCTTACTACCAAATTGGATACAAACATGGATTATCTGGCAGGGGGTATCTCGACTATTTGGGATGGGAATGTTTCAATCCGCTTCAATCGTGGCTGCAATATCCAAGCGTTACCAACTGGACAAGCATAGGGTTCATGTCCGGTGGGTTTGGTTTCGTGTTGTTACTGATGGCTATGCGTCGGGCATTCTTTTGGTGGCCGTTCCATCCGGCGGGTTACGTTCTACTTGGCGGCACATGGGGCGGTATGATCTATTTTTGGTTTCCACTCTTTGTAAGTTGGACAATAAAGGCATTGATTCTAAGATATGGTGGCATAGGCGCCTACCGAAAAGCAGCGCCACTGTTTTTGGGGTTGGTGCTGGGCGACAAGGTGCTGTGGGGAGTGTGGAGCATTGTCAGTTTCATCTTGAATTTGAAAATATCCATAGTGTAACAGCCTGAAACGAATTCTTAAGCGAGTTCGCCAGTCTTACAACAACCGCTGTGTTCGCTGTTCCCACTCATCGCAAGTTGCGTAGGTACGTTCTACAGATGCCCCGATATACATTGTTGAATCTCCGAGGATTTCCAGTTGCTGTTCGGTCAGTTTTTCAAGAAAGGGGTGTAGCGTCTCATCCGCCCATAGAAGATCGTTCAAGGGTCGTCCTGTTCGATGGACTTCAGCCACTAGTTTGCGGGTGTGATTGTAGGCTTCGGGGAATCCGTAATATGCCATCAAGAGGTAAATCGGTTCAGCGATGGTATCGCCAGCACTCATCGCCAAATTGCGCCGCATGTTATCCACTTTCACGTCCATTTCGTTCAACGCCCGCTGCAATCGATAGATTGTGTAATCGAACGCCGTGAATAACTCCATCAGGAAGCGACTCGACGCAGAGTTCGTCAGATCCCGTTGGTGTTCTAGAATACCATCCATAAACACTGTCGTCATACGCGGCATGAACGCTTTCCAAAGACTTTTGATTGTTTCAAAATCTTCCGGGTTAATCTTGTGTGGCATTGTCGAAGAGCCGACCAATTGGGTGTCATACTTCTTGCTAATCTCGGCAATCTCGGTGCGGTAGAGATGGCGCATGTCATCTGCAAAATTTGCAAGGATAGTGTAGGCGGACATGATTGCATACGCCAAATCTGCCAGAAATTCAGGCTCTATGCATTGGGTCGAAGTATGGGTATCGGAGGCTCTCAACCCGAGTTGTGTGAGCAGATCGGCTTCGATTTGCTCCGGTTGCTCTGTGATCATCGAAAGCCCGTTGAAGGCGCCGACCGCACCGGAGAACTGTCCGCGGAGATTCCGGCTTGTCTGATCTATCAATTCGATTCGATTCCCGATTCGACTGACATAGAGTGAAAGCGCATAACCGAAAGTGATGGGTTCTGCGTGTTGGCCATGCGTTCGCCCGATTTGCACCGTCTCTGCGTGTTCACGCGCCAACTGAATCAGCCGGCTTTCAATCGCGATGAGATCGGGAAGGATGACGTTCCGCGTTAAATCCTTGTAACGCAACGCTGTTGCGGTATCGAGAATATCCGCCGAAGTCGCGAAAAGATGAACATACGGACGCGATTCGGGACTAACTCTTCGTTGGATAACGTTGACGAGCGAGCGGATGTTGTGGCGGATCCGCGCTTGTTCTTCGTAGACCTCTGTTGCAGTGACTTCGGAAGCCGCCCGTGCGACATCATCGGCGATTTCGTGCGAGCAGACTCCATGCATGGCAAGCGTCCGCACCAGTGCGGCTTCAACTTTCGCTTGATATTTGACATAGGCACCTTCGGAGACGTAGGGAAGCAACCTCTTCATAAAGGCTTCGCTGCCGCCGTAGTATCTGAAGTCAAGGGGGCTGACTGCTTCGTAAAGTTCCATAGATTGTGTTCTCCTGATGAAAAGACGCTGTTTGCGACTGTGCACTGCTTCTGTAGGTTGGGTTGAGCGGGTTATATCAAATAAATTCCGGAGGAAAAATAACGCCACGAATACAAAAACCGCACAATTCCCAAAATCATAAAACCGTATCCCAACGTTTTTCCTAGCTCGCAACCAGTTCCAAAAAACTGAACGCATCTCAATTAACAAAAAGCGTTGAGTTACGGCGAAGACTATCGCCCTCCCTATTCGGTCGGTTGATCGTTCAACTCAACCTTACTTCCGTGATGGCTGGAAGTCAATAGACCTCAGCATTCCAACCCTCATCAGGTCATTGGATACTATTTCACGATAACCATTTTGAGGGTCGCAGAAAACGCCCCCGCCCGGATTTGATAGAAATATAAGCCGCTCGCAACCGGCTCACCATACATGTCTTCTCCATCCCAGTAGGCCGCCCTACCGCGAGTGATGTATGTCCCAACGTACTGATAACCGAGGTCCAATTGACGGACACGCTCACCGTTTGGATGGTAAATTGAGATAACTACTTCTGAATCGGTAGAGAGTTGATACGGAATCCATGTTTCCGGGTTAAACGGGTTCGGGTAGTTTTGCAGCAACATCGGTTTCTCAGGGAATAGCTCTGTCATTGACACACGCTCACCAACCACGTTCACCGGAATCGCTCGTGTCAGTGAATCCGCCAGTTGAAGGTCAACGATCCGGATTGGAGACTGTGGCGACAGGGGCCTCGTCTTGTTAACATGAAAAACAAGCGTAGCCAGTGAACCCTCTGCCGCCACTCCTTCCAGCGTTCCTTGTCGGGTCTGTGTGAGCTTCAGTTGTGTCCCCTGCTGGGAGATATGCCAGTAACTTTGGGGCAACCCTGCGGCTAAAACCGAACTAGGGGAGGCAGTAAGGAGTTCTAATACCGCCGGATTGTACTGGATTGAGACATGGTAGCCGTAAAGATCTGCAATCGCTGTGGTGTGGATTGAGACGGTCAATTGTCGTGAATCTGTCACACTTGGGGTCATTAGGAGGCGCAACTCCCCTTCGGGCGAAACCGAGCGGAATTGTCCAAAATCGGCAGGAGGCGTGGCGTTAATGAAATTTTCGCCGAAATGTTGACCGACAAGCACGAGATCGAAGATGTCCACCTTGCCATCTTGGTTGACATCATAAGGGGGAAATTTACCGTCATCATCTCCTTCTTCGATGGTTAGGGTCAGTGTGTAGGTAAAATCCACCCCACTTCCCCCGGAATGTTTAATCTCGGCATAGTAAGTTCCGTCCGCAGGAATTTCAAATCCTTCAAGCATTGAATCAATACCTTCTACAAAGAGCGGAACTTCCATTAAAAGCTGTGAATCGCTATTATACAGGGTCAAAACTAAATGAAAGAACGGAGCGGCGGGTTGCCCGTCGACCGCTAACGTAATGATTTGTCCCGCTGTGGCAGTAAACTGAAATGCATCGGCATCCCCAGCAAAACTGATGGCTCCCTCGACAGGAACATCTACCGTTAAGGGGGTCGGATTCCCTCTTAAGCCCTCGTGGTCATCTTCGGGAAGTTCGCCCTCAGACAATGTCAGCGTGTAGGTATAAGTGGAACCAATCGCGCCTCCTATGAAACCGGCGACATCAACACAATACACACCATCAGCAGGGATCAGAAATCCATCAATCCGCACCTCTAAGCTATTGGGAGAGCCCTGAGTAGATGCCAACGTTTCCCCAGACGCATCCAAAAGACTAAGATGTGTCACCATAAATATTACCTCTCGTTCTGGCATTTCTACCTCAACGCGCAGGGCAACGACAGTGCCCTCCGACGTTTCAAAGCGGAAACCGTCCGAGTCATGAGGATCACGAGATTCAGGATTGCCTGCAGTAATGACCCCTGTGACAGGTTCGTCGAAGGTCAATGGCGTTTCCTCGCCACTACCGCAGGCTGCATGGTCATCGGTCTTCCCAGCGATCGTCAGCATGTAAGAGTAGTTGAGACCGCCGAAGGGGGCATTAAGATTGGGAAGTGCAATGTTGCTGATAGCGAGTAGGTACGTTCCATCAGTTGGTAGTTTTTCATTCACACGGGAATCAATACCACGCGGATTAAGTTCAGGACCCGGCTTCGGACCGGTGGTCGGCAAGACATCATCACTTTTAGCAAAGAGCTTACCATCTGGCCCGTAGATAACGAGCAGAGAGTCGAGGTCGGAGTTCTTCGTCGTAACAGTGATGTCGATGCGCTGCCCCTTCTCACCTTCAATCGCAAAGAAATCCGTATCTCCGCTGAAGTCAATGAAACTCTCTATCGTGTCGCCAATCGCCACCGGTGTCGCCGTGTCAGGCGTATCGCCGTGGTTGTCAATGATAAGCACTAGTTCATAATCGTTGGTCGCCCCGTTGATCGCAGAAACTGCAACGAGATAATCGCCAGGCACTAATTCAAGCGATGTGATATCCTTCGTTTCAAAGGTAACGAGCTGGATACCATCGGGTCCAGTCAATGTAAGCATCAACTCCCCGTAGATAGGTTGAAAATCAATTCCCAACCCGACTTGCATCGTCTCATCCAAATGGAATCTATAGTAATCATCATTGTCCGCTGTGTGGATCGACAGTGCTTCATTGACAAAAGGCAGTTCGATCACGGCTGCGGTCTCCGCTGTATCGTTTTCCTCAAAGACATCCGATACCAACTTGGGTGACGTAAAGAATCCACGGTTCTCCATAATCCCCAAGATAAAGTCAAAATTTACACCGCCATTCAGTTCCTGATCCGCCATAAAAATCGCTGATGCCCCATCAACAAATTCCGCGTCGGGCAAGAGGAAGAAATGGCTCTCGACAATCAAGCGGATCGACGCATCGCGTCCAATCGCTTCAAAAATCTCCCATAGTGCTGCAGACCAAATCTGACCATCGGCGTGCGGTTCACCCACAACGTCTTGGGGATAACGTTTGTTACCATTCACGGGACGGGTGGCAATCTCAGGATCACTTGAGCCAGCCCATTCAAAAACAACCGAGTCGCTAAAACCGTCGCTTACAGCACTGAAAAAACTGGCTGCGAGAAAATCACTAAACCCTTCGTGTATAGCCCCACCTTCGCCTCTGTTAATGCTAGGGACCTGTCGATCAAGGATCGCGTGGCCATATTCGTGGATGATCACTTCAGCATCTTCGGCAACATCGACACCAGCGTCTCCGAAATTAATCGAGCCGTCACTGTCATCATAGAAACCAGCCCTTGTCATACCGAAATGTACATTTGCAGGAATCTGCCAATCGTCCACAAAATTGAAGCCGAGTCCTTTCAGATAACGTCCAACGGCATCAATGTGATAATAGACCATCACCTCCTCAAATCGAGGGTCATCTCGGAGGTAGTTAAACTCCAGTGTCGGTTCGTGAGCACGATTTTCGGTCAATCTCGTGCTCACGTAAGGTCCATTAAGAAAACCGCTCCCCTTTAATTCAGGCAGAATCACATCCGTGTACGCTTCCTCTGGTATGGCGTCAGCTGAATCGCCCTGGTCCATTAGCCTAAAATCTTTAAGGGCGACAACGGGATTCGGGTTAAAGACACGTCCCCGTCCGTCAGCAGACCTGAGTAGGTTCCGACGGTGCAATGGCTCGCCGGTGTTCGCGTCAATGATATACTCCCAACTTGCGACCGGCTGACGAGAGTGTACGATTGCGCGGTAAGCGAGACGATACGCATTGGCATAGTCGCCTATCTGTCCCGCGTTATGATTAGGAAATATTACCAATTTGGCACGCGGCGGCTTGCGCAAATCGAATGCACCGGACTCGGCAATGGCGATGTCAATTGCACCTTCCGGCGAGAGCGATGCCGCTGTACTGATGTTAACCCGTGGGAAGTAGTTGCTGTGGATGACCCGTATCTGTCCAGAGCGGTTGGTGTGGACCGAGGTCGCCGCACCGTAAACTTCGATACCCTTGTAGTATTGATGGAATCGTGCATGTCTGCCTGTTAAGCTGCTTTGGATATTCGTGAGACGCAGCTCAATGTTTGGATCGGTCATCGCAAAAAGGTCACAATAGTCGCTAAGGCATTGACGCGCTGATGTTTCTAGTGTCCCTGTTGGGGCAGGCAGTGTCAAATTGTAAAGGCTGCGGACTGTCCCCCGGTCCCGATGCCATCGTGCACGGACAGGGGTTTCTGAATCAGATTTAACCCGCTGCAACGCCGCTCCTGCTTTCAGTTGAATCTGCTGTGTCACCTCCCTTTTGGCATATACCAAAGATGGAATACATATTAGCATTGTATAGAGTACTAGCAGAATAGGTATTGAGGTCATCCGGTTATTCATGAAACATTCTCCGTTCGATTTGAAAACTGCCTTCTACCGAAACACATTTTAGGTTGAAGCACCGTCAAATACTAACCGTGTTGCGCTACAGTGTCTGGTGAATTGAAAACACCTCTAGCTCATTTGTAATCTCTGGAAATGAATAGACATCAGCGTTCCCAACCCGTATCTGGTCATTTGATACTATTTCATGATGAGCATTTTCCGTGTGGCGGAATAGGTGCCTGCCGACAGATGATAGAAATACACACCGCTTGCGACCGATTCCCCTTGATTGTTACGGCCATCCCAGTAAATCGCTGACGCACGCGACTCGTACACAGCGGCTGGTTTGAAGCCGACATCAATGGTCCGTACCAAGCGACCGTTGGTGTCATAAATATCCAACGTCACTTCGGCAGCTTTCGCTAACCGGTACGGAATCCACGTTTCAGGGTTAAATGGATTCGGGTAGTTCGCCAGAAGTACCGTTTCCGACGGAATCTCATAGAGTTCCAGGTCGGGCAGGCTGATACGGCTCGTCAACACCTGTTCCGCGCTCACGACAATCTGCGGAACCGGTCGAACACCAACGTACGGGTTCGGTGAATGCGCTACAATCTCTATCACATCCCCAGCCTTCGCTGCGTGGCGGCTCAATTCAACAAAGGTCGCGCTGTACGCTGTTGTCGACAATTCCGTTCCGAGAACGGTGTCGAGCGAGGCGCCCGTAGACAGGTTCTTCACAGTGATACGGAGTTCAGGAATCCGTGACAACATGTTGAACTCGTCCATAACGCCGCCCTCAACATACAGCACCGGTGTCTGCGAACCGTCGAACGCCACTGCAGGCGCAGCCGAAACGGCTCCGGAATTCTCCCACGCGGAACCGACTATCGGGATGCTGGTTGCTTCGGTTCCAATGTAGACAACAAGGTAGCCGACACCGCCCACGATAGGAGCGTCACCGCCTTGACCGGGTTCCCTAATCGTGTGGAATCCCATTCCATCGGCTTTGGAGACCGCGATGGCACCGACACCGTCGCCTAGCAGGTCGCTAATCATGCTGAGACCGGCTGACGGTTTAAGCGGTAGACCAACGAGATTGTTACCCACGTCAATGTTAATCATGGAAGCGCCGTCGGTACCTAACGCATCGCCAACGAGTTCAAGCGTCTTGGCGTCGGACATCACCACAAGCAAACCGGTATCGTCGCCGATTGCCGCGTCCGCTGCGCTGCCTGCGCTCAGATCGCCGAGGTAGGTCTTCCATCCACCGTCAGCGCCGAGCGTGATGATGAAGCGGATCGATTCGCCGAGCGCGTCGTAGACATCGCCGACCGTCTCAATCGTGCCGTCTTCGCCGTTAATCTGGTTAACAGCCAACGGGATATGGATTAGATGCGTACCCGCTGGGATTGACAACGCAAACATCCTCACGGTTTCGATGGTCAGTGTGGCGACAGCCTGGGTATTTCCTTCAACACTCACGCGAACCGTGTTTGTGCCGGGCGTGCTGCCAAGGGTAAGTGTGCTCTCCGCCCTGCCGTTTTCATCGGTCGTAGCATGTGTGGCACTGAGCGTTCCTCCGCCACTAGTGACCGTGAACGTGACCTCGACACCCGGTAGAGGTTTATCTGTCTGGTCTCGTACCTCCACGACAAACGGTTTTTCAAGCACATCACCGGGTAAACCCTCTTGGTCTTTGCCCGAGATTGTCTGCAATGTCTTGGGTATTCGGATGCCTTCGGCAGTAAACGTCCGTGTCTCCTGACTGCCTGTAACAGATACAGTGACAGTGTTCGTTCCCGGATTTGGGCCCAATGTGAGAATACTCTCCGCCCTGCCGTTTTCATCGGTCGTGGCGATTTCGGGTTGGACTTTCCCGCCGCCTGCAGTGACGGTAAACGTGACCTCGACACCCGGTAGAGGTTTATCTGTCTGGTCTCGCACTTCTACGACAAACGGGTTTTCAAGCGCATCACCGGGTAAACCCGCTTGGTCAATCCCAGAGATTATCTCCAATGCCTTGGGTATTCGGATGCCTTCGGCAGTAAACGTCCGCTTTTCCTCAATCCCGGTTACAGTCGCTTCGACGGTGTTCGTTCCCGGATTTGGGCCCAATGTGAGAGTACTCTCCGCCCTGCCGTTTTCATCGGTCGTGGCGATTTCGGGTTGGACTTTCCCGCCGCCTGCGGTGACGGTAAACGTGACCTCGACACCCGGGAACGGTTTATCCGACTGGTCGCGCACTTCTACCACAAACGGTTTTTCAAGTGCATCACCGGGTAAACCCGCTTGGTCAACCCCAGAGATTATCTCAAGTTTCTTGGGTATGCGGCTGCCTTCGGCATTAAACGTCCGGGTCTCCTGACTCCCGGTAACAGATACAGTAACAGTGTTCGTTCCCGGATTCGGTCCCAATGTGAGAGTACTCTCTGCACGCCCATTGCTGTCCGTCGTGGCGCTTGTCTCACTGAGCGTACCATCGCCACTAGTGACCGTGAACGTGACCTGAGCGCCCGGCAAGGGTTTATCGAACTCATCTCGTACCTCCACCACAAACGCTTTCTCAAGCGCATCACCGGGTAAACCCGCTTGGTCAACCCCAGAGATTATCTCAAGTTCCTTAGGTATTCGGCTGCCTTCGGCAGTAAACGTCCGCTTTTCCTCAATCCCGGTTACAGTCGCTTCGACGGTGTTCGTTCCCGGATTCGGTCCCAGTGTGAGAATACTCTCTGCTCTGCCGTTAGAGTCGGTCGTTGTGGTTTGTTTGCTGAGCGATCCCCCGCCCGCGGTGATGGTAAATGTAACTGGAACCCCCTCAAGTCCTGAACCGTCCGCATCTCGTACCTCCACCACAAACGCTTTTTCAAGCGCATCACCGGGTAAACCCGCTTGGTCAACCCCAGAGATTATCTGCAATGTCTTGGGTATTCGGGTGCCTTCGGCATTAAAGGTCCGTGTCTCCTGACTGCCTGCAACAGATACAGTGACAGTGTTTGTTCCCGCATTTGGCCCCAATGTGAGTGTACTCTCCGCCCAACCGTTGCTATCCGTAGTGGCGCTTGTCGCGCTGAGTGTTCCTCCGCCACTAGTGACCGAGAACGTGACTTTGGCGCCCGGTAAGGGTTTATCGAACTGGCCTCGCACTTCCACGACAAACGGTTTTTCAAGCACATCACCGGGTAACCCCTCTTGGTCAACCCCCGAGATTATCTCAAGTTTCTTGGGTATGCGGCTGGCTTCGGCATTAAAGGTCACCGGCGCTTCAATGCCAACGGCGGACACCAAGACGGTGTGCGTTCCCAGATTTGGTCCCAATGTGAGGGTACTCTGTGCCCTGCCATTTGTATTGGTGGTTGTGCTTTGTACACTGAGCGTGCCATCGCCTGAGGTAACAGTAAAGGTTACCGAGATTCCTGCGAGTACTAAACCGTTTTCATCCTGCGCTTCAACGACAAACGGTTGCGCGAGTGCTGCACCGGGGGCACCTATCTGGGTATCACCTGATATTTTCAGGAGGGCGGGATGTGCTCGGTTGTCAAATTCCACCTCAACCCCTCTGCTTTGGAGGGTGGGGATGTGCGCATGGATGGATGCGTAATTCAAGGGGTTAACGCGTACATCAATCTGATCCCCACTCCCCAATCCCGAATTTCCTACTAGAGGGGACAGGTCCGATATTGAGTTGCCGTCAAGGTGCAACTCTGTGAGGTTCGTCAAGGTTGACAGTATCGAAATGTCCGATACAGAGTTCGAGTTAAGACGGAGGGTTTCCAGTTTAGTCAAGCCCGACAGTGCCGAAATGTCCGATATTGAGTTGTCGTCAAGCCTCAAATTTCCGAGGTTGGTTAAGCCGGACAGTGCCGAAATGTCCGATACAGAGTTCGAGTTAAGACGGAGGGTTTCCAGTTTAGTCAAGCCCGACAGTGCCGAAATATCTGATATTGGGTTACGGGCAATATCGAGGCCTGTCAGTTTAGTCAAGCCCGATAGTGCCGAAATGTCCGATATTGAGTTGTTGTCAAGGCTCAAATATCCGAGGTTGGTTAAGCCCGACAGTGCCGAAATGTCCGATACAGAGTTCGAGTTAAGATAGAGGGTTTTCAGTTTAGTCAAGCCCGACAGTGCCGAAATGTCCGATACGGAGTTGGCACTAAGAGACAGCTCTAGCAAATTAGTTGCCAACTCAAGCCCAGCCAAATCGATAATCCCCGCCCCGTGTGCTTCTAGATTGGTCAACGTCGCTACGTCCGCTAGGACGATTGGATCGCCCGCTGACTTGCCGAGCGCGTTACGAATGGCGCCGCGGAGATTGAAATCAGGGATAGTCTCGTCCCCCGACAGAGGAAGGGATAGCGTCAACGCAGTCAAATCCCACAGCAAAACCGTACCATCTTGATCAGAGCCGGAAGCGAGCAGTGTCCCATCGTGTGAAAACGACACAGAAGTAACACCAGACGTACCCCTACCCGTATGCCCCTCAAGGGTGGCGAGCGGTGTGTGTGTCGCCACGTCCCACACCCTTACCGTGTTATCTCTTGTTCCGCCAGCAAGTACGGTCCCATCAGGTGAGAACGATATTGATTCAATGAAGACATTCTGCCCCGCAAGAGTGCCGATTTGTTTTCTTGTCAAGAGGTTCCAAAGTGTGACTTGATCCGAATCTTTCCCAGCGGTGGCGAGGATAGGTTCAACGGGTGAAAACGTCACAGAATTGACCTTAGACGCGTTCCCAAGAGTAGCAATTGGCGTGTGTGTCGCCACGTCCCACAGTTTAGCACCAAAATCTGACCCGAACGCGAGGATAGGTTCAACGGGCGAAAAAGACACAGAACGGACGCTAGACGCGAAGCCGGCGGGAGTGGAGATTTGATCGCCCGTGGCACTGTTCCACAGGAGCACCCCCAAAGCATCTGCTGAAGCTACGATTGCCCCATCGGGAGAAAACGACACAGAATAGACCTGACCCCCACAGGCATACGTGAACCGAGAAGCGATACTCGTCCCCGTTTCAACGTCCCATAGTTTCACCGTGCTGTCGTGTGATCCGGAAGCGAGAAGCGTCCCATCGGGAGAAAACGACACGGCGTTGACGCCCAAAGCATGAGGTCCGAAGGTCTCGGCATCTCGTCCTGTCGCCACGTCCCACAGTTTCACCGTTCCATCACGTGAGCCTGAAGCAAGGGACATTTCCACGGGTGAAAACGCGACAGATTTCCCCATGGACGCGTGCCCAGAGATCTCGAACTCAACGTTTCCCGTTGCAACCTCCCACAGTTTGACCGTTCCATCCGCGGACCCGGAAGCGAGCAGCTTCCCATTCGGCGAAAACGACACAGCGTAAACTCCTCGTGGATGGGGACCAAACGTGTCGATATTCTGTTTCGTCGCAACGTCCCAGAGTTTAATCGTCGCATCGCTAGCGCTTTCGCTATCTGGTCCCCCAACTACCCCGGAAGCCCCGGAGGCAAGCAGCCGCCCATCGCGTGAAAAAGACACAGAACTGACCTGACGCCTATGCCCTCTGAGGGTGGCGATATTTTCTCGTGCCAAAACGTCCCACATTTTGACCGTTTCATCAATTGATCCGGAGGCGAGCAGCCTCCCATCCGGCGAAAACGACACAGAACTGATCCCAAGTCTATGCCCGTGGAGAGCGGCAATCAGTGTTTGCGTTGCCACATCCCATAGTTTGACTGTTCCGTCATGTGACCCGGAGGCGAGCAGCCTCCCATCCGGCGAAAACGACACAGAGAGAGGGTTGAATATCGAATAGTCATCTGGGGTTAGAGCTACCCCCCCGCTTTCTGGTCCATGTCTCTCTTCCAAGGTGGTAACACTTCCCGTCGCTACATCCCACATTTTGACCGTTCCCTCAATTGTCCTGAAAGCGATGGTCCTCTGGTCCGGCGAAAACGACACAGATGTGATAAAGATATAATCTCGAGCGGGAAGGGTAGCGATTTGTTTGTGCGTCGTAACGTCCCACAAATGGACGCCCGCATAATGGACGCCCGCAGCAAGCATCTTGCCATCGATCGAGAACGCCACGGAATGGACCCTATTGGCACTGGGTAGTAGTGCAACTTCCCGAGCCGTCGCCACCTCATAAATCCACACGCCAATGCCACTTGCCACAGCAAGATGTTCACCATCCGGCGAGAAAGCAACTGATCTGTCACTTGCACCGATTCGTCCTTTCCCCAGACGGCGGGTCGCATCCTCAGGAAGATGCCACCTCTGATAATCACCCGCCATAACTGGCACGGCAGACGTATCTATATATCCTATTGTCCTAAAAATCACAACTGGCTTGCTGGGGATGCCTGGTTGCAGTTGGATTGTGGCTTGAACAATGTTCGTTCCTGGACCAGGTGTGAACGGCTTTTCTGCCCGCCCATTGGCATCGGACGTTGCGTTCTCAAGCGTGAATCTTCCGCTCAATCTACCAGTACCTGCGATGACACTGAACGTTACCTGAGCACCTGGAAAGGGATTACCGTTGTGATCTCGCACCTCAACGACCAATGGTTGAGGCAATTGAATGTTTGTCTGTTCTTGTTGATTATCCCCTGAAATTATCTCAAGTGTCTGTGGCCGTGGGTGGGTCGGCTCCGTTGCCGATAAAGTGAAATTTTCCGAACTCACGTTCCCATCCATATCAACTGCCATGGCAGTAATGTGGTGTATGTCGGAATCGCTAAGCCCGCTTACATCATTCCAATCAGCGTTCACTCCACTATAGCCGTCATAGTCAATTTCCGCAACGGCATGTTTCTCACCCGCCAATCCTCGGCAGCCCCACGCTTCACCATAGTGAAGCAGAAACACTTGGTGCAGTCCGTCTGAATCGGTGAGTTTAAGATGGACGGAAACGCTTTCGGAGCCAGCTGGATAGGTAAGCGGTGAGATGAGTTCAATGGTTGACGGCGGTGCGTCTTCAATTGGGCTATCGGGATTGAAGTAGGAATGAACGGCTAAAAAGTCGGCATGGCACGCAGATAACCGTGATCGACTTTGTGCCCCATACGACATTAGGTATGCTCGATTGGTGAAATCGTGATATAATCCAAAAGCATGTCCAAGTTCATGCGCCATTACGTGTACGCGAGGATTATTCGAAGGTTCAGGCACCAACGCAAATCCACTGTCTTTTCCCGTCCTACGTCCAAGACCTCCGAAACGTTTAGCACTCCGCCCAACTGAACCTGAACTATTGTCAACGATGATTAGATAGATGTTCGCATCAAGATTAAACGCCGTTCCGATTTCCTCAACCACAGCGTTCGATGTGTCATCAAGATAATAACTTTCGGGGTGCTGACCAGCCACACGATGAATCATCGGCTCGCCTTTTAAGTCGGTTTCAACTTTGAAGGTCTTAAACCCGTATCCATTTGCCTCCATCTGCTGAGCATAGAAAGTTTGAATCTTGCGAATGTCATTTTTCAGTCGCTGAACCACATCGGCACGGAACGGGCGATTGTTAGGCAAGAAGTAAATCATCCGCACCGTGCGCGGTTCGCCGACGTTCAAATTCGGCGCAAAGGATCGGGCATAACGGCGGTTGTCCGGTTGTTGTTCCGTGAACCCGCAAAAATGTATGTTGTCTCCGCCCGATGGCTGGGATGCGGCACCGGCGGAGTTGAGAGTAAAGCCGGTCAGATAAACTAATGTCGCATACAGGGTGAATCGAACAAGGTGTGTTTTCATAAGATATACCTCCTATTTCGTTTAAGGTGCGTATACTAGGCATCTCTCTACAGGATTGTTGGGCATGCACTGATTTCATCATCATCGTATGGCAATGCGAAAAAAGCAGAAAACTCCTACAAGGATTGTGGCACCCTATCGCCATGCCCGCTGAATTTTTGCGATGGCTTCAACGATGTCATTCAAATCTTCGTGTGTACCAAGCAGAATATTCTGGAATAGCCAGACGCTTTCTTCACAGGCGCGTGCTGCGACGGGGCACGAGGTGTGCCGAATGAGATGCGGGTATTTTTGAGCAATGTGCGCTATGCCTGCTTCTTGCGAAAGCGGGACGTTGTAACCCTCTGAACAAGGGATCCCTTCGGCTACCAGCGCATCAATAAATTCGCCTCTCGACCTCCCTCCAAACCCATCCGCATGATATTTCATCATGTAGAAGTGGTAACTGTGCACCGTGACCCAGGGGCTAAGTTTTGGAGGGGTAATCCCTTCGATTGACGCAAGTGCTGTCGAAAGATAAGCTGCGTTGGCGTTCCGAAGCTCCGTCTGCACCTGCAACTTCTCCAACCGCACAATCAGCAGAGCGGCTAGGTACGCCGATGGGCGGTAGTTCCAGCCGAGCCGTGGATATTCCCACCGTGCGCCGCCGGGGGGGCGCCCCACATTCATGAAAGCATGCACACGAGCCCAAACGTCTTTGTCACTAGTCGTCACCATACCACCTTCACCGGAAGTAAGATTTTTGCTCGATTGAAAACTGAACGCGCCCGCATCGCCAAGAGAACCGACTTTGGCGCCTTGATATTCCGCCCCGTGTGCCTGCGCGCAGTCTTCGATTATTGCGAGTCCGTGCCTCTGAGCAATGTTCTGAATCGCCGCCATGTTCGCTCCATGCCCGCCCAAGTGCACCGGCAGTATCGCTCTTGTTCGATTCGAATCAATCGCCGCTTCGACGGCAGCCGGGTCGATTGTGAAACTGTCTGGGTCAATATCTACAAACACGATCGTACATCGCTGATCCAAGGCGGCGCTTGCTGTTGCGACAAAGGTATAGTTGGGAATAATCACTTCACCGCCATCGCCAAAACCGTCTAAATCCAGCACGCCAGCCAAGGCAGCCCTGATTGCGTCTGTGCCATGCGGCATAAACAGGGCGTAGGTAGTACCCGTGTATTGCGCGTACTTCTCAACAAACTCCTCTGATTTCTTCGCATCCAATCCCTCAGTACCACTGAGATAAACCTCTCGCAATTGAGGTTCGATTTCTGTTTCCCATTCGTGGAGGTTCGTTAGTGGCCATGTGGGCCACGGCACCGATTTTGGGTCTCGGACCGGCGTTCCGCCGGATATGGCTAATCTGTCTATCATAGCAGCTCCCTGCAAGGGACACCATCCTTCCCTATAGTTCATCTCTTAAATTCAGCTTAAAATGACCTTAAATCAGTCGGGACGCACTGCCTCTTGGACAAAAACCCCTGCCTTGGCGGCGACTTCAATTGCCTTGTGGGCGTTGATTACCTTAGGACCGTTGAGGTTGAACCGAACTCGAACAGCGGCGTCCGCCTTCAGTTCAATTTCACGCTCGCCATCAAGAGCGAGCACACAAGGTTCTCGACGACTGAGGATAACCTCGTCACTCGGAGACAACAACCGGTATTCCGCGAGACTTACCCTGCGAATTAGACCAGGCGCAATCGGGGCGAGCACTTCCTGTCCACCGGGTTCCAGTCGGAGATAGATACCGCGCTCCGACGAACCATTGTCGCCTAAGATATGTGCACCAATAGATGATAGTCCGATGGTGCCTGCTTTGGCGCTAGTCGAAATGACGGCTTTTATTTTGGAAGCATCCCAGATAGCGCGGGAGGCGATGAACTGTTCGTCGTAGATAGCGGCATCTACCAGAGCAATATCATCCGGTACATCGGTGTGGATTGGAACGCTGCCTGCTTGGCGAGAGTTTTCATGAAAGATGTCCAAGCGCGGCGATTTGCGCACCGCCTCGTTTGCCAGTCCACACGCCACCAAACCCGCGGCGATACCAGCAACCGTACCTTCAACCATCGTTGGAAAGACGTTGTTGGTCCCCGTGGAGATTGGCATGAGGGGAACATCTCCGCTAGCCTTAGCCACAGCACGATTGGTACCGTCACCACCCAGCGTGACGATGCAGTTGACATGTTCTGCAACCATGCGCGCCGATGCCTGCGTCGAATCCTCACAAGAGAATGTTACCGGCATAGGCAGGATTGAAGCGTCAAACCCAAGGTCTAGTCCGTCAAGAGCTTTCTTGCCGATGCAGAACGAGTCAGGCATAATCCAAGCTCGTTTGACGCCGGTCGCCTCCAGTCCTAACAACAGTCGGCGGACGATGTTGACCTTCTCGTTGTTGTGGAATACCGTGCCATGCGCTACGAGTCGGCGGATATCTTTGCCCGATGCTGGGTTAGCGATGACACCGACACTGTTCATTGCTGTGATAGATATTCTGTCACATGTAGGCGGGACAGCCCTGTCCCGACAATCGGGGCTAGGAAGCCCCTCCTACTGATGTGGAGTGGACACGATTAGGGCACGATCTATCCCATTCAGACCCGAACAATCAAGGTGTAGTTTGGACCTTCAGCCTGTCCTTCTCTTCTGGAAATGTTGAGATATAGTGACTCATCTTCCTGGAGCGTCCATCCACTCATATGCGCGCCGCCTTTCAGTGGTTTCGCAAGGGGTGCAGTGGAGTCGGAACGAAGATCGCATTCAACACCTTCACATGCCGTCAATTGCACATGGACATCAAGCGGGCACTCCGCGATTCGGTTTGTGTAGAGTGCGAACTCACCTGTCGCAGCGTCCATTGTGTCAGAAAACTCATAGATGAACTGGTTTTCACCTGTAACTTTGTGAGGGTAGTCTGCATAAGTTTCTCCATTCGCGTAGCATTGTTTGGAAGGAATTGTTGCAGGAGTATTTGCTTCTATGCGAATAATCTGGTTACGGAACAGCATCCGCATTTCCATGGCTATCGCGCGTTGACCATCACTTTGACCGAGCCGGTTTTTTTGTCCAGTGCGGTTTCAAAGGCATCGGGCGTCTGCTCTAGCGAGAAGCGGTGTGTGACCAGTTGTCTCGGGTTCACCTTGCCAGACGCGATGAGGTCTGAGGCGATTTCGTAGTCATGCCGCCCATCCACAGCGCTGTAGCATACGGAAAAGATGATAGTTACTTCCCTCCCCAGTGCATTTCCTAAGTTGACCGGTACCGGGTCTGGAAATACCCCGGTAACGATGACTTTGCCTTTGGGTTTAACGACGCTGATGGACTGATCTACGCTGGGTGCCGACCCGCCAACGGTTTCGATGACAACGTCGATCGGTTGATCGCCGACAACGTCTCTGACCTGTTCAGGAAAATTTCCGTCCTCCAATCGAATCACACCATCTGCCCCCATCCGCTCAGCCATATCGGCCTGGACATTGTATTTCGCCACAATGTACGTAGAACCGGCGCCGAAAACTTTAGCAACAGCTAAACTCAACAACCCTATCGTTCCCGCGCCTAAAATCAGCACAGTGTCACCAGGTTTGAGCCCGCCAAACCGGCATGCGTGCACGCCGACTGCGACGGGTTCCACCATGGCTCCTTCTTCATAAGAGAGAAGTTCCGGCAAAGGAGCTAGCCCCAGCCCCTGGACCTCCATATACTCAGCGAAACCGCCGCCCCACGGCACCTGCTCCTTGTTCGGGCAATGGAAATATTGACCCGTGTGGCAGGTCGAACACTTACCACAAGCGTGGTCGCGGGTAAGATCCACACAGACGCGATCACCCACTTGGAGATTGCCGATCTCCTTGCCAACCTCCACAACCTCGCCGCTGACTTCATGCCCTAGCACGGTAGGATCGGGATAGGGGCGGGCTGAATACCAATGTAGGTCGGAGCCACAAACACCGCTGCTGACAATCTTGATAACGGCTGTCCCCGCCTTTGACTGGGGGATGTTTACCTCCTCAACACGCATGTCACGTGCACCATACATTACAGCCGCTTTCATATTCATGAGTCTACTTGCTCCTTTTTACAGCGAACTCGAGTTCTTGTAGGTTGGGTGGAGCCAACGGCGATACCCAACGATCAAGTGACCAAACAGGGAAGGCGATAGTCCTGTCGGCTAAAACTATCTCGTCCCCTATTCGGTCACTTGATCGGATTGATTCAACTGCCGTTGTTATGCAAGGCAGCGACAATCTTCTCCGGTTTAATCGGCAGGTCATTAATCCGAACGCCGACCGCGTCAACAACCGCGTTTGACATCGTTGCTAACGTTGGCGTGATTGGCGGTTCACCGACGCCTTTTGCGCCAAATGGACCGTTAGGGGCAGGAACTTCGACGATGACAGATTCCACTGTGGGCAAATCTGCGGAGGTTGGGACGCGGTAATCGACAAAGCCTGGATTCACATTGCCGTTCTCGTCGTACTGCATCTCTTCCATAATTGCCCACGCTAAACCCTGCACTGTACCGCCCTCAATTTGTCCTTCAACCGCCATCGGGTTGATGGCAAATCCGACATCCTGTGACGACACCATCTTAAGCACTTTAACGCGTCCCGTATCGGGGTCAACTTCGACTTTAGCGATTTGCGCAGCGAGCGCAGGCGTGCTGGACTGCTGTGCGAACGATCCTTTTCCAACGATTGGCCCGCCTCTTGTATTCAGACTGTAGGCAGCTAACTCGCCGAGCAAGATTGATTTAGGCAAATCGCCGCCGTTCACGAAAACCTTCCCATCTTTGAGTTCGAGTGCATCAATCTCCACACTCAGCCGTTCAGCGGCGAGTTCAAGGATTCGTCTGCGTGTATCTTCAGCAGCGAGTTTCGCGGTGTTGCCCATCGTGAATGTAACAACGCTGCCACCAGAACCAGTTGCATAGGGAGCAGAATCGGTGTCGCCACGAGTGATTGTAACCCGATCGTAGGGAAGGGTCAGGATTTCTGCGACTATCTGGGTCATTGCCGTATCCGTACCGGTTATGTCCATCGAACCGTGGAAGATTCGAGCGCTGCCGTCTTCGTGGATGGAAAGATAGACCCCACCAGGGCCGCAGCCGTTTGTCCAATCCCCAACAGCGACGCCCCAACCTTGGTTTGGAGATTTTTCTCGGTTCCACCAACCCGCAGCATCGGCAACTGCTTGAAGTGTTTCTTTGTAACCAACGACCGGCTCTCGGCTGCCGCCGGGAATCGTGTCTCCTTCTTCACGCATATTCTTGAGTCGGAATTGGACAGGGTCCATCCCAATTAGGCGTGCAATTTCGTCTAGTTGAGATTCCCCTGCAAAGATTGCTTGCGGTGCGCCTGGCGCTCGATAGGCGGTAGTTCCGGATTTATTGGTGTAAACCCCGTAGGCATCGACCTTCAGATTCGGAATCTTGTAAACGCCGCGCACTCGGATAGTGCTACCGATCGAGGCGCCGGAAACTGCACCTGAATCCCAGAACGCCAGCGCCTGACAAGCAAGGATGTCGCCAGTTTTTGTCGCGCCCGTTTTCATCTTGATTACGCATCCTGGTGCCGGACGTCCATCAAGAAACTCCTCTTTGCGAGTAACCTGTACCCTTACGGGTCTGCCTGTTTTCTGTGACAGCAAAACGGCGGGGACATGCGTCATTGTAACCCCAAAACGTCCGCCGAATCCGCCGCCCATAATTGTAGGGATGACGTTAATCTGACTGAGTGGGATACCAAGCGTCCCGGCGATACCGGACCGAATTGCAAAAGGTCCCTGCGTACTTGCCCAAACCGTGACTTTTCCTGCAGAATCGACGCTCGCGACGGACACATGTGGTTCCATGTACGTCTGATGAACGCGTGGAATCGTGTATGTATCCTCGACGACAACATCCGACTCAGCAAAGCCTTTATCCACATCACCGACTTCTGTGTGGGTTTCTGCAGAGATATTGTAGTAGACGTCCTCCTTCAGCATCTCCAACTGAACTTCTAACTGACTTTTTTCTTCGCTGCGATCTTCCGAGTCGTCACGGGATAGTTGCTTCAGCGTGTTTCTGATTGCGCGGCGCAAGAGAGCATCCTTAGGTTCATCGCTGTGCAAACGCGGCGCTGCGGGCTTAATTGCCTCCATCACATCTTGCACAACAGGCAGAGGTTCATACTCGATTTTAATCAGGTCTACCGCTTCTTCAGCGATATCTGGGTCAATTGCCGCGACGGCGGCAAGCGGCTCTCCGAAATACAAGACTTTGTCCGACGCAAACACTTTTCGGCCGCTCTCAACATCCGCCTGCGTAATGATAGCGCGCACCCCTGGCAGTTTCTCGGCTTGGCTAGTGTCGATGTGAAGAATATTGGCATGCGGAAATTCGCTGCGGACAATTTTGCCGTAGAGCATGCCGGGTGGATGAACATCTGCTCCATACTTCGCTGCGCCGGTGACTTTCTCAAGCGCATCAACTCTCGGTACACTTCTACCTACAACTGAATGCACTGCCATAAAGAATGCTCCTTATATTCTTTAATTGAGGACGGTCGATTAGATATTAGACATCGGGTTGAAACAAGATCTCCAATCTCTAACGCACCTCCCGTGTTCCACACATCGCTTCCGCTGCGCTCATTGCCGCCTCAATAATCTTTGTGTATCCAGTACATCGACAGATATTACCACCGAGGGCGTGTCTGACCTCCGCTTCCGACGCATCGGGGTTTTCATCAAGGAAGGCTTTGGACGCCATGATGAATCCCGGCGTGCAGAAACCACACTGATAACCACCCTTGTCTATAAACGCTTGCTGGAGGGGATGTAAGGAACCGTTATTCGATAGCCCTTCAATCGTCGAGATCTCTTTGCCGTTCGCACTAACGGCGAGCATCAGGCACGATGTTACTGATTTACCATCGACGATAACTGTGCACGCGCCACAGTCACCGGTGCTACAGCCCTCTTTTGTCCCTGTCAAACCGATTGTATCCCGTAGAACCGCCAACAGTGTTTTTCGGGGCTCAATCAGCAAATCGTACTGATCGGTGTTGATTGTCAAACTCACTAGATGTTTCTTCATCTACTCCTACCACTCCTTTCCTAGTCCCAGTTCTATGCTTCTAATCCAAGACAACCGGACCATATATCGGGGATAAACGTGCACGCAAAAAAACGCACACGAGCTTCCGGCAGGAACATCTGGCTTAGATTCTCGCTGCTGAGGTCTGGATAGTCCGTTTGGTTAAGACCCGTACCATTTCCTCCCGATAATCGGCTGAACACCGCAAATCTGAAATCGGGCTTGACTGCGCTGACGCAGCCGAAGCCGCTTCGTTCAGAATCGCCTCCGTAAGTGGATTTCCTTTGAGAATATCCTCCGCGTCAGTCGCCCGAATCGGTGTAGGCGCGACAGCAGCCAGCCCAATTTTGACATCTTCCACAACACCACTTGTTAACTGTAGAGAAGCAGCCACCCCTATGAAAGCGAGATCCATGACCTCTCGAATTTTTTGCTTAATGTAGTATGAACCCGAACTTGCGGGACGAGGCGGACATATAAATCCAGTCACAATTTCATCTCGCTTTAGCGTAGACTCGCCTGGTCCCAGAAAAAAATCCCGGATAGGGACGGTGCGTTTTCCATCAGTGCCAGCAATTTCGACTTGTGCTCCGAATACTAGCAACGCCGCAACCGTATCTGCAGCCGGGGAAGCATTACAGATATTTCCGCCTAGCGTCGCTAGGTTGCGAATCTGAATGGATCCAACTTCGCTTGCACCCTCCGCTAGCGCGGTGTAGCGGTTCCGAATAATTGAAGATTGTTCGATGGAGCGCATTTTCGTCATCCCGCCAATCGATAAACCCGTATACTCATCATACGCAATACCATCCAATCCCGGAATTCGCTCTAAACTGATAACGGATTTCGGTGTTTCAATGTGATCTTTCAAGCCCATGAGCAGATCTGTTCCCCCGGCTAAAACGGTGGCTTCATCCTTATTTTGCGCAAGCAAGGACGACGCTTCTTCGATTGTCGTTGGTTCAAAAAAATCGAAACTTCTCAATGTAGAATACTCCTTGGGCGCGCGTAGCACCTATCGGGCAGCAATTGATATGCTTTATCGTGCCGATTTAAATGACTAAAGCATATCAAATCTGATTAGGCTTGTCAAGATTTGAATGCAACGCAGTCTTCCCTCACGCCGACATGAAGACAGGCAAATTATTCCGCTCGGTCAACCGATATTCGCGCTCCAGACCGCATAACCAGTAGAACATCTCGGCTGCGTCATTGATTGCGCGGTGGTATTCGCGGTGATACGTAGGTCCGGGAGGCGGACCCTTGGCCTGTCTAGGATGGAAGCCCGGTTCGTGAATCCAGTCGCGTTCCGGGGGCACGGTCCGCTTATACGAATACTTGAACAGATGGCGGGTTCCCTTCGCGGTGGACGCCGTGCGGCGGTGCCAGATGGGGTAGGCGGTCAAAAAGATAGAGCCTGCAGGGGCTGTCGTGGAGACTGCGCCCCGAATGCTGCCGTAATGTGCCATGGAGGGAATACCATCGGCGATAAGAAAATGCGACGCAGGCAACACCTCAGTCGGTCCCAGCTCTGGCGGCGTATCTTGTGGATAATAGAACACTTGCAGGCAATCGAGTTTGGGCGGGAATACTGCGCCGCCATCGACATGCCATGGACCGGGCGGCAAAGGGCACACGACGGGATGGCCGGTACTGAGGTGAGTGGGAAAAGTAAAATCCTTTCCCAAGAGCGATCGGATTGCACCGGTTGCTTGCGGATTGAGGCTGACGTTCTCAATGACCCCATCTAATGTCCCAGCATTGCCGCCATTGGGGCGTTCCGCAAAATATTCAAACACCTTCCGGTTGATTTCATCCGGAACCACACCTTCGAGCAACAGGAAGCCCTGTCTGCAAAACTCCAGCACCTGCGTATCTGTTAATGTTGGTGTAAAGTCATAGGTATCATTCATCGTGCGTGACCTCCATTTTGGGATGGTCTATTTTTCAGTGACCTGAAGGAACCACGTGTTGTGCACTCACACTGTTGAGTACACTGTGGCATTCAAGATAACGCCGGTTTGTGCGTTACACGACAGTAACCTGAAAAAACCGTGATCTTTCTTTCGTTATCACGGAGCCACTGGAATATCGTAACGCATCGCAATTTTACATGAAATCTCGGTCGATGTCAAGCTCTGTGTAGGTTGTACAATACGCGGCATTAGGGGACGCAAACAGCACTTAAGTTGCGTAGTCAGATTTTCGAGCAAACGCTAGCTTAGAAATTGCCCCGTAGGCACCCAAAAGCGAACAGTAAAACAACGTTAGAATATGCAGACTAAATCCAGAAATTATCGCATCTTCCTTTGCGGTCCCGAGACCGGTAAGCGCCAGGACCCAAGGCACTTCCACGGTGCCAAAATTTCCCAAGGTCTGGATGGGAAACATGTTGAAAAATGAAGTAAAGCTAAGTGCGAATATAATCTCCATAATTCCTAGATCCATCTTCATCGCTTGCACGAGGTAGCATTGCATGCTGAACCGCAGCCCTAAGTTCACAATCGAGCAGCCGATTATACCCAGTAACCTCCAATTGAGAGATAAAGCGGTAACTTCACGCAGCAACTTCGCGAACGATTCCACAAGTCGCGCAAGAATTGTAACACTAATCCTCGTCGCAGAAGCTGCCACCCTTTCAGCCGCCCTGACACGCAAGTCCGGCAAAAGGAGAAAGACAATTGCGGTTGATAGAACGATTGCAATACCGAACAGTGGAAATACAAAAAAAATCCAATAAGACAGGTCGCTCTGCTCCAACAAGTCCCGTCTAAATGACCATGCCATCCCGGACATCATTAGTAGGATTAGCAAAACGTCGATGATACTTGCGCTCAACAAAGAGGCGATTCCTTTCGTTGCAGATACCTTTTCATCTCGTTTTAGGAGATAAACATAGGATAATTCTCCTGTCCGCATCGGCAAAATATTCGTCCAAAACGTTTGAAGAGAAACAATCGAAATCAGCCGGTGCAATTTTACATTGACGTCCAGAATTAACCGAAATCGGAGCGCTTTGAACGGCAACGACAGAAAATAAATGGCAAATGCGAAAAACAGTGTCTTTGTTGGGATGCTGCGAAGCGTTTCCGGTATGTCAGATAAATTCCTTAGTTTCGACAATAGGATGCCGACGACTATCACAGCAATGGTTGATGTTAACAGATATCTGATACGTGGTGACAATGGAGCTCCCTAAGTTCAACTCTCTGTCCTGTTTTAGTAGCCTATCCGAACGTGCGCTGGGAAGGCAAAACTCTCCGGTTAGCGCGGCAAGCATTTGAATGTGTTGGACTAATCGCTAAGTTTTTCGAGCAACCAATATGATTGGATAATAAAACTCGAATTTTCTACCGAGGTACTTCACAATTGGAACGATTCGTAGACGATGCAAGATTTGCGTCAATTTCATCATAACGCCGGTGGATCCCCATGTCGAAAACGCAGCAGATTCTAAGCGTTTTTCCCACATCTCGATTCCCAAGTTTATAATTTCCACATTTTCAGGTGCTAAGGCTTTTAGGATGCGGGATGGTGTTGTGTATTGAATCTCGTCCAAAAAGGCGGCATCCCGACCGGCACACCTCAGATAAATCTTCGCTAGAAACCGGGGAAACTGTGGAAGCCAAATTATGCCGTAGTGCCCCTCCCAAAAAGAGTTGTAGTTTGGTACGACAAAGTGGATATATCCACCCGGTTTTAGCACACGTACGGTTTCCTGCAGTACTTTTTCGGGAATTCGGGTGTGTTCAAGCACCTGAAAAGAAACAATGAGGTCAAACGTAGCATCCCCAAAGGGTAAGTCTTCCCCGACGCCGCGCAGTATATTCCTACTCACGCCCGCGTCATCAAGGAGGTTAAGAGAAACTCCCACTTTCATGGAATCCGGCTCAATACCGTAGCAATCTCCGCCGTTCTGCTGGCAAACAATGTTGAAGGTGCCTAAACCGCTACCGATTTCTAGAATCCTCTTGCCTTCGACTTGAATCCCAAAGACATCTCGCATTATTGCGATGCGCTCTTCCTCACGCTTCATTGAAAGCGATTCTTTAATACCTTTTTCGACGTTGGGCAGCGGTTTTTTACAGCCCGTCAAGTAGTATTCCGTCAATTTTTCGACTATCTGATCTTGATTCATTAAATCATTCCGATTGGTGTCGGCAAAGGCGCTGACAATAATTTTGCATGCGTCTGCACTTTATTATATCACATTACCCATGAACTTCGAGCGAAGAAGTCTGCATCGCCCATAAACCGATATTTCGCTTGCATAATTCTCGAAATTTTTGTATGATAAAATGTTAAGAGAATGATAACATACCTGGTAATATCGAATTTAATCCGCTTGTGAGCGGAACCAAACAAAACAGGTCTTTGTTGAAGTATACGATGACAAAAAAGGCGCCACTCTCCCCGTTAATGGAGCAGTACAAACGACTAAAGAACCAATACCCGGATGGAATTCTTCTCTGCCGGGTTGGAGATTTCTATGAGGCGTTCTTTGAAGATGCGGAGCTGATTGCACGGGAGTTGGAAATTGTGCTGACTTCGAGAGACAAAGACAAAGCAACACCCATGGCGGGGATCCCCCATCACGCGCTCGATTCGTATCTGTACAAACTCGTGAAGGCGGGTTACAAAGTTGCAATTTTAGAGCAGATAGAGGATGCAAAGAACGTACCCGCCGGAGAGCTTGTCAAGCGAGATATTGTCCGTATTGTGACGCCAGGAACCCTGACCGATCCAAGAGTTCTGGATCAGCGGATGAACAACTATCTGGTTGCGGTCTGCGTTCTCAAAGGAGTTCATGGACTAGCGTCTGTCGATCTATCTACGGGCGAGTTTGCGGTTACCGAGTTAGAAAGCCTTGAGAAACTCTGGACAGAACTCCACCGGCTTGCTCCCAAGGAACTTCTGTTTTCTGAGACTTTTGATGATCCGGAAATGTTGGAGCGAATACAGGTCGATTTGAAGACAGCGGTGAATACTCTACCAGATTGGCGATTCGCGCTGGACACAACGAGATCTGAACTGCTACAACATTTCAATACCCTCTCGCTAGACGGCTTTGGCTGCGAGCATCTCCCCGCGGCAATCTGCGCAGCGGGTGCGTTGATTTATTATCTGCACGAGACCCAAAAACAAGAGGTTGAGCACATTCTTTCCATCCACACCTATACCGTCTCTGACTACATGATTTTGGATGCGGATACACAACGGAATCTGGAGTTGACGACATCTATCCGCGACGGCTCATCGAAAGGCACACTGTTAGAAACAATAGACCAGACCGTGACACCAATGGGAGCACGCAAACTTCGGAGTTGCCTCTTACAACCGCTTTTACAACCCGACCAAATCAACGCCCGATTGAACGCGGTCGAAGAATTGAAGAATCAGATTGGCACGCAGGAGGAAATTCGTGAACTACTAAACAAAATGTACGACATGGAGCGGCTGATTTCAAGAATCAGTTTGGGGTCGGCAAATGCTCGGGACCTACTTGCGTTGAAGGACTCGCTGCGCTTGATTCCAGCAATTAAGGATCAGCTTCACGATTGCGAGACATCGTTGTTGCAGACCTTGAACGAAACGCTTGACCCACTAGATCAATTGGCGAAACTCATTGACTCAGCGATTCATCTCGATCCGCCAGTGACTTTGCGCGAAGGTGGAGTAATCAGCGATGGCTATAGCGAGCAGTTAGATGAACTTCGCACCATCACGAGCAGAGGGAAAAGCTGGATAGCGGAACTTCAGCAGTTGGAGCGTGAAAAAACAGGAATTACCTCTCTGAAAATTGGTTTTAATCAGGTCTTCGGGTACTATATCGAAGTCACTAAATCGAATCTCCAATTCGTTCCCGACGACTATATCCGCAAGCAGACGTTGACGAACGCTGAGCGGTTTATCACTCCGGAACTTAAGGAGCGGGAAGCGCAAATCTTGAACGCCCAAGATCAGATTCAGGCACTTGAGTATAATCTCTTTTTTGAGATTCGCACGCAAATCGGACAGGAGACGGAGCGCATTCAGAAAACCGCGGCGGTGATTGGGATGATTGATGTCATCGCCAATCTCGCCTATATCGCGTCTAAACATGACTACGCGAAACCCATTATTGATGAAAGTGATGAGATTATCATCCGAAATGGGCGTCACCCTGTTGTTGAACGGCTGTTCACGCAAGAGGGATTTGTTCCCAACGATACGGCATTGAACTGCCGTGATGGTCAGATGCACATTATCACGGGACCCAATATGAGCGGCAAGTGTGTTCGCGGTGACACGCAGGTATTCACCGATGTCGGGCTCGTCCCGATAGCTTCTCTTCAACCCGGCGAAGTTGCAGTGGACAGCTTTGCGCCGGTGAGTTATAGCGTCAAGGGGCTCAATGGAAATGCACACGCGACTCATTTCTACGTCGGTGGGAGGCACCGAACCGTCCGCATCCGCACAAAATTGGGTTACGAGTTGGAGGGGACACCCGAGCACCGGATTTGGGTGCGCCGACAGTCCGGCGAAGAGGGTTGGAAACCTCTGGAGGAAATTGAGAGCAGCGACTCTGTTGCAATCGATTGTAAAATTGATTTGTGGGGCAATTGCGATACGCTTGAGACGCCGCGTGCAGGTAGTATGCAATTTCAAGTCAACCGCTTTAGGGCACCACGGGATTCATTCCCGCGCTCGTTGCCTACCCGGCTGACGCCGGATCTGGCATATGCGATGGGGTTGTTGATTGCCGATGGTGTATTGACTAAACGAGAGGTTGTAACGCTTGCCACTAGTGATTCGTTTCTTAGACGAGAATTTAGACGGATTATGCAGGCGGAGTTTGGATACTGTACGGAGTCTACGACTAAATCAAGGTATTCCAACAATCGTGTGAGAGATTTACAGATTCGGCTCTTCTTTGAAGAGTTAGGGTTGGGATATGCCGCTGAGGTGCGCGTTCCGTCAGCTATCTTGGGCGCACCGAAGTCCATCGTTTCGGCTTTCCTGCAAGGGCTGTTTGACACAACTGGCGATGTTGATGCAAAAGGGAATATCGTCCTTTTTACACCGACACTTATTCTCGCCAAACAGGTGCATACGCTTCTACTTAACTTTGGGGTTGTGTCCTCGCTACAGGAGAAAAAAGCGATTCACACTGGAAACTGGAGTTACCCGATTTCTATCGACGGTGTAGATGCATTGACATTTTGGGGACAGATCGGCTTTCGACATCCGCGCAAACGGAACGACGCCAAGCATATTCATTTGATTGGATATTCCGGTCACGGTGAGATCGAATGCCCAAACCGGCACACGCCACCTAACGGTCGTTATGTCTACGATTCAATTGTGGACATAACCCCCGGTGCGGCAGAAGTTTTTGACCTCTCAGTGGAAGAGAGTCATTCATTTGTCGCCAACGGGTTCGTGAACCACAACTCGACCTATCTGCGTCAGACTGCTCTCATCACCCTCTTTGCGCAGATGGGGAGCTTTGTGCCAGCGTCGGCGGCAAAGATTGGGATTGTGGATCGGATTTTCACCCGTGTTGGGGCGTCGGACAACCTCGTAATGGGGCAAAGTACCTTCCTTGTCGAGATGAACGAAACCGCGAATATCCTGAACAATGCAACGCCGAGGAGCCTGATTATCCTCGACGAGATTGGCCGCGGTACCAGCACCTTTGACGGGCTGAGCATCGCGTGGGCGGTAGCAGAATATATCTTGGACAAGAAGAAGATTGGAGGAAAAACGCTGTTTGCCACGCATTATCACGAACTCATCGAGTTGGCGGGCAAGAACAAGCACGTCAAAAATTACAACGTTGCCGTCCATGAGGATGGAGAAAAGATTACCTTCCTGCGCAAGGTCGTGGAGGGTGGAACCGATCAGAGCTACGGTATTCATGTCGCCCGTCTCGCCGGATTACCGCTGGCTGTAATCGCGCGCGCGCAGCAAATTCTAGAGATTCTCGAACAGCACAATCTGAGCGTTGAGGGAGATGCTTCGGATCGCCTCCCGAAGACGGCGCTCAAAGCGCCGCGCCCCCGCCGCCGACTTTCACAGTCTGCCTTTCAGGGCGACTCCTTACAACTCGCTCTATTCACACCCAAAACGCATCCTATTGTCGAGGATCTCCAGAATCTCGACCTCAATCAGTTGACCCCGATGGGGGCGCTGAACCTACTGTATCAGTTGAAGGCAAAAGCCGATGAGTGAAATCCTTTAATCGGAGAACCGCAGCATATCAAACCGATCGAACCCCAAATAAACGGCGAAGTTAATCATGGCACTGCATCCAGGTTTTCCCGAATCTCCACACGCCATTATCGACCCGACAGTACGCTGGTTTCCAGCCGATGAAGCCCTGCGGGAAACTGTTTACGGCAAACTGATTCCCCCACTCGTTCACAAGATACGCAAACAAGTCGGAGCGTGGCGAGACAACGGCTACCGAGACGCTCCAGAAACGAGCAGATCTCTTCTCAACTGGTGGTTCAATACACCCCATCTAATAGAACATGCAGGCGGTGAAATCAGTGAGTTTCAATACTACTTCGCCCAGCGCGAGGCGATGGAAACTGTAATCTACCTGTACGATGTCGTCGGGGTGAAGGACAAATACGACTTAATGCGATTTGACAGTTCCGGCGCAATCTCAACCGGGATGTTTGACGAAACCTGGCGGCGGTTCGTGCTGAAGATGGCGACGGGGACGGGCAAAACCAAGGTGATGAGCCTTGCAATCGCTTGGAGTTTCTTCCACAAGCTGTATGAACCCGACTCCGATCTCTCGCGCAACTTTCTGGTCATCGCACCCAACATCATTGTGCTCGACCGCATCTATCACGATTTTCAGGGGCTGCGCGTTTTCTTTACCGACCCTGTGTTGCCTAACAACGGCTTCGACGGTCGAAACTGGCGCGACGATTTTCAACTCACCCTGCATCGGCAGGACAAGGTGCGCGCCACCCGCCCCACGGGCAACATCTTCCTGACTAATATCCACCGCGTCTATCCGAGTGACCAATCCCCAGCATCGCCCGATGACGATAACACGATGGATTACTTCCTCGGCAGACGACCGACGGGCGCAACCACCGATTCCAAGGTAGATCTCGGGGATATTGTCCGGGAGGTTGACGAGCTGATGGTGCTGAACGATGAGGCGCATCATATCCACGACCCGAGGCTGGCATGGTTCGAGTCGATTGAGGACATCCATAACCGTCTGTTGCAGAAAGGTAGCGAATTGGCGTTGCAAGTAGATGTGACCGCGACGCCCAAGCACAACAACGGCGCGATTTTTGTGCAGACGGTGTCGGATTATCCGCTCGTGGAAGCGATTTCACAAGATGTGGTCAAGCATCCAGTGCTGCCTGATGCACCGAGCAGAGCGAAGCTTGTGGAGCGACAAAGTGCGAAGTACACCGAGAAATATGCGGACTACTTGGAACTCGGCGTGATTGAATGGCGGAAAGCGTATGCAGAGCATGACAAGCTGGACAAGAAAGCCATCCTGTTTGTGATGACAGATGACACCCGGAACTGCGACGAAGTCGCGGACTATCTCGAAAACCGTTATCTCGATTTGAAAGATGCCGTATTGGTCATTCACACGCAGAAAAATGGCGAAATCTCCAAAGCGAAATCCGGTAAGAAGAGCGATGAATTGGAGGCACTTCGGAAACAGGCTAAGGAGATCGATTCGATGGCGAGCCCATACAAGGCGATTGTCTCGGTCTTGATGCTCAAGGAAGGCTGGGATGTCAAGAACGTGACCACCATTGTGGGACTGCGCGCCTATTCCGCCAAGAGCAACATTCTACCGGAACAGACTCTGGGGCGCGGGCTCCGGCGTATGTATTCCGGCGGAGTGAATGAGTCCGTGAGCGTCATCGGTACAGAAGCCTTTATGGACTTCGTCGAGTCGATCCAAGCTGAGGGCGTGGAATTGGAACGCCGAGCTATGGGCGCGGACACCGTCCCTATAACACCGCTGGTAATTGAAGTCGATAAAGACAACCCCAAGAAGGACATTGATGCACTAGATATCACTATTCCAAAGCTAACGGGGCGAGTTTATCGAGAATACAAGAATCTAGCCGAATTAGACGTGGCGTGTTTCAACTTCACCGCTGTGCCCTATCGGGAGTTCACCGAAGAGCAGCAGCGAGACATAGTGTTCAAGGACATGACAACTGGTGAGGTCACACACACGACACAGATGGATAGCGCCGGCGTTGCGGATTATCGGAGTGTGATTGGGTATTTCGCTCAGACCCTCATGAAAGAGTTACGATTGGTAAGCGGCTACGACATCCTATATCCCAAGGTGAGGAGTTTCATTGAGAACCGCCTGTTCGGCAGCACGGTGGCGTTAGATTCTCTTAATACCTTGCGCAATCTGTCAGAGCTTGCGGCAACAAAAACCGTAATCGAAACCTTCAAGCGAGCGATTAACGACCTCACAATTCAAGACAAGGGAGATGCTCAGATTAGCGATACAATCAAGCTGCGGCATACGCGCCCCTTTGTCGTCAAAAATCAACCCTATCTGACACCGAAAAAAACTATGTTCAACAGAATAATTGGCGATAGTCAATTGGAACGTGACTTTGCCACATTTCTGGAAAAGTGTCCCGATGTGGTGTCCTTCTCCAAAAGTTATTTCGCGGTGGGTTTCAAGCTTGATTACGTCAACGCCGATGGCGACATCGCCAACTACTACCCCGATTTTATCGTGAAGCTGGCGGATGGACGGGTGATTATCGCCGAGACCAAGGGGCGAGAAGATCTGGATGTCGCTCCCAAGATGCAACGGCTGCAGCAGTGGTGCGAGGATGTCAACAGCGTTCAGGGAGAGACGATTTACGACTGTGTCTACGTAGACGAAGAAAACTTTCGGGCGTATCCACCGAAGACATTTCAGCAACTGATGGATGGATTCAAACACAATAGGAGGAATCTCGATGTACCGCAGAGCTAAGACGTATTGATTCGTCCTTGGTATTGCTGCGATTGTGTGTCTCGTTACAGTCAAGTTTCTAGGAATGCGTGAAGAAGAGATAGCTCAGGCGTATCAGACCGATGGCGATTATCTCACTTCAACGCCAACCGTTCGTCTTGCCGCTTTTGAATCATATCTGTTAACGCTACAACAGTTTGGAGGGGGCGATGCGATTTTTCAAGGCGGGAAGGGATTTGTCCGTTTCCGAATTCGTGAAGATGGGAACATCGTGGTGTTGGTTCCCGTCTCGGCATCAATTCCGCGTGTCTTGCCCGTTACACTCGCGAGATTCTTTGTCGCAGAAAATCACAAATTCCACCATATTCGGCTAACCCACGAAATGAGGCAACGGATTCAGGGCATGAAACCGCTTCAATACGCAACGGAGCGGGAAGTCGCATATCCGGGCACAGCGCCGCATTTTGACACTGAGACCGAATTGTGATCGGATACAGCACGTGCGTCGGTGATGGCTGAATCAATCTTGACGGAGATTTTTCAGGTCGGGTCAGGAGGGCTTAGAATCTACGCGGGCGAATACCGTAGATTTCGCTGGGGGTATTAATGACGTTGCATGCAGTTTTTCGGATCGTTAGGCATGCGAGGCAGGTGTGCTGAACGAAACATAACCCTACGCCGAGCGCGAAAATTTTGCGAAGCGTCGGAGAGCATCGGGTTGTAACCTAACATTTACCAAAAAACATCATTCAAATTGATCATAGGAGACTTTCATGAATTTAGATTCGTATATGACCGATAGAGTTGATAATCAGGTAGAATACTTTGACCAGCATGCACGTCGGAACCAGAGAATATATAGTTTTCTGCGAATGACCACAATTGCGTGCAACGTTCTCACCGCCTTAGCAATCGCTTTGACATTTGCTGCTCCTGGACGATACAAGGCATATGTGGGGCTTGGCGCATTGGTCCTCACGATGATTGTCCTTGCTGCCCATCAGATCCAAGAGTTCTACAAGTTTGGGGCGAAATGGGAGAGGTTCCGCACGGTTGCAGAGCAGATAAAATCTGAAAAGTACCTGTTTCTAAATGACGCAGGCGCATATTGCGCTGGTGACGCAGATTCAAAGAAACGCACCTTCATTGAATGCGTTGAAGGTATCATTCAGGGAACGGACAAGTCCTACTTTACACTGATGATAGAGCCGGACAAAAGAATTGAAAAGAATTTACAATAGCGCCAGTAGTCGCATGCAAATGAAGGCACAGTAAAATCGAAGGAAAGCTAGAATAACGATTGGACTCAATTTGGGATTGACTCCGCAGAATCCTTGTGCAAAACGCATTTTTATGATTTCCCGCGCGGGCGGAGAAAATGCCGTGTGCGATCCAAGGTGTAGCGGATGAAATTGATTGATAGAGCGCTCCAACAACTGTAAGTACAATTCGAAGGAACACAAAAATGGAAACTCAGATATTTGAAGAATACTTGAAAGACCGTTATAAAAGCAGTTGAAGTGGTATGGCAACCAATCGTTTCGGAATCAGCGATGCTATCAACGGCTCCAATGAGTAACCATTGTGCTTTCAGTGTTGGTCCCAGTTTTTGTTGTAGGAAGGCATTACGGTCCTGAGTGGTTTACTAGAATCCTAGCTGTTGGTTTAGCGATAGCTATAATGGCGTTAAAGACCTTCAAGTTTCAAGAGAATTGGGTCAACTACAGAACAATCGCAGAAGCATTAAAGAAGGAGAAGCATTATTATGATGCCGGAGCGCTTGAATATGCCTCTGCCGAGGATAAAGAACAGCTTTTCGTAGAAAGAGTTGAAGTATTAATAGCAACGGAAAGTACATCGTGGATGGCGATTCAGACGAAAAAAGAGAGCAAAGAGAAAACGAAGGCAGGTTAATTTTGTTGCGATGCTATCTCCCTGTTGCAAAAAAATAAACAATAAACATAGTTGAGATAAACCGATGCCACGACTCACGGAACAGGAACAACAAGAGATTATCCGCCACCTTGAGGCGGACAAGCCGCTGCCTGACAAATACCGCTTTCTGTTGTTTGAGGACAAACGAGAGGTGGAGTTGGTCTGGAACGGCAAAACCAACACGGTCTGCAACATCGTCCTCCCCTTTCAATCGATTGAACTCGTAGATGAGCCCCGCGCTGAAAAAACCTCCGACACATCGCTGCAACTAGACCTCTTTGACGAGCGCGGCCGTCAACGCAAAGGCTGGACGAACAAGCTAATTTGGGGCGACAACAAGCTGATTCTGTCATCGCTCAAGAATGGTCCACTGCGTGAGGCGATTGAAGCGCAGGGCGGGCTAAAACTGATTTATATTGATCCGCCCTTCGACGTAGGCGCGGATTTTTCGATGGACATCGAAATTGGAGGCGATACCTTCACCAAAAAGCCAAACATCCTTGAAGAGATAGCCTACCGCGACACTTGGGGCAAAGGGGCGGATTCCTTTATCGCCATGATCTATGAGCGGCTGATTCTGATGCGGGATTTGCTGGCGGAGGACGGGAGTATTTATGTACACTGTGATTGGCGCGTGAATAGTTTTATACGGCTGGTGTTGGATGAGGTCTTTGGATCTGGCTATTTTAGAAATGAGCTTCGATGGAAACGACAGCCGGTAAGAGGGGCGAAAGCAACTAGCAATCAGTTTGCACGTAATTCTGATAGTATTCTGTTCTATTCAAAGACGGAAAAATGGGTTTGGAATGGAGCGTACAAAGATTACGAAGAGAAATTTGTAGAAACCAAATTTCGACGTGACGAGAACGGGCGTCTCTTTAGAGATTGCGATCTTGGTGATTATTCGGAAAAATCAATAAGTGAGTTTGAGAAGCAGGGAAAAATATACATAACAAGGTCGGGGAAAAAACGATTGAAACGTTACCTAGACGAAGAAAAGGGTGAGTCACTAGGTGATATGCTTGTTCACATCTCTGAAGTAAACTCAATGGCAGTTGAACGAACCGGGTATGCGACTCAGAAACCAGAAGCATTGATAGAAATCATCATCAAAGCATGTTCAAACGAGGACGACCTTGTCGCCGATTTCTTCTGTGGATCCGGCACCACGTCTGCTGTCGCTGAAAAACTGGGGCGCAAGTGGATTGCCACCGATCTCGGCAAGTTCGCCATCCACACTACCCGAAAGCGGATGTTAGGCGTCCAGCGTCAACGCAAGGCGGATGGGGAGGACTACCGCGCCTTTGAGATTCTCAACCTCGGCAAATACGAGCGCCAGCACTACATCGGCGTTAATCCGAACCTGCGCGAGGAAGAACAGCAACGGCAATTGAAAGAGAAGGAGGAGGCTTTCATCGACCTCATCCTGCGCGCTTACACCGCCGAAACAATCGACAATTTCACCGGCTTTCAAGGTTTGAAAGCCGGGCGGCTTGTTGCAGTGGGACCCGTCAACCTCCCGGTAACGCGCCTGTTTATTGAGGAGCTCATCTTGGAATGCCGCAAGCATCACATCACGCGGGTGGATGTCCTCGGTTTTGAGTTTGAGATGGGGCTTTTCCCCAACCTGCTGAATGAAGCGAAGGGCAAAGGTATTGACCTTGCTGCAAAATACATCCCTGCCGATGTGTTCGATAAGCGGGCGGTGGAACGCAATCAGGTGGTATTCCACGATGTGGCGTATATTGAGGTCAAGACGCTGGTAGAACCCGGCAAGACGGGCACACCTCCTACCGTAGCGGTCGAATTAACCAATTTTTCCGTGTTTTACTCGCAGGATGCCAATACCGACGCCGAGCAGCGGCTCAAAAACAAGGGCAGCCGAACCATAGTGGACAAGGGGCAAATCGTCAAAGTGAGCAAAGATGCAAATGGGATTGTGAGACGAAAAGTGTTGACACAACACTGGACGGATTGGATCGATTACTGGTCGGTGGATTTTGACTTCGAGAGCAAACGCGAAATCATCCGCGTCCAACACCCTGAGACGGGGGAATGGAAAGAGCAGTGGACCGGCGATTACATCTTTGAGAACGAGTGGCAGAGCTTCCGCACCAAGAAGGACCGCTCGTTGGAGTTGACCAGCGTCGCCCATGAATGCAGACCGGGACGACGCAAACTCGCTGTCAAAGTCATAGACATCTTTGGGAATGATACGATGACGATTGTGGAGGTGTCTGTTTGAGATTTTCTCTGCCAGCAGAGATTCACCACAACTACGCAAGTTTTGAAGGATTGGCGAACCTCTATGCCCAGACAAAAGAGTGCATCTTTGATATTATTGAGATTGACATGGGGTCAACTCAGTGGTTTGATGCCGATATGTGTGCGGCGTTCGGTGCAATCCTCTATAGCTTGGGCAAAAACGCAAACACAGTCAGATTAATCCACCTTCAACAACACGTCAATGCAATTCTGTCAAAAAACGGCTTTATGAGTCACTACGGGCGTGTGAAACTTCTCGACCGGTGGGGAACGACCATTGCTTATCAACGGTTTGATGTCAAAGACGACCGCTATTTCTCTGGTTATATTGAAAATGAGTTGATTCATCGTTCGGAGATACCTAAAATGTTGCCTGGCTTGTTGAAGAAATTTCGCGAAAGTATTTTCGAGATATTCAGCAATGCAGTATTACATTCGGATACTGACATGGGGATATTTAGCTGCGGACAGTTTTTCCCTAGGCAACATCGGCTTGATTTCACGGTAGCCGATCTTGGGGTTGGCATGCGTCAAAATATAAAAAATCATATCGGGCTTGAACTTCCGCCGGAAGAAGCAATAAACTGGGCCACTGCGAAGCGTAATACAACCAAGCGTGGCAACGTGCCGGGCGGGTTGGGATTGAAGATTCTTTGTGAGTTTATTGACTTGAATGGTGGCTGTATCCAGATTGTATCGGATGCCGGTTATTGGCATCGGAGGAACAGTGAAATCGTAACCAAGCCACTAAGTAATCCGTTTCCCGGTACAGTCGTAAATTTGGAAATCAATACGGCGGATGAGCACATTTACGGACTTGCTTCTGAATTAACCACAGATGACATTTTTTAAGGAGATAACCTTGCCTGAAGACATTCAGATATCCATGTTTGAGACCGTGGGCAGCCAGCTGTGCGTTGCTTCCGACGATGGGCAGAAGATTTATGAGCGCCTCGCCGCCGCACTTAAAGCGGATCGGTCTGTCGCACTCTCATTTCATAATGTGACGGCGCTGACCTCAGCGTTCCTGAATGCAGCGATAGGTCAGTTGTATGGTACATTTAGTGAAGAACATATTCGGTCTCTCTTGAAGGTGGAGGGTGTCGAGCCAGATGATCTTGCGCTGTTGAAGCGCGTTGTTGACACCGCTAAGTTGTACTTCAAAGATCCGGAAAGATTCAATCAAGTAGTTCAAGAAGTGCTAGGGGATGAAGACGATGAAGCATGAAGCAACAGAGGTGCGTCACTACAACTTCACTTCCCAAGACAGATTGTTCTTGGATGCTAATATATGGTTATATTTGTATGCTCAACTAAAACCACAGGCCCACTGGGTGAAAATCTACTCAGAGGTTTTTGACCGTATTTTGAAAGCTAAAAGCGAAATCTATATTGATGTCCTTATTGTATCAGAGGTCGTCAACAGGTACACCAGAATAAAACATCAACTTTTAGCACCATCAAGAAAATTCAAAAAATTTCGCAAAAGCCCAAATTTCAAACCAATTGCTAAAGACATTACTGCTGATGTCAAGCGCATTCTGAAACATTGTTCACCAATAGAAAGTGGCTTTCCAACCTTGACAATTGATGATTTGCTTGATGAGTATGCCGACGGAAAATCCGACTTCAATGACCAAATCATAACTCAACTTTGCAAAGGAAACACGCTGACACTGATAACGCATGACAGCGATTTCAGAAGTCAGGAAATCCCCGTTTTGACCGCAAATAAATCTCTGCTGCGTTAATTGACAGATTCTCACTACGACTTCGCAAAAATAATCCTTGACCTACCTTGTGCAAGTTCGCTGTCAAGGTGGTGGATATCTTTGGGAATGATACGATGACGATTGTGGAGGTGTCTGTGTGAGCATGAAAATTCATCTTAAAAATCTTGGTATCCTCAAACAAGCGGAATTTTCTTTGGGTGATTTGACCATCATCTGCGGAAAGAATAACACCGGTAAAACCTATGCAACCTATGCGCTGTACGGTTTTTTGAATTCTTGGCGTGCGCTAATTGATTTCCGGGTGAGCGATACTGAAATCAAACGCCTGCTTACAGAAGGTGGTCTCAAGATTGGATTGGCACAATATGTCGAAAGGATAGATCAGCTGCTCGAAGAAACGTGTAAGCGGTATACTGATCAACTAGATGGAGCAGTTTTTGCGGCGCCTGAAGGCAGGTTTCGCAACAGCGAATTTCACATCAAAATAGGAGACATTGACGTACGCGATAAAGAATTCAAACACGAAATGGGAATCGCTAAAGAGCCGGTTCTTAGTTATTCAAAGGAAAAGAATAGTGAAGAACTCACAGTTAGTTTGGTAATGAAAAGAGACGAAGCGAGAGAAATCAATCCTTTTTTTACAGAAAGAGCCATAAACTTCATTATCGGCAACGCTATTCTTTTCGATTCTTTTGCTATCCCCTTTATTGCTTCAGCTGAACGCACCGGAGTTGCTATTTTCCGGAGGGAACTCGATTTTGCTCGGAATCGTCTGCTCGACGAAATGGCGCGAGCTGACCAAAAAATTAATCCTCGGGAACTACTATTCAAAGCATTCCAAAGTTACCCTCAGCCAATAGAAGAAAACGTGGACTTCATACGCCAACTTCAAGACATTGCAAAAAGAAAAAGTTTCATCGCCAAAGACCATCCTGAAGTATTGGAAGACTTCGCTGACATTATCGGTGGCGAGTATGCTATAACACAAGACGATTACCTCTACTTCATCCCCAAGGGTACGCGACTTAAATTGACGATGGTGGAAAGTTCAAGCGCTGTACGTTCACTATTGGATGTCGGTTTTTATCTGCGCCATGTTGCTCGAAAGGGCGATTTACTTATGGTAGACGAGCCAGAATTAAACCTGCATCCAGTGAACCAACGCCGCATCGCCCGTCTTTTTGCGCGTCTAGTGAATTTGGGTGTTAAGGTTTTTATCACCACACACAGCGATTACATTGTTAAGGAACTAAACACCCTCATCATGCTCAATCACGATAAGCCACATCTGAAAAGAATTGCCGAAGAAAACGGCTATCGACAATCTGAGTTAATCTGTTCAAATCAAGTCAAGGTCTACATGGCTCAAGAGGAGTTGATGCCATTAGAGGAGGGGCAGAAGAGACGGAGAAGGGGTTATACACTCGTGCCAGCTGATATTGACCCAGAGCTTGGCATTGAAGCGCCCAGCTTTGACGAGACAATTGATGACATGAACAGGATTCAAAAAGACATCGTGTGGGGCGCGGAGTGAGGTTGTGAACGATATTGAAATATTGCAGAAAATGCTCATCCCTGATGCCCAAGTCCCGTTACATCAGGGGAAAGATAAGCCCTATGTCCAACTAAAAGATGCGCAAGCCAGGACAATTGTTGAGATAACGGGTCTACCTCATGATTCGCTTGTCATCAGAGCGGAAGAATTCGAAGATCCCCTCACTCTCTTTAAGGGTTTAAAGCGAGAGCGCAAGCGGGCTGATTTTGTGATTGTATCCAACGATGAGCGAGGAAAGTGGATTATCTGTATTGAAACTCAAGCAGGAACCAGTAAAAATCGAGGGCACGTTGAAGCACAATTGAAGGGCGCCCAATGCCTTATCAGTTACTGCAAATGTATAGGAAGGTCCTTCTGGCAATCCGAGGGATTTCTTGGTGACTATCAGTACCGATTTGTCAGCATGGTAAATATCAACAGTAACAAGGAAACGAGAGAAACACGTTCTTATTCGCCCCACATCCAGTCCAAAGGGAAATTACACGACAGCCCTGGTGCTTTTTTGAAAATTTATCGGAGTCCGAGTCTTCATTTTCGTAAGTTGCTTTCTGGGGTGTCCTAATGCCACCAAGGTGACCTATGATTCCCATCTTTACACATCCACTCGGCTTTCTCTCACTCTTGGCGATTCCGGGGCTTGTCGGTATCTATTTGCTGCGCACCCAATCGCGTCGTTACCCAGTGTCCAGCTTGATGCTGTGGGTGAACCAGCGACAGGCGCGCGCAGGCGGTTTGCGCGTCGAGCGGTTGCAGACACCGCTCCTGTTCTTTCTGGAGTTACTCACCATTATCCTGCTTGCCCTCGCAGTGGCAGCCCCAATCATTCGGACATCGCGGGGCGCGATACCGCTAATCGTCGTGCTCGACGATTCCTTCTCAATGCTGGCAGGCGTCAATGATACCCCTAGGAGTCGGGCGATCGCTGCACTTGAGAAGGAGCTTGACCCTGAAGGATTGAATCCGCTTGTAAACCGCCGGTACGCGGTGCGTTACGTGCTCGCGGGCGCAGAGCCGAAAATCTTGAATGAAGTGGCGAAAACCGCGCATGAGGCAACCGCACAGCTTGAAGACTGGAGGTGTCTTTCGCCATTTGCGGACTTAGGGGGGGCGATAGCGTTCGCCGCCGAACTTGGGGGACAGAAGACTCTCCTCCTTGTCATGACGGATGAACCGCCCTCGCAAACGCTGGACGCAGAGCGCATTCAGTGGTGGGGCTTCGGACTCCCTCAATCGAACGCCGCGTTCGTCAATGCAACCCGATCTGCCACCGATTCGGGCGAACGGTGTCTGTTTGAAATTACCAATCTTTCACCGAACGTGAGAGTTACAGAGTTTGTCATAACGACAGATCGCGCCGCCGCGCAACAACCCGCCTCACCGCTACACCGTTCGACTCTCGAACTCGATCCGATGGCGACACGCCGGATTATCATTAACCTTCCACCAGAGACGCCGCTGTTGCGAGCGCGAATCGGCGACGATACGCTTGAAATCGACAACGAAGTCGTGCTCTTGCCACAACGCCAAAAGCCGGTGCGCGTTGATGTCCGTATTCGTGACCCGCAGATCCGCTTGTTGGTTGAAAATGCGCTCGCGTCGACGGATGGAAGCATCCCAGCAATTGCCCGTCCTGAGTTGGTGTTTCTTGATGATACAACGGTATCCGATGCCTTCTCGGGGGCGTGGTACATGTACGTTATTAGCGAACCGGAGGCGTCGGCTTATCTCGGTCCATTTGTCGTAGATCAGAGGCACCCGTTGACCGATGGGCTTTCGTTCAACGGCGTCGTGTGGGGCGCCGGTATGACCGAAGCGTTCATGGGGCGCCCAGTTATCACCGCCGGAAATGTTCCGCTATTGACCGACACCGAGCGTTCCACGGGCAACCACGAACTCCGATTGCGCCTTCGTCCGGACCTGTCAACCCTCCAACGTTCTCCTAACTGGCCCGCGTTGATGTGGAATCTCCTTCAGTGGCGTGCCTCCGAAACGCCCGGATTAGACCGCGCCAACCTTCGGTTAGGTGAAGCGGCTGCGCTGACAACCGAGTTGGGAACGGAATCTGTGCAGATTGTTTCACCGGATGGCGCGATGCGGGTGCAACCTGTGGTGGACCGGATGATAAACGTCAAGACTGAGTCGGTCGGCGTCTATGAATTGCTGACCGACAGCGGCAGATATGCGTTCGCCTCAAACGCACTACACCAAGAAGAGTCAAACCTTACGAATAAGGCGGCTGGGCGTTGGGGGGATTGGGGGGATACAACCTTGCGGTGGTGGGGCTACCAAAGTTTTGCGTGGTTCTTCCTGCTGCTCGCGATCGGCATCTTAACGCTGCACCTGCTTTTCTCGAAACGTGAAACGTAGCACGCCCAGTTACGTTAATTCCTCATACAAGTCAAGGCTTTAAACCGCATACTTCGCCATTGCAATCCCAACAGACCCGATATCTTTCCGTCTCACAATCGCTCCGATAAAGGTCGAATTGCTGCCGCTGTCAGCATGCTGTACTGGACGCGCTCCCTCCCTTTAAAGAATTTCCTGACGATACCCCCTCGTGCGACAGATAAAGAACTCGCAGAAGTCAACCAGATTGTTAAACCAAAAACCTGATTGTAGACGACTACCACGGGACAAAAGCAGTAAAGTAGTAAGTCAGGTTGAACAGAGTAAAACCCAACGCTAAGCCGCACGAGTTGTGTATGGAATGTCATCGTCATTTTAGTTTCCGCTGTTGTAAAGTCGAGTTTAAGTTTAAATGGTTTGTTTTGTCGGGTCTATTAGCCCTATGTCTGGGATGTTCAGAAACCGAAGATGCTGATCGACCATTTGCAGAAAATGTCATTGAGCCTGTCGATCCTGAAAATGAAGTCAATACTATAACAGCTACATTCCGCCTTGCAACGTGGAATATCCGAATCTTCAGTGATAACAGTCGAAACGACGAGGAGTTACAACTTATCGCAAATGTGTTGATAGATTACGATTTTATCGCTATCGTTGAGTTGCGCGATGAAAACGTGCTAAAACGCACAGAGCGTATACTGGAGCTTATGGGTAAAGATTATGATTACCTGATGAGCCGTAGGGTTGGCGGAAAAGTAAAGGAACGTTATGCCTTTTTGTTCGATCGACAAATAGTCAACGTCCTTGAGGACGGAAAGGTGTTCCCGGACGCGCACGACACTTTTTTCCGTGAGCCGTATTTCGCATCGTTCAGGGCAGGCAAATTTGACTTTACCGCAATTGTGATCCATGTGATTTGGGGTACTTCGGTTGCCAAACGTAGGAGTGAGGTACAAGAATTAGCCGACGTCTATCAGGCAGTACAGGAGATGAATGGCGTAGAGCAGGACGTGATTCTGATGGGGGATTTCAATCGCAATCCTAATGACCAAAAAGCTTATCAGCCATTGATGCAAATTTCTGGAATGTTACACTTGTTCAATTTACCGAAAAAATCCCACATCAAGGACTCTAGTTTATATGACAACATCTTTTTCCAATCGTTACATGTAACTGAATACACTGGAGAGAGTGGCGTTGACCGTTTTGATGAAACAGACTTTGGAAATAACGATAAAGCAGCTTCTCTTGCAGTGAGCGACCACCGCCCTGTCTGGGGTGAGTTTCGGATAGACACAGATGACGATTGAATCACGGAAAACCAGCGATTCGAAAGCGGGCAGCCAGCTTCTCGTAACGAAAAAAGATACGACCCCTGAGAACCTTTTCCCTTTGTGTTTCGCCTATATATATAGATGGAGGAGGTGGGCACAGTGGAAAAATTGGATAATGAAACATTGGCTCGCTTGAGTACACAGGGCGATGAAAGTGCATTCGCTGAGTTAATCCGACGGCATGAACGGCAGTTAGCCGCTCTGATACAATATCAGCTTGGAAATCGTGACTATGCTGAAGATGTGCTGCAAGAAACGCTTTTGCAGGCATGGGTTGGGATTCGCCATCTGCGCGAACCAAAGACTGTCGGGCAGTGGCTTCTTCCGATTGCTAAGAATCGTTGCTACGACTTTCTAAAATCTGCCCAACGACGAGACCAGCCGATAGATACCGGCGAATTAACCCAGTTTATCGACCGCTTCGGTCATAGGCAGATTCGGCGCAGGAATCTTCTTAATGACGCAGTCGAAGCTTTAGAAGAGGTCCCGGAAACCGAGCGTGAAGCCGCGCAACTTTTTTACCTAGAAGGGTTTACCATTGCCGAAATCGCCGCGCGCAACCGTTGTGCCGAAGGTACGGTCAAGCGACGCCTGTTTCAGGCGCGGGCTCACCTCCGCGAATCTTTTGACATTTCTGATAAAAGGAGGACAAGTCAGATGCAGACTCGCAGACCTAGAACCAAAAAGCAACCGTTTCCGCTTCGTCGTCCGGAAGTTGTCATCACCCAGACCAACACAGAGCCGTTCACTGTGGATTGCCCCGAACTCCGAGGTTGGTTCATCGTGCCCAAAATCGGCGAGCGTTCTCTGTGTGCGAACTATGAACCGATGGATTGGAAACTCACAGTGGTCCATGAGATGCAAGTGGTCAGACAGAGCCGCGTGCATGATGTGGATGGGGTTGAGATTGATGCTAACACATGGAACCCCAAAATCGGCTGGATACCGTCAGCGTGGCAGATACACGGCAGATCGACCGAAGAAAAGGTGGAGTATCTGGCAGTGTCGGAAATTTACGACGGAAAGAGGTATTTGGAAACCTATCTTGACAAAGATTTCGACTTCAACTGGGGACAGATGTTTCGCAAGGTGGAGGACCAGGGGCGTTTCGTGCGCCAAGCGGATGGTTCATTAAAACAGGTTAATTGTGTTGAAAACATGGAAGCAAGTGACACGACGGAAACAATTGCCGCGGGAATTTTCTCCGTCACGGTGGGAGAAAGACACTTTACCTGTCTCCGCGTATTTGATTTTGTCACACCTGTCACAGAAGCACGACACGACGCCTCAATCACCGAAAGCTACGTGACTGAAGTGGGGCGCACTGTATTGGTCCGGCATTTCTGTCACCCGGAGAGACCAATGTATAATGACCAAGAGAACTGGGATAAGGTCGTGATAAATGAAGATGTGCAAATTGTTGTCGACGACGTCACCTTTGTTCACTGTTGTGATACCTTGTCTAGCTTGGCGTTTGGATTTTAATAAGTGATGAGCAGGAAACCGAATTTGTATGGCATTGAATTTCAACGAGCAATCGAAACAGTCATGCAAACATCTAAAAGAAACCTATTTTCCCTGCGACACCCGTGAAAGTGCATCCGAAACTGTGTTTTAGTGAATGCTAGTATAGACACGCATCGCGAAAATGGGCTACGCATGGTCGGCATTACTGAAGATAATGATTCTCTCTTGTTATCTCCGCACGTGAAATAGAGAACCGTGTTTTCTCAACAGTTCGCCCTATTGGATGTTGACGCAATCATCGCCGACTTTCAATCGAGACAACGTAAGTAGTACGTTGCACGTTGAAGAATAGAAAGGAGGCACCTATGACGAATGAAGTTGTGTATCCAATAAACCAATCTAATTCTATCTACACGACAATCCGCAAGGGTGCCTCTCCCTCCCGTTCCTCTCTTCATACGGACATTGGATGGGTCGTGACATAGGCATCCCCTATGCTTTTGTGGAGGAGAAGCCCATCTGCCCCGCACGTCAATTTAGATTTCTGCGAGCTTCCGGTTCCATCAACACAAGTTAATCAGTTTAGCAATAAAGACCGGATTCAGTACGATCCCCGTGAATGTCCCCCAATACACGATGAATGCCTAGAGGCGGTGGTCTCGACGCATATCCGTGAGATCATGATGCACAATCCGTAAAGATATTACGGCGACCTGTACTCGGAATGTACAGGGTCACGGTACTTCACTTGAGCGCTTTATGTGCGTGTGGTATAATTTCACATTCAGGAAACCTAACTTATACCATCGCAAACTGGTTTAGTGTTCTGTTGAGTGGATCCGGTCTAAGCCAATAACTGGGCGAAGGTTTAGCACCTTCGGGTAGTTGAGGAGCGAAAAATGACATTAAACTGTCGCTGGTTCAGTGTTTTCTTTTTCCTTGTCGGGTTCACGTTTACCGCGACTGACGATGTGCCAGAGGCGATTGATCGAGACGCGTCTTGGGCGACAACGGCGCTTTTAAGCGATAGGGTTAACGCGGTTGCGGCAGATGCGAAACATGTATGGGTCGCCACTGACAAAGGAATTAATCGTTTCAACAAACGCGAAAACATGTGGACAAGTTATACTGTGGAAGATGGGCTGGCGAATAACAAGGTATCAAGCGTGGCGGTCGATGCAGATACCGTCTGGTTCGGAACAGAATCCGGTGTTTCAAAGTATCAGCCCAACATCGACAAGTGGACGACCTACAACCGTGACGACGGTCTGCCAAGTAATCGAATTTTAGCTATCGGTGTGGATGGAAATTACATCTGGTTTGGCACGGTTCAAGGCTTGAGCCGGTATAACAAGGCGATCGACGTGTGGGCGCTTCGCACCATCGACGATGGTGGGTTGACCAGCAACCAGATTTCCGATATCGCAGTGGGCGACGAATACGTCTGGTTTGCAACGAACAAAGGGGTATCTAGATACGACAAGAAAATCGACTCGTGGACACAGTTGACGAAAAGCGAAGGCTTGGCGGACGAGAACGTCACAACTATCGCTATTGATGAGGATTTCATTTGGTTCGGCACGAGAAATGCCGGCGTGAGCTTATACAGCAACACAGAGCAGACATTTGTGAAAACCTATACACGAAACGATTTGCTTGAAACCGATAAAATCAATTACATCTTAGTTGACGGTCTGTATGTCTGGATTGGCACAGCGAATGAAGGAATACATAGATACATCAAACCGGCGGACTCTTGGATTCACTACGGAGTAATAGATGGGATTCCATCATCACATATCAGAGCGATGGCTGCCGATGGCAGATATATCTGGTGTGGCACTTACGAGGACGGTCTGGCGCGATTCGATAAGACTAGTGGACTTTGGAGCACCGTCAAGAGGGCGGAAGGCTTAGTGAGCGACAATATCAAATCAATTGCAGAGCAAAATGGCGCCCTTTGGATCGGCACAGCGATGGGGTTAAGTCGATTCGACTTACAATCCGGGCGGTGGAAAACCTACACCAAGGGGCAAGGATTGACGACCAACTATATTACTCGCGTCGTTGCCGCCGGTGACACAATCTGGGTGGGGACATCAAAGGGGGTAGGAAGGTATCAGAACAATCGGTGGAAATTCTGGAGGCGTCAACACGGACTTCCTAGCGATTTTGTCCTTGATGTGGCAGTGGTTAATGAAACGGTCTGGGTCGGCACACGCAATGGTCTCTGTCGGTTTGACATGAAGAGCGAAAAGTGGGAAATCTATGAAAAACTGAAGGACACTTGGATAAATGCCATCACTGTTGATGACGGTACTCTGTGGCTTGCAACGAACCGTGGGTTAGCGCAATTAACAAACTTGAAAAGCAGCAGGCCAACGGATGCACAAATCAAGTTTCATCAATCATGTTGCGCGGATTACGTCAACACAGTCTTGGCAGCGGATGATGTCATATGGATTGGCACACAAAATGGACTTTGGAGGTATGACGAAGACCACAGCAGCTGGCTCCATCTTACCGTTGAAGATGGGCTGCCAAATAACAACGTCAGGACACTCGCTGTAAGCGAAGACACGCTTTGGATCGGTACACCGAGCGGGTTGAGCGCACTTCCTCGAAATAGGTTGAACACTCTTACAGTAAAGGAATTAAGCGAATTGAGGCAATTCGACTTAACCCAGCCGGGGGCGGCGATGGGGCACGAAAATGTCCGGGATATTCGTGTAGTAAATGGTGAGGTCTGGCTGGCGACAATCGGCGGATTGGGCGCATACTCCCCCGCAAACAGTTCTTGGACAGCAATTCGCGCAACGGAACGAACGACTGTCCTGCGTCATAGCGACGTCCACCGAACGGAGCTCGATGACGATTGGGTATGGTTTCTGTCATGGCCGAACACTTCTAACGGAGGGATTGTTCGGTACGACAAACGCACAGAAACCTGGATGCATTACATGAAGGAAGATGTGACGGCAATCGGACAAAATGATGAGACGCCATATATCAGTCATATTAATTGGATGGAGGTGACCGCTGATAGTGTATGGTTTGCGACTGATGGGGGCGTATTGGCTTATCACAAAATATCGGACACATGGCGACACTACACTACTAAAGACGGGCTAGCAGCGAATAAAACAACAACATTAATGGTTGATGGAAATGATGTATGGGTCGTTTTGAGAGATAATCGTATCTGTCGCTATCAGCGTAATACGGACAGATGGGAAACTCATCAGGTGGTTCTTAAGGAAATCGCGCCCGGTATGGAATCGTACCGTACACGTCTTGCAGTGGACGTTCGGTATGTTTGGGCACCCGCTCAGATGGAGGGAGTGGCGCGTTACGACAAAGTCAAGCAATCGTGGCGGCGATATACATCGGCGGACGGCTTGTCGCGCGGTACAGTCGCCTTCATTGCTGTGGACAATAATGATGTGTGGGCTTACGGGGGGGCTAGCGGCTTAAGCAAGTACGATGAAGACACGGATAGCTGGAGTGTCGTTGACTCCAAGAAAGGCTTGGCTTCTAATCGTATCCGTGAAGTCATCCCCGGTGTGGATTATATGTGGGTGTTGTATAACCGGAGGTCGTGGGAAGAAAACGATTATGCTCCGGCAAGCGGTTTTCACCGCGCCAATCAGACGTGGCAGAGTTTTCGAGGGCACCCTGAGAATGTCGGCAACAGTTTTACAGATGTGCAGGAAACGGGCGAAGTGGTGTGGTTTGGCAGTGATAATCACGGTGTCAGTCGATACGACAAGGCATCATCGTCTTGGACTGTGTTTACGAAAGAAAATGGATTGCTTAACAATCGCGTGATTTATCCAACTTTGAAAGTGAACGGCAGTTTTCTCTGGATGGGGAGCGGCAGCGGTATAAGTCGTTACGACATGCGCGACGATAGCTGGACTGTCTTTACAGGAAGTGCATCCTTGCCTTCCGATGTTGTCCACGCAATTGCTGTCGATTCCCGTTACGTCTATTGTGGGACAGATCAAGGCGCGACCCGGTACGATAAGCGGTACGACCGATGGCTGGAAGGGCGGATTATGGGAGCCCCTGTGAACGCTCTCGTTAGCGATGATAAATACCTATGGATAGCGAGCGCCAAAGGGGTGACACGGTTCGACAAATCGGCGCATTGGACAGACTCACACGACAAAGAAAACGGTCTAGCTGACACATTTGTCAAGGTCGCTGATGTGGGGAGCCGCACCTTGTGGATCGGCACAGAGAAGGGGGTGAGCAAATACAACACGCTTTCGGACGACCCAAACGCCTGGGAGACCTTTACACACGCAGACGATGTAGACACAATGCGTTTATCTCAAGAATTCGCCAAAAGCCTTGTATACAACCGGGTTACCAGTATAGCAGTTGGCAATCGTTACGTCTGGGTGGGAACAGAAAGAGGCGTCAGCCGTTATGACATGAAGAAGGGAATATGGGGCACGTATACGAAGCATGATGGATTGCATCACGACGAAGTGAGCAGTATCTGCATTGATGGCGATTGGGTGTGGTTTGGAGCAACAGGCGGAGTCAGTGGGTTTGATACTAGGACAGAAAAATGGAGTGTTTTCACACCGTCTGACGGTTTAGCCAGCGGTCAGATTACCTGTATCGCTGCAAGCGATGATTTCGTATGGTTCGGAACGTTCGATTCAGGCGTGTCGCGCTACCACAAGGCAACAGCGACGTGGAAACACTTCACGCAGAAGGATGGACTCAGTCATAATCGCGTGTTCGCCATCGCCACAGATGGGGATTTCATTTGGGTGGGAACAGAACGCGGACTGAGTCGGTATGACACAATGACGGACACGTGGACAATCTTCACGAAGCATTTTGATAGAGAAGATGATAGAAGGTGAAGAGAAATTAACAAAGGCGAAAGACAAGGAATACAGCTATGACCAAAACAAGCAAGGGTGGTCTTGCACTAGCAAAACACATCTCGTCCTTCTACGCTGATAACCCGAAAGTCATGGTAATTTTGGCTGGCGGCTCTGTTTCTCGCGGCTGTGCTGACGAATACTCCGATCTTGAAGTTGGTGTCTTCTGGGCCGTGAGTCCGTCCGTTGGCGCGCGTCAAGCTGCCATCAAGAGCGTTGGCGGTGAACTACTGTCCTTGGGGGAATCGCCTGGGAATGAGAACTGGGGCCTCAAAGAGGTGACTGTCAATGGAAAATCCTACCTGGGTACGTTGATGGTTTCTACGATTCATCTCAGCGTTACAGAAGCAGAAGCGTGTCTGTCAGACGTAATTGATCGCTACGATACTGAAATTGACAAGCATGGATTGGTTTTCGCCATCAAGCATGGTTTTCCCTTGCACGGTACGACAATACTTGAGCGATGGAAAGCGAAGGCATCCGCATACCCCGCTGAGCTCGCACGGCGAATGGTTCGAGAGAATCTCTGGATGGGACCGTGGTTTTGCCCTGAACAGTACATAGGTCGAGACGACCTCCTTGTCCTGTACCACCACTACCTTCAGATTGAGCAAGGCATCCTCAAAGTGCTGTCAGGGCTGAACCGCGTCTACTATCCAACCTCCCATGCCAAGTGGATGCTGAATCTGCGTGGAATGAACTCAATGCGTTGGTTGGCGAAACTCTATTCCTAGTTGAACACCACATGCCAGATATTGATAAGCTTGTACCCGGTGAACAGAATCCGCCCCACGTCAGTATGGCATGGGCGAAAAAACGATGGATACCTCATCTACCGTACAGCCTTATGCAGAATATCGCTGCTACAGAATTTCAGGAGAACCTACATGCAAAGCATTTACGACTTTCCCGATGTGTATGATGCTGTGCTTCGCTCATCGGCTGAGCAGATTAAAACAGAGGTCAATTCCATCCGGCGGTTACTGGCGGATCAAGGCCATAACCAAAGGCAGCGTCCTAGAACTCGCCTGTGGGACATGTGGACATGGAATTCTTCTTGCTCAAGGTGGCTTTTCCGTTACAGGCATCGACATCAATTCAAATATGCTCAAAGGTGCACAACATCGCATGGAAAATGCGGGGGTTGAAATCAAACTCATTCAGGGTGATGTAGTTGATTTCAACCTAGGTGTTGTGCGTTTTGACTGTGCGATTTTTATGGCGGAAACCTTCCCTCTCATTACCGCGTATGAAGACATCAAAAGCCATTTCCAATCCGTGAGGCACCATCTAAAAAAGGGTGGACTCTACATTATTGTTATGGATAAACATTACTTCACCCCTCCAATAAGCGAAACAGGAATATGGGGCGAAAAGACGGTTCGGATGGACAATGGGTATGTGGAGGTCTGGCATGAAGATTTTCCCGGAGATTGGGTTGAGGGAATAAAGCGTATGGTGATACACTGCCGCATCCACGTTAATGATACCATCTGTGAGACAACCGATGATTGGAGGCTCCGATACTATAGCCCTTGGCTACTATCCCTGTTCGTGCAAACATTACCAGGTTGGAGCTTAAAGGGATTCTTCTCGCGACGAGATCTGAGCCAAGACATCGCTGAAGAAACACACTATTTCACAGTTTTGGAAAAAGCGTATTGAGTCAGTTCCAGAAAGGCACACCAAGATGTATCAAGTCCGTATAACCTTGGGGTTAATAATACTCCTGTCCTTGGAATGTTGTTTTGCACATGGCGCACAGCAGATGCACCCCGACTTTTTTGTCGCCGAAGAGCCGGGAACAACCAGCCAACTCCTCAGTGACCGCGTTCTATCCCTAGCCGTCGATTCCCGCTATGTGTGGGTTGGAACAGACCGGGGCTTGAATCGATACGACAAAGAGCGTGGTCAATGGGATAGTTTCACCGTTAAAGACGGTTTGGCTAACAACACCGTGTTGTCCATAGCTGTAGACGGCGATTTGGTCTGGATTGGCACACGCGATGGTGTCAGTCGTTATGAACTGCACGCAAATACGTGGACGCGCTACATGCCGCGTGACGGATTGGCGGGGCGAGAAATCTCCTGTATCGCTGTTGATTCGAGATTCATCTGGTTTGGTACGCCAAACGGACTCTCTCGCTACGACAAAGAGACGAACAGTTGGACGCAGAAACGTGAAAAGGACGGACTTGCCGGGGACGCTGTTACACGGATAACAATTGCTGAGGACTACATCTGGATTGGTACACGGAATGGGGTCTCCAGATACGATAAACTCACTGATTCATGGAACAACTACGACAAAGACAGCGGGCTCGTCGACAACAGTGTGAGTGCTATAGCCGCAGATGGAGATTTCGTTTGGTTCGGTACGGAAAATAGAGGTCTGAGCCTCTATGACCGGCGGAATTCGGATTTTGTCAGGACGTATACCAAAAAGGATCGGCTGATGAGCGATCAGGTCAAGGCGTTAGCTGCCGATGGAACATCGCTGTGGTTAGGGACTGCCGATAGCGGAGTACAACGTTATATCTTATCTGTCAACACATGGCGGCAATACACAGCTTCTGTCCCGGCAAGAGCGGAGAAAACCTCAAAAACGGGGTTGCCTTCCAATCATATCACGGCTATCGCCGCTGATGGGAATGTGGTTTGGTTCGGCACGCACGAGCATGGCCTGGTACGGTATGACTTGCGCAATGGAACGTGGAAGACTTACGGCGAAATTATAGCGTTGAGCGACAATGATGTAAAAGATGTATTTTTAACGGATGAATCGGTTTGGGTAGCAACCCGATCCGGATTGAACCAGGCAACATATCTCGAAAATTCAGAGTTTTCGGCGGGACTTAATTGGCGCACACTGAGTAAAGCAGACGGCTTGGCGGATAACTATATCACTTCTGTCTTGGAAGTGGAAGAAGACCTTTGGGTAGGAACACCACGTGGTTTGGGGTTACGGCATGGAGACGAGGGTAAGTGGATGTTTTTTACGACGAAAGATGGACTCGCGCATGACTTCGTCACCTGCATTACGTGGGAGCCAGCGATTAGAGACACCGAAAAGCAGGGACCAGAGGAAGGAACGGAAGAATGGAAAGGGGCGATGAACGACAACAGGCGAACTAACTATGTTGCACGTCTATGGATTGGGACAAAAGCGGGGCTTTCGACTTACGAACAGGAAAATCGGCAGTGGAACACGCATCCGTCGCGGCTGCAAATCTCCGGCTGGATTAACGACATTAAATTCGATGCTGACTTCGTTTGGATCGCCACGACGGATGGGCTTATCTATTATGATGAATCCTCCGGTGCCTCAGACACATTAACCATCAAAGACGGTTTACCCTCAGACGTAATTAACGCGGTCGCGATAGGCAATCATTCTATTTGGGTTGGCACATCGTCCGGATTATCACAACTGAATAAACTATCACTCACAACTCGCTCCTCCTCTCTTACCACTCACCTTCCGCGTTCTAACATCAGGGCGATCGCCGTCGATGACACTTCGGTCTGGGTTGGCACACCGTCAGGATTGTACAACATCGCGGGCGATGTGTGCACTCTTTACACACGCGAGAGCACCAACGGAGGACTCGTTTACGATAACGTCAAAACCATCGCGATAAACGGTAGAAAGGTTTGGGTCGGTACAACTGCGGGCCTCAGTTGCTTGGACAAGAAGAGTGGCAAATGGTCACAACATGTTTCGGCGACAACAATAGAAATACTACGCTCGAATTGGGTTAGCAAGCTCGCAGAAGATGGTACTGGAATCTGGTTCGGCAACTGGAAGGACTCCACAGAAGGCGCAATTGCAAGGTATGATAGACTAACAGAGACGTTTCGATTCTTCGGCAAAGACGACCTTCCATTGAAGCCAATCGACAAACCGATTACGCAAATACACGGACTAACTGTGTGTGAAAATGAGGTTTGGGTCGGCACCAACGGGGGATTGTTACGCTACGACAAAGCGAAGGATACATGGCGTCATTATACGGTGGAGGACGGTTTGCCAAACAATGAAGTCTGGAGTGTCGTCCCTGATACGCCGCACCTCTGGACAGCACATATTGGCGGCGTGGTGAGCCGTTATTCGCTTGCGACGGATGAATGGAAAACTTATGAAATCTCGCCAAGTGTAGTATGGAGCGGCATTGGCTCCATTGCCGTTGACCCGCAATATGTTTGGGTCACGACGATGTGGGATGGGCTCAAGCGATATGATAAATCAACGGACACGTGGACCTGCATCACGGAAGCACACGGTTTGGGAGACAACGAAGCAAACGATGTGCTTATTGACGGTGATTATGTCTGGGTCACAGGTTGGGGGGATGCCAGCCGTTACAATCGGCGAACCGAGGAATGGACAATCTTCGATAGGTCGCGTGTGCTCTCAGGTCCGAACATTGGTCTCGATAGAGGTCTCGACGGAGTTTGGCTCGCGTACCCGTGGCGAAATTGGGGCGATGCAATCGCCTCGAAATATGACAATGAAACCGGTTCATGGACGACGTTGAAAGTGCCAAAAATGGAAGAGGATAATTTTGGACGTACAATGCGGGTTGTGGAGTCCCTCGACAGTGTTTGGTTCATGGTGGAATGGCTGGGATTGGCTCGATATAATAAAGCCTCAAACAACTGGACATTCTTCAATGAAAAGAACGGTCTTGCAAGCAACGAACTCAATGAGCATTCCCTGGTTGTGGACGACAACTATGTCTGGGTGGGGACGGCTGGTGGATTGGGTCGATATGACCTGGAAAGAGAGGTCTGGACGACATTTTCCCAGTCGCCGCTGGCGCCAATAGGGCGTGCTCGAAAAGTGTACGCGATTGCCGCCGAAGCGCGTTATGTGTGGTTGGGAACGCCGGATGGCTTGTATCGATATGATAAGCATACAGACCGTTGGTTCTCCCCTCGTCCGAAAGGGCGAGATGGTGAAGAGCAAAATACGCCGAGCATCACGTGCCTCGCGATTGACGAAAAATATGCTTGGCTCGGAACAAACAAAGGTGTTCTGCGATACGATAAAGGCGGGGATCGTTGGGAAACATACACGGAGGTAAACGGTCTTCCTTCTAACGTCATCCGGGATGTGGGTGTAAGAAGCTACGACGTATGGATTGCGACGGACCGCGGTGTTGCAGTGTTAAACCGCCTATCTGACGATCCGAATTCGTGGGAGTCGCACACGCAGGAACTGGAAGTCAAAGCAATGCAAGATGTTAAGAAATACGCGCAGACTCTATTGAGCAATGATGTGCGGTGCGTCGGAATCGGTGATAAGTCTGTCTGGTTCGGCACGGACAAAGGAGCATGCCACTATGATAGAGAGAAAAAGACGTGGAAGCCCCTTAGTACGCATATCCCTTCTTCCTTGGCAGCTCCCCGTTTCACAGAATCTCCCTCCCATCAGAAGCGAAGGATTACTGACATCAGCGCCATCGCCGTTGACGAAGTTGACGTCTGGTTCGGCACGGGAAGCGGCGCGACAAAGTATAATGTCGAATCTGGGAATTTCGTCACCTACACTCAAACGGACGGTTTGGCGAGCAATCTTGTCACCTGCATCGCCCTTAACGAGGATGAAATTTGGTTTGGGTCGGCGGACGCTGGAGTCACACGGCTGGATAAAGTCACAGGTAGATGTCGTGTCTTTAACAGAAGCGATGGTCTGCTCCACAATCGAGTGGAGGCAATCGGGTTTGACGGCGATCAGCGCTGGTTCGGCACAGAGCTCGGTGTGTGTCGGTACGATCAAAGTTCAAGGACATGGACAAGTTATGCGGAACATCTGAATCCTTGACGATTGGTGAATTACATGCGAAGAAATGACAGGATGCGAAAACAGATTCAATGGGCAATACAGATTGTGTTTTGCGCATTCCTAATTATCCTAATCGGATGCGGTATAGCCCATCTCAGCCCGCAGGAAAAAAAATCGGAAGTTTTTGAGGAAACAGCAATTGGCCAAACTGCTGCGGAACAGACGTTGGTAAGCGATAACGTCCGCTGTGTGTCAACTTCATCCGACCATGTTTGGGTAGGAACAGATCGAGGCGTCAGTGTCTATCACAAAGCGGATGGCCGTTGGACGAAGTTAGACTGGGAAGACGGGCTCCTCTCTGATGATGTCACTGCCGTTGCCGCCGATGGAGAATCTGTCTGGATTGGTACGACTCTCGGCATCAGCCTGTATAACGTGGACACTAATAGTTGGACAAAGTTCCAGCGACGCGACGGCTTGGCAAACAACAAAGTTAATGCGATCGCTGTGGACGGGACTCACATCTGGGTTGGTACCGAGTCCGGCATTTCACGTTATGATAAGACAACGGGAACATGGGCATTGCAACGGGAGAAAGACAAAAATCGGTTTAACGCAATTACCGCCATTGCGGTGGAAACGGAGTATGTTTGGTTCGGCACACAGGATGGGCTTCGACGCTACGATAAGCCCAAGGACGCATGGAACGCTTACACAAAAGACGGGGGACTAGTGGAGAATCATATCCGCTGCATCGCTTTGAGTCCTGACGCTGTTTGGGTGGGAACAGAGAAGTCGGGTGTGAGCAAATACAGTACAGCCAACCAGTCCTTTACCGAAAGCCATACCCGGACAGATTTGCTGGAGAGCGATTTCATCAGGGCGATCGCGGTCGATGGTGATAACGTCTGGTTTGGTTCTACAGATCGCGGAATTCGACGGTTCATAACTACAGTGAATACTTGGTTCAAATACACGGCTGCCCAAGGGTTGGTCAGCGACCACATTACTTGGTTGGCTGTTGATGGTAACGATATTTGGTTCGGCACCTACGAGTACGGTCTGGGGCGATACGATAAAGCGAAAGATGGGTGGACATGGTATTCCAAGCGAGATACGTTGGCGTCAAGTCAGATTAAATCCCTTGTTTCAACTGAGAACGCACTCTGGGCTGGTACGAATAAAGGTTTGAGCCGTTACGCGCTTCGCCAGAAGACGTGGAGGACTTACACCAAGGCCGATGGTCTCGTGACAAATCATATTACTTTTCTGGCGGGTGACACTGAGGATGAAACATTATGGGTTGGGACGCCTTTGGGTATAGGGAGACTAACGGAGAACCAATGGCGTTTCTATACGGAAAGACATGGGTTGGCAAATAATTTCGTTACCTGTATCAGTGCCTCTGACAAGGTTTGGGTCGCAACGAGAGGTGGATTGAGTTCCTTCACCAGAGCCATATCGCCGGAATCCGGAATTGAGCGAATCAGTAACTCAACGAACCAACAAGACTCGCCAGATGTCTCAGCGGGCATTACGTTTCACGCTACACGCACCTATCTCACTAGCAAATGGGTAACAGCCGTGCTGGCAACTGGCGATGAAGTTTGGGCGGGAACAGCTCAAGGGTTGTATCGGAAAAACCCCGAGACAGATGAATTTGAACCTGTTCCGATAGTCAATGATTATGTTAACACACTTGGGTTAAGTTTCGATCAGCGATTGCTAGTCGGCACGCGCAATGGGTTGTGGATTATTGGAGACGAAAAGGCGACTCATGTCACGGCCGGTTTGCCAAATCTGAATGTCAGAGCTGTCACGGTAGAGGGAGAGAGCATCTGGATTGGGACACCAGGCGGCGTCGCACGTCTGGAAGATTTGAGGATTCAACAGGTCTTTACAATGGAGGCAGGTGGATTACTGCATGATAACGTTCAAAGCATTGCTGTAGCGAACAAACAGGTTTTTTTCGGTACCGTTGCCGGGCTTGCTATCTATGAGGTAGAAACAAATCAATGGGAGAAACTTACTCCCTATTACGATACAAAGATTCTTAGAGAGGACCAAATCCGTTGGATAGAATTAGATGGGCACCACCTGTGGGTTCTAAACTGGTCATCTTCCCCGAATGGCGCGATATTGAAATTCGATCGGCGCACCGATACCTGGATCGAATACACAAAATATGCACTACCAATCTCCACCGAAGTCCCGTTTATCACCGAAATTCACCGTCTGGCGGTGGGTACAGAAGATGTCTGGTTTGCGACAGCAGATGCCGGTGTGTTACGATATCACAAGGTATCAGATACGTGGACGCATTTCACAAAATCGTCGGGGCTGCCAGGGCACCACACCTCGTTCGTCGAGTTTGACAAGCCGGACGGCGTTTGGGCTAGCTTCAGCGGCGGTGTTGCAGCTCGGTATGATACGCGAACGAAAAAATGGGAGACTGTGAATGTGACGGATGCGGGTGCCGGAACACACATCGAGGACATCGCCTGTACAAAAGACTACGTCTGGTTTGCAACAAACAGCGCTGGTGTCAGGAGATATAAGCGATCTGCGAATACGTGGAAGTCGTATACCGAAGCGCAAGGCATGGCGTCGCGATTTACCCCGTGGATTGCAGCGGACGGAGAAGGAGTGTGGACTAGTGGAGGGTATTCTTGGTCATGGGTCAGTGACCGCGGGGTGAGTGGAGTGAGTTGCTATCGTCAGAGCGAGGATACTTGGACGTTTTTTGACTGGCGTAAAGGCTTACGTGCAAGTGGAACAGACTACGGACAGGTCGGCAAAGATTTTGTTTGGTGCTTTGGTTGGGATGGAATCAACAGATACGATAAAGCTGGCAAGTCGTGGACTTCCTTCACGCAAAGTGATGGACTCATAGCCCGTAGCGTCAGCGCGGTTGCAGAAGACAGTGACGGCTTCTGGGCAGGTACGAATGAAAAGGGTGTCTTGAAATACGCTCAAGCGTCCGGCGCATGGACAGTTTTCACGGTGGATGACGGGTTGATTAACGACAGTGTCGAGCCATATGCACTAAAAGTGGATCCGGAATGTGTCTGGGTTGGAACCCAACAAGGCTTGAGCTGCTACGATAAGGAGAGGGGTACATGGACTTCGTTCACCAAACCGACCAACTTGGCAGACCGACGCGTAATGGCAGTTGCAGCTGATAGCCGATTCGTCTGGGTCGGTACGCACCGCGGTTTGAGTCGATATGACAAACGGTACGACATGTGGAAACATTTTCGGAAAGAAAAGGAAGACGAGGACGATGATGAAAAAGATGGAAAGAACGAACTGGTCGACAACAGCGTCGTAAATCTATCTGTTGGTGGGCGGTACGTTTGGATTGCGACTGAGGGCGGTGTCGGTCGGTACGATAAAATCGCGAATCGGTTTGAATCGTACACCAAAGAGAATCAGCTACCGAGTGTCGACATTCGGGCAATCGCCGCGAACCAGAACGATGTGTGGATTGGCACGAAAAATGGTATCAGCAGGCACAGCATTCTCTCCGAAGATCGGAATGCATGGGAAACATACAACGCTGCGATTGAAATTCTGCCGATAGTGAAAGGAAAGTACGCGGAGAGTCTGGAAAATGATGATGTTCGGTGTCTGACAGTCGATGACAACCGCGTTTGGGTTGGAACGAAAACAGGCGTCTCGCGCTATGCAATCGGAAAAGGGGTGTGGCGCACCTTTACCCATAAGAATGGGTTAGCTAGCGATGAGGTCAGTTGCATTACCATTGATGGTGAGCGGGTATGGTTCGGAAGCGGTCGCGGCGTAACGCTTTATGACACGGCGAATGAAACATGGAAGATACTTACGGAAGCGGATGGCTTGGGTTCAAATCTAATCACGTCAATCGCAATCCATGGGAATCAAACTTGGTTCGGTACATTCGACAAAGGTGTCACCGTGTTAGACAATTCGACCGGGCGGTTTACAACTTTCGCGAAAGCTGATGGGATTCCCCATAATGGCATTTTGTCGATTGCGACCGATGGTGATTATCTCTGGTTTGGCACACACGGTGGATTGACCCGATACGATTCCCTAACCGGAACGTGGACGGTTTATAGTGATCGGTTCGATTATGATGGGATATAGGACGTGAAACACAATAAGGAAATCCATAGAATGGGAAAACGGAAGGCGACGACGAAGTATTCGACACTTGTCTTTTTCAGTTTTTTGAGTATTTTACTCTTTAGGCTTCCCACCTTCTGGGTGGAGGCAGAAGATGTCTACAGTCTATTCGGCAAGCTCTTTCTGTCAGGACGTGTGGAATATGATTTCACTAATAAACGAGACCTTCTTGCGGAAACGGAGGAGGACGCGGTCCGGCAGAACGAGTTCGATTTTGACCGCGTGTTTCGGCGCGGCTTCCACAGCGTCATGATCATAGAGGAAACCGCTGGCAATGTCAAGAACATCCTGAGTTTGGGAGAGGTGCCTACTACCTTTACGAAATTCACCTTCGATCAGATTGACCTCTCGGGTGTGCGTTGGGATGTTCGCTCCGAACGCACTGATTGGACGATTTTAATGGTTCCGGGACTGCTTAACCCCGCGATCGGACAAGAAGATGCCAATGGATCTGGAATCGGTATACGCGAAGTGACGAAATTCGGGAAGTCTAAACTGGGGGCTTCTTGGTACTTCCGCGATACTCCGGTCTGGGATTTGGACATGGAGACCAACTTTGCAAACTACGGTTTGAAGGCGGAATTTGCGACGACGCCAAAAAGCGCGTTGAGAAAAAATCTCAGTTCCCGTTTCGACGCAACGACGACAGTGTTTAAGGCGTTCCGAACCGTTGGTGACACAATCTTTCAAGGAGAAATCTTTCGCGTCGGTCCTCGATTCGATGCTTCTCGCTCTGTCGGGGATAACGACGATCAAGATCGGTACAGCGATAACACACGGCTAGATCCACCTTCCCTGATTATTCCTGGTGACCTCGATAAGAACAACAATGGTACCTTCGATTATGAGGATGATATTCTACTCTTCGATGTTGATGAGGATTTCCTTGATGAAAGAGATCGGAACAACAACGGGATACGGGACGAGGAAGAGAACGATAAAGACCCCAATTACGAATTTGATACTGGACTGCGAGGGATGCGTCTGCTTATGAAACGCAAAATAAGTCGTGCTGGAACTTCCACAGACCTTGAAGTTGGCTTGCAATTTGAGAAAGATCTCATGAACAGAGTGTTCCGCCATCCTTCTACGGCAACAAAGGCGTTTACTAATCTAGTCTACAAGAAAAAGCTCTCTCAGAGCTCTGCACTGGTACTTGAGAACGAACTGAAGTGGGTGAGAGATCACATCCCAGATGAGACCTGGTACTTTGCCGGTTTCCTGAGCGAGACTGAGGTTCAACTCTATCGGGCTCAGCCTGACGTGCAGAATATGGAGGCGGAAGGCGAGGTGACGTTTTTCGATATAGACGGTGGGGTTGAGGTCGAGAAGCGACGTAAAGATCCGCTGCTGATGCAGGACGACGTAATCAATACCGCTAAGGTCACTTGGGAATATTCTGGAATTAAGCACATGGTCACGACAGGGCGCTTCAAACTACGATACAATCTAGATTTCGACCTGGACAATGAGCATTACGAGGTCGGCATTTTGAAAACAAACTACCGCATGCGTCCATCCAAGTCGCTTGAGATTACGCCGATGTTCAAATACACGATTCGCAACGGCTTTCAGATGGCAGAAAACCGTTTGGAACATCTCTCCTTAGTGGGGGCGATTGATGGCGAAGAGACTTCACGCAATATCCGACTCAACGTAATTGAGGCGGCGGATGTGCGTGACATGGCGGCTGCATTCATCTTGAAAACCGTTTATCAGTTCACTAAGACAATCAAGATTACTGGAGGCGGACAGGTTCTACTCTTCAATGACATGCTTGAAGATGGAAACGACTTTGTGCGCCAAGCTCTCCTAGCGGAAATGGAGAAGAGCTTTGTTGCCTACGAAAGAGAACTGTTCCTTCACATCGGCGCTCGATACATCGATCAACGCGCCAACGCGGATGTGAACGATGACAACTTCATGGAAACCTTCGTGCGCGTGTTCGGAAAGTTCTAGGTTGTGTTGACATTTCAGTAGAGCTAGTCCCCTTAACTTGAAGATTGGGAACGAAAAAACGCCATGCCGAAGATTGACATCGGCATGGCGTTTTCATACAGATTTGAAGTTAATGCTTTAATCGGAGATTGTTAAAGTGTTTCACTCCACGCGCTGATTAGTGGGCGTGTCCATGATGGTGGTGTGGGGCGCCCGCCTCGGGCTTAGGTTCTTCTTCCACCTCCGTAATTAACGATTCCGTCGTCAACAATAGGCCTGCAACGCTAGCGGCGTTTTGAAGTGCGGATCTGACAACCTTGGTTGGATCTACGATTCCTGCCTGGAGTAAATCTTCATATTCACTTGTTTGAGCGTTGAATCCATAGCCTCCTTCGCCATCTTTGACTTTGGCAACGACTACGGAGCTCTCCTCACCTGCGTTTTCAGTAATCCTCCGGATTGGTGCCTCCAAGGCTCTGCGGACGATGTTTACGCCGACCACTTGGTCGCCTTCAAGTTGGTAATCAGCGAGCGCATTACTCGCTCTTAAGAGCGCAAGACCTCCCCCCGGTACGATTCCTTCCTCGACAGCCGCGCGGGAGGCAGATAAGGCATCTTCAAACCGTGCCTTCTTCTCTTTCATCTCAGTTTCAGTGGCTGCGCCAACCCGGATTACAGCAACTCCACCCGCCAGTTTCGCAAGACGCTCCTCTAGTTTTTCGCTATCGTAATCAGAGGTAGTCTCCTCAATCTGCCGACGAATCTGCTCAATTCGCTTTTCAATATCCGATTTCAGCCCCGCTCCTTCGACAACGGTAGTATCATCTTTGTTAACGATAACCCGCTTGGCGCTCCCAAGCATGCCAATCACGAGATTTTCCAACCGAATGCCAATGTCTTCCGAAATGACCTGCCCGTTGGTAAGAACACCCAGGTCCCCGAGCATCGCTTTGCGGCGGTCTCCGAAACCCGGTGCTTTTACAGCGACACACTGACAAACGCCGCGCAGTTTATTTACGACCAAGGCGGTTAAAGCTTCGCCTTCAACGTCCTCTGCGATGATGAGGAGCGACCGTCCAAGCTGGACAACTTTCTCCAAGATTGGGACAAGACTAGCCATTGAGCTAATTTTTCCATCATTAATCAGAATCAGCGGATCTTCCAGTTCGGCAACCATCCGTTCGGCGTTGGTCACGAAATGTGGAGAGAGATACCCGCGGTCAAATTGCATCCCGTCAACATAATCCACGTTCGTATCAGAACTCTTTCCTTCTTCAACTGTGATGACGCCGTCCTTGCCCACTTTGTCCATTGCATCTGCGATGAGTCTACCAATCACAGAAGCATTCGCCCGATCATTGGCCGCAATCGAGGCAACCTGCGCGATTTCGTCGTGTGTGCTAATAGGCGTACTCTGATTCTTGAGCGCTTCGACCACAGTCTCCACTGTTTTCTCAATGCCAATCTTCAATTGCATCGCATCCATGCCCGCGGCAACACTCTTGAGTCCCTCATGGATAATCTCTTGCGCCAACACAGTCGCGGTTGTCGTGCCATCGCCCGCCACGTCGTTCGTCTTGGTGGCAACCGATTTCAACAATTGCGCCCCCATGTTCTCATATGGATCGGCGAGTTCAATCTCCTTAGCAACGGTAACGCCATCACTCGTGATTACCGGCGATCCAAAGGATTTCTGAAGTATGACATTGCGACCACGAGGACCAAGTGTGACTGTTACCGCTTGCGCGAGTGTATCAGCACCCCGCTGGAGGGCTTCTCGGGCTTCTACATCAAAAATCAGCTGTTTTGCTGCCATATTTTTCTCTCCTGTAGCATCGTTATTTATTCAACTTGATAGTGGATTTTGTTAGCACTCATTCTTAGTGAGTGCTAGCCCAACATGAAATTATACATCACGGCTTCACAAAAAGTCAACCTGATTTCTCAATTAACTGATTTGCGACATTCCGTATTACTTGATTCCATTCCAATATTGCCACATGTCTTCAGGCGTTTGGTACTTAATCTGGTCCAAATCTTTCCGACTCATCCGACCAATCAGCGCGATTCGAACATTTCGGCTGATGTTTGTGGAGGCTGTGTGGGAAAGTTGATTATGCCAAAAGCAGACATCGCCTGGCTCACCAGTGACTTCCACCCCTACCCCGAGGTCAAAAGGAGCAACGCCACCGTCCAAACTATCAATATCATGGTGTCTGAAATACTCTGAAAAAATTCTATGACTCCCCGGCCAAACCATGAACCCGCCGCCTTTACCTTCCACTCTGCTGAGATAAATCGTCACACCAAGGGTAAATACACTCACAGCGCCTTTAGGAACACCGTTCGTCGGCGTGTGATAGCCGTCAAGATGTCCAGTTGGCGGATGCCACTCACTCCCTGGGGCTGGGAAATTTAGGTGGGGCGTTACCCCCCCTTCGGTACGTAACGCTCCTTTGCCCACCATCTCTTCTGCCATCGCGAACACGGGTTCGCAATAGATAGTCTGCTTGAGTGCTTCTGTTTCCCCGATGTCGAAGGCGTGGTAACCTTTTCCAATCCAGGAATCCCGATCATTTCGATCTGCCTCAACCTTGTCCCAAATGACATCTAACGCCGCGTCGATCGTTTGTGGGACAAGCGCCTCTCGAACTACGACGTATCCGTGTTCTTTGAAGTAATCTTTATCTATCGCAGCTAAACAAGCCATTGTGTTCCTCTACTACTATGCCCAGCCTTGGCTGACGCCTCCAACCCGCTGTGTGCTAATTTTCTCAAAGTAGCCGCTCTTGCGGTAAGCTATCAATGGCTGAGGGGCTCTGTCCATTTCCAGACGCACCTGTTCGAGCAATGGTGATACGTCCGTTTCGTATGCCCGCTGCAAAATCTGCTCGGCATCAATAACTTCCCCCGCACCCTGCGCCTCGGCAAGCGCCATCCGGTCGACGATCAGCGCTTTTGCATATGCGGCCTGTAGGTTGCAAACGGATTGAATGCTTGCTTCAACCTTGGGCTTGAGGTTGTGGCTTTGATCTATCATGTAAGCGATATCCGTTTTAGTGTCCGGGTCCAATTCAGCTGCGACAAGTTCCGTGTAGATGAGGAAAAGCTCTTGCGGGTTGATTGTCCCAACGGTCAGATCATCATCCGCAAACTTTCGGCAATTGAAGTGGAAACCACCAAGTTTCCCTTCGTCGATGAGATAGGCGACGATATATTCGATGTTTGTGCCTTGTGAGTGGTGCCCGATGTCAATCAACACCTGTGCCTTGGTTCCCAACTTTGTTGCCATTACGTAAGCGTTTCCCCAATCTGCAAGGTCGGTGTGATAAAACGCAGGCTCAAAGAATTTGTACTCGATGAGCATGCGTAAATCATCACCTAGCGCGTCATAAACCTCGCGCAGACATTCGTACATCCAGCTCTTGCGCTTCCGAAAATTTCCTTGACCGGGAAAATTTGTCCCATCGGCGAACCAAAGGCTTAGCAACGTTGATTCGGTAAGCTTCATAATCTCCACACATTCAAGCATATGGTCGGTAGCAAGACGCCGGATGGTAGGGTCATGGTTACAGATGCTTCCCAACTTGTATTCTTGGCCTTGAAAGACGTTTGGATTGATTGCCCCGATACCGATGTCCACTTCTGCCGCATACTGTTTGAGCCCCTCCCAATCATCTGTTTTATCCCAAGGGATATGTAGGGCGACGGACGGCGAGATACCTGTGAATCTGTGGACGGTGGCTGCATCTTCGAGACGTTCCCGAGCATTTCGTGCAGCACCGGGTTGAGCAAACACACCGAATCGCGTTCCAGAATTCCCGTATCCCCAAGACGGGGTTTCAATGTGTTGACTCTTGAGTAGGGATTTGACCGCCTCAATCTCAATCCCTTTTTTTTCCAGGTCTTCCGCCAGTAGATCGTATTTTGGATTGCTCATACTGTGCTCTCCTCGTACTTACCTATTTTTCTCGATTTACACGTTTCCGAGGCAAAGATCATGGCTACCGCAACAAAGACAGACAGTAGTGGTTCAAAGGACACGATAGCTTTCAATTCGATCAGCAATCCTCACTGTAAGATCGCTCAGATGGTAGCACATCTTCCTTTTCGCGTCAACCACAATTTCCCCGGAAAATTGCCTTGATGAGGCTATTTGTGTAGGTTATAATGATGGAGGAACGAGCGGGTTAGAATAGCGACATCGCATGGAGGAAAAATGATGGTATCAATGGAAACAATCACCTCCCTTTGTAAAAGGCGGGGTTTTATTTTTCAGAGTAGCGAAATATACGAAGGACTTGCCGGTTGCTGGGATTTCGGTCCACTCGGTGTTGAATTGGTGCGCAACGTAAAGGAAGCTTGGTGGAAAACCGTTGTGCATCAGCGAGATGATATGGTTGGCCTTGATGCTTCGATACTAATGCACCCACAAGCTTGGGTTGCATCGGGTCACGTTGAAAACTTCACAGATCCGATGGTTGATTGTAAGCGTTGCAAGCGGCGTTTTCGGGCTGACCACATCGATACAGAGAACTGTCCCGATTGCGGCGGCGAATTGACCGATGCGCGACAATTTAACCTGATGTTCAAGACGTTCATAGGTCCCGTCGAGGACGAGGCTTCACTAGTGTACCTGCGTCCAGAAACTGCCCAGGGAATCTTCGTGAATTTTAAGAACGTACTGGACTCGATGCGGCCCAAAATTCCCTTTGGAATTGCTCAAATTGGGAAAGCGTTTCGGAACGAAATCACCGTCGGGAATTTCATATTCCGTGTTCGTGAATTTGAGCAGATGGAGATTGAGTATTTTGTGAAGCCAGGGACTGATGAAGAATGGCATGAACGGTGGATTTTAGATCGTTCTGACTGGTACACGCAACTTGGCATTCGCAAAGAGAATTTGAGATGCCGCCCGCATGAAGAAGATGAACTAGCCCACTATAGCAAATCATGTGTGGACATTGAGTATCTTTTCCCGATGGGATGGTCAGAATTAGAGGGGATTGCCAGCCGCAGCGATCACGATCTCTCCGTGCATGCCAAACATAGCAAGAAGGATTTGCACTATTACGACACCATAGCTGAAGAACATTACGTACCCTATGTCATCGAACCTTCAGTCGGTGTTGGCCGCGCGGCATTGGCTTTCCTTATTGATGCTTATCGCGAGGAAGAGGTGGCAGGTAGAAAGCGAACGGTGCTTCGACTTCATAAAGACCTAGCGCCAATCAAGGTCGCCGTTTTGCCACTATTGAGAAATCGACCTGATATCGTTCAACTCGCAAAAGAAATTACGCACTCATTGCAGAAAGAATTTGTCTCGGTCTATGATGATACCGCTGGGATTGGACGGCTGTATCGGCGGCAAGATGAAATTGGCACACCCTATTGTGTTACTGTCGATGTCGAGTCATTGGACGACCGCGCCGTCACTATCCGTGAGCGTGATAGTATGGAACAGACTCGCGTTACTGTTGACCAACTCGTAGAGACACTTACCGAAGCGTTAAAATCTTAAGGTGCAGGGCATACAGTACGATCCAAAGGTAACGCTAAAGTGGTTGGGCATGGCGTGGTTGTAGTTCACTCAGTGCGAGTCTCGCTGTAAAGTCTACAAACAAGTTTTACTCTCGAACTATAAAGTTGCCCCATTCTATCGTGCTAAGTTAACCACTGGATATTCCTCCACATGAAAGGAACAATTCGCAAAGCTCAATTGGTTGACGTGACCCACATGGTTGAACTCTCTGAGCAAAAACGTGCACAGTATGAGAGACATAAGCCCAACTTTTGGCGAAAAGCTAATGATTCTGCCCAAAAGCAGCTGCCGTACTTTGAGCAACAGATAGGGAGTAACGAGGTAATCTCTCTCATTCATGAACAAGATGAGACTATAGATGGCTTTGTTATCGCCATGCTTGTTTCTGCGCCGGAGGTCTATGATCCAGGCGGGCTTAGTTGCGTCATTGACGACTTCGTGGTTAGCGATCCGAGTCTTTGGCAAAACGTAGGCGTAGCGTTGCTAAATGAGGTCATCCATGAAGCAAAGAGCCGGGGAGCGGTGCAGAGCATCGTTGTGTGTGGACATCACGACACGCATAAACGAACAATGCTCGCTTCCATAGGATCTTCGATTGCATCTGAATGGTGGGTGAAAACGATTTAAGGATTCGTAATAATACTACAACGAGTCTTGAATTCATTCAGTGAATAAGAAGGAGGAATCAAAATGATTCGCGAAGCAATTCAGAAGGTTGTTGATGGACAAGACCTAACCGAGAGTGAAACTATTGACACCATGACTGAAATCATGAGCGGAGAGGTAACCGATGCTCAAATTGCTTGCTTCATTACCGCCTTACGATTGAAGGGCGAAACTGTTGAAGAGATTACCGGCGCTGCGCGTGTGATGCGTGAAAAAGCGACAAAAATCCAGACCAAACACACACAAGTCGTTGACACCTGCGGTACAGGTGGAGATGGTTCGCACACATTTAACATTTCGACCACAGCCGCGTTCGTCGTCGCCGGTACTGGGCTGTCCGTAGCAAAGCACGGGAACCGATCCATTTCAAGCAGCTCTGGCAGTGCAGATGTGCTTAAGGCATTGGGCGTAAATATCGAAATCGCCCCTGAACTGGTTGGGGCGTGCATTGATAAAGTTGGAATCGGATTCCTCTTCGCCCCCGCGTTGCACAGTGCGATGAAATATGCAATCGGCCCTCGGCGAGAAATCGGTATTCGTACAATCTTCAATGCTCTCGGTCCTCTCACGAACCCTGCCGGCGCACAATCACAAGTGATTGGCGTATATGCGCCGCAGTTGACTGAGCCATTGGCAAATGTACTCAATAATCTTGGATGTCATCACGCCTTTGTTGTTCATGGCACAGATGGATTAGACGAAATTTCTACGACCACGGATACACTGATTTCAGAATTGGTAGATGGTGTTGTTAAGACATACACGCTGAATCCAACAACGCTGGGAATCTCAGCGGCGCAGTCTGAAGATTTGGTCGGCGGCGCCGCGGAGGAGAACGCTGAGTTGACACTAGACATCCTCAAAGGCAAAAAGGGACCGAAGCGGGATATTGTTGCACTCAATGCAGCGGCGGCGATTGTCGCTGGCGGAAAAGCTGAGAATCTGAAGGAAGGATTATTGCTCGCAGCAGCGTCGATTGATTCGGGCAAGGCTTTAGAGAAATTGGAGGCATTGAAAGCCATGTCAAATACGTAGGAAAAATTCAAATGAGGTGAGGTCATGGATTTAGTCGAATTTGGAGAGGCGATGCTACGGCTCACTTCACCGGATTTCAGGCGTCTGCCTTACACATGAACGTGGGCGGGGCTGAGTTAAATGTTGCTATCAATGGAGCCTAGGTAGGATTGCGAACTGCATGGGTTTTTCGACTTGTTGAAAATCGATCCGGGCACTTTATCCGAAACAAGGGACGTGCAATGGGTGTTGATATGTCTCACATCGTTTGAGTTCCATTCGACGGAATCGGGCTTGAACGCAACGGTTTTTACTACGTTGAACTGGGGGCGGGCCCCGTGCGAGCAGCGTCACTTACGACCGCGGTTATACGGCAATCTCAAAGATTAAACCCGGGGAAGTGGATTGGAAGTCCATTTTTTCGAGACGTCCGGTGGTTTCACTTGAGCGGCATCACCCCGGTGTTAGCGGAATCTGCCGCCGCAGAATCGCGTGAGGCGCTACAAACTGCACATGCTATCGGCGTGACAACGAGCTACGATCTTAACAATCGCTCGAAGTTGTGGATAGCGTAGGCGGCGGTTATAGTTTCTCAGCAGGGTTGATTTACAGTCTGCTAAACGACAAATCTCCACAAGAAGCGGTTGAGTTCGCTGGGGGATACTCGGCGCTTGCACATACTTTCCCCGGCGATTTTAACTGGGCAACAGCCGAAGAAGCTGAAATAGCGATGAAGGCAGGAAGCGTTCCAATTAGGCGTTGATTTGGGAATAGGCTAACGTGGTCGTTTGTTTTGTCTTCACAGCAACTGCTGCTGCTCAGTTAACTTCTGTTGAACAGTTGCCCACACTTCATCGACCGTGATGAGTTTCATGCAGACATTGTCTTTACACTTATCCGTGAACTGCTTACACGGATTGCACGGAACGTGATGGCGAAGAGTTGCATGGATCGGTTCTAGCGGTCGAAACCGGATGTGGTTACCCGGACCAAACAACGCGACGGTTGGAGTGTGCATCGCTGCGGCAATGTGCATGGGTCCCGTGTCGTTCGAGATGAAAAGATTACACGCCTCGATTAACGCCGCAAATTGGCGAATCGGTATATTCACGGTAAAGGTAGTTGCCCGCGCTGTCATGAGATGAGCGATGTGACTGACAAGCTCTCCCTCATTAGGACCACCAAATATTAGCACTTCTGCGTCAAAATCTTTGAATACTCGATCGCCGATAGCAGCAAAACGATCAGGCATCCACTCTCGTAACTTCCACCCCGCTCCGGGGAATAATCCTACCTTCAGCCGATTTGGTTGAACACGTTTAGTCGCGAGGATTTCGCCGGCTCTCTCTCGATCTGAGTCCGATAAAAACAGCTCCAAAGTCCGATTTTCCTGAACAATACCGAGTGGGTGGAGTAGATCCAAATTTCGATCAATGGCGTGTTGGTTGACGCGGTTTGGTACATGATCCCCAACGCGATATTTTGAACCGCTCAAGTATGTCAGCAAACCGGTGCGAAACTTGCGCTGGAAATCGATGGCGAGACCGAAGTTTCGTCGTCTCAATAGACGCACGATTCGCACCATTTCACCGGAATCCTTGTTTCTCGCGGTTCGATCGAAGGTGATGACCTCGTCGAGGTGAGGGTTGTGGGTGAGCAGATCGGCAAACTGTTTTGCAACAAGCATTGAAATCCGCGCCATTGGATAGTGGTGCCGTACCGCGCGAATAGCCGGCGAGGTGAGTACAATGTCCCCAAGCGAACTGAGCCGGATGAGAAGGATGTTTTCGTTCATATCTGGGAGATTATGTCTGTAGGAAGCCCATCCTACAGATTGCTTTATCGGACAACTGCAAATTTTCCGCTGCGACTCACTGTTTGCTCTCCACGCGTCGCTTCCAAGATGTAGATATAAACGCCGTTAGCGACAGTTTCACCCGCCTGATTTTCACATGTCCAGACAAACTTTTCGTTGCCCGTACCGTTCACATTACCGGTGACATCCTGCCAGTTGACCCTGTGGAGCAATTGCCCGGCGATGTCATAAATCTTCAGAGTAACATCTGCAGATTTTGTGAGATTGAACCGCAATTTAACTTCGTGTGAAGCGGGATTTGGATAGACAGTTACCGCATCGGCGAAATCAAAGATGTCGCGCGTAACGAAACTCTGGTGATGGCGCATGAAATTGTTCGCTCGATCTGTAGCAGTAAGCTCAAGGGTATGCTTACCCGCATTAAGGTCGCTCGGCACGTAGGTTAAACGGCCAATATCCCGCTCAAAATGAAATTGGACGGGCTCATTGTCGACCCGCAATTGGACACTATCAACGCCAGAACCTTCGTCGGCAATCTCTGCCTCTACCAAGAAACGATTTAGAGGCACTTCATCGCCATCGCCAGGGCGTATTGAACGGATAATCGGAGGGTCTTGTTCCGTCAGGAGTGCGTAACTCCCAGATTGAATTCCAACCGCTTCAAGCGTGTCGAATTGATTCGTAATTGTATCAAGTGGAATCCAGCCTCCGCCCTGCGGGTCCCACCAAAACAGGACGATATGTTCAGCGTTCTCTGCCCACTCTAATCCTTTGGATTGGAGCCCCTGCAACGTCGGACGCAAGTGAGGGATGGGCAGGGCAATCCAGAGCAGAGCATCCTCTATTTTAACATTGGCTTCAATGGTGTAGACGGGTTGAAGTATTGTGAGGCGTCGTTCCACCGCATTTTGATTCTGCGCTAAGGCAAGACTTCGATTTAACCCACCCTGGCTACGCAGGGTCACCTTAAAATCTGGTTCTATGCTCTGTTGAAGCAACACAATGCGAGGACCGTCTTCAATGAAGAGGTGAGAAACAGTTGGAAGCGACGCCTGTTCAGCAATAGATTGTGGAAATGGTGTAGGCGGTATTTCTGGGAATCGATTTTGATCGGTAAAATAGCCGACAAGGGAAACTAGGTTGCTGTTCGGTTGAAAACCCTTGCCGTAATGCAGGGGTTGCACACTCGAAAAAAGCGTGAATCCGGTTTGTGACGACGCGATGCGGAAATCTCCCTCATATCGGAATGACAGAAAGTCCTTTTCTACCGCCGGCGCCGTGTCAGGGGTGTCAACTTTGGACAAATTGAGGTTGAGTGTGTATCCTAACGATGAACCTGATGGTAAGATTTCAGCTGAAGGGATTACAGTGAGCCGTTTATTAGTGTCGACAATAACCTTGAGCGCATCCCCTGTACGTTTCGCTGAGATAGCGGCATTAAATGGTTGTGTGTTGATGTAAAACTCAAAATCAGCCACTTCCGCTGAATTGCCTCCTTTGTCTTGAACTTCCAACTTGAAGGTGTGTAGTCCATCAATTAATTCAAGCAGCGGTACATATGTGAATTGCCCCGTCTCAGGTTTAAAATCAAAAGTTTTCCCATCAAAAATCGCGGCCTCCTCCGTTCCGTCAAAAACATATTCCTCTCCATCAAAACTGAATTGAATTGTGGAGGGTGCGATTTCTACGTCGTCAATTAGGATGGCTGTGATTCTTGTATCGGTTTGTGTGAGAACTGCACCATCGGGCGGAAAAACCTCTGCAATGCCCGGTAGAGTCACATCTTTTCGGATGTCTGCTTTCGGCTCATAAATTACGCGACGTTGCACCTCAGTCCGGCGGCCCAGTCGATTAACCGCTTCTACACGAATGAGATTTGCCCCGCTTCCGACAACACGCGGATCTTCCGCCTGAAGCAGCAATGTTCTGCTAAAGCGCCGATCCGACTGTAGAGGAATAACCACACCATTAATCATGAACTGAACTTCGGCGCTACTGACTTGACCGGACATGGTAACATACGGCACGTCAAGAATGACAAAATCCTGCGGTGTATCAATAAAAATCTCCGGCGGACGATCATCCCAAAAGACATTTCGGTCGACGGCAGTTTCTAAACCGATTGAATTTGTTGCTGTGATATTGATGCGGTTTTCGGCTTCGCGCAATAGCAACTGTGTTTCAAACCAACCTTCGCCATCAATACGCACCATTGCTTTGTTAAGAGTAACAGTGCTCCGTTTATCTACACGCCCACGGACAGTGATTAATCTTTCGGTTGTGAGCAAGCCTTCAGGTGGGTAGAGAATTTCCAAGCGCGGATGTTCGTTTTCAACAAGAACTTTGATTCGATATTCAATCTCGTCGCCAATTGTCGAAACAACCACGAGCCGTAAGACATACTCTCCACGCAACGGTCGCGCATCCCACTGACCGATGAACCCGGCTGCAAAAGGGCTAGAGTTTTTAAGGCTGACAGGTTGGGGGGTCACTGGTGTAGTTGATTTACCGCCAATTGGACGCCATGTATCACGTGCAGAGATTGGCGCATATTCTAGACGATATTCCTGAAACAGCTTCCCACGGGCGATTCCGAAAAGATTGATCTTCCCGTGCACCTGTTCTCCATCGACAGGACGTACGAGCTGCGCTTGAATTGGCGGTTCGGGGAATTCAAACGGCATAGTATACAGCAAATCTCTAGATTGATAGACAATCGCTTTTCCATCTGGTGACCAATCAGCACTATCGACATTTTGATGGAAGCCGCGAGATTGTACGCCGCTACCAATTGGGGAGATTTTGGTAATTTGTCCATCTCGTAAATTGAGAACAAAGGGCAATTGTAGGTTTTCGCTTTGTTCAGAAAGGAAAAGTATCGATTTGCCATTCGGCGACCACGCTGGGCGGGTTTCGTTGGCGGAACCCCGATGCAACAACATCTCGCTCGAACCATCCATGTTGATAAGTCCAATTTCCCAATTGCTAGCTCGATCGGATTGGAATGCTATCTGGTTCCCATCCGGCGACCATGCAGGGTAAACGTCTTGATTTGAGTTTCGGGTCAATTGAACGACTTGCGCTTGGGCGCCCGACAAAACCGCTGAACCATTACGTGCCACCCAAATCTCCCAATCTCCGTTTACGTCCGCTGCAAAGGCAATCTGTTCGCCCGTAGGCGACCAGGCGGGTGTGACTAACCCCTCTCTGACGTGCGAAAGAGAGTTCACTTTCCCTGCAATTGTAGGTTGAACGTCGTCGTGTAGAATCAACGCCCGATGATCGCCCCCATCGGACCGAATCGTCCATATTTCCCACGGTCCTTGGCTGTCAGAGTTCAACACTGTCTCACCTGAACCGGCTTCGGCAGGGCGTCGTGATTGAAAGATTAACCGATCTGAATCTGGATGCCAAGCGGGATTCAGATCAATTGCCATGTCACGAGTCAGGCGCCGGCGCGAACTGTCCCGGAGGTCAAGCGTCCAAATGTCCACAGCTCCTCCCTCGTTACTAGAAAAAGCAATTCTCTGTCCATCGGGAGACCAAACCGGTGTACGAAAAAAGACTCCGGAAGCGCGATTCATTAGTGGGATTGCGTTTCTACTTCCCAGGGGCAACGGTGGTGAATTATCAATTAAGAGCGGCACCGTCGTTGTTGCGTGATTGCCAGCCTCGTCGAGTGCGGTCAGAGCCAGGGTATAAATGCCATTTAGGTTGGAAGTGTCCCAAACGGCTAAGCGTTCTCGTTCAAATTGGATGCGAATGGGCTGGCGCAGTAGTGTCCATGTCTGCGGTGAAGTAGTTCTTCCAAACCGAAGGCGACATTCGACAAGGTTGGAATCAACACAGGATGCTATCACAGGGATAGGACGTGTGACCACGGTATCGGGATTGGGTAGGTGAATCTGTACAAACGGAGGATGCCGATCGACAAATACAGGAAGCGACGGCTCAGAAAATTCACTTCGGTTTCCAACTGCGTCTGAAGCCTGAATAACAGCGTGATACCGTTCGTTATCCTGGCTATCAAACTCAAAAAGGCTTTGATTGGTTGAACCGATTTCAGCGAAATCCCCACCGTCGATTGAAACAAAAATGTGGTACTGAACTCCATTGGGAAATGGAAAAGCGGGCTGCGCTGATGTATCCCAAGAAAACGTGAGCCGCGAATCATTATCAAAGCCCGGACGAGCATCAGAATCTAGGTGGAGAGGTTGAGCGGGTCGTGATGGAGGGATGGTATCACGACGGCGATAAAATATTGTGGATGTGTTGGCTTCGCTTTCGCTCATTGTGAGAGAAGGTCTATTTACCCAAACGAGGTGGAGCTGGTCTGCTGGTACAGAACGGCTTGTAGTAATCGCAGGAAGCGTTGAGGCACCCACGTCATCGGCAAATTGTTCCGCAGCCGTCCACCCTTGTCCCCCTCCGCTTGCAACGCGGACTGCCCAGTTTCCTGATTCTCCTCCGTCCTGCCAAACTATCCACGCATCACCTCGACTCGCCAAAATATGCGGCGCAATCGACTCAGCTGTGTCCGTGGAGACTTGTTGAACTCTTGCCCATGATTCCCCAGCATCCGTGCTCTCGGTCGAGAAGACATTTGCCGGTGCAAACTCGCTCAAACGGCACTCCCACGCAACGAGCACATGCGGTTCGAGCACGGCAATCGATGGGCGACGACAAGCGCCAATTGAAGAGAGGCGGACATCATCGCTGACCGTCAACTCATCCCAACGTTGAACATAAATCTGAGGGTTGGCTTCCCGGCTATCTCGCCACGTCACATAGACAGATTGCAAGCCACCGGCGACATTCGGTTCGCTTGTATCCCAATCCCCAGGCGTGATTGGCTGTGGCTGTAACCACGTTTGACCACTGTCTCGGCTGTGTGTGATAAAGGCTGTTGACCGTGAGCGCCGGGTCAATGCGCCGATGGAATCAGGACTATTCGCTTGACCTTCCCACACAACAGTAATCCAGTTGCTAGGCGCAGTTGTCGTTGTTCCGATCTTCGGTCGATGGACGGAAGAGCCGTCGCGGGATAGTGTCCTAGGCGGCCCCCAACTTCTACCATCCCACGACTTATAGCGGCATTGTGGCCCTGTTAGGCTTGATTCCAGCCAAACCAAATGGACGCGAAGTTGGTCGCAAACGACGGCGGGTTGCAACGAATCTGTGCCGCTTCTCGTAACCCTCTCCTCACGCAGCCATGTCACTCCGCCATCGACGCTATATCGAAAAAATATATCCCATCTACCGAGTCGATTATCGCTCCAAGCAACGAAAACTTCGTCTCCTCGGGCACAAATTGCCGGTTCTCTCGAAACCGCAGATCCAAGTGATAGCGGTATCCCTATAGTCCAGAATTCTGGGCCCGCGTACGAAGGATAGATGAATGCGAATCCAATGAGCCAATAGAATAAAAAGAGAAAGCAGAACCTTCCAATTCCGCTCCCTTCAACCGCACTGAGTGGAACCTTCTGGCTTCCTAGTTTCCTCGATTTCACTTCTCACATTTGACGGAATAGCCCGATTACCTTCCCCAGGACTTGTACCTCAGACACCACAATCGCCTCCATGTTGGGGTTCTCGGGTTGCAAACAAATTTTGTCACCCTCAAAGAATAATCGCTTCACCGTTGCTTCATCATCGAGCAGAGCGACAACAATGTCCCCTGGGTCCGCAACACTTTGTGATTTCACAATGACCAGATCCCCCTCCAAGATGCCCGCATCAATCATACTTGAGCCCTTGACTCGCAACGCGAAGCATGAATCGTGCTTAATCATCTCCTTGGGAACCGGCAGAGTTCCTTCTATGTTCTCGGTGGCTAATAAAGGCGTGCCAGCCGCTACACGTCCAACAATTGGCACTTCACCCGCTAGCTTCAATCCCTTTTTCGTCACATCATCCAGGATTTCAATCGCGCGCGGTTTTCCAGGCGCTCGCCTAATGTAACCTTTCTTCTCGATTGCATTCAGGTAATCGTGAGCAGCCTTCTCGGAAATTCCGAATGCTCTTCCAATCTCGCGAACAGTCGGTGGATAGCCAAAATTGTGTAGGTGATAGGAGATATATTCCAACACGGTCTCCTGTTTTTTTGTCAACGGTTTACGCATGGTGATTCCTCCTACGGTCTAGAAAATTAGGAGTATATGGAGCATATACTTTAGTATGCTTGAAACAATTTCTGATTAGCCTTTAATTTAACTATACAAAGGTTAATATGTCAAGGAAAAACTGCACATGTGACTTACCCAAATGTTCTGAGTCCTACAATTCGGCGGGGCAAGCGGCGGAAGAGAACTGAAAAATCCGAGCTACATCGGCGGTCGGACAATGCTATGGGTAGAACTGAGAACTTGATCGCCAATGCAACTCTCTCACGGATACATTTGGTAATCATGTAATGAAGCTCTCTCAAAAAATCTAGGGAGCGAATAGAGTCGACTTTACTGTTGAATGGGTTGCAAAGAAGATGTTATAATCACATTTGTATTGTGATTGCTTTCAGACTACCCGATGGCATTGGACGAGGCTATCGCTCACAGAACGTGCCTCGATTGAGAGCACAGGATATGGAGTATAGCGATTAGGTTCAAGAGTTGTTATCGAAATCAAAAGGGAAGATGATGGAAAGCGTATTCCTCGTCCACTATGGCGAAATCGGACTAAAAGGGAAGAACAGATCGTTCTTTGAGAAGAAGCTGGTTCAAAACATCAAGCGTTCGCTGAAGGGTATGGGGTGCGCGGATGTTCAGCGGATATACGGGCGGATTCTGGTCAAGCTCCAACCAGATGCCAACATCGGGGCAATTCGAGAAAAATTGGGCAAAGTCATGGGGATTGCCCATTTTGCACTTGCTTGTGTAACCGAACAGAACATTGAAGCAATCCAGACTGCTGCGCTCAGGTGGATTCAGGACAAGGCGTTTGAGACCCTTAAGGTCGAAACCAAACGGGCGAACAAGAGCTTTCCGATGACTTCACCGGAAATTAGTGCAGCCGTGGGCGGTTACCTCCTTGAGCATACCGGCGCCAGTGCAAACATGCGCAATCCAGATTTACTGTGTTATATTGAGATTGTTGAAAAAGCAGCCTATATCCGTGCGGAGAAAGTACAGGGAATCGGGGGGCTGCCGGTTGGCGTTAGCGGAAAAGTGCTTGTCATGCTCTCGGGTGGAATTGATTCACCCGTTGCGGCGTGGCGCATGATGAGACGGGGTGCGAAGGTCATCCATATTCACTACTACAGCTATCCTTATACGGATAAATCATCACTCGAAAAGGTAAAGTCGCTCGCTGAGATTTTGACGATTTGGAATTATCGCACACTAGTCTATCTCGTGCCGTTTGCAGACATACAACGTGAAATCGTGACCAAAACCCCCGCACCATATCGGGTTATTCTCTACCGCCGCTTCATGGCTCGTATCGCACAGCAGATCGCGAAGGTTGCAAAAGCAGACGCATTGGTCACCGGGGAGAGTCTCGGACAGGTCGCTTCACAAACGCTTGGCAATCTTAGAGCCATTGAAGATGCAGTTGAGATACCAATCCTTCGCCCGCTCATCGGTGATGACAAGGAAGAGATTATCAGCCTCGCTCAAAAGATTCAGACGTTTGAAGTCTCTACGCTTCCGTACGACGATTGCTGCTCCCTTTTCGTTCCCGATCACCCCGCTACCAACGCTTCTATTGAGGCAGTGAGAGCAGCGGAGATGAATCTAGAGACTGATGCACTTATGGAACAGGCGCTGAAGAGCATCGAATTACTGACAATTGACGATTAGTCTACGAGACGGGATTACGGGCAACATCACATCAAGAGTGCTTCTACACTCTACGGTACGCATCAAACTTTGTCCACTGTATGAAAATTACACGAAAAAACTACTTTGAAAATGGCAGCGATTGGAGTAGAATAATCGAGGGCATAGAAATTCCCCACGCTCAAAAAAAGGAGGAAGCTTCGATGAAAACGATCGTACTGTTGCTCATGTTTGGTATGCTTATTCCTGCCACACTCAGAGGTGCTGAGATATTTTATGAGCAGGATTTTGAAAACGGCGCAGACGGCTGGGAGTTCCAGGATATGGAGATTTCCGATAAAAATGCCCGTAGCGGAACTCACAGCATATTGAGCACAGGGAAAGGTGTTGGAGTTCCCAGTGCACGTGTGCCGCTGGATCTGCCAAGAAAGGACCAACTCGATGATGTCATCTGGTTTTACGTCGATGGCACCCTCAAGGGCAATCCGCATCTCCATCACATTCATGTCTGGACCAACGATGTGTGGGGATGGATTGGTCCCCATATCGGTATCCGAGGAGACAATCTGATGGTATATGCGATTAACGGGTTTCCTCTGCCCGCGAAACCCGTAAACTTGGAGCCCCGCACATGGTACCGGTTAAGAACGGAGATAAACTTGAAAAACCAGACCTTTAACTGTTACATTGAATCGGAAGGAGAGGAAATGGTAACCGTTTTCGAGGATACGTCTTTTATCAAGAACCGGGGCGGCGCATTAGGCGACAAGATGACGGGCGGAGGGCATTATTTTCGGCAGGTTGGTAGATGGGAGAGTCCGGGTGCAAACGTTTACTTCGATGACCTTCAGATTGCAGACGAGATTCCATTTTTGAAAGACGCACAGCAGGTCCAGGCTGCTGGCAATCTGACAATCACATGGGGAAACATCAAAACAGAATCTAGATGAATCTGCTTCAATTTAGGGGTAACGTCTGTGCCTTAAAGCCCACTTTAATCATTGGCTTTTGGATTGGGCGGGTGGTGTTGAAGTAACGCCTCCTTAGCTCCCTTTCGAATCGGTTACCCCTGTCATTTTCCGAAGGGCGTCGTGTTCCGTTATATAGTGCAGTGACGCATTTTTCAATGCGTTAGGCCAAAATGTCGCCCTCTGATTTATCGGTATTTTGACGAGCGATGATGGTGGGCTTGAAATAGTTTGACACAGTTCGCAAAAGAGTGATAAGATGACCGATAGACACTCTCCAACGTGGGTCGTTACAGTCCCGATGTGATTCACTTCTTCTAGACTCAATAAAATTGTGGCTGGCGATACTATAGCATCTCAATTCTTGAGATTAAGGGTATCGGGCTGCCGAAGTTTTAACTGATGCCAAAACTGAACGACTAATCCAGTTCCAGGAGGAAATATCATGAAAACCAGAATACAATCATGGCTGCTCGGTTTGGCTGCTTTTATCTTGACTTTCTCCGCCTATGCGTTTGAGAAAGGAGATATCGTAGGGTATTGGCCGGCTGATGAAGGACGTGGTAGTAAAGTCGCGGATTTCGCTGGTGGTCTAGACGGCACCCTAAGCGTCGGACCCGATTGGGACGGAAAGCCCCATGATGACGCATGGGTCGATGGCAAATTTGGAAAAGGCTTGGAATTCAACGCAGGCAAGAGTTGGTTTGTACTTGTCGGAACCAATGACACCTTTGACCAACTCGGCAAGCCGGGCACCGCTTTGAGTGTCGCGTACTGGCTCAAATCCAACATGACGTCGGGAAAGGGCAGAACGATTGAGAAAGGATCGAGCGGATGGACGCAAGGGTGGCATGCCGCGTTGGTCAACGGAAGAGTTTTTTCAGAAGCTGTTGATGCAGTTGCTCCGGGATGGGCACTTCATGGAAAGACGAACGTTGCTGATAACAAATGGCATCACGTTGTTCATGTTTTTAATTTGGATACCCTTGAAGCAAAACTTTATGTTGACGCCAAGTTGGATGCGGAGTTGGGGGTCGCCAGCGATAAGGACATCGCTGGAATCGACTGGCCCATCGTCTTTGGGGCTTTAGGGAATGTACCAGAGTGTTGCGGCGGGAACCAACCGTTGATGTTTGAGTTCTTCAACGGCACGATGGACGAGATGGCTATCTTCAGCAAGGAGCTAGAGGTAGCAGAAATCGAAGAGCTTATGGATCATCCTATCGGCGATATGCTTGCTGTTGTTGAACCCACAAGTAAACTTGCAACTTATTGGGGAGCACTCAAAGCGACCCGTTAAGCCAATGGTGCTAGTTTTAGAAATTGAAGTGTAGATAAAAAGACAACGAAACTGACTTGCTTCACTTTGGTTTTCATCGAACAATTGTTTATCGCTGGAGACAGTCCGCGGGCATTAAACGCATAGGTAGAATATAACGGCTTTACGTCTTGAGTCATATTGGTGTGTGAAGTATAACAACTGCTTTTATAGTCGGTCGACGAGGGTGGTTGTACCCAGATCATGGCTCACTATTCAGCGGGATATGGAAGTGGGAGACGGTAGCTGATTTTAAAGTTTATCTTGCCAAGGCCTCGACGCTCTCATTGAGGTCTTTGACTTTCAGTCGGAGACCGGAGATTCTCTGTCCCGAAGTGACCGGCACTTTTGCCAGATTTTCACTAACTCGCTGACGGCCACGACCCATTCAGCAGCCACAATTGGACCCACTCCAGAGAAAAAATGAATTAAACGCTAGGCATATGACGAATTTTGAAATCATTCGAATTGTTTTTGTCCAAGCGCTTCTCGCGTCGGCGTGTGTGCCAACGAGGCTGTCGGTTGGGGGAAACAAAAATAGTAGCAGAGCCGATCAGGAAAAAAGGACAATAGCAGTACTCGACCAGATTGTTACGCCAACGTCCGGTGTTGAACTTACCGGTGGGCTATTGAAGACCGTTTTTGACAATAATATCCATCACCTACTAAAAACGTATCCTGTTGATGACATTCTCTACCGTTTCAGAGAGCGAGCAGGCAATCCGAATCCTCCGGGGCACAGCAGAGGCTGGGAGCATGTCCCACCCCTTTTGTACGGTTCATTAGCGGGTCTTTTTCTCATGGGCAGCGGAAATACGCTAAGATGGGAAAATAATCCGCAACTGAGAGACATGATGGACCAGGTTGTCGATGGAATCGATGAATGTAAGCAGACGAATGGTTTTTTGATGGCGTACAAGGAGACTGAAACCGCTGCTGGGGAGAACCCGAACTATGTTAGATCGTGGGTCACTCACGGGCTCATCGAAGCGAGTATAGGCGGAAATGACAAAGCCTTGCCCTTGATTCGAGCACATCAGAACTGGTTTAACCAGTGCGAATATCTCCCACAAGTTAAAGATTTGACTCTTGGTTACCAGGGTATGATACCCAACACGAGAATGTACTTTACATCAATGGGACGAAAGCGGGATCTTGAAGTGCTTCAACAGTACTACCAGGAAGATTGGTGGCTGGATCAATTAATAGTAAATGACGATAGGGCTATTTATAAGCGCCGACACGCGCACTGCTATGAAATTACAGCGTTTGAGGCATATTTGGATCTGTATAGAGCAACTGGCATAGAAAGATATTTGACGGCTGTTTCAAATGCATGGGATATGATTCATAACAAGTGGGAACATGTCGGTGGCAGCATAGCCATCTCTTGGGGTGAACATATAAACAGGGATTATCCGCCGTATTCATACTTTATTGACTGGGAAAGCCCATGGACCGGTGAACTTTGTGGCTCCGTATTCTGGATTGAACTCAACCAGAGACTGCACAGATTATATCCAGACGCCGAAAAATATGTAAACGAGATCGAGAAATCAATTTACAACATAGGTGTTGCCAACCAGGCAGGGAGTATCGGCATAAGATATCATGCCCTCCTAAACAAACAGAAAGATACCGTTCTCCAGGGCGATATGTATGTTTCATGCTGTGAAGGGCAAGCGATTCGATTGTATGGGTCACTACCTGAGTATCTTTACTCCATAGCACCTGATGGATTATATGTCGACATGTATGCTGATTCGAAAATAACCTGGAACCCAGGAGGAACGCACGTAACTTTAACCAATTCCACATCTTTCCCAGAAGCTGAGTCTGTGATCCTGTCGATTTCTACTGAGAAGCCTGTCTCTTTCACTTTGAGGCTAAGAATGCCCTCGTGGTTGACCTCGACAATTGAGATAAATGTAAATGAATCTGTGTTGGCAACCGGGACGCCGGGGACGTATTGTGCTATTACCAAAACATGGAAGGAAGGTGACACTATCTCTTACACATTGCCAATGGATTTCAGAGTAAGCAGGTACTCGGGGTTCGACACGATTGATGGTTACGATCGACATGCTATCGAATATGGCACTGTGCTTCTGGGTGTCGTTGGTCCCTTTGACTTCAATGATGACTGTATAGAGATTGCCAATGATCCAGCCAACCCAGCATCGTGGCTGGTGCCGGTGCCAGAAAAACCACTCCATTACAAGATAAGCGGCAAACCAGGATATGAATACATGCCTTACTATGAAATTCAGGATGAGCAATTCACCTGTTACCCGGTAATAATGACCGAAGACCAATATCAAAAGAATAAAGAAGACGGAAAGTAAACACATGAACATAACAGAGAACCACCAGATCCCCGAATTGAATCAACCACAGCTGTTTCTGCGCTTGGAAGGTGAGATGGGACGACGAATCCAAGCCAACCTGGATAATTGGCTGTATCCCTGCCCACAGGTGAACCCCGGTCTTCTGGAGATGTTTCGCATGCGGCACCGAGCGCCTAAACCGAAAGTCACCATAGACTCGGGATCCTTGTGGGGAAAGTATTTAATCTCCGCCGTCCAAGCGATGCGCATGACGGACGATCCCAACCTGCGACCCTTTATCGGTGAGCTCGTCAAGGATTTCATTTCCACCCAAGACGAGGACGGATACTTGGGCGTCTACTACAGACATGAGCGGATTTTTACTCACTGGGATATTTGGGCACACTATCATTGTATCTTGGGTCTTTATATGTGGTACCGAGAAACCGGTGACGAGGCTGCGCTGACCTGCGCGCTGCGCGCAGCAGATATGATTTGCGGTGCGTTACTAGATGGTGAAAAGGGATTGCATGATACACCGGGACCTGAAATTAACACGTCGATTATTCACGCCTTGGGGATTCTTTACCAAGAAACGGGGAACGAACTTTACCTCCAAGGCATTCAACATATCCAAACTTTTTGGGAAAAGTTGGGTGGGCGCGGATATTACCATCAGGCTATGGACGGTGTGGAGTTTTACCAGTCCGCTTCACACCGCTGGGAAATCCTTCATGCCCTGCAGGGACTTAGCGAACTCTACCGGATTACCGGTGATGAGACTTACAAGCAGGCACAACTGCACTATTGGCATAGCATCCTCAAGACGGATGTTCACAACGCGGGCAGCTTTTCTGTGGGTGAACAAGCCGCCGGCAATCCGTTTATGCCAGGGGCAATTGAAACATGCTGCACAGTCGCTTGGATTGCTTACAGTATTGACGCACTTCGACTCAGTCCGGACTGCAAAATCGCCGACGCCATCGAAAACGCCACTTGGAACGCAATGCTCGGCGCTCAGCACCCCAGTGGCCGCTGGTGGACATACGACACCCCGATGGATGGCAAACGTCTCGCCTCCTTCCATCACTTGGCGCATGTTCATTCCGCCTGTGGTTCACCGGAGTTAAACTGCTGTGCGGCAAACGGTCCTCGCAGTTTAGGCATGCTTTCCGAATGGGCGATTCTTGGAGACGCTCAAGACGGACTCTATGTGAACTATTATGGACCGGGCACGATTGAAGTCAAATTCAGCCCTACCTCGAAGTGGATGTTCAGGCAACAGACGAGATATCCGGCTGAGGCAACGATTCGCATAGAAGTCGAACCTGACAAATCCCAACGGACTCCACTTTATTTGCGTATACCTGCTTGGTCAATTAAAACGAAGGTATCTGTCAACGGTAAACCCGTCAGCGATGTCCGACCAGGGGTCTATCTCAAACTAGACAGAACATGGAAAATGAAGGATTGTATTGATTTAGAGTTGGACTTTAGCCTGCGCCTGCTCCGGGGTGATGAATACGTCAATCATAACGCATCCCTTTACAGAGGCCCGCTACTCTTGGCTTTTGACCAAAAGCACAACACCGTGGAGCCCGACGACATGCCGACGTTGGATTTTGCCAAACTAGAGTTAAGCCCTGTAGCATGTAACGACCGCTTTCAACCGTTGACCCTATTCAAGGCAACCGCTATAGATGGGACGGAGATTCGCCTGACAGACTATGCAACCGCTGGCGCACACGGCACGTGGTCGCGTTCTTGGCTGCCCATCGTTCAGTAAAGCTAAACAGGAACACACCAATAGCGGGGTGAGATGTGCTAAAACGCATTTGATCAAGGCAGTTCAGGCATACAGACCAAACATATTGGTTGGAACACAGTCAGAGGGGTCGGATCCCTCCTCAAGGGTAACCAAGCGCAAAGCATTCAAACCTGAGATGCCCGCGTACCGAGTGGGAGGTAAAATTCAGAAATTTAGGTAGATCTCCCTGATAACGCCATCCACGTCAAATTCGATTCGATGCTTCTTGGCTCTTACACCGACTGAGCAATCCTTGGCGCATGCGTGTTGTGGAATTGGAAGGCAAGCAATACGAACCGTTTCAATACCGATATGCGGCGGAGAAGAATATCCGATGGTCGGTTCGCTTTTCCATCAATGAACCATCTGACTGCTCCCATGAACCCCGCATATAAGCGACGTCAACCTTGATAGCTTGGTCAAAAACCTTTCCAACACCAACCGTCAGGAAATTTCGATCGTTTTCAATCTCTTTTCCTTGAAACGGAATGGGATCATGGATGTAGCCCGCGCGCAACCTGGTGCCAATCTCCGAGACATGATACTCTGCGCCGGCGCGAATCTGGATGGCGCTATCATAAAGTTCCTCAAAGTAGTCGCGTGAAATGTCTTCTGCTGGAAGCGGATTGTATACTGTTTGTGTCCAATCCGAAAACTGGAAATCCGTCCCGAGGGTTAGACGTTTATCCAGAAGTTTGACGGCGATTCCCCCGTTGAACTCGAAGGGACGTTCGATGTTGTACTCAATATCACCCTCGTAAGCGTCACTTTCTCGCTCACCATCATCAAACGATATAGACGTTTCTTGACGCCAAACTTCGTAAACTTCAAGGTTCATCGGAAAGACCGTCGTGAAGCCGAGCGTCACATACTCACCTAGATGAGCTAACGCACCAACTCGACCACTCAACCCCGTATACTCCCGGTCAACGGTGTCATAAAATTCCATCCGTGCAATGTCCAGTTCGATGTCGTTGACATCCATCGCGATGCTGTCCAGTTCGTTAAGGCTTTTGCCATACCAGAAGTCCAACGCACCACCAAGCATAATGTTCTCAGTTACATAGACTCCTGTCCCTAAGCTCCAGATGCCAATCCCGCCTTTATCACTGTTGGTTTCATCGACATCAAATCCACCAAACACAGGGTCATCAGAAGGATCAATCCCTTTTACCACAATCCGCGAATCGAAGTTCTGAGCACGATTGTATCCTAGAGCGAATGCCATGCCGCCACGCGTTGTGTATAATGGATAGACCAAACCGATTGAATTCGGACGGGTTTTTGACCTACCACCACCTGTAACCTCGCTCGACTGCGAAAACTGAGTTTCGGCGTCCATTTCATTGTGCGAGAAACTGGTAAACAGCTCGAATTTCCGTATCTGGGCAAGACCCGCAGGATTCCAATAGAGCGTTGTGAAATCATCCGCTACACTAAGAAATGCCCCGCCCATACCCATTGCTCTTGCACCAAGACCGAAAGTGTTGCCAATGGCAATTTCTTCCGCTTGCACCATTGCCACGATCCCCCACATCGTAAGACAGCACAGCGTGAAACTCAAAAGGGTAGTGCGTTTAATCGTCTTTTTCATCGGATTCATAACCTCCTGTAGAATTGTCGCAACTATCGTAAGGTGTTGAGATTAAAATTTCCCACTTAGAATCTAGGCAGGGCTCTTGAGTTCACCATTTAATGCGATCTGCCGCGATACTGTCGTGAACGTGTTTTTCCGTGATGCACGTCACGATTCTTGTAGGTGCGATTTGAGCGAGTCCCGCTATAACGATGATGGCGACCGTAGTTTCTATAGTTATACCGATTATAGCCACTATACCGATAGGGGCGATATGGATAGAAACTATCATACCCACCATAAGAATAATACGGATAAGGTTGAGGATAGTAGTAATCGTGGTAGTAGGGAGTGTAATAAGGCGTGTATTTGCGATAAACCGGCTTGCGATGTCCGTAATAGCCTTCATCTTCCTCTTCCTCTACCTCAACACGATTCGTGTCAGAATCTTCGTGATCGACACCCTTTTCGGTTTCCGATTCTAGACGTGCCTGTTTTTCGTGTTTGGATTCCGCCGCCATTTCCCGACTGTGGCGATGGTACGATGCTTGGTTATCGAGACGGGATTCATAGTAGCCGACTTGGGTATAACAGCCCGCTGCTATCAGCACTACAAACAGCAATACGACTGTAAGAGCAAGGTTCTTCATGGTTCTCATTCCTTTCACCATAATAAGAGTTCAATTTTTCGAGAGTATATCATAGCAACCCTCATATGCCAAGTTAAAAATAGAAGCTAGCAATTCAGATGCCAACCCCACATCCTAGTCTGGGCTGAGATATAAAGGATTGCATTAAGACAAACTGTTGTAAGAGTGATACACCTTCGTAGCACAAGTGTCACAAGTCAATGATTGTGGAGGAGGCCACGAGCGGAAACGAGCGTTACTATCGGAGGCGGAGGGATTTGAACATTACCCAAAGCAATTGTAATGACATCTGAAACCAAGACTAAATTGACATCTTTGACCAGCTATGCTAAAATTTAGGTCTCAATTGCGGATTCTAACGTTTCGAATTCAGGAGTTCAAGCAGGAGAGTAGCGGATGCCGAAACGCAGCGTGCGTCAAATTTTCACCGCAGGGTTGCGCTTAAAGTGTCCGAAATGCGGCCAAGGTGAGATGTTTTCGGGTATGTTCAAAATGCGTTTGGAGTGCGATAACTGCAATTTCAGGTTTGAGCGAGAGATGGGTTACTTTGTTGGGGCGATGTATATCAACTTCGGTGTGACTGTTCTCATTGCATTTGCCAGTTATTTTGCGTTGGACTATTTAACGCCCATCTCTTTTCTACAAAACTTTATTCTGTGGGGCGTTTTCTGTGCACTATTCCCCATATTTTTCTTCCGGTACTCTCGCAGCCTATGGTTGAGCTTCGACTACATTGTTGACCCCTCCGAACCGCCGGATCCACGCCCGTAAGGTGCAGTCCTCCGTCTCTCCCTATCGGAATACACCTCGGAAGTCTCGGAAGCGCTCGCATCGGGAAGGATGACGTAGTCGATTCGGGCACTAATCTCAAGTTGACGCATTCCGTCTCTGGGAGGATTCAGAGGGGTGCCGATTTCCTGCAACAACAAAAACTAGCCGAACCGCTGACTTTCACGCACAATAATTATATACAAACTTGCAGAAGCCAAAGAGGATTAGGGAAAGATGGTAAAAATGCCAATCAAGGGTGCTAGCAGCCCAGTGAGAACAGATACGCATACCGTGGAACTCTGCAAACCGGGCATTCTAGCACAAGAAGGTATCGTTTTAAGCGAGGTTGCCCCCACGCTGACCGACACCCAGGTCGTGGAGTTCTGCAAACACGGGTACCTGATGCTGGAGGGTGTCGTTCCGGACGATATTAATCGAAGGACGTATGATTTTTTGATTGCAAATCCGACTGGTCAACCAATCGAACTCCTTCAGGAAGACTGGTTCATCGAACAAGTTCTTCTCAATCCTCAAGCTGCAGGTGCAGTTCGGTCGCTTTTGGGTAAAACCTTCATGCTTCCCAAAGGGTTGGCTAATCATCGAATCGAATGTCCGGCGCCAGCGCAGGGATGGCATAGAGATGGGGGATCACGCCATGGTCCGGAGCTCAACCATCTACAGGTATTCTATTATCCGCAGGACACGCCAATAGAACTCGGACCGACGGGGCTTGTACCAGGGTCTCATTTCTACTTTTCTCTTTCAAGGTGCATGGGACATTTTACGAGCATTCGTTCAGCGGTTAATGCCGCCGCACCGGCTGGCTCGATTTTTATCTCAGTCTATTCAATTTGGCATCGCCGGTCGGAATCCAGTGTTTACGGTATCCGCAATATGCTGAAATACTGTTATTGGCGGACAGTTCCCCCAGAACGAGATTGGTTGGTTGCACCGGACTTTGACCCTGCCACCGCTTCATATAGCTTAGACGGCCCCTTCCTGCAGCCGCCCCGTCAGCAATTCCGAGACTGGTATGACGCAGCAGAGATGTTCTTTTGGCTCTGTGGAAATCCCGACGGACTCCGTGAGTTGTTTGGCTATTCAGACTGGCCGATGGGCTATCCCCCCGGTTGGCAACCTGAGGATCTTTATAAACCACAGCAGAGACAAAGGTGAAGACTATCGGGTGATTTTCCGCGCGAAGTATCTCATACCGAATGGCAGTCAGACCATCGAAAATGGCGCCATTGCGATTCACGGGTCGCAGATTATCGATATTGGTCGGTATCCAACGATCCGAAACGTGGGGACAGGTCCCACACGAGATTTAGGAGAGGCTGTGATTCTTCCGGGGTTGGTGAACAGCCACACCCACCTTGAGTTGACTAATCACGGCGCGTTCGTTGAGCGGACGGCGCAACTCACGGATTGGCTCCTGCAGATTGTTCGCAATCAGCGGTGGGACAAGGCATGGGTTGATCGCGCGATCCAATGCGGCGTTGAAATGAGCCTCGCAGGCGGTACAACAACCCTCGGTGACATTCACGGATTTGGGCAATCCGCGCAAACGCTCAAAGACACACCCATCCGAAAAGTGGCATTCTTCGAAACAACAGGGTTTTCACCAGAGCGGTCCCAGGTTGGGACTAGGCGGATCAATACGCATCTCGAAGCTGCACCGGAACCCGATTCCCTTTTTACGGTTGGTGTGTCTCCCCACGCACCGTACTCCACGGCTGCCTCGCTTTATCGCCACTGTAGTGAGCTTGCGCTGTCGCGTGGATTACCGCTGTGCACACATCTGTCAGAAACCCAAGAGGAGATTGAGTTTTTAGCGTCTGGTACCAACGCATTCGCTGACTTACTGACAACTTTGCAGATTCCGATGGAAGATTGGACGCCGCCGAATCAAACGCCGGTGCAGCACATGAAGGCACTCGGTGTGTTGGCAACTCGTCCTCTTTTAGCACATTGCAACTATCTGACAGATGGAGACATCCAGTCGCTTGCAGAATGCGGAGCATCCGTTGTTTTTTGCCCCCGGAGCCATCACTACTTTTACCACACTGATCACCCACTTAAACGGCTGCTTTCCGCCGGTGTAAATGTCGCCATCGGAACAGACAGCCTCGCCAGCAATTGGTCTCTGAGCATGCTCGACGAACTCCGATTCTTAGGCAAAGCGTGGGATTCCCTTCCTCCTGAGACGCTCCTAGACCTAGTGACAATTAACGGAGCGCGAGGACTTCAACTGCGTCAAGTCGGCAAACTAGAAAAAGGGTGGCAGGCAGATTTCATCGCCATTGAACTTCGGAACAGTGGGCAACCCATCATTGAGCAGATTCTTGATGAGTCTGCTTGCAATCTGTTAACCGTTGTGGGAGGAAAGATATGTTATGACGCCCATACATCGTAGATTCAACTCGTCTCGATGCGTGCCGCGATGCGTGTAGGAGAATGCCGCTTCAGTAGCGATTCAGCGTCGAATCTATCTCAATCGCCCATCGATCAATTCCACCGGCTAGACTTTTTACGTTCCGAAAACCCTGTTGATATAAGTAGGCAGCCGCATACATACTTCGCATCCCTTTGTGGCAATGGATGACAATTTCGCTGTCCATATCAAGTCGATGCACCTGTTGGGCCAACTCGTTGACCGGGATTAGAAGGGCACCTTCAAAATGAACAATCTCATACTCGTCGGGCTCCCGAACATCAAGCAATACGATGTGTTCATTTCGATCGCGTTTCTGCTTGAGATCATGAACTGAGATTTCGTGTTTTTCCGGCTCAAAACGCAGAGAAGTTTCGGGATCGTGTGAGTCTGCGGGCTGTGTCGATTGCCCATCGTTAATCGATTCTTTCAAGATTATTTTTGCCTTTCAATTGAAATTTTCGTGTTTAACAAATGCTGATGGACGCAAGCGTACGGACCGCCCAGACATTGACTCAACGTATCCCAACCTCAACAAGCTGACGACTTCATAATCGGAAGGGATATTGAAAATCTGGCGGATTCGTTCACAATCTGTCTGACGTTCGAGCGGTGCACTGATGAACTGTGTCGCAATTTCAAGCGCGGTCGCGGCTAACAGCAGGTTCTGGACCATCGCTCCCATACTCAGCGACATCCAGCGCCGCCCACCGTCGCCGGGGGAACGCCTTCTACAATCCATCAAGATTAGCATCAGTAGCGGGGAGGTCCGAATGAGGTCGGAAATTGCTTCAGCAGGTTTTCGACCTGCGCCGAGATGCCCCAGCACGCTCAAGTGCTTTGCATTTTTGAGCAGTGGTGTAAGCTTTCTGGGATCCTTAAGTAAAATCGGCGGCAGGTCAACGTGATCTGCGAGCAGCACTCCGTCGCCCTGTGCTTGCCACTCGCCCTCTGTCAAGCGCATCCACCGGCTATTGTCATCAAGAAACTGGGAATCCTTGAACTGCTCAACGATACACCGTTCCGTCAGATCAGCAAGCGCATTTTTGCCCTGCGTTTCTTGGATAATGAGTAGCTCCCACGGCTGAACATTAAACGGGGACGGCGCCCACCGAGCGGCTTCAATGAGCCTATCCACATGTGATTGAGCGATTGGTTCGTTCCGAAATTTTTGGCGATAACTCCGGCGTTGGGTGATTGCGTCGAATACGTCCATATTGTATGGTTCCTGCAGCTAAATTATACAAGGTATTTGTCTATTTCATTTTTTGTCTAAAGCGATCCCCCATTGGGGAAGTCTTCCACACCGACAAAATCGGCTCGGGTGTATGAAAACCCATCCTGAGTGCACAGGTGGGGGTTTTTGACCTCGAAACATCCAAATCTTCACGAGTTAATCAGCCTGCAACCCGACAGCTCGAAATACGCACGCGGAGGCTAATCGCGAGCTTTTATTCTGCCCCAAGCTGTCGTGACTTTGCCTGATGGATCAACGGTTAATCCAAGGGCGTGTCCAATTCCTCTGTCCTTGATGTTATTGATATCTTCCTCGCTTAAGACAACATTGAAAACACCCACTTCGTCAACCGAGCCTTCGAACGACGTGTCGGCTCTGCCGCCGATATGCCAAGCGCGATTATTTCCGCGTACGAAGGGACCTACACCGGCTCTCTCCGCAACAATCTCACCATCTATCCATATTTCCATGCTCGCGCCAGAGCCCGTAAATGCGACGTGATGCCAATCATCCTCAAAGTTTTTTGGCATCGGGGCGTTAAGGTTGCCCATTGGCCTGCCAAACTGCCATGCAATCCCGTCCGCGCCCCAGGGGAAATGCACCGCAATTCGGTTATCCCAGGGTTCGGGTGGAACAAAGAAAAAGAGATCGGTAGTGTTTTTTACTCGCCACTGTATCCATGCGACGATAGTTATCTCGTTCGTAGGAGCAACCTCGTCGCCGAAGGACGGGGAAACAACCATTACATCGCCACCTGCACCGAGGTTCATCGCCTTACCGAACACACCTTCAATCCACGTAATGTTCCTGCCCTGTAGTATCCCCATCAGCTTAGCGGGGTTATTCGTCTCGTCGCTGACTTCAACCCCCTCGCCCTCGTTAAAGAGCCAAATTGCCACGGCGGTTTCAGGGTCGATCGCTGCATAGCCGGGCACCGAGAGAATCACGCTAAATAGGATAGCAACGCTGATATATCCACAAACGGTAATTGTCGCTTTCATTTTTTGTCATCTCCTGTCCGTTGGGACAACTTTGTTATCTTGTAGAGTACAGCGGAAGTTTCTTGACTCCTCCCATTTGCCCTTCGTGGGTGGGAAGGAGGAGTGGTCCAGTTTTCCTCTGCCCGGATTGGCTCGGGGCTCAACTTACTGGAGACTTCGAAGGGGCTAATAATTTCATCATAAAGTCCCGAAGTCTCACCACTTCTTCAACAGCCTAACTCTCCATATTATACCTCTATACCGGGGGACCTAGCAACTAAAACTATAGAAATAGACTTGGCAGCGACCTTTCGTCAAGCATTCGGTTGTTCGCAGATGTCCTACCAGATTTAGCAGGGTCATTACCGGTCGATTTAGACACCCTCACGTCTTGACGTATACGTACACTTGTGATAGAATCGCTAAGATATCATTAAGCTGAATAATCGAAATATCGTATCTATATCTTGACGAAATACGGGCAGGAGTCAAGTAGGATTCGCGGCGGCTGATAAGCCAAATAATAGCATTGCGGTATTTTGAACTGAAACACATTCATGCAAGTGCTTCGAATTTGGATTGAACCGTCAACCGGTTAGAATGGCTTTGATTGCTAATTTTTCGGGATTTCTGAGTTGTGAAAGGAAATATATTGAATGAAAATCCTTGTTGATGTTAGTGTACACTCCCCGGACGAGAAGACTCGCCAGCTCATCTGTGACGCATGCGGTGATGAAAATAACGTAATCTTCCCACGTTCACAAGATGAACTTATCAAAACAGGCGGGGACGCACAAGTATATTTCGGATACTGTCGTGAAGAGGCGTTCCCATACCTGACTCGGCTAGAGTGGATTCAGAGCAATAGCGCGGGGATGGACGCTCAACTGTATCCCGCCCTCAAGAATAGCGACATTATTCTGACAAATGTGGCGGGGGTGTATGCATCGCACGCAGCAGAGCATGCGTTCGCGCTCTTGCTCGGTTTAACGCGGGAAATAAAAGGTGCCGCCATCAATCACACCCAACACGATTGGAGAAGGCCAAAGCAATTGATTGAGATTGGTGGATTAACGCTCGGAATCATTGGGATGGGCGGCTTTGGAATACACATGGCGAAACGCGGTAGAGGTTTTGACATGCGCGTCATTGGAGTGGATCCGTATCGGAAAGATAAGCCGGATCTTGTCGATGAACTGATGCCGATTGATTGTCTCCCGGATCTGATGCGCAGATCAGATGTGATTATGATTGCGTGTCCGCTTACCGAGGAGACCTATCATCTCATCAATGCGGAGAACTTGGCGCTGATGAAGCCGACTGCCTATCTCATCAATGTCGCCCGCGGCAAGATTGTCGACGAGCGTGCGCTTATTGAGGTTCTCCAGGCAGAGAAGATTGCCGGCGCAGGGCTGGATGTGACTGAAGTTGAGCCACTGCCAAAAGACAGTCCCCTGTGGGATATGGACAGTGTACTTCTCACACCGCATACAGCCGGCGGGTCGCAGCACCGTTCACGCCGCGCCGCCGAATTCTTCTGCGAGAATCTCAAGCGGTACATTAACGGTGAACCCTTGAAGAATATCGTGGACAAACAGATCGGGTTTTAGCAGCCAACGGATTTTGAATCGCTATTCCGATTGAAAGGAACAAATTCAGTCTTTTACGCGTGGCGAAGAGCTAAAATTTCACTCTTGGCGCTCTGACTGTACCGTCGAGAATCCCTTGACGGGTTTCTTTTACTTTATCCATCACGGCTTTTGGAATGCGATCTTTCAGCTTCGGGTTGTAAACGAGTTTCACCATCTCATCTTGCGCCATTCCGAGCCGCATAACTTTGGGTTCAAATTTGCCCGTTTTAACTAGATTTGCGACGTGAACAAAAACCTTCGTATCAATGACGGCGCTCGCGAGAACCGCGTCCGGAGCGACATCGTTCTGATTGCGGTTAGAACCGTAAGCGTAAACGTCCTTACCGGCTTTGCGGCTCTCTGCGACAGCGTGGAAAACACCCTGACCAGCGGCGTCCGCGTTATGGAAGATGAAGTCTGTGCCTTCTGCAATCTGAGACAGTGCTAACTCCTTGGCTTTGCTGATGTTCTCCCAATCCCCCACATAAGAGCGTGAAATTCTGATTTCAGGATTGACAGATTTCGCGCCTTCCTCGAATGCAAGAAAGGTGCTCTTGATCGGTGGGATATTCATACCTCCGACGAGACCGATTTTTCCCGTTTTCGTCATCATTCCGGAAATCATGCCCAAGAGATAGGTCGCTTCCTCAAGCTCGAAGACAATCGATGCGACATTCTTCAAAACTGTACTGCCAGAAGTTGTGATAAACACCACATCTGGGAATTCCGGTGAAACCGCTTTCGCAGCTTCCTGATACTCAAACCCGTGTCCAATGACGAGATCGAACCCCTTTCCGGCGTAAAATCGGAAGTGCTCCTCCCATTGAGACGGGGTTCTGCTTTCGACATGACTCACTTCAGCCCCGAGCTCTGCTTCAATCTGTTTCAGACCGTCGTATGCGAGCGCATTCCAGCCCGCATCGCTGATAGATCCTGGGGTAAGCAGCGCCACTTTGAATTGGTCGGCAGCCTCCCCCCAGCCTGTAACTCCAATTAGAAATACTAACAATCCACAGATGATACCGTTATGTTTTCGCATGAGAACTCCTATTGACAGATAGGTTATCGGTACAATTTAACCTCGGACTTTTTTTTTCAAGAGCTAACCCAACTCAGCGTCGTCGAGAGGAGGGTACTGGATCATGCAACTCAAATCGTTTCACGTGACAACGGGTATAGCAATAATAAGACTTGACTTTTTGACGATTTCAGTTTACCATACTCAAGTAGTGTTGCCTCAATAACCTGAAAACGGTAACAACTGTCGGTAAAGGAACTTTTGGATGACGCTCGGTAAAGTTGTAGGAACGGTCGTTGCGACACGAAAAGATGAGAAATTAGTTGGCAGCAAGTTATTGATTGTCCAAGACGCTAGTCTGGACGGCAATTTACTCAGCCAATACACTGTGGCTGTCGATTCCGTTGGCGCAGGCATCGGTGAAACGGTGCTCACCGCATCCGGCAGTTCAGCGCGTCTGACGAACCTAACCCAAGACAAACCGGTTGACGCTGTCATCATGGCAATTGTAGATACCGTCGAGGTCCACGGCAAGATTCAATACCGAAAATAAACGGCACCCCACAATTCCGCGATTTTCTCCCCGCCGATTCACTTATTCCCTGTTGTCTAGCTCCAAATTCTGCTGCCCCGCCGGCAATGACAATTGATACACGCAGTATTGCGGCACCTCGCCGTCGATCACCGCGGGTCCAAATCGCGTGAGTTCTGTAAGCGTATAGCCTGTCGGGGGTTGATATTTCAACGGGTATGGAATGGCGCCAATCAGTTTTCCATCCACATAGAAGTTGCAAGTGTCCTGACTCTTGACCAGGACAATCTGATACCATCGGTTCATCTCCCCCTGCCGTGGCAATCCCATCCACAACCCCGGTCTGTCGGGCCAGTTGAGGTGAAATACAATCTCTCCACCCGCAGACGCCTTGGGTCTATTGATGAGACACCACTTATTCCGTTCGCCGGGACCTTCCGATTTTCCAACTAGTCCGTTGACACCATTCGCTCCAAAGCTCGCCCACAGTGCGATTGTAAAATCAGTGTCATTCAACTCTAGATGTGCATTATTTCCAGCGTCCACCCAAGCGGTTCCATCAAAGGTGAGAGCGGCGCCAAACTTCCCCTCTCCCCAGTTTGCACCTTTTAGGGAGCCGTGATTTCCATACGGCGAGTTGTCTTTGGTTACCGCTCCCTCGCCTTCCTCAAAGGGCATCGCCAAAATGACTTCCGCCCCTGTCGGTCCAACGGCGGCTACACCTCCCTCATAGTGGGCGTTAAGTTCCTCCTGAGAGAGAGCTCGCTTTGCGATGAGGAGTTCATCCACGCTTCCTTGGAAATAATGGGCTCCTTCAGTCCTGCCGATTTCCAATGGCGCCGAAACTCTTGGAACTCCCCGTTCCATCTCTGCAGAAAACGGGCGAGCCGATACGATTAAGATATCCTCTGCTCTTTCATCAGCCAACCGCTGAACCCTCCGCAACACCTCGACGATATGCAGATTTCTCCCGTCTCGCCATGCCATGTCCCAGACGCCAAAAGAACCGAATCGATCGCTTCGAGGGTAGAAAAACTCGTCCTTTTCCAGATACCCGAGAACTTCCAGTGTCAAATCGTCCGGGGCGGCGCCGGCGATTAACATGCCCTCCAGGTTTGCCTCCTCTTTGATGAATCGAGCCACCGCCTTTCCGGTCGAGAAAGGATAAGTCAACTCAAGCTTCGCTGCCGTAACCCCGCCAACAGCATGGATGAGGAGAACCACGACAAACACAATGTTGAACGCCCTCGCCAACCCCCAACTGGTTGCCTTCAAAGGACTGGCGAGCCGCCTCGCTTCATAGCTATAATGAGATATCCATACCGCAGCGATAAACAGCATAAAGAGGAAACCGTGATGCCGCACCGACCCGAAATACTTGGTATAGAAGAAAGCCAACAACCCAGTCGTCCCGCAAAGGTACATCAAGAGCACTGTCGGTTTTCTGAGTAGGAGCCCTATGACGAAAAGTAAGATGAGTACCGAAAGCACAAGCTTTATCTGAGCAGAATTAGGGATTGGATCCAAAAAATTGGTATTCCAAAAGTGCATCATAGACCGAGGTATTGCGAAGAAAACTCTGGAAATTAAGTTGAGAACGTTCTGTAGATGATGCCAGTCGAATGCGGTCGTCCATCCGGGCCTCGTCCCTTGGTCAGCGGCTGGCGCAATCTGGTAGATGGCGGTGCTAATGCCAGTCAAGATTAGCGCAAAACCAATTCCCATGTGTGTTCGGTTCGGGCGCTCTGACGCAATGACAACTTCCAAGATAAGGAACAGCGCAATGGACATGACGATAATCAGCGCGTGAACACTGGTATGCGCGAGCACAAATAGTATCAAACCGACAAGCGGAAACTTTTGCTTCCAGCGTCTGAAAAGGGTGCAAAAGAGACATAGCAACAATATGCCGATTGCGTAATTTCTACATATAATCGCATATTCATAGAAGGGAAAATAGCCGAACGCAAAGAGCGTCTTCTGCAAGCGCGTGAAGGGAGAGAACCTCGAAAACACAAAGATTGTCGCTGTGGCGATGATAAGATGGTAGGGCTGCATTATAATCGGCGAGCTGGTGAAAAACTGAAGCACATAGAGCCCAAGGTGCCATACGCTGGGATGTCCTTCATATCTCTTCAGAATTTTAAAAAGCTCAATCACAGAAGGTGCATCCCTCGCAATCAGCCACGCCTGCATCTCATCTCTCCACATCTCGTGATGCCAAGCGATGACCGCTCCGATAATCAAGAAAACTGTCGAGAGCGTTACCGCAAATCGATGATCCGAAAATCGAGAGGTTTTTTCCGTTGCCTCAGCCATAATCCGTCCGTTAAGGAGTGCTTGACTTCTTCCCTTCCTTAATCCCCGCTCCTCCGATTAACTCATTGACTGATGTCCGCATCTCGGTTCCGTTGTTCCGTCGAGAATGGCATTTGGTACAAGCAGTAACCCAGTACTTCACCGCCTATCACAGCGGGTCCAAATTGCTTGATTTCCGTGAGCGTATAGCCTACAGGATTTGGAACGGCGCCAACCATTTTTCCATCTACATAAATGGTGTAATTGTCTTGGGTTTTGATGAATACGATTTGATACCATTGGTCGGTCTCGCCCCGCCATGGCGATCCAATCCAGATTCCCGGTTTGTCTTGCCAATTGAGATGAAGCAATATTTCGTCATCCGCAGAAGTTGTCGGTCGATTTATGAGCATCCATTTGTTCGTTTTCCCGGGACCTTCAGATTTTGCAACAAAACTGACGTGTTGGTCCGCCCCAAAATTCGCCCAAAGTGCGATTGTAAAATCTGTGTCATTGAGTTCGAGATGCTCATCATTTCCCGCGTCCACCCAAGCGGTTCCATCAAAGGTTAGGGCGGTGCCAAACTTCCCCTTTTCCCAGTCTGCGCCTTTTAACGAGCCGTGGTTCCCATACGGAGAAAGGTCTTTGGTTACCGCTCCTTCGCCTTCTTCGAATGGCATCGCCAGAATGACCTCCGATCCTGTTTGCATTAAGGCGTCCACACCTCCGTTAAGATGGGCTAGAATTTCCTCCTGAGAGAAAGCCTTTTTTGCGATAAGGAGTTCGTCCATGAGACCTTCGAAATAATTGCTTCCTTCAGCCCTGCCAATCTCCAAAGGCGTTGCAACTTTTGGAATATCCCTTCGCATTTTTTCTGTCAGTGGGCGAGCTGAGACGACCAAGATATCCTCGCCCCTTTCATCACTTAACCGCTGAACTTTCCCCAGCACCGTGTCGATAGGCAGACTTCTCCCTCGTCGCCAATCCATGTCCCAGACACCGAAAGAACCAAATCTATCGCTTCGGGGATAGTAAAACTGGTCCTTTTCCAGATATCCAAGCACTTCCAATGTTAAATCGTCCGGAGCGGCACCGGCGATTAACATATTATCCAGTTTCGCATCCACGATGAAGCGGGCAACCGCCTTGCCCTCCGAAAAAGGATGCGTGTACTCCAGTTTTGCCGCCGCGACCCCACCAACGACGTGGATAATGAGAATGAGCGTAAACACGACACTGAACGCCCTCGCAAATCCCCAACTGGCTGTCTTCAAAGGACTGGCGAGCCGTCTAGCTTCGTAGCTATAATGAGATATCCATGCGGCAGCGACAAACAGCATAAAGAGAAAGCCGTAATGTCGTATCGAGCCGAAATATTTGGTATAAAAGAAAGTCAACAAGCCAATCGTTCCACAAAGATACATCAGCAGAACCGTCGGTTTTCTGAGAAGAAGCCCGATGGCGAAAAGCACGGTGAGAACCGACAGGACAAGTTTCACTTGGGTAGCTGAGGGAAATAGATCCAGGAAATTGGAACCCCAAAAGTGGAAGGTAAAAATAGGTATAGGGAAGAAAGCCCTCGGAATAATATTGAGGACGTTCTGTAAATGATGCCAGTCGAATGCGGTCGTCCATCCGGGTCGCGTCCCTTGGTCAGCGGCTGGCGCAATCTGGTAGATGGCGGTGATTATTCCAGTCATGATTAGCGCAAAGCCGATTCCCATGTGTGTTCGGCTCGGGCGTTCTGACGTAAAGAGAACTTCCAAGACTAGCAGCAGTCCGATGGATATGACGATAATCAGCGCGTGAATGCTGGTATGCGCGAGCACAAAAAGAATCAAGCCGACAAGCGGAAATTTTTGCTTCCAGCGGGTGAAAAGGGTGCAAAAGAGGCACAGCAGCAATATGCCGATTGCGTAATTTCTACATATAATTGCGTACTCATAGAAGGGAAAATAGCCGAACGCAAAGAGCGTCTTTTGCAAGCGCGTGAACGGAGAGAACCTTGCAAACACATAGATCGTCGCCGTGGCGATGATAAGGTGGTAGACCTGCATGATGATCGGCGAGCTGGTGAAAAACTGAAGCACATACAGCCCGAGGTGCCATACGCTGGGATGCCCTTCATACTTTTTTAGAATTGTGAAAAGCTCAAACACTGATTGTGCATCCCTCGCAATCAGCCACGCCTGCATCTCGTCTCGCCACATCTCATGATGCCAAGCGATGACCGCTCCGCTAACCAAGAAAACTGTTGAGAGCGTTACCGCAAATCGATTATCAGAAAATCGAGAGCATTGTTCCGATTTATCTACCATAACCTATCCGTTTTGCGGAACTTGTCTTTCTCAAAAACGTCAAGGCTTGCCAAACCTGAAAACGTTTAATCTGCCCGGCAACATTGCGGCACCTGCATCCGATTCCGATGGTATAAGATTCAGGCAGTCAATTCAGTCGGAAATACACTAACGTACGCTTCAATTGTTTGGTGAATCCGCGCGTGAATGTCGCAGAATAATATCCAAGAGATCGCTAGGCGCTTTCGACACATCCCACCTCCAGCGTCCGAATCCCCCATGTGTATTAACGGCGTTTACCCATTCGTCGAGGAACCGACGTTTAGTGCGGTCTCGGTCAGAGTCTTTGCCCTTTGTTTCCAACACCAACATATCGCCCGACCGGAGCCGGATGAGAAAGTCGGGACGATACTTCCGCACTACACCATTATAGATGTAAAACACTTCATAGCCGAGGTGGTCGTTCTTAACCCAAGCCTCGACTTCGGGGTTCTGGTCAAGTTCGAAGGCTTCTGTCGCTTCCCATGTACTGTCGTACACACAGAAATTAACATGACTTCGCTTCGTGTATTCGCATGGCTTGCCGGTATACCATGTACCCATGTCGCCAGTTGAGCGAATCGGATGATCTCGGTCGAACACCGGTTCAAGCTTCTCCGTATTTTCGAAGCGAATCGCTTCCCAGATATGCTGAACCACTTTGGTCATATTAAGCGTGGTAATGAGGCGCCGCTTGAGGTCGTCCTGAAAGAATAAAGCGGGGTTGATGCTGATTGCATCAGAGCGAATAAATTGTTCCACGATGCGAACTAGTTGGGCGAGAAGAGTTTCTTTGCTGCCGCTCCAATTGCTCTGCATCTGTTCATACACGTCCCGCGCGGTCTCGAAGATGATTCGCTGCGTGCGAAACTCGTACGCCAGCTTCTCCAAGTCTATCGCCTCAATCTTCGATACATCCGGCTTGCCCTCGACGATTGGTGCGAGTTCGGCAACCTTGGCTGTCAGGCTTGCGTCAAGCTCAAGCGGTTGAAGGCGTTGCCAGTCAAGCGTTAGTCGTGGACGGTAAAGGTGGTCTATGCGGATGACGTTGGGCCAAGAGATTTCAAATTGCGCCTTGTCGGCTACCGGCTCAACAACGGTCTTCGGCTGGGGCGGTTCGGGGATTGTGCCTTCAGCAGATTCATGCGGCAAAAATGTAAATGGAACGCCGAAAATGTTGACGTAATCCGGCGTAAGCAGTTCGGTCGTTTCCCCAGTTAAAGGGTCAGTCTGTTTTTTCGTTTCGTACGATGTTCGGCGCAGCCCCCGACCAACCACCTGCTCGCACAGAAGCTGGCTGGTAAACGCACGTAATCCCATGATATGAGTCACCGTCTTCGCGTCCCAACCCTCAGAAAGCATACCAACGGAGATTACGTTCTGTATCTGTTCGCCTTCCTTGTTGAGTTGACCGACAGTATCTACTTTCAGTCGAAGCAACTCGGCTTGCTGTTTCTTAGTCAACTTGGGGGTTTGGGCGGAACCGGCGTCATCCTCACCGAGGTTGACCTCCGCGATCGGCTCCTCGGCAGATTCGGCAGTGTTTAGCACTTTGGAGTCGATATGAAGCGTTCGGTCCGAATCGCAAAGCTCCGGAATTTGCACTCTGCGATGGTCAAACGCATACTTGATCCGCGCTGCGGTCTCGGTACGGTTCGCTACAGTAATCATTACCGGTGGGGTACGGTGCCCTTTGTTCGCCCAATTCTTTGCAGCTTCGCGCCAATCGTACCCTAACAGGTAGTAGCCGTTGATGACCAAATCCGGCAACGGCTCCTCAGGTTTTGCCTTGCGGTTCAAGTCGTCCTTGACCTCGGAGTCATTGTAGATATGGTAGAGACGAGATTTGTAGGTTGCAGCGTCGGGCACCGCGTCGTCACGAATGACAACGCGCGGCGTCTTGACTAATCCCGACTCAATTGCATCGTTTAACCCGAAGTCGCTCACGATCCAGCCGAACAGCGCTTCCTCGGAACTGCGTTTACCTGTCGGTGCAAAGGGTGTGGCGGAGAAGTCGTAACAAGCGAGAATACCTCGAGCTTTGTTGATACGGTCCAAGCCGCCGACCCACTTGGTTGCCTCCTCAATCTGGTCCTTTGCCACGCCCTTGACCTTCGATCCGGCTGGGACGCGCCACGCGTGATGTGCTTCGTCGTTAATGACCAAGAGGTTGGGTACAATTGCCATATCGCCCAGCACCTCGCGGACATACGCTTCATCGCTCTTTACGCCTCGCTTATCCACGCTGCGTTTCTTCGCAATCCTCTCCTCTGTCTCCCAGTTTAGAGCGTGCCGGTTGTGGACCAGGACTGTCCCTTGATGTAACTTGTCGTGCAAGGTTGACGGCACAACACCGAACTTCTTGTAATAGTTTTCCACGTTGGACGGTTTTAGCACAGCCAAGCGGCTCTTTATCGTCAGACCGGGCGCAATGACCAACACATTACGGGAGAAACGAGAATCTTGAGGATTGGCGACCTTGTTAAGAATTTGCCACGCGATAACCATCGCCATGACGACGGTTTTGCCCGATCCTGTCGCCATTTTGGAGCACAGCCGCCGGAACTCTCCGCCATCGGATGGAATCTCGATCCCCACTTTGCCGGACTGGGGTGACTCGGTGAACCAGATTAGTGTTTCGGCGGCTTCCAACTGACAGAAGAAAAACCGGCGGTTCTCGAACTCTTCCTCGTCACGCCAGTGTTCCAACAGCCGCTTGGTTATACCTGTAACACCCGGATACCCAGCTTGGCGCCACTCCCGCACTCGCGCGCGAATCTGGTTCACAAGCGAAATTTCGACAAAATGACCCGGATCGTCGAACGAACGGGAACCTTCTGATGCGATGACATACCCAGCCGGGCGACGTCCTTTCGCCAGCGAAAAGGTGCGCCGCTCCCGGTTATAGCTCCAGTATCTCGCTGGTTCTTCATAGGGCGAGTTAATAATTAATGGCCCAATAGTATTTCGCTCGATTGAATGGACTCCGGCATCTGATCCCATGTTCTGTTATCCAATGTCCTGCCTGTTCTTTTTTTGAATACGCCGCCCCACTGCTTGAAGAAGAAGGGGACACTGTGTTTCACGCAGTTGTCGCGAAGTTCTCGCACCCAATCCGCCTCCATTGGTCGTGAACTCGCCGAATTCGTCCTGTAAATTAGATTGAACAATAACCCTCTTCCAACGCCCAGTTTGCAATGTGTGCCATGTCCGTCTCGAAGTCCGAAAATTCAACCACATTTCCAAAGAATACGCCTTCAGGTTCACTTCGCAAGAACCAATCGCCTTGGATTGAGTTGCAATGATGGCAGACGTTTGTCCAGTATTTATCTCCTACAGTAGAACTGTACCGATACTGAATTGTCCGTGGCATCGGGTGGACTAAGGGTTTTTTGGTGCTCCATTCGTCATTTCCCCAGGCAAAAACTAGAATCCTGGTTTTACATTTCCAGCAACGATGCAGACCGTATCTGTAATACTTTGTGGGGAGGGCCTGAAGACCCGTCGGGTTTAAGAGTTTTCTCGCTAATTCGTCAAATCGTGCCTTCGTGTCTTTACATTTATCGCAGGTGTGTTTCTTTAGGCTGTCACGAATAGATATCAGCGCTGTCGGATCATCTATTACCGCATCGGCATCCACCTCAATGAAAGGGATTGACAGTTGTGTTGCCTTTTTCATGTCAACGGTGTGAGATACCTTGACTTCGATAGCTGCGATAGGTGTTCCACTTTTCATCAAGGCAACATCAACTCTATGCGCACCGATAGGGAGCTCTAGGACAGCTTCAGCAACTTTGTCCGGAATCGGCATCCATTTGGATTCGTTGCACCATTCATGTTGACACTCCGTTCCGATCTTCGGCGCTTCCGTTTTCCCCATTTTCCAATTCGCAATAGCCTCAACGATACGGAGTTTCGCTACTTGATGCTTGATAGTTTCGCCGGTGCACTTCAATCCAGATTTATGTGCGAAGTGCGGGGTTTTAATTTTCCCGCGCTTGAAAATAAATTGCTGTTCACAAGCTGGGCAAAAATATGTGTTGTCACGAATAGCATCCTTCGCGTGGGTTAATTGACCTGCGCTATCAAGACCAAACGGAGTCGTTAACATTTCCCACTCATCATAGCGCAAATGTGTGTTTTCGTATTAGCCCAATGATAGCCCGTGTTCTAAGCTCACTCACTTTTGCGTTATTTGCGCCAAAATGTACGCGTTTAGGCAATTTGTCAGTATTCCAATGTCCCATGAATCCATTTTTCGCAATAACTGATTACAGATTCGGTGGTATGGTTTATCATTGCAACTCCACAATTCGCAAGCTCTCGATTCCGCGGTCGTCCACAATCTTGACAGCCGCCCGTTCATGCTCGCCGGGCGCGAACGGAAGAGACACGGTGCCGCGGTAGGATTCGATTAAGTCTGGGTCAATCTCGGACTTGAGATCTCGCGCAAGCTTAGTCCAACAGTCATCGTCGTTGTCTCCACCAGACATCGGGAAGAACACCTGCCGGGGAAACAGGCTCCGCCCGTCGTAATCGGGATCGAGCATCCACACCGCAATCTGGTTGGCGTCGCCGGATTCCACGTCGCCTGTTTTGGTGTTGTAGTAGTCAAACCCCTGGACGGAAATCCGATATTTGCGTTCGTGCTCGCCATCCGCAATCCGTTCAAGTGACACATCGGGTTGACCTATCAACCAGAAACTCTCGTTGCTTGCACGCTTTTTCTTGAGATCGTCTGTCAGCAAGTCCGCGTTCATCTGCGCCTTCAAAAGTGTGACGCTGGGCCAATTGGTCTCGTCAATGTCCTTTGACGCCTCGGGATCAAACTGAAATGCGGCAAAGACGATAATTTTCGGCGTGGGGACGAGTTTCTGCGCATCGTCAATCGCGAGTTCGATTTGGCGCTGTTCAAGCGGCGCATGGTCAGGACCAAACGAAACCACGACACGCTCCGGGTTGTATGCCGTGCCTGGATCACGGAACACTTCAGCGCCGGCATCGTCAGGACGGGTCTCCCCGTGGGCGTGCAGCCACCGCGTGCCCGGCAACGGCTCTAGTCGAGCGAACGAGATGCGCTGCCCTGCCTTGCCACGGATGCCCGTCTTGAGCAGCTCCTCGCGCCAGTCGCCTTGACGGTGAGTTTCGCCAGTACGGGCGATCGACTCGTCTGCAGTCAAGGGTGCCGAATCTTCAATCTCCTCAATCGGTTTTACCGTCGGCGCGGGGACAGCCTCGACAGTAAATGGACCCGCGACGCGCGTCTTTGATTTGTCTACCCACGGCTGATCGTAGAGTGTAATGGCAGGCGAGGGCGCATCGTTTGCCAGTATGCTGGGCGAAACATTGGACACGGTCTTATACTTGAAACCGCTGCCCACACCTTCTTGCACATGCGCCAACTCGTAGTAATCGTAAACAGCGGTCATCACCCGCCCCTTGGCGAGCGTGAGTGCCACACGAGATGTATCACAGGTAATCCACCGCCTGCCCCACTGCTCCGCTACATAAGCAGTGGCGCCGCTGCCGCAGGTGGGGTCGAATACCAAATCTCCCGGATCTGTCGTCATCAATAGGCAACGCTGAATCGCCTTCGTGGATGTTTCCACAACGTATCGCTTCTCACTAGGGTACATCTGATCGGGCCAAATGTTATTGATTCGTCGTCCCGGCACTTCATCATCGTATTTCTTCCACCGTAACGAATTTATTCCTTCTAAGGCAGCAAGCCTCCCCAATTCTGCCAGTCGATCTAATCCATCCTTGGAGATAGACCAGTGTCTGTTCCTGCCACAGCGAAAAATCCGTCCCTTATATTCATACGGTTCGGAACGCCCGGTGGTGGATACGCCTTGGGAGTCCAATCCGGTTCGCCCGAAGATGCGCGCACCCTCGGGCAAATGTCTGTCAGGATCAAAACGTTCTTGCGAAGTGGGCTTTCGACTACTGCCATCGGCTAATTCCACTGATGCGTATGAACTGAAGTATTCAATGGTTTCAGTTCGGGTCAATGGCTCATACAGTTGCCGATACTTTACACGATTTCTGTCCTTCGCGTACCAGAGCAGGTAATCTGCCACCTCTGGCAAATGAGTCGCCGAGCTGCCGCTCGTCGTCGCGAAGGATATGGTCGCCATGCGATTTTCGGCGCCGAAAACATCATCCATCACCATACTGACACGGTGCACGTTCTCATCGCCGATCTGTACAAAGCAACTTCCGCTTTCAGCCAGGAGTTCACGCGCAAGCAATAGCCGATCACGGAGATAAGCGAGGTAGGAGTGGATGCCAAGTTCCCAAGTGTCTCGGAACGCTCTGATCTGCTCCGGTTCCGCTGTCAAATCTTCGTCTTTACCGTCCGTGACACCGCGCTGCTTCACAAACGGCTGGAAGTTAGAACCGTATCGAATGCCGTAAGGCGGGTCAATGTATACCATCTGCACCTGTCCGCTGAGACCTTCCTTCTCAAGCAGGCTGTTCATCACCAATAGGCTGTCACCGGCGATTAAGCGGTTGGTCCAGTTGCGCCGGTGTTTGTAGAACTCGATTGCTTGGCGAATCGGCGGGTTTTCGTCCGGCGAGGCAAAAAACGACAACTGAGTTTCCGCACCGTTGCGCTTTCGTACAGCGTCAATGATTACGCTTGACTCTACCCGCTCGTGCACGTGAAGCGAGACTGTCGGCACCTCAAACGATGTCCGTTCCGCCTTACTCGCCCAGACGAGCGTCGGATCGAGATGTGGATCGTAGGCGTAGGTCTTCTTGCCTGCATCTTGGTCCGTCGCTGGGGTAACTAAACCGACAGGAGGGTTGTTGACCCGTTTTTCGCTCGTGTGCTCGTAGTTCTCAATGTCCCGTTTCGCTGTCTTGCTTGGCATAGTTCTTCCTCAGCGGAAATGAATTCAAGGTAAGTTGTCCGGGTGAAAAATACTCGGCGCCTTCCTTTTTCAATCAAAGTCGCTTCGCCCACTGGACCAACTGGAACATACTTCAGTAGGTAAGTGGCCTAGATGTGACACTTCGCGGTCAAGCGTTTTCTCTAACCCAACTTATACCCAATTTGAATCGAGTGGCCTTATACAGGTGATTCTCTCGGCAGCCAGTGTGTGGCGGTCCGCATGTCAATCCATTCGCAATACAGATACACGCGTATTTCTTGATGGCCGGACGGGACGAGGTAATCTTTCAATTCAGAAGGAATAGCGAAGTAAATACCTCCGTACATTTCCCGCAACGGTTGTTCAAGTGGAATAGCTCCTTCAGTGCGTTTATCGCCACTAAAATTTGCCGTGACAAGTTCATCAAGCCGGATTTCATACTGAAATGCTGCGCTTACCGCATCTGATGCAACATAAGTAATCTTGTTTCCAGCCCAAACGACGCCACGGTTCTCGCAGGCTGGGAGCAAATCGCCGTAAGCCTTGAACGCTGCGTTCGGCACTCGTATGTAGTGACCACCGATATCTGTGGTCCCCGTCTCGTCAACGATGTTCAGGATACGCGGCTCTGAATTTTGGTGAGACGGTTCCGGTTGGCTTTGTCCATAACCAACCTCTTGGCTCTGTTCCCTATCTACGTTCACTTCTTGAACATCTTCCCGAGTCATAACCAAACGCCGTCCCCGCTGTCCTGCCTTGTGCACTACACCTATGTCATCCTTTACCAAAATCCAGAGTTCTGATCTCCGCTTGGATAACCGTTCGAGATTCAGGGATCCGTCGCCAAAAAAACTCGGACTCCATTTTTTCAGTGAAGGACCGAGGTACTCGCGGCAGAATGTAGCTATTAAGGAATAGAAGATATCTGTGTAACCGAGCGGCTCCAGTTTGGTGATTTCTATATGCCGCACATTTACGTAGATCTCTACAGGTTGACTACCACCATGCTCCCTTAAAAACACGGGTATATCTTCAGTTAGTTTGCCCGGAATGAGGCGAAATCTTTGGATGTCATAAGACCTTGAAATACTCAACTCTAACTCACTGAGGAAAACTCTCTCAAATCGGGTTAGATCTTGATATCGATCCGTACAATCAATTATTCCGTCGAATGGCTTGGCTGAGCAATGTTGTTCCAGATATTGACGTTCCGCATTTCCCCTGTTCCGGTCAGCTGAAAGCAGCACAACCATGTGACCGCGAGCGTGCATGATTTGGTGCAGGGATTGCTTGCGAGCCACACCGAAAAAAATGCCGACACCTTTTTCCGCCTTTTGGCGTAAATCGCCTAGACCCATGTTTGAGCCATCTGCGAGGAGGACAGGAACATTGTCCAACTTGTTAACCCAACCATTCCTGACTACATACCGGAAAATACGCGTGTGTTGCGCGATACGATCAGAGGTCTCCAGAACCGTTTCCACCGCAATTTTCTCCAACATATGGACAATACGGGCTAGCAGACTTGTGGTCTCAGCGTCAGGGGAATCTCGACCTGCTGTAGGGACGAAACGATCGCAATCCAGGCGTCCCGATACACCAATGGTGCAATCGATCTTGGTTGCACACAGCTTAAAGCCCCGCTTAAACACACCAATTAGTCCATTCTCGAATCTGACACGGCCTGTGAGATTCACAGGGTCACCACGAATGGTTAGGTTTTCGATTGTGGCCACGAGAGTATGCCCTTTATCTTCAAATAACCTTCCGATCAGCACAAAGTCTCCGTCACGCCATTCCTGCGTGGCGTCACTAATTCTCTTGAGTTTCTCTTGGCCTTCGACATTACGGAACGCCTTCTGCGAAATGTTCTCACCGTTGAAGCGGACGGCTATTGGATCAAAGCGCACGAAGTCTGATAAATAAGACTTTAATTCTTCTGCATTGGCGGTTTCCCGCATGTAACCGATTACTACTGTGCCTCTGGGAGCGGCATCATTAGAACTTTCGATCGTCACTGAGGGAATAGTAGCACCGGATGCATGGATATCCGCTTCCGAGAGTCCCGTGAGTGTACCAGAATCGCCATCTTTCGTTTGCGAGATTACCTCCAATTTCTCGCAAACGCCGAAGTTAGCAAAACCGCCAATTCCAAACGTGCCGACGCAACCAGCGGCCAAAGCTTCTTTAGTTCGCTTTCCACTTGCGCCAATTGTCCAAAAAAGGTCCTTTAACTCGCTGTGCGACATCCCAATGCCGTTGTCGCGGACAACAATTTTCTTTTCTTCCACAGTAACGTCAATTCTATAACTGTTGCCGTCCGGCAAAGCACCATCCCGGTGCGCCTGAATTCGGATTGCGTCAACAGCATTCTGAACGTTTTCCCGGATGAAAGCAAGAGGCGTTTCGTAGACCTGCTTGGAAATAATCCGAAGCACGCTTTCGAATTCAATCCCTGCTTGAAATGTCGCTTGCCCTTTTGTCATGCCTGTCCTCTTATTGCGGCTTCAATGCGCAACCGAAGTTCTTTATTCCCGGAGATTGCGACGATTGCATGGCCAATTTCTGAGAAGTATTGCTTTTTCTGAGGAAACATCTTGATACCATCAACAATTACGTCGACAGCCTCATTCATGCAGCCGCTATCCATAAGTAATCCTGCAAGGTTCCCGAGATCGGTGAAGTCAACCATTTTCGATTCAGCGAGTGACCGGTAGTGTTTGATTACCTTCTCTCTGTCTGCTAGTTCACCGGAGTTGGCGAGAGCGAGTGCCAGCATCCTTTCCGCTTGGGCGGCAACTGTAAAATCGCCTACATCCAAAAGGCGCTCAGCTTGCTCTCGCAACATGGACCAAGCCTTGTCAGTGGCGAGTTCATGCAACAACTGAAGTGTATGCGAGAAGGCTTCCCGTGGTTCATTATCGGCAAGCAACCGGCAATCTTCATCGTAGTTCTCTATCCGTTCCCGGAGGGCTGAATCGTTTTCACACGCTACCGTCAAAACCTTGCCATATTTCCTTATTGAATTCCCGTAGCGCACAAGAATCTCGGATAACGACTTACGATTGTATAAGACATGGAGAATGTTCTTGAACGTCATAAATTCGATTGTAGCTTGCTTCAGATCGTTATCTGAGAGGGTCCTTAGGAGATGGAGTGATCCGAACGTGTACCGATTCTGACTGGCGATAGGAAACTCAGCTTTTTGACGCAGTGCCAGTGCTGATAGATAATGAACCAAGGGCTTAAGTTTAGGACAGTATGTCCGCATCGCCGACGCAAGTTCACCCACACCACATGTTGTTACCGGCGTCACTTCAATTGGGAATTCGTCGGGTGACGTGGGCGAAAAGGTACTACTGGTAGGGTTGTACTGCACGCTTGTAACGATCCTGATGCCGTGCAGCAAGTCGAGCTTCACGGTGTAGTAGGCATTGCGAGTTTGGCGCGTCTGAAACGACGCTCCAGCAACCAGTGTCAGACATCCGGAAGCTCCAGGACCAGTGATGTGTACTTCAGGCTCATGAAGATGACCACAATGGAAAAAATGGAATTCCTCTTGAGTGCAATTCTGAACAGGCTGACGGTCAAAATCTCGAAGCAGATGAAGAGGGTGATGGGCCATCCCCACCACTAAATTCGGAGGAGCATCTCCTTCACGCACGAGTTCAATTGCGCTAATTGCCTGCCTTTCACCGATAAGCAAGTTGCCATAATCGTTCTTTCCTCCTTCCGCCAGCCATGCCGAATCCAAACCCACAATCGCCAGTTGAATTTCCTCAATAGCCAATCTTGATACATACCCAAGCCCATCGGCGGTCGGGCTTCTATCCTGGCCTGCGAAATAAGCACGCTGGAAATGCCGATAGTTCTCCTGTCGCTTCAACAGCGTTTCTAAGTCTTCTCCCCCTTCAAGAAGGGCGTCAACTTGACCTTGCCCATCTAGCTCGCGCTGTGCACCTCGGAAACATAGATTATGCCGGTCACGATCAATGTCGTGGTTCCCAGGAACGCAGAAAATGCGTTCTATTGGCACGCCGGATGCCGTTTGAATAGCCTCGAAGAAATTTTCTGCAAGTACATATTCTTCGGACTTACCAGAAAAGGCGATGTCACCCGTCACGAGTATAAAATCAGCTTCAACTCCTTGTGAACGTTGTTTCTCTATATGCGCACACATCGCGTTGAGAACAATGTCCTGCGACCATTCATTTTGGATGCGGAGGTGGATGTCAGAAATGTGAAGCCAACGAATCGGTCGCATTCTAACCCTTCAGATACTTTCGTGCCGGTTCTTGAGGCTAATAGCCGATAGCCTTTCCATTCAATCCAGCCGATGAAGATTATAAAGTAAAACTGAGAGAGTGCCTCTCAGAAGTTTAATCATATCGAATCGAAAGAATATGCGAAAGCCGAGCTTAGTTTCTGATGAAGAGTCCAATTGAAACTGTTGTGACAGAAAGAAAACTCAAAACCAACGACCAGTTTATTTGAAACGCCTTGTGAACTCGCAAAGAATCGCCGGGATGCACTAAAAGCTCGGATTCCGACGCCTGTTCTTTGTATTCCTTGAGATTTAATTCTTGGATGCTTCCATCTTTTCGAATGATTTCTACCTTTCCGAGATTCGCCTCAGCTTCCTCACCGCCAGCGAGTGCAATGGCTTGCGCCGGTGTAATCGGATCGCGAATCTTGTACGCACCGGGATTGCGTACATAGCCGAGCACATATATAGTTTCGATCTCATAAGCGTTGGGAACATACAGTACATCTCCATCATACAGATACTGTTCCATTTCCCCGTCTAGCGGATCTTCCCAAAATTTGTCGGGGATGTTCACTTCCATCTTCTCGCCGTCAGCTCTGGTGATTACCAGCTCGGAAAGGTCGGCTCTATCATCAGCGCCTCCGGCACGGGCGATGGCATCACCAACTCGAATCCGATCCCGAATCGGAATTTTGCCCGGGTTGTTGACTTGCCCCTGAACCTCGACGAAACCGAGTGACGGGACATACAGTGTATCCCCATCTTTCAGAATATACTCATCGCCCCCACCCTCTGCACGCCGCCAAAATGGTTTAGACAGGTTCACTTCAATTGGTTCGCTGTCGCGTTTGGCGATTACCACTTTGGACAGATCCGCTTTTTCATCAGGTCCGCCCGCGCGTGCAAGTGCATCGCCAATTCGGATCTCGTCCTGAATGAAGATTTCTCCCGCAGTCTTGACCTGCCCCTGTACATCGACCACGCCCAGCGCCAACACACGCACCAGATCGCCTCCGCCAACAAGGATGTGTTCATAATCCTCGCCCGGAGATCTGTCGTATTCCTCGATGGTCCCATTAAGGCGATAGATTTGAACCCGGGTGAGATCCGCTTTGCTGTCAGGACCGCCCGCCATTGCGATGGCGTGGTCCAATCCGATTTCATCTTCCAGTCGAAGCGGGTAACGATTTGGCGCATTGACAGCGCCGCCCACAAAAATCTCATTCTCTCCGGGAAGCGGTGATACCATGATAAATGGATTGGCAAGCTGTTTCTGCTGACGCAAGTGTTCTTGAACTTGCCGGTTCACCTCCCCTGGTGTCTTGCCGGCAACCGACAGATCTCCGCCAAAATAGCTAATGTTCCCATCTGCTCTGACCTTTATTGACTGAGTGTAATCAGCTTCACCGATAACAACAATCCGAAGCGTATCTCCTGGCTCGATTCGATAGTCTGCTATGGACGTGAGACTCACACCAAAAAGAAGGCATACAACGAAAATGAAGCGTAGGTATATCATTAAAGTAAATCCTTTATATCTACTTCACACGGTTTCGAGGTCAGATTCGTGATTTTCAATGATGTCGTCCGATAACGAGGCGATGTACGCATTGACAATCTCCTCCGCTCTTTCAACATCGTCACTGCGGACAAGAATATCGCCCCACTGAGGCTTTGGGCTGAGTCCGCCATGGGCAACGACTTCATGTGACCGTAACAGGACATCGAAACCAGCCGATTCTAAAACGCTCTTGAAGATGTTTCCAACCATTTCATTGGGAACCTGGTGGACAATCTCCCAACTGATGTATTCGACAGTCTCTTCGGTTGGACGTTCCGTGACAAGCGCGACCCGGCAATCCGCACAAATCAAAACATGTTCAGTGTATTCAGCGTTGCATTGTGGGCAGAACGGCATCCTGATCAACTCCTTGTAAATTCGATTTTCATGGCTGATGCTCGGCGTTGCGTGGTTTATCCCTGTGCCATCAGATTTCTCAAGACGTAGTTGAGTATTCCGCCGTGTCGGTAATATTCGACCTCGACAGGGGTATCGATCCTAACTAGCAACTCTTTTTCGCGTTTTGCGCCCGCTTCATCAATATACTCCATGTTGACCGTTTGCCTCGGCTCAAGATTGGCTTCGACACCGGTAATATTGATGATTTCACTTCCGTCTAGGTGAAGCGACTGAATGTTATCGCCGCTCTGAAACTGTAACGGCAGGACCCCCATGCCAATTAGGTTGCTCCGATGAATCCTTTCAAAGCTCTCAGCGACAACCGCCCTGACGCCTAACAGCTTAGCGCCCTTTGCAGCCCAATCCCGAGAACTACCGGAGCCGTATTCCGCGCCGGCAAACACGACGAGCGGAATCCCGCACTCGGCATAGTATTGCGCTGCCTCATAGATTGTTGTTTGTTCTCTTGACGGATATTTGAGCGTAAAGCCACCTTCGACGCCCGGCAATATCAGATTCTTGACGCGGTTGTTCGCAAATGTTCCGCGCGTCATCACCCGATCGTTTCCGCGTCGTGAACCGTAGGTGTTGAAGCCCTTAATCGGGACATTCCGCTCTAAGAGATAACTACCAGCCGGGCTATCGACGCCTATTGCACCAGCCGGAGAGATGTGATCGGTCGTCACCGAATCGCCGAGGAGGGCGAGGATGCGCGCATCTTTGATATCTGTGATTGGTTCGGGTTCCATTTCGAAATTTTCGAAGAACGGCGGTTTCTGGATATAGGTGCTTGCCTCACTCCATCGATAGATCCCGCCTTTGGGCGGTTCTAATCTGTCCCACTCGGGGCTTTGGGAATCAATTTTCGCGTAGAGCCGTCTAAATGTCGCCGCATCTACCGATTGACTCATGAGCGTCGTAATCTCGTGGTTTGTGGGCCAGATATCAGCGAGGTAGACAGGTTCATCCGCATCGGTATATCCCAACGGTTCGCTGGTAAGGTCAATGTCAATCCTTCCAGCTAGGGCGTGCGCGACGACAAGCGGCGGCGACATCAGAAAATTGGCTTTGACATCTCGGTGTACCCGCGCTTCAAAGTTGCGGTTGCCGCTGAGTACGCTCGCCGTAACCAAGTTATCCTCATCAATAGCACGCTGAACCCGTTCATCTAGGGGACCGCTGTTACCGATGCAGGTGGTGCAGCCGTATCCAACGAGACCGAACCCCAACTTTTCAAGATAGCGCAGCAACCCGGTTTGGTTCAGATACTCCGTGACAACTCGCGAACCGGGGGCGAGGCTGGTTTTGACGTAATCGGGTACGCGTAGTCCGCGCTCGACGGCTTTCTTCGCCAGTAACCCCGCGCCAATCATCACGGACGGATTGCTGGTGTTGGTGCAGCTCGTGATGGCGGCGATGACGACGGAGCCGTGCGTGATTTCACCCGGTTCTCTCTGATCGATGCGGCGCTGAGGGATATACGATTCAGAAATTCCATAGCCGCCATCCGTAATGGGTCGCGTCAAGATATGGGAGAAGGTCTCCTTGACTTTTGAGATTACAATGCGATCCTGCGGTCTTTTTGGACCGGAAATACTAGGTTCAATCTCGTGTAGATCAATTGTTAATACGGATGAATATTCGATATCTCCGGCTTTGGGAATGCCAAACAACCCCTGACGCTTGAGATACTCCTCTACCAGTTCAACCTGTGTTTCATCCCTGCCGGTTTGCTGGAGGTAACGCATTGCTTCGGCGTCAGGGGGGAAGAAGCCGATTGTGGCGCCATATTCAGGGCACATGTTTGAGATGGTCGCACGATCCGGCAGGGAGAGGGTTTCTACGCCTTCGCCGAAGAATTCGACAAACTTACCGACAACCTTCGTCTCCCGTAAACTCTGCGTGACCGTTAAGACGAGATCCGTCGCCGTGACGCCCTCATTGAGCGAGCCTTTCATGTGGACTCCGACCACCTCCGGCGTTAAGATGTAAACTGGCTGCCCCAACATGGCGGCTTCAGCTTCGATGCCGCCAACACCCCAACCGACAATACCCAGCCCGTTGATCATCGTCGTGTGAGAATCGGTTCCCACCAATGTGTCGGGGTAAGCGACGCCACTCCCGTTGACGGCGCTATTGACGACGAGCCGCGCCAGATATTCCAGATTCACCTGATGAACAATGCCGATCGATGGCGGAATAATCTTGAAACCGTCGAATGCCCCTTGCCCCCATTTGAGAAATTCGTACCGCTCTTTGTTGCGTTCAAACTCGATTCTAGTGTTGATTTGCAGGGCGTTTTCTGAGCGGTAAGCATCGACCTGAACGGAATGATCTATCACCAGATCCACAGGGATGACCGGTTCGATGATTTGTGGATCCCCGTTGAGTTCATCGACAGCCGATCGCATCGCCGCGAGATCGACGAGGAGCGGCACGCCCGTGAAATCTTGAGCAATCACACGTGCAGGCTTAAAGGGGATTTCGACAGGTTTGGGTTCTTTTGGGTTCCAATTCGCCAGATCCGCGATATCCTTTTCCGTAATCTGCTGATTATCATAATTCCTCAACAGCGATTCAAGCACAATCCGCACACCTACGGGCAACCGAGAAACAGGACCAATTCCCTGTTCTTCTAACGCTGAAATCGAGTAGTAGTATAATTGCTTGCCGCCGCACTCAAATGTACGAAGCGTGTTCCATAGATTGTGCATAGACTTAGACATGTTGTCACTCCTACTGATAACGAAATTGATTTTGCATACAGAAGGACTGTATCAGTTCCTCTTTCCGCACCTTCTCTCCTTGATAAGGGCACACCACACACCTCCTCCCCTTAGATAAGGGGGGCTAGAGGGGACTTTTAATATAGTAGCACAAGACAGGTTAAATCTCAAAGGAATTTCGCCCGTGAAAGGCATCGTGCAAAGAAACCGTGTTATTGCTAAGAACTCGGTTTCACCTGACCACGCACCACCCTCTTTTGACATGATCCGGAAATATCAACTCTACCTGACTGAAATTCCAATCGAAGAAGCCCTTGACATCCGTTTTCCGACCGTGTATAAGATATACAATCGGAGGTGCCCACTCCCACTGAAGATAAGGTAAATTCAATCGCTTTCATTCCGCAATATTATATCATATAGTTAAGGTAAAAATATAGTTATGTTAAAGTTTTTTCGATTGGGATCGATATCGATCATGCTTCTTTCCGCGATGATGACAGTGTTGAGTTCGGGCTGTGAACGGCGTGTCGAGAAACGTACGGTCGATCTCGCAGCATGGAACGTCCGCCTGTTCAGCGATAAAAGCCGGGATCCCACGGAGGTGAAGCGTATTGCAGACGTGCTAATCGACTATGATGTCGTGGCGTTGGTGGAGTTACGCGATGAACAGGTGTTAAAGCGCACGGTGAGGCAGTTGGAGGCGATGGGGCGGGGGTACGAATATCTGATCAGCCCTCCGGTAGGGCGTCACATGAAAGAACGGTTCGGATTCCTATATGACCCAAGTTCCGTAACCGTCGTCGCGCCGGGACAGGTGTATGACGATAGTGCGGACGGCGACGATGACTTTATCCGTGATCCGTACTTCGCTACCTTTCGCGCGGGCAGTTTCGATTTCACGGCGATTGCGGTGCGTGTGATTTGGGGGAAGGTGGAAGAGAGACAACGGGAGATTCAGAACCTTGCGGAGCTATACCTGAACCTACAACATGCGGACGCGAACGAAAACGATGTAATTCTTCTCGGAGACTTCAACCACAACCCCGACGACGGGCGGGCTTTTGCGCCGCTCCAGTCGATCCCCTCCATGATTTACCTGTTCGACCTACCGCTAACATCCCATGTCGAAGACGCCAGCCTACACGACAACATCTTTTTCCAGAGTGGACATACAGCTGAGTACACGGGCGAATGCGGGATCGACAAGTTTGATGAAACGGATTGGGCCAATAAAGATCGGGCTGCATCGCAGGCGGTGAGTGACCGCCGCCCTGTCTGGGCACGCTTCTCGATGCACCTCGACGATGACTAGCCTAGGCGTAGATTTAAATTCTGGGCAATCATAATTGCAGGACGAGGAGATTCTCAATCTATTGCCGACACTCTCCGAACCGTAATCCCCTATTCGTCCAGCACCGGACGGTCTAGCCGCGCATGATACGGCGGTTCCATCACCATCCGCTGACGTTCATTCGCCCAATCAGGCATGGGATACGCGGGCACATACGCCATATTTCCGGCAGTGTATCTAGTCAATATCGACCGGCGCGGACGTTCCGACCGCCAAGGAAGCGTCCCGTGCGTGACCGCCTCCGTGAAGATAACGACGTCACCGGCTTTGCAGACAATCTGCCGAATATGTTCCTGATAGTTCAGATAGCAGCGCATCTCCTCTGGGCATGGAAAGTTGCTTTTGTGGCTGCCAGGGATTACGATTAACCCGCCGTCACCCGGATTCACATCCATGAGTTGAAATGCCACGACCGTGAGTCCGCAATGCATCTGACCGTTACGAAAGATGTAGTATTGGCTAGGGTCGAATCCGGGACCTGAAGATCCATGAAACAGGAATCCCTCCGCACCTTTCTCCATTGACAACAGAACCATCTGATGATCCATCCGAAAGCCTTTGCCAAGGGTTTGGTGGAGATACGGAACAATTCGCGGATGCACCAGCATCTCTCGGAACGGGTTGCACCAAGGGTCTTCCCAATTGAGCAGATCGCCGAGTTCGCCGCGTCCCTGTTTGCCTCGGAGCGCAGGAGATTCACCATCAAGGGTTTCCTCCCGCGGACGAACACGACCTTGATGCGAATGGCGGTCAATGGCTTCGTTGGCGATGGCTACCTCATCGGGAGTGAGCACGTTCTCAACGACAAGATAACCGTTCAAATCAAACAGATATTTTTCGGCGTCGTTCATGGGTTAATGGTCTCTTCATGAAAATTCTTCCCCTTATAACAAAGGGGACACGAAAACCGGCGCACTACCGGTCTCAACCGTGATAAGCGACAGTTTGGGGGGGGATGGTATTCCAATCCAACCTCCACTAGCCCCTCCTTAGTAAGGAGGGGGACAGCGAGTCCGTAAGGTTCACACTCATCTGACTAGTTCAAGCACTAGCCTATTCTACCCTTTAATAAGGGAGAACGAGAGGAGGTGCATTTATAAGAACGTGCTCCGCAGCGTTTTGGATTCAATCGTCATTCGCACCCGAATTAACCCAGTCAATAATCAGTTGAATCTGGTCAGTTTTCAGCCGAGGTCCACCAAGAGGCATTTTCCCCTCCAAAATTTCTCGACCAGTTCGCTCTCGTCCGCATTACCAGCAACAATGATAGTGCCGTGTTCCCCTTCCTTTTGGAGGGTTTCATACGTCCTGAAATCGACGCCGTGCGGTCCACCAGCGACGTGGCACCCCGACAGTGCGCATCAACTCGTAAGGATAGGCAGAATATCCTGCTGAAAAGAGGGGACGGGTCTGCCAGCACTCACCGGATCGTCGTACATCAACCCCAGTTCATCGTTGGGACCTACCGGGTCGACAGGACCACCATCACTATCGCCACAGCCCCAAACGCAAACCGCAAGGCACACGACCAGGAACAACGTTTCCACCTATATTCGATTCATGTACAAATCTCCTTTGTTCGTTAGATTAGTTCTAATAACCGAGTTGCTTCGTGAAAGACACCTTGCAAAAAGGTTCTCTCCCTTTAACGCATTGTCGGGAATCGGAATTCCCTCCTACCGGCAGCTCTTGTAGGTTGGGTTGAACCAACGATCAACTGAGCGATTAGCGAAGGCGATAGTCTTCACCGCCACCAAAACTATCGCGGGCTAAATAATCTAAGATTTTTGGTCACGGCAACTAAGAATTACACATCACCTTCAATTCGATTAAAAAAGGATTTCAACCCCAAAACCAGTAAAGACTATCGCACTCACTATTCGGTCACTTGATCTATCCGCTCAGTAAATCGTATGGGTTTCGCTAGGTGTCAGCAGGGTTTCTATCGCAGTCGTTGTTCGCTCCTTTGATCGCTCTACCCAACCTACAACCTCCCTTAGCCCCTCCTTGGCAAGGAGGGGAATGTTTGTTCTCCGAGGGTGCTAGAAGACCGATGAACGCTTCGCTGCTTGGGCTTTTTCCACATCAACGAACCAGAGCAAAATCAGACCGACAATGAAGAAAATAATCAATGAGATGATAGACAGCCGCGCTGTTCCTGTGATCTGTCGGATGACGCTAAACACCAGAGGTCCCCAGATTGCGGAGAACTTACTGAACACAGAGTAGAACCCGTAAAACTCCGCACTGGACTCCTCCGGTATCATTGAGCCGTACAGCGAACGGCTAAGCGCTTGCGATCCGCCGAGAACGATGCCGACAACCGCGCCGAGGATTAAGAACTCAGTCGCCGTCTGCAGAAAGTAAGCATACGTGATAACGAAGCTCCAAAGGACTAAGGACAGCATGACAGCCGGTTTTGTACCAATTTTACCAGCCAGCACCCCGAATAGCAGGGCGCCGCCTGACGCAATGATTTGAATAATCAGTAGAGTCACCATTAAAACGGTTGTTGAAAACTTCAACTCCTCCGTTCCATAAATCGCTGCCATGCTGATGACCGTCTGGATGCCGTCGTTATATATCATGAAGGCAATCAAAAACAGCAACAAATGCTTGAACCGTCGGATTTTCCTCAACGTGCCCAAGGTCCTGGTGACGCCGATCGAGATATACGCGAACAGCTTGGGCGTGGCTTGAAAGCGTTCGCGTATCGATTCTGATGCGCCGCCCTCTTTCAAGTGCACTATTGCGAACAGCGTGAATCCCGCCCACCAGAGCCCCGCCATCCCGATTCCGATCCGGGCAGCCAGCGATTGACTGATACCAAGTGCCTCGTGTCCGGCCACAAGACCCAACGCAATCGCAAATTGTAGCCCTCCGCCAACGTACCCGTAGGAATACCCTTTGCCAGATACCCAATCCATCTTATCCTCAGATGCAATCTGGGGCAGGAACCCATCGTAGAAGACGTTAGCCCCCACAAACCCAATCCGCGAGATGAGGAAGAAGATGACGGTCATCCAGACATCCCCAGAACCACAAAAATAGAGAAACATTGCGGAGATGCTGCCGGTGTAGGCGAAGGACATCAAGAACTTCTTCTTCGCCGAGGAGAAGTCCGATATCGCGCCGAGGACGGGAGCGAACAGAAATACAAAGAACGCAGCGACGCTGATCATCGCTCCCCACAAAACGGACGCGCTGACGACCGTGTTCCCGATTTGGACGCCCTTTTCGCCCACAATGATGAGCGCGAAGTAGTTTGGCAGAAGCGCCGCGACTACTGTGGTAATGTAGGCGGAATTCGCCCAGTCGTACATGCACCAGCCGAAAATTGTCTTCTTGTCGTTCTTGGTCATAACCTAGTTTGATGTGGAAATCAATATGATACGCGGGTGAATAGATGTCTGCTTAGCCGCTAACAGTATCGCGGATTCTGGCGTCCCCCACGGTGCGATTCCGCCAATCGCTAATTAAGAACGGCGAATAGACAACGAAGAACAGTATGAGCGCGACACCATCTAAAATCGGTATATACCAGGGCCAAGGCACGAAGACCGCGGACTCCGAATTGAACACCGGAAACTTTGTCTTCGGGGGTTCACAAAGGAACATGTAGTTGGCTGACATCAACTGATTAAAGCCGCCGATCACGACTGCAAGGAAATTGATGACAAGGAATGCACGGAATAAGGACTTGAGAGTTGGTCGCATCTGCAGCCCTAGCGTGGCAAACAGAACTCCAGCGACGATACCGCCGTGAGCCACAAAATATTGGAACGCACGATACTGCGGAAAGCCGACCTCGAGCTGAGGGGTGAGTATCGCGTTGAATGAGCCCACCAGACCCCAGAAATAGGCGAACTCGTAGAGGATTTGGACCCGAAAGAGGAGCGTAGCGGCAGTTGCGAATGTTGAGAGCCCGCAAATGTGAAGCGGGAGGTAGTTCTGCAGAAACAGGTGAGACTCTCCCCCAATCAATCGATAGCTCCAATGCCCGAATTCGTTGCCGAGTATAAGCGCTCCTAGTAGATAACGGACAGCTCGCGTGACCTTCGGCGAATCCGCCCTCCGGACCAACGCGGATAGCACGAGGGGAATAACAATCGTCAGTATCAAAACGATTATGTGGGAAGTGCCCAGGAAGTGAAATTCGGGTTGTGTCATTGCCGTCTCTGCACGTTCAGCACAACGTCGACGTATGAATCAGCCGCGGGAAAGAAGCACATTCCCAATCGTCACGACTAAGCATCTCCATTATAGCACAAGTTGCTTCTTTTTGGGTACAGTAGCCGAGTTTTCGCCAAAAACTCAGTTTCTCGGCGTCCTACAGATAAGCACTTTTAGGTTGGGTTGAGCCTACGGCGACACCCAGCGCTTCTCAAACTATCGCCCTCGCTACTCGCTTAGTTGGTCGTCGAATAAATCCGAAATCTTAAACGCGATACACGCGACTCGCGACACTGATACAATAGATAAACAGAAATAGATCGCCTTCAGAGACCTCTTAATTTCGCAAATGCCCTCCTGCCTTGTCGTTCTATCCCAACGCTGGGAGCCAGCCCGCCCTGCGCGGTCGTACACTCACCGCCAAATCCGGATCCAGGTGAGCCCCTTTGCTGCCAATGTAAGCTGTGGCGCCAAGTTCCTCAATGAGCTGGCAGTAGTTCTTGCCCCTAGGCGCGCGGATCTCATGATATGCCAAGTTGTCTGATTATAATGGAATCGGCAGGCTAAGCATTTTGCCCCTTCTCCTTGTCGTCAATCCCCCCCAGCAATTGATTCATAGTGCGCACGCGGTTCAGGAAGCTCTACCAACACATCCCCCCCCCAGGTCAGAAACTGTCCATTGATGATCACTACCTGCTGAGGCTGTCCCTCACCATCAAGCCGCAAGAAGAGATATTCGCCGACAAACTCGATGTCGGTCGTGGACATCCGGGCGAAGCCGTCGTCAGAGATGAGGACGAGATCAGTGGCTTGATTGTGCACAGCGGCGAATCCCGTTGCCAACACGTCAGGGTCGGTAACCACTTCAATCGGGTGGAGATCTGGAACTGTGTCTGCCCTCGGACGAAGCGGCAACAGGATAGTGTTCATCACCGCTGGTAAGGCGCGTGTCGTCGCGTAGGTCAGATCACAAGGCGGGATTTCATTGCGGGATGCCGTGCTCCCAACAACCGCATCAGTATCGCGGCAGCGCAATCGAACCGCTAGGTCTCCGGCGTTCACAGGAGCAATCACTAGATTGCTTATATTTGGCTCGACGGTCCGCACGACGTTGTTGTCGCGGACTTCTACGGAATCGCTTGACGCGGACGCGAGGTGGAAGATCTGTTCGAGGGCATGTTCACCTTTGCCGAGGACCAAGTCATGGAGGATAAAATACTCACCATCCGCCAAAACTGAGTGCCCAGACTGCAATTTGGATGCTTGCGCCTTTCCTTTTACATAGAAAATAGATCGCTTATGCAAGAGATTGGAATTACAGTTTGGCGAGTCTTTTTCCGCGTAACCGTCCTTGTGCCACCCTTGGACGAAATCGAACGATGGCGTCGTTAGCCAAAAGTCATCTGGATTCGGTCCTTGCGCTGAATGACGCACAGCGGGGTGACATTGCTTTCTTCCGTCGATTGTCACGGTGTTGTATCCACTGCTCGGATGGAGCGCGTCCTCGGCGGCAGCGTCCGGACAGAAGCTGCAAGCATCGACAATTAGCGGTCGCCCGTAGGCATAGAGGAGGAAGTTGAGCTTAACCTCGCGCTGACGTATTGAGTTCAAACCGCTACTGTCAAAAATGAGGTATTGGGCGTCTATACGCCAATGATTTCGCATGACATAGTAACCCGTGTAAGGGAAGGCGTGTGAGGTCTCGTTTGGCGGTCTTCCCTCCCCTCCTTTCGACGCCATGTACAAAAAATCCTGTCGATCGAATATTGCGTGACCGACGTCACACAGCTCGTCCACATTGAGGTACGCCGAACTGCATCGATTCCAATGTGGGGGGCGATTGTCCGGTTGGCTGAGATACATGAGGGACTCGATTATCTTCTCACAACGCCGATCGAAATCTTCGGGCAGCCGAAAGTCGCAGAGACGAGCGAATTGATAGAAGCTAAGCAGGCATGTGAGTGCCAAGTTGGAATCCACATTTGAACTTTCAGTATGGAGACCGTCGGTGAGGATGTAGTTGTTGTGAATCCATTTGTAACGCCGGAGTACGAGTTTAAGAAACTGCTCTCGATCCCGCCATTCCGGAAAGAGCAGGGCGGCTACACCGATTCCGCTCGTTTCCACATGCAAGCCGTTGTCGTCGAGCCCATGATAGGCAGAGAGGTAGCGTGCATGCTCAAGGCAGGACTTTGCCATGTGGAAGGGCATCGCGTCGCAGTTTTGGACAGACGTCAGCCTGTCGATAATAACCTTGGGAAACTCGAGTGCAGCTCGCCGGCCTGCCTCGCCTGTGCGCCACCTCTCCTCGTCAGGAACGTACGGAACGGGAAACCTGTCAAACCAAGATTCCCACGAATCTATAACACGGTGTAGTAATAGAGAAAGAGCAGACCAGTTCTTGGAGTGGAGGGACAAATGCTTCGCTATCACGTAAGCCGACTTCGCTTCTTCAAGACCTCCCCCTTCCCATTCGGTATTGACGGTTTCCAGACCGGGATGACGCAGATCCAAGTGATCGAATAACTCCTGATCGCTGAGCTTAAAATGCGTTCGCTTATTCCATTGCAGATTACGATTTAAGGTTGTGTTGTAGCGATCTATCGCCTCTCCGAAAATGGGGAGGTTGAGAGCCACCGCTAACTCGTACGCCGCATCAATTGCTTCAATTAGGTAAGATTGGAAACCGTCGATTTTGTCGATCGATTCCGCAATCCGCGCGAATCCGGCGAGTCGCCACGCGTTGCTCTGCGGAAGAGCGTGGCAGAGGCTGCTGGCGAGCGCCAAAGCAGCACCCGCCTGAAGTCGCTCGCGAGGGTTGTGCGAATGGTGGTAGGTGTAGAGATATTCTGCGTGTTGGAGGATAATCTGCGCTAGAACCTCCCAGCCGGCATCTCGTATCAACGGTTCATGCGCTGCAATCGCCACTGCCTCGGTAAGTCTTGCTGAGACAGATTGCATACGCCAGACCGGATTTCGATACGCGTGCTCAAGGGGCGTGGGATTATCCGTTGTGAATGTAATTAGTTCTTCAAAATCGGCGACGGGCTCGAAACGCTCGATTACGGGTATATCTCCACGGGCAAGTGTGTGCGCCAAACGCTCGACCGATTCCGTCGTAATTGTTGAATAGGTATCCGATTCCATCAAGTCATCGCGTTCAGAATCACCGCGTCGTCCTTCCGAATTTGCGCTAGTCTATCCCGAAGTATTAGTGTTGGTGATCGCTCAAGATGTGCGCCTTTCGGACCAGATCTGGATCTTTTGCAAAGTTTTTCGTCGCATCAATCAGGCGATCGACGTGAGCTTGCACATCCTTTTCAATTTGGGAGACACGGCTTAGGAGATAGGTTTGTTTCGCCTCATGGATTGCCTTTTTAATCGTAGAAAGAAGATCCATATAGATCGTGTCTGCCTCACTTCCTTCGATGGCAATCGCAATCTCAAACGCTTCGTTTAGGGTGATCGGTTTTTCGTTTACTCGCCGCTCGTGCTCATCTAACGCCTGAACAATTCGTTGGATGGAGGTTTCAGGCAAGCCTGTCGCCGGCGCATCTAAGCCAAACGCACGGGCACACAGCGAACGCCCAAAATCGATTATAATATAGTGTTGCCACTCCTCCGCGCTCATGTTCTGCCAAAATCGGGCGACGCGCTCATCGACATCTCCCAACATGAGAGAGAGCGCCGCGTATAATTTTGCGTGCCTCAGTTCAATATCCTGAGATAAATCAAAGACTTCACCTAAAGTCATGGATAGCTCTCCCTTCTAGATACCAGTTTTAGATTTGGGCTGTCACCAAGCTAAAATCGTCCAGACTAAAACCCCGGAGTCATCGGGATGGGAGCGGAGATCTGCGTTTCTCTGTTCTCCAGCGGTGCAAGCAGAGCGATAACCTCAAACCGATGGCGTAGGTTGAACTGCTATCAGACAACCGCCGATAGTCCACCATCAATGTTGATTGCTGTTCCCGTAATGAACGCCGCTCGATCTGAAACGAGAAATGCGACTAAATCTGCCACCTCACTGGCTTCACCGAGACGCCCCAGCGGATGGTTTTTCCCTTGCTGTTCCCAGTATTCCTCGAGGGTGCCTGGCGAACCTTGCGCCTGCCAGCCGCGAACCCCTTGCGCGGTTTTGATAGAGGTCAAACAGACCGTGTTGACAAGGATTTTGTCTGGAAGTAAATCTTTGGAGAGGGCTTTGGTCAAAGCGATTCCCGCCGCACGGCTGACCGAAGTTGGACATGAGCCGGCACCGGGCTGTTTGCCGCCGGGGTGGGTGATGTTGATGATGCGCCCGCCGTCAGCCGATCTCATATGAGGAATGACCAGGCGTGAACAACGCACAGCCGCCATCACTTTGAGATTTAGATCCTCGTACCAATCCTCATCCGTTACCTCTTCAAAGGGTGCGCCCGTAGCGCGTCCGGCGTTGTTGATTAGAATGTCAATTCGACCAAAGCGTTCAACGGTGCTGCGAATATAGTCTTCTAACGCTTTGGGTATTGTCACGTCCGCGGAGACGGCGAGCACATCGTTCCCGGTCCTGTTGCGAATTTCCTGTGCGGCTCGTTCCAAGACATCCTCGCGCCGCGCACAGATGGAGACTCTTGCGCCGCACTCAGAAAGCCGCATCGCGATGGCTTTGCCCGTTCCTTCACTGCCGCCTGTGATAACAGCAACCCTTCCGGTTAGCTTGAGATCCATCCGGTTCTCCTAGTATTCTGCTTGAAATCTCACAATTAGAATGAAACACAACACACTATAATCAGCACGTCAAATGGAGTGTTTGGGTTTCACTTAATCTGTCGATAAGCCGGTGTTGTTGAAATGCAGGATGTCTCGGCTTTGTTTCTTCACGGTCAACCGGAGGTACTACTGCGGCACGACTGAAACGCCGTAGGAAGCGCCTCCAACACATCTCGCGCCATCAATCCATGCACCCCAATGGATTCGGCGGCGATGTCCGCTGCCAGTCCGTGTAGGTATACGCCTAGTACAGCGGCATCGTGACTTGACGATTGCTGCGCCATAAGTCCCGCAACAACGCCGGTCAACACGTCACCCATACCTCCAGTTGCCATGCCAGGATTGCCCGTTGAGTTGACCCACACCGCTCCATCTCCGCTTGCAATGACCGTCGGGACTCCTTTGAGAACAAGTGTGACATTGTGTTCCTGAGCGAACTGCTGTGCAATCCCAATCCGATCTCTTTCCACTTCAGGGACTGTTCCGCCAATGAGCCGAGCCATTTCGCCGGGATGGGGGGTCAGTACAGTTTGAGACCGCAAGGATGAGAGCAACTCCTTCGATTTTGCGAGTGCATTCAACCCATCGGCATCAATGACGATTGGGCAATCGCTTTCGCGGATTAGGTGGTGAACGAGCGCAACCGTTTCAGGGTGTTGTGAAAGCCCAGGGCCTATCGCGAGAATTGACCGATTCCGCGCGATGAACTCGAGGATTTGTGAACCCGCATCTAGCGCCAGCGTCCCCTCATCTGTCTCGGGTAACGGCAGCGACATCACCTCAGTCAGCTTGACCTCTAGAACAGGGTTGAGGCTATTGGGAACGCCCACAGTAACCAAACCAGCGCCAACGCGGGATGCCGCTTCGCTCGCTAAAGCCGCGGCGCCCGTCATACCGATAGATGCTGCTGCCACAAAAACACGTCCATACGTCCCTTTGTGAGAATGTTGATAACGAGACGGTATCAACTTAGCAGCATCCTCCGATCGCGTCCAATTTACTTCAATATTTCGCGCTTGGATGATACTCGGTGGGAACCCGATATCGGCAATCTCCAACTGCCCCGCCGTGCCCGCACCTGGGTGGAGAAGCAAACCCCGCTTGGGCAGCCCCATTGTAACAGTATGGGTCGCTTTGACGCATGCCCCCTCTATCACACCTGAATCCGTCTCTAGACCAGACGGGAGATCGATTGCGACGACCGGGCAACCTCTTGCGTTAATGCACGCAATGACGTTCGCAACGAACCCACGAACTGCACCCCGTAAACCTGTTCCAAAAATTGCATCAACAATTAACTCACACTGGGAGAGCTGACGTTCCAACTTATCGAGATGGGTTTCAGAGAGCACTTGTACGATGGGGAGATTGAGGTTCTGGGCAATCTGCAAGTTGGTTAAAGCATCGCCCGTAAATTGATACGGCGGCGAAACGAGAATAATTTGAACAGAACATCCCGCCAGTGCAAGCAGTCTAGCCACGACCAGTCCATCTCCGCCATTGTTTCCCTTGCCTATCACAACAGCGACACGCCGATATTCAGAGAAGTGCTTCTGGATTGTTGCAACAACCGCCCTGCCGGCGTTTTCCATGAGCACAATTCCTGGAATCCCGATCCCCTCAATCGTCTGTTGGTCAATTTGACGCATCTCATTTGCGGTAACGACTTTCATGTTCTATTCTCTACTTATATCGTCAACCACGGCTTTTATAAGATGGAGCGCTATCCAATATTTGCCAACAGAATTTTATATAGAATCAGGGGATTTTGCGCTTAAATTCTCGGCTAATCTCACGGTAGAGTGTAGCACTATTGGTCAATATTGTCAAATGGAAAAGATGAAATGGTGACATCTCACATCTACTTCAATCCCATAGCGGCTAAACCCTACTCGAACTTGGAACGATCGGAGCCGTTTCTGATGAGTGAAATTGACTACCTTCCGACATAATAGGTCATCCAGCACCGACGCCCATCGGTGCGCAGCTGGATAGCACCAAGCTCATCAGTGCGCAACACCCGGCAACCCCTTTCTTGATAGCGATTGACAACCTTTTCAGATGGGAAGCCGTATCGATTCCGGGTACCGACCGAAAAAATCGCCTCTTGTGGGCCCACGGCTTCGATAAATTCGGAACTGCTGGAAGTCTGGCTGCCGTGGTGAGGAACCTTGAGGAACTCTGCACGCAAATCGTGGCCATCTGAGATTAAGGCGAGCTCAGTTTCCCGATTAATGTCCCCCGTGAATAAGGCTCGTACACTACCATAGGTCATCTTTAGCACAAGCGAATCGCTGTTGACATCCTCATCCATGAGATTCACCGACGCTTCATCCCGCGGATGCAGTAACGCAAGCTGCGCCGTCGATGTGAGTTGAATCTCCCTTGCATCGCCGAGTTCATGTGGTATGCCTTTCGTATCGACGACTTGGTGCAGATCGCCATGCGTCGGGGGAGGGAGTGATCGGTGCGGCACACCGAGCACGCGCTTGACATTAAACGTGCGTACAATGTGCGCAAGTCCGCCGCCGTGATCGTTGTCCGGATGGCTTAGGACGAGCAGATCTAGTTTGAAGATACCCTTGTTGCACAAAAATGGATCGAGGACACGCTCACCGTTGTCGTAACCCCGCCGATTGGCGCCGCCATCGATTAACATTGATTTTCCGTCGGGAAATCTGACAAATGCCGCATCGCCCTGGCCGACATCAAGAAATGTAATTTCTAAGAGGTTCCCTTCCTCCTTCAACGCGGAATCCCAAATCGAGAACGCTAGAACTACTGCACCAATTAACACCGCCCTATTCCGATGCTCCCACACCCACCTCCAGTGCGCAATCGCAAGACAGCCCGCGATATAGACACTCACCCATCCCAAGCTCGGCGGAGACATTTTCAACCCCGCCCACGGTTGACCGAAGAATTCGAGAATTTTCAAAAGGATAAAGAGGACGAGGTGGTTGGCATAGACAAATGGTGTTGCCAGCGGAAGCCAGATCATGCCGAGCGGAAGCGAGATAGATGCGATGGCAACGATGGGAGCGGCAAGTCCAACGACGAAGGGCCCCACAATCAAACCGAGAGGATAGGCACGACAAAAGTGTTGCGCGATAATAAGGAATGTGCCGACCTGCGCCGACAATGTTACCCCAAACGCGACAACCAACCATCTGATGGCCCGCTTCCAGCCGCTACCCCAAGCTTCTTCGAGCCAGGAGTCGGTATGGTTTTCTTGGGCACTTCGATACGTAGAAAGATCGGCAATGAACGCGATCCACTTGGGCAAGAGATAAACGATACATGCTACTGCAGCAAAGGAGAGTTGGAAGCCGACATCCCACAGCTGGGCGGGATTAATCAACAACAGGACCAGCGCAGCAAACGCTAGAAGATTGATGAGATCGGCATCTCGATCGATAATCTGCGCGATTAAGAACAGGATTGCCATAAATGACGCTCTTAACACCGATGGGCGAAATCCGACCAAGCATGCGTAGAGTATGACGGAGGAGATCGTCAGAAGGCAGACCGTTTTTCGAGGTAGGCCAAGAAGAGAAAAACTCAGAAAACAGAGGGCAGTAATCAGTCCAACGTGCAATCCCGACACAGCGAGAACATGCAGGCTACCAGTGTTACGAAAAACATCAAGAGTCGAATCGGGAAGCCCACTTCGCTTACCTAAAAGCATACCTTTGATAATGTCGGCATGTTCGGGATGCTCGTGATATAGCCGATCAATCGTAACTTCCACAAGTCGGCGCAATCGTTCTGCCCAGCGCAAGGGTAGCAATCTAGCTTGATAGGTTGGCGAAATTTCGTGATGGCGATTTGGATAGAAAGTTCCGAAGACTTGACGACGGGCAAGATACGCGCGGTAATCGAATCCGCCTGGATTGCGTCGTCCTTTCGGTTGACGGAATACACCCTCAACCTCAAGATGGTCGCCGTAGTGCAACGCAACCGGCTCATTGAATCGGATTAAGACTTTCATCTTCACAGTTAAATCCGGTTCAGATACGGATTTGACGGCTCCGATTGCGTATCCTGCCTCCCACGATTCACCACGGTAGGGCTGATATGTCATGTGGCCCGAGAATCGCACGGGTTCATTGTATAGTTCCGAAGGACAGGGAGAGGTCAGGAAAATCTCCACACGAAGTATCCCACAAGCAAAGATCGCAAGCAGAAGAAACATTTGCGGGATGCGTGCACTTTCAATATTTCCCACATGAAACCCACGCTCTGGTCGGTGTTGTAGTATAAAGCTGCTGATGAGAAACATCAGCACAATCAGCCAAATCCAAAAGGCAGGGATAGACAGGAATTCGGCGACAAGGATTCCGAGTGTGTATGGGATGACTGTGTTGAGAGCAGGGCGGCGCATCTGTTCAGTTGATGCTATTACAAGGATAGCCGATTTAGGTTATCCTTTAGAATTTGTCCTAACCATAATTGATTCTATGCTAAGCGGATTGTTAATTATTCTAGCACGATTCACCTTCGCCGTCAATCAGACAGATATCGATCGAAAGGATGGTGGCAGTTGGCAATGCATCAGAAGGTGCTTCAGCCCTAAATTGACGTGAACTTTCAGTCCATGGCGGCTTAACTTTGGGGTTGCGTCGGATCCCGAAATATGGTACTGTTCAAGCACGTATCTGATGCAGGAGCGAAAGAAAGTTTTAGGGAAAACGCCCAATTCCTCAGCTTTTCAGCGAGGAGCGCTATGCTCTGAATTTTGAAGACAGAGATAGAATCTCGTCAATGCACGTGAGTTGAAATCCAACCCAATTCGTGTCACACAATATTCTTCATATTTCACAATTATGAACTATGCGCGCGTGGTTTTCCCGCTGCCTCAAGATCTCTCCTTTTCCTACACTATCCCAAATCGCCTCGCCCCTGTTGTACAGCCTGGATCGCGTGTGCTTGCATCGTTAGGTCGCAGTGTGCGCGAAGGTGTCGTTGTCGCGGTGATGGAAAAGCCTGAACTCCCCGACTCCTCCATCGAAATTAAGCCTCTTGTTGACTGCCTTGATGACTCACCCACGTTTTCTGACGAACTGCTAGCGTTAACAAAATGGATAGCCGAATATTACCTGTCGTCTTGGGGAGAGGCGTTGAAATCTGCGATTCCGGGCGCCGTGCGGACACAGAAACGCAGCCTCGTCCATCTGCTTGCGACCGACGAACAAATTGAAGTGATGAAAAAGCGGATTCCGCTGCAGACGCAGATCCTGTCGATTTTGCGACAGGACGGGGACTTATCTCCGAATCAACTTTCTCGACGAATTGGGCGTAGTTATGCAAAGTTGCGACCTGTGATTTCCACCTTGCAGGAAAAAGGGTTGGTTGAACTGAAGTCGGATTTCCAATCTAAATCGAAACCGCGTACAGGACTCGTCGCTTCTTTAGCCAAACCGCTCTCTGAAATTGAGGCTGAGATTTCTAAGCTAGCAAAGCGGGCACCGAAACAGGCTCAGATACTAGAGCTGCTCATTCGTCAAAGCCACAACTCGCGGGATTTGAACTGGACAACAAGCGATCTCATCAAACATACTAATACATCCCTAGCGCCATTGCGAGCGCTTGAAAGGAAAGGGTTAATCCGTATCACATCAGTTCAAGTTGTGCGTAATCCGACCAGCTTGGAAGCGGTGCTTTCAACACAGTCGCTGAGACTGAACACCGATCAAGCTAGAGCATTCGGCGCAATTCAGAGTGCCGTTCATCGATCTCGCCGAGCGACTTTTCTGCTACACGGGGTCACCGGGAGTGGAAAAACAGAAATTTACATGCAAGCGATTTCGACTACCCTCAAGCGGGGAAAAGGCGCGATTTTTTTAGTGCCAGAGATTGCCTTGACGCCGCAAACGGTCTCTCGGATTGTCGGGCGTTTCGGCGCACGGGTGGCGGTACTACATAGCAACCTTTCAGACGGGGAGCGATACGATCAGTGGCAGCGGATCAGAACTGGGAAGGCGGACATCGTGGTGGGAGTGCGCTCGGCAATTTTCGCTCCGATGCCCAATGTAGGCCTCATTGTTGTCGATGAAGAGCACGAAACCTCGTACAAACAGGGAGATGCCTCACCCCGCTATCACGCACGCGATGTCGCCTTAAAGAGATCGGAATTGGCAGATTGTCCCGCGATCCTGGGCACTGCAACGCCATCATTGGAAAGCTTCTATCGCGCTCAGATAGGAGAATATCATCTGCTCAGCCTTCCCTCTCGTGTCTCCAATATAAAAATGCCATCCGTTCAGATAGTCGACATGCGCGAAGAATTGGAAAAGAGCAATCGCACCATTTTTTCAGTGCCACTGCGAAAAGCAATCGAAAATCGGCTTATGCAACAGGAGCAGATAATCCTGTTCCTGAACCGTCGAGGTTACTCGACGTATGTCTTCTGCCGCACCTGCGGGCACGTCGAACGGTGTAGGGACTGTGCAATCTCACTGACGTTCCACTTTCATACCAAGCGGATGGTATGCCATCACTGCAGTTACGAACGCCCTACCCCCAAGGATTGTCCGCAATGCGGGAGTATCTACTTTCGCTATTTCGGACTAGGCACCCAACAGGTCGAACAACAAACAATCAAGGCGTTTCCTAAGGCGAACGTCAAGCGGATGGACACCGATACGACAACGCAGAAAGACGCACACCGAAAAATTTTAGATGCCTTCAGAACCCGTGAAATCGACATTCTGGTAGGAACTCAAATGATTGCAAAGGGTTTAGACATTCCTAACGTTACTCTTGTTGGCGTAATCTCCGCGGATACCGCCCTCAACTTGCCTGATTTTCGCGCAGGCGAACGGGCGTTCAATCTGCTGGCACAAGTCGCCGGTCGATCCGGGCGCAGCCAAGCAGGCGGTGAGGTCATCATTCAAACCTACATGCCCGATCACTACAGCATTCAAGCATCGCAAGAACACGACTATCTCCGCTTCTACCGAAAGGAAATCGGTTATCGGGAGGAGCTCCTTTATCCGCCCTTTAGTCATGCCGTAACCATCGTACTCCGCGGAGCAGTCGAGAAGGAAGTGATTTATGTAGCAAACTGCCTCCTGATCTGTCTAGAAAATCTGAAAGCGGATGGATTTTCGGACGTTGAGATTCGAGGTCCGGTCGCTGCGCCGCTATCAAAAATTATGGGGAAATTCCGCTGGCATTTCCTGTTGAGAAGTAAGCACGTTGAAAAACTTCGTGAACTCGTCGGGCGATCCGTTAAAACACTGCCGTCCGCTGCTTCGATGAAAGATGTGGATCTTATCGTCGATATTGACCCGATCACTGTTTTGTAGTATCATCAACAAAAACGTTCAAAAAAATCGTACCGATGTGTCACACGTAAATATAATTGGATTGTAAAAAAGGACCGTGCGCTACGATCACAAGGGTGAATTCCTCAATCCGAATGTCTTGACTTTCGCCGGGGAATTCGGTAAAATTGTCAAATATCCCAAAAAAGCCGCTTTTGTCCGCCACCACGATGGACGAAACAGCGAATAGGGGCAATTTGGCCACACGAGAGGAAAAGCTATGAACCTTTTCAAAAAAGTCAAAGGTGGAGATGCAAAGGGCCAAGCACCGTCCTCACAAGGCGGGAAGAGTCATCCGGACCTGCAGATGATGGGCAACCCGGCAGCTTCCAAACCGACGGCACCGCAAGCGAGCACGCCACAGCAGAACGTAATGATTCCGGAAGTTCAGTATAAGATTGCCGTGGCAAGCGGAAAAGGCGGCGTGGGAAAATCGACAGTCGCGACGAACCTAGCGCTCGCCCTAGCACAAGGGACGGCGAAAGTTGGGCTGATGGATGCAGATGCCTATGGTCCAAGCATTCCAACCATGATGGGTATCAATAAACAGCCAGAGGTAGGACAAGATAGGAAATTGATTCCTCTTGTCAGCCACGACGTTAAACTCATGTCGATTGGTTTTATGGTATCCGAGGAACAGGCAATGATCTGGCGTGGTCCTATGTTGCACAGCGCAATTCGCCAGTTCTTGAGTGATGTCAACTGGGGTGAACTCGATTATCTGATTATTGATTTGCCGCCCGGTACCGGAGATGCCGCTCTCTCTTTAACGCAAGCCATTCCCCTGACCGGCGCTGTGATTGTGACTACGCCACAGGATGTTGCACTTGCCGACGTTCGGCGAGGCGTCGCCATGTTTGAGAAGCTCAACGTACCAATTTTGGGCGTCGTTGAAAACATGAGCTATTTCATCTGTCACCACTGTGACAAACGAACAGACATCTTCAGAACCGATGGTGGGAAGAAAATCAGCGAAAAACTCGGCATTCCATTTTTGGGGGCGATTCCGATTGACCCGGAAATCTGTACAGGCGGTGACCTAGGTGTGCCCATTGTTGCATCGCACCCTGATTCGTCACAATCCGAGGCATTTCGCAATGCAGCGAATCTGCTCGCAGAGGAACTCCGCGAACGGGGACCGGAAAGCGAATTGACGATTCTTAGTTGATCTCGGAGTCGTAACTTTTCATGATTGAGGGTCAGGGCATTAACATTCCACCATTCACATCTATGATGACACCTGTCAGATATGATCCCTCATCTGACGCAAGGAACAGTGCGACGTTCGCTACCTCCTGCGGGTCGGCGACACGACCAAGCGGAATTTGTGGTGTCATCTCAGGATGATCTTTCGTCATCTCTGTCTTAGCCACACCGGGCGCAATTGCGTTGATGGTGATTCCGTATTCGCCAAGATGGCGTGCAAACGATTTCGTCAAGCACATCACTCCTGCTTTAGATGAAGCATAGGGTGCCGAAGCAAACAGCCCGCCAACTCTACCCGCAATAGAACCAAGATTTATAATCCTGCCAGATTTCTGCTTTCTCATAATCTCCATTACGGCCTGCGAACAGAGAAAAGGCCCCTTGAGATTAACAGCCATGATTCGATCCCATTCTGCTTCGGTACACTCCTCGATTGGCGTGTGGCTAAAAATTCCGGCGTTATTGACGAGAATATCAATTCGTTCAAAGGTGCTAAGCGTCTGAGAAACCATTACGCGGACAGCATCGCCATCGGAGACGTCTGTGTGCATTGCTATCGCACCTATTCCAAACGCGCGAACCTCCTCGGCCACTGCCTCAGCAGATGCCCGGTTTTGCTCGGCAATGGCTATACGTGCGCCTTCCCTAGCAAACGTGAGGCAAATCGCCCGCCCAATTCCTTGTCCACCGCCTGTTACAATTGCAACGCGATTTTTTAATCTCATTGGTCACTTCCCCGATTTGAATTAATACTGCTTGTCCGTGAAAATTACTGCGTATACACCAACTATTTTCGTACATTAGTAATCTTCTGCCTCCTCCGATAAGCGCGGGTTGAGCGCTTTTTGCATTGAGGATATCGAGTGGATTGTGTTAAAATACAAAAGACTCAGCTTCCTATTATCGTTGAAAGCAGAAACCAAGTCAACACCAAAGCAACCAATGCCGGATTCCCAATGGAGAACTGTCATGACCCCCAAAAAGATTAAAATCTCTGCTCAGCCTGTCGTAATGGAGGCGGTACTGAATAACTCGGAAACAGCGCAAATGATTTGGGATGTGCTACCGATTCAGGAACGTGGGAGTACATGGGGCGACGAAATCTACTTTTCCATATCAGTAAACGCGGATGCTGAAAATCCTCAAGAAGTCGTGGAACTAGGCGATCTCGGCTACTGGCCCACCGGCACTGCGTTTTGTATTTTCTTTGGCACAACACCTATGAGTCTGGGTGCTGAAATCCGTCCAGCGAGTGCAGTCAATGTGATCGGTGAACTGCTAGGCGACCCTAAGGCGTTCAAACAGGTGAAGAGTGGAACTACGGTCAAAATCGAAAAAATTTCAGAATAGGGTACAATAAAACAGAAAAAAATCTAAGTTTCGCACGTGAAGCCTTTCACATTATGGTTCATTCACGTGTCAGGAGGTGAAAATCATGCAACTGAGCGAAGAAGAAAAGCAAGCACTGAAGGAAAAATACAGACAACAACGGCGGGCGATGTGGGCTGGGAAACGTGCATCGGACGACTCGAGCAAATTGGAACCGGAGGAAGTAGCACATCACGAAGCTGAACCCGACATGCCAGATCGCCATGGACCAGAGAATCAAAAACATCGAGACCATATAAGTTCTGCGTTTTCTACGAATCTCGAAAGCAAAACCAGTGTCACGGTCCAAGACGAAACACATGTAGAAAACGCTGACGATGCAACTCACCCAGAAGAATCTACTAGTCAACACACATCTCAACAGCCTACCACCGATGACGCAGACTCGCGCGAGTTACATCGAGTTGAACAGATAGCCAAAGCAGCTAATGCACCCACGTCTGGCACAACGCGTTTGGTGGAGAAAATTCGAGAACAGCGGGAAGAAATGCAGGAGGAAAAGTCCTCAATACACCCATGTCCTGAAAAGCGGCGGCGAAATAGTGAGAAAGCGGACCGAAAATCGTTGCGCGGGTCGAAAGAAGAAGGAGAACCGGCAATGTTGACATGGAAGCTAGTGCTAGGAGTTATCGGACAATAATCATTTTAATTTCGATAGGAATCATGCTAGGAATCTGGTTTGCAAGTTAATAGCGCGAGTCGTGAAGTCCGGGAGATTGCCGGATTCTTTTTTCGCACATGCTCAGGTTCTAGGCAATCGGCTTGAAGAAAACGGCAGCACCGAAGCAATACAGGATTCAGCCGAGAAGTATTTATGAAAACAGGAACGGGTTTGTTTTACATGCTACACATGACAATTCGTGTTGTCAGCGTTACTCCGCTCGTTCTCCTGTTTTTGTGCCTTTCGATTTCCATGTTGTGTGCGGAAACACTCTTCTCTGCATCTGCACATCAACCCCGCCGCCCCCAAGCGTTCGATGGTACGCTCCGTCTTACACGAGCACCGCGAATTGGAGAAGAAGCCACGCTCATCTTATCAATTCGCTCCAACCTGCCTGAAACAACTCATGCACGCGTTCAATTTCGCCTTCCCAACGGGATTTCTCCGCGCTCAACCGATTCTTTCGATCGAGCCTATTTTCCTCCGTATGCTCCGGATCAGCATTTCAGCGTGCTGGTTCGTGTGAGGAAGCAAGGAGTGTATCCCTTACAGGCGTCAATCTACGCGACGCTTGCGAATGGTCAAACGGTAATCGAGCATTTCTATACATACCTTCGCGTAACACCGGGATACTCTCAAGATCGCGCTATTCCGTTTGACGAATCGGTAGACAACTTACCGTTGGAAACACAAGCGAGGTTTCGGAGATTTCGTGCCCCCGCGGGTGAGGTGACGGTTCGCGGTTCAGTCGTTTATTTCAACGACAATGAGGGGGTGGAACTTCCAATCCATCACCCGCAAGTTTTGCTCTACCTTGAGGCGGCTGTTGGCGAAGATATTAAAATTGACGAGACCATCGCTGATGACCGTGGAGAATACATCTTTGAAAATCTAACTCACTCGGAGCTCAACAGCGGAGCGCCCCGCAATCTTTATATCGTAGTGAGATTCGACAACCACGTGTTGTCAATCGAAAATCCAGGAACAAACGTGCATGAGTTCGCCTCAGAAACTGTTCGAAATGTACCCGATGGTGAGACAATCGTCCATCTATCCATCAATTCTCGAAATCCAAACCGGGCACTTGGGTATATTTTCAATACTGTCCAACACGCACATTCCTTTCTGCTCAACCGGTTGGGCTGGGAGCGGGAACGCCCTGTGCATGTCATTTGGCCTGGCGCGGAGAACATATCCTACTATACGCCGCACCTAATTGGAGACCAAGTAACAAGCGAAACAATCAACATCGCCTACCGGGATCAGTGGACGCGTATCCTTATGTTGCACGAATATGGGCACACTGTTATGACTGCGGCTTACGGCTACAACTACGATTCTGTTCCGCAAGGCACGTATCAGGGTTCTCACCGGCTTGAAACGGTATCGGATACCGGTTTCGCCTTTAATGAGGGATGGGCGGAGTTTATGGAGGCAGCTGTCGACAACCGCGCATTGAATGTCACCGGATACCTCGATCAGACCGTGCCGAATATCGAATCCAATCGGTGGTGGACGGGGCAAGTGGAAGGCTTGGGCTCAAATACTAAAGGTGAAACCGTCGAAGGAACAGTGGCGAGCATCTTATGGGACATCTTCGATACAGCAGACTCCATTGACCACCAACCCAAAATCGATGACGACGGAATTTCCGACCGCACAGATTTACTCTGGGAGATTATTACGATCGACAAACCCCAGAGCATCACAGACATCGCTATCGCCTGGCGCAGGCGCGGATTACCTGTGTTGGAGGAACTAGAGGGAATTTATGCGACCCATCACACGCTATTTCGTCCAAATGTCGCACCGGGTTTTCAGTTTACCGCCCCATCCGCTCAAGGCGGCATATCGGACAAATCCTTCCAGATTACTTGGGAAGCCTCTGATCCCGACGACAAAAACTTCACAATCGCTCTGTTCTTTGACCGAGACAATCATCCAGGCGGTGCGACACTGATTCAATCCGGGTTGTCATCAGACCACTTGGCGTTCACTTGGAACACGCATTCTCTCGCTGAAGGCACCTACTACCTTCGTGCAGTTGTTACGGATTCACAAAATCCACCAACCGAGGTGTATAGTGATGGATTCGTAATTGTCGATCACACACCGCTTTTGCCGCCCGTTATCACGTCCAATACCCACCCAGACTTTAATCGCTGGTATGCGGACAACTCGCCGCAATTGGAGTTGCTAACCCCGCCGACGATGGTCGCTGGTCAGCAATACAGTTTCATCCTGAATCGAGAACCTGAAACAATCCCCGACACACGACCGGACGCGCTTGTTAGAAGTAATGCGTTGGTGTTCACCGGGCTCAGTGACGGCTCATGGTGGGTACATGTTCGTGCGCGTGATGCGTTAGGATATTGGACCGACGCCAGCCATTTCGGCTTCAAGATTGATAGCACCCCGCCACCCACGGTGTCGAATCTTAACTGGCTGGTGGAGGAGGCGGGAAATTCACCGGAAATTACGCTGGAATGGGACGCAGTTGATGACACAAGCAGAATTATAGCCTACCATGTTCAGATTGATGTGGATTCCAGCGATTTCCAATCAGGGATGCTTTTTGATCAGAACGTTGGCGGTGGGGTGACTCGTCACACATTTACAGGAGAACTTAACACTACGTACTACGCCAGAATCAAGGCTGAGAACCATGCGCGTTTGTCAAGCCACGACTGGAGCGCCATCACGCCGGGCGTTATGTTGAGCGAACCTTCACCGTGGAACGTAAACCGAGATGCCGCGGTAAACATCTTGGATTTAGTCTTGGTTGCCAGCCACTTGGGGAAAACTATCGACATGATTACGAATCCCAACTTCGATGTCAACGGAGATGGTGTTGTAGACATTGCAGACTTGGCGCTGGTGGCAAGACATTTTGGAGAGGACACCAACGCCGCTCCGAGCTTGGCTCGCACGATGCACGATGTACTGCATAGTAAATTCGACACGGGTCCGCGTACGCAATCTATTGCAACTCATCCCATTTACATGGAGATTGATGTAACCCGAGTTCAAAAGGCGTTATTTGCACTGCATCGTCAACCCCACCTTCCATCCCGAGCGCGTGAGGCAATTGAAGCGCTGATATCGTGGGTGGAAGGGGGGAATCTGCAAGCGCATTTGAATTCTAAGTTGCCCCCCGTAGCGGAAACGAGAATCTTGCCAGTTTATCCCAACCCATTCAATCCGGAGGTATGGATACCTTACGAACTCGCAACGCCCGCTGGTGTACAGATCCAGATTTATTCGGCGTCGGGACGATTGGTGCGCCGCTTAAATCTCGGACAACAACCAGCGGGGCGGTACCATCGACGGGATAACGCAGCATTTTGGGATGGTCGTAACGAAGCGGGAGATGCGGTTGCAAGCGGTCTCTATGTCTATGTCATGCGCGTCGCTAAACTCAACGGTGGACAGATCACATTCGCACGAAATATGGTGCGTGCAAAGTGAAACCGTCAAGTGGCGCACGGTACGCCTCAATGCCGCCGTCCACAGATCGAGTCATTGAACAATCAGACTCTGATTTGAGGCTCATTTTTGAGGTTGGAGGTTCTTTAGCGTGACGAATTCTCGCAAACCGTTTCGATGTTTTACGTACAACACAACTTTGGGGGTTTCTGCAACGTCCTTGACCTGTTCGCGATAGTCCGCGATATTAGCAACCGTTTTCCAATCTATCTCTTGGATTAGGTCTCCCCGGCGGATACCGGCTCTCGCTCCAGGACTCCCTCGCTCAACGTCAACGACAATTACGCCTTCTTCGCCCTCATGACGGTATTCTGCTGCGAGCCGATCAGTGAGTTCTCTGACCCGTAGCCCCGCGAAAACTTCGCTGTCGTGGTCGTCAGGAATATTGGGTGTCGATCCGCCCATGGCTGCGACGGCACCTTCAGTCCGTTTGCCAAGTCGGACCTTCAAGGTCTTCTCTTTGCCCCGTCTGATGACTTTTACTTGTACGGTTTTCCCAACCTCTGTTGCGGCAACGGTGTCGCGAAGATGTTGACTATCACGGACGGGCACGTTGTTGAACTCAACAATTACATCGCCTCTCTGGATTCCTGCCTGGTCTCCTGGCATACCTGGTCCGACATCAGCGATCAGCGCTCCTCGTGGTTCTCCAAGCCCAAGTTTTTCTACAAGGTCGCGGTCGATTTCCTGAAGCGAAACGCCCAACCACCCGCGTTCAACTTCCCCTTTCTCAATGAGCGTCCTCATGATTCTGCCCGCTAGGTTGATTGGAATCGCTAATCCCACACCGACATTGCCCGGAGAAAAGCCTCCATGAGTCACTATTGCAGTATTGATTCCCACCAACTGTCCATGGATGTTTATCAGTGCCCCACCACTATTGCCCCGATTAATCGCGGCGTCGGTCTGGATGAAGTCCGCATACTCTACGACGCTAATTTCACTAGACGAACGTCCTTTCGCACTGACGATTCCACGTGTCACCGTTTGAGCGAGACCAAAGGGGCTCCCAATAGCAACAACCCACTCTCCAACCTGAAGTTTATCGGAGTCACCAAACTCTAGTTCGGGCAGTCCTTCAGCCTCAATCTTCAGAACTGCGACATCTGTTCCTTCAATCCCTGGATCTTTTCCGATGACTACCGCCTCATATTCGCGCCCATTCGGTAGGGTTACCTGAATGTCCTCAGCTCCGTCAATGACGTGGTTGTTCGTCAGGATATAACCGTCTTCAGTTACGATGACGCCGGATCCGAGCCCCCCGGGAACCTCCCGCTCCTCTTCCGGCTCATTCCGATTTCGACGGTCTCGGGGTTCACCGAACCAGTAACGGAAAATATCATCATCGAAAAAATCGAATTGACGCTGCGAACCCCTACGCGAAACCAGCTTTGTCGTCGTAATCTGCACGACAGAAGATTTCGCATTGTTAATCACTTCAATAAAAGCACGGTTTGCCCGTTCGAGATACGCAAAATCGTCATCCGCGGTTTGACTGACTGCTGTCTGAGTGGTATAGAACTCTGTATTGAATGTGATAGTTACAGCAGCTATTGTCATTAAAGTCAGTAAAATTCCCCATTTGGTCGTGCAGAATCGAAGCATTTTTATTGTCCTCCTAACCGATTTTCGGTAAGTATTTTTTAGATTTCGTTTTGTCTGTTGCAGTCACACCTACGCAGAAATGAAAGTTCCAATTTTGATAACGCGCGGGAAACCAAAAAAAAAGCGTCCCGCCTTTACGTGCAGGACGCCTTTATGATAACTGAACTCAGCGGGATTATTCAACACTGATTTGAATCTCTTTCGGTTTGGTTTGCTCTGCCTTCGGGATAGACAGGGTCAAAACACCATCTTTGAACGACGCCTTCGCTTGCTCTGTCCGAAGACTCTTGGGTAGAGTGAAAGAACGGTGGAAGCGACCATAAGCCCGTTCAACACGATGGACGGTTTCATCCTTCACTTCGCTCTCCTGCTTTTTCTCTCCCTTGAGTGTGAGAACGTTTTCAGTCACAGCAACGCTTACATCTTCCTTAGAGAGCCCGGGTACTTCAGCCCGAATTTCAACCTGATTATCTGACTCTGAAATATCTACCGGCGGGTTCCAATCCCAATCGCCGGTCTCAGGACGCAAGAATGCAGGTCGTCCTCCAAAGTAGTCGTCAAAGATTCTGTCCATCCGATTGTAGATGCTAGAAAGGTTTCTTCGCGTAAGGTTCGTCATTTTTAATTCCTCCTAATGTTTCGTTCTTGGCTTGGGTTGTAACTTATTATTTTTTCTGATGCCATTTTCATCAGACAATCCCAAAGATCACGCAAGTTGCATGCCAAAACCTAATTTTTTCCCATACAGGATTGAGAAATTATTTAACATGCTAGTAATACGTCCAAAAACCCGCTCTTATGACTTATAGTTAGTTGGATTGGCGGTTCCTAACTTTTACTTCCGCCAATTCTTCAGCGCCATCGAACTGCCAAGATGACAAACCGCAATTTTCTTACATTGAATGCATGCCATTATGGCACAATCTCTTTACGAATCATGTTTCTTGCGCCACGGTTCAACTTTTGTACATCGGGATACCAAGATTTCAACAGCGTCACGAGACGACACATTTACCAAAGCCACTATTAATCGCTGATAGCAATCCTAGGACGATGTTAACCTGCCTATTTCCGTTTTAAAGTTACTAAACTGAGACTTATGAACTGCTCAACAAGGCTTAGTTTCCTAACCAACCTGCTTCTTGCCGAAAATAGGCTGTTCCAGCAGGGTCTGAACTTCGTATATTGAACTTGTGCGCGCAGCTTGCGGAAGAGGAATACGAACTGGAACGGCAGTCATGCGCGGCTGGTAAGTCGGCTCACCTCGTAAGGCAAGCGCGGCGAAATTACTCCATTCAGGGGGATTTGTCAGCGGCCAGGCATCAACTGCGCAATATTGGAAGAGCAATAAACGGCGGAGTTTATCGGAGGTGTTGAGCGCGGAGCCATGTAAGGTACGGACATGATGAATCGATATGCCGCCGGATCTGACTTCGACGGGAACAGCATTATCCGGCTTGAAATTAGGGTCTGTGACCGCCCCAATGAAGGCGCCGTTCTGATGATGGTTGTAGATGGGCCCCTTGTGTGAGCCTGGGATGACCATCAGGCAACCGTTTTCGAGCGACATGTCGTCAATTGCTACACCGACCGCTAAGAGGTCGTCGTTGGTGTGCGGATAGAACGCCCAATCCTGATGCCATTCGACAGGACTCCCGAATTTCGGATATTTCAAGTTGAGCTTGTGACCGTTGTGACTTACACCGGGACCAATCAATTGTTCGACAATGTCGAGAATGTCATCGTGACGCAGCGTCCGATTATAAACCGAATGATGAATAGCAGCATTCTTGATACGACGCACACGCGGCGCTTCTGAGGTGTGTCCCGGTTCGAGGTCAAACACATCGTTATGTTCAGAAACCTTACGAGATTTTTCAACAAATTCGTCCGTAACCCGGCAGAGTTTAGCGATTTCGTCCACCGAAAGGACATTTTCAACACTGATGTAGCCGTTTGAATGGTAGGAGTCAATCTGTGCTTGAGTCAGCATGCATCACACCTCCTTGTAGCAATGGAGCTTCATAACGAGGACTTGCGCACTTCCGCTTGTCGCCTGGCGACAAACCGTTGACGAAGATTCTCACCTTAACAAAACGAGTGCGCTGCGTAGACTACACACCAATAAAACTAAACCTGATATTATACGGATTCTGAAGCCGATGTCAATAGAAACGCACGTTGGAAATTTTTCTTGACAATAGTCGGATTTGGCGTAAAATATCGGAGTGCTACGCTTCATACCACACCTCACTACCAAAATGTCAAGGCTTGATTGTGCTTGACAGCATCCGCAACGAGTGCTATACTACTCAAAATTCTGAAAGGAGTAAATTAAACAATGTACAAGAAGAGAGCGATTCTGACAGCGCTTTTGCTCACAGCCGTATGCATGACAAACAGGGTTTATGCCGAGGGAAAATGGTTTGCTCTGCAGGAACAGGACAATGAAGATATTAGAGATTACAACGCGATTACTTTTGTGAGTTCAAGAGAAGGTTGGGTCGTCGGGGTTTCAGCTTTAGAAATGGAAAGTCCGGGATATATTGGTCATACGACAAACGGCGGCAATACTTGGGAAAAAGCGGAAATTGCTGTCAATCAGATTCTTTCGAATGTCTATTTCATTGACAATAAGAACGGTTGGGCGGTCGGGGCTAACGGGATGATTGTTGGAACTTCGGACGGCGGCAAACGTTGGGATATCCAAACGAGTAAGGTAGACAACTGGCTGTATGATGTCCACTTCGTAAACGAAAAGACCGGTTACGCAGTTGGCATGGGAGAAACTATCCTCCACACAACGAATGGAGGCAAAATATGGAATATTTTACAAGGCGGCGTGCTTCCCGCCAGGATCGGCGAAGATCCGGAGGGTTTATTCAACAGCGTGCAATTCATTGATGATTCTACCGGTTGGGTGACGGGCGTTTTTGTAAATCCACAAGCCGGCACTCAAAATGGCATTATTAAGAAAACCAGCGATGGCGGAAAAACGTGGGCGGATCAGCCTACAGACGTTGAAGATACCCTCAAAGATATCTTTTTTATAGATGCTTCAACGGGATGGGCAGTTGGTGAAGGTGGTGTTGTGTTACACACTACGAACGGTGGAGATAGATGGAAACTACAATCGAGTAATACGCAGGAAACACTATCTAGCGTGCAGTTTGTCGACAAGAAGGTGGGATGGGCAGTTGGCGGTGATATGGGCATCAATGTCATTATTCATACCTCCGACGAGGGAAATACGTGGGAAAACCAGAGCATAGAGGGGTCCATCATTAGTAAAGTGCCGGTCAATGGCCTCTTTGTCCTGGACGCGAACCACATTTGGATTACCGGCAACAACGGATTCGTGATGAAATATTCTAATTAGTCGTCGTTAGGTCCATTAGCCCGGTTTGATGAAAGGCAATCTGAATGAGATTTGCGCAGCGAATGGGTCGTTTAGGAACTGAATCCGCCTTCGAAGTATTGGCAAAAGCGAAAGACTTAGAAGCACAAGGTCGAAATATTATACATCTCGAAATCGGTCAGCCGGATTTTAAAACCCCAATGAACATCTGCGAAGCGGGGTTCAAGGCGATGAGCGATGGATATACCGGATACGGTCCGTCCGCTGGACTCCTCGAATTTCGTGAAGTGGTCGCTGAACACATTTCAGAAACCAGAGGGGTCGATGTCCACCCAGACGAAGTGGCTGTCACGCCCGGTGCTAAACCTATTATCTTTTTCACCATTTTTGCACTCGCCGATGAAGGGAGTGAAGTTATCTATCCTGACCCCGGATTTCCAGTTTATGAATCCGTCATCAACTTTGTCGGGAGCAAAGCAGTTCCACTTCCTTTGCGCGAACAAGTTGACTTCCGCTTCCGAATTGACGATCTCGTCTCAGCAATCTCAGATCGGACCCGGCTTTTGATTATCAATTCTCCCCAGAACCCGACGGGCGGTATTTTGGAAAAATCGGATCTAGAAGCGATTGCGGAACTCGCGATTAAGCACGACTTTTATGTGTTATCGGATGAAATCTATTCACGTATTCTCTATGAAGGTGCTCATGAAAGCATCCTAAACTTTCCTGGGATGAAGGAACGGACGATTCTACTTGAAGGTCATTCTAAAACCTATGCGATGACCGGCTGGCGTTTGGGCTATGGGATTGCTCCTAAACCCATGGCAGACAAAATTACCCAGTTGATGATAAACTCCAACTCGTGTACCTGTTCGTTTACCCAGATTGCTGGGATTGAAGCCTTGAAGGGGCCACAAGATTTCGTCTTTCAAATGGTAGCCGAGTTCAGAAAGCGACGTGATGCGATAGTCGAAGGATTGAATGCTATTGATGGTGTCAGTTGTATCATTCCGCTTGGCGCATTTTACGTATTGGCGAATGTGACGCAACTGCCCCTTTCTTCCGAAGCGTTAGAGGACTACCTACTTGAGGAAGCGGGCGTCGCCGTATTGTCAGGGACCGGGTTTGGCAAATATGGTGATGGATATATAAGGTTGTCGTATGCAAATTCCATGGAAAATATCCGCGAAGCTTTAGCCCGAATGGATGCAGCAATTTCAAGAGTTAGGTAAATTTATGCCGCGCAAAGCAATCGCCCGTATCCCCGCAAGCACAACGAATTTGGGGCCTGGCTTTGATGTGCTCGGATTGGCTCTCCAACTTTATAGTTCGGTTGAATTAGAAGAGATTGACAATGGCATAGAAATTCTCGTCCGCGGGATAGATTCGGAAATTATCACAAACAGTACCGATAACATCGCATATCGCGCCGCCAACTTAGTTTTCGAGCGGAGCGGCTACAAACCCAAAGGGCTCAGATTGAGTCTGGTAAATGGCATCCCAGCGATTCGAGGTTTGGGCGGCAGCGGTACGGCAGTACTCGGCGGATTGTTGACCGCTAATGCGCTTTGCGATAAACCGTTTTCGAGCACTGAATTACTCAATTTTGCGACTGCGCTTGACGGCCATCCGGATAATGTTGCGGCCTCCCTACTCGGAGGTTTTGTTGTATCCCTTCCGCACGATGGGTGCGTACACACGATTAAATTGGATTGTCAACCGAATCTCTGCGTTGCTGTAGCCATTCCGAATTTTCATCTGTCGACAAAACAGGCGCGTAGTGTTTTGCCCCAGACGGTCAAATTCAGCGACGCCGTCTACAACGTGAGCCGCAGTTCGTTACTGGTCGCCGCAATCGCAACTGGAAAGCTAGATATGTTATCGCTGGCAATGAGTGACCGGTTGCACCAACCTTTTCGAACCTCGCTGATACCAGGATTTGATGATGTTGCTGAGGCTGCAATGAAAGCCGGTGCGATAAGCATTGCGCTTAGCGGTGCTGGTCCAAGTATTGCCGCCTATTGTACAATGGCAAAGCAAGAAATCGCTAATCAGATGCATCAAGCATTTGCAAAGAACGGTGTCTCGTGCAATGTTAAGATTCTATCAATTGATTCTACCGGCGCAACCGTGCAAATAGGAGAACAAACAAATTCGTACGGAAAAGCTGGATGATTAAGATGAGGCAATTCGGGAGTTCTTCTTCATTATAATCCCTATAATCCCTATAATCCCTTTGTACCTTGGATTTTTATGTTGATTTCGATGTACGATGTCAGCTGATCTAAGTGGCAGGTTCGTTTGCCTCTCTTTTCACCGCTCCGTCCGAATCTCTTCTCAAAAAATGAACATATCAAATTGGTACACCCAGAAGATTCCATATATTCTACATGAGTTTAATACCGATCTTGAGCGTGGGTTAAGCGTTGGTGCAGCCGATGCACGTAGAGGTGAATACGGCGACAACGAGATTCAACCATCTCATGAAAAACCTATCTTATCTTTCTTTGCAAAGCAATTTTCAAGCATTATTGTTGTTCTTCTACTCATCATCGGAATTGTTCATCTCTACCCCTTCCGTGCCTTTCCTGAAGCAGTCGCTACTTTTGCCGTTCTCTGTCTGCATCTACTTTGGCGGTTTATCCAAGATAGTAAAACTCGATCCCAATGCCGAACGATAGAGCGCGGTTTAGCAGCTACGGTCTCGGTCATTCGGGATGCAACAATGGTAGAAGTTTCCCCCACAGCAATCGTACCCGGGGATTTGCTTGTCTTAAGTGAAGGCAGTTATATTCCCGCTGACGCTCGAATCGTTGATGCGGAGGACTTGGTCGTTGATGAGACCCCCCTCTTCGGCACGTCAATGCCTTCACAGAAGACACCCGATGATATGCCTGAACGGACGGTTCCACCTGAAAAACAGACAAACATGGTATTTGCGGGCACGTACGTTCTGGAAGGCGAAGGGCGTGCGATTGTCATTGGAACAGGCGAAGAGCTAGAAATCAACCACCCGTACCGCAATGTCCCCACAACGCTTGATTTGGATTCGGAAGCAGAGGTTCAGATGGACGGGATTTACAATCATTTTAAGATTGCCGGTCTGATTTTGGGAGGGATTGCGGTAGTAACAACCTGGTACATTCAAGGAAAAAGCTTTGAAGAAAACTGGCAACCCCTGATTTTCCTTGGATTTAGCTTTGTCATCGCTTCCATCCCCGAACCAGTTGTTTCCACATGTCGAGCAATGCTAGCCGACAATGCATACAGACTGTTTAAGAAGGGCATTGGTATCCGTAATTTAGTAAATCTAGAACGATTAAGCAGTGTTACAGCGGTTTGCGTCAGTGAAATTGGAAATTTCACACAGGAGCGCATGATTGCTTCTCGTGTTTTTGTTGATGAACAACTTGTTGAACGGGAAGCGTGGGAAGACACGTTGGTGCTTGAAGGGACCGAAACACAAGAGACGGATGAGACTTTGAGCTCGTCTCTACCACCAAATGCTTCTGTTTCACCAAGCTTTCAATTGTTGATATTGCTTGCAACGCTTTGCACGACTCAAGGTCGGCCCCGGGGAACAATCAACCAGACCCTTTCGGATAGTGATAATATTGCTGAAGCGCTAAGCCAATTTGCTGACCGAATCGGCCTTGATTTAGAGCATTATGATTCAACCCTATTGAAGGTCGCGGAAATTTCCGAAACGTCTGACTCACCTTTTAAAGCAGTTGTATTGGAAACAGAGGAAAACAAGTTTTTACAGATAATGTTCGGGCGTCCCGATGCTATAATACAGGGCTCCCACCGAATTCAAATCGGCGGAACAATGAATCGCATTAGCTATGACCAAAAGCAGATGGTTCGTCTTGCTGCTCAATACCTATCAGACAACAGAGCCCAAGTCTTTGGAGTTGCCTACCGAAGTCGAAATTCCCTTCCGCCCCAGGAGGACATTGGGCGAAACCTGACGTTCTTGGGGTTAGTCGCTTTTACACCGCAGGAATATGAAGGTTCAAAAGAGGGCATTCAATTTTGCTTGGGCGCGGGTGTTAAAGTCGTCATGATTACGGACAAAGATCGCCACAATTCCACCGATCTCGCGCGAGAATTTGGAATCATTGAAGATGGAAACGCTGTTATCACCCAATCGGATCTAGATGGATTTAGCGATGAACATTACGATTCAATTGTCAACCGCTTACTCGTATATTGTCGTCCATCTCCTGACCAAAAGCTTAAGCTTGTCGAACACCTCAAACGCCACGATTATTCGGTTGGTTTTTGCGGGCAATTTCCCACAGATTCGCGTGCAATGCAGGCTGCAGATGTCAGTATAGCCTCTGTGTCTCGCTCATCGCCTGTCGTCCAGCAGAACGCAGGTTGTGTGATATTCAAGGATGGCTTTCGTGTCATTACTAACCTATTGCTTCACGCGCGGGAAGCGCATAGTAATCTTAGAAATTCCATGCGTTGGGTGTTGACCTGTGCCCTCGCGCAGATGACCACCCTTTTCATTGGACTCGTACTCCATCTCGGATCCGGGCTGCACTTGTGGCGTGAATTCCCCATGCCGCTCACTCTGCATCACATCATCTGGATCCACCTAATCGTCAACCTCATTCCGCTAATTACGATCGGCCAGAATAGAATTCAAGGCGAGTTGAAGCACAACCGAAGCCAACAGGTTCAACCCTTCCTTTCGAAAGACTATCGTTTCGATATTCTGGCGCGTGGTTTCCTAATTGCATTGATGGCAATTGCTGGATTTGTCGTGACCCTAATATCTTCCGGTACCACGCGGGCACAAACGGTAGCATGTACCATGCTAATCTTCACACAATTGGTCTCAAACTTTCAATGCCATCGACATCAGTGGCAATCTCTATTCCGAAGAATCTTGGCCAATGTTCCACTATTGATTACAATTCTGGCGTGCATGGGGCTGCACGTGTTTGTTGTCTATCTCCCCGTCGCACACCCGATTCTGGGGATAGAGCCACTTTTCAAAGAATGGCAATGGGTTGTATTTTCCTCTCTTCTGATGCTTTTCCCTTTCAGCCTCGTACAGCACCGACATTCATTAGGAAAATCCGTGTAGGTCTAGGCTGAACGCAACGAGAACTGCACGCGTGGGGTTTTCGTATTTTCGCCGATCTCCCTTTGATTGTATCTTACTAGCCACTGCCTTCAGTGAAGTTCAAAACCTACACTAGGCTCAAGGAAAACAAAAAACAGATGGCGAAAACCCGGATTTTACTGCATCCAAGTGACTTCTTGCGAGTTCACAAGGGAGTTCGGATAAGAGGTTAGTTTTGATTCTCTTTCTGTCACGATGGTTGCGATTCGGGTTACAATTCGGTACAGACTTGGATTTCGAGGTTCTGTTAAGTGTCGGCTCGTATGCCACCGATGGAGTGCTACATGTCTGTACGAAAGTGGAAGGGTTAAAATCGTAGGGGTGTGCGATTCCGAGAGTCAAGCTCTCTTCCTTTGTCCTTCATGGTAGTATTTGTTGGAGACAAACTCCGAATCGGAGGCCGTGATACGAGCTAAGGTTTTCGCCAACGGATAAGACTGCTCGACTTTGGCAGAACCTACTCCAACGGGAATAAAGTTGCCGCCTTGGGCATCCCAAATTGCCTTATTGAGTCGGTAAGCCCGATCCCGTGCAGTCTCGTAGATTGGGTCCGAAAAAACGTCCTGTAGCCCACAAATCTGACCTGAGGAATTGACGCTAACCCAGGCAGACACAGCGACAGCACGGCTGTTGACAGTCGCAATGGCATCCCGGCAGGGCAGTGGTGTTGGGAACATAAAATGTGAACCCCTGCCATCTCCTTGGGTCATATAAAAGCAATCGCGCATAAAAAGATTGAGTGCTTCTGCCAATGGCTCAACTGCAAGCAAAACTGGATCGTCCTTCCCCCGGTATTCGCCACCAGTAATAACCGCTAGCTTTTCTGTAGAGGCAGCCAAAAGAACTTCACCCAGTTCCTCTGACACACGTTCCGCAGTCCAATACTTGGACTTACGGCTCCAAACCCGCTTGATGTTAAACCTTTCCACCGCTCCGAGTAGATTCTTTGCACTTTCAGCTTCACTCTCCACATCGAGGAAGATGCGACGATGATGTTCCACATCCCAAATCTCCAGGACGCAGCCTATTCCCCCCGTCTGTCTGAGATAGGCGGCGAGGGAGCCTGTAGCTGATGCTTGATTTAGGCTCCACCATATTGGCAGGTTAAACGCCGAGGGCCCCGCTTTATCAATCGCTAGCAACCCAATTCGGCCTGGGCGAACTAACGGGAGTTCCGCAAAGCCAGGACCTTGTCCTGAGATATTTCCTGAAAAAACGCGAATTACTTTATGCCCTTGACCTTCGCCGGTTTTCCACTCCTTGTAAGCTTTTTCAAGATGACCTATTTCCGCACGTTCAGTTTTGGGAAGATAATCGGGCAACAGTTTGAGGAAGGCATCGTTGAGGTTGGCTAGTTCTTCGGTCGGGTGTCCAGCCGTAGTTTCTCCAACTAAATCCTGACCCAGACCATACCACTTGTACCCCAGTACCTCTGCCACCCAAACCTGTCGGAAAAAAGTACGGTAAGCGAAAAGGTGGACCTCATTGTTGTCAGCGCCACGACTATGACTCATCAACAGGTGTCCATCGTCACCGACCTCAATGATTTCTGACGTTGCGAAGATGAGCCCCGCATCTTTCCCTTCCTGCAAGCTGGCTTCTGCCACAAATCGAAACAGGTGAGGCGGCATGGTGTGTCCGACTTTGCCGCCACTGTCGGCTTTGATATCCGAAAGTGTAAAGATTGCCTCATTGTTGGCCGCTTCTAACAATGGGTCAGAAGCTTGGGGAATCGATTCAAAGCGCGCCTCCAAACGTTGAGATTCGTGTAATGCGCAAGTTTCTGCGGCCATTGGATTCACGTAGGGCTCAAATTCTCCGTGATTGACCATATTCCTTATCAGCTCTGCTGCATCTCGCTGTAAACGCGTGGTTTCAGGTCGGTTTAGGCTAAAAATGTCGACCACATCTGGCTCACTCGGAATCCTACCATAGTCATAGGATTGATAGGCATAGGCGACTACTTTCCCTGTACCTTGGGGAATTGAAAAAGTGCGCGCCTCTTCAAAATTAACCGGCATGAGTCCAACTCGGTATTTACCCGCGTCGCCGCCCGGTCCGAAGTAGAATTCTCCCACAGCCTGGGTGTACTCTCCGACAGCAGGAAGACCAGACTGAGAACGGCCAATCATAACAGGGTTTTTGGCACCTTCGACCACAACAGCCGGTTCCGCACATTGTTTGCTCTCGCTGAACTTGCCCCGGACCGCGTACACTCGGCTGAGGCGCCACTCATCAGCGTCCGCTATTAGCGCAACCATTTCGTTGAGGTTTCCAGGCCCAAACTCATAGGCTCGTACAGTATCCTTGCCGCTCTTGAGATCCGTAATTGATTCAACTACTCCCAAATAGTCATTTCCCTCAATACGTCGCCCAGATCCCTTGTCCGGGTTGAAAAAGAGATTAAAGACTGCACGGTTGAAGAAACCCCATCCACCGTTTATTGCCTTCGCCGTAAAAATAGGCTCGGCGCCTCTTTCGGTAAAAGGGAAGTTCAGGTAATACAATTCGAGCGCCTCGGATAATCTCACAGATTCGGAATCCAGTGTCAAGATTTCCTTTGCTTCGTTAGAACAGAGTTGCATTTTCACCGCTTCTCCTAGTGCCATAACCCCCGCACGGACAGCAGCTTGGACCGCAGCCTTAATAGGATGAATTACATACTCGCCGCCAACGATGAAATCTGCGTTGTAGGTTGTCACGTGCAGGTGTAAATCCCCTGCAAAACCTCTTACCCACGCGCCTCGCAGCCGGTTCTCTGATAGCTTGTTGTTAAGCTCACTGCGTGCTACATCTACAATCTGATCGGGCAATTCGTTATGAATCCAACGCCCAAAATCGAGAGTGACAATGGTGGCATTGGATTGTCCGGGCGGACGATTTTCTTTAGATTCATTAAAGCAATAAGACATTCTTTCACCTCCAAAGTTGCTGTCACTTCCCTAACACATCCTACCATTTTCAGAACCACGGATGAATGCGAGATATACTACAAAACGCCGCATAGTCAAATTAAGTCATACACACAGAAGTTATGGAAGGCTACATTTTGGGACATGAATGAAGAAAGTGGCAATCAAATCCAAAGATAGGTAGGCAACAGCATTTGTATAAAGTTTTAGTATACGATTTGCTGCGGGGATTGTCAATTAAAACTGCTAGTTTCCGCCGGCAAACCGGAGTGAAGCCCCATGAAGTCATCTACTCACTTGGGAGACAACCTCACGAAATGCTTTGATGTGGGACGGTCCTGCACCACAACATCCACCGATAAAATAGGCACCTGCTTTGAGAAGATCTGGCAAATAAGTCACCATCTCCTCTGGGATTTGTGAATAATATGTACGGTGATTCTTATCCAAGCGTGCCATACCTGCATTTGGATAGGCCATCATCCGCTTCGGATGAACCCCGATCGTCTCCATTGCCTCCTGCAACTGGCGGATTCCATTTATCGCATAGGGCATGCCAGTGTGTTCCTCACACCTGACCTCCGCTCCACAATTTAAACCTAATATGTGAACATAATCCAAGAGATTATCACCATTGGAAAACTCCCCTCCTGATAATATCTCCAATAAGTCTGTCGCCGAATGTCCCCAGTCCGTTCTATACAGGACATTTCCAGTAGTGCGGTCCTTTGTGTGTTTGTATGTCAAATTCACGGCGATGGGAAGTGCGTATTTTCTAGCGACATCAACCGCAATTGCAGCCTCCTTTGCGGAAAACATGGTTTCTATACAGAAAAAATCAACCCCCCCGTTTGCCAGGACATTCGCTAGCCTTTCGTGGGCATCCCTGGCAACAGCATCCGGAATTCCAAAATCAACATCACCACTATCGGCTTCAATTGCACCGGGCGAGGGTCCAATTGATCCTGCGACATATACCGACCTGCCTGCATTTTGAACTGCTGCTTTTGCATGTTCTACAGCCAATCTGACAATTTTATCCGCCGCAGTTCCCTCTTTTCCTGCCATTTCGAGATGTAGCATTGAAGCCACAAATGTGTTTGTTCCTATGGCATCAACGCCTGCTTCAATGTAGGCAGAGTGAATATCAATCACAGCATCTGGGTGTAATTCATTTGCAAGTGTACTGTTTGTCAGTTCTATACCCCTGGCAAAAAGTTCTGAGCCAAATCCACCGTCATAAATCATGGGACTTGGGTCCGCTATTCTATCCAGAAACGTCTCCATTGAAATTCTCTAATTTTTCCAAATTATGTAATCATGCTGTTTTGGCACGCCAGTGGTCGAGATTAATGCCGAAGGTAAGAGCCTCTTCACAGATAGCAGTCCAAGTTGTCTCATCAATATCGATTCCTTCAACCTGTCTCCGTTGCGCGTTGCGAAATTCAGGTTCGCCAGGCGCCAAGATCTCCACAAACCCAGGGGCAAGTCGGCTCGATTTAATGTGACTAAGTAGGGATTCCACTTCGTTGTAGTAAGCGTCGAGAGCGGTGAAATGCTCGATGTGGTAAACGGTGAATAGAACACCATTGCTGACCATTGAACGCTCACCTGCAGCACAACCCTGTCCACTCAAGGCACCGCCCAAGAGTTCCACTACAATACTCAATCCATAGCCCTTGTGCGCTACTACTCCTCCCAAGGGAAGGATGGCGCCTGGCGGAGGACCTGCGAATTTATTCGGATCGGTGGTGGGGTTGCCTTGGGCATCGACGATCCAGCCCTCGGGAATCTGCCTTCCTTGGTTGATAGCAACCCGAATTTTACCCTCGGCTGCCACAGAAGTAGTCATATCTACAAGGATAGACGAGGCTCCCCGGCGCGGGGCAGCAAAGGCGATTGGATTCGTACTCAGCCGACCATTAACGCCTCCAAAGGGAGCAATCTGGTAGCCGAGTTGCCCCGCATTGACAAAGGCAAGACCTATCATTTCTTTTCGAGCAGCCATTAAAGGATAAGCTCCCACACGCCCAACGTGGCTCGTATTCCGTAATGTCACCGTGCCAACACCGTGGCATAGAGCCTTCTCAATTGCCAGGTTCATCGCAAAGGTCGCGCCAATCTGTCCTAATGCGCCGTGTGCGTCTACCACCGCAGTACAGGGGTTATCGCTCACAATCTCGGGATCTTCACGAGGTTGGAACCGGCCCTCTCGAATAGCACGGAGGTATTCTCCAAACCGAATTACACCGTGAGAGTCATGACCAAAGAGGTTGGATTCGACGAGGTGATCAACAACGACTCGGGCGTCTCCGGGCTTACACCCGGCGGCTTCAAAAAGTTGGCAACCGACCTGACGGAGCGTCTCAGGCGGAAATGTGGGCATAATGGAAAATTAACCTTTCTTTTCCCGCAGCCTATCGTCGTAGTCCGCTTCGAGCTCACGCAAAAGTGCATTTAAGACTACTTCGGCATCGCCTGGCAGCTCGCGCTTCTCAGTCCATTGCCATTGGTCGAGATAATCCTCGCTTCCGGCCAGACCTTCCTCCATCGCGATTCGATCGATGGCGACTTGAAAACGAGCGGGCATCTCTCGTGAGATTGTTTTCTTTCCCTTAAAGACTCTCACCTGGGCTGGAATGTCATTCCAGTTCAAAATCTGATATACAGCCATGGATCAGTGGGGCTCCAATTCCCCGTTGCGATACGCTTTTATAAAATTAACGCAATACTCGTCTCGACCCAGAAGCATATCTTCAGCAAGCTTGTAGGGCTTTGACTGTCGGTCCATGGAAAAAATCTTTCGAGGGTCACTGGCGATGGGATCAATGATTCCACTGTCCGCACCGGCTTCAATCGCTAACATCATAAAAACATCGTTGATGAGACGACGGCATGGTAATCCGAAGGAGGCATTGCTAAAACCACCGCTAATATGGAGATCGGGACCATATTTCTCGCGAAGTTGACGTATCGCATCGAAGCAGTGGTTTCCGAATTGACTGTCTACCGAGATTGGAAAGATTACCGGGTCAATGAAAATGTCTTGAATCGAGATCCCTTTGTCCAGGGCTTTGTCTACCATGAAAGAAGCATTGCAGACCCGTTCTTCAGCGTTCTCTGGCATACCGCCCGCGCTAGCCGCTTGAACGATGACCTTTGCATGATGCTGTTTGGCCAGATCTATGGTCTCAAGGCGTTCCGGCGCGGCTGAGTTCAGCATCGCTCGCCCCTCCCTGTCGTCGGATGCTTCAAGCCCCGCCTGGATGATTTCGCTATTAGAGGAATCCACTGACAACGGAATAGAAGATATCTCCTGCACAGTTTGCACAAGCCAGCCCATCGCAGCCTTTTGCTCCTCTAGATGCAAAGAGACCTCGTCCACATTCAAGTCGAGGAAATCAGCCCCAGCGTCTAACTGCCTTTGAACCAGTCGAAACAGGTATTCCAGTCCTTCGCAGGCATGAGGATTTTGTTCCGACATGGCCGCTTGTATGGCGATCTTGACATGTTTGATTCGTCCTTCCTCGTAGTCCTGAGTTTTCTTAATGCTGTTGGGGACAACGAGATAGCGGCGTTTTCTGTTTCTATCCAGATAGCGGATGGACTCGTCTCCGTCAGGGTTATTCGTAACGAGCTTTCCTTTTCGGCGCACAACACGGGTAGTGTGGACATTTTCACCGATAATGATGAATTCTCGACCGTTTAACCTCATCTTCATCTCCTAAAGATATATCGTAAGTATTGCTGTAGAGGTCTTTCGAAGCGAACGTGTAGCGAATACGAATAAATGAGCCGCCCTATACTTTCTAAAGTCACGATATGTCAGCTTATTCCATCCGTAATTCCATTGGCATTGGTTTGAACTGACACCCTTCCACGAACACCTCAAAGAAATCGGGTGTCGTCTCTAGTTCGACATGTTCGATTCTTTTAACTAAATGCTCGATAGACTCACGCTTTGTCCGTGAAAGGAGGACTTCCCTTGCCCCCTGTACTGCTGCGTTTCCAACTTTGACGATGCGATCGTCGCGCACTGGCGCTAGGAAACCGATCTCAATGGCGTTGCGAACATCCACATAATTGGCGAATCCGCCAGCCAGATAGAGTAGCTTGACGTCCATTGGGTTGACACCGAACTTGCGCATGGCAATAAATTGACCGCAGTAATTGGCTGCCTTCGCTTGTGCAAGGTTGCTGATGTCTTCTCGGGAAAGCGTAATGCCACATTCGGGCACAACCGTCATCGAATACTGTTTTCTGTCAGCAAAAACACCTTTCGCCGTCATCTCATTATTGCGGCGGAGTTCCGCCAACAGATCAATCAAGCCGGAACCGCAGATACCTTGTGGTTCGATGCTGCCGATGGTATCATAGTTGAAATGACCGTTGCACCATCGAATCGACTCGATGGCTCCTTCGTAGCCTGGCATGCCGTACCTGATTCCGCGCCCTTCAAACGCGGGACCTGCCGGACAGGAAGCCGCTATCAGTCGCCCTGCATGTCCCACAATCACCTCAGTGTTGGTTCCCACATCCACCAGCATGACGACTTTTTCCTGCGATGCCATGTCGATCGCCACCAAATCGGCTGCTACATCCGCGCCAACGTGACTCGCGATTAGCGGCAGCCCATACACTCTGGCTTTTGGGTTCGCCCGAAGCCCCAGACGCCGCGTTTTCTCAATAAGTGAAGTAGTATTAAGCTCACCTGCGAGATACAAATGTTCGATCACAGACTTGTAGGGTTTTTGGCCAATGCTCTGCACATCCAGCTTGAAGAATATATCGCGCATCGTCGAGTTGCCCGCCACAACAATCTCATAAATTTCCTGACGGACGAAGCCAAACCGCTTCTCCATCTCAGTGATTTCGTGATTCAGCGCATTGGTGACCGCCTTGCGCAACTCGCCGGCAAACGTACCATCGTACGAAATACGGTGCATCACATCGCTGCCGCCGAACCGCTGGGGATTTTCAAAGGAGTTGACGCTGACGCTCTCGCCAGTCTCTAGGTCCGTCAAATCCATCACGATAGTTGTGGTACCCAAATCTATGGCAAGACCGTAAAGGTGACCGCGATATGTGTCGATAGCTTCTCCATCATAACAGACTGTATCGCCCTGAAGGGTGACCATCGGATCGAGCTCAACAGGCTTCTCCTGAGTGAGCGTGAGAATCTTGGGTGTGCGCCGCAGCGGTGAGAACTGTACATCAACATCAGGATCCTCGACAACCGCCTGACAAGCAAGACGGTAGTTTTCCCGCAAAAACGACTCAGCTTCGTTTCGAGAGCGTAACGCCTCCATGCCCAGTTTAATCTCAACGATACACTCGTGGCATTGGCCCGTACGAAAACAGGAGGTCGGCACCTGTACTGCCAATTCGTCAGCATAGTCGAACACCGTTTTCCCGGCTGTAAGTTTACACTTTTTGCCGTCATGCGTTATTGTGCCCTTACCATAATCCACCTCGCTCTTAATAAAAGCACCTTTATCAGCCTCCGTCTCCCAGGCGCTACGGTAGTCTAGCTTGTCGTCTCCGCCACACATCAATAACTCCCCTTTAGCACGAGGTTTCCGCTGGTTTCTACAGCCGAACTTGGCGGTACATTGATCGAAGCGGTTCTTGTAAGGACACCGATAAGTGGCTTGCTCATCGGCGTGTCCCACCATGCTTGCAAACAATTCCGTAATTTTATCCAAGCGCTTCTGATATTCTTCCTTGGCAATCTTCTGCATGTTAAGTCTTGCCCGTGTATTTAACACACGGACTTAAACCCCGGGTGCTGCTAGATTTTTCTCTAAGACAAGAGTTTTGAGACCTTCTAGCACTAGGCAACTGCGTCAATAAGAAACCAAGTCCAACGGTTCACTAATTCACCTGCTGGCTTATCCTTTGGTACACTGCTCCATCAGAACTGCAAGGTAGGAGAATCAAACAAAACTGGTGTAGGAGCATTTATAACTTTCCTTCGTCTTTAAGCTCTTCAAGCAGTTGCTTGGCAAGCGCCACGCACTCAAGTGCGTCCTTCCCATATCCATCCGCACCCATATCATCGGCAAACTCCTGGGTCACTGGCGCTCCGCCCACCATAATTTTGACATCTTCGCGGAGGTCCGCATCAATAAAACCTTCAATCGTTTTGCCCATGTTAGGCATCGTCGTAGTCAGAAGTGCAGACATTCCGAGCACGGGGGCCCCATGTTCTTCCACTGCATCTATGAACTCGTCGTCTGAAGTATCTACGCCCAGATCGTGTACGACGAATCCCGTGCCACGCAGCATCATGATGCAAAGATTCTTGCCAATGTCGTGCAGGTCACCTTTCACAGTTCCCATGATGACTGAGCCGATAGGCTCAATCCCCGATGCGGACAGAAGCGGTTCGATATACGCCATGCCCGTCTTCATCGCACGTGCACAAGCGAGGACTTCCGGGACGAAAATGAAATTTTCCCGAAACTTAATCCCGACAATGCCCATCCCCGCGATGAGGCCATCGTCCATAATCTCTAAAGCCTCGGTGCCCATGTCCAAAGCCTCTTTGGTTAATCGGTCCACAGTATGATGGTCCCCATCTATAAGCGCGGCAGATATTTCCTGCATCGCGGGGCTAGTTTGGACAAATGTGTCAATGGTGCGCATGCGTTCATCGGGACGCTCAATATATTCCTCGATTTCATCTCTGATAAACTCATTTTCGATGTCGGTAATTTCTGGCATAGTATCTCTCTTTAGGCTTCAGATAGATCTTCGTAAAAGTTGAAGGTCTCTTAGCTGTATCCTCTTTCCTATCAGATGTTGTCGTTCTGCTACTCGCATCGGATTATTAAAATGAAGGATTCTTTACTGTCACACGTCCCTCTGTCGTGAGTGAGCAGACTGAATCCGTTTCTCCAATTTATCAAGGACTTGCATTGGCAGTTGAACCATATCGTGCTCCGAATTAATTCTCTGTCGCTTGTTGTCGGTGCCAATCGCGCACAGCCGCAGGAATTTCTTTGAGGTTGTCAATTGAAGTTTGTAGGGGAATCGCACACTCCGGTCCTACAAGTTGGACCCCAGCCTCCAGGTTCTTGTAGACCTCTTGCCGAACCTCTTTGGGGCCTCTCGCAAACAACGTCTCAGGATTATTGATATTTCCCACCAGAGAAATTCGATTCTGCATCACTTCCATGGACTCGTCGGGCGCGTTCTTGGAATCGTAATGGAAGGCGGCGAACCCTGTCTGGGCGATGTACTCCATCCGGTCCACCGTCCGCCCACAAATATGTAGAATTAGCGGGATTGGGAGTCGCTCGGCAAACTCAATATGCAGATCGCGCAGGTACCGCTGATAATACTCGCCGCTGACCAAATCTCCGGTCGCGTGGTCAGGCAAGGTTAGCGCATCCGCTCCCGCTTCAATCTGCGCCAACCCGAACGCTATAGTAATTTCTTTCATCTTGTCCAGCGCGAGTTTCGTTTTTCCCGGATTGTCCAGTGATAGAAGCAGAAAAGGTTCCACTCCGAAGCAGTGGTATCCAAGCGACCACGGTCCCATCGTCTTCCCAATCACAGCGACCTCTTCGCCATACTCCTTCTTGAGCATTTGAATCGCGTCGGTTACACACCGGGTATCCTGGTGAGTTAAGAGATTGGGCGGAATTTTGATGTCCTCAACGTCTTCCCAAATTGGTTCTCTCATTTTCACGGTGGGCCAGTTGTCTTTCTGTTCCCATTGAATTTTGCAACCGAGGGCAGAAGACTCTTGGATAATGGTAAAGACCGGCATAATCGTGTCGAATCCTAACTCTGTATATCCAGTAGCCGCTAACCGTGCCATCAATTCCGGCTGGCGGTTTGCCTGCGGGAACGGCGCATCTACCAAATCCATCAGTTCCACCGTGGCTAGAGACGTCGGATTGCAAATCGGCGTCCGGTCCACGGGTGCTCTATGCAACGCTGCAAGGACACGTTGGCGACTCGTCATCGGTTGAGTTTTCATCTCATTCTCCTCACTGATTTTGGTCCTGTGCTTTCTTACGTTCGTATTATTCCTGTTGGCTAGGTGATGGAAGCGTCCCTCGCGACGCAACAGCCTCCTGCTCCCGTATTACGGCACGTACATTCGGAGCGCGAACCAGTAATAAGCCGACCATGGCATCGTGGATGTGCCCACAAGAAAAAGCAACTCGATCTAAAGTTTGACCTCCGTCATCCATCTGCCCCAGTTTAATCAAACCCCCACCAATGGCCGAAATGCGCTTTTCCTTGTGGCTTCCCTCGCCATCAGCTGTGATCTGGTAAACCCCGTTCCCGATACTGAGGACTGTGATGGTTAGACCAGACTTCTTGTCGAGAGTATTCAAAGGGCGTGGTTCGATTGGCTCGTCCGGATCGAGCTTGCAGGCTTCTAGAAAAATCCGCTTACAAGCGAGCTCATGCTCTGCCCAACAGGGAAACCGAAGCAGTCCATCAGAAGTCAACTCCATGCCTCCCAAGATTTTCATCGCCTTGCGCACAAATGCAATACGCCGCTTTGCCCCTTCAAGGCGACTGTAAGTATGAACTAAGAACGCGGGTTCTTCATCACGTTCCTGGCAGTACAGGCCAATTGTAATGTCATGGAAATGGAGATCCATCGGAACTAATTCAATCCGCCTTCCAATGTCGACCGTCTCGCCCATGGTTTAAATCCTCTTTAGCAAATAACCAATCGTATCCTCAGCTGCTGGTTCACAATATATTTTACTTGACAGCAGCGAAATTTGAAGCATAATAACTGATGGTCTGACCTTTAATAAGTTTAACGCAAAACCGTAGAATTGTAAAGCAAAATCTTTCATTCCATCAGAGAATTAGGTCTTAGGTTTTTAGGTTTAGGGGCACTCGTCCCTAAATGCCTACTCTGTTTCAGTTTTACTTAAGGCTCATGATTCCAAAAAGCCAAGTTATTGTTAGATCCTTCCTCCTTCTCGAAATAGAAAACAGGAAGCAGTGTGAAAGACGATGAGACATCATAAACCAGTCAGCTCAGCCATGGAAGAGATGCGGCCCGTGACTCGCACTTCTCTGAGCGATGAAATTGTCTCGCAAATTATTGACCTGATTTCGCGGGATGTGCTTAAACCTGGAGAACGGCTGCCCTCTGAACGAGAGCTGTGTAAGCAATTTGGTGTAGGGCGCAGCTCGTTGAGAGAGGCGCTGCGTTCTCTTGCAGTCATGGGTATTCTAGACGGACGTATTGGAGATGGCACTTTTGTCTCCGATAATAACGAGAGGTATCTGGAGAAAACCCTCCAGTGGGGTTTGCTGCTCGACCGAAAAAAAATCCAAGATTTGATTGAAACCCGGCTGATGCTAGAATCCCAAACCGCTTTTCTAGCTGCACAAAGAGCTTCATCCGAAAACATAGACGAAATTGAGCGGACTCTTCGGGGAATGGAATCATTGATTCAGCAGCCTGAGAAATATCTGGAATTTGATGTGCAGTTCCACCTCACGATAGCTCAGGCTACTCAAAATTCGATACTTTACAACCTCCTGAACATGACACGGAATTACTTGCAAACGTGGATTAAAGGGAGTTTAGCCGAGCCCTCGATTCCTAAAGCAGAAAGACGCGCTATATTGTCCGTGCGAGAGCACGAGAAGATTCTCCAATCACTTCGAAAGGGGCATGCCGAGGAGACACAAAAGGCAATGACTCAACACATCCTCTCTAGCAGCGTTACCCTACAAGCGCATTTTGAAGATAAATCTAGGACAACTGATTAGCCGCTCTTATAGCAGACGGTCAATACATTGAGATTCAACTGTGTTGGACCGCGGACTTTTATCAAGGGAAGAAAACGGCGAAGTTGAGAAAACGAATTGAGCAAAGTAGAGGATCGGGAAGGTTTCTCGTTAATGTCATTACAAATTGTGAATTACAGACAGCCGCACACCATCTTGGTTTTCCTACTTTCGCTTATACATCAGTCACACAAGGTAAATCGAAGATATGATTATCATTGAAGATCCAAAACTTAAGAATAACTTATGTCTTGATCTATACATTATGATTTGATACAATTATTGTCAAAAGCATACCCTATTTAGGAACAGAGGGCTGCGCGTTGACTCGCATCAAAATTTGTGGAACAACGAACCTGGACGATGCATTCATTGCGGTAGAGGCGGGTGCAGACGCGCTCGGTTTTATATTTGTCCCCAACACACCCCGATATCTCCATCCCGATGAAGCAGCAAAAATTATCGAAGAGTTGCCTCCTTTTATCACAACTGTGGGACTGTTTGTTAACGCTGAACAGAAAGAAATTGATACAATCGCAAACAACTGTTCTTTAGATGCGATTCAGTTACACGGTGAAGAGCCGCCGGAATTATGTGTAACACTGAATCGGAGAGTTGTTAAAGCATTCCGTGTTAAAGACGAGTCGAGCTTGTCTCGTTTGCACGATTATCACGTCCGGGCGTATCTCTTAGATACTTATGTCAAAGGAACAATGGGCGGCACGGGAAAGGTTTTCGACTGGAATCTTGCTGTGAAGGCAAAACAGTACGGTCGAATCATCTTAGCGGGCGGACTCAATCCCCATAACATTGCGTCAGCTATTTTGCGAGTGCGTCCGTATGGTGTTGATGTGAGTAGCGGCGTCGAAGCGAGCCCAGGCCGCAAAGATCCTGCTAAAGTCAAGGCATTTATTGGCGCCGTGAGAGCAGCGGCTTGAATTAATGAAGACCATCGAACTAATCTACAAGCGCTTGCCGGATCGCGTTAGCCATTTTCAACAGAACTTGCTTTATGAAGACAGTGAAGTGATTGTGACATCGCAGCAAGTCAAGCCTTCAAACCCAATTGTGATTGATAATGGAACAGTGCTTGGCGATGACTTTACGGCAATCTGGTTTGTCTTCGCAAACCGATGGTACGATATCGGTAAGATTTATAATCTCAACAATCAATTCACGGGTTACTACTGTGACATAATTATGCCGATGAAACGAACAGAAACGTCCTTCGAAATTACCGATTTGTTTTTAGATTTGTGGGTTTCACCGGATGGAAGTTATCAGCTTCATGACGAGGATGAGTTTGAGGCTGCTATACAGCGTAATTGGATACAGTCCGATCTAGCAGAGAAGGCGAGGAATATGCTACAGAATCTGATTTCCGAGATTGAATCAAGCATTTTTCCACCTGAGATTGTATTTCATTGGGGATTGACCGATCAACATTAGGCATTAAGCATTGGGTGTGTGCTTATTTCTAATCCGATACGCAACAACTTTCACGGAGGTTATAGCAAAATGTCCATGATAATGGAAGGGGTTAGCAGTGATTTCAGATTATTCTCCGGGCGTGCAAATCCGGAGTTTGCAAAGGAGGTTGCTGCGATTTTGGGCGTTGAACTTGGCAGGATTTCAATCCGTCAATTTCCAAACAGTGAGACCAGCGTCCAGATTGAAGAAAGCATTCGCGGTACTGATATTTATATCATTCAACCAACATGCGAACCTGCTAACGACCACTTGATGGAATTACTCCTTACCATCGACGCAATGAAACGCGCATCTGCACGACAGATAACCGCTGTTATCCCGTACTTTGGTTACGCTCGCCAGGACCACAAAACCACTGGGCGTGAACCGATTAGCGCAAAATTGGTTGCTGAACTCCTGACAACCGCTGGCGCGAATCGTGTCGTGGCACTGGACCTACACGCATCTCAGATTCAAGGCTTCTTCGATATCCCCATGGATCATCTTACTGCTGTCGCAACATTGGCGAACTACTTCAAAGAGAAGCGCATCGAAAATGGAGTTATCGCCTCTCCCGATGTCGGACGCGCAAAGTTAGCGGAAAAGTACATGGACATGCTTGAATTACCATTGGCTTTAATGCACAAACGGCGCAGTGGTGAAGGCGGTCAACAGGTTGAATTTGTTGAACTTGTTGGCGATGTCGCCGGTAGGACCCCGATAATAATCGACGATGAAATCGCGACTGGTGGCACGATTTACAAACAGGTCGAAGCATTATCGAAAGCAGGCGCCAACCCCGCGTATATCAGCGTTACCCACCCTGTACTCGTCGGATCTGCACTTGAGCGGCTAAGCCACCCAGGCATTCAAGAGGTAGTCGTCACCAATACGATTCCTGTCCCAGTTGAAAAACAACTAAACGGTAAAATTAAGGTGCTTTCCATCGCGCCACTCGTTGCCGAAGCCATTTTGAGGATTCACCAACATCGTTCTGTCAGCAAGGTTTTCTTCGATCAGAAATTGGTGTTTCCGGTGTGATTTACGCACCAGAATTATTGACGAAGCGCACGGAATTCGCCACGCCAAAATTGCATCCGATTTTCATCACATTTGTGGTGGGAAAGACATCACAGACGTACTGGATAAACTAATCGAATTCGAAGCATTTGCAGTCCTTGAGAATCTCATGAAATCGAAATCAACTCTCAACCACCTCTTTCTGATTGCAGTACCAATCCTAATGTTCGGTGTCTTGGGTTGCGACACCGATGATGTCGGCGTTGGCGAATCATACGTGCCTCGTGTACGACTGGTCAAAGACGGCCCGACCGAGTTTCACTTTCAATGGGACGACCCGTTGAAAGAGGAACGAATTATCCTGTGTCTCGTCGAAGAGTTTCTTGCTATTACTACCACTTCTCCGGTCATGATAGGGTACAAGCCGACCGGATTCCCGTTTCAGAGATTAGTCTATTTTCCAGAGGGTTCATTTATATCGGAATCGATAAAACACCAGCCCGTATTTATCAAAATACTTCCAGCCTCCGAACGGTACAAATTCCCCCTTCCCGCCAAAGTGTTTGAGCAGCCCGGGTGGGGTCATAAGATTAGTTATAACATTGACTACGATGAGCAACGCCGCATTCTTGAAGAACACCCCTTCAAGCCGTACCGAGTAGGCAAGCCGTCGCGTATCACCTTTGAGATGCCAAAATTACAAGGAGAACAGTAATGTCAGATAAATTTATTGCTGAACAATCCCGCCGAATCGACGAGTTGCAACAAATAAGCGCGTCACTTGAGGAAATCATGAGGCGAGTCTCTGAGCTAGCTAAGCAATTCTCAGACATGGAATCGACACTGAAACAAAATGCGTCCACAATTTCGGAACTCTATTCCACAACTTTGCGCCTCTATGACAACATAGAGGCGCGTCTCTCTAACACGAAATCGACACTCTCCGATTACCAGTTTAAACATTCGCCCATATAACAACAAAACAAGAAGAAAATGCGATGATACCTTGGGGATTTAGAATTCTTGAAAAGAGTCAGCCCTTTGAGCCTTTCATTGGCTTCGGTCTCTACCGTTGCAAAACATGTGATAAAGAACAGCCATTGATTGAACACGGTTATTGTAAACGTTGGGGAATATTGATTAAGGGATACCCGATTTTCATAATTGACATAAAGAGAGAATATCGTTTGGCTAGTGAAGTGTGTGGGGCTCCTTATGGGCGGACTAGGACATTGCGTTTACGCGAAATACGTGCGTCGGTCGAAATGATTCAATTGTATATTTTCATGGGCATATTCCCTTTAATTTGGATTGTGCAGTGGTTGTTCTTTTAAACACTGATCGCCGATTAGAACTGAAACGCTTCCGAATGATGAACGTTATCTACTTATGGCGAATATGAATATATTTAAATTATTGGATAGGCTGGTGTGAGTATTATTGGATTCTTTTTATTTCTCTGGATACACGGACTATTTTAAGCGTCACCGATAAGCCCCAATATCAGGCGCGTTGTTAACGCGCGGCGCGTCCGTTTCCTTCGCCAGTTCGGCTTGCATCTGGCGATATAGTTCTTGGAAGACTGGATGCGTCTGCCGCATCAATTGACGCATGAACGCCGGCACCTTGTAAGCCAGACAACTCAGATATTTTTAGTTCTCTTTAATAAACTAACGGCCCCCTCACTCCAGCCGTATTTTAGATACTGCTGCCCCATTTTTGACCCGACGAACCCCGGCATCGCGTGCTTCCGTATAATCCAGCTCGTGCTGCGTCCCCGCTATACCCGTGAGCACCGGCACAGATAAATCCGTGCCGTAGTACAACACGCTAAATGTCTGCTCTATACCTGTCACGCTTTTTGTGCCACCTCTTCTCAAAGTTGTCTCGTGGGGTGAAACCGAGAATCCGTTTTGCTTTTTCGTTAGAGAATTGATGATGCGGAAGATTTGCGAGGATATTGAATATCTCACACCGTGACGGAAGTTTGGCAAGGTCGATATCTAATCCCAATCGGAATACCTCCGCTGCATCTTGCCACGAGACAGAGAACGAATGGATATCTGTGCCTTCGCCCTCAACATCGTGTGCATGGAAGGCTAGAAAGAGAAAACAGAGAACATAAATCTTGTAATTTTCTGTGAAAACTCTACAAATTTCCTGCCCGAGTCCCTTTGAGAGTGAATACAGAAGTGTCCCCGGATGCGGAGGGACATCTGGATTGATTTCGTAGTCGTAGTCCGTGTAGGAACTGCCTGCAATAGTAAAATGTGGGCCGGTGTTAATCACTCTCCGAATACCGTGTTCAACCGCTGCCCGCATCGTGTTGTAACAACCGCGTGTGTTCACATCGAACGCAAGCTGTCGATCCTCACGTAAAACCGAACAGTTGACGATAGCCTCCATCCCCTTCGCAGCCTTCATAACCTCATCCAGCGATCCAACATCAACGCGCATTGATTCATGCTTTGTCTCAATCGGTTTTATATCCGTGACTCGCAGTTGGTGATATGGCTCTAATGCTTTCACGACATGGGGACCCAAATAACCGTGTCCGCCTAAAATCAATACCTTCATCTTTCACCTTTCAATCGCAAACTGCGGGCTGAATTTTAGGGAATTCTTCGCTTTGAGGATAGAAAAGCGTGAATTTGAAAATTCCGACTGCACATGGAAGATGTCCCATCTTGCCGCAGGAGTCTTCAGTGCGCACTCAAAAATGTGGACAGCATCTTTAATTTCAAGCCATGTCGCGTCAAACGGCTGATTTGAAACTTCAGCTTCGGTGACTAGGGTGCCTAATCTAAGGCAGGTGATGTTGATGAGTCCCTCACGCGCAAACTCGCGGCAGACGAACTCACCGAGATGCTTGGAGAGGATAGAAGCGTCTGTTGTGGGCAGCGGACGCCAGCTTTCGCTCACAGTCCAATCTTCATCATACCTTTCCATGAGGCGGAGCGTGCTAGCATAGATGACGCCAGGGACTTTCTCGGCAGCGGACGCCGACAGTAAGTTGTAGGTACACCGTGTTAAAAAGTCAATTTCCAGATTTGCTGGATCCGTTGATTCTGAAAGCAGGACGGGAGGCAACTCTGCTAGATGGATGATGGCATCTATTCCTCGCACTAACTGGTTGGTTTCCTCCCCGTGACCGAGATCGCTGCGGACGAACTCATAATTTGTTTCGACATCAATCAGATCCGTCAGGCGAATCTGATGTTCACTTGACAAGGCTGCAGCTAGCGTTTGAGCCAAATCAGAAGCGGCAGAAGTGATTAAAAGCTTCATCTTGAAATCTCCAATATTAGTGCCCCGTCGGTCTCGTGCGGGCAAGCGTCAATACATCAACTTCAGCGGGATTCCCAGTAAGTAGAACTTTTGTGGCTTCGTCCACTGTTGTGCCTGTTGTGTAGATATCATCAACGAGCAGAATTCGTTGATTGGAGATAGTTGCTAGTGAGCGAACTTCAAAGGCGTCAGCAATGTTTTTCATCCTCTCCTCACGAGAATTCATGCTGCTTTGTGGTGCAGTATTTTTTACACGGAAAAGAATGTCCGTCCGGACCGGTACGTTCCAGAACTGTGCAATACTTTGGGCGATCCATTCGGATTGATTAAATCCTCTATCGCGGTGCCGACGCGTATGGAGCGGTATGGGGAGCAGAAAGTCATAGTCCGTTCTAGAGAGATCTTCGGGGAGATGTTCCTGCATTAACTGGTTCAGGTGTTTTGCCAGAATTCGCTTCTTTTCGTATTTGAAGAGATGAATAGCTTCACGCACAGTGGGTTCATAAAATGCGATTGCGCGGCGTTTGCCATACCGCGGCGGCTGCTTTCGACAATCTGCACAGGCATCACCATGATTTGATGCGCTAAAGTTAAGCGGTGTGCCGCAGAGACCACACCACGGTGTTGATAGAAACTCAATTTGTTCCCAACAGGCATCGCAGATGTAATGAACCGTACCGACGCCCATTGGAATTTCGCAGCATCGACATTTCGCGGGGTAGATAAACGTGATAAGGCTTTCTAACCATCTATTCATCACTCATATTTGTGCTTCGGACCAAAACTCCGGCCACGACGAACGCAATCCCATAAAGTGGTTGAAATTTCATTCGCACGTTCACCGCTTCCCCTTTAGAACTTGAGATTCACTCCGACCTCAATTGAGGTCATCCGGATTGGCTCGAAGCCAACATTTCCATCCGGCTTTTCCACCTGGCGGAAGCGATACTCGCGGATTACTGCCACCTCAACCGGTGAGAACGCTTCATACCCAATCCGTACGGTAAATGCAGATTTTTCATCGAGCCGGACTAGATCCTCGAAAAAGGCTGGATCTTTACTTCCCAGTGCATCCGGGTAATCTGGATCCGGTTCGCCGATATCGCGCTTGACGTAAAACGCGCGGAACGACATCTTCTCTACTAAACCAGATTCAGTAACGCCAAGGTATAACTTCGGATCAGTCGTATTATAGTCTTCGAAGGTGCCTAGCAGATGGACCATCGGCGTTGGTAGCCAAGCAAGCAGGGAGAAGTAGCCGCGTCCTAGTTCATCGACATTTGTGTCCGCATCCATTCCCAGAAAATCAGGGATAACTCCCTTCGCCGCATCATAGGTATAGTCAAAAATGGTGGGTCGGAATCCATCGCGAAAAGTCCGATACTCCACCTTGAACAGGGCTTGAAAAATCGATAAACCGATCCCGAGGGCATTTCCTCTTGTGAGACCCATCCCGACAGGTTCATCTGCTATTGGTTTCGTATTAAGGAAGGCGACTTCATCGTATAGGTCCACCCGCATCAGTTTGTTGTGAATAATTGGGAGTCCAACATCAACACCTAATGCGACGAGCGGATCTTCATCCAGATCGCCTGATGTTGGGTCAATATCTGTGAGATATGTTCCTCCAAATTCCAGACGGCGGAGAATTGACGATTCATCCTCTTTTTGCAGCGGTCGAATGTATGTCCGCCCACCGAAGACTGTCGGATTGCCGAGGTTGTTAATGATTGTCTCTACGCCGAAATTCTTTGTGTCATTGCTAAGGTTCAGACGCAAGCCACGCCGATCGTGATTAGAATAGCCGGACATAATGAATCCATGTCCTATGGTGACATAATCCAATGCCCCGAATCGCGCGTAGAACGAATGGTAGAGATGTCCATAGCGCACATATCGGAAGGTTCGCAGAAGGCTACTGAGGTTATCCCACCTCTCGGCATCCTCAACCAAGATTTTATCCTCATCACCTTCAGCATCCGGATTGTACAGTAGCACAATGTCCAACCCAAGTCCGATTTTGCCAAGATTCACCTCAGGTTGCAACTGCGTTCGGATGAACGGATCGCTGTTGATGAAAGTTAATCCAATTCCCGACAGGTTAGTTTGCTGCAAGGCTCCTTCTTCCAATCCCGGTGGCGCTTCGTATAACGTCGTTTCATTCCCGGCTTGCGGGGATTCGCTCGACTCGACTTGTCCGTAAACATAAAGCACACAAGTAAGTAGCAAAGTAGCGACCCAAAACACAAGACAATCGTTTCGACTCATAGCTTATCCTTATGTCTGTATTCGTGTCGCCCCGTCTGCCTGAATCTCTACCCCGATGAATGAAGCCTAAAAAAATGAAACTCTCAACCATCTCACACAAATTTTTTCGGAGAATTTGATATAGGAGGTGTTGATTTCGGGTCATTGGCAACCCCACTAGGCGCACCATCTTATCAACCCGACAAAACTCGTCCGTCGTTCATCTGAATGACCCGATCTGCATCCTGCTTCAACCCCTCGTGATGTGTCACAATTGCAATTGTTGTTTGGTGCTCCTGACGTAGTTCGCGGATAAGATTCATTAAATTTGCACTTTGACGGCTATCGAGATTCGCCGTGGGTTCGTCAGCGAAGATGATTTTGGGGATGTTGGCAAGTGCCCGCGCAAAGGAAACACGCTGTTTTTCACCTCCCGAGAGTTGCGCGGGACGATGATATAAGCGCTGTTCCAACCCGACTCGCGTGAGCAACTCCTTCGCCCGCGTCTCAGCTTTGAAGCCTTTCACTCCAGCGATGTTCATGGCAACGATTACATTTTCGATTGCGGTCAGGTAAGGGATCAGGTTAAACAACTGGAACACAAAGCCAATTTTCTCGCGACGAATGACAGAAAGATTTTGATGTTCATAGTCAATTGGCTCCCCATCAATGCAGACATCTCCATCGCTGGGTGTGAGAATGCAGCCGAGTAGGCTGATTAATGTCGTTTTGCCACAACCGCTGTCACCCATGATCATGACCAGTTCACCCGCCTCAATGGCGATATCAACGTCGTCAACAGCGACGACAGTTGCATCGCCTTCTCCAAAGCGCCTCGTTAAGCCCCTTCCCTCTACAATTGTTCCCATTAAACTTCTCCTCTGAATGCGACCATCGGATCGACGGTAATTGCTTTTCGCCCAGCGAGGTAACCGCCGCCACAGCAGACGATAAAGCTGACAATCGCCACGATAGCTGCTTCGACTGGATTGATTGCAACAAATATTGGAGCGGCAGCGGCAAAGATGAACGACAGGATAAGCCCAAAAATTATCCCAATCAGCGAAGTCAAAGCAACTTGCTTGATAATTAGGGAAATCACATAGCGATTTGAGGCGCCGATGGCTTTCAGTGTACCAAATTCCTGCGTCTTTTCAAGGGTCGTGACGTAGGTAATCATGGCAACGATAATGCCTGCGGCAAGCCACAGCATCGCGCGTAAGAATTGAACCGCCTTCATGGGCTCATCTACATAAGTGTCGAGGATGTTCTCAATTGTCTCTTGAAGCGTATGAACTTCAATCCTTTTCGAGTCTTCATCGGAGCGATTCAGGGCTTCTGCCACCTGATCGGGGACACGCCCCTGCGCGGCTTGCGAAATGATCATATTGACATACAGATAGTTATCTAGCAGCACGTATTGCGCGGTGCGGAGGTCCATAAATAACAGCTGTGTGTCAAGTACGAACATCAGGCTCTTGGTTTTGCCGACTACTTTTAGTTCGCTCCCGCCAATCGAGAGGCGTTCGCCAATCTCAAGGTTCATTTTTTCATCAATTACGACCTCCATCGGCGGGATATCTTCGGGGCGATAGTCATCGTACTGGCTCGGTATGAACAATCGCCCTTCGACCAAATGCCCTGGGCCACCTAGCTTGTCTTTTTGGTACCCGACGACAATTGCTTTGCCGGATTTACCTTTGATAACGGGCCGCGCTTGTGCAAAAACAAGCGGTGAAGCCGATTTGGGTTTCAGATCTGTTGCATGGTCGAGATAGGCAAGGTACTCAGGGTTGAGCATTGAAAATCCGATGAACGCGCCACCAGAACCTTCAGCAGAAATCCAAATGTTCGCCCCCGTTGATTTTACGTACTGTTGCGCTTGTATCCGCATGCCGTTCATGATGCCGCCCAACATCAAAATCAGTGCAACGAGAACAGTGATTCCGATCGCGGTCATCGCAACACGCGCTCTGCGGTAAGCCATATCTTTTAGGAATGTGGTATTCAATCCTTGCCATCCTTCCGTTCTACTACTTCGCGACGTAATTTTATCACGGAACACCGATGCGAGCAAGCGGTAAAATAGAATCGCGCAAGTCCTCCACCGCCTTCGTTTGTACTCCAGAAGTGATGAGGTTTCCATTCGAGCTGCTTCACCCACGGTTCAGAATAGTATTACCGATGCAACATTTCCGTTCAAATTTACCGCCTTGGATCCGCCGAAAATCGTATTACCCGTAGGACACCGTATAATGCACATTGCGAGAATTGTATAGAATATCTTCTGACTTTAGCATCACACTCTTATGTAGGAAGGTTGCCTTTTTTCCTCTTTTATGGTTGAACTCTGCTGGCAATTGAAGCGAAAATTGGATATAATTCACTACGTTTGGATAACGCATAACAAATTTTTTTCAACGAGATTGAACCTTTTTTGAAACGATAGCCCTACCTTGACTTATACAGTTATGGACACCCTTCATTAACCTAGGGTATTTGCTTGTACTTTGAGGGGTGGCAAGAAAAAACGAACAAGCACGCAAGAGCTGCGCGAGGAAACTGTAGGGTTTTAATGAAGTTATTGCGACTTCATGATGTAGAATGCTCGATTTTGAGAATAACGCTTGTGTACGGCAAATGCCAGACATTTGTTGAGAACCGACTGACTGTGTGAAAAACCATAAACTGGCAGTGATGCAGATAAATACATTTCTCGATAGCATTATCACTGGAAGGCGAAAGGGTCTTACGTCCGCTGCTATCCGGGGTTTACTAACACCGTTAAGTTGGCTCTACAGCGTTGCTGTTAAGGTTCGGAACGAATTGTACAGTTCAGGAATCCTTCCGATGAAATGTTTGCCATGTCCTGTGATTAGCGTCGGGAACATCGTTGCTGGCGGCACCGGCAAAACGCCAACGGCAATCTGGATTGCCTCACATCTTCAAGCTGAAGGATATCGTGTGGCGATATTGCTGCGCGGTTATCACCGACAAAGTCGGACAGCAACGACAGTCGTCTCGGACGGCAATCAGATATGCGGCTCCATTGAGGAAAGCGGTGACGAGGCGATGATGATCGCTCGCACCGTACCTGGGTGCATCGTCATCGTTGGCAAAGATCGCCACGCCGCCGGGTATGCCGCCGTTCGGATGTGGGGCGAATCGCCGGGGATACTAATCTTGGATGACGGCTTCCAGCATCGCCGCCTTAAACGCGATCTCGACATCGTCACAGTGGACAGCACGCAACCTTTTGGCACGGGTACACTACTACCTGCAGGTACGCTGCGAGAGCCGCGCTCCGCGTTGAAACGCGCGGATATCGTGTTACTCACACGAACTCAACAAGAGCCCCCAATTTTTCAGCGTACAAAATCTTCTGGTCCGAGAAGTTCTGTACTTGAAAGAATCGTGGATAAACATAAGATATACGAAAGTCGTCATTGTCCAACGAGACTTTACGAATTGGAATCGAAGCATCTTGCCCCGCTAGATAGGTTGTGCGGAGCATGTGTACTCGCCGTGTGCGGTATCGGTGCTCCCGGTGCCTTCGCCGAAACCATCCGCCAACACGGCGCCAAGCAGGTAACGCTCTTCGCATTCCCTGACCATCATCGCTACCGCTCAGAAGACCTTAGGCAGATTCGTACTCGATCCGAGGAGATTGGCGCGAATCTGATTGTGACCACCGAAAAGGACGCCCAACGACTGACCGGTTTCGAAGGGTCACAGTTCTTTGTATTAGCAGTTACGCTGGAGATTACCAAGAATCAGATGGGGTTCAGCCAGCAATTGATGCGGACAATTCGTCTGTCCCCTTCGTAACATACGGCACCCCTCGCTCGTCAGATTAGGGTGGGGATCAGAGTTTGAATCCGGTATATGTTCCAAATGTGATAAACTATGGCGTGGGAAACAATAACCAAACACACGATTTCGGATAAGTGAGGAGAAAGATTATGTATGTTATCATCGTACCAATTCAGATTAAGGAAGGTTACAAAAATGCGTTCATAGAAGCGATGTTGGACGACGCCAAAGGATCGGTGAATGACGAACCTGGTTGTCTGAGATTTGACGTGATTCAAGACGGTGTCGACCCAAATCGGATTTGGCTCTACGAGGTTTATGAGGATGAGACAGCGTTCCAGGCGCATCGTCAAGCCCCTCACTTCATTAAGTGGCGAAATACCGTCAAGGACTGGTCCGATCAAGGGCCCAATGGCGCTGGGATGGGAAGTTCCAACATTTGGCCGACGGACGACTATTGGAAATAGAGTTGCTATCTAAATAGTTTTGAAGAAAAAGCACATGAAATGCACCGTCTCATGTTGGCATATGTTTACGCACTGTGTTGCCCACAATCCTGCGAAGCGGACGGCACCCCACCGTGGCAAATTGTCGGGGGATACACTAAGGAGAGCAGTTCTGTATCGCTTCACGAAGTTAACGCGGCGGAGATTCACGCTTTAGACAGTGTGTTGTATCCTGAATAAACGCAAGATTTTGATGAAGGCAGTTCAAAAACTCAGTCGCGGCAATCTTTGTTGACTCTTTAGCATGTTAGTCCTTTGGAATAGGGATGCGGCCTTGAGATAGAAGCTTATCCACAGCCCGATCTATTGATGCAAACTGGGAAAGGTCAATCCATTGAATCCGCGCATCGTTGCGAAACCATGTCAACTGACGCTTTGCTAGGCGACGGGTGTTCTTTTTGAGCAGCGTGATGGCCTCGCCGAGCGATTGCTTTCCGTCAAGATACTCAACAATCTCCTTGTATCCGAAACTCTGCATAGCATCACAATTACGTGGGCAACCTCCAGCTAGCAGCCCTTTTACCTCTCCGATTAGTCCCCTTTCTAGCATCCGATCCACACGCGTTTCAACTCGACGATAGAGGCAATCTCTCGGCATATAGAGTCCGAAAGCATGGAACGGGTAGCGCGACACAGAACGCTTCCACTGTTGTTGCAATGACGAGATTGGTTGTCCTGTTAATTCATAAATCTCTAGCGCACGAATCACTCTCACGAGGTTGTTGGGATGGATGCGATTTGCGGATTCCGGATCGCAGCGGTGAAGGCGTTCATGTAGATCTGTCGTACCGTGTTCCTCTCTCTCTTGTTTAAGTCTAGCTCGGATTTCTGCATTGGCACCAGGCCCCTCAAAGAGCCCATCAACCAAAGCGCGGAAATACAAGCCTACACCACCGACAACAAGGGGTTGTTTCCCCCGCCTACAGATGTCCTCAATCGCAGCATCAGCCGACCGTTGATAGTCCGCAGCCGAGAAAGGTCGATCGACATCCACGCAATCGATGAGATGATGTGGTACAGCGTGTTGTTGTTCGGAAGTTGGTTTAGCAGTACCGATGTCCATCTGTCGATAGATCTGCCGCGAATCCAACGAGATGATTTCGGCATGAATGCGTTGCGCTAGACGAATTGAGATTTCCGTTTTACCAACAGCAGTGGGTCCAACGATACAAATAAGTGGAGACTTCATAAGTGAGATGCGATATGTTATACGTCAATTCTCATTTTCACTTCATATTTTTCTTGTTCGTTAATCCCCGTCTCTTAGATTTTCAAGCAATTCCTTGGCTTTAATCAAATCCTGAAATTGCTGATCGCCAGAAATCTCTCGCTCAATCGTCAATGGTCCTACGTAGCCAATCTCTTTGAGTTTGTCGATAAACCGATTCATTCCAACATCACCTTCACCAAGCGGCGTTTCTACCCCCAATTTATTTTCTTCCGTCGGCCATTTCCCGTCCTTGCAGTGCACACTCACGATAAAGTCCTTGAGGAGTTCAAGAGCTTCAATCGGTTCGCCAGAACCATAAAGAATCATGTTTGCCGGATCAAAGTTGACCTTCACATTGTTTCGATTGACATCTTTCAAAAATTGGAGCAATGACGGTGCAGTTTCTTGGCCTGTTTCCAGCGAAAAAATCTGTCCGTTTCGCTTCACATAGCCGGCAATCTCTTGTATTGTTTTCACCATTTCCGAGTAGAGTGGGCTAGTGTGATTCTCAGGAATGAAACCAGCGTGGGCTGCAATTTGCCCCACACCAAGATTCTTGGCGAAATCGGAGATTCGCTTTGTTTTTGCGAGGCGTTCAGTGCGATAATCGGCGGGTACATAGCCAACGGTTCGTTTCACTGATTGTATATCTGCATAGCTTTCCCCTGCGAAGCCGCAGAACACGGTCGTAATCGTGATACCGGAGTCCGCAATTGCCTGCTTTAGACTTTCTTGTGGATCGGGGGCAAAGTACCGGTCAGGGGGACAGCCCATTTGGACGTTATCTACACCAATGGTTTTTACTTTTTCCAAGCTCGTGTTGGGGTCATCGCCAACACCTAGCATAATCCCAACAGACATCGGTTCCATGTACATGATCCTCCTTGAAATCTGTTATATGTTATAAACTTAAACTTTGAAAATTCGAGCAGACATGTGAAAGATTCTCGTCATTTAATAGTAGATCAACCATATCGGGTAGGTTATCCGCCGACAACATGACACGCGACTTCATGCCCTGGCTCGACTTGAACGAGGTGCTGCTGCCGAGTGGCACAGTCAGTTTGAGCAATTGGACATCGAGGATGGAATCTACAGCCTGATGGCACATCTGCTGGATTAGGCGTATCCCCTTTCAAGATGATGCGTCTATGGGAGGCTTTCGGGTCTGGAATGGGGATAGCGGACAACAGCGCTTGTGTGTACGGGTGTTTTGGATTATTATACAGCCGCTCCTTATCCGTAATTTCGACAATCTGTCCCAGATACATTACGGCGACACGGTGACTGATATGCCGCACAACACTAAGATCGTGTGAGATGAAGATATAGCTTAAATCAAAACGATTCTGCAGTTCTTGCAGCAGGTTGATGACTTGGGATTGAACAGACACATCAAGCGCCGAGACAGGTTCATCAGCAATGATCAGATCTGGCTGCACCGCCAAAGCCCGCGCAATGCCGATACGCTGTCGTTGTCCACCGCTGAACTCATGCGGATACCTATGCATATGACCGGAATGCAGTCCAACGATTCCAAGAAGTTCGCGGACGCGATTTTCCCGCTTCGCTTTCGACACGATTTGGTGAATCTTCAACGGTTCACCAAGAATTCGCTCTGCTGTCATGCGAGGGTTCAGCGAACCGTAAGGGTCCTGGAAGATTAACTGAATATGACGCCTGAGCTGACGTAAATCCGACTTGTTGAGGTCGAAGATGCGATAGTGGTCATGAGAGACTCCTCGTTTTTGGGGATGAATATACATCTCCGCTTCGCCGGCGGTTGGTGTAATTAAACGCGCCAACAGTCGCCCGACAGTTGTTTTTCCGCACCCGCTTTCACCTACAAGCCCAAGTGTTTCACCTCGCTTCACAGTAAGGTTCACTCCATCGACCGCCTTCACTACTTTGCGCGTGTGCTGGAGCATTCCTGTTTTAACTGGGTAATGTTTTCTAAGTCCTCTAGCTGTGAGGAGAAGATCCGCGGCAGGTTCTTCCATGTTGCGTCTCGTTCCGCTCTCCTTTCTTCAATTGATTGACATTGCACAGCGAAACCCGAAATCACTGAACTGTTTGTTAGGCGCGAGACTACTGCGTGCCGCGCAGCGGGCGAAACGGATGCGATGCCGCCATGACCCTCCACGTGCTACTCGCCGGCTCCCATGTGTGGAACCTTTTGGATTTTGGATCGGGGAGGTGGTGTAATAGGAAGGATCGTACCAGTCTGCACACCATTCGTGGACGCCTTCCGACGTATTGTACAGATCATAGCCATTCGGACCGTCGGTTCCAATGAGAAAATGTTGGGCATTTCGTCCACCTTGGTGATTTGACGGCAGTTCATCTCCCCATGGATACTCACATTCTTCCAACCCACCCCGCGCTGCCTTTTCACGCTCCGCTTCCGTCGGCAGGCGATACGCCTTACATGTAAAATCTCGCAACCATTCACAATAAGCAACTGCATCATGCCAACTTGGTCCAACAACCGGCTGATTTTTTTCCTGAAATTTAGTCTCTCCCCAGAACCGAGGCGGTGTATGCCCTGTCATCTCCACAAAGATTGCATACTCGCGGTTCGTCACAGGGTATTTGGCAACTGCGAACGCATCAACCCATACAGAATGGATCGGTGATTCGTTGGCTGCACCACTTGCACTTCCCATGAGAAAATCGCCTTTAGGGATTGCAACCATCTCGGGCTCAGTAGATTTCGGATTTTGCACTGGCACCTTCCATTCCGATTGGCGATAAGTCCGTTTTCGCCTCACCCATTTGCCGTGACAATTTGTCCCGATACAAGCGATTATAGCATTCGTTCGGTTGGGTGTCAACTCCCTTAAATTCCGTGGACGCAGTAGATTCTTATTGCACAAATTCTCCAGGTCGCCACAAATTAATTAACTTTCCCGTTGTTTCATGGTTGAGTTCTCGCCATTGGTCCAGCGGCAACAAAACCAGAGCTAAAGTAGCGGTGGGAATAAGCTCCATCTTTCCTATTAACATTCCTAGCAACTCCTCCATCCCGGGATTATGTCCCACGAGCATAACCCGCTGATAATCGTCGGATAGATGGGATAAAACTTCGATGTATGTTCTTGGACCAGCGTGGTAAAAAGCGGGCGTCAATTCAACATCACCTGCGTAACCACAAGTCATGGCGACGATTGTAGCCGTTTTTCGGGCACGTTTGGCTGTTGAACTCATTATCAGGTCAGGCATCAACCCTTTATTACGAACAAGCCTGCCTATACGTGGTGCGTCTTGCTTGCCACGTTTGTTGAGTGGTCGGTCATGATCCGGTAGTTCGGGGTGTTTCCAGCTCGACTTCGCATGACGTAAAAGCAATAATGTCTTCATGTAACACTCCCGTGCGTAATGCGTAAACTAGCGGATAGAAGATTCTCCTTACGCATCTTAGTCACGTCTTGATTTGTTGATTTGTCAACGATCGAAACCTTAGCAATTGAAGCAACTGGGGTGTTGTTAGGGTAAAGAGGTTCTATTTTCTGGATAGTTTCATCAAGATGAGCCAAGTTAAGTGGGCAAAATTTAACAGCAATGTCTGTATATTACCTCAGAATTACGAAATTTTTCAAGAGCAAAATGCGGTCTTAGTAAGATGTGAAAAATCAAAAGCTTATGACTTCCCATTGGTTTCTTTTTTCTGTTGTGATAATCCGCTACAAGATAGGCATATGCCGAGATTAGATAATATCCCTCAAACAGATGAAATGCCAAAATTTCTTGTCCTAACTCTATTAAACATGATATACTTGTTTGCCCTTTTCTAGTGTGCATGCCACTCTTTAAGATAAGAAAAACTGATTTCACGCAATACCCTATATGGATGGATTCCATCAGATTAGTTGGCTCATTCGCAAGGATCTCACGCTGCAATTTCGCACGAAGGATACGCTGGTCCTAATTTTCGTATTCAGCGTACTGGTTGTACTCATTTTCATTTTTGCTTTCGGATCCATTTTTCCCGAGGATGTTTATGAGCACGGAAAACTCGCTGCCAGCACGCTGTGGGCTGCTTTTGCGTTCGCAGGTATTATTACGCTCAATCGATCCTTCGAGATTGAACGTGCGGACGGTGCTTTGCATGGGATAAGACTAACAGGGATTAATCCGAGCAACTTCTACCTCTCCAAGGTTGTGAGCAACTTGGTTCTCCTCACGGCGTTAGAAGTTATTGTCACCCTAATTGCGCTGCAGTTTTTGGATGTATTTGACACCTTACCGACGGATTTACAGGAAAAGCTCCCTCAGATACTGCTGAAGTTAATGGGTGTCCTTGCAATCGGCACACTGGGTTTCTGTGCAGTAGGTGTAATCGTATCCGGCATTTGTACTAGCACACATGGCAACGAAAGTCTACTTTCCGTGATTCTGCTGCCGCTGATTCTTCCCATCATCATGGCCGGGGCAAAATGCACCGTCTCCCTGTTGACAACTGGCGCGCTAAATGGGACGTTTTGGATTACACTGTTAGTTGTCTATAGCCTTGTATTTCTGGCGAGTTCTTATCTTCTCTTTGAGTTTGTAATCGAAGAGTGACAACTTCTAATTTGTAGAATGTAAAACCTAGCGATAATCATACACAGAACGGAGAATGTTTTACGTAAAATGAAATTCATCAATTGGAAGGATTGAAGAAAGTGGTCCGAATTCAACTCATCGGCATTCTCACAGCGGTTTGTCTGTTTACTGCTCTTTGTTTCGTTTTCAGCTACGCCCAAATCGAAAAGACGATGCTGGAAGTCCAGAAGATTTTCTACTTCCACGTTTCTTCAGCCTTCACTGTATTTCTTGCTTTCGGTGTGACCTGTTTTTGCAGCGTCTTCTACCTGATTAAACGTGAAGACAAATTTGATATGATTGCCGCCGCATCGACGGAGCTTGGAATCGTTTTCTGTACAATCGTTTTGACGACGGGACCAATCTGGGCAAAGTATGCCTGGAATACATGGTGGAATTGGGAACCAAGACTAACTAGCACGCTCATCCTCTGGCTGATGTATATCGGCTACTTTATTCTGAGATCTGCGCTGCCTGAAGAGAAAAAGAGGGTCTATTCGGCGGTCCTGGGAATCCTTGCTTATCTTAATGTTCCAATTGTTTACTTCTCAGTCGAGCTTTGGAAAGACAAGTTACATCCAGGAATAGAAACCAAAATGAAGCTTCCTCCGACAATGTTCAACACATGGCTGATTGCATGGATCTCGCTTACTGTTCTTTACGTGTTTTTACTAATGTTACGCTACCAAACCGAACGGATGAAATCGCACTTAGAATCTATCCAGTATCATCAGATGGACGGAACGTGAAACGTAGTTTGTTTACATTAAGTTCGACCAAAAACTGGTAGTTATCTGGTTGTGGACCATCAGGAGAATGTGATTTAAATATCCTGATTCTTAAACGCTGTCTGGACAAACTCTTCGGAGATTTAGTATTGGAAGGCGAGAAAATTGCAGTATCAACGAAACATCGTTATCGCGATTCTTGCGGCAATTTCGATTTTTATTATTGGGGTCATAGGGTATTCGATTATTGAGAAGAATAATCCCTACCAGGATTGGACGATAACGCATGCGATTTACATGACAGTAATCACGTTGACAACAGTCGGCTTCTCAGATTACAATATGTCCGATGCGGGGAAACTTTTCACTGTTGTATTAATTCTTGGAGGACTTGGCGTTTTTTTGTACAGCCTTAGTGTGGGAACCGCCTTCATTATTGAAGGTCGGTTACAAAAGGTTTTCTGGAAGAGACGAATGGAAAAATCAATTGATAAACTCTCAAACCACTATATTGTCTGTGGGATAGGTGATACAGGGGTTCATTCGCTTGATGAGCTCATCCACCTGAACGCTAACTTCGTCGCTGTTGAAAGGGAGCAAACCCAGATTGAACATTTGCTTGAAACGAGAGATTTTCTCTACATTCAGGGCGATGCCACGGAAGATGAAGTGCTTATGCGTGCTGGCATCGATCGAGCGAGTGGGTTGATTGCGGCTCTTTCGACAGACCAAGACAATCTATTTGTCGTTTTATCCGCAAAACAGCTTAATCGGAGTTTGAGAGTTACATCGAAAGCTGTCGAGGAAAGTTCGCGAGCCAAGTTAACGAAAGCGGGTGCAGATGACGTCGTCCTCGCGGATCAGATTGGAGGAGTACGATTGGTTTCGACGGTGACACGTCCAATTGTGGTTGATTTTCTGGATGTTATGCTCAAAGACCACGTGACAACGCGTTTTGCCGAATCCATTATCCAGAGCCAATCACCATTTATAGGGCTCACCCTCAACGAAGCCGGCATCCCAGATGAGACAGGGCTAGTGGTTGTGGCTGTCCGCAATCGAGCGGGAGATATTATCTATAACCCTTCTGGCGAACTCAGGCTGGATGAGGGAGACGCGCTTATTGTCATCGCGGATAACGCGCAGTTAATGAACCTGAACAAATTAACTCGAGATACACTTTAAATTTCCTAATTAACAAAAGTCAAGACGTGTCCATTTATATCAAGGATTTCACACATGCGACGAGATTAGCATGTTTAGGGAGATCAAACTGGTGCGATCCGACATGGGTGAACCGGATGATACCCGCCTTGTCGATTATAAACGACGAGGGGCGAGCAATGTTATAAGCATCAAGTCCTAGCCAATGATATGCCCCGTAGCTCTTAATTACTTTCCGGTCCTTGTCAATGAGTAGTGGAAAAGTTACGTCATGGCTTTCAGTATAACGGCGAACTTCTCGTGGCCACTGCCCTACGACACCGATTACCACTGCACCAAAACTGAAATATTCATTCAGATGGATTTGTAAATCGCCTAACTGGCGACGACTGTTGGGTCACCATGTTCCTCGGAAAAAGGCCAAAATGACGTGCCACCTATTGCGATACGTTTCGAGACCGACTACTTCTCGGTCGACAGACCGCAAGGTGAATAATGGCGCGCTATCGCCGATGTTGAGGATTTTATTTCTTCGTGGCATGATTACGAGAACGGGCTGAAATTCGTGGTCCCTTCTGTCATCGGGATTTGGCTTTAATATCCAAGATTTTACCCGACTGCAATTCAAATGTCAAAAGGGTTTATGCTAATGTAGGACTACCGTGGTTAGGAATCCAAAGAGTTGAACGATATCAAGTAGAAGCAAGCTGCCTCCTTAATGTCTGCGACTTACTTATAAGTGGACCGTGCAACAATCGCTCTCATCATCAGCATTATCGCTCTCTTGTTCTCATGTGCAAAGTGGATTCATGACTTTTGGCTGAGCCAGACAAATCGAGGAAACCGGCGGTGGAGGTGGCGAGCTCCGGATATAAGAGTTGAGCTTTTGGAAGGACAGACGAACTGCTTCATTACCCGGGGTGGATATTTGTTGTTTTTAGTCTCGTTCCGCATATATAATGAAAACGATCAGGTTCCAGTTTCGATTCAAGAATCACAGTTACAATCGAAAATTGGCCACAAGTGGCACGATACGAAACTGTACGATGTTCCTCAAGCGGTCATTTACCCGAGTTTACTCCGAAATAACCTTCCTTTAACGCTAAAGCCTGATGAACGGCAGGATTTCTATGAAACCTTCGCTCTTGATGAACTCATTCCAAGCACCAGAATTAAAACCCGCCTGAAGCTCAAGGATGGAAATGGGAAAATCGTCATGTGTCAAGAAACATTCAATTATCGCGTCGATGAACGTCCCGTGTTTGACATTTTGTTTCGTACCTACGAGGCTTAAAATGCCTTTACCGACGAAGGAAAAAATGTGGTCGAAAGATTGTGGACCTTCAGATTCTCATGTATTTTGAAAATATTCATCCGCATCAGTCATAAACAAGGGCATCTTCTTTTCGCCTTGCACCGGGGTCAAACGAAGGGCTGAGAATGTCAACTTCCACCAATGCCAACTCCCCAAACAGCATGCTTTACATTGTGAGCACGCCGATTGGCAATCTGGAAGATATTACCTTGCGAGCCTTGCGCACTCTCCGAGAGGTGAACCTTATCGCTGCTGAGGATACCCGCCATACACGACAACTGCTTGCACACTTTGATATCCACACATCAGTCACCAGTTTCTTCGAAGGCAACCAGATTCGAAAGGCGGAAAAACTGATTGCACAACTGAAAGGAGGAAATACAGTCGCTTTGGTTTCGGATGCGGGTACACCGGCAGTTTCAGACCCCGGTTATCACCTTGTGGTACAGTGCATCGAAGCAAATATCCCAGTGGTTCCTATCCCCGGCGTTTCCGCTTGTATTGCAGCGGCTTCAGTTGCCGGGCTGCCGCTGCACAACTTTGTCTTTGAAGGCTTCCTTTCACCGAAGGCGGGTAAACGAAGACGACACTTGGAGGAGCTATGTAATGAAAGGCGAACTCTCATTTTTTACGAATCCCCCCACCGCTTGATACCATTTCTACAAACTGTCATGGAACTTTTCGGAGATCGGCGGATTGCCGTCGCACGGGAGTTGACGAAAAAATTTGAGGAAATTTTTCGCGGGTATGTGAGCGAAGCCATCGAAAAATTCCAAGCAGCACCGCCCCGCGGAGAATTTACCATTGTGATTGCTGGGAAAGAGCAAAGTCGAAAACGAACGGATAAGGAAAAAGATAGGGCTGGAAATGGATGACAGAGAGCATTTGAGATAGATTGTTCTTATTTTGAAGGAGGAACTTATGGGGTTGACAGAAGCAGAAGTCGCATTTTTCGAGACGTTTGGCTACCTCCATCTACCGGGGTACATGAGCGAGGAGCTTGACTGGATCGCCGAAGAGCACGCAAAGCTGTTCGTCGAATTCGATGTTGCGCCGGACGGCGAGCGTACGGTAGATCTCATCCCATTTATCGCCCTGAGCGACCGTTTGATGGGATTGCTGGAGCATCCGAAGGTGCGCGGCGCGCTTACGCCCTTGGTAGGCGAAGATTTCAACTATCTTGGCAGTGATGGCCATTACTACGCGAGCGAGATAGATTTCCACCCGGATAGCGATCGTCATGCGTGTCTGTCCATGAAGTTCGGGATGTATTTGGATTCTTTGACACAAGATACCGGCTGCCTTCGAGTAATTCCGGGAAGCCATCTTCTAGGACCTTGGCGGGACCATGTGTACGAATGGGCAACCCCACAGGTCCGCCGAATGACAAACGGTCGGGACAGCCTGCCTGAGCTTAGAGCCAAGATGCCCGCCATGGCGTTGGAGAATGAGCCCGGAGACGTTGTGCTCTTCAACCACAACACCTTTCACGCGTCTTTCGGTGGAAACACATACAGGCGTATGTTCGCAATCAACGTTGGCTGCCGGGCTCGGACCGAAGCCGAACTACAAGATCTCGACTCATTTCTCGAATTCACGTGTCGCACGGGGCAGCCCATCTACTCAAAGCGTATGCTTGAGCATGCCTCGCCCAAAATCATGATTCATCTCGAACAGACAATGGAGAGAGAGCTGGCTCTTTGGGGCAAACACCGGATGGAAGTCCATGCTGCTAGGCGGTCAAAGGGAGCATAACTAGCTCACCTGCAGTGTATAGCGCCGGTAGCTCACAAACCAACTGATTAACTAAAGAGTTGTGTTACTCTGCACAACGCATACGGTTTGAGTTTATATGACAATTGAGTTGCCGGCGTTGGTACATCTATCATTAAGCAATCATCTCACCAGAACCTATCCGGGATGTAAGCTCCGGTACACCACGGATGCCAACGTTAATTCGAAACAGCGCCTCGGCACCTGACCCCTCTTCTACCTTGTTGTCGCCGCCCGCGCTTGTGACATACATATCTGTAAAATCCTCACCGCCGAAGGTTACGCTGCACACTTTCTTTGTGGGAAATTCGATGCGGCGCTCCTCTCTGCCGTCAGGCGGGTAGCGGACGAGACAACTTCCGTCCCAACATGCAGACCAAATGTACCCCTCCGCGTCCATCGTCATTCCATCCGGCATCCCTTGGTCTTCGGGCGTCCAGACGAATACTCGCTGGTTTATGATGTCGCCTGTATTCTGATTTTAGTCGAACAGGTAAATTTCACGCTTTGGCGTATCGGTGTAATACATCTGATTTCGGTAAGGTGTAAATCTCATGCCATTTGAGATATGGATGTCATCAAGCAGTTGGGTTAACCTGCCATTAGGGTCGAGACGATAAAGCCAACCAAGGCGGTTTGCGGTTGACATCGTTCCCCAAACAGCACGACCGAGCGGGTCCGTAATTACGTCGTTAAACGTGTCTCACGCTCATTCGGATTCTCTTCGTTGATATAACGGAGATTCCCATCTCGCCAGATGGCAATGGCACCATTTGCCATGAATAGCAACAGGGAACCGTCTTCCTGAATGGTGAATCCGGCCACGACTTCACCCTAGTAAAATTGCTCATGCACCCCTGTTGCTGGGTTGTAACGGAACATCCGCCCTGTAGGAATGTCAGTCCAATATTCATACTTTTCACCGGGATGCCATAAGGCCCCTCACCTGTCACACATTTATAGCCAGCGATTAGTTCTGGTGTCATGCTTTACCATCCATGTGATTCGTAATCATGTACAATTTTGTCAGCCAGAGTTCTCCTCTCCACTTTCCCTGTGTTTCGTGCTTCAAGACGAAAGCACACGGTTAGCAGCCTGTCTGAGATGTGAACTGAAAAAAAAAAGGGTCAACTCAAGAATACTGAAAGATACTTCAAGAGTCAAGCTTGCAATACCTCCAATTTACCTCTTGACAATTCTACAGAACCGCGATAGATTGGTCTTTAATTCTAGGTATGAGTCTAGATGTCATGTAATAGACCTCTTATCATTTCCTCCCGTAGGTATTTAAGTGAACTGTATCATCGGCATTGATGGTGGAGGTACGAAAACAGTTGGGATTCTCGCGGACCAAACAGGACAAGTTCACACAAGAGTTGAGTTTGGTGCTTCTAACTACCACACAGTTGGGGAAACGCAATCGAAAAAATTCTGGCAGATCCCACCTCACAATTGCTAGCTCAGGCGAATGTGACGGTAGAGGACCGTATCGGATCCTGTTTGGGTATGGCAGGACTTGCTCGCCCAGCCGATTGGGAAGTAATAGAACGGATTTGCAGTGAAATCGGCTTCCACAGAAACTGTATTCTAGCACACGACGCACAAATCGCGTTAGTCGGTTGAACGGATAAACTTGATGGCGTTATTGTATAGTCCCCGGACAGGTTCAATCGTCTACGGAGTTAACTCCGACGGTGTGGAGGCGCGTTCCGGCGGTTGGAGACATCTGCTTGCGGATGAAGGGAGTGGCTATGGAATCGCACTTTGTGGACTCCAAGCAATTGCACGCGCAGCAGATGGGCGCGGCATACCTACACAACTGACGGATTTGATGCTCCGAGATTGAGTTGCAAAACCCAAGCGATCTTATACGCTGGATACACAATGCGAGTAAGGATGGGGTTTCCGAACTTGCGAAGTTAATTTTTGTTGCGAGGGAGGGGATGTGGCTGCCCAACGAATTATTCAGCACGCTGCCAATGAGCTTGCGCTTGGCACCCAAGCGGTTATTGACAAATTGGGATTGAATCAACCATCCGACATCGTTCTCAGTGGCGGGATTGTGACGCACCAACCGGGGTTTGTTAATTTGCTGCGCGAGCATTTACGCCCTATGGGGCCGAATGCCCGGATTGACTTGGCGACATACGAGCCAGCTTATGGAGCAGTACTCTTGGCAAGGCTTCAATCTTCATCGCGCACATCTTTGCAAAATGAAAATGCCGGAAATATTTTCTAAACTCGTAACCGAGGGACGAAATCCAAGCTCAACTGATATAGATCTTAAATCGACAGAAGATATAGTACGAATCTTCAACGAAGAGAATCGGAAATTACTTGCAGCCGTTGAATCCGAATCGTCGTCAATCATGCGAGCAGTGGATTTAATAACAGCCGTGTTTCGAAGCGGAGGCAGGCTTTTTTACATCGGTGCCGGGACAAGCGGCAGGCTCGGCGTACTTGATGCCTCTGAATGCCCGCCGACTTTTAGCACTGATCCTAGCATGGTGCAAGGTATCATTGCAGGGGGCGATCGTGCGCTGCGGCAAACTGTGGAAGGGGCGGAAGATCAGCATGACGCTGGTGCAGAAGCAATCCGCGAACACGCAGTTGCCGATCGGGATGCGCTTGTTGGAATCGCTAGCAGCGGACGTACGCCATACGTACTTGGCGCCTTAGCAGAGGCGCATCGAATTGGTGCAAAGACAATTTTTCTCTGTTGTGTCTCGCCGGCAGACAGCTTGCCGACATTTGTTGATGTATTCATCGCACCGATTGTGGGACCCGAGATCATTGCAGGTTCAACCCGCATGAAGGCTGGAACAGCAACCAAGCTCGTTCTAAACATGCTGACCACCATCTCAATGATTATGGTCGGGAAGGTTTACAACAACCTGATGGTCGATGTCCAGGCATCCAACGCAAAGATGATCGATCGAGGCACCCGCATCGTCATGGATGTCGTGGGTACGAACTACGAAACGGCGCAAGCGGCATTAGAACATGCTGATGGCAGCGCGAAGGTTGCGATTGTCATGCTATCCAAAGGAGTAAATCAGGAAGAAGCCATTGCCCGGTTGGAAAGACACAGAGGCTTTTTGAGACAGGTGTTGGAAGAACCTAATACCAGTTCCAATCTATAACGCTGTCTACAGAATGTAGTATCACCTAACAGCAACACCATGAAATAGATAGTCCCATATCCAATTGCTCCCAAATTTCTCCACGAACATAGGGTCCAAACAGATATACGCTTTGTAAATCCACAGTTTCTGCCAGACAATCAACGGCTTTCTCAATTACTCCCTGTAAAAAATTTCAACATATCCTCCTAATTTCCAGATAATTCATACAATCTGTAGTAAATTTCTGCCTACCTCTCCACAAAGTTCGACAGAATAGAGGGTAGCCATCGGTGGGTTAAGTAAACCTGAACAGTTGTCGCTTGTCCAACCTAATTGTTTAGGCCGATAATCTCTCGCGCTTCGTCTGGCGATGCAATCTCTCGTCCCATTGAGCGTGAGATTTTGACTGCTTTTTCCACGAGTTTGGCGTTGCTCGTGGCAAGTGTACCGGGTTCAAGGTACGGACAATCTTCGAATCCGATGCGCACATGGCCGCCTAAGGCGATGGCGTGCGTAATCAAGGGCCAGTATGCCTCCGGATCCAAACAACTCACATGATAATTAGCGCGCGGCGGTAAGTGGTCTACCATGAAGTTGAGCGCTCGCGCTGTTGGTGGCATCCAGCCCTGTCCGGTCCAACCAAACAAGAGTTCAATCCAAAGCGGTTCCGGCAAGAGCCCTTTCTCCTCCTCGTAGGTACCATCGTCATTGAAAAACTTGCCCTCACGAATCTTGCTGACGGCCCAGTAACCCCCAGGACTGAAGCACTCAACTTCTAGTTTGACATTATACTTGTTAGCCAAGCGGGCGTATTCCCTAAGTTCGTTGATTGGATGAACGGAGTAGCAAGCAATCGGGGGATGCTCAGGGTCAGGCTGAAAGAACTCGTCGTGCGAGTTGAAGTTAATGGAAGTCATTTCAGGGCGAAACTCTTTCCACATCTCGACCTTTTGCTCTAACCGGATGCTAGCCAGCCCAAACTGTAGAATAGGGTTACCTGAAGCCCGTATTCTATCAGTAATGTCGCGCCAACCATCCATGATTGGAACCTGCAATTGGCGTCCGTCAGGTTGTATCTCGGTATCAATCTCATATGAGCCGTGCGTGTGGGCAATCGCAGCTCCGGCATCGACAGACCGAATGTATTCCTCTGCAACACCCTTTGTATCTGATGGCTTGGGACAATAGGGATTGCGAGGCCAGCACATCGTTGAGTCAGAGGTGATTGTGATAATCAGCTTATCCATTTTTGATATCTCCTATTATGTGATTTCGTTGACATTGAACTAAACTTTCGGAAGGTTAGGAGAACAGGATCGACTATGACACACAGAATTGGTGATAATTGGCATACTTTTGCATTTGTTTCGATGCTGTAAATTGACGGAAATGGGGCAGTGTCTGACGAGTGGTCAGCGAAAGGCGCAATTTCATGCAGTGTTGAGCATTGCATTAATTTTCAATTGCAAGCGATACAGCAGATTCTTTCCTATAGGCGGTAAGCTGGGGCATTACTCTAATGCCTTCCGACCGGCTGGTGTTAGCAACACAACTCGACCCAGCGCCTTGCCAGCTCGCAAGAAGGCCAAGGCCTCGTTTGCATTTTCCAAGGGGTACATATCGGTGACGATGGATTTAATCTTGCCAGCGGCGACCAGTTGAACAGCGTTAATTAGGTCCAACATCCGACCACCCCGTATGCCAATGATAGTCAGTTCGTTTTGGTCAAGCTGTTCACCCTTCAGCGGGTACCGTTCCTCGGTATATCCGACAAGGACCAGCCGCCCACCGCGCCGTAGAGAATCCATTCCGTAGGTTACAGTCTCTTCAACTCCGACAACGTCCATAACGCAATCGGCTCCTTGTCCTTCCGTGAGGTCATGAACAGCTTCAGCGATATTCGTCTCGCGCGAGTTGAGAGCCACATCGGCGCCCATTTCACGGGCACGCTGCGCCTTCGCCTCCGACCTATCAACGGTCACTACACGAGCACCCGCCATCTTGCAGAGCTGCGTTACTACTGCGCCCACACCTCCGACACCGATGACAAGCACTGTTTCTCCCAGTTTTACCCCACTCCTATCAACAGCGTGAACCGCAGTGATACCCGCATCACAGCACACTGCGGCATCGGGCCACGCAACGTTCTCCGGCACGAGGACAAGCTGCCGGGCGAGCACCTTCGTGTACTCCGCGTAGCCACCATCCCGCTCTAGTATTCCTACAAGACCGGTCATGCTCAGGCAGAGCTGCTCCCGGCGAGCACGGCAATATGAGCATTTGCCACAGTAGAAATAGTTGTAGGCAATAACGCGGTCGCCGGGCCTGAAGTCCGTAACTTGGCTGCCGACTTTCGTCACAACGCCTGCTGTCTCGTGGCCAAGCACAATTGGCAGTTTCGGTATGTAGGCAAACCCATCGAGTATCTTCCAGTCGGTTGTGTCGGCGCCACATGCCATGACCTGCACAAGCACCTCATCAGGACCAGGGACCGGTATTTCCACATCTTCCAGTTGCAGGGGTTGGTTACGCGCGTGAAGTACAACTGCTTTCATGCCTACCTTCTTCAATACTCAATATTCTCACGATCTTATGCTTTTCAACTGTACCAGCTAGGTCTTCATAACCGATCGGGTCGGGCCATCGCATCCAGAAACGCCGTTTGTGATGATAAAACCACATTCCACTCACGGATGTGAATCTCTCGCCATAGATTGGCCTGATAGTAGGGGTCTTCCTGTATTATCTTCTCTACTTCCATCTGAGATTCCGCCCGGAACACAATAAGCCCCCCATCATATTCGTCTGCCCACGGACCCGACATAATAATTCGGCCAGCGTCTCTGAGTTCGTAAAAGTGCTTCAGATGCGCCTCACGATAAGGTTTGCGCTCTTCCATGGCGTTGGGTACAAAGGTAAAGATGACTGCATACGTTTTCATAATTTTCTTCCGGGAATAAAGCTGTCCTAATTATAACAGAGGAGAGATGACTTTACCTGCTAAAATATGAATCACGATGTTCCGAAACTATCTGATCATTGAATATATACTAACTCATTCTTCATAACAAATCATTTTCATTCGTGTTGAAGCCGTCTTCTAGATCTGGTACAATAAAAGTGAACCCGCGGTAGGAAACAGAAGCGGACAGGGAGAAATTGAACCTTTCTACCCACTTATGATACATTAGCACAGTTGAAGGAAACAATCCAAAAGGAGAATCAATTGAAAATCGCATATTTTGATTGCTTCTCAGGCATCAGTGGAGATATGGCGCTAGGTGCGTTAGCTGATGTAGGTGTCCGACCGGACGCACTGAAAGCGGAGTTAGCAAAATTAAAACTTGACGAATTTACTTTGCATTTCGAAAAGACAATTAAACATGGAATCACCGGCACACAGGCAATCGTGGAAATAACCGAATCACAAACAGCGACTTCACGCTCCAAGATTGATCACGGCGACTCTCATCACCATGGATACACCCATGAACAAGGTCGATACCTCTCCGATATTCTTGCTACCCTCGACAGCAGTGAGCTTGAGGAAGTGATTGTCATGAGTGCGAAACAGATTTTTGATCGGCTCGCAGAAGCGGAGGCAAGAGTCCACAACATGCCCAAAGATAGGGTTCACCTACACGAAGTCAGCGGTATCGATTCAATCGTGGATATCGTGGGCGTTGTGATTGGACTTCATCTATTGGGAATTGAAGAGGTTTATGCATCACCATTATCGCTTGGAAGTGGGTTTGTCCGCTGTTCTCATGGACTGATGCCTGTTCCAGCGCCTGGAACGCTAGAACTCTTGCGGGGCGTCCCCGTACATCAAACCGACATCCGGAAAGAGTTAGTAACCCCCACCGGCGCGGCAATTATAACAACCCTAGGGCGGAGATTTGGACCTATGCCAGCAATGGTCATCGATCGAATCGGGTACGGCGCGGGAACACGCGATCTTGAGGAACAACCCAACCTCCTACGTATCATTACCGGTGAAAAGAAAAGCGACTTTGAGCGTGATCAGGTCTGTCTCATCGAAACAAACCTTGATGACCTCTCCCCGGAGATCACGGCCTACGTGACGGAGAAGCTTTTTGAACAGGGTGCGCTTGATGTTTTCCTGACGCCAATCTTGATGAAGAAAGGGCGACCGGCGACGAAACTGAGCGTGCTATCAAACGTCACGATCCAGGGAGCGATGATGGAAACCCTCTTCACGGAAACAACGACATTTGGCGTTAGATGTTTCACTGCTGAAAGATTTAAACTTTCTCGCGATTTCATTGATGTCAAAACACGATGGGGAGTCGTTCGAGTAAAACACGGGTATTTAGGAGACAAGCTAATTAGAAGCGTTCCCGAATACGATGATTGTAAACATCTTGCCGAGCAGAATCACATTCCTCTCCGAGAGGTATATGAAGAAACTATCCGCTGTCTGAATTCTAACGACTCCTCAAATCACGACAATTGACCGTTAAGCACCAATTACATGCAATCAAGATTATATAAGATTTTGCATCAGAATCAGCGTGAATTCGGTTAGAGGACAGTCCTAGTTGACCCACATACAATTGGTAACTACCTTTCCAGATTCTTGATTCACTTGCATAAAAATTACAACGGTGCTAGAATAAGAAGCACGAAGACGATCAATTCTGAATGGGAATCGGCGATTACGACAAACAATGAGGGCGGTTGTTCAGCGGGTTAAATCTGCAAGTGTAATGGTGAATGGAGAACGTATTTCTGAGATTCGTCAGGGATTGCTTATTTTCATGGGCGTTGCCCGGGGGGATACTTCCAACGATGTCGATTATCTAGCAAACAAGATTGCCAATCTCCGCATATTCGAAGACAAAGCAGGTCGGATGAATAAATCGCTACTAGAGAGTGGTGGTGACATCCTTGTTGTTTCTCAATTTACGCTCTACGGAGATTGTCGCAAAGGGAGACGACCAAGCTTCATCGCAGCGGCACATCCAGAAAAGGGAAAAACACTCTACCAAGAATTTATAGATGCCATCGCGAGGATGGGCGTGTCGGTTAAAACGGGTATTTTTCAGGCGATGATGGATGTCGAGTTGATTAACGATGGACCCGTAACGATAATGCTTGACAGCAGTAAACTGTTTTAATACTTCAGCACATAACGCTTTATAGCAATCCGTATTTAGGCGGTGTCCGAATCGCGGTTCAGATTGATAGGTATTGAGATGAACGATCGCCGTTGCGTAGCCGAAGGTATCGAAAACAGCAAGAGATGACATTCAATCTGATTGGAATTGTATCACAATCTTGGTTAAGAGAATGGTCTAAATTTCCGATGGCAGTACAGCCCCTTCCAGCGTACTTTCTCTAGGTGTTCCAAGCAGCTTTCTTCAGTTGAGAGTGTTTCCATAAGCTCAAGAGTATTCATAGCAGAATCCTTAATTTTGCCATCTACTTATGAATATACGTTTGGGTAAATTGATTTTGGTTGTTTTTCTTTATTCATTAACTGCTAGTTGCGCAATTTTATCGGAATCGCGAAAGGGGATGGCTAAAAATGGTTATAACTTGGGGACGAAAATCAGTTAAATTGGCACAACATAAATCGCAACAGTGCCAACACTGTAACGAGGAAACACCGTTTTCTATCCATTGTTCGTATAGAGTATTTGGTATGTTATGGATTTTTTTGACTTCATGGGGGAAGAAGTTTACATATCTCTGTGACAGATGTAGTGTGGGTTGGGAATTGCCAGAGGACACTCAAGCGGAATTAGCAGACATCATATCGCAAGAAGGTAATCCAATTCCTTTTCTTCACAGATATGGACTATGGCTATTTTTGGCTGTAATGATTCCTGTAGGAGCGTACGTGGGCGAACAAGACGATAAAGATAGCAAACAAGCCAAAAAAGAGCGTTGGGCTTTCGCTACACCAGCTCGTGACATTATAGATGTCAACAGAATGAAAAGTGCAATACTAATGTTCGATTTCACAGAAACAACAACTGCGAATATTGAAGGTGAACTGAGTCAGATTGTCGAGCCGACAATTCGTTTGACAGAATTAGGCGTTGAAACATTAAATGCCTTCATAGCAGATGCAGAAAGGCAACCAAGTTTAAGTTCGGGTTTCAAGCCTTACCTCTCTCATAAAATCCCTAAGCCTTCAGGATTTATTCCACGTATTCATTCGTTTATGAAAACTGTTAGAAAGGTGGATGGTAAACAGTATTACGTTAATTCAGAAGGCGCAGAAGTGCTCATGCTCTATAAAGCGTTTCTAGATATGGACAACGCAGAGTTTCAGACGTTTTCACAATACATGACAAGTTGGGGTGATGTTCCTTATTTAAACTCAACTGATTGTTTCTATATTTATGACAGGCTACTTCTGGACGAATCAGAAGTAAATGAACTTGAGTCAGAGGAAAGCCATGACAATACAACAAGATCTTCGCCGGCAACAGGCAACAATTGAAAGAAGCGCAAGAACAAATCGAAACTAAATCATGTTGCAACATTTCATTAAGTAAGGATGGTTTATGGAACGTCAAATGCGGCTCGGCTTGGGTCAATTCAGCCAGTTAAGCGAAGAACGACTCAAGTTTATCAAACAACTTGGCGTTAATGATGTCCTTCTCAATACCCCAGAGTTGCCCGGTGACACACACTGGGAATTCGAGGATGTGCTACGCCTACGGACACAGATTGAAGATGCAGGTTTGCAGTTAGGTGCTCTTGAGAATGTTCCGATTCAATTCTACGACAAGGTTATACTTGGTTTGCCTGGACGGGACGCACAAATTGAGAACATGGCAACCACCATCCGAAATATCGGCAGGGCAGGTGTAGAGACCTTCGGTTACCACTGGATGCCTAATGGCGTGTGGCGGACCTCCAATACAACAGCCGGTCGGGGCGGGGCATCCGTTACCAGCTTCGACCTGGAGCTTGTAAAAGAAGCGTCACTCTCTCACGGACAGGTCTTCCGCGAAGAAGAATTGTGGGACAACTATGAATACTACATGAAGGCGATACTCCCGGTTGCGGAGGAAGCTGGTGTAAAACTTGCGCTTCACCCCGATGATCCACCAGTGGAATCCTTAGCTGGTGTGCCACGGCTATTCCGTAACTTCGAGGGATTCAAGCGAGGAATGGAGATTGGAGACAGTCCTATACATGGTTTAGACTTCTGTGTCGGTTCCTGGTCGGAGATGGGTCCGGGAGTAATTGATGCGATACGGTACTTCGGAGAGCGAGGCAAAATCTTTTACGTCCACTTCCGGGATGTCCAGGGCTATGTCCCCAAGTTTGCGGAATCCTTCGTCAATGAAGGCAACTGCGATATGTTTGAAGTCATGAAGACCTTGAAGTCAGTTGGCTTTACCGGGTTCATGATTCCAGATCACGTCCCCCATGTCGTAGATGATACGCCGTGGGATCATCGAGGGCGGGCGTATACGATTGGTTATATGACGGCTTTCCTTGAAATGTTGAATGCAGAAGCCGGGTAATCCGATTCTCTCATGTTCGTTCACTTAATTCCCAAACACGAGGTACACCATGAAACCACTCGTCGTAGTCGCCCACGACGAATTTACAGATGCAACCGTGGAAGAAGACGTGCTCAGCGCCGCTGGAGCGACCGTATCATACCCCCGTAACCTCGACACTCCAGAAGCGATTGAAGCAGCCATCGGAGCTGATGCTTTAATCGTCGCAAGACAAAAAGTATCCTCTGAGTTGTTGGGTCATATGCGTCGATGTCGTATTGTGAGCCGCGCGGGTACAGGCGTTGACAACATTGATGTCAACGCGGCGACCAAATACGGCATCTGGGTGACGAATGTGCCCGATTACTCTGTGGACGAAGTGTCCACGCACACCATCGCGCTACTGCTCGCTCACGTCAGACGCATCCCACGTTTGGTGGAATTAACCCGTCAGGGAATATGGGATTCGATGCGAGGTCGCCCCCTTGAGCGGCTTGCAGGTCAGACACTCGGTATTTTGGGATTGGGTCGCATTGGTCGTGCTGTTGCGAGAAAAGGGATTGGGTTGGGACTCGTGGTTATCGCCTACGACCCTAACCTTGATGCTACTTCTATGGAGGAGATGGGGGTGCAGGCAGCTGATTTTGAAACTGTTCTGCGCTCCTCTGATTCAGTGGCACTTCACATGCCCCTGACGAACGCCACTCGCCACATCATTGATGCAGAGGCACTGTCGCTCATGAAGCCGACAGCGTTCCTTATTAACACTGCAAGGGGTGGCCTTGTTGACGAGGACGCACTGCTAAAAGCGGTTCAAGCTGGTGAAATTGCCGGTGCTGCGCTCGACGCATTGTCGGTTGAACCACCCCCGATTGAACACCCACTGCTTCGTGACGAACGTATTATGATCACGCCGCATATCGGCTGGTATTCCGAAGCCTCGGGTCGAGATATGCGCGCCTGGTCCGCTCAAGAGGTGGTGCGGGTGCTCAGCGGTGAGAGCCCCCGTTATCCGGTGAATCAGATTGAGCATGAGGATGCGCGGTAAAGATCCCCTTGCGGGTGATTAGGACATACACAGATTTGCAGAAATTCTTATAATCTCTCGAATTCGTAGCGAATCTGCATCAGTTTTCAAAACTCGAAAAAAAACATAAGTGAGATTGATAGAATGTGGAATTGAATGCGATGGTCGCAGAAAATTGGGTTTTCCGATGAACGCCTATTTACGAGGCATTATCTCTCTCGTTTGACAGAGGGTTTTTATCATGGCAGAACACATTCATCCGCCAGAACAGACACACATATCATCCTTTCCCTCGTTGATTTCCGCGTCAGATGTCGCAGATCGGATGGCGGTTATCTGTGCGCATTTTTTGGAAACGCTGACACCGAATCTGAGACAAAAGGCAGAGTTTCCGTTCGACGAGGTTGAGCGCCGGCGTTGGCATTACTTCCCACGAGAGAATTTTGAACGCAAAGGGTTGTCGCTCAAAGAGATGAATGACAAGCAAAAGGCAGCGGCATTCGAGTTACTCAGATGCGGATTAAGTCAAAAGGGATATCAAAAAGCCAGGGCGATTATAGATCTTGAAATCACACTTGGCGAACTGGAACGGCTAGACGGTACGGCTCGGTTTGCCCGGATACCGAATCTTTACTATTTCAGCGTATTCGGAGATCCCACAAACAGAGAGCCTTGGGGCTGGCGAACGGAAGGGCATCATATCTCAGTTAATTTTACTGTCGTGAATCGAGAGTTAGTTTCACCGACCCCTTTCTTCTTCGGATCTAACCCCGCACAGGTGCAGTATGGTCCCAAGACGGGACTGCGTATCCTGTCGGCGGAGGAAGATATTGCGCGTCAACTCTTGGACAGCCTAAATAGCGCCCAGAAAAAGAAGACTGTCATCTCGACGACGGCGCCCAGAGACATCATCACGAAGGCGGCGCCGAAGATTGAATTTGAGTCTGTTGAAGGACTAGCAGCAGAATTGATGACAACTGCCCAGCGTGACATTTTGATGAATCTCGTTCGAGCTTACATCGATCGACTTCCCGATACGCTGGCTACAATCGAGATACAGAAGTTGCGCCATGCTGGTGCGAATGATATTCACTTCGCCTGGGCAGGCGAAGCAGAACGTGGCGAGGCGCATTACTATCGGATTCACGGGCCGTCGTTTTTTGTGGAGTATGACAATACGCAAAACGACGCGAATCATATCCATTCGGTCTGGCGCCATTTGGAGGATGATTTCGGTTTGGATCTACTCCGTTTGCACTATCAATACGGACACCGTCACGTTTAAGAACCCCGCAGGGGTTCAAAGTCGTTGAAAAAGCTACACAATCCCTGCCGAGACTCTCTGGATAATTCAATTTCCCGCTGGCATCTTTTCCACTATCGCCCATACAGCCCGATGCTTGCCAAGTCTACCTACGTATGGGACGCCTACGCGTTGGTAGATTGCATTCATTGAGAAATCGCTGGGTAATTCCGTAACCGATTTTCGTCTTCAGTCTTTAAAGTCAAAATTTAAATGGAGGTTTCAATGACCACTCTGAAACTGAAACATCCCATCGTTGACATTGCCATCACTTGCAGCAATTTCGAGGAGTCGCTCCGATTCTACCACGAGTTGCTAGGTTTGGAGATTGTGATGGAACTCGACATTTCTGCGCCGTTGGCGAAAACTGTCGGGCTTGCGCCGCGTGGATTTCATCAAGTCCGATTGCAAGCTGGCAACACTCTGATTAAACTGATGGACATTGAAATGCCGCCACCACCCCCCGACCACAGTTTTGGCGCCGGCTTGGGCTGGCTTACCATTCTGGTCGAGGATATTGCGGAAACCGTCAAGAATTTGAAGCGGGAAGGGGTTGAGTTTGTGGCAGATCCTGTCGATGGACCAGATGCTGTGGGCGTAGCTTGCGCAAAAGCCCCAGACGGCATCATCATTGAGTTTGTGCAACCGAATTAACGCGAGTCAAGGCATCCGCAAATGCGGGAGTGACAAGAGGAAATATGAACGAAACAGTTGTTCACATCACTGGATATTTTCATTCATAATTGTATTTATTAAAATCGGTGCGGCACATAGAAGTGTGACCTAGCAAATTGCCGTCAGTAAGCATTTGCTCTACCGTCAACCCGTACGACTTCCTGCCTTTGCACCACGAAACACGGTTTGCCGCTATCGGTTGATTGTGATTGGGGTTTCGCGGTTAGGAACCCGTAACTGGCATTAGGAGAAGGCAGCGTGCTATTGATACGATAGAACTTTCGCATGACAATGTTTTTGGCGGGAAAACTTGATCGGTAGTTTGAATGAAGGCTTCGACTTCGACGAAATTAAATCAACCAATATCTATTGTCACCACGCATTAAAGCATGGAGGAATTATGGAAATTCCTTTGCTTCATGACATCTGCATCATTTTCGTCTTATCTATTGGCGGTCTGCTTGTCTGCCATAGGCTCCATGTGCCGGCAATCGTGGGCTTTCTCTTGACAGGACTGATTGCCGGACCTCATGGATTCGCGCTCATTCAGGCCGATGGTGAAGTAGAGATTCTCGCAGAGGTGGGAACAATCTTGCTGTTGTTCACTATCGGGATTGAATTTTCGTTGGGTACTCTGCTTCAGGTCAGGCGAATCGTACTTATGGGCGGACCGTTGCAGGTAGGATTGACGCTTCTGGCAACGTTTATTATCGCTCGGCATTTTGGCATGGTTGCCAACGAAGCGATATTCGTCGGATGCCTTTCGGCCGTAAGCAGTACGGTAATTGTGATGAAACTTCTTCAAGAGCGAGATGAAACTCGAACACCTCACGGACGTACGGCGCTGGCAATCCTTATATTTCAGGATGTCGCGATTGTTCCCATGATATTGATTACTCCAATTCTTGCTGGGGAAGCGAGTAACATGAACCAAGCACTCATTTCGCTGTTGTTAAAGGGCGCGGTAATGATTGTCGTGGTAATTGTGGGTGCAAAATACGTTGTCCCGCTAATGCTTTCACAGGTGATTCGGACGGGGAGTCGAGAGGTTTTTTTATTGAGCGTTCTCGCCATCTGCCTTGCCGTCACGTGGGTGACGTCCATTTTCGGTGTCTCTTTGGCACTTGGCGCATTTCTCGCAGGACTGATTGTTTCCGAATCGGAGTCCAGCCACGATGCGCTTGGTCATATTTCACCGTTTCGGGATGTGTTCGCTAGCTTCTTCTTCGTATCAGTAGGAATGCTACTCGATTTTCACCTTCTGATCGAAAAGCCATTTTTGATTGCCGGTCTCGCAATCGGCGTTTTGGTTGCAAAGAGCATCATCGCAGGGGTAGTAACCTCTACTCTCGGATATCCATTGCGCACGGCAATCCTTGCGGGGCTCACACTTAGTCAAGTGGGGGAATTTGCATTTATCCTGTCGAATGAAGGTATAAGACACGGTCTACTCAGCGAAGGAAATTACAAACTGTTTCTAGCTGTTTCGGTTTTAACTATGGCGGCAACACCGATTATCGTCTCGGTATCCGGGCGTGTCGCCGATGGGATATTGCGATTGCGGCTTCCAAAACGACTGGTGTCAGGATTGAGACCAACCCACTCGAAACCAAATCCGGAGCAAAGTAACCATATCATAGTTATCGGCTTCGGTATCAATGGCCAAAACGTTGCAATGGCGGCCGCGGCGGCAGACCTCCCGTATGTCGTTATTGAGATGAATAATGAAATTGTGCAATCTGCACGGACAAATGGTGAGCCCATTTTCTTCGGCGATGCTGTTCACGATGCCGTGCTTCACCATGCAAACATCAAGTCCGCGCGAGTAGTTGTAATTGCGATTTCGGATGATGCGTCTTCGCGCCGAATCGTAGGAGCTGCCCATGCATTGAATCCCGCAGCACATATTATTGTTAGAACACGCCATCTTGCTGAAGTAGAGCCGCTCTACCATGTCGGTGCCAACGAAGTGATTCCGGAGGAGTTCGAGACTTCGGTCGAGATTTTCACTCGGGTATTGATGGAGTACCTCATCCCGCATGATCAAATTGAACGGTTCATTGCCGAGGTCCGCGCCGATGGTTATAAGATGTTCCGCACTCCATCCAAGGATGTGTTGTCTCTTCCCAACCGGGACGTACATCTACCCGATTTTGAGATTTCAGTATTGCGCGTTGATAAGAAATCTCCTTTTGTTGAAAAAACCCTTGAGGAAATTACATTACGAAATACATACGAAGTGTCGGTGGTTGCAATCCTACGGAACGGACAGGTTTTCCCTAATCCACATGGAGACATGCGGATTGAGATTGATGATGAAGTATATCTCCTAGGACTTCCCGAGAAAATCGCGCAGATTGCCGATCTTTTCGATTTCCCCGACAGCCAAAACTCAGTACGCAGCGAGGATTTTTCATTGAATGAATTACAAAAATCGTAATAATATGGCGTTGTGCGACTTTAGCGCAAAACTTAACCAATGCGCTGTGCGATATCATTTACTCCGCGCGTGTTGCCTTCCCTTGTCTGCTCGAAAATTCCCAGATCTTGGTCCAATTTGAGCAAAAAATTACCTATTGCGAGATTACGAATCGTTACTATCCTGCCCGACAAATTCCTTAGTTCAAATATGTAAATTACTTAACCTCAACGACTAAATTAGGAGGAGTTTGATGAAAAGATTATACATCTATGTTTTCGCACTTACTTTAAGCGCTCTGATCCTGTTACCCCCGTTTACATTTGCGCAAAAACCGTTGACCGTCGTTTGGGCGGAATGGGCGCCCGCGGATTATCTAGATACGTTATCGAAGGATTTTACTGCAGAAACGGGTATTGAGGTTGAAGTGATTCAAATCCCTTGGGGAAGTTTCCAGGAAAAGATTTCCGCGGCGTTTGTAGGAAAGAGCGAACTCTATGATATCGTCATTGGTGATAGCCAGTGGCTTGGCAGAAACTCTGTAGGAGGGCATTACATTGAGTTGACGGACTGGATGAAGGACAATATTGATATCAGTTCGATTTCCGATACAGCAATGACAGCTTTTGCTGAGTATCCGAAAAGGAGTAAGAAATATTGGGCGCTCCCTGCGGAGGTGGACATCAACGGTTTTATGTACCGCAAAGATCTCTTTGAGGATGCGAAGGAACAGACGGCGTTCAAATCTAAATTCGGATACGAGCTAGCGCCTCCCAAAACGTACAAGGAACTGCGCGATATTGCGGAGTTCTTCACTCGAGGTCCAGATCTTTACGGGATTGCGGCATACTTCAGTAAAGAATACGACAGCATCACAATGGGGTTCCAGCAGGTAATGTGGTCGTTTGGCGGGTCCTACGGCGACCCACAAACGTACAAAATTGATGGCTATATTAACAACGAAGATTCAGTGAAGGCGTTGGAATATTACGCGGAACTTATAAAGTTCGCCCCGCCCGATGCACCAAATTACTACTGGCAGCAGGTCCTAGATGCCTATAAAGCAGGGAAGGTCGCGATGGCTATGGAATATTTTGCCTTCTTCGCAGGTGCGATCGATCCGGCGCATAACCCAAAATATTTCGATAAAACTGGTTTCTTTATCGCGCCGAAAGGACCGAAGGGCCACTACATCAGCATCGGTGGTCAAGGCATGTCAATTTCCTCTTACTCCAAGAATAAATCGGTTGCCAAACAGTACATGAAATGGTTTATTCAGAAAGATGTACAGGAGAAATGGGCGATGCTGGGTGGATTCACACCGCATATGGAGGTGCTACAGTCCGAAACCTTCCTGAATGCAACACCGTTCAATCAGGCTTTTTCAGAAAGCATGCCTTACCTTCAGGATTTTTGGGCAGTGCCCGAGTACGCGGACCTTCTGGAAGTTTGCCAAACAAACTGGAACGCGGTAATGGTCGGCGCTAAATCACCAAAGGCAGCTCTCGATAAGATTGCCCGGAAACATGAACAAATCTTTAAAGAAGCAGGTTACTACGACGACTAAATTACAGCTTGCTTGATTTGCACAAAAGAACCTATGCAAAAAATTCGTTTTGCTCGCGGATTAAGTGACTATCAGATCAAGATGGCGTTCATCATGCCAACAATGATTTTGCTCATCTTGATGAATATTTTTCCACTGCTGTGGTCGTTATATCTGAGTTTTCATCGTTATAAGGCTTCTATTCCCAATCGACTACCGAAGTTCATCGGCGTTCGCAACTACGCGCAATTGCTCTCAGATCCCGATATTTGGGAGTATTTCAGAACGACTGCCTATTTTGTTGTGCTCGCCGTTGCCGCACAATTTATCATCGGCTTTGGACTGGCGCTGCTGCTCAATCGTGATTTTCAATTTAAGGGATTCGTGACAACGCTGATCCTCCTACCCATGATGCTCTCGCCCGTTGTTGTCGGGTTGTTCTGGCGCTTTATTCTGGCTTCTGATTCTTCCGGTCTAGTCAACTATTTTCTAAGCCCTCTTCTGAACGCTCTAAACCGTGATTCGATTCCCTGGACAACAAATCCAAACATCGCGATGATTGCTGTTGTTATTGTCGATACGTGGATGTGGTCGCCATTTATGATGCTTATTTCTTTAGCCGGACTCTCGGCTGTGCCAAAATATCTCTATGAAGCGGCAGATGTGGATCGAGCTTCCGGCTGGTTCAAATTCCGCCGAATTACCTTACCTCTGGTTTCCCCACTCCTACTGATTGCCTTGTTGTTTCGCACAATGGATGCATTTAAAATGTTTGATATTGTTTATGTGCTTACGCATGAAGGGGGACCAGGAACAGCGACAGAAACAGTATCAATGAATCTCTACAGGTTGGCGTTTCGGAGCTACAACACAGGAAAAGCGTGTGCCATGGCATACATTCTTCTGATTGTCATTGTCGCACTTAGCAACATCTACGTCAAATATCTGAACCGACTGAGGGAGGCATAAGATGTCTCGGGTTGCGGAAGGTGAAATCCTACGAGGTAGAGTCAAAAGAGACAAAATCCGATTGCACGGGGCAAGGCGCAAGCGTTTGAGGCACTACACAGCATTAGTTCTGATTGCGATAACCGCCATAATCTACCTTGTCCCGGTTTACTGGATTGTAACAACCTCTTTGAAGACATCGGGCGATATTCATGAGAAAACCCCAAAAATATTTCTGTTCCGATGGACGTTAGATCATTATAAGGCGTTGATGCCGCTTGAAATACACGGCATCACCTATGTCTTCATTATAGAGGCATTGGTTGGAATACTGTGTTTCCTCCTACTTCTCAGGAATACGGCATTCATGTTCCGCTTCGCACACATCTGGAATGGAGTGATAGTTTCGACGTGCATATACGCTTTTGTAACCACAATCCGTTACAGCTTCCTGATGCTAGTAATCTACGCAATCGTCGCCTATCTGTTAATCTCTCCGAAAAAAGGACCAGATCTAAAGCGGATTCGATTATTCTTCGTTGGCTATGTAATCATCGCAGTAATCGCGTCTTGCTTATCACTCGCAGACAGTGGGTCGAAATATTTCCATCAACTGTCGAATAGCATCATCATTGGATTTGCTAGCACCATTCTCGCCGTTGCGCTAGGAACGTTGTCGGCTTATGCTTTCTCGCGGTTTAAGGTGGCGGGCAAAGAAGATTTGCTCTTCTTTATTCTGAGTACTCGTATGCTTCCGCCCGTGGTTGTGGTCATTCCAATTTATTTGATGTACAGCGCGCTGGGATTGCGCGATACTCACTTTGGACTCATCCTGCTTTATACAACTTTTAACGTCTCCTTCGCTGTATGGTTGATGAAAGGCTTCATAGATGAAATACCTAAAGAGTATGAAGATGCCGCACTTGTCGATGGCTATACCCGTTTCCAGACGTTTCTCAAGGTTGTTCTCCCTCAGTCGGTGACAGGTATTGCCGCGACAGCTGTTTTTTGTTTAATCACCGCGTGGAATGAGTTTGTGTTCGCGCTAGTCTTGACGGAAGTTGGCGGTAAAGCTGTGACGGCGCCACCTTCCATCCCGAGCGAGATTGGCTCTGGTGGCATAGAGTGGGGTCAGATCGCAGCGAAGACCTTTGTGTTTCTCCTGCCCGTTGCTATTTTCACCTTCCTAATGCGGGCGCATCTTCTCCGCGGCGTTACATTCGGAGCGGTGAAAAAGTAAATTCTGGGACGACCACGAAAATTTTTTGGTAGTCATGTGCTTTGGTAAATTCAAGATGGAGTTTTCGTCGAATATAAGTGTCCATGTTTCAGTACATCCGTCCTATGACAACCGTCAAACTCGAAAATCTCACAAAACGATTTGATGAGGTCGTAGCCCTTGACAACATCAATCTAGAGATTAACAACCATGAATTCTTCGTACTGCTGGGGCAAACCGGTGCTGGCAAGACGACAGCCCTGCGATGTATCGCAGGCCTTGATATCCCCGAAGAAGGCTCAATCTTTTTTGATGGTGAGCGAATCAACGATTTCATCCCAGCTAGACGAGATGTCGCCTTTGTATTTCAATCGCACATCCTCTACCCGCATCTGACGGTCTACCAAAATATGGCATTCCCACTGTATCCACGAGACCTGTCAGAAGAGGAAATTAATCGTCGAGTGAACGACATAGCCGAGATGTTGCACATCGGGCACCTTTTGCGGCGCAAACCGAATCAACTTAGCGGCGGTGAAACACAGCGGGTTGGGCTAGGTCGGGCAATGGTACGACATCCACGGCTTTTTCTTATGGACGAACCAATTTCTAATCTTGATGCAAAACTTCGCGCAGAGATGCGGGCGGAGATTAAATGGCGGCAGCGGCAACTTGAAGCGACTACGTTATATGTCACTCACGATCAGATTGAAGCGATGTCAATGGCAGATCGGGTAGCCGTATTAGATCACGGCTGCATCCAGCAAGTCGGCACGCCAACGGACATTTATCATTCCCCGGCAAACCTGCTCGTTGCCAACTTTATTGGGAATCCCAGTATGAACCTAATCCCTTGTAACTTTGTTACTGTTGGTGAGAATTCATTCTTGACATTAATCGGCAGAACCCAGATGGAGATCAGAGATAAGCGGATTACTCACACTTTGATTCAATCTAAGAGGAGAAGCAATCTGATTTTGGGTGTGCATCCCGAGGATGTCGTAGTAAATTCCAATCACGCTCCCAGCAGCATTGCTGCGGAAATCTATAGCTTTGAACCTCTTGGGGCTGAAACCATTGTTGATATATTTTTTGGAAAAAATGAGCACGGTAAGGATGTTATTGTAAAAGCTCGCACAGCCCCTACGTATGAAGTCCGAATCGGACAGCGGGTTTGCGTGGGTTTCGTCCCTGAACGCATTCATCTTTTTGACAAAGATACAGGCGAGGCGATTTTGTGAATCACGTACTATTGTTTATCGCGTGCTCAAATTCGAGAGTATAGGAGGTTAAGGTTGTGAAGACTTATCGTGCCGCTGTTATTGGCTGTAGTCGCATGGGAGCATTCATTGACAATGAAGTCACCGAAAACCGTGGAATTAAACTTCCGTATTCACATGCAGCGGGCTTCTATGCGGAAGAGCGGATAGACCTCATCGCCTGTTCGGATCTTCGCGCGGAAGTTATGGAGGTATTCGGGATACAGTACAATGTGCCCAAAGAACGACAATATATTGATTATCGAGAGTTAATCGAAAGGGAACAACCTGACATCGTCGGTGTGGCGACGCAGCCGGAACAGCGTGCAGAAATTGTTATCCATGCCGCTGAACACAACGTAAAAGCGATCTACGCTGAAAAGGCAATGGCTGCTTCAATGGACCAAGCGGACGCGATGCTAGAAGCCGTTGAGCGTAACGGTGTAATTTTCAACTTGGGTACAAATCGCCGTTGGGACACGGGCTTTGACACAATGAAAAAAATCATCGACAGCGGCGAGTTAGGCTCGCTCAAAACATTGATTGTCTACTCGAACGGAACGCTCTTCAACGTTGCAAGTCATAACTTTGATCTGCTATTTCGCCTAAATTCTGATCATCCCGCGTTATGGGTTTCAGCACATATCCCTAACTGTGAGGGGATTATCGACGGGGAGATTCTGCGCGAGGATCCTGTGGGTCATGGGATGATTCAGTTCCAAAACGGTGTGATCGCTTACGCGCTTTTATCCCCACGTTCGAGCGAGTGGGAAGCAGTATGTGAAAACGGGAGCCTCACGTGTTTCAACAACGGCTGGCGGTGGAACATCCGTCGCCAGACCGACATACCCGGTTGGGGAGCCAGTTTTGCGCCCGAGCAATTCCCCGAATTTGAAAACACCAGCAGCACGGCGAATCTCATTAAGGATCTGGTTCACGCATTAGACACCGGTGAACCGACACGCGGAGGTATTAAAGTAGCACATGCAAGCACAGAGTTAATATTTGCATTCATGGAATCACATCTGCAGAATGGTGCACGGATAGATTTGCCGTTGAAGGGATGCAAACTGCAATTTCTTAGAGACCGAGCGCCGAACAAGCCGAAGTTTCAGGCGTGATAAACCAGAATGACTACACATGGATCATTTTGCAGTAAACCGATTTTCAATATAGAGGGATTATATGCCTGTTATTCAACATACGGTTCTCAGGAAGTATGTATATGATATGTATCTTGCTGCCGGTGGCGTTGAGGAAGACGCCCGAATTGTCAGCAACCATGTTGTGGATTCTAATCTCGTAGGGCACGACTCACACGGAGTCATTAATGCTCCGACTTATGTCAATGGCATGAAAGATGGATCATCAGCGAATAAGTTGGAGATAGTTCGCGAGACCCCGGTATGTACCGTAATTGATGCAAATGGAGCGCTCGGAATGGTTGCGGCATGCAAAGGGATGGAACTGGCAATTGAAAAAGCGAGAACGAATACGATAGGCGCGGTTGGGCTGCACCAATGCGGGCACGCTGGACGGATGGGGGATTACCCCCCACGGGCTGCGATAGAAGGGATGATTGGTATTGTTCTCCTCAATGGCGGTGGTCAATTGATGCATCCGTTTGGAGGTTCCGCACGGCGATTGCCTCCCAATCCAATCGCGATTGCTGTTCCACGCAAACGCAGTGAACCGCTAATACTCGATATGACCACTACTGTTGTGGCGGGCGGCAAGATTCTTCTCAAGGCGGCACGTAATGAGAAAATGCCAGAGGGCTGGATGATTGATCGAGAGGGGAAGCCGGTAACCGATCCAACTGTGCTAAGGGAGCATCCGGACGATTCAGCGATTATGCCGCTTGGCGGGTTCCAATTCGGACACAAAGGTTTTGGACTGGGATTCATGATTGATGCCATTGCAGGAGGACTCTCTTGGGCGGGGTGTAGCCAAGCCAGTCCGACACGCGGCGCCAGTGGAATCGTCATGATTGCTATCCGAGTAGAAGACTTTATCGATCTCGAAATATATCAGCAGGAAATAGAGTCTCTCGTTGAATGGGTGAAATCGTCCCCAGCCCTACCTGGCGTTGAAGAAATCTATGTTCCCGGCGAATTCGAGATTCGCAATCGGGAAGAACGGTTGAAGACGGGAATCCCAATTGAAGAAAAAACGTGGAACAAATTGGTTAAAACGGCAAGTTCCCTCGGTGTTCCAGCACCGCAGCTATAAATGGGACTTGGAAAGTTGACGCCAATATGGTAGATTAGAGCGGCGGTGACAGTTTATTTGAAAGATCGATGCTGGTCCCCAATTTCTGAGTAAGGAGTTGGAAAAATTAAGGAAATAGTCAGGAGGTCGTGAAAACTGATGAAATTTGATAATATGTTTCATTGGGTAGTTGTATTTACCATCATGCTAGGGTGGGGATGCAGCATCGTGTATTCGCAGCAACCGGGCCCCCCGACAAACGTCAACGCATTCGATACACCAAATGATGACGGTGCGAGTGTCACCATCACATGGGACAAGTCTCCTGACGACGGCGCCGGTGCGAAAAGTGTCACCGGGTACAACGTACTCCGCAAGTCTCCAGATGCCGAGTTTGAGGTGATTACAAAAGCTCCTCTTAAAGCGGGGGCAACACGTTTCGTCGATAAGGACGCCCAAGGTGGACCCGCCTACACATTTATCGTGCAAGCTATCACCTCAACCGAGTCAACAGCGAATTCCATGGCGACAGCCCCTGCTAGAGCCGTTGGAAATTGGTTACACACCGGAAAAAAGTGGATCCTCCTCGCGCTCACTCTGTTTTCGGTTGTTGTGGTTTACTCTATCTACCATGCACGACGTGGGAAGGAAATATTCATCCGCCGCATTCCCGGGCTTGAAGCAGTAGACGAGGCAATCGGTAGATCGACCGAGATGGGACGCCCAATTCTGTATGTCTTGGGCTTGGGAGGCGTGAGCGACGTCGCAACAATTGCAAGTATGAACATTCTCAGTCAAGTAGCGCGGAAAACTGCTGACTACGAAATGCCATTGCGGGTTCCGTGCAATGATCCGATTGTGCTGAATGTTGTTCGTGAGATGGTAAGAACAGCTTATGTTAACGAAGGGCGCCCGGATGCGTATCAGGAGGATGACATCTTTTTCCTTACTGATAGTCAGTTCGCTTATGCTGCCGGCGTTGATGGGATGATGATCCGTGAAAAACCCGCTGCGATATTCATGCAAGGTACGTTTTTCGCTGAATCGCTGATTCTCGCCGAAACTGGAAATTCCGTCGGTGCGATTCAAATTGCCGGCACTGACTCCGACTCACAGCTGCCGTTTTTTATCGCTGCCTGTGATTACACGCTAATCGGGGAAGAATTGTACGCCGCTAGCGCGTATTTATCTCGCGAACCGATGTTGATTGGGAGTTTAAGAGGACAGGATTATGGTAAGTTAATAATCTTTGGTGCCCTAATCATTGGGGTCATTTTCGAACTTATCGGCATAACTTGGATGACTACGTTCTTCCAGCGAGTCGGATAGAGGCAGATCTCGCAATCTGCTGAATGTTGTACGTTTACGATATGGAGGTGCTATGAGACGGCAAGTTCCGTTAGCACTTTGCTTCATTTTTGGTCTTGTGATGATGCTTGTCGAGTTTAGTCCACACCCCTTATCTCAAGGGATTAGAAGAGAGATTATCGACTGGGGGCTAATCATAGGTCCATTTGCACTCGTGTTGGCAGTTGCCACTCTTGTGCACACGCACTGGACACGTATACGACGCCGCGCCGAATATTGGCAATACAGCTATCTGGTTTTTATCGGAATGATTGTCATGGTCGTGATTGGTATCCCCTTTAGTCCCCGTCATCCGGCATTCGTGTGGATGTTCAATAACGTCCAGGTGCCAATGGACGCAACGATGTTTTCGCTTCTCGCATTTATCATTGCCTCTGCCGCTTATCGCGCTTTCCGGGCGCGCACCTTTGAGGCGACCCTACTACTTGTAACCGCATTGATTGTAATGATTGGGAATGTACCCGTTGGCGATTTTGTCTGGAATAAGCTTCCATTCGGGGATAATATGCCATCCACAGCGCGGCAGTGGATTTTAGACAATCCAAACCTCTCATCGCGACGAGGGATCATACTTGGGGTCAGCCTCGGCGTTATTTCTCAATCTATTCGCATCATTTTGGGGATAGAGCGCTCCTATCTTGGTGGAGGAGATTAAGAGCGATGATTGAAAGATTGATCAATATCGATCGACGTATTATCTTTATTCTAGTTGCAATTGCAGTAGTCATTCCAACATTCATAAAGGTACGATTCCCCATTACAGTCTCAAATCCGACACGCAGCATCTACGACTACATTGAGGCACTTCCACCGAAATCCACTGTTATGATTGCATTCAACTATGGGCCATCATCGCTAGCGGAGTTGGAACCAATGGCAGCCGCAGTCCTGCGTCACTGCTTCAAGAAGAAGCTTCGAGTCATTGGCATGACCCTTATTAACGTTGGAGCAACATTGGGAGACGAAATTACAAAAGACATCGCGGAAGAAATGGGTGCGGTAAATGGTGAAGATTACGTGTATTTAGGATTTCGACCCGGCACAGTACAAGTACTCCTCGGCATGGGGGGTTCAATCGAAAGCGTTTACGAGAGCGACTATGCCAAAACGCCGTTAGCAGAAATTCCTATGATGGCAGACATCAAAAATTATGATGAGATAGACCTTGTTTTAGACTTGGCTTCATCTGGAACTCCGCCAGCGTGGATTACTTACACGAACACGAGGTATAACCAACAGATTGCGGCGGGCGTGACAGGCGTGATGGTATCGGAGTTGTATCCGTATCTCCAAACGAAGCAGTTGGTCGGACTGATGCCAGGGCTCTTAGGGGCCGCGGAGTATGAAAGGCTGATTAACACCCCTGGGAAGGGGACAACAGGAATGAGCGTTCAATCTTTCGTTCACCTGCTAATCGTCGCATTAGTTATTTTTGGCAATATCGCCTTTTTAGTTCGGCGACGTAAAGAACAATAAAAATGGAGGGGCTGCGCATGGAATTAATTGGTGTTTGGGTGGCTGCACTTCTCACACTTTGCATCTACAGTTTTCTTTACCGAGATAATCCATTTTATCGATTTGCCGAACATCTATTCCTCGGGGTTTCGGTTGGCTACGGAATTGTACTGTCAATCTACGATGGGTTGATTCCCTTTGCATGGAATCCATTCTGGAAGGCGGTGACAGAGCGAGAGCCGGCAGGCTTGCTGAAGCTCATCCCAATCGCAATCGGTCTGTTGTTCTTTGCCCGTCTCATCCCGAAATACGCTTGGCTTATTCGCTATCCGGTTGCCATTCTTATCGGTGTTGGTGCGGGTTTAGCGATCCCCAATGTAATGGATGCACATATCTTTCAGCAGCTACATGGAACTCTTGCGCCGTTCGCACAGATTCACGCCGGCACACTAAGTCCCTTTGAAATATTTGGCGCAATCCTAATGTTTGTTGGCGTCATCGCTACACTGACCTACTTCTTCTTTTCAGTCGAACATCGCGGTGTTGTCGGAGGGATTTCGAAGATTGGGATTGTTTTCCTGATGGTTGGATTCGGTTCTGCGTTCGGCAACACGGTAATGGGCCGTGTTTCGTTGTTGATTCAACGCGTTGATTTTTTAGTGAATGATTGGATAGGAACTACTATCCAATCCCTTCCGTTCTAAATGCCCACCAAACACTGCAACCTGTCGATAGTTCACGCTGTCGAGATCAGGAACACTCCGATAACCATCACCCCAGTTGCAGCAAATCTCAGTTTCGCGTGGGATTCCTTCAACACATAAGTTCCCAACAGTACCGCAAAAATGACGGAACACTGTCGGATTGCGACCACATAACTCACTTTTTGCGTGGTAAATGCAAAAAGAATCAGTGTGTAAGAAATGAGTACCAATCCCCCTGCCACAATAATCCTCTTCGACTCTCGCCGCGCAATATCCGTGATTTCCCGCTTTGGAAAACGAAGTAGGATAGACATACCGTGCAATACGACTGAAATAGCAGCTTGCGTCAAATAGTAGCTCACGGCTTGCCAGCCAGCGAGGAGGCTGGATCGTGCATGAAATTCGGACATGCCCTTTTTATCAATCAGCGAATAAGCGATTACCGTGCAAAGCGTTGAATACGCCCAGATTGCATCTTGTTGTCTAGTCCTCCTAATGAGCTCCTTTAGCCGCATGCCCTCACCTCGTTGCTGAAGCAGGTAAATCGAGAATACTATGCACAGGATACCAACTATACCTCTGATTGAGATTGCCTCCTGCAAAAACAAAAAGGCGAACAAAGGTACAAATCCGGGCGCAGATCTGGCGATTGGGTAAACATAGGAGATATCGCCTGATGAGTAGGCTTGGCTCAAAGAAAACCAGTACGCGGAGTGAACCAAGCCGGATGCAACGACATAGATCCAAACAGTCGGGGGAATAATTGGCGGTCGGATCGTGAAGATGATAATTGCGATTGTCGCTGTAAATGCGCCAACCCAGAAGAAGAAGATTTGCGGTGAACGGCTAGCTTTACTGTAACAATTCCACACGGCGTGGATGCAGGCAGAAAGTAAAACGAGAAGAACAAAAGTTAGGGTCATTGGGTATCCGCGCTGTACTCTTCGCGAGTAAAGGTCCCACTTTTGCCGCCTACTTTCTTTATTAACCGAATATCAGAGATAACCATCTCCCGATCGACCGCTTTACACATGTCATAGATGGTCAAACCAGCGACAGAAACGGCGGTCAATGATTCCATTTCCACCCCAGTTCGCCCGACGGTTCGTACCTCCGCCTCGATCTCGACCCGGCATTCCGCTTCGTTGATTGACAAATCCACTTTGACAGAGGTGAGTGGAATCGGATGGCATAGCGGAATTAAATCGCCGGTGCGCTTGGCACTTGTGATGCCCGCGAGTCGAGCTGTCTCAAGAACATCCCCCTTTTCAAAACTACGTTCCGCGATTAAACGGATTGTTTCCGGTTTGGCGGATACATGTCCCCGTGCCACCGCAACCCGCAGAGTTTCCGATTTCGGGGTGACATCAACCATTCGAGCGTGTCCTTTTTCGTCAAAATGAGTCAGTTTGTTCATAAGGCGTATTTCGTAGAGATTGGCTGGTACAAACTATGCTCCATTTTATCGAATCGTTCTCACCATTATCATAATCGTGTGTTGCCCATTACCACGCTGCGAAATCTTTTAGGCAAGCAACCATCTCATCAACGATGGCGTTCAGCAAGGATTTTCCCTTTTCGGACGTTGCATGTTGAGGTTCACCCATTGCTCCTGTTGGCGTCCGCGTAGCCATCCGCTTGGCGACATTGATGCGTCCCCCGTGTTCGCTGTGGAAAAATGGAGAATCGATTAACGGAGGACTCGACTTGACCCGATCCATTCGCATTATTTCGCCATGTATGAACAACATCATCGAAGTCTCATATTCGCAAGCGTGCGATAGCTGTTTGGTCCGCATGCCGTGATGTGTAGGTGATATCGCTGGAGCAGCTACGGTCCAATAAGACGACAACGCTATCCACATGCTGTTGTAAACGTCCGACTCGTTTGTAAGTTCTGTGATTGCTTGTGTACCAGGCGTGACATTGCCCCCGTGACCGTTAAGGAAGAAAAGACGGCGAAAGCCCGCTTTAGCAATTGACCTCACGATGTTTTTGATTGTAGCAGTGTAGATACAATTTGTAACACTGACAGTGCCGGGTAAGTCTAAATGATGATCCGAGGCACCGAGCCACAGCGGCGGCAACATATAAATCTGCTCGCTGAGATGTTCTTCCACACGTTCCGCAACTGCCGTAACAAGATACGTATCAGTTAAGAGCGGAGAGTGGTAACCATGTTGTTCCATCGATCCGAGCGGGACCACGACAACGTGGTTTTTATCCGCTTGTTCGATGTCAATCCAGCAATTGTCTCCAAATTTCATATTAACCTCCTGAAATTAAATTTCTTGCTTTTTTTTTCGCAAAGTGGTATCTTTTAATCCTAATTGCTCGCAATTCCAAATCTGAGGAATCCGCTCTTGACCTCTTGAAGGAGATTTGTCTAAAACCATCAAATTTTCATTCAGAGGTTCTCAAGAGAACACCAATTGAAAGGAGAGGATATCTTCCTTATGCCAACGAAATCCTTAACCATCCGTGAAGACTCAGACGTAATAATCGTTGATGTCAACTCAGACCTTGGAAGCTATGAGGCTGCTGAACTACGAAGAGGGCTTCAGGAGTTAATCGGCCAGGAAGCCCATAAAATAATTGTAAATTTGAACGGTGTGCAACATATAAACAGTACCGCTGTTGGCGCCTTGGTTGGCGTTGCAAAACGATTACGTCAGAAAAGTGGCGATCTTAAGGTTTTCGGAACCGCCGATCACATCAAACGAACGTTCGATCTAATCGGTGCCTCCAGGGTGCTTGAACTTTATGAATCGGAGACCAGCGCGCTCGCTGGCTTTAAATAAGGCTTCTGTCAACCTCCAAATTTAATTTTTAAAGCGCAAGAGGCGGCACTTTCCCTTGGATTGATTTGGATGCCGCTTTGTGTAGAAAGCGTTTGAATCATTCGGTCTAGGGCTGAGCACAGAGGTAACGATTCTATGCCAAGCCTCCGTTGTATACCTTACCATTCTCAAAATAACTCCAGGACAGGGAAAAAATGCAAGAGCACATTGAACTCAAAATGCCCAGTCGCCTCTTGTATGTGAGTTCTATTCTGGCATTTGCAAGGCGGTTGGCTCAACAGATTGGATTCTCCCAGACACGAATGAACGACATTACATCGGTTATAGATGAAGTTTGCAGTAATGCAATTGAACACGGATCTCCCGGCGCGACCTCGGAAATTGATTTGACATTTCTTTGCGATTCCAGTCAGCTAGAAGTTGCGGTTCGAGACAAAGGACAAGAGGCGGATAACGACTGGCTTACCGAAGGATGGGTCGATGAATTTATCCAGGGGAGAACGCCCGGTAGCGAACGTGGTCACGGCATTTATCTTGCGAAAAAACTCTCAGACCACATGGAAATGCAGCCCAATTCTCACGGAGGAATCGATGTTCGTGTCACCTTTGCACTTATAATTATACCTGACTCAGTGTACCACACCGTGTGATTTGACAGCGGACGGTTAAATTCTTCATGGGAAGCGGCGAAGAGGAACTAATTTTCAAAAGAGAACCTTTCCCCCTCTTTACGTGCAGGTCGTTGAGTATGCCTAACTTGTACGCTATTCACTCGCTCACATCCATCGCTACAATTGTAATGTCATCCTCCCTTGGCATTCCCTCGCTAAATCGATCGATTGCTTGCACCACGCTATCAACAATAATCGTTGCAGGATGAGAACTTTGTTCGTCGAGAACGTCTCGTAGGCGTTCTGGGCTAAACTCCTCTCCCTGAGAATTTTGGAGTTCATAAGCGCCATCTGTATACAGAAACAAGCCATCCGAAGGTCTGAACGGGACGTGAAATGTCTGATAGATTGAATCGGGCAGGAACCCCAACCCCTCGCCGATGGACTGATTTTCAACGGGTTCACAAACGCCTTGCTCTCGACGTATCAGAAAGGGAAAGGGGTGTCCTGCATTTGCCCACCGAAGCGTTTGGTCGGATTGATCTATGACTGCACAGAACGCGGTAGCAAACATTGACAATTCTGAGCTAATCAATTTGTCGAAACGAGTGTTTAATGCTTCGAGCAATCGTCCGGGGTCATCGGTCTGTTCTCTCATTTCCTCGACAATGGTCTTAATGAATACGGTTATGAAAGCAGCAGGAACACCATGTCCCATCACATCAGAAATCAGAAGCCCCAACTGTCCGGGCCCAACTTCCCATAAATCGAAAAAATCCCCTCCCACAGCAATCTCGGGGGTATAGTGTGAGACAACCCGGAATCCTGCTAAATCTGTGATTCCCTGAGGCATCAGGCTCGCCTGCACCTCTTGTGCCATCTGTAATTCCATATCCAAGCGGGCATTGTGTTCTGCGAGTTCTTGGTTGGCTTGTTTGAGCGCATCGTGGTATTGTTTGACACGTAACAGCGAGCGAGCACGGGCAATGACTTCGAGGCTGTCAAACGGCTTGGAGATAAAATCGTCCGCTCCCACCTCAATCGCTTTGATTCGATCCTTAGCCTCCGTAAGTGCGGTTACCATCACTATCGGGACGAATTGGGTTTCTTCATCCGCGCGAATCCGCTCACAGACCTCATAGCCATTCATACGCGGCATCATAATATCCAGCAGAATCAGATCCGGAGAGGCTTCCTTTACCTGATCCAGTGCTTCTTGACCGTGAGTTGCGGCGATCACAATATATCCTTTTGCCTCAAGTAGAATTTGAAGAATTCGGATATTCTTGGGTTCATCGTCAACAACGAGAATTCTGGGGCTACGTTCCTTCATTGCTCTAGATTTCCTCTTAGAGATAACGATCCAGTAACTCAGCAAGGGCGTGTGTATCAATCGGCTTGCTGATATAATCGTCACAGCCTGCGCTGAGGAATTGTTCTCGATCGCCCTTCATTGCTGCAGCAGTTAACGCAATTATTGGCACATGACACCATTTCGGATTCGCTTTGATCTGTCGTGTCAAATCCTCCCCACTTATCCCGGGTAGGGAGATGTCCATCAGAATCAAATCGGGCATCTGGGTTTGTAATACCTCAAGAGCCTCTTCCGCACGAGTCGCTTCTAGAACTTCATAACCTCTTGCCGTCAAAACAATTCGCACGAGCTTACGGTTCATCTCAATGTCTTCGACCACTAAAACGCGCTTGGCACTCATGAGTAGGAACTCTCCTTCCCATCTGATGTTTCGACATTGGATTGGGCCTCCGGCAACTATCAATTTATCAAAACGTCGGTATCAAGCTTGTTTTGACGCCCCTCGTTATCTGAATATTCAACAGACGCCGAAGGCGGTGCCGCTGTTTCGTTCACCTCTTCAACGAGAATTGTACCATCACTGTGAATTGATTCTGACAATTCGACATTCGCAGGCTGAGGTGACTGCGTCAATTGATTCAGGGGGAGCGTAAACAGAAAGGTACTCCCCTTTCCTTTCTCGCTCTCGACCCAAATTTTCCCATTATGTATTTCCACCAATCTCCTGGTCAAGGCAAGTCCCAATCCACTCCCGCTGTATTCGCGGGACTTTGAGGCATCCAGTTGCGTAAACGGTTTAAACAACTTTCTCTGGTCCTCCGGCGTCATTCCCATACCAGTATCGGTCACTTGAGTCATCAACTCATTATCTACAACACTAAACCTCGTGGTGACTTGACCGCCTTCACCAGTGAACTTGATAGCGTTGGATAGCAAATTGTAGAGAATCTGCTTGAATTTGACCTTATCCGCTTCAATCGAGACATCTTGAAAAAATTCTAGTGCGGGTTGTATGAGTTTTTTGTTTGCGAGCGCATTAATGATAGCATTCACTTCCTCCATCGCCTCCTCAACGGAGAATATCTCCAGCTGCAAATCCATCTTGCCAGCTTCGATTTTAGCTAAATCTAGAATGCCGTTAATCATATCAAGGAGGTGGTGCCCGCTGGTGTGTATGTCGCGAATCAACTCCTCCTGACCTTCGTTTACGGGACCGAGGATGGCATCCCGCAAAATCTCTGAGAATCCGATAATTGCGTTTAGCGGCGTGCGAAGCTCATGGCTCATGTTGGTGAGGAATTCACTCTTGGCGCGGTTGGCATATTCGGCAGACTCCTTTGCCTCTTGCAATTCTGATTCAGCCCATTTGCGGTCTGTGATGTCGGTCATGTAGATGCGGATCAGGTTGCTTTCAGAGACATGGCAGATTTTCTGCACGTATACGAGACTGCCAAGTTCAATCTCACGTGTGAATGATTCTTCTTTGTCGCTGTGCAATGCGGATATGATTGCTTTCAATCCCCCTAACGTTGGGTGATCTAGTCCAATTTCATCCAAGCTTGCAAATTGTACTTGTGCTGCGGGGTTGAGATAGGTTACCTGACCGTCAAGGTCCGTCTCAATAACAGGATCAGGGCTCTGCTCAGGCAGAGAAGCCAATCGATCGAGTGCCGCCTCGGTCCTTTTATGTTCCTCAATCTCATTTTGCAGATTGACCGTCTTTTCCTCAATTTCCGTCGCCAACTCATCGGTATGAATGATAATCCTGCCTGTAAGCGGGCGAAGCAGTAGTACCATGCCACAGGTGCCGAGCAGTGTGAGGCCTATAATGACGCTGCTCATTACAAGAATCTGGTGATTAATCGGGGAATAGAGCTCATCCTTATCCATCTTTGCAAGAATGCCCCATCCCGTTTCTTTAATTGGGCTGTACGCAATGACAACTGGGCTACTTGGGAATTTATCAGGGTTTATTATCCCAAATCCGCCTCCTGAAGCACTCTTGAGTGCGATCCCAATGTAGGAATCCTTCTTGGGGACAGTTTCAGAAGGTGTAGTTTTTTTGCCTCGCAACGGGAAGAATATTTTAACTCTACGTTCAACTCCGCGGTCTATGAATTGCCCCAAAATAATTTCCCCTGTTTCTCCCATTCCGGTGTAATCTTTCACATGCTTTTGCAATCCCGACATTCTGAACAATACCAAGTCGGTTCCGACACGTTGCGATTCCGCCCCGAAAATTGGGGTGCTGACAATAATATAGGATATGTCATTCAAGGAAATTGGACCGTGAACAACCATTCCGCTGAATCTACCAGCATTTGACGGCCACTCCTTTTCCGGTATCGGCAATCCGACCTGGACGACCGGTTCGCCTTTTGGGTCGAGCCGAGTAATTCCAGCAACCTCCTCGGAAATACGCATCGCCTCATTCAGATTGTCTCTGCTAAAACGGGTCAAATCTTTGCGCTTCACCTTCCCCTTGTTGTAGGCATCAAGTCGTTCACGGGCTTCGGTTCGGCTGGTAATTTGCTGGGCTATATCTTCTACACGAGACAGATATTCGTCAATGGCTAGGCTTCGCGTATTTACTGTTTGAATAAGGTTCTTTTCCCCCGCTTTTTTTAGCATTCCGTAAAACCGAATGATACTTACCGAGGAGACGATTAAGCCGATCGCGCAGATCCCCAGCGCTGAATACGCAATAATAGATGTCTGCATTCGCTTTGAGATATCTCTATCCATAATGACCTCCGCATTGAGTAGACACCATTGCAAAAACCGTCAATTTACAAGTGTGTGGCACTCCTGAATGAGCCTCCGAACTCTGAACGTCACTTTCTCTTGAGTACCATCAGTGTCAAATCATCGAATGGATTGGCTTCCCCTTGGAACTCTAGCACAGCACCGTAAACTGCCGAGCAAATCTCGGCGGCAGTTGCACCTCGTCGCGCCTTTACCAGTTCAACCAGGCGCGCTTCTCCATACATTTCATTGTCGATATTCAAAGTTTCAGTCACCCCGTCAGTGTAGAACAAAACCGTGTCCCCACTAGACAGTAAGGTTGTTTCGTGTTCAAATTCTACAATCTGACGAAGCATGTCATCCGGATACATACCCAAAACTAGACCGCCTTTCTCCAGGCGCTTTACACTGCCGTCACGTCGAACAACCAGCGCAAGGTTGTGTCCTGCATTGATTGAGGTCAGTACGCCCTTTTCTGGATCCAACTTCGCGTAAACAAGGGTTGCATAGGTGTCAGTTGTGCTCCCTTCATAAAGTAGAGAATTGAGAGCTGTTGCCATTGTCCGCAAATCTTTGTGTCTCGCTACTTCTGCGCGTAACCCCATCCGAAGCATCGCCATAAGCAGCGCAGCTTGCATGCCTTTGCCACAAACATCAGCGACTGCAAAACCCCCTGTTCCGTCCCGTTCTTGAATATAATCGTAATAATCTCCCCCAACTTCATCGTGATGGGGAACACTTAATCCGATGACCTCGTAGCCAGGGATTTCCGGTGATTCGGATGGAATCAGATTTTTCTGTATTTTTGACGCTTCGTCGATTTCTGTTTGTAATCGGCGTCGTTCGAGAGCTTCTTGATACAGCCGTGCATTTTCTATGACGACTCCTGCCTGATTGGCGAAGGCTTCCAGCAATATTCCATCCCTAGGCATAAAATCCACAGTAATCCTATCCTTCTCCTCCTTATCATAAACAAGCAACACACCCAGGATCTCACGTCCAAAAATTGGAACGACCATGAGATTCTTTCCACCGAAAAATTCGGCTTCTTTTGCACCGTTCCGAATGAGCGTTTTGCCATGTAGTGCCACTTCGCGTAGCAGCGAAATCGCGGGATGAGCGGGTCCATTGCCCTGAAGGGAAATCTTAAGGTCTTCCAATTCAGGACTGGACTCTACCTCCATAGTGAAACTACTTTTCATTTCAAGGAGTTGACTCATCGAATCCAAAAGCAGGAAACAACCACCACGGGCATCCAATAGACTGACAGCGTGGTGCACTACCTCACTCTCAAGACTCGCCGTGTCCAACAACTTGCTCATCTGGGCAGTGATATCGGATAGCAGAAAGAGCCGAAACTTGGCAGTTCTCATCTCTTCCAACACTCGTGAATGCGCAATCTCTCTTGACACAAAGTCGGCTAGCACAGCTACAAGTTCTCGATTCCAGGATGCCATCTCAATGCGGTTGGGAGTTGGACCTAGACTGAGAACGCCGAAAAAATCGTCGCCAATTTTTAAGGGAGCCCAAAGGTGTGCGCTGAGGAAATCCAACTGAGGTCGAATGTTATCAAAGAACGGCTTTAAGGCGGGGGGCGGATCTGAGAGATCGAGCACGGGGGACTGAATCGCGTCGGCAATCTCATCGGGAAGAATCGAAATTACGAGTGATTCATCCTCGACATTGACTGACGATTCGATGCCTAGTTGGCTGGTTGCCGGGTGGAAAAGTAGAATTGCCCCTTTAGTCACACAGAGCGTTTCAAGGACTATCCGCAGATATGCTTGACTCGAGGCGCTAAAATTGGCCTGCCCGGAAACGATGGTCTCGCCGAGATGTTCAAGCTCAGACAGACTGAGAACTAATCGTCTTATGGTTTCTTCAGCAGAAGCAGGTTGCATCTTAGCATCTCCATTCTATTCAGGCAGATTGGATGTGCAAAAGAAGCCAACTTTAACCTTCTTAAGATGCCTTCAGAGTTTCCGTAAACTTTCGTATTATCTGTCCCTTCACGTTTCCCATAGGAGCAACTATACGTCCGATGTAAGCGATGTAATCGCTTCATCTTCACTGTCAAAGTGTTCAAAGACGCTGATTAGACGACTTCTCACAATAAGGTTCTTGATGTTCGCACCAACGTTGATGACAGCAATCCGCCCCTTATTATGCGCAACAGATACATGTGTCCCCATAAGCGTTCCAAGTCCCGAACTATCAAGCATTGAAACATCAGCAAAATCTATCAGAAATTTGGGGGACACAGAAACGCTTGCAAGTTGCTCATCGATTGTCTTTCTGAGATCGCTTACAGCGCTTCCAATGATTTTACCATTCGGCTTTAAAATGATGACATTATCACGATGACGAACATTTATTTTCATTAGTATTTCCTCCTGAAGTGTATTCCTTATCTATTGGGAATCATGCTGTTTAAGCGATGCCGGTATGTGACGGGAGGGCACACGCTAACTGTCGCGTGTTGTTAGTCAAATCACCTAGCGCTTATCATAAAACATTGACTTACACTATTTTAATTGATATACAGCCTTTTGTCAAGTTCCCAGCGTTCTTACAGTACACTTTGTGCCATTTGTCGCGGATTCATGGCGATTACGTTTTCTTAAGAACCATCAGCGTTAGATCGTCAAACTGCTGGGCTTCACCTTGGAATTCCAAGACGGCATTGTGTATTGTATCGCAAATCTCCTTTGCATCTCGGCGATGCACCTGACTCGCAAGGTGTTCCAACCGATTCTCTCCATAGAGTTCATTGTTGATGTTCAATGTCTCAGTCACACCGTCGGTATAAAACAAGACGATATCGCCGCTGTCAAGTTTAATCGTCTGCTGGTTGAACGTCGAAACCTGTTCGATCATATCGTCGGGAAACATCCCTAACATCACCCCACCGACTTCTAGCTGTTCTAAACTCCCATCTCTCCGAACTACCACGGGATGGTTGTGTCCGGCATTGATGAAAGTCAATTCTCCGGTTTCTGGATGTAACTGCGCGTAGAAGAATGTTGCGAATTTTCCGATTGTGCTGCTCTCATAAAGCAGTGAATTCAGGGTAATCGCCATGCTCGGCAAATCTTTCCGCCGTGCCACCTCTGAGAGCAAGCCGGCTCGCAGCGTTGCCATCAGCAGGGCAGCCTGCATGCCTTTGCCAGACACATCGGCAATTGCAAGACCCCAACACCCATTGGGCTCCCGAATAAAATCATAGTAATCTCCGCCAACGTCCCCTCGAGGTATAGATATCCCTGCCAGTTCATAACCGGGGATTTCAGGTGGTGCATCTGGGAGAAGGTTTCTCTGGATTATTTCTGCCTCTTCCATTTCTGCTTGCAGCCGGCGCCGCTCAAGCGCTTCTTGGTAAAGGCGGGCATTTTCGATAATCACCCCCGCTTGGTTGGCAAAGGCTTCAAGCAAAATTCTGTCCTCAGAGTGGAGGTCCCGTGAAATGCCGCCACGCCCCTCCTTGTCGGACACAATGAGAACTCCCAATATCTCCTCTCGCCCAAAAATCGGAGTTGCTATCAGATTCGCCTTGCCGAACGGTGCAACCGCTTTTTCATCAGTGATCATCAGCGTTTTCCCATCGGTTCCAACCTCACTAATCATGGATTGTGTGGATGGCAAATCCATTGCGTTTGTAATCGCCTGCAGGTTGGAGTCGAGAGCTGGATTAAGGTTAAGGTGGCTTTTTATCTCAAGTCGCTGACTAAAAGGATCGATGAGCAGTAGGTAACCCCCATTGGCGTCCAATAGCGTGACGGCATGACTCACTATTTCCTCCTCCAGACGCTCTGTGTCCAACTGTTTATACATCTGGGTCGTAATATCAGAAAGGAGAAAGAGATGAAACTTGTCAGCGCGCATCTCATCCATCAAACGTGAATATGCAATTGCAATTGAGGTTTGGTTGGCTAATACGCTTAACACGCCTCGCATCCACGCTTCTATTCGCACTCCGGACAGAAATGGACCAAGACTGACGACACCCAGAAATTCGTCACGAATTTTGAGTGGCGCCCAGAGGTGGGTGCTAAGGGTTTGTAGTTGCGGCTGGATTCTGTTCAAGAATGGCTTGAGTTGGTCGGGTGGCTGAGAAATCTCAACTATTGAGGATTGAAGAATGGTGGGCACCTCATCGGGAGTCACTGGAATAACAATTGATTCATTATTGAGGTTAATCGCCGCTTCAATCGTTAAATGGCTCTCCCCCGGATCGAAGGATAAAATCGCGCCTTTGGTCGCCCCTAATGTCCCAAGAATCACCCGCAGATACGTTTTGCTCGACACATTAAAGTTGGCTCCGCCAGAAAGGATTGTCTCACCGAGCTGCTCAAGCTCTGACAGACTAAACGTTAGCCGTTGTATGGTCTCTTCGGCAGAATCAGGTTGCATCCTTTCCTCCTTGCGCATTTGGGTGAAATCCGGAGTGTATACTTCATGCGGACAAGCGAGTGCTTTTCCCAGCTTGCAACGTAGATAGAGTCAACTCAATCGGTTGAAGTCCAGTGGCATCTGGCAGCCAAACCTTGTAACTCGGCTAGGATGATACCACATAATACCCGCTAAACACAATTTACATTCAGCTAAAACAGAGCCCTTACTGGTTTCAAGTTTGATGGTAGTTGAGTAGGCTTTGCTCTACGGTTTTCATCGGACTTCCAGTCAATGGGAATGAGAGAGTTGTTATAATGTAACTCGTCGTTCAAGGCTGCGCGTTCTACGTTGGTGGCAGACGTTATTTTTCAAACCCCGCCAACGCTCAATCCTTGAAAACAGGGGTAGATGTAGCGGTCAAAATCGGTTGACAAAGCCCACAGAAACCGTGCTATAATGACATGATTCGCTTTGCCAGCGATTTGTCGGGTTAGACGGGGGTGACACGCAGGTTCAAGTTGCTGGCATCCTAATAAACCTTCCAAAGTCCAAAAGGAGTTGCCCATGTATCGTCTATCTGTGTCTGCAGGTACGGTCCTGCAAAATTTGCCATTTGAACAGCGTGTTAGAGAGATTGCCCAGGCAGGCTTTCTCGTTGATTTCTGGGGTTCAGACGAAAGCGCTATTGATAGAATCGGCGCTGATCCCAATATTGAGGTCAACGCCATTCCGGGGTCAATGGGTGGGAGTATGGTGCATCCCGATGGGGTCGAGTTGTTTATGGGCGGGGTTGAGAAGTGCCTCGACCTAGCTGGAAGGGTGAACTGCCGGAACCTGTGCCTTCTGACCGGCGAATTTGGCGAAAGCGGCAACGTTGTGCATCCCATTGCAGCGCATCCGGCTACGATGTGGATTACCGCCTACAAAACACTCTGCCAAGTGGCGGAACTCGCAGAGAAGCACGATACCGTGTACCACGTGGAGCAACTGAACATAAAGGTCGATCACGCCGGGTATCCCTTCCCGAATACAGCGGATGTCACGAATTTACTAGACGAAGTTGGAAGTCCGCGTATCAAACTGCTTTGCGATCTCTATCACATGCAGATTCAGCAGGGCAACGTCATCCAGACCGTTCGGGACTATTACGATTACATCGGCAATCTGCACGTAGCTGATGTGCCCGGGCGCCACGAGCCGGGTACCGGCGAGATGAACTATCCAGGCATTGTCCGCGTCTTGCGAGAGTTAAACTATAATGGGGTTATCGGCTTGGAAGCTTTTCCAAAAGGCGACGACATTGAGGCGATGACTCGCTTTCGCGACATCTTTTCGTGATGGAATAGAATGCCGTGTGAGACGCCGACTTGGCGTCAATGGGAGAACTGGAAACGTGCCAATCGCTCAGGAGAACCGCACGATTAACTTCCTAAAGAAACACTTACCATCGATAGTCATAATCATAACGTTTGCCGCGCTGGTCGTTGGAATGACTAAACACAGTCTTAACCAACCGCTCGAATGGGATGAATACTGGGCAAGACTTCGCGTACTTGATCGTGAGTATGATAAATTGTTTCGGGAATCGACATGGCTTTTTGGAGGGAAGGTGGACTCCTCGAACACCGACGAGTTGATAGAGCGGCTCAACACAATCACGCAAGAGCAACTCGCAGCTTGGCGAAAGGAATTGAAAACTTGGGTATCCAAAAGCAGCACCTTGATGAAAAAACGAGAACGATTGGAACGACGGAGCCCATTGCGCCTAACTCTTGTACCACAGGATTAGTTCAAAACCCACGACTCAACAAACACCAACCTGAAGACGAATCCCGTCACGTAATCTACGCAAACTCACCGGCTCTGATGCTTAAAGTCCTCGAAGCATGCTAAAAGGTAATTCTTCTTTTCATATGCACTTCTAGATAGTAAATATATGCCAATCCTCTTAGATGTCATTGAGTTGTCTGCAATAAAAAATCGCATTCCCGATTTCGGCGACTTGGTAGTTGTAGTTTCGGTTGAACACTTTGGAAGATTTTAGGCGGAATTGACGTTCGCAAGTTATTTGAGATGTATGTTTTTTTCGTTAGGTCGTTCAACTCATCCTACTCACTGAAAATAGATCTAACTGGTTTTAATTCGTAAAGCAGCGGCAGAGCCGCTGGCTAACAATTGACATGGGCGATGAATAATCATGTTAGTCCTGGTACGGATTTTCAATCTTCGTGAATTTGTTAGATTACCCATCTCAAATCTTCTAGATCACGGCCGCAGGGCGGCGCCAGTTGACTGAACATTGTAACTTGCTGGATTGGAAGTTATATGAAAACAAATAAGACTACTAAGGATGGCATTGAGTATTTAAACCGCCGCCTCAGAGTTACGAAAAATACAACTACTTGGGCAACTTTCTGGAAAATCCGTCACCGACCGCCTGAAGTAGAGGAGATTCAACTGAAAATAGCCCGATATAATAAAAGTGATGTCGCGGATGCTCCGCCCGACAATAAAGACGCAAAGAACGGATTAACGTTAACGGGTGATGAATTTCAGGGTTTGCTCGAATTTCTTTGGGATGACTATGGGCCGTTCAAAAACGGTTTCAATAAATACATTCCAATTGACGGTAAGTTTCACGCCGAAAGCATTAATTACTTGAAAGCAATAATTGACACTCCTGAGAAACAGAAAGTTCTGGATTTCATCGCCAAAAACGACTTTCTCGCGGACGAGCTTTTGGCAGGACTACAAAACCGATCCCGGGTTAAAGCTGTTCATGATTTTGAATCCATGCTCGTCCACAATTTGCCGGAGCAGGAGTGGCAAAAATGGTTTGAGCGCAACGCTTGGGCGTTGGGAACCGAATTTGTACGGATTTTGGACGAACGAAAAATTGACATCGCAAACATTCCGGATTACTTAATGGAGACGTATGACGGCTTTTTGGATATAGTAGAGATAAAGAAGCCGCAAGGTGATTTGCAATTTTGGGCAGACGCTAAAGACCACGGAAATTATGTGCAGTCCTCTTCTTTAACGAAAGCCGAAACGCAAGCAATAAATTATATTTTCGAACTTGAGCTTGAGGCCAACAACGTGAAATTCTTGGAAAGGATTGGAGCAAAAGCGATCAAGCCTCGCTGTATTTTGATTTTTGGTCGCTCAGATAGCTGGAATGACGAGCAGAAAGAAGCGTACCGCATTTTGAATTCTAGCTATCACAATTTGACTGTGCTGACATACGACTATGTATTGAGTCGAGCCAAGAGAATTTTGGGCACTGATGAACCGGAAGTAGATCAAAATGCACACGCACATGTTTCTGACTCTGATGACAATGATGATGATATTCCCTTTTGATACGATACAAAGTATTTCTCCCGTCCAAGCGAAGGCTGCAAGGAGGGTATTCTGAGCCATTTCCGACAGGGGTGCTACCAAAGCAGACTCAAAACATGGATGGCAATTGAGACAATATCGAAAACTATTCGACAGTTATAACTCGTCCGTCAGGCGTGGGGTTATCTCTCTAAAGTTGGTCTCCAAGTGCTTTTCGAAAACCAACTCAAATACGCCCGTTACGGTAGTACCTTCAATCAGCTTTATCGTGCCTGCAGCATTGAACGCCCCTTCGAGCGTTTCCAGTACCTTCTTCTTGTACTCCGTATCCTGGTTTCCACTTAGGTGTTCGCCTTTTGTATCAAAAATCAGTACACGTCGCTCATCATCCCCCCGACTAGCCAGCGCGACAAAGTCAGGGTATATGCGTCCCTGTTTCCATCCTTGCAGGTAGTATTCCCCCTTTTGACGCGCTGCGACACGATGCCACCATTTCAACGCCTTCTGTTCGTCCAGATAACGAGCAAAACTATTTTCCAATTTATTGAATTGGCTTACAAATACTGGTTCGAACAGACTTAACTGTATTGGTTCATAGCTCTTTCTAGTAAGGAGCCTATCATCGTCTCCAACATGTATTTCATAATTGCATACCATTCGGTAATTGGGTTTTCCAGTCTCTAAATCAAAGCGAATTTCGCCACCGCTCAACTTCTCCTGAAAAACTTGCTCCGCTTGCGCTTCCACTTCGTTTCTTACATGTTCTCGCAGCACTTGTGTAAGATAGGCACGACGGTCAAAGATGTCCTCTTCGGTTTTGCCTCCCTGTTTGAGGCGGTCAATTAGTTGCTGTGCTATACGTGCAGCGTGCCACGGATTCGGAACAATATCGGAAAGATGACGCGCGAAGTCGGATACGCGAACTGTTTTGTCAATGTGAAGGTCTTGGTCGGCGTGATAAACCGGCGGCAAATCGTCGAGGTGAACCGTTGCGGCTTGGCGCCTTACACCCGCGGGTGCAGATGTACGAGGATCCGGCGCTGCGACTGTCGCCCATTCTATGTGCGGAATAATATGACGCTGATAGTCAAGTTGAATCCATTCCGCGCCATTTGAATGCAGCACCAGCGGTAGAAAGATATCTTCACCTAAATACTGCGTACGTCGTTCAACAGTTTTCCGACTGGCATCCGCTTGCCCCTCACCTGCCGTGCCTAGCACTTCATCGCCCAAGCCAGTGAGCCCCTCTTCTTCCAGACCATTTTTCACCTGCTTGACGACATCGCCAACTGCTGCATTATGGCAATAGACGTAACACTGGTCGAGCGATTCCCGTCCGGTGAGCTGTGCGTGCGGTTGCCGCATTACTCTGCCGATGAGCTGCGTAATCGCCTTTTGTGCCCGGGTGTTGTCCAGCATTACCAGCAGGTATGCAAAAGGACAATCCCAACCTTCCATCAATGCCGATTTTGTGATAATCCATTTCACCGGGCAAAACTCGGAGAGCAAATCTTCCTTGCCAATTTCATCCTTTTCGGCGGATTTCACACGAATCGCATCCGTGGGGACATGTAAATTGTGTTCGAGATATTGCCGCACATCTTCAGCATGGATATTATCTCCACCAATCTGATCTCTACCCGTGTTTTCGACACGGACAACGGCGATTGGGCGGATGTAACGCCCTGTATTGCTCTCAAGCGATTTGGCTTCGGTATCAAGCCGATCTAACTCTTCGACCGCCTGACTCAACGTCAACTGCCACTCCGCATTCGGAAACGATGTTACCTGCACCGGCAACTTAATCATCTCCTCTTTCTTGAGATCTGGACCGTCTATGTCAACAAGCAGGTTGCTGATACCGCGGTTCGGCGTCGCAGAGAGCTCGATAATCAGACGGGGATCAAGGCGGGTGATTGATCTCGCAAATTCTTCGTTGGCAGCCCGGCTTTTTGAGCCGTAAGCTTTATGCGCCTCATCAAGAACTACGACAGGGCATAATATTTTGAATACGTTAAACAGGCTATGCTTGACAGGACCACGTTCGGAATGACACTCCAGATCGGGATGCTCGTTTTGCAGGCGCGTATCTCCAAACACATCGTCTATTTCAGGGAAAAAGCTGGGATAACGTCCCGAATCCCGAAACATGCGCAGAAATTCTTTGCCCTTTTGTCGATTGGTTGCTGGCAACATGAGCAGCATGACGCATAGGTAGTTGCCGATGTCGTCACGGTTGAATTGGTCGTCCTTCTCCAACATCTTGACCCTGCCCGCGCTCGCGCGCTCCAAGGTTTGACGATATGGGTGTTCCCGATTCCACAGTGCGGCTTTAGTTTGCGTGTAGATTGCCTTGGTCGGTACAACCCACAATGTCAATCCGGTTTGCCGATTGAGACGTTCAAGCGCAGAAGCCGCAAGTAGGGTCTTGCCACCGCCTGTCGGCACTTTGAAGCAGATGTGCGGAATTGGACGAATTGCCTCGTCGGTGCGGTCAACGTAGCTCACCGCACCAGCGGCAACGCCTCCATTCTCCTTAAGCTGTTCCCACGCCGTTCTAGGATAGTTCGCGTCCGCATCGGAAATTTGATGTCCAGCTTCTTCAAGCACCTTACGCTTGCTGTTTGATTCATCCTCTGCCGTTTTAAGCGCATCCAGCCATTGGCTAAAAGCGTCAAGCGCCCTGCTTTGATACATTTTCAATTCCATCATAGCGCTACCTCTTTGCCATTCGTTCCGACGCGCCACTCGGCTTGGATACCCGAATTCTAGCCTTAATGTCGTGCCACTTACCTTTCGTAAAGGGCGTGTGGGAGTTGACAAAAGGTGATGCCCATCCCAGTCAATTCCTTCTGGCTGATATACTTGCCCGGTGCGTAAACGGTTGCCCTTTTACCGTTTTGGCAACTGGCATCCCGAATGCGTTCCGCCCGATCTTGGGTGAGCATCGCCTCATTACTGCGTAGGTATTCGAGATCAGGTTTGTAGAGCATATAGTAGTCGATTTTTTCTCCCGCGTGAAATAGACCCACATCGTTTTTTGAGGATAACTGGCTTGTGCCCTGTGCGACCCCAGAGGCGGTATACAGCAGATACGCTGCGAGTGTTTCATAAGCCGGAAGCGCGTCCCCGGTGAGCATCCCTTCAATCTCCATCGGTGCTCCCAGCGTACAGTAGGTGAAAGAGCCACCTAGTCCTTCGCGCAGTGAAGCGTCGCGGGCGTTCGGAACGCCATTCATGACACGGCGGACTCGCTCGGCGGTGATGGTGTCGGCGTAGTCCTCGCACTCAATGAGGATAAACTTGCGATTACCGCCATCTTCCTTGTTCAGAGCAAGAACTGCGTGGGCGGTTGTTGCACTGCCAGCAAAGGAGTCGAGGATGATGTCGTCCTTACTAGATAAGCGCAGTATCTGCATTAATAAGCGGCTAGGTTTCGGACTTGTAAATTGCTCTTCTCGATTGGTAAGGATTGTCTTGACTTCTCTCACCGCCTCCTGATTATGCCCAACATCTTGGTGTTGCCATATTGTATTCGCTTTTCTCCCCTGCTGAACTTCTGAAAGAAATCGCTTAAATCTTGGAAAGGCATCTCCTTTCGATCCAAACCAGATTCGGTTATCAGCGATTAGTTTCCTCAAGTTATCTTCCGAGAAGGCCCAGTGCTTGCCAGCCGGAACGTTAAAAGTTTTGCCAGTTGGGCCGATAACTTCGTAGTATCCACCTACCCGTTCTTCATTTGCAACCAAGTCACCCGATATCCAAGCCCCACGTGGATCATTGTCTAGATTCTTGTAGGCTCGGTCCATTTTCTCTGTTCTAGGTAACAATGCGATGTTGGCAGTTAACTTATTCTTCGCATATACCTGAATATAGTCATGATTGTCGGAGAAATACTTGGCATCGTTTTTAAGGCTGTGGATTTTCTCCCACGTAATATTTGCTAGGAAGTTGTGCTCCCCAAAAACCTCATCCATCAGCATCCGCAAATGGTGTTGTTCGTTATCATCAATTGAGACAAAAATTACTCCATCCTCAGCAAGCAGTTCTTTGAGCAGGTGCAGCCTGGGCCACATCATTGAGAGCCATTTATCGTGTCGCTCAAGGTCTTCGTTGTCAACAGGCGCGTTCTCTGCGAGCCATTGCTGCATTAGCGGACTGTTTACATTGTCGTTATAGCTCCATGCTTCGTTGCCGGTGTTGTATGGCGGATCGATATAGATGCAGTTGACTCGGTTTGCATAGCGGGGAAGTAAGGCTTTGAGGGCGTGCAGGTTATCGCCATGGATGATTAGATTGTCGTCGGCGGCGGTCGAGTTGCAAGAGCGCGTCTCGTCACGTTCAAGCGGCTGGTAGGGGACGGTGAGATGGTGCGCGTAGATGTGTTGTTTTCCTTTGAAATCGAGTGTGGGCATTGGTAATACTCCTTGAGGTGCAGTGGCTAGTGGTCAGTGGCTAGTTGTTAGCAGTTTGCTGCATGTTAATTCACCCAATTTTCCAAACGCAGTCCCAGCTCAGCTATCCTCCCATAATCGGAATCAGAAGTAACCAGAATTGTGTCAAGAGCAAGAGCCGTCGCAGCAATCCAAAGGTCGCATTCATCTAATGGCGTTCCTTGTCGTTTCGCCGCAACTTTTATCTTCGCATAGAAATCGGCAACATTTTCTGGGATTGGGTCACATGGAATTTGAGCGAATAATTCATTTGCCTTTTGTAGGAGATCTCGTTGTTTTTTTCCGGCAGGAAGCCTAACAATTCCGAATAGAATCTCGCCCTTAACGATGGGACAAGTAAATAAATAGTCCGATTCGCTTAGAGATTTCAAACGCTCTTTAACTGCGGGGGCATCTTTCATCAGAGCGCTCCACGTAGATGTCTCCAGAAGATACTTAGTCATTGCTTTTCAGATTCACCCGGCTCAAAAGGCGAATCGAATTTTATTGGTATTTTTCCTTCCTCGATTGACTGACGCAGCACCTCAACGTCTTCATGAGTTAGATGCGGCGGTTTTTCCATCGCGCGGATTAGGCGTTGTGCTATCGGGTTTTTTGCCGTTTTCGCATCCTGTTCCTGCTTCGATTCTGTCCAACTGCGGAACCGTTGTAAAACATCAGATGGTACTAGGATTGAGACAGCTGGATGTGCGGTGAGTAGGATTTTGCCAATTTTTCTCTTGTTAGTCCCACTGGAATTACAGGCTCCTTCTATCTGCGGCACGGTAATCATAGGTGTTTTCAACATAGCTGGGAATTTTATCTTTTCAAGCCATTGTGCAGAAAACAACTTTGCCATATCTACTGCGACAAAATCTTCCCATGGGGTACTGATGAGTGAGGTCGCAATAAGTGTGTGAGCACAAAATAGGTTATTTGGACTCGTTTTGGTATCACGAATTACCGCCAAAGCGGCGACGAGCCGTATTTGACCTATAGGTTCTTGTGTTTTCATCGCAGTCAACGCTTCTCTCTTATCGTTGCATAACATTGACTCTATCTGATCGAGAGCACTGACGATATGTTCTCTGATGGGGAGTTCTAAAGAATTCGTACGCCATATTTTTAGAATGTCATGCATGTCTATACTTGCTTGTAGTTGAACGAGTAGGGATGTTCCCAAAATAAATATGATGTTTTCAACAGACGCAAAGTTGGATGAATCGGTGATAGGTGAGGAATCAATTCCTTTTTCCTCAACCCCTCTCCTCGTTTGGCGATGCTTCTTCATTGACTCGCACGCACCCGCCAATTGGTCAATACGATGTGGCAGATTATCGAACGTCTTGTATCTAAAATCATATTTTGCTTCAAGGAGGAGAAGGGCGAAATTCAATGCGGGATATGCATCCCGGTCCGTGGTTTGCAAGGCATCCTCCAACACTGACGTATCATGCCCAAATTTGAATTCAATTTGCGCCAGATAGAGCCAAGCGTATCCCATTGGAAAATCGGGGAGAGCTAGAATTTTTTCATTTGTCTCCGGATCGCTGCAGAGACCTGCTGGAAGTTCGTGGGGTTCTGACGAATAATTTTCACGCTCTTGCTCTGCCATCCATTTTATTGTCCCCGCCAAACACTTTTTCAAAGTAAAATACTGAGCATCTTTATTGTCGTCTTCAACGAGCCTCCCGAATTCCTGCAATGCCAGATTCAACAGCTTTATGCTATCGCAGTAGTTGCCCGCCTTAAAGTTTGCAAAGCCCGCATCTGCAACTAAGCCGATGTATCTTTCGGTGTTCTTCTCAATCCTTTTCGTTCTTTCTGCACCATCCTTAAAGAAGGTCGCCGCCCTCTCCCAATCGTTTAACTGTGCGGTGCAAATAGCGGCACGACGATACTCTTCTAAAGGACCAAGGTTTACTTGTTCCGATGGTGGATTCCATTCAGGGAGAATACGCTCGTAAATATTGAGTGCTTCTTGGTAATTTCGCTGACCAAAATATACATTGGCTTGTTCTTCTTCGATTACTGGTTGAGCCCCCACTTTTGACACAATATCCTGAAGAACTGTATGAGCCGTGTCGGGGTTATGCAAATATTCGTCGTGAATGATGGCTTTACCCCTTGCTGATGCAGCAGCGAGATGGAGATAGCCCCACTCTATTGTTTTATCTATTACTTTATCAAATACTTGGAGGCATCCTGTCCAATTCGGATTGTCAAGTTTTGATTCCGCAAGCCAGACTCCATCAATCAAAAGCCGACAGTCAATGCTATCATCCTCGAAATCAGCCAATAGTATACGCCGAATTTCTGGTTGGAGCGCATCCAAGGCATCAATAAGGTCGCTAAGAAACGGAGGGTTTAGTTTTGGATTCGGTGCACGATAGGTAAAACTAAACAGGGTGCTAAAATAGTTGGATTTATCAGTATTATATCCTTTTAATTTTCCCGCGAAATCACTATACATTTCTTGGAACTCTTTATGTTTATTGGTAATTTCGATAATCACTTTGAGATAGTCTACTATCTTTTTGGCTGAAAGTGACGCTTGACCGTGCATCAATGCCTGATCTGCCAGCATTAAGCGATCGAGAAGATACAATTGGTGCGGCTCGTATGGCACAGTCTCTTTGTCCCAATTTTCAAGTATCTTTAGCGCAGCCTCTGGATCGACCTCAACCGCAATGCGATGCTGCAATGAGCGAAACAGATTATTTACAACGGGATCCCCAAGTAATAATTCTTCGCGACGATTGATTTTAAGGTGTATCAGCAACGAGAATTCATGGCTGAGTTCTTTCCAATTGTCCTCTGGCACATTCATCAATGCCCCAACGACAGCAATAAAAGCTCCTTTGTTCTGTCCAGCCATACTGTGAGTGAGTACCGCCCACGCCTCTATTGGGGTCAGATTTCTAGTTTCGAGAATCGCATCTGCGATTTGGGCGTGAAGGTTTTTTATTTTGCTATCGGACCAAACTTGCTCGGCGGCTCTAGTCAATAAGGGTGAAATCATGTAGTAGGTTTCAGTGACTCGATCAATCCAGGGACCGACCAGTTGACTAAAAACATCGCCCGCCAAAGGTATAGATTCCGGTATTTCGCCAATGTTGAGCGCGCAATCTATCCTAAATTCAATTGGCACCAAGCTTAGTCTATATAGAAATTCCCGATGATTTTCTGGCAATTCTGTGAGCAATTGTCGCGCTGCTTCCCGTTCTTCTATCACCTTTCTGGGTGCTTGTAAGATACCTTCAATTGTATCTGGCTGCCTCCAGCCTTCCTCTCGTAATCGATCGAGTTGAGCGTGTACAAGCTTCGGATGCCCATTTGTATGCAATTGAACCAATTTTGCCCAATTTCTTGCGTCATCAGCAGGGCACCCCAATTGTCCTGCGAACTGCTCGATTTCGGATATGGTAAAGTCAGGAACATGAATTTCTATGGACTGTGATGCACCAAGGCAGAGGATAAAGTTATTTGGCAGTTTATGTTGGCTTGTAATCATCAATTTTGCACCACGTTCCAGCACCCCGTAAACCACAACCCCCAACATTTCTTCATACTTCCGTAACTGTTGAGGTTGTAAGTTCACGTCGTCAAGGACAATGTTGACCGGTGAGGATTGATTACTTATTTCAATAGCAAGTTGATGCAGATGGTGCAAAACCTGAGATGGTTCTCTATTTGTAAAACTCAGCCAAAACCATGGACCGGTCATTGAATTGGCTGTCATTTTTGCAAGTGTTGTTTTTCCTCTCCCTGTCCCTCCATGGATGACAACTATACCCTCTGATTGAAGTTTAGCTTTAATGCTTGTGAGTAGATTTGTTCTCTGAGTAACATCAGGATAGAGTGGCGGTATGGTATTTTGTATTGGAGATTTAATATCAATATTAATTTCGGATGAGTCGGCGATGAGTGCGTCTTTGATACGATCAAGAACAATCTTTAACTCAATCGGTTGATGTGCTGTACTATTCTGAATTGGAAGACTTACTCTTGTATTTTCTGCAAAAATTTTGAGAAAGTGCTCTCGGGTAAGTTCGCGGTTCTGTTCTTGCGTTGCCACTGTCAAGGCTTCTTTAAGAAGATGATTGACGACTTTTTCAGCATCAGAATAGGGAATACTGTATCGATCGCCGTGGTGAACAAGTTTTTTTCGTATGGATTGTTCAACAAAACTAGCAGGTTTGCTGTTCGTTTCCCAAGTAATAGGTTGAATGAGTAGTTCGTAGATTTCTTGCGGCTCTGATTTTTTTAGAAAGTCCTTCACTTCATCTGATATTTTTCCTTCAATTTGCAAAAATTCGGAGATTTTGGTGACAGTTGCTTCATCGCCTGAACAACGACTCCATACCTGAAGCCCCGGTTTGCCTGTGCCAAATGGATTTCCTTGTTCCGTACCTATCTTAGATCGGGTGAGAAGACGGAATTTCACACGACTATCGGGGTTGTTAGCCCGCAATTCCCAATAGTTGTTGATTGCATCCTTCACTTCCTGAGATCTAAGCGTGACATTGTGTTGCGTGTCTTTGACTTGCACTGCCGTAGCAGCATCGTCAGATACCGTGTCAAAGTCTTCCGCACCTTCCAAATAGAGGATTTCATCATCAGCAAGATCTAGCCAAGCGTTTACGCTGTGCAAGATTTGATAGTAATAGCCCCCTAGCGGATCGTTTGCTTGACGGTCGAGGTTTGCGTTTAAGGGAGGTCGATCTTTATTTTCCATTTCTTCCGATAGCCAAGAGACAGCGGTCAGTGATAAGTGACTAGTGGTTAGAGATTCGTCTAATGTCTCTCATTATGCGTGTTTGTTCAGATCAATTGGTAGTCCTGCTTGCTTCATTTCTTGAGCTAATTTCAGGTGCCACTCATGGGGGCTATTCATGGGCACATAGAGAATACCATGAATGTCTGATGGCAACTCAACTACTTCTTTGTAAAGGACGCACACTCTCTCACGTCCTAACTTGCCCAAAAAATAGCCGAGTTCCAAGATGACGTTCTGACGCGCCCGCGGATTGAGTTCATTTGTTTTGCCTTTTGGTGCACCAACATCGTCGGGTGTCAGCAAAACAATCGCAAAACCCGTTACGTTAGCACTTCCTTCAAACTTATCAATGATGGTTTGACCCTTGTTGGGTTGCTCGTCAAGTATGATTGGCTCTATGTTGAACCTCTCCACGAACCGAGCCACAGCGTGTTTGGCTGCCTCATGTTGTCCATACACGATAAAGATTTCATTGCCGAGGCTGCGAATGGGATTGATCGCAATCCCATTCTTGCCAACGTCATGCAGGAGAGAGTCCAGTGGTTCATCGAATAACTCAAGCTGTTCTCTAATCCCCTCCAAGCGCTTTAAATTTTTTGTTACATCGCGTCGGAAATCGACTATCTCGAATGTGAGCGGTGTGTCATAGTCATATATTTCGAAACGCCATGTTCCTCCTGGTATTCATTCGCTAATGACGATTTGTCAATAAGCCGTGTCAAAAGCTTCTCATTGTATTCTGACCATGTGCGGAAGTCCTCTCTTACATTTTCCAACTCATCTTCTAAATCTATCTTCCGCTCACGGAGTAGTTGACCCGCTTCAATTTGTGCTTGAGTTTTCTGATTTGCTGCTTTTCGGCGAAATTACTGCATAAGTGGATTGAGTGAACCCCTACACCTCATTTAATCCGCGTACTGGCTATTGAGTGCTAGGTCTTACTATTTGGCAGATTTCAACCCGACTCGAAACCTCGCAATTCACGTAGGATGCTTGTTAGGTTTCACGGATACAGTTCAACCCAACCTACGCACTGTGTTACACAAATGGTTCAGCCATGAGATAGTCATGTTTTGGGATAATAACGTTCTATGCCGATTTCAGAGTTACAACGATTTTATCTTCATCACCATCCCATTGCGCATCATATCGCTTGCTTTCTCCATAGCTTATATCGTAATAATCAAAAAATGATTTGGCAGATACATCTGCACCTGATACCCGTTTTCTCAGTTTGCAGATGCCATTATCGTTTTTGTCATTGGTCAATCCGATTCCAATTCGTGAATTGTCTCTGTCGTAATACAGCACCGCATATTCGAAATTCGTCAAATTGAAATGCTTGACTGCGCCCTGATTGAAACCAATTAAACCACTTTTGGTTATCGAAATCTTGGGCTTATAACCTCGTCCAGATTGAGTAAACCGCTCAAAAGGCATGTCGAAACTCACCTCCACACATCACTTTATATAGACATCTATGAATGTTAACATAATAACGATTTCTTGTCAACCTAGAATTGCAACAAAATAAAATAATCACGCGAATTCGTAAGTATTATTATTCAGTGTCATATTGTATCACATAAAAATCACTCAATACACCTTTAACACACAGCACAAAATATCGCCTACAGACTAACTGATGTCACCTTTTTATTATTGTGTTTCAACGCCAAAATGCATGCCGAATTATCATTCAGTTGGGTTTCTATTCATGATTCGCCGAAAAAGACACGGAATTGCTTTTTGTAGACACAAGTTACACCACTTTTGTTTGGATCCAACCTCGAGCCGCCAATGATTAGGTTGAACTATTGACAAAAACGGAGAATAGTTGTTCTAGGCAGGGACTCTGCGTCAAAATTGGGTTGACGATGAAATAACAACGGTCAAGTCACCCAAACCAACAAGTTCAACTTGACGAGCCAACCCCCCCTTGTCAGCTTGCAATTACCCGCAAGTCTACAACGTAGCACGGCGCTGCGCTGTGGGAGGGAGATTCCTATCCGGATAATCGAGGATCAAGCAACCGATAGGGAGCGCGATAGTTTTAAACGCCTATCCCACCGTGGACGATCCTTGTCGGTTCTTTCAACGAGTTGATTGTAGTGTATATAGTATTTAGAATTACCGATTGGTTCGAACCGATTTAGAAGCGTTGGGTTTCGGAAAAACTATCGCCTAAGATCTCTATCGTGTTCCCTATTCGGTCACTTGATCTATTCGCTCAGTTGATCTCAACCCAACCTACGAGTTCCGACCCGGTGAAGAAAGCGAGTTTTCAAGAACAAACTCGGTTTCAAGAGAGTGGGGTTCAACCCAATCTACGAGTTAAATTGACCAGGCAACCCCTTAGCCCCCAATGTCAGGGCAAAGATAAATCTAACGGGGGTAAGTTTACGGAGAAGGATGGACGGATTATATCATCACCCGTCAGTCCTAACAAACGAAAGACAGCGGTGCGCGACGGGTAATTACTTTGGTCGCATTTCGCCGAGGGAGGTTTCACCGGGCGAAATGAATTCGACAGCGGGGCTTTCGATGCGACTGTAGGCGTTCCACACTTTGAATCCTAGAAGGGCTAACAATTCTGGGGAGGCGGTCTTTAGGACTTCAGGCGAAATGCCGACGGTGAAGTTTTGCTGCGGTCGGAACTGGGGGCCGCAGAAGGTCGTAATCACCGGGGCCCATCGCGGTGCGTCGCTCACGTTTGCACCAGTGCCGTGCCATGTGCGCCCATTCAGCACCAGGGCTGTTCCGGCGGGACCTTCAGCGGCAACGGGCTTCAACGTCTCTGTCCTGATCCGCGTCCGGTTGCCGCCCGATGAGATGGCTCCGTGGCACCAGCCGCGTACCACCGTTTTCGGCGGTGAAGTCGCAGAGCATCCACAGGACGTTTCCGACGACAGCGGGGGCGATCATCGCGGGAGGTCGGGCTTTATCCACGTCGAAGCGGCGACGATTGCAGTCGCTATTCGCTCCTTTGATCGCTCAACCCAACCTACAAAAACTACAATAGCTATTGGGAGAGGAATCTCTCTCCCACAGTCTTCGTAAGGGGTAAAGAGGAAAACCACGCAAAATATCGTTACTGTTCTTCAAAGCGCAGCAGATCGGAGGCAGCGATGGATTCCAGGTTTATCGGTATGCCAGCCTGAACCAATCGTAAGCCGTCGATTGTAGCTGATTCGCCGGTGCTATCGAACGTGACGGTGTAAGTCTTTCCGCGATGCAGTCCCCTGGGAGCGAAAAGATATGTGTCGGATTCGCTCTCACCGGTTCGGGCGATTGTCGCCCATCCTTTAGCGCGGTTTGGTGACGCATATTCGACAGCAAACCAGCCGTTGGCGGTTACACCGCCACGGGTGGAAATTGGCGCGTGGTGATACATCTTGCAGGTCGGCAGCAGCGGGCGGATGAACTCTCTGTAGAGCTTTGCGTAGCGAAGGTAGTCGTTCCGGCGTTCGCGCGTCAAACCCTCGCGACTCGGTGCGACCATCCCGGCAAATATCATAGGTGTTCCGAGTGTGAAGATGCACCGCAGCAAGGTATCAAAGTTCTCAGGATTTCCGATCCCCTCTCGGCAGGCGCCGAACGCGGTTACGATGATTTCAGGCGGCAATCCCATCGACAAGCCACTGTAGTTCTGGAGTACGTGGGGCAGCCAGAGCATATCAGTCAGATACGCTTCATGGAATCGGCTGACGACTCCGAGATCGTTGCGGGCTCCACCTGTGGCGCACTGCTGCAAAATTAGATTCGGATACCTCTTCTGGATCCGCTCGAAAATGCTGTAAAATGCTTCATAATACCGCCAATAGTTATTTTCTACATAGCCGGCTCGGCTTGTTGTGGAACCCTCGTAAGTGAATAGGGGATTGTAGTCGAGTCTGAATAGGTCTAATTCGTACCTCTCGATAAGCCGCACCAGTTCGGACTCAACATATTCGCTGACCTCTGGTCTGGTCATGTCCAGCATGCCGCTCTGTCCGATCCAGTCCGGGTGTTCATCCGCGATTTTGCACCCTTTTCCGTACGCACGTTCAATCTCGCTGTACATCCCGAATCGAAGCCCCTTCTGATGTGCGTATTCAACAATCGGCTCCAGTCCTCGTGGGAACCGGCTAGGCGATGGAAACCAATCACCATGTTCGTCCCACCATCCTGCGTCCAGGGTGAACAGCTCGGCACCGATGGACTCGGCAATGTCGATACATTCGCGTACGGCAGACTCGGAGAATGCGCAACCTCCGCGTTTGAGGTAGCCTTGGTCGCCAGGCATCAAGTATTGAATCCGGTAGGCGGATTCGGCACCGACGGACGGGAGTACGAATCTCCGAAGGTGATCGTGCATCGCCTGAACCGTGGTGTCGAGATTGCCTGAGACGAGCCCGATGTGAACTGCGGGGGTTTCGATTGTCTCACCTGGTGCAATCACGCGCTGAGGAGCTGCTGCCGAGGGACCCAGCTTAAATTTCAAAAGATCTTGAGCGGACGACCTTAAGGGTCCCCACCGCCGCTCATAGTCAGGATTGACACCTTCTTGGCAGTCGAACTCCATGCGCCAGTTTGCCGACCACGCTAGATGACCAATAAGGTATTCTCCCTTTGCCCGGTTATTGACAATAAAGAAGGGGTCATCGAACCCTTGACCCTTGTCGCATTCAACGATTTTAGCTCCGGTTGACAGCGGCTCCCATTTGAACCAGCCTTCGTAGCCCCAGTCACTCTCGCTGAAATAGCCCAAGTTAAAGGCGTGGTCTAGCCCTTCCGGCGGAAAATGTTTGTGCCCTGCGTGCGCCCTTATAAGGCTTGACCAAGGGTAGACCGCCGTCAGCGCCATCGGTTCGTCGGCGTTATTCGTGATTTCGAGCCAACGTGTCAGTACAGGTGTTCCATCGAGTAGGGTATGCAGTCGGACGCCGATAGGGCGGACGGTATTGGAGAGTTCAACCACAAAGTGGCGAGCGCCACGGTTGGTCACTGCGACTTCGACGCCAGATATCCAACGCCAGCCGGTGGACAGCGGGAAATGTCCAATCTCGATTTGGAAGGCATCCTCTTCCCAGAGCTCGTAAGCCCAATTGGCGCGACCATTAGCGTTCCAGTATCGTCCGACCCATCGATCGCCGAGCAGGGCTTCAACGTAGATGGTTCTGCCGGAGGCGAATTGGATTTGATGGTCGGCGGAATTGCGAGTCGCAATGTCAGTTTCTCTGTCCATATCGCTCCTCAGCGTTTGACGCAGTTTAACTGAAATACAACTCAATGTCTGTGAAACTATCGAATCTTACACAGATTCGGATGGGTCAACACCGAAATTGTCAGCGAGGGCACCCAAGTCTGCGATGACCGAAGATAGCATGGGGATTCCTTCGTTAAGATAGCGGGCGCGTTTTTCGTGCTCTGGCTCGCCCGGCAAGTAGATACGGTCGTAGCCGGGGGCGAGTTCTGCAGATTTCATCTGTTGGATTAGGTTGTCAACTCTGCTTTTGAATTCGGCGACAGGTATGAAGGCAGCGACGTTGATGGCTTGGAAGTAGTGACCGACATTGCGGGCAACTTTGAGTTTTTCATGTCGAACGACTTGACGGGCAAAATTTGCGCCCATGAGCACAGCGGCAAGCACTTCAAAAACCAGCGTGAGCGCGTAGCCCTTGTATTCACCGATTGGGAGCACAAGCCCGGCTCTGGCTTCCACAGGGTCCTCCGTCGGTTCTCCCTGCGAGTTAAGCGCCCACCCTTTGGGTATTTTTTCACCTTTACGGATGGCGAGGTCGAGTTTTCCGCCGGCGACGACGCTGGTCGCCATGTCGAGCACAATGGGCAGTTCTTCGCCAGCGGGTATGGCAACGCCGAGGGGGTCGTTGCCCATGGTGGGCGTCAGACCGCCCCAGGGCGCCATAATCGGTCCGCCGTTTGTGGTGGCGATTCCAATCATATCGTGAGGCAGCGCCATCTGCGCCCAGTGGGCACAGGCGCCGAAGTGACTGCTGTTGCGCGCCCCGGCGACACCGATCCCGGAAGCCCTCGACTTGTCAATCGCAACCTCCATTGCGCGCTTGCTCACAACCTGTCCGAGACCATTGTCTCCGTCTATCACGGCTGTCCCACCCGTCTCTGTCACAACGCGCACGTCAGGTTTTGGGTTTGTTCCCTCTTGTAAGAGCCTGTCGACGTAGCCGGGGAGGCGCATCATACCGTGAGAGTGCACTCCTCGAAGATCGGTTTCCACGAGACTGGCGATTGTTATTTCGGCATCATCGATCGGTACACCCACCTTTTCCAACACGCCTACACCCAGCTTTCGGAGGTATTCAGCATGGACTGTTGTGTATGTTTCTGAGCTTTCCTTCATGTGCGTTATTCTTTCTCCCTTGCATATTCTAAAGTCAAAATTGCGATATTAGTTCATCTACCGATGGTCAAAAAAGGCAACTCACGATAATGCGTTTCAGGTTCTAAATGGATAGGAACGAAATTACTTGAAACAGGTAGCTCAGCCCTCAACAGCTAACGCGCAGCGCCTGATGCTTCAACGACCCAACGAATCGCCTGACGGATCAATTTGCGATAGTTTGGATTGCGGTACGCAAACGCGTCGTGACCGTGTTGGATGTAGACTATCGGCGAATTCGCGTAGCTATGAGTCCAGCCGATGACCGACGCACTATCGCGATGATCTGTACGAAGGAGGACATGCACGTTTGGGTTGACGGCATAACCCCTGTAGGTCTCATCCTGAATCTCGAAATCGTCAATTCCGCTTGTCACTGGATGATTTGGGTCGGCGATTCTTACTGTGAATTGAACGTCGTGTCTGACGGTGCATACATCGGAATTCCAGACCCCGCCCACGATTCGATTAAACTCATCCCACTCCCGGAACGAGATTAGGGCATGGTGGAGTGAGACAATCCCTACACCGTGATTCAACAGATTTACGTATGCCGCTTGTTGCGCGGGTGTGATTTCCTGCCACATATCGTAAAATACAAGCGCATCGTAGCCCTTTGCGCCTTCGACAGTCAGATGTCCGAATGCGTCGGGGAAGGTCGCAGCTTCGTAGCTGAGATTGTCGAGGCTGTCAAACATTCCCCAGAACGGTTCCGGTTGGAAATCGTGACCGCCGGTAATTACTAGGACGTGGTTTCTTTGCTTTTTTGCCATTGTTTGGCTCCTAATCTGACATTTATCCGAATAACAATTGAAAGTCCCACCCTTATGATGTCACCTGACGTTTGCGAATTAGGGTCGGGATGAGTGATACAAGGGCAATGAAGACGCCAGCGACAGCCAGATACATCAATGTCACCTTGACATTTCCTTCGCCGACGTTCACTGCGGCGCCCAGTTGGACATAAGCGACTGTGCCAGGCAACATGCAGATCCACGAGACCAAGAAGTATGTGGAAAACTTAATCTGAGTGAGTCCATAAGCGTAGTTCTGCAGATTGAAGGGAAAGATTGGAACGAGCCGCGTAATCATCAACATGCGCCACCCTTGTTTCTTAACTCCGTTGTCAATTTTGCGAAACTGGGCATTGCCGGCAACCCACGCTTCTACCATCCCGCGAGCAGTATAACGAGCAATAAGAAATGCACATGAAACCCCGATAACAGACCCAATTGAGGCGTAGACAACTCCCCAGAGCGGGCCAAATGCGAATCCTGAAAGTGCAGTAACGGGCAAACCTGGCAAAAAGAACACAACTGCAACAACATAAAAGCCGACGAAAGTCAAAGGTGCAATTGCGCCAAAGCTATTGATTTTTTCCTTGAGTTTGGGAATATTTTCCCAGGCGAGAAATTCAGCCGCACCCAAAACTCTCAAGAAACTGTACACGGCTCCGATTGCAGCCAAGACAATAATCAGTTTGATTAGGTTTTTGTTCATCCTGCCTTTTTGTTCAGACGCGTCATTCTCCCGATTGCAGCCACACCAACTGTTTGGGGTTGCCGCGAAATCAACGATCCGCCAAGAATCCTTTGATTTTCGGAACATTATCGGTCCACATTCCACAAATCTCGTTCTGCAGCAGCCATGCCACATCACGCTGAGTGCGAACAAATCCACCTTCAACGACGATTCCTTTCGTTTTGAGATTTCTGACTTTACGCTTTAGCGTACGGATGAAGAAATTGTAAAGATAGAAGTGGTTCACCTTGCTCCAACCGATGATGATTTGGTCCGCGTTTATGTTTTCCGCTGCCTTAAGGAGATTTGCTACTGGGTTAATGATGATTACGCTCGTTTGAAGTTTAGGTTCAAGTTGTTTGGCTTGGATGAGCAGATGCTTTCGAGAATAAAACGTCAGAAGACCAACCTTGTGCACAAGATCAAAATGTCGAATCCGATTTACAACGATTGAGACGAGTTCTTTTGAATCTTCTTTCGGTTCGATGAAGCACGGCAGCTGCGTTTCCTTGACAAACGAGAGCGTCTGATCCAGATGCGCGACAGGTTCATTGGAATTCAGCACCTTGAGCGTTTGAACGTCAGTCCAAGTCATTTCGTGGAACGGAGAGGTGCATCCCGTTACTTCTTTAATGCTGTCCTGATTGAATCCCGTATGAATCATAATCGGCTCACTGTCTTTGGTCAAGCGGACATCGCACTCTAATGCGTCTGCTCCGTCTTCAAACGCTTGTCTAAAGGCGGCGATTGTGTTCTCAGGACCCCGTTCCAAACCACCGCGATGCGCCAGAATTTGCGGCGCCGCGAGGGTATTTTCAATGCCGATTGGGTGGAGGGCGTGGCTCACGACTGTTTCCTTTTCTGGCTGAATTGACTACATATCCGTTAATCGGAGCTTAAATCATTAACTTACCGCATTCGCGGTCTCCCATCCCTACGGGAAGGGGGACCCGCCCCTATCGACAAAGTCGATAGGGCTGTTGGAGTTTGAATTGGTTGAAATGTGGTGGTGGTATGGATTTGATGGCATTGGCAAGAGATAATGTTTAAATCTAAAAAAAAACAGAGTTGGTGAAAATTATTCTCTGTTTCATGATAAAAATATTTCATTATCTCCTGCCGATGGTAGTATATCAAAAATTGGTATGAGAATCAATTCAGGTTTTTCTTGACATATGTTTAATATTATGGAACAATTTATATTGTTAATTTCATTTGCCCTTTATGGAGGGGGGTTAATGTGAAATATACTGCTATTATTGGTGTGCAAGATAAGTGGTGGGTTGGTTGGATTAAAGAGGTTTCAGGTGTGAATTGTCAAGAAAAAACGCTTGAAGAACTTATTGACACCTTAAGGATTACATTGAAAGAGATTTTGGAAGAAAATAAGGTATATAAAGAGGCAATGGATTCAATAATTTTTGATGGATGTGAATATCAAGAAATTGCTCTTTAGTTAAGGTATGAAACGAAGGAAGTTTATATCATATTTGAATAAACAAGACGCATTTTTGATTCGAGAGGGCAAGAAGCATTCATTATGGGGCAAGTATAATGGTGCAGAAAGACTTATGAGTGCTGTGCCAAGACATAATGAAATCCCTGATGTATTGATTTATCAAATCTGTAAAGATTTAAAAATTACCTTGATAAGGGGGTTGTAATGTATTTAGTATCATCATCTTATGGAATCAAGATAACTACTGATGATTTAGAATATATTAAGATTGATTATGAAGACACACGAAGTCCAAATGAAGCAGATCCCAGTATAGAGGAAGAATATCCAAGTGGACATGTATCATGGATTTTAATGTGTGTTTATTCAGACAAACAACCATTAAAAATAAGATTTTGGAATAAAGAAGAATCCACAAATGCCTTTCGAGAAATGATTGCAAGTTGTAATAATAGTGATTTTTTGATTAAATATTTATGTTCTGATTCGCCGGGATGTTTAATTCCAAAAGATGATGTTGATAACATAGTTGTAGGAGAAGAACCTTCTGGATTATATAAAACCGATATTGTTCTTCATATTTATTATAAAAATAAAAATGAATCAATATTTCAATCATTTGAATCAATTGAAGAAGCTAGAATTGCATTTACAGAATTAAATGCTTTATTTTAATGTAGTTTCATTTGTAATTATCAAATCCTGCCTTATACTGAACAGTGTTATCAAAAATATTTTAATCAGTATTCTTCCACGCAGTCATAAGCATATGGCGTGTATATGCGATTATAAAGAGCAATTTCAGCATCGGTCGCTTGTGGTGCATCGTTAATATGCTTTACGACTCTTTCAGATACTGGAAATAAAAGTTTATCGTTCTGATCAAAGATAATCAAATAGTAACTAATAAGGTCAATGTAGTCCTCTCTTTGTGGAACATCAATTATGCCTTTATTTGCCCAGTTATTGTAAATATGTTTGTACACTTCTTTAACTTCCATTGGCATTAGGTTATCTGGCAAATTAAGATAACCCCCATCAGAGAAATTATCTAAATAGCTTTGTAAACTTTCTGAGTATTTAGTTGAGCCACTCCAACCTCGCGTGTTCTTATCCCCAATAATTTCAGAAAATCTAAATACATCAAAAAATTGATAGATAACATAATCATGCTCAAAATGCACATCTTTTAGATAGTTTCGGCTATATGGATCAGCAGGTTGATATTTGAAATAAGCTGCAACACGTAAGCGATCGTGTGTGGTTAGATGTGCTGCTTGATGTGTCCAAATGTTATCATCATTGCTATATATTCTTGTCAAAGCCTTTTCAGATAATCTATTTCGTAATCTCCAAGTTAATGCGCTGCTAGATGAATCATCTTCTTTACAGTTAGTTTCAACATTTTCTAAAAAGATTTCAATTTCTTCATCAGTCAAGGTGTCCTTAAAGGATTTAAAAAATTCAGCTGCTGGTGATTGATCTACAGGAGGTGGAAGATATTCTGTTGGCAATGTTATATCAGGATCATCAGAATCGCCACAGCTTATGATTATTAACAATCCAAGAAGCATGATAAAGACTTTCATGGTATATCTTCTTTGTGGATTAAGAGGTGAAGAACACCTGATGTATAAATCCAGATGTTCTTCACCATTTCAATCTTACTGCATAATTGCAGCTCACGTGGTTGTTAATATCCGTCGTGGCTTAGGTTTGGCTGGTGCACTTGCATAAGCTACACCATTTAATGGATCTAATTGCACTAAGCTAGCCGGCTTTAGTCGATGTGGGCGTCCCCCAAAGAGAGCGGACGGCATTCGCTTGTGTCACATTGCAACAATTCGTCGCATCCGTTCGGCAATATCGACTTGAGCCGCCCAATCCCCACTCACTTCGTGGACAACATATCCGTCGTAACCGATTGCACTGAATTCACGCATGAGGGTATGCCAATCGGTATCCCCTTCAAGGAGGTTGACAAATTGATGTCGATCGCGCTTGAAATCTTTGAAATGCACGCGCACAATTCGATCCCCAAGTTCGCGAATCCAATGTTCTGGGAATCCGTAAGCCATCATGTTAGCTGTGTCGAGGTAGACACCGACCCATTCACTACCAATTGCATCAACAAACTCGCAAATATCTCTGGGGCTAAGCAAGAATTTATTCCACACATTTTCCAAACCGATGACGGCACTGTTAGACGCGGCAACTGGCACCAAATCACTCAGAATGGACGATAGGTTATCCCAAGCCGCCTGATATGTACCTTCAGCAGTCAGTTGACCCGGGTGCAACAGAATTGCATTTACACTGAGCAGACCGGCAATCTCAAGGCTTCTGACGATCGACTTGACGCCTGTCTCCCGATCTACTGCGTCGAGACTCAGCAAGTTTCCACGATTTCGATAGTCGGCAACGATGCTGCTAACTTCGATTCCCGCAGCAACACAACTCTCGCCAATCGTCTTTAGCTCAGATTGGCTCATACTGATGTCCGTATCCTTTCCTTCACGAAAGCACAGTTCAACTGCGTCATAGCCTGCCTCTTGGCATAGCGCGAGCGTGTCGGCAAGTGACATATTTCCAAGAATGATTTGGGTAATGCCAATTTTCATTTGTTCTCCTAATCCTTTTAAATTGGGGCGCGAGCGGTAGAACTGGCATTGAACGAGGTTGCGCTGGTGTTGAATGCCTCATAAGATGGAATCCGCCAAGATGTGCGCTTTAGGCATTGGATTGTGTCTGCCGAATGACCTCCGTTGTCTCTCTAGCGACGATTAACTCCTCATTCGCGGGTATAACGAGAATCTTTGCCCGGCTATCCGGGGTAGAAAGCTCGCCTTCGCCGGTATGATTCTCGTTCTTTCGTGTGTCTAGGAGAATTCCTTGCCACTGTAGTCCATTGCAGATTGCCCCACGAGCTGTTGCGCTTTTTTCACCGATTCCGCCAGTGAACGCAATTACGTCAACCCCGCCAAGCGCGGCGATATATGCGCCAATGTACTTTTTGACGCCATAGAAATATGTCTCCATCGCCAAACGGGCGTCGTCGTTGCCCGCTTTAGCTGCTGCTTCGATATCTCGAACGTCCCCACTGACTCCGGAGATTCCGAGCAACCCAGATTCGTTGATTAATTGGCGACGAATCTCCACTGTATCCCATCCTTCCTTCTCCATCACAAAAAGCATGGCGAATGGGTCAAAATCGCCGCTCCTTGTCGATTGAATTAGTCCGTATTGAGTCGAAACACCCATTGTGGTATCGATGGACTTGCCATCACGGATGGCGCACAACGACGAACTCCCTCCTAGATGGCAAGAGATTATCCGGGGCGAGCCGGTGTTTCGCGTCTGTTTTTTCCCTTTGGGGGATGTCTCTAGTAGTTGCGGTACACGCTCTGCGATGTATCGGTGCGATGCACCGTGAAACCCATAGCGGCGGACTTGGTATTTCTCCACCCATGCGTGCGGGACACCGAAATTGTAAGCGTAGTCAGGGATAGTTTGATGAAACCACGTCTCTAAAACGGCGACTAGAGGCGTATTCGGCGCAGATTCTTGAAATGCGCGGATGGAGGCGATATAAGCGGTATTGTGCAGCGGAACAAGCGGAATATACGCCTCAAGCGCTTCGATAACCTGTTCCGTGATGAGGGCGGAACGCCAGATACCCTTGGCAAAGACAGTTTTGAACCCTACACCCGCCAGTGCATTCAGATCACGAATCGCACCCACTTTGGGATGTGTTATCAAGTTGATACTGTGTTCGATGGCGTCGTTATGGTTTGCCGCCTCGATCGTTCCATGTACAATCGGTTTGTCAGGGATATCGTGTGTGAACGGCGATGGGGAATTGCCAATCCGCTCCACTACGCCCTGGACAAGCGCTTGTGACGTTTGAACGTCAATAATCTGGTATTTGAACGAAGTGCTGCCAACATTGGCACAGAGTATCAACATAATATGATGCGTTTTCTGAAACAGAGCACAGTCGCGCTAGCCACAATCGAATCAACGTAGATTTATCTCCAGGCTTCGCGGCCGTGGAAGAATATGCGCACGCCATTTACAGGATTCGGCTGCGTAAGACGTGTCTGGTAGAATCGGAAACAGATCTTCCGTTTTGTTGTTCCTCACGAACCAAGATAATAACTCAGAATCAGATATTTATCAAGCCGAAAAAGATGGATAATCCGCCTCGCGATGGAAACAGCTTTCTCCTCTAGTCTTGGCTATATACATAGCCCACCTGTATATTTCTAGGAATTTTCAGTCTGGTTGAGATTCACCCCGGTTTGTGATAAAATACAGAGGTTAGACACGCTTAAAGCGACTTTTCGCCCAAGCGGCATCCAATTGGGAGATGTAGGCATGAATGAACTCTCAAGAAATGAGACAATTACCGCTATCGACGGAATCAAAGTCGCACATGCAACGAATATAAGTGCACGTACGGGTTGCACAGTTATCTTGTGCAAGTCTAGCCCTGTCGCCGGCGTTGATGTCCGTGGTTCGGCTCCCGATACTAGGGAAACGGATGCCATTCGACCCGGGAACCTAGTTAGGAAGGCTCACGCGGTGTTGCTCACAGGCGGCAGCGCGTTCGGATTGGATGCGGTGGGAGGTGTGATGCATTTCCTTGGGGAGCGCCGCATTGGATACCCCGCCGGTCCAGCACGGGTGCCGATAGTGCCAGCTGCGGTGATTTTCAATTTGGGAGTCGGCGATTCCGGGGTGTAGCCGGATAGGGACATGGGCTACCGGGCTTGCGTGAATGCCACAGGCGATCCGGTCGAGATGGGACAGATTGGCGCGGGCACCGGTGCAACAGTTGGCAAGTTACGGGGATTCAGCGCATCGAATGGGGGTGTTGGATCCGCCTGTTGCGTCCTCGAATCGGGCTTAATTGTCGCAGCAATTGTCGTCGTCAACGTGTGGGGACTAACCGTGGCAGGCGCAAAGAATAAAGATACAGGCGAGTTTGTGGACATTGTGACATATTTATGCGATCAGGGACACGGGGCTGGGATGCGTTTCAATCAGCGGGATCAAACACAACTGTGGGCGTCGTTGCAACGAATGCCGCGCTTAACACCACAGAAGCGACAGAAGCGACGAAGGTCGCACAGATGGCGCACGATGGCTTGGCGAGAGTGATACGCCCGGTTCACTCGATGTTCGATGGGGATACTATCTTTACGCTATCTCTAGCATCGCTGGAGGCAGATGTGAATACAGTCGGAATTGTTGCAGTAGAAGTGGTGGCGGAAGCAATCTTGCGGGCGATCAAATTGGATTAGAACTCCTGTTTAGTTGAACCAATTCGTAGGAAGGGAAGTTTTGATTTGAGTTGCCGAACCGCCCCGCCGAGCCCCTGTGTATCTTGCAAATACTCAATTTGTTCGGCTTGCGTTTCGATCTGTTTACTTAAATGTAGGATGATTGCGTGCGCCCGTTTGCTTGATTCCTCTGAAGCGGCTTGCATCTGTTCAATCAAGGCATCAGATTTTTTTAACTCCTCTTCACCTTGAGCACGCAATCGATCCAGCTCCTCATAAAGGAATTGAATTTCCTTCGCTAACTGATCAATGCGGGAGTCTTTTTCGCGGATTAGCTTTTTCAGAGAAGAAATTTCCTTCTGGCGGGCAAATTGTACAAACAGCCCATGATTAAGAGCGTTGCGACCAAATTTTACGCTTCTCACCGGTGTATTTGGCGGTTGAACCGATGTTTCTACGGACGAAATAAATGTCTCCATTCAGATCTAATTCTCCTTTTTTAACCCATCTTGTAGCCGTCACATCATACGTTTTGTCGTCAGGCAGGTAACTCAATTTGTCTTTAGGATTGACATCTGGGAAGCCGATTTCTCTATACCCAAAACGTGTTTGAGAAAGATCGCGTTTCAGTTTTTTCATAACACTATATTTATCGAAGATTACATACATCAGACTGAAATTCCGCTCCCCAAGTTGGGATTTTGCAGGGTCTACTTGGTCCCGCATCCTAACGGGCATTGAGCGGGGTGGACAGCTAGCAGGAGAGAGTGCATACATTTTTAGTTCTGGTCTCATTTTCCCCCTGCGAGCTCTTTTGTGAAGCGAGCGCGGCGCAAATATATGAAATTGTATCAAAACAAGCGCGGATTATGGTATATACTTTCGCTGTTGAGATGATTTAACTAATCGCCATGACAAGACTACAGGAACGCAAAGCCATGACATCAATCCTCAATCCGAAAGATTTGATTCTTGTACCTGGGCTTACAACGGAGCAAGTTGAAGATGTCCTCAAGAGCTACGGTCTCGAGGATTTGCCCCGAGCAAGCCGCAATCTACAAAATCTTGCTGGCGAATCGCCGGTACGTAATGCGTGTGCTGAGATTATTGGGACTTTGCTCAATTCTGTAGCAGATTCGGCGCATCCAGATTCCGCTCTGCACAATTTTGCACGGTTTGTGGATGTGACATTCGACCGACTCTGGCTTTATCATCTCCTGCGTGACGTACCATTCCTGACATCAATTCTAGCGACATCCTTTGGATCTAGCACCTATTTCTCAGATATCCTGACCCGCACACCGGAGTATTTTAATGGGCTGATTGACGCCAATGTGATGGCTGCCCCCAAGACCCTGGAGATTATGTATGACGAATTGTCTCAGTCGGTGCGTTCAGTTGATTCGGTCGAACAGAAATTGAACGTACTCCGCCGCTACAAACGGAAGGAGAGTCTGCGGATTGGCGTCCGAGATCTCCTCGGTGACGCCGATTTAGAAACGACAACGCTAGAATTAACAAATCTCGCGGAAGCTACGTTACAGAAGTGCTATGAGATTGGCGAGAATGAACTCACATCAAGATTCGGAACACCACAAGCTGAACAACCCAACGGCGAGAAATCACGATGTACGTTTTCGGTGATAGGAATGGGAAAATTCGGTGGCTTTGAGTTGAATTTTAGCTCGGATATCGACGTGATGTTCATTTATTCGCAAGATGGAGAAACGAGTCAAGGTGTTGAGAATCGGCAGTATTTCAACAAATTATCCGAATTCATTATTAACGGGCTTAGCGAGCTTACACCAGAAGGATATGTCTTCCGCGTTGACGCCCGGCTTCGCCCCGAGAGTAGCGCTGGAAGCATCGCACGCTCCATTGATAGTTACGAAGCGTACTACGAGGGTTGGGGTGAAATTTGGGAACGCCAATCGTTAATCAAAGCGCGTCCTGTGGCTGGCGACCTAAAACTGGGAAGACAGTTCATTGACATGATTCAGCCGTTTGTCTATCAGCGATATCTTGATGAATTCTCAATAGCTGAAATCAAGATGGAAATTCGGCAAACAAAGGCGCGAATTGAGGATCGAATTCGTGAAAAGGGGTCGTCTGTGAATAACCATGTTAAACTCGGCATCGGCTGCATTCGTGATATCGAATTCACGATTCAGTGTCTGCAACTGATTTATGGCGGTCCGAATTCTGCATTGCGGAACTGCAATTCGCTCGAGTCGATTGAACTGCTTTATCAACACAAGTTTCTGAGCCCCAGGAATAGGGATGTGTTTGCCGACGCGTACCGGTTTTTGCGCACGGTTGAACATCGCCTCCAGATGGAAGCTGATCGGCAGCGTTACTCACTCCCCTCAAAGACACCGGACTTGATCAAACTCGCTAGGTCTGCAGGGTATCGAGATACGAAATCTGTTTTGGCGTTGGAAGCGTTCCACGCGGATTATAGACAGCATACGCACGCGGTTCGCTTAATCTTCGAGAAAATCTTGGAGATTCCTACTCCGAATGGAGGCATTGATTTGGCATCTCTGTTTACGACGACAGATGCGGGGTTGGTCCGCCAGATTTTGAATGCATTTGGATTTGCGGATCCCCATGAAGCACGAAGGCGATTAAAGTCTATGGCGGAAGGGTCCGATGGAGTGCGTTTTTCGCCCAACGTTCGACGATTATTTGTTCAGCTCGCGCCTGTGCTGCTACACTTTCTGGCGGAATCTCCGGATCCAGACATGGCATTTCGATACATCGACGTTTTTACAAGCAAAGTTGGAGCGCGCGCTTCATATTACTCTCTGTTTCGCGACAATCCTTCGATTGTCGAGATGTTGGCGAAGTTATGTGGAACGAGCCGTTTTCTGGCAGAATTGCTCATCGCGCACCCTGAATCGTTTGACGTGTTGACCGTATTCTCGGTGATGGCACACCCTAAAATCTTAGCCGAGAAGCAGCGGGAGACAATAGAGCTGATTGCCAGCGTAGCGAATAGTCTGGTATTTGAAAGGCTGCGGCAATACAAGAACAGTGAGGTCTTGCGTATCGGCATGCGGAGTATCCTAGCGCAAGTTGAGCTCGAATCCAAGGATTGGGACGAGACGCCAAGAATCAGTGCGGATTTGTGGACAACCACCGCTGAACTGTCCGATCTCGCTGAGGCAACGCTACAAGCGATGTATTCTCAAATAAAGGATACCTTCCAAGCTGAGCACGGAAGACCTCTCGCGGAAGATGGAACTGAAGTGACCTTCGCCATCATCGGGATGGGAAAATTTGGCGGTGGTGAGCTAAATTTCAGCTCGGATTTGGACGTGATGTTAGTTTATTCAGTGGATGGTAAGACAACCGAAGGGGTAACCAATGCGGACTATTTCAGCGATCTCGGTTTGGCGCTAGTCAACGGGTTGAAGGGAAGCGCAGAAGGGGGATCCATCTATGAACTCGATTTTCGACTACGTCCGTTTGGCAACGGCGGGGCGATTGCGATGCCGCTAGCTGGATACCAAAACTACTTCAATAAACATGCTGAAACCTGGGAACGCCAAGCGCTAACCCGCGCCCGCCCGGTCGCAGGCGATATGGATCTGGGCGAACAGTTCATTGCCCAGGCACACGCTTTCGCTTACCGCCAGCCGTTGACCCGTGATGAAGTCACTGAAATTGCGCATACCCGTCAACGAAAAGAGGCACAAGCCACCCGCCCGGTTACGACACGACGCCGAAGAAAGAGCAGGACTCAGAATGTGAAAGCCGGCTACGGCGGACTCGTCGATATTGAATTTGCTGTGCAGATACTTCAGTTAATTCATGGCACAGATTCTCCGCAAGTGCGGGTGCAGCACACGGTTGAAGCGATTACGCAGTTGCATGAGATTGCTGTATTGACGAACGACCAAAAAGCTCAGCTTCTTGAGGCTTATGAATTTCTGAGACGTGTGGAAAACAGCCTTAGAATCGTCCACGATCGTCCGCTGGACGCGCTTCCAGATAAAGCATCGGAGTTGGGGAAGCTCGCCAGACGACTAGGCTACGCCGATCAGAACGGGGAAGTGTCAAGTCGGTTTCTTAAAGACTATCAGGATTGTACAGAGCGCACACGCACACTGTTTCATGAACTGCTCGGTTTTCATAACTGAGGGATTCAGATGCCTGATCTAAGGTGAGTACCCACCTCATTCTACTCATTCACGTTTATCCTGATGATCCCAATCCTTATTCTTGTGATTGATTAATCATCGCCCCAAAGCTGCAAATAGGAGCTTCCGTCATCGTGTAGCTTTTTGGAAGTGTTCATAGGTTGCCCAGGGTTTTGATGGCAACGGTTCATAAACCACAAGTTGCGGTTTAGTAAGCAACCGTATTGCTGTTGGTATTCGTAGACCTGCTCATCAGTAGCCGGGGGGGCGTCACGGAAGTCAATCACCCAATCTCTGTAATACGGATCTTTCGAATGTCCATCATCTCCTAGTTCGATAATATGTTCGGCATTACGGGGATCTAATGCGGACCAGTCTTTAGGATTCCCATTGTAGTAATGAATCCATTGAATATCGTCAAGTGGCGCCCATGACAAGAACAAACGATGGCGCGGGAGTGGTTCTTTGTCCTTAGTCCAAAATGGCCACACTGTCAAGTGGACATCATAATAGTTTACGATTGGGATTCGCTAACACGACGGCGATAACGACTCTTTGGCTATCTTAGGACTTACGCGGAGCAGATAGACACGGACAGTAAAAAGCAGTAAAATAACGAACGAGGAGGTAAGTATGGTGAAACCAACCCGGCTTGATTACTGTCAGTATCTGCTGAGCAGTCCAATTAACTATACCTTAACGCACTTCGCCGACCACAGCGAAGATTTCAGTCATGATATGATAAACCGTTATCTGGCGGGAGATTGTATTCCTCCTCGCTTGGTGTGGGAAAACGTTAAACCTCATCTGGTTCAAGTTGAAGAAGGATATGTCATCTTTGATGACACGGTTTTAGATAAAAAGCACGCTAGGCATATTGAGTTAGTACGTCGTCAATACAGTGGCAACGCCCGGGGTGTTATCAACGGCATCGGAGTAGTTACTTGTGTCTATGTGAATCCACTGCTAGACCGTTTCTGGGTAATTGACTACCGGATTTACGACCCAGAAGGAGACGGCAAAACGAAGTTAGACCACGTCAGAGACATGTTATCTCTACTGGTCTACCAGAGACAACTTCTCTTTCAAGCAGTGCTGATGGACAGTTGGTATGCTACCAAAACCGTGATGCTACACATTGAAAACTTGGGAAAAGTCTACTACTGCCCACTAAAAACCAATCGGCTGGTTGACGATTCAAACGCCACTAAACCGTACCAACGCATTGACAACTTAGCTTGGACACCGACCGAACTTCATGAAGGCAAACGTATCAAAATCAAAGGGTTTCCCAGAGACCACAAGGTGAAATTATTTCGGGTGGCGTCTGATACCGGACGCACGGATTATGTCGTCACTAACGACTTAGCACAAAACGACACTTCAGTGACACAACAGGCGTGTAACTGGCGGTGGAAGATTGAGCAATTTCACCGTGAAGCCAAACAACTCACCGGTCTCGAAAAATGTCAATGTCGATTGGCACGGATTGTTCGCAACCATATCGGTTGTGCATTGTTAGTTTGGATTCGACTTGCAACTATGGCGTACCAGACTGGACGAACCATTTATCAGGTTAAACACGGGATGCTGGAAGCGTATTTACGACAACAGTTAAAATCTCCGGCTATTAACATGGTGCTTGCGTAAGTCCTATATCTGTCAGATAAATCCCACGGGTACGATCTCGGACAATATCCAGCACGTTTTCATATATCGGTTGAGGTAGAGATTCACGAAGATTGGGTTTGGAGTGTATCGTATGTGATTATCAGTGCCAGATAACGATAGATTTGCCACATTGTATCCTCAAATTCGACTTCGGATAAATCAGTCTGTAAATGTTCAAAATAGCGGCGAACTTCATACGGAACGTATACCCCACGAAGTTCAACCTCATCGACATGTACAACTGCTCCCTCGGTATCCTCGGGCACAGGGAAATCATCGACAACAGAGATGTTGTCATCTAGTTTATCGATATCATCACGTACTCCCGCGAGAGGTTCAAAAGGAGTTTCGCTTTCGCTACAGCCAATCAATGCGACACAAAACGTGAGAATCACAAGTGATTTCATTTGTAGGTCTCCTTTCATTACTTCTCCACGCAATCGTAGGCGTCGGGGCTGTGTATGCGGTTGTATTCCGCAATTTACTCATCGGTCGCACGGGACGCATCGTCAATATGAATTATCCAATCTTTGAATTTCGGTTCGACAGGCAAACCAGCTGCTTTATCTATCACAATGTAGGCGGTATGCTCACTCTTGCGCTTGTCAGGAACATCCAGAGTATTCACTTCGCCTTTATCCACCCAGTCCCCAATTATCTGATCTAATACGGCTACGTACTTGGGTTCGTTCCACAGGGCGGCACGACCTACGAGGGGTCCGCTACTCACTCCCGCGCCCCCCGCGGTCAGCTGCAGCAGTATTATGTATTTCGCTCTCCAGTAGATGACTTTAAGCCCAGTTGAGTCAGGGTCGAATGCGACTTTTAAATGACGATCTTTAAACCAAGACGCCACTAAAATTCGGTTGTGGTCGTCATACGTAGCCGCGGAGTGAGGTAGATCTTTGGCGCGATTGTATACCCTCTCCGAGACAGCACGCTTCAAGTGCAAGTCAACTACATGGGGGCCCTAGGGCGTGACAGAGATCGTAGATGTATTGAAGAACGGCATGATTTTCGGGCTCAGTCATGACCACCTGAACATGGGCATAACTTTCAGCAAGCGCAAGCGGAATGGGTGCGGGAATTTCGTACTGGACAACGGGCTCTGGTTCTATGGGCTTAGGTTCTATTAGAATTGGTGATTCGGTTTCGCTTGCAAGCCAAGCACATCGCTAAAATCGTGGTGACAATCAATATCCGTGCCATGTAAAGCCTCCTTTTATTGGTCAGTAATACGTTTTTTGTTGTTGGTTCTTTGCTAGGAAACCAAGTTATCTAAACTGTATCGGGTACTTCGATATAATTCTGAGCAAATTATATGCCATAACGGGCAATTCACCTCAATTTGGACTCGACAAGCCTAATGCATCAAGGCGCAGCGTTTTTCGAATCGGTGAGGTAGTCGTATCAAAAGAGGTTATACGCGGCAATTGACCTGAGCTGTTTTCTGATTTACTGTTTTATGTGAAAACCGTAACGATGAAAATAATCCAATCGAACCACACGTGAAGGGGTGAATCTAGTGTTCCAAACGGTGTAACTTACTTGACAACTTGCACCAAATGGGGCAAACGCCATAATGAAATTGGAATTAGAGGCAATCGTTCCCTTCTGATTCGGCGTGAATCCAGGCACCCTTCTGTTATATTCTGCGTTCCGACAACATGCGGTTATGTTATGACAACTCGCTTTCATTACACTAGAACACGTCGTGGTAGGGCAAAAGGGCTTGCTTGAACTCAGACAATCGCTTATAATATTCATCGTTTTCTGGAGGAATCATACGGCAATCCAAACGGAGAATTTTTTACCGATAACGATTGTATAATCGGAACATGAGCGCTGATTTCGTGTTTTAACCTGAGTTCACAGCGGTCTCTGGGGGAGATAGGACATGTCAGATAAATTTCGCATCGGGATTATTGGCTGTGGCAGTATAGCCCATTTGCACGCGGACAGTTACCGGAACGTCGAGTCAATTGAGGTTGTCGCAATTGCTGATCCGGTTGAGGAGGCGTTGAATGAGTTTGGTGCCCGCCACAACATTAAGAACCGATATCACGACGCCCGCGAAATGCTCGACAAAGAAAAACTGGGCATTGTAATCGTTACAACGTGGCCAAAGTTGCATGTAGCGATGACCGCAGCCGCCTGTGCGCGAAAACCATACGCTGTGATTTGCGAGAAACCGATGGCAGCAACGCTCGGCGAATGCGATGAAATGCTGACCGTCGCCTCGCGCTACAATGTCAAGTTGGCAATTGGACATCAGCGACGGTTCAATTCAGCTTGGACAACGGCTCGCGATTTAATTGCTGGCGGAACGATTGGTGAACCACGACAAGTTGTTTGCAGGGGTGGACAGGGATTGCTAAATGACTGTTCACACTTGATCGACATGATGCGGTATGTGCTCGGCGACCGGAACGCATCGTGGGTAATCGGCAACGTCGAACGCAAAACGGAACGATATGAGCGTGATATACCGATTGAAGATCGGAGTGCCGGGATTATCGGATTCGATAATGGTTGCGTCGGTTTGCTGCTTCAGGAGATTGCTGGTCCCAACGATTACGGCGGCTTAATTTACGGCACAGACGGGATTATAGATCTGACGGAACAGCGGGTGCGTGTACTCAACAGTCGGTCTGCAGAATGGAAGGAATGTCAAGCGGGCAACGAAAATCCATGGGAGGCGCAAATTCGGGAGTTAATCTCATGGATTGAGGGGAAAACGGAGCATCGCGGCAATGCAAAACACGGGCGAGCAGCGGTCGAAATCATCATGGCGATTTACGAATCTGCGCGGATGCACGAAGTTGTGCAGATGCCCGTCCGAACGCTTTGCTCGCCGTTAGAGCTGATGATTGAAAGCGGTGAACTACCGGTCGAACGTCCGGGGCGTTACGATATACGTGCGTTCTTGCTTCGCGGGGAGGCGAGATAATCTTCGCAAGACAGCAGCACGATTGAACACTATTCCGAATTCCGACGATAGAAATTGTATGCTTAGACACCACCTGTTCAAAAAAGGACGTTGAATGACCATTACTGAAGCGATTGTGCTTGGCGTTTTACAGGGGTTGGCCGAGTTTTTACCGGTGAGCAGTTCTGGACATTTGGTGTTGATGCAGCATTTTCTCGGTATGAAAGAACCGCAGGTCTTTTTTGACGTGATGCTTCATGTGGGAACACTCGGCGCGGTTGTAGTTGTGTATCGCCAATCGATTTGGTCACTGACGCGAACTAGTATTTGCACTTCTTCCAGCGCGAGTTTCTACCGACACCCAATTCGTACAATCAGTGACAACCGAGATCTCAATTTGGTCTGGTTAATCCTGATCGGCTCTATTCCAACTGGTTTGATCGCCATTTTATTCAAAGCTCAGTTTGAAGCGCTGTTCGCCAGACCGGGGATTGTCGCCACCATGCTTATCGTTACCGGTCTGCTGCTGCATCTACCGCGTCTGAGCCGAGAAAAGATGGACGAAAATCTCACTCTACGGACGTGGCATACGCCGCTCATCGGCATCGCACAAGGGCTTGCCATTACGCCGGGGATTTCCAGATCTGGATTGACCATCTCTCTTGCTTTGATGCTGGGAATCTCTCCACGGTCTGCAGCACAGTATTCTTTTCTTCTCGCCATTCCTGCAATACTCGGCGCACTGCTTTTCAAGCTTAAGGACGTAACTGAGGTTACGCTCGTTCCCACTCTAATCGGCACCCTCACTGCATTTGTCGCAGGTTACATCGCTTTGTGCGTTCTGCTTACCACACTAAATCGAGGGAAGTTCTCCCTGTTTTCCTACTACTGCTTTGCGCTAGGGGGCGTCGTTCTAATTAAACTGGCATGGTAACACGCAGAAATTAACGAAGCGCAGTCGCGTATTCCCGCTAGAAGTGGTTTCCCCGTTTTCACACGTTAAATCGAATGGTTAACACGTCTCCATCCTGCACGACGTAATCTCTCCCTTCGAGCCGCAAGAATCCGAGTTCTCTCGCCTTTGCGGGACTTCCGCAGTCCACAAGCCTTTTCCAGTGGATAGTTTCCGCGCGGATAAATCCTCGTGCCATGTCCGTATGGATGGTAGCCGCAGCATCTACTACCGTAAGCCCGTGCGTAAGCGTCCAAGCCCGCAATTCCCTGGAAACGACGGTGAAAAATGTAATCAGCCCCAACAGACGGTATGATGCTTGTATTACCCGCCTCAACGCGGATTCTTCTAATCCCATTCCACCGAGAAAAATTTGTACATCTTCCGCATCTAATTGAGCGATTTCCATCTCGAGTTTTGCTGAAAGCGGAATTACCTCAGTGTGGAACTCACCGTCATTTTTCGCAAAACTCTGATGTATCTGTTCTGCTTGATTCAATTGATTCTCCCCGATATTGAGAATCAGCAAGAGTGGTTTTTGTGTCAGGAATCCGTATCCACGTATTGCATGCGCCATTTCTTGGGTGATGTCAATTTCTCTGAGGGGGATACCACTCTCCAGCGCCTCCTTGCAACCTTCCAACACGGCGAGTTCCTTTTCAAGAATCGGAGACTTTTTGGCGCGTAATTCGCGGTTGAGCCGCTCTAATCTTTTGTCAATAATCTGAAGATCCGCAAAAGTTAGCTCTAGGTCGACTGATTCAATATCCCGCTTCGGATCAACTCTGCCATCAACATGAGGCACCGAATCATCGTCAAATAGGCGAACAACATGTGCGAGTGCATCGACTTGACGGAGATCTGCGATGACATCCGCTCCCAACCCACTTCGCTCGACGTTACCTTTGGAAATCCCGGCAACGTCAACGTAATCAATACGTACCGGCGTGCTCTGCTGGGGTTCCAATATCTCTGCTAGAGATTGTAACCGTTCGTCCGGCACCGTTACCGCGCTGATATTTGATTGTTTCTTTCCTGCATACGTCCCCGTCTCCGCCTTAGACTGTGTCAGCGCGTTGAATATAGAGGTTTTTCCAACATAGGGCAACCCTACAATGCCAATTTTCATTGATTTCTCCGGCTGGAAATGTGACGATAGCATAACACCTCGAAATAGCCTGCGTCAACGGGATTTGTGCGAATCGCACGTTCAATAACGATTGGTATGAGATTCGTTCTCCCGGAAGCCTCTTAGCCGCTGTCCAGAAATGGGCGGATGTAAGTTAACTATAACCACCGAAAAAGGGTTGGATATCATTGGACTAGGCATCGTAATCGTGGATCGGTTGCACGCTGGAAGCAGAGCATAGTATAGCTGACCACTATGGGGATGGGCTTTTCAAGCGCGTCACGCTTGCCTACAAGCAAGCGGAATATCGGTCCCCTAGATTGGGGCAGATGTGCCGAAAAAGTCCTTGACATCCACTTCCTTCCTTTGATATCATTCTACCCTATTATAATCTGCCGAGGTAGCTCAGTTGGTAGAGCAGTGGACTGAAAATCCATGTGTCGGCAGTTCGATTCTGCCCTTCGGCATTTGTAATCTCTACAGCCCCATCACAAATGATGGGGCTGCATTCTATTGTGAGCCGGTGTAGCTCAGTGGCCAGAGCAACTGATTCGTAATCAGTAGGTCGGAGGTTCAAATCCCCTCACCGGCTTTACCCATTTCTTCCTTCCACAGCCACGCTACAATCCTTTTTCTTAATTATACCATTTCTCTTAAGTTCAAGTGCATTTATTGCGTAGGTCAAGCAAAGAACCTTTTGTTGAGCGGAGTAGGAAGCCTTGTCGCCGCGAAAAATCGGCGGGCAAGGGGATCTCTATCGCCCTCGCTCTCCGCTCGGTTGATCCCCGCCTACGGAGAAAGAGAATGATGTAATTAAGACAGCATACGCACTACTTTGAAGTGAAATAGTATTATCTCATCACTTGATCGGGGGCAAGCATTGTTTTTTGCGTTTGCCTTTCGGCTTGCATAAACCTTGTAGCCTTTAACACGTCTACATCGGAAGATTGTCAATGAAAGCCGATCCGGATCGATTTCTCATTGAGCGCGTACAGAGCGGGGATATCGCTGCGTTTGGCGAACTTGTTCAGAAGTATCAGAAGCGAATTTACGAACTCGCCTATCGTTTTACTCACCATCCAGAAGATGCTTCTGATCTTTCTCAGGAAATTTTCCTCAGAGCGTTCAAGGCTTTGGGTAAATTTGAGAGCAAATCGACGTTCTACACGTGGATTTATCAGATTGCAAAGAATGCCTGCATTGATTATACACGGCGGAGAACTGGACGCACCGATGTACCCTTCGTTGAAGAAATCTCCCCAGATGATTCGCAAGTCCAATCTCAATGTTCTTCGGATCGCGCGTTTCGTCGATTAGAACAGGCTGAACTTGAAGCTGAAATCAAGAAAGCTATTGAACAGTTGTCCCCCCGTCAGAAACAGGTCTTTATCTTGAGGCATTATGAAGGGTTGGCTTTGCGAGAAATTGCAGTTACGCTGAACCTGCGCGTTGGTAGTGTTAAGGCGCATCTGTTTAACGCAACACGAAAGTTACGGAAGTTGCTCACACCTTATTTGGAAGAGTAATCCATCATGAGATGCAAGCCTGCAGAAAAATTGTTGCTCGACTATATTGAAGGAACGTTGCCTCTAAAGCTGAAGGATCGGTTGGCGGATCATCTAGGCGACTGTCTTCATTGCCAAGACGTGTTGGATGATTTTGATAAAACCATCCACCTTGCCAATAGTTTGCCCGTCAAATATTCTTCGCCGGAGGCTTGGGAAGATTTTTGGCCTAAGCTGCGAAGTAATATCTTGCAGGGCCCAGTCCTTGAAGATCGCTTATGGCTCAGAACACATAAATGGAAAATCGCCAGCGCAGCCTGCATGCTAATCGCCCTTCTAGGTTTTGGGGGTCTGTGGAGCTATGGCTTATTCAATTTTCCGACGGCCGATCGAAATCCCTCGTTAGATGAGCGAATTATCCAGAATTTCATGGGGGACGCTTCTGCAAAGCACTTGCAAGAGTTATTGAATCAAGAACTTCAACTTCTGGATGGAATGAACTTGACCTGTAGCGGTGAAGATTTGCTGATGGAGGAAATTAGGTTGCGACAATCTGCTGGCCCCAACAGTCTCGTGAGTCAACTGTTTGAAGTGATTGTCACCGAAATCGATCGCGAGTATTTTGAGGATGATGAGTTGACAGATCTTGTCAAGTCAATGGGGAACAAATTGACTCTCGCTTCACTACGCTAGAGCAATTTCTCGCATTAGCGACTGAACAAAAATGAAAAAGCCAACCGTAAGCGGCGTACGCACTATGTAAGTTTGCCGCTCCGATCTAAATGAATACCAATTTTCAAAGGAGGAATATTACTATGCATCGCCGGTATTTGCTGTTGTTTACTCTGCTACCCCTAGCATTCGCGCTCGTAATTGTGATTCCACGTATCAAAGCTGAAGCGCCGCCTCCTCGACGGACGACGCAAAATGCAACGGCCGAATTGGTGGAACTCCTTAAAATTTGGAAGCTCATTGATGCGGTTTCACCCGAATCTGAGCAATCGGTGCCACTGCTAACGAAATTTAACGAGTTAGAAGACCTAAAAGCACAGTACCGGCAAGAACACCGCGAAGCGATAAATCGGCTGAAGCAGCTTGAGACAACAAAGCTTGATTCTGACGTGAAAATCCCTCATTTACAGACTGCGTTGGATCAGTACCGTGAAACTGAAGAAAACTTTATTGAGCGTAGAAAGAATATTAAGGAGGAGATTAGCAAAATTTTGACCGTCGAGCAACAGGCAAAATTTGAGGTATTCAGCTACGGTTACCGTCAAGATTTAAAGCAAGCGCTCGAAACCTTGATTGCTTTACAAGAACATTCGAGATCGAAGTGAGTGTCAACCTCAATTTGCGGCGGATTGCGTTTCGTTCAACTTGAGGTTACGAGAATAAACATCGATTCCCCCAATCGCTAAAACACATGCCCGATTCCATAGGTTACCACAGGTTTGAACGATAATTTGCCGGCAGCATCTAGCGGGTATGCTAGATCTAAACGGTAAACTCGGGATTCAGTCAATTTCGGGAGGCTAAACCTTAAACCGAACCCGATGCTCCGCTTCGGCGCCCGCAGGCTGAACGCCGTTCCATTCCAAACGTAGCCCACATCTGCGAAGATGGTTGATCCAAGCACAATCAGCGTCTCCACTTTCTTGAAAATGCCGCCTCTAAAAATTGTTCTGCTTTCGAAATTCAATAGCAGTTTTTTCTCTCCGCTGAACGCCCAACTGCTATAGCCGCGTAACCCACTCGTCCCACCGAGAATTACCTGACTCCGCCCCCCGAGGTCGAATCCCATCACTGTTGAAATTTGTGCGACAAGGGTTTGATAGAGCAAATCCTTGCAAGTCGTTTTGATTCTCGCGTTGAGGACTGAGTCCCCCAGTTGTTCCGTTATGCTCGTAGTGAGCTCAGTACGCGCATTGAGAAAAAGCAGATCTTGATGCGCTTGAGATAGCGCAAGTATCAGACTCAGGTTGGTTTGTGACTGATCTGAATCGAACAATGGCGAGGCGTGACCGACGGATGCACCATATCTATATCCGATTTCAATATCTTCAACACGTCCCATTTGATAGAGGAAGCGGGTGCGAACAAAATCAACATGCCTCCGTCCAAGTGTTATCCCAATGATTTTTATATTTCGATTCTCAAAATTGGCATCCGATGGGGCAAAACTCTGGATTAGATCGAAAATGGATTTCTGAGAGGATGCCCCGAGGGAAACCTGCGTCTGCTTGTGACGGTCACCGAAAAAATGGGTAGCTCTGGCGGAATGGATTTGCAGGCTGCGCGTAAGGGCATCGGTTTTCTGGCCGTTCTCATACCACCGAATTTCATCAATGGATTCGGCCATCGTAAAACCAGCGCTCCAACGGGTTTTGAGAGAGTATTGCGGGCGTTGCAACCGAACCTCCCACGAATCTCCTTCTCGCTTCTGCGTATATTGACCATCGAATCCCCAATGGGAATCAAACATGCGCGATGCCGTGTAACGACTCCTGATTAAGCTGCGTGGTTTTTCACCCTCTTCCCGAATTAGCTGATAACGAACTCGGCCTCTATCTCCAGATCCGAACAAGTTTGAATCCGAGAGCATGATTAGGAGATTGGAACTATCTTTGTTAAAAGCGGGTAAATCCAGAGCGGGAATAAATGTCCACAAATCGGTGACTTTAACTTGAATCGACACAAGCTGGGTTTCTGCATCCTGGCTTGCCGTAATTTCCGCCTTCCCCAGATATGGTTTTCGACGCAGGATACGCTCACTTTCCAATTCATCTTCCACCGTATAAGTATCGCCGACTTGGAAAAGAAGTTCACGAAGAATCACGTGATCGTTCGTACGGGTATTCCCCGCCACAGCAATCTGCTCAATTTTTCCTTCGTCTATGGGAATCCGCAGATAAACGCCATCGGAGAACCTCTTGATCACAACTCGTTCCTCATCAATATTAGCAAATTGGAACCCATACCGTTGATAAAACGCGACGATTTGTTCGAGGTCATGTGTTAGAATTTCTGCGTCGTAATTCATGCCGATTTGGCTCTGCATCACATCCCTAATCTGGTTTTCTGAGTACGCTTCATTCCCGACAACGACGATATTGCGGATGAGATTCGAATCTGCAAAGAGTATCTGGGGAAACATAGCGGAAATGACGAGGATCATTAGGAGTTTATGTAGCTTCATCGGCGAGATAAATTTTGAATTGGCGAATCGTACAATCCTCATGTCAACTAGAGGTATGTCCGGTTTGGACGGTGTCATCGGGGATTGCACGCTTGTAATTGGACAGGAGGGTTTCTACCAACATGAGAACAAGAACGATTAGCAGAAGCTCACCCCAAATCTCCTTGCCGACCCGATAGTCGTTGAGCGTCTGTCTCATCGTTTCCGGGTTGGTCGCGATGTCTATTTGGGCGTTGATTCGCTTGGCTGCTTCTCGAATCGGTATCTGCTGTAGGTGTGATTCTGTTGGATCAACATTGACCGCAAAAAAATCTCGCCGCCGTCGATTCTTACCTTGGATGTCGATCTGATAAATCCCTGGCGTATCCGTCCCGCTGAACGTCAGCGTCCCATCTTCCGCAAAGGGAACGGTCCCAGGCAAGGTCGTCGTGTCTCCAACACGTCCCACCGAGGCGGTCGTTGCGTCCTTTTGACGATAACTGGCTAAGTAGGGTTGTCCGACAAGTAAAGTTTTCGGCTGGAAAGATTGAATTGCCTTCGCGTAAAGTACAGTTTGCTGCAACAGAGGAAGAAATAGAGGGTTGACAAGTAAAGTTGAGGCGTCTAAATCGGTCGCCGAGACATTAAATAGCAGCGCCGTTCCTAAGGCAACTGGGTGTTCGATAAGAAAAGGTGTTCCATTGCTCAGTTGCGCGACTACCTGTCCCTGTTCACGAGACTGTAGTGTCACACCGCGAAAGAACCGAGGGGCGTATAGTCCAGAAAAATCACGTGGCTGATTCAACTCAAAGATTGGGTGATCCGATTGGTATTCTGATACCGTTAGCGGTGGATTCCACGCAGCGCGTTGGCTAAAACTTGTGGGGAGCCACTCTCCGAACTGGTTGTAGGCGGTTAGGTCAATGTCAGCGTTGACAAAATAGATTACACTTTTGCCAGCACGCATAAACGATTGAAGCTGCTGTTGGGCAGGCGTTGAAAGCGTAGGTAGGTCCGCTAAAATGAGAATATCATAGTCCTCCAACGGGAAATTGTCAAACGCTGCAACAGAACAAGTTGTCGGCATTATAGTATAATCCACACCGGGATTCAATAGGGCCTCAGGATTTAATGCAAGAGCTAAATACGAGGTCTGATTGCCCACACAAAGCACACGAATTTTACCGTAGGCGTGCATGGCAAAATAGCGGCGATTGTCGGCGACAAGTCGATCCGCTGTCAGTTCAAGATACCCGGTGTGGATTCCGGTAGATTCAAAGCGATGGGCAAAAGTCGATGTGATTGACTGATTCAACGCTGGTTGAGTGCTACCGCTCTCACTTTGCCCAACCTTCAAGCCGGGGGTTATTGATTGCCGTTTTTGACCATCTATGAATAGTGTCACTACCGATTCGGCCAACGACGCTTCAGAATGAATGCCGACCTTAGCACCCAACTGGAAACGGCGATTTATACCAATTAGTTGGGTAGATTGCCGAACTTCTTCAATACTTATGTTATCTCCAACTTCTTCACCGACGGGAAGCAGAAAAATCCGTGCTCCTGATCGATTGGGCACACGATCCCAGTTGTCCCAGCCATTCTGATTAAAATCGGAAATGAGGTAAATTTCTTTATTTGGATCGTTGGACAATTCGAGAATTTCGTGCGCCATTTCGAGGCTAGGCGGCACGTATGTTGAGCGATAAGAAATCTGCGCTTCGTCAACTGCTACCTTGACCTGCTCTAATTCATGTGTTAATTTTCGAAATATTGCGTCCGGAATATCTGACATCAGAATGAGAGCAGCACTATCGCCGCGTCGGAGCGAGTGGATGACTTCGCGTGCGATTGTCCTCGCCTTTTCAAACCGTTCGCCCTGAATGCCTTGATACCCCATGCTATAAGAGTTATCCAAAATGATGACGTTGCTAGCTTGTGCTCTGGCATCTGCGAGAAGAAATGGACTCTTGAGCAAGGGTCGAGCGAGTGCGACGGCAATCAGTATGATTATCGCCATCCGCAGCAGTAAAATCAAGAGATGTTTGAGTTGGATACGTCGAACGCTTTGCCGATGGGCAACCAACAAAAACATCAAGCTACTAAAATCGACTGTCTTTGCTTGACGTCGGCTCCATAAATGGATGAACAGCGGCACGGCAGCAGCAAGTATTCCAAACAGAAAAATCGGGTTAAGAAATCCCACAGTTATTCACCCCTATTTTAATTGCCACGAGTAGATTGAGCTGCGCCTAACCTTGAATTATAGTTTAACTATGTCCAAAGATCAAGCCGAAAAATGGGCGTGAAATCGCGGAGTAATGGGATCGGAAAATCAGTGAACCCACACAATTAGGGATTCAAAATGGGAATTTCCCTGTTTTCTTATACGTGTAGTGGTTCAACGCCAGCTACACCAATGTATTTTGTTGTTGCTTCTGTGTACATTTTATGATATATTGTGGTACTTGTGTCGTGCAGCATCCCGGGACTGAGAATCTGCAATAGAGATTCGTACTTGAGGCAAATGAGCGATAAGCAATTCAATCAGATTTGGTCACGGCGGAGAAACTACGCAGTGGTTCTTAAAAAAGGTCGAGAATTCATGGAAGTCGGAACTCGAAAGGAGATTGACAATGCGGATGAAAAACTCATCAACTTTGAGCATGGTAACATTCATCGCTATCGTGCTTTTTAACGGAATAATGGTAGCCGAGACGCCTGCAGAAGCGCCCAAGAAAGAACTCATTGCGTTCTCGACAAACCCCGTTCAGGAAGGTGGCATCTGGTTGATGGATCCTGACGGGAAGAACCAACGTGCGATTCTAGTGATTGAGGGGAAGCCGGGGCCTCTCGGGTTGGTTTGGTCACTAGACGGGAGCCGGATTGCATTTCACACCGAAGTAAATGAAAACATTGATGTCTATGTGGTCGATGCTGACGGGCAGAATCTTCTACAACTCACTAACCATGAGGCAGAAGATAGCTGGCCGAGCTGGCATCCCGGCGGTCAAAAAATTGCCTTTTGCACCAACCGAGATGGGAATTTTGAAATCTATACGGTCACGTTGGCTGGACAGGGATTGGTCAACGTCACCAATGATCCTGTTAGGGATAGGGAGCCGGCATGGTCGCCAGATGGTCGAAAGATTGCTTTCGCTTCCAAACGAGGCAAAAGCCTTGGGGATATCTGGGTGATGGATAATAGTGGCGGTAACCCGCAAAATCTTACAAACGTCCGAGGTCAAGACTTACAACCCAGATGGTCGTCGGACGGTCAGAAAGTTGGCTGGACGTCGCGTCGAGACGGATCTGAAGAGATATGGGCGATGGACGCAGATGGTGCAAACGAGTTGAAAGTCAGTAGCAAGCAAGATCCGGAGCCCGGCGGTAGTTTCGACTGTTCGGAGCCGAGTTGGAAACCGAATGGCAAAGAAATCGCCTCAACGGCGCTAGGAGGTGGTAGTGCGACTATTCGCATACACGCTGCAAACGGCAGTCTGCAACGGCTAGATTTGGCACGCCAAGGTAAGCAAAACCGTTCACCCGCCTGGTTCGACCCTGACTTCGCCATAGTAGAATTTTCCGTATCTCCTGCTGAGAAACAGGTCTTAACGTGGGGTTGGCTCAAGCGGATGAGGCGGGTTAATTGATGCGTTTCTCGTTCACACAATTTTCCACTTTCGCCTTGTAAGAACACACATCTTACGAGAAGTAAAGGGATGGACTATGCAAGTTAGATACATACCAACCACGCGCATAGTGACAATCACTGTCATAGCTATTGTCTGCTGTTTCACTCTGGTCGAGGTGTCCGCGCAAGCGCCCGACAGGGAAACCATTGCCTTCTCCACGAACCACGAAGCCAACGGCGGAATCTGGTTGATAGACATTGATGTGCGTGGAGGACAGGGAAAGGGCGATGTTCATGTGCAAAACCAACGCGTTCTTCTGGCGATTGATGGGAACCCGATTCCCATGGGTTTGGTGTGGTCTCCAGACGGGCGTAGAATTGCCTTCCACACCGAGATCGATGAAAACATAGATGTCTATGTGGTCGATGGTGACGGACAGAACCTTCGTCAACTCACCGACCATGAAGCGGAAGATAGCTGGCCGAGTTGGCATCCCGGCGATGAAAAAATCGCCTTTTGCACCAACCGAGATGGGAATTTTGAAATCTATGTGATGTCGTCAACTGGACAGGGACTAATTAATCTCACCAATGATTCTGCCAAGGATAGGGAGCCCGATTGGTCGCCAAATGGTCGACTGATTGCTCTCACGTCCAAGCGTGGAAAGAGCCTCGGGGATATTTGGGTGATGGATAGCAGTGGTGGAAACCTGCAAAATCTTACAGATGTCCGCGGCGAAGATATGCAACCTAGGTGGTCGTGGGACGGCGAGAAAATCGCCTGGACCTCGCGTCGGAATGGAAACGATGAGATTATGACGATGGACGCTGCCGATGGGGGAAACCTATTAAAGATTAGCGATCTCAAGGACGCGAGATCGCAGGGGCGTCCGAATCGGGAACCGAGCTGGAAACCGGACGGCAGGGCGATCGCCGCACCAGCATTGGGGGGTGGTAAGTCGTTTATTATGATACATCCCACAGATGGGAGTTTGCAATGGCAAGACCTGCCCGCTGTAGGCATTCAGAACCGTTCACCTGCCTGGTTCGACCCTGAGTTTATCATAGAAGAATTTTCCGTATCCCCCGCCGAGAAACAAGCCTTAACGTGGGGTTGGATTAAACAGATGGGACGAAGTAATTGAAGTATTTCTCGAAATCAATTTATCTGAAAACGTAGGTCCCCAAACCACTTCAGGGGGCTGGATCTTGAAAGGAGATTAGCTATGCGCGTGGTTACATTTATCGCTATCGCGCTTCTTAACAGCATGATAGCGGGCGTGGTGTCCGCAGAAGCGCCTAAAAACGAGACGATTGCGTTTTCCACCAACCATGGTGCGGACAGTGGCATCTGGTTGATGGATCCTGATGGGAACAACCAACGCGCGCTTCTGGCGATTGAAGGGAACCCAATCCCGCTGGGATTAGTGTGGTCTTCAGACGGAAGCAGAATTGCGTTCCACACCGAGATAAATGAAAATATTGACGTCTATGTAGTCGATGCCGACGGGCAAAATCTCCGTCAACTCACCAACCATGAGGCAGAAGATAACTGGCCGAGCTGGCATCCCGGCGGTCAAAAAATTGCCTTTTGCACCAACCGAGATGGGAACTTTGAAATCTATATGTTGACATTAGGCGGACAGGGCCTAGTCAACCTCACCAATGACACTGCTAAGGATAGGGAGCCCGCTTGGTCGCCAGATGCTCGAAAGATTGCCTTCGCGTCTAAGCGAGGAAAGAGCCTTGGGGATATCTGGGTGATGGATAACAATGGCGGAAACCTACAAAATCTTACAGACGTTCGCGGTCAAGATACAGAACCTAGATGGTCGTGGGACGGTCAGAAAATCGGGTGGACCTCACGTCGAAATGGTAACGATGAAATCTGGATAATGGACGGCGCAGATGGCGGAAATCTGTTGAAAATTACGGACCTCAAAGATAATAGCGACCCGAATCGGGAACCAACTTGGAAACCGAACGGCAAAAACATTGCTTCCCCAGCTCTGGGAGGTGGCTCTGCGACTATTCGCATACACCCAACAGACGGCAGTCTAAAGTGGAATAATTTGCAACGTGCGGGCACCCAAAACCGTTCACCAGCTTGGTTCGACCCTGACTTTGTTGAAGCATTTTCCGTAGCGCCTGCTCAGAAACAAGCTTTAACGTGGGGTTGGATTAAACAGATGGGACGAGGCGATTGAGGCGCTTCGCGTAATAAAATTGCTGGATAATGTCGACTTCCCGATAACCATCAAGCCGAAATGGTTCACTATCCACTCAGTATTCCGCTACTTACGTTGAAAACCTGTTGCTAGTCTAACGCCCGCCGTAAGCTCGATTCCAAAGCGGTCCAGGCGGGTTCGATAGAAAGGGGTTAACCGTGCAAATTCTCAATCTTGAAGCGGGTACTCCATTCAAAATGGGTAAGGGACGAAATTGGCGCGTCGTACATCCTGATATGGGTGCAAACCAACTGACGCTCAACCACGGCGTGCACGCACCGGGACAAGAATTCACGCAACATTTCCACGATTATTCAGAGGATATGATTGTGCTTCTTGAAGGTGGAAGCAGTGTGCGCCAAGGCGATGTCTACACACCCATTTCGGCAAGGGACGCAATTTTTGTTCCGGTCGGCGAGGTACATGGTACAGTTAACCAGACGGGCAAACCGGCGCGCCTCATCAGTTTCCAATCTCCGCCTGACATGGCGCTATACCACGGCGAACGTGATCGCTCTCCCGATCAGATCCCAAAACCCCAACCCGACCACAGAAGTACGGTGCAAGTCATTGAGATGGCGAAGAGCGGTCCTGTTTTCGGCAAATCGGGCGACTGGCGTTGTGTAATCTCTCCCCAGCGGGGGGCTCAGCATATCTCGCTTGAGTATATAAGACTCTCTGTAGCTGAAGGGTTCGAGCATGAACGTGGATCCACAGAATCGATTTATGTATTGATTGATGGCGAGGCTAAAGTGAGCGCTGGCCGCCAGACGTGGAACCTAACTGCGAAAGATGTCATATTTCTCAATCCGGAAGAGACGTTCTCGCTTTCCCCGGTTGTGAGCGATTCGTTGCTTACTCTATTGCATTGTCGAGCGGTAAGCGGATAGGGTAATACGAAGGGGGATGTCGGACTGCTGTGTTGTGACAACGTGATTCGATCGGATTCTCATAGGGCTAAATTGGGCTGATGATGATTAAAAGGAGAAATCCCAATGCTGACGGAAAAGCAAGTCGAGGCTTATAAACGAGATGGTCACATCAAAGTTGAGGGGGTTTTTACCCCGGAAGAGATTGAAGAACTCAAAAGCGAAATGGTTCGGATTATTGAAGAATGGGGAGAAGAAACCATCGGTTGGCAAGGTCCTTGGCGCGACCGTTATCTACCTGAAGATGAGCGCCAGAATACGAGGGCGGTCCTGCTGCACAGACCCCATTATTATTCATCGACTTGGGGGCGCGTCCTTTTTCACCCACGATTAATCGGCTGCGTCCAAGCCTTAATCGGTGCCAACGTTCAGTGGCATCACACATGTCTTCATGCGAAACCGCCGGAATTGGGTACCCCCTTCCCCATGCACCAGGATTATCCATTTTACCCACATGACGGTCCTGACTTCGTCGATTGCTTGGTTCATCTTGATGACACACCGCGTGAGAGCGGCTGTCTTCGTGTGGTTCCTGGGAGTCACAAGCAAGGTCCGTTAGAGCACATCACCGGTTCACACACCTCTCCCCATCTTCCGCCTGATAAATACCATCCGGACTGGGTTGAATCGGTCGCCATCCCCGCGAAGTCAGGTGACGTGATTTTCTTCAGTTACTATACGATTCACTGGTCCGACGTGAACCGGACACACGAATGGCGGAAGTCGGTGCGCTTTGGCTATCACGCCCCGGAGATGCGCCCGGTCGGAAGCAATTCGAGCGAGCCTTACGACAATATCATCACCGGGGGCTTTAAGGAGCATAAGGCGTGAGTCGTTAATGGCGCGGTGGCGCCCATTTTACCGCCCTCCACGCACCGGTCACCCCACGCTGTGGCAGGGTTGAGCGTTCATCGTTCGGTTAAAAGAAATCACACACCACGTAGAATACAAAGCGGGGATCCGATGAAACAGCAATTTTCACAAGCGCACCTTGATGCCGTGAATCAACGCCGACGAATCATTGTCAACTTCGACACCAATTTCGGCGCTCCGTCTGTGGTCTGCCCGTTAGCTGGCATGGATATAGAACGCTTAGTGAAAGGCTACTTCAGCATGATCGATGAAGCGGGGATTCAGATGGACAGCATCTGGTGGTGTTGGCTGGACGGCAATTACGCAAATTATCCAAGCCAAATTCTACCCGTTTGGGAACTGCCCGGATTCAAGCAGTGGTGGGATGCCGGTATTGACCCGGTGCGAGTCTTCGCTGAGGAGACCAAGAAACGAGGTCGGGAAGTTTTCTTCTCTTACCGTCTGAATGGGACAGACATGGCGAGTATCGAGCCGTTGAGCAAGCCGATACTGAAAGAAGCCCACCCTGAGTGGCTCATCCATACTTGGGAGGCATATCGAAATCCGGGATACTGGAACTTCACCGTGCAAGACGTGCGCGACTACAAGGTGAGCATCCTACGTGAGGTGGCGGAAAACTACGACTACGACGGTATTGAGATAGACTTTTCCAGGGGGCCGGTGACGCTTCCTCCCGGACATCAATGGGAAAACCGAGAATGTTTGACCGAATTCATGCGTGCGGCACGAGCGATGACGCTCGAAATTGAAGAAAGACGTGGCCGACCATTTCTGCTCGCTGCTCGAATACCGGAGAACCTAGAAGGGTGTCATTTTGATGGGATGGATGTCGAAACTTGGGCGCGTGAGGGGTTGGTGGATATCTTCGTCTTGGGCAATCGCTCCTTCGATGTAGACATCGCCGCCTTTCGTCGAATCACAGCGGGGACTGAGATAAAGCTTTATCCGTGCATAGACGATCATCACGCTTCCGACGGTTATCTGCATCCACCAATCTCCGTTTTCCGCAGTGTATTCGCCAACTGGTGGCATCAGGGAGCGGATGGCATCCAGACATTCAACTTTAGCAACTGGACCCCAGCCGGTGCAGCCTTCCTCGGTTGGAGCGAGATTGAACCGGTGTGGGCAACGCACCGTCAGGCGTACCGGGAAATGACCAGTCCGGAGGCGCTCAAACACAAGGACAAGACTTTTGTGGTAGAGCGGCGCGGAGGTGGACATGGACCTACGGTTGTCCCCAATCCGGAGGATTGGACTACGCCGAGATGGATGTATTTCATCACAAATATGTTCGCTCCGTTGCCAGCCACTATGGCGAACGACGGCAAAGCCGACACCCTGTTGAAGGTGTATGTTGCCGACAACCTCGCAGATGATGCCGTGCAAGTTGAGCGTGTTACCATTCGTGTTTTGCTGTCGGATCCTGCAGCGGAACATCTTCCATCCAATCAGCGGCTTCAGGTTATCACCGTTGCAACCAAAGCCCACACCCTCCAAAACATCCCCCCAGCAGTAGGTATTGGAAACCAGCTTGAGTTAAGGCTAAATAACGCACTACTTGACCGCCCGATTGTAGACGAGGGCTGGTTAGTCTTCACAGCACAACCGAATCAATTCGCTGTAGGAAACAATCTGATTGGTTTGCGCGTCACTGAGCGCGTGTCTGACGCCCAAGCCGAAATATTAATTGAGAAGTTGGAAGTCCATGTGAACTACCGCAACTCCACCGAGGACACGAAGAATTGAGAATAACATTAAGATTGGGGTGAAGAACATGGATCTTAGAGATGCGAGGATGCAGTTGGAGGATGAAGGGTATTGCGTGTTGCCAGATTTGCTCGACCCACGGGAAGCGGAACATATTGATACTCTTGCGCGTCGCATGATGGAACCGCGGGAAGGGTATATCAGTATGGAGACTTCTCTTAATTACATTCCGGAGCTCGCTCCGCTGTGCACTCATCCAACGCTTGTGGAACTTGCGGAAGAGATGTTAGGGAAGGACTTCATACTGGCGAACAACGTGGCGATGAAGTGGTGCAAACCCGGTGCGCCGGCAGGACCTCTTCATTGGGGAGGGCGGTTCAAGGATATTCCACGATTGACAGAATTACAGGTCTTCTGGATGCTCACAGACTTCACAGCCGAGAATGGCGCTACGCTAGCCGTACCGTTCAGTCATCACACTGGACGCCCGCCTGGGCGCAATACCTATCCCCAAGAGATTCCGGTCGTCGGAAAGAAAGGGTCTGTGTTAATCTTTGACGGCAGAATATGGCACCGCAGCGGTGCGAACACAACGACGGATCAGCATCGTATGGCTGCGAATATGATGTATCTTCCCGGCGCTGTCGACCGTGGCGGAGAGTGGCCTTTGGTGACACGCGAACGCTACGATCAATTCCCACCGCAGTTGCAAGCGATGCTCGTGCAGTCCGTAGCATCGACGGATACGCCGCCACCTGCCGCGAAGCACCCGCGAATTTGGACTATGCTCGATTATCAGGAGGTTAAGCACGCTGCAGACGGCAAGCTTGCCACCAACTTGACCATTACAACGGGTTCCGCATTCTCAACCGCAATACGTTTCCCGCAAGCGTCTGCGTTGGAAGTAAAGCAGACATGGGCTTGCTGGGTGTTTCCGGAAGGCACTTGGGCAATTGGAGGGAACTCTGAACTTGAACTGTGTGTAGATGACGTCAAGTTCACGCATTTCGCCGTTGCCGCGGGCAAAAAAGGCGAGGGCTCGATTCAGTCCTTGGCAGAGGAAGTTACCTCCCGAATTGGCGATACAAGGAAGCTATACAATATCACGCTCAAGAACGTAGGTGACCACGACGTGTCTATCCGCGAACTTTGGATCCGATGGTTGGCGAGCTAGAGCATTGTCAGATAAGTTCAGAACTGTTGTATTTATCCACTGTAGGAAGGACATCCTTGTCCCGATAATCGGGGCTAGGAAGCCCCTCCTACCGATGTTGTTGATACTTGATCTGACGCCGTACTCGTAAAGTGGCATCTCTAATTTCTCAAAGATGCCGGTGTGGAGGGCAGTTGTATTCATTTTCACCAAAAAGCGTGGCTATTTTCGTATTAATTCCGCTCATTCCATGCAAACACATCGAACATCTTACTTGCTCACCACTATATACTCCGTTGTTGTGAAAACTTCCGTGGTCCGGGTGTTCACTGCCCTGCTCCGATTGTGTCGATGCCCGGCATCAAGTCCCACAGAAGAATCGTACCGTCCTCACTCCCACTGGTAAGCGTGTGCCCATCAGGTGAGAACGCAACGGATTCGACCCAACCTGTGTGACCTTGAAGAATCTGCTGGCATTCTCCAGTGTGGACTTCCCACAGCCGGATTGTGTCATCAAGACTTCCGCTAGCAAGCTTTTTCCCGTCAGGGGAAAATGTTGTGCAAGCGACTGAACTCGTATGCCCATTAAGTGTCCGCAAGTGTTCCCACGTGTAGGCGTCCCACAACCGAATTGTCTTATCCCAACTTCCACTGGCAAGAATACTTCCATCGGGAGAAAACGCTACGGAATTGACTGATCTCGTGTGGCCTTCAAGTTTCCGCAAGAGTTCTCGCGTGTTGGTGTTCCACAGCTGAATCGCCTTGTTCTTATAGCCCCCACTGGCTAGCGTACCTCCATCAATAGAAAACGCAAGCGAACTAACTCCATCATTGTCTCCTTTGAGAGCCCCCAGACTTTCTCCAGTATGTACATTCCACAACCGAATAGTGTTTTCTTCGCCTTCAGAACTTTTAGAAAAAGGGTATGTACGCCCACTTCCACTAGCAAGCGTGAGACCATCCGTGGAGAAGGCAAAGCAAGCAATTGAGCGCCTATGCCCTAGAAGAGTTCGTAGACATTCCCCAGTGCTAGCATCCCACAATCGAATTGTCTTGTCGTAACTCGCACTGGCAAGCGTCAACCCATCGGCGGAAAATGCTACATAACTGCCGGCTTCTATGTGCCCTGAAAGGGTCTGCAGGTGTTTCCCAGTGTGGGCGTCCCACAGCCGAATTGTCTTGTCTGAACTCGCACTAGCAAGCATGTTACCATCGGGTGAAAAAGTCGCAGAATTGACCCCTCCCGTATGTCCTTCAAGAGACTGCAAGTGTTTCCCCGTGCGGGCGTCCCACAACCGAATTGTATTGTCGTAACTCGCGCTGGCAAGCGTGGTGCCATCGGGCGAAAACGCCACAGAATTAACCCCGCCTGTATGTCCTTCAAGAGTCTGCAGGTGTTCCCCTGTGCGGACGTCCCATATCCGAATCGTCTCGTCCGAACTCCCACTGACAAGCCAGCTTCCATTGCGTGAGAACATTATGTAATTGACCCCTCCCGTATGTCCTTCAAAAGCCTGCAAATGTTCCCCCGAGTGGACGTCCCATATCCGAATCGTTTCGTCGACACTCGCACTAGCGACAGTAGTTCCATCGGGAGAGAACTGAATAGAGTTGACCGATGCTGAACGCCAGACGCGGGTGAACTTGTCTTCCCCCGTGTTAAAATTTAAATTACGAAATTCCATCGGGATCCAATTGGAATGCCAAGAACGCGTAAACTTGTCATCTCCGGTGTGGGCGTCCCACAGCCGTACCGTGCCGTCCGAACCCCCACTGGCAAGTGTGTTTCCATCAGGTGAAAACGATACCGAAGTAACCCTACTCCTGTGCCCCTTAAGAGTTCGCAGGTGTTCTCTTTTATTGGTGTCCCAAATACGAATCGTCGCGTCCTCATATCCCCCTCCACTGGCAAGCGCGGACCCGTCTGGGGAGAATTCTACGAACTCAACCTCATCTGTGTGCCCCGTGAGCAGGGCGATTTCAGAACCGGTGCTCAAATGATAGAGCCAAATGCCGATACTACTCGCGACCGCCAGTTGAGTCCCGTCTGGCGAATAGGTGATATTGCCCGACAGTGTGCCTTTTCCGATTCGCGCTTTGGTGCCTTCGGGCAGATTCCATCGAGTAATGTCTTGATTTTGGTTGCAACTGCTTTGCAGCAGGAGGATAGAGATAAGTATAGGGTTAAACTTTAAAAAGAGTGTCCTTTTCATCAGCAAATTCTCCTTAATGTGTACCTACCGCACGATTTGCTGTCCGCCCCAACATGGATGGTTGGTGAATCACCTGAACTGTTATCGTTTTCTAAACTGAGACATCTTGACACATCAGGCTATCATTTTCTGTTACGATGCGGTGTAGCGGGACGTCCCGCGGTTGAGGTAGCGTATCACTAATAATCTGTGCCTCGTAGGCTAGACCGATCCACACCGCCTGGGGGCATCGGCGGAGAAATCGGTCGTAAAAGCCACCGCCGTACCCGAGGCGGTGCCCCTTGCGATCGAAAGCGGCGCCGGGGACGATGATTAAATCAATCTGTTCTGGGGGAAACGACGGACAGGTCTTCCGGTTTGGCTCGCACATACCGTAAGGGTGAAAAACGAAATCTGTACCGGGGTCCGAAATTCGGAGCGGGGTAAGCATACGCCGCTGCATATCCGTCACGGTCGCAAGTGCGATTTTGTCGCTAGCGAGGAGATAATCAAGCAGCCCATTGGTTTCCACTTCACTCCGCATGCTCAGATAGAGTTGAACCGCGATAATTGCATTTTCCTCAATCCAATTGATAACCCGGTTGATAATCCGTTGGCTCAATTCGGACCTCACCGCTGGCGGTATATTATCGCGTCTGCGAATCGCTTCCGCGCGAAGACATTTGCGCAGTTGTCTTTGACCGTAATCAGGCGTTCTCACCATTTTCTCAGGACTGCTGTCCGTCGTGCTTCCTTCCAATCCGCTCTTCATGGTGTCTATCCACCCACCACTACATTTTTCGCCGAACCAAGCCAATGCACCGGAGTGCGGCACTTTCAACCACTTCATAAGATTCGCGTTCCGTTGTGTTCCCAACGCAAGCAGCGACACGTGCTTTACCGTTGGATTTCGAAGATAGTCAATCTCCGCCTGAAGGCGATCCTCCAACGCTATCTGGAGAATGGTCTGTACAGAATGTTCAGATCGACTACCCGAATCATCAAAACTTTGCGCGACCCTCGGCTCACGGCAGCAAAACCGTGGATTTATTCGCCGACTACCCGGTACATTTCTTGCATCACCGTGCGAATATCCGAAGCATCTTCGAGGTATCGATTTTCTACCTGTTCTTTGAGTTCATCGGGGATACCGTGCAGCGCCTCGGCAATGGGACCGGCGATGGCGGCGAGGGTGTCAGAATCGCCACCCAGAGAGACGGCATTCCTCACGGCATCTTCAAAACACTCTGATTCCAGAGCGCATGTAATCGCCTGCGGCACCGTGCCTTGGCAGGTCTCATCAAAGGAGTACCCGGGACGGATATCGTCCACCGTTCGGCTTAAGTCGTAACCATATTCAGACGCGATAGCCTGGCGGATGTCCGTTGCATTCTCGCCTTGATACGCGAGCCAGATAGCGTGCGTTGTTGCCCGTGCCCCCTTTATGCCTTCGGAGTGATTGTGTGTGATGGCGGTCACCTTGTCGGCGGCACTTACCGCAGCGTCTAGGTCGTCGCGATGGAGGAACGCCGCTGGTGAGACGCGCATTGCCGCACCGTTCCCATAACTTTCATAGGGCGCCGGTACGGCGAAATGGATCCACTGATGAAAAAAGCCGCCGTGCAGACCGAATCATCTGTGAAATCGCAGTTCGGGTCAAAGAGGCTAAAATCCTTGGTCTTAATACGTTCCCACTCGTAGATGGAGCCGATAATGTCACCTATAATCGCACCTAGCATGGTTCCTCCATGTTATATTATTTCCGATTCAATTTAAGTTGAGTTAAGATAGATATGCTTTCCTATCCGTAGATTTCGCCGAACCCACGCCACAAGCCCCACCGATTCACGTGAGCGGGCATCTTTCAACTGGCTCAATAGCGAGGTGTTTTGGTGGGCTGCCATCGGAAGGAGTGTCCAATGCTAATCCGATAGCTCGCGGTCTAAAATTTGGAAACCCAATTCACCGCCACGACCACGATTGAAATCGTAGATGGCGATTTTCCCTTTCTCAGGTAAATTCTCACGTACTCCGCAATGAACTCGTCCGTTGGGTTGCGACCGTCAAGCCAGAGCGTACATTGATCGACCGCACCCTCAATAGCCCCCTGCGTGTTCGTGGAGACAGCGCAATAGATGAACGCTTTTGTTTCATCGCTCACCGAAACGAACGGCGAGAGTGTACCACACGGCTTCTGCTGATACTTTTCCAACTGATTCATCACCACCTCATTGTTTCCGTTTATACGCCTAAATCCGGGAACACAGTGTACACTTAAACATACCCTCTGACAATGCTTGATTAAGCGTTATAAACAAAAAACCCCTCCCAAGTTACAGAAATGAAAAGTCAAGTAACACGTGTCACCCTGCAAAGTTTTTTTTCGTGAAATCCACCAACACGAATCTCGATTCTCAGGATGGAGGCGGGTTTTGAAAGTTCGTTGTGTCTTTTTACCACTGGATTCTCACATCGAACCTTTGTCCTTTTGCCCACTTGTCACACACGAGCCATCTATCTCAATTTTCCCTCTTAGTCTTCCATTTCCCCGCCTTTTTGAGCGTTCCGAATGCTCTGAACAGAGCACGCGGCTACAATGGTCACTCAGTGAGTTTTGCAATTTCACGAAGGATGTGGTCGAGGTCTTTGGGGTTATCATCGGACTCGAGTGAAAAGGGCAACTTGCCGGGCTCGGGCGCACGTGGTGGTAAATGACAGGATTCACGCTGGACGGCAGTCATGCGCTCGCGTTGTCGTGCTTGCTGATAAATCTCGAAGAGACACGGAAGGTTGTTCACCTCGCGCGAGAGGTAGTCCAATCGGCGTAGGAAAGTGTCCACTTGCTGCCGTAGCACAAACACCTTGCGCGGGGCGTCCTTGTCCCGCGGAAATGCGTCCGCTTGCTGGTGGAGGTCGGCGGCGTCGGCAGGTTTCTCCTGAAGGTCATTGAGCTCCCCCTGTAGATTGGCGGCGATCCGATGTAGATCGTGTTGCGTGGGTAAGGCGTCCAATTGCTGCAGTAAGGTGCTTACTTCCTGCTGTAGGAGGGGAAACGATGGGCAAGTTATCGGGTTTGGCTCGCGCATACCGTAAAAGTGAAAGACGAAGTCTGTACCGGGGTCCGAAATTCGGAGCGGGGTAAGCATACGCCGCTGCATATCCGTCACGGGTGCAAGTGCGATTTTTGCGCTAGCGAGGAGATAATCAAGCAGCCCATCGGTTTCCACTTCACTCCGCATGCTCAGATAGAGTTGAACCGCGATAATTGCATTTTCCTCAATCCAATTGATAACCCGCTTGATAATCCGGTGGCTCAATTCGGACCTCACCGCTGGCGGTATATTATCGCGTCTGCGAATCGCTTCCGCGCGAAGACATTTGCGCAGTTGTCTTTGACCGTAATCAGGCGTTCTCACCATTTTTTCTAAATTGTGTTTTAGTCACAGAGATGCTAGACACTGACGACTATGTCTCGCTTAGTCAGATTTCCGAATTCAGACTAGCTGTTAGATCTAGCACGGGTGCAACGCACCCGACCCCCTCTAGCTCCCCCTTAGTAAGCTTACCATTACCCACAAGTCCGGAAAGTCGTGCGGGGCGGACACTCACAAGGGTTAACCACAGGACAATTATGCGCAATTGATTGTAGGTTGGGTTGAGCGGCGTTGGTGAAGCATGCAACATAGGGCGCACGAGTTTCGGGGATTGATTCTGTTTGAAATCTGTCATGATGTAGCGAAACCCAACGTTTTTTGTTTTTCATTGTAATGGTGTCGAGAGTTGTGTGGTTTGGAATTTCCGATCTGTTCGACGATCGACTACGCGAATAGCGAGGGCGATAGTTTTGGAAGCGTTGGGTTTCGCCGTTGGCTCAACCCAACCTACAAGAGATGGTCATTGCCCCATGGCCTGTTTCTCACTGACCACCGGCGCCCTGCTCACTGGTACTGCTTCTAAGCCACGCCGAGAACCTATCGACCGCACCCTCATACGCCCGCTGCGTGTTGGCTCGCAGGAACAGCGGAATAGATGAACGCTTTCGTTTCAGCGCTCGCCGAAGCGAACGGAGAGAGCGTTCCCCCGCCCCGGACTCTTGCCCAAACGTTTCATTCATGCCTTTTAGCCTTCCCGTGCTTGTCTCGCATCGTAAAGAAACCGTCCCCTAAAAAGACACCGAGCGACGCCCGCCCTTTCCCGTCTTTCACATCAACACGCCCACCATGTTTATTCATACCGAGCGACGCCCCTGATTGCCGATCTTTGCCTGTAGCCGCGACAAATCCCCCATGTTCATCGATATTGAGAAACACTTTCGACGCTCCCTCTTTCCCAAAGACATAGACGAACCCACCATTGGCATTAACACCGAGACGCACATCCGATTGTCCATCCTTGCCAGTGGCGGCGACAACCCCGCCATCGTCATCAATAAGGAGAAGCACCATCGCTATCCCATCATTGCCCATAACATTAACAAACCCGCCATGTTCACCGATACCGAGAGTGCCCATGATTTCCCCTCTTTGCTCCAGGCATTCACACGCCCTCCATATTGATTGATATCAAGAATCACTTTCCCTTTCCCCGCCGGATCAACGACCGTCAACTTCGTACACTCAATCTCTCCGATCTTATCCTTTTGTGCTGTCAGTGGCAACATCATCGCCGCCAACATCCCCAGAAAGACCAACACGCCGCCAAAAGCCATGTAGCTAAATTTCGCTCTCGTATTCATTGAAATCCTCTCTAAATTTTGAAATTTGAGCCTCAAAACCGGCGAACCCGGTGCGCTGTGTATAATACTATTATACAACACGTCAGTGTTAATCTGAACTCCCTTTAATCTGGTCGATGTTTTTGGTGAGTGAGTCTCGGAAAGTTGACGGTTTCATCTTGAGTAGTTTCGCTGCCTGAGTTTTGTTTCCTTTCGACTTTTTCATCGCCCAAGCGATTAACTGACGCTCCGTTGATTTGATGATTTCATGAAACGAAACCTCGCTCAATGAGTCATCGAGATGGATATAGGTTCCTAGTTTCAAATCAATCGGAATCGCGTCGGCAGTGATTTTCTCTCCACCACTCACCGCTACGAGTCCTTCAATCACGTTTTCAAGCTCGCGCACATTGCCGGGCCATGGATATCCTTTCAGCAATTCAACAGCCTGCGGGGCGATACGGACAAGTTGATTTGGAGAGAAGAGTTCCAAGAAATGAACGATTAGAAGCGGAATATCCTCCACCCGCTCCCGCAGTGGCGGTAAAAAGATGGGAACAACATTTAGGCGATAAAACAGGTCACCTAGAAACGCTCCACTTTGGATTTTCAACCGCAGGTTCTCCGTCGTCGCTGCGATAACTCTGACATCAGCTTCGACTTGCGTCTCCCCGTCAACACGTTCAAACGCGCCAATTTCCAGTGTGCGCAGGAGCTTAACCTGCAAGTTCATAGAGAGCGCATCTACATCATCAAGGAAGAGCGTCCCCTTATGCGCCAGCTCAAATCTTCCAACCCGGTGGTTCTCTGCAGAACTCTCACGACCGAACATTTCAACATCCAACATCTCGTCCGATAGTCCCGCGCAGTTGACAGGTAAATAGGGGTGATGTCCGCGTGAACTATTGAGATGGATGGATTTTGCCACAAGTTCCTTCCCTGTACCGCTCTCTCCAGAGATGAGTATATTGCCGCTTGAATCCGCAATCGTCTCAATCAAGCTAAGAATGTCCTGCAACGACCGACTTTTTCCGATAATATTGTGATACAGACGCCAAGGCTCAAAATGAGCTGTTTGGGGTTGAGTTTCAGACCCACCTTTATCTACCCCTTCACGAATCTCCTTTAGTTTGTCCAGCATGGAGATTAACTCGTCGCTCGAAAAGGGCTTCTTAATGTAGTTGTATGCCCCCCATTTCATCGCTTCGACAGCGGTTTCCACACTGGCATAAGCCGTCATGATAATAACTGTGACGTGGGGATGATCCTTTTTGACACGTTTGAGAAACTCGATGCCGTGCATCTTCGGCATGCGGAGATCGGTCACAAGAACGTCGAAGTGCTCATTCTGGAATAGCTGGAGCGCTACCGCCGGGGACTCAACCGCGATTGTATCGTAGTTTTCCTCGCGCAGATCATCTCGCAACGTGATGCGTTTGATTTTTTCATCGTCAACAACTAGTACTTTCACGCTTTTTCCTCAGCCCTCGGTACGGGGAGTTTTATGGTGAACATAGAACCTTGCCCCTCTTCACTCTCAAATTCGATGACGCCGCCGTGTTCTCTAACGATACGATTCGATACAGAAAGCCCAAGCCCTGTTCCTTTTCCCGTAATCTTTGTTGTGTAAAAGGGATCGAAAATCCGATCTCGAACGGACCTTGGAATACCAATTCCTGTATCTGTGACTTGGACGAATACTACCGCCTCATCCAGCAACGAATCAAATTCAATTGTACCCGTTTTAAAAGTCAGCACGCCCCCATTGGGCATCGCCGCAATTGCGTTTAGTCCAAGATTCAGGGCAACTTGCTCCAGCAGATGTTTATCTCCAAGGATAGAAGTGAGATTGTCTTGAAACCGCCTTTCGATTTGAATGTGCCTTCCCTCCACGCTGTAGTCAATAAGCCCAATGACTTCGTTAATCACTTCATTTAAGGAAACCGATGTGAGGGTTAGTTCATGTTTACGTGAAAAGTTGAGGAGTTGCCTAACAGTGGATTCGATACGCCGGATGGCTTCTTCCATGAGATCTACGTATTCTTTGATTTGCTCTTCGTTCTTGGGATTGCGCCGAATCCGAAGGGTACAGTTGAGTAGCCCGTCAAGTGGGTTGTTGATTTCGTGCGCAACACCGGCTGCCAACTCGCCGATAGTAGCCATCTTTTCGGATTGGATCATTTGTATCTCCATCCGCTTCCGGTCCGTCACATCTCGGCAGACTAAAACCGTTCCCAAATAGACACTGTTGCCATCACGCACCGCGGCGTAGGTGTTTTCGAAAAATTTTTCGTTAATCTGGGTGCTCTGTTGTTCAATCACATCGCCGCCTTCTGATAAGTTTTTTGCAATTTGTGGGTGAATGCCGTACGTCTCAGGGGAGAAACCATCGTCTGTGTCAAGTCCGAATTGCTCTTTTCTAATCTGTTGCGCCGCTTTGTTGAAAAGGGATACACAGTTTTCGCTATCAACGAAAACGACTCCCTCCTGCATACACTCGATAATCGACTTGAGTTTATTGCGTTCAAAGAGGACTTCATTCCGCGCATCGTCCAGTTCAACCACCTTTTCCTCAAGGCTCTCCTTCAGTTCAAACGTCTCCGCTTCACGTGCTCTCGCTGTATCCATAATTGATGTCGCCAGGTAAACGGAGAAAAACAGTGTGCTCGTGAATACGAAAAGCACGCTTGAAATATAGATCGGATTTCGCCATAGGTCTTCAGGTAAGAAACCCAAATGGTAGTGAGGCAGGACAGCGTAGTGCTCAAGAAAGATGAGGGAGCTCAACAGAAGCGTGTTTAGTGTTGCCAGGATATAGCTGACTTTCTTGGAGAGGAGGATGCTTGCAATGACTAGATGGAAGATGAAATAGAAAATGAACGGATTTTCGATACCGCCGCTGAAGTGGATGAGCACGGTTAGGGAAAGTAAATCCAAAACAATATGCGTGCCGGCGTGTCGTTTGATTGATGCGAGCGGTTTTTCAGCTATATGTTTCGGGTATATTTGCGCCTCAAAGTTGTAGAGCACCATCAGCCCAGCAATGAGGTAGAGTGGCAGTAAAGGTCCAATGACATCGAACCCCCAGCTTGCGACACTGACGGTAAGAAAGACACCCGCGATTGCTATCCAACGGAGTTTGACCAACCATCCAATTCGCTGAATCAGTTCAGTTTTGAGCGATAATTCCCGAGCCATAACTGGATAAAACCTAATACGTACTGGACTTTAGAAAAAGTCCATATTCTGTCGACATCCTACTTGGCGTCAGCAACATTAACTGACAATCAATTTTAGTCGTTATTGAATCTCTCGATTGCCGGCCCCAAGCACAAGTATTGTATTATTTTTGTTGTTGGGTATCAATACAAAAACGCACTGGCACGGTCTTAAAAACCCTCTTGCATTTTAGCTTGACATACTTAACATAATGTCCTATTATCATGATGGCCTTGCGTTTCGCAAATTCACCGGTGAACGCGGTTATTGCGAGTATCCCTGTAATTTCCAGTAAACACCAGTGATCGCGTTGAAACATCAGTTTTCACTCGCTACAGGACAAGGCGCTGCGAATGGAGAAAGACAATGTCAAACGATGCAAAAAATAAAAAGATACCTACTGCAGAAGAACTCCAAAAAGAGTTTGAGACGTTTGTGAAAGACAAGTACGGCGGTACCGTCCGGTTTATCACACCAAAAGTAAATCCGTCTACAAGTACGACAAACGATGCCGATGTGCCGTCATCGAAAGAAACGTTCGATTTGAAATTCGATCTCAAACCAAAAGACATCAAGAGTTACCTAGATCGCTATATCATCAGACAAGATGAAGCCAAGAAAGCCTTGGCAATCGCTGTGTGCGACCACTACAACCACGTCCGAGAATGTCATGAGAACCCGAAAATCGCTGAAGCCGATTATTCGAAACAGAATGTCGTCATGCTTGGTCCTACAGGTGTTGGTAAAACCTATCTCATCCGCCATGTCGCCAAACTGATCGGCGTGCCGTTCGTAAAGGCGGATGCAACCCGATTCAGTGAAACCGGTTACGTCGGCGCAAATGTTGATGATCTCATCCGTGATCTCGTGGCGCAAGCGGATGGGGACATCGAATTGGCACAGTATGGGATTGTTTATCTCGACGAAGCGGACAAGTTAGCCACGCCCCCCAACCTTATTGGACGAGACGTAAGCGGTAGAGGGGTACAGATTGGGCTACTCAAACTCATGGAGGACACAGAGGTCGATCTCCGCGCTGGTCACGATGTGTCTTCCCAATTGCAAGCGGTCATGGAATTCCAAAAAAAAGGTAAAGTTGAAAAGCAGATAATCAACACCCGTCATATTCTGTTTATCGCTAGCGGCGCCTTTAACGGACTGGACGAGATCATCAAACAGCGGCTAAATGAAAAAAATATCGCTTTTAGCGCAACCGTGGCGCCGCACGACGAGAAGGAAGACTGGCTGGAACACGTTACCCCGCAAGATTTCATTGAGTTCGGTCTTGAGCCTGAATTCATTGGGCGATTACCGGTTCATGTAATCTGTCAAGATCTCTCCGTCGACGATCTTTATCAGATTTTGAAAGGTTCGGAAGGATCTATTGTCCGTCAGTATGAGGGTGCATTCCGAGCGTATGGGATTGACGTCATGTTTTCTGATGAAGGGCAACGGGGTATTGCGGAAAAGGCGCACACCCACAAAACAGGAGCGCGTGCTTTGATGACGGTATGCGAGAAGATATTGCGGGACTACAAGTTTGAACTGCCGTCCTCAAGTGTTCACGAATTTGTCGTGACGAAAAAGACCGTCGATGAATCAGGTAGTGAGTTGAAGCGGCTGATTGAGGATGATCACTACAATCGTCAGATTGTGATACGGGAAAGCGTCCGCCGTTATGAGGAACATTTCCGTCAGAAATACCAGATGTCCATTCAATTTGATGATGAGGCGACGGATCTCATCTGCCAGAGGGCCATTGACGAGGGTAGAACACCACAAGAGATTTGTGACGAATTGCTAAAGACCTACGAACATGGTCTGAATCTGGTGAAACAGAACACAGGACAATCCAAATTTAACATTACCAGAGAGGTTGTGGAGCATCCTGACGCTGCGCTTGAACGCTGGATTCGCCACTCTTACGCGGGAAAATCGAAAGATGGTGAAGAAGTAACAGAAGGGCAACTCGAAAATGCAAAGCGCGGAATGTAAGGCGTGCATCGAATCCCTTTTTTTACCGAAGGATTGCCAATCGCCCCAAAGCTTGAGTCTGTTCACTGTCGGCTACCGCATGAACTTTGTACAGATAAACGCCATTGGCAAGAATCGTTCCGTGTTCATCTCGTCCATCCCACATTGCCTCATTATAACCTTCGCGCGCCGAAACGCCACTCAGAACACGAACACGGCGACCGGCTTTAGAGTAGATTGAGATTGAAGCTTCATCAGCATCCTTCGTCAATTCGTACATCAACGTCGTTTCCTGATCGAACGGGTTGGGGTAGTTGCGCACCGTATCAATTTTAAGTTCGGGCTTTTGGGGAGAGAAGTGATCGGTGTCCCGAATGAGCGTTTGCGGGTCAAAGTTTTCCAGCCAAGCTATCTCCTCCTCTATAAACTTGACCAGAATGCCTTCATTGACCGTCCGGGTGTAACCGAAGATTGAGACGAATTCATGGAAAGACTTGATAAGCGGAATCATTGACCGAGAATATTCTGTCGCGCTGCTTAACTTTGCACGAATCAGGTGCTCCTTCCCCTCCTGATAGCCTGCCTCAACCGCCTCCATCAAACGGAGTCGGCATTCAAAAAACAGCACCCACAGACGCATCAGGTCTAAGGCATCGGACAGAATGCTTGCAGCCTCGCGGGAAATGGGCCGTGCAATTTCGGTAGCTGCCTTCATGTCATTGGCAGCCTGCTGCTGCTGCGGTAGCAGTGAAGAAAAGCGATCCAAGGCAAAACGAGCGGAACGCTTATTGGGTATTGAGAGCATATCGTCAACGGCGTCCGTCCCGATGATGTCCCAAAACCGGGTGGCAAGTCCAGTGGATCCGCCTCCATAATCTCCAGCAATGGAAAGCGAACCAGCGTAGTCGCTAAAGTAGCTCGCTAATACCCATGTGTTTATTCGCAGGGCATTGAGAATTGGCTTGGCAGCGTCGGCGCCGTATTGATTGACCAAATAGTTCTCCATCAGTTGAAGGTGATTTACCTCTATATCCCAGTTTATTTTCGCACTCACGAGGCGATCCAAATGACCCAAGTTGTTTTGAGTGCCTTGAACCGTAAAGCCGCCTAAACCAGTCACAGCAGGGTTATTTGCCAACTCTCGGACACCATGGACGAAGAGATCGCCTTCGACCATCCAGAACGGAACCACCTCTTCGACGTCATGGGAGAGTACAATCAGGCGGTGCCCCAACTCGCCGAGGGTGTTGATTCGCTCGATTGAAATCCTCGGATCCGCAGTTGGCTCCCCATCTGCTCCCCATTTTTGAGAAAAGATTGTGCCTTCTGGCAGCTGACTTGCGTAATTGCTATCGGGGTCCTTAAGCCAAAACCTGTCGTATCCGGAGATATAGAATTTAAAATCGGGGCGAACTTGTTGGGCGGCGTCAACAATTGTGAAAATCACCTGCCAAAGCAGGTCTTGCCCTTTTTCTGATGTGTCTCCGCACTCCGGACAGTGACAAGCACGAGTTTCAACGCCCCAAGTCCGTAAGTGGAAACCGGCGAGTGTCGGATAGGTCTTTACAATCTCTTGAACCAACTGCCGCGCCAAGCTGTGAAATTCTGGCTTTGACCAACAAAAAGGGCGATAGGCAATGCGATTCCGTGAACCGCTATAAGGCACGCGCGGTCCCAAAACATCAGAACGCCTCTCAATCACCGCATTTGTCGGTTCACCGGTAACATACATAAAAAGGTATGAATCAATCCCCCGTCGATGCAACGCATTGAAGCGATTGCGGAGTTCTCGGACGCGCTGCTGACGTTGGTTGAGAGGCTCATCTTGCAACGACTCCAAGATTGGCGAATCTATGTATTTGAACGCTGTACCGAGCCCGTCATCAATGCCCGTGCCCGTCCACACACCTTCGCCGCCGCTCATGTTGAGCCGATGCCGCGCAAACCAATCTACATTTTCAACCTCCAATCCCGCTCTAATAGGGTAAAATGGCTGAGACGTTTTATCAATGAAAGGGAGGATGAGGTTTGGCGAGGGTTGAACCACAAAATCTAGATCTACGGGCGAGAGTCCCGTCAACCGCGTAATACACGCTTCAACTAGGTCATAAGCGCCATAGAGTATTCCCCGCGATGCGTTACCTGCGATAGCAATAATCAATTCGTTATTCAATTCGACTGTTTTGAGCACATACCCCTCATCGCCGAGGTCGGCATCAAGGTGGAGTGCCTTGTCTGCCAGCAGCAGACGAATCACCGGATTCGAGTCGGGGGTGCCGAGTGCAATCACCGTCGGGGTTGTCGTGGATTGACGATTTGTAAAGATGTCCAGTTCCGCGCCGGTGAAGCGCCGAATAAACGTCCGAATTTCTTCAGCTGCAAACTGCTCCTGTGCTGAAGCGGACGCGCCAATCTGAATTGTCGCCATTGGACGCCCAGACCGAACGATTGGAACATCAGCAGCAAATGCCCAATCATGCACGCAAAGAAGTGGTAGGAGCAACAGAAGATAAACAATCACTGAAGAAGTCACACGTTTCAATCGTGTACGCTGTCCCAAAAGCTATGCCCTTTCCAATAACCACACCAGGTTCAGTTTAATTATGCACGCCCCGAGAAGAATGTCCGCTCCACTTAATCCTATGAAAAGCACAAATTACACCACCCTTTAATTCAACCGCCGGCGGTGTGCTCGATTTGACACGCCTAACATCCCCGTAACTTTTTACATGAGAATCCCATATTTTTTTAACTGGTTTTTTCACAAGCTAATATTTTACATTAACTAACGTGAGTAAGTACTTCATTTGAGCACAAATATTGCTACCGCAGTGCAATATGGACAAATTACTTACCTTTAACATAATGTAATATTAATCTTGGGAGTATCTAAGATGTATACTAAAGCAATTATAATAAACAACCAATATGTCCTGAAAGATGTTTCTGAAAAGCCGACAATCATTATTGACAAATCTACTTTAGAAAGTTTGTCCGACGCTGAATCTGGTTGTCTTGGTCGATACTATCTAGCAGTGAGCACCCAGGTTTTGCTCAGCGAGATAGGTGCTGATTTAAGAAAAGACTTTGATAAGGACTTTAGTGCGAAACGAACCCCTGAACAGGTCGTATCGGTGCTTTCTAGGCGTATGCACGGTCTCTATCGATTTAATACCGATTGGTCTACATTACTCGGGCTAAGTTTATTGGGGGAAGACATCCCGATAGACGGCATGACCCCTATATATCTTGATGGTACCGAATCTTACATCCCTGGAATAGGACGTGGAATCTACTTCGACGAACAAACAGGACGAAAAACTTTAAGCGCTTGGGCAGCCGGTGAATTTAGTGAATCCGACTATAAAATGGCCGAACAATGGCATTCAGAAATCGAAAGAATTAATTTAACACGTCTTCAAAAATTAGGCAGCAAATTGAAAAATTTAAAGGCAAAATCCCTGGACGAAATTCCGATGACTGTTGAAAATCTTTTGAACGATTCAAAGTATCAGTTAGAATTATTGCAGATTTTGGTAAAGATAGCAAATGTCCCAGAGGAAACTTCCACTGCTATTTTCAACCGCTGGAGTGAATGCGCCATGCCACGAATGCACGAATTTTCTCAATATGGATATTATTGTATCAGGGTTCATCTAATTTTTCAGTGGGCGTTATTCAGTGGGTTGGTTGGACCTAGGTCAACAAACCATATAGATTTGAATTATCTGTTTGAGTTGCCATTCTGCCGTATCTTTAGTTCAAACGACAAGTTCCACATGAAATTGGCTCCCTTGCTCTTGACCGACCAGCAAAAATTTATAAAGGGTTGTGACTTAAAAAGCGATTTCAAACGAATTGAGAAATATGTTAACTCACGAAGTGAAGGAGAACAATTTCCGTTCCCTTATCCTCCCGATTGGGATGATTCATTTACAAATCAGGTTTGGCGGGAATGTGTAATGCCGCGTGAAGAATTTTCAGACTTTACAGAAGAAGAAAAGGAAATCATGCTAAGGCGGTTAAGGACACTCCAACAGAATAATTTTGAAGAATAGAGAAGACTTGATACGAAACTCAACCATATCGAACATCACTGTATTCATTCTTTCGGCACTGACACTATCAGTAGAAACACACAAACTCTCAAGAATCTAACGAACGTCAAAAGCAGAAATCGATTCGTATAGTTCTGCCAATGCGTGCTAGTTTCAGAGCGATTTCTCCCTTTTTGCGATGTGTACAACGGCGGGAAGTAAACCGTAAATTAGCCAGAATGGCACACCAATTCTATCTCCGTTCAACAGGTTGTTGACGGTAAAATGGACAAGCAGTGATAATTCGGCTGTCATAAGACCGACTATGATAAATCGATAAAATGCATCTTCGATATGTGGGAGTGCGCTTAGTCCATAGTGGAAGAAAGCGACAATTACCCACATCCAGACCGCAAAGCCCACAATGCCCAACTCCGCTAGAACTTGCAGATATTCGCTATGCGCCCCTAGTCGATATTGCGCCACAAATTCCCCTATGAGAGAAATGTTTGGCTCATAGGTCATGGCAAAGGCACCGTATCCGTTCCCAATAATTGGACTCTGCAGGAACATAATAAACGCTTGGCCCCAGCGTAGTAATCGCGATTGATTGGACGCAAACTGCAAACTGAATGCAGTTGAGATTCGGTTCAATATGATATCGGAGACACCGGGCAAGGCAAATAAAAAAAGTACAAGCCCCCCAATCAATACGACAAACAGGATTTTTTTGTGTTGCTCACCGGTCTGCATCAGCAGAAAAACAACTGAGACAACGACCGACAGCCATACGCCCCGTGAGAAGCACATCATGAGTCCCACACTGAAGATAATCAACAATCCGGTCCACAACACCCGATCGTAAGGCGTGCGATCCAGTAGCAGTCGGCTGAGTACGATTAAGAAGAATATTGCCGTGAACGAGCCATACACAGAGTAGTTCGTGAATGGTGAACCTCGATAAGCAGTGGTCCATTGCCACTGATTGATATTGTAGATTAACACGATCGCTGTCCAGACAACTGCGATTGATGCGGAAGGGAACGCAGCAACAAAGAGCCTTCGCAGATCTCGACGGTTCTTAATCAATTCATAAGCCAAGAAACTCGACATTATGTAAACAACAGCCCGAAACGCACCTTTGACCGAGACGAAGAGTTGAGGGGCGTTGAGTGTCGGTAGAAAGTGCACGAAAATAAAAAAACTCAGAGGCACGCGGAATGGGAAGCGCTCACTTGTTATATCATCCCTCTCGTTCTGTTTCGGACGTATTGCCCGATTGACAACCTTTCTGATGAGAAAGACGAACACAAGCATTCCCAACAGCGGCTCTGTGGGCGTTTGGATTTCGGCTTCAGCGGGAAGAATGTAGCGAAATGAGAAGGGCAAGCAGATTAGCATCGCGTAGAGCGTGAAGTCCGTCGACATGAACACCAAAAACCCTACGATTGCCAGACCGAGTATGATAACAATGGGAGACTCAGCGTAAATTGCCAATGCCGCGCCGAGCAGAGTACAGCCGATTGTATAGGCGACGAGATAAGAGATGTGATTTAGGTTCTTGGAATAATGGGATAGGTCAGCTTGCATTCTCAATAGACTGAAGGATTACAACCCACAATATCGACTAGACACGCCGCTATCATCAAGCGGGCAAGTCGATCGGAATCTGCGAGATTATCCTGACGTAAATGGTGGGGATTGGTGGGAAGCCGAGGATGTGAATTGCCCATGGCTTTAACAACCATTTAGGAGGGCGTTACCAACCGTCCCAATCGTATTGCTAGTTCCGTGGTTCTAGGTCATTGTCGACGACATTGAATGTACCGCAATTTGCTCAGGGTGCGCTATAGACAACTGGTGGTTTCGTGCAAGACTGGCTTTGTTTAGGGAATCTTAAGCGCTCCCCACGTTGCCGCTAAGTTGCCTTTCGGTTGGACTGCGATTTCGGTCTCTTCAGTTGCGACATCGTAACTGATGAGTTCAAAGATAACATCACTCGAACTAATTGCTTTCACGAGACCGACATGCGGGGCTAACCACATCGTCATTTTCAGGTCTAGGTTCCCAACTGGTGCGATGTTCATGACAGCCTGCTCGATCTTTAGGGAATTTGGGAAGCTGCCGGCCGGAACAGTGATATCGTCAATCGCAACAACTTCCGAGTCCGTGGTGCTGTGAATCTGACCGAGAAGCGGGATTGAGGCTTCACCTTCGATGATCCACTTCGTGCCGAGATCTATTGTATTCGGCAGAAAAAACTGCGGCGGCGAATAGTCGAAGATAATCTCTCCCAACAGAGCGACATTCGCAATCAGGCGGTACAGTTTAATCCCGTCCGGCTCCGTTTTGACATAGAGTCGATTGGTATCACCGTTTGTTTGATCGGCAATGATTTTGAGCTCTTCTCCGTTGACGATTTCGGGACCTTCAATCGTCACGATTCTCTCATCGACACCATCAGTGCTGCGTAAACGCCATGTATTTCCGAATTCATCCGGATAATAATTTTGGGCATGGCTTTGTGAAGCGAAATTACAAACGCCCGTAATACAGAATGCGCAGAAGACTGGAAAAAGTAGCCGAAACAACCTGTTTTCCTTCGAATGAATCATCATGCAACTCCTAGCTTGTTTTTGAGAATCTGAATTACAACTGAACATCGACATGCGAAAGTTGCCAGAAGACGATTTTCCAACCGGATTCTTCTTTTCTAAAATCCATCTGGCATTCCGCTGTGAACCGGCGCATATCAAGTCGAGGCTCTTTCTGCGAGATAACGTCAAGGACAAGCCGCGAGGATACCTCTCGGGCGTGAACCACATCCACCTGAATATCGTGGAACTGAAATTCAATTGTGCTATACTTTTCAAACAGCTCGGTTACTAATGGGATGACATGATTGAAGTCCGCAGGAATGGTGCCCGCAGCCACCCCGAATTGCGTGATTGGATCGTCCGCAGCGCGGTAAGCTTCCGAGAATTGGTTCTGGATAGCGTCGATGTGATTCGCATCCGTCGACTCAATCAGAGCTGAAAAGCCGTTGAGAAATTGCCCGATTTCCGCTTCCGGGTTTGTCAACGGTCGCAGGGAAATCCTCAGCGCAAGGCGTTCCACATCTAGCGTAACGGTCTGCGTTTTTCCCTCGTAGTCCGCATCTTTGACAGTCAAATTTAAGCCTTCCGAATACGGGATCTGTATGAAGTTGTACCTTCCGTCGCTGTCAGTTGCCACTGTCCGATCCAATAAGGTGACCAACGCCCCCGGAATAGGATTTCCCGTCCTTGTATCAGTAACGGTGCCAGACACAGCGCCCAATAACCGGTTCAAGGAAACATCCAACCTGAAGTTTTCAGAATTGAGCACGAAAGTCCGTGTTCGGCTCTCGTAGTGGGTTGCTTCAACGGTTAGATTCAAGGTGTCTGAGTGACGGATGTGCGTAAAGACATACCTCCCTTCAACATCGGTTTCCACGCGCTGATTCAATAAAGTGACGGTTGCTCCAGGGATAGGAATTCCCGTGCCTGCGTCGGCGATAACACCCGACACATCACCAAAATTTGTTGCTTCCGGCTGCTGGATAGTAGTGGCTGGTGTCTCGTCACTGCACCCAACCCAAGCAGCTGCTAAACTGAGTAACGCTAGAAGCCGGAAACTGCTATGGTATTTCATCCTTATCGTCTGCGATGTTGCGGATGACAAAGCAGACTCCCTTCACGAACTAGAGATCTCCTTCCATTTTGAAATCTAACCAGCTGCGATGCCAACCGACTCAATCTGTGCTCTGCGGATGGCTTTGCAGAGGTAGGTGATGCCTTCGGGAATATCATCAACATGGCAATAGGCGTAGGCGAGGCGGATACACTTGATGGGAAGGCTGTGATAGTGGAACGCGCTGCCGTGCGTGAAACCAACATTATTCTCCGCTGCAAGCGTTTCCAGCTTTTCCATATCCGTTGTTTCTGGTAGATGCATCCAGAGAAAAAGCCCTCCTCGTGGGTTTGTCCACGTACAGATGCCGCTGACATTTCTGCGAAGCGTGTTGATGACGGCGCGACACTTCGCACCTACGGCGGCATTTGTTACAGCGAGATGTTGGTCGAGGTGTTTCTTGAAAAACTTCGCTACAATTGCGCTTGCCAGGGCACTTGTTCCGGCATCCCAGCGGTTGTCAAGAATCATGCTGTGATACGGTGGTCTAGCGACGAAGTAACCCTGACGAACACCGGCACCGAGTATTTTTGAAAACGTTGCGACAAAAATGACGCGGTTGTTACGGTCGAGCTTAAACAGCGAATCGGGCGTCAGGTTAGGTTCGAAGTCAATGTCGCCGTAGCAATCGTCCTCAACAATCAAGGTATCGTATTCATTCGCCAGCACTAACAGTTGTTCGCGACGCTCCAACGAAAGAATAGCTCCCGTGGGGTTTTGGTGGTTTGGGGTCGTATAGATTAACTTAGGGCGAATCTGCCTCGCCCTTAAGTCTTTAAGAATCCCCTCAAGCGCCTCTATGTTCATACCATCAGTGTAGTCTATCGGTACACCTACAAGATTGGCTTTGAGGTGTCTCAAGAGACCAAGTGTGCCACTGTAGGTTAGCTCTTCGGTCAGAACGGTATCCCCTGGATTGATGAAAGTCCCCAGGACAAGATCTAGTGCCTGCATGGAACCGGACGTGATTGAGATGTTATCAATGGGTAGCGGCACGCCTTCTCGCCTTTCAAAGCGCATTGAAGCCAACTCACGTAAGCCGCGATATCCATTGTCACCCGGATAGTTGACGAGACTACCGCCTAACTCGCACAGCGCTTCGGCACTTGCCTCAATCAACCCTTCCGTTGGAAAGGTGTACGGGTCGGGGCGTCCCCCGGAAAACGCAAAGTCTTTCATACGAATCCCCTCCGCTCAAGAGCTCCCCTTTTGGTTGGAGCTTCAGTAAGGAATGTAAACAACATCAACCATTATAACACAAAAGACAAGCAAATCATATATCAAAAGATTTAACCGTTCAGAGGCCAAACCTTTAGTATCGCCTAATGAAATCACGGATATCCGTGACACACACATAAGCGGTTGTTGATATGGTTTGCTTTAATCGAGATTTCCATGTTATAATTAGGTTGATTTACCCTCCACGGTATTAGATTATCTAGCCCCGAGAAGGAAGGAACCTCCGAATGGCTTATTATATTACAGACGAATGCGTTGGGTGCATGGCATGTCTGACGAATTGTCCTGTTGATGCAATTACGGGCGAACGCAATAAACTGCATGATATAGATCCGGATATCTGTATCGATTGCAGCGCTTGTGGGATGGTTTGTCCGGTCGAAGCAATTCGAGATCAGTACGGTAATGTCTGCAAATTTATTAGACGTCCAACCAACCGACCAATCGCTGTAATTTATGAAGAACTCTGCTCCGGTTGTGATTTCTGCGTACACATTTGCCCGTGGGATTGCCTTGAACTGCTAGATCCAGAAACAGGAGAACACGCTGAAAGTTTCTTTGGGATTTGTGAACTTGTCAAACCCAAGGATTGTGTTGGCTGTAAACTGTGCGAGGAAGTTTGCATTAAGGATGCAATCCGCGTTGAGTCGCCGGTTCTGACTCAGTTGGAGGAAGCGGCGGATTAATTGATGATTAAAAGCATGACGGGTTACAGTCGATGCTCGTCTGAAACCCGGATCGGCGCACTGACAATAGAGCTGAAAGCTTGGAACCATCGATACTGCAACGTTACCGTACGTACACCCAATTCCCTCTCCCAATTTGAACATCGCATCCAGAGTCTGACAAGAAATCGCGTCTCCAGAGGACAAATTCAAGTTTCAGTCGAGTTAGTGAAGATTACTTCATCTTCAGACGACAGCGTCGTGCTTGATTTGGAGCTGGCGAAGCAGTATCACCAGAAACTTGCGCGGCTACAAATCGAATTGGATTTGAATAATGATATTTCGGTTGGTCTTTTGGCACGCCTTCCTGGTATCTTTGTCCTTCAGGAACCGACTGTGGGAGAAGAAGAGACATGGACTGAACTCCAATCAACGCTAGAAACCGCTTTGGTGCAACTGAACAGAACGAGACAAACCGAAGGCAGCACGATGTACGAAGCGTTAAACCAACACCTCTGTGCGGTGCGTTTTCTAGCGACAGAAGTTCGATCCAGCAGTGAGGGTGTAATGCAGGCTGTTCAGGAAAAACTTGAAACCCGCTTAGATGAACTGCTTCAGGGCCCCATCGAGATTGCTCCAGAGCGCCTTGTGATGGAAGCAGGTGTGATTGCATCCCGATCAGATATCACCGAAGAACTGGTCCGACTCGATAGCCACTGTGATCAGTTTGAGCAATCTCTACAGGTGAGCGAACCGGTTGGTCGGCAGCTTGATTTTTTGCTTCAAGAGATGAATAGAGAGGTGAATACCATCGCCTCAAAAGCCTCATCATCGTCTGCGTCCTCCCGCTGTGTCTCACTCAAAACAGAGATTGAAAAAATTCGGGAGCTGGTTCAGAATGTGGAGTGAACAAATCTCCCGACAGGGGCTACTCATCGTTGTCTCGGGACCTTCCGGATCTGGCAAAACTAGTGTCGTCAAAGCGCTCTGCCAAGCAGAGTCGACGTTGACGCACTCTATCTCCGCAACAACACGCCCACCTCGCCCCGGTGAAATTGATGGGGTCAACTACCATTTTTTATCCTCCTCCAAATTTGAGGCATTAATCAAGCAGGGCGGGTTTCTGGAATCAGCAAGATATGGGGAGCACCACTACGGCACACTGAATTCGGAGGTTGAACCCAAAATAACAGAAGGCAAAGATGTCGTCCTAGAAATTGATGTACACGGTGGAATGCAGGTCAAGTCGCTTTCTCTGAAGCGCGTGAGCATCTTTATTTTGCCGCCCTCCTTCGCGGTTATGGAAAAACGGCTTCGCGGTCGAAAAACCGAATCTAATCTGGAAATCCAGCAGCGCTTGCAGAGAGCCAAATCAGAGATTTCGTACATGAAGGACTACGATTATTTTGTCCGCAATTTGGAAAACAGCATAGAGCAAACTGTCCAAAATCTCCGCTCCATCATCGCTGCTGAGCGCTGCCGAATCGACAACCTGCTTCTAAAGGCGATTTCTCAGGAGTTTTCCCCACCTTGCGCTTCCTAGTTAATTTCTCAACTTCAGCTAGGGTTCCGCCCAATAAGAGAGACTCCATCGACAAAGTAATCAGATGAGTACCTCACGAAATCGAAAACCCCACTCCGCCGAGAACAGCTTCGGGACTGAGAGAAAGCGTACAGCAAAACGTGTAGCGGCTTGGTCAGGCTTGCTTCTAGGGTTAGTTTTCTTGGTATTCGGACTAATTTACTTCACGGATAAACCCGAACCGGAAACGGCGACGCAGGGACTTCATCCGGTTCCGAAATCTGGCAGGGCCGTCGGCAATCCCGATGCTCGAATTAGTTTAGTTGAATATAGTGATTATCAGTGCCGTCGGTGTGCATACTATCACTTGATTGTCACAGAGCTCGTGGAAGAGGTGGGCGACGAGTTTCGGCTCATCTTTCGCCACTATCCGCTGCGAAACCATGCCCACGCATTAGCAGCGGCGATAGCGGCGGAATCTGCGGGTCGTCAAGGCAAATTCTGGGAGATGCATGATTTACTGTTTTCTCATCAGGAGCAGTGGGCTGAAAAAGAGCAGACAGAGGCACTCGAGATTTTTTCGCAATATGCGACTTCCCTGAGCTTAGATGTGTTCCAATTTCACCGAGATTTCCTCTCGCAAGAGATTATCGAAAAGGTCAACAACGACTATCAGGAGGGGCGCCGCGCCGGTGTTCGGTCAACACCAACCTTCTTCCTGAATGGTCAGAAAATCATGAATAAACCGCCTACATATGAGGGATTTAAGGCGCTTATCCTCGAAACTAAATCTGAACTCAATTAAGTTGATTACGGCGGGCTGGTTAACGGTTAGTCTAATCGGATTCGTAGATGCCACGTATCTCACCATTCAACATTATCGCGGCGCTTCGCTAGACTGCTATGTTCTGAGAGATTGTGAGGAGGTTACCACTAGCCAATACGCGACAATTGGATCGATTCCCATCGGCTTATTGGGTGCGCTCTACTATGTGTCTATCATTTTGTTAACTACGGCGTATTTAGACACAAAACACAGCCGACTGTTAACAATCATCCCTCTCTTGACAACATTGGGCTTTTTGGTGTCGATCATCTTGGTTTATCTGCAAATTTTTGTTATCCGCGCCCTCTGTTCGTACTGTCTTCTCTCCGCACTGGCGTCCACGGCACTTTTTATTTTGGCTGTGATTTCTCTAAGAACTTCTACAAAATAAATGGAGTGTTCCCAAGTTTATCGGGTTGCGGGACACACAACTAGAGATGTCGATTACATTTTTTCTATTCGAGGTGCGAAGGAAATTCCTTTGGAGAAATTTAAGTGGTAGGGCTATACCAAGAAACTCTAGATAAGATCCACGCCCATGCAATCGCGGAATTTCCCTACGAATGCTGCGGCATTATTTTGAGCGATGGCGATCAAGAATTTGTCAGAGAGTGCAGGAATATACAGAATGCACGTCATGCCGAAGATTCGGAAACATATCCACGCGATGCACGGACAGCGTATGAGATAGATCCAAACGATTTGATTCGCGTGCACAAAGAGTCCGAGACCGAAAATCGACCGATCAAGTCATTCTATCACTCACATCCCGACCACGATGCGTACTTTTCCGCTAAAGACAAGGAAGACGCGATGCTTTGGGGTGAACCAGCACATCCTGATGCGGCTTACATCGTAATTTCGATCTACAATCGGACGATTAACACTACGCGAGCTTATGCTTGGCGTGAAGCAGAGACGGATTTCACCGAGGTGCCCATAAATGTGAAGCGTGGGGCGTAGTAGCTAAGTATTTGATTCAACAATTCTAACGGGGACCGAAAACATGGCAAATTTAAGAGTTCGTTTGACTTTTCCTCCAGAGCGAGTTACAGAGCCCGTGGTATATAACATCGGGCATCAATACAAAGTAGTCACGAACATCCGGCGTGCCAACGTCACGGCTGACGAAGGGTGGATTATTCTAGAAATTATCGGCGATGCGGACGAACTTGAACGGGTAATAGAGCATCTCAGAAACATTAAGGTACAAGTCGAACCGGTCGAAGGTGACGTGGTACTGTAGCGGTGTTTGTTTTCGTCTCTGCTCCCCTTACGTAGCGTTGGTAGTGCACGTTTGACTTTTCAAGGTCACCTCCAGCACGAAGTCGGGAACCAGGTCGAAAAATAGAACCATGTGATACTCGCCGTCCGTATTCTTGGCAAGGATAAATTCCTTAGCGTTGGTTTCGACCTTGAACAGTTTCGGGCTCCTCGCAAATTCGTCCGGCAGTTCCCAGAGCGCAATCGCATAATCCGGAAATTCCGCTTCGGTGAGCATTCTTAAGTCAAGCCGAAGTCCTTCCTCGACGGGCATCCACTTCGGTTTTGAACGAAGCGTCGGAATTCTTGATGGATCGACACCCGAATAGACTGGCCAGGTACGATTTGTCTGGAAGAATCCGACATCCGGCGTCTCCACGTGCGAAATTGAGCTACCTTCGGGGCCTAGTGTAGCGCCTGGGTCCGTGTAGTCGAACCACCAGATGGGATTGAGACATTCCCGCTCGAACCTAATTGAGCACCGCTGGTCCTCAACGACAATATACTCGTAGGACCACGGGTCTTTGCCGCCGTACCGGGTGTTCTTCCTCAAGTCCATGATAGGTGGGATGCGCGTGTTCCATGGGAGCCGCTCGCGCGTCAACAGTATGTGTGCTCCAGCCCACCCGTTAATCCAGTTCATATCGTAGAAGATGTGATTCGTTTTGCTGACGAAAACGGTGCGAGGTGTAACTGCGAAGTGACGGCGATAGTAGTCGGCAACATCGAGAGACCGCGCGTAGACGAGCTTGAAGACTTTGGGTATTTCGAAAGCCATGAAGCGTTGGTATCGTTCCACAAACTGGAACACCGGATATAAGTTGTGTTCAGTTCCCCAATCGCTGTCATCAAGCGCACAGTGGAGTGACCCGTCGCGAAGTTGGCACGTGAATGCAGCGTCATAAAGCGGGAACATAAAGGCGGGATGTCCGCTCATCTCCACAAGATTCGCGGCTTCACTCACGCCTTGACGGAAGCACTTCTCCGCTTCATCCCAATGGTTTTCCGACGTATCGAATTGATTGTGCCAAGTCACAGGTCCTAGGAAATGCCAGCCGGTGCAGAAATCCCATTGATGCGCAACGACGGAGCCACCCTCAGCCTGATTGGTTTTGCGAAAATCCAACGGCGAGGCGAAATAAGGAAATTCTGGCATCCCCAGCCACGAACCCCCATTTGCCATTTGTAGTCCGAAGTGACTATTGATACCGAGTTTCATGAACGTCTCCACATAACCGGGGTCGTTCGAATGCCACATCTCAACCCGACCTGCACGGGCATCGTTTATATCCGGCAATAGGCTTTTGACTCGTTCCAACGCCTCACGGTACAGCCGTACGCGCTCTTCTTGGCTGAGTGTTGGCGTGTCCGGAAATTGCGGAACGACTGTATCGCCGAAATAGCGGTGGAACTCCAGAAATTTCTGACACAGGGGATCGCTCGGGTCGTAACTCATGGTATAGTCGATTTTCGCAATTTTCTCGTAATAACTCTCTACCGGGAGTGGGTAGTCGATTGGGATGCCGGTAGCGTGCAAGGTCGGCCTCTGCAGGGCAGGATAGCCGCTGAAGCGCACTACAATCCAGTCCTCTTCAATCGTGGCGAAATAGCGATAGAACACCTCGTCACCGGCGCACCACCGCGCGATGTAGTTTCCGGGGTACATCGGCTGATAAGTGAGGGAGGCGCGTCCGTCGGAGAACTTTAGCTCAAACTGTTCCGACTCCAGCGTGTCCAGCCAGTCCAGATCTCCGCCCGCGGTAAAGGCGTCGCCCGGCTCAGCTCGTTCGAGGTAGCGCGGGAAAATGGTCAGAGGTTCGGCATGGAACCCATCCGGCAGGAAGAAGTTTAACGCTATCTGTTCCCCCAACTTTAGCAGCCTTGGACCTGTGGTCCATTGCGGCATTTTCAGATGATTCTCGTTCATTTGATAGCTCTCCTGACACTGCGGTAACGATTCAACCGCTTAATACCACTAGTTCAACGACAGTATAAAGCAAGGCGCGAAAACGGCGTAAGTTCTGCACTAAAAATCTAGACGAATTAGGGGTTTGACTGTTGAACGGGAGTAGGTTAGATGCGAGACAGTGTCGGCAAAAAACGGCGCGAAAAAGGTATCAAGACAGGATAGGAATTCAATGACGTTTATTCCCAGATACGTATCTGGATTGTCAAGGTCCTTCTGCACGCGGCGCACTTTGTCACGACCGGCTATTGAAAGGCTTCGCAGCGGTCGGAGCTGACGTGTATGATACTTGATGAGCGAAGCGGAAATTTGAATCAGTCCCTGTAGAAACAGACGATATTCATCCTCTGCTTTCTGCCATAGCCCCTCCCATGCTTCGTGCGCTTCCCACCAGTAGGCAAAGTTGTAGAGGTCCACTCCGTAGAGGTAATCATCATTTTCACTCCACGCCTCCGGGGGTGGGATGGGGTCATCGGTTTCTTCATGCACTCCGTAGCTATGTCCATTAACATCGTTGATAGGGTGCGGCGTCACGCCAGGCACATGACGATACGGGGGAAAGGGGCGCTGTGGACAGTAACGTATCCAGTCAGCGTCAAATGGCACAGGCTGCGGGATGTGCTGAATCTCATCTCTTACCTGTAATTGACCCGAAACACGCCTTCGGCGTCTGAAAAATCCTAATCCTGCGATTTTCATGAAGTTCACTCCCTCAAGATTGAATCTGTGAGTGATGGCTTGGGGACGGTTTGCGGCGGGCTTGGCTTGGAATGTTCCTATGCAGTATCATCGCGTTTTTTATCTAGGTCAAAGCCATCCTTTATCCAGAAGACAAACTTGCAAATGCCTTTCGGTAAGAAGTACAATGCGACGCCGCCAATTAAGGCAAAAAACAAACCGATCGAAAGCTCAAACCCACTTCGAGAACTGTGAAAGTGTGCTAAGCTTAAACATCCTAATAATAAGATCCATAAGCCACTTAGCCCAATGGAACAAGCGGCGACAATTCTTCTTACGCCCTCAGATCGGGGTTGCCTGTTTTTCAACTTTTCCTCCTCCCGATTCATCTAAATCCGCACTCGCAAGATAGCGAGAAGAGAAACTGCCTTTTGAACACAGAGGTACTCGTGAACAATGTCTTAGACTTCCCAAAAAAGAGGTTTACCTCCCGAAGGAACCTTAGAATCGCGCTGTAAATCGTCTCCATCCATTCAAGTCACTTCGTAAGTTTTAAACTTATCTTAAATTCCTAATCCATGGTTAAAAACTTATTCAAACGAACGAAAGAATTTAGGTGTCCGATGAATCGAACGAGCACGGCAGGGTTTCCTGACCGCTGTAATTCCCTACTAGCGCTCTGATAGGTCGAGACTAAGAAGGCTGCAACGGCTTGGTCGACACAAATGCAGCGTACTCGTACACAGGTGTCTCGATAATGCGACTAGGGCGATACTGTTCCCATACAGCTTGCTGCAAAAGTTCAACGGTTTCTGGGGAAAAGTATCTTTCTCCTGTTTCGACATTTACTCGGGCGGGTACATCCTCAATAATGACGAACTGCCCATTGACTTCAACGCTATACGTTACCCTTTTCTCAACTAATGTTTCATTCCACAATTCGTTGTCAGGCATTTTGTTTTCTCCTCGTCTTGAAGTCAATCCACCGTAACGGATCTGGTTCGTATAAGGTATTGCATTTGTTCGCCTTGTCACCATTCCCTAGCTATTCCGTAGGCATCAAAGTCCTGGTCTACACCAATGATTGGAAGTCCTTCAACGAGCCCTTGAGCGATTATCAAGCGGTCAAACGGATCTCGGTGATGAAAAGGTAAAGTGGTCAGCTTGATGAGGCTATCAACTGCGATATCCAATATCTCAATATGATTGAAATGCAGTCTCTCTGGAAACACCTGTTCAAACGGTTTGTCTAAATCGAGTTTCCCTAACTTTACCTTAATTGCTATCTCCCATAGGCTAAGGAAGATTTCGTTGCCTGGATTTTCGATTAACTGTCGGGCGCGGACGCTGAGTTGTTTGTCGCCGGTGAGAAACCAAAGCAGCGTATGTGTATCAAGCAGATACTTCATTCCATGTACTCTTTGAAATCTGGGAGTTCATCGTCAAAATCTTCACTAATATTAATAAGCCCCTTGGCACTCCCAAAGCCAGTTTTTAACCATGGCTCTAGAAAAATGGTCTTCCACTCGTATTGGTAGGTTGGCATCAACGTGTCTATTGATTCTGCATAAAACAGGAGATGATACTTCACATACGTTTCATCCAGCAATTTAATGCAATCATCCAGTGCCCCTAATGTCGGCATAACTTCCGGCTCGCCCTTGTCCCAATGTGCAATACGTTTATCAGCAAACTCTTCATGGATCTCTACTGCTGATTTGAGCCGTTTCAGATCGTCTTCTACCATCCTGCGATTCACATGGTTTCCGCTGGCATCTGCGTATGACGCGAAGTCGTCCATCTGTATCAAATCTTTCAGTTGGGAGGTGCCGGTAATCCCTATTTCTTCAAGTTCTTTTCTTCCCTCCGTTTCTATTTGACTGATGTCAGGTCCATCAGGATAAGCACAGAGGGAACGATAATACTCGCGGGACAGCTCTTCAGGGTTTTTGGCAATATCATCAAGCAATCCCACAAAGGATATACTGTCCTTTTGCGGTTTGATTTGCCGACGCAGTCCTACTAGTGCATGAGAAAGATAAGTCCTCCCAAGATAGCGATAGAAAGCACTCGGCTTTTGGATACGCGGATTCGCACGGATGATGTCTTGGACTTCCCAGAACATGTTTGCATCCACAACAAGACCGTAAATCTCTTTTTCGATAGCCTTCATCCATTTCTGCCACTTATGGAGTTTGTGGCTTATCTTAAATTCCTGATTCATCTTGGAATACCTCCGCAAACGAACAAATTTAATTGAAGCACAGGTTTGATGAAACCCGTAACGCCCCCGACCCGTGAGATAGGATTGACATGCGGCATCATTGGTTTTTGTCCAGATCAAAGCCGGCCTTTATAGTGTGCTAAGCTTAAACATCCTAATAAATGTATCCATAAGCCACTTAGCCCAATCGAACAGGCGGCGACAATTCTTCTTACGCCCTCAGATCGAGGTTGCCTGGTTTTCAATATTTACCTGCTCCCGATGGGTCAAGATTGGCAAGGGCAAGATAGTAAGAAGGAGAACTAGCTTTTGGACACTGAGATACCTACGAGCGATGTCTTGGACTTGCAAAAGATGTTCCCTTCCCGGCGGAACCTCAGAATCTCTATCGTGACGTAAACGATTAGGTGTAATTGTTTTTTTGGCGTGTTTTATGGCATCTCGTGCGACTATGCCCATACCAAAGAGAAACACGACTAACAGAACAACTCCAAGCCATTCCATCGCATTTCCTCCAATTCATCAATCATTGGCACTTCGGTTCACTGGGTTTTGGGCCGCAATCTAATCTACAACTGAAGCAACACTTTGTGGATTTCAACCATGGCACGTGTATCCATCTTGCAGTATGCCCTCAAGGGTCTGATCATATCGCTTTTTTCTTTCTCGCTTGTGGTGTTAACCATCAAATCCCAGACAGCTTGAGCGTCACCACCCTCTTGGACGTGCAAATTCTGGTAGGAAAGGGAAGGCGCCAAAATAGGAAGGACGTTCTTTAGAGAATTTGAACCACCAAACCCCGGATGTTTATAGTGATTGCGGAATATCAATAGCTGGTCCCAAAGTCTGGAAATAATTGATTGAAGTGCATCAGAGTATCCAGGGAAAATTGAGCCAAGTCCTTTAAGTATCCCACGTTCAAAAGAAGCCCCATAAACAACCACCGAACCAGCATCAGAAATATGGCCAAGCAAAGATTCCACTACAGTTAATCTTGGATCGGTTGTATCGGTGTGCAAGTATTCGTGATGCGTAATTGCGCCATTGGATTGCAGTATGTGACAACTGTACTGAAATGGAAATTGTTGATATGGTCTCAGTCCCTCAAACCTTGGAATCGCAGGATTGTAGGATTCAAAATCAAAGAAATGGATTGGATTTTCTAGATCTAATAATTTGTCTCTGATTGCTTTATTGTCAATCTCTGGTTGATCTTCGAGAACACTATTGACGTAAGCGTCCTGTTTTTGAGTCAATGGGAAATCGTCAGGAACATCGCACAGACTTAGGATATTCCTTTCTATCAACTCGGTCTTTTTTTTCCAAATAAGTCCCGGGATGGTGAAAATTGAGTGTTTAGGAACGCCCCTCCAACAATAGTCCTTGAACGGGCACGGATCGGGTTTGTCACAATGCTCCCCAATCGAGACGTTCGGTTCAACGGCTCCGTCAAGGATTGTTTTGCATGTCTCTATATTGTTAGTGACATCAGCCATCAATTGATTGACTTGATCTGTTACATCCTCAATAGTAAACAAATTCGAGAGATCTGGATATACACACTCTCGATTTATATGCATCAATTGCGTTCCAGAGATGGACACACCTTGTTCTAATAAGACGCACTTTTGGACAGCTAGTTCAGGTAAATACTCCACTTTGACTTTGGTTGACGCCTTAACTTTAATGATTCTCCACGACTTTGAGTCTTTCTGAAGAATATCACACCGAACCCAAATATCATTGAAAATAAACGCGCCTTCAAAGATATGCGAAATGCCGCGCCTTATGGCTTCTTTGGTTTGTTCCACAGATTCCGCGGGATCTAAGGCATCAATCAACATGCCCCCTGGAAAATAATCTCGAGCAAGAACTAGTACCTCTTTGCTCTGATCAATTATTCGCCGTTGCGATCTAGAAATGGCAGATGCCCTCTCCGGATGGTTCTTTTCATACCAGAGGCGTTTGCGACACTGTAGCCCGCTCAAATATTTGGATTTTGTAAGGTAATTTACCATCGTTATACCTTCTTAAGATTCGATAACATTTGGTTTTCGCGGCTATGCAGTCCTCCATCATTTCCGCGATTTCTTCTCAAGGTCTTTGCGCTGCAAGCGTGCATTGTATTCGCGACTCTCGACTTAAAGCTTGTAGAAACATGAAAACTACATTGCCCTGGACCTAGATTACATTGTGAACACAAGGCTTACGTCTACACTCAAGACTCTCAACGAAAAAACTCTGTGGTAACAGAAGTCACGAGAGAGCATCCGATTGAGTGATTTTCGAATATCACTTCAGTCGATCAACACCTACTGCGTTTTTAACTCCATCGACTATCATCTTGTGTCCGCTGCCTGATTTGAAAATCAACACTTCCGGCATGAAAGCATAATGATATTCGCTCTGTTGCCATATCTGTCCATTTTCCAGCCTTACGATGGTTTCTCCTTCCCACCCCTCAAAATCCCCGACAATCTTGTTCTCAACAACAGAAATAGTAGGGGGAATGGTATGCAGTGCATCACTTGTTGACTCGCCTCGGGTGGCGATGGGACGCAACGGGACAAACCGTCCCATGGAGGGCTCCACAATCACTACTGGTAGAACGTCTTTCTTCCCCCAACTGTTGCCTATGCTGCTCCCTTTAAGAGGTACAAATCCACCGATGCCGGGCTTTACCAAAAGGACCGGCTTAACCAGAGATTTAAACCATCTGTTCCCAATTGAACTACCTGTCATTGGTTTGAAGCCTCCAATGCCGGGTTCGACGATGACCACTGGAATCACCTCAGACTTTGTCCAGGTCACACCTACTAGCGCTCCAATTGCGAAGCAACACACGCCAATCAAAAGAGTGATAGCAAACGCGGTCGTACAGAATCTCTTGTAGAAGTTAGTCATCTATGTTCTCCTTTGCAAACAGAAAAGTCCAGTTACGGGAGAAGTTTCAGTCAAATTTCTTGTTCCCCACCTTCAACTACAACAACTGGCTAGCCTTATCCTCTTTCGACTCTTTTACAAGTCTACGAGATTTTTTCATTTCCCTATCCCTAGGTTCTGTTGACATATCAACGGAGCCAGATAAGCGTGGAGACAAAACTCAGAAATCCAAAATAACGGGCAGCCAGTTTCTCGAAACGAGATAAAGATACGACGATACCATCATTTATCTTGTTGATAAAACATTCAACCAGGTGTCTCTCTTTGTATAAATGGTATGTTCTTTGGGCGCCACGATTACGTCGAAGCGGTATCACTGCAATTGCACCATTCGTTTCAATAACGTCAATAAAATCGTCCGAGTCATACCCGTTGTCTCCAATTACATACTCGCTGTTATATCCAACTATCAACGCTTCAGCTTCAGCTATGTCATGTCTTTGACCGGGGGTTAGATGGAGTCTAAGCGGATTACCTAGTCCGTCAACTGTGATGTGAATCTTTGTACTGAATCCACCTCGAGAGCCTCCTAGCGCTTTGGTTTTCAGTACCACCGTTTTTTTTGAGACTCCAGCCGCGCATGGGTGAGCCCGGCAAATGGTAGTGTCAATAATAAGCCACTCGATATCTGGGTCAGAGGCGAAGTGGTGGTGCATCAGTGTGAAGATTCCTTTGTCACACCAGCAGCCAAACCGCTTGTAGATGGAGTTCCAATTTCCATAGGCGGTTGGTAACAATCTCCATGGCGCACCGCTACGAGTCACCCACAGGACGGCTTCGACGAATCGTCGAGTAGCAGCTTCGTTGCGGGCATAGATGTTGGAACAGCTTTAGAAGAAACTGGTATATCTTTCTCCATCGGCCATCAGGTAAGGTTATGGGCATCATTCTTCTATTATGCCACAACCTTATAACCAAACGTCAACAGAACCTAGTTTCGGCGGTTAAAAGTAGATTGGGTTGAACGGAATCAGCGAGTAATGCCAAGCATTACATTCGGATTGTCAGTTACAACTGTGTACGATATTTCACATATATGGTAAAACCCAACCTACCGGACTGTACGGCTCAGTTCACGATATTAAGGGGGAGTGCAGCGCGATAATCCCAATGCGTTGGAGGAGACCTCCTCTCGCTCCCCCTTGGCAAGGGGGAGGTTTTTTTTGCAACCGCGTCTGTCAGATTAACGCGTGGACGAAAGCTCTGTGGCGTTGCTACCATTGCCGAAAGAGGACTAGCTCTCACGGCTGTCGGTGTTTCATAGATAAGATTGTAGCAGTCACCTTGAATCGCGGCAATAATTTCTCGTGTTGCGTACCACCTAGGAGAAGTAAAACTGGGATTTTTGATTTACTTATTTTGCGGGAATTTTAGACATTAAGCAAAGTGGTCGATGGGGCTGAAGGCTAGACAGGGTAAGGGTTTGCGGCGTTGAGCATAATTAAGTTCTAGAGAAAATAAGTTGAGAATGCTCATTTTTTGATTGCGCTGACGGGTTGGTCATGTCAGCAATCAGAGATAGCTCCTTATAATGTGCATTGGTTCATCTAGATCGTCGTCGACTGGCATTCCGTTTGGCAGCCTTTCAACTGGGAAACGGGTAATGGGCAACTCGGTCGCGCCTTGCAAGGTATTGGGACCGTCGCAGAAGTCTGCTAAAGGTACAACCACAGAAGTATAAAAGGCATGCTATTATTATCCCAACTATATCCCAACCGAATTGTAAACCTCCTTCCACATCCATCATCAATCCCATGTAACACTTCAAGTGGGTTTATTTCAATCTGAAGGGAAACTTACTCGGAACTGCACCAAATCGGTTAGGCCCTTCTGTCCCCTTAACAAAGAAAATGCTAACTAATCCCCAACCCCTTTTTTCTCGGTCATGGCGGCGTTTAATCCCAATCGGAACAATTGGATAAATTGCAACATAGGCCCCGATGGAATGCAATACGAGAATACAATCCGACAGAACATTATTTCTAAACACTAACTGTACAACGACAACAAACGGACTAAGATTTAACAGAACAATTACCAAGAGGATTATCCTCGCCGCCGTCCTCTCAAGTCGCCCCTCGCACGAAAATAGGGTATGCCATAGGGTGCCTGGCGTTTCATAAACTTCGTCCTGTGTTTCCTCTCCGATTGGTCTTCGTGTCCACATAGTTAGATAGGCGATACATGACCATATAGGCGCCGTTATCGATTCTACGGGGTAAATATGCATTATCTCTGCAGCCGAAGAAAGTCGATTCGCCGCTACTCCAAACACAGTAAGGCATATCATACCAAATAGAGCGGTCACCTCTCCTACTGTCCGAATCTCTGATTTCTCTTTAATGCCGAGTTTTGTTTTCTTAAGGGATCTGTAGGCTAAAGCACCTATAATCATTTGGATCCCGAGCAGCGGAAGACCTTCCAAAGGCAGACTTCTTGTTTTTCCTAGTGTAGCAATCTGTACCGCCTGCGCGATACTCGATAAAATTTGGAAAACGCCCAATAGCACCGCCAGTCTCGACAGGAAGAATTTCCTAGACCCGAATTTCCAGGTTAAACCTACAATTAACGCTATAACCCCAACGCCTACGATGATTACCATTCCATTCTTCCTTCATTGAAAATTGGATACGCCCGATAAGTCGCACCCAACAGCCCTCTTTAGACACGCTTTTTCGGAGGCGTCTATTGTTTGTCAGGTATTACGGTGACAAAACTCTACAACTTTAACCGTCGGATATATGTAACCGCGAGCATTCAAGTCAAGACGGATGATTCCATCTGCTGATAACGAGAAAATCTCAACACGTCTGGCAACATTAACCATAACAATATTCAATTGCCTACCTTAATCTATTAGTGAAGTTAGACTGAAAATCTATCTACAGGGGTATACCTTTACATTAAGATTAGAATGAGAGGGATAAGCGCTTAAACGTCTTCAATTTGATTATCTTCTTCCTAGGCTTCAACGCCAACTTGGATGAATATCCAGCCTTCACGGAGATCAGTAAACTTCTGCGGATTTGTGCAACTAGTCATCCCACATGTGTAATACGCCTTTTTTTTTCGGTAAATCGTAATAAAATTCAGTTGCAGCTTTTCTGAAAGTTAGCGGCATTCATCGTTTGCTCTTGCCCACTAGTATAGCGATATTCAACCCTCCTCTCAGAATCGCATGTAGCAAGGTATAGATTTCAATCAGTGTTAACCGTTGTTTCAGGGTCTCCCATGAATACGACTATCCTTAACACCGTTGTATGACAAAGTTGAATTCTCTCTAGTAAGTAAACAGCGATTGCCGGTCCACACCATCCATGGAAGAGAGGGCCAATCACCGCTATATTTTAGAAGCTATTCCCCTTTTCGAATCACGAGGCGATAGTGACCACCGACTTTCTTGGTGTCGGTAATTTCATGCCCGTCGTTCGTCAGGCTCATGGGGACGTTTTCAATCGGTTCGCCGTCATCAATCATAATCTCAAGGAGTTGACCGACATCCATCGTCTCCAAGCGAATTTTCGCTTGTACATAGTTGAACGGACACGCCACGCCTTTGAGGTCGAGACTATCGACGATTTCCTCGACCTTCTCAGTCTTGGGCGGCGCTTTGGGGATGCGGGCAGGGCGGGCTTCGCGTTTCTTGCTTCCCGCCTCTTCTTCCTGTCGAATCCGCATCCGTCCGTAAACGTTGTGCGCTTCCTCAACGAAGAGGGTCGCCTCCTCGACGCGGCGATGGGTTAATTCCCTGTCAAAGGCGGTGGTATCCTCATCGGCTGCCTTAAACAGATGCGCTCCAAAACCCGGAAAGACAATCCCCGGCTCAAAGAACCGAACTCGGAATTCCTTGACCGTCGATTCATCGTCAATGTGTTGCAACCCTTCGGTCGTCAGCAGTGCGTCCGCAGCCTTGATCATCGCCTCATAGGCGTGTTGGGCGGACGCCGTGTATTCATCTCGTTCGAGCTGTAGCCCCGCCTCGTAGATTAGCCGGTCAGCCTCTTCAAGTATGAACGAGACCAACTCGATCAACGCACCCGCGCACTCGCCGACACCCTTTTTGAGTTTGAACTCCTTTGTGTCGCCGGTGTCGATATAGTAGCTGGGGTCTTCCTCGAAAGTGGGGATTTGGTCGTATTGGCGAAGGATTGCTTTAATTTCGACCTTGCCCAGTCTTGCGATATAGTCCGTAAACGGTTCATCCTCCTTTCGTTCATCAATGTACTTGGCGGTCAGGTGCTCAATGAATTGCGGGATGTTCTTGCCGTGAATCTTTCCGGTGGGGAGTCCGTAAGCCCCCGCGTTGTCGGTGGCATGTCCACCCAACATCACTTGGTAATACGGGGCGATGTGTTCCCCCATACGCCGCGAGGAACCGAAGAACCCGATGTTGGCGATGTGATGCTGACCGCACGAGTTGGGGCAGCCGCTAATCTTAATTCGCAGGTCTTGAATCTCCTCTTTCACGCCGGTTTCGAGGAAATAATTTCTCAAGTGAGCGGCTAACCCGCGCGAGGACGATATCCCGAGTTTGCAGGAGTCGGTGCCGGGGCACGCGGTAATATCAACTAATGTTTCCGCGCCCGAAGCGGCTAAACCAATCGCATTGAGGTCCTGGTAGAGGGCGGGCAAGTCGCTCATACTGACCCAGCGCAAAACGAGATTCTGCTCGACGGTGGTACGAACCGTGTCCTTGACGTATTTGCGGGAGATGCTCGCCAATGCCCGCGCTTGATCCGCAGTAATGTCTCCGAGCGGCAACGTGATGTTGACTACCGTGTATCCCGGCTGACGCTGCGTACGAGCATTTGTGTCATACCACCCTTCAAATCCCTCGGGCTTTGGCACACCATTGAGTTGTGACGGCGGTTTCAACGGCATCTCGTCATACGCATCCAGATTGTCGAGATGGGCAGTCCACGCGGGTTCATAGCGCAACTGTTCACGCTCCTCCAATACAAGGCGGCGAAACTCTTCAACGCCGAGTTTTGCGACGACGAACTTCATCCGCGCTTTATTCCGGTTTTTACGTTCGCCCAACCGAGTGAACACCTTCGCAATCGCCTGTGAAATCGGCAATAACTCCTCTTCAGGCACAAATTCGTCAAAGACTTTTGCCTGATGCGGCACGGCACCCAGACCACCGCCTACAAGCAATCTAAACCCGCGCTTCAGTTTCCCGTCAACCTCTTTGAGCACTGCAACTGCACCAATGTCGTGCATATATCCTAAGCCGCAAGCATGTTCATGACATCCAGAGAACGCAATCTTGAACTTGCGTCCAAAATCTTGCGCATCTTGATGCCCCAACAAAAATGCCGAGAGAGCCATTGAATGCGGAGTGACGTCAAATGGCTCGTCGTTGCAGACGCCGGCTAGTGGGCAAGCGGTGACATTGCGGACGACATTGCCACACGCCTCCTTGGTGGTAATACCGACGGACGCCAACCGACGCATTAACTCTGGCGTATTGTTAATATCGACGTAGTGATACTGCACATCTTGCCGCGTCGTGATGTGGATAATATTGTCCGAGAACTCTTCGGCAATATCGGCAAGCATCTCTAGTTGCGCCGCGTTTAGTCCGCCGAAAGGAATTTTCACGCGAATCATCTGAGAGCCGTCGTCGCGTTGTCCATAGACGCCGTGACGCAGTCTGAATTCGAGGAAAATCTCCTCTGGCATTTGCCCCGCTTGTACGCGACCTAGCTGCATCTCATAAATCTCAATCGCGCGGGCGTCATCTGGTAAAATTGTACTTGGGTCATATGGGGCTAAACTTTCTGTCGTCATTATTTCTCTCCTATGCACTAATCGACCTTTGAAGAGTCCAAAGCGCTCACGGGTTTCATGTTTAGAATAGGGGGAGATATGCTCGCTGTATAGATCTATCTGACTGTACTATAACGCGAATGTCTTGAGAAGTCAAGACAATTTGACTTTATTTGAAATTTCCACGCCTCCGCTACTACTGCCGATGCGGGGTCAACCAAAACGGGCTTGACGGGAATATGCCCGCGCGTTAAACTGTTATTGTGCGCACTCCGCAATCACGGCGTACAGGAATTCGCGTACACTCGAGTCAAGTGGAAATTTGCAGAAGTCATCCAATTCTCCCAATTTCTCTATTTCCCCATCATACCAACGCTTAGGTTCATCCATGGAACCCGTAACGTTTCAACTGTACACTAAACCTGATTGCCCGCTCTGCGACGAAGCCAAAGACGCGCTCAAAAAGGTCGCGGAGGCATCTCCGATTCAGATCGAAGAGATTGACATCACATCGAACTTGGGACTGTTCACGAAGTACAAGAACCTGATTCCTGTATTAGAGCTAGAAGGGAAACGGTTGTTCGTCCATCGAATTGAAGTGAGGGCGCTGAAGCGTAAGTTGATGTGGCGACGGCTACGTCGAAAGTTTACAGATTCACTATGAGCATTGAGCACAATCGCACAGTCCAGAAGTGAGGCGCTAAGTTTGGGTTGACTATCACGACGGATTGTGCTAAATTGAGATAGGAATTTAGAAGTCAATAACATCCGAGATGTGGGCTGGTGATAAGCAAGCTCGCGCTTTGGTAAAGCACGCGGTCAAGAATTACAACGGGAGGTCAAACTATGGAATATCGCCCATTTGGACGGACAGGGCTGCAAGTTTCAGCAATTGGATTTGGTTGCTGGGAAATGGGGGGCGATTATGGTTCAACTGATGAATCAGAGGTGACAGCGGCTGTACATCGTGCGATTGATTTGGGAATAAACTGTTTTGATACTGCTGAAGCCTACGGTGGCGGAAACTCAGAAATGGTATTGGCGAAGGCGTTGGAGCATCGTCGTAAAGATGTCATCGTCGTCACGAAGTTCGGCGTTGGCTACCAGAACGATCGTCAAAAAGGGAAAGATAGCAGCCGGGAAATGGTGCATGCTGCCATTGACCGCAGCTTGAAAGCACTGAACACTGACTACGTAGATGTCTATCTTGTTCACTGGCCAGATCGTTCCACGCCTTTTGAAGAAACGATGCAGGCGCTTGATGAGATTGTGCAGCAGGGAAAAGTCCGCTACGTCGGACTCTCTAATTTCACACTTGATGAAATCAAGGCGTGCATGGCGATGCGACCGATTCATGTGTTACAGTACGGCTGCAATCTCTTTGATCGACGTATGGCGAAATGGATTTTCCCTTACGCTCATGAGCAACAAATTGGCGTCATGTCGTACGGTTCGCTTGCGTATGGTCTGCTGTCAGGAACGTTCACGAAGGAGACGACATTCGGCGACAAGGATTGGCGCAGCAGGGACGAGTGGCTGCATTTGTTGAGATTCTTTACGCCAGAGGCTTTCGAGCGTAACGTTGAGGTGGCAATTGAGCTTTCCGCTATTGGCGAACGATTAGGAAAAAAACTCCCGCAGTTTGCTCTCAATTGGGTTTTATCGAATCCGGCGGTAAGTACCGCACTAGTTGGTGCGAGGCGACCTATTGAAGTCGAGGAAAACATGGGCGCTATCGGCTGGAGTCTGACGGATGACGTGATAGCTGAAATTGATAAAATCTTTGCGGATCGCGATGTCGATTTCGCTCCCAACACCTGGGTGGAAGATATTGAGACCCCTGACGCATCGAGTTAGGGCGCTAGAGACGCGATGTCCTCAGCGAAAGTGGGAAGGGGTATTCCATCCTTTGTAAAAACAACGTCTAGCCCGTCTAATCTGGGATGGCAGCTTATAAATAGTAGGTCAAGCAATGCCCCGTTGTGCGATTGATGCCGTCACTCCAGATTCTCCAGTGCACAATCCTATGGATTGTTCCATCTCGAACTAGCCATCGTGCCATCCCATGTTATACGTGGCGACTCTGAACACGGCGCTGATAATGCTCCAGATGCAGCCCATTGAGTAGTCTCCCAGTATTAAGCCCGCAAAGAACGGGATGGCTTTGCGATATGCTTGCAACCCGCCGTACCGAAGGATGGAATACTTAAGCGCCCAACTGATCATGACTGGCACCCAGATATAGACCATCTCACCTGGACTCATCCCCAATACATAACCGACGGGGTGAAGGGGCCACCACAGAAACCGCATCTTCAAAGCTAGTAGAAGCCCGGTGATTCCGGCGCCAAGTCCCATGAAGCCCATTGTCACATAATCGTGTCCTCGAGGTACACTTAACCAAAGCTGGAGCCGCTGGGTAAAGGTTTCTTGACCTACTCTCAGGATGAACGAACGCGAATTTGCGGCGCCATGTTCATACAAGAGATGAAGGTAAATCAAAAACGTCACCGGTATGCCGATAGCAAGCGTGATAAGCATCGCTCGTAAGAGTTTTCGATTATTGATGCTAGCTTGCTCGCCTATCCGAAAAGATTCCAGTTGGTTCGGCATGGGATGGTGGGGTTGGTCTCGATTCAGCCAATAAAAGAAGGAGAGAATCGTCAAGTTTTGCGGTCCATACGCGCGCGTACCAAGCGATGTCACCATCGTCCGCGCTGGATTCAGGTGTAGAATCTCATGAACAGCGACGCCAAGACCAGCTCTAACCTTGGTTACGCCAATGGCGCTGCAACAGTATATGCCTAAGAACAAGAGCAAGACCCAAAAGGAAAGCCCCGCCTTATATGCAAACCAGAGGAGTAACAGCACTCCACCGATGACGCCCAGGAGCGCAGTCCGATACCGCATGGGCTCGTTGATTTCATCGACTTGCCCCGTCCCCGCGAACGCTTGAGTGAAGACCCGTTTGAAATGTTTGCGTCCGACCCACAATGCAAGAAGCCCCAATCCGATCCACGCCCCCTGTGCCTGCTCATCAAAATAGAGACTACGCCAACCCATGACTCCCAGTAACATTCGCATCATTTTCTGTAGGAGAAAGAAGAACCACGCGGAGAATGCGAGATCCAGCGGCATAAAAAAGGAGAGCCCAATGACAAATGGCTGGAAAGAGATGAGTGTCCGACCGGTATAAATCCAGGGTTTCTCTCGTGGGGTTATGTTCTGCCATCCCACCGGAATAGCAGGAATATAAGGGTACAAGCTGTGCAAGCCGTTCAGAAGACTAATCCCACCCGCAATGCCAAAACCGACCCACATTAGCTTATTTTTGAAAAAGGACGATGGGTCTCTCCCCATTTCCAGAGGCATCCAAGTAATCGGATACGTTAGTCGCTCATGTTCCGTGAATTGCCGCCTGATAAGGGTGTTGATGCAGATGAGGATGAAGTAGATGACGAACAGAAAGGCGGACCAATAGAACATTGGACCAATCCAAGCCTTCAGGTGCTGTCGAGTGAAGAAGGAGGATTCGCCGAGAAAGAAACCACGCAGCACGCTCTTGTCGTTTGTCGTGAACCATGGCGGGATATACTGCCAGAACAGGTTTCGCCAGTCATTTTCCACCGTATCAAACCAGAAAGGGTGGGCAAGGGTGCCGACCAATTTGTTCATCGTGGTATGCCCCGACACGGTTGTAACCGACACAGCCATCACATAGATGACCAATAGGTTTGATGAGCTGAGCGCGTGTCTTGGGAGGAATTTCCGCAGTAGGAGATTGAGGAGAATCAGGACAAACAGGGTGAAAACGGCATTACTGAAGAGCGACATGTAGTTGTGCACCAGACCGATGACGAGGTTGTTTACCGAAACCCAATAGCTGTTTACGATAACCACAATGAGTCCGATGACTATCACTCTCAGAGGAATATCAGTAGACTGTTTGTCTTCGACAGGAAGGATTTTTTCCACAGGCATATTATCAATAGTTGTACCAAAATTGGTAAGCGGCTGACTGTAAACCGGACGCTTCAACTTCGATAAATTGAAGTTCGGGGATTGAACAGAAATTCGCTACAGTTTATGGTGGTTCATAGTGCAACATTCCTGCCTAAGCTGGCAGGATGCGATCGAAAAAGTGTTCTATAAATCCTTCTGCGTCTACTCCTACACAGACTCGGGCGTTCGGTTTCTGGCGCTGCCGCCCTGGACGCAAATCTGCGATGGTCATCCCCTGCGTCAGCCTCCCCGATGTTTCCACTAGCACGAAGGCATCAGTTGTTTCAAAGAGGCTCGACGGGGTTAATAGACCGATAGGAAGCGCATCATGAATATAGATTCCGTCAAATCCTTCGTGTTGACGATGATATGCCATACTAATTCCCGTAGCGTCCCGCAGAAACTGTGACAGTTTATCACTCCGTTCACCGCACTTAGCCTTCAGATTTTCGCTCGTCAGGACTACCTGATGAGTCACATCCAGAGGCACGAACGTGATGGGTACCCCAAAATCCAGTACCTGTTGTGCAGCGTGGGGATCGACGAAGATGTTAAATTCGGCTGTTGTGGTGACGTTTCCGTAAGTCTCGAAGGCACCTCCCATCAACACAATCTCTTTTATCTTCAGCATCCGATCAGGGTTTATGTCCATCGCTCTGGCGATATTCGTGAGGGGACCAACGGGAACTAGGACAAGTTCATTGGGGTATTGACTGGCGAGATTGATGATAAGATCGACCGCCGAAGTTGTTGCCAATCTCATTTCAGGATCCGGATAGCGCAGGGATCCATCAGGCGCCAAGAGCTTCGTCACATCCCCTAAGCCATCAGTGCCGTGCACGTGCGCGGCTGTTACGAGGGGTTTGACGAGCGGCTGAGATTCGCCTTTCGCAATGATTGGATATTCGCACAGATCCATTGCCTCCAGGGTCAGCATCAGGTTGCGCGTGCAGAAATCAACGTGGACATTGCCGCTGACTGTCGTAATCGCTTCAACCTTTAACTCCGGCGAATTTAGCGCAAGGATAATTGCTAAAGCATCGTCCACGCCAGTGTCAGTGTCTAAAAGAATACGTTGCATTGATGTTGTTCTCCGCAAAGCGCAAAGGTAATGCTAAACGGTTTCACCTCTGCTGACGACCCCGCCCAAGATATTAACTGGTCGGCAACAAGCCGTGTCCTTCCTTAATCACAAGTATCCGATTAGGAACAATGTCCCGGATTGTATCAACCACACCGCTTGACCATCGCACTTCGATGAAGTCAATTGATTTTCTGTCCCCTAGCCCGAAGTGCAGACGTAAATCGTTCTGAGAGAGATAGCCTGAACCACTCCTCACCTCATCTATCTGAGTCAAGCCGCCCGCTTTTATTTTTACCTTAGCCCCGATGCCCGCTCGGTTGCTCTTGGTGCCGATTGTTCTAATCGTAACCCAATTGCACCGATTTCCCCCATCGTTACGGATAAGATCCGGCGTATCGTTCGAATTGCTAATCAAGAGGTCTAGGTCACCATCATTGTCGTAATCACCGGAGGCAATTCCACGACTGACTTTGAGCTGTTCCAGTGCACTCCGTGATTGAGTCAAACTGTTGGAAAACACTCCTTTTCCATTATTGATTAACAGTTGATTGAGCTGCGCATAGGTGGTTGTATCATCGTATTTCTCTACTTCATCCTGTAGATGCCCGTTAGCGATAAAGAGATCTTTGTCGCCATCGTTATCGACATCGAAGAAGTCCACGCCCCAACCTACGTAAGGGAGGCTATATCCCATACCTGCGATGAACGATATATCGTTGAAGAAACCGTCGCCATCGTTGCGGTAGACCGCGTTCGGTTGTTCTTGATAGTTCAGCGCGACGAGATCGAGAAGTCCATCGTTATCACAATCCCCGAAATCAACGCCCATTGTTCCCTGAACACTGCCATTCTCATCTGCCTCCACACCGGCCATCCACCCCACACTCATGAATGTGCCATCACCCTCATTGTGGTATAGCAAATTCTCGCCCGCATCGACCCCAACGTAGCAGTCTACAAATCCGTCATCGTCATAATCTCCGAAGACGACCGCCATGCTCCGGCTCTCAGTGCTGTACACTCCTGCCTCCAGGGTAACATCGGTGAAGGTACCATCGCCATTGTTACGATACAGAGTATCCGGCAACCCGGGGAAGCTCTCGGGTGGACAGTATGTCCCCACTCCATTTTGAGAGCAGGTTTTGTGTTCTTCGAAGCGAAAGTCGATATAGTTAGTCACATACAAATCTACAAAACCGTCGTTATCATAATCTGCAAACGCGCATCCGAGGCTCCAGCGTGCGTCTCCGACACCGGAACGCTGTGTTGCATCTGTGAAGGTACCATCACCGTTGTTGCGATAGAGCACATTTCTCTCAAAATTCGTCACGTACAGATCCAAATCGCCGTCGTTATCATAGTCGCCGACAGCGCAGCCGCTGCCGTAACCCGTGTCTCCAACACCCGCCGATTCAGTAACATCGGTAAATGTGCTATCTCCATTGTTGCGGTACAGTTTGTTGGTCTGTGGTGTCTTTGAGGAGAAGCCTGGAAGGTCGGCACCGTTGACAAAGTAGATGTCAACGAATCCATCCCCATCGTAGTCGAAAAAGGCAACCCCAGATCCAACTGTTTCCAAGAAATATCGCTGCCCACCTCTGCCATCAACGTGCTGAAAATCTATGTTTGCACTCTCTGCAACAGCGGTGAGTCTTATGTTATTCTCGGTGTTTGTCCCCGCGTTCACGTCAATTAAGACGATAAGTATGAGAAAGAATTCGATGACATGTATATCGCGTTGAACGTGAAGCCCAAAACGTGGTACGTGGGGAGTGATACGTGATAGATATCGTGTCAGACGCCCTTCCTCCATCCCATCCCTTACTTCCGAGCTTCTTCACCTGTTTGCTTTCCTAATTGACGACGAACCCGTGCGAAATGGTCCAAGATTTGCTGATTGGTCGCATCTAAATCGATGGCTCTTTGAAGGGTTGCCTCTGCCTGTGCGTAGTCACGCATCACGTAATAAATTGATGCCAATGCGTCCAGATTTTCAGCAGTTGGCTCGGTTTCAACAACTTCTTGAGTAAGTTTTCGAGCGATTTCTAGGTGTGCTACCGATTTTTTCGATTGACCATGCTGGCGATAGAGCAACCCGAGCATTAAATGTCCTTTGATATATTTTACGTCTACTCCAACCGCAGTTTCGTAAACTGAAATCGCCTCCTGTCTCTGATTATGATGGATATAAACCGTCGCTATTTTGTCGTAAGCTTCCAGAAGGTTCGGATCTTTCAAAAGCGCGATTTTATACTGATCGAATGCCTTCTCCGGCTGGTTATTTTCAAAGTAGATACCCGCCAGCTCCATGTATGCGTGCGGGTCATCTGGGGCTTCCTGTATTTTTCTCTCTGCAACATCAATCGCATCAGCAACCTGGCGAAGTCTTCGCGCTATCTCTCGTTCCTTCCACGCTTCCTCAGGTCTTCCAAGTCGTAGATAACAGCGGGACAGGTTGTGGTGAAGCCGAAGATTATCCGCGCCTTCCGGCAACATTTTCTTGTATTTGTGAGCGGCTTCTTTATATTTGCCCTGTTGTTGATATACGAAACCAAGTTCAAAGCGGGCGAGCCTGTTATCAGGAGCGATTCTCAGTGCTTGCTGAAAATCTGCGATTGCTTCCTCATATCTCCCCTGTTTGGAATAAACAACCCCGCGGTTACAGTGCGCTTCGGACAGGTCCGGTTGAAGAGCCAGCGCACGGTTATAGGCTTCCAAAGCGGATGAAAACTCGACCTGCGCGACATAGATATTCCCCAACCCGAAATGTGCCTGGGATAAGTTTGGATTTAACTCAATCGCCGTTTGGTAATGACGGATTGCGTCCGATTCACGACGCTGTCTCGAAAGGAGATCTGCCAATGTCGAGTGCAGCCAACCTAATTCAGGATTGATTTCAAGCGCCATTTCATAATGAGCAATGGCTTCTTGATGTTCTCTTCGCTCCGAGAGGACATGTCCGATTCCAACGTGAGCTTTCAGTATTCGGTCATTTAGCGTAAGTGCCTTTCGAAAGGCTTTGAGCGCCTGGTCTGGCTTGTTCGTTTTCCAATAAACGTAACCGATACCACCATACGCCTCGGCAGACTCTGGGTTTTGGTGGAGTACTCTCTGATACTCGGTCAATGCTGCATCATACTGACCTTGATTGGCGAGAAACTCCGCATGTTGGTATTGCTCCAGCAGAAACTCCGAAGGTTGTGCATCAATACCGAAACTGGAAGAACCGAAGATAAGGAGAAAAAGCGAGAAACATACGGTGTGCTGTGTATTACGGGCTGCACTCAGCCGCTTAGGGCGAGAGACCTTCATCCAACGATTGCGATGAAGCACGCATGCAGAGGCATGAAGTCGTTTCGAAATCTTTGAATGATACGACATTGCTCCGTACCCCGATCGTTCCATCGTCCAAAGATCTGTATTTATGAAATACTAGCAAACTTGGATTGGGTATTTACGCCTCACCCCTCCAAATAGTTTAACTCAAACAATGGACCACGACGTAATATGCCCGACAGTCGTTTTGAGGTATTGCCAATCTTCGGATCGTCGGTCGTTCCTGTTTGTCTAAAAACAATGAACCCGCTCTGAAAATCTAAAACTCTTAATCGCAACTTCAATCTCTCGCTCGAAAACTGACTCAAGTCGAGCATGTATACTTCATATCGGCGACCTGCTTCATGTATGTCAGACAGGCTTGCACGAACCAAATGAATGAGCCGCCCATCCATCAATTCCCTGATTATTCTATACTCATCAGGCCGATTTTCTCGGTCACGAAAGTCAATCCGAAAAAAGGTACAGCTTTTCTCATCACAGAAAGCTCGAATCTTATCCAAACCTTTAATCCTGTTTGGGGTATCGTCGATTGAAGCTGTGTCTTCTTCCAATTCCGCAATTTTTGCTTTTGCGGCATCGCCCGCGGCTTGCCCGACATCTTGAACGCCAACACGCCGAGCCTTTTCTCTTTTTTGTGCCTGGCTGATTGCTCTAGCACTTAAGCTGAGATAGTCGCGGGGCACGGCGCCAGACGCGAGAACTAGGCGATCAAGCGCCGTTGGGGATAAGATACTTGACAGCGATGTAATTCCAACATACCTTGCGTAACTCAAGAAGACTTTTTCAAGAAAGGTCTTCGCTTGTGAAGGGGATTCCAATGTTACATCCAAATCAATATGATCTGCGTCATGCCCTGTCTGCAGACCGAGGGGCGGTTTTTCTTGAAACCAGCGCGTGAGATGTCTTATGCCTGCAACTTTGAGCCAGGCTTCAGAATCACGCACCGCGCCGTGGACTAAATCCAAGAGCTTGGGCTGTTCTGCGCTTGGTAAATAGTGGAGGTCATCAATAAAGATGTAAAGCCGAGTTGCATTTGTATCAGTAAATTGGCGGATGACGCTTTGCATATCAGGTACTAACCTACTAATTTCATCAACAGAGATTTCCTGTTTTGCGAGCAACATGTCAGCATGATCTCGCAATCTTGAGATTGAGGCGAGAAGCTGAGGAGTTCTTTGCTTTTTTGAGTAAAAAACTTGCATCTGCTCGCATACATCACGGCAAATCCACACGAATATTCTGTTAGCGGGACCGCCACGGTGTGTATGGATGTTAATCCAATGTGACAAATTGCCTTCGCTCTCAACACGCTGTTTTGCCTCGACCATCAGGGCTGTCTTACCTGTACCTCTCCTGCCAAAAATCAGATGATGCCGACGCGTAATAGCCGTCGATATGTTCCGCGCTGTATCTGGAACATAAGCTAAACTCGGCTGGCGTTCTGATGTTCGTGCTCGAGCGATTAGAAGGTTCACAAGTTCTTTGGCTTTCGGATCTTTGACTCCATCCTTAAGACTCGTCATCATGTCTTTTACTTGTCGATCAGCCTTTCGTACCAACACAAAACCGTTGCATCCTTGTTGGTCAAGTTCGAGATCAAGGGAATTACCAATTATCGAAGCTCTATCAAAGTCATCTTCGGTGGTACGTACAACAAAAATAATTTCCCCTGGATAGTCTTTCCTTTCGATTGACTGTATTTGAATTCCGACTTCAGAAAATCGGTTTTTAATCAAAGTCTCTTCATCTATTGGGAGTTGTAATTGTGTCATAGTCTGACCCCCTTGTCTTGTAGGTAAGTACGAGTTGTAGACAGGAATAGGTCTGCGTTCTTTTTGAGCTTAAGAGCATCGGGCTTCCACGCCGTGTTCGATTTTGGATATGGATCGTAATCAGCGCGATTTCTACGATCCCGGGCGTCTTTTAACATATTTGACCAGGTCGCTCTAGGAGGAAAGTCATTCGGTATATGTGACGGTAGCTTACTGTGTTCCTGATGATCGTCGCCCCCATGAGAAACAAAAACGCAGGCTCGTATTGCATGATACATTGAGTAATAGTATCGACTTATGGCACTCCGGTAGATGGGAGGTTTAGATTTTAGAAACTTATTGCCGTTTGACCTGTGTTCATAAGCAAGACGCCATCGATCGGTAGCAGCTTTGCTTATCAACTGCGGTATCGTTCGTCCAGAATCGTTCTCAAGGGATGAACCTTCTTTCCAGTATTCAATCTGTTCATTGGTGGCCTTCGCTAGGCGATTTAGCCGTTTATTGGAAAGAACCTGTGCCATGAATATACCTCATCTCCGTGAAAGTGAGGTTTCAGCCAACCCAGAACAATTTGTCTCAATTGTGTAGTGTGCTCAAGTCGCAGGCTTCACAATTCGGAAACCAACATTGTGCACGGCTTGTATGGGTTCATAGGCGGCGCGGTTGGCGCATCGCGCTGCGAATTCACCTCGTGCGATCCACGAACCACCCCGAATAACCTTGCGTCTTCCATGCATAGGTCCCTGAGGATTCGTCGCGGGTGCATGTTTGTAGGTTTCCGCGTGAAACCAATCACTGCACCACTCGTAGGCATTCCCCGCCACATCGTAGCAGCCATAGACGCTAACGCCTTCTAGATAGCTGCCAACAGGTGTGAGCCGCTTGAAACGGCTTTCCGAGGTGTTTGCTTTGGAAGACTCCCACTCGTCACCCCAGGGATATTTCCGCCCATCTGTGCCTCTCGCAGCTTTTTCCCATTCTGCTTCGGTTGGCAGGCGATAGGATTCCCCCGCGAGTTCCTCGAGCCATGCCAAAAATGCTTGCGTATCATACCACGTCACCCCAACGACGGGATAATCGGGCGCGTTGAAGCGTGAATCGGCGTGAAACTGAGGGTGCGAATGCCCCGTCGCTTCGACGAATTGAGAGAATTGCGCGTTAGTAACAAGGTATTTTCCAATAAAGAATGCGTCGAGCACCACTTCACGCTGCGGTTCTTCGTGGTCAGTTTTCCTGAGTCCTGTGGGGATTGTCCCCATGAGGAATGGGCCTTCGGGTACCTCTACCAGGGGATAGTCAATCTGTTCAATGATTCGCTCTGTGTTCCCTGACATTCTACCTTCTAGTTGCTCAACAAATGCAGCGTTTGTTTCGATTCACGGCTTCTTCCCAAACTGAAGGATTCGTGTGCCCAGTGCTTTATGCCCGTCCATAGACGGGAATCGCCGCACCGTTGATGATAGCGGAATCTTCCGAGGTGAGGAACAAGACAACTTTGGCGATGTCACTCGGTGATACCCAGCGAGAGTGGTCTTCGTCCGGCATTGCCTTTCGATTCGCAGGCGTATCAATGATACTCGGTAGGATTGAGTTGACATTGATGCCCGAATCTTTTACCTCTTCTGCGATTGACTCTGTGAGTACACGAAGTCCGCTTTTGGATGCGCAATAGGCGCCTAGACCAGCGATTCCGCTCAAACCGGCACGCGCGGAGACGTTCACAATCTTACCATATCGACGTTCAATCATCTGCGGAAGAACCGCTTTGCAACACAAAAAAGTGGCTTTGAGGTTCAAATCCATCATGAACTCCCATTTCGCCACGTCTGTCTCCGCAACCGGTACCCCGCCAAAAAAACCGCCAGCGATATTCGCTAAAATGTCAACGTGCCCAAACTCGTCCAATACAGTTCGGAAGAAATTTTGTACGTCAGCTTCAACCGTTAGGTCTGCAGCGATGGTCGTCACCTGTGACTTGAGACTGCCAATCTGTTGTTCAAAAGGTTCGATGTGGCGGTCGGAAGTGACAGGGATGGCTACCTTACAGCTTGTCTTAAGCAAGGCTTCTGTTACAGCTACTCCTAGTCCACCAGTTCCACCTGTGACGACAGCAAAGCGGCTTGGAATTTCCATTGTAAAATCCTTTCTTGCGAAATGTAAAATATCATTTGTGAGAGCTTGTGCCTCAATAGGTTCCGAGCATCCTTAATCTACTTATCCTATCCATTCCGCAGGCGCTCTTCTAGCGATTCTAATTCATGCTTTAGTGCTTCAGGGAGTCGGTCTCCGAAGCGGCGATAATGTTCCCTAATGCTTTCGACTTCCTGAAGCCACTCTTGGACATCAACATTTAAGAGGATTTCCATATTTTCCGCTGAGATACCCGATCCACTGATATCAATTGCATCAGGGGTTGGCAGGTAGCCTATCGGGGTTTCCACCGCTTTTCCTTTGCCAGAAACACGTTCAAAGATCCACTTGATTACACGGCTATTTTCGCCATAGCCGGGCCAGAGCCATGAACCGTCAGCAGATTTTCTGAACCAATTAACGTAGAAGATACGCGGTAACTTGGCTGGTTGTGTCTGACTGACAATTGTAAGCCAATGCTCAAAGTAATCCCCCATATTGTAGCCACAGAAGGGCAGCATCGCCATCGGATCTCTTCTCAATTCACCCACTTTTCCAGCAGCAGCAGCCGTTTTCTCAGAAGATGCGATTGATCCAATAAATGTACCGTGCTGCCAATTAAACGCTTCATGAACGAGCGGTACAACAGCGGCGCGCCGACCGCCGAAGAGGATAGCTGAAATAGGTACTCCCCGTGGGTTTTCACAATCTGGATCGATAGTTGGACATTGCGCCGCCGGCGCAGTGTAGCGAGCATTTGGGTGGGCTGCCGTCTTTTGACTCGTCGGAGTCCACGCTTCCCCGAGCCAACTGGTAAGTTTATCAGGAGGTTGCTCAGTCATTTCTTCCCACCACACATCGCCATCCGGTGTCAAGGCAACATTGGTGAAGATTGAATTCGACTCCAGTGTAAACATTGCGTTAGGATTTGATTCCATCGAGGTACCGGGCGCCACTCCAAAAATTCCCGCCTCCGGATTAATTGCATAAAGCCGACCATCTTCACCGAACTTCATCCATGCGATGTCATCGCCAACTGTTTCAACTTTCCAGCCTGGGATAGTCGGCGTCATCATTGCTAGGTTTGTTTTGCCACAAGCGCTCGGGAAGGCAGCAGCGACATAAATCTTTTTTCCTTCGGGTGAGGTGATTCCTAGGATGAGCATATGTTCAGCCAGCCAGCCTTGTTGACGCGCCATGAACGAGGCAATTCGTAACGCAAAACACTTTTTACCCAACAAGGCGTTTCCACCGTAGCCGCTGCCATAAGACCAGATAGACGGCTCTTCAGGGAAATGTACAATATATTTGTTCTCCGAATCGCATGGCCAAGCCACATCCTTTTGTCCCTTCTCAAGCGGTGCACCGACCGAATGAAGACACGGAACGAAGTCGCCATCTTCGCCCAAAGCCTCCAGCGCGGCATTTCCGATTCGAGTCATGATACGCATGTTGACTACAACATATGGAGAATCGGTAATCTGAACCCCGATACGCGAGAACGTCGAACCCAGAGGTCCCATGCTGTATGGAACGATGTACATGGTGCGTCCCTTCATGCTGCCATCAAAAAATCCCTTCAGCATCGTTTTCATCTCGTCAACATCGCGCCAATTGTTGGTTGGGCCCACATCATCTTTGTTCTTGGAGCAGATGAAAGTTCGATCCTCCACGCGAGCGACATCGCCGGGATCAGACTGGGCTAAAAAGCAGCCGGGACGCTTTTCCTGATTTAATCGGATAAAAGTACCCGCTTGAACCAGCACGTCGCACAAAGCGTCGTTTTCTGCTTGTGAGCCATCACACCAGCGGACATCATCTGGTTGACACAGCTCCGCTGTTTCATTCACCCAATTGATTAGTTTTTCATTATTTGTCACTAAATTTCCCCTTTCCAAGTTTCCCCGACCGGCATCGGTAGAACCCGCTCAGTTCGTTCCGAATTAGTCCGCCAATTTCCAATTGTCAAACATGTAGACTACATACAAAATTGCTTCAGCGTTCCAGCCAATCGCGTTCCGCCCGGCACATACGCCAAAATTAGCCCGTCAACAACTTCATCTCGATTGACAACAACTCCTGTCGAACGTTCAGCAGTCACTCCTTTGGACACCATCAGGTGAAAGGCATCTCGCTTTAACCCTTGTGTGGTATAGAAATTCCCTTGTCCTTTTGAGATGACAACATCTGCATCGAGCAAGGCATTTGCAAACTCCCCTGTTGCCTGATAGAGATTCGTTCCAATCGTCTTTGATCCAGAGGATATTAAAGACACATCTCCGAATTGAATCTGCTCTTGAAGTTCCTGGAAACATGAATGTGCAACGATTTCTCGCAGGTCTTCAAGCGTTGCATCGCCGCTTGCCGGGCACCCTTTGCCAACAACCGTAATCTGATGTCCGCATTCGGCGAGCATCTGGATAACCCATAGATCGAAGACCGCCTCACCATCGTTGTCGATGAGCCAGATTAGTCGTTTCGGCCCGCTTGTGATTACTATTGATTCGAACTTTTCAAAACAGTCGATTGCAAATGGCATATTAACCGCCTTACGCAAGGTAAGGGAGAAGTAATCTGGATATTCTTGAATCCTCGCGACAACCCTAGCACTGCTGTAATCAATGATGTTGGCTGCTGTTATGAGCTTCAGTCGTTCCAGCCAATCACATTCCGAGAATTCATTGATGAGGGTTACCGCGGTGTTTCTAGCTCTGCGTTTATCTCTGCGATAGGGGTCGGGGTTTCCCGTGCAGATTGCAGCAATCTCGAAAATACATCCCCAAAGTTGTTCGGGAGTCAAATCGTCAATTACATGCGTGGCGTCGGTTTTCTGCATTTCCAACAAATCATCGACAGCTTGGATTGCGATTTGACGTAGTGCGGGGTTGCGGGTCCCTCGCTGAATCAGTTCACGCTCCGAATGCGATCGGACATGTTCACGGAGGTTATCCCAATCCGGCGTCCCCCGCTTTTCGCCAAAAGTGTAGACGCCCGGCTTGTAGTCCGGCAAAGCGAGTTGAGCAATGGCGGTTAACCGCTTCTTCTCAAGGGAAGAGCCGATTTTCTTTTCAACCGGCTCGAATATTGGCAACCCCAGCCCTGGATCGCTGGGAACACCCAAATGAACATCGCTCACTGAAATTCCCGCTGGAATAACCGTTGCTTTCGCGTGCACGGACTTCAGATTTACCGAATGACCCACCTTCACCCGATTGAAATGGCTGTTTTCAATCTGGCTTCGGATTGCTAACCCGGTAATTGGCGCTGCAACTTCCGTCGAAAGTGAGTTTGATTCAAATGTTGCGTGCGTTGCCTCCACGTTTTTCAAGCCTACAAGATCGCCAACCGTAGAATTGCCCTGCAACACGACATTTTCAAGCCGACTGTAATTTCCAATCCGCACTCCTTCACCTAGATGCACGCGCCCCAACAGATAACAACCGTGCCCAATCTCGACTTGTTCGCTAGCCATGATGATTTGTGCATTCGGATCGACACGTACGCCTTTTTGGGCGAGACAACGCCGCGACTTTTCAAAAAGGCTTGTTTCACCGACGAGAACGTTTGACCAGCGGTTCACTCCAGAAATAATTTCTTCCCCATAGATATAGGCGTTTGTTTTCAATCCATCGTCGTAGCAGTGGCGAATCAGATCCACATGATGAAGTTCAGATCTGCTTCCGTGCGGCTGCAAACTATCCATCCGAGCAATCGCGGCATTGCGTCGGATAAGGGTGATGCCGGTATTCGTATAAGCCTCCCCACATTCGAGACGACGCCACATCTCACTCCGTTCAGCATCGGTCATGTCGTACCACTCTTTTGTTCCCATAAACTTCCCGTCGCTATCGAAGAACAATCCACCCTTGTCGATTACTGTCTCTGGAATTTTCCCACAAAGGGTGACATCTGCTCCGACGATAACGTGCGAAATCAGTGTTTTGATATACACAGCACGATTCAAGAAGGGCTCATCGCCAAACCCAACACCTATAAATTCAGCATCGGAATCGGAAATGGCAGATAGTGCAGCACGCAAGGCTGCTCCTGTTCCATAGGGCTGCTCAGGTTGGATGCACAGGATGGCATTTGGTCCAAACAGCCGTTGAACTGCTTCCTGATCGAGTGCGGAAACTGGGATGACTCCATCGGTGGGGATATCTGTCGTTATCACTCGCGACGCCATTTGGGCACTGATGACGAGGATATGTGGACGACTGCCCGGTAGGCAACTTCGGGACAGTTGCAGGGTATTCTGTTCACCAAACCACACATCAATGTTCTTGTTCAGATTACTCAAGGGATCAATACGCGTACCCACTCCCGCGGCTAGAATCACCCATTGCGGATCAATCCAACCCGCGAGCTCGTTTTGGTTCGCGCGTTCAGCAACAGCGTCGAGAAATTTCTCAATCAGATTTTCGGCTTCTGCCTTTTCAGGGATGTCGATAGTGTTTGTGAGATCGCATCGAAGAATTGTTTCAACGGCTTCACGCAGAATTTCGAGAACTTTAGTCATCTCTAAATTTGGTCTATCCCATAATATGGGAGTTCGCTTGACTGAACCCTTACAAACGCACCGTTGATACTTTAACTGAGCGTGAAGGCGATACGCTCACCTCAATGATACGAAAGTATCGTCTTTCAAACATTCTGTATGCCTTTACTTCCACGATAGTTTATCTGGTACATGCCGTGAAGTCAAGAGTAACATGCAGAAGACAGTCCAAAAAACTTGACATCAGATTTTGGGGCGGTTATGCTTTTCTCAGATTCGCATACAACCCATTTCTGCGGAGCATACGTCTTTCGCCTACTCATCTAACCGTCGATTTCACATTGACGAAAGAAACAAAATCTTCTTGTGCCATTTTCGTTGACAGGAACGATTCTTCCCAAAATCATCTGGATCGGGAGAGAACATAATGACCGTAATCAAACAACATCATTCTCATACCCACAGGTTGAAGGTCGTAGTGGTCGGTGCGGGGATTATTGGTGCGTCAATTGCGTACCACCTTTCGAATCGCAAGCAAATCTCCGTGACAATCCTTGAGTGCGATCAGCCGGGTTCAGGAGCATCTTGCCACTCCTTTGCCTGGCTGAACGCTTTCCGGAAGGAACCCATGTCCTATCATCATTTCAATCGCTTGTCAATGGACATCTGGCATCGATTTGCTGACAATCTGCGCATGGATGTTGGACTGCACTGGGGCGGAATGTTGCGTTGGGAAAACACTGAGGAAGGCGCTAGGGTGCTGCGCCAGCGCGTCAAGCAGTTACAAACCCGAGGCTATCCTTGCCGACTTATTTCGGTCGATGAATTGCGTCAACTTGAACCGGGAATCACTCCGGGTCCCTTGACTGCCGCTTCTTTCTCGGAGATTGACGGACATGTGGAACCAGTCAAAGTTATCGACGCTTGTTTGCAACGTGCATGTGAGCGGGGTACTATATTGCATACCCAGACCCCAGTCACCGGGTTACGCCTAGGCAAAAAAGGGAGCACGGCTCAATGTGTGGAGGCGGTTTACACACCAAACGGGGAGATTCTCTGTGATTTTGTGGTGGCAGCCAGCGGCATCGCCACCACAGAACTCGCCGCTATGGCTGGTGTGCACGTTCCTCGGGAAGATAGTCCCGGCGTGGTGATTCACACAGATTTGCGCCCACCATTGCTGCATAGTGTTTCCGTGATTCACACTCCGCCTGCTGGTGGAGACCAAACGGAGATTCATTTGCGACAATCCGCAGATGGAAAGGTCATAATCGGCGAAGGGTCGCAAGAGAGTTTGCACCGGGACGACTCCCAAGAGCACGCGGATGCGCTTTTGTGCCGTGCAACAAGTTACTTGCCAGCACTCGCCGGTGCCCGGGCGATTCCGGTACCTTTGGGCCATCGTCCTATGCCAATTGACGGTTTGCCAGCCCTTGGATTTGCGGATGCAGTGCCAAATCTGTATATCGCTGTTATGCACAGCGGCGTTACATTAGCCCCCCTTGTGAGCGAGCTAGCGACGTTGGAAATTGTTGACGGCACACGTGTTGAAATGCTCGATCCATACCGCCCAGAGCGCTTCCGACTGTAGATTTTCGGGACCTTCAAAAATTTAGTATGGGGTTCATAGGCATTGGCGAAGGAAATGGTACACCTTAGTTGACTACTCCATGGTGTGAAGGAAAAAATTGGGGTGAAAATTTACAGTTTTTACAGTCCAGTCCATAAAAAAGCGCGATTCGCAGTTGGCGACGTGGTGGATGCCGTCGAAGTTCTCGCCGAAACCGACGACTACTTCGAGGTTTCTGTACTGCGCATAACCGCACCGGGAGAACCTACCAGATTTAGCACGCCGAACCTAACAAAACATCGAAAGGCAAGGAGATTCCACCCTCCTCGCGCACCGGACAAACAATTACCGGCAGATCCACTCGGGCGAAGTTCCTGCCCACGAGTTCAATCAAGCAGAAAATCGCCGAAGCCGCTGGAACAATACCGACCGACCCCGTCCAGATTGCGGCGCGATTGGTCGATGCCGAAGTCCATTTCCGGCAATAACGCGCTGGAATTGAGCGCTTGCTGGCTGAAGGCGCTGAACTGAAGGCGCAAAACCAAGCTCTGCTGGAGGCGCAAGACACAACTCATGGGGAAAGCCCGATATTAGCTGTAAAAAAAACCGAGCCGACGCGCCGACTTCCCCAAGCGAGACCGCCGAGCCGAGCCGCATCGAATGACCGCTTACCCGGTTGAACCCCACTTTTTCCGACCGCGCCTTGATGATACGACGGGCGCTTACCGTTGTGAGCCGTTCCTCGGTACCCTTGTCTCTCTTGCGCATCCTCCGGAACAGCGCGCCGTCCGCGGTGATGCTCGCCGCGCCACGATACCGCTCTACAGCCATGCGTGTGCCCCTCGTGACGTACAACTGGACACCCTAACCCTCTTGATCGCTTTTGCTTGTCACAATAAACAGCGTTTTCTCATTGGGATCCGAGACGTTTACCGCAACAGCCTCAGAGACTCGCAGCAGGCAATCGCTCATGAGCTGAATCAAAGCCGAATCTCTAAGCCCGCGCATAGTCCCTTCCGCCTCGATTGCGTCGCAAACCTTCGCAACCGTTTGACGAGTTAAACCTGAAACGTGACCGCGGCGCCGAACAACGCCCGCCGGGTGTTTACCGGAACCGCCGATAAAATGAAATCCTTCGTCTCTCGGCTCATCGCCGCGAACGGCGAGACCGCTGTTTTTGTTGAGTCCTGAAGCAACATTTCATTCATGGACTTTGGAGATTCCTCTGTTGTCACTAGTGGCAAGCACCCCGCCATACTCAAGGATTACAAGCGCCACCTTAGATTGCCTATCTTTCCCTGTCGCCGCTACAAACCCACCGTATTCCGCAACACCCAGCGACGCTGTTGATTCCGAATCTTTGCCGAATGCAGTGACCAAGCCGCCAAAGTCGTCCATCTGAATGTCCACTTGCCTTGCCCATTTTTGCCGCTGCGCTGATAGTGGCTAGCTCACCATATTCGTCCAACCTCATTTCGGCTCGGGCTTGCCCATCCTTGCTCTTCACAAGGACAAGTCCGCCACTTTCATCCTCCGCGAACTTTCCGAGCTCGTTTCCGTCCGCATCAACAACCCTCAACTCCGTACACTCAATCACGCCAAACTTATCTCTTTGCGCCGTGACTGGCGAAAGCAGCTTCCCGATAAGCATCAAAAACCCGCCGAAGCCCGCATAAACCAACTTGATTTTCAAATATTGCGTGTTAAACATTGTATTGCCGTCCCTTTTTGTCGTTTGAAATTAAAGATTCATATGCATCCATTTCTTACCGACCACTGACACCTAGCCACCAGTCACAGGCACAGGCATCATGTTCGATACCTTCAAAGTGTCGAGGAATACTGGAGGCATTGACCAGCCTTGAACTTCAGTATTCGAACAAGCATCTGGTCATCTGATTCTATTTGAGCATTACCATCCGTCGTAACGCTGTATAATCGCCTGCACGGAGTTGGTAGAAATAGACGCCGCTTGTGACTACTTCTCCATCTTCGTTGCGTCCGTCCCAATACGCCGCCTCGGCTTGACTCTCGTAGCTGCCCGAACTCTGATTCCCAAACTCAAGTGTACGAACCACATAACCGCTCTGGTCATAGATGGTGAGTGTTACCGGAGTATCTCCCGCCAACTGATACGGAATCCATGTTTCGGGGTTGAACGGGTTGGGGAAATTTTGCAGCAACGCCGTGCGTTTGATGTTTCCGAGTGTCGTCGTGCGTCTTGCCAACGGTTCCACTCCAACCCCAACTCCGGGTGAAGTGGTAAGTTTCCACAGCAACACGGTGCCGTCCGTACTCCCGCTAGCGAGTGTGTCCCCATCGGGACTGAACGCAACGCTCCAGACCCCATACGCATGTCCGGCGAGCGATTGCAGGTGTTTTCCGGTATCGGCGTCCCACAGACGGATGGTAGCGTCCCAACTCCCACCCCCACTTGCGATTGTGCGTCCATCGGGGCTGAACGCAACGCTCAAGACCCCAGTCGTATGCCCGGCGAGCGTTCGCCGGTGTTTTCCCGTATCGGCGTTCCACAGACGGATGGTGGCATCTGTACTCCCGCTTGCGATGGTACCGCCATCGGGACTGAATGCTACACTATTGACCGAATCCGTATGCCCCTTGAGCGTGCGCAGTTGTTCTCCCGTATTGACGTCCCACAGCCGAATGGTAGCGTCCCAACTCCCACTAGCGAGTGTGTGACCATCGGGACTGAACGCAACGTTATTGACCGAATCCGTATGCCCAGTGAGCGTCCGCAGGTGTTTTCCCGTATCTGCGTCCCACAGACGGATGGTATCGTCCCGACTCCCACTGGCGATGCTGCGCCCATCGGGACTGAACGTAACGCTCCAGACCGAATCCGTATGACCGTTGAGCGTTCGCAGTTGTTCTCCCGTATCGGCGTCCCACAGACGGATGGTAGTGTCCCAACTCCCACTCGCGATGGTGCTGCCATTGGGGCTGAACGCAACGCTCCAGACCTCAGTCGTATGCCCGGTGAGCGTTCGCAGGTGTTTTCCCGTATCGGCGTCCCACAGACGGATGGTATCGTCCCCACTCCCACTGGCGAGCGTGCCGCCATCAGGACTGAACGCAACGCTAAATACCAGATCCGTATACCCGGTGAGCTCGCCTACGGGCTTTCCTGTATCTGCGTCCCACAGCAAGATGGTAGAGTGCCAAGTCTCACTTGCGATGGTGCGTCCATCGGGACTGAACGCAACGCTATCGACCCCAGACGTATGCCCGGTGAGCGTTCGCAGGTGCTCTCCCGTATCGGCGTTCCACAAACCGATGGTACCGTCCCAATCCCCACTGGCGAGAGTGCGTCCGTCGGGACTGAACGTAACGCTTCCGAACCCAGACGGCCCCTTTAGCGTTCGTAGGTGTTTACCCGTATCGGCGTCCCACAGCCGGATGGTACGGTCCCAACCCCAACTGGTGATGGTACGTCCATCGGGACTGAACGCAACGCTATTGACCGAATCCGTATGCCCGGTGAGCGTCCGCAGTTGTTCTCCCGTATCGGCGTCCCACAGACGGATGGTAGTGTCCCAACTCCCACTCGCGATGCTGCCGCCATCAGGGCTGAACGCAACACTCGTGACCCAACGCGTATGTCCGGTGAGCGTTCGCTGGAGTTCTCCCGTATCGGCGTCCCACAGACGGATGGTGCCGTTCAGGTACCCACTGACGATGGTGCGTCCATCGGGACTGAACGCAACGCTATCGACCCCAGACGTATGTCCGGTGAGCAGGGCGACCTCTTGATGGGTCGCCGTATCGTAGAGCCAAATACCGATACTACTAGCAACCGCAAGTCGGGTGCCATCGGGCGAATACTGTATTTCACTTATCCCACCTTTACCGAGGCGCGCCTTAGCCCTCTCCGGTAGGCTCCATTGTGGAGAATCTTGGGCGGAGCTGTGCGGTAAACATAGAGCGGAAACGAATAATAGGCTGAGCTTGAAAAACAGTGCTTTTTTCATGAGATTCATACTCCTTTTTGGGTAGCCTCGTTTCGGGGTACGGTCTAAAGAATCAGAGCAGGAGAGGGTCGGCTCACCGCACGATTTTCAAAGGTTACCTGTCCATGACGGTGACAGAATGCTTATGTGAAAGTTCTACATGGTAAAGCCGGTTCATATAAATTTCTCCCCTTATCAACTCGCCTTTTTGGGCATCTTCCCGTAAACTTCAATCTCTGCTATTTGCGCTTCAGCCTCAAGCGCAAATTCGGGTGATTTCCACATTGATTGCCTAGACGGAATCGGCTTCCGGGGTTTTGCTTGAATAAGGATAGCATCCGTCACAGCGTGTTCACGGACGACAACGGGACTTTTTGGGTTTCGACGAACGGATGTCAACATCCGCCACTCAGCCGCATCATCCCGCCAGTAGACATCCAAAGTGTAGAGATTGGTCGCATGGATGACAATTTTGTCAATCGACAACTTTTCTCGAAATTGAATATCGACCTGCGGGTAAACCTTGGCTTGCGTGAATGAGTAGCTTCTGCCGAATCGTCTTAACTCAGCAGGGAATTGAGTTTCCTTGTCTCTGCTCATTGCCCGATTGAGAGTTCCTACAGCTTTTACTCCTAATCGCCCAGACGTTCGCAAATTTCCGTCGTTCACTTCAGGGATTGAACAACGCCCACCGTTTTTATCCAGCGCGTAATTCTCACTCCAGATGTAGTTCGATTGCGGAATGATAATGCCGCAGCCACTCCATAATAAACACATCCACAGGAAAAAGACTCGTGATAAATGGTTTTTCACGATGTGCTCCTTTCATTTGTCTTTGCTGAATGGATACGATTAATCAAATTACCGACCAAAGCCACGTTATCGTTGATGAGCGCCGGACGCCCCTTCGTATCCATACCAACCGCTATGGCATCAATCGGCTTGATACGGTCGAGGGCAAAGCGGAACGCAGAAACCGGTTCGATGCGCCCCGCAGCGAGCACTTTGATGGCAATCACCGGCAGATGTACCGCCTGAATCACTGCAAGCGCAGCATCTCGATCGGCGGACAGATACATCTCGGGATGGCGCGTGTGATTATACAGTGCGCACACGTAGAAATCGACGTCGAATCCTTCATGGTAACAATACTTCAGTATCTGTGGGTCATGGGTTCCGATGCCGGCGGCGAAGCCCAAACCTCGAATCAACCCCAAAGCGTCGCGCAGAGAATCGAGCTTCCCTTCATCAAAGAGCTGATCGGTCGTTCCTCCGTGCTGATAGATGGCTATCGGTTGATAACGAGCAATCAGGCGAATGTGATCCATCAGATTCGCATATTCGTTTCTCTTCGCTGTCTGCGCAATCCACTGAATCTCTCCGCCGGAGCCACGGTACTCATTCAAAACCCGCATGATGTGTCGATCCGCTCGCGCAAGCACCGTGTTAATTCCGCATCGCTCCGCCTCTTGTAGGTCCGCCATGATCTGACTGGCAGTATAGTAATTCTCCAGCTCTTTCGATTTCGCCGAGGAATGGTGTGAAATCCCGCTGTACGGATTACCACCAATAATCAGCCTGCTGACACGGCGAAATCCAACCGAAATCGTGGACAAATTCATAACAAGCACTCGCCTTTCTGAAAATCTTGAGTCGACTTTCTTAACTTCAGGTATTATACACGCAATTTATGTGCCAGAGTGTGCCAATTGGAAAATACAAGGGGAGAGTACCTGTCAGACAATTCGACCTTCGTTCACTACTGACGTAACTGCCCCAAATAGTGCAATATTGCCATTCTCGTGAACGATTTGGTGCAGTTTCATACAATTGAGCTTACTCGCTCGGTAAAATTGAAAGGCGGGTTGGTAGTTAAATACGGAATGGTCTGTGAGCCTGCAGACGATTGTACAATCAGCTTTCTTTACTAACTAGATTGGGGGGTTGTATCTTCATCTCTTGATAGGGTGATGAAAAGGTAGTCTGGTGGCGATTGGTAGATCGGGCAACTTCTACATTGGTAGGATTGTTTCACAATCTAATTTCACGTTTTACGCATTTCGCTTCACAGGTCGTATTTCACTCGAGTGAGGGACAAGCCGCACGCGGGTGCAGAAGGTCCCGCCGCCGATCTGTCACGTGCCTCAAGAGTCTTGTGGAACTGATCGACTGGCAACACTCCGTCGTGGAGTTTCAATATCGTACCGATGATCGCACGGACCATTCCCCGCAAAAACGCATCTGCCTCAATCTCGAAGTGGACTAGGTCTCCTTCTTTCCAACAGCGGGATTCGTAAATGTCACATACCGGGCTAACACGATTTCCACCTGTACGTCGGAATGAAGAACAATCCCGTTTGCCGATTAACGCATGGCAGACCGTGTTCGCCGATTGCACGTTAATCATTGGATGAGGCAGAAAATATGCCCTATTTCGTAAGAATGCGGAGGGATACGTCCGATTGAGGATGGTGTATCGATAGGTTCGACTAGTCGCGCTGAAGCGTGCGTGAAAATCGGGAGAGGTTTCCTCTGCATGAATGATAGCGATATCAATCGGAAGTAGAGCGTTAAGGGCTTTCTGGAAGGCGATTGGGGACATCTGGGCGTGCGTAAGAAAATTAGCAACTTGACCAGCGGCGTGTACGCCTGTGTCTGTTCGACCTGCACCAAAAATCTGCGTCTTGGCTTGTGTAATTTTCGTGAGCGCGTTCTGGATGACTTCCTGAATCGTGGTGGCATTCGGCTGAATCTGCCAGCCGTGATAGTGTGTACCGTCGTATTCAATCGTGAGTTTGATATTTCGATCGCTCACGGTCCTCTACCTATCATCTCATTTTCTGGCAATATCAACCATTCTGACCGCTTGAGTTGGATTTCATCGTTAAAGTTTCCCAGCACATGGAGATTTGAGAAGCCTCTGAAAATCTAAAGGGTAATTTCACTACAGCTTAAACGGGCGTTAGGTAGATGTCTAGTCTAGCTGCTGGAAATCCATCAGCGTAAGCTGAATCGTATCCGTTGACGGCGGCAGACAACGTTGATCGTCGCACACCTGATACTCAAGATTCAGATTTATGGGAAACGCTTCTTCACGAGAAACTCCTGGTTTCAATTGCAGTTGCATCTGAATTGTGAGTACCCCTTCATAAACAGATACAGGCTGGTCGTTGAAGCTGAGATCTAATAGTTTTCCTTTGGGATACACTGCCGAGATGACTTCAACGGTTGCGTCTGGATTAACCGATACAGTGGATGGAATGAGGAAATCGTCTGACGCTGGATTGGCATTAATGTGCCAGCCTTCGTCAATTTCTAGTTGAATTTCGATATCAAACTGGCGTTGGGGTGAAATCTGCTCTTTCGATAATATTGATCCTGAGATTTTCACAACCTCGTCTCCCGATGGCAGGGCAAGTTCCTTGCCGCTTAGGGCTTTCGGCGGAGAAAAGGAGTTAACTCCACCTTCTCCCTTCAACTTCAAAGCGAATTCAGCGTGTTGTTTTTCCTCCGCTTCTAAAGCTTCGATCCAATCTGTCGAGAGATAATGGTTGGCGGCGAGAAGCATGTGCATAAAACCCCCGGGCGATTGCTCCATCACGCTAGAGAAGTTCCGAAGGCTTTTCTGGGCTTTGTCGAGATAGTCCTTTTCGCCGCAAAGACGGGCGAGAGTAAGTAAGTTGTTGATAGCCACAGCGTTTCCCGATGGAAGTGCAGAATCATAAGGATTTTTAGTGCGAACCACCAGATATTCCTGATCGGCGAGCGTGAAGTAGAGCCCGCCATCTTCGTTATCCCAGAGTAGTCGAATCATAGTGTTAGTCAGAGATTTCGCTTCTTTTAGCCAACGAATTTCACCGGTTGCGTGATACAACCCAAGCATGCCGCGAATGAGGAAGGCGTAATCATCGAGATAGCCATCATATTTAGCAATGTCGTCTTTGTAGGTCCGCATTAACTTGCCATCGGATCTTCGCAAGTGCTTCAAGATAAATCCCGCTGCCTTCTGCGCGGCATCACGATAGCGAGGATCCCCCAAGACTTCATAACCGTAGGCGAGCGCGTCAATCATCAAACCGTTCCAGCTAGTTATCACCTTCGTGTCGAGCAATGGGCGTTTTCGTTTCTCACGGACCGCCAATAGCTTCGTCTTGAGGGGTTCAAGCTGTCTATGGATTTTGTCCTCAGATTTTTTTTCAGCCTTTGCCACGCTCGCAACTGGGAGAGGAAGATATAGAATATTGGTTTCACCCTCAAAATTAGGTCCCTTGTCTACTCCATAGACCTTTGCGAACAGTTTCGCCTTCCTCTTTCCAACAATCTTTTGAATCTCTGCCTTAGTCCAAACGTAGTATTTGCCCTCCTCCGCATCCACTTCCGCGTCGATCGCGGAATAGAAACCGCCCTCGGTTGATGTCATCTCCCGGAAGACGAACTCGAATATCTCCTCGGCGATCGATCGATAGAGGGGCTCCTTCGTCAGTTGATATGTTTGCAAGTACACTTTCGCTAGTTGCGCGTTATCATAGAGCATCTTTTCAAAGTGCGGAACAAGCCATTTCGCATCGACTGAATACCGATGGAATCCGCCGCCGATCTGATCGTACATACCACCGTATGCCATCATGTCTAGGGTATGGGAAATCATCTTGAGTAACGAATCAGCGGATTTATAAATCTTTAGCTCACCTCCATCCTTCCTTATTGGGTAAGCCTGTTTGTTGGCAATATCAGTGATTAACCACTCGGTGCCTTTCTCCTTAATCGAAACGATGACATTTTCCGATAGTGAAATGTCTGTGTTTTCAAGCGCGTGTCGCAAAGCATTCGGAAGCGTACCCCCGTCCAAATCACTCGCAAATTGCGATTCAATGCGAAATGGTGTCGCAGTCCGACGTTGATATTCACTTAGTAAAAATTCAAGATTGGTTGGACTCGGAAATTTCGGTGCGCCGCCGAAGCCACCGTAGTCTGCGTTGTATCTCTGCGTGAGATAGTCTACGGCGGATTCAATCAATTGGCCATCAAGCGGTGTTTCATCGGTGTTGATGATGCCTTCGCTCGTTGCTTGTCTGATGACTGCTGTAATTTGATTCGCCCGGTCAATAACCAATGCCCGTTGATTCACCCATGCGTCATGAACACCTCGTAGGATGCGTGGAAAACCGGGGCGACCAACGCTGTCCTCCGGTGGAAAGTAGGTGCCTCCAAAGAAAGGCAACAGATCCGGCGTCAAAAAGACAGAGTTCGGCCAACCTCCGTGTTGTGTCATAATTTGGGTTGCTGTCATGTAGATTTCATCAATATCCGGACGTTCCTCTCGATCCACCTTGATGTTGATAAACCACTGATTCATTAGTTCGGCGATTTCCGGATTTGAGAAGACATTCCTTTCCATAACATGACACCAATAACAAGTCGAGTAACCAACTGAGAGAAAAATCGGCTTATTCTCGGCTTTCGCCCGTTCCAGTGCTTCAGACCCCCAAGGATACCAGTCTACTGGGTTGTGGGTGTGCAAAAGCAGGTAAGGACTTGTTTCATGGATTAAGGAGTTTGTCCATTTCCACGTTCCGTCTGGGCTTTTGAGTTGGTGTTGAGACGCATGTTCCTCTACGGCATAAACAACACCACCAAAACCATCAATCGCAATAATCGCAGAGATTAAGACGAGTGAGATTCGGTATGAGTTAAGACGAAATTCACACAATCGGAGTACACTCGATAACATAACAATTCCTCTGTTTTTTTCACGCCTTAGCGATAGTGCAATTATTGCCTCATTGCCTCGAGGCGACGGATGCGTTCCTCCATAGGCGGATGAGTGCTGAAGAGCCCTGCGAACCCGCCACGCAGCGAATTCGCAATGAAAAGGTGGGAAGTGGCGGCGTTTGTGTGCATTGGCGACACTTCGACACCCCGCTCAAGTTTGCGAAGGGCGTTTGCAAGCGCAATCGGATTCCCACAAATCGCTGCGCCGCCTCGATCCGCAGCATATTCACGAGAACGGGAAATGGCGAGTTGGATGACGATCGCAGCAATTGGCGCCACAATAATCATGAAGAGAAAACCGATGATACCTCCACCACTGTCTTCGTTGTCATCACCTCTTAAGCCACCGAAAATTGCAGCCCATTGCGCCATCTGCGCAATCATCATAATTGCCCCGGCTATCGTTGCAACAATACTGCTTATCAGGATATCACGGTGTTTAATATGCGCAAGTTCATGCCCGATGACGCCAGCGAGTTCTTCTCGGGACAACAAGCGCATACTACCTTCCGTTGCTGCAACTGCTGCATGCTTGGGACTTCTACCTGTTGCAAAAGCGTTAGGTGAATCGGTTGGAATTATATAGACGCGCGGCATCGGCAAGCCTGTTTTCTGCGCCTGTGCCTGCACAATTCGGTATAATTCGCTGCTCGAGTCGACCTCTTGCGCTTTATACATCGTTAGAACAACCTTATCGCTAAACCAGTAGGAACCAAGGTTCATGATAACTGCCATCATGAAGGCGATTATTATACCTCCTTCACCAAAGAACCTTCCAATCAACATCAAAAGCATCGTTAAGGCAATCATCAGCAAACCGGTCTTCAGGGTGTTCATATTAATCAATCTCCTAATAAATTCATCAAGAGTGTGGACCTTCGCATCAATTTTTGTTCAGTCTTCAAATCTTGTGCCAGAAGTCATATAATTATGATAACTTACCGAGCATACAGATTCAAGTTATATCGAATCAGATTCATCGAGGGATGATTCATTTTCTTCTCAAGTTCAAGCTTATTCACACCAACACTAGAGATGTGAGTGTAACTTGAATCACAACACCCGCCAATCGAAAACACAAAAAGCTTCCAGTGCGCTTTGCATCGCGTCATAGAGTGTAACCGACCCTCTGCATCTCTGAGACTTGGCATTTGATATTTAATGACTAGGCAATTGTTTAATCACGCCTAGCCAACGCAATTTTCGCAAATACTCCCCCGTTTTCCGCAGAAAACCAATTTGCGAAAGCCTTCGGGATTCAACACGCCGCCATGCCGTCATAACATGTCGGCCCAATGAAATCCATAGGAGTAGCTCGTGATATTGACACGAATCTTCTGAATTGTTAGTTTTGGGATTACGCATTCTCGCATCGTTCACTGTGTCAAAGTGGTTGAGGGCGGTCACCGGGATTGGCGACCGTGACACCCCTCAACTAACGCGATACATTTAGATTAACAGATTCCACTCCGACTGTCAACCGTTCGTTTCCCATCGCTCACACCCCATGGTTCCCGCCTAAGACACGTCTCATTTTTATTCTTGACGTATTAACATAACACCAGTATACTATAGTTAAGTTTTATTAGACAGGATTGAGGATTCGTATAACTATGCTAGCCTGTTTCCTAATAGAGAACCTTAACAATCACTTAAAAGACATTAAAGAAATACTGGCAGCAGAAGTGCCCGCCTGTCTTAGATGTGAAATCAAAAGCAACTGCATCTATTTAAATTTAGAGGTTTCTGAGATGACGGACGAAGCCGACGTATTCATTAGGCATTTACGCGGCGAGTTGAGAGGAATCTGTCCTGAAATCCGCGTCGGTGTCGCATCGTCCCGTTTCGCCAGTTTTGCCGCAGCGCAAAACGCAGCGCCGGATGCGCCGTGTGTCGTATCATCAGAGGAAACACCGGCTTTCATGGCAAATCAGAGCGTCTCGCTTTTGCCAATTGATGCCGAACTTCTCCGGCGTCTGGACAGATTGGGGCTCTGCACCTTGGGGCAGTTGGCGAACATCAAAAAGGCGGATCTAATCAGACAGTTTGGAAAGCAAGGTGTTATGATGTCAGAGTCAGGAAAAGGGGTTGACCCATCCACACCCACTTTCTATGGCCCGCCAATAACCGATGACATCACTGCACAGCAGCTGACGGTTTGGGGAGATGAGACACAACTCAGCGGCTACTCCAAGCGCGTTTCGATACTGTCAAAAACAGTTGGCGGTATGGAGTTTCCGGAAGCAATTCGACGCGGCGACACGTGGCTATATTTTGACCGCGTGATTGATGTCTGGAAGCTCGAAGGCGACTGGTGGACGGAACGCCCACAACATCTGGTTTACTTTAAGCTGTGCGCTTCTAGACGCGAGCTAACGGTTTGCCACGATCTTGCCCATGACGATTGGAGGCTATGCCGATAGATGGTTATGGATTATGCGGAACTCCACTGCCACAGCCACTATTCGTTTCTGAACGGGACATCGTGCCCCGCAGTTCTCGCTGAGCGTGCGGCAACCCTTGGATTGAATGGCTTGGCATTGACAGACGACAATGCGCTTTACGGCGTTATTCCGTTCGTCAAGAAATGCAAGGAGATTGGGCTTGAATACATAATTGGGTCTCTCATAACTGTGGGGCGCTCCAGAGGCAGCTCTTACTCTAATGACAAGGTTCTGTTGCTGTGCGAGGATTCAACAGGCTACCAGAACCTTTCCCAGCTAATCACGCGAGCGCGAGGAGAAGACCATAAGTCTGAACCGCACGTGACAGTGGAGCAAATCGCCGAGTTGTCCGACGGGTTAATCTGCCTTATCGGAAAGAGCAGCAGTGTCGCGGAACTTTTGCAAACCAATCGAATCGATTCCGCGCGAAAACGGCTGAATGAATACCATCAAATCTTTGGTAAAAGACGGCTTTATATCCAACTCGTTAACCACCTTGAGCCTGGAGATACCGGTCTCTGTAAGACGCTCTATCGCATCGCTCACGATTTCTCGATAGGCTATGTAGCGGCGAACAGCGTGCGATATGCAACCCAAGCGGAGGCGCGATTGCACGATGTGCTCCGTTGCATTGACCACAAAACCCCGCTCGCTAAATCAGATTCAATTCGCCCAATCAACCACGAACGCTATCTCAAGTCTCCCCACGAGATGCAGCTGATATTCTCCGAAATCCCCGCCGCGCTGACTAATACCCGCGCCATCCTTGAACGATGCAATGTCAACCTCGATTTTACGCAATATCGATTTCCTGACTACGCAACGCCCGACGGTCAAAGCACAGACTCATATCTGAATATGTTATGCGAGGAAGCCCTGTCCAAAAAATATGATTCGATATCTGCTGAAATTCGCTCTAGGCTGCGTGAGGAGCTGACCCTTATCACCCGCTTGAATCTTAGCGGATACTTCCTCATAGTGTGGGATATTGTTAAGTTTGCCCAATCCAAAAACATCCCGGCGCAGGGGCGTGGCTCTGCAGTGTGCTCGTTGGTCGCGTATCTTCTCGATATTACGACTGTCGATCCAGTCCGGCACAACCTCGTTTTCGCCCGATTTCTCAACGAAGAGCGGTCTACGATCCCGGACATCGACTTGGATTTCGCCTCTGCGCGAGACGCTCGGTTGCCCGACCGAGATGATGTCCTCACCTATGTTGGGCGCAAATACGGCTTTGAGCACGTTGGATTAGCCTGCATGTTCATCACATTCGGTGCTAAGCGGGCGATTCGCGAGGTTGGGAAGGTCTTTGGCTATCCCACGCCCCTGCTGGCGACAATGTCGCGTTTCACAGAAGGGCAGAAGAATCCAGAGCCAGCATTTCGCAAAGTTGAGGAGCTGCAAGAGTATGGGCACTATACCAAGAAAAAGAAGTGGCGGCATTTCCGAGAGCAGGTGGATGCGATAATTGGCGTTCCTCGCCATATATCCATGCATCCGGGCGGAATGATAATCACTTCGTGCGCGCTCACGAAGCTAGTGCCGCTCGAGCCCACACGCATGCCGAACCGCCGCGTGTGCCAATGGGACAAAGACATGGTCGAAGATGCGGGGCTTATCAAAGTGGATTTGCTAGGGCTGGGCATGCTTGCCGTAGTCAGAGAATGCCTTAGACTGATTGCCGATGCCTACAATATCAAAATAAACCTCGCCGAAATTAAAGCCGACGACCCTGAGGTGTACGATATGATTGGACAGGCGGACACGGTGGGGCTGTTCCAGATAGAATCCCGCGTGCAAATGCAGACGCTGCCGCGCACCAAGCCGAGAAATCTCTCGGAACTCGCCGCCGAAATCGCAATCATTAGACCGGGTCCAGTGCAGGGCAACATGGTCACACCATACCTTCGGCGGCGGCAGGGACTTGAGGCGGTGCAATATCCACATCCGCGACTTGAAGAAATTCTTGAGGAAACGCTAGGTGTGGTGCTATTTCAAGAGCAAATCCTGCAGGTGGCTACCACGATTGCGGACTACACTCCCGGCGAGGCGGAGAATCTAAGGCGCGAACTCGACGCGAAACGCTCTGAGAAAGCCGTGGCGAAGATGCGAGCCGACTTCGTGGCAGGATCTGTCCGAAACGGAGTGTCGGAGAGCGATGCCATTAAGATTTTCGACTGTATTAAGGCGTTCGCGGGCTACGGATTCTGCAAATCTCACGCCTTGGCATTCGCCCATCTCGCGTATCAGTCCGCATGGCTTAAGCGCTACTACCCCGCCGCTTACGTCGCTTCGTTAATCAACAACCAACCCCTTGGGTTTTACCCCACGCGCACTATCGTGGACGATGCGCGCCGCCACGGGATAACATGCTTGCAAGTCGATGTGAATCGCAGCAACCTCAGATGCGTCATCGAAACTGACGAGAAAACCGACGGTATACGTCTGAGCTTAATCTGTGTCAAAGGGATCAGTCTAGCGAAAGCCCAGTCAATTGTGAACGCTCGTGAGCGCGAATCCTTCAAGTCGCTGAGAGATTTCGTTGCGCAGACCAAGCTCGATGTCGCTAATATAGAGAATTTAATCGGGGTGGGAGCGTTCGATTGTTTCGGTTTGTCACGCCGGCAATTGATGTGGCAACTGTGGATTGCGGATCAGTGGCGAGGCAGGGAGCTTATCGATCCGAAACTCACAGCCCCGCCGCTGCCAAAACTCAGTCCGTGGGGCAAGCTAACGTGGGAATACAGCGCGCAGCAATTCTCGATAGACGCGCACCCCATGGAGCTGCTTCGATCCAAGCTGCATAGCGAAGTGCGGCGGCAGGACGCGCTAAGAAAGCTGCGAAATGGCGTTAGGACGGGCGTTGCGGGACTGGTGGTCTGCATACAGAAACCCGCTACGGCGAATGGAGTTTCCTTCATGACCCTGGAAGATGAGTCGGGATTGCTCAATGTAGTTATCTCCCCGGATATCTATGCCAAATATCGGTCAATCTTTAAGCTGTCCCCGTTTGTGTATGTCTACGGAATCTTACAGCGTGAGGGTGAGTTAATCAGCATCCAAGCGCAATCGTTTGCGGAACTGTCTTTCACCTAATGTTCAACGAAACACTGGACAAACGGCGCGGCTGGCATTTATAATGAAATATCATCCGGACAACACAATAGCGACCCCGTTTTTGTAAGAAGGAAACGAATAATGTGCAGACGATTCACGCTTTCCGCCAACACCGTTAGCTTAACAGAATCCTTTCCCGATTTCGAGCTACCCGACCAATTGACGGCGCGTTACAACATTACACCCTCCCAAGAGGTTGCTGTCGTTGCGAACAACAACCCCGGTAAAATAGAATTCTTTCGGTGGGGACTCATTCCGTCGTGGGCAAAAGACCCGACAATCGGCAATCGAATGATTAACGCACGTTCCGGGACACTGGCGGAGAAACCGTCATTCCGAACTGCGTACATTCGTAAAAAGCCCGACACATATGACCGAATCGGTCATATAGTCCAGCTTGAATCTCCTTTATATCTTGGTTCGCTTCAAAATGCGTACGACTTCATATTCAATTCCGCTCTTCCCATTAAGTGAGTCAAGCCACTTGAGTGTATTTGAGGTCATTAGCTGTAGATGCCGAAGTTTCATCAGCCTCATCATTTTACTCTCCTCCTTTCAAAGTAGGTTTTTATGTCTAAGTAGAATTATATCGAGAAAGCGGTAAACTGTAACAGGTATTTTTGCTTCCTTGGCAAAGACGTAAAAACATCCCGTTGAAAGGAAAGACCCATGAAAATAACTCGTTAAAGAATCATATGGGCTCCCCAAGCAGTCGTGATTCTGATGTTCCTGATCGCCTATAAGCATCCTTATTTGAAATATGGACACACCTACAACAACCTTCTTCACGTCCTCTGCTGTGCAACATTCGCCTATCTCGCTGTTCAGGCTTACGTCCAAAAAAAATTCGATTGGGCGTGGGGCTTTGCGGTAACCGCCATTATTTACAATACCATTAGCCCATTTAGCTTTCGCGTCGAGCTACGGTGTCTACCTCGTCACCATCGGCTTGGCAGTTGTGTCTATTAAAGCGCTGTCGCGCCCACGATGAATAGGATGCTGTTATCGGTTGATGTCCCCCAGCTGCGCGTGCGTGGCATCCCCGGTTGACTCACACGCAACTGGCTAAAATTTTATGCGCCCGTCCGAGAGAGGCTAACAACAAGGAAACGGGACTCCACCCCCCCGACCTAGGTTTTTCATATAGTCGCGCCTAAGATCGCGCAAAACTAGCCAGCAAGACGAACACGATACCCTTACGCTTCGAACCTCCTTAATTCTTCAACTCGATATCTGTTTTTCCGGTCCTAGCACCCATCACTGTCTATTGCCGTTCTTATGCCACGTGCTGACTGCAGCGTTACCGCATTCGACGATATCCAAGGCAACAATAGATACTCCTCCGTTGTCTGTAAACCAATAGTCTGTGAAATCCTCCTCTTTGGCACTCAGAACCACCCGCAACTTCCCCGCCGTATCAACAACCGTCAACTTCGTACACTCAATCTCCCCGAACTTATCCCTTTGCGCCGTAACCGGTGATAGTAGCATCCCGATAAACAGTAACAACGCTCCGACGCCCGCATAAACCAGTTTCTGCTGCCAATTCTGAATACTAAACTTTGCTTTTCTCCTTGTCGTTAGTAAGTTAATCTCTATACAATCTAGAATATAATCCAGACAGAAACTGGATTAAGCTCTGTCCTCTTGCACGTGCCAATGCGCGCACAGCCCCAACGAACATTCCTGCAGCGATTATCAACGGAGCAATCCCCTCAATGAGTCGTTCAACATCTCCTGTATTCATCCTCCATGCCATGCCAATCAAAAACACCCACAATCCTAGTACGGACGGTCCGACAATAGGCTTCCCGCACCTCCTTCCGTTTGATAGTCCAACTTGCGCCAACAAACAGACCAAACATAGCGCCAACCGATTGAAAGTTCGCATAGTGATTATGCGGGGGGGGGTACTCATACACAAAATTGCAAATCCACGTTGCCGCTAACAAGCTGAATCCTATACACGTGGCAATCTTCGTAAATGCTACCCTTACCCTGCGAACATTCATATCAAGACTCCTTCTTTAAGTGATTATTAACTCATAGAGTGCGGATATATTGCACTTTACTTCGCATATCTTAACTTAGCCACAGCGACGCGTTCCGCCGAATCAGGGTTCATAGTGGTGGCGTCCTGTCCACAGTCCGTTCGCACTAGAGGTTGCCATGTGGTCTGGCTAGCGGTGATTCTCGTCGGCTTTCCTAATGTCCACTATGCCTGCCGCCGTCGTAGCGAAGCGTGCTAATCCGCACCTGTCCTTTCTTGGACTTCCCGCGCACCAGGGCATACCCACCGTGATGCGACTCGCTGGCGTCGCTTTCAGCCACACCGAGAGAGACCAAAGTTCGTCCATCTGTGCTCAGCACTTCGACCTCCCCGCCATCTTCATATACACCTAGCCCAATCTCTACCACAGGCTCGCCGTTGTTACCAACAACTGTCAACCGCGTACACTCAATCTCGCCGAACTTATCCATTTCTGCGGTCAGTGGTGACATCAACGTGCCGAACATTCCAAGAAAGACCAACGCGGCGCCAAAAGCCATGTACCAAATTTCGCTCTCGAATTCATTGAAATCCTCTCTGAATTTTGAAATATTGGAGTTCCGTACCTACGAACTCGTTCACGGTGTATAAGGGACATTGTAAGCAATAGCCAACCCAAACGTCCACACTAAATCAGCACGATATTTTCATGCGATTTCATGTTTATCGTCTGTTGGCGTACGAAAAAGATACAAACATTGTTGCGACGACTCTAACGAGAGTTGCTATTATACCCAAACACTGGACAAAAGGCGGCGCCGGCATTTATAATTGAATATAACTTGGACAATTGAAAAGGAGGAGACGAAAAATGTGTGGACGATTCACGCTTTCCGCCAGTCCTACCAGCTTAACAGAAACCTTTCCCGGATTCGAGCTGCCCGACCAACTGACCCCGCGTTACAACATTACACCCACACAGAACGTTGCTGTCGTTGCTAACAACAATCCCGGCAAAATAGATTTGTTTCGGTGGGGACTTATTCCGTCGTGGGCAAAAGACCCCACAATCGGAAATCGAATGATTAACGCACGTTCCGAGGCACTTTCGCAGAAACCGTCATTCCGAACTGCGTACAGACGTTGGCGATGTCTCATTTTGGCGGACGGTTATTACGAGTGGCGAAAGGAGCCGGGAGGCGGCGCAAAAACGCCGTTTTACATCCGCATGGCGTCGGAGAAACCTTTCGCCTTCGCGGGGCTGTGGGAGCAGTGGCAACCGTCGAGAGACGCGGATGCGGTTCTGTCATGCACAATCCTCACGTGTCCACCCAACGAGATGCTGGAGCAGATTCATCATCGTATGCCGGTGATTCTAGATTATGATGCGTATGACCTGTGGCTAGAGCCAAACAACCAACCGCCCGCGGAGCTGAATCACCTTCTCAAGCCATATCCCGCCGATGCGATGACAGCCTACGCGGTTTCTCGTCTGGTGAATCAGCCGAGGAATGATAGGGCGGAGTGCATTTTGCCGGTTTAGAGAACTACCTCACAAATGTAGAGGCAATTCGGCGGGATGGGAAAACAAAACTTTCAGTGTTTTGCAGGGGGCGTAGGTTGGGTAGAGCGGTTTCGCAAATAGTTGCTACATAGGAACGATTGGTTTCAGGGACTGAATTCGTTTTAAATTTGTTACGGTGCTGCGATACCCAACGCTTTTTTTATGATTGGGAATGTGTCGAACGGGGGCCGCGAGCGGAAAAAACTGGAGAAAGCTATCGCCTAAGATTTTTATGAAGAACTACAGAAACTATCGTCTAAAATCGCTATCGTGCTCCTTATTCAGTCGCTTGATCGTTGGGTTTCGCTAGGTGTTTATTGGATTTCTATCGCGGTCGTTATTCGCTCAGTTGATCTCAACCCAACCTGAACTTACCCCCATTCTATAGACAGCGATGAATAAGATATAAGGTGGAAAACCCGTGCCAATTTGGTCAGGTTTCAACGCCTGAGATTATTGGAAATACACCTGGTGTAGTGTGCGATAGTCGAGCGATTGATGAAACCGCTCTTGATTGTAAAAGTTGAAATAGTCACTTAATCGACACGAAGCTGTGTTAACCGAGTCATAGTCATTGAGATAAACCTCCTCATACTTGACACTGCGCCAGAGCGGCTCAATGAAGATGTTGTCGAATACTCTGCCTCTGCCGTCCCAACTGATGGCGATGTTAGACGCTTCAAGTCGAGTCGTAAAAGCATCAGAAGTAAACTGACTCCCTTGGTCGGTGTTAAGTATCAAAGGAATCGATTGACTAAGTGCCCGTTCGAGAGCTGACAGACAAAAGAATACATCTAGTGAGTTTGAAAGCTCCCATGACAACACGTAACGGGAAAACCAATCCATAACGGCTACCAGATAGGCAAAACCACTGCTTAAGCGAATATAAGTTATGTCTGTTGCCCAGACCTGATTCGGTCTGATGATACTTAATTCCTTCAACAGATACGGATACGTTTTCGACGGTTAGCCCATGCCGGAGGTCTTGGGCTTAGGATAGATAGCAGCTAATCCCATCTTCCGCATTAACCGATCAAGGGTGCGAATAGCGACTGCGATAGAAATCTCCACCCGTTTCGGATTAACAATATGTCCTTGAGAGCGAAGCCATGCAGTTACCCGAGGCACCCCGTAGAACGGCGTCTTGGTGTACTGCTCGTCTATTAGACGCATATAGAGTAGATTTTGTTGCGATTCTACTACAGGGCGGTAATAGAACGAGGGTCTAGCCAAGGCCATTAGTTGACATTGTCTCACAACCGACGGTCAACGGCATTCCTGTTCAACGGAGCCGTTGAGTTTTATTGAAGCCAGTCGAGTTCTATCTTCAACTTTGCCAGTCGGAATTCCACCTTATTCAACTGTACAGCTTTTGGGAGTAATTACACTCTACATTAAACTAGCACCATTAACATTATATAATTAGAAAGCGCATCAGGTTAGTGCATCCACTGGTTTTGGCGACCTTTTTTACGCGATACTTCGCTTCAATAAGCGGGAAATAAATGGGGTTGAGATTATATGACAAACCGTAGAATGTAATGGATACCTCGATTCTTGCACGACTGTTTTTATGTGTATTGTGTAGTGGGTTGGTTCTCTAATTACGCGTCTCAATTTCCCGTTGTCAAGACGGTTTAACAGTTCTTGAATTTATATTGATTTTACCTTGACAGCGAAAACCTCGCATGTTATACTTTCGTCACTCTGCTATGGCAGGGTAGATAACATGCGCTCTTTGAAAGCTAAATAGTTTATTGTGACATGCCCAGATGTTTTTACAAACATCGAGTTTAGAGCTTGTTAAAGCTAGTTACGTCATTGCTAATTCAATGAATTAGCAAAAATTTTTTATTGGAGAGTATGATACCGGCTCAGGACGAACGCTAGCGGCGTGGATTAGGCATGCAAGTCGTACGAGAATCGTAGCTTCGGCTACGAGGAGAGTGGCGAACGGGTGAGTAACACGTGGGTAATTTGCCTTTGAGACGGGAATAACAACCCGAAAGAGTTGCTAATACCCGATACGATTGGGAGTTCTTCGGAATTCCCAATGAAAGGCGGGTTCATTTATGGATCTGCCGCTCACAGATGAGCCCGCGTCCTATTAGCTAGTTGGTGAGGTAATGGCTCACCAAGGCTACGATGGGTAGCTGGCCTGAGAGGGTGGTCAGCCACATTGGGATTGAGATACTGCCCAAACTCTTACGGGAGGCTGCAGTCGAGAATATTTCGCAATGGGGGAAACCCTGACGATGCGACGCCGCGTGCGGGATGAAGGCCTTCGGGTTGTAAACCGCTGTGTTATGGGAAGAATCGCTAGTTGGCGACAAGCCAGTTAGTTTGACGGTACCATAGTAGAAAGCCCCGGCTAACTCACGTGCCAGCAGCCGCGGTAATACGTGGGGGGCAAGCGTTGTCCGGAATCACTGGGCGTAAAGCGCACGTAGGCGGCCATATAAGTCAAGTGTGAAATCGCTTGGCTCAACCAAGCAACTGTGCTTGAAACTGTATGGCTTGAGTACGGAAGAGGAAAGTGGAATACACGGTGTAGCGGTGAAATGTGTAGATATCGTGTAGAACACCAATGGCGAAGGCAGCTTTCTAGTCCGATACTGACGCTGAGGTGCGAAAGTCTGGGGAGCGAACGGGATTAGATACCCCGGTAGTCCAGACCGTAAACGATGGGTACTAAGTGTAGGGGATTTTTATATTCTCTGTGCTGAAGCTAACGCTTTAAGTACCTCGCCTGGGGAGTACGGCCGCAAGGTTAAAACTCAAGGTAATTGACGGGGGGCCGCACAAGCGGTGGAGCATGTCGCTTAATTCGAAGCAACGCGAAGAACCTTATCCAGGGCTTGACATCACTCTGACAGCCATAGAAATATGGTTTTCCTTCGGGACAGAGAGACAGGTGCTGCATGGCTGTCGTCAGCTCGTGTCGTGAGATGTTGGGTTAAGTCCCGCAACGAGCGCAACCCTTGTCGTTAGTTACCATCAGGTAATGCTGGGGACTCTAACGAGACCGCTGGTGACGAGCCAGAGGAAGGTGGGGATGACGTCAAGTCCGCATGGCCCTTATGCCCTGGGCTGCACACGTGCTACAATGGTCGGTACAGAGGGTTGCCAAACCGCGAGGTGGAGCGAATCCCAAAAAGCCGACCCCAGTTAGGATTGCAGTCTGCAACTCGACTGCATGAATCTGGAATCGCTAGTAATCGCGAATCAGCAGGTCGCGGTGAATACGTTCCCGGCCCTTGTACACACCGCCCGTCACGCCATGGGAGTTGGTAACATTCGAAGCCGGTAAGCTAACCCGCAAGGGAGGCAGCCGTCGAAAATGGGACTGGCGACTGGGGCGAAGTCGTAACAAGGTAGCCGTAGGGGAACCTGCGGCTGGATCACCTCCTTTCTAAGGAGCCTATATAGACTGTCACGTGTTGATTAACATGTGGTATGTTTAGCTCGTTTGATTGGTTATGTCTGATATTCTATTTAGCTTTCTTGCAGCGCTTGTTGTTGGGGCTTATAGCTCAGGCGGTTAGAGCGCGCGCCTGATAAGCGCGAGGTCTCTGGTTCGAGTCCAGATAAGCCCACCATACCCGTGTGGGGGTGTAGCTCAGTTTGGGAGAGCATCTGCTTTGCACGTAGAAGGCCAGCGGTTCGACTCCGCTCATCTCCATTTGTCTGCAACTTTTGCAGACGGCGATCTTTGACAATTGTATAGATTTGATGATTTACTTCAATAACTGTTTATCAAGCTACTAAGGGCATACGGTGGATGCCTTGGTGCCAGGTGGCGATGAAGGGCGTGACAAGCTGCGAAAAGCTTCGGGTAGCGGCTTATACGTATTGATCCGGAGATTCCCGAATCGGGCAACCGGACAGGTAATTTAATACCTGTCGTTCCGATATTTATATCGGAAAGCAAACCAGGAGAAGTGAAACATCTCAGTACCCTGAGGAAAAGAAAGAAAATTCGATTCCCTGAGTAGCGGCGAGCGAAAGGGGAACAGCCTAAACCAAATATATGTTAAAGCCCATATGCGTTGTATATTTGGGGTCGTGGGATAATGTCGGGCTTAAGTATGGTTAAGCCGGGAAGTTACAAACCAAATTTCTAGCTGAAAGTCTCTGGAATAGAGCTGCCATAGAGGGTAACAGCCCCGTAAGCGAAAGTCATTTGGCTTCCTGGATATTATTCCCAAATACTACGGGATAGGCAAACCTGTACGAATCTAGGAGGACCACCTCCTAAGGCTAAATACTCCCTGGCAACCGATAGTGAACAAAGTACTGTGAAGGAAAGGTGAAAAGTTCCCCGAGAGGGAAGTGAAATAGTCCCTGAAACCGTATTGCCTACAAGCTGTGGAAGTGCTAAGTCAGGTTTTACCTGACATGCATGACTGCGTGCCTTTTGTATAATGAGCCGGTGACTTACGCTGTGCAGCAAGATTAAGCATATTTTATGCGTAGTCGTAGCGAAAGCGAGTCTGAATAGGGCGTTAAGTTGTACAGAGTAGACCCGAAACTGGGTGATCTATCCATGGGCAAGGTGAAGCACATGTAAAAATGTGTGGAGGCCTGAACCCACCAAGGCTGAAAACTTGGGGGATGACCTGTGGATCGGAGTGAAAGGCTAATCAAACCCAGTGATAGCTGGTTCTCCTCGAAATAGCTTTAGGGCTAGCCTTATGTGTTCGGCAGTGGTTGTAGAGCTCTTATTGGACTAGCGGCCCTACCAGGTTAGCAACTCCAGTTAAACTACGAATGCCATTGTCTTAAGCATGGGAGTCAGTCAGTAGGGGATAAGCTCTATTGACGAAAGGGAAAAAGCCCAGATCGCCAGCTAAGGTCCCCAAATACAAGCTAAGTGGTAAAGGATGTTTTGTTACTTAGACAGCCAGGATGTTGGCTTAGAAGCAGCCATTCATTGAAAGAGTGCGTAATAGCTCACTGGTCAAGTGACTTTGCACCTAAAATTCTCGGGGCTCAAGCTTGTTACCGAAGCTGCGGATTGTTGTTAACTGAACTTAGTTAATGGCAGTGGTAGGGGAGCGTTCTATAGTAGGATGAAGGAGAATCGAAAGATTCCCTGGACCAATTAGAAGTGATTATGCCGGCATGAGTAGCGATAAAACAAGTTAGAAACTTGTTCGCCGAAAGCCTAAGGTTTCCTGGGCAAGGTAAATCCTCCCAGGGTTAGTCGGATCCTAAGTCGAGGCCGAAAGGCGTAGACGATGGTAAGCAGGTTAAATATTCCTGCACCACCTTTCAGGTGTTTGAGCGATGGGGGAACGTAGGTATAAGGTCTTACCGGCGGATGGATGTGCCGGGCTAAGCCCGATGGAGGACGTTCTAGGCAAATCCGGAGCGTCTTAACTCCAAGAGGTGATGGGGAGGCCGTAAGGCCGCAAACTGGACTGGTTATCTACCGAGAAAAGCCTCTAAGCGAATCTGAAAGGCGTCCGTACCGCAAACCAACACAGGTAGGCGAGGTGAGAATCCTCAGGCGCTCGAGAGAACTCCCGCTAAGGAACTCGGCAAAATTACCCCGTAACTTCGGGAGAAGGGGTGCTTTGAGTAGGTGAAGCGTCTTGCATGCTAATCCGAAAGAAGCCGCAGTGAAAAGGTCCGTGCGACTGTTTACTAAAAACACAGGTCTCTGCAAAATCGCAAGATGATGTATAGGGACTGACGCCTGCCCGGTGCCGTAGAGTTAAAGGGAGGGGTCAAGGGATTATCCTGGAAGCTCTGAACTGAAGCTTCGGTAAACGGCGGCGATAACTATAATCGTCCTAAGGTAGCGAAATTCCTCGTCGGGTAAAATCCGACCTGCACGAATGGCGTAACGACATGGGCACTGTCTCGGCGGGAGACTCGGTGAAATTGTAATACCGGTGAAGATGCCGGTTACCCGTAACAGGACGGAAAGACCCCGTGAACCTTTACTATAGCCTGATATTGGGTTTTAATGTGACCTATGTAGGATAGGTGGGAGACTGCGAAGTTGGGGCGCTAGCCTCAGCGGAGTCGCCCTTGAAATACCACTTTTGTCACATTGGAATTCTAACTTAGATTCGTTATCCGAATTGAGGACAGTGTCAGGTGGGTAGTTTGACTGGGGCGGTCGCCTCCCAAAAAGTAACGGAGGCGCCCTATGGTTCCCTCAGCGCGATTGGAAACCGCGCGTAGAGTGTAAAGGCATAAGGGAACTTGACTGCGAGACAGACATGTCGAGCAGGTGCGAAAGCAGGGCTTAGTGATCTTACGGTGCTGTGTGGAAAGGCCGTAACTCAACGGATAAAAGGTACTCCGGGGATAACAGGCTGGTAGCGCCCAAGCGCTCATAGCGACGGCGCTGTTCGGCACCTCGATGTCGGCTCGTCACATCCTGGGGCTGTAGCAGGTCCCAAGGGTTGGGCTGTTCTCCCATTAAAGTGGCACGCGAGCTGGGTTTAGAACGTCGCAAGACAGTTCGGTCCCTATCCGTTACGGGCGAAGGATATTTGAGAGGATCTGCCGCTAGTATGAGAAGACCGTGGTGGACGAACCTCTAGTGTACCAGTTGTCACGCCAGTGGCATCGCTGGGTAGCTATGTTCGGAAAGGATAAACGCTGAAAGCATATAAGCGTGAAGCCCCCCTCAAGATAAGATATCCCACAGAGTTAATCTGGTAAGGCTCCTTTGAGATTAAGAGGTTGATAGGCCAGGTGTGTAAGCAGTGTGAGCTGTTTAGCTGACTGGTACTAATAAGCCGAGGGCTTGATATCTTCGTATTGGGGTAAATCTTCAAATCTATAAAGTTGTCAAATTGTTAATTACAGCAATAGTTTTGCAGTAGAGATTTTCTTTATAAGAGATATTTGAATTTCTTTCGGTGGCAATAGCGGAGGGGAAACACCCGTACTCATTCCGAACACGGCAGTTAAGTCCTCCAGCGCTGATGATACTGCGAGGGCAACCTCGTGGGAAAGTAGGTCGTTGCCGGGAGTTTTTATGTAGCCTGTATTGTGCGGATTCTCGTATAATACAGGCTTTTTTTGTCTTCACATTTCTTTATATACATGACCATACCTCATTATCCAGCGTGTATATACCGACCGGCGCCAACATGCTATTTAGGTTTGAGAAATTTTCAGGGTTCTTTTCCAAATCCGCAAAATGCGGCAGTATGTCCCTTCCGGCTTCGTGAAGTGGATTGTCAACCCCCAGAAACCCGTTCGATTGCTCTCGATGAATAGCGCAATTGGGGGTAATATGGCACTCTCACTGAAGTCCTTCACATTAAGAATTAGATGGGCGGCGGCGCTGCACGTCGAACAACCTCCGCATCTGTCAGTTCAGATAGTAGGGTATGGACTGTTTTCGCAAGGATAGGGTGCACCACATCCGGCGCGATTTCGACGAAAGGAACTAACACAAAACGGCGGCGGTGCATTTCAGGATGCGGCACTGTCAAGTTGGGCATGTCAACACATTGGTTGCCAAGGATTAAGAGATCCAGATCGATCTCTCTGGGGCCCCAGCGGGACCGATGCTCTCGTCCAATTCGCTTTTCAATTGTCTTGAATAAATCCAATAACGCGTGGGGTAATAGGTGTGTTTCAATGCCGAGGACGCCGTTAAGAAACCAATCCTGATTCTTATCTCCGACAGGCTCAGTCTCATAGAGGGAGGACAATTGTATCCGCGTTACACCGTCTGCTTCTAGCAGCAGGTGTAACGCCTGATTAATGTGAATAAAGCGATCTCCGATGTTAGATCCAAAACTGATATAGACGTCTTTCATAATTAATTGAGTATGGGGAGTCACCCCTATCAAGAAGTACGAAATTCCAAGCGACGCTTCTATTCCCGAGTTAACTCTCAGGGATTCTATGCCTAGTGACTGAGACTCAGAAGTTCATATGATCGGATTCCATTAAACCCCGTCGAGCGCACCGCGTCCACCTGTTCCTGAATTGGGATCTCACCGTTTCCCGGAAGGAAGTCTCTGAGTTCAACTTCATTCCATACCGCGCCTTCCTTGTGTGCAATGTCATCGCGGAAATGGGCAAAGTAAATCATTGAACTGTCCAACTTTTCCACGTCATCAGGCGTCGATGCTCCGCCCGGGTAAAACTGACCATAATCAATCACCATCATCATGTTGTCCCGGCTGGCTTCTTCAATTACGTGTAGACTTTAGGAGAGGGAATGGATAGGTGCCTAAGCCACAGGTTTCATTTGAAACTTCAATCCATGCCCCTTACCGATATCCGGGATGTTCTTGGCAGTGAGCTTCAACTCCCCTGTCTCAAGGCTTCCTATAGATGCGAGAACTGTCAATTGAACCGCCGGACGTTGAATGCTTTCGGCGATAGCGCTGAGTTGCTCCGCTGCGGCAATAAGCTCATCACGGGCTGTGCACTCCATACGGTCAACGTCACCCAGGGCAGATGGAATTAGCTTCGAATGTCGAATTTAACTCCCCATTCAAATGTAATATGCGGCGTAGCGATAAAATACATCGCCGTGATGCTGAAGGACAATCTTACGTGAGGGAAGACTCGAAAACAAAATCCCCACCGAAGTAAAAGGTGTTCGCAATGAGATTGACCCGTAACAAGCAACACACCCTTAAAGGCTCTAAAACAAGATTACCAAACATATTGTGTACAAAGGAAAAAACATCCGTTAATCTGTTCAGACCACCAGACTGCTAATTGACGACGCGGAACACGGCTGCATCCTTCAAGGGTGTTGAAACAATAGCATAAACACAATGCGGCTTCGACAGCGAGGACCTCCTCTTAAGGAAAGATTTACATGTTATTCTTAGGCACCGAAAACCCAACAGCAGTTGCGCCATAGGAATTTCGAAGCCCAGAGCCTGCTCATTCGCGTGAATTTCCCCTTCTCTGTCTGGACTGCGCCATTACCAGCCGTCCTCTGCTCCTGTCCTCGATTTCTTTGCCATCCAATCGCGCCGGCAGCAATCGGAATACCAAGATGACCGTGTTCATGAGGGCAGGCTTCAATTGTCAACTTCAATTTTTCTTGACAGTTCCCCATATCGTGGCAAGCGACCCTTCGGGCGAAACAGCCTGAAGTGGTTCATATTCAAACAGTTCCTCCACTTCGTCCTCATTGAGCAGACGGTTGTAGATGCGTAAGTCATCCATTCTCCCTACGTACGCCTCGTGAGGCGAAAAGAACCCGAGAGCGGTCCACTGCCGGTTCTCATCAATCTCTCCGCGGATACCGGGGTGGGCTGCAATCTCAAGTCCGTCACGGTAGAGCGTGAAGCCCTTTTTCGGCGACCAGGTTGCGCTGACCAGAACCCACTCCTCCAAGGGCATCGCCGGCGCCCCATTGATTCCGGGCCAGGCGTTGTTCTTTTGGACGTGGAACCGCCCCCCGCCACGGAAGAAATCGACATTATATTGCATGTGCCGGTACACTGCTCTGTTTTCAGCGTTGCCGCCGACGTTCCATTCAATCGGGTAGACCCAGAAGGACACCGTAAAGCCGTCGCCCTTGTTTTCAACGAGTAAGCTGGGCGAATCGGGAATTTCCGCCCCGTCGTGATGCGTGGCAAATTCGAGCGCTTTCCCGAATTTACCATCCTTTGTTCGCACTGCGCCCTTGAAGACGCCGTGGTTTTGTTTTCCGCTCCTATCTGTAATCTGGTCCTCGCCACTGCCCTCGAATGGGTAGTAGAGGACAAGCCCCATTTCAAAATCGGCTGCTGTCAGCGCAGTCCCGCCGGGCCCATATGCCAGCGCAATCAGCACGTAGAGAGCGAATGTAGATTGCCGGTGATTCATGCCTTTCCCTTGCATGTTTTTTCCTCCAGGAAAGCGGATAAACCCTCCGAAGGTTTGAACCATTCGGAAGAATTTTCCGGATTGACTCTTGTGGACGTTGTTGCATAGGATCGATAGTAAAGTGAGGCGAGCCCGCTACGCGAGAATCCCGGAGCTACCAGCCCGCTTGAAGCGAGAAAGTTGCTTTGAATCCCAATCTATCGGGGCTGCTCACTTACCATGTCATGCCGAGTGTAGCGAAGCATCTCAAGGGCGAGATTCTTCGCATGCGGCTCAGAATGACAATGTGTCAGGATTTATTTTACACACAACTAATCCTCCAGTCCAAGAAGGCGTGCCGCAGTAGCATACAGCACTTTGTGCTTTACCTGGTCGTCTCGGAAGGGAAGTCGATGGAAGTCCTCCACACTTTCTGGGAGCGGTCGTGTCGGATACGCTGTTCCAAACACGATGCGATCTTCTAGCAACAGGTTCGCCGCGCGGACATACTCCAGCCCGCCGGGAATCTCAGGATAAATCATATACATATCCGGCGACACATATACGTTGGGGCAAGAGTACGCAACCGCAATTGCCTGATGGACCCAAGGCCATCCCCCATGACACATGATCAGCGTGAGTGCGGGGAAGTCCCTGGCGACACGTTGAATGGCGATGGGGTCAACATAGGTAAAGTCGGGGCCCATGAGACCCCCGCCCGAAATTGCCACAATGACCTCCAGGCGTTCTGCCTCTGCATAGAGAGGATAATACACACCGTCATCTGCTCGGCGAGCTGGCGCTGCTCCCATGGGTTCCAAGTGAACCCCCGGCATCTGAGGATGCTTGGCGACCCGGTGTAGCTCGTCAAGGGACTCTCGTGGACGCACACTATCCACCGCGGGGAATCCCACGAAACGGTTCTGGTATGCCTCCACCAGTTCATAAATATCCTCGTTTTCAATCGTGCCGTACTGCTCATCCGCCAGCCGACCCATGACGACACCCCACCGAATTTCTGCTTCATCCATCTCCTGCAAGAGTAGGTCCATCGAGCGTTCTGTGGCCGAGCGTGGCCGCTTTGCCCCTTTGATCTCTGGCGCATAACCGCCCGGCGGGAAATTGTAAACGGCCAGAGTCGGAATGCTCTTCCAAGGCGGCCGTAGCCGCATATCAATAATCATCTGACAGTACCTCCTTTAGTATGCTCAGAATACGGTGGCCTTATCCATCTCCCTTCTGTGTCTGCCCCCCTAAGAGGAAAGATTAAGTGGGGAGACGGAGCTATCATCTTGTTGACTATTAGAGTTTTTGTGTTTGCTCAAGCGAATCAATAAAGGATAGTCCCGGATTAACAGCCCGTTTATTTCCAGCGCTCCCCCTGCATGAGTGAAGTCGAGCGGCTGCTCCTGTCCGTTGAGCAACTCGTAGCCGACGACCTCAGCAGCGGTTGCGGCAACGGAGAGCGCTGCTTCAACAGCCGGGTAGTCGTCGGCGCCGACATCTAGTATCCACATGGCAAGAAGAAGATCTCCATCGGGACACTGGAAGGCGTGCTTCTCCACATCTACTTCCCGGTCAGCCACGAGCGCGATCTCAAGGACCATTGGCTTCACACTGTCCATCAACGCACACAGTGTTCGGCACACGTAGTAGGAAAAGGCCGGCTGCAGCGACCCTTCAGACGCACCTTCCGACAAAGAAGTGTCACCCGCTGAAGACGCTCCGCTCTGTAGGAAGTAAGAATCTGTGCGATTCCAGAAAGTAGGCACTTTCAGAGTCGCGTGTAATACCATCGTTCGAGCCAGATACTTCGCCGAGACAAGCGTGGAAGGTCTTTCTTCACCCCAATAAAAGGCGTAGGCGCCGGCTTCATTGTTGTGAAACTCGTGAACGCCGTAGGCGTTAGCGGCTCTCTGGACATACCGGACAGCATCAGCGTAGGTTTTCACTTCGGGCCCCACCCACGGGTAGTTCGGGCGGTCCAATACCTCTGGCGGCATAGTCCACTGATATTGATGCCATGAGATAACGTCCACCAAGCCGGCCAAACCGGCATTGAGACTTGCCTCGATAAAGTCCCATGCGAGGGGATCTGGGCCCACAAGAACCACCTTCGCCTCGGGATAGACCGCTTTAATGGCCTTTGCAGCAGGCACCGCGTACTTAGCATACTCGGCTGCGGCTAGCTCATACGGACCGGAGTCAGGAGAATACGTGTGCTGCTCATAGTACTCGTTGAAAATCTCGTAGTATTGCACCCGATTCTTAAAATGCTCGACCATGAATCGGACGTAGTTGCAGAATCCCTCAATGCGCTCAACTTCCACTGGGTAGTCCGGATGATTGGGCAAGCCGTATAAACCGCCCAGACACATCACGATGTTGACACCGCATTCTACTGCTTCGGTGATGGCGGCATCTGTAAGCGGGTCAATTTCATAGCGGCCTTTCTCTCGCTCAACGAATTGCCAGTTGAGCGGCTCCAGCCAGAAATTCACTTTCACCCACTTCACCCCCATATCGTAGTTCAGCGACCACATGTCCGCATGCGTCCTCGCGTCAACCCAGAACATCTGAATCGGGCGGGAAACGTACGCAGTGGCTCCCCTCGATAACAGAGCGATATTTTCACCGGATTCGTCGATTACCTCGACTTCGGCGCTTAGGAAGTCTTGAGGCGAGAGTATCCACACCTCGCGGGCTTCTGTTGGCTCAAAGGTGCATTCTCGCACTTCGACCTTTTCGCCGTGTCCACCTTCACTCCAGGTAAGGTCAATGCGAATCGGAGTATCGGGCTTGATTGTGTCGTAGTTGAATCGTGGTCTGGGAGGCCAGTCATACATTCCGGGTTTGTATTCCGTGGAATCTTCGGCCTGGTACACCGTCTTCCACTGGCGTGTATGAGAGAATTTGTGCCACTGACAAACTCGAATTTCGAAGTGAACCGGAAAGGCGAGAGCGCCCTTCGCGGACACAAGCTTTACCGACTGAATGCGGGAGGTTATCGGAAGTTGAATACGCAGCCACGCTTGCGATTGCGTATCTGGACCGTGTTGATACGTGCCGGCAAACCCAACCGTGTCCCAGTCGCCATCAATGAAATATGTGTTATGGTAGAGCTGGACGCCACGAATAGCCGCGCTGGGCAAACGCCTCGGTGTCATCCCAATGACGTGATCTACGATTTCCCACGATTTTTTTGGGTGTATCTTTTTCACGGGATGAGCGTTGCCGACCTGAATGAACAGGTCCGGAAAGTACGTTGGACTGACCGAGAAAACGTCAATGTGACCGAAAGCATGGACTTCGTAACCATCCACAACGGTGCTGATGGGTTTTAACTCTTTCGGGCTGATAAACATGATTCTTCCTCCGGACATGGGTGATTCACAAATTTCCCCGATTATGTTTAGGAATGGTGCAACAGAAGCCGAGATTTTTCGCAGAAACTCAGTTTCGTTTCACGTTTTGCACTTTCCTTTCCATGCGAGTTTGTCAGTTGTGAGCCGGTTGGCTTATGGAGTCTCTCAACGGAAAAAGCGGTAGACGACCTCTCCTTGCGCGATGCCGACAATCGTCCACAAGCCGCCCACAATGTGCTGTCCCAGGATGAGACCGGCGAAGAATGGCACGAAACGGCGATACAGTCCCGGTCCGCCTACCGTCAGGATGGTCGTCTTTATAGCCCATGCGAGCAGAATGGAAAACCACGCTCGCTTCTCCATGACTGATCCGCCTGCGATAGCATAACCCACTGGGTGAAAGGGAAATCCAACATATCGATGATGGAAAACCATCAGGATTCCCGTGACGACTGCACCAATCCCCATCTCCCGCAGGAGCCCATAGTTCCGATGCCCTGGAGTTAAGATCCACGGCTGGAGTCGCTGAAAGGGCTCCATCCCTATTTGATGCTGGACGTTCGCCGCTCCATACCGATACATCGCTTCAAGGAAGATCCAAAAGCCACTGAACGTCCCGACGACCGAGGCGATGACCATTGCCGTCAGGAACACCCGACCTGACCCGCCGGCAACCTGGGCTGTCTTGAAACCCTCAAGCTGATGACCGACAGGAACGCTGCGATAGGCACGACTCATCCAGTACATCCCACTAAACAGTGCAACATTCTTTGGTCCTATACGCCGTGGACCAAAGATGTTGAGCAGAACCTGTTCGGGGCCCATGAACTCGCCGCCGTGGGATGGCGGACCCGCCTCCGCTCGAATGCGGCAAATCGCGATCATGTATGCCAGATAAATCAGAATGAACAGCGCGCCAACCCATATTGACAACCCTGCCATCACAAGCATTGCCACGAGTAGCGCCACACCGCCTGCCAGACCGATAACGGCGCTACGGTACCGCATCGGCTCCCCCTCATCCCCGGTGCCCAGTTTGCCGCGAATGGCTGTCCGAATCACGTCCCTCAAGTGCCGACGTCCTGTCCACGCAACAATTGCCGTCAAAATCATCCACGAGCCGGCTGTCTGGTAGCTCCGAAACGGTCCAGGTGTTTCCCAAACACCGATTGCCGCGCGGAACACCAACTCTGCCTTCCACATTAGGTAGAAAAACCAAGCCGACAGCGACAGATTCACGGGGAGGAAGTACCCTAATCCCACGACGAAAGGATAAATCCATGCCACTAGTGGTCGGGCAGCGGTCCACGGATTCTCCGTCATGTAGGTGCCGATGTCCATGCTAGGTGTAAACACCGGGATGACCGGGATGTACGCGTGCAAGCCGTTCATCAGATCGAGTGTCCCTGCCATGGTGAAGCCCAGCCACAGCATTCGATTCCTCAAAATAGAGTTACCCGTTGCGAGCGCGATCGGCAACTGGATGATGGGGTAAGCCAACTTCTCGTGCTCTGTCCACTGCCGCCGAACAACGGCGGTAAGGCAGAGGGTAACGAAAAGCAGGACTACAATAAAGGTGCTCCAGTAAAGCACGGGCCGGTACCATGCACGTATGTGCGCCTCATAGTAAAGGGCGGACTCTCCGAGAAAATAGTCCTGGGCAGCCTCATCGTCAATTCGAAGCCAAGAGGGCAGGTGGCGGAGAAATAGGTTTGCCCAGTCATTTTCTGGTGTTGCGTACCAGCCGGTGCCGGCGAGCGACTGGACGAGCACGAGCATTAGATCGTGCCCGAAGATTCCCGTGGCGACGGTAAGCATGACGAAGACAATCAAGAGTTCGCTCGGGCCAAACGCGGTACGCGGGGCAACGCGCCGAAGTGCAGTGTTCGCCGCAACAAGCACAAACAACGTGAATGTCACGTTGTAAAAGATGGTCAAGAGCGTCGAAAATGTGCCCGGGTAAATGGTTTCGGCGCGCATCAACCAATACTGGTTCACCGGAATAAGCAGGGCACCAACAGCAACCGCACAGATGGGTTTAATGTGGATGGTTCGTTTCTGCATACAGGAGGCAGGCGTTGATTGGAATAAGCAGAATTCCGAGCAAAAGGATTGGTGAGGTGCAATGCCGGGGCTTCAAATGTCACCGTTTTTCAGCGGGCGCTTCGGAACCGTAGTCAATGCGTCTGAGGACTGAACGAGCGAATGATATTTTCAGATGTCATCCTGAGCTGAGGTATAATCGGGATTCCAAACTGCGCAACGATCTCGGGGCAATGCAATTCTCCGCTGTTGTTCAGAATGACAAACCGGCCATTTATGACTGTTTAAGGTGAAGTCATGCGGGAAATGGAGCCCGCGACGCATCCAGCTTCAAGCGGATATAGGAGGTGCATCACAGGCTCCATGGATCGCATTCAACACGTGGAGCGGGTGGTGGTTAATCTGAAGCCTTCAAGTCCGCCCACGTAATAGCCAATTTCCCTTTCGGAGAGACGGCAGTACCTCCCCCCTGAAGGAATTGCATAATCTCCTCAGCAGATAAGGCTCGATTCCAAATGTGGAATTCGTCCAACACACCCTCAAAGTTCTGTTGCTTGGGATTGCCCGCCGCTAAAATCCCCATGTCTCCAAAGTACATCGGCTCCGTAGTGAGGATAATCGGTCCCATATCTGGCTCTGTGTGAATTGCTACGCCATCAAGGTACGCGGTACTTGCCGAGGCAGTGTGCACCCATGCGCAGTGATGCCATTCTCCCCAATTGGCCGCAAAGGGCGAAAAAGTAAACCCAGATCCGCCGCCCCAGTGGAACCGCCAGCCTGGATCCTCCTCAAGGATATACCACTGAATTCGGTTGACTTTATCGGATTTATCCATCATTGCACCTCGGCTCAGCGGTTTCGCCCAGTTCGATACTGTGAACGAACCGTCGGCGCCGAAGAAGTCGTTGGAATGAGCGACAGTCACTTTCGTATCGTCCGCAGGACTGAATTCTAGTGCGTACCCACCACCTTTTGCATCAGTTGTCCAGGTAGCACGTTCAACCACACCATCATGCCCGCCAATCTCATCGCGAGCCACGTCTCCTTGTCCTTCGTCAAAAGACCATCAACGTAGCGCAGCGTTTCTGTTGTTGCATGATTTTTCCTTTCTCAAAACGAAACCAAATGGTATCGTAAGTTATGTGCGAAACAACCGTTTCCTTCACACTTATTTAAGGTTATCCAGTGATAGCATTGGAAGTACTACAACTGAAGTTATGATTGGGCACCCCCAGCCATAACCAAACAAACCAGCGATTGTTTACATCGCAATGCTAGCTATTGCGGTGAATAATTACCCCCTTACTCTCCAACTCTCAAACTTTGAGGGGCAAAAGGGGGAGGAAGAAATGGCTGGACTTAACAATTTCAAGCCATTTCAGCCAAATTTGGCTCAGATCCGCATGTCTTAAAACCTCTTCTACACTCTCCGCGAGCCCTCCAATCCGAGGGAATGCGTAACAAGACGGCGTCTTTGCAAATCTGCCCATTCTAAATCCTCGCCTTCACCGCTGCCCACGTCATTGCTAATTTACCGTGGGCAGAGACGGCGAGAATTTGATTGAGCCCCCTGTCAAACACCTCCTTGACTTCTTTGGCAGATAAGGGGCGATTCCAAAAGCCAATCTCGTCAATGATACCCTCGAAATTCTGTTGCTTGGGGTTGTTGCCCGGCAGGACTCCCATGTCTCCGAAGTACATCGGCTCGCCGGTGGGGAGAACCTTCCCTAATCCCTTCTGGTTGTGAACTTCCTCACCGTTGACATACGCAACGCTTTCGTCGACGGGATTGTGTGACCATGCGACGTGGGACCACTCTCCGAACTTGACTACGGGGCCATCGGTAAAGGTGAAGTTGGGACCAGCTCCCCAATGGAGACGTCCATCTTCCATGAGGAACCACTGGATTCTATCTGCCAGACCGGACTTATCCATCATCCCGCCTCGGCTCAACGGCCTTATCCAGTTCGCAACCGTTAATCCGTCCGGCAGTTCATCGAGGTCCTTGGCGTCTTCAACGCGTACCTTTGTATCGTCTTGCGGCACGAATTTCAGCGCTTTCCCCTCAATCGCCTGATCTGTCCAAGTAGCACGTTCGATCGCTCCATCATGTCCACCAACCTCATCAACGGTCACCTCTCCTTCGCCTTCGTCAAACGGCCAGTAGCCGATCAGCCCGACTAAGACGTCGGCGAAAACGAGGGGTTGAATAGCGAGCGCCAGAAGGGCAATCAACGCAGCACAGAGTCCTCGTCGTTTCATAACTTTCTCCTTTCTCAGAATGAAGGATTGTTACCCTGGACGAAGTGAAGCATCCACTTTTGGGACCTTTGCTCCACTTAGGGATGGTTAATTTCCGCCTTCACCGCCGCCCACGTCGTTGTCATTTTGCCGTGGGGGGAGACGGCAAGAATGTTCCCAAGCCCCCTCTCGAAGACCTCCTTGACTTCCTTGTCAGATAAGGGGCGATTCCAAAGGCCGAAGTCGTCCATGATCCCCTCGAAGTTCTGTTGCCTGGGATTTCCGTCCGCTATAATCCCACTTCTTCCGAAGATTATCGGCTCCCCGGTGGGGATAGGTGCCCCCATATTCAGCTCTTCGTGAAACTTTTCACCGTTGACATATACGACGCTTAAATCGGCCGAATGTGACCATGCGACGTGGGACCACTTTCGGAACGACACGGGTTTGGCGCTAAAGGCAAAATTGGGCCCGCTACCCCAATGGAGGCGTCCATCGTCAAAGAAGAACCATTGTATTCGTAAGTGGTTGCCGCCGGACTTATCCATCATCGCGCCCCGGCTCACCGGCCAGATCCAGTTCGTCACCGTATGGCCATCCGGAAGATTATCGAGTTCCTCGGCATCTGGAATCACAACCTTCGTATCGTCTTCAGGCGAGAATTGCAGCGCCCACCTCCCGGACTTCGCTCTGTCCGTCCAGTCGGCGCGTTTGATTGATCCATCATGTCCTCCAACCAGATCGTGAGCCGCATCACCCTCTCCTTCGTCAAATGGCCAGTAACCAATCAGTCCATCTAAGATGTCGGCGGCGAAAACACCGGCGTGGATAGTGAGCGCAAGAAGTGTCATCAGTACAGCACAGCGTTTCTGTCGTTTCATGACTTTCTCCCGTCTTAGAATGACGGATAGTTATTCTGGACGCTTCGCTGCGCTCAAGAGCAGCCTTCGTGACACATCTATTTTTGCAGCCTCCACATTGCACGGGGCGCCATTTTGTTGGCTGTTTTTAGAGCCCCATCTTGACAATGCCCCACAGCGTGGCAAGCGAGTCTTCGGGCGAGACGGACACACCCGCCGTCTCAAACAATTCAAACACTTCGTCCACATCGATCGCGCGACTGTAGATACGCAGCTCATCCATTCTACCTACGTACCCCTCGTGGGGAGCAAAGTACCCGAGAGCGGTCCACTCGCTGTTCTCGTCAATCTCACCGCGCATGTCTGGGTTGCTCGCAATTTCTAGTCCGTCACGGTAGAGCGTGGAACCGTCGTCCAGCGACCAGGTTGCGGTGACCAGAACCCACGTCTCTAGGGGCATCTCTGGTGCATCATTGATTCCAGGCCAGGTCCCGTTCTTTTGGATGTGGAATCGCCCGCCTCCGCGGAATAAGTCCACATTGTACTGCATGTGCCGATACACCGCACGATTTTCACCGTTGCCGGCAGTGTTCCATTCGATCGGATAGACCCAAAAGGACACCGTGAAACCTTCGCCGTGGTTGGTCACCAGCAAGCTGGGCGACTCGGGGATGCGTGCCCCGTCGACATGCGTCGGGAATTCGAGCGCCTTCCCGGACTGGCCTTCGGTTGTTCACACGGCACCCCTGAACTCGCCGTGATTGTTTTCTCCGCTCACGTCCGTAATCTGATTAGCACCACTGCCCTCGAATGGGTAGTAGAGCACAAGCCCCCTTTTCCAGATCTATTGCTGCAAGCGCAAACCCGACCATCCAAAGCGCCAGTGCGACCACCATACAAACGATGAATTGAATTCGGAAGTGACTCATTGTTCTTCCCTCCAAATAATGTGACGCTCACAATCATTCAGAGTACGACGTAAAGGTTATGATTGAGGAATTGGCTGCAATTGCGAGCTCATCACGACAAAGCGTCAAACTCTCGTCCGGGGCCAGAGTCCGTGTCGCTAGCGCGAGCGTCCAATTTAGCGCATGCGCTTGATATTGCCCCAGGATGTCGTCAGGGTGCCGATGGGCGAGACAGCGATCGGCTCTTCAAACAACTCCAACACCTCACTGTCAGTCATTGCGCGATGATACCACCGGTGCTGGTCCATGATGCCCACGAACGCCGCATGTCCAAGATTTCCGAGCCTCCAATAGTCGTTTGTTTCGTCGAGCGAAGAAACTTCCAGGTTCTCAGCAACACGCACTCCGTTGTGGTACATTGCGGCGCCCGATATTGTCGAAAAAGTCAAAGCCATATGAAGCCACTTGTTTAATTCCACAAGCGGTTGCTCCCTGGCCTCGGTGCCCCACCAGCGCTTCCCGGAACGAACTTCCAGTCGACCTCGTCCAAACTGGAGGTCGAGGTTGAATTGATCGTGCTTGTAGGTCACTCGATTTTCGCCTTCTGGATCCAGCGCGAGTGGTTTCGCCCAGACACTGATGGTGAAGGCATCATTGGCAACCAATCCCTCATCCACCGCGGCGTCAGCGAACTGATCCGGGGCGGTGAATTCGATTCCTTTCCCGAGTAGTCCGACGTCCGTTCGCGAGGCGGTGCCAAGCTTACCGTCGAATCCATTCCCACTTGAATCAATTAGGACATCGCCATCGCCTTCAAATTCGTAAAGGAGGACGAGTCCGTCGTCTATGCTGGCGACAGCGACCGAAGCGAGGGTGAAGAGTACCAAAGCGAAGCCGCACCAAGAGTTTCCATCTCTTACCATTGTAACCTCCTCACATCTTCCGGAAAAGTTTAACCGCCTAATTGAGGCATTATATTACACTGACCATTACCTGTCAAGCGGAAAAGCTGCGATTTAGGAGTTCCTTACGCGAACGATAAATAGTGCGAGTTTTTCAGTTATAAATTCAAATTAACTGATGAATTGCAATGGTGAACAAACAGCTATGCCGCGGCAATCAGAAAACCAGGCGGGCAAAAAGATATCATCCGAATTGATATGAAGCGGATATGGTTTGTTTTATTGCTTGCGCGCTTAATAATCCCAGTAGGATTGTCACCGCTGATTTCTCATTTGCTTTGTGCTAATAATGGGTATATCCTAGAAGGAAGGAGAGTCTGGAAAAGGAAGGCGAAAGAACAAGAAGAAAAAATCGTGAAGCGCAACTTATCGAAAGCTCAATGTTTTACGATTCTCGTATACGTGTTATGTCCCTACATATTTTCGGATCGCAATTGATGTATTGTGCCCTCCAAATCCAAAAGCATTAGATATAGCAACCTCAATATCCGCGGGACGACCGTGGTTTGGGACATAATCGAGATCGCAATCTGGATCCGGGGTTTCATAGTTAATCGTGGGAGGGATATAGCTATTTTCGATGGCACATACGCTGGCGATGAGTTCAATCGCGCCAGCCGCGCCGAGCAAGTGACCCGTCATTGATTTGGTCGAACTCACGGCAAGCTGGTTCGCATGCGCACCGAAAACTGTTTTGATGGCGATTGTTTCGGCTACATCACCTGCCGGTGTCGAAGTACCATGAGCATTGATATAGTCAACACTATCTGGATCGATTTGGGCATCTTGTAAAGCGAACTGCATCGCCTTGGCAGCCCCTTCTCCACCCTCCGCAGGATGCACCATATCGCACGCGTCAGAACTCATTCCAAAACCGACGACCTCTGCATAGATGTAGGTGTTTCGCTTTAGTGCGTGCGAAAGGGACTCCAGAACCAAGATTCCCGCCCCTTCACCCATCACGAATCCATCTCGGTTCTTGTCAAATGGACGGCATGCGCGCTGTAGTTCGTCGTTACGTGTAGTCATCGCGCGCATCGAACAGAAGCCCGCAAAACTTAATGGCGTAACCGCCGCTTCGGTACCACCTGTGAACATCACATCAGCGTCCCCGCGTTGAATAATCCGAAACGATTCTCCAATCGCATTGTTGGCGGTTGCGCAAGCAGTAACTGACGCAAAGTTCGGCCCCTTGAGCTTCAAATGGATTGAGACCTGTCCGGCAGCCATATTTATAATCTCGTAAGGTACAAAGAAAGGGCTTACTCGCTTGGGTCCTCGCTCTAGCAAGAGTCGGTGGTTTTCTTCAATAACACTGAGTCCGCCAATCCCAGAGCCGACGCCAACACCAGCGCGATAGGGGTCAATCTGAGCCAGATCTAGCCTAGAATCCTGGTGTGCTATTATCGAGGCAACAAGCGCGTATTGAATAAACAAGGGGAGGCGTGTTACAGCTTTACGCGGTAGAAATGTCTCGGGTGCAAATCCCTTGACTTCGCCGGCAACCTGCGTTCGAAAATCTGTCGGATCAAAGTATGTCACCCGGTCAATCCCGCTTTTACCTGCCGCGATTGACTTCCAAAACTCCGATTTGGAGGAGCCAACAGGGCTGATAAGTCCCATGCCGGTAATAACGACTCGCTTCACGAGTTATACCTCTTAATCCTTTGTACCTTTCGTAATCTGTTACTGCTGTGATTTGGAATTAGCCATGCAAATTCATGTAATCAAGTGCATCCTGTACGGTCCGAATCTTCTCAGCATCACTATCTGGAATTTCAATGTTGAATTCTTCCTCAAACGCCATGATTAATTCAACCGTATCTAAGGAATCTGCGCCTAAATCATCCATGAATGAAGCATCAGCAGTCACCTGATCCTCATCAATTTGCAACTGGTTTGCAATAATCTTAATAAGCTGATTTCGATCGATTGCCATCGATTTAATAACCTCCCTTTTTGAGGTAGTTAGATTTTGGGCATTAGGTATAATGCAATAAACATTAATTGTTAAATTACATCACCATACCGCCATCAACTTGGATGACTTGACCGGTGATATATCGAGCAGCATCAGATGCCAAAAATAAAGCAACTTGCGACACATCTTCGGGTATACCGAAACTGCCTATTGGAATCATCTCTAAAATATTCTGTTGATCCTGTGCTGAAAGATTAGCAGTCATCTCCGTTTTAATGAAGCCAGGTGCAATTGCGTTCACAGTAATGCCGCGCTTAGCAACCTCTCTTGCAATTGATTTGGTCAATCCGATGATACCGGCTTTTGAAGCCGCATAATTCGCCTGTCCTGCATTCCCAATCAAACCGACGACCGATGAAATATTGATAATTTTCCCACTTTTTTGACGCATCATTGCACGGATAACAGCGCGTGTACAGTAGGCGGTTCCTGTGAGATTGGTCTGTAAAACTGTATCCCAGTCTTCATCTTTCATACGCATGAATAAGGCATCCCGGGTGATTCCAGCATTATTGACAAGGATATCAATACGGGAAAATGCTTTGAGTGTTGCATCTACAAGCGCTTCAACATCTAGTTTTTGAGAAATGTCGGCTTGTATCGATTTGGTTTTCCACCCTTCACGCGCTAATGCGTCAGCGGCAGTCGCCGATGAGGTGGAACGGGAACAGAGCATCACGCTCGCGCCTTCTTCGCAGAACTTTCGAGCAATCGCTTCGCCTATCCCACGTGATGCGCCAGTTACAATTGCTACTTTTTTTTTGAGTCTCATAGAATAACCAATCAGCAACAGCTGACCATGCTCAAAATCGGTGTTTGACTCCTGTTATGTTATCACGCCTGACCTATTACATTTATCGTTTTTTCAAGGCTTTTGACATCCCCAACATTCAAGCACACTGGCTGAGAAATAATTCGGCGGACCATACCAGAAAGGACAAGCCCAGGCCCAACCTCTACAAAGTGCGACACCCCAGCAGCACCCATAGTTCGGATTGATTTCTCCCATTGAACCGGACTTGTTACCTGGGCTATCAACAAACGGCGAATCTCGTCCGGCGTTTGCACACAATCCCCTGTTACATTTGCAACGAATTTGATTTGTGGACTGTTAAATGAAAATTCACCAATGACAGATTGAAGTTGGTCCCTTGCAGGTTTCATCAGAGATGAATGAAACGCACCACTCACTGCCAGCGGGCGGCAACGCTTAGCACCACTCGCCTTAGCAGTCGTCATTAACCTTTCAACGGCCGCAGTTCCACCGGATATGACCAGTTGTCCAGGGCAGTTGTAATTCGCAATCTCAACTACGCCGACAGATTTAGCCTCTTCGCAGAGCGTTTCCAACCGCTTTTCTTTCAGTCCTAAAACCGCTGCCATCATACAATCTTGCTGTCGAGAGGCCTCTGCCATAAACCGCGCGCGAAATTGGATCAATTTTAGTGCGTCCGAAAAGCTGAGCACGCTGGCAGCTACGAGCGCAGAGTGTTCTCCTAAACTATGCCCTGCGACAATGCTTGATAAAATACCGAGTTGTCGTAGCACCCGCAAAGCGGCAACGCTACACGTCAAGATTGTTAATTGCGTATTCTCCGTCTGCTTCAGCGATTCATCGGGACCTTCAAAACAGAGCCGACTTAGGCGCCGTCCCAGAAAGGAATCCGCTTCTTCAAAGGTGTCACGAGCAACAGCATACGCTTGAGCAAGCTCGAATCCCATTCCGACTTTTTGGGAACCTTGCCCAGGGAAAATAAAAGCAACATCCATATCACAGACCATAAATTACGTATCGCTTCACATGAACTTGTGAACGTAAAACCGGATTTCCCCATGATGCAAATTCATTGTGTAAAGGGATTTAGAGCTTAATTACGGTGCTTCCCCATGTCAGTCCTGCGCCGAACGTTACCATGAGAATTATATCGCCGGGGCTCGCTCGACCTTCACAAATCGCTTCGTCGAGCGCAACGATTGTGGTTGCGGCAGAAGTATTCCCGTATTTGTCAACATTGATGTATATTTTTTCCCGTGGAATTCCTAGTCGATTGCCTACGGCTTCAATGATCCGGATATTTGCTTGATGGGGAATGAACAGATCGATTTCATCAATCGTCATTCTTGCGATGGTCAATACGTGCTGGGCGGCTTCGGGCATAATACGGACACCAAGTTTGAAAACCTCCCGTCCACGCATCTTAATGGTATGGAGTTTCTGATTTACCGTTTCACACGTCGCTGGCATACGTGAACCTCCAGCCGGTACTCCCAGCAAATCGGTATCGGAGTAGTCTCCATCGGAGCCGCAATAGGATGCTAAGATTCCTTTCGTCTCATCTGTTGCTTGTACTATTACAGCTCCAGCAGCATCGCCGAACAGCACACAGGTGTTTCTATCCGTCCAATCGACAATCTTACTGAGAACTTCGCCGCCAATAACTAAAATGGTATCATAACGCCCAGATTTGATCAGTCCGTCAGCGAGATCTAGGCCATAGACAAACCCAGCACAAGCCGCTGCCAAATCGAAGGCATACGCTTTTTTTGCACCAAGCCCCCGCTGTACATAGCACGCTGTTGAAGGGAACAGCGTATCAGAAGTCACCGTGCCAACGATTATTACATCAATGTCGAGCGGATCAATCTCAGCATTCTTAATAGCTCGACGCGCAGCTCGGAGACATAAATCAGAAACTGCCATATCGGGTTCGGCGATATGCCGCTCGACGATACCGGTGCGCTGGCGAATCCATTCATCGCTGGTATCAACCATTTTTTCCAGATTGAAATTGGTCAGAACTTTTTCTGGGATGTATGATCCCGTCCCAGTCAATGCTGCATATCGAGCCATTATAACAGAATCCCTTTTTTGAAATGATAATCCTAGTAATTATCTGTTGAATTTCACCCTTAGAAATACAACGGCGTAATCATTCATGAGTGATGGGGATAGCTATATTTCTTCAACAGATTTTAGGATTTTTCTACCTCGGTAATACCCACAACTTGGGCAAACTCGGTGAGACAAACTTGTCTCCGAACAGTTTGGGCATATGGAGAGGAATTTTTCCCAAAGCGCATGATGGCTTCTTCTCATACGTTTTTTTGATTTTGAAGTTCGACGTTTTGGATGTGCCAATGTTTTCTCCGATTTTTTGGAAAAATCAGAAACTCACCTCCTTTTGTTTTTAGTATTGGGCATCAGGATATTGAGGCTATTTACCAACTGCACGCTTTGACGTGTCCAAAATATCCACCAAAGCAGCAAATGGCGATGAGCCCACTTCAGGTTTATAACAATCGCAATGCGTTACATTGAGGTCGGCGCCACAGTGAGGACACAAGCCTTCGCATGACTCTGAACATAGCGCCCAGATTGGAATTTCGAGCGTAAGGGCTTGACGCACTTCTTCAGTCAAATCTATAACTTCCCCTGAGTAATATCGCTCACCAACGTCAAGGAGCCAAGGTTCTACTTGTTCAGGTTTCTCCGTTGGATAAAATTGCAGCTCAATCCTTGTGGCAATGTCCGTTCCGAAACGTTCCGTGCAACGCCGACACATAATCTCAATTGATGTCGAGAAATCGGCTTTCACATAAACCTCGTTCACAAGACGCGCCAGTTGGATATTCCCATGAATCGGCTTTACAAGCTGTCCTTCTTCTATCTCCAAGCCAATTTCCATCGGAGGCACGGGAAGCTCGTGTAAATCGACCCCGGTCTCATTAATGTCCTTAACGCTGAACTCCAACGCTTTCATGGGAATTATTCCCCAATTCAAACCTATCGTGAATCGCGCGCACAGCACGTTCAGTCTCTTTGTCGCCAATGACACAAGAGATTTTGATTTCCGAAGTGCTAATCATCTGAATGTTTATGCCTTCATCGGCGAGGGCACGGAACATTCGCGCGGCGATACCGACATGGCTTTTCATCCCAATTCCGATTGCTGACACTTTGGCAATGTTCTTGTCTGTGCTGATGTTTTGACAACCGATCTTGGCTTTGAGCATTTCAGCGGTTTTCAGGGTTGCCTCCAAGTCTTTCTTAGCAACCGTAAACGATATGTCGGTGGTCCCTTCATGACTCACGTTTTGAATGATCACATCGGTATTGATATGGGCGTCGGCAATTTCTTGGAAAATACGTGCGGCAATTCCTGGGGTGTCCGGCACACCAAGTAATGATACCTTCGCTTGATCTTTATCCGACGTGACTCCGCTGACAATAACTTCCTCTATCATCTCATTTTCCTTTACAACAATTGTACCCTCAGTTTCGGTGAAGCTAGACCGAACGCAAAGGTGGACATCGAATTTCTTCGCAAGCTCAACCGATCGGGAATGTAGGACTTTTGCGCCGAGCCGTGCCATTTCAAGCATTTCATCGTGTGTAATACGGTTAAGTTTCCGGGCGTTTGGAACAATGCGTGGATCTGCTGAGTACACTCCATCCACATCCGTATAAATGTCACAGCGATCGGCACCCAATGTTGCAGCGACTGCCACGGCGGTCGTGTCAGAAGCTCCGCGCCCGAGCGTTGTGATTTCGTTGTCGATTGTAACCCCTTGATAACCCGCTAGGATAACAATCTTTCCCCGATCTAACTCCGAAAGGATACGTCCCTGATTGATACTCTGAATTCGCGCCTCACTATAAAAGCCACCGGTAATAATACCGACCTGCGTTCCCGTGAGGGAAATTGCTTGGTGTCCAAGATCTGAAACTGCCATGGCAAGCAAGGCAATCGAAACCTGTTCTCCTGTGGACAAAAGCATGGCGAGTTCACGCTCAAGAGGATTTGTAGAAATTTCATAAGCTAGACCTTCCAATCGGTCCGTCGTATCACCCATTGCAGAAACTACGACGACAACGTGATGCCCCTCATTATGTGTTTGCACCACGCGCTTTGCGACATTTTTGATTTTTGTCGCGTCAGCAACAGAAGTTCCACCAAATTTTTGAACTATGATTCCCACTCTTACATCCCTTTGCTTTTCACGATACTAAAATGCAACTTCGTCTTCAATTCGAATCAGTTGGCTTGTACGCTTGACGGCATCGAGTGCGTCAATCTTCCGTATAGCCGCTTGCACATCTTTCTCAATTGCTTTGTGAGTCACCATAACTATTGAGACCGTTCTATCGGCTTCATGGCGTTCTTTTTGAATCAACGACGCAATGCTGATATGATGGGTTCCCAAAATACTGCTGACTTGAGCCAAGACCCCCGGCTGATCCAATGCCATCAAGCGAACATAGTAACGAGTTTCAATTGCATCTATTGTACAAGATGAAACATCGGATTGTGATTCAGAGAGCCAACCACGCGGAACATGAGCGTGAGCATGTCCACAAATTGATTTTGCCGAATCAATGATGTCTGCTACAACGGCACTCGCCGTTGGCATTTCACCCGCACCTTGTCCGTAAAAAAGAGTTGGCCCAACAGCATCACCAATGACGCAGACCGTATTGAACGCTCCACCAACATTTGCCAGCATGCTTCGTACGGGCACCATTGTTGGATGCACTCGTGCCTCAATTTTGTCTTTACTTCGCTTGGCAATCGCAAGCAACTTGATGACGTATCCAAGCTCGCGCGCGTGCTGAATCTCTTTTTGAGTGATTCTCGTAATACCTTCGGTGTAGATGTCTTGCATCGGTATGTTAAAACCGTAAGCAAGCGCGGTAAGGAGCGTCAGTTTCTGAGCCGCATCAATTCCTTCAATATCAAGCTCCGGATCGGCTTCCGCATATCCGCGGGTCTGGGCTTCTTGTAACACTTCATCGAAATCAGCCCCTTTTTCATGCATTTCTGTCAGAATATAGTTGCACGTACCGTTGATGATACCGTAGATGGATTGAATACGATTCGCGGCAAAACTCTCCTTCAATGTTTTGATAATTGGAATACCACCTGCTGTGCTCGCTTCAAAGTTGAGGCTTACTTTTTGCTCTGAGGCAAGCTGAAAAAGTTCAAAGCCGTGTTCTGCTAACAACGCTTTGTTCGCCGTCACAACATGCTTTCCATTACGGATAGCCTGAATTATTAAGCGCCGAGCATCTGTTACTCCGCCAATCAATTCCACGACAATATCAATATCGGGATTATCTACGACTTCAGCAGGCTCTGTTGTGAGGCAATCGGGGGGCAACTGGAGCCCGGTACGCGATGCCGGTAGTGTCCGTTTCACAATCTTGGTCAGTTTAAGGTGGACTCCCGCATTCAGAGAAATCAGCCTGTTTTTATTGACCAAAATTTTTGAGACTCCTGTTCCGACGGTCCCCCATCCCAGAAGTCCCACATTGATGCTCGATCTATTCACGTCTCTCTCTTTATCTTAAAATCTGTTTCATAAACTTTACACCTGTATTTGATTCAGAAACGCCTAACTATAGAAACTCAATCTCTCACAGAATTAAGTCTTCCTAATAAGGTTCCCTGAAAGTAGTCGATTATGCCATTGAACACTAGGTGCAATTCAAGCTGTGTAACATACAGTCCGATAGCAAGCTTTATCCCATTAAATCCATTATCCGTCTTGATGCAGCAGAGAAGGAGCATAAACACGGGCAATCGTGGAGAACTCAATCTGTTGGGAAAGAAATTCATAGCACATCAAAGTGGTAGGCAACAACTATCGAAACCAAAAAACGACGGGCAAAAAAATCGGGGCGACTGGATTTGAACCAGCGACCTCTTGAACCCCATTCAAGCGCGCTTCCGGGCTGCGCCACGCCCCGAATAAATACCACAAAATGCTTATACATATTAGCATTCATCCCTTTGACTGTCAAGGGAAAAAATGAACCCTTAGAAAACGCTGATGGTTTTCTGCGAATCGTATGTCCACTGATTTGGACAATATGGAGATTGGCTGAAAGAAGTTCGCAATTTTTTAGGTATAATGTTATAATCCACATAATGAAAAGTCAAGCTACCCCCTAAATTGAGATTTTCTCATTTGAGGCGCTCATGTCGTGAATTTGCATGCGAGTATTTTATGGCTGCTGCCTTAATCTTCTTACTCGGGTTAACGCTTGGGAGTTTCCTGAACGTGTGCATCTATCGGATACCGCGCGAAGGACTTTCCATTCATATCCCCCAGAGATCGTTTTGCCCCGCGTGTCAGACCCCAATTCGAGCCTACGACAATGTTCCACTGTTGAGTTTTCTCCTTCTGCGAGGACGCTGTAGGACCTGTGGTTCGAAAATTTCAATCATCTACCCTTTAGTCGAACTGATTACCGGCGGCTTATTTGTCCTGATGTTTTATAGGTTCGGAATGTCGCTTGAATTACTGCACGGCTGTCTGTTCATCATCTTGCTTGTTCCAATTGCTTGGATTGACGCACGGTGGTACATAATTCCGAACGCAGTTATCTTTGCTGGACTACTTTCAGGATTAGCAATTATAAGTTTCATTTCGCTCATACAGCAAGATGGCGACCTTTTCATTGAGCATCTGATTGGAGCGGTAGCGGGCAGCGTCGTGACAGCGCTTATTGGGACCTTGGGAAGCATTATCTTTCGCAAGCGGGCAATGGGGATTGGGGATATCAAATTGATGGGACTGATTGGATTGTTTCTTGGGGCGTGGCCACACCTGCTTCTTGTGATTACGTCTTCAGCTCTTATCGGCTCAATTGTCGGTGTAATCCTAATTTTTTTCGGTGCGAAGGATGGATTGCAAAGCTCGATTCCCTATGGTCCCTTTCTCGCACTCGGCGCGGTGCTAGATTTGCTTTGGGGATTCACAATTTGGGACTGGTATCTGAAACTCATTGGGTGGCAATAAGAATAAAGGCTGGAATTGAAGCAAGAAGAGAGTCACTGGGAACTACCAGCATTATGCAGATAACATGTATTTCCTTCCCCTCATTTGTACATTGTAACCAACGCGCAGCAAAATACTCCGTGCGCCCTATATCCGTCAGTCATGGGACAAATTGCCCGCTAAGGAGCACGTTTTCAGATCTACCTGACATCATGGAATAAACTATGAAACGCAGAAAATTTGTCAAGATGACTGTGATGAGCGCCGCAGGGACGACGCTGCCGTTTCGTTGTCTCAATGCGGTAAACACCGTTTATCCCTCTCCACAACATTTTACGGAGAATTCAGAGGCAAAGCTTGGAAGAAACAGCCTTATACCGCCTTCGCTGATAACTCCAACCGACGAATTTTACGTTCTTCAAATCCGACAGCCGCCGCTCATCAATTCAGCGCGCTGGCAGTTGACAATCACAGGTTTGGTGAAAAAAAACTGTATTTTAAGGTATGCAGATATCACGCGTATGTCATCCGTAACGACGATGCGAACTCTCAAGTGTATCGGCGATTTAATCGGAGTCGAACAGATGAGTAATGCTATGTGGACTGGTGTACGGCTAGCCGATGTTCTTCAGGAAGTAGGGGTCAAGAACGAGGCAAAGGTAGTTGTGTTTCGTTGTGCTGACGGCTACCATACAGCCGTTCCCATCGACCGTGCACTACGTGAGGAAACGCTTTTAGTGTACAAAATGAACGGAGAGGTTCTCCCTCAAAATCACGGTTTTCCTGTCCGCCTACTCAATCCCGGTCACTACGGCACCAAAAATCCAAAATGGATCGTCAACATTATTCTTGCAGAAGAGCACGATGGATATTGGGAAAAAAGAGGATGGGACCCGATTGCGCGCGTCAAATTAGCAACCCTAATTGGTACGCCTACCGAGGGCGAGAAAATCCAAGGTGGAACGACGTATACCATTAGTGGCGCCGCATTTGATAGTGGAAATCATAGCGGAATCAGCAGTGTTGAGGTAAGCTTTGATGCCGGTAACACGTGGGAAGAGGCGGAAATTTGGGCAAGTGACTCACCGCTCGCATGGTACCTTTGGAAATATACGTGGCAAGTGCCGAAGAATTGGGGAGAAACTGAGATTTACGCCAGAGCAATTGCTAATGATGGGTTAATCCAGCGAGAAACTGGCTTTGATGCAGAACCTGCCGGTGCTGTTGGGTATCACACCATCCGTGCTGAAATTGTAGAATAATCGTTTACGGCAAAGCACCTTTTTTTGCACGTTGCGTTTAATCTGGAGGTTCCCCTTGAAAATCGTCGTCACCGGTGCTGCCGGTTTCATTGGTTCCCATCTTTGCGATGCGTTGTTGGCTCGCGGCGATGATGTCATTGCCCTAGATAGCTTTAACAGTTATTACAATGTGTGCCAGAAAAATGCGAACGTAGCTTGTTTACGCGATCACTCTCACTGCATCGTGTACGAGGAAGACATTCGAAATCGGGAAGCCATCAACCGTATCTTTGCCGAGCACAAGCCAGAAGCAGTGGCACATCTCGCTGGCTATGGGGCAGTCCGCTATTCAATTGGACGCGCAAAACTTTACGCCGATGTTAACATTCTAGGGTCTATCAACCTGTTGGAAGCAGCCCGACACAATGACGTTGGAAACTTCGTCTTTGCTTCTACCTCCTCCGTATACGGTGAAACAGAACAACTGCCGTTCATCGAAACCGATCCCTGCAATCACCCGTTGGCACCGTATCCTGCTAGCAAAAAAGCGGTCGAGGTCATGGGTTATACTTACTACCATCTACACCAACTCAATTTCACGGCACTACGCTTCTTCAGCGTCTACGGTCCTCGCGGACGCCCCGACATGATGCCCTTCATGGTCACGGATTGCATTGTGAACCAGCAGCAAATCGCCTTATTCGATGGGGGTCAAATGAGACGAGATTGGACGTATATAGACGATATTGTTGCAGGTGTGGCGTCTGCTCTCGAAAAGCCACTAGGCTACCAAATCATCAACCTCGGACGGGGCGAACCCGTGCTCATGATAGATTTCGTTAAAATCGTCGAAACGCTCGTCGGTCGCAAAGCAATCCTTTCCACACCTTCCGCACCGGCGAGCGAGCCGAAAAACACCGTTGCCAACATCAACCAAGCACGTCGTTTATTGGCTTACAACCCTCAAACCGATGTTGCGGATGGATTAGCCAAGTTGTGGAATTGGTATCAGAAAGAGGTCATGGGCTAGAAAGGCGATTCGCTGAGCTCTTCTGCTAGAGATTGTAAATCGTACCCTTCTTTACGAACACGCAGGTCGTAGTAGAGCATCGTCGTTGCTGCGATTTTCAAAGGTGCAGTCAGAAGCAACAGAACGGTGAAAACAGTTGATAAAAGCAGATGATTAAGATAGGAATGGTTGCCGAGGAGATTCGGCAAAAAAAGGATGACCCACGCCAAGAGGATTTCAATGATTGCTACCGGAACAACGATAAGGAACGTCTTACTGAAGTAGTCTTTGACAATGGCACGGCTCCGCTTAAGCGCACCCAAACCACCCTCTCCCTCCATCATCACAACGGACGGTGCCAAGCAGAACCAGACATAAGCGATTATGCCCGGTATCAGGAAGAGCCGTAAGCCAATCGTAATGACGATTGTGGAAAGTGTTAATGTGCCGAGCACCGGGTAACCGACATCTAGGACACGCATGCAAGCTTTACCCGCGCTCATTTCTTTGTCCACAAGCTGTCCCGAAATCGCGATGATTCCCACCGCTGTGACAACTGCCGACAAAAAGAGGAACACAAAGAGAGAGAACGCCACGTATAATTCGTGCGCGCCTGCTGCTTGAATTTGCTGAGTCGGTGAACCTGTGGCATCATGTCGAAAAACAAATAGGAAAATAACTAGCCAAACGGCAAAGCCGGGGACAACGAGAATAAGTAGGCTGAGGAAATTCTCTTGATAAAAACGCAGGCTCCAAGAAGCAATCTCCACGACCGTCATTGGTTTCAGCCTGATGTGTTGTTCGGATTTCATTAACCTCCACTGCCTTAGTTAATCATCGAAGCTGATTGAGATATTCCTCAAGTTCCTTATCCCTCGGATCCAAGCGATAAGCATTTTCTAGATAATCCAAGGCGATGCTGCGTTGACCAATTTTCATGTACAGGGCACCAAGGTTAAGATAAGGTTTGGGATAAGTCGGTTTTATATCCTTTGCCTGAAGATAGGCTGACTCTGCTTTCAAAAAAAACTCTTTCGTTTTCCCAACGAGAATGTTGATGTTTGCGTTGTTTTCGAATGTATCGGTATCAATTTGTGCCCCCGCCGCTCTGGCTTTTTCTTCAATTGCTTTGGTAACTTCTGGAGAATCAGTTTTCAATACAATATATCCAGAGCCTGTTTGAGCAATGGCCATTTGAAGTTCCCGAAGCGCTTCCTCCAATGTTCTACCTGACAAATCGCTATCCCAAGAGGGCCAATTGGGTCCAGCATGCGCAAGACCACATTCATAATATGTTGCGCCGAGATCGTTATGCACGTATGCATTCTCAGGACGCAATCGCAAAGCCTCTTTATAAAGTTCTATCGCCTGCGTATATTGTTTTGTACTGTATGCGTCTGCCGCGTGTTCCCGCGTCTGTTTAAATTCCTCACTTTCCAAATTTACGGCTTCGCGATTCATCCCCTCCTCATTCGCTTTCATAAAAACCATAAGTGTAATTAATATAACGAGTGATAAACACACACAGATGATTGTTGGAAGCTGTAATCGCATTTTTGTTCACCTCACTTCAACTCAATTAGTATATGGCTGTCTTTACAAACACCTGATGAGAAATTCAGTTGCGAAATTTTCGGTTAGTTCTTCGACTGCACGCTCTAGCGTTGAATAATTAAGTCATGCAAGGCTTGCCGCTTGCCATCTCGTTCAAAGTAAAGTTCAATTACTTGGTTCTGCCTCAACTCATTGGTCTTAAGTCTGAAGTCTTCAACCGACCTGATTCTGTCATTACTAATCCGATAGATGAGATCGGCACGCCGCAATCCGAGTTTCGCTAGGGTGCTACGCCGACTTATCTTTGAGACAACAACACCCCGCAGACGATATTTCCGTCCAGTTTTCAGGTTTAATTGTTCAACAGTGATACCCCAACCTGGCATTGTGTATCTCCATTGAAGCTCCCGGATTGTCAAACTCAGATTTTCCCGCTTTCCTCTACGAAAAACCTGAAAAGCAACCGTCTGATCTTTATTCAGTAAACGGGTGATTGACCTGAATGTCTCCTCCGAGTTTAGGATTGGTTGCTGATTGATTGCCTCAATGACATCCCCGCGTTTAAGCCCCGCCTCTTCTGCAGGGCTTCCTTCGTCCACTGCACTGACTAATACGCCGATGCTTCCTTCCAATCTCAAGTCTTCCGCGAGTTCCTCTGTCAAACTTTGCACGTTGATTCCAAGGTACGGTGGGACGACCGAACCGTACGCTACGAGATGATTGACAATCTGCCTGGCAACATTTACGGGAATCGCGAAGCCAATGCCCTGTGAACCTCCACTCGTTGAATAGATTGCTGTGTTGATGCCAATTAGCTCCCCGTAAAGATTAACGAGGGGACCGCCACTATTTCCAGGGTTAATCGAAGCATCCGTCTGTATCAGATTATGATAAAGCCGATCCTCGGTTTTCAGGACGCGGTCTGTCGCACTAACAACGCCGATTGTGACCGTCGGTTTGGAATTGCCGACAGCCGACGCAAACGGGTGGCCAATTGCAATTGCCCACTCCCCAATCATTAAATCATCCGAATTCCCCTGCTTAATCTCATGAAGCTCCGACGCATCAATTTCTAGCACTGCCAAATCGGAAAGAAAATCTTCGCCGATAATTTTTGCCTCATACTCGTGTCCGTCTGAAAGAATCACTTTCGTTGATTCGGCGCCCTCGATCACATGTTGATTGGTTAGCACATAGCCTTGTCGATCAAAGATTACACCGGACCCAAGCCCACGAAGCTCCTTCCGCTGCCAAGACCGGAAAGGAGAATCAAATAGTGGCGACCAGAAATTGTCCTCACGGACTAACTCAACCACCTTTCTAAACGTGCTGATGTTAACGACCGCGGGGCTTGCATCCTCAACAGCGCTGACAATCGCACTCCTTCGGGAGATTGAAACACTGTTTTGTAGTTCCGATTTCGATTGGCTCCAACCCAGTTCTGCAATTGAGATGCAGATCAACACTATCAGAACACTTTTCGTCCGGAATCGATTGCCATAAACATGATGCATTGTGAACAAACTTTTTCTCCCTCAGAGCTATTATCATGAACAGGCATAATTATAACACAAAGGCAAGCTGAACTCAACACCTCTCCGTCAGCAGCTTGTGCTTGTTGAATAAGGGCGTCGTTCACCATCCGTCTAAGGACAATGTCAACTGTTGGAGTTGGCTCGCGTATCAAACTAGTATCGCCCTGTAGCAAAATCGCCACAGAGACCCTCTATATGCGTCTGATAGATGAGCAGTTATTCGTTCAGTTTTCTTTTGCAATGAGGGTTAAGTGTAGGTATCATTCGTTATGGCATATCATTTGTTATACTATAGTCACTGCTACTAAGAATTACACACCACCATTCAATCCGATAAAAAAAGTGGTGTCAACCCCCAAAACTGGTGAAGACTGGAAAACTATCGCCTTGGGAACTCTATCGCATTCGCTAATCACTCATTTGATCTATTCGCTCAGTTGATCGCTCAACCCAACCTACAATCGACTGAACAAGCGGTTTTTGGCAAACGGGACGTTTTTGCATGGAAGTCGGCTTGAGTTTTTGATAAAATAACGCAAGTTAACCACCCTTTCGTGGTGCGAGAGGTGTATTGCAAGGTCGACGAAACCAACGCGAAGTCCCTATGGGGCGAAAAACGTATAACAAGAGCGGACGCTCCGATGTCTATCAACACCAAAAACCTACCCGACGCCGTAAAAAATCAATCGCTCTTTTCGGACTACTATCTCGATTCCCTAATCGTTGAACAACCACAATGGGCGAATACACCCGACATTGAATCGGATTATGCCGAAATTAAAAATCTCTTCGACGCCGTCGCCCCCAACGCAGTACACCTCAACGAGGCACAAACTGAACGCGAACTCATCCAACCGCTGCTTGAACAGTTAGGGCACGTTTTCGAGGTGCAGCCGGCACTTCAAACGTCATTGGGAACCAAAAGACCCGATTATGCCTTCTTCGAGTCGACTGACGCCCACAATACGGCAAAACCTCAGGTCAACACAAACCAGTTTTTCAAAACTGCCCTAGCCGTCGGCGACGCCAAGGCGTGGTCACGCAACCTGGATCGGAAGGCGCAGGGCACTAGCGACCCGTTTAACAATCAGAATCCGAACTACCAGATCGATTTCTATCTGCGAGGCGCAGATAAAGAGTGGGGTATTTTAACCAACGGTAGGCAGTGGCGGCTCTACCAGCGTCAGACCAGTTATCGGCTCGACAGCTTTTATGAGGTAAACCTCGCCACACTTCTCAGTGGAAACAGAGACCTAGATACCTTCCGTTATTTCTACTGCCTCTTTCGGCGTGACGCATTCACCCCCGATGCGAGCGGGACATCTTTTCTCGACCGCGTATTGGGGGAGAGCCGGGAATACACCGTCAACGTTTCTGATGATTTGAAAAACCGCATCTACGATGCTTTGCGCCTGCTCATCGGCGGTTTTCACGATTTTCCGCGAAACAGTTTCGACAAAGCCAATCCGCCGTTACATGAGATTCACACCAACTGCCTAATCCTGCTCTACCGTCTCCTGTTTATCCTCTACGCTGAAAGCCGTGGCTTGCTGCCCTTAAACAATCGCGATTACGCGATGCAGTATAGCCTCGACCATTTGGCAACCGACATTCACGAAAAACTGGAAGGCGGTATCGCCTTCGCGCCGGGCGCCAGCCTCTATTGGACAGGGCTGCAGCAGTTATCTACGCTCGTCAACGACGGTTGGGAAGACCACATCCCGCAGTATAACGGCGGGCTTTTCAATCCGCAACAGCATCCGTTCCTTGAAAATTACGTGATTGGCGACGATGCGCTAGCACAGGTTATCGAACTCCTAACACGGACCGAAAAAGGCGAACGCATCGCCTACCGGGATCTTGATGTGCGCCATCTCGGAAATATCTACGAAGGCTTGCTGGAATTTCAACCCCAAATTGCCGACCAAGATTTGGTCGTCGTTTCAAAAAAAAGAGGCGAGACGGTCACGCCAAAATCCTCTCCCAATCAGGAGGCCGCCTATCGGGAGGGAGAAATCTATCTCCTGACCGACAAGGGCGATCGGAAGGCGACCGGTAGTTACTACACCCCCGATTACATTGTCCGCTACATCGTCGAAAACACCCTCGAACCGCTCTGTGAGGGCAAAACCGTTGAGGAGATTCTATCGCTTAAAATCCTCGATCCTGCCACCGGGAGCGGTCATTTTCTCGTCGGCGTTGTCGATTATCTCGCCGAAGAACTAATCACACACCCGGATGCGTCCTTCATGACCGAAACGGCGAGCGAAGAGACGGAGCTCGCCTACTGGCGGCGGCGCGTCGTGGAGTCGTGCGTTTACGGCGTTGACCTCAACCCAATGGCGGTGGAATTGGCGAAGCTCTCTCTTTGGCTGCATACAGTTGCGAAGGGAGAACCGCTTTCGTTCCTCGACCATCACATCCGCTGCGGGAACTCGCTAATCGGGGCGAAGATTGCGAATCTCTCGAACCTACCGCAACTGAAGAAAAACCGCCGCAAAACAGACGAACCCCAGACGGAAGAATTTTCGATGGCTTTCCCTTTCACCGACACAGTGGCAACCGCCATCGGGCACTACCTGCTGATCGAAGAGATGGAGAGCCGCACCGCCGACCATATCCACGCGAAGGAACACCAATTGGACATCGCCCAAACGATGCTCCGTTTTCACAAAGGGCTAGCGAATCTCTGGACGAGCTTCTATTTCGGAAATCGTGTTTCTCGCACGGAATATCACGCCGCACTTGATGCGCTGCGTGACAAGAAAATGGCGGAACTTGAGGCGATGCCAGCCTATCAACGGTCGCAGGAGATAGAAACAGAGAAGCGGTTCTTCCATTGGGAGATTGAGTTCCCCGAAGTGTTTCGTGATAAGTACGGACGGGAGAAAGATAATCCGGGATTTGATGCGGTGATTGGGAATCCACCGTATGGGGCGAATTTTGATGAATTGGATAAGAGATTTTTAAAGATTAACTTGCCGGTAGTGGATAAAGTGTCAGATTCATTTGTTGTCTTTACTGAAAGAGGCCTTTTGGAACTAGCACATCAGGGACGGATGGGGTTTATCGTGCCAAGCGGTTGGTTGACCGCAAGAACGTACCGTAGCTTACGTGACTGGTTTCATTCAGTGTGTGCAATCGAATATATAGTTCACTTACCATATGACGTATTTCCCGATGCTTACATTGACACAATTGTTTTTATTGCTCAAAAATCTAGTGCTGCATCAGGTCGGGTACAAATCAAACGCTATGGAGTACGCGAATCAGCGGAAGCATTGGCATCAAAAACTCAAGATTATAATGAGGTTGACTCCGCTATATGGCAAGAGGATTCGCATCATCGCTTCCTGACGTTACTTTCTCCATTTGTTATTTCTATACACAACAAAGTTAAACAATTCGGTACAGAAGCGGAGATGTTTCTGGAAGTCGCTCGTGGCATGACACCGTTTTCCGGTGCAGCGGAAGGAAGTCAAACAGCTATAACAGGATTCTGGGGAACTGTTGGCCGATACAATCTCAAGCCAGAAACAATAGGACGGGTGAGCATGGTTGACTTGACAGAATGTCCTTCGGATGATTTCTTCGTTGGGGAGAGACTGATTATCCGTCGAATCATCAGTCGTCAGCATCGGATACATGCCACCTATATTGATACAGATTTTGCTATTAACAAATCGTACATACTTGCAATTGGCAAAGATCCTTCAATCTCCTTGTTCTATTTACTGACACTCATAAACTCAAGGTTGTTTTCACAGATTTTCATTTGGTTTTCCGAAGTTGCCAAGCGGGATGATTTTCCTCAGCTTGATATAGCAACGGTGCGAGAATTTCCGATCCGACGCATCAACTTCACTACCCTAGCAGAAGAACGCAGCCGGCAACTCGAAAAAGCCAAAACGCTCCACCAATTCTGCCTCGACAAAGGGAGCACAGATTGCGTGCTTGGCTTCGTAAAGCACCACCTCGCCGCCGATCCAGAGCGTTCCGATATCGTCCACGACCTACTCGGCTTCCTCGCGGCGCAGATGCTTGAGATGAACAAAGCCAAAGGTGAGGAGATTCGCGGATTTCTGCACTGGCTTGAACAGGAAATCGGGGTGGAAATTGAGGCACTCAAGAACAAGACAGCGATTCGGGGTTATTTCGATCTGTCGTTCGATCGTCTAGTGGATGTCCTCAGGAAAAACCGTCGGTGCATCGCCGTGGATTTATCAAGCCGAAGTTTCCAAGAATCGCTACGGCGCGAGCTCACAGCTAGCTGCGCCAAAATCAACCCCTTGCTCACCCGCATTCAGAGTACCGACGCGCTGATTGATCAGGTGGTTTATCAACTCTATAGCTTGACGGATGAGGAGATTGCCGTTGTGGAGGGGTCGTTTGATTAAAACTCACCGGAGCGAAAGGACAAGGCTTTTGTAGGTTGGGTAGCGCGGGTTCATCGAAACGCCTCCATTATAACCAATCGCTTTGTACGTTAATTGTGCGAGAAACACGTCGGACGCAGCGAAACCCAACGCTTTTAATACCTCCGGCATTCCAAACAAATTCCGTATTCAATGCTCCGCCCCGATTTCCCAACATACCCATCGTTTTTTCTTGTTCTGATCGTCCCGGTGCTGGCGTCTGACAATCGGCAATCCAGAGGTTTCAAAAACGTTGGGTTTCGCTACACCATAAACATTTACCAAACAACCTCAACATACGAACCGCCTGCAAATTACTGCATCTGTTTACCATACCCGCTCTACCCAACCTACAAAACTAGGAATATTCTATCATGAAATTGTCTTGCTCACTATACAATTTCAAGCGATCTTTTCCAAACTGGTTTGGGCCATCGGTCCCTTTACAAAATCCAAGTGCAATTGTTAATATAATCCAACCGAGAATGGGAATTAAATAAATCAAGACAGGTGCCCAAGTATAATCCATATCGTGCAAGCGTTTAATAACCACTGCTAACTGTATCCAGTTCGACCCTATAACGAAGCAAGTCAGGCCAATTCCAACTCCAATTCCTTCTGCTGCATTGTCATCAAGGAATAGTCCAAAGATTAATCTAAAGAACGCACCCCCTAAAAAACTTAACAGTCCTATACCTAACATACTAATTGTGGAAAACAACCCATAGATCCAAAAACGTGCTCTATTGAGTCTGCCTTTAAACGAAAAACACGAATGAATAAACGTATCTGGTGTTTCATACAAATAACCTGTTTTGATCGCCATAGTAATCACCTCTCCTTAATCGTTGTCGGTGTCGTCGGTGCAGTGAAGATTTTGTAGGTTGGGTTGAGCGGTGTTGAAGGAAAAGAGTAAGTATTCCGGGTGCGTTTCATGTTTTGATTGTGTTAGGAAATTTGTACTAGATAGCGTAACCCAACGTTTTTTGGGAATTGGGACGTGCATCGTTACGCCGTGCCGGTACGGTGCTACGAAAAGCGTTGGGTTACGCTACGCGCATGTTGCATAAAACGTCGTTTGGATTTTGGAACGAAAATTCTCCATAGGAATGAATTGGATGTAACCCGCTTAACCCAACCTACAAGAACTAATGGTGATACCCAGCGATCAAGCGACCGAACAGGGAGGGCGATAGTTTTCCAATAGTCTTCGCTAGTTTTGGTGTCGGTGAAGACTATCGCCTTGGGAACTCTATCGCATTCGCTCAGTTGATCGCTCTACCCAACCTACAAGAACTACAAGAACTGCTGGACTTGAATCCTGTATCAATTTAGTATCACGATGTAGTAAAATCGCTACAGACGCCCTTGATAGGAGTCTGACGAATAGCCAGATATCCCTTTATTTTCTCTAACATTGTGGGGAAGTGTCGGGATAATTCGTTATGGCATATAATTTGCTCAGCCTACCTATGTTGAAGAAGCCGAGCTAGTGTTACAGGTTTTATTGATAAAATTGAAGGTAAAGGGAACTTCCTATATTTTGCTTATACTTTAGAACTATCCCGGCGGGATTTGGTGGATTTAGGTCGCCTCTGGTGTGTATTTCACGTATAAATTAGGAAAGGATGATGCGATAATGATGAACATAAAGGGTTGTTTTGCGGTTCATTCTAATGGTTGGCGCTGGCTACTCTCGTTGACACTGATGTTGATTGTATTCAGCACCTATGCCGATGGGCAGACAGATGGATGGCGCGTTCGTCGGTCTCCCATTATTAGAAACGGACGGGGCCAAAAAGCCGTAGCTACTATTAGATCGAAAATTGTCAAAGACACATGGCACGAAGATCCAGCAATCCGTAGCCGCGCCATCTTAGCTTTGGGAAGACTTTACGACTTAGACGAGACAAATAAGGTGTTCTGGTCAATAGTCGATGCGCTGCGGCGTGACAAGGACAAAGAGGTCAGATGGACTGCGCTAATTGTCATGAAAGCCTTTCGCGGCGGAAAAGGCGGCGTAAGCCGCGGGACGGTGCGTGCGGTTCAGGAAGTCGTCGCAACCGAGCGAGACCCCGACTTACGTCGCTTCGCAGCCGTCGCCTTGCTGCAATGGGTAAAACTCGACAAACACACAGACAAAATTTGGAAATACTACCTTGAAATGCTTCAACACCCTGACCGCAAGTATCAGGATTACGCGCTAGACGCGATGTACATGTCAACCCGACTTTCGGATAAAGAGCGCATGGTCTATCACAAACTCCACCCGGCAGTTAGAACCCAGCTTGAAGAAATGGCGAGGGCGCCACAACCGTCTCATTCGCTAGTTAATGCCGTCAGCCATATTTGGAGGGGACGTACTACTAGCCCGTTAATCAAATGGCTGCACGATGAGGATTACGAACTTCGCAAGACGGGCGCTCTGGCTCTGGAGCGGCACTCTCGGAAAAATAGTGACGCCGCCATGGCGTTGCTGGATACGTTACGCAACGATAGCAGCGTCAAGGCGCGAGCCGCAGCCGCTAAAGCGCTCACGGGACACCCAAGTTTTTCACCCGTTCAAGGACTCGAGCGGCGCGAGTTTTTTCCGAAGATGCAGCGGAAAGTTTGGAATGCACTTGTGGAAGCCGCACAACATGACGCGCCTGAAGTGCGCGCTTCAGCGCTGTTGTCATTGGCAAACCTGAAGGAGGGCGATTCCTCCGCTTGGCGAATCTTCACCGACGCGATGGTGGATAGAGAGACATCGGTCCGACAAAAGGACGAACGGGTAAAAATCGCTGCCATTAGCGGCCTGGGACAAGCGATCTATCTTCAGTTCAATGAGAGCATCGAAGCCGTTTTATTACACACAATAGAGAACCCCGATGAGAGCTATTGGGCTCGATTTCATGCTGTACAAAGTCTATTGTTGTTCGATTATTGGGACGACCTGCTACATGATGTCATGATACATCTCTTGTCGGATGAAAAACTCCGCTTGCTTGTCATTGGCCTTTGGGGAGAGTATGCAGGGGAAAATGCCCACGCCAGCCGAAAGTTGAGTGAGGCGTTTCGAGAGATGTCCAACCCTCAGATACGGTTGTATTTGGCGATGGCGCTACTCAAGAGCGGTCAAGTGGATCAAGAAGCGATTGAGATTCTAGTTCGACAAGGATTGAAGGATGCGAAGTACGTCCTAAGTTGCGTTGAGTTGCTGGGACGTTCAGGTTATTCGGAACCGTTTGTAATTGAAGGGTTGTTAGAGAAGCTGCGCGTGAGTCTAGATGCCATAGGCCCTGTTGAGGGCTCGGTCATTGAATCGTTAAAGAGGTATCCCCGGATAGATATACTATATTATGGCGATGATGTGAAAGGCAGCAACATAATTAGTTATTGTGTAGAAGCGTTATTGTCATTGGATAAGCACAACAGCGACCTGCTGGCGCTGCTGCCTAAGGCAATATACTTTAATGGCAGGGTATTAGTGGATGTGGTTAAAAATTACACATATGGTATGTATGCGCGTCCCTCTACTAGTTCTAAACCTTTAGACACAATAAATCGAGAGCTTATCAGACGTGAACGCCGCCGGAACCGGTGACGCTGTCTTCGTTGAAACGATGGACGATGTATTCAGACTTGGGAGGATAAACTCACAACTTGTAATGGTCAGTTAATGGGGAACCATGTTTTTGTTTTCTATCACTCTGATAAGTGAGCGACGAATTAGTTATCCGTGCCTTGATTCGGGGTCAGTTTTTCATCAAGGCTATATTTGCCTGCCCCAATCAGGATGAAACTCAGAAAAACGATACCAACTTCGATGGCGTGCGACGCGCCCGCCAAACCGTCGCCTAGGCTCAGGTGTCTGATAGCGGCAACCATCATTGTTATCGTTAAAAGGATGCAAGCCGGTCTGAAAAATAGACCGAGGATTAGGCAGACGCCTCCAATGAACTCGGAAATCGCAGCCATGAGTCCCCAAAACGTTGGTATAAACCCTATGCCAAGGGTTTGCATCGCCATGCCGATCTGTTCCCACTTCTCTGGTCCGCCAAACAGCTTGGGGGCGCCGTGAAAGAGGAACATGCACCCAAGTCCGATACGGAGAATTAAGAGCCCGATGTGTCTATGTTTGTTCAAAGATGTTAAAACCATGTTCTTGATTTTCCTTTCGCGTAATTGGTTTATAGACGCTTACATAGGTTTTTGATTCTTCTCTTCGCTGAGCCGCTGCCAAGAATTCCAATCGAATTCAACGGCTCAGATGCCCTAGTTTAAGGCTCCGGATCTGAATCTGTTGTCTGTAGTTGAGCCAGTTCCGCATCCAAGATACGAATATCCCCCAATTCCCACTGCTCTTTTAGCCACGCGTCAACTTGTGTCCTTTCTTCTCTCTGAATCATCGTATTTTTTATCTCTTCGATTGCCGCTGCATCTGTTTTCCAATGCGGCGACTCCTGGTCAATTAATCTGCAGATTAAGTAGCCTTCAGGGGTTAAAATGGGGTGGCTTAGTTCATTATTCCCTAATTTTGCAATTGTTCGTCCTAACTGTGTGTCAACAGTAATGATCTGGGGTTCGTATTCCACCTTGAGATTGGGATTGGATTTGTAAGCCTGTTGAATGTCGTCAAACTTCTCCCCTGCCTGTAAACGTAGATAAATCTTCTCCGCGGTTTGCTTCGTTTGGATTTGTCGATTAAGCGTATCTTCAGGCCTTGAGAGTGCAATGATATATTGGAATTGTAGGAACTGGTTCTGCTTGAAGTATTGATTCGCCGCTTGCGCAATAACCTCCATGTCAATATTGCTATGGAATCGGCGGACTATCAACTCATTCAAGATTAACCGTGACTTTATCCACTGCTCCAAATCCTTATATTCCAGTCCGCTTTCCTTAAGTTCCTCAATGAACAGCGACTCGGAGAGGTATTTGGATTTAATCTCTTCAATTTCCGCATTGACCTTTTCCTTCCAGCGTGCAAGCGGAATTCCCCACCGTTCTGCTTCCTGCAACAACAGTTTCTGTTCGATGAGATTTTTCAACAAGCGAGCTCGATTTATGTTGTCTGATGAATCTCGCATCTCTCTAATGATTAGGTCATTCTCCAGAGCACTCAACGTGATTGCCCAATCATTCACGACAGCAACAACATAATCAATTGGGGCTTGGTTCTGCGGAGATGTGATATCTGCGGCACTGTTTGTGGCAGATACCAGACTAATGGTGAGGAAAAAGCTGGAGAGCGCGTGAAACTTGAAACGCGATTGGTAATACGCATCTTGTTTCACGTCAGTGTTCCTTGGAAGGAGTATTCCAAAAAAGATTTTGATGCGTTGAAACGGTTGTTTCTCGCCAAAGAACGCATCTTTCATCCTGCGACCTTTCAAAGGTTAATCGGGTTTGGGAAAAACTAATGGTGGTACGCTGTCCGTTATCCATAAGCATGAGTGAGCGTACAATCAATGGTCAGTGCGAAAACCTGAACATTGTCATCGGGATTCTCTATTGCGGCACAAGTTCACGATAGACCGCATAAGTTTCTTGAGCAATGGTTTCCCACATAAATCTCTTAACACGTTCTAAGCCACGTTGAATGCATTTGACCCGCAGCGACTCGTCCCGTTCTATCTCCCTGAATAGATCTGCCAAAGCCTGTGTATCCCCCTCTTGGAAGATTAGACCGGCATCACCTATGACGTTGGGGATTTCACCAGAATCGGACCCAATCACCGGAACTTCACACGCCATCCCCTCGATCAGGACTCGTCCAAAAAATTCAACCCAGCCCGGCGTCGTGCGTGAAGGCAAAACCAGTGTATCCATACAGTTAATATATTTCGGAACATTTTCAGGCGGAACACCATCTACCCAAACGATTCGATTCGCAATGCCAAGCGTATCTGCTAATTTGATTAGATCTGCCTTATACTCACCCCGCCCCACTATCAATAGTTGGTAATCAAAATCAAGAGTCGCGGCCACCTCAAGAAGTGTATCAAGCCCCTTCATATGAAGAAGACGACCGACGTAGCCAATTACGAAACTATCTCGTAGACCAAGCTGCACTTTGAAATTACTCGCCTCCATTTTACGAAATAGGCGCAGGTCTACACCGTTTGATATGGGGATTAACTTGCCTTGATAACCGCGTTGTTTCAAGATTTTTCCAGCATTTTGGCTTAAAGGAAACGCAGCAGTAGCCTGCCGAAAGATACGCTGCTCAATCCAGACCGGCAGGAATCCAAATCGCTGTTTGGTTGGAATACTTAATGAAGTCCGAAATATGAAGCGGCTGTGCGGGCAATATTTCTGTTTGAGATGTAAGGTCTGAAGTGCGTTCAGGCTCCACGCTTCTTCCTCAAGGTGGATAATGTGGGGCTGAAAATCTTGGAAATGTCTTTTCAAGCCATGCCGATAGTAAAAACGACTGCTGTAACCTGAAAACCAGACTGGATGCGGAATCTCGTCGCAACACGTGCTTGAATCGGGTTGGAAGACAATTTCTTGAAAACTTTCAAACCAGCGATTGGGAGTAACCACACGAATTTCAACATCGGTATTTTCGCCAATCAAGGCAAACTTCCGACGATATGGCTTCATAATATAGGAATGGGATAAGACTAGAATGCGCAGCGGGCTCATTCTCATGGCGAATTAATCGCATGTCGCTTTGTTTCAGTTTCCACGGCCTCTGTTACCGGTGTATCAGGATCCAGTGGCTACTCAGGTGCTTCGGTTGACTCCTCATCTGGCGATTCATGTGTGTCTGTCAATTCGTCCCCTGCGCACGTTAATTCAGACGATTCGGCTATTGGCTCGTTCTCTCCAGCGGATGGCTCTACTTCTTCCGCCGCAGGTGTGTCAGGATTCATTGATGCTTCAGGTACTTCGGTTGGCTCCTCATCTACGGCTGATTCAGACGTTTCTGTCGATTCGTCTTCCACAAACGATACGCCAGCCGCTGTGGTTATTGCCTCGCCATCCCCAGCAGTTGGGTGTTCAGGAGATGTTTCGAGTCCGTCTTCAGCCCCGTTGAGTAGTTTCATTACTCCTTCGATCCGATCTCGAAGTTCCATTTTTTCTGAATCAATACCTTCGCGTTCTTGCTCTCGTTGAACTCTGAGCGTCTCTAACTCAGATTCAGCATATTGTAATTCAGCGTTCCGATTTTCAAGCGATTCGATCTGTGCGTCTTTTTGCTGAATTTGCTCGTGGAGTTCGCTGATTTGCGATTCCAGTGTAAACTTATCTTGTCTCAGTTGCTCAATCATGCCAATTGCGCGTTCAACACGCTTTTCCAGATCTGTAAGCACAGTCTCGCGTAATTCTTCGAGCATTTATGATTCTCCTTGTTTTATCTCAAAATTGTTGAAAACACTGGTAAAGATTGGATTTGCCGAAATCCCTTCCTATTCTACGGAAAAGCCACAAATAACGTGCATCTCGCGGTGGAACTAATTGGGATTGACTGCTGTGAATGTTTCTGTAAGATTGCTCCCAGGTTAAAAGGATTTCGGTTTCTGCATCATCCACTTCCCCGTTTTGTGGAAAAGGAGCGTTGAAATCCGATTGTCCGGGCGTAGTGAAAAAGGTACTGCTGCGCGTAACCGAGATATCCACCAAAATAGCTTTGGGCGAACTCCCGAATCTCCCGTATCGAGGCTCGGCGTTGCAAGTAGATATGCTCTATGATTCGCTTCATCCACACATCAATGGGGATTGCTTCGATATGTCCTAACGAAAACACACATACACAATCAGCGACCTTCTCGCCAATCCCTTTGAATCCCATCAATTCTATCTTCGCTTCAGGGTATGGCATGTTCTTTAGTGCTTGGAGATCGAATCCTGCGGCTGCGATTACTGATGCAGCTTCCCAGAGATAAGGGGCACGATATCCCATGCGACAATCAAACAGGGCGTCAACTCCAGCTTGAGCGAGGGAGTGCGCGGTTGGGAATGAATAGTCAACTCTATCCCCAAGCGTGCGTTTTTCGCCGAATCGTATGGAAATGGTTTCAATAATCCCCTTGGTTCGGGGCACGTTGTTATTTTGAGATAGGATGAACGACACGATACATTCCCATACGTCTTGGTTTAGAATCCGCATCCCCCAGAAAGTCTCGATTGCTCGGTGAATCGTCGCATCAATGTCCACAGATTGAAGAATTACCGGAAGATTACGATGTAGATCGAGGTAGTGATAAAGAAAAACTTCAAGCTGATTGCGGTCTACATCGGAGCAACTCTTGACAACAAGCGTCTCACCCTCTTGTCGAATGCCGAGAAATCTGCCATCAACGACACCGTAATACCAATCGCCAACTCGTTTCCATCTGAACGATTGGCCACACTCAAGCGTATGTGTCAGATTAAAATCCGTCACATTTTCGATTCGGATGAAATAGCCTCCTAGCCATTTGTAAACCGATTTGGATCAAGTCCAAGTTTTGGGGTTCATACTTAGGCTGAAAATCACATATGAAATCACTGGCACCAAAATTTATTATATAATGAATCTATGAATGATACAAGTGTTTTGGAAACGTGGGATGTGACAAGACAAAGATTAGTACGGCTCAACTTGCTTGATGCCTTCGTGTTCCAGCAAAAACTCACTTGTCAAATCGGTTAGTTCTCAAACAGAGCGATCAACTGAGCGAATAGCGAAGGCGATAGTCTTCTCTTAAGACTATCGCGCTCCCTAGTCGGTCGCTTGATCGATCCAAGTCATCATACTTCGTAGGTCTTTACCAACCTTCTCAATCGGCAACTCTGATTCTCTGCGGCGTAAGGCTTGCAGCACGGGCTGATTGGCTCGATTTTCCAGCACCCACTCCCGTGCGAATTTCCCGCTCTGCACTTCTTGGAGAATCTCTCGCATACGCTCTCGCACACTTTCATCAACAACGCGGGGGCCGCGGGTGAGATCTCCAAACTCCGCTGTGTTGCTGACAACGCGGCGCATCTTATTGAGTCCACCAGTATAGATAAGATCAACGATGAGCTTTAACTCATGTACGCATTCAAAGTAGGCCATTTCCGGTTGATAGCCAGCTTCGACAAGTGTATCGAATGCAGCTTTTATGAGCGCCGATGTTCCACCGCAAAGCACAGCCTGTTCGCCAAAGAGATCGGTCTCTGTTTCTTCACGAAAAGTTGTTTCGATTACCCCCGCGCGCGTGCCGCCAATTCCTTTTGCATAAGCGAGCGCGAGATCTCTCGCATGTCCAGTGACATCTTGATGGATGGCAATCAGGCAAGGTGTCCCACCACCTCCTACGAATTCATCCCTCACGAGGTCCCCCGGTGCTTTCGGCGCAATCATTGCCACATCTATATTGTCTAATGGGAGTATCTGCCCAAAGTGGATGCTGAAGCCGTGCGAAACCATCAGCATATCTCCGGTTTGCAGGTTCGGCTCGATTTGCGATTTATAGACCGTTGAATGCAACTCATCTGGGATGAGAATCTGGACAATATCGCCTGCGCTAGCGGCTTCCTCAACGCTACTGACATCCAGCCCATCCGCTTCTGCCTGTTCACACGATTGACTCGTTGAACGCAAGCCCACAAGAACGTCTGCACCGCTGTCCTTGAGGTTCAACGCTTGTGCACGTCCTTGAGTCCCATAGCCAATGATGGCAATCGTTTTCTCTTTAAGTAAATCAAAAATCGCATCGCTATCGTAATAAATTGTTGCCATAAAACTCTCCTTTCAATTGACGATTGAAAATCAACAATGTCCATGACCAATCATCAATTACTTCGCTGCGCCGCGCATGATTGCGATTTTACCTGTGCGGACCAACTCTTGTATACCATATGGACGCAACATATCAATCACAGCCTTGAGTTTACCTTCGTCACCGGTGATCTCAATCGTCAATGTTGCGGGGCTAACATCAACCGTGCGAGCGCGGAAAATCTCCACGATTTGAAGAATCTCCCCACGCCGATTGGGTGATGCATTCATCTTGATCAAAACAAACTCCCGCTCGACGTGATTTTCAGTAGTGAGATTCGTCACCTTTATCACATCTATCAGCTTATTTAGATGTTTGTATATCTGTTCGATAATCTGCGCATCACCATGTGTAACGATTGTCATGTGTGAAACTTCTGGATGGTCCGTCTCGGCGACATTCAGGCTATCGATGTTATACCCACGACCGCTAAACAACCCCGCAATTCGTGCGAGCACACCGAATCGATTTTCAACGAGTACTGAAAAGATGTGTCTCTCCTCAAGCATTAGGCTAAACCTCGTATAACGTCACCGAGCCCCGCACCAGCTGGGACCATTGGGAACACATTCTCATCTTCATCAACAATGAAGTCAATAACAACGGGTCCCTCATTGATGTGTTTTGCTTTTTCCAATGCTGGTCGAACATCTTCAATTCGCTCGACACGGAGACCTATTGCACCAAACGCTTGAGCAAGCAGCGCAAAATCGGGATTATCGTGGTAATCAACGGCTGAATACCGTTTTTGGTGGAAGAGTTCTTGCCACTGCCTCACCATACCGAGATACATATTGTTAATGATGAAAATTTTGAGCGGAAGTTTCAAGGTGACAGCAGTGACGAGTTCCTGAATCGTCATGATGTATGAACCGTCGCCATTGATGTTGACAATCGTTTTGTCGGGACATCCGAGTTGGGCACCGATTGCTGCAGGCAAACTGAATCCCATCGTTCCCAGTCCTCCCGAGTTCAACCACTGACGTGATTGGGTAAATTTGAAATATTGCGCTGCCCACATTTGATGTTGTCCCACATCTCCTACGATTACTGCATCGGGATAGATCTCATAGATTTGTTGAATCACATACTGCGGCATAATCTTATCCCCTCTTTGATGATACTCGAAGGGATATTTTTCCTTCCACTCATCAGTTTGCCGTCTCCAGGGCTCAATGTCTACGTGATGTACGAGCTCGTTCATCTTCGCCAATACACGCTTGGCATCACCGACAATTGGCACATCAATCGCGACATTTTTGCCGATGCAGGACGGATCAATGTCAATATGAACTTTATTCGCCTTCGGTGCAAATTTTTTCAACTCTCCTGTGACCCGGTCATCGAACCGCGCACCCACTGCAACAATGAGATCGGAGTCCGTAAACGCATAGTTTGCACAACAGGAACCGTGCATACCGGGCATTTCCATTGAAAGTGGGTGAGTTTCGGGAAATGCCCCAAGTCCCATGAGCGTTACTGTTATTGGAATGCCGGTTTTGATCGCAAATTCACGCAACTCCTTGGCAGCTTCGGAAAGAACCACGCCCCCCCCTGCATAGATTATGGGACGCTTGGCGTTGTGGATCAGTTCAACAGCTTTGGCGATTTGGCGCGGATGTCCATCGACGCTGGGTTTGTAGCCACGAATGTTGACCGACTCCGGATAGCAAAAAATGGACTCACTTATTTGTGCATCCTTTGCAAAATCAACAACAACAGGGCCCGGTCGCCCCGTACTAGCGATGTGGAAGGCTTCAGCCACGATATCCGCAACCTCGTCGCTAGTTTTGATTAGGAAACTGTGCTTGCAGACGGGACGCGTTACCCCAATGATATCACATTCCTGGAAGGCGTCGTTGCCCATCAAATGGGTAAAAACCTGTCCTGTGATCGCCACCATTGGAATGGAATCCATAAAAGCGGTGGCAATTCCGGTGACAAGGTTCGTCGCACCGGGCCCCGAAGTGGCAAGCACAACACCCACGACACCTGTTGCGCGCGCATAGCCATCAGCAGCGTGCGCTGCGCCTTGTTCGTGCCGCATGGGGATGAGCTTGATATCGGGTGCATCGTAGAGAGCATCAAAAATCGGCATCGCCGCGCCCCCGTTAAGACCAAAAATGTACTCGACCCCTTCTCGTTTAAGACTTTCAATAAGGAGGTTTGCACCTCGCATGGGTTCCATCGTTTCCTTGCCCTCTTATAGAATTGATACTACTCTGAGTCGCTCAATACGACTTTCTTGCAACCATGCCAAGCAGATTGGAAACTATATGCTCCCTCTTAGAATAGCAAGCGAGTAACTAGAATCAAAAAAGCCCTTCTCGTTCCACCTTGGAGACGAAAAGGGCTTCTTTCGAAGATCTTACCGCGGTACCACTCCAATTCCCTCTCTGTTAAGCCTTGCTGTCAAAAAAGGGCACTCATTGGGATGCAATGACGGACATCAACCGGCTAACCCTACTTGGTGTTTTCAAGCTAGCAACTCCAGGGCGACGTTCAGTCGTAGCGTTTGAGGAAATCTCTTAGCCCGTGAATTTCCCGCTCTGTCAAGCCTAGGCGACCTACTCCTCCCCTTCACTGTTTTTAATGTATGAAATTTGAAGTATTTCTGTTAAGTATACATAAGGCGAGGAGAGATGTCAAGTTTTTGACGAGCAATCCAAAGGTGGTTCTTTCCATCTCTCTTTTGATGATGCGCCAACTAACCTTTCGCAGCGGCATAACGCCTTGCAACCTCATCCCAGTTGATAACGTTAGCAAAGGCTGCCACATAATCCGGTCGTCTATTCTGATAATTCAGATAGTAAGCATGTTCCCATACATCGAGGCCAAGTATCGGTGTATGACCCTGCATGAGTGGACTATCTTGATTCGCGGTTGAGTAGATTTGTAATCCCCCTGTCTCATCAACGACCAACCAAGCCCAACCGGATCCGAAACGGGTCGCCGCTGCCTTTGCAAACGCCCCAAATGCTTCATCGCTCGATCCAAATGCGGATACAATCGCTTCAGCGAGTTCGCCCGTTGAATCGCCGCCCCCACCGGGCCCCATTATTGTCCAGAATAGTGAGTGGTTGGCATGACCGCCTCCATTGTTGATGACGGTTTGTCGCTTTGGCTCTGGCACGCTGTCGATATTGCAAAGCAACTCCTCAATGGACAACGCCGCAAGGTCATTAAGTCCTTCGAGGGCATTATTGAGGTTGTTGATATAGGCTTGATGATGCTTGCCGTGATGGATTTCCATTGTTCGCGCGTCTATATGAGGTTCTAAAGCAATGTGAGCATATGGTAACGCGGGTAGTTCATGTGCCATTATGATTGCCTCCTTAGAAAGATGGTTTTATTCATGGGTTTGGAGTTAAATCTCTTCAATCCAGACGTATATGCATATTGAAATCAACTGTGCCACAACAATTAAATTATAACATATTGAGCAACTAAAACCAAGTGTTTTTGCAGACGCTGCTTGATATGGGATAGGCGGTTATCTCCCGGTTAGCTTCATTTTGCACAAATTTCTCTCTGTGAAATCGGTAGGTGGACTAGAGGACGTTTGCCCGATTATCCATAACTTTTCTACTAAATTGATGGAACCGTTCAATCACATCCGCCAGTCGCCGTTTGTTGGCATTAATTTTGTGCTGCAAATCCTTAGCGAGACTTGTTAGTAGATCCATCCCACTTTCACTGGCTCGCCCAACTTCCTGCTTGAACTGATAAGTTTTGCTTGATTTAATTCTATTGATTTCCAGACGCAACTCACCTTGGGCACGCATCAACCTATTTATCTCCTGTGTTAACCGTTTCCTTCTCTGTGATACTGTCTCCGCAGTTGACTCGGCTTCCGACCCAATCTTGATGTTTATCCGCTTGAGGGTCTGCATATCTAGATTTTCATACGCACGATTTATCAACATCATCATCTGTTTCCGTTCATCTTGATCGTCATCAAAATTCGCTTTGTCCGGGTGATATATCTTTGCGAGTCTCAGATAAAGCCCGCGAAGTTGCTTCATCTGATCCGGCGGAAGCAACTGGGCTTTCGATTGTTTGAAAGTCTTTTCATCCGAGTTTATTCCTCGTTCATAATCTGCCAACCGCTCGCGTTCCGAACGGAAACAGGATTCAATCCGTTTTTCCATTTCTGGGCTATGGGTGGATAAGCCTTCTTTCAATAAGCGCAGTCGCAACCGATGTTCCTTTGTCAAGAGTTCAACTTTGTCCAGCTCTATATAGAATCGTCCAACACGAGCATTATATTCGCCCTCAAATCTACGTATATCCAGCTTGAGTTCTTCTATCTCAAGGGTCATTTCGGCGACCTGATCCCGCTTCGCTTGAATCGCTATTAACAACTTCTCAACTTCAATCTCATCGCGGGTTTTAATGGGAATAAGGGATGATTGGGACATGGAAATCGAGATTTCATCCAGTGAATGGTTTATATCCGGCTTGCGCTTAACAATTTAAGTCATCCGGTAATTCACAATCTTTCATCAGATTGAGGGATAAGACTCGGCTCATCTAAAGAAACCACACACTTACTTGTAATGTTAGTCTAAAATTTTCAGCATTAGGGCCTTCATACTATGCAGTCGATTCTCTGCCTGCTCAAACACAATTGACCGTGGATCGTCAATAATGTCGTCAGAGATTTCGTAGCCGCGATGGGCGGCAAGACAGTGCATAATTAAAACATCCTGCCCTTCCAACAACTCCCGATTTAACTGATAGGGCATAAATAACTCGATACGTCGTTCTTTTTCCGCTTTGAACGTTGAATCCAAAAAAAACTCCATATCAATCCAGGTATCAGTATAGACAATATCACTCTTCGCAATCGCGGTCTGAAGTCGATCTGACACTATGTAGGAACCTGACTTACGTGCATCCTCAAACAGTTGCTCATCGACTGCTGCCGGATTAATCTCGGGCGTAACAGCAGTTACTTCCATGCCTACTGTGAGACCAGCGGCAATTAGCGAATTGCAAACGTTGTTATGTGCCCCGACATAGGTGAGCTTAACGCCTTCCAAACGTCCTAGCTTTTCCTGAATCGTCATGAGATCTCCCAAAGCCTGCGTCGGGTGATATCGGTCGCAACACCCATTAACGATTGGAACTGTTGCGCACTCGGCTGCACGCACTACATCTGCATGTTTTAAGAAACGGGTAAGGATTATATCCACATAAGCAGACAGCACCCGAATTTCATCGCCTAAATCGGCTAGGGTGAAATTCGTAGTTTGCCAGTCGAGATAGATGCCATGTCCACCCAATTGGGTCATGCCAACCTCTCCAGCACAGCGTGTCCGTGTAGAGGTTTTCTGAAAGAGCAAGGCGAGACTTTGCCCGATCATGGCATCTGCATATTGTCCAGGGTGTTTTTTGATAGCGATGCTGTTTTCCACAACTTCCATTACATCTGCAGTAGACCAGCTTTTAAGGGAAATTAGATGCATGATAGCCTCCAGTACAGATAGCCCAAGGCATCGCCGCGTAAATTCAGACAATTAGATTTTGCCCTTAATGGCCCCCCACAGCGTGGTCAATCTTTCCCATGGCACAACACCAGTCCAAGTTCGGCGACCTGTGGGAGCGATTAGGAAATCGCATAACATCTCCATCGTTTCGGCAGCTTGGCAAAAAAATCAGAAGACGTTCTTGACGATTTTAAAGTCCACGCCAGGTTGAGTGACTTTGCATTAGCCTTCCTCAATTAATTTTAGGTAGTCTTGGACCATCGGGAATTGAGATCGTAATTAATGCGAGAAGAAAGCTGAACGCAGGCGTAAAAAAAGGGTTTGGGCAGATGTTTCTCGTTAAATCCAACGGTTCTGCCGTCTGCAAAGATGCCGATGATTATACTGCACTTGCCCACCCTTGTCAAGAGAAGGGGGCATTTTTCGTGTGCACTGGTTGATTGAGTGGAGATCTAATTGAAAGTGATTCATCATCTATTGTCGCAGATAACCTCCCAATTTGTAGCAAAAGTTCTACCGTCTGTTTTTTTCTTTTTCGGTACGAGGTTATTTATGATATAATTGAGAGGTACACACAATATCAAGCAGGTTAGAGTCATCGGAAATATGACTGATAATTGGGAACCGGTTTTTTCTCGGCTGGAACGACTTATCGACAAGGCGGAGGCGTTATTAACACAGGCTAGGACTCCATCTGAAAATGGCCGCGATCTCCTTGATAACTATATCGCCTTTAGGTGGAAAAACCACGATGGGTGGGGACAGTTGATTCCCGTCAAACAACCCGATATTGTTGACATCGCTAATCTGATTGACATTGAACGACAGATTGAAATCTTGAATCGCAATACTCTACAATTTCTCCAGGGTCTACCAGCGAACCATGTCTTACTCTGGGGCGATCGCGGCACTGGTAAATCATCACTCGTCAAGGGTATACTTCATCGCTACGCGTCGGACGGTTTGCGGCTCATCGAAGTGAATAAAGAGGGTCTTCTTCACCTACAGGAAATCGCGGATTTGTTGTGGGGACGCCCTGAACGATATATCCTCTTTTGCGATGACCTTTCCTTCAGCGAAGGGGAGGCAGCATACAGAGAGCTCAAAGCCATGCTGGAAGGTGGCATCGCCGCCCGTCCTGAAAACACGCTCATTTATGCAACATCAAATCGCCGTCATCTGATGCCTCGACAGGTCCACGAAAATCAGTTCCCAAGTAGTGATCAAGACGATTTATATCCGCGTGAAACAACCGAAGAGAAGGTTTCATTGAGCGATCGATTTGGATTACGGCTCGTTTTCTATCGCATCCCCCAAGATACTTATCTACAAATTGTTTCGCATTATGCCCAAAAGGAAGGGCTATCTATTTCGATGGAAGAACTACATCGTGCAGCCTTGGAATGGGAAGCCGCATCAAGCGGACGCTCCGGTCGCGTCGCCCGGCAATTTGTCGACGATTTGGCTGGACGATTAGGATTGGACAGTAAAAAATAATCTGGAACAATAGCATTAACGGCAACTTTCAGGAACGTCCAATAAAAATCCAATCTGTAAACGCAGCGTGTATCGTGTATAAGGCGATTTTTTTTGCAAGACACGACGCACAATGCAACAATCGTTTGTTTATTTTTCTTGGAGAAACCCTGGCATTCTTTGCTGACTGCTTAAGAGGTGTGCACCATGTCTTTTGATAGTTTGGCCCTGCATCTTGTAGTTCATGAACTTCATGATACGATTCTCAATGGTCAGGTTCGTCATGTCGAACAATTAGATCGTCATAGCATTACGCTGAAGATTTCTCAGAGAGCCGAAACTTACCGTCTGCTCATTTCAGCGCATCCCGTTCGAGCGCGAACGCATCTGATTAAACGACCCTCGAAGAGACAAGAAGAATCACATTTTGCGGATTTCTTGATGAAGCACATCACCCGCGGAAGAATCACAGCCATCGAACAGATGGGCTGGGATCGCGTGCTTAAAATTACTACCGAATCTAATTCCGATGTTATCGAGCCGTCTCTCCGGTCGATAATTGCAGAGTTTATGGGCAAACATAGTAACATTATTCTGATTGACGAAGCCACCGGCAAAATCCTTGAGAGCATCAAGCATATTGACGGAACAATGAGTCGGTATCGTGAGATCCTGCCCGGTCTAAATTACACACCTCCACCGAGGCAGGAGAGGTTGAATCCGCTAACGCTGAATCACGTGACTTTCGCCGCCCTGATTGAGAACCAGAAAGAACTTAACTGGAGATTCCTATTCAATCGGATTGATGGTCTAAGCCCAACGCTCGCTAAGGAAATAATCGTCCGCGCCGGCGAAAGCCCAACTCTCAATCAATTGTGGGAGGCATACCAGCAGATTATTGTGTCGTTTAACCCAGTGTACAGCCAACCGCAGGTATTGATTGCGAACGCCCTCTGCGCCACGAGTTCCAATCAAGGCTCCAGTTCCGCTGAAGCCGTTATGTCTGAGTCTGAGGCGGCACAGGGGCTACTGAACGATAGCAATCAACTAGTCGCCGTATCTGCGCTGGAGTTGCGTCAATTTTTGCATACCGAAAGCATACCCTTTGCAACGATGAGTGAAGCCTTGAGCGCCTACTACGACACGATTGCCCGTGTTGAGTCAATTAAATTAGAGCGACATACATTTAACCAAGTCTTAGACAGACTTAGCGTTGCCATTGATCGGAAGCTAATCTTACTGCATATGGATTTGGCGGATTCAGAAAAGGCTGATGACTATCGGATAAAGGGTGAGCTTCTCACGGCAAATCTACACTGTCTCAAACGGGGGCAAACGTGCGTTGAAGTGCAGAACTATTACAGTGCCGAACTGAGCCCCCTTAAGATTGAACTCAATCCGCAACGCGGTCCATCTGAAAATGTCCAGCAATACTTCAAACGGTATACAAAGGCAAAACGTGGGCGGTCGGTTATCAATCAGTTAATCGCTGATTATAAAGCGGAACAAGAAGTATTACGGGCTCATGCGTTGGAAGTTGAGAAGGCGAGCACACTGGAGGAACTTCTCGCAATTCGTTCGGAGTTTGTTAAAAAGGGATGGATAAAATCAGGAAAACAGGGGAAGAAGAAGGGGATAAGTGAGACTACATTTCGGAAGTTTACCTCGCCTAACGGTTTTCAAATGTACGCGGGACGGAATAGCAAGGAGAATGATCTCCTTCTCCGTCAAATTGCTACCGCTCGGGATATGTGGCTTCACGCCAAACAGTTCCACGGTTCCCACGTAATTATCCGAAATCCTGAAAATAGACCTGATATTCCAATGCCAACACTCCTACAAGCCGCCCAAATTGCAGCGTTCTTCAGCAAGGCCCGTCATTCAAGCCATGCGCCGGTTGATTATACTTGGGCACGGTATGTCGTTAAACCCAAGGGGAGCGCCCCCGGACTTGTGACATATACGCGCGAAAAGACGTTGTATGTCGAGCCCGGACTCCCGCAAACACCGATTGTTAAGCGTAATGTGTGACGCACAAAATCAGAATTAAGCTGCTGAAATCTCGATTAGAGAAAACATAACAAAGAGGAGACACATGTGGTCAAGAACCCACATCTCAGTCAGGAAAGTTGGGGGCGTTGCGATATATGATGTGACAGGTTCCCTAACACAAGACTCGGAAAAGGAGATGAACATCGCATATCAGCAGGTACAGATTGAAGGTCTAACCAAAATTGTGATTAACTTTAATCGACAGTGTTTTATCACAAGCAGCGGCTTCGGTCTCATCGTCAAGTTGATTTGGCAAACACGTAACACAGGTCAGGTCCTGCGTGTAGCACACCCCTCTGACCAAACACGGGAAATCTTTGACGTGATTGGTCTGACCCAAAGTATTGATGTTTTTGCTTCTGAAGAAGCAGCACTAGCTGAGTTCTGATGAGCAACCATCTGCCACACAACGAATGAGAACAGAGAAAACCCAAGCTCATGATTCCACCGTACGAACTTCCCAAATCTGCAGTGAACCCTCAAGTTCCGATTACGTTGCCATCGTCTTGAGTGACGGCAAACCTGGGCACTTTAACCAGTCTTTAGGTGTAATCCAACAGATTCCTGAGTGCAGATGTGAGTTTCTAGAAATTGCCTTCCGCAGCAAATGGCGAGATAATGTCCTGCGCGTGCTAATGCGAATATTTGGAAGATTTCAACTTCCGCACTGGTTCATCAACTGTTTGCTGCACACGGCGCTGCAACGAAAGGTATTGAACCAACTCGACGCGATTGATTATGCAGATCTCATCCTTTCAACAGGGTCATCTGTCGCCGCTGTCAACTTGCTTCTCGGACAGCGCCTAAGCGCAAAGACCGTTACCTGCCGTCGTCCATCACCCCTCGGCATCTCTCATTTCGATCTTGTTATCCTTCCCAAAATGTACTGGCCCCGCCGGGATAAAGGCAACATTTGTAAGACACTCGGCGTTCCGAACCGAATCTCTCCAGAAAATTTAGCCGCTCGGCGTAGGCAACATCTTGAAAACTCCAATTTTGTCGGATCGGCTGTAAATGACCCAAATTACCGGCGGATTGGCGTGCTCCTCGGCGGTGAGGATCGCTACGCGAGAATCAGCAACGATACAGCAATTCATCTTATTGAAGCATTATGCCGGATCGCTGAAACACACGACTGTCAAATCCTGTTGGCAACTTCCCGCCGCACACCGATTGCTGTTGAGAACCTGATTGGTGCGCGGCTGTCAAATTCACAGTTTTGCCCAATCCTTGTCTTAGCGCACCGTGAGAATGGTCTTGTCGATCCTGTCAATCAAATTCTTGCATTATCAGATCTCGTTGTTGTCACCGAAGACAGCTTTTCGATGGTTTGCGAAGCGGCAAGCAGTGGAAGACAGGTGATTGTTCTGGAGGTCGATCGTAAAACGCGCCGCTATCCCAAGCGACACCGTGTTTATCCAGAAATCATGCGTCGGACATCGGTCGGATGGAGCAACACAAAGAATCTAGAGAAAACCATCGCGCAGGCATTGGCGAATTCGACCCCGATTGAACCGCTGCGAGATACACAGACCGCCGCTGCCGCGATTCAGCGGCTATTTGACGAAACAACGACCAATAATTGTTCATTTACCCACAGTTTTTGAAGGGATAAGAATTGGCGGGGTTGGAGCCATTAGCTGTGTGAGAATCCCTTTTCATCAAGCGTCTTGGAGGTATCACCCCGTCACAGAGGCAGCATGAAAAAGACAGAAAGACACCACCCCGCTCACGCCTGACAACTCACCCACTTTGTCACCCAAATCAGCGAATAAGTCTTTGTCGTCGAATTGAAAACACTCGCTCATCAATAGCCCGAGTTTTGATAGGTGATAAACAACAAGACGTAAGTTATACACCGCAATAACCATAACAGGTTGGCGTGGGGATTGTCGCCTTTTTCAGATATTGGAAAGAACGCACTGATGAATCGAAGCAGTCTGTCTCGCCTTTGGCGTCTTGACCGCAATTCAGAACCGAAAGCCCTGCAGGAGTGTTCGTTTTGGGAAAGTGTGTGTAATCATGTATCAACTCGACTTGTTCACGGCGAGATTCGGCGGGGGGACATTATCGCCCTTGCAGTTCACATCTGGATTCGGATTGGCATCATCTGCGCTAGTCTACCTGCATGCTCGACGCAAATTATCACGAACAAATAGGGGGTGATGGATTTAGTGATAGGTTTCATTGTGAGCTCCAATTGTAGCTTGCAGACTCAGATCTTGTTCTACCGTTTGGGCCCGTATATGGACCGCCTCAAACCGGATGTGGGCAAGGCAGCCAAAAAGCGGATGTTTTGACAAGCTAGTCCGCGTCAATCGGGGCGAGGTAATACCACACGCGAAGCGGGCTAATGTCCGAGCGTCATCGGTCGGCTCATCCTGAACTTGCCAGACATCAAGGAGTTGCTTCCAAAGTCCTTCATCAATTGTTTCCGGTTCCGCGGGTAGAAGTCTCGCAGGCTGGGGACCATTCAAGCACCAAGCACAATGTCCACAGAGGCGGGAGAGTTTTTCACCGAAGTGGGCTGCTAGGTACGCCACTTGACATCCATCGTGCGATCCTAACTCAATGACCTGTCCAATACGTTCGATCTCACGCCCCTCAAGTTCAAGTGCGTTTTGAAACAGCACATCGGTTAATCGATTGAGGTCGTCGGGTCGCCGAAGGATCGAAAAGCGATTGCGAACCCCTTCGACTCTCACTTCCAACAGCCCCTGCTCGGCGAGGTAGTCTAAAGCTCGCACTATTCGATCGCGGGGGCAATCAATCGCTTCTGCTGCTTCATCAAGATCGATGTGAAACCAAGTCTTGGCTTTGTGGGCTTGTTTGAAAACTGCCATCAGGAATTGGCGACGTTCGTCTTCAAACTTCGATAATATTTCGGACGACGAGGCAAGAGGCTGAAATCGGTAGCGGCTGTAAAACGGGGTCAGTTCCTGTAGATAACCATTAAGTTCCATTCGCACTAACAATGTCCGTACCACTAATTGACGAATGTCATGACGACCCCATAGTTCATAAAGACTCAGGTCGAACTGGCCGGAAAAGGAAAAAATCTCCTTGACTAAATCCCGAATTGCGTTTCGGCTCGGGGTGTCCCCATAGGCAAAGTTTTCAAGTGTGCAAACATCATCGAAGCAGACAAACATCTCACAGATCGAAATCTCCCCGTCCCGTCCGGCACGCCCAATCTCCTGCGCGAAATTCTCAAGACTCTTCGGCAGATTATAGTGATAAATGTAACGGATGTTTGACTTGTCGATTCCCATGCCGAAAGCTATGGTCGCCACCACGATTCCATCCTCGGAGTCCATGAACCAATCTTGCACTTCAGTCCGCTCCTCATTTTTTATCCCAGCATGATAGGCTTGTGCCGGCAGTCCCGCCGAGGCGAGATACACTGCTACTTGCTCTGCCGTCTTTTGTAATGTGACGTAGACAATTGTGGGGCCCGCGGGATGCCCCTTTAGTCTTCCTAGCAAAGCCTTATCGCGATCAGGAGCAGTGATAGGTGTTGTCAACACTGTGAGGTTTTTTCGGTAAAAACCGGTACGAACTACACATTCGCCGGATATACTGAATCCCTCACAGATGTCTTCAGCCACCTTGGGATCCGCTGTCGCTGTCAATGCAAACAACCGCTCTGCACGGCATGCCCGCGCAAAGCGAGCAAGTTTCAGGTAATCCGGTCGGAAGTTGTGGCCCCACTCCGAGATGCAGTGTGCCTCGTCAACAGCGAACATCGATACCTTCGTGTGCATAATTGCTTGCAAAAAGCGTTCGTTGTTAAATCGCTCTGGTGCCACATACAGGAGACGCAATTCCCCAGACCGTAGAGCTAACATGACAGACCGAGTTTCATCTGCCGATAGGGTTGAATCGAGCCGCTCGGCTGGAACACCTCGGATTTTGAGGACATCGATCTGATCTTTCATCAATGCAATCAGCGGCGAAATAACGATTGTTACGCCGTCGAAGGTGAGTGCTGGCAACTGGTAGCAAAGCGATTTACCACCGCCTGTCGGAAAGATCGCCAAGGCCGAACGTCCTGAAAGTAGATGTTCGATGACTTCTGCTTGCCCTGGCAGAAAATGGTCGAAGCCAAATGTCCCGGTGAGTAGTTGTTGAATACGTTCCATGCGATACTATTCCCTCCTTTGTTATATGGTTACTCACTGTTCCAAAGGGAAAATAAGTCCGTACCTACGCATCAAATCTGCGGAGTCTTCCAACGGTACTTTAACAAACTCCTTCCGTTGTTCCTCAGTAAGTCCATTAAAGAACGCGTCGACTTTAGCAGCCCAACCCTCGCCATCATAGCCATTCTTATTCAAGGCTTCAATCATGGCGATGCGGTTGGCTTTCGAAACAGACAGTTTCAGTTCAATTATCGCAACTTTCTTCTTTAGCTCTGTGACTTACTCCTCAAGGTTATCAACGCGCTTGCCCAAACTTACTCGCGGCTTGTCGACTTGGCAACTCAATAAGCACAGGCAAATAGTGAAGATTACAAGAGCTTTCATATTAAGACTCCTTATTGTGGAATGGAGTTGTCAAGTATCTTACTTTGCTATCAGAATCATCGTGAGTAGTGGTCGGTTTGAAGTTTTGCCGATTCGCGATGGTGATATTGTCTGCGATGCTATTCATAGCAGCGTCTTGCTCTATTTGCTCTAGGTCTAACGCCTCCTGTTCCGTATAGACTCGTCTTCTGTCTACTGTTTGATGGCTGGACCGCTTCAATCTAACATGGGCAAAGAATATCACAACGCATCAGATTATACAAGATGCAACCTACTTTCGTTTGACATAAGTGAGATTGCACAAGCCCGCTCACAGGGCTCGCGGGCCACGAATTGCAGATGATGTGATTTCACCCAGATAACGATCGTTTTGCCAGTCGGAAATCATCGTAGGTCTAGTTTTCGGAGGGAATGCTAGAAGAGATGCAACCTAGTATAGGCATTTGTGAAGGTATGGTAGCCGCCAACGCAAAAAAGCCGCAATCGGTGGACTCATTCATTGTGCGGAGAAACGTCCATCCGAATGCGGCTTTGGGTATTCAAACACATCTTGCGGGGATAGCGCTACGGGGAATCGAACCCCGGTTTGATGGCTGAGAACCACCCGTCCTAGCCCCTAGACGATAGCGCCGTGAAAGAATTGGCTGCCGGGGAAGGACTCGAACCCTCGCAACATGGTCCAGAGCCATGCGTCCTACCATTAGACGACCCGGCAAAGCCAGCTTGAATTATAACAGGAACTCCGTTTTTTGTCAAGGTTTAGCCCAGAATTTTTCCGAGTGACGCCTTAGACAGTTCATAGACAGGCCCCCAGTAAAGCCCTAACACGATAGTCGGAACAACAAAAACCACAAGCAAGGCACGATTGCCGATTGAAAAGGAGACGGGGTTGGGTTCGTCCGAGGTGTCCAGAAACATCGCTTTGACGATTCGCACATAATAATACAGAGATACAACACTGTTAAGCAAGCCAATAATCGCCAACCAGTAGAATTCTTTTGTGAGTACCGCTTTAAATAGTAGCCATTTGCCAATAAATCCTGAAAGTGGCGGAATACCCGTCAAAGAAAAGAGGAAAATCCCCATGGATATCGCGACCAAGGGCGCCCGGGTAACAAGCCCACGGTACCCGTCTATGGTTTCACTGCCAATCTGTTCCGCGATGAGAATAACAACGAAGAAAGCACCCAGATTCATGAACAGATAAATGATTAGATAAAAAAGAATTGCCTGAATTCCCTCGGCAGTCAATAGAACGCCGCCCATAAGCAAGTACCCCCCGTGCGCAATGCTTGAGTAAGCAAGGAGGCGCTTGACATTCTGTTGTGGAAGCGCTGCCAGATTTCCAACGGTCATGGTTAAAGCGGCAAGAACCGCTAACAGCAAGGGCCAATCAACGGATTCGAGGACATTCGTTGAGCGAAATCCCGTATAAAAGAGACGGATAAACAGCGCAAAACCGGCAGATTTGGAAGCAACGGACAGAAACGCCGTTATTGGAATCGGTGCACCCTCATACACATCGGGCGACCACATGTGAAATGGAACAGAAGCGATTTTGTAACCGACGCCCGCAAGGACAAATATAATCGACACCAACACCGCTAATTGATAATCGCCCCCTCCTGAACTGAATATCTCTGCCAGTGCATTGCTGACCTGCATGACATCTCCTGTGCCCGTCAGACCAAATATTAGTGAGATGCCGAATAGCATGGTTCCTGAGGCAACAGCGCCGTAGATGATATACTTGAACGCCGCTTCACTCGAACGCGGGCTGTGCGTTAAAAAGCCGGCTAAAATATATGATGCCAAGCTGACGGTTTCAATCGAGAGGTAGATCATGAGCAGATGCGTTGATGACGCCATGAGAAACATACCCAGCGTGACTGCTAGCAGAAGTGCGTAATACTCACCTCTTGTTCGCGGATCGAGTTCCTCAGAACCCATCGAAAACAGAATAGTGACGGCTGTCGTAATCAAGATGATAACCTTAAAGAACACCGCAAAACTATCGAGCTGAATCATACCAAGGAAAAGGGAGCGATCCACGGCGCCGACTAGGAGAATCGCAATGAGCGTCACAGCAAGTCCCACAAGTGATAAATGCGCCGCCCTTTTGTTGCTTTCCTGTCGACCCAGCAGATCGAATATGATTACCCCTACTGCAAATGCAACTAAAATCAATTCAGGGATAAAATAACGAATGCTTTGAACGTTGTTCAATGAATCCAAATATGCCTCCATCCGACTCCGGTCGCTACCGCCCGAGAGTTTCTAACCTTTTATGGCACTATCAAAACCTTAACTGCCTGATTAAACATATCAATGGCAAGAGACGGCCAAATGCCAAGCACAATTGTTAAAATGCCTAGCGGTACGAGCGTTACGATTTCACGGTGATTGATTTCGGGCAAATCCGCGTATTTCGGATTAAGTTGGCCCAAGAAAACCCGTTGCAATGTCCAAAGGAAGTAGGCAGCGCCAACAACGATTCCAATTGTTGAGAGAATCGTTAACGTTGGAAATTTGCTATACGCACCCAGCAAAGATAACGCTTCGCCAACAAAACCGCTGAGTCCGGGCAGTCCCAGAGATGCCATAAACGCAACGGTTGTAATGCCTGTATATATTGGCATCTGGCTTCCTAATCCACCAAAACCTCCGATTTCCCGATGATGTGCGCGATCATAAACTACACCCACCAAGAGGAACAACATTGCGCTAATCACACCGTGGTTAAACATCTGGAGAATTGCACCGTTCAATCCGCTTTCGTTGCGCGCCGCAAGTCCTAAAATGACGAATCCCATGTGCGCGATACTGGAGTAAGCGACAAGTTTCTTAAAATCCTTTTGTGCTAATGCACACAGCGAACCATAGACAATGTTAACAAAGCCAAGGATTGCTAAGGCACTCCCCCACCTGCCCTCGCCGTTGCAGAAAAGATCCATTCCTTTCGGCAACATGGCAAAATTGATAAGAAACAGCCCATAGGCGCCCATTTTCAGGAGAACACCTGCAAGGATGACGCTAATTGCAGTCGGTGCCTCCACGTGTGCGTCAGGTAGCCATGTGTGGAAGGGAAAGATGGGAACTTTCACCGCAAACCCGATGAAGAAACCTAAGAAAGCCCAAATTTGAAAAGTGCGATCTGCGAGTGGATGTCCTTCTTGGTTAGCAAGCTCAATCAGCTTCGGAATATCGAAAGTTCCACCTTTAATGTAAACAGCGATGATTGCAATCAGCATCAAAACACCACCGAAGAGCGTATACAAGAAAAACTTAATCGCAGCATACTCCCGACGGGGACCGCCCCAGATCCCAATCAGGAAATACATCGGCAGAAGCGTCACCTCGAAGAAAACGTAGAACAGAAATAGGTCTTGAGCGCAAAAGAAGCCAATCATCCCCGTCTCCAGCATCAGAAACAGCGCGAGATACGCTTTGACCCCTTTTTCAATATTCCGCCACGACGCCAACACACAGATTGGTCCCAATAACGCCGTTAAGAGTAGCAAGGTAACACTGATGCCGTTTATGCCGATATGGTAGTGAATATCGAACGCTTTGATCCACACGCTTTCAAACTCAAATTGAAGTTCTGAAGCCGATCGATCATATTGTATAAAAAGAATTACCGCCAGAAGCAGGGGAATCAGCGTAATACCGAGCGTCACCTTCCTCGCCAACTCTTCTTGATCCCGTGGGATGAGTAAAACAACAACCATCCCCACGAGCGGTATAAAAATCATCAATGATAGGAACATCCGGTGAAATCCTCCTGTCAAAAGTCCCTAATGTGTTTAATATGCTACAGTCCATTGACCTTTGTTTGTCGTGATAAATACATCTAAATTCGATTTGTTCGCCTTAGATTGTTTGCTATCCAGTCGGAAAGTGTAATTTCATGCGTGATTCGTAATCACCGACCATCGCACAACGATGACAACAAAAACGTTATAAAATTCGGAAGATTAAAATCAACAACACTAATCCTCCCACGATAATCAGCAAGTAGTTTTGAATCATGCCCGTTTGAACTCGCCTGATTCTGCCTCCCACTGACAGGGTAATCTGCGCCACCCAATTGACGATTCCATCAACGAAGGTGTTGTCGAACCAGCCGATAAATCGAGAAAACATCTCGCGCACGGTGAATGCGATGCCGTTGACAATGCCATCTATAACGCGCAAATCGAAAAGTCCAAGGAATCTTGAACTTGCGACGGTCAACACAACAATCGCACCATTGTAGAATTCATCAAAATAATATTTGTTCCAGAAAAGAATATAGATTGGGCGGAATTTTGCCGCGATGGCTTCGGCGGAAATCTTTTTCCAGTAATAGAAAAGTGCGGATAGCCCAACGCCCAGTATGACGATAACGAATGATAAGGGTACAACAATATTATGTGCCTTGTCATGGGTCGGATCGTGATGTTCTACCGCAGCATGGTCGTCATTATGATGGAGAGCCTCTTCAGCAGCATGGGCATCTGAAAGCCCCGCCTGCGCGAACAGGACGCCTCGGATCTGATTTTCCTGCGCATGGTTGGGCGAACCAACGTGGGGTTGTTGCGGAGTTTTCACATAGTGTTCAAACAACCCTTTGTTGACAATTGGAAAACTGAGAATCGCCAAAATAATTAGCGGAACCGTCATAACTTTCGGAGATTCATGGACATGGTCATACATCTGTCGATTGCGTGGCTCACCGAAAAAGGTCATGAAAATCAGGCGAAACATGTAGAATGCGGTAAATACAGCAGCAAGTGCTGCCGTGCAAAACAATATGTAATGGTGAACGGAGTTCCACGACATCGCTCTGTAGAGTACCTCAACAAGAATTGCATCTTTACTCCAGAATCCCGAGAAGAGATAAGGAACACCTGAAATTGACAACGTTGCGATAAGCATCGTCACAAAAGTAATAGGCATCTTGCGCCTTAATCCACCCATGTGACGCATATCCTGTGCCGGATCAATTCCAAAACTCGCGAACGGCGCTTGCGATCCATGCGGATGTCCATGTTCATTGTCGTGGTTGTGAGAATGGTGGCTGGCATGAAACGCATGAATGACACTGCCCGATCCGAGGAACAACAGGGCTTTGAAGAATGCGTGCGTGGTCAGGTGAAAAAGCCCGGCGACATAGCTACCTGCACCGATTGCCAACATCATATAGCCAAGTTGGCTGATTGTGGAATAAGCTAACACGCGCTTGATATCAAATCGAACGATAGCAATTGTTGCTGCTAATAACGCTGTGATTCCACCGATATACGCAATAACCAACGATGAATCCGGCGTTAGGAGCGGGAACATACGTGCGGCGAGATAGACACCGGCAGCCACCATCGTTGCAGCGTGAATTAATGCGCTCACCGGCGTGGGACCTTCCATCGCATCCGGCAGCCATGTGTGCAGCGGAACTTGTGCGGATTTTCCAACAGCACCACAGAAGATAAGCACACCAGCGATTGAAAGCCAGGTCAAGTCACCCGTCAAATGTCCTGCAAGTGCGAAAATTCCGTCTTCTCCATAAAGTGCTAGCGTTCGGAATTTGGCGAACAGCATCATCATCCCGATGAACATCCCAACGTCACCCACACGGGTTGTCAGGAAAGCTTTTTTACATGCATTTGCCGCCGAGTCTTTTTCAAACCAAAATCCAATCAGCAAATACGAACATAGCCCGACCAGTTCCCAGCCAATATAGATGCCTAACAAGTTATCCGATACAACCAGGAACAACATCGAAAAAGAGAATAACGAAAGAAAGGCGAAGAATCGAGGGTAGCGTGGATCTCCGTGCATATAACCGATCGAAAAGATATGCACGAGGCTACTGACAATTGTGACGACTAGTAACATAACGGCTGTTACACTGTCGAAGTAAAACCCCATCAAAAAGTTGACCTCTTCGAGCGGCAACCATGTGAGCGTGTGGTGGTCTGGTTTTTCAGGACTGGCAGTAGTAAATAGCAGAAGAGCGCAGACAAATGCAATAAGCATTGCCGCTGTTGAGATGAGATCTTGGCGAGGGGAATTGCGCCCAGTTAACGACAGCAGGCTAAAAATCGAAAACGCTGCGAGCGGACAAAGCAAAATTATGCTAAAAAGAAGAACAACGGGCATACCACCCTTCCTGATGTCGAAACTCGCGGTCAAAAGCCGCAACTAGAGGTTTACGGACTAAAATTCCGAAGTTAATGGTCCAGATCGTGTGGGCGCAGTGCCCTCTTAACACAATCAGCAACAAAATAACTGGAATTCCACAGAAAAACGTCCATTACTTTAGAACCGTTAAAACGAGCAGGTTCTTATCCTTTCAAGCTATCGGTTTCATCTGGGCTAATTGTGCTAAACTCTCTGTAGATTGCCAGAATAATTGCCAAAAACACGGCTGCTTCGGCAGCGGCTAGCACAATTCCAAAAATGGAAATGATTTGTCCACTGATGTCATCGGGGGGCGTCACAAACCGAGAAAAAGCAGCAAAATTGAGATTACAGGAGTTGAGAATTAGTTCAATCCCCATCAAGATGCTAATGGCGTTGCGCCGTGTCAAAACGGCGAAGATGCCAAGAGAGAATAAGGTTGTACTAATGACAAGGTATGGTGTCAGGTCATTCATCTTCTCGGACTTCCTTGCGTGAAATTAACACTGCGCCGATTAAGGCAATCAGCAGAATCACCGAGGCAACCTCAAAGGGTATAAGGAACTCTTTTTGCAAAATGGCCTTACCTATCTGAGAGGTCGTTCCCTCCACAGCACCCAAATCTTCTTGAACGTTCCACGGTGTACTTCTCATAACACCGAAAAGCAGTGAAAAGAGCAAGATGGAAACCAATCCTCCCCAGAAAAGCTGTCCACGCTCCATTTTAAGTTTCATGTCCAATCGACCGCTGGTCATCATCACGCCAAAGAGAATAAGCACGAGAATTCCGCCGACATAGACGATTACTTGAGTTGCAGCGAGGAAATCTGCTTGTAAAAACACATAAAGCCCCGCAATGCTAAAGAGCGTTACCATCAGCGAAAAGGCGGCATGAACGATGTTTCGTACCGTCACAACGATAACCGCTGATCCGATGGTGAGCAGGGCAAAACCATAAAATACTAACGGCTTAAGTTCCATATCCTTTAATCAGCAGCTTCCGAGTCAGTAGCTACATCAAGCGGTTTATCATACATCTCTGGCTTTGCGAACTTGAAGATTAAGCTTGTCCGATCGAAAGTTGAATACTCTATCCCTTTAAGTGTATCGATCATTATCAGGCATTCTGTCGGACAAACTTCGGTGCAGAGTCCGCAATACATACATAGCGACATGTCAATGTCAAACTTATCCAAGTAAAAGATTACCGGCTTCCGTTCAACAACACGAGCGATTCGTTCACTTGCAACCTCCACGCTACCCCGCTCCCGGGTCTGAATCGCAACCGTTGTGTTTGACTCAATTTTCTCGTCCCCTTCAATCATTCCGACAATTTCTGCCCTATCCTTGAGGTGGACGACGTTCATGCTATCCCAAAGCCTTTCCCCTTTGGGCAGTTTTTCAGTGGTGATATCAATACAGTCCACGGGGCAAATCATCTCGCATTTTTTGCAGCCGATGCAGTCCTCAATACGATTGAACAGTTGTCCTCGATAGCCCTGGGGGATATCACGTACGTTTTTCTTCCGCTCAAACGAATGTTCATAGGGATATTGGTGAGTCACAGAAGGCTTTAACATCTGCTTAAAAGTGATTGCCATTCCAACGAAAACAGTGTAAACGCCGATGTAAATATTTGCAAAATAATGACGCATGGTCAATCCTCCTTGCCCTAGGCTGAACTCGCCCGTGGTGCGGGACTTTGCGATGAACGCCTTCCTAACACCAAATATGCACCGAAGATTCCTAAAATAATAATCAACAAGCTAATACCAATATATGCCGGATGTTTGTCGTTTTGAAAAATGAGCACCCATATTCCAATCCCAAGAATGTTAAAGAATGAGATTGGGATAAGATATTTCCAGCACAGATTCATGAGTTGATCGACACGAAGCCGAGGCAGCGTCCATCGTATCCACATCATGATGAAAACGAGAAACAGAGTCTTGATAACGAAGCCAGGCGTTCCACCTAGAAAATCATAGCCGGGTAGTATGCCTTTCCAACCGCCGAGGAATAACGTTGAGGCAATTGCACTCACGGCAAACATATTCGCATATTCCGCAATGAAGAACAACGCGAAACGCATACCGCTATATTCAGTGTGAAATCCCGCTACCAGTTCCGATTCTGCCTCCGGCAGATCAAATGGAGTTCGGTTAACCTCCGCAATCGCCGATATAAAGAAAACAAAAAAAGCGATAAAAGTGAAGGGAGTACGAAAGATGATCCAACTCAATATCCCCAAGTCGCCCTGATTCCTCACAATCTCCTGCATCTTCAGGCTTTCCACAAGCATTACGACCGCCAAAATCGAAAGACCGACAGGGATTTCATAGCTGACAATCTGTGCAGCCGAGCGTAACGCACCCAACAGCGACCATTTGCTATTGGACGCCCACCCCGCCATAATTACCCCGATCACAACAACGGAGGAGATTGCCATGATATAGAAGATTCCAATATTCAGGTCACTCACCAAGATCGATTTGCCAAATGGGATAGCCGCAAACACCGCAAAAGAACAAGCAAAAATTATATATGGCGCAACGATGAAGAGAATCTTGTCGCCTTGCCGTGGAATATGGTCCTCTTTGAAAATGAGTTTAACGCCGTCTGCCAATGTCTGAAGTACACCGTGAGGACCGACTCGCATCGGTCCGACCCGATCCTGGATATGGGCGGACACCTTTCTTTCCGCCAAGACCAAGACCAGCGGAAGCAACGGAACAATGGCAACGAAGATAACACAAACGGCGAGCATCGCAATCAGTTGTGACAAGGGGAGAGGAAGTGACGCTAAAAACGGGACGTGCGTCCGCGTGAATTCCAGAAATAACTCTGACAAGTTTTTATTGCTCTCTTGCACCAAGAGTTCTGAGAAGGGTTTTTGAATAAACTGCTGTAGAACAGGCAACATCTGGACTCCCTATGTGGAGTATAGGAACTCTACTATCACGGCATCAAAAGCAGAAATTCTGCGTTTCGAACCTTAGCGATCTACTTCTCCCATCACAATATCTATACTGCCGATAATCGCGATAATATCGGCGATCATTAATCCTTTACTTAGTTCTTGCAACGCGCTTAAAGCGGTGAAACACGGTGATTTGGCTTTCACTCGGACCGGTTTAGGGGTGCCATCGCTCACGATATAAAATCCGAGCTCGCCACGCGGCGCCTCACTCCGGAAGAAAATCTCACCCTTAGGCGGACGAACCGCTTTTAATTCCGCCATAATCGGTCCATCAGGGATACTACCCTCAAGTATTTGGCGGATAATCTGGATGGACTGTTTCATTTCGTCCATCCGTACCTTGTACCGATTCCAGCAGTCACCAAGGACCGCACCAATCTCAGGAATTTCTTTGCCATAGGCAACGTCAAAGTCGAATCGATCATAAATTGAGTACGGTTCATCTTTACGCAAGTCCCATTGAAGCCCCGCGCCGCGGAGATTTGGACCAGTGACACCGTAGTTGATTGCCATCTCTCTATCCATTACAGCAATGCCTGTCGTGCGTTCAATAAAAATTTTGTTATCTGTCAGAAGTGCGTTGTAATCATCGATCTTCGGCTCAAAGTAGTCGATAAATTCTTTGACCTCATCAAGAAACTTTGGCGGCATATCCCTCGAAACCCCACCAATACGCACATAATTATATGTCAATCGAGCACCGCAGATTTTTTCAAAAAGCAGGAGGATTTTCTCACGATCTCGAAAAGCGTAGAGAAATGGGGTAAACGCACCAATATCCATGCCATAGGTGCCAAAAGATAGGAGATGGCTCCCGATTCGATTCAGTTCGCAGATGAGCACCCTTAGATATTCGGCACGTTCAGGGACCTCAAATACTTTTTTTTCATCAGCCGCCATCAGTTTTTCAACAGCCAAACAGAATCCCCAATTCTGGTTCATGGCAGCGATATAGTCCATCCGATCAGTAAAGGGAATAATCTGCGGGTAAGACAGATTTTCAGAATGCTTTTCAAAGCAACGATGCAGATATCCAATATGGGGGATAGCTTCCCGGACGACCTCGCCATCAAGCTTCAGTTCAAGCCGTAAGACACCGTGCGTGCTAGGATGCTGAGGTCCCATGTTGACGACCATCTCATCTGAGAACGGCTTTAGTTCAATGAATTTGCTTTCCGGTTTTGGTGCTGCCATAATGACTTTACTTAGACCTTTTATGAATACGTTCGAATTTGCGCAGTTTACACGGCTGATTCGGCGAACCTGTCAGCAGAGGGCCATATCTGGAAAATTTTATCGGTTAAATACTTACTACGTTCTGTGATAGCATCTTCATCCCAAAAATCAGGGGCATTTTCTAGTAATGTCTTGTTAAGAAACAACGTACTATGTTTGTACAGTGCTTCGCGTTTGTCAATCCATGTTCCGTTGGAAAGGTTTGAATTCAACTTTCCTGTAATTAACGTCAAGTTTCCAATGGTTTCGATGGCGTGATTTCTGCTCTCAACCGCGTCTTCATTGGAAACTCCTGTTGTTATAGCCAGGCGCCAGTTCTTTTCCCATTTCTGAGGCATAATATGCTCAACGGTCAGCTTATCTGTCACCCCTAGCGGTTCGGACATCTCACTTCTTAAGCTCGTTTCAATGGCTTCAAACACCATTTTTTTACGAGCTACTGTGCCCCGCATAGGCTTTGTGATAAGATTGTCGCGTAGCTCGTGGTCATTAGGCCAAATCGGTCCCAACCACTCTATAATAGTGCTGCTAGCATGAGAATCATAATCACTGCCCGGTTTCTCTAGCATGTTCAGGATGACAATGAACCATTTGTTAAGACCCTGAGACTGTAAGCCGCAGAGCATTCGTCTCACCAGACAACTCTCCAACGCCTTGACGCTCCTCGAAAGCTGTTCTGATAACACCTTGGAGGTGTACAACCAGAGCAAGAGAGGCGTGACGACGCCCAGCCCCATTACTTTCATTCGCTTCAGAAAGGTCTCGATTTCCGAAATCTTAACCTCTTCCAGGTCCTTGTAAATTAACCCGGCAGTCTTAATTTCTGTCGCAACGGTTTGAATAGATGTTTGCCCATCTTCTTCTTTGTTTCTCGCGTCAACATAGTTTCGAAACTCCGATGCGACTCTATCGGCCGTGACCTCTTTCAATGTCCGCATGACTATCCAATAGTTGAGGAATCTGTCAATGTGGATCCTCTTCAACCTCTCACCGGTATCTTTCCTCCACCATTGGTCATCAAACATCCCCCAAAGTCTTCTTGCTTTTTGGGAATCATCTATAACATTAGCCTCGTACATTACCGTGTTCTTGACCAGATCCGACTGTTTCAGTGGCTCTCCACGTGCATTTAACGTCTCAAATATGATGTGAGGTTTTTCATTCTGATCCAAGTTAATAACTGCTATTTGCAAATGCTCCGTGAGCGCTTCTTCTAGGGCATCCGCTCGCACCGCCCTGCTTTCTGGATCGCCGTTCAGCCACCTATTCGTTTCTGCCTTGAAGTAACTGTAAGCATTGCTAATCGCCCAAGATTGACTGTGTTCATCACCGTCATGGCTTCTGATAGCTTCCTGGAATGCCTTTTGGTCGTTGAGGTTGGACTGCCGGATTTTAGTCTCGTTGTCGTAATCTCTGCCACAATAGCTGTCCTGATTCGCTGTTAGTTTTTGTAGTCGGTCCGCTCTTTCCGTGTCGTCCTGGCTTTGGAACGCTTCCTGTGCTGCCTTAATGAGTAGCTGCAGGGTAGTGAGTCGTTGCTGTCCGTCCACTACTATTCTTTTCGTTACTTCTCCAAATATCTTTATTCTGAAATTGTAGGACGATAGCTCCCAAAAAGTGGGGTAGTATTTCAGCGTCTACTCTTCGGTTTAGGCAACGTTCCGCGACATTGCATATATCGGCCCAGAGAGGCGCCCATTGACGGCCTTTTCCCCACGCATACGGTCTCTGGAATTGAGGAATCCGGAAGGACACCTGCTCTTGGAATAGGGTCTGTAGATTATATATATCTGCGTCCATGCAAGTACCTATTCATCTACTCAAGCAACTCTGCTCCCCGTCAAAATGACCCCAATACACTATCATCGGCGAAATTTACTTCCCGAAACTAGAGCCACGAATCAATACGGCACTCGCATCCCCCGATAGAATTCAGGCTCTTTATAATCTTTGCGCAGCGGGTGTCCTTCCCAATCGTCTGGAAGCAGAATGCGTTGTAGTTCGCTGTGACCATCGAAGACAATCCCGTACAAATCGTATGTTTCACGTTCATGCCAATTGGCGGTCTTCCAGATTTTTTCGACGGTGGGAACGTGGGGATTTTCTTTTTGGACTATGACTTTAAGGACAACTTTGTGGCGGTGGGTCATTGAATAGAGGTGATATACGACCTCAAAGTCGTCAGCTTTAACGCTCAAATCAACCCCGCTTAGACACATCAAAAAATCGAAAGCCAACGTCTCATCTTCGGCAAGGTATCGTCCGACATCGGCTACCGACTCAGGGGCAACGACAATAAAGGGATCGACAACAGTTTCTTCAAATGAGAGAATTGATTCTCCAAATTCACCCTTTAACCGAGTGTAAATCTCTTGCGGCGTCACAGAAAAGGAACTCTCCTTATTACTTTAGTCTGCAGCCTCTTCACGTTCGGATTCCTCATGCTCCGCGAGGTGTGCTTTTGCTTCTTCCATCGCTGCTTCATTGTTCTCCAACTCTGTCTTGGTAAAAAGTTTTCTCAAAAAAGGCATATTGCGACGTTTTGCGACTGTCTGCGTTTTGATCTTTTCTTGTAGCTTCATCAACCCTTCGAGAACCGCTTCAGGTCGAGGCGGACAGCCCGGCACATAAACGTCGACAGGAATAATGCGATCCACCCCCTTCAGGACATGGTAACCATGCTGCCAATACGGACCACCGCTTGTGGCACAACTCCCCATAGAAATGACATATTTCGGTTCTGGCATCTGTTCATAGAGACGTTTGATTCGCGTCGCCATCTTCAACGTGACAGTGCCTGAAACAACCATGAGATCGGATTGACGGGGTGTCGCACGAGGCACACCGGCGCCAAAGCGATCGAGATCGTAATTAGAAGCAGCAGTCGCCATAAACTCGATCGCGCAGCAGGCAAGCCCAAAAGTCATAGGCCAGAGTGAAGATGCTCGCGCCCAATTCGCAACTGCATCAACCGATGTCACGAAAGCATTCTTGTCGAGTCTTTCTTCGATAATCATCGTTATTCACTCTCCTTACTTGCTGACTGAATCGAACGAATCCACTCAAGATCGCCCTTGACCCAGACATAAGCGAGTCCAACCAACAAAATGCCAATGAAAATTACCATTTCGACAAATGCTAGGACACCGATTTCACGATAGACGACCGCCCAAGGAAATAGAAACACAATTTCAACATCAAAAATCAAGAAAATGAGGGCGATGATGTAGAACCGGGCGTTAAATTTGATACGGGTGTCACCAATCGGGTCCTCACCACATTCGTATGGCGTATATTTTTCTTCGGTGAAAAGTCGGGTTTGAAGTAGGCGGGAAACGGTCAGGTTAAGAAGGACAAACACACACCCAACAACCAGGAAAATCAATACATTGGCAAAATCAATATCCATGTATTTTAGAGCCTCTCAGACGGAGTTTGTGAAAAATATCACAAGCTACAAGCAAAAAAAAAGCTACATGTCCAATTTTGACACTTCACCATAATTATATATCAGAACCCGATTGTTTGCAACAAAAAATACTCCGTCCGACAAATTCAGATTGGGGATTTCGGATCGCCATTTAATCGAATTCTCCGCCGCATTTTCGACAGAGAATATAAAACTGAATATCGTCCGACTGGGCATGCTCTTTCATCAACTCAACGGCAGGTTCAGGCAAATCCTCTCCACACTTGGGACACTTGTAAAGCGACCCCTCCATTGCAGGCACATTAGTGAGATCGCCCACAATGTTACGCCAGAAGTCGAATTCCCATGGAATTTCTGTTTGTATTTCTGTCGCCATATCCAGCGCGTAACGGATAAGTGCTTGGCATTCAGCAAACCGAATCGGCTCAAATGAAGATGTGGTTGTTGAAACTGGAATTGCCTCCCCCGCGGAGGCTTCCTCCGGGTTAAACTTCTCGTCCATCGTCAACAATATTTGATCTAATATGGATCCGGGTTCTCGCCCCTTGGACCACAATCTATGTTTCCCGCGGGTCTTTACATCAAAATAGCTATTAGCGACCGATGTGCTTTTCACACCGGAATCCCAGTACCAAACGCCCCAAGCTGAATCCGTTCGACTGGCTGAATCGCCTTGTTCGGCGTATATTTTAATTGCGCCAGGTCCCCCAGCTCTATCCCAGGGATGAGGCTCAGCATTGTCCATCCCAATCCAATACGAATCCTTGGTACGTTCCGGAAAGAATCCACGAATCCATACATACCACCTACCTGCTTTCGGTATGCTAATTTCGTGCACCGCTCGTGCACCTGTTGCGCTGTCAATTGCTTTTCCATCCGATGCACCATCCATCTCAACAATTCTTACCCCATCGTCCATCTGCATTGCAGATTCTGCTTCGACAACGATGGTATTTTGGGGCAAATCAACTGAATTCCCCACCGCTTCAACTTCATTTTCTGGCAGGTGTTCGCCAAGGTGATAAGCTCTGCCGAGTTTCTTACAATTCCGATCAAGGTCAGCTTTGGACAGATTGGCATCCACAAAACAGTCTCGGATGCCCCTTTTCCAAAGATCAAGCAGTAGAAACATCGCCTTCAAATTACCATCAGGTCGCTCCCGTGCAATAATGACGTTCAACATACCAGTATTTTTTGAGTTACTGATTAAGCATTTATAGACGGGATAGTTGGGCGGCGGGTGAATTTTGCTTTCTCGAATCAGAGGCATATAATTACGACAGCGTTCATCGCATCCCGGAATTTTTGCGCGCTTCGCTTGACAACACGCTGGACAAATCAAAACTCCACTTAACGCAGGGCACACACGCTTGCCATTATCCGTTCGGCAGGTACGACAACGATTCTTCTTGAGTCGTCTCCATTGTAGCCCAAATGGATTAAACCGCGCCATCCGCGCACCTCATTTTCATACGAAATTACCCGGGCTTCAACTTGAAACAACATTTTCGAGGGACTAATCTACTGACATCGCAAGAATAAAATTATTGGACGGACACCACAATTTCAGACCGTGCGAAGTCTAGCTAAGAATCGCTAGGACCATTCACAAGTTCCGCAAGATATTGAGCGATTTTGTCTGTAATTTTTTGGGCATCAACATCGGCAAAGTTGAACAGTTCTTTCAATATTGGTGAAATTGCACCGGTGTCAAGCAACGTGTTTGCAAGGCGCCCCATGTTACTACGGTTGACGCCGCCCTGATTGTCGCTGCCTCCCATGTCGAGAATCTTAATGCTATCAATCCGTTCAACAGGCTTCATGAGTCTCTCAACAAGTTCAGGTGATGTTTCAATGAGCTCCAGAATCGCTTCCTGAACGAGGACGCGTTGCTCGGCGACATTTCGCGCCTCTAAATGCGCCATCTCACCTTGTGCCTTTGCCCTTGCCTCAGCGAGGACAGCATCTGCGAGACGTTCAATCGGCTGTGCCTGTGCTTCTGCACCAATTACGGCAACATCACGCTGCCATTCAGCCTCTCCAACCTGCTGGGTGGCTGAAACTGTGACTTGTGCTCCCACTTCCTCCGCTTGTGCCAATAATTTGTCACGTTCCGCCAACGCTGTGACCTGCTGCTTGTGGGCGACGTCAATTTTCCGATCTTCATCTCTGAGTGTGACAGTCAGTTCCTGACTGATGCGTGCTTGCTCGACCGTCAACATTTTCTGAATCTCCGTCAGTTCGACCTGACGGGTCTGGTTAATCTGTGCAGCTTCAACCACCAGGTTCTTCTCAATTTCACGCTGCTGCACCTGCTGCTCTTGCGCAAAGCGAGAGGTCTCCACTGCCAATAAACGCTCGATGTCTCTCAACCCAATGCCCTCTTCTTGAGCGATACGTGCCCTCTCGACGAAGAGAGTCTTCTCAATCTCACGCTCTTGCACTACCTGCGTCTTGTTTATCTCCGCTAGTTCGACCTGACGGGACTGGTTAATCTGTCCAGTTTCAACGACAAGGTTTTTCTCAATCTCACGCAGTTGAACTTGCTGCTCTTGTACAATCTTAGACGTTTCTACCACCAACGTCCGCTCAATGTCTCTCAACTCAACGCCCTCTTCTTGAGCGATGCGCGCCTTCTCGATTGCTAGTGTTTTCTCAAAGTCTCGGATGGCTACCGTTTCTTCCTGTTCAATCCTCCGCATTTCGACAGTCAGAATTCGCTCAATCTCAGCGAGTTCCACTGCTTTGGACTGCTCAATCTGCTTCGTTTCAACTACGAGGTTCATCTCGATTTCCCGCTCTGCAACCACTTGCCCCTGTTCAACACGGGCAAGTTCCACGTGCATGTTCATCTCGATTTCCCGCTCTTGAACCACCTGTTCCTGAGTAATCCGCGCTCTTTCAACCTCCTGCTTCATCTCGTACTCGCGCTCTTGTACACCCTGTTCCATTTCGAATTGGAATTTGAGGGTATCGGCTTCTCTTTCTGCCGCGTAGACGGCAATGTTCCGCTGTTGATCGGATTCTGCCAAAGCCTGTGCCTGCTCTGCTTCGAGTTTTTGGATGCGTGCATCAACATCAATCCGTACAATCGCTACCTCTTTTTCCTGAACAATCCGTTCTTTTTCCCGTGCCTGATCCGCCGTAATTTCGGTAATTGTACGGATACCCACCGCATCAAATCGGTTCTCTGTATCCAAGATTCCAACTGGGGTTTGGTCGATACGGATAATTGAGACGGTCTCTAGCGTAAGTCCATTTTGAATTTGCAAATCTAGGCCAACCGCTCTTTGGACGTTTTCCGCAAACTCCTGTCGCTTTTGCAACAAATCTTGGATTTCGGTCTCGGCAGCCACACTTCTTAATGCGCCTTCGAGTTTCGGCTCAATGAGTTCACGCACGGTCTCCGGCGTCATCGATTTATCTCCGAGCGCTTGAGCCGCCCTTAAGATTTCATCCGCTATCGGTTCCACCTTGAGGTAGAACACCACTTCGGTATCCGCTCGGTTTAAGTCGACAGTAATCAACGCCTCTTGCGCTTCACGCACGACTTCAATGCGCATCGTATTCAGTGAGATTTCCTTGACTTCGTGGATAATTGTGTTGATCCACATACCGCCGGTGGTTGTAATTTTCTCGCGGCGACCACCGGTCCGAACCAGCGCAATATCTGATTTCGGTTTTCTGTAACGAATGACAGAACCAATAAAGGCAACGAGGATTGCAAGGATAATGCCCCCTGTAATCATCAACCAGCGAAACAACCCTTGTACAGCATCAGCTAGTTGGTCGTTAACCAAGATTCCAACGACTATCGCAACCACGACTGTGATTACAATGACACCGATCAAACGCATTGACTTCTCCTATAACGTGGAGGGTTCAAAGGTGGGAACGAAGAAAACGAGAAAGGCGAACGAATATTCCTTCCTACAAGGTCTAACAATTAATGCTTACACATTATATATTTTATATATTTTGTCCGTGCCACTCATTACTTGAAGGGGCTCGGTGCCGTCCTCTGAGTGGTTGCCGAGGTGAGGTTTGCCACGCAAGACTTGCCAGATAGCAAAGGGCATTCTCAATCAACGTTTTTGCGAGGGAAGCACGTCGTGCATCGCGGGTATCTATCGCAAAAGTGACATAATACCCATCGCCCCATCGCAATTGAAAACTCACAATTTCGTTATTGTCACTACGCACTGCCAATCGGGTATATGCGGAATCATCTGTAACCCAGTGATCATCGGTTACCAACGCATTTACATCGACCTGATGGGGCCACGTGAACAGCCCTGTTCTCTGTCCTTCGGGTGTTAAGTTGATATTCACATCATCCGAATTGACGATACGAATCGGATGCCGATCGACGGGTAGCCAATCTCCACGCCACATTGGTTCGTGAGTATATACGCCATCAGGGGGAACAATGTTGTTATCCATGGATGAAGCCCAAATAACCCCGCCCTTCCTTACAAAATCTTTAATCGCCTCCTCGGCGTCCGCAACAAAGTATTCTTGATCGTGCGCCACCGCAAACCATGTAAACCAGATAATGTCGTATTCGGAGAGAACTTCGCTAGAAAGTTTGACGGCGGTGTTTGCATCCCCAAAGTTGTCGGGGTTAGGATTAATATTGATTATTTTAAATTGAAATTCGTGTCCTTCAATTTTAGTGAGAGATTCTAAAATAGACGGTTCCGGGGTGGTGCGATAGCCAACAACAACGAGGACTCGAAAGGCGCCGAGTGGAACAATTTTCACGGAGGAAATCATATCCGTAAATGATTGAGGCGCCGAGTTGAGATTTCGAATACTTACTCGGAATTCGCGTGAGGTTAACTGGATGTTCATCCGTCGCCCTACAAAATTGGGCTGGTCGTAAAAAACCACATGACAACCACTGAAAGGAAAGTTAGGACCCCGCTGAATCCGCAATGACGAAATGGCATTGTCCATGCCAATGTCTCGGAGATCGCTGACATCCCGCATAATTACGTTATTTTGCCCATGAAAGTCAAGATCTTGGAATGCCTCAATAATGACCGGAATCGCACCATAATCTGGCGGGGTCGGGTTGGCAGCAGGACTAAAACTGAGGGAAGAGATTATATCGCCGAAGTTGTACGGAATATCGTGGATGTTTTGATAGAATCCCGGTCCAAGAACCAATCTTCGCCCTTGGTAATTGGCGGTCTCATGGAAAATCGTTTTGTAGTTGGGAGAAGCATTGAAACCGGGCCCCTTATAGATTCGGATTGAGGAAATGACATCGTGGACACCAACGTCTTCCAAATTTGATACGGAATCAATAATTGTGGCTTTGCGTCCCTGAAAGTTTACATGCTCAAAAACTTCAACAACTAATCGGGGCGTGAGTGCCATTTCGTATCCTCCAAATCGTGGGTTAGTAGTAGAAGTTCCGTGCTGCACATCAGATGTTTGCTAATGATTGATATTCTTCAACGCCTTGGACATAGTAACCATGCGCAGCAGGCTGAAGTCTTTCCTCCAATCACGGCTCATTTTTTCATTACTCGTTTTTACTGGATGTTGGAAAACCCCAACGATGAGATGGGTACGGCAACTAGCAAGTGTTCCCCGCAGTTATGCATTAAGCATTAAAAATCGTTTTCAAATTTAACGTATTATCATATCACTTAACCGCTCTGTCTGTCAAACCAAAAAAACACAAGTAATCACACCCTCGTTATTTCCATTGATTTTGCCGTCGAGATGTGCTATAGTGACGCATTTGGACCAAATTAGGAAAGTGTGATGATGCCTAGTTTATATTTAACTTGATGAATCTTAACACAAATCATCGCTAGGCAAACCGTGTGAAATCTAATGCAAGGATTCTGGAGTCCGCGATCGGATGATTGCAACAGTTAAGCTGCTTTACTAACCACTATTCTACCATTCTACAAAACTCATGATTCAACTATCTGCCGTAACCAAATTTTCTTGACATCAGGATCATTCTGATGTATCATTTAATCTGTATGTGCGCGATAATTCCACGAAAACAACAACCTGTGAATAGCTTGCAGTATTCCCGTAAGATGGTCTTCCCTTCCTGCGAGATGGACTCCCCTTTCTCCCTTGCCTTCATGCGCCGCAGGAAACACTCCCCCCTGGGGAATGTGAGACATGCGGTTCCCTTAGCCAAAAAATAAAATACATTCGCAGAAGTCCATTCTGGGCATAAATCGGCATGGGTATAGATTTGTCATCCTGAATCCCACTCAAATATTGGGATTGAAGTTACGAAGAACCTTTGGCGTCCGAAATTCTTCGTTGTCGCTCAGAATGACGTCCAGAAACACAATGACATATTGATTCCATTTTTCGGCATAATTCGCCAACGGCTGTTTTAAACTTGCCTTAAAGGGAAAGGGCTAACGGCATCAGTCACCTGAGATGCTCCTTAGCGTTCAGGTTGAAGGTCATCAAGTTAAATAGATGCTACAGTTTAAATATTGGTCGGCTTTCGAATCATTCGCAGCGAGAGTCCTTCCAACGTGTAAATGGATCTGGTAAACAAGGCGGTGTTGGATGAGAGATGCGTATAAAGGTTTATACGACCCGCAATTTGAGCACGATTCCTGCGGTGTTGGATTTGTTGCTGAAGTCTCTGGCAACCGCAGCCACGTCATCCTCAGACTAGCGATTCAATCAGTGATTAATCTTACGCACCGAGGAGCGGTTGACGCTGATGCCAAGACCGGCGATGGGGCTGGAGTCCTGACTCAAATCCCGGAAAAGCTTTTCCGGAGAGAAGCAGAAAAACTAGGAGTACATCTTTCGTCCAGCAGCGATTTGGCCGTCGGTATGATTTTTCTTCCTCGCCATGACATTTCCGCGCAAGAGCGTTGTCGCACCGTTATTGAGGAACTGTTGTCCTACTATGAATTCCCTTTATTGGGTTGGCGTCCTGTACCGATAGACGCCTCAGTACTCGGTGAAAAAGCGCTGGCTACAATGCCGGAAATCCAGCAGATTTTGGTCGGTCGTCCAGGTAGCTTCACAGATGATATGTTTGAACAACGCCTCTATCTGGTACGTAAAGAAATTGAGCACAATGTAGCAAAAAAGGGAATTCAGGATTTTTACATTCCATCATTCTCCCACCGCACGATTGTATACAAAGGGTTGTTTGTTGCACCTCAGTTGGATCGATTCTACCAAGATTTGCGCGACCCCAAATTTGAAACAGCTCTGGCGATTTTTCACCAACGTTACAGCACCAATACTTTCCCTGACTGGTTTCTAGCGCAGCCCTTCCGCATGCTAGGTCACAACGGGGAGATTAACACCCTGCTAGGAAACCGCAATTGGATGCACGCTCGGGAACCGGAACTTCATTCCCCGATATGGGGCAATCTACTGGAGAAACTCAAACCCATTATTGATCCTGATGGCAGTGATTCCATGAGCCTTGATAACGCCTTGGAACTCTTAACACTCTCTGGACGCAATCCCCTTCATGCGACGATGTGTCTAATCCCGGATGCATACGAGAACATGCCTGGTATGAATGAAACGCTGCGTGGCTGCTACGAATACTTGTCTTGTCTCAGTGAACCGTGGGATGGTCCCGCATCCGTAGCTTTCAGTGATGGGGTGATTGTCGGGGCAGCTTTAGATCGAAACGGATTGCGGCCGGCTCGCTACAAAGTGACCGAGGACGGCATCGTTATTATGGGTTCAGAAGTTGGACTAATAGAACTCGATGATAGTCGAGTGATAGAAAAAGGGCGTCTAGGACCCGGACAGATGATTGCAGTGGATACAGCACAGAAGAGACTTCTGAAGGACGCAGAGATTAAAATGACGGTTGCCCAGAAAAAACCGTACGCCCAATGGGTGGAACGTAATCTGATAAAGCCGGAGTCTTTTGAGATTGAAAATGGTGAGACAGCTATTGAAGAGCCTGGAGCTCTCCTCCGCCAACAGAAATCATTCGGATACGCAATTGAAGATGTGAAGCGCTTTTTAAAACCGATGGTTATCGAAGTCAAGGAACCGGTCGGTTCTCTAGGAGATGACACTCCCCCGGCAGTTATCTCTCGAAAGTCTCGTCTGCTGTACAACTACTTCAAGCAGTTGTTTGCCCAAGTCACGAACCCGCCGATTGATTCCCTACGTGAGCGGCTAGTGATGTCTCTCTCGACCTATCTAGGACGACGGTGGAGTTTACTTGAGGAGACTGAAGCTCACGCCCGATTGATTCAGTTATCCTCCCCTATCCTAACACGTGAACAGTTGCACTGGCTAAGAAACATTGATGCTCCCGATTTTCAAGCCGCCACACTTTCCACCCTCTTCCCCGTTGCGATGGGAAAGGAAGGGTTAGAGAAAACGCTGACTGAGTTGTGTCAAACAGCCGCGTCTACGGTTGATAGCGGGGCAACAATCCTAATATTGAGCGATCGCGACGTGAATGCAGAGCATGCACCTATTCCCATGCTCCTAGCGGTTGGGGCAGTTCATCATCACCTTATTCGTGAAGGCAAGCGGATGCAGGTCAGTTTAATGGTGGAATCCGGAGAACCGCGAGAGGAACATCACTTCGCCCTTTTGCTCGGTTATGGTGCCAACGCGATAAATCCTTACTTGGCTTTCGAAACAATTGCTCATCTTGTGAGTATAGGCGAGATTGAAGGTTTCCCATTGGAAAAAGCGTTGGCAAATTACCGCCAGACAGTTGAGAAAGGTATCCTAAAAATTATGTCGAAGATGGGGATCTCGACGGTTTCGAGTTACCGTGGGGCTCAAATCTTCCAGGCAATCGGGCTCAACAGTAAAGTCATCAATACATGCTTCACTGGCACCGTCTCACCTTTGGGCGGTATCGGTTTTACAGATATTGCCATGGAAGCACTCCATTTTCATACGAAGGCTTTCGGTCTCGATAGCAAAGGCAAACATTCGCTTGAGGAATCGGGTGACTTTCGATTTCGCAGAACAGGGGAATTTCACGCTTTTAATCCTTCTGTCTTTAAGGCACTCCATCGACTAGCGGAGAGCGGAGAGTACGAAGACTACAAAACCTACGCAGAAGCTGTAGAGAATGGGGAGCAATCAAGTCTTCGTGAGCTTCTGAATTTTAAGGCAGGAAAACCTATCCCCGTTGAAGAGGTCGAGCCTATTGAATCGATTCTTCAGCGTTTTTCAACTGGAAGCATGTCCTTCGGGGCTTTAAGCCGAGAGGCACATGAAACAATCGCCATCGGCATGAACCGAATCGGTGCCAAGTCAGGCAGCGGAGAAGGAGGCGAAGATCCAGCCCGTTATCATCGTCGTTCCAATGGAGATTTGGCTTCTAGCGCAATCAAGCAGGTGGCTTCAGGACGATTTGGAGTCACACCTGAATATCTGGCTTCAGCCAAAGAAATAGAGATTAAGATGGCACAGGGATCGAAGCCGGGTGAAGGTGGCCAGATTCCTGGACACAAAGTCACGCCAGAAATCGCTGCAATTCGTCATTCAACTCCAGGTGTTCCCCTGATTTCTCCGCCGCCCCACCATGACATCTATTCGATAGAGGATCTCGCCCAACTCATCTACGACCTGAAACACGCGAATCCGCGCGCCAAAATAGCCGTGAAACTCGTATCGGAGGCTGGTGTTGGGACAATTGCTGCCGGTGTCGCCAAAGGGTATGCTGACATCATTCAGATTAGCGGTCATGAAGGAGGCACAGGCGCTTCTCCGCTTAGTTCCATTAAAAACGCAGGTGTTCCTTGGGAACTTGGACTTGCAGAAACTCAAGAAACTCTTGTACGCAACAATCTTAGGGGACGGGTCGCGCTCCGTGTGGATGGCGGATTCCGCACCGGACGCGATGTGGTCGTTGCGGCTATGCTCGGTGCTGAAGAATACGGATTCGGCACAACAGCCATGGTCGCAACGGGTTGCATTGTAGCACGTCAATGTCACCTCAACACATGCCCCGTAGGAGTTGCCACACAAGACCCGTCGCTCCGGGAAAAGTTCCGAGGCACACCAGAGATGGTGGTTAACTTTATGGTGGGCGTTGCCCAACAAGTGCGGGAAATCCTCGCCCAACTGGGTTTCCGTAGCCTAAACGAGGTGACAGGGTGTCCGGAGCTTCTAGAGCAGGTCGACCTGTCCGATCATCCGAAAGCAGCTACCCTCAATCTGAGCCCAATTTTAGCGCAATGCGATCCGACCGGAAATCGACCACGTCATCGTATGAGAGAACGGAATACTAGACTTGAAGATTCACATCTCGACGATTTAATCTTGCAAGACGCCAAAGACGCTTTGACCGGGGAAAATCCCATTAGCCTCTCTTATGAAATTCGCAACATCCACCGAACTGTCGGGGCAACTGTAGCGGGTGAGATCGCCTTCCGGTATGGCGATTCAGGCTTGCCAGATGGTACGATTGAGTGCCATTTCCGAGGGAGCGCCGGTCAGAGCTTTGGAGCGTTTTGCATTAAAGGGATGCGTCTCATCCTCACTGGCGAAGCCAACGACTATGTCGGCAAGGGTATGGCCGGTGCAGAACTTGTCGTTAAGCCTCCGGCTAACGCCCGATTCTGTCCCCATGAGAATGTTATCGTAGGTAATACTGTCATGTATGGTGCCACAAGCGGTTCCTTCTATGCAGCTGGGCGGGCTGGCGAGCGATTCTGCGTTCGCAACAGCGGTGCGATGGCTGTCGTAGAGGGAGTTGGTGACCACGCCTGCGAATACATGACCGGTGGGGTGGTTGTCATCCTCGGCGAGACGGGTCGTAACCTCGGCGCGGGAATGACGGGTGGAAGTGCTTATGTCCTAGACGAAAAACAAATTCTCCCTGCAAAATATAACCCGCAATCCGTGAAATTAGAACCTGTGACTGACAACAAGGATATTACCGTGCTATTGACGATGATCGGGCGTCACGCGGAGCTCACCGGCAGTGAACGGGCTAAAGAAGTCTTATCCAACTGGGATACTTACTTGAAATTCTTCCGGAAGGTTTCTCCGATGTAGCCGCCATCGGTGCTGGAAGGAAAGAGCGCTAGAGATGATGGCACCGTTGCCACATAGCACTATGCTGAAGCCGGTAATTGATTAAGATTGCCGGCTTTTTTGTTTTGGACACATCAGCGCAACAATTCATCAATCTGCTACTGTTTGTGCGGTTCCATAAATTTACTTCCTAGGGGTGGAGTCGCTTTTGGAATTCCTGAATCCGCTTAAAATCAATGCGTGCGGCAAGCATCATTTGCTATACGGATTTAACATTTTCCGTAACCGGTTTGAAATAAACGCTAACTCTATTGATGACTAAGTCGCTTACGGACATCCGCCAACCTCACATTCTCACCGGCTGAAAACAATCCTTCTGACATGCTTAGACTCGGGATGGGGGAGAAGGTATTATGTTATTGTATCAAGCAACGCTTTAGTCTTTCGGCAGATGATGATAGCCGTTTTCTCCCTTGTTTTGTCTTGACTTTCATAGGTGCCTTTGCTAAAATAGAGTCAATTCTATGGGCGCTGGAATAGTTCAGGCTATGGGGTTATCATTGGAATTAGGATCGATATTCCGAATGCCCGATCAATCTGATTTCGCCGGTCCTTTTTTCCCGATTGTTTCAATCGTTCCACACTCCGAATTGCAAACTTTTGTATGATTCCCTTCGACTTGCACTCGGTCCGTATTGAGCAAGTGGGCAGGGGTCAGCGGAGGACCTCCAGCAGGTTTTCGCCTTCACTATCCCCTTTCTCCCTTTTCCTTTCCTAAACATACGAATCCTTTTTTGCAGCGGATCCACAGCGAAAATCCGAAACGCATCATAACAGGTATGGAATATGGGATAATTCACCTAAAAGTTATTGAAACGGCTTGATTCTTTAATTGAACGAAGGTTATTCTACACCTCCTTGCAAGTAAGGGTCTAGCAATTCCGGAGATTGACAGGATATCACATCCACTCAATTTGAATGAGGCTTTAAGGAGATTCTTTATGGCAGAACAAAGGTTATGGACGAAAACGGCGGCATCAATACGGAGGGTGCTTTCAGAGAATCCTAAACCCTCTTCGTATGTTCCAGTGACGGATGCGATGCAAAAGGCGGCACAATTGGGCGAACAAGATATAGGCGGGAGTCTCAAGAATTTTAGCTCAATGCCGCAATCAACGATGGTGTTCGCAAATCCGGTTTTATACCAAGCACCTGTTGACTGCGATGGTGCGGAAATGATATTGAATATACGGAGCTTCGGAATTCGCGGTGTCCTTCAAGAAGGCGAAATTGTTGCCGGGAGCATTAGCCCCGCCCACCTAATTTTCGTTGGATTGTTCGGTCGAACACCGGAGAAATCTGAGGATGGTTTGGATGAAGAAGCGATGCTTCAAACATTAATCGATCGGAAGTTCTATAGATCGATTAGGATAATCCGAGATAGTATTGCGGGTCGGAGTCCGTTGATAAATCAGGTTTCGGATTTCGTGAATACATTTCCAAATTCAGGTCCCGAGGTGGTCGTTCAACATTTTTCGACGCTTCGGAAAGCACATTACACGAAAAACCAAATACCGGACCGGGGAGTGGACGATGAGCGGCATCCCAACGCACTGCTGGTAGAGATGATTGGCACACATTTGGAAAATGTTGCCATAGCGGCGATGTCTGTCTATATGCGTCGTCTTCTGAGACAGAACACCAATCTAACTCGCCAAGGACTCACTCAACAAACGCAGGATTTCATATCACATGAGGAAGAAACAGGAAAAACCGCTTTTCAAGTGGCTTATAGCCTGCTAATCGGTCATCATGCCAATGACACTGAAAGCGCAATCTTAGAGAAGATGGGACTGATACAAACCCATCACGGCTCTGCCGGATCCAACATGGTTGCCCGATACGCTACAACGTTACATACAGAGCATGTTTCCGATTTTTTAAGCGCAGCCCATATAACCCTTGATGGCGCCCGACATTTCGGCGCAATTCACGACATGACCCAATTCATTAACGAACTTGAACAAACTCCCCCGGAAATACGCGATGGAATCATCAAGACCAGACTGCTAGGCGGTGGATTGCCTACGTTCGGCCACCCAGAAATCGCTGCGGCCGGTAGATCTAACGAAATTCAACAGGATCCAAGAGCTGCAATCTACCTTGAAACCTTTTTCCATGCTATAGATAGCGGAGAGATTGAACTGAACGCTAACCAGAGAGAAAGACTAAATTTGGTTCAACGGATTTATCAAATCGCTTTCGTTGAAGGTGTCATCAAGCCGGGAAGAGAAAACAGTCCGCCGCTCCGCTTAACGCCAAACACCGATTTCGGCGGGTGGTCTGTTCAAGAAGGTATGGGAATTGAGGAGGAAGACAGAACGCTCCTCACCTACATATATAGAGGATTTGGGTGGATTATGGATGCCAGAGAACAACTGCAACAGAGAATTATTCGACCCGTCATCCCTCCTCACCCTAGCGTTATTCCCGCACGCGGCGAAGACACGACTGTGCCAGACGTGGTTGTCGCTATACATAACCGGCTTGCTCATCGCGATGCGTTTGCGGCGCAATGATATAGTGAAACGGGAACTATTTCAGTTCAACATTTGTCTGAGCTCATAAACACAATACACTCAGGAGGAAAAGTGATCGAATTTGATAAACTCACACCACCGACAGAAGGTGAGAGAATCGAAAAAAAAAATGGCAGGTTCGTCGTACCCAATTTTCCAATCACCCCCGTAATTGAAGGGGATGGCATTGGTCGAGATATCATGAAAGCCACACGCCGGGTCATTGATGCTGCCGTGGAAGTATCTTACGGCGGCGATCGGCAGATAGTATGGTTTGATGTTTACGCTGGCGAGATTGCCAATGAGAAATACGGGGAATGGTTGCCTATGGATACCTTCAAAGCAATCGAGTTTTTCCGAGTTGCCTTGAAGGGACCGCTCACAACACCAGTCGGCGGTGGTTATCGGAGTTTAAATGTGACGCTCCGTCAAGAGTTGGATTTGTATGCGTGTGTTCGCCCGGTGCGCTATTTTCAAGGTGTTCCCGCACCTGTAACTCACCCTGAAAAAATGGACGTTGTTATCTTTCGTGAGAACACAGAAGACGTCTACGCTGGGATTGAGTGGGCACAAGGAACCCCGGAAGCAATCAAAGCGATTGAATTTCTCCGAACGGAGATGCACGCAGAGGTCCGTGCGGATTCAGGCATTGGAATTAAGCCGATTAGCATTTTCGGAACGAAGCGTTTGGCGCGAATAGCCATTAAATTTGCAATCAAAAACAACCGCCGCAGCGTCACTTTTGTTCACAAAGGTAACATCATGAAATTCACCGAAGGTGCTTTTCGGGATTGGGGGTATGAAGTCGCTAGGGAAGAGTTCACGAATGAAACAATCACAGAAGATGAGGTCTATAGCAAATACAACGGACAAGCTCCTGAAGGAAGGGTTGTTATTAAAGATCGAATTGCGGATAGCATGCTACAACAGATTCTGACGCGGACAGACGAATACGATGTCATTGCTGCGCCGAATCTGAATGGGGATTACCTCTCTGATGCTTGTGCAGCCCAAGTTGGCGGCATTGGTATGGCACCGGGCGGCAATATCGGTGCTGAGACCGCGCTTTTTGAAGCTACGCACGGAACTGCACCCAAATACACGGATAAAGATGTCGTGAATCCGACTTCACTCATCCTCTCCGCAGTGATGATGCTTGAGCACATCGGTTGGCACGAAGCTGCAGATCTCGTTACTCAGGGGACTGCAAAGACAATCATCCAAAAACGCGTGACTTATGACCTCGCTCGTTTGATGGAAGGGGCAACATCAATTCGCACGTCTGCGTTTGCATCCGCCATAATCGAGAATTTATCGAATTAGTACAATCGACAATATTTGTAGAAAGCGCGTCCTTGACCCGATTATCGAGACACGGGTGTCCATCCGACCGTTAGAATATCACAACAGTATTAAACTATCTGACAGCGTACCAAAGGTCTATCGTCTGATTGAATTCTGATGGATAGGTGGTCAGTATGGCATGCCTCAGAATAGAGGAGGAACAAATGTCTAGAAAAAAAATTAGTGTCATAGGCGCTGGAAATGTTGGAGCGACAGCAGCATTTCTCATCGCTCAGAAGGAGCTTGGCGATGTCGTCATGGTCGATATCGTTGACGGAATTCCACAGGGAAAAGGCTTGGACATAGCAGAAGCCGCTCCTGTTGAAAATTTTGATGCCAATGTAACGGGATCGTTGGATTATGAACCGACCGCAGGATCAGATCTCGTCATCATCACCTCTGGATCGCCTCGTAAGCCAGGGATGAGCCGCGAAGATCTTTTGCATATTAACGCCAACATCGTTAAAACCGCGACGGAAAACGCGGTGAAGCATTCCCCCAACTGCACCATCATAATATTGACGAACCCATTGGACATCATGACTTATCATGCGTGGAAGGTTTCCGGCTTCCCATCCAACCGTGTCGTCGGACAGGCGGGCGTGCTTGATTCAGCACGATTTCACTATTTCATCTCGATCGAACTTGGCGTTTCTGTCGAAGATGTTTCTGGATTTGTACTGGGAGGACATGGCGACACAATGGTACCACTGCCACGTTATACAACGGTTGCGGGCATTCCAATCACTGAGCTCATGTCTGCAGATCGGATTGAAGCCCTTGCGCAACGGACGCGCGATGGCGGCGCTGAGGTGGTCCAGCTCCTCAAAACGAGCGGCTACTATGCGGCTGGCGCGTCCCTCGCCCAAATGGCAGAGGCGATTATCCGAGACAAAAAGCGCATCCTCGCTTGCTCGACTCACCTCACCGGGCAATACGGTATCAACGACCTGTATATCGGTGTTCCAATTAAATTAGGTGCAGGCGGCGTTGAGGAAATCATTGAAATTGAACTGACTGACGACGAACTTCAGGCGTTGCACACATCCGCTCAAACCTATCAGGAAGGCATCAATCTGCTTGGCTATTGAACCGGTGACAACAGTGAAACCATTTTCCACAGCCTATGGAGTTGGCAAGGATGCAGCTGCATAGTCCTGCTAGCCCTAGCTGTTCCTATCTTGAATCGCGGGGGAAAAAAACGGGTGGGAACTTAGCAGATTTCCAGGTCTGCTTAGCCGAGAACTATCATCATCGCCACATCTAAGTGAACCTCACATCGTAGAACACCACATAGCGAAACGGACTACTGTGTTTATCTCTTCTTTTCAGTGACTAATTTTCGGAGAAACGCAACGATGTCAGAAATGTCTTGATCGGACAATCGATCTTCAGCGTAGAATGGCATAACATAGCCGCCGCCGCGAACCTTAGCGGCGGTGTTGTGCTGCCATTTTTTCATGTTCGAAGGTGGTCTTTTTCGGACAAGTTGCGTGCCGATTCCGGATTTTTTAGCCGTTGGATGGCAATCGTTACAGGCTCTGCTGAAAAGTACCCAGCCCTTCTTCGGGTCACCCTTCATCGCGAGAATCTTTTCAGCCGCCGCCGCCGCTGCTTCTTTATCAAGCATTTGCATCTCGAATTGGGGGCCCTTGTTATCTCCGGAAACATGCTCAAAATAAGCCATCAAGGCTTCTGCTTGTTCTTCTGGGATGGCAGTTGGGTCTACCTTGTCGCTGGGGATGCGCTGTAAGAAATGCTGATAACAGAACCCTCCGCCACCGGCAGCGCGCCTAAACATATCGCCTTTAATCATACCGCCTTTTGCCTCACCGCGTTGTGGCACGCCAATGATGCTGTGTCCCGCCCGTATTTTGCCGTCAGGATTCGTATCTTCATCAAAATCAGCGTGGCAGTTTGCACAAGCGAGTCCGCTAATTTTTTGGGGTTCGAGCGTTCCGCCGAAGGATGGATCATAGAAGAGTTCACGGCCCAATCTGGCTTTTTCGGACATTTCCGCGTTTGCCCACGTTACGAGCGAGAGAATCAAGATTGAAATTATGCCAACACCAACAACTTTACGCATAAGCATCTCCTTTTGATGAATTGGAAGTGTATGAAAACAACTCACCGGTCAATATATTATCAGCAGGTTCATAAACTGTCAACGAAAAACGGCTCCGATTGCGACTAGTTCACGACCCTGTAACCGTCAACGATATGGCTGACAATACGCAGTCTGGACACTTTATGCTGGATGATTCAACACGGCAATATACGGAAGATTACGATATTGCTGATGGTAATCCAAACCGTATCCGATTACAAAATCATCATCAATCTCAAAACCGACATAGTCGATTGAAGTTGGAACCGCCCGCCGTCCAGGTTTATTGAGTAAACTACACACCTTCACACTCGCAGGTTGCAGCGTACTAACATAGTCCATAAGAAAGTTCAAGGAGTGTCCGGTATCAACGATGTCCTCCACAACGAGTACATCTGCGGAGCGAAGATCTCCCTTTATGCCGTGGATGACTTGAACATTACCCGACGACACACTTCCAGCACCATAACTCGCAATTTGGACAAATTCACAGCGCATCGGGATAGACATCGCGCGCATGAGGTCTGTCAGGAACACGACGCAGCCTTTGAGTACGCCGAGAAGTACAAGATCGCAGTTTATGTAATCTTTGGAGATTTGCCTCCCTAAGTCACGGACCCTCCGTCGAATCTGTGATTCCGCAATTAGAATCGAGTGAGTCTGGGATTTCATCGCTGTTAGCTATCCTTGTGTGCTGTTGATGTGGTCATTCTGAAACCTTTGCATAGCAGTATTGAATCGAAACAGGAAAACCAGCAATCACAATCCGCATTGTCATTGAAGCAAGAACGGCAATTGACAATGTCTCGTCCAGGGTGCGCAGACACCTACTTAAACTGCGTCCCCTTCATCAGACACATAAGCCAGATAGAGGTAACGCTTTGTCTCCGCCCCAACCTTGAACCGCTCACTCGTCCGATATCCTACAACCCACGCGATTTCATCACCACTCACGAGAATTGGAACTCGTTCTCGTTCATGGCGAGAAACTTTCGAATCAATGAGGAAATCTTTAACCTTTTTTCTGCCTCTCATCCCAAATGGTTGAAATCGATCGCCATCCCGCCGGTTGCGGAGTTTAAGTGGAAATTGGAGAGAATCGAAAACCGCTTCAAATCTGCCATCAGGCAACTTCGCGGGTTGCGGCGCCTCGATCTTAACAACCAGACGTGCGTTTAACAATGGAAGGTTCGTAATTCCCGGAGCAGCAATCTCGTATTCAAACTTGGCAGGAACAGCTACTGATTTGTGAAAAATTAACTGATTATATGCGCGTTGTAGCAGCAGATTGTCGGGTAAATTCAACGATGCGTTGGGCGATTCCCCCTCTACCAATTTTAACATCCCCGCAAAGTGATTAAAATAGAAACTCCTCATCTCACCATATATTTCCACGATGGCGCAACGCAAGATGCGTTGACGCACGGCAACATGATTTTGGAGGAAGGCGTGACGATTCAACACGACCACATCAGTCAGATTGGATTTCTCGCGACATGCTTCAAAAGCTTCACGAGCAATCCCCTCCAAGTAGTCTGACTCGACGCGCAGCAGCTCAGCAGTATGGTTTAATGTATTTTTGAGATTCGGATTGTACGACTGTTCTAACAATGGAATCAACTCTAAACGGATGCGATTCCGAAGGCAATTAGATTCACGGTTTGTCGAATCCTTCCGCGGTTGCAAGCCGAGTTCCGTTATGAACCCTTCAATCTCCCGCCGTGAGAAATTAAGCAGGGGGCGGATGAATTTTCCGTCTCTAACCGGCAGGATGCCTTTTAATCCAATCGATCCCGCGCCGCGCAACAAGTGCATCAGAACGGTTTCTGCCTGATCATCGCGATGATGTCCCAAGGCAATCTTCGTTGCACCAATCCGCTCAGAAACGTGTTCATAAAAATTATACCGTGCGTTTCGAGATGCCGTCTCCGCGGAGAGTTTGTGATGCCTCATCAGTTGCGGCACGTCAATCCTTTCGATGGAGATCGGCAAATCCAGTTGGTGGGACTGTTCACGGACAAACTCGGCATCCGCAGCCGAATCTGGACGAATGCCATGGTCTAAATGTGCGACATGGATAGAACAATTGAGTTGATGCCGTAATGCGTATAAGCAATGAAAAAGAGCGAGTGAATCTACCCCGCCCGATACACCCGCAAGTACAGTTTCCTCCGGTTGAACCATGTGGTGTTCTAAGATAAAGCGGTATACACGTTGAACAAAACAATCTGACATGACAAGTTTTTGAATGCAAAGAGTTTATACTTCCTCATCCAAGTTATCGAAGTTGGGGACAAACATGTTAAATTAATCTTCCCGATCTGGCACGTCTTTTGACTGCCAGCAAACGTCCTGTTCCAACTTCAATCTGTGGCTGCACGCGCACGTCCGCATATGCTTGACGCGTTGAACTAGCATCTTCCCGAACCAGTCCCTGCTGACTTGCTGCTGTTCGAACTGACTGTCGAAGAACAGACTTTGTCTGGCTCAAACGGGCGAGCGCGGGCGATGACGCATCGTGCTCACGCCGGTGGAATATACACAACTGCGCCCGAAGTTCAGATATGTAACCGCTTGCAATTGTTAAGCGTCGAAGCATCATCTCGAGGACAAATAACAAAACGCTCGCTACTAGCATAACGCCTGAGAGCGGCTTCAGGCGCTCTATTCCTTTTCCAGAATGTTGCGCAATCTCGTCCGCCGACGGTTCGTAGATTCCGTCGGTTCGCTTGGAAATTTCAGCTAGCAACTGCCGATTGGTCTTGAACTCGGCGTATTCCGCAGCGTACGAAACGACAAGGCTTGCGTCCCGTGAACTTTTAATTTCCCCGTTTTGTTTTTCCTGCACTGTCAGGTGGTAGGCACCAAGCTCTCGAATCGGGAAACTCCCTTCGTACCGTGCCGGCGTAACACGTTCAAAGTCAATCGATTCTCCGCCGCCGCCTGGTCGAGCAACGCGCGCGCCAAACCCTTCTGTATTACTAACCTTATCCCCAATTCCTCCTTCTCGATGCCGGACCGCGCGAGTTATGTCGAAGTCATCAATCACAATCTGCCCCCTACCGTCGCGATGAGTAACGTGGAGATCGAACTCGCCGCTTCCATCTATGGGCGGCAACACCCAATTGACCACTTGACCCCAAAACTTACCAAAATTTTCCCACTCAATCCAGTCTGCTCCCCAACCAGGCTTGACATCGGATGTAAACGCGGCAGTTCTGCCGAGACCGTAACTCCACGCAGCGAGAATCGGGTGTTCTTCATGAGAACGGATGTAAACCTGCGCCTGCTCCTTTTCCGACGCCGCAATGTAGCCGTAAAGCTTCGGAAGCCGATCAATATCCGCTAAGATCGGGCTTCCCCCCTCGCTGATAATGGGTTGAAACGGCTCCTGCATCGTGTATTCCTGCGTCTGTCTCACTGCGTTTACGAATACCTTCGGCAATTGACCCACGTTTCGCACGTACTTGTAATTTCCCTGCCCCTCTCTAGCAATTGATTCCATTAGCGATTGTGCAGCGGCATCTCCAATGGCGATTGTAGTTACAGCAATCTGATCTGCGGCAATCTGTCTAGCTAAGGGGATAAAATCTCCGTCCGATTTGCCGTCCGACAACAGGATGATGTGTTTCTGCTTCGCATCAATTCCTTTGAGAATCTGATGCGCCCTTTCAAGCGCGGGGTACATTCTCGTACCACCGCCAGGGTATAGCTTCCCAACCTCGCGGCTGATTAGTTCGTGATCATCCGTAGGGGAGATAACCATCTTAATCGGTGGTTTTGCCGCGAACCCGATTAACCCAACGCGGTCCGCTTCATCAAGCACACGAACGGCAGCGCGAACCCCTTCAATAGCCAACTGAATTTTCTGATCAGCACCGACGTAGTCTTCCATGCTGCCGGAGGCATCAACCACGAGCATAAGCGCAACAGACTCCTTTCGCTGCTTAGGTGTCATATCCACGGGCAGTACGCGCTCAAGTGGCGTGTCGTGATAACCGCCTCTGCCGAAAGCGCGATCGCCTCCGATTACGACCAGTCCCTTCCCCAAATCACGCACGTAGCTTTCGATTAAAACCATATGTGATTGGGAAAGTTCATCCGTCGAAACATTGCTCAATATGATTGTGTCATAGCTTTGCAACAGAGCTAAGTCGGTCGGAACCTCGGATGGCGAGATGACTTCGACGGACAAATGATCGTTTGCAAGGGTAGTCGCCAGTGTGGCTGAAAATTCTGAATCACCTTCCACGTACAGGACACGCGGGTGCCCGCGAACACGAATAAGACCGTAAGCAGTGTTGTTTTCAGAAATTGAATCACTGGGCGCAGAGATGTCGACACGATACTCATGATTCAGTGTCTCCATGATGCGCTGTGGCAAAAAATTATCAATAACCTGTTTGCCGGCTTCCAGCTGAACTACTTGCGCTGGTGAAACAGGGACGTTGTTGCGATACAGCCGCGCCGTAACTTGGGTGTCTGCTGTGCTTTCGACAATCGCACGGAGCGGAAAAAATTCTCCGGATCGGGCTTGTGATGGAAGTTGTAAGTCCCGCACCCAGACTTCATGTTCGCGTTTAGATTCCAGTGGAATTGTGAAAACTTCTGTCCCACTCGCCTCTACCAAATCCAATATTTTCCCGGCGTCATTGAGGTTCTGCAACCCATCACTGAGTAAGACGAGTCGGGTTTGTCGGTCTTCCGGGAGGTTTACCATGCCCAGTTGAATCGCGCTCGCAATATTGGTTCCGTCACGGTCGATACCAGAATCCGATAGAATCTCCGGCGTTAAAGCAGGTGCAGTCAACCGAGGTTGCATCGGCAAACCGATTGAAGCTTGCGATGCAAATTGAACCACGCTAAACTCATCTGTAGGGTTCAACGCATCAATGGCAGCGTTCACCCGCGCAATCCCCTCCACTTGCTGTGAATGTGGAAGGCTGTCAGATACGTCGAGGAGAAACGTCACAGAGAGTATGTCTGATCGCCTCTTCTGTTGCAAACCGACAGCCGCAAGAATTAGGCACACCAATGCGCCGATTCGAAGCACAAGTAGAGTTAATCGCCGCCATCGCGCCGCTTCAATCCGTGTGTAGCGGTTGATTACTAGGACAAGCGGGATAATAATTACGAGTAAGAAAAAGAGAGGATTATCTATCTGGAACATTGCGAGACGGATAACGCACGCATTGAGGTGCAATCAAAATGTCAGGCGTTCCGCAGTTCGATGCCACAACAAAAAACCAAGAACTAAAACGTTAAGTCCAAGGAATATTAGGTAAAGCTGACCAAGGGTTAGCTACACCATTGCCGTGGACGGAGACGCCGCGCTGAGCAGTAAGCTATAATATACTAGCATCTTAGATTTATCAAGGAGAATTTACTGTCAGATAAGTGTTGAAAATATCCGTAGAAGAGGCTTTCTAATCCCGAAATCGGAATCGACGCCGTTGGAATATTTCTGTTGACCGAAAAGTAAAAAACGAATAAAATAATTGGGCTGGTTCAGTAGTTTCTTGACATTTTACCTCTTTTCTCTGATTCTTGGGAAGGTACTAAATTACACATTAGACATTAAGCCTGACACAATCTGCCGCTAACTTGTACAATTTTCTTTGTCGGAAAGGGAATAAAATAGAATGCTTAATCATAATCCAATGGCGTCATGTACACTCGGTGAACGCTACGAAGCCGAGGTGCCGGATACACTCGATTTAGCTGATAGAATGGGCTTAGCCATTAACGCATTAACCAACGTTTGGGACCCCGAAGCAAAGTGGGGGTTGAAGTTTATCGTGGATTTCTCCCGAGATCCAGCGGTTCTGTTCGTCAATCATCTGATTGATGTCTATCTGAATATACCGCCAAAATTCATTGAGGCGTTGGCGTTGTGCCGACTAGCATCTGGCAACAATCAAAACCTTGAGGTCGATCAAGGGGTACTTGCGGCGCAGTTGAGTTTTGTCGGTGAGGATGGGCTGACTTATTGCCCAACTGATATTTTCGACAAAGTTTCCATGGGGCTCGCCAGTTTTGCAGAAGGTGAAAGTGGGGAAATGACTCCGTTCGCCGAAATCTGGGGTGAAGGCAGGCAACTCATAGCACTGTCGACTCTCGCCCAGATTGACGACGACCCGCGATGGATTGAGATTGGCAAACGCAAAGTGGATCGCATCCTGTCACTCACCCGCGAAAAAGGTGATTTTCGATTCCTGTGGAGAGCGCAATACGAACCGGGCCAAACGCCGCCCAGCGATGCGGATGAACCAGGCTTGATGGGCAACGAAGGCGGAGGCTTATATAGCAAGGATAATCTGTTCACTATAATTTATTGCATAGGCTCGACAGGTCATGGCGCCGGGCTTTTCTATCGGGTAACGGGATATGAGCCTGCGCTGGAATTATGCCGGGGATTGGCTCGCTGGGCGTTGGCTCGTGTCTTTAACAGCGAAGATGGTGAATACACATTCTGGCACTTTCATCATGGGCTTTACGCATTAATGACAGTATGTGAATACGGTTTCGCCGCCGGCGATCGGGAGGTTCTAGAACGTGTGGATGCATGCTATCGCTTCGCACGCGAGATGGGAGATCCACTGATTGGCTTCTACCCCGAAGCGCAACCGGGTTCAGATTGGTATTTGGAACGACGCGGAAACTCCGTAGAAATTTGCGAAGTAGCAGATATGGTCTGGCTCGCGCTTTACCTGACCGAGGCAGGTTTGGGCGATTATTGGGACGATGTGGACCGCTGGGTTCGCAATGTGTACGCTAACGGACAACTCTGCGATGTGAGCCTGTTTGATAGCATCCCGGAGAGTTATTACAACTCAGAACCCGATAATCACCAATACCGAGACGACCATAACATCCGCGAGCGTTCCGTCGGTTCCTTTTTCGGTTGGATGAGCGCCAATGAAGCGATGACAACCACTCAGACGCCCGAGGGTACGAAGTTGCACGAATCAAGCATTATGCACTGCTGCACCGCGAACGGCGCACGCACACTTTACTGCGTTTGGGACAAGATGGTGACCCGATCAGACGGACTCGTGAAAGTCAATCTCTTGCTGAATCGCGCCTCTCAGTGGCTCGATGTGGATAGCTATTTGCCTGTAGAGGGGAAGGTCGTGCTGCACATTAAGGATGCGCCGACAGTAGCCGTGCGGATGCCCGAATGGTGCGATCCAAATGATGTGCACGTAAGCGTTGGAGGTCTAGACCGTCGAACGCTCATTGATGGGCGGTATGTACAAGTCGGCTGGCTGAACCGCGGCGACCAAGTTACCTTAAAGTTCCCGGTACCGGAACGCGTTGTCCATCGAGTTCTTGGTGAAATTCCCTATAAATTGGTTATTCGCGGCTCGGATGTCGTCTCAATCGATCCGAAGGGCGTAGCATACCCACTCTATGAAAACACGCCAACTGGAAAACTGGTCAAGAAAACACGGTTCGTTCCCGATACCAAAGAGGTTATCTGGTAGTCATCCGCATCAGTTTTGCATTCTTGCGTGGATTTACCAATAACGTTCACCGCTCTGCAAGCTGATACACTTCGATTTCTCGAATTCTCGCAGGCGCTTCCTCAATTACACGGTAATGCGGAAGATAAAGCCGACCAACCGTCAGCTTCCTATTCACAACCTTGTCGCCCGGCTCTGCTATCGGCTTCGGAACGACATAATCGTCGACGGTGCGCGACACATCAATCCGAATCATACTTGTCTCGACGTTTAGCCGATCAACGAGATATTGGGTTTGCGTACGCCCGGGGCCTATGTCACGACGTTGGCGCATAGAGTAACACGTCTCCCATTCCAACGTCTCCATATCTAAGTAGTCCACATGAAACCAAAACAGATTATCGTTGTGGATAACGATTCGCCGCACCTTTTTTATATCGGGAAACCTGAGCGTAAACACACGTGGTCTATTTGTTCCACCCACCTGCGCAACCGTTTCTAGTTTTCCGTCATTGATTGAAGGGTGGTTCGCCTCGGTACCATAAGCCTCGAGCGCGAAATTCTCGCTCCACTGGGTTGATAGCGCTGACAACCAAACGCAGCCGGCTAAGCCGAAGCACATCACTAAGACAAAGCATATTCCAATCTGTCTGCGGTACATTTTCAACCTCACGAGTCTCTGCGATGAACCGCCCATCCCGATTGTAAGAGTCGAAGGGCGGGATAACCAAGTGACTTCACATCTGCGTCTATTCTTCTTCGTTTTGGATTTATTCAACGCTGACGAAGGCGTCTCTGTCTAGCTTGGTGAGTCCACTGGACGTTCCAACCCAAACTATGCCGGCGCCAAGCGTAATGCAATTCACAGTAGGATTACCAACCTGATCTGCAGGAAACTCAAACGGTTCCCAATTTCCCGCATTATGGAGGTATACACCGTCGTTCGTCGCCAACCACAGCAGAGGACGTTTATCCATTTCCCCTACGTTTTCGCCTACAGCAATGTAGATGTCCTCAAGCGGTAATGAACCCACAAACAGAACCTCTTGCACACGACTAGTTAATCCCTGTGGATCGATTTCTGCGTAGCCGTTACTCTGCTGATTATACCACGTAACGAAAGGTCGATCGCCCCACAAATCAAAGCTTGTAATTGAACTGCCCGCACTGAGATTCAGCCCATCGCTCAACCCAAAATCACGCCAGAAATCGAGGCCCCGGTTGTACAAAGCGATACCATGCCTAGTGGTCCCAATCCAAACAGTTTTTGACGTGACAGCAACAGCAGAGATGTCATCCGCCGGTAACCCGTCGCTCCGTTTGTTGAACGGACTCCACCCATCTGCGCTCCGATCGTAACGCACAACGCCTGAGAACGTCGCAATCCATACTTCGTCCCCGTGAATTTTGATGTCGTTGACCTGATTATGCGGAAAGCCCGCTCGTGCGGCGTAGTTTCGAATTAACCCCGTGCGTTTGTCGTACCGAATCGCACCGTGATTCAATGTCCCTATCCAAAGTTCCGCGTCATCAACTGCGAGCGTCCGAACGTTGATGGTATCATCGAACATGGTGTTGATTATATCGACTCCGTCTGCAATCAACTGCCACGAGCCCGCGTTGAGGCTGACATCGACTCGAGCCAACCCCTTGGGTGTACCTATCCACAATGAATCTCCGTCAACTCCAACCGCCTGGATCTGATTGCTCGGCAGTCCGTCCGAAACTCTGTAAACCGTCCATACGCACGCATCACGCCGCTTTCTAGCTTCGCTCCTAAGTTTCCCATCCTCCGTGATTTCAATCGCATGGTCGAAGTCGGAAACGGCTTCAACGTTTCGCTTCGATAGCAAGTGTGCCTCCCCGCGCGCGAGATAAGCGTCATCAAGCCATTCACTCTCACCGTAATTGGCAATAAACTCGGACAGTATGGTGACCGCTGTTTCGAACTGTCCCATCTTAGAATACAGCGCTCCAATCACGTAGTCGGTCTTCTCCAAGTAAAAGCTCGCCGCAAAACGACTCTTTGCTTCCTGAAGCACCTGCACGGCTTCTTCATTGGCTTCAAGCTTTTCCGCTAACAGAAATCCTGCCGTATAACCCGCATATTCAGCATCGGTGTGGGTCGGGTAAAAGTTGAAAATCAACAAATAGGTTTGGATTGCTTTACGGTATTCTTCAGCCGTGAGGTAAGTGTCGCCCACACCTTTCAATTGCATCGCCAAGTTGTAGGCTTCAGGACTAATCTTTGCCGCATAACCGAAATATATGACGGCTTCGTCAGTATTTCCTTCATCCTGAAGAAGCACACCGAGCTTGTAGTGCGCATCGGCAAATCTCGGAAACGCCTCAATCGCCGCCCGAAACTTCTGCTTCGCCTCTTCCCGCAGCCCCAACTCCAACAGTGCCTCCCCATTTCGGAAGTGCTTTTCGGCATCAGCATCAGGGATGAGACGGCGATCGTCCCCAAACCGAATAGTCTTCACATCGTCTAGCGGGATGGATAATTCCTGGTTGTGAACGTCTATCCGAGCAGCATGGCTGTCCGAGCCGAGCCAGCGTCCTGTGATGCGATCACCGCTCTTCAGGTAAATCGAGGCATATTCCTCGCTGTACGCTGCGTTTGTGAATGAAACCAACAGAACCGCAACGAACAAGTGCCTAAATCGAAACAGGTTCAGCATGTGCTTCCCTTTCAGATGATACAAGATTTCAGCGTTTAAGGGTTGGAAGGATAGCTGGAGAGCGAACAGGAGCTGCTTACGGTTCTTGAGATTTCTACGAAATGGGTTGTCCTCTACTATATGGGGCGCTCAACCCAGTTCCTGCCGCACCAACGCTGCTCCTTCCACCATCGCTTGGATTTTGCGAAAAGCAATATGGCGAGGACAATGGTTGAAGCCGCAGTCTGGGATAATAACAAGATTCTCCGGGGCAGTGTGTTCTAATGCCAAACGAATCGACGCAGCCACCTCGTCAGCCGTCTCCACGAAGTAGGATTTGATGTCGATTACGCCTATGCCTATCTGTTGGTCAGCGCGGAAATGGGACAGCAACTCAATCTGTGCAAATTCTCGGTTGGCGAATTCAAGATTAAACTGATCGCAGCGTGCAGCCAGCAGTGCGGGAAACAGGGCGGCGTAGTCCCGCCGGTCCCGCGATCTACCCTTGAAATTCCCAAAGCAGAGGTGCAGACCAATTCGTGCTGAGACTCCCGCTCGGGTCGCATTGAATAGCTCCACCAACCGCTGCGCATCCCGTTGAGAAGTTGCGTAGCGCGGCTCGTCGATTTGCAGATAATCCGCGCCGGCTGCAACCAATCCCTTCATTTCCGCATTGACGATTGCGACCATATCCTCAATCAGATCTTCCTTGGACGAATAACTCCCCTTAACAATCAACGGCAAAGCGAGTGTCATCGGTCCCGGAACACAAACTTTAATCGGCTTCGAGGTCAAACGCTTGAGATGCTCAACCTCCGGTACAATACCCAGCCCATTAGGAGCGGTGACCTCGCCAACCACCTCATATCGTGGATTCTGATCGTAGCCCGCAGCCCCAAAGCGGCGTGCAGCCGCTATCTCCTTCAAGCCCGTCATACAGCCGTAAAAATTCTGAATAAAATCCCGGCGGCACATCTCGCCGTCAGTGATGACATCCAATCCGGCGCGTTCCTGATCCAACACCGCGATGCTCACCGCGTCGTCCAGCGTTTCGCGAATATCGGTTTCGCCAAGATCGCCCTCATGCTCTATGCGTTCAAGTGCGATATGCAACCAACTCGGGAGTGCGTAACTGCCCACAAGTTCAGTGGGAAGGAGTTTTGCCATGACATACCCCATTTTCTCAGATTCGGCAAAGTTAGAAATTTCATGATGTTTGCAGATTATATCAGATTGCCTGATATTTGTCAATCGTTGCCGGATACGCGGCTTTCCCAGGAAAGGGCGCAATTGAGCATCGTTATCTCGTCATATCACAGCCGTTGACCGAGACAGTAACAGAGCCCGTCCGGCGCTATCACGAAAAACAACTTGAACGATCTGTCTCCATGCGTGTCCATCCGATAGTCCGGGTCCTCCTTTTCGAAACCGTTAGCTTTCAGTTGATTAAAAGCCGCCTCGACATCATCTACTTCAAAGAAGCACCCCGCTTGCGATGGATCACCGCCGTTCTCGGCTAAACCAATCTGTATGTCGTCCCTAGACAAAACTACTGATTTATGAGGCGAATCCGTTCGGGATGCTGCCTGGAACCCCATAATCGTTTCGTAGAAAGGTATCGCTTCCTCTACATTCCCGACGGGTAGGTTCATCTCGTCATCCAAATAGGGATGTGCGGTTTGGAAGACTGCCGTTGTTTTCATGCGTTTCTCCGGTGTGATTGCATCGAAGCGCCGTGTTGACGCCGTCAGCCATGGATTTGGAGTTGCACAGACTCAAGATTATCTGTTACAGTATACGATATCAATGTGGCGATGTAAAGGGAAACTAGAATCGGATTTCGCTGCCTCTCGTCATATGTCTCAACTGACGAATTCCACTCTGAGCAACGGAGATCGCCTGATGATTGTCGTGGAGAATATCATCGCGGAACAGCCCGAAATTGAGGTGTCAGCGTCGGACACTGTGTCGCTCAATTGGGAAAATCGACAGAAATGCCGGCAGCGGTTGACGACCGCGGGGGGACGGGATATTGGCTTGGCGTTACCCACGGGAACAATCCTACAACCGGGTGATGTTCTCTATCGGAATGAGCATTTCAAAATCGTCGTAGAAGGAGTGCCGGAGAAGGTATTTGTTTTACGTCCGGAGACGTCCGAAGCGTTCGGTCTCGTGTGTTATCAGATTGGCAACCTCCATCGCCCCATAGGATTTCACGAGGGCGCAATTCTCATTCCTTATGAACCTGTACTCGAAAAACAGTTAAATCGGCTCGGTTTCGATTATTCGATTAAAAAGCTGGTTTTCACCCACGCCGTTCATCGTTTGAACAGCCGCTAAGAAGCCTTTAGCGATGGGGACACCGAATGAATCCCGAAAATCCGAACAATAGCGCCCTGCTCACACTGCTTCAATTGGTCGATAGCTTCTTCCCGACAGGCGCATTCGCCCACTCATTTGGGCTCGAAACCTACGTCCAGCGCGGTTTGGTTACGGATCAGCCATCCTTTGAGGAATTTCTGAGAGCATCTCTGCACGCCGGGATACGAAACACTGATGCGGTCGCGTTAGCCCTAGCGTACAAGTCCGGTCTCGAGTACGAAAAAGACCCAGTCGCCAGCATCAATACCATTACTGACCTAGACGCCCGCTTAACGGCAATGAAGCTGCCTCGTGAATCCCGAAACGGCAGTGTACAGGTTGGTAAGCAGTTCCTGCGAAACGCGCGGAAACTGGTAACGAACGCAGCCCTGGACGAATACGAGAAGCGTGTACGGCTGAAGGTTTGCGCCGGTCACCATTCGGTTGCTTACGGTTTAGTCGCTGCCGCAACCTCAATCGAATTACCCGTTGCGCTACTCGGTTATCTGCACGCCTACGTGGTCGGTCAAGTCTCTGCAGCCGTGCGGCTTATCCCGATTGGCGCAACCGAAGGACAGTTGACCATTCGGGCGCTGCACCCCGATCTCCTGCAGATCGCTGAATACGCACAAAATGCAAAACTCGATAATCTCGGGGCTTTTACCCCGGGAATTGATATTCGGAGCATGCAGCATGAACGGCTCTATTCCAGACTCTTTATTTCGTAATCCGCGAAGATGCTGATTAGATGGCAGCACTAATATAAGCCCTGCATCCTCCTTAGACCTGTAAACCTGCGGCGGCGAGAAAGGATTTTACCCGATGAAACCCTTAAAAATTGGAATTGGTGGTCCCGTTGGATCCGGCAAAACCGCGCTCATCGAACGGTTGTGCAAAGCCATGCGTCCAAACTATGAACTCGCCGCCATCACTAACGACATCTACACTCGCGAAGATGCGGAAATCCTGCTCCGCGCCGGAGCGCTTCCATCCGACCGAATCCTCGGCGTTGAGACAGGCGGATGCCCTCACACCGCCATTCGCGAGGATATCTCTAGCAATCTCGAAGCCCTTGAGCAGATGATTGACCGTTTTCCCAAACTAGACATCGTATTCCTGGAGAGCGGAGGCGATAATCTCGCCGCATTCTTTAGCCCGGAGCTAGTCGACGCTTCCATATACGTCATTGATGTCGCGGGCGGTGACAAAATCCCACGAAAAGGGGGACCAGGAATCACCCGCTCCGACTTGCTCGTCATAAACAAGATTGATTTGGCGCCGCACGTAGGGGCTAATCTCAGTGTCATGGAGGAGGACACAAAACGTATGCGCGGTGAAAAGACCTTCATCTTCACAGACCTGCGCCGCGGAAAAAATTTGACATCCATCGTTTCATGGATTCAACGCGACCTCCTTTTTCAAGATGCGTCTTCCAAGTAGTACGCCCGTCCCAAGTACTTCTGAGCAATGCGTTCATTGAGCCATGAGTCACCTAAGATGATTCATGGCTCTTTTTTTGTGTTTTCATTGTGTATGTTGCATAATTTCATTCATTACCCATAGTTTCGTAAATTCTTATTTTATTTCTTGACAAACATTTATAAGTATGGTATATTTTATTCAAGGTCATTATGATTGATATTGAACATTACAAGAACCATACTTAGGAGGTTGACATTGCGAAAGGTATTGGAAAAATGCCCAACATGCGGCGGGGAATTGACAATCACACGGTTACATTGTCACGCTTGCGATACCAAAATAGAAAGCCAGTATGAAACCTGCCGCTTTTGCCAGCTGTCAAAGGAAAGCCTCGATTTCATAGAACTCTTCGTTAGGAATCGGGGCAATGTCAAAGAGTTGGAACGGGAGCTAAAAATCTCCTATCCCACCGTCCGCAGCCGCCTGAACGCCGTCATCGCAGAACTCGGCTTTGAGGTCAGCGCGGAACCGACCGATGACATTCCCGAACAACGTCGCGAAATTCTCAAACGGCTCGATGTAGGAGAGATTTCCGCGGCTGAGGCGGCGGAACTGATTCATCAACTAAATTAACCGTGTAGGAGATAAAACCAATGAAGAAGGGTAGAATGGCAATCCTCAGAATGGTATCAAAGCGAAAAATCACGGTGAAGCAGGCGAATTCGATGCTGCAAGCGCTCAAAAGATCGCTCCGACAGGCACGGTCACATCGTTTCATAGCCGGTCACTGGCGCGAATGTACAATTGATGTATTGAAATCCTTCGCCGGATCCACCAAAAAGCACCTGGAGACCGCCAAAGTGGGCAGCTTCAAGAACCTAAAGGGAATCCTACACAAACAAAAGCGCATTTTGAACCGAACCCTCCGCTCAATGGCTCGCGAGTTCAAACAACTATCTCACTGAAAAGGATAACAATGCGCCTTGAAGCAGAACCCCTATCGTGGGAATCAGAACTAGAGGCGTGTTTCGCCAGAAGATGTGAACAGACAGCATCAAATATTAAGTTAGGAGGAACACCATGAGCGATGAACGACGCGAAGTTCTCAGAATGCTTGAAGCGGGCACAATCAACGCAGAAGAAGCGGAGCTGCTCATCCGCGCCATCAGCGACAGTTCCCAATCGGGCAGTCAAAGCAGGGCGAAGAATCGCAAATCCAAGGAGGTCGCAGAAATTTTTCAGGAGATTAGACAGGAAATTAGGCAGGGCGTTAACAGAGCCGTTGAATCCGTGCATCGAACCGCAGATGTCGGAAAGGTCGTAGGAGGGGCTGTCGGGGATGTCGTCGAACAAGTGAAAGCCTCCGTCTCCGACGCAATTGATGCGATTGAGAAAACCACCGGCAAACGAAAGGTCGAAGAAAAAATTCAGTGGCAGTTTGACAGTGCCGATGTTTCAAACATTACCGCGCAGACCGTCAACGGTTCAATTTCGCTCGACGGCGCCGACGAAAACCACGTCGTTGTAAACGCCCTCAAAGAAGTTCGCGCCCCCAGTGAGGAAGAAGCGGAGGAGTTTGCGCAGCAGGTTCAAATCCACGCCGAACTAAACGGCGGTGAAATTCGGATTTACAAAGAACACCCGGATCCGCCCAAAGGGGTCAATGTAACGGTCAGTTATGAAATTGAAACCCCTCACCGAATGGACGCAAATCTCGCTACCGTCAACAGCTCCGTCCGAATCAGCGGAATTGCGGGCGCCATTGCCGCAAGAACCGTCAACGGCACAATTAAAGTGCAAGCTGATAACGGCCCCATAGACATCCACACCACCAACGGAAATATCGAGACATCGGTCGGGCAACTCGCGGACAAAGCGGATTTCTCGACGACGAACGGTGCCATTGACGTAAAAATCGCCGACGGCATCGCCCCGGTGACCGCAGAGACGAAAAATGGCACGATTCATGTCACGCTCCCGGCGAATTTTGCCGGTCAACTGAGCGCCAAAACTAGGAACGGGCGTGTTAAGTCCGACTTCCCAACACCTGACAACAGGAAAATTTACAATCGGCTAGAAGGTCAAATTGGCGAAGGTGGAGAGACGACCGTCAAGCTGCGCAGCTCGAATGGAAGCATTAAGTTGTCCGCACAACGCTAATTCAGCAATCCTCGATAGCTTTCTGAGAGATTGACGACAATTGATATCATCCGCTTTCTAGACCGTCAGAGAGAAAACCTCGTTTCGGTACGTCAGCATCTACCAAAATCTAAACATCGCGCCAAGAATGCGTAGCGATTTGTCTTGTATTAAATCAGGACTTGTGTTAAAATTCACTACAATCTAAAGCGTGACAGATCGTCAATATCTCTATTTTTAATGTAACGCATTCTATATCTTGGGAGGAAATAATGAAAAACTTAGCCTCGCTGGCTATTGTCTGCTTTCTGGCTCTGGCAATTGGCTTAAGTGGCTGTGGTAAACTGAGCAAGACAGAGTTTAGTGCAGAGATGGAGAAATACAACGCGGAATCTGAAGCGGAGCACTCAATGTTGCGGGAACAGGTCGCTATGATCGGTGGAAAGGCTGATGAGCAAGGAAATTCTTTGAGATCGGAAATCTCGATGGCGAAGAACGACGCTGTCGCCGCCTCTGAACAGGGCGATGCCGACACAATCAGCACTGTCAAGCAGTTCGCAAAAGACCAAGACGCCGCATTGCATCAAGACCTGTCGAAGACCGTTAAGATGGCGCGTGAAAAAGCGCAGTCATTCGCTATGACAGAAGACGATAAACTGCGAATGATGATTGGCGACCTTGGCAATAAGTCTAAGGCGCAAGCATCCGAACACATGCAGTTGAAAGCCGCAATCGCCGAGGTCAAGCAGGACACTGAAACCCTCAAAGCAGTGGTTGCTGCGAAGCCTACGTTAATTGCCACGGTTCACTTCCCCAGCGGAGGAGCCCGTTTGAATCAGAAAGCGAAGCAGAAGCTCAACATGGCTGTTAAGACGATTGTGGAGGCACACCCGGATACCATGGTCAAGGTCATTGGTCATACCGATGGGACGCCGGTGTTGAGTGGAAGATACCGCAGCAATTGGCATCTCTCTCAAGCCCGTGCAGACGCCGCCATGAAGTATCTCAAAACACAGGGCGTGGAGAACGGCATCGAGTCCATTGGACGCGCGCACACCGAGCCGGTTGCATCCGTGAGGACTAAAGCGGGGCCCGCAATGAACCGCCGCGTCGAAGTCTTCATCACCCCGCCTGCACCAAAGATGATGTAGCCTGCCATCTCGCCTTCTCCTTGTTTAAGGGAAATTGGGAATCACCCAATTTCCCTTTTTTTGTATCTACCGCAAAAGACCGACCCCAATCCTTATCGTGGGTGAAAGCTACACTGACCAGTCCTCAAGACATCTGAGCGCCACGTTTGCTCTAGTCAAAACAGCTTGCGCAGTACGAGCTGAGTTTCCGCGGCGTATGCCGATACATTTGTCCGCACATCCAGTGCAATGGATCGCGGCGCGGCAACTTGAGCAGTGTATTTACCATTTTGTCGCTTCGCAGCGATTCGCGCTTCAACTGCGCTAATCACGTGGTTCAATATGGCGATCCCCAAAAAGGTACGAGCCCGCTCAAACTTGTCATTGGCTTCCTCCCGCAATCCGCGCGCGATTAAGCGCTGCGGCGAATCATGATTGCCTTCTCGATCCTCGTCCTTGAACGCCTGCCTATCCATCCAATACCACACCCCCACTCGGTCGAGCGGTTCGCCGCTCCCGTCTTCTGTATAGATATTGTGCCAGTTGTCGAATAGCGTCGCGTGCTCGTAGTCTTCGACAGGGTCCCACTGGTGAATTTTGCTCGGTCCCTCGAAGGCGACATGTGCTCTCACATGTTCTCGGTAGCTCTCCCGTGTATTCTCCGCATCGCTTCGCGTGACAAAATGCGCCGCCAGCAGCCCGACCTCCGCCGCAATGTAAAGGTATCCCCGTTTCGAACCGAGATACAGCTGACCGGAACCCGGGATGAGCAGCGAATACAAAAACGCCCGATTCGCCGACTTCAACCGCTCTGCCCGTACCCGTACGATGCCCAGTGACCCGTCGTCCATGTCAACGTCCAAGTGTCGGGCCCCAAGCGCAGACATAAGCCGAAACGACACCCCGCCAGAATCGATCCCGTCCGTAGCTATCGCATACTCCGAGCTTCCGTACGCAGGCGCGCCAACCATCCCGATCAAGTTCAACAACAAAACAACTCCACCTATCTTCTTCACCGTCACTCCTCTTGTAATCGTAGGTTGGGTAGTATTTGTAGGTTGGGTAGAGCGGATAATTCCAAAACCGTTCCTGCGCCCATACACCGTCCTAATTTCCGAGCGATAACCTTGGCAAAGTTCGCGGAGCGAAACCCAACGTTTTTGAAACCTCCCGCATTCCCAACAAATTCCCACACCATTGCACGCTTCCAAATCCCAAACTTGCCTTTTCATGTTTCCATCGCTCTGCTGTTGATGTTCGCCCATTCGCTCCCGGGACGTCTCAAAAACGTTGGGTTGAGATCGACCGAACCAACAAAAACTAAAACCGCAATACCAACGCAAATACATTCAACCGCTGATTGTTCGGTCCGCCGCCCGGGATGGGTACATACTACTTGTAGGTTGGGTAGGGATCAACTGAGCGAACAGCGAAGGCGATAGTCCCTGCTTTCTCCGCTTCACCCAATGTCCAAGCGCGAACGATTTCTCAATTCATAAAGTTCGTGTAGGTTGGGTTAAGCCAACGATCATCTGAGCGAACAACTGAGCGAATAGAGCAAGCGACCGAATAGGGAGTATTTGTAGGTTGGGTAGGGATCAACTGAGCGAATAGCGAAGGCGATAGTCCCTGCTTTCTCCGCTTCACCCAATGTCCAAGCGCGAACGATTTCTCAATTCATAAAGTTCGTGTAGGTTGGGTTAAGCCAACGATCATCTGAGCGAACAACTGAGCGAATAGAGCAAGCGACCGAATAGGGAGTATTTGTAGGTTGGGTAGGGATCAACTGAGCGAATAGCGAAGGCGATAGTCCCTGCTTTCTCCGCTTCACCCAATGTCCAAGCGCGAACGATTTCTCAATTCATAAAGTTCGTGTAGGTTGGGTAGAGCGGATAATTCCAAAACCGTTCCTGCGCCCATACACCGTCCTAATTTCCGAGCGATGACCTTGCCAAAGTTCCCGGAGCGAAACCCAACGTTTTTGAAACCTCCCGCATTCCCATCAAATTGCGGCACCATTGCACGGTTCCAATTCCCAAACTCGCCTTTTCATGTTTCGAGCGCTCTGTTGTCGATATTCGCCCATTGGCTCCCGGGACGTCTCAAAAACGTTGGGTTTCGCTACAATCAAACTCATACCATACCCATTCGACAATCGGCACACATGCGCAACAATCCACATGTTTCCTCAAATCCGCTCTACCCAACCTACAATAACTCCACCTATCTTCTTCAACTTCACTCCTCTTGTATTTGTAGGTTGGGTAGGGATCAACTGAGCGAATAGCGAAGGCGATAGTCCCTGCTTTCTCCGCTTCACCCAATGTCCAAGCGCGAACGATTTCTCAATTCATAAAAATCGCGGAGCGAAACCCAACGTTTTTGAAACCTCCCGCATTCCCAACAAATTCCCACACCATTGCACGCTTCCAAATCCCAAACTTGCCTTTTCATGTTTCCATCGCTCTGCTGTTGATGTTCGCCGATTCGCTCCCGGGACGTCTCGAAAACGTTGAGTTGAGATCGACCGAACCAACAAAGACTAAAACCGCAATACCAACGCAAATACATTCAACCGCTGATTATTCGGTCCACCGCCCGGGATGCGTGCATAATCAAACTGATAATTCAACAACCGCACACCTAATCCGTACGTCACATGATCCGAAAATTCAGCCCGATCGACCGCAGGTTCCGTTTTGTACCCCACGCGGAGCGCAAGCAAATTACTCAACCAATACTCCAGTCCGACGCTTTTCTGTAAGTGCCGCCACTCAAAGGCATGTCTACCGACACCGCGATCGGCGAGTAGCTGATCCCGTGTGGCATCAGGGTTCGCTTCCAGAAACGCTTCGACCCCATCCTCATCGTCCTCTTGCAATTTATCGATAAACGCAATCAAATCCCCGATAAGCCGGAGGTCATGATGACCCACCTCATAGAGTGTAACCGCCGTTCCCAGCCTGAACTTGCGAGGCAGCGGGTCGCTCTGGTTTGCGTCGATGAACGCAATCTCCGTTCCCCAATTCTGTACAGCGGCGCCGATTCGTATTGGGGTGAAGGCGATCGGAATGTCGTATTGAGCACCCAAATCGACAGCGTATGCGCGTCCGCTGTGCCGTCCCAATTTCATCTGAATAATCTTACCGCTAATCCCTGCGGACAGCCCGTTTGTCAACCTATCCGCATAAGACACGGTCCACGCCCAGTTCGTTCCAAGGTTCTCATACCGCTGTATTTCTGGCGAATCCGTCGTAATCGCTATCTCGCCCTGCCCTTGCAGCTGCATCGTTGTGCCCAGCGTTCCCGACCCGCCAAGCGGAAGGGCGCCGGTGAAAAAGGCGTAATACAGCCCCGCGCTCGCTTCGCCAAACAGTTGGCTGTAGTCCATATACGAAATCGCAGCCTGCTTGTCTTCCATTATCCCCAAGCCGCTCGGGTTCCAGAACGCCGCCGTAACATCGCCGTCAACCGCAGAAAACGCATCGCCCAACGCTGCTGCCCTTGTGCCCCCGCCGAGGTCGAGAATTTGCCCGCCGGTCCGCCCCGCCCCCGCAAAAACAGACGAGGACATCGCAGCTACCACAATCAAGACCGTTGCCGCGTAGATTAGATAATTGATTCGTTTCATTATTTTGCTCTCCTCATTAGCATCTGTTTCTCAAACCCGTAAAACGGGAAGTTCTTCGTCCAAGTTTACCGCATGCGGGAACATTTCATCAGAATTGCATCATCAAGCGGTGGGCGCGCCGAGGTATCCTTGTATCTCCTCCGGCTGCAACTCAGACAGCGTGCGAGAGCTCGGATGCAGCGTTTTCCACTTTTCCCAGACCACCGGTCCCTTCTGCCCAAGCAGATACGACCACACACGCCAGCGCAGATGCCGTTCCTTGTAAAAATCGGATCGCGTCCAGGCCATCCGTTCGTTATGCATCCGGTTCATCGCAAGCGGGATAGCACCGTCGGGCTGGTGGTCCCAGTTAGGTTCAATCGGTTCGTGCGTCCGGTCCACGTAGTATTTGACCATATAGCGCCTCCGGTCACTCCGGTTGGGCGAAGCCGTGTGCCAGATGTCGTAGTGCGTAATCACAACGCTGCCCGCCTTAACCGTGAGCGCGACCTGACCGCGGATATTGCCGTAGGTCTGCATGCGGTCGGTGCAGCAATTGTAGAGGTGCGTGCCGGGCACAACGTAGGTCGGTCCCATGTCGGCAGTTACATCCTGCGGGTAATACAGGAACATCAGCCGGCGGAGTTGGTAGTGCCGAACGTTAACGTCATCCTGGTGCCAGCCCACCCTGCCATCTCCCGGTCGAACCGCGTGGCAATAGCGGTGGAAGACAAAGTAATCCGGCCCCAGCAGGCTAAACGCCGCGCCATGGACAACCGGGTGATTGAACACCTTATCAAGCGTCGGCGCTTTCTCTAACAATTCCAAGCCCAACGGGTCGTTCTGAAGGTCTACCGAGACGCCACCATTCTGGTCGAATTCCCGGCAAACCTGCTTGTGCACCGCCGCGGGGATGTCTGGCTGTACGATGAGATAGCCGCGGATAATGAAATCAATGACCTCATCGTCGGTGAGCGGAATGGGCTGGATACGGTCGGCACAAATCGTCACTCCGATTGTGGATTTGTCACTCTCAACTGCACCGGTGTCAGTCATGGTACACCTCCAGTTTTTGTAGGATGAACTCATAGCCCTGAACGTTGACCTGGCGATCATCGGACACATCTCTTTGGTTGGGAAACTGGATGACCTGCCAGCCGTCCAGAATCGCATCATGAATGGTGGTGTAGGGGAATTTCGGGTCGTGGGTCAGTTGCAACTCTGCACCGCCGGCGACTGGATCAACCTGATACATCGCAACAACTTTGCTGCGTGGGCTTGGCATGTCGGTGTGTAGATACAGCAACCGCTGGCGAATCTTCTCACTCGCGGCCACAATCTCTGCAAGCGCGTCTAAATCGTCCGACCCTAGAAGGTGTGCGTCCAACTTCTGCTGCGCTTGAGTAATCCAGCGCTGGACTGCCTGACGGAGCGTAACGGGCGTGGGGGGCGTGGGGGGTGTGGTATTCATCAATGGTTCTTTCCATAATCAGGTTCCCATATGGTACCAACCCCCGGCGGGGGATGCCTCGTGACCGGGGCAGGTAAAATTTTCATAGAATCTTCGCGAAAGAATTAATCATCCAATCTCCGAGTCCGTTCAAATATTCGCACATTCGGTTTCATTGGGCTTTTATTCCGCCCCAAATCATTGCCAATTTGCCGCCCGGTTTAACCAGTCGGGGTCGGATACCAGGCCCCGTAATCTTAAATTGTCGAATGCGGGTGTGTGCATTTTCATTGGCGATACCAATTCGGCCGACAGGCATCTCCCGAGTCAAGGCTAAAACTCGAATTAAATCTCCACCCGCACCAAAGATCGGCGGGGGTCTATCTTCGCCAAAGGTATATCGGATCTGCTCTCTTTCTTTATGATATCCAATAACCGCGTTACCTTGAATTTCGAGCTTGAAATCGAAATTGGATTGCCTTGCACGATTGTTTTCTTGTTTAAAAATTTCATCGAGTCCTTTAATCGCGTCTTTAGCATGGATATGCATTCGTTCAATCGACCACGACCCGTCTAACGCCTCAAAGCGCGTCCCCGCTTGAAAAACGTGGTCTTCATCAGTCTCCGGAGCATAAGCGAAGATTATAAATTGGTTGCCCGGTTTGCCCAATACGTCGAACGTCACCTCACAAATCATACCATCGTGGGTGAAGAGTCCAAGCCGCTCTGCAACTTCCTCTTTAATCACAGCGATGCCGGGCGTATGAAGACCGCTTTTCACTTCCCACCAGCCGCCTTTGAATTCCCAATCGCCAGAGATAACCTCCCACTCTCGACGGGTTGCCCCCTGGTTCGCGAAGTCCCAACTTAGTTCGTCCGCGTGCGCAAATAGAACATAGATGAAAGTCAAACTCAGCATACCCAAAGTAAAAGTGCATTTCATCGGCATTCACCGCCTTAACAATTAACAACGCAACTCAAAAAGGGACCCGTTGTCTGCTTGAAAAGGAGAATCGGAAAAAGATCGCCGTCAATGCGATGGAGATCCTAGCTCGTCCGCGAGTTCCAGAATGCGCCTTGTAGTCTCGACTACCGGGACGAAATAGCTGTCCATCCGCGCATCTGTTCGGGTACACGAAGCCAACTCAGCGTGTCTTGTTCATTGCCACATAATGCTTGCGCAACTTTTGCAGATTCTCGGGCAATGCAACTCGAGCGTGTTCAATCCAACATCCGGATCGAAGAATGATTCGCTCATAACTATGGCTCTTTATCCCGCGAACCTATTCGATTTCTTAGCGCTTTTATTCTGCCCCAGGATGTTGCCAATTTACTCATCAATTCAACAGATCGAATATCGGGCCCTGAAATCTTAAAATTTTGGAAGCGGGTGTGTGCATTCAGGTTAGAGAGACCAATTCGACCCACAGGCATCTCCCGAATTAAGGCTAAAAGTCTCGCGAGTTGTGCTGCACCACCTGGCTCAAAATTGGGCCTATCTTCGCCGAAGGTAAATTGGTTCTGCTCTTTGTCGTTATGATATGTTATAATCGTGTCGCCTTGAATTTCGAGCTTAAATCGAAATTCTCTTTTGCCGCGCACTTCACCATCCTTCTTAAACCCAAAAAATTCAGGAGCGCGAAAGCGGTTCGCGTTGTCAGGATGGATATGCATTCGTTCAATCGACCACCGCCCCGGCGCGCCTTCCGCGCGTTGTCCGGCTTGAAAAACGTAGTCTTTATCAACCTCCGGGGAGTAGGCAAAAATAATAAATTGATTGCCTTGTTCGGCTAAAATTTCGAAGGTCACCTCACAAATCATGCCATCGTGAGTGAAGAGTCCAAGCGGCTTTGCAACCTCCTCTTTGATTACAGCAATGCCCGGCATATCACCCCGGCTTTGCACTTCCCACCAGCCACCTCTGAATGCCCAATCGCCTGAGATGATTTCCCAATCTCTCAGTGTTGCCGCAGGGTTAGCTAGATCCCAACTTTGTTCACCTGCGTGGGTAAGCGGCGCGCAAATTAAAGTCAAACTCAGAAAAACCAAAGCATTATCCAGTCTCATCGGAATTCACCTGCTTAACAGCAACAGCCTTAAGTTCTGAACCTTAAAAGAAGAACTAGGGTACGCCCCTCCGCTATATAGAATGGGCAGGGATAAAACCCCTGCCCAAACAATAAGATTCATAGTCAAAATGACTTCACATTGAACTGGTATTGACCAATGGTGCTAGCTCCTACAAAACTCAACGACCAAAAGTTGCTCGCCCAAATCCAAGAATCGGGGGCTAGCCACGATAAGATTATCCGTAGTCCAGGGATTTTTGCACGTTATCACTGCATCACAATTCAGAAGTGGCGCCAAAAGTTGTTAGTAGCGCCGTTTCAAACGGGCCCAGGTTGTCACTAGCTTATCCCGACCGCTAACAGCGAATGCCTGCTGGAATTCGGGTATCTCTGCTATCCCGACTTCACTTGATTTCTTGAGTAGCTCTTCCGATATGGCTTCATCCGCGAGCAGGGCTTCATCAATCCAGCCGGTATGCGTGCGGGGGGCGCCACAACAGAGGTCGCGGGAGAACGAGAGTTCAACGGGCGCTCCTTGAGGCCAGCCGTGCGGACCCACAGTATTGGCTATGTCTTGGAGTTCGCCATCGGCAAATATCTTAATCTCTGTTCCATCAAAAGTTATGGCAAACTGATGCCACTCGTTCCAATTTACCGCCCCTGTATGAATTGCCGTCCACCCCGCGTCTTGACCCACGGGTTTTCCGTCCACGTTTTCCTGTGAATTATACCAAAAACTGGTAAAATAATCCCCTTTCCCGACGGGGCGTTTATCCGGGTGTAGGACCCAAGTATTGCCTGAAGGCCACTTTCCCGCCCAGTCTCCTGAAATGTTGTCGACGCCCCAACTCGGGATCCCTGTACAGCAATCGGTGATTGCTGTCAGGTTGATTCTTGATAGAATTGTGAATTCGCCCTTGGAGAAGTTGAAATCAACCGTAGGGACCTTAGCAGCAGCGTAAGTACCTACATCAGCAAAGTTCAGGGCACCGCCAAATGCTCCTTTACCTTTAGTCCATTCCCCTCTGACGACTTTCAGGTCAAACCCACTACCAGTGGCATCCTCGGCAACTTTGCCTTTTTCTTCATCAAAGAGCCAGGCTGCCAAAACCTTGGCGTCGGAAACCGTTGTTACACCCAAAATGTATCCCGTCATCAGGAGGAGGATGAGTGTTGCTAACAATGCTCTTGACATGATAGAACCTTCCTTATCTTAGCTTGGTTTGAAGAAGTTAGGGAAACAAGGTGCACTCACTCTCTATTCCATCGCGCTAGGGTATAACCCTAGCGTAACAGAATGTTAGGTTAGACATTAGCTAGAAAAAAAAGTTGGAGGTTAATATGTCCCGCATATTATAAATGCGGTTGCGACTCTGAAGCATTGAATTAACTTTGGTATCTGCCGGGATACTCTGTATAGTAACTATTTTCCCAATACCAGCCTAACTCAACGACTCAAGGTCACTACTCATAGGAATCAAAGTATCCCAACGCTGCATAGAGCTTAAAAAAATCGATATGAAGCCTTTCATAAAGTGCCTCATCTTGTTATCATCGGAAAGAAAGCACTGTCAATTTCACGACATTTCGAACCGTGGAAATCCGCTTGGAAACCCATAAGACGGAGCCATTTGGTTGGAGTTGGAAGTGCAAAAGGGCCACCCCTGACCGCCTATTGAGCTAAACTCAGTCCCCTCACCCCATAGCCAGAAGACTCGCTGAGCGATGGCTACATCCATACCAAACCCGCCGTAGTTCGCCGTGGCGAGGTCGAAGTCCGGTTCAATAATCCAGTCGCGCACCGGCGGCACGGTCCGCCAGTAGCAATACTTCAACAGGTTGCGTATGCCCTCCACAGTTGAACGGGGGCGGCGGTGCAAGATGGGATAAATCGTGAGGAAAATCGAGCCCGCGGGTGCGGTCGTTAGCACCCCATCCCTAAGGCGGCCGTTATGTGACGGACGCCGGTCGTTATAGTGTGAACCGGGCAACACCTCGGTCGGACCCAACTCCGCAGGTGTGTCCTGGGGATAATAGAATACCTGTAGATAATTGAGTTCGGGACTGTATTGTGAGCCGCCGTCATGGTGCCATCCCTGTGCTGAAGCGGGGCATTTAACTAGATGGTTAGCGACGAGGATTGGCAAGTTGAAGTTCGCCCCTAGCAGTGACCGCACCGCACCCGCCGCTTGAGGATTGCAAACTACATGCTCGATGAACCAGGGCGCTTCGAGGATTTCGGTGGGTTGGCTGTAGCTATTCTCATCGAGAAACGCAAACGCCCGCCGATTAATCTCGTCCGGAACGACGCCCTCCAGCATCAGGAAACCCTTTCTACAAAAATCTAAAACTTCGGTGTCCGTCAGCGTGGGTTCACAGTCGTACGTCCTGGTAGTGTTATACACTTGGGTGTAGTTAAATCTCGTTGGCTCATACTTGAACTGATCGCGGAGTTCCGCCTGTAGCTTAATCGTTGACATTGTTGATTCCCTCACTCGTTCCAAGATGAACTCTCAGCTGAGCCCAAGTTGCGCAATTCGCCCATCAATAGCGGGCGTACGTTGGAGAACTGAATCACTCGCCTCTTCGTGAGTTGACAAACCGGGTGCCCGGCGGCACACGCTTAAAATCGGAACTTTTATCAGATTCAACCTGACGGAGCAGTAGGCTTGTAAGCCGTTGGTAGAACGATTTAAGATAACGATACAGGCGCTTTTACGATGTCATTAAGCTGGCAAGAGGTCTGGCGGGAAACAGTGGTTGGCTGAAAAAAATGGAAAGAGACTTGGCGAACCTAAGCTGTTCCCTCACTCCCGTTGCCCTGCGATGGGTTGGTAGAACAATCTTCGACTCCTTAAAGAGGATTACTTACAATATAGTCTACACAGATTTTCGGTTAATGTCAAGCACAATTTTCAGTGAGTTTCAGCTTAGTCGGGAAGCGGTCAGCGATTCATTTTCCGATCATGAAACCGCCTCTTCCATATCCAGCACCTCGAAATCGCGAGACGCCATCCAGTCGTTATTTAGGGTTAACGTTTCGACACTGCTACCCGGAGGGAGTGCCCGCTCAAATGGATAGCCGCGTGGTGCCTCATCAGGTACGACGACTGCCAAAAGGCGGTACATGTTGGGCGCAGGGATAAATCTTGAATGCCACACGGCGACCCCAGACATTGGGCCGCTGCGTAACACCTGCTTTTCTCCGGGGTTGAGATAAATAGGGCGCCCCCATCGTCCGGCGTTGGAGAGCGGAATCTCTACCCAATAACGTCGGTGATGCGCTAGGGATACCGGAGCATAAAAGAAGTGAAACCGTCCGGAGACCGGTTGGTCTGACATGTTCTCAACCCGGGCATATAGGTAAGCGGTCTGCCCAAAAAAGATATCATCAGACTCCGGGGTCAGGTCACCGAAGTTCCCGAGTTCGGCAGCTGCATCCTCAATTGCTGTTTGGCGGATGATAACATCAGGGCTGTTGATATCATCGAGCACCTTCACTGGGACTGGCTGCACTTCGGGCAGTTGAACTTCAGGCAACTCTGACCACATACGCCACACATTGTCAATATGACGGTGCCAAATAAAGAAAAACGCATCTCTTATCGCGGTGGGCACACAAGCCGTGTCGCCTTGACTGAGTCCTGCGGCAAAGAGAGCGCCAAACGCAATCTGACTATAAGTGTGCCACGGATGTTCCAGTGCTTTTCCCAGGGTGTCAACGTCCGGGAAGTCGGAGAGGCTACTATACTGCCCACTCGGTGCATTGACGTTTGTTGTGTCACGAGCATGCTGGTCACCGCCGGCGAGCCAGAGTCCAGGGTCGCTATAGGTGCTGTCTCCACCTGGTGACGTAAACCAGCTTGGGAGTGCGAACGGCTCCCGCCGATTCCATGGAATTCTCCAGTTCGGAGGGCGGATAACGCGGTTCAGGTTTGTGTGTCCCTCCACAATTGGCTGAGATACCTCCCAGTCAGCGACGAGACTCAACCCGCGCCCCACCCGTTCTGATGCGTACCAGGCGAGGAGTTGGCGATGGAAATAAAGGAACTCCTCGCCTCCTCCGGAATAATTCCAACGCTGGCGCCAGGGGAAGTAGTCATGCCATTCAGCGTAGTAATCGAGCAGTTCCTGATTATGTCTCCACTCTTCAATCGTAGGGATTGCCATATTCTTTTCTCCTTTTCAGGTTAGCACACAGAGCGATTCTTGCTCGCTCTATTCGGATAGGATATTGTTAAAATCGGTCAACCTCGGCTGCCCGTGTTTTCTAATGGGCGCTCAGCGATGCCATGCCATGGTATATGTTACGACGTTAAACACCGGGCTGATGATGGACCAAATACAACCCAGGGTGTAGTCTCCCAATATCAAGCCTGCAAAAAACGGCAGAGCTCTGCGGTACGCTTGCAAGCCCCCGTACCGAAGGATGGTTAATTTCACGGACCAACTGATAAAAACAGGACACCAATGATATGCCATTTCAGCTGGGCTCACCCCGAGTACATAACCGATGGGATGAAATGGCCACCAGAGAAACCGCATCTTCATGACCCATAGAAAGCCTATGATACCAAAACCCATTCCCATCGCGCTTACCGTGCCGTAATTAGGGCCCGTCGGAAAATTTAACCACGGTTGGAGCCGCCGGGTAAAACAATCCCGCCCTACCCCCACGAAGTGCGAGATTGAGTTGCCAGCCCCATGGTGATACGAAAGGATGAGGTATAGCAGAAAGGTCGCTGGTATGGTGATTGCAAAGGTCATAATCATCGCCCGTGCGAGCTTTCGATTATTAATATTCGCTTGTTCACCGATACGAAAGGCTTCCAGTTGATTGGGCATGGGATGGGCGTTATGTTCTCGATTTAACCAAAATAGGAAGGTGAGAGCCGTTAAGTTCTGTGGCCCAAAGACACGCGTCCCAACAGAAGACACCATTATCCGTCCTGGATCCACCCATAGCACGTTATGCACAGCCACGCCAAGGCTAGCTCTGACCTTGGTCACACCAACGGCGCCGCACCAGTATAGTGCCAAAAACAGGGGCATCACCCAAAAAGAAAAACCGGCTTTTGATGCAAACCAGAGCAAAAATAGCAGACCCGCGATGATGCCCAAGACAGCAGTTCGATACCGTAGGGGCTCTTTTGACTCATCTAGCCCGCCTTTTCCTGTGATAGCCTGCATAAATACCCGCTTGAAGTGTTTCCGCCCAACCCACAGAGCAAAGATTCCCAATCCTACCCATGCGCCCTGTGCTTGTTCATGGAAGTAAAGGGTGCGCCAGCCAATCACTCCCACTAACATTCGCGTCATTTGTTTAAAGAAGAAGAAGAACAACGCGGAAAACGCCAAATCCAGCGGCATAAAATAGGAAAGCCCGATGACGAAGGGCTGGAAGGATATGGGCGTCCAACCGATATAACTCCACGGTTTCTCCTGGGGGATGATGTTCTGCCATCCCACAGGGACTTCAGGGACAGAAGGATACAAGATGTGCAAGCCATTCAGAAGACTAATGCCACCCGCAATGCCAAAGCCTGTCCACATTAACTTATTCTTTAAAAATGACAATGGAGCTCGCCCCAACTCCAGCGGTAGCCAGGTGATCGGATACGTGAGACGCTCATGTTCCGTGAATTGCTTTCTGACAATCGTGCTGATGCAAATGAGCACGAAGTAGATGACGAACATAAAGGCGGACCAATAGAGCATAGGGCGAAGCCAAATCGTCATGTGCTGTGGGATGAAAAAGGAAGACTCGCCGACATAAAATTTACTCAGGGCGTTTTGGTCCCTAATTGTAAACCATTCGGGGATATGCCGCCAAAATAAATTCCGCCAGTCATTTTCCGCCGTGGCGAACCAGAATGGGTGAGCGAGCGTTCCGACCAGTCTGTTCATTGGGTATCCAGCCACCGTCGTCACCATGACGACCATAGCGTAGATGACCAAAAGGTCGGCGGTCTTCAACGCCAATTTCGGTAGTAGTTTCTCCAAAAGGAGATTGAGCAGAACCAGCACAAACAGGGTGAAAACGGCATTACTGAACAGTGAGACATAGTTGTGAATTGGGCCGATTATAAACTCATTGACGGAAACCCAATAGGCATTTACGAAGACCACAATGAGTCCAATGACCAAGGTTCTGAGAGGAATCCCACTTGACTTGCCGTTTTCGATGGAGGTGGATTGATTCACAGGTAATCCCTAGCAGTCTTTGTAGGTTGGGTTGAGATCACGGTCTTGTAGGTTGGGTTAGGATCAACTGAGCGATCAACTGAGCGAATAGCGAAGGCGATAGTCTTTGTAGTTCCTCACACCGATGTTAGGCGATAGTCTTCGTAGTTCTTCACACCGATGTTAGGCGATAGTCTTCGTAGTTCTTCATACCGATGTGAGGCGATAGTCTTTGTAGTTCTTCACACCGATGTTAGGCGATAGTCTTTGTAGTTCCTCACACCGATGTTAGGCGATAGTCTTTGTAGTTCTTCACACCGATGTGAGGCGATAGTCTTCGTAGTTCCTCATACCGATGTGAGGCGATAGTCTTTGTAGTTCCTCATACCGATGTTAGGCGATAGTCTTCGTAGTTCTTCATACCGATGTTAGGCGATAGTCTTTGTAGTTCTTCACACCGATGTTAGGCGATAGTCTTTGTAGTTCCTCACACCGATGTTAGGCGATAGTCTTTGTAGTTCTTCACACCGATGTGAGGCGATAGTCTTCGTAGTTCCTCATACCGATGTGAGGCGATAGTCTTTGTAGTTCCTCATACCGATGTTAGGCGATAGTCTTTGTAGTTATTCACACCGATGTTAGGCGATAGTCTTCGTGGTTCTTCATACCGATGTTAGGCGATAGTTTTCTCTGTCAAACCAAATACATACCAAACTCAACACTCCGTTCCACATTCTAAACGATATCATTGCCTTTTCTCGTTTCGATGGCTCGATCCCAACCCAACATACAAAAACGGTCAAGACGTCACAGGGTGCCAACCCATATTATACACCGGAACCCTGAACACCGCCCCAATAATGCTCCAAAGGCATCCCAACGTATAATCACCCAATATCAACCCCACAAAAAACGGCAACGCGGTACGGTATGCCCGCAATCCGCCATACCGCAGGATGCCGAACTTTAGACACCAACTAATGAGCACCGGCACCCAAATATATATCATCTCCGCTGGACTCGAGCCCAGCACATAACCGACGGGGTGAAACGGCCACCACAGAAACCGCATCTTCATGACTAACAGAAACCCAGTCATGGCGAAACCAAACCCCATGAATCCCATCGCCGTATAATCACGCCCCGTCGGATTCGTTAGCCATATCTGCAGCCGCCCCGAAAACCCTTCCCGTCCGATTGGCATGAAAATCGTCCCCGAATTTTCAGCCCCTTGTTGATACAGATGGTTGAAGAATATCACAAAGGTCACCGGTATACCGATGGCGAACGTCAGAACCATCGCCCAAGCCAATTTTCTCGCGTGAATATTCGCCTGCTCCCCTATCCGAAAAGCTTCCAGCTGGTTCGGCATCGGATGACCGGGCTGATCGCGATTCAGCACAAACAGGAACGAAAGTACGGTCAAGTTTCGCGCGCCAAACATCCGGGTTCCCATTGAAGTAACCATCGTCTCGCCGGGGTCGACCCAAAGCAACTCATGCACCGCAACGCCAAGCCCCGCCCTAATCTTGTTCACACCGATGGCGCTGCAAACATAGATGACAAAAAACACCAAAATAATCCACAGCGAAAGCCCGGCTTTATGAGCGAAAAAAAGGAGAAAAATCAGACCCGCGGCAATCCCAATAATCGCGGTCCGATACGACATCGGTTCTTTCGAGTCATCAATTACCCGCTTACCCGTGAATACCTGTGTGAAGACCCGTTTCAGATGTCTGCGTCCGACCCAGAGCGCAAGGATTCCCAAGCCGCTCCATGCGCCTTGAGCCTGTTCGGGGAAGTAAAGGTTACGCCAGCCCATCGTCGCTCCCAGCGTCAATTGCGTGAATTTCTTCAAGAAATAGAAGAACCACGCCGAAAACGCAAGGTCTAGCGGCATGAAATACGAGAGCCCAATCACAAACGGCTGGAACGAAATCCGGGTCCCGCCCATATAGCTCCACGGTTTGTCTCGGAAGTTAATCGACGTCCACCCTACCGGAATATCCGGTATGGACGGATATAAAACGCTCAAACCGTTCAGAAGACCTATCGCCGCAGCAATCCCAAAACCGACCCACATCAGCCTATTCGTCAAGAAAACCGTTATATCCTTCGCCATCTCCAGCGGTAGCCAAGTAATCGGGTAGGTCAGTCTCTCATGCTCCGTGAATTGCTTACGTATCACCGTATTGATGCAAAGCAGGACGACGTACAGCACAAACAGAAACGCCGACCAGCAGAGTATCGGGCGCAGCCAAGGCAAAAAATTCGCACCGCTGAAAAACGTCGTCTCGCCGTGATAGAGGGCGCTCAGTGCGTTCTCGTCGTTGACCGTAAACCACGCCGGGATATACCGCCAGAACAGATTCCGCCAGTCATTTTCGGGAGTGGCAAACCAATAGGGATGGGAGAGCAGTCCGACAAATCGATTCATTCGATTCCCCGAAAAGGTCGTAACCATCACGGTCATCACATAAATGACCAATAGGTCGGAGGCGGTGAACGCAAGTGTCGGAACGTACTTCTTGAGAAGAAAATTCAGTAAAACTAGCAGGAACAGCGTGAAAACCGCGTTGCTGAACAGCGACATGTAATTGTGTACTAAGCCGATCAGCAAATCGTTTGTCGATACCCAATAGGCATTAACCAGAGCAAAGAACATGCCGAACGCCAAGGTTCGTATCGAAATCCCGCTGGGCTTCCTGTTTGTCGTCGGCGTAAACTTACTCACAAAAAATGCCCCGCTGCATAGTTTGGGTTAAAATCAACTTAGCTTTTATAGCTTTTGTAGGTTGGGTTAAGCAGTTCTTGTAGTTTGTGTAGCGATCAACTGAGCGAATAGCGAGGGATCAAGGGAGCGAATAGCGACTGCGATAGTCTTTGTAATTCTGCATACCGATGTTAGGCGATAGTCCCTGCTTTCTCCGCTTCACCCAATGTCCAAGCGTGAACAATTACTCAATTCATAAAGTTACTGTAGGTTGGGTAGCTTTTGTAGGTTGGGTAGAGCGGATAATTCCAAAACCGTTCCTGCCCCCTTACACCGTCCTAATTTCCGAGCGATGACCTTGGCAATGTTCGCGGAGCGAAACCCAACGCTTTTGCAACCTCCCGCAATCCAAATACATACCAATCGCAATAAACCGCTTTTATTGGCTTTTGTTCTTGTTTTCCACGCTGGTGGGGTTCATTAGAGCCGGTTGGCTGTCCGGACCTTTCAAAAACGTTGGGTTTCGCTGCATCATAACATTTACCAAACAAATTCAACACACTGACCGCTTCAAAACACTTCCTGTGTTACATCAAATCCGCTCTACCCAACCTACAATAACTCCACCAATCTTCTTCACCGTCACTCCTCTTGTATTTGTAGGTTGGGTAGAGCGGATAATTCCAAAACCGTTCCTGTCCCCATACACCGTCCTAATTTCCGAGCGATGACCTTGGCAATGTTCACGGAGCGAAACCCAACGTTTTTGAAACCTCCCGCATTCCCAACAAATTCTGACACCATTGCACGGTTCCAAATCCTAAACTTGCCTTTTCATGTTTCAATCGCTCTGTTGTTGATGTTCGCCGATTGGCTCCCGGGACATCTCAAAAACATTCAACCGCTGATTGTTCGGTCCGCCGTCCGGGATGCGTGCATAGTACTTGTAGGTTGGGTAGAGCGATCAACTGAGCAATGAGCGAAGGCGATAGTCCCTGGATTCATCCATCAACCCAAACCTACAAGCGCTAACGATTTCTCAATTCATAAAGTTCGTGTAGGTTGGGTTAAGCCAACGAACAACTGAGCGATCAAGGGAGCGAATAGCGACTGCGATAGTCTTTGTAGTTCTGCATACCGATGTTAGGCGATAGTCCCTGGATTCATCCCTCAACGAAAACTACAAAACACTCCCGCAATCCAAATACATACCAATCGCAATAAACCGCTGTTATTGGCTTTTGTTCTTGTTTTCCACGCTGGTGGGGTTCATTAGAGCCGGTTGGCTGTCCGGACCTTTCAAAAACGTTGGGTTTCGCTGCATCATAACATTTACCAAACAAAGTCAACACACTGACCGCTCCAAAACACTTCCTGTATTACATCAAATCCGCTCTACCCAACCTACAATAACTCGACCTATCTTCTTCACCGTCACTCCTCTTGTATTTGTAGGTTGGGTAGGGATCAACTGAGTGAATAACGAAGGCGATAGTCCCTCCTTTCTCCGCTTCACCCAATGTCCAAGCGTGAACGATTTCTCAATTCATAAAGTTACTGTAGGTTGGGTAGCTTTTGTAGTTTTTGAAACCTCCCGCATTCCCAACAAATTCTGACACCATTGCACGGTTCCAAATCCTAAACTTGCCTTTTCATGTTTCAATCGCTCTGTTGTTGATGTTCGCCGATTGGCTCCCGGGACATCTCAAAAACATTCAACCGCTGATTGTTCGGTCCGCCGCCCGGGATGCGTGCATAGTACTTGTAGGTTGGGTAGGGATCAAAGTAGCGAATAGATCAAGGGAGCACGATAGCGACCTCGATAGGGATGTTAGGCGATAGTCCCTGGATTCATCCCTCAGCCCAAACCTACAAGCGCGAACGATTACTCAATTCGTAAAGAGAGAAAACGAGCCGATGGACGGCGGTGATGTGGGAGGTAATGGCGAGAATTGCAATAACACCGGTGAGAACCAACGCGGTAGACTGGACAACGGCGAAATGTACGCTGAGCACACCCTGCAATAGCGTACCGAACGCCAAGAGCGCAATCCGCTCAGGTCGCTGCATGAATCCGACCTTGCATTCGATTCGCAGCCCTTCCGCACGGGCGCGGACGTAACTCACGAGGATGGAACCTATCATCGCGGCGAAGACGAGGATAACCCCAAATAAATTGCTGTGGGTATAAAAATAGATGAGTGCCCCTAAAAAGACCGCGCCCTCTGAGTAGCGGTCGATGACCGAATCCAGCAACGCGCCCGACGCGTTAGACTTCGGCGCCACGCGGGCCACAGCGCCATCCATCATATCGAATATACCGCCCAACAGGATAAGCACCCCAGCCAGCACCAACCGTCCAGTCGCCAGAAACACTGCCGCAACCACATTAACGCAAAACCCAATCAAGGTCATCATATTCGCCGTAACGCCGATCGAAACCAACTTCCGCGCAACGAGCGCAAGAAACGCGCTGAACTTTCCTCGGAACTTACGTTCTAGCATGAGAGGTATTCCACCATCATCGCCTTTACAATTTCGTATACGTCGCTCGAAGTTCGCCAACTAGAGTAACAGAAACGACCCCGGAAATCAATCAATTTACATAGTAATCTGCCGACTTCGCTCAATGCGCCGCTGTTCAAAATTGTCGGCGGCGATTTGCGAAGCCCTGTCAAGAAGTGCCAAAATCGTTTTGCTAAGGTCATGCGTCCCTGACTTTACAGCCGCGATCGGTGACAGAGGATTCCCCATGGATGGAATAATAGCTGGATTGTCAGACACAATTACCGCACCCTCCACCAACGCCAACTCAGATTGGAGTAGAACCGGAAAACGGCTTTCAAACACGCTAATGATGGGCAATCGCACCTTTAACAACATCAATTTTCCGCTGTGGATTGCCTCGTTAATCTCCAACGCATCGGGCTCCAATTTCGACGCGGCAATCTGGAGCGGTAGATCCCACAGAAGCACCGGACGGTGAAGGTGACCGGCAAGTCCCACTAGCCGGGAGAGTCGCCGCCAATCCCCCGCATTTCCGACGTCAGTACCGCGCGACGCCAGCAACACGAACTTTGCGTCGCGCACCCACGCGAACCCCCCGTGAATCCCATCGCCCATCTTGCCCGTGCGGTCGCCGTAGAGCTCGATAAACTTGCCAATAGTCCGCTGCATCCCTGCTGAATCCATCGCTTCGTTCTCACCTTGGAGCCGCGCAATAGGTAAAAAAAAGCAGGGACAATGCGCCCGAACAAATCCAATAACGGATTTCTCGTGCGCCGTCCCTGCCTATTATAACTGGTTTAATGGTTCCGTTTTAGTCTAATGACCCACCGAGCGAATTCAGCGTAAACACTGCTATCCCGCCAACCAAGACGGCTAGTGCGCCCAACGTCCGCTCTGCCTTAGTCGAATCCCTGTATTCACCACTCCGTTGCTGAAGTTCCGAGTCGATTTTATCCACGCCCGCTTGGAGGTCGTTGACTCGCTTTTCATTCTTTGCGAATTCGCTGTTCATGGCTTCTGTGGTCTCACCGAGCATCTTCATCGTCTTTTCCTGGTGCTCGTGCAACCTGTCTGCCCTTGCGTTCAGGTCCTTGTTCAAGTCCTTAATTTTGCCCTTCACCTTAGACAGCCCCATCTTGGTCTCTTCGGCGTGCGACATCATAGCGCCGTTAAGTCCTTTAAGCGCTTTGTCATGCGCTTTGTTATGCGCTTTAAGCATACCCTTGATTTTACTGACCTTATCACCAACCATCTTGTGATGTTTGTCCGACTCACCTGCCTTATGCTTGAGTTTCATGACCATCTTTGACAATGAATCCAATTTCTCATCCATGCTCATCTTGAGGAGGTCCATTTCGGACGGCATCTCCTCCATCATTGCCGTCTCCTCCTCTTCCATCATTGGCGGCTCGTCGCCGGGGAACCCCCAACCGCTCTTAACCTGCAGCATTTCTTTCGGATAAATCAGATCCGGATTAGTAAAGATGTTATATTTCTTAAATTCCATCCACAACAGCGCATCATTTCGATAATTCTTGGCGAGATGCCAGAGCGTATCGCCCTTTTTAATCTCGTACATCATCGTTGCTTCATCCACGTCTATCGGCGTCATCTTTGCGGTAGCGGTCAGTACGAACGGCGCACCCGTCAAAAAAACACAAAGATAAAGAATAAGCGCCAAGCTAAAGGTGGATCTCATCATCTTCATCGGGCTTTCTCCTCTTGCTTGAATACATTGAATGATTTGTTATATAAAAACGTAAGCTCGCCTTTCACGCCGAGTTGCGATGAAATTCGCTTGCGTCTAATAATGATTTAATAACCGTAAGACAGTGAAATATAATGCGTTTCGCCGGCGTCTTGCAAGCTGCGAGTCGCACGTTCGCCCGCTTTTAGCGCATAATCAAGCTGGAGCGCGCCAACGTCAACTCCAAACCCAACAAACAGAGCTTGACGATCTTTGGACACCTGTGTACCGCCGCGTACCGCGAAGGTTCGCGCAATTCGATATTCCGTACCCATACGAACGCTTGTCGGACTCTCATCCAAAATGCCGATTTCGTGCTCGATATCAACTGCAACCGTCGCACGGTCCCCTTGCAACAGATGGTACGCAACGCCAGCACCCACGATTATGGGAACGCTCTCGTCACCGACCGTACCGCCGATATTTCTTACCGCCAAGCCGTAGCTCAACGATGTACCGGGTCGCGCCAACATACCCACATCCACGCCGCCAAAACTCGTCACACCATCGAAGGCATCCAGTCCAACCGCATCGGATAGCACGCGCACACTCGCCCCAAGATTAAAACTCTCCAGCGCATGTCCGAACGATAACGCCAACGCATTCGAATCGTAGTTAAAGCGTCTACCCGTGATGTCGTTGTCCGCGCTGACCTCCATGATATCGTCAACGCCAACATTCATCCACGAAAAACCTATCGAGCTTTTCTCGCCTAACCCTTTTACGATCGCCATGAAGTTCTTTGTGCTATCGAACGCCATAGGCACCCGTGACAGTGTGAAATCTAGAGTCTCAGTCGCCGGTAAGCCCGCAGGATTCCAGATTGTGGAGGTTGCATCGTCGGCGATGGCTGTGAAAGCGCCGCCTAGACCGATCGACCGTGCGCCAACGCCATCGCGTAGATATGGGGCGGCGTTGCCGCTAGCGAGACACATCGGCGCTATGGCGAGTAAGAGCGCCATAAACGCTACTCCGCTATAAAACAACTTGTGCTTCCCTTGAAACATGTTCTCCTCCTTAACGTATTGCGTATCTACTGTTCATTATGGTGATTACGGGAATGGCATCTACCCATTCCCATAATCACCAACGAATCCTTTCGGATTACTAGCGCAACAGCGCCATTCTCACCACAATAAACTCTGGCGTCGGTTCGCTAGTCACCATTATCTGACCGAAGTAAACGCCGCGAGCCAGCACCTCGCCTGTCGATGTCTTCCCATCCCACGGAAATTCATTACCACCGGCTTCTCGAACCTCGTCTTGCGCCAAGACCCTGACAAGCCGACCCGTGATGTCGTAAATCTCGATGGATACTGTCGATTCACGTGCAAGGGTGAAGGAAACGCTCGTTTTATCCTTGAACGGATTCGGGTAATTCCGCAGCACGCCGCGGAACACAGGTCCCTTACCGTCCTCAAGGACGAAACTCCATTCGTGCATCGCCGTATTCACGTTCGGCGCTGCGAGGTCGGAGACCTCCAACCGAACGGTGTGCCGACCGAAATCGAGGTCCGCGGGCGGCGTGTAAACTACCTGACTCGTGGACACTGCCGTCGGAACGACCGGGTTTCCGTCAAGCATCAGTACCACGGAATCCGCGTCAACACCGGCTGCATTATCAGTGTAGCTCGCCGTAATTATCGGTCTGCGTTCCTCGCCGATCCGGGACTCGCCCTGCGGCGCGACAACCGTGATGCTGGGTGGCACCGTATCGAACTCGACGGTAAAACTCCAACTCGCGGATGCCGTATTCTGACTTCTATCTTTCACGGTGGCATCAACTGAGTACGTCCCCCCCGTCAGGCGTCCCGACGGTGTAAAGGTCGCTGAAGTTGTGTCAGAACTTGCTGCGGTTCGACCGCTGAGCTCTTTACCATCGCTGTCTTTAAGGGTGATGTCGATTGCAAGGATACCGCCGCGGTCATCGCTCGCTGCCACAGAGATTTGCGGCTGTTCCACGCGCACAATGCCGTGCGGAGATGTACTCGAAACCTCCGGCGGGGTCGTATCCAAGTCAACATTAAACGTCCAAGTATGCGTCGCGGTGCCGCCAGCGCTTGTTGCGACGAGTTCTATGCCGTGCAGACCGGGATTCAGGTCTGTCACCCTACGGTTCACCGGGCCGTTCGCTGCTGGTGTCACGTCTGTAGCTCTGCCGCCGTCAAGGGCAATCGTAACACTTGTGACATTAGATTCCTCATCTGTCACCACTGCCGCAATTGTTACAGAAGTTGACGTGATAACGCCTTGCGGTCTAGCACGGGTAATCACAGGCGGTGTGGTATCCAGTTCAACCGTAAATCTCCAAGTATGCGTCGCAGTACCGCCAGCGCTCGTCGCAGAAACGGTAATATTGTGCGTTCCAGGGGTAAGTCCGCTCACCACGCGGCTTACACGCCCATCCCGTAGTGACGCGGTTCTAGCCGCAGCACCGTCTACCGACATGGTGACTCGCGTGACACTCGATTGTTCATCGCCGACCGCGGCTGAAACCGTGGTAGAGGCTTCTTTGATAACGCCCTGCGGCGCAACAGTCGAAATCACAGGTGGCGTCGTATCCAATTCAACGGTGAACGTCCAATTGAACGTGCTCGACAGACCGGCGCCATTTGTCACAACCGCAGCAACGGTGTGAGTTCCTGGAGCCAAACCGCTAACGTTTCGAGTCGTTCCGTCAACCGCTGCACCGTCATCAATGGCGTATGACACGCTACCAATCCCGGATTCTTCATCGGAGGCTGCGACGGACAGCGTAGCGGACGCAGATTTCACAACTCCTTGCGGACTCGCCTCCGTTATCAGCGGCGGCGTCGTATCTGCTGTCCTTACCGTGAATTTCACAGTGTCGCTCATCGTATTGCCTTCGTCATCCGTGATTGCAATCGCTGCCGTATGGTCGCCATCCGCCAAGGCGTCAGGCGTATACTCCAAACGATTGTCGCTCATCGTCGCATCATCGACTTCAGCTCCGTCAAGCGTGAACGATGTGATGGTTGCGCCTATGCCTGTGTAAACCGCGCTGATGTACGGCGACGATACGTCAAGGATTTGACCCGGCATCGGTGACAGGATTGAGACTGACGGCAACGTCGTAACGACCGTAAAGTCAACCGACATGTTGCTAACGTTGTCTACGATATCGGACACCGTTACGCTCACCCGATATACGCCAGCCGGCAGCATATCGCGGCGGGTATGGACCAGGTCGGTCAAATCTGTCATAACTTGGCTCACATCAATCTCGACCGCCGACATATCCGGCGGCGTCAGTCGAACCATGCTCATCAACACTGTCGAGAGCTCAATGCCCGCACCAGCGCCGTCATTATATACTGCATGAATCGAAGGCAACGCGCTTACCTCGTCGTTCGCTATCGGCGAAGCCACTGCCAACTCGGGCGCGATGTTATCTACAAACAGCGGCGCCAGAACAAACGTGATGCTGCCGTTGCGTTTCGTAACCTGTAGATCCAGTGCGTGCAAGCCCTCCTCAAGCAGCGTAGTGTCAATCGCCAGCCCGAACGTGCTCGACGCCCCTTCCTCAACCGTAGTAACCGTGAGTGCGCCCAATTCGTTCGCGGAACGCCCATCAACGAGAACGTCGATGTCTCCTGCGTTAAGCGCAATGCCAGTCACAGCGAGCTCGTACGTCCGAGCGATTGGGAACCCGTCCGGATACGCTTCCGTGACTGCCTCAACCGTCTGACCATTGAGGTCGATATCGGGCGGCGGAATGAAGTTCGCAACATCAACCGAAATCGCTAACACGAGATCTCGTACCTCTTGATTCCCAACCTCGTCCATTGCCAGTGCTTGGAAGAGATACGCGCCGTTCTCTAGCGTTGAGACATCAGCCGTGGTGGTGTAATTCTCCTCACCCATCTCGAACGCCGTCTCAACCACAGAGTCTCCCAGGCTGCCGTCGTCATTGCGGCGGTTAATCAGCAAATCGACCCGACTGTACGTGTTCGGATCCGCAATTGGCATTGACATCACCATCGCAACTGGCGCATCTACGCTCTCGTCAACGATACCGCCGACGGTAAAGATGCTCTCGATTGCCTCAATAACGCCTGCGGCATCCGCAACTTGAAGAATCGCCGTTCCTGTGAGCGGCGGTACATCGTCAATGTTATCGACCGAGAAACTCTGCGAGAGCGCCTCCACCGATTCGTATCGTGTGCCATTCTCGTCAACTGCGGCTGCACGAAGCACGTAAGGGTTCTCGTCCAACGTCACGTCGCGTTCAGCGGGGTCTCCCACCGCAATTGTGTCTTCTAGTGTTGTGCTATCAAGTTCAAACGACCATACACGCCGCGTCGGAACTAACACTGCGGTCTGCTCGCCGTCGATAACCTCCTCCAACACCTCTTCAAGTGCATCGGTGATAGACTCTTCGACAACGCTATCCGCTATCGCCGTTTCGCCGACTGACATCCACTCCTCACCTTGCATACGGCGCGCCTCAAAAACTACGCTCATCGAAGGAGGTGAGGTTAGCTCGCGGGTGATTGCCTGAAGCATAATCGCGCCCAGCGGCGCGTTGCTGTCGGGGTTACGGTCGGTAACGCTGTGTGCAAGGTCGTGAACTTCAGTTTCGATCGGGCACGGATGGTCTTTCACCGCTATTGCAGCTTCGCCAGCCTCAGTATCAGAAATGGAGAGTGCATTCGTGACAACCGCGCGAACCATTACCGGCATACCTGCCTGAATCATCGCGCCCAAGTTGTCAATGCTCCAAGCCGCATCATACTGTGAGCCGACAGCAGCGCCGGCGACCATATCTGCGTCAAGTGTACCGACATCCATCCATTCGCCTTCATCCCCCATCCTATACTGGAACAGGATTGAGGTTATCGGGTGAACCTGTTTCATAATCTCTGCGGTCAACACCACATTCGGCGTGTCCGAGAACAGAATCATGTCCGCAGGAGCGCCTGTCTCATACAGGTCGTCTGAGTCGCCGTCGCCGTTACAATCGCCGAGCGATATCCGCACAACCATCGCGGTATCCGCATCCGGTGGAACAATGTTCAACCGTATCGGCGCGGTATCCGTTGACATATTAAATACGGAATCCCGTGCGATGAAACGCAGCCCGTATTCTCCGACAATCAGTTCGGGCTGGCTGTTAGCACCGCGAATCAACATCTCCATCTGTTCCGGAAGGAACGTCTCAATCCCAGGCGCGTCCAAACTCAGAGGCGCGTTCAACGTCGCTAGATTCGGGAACGTAACCAAGAATGCGGTGATGTCTTCAGGCGTTAGCCCTTGGAACATCGGTGCCAATTCGCTCGCGAAAATGTTGACCCAAGTTTGTGACGCTTGTTCAACGGCGTCATCGCTGTGCCGAATAATCTGGTACAACCCTTCAGCCGCATCGCTCACATCGCCGTTCGGGCTTGACATCAGTTGAAGCGTCGCCATCGGGCTGCCCTCGCCAGCGGGCGGCAATCCTGTCGCAATCAATACGCCGTCGTCGCGCATATACATCGACGAATTCTGAGCCGGTGCAGCCGACACATCGTAAACTGGTGCAGTCCGATCCAACGTGAAGGTCTTACCGAAAACCGGTCGGTTATCTATCTGAATTCCAAGCGAATCAAACGCGTTCGCATCAATTGTGTGAACGCCGTCCGGGAACACTGATAAATCAATACTCGTGTGCCAGAGCGACTGCGCTTCGTTCACCAGCGGAACGGTGAACACGGAAATCATCTGCGTATCCATCGTCATTGAAATCTCTTCAAGAAGCGGAGTTGCTGAATTCAATGCTGCGCCCAACAGGTTCACCCACGCTTCGGGCGTCACGCTCGCGATAACATCCTCGAACGTAACAGCTTGTCCACTGATAATGCCCGCAAGTATCGGGTTCAGCAGCGGTGCAATCGCTTCCTGAAGCTCGGGTGTGAATACCGCCTCAGCTATGCCGCGATCCTGAATTTGAAGGTTGCGCGGGTCTGGCAATGCGTACTGCGAGAGTTCCATGCTCTCCTGACCCTCGCCCAAATTCAGTGTGACGGGATACGCGAGTTCGACTGCGTAATAGTAGTAATATATCTTTCCGGGTTCAATGTCCGCTTGGACATCCCATACAATCTTTCCGTTAATCGTCCTTGGACTCATGGACGCAGCCTGATAATCGCTCGTTTCGCGGTATGACCAGGCATTTCTCGAAATTAGATTGTGGTATGCCGACGGCAACTCTTCAGACGCCAACATCAACGTCACCGTTGAGAACACGCCGTCCATTCCATCCCGCACGCCGGGCCATGAGGGCAGCAGTAGAATCGCTTGCTCCTCTTCCAACTGGAACGTGTGCGGCAGACTGTCGATGACCTCGTCCGCATCGGTTGTAGCTTCGTCGAACCTAAACGTGACACTGCCAACATCTGCACGCGGTGTCGCAAGGTAGAGGTCCAACTTCTCGCCGGTCACGACTCTGCCGAATCCCGGAGTTGCTGATCCCAGGATACCGCCGCTCGCGTCGACACGTGCGGTCACTGCGTTGCCGAAGTTTTCCAAGTCAATGTTTTCGTACTGCTCGAAAATCAGCGGCAGATTTTCCCTGAGTAGCTGCATAGGTATTAAGCCGGGCGGTAATGCCCCGCCAATCGCTTCAGCCACAGCCGCTTGAATCGCCGGATTAGCGCGCATCATCTGCAAGAGCGCTTCCGTTCCCATCTGCTGAGCAAGGTCGGTCTTAGCGATTGCCAAGCCGATGATTTGGTCAAGAACCTCTCGCGCGTGCCGGGTGTTGATTGAAATTCCGCCGAGCCGTACCGTGCTCACAAAGATTTCGCGTGAGACCGTAGTCGCGTTTCGGGCAAGGTCGGTAACCGTAAGCGTTACAACATACAGTCCCGCTCGGTCGTAAGCGTGCGTCGTTTTCGCGCCGCTGCCGCTCGTGCCGTCTCCGTAATCCCATACGTACGTGTCAATAAAGACGTTGTCGGTTGAACCGCTCGCGTCGAACGTCGAGACTTCTTCGGTGTCAAGGAACCGCTGGCTCACTGCTGCCACGGCGACCGGGGGTTCATCGTCCGGAACCAGCATCACGTTAAACATAAGACGCTTCGCCAACACGTGGTGCGAAGCCAACTGCATGGATTCAAACGCCGAATCGCCGGTGCTGCGGTCGACCGCCTGAATTACCACGGTGTCGTAAACGCTCGCATCCGTTTCGCCCGGCATGAAGAAGGTCTCCTGATACGAACCGTCTGCTTCGGTTTCCTGTTCCCTCGCAGCCTGCTCGCCGAGGGTGACGCGCACCTTTACTCCCGCCCCAACGATGTTGCCCGACGGATCTCGAACCGTACCGTAAACGACAAACTCATTGGTCGGGTCAGCCCTGAGGCTCGTCGTGATATCTATGCCGTCAATCCGCTGCGCAACCACATCAGCCGATGAGAGCGTAACGGAAGTTTCCCCGACGGGCGTCTCGTCTGCCGCCATTACAAGCACGTCGAATGTCAACTCATCCGCAGTCTTCACAGCCGCTGCATCGGTCTCCAAGAACGTCACAATGTATCCGCCGCCCGGAACGGTTACGCCTTCCGCATTGATCCCCTGCGTTTCGTTCATGACTTTAACGGTCAAATCGTGGGGCGCACCGCTTACCCCATCTTCAAGGTATGCCGTACCTGACACAACGAACGTTGATGAGGTCGCCTTAATGTTCGTCGGAACATCAACCATAGCGCGCTGCGCATCAATCTGCATCGCCGATAACGTATGTTCAATGCTGCCGCTGCCGTCCGCTTCGCTTGTCACCGTGATGGTCAGCGTGTCGCCCGTCTCCGCGGCAACCCCCTCAATGGCTATGAGCGTAACGACAAACGTACCGTCTTCCTCCGTTGTCCCGGTGGACTCCATCCCGTTCATGTTGTTCACGACAGTCACGGTTTGTCCGCCGCCGACGGGGATCATGCTGCCTTCGTAGTACGCCGTACCAGTCACCGCTAACGTCGTCGTTGACGCTTTTATACTGGTAACCACATCCACGCCTTCCGCGCGCTGTGCGTCCACTTCAGCCGATGAGAGCGTACGTTCCGTGCTGCCGACCGCGTCGCCGTCGTGCACGGCTGTGACGACAATCACGTCTCCAGTTTCCGCAACGACATCACCTGTAAAGAAGGTCACGGAATACATCCCATCTGCATTAGTCTCGCCTGTCGCTTCCAGTCCGCGTCCATCGTTAATCGAAGTTACGGTCACACCGGCGCCAACTGCAATGGTCCCGTCGTCAAAGAGAACCTTACCCGTCACCACAAGCGCTAGGGCTGACGCCTTGATGTCGGTCGGTACGTTCACCATCGCTCTGCCCGCTTCAACGTCTTCCGAAGACAACGAATGCGGGGGACTGCTCCATTCGCTTCCCTCTCTCGAAGCCGTCACTACTATCTCGTCTCCCGTCTCAGCAACAACGTCTGTGCCGAAGAAGGTGAGAACATACATTCCGTTCTCGTCCGTCATACCGGACATTTCCGTCCCGCGCGTCGTGTTCATCACTGTAATCTCAAACACGTCGTCAATCGGCACCTCGCTCTCTTCGCGGAACACCGAACCGGTCACCACCAACGACGTGGTTCTCGCCAAAATATCGGTATTCACATTGCGCTCAATATCCGCGGAATTCCCCTCGCCTAGCTCCTCTCGCGTCAATACCGATTCGTCCCGTCCGCGTTCCTCGCCGGCGTCGTCCGTGACAACAACAGTAACGCTTTCGCCTTCGCGTGCCGCAACGCCGCCCGGAGTGAAGAAGGTGACGGTGTAGTTTCCATTGCTGTCCGTCTGCGCCGGTGGCTGCGTCATGTCGCCGACTGTAACCTCTACATTCACCCCGCTGACGGGTCCCGTACCGTCTTGCTTGTTCACTGTGCCTGTGATTACAAGAATTTCTACTGCCTTCGGCGGAACCGGTGTAAGGTTAATCGTCACCTGACCGGATAGGTCGTCGACGCTAACGGTTACGGTATCCCCTCCTTCCGCCTCAACCGTACCCGCGGTATATGCCGCGCTGTAACTCCCAACTGTAGACCCTTCGCTGAATTCGCCGACCGTGCCGCTCTCTGCCGTACGGCTAAGCGTCAATCCGCCGACACCGTTACCCGATGCATCCGCGACCGCTGCAGTGATTACTGCGCGTCCGTTGCTCGAAACTGACGTGGGCGCTGCCGTCACCGAAATTGCCGCCGCAGGTCCCGCCTTCACATTAACTGACGCCATCCCGCTCGCGCCGGAAACTGCGTCCGTTGCGGAAAAATCAATCTGTCCCGCGGTGTTCGGAGCCGTAAATGTCGCGCTGTACGTGCCGTCACCGTTGTTCGTCACATCAGTAGCCGCGCCGCTGTCGGCACCGCCATCCGCGCGTCTCACTACCAATGAAATGTCTGCGTCCACCACAGCGTTGCCGCCGCGGTTCACTGTAATCGAAACGGCGCCAGTCTCGCCCGAGCCCGCTATAAATGCGCTCGGCTCGACCGATACTCTAATGTCCGTCGGAACCGGCTCCAACGTTATTACCGCGGTTACCGAATCGCCTGTTGTGTCAGAACTCACCGTAATCGTATCCGTCGCCGGTTCATTAATAACCAACGCGGGCGCCGTATACACAGCCGTATACGTCCCGTCGCCGTTATCCGTAACCTCGCCGACGCTGCCCATGTCAGCCGTTATTGTCACCGTGTCACCGATGACCGGCCCATCGCCCGACTCGATCGAAACGGTTATTTCCGCCGTCGATTCGCCATCCGCAGGCAACTGAACGTTAATCAAATCAAGCGTCAGCCCTGACATCTGAATTGCGATATCGTGCGTCGCCCGTCCAATTCGAGGCGATATATCCGCAGAAGTAACGGTATACGACGTTTCCCCTACAACGTTCCCGTCAGGGTCTTTGATAATTACCTCAATTGAGTCGCCAACGCTGACTCTTCCGCTCAAGTCGTTATACTCGATCGAGTAATTTCCTTGTTCGTCTGTTATAGATACGCCGCTCCCAAATGTGCTTTCTTCAGCAATTGGCGCCTCCACGGTGTACCCTACCAGCGCAACGCCATCCGCATCCGTGAGCGTACCATTCAATATGAACAAGCTCACCGATTGGGCGTGGACCGACTGCGCTACGCTCATCATCAAACCACTCGCAAGTGTAACCAAAATCAGAAACCAAACGAGTTTTCCCTTACTCATGATGTTAAACACTATTCAACCTCCCAAAAATTTCGCTCATCAATTCGGCTCACATGCGGGTTTCGGAAAGTGAGCCCGACCAAGACCAATCAAAACACTTCATAAAGCAAATTCATGAAACAAACAACAAAAAATTTTACACCAGACCAATTATGTTTTATAAAGCCGTCGAAACATATCTATTATAACACAAGTAACAACCAGTTTGAAAGTTGTTTATTCTCTCGTACCGCAATTTTTTAAATAGTTGGAACTGTTGTTCTCCTCCCCCCTTACCAAGGGGGGACTGAGGGGGGTGATTTCAAACTAAAACAAAAAATTAGCTGCTAAGCAGTACAGAGCCCGCCTAGCAGCTAAAGGGTGAATCTGCGGCGAACATTTACTTCAGGATCACCATTCTGCGAGTTGATGCATAATCATCGCCCGCAGTTAAGTGATAGAAGTACGTGCCACTGGCAACGCGTTCACCGTAGTTGTTGCGGCCATCCCAGTAAATCGCTGATGCACGTGATTCGTACACAGCGGCTGGTTTGAAGCCGATATCAATGGTCCGTACCAAGCGTCCGTTGGTGTCATAAATATCCAACGTCACTTCGGCAGCTTTCGCTAACCGGTACGGAATCCACGTTTCAGGGTTAAACGGATTCGGGTAGTTAGCCAACAGCTCGCTCTCCGACGGAATCTCGTAGACTTCCAGGTCGGGCAAGCTGATACGGCTCGTCAACACCTCTTCCGCGCTAACAACAATCTGCTGAACCGGTCGAACACCAACGTACGGGTTCGGTGAATGCGCTACTATCTCCAGCACATCGCCAGCCTTCGCTGCGTGGCGGCTCAATTCAACAAACGTACCGCTGTACGCTGTCGCAGACTGCTCCGTTCCGAGAACGGTGTCGAGCGAAGCGCCTGTAGACAGGTTCTTTACAGTGACACGGAGTTCAGGAACTCGTGACAACATGTCGAACTCGTCCATAACGCCGCCCTCAACATACAGCACCGGCGTCTGCGAACCGCTGAAGGCGATTGCAGGAGCTGCCGAAACCGATCCGTCGTTCTCCCATGCTGAACCGAATATCGGGATGCTGGCTGGTTCCGCTCCAATGTAGGAAACTAGATAGCCGACGCCGCCTATGACAGGACCGTCGCCGTCGTCGCCGGGTTCCCTAATCGTGTGGAATCCCATTCCATCGGCTTTGGAGACCGAGATTGAACTAACACCTTCGACCAGCGCGGCGCTAATCATCATATCCACCACCGGATCAAGCGGTACACCGACGAGGTTGTTCCCCACGTCAATGTTAATTTGTGAAGCGCCGGCGGTACCTAGCGCATCGCCAACGAGTTCAAGCGTCTTAGCGTCGGACATCACCACAATCAAACCGGTATCGTCGCCGATTGCCGCGTCCGCTGCGGTGCCCGCGCTCATATCGCCGAGGTAAGTCTTCCATCCACCGTCGTCGCCGACCGTAATGATGTAGTTGACCGCTTCGCCGAGCGCATCGTATAGGTCGCCGACGGTGTCAATCAACGCATCTTCGCCGTTAATCTGCTTAACATCTAACGGGATATGGATTATATGCGTACCCGCGCCGATTGACAGGGTGAAATGCGCCCCGTGGTCGATCGTGAGTGCACCTTCTGCGGTCATACTGGCAGCAGTACCCACGCTGCTAGAAATCCAATACTCACCAGCGGGATGGGCGTCTACAACAATGATGAAACTGCCTGTATAGCTTCCGCCATCATCCGATTCCGTCATCGCCTTCTCACCGATAATCTTCATAGCTTCATTGAAGACGCTGAACTCCGCTTTCAATCCAGCGGTGCCCATCGTGGTTACCGTAACCGTATCGCCCGTGCGAACGAAAGTAACGCTTGTCACCTCGTGCACCTCAACCGTGACGGTTACGTCTATGGTAGCCTCGTTACCAGAGGCATCGGTCGCCTTGACGGTGATGGTCTGATCGCCACCTTCAGTAACGGCGACTGTGATCGGGTCGCTGCTATACATGCCCGTGCCGACCATATCTTCATCCATGCCATTACCGTTACCGTTGGCATCCATGCCATTACCGTTGCCGTTGGCATCCATACCATTACCGTTGCCGTTGGCATCCATGCCATTACCGTTGCCGTTGGCATCCATACCATTACCGTTGCCGTTGGCATCCATACCGTCGTCAACCGTACCCTCGGTCAGCGTCACCATGCCGCCGCCGATTTCGGAAGCATCTGCCGTGACCGTGAGACCGGATTCACTGCTAACCGAAATGGTAACGTCCATACCGTTCACCACTGGTGAAGGCATAGCGGTCGGATCGCTCAGCACCGGAGGCGTAACGTCGTTCTTCAAGGACGTGGACACAGTCATTTCGCTTGCGCCGCCAATCCTATCAGTCGCCATGAACGTGATGGTCTTCTCGCCATCGTCTTGCGGGTCGCTGTTTTTGACCACGTAGATGTTGGCATAGGTGCTCTCCGTCCCGGGCAGTTTCGTCAACTGAACAGCGGCTTGGTCGGCATCAATCTCGCTGACATCCGCCATCACTGACAACTCGGGATTAGGCACATTAGAACTCACGTCGATTCTAAGCGTAATCACACTGCCGCTCGCTACCGTGTCGGGCAATACCTTCTGGTTGCTCAACGCCGGTTTTGATTGGTCGTTTATGATTTCGATTGCCATTGCGGCAGTCTCGCCGGCAATGGTAACCGTAACTGTGTAAATGCCATCGGCAAGAACGACCGGTAGGTCAAATTTACGCGTGTAATCAACGTTGCCCTCTTCATCGGGCTCTTCATCAAGTCCTGTAAGCCCTTTCGATGGCACAACCCCTTCGCCGTCCGCGTCAGTTACCGTTACGGTGGCTTTACCTTCTTTTCCGGTCGCCGACACAGTAATTGTGACGCCAGCCGTCAGCGGGCCTAGCTCGTCCGTGCCGTTAACCTCAAAATTGTAAATCGAGGGCTTGACCGTGACATCGGCGGTTGCCGGCTCAAGTTCCAACGCCTCATCGGCTGCCGTCGCGGTCAGCGTGATTTCGCCTCTGCTGGCATTGCTATATTTCGCAGACGCGTCGAAACCTCCAACGGCTATAGTGACCGAAGTGATAGCATTGCCTTCGGTATCGGTGAAACTACCGCCGGCTTCGCCATCCGTCAGGTTGATGACCATAGCTGCCGAGGCAGCCCCTTCTTCGGCACCGCTCCACAGCGTCACGGAGACGGCAATGTCCTCGCCGATAAACACGCTGGTCGGATCCGGTACAATCGCGATAGCGGTGACCGGTTCTGTGGGTGTCATGACCTCCAACATCACTGGCACCGACTCGCTGCCAATTGTCACGGTAACTGTGTAAGTGCCGTCAGCAATATCCGCGGGCAGTTCAATGTCGCGCATGTAGGCAACGCTGCCTTCGGGAACGTCAGCAGCATCGGCGTCGACATTAAGTCCAAGCCCTGTTAATGACTCGACTGCTTCGCCTTCAGCGTCGGTTACCATTACGGTGCCTCCGCCTGCTTTACCGCTCGCCGTCACACTAATTGTGGCGCCGGGCAACACCGCTTCCGGTGCGTCCATGCCGTTAACCTGAACGGTAATCGTGGGGTTGACCGTAACTTCCAACGGGTCAGATGTAACGGCCTCGCCATCAACCATAGCTGTCGCCGTCAGCATGAAAGTCCCCCTCGCAGAGTTGGTGTAATTAACATCTGCAGACATTGAATCCGCAGCATCCTCAATCGTCACCATCCCTCCCTTGAGGGTCTCCTCGCTTTCGGGATCGGAGAACGTTCCCGAATCTGCGGGATCTGTCGACAATGTCACCTCAAGACCGTCAACGGGTGCACGAGCATCCGATGCAACAGTGACTGTGATTGACTCGCCCGCGAAGAAATTATCCGCTGACGCGGTGAGCGTCAATTCGGTAACCTGTGCTCTGGCTGCCACCACACTGATCTCTATTGGCAACCAAACGCCGTCAATAGTCACGGTTACGGTGTAATCGCCTTCGGCAAGATCGTCCGGCAGTTCAATTTTACGCTTGTAAGCAACACTACCTGCCGGTACGTCAGTAGCATCGGAGTCGACATCAAGTCCAAGATTTGTTAGTGACTCGACCGCCTCTTCTTCAGCGTCAGTTACCGTTACGGTGGCTCTGCCGTCTTTACCGATCGCTGTCACCGTAATTGCGGCACCAACCTCCACCGGTTCCGGATCATCATGCATGCCGTTAACCTGCAGCATGCTAATCGTGGACCTGACATTAACTTCCACGGGATCAGATGCAACGGCTTCGCCATCCACCATAGCCGTCGCCGTCAACTCGACATCGACAGATGCCGTATCAATGGAACTTGGGCCTATGTAATAAAACGTGGTGGACATCGTAGTAGCCGAATCCTCAATCGTCACCGAAGTGGTGGCTGTCCCGTCTTCGGTCAGGGAGAACATCCCTGTATCAGCCGGATCGGTCGCTAACGTTACCGCAAGACCGCGAACCGGAGCACGCGCATCCGAGCTAACGGTGAGTTTGACCGGATCGCCTACGAACACGCTCGTCGCCGATTCGGCGGTAAGCGTCAACGCGGTGACCTTGCTTCTAACGACCACAGTTGTTTGCTGATTTGCAACCGCCAGTAAACCCCCGCCTTCAACAATTGACGCCTGTGTATCGAAAGACGATGTTGTTTCGCCTTCAGGCGCGGTCGGCTTATGGTAGGTGAACGTCACTGTTTCGCCAGGGTTAATCTGAGCGTTCGCCTTGGCGATCAGCACGCTTCCCTCGACGCTAAGATCCGCCTTCCCTTCAAGCGTAACCTCACCGCTCGTACGCGGCATGCCGTTGTCCTGGAAAGGTTCATTCGTCCAGCCATCCGGAACCGTGACCCTAACCTCCGCCCCGGGTTGCATCGCCAAGCCAACCGTAAAAGTGATTTTGGCCGTTTCAAACGAATCCAGGGGTTCGGCAGATTCCGCCATCGTTCCGTCTTCCCTCACTAGCGTAAGCAGGGCGGAACCAGCAGCCACGTTGCTGATATTGATGACTGCACCGGAGATTTGCCTTGACGAAAGGCTCTTTAGTTCTCCGTGCGATTTTGATTGCGCGGTGAACTGGTAACCTCTGCCGACAGCCGGCGCTGTAACGCCCGTGACGTTGAACACGAGTTTGGAATCAGTGACCATATCATCAACAGTTGTAGCGGTCAGCGTCCTCTTCGACTCATTCAAGGTTGCCACGATGCCCTCTGCGCCGATCTCGACTGATGTGCCAGGCGCATCAAGATCAGGCCAGCCTTCGGGGATGGTAACCTCAACAACTGATCCATCTTCCATCGTGCCCGCGGCTGTGTAAGTTATATTCAAATTAATCGTCTCGCCGGCATTCGCATTCTTCGGCTCAATCGCGAGTGTGCCGCTGCCATCCGCCGCGAGATTGGGACCAATCGTATGGGAATAAGCAGCCGGTCGGGCCGCCGGGGCCGGGAAGCTAGCATCACCTCCGAACGATGATGCATCCACGGTAAAAGTGTGTGACTCGGGCGGGGTACCCGCCTCGCCCGGAACCATGCCTCTGTAGGTAACTACAATTTCCTCATCTCGCCAGTCCCCCGTCGCAGTGATGGTCCCGTCGGTGTTGACAATAAACGTCGCGTTATTGCTAAACCTCACCTCTCCCACTTCAAACGGCGGAGCGACGTCACGGCGAGGACTTTTCCATCTATCCGGGAACCTAAACACAACCATCCCTGCCGGCATGTAGCCAGTGGCTTTAAAGACTAACTGGAGCGTGTGCTCGTTCGCGGGTTTTGACTGCACTAACGGCGATCCGCCCTCTCTAACGACGAACGTACCGCTTTCGTGCTTCGCGGTGACTTCAATGTACCGGGGGTACGCGTCAGCCCCGTCCCCGCCGGTCCTCTCTTTCAATGTGGCGCCGTGCGGACCGGAACTGGTCAAAAGCATGAACTCATGCTTGCCGTGTACCGATATCGCGCCGGCTCGGTACGTAATCCCGCCGTTATCAGTATCGTTCAAATTTGCATTAGCCTCGGGATTATTTGTACCAGATTGAAGTGTATTAGTTGTAAGGCTTCCGCTGAGTGTGCGAGCCGCACCGCCAGTGCCAATCTCCGCATTCGCCGTGTGTCCGGCGGCTTCCGAATCGGCAACAACGCCAATCGTGCCGGACGCCTTAATAGGCTCGGGCCAAGGGGCGCCCGGAACCTTAATCTGAAATTTGGCGTCCGGTCCCATACCGTCCGTGCCCGTAATTCCAAATACCAATGTCCCGAGGTCAGTGCCTTCCACGACGCGCATGTTTTGAATCGGGTCGCCGCCAGAATTAATCGTCATTTCACCGGTCCCGGGCGCTGCAGTCGTGTAGAACTCGAATAAACCTTTGTCGACATCTCCAGCAGCATTGTCAATAGCAACCGGGCGGGCATCGTCTTGAAAGTTCGTAGTACCCGACGTAGAAGTCACTGTAATGGTATTATCCGTATCCGGGGCATCGGCTGCCGCTACGACCTCCGGCATCACAAGCTCCCTAATGGTTATGGCTATCGACTGGCCGGCTCCCAGCCCGCCCTCTGCCTTCACTGTAGCGACTACCGTAGTACTTTCATCTACTACAACGGTATCTACGGGAGTAGAAAGTTCTGGAGAACCGGAACCGCTCACGGAAATTACGGAACTGCTCTTTCCATGAAGGCTGAATCCACCCGTCATAACTATTGAAACGGTTGAATCCTTTGGCATAGAACCCGCCGCTTTGTAAGTAAACTTCAACGGTCTTAACGCCGTCTTGCTATTGAAAACATATTTGCCGTTCCAAGCGTTTTTATCATCAGCATCGCCGCCAACAATCGCGTCCAACGGGCTGTACGGACTCATCGTGACCGTTCCCGATCCGCTCGTCGCGTAATCAACGCTATACGGAATGTCTTTGGTGTCTGCGTTGTCAATTAAAAATCTGTAGCTATCGCCTTTGCGGTTAGGCACAGTCGCCGCTGCGTATACGATGGTATATACACCATTACCGTCAATTCCTGCGACAATTTTGATATTCAGCTTCCGTGCGTTAGACCCGGAAATCCACGCGAGAGTGTTGTCGGTGATAACAGTAGTTTTAGCGAAACTCACCTCGCCCGGGTCCACCGCAGTCTCTCCGGATAACGCAACCGGGTTGGGCGACCACCCTGTCGACCCTCCCGGAATGTTAATGGTGACCGTACGCTCCGCCGTATCAGCGTTAGCCTGATCCTCCGGGATTGGGTCTTGAGTAGACTTGTTTTCCCGAAGGTCGACAGTGAGGGTAAACGTCACCGTAGCTGTGTCTGCTGCGCGCAGCACAGATGGTTCTGTTTGCATTGTTACCACGTATGTTCCAGCTGCCGGATCCCGTCCCTGCGCATCGTCCGACGCCAGCCCGAGAACGAGCATGAGCGCAACGATACCGAAAACACTCATTTTCGAAATTCTACTCAACATGACTGTATGTTTCCTCCTTGCATGTTTGTATGTTGAAGGATTGAATTTGATTTTGTTTCGCTTGCCAGATTCGCAAGCCTTAGTTGAACTATCCATAATTGGTAGTTGTTCCTTTCCTAAATCATAACAGAATCAACAAAACCCCGAAACCGCTCACATCGGGTTCCGGGACTCACTCGAGAGGGTTGAAACACCCTCCACACACTGACTGAAATGTTGTCCTCACTCAAAACGTGTCTCTGGAGGGTTTCATTTGTTGATCCCCTTAGAGAATAGCTGTCTAGAATGAAGCCGTAAGTCGTGCCGGCAGACCGAACGCGAGACATATTCGCCGCGCAATCCTGCCGCAACACAATACCATAATATAACAGATTCCGCAATTTGTCAAGACTTTTCTTCCGACATGTTTCGCGGTTTTCGTCCCCGGCATCCATCGCGGAAACCTGCTGTATAGTACAACAGATTTTAACATCTGTCAATGCTTATTTCGCAGGTTTCACGGAATACCGGAAACCGAGTTTTTGTCAGAAACTTGGTTTCTCTGCATGACCCAGTTGCCGAAATCGACAACGAGATCCTAAACCTGACATCGTACCCAAAAATACGCAATCCCCCGAATCCGGTTTCATAAAAAAATCATAAAATCCCCCCGCCTTGACATCCTCCCCCAATTCATATAAAACGTATTATTCTTGTTTCGTAATTCACCCCTTTTTTTATAGACTGTAAAAACTGTAATTTTCGTTGCCTTTGTAGGTTGGGTTGAGTTCTTGTAGGTTGGTGTAGAGCGGGTATGCCGAAACATGTGCATTATAACGAATCGGTCTGTTCGTTAATTGTGTGTGAGAATTGTTCGACAGAGCGAAACCCAACGTTTTTGAAACCTCCGGCAACCCAAATAATTACCAAACACAATACACCGCCCCAAACTCCGAACCACGCCTTAGCTTTTTCTTGTTTCAATCGCTCTGGTGTTGCCGTTAACCGGTCTGATGTCCGGACGTCTCAAAAACGTTGGGTTTCGCTACACCTTAACATTTACCAAACAACCTCAACACATAAATCGCTCGCAATAAACTGCGTGTGTTTCGCCATACCCGCTCTACCCAACCTACAAAAACAAATCCTCCGTGCAACCCGTAGGTTGGTGTAGAGCGGGTATGCCGAAACATCTGCATTATAACGAATCGGTCTGTTCGTTAATTGTGTGCGAGAATTGTTCGACAGAGCGAAACCCAACGTTTTTGAAACCTCCGGAACACCAAAACGCGTCGCGTTTCCACGCAATCATACAAATCCCGTATAGTCTTTGTAGGTTGGGTAGATCAACCGACCGAATAGGGAGGGCGATAGTCTTTGTAGGTTGGGTAAAGCGGGTATGCCGAAACATGTGCATTATAACGAATCGGTCTGTTCGTTAATTGTGTGCGAGAATTGTTCGACAGAGCGAAACCCAACGTTTTTGAAACCTCCGGCAACCCAAATAATTACCAAACACAATACACCGCCCCAAACTCCGAACCACGCCTTACGCTTTTTCTTGTTTCAATCGCTCTGGTGTTGCCGTCAACCGGTCTGAGTCCGGACGTCTCAAAAACGTTGGGTTTCGCTACACCTTAACATTTACCAAACAACCTCAACACATAAATCGCTCGCAATAAACTGCGTGTGTTTCGCCATACCCGCTCTACCCAACCTACAAAAACAAATCCTCCGTGCAACCCGTAGGTTGGGTAGTTCTTGTAGTCTTTGTAGGTTGGTGTAGAGTGGGTATGCCGAAACATGTGCATTATAACGAATCGGTCTGTTCGTTAATTGTGTGCGAGAATTGTTCGACAGAGCGAAACCCAACGTTTTTGAAACCTCCGGCAACCCAAATAATTACCAAACACAATACACCGCCCCAAACTCCGAACCACGCCTTACGCTTTTTCTTGTTTCAATCGCTCTGGTGTTGCCGTCAACCGGTCTGATGTCCGGACGTCTCAAAAACGTTGGGTTTCGCTACACCTTAACATTTACCAAACAACCTCAACACATAAATCGCTCGCAATAAACTGCGTGTGTTTCGCCATACCCGCTCTACCCAACCTACAAAAACAAATCCTCCGTGCAACCCGTAGGTTGGGTAGAGCTTCTGTAGGTTGGGTAGTTCTTGTAGTCTTTGTAGGTTGGTGTAGAGTGGGTATGCCGAAACATGTGCATTATAACGAATCGGTCTGTTCGTTAATTGTGTGCGAGAATTGTTCGACAGAGCGAAACCCAACGTTTTTGAAACCTCCGGCAACCCAAATAATTACCAAACGCAATACACCGCCCCAAACTCCGAACAACCCCTTAGTCTTTGTAGGTTGGGTAGAGCGGGTATGCCGAAACATGTGCATTATAACGAATCGGTCTGTTCGTTAATTGTGTGCGAGAATTGTTCGACAGAGCGAAACCCAACGTTTTTAAAACCTCCGGAACACCAAATGAATACCAAACACAATACACCGTCCCAAACTCCGAACAACCCCTTGCTTTTTCTTGTTTCAATCGCTCTGGTATTGCCGTTAACCGGTCTGATGTCCGGACGTCTCAAAAACGTTGGGTTTCGCTACACCTTAACATTTACCACAAACAACCTCAACACATAAATCGCTCGCAATAAACTGCGTGTGTTTCGCCATACCCGCTCTACCCAACCTACAAAAACAAATCCTCCGTGCAACCCGTAGGTTGGGTAGAGCTTCTGTAGGTTGGGTAGTTCTTGTAGTCTTTGTAGGTTGGTGTAGAGTGGGTATGCCGAAACATGTGCATTATAACGAATCGGTCTGTTCGTTAATTGTGTGCGAGAATTGGTCGACAGAGCGAAACCCAACGTTTTTAAAACCTCCGGAACACCAAATGAATACCAAACACAATACACCGTCCCAAACTCCGAACAACCCCTTTGCTTTTTCTTGTTCCGATTGCTTTGGTATTGCCGTTAACCGGTCTGATGTCCGGACGTCTCAAAAACGTTGGGTTTCGCTACACCTTAACATTTACCAAACAACCTCAACACATAAATCGCTCGCAATAAACTGCGTGTGTTTCGCCATACCCGCTCTACCCAACCTACAAAAACAAATCCTCCGTGCAACCCGTAGGTTGGGTAGAGCTTCTGTAGGTTGGGTAGTTCTTGTAGTCTTTGTAGGTTGGTGTAAAGCGGGTATGCCGAAACATGTGCATTATAACGAATCGGTCTGTTCGTTAATTGTGTGCGAGAATTGTTCGACAGAGCGAAACCCAACGTTTTTAAAACCTCCGGAACACCAAATGAATACCAAACGCAATACACCGCCCCAAACTCCGAACAACCCCGTTCCTTTTTCGCGTTCCGATCGTTCTCGTGTCGATATTCACCGGTCGGCTGAACGGAGAAGACTATCGCGGTCGCTATTCGCTCCCTTGATCGCTCCCTATTCGTTCGCTTGATCGCTCAGCTGATCGTTGGCTTCCGTTGTTCTTGGTTTTCGTTGATATATGTCCCAATAATATGGCATAATGCTCCGAATACCACAAAACCCACATCTTAATATACATAATAATACAATGGTGCGACCTCCATGAACTACCGCCGTGCAAAAATCAATGGCGCAACCTACTTCTTCACGGTCGTGACCCATGACCGCAAACCTTTTCTCTGCCAACCGGAAAACGTAAAACTCCTACGCCAAGCGCTCCGCTCCACGATGGAACGCCATCCGATCGAGATTGATGCCTTCGTCCTGCTACCCGACCACCTCCACACCATCTGGACGCTGCCCGACGACGACCACGACTTCTCAACCCGATGGCGGCAAATCAAAAGCTACTTCACCCGTCACTGCCAAACCACATTTGAACGTGCTACTTCAACATCGCGCAAAACCAAAAACGAGCGCGCATTCTGGCAACGCAGATTCTGGGAACACACGGTCAAAGACACTCAAGACTATATCAACCACGTTGAATACATCCACTATAATCCCGTCAAGCACGGCTTAGTTACCGCCCCAAAGGATTGGGAACACTCCAGCTTCCACCGCTACGTCCAAGCCGGCGTATACGACGCGAACTGGAGCACAGGCGCAGGAATCCCCATCAACCCCGACATCGGCAAAGAATAACTCTTTGTGGTTTTCGTTGGTATATGTCCTTAAAATATGGCATAATATTCCGCGCATAATGCTTATCGTATTGCGCTGAAGGCATCAAACAAACAGTTCTTGTAGGTTGGGTTAGGATCAAAGGAGCGAATAGCGAAGGCGATAGTCTTTGTAGTTCTTGTAGGTTGGTGTAGAGTGGGTATGCCGAAACATGTGCATTATAACGAATCGGTCTGTTCGTTAATTGTGTGCGAGAATTGTTCGACAGAGCGAAACCCAACGTTTTTGAAACCTCCCGAACACCAAAACGCGTCGCGTTTCCACACAATCATACAAATCCCGTATAGTGTCATTGCCTTTTGTTCCTTTTTGTCGTTCCCATCGTTCTCGTGTTGCCGTTAACCGGTCGGCTGAACGGACGTTTCAAAAACGTTGGGTTTCGCCGTTGACTCTACCCAACCTACAAAAACTTGCTCCGAATCGCGACACACGCTACTACCCCCTCAGTCCCGCCTTAAAAAAGGGGGGAGCAAGATGGGTTTAAACACACAGACATAGCAAATCATGAGTTCACCCAAAAGCTATAATCACAATGTTTTTCTAAATTGTCCCATTGATGTGCCCTATAAACCTTTGTTTGATGCAATGGTTTTTGCTGTACACGATTGCGGATTTATTGCCCGTTGTGCCCTCGAAGAAGAAGACGCCAGCCAAGTTCGGATTGATAAAATCTATAACATTGTTGCAGCTTGTCGTTATGGGATTCACGATATATCGCGAACGGAATTAGACGAGACTTCACGTTTTCCTCGATTCAATATGCCTTTGGAATTGGGGGTTTTTATTGGCGCAAAGAAATTTGGTCTGAAGGAACAAAAAAGGAAAAATTGTCTCATACTGGATAAAGAACGGTATCGGTATCAACAATTTATTTCGGATATTGCAGGGCAAGATATTCAGGCTCATAACAACAATCCCGAAGAAGTTGTAACAGTTGTACGAAATTGGCTGAGCACCGCATCAAGACGTAAGAAAATTCCAAGTGGAAGCATCATTTGGGAACGTTACCAAGAATTTAGGAGGGATTTGCCTCAGCTGGCTGAGGTGAATCAATTAACGGTTGAAGAGCTGATTTTATTTGATTATACTTGCTTGCTAGCGGAATGGTTGACGACTTATGCGAGCCGCTGATTGAAACACGGTCCTAGGGAGGTGATTAGAGTGGCTAGAGAAAGAATCGTTAAGTACCCGCCCAAACGTGGGAAGCTCACAAAAAGACAAGTTCAACAGGCTGTAGAAAAGGTCGTTTTTCGCAAGCACGGTGGTGGCGAGGCGGGGCGGAAACATGGTGAAACTACCATTAAGGTCGGGCGCGATGCAAAAACAGGTAGGTTCATCAGTTGTCAGGAAGCCGAACGCCGGAAGGATACGGCAGTCGTTGTAACCATCACGAGATCGAACAAACGGAGATAGAAGTTTTGTAGGTTGGGTTGATCTTAACCCAACCTAACAAACGAAAAACATACAGTATATATATGGTGCGACCTCCATGCACTACCGCCGCGCCAAAAATCAATGGCGCAACCTACTTCTTCACCGTCGTGACCCATGACCGCAAACCTTTTCTCTGCCAACCGGAAAACGTGAAACTCCTACGCCAAGCACTCCGCTCCACGATGGAACGCCGTCCAAAATGGAGGTCGATGCCTTCGTCCTACTGCCCGACGACGACCACGACTTCTCAACCCGATGGCGGCAAATCAAAAGCTACTTCACCCGTAATTGCCAAACCACATTTGAACGTGCCGCTGCAACATCACGCAAAACCAAACAGGAGCGCGCATTCTGGCAACGCAGATTCTGGGAACACTCCAGCTTCCACCGAAATCGGCAACGAATAATCATGAACCACTCCGTACACCGTCACCTCGGCATTGAAATCCGCACTTACGACGAAACGATTCGCCGCTTCATTCCGGGCTACGAGACGATGCTAGCTGTCGCTGCGCGCGAAATTGCCCGCACAACGCCGGGCTTGACCCTCGACCTCGGCGGGGGTACCGGCGCGCTCTCCGAGGCGATTCTCTCGGCGGACGGTTCTGGAACTGTGGAACTCATCGACATCGACCCCGAGATGCTAGTACAAGCACGAACGCGGCTCGAGCGGTTTGACGGACGGGTTCGCTTCACCGAATCGTCGTTCAACATGCCGCTGCCGCCGTGCAAAGCTGTCGCGGCGTCATTAGCGCTTCACCATGTACCGACAATGGATGCGAAACGCGCACTCTACCGGCGGATTTACGACGCGCTCCGATCTGGCGGCGCCTTCGTCAATGCGGACGCAACGATGCCAGCGGCGCCCCCTGAACGCGAGGCAACGTGGCGAAACTGGATTGATCATATGGTCGCGCGTGGAATTGATGAACCGCGTGCACGGGAATATTTCACGCAATGGGCGGAGGAAGACACGTATTTCCCGCTTGAGGAGGAACTCGAAGCCGCCCGCGCCGCAGGGTTCGACGCCGAATGCGTCTGGCAACAAGGACCCGTCGCGGTCGTGGTCGCCCGTATTTCGTAGCTTTCGTAGGTTGGGTAGATCAACTGAGCGATCAAGCGAACGAATAGTGAGTGCGATAGTCTTTGTAGGTTGGGTAGGGATCAAAGGAGCGAATAGCGACTGCGATAGTCTTTGTAGTCTTTGTAGTCTTTGTAGGTTGGGTAGAGCGGGTATGCCGAAACATGTGCATTATAACGAATCGCTTTGTAGGTTTACTGCGTGCGACACTCGCTGGAGATAGCGAAACCCAACGCTTTTGAAACCTCCGGCAACCAAACACATAACCAAACACAATACTCCGCTCCAATTTCCGAATAGCGCATTCGGCTTTTCTTGTTCCAATCGTCCTTAGCGTTGGCATTCACCGGTCCGTTTCCCGGACGTTTAAAATGCCACAAATACAACCATACCGTGACACAAACCCTAACGTACAAATAAATGTGGATAAAATGTGGATAAATAACAACAGCCTCACCGTTGGATCACTCGTCGCAAAACCCGGAAAACGGGTTGAGGACTACATTACCGTCGGATCCATGCCCGACGGGACGCCCGTGCGTTTGCCCGTCGTGCTAATCAACGGAACCTGTGGAAAACGTACGCTATACCTACAATCAATAAGCGACGGCGACGAACTCAACGGTATCGCCGTTGTCCACGAATTGCTGCGCCAAATTTCCCCGGATTCACTAAACGGTCGAATCATCGCGGTCCCGATTGTCAACTTCCACGCATTCCACGCGAAACAAGCCTGTAGCCCCGTCGATCAGATGAAAATGAACCGATGCTTCCCCGGATACCCAATGGTCGCCACCGGCGCAACTGTCGCAAAAATCGGTATCCCTATACAACATATATGAGGTATAATGGGTAATGCGGAATGTGGGTTGGGTTAATCCATCAGCGAAACCCAACCTACAAGACCTATCGCCTTCGCTATCCGCTCAGTTGATCGTATATAATAATGTGGCTGAAACTCAAAACCCAAAAAGGAGAACAAAAATGAAATACACGATTTCCATCGCATTAATCTTCGCTTTGACGCTCGCGTTCGCACTTCGAGATACGGCGGCGCTCGAAGTGGACAAGGATGTCGTACTCGCCATCTCGTTTGACGAAGAAAAGGGGCTAGTCGCCAAGGACGTGTCCCCGCACGGTAACGACGGCATACTGGAACAGAAGGCGAAACGAGAAAAGGGAAAATTCGGGCAAGCGGTTCGGCTCGATGGAACGAACCAAGTCGAAATTGAGAAAGACGACAGCCTCAGCCTGCACAAAACCGACTTCACCATCGGACTATGGCTTTACTTCGAAGAAGATCCGCCGAAGGGGAACCGTGGTTCTTCGGGCTTTACCCTGCTCGGACACGATGAGGGCGGCGGTCCCACAAACAAATGGATTTGGTGGTACTCCGGCAACGGGATCGACTTCCACATCAATACCGCCGGCGGCGCAGGCGTCGCTTGGATCGACTCCGACCCGTGGGATCCGGATTTGAAGCAGTGGTATCAGATGCTTCTTGTTAAGGAAGGCAGAAAATACACCTATTATCTGGACGGTAAGCCGTTCGGAGATGTTGATGACAAGGTAAACATCCCTGAAGAGATTGACCACGCGCTAAACATCGGCTGGTCAGAAGGTCCCTTCTTTTTCAACGGTATGATCGACGAAGTCCTCATCGTTAAGCGCGCCTTGAGCGAAGAGGAGGTTGAAGCCCACTTCGACGGCGGTTTGAGAGGATTTCTCGCCGTTCAACCGCACGGAAAACTCACCACCACGTGGGGCAACCTCAAAGCTAAAAGATAGCGAGGAATCAAGCGACCGATCAACTGAGCGATCAACTGAGCGGATAGCGAAGGCGATAGTCTTCTGTAGCTTTTGTAGTATACCTACTACTTTAAGGAGAAAAAGATGCCAAGAGAATTGGTCGCGGTTGCCCTTCGGCAGCCCGTCTTGAGAGAGTACGCAGATGGTCCCGTCCCCGCGGATAGTGTCCGGGTTCAAGTCGAATTCGGCGCGCCCAAGCGTGGTACAGAACTGACAGCGTATTACGGATATGACGGCGAAACTTTTCCGATGGGACTTGGAAATATGTGCGTCGGAAAAGTTATTGAAATCGGGGAAGAGGTTGAGGGTTTCGCGATTGGGGAACGCGTCGCCAGTCACGGGCACCTCAAGGAGACGCATACATGGCGTGCGGCTGGTGTCCTCAGGATGCCTGAGAGTATGACGTGGAAGGAAGCGGTCTGCTATGATCCAGCCCACTTTGCAATGTCCGCAATTCGCGATGGAAAGGTACGCGTTGGTGAGCGGGTGGCTGTCTTTGGGCTTGGTGCCATTGGGTTGATGACGGTGCAAATGGCACGGATCGCAGGGGCTGACTTCGTCGCTGCCGTAGACCCGCTCGAAAGACGGCGGAAGGTCGCTGAAAAAACGGGGGCGGAGCTTGTTATCGATCCCACTGCCTCTAATACCGGCGAGGTGCTCAAAGAAGCGACTGGCGGGCTTGGCGTTGATGTGGCTGTAGAAACAAGTGCAGTGTACGAAGCCCTTGATGATGCAATTCGCAGTGTCGCTTTTGAAGGAACAATCGTCTACGCTGGACGCGCAAAAGCGTGTACGGGCGGGCTTGACCTCGGTGCTGTCGCGCATGTCAACATCCCGAACATCATCTTTGCCCGTGCCAACAGCGATCCGAACCGCGATCATCCGCGCTGGCATTTCGGACGTATCGTTGATACCTGCTGGAAGTGGCTTGTTGAAGGTAGATTTGATTGTGAAGGTGTCGTTGATCCGGTGGTGCCGTTTGAAGATTCAGTCGAAGCCTATATAGAGATGGACAATCATCCTGAACGGAGCGTCAAATTAGGTGTCTCCTTCGGTTGAGGTTTTTTAATTATGTAAGCTTGGGCTGCTGCGTCCGTTTGCTTCGCATTGTCCCGCAAGCCTCTATAGGCTTGCGCAGAATGCGGGTTTCTGCGAAATTGTCTGAATCACGGATTATATGGATTACACAGATTTCGCTGATTATGGATTTCTTGAATGAACCGTATCTTTCGTAGAATTACCGGAATATTTATTGAAACTTCATTCAGATTGTGCGGGTTTATCCGTAAGTGTAGCCTGCAACAACGGCGCAGTCGGGTCTACGGCAAATAACGTTATTTAACCAATTCACCTAATCGAACCGCAAGGAATAATTAAAAATTGGCAATCAAAAAAATGCCGAACACCAGCACAACAGCGGCGGTCAAGCGACGTTTTGTGTAGGTCTCTTTCAACAACTAAGGAAAGAATATGATACGGATCATCATCATCCTCTTCTACGTCGCATTAACCTCCGCCTGCGGCGGGGTAAAGTTAATCGACATCCCGACATCCACAGCCGCGTTGAACCTCTCTCCGGAACAGCAGGAGACGATTACCTCCAAAATCTCCATCATTCGGGACATCGTCGAAGACTACGAATTTGACAAGGATGTGCTAGAGTCGCACTACCAGGGCTATCGCAGCGAAGCACGGATGGACCAATTGAGCCCGTACGAAGGTAATCGGAGAATGTCTCGACAGTCGGCGCGCGCACGAAACACGCTCAGAACAAAGATTAGGGAGTTCATTACACAACGCAACGGCTATCTCAAGGAGATTGGCGTGCTCCTCAATGAAATTAAAGCGGCGCTCACACCCGAACAGAACCATCGGCTCACCGAGATTAAATTGCCGGACCTGAGACTCCCGTCGATGATTAAACCGAATCACTACCGAGGCTTAGATGTAATGCCCGGCACATTCCCGTTCGGGCGGCTCTGAACGTAGCTCTTGTAGGTTGGGTAGAGATCAACCGAGTGAATAACGAGGGCGATAGTTTTCTCCGAAACCCAACCTACGAAAACTAGATCTAGAGCGGGGAAGCTGCACGTTGAAACAGCTTCGCAATTTTACGGGGCTCTTTCGCGGATAGCTTCAAAGTGTTGCTTAGGTTGGTGCCTTGTGCTTCATCAATGTTGCGAAGTGCTAACATAAACGCTGTGGCGTCACCATCCTTAAGGTATTCTTCAAACGCGACTTCGAGATAAAGCAATGCCTCCTTCGGATTTGACAATTCCTCTTCAATGAGGTAATCATGATAATCCCGAAATTGTCTCATGGTTCGCCTCCTTGTATTCTTGCCAATAGGATTTTGCACTTTCAATGTCTTTATTCTGCGAGGATTTGTCACCACCGCATAGTAACAGTACAATGTTTTCTGCTATTCTTCCAAAGTAGATACGATAACCAGAACCAAATTGGAGACGGAGTTCAAAGACATTATCTCCAACGGATTTGCAATCGCCAAAATTACTATGCCGAAGCCGATCAAGTCGGACTAGAATTCGTTTTCGTGTTTCCTGATTTCGTATTGACTTTAACCAATCCGTAAAGGGCTCACGATTTTCCGGCGTACGATATATTTTTATCTGTTGTAAACCCATATACAAAATTGTAGCATAAGACCGGAAAAATCATCCACAAAAACGGTGGGCAGCAACGTAGGTTGGGTTGAGCTACGTAAAGAACTCCTCATCATGCGGACGGACATCCAACTCAAAGGTCCATGAACTGCGCGGTTGCTGCACGAGACTCCAATACGTCTCGGCAATCTCGTCCGGATCGAGGGTCGGCTCATCGTCGTCCAGTTGGTATCGGGCACGCACATCCGGCGTGTCAATGATACCATCGACAATGATATGCGCGACATGAATCCCTTTGCGTCCGACCTCGCGTGCGAGCGCCCACGCCAGACCGCGCACGGCAAACTTGGCGCTGCTAAACGCGATTGCCCCCGCTCGACCGCGAATCGCAGACGTCGCGCCGGTGAAGAGGATGGTCCCGCCGCCCTGACCTATCATATCGGGAACCGCTTCCTTAGAGCACAGGAACGCCCCTAACGTGCAGACTCGCCAAGAATGCTCAAACGCCTCGGGCGTCAACTCAGAAAAATCGCCCCACGCCGCATTTCCCGCGTGGTTGACCAAAATATCGACCGGTCCCAACGTCTCACGCACCGCCGAGAAACTGCCCGCAATTTGCTGCGCGTCGGTGATGTCCGTGGGCACAGCGAGACTGATGGCGCCCGCTTGGCGCAGCTCCGCCGCCAGCGTATTGATGTAATTGGGCGAACGCGCGAGAAGCCCCACACGGCAACCTTCCTGCGCGAATTTCTTCGCCAGCGATGCGCCCAAACCGGCGCCGACACCGGCAATAACTGCTGTCTTTGTCATTGTTTACGTCCTCCCTTCTTCAATAGCCGCCAAAATTCGACTCCCTCTAACTCCCCCTTGGCAAGAGGAAGAATGTGCGGGGTGCCCCTTAGAAAGCCGGAGAAATTTGGGCGGCGCCCCCTTAGTAAGGCGCGAATCCTATTTTCCTCCACCCTTAACGAGAGGGAGAACTCCATTAGCGCCTCCCCCTTATCAAGAGGGAAAACTCTACTAGCATCCCCCCTTACCAAGGGGGCATGGGGGTATTATTTCACGCCTCCACAACCCGGCAAGCGGGATCGCACCGATCGCAATTTCCGCACTGGTAGTCCTTCTCAACCGCTTCACCGAAATATTTCCGCACGGCTCGCCCGCGGCAATCCTCCGCGAGCGCATATAAAACCATCTGATCCAGCTGACGGCGCCTGCTTCGAACGTAATCTTCAAAACCCATCTGATCCTCCGAAATTGAAGCAAAGAGGTTGCTGTCGCGTAGCAGCTCAATGAGCATCGAATCTTCCGTTCCCCAATACCATAGATACCCATCACTCTGCAAATCGATCAGTTGCTCCATTAATTCGTCCGGACGGAGACCCAAATCCCGGCAGAACTCCATGACGTTCAACTCGGAGTGTGTCCGCAGTTGAGCCAGCAGCGCGCGTTGGTTGTCGCTCTCCAACCCGTAATCCGGGACGAACGGCGTCCGGATGGACAGTTTTGAGGCTATGTCATACAACCTTCGCAGAAACCCCAGCTTCTGCAAGTGGCTGATGCCGACCCTGATTTTGCCCGCACTAAAGCCGCTCAGCCACTCCAACTCTTCTGCGGGAATCATTCGGAATTGGTGCAGCGCGGGAAAGGTTTCAATCAATTTGAGTATCTTAAGAAGATTTCGCTTGTTCGGCGCATCTTCCTTAATAAACCACTCGCGCAACCGCCGATCGTCGGGGCTATAGAACAGCACGCAGTGGGAAGCCTTACCATCCCGCCCGGCGCGCCCGGCTTCCTGATAGTATTCCTCCAGCGTCCCGGTCATCGCCCAATGGACAATGTATCGGATGTTTGCCTTGTCAATCCCCATTCCGAATGCATTGGTCGCCACGATGATGTCTATTCCGTCAGGTCCGTCGTCGAAAAACCCGTCCTGCACCCGTTTGCGCTCCTGTGCATCGCGTCCGGCGTGGTAATAATCGACCCGCCGCCCATCTGCTCTCAGATATTCCGCAATCTCTTCTGTGTCGCGTCGGCGGCCCGCATAGATAATCCCTTTGCCTTCGATCCGCTCCAGACAAGCGTCCAGCAGTGAGTATTTCTCGGACTCATCGGCGACCGCACAGACGCTGAATTTCAGATTGGGGCGCTCAATACTCCGCACAAAGACTTCGCACTGATCGACTGCCAACTCGCGCAGGATGTCCGCGCGCACATCAGGGGTTGCGGTCGCTGTGAAAAGCGCAATCGAACGGGGGTGCACCACCCGGATAGCGTCGTGCAGCGCCAGATACGCCGGTCGGAAATCGTGGCCCCACTGCGAGATGCAGTGCGCCTCATCAATGACAAACAGCGAGATTGGGAATGAATCGAGCCGCGCCAAGAACCGACGACTCCGGAACCGCTCCGGCGCAGCGTAAAGCAACTTAATCTCGCCGCGCTTCAAGCGGTCCAACTCCGCCTGATACTCCTCCATACTCAGGCTGCTGTTGATGAGTCCAACCGAATGGATACCGCGCCCACGCAACGCATCGACCTGATCCTTCATCAAGGAGATTAACGGTGAAACGATGATAGCAACGCCAGGCTGCATGAGCGCCGGCAACTGATAACAGAGCGATTTGCCGTAACCCGTCGGAAACGCCGCGAGCGTATTGCCGCCGTTCAGGATTGACTCCACTATTTCACGCTGCCCGCTTCGGAACGTTGAAAGTCCGAAAAAACGTTCGAGCGCAGCGGCCAACTCGTCCGCGTCCTCCGCGCGCGTCACACACGGAGCAGAGGGAGGCGGCGCGTCTATGAGCTGATCGATGTTTTCAAGGAGATTCTGTAAATTCTTCATAATCACGCCGTATTGCAACCGGCTAGCGGTCGGAGCAGCTAGCGCACTCCGTGCGGCGGGGATATTCCGCGCCGCATCAGTCCATGAATCGAAAACGGACAATATGACACATCGCGGCAAGCCCGTCCTTCCAACCCACTTTCTTGCCCTCGTGGTAGTCGCGTCCGCGATAGGTTATCGGCACCTCGCAGATTCGGCACTTCCGCTTGGCGAGCTTCGCGGTAATCTCCGGCTCGAATCCGAATCGATCCGACCGCAGCGGAATCTCCCGCAGAATCGAAGTTTTTATCACCTTATAGCAGGTCTCAATATCCGTCAGGTTCAAGCCGGTGACCAGATTGGAGAACGAGGTCAGAAACCGATTGGCGGCGTAACTCGACAGCAGCGCATCACCCCGTCCCGTTTTGAAGCGCGAGCCGTAAACCGCGTCCGCCGCGCCGCTCAGAATCGGACCGATCAATTTGGGATAGTCACGCGGATCATACTCCAGATCGGAATCCTGAACGAGGGTCATATCGCCGTCCACATGCTGAAACCCGGTTCGCAGCGCTGCCCCTTTGCCGCGATTCACGTCGTGGTAGAAGACACGGATGGATGCGTCGCCGGACGCTTCAATCCGCTGGAGAAGCTCACGCGCTCCATCAGTTGAGCAATCGTCCACTAAGACAATCTCTTTTTCAATCCCAATCTCTACCGCTTGGACCTGCCTGAGAATCTCTTCCAGCGTGCCGACCTCATTATAAACGGGAATCACAATAGAGAGCTTATGCCCCATCGGGTACCACCCATTGGACGAACGCAAGTTTTTCGTTGAAATCCGTTAAAAGGTTTTGTATAAATGCTACTGCATATCGAGCATTACACGGTATCCAAAACAGGGGAGGCATTTATGACAGTTACGTTGAGCCGCACGGCGAAACCCAGCAAACCTTAAGAAGAAGACAGCATAACACACCTACTCCGTCGAATCAAGCCCATTCGCGTTTCACCGCTCGTGTGCTGCGCGGCGAATTGGGTCTAGGCGCGAAGGGGTTAGGGAATCATGTTAGGACGTCCGTGCCACCCCATGTTATACGTGACGACGTTGAAGGTCGCACTAATGATGCTCCAAATGCAGCCCATCGTGTAATCTCCGAGCACCAAGCCCGCAAAAAATGGTATGGCGCGTCGATACCCCTTCAATCCGCCATACCGTAAGACGATGAACTTGAGAAACCAACTAACAAGCATCGGGCACCAGATATAACTCATCTCCGACGGGCTAATTCCCATGACGTACCCCACCGGATGGAATTGCCACCACAGAAACCGCATCTTCATGACTAGCAGAACGGTCATTATCCCAAACCCGAGACCAATCATGCTCATTGTCAGGTAATCCGGTTCGAGCGGATTGCTCAACCACGGTTGGAGACGACGTGTGAAGTAGTCCGTCCCCATCCCCACGATGTGTGACGCGGAATTACCGGCTCCGTGGTGATACGTAAGGCTGAGGTATATCACAAAGGTCACCGGTATCCCGACGATTAGCGTTATCAGCATCGCCCACAACACTCTTCGATAGTTCGTACCCGTCTGTTCGGCGATTCGGAAGGCTTCGAGCTGGTTCGGCATCGGATGCGCGACCAACTCTCGATTCAGCCAAAAAAGAAAGGTCAGCACCGTCAGGTTCCGCGCTCCGAAGGCGCGTGTTCCGAAGGCAGTCACCATCGTGCGTTGCGGGTCTACCCAGATGATGTGATGGATCGACACCCCCAAGCTCGCCCTGAGTTTTGCCACCCCGATCGCAATCGCACAGTATAACGCCAAGAACACGATCAGCACCCATGCATCAAGCCCGGCTTTGTACGCAAACCCAAGCAAGAACAGCAGCCCTGCGACAATTCCCAAGATTGCGGTCCGATACCGCATCGGCTCGCTCGTGTCGTCAATTCCGCCCTTGCCGCTGAACGTGTGGACGAACACGCGCTTGAGATGTCGGCGACCGACCCAGAGCGCAAGAATCCCCAACCCGATCCAACCCCCCTGTGCCTGTTCATCGAAGTACGGGTTGCGTATACCCATCCCCGCGCCCAGCAGTATCCGTATCAGAAGCTGTAGCATGTAGAAGAACCAAGCGGAAAACGCCAGATCCAACGGCATGAAAAATGAGAGCCCAATCACAAACGGCTGGAAGGAGACCAGCACGCCGCCCGCGTAGCTCCACGGTTTTTCCACGAAGCTGACCCGTTGCCACCACACGGGCACAGCGGGGACGAAAGGGTATAAGGTATGCAAGCCATTCAGCAGACTGATGCCCGCCGCAATCCCAAAGCCCGCCCACATTAACCTGTTCCTCAGGAAGCCGGAGATGTCTCGCCCCATCTCTAGGGGCATCCACGTGATAGGGTAGGTGAGCCGTTCGTGCTCGGTGAACTGCTTTCTCAGAATAACGTTGATACAGATGAGAACGAAGTAGAGCACGAACATAAACGCGGACCAATAGAGAATCGGCGCCAGCCAAGGTATGACGTACTGCGGGCTGAAGAAGGAGGTCTCGCCGAGGAAAAAACCGCTGAGCGCGTTTGTGTCGCGGGTGGTGAACCAGTCGGGGATATATCCCCAGAACAGATTTCGCCAGTCATTCTCCGGCGTGGCGAACCAGTACGGGTGCGCGAGAATTCCGACCACATGGCTCATGCTCGGATGTCCCGATACGGTTGTCACCGTGACGACCATGACATAGATAACGAACAGGTCGGATCTGTTGAGCGATGCGCGCGGCAGCAGTCTCTTGACAATCAGGTTCAGCAGAATCAGAGCAAACAGCGTAAAGACCGCGTTGCTGAACAGCGACATGTAGTTGTGCAACGGTCCCACGATGATATCATTGATTGCGACCCAATAGGCATTGAGCGCCATCAATATTAGACCGATGACAACAACTCTAAGGCGGACACCGCCTCGCTTGGGGTTTTCAATGGGGCTCGTTTGATTCATGAATCATCTCACGTTGGTTTTCTCTGGAATATAATCCTCAACCTAGCGGGAGAAATCCGATTCCGTCCACTCCTCTGGATCGACTGCAAACCCGTTGACCACCATGCCCCAGTGAAGATGCGATCCCGTGGCCTGACCGGTTGCACCCATCAGCCCGATGCGTTGTCCTTTTTTGACCGTGTCGCCCACGTTCACGCCGATTTCGCTGAGATGATTGTAGCTTGTCGAGACACCCTGTCCATGACCGATGATGATGGCATTCCCGTAAAGATGAAGCCTTTCGGCAAGTGTCACAACACCATCGTTGCCCGCATCAATGGGTGTACCCACGTCATTCGCGATATCCGTGCCGAGGTGGTGGCGCCGAACCCCGGTGTTATATTCTCGGTACTTGCCAAACGGTGAGGTGAGCAGCCCCTCCGCCGGCTGGACGAACGTCCCCTTCCAAAGCTGAGTCGACCCGCTGTTCCGATAGGCTTTTACGCGCTTCGCATTGTCTTCCTGCGATTTAGATTTATCACGCATAACCTTCTGTCTGTTGGGCGAAAGCACGATGTGCCCGCCCTGCGCAAATTTCGTCCTGCCCACTGTGACACGAAAGGTCCGATTCGTCTTCTGCCCAACCGAATCCTTCGCCTCTAACGCCAGCGCATAGTGCTTTGCCGGCTGCGTTACACTCACACCAATTAAACCTCTGTACACGTTTTTCGATCTAAACGGATAGAACCGAACAGTCCGATTAAAAATTTTGCCCTCTAATTCAGCGAGAAGTCCATCGGACTGGACAAAAATTCCCAACGTTTTGCCTTGCCGAACGTCTAGAATTTCCGGAGAGAGCTCGATTTGAGGCGGGGTATTATCGACGGAGAACGTCAACTCATGCCGATTTGCATTTTTCCAAAACGACCCATCCGCCGCGGCAACCGTAACCGTGTGTTCGCCGTCAGGCAGCACTGTCGTATCCAGAGTCCAGATGGTACGATTCTCGCCATCCTTATCAAGACCAAGGTGTTCGGGAATGTCATCATTGATTTGGACCGTGAGCGTGCCGAGCACCGAACTATCGTCGATTCCAGAGATATTGACGGGTACGCTGCCGCGATAGGTTTTCCCGACTTCAACCCCGGTCAGATAAAGCGAAGGCGGTGTTGTATCGATCAGAAGGTGCCGAAAACTGTACCCCAACCACAGAAGCAGCCAAATTAAAAGGTAGCGGATAACGCCACGGCGCCGCCGGAATCTGTTAGGACGGATATGAGAGGCTTTGACCGTCGCCCCCGTTATTCTCTGCATAAGACTACCTCAAGATTACTCGCTTGGCGGAAACAGAGTTTTTTGGCAAAATGTCGTTTTCTCTCCTCGCGCGGTTCGACACAATCGCTAATCATGAGCGGTAATTATACCATATCCACGAAGCGATGAGTAAAATTCGATTTGATTCACACAAATATACAGAACCAAAAACTCAGAAATGAGATTACGGTGCTTCTCTCGTGTAAGGAGGGCTTGTCGTTTGCTCTTTTATCTTGCAGAAAATTCGACCGCACCGAAGATTTTCTTGTCACAAACTGGCAAAACCTCCCGTTTTATGGTATTATATTAGCCTGTCTTTCCGCCGCTTTCGCGGCGGACGGGCGGGTGACAACCCGTAGTTACATCGCAGCCGATTGAATGGCGCGACTGTCGTTTGCCGACTCAACTTATGCCGCGATGTGCGAAACATTTTAGTATTTGAAGGAGATTTTAATGAATATTTACGTCGGTAATTTGTCGTATGATGCCACCGATGACGAATTGCAGAAGGCTTTTGAAAAATCCGGTACTGTAGAATCGGTGAATGTGATTCGCGACACGTACGACGGGCGATCCAAAGGGTTCGGATTCGTCGAAATGCCAAACCAAGACGAAGGCAAAAAAGCCATACAAGAACTGGATGGTACCGATTTCATGGGACGTACTTTGAAAGTGAACGAGGCACGTCCAAAACCGAAACGAAATCAATCTAGAGACCGTCAACGGGGCGGATTTAACAGTTGGTAGCGCGCACGGTTTGACCATCAATTAACTTGTCGAGCGCCGATTCCGCACTATGAATCGGCGCTCTTGTTATGATGCGGGGGGCTTCGCCCGTCAACAGGCGACATCGCCCGTTCGCGTTAGAAGCAGAACAAAAGCTGGCGCAATGACGCCAAATCATTAGTACTTCATCGTTAACAATGAGGAAAAAAACGTGAGCGATGGATTTCAATTCCTAAATCACTTGGTTCAAGGCGAGTTCACAGGTGACGTTGAAGATCCGGACGAAGCAGCGTTGCAAAGGGAACCCACTAAGGAATTCAGCGAAGATAAAGGAGAGCAACTGCCTCTTGCCGAGGATGAGGGTTTCATCCCCGCCGCTAGATCCAGTGCTGATGCGGATTTCCCTGTCGAGGATGGTATGGCTCCTTATCTGCGGCAAATTTCGAAAACACCCCTGCTCACACCCGTCGAGGAAACCCAACTCTTTGAACAGTTTTCAGCCAATACTCAGCGGGTTGAAGAACTATTCAACAAACTCCCGCCTTCGGTACTGGAATGCGTCAAATCTCAAGCGCAGAGTAGACGGAAGTCAAAATCGAAGTTCGTACGCCGGTGGTGGACGCCGATGGAGATTGGCGGAATCTTGGAGCTAATCTCGACTGAGATTACCGCGTATCGGAACGGGCACACCGAAGAAATCCCCGGCGAACGAGACGATTTGGAAACGATCTGGAATCAGTTGACCGCTGCGGTCAACGAGATGACGACCGTACGAGAGAAGATTTTACGCGCAAACCTGCTGCTCGTTGCCAGCGTGGTGATGCAGTACCGCGCTTTCACCGCGTCAATCTCCCAGCTGGATTTGATGCAGGAGGGCAATATCGGTTTGATGAAAGCCGTCGAAAAGTTCGACCTTCGAAAGAAGTGCAAATTTAGCACTTACGCTTATTGGTGGATTATGCAAGCGGTTCAGCGTGCCTTAGCTCAGCAAAGCCGTACCATTCGGCTGCCATGTTATATTGGAACCATACGACAATCGATCGCCGATGCCCAAGCCCGACTCAACAAAGAACTCGATCGCGAACCCACCATCAAAGAGATATCGCTGGCGATGGATATGGCGGAAAGTCGTGTCGTCGAAATTCTGCAAAGTGGCAGAGGGACCGTTTCACTCGATTCGCCAATGTTTGATTCAAATGACACAACCGTTTCCGATACGATAGCAGACGAATCAAGCGTTACTCCCGAGAGGGAGGTGCTTAATGTCACTGCGAGAGAGTCGCTAGATAAGGTGCTCGACACATTAACTTGGCGTGAAAAAGTTGTGATTCAGCTCCGCTTTGGTTTGACTGACGGCACAGAATATACGCTGGCTGAAATTGGACGAGAATTGGGAATTAGCCGTGAGCGTGTCCGCCAGATTCAAGAAGAAGTCCTCCGCAAATTCCGCCATCCAGTCTATTCTAAATCCCTCAAAGAACTGCTTTAATTCACGCCCCGTCCACAGTGTCGGATTTTGGGCTCTCTCACAACCCTAAGAACAACCGTACAGAACACGTATCCGCGGTTGCACACGCTTTAACACCCGAATTAGAACCGAATGTTAACCGCTCTGAAGGATGTCTAAATGGGCAATCGATCCGCCTACGATGGATTACAATGCCATATCCGGCAGATGGAAACACCGAAAATCGAAACTTGGAAGAACGAATACGGCGACAGAGATTACACTATTGAAATTACAATCCTAGAATTTACGGCAATCTGCCCAAAGACTGGACTTCCCGATTATGCGTCCATCCGAATTACCTATGTTCCGGACGAATGCTGCGTTGAACTCAAGTCCTTAAAGGAGTATTTTCTCTCTTTTCGTGACGTGGGAATCTTTCACGAGCATCTCGTCAACAAGGTCATGGACGATTTTGTGGCTGCTTGCAAACCGCGCCATATTGAAGTTGAGGGGGATTTCAATATTCGCGGCGGACTGAAGACGGTCGTTCGCGCAAGTCACGACTAATCGTCTTAAATGTGTTTCCCAACCTACAACTCACGGATTGCATCTCGGTACGGCGTGCATCGCACCTGTTAATATCAGGGAACTAGCCGTCATTTCGCTTGCAGACTCACCACGCATGTGCTAAACTTCCCCATCTCGGATCGACGCTCCGCTTTGCCTAAATAGTACCGTGGTGATCCATGCTATTCCGTATCGTAATATCGCTCGCCATCACGTTTTTCGTTATTAGCCCCAAGGGATTGTTTGCCGTAATTGACCTGTCGATTGTACGTCCACGGACAGATTTTACAACAAACAATCAGGTGTTACCGATTGAGGGAATTGTTGAATCCTCATTTCCAACAAAAGTTGTAGTCTCGACCAACACGCCCGCCGGTGTTCCTGATTTGGGGCAGTTGGCGCATTCCCTCCACGCTATTGTTCTTGACCTAGGAAGTTCACACCAGCTCAAAGCGGCTTTAATTCGTGCCGTCCCTGACCTTGAGTTCCCGTTGGGACCGAGAACGGTGCAGATGGATTTCGCGCACGATGGCGCGGACTTCTCCGATGGGCAACGCCTAAATGTACCCTCCAGCGTAGATAAAATCTTCAATCAGACTGTGGTTGATTTTTCAATAGACGTTTCTGCACGGTTCGTTCAGATTGTGATGCTTGAAGGCTGGCAACTGGATAGAATTGCCGTCGAATCCGTTGAATTCCTAGATATAAACGATCGGATTATACAAGCCCGCATCGAGTCCATTTCAATCCTGTTAGATCTCACGGATCAGAATCGGGCGCCGTTTTCGATTCAGGTGCTGCTCAAGGCGGGAGAGAATCGACTCTCGCTGTTCGCCAGCGCACTCTCGCCGCCAGACGAGGTTCGGTTTGAAACTGCGGATCGGGCGTCAATTACACTGTTTTATATTTCAGAATTGCGGCCGGATGCCGCCGATGCGGGATATTACACCTTGAGCGATGGCGATCGCGCGACGGTAGTGGTTCCGGTTGACGCCTTCGATGAGAAAATTAAAAAACTACAGTTCTATTCAGTTCCGCGGGAGCAGTTGGATTCTCTGTCCTATTCAGGGAACGCGCAGATTGTTGAAGGCACAGCTCCCGTTGTCGTGTACCGATTTGAAACGCTGAGGCAGGGCATATTCGCGGCGGAGGCGACTAGCTTCCTACGCGATCAGCCGCCGACGCTCGCAGTTGACGGCATTCTGGATTCCCCTTCGACATGGGTCGCAGGGTTAGTCCCGTTTCCTATCGCGCTTACTGTCGATCTCGGCGAGGTTCACGCGCTGAGCCGGATTGTCGTCCATTCAAATGTCGCCGAGAACGGTTCTTTTGGACCGCAAAGGGCGAAAATACTCGCGTCCAATGATGGCACGAGCTTCATTGAGCTCTTTGAATATTCGCCATTTGACGATAAAACCACCGCGATCGAGCTGCCTTCTCAACCGTCTGCCCGGTATGTCCGACTCGAAATTACGGAGAGCAAACAGGAAAATAACATTCAAATCAACGAGGTCGAATTTTTTGACGCTTCCGACTCAAAGCTTGTGCCGCTTGTCGCAGCTGATCGGTTTCTGCTTGAGCGTCCGGCGCTTCTAGAATTGAGTTACACCGCGTCCGATCTGCTCGCGGCGAATATACGCCGAGAAGCCGACCTTAGAATTTTCGCATGGGACGTACTCGCCAAGGAGTGGCAATTAGCAGGTGGAGATATCGACCTAGATCGCCAGACCGTTAGTCTAGAACTCAACTATTTTGCCCAATTTGCGTTGTTCCAAGGTGTTACATCTAAAATTCAGACGACATGGAATTTTAACCCGTTTTCACCCGACGGAAACGGTATCGCAGACGTAACACGACTCACAATAATTAACCCCGGCACTTCACAGCTCGGACAGACCGAACTCATCGTTGAAATCTTTAATCTCAACAACAGACTGGTGAGAACGTTGATGAATCGGACCGTCATGAATTCGAACGCCATGAGTGTCGAATGGGACGGTCGGGACGGATCGGGGCGGATTGTAGATATTGGACCGTATATCTATCAGATTCAACTCCAATCCGATGCCCAGACTGACGTCCGAAACGGAGTGATCGTGGTGGGAAAATGAAGACTGACTCCTTCGCGCCAGCCCACCCATTCACACTCCTACTCTTCTTATTTGGCTTGGGGGCGGTCAGTTTTTCTCCTCGGACGCACGCGGCATTCGACGATCAGTTCGCAGGCGCACGTGCATACGCTATGGGAGGCGCGTTCGCAGCTATTGCGAATGAATCCGACGGTCTGCTCGTTAATCCGGCGTCAATCTCAAATCTTTCGACCCCGCGGCAGTTGTCCGCAACAATGGCAAGACTTCACCTCGGCTTGACCGACGAGACTTCAATCGCACAGCACCTGATTAGCTATACCAACCCAGGTCCTCTCAGAAGCTCGCTCGGGTTGCTCTGGAAGCGGTTGAACGTCAGCCAACTGTATTCGGAGAATTACTTGGTCGTTGGGTTTAGCAAAGGGTTCGCATTTGGAACTGAAGAGGAACGCCGCTTGTCAGTCGGAACGGGGTTCAAGCTGCTGAATTGGGATACAGCACCCACAATTGGGACAGACGGTGGGATTGTAGAGGACTTGCCAGGTTCCAGTCGGTTTAGCCTAGACGCTGGCGTGGTTTTTCGGCCGTCTGCGAATATTCCGATCGCGCTGTCGGTCCAGAATATCAATACCCCCAACATCGCTTCGAAATCCTCGAAGATAACGGAGGAGTTGCCGCTGCAGGTGACGCTCGGCATCGGCATTTTGGGGGAGCGGTCTACATGGGGGATGGACCTCGTTTTTATCGGTAACCAAACTGATGTCAAGATTGGGATTGAACATCAATTTCATGATGGGAAGGTACTGCTGCGCGGCGGGTTTCGGTTGGAAAATCTCGCATGGGGCACAAATCTGACACTCGGCGGAGGATATCGCTTGAGCAATAGCGTCCGAATGGATTACGGCTCCGCTTTTCCGATCGGTGGCATTGTAGACACCTACGGCAGCCATCGAGTCAGCATCGTGTATGATTTATGATATAACCGAGCGGTGGACGTCGGGTGGAATGCGTGGTTGGGACATATAAAGAAGGAGCGGAAAATAAGGATGAGAGCATTCACGCTTCACGCTTCACGCTTAATCCATTGCGCATTACACCTGATGATTTTGTACCTGTTAATCTCTGACCGCTTTCTGGGTTCGGCGCTTGCGCAACGGGTGGATCCGCTGGGCAATCCCGTCTTTGATAAGAGCGGAAAAGAGCTCTATAGAATTCAGGCAACCTTTGGCGTATTAGGAGGCGATTCGACGCTGCGCCGTGATTCGGAATTTCGGAAAAAGACAAGCAATCGAAACTTTTTCACTTTCAACATCCCCAGCGAGAACGTCCGTCATCAGTTGACTGTCGGCAATTTTCCGACAAAATTTTCCAGCTTTACGTTGAATAAGGAACTGTTCGACGCCGCACGCTGGAATATATCCATTCCTAAAGCACACGGAGGAGTTTCAGCGTTTATCGGACGGGTGACCAACAACACCTTTGAGATATTGGGAGAGCGCACCTCACCAATCGAAAACATTGATATTACGAGTACCGCCGATTGGTTCATGGCAGGGTTCCGAGCGGAGGCGAATCTCGGGGCGCATGGCGTCCGACTGGGGACGTTGCCAGAATTTACGTTACCTCTGCCTCGCCTCGGAATCAACTATGTCAATCGGTTTTTTACCAACTACGACCTCACTCGTACAACCAACCCGTTTCGAGGGGTCACCATCGCTAATCCGCCGCCGGAGCTGTTTCTCCGTTTCAGTGACGCTTCGCCCGAAAACCCCGGCGGCGCGAAAGTTTTCCATGTGCGCGTCTACATTGACGGCGCCCTAGAGCATGAGATTGTCGGCGGGCGAGAGCCGCCGGGCGTTCTGCTCCTACCTCATAAGAGCCGGCGGGATCATGAGTCACGCAGGGCGGATGGCGAAGGGACATTCACGTATCGATTTCTCCTGTTCAACTCACAGGACATCAACAACGTGCGCTTTGAGGTCGATATTGCCAACGACTATCGCGTTGAATTGTCACCGAACAATCGCGACTTTCAATTGGAACTCAGCGCCCCAGGCAACGTCAAAGACGAATCGAACCGTCAGGTACACAGATTTTACTACGGGGTATTGACAGATGAAACGACAATGGGTTTCGATCTCCACACAACACTGTTCGGTTTCTCCATTGAGGCGGAGCGTGCATGGTATTCACAGACGAAGCAGTATCCGATTCTGAGTGGGCAAAGCACACAGCGAACAGCCGGCGCATGGTTCATTGATGTCAATCGAAACTTTGGGCCACTGACTTGGCGCAGCGAATATACACGGATTAATCCCTTTTATACGGCGGATAACTTCGTGGACGACAACGACGATGATAACCCATTCGCAGATTCGCGCGAACCTGAGATATTGATTTCAGGAAATACAAAGGACGATCTCGACGGCGATCGCATTAAAGATTGGGATGACGATTTTCTGCTCTTCTTTGCAGACCCGCCGAGATTCCGCTTAGGGCTCAATCGTGAATCCATCGATTTTAATAACAACGGCGAGCCGGATAATCTCGAAGACGACGACAAACCCAACTACCGCTACGATTATGACAGAGGCTCTTACGGACATCACACCTATTTTAAGGTAGATCTGCCATTCACCGAAAGTTTATCTGTTATCCCCGGATATTATGCGAAACATCTGATTCTCGAACATAAGAGTGCAAGAGGATGGTATAATATAGTTGCATACACGCCGAATCGGATTCGTCACTTCGGAACGGTCAAGTTCCGACATACGCTTCGTCGCTCGCGCGACATTATTACCGATGACGTTGTCATTCGCAGCACAGGCGAGCAGATTGAGGACAATTTGGCGCTCCAAAATTATCTGAGCAATATCTTCACGATGATTGTGGATTACCAGAACATCGAAAATCTCACAATCGTCAGTAAATTCAAATATCAGCGTGACGCGCTGTTTCACAGTCGGCAGCACGTTATTGATACCGCCTTGATTAACCAGATTCGATACGACTATAAAGTGCGCGACGATCTCACGGTCGCACCCGCTTTCCGGAGCGACCGGACAATTAGTTACACCGTCCCGTTTGACAAACTATCGACGGTCGATTTCATCCGAAATGCCTACATCTTGACCTTAACCCATCAAGTTGCGGCACAATTGCAATTAAGCGCCGGTGCGCAGTTTCTCACGTGGCGCGACCTCAACGATTCTCAGAATAATTTTAACCGCACCGTCGGATTCTTGGAGCTTGTGCTGCAGGGAGATGTCTTCGGACAGAAGATGGGGCTCTTAATCGCTTCCGACTACGCAATTCAAAGCTTTCTTGAACCCGTCGGCGGCTCGGAAAAACGAACAAATATCGGAATTTCGCTGTTTTTGCTTTAGTCACAATTAACCCCACACTTTACCGAAGTTCTTATTCGGTTCACCGAAAGGAGTAAGTTCAATGCAACAGCAATCGTGGGATGATTTGCAGCCGTATATGCGGCTCATCACCGCTAAACGTGTTTTTTGGCTCGTTCTTATTTTGATCGCCGTCGTTGCAGCCGCAACGAGTTTCTACACCGTTGAAGCCGATGAGGAAGGTGTCGTGCTCCGGTTTGGAGAGTACGTCAGATCTGTCCCGCCGGGACTGCACTTCAAGGCGCCGTTCGGAATTGAAAAAGCAACCGGTGTCCGGGTGCGGAAAGTTTTCAAAGAGGAATTCGGGTTTCGTACGCTTCGAGCAGGCGTCCGAACTCAATATGATTCCCGAGATTATTCGCACGAATCTGTTCTGTTAACGGGTGATCTCAATATTGCCGATGTCGAATGGGTGGTTCAATATCGAATTGCTGAACCCCAAAAATTCCTGTTTGAAATCCGTGACGCGAAACAAGCCTTGCGCGATCTCTCTGAAGCTGTTATGAGCATTGTTGTCGGTGACCGCACTGTCACAGAGGTGCTTACCGTCGGACGCCAAGAGATCGCAATGGGCGTCAAAAAAAATCTACAAGAGTTGTTGGACCTTTACAAAACCGGTTTATACATTGAAAACGTCACCTTGCAAGATGTGAATCCGCCGGAAACCGTGAAACCCGCTTTTAATGAAGTCAATGAGGCGAAGCAAGAGAAGGAGCGGTTGATTAACGAAGCCTTGCGTGATTACAACGAATCCGTTCCCAGAGCCAACGGGCTCGCACGACAACAGATTTCCGAGGCAGAGGGTTATGCCCTGAAACGTGTGAATGAGGCAACAGGGGACGCGGATCGATTCAACTCGATTCGACAGGAATATCAAAGTGCTAAAAATGTGACCCGACGCAGACTCTACCTCGAAACGATGAGCGAGATTCTGCCGAAAGTCAAAGAGATTTATATCATTGATGATGAAACGAACAGCCCCATTCCCATTCTGCAACTGGGACAATCAGGGAAATGAGAAAATCAGAAGATTGAAATTCGCAATAATCTTCACGATTTGATTCTCAGCCACACGACACAATTCACGAAAGGAATTTCACAATGAATGTAAAACTTTTGATACCGCTAATCATAGTCGCTGTAATTGCAATTGTAGTCGCCCCATCAATGTTCTATATTGTCCAAGAAGGTGAACAGGCAGTGATTACTGAATTCGGTCGTCCGATTGGTGAACCCATTTTCCGCGCTGGTCTAAAAATGAAAACCCCATTCATTCAGGAAGTCCACCGTTTCCAGAGACGTATCCTCAAATGGGACGGCTCACCGAACCAGATCACGACCAAGGACAAAAGATTCATCAGGCTGGATACCACAGCGCGGTGGCGCATCAATGATGCGCTCGCATTTTACCAAGCCCTCGGCACAGAAGACTCCGCTCAATCCCGTCTGGACGACATTATCGATTCGGCTGCCCGTGATTTGGTGACGGGGCAACTGTTAATTGAAGTTGTGCGCGATTCGAATCGTGTCATCGAAATGGATCTTGAAGAACAGGACGCAGAAGAGGGCGGTGGTACTGCTGAACCTCTAGAGTCAATTGTGGTTGGAAGGGAAAAAGTTGCGCAAATGATCCTTGAGAAAGCGCAGCAGGGCTTACCCGATAAATTCGGCATCGAACTCATTGATGTGCGGATTAAGCGGATTAACTATGTAAAGGAAGTCCAAGAGAAAGTCTTTGGCCGCATGATTTCCGAACGGAAGCGAATCGCCGCAAAGTATCGATCGGAAGGCGAAGGAGAAGCCGCGAATATCAACGGTCAAAAACAGAAAGAACTGGAGCGCATTCAGTCTGAAGCCTATAAGAAGGCTGAAGAGCTTAAAGGAAACGCCGATGCCGAAGCCATACAAATTTATGCGCAGGCACACGGCAGAGATTCTGAGTTTTATGCATTTCTCCAGACCTTGGATACCTACCGCACAACAACTACTGAGAACACCACGCTCTTCTTGTCGACCGATAGCGATCTCTTCAGGTATCTCAAGAAAAGTGGGATACAAAGCCGACGATAGTCGTTAAACTGCAACTTGCGTCGATGGTGCCTTTTCCCTTAATTTCAGTCAGCGCCCCTCCTCCCCGCCATACGAGGACTCTCCACCTCAGTAAAGGGGAGTAATAAGGGGTGCTGCGCAGAGGTTAGATGGGCGTTTCCTGATTTTCCTTGCGTCAATTGGAAGCCTTAGAATAACGTATCCCAACAAATAATTGAGGTTGATGCAGAATGATTCAATCCCTTCCTTTATATGAAAGCGACGATGAATCGGCATGTGCGACAGGTAAATCGTCCGTCCGGTACTCGTCCAAACAGCGCCATCCACCTTGGATTCGAGCACGGATTCCAGCGGGACCAAACTATGCAGATCTCAAGGCGATGATGAGCGGCCTAGAGCTCCACTCAGTGTGCGAGGAAGCACGGTGTCCAAATATCGGTGAATGCTGGGAAAATCGAACTGCAACCTTCATGATTTTGGGGGATGTCTGCACCCGTCGCTGTATGTTTTGCGCGGTCACCAAAGGGAAACCGACGGGAGTAGACCTTGATGAACCCCGCCGGATTGGGGAGGCAGTCGCGTATCTGAAACTTAAGCATGTCGTCATCACCTCAGTCAACCGTGACGATCAGGAGGACGGAGGTGCCAGTATCTTCGCCGCTTGCATCCGAGAGGCGCGCGCCAATAACCCCGATTGCACCGTTGAAGTGCTTATCCCAGACCTCGAAGGCAATTGGGACGCATTAGCCGTAATCGTGCAGGCGAAACCCGATGTGCTCAATCATAACACTGAAACGGTACCGCGCCTCTATCGCCGAGCGCGTCCCCAGGCTGACTATCAACGCTCCTTAGACCTCTTGCGCATCAGCAAAGAGGTTGATAAAACAATCCTCACCAAATCAGGATTGATGGTTGGCTTGGGCGAAACCGATACCGAGTTATTGCAAACCATGCAGAATATTCGCCACGCCAATTGTGACATCTTGACCATTGGACAGTACCTAGCACCAACCACACGACACCTTCCGATTAAACGGTATTACACCCCGGAGGAATTCAATGCGTTTAAGGCGGCGGGAATGGACATGGGATACCGCCATGTTGAGTCGGGCCCGCTGGTGCGAAGCTCTTACCACGCCGGGGAACAGGCGGCTTTATCGATTAGCCGCTGAGTTTTGGCATATTAGGCATACAGGAATGACTGCTTGACATAATTTCTGACTTCCGCTTTGATAGGCTTCCGCTTGTGCATCTAAATTACCATTGGCTAACACCATGTTAGAATCTGTCCTCAATGTATCGGATTCTCAGCCGAAATCGTAATCCAGATTGTTGGCGAGAAACCGTATCGACTCTCATTGCGATTGAACCTAGTTCGCAAAAAAGGAGGTTTCCAATGTTTCGTTTTTTCACAATCATAATGGTCATTGCCTTTTTGGTCATGCCGAGCCTCGCTTCAGCCGCGCTTACCGATGGCTTGGTTTCAGTCTGGAACTTTGACGACGAATCCGCAAATGACGCGCTTGGTCGTAACGATGGCATACTTAGGGGTGACGCGGCGTTCTCGGACGGTCAGAGCGGCAAAGCGGTCGATCTCAACGGAGTCGATGCCTTTGTCGAAGTTCCCCACAGCGATTCAATGAACGGTCTCGAAAATGCTTTCAGCGTCTCCGCCTGGGCCTTCTTCCGGGAGCCCGGCAATTTCGTGGGTATTGTCTGGAAGGGAAGGCAAGTTGGCTGGGCAGCTGGATTTACGTTTGAAATCGTAAGCCTCGCAAACAGGAACCCGGAATTGATGGGCTGGGGAGCATGTACTGCAGATACCGAAGGATGGTATCATTCCCTACACCCCCATCTGCAAACTTGGGTTCACGTGGCGCAAATCGCCGACGGTAAAGAACTCCGCTCCTATTTTAACGGTGAACTCGTTGAAGTGCCTCACGCGGGCGAAACTTGGCTCGGTGCTGCCGGTGTCGGTAAAGTTCCGCAGACTCTCGCCGCACCCTACGCGCTCTTCCCTGATCAGCCCATTCGCATGGGAATGAGTCAAGGGCTAAATAACAACCTAGACACTAAGACTTACCTTAACGGCCTCGTTGATGAAGTGATGCTGTGGGACCGCGCGCTCTCTGAAGATGAAGTCAACCAAGTCATGCGGGGCGAGGTTGTCGCAGTCGAACCGAAGAACAAACTCGCCATCACCTGGGGCAAACTCAAGGCGCAGCGTCCTTAGTCTACCGAGCTTCTAATTTGATGAGGAGGTTATTCACGATGAAACCGATGTTTTATTTGACCGCAATTGCCATTTGTTCGCTAGTCATTCATCTAAGTGCCCCTGCTGACATTCTAGATGGGCTAGTAGCTTTCTGGACCTTTGATGAAGGCGAAGGGAAAATGGCTGGAGATTCCATCGGGGAGCATCATGGAGAAATCGACGGCGCTACTTGGACAGATGATGCCATGGAAGGAACAGCGCTGGATTTCTCGCCGAAAAAAGACTCATCTGTAATCATCGAACACATAGAGGACATAGATGAATTGCCCGACGGGTTCACAATTGCGCACTGGGCAAAACAGCGGGGGCGCGGCGCTATGATGGATAAATCCGATAACGATGGCGCGCGGATTCAATGGTTCTTGCTCGATGACACACGCCTCCATTGGGGGATAGGTAACACCTTTGGGTTCGCCCCTGGACTCGGTCAGGTGGGGAAATGGATTTACTTGACATGGTCACACGAGCCGGGCGACAGTAAAGTGTATCTTAACGGCGAAAAAGTTGGTGGGGGGCCAGATGGGCCTGTGCCAGTTACCGGTCGACCCATGTATTTCGGAACCCGGATGCCCTGGCAGCAATTCGGTAAAGAACAGCGGTTCGATGGCATTCTGGACGAAGTCGCTTTTTGGACACGCCCGTTATCTGTCAAGGAGATTGAAGAAATCGCCGAACAGGGAATACAAAGTATTCTCGCTGTCTCCCCAGAAGCGAAATTGGCAACCGCATGGGCGTCGCTGAAAACAAGACCTTGAGCGCAGGCTCTCAAGACGAAGCGTTACACGGCTTCGGTCCCCGTCTCTCCCCTTTGAGCCCCGAAGGGCATCCAATACCTTTCGGGGCTCACACGTCAAACTACGAAGCTATAACGTAAAACCAGTCGAATTGCAAATTGGGTTTAATGACGATGCTGAAAATGACACGCCCCATCGTTGATATTGCGATAACTTGCAGCAATTTCAACGAGTCGCTTCGCTTCTACCATGAACTCTTGGGATTCGAGATTGTGACGGAGGTTGACACCTCGCACGAATTGGCAAAAAACATTGGACTTGCGCCCCGCGGGTTCCATCAAGTCCGCTTGAAAGCGGGAAACACGCTGATTAAACTGATGGATATTGAATCGCCGCCGCCGCCCGCCGATCACGGCTTTGACACCGGATTGGGCTGGTTCACTATTCTCATTGAGGACATTGCCGAAACCGTGAAAGAATTGAAGCAGAAGGGAGTGGAGCTTGTGGCTGACCCTGTCGACGCACCAGAGGCTGTAGTGGCTTGTGTGAAGGCGCCCGATGGAATCCTTATTGAGTTCGTGCAACTCAAATAGTGTAGACTTAACGTAAATTAATTTCTCTCCGCTCTTCTGCAGAGCGATACATCGCCTCTATTATACTAACCACGGTCAAACCAATCGCGCCGGTATCAATCATTTTAATCCGACCCAACACCCCCCAAACAAAATGCTGCTGCGGGTCGTCGTAGCCCTCGCCCATATACCCGAGTAAACGCATCCGCCTTTCGTAAGCTTCGATATTGAAGTGCACATCCGCCTCAATGCCGTAAACATCTGTATAGAGTGTGAACGGCTTCTGCGCAGTTTCATCCGACTTGGTATCTACGTAGAACGCCAACGGTTCTAACCTCAGGCCTCCCTTAGATCCCATGATGCAATCTCCGTCGCCGCCATCCAGATTCACTGCCCATGCCGTCTCTACAAACATTGTGATGTCGCCTTTGAAGCGGACCAAGCCGGCGCCAAGCTCCTCTACATTATAGCCGCTCTCTCGACGGCGTTTTTCGTCCATGTCCAGCAACTGAAACGTCGACGCGGTCACAGTCTCAATCTCAGGATTATCTAGCAGGTAAACCATTCTCGCTATCTGGTAGACCCCAACGTCTATCAGCGCGCCACCGCCGGATTTCTCCTTCTGCACAAAATGAGGAGTGGCGTAGCCATCCACATACACCCGCGCGCGGCGGAGATAGCGACTCGTCTTGGCATAGTACGTTCGACCCAGCGCGCCTTCCTCGATTAAATATTTTGCCGTTCGCGTCTCTTTACTAAAGAGCGTTCTCAGTTGTACCGCCAGTTTTTTTCCCGTCCGCTGGGCGGTGTCATACATCGTTTGCGCTTCCGCAGAAGTGGGCGCCATCGGCTTCTCGCAGTAGACATGCTTGCCAGTTTCTAGGGCTGCAATCGTAACCGGCGCGTGCAAGAAGTTGGGGAGACAGACATCAACGCTGTCAATCGCGCCAATGTTGAGCAGGTCGCGGTAATTCGAGAATACGTAGGGGATACCGTTTTCCTGACCGATACGCTGAGCGTCAGCCACATTGATATCCGCCACAGCGACAATCTCAACATCGTCATGCATTGATTGATAGCGATGAATATGGCGTCTGCCGACGAGCCCTGTTCCAATAATACCGACTCTGAGCTTGTCTGACATAGATTCTCCCCAAGACCAGTCTACCAGCGGACCACTTTATTCGGAATGAAATAGGTCCGGACGACTTCCGATACACCGTTTTGAACCGGCTTGTCTTGCCACATCGGCCCGACCTTTCCGGGCGGGTCGAAGTCCACAACCTCGTTGCCCCGGAAGGTCACAGTCGCGTCCATGTGCCCCACCCGCATCGGCACCGTCCGCTCGGGCAAATCGAAGGTCAACTGAAGTTCATCCCCCACTGACGGCTTTGGAATAGATACATACGGCCCGTCATGATTGAAAGCCACCTTTTCGCCAGACAATCGGGACGTGATTGTCAACGTTCCGGGATCTAGCCACGACGGTCGCCGAACGCGGACGCTTACCTGCTTCTTGATGGAGATTCTGACCCTGCCCGCGTATGGAAGGTCACTCGCTACATCCGCTGAGTCGGACGCCCGGTTCAACAGCAGCTCGACCGTGACGCGGCTCGGTTCCTCGTGAAGCATACGACACCAAACGAAGTAGAGGGCACGCGACGAATTTGCAACGCAGCACTGAGTGATGCCCGGATTCCAGACGCGGAACTCGTTGGGGCTTGCCCAAGCCGCAAAATTGCCGACGAGCCGTTCGGGAACCTCATGTATCTCATCCACCTCCGGGTCAATCGGCGACCTTGGAACGGATTCCAGTGCTTCCTCTATCCATCGGGAACTCGTCAACTGGCACTCGGTAAGCATATTTCGCACGTAACAATCTACGTGCTCCCAATAGTCGCCGATTCCCGCCTCAGTCAGCTTAAGCGCGGTCCCCGTCATAGCTGCCGTGTCGCACGCCTCGCAGTTGATGACGCCGCCGCGGTCTTGCGGCCACACAAGATACTCCGGGAAGAAACCAATCTCTGGGGTACCGTGTGTCCTGGCATATTCGTAGCCCTTGCGCGCGAACTCTGCGAACGCTCGCTCGCCCGAAACGAGGGCGTATTCGGAGAGAACGAGCAGTCCATTTGCGTGGCAGTAGAAATGGATGGCAGATTTTGGACCCAAGTAGCCCTCGTGGCGCGCTAGAAATCGACCATCTTCGTCGAAATACTCCGCATGGTGCCGTATGAACCGGGCAAGCCGTCCGGCAAGATGCGATGCGGAGTCATCGCTCGTCTCCCGGACGAAGGCGCACAGCCCTTGAAGCAGATAGACACTGTGTCGCGCGGACCAGCCTTTCGCTTGTTCAACGCCCATGTAGTCCGGGCGTCTCCCCGATTGTGTCGCTGGACGATAATTCAAGTCGTATTTCGCAGGGATATAAGCGTAATCATCTATCCGAGGACAAATCGCGTCAAGCCGTTCGACAACGCGCTTTCCAGTCTCCAGCCATGCTGGATCACCCGTGAGTCGGTAATGGAGAGCAATAGCGCATAGACTGCGACCCATATACACCGGGTGCAGATGTTCAATACCGTCCCGAAGTGCGTGAAGCCATTCGATCCACGCCGCATCAACATCCATGTTGGCTAGATTGCCTGTCATCAGTCGGTTCAGCACGAGCGGCTCCGCGAGTTTCCCTTGTGCCGACTCCCATGTGTGGCTGATTCGCGGCGGGTTCACAATGATATTGCCACGAAAATATGTGTCGTAATTCCGTCGTGGATTGACGCTGCGCGTGATGGCGTTAAGCGCGAGTTCGGCTCGGTGCGCCAAATCGAGTGTGTCAGGAACTACCCGAATCTCATAAACCCCTTCAGTGATTGGTATGGTTGCTGGTGCACGCATGTCCTTGACCTTCTTTCAACGGTTTTATTCGGCGAACCTCTGATATTTGATGAGCGTATGTATGATGTATGTCAACAGTTTGGAATGCTTTTTATCTTGAATGTGGGCGTTTCCTCTTCCTCCATTTAAGATGAATCGTAAACAGGAAAAGGTACGCAAAATTTTGTAAAGACCAATTCTCAACTATTTTAGCACAGATTCTCCTTGAAAAAAAATAATCTCATTACTAAACAGTCTTTTAGCCGAAACGTCCAAGATATTGACCTAAATCGCTTGAATTTTTTTTCAAGACTAATTGGAATATTTTGCCGCGTAACAATCTTACCCAAAAGGAGAAAGAAACAGTGAAAAAGCGAAACTGGCCTCACAAGAATTGGATGCTTGAATCTGTCTTGTTCGTAATTGTATTCTCGCTCATCGGCTGCGAAGCCCTAGAACAGGCACAACAGCGGAGAAATGAGAGAATTAAGGGCAAGCTCGCTCAACAAAATCCGCCATCAAGTTCCCAAACCGTAAAAGCTTCGCTCGCCAATCAACCCGCTCCATCCTTCACACTGCAGGATTTAAACGGCAATCAGGTGAGCCTAGCAGATTTCAAGGGCAAGCCAGTGGTCCTGAATTTCTGGGCGACTTGGTGAGGCTCATGTCGTGTGGAGGTTCCGCACCTAAACAGGCTTTACCAGAAATACAACGAGCAAGGGCTAGTAGTCATTGGTGTGAGCGATGAGACGGACTCCAAGTTGAAAAGTTTTGTGGAGCAGTCGCCAATCGCGTATACGCTCCTCTTTAACGGAGGCGCACAATTTCAGGCATACGGCGTCCAAAGTATCCCTTGCACCTATTATATTGACAAGGAGGGCATTGTACGCTATCGTGAGAATGGCTTTGGTCCCGGTGCCGAAGTGCCAATGGAGCAGAAGATAAAAGAACTGCTATAACGGTGAGCTTAGTAGAAACCGTTCAAACGCAGTCGTGATAATCTGCGAAGAGAATGGAAGGGTACCGCCCTAAAAAAGTGGATTTACCTCATCGTCAAAACCAGGGAGCCCCGGCGCTTCAGCGATTGCGTCGACAGATTCATACCCAGTTGCTTCGATTTCGACGATTCGGGCGGTACTCATTTCTATCACCCCTCCAAAAGTCCTTTCCACAACCCTTCGGTCATTGCTGCGGTACACGACGAATTGAACCTTAGTGATTGTCATTGGGGAAAACCTGAACTCAATCTTGCCGCCAGCCGGTTTTCCGTAGGATGCCTGAGTCGTATACTCTATCTTTCCGTTCTTAATTCGGCCTAGGGTTTCCCACCGTTTTTCGCGCCAAACGCGGAGAACTCCCGAATAAATGCCATACCTTGAAGCGGGATACTCGGACGAATCTAGGGTGTGTATCACAATTCGATTGACCCGTTCTGGTTTGGAGAAATGCACTTCAATCCAAGCACACCCGCGTGTTTCCCCGGGTATCTGGTCATCGAAAGGATTCAAGAACATCTGGCCGGCGTGTAACCGTTCAAATTGAACTTCCCAACCTTCTCCCTTATCCCAGTATCCTGAGGACGTGATACCGTTGATAGTCGATTCAGCGTCATGCCCTGGAGTAGACATTGAAGTTAAGACTGATTCGACGTAGTCGTGAGTGGAATCGATTATGGCTCGGACCTCATGCCCTGGCGTCGCCATTGAAGCTCTGACTGTGGCGCCGTTTTCAGCGGTGGCGTAGTCGAGTAGTTTCTTGCTGCCCGCACCCTTTTGCATGATTTGCGAAAGGCAACCAATCCCTCCAACAGATACCAATAACACAATCCCAATCGTAACTAAAGCACTCACACTTTTCATGTCAAGCCCTCCCGAACCTGGTTCATTCATAAGGCTATCTCAACACAACATAATTGAAATAATAATATACCTTCTGAGGGATGTCAAGCAAACCTCTGCGGTGTTCTGTTTATCTCGTAACACGAGATGTAGGAAGAGATACGATTCTGCAGTAATCGGGGAATGGAGGAATAGCCGCGGTTAGAAATTGACGGTTTACGGCTCCGAACGATTGAGTGGGCTCATGATGCAGAGAAGGGTTGGATTTACCGATCGATAGCGGTCTGATATTTGACGACGCCTTCTGAGCAAGAGCAAAACTTGAAGAAGCCCGGTGGACGCTCTGCTATCAGTCCCGCCGTGACGGTAATGAACGGTTGAGCGAAGAAATAGGATGGATGGGGAGAATTGTGAGTGAAGCTGGTGTGTCGTCCTGTTACAAATTTTCCACTCTAACAGGTTACCCTTTACTCGGTTCGTAGTAGGGATTTGTACCTGCCGCGTGATCCGTGCTATCAATGATTTGAGTAATCTCCGGGAATACGTCCTTGATCATAGATTCAATGCCGTGCTTCAAAGTGACACTCGCCATGCCGCAGCCCTGACATCCTCCGCCCATGTGTATGTAGATTGTATCATCTTTAACGTCCAGAAGGTCAATATGTCCACCGTGCCCCGCCACAGCGGGATTAATCTGTTCGTCAATCAGTTCCTGAATCTTTTGAGCTTTGGAGTTATCCCAAGTTGGTGTGTTGGGGTTCTCAACATTAAATCCGCTCGAATTCAGGTTTTCCACATAGTCGACGGTCGCGCCTTTTAGATCTTCAGCACTATCTGGATCGATCAAGACCTTGAAGTCGCCGCAGTCAATGACGACATCGTTCGGAGCTGCCGTTTCCTCAAGCCCAAGCCCATACTGGAATGCAGATGCTGTACGTCCCTCAATTCTGATTCGAAGCCCTTCCACTTCTACGTCTTGACTGTCAATAATGGATCTTACCTTTTGCTTGGCAGCGTCGGTGACTGTAATAGAAAATTCACCGTCTCCTACCTCGGGTTGTTTCATTCTTAGCTTGTTAAGCAGATTCTTCATTGTCTTTGCAACATTCCGTAAAGAACGCTGTCTCCTTTCGATGTAAGGGAGGTCAAATAGAAAACTTGTCGTGACGAGGAGGCGAATTTCCGCCGAGAAATTCGCCTCCTTTTGACGGCTGAACCGCTACGCCGCAGACCTATTCGCAGGTTTGGACAGCGAACGAAGTTCGGCATTTTCGTCATACAAACGCTGAAGTCGGGCGATTGCTTCCATTTCCAATTGGCGGATACGCTCTCTTGTAACGTTGAGTTTCTCTCCGATTTCGCGTAAAGTCCTTTCTTCACCATCTCCAAGACCAAACCGCATCCGGATAACTTCTCGCTCTCTTTCCTTTAATTTGCCTAGCAGCGAATCTACCAGTTCGTGTTCAATCAGCTCTGGAATCAATCCAACTTCTGGGTTCGCGTCCGAATCTTCAATCAAATCTCCTAAGCTATTCGCGTCTTTTTCACCGCTCAAAGGCAACTCTAACGAAAGAATCGCAGAGTTGAATGCTAGAATTTCTTCGACCTGTTTGACCGTTAGTTCGAGCGTTTCGGACACCTCCTCAACCGTTGGCTCCCGTTGCAAATCCTGACTCAGGTTCGCATAAGTCGAGTCAATTTTATTGACTCTTGCAACGATATAGGCAGGCAACCGGATTGAACGTGAACAGTTGTCTAACGTTCTCAAAATGGCTTGTCTAATCCACCAAATGGCGTATGTGCTAAACTTAAAGCCTCTGCGGTAGTCGAATTTATTCACCGCTCTCATTAATCCGATATTGCCCTCTTGGATGAGATCTTCCAGCGGAACATTGTGACCTTGGTATTTCGATGCTACGGAAACCACTAAACGTAGGTTCGCCTCAATCAACTCACTACGAGCGGACTCATCCGCTTGTTCAATTCGTTTGGCAAGCGCTATTTCCTCTTCCCGGGATAGGAGTTCATGATGTGACACCTGACGCAGCCAGTTGCTTAGCGCATCAATCTGAGTGCACTTCGATTCATCGGCTGCTAGCGCGGTTATCCATTCTTCTTCACTGTCAATATGCGCTTCCGTCCCTTCATTCATATATCCTTCAACCAATGTTTTACTACGGGGCTCACTTCCTGTCATTTCCTCTATTTTCCTCAATCATTTTGACTACTCTGTGTTTACATGTTCCATTGCCTGCGCTCTGACAAAAACTACACGCATAATATCATCTTAACTAAGTTTTGTCAAGTAAATAACTTAAAAAATCATTTTAACTTGTAAATAGTGAATTTTACTGATATAATAAATCATGCCATCCGGAGGAGGTGAAATAGTGAAGTCACTACCGAAAGAAACTCGCGGAGAGATAGTTTCTCTGCTGAAAAAGAGCAATGGCATGACTGCGAGTGAAATCGCTACGGAATTAGACCTCCATTCAATGACCGTTCGTCAGCATCTCGCCGTTCTGGAGCGCGACAGCTATATTCAACACAACCGAGAAAAAATCGGGCGTGGGAGACCGACGTATGTATACCGGCTAGCGGAAGAAGCAAAACGGCTATTTCCGAGCAACTATCCGCGATTTACAATGGGTATCTTGGATGCACTAGTAATGATGGATGGTGCGGAGAAAGTTGACCAGCTTCTCGCATACGACATGGAGGCAAAAATCTCAACGCACTTCAAAAATATTGAGAATAAGAGTTTGGCGCAAAGGGTAGAAATGCTTGTTGATTACTTGAATGAAGAGGGTTACATGGTTGAGGTTGAAGAAACACCAACCGCTTTCATCATGAAAGAGCATAATTGCGCACTCGGTTCCGTCGTGGAAAAGTACAACCAACTTTGCCAGCAAGAACTCTCTCTGTTCGAACAGTTACTCAGTGTCCCGGTTGAACGGCAATGCCACATGGCTACGGGCGATCACCTCTGTAGCTATAAGATTTCCAAAGTGGACAACGCATAGAGTGCGGGAAAATAACATACAGTATATCGTCCACTTCCATACCTTCCCAGTGCCATTCTTATCCCAAGGCTTTGCGAATCCGAGTCAGCGCCTCTTCCAATCGGGCATCGGACACTGTCAATGCGACCCGAAAATAGCCTTCACCATACTCACCGTAAGCCGCGCCGGCAGTAATAACAACTGCTGCCTTCTCAAATATTAACGTCGCAAAATCGATCGAGTTCATCCCTCTAGGAGTCGGTAGCCAGAGGTAGAATGTCCCCATCGGTGGCACGTAATCATCCAGAACAATCTCTTTGAAGGTATTAAGGATTTTCTTACGTCGGTGAGCGTATATCTCCAACATTTGACCGATGTTATCTTGGCATTCCGTCAACGCCGCAATCCCAGCGTATTGGATCGCGTTGAAAACGCCAGAATCGGTATTCTCTTTAACCTTCGCTATCCCTGAAATGAGTCCTGCATTGCCCATTGCCATACCAATTCGCCAGCCAGTCATATTGAATGGTTTCGACAGGGAATTCAGTTCAACCGCCACTTCCTTGGCCCCCGGTGTCGATAAAAAACTCAGTGGCTTTGCGCCGTCAAACACAATTTCACTGTAGGGATTATCGTGACAAATGGCAATGTCGTATGTTTTTGCAAATTCAACCACCTCGGCGAAGAATTCAGGCGGCGCGATTGCGCCCGTCGGATTGTTCGGGTAATTCAGAAACATCGCCGTTGCACGTTTGGCTATTTCTGATGGGATATCGCCAAGCTTTGGAAGAAACGCGTTCTCTACGGTAATGGGAACATTATACGGTTCGCCCTCCGCCATCAGAATGCTCGCGCGATACGCCGGATATCCTGGGTCTGTCATCAGCACTGTATCGCCGGGATTGACAACCGCCAAAATGAAATGATGACACCCCTCCTTAGAACCGATTAACCCCAACACTTCACGCTCCGGATCCAATTCAGTGTCGTATCTAACCGCATACCAATCCGCAACGGCTTTCCGAAACGCAAACATCCCTTTCTCTTCGTCTGTTGGATAACGGTGGTTGGCTGCGTCCGCAGCCGCTTGACTGAGTGCGTCAATCACCGGTTGAGGCGTTGGCTCAACTGGATCCCCGACCGCAAGGCTGATGACATCGATCCCGTCCGCTTTTGCCTTATTGATTTTATTGCGTAATTCCATAAATAGATAAGGTGGAATCTTGTTCAACCGGTTCGCAATCTGCATATTTTCTCCTACAAGACTGTTGAGTTTGGTGTTATTTAATTCTCAAGTGAATTCCGAGAAAAGGGTGTTCATTCTTTTTCATCCGCCGCCCCGCCTCACATTAAATCTCTACAAATTCAGCTTCTACAGAATTTTGGATAACGCCAGATTCGTAACCCCGGCGCAGCAGTTCGCTGACGCCAGCTCTGCCCTTCTCACCGTAGTCAAGGGTGTAGTCGTTCACATACATACCAACAAATCGATCCGTAAGTTGCGTTTCCATATCACCCGCATAAGTCATTGCATACGCCAATCCCTGCTCACGATGCTCAAGCGCGTATCTAATGCTCTGCTTGAGCAGAGATGTAATCTGGCGGATTCCCTCGTCTCCGATATTTCGGCGGATCGCATTTGCGCCCAGCGGAAGTGGTAACCCCGTTTCCTCATGCCACCATTCACCCAGATCGGCAACTTTACACAGCCCCTCGCGCGTATACGTCAACTGACCCTCGTGGATTATCAATCCGGCATCTGCCCGTCCGTCCTGAACGTATTCCAATATCTGATCGAAGCGGACAACTTCGGGTCGAAAGTCCGGTTGGAAAAGACGCATCGTCAAATAGGCTGTTGTCATCTCGCCGGGGATCGCAACTTTCTTGCCGGAAAGCTCTTCACGGGACATGGGCTCTCTAGAGACGACAAGCGGACCGTATCCATCGCCGATGCTTGCACCGCAAGGGGTCAATACGTAATCATCTGCAACATAAGCGTAAGCGTGAACAGAAATCGCAGTAACCTCCAAATCCGCCTTGAGCGCACGGCGATTTAAGCTCTCAATGTCTTCAATAACATGCACAATCTCTAGATTATTGGTAGGGATAAGTCCTTCGGCGAGGGCATAAAACATAAAGGCGTCATCAGAATCAGGGCTGTGCCCAATGCGAATCTTTTCGGCTTGTCGCATCGCTCCTCCTAAGATACTCCGAAATGTCGTAGAGATGGAACTTTGTGTATATCCACCTTAAAATATCTGCGCTGATTATAGCACCCTGAGAAATTCATGTCAAGACCTAACCAGACCGCAACGCTTCTGTTGACATTTCCAAATAGATATGCCAAAATATCAAAAATCGTTCCAGCAATCGGTGTCCTCTCACGAATCATTGATGAAAGTCGAGTAAAGGACAAACAGGTAGAGGATTAATGAAAATTTATACGAAAACCGGTGACACCGGTGATACAGGACTTTATGGCGGTCAGCGCATTCCCAAGGACGACAAGCGGGTTGAGGCGTATGGCACAATAGACGAACTCAACGCTTGCATAGGGTTTGCCGAATCACAGATTGAAGACTCCGAAACCAGTTCGCTCTTGAGTCGCATCCAAAATGAACTCTTCGATCTCGGAGCCGATCTCGCGACTCCAGATGAACACCCAAAAGCAAGTAAGCTAAGGATTAACTCAGATCTCACAGCCTCATTGGAGCGGTCCATCGACCAGTTTCAAGATCAACTTCCGTCAATGACCCATTTTATTCTGCCTGGCGGTTCCGCGGGGGGATCCGCGTTGCATCTCGCTCGAACCATCTGCCGGCGCAGTGAGCGTTGTATTGTCAGGCTTGCGAAATCGGATTCCATCAATCCCCATATCTTGCCCTACCTAAACCGCCTTTCAGATCTGCTGTTTGTGCTTGCCCGTCTGGTCAACCATCGCTCAGCGACACCTGAACCGTCTTGGCGGTCCCCTCTCGAGCGAGTTCAAGAGGAAATCTGAGTTACGGGCTGAATCTTTATTGGGTTGGGCGCCAGCTGGATCAGGACGGTTTTACCAATCAATGACAGGTCTTGAGTTCGCTCGTTCCCTCTTTTACAGCCCCGATTTCTCCACAGCTTTCGACAGCTCGACGACAGTCTGCGGTGCCGAAATTTCTGATTCAGCAAGCTGCATCGCAAACAAGTGATCTCGTAAGCGTTTCAATCCCTCGGGGGTGTCCACATCATACCATGGCGGCAGCAAGCCCAAGCGCGCATTGGCGGATTCAATCTTTTCAAGCGTCTGTCGGAAAACCGCGTCGGTACTCCATGAAACATCCTGAAAGACTTCGGGAACCGCCAACGATGCTCCGTGCGCCGAAAAACCAATCAGGTAGTATCCACCATCCATGCTTGGTCCGATAGCCACATCGCAGCACTCCAACAGATTGAATGCGTGTTCCACATAGGGGAGCGGAAGTGTTGGACTATCAGATCCTACAAACAGAAATTTTGAGTAGTTCTGATTGCATGCCCACTGAACAGCCGAGATTAAACGCTCGCCTAAATCTGATCCAACTTGCGGGACATAAATCGCCTCTCGACCAATCAATTCTTGCAAAGCCGTAAGACTTTCTGGCGGAGTATATGCAACTGCAAGATGCGCGGTAGATATTCGGCGAAGCGCACCGCACCAATCGACAAGAAAGGCCCGATATAATGATGCGGCGAGATCCGGAGAGAGGAAGGGGATCAGGCGTGTCTTTACTTCGTTCGGAACTGGATTTTTAGCGAAGACAATAATGCAATTGACCACATTTCGTCTCTTAACGGGATGGTTCGAAAACTAGTTGGGGCTATGATGCTAATTATTCGCTCAACAAAGGGAAAATGAACTGACCGGTTCGGTAGCACCTAGTAGGCAATCGGTATTACGCATCCTAAAGTATTTATATCTACACTGCTTTCGAAAGTTAGTGGTGTTTTATCGGTCGGTCAATAGTTGCCGATGCCACCTTCGTCGAAAGTGAGGTATTTCTGCAAGGGCTTCACAAAAAGAAGAGTTGATTGTCGATTTGACACCCCAATATCGCTGGACTTGGAGGGCTTAAAGGCTATCAAAATCGCAATGCAGGCAATGATAATAGCAAGGATGGCAATCGGACCGCCCTTCAGCGCACCGTTCCTGGACTTGATATGATATACTGCCCCGATGCCAGTGATGACAGCTAGCAGAGACAACCCTAGTCCCGCATACCACTCAAAGTGGAAAATAAGGGGCAACAGAGAAATTAACGAGAGCCCTAGGCTGACGAGGGCAAATAGACTTAACCGGACATCAGCATCTGCTAAACTGCTTGTATCTAGAGAGGTCGTGGTGCTCTGTTGACGATTGCGATGGCGAGGCGGTGGCACTTCACGATAGGTTGATTCGACCAAGCGAACAAACTCTGACATCAGTTTTTGTCCCTTCAGCCACTTAAAAAGGTGTTGATATTCATGCCGGAGGAGCATTGAGAATTCTTGACGTTGCGCACTAAGATCTATAAACTCCTCCCATCGATTTTCTTCGACTATCCCATACGGTTCTGGTCCAACTTGCAGCTCGTATCCCCGCCCTAGATGATGAATAATCCTGCCGATGCCTTCACGTTCAGCAATCGTAATTTCCTCAAATGCGGTCGGCGCCGCCTTTGGAAGTTCGTCCTCCTGCCGAAAATCACGTTCCTTGCGCTCGTGAACCTCCGTTTCTTCGTGTGCAGGGGATTCCTCCTCAGCGATTACCAAATCGATGTTGCTCACCAATTCCATAGATTCGACCTGATCTTCATGGGAGACGGAAAGGACGATTTGGCGTTCTCCGTCGGAACCTCTATCGTATGTGGGGCGGCAACGGATGTGCTGGTTCGCCAGTGTTGTCTGAACCAGCTTGGATTCCCATTCATCGGTCGTGCGATAAATTTCGACCCAATCGCTAATACTGATAAGTTGATTGTTTTGAGGCACGAATTCTCCTTCGCCCATTGTCGTTCAGCCTCTCGCTCGCGGTTCTTGAACTGCTTGTTCAATCCCGCTGTACAGTTGTGCCGCCTTTACATTTTAGCATGATTCAACAAAGTTGTCAACGGGTGAATCCAGCTCCCAAGATGGAGCGTTTTGGTTCGACGGAAGGTCTTTTTGAAAAACATCGCAAAGCGACAATCGATTAATACTTGCATTTATATAGAGAATTGTGTATAATATAGGCGCTAACTGTTGAATGATTAAAATTAGCATTGCAAGTAGGTAAGTAGTTATGAGGGCAAAACTGAAGCATCTTCCCCAGATCTGCTGTCTTTTTGTACCTCTATGCTTCTTCAGGCTTCATGCGACATTTGCAGAATAAGATCTACTGATGAAAGGAGGTGCAATCCGATGGCACGTGGTCAAGTTAAATGGTTCAACGACCAAAAAGGTTATGGATTCATAACCACCGACGAGGGGGAAGATGTGTTTGTACATTATTCCGCCATTGAGGGATCCGGCTTCAAATCTCTTCAAGAGGGACAAGAGGTCGAGTTCAAAGTTGTAAGCGGCCCAAAAGGCTTCCAGGCAGAAGAAGTGATGAAGGTTTAATGTGGTAACGCGCAAAAACCTGTTTCACAATTCTCCAAATTATGTACCGAGAGGCTCCCAAGGTTTTTGGGAGCCTTTTTTATTGGAATACGGTGGAACGAGCGTAGAAATCGAGCGTTTTTTAGTCGAGAATCTTATAAAGTTTTGCTATAATACGGTGTGAGCAGTGTTACTTTTCTACTTGAAGCGTATCAAGAACTTTTGCGCTCATTTGGTGTCACTGTTTCTTCCGGGTGAAATTCCACGTTCTTCGGTATAAGCAGTCGATGAACCGCTCAAGTTGAACGAATGGTAAAGATTGGTAAAATAGACATAGCAGATTTCCCGATTCTATTGGCGCCGATGGAGGATGTCAGCGATCCGCCATTTCGTAAAGTGTGCCACGAAAATGGCGCAGACCTGATGTATACGGAATTTATCTCTTCAGAAGGACTAATCAGAAACGCTGCTAAAAGTGTAGCAAAGCTAGATATCTTCGAGTATGAACGCCCCATCGGCATTCAGATCTTCGGCAGTGAGATTGAATCAATGAGAGAAGCGGTTGGGATTGCCGAAGCGGTCAAACCCGATTTGATTGACATCAACTACGGTTGCCCTGTAAAAAAAGTCGCGTGCAAGGGAGCGGGCGCCGGAATATTGTTGGATCTTCCCAAGATGATTAAAATGACCGACGAGATCGTAAAGTCTACCGCATTGCCAGTAACGGTTAAAACGCGGCTCGGTTGGGATGAAAAAACAAAACACATTGTCGATGTCGGAGAGAGATTACAAGATGTTGGCATTCAGGCAATTACCGTCCACGGCAGAACGCGGGCGCAAATGTATACAGGATATGCAGACTGGACGCTGATTGGTGAAATGAAAAATAACCCGCGAATGAAAATCCCCGTGTTTGGAAATGGGGATGTAGACAGTCCACAAAAAGCGGTTCAAATGCGCGACAAGTATGGGGTAGACGGTATGATGATTGGGCGAGCCGCAATTGGTTATCCGTGCATTTTTAACGAGATTAAACACTACATTAACACGGGGAAATTGCTGCCCCCGCCTACTCTAAAGGAGAACTTAAATGTCTTGCAGCAACATCTGGCTCTCTCCATTAAATGGAAAGGTCCACGGTTGGGCATTCTAGAGATGAGAAGGCATTATAAGAACTATCTCAAGGGCATACCAAACATGAAACCCTATCGGTCAAAGTTAGTGACCAGCGATAGTTATGGAGAAATTACCCAGATTATAGACGATATACAAGAAGACACCAGATATACCGATTACGATTAAATCGAGTTACACGGAGGATAAGATTATGAAACTTAGACCAAATCGAATTAAGCACAAACTTGCGGCAGGAGAACCTGCTTACGTAATCAGCGGCATAACCCACGCAGACGATATTGACGCCTTCGGTCCAAACGGATTCGATGGTGTTTGGCTGGAAGCCGAGCACGGTCCAGTAGACGCAGCGGATCTCGGCAACCTCACTCGCGCCTGCGACATCTGGGGCATGACCTCGGTGGTTCGCGTCAACCGCAACGACCAAGCACTCATCTATCGTACGCTCGACCGCGGCGCCCAAGGCATCGTCGTGCCGCATGTCAACACCAAGGAAGAAGCACAGAACGTCGTTGACGGTGGAAAGTTCGCCCCGATTGGTCACCGCGGTATGTTCACAAGCCGACAGGGCTATGATGTGCTGAATTATTTCGATGTCGCGAACAACGAGACACTGTTTATCGTATTGATTGAGGATATCGTTGCCATCGGGAATCTTGACGAAATCCTAAGCGTGGATGGCATTGACGTGTTCATGGTTGCTCCGACAGACTTGGCAGCTTCCATGGGGCGCCTCGCCAATATTCAACACCCGGAAGTTCAAGGGACAATAGAGAACGCACTAGTGCGCATTCAAGCCGCGGGGCGTGTAGCCGGTACACTTGTCAACAACCAAAACGTCTCCAAATACGTCACGGCGGGTGTCCGATTGTTATTAACCCAAGTTAAGCCGTGGCTTTCCGCCGGAGCAGCCGAATTTGTGAGCAATGCGGAGAACGCTAAGCGAAGCGAATCATAGTCAACCCATAAAAGTCTTGCGAAAAATAGCCCTGTTCACGGCTGAAGCTAAGATTCTCTATTTCAAACTAAATGGGTGTTGTTTGAGGTGTCAATCCTCGACGCTAGTTTTGTGACATACCAAATTCATATTGTATATCTCACACAACGCCCTGTTGCTTCAATCGATCGACTTCATCAGAGCCCAATCCCAACAAACCGGTTAGAATCTCTTCCGTATGCTCACCCAGATTGGGTGCAGGCGCGTCAACACGACCCGGTGTTTCCGATAGCTTAATCGGAATACCCGGAATCCCGACAGTGCCCGTCACTTCGTGTTCAACTTCGACAATCATCTCCCTCGCCAGAACTTGCGGATCCGTTGCCACCTTGTCCACTGTGTTGACTGGACCGCACGGCACACCAATCTCCTCAAGCGCTGTCACCCACTGTTCGGTTGAACGTTGGCGCATAATCTCCGCAAGGATTGGAAACAGTTCGTCATGATGTTCCGTCCGCAAGGCGTTCGTGCAGAACCGTTCATCGTCGACTAGCTCAGGCTGATTGACATGGTCGCAGAACTTCTTCCACAGCACATTGTTCCCCATCGCAATTACCACATAGCCGTCTGCGGATTCAAATGCCTCAAATGGGGTTATAGTCGGGTGGCGCCTACCTAACGGCTGCGGTACCTCGCCAGTAGACAGGTATCGCACCAGCGCGTTTTCCAAGATTGCTACTTGGCAATCCAACATGCCGACGTCAATCAACTGTCCTTCGCCCGTCTGATCGCGATGCCGAAGTGCCGAAAGGATACCGATCGCCGTAAACAGTGCAGCCGTAAGGTCACTAATGGACGTACCGACGCGAACAGGCGGACGATCCGGTTCGCCCGTGATGCTAATTATACCGCCCATCCCTTGAATAATCATGTCGTAGGCGCCTCGACCGGCATAAGGTCCTGTCTGACCAAATCCTGAACAGGCTGCGTAGAGCAGCGAAGGCCGGTGTTTCTTGAGAGTTTCGTAATCCAAGCCGAGTCTTTTCATTGCCCCCGGGCGAAAGTTTTCAACGAGAACATCTGACTGCTTAACCAACTCCACGAAGATTTCCTTGCCTAATTGGGATTTCAGATTCAATGTCAGGCTCTTTTTGCCCCGGTTAATGCTCATGAAGTAGAGGCTGAAGTCGTTTTTGAATGGACCAATCCCTCTGGCTTCGTCTCCGACTACAGGTTGCTCAATTTTGATTACCTCAGCACCGAGATCCCGCAAGATCATCGCTGCGTAGGGACCTGCTAGAATTCGTGTGAGATCCAAAACCCGTATCCCTTTTAATGGTCCTGCCATCTGTTTTCCTTTCTATCCGTGGTGGTGTCGCCTTCTATTTTAGCACAATTCACCCATCTAAACGCATCGAAAATCATTACGCATCTCCTTCCGAATGCGTAGTTCGGTTAGATCGCGCTGGCAAAATTCTTGTTGATTTTCAGCCAAACTCCTGTAAAATATACGCTGTGAATACTCAGATAAACGGATAATGTGAACGTAGGAGGAACTAAACATGCGGCACAACAAATTGCGAGAGATATTGAACTCTGACCAACCTAGCATTAGCACCCACCTGCATAGCACCTGGCCCAGTGTTGTCGAAGCTATCGGACATACAGGTATGTACGACTACGTCGAATTCGTCGCCGAATACGCGCCGTTCGACCTGTACGCGCTCGATAACTTCTGCAGGGCAGTGGAACTATTTGACATGTCCGCAATGGTTAAAGTAGATCAAGAACCCAGAAGTTTTCTCTCCCAGCGAGCAATCGGCGCCGGCTTCCAGAGTGTCTTGTTTGCGGACGTCCGAACGGTCGAGGATGCACGCGAATGTGTACGCGCCGTGCGTCCTGAAACTCCTGAAGCAGGAGGCTATCACGGGGTCGCAACGCGACGCGCCTCGTATATGGGCTACGGCGGCACCCAGGACTACGTCGACGCGCTCAATGACATCGTCATTGCTTTCATGATTGAGAAGAAGCCCACTATTGATGCGTTGGATGAAATTCTTGCGGTGGACGGGCTCGACATGATTCAGTGGGGTGGGGCGGACTATGCAATGAGTATTGGTCGACCGGGTCAGCGCCATATCCCGGAGATAAAAGCTATTGAGCGCAAGGTTATCGAAACAGGTATCAAAATGAACGTGCCGCCGCGAGCCGAGATTGACAGTGTCGACGCCGCAAAATACTACCTGGACCTAGGGGTGCGTCACTTTTCCATAGGCACAGACATCATGGTGCTCCACAGGTGGATGAAGGAGAACGGAGAGGCACTGCGAAAAGAAATTGTGGGATAAACGAAACTCCTATAGAATTTTATCCTTAACCCAACTTCTTTGCATTTAGGAGGCAAACTAGCTGATGAATCGTATCATGCTTAGTATAATAAAAACTCTGTTGTCAGTATCAATGGTCTACACCTTCACCGCATGCGCTACCTCTTCCGACTGGCCGCAATGGCGGGGCGCAAACCGTGACGGCGTCTGGCTCGAAACCGGTCTCGTCGAGAAATTCGATGCCGCTCAACTCCCGATCCGGTGGCGCGCACCAATCTCCAGCGGGTACAGCGGACCCACCGTCGCCGATGGTCGCGTGTACGTAACTGACCGAATCACTAAACCGCAGCAGATGGAACGCGTCCACTGCTTCGACTGGGAAACCGGAGTCCAAATCTGGTCCTACCACTACGACTGCGAATACCGGAACGTCGGTTACACTGCCGGACCGCGCGCCAATGTGCTTGTCCACGAGGGGCTTGCCTATGCGTTGGGTTCCATGGGGCATCTTCACTGCTTCGCCGCAGATAGCGGCGAGGTCGTCTGGAAAAAAGACCTCAACGCCGAATACAATATCCGTATGCCAGTGTGGGGGATTGCTAGTGCGCCGATTATCGAAGGCGGCTTAGTCATCGTCCAAATCGGCGGTTCGCCCGGCGCCTGCATCGTTGCGCTCGACCGCAAAACCGGCGAGGAGCAATGGAAAGCGCTCGACGACCGCGCCTCCTACGCCGCGCCTATTTTTATCAATCAGGCTGGTGAGCGCGTGCTCGTCTGTTGGACAGGCGACAACGTAGTCGGGCTCAATCCGCAATCTGGTGAGCTCTACTGGAAACACCCTTTTGCGCCCACCAAAGGGGTCATATCCATTGCAACCCCCGTGTTTCACAATGACCGCCTTTTCGTCACCAACTTCTTTGAAGGTTCGCTCATGCTCAAGGTTCTACCAGAACGCCTGGAAGTCGAAAACCTCTGGCGCCGCCAAGGCGCAGATGAGAAAAATACCGATAGCCTCCACTCCATCATATCAACGCCAATTCTTTCCGGGGACTACATCTACGGCGTCGACAGCTACGGCGAGCTCCGATGCCTCGATGCCAACACGGGTGACCGAATCTGGGAAGATCTCACCGCCGTTCCCAAAGCACGATGGGGTACAATCCATTTCGTGCAGAACGCCGACAAGGTCTGGATGTTCAACGAACGCGGAGAGTTGCTTATCACCACCCTGTCCCCGGAAGGGCTTAACATCATCAGCCGCGCCAAACTCATCGAACCGACCCGCGACCAACTCAACAGCCGAGGCGGTGTCTGCTGGGCGCATCCCGCCTTCGCCTACAAACATGTTTTCGCTCGAAATGACGAGGAATTAGTCTGCGCCACGCTGGCAAAGTAGCTGCATTTTTAGTTTGAAAGAAAATCTTCCCCTTCTCACGTTCGCATTCACGCCCAATGCCTCAAACCCAAAGAGCGTTCTTTCCGCCTTGTTAGATCTCGTAGGTTGGTTTGAGCGATCAACCAACTGAATAACGAGGGCAATAGTCTTGGAGGGAATACCTTTTTTGATCGGATTAAAATGCGTAAATTTTAGTTGTAGTGACTATAGACGCCGTTGGGGTATGCGGAAAATCAGCATCTTGATAGTGCTGTGTTCGATACTGCTAACGAGCCAAAAGGAGGTTATTCCAATGACTAACAATCTGCAGCGACAGCAAATGGCTGGCGGCCCCTACCGCCCCTTATATCACTTCCTACCCCCCGCTAACTGGATGAACGACCCGAACGGCGCAATCTTCTGGAAAGGGAAATATCACCTCTTCTACCAATATAACCCAAACGGCGCTTTCCACGGTACAATCCACTGGGGACACGCAGTCAGCAAGGATCTCGTGCATTGGACAGACTTGCCGATTGCACTGGCGCCAACGCCAGACGGTCCTGACCGGCTCGGTTGCTATAGCGGCGGCGCAGTCGTTAATGACGGGGTGCCAACACTAATTTATTTCGGGAACCCTGATGGAAATTGCATCGCCACAAGCACCGACGACCTGCTCACATGGCAAAAACCCCTCGAAAATCCGGTTATCCCGCAGTCTGTGCCCGGCGGGGAATGGCGGGCGTTTGATCCGTGCGCATGGAGAGTAGGCGATATATGGTATTCGCTCGCAGGAGGACGGCTCGATGAAACTGGAGACACGGCATTTCTATTTCAGTCGACCGATATGATTCATTGGCAATACATGCACCCGTTTTACGAAACTTTGGAGGCAAAGGAACCCGAATCGGATTGTGCAGTACCCGACTTCTTCCCGCTTGGGGACAAGCATATGCTGCTTTTTGCAAGTCACGAGCGCGGCGTCCAATACTATCTCGGTTCTTACGACAATCACAAGTTTAATCCTGAACATCACGGTAGGATGAACTTCGGTGAATTCGGTGGGAATAGCGGTCACCTCCTCGCGGGCATCACTCTCGCGGACGGTAAAGATCGCCGCATCTTCTTCGGCTGGATTGCGGAGGGGCGCAGCGAGGCAGTACAGCGCGCTTCCGGTTGGGCTGGCGTGATGTGTACCCCGCGCGTGTTGTCCCTCTCTGATGACGACACGCTCCGCATTGAGCCCGTACCGGAATTAGAAACACTGCGCCGCAATCACCGTCGGCATACAAATCTGCAAATCAGCGGCAATCGTTCTGTCTCGCTTGAAGGCATTTCGGGCGATTGCCTCGAACTCGCCGCTGCGCTTGAACCGGGTGACGCCGAGGAATTTGGAATTAAAGTCCGCTGCTCTCCCGATGGCGGCGAACAAACTATCATCGCCTACAACCATGAGGATAAATGCCTCGTACTGGATGCGGAACAGTCGAGCTTAAGCCCCGATGTAGCGAGCCGCGGTGTGCAGCGAGCTCCCCACGAGTTGGATGAGGGCGAACTGCTGCAGTTGCGCATCTTCATAGACCGCTCTATCGTTGAGGTCTTCGCGAACAACCGGCTGTGTCTCACAAAACGTATCTATCCATCGGGCGAAAACAGCCTCGGCGTCGAATTTTTCGTTCGAGGCGGGAGCGCGACCCTAAAGTCGATAGATGCGTGGCAGATGGACTCAATCTGGCAGCATTGAATCCGTTAGGTTTGCTGAAGTGACCCCCTCCCCATCCCCCTTTATAAAGGGGGACAGCCAGCTAAATCCTCCCCCTTGCTAAGGGGGAGTTAGAGGGGGTCAGGTCCGCCAGTACGTTGGCTTGGACTAAGTCTAACCAAACACGATCAACCGACCGAATAGATCAAGCGAACGAATAGTGAGGGCGATAGAAGTCCCTGCGCGATAGCTTTGGTGTCGGTGAAGACTATCGTCTAAAATCGCTATCGTGCTCCTTAACCAGTCGCTTGATCTATTTGCTCAATTGATCTTAATCCAACCTACAAGGACTTCATGCGTGAATGATATAGTTGGGTCAGTAAAATTACAGTTTTTACAGTCTATAAAAAAAGGGGAAATTGGCGCGAGGGAATCGGTGTTTTTGCGGGTTCCGGGCGCGAAAGGATTTACATATGTGTAGTATGTATATGTGGGGCATTCGATGGCGGCAGAGGTTAACGCATAGTGGTGAACGGTTTCGGGGGTTAAGTATGTTCAAAAGTTGTAGTTTATTTTGGTCGTTATAACCTTGTTACAAAAAAGTAGTGTCATTTTTTGTACTTTCTGCAAGAGTTTTCCAAAATTTCGTGGTGATGCAGCATTTGTAGGATGGGTAGGGCGGAGGTGGTAGGATTGGCAACATAGTGAGGAACGGGTTCGGGAGGCGATTTGATCGTAATCTTAAGTAGAGTATTTGAATCAGCGCATGAGCGCGGATGCTGGGTGGATGGGATGTTCAACGCTCTGAAAACTTGTAAAAGCTTGACAAAACTATGCAGCATACTGTAATATGGTGGTTTATATAAATATACATACTATATATAGCACTTTTAGGTTGTACGGTCTAAAAAAAAGACGTGATTCGCGGGCAGTGGAAAAAGGGAATTTCAGCCCCCAGGTCATGACAAATCTACAATTCCATTTAGGCGAGGCTAAAATGAAACTTACGAAAAAACGCATTGACGCGTTGGCGGAAGCTCTGCGTAAAGGCGTTATCATCAAGCATGCGTGCATTGGCGCGGGCATCTGCGAAAAGACATATCACAATTGGCAGAATGAGGCTTCGGACAATGAACTTGATCCATTGGACCCAGAAGAATCGCTCGGCAAAAATCCTAATCGCGACGACGTTCTCAGGTATTTTGTGCGCGAGACCTCCAGGGCGTTAAACGACTATTCTTCAGGGCTATTGGAAAAGATTCACAATGCGGACTCATGGCAAGCGGCGGCGTGGATTTTGGAAAGACGCTTCCCGGAGGAATTCGGGCGGCGCGCCGCAGCCCAGCAAGGCGACACCGATCAAGATACACAGGAAGAAACGGCAGAAACAGAATCCGCCCAGTCAGCTACAGGGAAACCGGAGGACGATCCAAGCCATCCGAACTATACCGGAAGACCCCCAAACGGGACCTTTGAGAAGTTAGCCCGCCGCTGGGACGAAAAACATGCCGCGCAGCAAGCGCAGGGGAAAAACGGTGACAAGATGCCAGATGTTTGAGTGGCTGCAATCAAGGATAAGTTCACTTGATTGCAACGAACAAATCACAGAAATAGAAAAGATGCGGGAGGAGCTTGCGCCCGGAGAACGCGGCGAATTCGATGAAATCGCCGGGTTCACGTCGATTGCCTACTTTGCGAAAGTTCATTTCCCCGATGTTACTAGATTGCCTTTCGGCAATCATCACACTGCGTTTTTTAACGCCATCCCCCGCGGTGAACGCGGCAAGAAAGTGAATTTTTTAGCGCCTCGCGGCTCCTCGAAGTCGACTTGCATGGCGGTTATTTACCCGCTTCACTGTATCTTCTACAAGTATCTCTATGAAGAGTTTGAGATGCCGTGCGATCACTTCATCCTCATCCTCAGCCGCACTTACGAGAACGCTATCGACCGTATCAAAGACATACGGACGGAAATCGAATACAACGAAGCGTTCCAACACCTTAAAGGGGATAAGAAATGGTCGGAACGGCAGTCCGTGACCTCCAACGGTGTGATTTTAGCTCCACAATCGCGGGGCGGTAAAGTGCGAGGAAGCCTGATAGGAGCACACCGTCCCTCGCTGGTAATTATGGACGACCTCGACGACCTTGATAGCATCAGGAATCCCAAGAGGCTGGAGAAAGATATGGACTGGTGGGAGTCCGACCTGATGCAGTGCGGTGACGAAAATACCAATTTCATCTGCGTGGATACGGTCAAAGGGGATAAGGCGATCGCATATGGGCTCCGCCACAAGCCGGGCTGGACTACCCGCTCTTTTCCAGCAATCGAAAAGCCGGCTGAGTTAAAGCACCCGAGGCACGAAGCGCTGTGGGAAGAGTATCGAAAAATCTACTGCGATCTCGCGCTCGACCCCATAGTGCGTCAGGAAAAGATTGATGAATTCTACGAAGCCAATAAAGCCGCGATGAACGAAGGCGTCGTGGAGACTTGGCACGAAAAATGGTCCTATCGAAGCATCCGCGAAAAGGAGTTTGAAAGCGGCAGACCGCTAATTCTGCGCGAATATCAGAACCTGCCGGTCGACCGCGCGATGGCTTGGTTCGATATGGATGAGGCGATTACCTTTGAGACACAGCGTTACGGATTTCTGCGTTCCGACGGTCGGTTCGTTTCCTGGGAGGAACTAAGCGGCGCAACGATTTTCTTGGACTGGGCGGGCGCAGGTGAAATTAGGGAACAAAACTGCTACGCTGCGGTCGTTACCATCATCTGGGAGCCCGTGCCCGGAAGGCAGTATGACGACGGAACGACGCCTGAAGCTTATGGATACGTGTATTCAGTGACGCTGCTAAGAGGGTCGCGCACGCAACAGCTCGAAGCGCATGTCAAGGCATTTTACGAAGTCCGAGCGTTCTTGGCTGGGCGTGCAAGTCAGCCCGATTTTTATTTGCGCTGCGAATCGTTTGTGGACACAACCGGGGACATGAGACAGAACTTCGAGACGGTGTATAACCAACTTCGGACGAAATACAAATTTTCAGAACATGTCGAGTATGTCCCTCGAATCAAGCGGAAAGACGACCGAATCGCTGCACTCCAGTCACCGATAGAGAACGGTTGGCTCTGTTTTTCGACCAAGCTGCCAGAACTCTATTTGGACCAGATGAGGACGTTCCCTTACGGGGATTTCAACGACGGACCCGACGCAACGGAAGGCGCGTGCTCGCAGCCCGTGGTCATTACTAGCGCACAACGCCGCGAACAACGGAGAACGTTGAGGGAACAGGAGAAAGAGGAGGGGCCTGCCCATCGGTTCTATAGCTATACGTAATTAAGGATCCCTTTGGATTCTAGTTTTTGTAGGTTGGGTTAAGCGATCAACCGAACGAATAGATCAACCGACTGGATAAGGAGCACGATAGCGATTTCGGGCGACAGTTTTCTCCGAATCCCAACCTACTCTTAGCTTCCCGTGCCGGAGGGAGGAGACGCAGGGGGACCAGACCATTGCGATTGAACTGGGAAGGTTGTCGGCATGGGCGTGGAGATGATAAAACGGTAGATTCCAACGCGGCGGCGAATGGCTGATTTGTGCTTGATCAAAAGAACAAGTTGTGCTATCATGATGGTAGATTCTCGATTACGAGATTGAAATATAGTTGGGTTCATACACTCTGTTTTTACCATAAAAGAATCTCAAGATTGAGATTGGATTAATGCTACGTTAATCGTTAGTAGACCCTTAGTTACGAACTTTTTGTTGACACTACTGATTTCGTGGTGTATAATTTTTCATACAGTCAAATGGCTTTTTTTTTGGCTTCCAAACATATTGTGTTATAGTAGGGTTAATGACCAATTTTGTAACGAGGTAGTTACATTGACAGCTAATCAAGAAATCAAAATTTATTTGAAGAAGTTTGAATCCGAACAAACCGAAATCGACAATCAACGCATTGAAATAGGTCGTCAGATAAACACACTAGAGCGTGAAGATATCAAACTCGCCGATCGCTTCAGTAAGTTGGAATCAATTATTGACAAGTGCCAACGTGCATTGGCAGGCGAACCCGTCTCAATCTGGGCTGAACTTCAGCGATTCGGGCTTTAGGGTTGTGTCAGACACTCATCTGAAAAAATCTAGTTTTTTGGAAAAACTGGGAATAGAGCAATCAGTTGTATTGTCGGCCAGACAAACCGCACAAAACAAGGACCTACATCCACCGCCAAAGATGGGTTCGATCCTGCACACTGTTATTATGACATTCATTTATAACATTCAATTCAAGATGCATCAACTACCTTTTATATTTTTAATTGAATTGCAATTCGGCGGAATTTCTTGACTAGGCGCAGGTACATGCAACCGAACACGTGTTATAATTGTCACCACTTGTCAATAGAAAGGAGTTAGCATGGCAAAACAGAAGTCCAATGCTAAAACGTTTATCTTTTCGCTCGGTTTTGGTTCCGATGCTGACCATCTCTTCCGCACTTATGTAGAAGAAATCGTGAACGGTAAGTTGCGTGATTATCAGGAAATTATTCAATGGGGTGCGAAAGCAGGGCAATCGCTTTATCTCCATATTCTTAATGGAATTTGTGTTCTGGAAAGGTTGCGTCCGCGATTGAATCTTGAGGATGTTGAGGTTCAAGTGCTTTTCAGTGCTTACAGTGTACACGATCTGAACAAGCTCAGTCAATTCCAGGACAAAAAGCGTTCGTTCAACTATCTGGCAAACGCTAAGAATGTTAGTGCAGCTTTGACGAACCTTGAGATGGGACGTTTTTTTCCAGAGTGGCAGGATTATTTGAAAGACATTGAGGTCCTGATCCGCGCACATTCGCGGTACCATAACACTTACGATGAAACACTTGATCTCAATTATGATCCGTATTCACTTGAGAAAGACAGACTTTTGGAGTATCTTGTCCCGATTATGCGAGCAATGGATGTAATTGATCTCTCAAAGACGCTTGAGGAGTGTGCTAAAAAGCAGGATTTCCTCAAAGAGATCGATAGCCTTTTTGATGATGTTAAGTATAAATTTGTTTATCACAAAGTAAGCGAACAGCGCGGTCTTTTAACAAACTTGATCCACAATGAGATTGTGAAGTATTTGGAAACCGAAAAAGGCCTATTGCCATTACTTTACTATCCTGATGGCGTTGCATATCTTGTAGACCAGAATCGCGATGTTCATATCACACAGGACGAAATAATAACGCTTGGAGGCCTTGTTATACGTAGAATTAAAGAGATTACTGGTGATGGATTTCGCAAGTTTATTACGAGCGGAAATCAAGGTATAAAAGTTGATGAAAAGTGCATGGCATTGGGAGTATCTTTTGCGGAAATTTGGAATGAGGTGCGAAATAAAATCACCAAGAAGAAGTATAGCATAGACGATATGAACGCCAAGTGTTTAGAGCGACTTGAAAAGACACGTAACAAATTGGGTGGAACGGAGCACAGGACAGAAGTGGCGGATGTTGAATTACAGGATGCACAGTTCAACCTTTTTAAGCAACGGAATTTGATCGATGAAATATTATTAAATGAAGACATTTATTTGCTTCCACCCAATGAAGATGCTATTCGATTAGGTGAGATAGTTCGGACGTACTATATTTTCCTAAATAAGCATACCTCCAAAAAACTTGCTAATGCCTGGGAACATATCTACAGTTTGCTTAAGGTACCATCCGTAACTGAAGATGCAACTTGCCGAGCGCGATATGCAATTTTTGACACACTGTACGATCGAGGGTATATCATCGGACGAGATCTTTACGATGCTGACCGGGATTGTGACGAAATCTACGAGTTGATTGTCCGGGACGGTTCACAGGTTTTGGCGGACTCGCAATCTAAATTGGAAACTCCACAATCTGAAGGCGAATTTGGAATACTGGTGGATTATGTCGACAAGTACGTTGACTTCGACTTTGCCATTAACAGAAGGGGGAACTTTGCTACAAATCTAAAACGTTATGTTAAGGATAACCACGTTCAGTGTAGCACCTGCGGTTCAGAATTTGATACAGGCATCTGGAAGACAGCAGATGTGTCGGCGAATATCAAGGTGCAACAGTTTTCTAATCGGCTTGAAGGGGGGGCATCAAGTGAACCAAAACGTCGCGTCTGCAGTGTATGCCGAATCCAGTATGTGCTCGATAAGATATGCTACGATGTAACCAAGAATACAACAACGTTTTTTATCCATCTTTACCCACCCTCGTTCTTCACGGATGTGTTAATCAATGCCTTTAAAGCGGCGCAAGAGCGATTATTAAATGCTGATTTTTCATCAATTCGTCTCAATACAAGCAATGTTTTTCGTACCTATCAAGCGGAGGGTAAGTTAGAGTTGGAATTTAGATGGGAAAAGAATAACGGAAATCCGCTCCCAGAATTTTCGGAAGCACTTGGGAATATTTTAACAATTCCTGTCAATGCACCGGGAAATAACCACACCGAGAAGGTTTTATTTGCAGTCGAAAATGCCTTAATTTATCAGCGCTTTTTAGGGTGCCGCGCGGTGTTGACTGATTCATCAAATCCGTTATTTTCCAGCACCGATAATCATCTTTTCATTGACCATATTCCATCGGCACTTCGCGGATGCCTACCGAACAACAGCATTAATGGCCAGGAAACACAGATAGTCTTTAAGCAATTGCAGCATTTGTGTGAAATCCAAGCAAAGATTGGGAGCTATGATTATACTGACCTTGTTCGGTTGATTCGGACGTTGAACAGTGACATCCTTGAACTTTTCTACGTAACTCACCGCATGATTAAACGCAAACATGCAGGAAACGAACAAAAACAGTATACAACCGTTCGGAATACAGCAGAACCTATCGCTAAAATTGTAGCAATGAAAGGAGAAAAACCTATTGTGATTCATATTCAGGAACTTGCGCGCATCGCGTGGGAAGGTTCCTTGCGCGGTGACACTCTCAACGACAATTCTCTTGCAAGGGCATTTGATGTTGCGCTGAAAAGTTTAAAACGCTGGTCTCGCGTACAAGAACACGAGACTAAAGAAGTAGCAAGAGCAATTCTCTCACAGGATATTGAGCGAGCAATTAAACGCACCAATGAACTGTATTTTGGCAAGAAAAAATTGTCTAACATTTCGCAATTCGTCACGGTGCTGTTTGATCGCATTTATGAAGAGGAGTATCAAGGAAATCTAACGAATTTTCTTGGTAATCGAAATCGGATTCGTGCAGCATATCTGCACTTTATAAAGAATAGATAAGGAGGAAATCTAATGAGTGTTTTTAGTAATTATACTGCCTTCGTAGCATCAAAATACGATAACTTTCCGCGAAGTCGTTATCTAACGCTAATTGTTTTGAGGAAAGCGGAATCGGAGGTAATCTTCCGTACAGAGGGTTCTGGTGAGGGATTGAGTCGAGATTCTGTCCGTGCTGGACTTAAGAACCAAGACGTTATCTCTCGTGTGACAATTAGCAAACGTAAACAAACTGCAGTTGAAAGGCGCACGGGGCGCGAACTCCTGCGGCAGCACGATCAGTTGTTCTTCGCTGAAGATCAAAAAGGAAATCGTCCAGAAAAAATGGATAATATCTGTGCATTAAACCGCAACAAACCGTGTGGCATTTGCGCGGACTGCATGATCTACGGCTATGCTGTTGGAAAGGGTGGAGCAAAAAGTGGATCACAAAAATCTCGTGTCATCACGGACGATGCTTTTAGCATTTTGCCAGATAGCGAGGTTACAGGGGATAGGACATTCAACGCTCTTTACGATAATAACACGATGCGAGATCCATTTGACAAAACGGCATCCTCAAGTATTCAAGAGGATGAGTATGTCAAGCCGGAAACGCTGTTCATTGACATGCAGACGCTCAAGGATTTAACAGCAGACGAAATTCGCTACGTCATCGCAAACGTGCTGCGGAGCCGGCGTTACGGTGCTATCTCCTCACGACTTGGTAAGATGCGGAACACGCTCGTTGGTGCTATCTTCAGTGACTGTGAACTCTTTAGTAATCTAGAGTTGACACAGAGCGTTTATGACCGTATCGGGCCAGATAATAGGAAGTTTCCACTTAATGAAGAAAAGGTTCGGACTAAAATTACTGAGGCAGTAATATCATTAACAGCAGAAATTATAGGCGACGTGCAGCCGCTCACCGATTCAGAGTTATCTGAGTTAATTGGTGAAATTCAGCAAATATTCACTTCGCCAGATGAGGTGAAGGGGTTGTTAGATAGTATTAAGGCACTCTATCGCTAGCGTGAAACATTGGATAGGGTTACCCATCCTATTCAATGCTGGAGGTATCTTATGCACATTTATCGCTGTGAGTTTCAACTCATGGAAAGCCTCTTTTTCGCCAGTCGCGAGGTAGACAACTTCTTCCAAACGGAAGCAGTGATCGGTAATTACGCCCTTGCCTACGCTCTTAATTTGTGCGGTGCTGGTTATCACAACGATGGTGAAATTACCTACGCCGAGGATTTGGAAAGACTCAACGAGGCGGGTATTTATGTTACACCCGGCACATTGACCGAGGAACCACGATTCACGGTGGTGCAGTTTAACGCACTTTCTGATTCATATTGGTATCAGATGGAACAAAACGCTATCTCAGTCAATCCACGATTGAGGGAGAGGGCAACTAACTTCCCACAGATTGGAAGGTTTAAATTACTTTCCATAGGTAACAAGGGCGTTTTCTACCTCACAAGCCGGGACGAGTTTAGAGTCCCGCGTTATATCCGCCTCGGTAAATTCATGAGCAAAGCGAAAATTTCTGCTTACAAGCAGCAATACCGTGAAATCCACGCCCAAGACGTGCCTTACCGGGATTATCTGAATCCGAACGATCTACCACCTGAAACACAGATCGGCATGTTTGACATGCTTAATATTCGTCCAACTCCGTTGATTCGGCATGTGCAGTTATCTGGGGGTTTCTATCAATTGGCAGATAATGACAAAACACAGTTACCTTCAGGAATGCGGTTTTATACCGATTTTTAACCTCATTTGCCGTTAGATCATGGAGGACTACAGCATAATGGAGTTATCACTATGCGAGAAATAACAGTCACCTTGAATGCAGGGTATGAAAAGGTTAATCCGACAAATAAATTCGGGTTGAAATATCCACCGCTCTACCATCAGCAACGTACCTACGATGAACTCAAGACAAACGATCTCGTCATTAACACTTACAACACGGGGACAGGTAAAACTCAGTCATCACTGCTCCGATTGTTTGATCTAAAAAACGAAAATGATAATGTCTTATTCATCGCACCGACAAATGAACTGATCCACCAGCACACTGATGACATTCGAGAGTTTGTTGAGGAAAACGAACTGAATTTCGCGGTTGCCGAGGTCACTGGTAAGAAGCTTCGTGAATGGGAAAGTTTTTACGATCCGGGGTATCATGTTAGAAATCCGAGAAAATTACATGAAATTATTGAATATCCGAACTCAACAGGACAAAAGAAACTGATATTAGTCACAAACCCCGATATTTTTTATCTGTGTTTCTATAGTCGTTACTCCAAAATGGATAGTGCAAACCTTTTCCGTGATTTTCTGGTCAAATTCAACTACATCGTCATTGACGAGTTTCACTACTACTACGCGAAACAACTTGCGAATTTCTTACTGTTCTTCATTTTCTCAAAGGAGTACGGTTACTTCAATGCAGGGCGAAAAATCTGTCTACTTTCGGCAACTCCCGATGACGAATTGTTCAAATATCTTGACGAAATTGACCTAAAATACAAACTCGTCAGTCCGGACAATGAGTTAGCAGAAAGCGATGATTATGAGAAGGTCCAGTCACTTTCTGAAATTGAATTGACAATACACAGCAGCAAAATGCATGATGCACTCAAGGAGCATCCTGAGTTGATTTTAGATTTGCTCAATTCAGAAAAGGAAGGTGCGATTATCAGCAGCTCTCTACGCACCATTACGGAAATTAATCAGTGTCTAAAAAGTCGAAAACATGCTGGATTAAAAAGGGGAATTGGATTAATTACAGGTGCTGTGGATTCAAAAGAACGTAATAAGGCAACGTCTTATCCTCTTGTTCTTGCAACCCCGACAGTAGACATCGGTTACAACTTCAAGAAGGTGGATAAATCACGGCAAAACATCGATTTTGTTTGTTTTGATGCGCTTTATGGATCCGAATTTACACAGCGGGTTGGACGAGCAGGCAGGTTGCTTGGCAAGGAAGGCACTACTCACAGAAGCATAGCACACGCTTTCGTGCAAGAAAAACTCTATGCACAATTGGAAGCAGGTGAAAGTTATGACCGCAAGGAATTTGCGAAACTTGTTAAAAACGCACTTGGTGAGGACAATCGCTTTTATTACTACATTCAGTCTTATGCGGTGCTTGAGGCGTTCTATCCACTCTATGCACATCTCAAGCGTGTATCAGAAGACCAGCAAAATCGGGTTCGAGAGGTTTTTGAGACAATTCGACAGGTTTTCGCGCCAAAGAGTGATGCTACCTTCGATGGGATGAAGAAAAAAATACGGTGGTATGACACTTACCAACGGATCATTGATGCAGATAAAAAAGGTATCTGTGATGATTTTACCCGACGTGCCCAGAAAAAAGCGGCATGGAGTTATGTAAAGCATCAGAGTTGGGTTGAAGGCAAAAAAGCAGAGTTCAAAAACATATCTAAAAAGGAAATAACTAAGGAAATTGAAGATTCTATAAAATGCCGGGGCAATCTGGAAAAAGTCATTGAATATGCGAAAAAAGAATATGAAATCACTCATACACTGTTCAATTTTCGTAACTCCGATATAAGCATTCGTTGCGGGATCTATGACCCAAACTATCTTTTCCAGAATACAGCGAAACATACCGAATATGACCTTTTTTATGTCTTATCGCACTGTGAGTTTATCCCTATTTCAAAAGAAAAGTATCGCGAACTCACAGGAGGTTGGGGAAATTATTGTGAATTTTTCGTGCAGGCGAATCGTCTGAAAACGCCACGAGACTATGTCCATTTCAGTTATAATGCCAGAAGAACCGATCAAAACGCCTTTGAACGCCAATACTGTCGGAGTGTTACTGCTCTAAAGGGCTTGCGGATAGGACTCCGTAATAATGGATATGTTCCGCCCGACATTCAGAAAACACTGGAAGATCGGTACATGACTTGCTTTTTGTCAACCATACAGAAACAGCCTGTCCTCAGCGAAATCCTAAAAACAAAACGACAAGTTAGCCATCCACTTTTCGTGACGTTCAATAGTGGGAAGGTAAAGGAATTTCAAATAATTCTCGGATCGCAGGCGTTTCTAATCCATGCCGAATTACGGGAAAAATGGAAAGAAAAGGAGCAATCCAAACTGTGATTTTTAATTAACCTAGGAAGGAAACGTCCCCATGCCCATCAGCACCGTCATCTACCTGATTCCCTCAACGGATGTAACGCTCCGTCCGACGATGGGTCATCATGCGCACGCAGCCTTGCTCTCGCTATTGCGAATGAGCAATCCGGACAAGGCGGTAGAAGTACACGCTGCGTCGGCGCAAAAACCGTTCACCGTTTCGCCACTGATTGGGAACGGGGAACGGCGTGGGGCTTTCTTGCGCATCCGTGCGGGGACAGAGTGCTGGCTCCGTTATACGTTCCTCGACGATACACTTTTCTCCCATTTCGGTAACGCGTTCTTGACGCAAAACCTGCCGTCCATCCGCCTCGGCGAGGCAACCTTTCAACTGAGCCGCTTGGTTGCATCTGGGGCAGAAACGCACGATTGGAGCGGCACAAAGACATACGAGGACCTGATGGAATCCGCGCGGACAAACACTCGGATTCGGATACGATTCCATTCCCCGACCGCCTTTCGGGAACTGACTCCGCGTGGGAGAGAAACACGCACTCAACCGTATATCGACTTGGTGCGTTGCTATCAGAGTTGGCTAAACAAATGGAACGCCTTCGCGCCGACGCAGATTGATAAGCGGCAATTCCTTGACTTCGTGCGCACTCATGCCGGGCTGACCGCAGTTGAGTCTGAGAGCAAGATGCTCGATTTCGGCAAACATAAAGCGGTCGGGTTTGTTGGAAACTGTGCTTACGAATTTTTAGCCGGAGGTCAACCCGATGATGACGGAGAGATGTTACGTTTGGCGAATCTTCTCGCCGATTTCGCGTTTTACTGTGGCACTGGCTACAAAACGACGATGGGGATGGGGCAAACGCGGAGAAGATAGGAGAGCTGGAAGGAGGGAAGGGAGAAGATTGAAGGAAGGGGGAATGGGACGATAACCTTTTTCTGCGTGAAGATGAAATCACCTACCTTTTGAATCAATTAGACTAAAACTGAACAAATCAAGATTGGAAAGAGGAAAAGGTGGCAGGTTAGGAATCACCCTTCCATTCGTATTTTCCAACCTTCCATCCCCCGCATTAATGCGAACGCATTTGGAGGAGTTTAAACCGTGTCGGAAACGTACATACCGCTCTCACAGATTAACACTTACGTCTTCTGCCCGCGCCGATTCTACTACGAATCCGTTGAAGGTCATCAGGTAATTAACGAACACGTCGAAGAAGGGAAAATCAAACACGCTCGCGTCGACACAGCGATGAAGGACCGCAGCGAACGCGGTGCCCACATATCCCGCCGTCAGTACCTTGCCTCTGAGACACTTGGAGTTTCGGGTTACCTCGATCTCATTGAAGAGAAAAAGGGGGTTACATATCCTGTCGAATACAAAAAGGCGGGGACGGGCGACTGGCTCAACGACCAAGTCCAACTCTGTCTACAGGGAATGCTAATTGAAGAGAGCACCGGGGTTGAGGTGCCTCACGGTTTCATCTATTACATCGGGTCCAAGCGACGCCGAAAGGTTGTCTTTGACGACGAATTGCGCCAAACCAGTCGCGACTTCGTTGCCAGCGCAGAATCGCTGTTGCAGACAAAAAAGATTCCCGAACCCGTACACGACAACCGGTGTAACGGCTGTAGCGTGCGGAAAATCTGTCTTCCGGACGAAGTTGCCTATCTCCATGAGTTGGACGAGCGGCCCACCCGGATTAAACCTGCCCTCGGCATCGACAATGTGCTCTACGTCGATGAAGCCGGATGTACACTCAAGAAAACGGGGGAACGCCTGCTCGTTGTCAAAGAAGGGGAGACCGTCCGTGACATTCCGCTCATTCACCTTGGGCAAGTGGTTCTCAGCGGAAATATCAGTGTGACGACCCCAGTGATGCAAACCTTGCTCAACGAAGGGATTCCAGTTGTCTACCTGTCCGCATACGGACGGTATCAAGGAACGCTTACGCCAAAAATCTCGCGGAATTCTCTGTTGCGCGTCGCACAACATCGCGTGGCGGACAACCCCGAAAAATGTCTCGCACTCGCGCAGGCGTTCGTCCATGGGAAAATAACGAACATGCGGATGATGCTCCAGCGTCGGAAATGGCGGAACAAAGCGCCTAACTCCGAGGGGTTTGATTCGGAAGATTTAACAAACGGAATCGAAATGGACGACAAGAATGCCGATATTTTGTCTGGTATTAACGGAATCACTGCGATGCGACGGAAAATCCACAGAGCGGACGGGCTCCCTGAACTGCTCGGCATTGAAGGCAACGCCTCTGCCGCGTATTTCCAGTCATTTTCGGCGATGCTCAAACCGGAAATGGGCTTTAACTTTGAACGCCGAAGCCGCCGTCCGCCGGCAGACCCAACGAATTCGCTCCTCAGCTTCGCGTATTCGCTGTTAACTGCGGATCTGATTTCTGCTATCCAGACCGTTGGGCTTGACCCATACGTAGGCTTTTTTCACCAGCAGAATTATGGCCGCCCCTGCCTTGCACTGGACCTAATGGAGGAATTTCGCCCAATCATCGCGGATTCCGTTGTAATTACGCTCATCAACAAGCGGCAAGTCAAACCGGACGACTTTACGCAATCGCACGGCGGCTGGTTTCTTAAAGACGCTGCGCGAAAGCGGTTCTACGCCGCATATGAAGGACGCAAGAATGAGACCATCACGCACCCGGTCTTCAAATACAAGATCAACTTTCGCCGTGCAGTCGAGTTACAAGTCCGATTGCTTGCCAAATACCTCATGGGAGAGATTGAACCCTATACGCCGCTGACAGTTCGATAGGGGACAACGACAGGTGGGATGGAAGGTGGAAGCTTGGGCTTCTTTTTTCACGAGTCGCTTCAGAAGATAAACTCTTATACTCAAGGTTGGCTAGAGGAGATTTGGACCTGATGTTTTACACCGTTGCCTATGATATTACCAATGACCGGCGAAGAACCGCAGTAGCGAAGATTTTGCTGGATTTCGGGGCACGTATCCAATATAGCGTATTTGAGTGCAACACCGATCGACGCGCTTTCCTCCGGCTACAGGATCGACTTCAGAATGCCGTCAATCCAAAGGAGGATACAGTGACGTTCTACCATCTTTGCCGCTCCTGTGAAAGGGGGATCGAACGGATCGGAATCGACAAGGGGATTGACAACGCCGAGTACATTGTTTAGAATTTCAAACGAAGGTTGGTAAAGCGGTGTGTCGTGACAAGAATTTCGATTCGGAGATTGGTATGTCGTCGCCATTTGACCTTGGAATCTTTACTGTCAACCGCTGTGCTAACAAAAAGGGTAGCATCTGACAGGATCCGTGAAGAGCCCGTTATGACAAGGATTATGACGATGTCCGTTCTTGAAAACCGCCTTTTTCAACTGAATCAACTGCGGAAAAACTCCGACTGCCGAAATCAAGCCTCAAAACACTTGCTGTCACTGAGTTACAAAGGGTCGCTCGATCAACGATAAGACTCTCGATAACGAGATTGAAACGAGACCAGTCCCAACCATGTATAACGTATTGTCTATCCGATCAACGATAAGACTCTCGATAACGAGATTGAAACCATACGTGAGATTAAGCACAAAAACACTTTTATTTGCGATCAACGATAAGACTCTCGATAACGAGATTGAAACAGCTCAAAGGTTGAAATGGTGAAAGACGTTCTAATCCGATCAACGATAAGACTCTCGATAACGAGATTGAAACTACGCGGCACAAGTAACAGTCCCGTCGAAGTTGGCGACGATCAACGATAAGACTCTCGATAACGAGATTGAAACCAGCATGTCCCACGCGTAATGGCTGCCATCCGCATGGCTCGATCAACGATAAGACTCTCGATAACGAGATTGAAACAAACCAGGACGGGCAGGAACGATTCGGTCATCCGTGCGATCAACGATAAGACTCTCGATAACGAGATTGAAACTTACACTTGCTGAGATGTGCATACCCTCGATGATTGATGCGATCAACGATAAGACTCTCGATAACGAGATTGAAACGAGGTCAAGGTTATCAATCTTGATGCCTTGCGCGTGCGCTTGCGATCAACGATAAGACTCTCGATAACGAGATTGAAACAAACCAGGACGGGCAGGAACGATTCGGTCATCCGTGCGATCAACGATAAGACTCTCGATAACGAGATTGAAACCGGGAATCCGTCCAATCTTATAGCAGAGTTGATACTTAACACATGTTAACTGTTTAACGATAAGCTTTTTGACAACGAAATTGAAACAAGAAAGGCAGCGGTGTGTGAAGAGTGGAAAGCAAAAAAATAAGCAATGGAAGACAACTTGATAAAATGGGGTCCAATGGTAGCGGACAGTCGCCGGTGTATTACCCGCTGAGTGGATTGACACAAAATCCTTTTTATAGACACAAGTTACGCAACTTTTTGAGATGAATTTCGAATACGCAATGACCAATTTGAAACTCCTCTGGATACGGGTTTTCGTACCCATAGTTTCAATCAATCCGAGGTTTGCGAAACCTCTTGTGCGCAGCGCCTACGACCTCACTTCTTGAGCCAGTTATTACCTTTTCCTCTATCAAGATTTCACGTTTCGGTGAAATTTTCAATCTTCCGTAAAGTGCCCCGCTTTGCCGAGCGGGCGCTAGACAGGCTTGCCTTCCCACCGCATTTTCGCAACCTGTTAGCAGGCTGAATGAACAAACGGAAGCCTAATTTTTTCGGTACACCCTTACCATCTTCTCGGCTGTCTGCACAACCCACTCGCGCAGTTCCGTGGGTTCAAGCACCTCTGCCTCATCTCCCCATGTCAAAACCCACCATCCGACTTCCTGCCAGCCCGCAACTGTGGCTTCAAAGCGAAGTCCGCCATCAGAGTTTTCATGTATCTGCTGCGTCGAGTGCCAACGCACCTCTCGAATGAGTGGCGCAATTCGCCGCGCAAACTCAATCACGACGTGCGTCTCAGGACCGAGCCTGACATCCCAGCTTTTCTCCATGTATCTGTCCACGGAGAAATCATCCGGAATCGTGTAGAGGGTATACGTGATAGAGAGGGACTCAATACGGTTGATGCGGAAAGTAACGACTCGATTGTACGTTTCAACGTGGCCAATGACATACCAGGCGCGTTTTCGAAACATTACCGCATATGGGGCAACTAGATATCGTGCTCGTCTTGCGCTGCTAAAGGAGTTGTAAACTATATTGACTTTGCGCCGCTCGCGAATTGCTTCGTATAGCTTTTCTTTATGTGGTTGCGTCTCATCAATTGGGCTTACCTGTGGATTCGGCACTTCAATCTGCGGGGCAATCTGGCGCAAGACGAAATTTGTTCGCTGCGGCAAATTGGCTGTAATCTTGTGGATTGCCGTGTTAAGGACCTCAATCGCCTGCTTCCCTTCCGCTGCCCTATAAAACCGTGCTGCGGTAATAAGCGCAAGGACTTCCTCAAAGTTTAGGTTGAGGGCTGGCAGAAAAAATTCGGAGATTATCTCGTATCCTAGTTTTCCGCACGGCACAACCTCAATCCCCATATCGCACAACAAATTAATATCGCGCTGGATGGTTGCTTTATTGACCTGCAGTCGTTCCGCTAACCGGGGTCGCGTCCACCTACGGGGTTCCTTGTGAATTAGGTGTGCAACTTCGATGATTCGTGCCATCTGGTATTTTCGATACATAAGATTCCTTTCTGCGACTTTGCACCACTTGTGGGAGTGACTTCTCTATCGCAAGTCGAATCGCCTCGCTATCTCAGCTGACGGGCTGGTGCGCTATATGGTATTGCTTTACTCAATAAGAATCTTATAGGTCGGAATTTTGAAGGTAATCCCGATGATGCTCCAAATGGCGCCGATTATATAGTCGCCAAGAATTAGACCGGCGAAGAGGGGGATTGCTTTTCGATAGGCACGCAGACCGCCGTACCGCAGGACGATAGTCTTAATGAACCAACCGACGAGGATGGGAAACCAGTAAAAGTTCATATCGCCGCCCCAATGCCCTGTGCCGAGCACGTAACCGATTGGGTGGAGATGCCACCAGAGAAACCGCATCTTCATTACTGTGAGGAACATGGTGAAACCGAACCCTATGCCCATGGCGGTCATCGCGAAACGGTCTGTATCGGTGAGAAAAGTCAATCGTTTTTCTAGGCTGTTGAAGCCCCAAGCCATCGGCAATCGCGTGTGACTTGCGCCGAGCCCGCCGAGATTGTAGGACAGTTGAAGGTACGTGAGAAACGTCAGCGGTACGCCGACCGCAAGCGCGATTAACATCGCCATGAGAAGGCGTCTGCTATTTATCCCGGTTTGTCGACCGATGTGAAACGCTTCGAGTTGATTGGGCATCGGATGGGCAGTGTTGACACGGTTCAGCCAGAAGAAGAAGGATAGGATGGTTAAGTCTCTCGCGCCGATCACGCGCGTTCCGAGAGCTGCGACCATTATTGTCCCGGGGTCTTTTCGATACATTTCGTGGATGGGCGGTCCTAGCCCAGCCCGGACCTTTGTCAGAGCAATCGCGATAACAAAGTAGACGCTAAAAAACACCGCAAGCGTCCAAACCGAAGCCCCGGCTTTGTAGCCAAAGAGCAGGATAAGGATCAATCCTACTATCATTCCCCAGACGGCATATCGATACGGCATCGGCTCAGACGAATCATCTATCCCACTCGACGCGATTTCACTCTTCGCAGATTTACTCGGCGATCCGGGACGTTTGCCCGCCGCCGCATGCGTAAAGACACCCTTCAGGTGACGACGGCTGATCCATAAAGCGAGCAGCCCCAGCCCAATCCATCCACCCTGCGACTGCTCGTCAAGGTAGGGGTTTGTATACCACCCTGTCGCGCTGCACACAACGAGTTGGATTTTCCCAAAAAAGTAAAAGAACAGCGCAGAGAAAGCTAAATCTAGAGGCAGAAAAAAGGCGAGACCGACCACTGAGGGCCAAACCGAAAAAAGAACTGTACCAACCGCATCCCACGGTTTCTCCTGAAACATACCAGAGAGCACCTGTTGCCCCACTGGGATAGACGGGATGGCTGGATATAAAAAATGAATGCCGTTGACGAGCTCAATTCCGCCGGCGAAACCGAACCCTATCCACATCAAACGGTTGCGAAAAAAGCGCGCTGGATTGCGACCCATCTCCAGCGGCAGTTGGGCGATGGGATAGGTCAGCCGCTCATGGGTTGAGAACTGCCTTCTGAGAATCACATTCATACAGATTAAGACAAAGTAGAGTACAAATATAAAGGCAGACCAAGTGAGCACTGGAATCAGCCAGCCGTAGAGGTTTTGGGCGAGAAAAAAGGAGGATTCCCCTTCATAAAATCCGCGCAGAACATCCCTGTCCCGGACGGCAAGCCAACCGGGAATGTGGGGATTGAAAAGGCGCATCCAGTCATTTTCTGCCGAGGCGAACCAGAAGGGATGGGCTAAATAGTATATCAGATAGCCCATGTTTGTGTTTCCGCCGAGCGTGGAAACCATGAGGAGCATCACATAGATTACGAAGAGTTCGGCGTTGTGGAGTGCATATCGCGGGAGGGCTCGTTTCAACAAGAGATTCAACAGAACTAGCACAAATAAACAGAAGACCGTATTGACAAATAACGAGATGTAGACGTGCAGCGTCCGACCGCCCCATGCCGCTTCATTGAGCCAGTATGCGTTCACAACCATCAGAACAACGCCGAGACTCAGTGCTCTGAGAGTCAAACCTCTTGGCAACCTTACGTCGGGTTGAGGCGGCTGTTTCATAAAATCATTCCGGTGGCAGCTACGTTTTTTCTACGTTGCGGGATGGGGATATTGTTATCCCGTAGGATATAGATGGGACGCAGTCGTATGACCGCAATATTTGGCGGAATAACAGGGAAAGGAAGGATTCGTTTGATTTAGTCTATCTTATGCGCGTCCGTTCTATGCTGGTTTACCCGCGTTCGGTGATGACGTCTCATCTTCCAAGTCGGGATCCAGCACCCGAATTCCCCTGTCGGCAGGCACCACGGAAACAGGTTGAGTACGGCTAGGACGTTTGCCGTACAGATCGGGGAGGTTCGCGGCGCAAGGCGTACCGAAGCGCGGCTGCGCATAGGGCAGGTGAGTCGATCCGCGCGCAAGGATGTGCAGATAGTTTGCCGAATCACCTTCGTAGGAGTTGCTCTTGTAGTTCCAAGGCACCAGCGAACGGGCGTTGCAGTAGTGACCGACAAACGTGTGCCGCGATTGCGTCTTTGATCGGTTGGCATGAGAACGGTGTAGAATGTGACCGTTGAAGAAAACCACATCCCCGGGTTGTGCTTCGACTTTCACCTCACGCCCAGCATACTTGCGCGCCACCCGCGCTAGGCGATTGAGCGATTCATCGGAATGGCTAGCGGCGGCAATTGGCTCGATGTCACACAAACCCCAGTCACCATTCTCGGTGACCCCGTCTAGGTCCGGGTAGATAGGCTCACACTGAGACCCTCCGACCATCCACATGCACCCGTTCTCCTCAGTCGCTGGCTCAAGCGCCAGCCATGCCCCGCACAATGTGTCCGGGAGAGTCGTGATGTAATAAGAATCCTGATGATAGCCTTGACCGGGTTGTCCAGGCTGTTTGAAGAACAGCATTGTCTGGAGCGCGAGGACATCCGGACCATTTATCGCCTCGAGCACGTCGAGGATGCGAGGGTGGAGTAGATAACGTTCATGTAACGGCGAAACCCGGTGCAGCATATGGACTCGCTCCCAGTAGCTGGCAATTTCATTGGCGGACAGGTGTGAAAGCGCCGGCGGAACCCCGGGAAAAGACTCACGCCCTGACAGCACGTCGTCCATGTGATCGTTGAGTTCTTGTACATCAACGAGTGAAATTAAGCCACGCACTACCACGAACCCGTGCTCGCGAAATGCAGTGTACTCATTAACGCTAACGCGGTAGGGTGCATAACCGCCGCTTTCAGCTCGCAGCGGGGGGTTTTGGTCTATGTCAACCATGAGAGACTCTCCTTACTGAATACATTCTCCATTGATTCAACGCCGTGCTTGGCTTACCTCAAAGCCTCAAGCAGACGTCCCAACTCACGTTTCACTAGCCCATGCTCTTCCTTGTGCCGATATTCGTCGAGGTCATATTTCAAGTGCAAGTCCTGCATTAAGGAGTTTCCTACGTCCGGCTTTGAGATGGTCGACCCGCTGTTTTTGTTCACAACCGATGCCAACAAACCATAGCAAGAGTACAGATAGCGCTACCAACTTTCTCATGTTTTAGATTCCTTAACAATAATATTGAGCAATGTTTTTTCACAAATTATAATGATATCATATTGCCTTAATACGAAAATATTGTATCAGAAATCTGCACTGTGTCAAGCAAAAAGCGTATGCGTACGACTAGCCCGTTAGAGAGGAATTACCCGAGTTGAAACACATTGCGGAATCTTGTTGTTCGTGTCTCGAAGATGTCAGATGCAAGTGCGAATTCAGCTGTGAGCCGCGTCGTACATTTCAGGCGCTGTTTGGAGGTTGAACATGTAGATACATTTTGATATAATTAGGATTTATGCGCTTCCGTTTGTCGCAGCGCACCTAGACAGTAGTTCGCATCTATCGAGAAACGAGGAGAATCACGGCAAAAATAGAAATGCCAGCGATCCAATTGACGCAATCCAGGTTTCATGCTTCGCGTGTCACAATCTACCTTTGTTTGGCAGGCGCCCTACTGAGTTTCTATGTGGATTTCGGAGCTGCGCAGAAAGGTGCCTCCAACTTCTTGGATGTGATGAGCGGTGAATTCGATGCGGAATTTACTCGCGCGTTTGAGCCAATGGAATTTCAATTTCCGCGGGACCACGGACCCCATCCTGATTATAGAATCGAGTGGTGGTATTACACCGGAAATTTGCAAACCGATGGTGGGAAAGATTTTGGCTATCAACTGACCTTCTTCCGCTTTGCTCTAACGCCAAAGATCCCCGAACGATTATCGAACTTTTCGACCAATCAGATGTATATGGCGCACTTCGCACTGACAGATGCGTCGCACGGAGAATTTCATAGCTTTGAACGCGTCAGCCGCGGTGCATGTGGACTCGCGGGTGCAACTGGCGAACCGACCTATTCGGTTTGGCTGGAGGACTGGTCAGCGCGAGAGACAGATTTGTGCGCCGTACGCTTATCTGCAGTCGACGATCAAACAGACCCCAGAACGGCAATTGACCTAACACTGCGGGAAACACGATCAGCCGTACTACATGGCAATAACGGCTTAAGCCAAAAGGGACCAGAACCGGGTAACGCAAACTATTATTACAGCCTTGTCGGTTTAAGCACCACAGGTTCGGTCACCATCAATGGTAAAAAAGAGGCTGTCAGCGGTGTCAGTTGGATGGACCACGAGTTTGGTACAAGCGCACTCGCCGCGGGTGTTGTCGGCTGGGATTGGTTCAGCTTACAGTTGGACAGCGGTGCCGCAATGATGCTTTACTGCTTTCGCCGATCAGATCAGTCATGCGACCCACGCACGTTTGAAGGCACATTAGCCTACCCCGATGGTAGACAGGTCGCCATTAGACCGGGGGATTTTACACTGACCGCTACTGGTAACTGGACGAGCCCAGAAACCGGAATCACGTATCCCTCTGGCTGGCGCGTCGCCCTTTCAAAATTAAAATGCCAGTTGCACATCGAACCGCTTATACCTAATCAAGAGTTCCATACTCAGTTTACCTACTGGGAAGGCGCTGTGCAGGTCGAGGGGCAAATTGGTGATGCGCCAGTGAGTGGTTGGGGATATACTGAACTAACTGGCTATGAATAGGCATTCGGGTATGATACGATTGCAGGTTAACACATCGTATTCACCTAATCTTCAAATACGAGGGAGGACAAAAATCCGATGAACCGGAGTCGACGCAGACACATTTTCTTCATGGCGGCACCCATTGCCTTTCTCATGCTTTGCAACAGCGCACTTTGGGCACAACACAAACCGCAAACGGAAGCGGAAAAGGCACTGACGGAAGATTTTGGCAAACGCGCGACAGCCACACTCAGAGGAGAGATAGTCTGGGCGGATAAAGATTTGTCACAGGTAACTGTGCAAGTCTATAAGGATGAGAACCTGAAATCGTTGTACACCGGCGTTACGGGGTTAATCGGCGGAGAGTTTGAAATTCGCGTCGAACCGGGAAGTTATTATCTTGTTGCCTTCGTAGATTTAGACCGTTCAGGAAAATTCAATATTGGCGATGGTATGGGCATTTTCGGTATTACGGATTGGAATCATCCTGATCAGCGAAAAAAGTTGGTAAGTGTCGAAGGTCACCAAACAGTCAGTGGGCTCGCTATCTCCATCACAGCCAGAATGCAGAGTGTTGATGGAAAGGGAAAGATTGTTTCGGAGTACGGCTATCGCACCAATCCACTGGAAGAATTTAAGAAGGAAGTGACAAAAATTACCTCCGGCATCAAGGGGCAAGTGCATCGTAAGGGGAGCGAATCATTCGAAAATGCCCTCGTCTTTGCATACACCGATCTGTCATGGAAATATCGCGCTGGAAGCGCTCAGATTGCAGAAGATGGGGGCTTTACGCTTAAATTGACGCCGGGGAAGTATTACTTGATGGCAACCATTGATGAAAATCGTACAAATCTTTTTGATCATGGGGATGAGCTTGGAATCTATGGAATCGACAATCTCCGTAATCGCCGCGCATTCCCAAAGCCGATATTAGTGGACGCAAACAGATTTACAGAGGATATTCGAATCGAGGTGACGGGGAAGCAGACTGAGAGCGGGAAAATTGTCTCACTAGCGGAATCGGGGACGGAGACCCGTCCCACGACGCGCGCAACTGAGCACGCAACGGCAATGGTGTCAGGCGAAGTCATATGGGCTGGACAATCGCTCAAAGGTACTGTGATTCAGGTTTACCATGAACCGGCTCTGGTGAAAATCGTGAAGCAGATTGAGACCGATGAAAATGGAAGATTCAACCTGCGACTCCCACCAAGTGACTACTATCTCATCGCAAATGTTGATGTGGACAGCGACGGTCGATACAGTCAAGGAGACGGCATCGGCGCGTATGGCAGTACCGACATGACCAGCATACCGCCTTCGACGCTAACTTTGAAACCGGCACAAAACCCTGACATTAAACTCCATGTGAGCGCCAATTACAGCGCAGACGGTCAACTCGAGGCGGTTCGCACTGAGGATTCGAACGACTTGAGACAGAAGGCTGAAGGCAGGATCGCAGGACGGATAAGTTGGGAGGGACAACCATTCAAAGAAGGTATTCTGTCGCTTTCAAAAACACCTGATTTTGAATCGCCGATGGCAATTACATTAAATCTGGAGGGCGATGGGCGCTACGAGGTGACGGTTTCGCCCGGTGGATACTATGTAATGGCGATTGTAGATGTCGACGGAAATCGCAAGGCGGGCTTGCAGGACGGCGTTGGAATCTACGGCACACGCTATCCAGTGCGAGGAAAGCCGCAATTGGTTTCCGTGTTTGAGGGACACACCACACCCTACGTTGACATTGAAATTTTCGCCATGTATATTGACGAAGAAGGTAACGTGGCTGAAATTGAGGACGGGCACCGTTCAGAAATTAGACTCCAATACGGCGAGCCAGAAGACGTTTTTAACTTCTCCCGTTTTGGACGTGAGATTGAACAGTGGTGGTACTGGACACAGGGCGTCGGTTTTAGCTTTGAAGCGGTCGGCGGAGGTTGGAGGTTCCAAGATCGCCAAGCTTTTGAGTCGAAAGAGGTTACGCCCCAAATGCTAAAAGAACTCGAATCACAATCGGAAAAATCGGGGGTTGAGGGCACGAGCACGGAATCCGAACCGCTCCACGCCAGCGAAGAAAGCCAACCGGAGTTGTCGCTACTGAACGCGATTGTCTACTATAGCTATGACGACATCATTTGGGGATACGCGCCAAACGACATCTTGCAACAGTTCGGGCCAGGTACGCGTCCAACGGCTTCACTGGAAGATACACTCACCTATGTTGACCTCGCAGGTAACGTCATGGCGCGCGATTCCAGCGGTGAGGAAGCAAGTTTGCTGTTAAGCCGACGAGAACTGGCGTCAGACGCGGCAATCTCTCCGGACGGAAAATACATCGCTTTCGCAAGACGCAGTGTAAATCGGAGCCGCATCTACATTCGTCATCTTTCCGGTCAAGAGGAAATTCTAGTCCCGTCAACAGCGACAGAGATGTTTACCCCTGCTTGGAATCGCAGTGGCGAACTGCTCGCGTACAGCACCAGAGGAAGTATTGAAAATCCAGAAGCGGGGGAGGACCGGAATATCTACGCTTACGACACGGTAACGCAGCGGCTTGAACCGATATGCATCAGTCCCGGAGATGACACGGAGCCGTCATGGTCGCCATCCGATCCAAACGTTCTAGCTTTTTCCCGCGCCGAAGGCGAGCACCGTCAAATCTGGATTACTAAATTCAGTGCGGAAGGTGAACCAACGGAAAAACAAATGACGCACTACGGAGGTCAAAAGCCGATTTGGCTGCCCGATGGCTCGATGATTCTCTATGAGAATAACGGTCAGCTTTGGATTATCTCAAAGGACGGCTCGAAGGACTACCCGCTTCGGTTCAAAGGGAAAGTTGTCTACGGACACGAACCGTATGCGATTCCGGTTGCTGCACCGTAGTAGGGAAGCACATAATAAGAACTGTTGCCGAGTCCTCCTCACACTATAGCGTCAAAACGCGATAGTGTTGTTTGATGCATCCCGTTTCACGCATCACGCTTAAGGTCAAAGTGGCGCATCTTGCGATGCAGATTGGTACGTTCAATACCAAGCTGCTTCGATGTCTCGGTGATGTTCCATTCGTTCGCCTGCAGGCAATTGAGAATAAAACGTCCCTCAAATTCATGTCGGGCGTCTCTTAGCGGTGCTTGGGTACTGACGCCATCTGCGTCAGTATGAAATAAATCATCGGGGATATCTTCAACGTTGATATGTTGTTGTGGACATAAGATGACAAGTCGTTCGATGAGGTTTCGGAGTTGACGGACATTGCCGGGCCAATCATACCCGCGAAGAATGGTCAACGCGGCTTCGCTGCATGCCATTTCAGGCTTCTGGTTTTCCTGACAAAATCGATTTAGAAAGTAATCAACGAGAAGAGGAACATCCCCTCTTCTTTCTCGCAAAGGTGGTACATGAATTGGCACAACATTCAACCGGTAGTAAAGAGCCTCCCGAAAGTTGCCATTCCCGATTGACGCTCTCAGGTCTTGATTGGTGGCTGAGATGATGCGGACATCAACGTGGATTGTCTTTTCACCACCGACGCGCTCAAATTCTTGGTACTCAATCACGCGGAGTACCTTTGCCTGAGTTGAAGGACTCGTATCCCCAATCTCGTCAAGGAAGATAGTACCCCCATCGGCTTGTTCAAATTTTCCAATGCGCTGATTTGAGGCGCCGGTAAACGCCCCGCGCTCATGACCAAAAAGATCCGACTCGATTAGGTTTTCGGGAAGCGCCGCACAGTTCACCTTAACAAAAGGGGCTTGATTGCGGGAACTGAGTTTGTGAATACTATCCGCAATCAGTTCCTTGCCAGTACCGCTTTCGCCCGTGATGAGCACCCTCCCGCTTGTCGGGGCAATTTGCCGAACCTTCGTCATGATCCCTTGCAGGACACGGCTATCCCCGATCATTGAATGTTTGAAATCTCGGTCCGCATGCAATTGCCTGACCTCAAACTTCTGCATTCCCTGCTCAACCGTCTTCAGAACCGTGTCTAACGAAAGGGGTTTGCCCTGAAAACCTAGCACACCTAGCTTTCCCGCTTCCAATGCAAGATCAAATGTGCCGTGTCCAGTTATCATGATGACTTCTGTGTCAGGGGATAGTTGTTTAATCCGACGCAGCGTCTCGATTCCATCAATGCCACCCGGCATCAGAATATCTAAAAACACCAGATTGATTTGTTTAGTCGCAATGCAGCGAAGCCCTTCCTCGCCGCTAAGGACGGTCTCAACAGAGTATCCTTCGTCGTCTAAGACACCTTGCAATGATTCACAGATGCTAGGTTCATCGTCAATGATTAGGATGTTCGGTCCAGTTTGTTGCCTCATAGCGTCCCTCGCAATCGAGATGAGTGCCAAGACAAAACTTATACATCAGGAGTGGGAATCAAATGACCGATCAACCGAGTGAATAACGTGGGATCAAGCGAACGAATAGTGAGTGCGATAGTTCTTCATAGAAATCTTAGGCGATAGTCTTCACCGACAGAACTATCGCCATCCCTATTCGCTCCTTTGATCGCTCCATATTCAGTCGCTTTATCGTCGAGTCATATGCGTGGTCGCCAACGGGATATTTGTCACGTATCGTTCAATGCCTTTGGCAATCGCCCGGACAATCTTGCGCTGGTAAGCGTTAGTAACGAGTTTTCTCCCCTCAGCTGAATTGGACAAAAATCCAATTTCAATGAGGACCGATGGAACTTTTGTGCCGATCAGGACGACAAAGGGTGCATGCTTCACGCCGCGATTCCTTGCACCCGTTAAGACAACCAGTTGTTCTTGAATAAACGCTGCGAGACTGCGGCTTTCTGAACTCTTGCTCTCCTTGAGAATATCTGCTACCAGTTTATCGAGTGCTTGAATACTATAATCCGTTCCGGCGTTCTCTCGCGCTGCTGTGATTCGCGCCGATTCATCAGAAGCGAGAGCAAGATAGTAAGTCTCGATTCCCGATGCGCTGACGCTGTGGCTGGAATTGGCATGAATACTGATAAACAGGTCCCCTTGCCCCTTCGTCGCAAGCTGTGGTCGATTTTCGAGTGGGATATAGACATCAGTCTCACGTGTCATCCGAACATGATACCCTTTTTTGACCATGAGGTCCCGAAGCATTTTTGAGATGCCTAGCACAATCCTTTTTTCCTGACCCGCTCGACCCACCGCGCCCGGATCTTTACCGCCATGCCCGGGATCGATGATAATTGTTTTGACATCAAGTCCAAGTTGTTGAATCAACGACGGATTGGAGATTGGCCTAAAGGGGGCAGCCACTTTATTGTCAGGTTGAGGTGCTATTTTCGCTATTGCAGGTGCTTTTTTTGACTGTTTTACTGCAGGAGGTTCTCGCTTGCGCTTGGTAGGTTTGCGAGCCAAATTGCTCGGTTCAGAATCAACGGTCTCTTTCGACCGCAAGGCCACAATGCGTTCCTTGGCTTCGGCGATAATCTGAGGGTTCTGACTCCGCTCAGAGAGGGCTTGGTATGTGATCATTGCTAGGGTAAAGTGACGCTGACGCTCATAAGATTTGCTGAGTTGTAACTGGACTTCATCGACGATTGGATTATCGTGGTATCGGCTGATCACGGTCTGATAGTGTGTCGTAGCCCGATCAAGTTCGCCGAGAAGTGCATAGCAACGCCCCAGCCAGTAGTGCGCTTCAGGGACGTGGTGCGACTCCGGATAATCGTGAAGCAACTTCTGGAACGCACCAATCGCTCGGTTAATCGGCGGCATCTCAGCGTCCTGTCTCAACCAAATCCAGCAGGAACCAATCGCGTATTGTGCATCGTCCGCCCATTCACCTTGTACATCTGTGTCAATTATACGCTGGAATTCGCCAATCAGTGATAACCACGCCTGTTTCGATGCTGGGACCCGCCCGTAAGCCATTTGCCGGTGACTATTTGAAGCTGCCGAATACGCCGCCGATGCGGAGTCGATTGCGGGAGAATGGATCACAGGAGTATGAATCTCGGGAGCATGGTCCGATCGAGCACAAGAGAATACCAGTGAAGCAGATATTATGAGAGCAGATATATATACTTTTTGCATAATTATGAACTTGGATTCGTTGGAACTTACGCACTTCCGTATTCCGTATTTGGTAGGACATTTCATTGTGCGATATTGCGGAATCAACGCATCTCAAACTACATACGACTATTGTTATTGCTGACTCGTGAATTCTGCAATACTGTTCGCAACGGCGGCAAATTCCACTATGTCCAATGTCTCGCCACGTCGGCGTGGATCGATTGCAAGCCGATCAAAAATGTCATCCAACACCTCAGCAGGAATAGGAACGTTATTTCTCAGAAGTGCGTTTCGCAACATTTTTCGGCGGGCTTGGAACGAAGCGCGAACAATCCGAAAGAATAATGCCTCATCGGTAACAAAGACCTTCGGTGCCTCGCGTATCTTGAACTTAACAATTGCGGATTCGACCTGTGGGGCTGGATAAAAGCAATCCGGTGGAATAACCTGAACTATCTCACCTTCGGCGTAATAGGAAATCCCAATAGTGAGCGCCCCATAGGTTTTGTGCCCCGGTAATGCAACAATTCGCTCAGCAACCTCCTTTTGCATCATCAGGACACAGATACTAATCTGTCTATAGTGTCCCAATAACTTTCTGAGAATTGGGGTCGTGATGGAATAGGGTAGATTTGCGATGACTTTTGTGTTGGTGCGAGGGAATTGATTGAGCAGGGCGGAGAAATCTACTTTGAGAACATCCCCATGAATCAATGTGACCTTTGAACAATCTGAGAATTTACGCTGTAATTCTCGAAATAAAACGTTGTCGAACTCAATCGCAACGACCCGTTTGGTGTTAGCTGCCAGTGCTGATGTCAGAAAACCCAACCCTGCCCCGATCTCCAACGCAAAATCTGTGTCCGTGAATGCTGAAACGGCAACAATCTTTTCTAGAATGCTTGGGTCTATTAAGAAATTCTGACCTAGCCTTTTTCTGGGGCGAATTCCGGTGCGCTTGAGAAATTCACGTACCTGCTGATAATGGGTCATTTCAGTTCAAAGATTGGCTCAAGTTTAAGAACTCGTGCAACAATAACCGAGTTTTAGCAAGAACTCGGTTTCTCTTCGCATAGGGCATTAGAGAGGGTGACTCCATATACCATGATACCCTATTTTGACCTAGTTTAGTCAAGACTGTCAACTGCAAAAACACCTTCTTCGCGACATGCGCTTGCGACGCCCAGCATCACTGCGTTCAAGATTAACGAGTGTAAGGAGAAATGTTGTCGTCGGGTTTAGTATCTAGCCTGTGCAACGGGCAATAATTCGCCGAGCTCACGACTTTGATGCCCTGACACTTGGCTTTGATATTTCGGTCTAATTGTGTTATTATTTCCGTGTACTGTTGTGTGCACATTGCCCGTATTTTACACATTATGAAAACATGATAATCGCTATCCTCTCCCACGCCAGTCAAAACCATGCAACCTACCGATTGGTTGAGTCCGCCCTTGCGCTGGGTCATACTCCACACGTCCTCGATCCATTTGGGTTTTATCTGCACGTTGGTGGCAAAGGGAGACAGATTTACTACGAAAATAACCCCGTTGAGGCCTTCGATGTCGTCCTGCCCCGTCTGAGCTCCTCCACAGCGAAATACGGCGAGGAGGTCGTTGCTCACTTTGAATGGGTCGGCATCCCTGTTATTAACAGGGCGCAATCAATTGCAAACGCACGTAACAAATTCCGAACCCTCCGAATTCTCGCTCAACACGGCTTGCCGGTACCGCCAACTTTTACCGCCGGTTCAGCTCAATTTGTGGATCGATGCGTCCGTGAAACAGGGGAATACCCGTTCATCATGAAGCCGTTTGAAGGAACGCACGGGAAAGCCTTTCTGTTACTCGACACTCCGACCTCCCTCACCTCTGCCGTCGATGCAATGTGCGACCTTCATCAAGATTACGTCATTCAATCTTTCATCAAGGAATCATTAGGTAAAGATGTGCGCGTAATTGTTGTTGGCGGAAAGGTGGTTGCCGCGATGCGGCGAACGGCGCCGGCGGGGGAGTATAGAACAAACATCCATCGCGGCGGCGAGGGGCATCCAATCATTCTCCAAGATGAATATATTGAGACAGCGATTCGGGCTACCGAAGCCATAGCACTGGAGGTCGCAGGTGTCGATCTGTTGCAAACCTCCACAGGTCCCATTGTATTGGAAGTCAATCCATCACCGGGTTTTGAGGAGGTTGAAGCAACGACCGGCATCAACGTGGCAGAGGCAATCATTGCGTTTGCAGAGGAATATTATCAGAAGTTAAAACGGGAAAGATGAGCCCTCATCCACCACAATGACTGAACCCGTGAGCGCTTGCCACTATGAGTTATTGTGCTCGACGTTTCATGCTGAATCGCAGTATAGCCCAAGCAGATACATAATCCTCTCCCGATGCGTGACATCGATTCGTCCCCTTTTTTGTATCCAACGTTCGATTAAAGTCGTTTGTATGGCTAAGTTGTTCTGCGACACTACGTTCATAAAAAAGTGAACTCTAGTAGCGCGCGATAGCGCATTTCGACAAACAAGTCAGAAGTGGAGCTTGTACCATGAAAATTCACAACGGTCTCACAGTGTTTACGCGATTGGCGTTGGTAATATTAATCTTTTCTATTGGGTTCGCATCGATTGGGTTGACAGATTCAGACTTCGAGAATCGCCGCCGGATTTTCGTTGGAACAAACGTACGGGCACTTGGTATGGGGAGTGCTTTTACGGCTGGACCTTCGACAAGTGACAGCCATTTTTGGAACCCTTCAGCACTAGGCTTTTTGAAAGGCGCAGAGGCATCATTGGTCGGATTACCGTTCTCGGAATCGGCTGGAAATCGAGAAGGTGCCTTTTCATTTGCGCTCAATCCGCAAGAATTAGGGATTGCAAGGGAAAATATCGGAAATATGTCAATTTCCTCGTGGTTTGATGGATGGGGAAATGACGATGAACTGAACCGACTCATGATGGTAAGCTATGGTCTCGCGTTAAGGCAAGAAGTTGCAGCCGGCGCAACGATTCGTCATCATCGACGGAACAGCTCATTACGAACACAACTCGGATGGAGTTTCGATCTAGGTCTTTCATTTTCGCGGAAATTGCCTCGCGTAGGGAGTCAAATCGCCTTCGGCTTAGCTTTTGAAGATCTGGGGGGACACTTCTGGGAAAATGGTCGACTTGTCGAAAAGATGGCGCCAATAACACGACTCGGAACGACATATCACCTCGACAATAATACCATCTTTTCCGGAGATTTCGTGCTCCACAACGATAGACAATATGATTGGCAGGACCGCTTTCGAACGCATCTTGGTGCAGAAAGATGGCTATTCAATAATCGGTTTGGCCTCCGAATCGGATATACCGGTATCGCTAACTACGACCGATTCACAGGAGGCGAATGGTCGAGAGGATTTGGGGTTCGCAGTGAATCTGGACAGCTTGACTATGCTTATGTCAGTGGTAATGAATTGGATCAGGGAATCCATTGGATTTCAGCGACGATACGCTGGGGCGGCACCGACAAAACTCCCGTCCCTCAACCGCCAATCGCAACGGCGACAGAAGTACAACCGACAGAACTGACGGAACTGACGGAACCGACGCAAATCCTGATGCCCCAACAAATTCAAACTAGTCTGCAGATTTCTGAAGAAGCCATCTCACCGAACGGTGATGGGGTCAAAGATTTTGCGGTCTTTGATATTGATTTGACTGGAGATACCGCTTGGCAATTAGAAATTCGGGATGAATTTCGCGAAATAGTGCAGACCTATTCTGGCACTGGAATGCCGATTAAAGCTGTCGAGTGGGATGGAAAGGATGTGCAAGGGAATCTCGCGCGCGATGGACGGTACACCGTCCAACTCATCTATTCAGATGCGGAGGGCAATCGACTTCCTCAACGCAAAATGACAGTGATAGTTGATACGATTCCTGCAGCGCTTAAGGTGTCCGCGGAACCGTTGATTCTATCGACACAAGCAGGCGCCCTTCCTCATGATGAATTCGCAAGCAACGACTTGGTTGTCAACGTGCCGACTGTCCACGTGCAGGCTTCAGACCTAAATCCGATTGGGAATTGGGAGTTTCAGTTCTTCAACGATGCCGGCAGCGCTATTGACCAAATCAAGGGAGATGGCGATCCGCCGAGCACGATGGTTTGGAATAACTGGCGCCAGCATGAACTGCCTTCAGGTGCAGATCCCCAATACCGATGTGGTCTAACCGTCCACGATTTCGCGGGGAATCGGGCAACCCACGAGGCAACGTTTGCGTTTATTGATTTAAAGGGAAGGCCTGACAATGGGCAAACAACAGATGAACACATCGTGAAACGCGAACTGGTTGTGACGATGCCGGGGTTGGCATTCGACTCAGACTCATTCGAAATTAATGACGAGTCTCGACCCTCGCTTGAAAGGGTCGTAGAAGCACTCGGCGCTAACCCGCTCGCTCGGGCTGTTATTGAAGGACACACCGATGACCGTGGCGACGCTGATTACAACCTTGAGTTGTCTCGACAACGCGCGAATGCTGTCATGACTTATCTACTCGACGAATTCAGCATCCAACCATCGCGGTTGTCGGCTATCGGTTATGGTGAACAACGCCCAATCGCCGACAACGACACAGAGGCGAATCAACAAAGAAATCGGCGCGTCGAGATTGCAATACTCAAAGACGAGGCGGACTCGCAAGAACAGGTGAATGCGCAGGTTTCTTCAACGCAATCCGCCGTTCAACACACTCCTAAGGAGGAAATTGAAGCTGAATCCGCTTACCCCCCACGGTACACACTGCTAGTAAGTTCATTCAAAAACCGAGAGAACGCTCAAATACTCGTTGAGCTTTTAGAAGCGCTAGATCTGGGTGAAGCGGTCAGCCTTGCTCCGGTGATGATTCAATCTGAGCAGTGGTATCGCGTGACTGTCGGTCAGTTTAGCGATAAGGCAGATGCTGCGGAACTAATCGACCAAATCAAAGCATCACACGAGCTTGAGCCACTGATTATTACAGACGCAAGTTAATCATGTTCTGCTCTCACGCCAACTTTTCACAGCTCGGTTCCCATCGTGATTGTTGAACGCCACAGTCATTCGACAATCACCATCCGCCGCGTGGCGGAATAATCGCCGGCGGACAAGCGATAGAAATAAATCCCACTTGAAACCCGTTCACCTGTATCACTCCGACCGTCCCAGTAAGCGGCTTTATCCTTTACCGTAAAGTCTCCCCTTGGTTGAAGACCTAGCTGAAGAGTCCGAATGTAGTTTCCAGTGATACCATAGATTGAAATTTCAACATGTGCAGCCATCGCCAGTCGATAGGGAATCCACGTTTCGGGATTGAACGGATTGGGGTAATTCTGGAGGAGCGATGAACGCTTGATTTCCCCCAACGATGTTATCATATGTGAAGACGGTTCCACGGAAAAGGACTCGTTGGGGAGAATGAAGTTGAGCGATCTGGGATTGAAGATATATGCCGCCCCTGCGTCACTACCGGCTTCATCGTTCCCAGGCCCTCCGACAATGGCAAAATTTCTGCTGATGGCAACAGCAACACCGAAATGCTCAGAGCGAATAGGGCTCAGAGCGTTAATTCTCTCCTTCTGAGTCCAGAAAAATCCACTTCGCAAAAAGGGATATACCGACCCTTTATCAATTTCCTCCGCTGGTTCATCCGTATCACGGAGTAACGGGTGATCGTCCTTCCACGCGCCAACGAGAACTCGATTGTCATTGATTGCAACAGCGGCTCCGAACTCATCCCCTAACCCTGCGTCGTCAGCGATAAACTTTTCGTCCTGGATCCAGTCCCCATCGCTGCGAATAAAGACATACGCCGATCCGGCGTCGATTTCAGCATGATCGTCCTTGCGCGCCCCGACTATGAGCAGGTTATCGTGGATGGCTACCGCGAACCCGAATTCATCCCCAATTCCCGCATCTTTGGGGTGCAGTTTAATTTGTTGCGTCCAACGTGTTTCGTTGCGCGTAAAGACATAGGCGGCGCCAGAATTGGGGCCAGCAGCGTCATTTTGATGGGCCCCGACGATACCCGTATCGCCGCTAATCGAAACAGAAAATCCGAACAGATCCTTTGTAATTGCGTCATCACCGGTGAGTTTGGCTTGTTGCGTCCAGCCATTTCCGTTGCTCATGAAGATGTATGCCGCACCGGAATCCTCTCCGGCGTTATCACCGCCAAATGCCCCGATAATGGCGGTTGTGCCGTCAATAGCAACAGAAGCGCCAAAATGGTCAAACATCCTTGTGTCGTCGGCAATGAGTTTCGCCTCCAGAATCCAACTGATACCTTGGCGCATGAAGATATAAGCGGCGCCAGCGCTGGGACCATTGTCATCGTCGCCACACGCGCCAATGAGAGCGATGTCACCACTGATGGAAACAGCGCATCCGAACAGATCGCCTAGAGTTGCCTTGTTAGGAGAGAGTTTCGCTTGTAGCGCCCAATCTGTACCATGACGCACAAAGACATAAGCGGTGCCAGCGTTGCTTCCGGAATCGTCATTTTCTTGGGCTCCAACGATGGCAGTGTTGCCACTGATAGATACTGCCCCTCCAAACCGGTCGTCTATTGCGGTATCCTCATCAGCAAGGATTCCACGTTGCGTCCAACCATTCTCATCAAGCCCAAAGATATAAGACACTCCAGAGTCGGGGCCACCGACGCTATGCGACGGTGCCCCAACAATCAGAAAATCTTCACCGATGTCAACCGCGGCTCCAAATTGATCATCCCTTTTCCCATTGCTTGCGACAAGCTGTTCTGATTGTTTCCAGAAGGTTCCTTCATCGGGCACGAAGATATACGCTGCACCCACCGCATCCGTTCCTACCTTAGTGGATTTCGAACCGATGATGATTCTCTTTCCAGTGATAGCAACGGAGTAGCCGAAGCCCGATGCTGCACTTTGGATTAGCCCTTTACCTCTTGGATCATACGGAAACATCCGAAGTCGCACACGATTCCTGCGCTGTATCCATTCGGCACCTTCGCGCTCAAAAATATAGGCGGAACCTGTAGAGGTATTGTTTGGTGAGCCAACGACAACAATATCTCCACTGATAGCAACAGAGAATCCAAAGTTGTCTCGCGACTCTATGTTGTCCCCGACAAGTTTCGCCTGTTGCGCCCAAAGATCCCCGTTACGCACGAAGATATATGCCGCCCCCGAATCTTCACCTGTTGTATCGGATCGAATTGCCCCAATGATGGCGGTATTTCCGCTGATGGCAACAGCGTAACCAAACCACTCAAATTCTTTCGTATCATCGGCGATTAGTCTTGCCTGTTGAATCCAATCAATACCGCGACGCACGAAGATGTATGCACTCCCGGTATCCGCTCCAGGCGCGTTGCTCCGGTAAGATCCAATGATAGCAGTATCCCCATCCATTGCGACCGAGAATCCAAATAGGTCTTCTGGCTCTCCGTCGGAAGGGGTCAGTTTTGCCTGTAGTACCCAACCGGTCTGATTACGAAAATAAACGTACGCTGCACCTGCCTCTGGTCCTAGCGTTGAGTCTCCCGGCGCACCAACAATGGCGTAATCTCCTCTAATAGAAACGCTCAATCCGAATTTGTCACCCGGCGCTGCATCACCACCAGTGAGTTTCACCTGCCGAACCCAGCCTCTTTCGCTCAGAAAGAAAATTTGTGCCGTGCCTGAGTCTCCGAGTGGTCCCGGAGCTCCGACGATGGCATATTCTCCACTTATGGAGACGCTGTGCCCCAAACTATCGCGGCTTACCGAATCACCTGACTTGATTTTGGCAATGTCTGCGTAGGTTTCATTCACTTGTACAATGCAAAGAAACAGAAAGATAAGAGCAGTGTTTTTTGGAGTGTCACCTGAATATCGATAGTAACATTTCTCGCCATTTGCCATATACTATAATCCCTTTTCGGATGTAATTGCTAATCTCATAAACAGCTTAAACATTTCTTGGCTTTTGCAGACAACTTTAGTTCTTCTAGTCATAATAGTACTGTAGTAACGAGCGTTTGCATTAGTATGGGTAATCTGTTTCCTTTACTTTAGTCATAATAGTTTTTGCAATGTTAAAGCATCGCCATGACCGACAATCCAGGCAACGAGGCACCTTGTAGGCTGGCGATTCACCGCCCTTTGGAACCGTAAACCCACACAGTAGGCGCTCACGAAGACATATGTACGTGGTGGGATTCAACCGACACTCTATTCGTTTAGCACTCGCGCCTCCGGAACGTACAACAGATTACATTCTAGCACACTTGACAAGAATATAGAAAAAAAAATTTGCCAAAGATACGGTTGCCCTATACTAAAAGTGAAACTTTGGTATAGCGCTGTCGAATCGGTGTTGACGGGGTGCAATATAATTTGCTAATCTTATATGGCAACACGCTTCGTTGTTAATCATGCCGTGTGTTTCTGTCGTCAAACGAGTACAGACGTGCACTTTTTAAGACAATTCTAGCCCTAAATATAGTATACTACGCAGCATTGACAGAAGATGTCACCGTAAACCGAAGAACATAACAATAAACTTTTGGTGCATAATACAAACTAAATAGCATACTTTATGTTGACAGGGTGAAGTAATTCACTTAATAATAGACTTTCAAAGACATGAATGTACTTTGAGAAGACCTCGTTTTTCTGGACGCGAAATTGGTTATTGATAAGGAGATACTCTCTATGCGTGAACCGTCATTTCATATCCGCTTGATTGGGGATCGGAGTCACGGCATCGCATTCATCGCTCTATTGTGGACCCTCCTCGTAGGTTCTCAACACGTATCCGCCCAATCGCAGCTAGCTCAAGATGCTTATGCAATCTTTGAACAAAACTGTTTTAACTGCCACGGTCCCGATGGCGCCTATCGAGACGTACTCCTGATGGAACACGACTTGCTAATCGAAGGAGGTACGGTTATTCCGGGCAGCCCCGATGCCTCCGATTTGTACAAGCGCCTGCTAGGTCCCACTGAGGATGGTGGTTTACAGATGCCGCTTGGAACGGAACCTCTGCTCGCTCAGTCCATTGACATCATTCGACGCTGGATTTTAGCCGGCGCGCCCGATTGGGCAGCAACGCCCATAATTGATAGTCCCTTCATTTCCCCCGATGAAATACTTGACACCATTGAATCTCACCTCATGTCGCTCGCACCCTTTGACCGTGCCTTCGCCCGCTACTTGACACTTACCCATCTCTACAACGCGGGTGAGAGGGTGGAGATACTTCGTGAGTACCGCAAAGCACTCTCCAAACTAATCAATAGCCTCTCATGGAGGCTTGAAGTCACCAACCCAAAACCCATTGACCCGCAGCAGACAATATTCTACATCGATCTTCGACACTACGAGTGGGACGTCAATGATGGCTGGACGAAGATAGAAGAGGTGTATCCTTATCATATCTCGTTTGACGCACCCGCACAGACCGCGCTGCGGGAACAACTGGATCGGTTACAGACGGAGATGAACTGTGTCATACCTTCGGTTCATATTGACTGGTTTCTTGCAACGGCATCTAGCCCGCCGCTCTACCACGACCTGCTTTCTCTGCCGTTGACGGACAGTGAATTGGAAACCCGATTGGAGGTCAATGTCGACCGAAACCTTACCAATGCACCAGGGGATCGGGTCTGGCGGGCCGGGTTCAACAATTCGGGTGTCTCTAACAACAACCGAGTGGTAGAACGCCATGCCTCTCGATACGGGGCGTATTGGAAAAGCTATGACTTTGCCGGAAGTATCGGAACACAGAACATCTTTACACACCCGCTCGATTTCACGCAAGATGGCGGGGAGATTATCTTCAACCTACCAAATGGTTTGCAAGGATACTTAATTGTCGATGCTTCCGGTTTCCGGTTGAATGAAGCCCCGATAAACATTGTTTCCAACCCCGCTGCGAGCGACCCGACGGTGCGCAACGGACTTTCCTGTTTTGGTTGCCACATTGAGGGCATGAATAAATTCGAAGACCAAGTGCGTTCAGCGATTGAGAGTCACGCCAACCCGCCTTACGACAAAGCGCAATCACTACGACTCTACGTTCAAAAGTCAGACTTGGATGCGCGTGTAGAAGAAGATATAAACCGCTACCGTAACGCGCTTGAAGCTACGGGTGGTCAGTTTGGCGGGGTTGAGCCGATATCACGTTTCCACGAGGTGTTTCAGGGACCTGTGGACGCGGCATATGCCGCTGCCGTGGTTGGATTGGGGACCGAGACCTTTCTTCAAAAGGTTCGTGAGAACATAGGGTTACAAAACTTGGGTTTGTTAGCTTTAGATAGTGAAAATGGGAGTGTGAAACGGGACGCCTGGACATTTAGTTTTCAAGATGTGCTGAACGCGTTGGAGGGTGGAGAGCCTTCCGACGTGACGCCGCCCGATGAGTTGCCGGGTGCACATGTAAAAATCCCGGATCCGAATCTGCGCGCAGCCATAGCCGAAACGCTTGGCAAGAGCACCGATGCACCGATTACCGTGGAGGAAATGGAAGAATTGACATACCTTGGTTTTATTCACAGGGGTGTGCTGGATTTGACAGGGTTGCAGCATGCAAAAAATTTAATTCGCATATGGGGTCCTCACAATCAGATATCCGACCTATCGCCCGTGAAGGGGTTAACGAATCTCACGGCACTAGATATTGGTTATAACCAGGTATCCGATATATCGCCCGTGAGGAATTTGAAAAACCTCACGGATATGCGCTTTTACAACAATCAGGTATCCGATATATCCGCTCTGAGGGAGCTAACGAATCTCACGCTCCTAAGTGCGCCTTATAATGAAATATCCGACCTGTCACCGCTTGAAGGCTTAATCGAATTGCGCGAGCTGGTGGTTTATGCCAATCTGATATCCGATATTTCGCCCTTGAGCAACTTGAAGAACCTCACAGATCTGTACATTTACAATAATGAGACATCCGATATTTCGCCCCTTACGGGGTTAACCTTGTTAAATAGACTGGATCTCTCAGGCAATGGCATACAGGATATATCGTCCCTTGCGGGGTTAACCAACTTGAAATGGTTATCTGTTTCACAAAACGACATCTCGGACGTTACGCCGCTTGCAGGGCTAACCAACTTGAAATGGTTAGGCGTCCATGCAAACAAAATCTCTGATATTTCCCCTTTGGATGGTTTACCCGAGAATACGACGGTCATTTGGCACAGTAATCCGGCGTTTCCCACCGAGGCTCCGAAAATAGAGGGACCATGGTTGTGGGTCGTAATACCGCATTCAAGACTGGATAACGGTACGGATTTATTGGCAGAAGCGAGTGGGGACAGGGTGACAGAGGCGGAAATTGCTACCCATGGAGCAACCGCGGGAGTATCGGTCGGAGATGATGTGTGGACATCCCGCGGGCTCCCGGCTGCGGGGTGGAACAACGTTGAACAGATGCTTGGAGGTCGCATTGATGGCGCCATCGTCTACGGCGCTGTGTCCCTCTACTCACCGCGGCAACAAGACACAACGATGTATGTCGGCAGCCGTTTTGGTTTTAAGGTCTGGCTAAACGGGGTGCTGATTTACGAGTCCCTCGGTTACAATGCGAGTTCTGATTACACGGATTTTCTCCCGGTCACACTTCGGCAGGGAAAAAATGTCTTGCTAGTGGCGATTGGGGCAAATGATAACGCCTTTTTTGGGTTTGAATCCGGCACCGAATACACCCTGTCAACCGGTATAAGCTACGTCTTTTCCGAGATGCCAATCTACCTCGGTGATACCTTTACCTTCGATGTCCGCGCAGAAAATGTTTCCGACTTGGCAGGTTGGCAGTTTGATATCGCCTACGACCCTGCCTTGCTTGAAGCTGTTGACGTGAGCGAAGGCGATTTCCTGAAGACCGATGGCGGCTCGACATTCTTTCAGGAGGGGCGCATTGATAACACAGCCGGCAAAATTACAGGGATTAATGCGGCACTATTTTCAGAACGCGGTGTGAATGGCAGCGGCGCCATCCTTCAGGTGACGTTCAAGACGAAATCGAATGGCGAAACAGCCTTGACATTGCAAAATTTCAAATTCGGGTCTAGCACCGGGGAAAATATCCCCGCGGGACCTCTTGAAGTTTACATCACTGTGGAGGAACGGCTGTTGAGCGGGGATGTAAATCGTGATGGTGATGTCGATATTCTAGACCTGATTCTCGTTGCACGGCAGTTCGGCCAGAGCGTATCCCCCAACTCGAATGTCGATGTTAATGGCGATGGTGTGGTCGACATTTTCGATCTCACGATCGTGGCACGGAGGATTGGTGATACCACGAACGCCGCCGCGCCCGCGATTGGTACAGACAGCGTAGATGCCGCGACGATAGAGGCGTGGATCGCGCAGGCGCGGCTTGAAGATGACGGTTCGATTGTCTTTCGACAAGGCATTGAGAATCTTGAAGCGCTGCTAGCTGCGCTAATCCCCCAAGAGACCTCGTTGCAACCCAATTACCCGAATCCGTTTAATCCTGAAACCTGGATACCGTATCAGTTGGCAACCCCCGCCGAGGTAACACTAACGATTTATGATATGAACGGCGGGGTGGTTCGGCGTTTGGAGGTGGGGCATCAAGCTCCGGGTATGTATCAGAGCCGCAGCCGTGCGGTGTATTGGGATGGTCGCAATCAGCGTGGCGAGTCTGTGGCAAGTGGACTCTATTTCTACACGTTGAGGGCAAACGACTTCACCGCGACGCGCAAGATGTTGATAAGAAAATAGTATCATGTGACCAGATGATTGCTGTAATACCGGGAACAAAATAAATAAGGAATCCCGACATGAGTTCCATAAAGACACCGTTGCTTCTGTTAATCCTTTCCGTTTGCTTCTTATTTTGGATCTGGGTATCCGTTTCGAGTAGTCGTGCTTTCCGCCTAGAAAAGCTGCCGGACGGGGGGAAAAACTGGAATTGTGCGACATGTCACATCAATCCGGGAGGAGGCGGGGCACAAAACGCCTTCGGCAAAGATTACAAAGCGATTGCCATCCCTGCGGGGGACAGATATACAAAGGAACTCGGTGAGGAGGACTCGGACGGAGATGGCTTCACGAATAATGAGGAATTCGATGCCAACCCACCAACAAAACCGTGGGATGCCGAATCACATCCCCCGCCAAGGGTGGTGGAACCTCGTTTTAAGAAGTTTATGGTGTGGGGGAAACTCAAGAAACGGTGAAAATGGCAGGGTTTACGCACTTCCGCTTGTCATAGCGCAATTTATTGGTTCTCCCCTTATGAAGGGCGTTTGATGTGTAGCTTCAATGCCCGTTCGGATGGGATTACTTGAGGCATCAGCCGTAATTGAGAGCTGTGTTTCGGTGCCATCCGACAAATCCTATAGTACCTTGAACGTTTAACCGCGAGTGTGCTAACGGATAGCGCTTCTTTCTACAACCCCGATACTTCTAGTGGGTTTGCGCTCTACGTCTTTGTGCCTTGCGGGAACGAAGAAGTATTCCATCCAGATGTAAGTGTGTTGCGTACCCAATTACGCTTGCGACATAGAAGGGCAATCCATCCTTGACCAGATCCAGATTTCGCGACGATAAAGGATTCCTCCAATCGAATACCTCACACTCGAAGTAAAATGGTAGAATAAGAAAAATCGCAGGCAACAGAAGCATTGTAAATCGCGAATGCGTCCAACCCCGATGTTTTCCGATGAGCGGGCACATCGCAAAGATACCGAGAAACGCCGATTCGATATAGTGTTCACGCCAAATCAATATCAGATTGAATCCGAGAAAGATTCGATAGAAGATGGATTGGCTCTTGCTCCTGATATCTACGTCGGGCCATAGCCCTGAGAGCACAGCAATCGTAAAACAGCCCCCAATCTTCCACGGATCCAAGGAGATGGTTGGATTCCAATTGATTGGGTATTGAAGCGAGAGAGAACCTACCACCGAGGCGCTGACTGAGACAATGAAGAAAGCGCTGTACGCGACCAGTCCGCCAATGTAATGTTCACGGAAGACACTCATAATTGAAAGCCTTAATAACCAATGGTGCTAGTTGAAATTGAAAAATCTAGCGGCATAACAAATCTCCTTGGCTTAGCTTTCGTTCCTGTTGAATTGAGGTTACTAGAATGTAGCGCTAACACCGAACGTCGGGAGAATTGGAAATAGTGGTTCCTCCCTCACTTCACAATCAACGACAGCCTTTGTACGCTAATCGTGGACTACGCTGAAAGCTCGTTCATGCTCATTCGAGCGGTTGTACAAGTTTAACACCTGAAAATACCAGTTGAGCGTCCAACTTCTGTAGGGCGGTATACGCCTTTGGTTTTACACTTATCCATGCCATCCTTCCATTTTTTCATTTTCCTCTCCTTTTCTGACACCTGGATCCATCTTCAAACCTACCTATCACATTTCACGCGAATTGCTACTTGGGCAATCGCATGAAAGACGTCATCGATTTCCGACGTTTCGATACAAGAAAACGCAACGCGTAGATCCGTTTCTCCAACCGCGATTACTCCAATTCCGAATTCGTCGAGAAGCCGTTGGCGCACAGTCTCTGCATTAGCTGATTTCAAGGATAATAACATAAAATAACCTGCGTTGAATGGATAAACATCCCAGAGATGTGCATACTGTGGATGAGCAGCTATCTCTCTCACTCTCAAAGCACGGCGTTTCAATATTTCATATTTCTGACTTTTCTCAAGTGTGTATTGCGGCGAATTCATTGCCTGAAGCACCAGAGTTTGAGAAAGTTGAGATGTGCCCGACGTATTTGCACGAATCAACGCGGTCATTTTGTCCTCCAGACCCTTCATCGCTTCCCCGTTCAAGCCACAAGTGAGAAATCCTACCCGCAATCCCCAAGCGTACTCTTCCTTTGTTGCCCCATCGATTTTAATCGGTAGAACGTTCGGATGGGCATCTACCAGCCAGCCGTAGATTGATTCCCGCAGAGCGTTATCATCGTACCATAGTCCAAAGTAAGCATCATCGACAAGCACAAGCAGGTGACATCCTGACGCTGCAACTTCGGTAATTGCTTGTGTCATTTCCGCAGCTTCTTCAGCCGTAATCGCGTAGCCCGTGGGATTGTTCGGGAAATTGAGAAGCACGATTAGTTTGCCGGTAGTGTGGCTAATTTTTCTGAGAGTTTCACAAAAATCCGTCGTGTTAAGTTGTCGCCTCGCATTGTAGAAGGGATAGGTCCGAATTTCGGCTCCACACTTTGTTTGGAAAATTAGTCGATAATTTCCCCAAATTTTGTCCGGTATAACAAGTGTGTCACCCGGATTAACGAAGAGATCTGCAATTAAACTGAAACCGTGCGTCAGTCCACACGTAACAATGGGTAGACTGGACGCTTTGCCCTTGAGTGATGGATTCTCGGCTTCCAATCTAGCTTTCCATCGCAACCGCAACTCCATTTGCCCTAGCGTCGGTGCATACCCGTAGACGAGATTCGGTTCGATATCCCGAACAAGCAGATGTGAACTCGATAGATGCATAACACCCCCGTTTTCAAGCGCGATTGCCCGTGTCGCATTGCAGCGAGTTGCGCGTTGGGCTGCTTCAGAACTCTGGCTCAAGATACCCTTCGGAAGGTAAATGCGCTTCCCGAGTGATGAGAGCAATTCAGCAACAATAGGGTTCGCGGATCGTATCTGTTCATTCAATTCAACAGCAAAAGGGGTTAGCGTTTCCATCGTTATCTCTTCTGTGAGTTTGTGTCGGTAGCTTTCTTGGATATACCTCATCTTGATAGTAATTGAAATCGAGTCATTTGTAAAGTGTAAAATTCCAAACGAATCAACCCATCATTAGAAAAGCATGATTAGCAGCCCTCAAGTGCACTCAATCGACTCTCGATTCAAAGGTCGATGTCGCCGGGAACATTTGTGGAGTACTACTCATGATTCAGGAGGTCTAAATCGGGGATGACAGGCGGTGAATTGATTGTTAAATTGCTCGAATTACACGGTATAAATCACATCTTCGGCACACCGGGCGACCAAATCAAGAGCATCCATGATGTTCTGCGTAGTTCCCAAAAGATAAAGAGTTTTTCAGCCAAAACAAGTCAAGCCGCAACTTTTATGGCGGATGGGTACGCACGTGCAACCGGCAATGTCGGTGTATGCATTACCCCAGGCGGCCACTCGGCGGTCAGCGCAGCCGTCAGTCTTGCTGCTGCTTATGCTGATAGTATCCCGTTATTGCTAATTACCGGACAGGTTCCCTTACAGGGAATGTTGTCTAAAAATAAACATAAGGAGTACACTGAGTATGTCGATCTGTTCAAACCGATTGCCAAATGGAATACACGGATTGACAGCTTTGATGGGCTTTCCAAAGCCACTGGTCGGGCGTTTAAGGCGTTGCAGACCGGGAGACCTAGACCCGTCCATCTGGAAATCCCTGCCGATATTCTAAAGGGTGAATTGACTGAACCTATTGTTGCAAAGGCGACACCGATACGGAGAATGCCTGGGGTTTCACCTTCCCTGAATGCACTCACAGCTGAACTATTGGTACAAGCGAAATCTCCGCTTATTGTTGCGGGAGGAGGCGTGGTGTCAGCAGAGGCAGGCGCAGAGCTTATTCAGATTGCTGAGCGGCTGAATGCTCCGATTTGCACGACCCCAATGAGCAAGGGGGTAATTCCGCCGGACCATCTACTATCTGCAGGATTAACATGGCAGGCATCCACACCAGGAACGGATGTACATTGTCAGATTCTGCCCCTCATCAAACAGGCAGATGTTGTCTTATCCGTTGGATGTAGTTTGTCTCAACGAACAGCGGGAAACTGGAAGACGCCCCTACTGCCAAACCTTATCCAGATCGATATTGACGAAAAAGAGATCGGACGGAACTACCCTGTGCGGATTGGTATCGTCGCCGATGCAAAAGTGGCGCTCGCTCAACTCATCCAAGCCATTGATAACGGCGCAGGACCAGTCAGAAGCCAGTGGGACGATTTCAAATCTGAACTGAAGCCGCCTTCATACCGAGACGAGTTAAATCTAAAAATGATGCCAATTCTACGAAACACTTTGGAGGATCAGGCAATTATTTCGGTCGGAGGGACAAACCTAGTTGATGCTATGCTCATGAACTTCGAGGTTATCCACCCTCGATTGTTTTTGCACGCTTGTGATTTACGGCCGATAGGATATGCGCTTCCGGCGGCGCTTGGCGCCAAGTGTGCACACCCCAATCGTCAGGTGGTCGCCGTGACAAATACGGAAGAATTTTCAATGACAGGACAAGAACTAATTACGGCGAATCAATATGGGCTTGGTCTTCCAGTGATTGTCATCAATAATTGGGAATCGAGCGAGAAACCTGATAGCGTGAAGTTTGCCGAATCGTTCGGTGTAGCTGGAATTCGCGTGAGCAAAGTCGATCGGTTTGCACCAGCGTTGAAACACGCACTAACGGCAAAAGAATGCACTGTGATTGAGGTACAGCTTTCATAATGTATGATGCGCAGATCTAAAGTGTAAGCCGTAATGCAGCTTTCACGAACCCCAATTCAATTGACACACTTGGGTGATTATGATAAAATGTACAATAATTCAACGAATGCTCTAGAAAGGAACACATTACATGGCTAACGTGAGGGTTGGCGAACTCGCACCCGATTTTACGCTTAGCGGATCTGTCGGTTCAGAGGATACAGAGGTTTCGCTGGGCGATTTCAAGGGGAGAAATCTAGTGGTGGTATTTTACCCTCTCGACTTCTCTCCGGTGTGTTCTGTTCAGATTCCGGACTTTAATCAAGATCTTGACGAAATTCGATCGAGAAATGCCGAAGTCATTGCCATTAACCGCGACTCCGTGTTTGCTCATAAGGCATGGAGCGAGCATCTTGGGGGTGTGAAATTCCCGCTCTTGTCTGATATGAATCTTGCGGTATCAACGCAGTTTGGGATGGCGCTTGGCGATGTGGGAATTACAAACCGCGGTGTTATTATCATTGATGGGGATGGTAGGATTGCTTTCAGGCATGTTGAAAACGCACCGCCGGATAACACGCTTGCGGTGGCGCAGGTGATACGCGAACTCGATGCATTGAACTAACAGCAGTATTTCAACAGTTTTCGTCCCGCAATGAAACGAGCTTCAGAAGGTCCATAATCTGGAGCTCGTTTTTGCATTCATGTTGGCTAAAATTCATGCACCGAACTCGAAGAATCAGTAGGCAAAACAGGGGATTTCGATGCCACGAACAAGCGTAATTTCTCCATAACTAAGGAGGCAAAGCGATGCACCTCGGTGCGGTATCATCAGTATTTATGAATCGCCCTTTGAGGGAGGCGGGTCAAATGATGCATGAATTAGGGCTGGAGTCGATCGAACTTGGGGCAGGTGGATACTTTCCGAAAACCCATTGCAACCCGGCTGAATTGCTGGCGGTTCCTTCTGCACTAGCGACATTTCAAGAGACGCTGGCGGAATTTGAACTGACAATCAGCGCCTTTGCTATGCACGGTGAACCGCTGCACCCCGACCCTGCGATTGCTAAACCCTACGACCAGGACTTTCGCGACACCTGCACACTGGCTGAAAAGATTGGAGTTACCCGCATAACGCTCTTGGGTGGGCTGCCTGAAGCGGTACCCGGCGACAAGGAACCCAATTGGATACTCTATCCATTTCCGCCTCGGAACATGGACATACACGAGTGGCAGTGGGAAGAGCGGCTCATCCCGTATTGGAAGGAACACGGGCGAATTGCTGAGGATCACGGCGTTCGCCTCTGCTTTGAAATGCACCCCGGGGACATGATCTTCAAACCCGAAGCACTTCTGCGTTTACGTGACGCGGTTGGGCCAGTTGTCGGCTGCAACCTTGACCCGTCTCATCTGTTTTGGCAGGGCATGGACATCCAGGAGGTGATTCGCACAATCGGCGGCGACGTGATTTACCACACCCACGCCAAAGACAGCTTGCCGGATCCACATGTTGTACGTGTGAATGGAATTCTGGATGCCAAAGACTTCCAAGATTGCGAGAACCGAAGTTGGATCTTTCGAACCGTTGGATACGGGCACGACGAGGAATTCTGGCGCAAATTTGTCAGCACCCTTAGAACCGTGGGCTACGATGATGTTCTCTCTATCGAACACGAAGATCCGTTAATTGATCCTGAAGAAGGTTTCGAGCTTGCTGTCGGCGTGTTACAGAAGGTACTTATCCGTAAGCCGCCGGCGAAGCTGTGGTACGAGTAGCAATTTGGAGATTTCTATGAAAATCGGCGTGAATCTATGGATCTGGGGTTCGCCCTTTCGGACCAACGAATATTTGGGACTTATCCCTCAGATTAAGGCGTGGGGCGGAGAGGTAATTGAACTGGCTACGGAAGATGACGCCGAAATTGACACCAGAGTGGTGCGCCGAGCTCTTGAGGCGGAAGGGATGTCTGCTTCTGTGGTAGGAGTCTTCGGTGCGGTTCGCGACCTATCTCACCCCAATGCTGCCGTTCGTCAGAACGGCATTGATTACGCTAAGCAATCCGTTGATACATGTGCCGAGATTGGTGCGACCATTTTTTCTGGAGCCGTTGCCGGCGTTGGTGGTGGAGAGTTGCTTTTGGGAGATGCGCGCCGGACTCGTATCAATCAGGCTGCAGAGTGCCTGCTTGAACTCGGAGAGTATTCCGCCCAAGCGGGCGTGCGCTTTGTAATCGAGATACTCAATCGATACGAAACCAATTTTCTCAACACGGCGGCGGAGGCTCGTGAACTCATCAATCTCGTCAATCACCCTGCCGTTGGGATTCATCTCGACACTTATCACATGAGTCATGAGGAGAATAATCTTGGAGATGCGATCCGTTTGGCGGATGATAAGCTAATGCACTTTCACGGTAGTGATAGTCATCGAGGAACCCCCGGCACAGGACTGGTGCATTGGGAAGATGTGGCAGTCGCATTGAGAGATATCAACTACGATGGCTATGTAGTCATCGAGTCATTCAACCCGCATAGCCCGCTGGGCCCGCTTGCGCGTTTTTGGCGTTTTTTCGCTGAGTCGCCGGAGACTCTAGCACGAGATGGTATTGCCTTTCTAAATCGGACGCTGCTTGGATAACAGAGAGATGTGTACGCTGAGCTTTCGGCCGACTTGACGCATCTCCAATTAAAGAAAAACAAATTTGAGTTGAGTAAACTATACTACCTTTTTAGTGTATTCAATATGAAGGAGAAAATTAATGAGACAATTATTGAAGGTTGCTGTTTATACTGCAATCGTATGTTTGTCGATTCCATCTATCGCACTTGCCCAAACGGTCGTATCTTTTAATCCACCCGTGATGGAATCACCCGACGTCGCACAGCAATTTACAATTGACATTCACATCTCAGATGCAACAGATGTCTTTGGATATCAAATCGCTATTACGTTCGACCCAACTGCGCTCTCTTATGTCAGCGTCCAAAATGGCGAGTTCCTAGCAGGATCGATTGGGCCACCAATACTCCCGCCAAATGTCGAAGATGGCGAAATCAAGTTCGGTGCCACCCTCTTAGGCGCAGTGCCCGGAGTCAATGGAGACGGAACATTGGCAACAGTTACGTTTGAGGTTATCGCTGTGAAAACATCTACACTCGGTCTGGATGTTAAGATTATAGATTCGAACGATCAGCGCTTGGACTTGGTAACTGAGGCGGGCACAATTACTGGAGCACCGCTCGAAGCTGTGATAACCGAGCCAGCAGGCGATGTGCTGTCGTTTGAAGCAACGATTTCGAGCGCAAACGCTTCAGCGAAAGGCTTTATCGCTTTATGGGAAGGGGAGATGGAGATACAGGCGGGTATGTTCCTTGAATATCAGGTGATGTTCTCAGGGATTAGCGTCCATACAGAGGGCGGTGTTTACGTCCACACTACCGATGGCAGTATTGTTGGTCTCATCAATGACGACGCTGGAACAGATTGGAAACACCGCAAGGTCTCACTTGATGATATAGCTGGGAGTCAGATCGTTGCCATTACGGCAGGCACGGATAACGGAGACAATCGGGATAACCTAGCGGGCCTATTTGGAATGATGGTTGACAATGTGCAGATAACTAGTGAAGCGGGTATTATGACCAAGGTATGGGTTGACGAGAATTCGATTGGCGGAGCGCAGGAGGTTACAGCGCCGTTTGGCGATTCGACAGGTGTTGAGGATATGAAGGCATTTATATCTGCAGTTTCTGTTGAACCCCAATCGAAGATGTTAACAAGTTGGGGGCATCTCAAAGCGACGCGGTGAGTACACTTGTCGAACCTTATCTAAAGCCCACAATGAGGAATTCAGTTCGTCGCTAGATACCAATGTGTAAAGATAGGAGTTAGTGGATCGACAACTTTCATCTGATGTGTTAGGATAACTTGCTATATTTTTACCGCCAAAGGAGAAAAATATATGTACCGTTTATCCGCCTGCGCTGATACACTTTTTCTGGATCTGCCCTTTGAGGAACGCGTGAAGAAGATCTGTATGGCAGGTTTCTTAGCTGAGTTTTGGCTCTGGGACGGACGCGACATGGATACCCTAGCTGCTGACCCAACAATTCAGGTTAACAACTTTGTCATCGGCCCCGGCGACGGTTGTATCGTTCATCCCGATAATGTGGAGGGATACTTTGACAACGTAGAAGAGGGGTTAGCGATTGCCAAAAAGCTGCGCTGCCGACGATTTATTGCCTTGAGCGGTGGATTAAGCGCGGAAACAGGGGCATCCACGCACCCAGTTGCCGAACATCCCATTGCCCGATGGGTAACAGCCTATAAAGCCCTGCGTCGATTAGCCGATATCGCTGAACGACACGACGTTGTCTTCAGCTTAGAGCACCTGAATGTCAAAATAGACCACCCTGGGTATCCGCTGGCGAATGTAGAAGATGCGGCCCGTTTGGTGAGGGAGGTGGACAGTCCTGGGATTAAGTTGCTTTTAGATCTTTATCACGCCCAGGTCCAAGAGGGAAACCTGATAGAGCTTATTCGTGAATACCATGACATCATCGGTCACATCCACGTCGCGGACGTTCCCGGACGCCATGAGCCAGGAACCGGTGAGATAAACTATCCACAGGTGGTCGAAACGCTGCACGAGGTTGGCTACGATGGTGTCGTTGGTCTGGAGGCTTTTCCTGAGAATGACGACTATGAGGCAATGAATCGCTTCCGCGAGATATTCGGTTAGACAATTCTACCAGCAAACTTAAGTTTACACTTCAAACTGTCAGGAATCAAACACATGAAGAGATACTCTCCCCAATTCCTCACCGCTGTGACAAAGGATGTCTTTGTTGCATGTGGATCGCCGCCTGACGAAGCCGCTATCGTGGCTGAACAGTTGGTTGGCAACAACCTGATGGGAATGGACTCGCACGGGGTGGTGAGGATACCCCAGTACGTAGGGTGGGTTGAGCAGGGCACAGTCAAGCCGGGAGCTCCGGTTTCACTGGTTGAGGAACAGGGCGGCACAGCGGTTGTTGATTGTGGATTTAATTTTGGCCAGGTTGGCGGACTGCGGGCGATGGAGATAGCAATTGAAAAGGCAAGGGAGCATAAGATTGCCTGCGTCATTACCCGCCGCTGCACGCACGTGGGTCGATTAGGTTACTTCACCCAAATTGCGGCTGAAAACGGCATGTTCGCGATGGCAATGGTCAACGGTTGTAAGCAAGTACATTGGGTGGTGCCCTTTGGCGGACGGGAAGGTAGGCTGGCAACGAATCCGATATCGTATGCGGTGCCCGGAGGTGACCATCCAATCGTGTCTGACATGGCGACAAGCATGACGGCTGAGGGAAAAGTCCGCGTTCGCCGGAATCGGGGACAAAAGCTACCAGAGGGGTGGATACTTGACGCGGAAGGCAATCCGAGCGTAGACCCCCACGACCTTTATGGTCCGCCTCACGGCTCGATTTTACCGCTTGGGGGCAGCGCCGGACACAAAGGATTTGCGCTAGGATTGCTGGTGGATTTGCTGAGTGGAACCTTGGCTGGCGATTTCATCACCGAAGACAGACCTAGAGGGACACAGGGGGTTTGTTTTATTGTAATTGACATTTCGGCATTTGTGCCTACCGACCGGTTCCGCGATCTGATGGACGATCTTGTTTCATATATGAAATCTACCCCTCCCATGCCGGAGTTTCAAGAAGTGATGATGCCTGGAGAAGTTGAATTAAAAACCCTCGCGGAACGACAGGAGAACGGTATCCCAATCGAACCGGTCACCTGGGAACAGATTCAGGAAACCGCCAAGAAACTCCAAGTTGAGATTGCAGAACGCTAACTTCGCCATATGCTTTAAGCCGTTTTTTCAGTAACGGCAACAGAATCAGTAAAGAAGATGTAAACCCCAGTCAGAAGCGCATATTGCGCATCAATCTTGTCGGGTTGCGCGTTGCACACCTTTCAATAAGACACTGCCACAAAAGAAGGAGGCATCAACCCATGCAACTCAGTCAAACCATCGTGGTAGCATGCACCAGTGTATTTCTCTTGGGCTGTATCCTACTCCTGGTAAGCGTTGAGGCGGGTGCACCTGAAACTCCAGCCATCGTCCTCTCCGCTGAACGGGAAGGGGACAATATCTGGTTGGTGGACACTGATGCAATGAACCCTCGCCCGGTGATACGGGTTGACGCGAACCCGCTTCCCTTGGGTTTGGTGTGGTCCCCGGACGGGAATCAGATTGCGTTTCATACGGAAGCGAAGGGAAACATTGACATTTACGTGGTGAATCCCGATGGGCAGGGACTCCGAAGGCTCACCGAGCATGAAGGCGAGGATAGCTGGCCCACTTGGCACCCCGGTGGTCAGCGGATTGCCTTCGCGACGGATCGAGACGGCACCTTTGAAATCTATGAAATGATACTTGCGGGGAAAGGTTTGAGGAACATTACGAACGACCCTGCCAAAGATGTTCAACCGGACTGGTCTCGGGACGGTCGAAAGATTGTCTTTTCTTCCAAACGCGGTCGGACGATTTCGGACATCCATGTGATGGACCCGAATGGCGGGAACTTGGTGAATCTGACCAATCATAAAGGTGGGGATTTTGAACCCACGTGGTCGCCAGATGGTTCGAAGATAGTTTGGTCCTCGACTCGCCATGGAAATGGAGATCTCTTCCTGATGGATAGCAATGGAGAGAACATGGAGCAACTCACTGGGCCTGGGAAGCCGAACGGAAGGTGGTTTGAAGAACGTGAGATTACGTGGGCGCCGAGCGGTGAAGAATTCGCCTTCATCACCTTTCATGGTGGGACCAGTAACCTTACCATAACCGATAAAGGCGGAGAGAATATCGTAGAGATGGCGCCCATAAACGGTGTCCACCGTGCACCGTCTTGGTTCGATCCGGATTTTGTGGAGGTGTTCTCTGTTTCAACGATTAATGAACGAGCTTTGACTTGGGGCTGGCTCAAACAGGTGGGACGAAGCAATTAAGCGGTAGCACACACCAGACCCAATCGATGACAAAGAAAACAGGGCTCCTTAATCCAACAACTCCGAGGCACGAGTCATGGACAAAGCTCTAGAAAAAACTATGTGATGCTCAAGAGGTGCAAGGTAGTAATCGTCAAACATGGTGAAATAACGACTGCCAAGGGCGGATACGCCCAGCACGTATTTGATATTTCCACAATCAGAAAAATCATGCCCCGGATTGCCCAAATCCTTCAGGCGGACAGGGCACATGCTCTTGCTACTGTTTACACTGAATTCATTCACCGGGATCACGATGGTGCCATAGCTTATGGATGGTCCTAGTCAGCTTCAACACGCGAAAGATTCGTGGATTTCCAAGGTTGCCGTGGGTAGACGGGAAGCAGAGACGGTTTAAGAAATTGAGCCAACAGAGAACGATTCGGTTGTTCTTAAGAGCCGAGTAGGTGCCGTTCATAAGTCATCTCTGGATGACTGTCTTAGGACATGGGGGTAGTGAACGTCATTTTGAACATATCCATTACCGATGGGCGTGTCCCCAAAACCGAAGTTCACTTAGCCGACAGCGGGTATTACAATGTGGCTGTCCGGGATGGTGCAGGATTTCTTAGGCAGCAAAAACATGAGGTTGGTACGGAATATCTTGGCATAAAGGTACCTGTTTTCCGTTCAAATGAAACTTGCAAAGGGTGGTCAGGCTGAATTCTTGGATGGTTAGCCTTGTCTGTCGAGAATTAGAAGCTGCTTGCAGGATTGGCATACGAAACTCTACTAGTTAAGGAAGTTAACCTATGTCCAGAAACAATTCATGTAAACAACGCACGGCGGCCGGATTTCGAGTCCAAGGTACTCAGGTCGCCTACTCAATGGACATAAACAAACCTACCAGTATCCCTCGCTGCGATCAGAGCGTGATCTATTACCAATCACCTCACATGGCCCCGCCAGAGGATGGGGAATGGTCGAGCTACGATCCGGTTGAAGGGGGCGGCTTTTTTATACGCGGCGGCAAACACATCCTGACTCGACCAATTGTCCAGGGCATGAACCACCTCATCACGGGAGATCGTCCAAAGTTTGCCCTGAAGACAGGAACGGGCGCCGCCCTGGCGGGGTTCGACGCCGAGGATTCGGCTTTCCATCTGTTCGGTCGAGATTCGACCGGCTCGTGGAATCAGGTCTGGCCGACCTTGGGGTATCTGGAGCTCGGTGTGGTTCACGGTAGCGGGGATGTCATGTGGCTTCATGAGATTGACGACATTGCCACGACCTTTATGCCGGGATACACGCATTATGAGATAGAGAAGGAACCGGAGCTGGGCAGGCTCAACATTACTGTTGCGCCATTGATGGGTGGCCACGGACTTGTATGCAAGGTCGCCACACAGTGTCCTGTATCGATTCTAGCGCGGTCATACGGTATGACCTGGGCGAGTGACCGCAGTTGGGCCGGACCAGAATATGACGATAACGAGGTTGAGTTCATTGATGGCTCCGCACGGCTAACGGAGTTCAACATGGGCAATGTCGAGCTCTGGTTCGGTGTTGATGCAAGAGCCAGCGGATCAAAACTCAAGGGAACTCGTGGCGACGAAGCACAATACATTACAGCGGAGAAAGTGCAATCTCTCCATGTTGTGATGGTCTGGGGCGTTACCGACTATGATACCAAAATGGCTGATCAGATGATGAGACGTTTGGACACAAAAAACACGTCTACCTGGCGACAGACTCGGGATGAGTTGAAACAATCGTGGTTCGAGGCGATTATCGGTCGCGCATTGGAACCAAGGCAGAAGTTCGTTGCGGCGATGCAGAATCCCGCCGACGAATTGCAACGGACAATTGCTTGGTGGGATGCTCGGCGAGCCCAGTTTCAGGTTAACACCCCGGATTCATTCTTCAACTGCCTGATGTCGTGGGTCTATACAACGACACAGTATAACCAGCTCGGACCAGGCCTGACCAATGGCGGAAGTGAATCCGATGCGTATGGGCACCTGTCGCCCGGTTGGTGGGGTAAGACATGGTGCGGAGATCACGAAAGCCACAAGACATGTCTGCGGCTTTACGGAGCGTTGCAGTTGGATGATGAAACTTATCCCATCCCCGACCGGGACGCACCGAACCGGCATTACTCATACATTGAATCTGTTGACGGCGCGATTCCGTGGATTTGCCAGTCACTAGAGCCCGCCATCCGTGAAAATCATAATCCGTTCTGGGTTGACCAGGTGTGGTGGAACTACTGCTGGACAGCCGACGAACAGTTCATTCGTGATCTGTGGCCCGCAGTCAAAAAGGCAGTAGACTGGCAGTGCAGGATGTGTGATCCCGATGGCGACGGGCTGTTTCGCGAGCACTACGGGTTCTGGACCGGGGATAACGGTGGCGAAGGTCCCAAGGCAGTAACGGTCACCGTGACGAGCTGGGCTATGCTTAATCGCGCGGCGAAGATGGCTCGGATCGTCGGAGACGAGCAGGCGGAGAAGTCCTACCAGACTTACGCGGATAAGTCTTATTCAGCGATTCAGCACGAGATGTGGAGGGAAAAAGAGGGTGTTCTCGGCTCAATTGGTGGAGACGGCATTTGGCGCGAACACATGCAGAGCTGGAACGAATGTCTGGCAGTGGAGTTTGGGGCGATTACCCTTGAACAGGGCCGCAAAGCTATGCGTTGGGTGGAATCACACTTCGGATTCAACCCAAACCCAGGCATTCACCTTATGATGAGCAGTGACTGGTTTCCCCTGCGCTGGAGCTTGCAGTTTGTGCACACCGGAGACACTTGCCGAGCAGCATTGGCGGGGTTGAAAGTGGGCGATGCTGATGTGTGGTGGAAATACATTTCTACAATTGTGAGAGCCTCGTTTAACGGCAGATACCCTGGCGTGAACTACGGCGTAAATAACAAGGGAGCATCTGCAGGAATCGAGGAGCAGTTGGATTCCACCGACGCGCACATCCACATGGCTGTGCGAGGACTTTATGGCATCACGCCAGCGATACATGAGGACAGGCTTCACATCGCGCCAAACTTTCCTAATGACTGGATGGAGGCTTCCATTAAAACTCCCGACTTTTCGTATACGTACAAGCGGGAAGGGAACACGGCGCTGTTCGATATTACCAGTGTAGTGCCGCTTATCAAAGTAGTGAGAGGCAATCTCACCGGTGAGGAAGTGACTACCAATCGGGAATCACGTTCGACCGTAAAAGTCAATCTCGGGGAGCCCGTTGCCTATCAGAGACCCAAACACAAACCAACAATTCGAATCAAAGGCGTGCCGTCTGACCAACAGATGGAATCCCGCACAATTGGGGTTGTCAATTTCGACCAGGCACTCCAACTTGGAGAATCCGGACTGGTTCGTCCGACTCAACTGACACGCGATGAAAGGCGTCGCCAGGTCATGATTGATCTTCGCGAGCATTACAATGTCGGATACCGGGAGCTGGCCGAAACCCAGTTCATTTTTGACTACGATGACAAACCGATTCCTCTGCGCAACTTTTGGGGTCTGCCAGTTATCATTCCGCCTGAAGGCAAATCTTGCGGTGCCAACCGTCACGCCGGTCTTTGGCCCCACCAACTCACATTGGATGCTAGTACGGGAACCCGCTTCCTGATTGCTGACACGCAATGTACAGGGTATCCGGAACACCCACGGTTAATTGCGCTGAGCATCACGCCTCCCTATCCGCTTCCCGCATCAGCAACCATTGCAATCGGGAGGAAGTGCGACCAGGTCTGGCCGTTGATGCAAAGTTACGCCCACGCCATGAAGAACTATATTCCCAACGGTGAAATTCTCTTGCGCTACGCTGACGGTGTAACGCAGGTCGAGCAATTAATCCCTCCCTACAACATGGATACGTATTTCCAACACTACAGTCTAAAAGGCGTACCGGTTCCACTGGGGAAACTTTTTTATGTTGACCCGTGGGGAAGTGGGTTTGACAACCGGGAGGTGTTGATTTCCCACGCTGACGCACTTCGGATCGACTCCAATCCAGCATGCGTTCTAAAGGAGATCGAGTTCCGGTCGGTATGTACAGAGAGCATTATTGCTGTGGCTGCGCTGACTGTTGTCGAGTCACAGTGATGATGACGGTAGTCTAGGACATACCTACATCTTGGCATAGTCCCCAAGAATACGCTTAAATTGCCTGGTTTGGATGTCTTTACACCTCTCTCAAACAACTGTATCGTAGAATTGAATAACGTGCTTCCTATAGATAGAAGACGATGTACCGGGAAGTGTGCAACGCTAAACTCAATAACAGAATACAACCATCAATTTGAGGAGCAAATGTTATGAATGTTAGAATCGGTAGTGCGCCGGATAACTGGGGTGTCTGGTTTCCAGACGATTCCAATCAAACGCCATGGCACCGATTCCTAGATGAAATGGTCGAGGCTGAATATGAGTGGACCGAACTTGGGCCTTACGGTTATCTGCCCACTGACTTGTCTACGCTCCAGTCCGAACTGGACAAGCGGGGTTTGAAGGTGTCCGGAACATTTGCCATGGACCATCTTGAAGACCCTGCATCATGGCCGACGTTGGAAAAGCAAGTGCTTGGTGCGGGCGAATCGCTGGCGTTCCTCGGTGCTGAATATCTCGTGCTGATTGACGATACCTACACCAACCCCTTTACGGGTGAACAACAGAGACCTAATTCGCTCGACGAAAGCGCGTGGAAGCGATTAATTGATGCAACGCACAGGGTGACCGATATCGCACGCGATCGATTCGAGCTCCAGGTGGTCTTTCATCCTCACGCCGATACACATGTCGAATATGAAGATCAGATAGAGATGTTTCTGGAGCAAACCGACCCCGAACGTGTGAAGATTTGCTTCGATACCGGTCATCATGCCTATCGCGGCGGCGATCCGGTGCGTTTTATGCGACGACACCACAATCGAATTCCCTACTTGCATCTAAAGAGTATTGATGAAAACATACGTCAGAACGTAGAAGCTGAAAATATTCCATTTGCCACCGCTGTGAGTATAGATATGTTTTGTGAGCCATCTGCGGGGTCAGTGGATTTTCTTGCGTTCCGGGATGTGCTCAGCGAGATTGATTACGAAGGCTTTGCAATCGTAGAACAGGACATGTATCCTGCGCCGTTTGACAAACCTCTGCCCATCGCCAAACGCACCCGCGCGTATCTGCGCGAAATCGGCATTGGTTGAAGACGATGTGGCAGAGCGAGAACGCTTATCATTTAACGCCTGTGGACTTAAACTCCCATCTCTTCAATTATTAGGAGTAGCATTATGCTCTTCAACAAAGACCGGGCAGTGGAGTATATGCGACGCTGCGAAGTAGATGTTCTTGTGGCGACTTCACCCGTGAACATCACATATTTTTCAGGTTATTTTTGCTGGCTTGAGCCGCTGTTCAGAGAATATATGATGGCGCCGGGGAGGTCAAGCCATATGGATCAAACCGGTCCCTACGCTATCTTCCCGCTTGAGGGTGAACCTGCACTTGTTGTCACCCCATTGTTTGCAGTGAATGCAGCCGATTTGTGGGTAAAAGATCTGCATACCTTTGGCGCTGCGCTCCTTGATGAATCGGTACCTCCTACCGCCTTGTCCGACGTTGACCAACGTTTTTTTGAGCTACTTCATAAGAAGCAACATAATGCAACGCCAACCGACGCAGTTTTGAGCATCTTAAAAACGCGCGGATTGACTGACGCTCGGATTGGCTTGGACATGGAAGGGTTGACACCGAAATCAAAAGCGGTAATCGAACGAGGGTTGCCAAGGGCGACGATTAAGGATTGCTCGAATCTTATTCGCCTCATTCGGATGGTCAAGACCGAAGATGAACTATCGAAGCTGACGCGCGCCGCCGAAATCAGCGAGCGAGCGGCGATGGAGTGTCTCGCCACCGCTCGGCCCGACCGCCCTATCTCCGAACTTGTCCAGCACTACCGTGCACAGGTCGCCACGGATGGCGCAGATTTTGATCACTTTGCGTTTGGTGTGAGGGGTCTCGGCATTGCCACAGAGTCGAACTACGTCCTAACCGGCGACGATCTGCTTTATGTGGATTTTGGTTGTATTTACCAGTATTGTTTCTCGGACAGCGGAACGACATTGGCGATGCGCGAACCTTCTGCGGTACTGCTCGAAAGGCATGCAGCACTGCGTGCTTGTACACGTGCAGGCGTGGAGGTCATCCAGCCGGGAGTGAAAGCATCAGACGTACATGCAGCCATGTGGCAAACCCTCACCGCACAAGGTGTCACCGCCTCGTTTCCTCACGGGCACGGTTTGGGACTGGAAGTTCGGGATTACCCAATTATCGTTGCAGACAACGGACAACGCATCAGGGACGATTGCGTGGATGTGCCATCAGATCTGCCGCTTGAAACAGACATGGTCCTCAATTTGGAGGCAATGATTGCCATTCCAGGAGTTGGCTCATTACACATCGAGCAATCGTTTGTCGTTACGGCTGATGGTAGTCGTCTGCTCGTCCCCCAAGATCGAGCGCGCCCCATACTGCCCAGCACAGCTTAGGAATAACAATGAGCAATCTCAACATCCTTGTTTTCAGCGCGCATGCCGCCGACTTCTGCTCACGCAGCGGCGGCACGATTGCGCGTTACGTACGTAACGGCGCACAAGTTCACGTAGTCGACCTGACCTTCGGTGAGCGTGGAGAATCCGAGGATTATTGGGGGCAAGCTCCCCCCAAATCGATGACCAAGGCGAGGGAAGCACGGACGCAGGAGGCTGAAGAAGCCGCCGCAATTCTTGGGGCGAACATTGCGTTTTTGGACTACGGTGACTATCCTCTGATAATCGACAGGGCGCGTCTGGAAACGATGGCGAGGCTTATTCGGCAGCGTCGTCCGGATATTATTTTGACCCACTGGAAGATAGACCCCCACAATTTGGACCATGAAGTGACGACGGCTTCCGTCATACGCGCTGCAACCATAGCTGCTGCCCCTGGCTTTGACCATGACAGCGAAACGGTCCATCCGTTTCCCCATCTCTTTGGTTTTGAGCCGTCAGTTCCGCGCGATGACATCACAGGTTTCACACCGGATACCTACGTAGATATTACAGATGTCTTCGAGACAAAAATTGCCGCGCTTCACGCTCTCCGCTCCCAGACAAAGTTGGTCTCTCGGTATACACAATGGGCAGAATACCGAGGCGCCCAGGCAACGCAGTGGAGCGGACGCACAATAAAATATGCTGAAGCCTTCAAACGCTATACTGCATCCGTGGGGACTCAATTGCCGGTGCTAGCGCCTCAATATTAAAAGCTTCATTGTCTCAGATAGGTTAGGGAGTTTTTCGCAAACGCGTGTTGGCGATGACTATTTCTAGCACAGATGGTAACACTTCAAGAAGTAGCGAATAAACGGTCATTTCGATTCGCAATCGGAACAATCATCGATTGTGCATAAATTTGGGAGAGGCAAATCGCGGCCGTGGGGGATCGTTACGGGTCTGGATTGATTTCTGCCCAAACGCCGTTCGGAAACAGAGCGCAATTCCGATGGCGCTAGCGGCAATGAAAGTAACATGGTTGATTGGAGGGATCCAAGTCGCCATCCAATAGATCGCATATCCGGCGATGACAGGAACAACATTGGATCGCTTCGGAAAGATTGTCTTGCCGATGGAAAGAAAAATCGCCGTTTTGCCATAGATTGCCACCGGTAATAAAACGGAGTAAAAAAGCAGCATCAATGGAATACCGATAATCGACAGGATTAACATTATGGTGAGATAGGGAATAATTATTGACAAGATTAGTCCAAGCAACGTGCTCCCAATTGGATGGTGGGAAATTGCATATGCCATATTTTCCATTTGCCGTGGAACGATAGTAACAATTAGCACGTGAATAATCGTCAGGGTGATAAATGCAAGTGCACCCCAAAACCGCTTCTGCTTCGGTGTTTCCCACCACAGTTCTTGTGGATGCATCATTAACTCGATAGCTGCCGGGATATCTCTCCAACTATTGATTTCTTGATAAACCTGCCCTTTCCGATCAGTTTCCATCTTTCCGAAGACTTTGCCGAAAACTACCGTCACCTTCCCCAAGATCTGTGCGTGATCGTAAATGTCCAGCCTGCCCGTGGCTTTTCTGATAATATACTTCTTCATATTATCTTCATCATTTATCATCCATTTGCTACGTTTATCTGCGACTGACACAATAACACTATCAGAAAGTGAAAAGCCGTTATTTTTAAACGCCTGTCGAAAATCCGCAAGGATAATGCCGTGTTCTAAATTCTCCCTAAACTGAGGACCCACGCTGAACAGTAACGCCCGATCTTGGATTTCGACATCCCCACTTATGACGAATATGTTACCGTTCACTCGTCCTCGAATCCTTGCCGTTCCGCCGATTAATATAATACTCTCAACGGTTTCCGTAGTACCGAGATTGAAATCTCCGAACCGCACAACTCGATCCCGGGGACCAATTTTCGCTTCCGGTTCCAACAGCTCTGATAGTGTTGCTCTTGCAACGGCGTCATCTTCTGCGGGAACACCCGTTGGAGAAGGGTTCTCCATATGGCCGGGACCAACTTGAGGCATGAGGACCTGAAAACAAACCCAAAAGAAAATAACTGAAAAAATTGTTTTCCTCATTAAATAACCTGTAGGGGAATCAGAGTCGGCTAAAGTCGTGCTAGTTTTCGGAATCTATCGTTAGTTTCTGCTAAATGTCCGCATATCATGCCGTCTGTGGCGAACGAACGCAATATATGGGCAAAGCCAAAGCGGCATACACTATATGTTGGGGCATCATGGTTCAAACAACTACATATTGTGTTATGATACAGAGTATAAAGCAAATAAAGCATTTTGTCAAGAATTCCCTTTCCGTTGTGAAAGATATAGGTTGGAACATTTCGTTCATTTAGAATCTGTGTCCCTAGTGGAGACTGGCATTTTCTCGGTGCATTTTATTTTCATGTATCTTGAATTGCTAGCATCTCACTTCTGAGCGTTCAAATCGGTTCCTAAACTTCTTAAGTATTGACACCAATTCGAAAATCTGCTACTATCTCACGGTCAACGCAGACAGATTAGACTTACAAAAGGCAGTATGTCGATGAATGCCCAACGCGCCGCAAACGATATTATTGACTATATTCGCCAGCATATCCTACATCACGTGGCCAAACCGGCAGAAAATCAGACCACTGAGAACCTTTGGGCACTCCGTAGCCAACTACATGCCCTTCACCATTATTTCATTGGATCCGAGCAGCCGACCGATTTACACACACATGTCGAGTCGATGCTTACAACAAGTGCGGGATTTTGGAACCTGCTTGCCGATAACAGAGTTACCCTGATGAATCTCAGAGATTATTCAAAGGTGCGCACGCTCTCTGCTGAAGCGGAAGGACTAGTTAACCTCGAAGAACTAATCTCAGGAGAAGATACTCTACGTGATGTAATCATTAACAGCATCGCATTCATGCTAAACTGGAAATCGAACACGCTTTGGATTGATTCTGCCAAACGGGCACGACAAGCAATGACCCAAAACTATATGCTCGAGATTCAAGATCAGATCTGGCAATGTGTCAAAGAAGGTGCGCCCAACACCGAGGAAATAGACTTGGAGCGGACACATCAAATTCGTCAACGCGCTGATGACTTCATACGCTTGATTCAGGAGAGTACGATCACGGTTGAGGTGCAGGTCGTTTTACTCATGCAGATTTATTCGTTGTTGTTGCACCTTCAACTCGGTAAACTGATTGTCCGGCTTGAAGAGATTGGCGATAATCAATAGGCAAACACATCTAAGAACAGACGATTCACCGCATTGGAATACGGAAACGGATGGCAACAGAGGCAGCGGTGGAAATATAGGTAACCTTTCTACACAAAAAGCATTGCACATGAGAACCGATTCACACCGCTCCTATTATACGATATGCCTCACGATGAGCATAAGATGGAGATACACATGGCCATGCAGCAAACTCCAATTGGACACCATACCCGCGGGGAATTTACGCTCATCGCTAACCCGATTGCAGGAAAAAGCAAGGCAGCCGCAATTGCCGATGAAGCCTATCGCCAACTCACGGATCAAGGCATAAAGGGTACAATCGAGTTGACAACTCAACCGGGTGATGCGAATCGTTTTGCACGGGAAGCCATCCGGAATGGTCGGCGGTGGATTATTGCATGTGGAGGTGATGGGACGATACATGAAATTGTCAACGCAATTGCAGAAAAGCCTGATGTTGTATTAGGAATGCTTCCGTGCGGCAAGGGAAATGATCTCGCAGGGGCGTTAAGGGTTCCAAAAGCATTAGCTCCTGCAGTGGATGTTCTGTTAAACGGTGTGACTCGCCAAATCGATCTCGGGAAAATCGGAGGTCGTTATTTCGACACCATTGTAACATGCGGCTATGATTCGGAAGTGAGCCGACGCGTTGCGGTGGAGGGAGCCCCTTTCTCGGGAACCATGTCTTATGTCTATACCGCATTCACAACGCTTTTCAGTTATAAGTCGCCTAGCGCTCGGGTTGAGGGCGACTTCGGCGTTTACGATGGCGGTATCCTGCTTACTGCAACAGGGATTACGAGCCACTATGGTGGTGGACTGAAGGTTTTGCCGGACGCAGTTCTGGATGATGGACTTCTTGATGTTTGTATCATCAGATCGGTTCCGCGTCGGACCGTGCTGTGTATGATGATCGCGCTATTTTGGGGCGGACATACGTCTCACCGTGCTGTGAGAATGCACCGAACCAAATCGTTAACCATCCATGCAGATCCCCCCATTCTTCTTTTCGCTGACGGAGAGCAAATTTGTTACACACCTGCAACAATTGAAGTTGTGGAACGTGGACTGACAGTTCTTGTGTCACCTGATGGGAGGTAGGAGAATGATTTCTAGGTAACAGATGGAGCATAGAATATCGGTAGCAAGAAAAGGATCCCACCAACCATGAAAGCTTACACCAGAAAGAGCCCGGGCGGCTCGGTGGAAATCATTTATAGTTTGATTTTCTACCTCATGGAAACCATTTGTTGCTAGCGTTGAAGGATTGGTTTCTTCCAAAAATAAGAAAAATCGCTCGTATCATTGCCACCGATAGAGACGTTACGATGTCACAGACGATAAAGGCAGTTTGCCGAAGGCAGGATTCGGGCATCACAGGGAGCGCAAAATATAGATTCTAGAACGCTGCCTCATACAAATGTTGCATGTCCGCCTCACTGCAAGGACGAGGGTTAAACTTGTAGCAGTGATCGAGCATGGCGTCCTTCGCTAGTTTCGGAATATGTTCTTGTTTCAGGCCTGCAGCTCCCAATCCAGTGGGCATTCCAAGTTCTCTGTTCAACGAATGGACTTTTTCAATTGCCGCATGAGCCATCTCTTCCTTTGACATGCCTGACGCCCCCACGCCTAACGCAGTGGTGACTTCCGCATAGCGATTAACAGCATAAGGTAAATTAAACGCCATGACATGCGGCAGTAAGATTGCATTCGCAACACCGTGTGGTATATTCGCTTCCTTCGATGAAAGTTGATGGGCGAGGGAGTGTACGGCACCAAGACCTTTCTGAAAAGAGAATGCTGCCATTGAAGCGGCGAGTAACATCTCGCCACGCGCCTCGATATCGTCACCACTATGATAGGCGCGACAGATGTTGTTGCTGAGCATCCTCAACGTTTGCAATGCAACTCCCTCTGAGATAGGGTGATACCGTGTCGCAACGTAAGCTTCTATGCCGTGTGTTACAGCGTCCATACCTGTTGCAGCGGTCAAGGCGGGCGGCATACCCAGCGTCAATTCCGCATCTAGTAGTGCGAGGGAGGACATCATGTATGGCGAAACAACCGCCCGCTTGCGCCACCTATCTGTCGTGTTAAGCGTAGTATCGGTTATGATTGCGGCTTGTGACACCTCACTGCCGGTTCCCGCGGTTGTCGGCACTGAGATTAGCGGTGGAAGATTGCAGGTGATACGTTCAATACCGCCCCCATCGACAAAGTAGCGTTCTAGGGGTAGTTCGTGCGTTGAGAGCAGGCGAATCGCCTTCGCTGCATCCATCACACTCCCCCCACCAATTGCAATCACTAAATCGCACGCTTCCGCACGGTAAACTTCTAGTGCGTTGAGCACAATGAGATCTGTTGGGTTCGGCTCAATATCGTCGAAAACGGTATATTCGATTTGTGCGTTTTCTAATGATTCGACGGCTTTGGATAGAATGCCCGCCCTTATGACGCCCGCATCCGTTGCGATAAGCGGCTTTTTCCCATCAAATGATTCAACGTAAACACCTAAGTTTCGGATTGCCCCAGTGCCGTACTCGATTCGTGGAGGTAAGAAGTAACTGATAACTGGTTGTTGTGTCATATAAACTTCCTCATATTTCCGTACGCAGCAGTAGCTTTTGGTTTAGATTTGCAATGAATTTCAATCGTAAGAAGAAAACATTCTGACGATATCTTCTCCGTAGTTGCTCCCTACAGCGCTTATGACGGATTTATATTCTTGAAGTCTTGGCTACTCAGCCCGTGGTTCTGCATTCGATTCTGCAGTTGGCGCCGGGAGATTCCCAATAGTTCTGCAGCTTTGGTTTGATTGCCGCGGCTTTGCCTTAGAGCAGCGCGAATGTATTCCATTACAATCTCCTCAAGCGAAATCCCGTCCTCTTGGATTTCAACCCGTAAATTGGATGGGGGTAGCGAGCTATCCGAGATTTCAAGAGGCAAATCCTCAATATCAATTATATCCCCTTCGCGAAGCACAAAAGTTCTTAGCAGGCAATTCTCTAACTGTCGGACATTCCCCGGCCATTCGTACCGGCGAAGCACAGACATCGCCCTTGGCGTTACATGCTTCGGCTTAGCATCCGGATATTCTTCGCTGAATTTTTTGAGAAAGAAGTCGATTAGAGTAGGGATGTCGCTCTTCCGTTCACGTAGCGACGGAATCTGAAGCTGGATGACATTTAATCGAAAATAGAGATCTTCGCGGAATGTACCCGCTTCGACCACGGCTTTCAAAACTTTATTGGTTGCGGCGATGACACATACATCGACTTTAATTGATTCTATTCCCCCAACTCGCATAATTTCGCGGTCCTGCAGAACACGCAGAAACTTGCTCTGCGCAGCCATAGAGATATCTCCAATTTCATCGAGGAATATTACTCCACCGTTCGCAACTTCAAACAACCCCTTTTTCTGACGGTCCGCTCCTGTAAAGGAGCCTTTCTCATGGCCAAAAAGTTCGCTTTCAATCAACTCGTGGGGCACCGTGCTACAGTTGATCGCGACGAACGGCTGATTCTTGCGCTTGCCTTTTTCATGGATGGCTCTTGCAACTAAATCTTTCCCGGTGCCTGTCTCCCCTGTGATAAGAACCTGATTCACTCCTCGATGAATAATCCGGGACATGGTTTTAAACAGCTGAAACATTCGCTCGCTCTGACCGATAATACGATCGAAGAGAATCTCTGGTGCAGCCTGATCAGGTTGTTTGGGTTCATCATCCGCAAACGCACCTCGCGCCTCTAACGCGCGTTTGATGTGTGCTTTGAGTACATCGTTATTGATAGGTTTTTGAAGATAATAGAACGCGCCTTCACGCGCTACCAAATCAACAGCATCCTTTAACTCGGCGAAAGCTGTCACGATGAGCACCGGTAGATCTGGATCCCTCTGCTTAATTTCACGCAGGAGGTCACGTCCTGTCATTTCGGGCATTCGCATGTCACTGATGACAAGGTCAAACATCGTCTCTTCAATCTTCTCAAGCGCTATAAGACCGTTCTCAGCTAACGCTACCTCATACCCTTCTCGTTCCAATATGCGCCGTAAAACCGTGCGCTGCCCCATTTCATCCTCAACAACTAATATTGATGGCATATAGACTCCCTCATATCGAATTGTCAATCTCCGACATCATCCGTGGCCAGAGGAAAAGTAATCTTGAATGCAGTTCCCATCCCAACCTGACTCTTGAATTCAACTTCTCCTTGATGCGCCGTAATGATCTGATGTGAAATTGCAAGGCCCAGCCCCATGCCACCTTCTTTTTCTTTCGTTGTAAAATAGGCGTCGAAGATGCGTTCTTGAATCTCATCCGGAATGCCAATGCCTGTGTCACGAATTTCCAATGCAACCTGTCTTGCGTCACCGATTGTCTTCTCCAGTTCCGTCGTGATGTAAATACTGCCACCTTTAGGCATGGCTTGAATACTGTTCCGAACAAAATTAAAAATAGCTTGCCGAATCAGCCCTGCATCGAGCTTAAGATGCGGAAGGTTTTCATCATTTCTGACAACTTGAACATTGGCATTCTCCATCGTAAGTGCAAATTCTGCCAGCACCCGATCCAGAAGTTCATTGAGGTGAGTTGGCTCAAGATTAAGTTGCTGTGGACGGTTCAGTGTCAAGAACTGCTCGGCGATGTGCCTCAACTGTTCGATTTCATAAGTGACGATATTCAAAAACTCTCTCGTTTCCTCAATGTCTTGCGATTTAATCTCCTTTTGCGAGAAGAGTTCCTTCAAGTGTTGAGCGGTCATCGCGATAGTATTGAGCGGATTCCGGATTTCGTGAGCAACTCCCGCCGCAAGCTGTCCCAGCGCCGCGATTCGCTTCGATTGTGTCTGTTGTAGTTGCCGTAGCATTCGCATGAGGGTAGCGGTGATCCGACTGATTTCACCCGATGAGTATGATTCCGGTAGGGATTCCAAATTCCCGGCTTCTGCACGTTTTATGATCTCCATCATACGCTCAAGTGGGCGGATGATAAGACGAGTTGTTGTCATGTCAATAATGATCACAAGCAATACACTAACGATAATGACTGATAAGAGATGCATCTGACGCGATTTGTTGATTAATCTGGCAATGTCGGGTACCTCAAAAAGGACCTGGATATATCCTTTTATGGGTTGGTGAACATCTTTCTCCGTAAGGAAACTGAGCCGATCCTCATCTTTCCGTACGACATATCTCTGTTTACTAACAGTGTCAGTGATTAGCCAGCGTTCGCCCTTCTCCGTAAGCGACACATTAACATGCTGGGATAAGCCAACCTCTTGGCTTTTAAGCTCTTGTCTAAGAATTTCTGAAATGTTCTCGTTATCCAAATCGCTTTGGTGGTACAATCCAACACTAGCTTCCAGTGACAAATCTGGTTGGACATAAAGTTGTACCTCGTAGGGAATGATTACTGCCGTCGCATATTTGCTGCCGTTGATTGGAGGCGTGTCATACACCGTTACACTGTTCTGTTCGATTTTAAGACGGTCTTGTGCATTCAAATTTATGTGGCTATCAATATTCTTACTTGCAACGCGGCTTGCCTGAATTCGAGAATCGCCGACTGTAACGTGAATGTCTAAAATGTTTTCCATGTGCCGCTGGTCCAATGTCCGTAGTGCGTTTTCGATTTCATTTGGCTTAAATTCTTGCCACCGTTCAATTTCGGCTTCGATGTGAGGACGTACTTCTTTCTCAGCGATTTCTTTGAAGACCGCCCCTCTTTCTACTCCGCCAGCGTGCAGCGCATTTAACTCCTTTCGTGCATTTATATCATCATACCAGTAGAAGGTTATTAGAATTGCTAAGACAGAGAGGTTAACAATCAACGCGTACTTCCACTGCAAACGCATGCTAACTCATCACCTTTCTTACAGCAGTCCGCCAGTCTTCCAGCTTATCCGATCTTTGACGAGCAGGGATTTGAGGGGAAAAAACTGTGTCGATTTTGCGGTGTGATTCCAAGTCCTTCACACTTTGCCATACGCCGACGGTTAGCCCTGCGCAGTAACCGGCACCTAGTCCTGTTGTTTCGGTTTGAGTTGGACGCTCGACATCAATTCCCAACACGTCTGCCTGAAACTGCATCAGGAGATTGTTTACAACGGCTCCACCGTCGACGCGCAGTCTGTCCAATTCAATCTCTGCGTCGGCAATCATCGCTGTGACAACATCAGCTGTTTGAAACGCGATTGATTCTAATGTCGCCCGAACAATGTGGGCACGGGTCGTACCGCGTGTCAAACCGAGAATCGCTCCCTGTGCGTTCGCGTCCCAGTACGGTGCGCCAAGTCCGGTAAAAGCGGGGACGACGAAAACACCGCCTGAATCCGCAACACTAGCGGCAATTGCTTCAGTTTCTGAGGCGGATTTGATGATTTGTAGTCCATCCCTGAGCCACTGTACAGCAGCTCCGGCGATAAACACGCTGCCTTCAAGCGCATAAACCGGTTTTTCATCAATACCGCAAGCTAAGGTCGTCAACAACCCTGACTTTGAATTGACGCGCCTCTCGCCGGTGTTAAGCATTAAGAAACAGCCGGTGCCGTAAGTGTTTTTCACCATTGGAGGCTGCGTGCAGAGTTGCCCAAATAGAGCTGCTTGTTGATCTCCAGCAATTCCGGAAATCGGGATGCCACTCGGTAAGAGATCGATATTCTTCGTTTTACCAAAAATACTCGCCGAGGGCTGCACTTTGGGTAAGATGTGCTCTGGTACGCGAAATACAGTTAACAGGTCATCGTCCCATGTGAGTGTGTCGATGTTGAACAACATCGTGCGGGACGCGTTCGTGTAGTCCGTTGCATGAACGTCTCCCGCAGTCAGATTCCAAAGCAGCCATGTGTCAACTGTACCGAAAGCGAGTTCACCTCGTTCAGCCCGATCGCGAGCGCCATTGACGCTATCCAAAATCCACGCAACCTTCGTCGCAGAAAAATACGGGTCAAGCACCAGTCCGGTTTTCGCACGTACCAAATCTTCAATTCCCTGCGCCTTCAAATTCGCGCAGACTGCTGATGTGCGGCGACACTGCCACACAATCGCAGGGTGAATCGGTATTCCTGTACTGCGATCCCACACTACCGTGGTCTCACGCTGATTCGTTAAACCAATTGCCGCAACTTGCTGCGCAACCTCGTGGGAGTGGACGAGATCGCCTATGACTTTATGAGTCACTTCCCAGATTTCCGTGGCATCATGTTCGACCCAGCCGGGGCGAGGATACCGCTGGGTAAATTCGCAATAACTGCGCGCCGCAATTTCTCCGAATTTATCAATAAGTAGCACGGTCGTACCCGTTGTGCCTTGATCGATTGAGAGAATATAAGGGCGCCTTGCCATGCTACCGGCTCCACGGAATTTGTTCGAATCTTCTCTTAATACTTGTGAGGTCTCTTTGGGCAGATTTTGGAGGAACAGTGCAAATGGAGGAGGGGAACGAGCCAATTCCTTGTTCCCCAACCCAGTTGAGGACAAATTTACCCCGCTCGCACCACCGCAGCGGGGGTCAAGGATCAATCGCCAATATGATGATACTATATCACAGACATAGGAAGCCGTCAACAAGAAAATTGGGACTTACACAGTTGGACGCTCAAAGTCCTGTAGCTCGGCGATCCACGCTCCCGACTCCTGATTAATCCATTTGCGACCGTATGTTTTTCGGGTTATCCTCGGATTATTTCGTTTCCATCCTTTGAAAACGTGAAAGTCGATGTAGAAAATGCAGGGATGCAACTAAAACGATCGTGTTTCTATTCCCCATTCTTACGCTAGTCGTCTTGTATCCACCCTTTCCCTGTGGTATAATGTTTCAAGTTAAAGTTCAAACCAACTTACATGGCGACGTTACCGCAAACGGGAGCATTGAAAAGTGAAGGAGTTACAAATGGAGTATCGCAGTCTCGGAAGAACGGGAACGAAAGTGAGCATGTTATGTCTGGGCTGTTTGATGTTTGGCCGTCGAACCGAGGAGCCTCAAGCGATGGACATGGTAAATCGCGCAATTGACGCCGGGATAAACTTCTTCGACACGGCGAATATGTACAGCCGTGGCGTCAGCGAGGAAATGGTCGGGATGGCATTGAAGCGAAACGGCAAACGTTCACGAATCGTGCTCGCAACCAAGGTCCACTTCCCTATGGACGACGAAGATCCAAATGCACGGGGCAATAGCCGTCGGCACGTCATTGAGCAGTGTGAGGCGTCGCTGCGACGCTTACAGACTGACTACATTGACCTCTACCAGATCCATCGTCCTTGCCCAGATATTCCGATTGATGAAACACTTCGCGCGTTGGACGATTTGATTCGGGCTGGCAAGGTGCGCTACATCGGCTGTAGCACCTTTGCTGCTTGGCAAGTGGTCGAATCGTTGTGGGTTTCAAAAGAACTAAGGCTCAATCGCTTCATCTGTGAACAGCCACCGTATCATCTGTTGGATCGAAGCATTGAGCGGGAATTGGTACCCATGGCTCAAACGTATGGGCTGGCAATGATTCCTTGGGCGCCGCTAGCAGGTGGATTTCTAACGGGAAAGTACCGGCGCGGTGAGCCACCGCCGGCGAACTCAAGGTACCAGGATGACAGCTATTATGCACAGTTGTCTTCGGACGCTGTGTTTAACGTATTAGATGTCGTCACAGCAATAGCAGCGGAGAAAGAGTGTACGCCCAGTCAGCTTGCGCTCGCGTGGTGCGCCCAACAGCCAGGGATTACCAGCCCGATTATTGGTCCCCGATCTATGGAACAGCTGGAGGACAATCTGGGTGCGGTCTCTGTGTCGGTGACTGACGCAGATCGAGTACGGCTCGATCAGGTTGCCCCTCCCGGTCGGGCAATCTCCTATCGGACGCCAATTTCCTACCAGTACCATCAATCCGGCTTTGGTCCGCACACGTTTCGGTGATTGGAAGGAAAAGTGGAAAGATAAAGAAAGCGAGGAATATTCAAATGGAGTATGGCAGCCTTGGACGTACAGGCACACAGGTAAGCACCCTGTGTCTTGGAAGCGTGACCTTTGGAGATCGAACGAGCGAATCCGACTCAATGGACATCATTGATCGGGGTATCGACGCAGGGATTAATTTCCTGGATACAGCGAATGTCTACAATCGTGGTCGGAGCGAGGAAGTCATCGGTAAAGCGGTCCGGCGTAACGGTAAACGCTCACACATCGTGCTGGCAACCAAAGTACACAGTCGTATGGACGATACCGACCCCAATGCAGCGGGGAATCACCGTCGCCATATAATTGAGCAGTGTGAGGCATCACTAAGACGTTTGCAGACGGATTACATTGACCTTTACCAGATTCACCGTCCCACTTCCGACCTGCCGATTGACGAAACACTCGGCGCCCTAGATGACCTCATCCATGCTGGCAAGGTTCGCTACATCGGTACCAGTACGTTTGGGGCTTGGCAAATCATGGAGTCGCTGTGGACATCGAAAGCGTTGGGACTCAATCGCTTTGTTTGTGAGCAGCCGCCCTATCACCTATTAGATCGACGCATTGAGCTTGAGTTAGTGCCGATGGCACAGACGTACGGACTTGCGTTGATTCCGTGGTCCCCGTTGGCTGGCGGATTCTTAACCGGCAAGTACCGCCGAGATGGCTCGCGTCCTGCAAGCGCCCGTTTCCAGCCGAAAAATGAAGATCGTGACCTCTTTTCTGATGCCGCGTTCGACGTTCTAGATGTTGTGTCAGAAATCGCCAAGGAGAAGCCTTGCACGCCGAGTCAGCTCGCCCTAGCATGGTGTGCTCAACAGCCTGGCATTACTAGTCCAATCATTGGCCCACGAACAATGACACAGTTAGAAGACAACTTAGGTGCAATGCACGTGCGGGTGACTGATGAGGACAGAGCAAGACTTGATGAAGTTAGTCCGCCCAGCCGGTGCATCGCCTCATACTATGAGGCAGATTTTGGTCCGCATACGTTTCAGTGGTAATCCCCTTCTTTCAAGTTTTATGTCGAGCTTTGTTCACGGAGTAAAGACAGATTTCATCCCACCATATTATTCGCTTATCAGGTGCGTGAGAAAACCACCTTTCACACACACTGACTAATCCTCATAATAGATACCTAACAAGACCGGCAATGATAGTAGAACAGGTAGTTGTTAGTCCTTTTGAGTCTAACTGCTGGATACTTGGCTGTGAAAAAACACGAGAGGGTGTTGTCATAGACCCAGGAGATGAAGCAGAGCGCATCTTGGATGTCGTGAATCAGCACACCCTGACGCTGAAATATGCCATTCACACACATGCTCATCTAGATCATATATCTGCCACGTCCGTCATTCAGGCTGAGACGGGTGCAGAGGTGCTTATCCACGCAGCGGAGCAACCCCTACTAGATAATTTACCGGCGCAAGCTTCGCTGTTTGGCTTTCCTACACCAGCCGCCCCCACTGTAGATCGATACATTCGAGAAGGGGAGAAAATCTCCTTCGCGGGATACACCTTATCCGTCATCGAAACCCCCGGACACAGTCCGGGCAGCATCTCTTTGAGATTGGATGGGCCGGAAAAACTGTTATTCACAGGCGATGCGCTTTTTCAAGGTAGCATCGGACGCACGGATCTGTGGGGCAGTTCCTATTCCCAATTAATCCATTCCATCCGGGAAAAATTGTTCCCACTTGATGAAGAGATAGTAATCCACCCAGGCCACGGGGCAAGTTCTACCTTGGGTGCGGAGAAGCGTTGGAATCCATTTCTCCAGGAATTTTAGGATTCGCTTGTTTACATTTTTCTTTGCCATCTGCCTTTACCCGCTTGCGCGCGCGTGGGCGAAGCATTTACCCGACCTCCCAAATTTAAAATAGGATTGCCTGATTTCATTAGGAGTACTTGTTCCCTGAAACGATTGAATCAGAATCACACTATCGGAGGTAATAAACATGAACTACCGATGTAGTCAATTCTGCATCCGTCTAGCACTCAGAACTTTCTTCCACTCCCTTGTTAGTACAATTTTCATTACGGGGCTGACAGGACAGATTGCCTCAGCGGCGTGGACTAAAGATTTAAATCAAAATACGCCAGTCTGTACGGCGAAAAACGATCAGTATTTTCCCAATCTTGCCTCCGATGGCGTAGGTGGTGTCATCATCGTTTGGCAAGATACGCGACACGAGAATCAAGATGTGTTCGCCCAACGAGTCAGCGCCGAGGGTGAAATGCTTTGGAAGGAGAACGGCATCCCGATTTGTGACCTGCCGAGTCACCAAAGCTGGCCCATTGTCATTACCGACGAAAACGGTGGAGCGATCATTATCTTCAGGGATTCACGCCGCGGCAACCAAGATGTTTTCGCCCAGCGGATAAATGCAGATGGACAGTTGCTCTGGGACAAAGGAGGTGTTCCGGTCTGTGTAGAACCCGCGTTTCAGGATGATGTCGAAGCAATTCCTAACGGCGACGGAGGTGCAATTGTCGTATGGGAGGATTGGCGTCATGGAAATCAGGATATTTATGCACAATGTATTGATGAGGATGGAAAATCCGTGTGGACGCGGAACGGCGTTCCCGTTAATCGGGGCGAGGGCCATCAATATGATTGCGTTTTAGCGACAGATGGTAGCGGGGGTGCAATCCTTGCTTGGTGGAATCTTGCGCCTGACTGGAACGTCTTCGCACAGCGTCTCAATGCGAAGGGCGATACCGTTTGGGGAGATGAAGGGCTACCCTTATGTGTTGCCCCAGGAAATCAGGGTGCCCCGTTCATTATTCCCGATGCTGCGGGTGGCGCCTTTTGTGTTTGGTCAGACTACCGGAACGCGCCGAGTCTCTTTGCCACCAGTGCAGATCTTTACGCCCAGCGAATTGACGCACACGGCAACGTACTTTGGGAAACGGACGGAATCAGCATTTGTAATCAGCCGTCAAATCAACAGCAGCCCACGGGTGTAAGCGATGGTGCGGGAGGGCTGATTGTTGTCTGGTGGGATGAGCGCGACATCTTTTCTGATATTTATGCACAGCGTGTTAGTCCAGATGGCGAAATGATGTGGGAGGTGAACGGTATCCCTGTGTGTGCAGCGGGAGGCGAACAACGTAACCCGGAGTGCGTTTCTGATGGATCGCAGGGGGCGATTTTCTACTGGCTAGATTATCGTGAGGATTACGGCAACGACACAGCGGATGCAATCTTCGCCCAGCGGATTAACGCAAACGGTAAATCCCTATGGGCGCTCAACGGCATTCCTATCTGCACGGCTGAAGGATCTCAATTCACCCCGCAAGCCAGCCCCAACGGTCAAGGCGGTGCTTTCATCATCTGGAGCGACAGGCGAACTGAGGACCCAGATATCTACATTCATCAAGTACCTTAAGCGCGAAGCATTCGTCTTTTGACGACAGCATTGTAGGTTGGGTAGAACAGCAAAACCGAATCCCTATTGAGCAATGTCGGTTGTCACTTTCAACACCCGGTCTTGTAGAGACAGACAGTGAAACGCAACGACTCAACTACGCGCTCCGCCGCCGAAGAGAGCGTAATGTATGTCGAAAACTGCAGAGCAGGAGACCCTGAATTTGACGAGAATTACGAAGCGGGATACTTGGAATGCAAGATCGGTGGGCGCATGGTATCTGATAGGGAGCTGATGAAAATACAGGTTGAGGTGCTATTCACGCTGGATGAGAATGGGTACCTGCTAGGTATCAACGAACCTGGCGGTGATGCAGAACTAGCACCCCGTTTCTTCATTGGACACACCAACGAAGGTTCAATCTGCCGATTTCGATTTGACCTCCCGGAAGATGTGGTTACGCAGCTAAAGGAGGTAGCTGCCGCGGAGCCGATGCTTATAGATTCGCGGACATGCCCAAGTAGCTACAACCAATTCAAGGATATCCTTCAAAGCCATGCGCCGATTGAACGGATATGGATAGGACCCGCCTACCGCTTTCCTAAGCGCATTGCACCCCCGACAAATGTTGTTCGGCTATCATCTGAGAACGCTGGACTTCTGAAGGGCGACTTCGCGAATATGGTGACGGAGCTGGATGATGGGAAGCCCTATTTAGCAGTCATTGAGGATTCACAAGCCGTGTCAGTTTGCCGAAGCGTCCGCTTATCATCAAGAGCACATGAAGCAGGCGTTGATACGCTAGATACGTATCGTTGGCGTGGGTATGCAACGTCGGCTGTTGCTGCGTGGGCGCTTGCTGTTCGGTCCCTAAATCTCATCCCGCTCTACAGCACCTCATGGGACAATGTGGCGTCCCAGGGGGTAGCACGACAATTGGGCTTGGTTCAATATGGTGTGGACTATCATGTGATATGATAACTGCAAGGATGGGCATCGCGTCGTATAACCCGTTGCCGCACGGCTGATGGAACTGAAATCACCCCACAAGCCAGCCCCAACGGTCAAGGCGATGCTTTCATTATCTGGAGCGATAGGCGAACTGAGGAGTCAGATATTTACATTCATCAAGCACTTTAGGCACGGCACATTCGTGCTCTGACGACAGAAAAAGTCTCGGTTTTCTTCAACACGCCGGTTGGGATGTTACTTCGGATTTTTATCATTGATTCGTTGCAGCAACTAGGCTTTACTAAAGTATGTATGATGTGGTAGCAAGAAGCAATCTGCAGTCAAAAAACAAGGTTTGAATAAGAACATCACTCATGGATAAGCAAGAGCTAAAGACCCTTTTCCAGAAACTCACTGTGTGGAAACGCAAAGGCGAACGAGCTCCGCATAAACCACTGCTAATATTATACGCTTTGGGGAGATGCTACCGGACTGAGAGTAGGATGGTTACTTATTCAGAGGTCGATCCTACGTTACATAGATTGTTAGTGGCCTTTGGCCCTTTCCGGCGCACGTACCATCCAGAATTACCATTTTGGCATCTACAGAATGACGCACTCTGGGTAATAGAAGGTGCTAAGCAGGTACAGTTCCAGAAAGGGCGTGAAGATGCTAGCAGAGGTGAACTGTTAAAGCATAATGTACGTGGCGGTTTTCCTGAACAAATCTATAACCAACTTTCAGATGCTCCGCATCTGTTAATTGAAGTCGCAAATGAATTGTTGGATTCTCATTTCCCCACGTCTATCCATGAAGACATCCTACAGGCTGTTGGAATTGATCCGGAAACAGAGCGATTTCGCCGCCCCAGGCGAGATCCTCTGTTCCGTGACGAAGTATTGAGAGCCTATGAATATTGCTGTGCTATATGCGGCTTCGACGTTCGCCTAGAAGATTCCCTAATTGCCCTTGAAGCTGCCCACATCAAGTGGCACCGGGCTGGTGGTCCAGATATAGTGGGGAATGGTGTTGCCCTCTGTTCTCTTCATCATAGACTGTTTGACCGGGGAGCATTTACCTTGACAAACTCAATGTGTGTCCATGTTTCCGAACGTGTACATGGCACAAGAGGCTTCAAAGAGTGGCTTATGGCTTTCCACGGAAAAAAGATCTCTTCACCTCAACACCCATCGTATTATCCTGAAGACGGATTCATACAGTGGCATATCAGAGAGGTCTTTCGAGGACCAGCGAAGTATCTATTGGACTCCTGCCGTTGAAAAACAGCCGAAGGTATATTTAATTCCTACAGAGCTTGATTTGCCCGCGATTAGAAGATTTATCGGGGACTGATTTACTATGTCGCGCTGCCACCTTCCCGGGAAGTTCCGGTGAATGTTGTGGTTTTGTTGAGTGCTATAGACATATGTTGGCAACGATAAAGCACACCAAAGATGTAACCACATCGCGGATACTTATTAAATCAGTAAATCGTCGCCAATTGGGAAAAACTGATCGGCGGCGCGCAGCAGATCCATTGACGTATTATGTTCAAAAGCTACTACCTCAATACGTTTCTGCTGTTGCTTTATCGTTTCAGCAAGGGCGCAGAAATCCCCATCGCCACTCGCCAGAATGACGACATCCAAGGCGTCTAGCCTTGAAACAACGTCTATCGTAATTCCAACATCCCAATCCCCTTTTGCAGATCCATCGCCGCGCAGCCGTAAATCTTTACTTTTTATGGTATAGCCGTTGTGTTCCAGAAGTGACAAGAAACCCGCTTGGTTAATTTCAGGAATTTGAACGACATACGCATACGCCAGAACCAGTTGGCGGGGACCTACGATGAGATCCAGCAGTTTAATGTAATCTACACGTCCGGCGTAACGATCTTTCGCTGCATAGAACATGTTCTGGACATCAACGAAGACTCCTACGGCAGGCTGGCTTGCCATTATACGATTCCGGTTTCCTCCGCTACTAACTTGCCTATCGATGATTTTTGTTGAAACTCTTTCCTCCGCACGTGTCGTCACGACTCTCGAAGCTTTGTGGCTCTCCGGAAAATTAGCAGATTGGGTTCGAAAATCCGATTGACTCCGTTCGATGATTTCCAAGCTCCGGTAGGCTGATTTTTCAACAGATTTTAATTCCAGTGCGAGCTGTGTTCTTTCTGCTTTTAGTTGATGGAGTTCGCTAAGTTGATTAGAAAGGTTCTCTACATCTTCTCGAAGCGTTTTATTATCATGCTCCAGTCGCTGGCAACGGGATTCAACTTCCTCGTATTGACGCCGATCGTGATCCTTTAAACGTCGGATTTCTCCGGCTAACTCCTGAAGCTGTTGTTTGAGTTCACTATTTTCGTGTTGTACCGTCGTCTGTTCATGCCGAAGTTCATGAATTGTCTGGTGGAGTCGATCCATCTTTTCGTTTTGCTCTGTGATTGGGTCTAAGTCAGGCTTTGGATTCGGATGAACTAACAGAGGGGCGATGACGGCTTCATCACCTACATCGTGAACTGGAGGGGCACTCTCGACACCCACATCCGACACATCGCCATCGGATTCTACGGGGAAGTCACGAGAGTCGGTGTCTTCGGTAACTTTGCTAGAAGCCGCTTGGGACTGAAGGAGTTGATCGTGCTGCGCAAGCAGATTCAAGCCGTGCTGCTGCACAGCGTCACGCGGATTAATCAAGAGCGCCCAGATTATCTCGCCAAATTCCCCATCCTCTAGAAGTTGAGCAGTGTCCCGCAAGAAGAATCGGATTTCTTCGACATTCATGTATTCTACCCGACGCGCAGCATGTTGTGCCTTTTGCAGGAGATACCAGCTTACCATCTTTTCAATAATGGCTTTATCAAAGAAATCATTCGCTAATTTTTTCGGCAGGGAACGCGATAGCTCCGATTCACACTGGATACCACATTGATCTGCTAGCGTGATAATCTCTTGCCCGCTGAAGCAGTCATCAAGAATCCAAGCTAGTTGATGTGTGGGAATATGTACATTCACTTTTGGACAATCCTGAACCATGGTTAATCTCCAAAATGTGAGAGGTCAGTCGTAATATGTAGTCCTTAAGAAAACAAAAGGAATCGGAGAACATTAAATTCTGATAATCTTATCTCGATGATTATTGATTAATTTTGTTGCATTTCGTGTATCTACAACCACATTAGCATATTTGACAAGCCAACTGTAATCAATGTTTGAGTGATTTGTCAGAATCGCAACGCAATCAGCATTTCTAACGAGATCGACGGTAAGCTCTTGAGAGACATAGTGATTTGGGAGACAATCCGCTGTACTTCCCCCGTGAAATTCTGGAACGTACGGATCATGATAGAGAATTTCACCGCCGCGGTCGGCAAGCAGGCGGACGAGATCGATCGCTGGCGATTCTCGAATATCTCCCACATCCTTTTTGTAGGCGACTCCGATAATCAGAACTTTTGATCCGTTAACCGCCTTACATTGACGATTGAGCGCATTCACAATCTTATCCAGTACGTAGTCTGGCATTGAACTGTTGATTTCACTGGCAAGCTCAATAAATCGAGCGTAGAACTCATATGTCTTTGCCTTCCATGATAGATGCCATGGATCGACGGGAAGGCAGTGCCCTCCCAACCCTGGACCGGGGTAAAATGGCATAAATCCAAACGGTTTTGTCGCTGCAGCATCAATAATTTCCCAGACATCCAGATTCATGCGATCGCACATCAGCGCCATTTCGTTCACTAGACCAATATTGACACTCCGAAACGTATTTTCTAACAGTTTGACCATTTCCGCTGTCCTCGTAGAGGAAACCGGATGAACCTCGTTAATAAACTCTTCATAAAAACGTTGAGCAATCTGCGTGCAAGCGGGAGTTATCCCTCCGACAATCTTTGGTGTGTTCACCGTAGTATAGATTCGATTGCCCGGATCGGTCCGCTCTGGGGAAAAGGCGAGGAAGAAATCGCGACCAACCTTTAGACCAGTTGCCTCAAGCATTGGCAGGACGAGCTCCTCGGTTGTACCGGGATAGGTCGTGCTTTCTAGTACGATTAACTGATTTTTGTGTAAATATTGCGCCGCTCTCTCTACCGCAGATACGATAAAGCTCATATCTGGATCTTTGCTCTTGCGCAACGGCGTCGGCACGCAAATATTAACCGTATCCAAATCTTCGAGCGCCTGGTAATCTGTTGTGACTTGAATCTTGCCGCGTTCGACAAAAGGCGCAACATTCTCCGAGGGAACATCCGGAACGTAGGAAATCCCCTGCTGAATGCGCTTGACTTTGCTGCTGGAGGAATCGATCCCCATCACAGAAAAGCCCGCTTTCGCGATCGCGACCATGAGTGGTAGACCTACATAGCCAAGTCCGATAACACCTGCGCGAATTGTTCGAGCTTCAATCTTTTGACGAATCATTAGTATTAGAATATCTTGTGTTAAGACTAAAGTGCTAACTTGGTGGGGGTCGAGTCGCCAAGCGAGCTTTCTCCGGCGATACAAATCAGTGCATAGAAAAGCAGTTCACAATTGGACGTGATCGTTCAGTCTGACTCCTCTAGTATCCATAATGCTGCTGAATATAGGTCGGCGAAAATCTTTTCTGGTTCGAGATTCTCACCAGATTTGGCATTTTGAGTCTCTTTCTCATGCACTTGGGAGTAATTTCCTGTCAACACGAGAAAAGTCCGGCACCCAACTTCTTGACCTGCCGTGATGTCCCTCATCGAATCCCCAACGAGGTAAGACCGTGACAAGTCGATTGTGTGCTCATGTGCTGCTTGGATTAGAAGCCCCGGCTTGGGCTTGCGGCAACTGCACCCTTCGTCCTCCCGATGGGGACAGTAGTAAACCGCGTGAATACGACCGCCAGCTCGCTCAATTTCCAACACCATCCGTTGATGAATCTCATCAAGTGTCAGTGAAGCGACGATGCCGTTGTTGATGCAGGATTGATTTGTAACGACAATCAGTCGATGTCCGGCATCAGTGAGATGTTGAATCGCTCTCAGAGTATTCGGGAGAAATTCAAATTCATCCCAACTTTTGACATAGTCATTTTCAAGGTTGCGATTAATCACCCCATCCCGATCAAGAAAGACGGTCTTCACGCTACATCTCCAAACGAATCGCCTGAGAAAGGCTCTCACGTGTAGCAGCAGCACAGCCGACCTCGCCAACGACGATTCCTCCAGCTAAATTAGAAAGCTGGGCGGCATCGAACATGTTAGCATGTGCCGCTAGGGCAAGCGTGAACACAGCTACAACGGTATCGCCAGCGCCCGTGTCGTCAAACACATCGCGGGGATGTGCAGGACAAATGTGCTCAACCTGCGTTCGCCCGTTGTCCTCAGACCTGCGAAATAAAGACATACCTTGTTCGCCACGGGTGATTAATAAACCTTCAAGATTCAAGCGGTCCAAAATCTCTTCGCCGACCTCAATTAAGGTGTGTTCATCGGTGATTTCTCGGTTCAAAGCTGCACCGGCTTCCTTGTGGTTCGGCGTGATTGATGTTACCCCTTTGTAGTTCCAAAAATTCTCGACTTTCGGATCCACGACAATCGGTTTGTTGTATTGACGTGCTTCAGCGAGAATATTCTCAATGAGCTCAACGCTCATCAACCCCTTTTCGTAGTCTTCAATAAGGACAGCGTCTGCCTGTGGAATCCGATTGACAACAATCTTCAGCAACTCATCCTGTAGGGACGCATCAACAGGCAACTTCGATTCTCGGTCAATTCGTACGAGCTGTTGATGATTTGACACGCTGGTAGACGACGCTCGCGCTATCACACGGGTTTTGGTGCTTGTTGGACGACTCGAATCGGTGCGGATGCCGTCCGTATTAACCCCTGCTTCTTGAAGTATCCCAACCAGTGTCGCACCATTACTATCATCGCCAATTACCCCGATGAGTTCCACGTGCCCACCCAAACTCGCAACGTTATGTGCAACGTTTGCAGCGCCGCCGAATCGGACTGTTTCAGATGTCACTTCCAACACTGGAACAGGAGCTTCCGGAGAGATTCGCTTGACATCGCCCCAGATGTACTCGTCTAAAATGACATCACCTATGATAACGATATGTTTTCCTTCCAGTCGATCCAAAACAGCTTGTAGACTCACAGCTCCCTCACCAAATGCCACCCCATCAACTCTAATAATATTAGCATACCTCCACGAGACTCATCAAGGCGAACTCTACTCCTTAGTTTCTTCTAACGCCGCCACCGCATGTGTGAAATCAACTGATTTATTGTGGAGAAGGGAAAATGAGACATCCTGTGCGTTCGGTGCGGATGCGATATAGACAGCTTCCTGCGGTTACATAAAGCGTCCGCAGATCGGCATCTCCAAAGGTGCAATTTGTGGGGATATCCGTTGGTATCGGATGCGTTTCTAGGATACGACCATTGGGCGCGAAAATATAAATCATTGGGCCCGGTCCACTCTTCCGCCAGCCTGCGGTGGCGATGATATTTCCTTCAATATCCAAACACATGCCATCAATGCCGCGATGTGGGTAGAAGTTATGCAGGGCCTCATAGTCGCCAACCGTTCCATCATCTTCGATTGGATAGGCGCGAAACTCTCGCTTCTTATTTTCGCCGTATTCGCTCTGGGCGACGTAGAGCCATTTCCGATCCGGAGAGATTAAGAGTCCATTCGGTTTCGTTGTGTCATGAGTGACCCGATTGATTTTCCAAGTGTCATCTGGTTGAGGATCTAACCGAAACACCGACTGGTGACCCAGTTCTAGATCATCGGTTCTGTCGCCGTAGCGTGGATCGGTGAACCATAGGCTGCCTTGAGCATCGAAAGCAAGATCATTCGGGCTGTTGAGGCGTTTCCCGTCAAATTTGTCCGCAATGATAGTAGTAGTTCCGTCTCGGTTGTAGCGCACAATCCTCCTGCCACTGCCCTCGCATCCGAACAACTGCCCAATCTCGTCGAACATAAGCCCATTGGCGCCGTTTGTTCCTGTGCGAAAGACAGCGCATTCACCGTCGCTTGGAGTGTGGCGCATAATACGGCTGTTCGGGATGTCAGTAAAGAGAACAGCCTCCCCGTCCCAAGCGGGTCCTTCGGTAAAACTGAACGGTCCAGCAACTTGTTCAAAACCCCAATGCATATCCCGCCTCTTGAACAATACGTATGGATTCAGATGCTTTCTTGAAGGATACACGATTCCATATAAGAAGGCAAGTAAAAAGGTGGCGTACATTCGGAATGCGTGGAGAGTTCGGCAACGATGCGTTATCCGATTCACAAAGTGACTTCTAATCCATTTTGAGTGGTGTGTGAATCCGCGTCCCAGCGAGGACTTGTGGGATTGGGGACGCTTCAAAGGTTAATCGCAAATCGTGGGGGCGATATGAGGTACCGAACGTGCCGTGGGTAGATTCTCGTACAATGCGTTGAAGATGTCGGACTGTTATCTGAGCGAATCTAGTGCTAACAAACAGAAACGAACTCGCGGAGATGACTTCGCCGCGATGCTGCTTCCATTTGAGAAATGCTTTTAACTGTCCTTGAAATTCTTTGGAAATTGGTATGGAGCGCGGTTTGTTATTGTGTGCAATTTCCGCGCGAACTACGAGGTGAGTGAAGGTTTCACCATTGGCTTCAAGATCAGAAACGAGTAATTCGCGGAGCTCTGCAGCGCGCAACCCCGTCCGCAGGATGGTCAGGATAACGAGGTAGTCTCCAAACCTGCGATTTCGATGGGTCCAGTCGAGGAGTCGAAGTTCTTCATCAATTGTGAGAATCTTCGGTCTGCGCATCCTGCAAAAGCTGTCATTGAGGTTACGAACTGTTTTACCGTAGTTGCCCTACCCGTACTCAATGAGTCCTCAATAGATTATTGCCCGAACTTCTTCTTCAAAATCTTCAACACTACCGGAGGAACCATTTCCAAAAGCTTGTCTTCACTCACTTTTGGTCCGCCTATCTGTAAAATTTCCATGACGAGAGTGGAACTCAAATGAGCATATTTCGTGCTTGCCATCATGAACAAGGTGTCAACCCCAGGGGCTATCTGGCGATTCATGCGCGCCATTTGGAATTCCTTTTCAAAGTCGGAGAATTCTCTCAGACCTCGAATTATTGCACAAGCACCCCGCTCTTGAGCATATTGTGCTGTGAGACCGGAGAACTTATCTATGGTAACATTGCGGTAAGACTGGATGACAGCTTCCAACATTTCAATCTGTTCCTCAAGCGCGAATCGGGGAGACTTGGTGGGATTGATGCCGATTGCTACAATCAACACATCGAATAGGGAAAGTTTGCAAACCCGATCGATTAGATCGACGTGACCGTTCGTAACGGGATCAAAACTTGCGGGAAAAATAGCGACCTTCGGTGGCACAGCTAGAATCCTTATTTCACAACTTTTCGGGGATTGAACATGCAATTCAGATTGTCGAAATCTTAACACACCGTTCTTACGTGCGTCAACTCGAAAGTGTCATCTGTATTCTCAACGAATACGATCGAGAAAAAGGAATTGACTTTATTCGCATGCTATTCTATCATAGCATGCTGACTTGGGAAAATTTCACGAGCGACACCAATTGAAAGGCGGGAATGATTAAAGCCATCACATTTGATTTTTGGCAAACCCTTTACGCAGATTCTCCAGAACTGAGGCACCAGCGTCAGGCGATGCGAACCTATCTCTGTCACCAATTTCTTGTGGCAAGCGGACACAACATCGAGCCGTCTCAAGTTGACGTTGGCTTTCAAGCTGCTTACAACCTCGCCGCTGAGATGTGGCACCAACATCGGGGTGTCACGGTGGAAGCGTGTATTTTGCGTCTTTTAGGTACGCTTGGGATTCATCCTTCCCCGCCAGTCGTAGACGATCTCGTCCAGTCCACGGGTGAAGCCTGCTTGAATGTACGACCGGTGCTTATTCCATACGTCAAAGATGCGCTCGCCCAACTCAGCACGAAGTATCAGTTAGGGATTATTTCAGACACGGGTTTGACGCCAAGTCAATTTATGCGTCGTTTAATGGCAAAGGACGACATACTAGACAACTTCGCCGTACAGACCTATTCTGACGAGACGGTGCATACTAAACCCGAAGTCATACAGTTCCATTCGACCCTGCGACGGCTCAACGTACAGCCCGGTGACGCGGTGCATATCGGTGATTTGGTTTGGACGGATATCGTCGGTGCGAAAAACGCAGGCATGAAAGCGGTTCGCTTTTCAGGCGTTTCAGCAATGGAGGGCGACGATGAGCTATCCGATGCTGCGTTTGATGATTATCGACAGCTTGACGAGATTCTCAATCGGTTGTGAATTTATTGGAGGAGTTAAACGCAATCATATCCTAGCGTCTTCGATTACCACCGTTCGTCGGTAATCGTGGCACCAGGCATAATGAAGTGTTCCCCCTTGGTTACTTCGGCGACACGCCGCTGAAAGACATCAGTCTCGCTATTCATTGAAGTGACACCGCCGATGACGTAAACAATCGCGCCGGCTTGGCGACAAACGCCAATCGCTCCTCCAGATGTATATCCCTTCTCCCGACGACGGCTGGTTGATTCATCGGTAACGATAATGAGGACAAGCTGGCGATTCTCAGGTGTTTTGAGCTTGGGGACACCTTCCATTATTGCGTCGAGCAGGTGTTCATCGCCGCGCTTGGGAAGCCGGAATACCTTCTTGACCTGCTCTACATCCAACGGAGGCTTTGTCACCACAATACTGCTTCCTCCCCCGCCTGCTACCGCCCAAAACCGGATGACCCCAAATCGATAGTCGAGTCCTCCGTCATCAAGGATATCAGCCATACTATCAAGTCCTGTGCAAATCTCATCGATTTCGGCTTCCATGCTCAAGCTGGAATCGAAGACGAAGACTATATCTGCGGTTGGTTTCACCGTCCCAACGATGTGCTCGCCGATGCGTTTGAAAATACCGTCAATTTTGAGAATAGCCTTGTCCATCACAGGTAATGGCGTTCTTCGCTGTTGATACTCGTCAATGGCGTACCACTTACCACCGGTTTCATCCGCTAATTGTAGCTGCGCCGTTTCATTTACCCCAATAACGTTGATGTGAATCTTGTCCTGCTTACAACGCTCAATAATCTGATTCACAAGCTGCTGTTTTCCATTCGGCGCTTCCCACGCGGTTCGTAAGCGCGAATTGGTGACGACAATCATATGCTTGCCGGCATCCGATCTGAAATCCAGCCCCCTTAACCCCCACATCATCGCCTCGAGTCCATATCCTGTTGAATGGTTGCCCCGAAATTGTGCGTAAAAACCCGCTTGAATCGCACGGAGGTCGTTCCTCAATGGACTACCCTCGAATTTTGGACCGCCCTGATTTTGAAACCAGATCGGCGATAACTGGTAGTCCACCCCCGACTCCTCGAACACACTCACCACATTGTCAAGCTGTTCTTCAATCTCCTCAATCGACTTTCTCATCTTTTCGCCGCGTTCGATGACAAAGGCGAAATCAACCATCTTATCTTTACTTTGACGGCTAGCGCGGCGTGCGATGCCGACAAGGCTTTTTCCGACGTTAACCTTTGTTTCTTCCGCTTTCGACTCTTTTTTTGGGCTGATCATGATTCGCCGTTTTCGGCGGGGCGGCTGCACCTGCGCTCCGGCGATCGCTGAGAATCCATCAATGCCGATCCAGAACGTCAGCACAATCAAAGCAATCCCAGATTTCCAGGTAAATCGTTTCGATGCGGTCATTGAGGACTCTCCTTCCTGTCATCGCGCTTGTCGCAGCGGTGTCTGTGGGTTCAACGGTTAAACGGGAATCTCTATTAAGGACAGCATCGGTTCTAGCGTTCAACAACACCGTCTTATCGAAATGTAGTGAAACCCAACACCTAAATCCAACCGACGCAGTGATTGTCAAGAGTTGGGTTCCACTTGAGTTGCGAAGGTCGAAGTCGAATCACACAACGGAATCAAATGTAATGTGAGGCATTTTTGAGTGGATTCGTTTTTCATGGCGGGGATTCCAAGATTAGAGCCCCCAAATTACTCGGATAAGTGGGATCTATCCCCGGTATTTGAGCCGCCCAGTAAACTGCCTGATCGTCGGACCGGTGAATCACAAAGTTAAATCCAATGCGGCTATTTCGTCTGGTTTTCAGCGGATCGAAGCCGCGAAGGACTGGGAAAAAGGGGATGCGTGCCTCGATTATGTAGTAATGGGACTCCTGCCTTACAGCGACATCGAAATTCTTCGCCTCGTAGTTATAGATTTGTTCTGGTGTCCATTGACCGATATAAGGTTGATCGCCATCGAAGCCCGCGCCCTTTGGACAGATCCAGAGGATAAATCGGTTTGGATCGTTTCCCGCTTGTAAGTAGATGGGTTTGCTCCCTCCGCCGGGGTGAAGGTCGAAATGCAATTCCAAAGCATCTGCATCCTCGTAATATTTCGTTGGATCCGGTGCGACCACGGCATCGTCATAGATTTGTGCCAGCACATAAAGCGAGTCCTTTCCCCACAGCAACCAGAGCAGTCCTTCGTCCTGCGGTGTTCTAAGCGCCTTTTCCAGTGGCCACTTGTCATCCAGACCGTCAATCAGCATCGATCTGATCGTGAACGGCGCTCGGGCAATCAAGTTTGCCTGACAACTCGCGTCAATTCCCACGTTAGTTTCTCCCGTGTCAACCAGCGAATCCTCATAAGTTGCCATCACCGTTTCCCCGCCGACCAATCTAAGTCGGTCATCAACTGTCGTTTGCCCGTACTCCGTTGACATCGATCCCCTGAAGATGTTCGAATTTGCGTTTTCTTCAACTAGCGTAACGACAATTTTCTGCAACTCGGTCTTGATCTGTATGGGCGCTGAATCGACGACGAAGGCGTCCAGATTTAGGTCTGCGTCTTCTAGTTGAAAGTGCAACGGGCTTCCAGGATTAAAGTAACGTATGGTTGTACCGTCCTGCCGGGTAATCATGAGGCGTCCTCGAACCCCTTTATTGACGTAGGCGCGATCTTCGACAGTGACGGCGTCTGCAAAGGGAAAGTCAGGCGCGTAAACTGCGCGAATCTCTTCGTCACTTTGTACATCGAGTGTTCCATCGGCGACCGGTGTTGTACCGTACCTTGTGGGAATGGATGCGACAAAGACGCCTTCAGCCTCCGGTATCGCCATGAGCACCACTTTGGCCTCATCGTTAGTCTTGTTCCCGGTGACGGTAACCTTGACCATGTCAGCGCCAACAACAGTGCTGAGAAACAGATCCTCTAGCCAGAAGTAGATTGTCTCGCCGGCGTTGAAACTTCCCAATTCATGAGCCGCGACAGAACGCTCTGTTCCGAACTGTGCATGTGTTTCTTCTATCGCCGTTCGATCGACAATCCGCAGAATGCCGGCGCTGCTGCTTAATACAACCGCTTGAGCTTGGATTGGGACGTTCGTTTCGCCGATGGCGGTGAGTTCATCGGTGTATACCACACTGACGAGTTCTTTATCTTTCACGTGAAGAATGTCATCGGTCTTGTCGGTCCCTTCAATGGAAATCGACTCAGCAGATAGCGAAGGCGATAGTTTTAGAAGACCACCGCGCTCGTTATTCACTCGCTTGATTGTATCCTCGCCTTGTTGTGTCTGTAGAATTCCATCAAAACTCGCGCTATTCTCGCCCGTCTCCCACAGAATGAGTTGAACTTCATCTGCAATTACGTTCCCAGAGGCGGTTACCAGAGCAGTATCGATTCGCGTTGGGGAGATATCCAAATCTTTATCTTCTAATTGAACGTGTAGTTTCGCACCCGCATTGAAGCTTCCGACGAAGGGTGATTTGGTGATGATTTTGCCGCTTTCTGCGCTGAAAATCTCCAAAGTCCCTGTATCCCCTGTTTCAACAGAAAGCTCTACACGAACGGGAATCTGCGTCGCGCCGTTGTCTTGTAGGGCATCAGTATAAATAAATTTCACGATTCCTTCTCCCCGCACCTGTAGGATGTCATCGTCTAGAATCGGAACTGCCCCATAGCTTGTTTTCACTACGGTACGAAAAACGCCGGCACTTCCCGTCGCTTCATCCATTGTCACGCGAACATGGTCTCGCTTCTTGTTTTCGATGAAATCTGTTTCAAATATTTGTGCTACCGGATGCGAAGCGCTGAGATCTGCATCCTGAACATGCAGAATAAGCGTATCGCCTGCTCGGAATCCTGATATTTCTTCGTTCTCCGCCGAATTAGATTCAAAGTAGCTCTCCTTAAACACTTTGACTGTTCCCGTCGTCCCAATCGTCGCAGCGCAAACATCCGAAACCTCAACATCAGTTTCTCCAGTTGATCGCAGCGCATCAATATAGATTGCTCGAACAGGGTCTGTCCCCTGCACTTGTAATTTGCCATCGCCCACCGTTGCCTCGGCGTCATAAACCGTTTCGATAGAACCGAAGAAGGTTCCGCCAACAGCGTACCGTGCATCTGCCCCGGCAGGAGTCGGAGCTAGCAGCACATTTTCCCGATCTCTCAGATTATGTCCCGTAAGCACAATCTCAACGACATTATCGAAGAGGTCTCCATCGCGAAGACGGAAATGGAGCTTGCCACCAGCGCTAAAGTTTTTCAGATTCGTCAAGTAATTCGATTTAACAATCTCAACGACCCCATCGTCGCCAGCGCTCACATGCGCCTCATCTGTGATAACCACATCTGTCTCGCCAGAGGCTTGCAGTGTATCAATATAGCTGAACGTCACCACCGCTTTGCCGACGACTTCAAGCATATCGTTGGATAGATCGGCGTGCGTCGTATACCGGGTTGGGCAAATCTCTGTGAATTCCCCTGAATTTTCGCTTGTCTCTTTCAGCGTCAATGTGCACCGATCGTTGGTTAGACTGCTACTCAAGTTGACCTCAACGAACTCACGCAGTTGATTATTTTGATTCAAATCTGTGTCCTTCAACCAAATGGAGAGCGGACGACCTGCATTGAAGAACTTACGGTTGTTGCTGTCGGTGAAGACTATCGCGTTCCCGATTCGGTTGGTCGATCCTTCGCTATCCTGTCGGTTAAAACTATCACCATCCCTGTTCGGTTGGTTGATCGGATTCAATTCGAGTTGCGCCGTAGCGCCGATTTTTACGCTTGTCTCTGCATGGACGAGCACCTTCGTTCTACCGGTCGCTTGGATTGCATCTAGGTAAGACGCCCTCACAATTTGCATACCAGTGGCTTGCAGCACGCCGTTGTTCGGCTGGGGCGTCTTACTATAGGCGGTCTCAATTGCCCCAATGTAGTCGTTCGCCTCGTGCCGATAGGTGAGATGAACTGTCTCAATCTCTTCCGTTTCAGGAACAGTAAACGTCACTTCAATCGTCCTCTCCCGGGAAGCGAGCGCGTTACTTAGATCGTCTTGAATATGTATGTAAATTGTATCGCCAATCTGAAACTCTTTGAGCGATTCACCGGACTTCGTGATGATTGAAATCGTCCCCGTTGTTCCTGTGTTGACTGTGGCTGTTGCTGTAACGGGATATTCTCGCTGGGTACTGCTGTAATAGGGATCGATGTATGTGAGGGTAACTTTGTCCTCGCCACTAACCAGAAAAACGGAAGAATCCAAGCTTTCAACCCTCTCCTCCCCTTCTTCGAAGGCAGTTGAGATTTTTGCAGCGAAGGATGAGCTTTTACTCGCCCTATCGTTATTGGGATTATCGTCCGCTAGCACTGCGAGATCGACCTCATGCAGGCGAACTGAGAGCAGCTGTTCTGTTCGTTCATTGCGCAATTCGGCTCCGATGGATTCCGATTGATGGTTATCGGTGTTTCTGTCCGCATCCCAAACGCAGAAAGTCAGGACGTCACCAGCGTTAAACGTCGTAATCCGACGAGCAGCGTTCTCATCCAGTAATGCAATCTGTCCGCTAATCCGGTCAACAAGTTCGACTGTATTCCAGCGATTCGGAGGTGCATTGAGATTAGACGTCCCATAGGCAAACCAGCTAGGGCGGCGATCCGCCAGCTGGAGATTTGTCATCACAAAATTGAAACCTAGGGATTTGCCCACCGCTGGATTAAACCCATTGAGTATTAGCGTTTTAGGTATTCTTGCTTCTAGGTCATATCCGTGCTCTGTTTTGGTGACGTTTGCCTCAATCTCTTTGGAGTCGTCAATATTGTGCCGGATTGCATCGAGATGATGGTGAATCTGAGAAGGCTGTACTTGTGGCTGAGATCCGCGTGTATTTAGGAGAGTAAAAACAAAATGGTGATCGCTGTCTATGTACATTCCCGGCGATCTGTTGAGGGTAGTATCAATAAAGAGGTGCAGCGCTTCTGTATTCCCCCGCTCTATATTCTCTGGAAGTGGAGAATCGATAACGTTGCGACTGTGCTGATTGATAATTGCAGCCACGTAAAGGTTGTCATCATCCCACTGCGTGTAAAACGCTATCGGCGATTCTACTGGTGTTTCGTAGTTCTGCGGAAGCATCGGATAGAGCAACGGCCATTCGCCCACTTTGCCATCGATTACCACCTTTTCACTGATGCGAATCGCTTTGCCAATGGTGTCGTCCGTTTGATCGGGGGATTGTGTGGATGACACATCCATTGATTCTCGTGCTTCCAAGATGATGACTTCTGAAACAACTGCATTGGGTCCTGCCAAGCGGTTGAAATTGAGTTCAATTTTACCATCGGCGTAGGCTTTTGACGGGATTGGATAGGTAAGAGATTCCGCTTTGCCCCGTGGAATTGGCATCGCCTCGTGTAAGATAAACCCATCAACCATAAGGTTTTGAATGCGCTGACCGTCGTTTTTTTGCAGGTAGGTTACTCGTGCCCAATACAAAAAGGATGGATGTAATCCTGTATATCTGATTCTTACCGCGTCATAATGGTAGGCGAAGCTTCTCTGCCCGAGAGTATTGCCCAAATCAACTTTGTCCGCCTCGTTGCCTGCAGGCAGAAAATAGCGGTTTTCGTCGCCCGTATCCCGATCAAACGCAAAACCCTGCTTGAGGTGCGGTGCTAAGGCATTGCCATCGAATCCTAAATTTTCGTGGTGCATCTGAACCGCGTTGTAACTACTCAATCGGCGTTTATCGGGGCGCGTCGGTCGATAGTCATCGGTAAAAACTTCAAATTCTCGAATCTCCGGATAATCTCCATACCAATCTCCACGTTCGACACTCAAGCGGATATAACGCGCTGAAACGGGAGAACTAAACAGATGAAAATCTGTTACCGTGTCATCGGGGAGTCTATCGGCGGTATAGTCCTCCGTGTAATGCTGGCCATCAATGCTGGTCAAAATCCGATAGCGGCTGACGCTATTTCCAGGGCCATCGGTTGTTACGCGAACCCCGTATATATCTTGGACATCTCTCAAACTGCCGGTTACAACGACCACGCTAGATGGGGATTTGTACGAGATTTCGGTCCACCTGTTTTCTCCTTCCTCCACCGTCTTCTCTATCCGCTGTGCGCCGATCCATTTCGACGATTCAAAAGGGATAAGATCTATGAGTTTCTGAAGTTCGACAGAATTGTAATTGGCATCAATCGTCAGAATCGGGCTGTGGGATTGGTAGCGCACGCCGACGCGAAAATCATTCGCTTTCAATTGCGGTCTGTTACTGAACCAATCGTTAATTACAACCTGCACCCAACGTGCCTCAGCAGGAATAGAGAGGGAATGCAACGAGTTCGAATATTCGCGCGAACTCCCGATGTAGGAAAATGCACGCTGGAAGCGCTGCGTCGTCCGGTCCGTAGCAAAGAGCAAATCAAACCGTTTGGGACCGCTCTCATCAGCATCTTCGAAAGACAGGCCCACTCTGTCGATTTTATAGACGAATCCTAAATCAAACGTTTCAACTATCGGATCCGCACGCAAGATATCCGTGTAGTGGAGTGGTTCGTTTTCGATGTGGCGCATGGGTTGGATGAACCGTTGATTTCCGCCAGAGGTGACTTCACCACGTGGATAAAAGAGGAAACCGAGCAGTACAGCCGCGCCTCCGAGAAGGATGTATTTGATGTTCATGAGGAAAAACACCTCACTTTAGATACAGTGACTAGTTGCCAGTGGTCGGTGACCAGGAAATAGCAGTGGTGAGTGGAGAGTTAAAAGCATTTGTCTTAACTGGGCACTCTCCACTAATCACTCTCCACTGTCTTTCCACTAGCCACTGCTTTTTCACAGATTGTCCTAATCAAATCTGTCGTCGATTTGCCCGGAACATTCAATCCGACAACTACCTTTCCGCCGTTCGCTTCGACAACGCCCCGCTCAACGACCTCCTCAATCGTGTAGTCTCCACCCTTCACGTGAATGTTCGGTTTAAGTGCAGACAACAAAGCCGTCGGATTCAACTCTGGGAAAATCGTAACGTAATCCACACATTTCAGACCAGCCACCATTTCAGCGCGTTCTTCTTCGGGCAGAAGCGGACGATTTACCCCTTTGATCGCTCGAACTGACGCGTCGCTGTTGATCCCAACAACAAGCAAATCCCCAAGTTCCCGCGCCGCCTGCAAATAGCGTAGATGCCCGACGTGCAACACGTCGAAACAGCCATTGGTAGTTACGACGATTTTGCTGTGCGCTTTTTCCCGATTAATGATGCCGGCGAGTTGTTCGCGGGAATAGATTTTCTTTGACATCGCTATTCCTTCATCGAATGCGTTGACGTTAATGCGTATTGCGTGAGAAATCGAGCACCGATTCAAAACACTTCAAAGGCGTCGTTCTTTAACCAACCGGACTTGCCATCCCACCGTTCGATTTTTGACCACTCCTGCTGAAGCTCTTTCACCCGGATGACCGCACCTTCGTACAGTGTAAAATGGGAGGTGGCATCCCCGGATGGTTCAAATCTGACAGCGACTGCTTCGGATATAATAACGGCTTCTCGCTGAAATTGGATTTTGTAGAGCTCAAGCGAAAATGAGATTAAGGAAAAGAGCAGGAGGCAACCGAAAATGGCAGCGGTATAGTGAAGAGCTCTGCGGGCGCGCTTTAAGAGAATGCTGAAGGTTAAAACCACCATCAAGCCGACGTAGAGTAAAATAACGGTAACTGTCAACTCATCCATATTCAGGAGGTGTTCCAAAACCAAAACCTTGGACAGCAATCCGTTATTCAATCGCGCGGTGGGGTTACCTTCAACCAGCGAAAGCGCGTAGTCCAGATTGGAATTTACGTCCGCATCGCGGGGCAACAGTTGCAACGCCCGCTCATAATTTAGAATCACCTTCCCCCGGTTCCCAATCTTAAAGTAGGCGTTTCCAAGGTTGTAATATAGATATCCGTCTTTAATCCCCATCGAAACCAACTGTTCATAGGCTTTGATGGCTTCAGCATACCGCTCCTCCTTGTAGTAACTGTTCCCTTGAAAAAAGAGCGTGTTTGGCTGGGTAGCCTCCTGCGCTATACTTTGATCGAGAATCCAGAATAACAGCAAAATGATGAAAAGAGCGTGATTTGACTTTTGAATTTGATGGCAATCAACCATGTACAGTGTTTCGACCTTAATGATAAGAATCGTGAAGCGAGCGACTCTCTCAGTTTAATCCACGGACAACGATAAGCAGTTTGGCAGGTGCACCTACTTAGAGCTTTCTGAAGTGAGTTTCATCGCTTCTTCGGTGAGTACCAACAGACGCTGCATTTCACCCTGACTGATTTCGGCGGGTGCGAACCTGACGCTGTCGCAGGATTCAAAGAAGTCTAGAAGCTTTTCCAGAGCTTCTTCCTTGACGCTGTGCTTCCGTAACTCGTCCACAATCTCGCTTGTAATGCCCGCCGATGGCAGCGCGAATTGATTGCCGATATATTCCTGCATTGTTCTGAAGATGACATCGCAAAACGCCCCAGGTTGACCTGTTAGCGCGAGTTTTTTTGCGACATCAAGACCCTTCTTCGCTTTCCGCGGCGCGCCTCTTTGTCGAGCATAGCTGATGTCGCCTGCCAGCTTGTCCTTGTGTTTCTGGTAGATGAGCACACCGAAGAACGCCAGGAGCGGTAAAGTTTGCGCAAAGAGAAACAGACCATTTTGATAAAGATAGGAATTTCCTTTTTGAACGCCTTTCATCAAGTCCTTGATGTAGAGGATATCCCGACCTAATTTCTCTTTCGTCACTGTTTTAGTAACTTCAGGCAAGTCAACAATTTTAAATGCCTCTTCATCCGCTATTGCTGTTACAAGAATCGGAATTTTCCCTTTTTTAATGGTGTGATATTGTCCATCGTCGGGGTCAAAGTAACTGAACCGAATCTCCGGAATGGCTTTGATGTTTTCATCTTTCGGAATGAGCACTTGCTCGAAGCTTTTTCCGCCTTCGTCTGTTTTAATTTGCGGATCGTAAGTTTTAAATCGATTCAAACCATTAATCTTAGGCAAGGAGATGGTCTCAATGTTTCCTCTGCCTGTGACCTGAATTGTCAGCGTAATTGGTTCTCCGACTTTGACCTCCGTCGGTTTCGCTTCAACCTGAAGGGCGTACTTTCCGACAGCGCCTGAAAAGTCGTGCGGTTTCCCCCGAAAGGGAAGCGGGTGAACTGTTATCTTCAGGGGTTCCGATTTCAAGGCGAGGGGATGTTTTTCTGCTCGACCGAAAAAATCGTCATCAAAGAATGAACTCCGTCTTCGACCTTGCCCTTTTATAACTAAGCTACATTTTAGTTGTGCGGGGCCAAGCGTCAATTGCCCGACTGAGACAGGGTAGACAACGGTTTGAAAGCTGAGGCAGTTAAAACGGACACCATCGTCGACTTCTTGGCTGCGGTTCGGCTTAGTGAAATCCCTCACAGAAAAGCCATTGGCTAAAAAGGTAGGATACTCGATGTCGCGGACATCGAGTTGGCGGTGATAGAGTTTGACGGTAATGGGAAACACCTCATTAAGGTACAGTTTCTCTTTTTCAGTAGTCAGGGTGAGACAGATGTAATCCTTCAATTCATCACCTTGTGATTCATCACTTTGACCTCGGGGTGTCGGACCCTCAATTATCTCTACTGTTATCGGCTCGGTCTGATAGCTTTTCCCCGTATACTCCACCTTGATGGAATCGATTGTGTATTTTCCAACCTTCTGCGCCGTCAGTCCGTACCTATGCTCTATCGACGCGGACATCTGTCCGTTGACAATTGATATCTGCGTTTTTGGACCTTGATACTGGGCTTGAAACCCTTCTATATCGGGCAAAACCGGCGCGTTTATAGATTGTACGCCTTCTATGCTCACGGTGAGTTGAATTCTACCGCCGACGCTTACAATTTTGCTATCAACCGATGCTGAAACAGAAATCCAATCTGCAATAGCCGCTGCGCTTTGTAGAAAGGATAATCCGATGAACAAAAAGGGAAGAAACCGTAGCAGCTTGTGTTTGGTATTACTTTCTTTCATTGTCGAATTGTCAGCACGCTATCACGTCGGTTCAAAGGTTAAACGTGCATCTATGTGCACTCTACTCTACTCCTACCAATCCTTGAAATCTTCAGGAAAACTGGTATCTCGCTTGTGCTGTAGTATAAGTTGGTGTTGTTCCTCATCTTTCAAAGCATCTAACAGTCTCAGCGCTTCCGCTTTTGTCATCTCTTCCTTTTCTTCGGAGACTTGAGCGGACGATTTCTGTTCGATATCCTTCTGATCCTGAGCTCCTTGTTGGCTTTCTTGTTGTTGTTCCTCCTGCGAGTCTGCCTCTTGCGAATCGTCCCGTTGCGAATTTCCCTCTTGCTGTTCTTGTTTCTCGTCATTCTGCTGATCGGTATCTTGATTTTGTTGTTGGTTCTTTTGTCGCTGCTGATCCTGGAGTTCTTTAATCTTGTGCTGAACGACTTCATAGTTAAATTTGGCATCCATGTTCTTTGAATTTAGGTCGATAGCGCGTTTATAAGCGTCCAATGCCTCTCGGTAGAGTTTGATTGCCTCAGTTACGTCGGTGCTTTCCTTGCGTTCTCCCTGTTTATACGTGCAGTTGCCAATGCTGTAATAGCTCTTCTCCTCAAGCGCGGGATTTTCGGTGGATACGCATTTTGTATACGCTTCAACCGCATTTTCGTAATCGCCCTTTTTGTATGCGGAAGCACCTACGTTATAATGAACGTAGGGAGATTGCGGCAAATCAATCAGAACATCGGTATAGTGCTCCATCGCTTCGTCGTATTTGCCCTCTTTGTACAGACGATTCCCGGTCTTAATCTTATCCGCCTTTGGGTTAAACCAAGCGATAGACACGATTGAGAAAATTAACAGGATGATAATCGATTTTGCTTGCATAACCTTTTCTAACCTTTGCAAAGAAGCAGTGAGATGTCGAGGACTCCAACAAACTCACGAAATTAATGTTCATGCACTTAAGCAAGTTGCTTAGGTTGATTCTTTCTATCGCCGATGCACGCTTCTGTCACGATTAAAAGGAACGCCACTATTAGGGGAATCTGAAATCGATCTTCGTGGCGTTTCTGAAGTTGGCTTTCCAACTCTTTCTTCTCCATTTTAGCGATTTTTTCGTCGTAGATTACGTCGAGCCCAAAGTTTGCGCCTGAAGCTTTGACATAGCTGCCACCGGTGGTCAGCACGATTTTCTGCAAGGCAACCTCATTGAGGTTTGATTTCACAACCTGTCCACCCCTGTCCTTCAGGAAAGTTGGGCTTCCGTCTTCGTCTGTAATGGTGATCAGTTCACCTGCTTTCGTGCCGATGCCCACACAGAAGATTTTGATACCAGTTTCCGCAGCTTCTTTAGCAGTTGCCTCTGCATCGCCTTCATGGGATTCCCCATCGGTGATGATAATTAAGGCTCTGTGTTTGTCCCCGTTCGTACCAAATGCATCCATTGCCGTTTGAATCGCGTCTGCGAGGTTGGTGCCGCCGCGGGGAATGATGGTGGTGTTGATACGATTTAGCGTCAGGGCACAAGCGCCGTAATCCAACGTGAGCGGGCACTGCACAAAAGCGCTTCCCGCGAAGGCGATTAAGCCGATCCTGTCACCTTCCAACAAATTAAGTAGGTCCTTTACCGCCAACTTTGCCCTTTCCAACCGGTTGGGTTTAACATCCGGTGTCAACATACTTCTGGAGGTGTCAATCGCAACCATAATGTCAACCCCGCGCCTCTTGACCTCCTGCCAACGGAACCCCCACTTCGGCCCAATGAGCGCTAAGACTAAGAAGAACATGGCTATAACCGTGAGAAACGCTTTGGCCTTCTGCTTGAAAAGGCTGACAGACACAGTCAGATTCGGAATTAGAGGGGCTTCGGCGAACGCTTCAAGTGTCCTCCATCTGCTGCGAAACGCCCAGATGTAGAACAGAACTAAAACGGGAATTAACCAGAATAGATGTAGGTATTGCAGGTTACTGAACTTCATTGTAGGTTGAATTGAACATTCTTTCCCCGCTAAGGAGACGCAGGAATTGTGAATCTTCAATCTTTAGTGTCTTTTTAGGGTAGTCTTCTCAATCGTGTATTTGCCAGTGCAAGCTCGGCTAAGAAACCGATTAACGCTGGAATAAGAAAATATGGGTAAAATTCCTTGTATTCGAGATATTGGGGAGTTTCTATTTCTGTTTTTTCCATCTTGTCAATGTCATCGTATATCTGACGTAGGTTTTCAGTATCCGTGGCGCGGAAATATCTGCCGCCCGTTTCTTGCGCAACTTGGGTTAACGATTCATCGTCGATTTCTATTTTTACTGGCTGATAGATCTTGTTGCCGAATAGGTCGCGAGATGGGTAAGGTGCCATTCCCTTTGTCCCCGCGCCGATTGTATAGATTTTTACATTAAGTGTTTTGGCAAGATTCGCGGCGGTTTCAGGTGAGATTCTCCCAGTGTTGTTGCGACCGTCGGTCATCAGGATAAGCACTTTGCTGTCCGCCGAGGATTCGCGCAACCGGTTGCATCCTGTGGCTATAGCCGTCCCTATAGCGGTGCCATCCTCAAGCATCCCAATCTTTGCCCTGTCCAGGTTCTGAATCAACCAACCGTAGTCGAGTGTTAACGGACAAAGCGTATATGGGCGTCCCGCGAAAACCACAATGCCAATCCTATCGTTACTCCGACCTTTGATAAAATCTTTGACAACTGCTTTGACGACATGGAGACGGTTGTAACTTTCTCCTGCAATCTGAAAATCCTCCGCCCGCATGCTCCCGGAAACGTCAATAACAAGCACAATGTCAATCCCTTCTCCGACTAATTTGCTCTCTTCAACCCCTTTTTGTGGACGTGCGAGCCCGAACGCAATCAGTAGAATCACGATGCATCTCAAGAAAAGCAGTCCTTCTCTTCCCCAATTCGTCCAGGTCGGTCGAATTGCCCGAAAACTCCCGATTGACGAGAATCTTAGGCTTCCGCGTTGCGTTCCTCTAAAATGGAAATAAATCAACAGTGGAATCGCCATGAGGGACAAAAGGGCGAACGGTTCTTGAAATGTCATCGTTTTCTATAAACATAGCGCCGCAAGCGGGACTATTCAGTTGAAATACCTCCTTCTTAGCTCTTTACGACCAACTAACAGCATATTTTAACATGTGAAGTTGAAACTCTTCGCAGTCAAAATGAGGGTTTCCGCCCGTTCACACGTTAGGACACAGGAATTACTAGGAAACATCGGTCGTTAATCCTCTGCAACGGGAGTGGTTTCATGAACAAACTGCTTGGCGGACTCATAAGCCGATTTCATTTCCTCCATATCGGGTCCATATCGGGCAAACTTTACGAGATCGCAGTGAGTGAGGAAGCGACTTAACATTTTCTTGTGTTCATCTTTCAAATTACTGTCCTTTGCTGCCGCAGCTAAAAACTCCTCCGTCGTCATTTCCGGCGCTCTTAAACCAAAACGATTTTCCAGATATGTGCGAATGGTATCCGATAGCGAAACATAGTATTCTTCGATGCGCCCCTCCTCAATAAGTCCTGAAGCAATAAGCATTTCCAGTTGTTCGTAGGCAACGACGTGCGGAGGCTTCCTAGCAAATTCTTCCTGAGATTTTTTTTGCTTTTTTAACCATAAGAACGCTGTGACCCCGCCTGCAATGACGAGTATCCCAACAACTATCCAGAGAAGGAGCACTGTATTGTTAACAGGAAGCTCCACGGGGTCAGGGATATCTTTGATGTCCTGTAGTTCCTCATCCTCCGGAAGTACGCTTTTGACTTCAACTGTTACCGAATCCCCCTCAATCTCAAGTTGTCGTCCGTTCACATCGGTATAAAACACAACCGGTGCGGGGATTGTGTGACTTCCGGTCATATACGTATCTAGCGTATACCACTGCCGGTATGCAATCCGTCCTTTGTGTTTCTTGGGTTCGGCTTCGCCGAAGTCTTTGATGGTGAACCCACCTATATTGTCGCCGAATTGCGGCAATTCCACCTTTAACTCAGGGTTAGCATCAACGCTGATAGTATACTCGACTTTATCGCCGATACTCATCGTGGTCGGATTGACCTGAATTGTGATGATGATTGGTTCTCCTTTGCTCTCTTGGGCGAAAAGGGGCTCTCTAAGTAACAATACGTGTAGAATGAGGCCAATGACCAAGAGGGATGCCACATGTCGACAAAGGGAGCATCCATCACGAGACATACACGATTTCGGTCGTATTTTATATTTCCTGGCGACGTATCTGGTCGTTGTCTTGTTCAACAGGTGACTTACCGATGAGCTAAAATTTGTTATTGAGCAGCATGGTTTACTAGTTCTCGCTTAGAGCCGCCGCTCTCGCATGCGAAAGAATTTTAGAAGAGGTTCGATGTAAGGTTTATCGGTAGAGACATCAATCGTATCGACATTCGCCGAGCGCAGAATTCGCGATTTCGCCTGCATTCTATCTAGCGCTAGGCGCTGGTACGCTTCTCTGACGCGCCGAACCTTCGTATCAATGCGGATTTTCTCTCCCGTTTCCGCATCTTCCAAGTCAAGAATTCCTACGTCTGGCAATTCCAGTTCTCTTGGGTCAGTGATTGTGAGCGCTATGATGTCGTGTCTTCTGTTTGCAATCCGCAAAGACAATTCGTAATCTGTCGCCATAAAGTCAGAGATGAGAAATGTAACAGTCCGACGAATAGTGACGCGGTTCAGATATTCTAGTGCGACCGCGATGTCCGTACGTCGCCCTTCGGGTTCAAATGAAAGCGCTTCGCTGATGACGCGCAGGACATGGCGCCGTCCTTTTTTGGGAGGCACATGTTTTTCGATTCTGTCTGTGAAAATAATCAAGCCGACTTTATCGTTGTTCTTAATAGCGGAGAAAGCAAGTACAGCACAAAGTTCGGCGGAAAGTTCGTCCTTGCGTTGTTTAATCGATCCAAATGTTGACGATGCGCTCGCGTCAAGGAGGAGCATTATGGTCAATTCACGTTCCTCGACATATTTTTTGAGGAACGGGCGCCCCATCCGAGCCGTCACGTTCCAATCGATTGAGCGCACTTCGTCGCCCGGCTGGTACTCACGGACCTCTTCAAACTCCATGCCCTGCCCCTTAAATACGCTTTCGTATTGACCTCCTAGGACATCGTTTACCATCTGGCTAGTGCGAATATCAATCCGGCGAATTTTTTTGAGCATCTCATCGGGTATCATAAGATAATCGTAAGGTAGGAAGTGCATAAACTCGCTGCCAATCTTACCTTGCCTACCTAGGTTTCCTCCTGCCCTTGCAAAGTCCGAAAATAGATTACCGTGGCGACAAGGACAATCCCCATCAGCAGAAAGGAGAGCGCCGAACCGAAGGGCCAGTCGCGAGCAGTTTTGAACTGGCGTTCAATTACGTTGCCGATATAATCGACCTTTCCGCCGCCGAGCAGATTGGGGGTAATAAACGCGCCGACCGTAGGAATAAATACTAACACTGATCCGGCGGCGATACCGGGAATACTCAAAGGCAACGTAACATTGATAAATGCCTTCCAGCGACTTGCGCCGAGATCCTTCGCTGCATCAATCAATGTGCGATCAAGCTTCTCTAATGAGGCATACAGCGGCAAAATCATGAAGGGTAAGTATCCGTAAATCAGCCCAATCTGTACTGCGATTGGGGTATTGAGTACCTCTACGGTCGGGGCGTTTGGAAACATTGCCCCTAAGATTGTATTCAACACGCCTTCCGTCCGCAAAATTAAAATCCAAGCATAGGTACGAATGAGAAAGTTTGTCCAGAAGGGGACTACAACGAGCAATAACAGTAAATTGCGTCCACGAGGTTGGTAGCGTGCAAGGTAGTAGGCAAACGGATAGCCAATGAGCAAACACACCCCAGTCGATATGATGCCTGTCAAAATGGAACGCCAGAGAATGCCAAGATAGAGCGAATCCAGCGACTGCCCGTAGCTTTTCAGTGTGAAGTGCCACCGGACTCCGCCATAGGTTCCACGTTCCGCCAAACTATAGACGAAAATGGAAACGATGGGGATTAGAAAGAAGACAATGAGCCAGAAAAGGGCGGGGAAAAGGAGTATGAGAGCTTGATGTTTTCGGAAGGGTTGGGTGAGTTTAGAAAGCATCCCTTGCAGGTCGCGTTACATTTGGGATGGTTCATCTTCCCGTATTTTTTAGTATCTTACGCCAGGGCTTCGACAATCGCCTCTGGCAGCGTAACTGTACTCGAATCAACATCTATCGGATACTCGGTGCCGTAGGCGGCAACAAGCTCATCGAACGTCACGTCATCCACACGCTCAAATTCTTCACCCGGGCGATACAGCACCACAACTTGGCAACCGTCGCAACTAAGCAGGTCAACCCCCGACGGTTCAATTGGGAACTGCCTGAGCGGATTGTTACAATCTGGACAGGGTAGCATAAATTGTATCCTTTCAGTCAGGATGCTGGTGGTATACGTTAATCCGCAGCAGTTGCCAACTCTGTTTCGGTGTAATCTGTCTCGCAGAACGCAACGTAATCCGAGATGAGCTCGGTAATCATTGGGATCTCGCCGCAAATCGGGCAGTTCTCATCCCGATTCACCTTCAGTTCACGGAACTGCATACTGAGTGCATCATAAAGCAGTAAACGACCAATGAGTGGATTGCCTATTCCGAGCAACAGTTTAATCGCTTCGGTCGCCATCACGACGCCAACGACGCCTGGGAGCACGCCCAGGACACCTGCTTCATTTCAGCTTGGAACCATACCCGGAGGCGGCGGTTCCGGGAACATGCAGCGGTAGCACGGTCCATATTTCGGCTTCAGGACAGTCGCTTGTCCTTCGAATTGGAAAATACTTCCGTGTACAATGGTTTTATTCATCAATACCGCCGCATCATTAACGAGATAGCGCGTAGCAAAATTATCGCAACCGTCGACAATCAGATCGTAGTCTTGAATGACCTCCATGATGTTGTCTGATGCGAGGCGGAGGTGATAAGGAATTACCTCAACGTCAGGGTTCAAGGCTTTGATTGTCGTTGTGGCGGATTGTACCTTTGGGGTACCGACCGCTTCCGAGCGGTGGAGAATCTGGCGCTGTAGGTTGCTGAGTTCTACCGCGTCGGAATCGACGATGCCAAGTGTGCCAACACCGGCAGCTGCGAGGTAGATTCCAGCCGGCGATCCCAAACCGCCAGCTCCAATAAATAACACTTTGGCATCGAACAGCTTTGCTTGCCCTTTTTCCCCGATTTCGCGCAGCATAAAGTGTCGGCTATAGCGATCTAACTGATCTGGCGTCATCGGTTTATCCTTCGCCGTCGGGTAACCATTGCTCGCCCAAGCCCGATACCCACCCGCCATCGAGACGGTTTGTGTGTACCCCATCTCTTTGAGGGATTTAGCGGCAAGCAATGATCTAGCCCCGCCCGCGCAGTAGACGACAATCTTTTCGTCCCGATCAGGCACAAAGTCCTCAATATCAAGTTCGAGCATCCCCCGGCTCACATACAACGCATCGGGGATATAGCCAGATCGATACTCATCGTTATCCCGGACATCGAGCAGGACAAAGTGTTCATGGTTATCCTTCTTCGCCTTGACCTCGTCAACGCTGACTTCTGGAATTTCCTGTCTTGTTTCGTCTATGATTTCCCTGTACGATTTCATATAAATCACCTCAAGAGACTACTTGATTTGGAGGCGCTATGCCAATCTCGAATGAGGCTGCGGAGACTGTTAGTTTTGGCGGTTGAAAAACATTGTTGACCCATGTAATCGAATCTAATCGGAAAAACCAACGCTAATCAACGACCAATCAGGACAAATCTAATTATAATATATCCAGCACTGTGAGTCAAATTTATTCTACTTGTCTTCGATTCCTCGTTTCTACAATTTACATCAGTGATGGGGATAGTTAATCAATCCCAGTAGGAATTGGTCGTGTGCATAAATTGTAGGGGAGTCCGTAAGCCCTCATTTCCACTTTATTCGACTTGTTCAATGTCTTTTCAGCTTGAATTTTATGGGTATTGACATCGGGCTAGTTTGGATGTAAGTTTGAGTTTGCTTGAGAGGATTCCCAATCTTGACGCTACTGGGGTTCTGCCTCCTTCAAGTCCAAACAGACCAATTCCTCATTATTTCGCAGGTACAACTTACCCCTAGACACGCTTGGCGCCGTCCAACATCGTCCATTGAGGATTTGTGATTGGGCAACCTCAAGATATTCCGCATGCGATGCTTTTACTAACGCGAGGTTTCCGCCTTCGCCGAGGACAATGAGATGACCGTCGGCAAGAATTAAGCTGCCTTTTCGGAATCCGCGATTCCTCCACTGTTCTTCACCGGTGTTCGCCTCAATGCACTTTAGCGTGCCATCGTCGAAGCCGTACAGATAGCCTTCATGGAGAATTGACGATCCAAAGTGGTTCTTCATAACACGACTCCGCCAGATCTCGGAACCTGACAATTTTCCGTCAGTTTCTTCTATCTGGACCAAGGCAGCGCCCGTGTCGTAGCCGGAGGATATGAATATTTTGTCCGGTGCGATGAAAACAGGAGTGGCGGCATTCACGTTATAGGAGGTGTGCCAAGTATACCTCCAATACACTTGACCATCCTGCGGCGATACGGAGACAAGACCTTCAGCAGTGAAGAAAATAGCCTGTCGGACGTTGTGGATTGTAACGGTAATTGGCGAGGAATAAGCTGGCGAGTCGTCTTGGGTGTTCCATACGATGTCGCCGTTTTCCTTATTGAACGCGATAATCGCTCTATTTTCCGTACCGCCAACCTCGACGAGCAAAAGGTTTCCCTCAACCACCGGAGACGTAGAGAATCCGTGTTGGGGCACTTTGCTCTCAAACACCTTAGTGAAATCGTAACCCCATTGTTCCTTACCTGTGAGCGCGTCTAAGGCAACTAACCTGCCGTGGGCGCTAAGCACGTAGACCGAATCGCCATCAACGGTCGGCGTAGAACGGGGACCATCGCCGCCCTGCCGATTTTCAAAGCGGTAGTCGTCAAGATACCGCCAGATTTCCTCACCAGTCTTCGCATCGAAGCACACGACGATTTCGTCTTCACCTTTGGCGTACATTGTGTAGGCGCGACCATTGGAAATAGAGATGCCAGAAAACCCATCGCCAAGCGAAATTCGCCAGACTTCTCTTGGTCCCGCCTCGGACCAGTTCGTGAGGAGCCCCGTTTCATGGGAGATACCATCTCGATTTGGACCGCGCCATTGATGCCACTCCTTGACAGTCGATGTGATAGGTTCAGCAACTGTCGTTGCGTTCAATGCCCAAAGGAACGTGATAACCATCAAAAGCCCAATCTGTAAATTTCTGAATTTCATCGTCCTCTTTCCTTTTTATGAGAGGTTAGTACAACGCCAGACAAGTATTGACAATCTTCGTACGAAGGGTTTCCGAACCGCCAATTATCGGGGCACGGATGTCTCTCCTTCAGTAGTTATTGCCGCAGAGTATGGGACAGGCATTTATCGAAGGTATTCTCAGTCAGCCCATACTTTTGCGGTTAATGATTCCGTTTTCCCGGTGTCATCGCTAATGGCTTGAAATCCCCAATCCCATCAGGAAATCTGCCGAGTGCAACATCTTTCTTCTGTTCGACGTATTCAACTGAAGAAAGTATCTGATTCCCGCGCGCATCAGTATCAATAAGCATGACGATTTCCCCACGCCTTGAGAGCTTGAAATTGGCGTGAAGCCCTGGTCGGTCTTTGCTGTCTTCATCAGCCCAAACAATCAGATAGCCGTGAGGCGAAAGGATGGTGTTTTCGGGAAACGCCCATTTTCTTGGGTTGTTTGTGTTGTCACTCAGGTACATACTTGAAAGATTTACTTCATAACCGCTGCGGTTGTGCAGTTCAATCCAGTCGTCGTGTTCGCCCTGCGGGTCGGTAATACTCCCCGTGTTGTTCGGCATCAGTTCGTTAATGACAATCGAAGTGCTTTCGGCAACAGGAGCACTCACGCGGTAGGTCAGCGCTCCAAATTCTGTCTTGGCGGGTGAAAATATCGTTGTCCCGTTTGATTCAACCGTACGCGCTTCAATGTAATAACGCACTTTTGTTCCCGCAGGAGTGGCGGGTATTTCACCTGTGTAAGCGCTTCCGTTTCCGAACATCGGAACGCTCTCAAACGGTGCCAATCGACCGACAGCATAATACAAAATGACAGCGTCAATCTTGATATCTGCGCCAATCTCCGCTGTAATTTGCACGGAACGATTTGCCAGCGGATTGTCGGGCTGGGAAACGGATTGGATTGATGCCGTTGGACTGTTGATTTCCGGATGATTGAGCAGGAACGCCCGCCGTTCCTCTACAAATCGTTTGAAACTTGGAGTCATCCCCGTACCCCTGCCACGGCGCCCGCCTTGAACTCCAAATCCGCCCGGCGGACCGAAGCCCCCTCCACGGCTCTGATCTTTAATGTGGATGGTGGCAAACACCTCGTAGGAATAGAGCTTTTTATCGTCGGCTTTGACTTCGGCATGGATGAGCGACTGATATTCTTCGATGATGGGTGCAAGCACATCCCAATCGAGCCACTCGTCCACAATGGTGCGGATGTGCGCCAAGTATCGTGCTCGCAGGTGTGGAATGGAGAGCAGGCGGCGAATCACCGGTCGCATCTCATCGGACTCCTGAGCGACGGGAGATAGCATCGGACCATCGCTGTCCCACGAGTTAGGACCGCCGCCTCCGGCATAACGAAATGTCTCGTTGCTGTCTTGCGGCAAGAGGTGAAAGCGCCCCAAAGGATCCTGGTAGATTGCGTAATCGCTCGCGCGACTGAAATAGCCGTCATTGTCGATGAACACATTTTCCAATGCGAGAAACCACAGCGCCCGGTCGATGTTGAATATCCGAGAAAGCTCGCCTTCAAGTTTGTCGTCCGGGGTTTTGTCTAGCGTTTCACACAGCGCGATTAAATCTTTCCAGGCATTTGGGGCGTCATTCGTTTTGAGTTGATAGATTCCCTGATAGGAGTCAGGGTCTTCTCCACTATAGATAAGCCCGCCCTCACGACTGGGCGGCACTTTCCAGCGAACGCCACTTTTCGTTCCGAACCATTCATCGAGGAAGTCCTTGTTGAATTGCTGGCTGTTGATGTAGATTCCCCAGCTTTCCCCATTAATCATAAGCTTGACAAAATTCGCTTTTGGCGCGGGAATATAATTCTGAGCAATCCGTGAATAAAGCACCTCACGGAGAAAGGAGGGATCGGCATGACCGTTGAGTAGATTGAGTGTCTTGTAACCGTAGAGGCGTTTATTCCCATCACCGTAGTCAACGGCGATGTTGAACGATTTTTTCTCTGAGCCACGAATGCCGAAATAGGATGAACTACCGCGAAAACGGACGCCGACTGATGGATAGACTTTTCCATCGACAATTAAATCGGCGGGTAGATTGACATCAGTTCGATAGAAATCGCTGAGTTGCCCATACCAGTCTTCATCGTGGAATCGAAGATAGAGTGTGCGAAGTGTTTTTGCCTCATAGAGATTAGGTTCGCCCTTCGGTGCAGCGTCGTGGCTCATCTGCATATCCATGTCGAGTGTAGTGCTGGGCGAGGTTCGAGTAGAGTGACCAGCGAGACTGCTCTCTCCGCGACCTTTCAGGACATAGTTCCGTGCGGCTTTTCGTTCTTCGTCGTTTAATTTTCCGTCTTTATCGTTGTCAAAACGGTCGACAATCATCTCAGCTCGCCTTGGTCCCATTCGACCGCCAAAACCGAATCCACCGGGACCTCCAAAACGCCGTTCACGCTGCATCTGTCTGAGATTTTCAGGGTTTAAACCCTGACCCAAGAAAGCCTCGAAGGCAATTGCCTCAAGCATTAAGTCACCTTCTGCTTCGCTGAGTTTGCCATCGCCATCGGCGTCAAATCGCTTCAAATCTGCTTCAGAGACTTTGGTTTCGCGAGCTTGTATGGTTGGGACGAAGAATAGTCCAACCAACAAAGTGAGCGCAAGAATTTGCGGGATGAAGGTTTTCCGTTTCATATTCTCCTACGGAGTTTTCGAGTTATTGTATGCAGTGCCGCAATAATATAGCCTAAGTGAGATATGATGTGCAATCCAAATCTCACTTAGGCATAATGAAGACACCGGTTAAAACACGCTAGTTAGACAAAGCAATGCCTAAATTGTTCGCATTTTTCGTTTCCAGAAAAATCCAACGGGGTTTCCCTCTTATCATCGTGTGGGCGGACCAGAAGTCAGTAAGACACAGCTGCCAATTCAAGTCAGAAATTTTACTCCGTCCTCAATTGAAATCCACTTGAACCGCGATTAAATTGTATCATACTTTTGTAGAAATCCGATTACCTTATCAAAAGGTTTATCCTGGAAAAGGACAGCCAGCTATCGTGAATAATCCAACACCGTGACTTCTGAAATCTCACCGGCAATGTCTACCATAAATTTCTCGCTCAAATCCGCTCCACTTTCGATGAGTGCCTCGACAATTTCTAAGCATTCGTCGATGGCGCCGCCCCTTACTCCGTACCATGTACCAATCGCTATGAGTAGAGGGGACCGATGAGCGATGAATCAGCGGCAATCAGAGCCTTCACCCGGCAAATATCCGCTTCGTCAATATCCGCGGCACGGATTATCTTAAACAAGATTTCTTTGGCGGTACCCTCCTCAGTGTTTTGTCCCAAGTGTATCACCCGTTCTTTTAGCTGAGACCAATTTTCAAACCCGTATTCACGGGCAACAACCAACTGCGCATCCTGCAAGCCGAATTCAGCTTGTTGGACTTCCGCGTCTGCGGCATTGGAAAGTCATGGGAAAAAAGAACGAATACGGTCAATTGCATCAACAGAACCGGCTCGGTAGGCTTTAAGTAACTTCTTCGCTTGGGACTTTAGGTGTTCTAGGCTTGGATTGGGCGGGAATTGCTTTTGTCGCATGAGAACCTCCTCTCTCATCGTTGTGCCCGTTGTCCGCATTCACAGGCAAAGAAAGAAGGTTAAATTCTATTGAAAAGGAATTAAGGCAGGTTGGACCCTTCCCGCGGACTGGAGGCTCCCTTGTGAGCAACACTTACATTATACTGTAGAGGTGTTACTCATTTCAAGAGGAAAGTTTCTCGCGCTAAAAAGATACGGAGTGGACACGGTTGTCCAAGTGGATTTTGCCGTTGTCATTACGTTCTGTTCACATTTCAACGGAACCGGATAAGAATAGAGACAAAACTCAGAAATCCAAACTTGACAAAACTTGACAGATTTTGACAGATTTTATTTTATCCTACGCATTTCTTCCCTCCGTTGCCGTCAAGCGCAATTGTCTGAATCGCGGATTGCCGCGGATTATACGGAGGGTACGGATTGAAAAAACTACATCACGATTGGCTTCGTTTTGGGTTCGTTTCGTAACAATTGGTATCGTGTTTTCATCGTGAAGAGGACACCTAAGTGTGTCATCATTCACGCCTGTAGGGGCGTCAACATTAAGGCGATGTCTTTCAGATGGGCTTTAAACCATTTCTTTGTTGCACGATTTACCTTTTGTCCTGCACGCTGATGCAGAGTTGGTGGTTACATGTCACAATCGCTTGGAGGTGTCTATCCAAGCAGAGCGGTACGCCAGCTTTCCACGATGAAGATTTCGAGGAATATTTCTTCGAGGAATTCATCCGTACAACTGCCTGAATCACAGACTGTCAGAAATTACCTGGGGTGGTGTAAACACAGATTCATCTGTCTGTCGCTGAATCCATAATCGCATATAGTCGGCGATCTCCTCAAGATCTGTTGTTGTCCCGTCCGCAACCTTAAAGCCAAGCTCAATAATTGAATCATCAATCCTGAGATTCGGAATACGACCATTCAAAACTAAAAACGAGAGCGCACAATTGATGCCAATACGTTTATTCCCGTCCAAAAATATATGTCCAGTAATTATGTGATGGGCATATACAGCGGCTTTTTGGGGCAAAGTCGGAAACAATTCTGTGTCGCCTATTCTTTTACCAACGATTTCAACCAAATAGTGTAACTGGCTTTCCTTCAACAACTGATAGCGACCTACATGCCCTGCGGCAATATCTAGAATTTCCTCAATTGTCAAATATCGCGTTCGCCTAGAGTTTTCCATGCTCGCTCGTAGTTTCTTAGTATCTCGTCTAAGGCGATTTCAGCATCGGTCGCCACTTCGTCGGTTGCTTCCCATCCTTCTTTTATTCGCGCGGTAATTATCCGGGGGGTCAATATTGCAGCAATGTTTTCCGGCAGTTTCACGCCATGCCTCTGCTCGAAGTCCGGGACGCTTGCATAATCGTTACGAAACGCCGTGACGATATTTATCCCCATCGCCTCGGCAACGGTCAGGTCTAATTTGGCTTTCTCCCATGCTCTAAGGTGTAACCGCGCCTCGCCACGATTGTAATAGGCGTCGGCATAATCTGGTTTGAGTTGTATCGCCTTGTTATAGTCATTGATGGCACAAGCATAATTGCCTTGTTTGTAGTAAGCAACGCCACGATTGCTATAGGGCTTGGCTAACTTCGGTTTCAGCTCTATCGCCTTGTTATAGTCCGCAATAGCGCGGTCAAACTCGCCTTTGGCACCGTAAGCATTGCCACGATTATTAAACGTCTCGGCATAATCCAGTTTCAGCTCAAGTGCCTTGTTAAAGTCTTCAATGGCACGGTCATAATCTTCCTTGTTGCGGTGAGCGTTGCCGCGATTGTTATAGGATTGAACAAGCCCTGGATTCAGTTGTATCGCCTTGTCATAGTCTTCAATCGCGCGGTCGAAATTGCCTTTGTCGTAGTAAGCAATGCCACGATTATTATAGGCATCGGCAAAATCGGGATTGAGTTGTATGGCTTTGTTATAGTCTTCAATCGCGCGGTCAAACTCGCCTTTAACACCGTAAGCCTCTCCACGATTGTAATAGGCATCGGCAAGGTTTGGTTGGAGTTCTATCACCGCATAATAGTCTCTGATGGCGCGGTCAAACTCGCCTATATCGCTGTAAACAGCCCCGCGATTGTTATAGGGCTCAGCATAATCGGGATTGAGTTCTATGGCTTTGTTATAGTCTTCAATCGCGCGGTCAAACTCGCCTATATTGCGGTAACCATTGCCGCGATTGTTGTAGGGCTCGGCAAGGTTCGGTTGGAGTTCTATTGCCTTGTTAAGGTCTAAGATAGCACGGTCAAACTCGCCTATATCGCTGTAAACAGCCCCGCGATTGTTATAGGCTGGGGCGAGGTAAGGGTTCAGTCCTATCGCTGTCGTATAGTCTACGATAGCGCAGTTAACATCGCCTATATCGCTGTAAGCAGCCCCGCGATTGAAATAGGCGTCAGCATAATCGGGATTGAGTTCTATGGCTTTGTTATAGTCTTCAATCGCGCGGTCAAACTCACCCTTGTCACGGTACGCCGCCCCTCGATTGCTGTAGGGTTCAGCATAATCGTCTTTGAGTTGCATCGCCCGGTTGCAATCCTCAATAGCAAGGTCATAATCACCCTTTTCGCGATAGACAAGTCCGCGATTGTTATATGCCGCAGCAAATTTGGGTTTGAGTTGTAGCGCTTTGTTCAAGTCTACTATGGCACGCTCAAACTCTCCTTTTCCCCTGTAAGCCAAACCGCGATTGTTATAGGCGATGGCGTAGTCTGGTTTCAATTCTATCGCCGTTGTATAGTTTTGGATAGCACGGCCCTGATCGCCTTTGATGCCGTAAACAACGCCGCGATTGTAATAGGCGTCGGCGAGATTTGGTTTTAGTTCTATGGCTTTGTTCAAATCTGCGATGGCACGGTCATAATCGCCTTTTTCCCCGTAAGCTAGACCGCGATTGATATAGGCGTCGACATAATCGTCTTTGAGTTGTATCGCTCTGTTCAAGTCCTCAATGGCACAGACGTACTCGCCCTTTTCGCGGTAGGCGTAACCGCGAAAGTTATAGATAGGCGCATAGTCTGGTTTCAGTTCTATTGCCTTGTCGTAGTCTTCTATCGCACCATCGTACTCTTTGGTGACTAATCTAACATTGCCTCGTTGAAAATAGTTGTAGTAGCGCTTGTCTTTGGCAGTTAGGTCGTTCTTCACGGCAGTGTCTCTCCATCATTGGATGTGACAAGTTTTAGGTCATAGGATTTTTCTTGAGTGTTTCTCTCAAAAAAACCGAGCAAATCGGAGAATAGTGTTTCTTCCGAGATTCCCATTTTTGCCAACTCTACTCTCAAATCTTCTTTGTGTTCAGCGGGTATAACGATTTCTCGATCAATCATCTCCCCATCCATTTCGGGTAAGCCAAATAGGAATACCGATTGCTGCATGGTCATGCGTTCAGTGTCCACCGTCCCGCTGTCCAAAGTGGGAGACCAAAGGTACCACTGTTCTTAGTTCTCGCGAAAAAACGTTTCTAGATTGCGCTGAAGCGCTTCAGGTGTGTTTATCTCTTTGATTTTCGCATTCTCATTTTGTAACACAAACACTTTCCCACTTATATCCTTATTGGCGCAGGCAACCCAAAGGGCGACCAAGGAACTGTATGTAAAATCAATCAGTCCTGTCGCCACCTTGTTATGCTGCAGATGTGCCATACACTCTAACGGGTACAGGTCCCTGTATGTAGATGGATACTTTAGTTTAATCTCATTGATGATTTGTTCAAGATAGTCATCCCACAGTCGACGTAATAGATCAGAGGGAGCCTCATATTGCTTCGCTAAGCGACGATAAGCGCTGCTGTTCACTTGCCAGTCTTCATTCTCCTGACCTCGATACAAATAACTCTTTTCAGGGGTGGTTATCTTGTCAATTTGACTAATGTAGTCTGTTAAGCTGGATATTTTAATTTGCCCGTTCACGCGCTGATTCTTTCGTTTTATGTCTGTATATAAGTTGTCTGAATCGGAATTCACTGGATTTTGGATTCTCAGAATTTATTGGAGACAGCCTTTCTTGCCTTACGGGATTGTCACAGATTAGTTTGGGTTCGATTCGTAAAAACGGATATTGCGTTTTCATGGCGACAACTTTTTTCATCCTCTATCGGGTGTGTTAGTTTGTTAACATTCATGCCGGAGGGGGCGTCAGCATTTCAGCAATGTCTGCCGGAGGATTTATGCCACTTTTCTGCTTGAGGTCTGCCAAATAATCGGGCTTGAGTTCTCTCACCTTACCAAAATCTTCGCAGGCTAGGTCATACTCTTCTTTGGAATAGTGTGCTATACCGCGAGAAAAATAGGGGTCAGGATTACTCGGATTAAGTTCAATCGCTTTGTTAAAATCTTCAATGGCACGGTCAAAATCACCTTCTTTGACCCAAGCCCAACCGCGATTGTTATAGGCGTAGGCATAATCGGGTTTCAGGAATATGGCTTTACTAAAAGTCTCAATGGCGCGATCAAACTCGTCAATCTCGACATACCACTGACCCTGTTTCGCATAGTTTGCGGCGTCATACGGAGCATATTGAATTCCTTCAGTATAATAGTCAATTGCTTTTTGAAACTGCTCGTTTCGTTCTTCAAGACTGGCATCCGCCATATCTTCCACTATCATTTCTGCAAAGACAATAGGAAAAAGGGCTTTCTCTGACGAGCCCAAATTGCTATGTCTGATAAATCCGTGAAGGTCGTTGTAGATGCTCTGAGTAGATATATCTTGAAATTTCCGCAGATGAATTAGTATCCACTGTTTAAGGTTCGCTGGAACAGGAATAGTGATTATGTCTTTGGAATCAATATAGCCCATGGGTGGTCGAACAAATATACTCTTCTGAGTGATGACGCGGTTCTGAGGATTTTGAGGTTTTTCGATTTGGTATTTTTTGTTTATTTCTTCCGTTCTTCCCAACAAGATGACCCTGCCATCTTTATTATGCGAGCCGTCGCAGGCGAAGAAGAGGGCTATATAGTAATCAGTTGTGAAGTCTATCAGGTTGGTTTTACTGCCGTAGTGTTGAAGTTCGGTTAAGATTTCAAAGTCTGCTTTTTCCTGTTCGTGGATGTAGTTTCTAGCCTCTTGCAGAATTTCCTTTTGGACACGCTCTATATCAAATTGCCCTGATTCATACCCTGTCTGACCTTGACGGTAAAGACTGGAGGATACTTTTTCATCGTATTCCTCATAGAGTTCAGGTTCGCCACGGTAAATGTAGTTGCCATCGGCTGATTTTTCCACTATATCGCGGGTTACTTTGGACAATCCGTCGAGATAGTCGCTTTGGGACTCAGATTGGTTTGGCGTACTCATGATCTGCCCTCCACAATCTCAATTTATTCGGTGGTGAGATTGTATAGGGAGTATACCACCGGATCGATCTCACACTAGTGCCAACATTTCGTGTTTGCCTAACTTCGGCTTCAAGTCCATAAGTCAGATCCATTAATTGTTGGCAAACATTCACGCCTGTACGCGATTGATACACCAATTGCAAATTGCCTCCATTCATGAAGGGCGAATAGAGGGGTGGTTGCCTCCGCCTCTCGTTTTTTGTCATCGGGCTTTTAGTACGCCCCACGACGTAGTAAGCAAATCTTTCGGGCGCACCCGAGTTGGGTGAGAGCGGAGAAAGATTTCGCCGTCCATGCTGAACACTTCATGAGTATAGTCGTATTTGCCCGTCGAGACAGCGACTGCAACTTCGGGTAGAGTAACTATTTGATTGACACTACTTCGGTTATAAACTGCCCAGCCGTTAGTGTATTCACGGATGAAACAGCCATATCGTTCTTGGTTTTCAAGTGGTTGGGCTAGCTGTCCGATCGGTCTCCCGAGCCGGGCGTCCCAAAAGTCATACCAAAGATGATTGTGTCCCGGCAATATGGCGTAGAGTTGGAATCCATTTGAATGTGTAAGTCCCATTGTGGTAAACAGTCGCATCCATCGTCGGACTTCAGGAATATTCGCCATGCTTTTGTCTAAGAGTGTGCGAGCTTCAAGGCAGTTAATTCTAGGCTCGCGCATGTTCTGAGCTGCCCAAAGTAGCGAGTTCTCCATATATATGATTTTTCCGCGAGAATAGCCTATGCCGTCATCGGGAGCAGTCTCCATATACATGCCATTGATGTATGGGTAGTTATGCCTGACATTCGCTTGATGTTCGTTGGTGTTTACAAGGATTAAGAAATCCGGGTGAACGGCTTCTCGAATACCACGAATGATGTTTTCTCTTGCTATTCGTTCCTCTTCATAGGTTCGGAAGATTATTCTCTTGCCGTTGTACCAACCTCTAAGGGCGTTACCGTCACCTTTCCACCAGTCAAACATAACACCGTCAAACAAACCGCTTTCGGCAACGGCAACCGCCTGTTGTATGCGAAAGTTTTGAATGTCGGGGTGTGTATAGTCAAGCAAGTAACTTCCCCCGCCAGGATAGGTCTCATACCGACTGCCGTCAGGGGTTCGTATCCAATAAGGCGAGTCCTCAGGGAAAAATGATCCGCCGTCACTTCTTATATTGATGGCCTTCAGAAACACCATATTTGGATTATGTGAACTGACCCAGCTTTGTTCCAATATGCCTTGGGAAACAGGATTGCCGCTTACACGCAATTTGCCACTGAATACTCCATCATTGTTCAATATGGGCAACCAGTCAACTCCGCCCCATCGGTTTGTAAATTGGAGGTCAGCAAGCGCGATAATTTCTTCATCGCTCAGGGTGCCCGGTTCCACATATGTATGAACCCAACCAAGTCCTCCCCAGGCGTCAAAAGTTGACGGGAAGTCGCGATTGGCGGTTCGTTCTCTGATGGTATCCAACCGTGGATAATTAGCATTGAGATTTAAGGAGACAAGAAACCATACTACAGAAACAAGATGCCTCAACAGCTTGAATTGCATGGAGAAATCCTCCATTTGTGTGATAGGTGATTGGCTCTAAACCAAGTCGTAGAGCTATTGTCAGTAATTTCGGGCAAAGAGCCTAACGGTTTATGAAACCATTTTTCAAGGCGCAAATTTGCAAAGACACAAGCCGTTCCGGAATGAAACTGCACAATGGCTAGTTGGTGTTCAGTCCGACGGCAGATTCCGAGATTTAGGATTCAGTTGTTACTCAGAACACAATGAATCTGACGTTTCTACTTCAAGGTCATTCGTCCTTTTGGAATTTGCTTCAACTTGTGAGGCAAGCTTCTAGATTTGTGCTTTGAGGTTGTCCATGGATTCTTTTATGATGCATACAACCGAGTGAATAACGCGAGATCAACTGAGCGAATAGCGAAGGATCAAGCGAACGAATAGTGAGTACGATAGTCTTCCGAAATCTATCGCAGTCGCTGTTGCTTATTTTGCGCTTATTTTGTACAAACAAATAAGTGCGTAACGGGGATGAACGCTAGACAGGTTGCGGAATCCGGGCGTCGAGTTTTCTTGAGTTTCAGCGGAAATAAGTTGAGAATGCTCATTTCCCGACATCGTCACAAGAACAAACAAAAAAACGTTGGGTTTCGCTACATCATAACAAATTGACGAGCAGAATCTATATTGTCATTGATTTGGGAGGCAACTACTATCGCGGTCACTATCCGTTTCCTTGATCCCTCAACCCAACCTACGAAAACTAACGTGTTTCCCGTGGGATGCAAGGGCAATCTTTTTGGGGGCGTCGTCGGTAGGATTTTATTGGCGGGAAGTTAGGGCAGTAGCGACTCAGGGACTTCGATTAGCCCTCGTAAATCTCCGAGGAAGCGGGCACAGGGGGCACCGTCTATTGCCCGGTGGTCGAAGGTGAGAACCAGAGTTGCTCGGTCTTGTGCTACAATCGACTCACCCGCAAACACCGCAACGCGACGAACCCGACCGACACCTAGGATAGCGCACTGCGGCGGGTTAAGAACAGGCGTGAACCAATCCACGCCCAATCCCCCTAGATTAGTGACGGTAAACGTCCCGTCCGAAAAGTCATCGGGCGACAGTTTTCCTGCTCTGGCACTATCCGCGAGTTCTTTGACCTTGTTTGAAATCTTTACTACGTCGAGGGTGCCAGCGCCACTAACCACCGGAACGACCAAACCAGCTTCGATGTCGATGGCGACCCCCAAGTTGATATCGTGATATTGGTGTACTGCGCCATCAATCAGTGCTGCGTTAAGCCGGGGGTGGAGTTTCAACGCTTCGACGGTGGCTTTCAGTACGAAGTCGTTAATTGTCGGGGCGACGCCGTGGGTGTCGCGCCACGCGTCCGAATTTGATGCTCGTGCGGCTTGAATCGCGCTGAAATCCACTTCAATCCCTTCGGTGACATGCGGTGCCTTGGACCAGTTTGTACTCAAGCGCTCGGCGGTGGTACGACGGATGCCTGTAAGCGGAATGACATTGACGCCAAGGGTCGGAGTTTCGTCGGCTGCTTTTTCCTTGGTGGGCGCTCCTGCATCTAGTGCGCGCTGTACGTCTTCTTTGGTTACTCGTCCGCCCGGACCAGTACCTTGCAACATTTCTGCGTCAATGCCGTGCCGTTCAGCGAGCCGCTGCGCTACGGGAGTAACCTGCGACCGTGCAGGGCTATCGGCAACCGATGCCTTAGCTGGAGTTTCGTCAGCCGCTTTTTCCTGACCGTGAGTACCGGAATCTAATGCGCGCTGCACATCTTCCTTGGTCACCCGCCCCCCCGGACCGGTGCCTTGCAACGTTTCCGCGTCAATGCCGTGTCGTTCGGCGAGCCGCTTCGCCACTGGCGTTACCCGAGCCCCGCCATGGCGGTCGGCGACCGGCGCCTTGGGCTGTTCCACGGATACTTCCGGCACTTTCTCACCCTCTTCACCAATCCAAGCCAAGGTATCGCCTACGTTGTATTCACCCTCGACCTGACCGACGAGGCGCAGCATCACACCGCTGACGGGGGATTCAACATCGACGACAGCCTTGTCGGTCTCAATCGATACGAGTAGCTGGCCTTCCTCGATTTTGCTACCCTCAGTTGCATGCCACTCGACGATACGCCCTGTTTCCATGGTATGGCCGAGAGCTGCTAAACGAAACTGTGTCGCCATAAATTCTCACTTTCTGCTATGACATCACCCGATCAACGGCTGCGGTGATATTTGGAACTTCAGGCACAACGTGCTTGACGAGTTCGGGACTAAATGGCATCGGTACGTGAGGACTGCCCACCCGAACCACCGGCGCCTTCAGATCTCCGAAACAGTTTTCACCGATCATCGCTGCTATCTCGGAAGTTGCGCCGGCAAAGCTGGAATCCTCACCGCAGACTACAGCTCGGCCGGTTCGCCGAACCGACTCACAAATCGTCTCGGAGTCAAGTGGTGACAGCGTTCTCGGATCGACGACCTCGACATCGTAGCCATCATCCTCCAACAGAACTGCTGCTTCGAGTGACTTCTGTACCATCGGGCCAATAGCAACGATGGTCGCATCCTCGCCTTCTCGCTTGATGTCAGCCTGACCAAACGGGATGGTGTATTCTTCCTCCGGCACCTCACCTTTAGAGGTGTACGTGCGCTTGTATTCAAAGAACATCACAGGGTCAGGACTGCGGACTGCGGTCTTAAGTAGCCCCTTGGCGTCGCCAGGTGTCGAGGGCACAACAACCTGTACACCGGGTACGTGCATGAACCATGATTCCATAATCTGCGAGTGTTGCGCAGCTAGCATTCGACCGGCGCCGCAGGGCAGGCGAATGACCATGGGTACGCTAGCCTGACCGCCGGTCATGTAGCGCATCTTGGCTGCCTGGTTGACCACCTCGTCCATGGCGCAAGTAATGAAATCCAAGTACATAATCTCCACCACGGGATTCATACCAGCCATCGCTGCACCTACTGCCACTCCGACAATCCCCGCCTCTGCAATCGGTGTCTCGAAGATTCGTCCCGGGAAACGTTCTGCAATACCCTGTGTAACCTTGTAAGGTCCTCCGTGCGTAATAACGTCTTCGCCCATGACAAACACAGTCTCGTCACGTTCCATTTCCTCGTGCAGTGCCTCTCTCAGTGCCTCACCAAAGGTGATTGTTCTCATCATCCCACCTCCTGCGCCGGGGCGAGGACATCTGTGGTCACGTTATATGGCTCCGGGAACGGGCTATCCTCGGCGAATTTTACGGCGCTGGCAATCTCGACCTTGACCTCGTCCTGAATATCCGCGTCTTCTTGGTCAGTTAGCCACTGGCGGTCCACCATGAATGAGTGCAGGGTCTTTATCGGGTCACGGTCAGTCTTCCAACCCTCGACTTCCTCGGTGGAACGATATTGCTGTTCGTCGCCTAAGCTGTGTCCGTAGAACCGGTAGGTACGTGCCTCAATTAACGACGGTCCACCACCCTTGCGGGCGCGGTTGATTGCCTCCCTCGCAACCTCGTAAACCTCAACGGAATCCTGTCCGTTGACCGACACGCCAGGAATCGCGTAGGCTCCAGCCATATCGGAAACCGAATCGAGCACCGCCACATTCATACGCGGCACCCATTGTTGGTACTGATTGTTCTCGCAAACGTATACGACGGGAAGTTTCCACAACGACCCCAGCCCGATGCCTTCGTGGAAAGTACCGCGAGCAGCAGCGCCGTCACCGAAAAAGCAGACTGACACCTGGTCTGTCTCGCGCATCTTGCTGGCGAGCGCAGCGCCGGTGGCTGGTGCGATGCCGGCGCCGACGATGCCGTTGGCGCCGAGCATGTTGAGGGAGAAATCGGCAATGTGCATCGAACCGCCCTTCCCGGCGCAAGTCCCCGTAGCTTTGCCAAAGAGCTCAGCCATCATAAGACGCGCATCAGCCCCCTTAGCCAAGCAGTGGCCATGACTACGATGTGTGCCCAGGACGTAGTCATCCTTCCGCAGATTGGCGCACACACCAACAGCGACTGCTTCCTCCCCACAGTACATGTGAAGTGCACCCATGACGTTACCGAGGATCGCTTGGCGGTTCGCTTCTTCTTCGAAGAGCCGAATGCGCCACATATCTTTGTACATGGTCTTACACAATTCAACTGACAGACTCATAGTAGGTCTCCTGGAGTCAATATCGGTAAAATGAAGTCTTCAAGTAACAAGGAGGAGAAGTAAAAATTCGTCCTCTCCTCCTGTATTCCAAAAATGGATTTATTCGGATTCAGAAGGGAACCCCACTGAGGCGTGGATTTGTACAAATCTCCAGTCCCCATTTTCTTTCTCTAGTACACCGGTCATACGCATTGATAGCTTCTCAAATACACCCTTCCATTTCAGGCGCCAAACCTGGCGTGTAAAAAACCATGCGACACTTTCTCGTTCCTGCACGTCGAGATATTCAAGCGCGATTGTGAAATCCGTTGTGCTTGCAACATGGTGTTTGTAGTATTCAATCGCGTTTTCATTTCCCTCAACAGACTCACCAACCTGTGTCCCGATTTTCACGTAGTAATCTGCCGAAGACATCATCTCTATAAGTCGAGGGGCATCCCCCTCGACAAGCGCATCAAAGTAGTTTTTGACTTTGTTATGTGCATCCATCGTAACGAGGTGGGGTTCTTTAGTTGCCGCAGGGGTTCACCAAGCACGTCGGTACAATCAGGCTTATATCGGCTGAGATGGAATATCGAACTAAGAAGCGGATCGGGGAAGAAGTGGGAAAAAAGGAATATCTTCCCATTCTTCCGTCCTTCATCACCTCTAAATAATCTCCGCTACGGGTTGTATCCCCGTTCGTTATGCAAGGTGAGATCGAGACCTTCAAGTTCTTCATCTATATCAACACGCAACCCAACTGTAGCATCAATAATCTTGAGAATGATGAAAGAGAGCACCCCAGAATAAATTAAAGTAAAGACAATGCTGATGAACTGCGCGCCGATTTGCTTTCCGATAGTCATGCCATCAGCAAGACCTCCGCCGCCCAACTCTTTAGCGACGAACACGCCGGTCAACAGGCAACCGACAATCCCGCCGATTCCGTGGACGCCAAAGGCATCAAGAGAATCATCGTAGCCAAGTGAATGCTTGAGGCTGGTGGCGCCCCAGAAGCAGATTGCCCCTGATGCTACACCGATGACTAGCGCGCCGATTGGGCCAACACTACCGGAAGCGGGGGTAATCGCCACTAGACCGGCTACAGCGCCGGTAACGATTCCGAGTACGCTCGGCTTGCTGTGCCTTGCCCACTCAACAAACATCCACGTTAGGGCGGCTGCCGCTGTGGAAATCTGAGTAACAAGCATCGCATTAGCAGCTACGCCGTCAGCAGCTAAGGCACTACCTGCGTTGAACCCAAACCAGCCGACCCAGAGCATTGATGCCCCAACTACAGTTAATGTCAGGTTGTGAGGCGGCATCGGTCGTTCCGGATAACCGCGCCGTTTGCCGATTAGAATCGCTGCGACGAGCGCGGCGATTCCCGCATTGATGTGTACCACTGTACCGCCGGCAAAATCGAGAGCACCTAAAATATTCCCGAAGAAAGAACCGTCACCACTCCAAGCCATGTGGCACAGTGGTGCATATACGACGATCGACCAGATTCCCATAAACCAGAGCATCGCAGAAAACTTCATTCGCTCTGCAAATGCGCCCGCAATGAGCGCCGGCGTGATAATGGCAAAGGTCAACTGGAACATTACAAAAACTGTCTCCGGAATACTGCCGGATAGGGTATCTACCGATATGCCGCGGAGAAAACTTTTGCTTAGACCTCCCACAAAAGAATGGAGGTTGACTGTTCCACCTTCCATACCTTTTGTATCAAATGCAAGACTATAGGTACACACGAGCCATATAATGGTCATCAGTCCGGTCAGCGCAAAACACTGCATCAACACCGACAGGACGTTTTTCGTGCGTACCAGACCACCGTAAAAAAGCGCAAGACCGGGAATTGTCATGAACAGTACTAGTGCGGTTGAAGTAAGCATCCAGGCTGTGTTGCCTGTGTCGAGCCCATCGTCTGCCAACGCCAGCATCGGCACAGCCAAAAATGTCAGTGCCAATAGCACCGTCACAACGCTTCTATGTTTGATTGGACTTGAAATCCTTTCTTGTTTCTTCAGGTATTTCACGAATTCTGATGCATCTTGTTGTTGCATCGTAGACCTCCATTTCGGGTTGGATGTTTTGATGATAGATGGACCGAATACAATTTAGAAAAAAGAGCGATTCCTGAATGCCTCCCGCACACAAGCTCTATCGTTCCATCAATTTTTCCAGTTGTGTGCCCCAAAATATCCCGTTCATTTGCTAGAGGATAACCCCGTTACACATTCTAGCATAATACCAAATTCTAATCAAGCCCAAAACTTTCAGTTGTAAACCGTCCTGTCAGCAAAAGTTATCTTGACAAATTAAAAGAGAAATCCGCAATCAATTGCCACATCTCCGTTCGCCTCAGATGATTTCCATGGGTCAATTCCCGCTATACTCAATGATAAGCCCTTAGAATTCTGGTCTCCATGCTGTCTTGAAATTGTCCAATCCTTAAGTCAGGTAGTAAATGTTGCACATCACCGAACCACGGCAAATTTGCCGGCGGATGAAATCTTTCCTCGTCCCGCCGCTTTTAGGGCTTCAATATGGTAGACGTAAACCCCAGGGGAGGCCAGTTCGCCTTCGTCATTCCGCCCATCCCAACGTTCAACGGGCCCCTCTTTCGTACGATCGATTAGCTTGATGAGATTCCCTATACTGTCATAGATGCGGATCGTAGCATGGCGGGTCAAGTTGCGAAATTCAAGATGATTGGCATCTGCACTGGGACGATACGGGTTCGGAACAACAATCACATTTTTTAAAGTCAATGCGGCGGTGACACTCGTTTCTTCAGGAATAACAATGTTTGCAGAGGCGGAGAAGTTACTTCGTCCATCAAATTGATTCGCCGCGTTAATCGCGTAGAAATACTTGAAACCGGGATAGACGTTGATATCGACAAAGCTAGTATTTTCGGGCGGGACGGATGCAATCGGTGTCCATGGGGATTCTCCTGTCTGGTTGCGATTGATAACAAATCCTGCAATCGGCCCAGTAGGCTTTTTCCAGTTAAGGGTGACACGGTCGCCACTAAGCGTTGCTGTTAAGCCTTCGGGCGCATCCGGCATGAGATTAGGGATAACACGAACCTCCGGTGAGTCAAATTCAAACGGTCGTCCATTTATGTCGACAGGGCGAAGTTTATAGATATGTTCTACTCCATATCGATCGATTTCTGTATCATCTGAAGAAATCCCGCCTACTATTCTGAGCTGCTGAAAATCCTGTTCTTCCGCAGTTCGTCTGAAGAGTGCGTAGCCGACTACACTTGGGTTAATCGATGCCTCCCATTTTAATTTAACTCCATCAGGTGTAACCTCTGCTTTTAGACCTTGCGGCGCAAAACTAATGCGTCGTGCCGCATCAATGTTGCTCTGGAGATCTAGGAGATTCTCACCGCCAACGAGGGCAAAGGTGACAGTAATAAACTTTTTCGCTCGGATGTCGTAAGGTCCTGCTGAGATGACTGACAGGTAGTCCCACGGTGGAAACCCAAGCTCCTCTATATCTTGTTGGCTCGAGGCAAAAAAAGTGGGAGGCCCCATCAACTCTGATCGGTTGGAATCAACGAAGATGGAGCTGAAAATCTGACCGCTAGGGTCAAAAAATGGAGCGATTTGTTGGACGCTTAATTTGCCATCAAGCAGGGACAGACCCATGTGCGCTGGATTGATTCCATCTGTATCGTCTCCATCGTACGTCAATAACGTTTGGCGACTTTCGTCCCAATCCACCCAATCCCGGCTCAACTGCCCTGCGGCGAGGTCTGTTCCATCAACATCCCAATTTGTCATCATAGCGACATAGATTTCGCTGAGATGGCTGTTGCTGTTATTCGTAATTATCAGCTTAATCACGATGAAATCGTCCGCATCAGGGTAGTTGTTGGTGCTCCAAGAAAAACTCTGTTGATCGACCAAAAGGTTGAGCGGGAAGTCTGAATTACGTGTCGAACTATATTGAGAGGTGATAATTTCTCGGCCATCAGTTTCCACGACCTTATTGATTGCACCCGCTTGGGTGGTCGCCCATTCGCCTAAAAGAAACCGGTCTGTGAACTCCCATACATTTGCCACGTTCCCGTTCAAATCGCCAATCCAGATCTCAGATTGACCCTGTAGATAATGGATATCCTCGGTTTTTGGAAACCTGAAGTTCGAGGTAAGACTCCCATCTCGAATTGCCCCCAATGAACCAAAGTCTGATACAGATACCTGGACATTCCCTGATGTGTGGGACAGAAACGCATCGGCATGAGCATATATCTGAATCGTCAACACCCAAACAAAACTTAGCGCGACCTTCTGAATTTTCATATCTCTCCAGGCTTTTTTCGAAACGAAGCCACTCTTGATCGCATGGCGAAAAGAAACTGAAATATCATAGCAAAAGCCGAAAAGTCTGTCAAGGTAAAGATTTGCAAGAGATGGCTCGCATAATAGATCAAATATCCCTTTCCACTCCGCCTCTCGGCTTGTCCTTTTTCTTTGATGTGGAACGGAGTACCGCATACTTAATTATTTCGTCGGATTGATGCAAATGCTACATCTTGACATGACTCCTGATTCCAATGTATAATTCCGAATCAACGATAATTGCGCAAATGGTGCAGAATGTGATGAGACGAAATCGTCCCACTGCCCAAAGTTTGGGATGTACATGGATAACTGACGTGGGTGTGTCGGAAAGGCGACGAGATACCGATTTGCAATCGGATTTTGCAAAGAACATCGGTTCGCACACCTTCTGAGGAACTAAGGGAGTACCTGATGAAAGTAGACGGAATATCTACGATTGTTACAGGGAGCAGCGTTGGAATCGGTCGTGCAATCGCCATCGAGTTAGCCGGTCGTGGAGCACAGGTGGTCTGTACAGCTCGTAGTGAGGCTCGACTCCGCGAGACGGTTGATGCAATTAAGTCGGAGGGCGGGGTTGCGCTTTCTGTGCCAACCGATGTTACTGACAGGAACCAGGTGGAGCGGATGGTGGAGCAGACTCTGAACGCTTTCGGCAAGATAGATGTTCTCATAAACAATGCTGCTGTCTTCCATGGCATTGGTGGATTGTGGGAAGTTGACCCGGAGTCCTGGTGGGCGGATGTCAAGACAAAGTTGTTCGGCGGATTTCTCTGTTGCCACGCCGTTCTTCCCAACATGATGAAGGAAAACAGGGGAGTCATCATCAATATGGCTGGGGGCGGGTACGACCAGCCCAACGTAGGAGGGACGGGTTATGCAAGTGCTAGCGCCGGGCTAATGCGGATGACCGACACCTTGGCGTCCGAATTAGGGGATGGGTATAACATTCAGATTTATGGTCTGTGGCCGGGATTTGTCCGTTCCGAAATGACTGAAATCTTGGCGAACGCCGAGCAGGGACAACGTTGGCTTCCTCACGTCAAAAAAGGGCTTTCCCTCGGTCAAGATCACGCTGCTGAAGATGTCGCCCTAGCTACTGCAAAAATTATTGAGCACACCTGTCCTGCCTTATCCGGTCGCATTGTCTCGTATAGCGAAGATTTTGAACAAATTGTCGAGCGTGCGGAGGTGATTCGGGAACGCGACCTGTATCAACTGCGACTGCGCTCCGAGTAATGGAACAGGAATTAATCGTTATTACTATGTCATAAATCCAATTTCAAATCTATTTGGATGTACTTTACACAACACTACTTCTGTTTAGGTTTACTTGAAACCGAGTGGGCTCGAAACTCCTTCGGACTTTTGCTCCATTCTCAAAATTAAAATGAGGTGATGCCATGACACAAGATCACAAGGGTGGTTCCCAACTTGCAGTGAATTCCGGGAATCGGTTGTTTCCGCCCCACCTGCTTCACGCTAGGTGGCATGAGTTTCAAGCTGAGGGGTATGCGAAGCCCGTAACCGGCGTAATTTATCGGGGCGATCCCCGTCCCACGTGCGGTATGCCGTTGGGAGGTCTCGACACCGGTTGTATTGATATCGAACCCAACGGTATGCTGGGTTACAGTACAATCTTCAATCATTTGGTCAATCCCCGCCTTCTGCTAAACCTCCCCTTTTTGGGGTTACATTGCGAAGACAAGTCTTGGGTGCTGATTTCGGATACACTGGGCAAGGATTATACGCCGAAGGAAAGCGAGAGTATTGCTACGTTCCCCCCAATCGACTACACCCCCCGTTTTACTGATATTGAACTGGAGGGGGTGGAAATCGCTGACTCCATCGACTATTGGGGACATTACCCGATTGTTGACATGGAATTCAACACGAGTGCCTCCGTGGAAGTTGGACTGCGTGCATGGTCGCCGTTCATCCCTGGCGATACAGCCATATCCATGGGGCCCGGCGCCGTTTTTGAGCTCACGGTGCGCAATCCTGAAAGTGCGGGCAAAAAAGGCACGCTCGTCTTCAGTTTTCCCGGTTTTGAACTGTCTGCCGAGGGGAACTCCGAAGGGCTAGTTCGCCACGAGGTGCTGCAGGGTGAGTTGAACGGTTTGCACGTGGAGAGCGGTGTGAAGGACGACGCATGGGAGATGGCGTATGTTTTGGCGGCAATTGAGGAAGATGTAATTCGATGTGGTGGACCGCTGAACGCGGATGGTGGCGCATGGGCTAGAATTGCAGAAGAGCTTCCGCATACAGGCGTGGGTGAAACTGGCGCGTCTCTGGCGTTCGATTTTAATCTCAGCGCTGGCGAAACCAAAACTTACCGTTTGGTGCTGGCGTGGCACGCACCGCACTGGAGAGCGGGTGGGGCGCCATCCCATTCGAACACGAACCTGCTCACTCACATGTACGCCAAACACCACCCAGATGCGCTAACGACAGCCAGATTGTTAGGAAGTGACGGCGAGTCGCTGCTACAAAGAATTATCTCCTGGCAAGAAGTCATTTACCAGGACTCTGCGATTCCGGGCTGGCTTGCAGATTCATTGATTAACAACCTTTACCTTATTCCCGAATGCAGCATCTGGGGGCAAGCCAAGGCGCCGATCGGTGACTGGTGTAAACCCGATGACGGTGTTTTCGGATTAAACGAATGTCCCCGAGGTTGTCCGCAAATTGAATGTCTTCCCTGTAGTTTCTACGGGAACATACCATTGGTCTATTTCTTTCCTGAAACCGCCTTATCAACCTTACGCGGGCAGAAGGCATACCAGTACGAGGACGGACGACCGCCTTGGATTTTTGGTGGTGTCACCGCCATTGATGAAGGGAACCGTCCGCCTTATGAACTAAGCAAACCCGATGTCGGGTACCAGACTGTACTCAACGGAGCATGCTACATTATTATGGCAGATCGGATTTGGCGTGCCTCGGAAGATGATGGCATGCTTGAGGAATTCTGGGAATCGCTCAAACGATGCAACGATTTCTCTATGAACTTGAGACCAGCATATGGGCTGTCGCAGGTCATTGCGATGCCAACTCCCGGTACAGACTCACACGGTTTGGGCGATACGGAATGGTTTGAAGCACCCGATCCCGGCTGGAAAGGGTATGTGACCCATGCCGGAGCTGTTCGACTCGCTCAAGTGAGAATTATGCACCGTATGGCAGAGGCTATGAACGACCATGAATATCTCAAGATGTGCGATGATTGGATCGAAGCTGGGGAAGCGGCGCTAGAGGAGCACCTCTGGACAGGAGAGTACTATCTGAACTTCAATGAGCCGGAAACCGGTCAGAAATCCGATCTAATCTTCGGTTATCAGCTTGATGGTCAGTGGATTACCGACTGGCACGGGGTACCCGGTGTGTTTCCGAGAGATCGAGTAGATATTACGCTAGAGACGCTGCGGAAATTTAACTGTGCGCTCAGTCAGTCGGGCGCTCTCAACTACACGAATTCAGATGGGGCGCTCGCCAAGGTAGGCGGCTACGGAACCTATAGCTATTTCCCGCCGGAGTTATACATGCTTGCAATGACCTACATGTACGGAGGACAGCAAGATTTTGGTCTCGAACTGCTCCACAAATGTATGTATAACATCGTCTGTCGATGGGGGTATACTTGGGATATGCCGAATACAGTGCGTGGCGATGCCGATACCGGGCAGCAAGCATTCGGCGCCGACTACTATCAGAATATGATGCTCTGGGGGGCACCGGCGGCTGTTGCAGGGTCAGATCTCACTGGACCATGTCAGTCCGGCGGGCTCGTGGATCGCGTCATCCAGGCTGGCAAGTAATGCCTGAAACGTGCGATAATTTTTACAGTGACACTTGGCAGTGAGTGATGTTCCATAGCAAAAGGATTCCTACCTTTCACCGGCAAACAGGCACATCTTGCGAGGTTACCTACAAACATGAAAGGGCGGGGAGTTGTAGTATGTCTGAATTGACCAACAGGTCAGAGAATACTGCCGCAGGTGTGGATGGGTGGCTCAAAGTCATTGAGGATTGGTTTAAAGCCCGTTGTAATGGGCATTGGGAGCACCGCTTCGGATTTAGCCTTGAGACAACGGACAATCCGGGATGGTGGGCTTCTTTTCAATTGTACACGACTGAAGCTGAAGCCAACTCAATATTAGCCGATTCGCCTCATCTCAAAGATGTAGATTTAAGCGTAGAAAACGGACACATCCGCATATATTCGGAATTGCTGTCGAAATGTTTTGAAGCATGTGCCCAAGTGATGGCGGGCGCTGAACAATCCCTTGTGCAGACACGAGCGGATGTCGCTGCAACCTTGTCAATCCGAATTCTTATTGGGTGGATTGAGGATGACGAACACCCTAGGCTGTGTGATGAAGGTGAGTTTGGCAATGTCGACGCCGAAGTGTCAAAAGCGCTGCACGTTCTTGGATATTCTAACTCCGTAAAGATTCTATCCGATGAAACCTACAATTTTGATTTAGATGTGGCGAACTCAACAAAATTGTCGTCCACGACGCTAATATTGGTTCGTAGCCTTCCTATAAACTTGGCCGAATTTCCGTGCCCCCGCTCGGGTGTTGCCGTGTATGAGCAGCGGGAAGATCACTTTGTTTTGACATCTTCAGCCTGCAAGTTTCATGAAGACGGTAAAATCGCCATTAAATCCTCCTGCGATGAGCGAGGGAATGACGGAATTTACTACTGGTTAACCTATGGGGATAGCACGACGGCGGATTCCGTTAATGTTGTTTTGCAGAAGTGACAGCGCCCCATGGAACATAATCGGCGACATCTTGTGAATTTACCTCACAGCAAGAAAGCACACGGAGTTGTAGAATGGCTGGATTAGGTGATAAGACAGATGACACTGCTGGACGTTCAGAAGAGTGTCTCAAAGTCATTCAGAATTGGTTTAAAGCACGCTGTGAAAGGGATTGGGTGCATCATGTCAGGTTTGACCTAACGACGACGGACAATCCAGGGTGGCTGGCTACTTTTGAGCTATACACGACTGAAGCTGAAGCCGAATCAATATTAGCCGATTCGCTTCATCGAAAAGACGTGGACGTAAGCGTACAAAACGGCTACATCCGCATATTTTCCGAATCGCTGTCAAAGTGCTTTGAAGCATGTGCTTCAATAGTTGCCGGTGCTGAACAATCCCTCGTGCAGAACCGTGGTGATACCGTTTCAAGCGAGTATCCATCAACCCGAATGCTCATTGGATGGATTGAAGATGGTGAGCAGCCGAGGTTATACAATGAAGGTGAGTTTGGCAAAACCGACGCCGAAGTGTCAAAAGCGCTGCACGTTCTTGGATATTCTAACTCCGTAAAGATTCTATCCGATGAAACCTACAATTTCGACCTAAATGTGGTACGCCAAAGAGAACCGTATGCTACCACGCTAATCTTGATTCGGACGCTTCCCATAAAGCCGGTAGAACTTGCTTGCCCCCGTACCGGCTTAGCCGTGTATGAGCAACGAGAAGAACAGTTTGTCTTGGTATCTTCAGCCTGCAAGTTTCATGAAGATGGAAAAATTGCCATTAAGGGATGCTACGATGAACAAGGGAATGAAGGTGTTTACTACTCCTTAATAATCCGGGATATCTCGTCGTCGCAATTTGTCAATATTCCTTTACAAAAGTGACTGCCGTCCATTGAACATAATCGGGAACATCTTGTGAGTTTACCCCACAACAAGAAAGCACACGGAGTTGTAGCATGTCTGGATTAGCCGACAAAACAGACGACACTGCGGAACGTTCAGAAGAGTGTCTCAAAGTCATCCAGAATTGGTTCAAAGCCCGTTGGGAGAGGGATTGGGTACATCATGTTAGATTTGACCTAACGACGACGGACAATCCGGGGTGGCTGGCTTCCTTTGAACTACACACGACGGAAACTGAAGTCAACTCAATATTAGCCAATTCACCTCATCGAAAACATGTGGATGTAAGCGTAAAACACGGGTACATCCGCATATATTCCGAATCGCTGTCGAAGTGCCTTGAGGCATGTGCTTCAATGGTTGCTGGTGCTGAACAGTCCCTTGTACAGGACCGAGAGGCCATCGCTTCAAGCGAGTACCCATCAACCCGAACGCTTATTGGGTGGCTTGAAGATGGCAAGCGTCCAGGACGGTGTGGTGAAGGTGAGTTTGGCAAAGCCGACTCCGAAGTTTCAAGTGTACTGCGCGTTCTCGGATATACTAACTCCGTAAGGATTTTATTCGAGAAAACCTTCGATTTCAACCAAGATGTCGTGCGACCAAGAGAACCGTATGCTACGACGTTAATCTTGGTTCGGACGCTTCCCATAAAGCCGGTGGAACTTCCTTGCCCCCGTACTGGCTTGGCTGTGTATGAGCAGCGAGAAGATCAGTTTGTCCTGGCATCTTCAGCCTGCAAGTTTCATGAGGACGGCAAAATAGCCATTAAATCCACATGCGATGAAAAAGGCAAGGATGGCGTTCACTACTGGTTAAAAATTAGGGATATTATTACAGCGGAATCCGTCAGTGTTGTTTTGCAAAAGTGAATGCCACCCATAGAATGATATCGAAAACTGCGTAGTCCTCGTAGGTTGGGTTGAGCGGGCTCGCGAAAACCAACTCTTTTTGGTCGTTGTGAGGAGAAGAGTTGGTTTTCGCGAGCCCGCTCAACCCAACCTACAGGAACTTAGATCTTACCCACGCATTAGCATAAGACATATCAGAATGTTACCCTGCCGTCAATGAATTTTTCGTCATTTCAAGACTATAATTCCCCCGATATTTGGGTTAGTATATAAGCAAAATATACATCTAACTGACACTAACCACCCCAAATGCAAGTTTACTTTGACGCCAATGCTAAAACCTAACTTCACAAATCTGACTTGTTTCTTGCAATTATTGGTCTAGACTATAGGAAAACCACTGAAGATCCCAAAATGAATCACCTAAGCGTCGAAAAACTGAACACAAGAAATCGAGACGCGGCGTTGTCCTTGATAAATGGTGTTTACGCCACTGTGCGCGGGTTTCAGCCGCTTACCATGGCTGAATTGAGCATACTAGCCGACTCGGGTTTCTTCGCGCTGGCTTCTGTGGATGGCAAGCTAGTCAGCTTCGCATGCGGTTCTATGGCAGAAGATGGAGAGGGACAAATCCATTGGGCGGGCGTCACCGAAGATTACCGGGGCGAATGCTTCAGCCTTCCCCCGATGCAGGCATGTGTCAACTTCCTTAGAGATAAAGGCACGCAACGCATCGGTGTGGCGAACTGGTTGGATGCCCCTTATCGTCAGATGTTGAGCCATTTTGAACTAGACGGGATTAAAGTTGAACATGTCCATGTTATCTTGCGGCTTGACGTGCAGAACTATGTGCCGCAGCCGCCCCAAATTAAAGCAGGGTATGACCTGCGGACGTTTCGAGAGGGCGATGAGCAAATTTGGGCGGATGTCAGAAATGCGGCGTTTGGCGATTCATCGAAAGCGGATGAGTTCTGGACCCAAACCTTCTTAGGCGTCAACAATAGCTTGGACTTTGCCCCGCAGGCGTACTTCTTTGCTGAAAAGGGAGGAGAAACTATTGGTATGAGCGCCGGCATTGTTCTGCGTTTTATCGAACCGCAGCGGTGAATCTATATGAAAATCTTGGCTTTCATATCTACATCGCTTGGTTTACTATTGGTTAACGCCCGGCGTTGAAGCTTGACCGAATAGGTCCAATTTCAACCTGCAATCTTCTTCATTTTCGTCTAGGCAATGAGAGCAAGTACACCTATTTCACAATGACCATCCGCTTCACCGAGGTAAAGTCACCGGCACGAAGTTGATAGAAATACTGCCCGCTCGAAACCCGCTCTCCAGTCTCGGATCTGCCGTCCCAATACGCCGCTCGTTTCCGATCGATATAATATCCTGCCTTCTGACGCCCCAACTCCAATCGTCGAACTAACGCCCCGTGGAGGTCGTAGATTGAGATATCCACCGCTGCATCGGACACTAATTGATAAGGAATCCATGTTTCCGGATTGAACGGATTGGGGTAGTTAGGCAAGAGTTTCGTTTCGGTGACGGAACTTTGGCGTTGCGCCAACCATGCGTGGAGAAGATCTTGTGCGACTACCGCGGCTGGCGATGGGTTGGTAAGCGCTTCCAAGTCGACGAGTGCGCTCTGAATCGCAGCGATTCCGCTTTGCGAGAGCGCCACTTGCTGTCGAGTTTGTGGAAGCCTAGACAAGTCACCCCACATCCTTCCCGGCGCTGACGACGCCGCTATTTTTTCACCAAGGCGTGCGCTGACTTGAACAAGATCGGCTACATCAACAGTACCATCCCTATTAACATCAGCAGAGGGGTTTTCAGGAGACGTCTGCCCGAATTGCAAAGCGACGATAACTAAGTCAGCGATATCAATGACGCCATCTGAATTGACATCTTCAGGATTGACAGTATCTGGAGGAACCGCTTGCGATTGTTCTATGAATTCTGCGAACGACAACGCACATCTAAATCCGCCGAGGTGCACGCGAAAATCCGGGGTGCTGACGTGATTGTCACGATGGGCACACCGGGTCACGTGTCTTTTGTTCAGCCAACATGCACCGCGGAATGCTCGATGTATCGCATGCGCTGGTCCCTGTGGGTTTGACCACTGCGTTGACGTGGAATAATAAGCGTGATTATACCAATCTGAAACCGATTCCCAGACGTTGCCGACCATATCCAGCGCTCCATACGGACTTGCACCGTCCGGGTAGCTTCCGACAGGCGTCGTTGTCCGCGGTCCAAGTTCCAATGAATTCAATCGCTTGGGGTCCCATTCATCTCCCCAGGGGAACATCCGACCGTCCGTGCCTCTCGCAGCCTTCTCCCATTCGGCTTCGGTGGGCAATCGTTTCCCCGCCCATATTACATACGCGACCGCATCATTGTGGCTCACTTGGACAACAGGGTGATTCATTTTGTCCCGAATCGTGCTTCCAGTCCCAAGCGGCGCCCTCCAATTTGCGCCCTGAATCTGAGGCCAAAGGTGGCCTCCCTCCCACACAAATCCCCAGTTCTCCCGCTCAGCGTCGGTGATGTACCCGGTCGCATTGACAAATTTTTCAAACTGTGCATTAGTCACCTCATATTTGTCAATATAAAAGGCATCCAAATAAACCGTATGCTGGGGCTGTTCATGCTTGAAGAGTTCCCTGAGTGTTTGATTTCCTCGCGTGATTTCATCAAGTTGCGAATCACTAGTACCCATGATAAACTCGCCTTCGGGCACTAGCACCATGGTGGATTCGTCCTTTTGGTGGGTGATTTCAGTCAGCGGTCCATGGTGGATAATGGTGTCTAGACCGCGAAGATGCATTGATGCTCCCGTTCCGCTGTAGAATGGAATCTCAGCATTTACCGGACCTGAGTGCAAGTTTGCGACTATCAAACGATCAGATTCGTCAGTCACTAATTTCACCGCTTTGACTAGGCTATCACTTGTAGATAACCATTGAAGCTTGCTCACCATGCTTCGTGTCGCGTCCTTGTCGCCGCTGATAAAGAGATAACCCCCTTCTCGAATAATATCGCCTTCTTCGTATTTGCCGGCTCCCAAGCGCGATTGCGATGTCATGACGTAGTCTATTTGTTCACTAATCTGTCCATACCAAATGTTTCTCTTTCCGGGTCGAATCCTAAAAGCGCCATTTTTACGCACGCTGATAATCCCTAATTTATTGTCGATATTTATCCATGGGGAATTGATTGTGATATCCTCGCCTGCACCGCTTCCGCCTGACAACGTTATTGTGTCGCCCGTAGAATAAATATGTCGGATGTTATCGTTGAAGATGTCGTTCGGCAGATGATAGGACAAGCCGGCTTGCGCAGTTACAACGATTGTCTCCCGAGCCACAAGATATTCCATCATTATTGCGATTTCGTCCTTGGGCATCGCGGTAAAACTTATGTAGTGGTCTACACCGTGTTTGTCACCCTGTTTTCCCTCTCTTATATGTCCCGTTGTGACGAAACCATCTTCAAGTAGGCGCTCATTATGAAGCAGGGGTGTAGGGCTCATATCCGCATCTTCAAAGGCGACATGTCCGATGAAATTTCCCTTTGCCCATTCCGCCATATCGTCGTCTCCAGGCACAAATAGAACCATTGGATAATGTCCGGACAGATGCCGCCAACTAAACGACACAAACAGATTTTCTGAGCGGGTGTAAAGATACTGGCAATATTTACTATGAAAGCTGCCTTCTACCTTTTTCTGATAGGCATATATGTTTTCGGCGTTTATCAAGGGCGCGAATTGGTGAAGCAGATAGGCTAACCCCATATTTGCGTAGCCGTCCGTTTCGTAGATAAGGGGCCAGCCCTGGCGTTGATTTGCGAATCGTTTCCCGAAAATGCTCCCATTACTGTTTTGTTGCTGTTCCCACGCGAGTGCGCGAAAACGAAGTTGTTCGATAAGCCGTGCATCCGGGTCGCTGAATTCATTTTCCAACAGAACTAAGGCGGGAAGGATAAAGTAGGGGCCATAGACATACCGCGCCCAATCCTTACCCTGAAAATAGGCAAAACGTCCAGAAAAAAGATGTGTACGCTTAAGCGTGTCCCAAACATCCGTGAGATGATGAGAAAGAGATTGAGGAACCGGCTGTCCGTTGCTAACGAATGCGTAGTATGCCCAAGCAAGCGAGTGAAGTGGAACCGCAATATAATCAAACTGATAGGCGCCGTGACCTTCAACTGTGAAGTCGGGATGTGCGTTCGTGGTATGAACCCATTTGTTGACCGGTTTGCCATCAACCACCGTGGTGTCACCTGTATCTGCCTCAACCGAAAAGGTGTTCATAAACAATTCTTGCGCCTTCGCCAGCCATCTTTCCGCATTGGGGTGGGTTGGATACAGGCTGGTTGCCCAAGCAAGTACCTCGGCGTTTAAGGCGTTGAGTTCAGCCTGGGTGTCTTCATATTCACGTGAGAACACCCGGTTTCCTAACTGATAATCTGCTTCGTGAACAACGACGCGTCGAATGGCATCAGTTTCCGCTTGGGTTAACTCATCCCAAATCAGGTGCGCTCCAGCCACTGCTTTGGAAATAACCCATGGCGATAACCACTGGCGCGGTTGCCCCCCCCACTTTGCGCCATCCGTACAGACCTTATCTCCGGTGATGTGCGTTGCGGTAAAGTATCGAAGCGCCGCTCGCACTCGATTCAATAGCGTATCTTGATTGATTTCCGATACAACTTGATCGCCCGCCTTTTCTGCAGCCAACAAAGCATATACGAAGATAAAATTTGCCAACACGCGCATCTGATTGTGGTCATGCACCCCGTTGCTAAAATATCCAAGTTGGGAATCGCCTAGATAGGCGCTATGCCATTCTGATTCTGCGTAGGTGGGGAATTGCTCCAGAAATGCAATGTAATCCGCTTGATTCGGAAAGTCTGCCCGAGGGTAAAAGTGTTGAGGCGGTGAGATTGCCCAAAGATGGAAGGGAGTGCTAAATAGAAATATCAGTAGAGCAAGTACGACGGTTTGCAGTTTAAAGCGAGACGATTTACAGGCGGCGGTGCTATTTCTCTCAATGGGTTGCATCTGACGCTCCAAAATTTCACGCACTTTTCATGATATTTTTGCATAAAAGCCCAGCAAAGTCAAGAATGGAATTTGGCTTTGATGATTTGCCAACCGTAACATTAAGGATGTCATTCTGTGATACCGATGCAGGGCATGTGAGTGCGGAGATATGATTCACTGCAAATACTCGTTGAAGGTTCGAAATCGGTGTACCAATCATCACTTGCCAAGCTAAACGCCTTCATGCTATAATACACTGCACTTTGGTCGCCTAAGGAATACTCGCAGGAAGGGAACACCCAACTTAGAATACAAGCGACGGATTAAGTCATTGATGCTCCGGAAATCCGGTAGAATGAAAAACTCGAACAAACTCTGGGGCGGACGTTTCCGCTCAGACCTCGCTACTAAAACTGAAGACTTCACGCAATCAATTGAAGTTGACTCTCGCTTGGTTGCGTACGACATCTGGGGAAGTCAAGCCCATGCGATTATGCTGGCACATCAGAGAATCATATCTGATGTAGATCTTCAACAGATCCTGATAGGATTAAGCAACGCCGAAACAGATTTCCATAGCGGAACGTTCCGTCTCACACCTGAAAAGGAAGATGTCCACATGAATGTGGAGTCGTACCTCATCAGACAGGCTGGACGCGAATATGGTGGAAAACTACACACGGCTCGCTCGCGGAACGATCAGATTCTTGCTGATGCCCGCCTCTACATTCGGGAGCAACTCCTCCAAACCCAGGGAGGTTTATCTCGTCTATGCCGCGAATTTTTAGCGGTTGCATACGCTCACGCCGAAACGGTGATGCCAGGCTACACCCATACACAGCACGCACAGCCCATCAGCCTCGGCTTTTGGGCAACCGCCTACGTCAGTATGTTTCTGCGGGATTACAAGCGCTTGAACGCAGCTTATGAAATCGTGAATGTCAATCCACTTGGCGCATGTGCGCTCGCCGGTACGTCTTTCCCAATCGATCGTCACTTGACAGCAGAATTGCTCGGCTTTGACTCGGTGCATGAACACGCACTGGATGTCATCAGCTCCCGCGATTTTATCGCCGAACCACTCACTGCATTGGCGCTGCTAATGGCGAACCTCTCTCGACTCGGCGAGGAACTTGTTTATTGGACATCTTATGAGTTTGGCATGGCTGTACTTAATGATGCCTATGCATCTGGCAGCTCGATCATGCCCCAGAAAAAGAATCCCGACCTCGCCGAGCTGATACGCGGACGCACGGGCCACATCTACGGGGCGCTTATGGATCACTTGACTAATCTCAAAGGGTTACCGATGGGATACAATCGTGACCTGCAAGAGGATAAACCGCCGTTGTGGGATGCTTTCGACATCATCCAGTCCTGCCTGGGAATTCTGCCCGACATTCTTAACACGCTTGACTTTCAAACGAATCGGATGGAAGCATTAGCAAACGCCAACTTCGCAACCGCGACGGAGTTGGCAAATTATCTTGTTCGTGAATGTGACCTTGCGTTCCGCGAGTGTCACGAGATAGTTGGCGGCGTCGTTGGAGATTTGGTCAAGATGGGCAAACCTTTTCAAGACTGGGAGGAAACGCAAAGACTGTTACAACAACGAGGGGTCAATTTGTCGATTCCACAACTGCAAGCTATTCTCGATCCGAAACGTGCACTCCGTAACTACCAAAGCCTTGGGAGCACATCTCCCGATGAAGTTAAGCGGATGGCAGGTGAAGTTGAGGCAAAGTTGAACGAGATTGATGCGCAGATTGAAACCCGGCAGGCTGAGATTCAGGCGGCGCATCAACGCACACGCCGAATAATCGAACAGGTGCTGGCGGGCAGGTCGATTGCGGAAGCTTACCCCGAATGACGGCTCGACAATCCCGGACGGGGTGAACTCGCTTTCAAACACAAACTCAAATCAATTGATGAATGTGGATATTCTTGAAAATAGACTCATCGTCCCGTTAGATGTCGATAGTTTGGCGGAGGCGAGTCGAATTGTCACACCGCTATCCGACTGTGTCGAGACGTTCAAGATTGGCAAACAACTGTTTACCGCTGCCGGTCCCGCTTCTGTCAAGATGCTAATTAAAGAGAAAAAGGAGGTCTTTTTAGATCTCAAATTCCACGACATCCCTAACACCGTTGCGGGCGCAGTCGCATCGGCAACGATGATTGGCGCAAAAATGATTAACATGCACGCTTCAGGCGGGCTTCGGATGATGCGTGCTGCAAGGGAAGCCACCGAAAGAGTGGCATCTGAACGGGACATTTCCACGCCCATGCTCTTAGGTGTGACCATCCTCACAAGCATTGATGAAGCAACCTTCCAGCACGATTTTGGGACGCATCGAAAACTGAAAGATCAGGTGGCTTATCTCGCGGAATTATCACAAACTGCTGGTCTAGATGGCGTGGTTGCCTCACCGTTAGAGATTGGACGGGTTCGAGAGGTTTGCGGCAACGATTTTGTGATTGTTACGCCCGGTATTCGCCCGACATGGTCAGGGTCAGGAGATCAGCAGCGAATCATGACACCAGCGGAGGCAATTGCAGAGGGTGCGGACTATATCGTGGTTGGGCGCCCAATCACAGCCTCGGATAGCCCACGTGAAGCAGCTGACACGATTATCAGTGAGATTAGGCAGTCCGAAAGAGTCAATTCAAAGACATGACAGGAAAACAACGGCTAGACGCTATATCCGGCTAAGCCTATGACGCAGCGGAAGCAAACTCCAAAAATGCGTGTCTTGCACAACAATATTACGCCTTACTATTATGCTCACTCAAGACCGAATCCTAGAAATATTTCAGCATTCGGAAGCTCTACTGACAGGGCATTTCCGACTCCGATCCGGACTGCATAGCGGTCGTTTTTTGCAAACCGCGGTTGTCCTGCAATATCCGAAGTATGCCTCTGCATTGTGCGCTGAGATTGCGGCGCGAATAGAGGTTGAGGCTGTCGATATTGTAATCGGTCCTGCCATCGGCGGAGTGATTTTGGCGCACGAGGTGGCAAGGGCGCTGGGCGCACGTGCGCTGTTCGGCGAGAAGAGCAACGATGAGATGATTCTTCGTCCTGGGTTTAAAATTGAGCCACGCGATCGGGTTGTCGTCGTTGATGATGTTCTAACAACCGGTGGATCGGTGTTTAAGTTGGTTAATCTGAGCCGTCGTTACCGTGCACAGGTAGTGGCGGCAGCCTTTATCATGAATCGCAGTGCAACGCCGATTGAATTTGGCGTCCCAACGATTTCCCTTGCGACAATTGATATTCCCACGTATGCACCCAATGAATGCCCGATATGCGAACAGGGTATTCCGCTGGTTGAACCGTAACATCCAAAGTCTTCGCGCTACAGATGGATGTTGATAGGAGAAAGTACGTTATGAAAAAGCGATTACGTCTCTGCCACTATATCTTTAATATCGCAAATCCGCGTGAATCCAGATCATGACGCAGAGAATTCGGAACTTTTGCATTTTAGGACACATCGATCACGGCAAAAGCACACTCAGTGATCGGCTTCTGGAATACACGGATACCCTGACTCAGCGTGAAATGCGGGAGCAGGTGCTCGATCTGATGGATCTGGAACGCGAACGCGGAATTACGATTAAGGCAACCGTTGTCAGACTGGAGTATCGCGCCAAAGATGGAGAAGTCTATGAGTTGAATCTGATTGATACCCCCGGTCACGTCGATTTTACCTATGAGGTTTCAAGGAGTTTAGCTGCGTGTGACGGGGCAATCTTAATAGTCGATGCCGCCCAGGGAGTTGAAGCCCAGACGCTGGCAAATGCATATCTTGCCATCGATAAGAACCTTGAAATTGTCCCCGTAATCAACAAAATCGATCTTCCCATCGCACGACCCGATACGGTGAAGGGTGAGATTGAGGAAATCATTGGTATACCTGCTGAAGATGCAATTTTGGTCAGTGCAAAACAGGGAATTGGTACACAAGAGGTGTTGGAGGCGATAGTTCGTCACATTCCGCCACCACTCGGAGATACCAATGCGCCCCTAAAGGCGTTAGTGATTGACTCCCTATATAATAGCTATCGGGGGGTCGTTATGTATATCCGCGTCTTTGATGGCGTGGTTAAGACGGGGGATGGCATTCGGCTGATGGCGACCGGGAAATCTTACGAAGTGGAGGAGGTCGGTGTCTTTTTGCCAACCATGGATCCGGTGAGCCAGCTTTCAACCGGTTCGGTCGGTTATATAATCGCCGCAATTCGGGAGATAGGTGACGCAAAGATTGGGGACACAGTCACCCATCAGGATAGACCTACGGCAAAAGCATTGCCCGGCTATCGCGAACTCAAACCCCTTGTGTTTTGCGGGCTTTATCCCGCAGACGCCGGTGAGTTCGTCTCTCTCCGGGAAGCGTTGGAAAGGTTAAAGCTCAACGACGCTTCGTTCACCTTCGAGCCTGAAAGTTCCGTTGCTCTCGGCTTTGGTTTTCGATGCGGTTTCTTGGGGCTACTGCATATGGAGATTATCCAGGAACGCCTTGAACGTGAATTCGATCTGTCTCTTATCCGTACTTCGCCGAGTGTCCGGTACCATGTCTTCCAAAAGGATGGCGAACGCCTTGTATTCGACAATCCCGCCCAGATGCCGCCTCCGGAGAAAATTGAACACATTGATGAACCGCACATCACTGCTGAAATCATCGTCTCAAGAGACTTTATTGGAGCAGTCATGGAGTTGTGTCAGAAACGTCGAGGTCGTTTTATCCACATGAATCAACTCGATCAAGCCCGTGTTCAGGTCGTATACGATCTCCCTCTAGGCGAAATTCTCATCGATTTCTACGATAAACTCAAATCTGCAACGCGCGGATACGGTTCGCTCGAATATGACATAGGCGAATACCAGCCTGCAGATTTGTTGAAACTGGATATTCTACTCAACGGCAAAGCGGTCGATGCCCTCTCGACAGTCCTTCATCGTGATATGGCATATGCTCGAGGAAAAACGTTGGTCGAGAAGTTGCATGAGCTCATCCCACGTCAGATGTTTGAGGTGCCGATTCAAGCGGCAATTGGAAACAAAGTGATTGCACGAGAAACCGTTCGCGCCTTACGCAAAAATGTCACCGCAAAATGCTATGGCGGCGATGTGTCGCGCAAGCGAAAGTTGTTGGAACGGCAAAAGGAAGGCAAAAAACGGATGAAACAGGTTGGCAGCGTCGAAGTGCCCCAAGAGGCGTTCATGGCGATACTTTCCATCGACGATTAATGATTAAGAAATCGCTGTCAAAACAGTTTAGGACGATTGTAGGATTTCGCTGTAGGAGAGACTACCTACGGGTGTTGCCGATACCTATCTAATACTGGCTTACCAACAAGACGGTACACATTGGAAAAGGTGAACGAAAGGAAGAAATGGAAGCGTGGGAGGACAAGGAACGTCCTTCAACTCTCACGGTTCGCATCTCACATCTTACATGGACGCCGTTTTTTTGTTGTTACTATCTTGGCTTTGATTTTGCTTATTTTTGGAGGATATATATTGATGAATACAACAACAGCAGACACACAGGAAAATCTTACACGATGGCAGCGGTTCCAGCAAACCGTAGTATGGGAGTATCTTCAGGTCATCATCGTGGCTTTCGTTCTTGTTTTTGGATTTATTCGCCCCTTTGTCGTCGAAGCGTTCAAAATCCCATCGGGTTCAATGGAGGAAACGCTGCTCGTAGGAGATCGCATCCTAGTCTGTAAGTTTATCTACGGAATCAAAATTCCCGGCACCGAGGTCGAACTCCTTAACTTCCATAAACCGGCGCGGGGCGACGTTTTTGTTTTTATCCCACCTCACGAGCGGGCAAAGAATTTCATCAAGCGAATTGTCGCTGTCGACGGTGACGAGGTAGAAACAAGAGGAGATCGGCTCTACGTCAACGGACGAGCAGTTGACGATAGCAATTACACCAAGCACGTTCCGTATCCCACGCCCAACTTTCCGCCCTTCCATGCGAAAGGGGTGAGAAGCGGTATGCTATCCATGGATAAGTTTCCAACGTTCGATGCCCAGGAAGAATTTGACGACATTTTCGAAGACTACAGGCTATCAAGAAACCAGTTCCACATGAAATTTCCGATGGGCAATCCGTTTGTCGTCCCGAAGGGATACGTTTTTGCGATGGGCGACAATCGAGATCAGAGTCAAGATAGCCGCACTTGGGGACCTGTGTCGGTGAAAGACATCAAGGGCCAGGCTTTTCTGGTCTACTGGTCGCACGATAGCAGAAATCGTACAAAACCTTGGCAGATTTGGAAGATAATCGGAGATATCCGATTTCGTAGAATCGGCACGTTAATTCGGTCGGAATTTGATGGGAGCCAAGAGTGAGACGTGAAGTCAAGGGTAATAGGACTCAAGAAATCAACGGGAATTTATGACCGATATAGCTTCCTTTTGTGCGAACTGGAGGATGTAACCCCTTGTCCGTTGCAGTCCGTTTAGACCATGTTGTAAAAGCGTTCGACACCACAGTCGCCGTCAACGACGTCAGTCTCGAGATTCTGGAAGGCGAGCTATTTTTCCTGCTGGGTCCATCGGGCTGTGGTAAGACAACCTGTCTGCGGATTATCGCCGGATTCTATGAGCCCGACGTGGGAGAGTTGCGGTTTGGCGTTCGGGTCATGAACAAAGTACCTCCTCATAAACGGAACACAGGGATGGTGTTTCAAAACTACGCGCTCTGGCCGCACATGACTGTTTACGAGAATGTTGAATACGGCTTGACCGTCCGCAAGGTTGATAAGGCGACCCGCAAAGAGAAAGTGATGGAGGTGCTTAATGTCGTTCGTATGCCAGAATATGCCGATCGCCCCGTCAATAAACTCTCTGGTGGACAGCAACAGCGGATAGCCTTGGCGCGTGCGTTGGTGATCGAACCAGATGTATTGCTGCTAGATGAGCCGCTCAGCAATCTCGATGCGAAGCTGCGCCTTGAGATGCGGCACGAAATTAAGCGGATTCATTCGCAAGCGGACATCACGGCGATATATGTGACGCATGATCAGGATGAAGCCCTTTCCCTAGCAGACCGGATGGCGATTATGAGAGACGGGGTGATTATACAGGTTGGCGCCCCCCGTGAGGTCTACTGTGCCCCTGCGAACCCTTTTGTCGCTAACTTCATCGGTGAGACGAATTTCATCGAAGGTCGGATCCGCGCCCTGTCGAACGGAGCCGCGGAGATCGAGACGGCAGTGGGGATTCTTCGCACGACCACCATCAACCACGATTTTGTCAATGGAGACAACGTGACCTGTTCTGTCCGTCCCGAATCTATCCATATGGACGATGAAATGCCAGCGAATGCTCCCAATCGTCTGAGTGCGAAAGTCCTTGATGCGACCTATCTAGGGCGTATCGAAGAATACCAGCTTGCAATCGCCGACAAACTCACAGCCAAAGCGAGTCTATGCAATCCCGCACGAGATGGCAAAACCGTCGGTGAGACAATTAATTGTTACATCCATGCAGAAGATGTGATTCCTCTGCCGGTGGACGAACGGTCAATAGATGCTTGACCATGGATAAGCGGCGAGCTTGACAGGTGAGTATTGTCCATTTCTGACCAAGATTGATTGACACGTTGCTCGGATTCAGGTAATAATTACCCTTGGAGGTAATTAAAATAGACCAATTGACGCTACAAACAATTGGGATATTCTTATCGCCGAGTCTATTGTTGTTTATTGGATTAATCATAAACAAGCGGATTGATGATTTGAGGGAAGATATAAAAGGCTTTCGATTGGAGATAAGCGACAATATAAAAGACCTTCAATCGGAGATGAAAAGGAACACGCCGCGCTTGCGGGCAGAGTTGATTCGCTGAGTCAGGATTTTACCAAGCACCTAATCGAATTAAATGGAAAGCTAGTAAGTGAGACAAGCACTCCCTCATGAACACATCAAGCGCATTCTCAGTTTTCCTGTCCTTGTACGCGCTTCGGCGACCGTTTACCGGGAATGCCAACTATAGCGTGAAAAATTTCAGACCTTCAGGAATCATCATCGGGGTCGAGTTCCATCGCTTTCTCAAAGTCTTGGATGGCTTCCGCGAACTGACCTAGAAAAAAATTCGCATAGCTCCGGAAGTGATAGACTTCGGCATCGGCATTATCGGGGTTCAGACGTATGGCTTCGTCAAAGTCTGCAATGGTCTCAGCGAATTGTACCAAATAAAACTTCGCCATGCCCCGATGGATGTAAGCATCGGCACAATTCGGGTTTAGTCGTATCGCTTCGTTGAAAGCTGAGACGGCAGCATCATATTGACCAAGTTGATTCTTAGAATAGCCCTGATAGAAGTATTCATAGTCACAAGTAGGATTCTGTTGTATCGCTTCACCAAGGCCCGTTCTGGTGTTTGCTTTGGCAAAGTCTTGGATGGCGTCGACATATCGTCCTAACTGACGTTTCGCGTCCGCCCGATTTTTGAAGACATGCGCATAATCGTCCCCCTGGCGTATCGCTTCATCAAAGTCGTGGATGGCGGCGGTATAATGACCCAGTTGGTTCTTAGCCTCGCCACGCTTGTGGTAGCAGTTGTAGTAGGAGTTTCCATCCATCGGGTTGTAGTATTCGTCCCCATCCTTCGGGTGCCGCCGTATCGATTCGTCATAATCCGCGATTGCCTCGTTATAATCACCCAACTCACCCTTCGCCCAGCCTCGAAGGAAGTAGGAATAGGAATTATCCTTACCCAGCCGTATTGCTTCGTCAAAGTCCAGGATAGCATCCGCGTATTTTTTTAAGCAAGCCTTTACTTCTCCGCGATCGAAATAGGCATCGGAATAATCTGGTTTCAGCCGTATTGCTTCGTCAAAGTCGTTGATGGCATCGTCACCGCCGTCATACAAGACACTACCTTCATAATCCTGTACCGTCATATTCCCCTTGAAAAAGAGCCCTCGATTGTAGTAGCAATTGGCATAGTCCTGCATGGCATCGGCGTGTTGTCCTAGCTTATCCTTTGCCGTCCCTCTCAAGAAATACACGTTGAAATCATTCGATTCCAGCCGTAAAGCTTCGTCATAGTCTACGATTGCACTCTTATAATCGCCTAACTTCCCCTTAGCCCAACCCCGATTGCGATAGGCAGGGGAATTATAAGCCTTCAGTCGTATCACTTCGTTGTAGTCTACGATTGCACCTTTATAATCGCCCAACTCACCTTTCGCATAGCCCCGATTGCCGAAAGCCTCGATAAAATCGGATTTGAGTCCAATCGCTTCGTCAAAGTCTATGATGGCGGCGGCATATCGACCTAGCTGATTCTTAGCACAGCCACGCGCGAGATAGGCCTCGGCATAATCCGAGTTGAGGCCAATCGCGACATCATAATCTGCAATAGCGGCGGTGTATTCTTCAAGTTTATACTTATCATTTCCACGTTTGTAGTAAGCTATTGCATCATCTCTCGCTTTAGCGTTTTTTTCCTCTTTTTGCTTCCTTTCTGCATCCGTCGCCACGCCCAGATTGTTGTAGGCATCTGCAAAATCCGGTTTCAATCGTATCGCTTCATTAAAGTCAGCAATGGCGGCAGCGAATTGTCCTAGTTTGTACTTAGCCAAACCCCGATTGTTGTATGCCTCAGCATAGTCCGATTTTAATCCAATCGAGATGTCAAAGTCTTTGATGGCGTCGGTGTATTGCCCTAAATCAATACACTCTTCACCGCGCTGGTAGTACGCATAGGCTTGCCTGTCCTGTTGCTCCTGCTGCGCTTTTTTCTGCCGCTCTCTTTCCGCACGTCTCCTCTGCTCACGTTCCCTTTGCGCTCTTTCCTTAGCTTCCCTTTCCTCGCGGGCTCTTTGTTGCCGTGCATTTTCGGCTCTTGCTCTCGCTTGCTCGTCCCACACCTTTAGTTCAGCGCGCGCAACCTCGCATGCGTCCTCGACAAGCATAAACCGTTGCTCCGCGCCCGGATAGGGATTGTTGTCTGGGTGTAAAGATTTAACGAGTTCTCGGCATCCTATCTCCACATCGTCAAGTGTTGCGTCAGCTTCTAATCCCAAAACGCCTAAAGCTTCGTCTAGTGTCATTTAGCGTTCCTTTCCATTTTCGCGGCGGTATCGCATTTACACCCATTCTGTAGTTTTTTGATTGATTTCGGCTTGCTTAATAGCTGTTTCCTGGTTAATTAGAGCCTGCTCAAGTTCAGCGCTTGAGCGCATTTGTTTAAACTACAATTCGTTCTAAAAACTCTAATGGTACTTGCAAATGTGCTAATTCTTCTAGATGTTTCAGATTTTCCATCTTACTACAACCTGCACAAATAGAACTGATATAACCAACATCAGATGTTTCATGTTAATCTCCTTGTAAAGATTGTGGGAGAGGCGAACCTCTCCCGTGGTTTCATAGTTTAGGACTTAGTTGGATCAGCTCCATACGCATTGGGTCCGTCAGTTCCTTTTAAGAACCCTAGTTCAATGAAAAACCAAAAAAAACCTATAGTCGGAAATAAAATTATTATGTACCATATCCCAGGCTTATTTCGGTCGTGAAATCGTTTCACTGCAACACAAATATCACAATAACAAAGCAACAATAATGTAACATCAACTGGAGTAGATAATCTGCTTGCAAAAGGCACCACCCACGTTAATACAATAAGAAGTATTCTAGCAAACAGATATACCCAGAAGCTTCTTCGTGTTATACGACCCTTAAACAAGAACAAAAAATGACCTATCGTTTTTGGCGTCTGGAACGCATCCTCTGAAGAACGTTCCACTCTGCCACCTGAAACATCTTCGTAATGTTCCTTTCTGCGGCGCCATTCTTCTTCTGCACGCTCTTGTTCCTGACGTTCCCTCTCTGCGTTTTCTCTTTCGCGACGTTCTCTTTCTTCTCGTGCTTCTCTTGCCTGCCGTTCTCTCTGTGCCCTTTCTCTCGCCTCTCTTTCCTGTCGTGTTTTTTCCGCTCTAGCCTGATTGTTCTGCGCCTGTGGCTCGGTGTTGGCAAATACCTCGTGTGCGTTCTGGACAAGAATAAAGCGTTGCTTCGCGCCGGGCGAGGAATCCTTGTCTGGGTGTGTGATTCTCGCGAGAGTGCGGTATGCTTTCTTCGCATCGTCGAGTGTTGCGTCAGCTTCTAATCCCAAAATGCGCAATGCTTCGTCTCGTGTCATTCACCTCTTTGCAGCAGCTTCCAAACATTGAAGCATCCACCGCCCCCTTCTCAATGCGTCAGGATTAGTCCATAGGAACCAGCACGTGAAAAATTGAGAGTTCGACAGGATTGCGAATCGGAACTCGAATCATGCCTATTTCAATTATACGTTACTTGTTTGGTGAGAATGGGCAGCCGAACTTCGTCCCATCTATCTGTACTCTACACTCTACGACCGCCGCACCGGTTATGAATAACTTCAGCCGCTGTCGAAGTGACCGGCGCCGTCCTTTTCACTAATTCATTAGACTGCGCCAATCGTAACCCTTTCATCTGCGTCCCCATACGAACCTAACTACCAAGCCGATGAGAATCATGCAGACCACCAACCCAATCAATCCGAGAATGATGCCTAAAATGTTGGCTATCCAGTTTCCAACAGAGCTATGACTAACTTCCCACAACAGCCAAAGCGAGCCATATCCCACGATAAGGACAATCCCTGTGGCAATCAAACTGCCTAGCAGCCTGAGAAGGAACCAGAGATTCATACCAACCCTCCAATTTAATCCCCCGGAACGGGGTTGAACTAGCTACCCTCAAGAGGTTCTGATGAAGAACGGTTGTGTCCACGCCATGCGCCCGCCGGCACCGTAGCACTCGGCACGGATATATCCCAATTTCGTAGCATCGTCCGGACTTTCAGGAAGCGTGTATGAGGCTTGAGAGGAATCAACGGTGGATTGAATAACGCCGGCGTTACTGATGAATCGGATGCGCTGCGCATCTTCGGTTTCCACATGTATCGTTGTACCTTCCGCCGCCACGCGGGAGATTGTGACACCTGTAGAGCCGTAGAAACAGCCGGTCTTGAGCGCCGCGGCAATCTCGTCAGCCGTCCCCACTTATACGTGTGAGGTTAACCATGTTTCGCACCGGAGTAATGTCCGTAATGTGAGGATTACCGTAGATGTATAGTGTTTCCACCTTAGTCAAGTCCATCAGCGGTTCTAGGCTACTAAATTCGTTGTATGGAAGACCTAGAAATACTAGATTTGTGGCGTGTTCTAGACCGGTCAGGTCTATTATTTGTCGTCGGGGCGCACCGAAAATCGTCAAGCTTCGGAGTTGCGCTCTTGTGATGGGATGATCACCCGACAGGGACAGTGTTTCTCGTAATGCGCTTCTTAGGTTTGGGTCGGGTACTTCTACTTCCTGCTGGCTGAGTGCGATTTTGCACCGGCATAGATTGACAATGACGATTATGCACCCCAATTTCCCTATTGCATTCATCTAATAACTCCTTAGTCAGGACTAGCTAGATTCGCCGGTAGCGATAACCGTGACCACAATCAGACTTCTGATTCAGTCCTATTTTACGACGACCATCCGCTTCGATGTGGTAAAGTCGCCCGCGTCCAGTTTGTAGAAATAGACCCCGCTTGCGACCGATTCCCCGTCCTCGTTAGCACCGTCCCAATACGCGGCACGGCTCTTATCTACGTAATACCCCGCCTCCTGTAGCCCTAGGTCTAACTGACGGACTAACCTGCCTTGCAGATTATAGATTGTAACGGTCACATCGGCATCCGCAGCGAGATGGTACGGAATCCAGGTCTCTGGGTTAAAGGGGTTGGGATAGTTCGAGAGCAGGACGGTATTGTCGGGGACAAGCGCCGTCAACAGGCGTTTGAGGTTAGCGATACCTTGCCGAAAGGCGAGTGAGCCGTCATCTGCTACGTGCGCCATATCAATCCACCCCTGAACTGTTTTGGAAGAGAGCAGATGCGGGCTTGCTCCGATGTCCGGTGCGGCAGGATTCGACGAGTCACCTAAATGTTTGGCAACGAGGACAAGATCAAAGATATCGACTGTGCCGTCGCCGTTCAAATCGGCATCTCGATTGTCTTTGCCGAAACGCCTTGCGACGTAAATGAGGTCAAAGATATCCGTTATACCGTCCTGATTCACATCCCACGGCGTCCGGTTCAGGACCTTCAAATAGATCTCTCCATCTAGGTCGGGTAAGTGGTGGATTTTGCCGTGCTCTCCACTTTCAACGCCAATAGCCTCGTCGGATAAATGAATCTGTTGGGTTTCGCCGCTGCGGTTGTAGACCGCCCAACCGTTGGTGAATTCTCGAATAAAGAGCCCGTCTCGGTTCTCGTATTGCACTCCCTTTTCTCCGACCGGTCTGCCGAGGTCAGCATCCCAGAAGTCGTACCAGAAATGTGCATGAGGTGCTTGCCCCCACTTGATGAAAAGCGTAAAGCCGTCGGAATGCGTTAGGCTCACTGTTGTGAACAACCGCATCCACGCTAGATTGAGCGGACTGTCGGGCGGTTCTGATTCTACGCTCCAGCCTTCCAAGCAATTGACCTGCGAAGCTCTGAGATTCTGCTCTGCCCATACCAGCGTTGATTCGATTTGGGCAAGCTCCTCATGCGTGTAGCCGTAGTTACGATTTCCAACCGTCTCCATGAATAGCCCGTTGATGTAGGTGCCTGTGGCAGGTATTTTGGCCCGGTTACCATTGGCGATGATGAGAAAGTTATCGCCTGCGCCTTCTCGGATTCGCCTAACAATGTTTACCTTCGCCTGCGTCTCCTCTTCCAAAGTTCTAAATCCGGTGAGAGCGACCCCGTGTTCTGCCCATGAATCGAAGAACACGCCATCTAACAAGCCACATTTAGCAACAGCCAACGCCGAATTAACTATCATGTCCTGCACGTCAGGATGTGTAAAGTCTATTAGCCAATAGTTGCTAAATCCCTGAATACGATTACCTTGTGCATCTCTGACCCAATATGGCGAATCACTGGGGAAAGTCGATGGGGGACGATCCCTGTGTCGAATCTCGACAAGGAACAACATATTCGGGTTCATCGCGAGATATTCATCACGTTCTTGTCGTGCTCTTTCCATATACCCCATCGCTTTTATGATTCCTTCTCCATCTCTCCTAAGCTGGAGGCCAAATCCAAGGCCTGTCCACCACAAATCATGACGTGTCATCTGTTCCAGATCCGATTCGTGTTTTAAATTCAGCACAGAACTCCATCCGATTCCGCCCCAGGCGCTAAAAACAGACGGGAAGGTGCGGTTCTGAAGCCGTTCGTTTATCAGCAGTCTCGGTTCTTCGCAGCATTCGTCACGGGTGAACTCCACCAAATCTAACGCATTAAGCGGGCTATGATCTACAATCAGATTGTGCTCAATTGACAAGGATTTGAGGTTGACGAGGTTAGCCAGAGGGGTTACGTTAACAATACGATTGTGGCTGAGGTCTAACCACTCTATTTTGGTGATATTCGCTAGCGGTTGGACGTCTGAGATGAGGCTTTGGCGCACGTTTAGGGTCTTGAGTTGCCTTAGATTTTCCAGCCCTTCAACACTTTCTATATTCCCGTTCCAGCCAAAGGCGACGACTTCCAATTTCGTCAACTTCGAAAGCGGTTTAAGGCTACCAACTCGACAGCCATCTCCACTTATACGTGTGAGGTTGACCATGTTTCGCACCGGAGTAATGTCCGTGATGTTGCGATTGCCGTAGAAGTATAATGTCTCCAGTTTAGTCAAGTCCGTCAGCGGTTCTAGGTTACTAAATTCGTTGTTGGGAATCTGGAGATACGTTAGATTGGTGGCGTGTTCTAGACCAGCTAGGTCTTTGATGTTACGTCGACCCGCCACGAAGTGTGCCAATGCACGTAGTCTGGCTCTGGTGATGGGTTGATTACTAGACAGGGATAGTGCTTCTCGTAATACACTCCTGAGGTTTGGGTCGGGTATCTCCACGACCTGCGGCTGGTTTTGAGCAAATATGGTGCTGCACAAGCCTAGATAGAAAGTGATAACCATATAGCCGAACGTCGTTTTTACATTCATGAAAATACTCTCTTTTGATTTCGCAAATGAGTCAAGAACAACCTGATTAAAAAAACACAAGAAAAGGGCCATCCTAGCTGCCCTCATCTGCGTCCCCATACGAACCTAACTACCAAGCCGATGAGAATCATGCAGACGACCAGCCCAATCAAACCGATAAGGAAACCCAAAATATTGAGCACCCAGTCCCCAGCGGTGTCGTTACCAGAGAAGTTATCGCTTATTTCCCACAGCAGCGAAATCCCACGATAAGGACAATTCCAGCGGTAATCAGACTGCCTAGCAGCCTTAGAAGGAACCAGAGATTCATGCCAATACTGCAGTAATATATTGTAGGTTGGGTTGAGCGGTCATGGTGAGACAAGTGAATTATAACGAATCTGTTTGTTGGTTAATTGCGTTCAAGATTAGTTTGGCGTACCGAAACCCAACTATCAAGCGCCCGAACAGGGAGTGCGATAGTTTTGGTGTCAGTGAAGACTATCGCCTTCGCTATTCGCTCAGTTGATCGTTGGGTTTCGCCGTTGGCTCAACCCAACCTACATTTTAACCCGTTAACCCGCCCATTAGAAACGAGGTTGAACTGTCTACTCTCACGATGTGCTAATGAAGAACGGCTGTGTCCACGCCATGTGCCCACCGGCACCGTAGCACTCGGCACGGATATATCCCAATTTCGTGGCATCGTCAGGGCTTTCGGGAAGCGTGTATGAGGCTTGAGCGGAATCGACGGTGGATTGGACAACGCCGGCGTTACTTATGAAACGGATGCGCTGTGCATCTTCGGTTTCCAAATGAACCGTTGTACCTTCCGCCGCCACGCGGGAGATTGTGACACCTGTAGAGCCGTAGAAACAGCCCGTCTTAAGCGCCGAAGTAATCGCGTCAGCCGTGCAGTTATCTGCGTCTACCATGTTCCAAGCGAGTTCGACATCTATAGGGCGATGCGAGTCGTCGTGCGCAAAGCCCCAGACGGTGCGTCCCGTTGTCAGCAAGCGGTCCCATCGATCTGTCGCTAATGCGACGCCGGGAAGACGCTCGATAATGCCGTTGTAGATTTCGATACCATGGTAGCCTTCGAGGGACTCCATCTTCTCCTGCGGAAAATGGTTGAAGTGTTCCTCGAAATTCGGGTGGTTCAACACACACACGGCTCCCTGTTTGTTGATTTCGTCGATGACCCACTGTCGATTTGGGTGGGGTTCGATCCGTGCGGATGCATTAACCTGCAAGATATGGGGTCCTCGCGCCGTCACCTCGACCGCTGGAATGAGCGTCAGCGATGTCTGTTTTTGATAGTCATCGAGTCCGACCAATATGTCGTGATCGGAGATAGCGAGAAAATCGTAACCCCTGCTTTCGTAGTCGACAATTACCTCTTCTGGCGGTCGAGAGCCGTCGCTGCGGGTTGTATGGGTGTGTAGGTTGCCGCGAAACCAGTTCGAGGCATCTGTGTAGCTGCTTGTTAGCTGAATACCGTTATGTGACATTTGAGATCCTTTCCTAACAGAGGTTCATAGCAGTACCAGTGATCCGTCCCAGTAATGCTTCTTACTTGCTGGTCACTAGACAGTGACCGCTGCTTCTGCGGTTTCACAGCTGATGATACATTGTGATTGCCGTTTCACTCCAAAGAAGCGTAATATTCAAGGATGACCTGCCACGCCTTTTCACTCATGAAACCGTTGGGCGGGGATTCGCCATTCCGCGCGTATTCGCGCATCTGCGTACCTGAAACGAAAAGAAAATCCTTGGCGCGATCAGGATCGAAAAAGCTCATTTTGCCCGCAGCCTTATCATAAGCCGCAACGCGGAACGGGACAATTTTGAGCCGTTCCAATCCAACCGCCATCTGTAACACCTTCATCCCGTGCCACGGATCATAAAGCGAGGCGGATCCGCCATCGGGGTCGATCCGATCTGGATGCGACATGCCTGCCGGATCCCGCCCCACGATGAAGTAGTCTGCACCGGCGTTCATCCGTGCCTTTGCATGCCACTGCACCTCCGTTGGACCTGCGTAAAGCATAGGGCTCGGAAATATTGAGACGATTGTCGTGTCCGGATCCAGAATTCCGTCTTCGAGAACCGCATCGTGTTGGCGCATCCGCACGTGTAATGGTACATCGTCGGCTTTTGTCCAACCTCCAAGTGGATGGAGCAGGAGCATCGGCTTTTGATAGCCCTGTTTTTTGAGTTCTTCTTGGGTCTCGTTCATCAGCAGCGCATGACCGTTGTGGATAGGATTGCGCAGCTGAAACGCATAGACGACATCCGCGCCGCGTCGTTCAAACTCGGTGCGAAGCTCGGCGGGACTCAAGCGATACTGATCGAGATCATCGTTGTAGGTGATACGATCCAGAACTTCAAGCCCCCCCCCAACAAGATAATCCCCCATCGCCATAATTCGCTCAATACTCGGGTGTCCCGGGTGAGTTAAACCAAATGTCCGTGCGACGCGCTCCTCCTTAAGGTGGACGTAAAATTCTGGATCACGCAAGATAGCAATGGATCGTCCTTCGGAGTCAACGAGTGCAACTGCTTTTTGATTTTTCAAACGGTTATAATTGTCGGTGGAAACGTCAAGCGTAATCGGGATGGACATATTGACAAGCATACCGTCGGGTTGGCGAAGGCAGTTAAAATGAAGCGTCTGCAGGAATTCATCCTCACGCATAAACCCGCGAAGCGGACTCGCCCATCCTTCGCCGATGACATGTATCCATTGAACATCGTAATCGGTAATTGAAAGTTTGGGAATGGCTGATGCATCGTCGCGTCTTTCAGCTTTCTGATTGTCGGGCACGATTAGGTTGACTAATGCACCACCATCTGGTGCGATTAAAGACATTTTCTCTCCTTGTTATGAGTATATTTGGGTATTCCCATTAGGTATAGTTTGACGCGATTATATCACAACTGCGAAATCAAAGTCGAGAGTGAAGTCAAAAATGTATTGACACAGACTTGACATCCGCATAAAATTAGGGATCGTGAACATGCCCTTATCAATCGGACCGATGAACATGAAACGGACCTTTATTCGCTCTTCTCGTTATCTTCTTGACTTGCGTTGTGCACGTGCAAAGGGAGGCGCCGCAATCGGTTCCTGAACGTATCACAAGTAAAGACGGTGCCCCGATGGTGCTGATTCCTGGGGGTGAGTTTCAGATGGGCAGTCCCGATGGCAAAGATTTCGTGCAGCGTTCCGCAACAATTTTAATCCAGCGCTCACCGGCAGCCTCGTCGGATTTCGCTGTGCAGCAGATGTTGAATAAGTGTGAACGTATCTTATTCATTCTACAAACCCCATGTACTTGAAACATCATAAGAACTTCGTGGAGCTTTCGCCTGCTATCTGTATCCGAGTCGAGGTTATGGGAGTAGAGATGTATATTCTATTTGATAGGTTCTGAGGAGAAAATTTCACATGAAGGGATTAAGCTGCAATTCTGGACTCTTGTGCAAGTACAGCACAGAGGAAGCGATCAACATACTCGCAGAACACGGCTATCAAGCCATCGACATGAGTCTTGAGATCGCGCCTCCATTCTTACCCATGCCGCCACCTCACATGAGTCCAAAGGATGACGCGAGTACGAGAAGGCAGGTGCGCCGAGCTGCGGAACAAGCGGGCATAACCATCATTGCCTTAAACGCCCACAATAACCTGATTCATTCAGTGTCCAAGACAAGACAAGCGAATCTAGAGTTCGTTACAGAGGCGCTGCAGCTCGCTTCAGACCTTGAAGCCAAATGTGTGGTTGCCGGCTCTGGGATGAAGGAATTCTACGGCTGGGAAAGCCAATATTGGGAGTGGATGGTAGATGCCCTGCGAGAATTGGTTGCTGAAGCCGACCGTCTGGGAATCTCGCTGGCTGTTGAAGCGGGCGGGCTTCCCGGAATCCTTGTTCATAACTTGAGTCGTATGCAGCGGCTACTCGAGTACGACGGTCTGGAGTCGTTGGGGGTTCTGTTCGATCCGAGCCACTACTATATCAGAGGAGACGACGTACCCCAAGCCTTCAAGGCGATGAGCGAACGTGTGGCACACGTGCACGCCAAGGATGCCAAAGGATATGTGGAAGACTACGCATTCCCACCGCTCGGAATGGGCGATATTGATTTCGATGCTCTGGTACGGGCGATGGTGGAGAGCAATTACCCGGGTTACATTTCGGTCGAGTATGAGGCTTTCGCTTGGGGCTATGAGATGGAGCCCACACAGGTTCTTTCCGAGGGCAAGGCACTGTTGGACGGTATCATCTCCGCGGCAACGCGATAACCATAGCGGAAATTATGCTTGAAACTCAGAGGAACAGATTAAAGGCGGACAAAGAATCCACACCTTTTCCCACAGAGTCAGTGTTGATTGGACTGGGGTGTGTGGGGTTCGTTGCGCGGAACGTACCGCATTGTTATCGCAACACGGGTAGTCTGGCACTGAAGCTATATGGCGGTTATCCGCTAAGACATTTCTGTATGATTTTGTAAAATCTGTCGTGATTTTTAGATGAAGACAAGGGGGAACACATACCATGCTAGCAGCCGTTCTGAAAGAATTAAGCAAGCCCCTGCGCTTAGAGGAGGTGGAGACGCCATCGCCCGGTTCAGACGAGGTATTGATTCAAGTTATGGCGTGTGGCACTGATGCCACTGACCTAAAGTTAATTGATGGATTCGGTTACGCACCCGACTTGCCGTTCATCACAGGCCATGAAATCGCAGGCGTTGTCTCCGAATTTGGTGACCAAGTGACAGATTTCAAACCCGGTGACCGGGTCGTCGCCCACAATTTCTTTACTTGCGGCAAGTGCTTACTTTGCCGCACAAATCGGGAGCAGTTATGTATTGACATGGCTGGCGTCATGGGTGCGAGGATAAAGCACGGAGGTCACGCTGAGTACGTCCTCGTCCCCGCCCGACAGCTTGTCTCCGTGCCCGAGGGTGTGCCTTGGGTGGATGCTGCGGTTTGCTGCGACGCCGGTATCACGGCATTTCACGCTGTGGACCGTGCGGGCGTAAGCCTGGGTGAAACCGTTGTGGTTGTCGGAGTCGGTGGAGTCGGTTCTGTCGTAACTCAGCTTGCAAAAGCGGCTGGGGCATATGTGATCGCAATCGACCGATTAGAAGTAAAGGTGGAACGAGGTCTCGAAATGGGGGCAGATGTCGCGCTCAATTCGAGCGAGAAAAACATCGAATCGGCTGTCCGTGAACTCACCGATGGTCTCGGTGCGGACTGCGTGATAGATGTCGTCGGCAACAAAGAGACCTTGACGTACGGCGTCAACGCTTTACGCCACGGCGGGCGCTTGCTCGTAGTAGGCTATACACCGGAACTTTACGGACTAAGCGGTAGACAATTTGCCCAGAACGAATTGATGCTTATCGGATCGCGGTGTGGTCGGCTTCAGGATTTGGCGAGTACGGTTCGGCTCGTAGCTGAAGGGAGGATAAAATCCATCGTCACCGATTTGTATCCTTTAGAAAAAATAAATTATGCATTAGACGACCTACGGGCGAGTAAAGTGCTGGGGCGTGCCGTCTTACTGACACCTGCTGGGCGGAAGGCTATGGGACAGGCGTAAACGATGCGGCGGATTCAGGATGACTCGGCGAAAAATGAACCCGTTCTATGCCAAGCATTGCATTCGCGCTCTGAAAAAACGACGATTCTAGACAAAATGAGGGAGTTCCATCCATGCAACTGGGTTTAAACGATCGCAGGGTTCTCGTCACTGGCGGTTCGCGCGGGATTGGACGCGAATGTGCCTTGTCGCTGGCGCGAGAAGGAGCAACTGTGGCAATCAACTACGTCCATGATGATTTTGCAGGCGAGCAAACACATCGAGATCTGCTTGCACTTGGGGTAAAAGCTTACAAGTTCAAGGCGGATGTGACCAATCTCCAGAATGTGCACAGCCTTGTCGCAGCGGTGAAAGAGACCGTAGGCGGAATTGATGTGCTGGTTCACTCTGCCGGGATTTCCCTCCCTGATGACACCGAATCCCCGGAGAAGTGGGACCGAGTCATACGATCGCACCTATATAGCACCTATTATCTATGCCACGAAATCGTTGAAATCATGACAGTGCAACGTTGGGGGCGAATTATCGCTATCGGCTCGATTGCCGGGCGTGAATCGGGCGCTTCCGCCTATTCGGTTGGGAAAGCAGCTCAGAGCCACTATGTTCGAGGGTTAGCGGCAACTTTAGGCCCATACAACATCACCGCGAATGTCGTTTCCCCGGGCAGAATCAACACGGACATGATTTCAGGAACACCAGAGGATTGGGTTACGTATGCCCGTGCGAATATACCTGTGTATCGAAATCGTAACGACTATCCGGGCCCGGAACTGGTAGGGGAAGTGGTGTCCTTTCTAGCTTCGGAACAAGCGAGTCATGTCTCAGGCGCCGATTTACACGTCTGTGGAGCTTCGTACACAGGTTTATAGTTGGTAACGAATGGGATGAATCGGCAAATGAAACCCGATGTCCTGCCTCGTCTAATGACTCACTGACGCCATTTGATTGTGGGGTGGTCGTTTATACAGGTTAGTGAGAGGAGGTGCGCATCATTGTGTGGAGGGAACGGACCAATCCCAATAATCGGCGACAAACTCTCAATGTTCGTTTGGACAATTTCCTTAATTAGCGGAGACTGTGATGAATCGAATTGATGACCGTGACTGGTCTGCTTTGACGTTGGGCGAACGAATTCGACAGATTGAAGTCGAAGGGTATCTTCTGTTACCACACCTGTTGTCTCCCAACCGCATTGCTCGGCTCAAGACAGAGACGGCAAAGTTGGAAACCAAAGCTGTGGATTACAGCGTGCACCAGCGGGGGTGTCCAAACATTCAGTTTCTTGGCGGAGGGATAACCGAACTGGCTGCCCATCCGACAACCCTATCCTTGTTGAGGAGGCTATTTGGTGACGAAGTGATTCTCATGAGCTATGGCTACGCTCGTTCGGAACCTGGTCACCCTGGCATTAGCCTACATACGGATGGTCAACCTTACGGATCTCAGATTTTCGGTTATGAAGGGAGCGTCCCCGTCATGGTCCGAGTGTTGTATTACCTCGATGATCTCACGCCTGAAATTTCCCCATTCCGAGTCGTTCCTCGCTCTCACCTATGCATGCATGCCGACGCAAACCCCTACAAACGCTATGAATCCCATCCGGAAGAGGTCATGGTCCCTGCAAAAGCAGGTTCCGCAGTATTGATTCACCATCGAGTCTTTCACGGCAATTGCCCCAACACCGGCAACTGCGCCCGAGAGATGTTGGCGATTGCCTATCGTCCCGCCTGGGCAAGCCCGATTAAAGACGTACCACCCTGGGATGCGGCAGGTTTAGCCAAAATGCCCGATTCGGTACGCCCGCTCTACGCTGATCGGAATACCCGTCATTGGGAGTTCTATGGGGGCAATAAACCTGCCAATATGGCGTCCGAAGCGCCTGGTATGAACCCAAGCCGATGGCAGCTTGAATAACCTAACCGGTTAGGAATCCATGCAATGCAAGCAGGTACTCTTCGCTTTGCGCCAAATTGTGTCCCTGCGTGAATTGCATCGAATTGATTGTTAGCTTGCCAATGCCTGAGCAGTGGAGAAGCGTTCCTTGCCCGGCGAATCTTACATCACGATGCACAACACTCGCATAAACTCATGGAGAGCGTCGACCGCGAAGCGGTCTTTCGACATAGTCTTCTCGGCATTGGGTCTCGTCGTCACACTTCCGCTGTTCCTGATGGTTGCGTTTGCTATCAAGATTGATTCAAAGGGGTCGGTGTTCTTCAAACACCGGCGCATTGGATTATATGGTGTTCCTTTCCTGATGTACAAGTTCCGCACCATGGTGTCGAGCGCCGCAAGCATCGGACCCGGCATCACCTATCACGAGGACACCCGAATCACCACACTCGGACAACTCTTACGTAAAACGAAGCTAGACGAGTTGCCTCAGATGATTAATGTCTGGAGAGGGGAAATGAGTTTTGTTGGACCTCGCCCTGAAGTGCCCAACTATGTCAAACACTATACCCAGGAACAAGAGCAAGTCCTTACGGCAAAACCCGGTATCACGGGACCCGCACAGATTGAGTGGCGGGACGAAGCCTCCCATATCCGCGATGTAGAAAACATTGATGAAGTATATATCCAACAGATTATGCCCCAAAAACTTGTTCTCGACCTCGAATATGTCAAATCGCCGATATCGCTGTTGAAGGATTTACGCTATATTCTCTTAACCTTCAGAACGCTTTTAAGTTAAATTACTGGCCATAATCTGTGATGTCTACCCCTTATGCCTGAATTCGGCTGATAGTGGTGCCGACATCGTTGCCTGTTCGCCTGATACCTCGCCATTCTAAGCTAATATGCGGTTTGCAATCCAAACAGCGCGCTATCGGTCCATTTGGCTAAATCTCTCTGCCTTCCCAATCTCGAATGACAACTCGAAGATCTTGTGTTCTATCAATCAACCAAAATTTCTCGTTTTCGTCCATCCGATAACCGTAGAGTTTCTGATCTAATGCCAATAGCTTGGGAAAGAGATGCCTCCCGAAATCATAATTTTGACCTTCAGGTATGTGGTTTAGGATGTCTGGCTCTAACACGTACACCCCGGCGTTAACCCAATGGCTAAAGACCTGATCGGGGGACGGTTTTTCCAAAAAACGTAGGATTCGACAATCGTCATCAACGTCTGCGATCCCGACCTGAGAAACCTCTTCGCGCCAATGTAGGGCTATTGTGCCAATGCCACCTTTTGCGTTGTGAAAGTCAACGAGTTTGTGCAAGTTGAGATGGCAGAGATTATCACCATACCAGAGGATGAAAGTTTCCTCAAAAAAATCTGGGATTAGCTTCAATGCACCTGCCGTACCGCGAAGAGATTCTTCATAAGAATAACGGATGTTTACACCCCATTTCGCTCCATCTCCAAAATGGTCCTTTATAACATCTGAGCAGTAGTGGAGATTAATCGCGACTTCCTTGATTCCGCATGCCGATAGACTTTCAACGTTATGCTCTAAGATGGGTTTCCCACCAATTTGCATCATCGGTTTAGGTATTCTGTCCGTGTAGGGTCTAAGCCTAGTTCCCTGACCAGCGGCTAATAGCATTGCCCTCATTAAATTCAATATGCCTCTTTCCTGTTTAAGCGTCTAAGTTGGTCGCCTCGCGGGTTCGTACCCGCTCAACTATCACTGTATTCGCTGTCTCACGCTCGAACATACCTCAACACAGTGTCTCTATTTTTCACTCTTGTATTTTGTTTTGGCATTGATTGAGCATCTGGTTTGCAATAAATAAGGACTCAAACGTTCCAGCGTCGGTCCAATCGCCTTCAAGAATGTCATACTCGAGTTTAGAGCACTTTATGTATTCGTTATTCACATCGGTGATTTCGAGTTCGCCTCTTTCTGAGGGACGCTGTTTTTCAATAAAGTCAAAAACCTTCTGATCGTACATATAATATCCGATGACGGCGAAATTGGTCTTGGGTTTGCCGGGCTTTTCTTCGATTTCAACTATTTTTTCTTCATCCAGCGCAGCGATGCCATACCGCGTTGGCTCGCCAACTTCTTTCAACAAGACCCTCGCTCCCCTTTCCTGTCTCCTGAAATTATTTACATACGGTTTTATCGATTTAACAGCAATGTTGTCACCAAGCACAACCACTATTCTTTCACCCTTTGCAAAATTCTCTGCGAGCTGGAGGGCGTGGGCAATCCCCCCAGATTCCTCCTGTACCTTGTAGCTAAAGTCAACCCCAAAAGATTTTCCGCTTCCGAGTAGATTGACAACATCTCCCATGTGCGCGGTACTGGTCACAACCAAGATTTCTGTGATTCCTGCCGAAACAAGCTGCCTAATCGGATTAAGAATCATTGGCTCCTTTCCCACGGGAAGAAGATGCTTGTTTGTAACCTTTGTTAGAGGGTAAAGACGAACGCCCTTACCACCTGCCAAGATGACACCTTTCATTTCAAAAAAATCCTACCTTACTCAACCATTATGCGCCTAATGCCCGAAAAATAAAATGTGATTCATCGCCTAGTTTCACCCACTGCTAGACTAGCATCAATGAAACTACACATGATGTGTCCGATGACAAGGTGTGCTTCCTGGATGTGCGCGGTTGTGTCGGAAGGTACGGTGATACACAAATCCACTATATCCTTCAACATGCCTCCGTCACTTCCCGTCAATCCAACGGTGTATAGACCTATTTCCCTAGCTTTACGCAGCACATTCATCACGTTCGCACTGTGCCCCGACGCCGATAACGCAATTAGGAGATCTCGGGGCTGCCCCAAAGCTTCAATTTGACGGTCGAACACCCATTCATAGCCGTAGTCGTTTGAAATCGCTGTTAGAGCGGATGAATCCACTGTCAAGGCGATAGCAGGATACCCTCTTCGTTCTTTAACGAAGCGGCCGACAATCTCAGCTGCCAGATGCTGACATTCGGCGGCGCTGCCGCCATTACCACAAAAGAAGATAGTGTGCCCCGTCCTTAACGTCTCAACTGCCTTCTCGGCTAATTGCCGAATGGGAGCTAAATGCTCGCCGTGCAGCCTCTGAATCACACTGATATGTTCTTCGAAAAATGTGTCTATCATACAGTTTTTCTATAGACCGGGTAGGTATTCTGTCTTGAGTTCGTAAAATTTCACAGCCGGCATCAATTTCTGTTGCTAGGCATGGAATCGAAACCAAGCAGCCGTTTCAACGTCGGTGTGGCGCGATTCAGAATTGCATCGGACACAAGTTTTGAGTGATCTTGCTGCGGCTTCATGAACGCTCGACAGAAAAAACCGAGCAGCGCTACCCGGTCCCAATTCGTATGATTCGCTGAGGATCCGTGCCAGGCAGAACCATTGACAATCAGCACAGAACCCTTTGGGCCGGGAATCTGCACTTCATCATCATACTCGACACCGGGCTCTGGCATCGCTGCAAGCCGGAGATGACTGCCGGGGATACAGCTGGTCGCGCCGTTTTCAAGGGTAAAATCGTCGAGAAACCAGACACTGTTGGCAACAATCGCGAAGCTCGGACGAGGTGTAGGCATGACGCTCAATGGGTAGTCGATATGAAGACCGCCATCGGGAGCACCTGGACTGATGATGTTGACAGTAAACGAACTGAGCGTGCAGTCTTCACCAAGTAGGTACTCGATTGCCGTGACAATGCGCGGATGCTGAATTGCCTTTTCAAAAAATTCTCCTTTATTGACCAGGTTCCAAACTCGCTGGGCACGATTATCAAAATACATAAAGCCACGCCCAGCCTCTCGCTCTTCTGTGGCAAGGGACATCGAAAGACTTCGTAATTGGTCAGCCTCATCAGTCGTGATGACATTCTTTAGAAGCACAAAACCCTGTTCATCAAGTTGAGATTTCTCTGAGTCTGTCAGCATTCAATAACTCTCTAATTATCTAGATTGTACTCAATAGTCTGGTTTCCAACGTCTATTTAATTCACATTTTGATTTCTTTACTCTGTTTTGTTGGATTTTCTTTCAGGGACAATTATCAGTATTGACAGGAGGTTCATTATTGTTGACAAATCGATCTATCGTGTTGTGTGTGAATGGGTTCGATCGGAAATCAGCAATCCATGGTTCACGGAAGTAAGCTTGTTTTTTCCGCGGAAGTCCCGCCAACACTTCCGATGCGATTGCGAGGCGGTGCCAATTCGTAGCTAGATGCGAATAAGCATTGAACACAGCGATACGTGGCGTATCCCGCTGCCAAGCTGGGCCAGCATGACAGAGGCTCTCTGTAAAAATAATCGCGCTGCCAGCTGGACACTCAAAACTCCTCAAAAACTCACTGCGTTGCCCTGGCTCCAACGACATATGATCTGGATGCATCGGAAAGTTTGCCTTATGACTGCCAATGATGAAATGCGTCGCTCCATCTTCCTTGTGGATATCGGTCAGTTCGAAAACGACCCGCACCATTCCAGCGTGAATACGTCCATCCTTGACACGATAGCCGAAAATCGGATCCGCCTGTATTGGACCACCGCCGTGAAGTGGACCGGGTGACTCCCCTTTTGTGCGCCAGATACAGAAACTACTTTCAATCCGAATATCCGGTCCAATGACTTCGTGGATTACGTCAATGACTTTTGGATGGTCAATCAGTAGACTGGAAGGACCTCCTGGTACCGCTCGATGTGCTGGAGGTAGAGATTCAGAATCATGTATGATACGGTCAATCTGATCAATAATTGCGTCAATTTCATGCGGAGTCAGAATTGCCGGGCGTATCAGAAAGCCGGCCAGGTCAAAGCGAAAACGTTCTTCATCGGTCATCGCCATCGTCCTATCCTCCATATTTTGGATTGTCAGTTATGGTATTTGGATTAACGCACATCGTGCATCTTTTTCTGTCCTACCTTCGTTGTGCTGGACATGAAATCAGCAACTCTAAGCAGGAGCTCTTAGAAATTCGGAGAAATAGAACCACCTCGTTTCGTTCAGTAAAGGCGCGGTGGTTTAGACTGTTATGCTTGACTGTGCTTTTGCAGAATTTCGGCGATGTTTTCACATCCGAAGTGCTTCGCCCACTGCAGCGGTGTCGCCTTAAACACGGGATCGCAGATGGCAACATCGGCGCCGTGCTCGAGTAGGAAATTCACTGCACCTAACCACTGAGACTCGACATCTCTCGGATCTGCGGTTGCGCCGAAATTGCCAGTGTTTGCCACCCGATGGAGGACAGTAAACTCCTTTTCCCCTAAGTCTGGCACCAAAGCGTTCACGTCCGCTCCCTGTTGGATGAGGTATTCTGCAACCACCAGCCTATCATGCAAACATGCGTACAAGAACGCTTGCCTCTGAATGTTCTCGCGTGTACGGTCACACCTATGGACAACACCATTGCGCTGTTTCCACTCATGTCCGTATGGTTCGGCAAGTGCGCCTGCTCCCGGCGTCAGACTGCCATCTGTTTTGAAGAAACTCCTGACTTTATCCAAATCGCCGATACCGGCAGCAAATCGTAGGTCAAGTTTAGCGCACCATTCCGCGAGAAGCATCGAAGCCGTCGTGAAGCCGAAGAATAGCGTATATGCCATTGGTACGCCATCGTTGTCCGTGCCGTTGACAGACGCACCATTCTCAAGTAGTGCACGGACAACGCAAGGGGCATTGTAGCTGACGGCGGCAACGAGAGGATAACCATCAAAGAAGTCCGCATCGGCACCAGCTTCCAACAGTGCATTGGTTATGGCATATTCGTTAGTTCCCGCTGGAATTTTCCCCTCAAACACCGCCTCAGAAACTTGAAAAAGGAGCATCGGCTCATTTAACCAGTTGGTGGCATCCGTAGCATTCGGCGACTTATAACCTGGCCTCCATTTCGGATTAGCAATGGAATGATTCCGGTTGAGCACATCCTTAATGCGGTCGGGATCATTGTCGTCAATTGCCTCAATTACCTCACGAGCCAAAGGATTAAGATGTAGGTCGCTTTTCATGGGAACAATCCTCATCTCTGAGTCGGTATCGGAACGGCATGGAGTCGGGTTTTAACAGTTTTCACGGTTACACCGAGAAATTCACCAATCTCTTAGAGCCTGTTTGAAAAGTAGGTGGCAAAGCCATTGTTTGGTCATTTGAGGGTCAAAATCATCGGATTTTCAAGGCATTTACCTCAAATAGTGGCCTCTCTCGAAGAGGGATTTGGACTTTTAAAACAGGCTCTTATTGTGAGTATCCGTTGATATAAAACAGTGTCGTTACCATTCGCTCGGTTGTCCAACCAGAAACCATAACGCCATACGGTCCGACGAATGACACCCTAACGCTCAGTGTCCCATGCCTCGTACCATTCCGTCACGACGTCGAGATTGGTGACTTCTCGATATAAAAGACGCGCTCGTGCAGTGATTCGTTCGCCCGCACTCACATTTTCGCCAATTAGTGAGAAAGCCTGTCCATGCGCAATCGTGTTGATGGAAATTGTAGGACATCTCATCAGTTCAAGCATCTGTATCAGAGCGAAATTGGTTTCCTCATTCCATGTGACTGTCACCGGGAGTGTATACTTCCGTCCATCATCGTTGGCAATATGACCGTGACCTTGAAGCCAATCCCATCGTCCATCAAGCATCTGTACGGATGCTTCATCATCGCGCGTAAAAAAAAGTTGCTCCTTCGGTTGAATATGCGGTTGAATCCACTCTTGGCCGACTTTCATAAAGGAGAGGTGCCGTTCATTGAAGTAAGAAGAGATGAAGGCTTCAAAACCCTCGTAGTTGCGAGAGAATGTAAAATCAAAAGTCACATCAATGCAGTCATCTGCTTGGAGGTAGTAGGTCAATGTGGTATGGACCTTCCACGGATCTCTTTCCTCGAAGTCTATTGATAGGGAATCTCGATCAACTTTATGATGCGATTCATCGCCTTGGACAAGATGCCCGGATCTATTGTCGTGTGAGAGGTAGTGTTCAAGGTTGATTGCACACATTCCGGGGCGGGTGATTGGCGTTCCGTTCGCCCGGAGGATAAGTCCATGATGGTGGCTATGCGGATGGATAAGTCCACTAAGCGATTCCAAATGAAATCCGTAGTCTCCATTTTCGGTCAGCTTCAAAGCCGGCATCAATCATCTCCTTATTATACAGGCACACAACTGTGTTACGAACTGTGAATGTCACCGACGGCTTTTCCTACAGGTTTCACAACTCGCGAATCTCTGCATCCAGTGTATCTAGTTGCACAATTGCTACCGTACATCTGCCAGTTGTCCAACCGCCGGTCTCGCCAGGGTTGAGAATGAGTGATGTTTCTCTGCGGATTTCCATCAGATGGGTGTGGCCATAGATGACGATGTCGTACTGGCCGCTTTTCGCGATGGGTTCGGCAAGTTCGGGGTAGTGGGTTGCTGCAATCGTGCGCCCGCCAATTTCAGCGATAGCAAGATTGGGATAAATCTCTCCGATTGCTTCAAATCGCTTGGCAATGGCAATGCGTTCTCCGTCGTTATTGCCAAAGACGCCGACGACCCGACATTTCAATTCTCGCATCGCTTCTACTGCAAAGGGAGCGATAAAATCGCCGGCGTGTATCACTAACGCAACCCCTTCGTCGTTGAATAATTCGACCGCCTTATCGATCATGGGTACGTTGTCGTGACTGTCGGAAAGAACTCCGATTTTCATCGTTATCTCCTGCAATTTACGCGAATCATCCCTGATGTCTGTTCGATGGGTTTCAGCATTTTTTACATGGTTGTGGGTCCGCTGATATTATGTCCAAGCCCCCTTCGCCATCAATCCACCATCCACGCATACGTACTCCCCAGTCATAAAAGACGCCTTGTCACTAGCTAGAAACAGCACGGCATGGGCGATATCCTCGGGTTGTCCAATACGCCCAATTGGGTGTGCCATCGCAATCCTCTTTCTCAGCTCCTCCTTGTCCCCGTCGATGATTTCCAGCGATTCCGCGACCAACGGCGTGTCAATGCTACCGGGGTTGACCGCTAGCACTCGGATGTTGTCTTCGGCATACTCTAGGGCTAACTGACGGGTTAGAGAGAGGATTCCACCCTTGCTAGCTGCATAAGCAGGTACCCCCTTCATCGATTGAAGCCCCTGGACGCTGGCAGTGTTTATAATCACCCCGCCGCTACGTTTTTTCATCTCCGGCACACAAGCCTTCGTCATCAGGAAGAAGCTTTTGAGGTTCACATCAATGATACGGTCCCACATCGTCTCGGGGAGTTCATGCGCTGGCATATAGCTGCTCGCCGGCTGGATACCAACGTTGTTACAAAGAATGTCCACTCCGCCCCATGCCGACACCGTTGCTTGGACCAGCGCCTGACACTCGCTGCTTTGGGACACGTCAGTTTGCCGGAAGCGGATGGTGCCGGCTGGCTCGTTGCATTGGTCAGCGAGTTCAGCGCCAGCCTTTTCGTCCACGTCTGCGCACAACACTTGGGCGCCTTCCCCGGCAAAAGCCAGACAAATACCCCGTCCGATGCCCTTGGCACCGCCGGTGACAATTGCCACCTTATCATTGAAATCTGACATCATCTACGCTCCTTCTGCAGGTTAAGAAGTAACCGTTTACGCGAAATTCTGGGGTCATCCCGTAGGTACCACCCAAAAAAATCAACCATTACGAAAACTCAACAACGACGACAGTTACATCATCGTCGAATGGTCGTCCCCTGCAATAGTCTTTAAGTTCCTCATATATGCGGTCAATCATTTCGCTAGGCGTCAGGGGGGCGTATTTGTAGAGAAAACACTCCAATGCATCACCGCCATATATCTGTTCGTGCTCGTTTTGGGCTTCGATGAGACCATCGGAATACAGAAACAGTCGGTCACCAAGCTCCCATTTCGTCGTCATCTCCTCAGGGCGTTGATGGAGTAGGGTTCCCAAGGGAAGCGAATCAATCTCCAGTGATGTCCATCTACGCTCACCATGGCGGTATAAATAGGGGTACGGGTGACCGGCGTTGGTCAAAGTAAACGTACGGTTGGCGGGATTGAGTATCAGGTAGGAAAATGTCATCAGGAGACGGGTATGACGGTAGTTTCGCACGACTTTGTTTAAAGCAACCTGAACCGAAACGGGCGTCGCCTCCCGCTCCACCTGAAAGTGCAAGGCACTACTGACGATAGCGACCAACAAGCTGGAATGAAACCCGTGTCCGGCAACATCGCCAATGGCGACGCTGACGCGACCATCAGGCAAGAGGAAATAGTCATAATAATCGCCGCCAACGACTGCAGCCGGTTGACTTCTCCCGGTGAGGTGAACCCAATCCAGCGTCAGGTTACCGCTGGGCAGCATCGCACTCTGTATCTCATATGCGCGTCGGAGGTTATATTGGAGTTGTTCCTGTTGATGGAGGATGGCGGCGCGCTGTTCCGTATCGTTCCGAATCTTCTGGACCAATAGCCGGAGCAAAGCGCTGACAATCTGTGGTAAGGTCGTCAAGGCTTGATGGAAATCCTCACGGTATAGTTTTAGGAGAATGGCATCGGTTATCGCCTCAACGGTGGCGCTGCGTGGAGAGTCATCTAGCAACGCCAATTCACCCACATACTCCCCTTGTCCTCTCGTCCCGATCAGTACGTCGCCCGAAAGAATCCCCAGCTTACCCTCTATAATGAGGTAAAGACCATCTCCAGGGTCACCTGTGTTGAAAAGAGCTGCTCCGGCGGACAACCGCACCTCCTCCATCCTGTCCCAGATGGAGGAGAGTATTTCGCTGGGCGCATGGGCGAATAACTCCATCGCTTTTAGGGTGTCCAGTGATTCCTTTGATTGCAATACGGTATTCTCCCTGCTGTCCTTGTGATCCCCATTTTATCAACTTGCCGGACACATGTCAATAAGAAACAGCCCAAACATTAGCACATCAGATTACTCGACTTGGCTTGCAGGCATGTTCTTACAGGGGGTTGGACGCGGGATAATACGGAATGGGATGGGACATCGTGCCTTGAGGGGGATAACGTCGAATCGGCTGTGGTGAGTAGTCATTGTGGACGCCAGAATCCTAATCTAGGGAGTATCTCAACGTTGTCGATTCCGCTGCTGGTAGAGTAGGCCCATCAACTTCTGTACATCAACGTTATCTGGCTCTAAACGCATCACTTCTTCGCCCTCAACGATTGCTGCATCAAGTCTTCCTATGTTGTAGTACGCCCAGCCGAGAGCGGCATGGATTACAGCGGAATCCGGGGTCAACCGCAGCGCATGTCTGTACTGTTCGATTGCCTTGTGATATTGTTTCTCCTTAAGATGGATGTTGCCCTGGTCAAAGTATGGGTTGCCATATCCCGTTGTCATCGGTTCGCCCGCTTGGTGGGATTGGTGCGCTGTCCCACATCCAGTGAAAAACAAAGCGCAAACCAAAACCGTGCTTCTATACCACAGCCCCAACACAAAGCTCTCCTTACCAATAGCACAGGATTTTCAAGCCTTTTCGCCACGAACCTGAGCAATCACATGGAACGCACCATCACGCCTTCAAAGCTAACAGGTGGTTTGTATAAGAGGCGTACCTCCGCACTGGGTATGATGAATCTCCTTGTTAACCTTTCCACTTGTGTCTATGCTTATGCCAGCGCGTGTTCCTGTCTGAGCTAGCCACACGTTCAGACAGAAACACGCAGGGAGATAGGCATCAAGCAGATGCACCTGCAGTAAAGGCTTGAAGGGAATTTGAAAAGATCCTTCAAGCTAATCTTAGTGTAAGAAATGCTGCACTCGTATGATTTGTACTCTAAAGCGAAACAATGCGAAAAGTTTAGTATACGTCCGATCCCTTAAGCGGGAGTGGGACGATCCAAACGTCACGATACCGCACTTCATCACCATGGTGCTGGAGCAATAGTGGGCCGGGTTCCGCGATATTTTCGTCGACTGCGCCTGCTGAGGTACGCAGAATGTGGACGTTGTTCTGAATCACTAGACCATTTTGCAGAACAGTTACTCGTGGAGCCTCTAACTGATTGCCCGAATCATGGACGCGTGGTGCTCGGAAGAGCACATCGTACGCTTGCCACTGAAGGGGCGGTTTGCACGCGTTCACTAATGAAGCGTGTTGGTCGTAAATTGCACCGCAGTCTCCCTTGCCAGGAACTTCGATGCCATACGAATCCAACACCTGGATTTCATAGCGACCTTGGAGGAATACTCCACTGTTTCCCTTCGCCTGACCAGTCGCCTCCGGCATGTCGGGAATCATAAACTGCAAGTGCAGCATGAAGTCAGTAAACTTTTCCTCGGTCAGAATATCGGCGTCACAGGTGGTCATCGCGCCGTCAGCGGTCTCCCACGTCGCTGGCGATCCATCGCGCTGCTTCCAATTGTCAACGTCTTCGCCGTTAAAAAGAACAACTGCTGAAGGTGGTGCTTGTAACATTTTGTACTCCTTTCTTGATTAGAGGTTTATCATTATTGATACATGTATTCCCAAGTTTGAAGCCCTTGGGACTCTCCTATCTACAACACTAGCCCATAAACGTGGCAGTTTTTTACGGTGTCTCTTCCATGAACGGTTGCCCTGTCTTAAACAGATTCATCGCCCCATTCAGATTAACGGTCATCCATGAATTTCGTTTGTTGTAACACTTGGTGGTTGAGAATCCGCTGCCGGTCTACAGATCTCAGGAAGGGTTCCGCTTTGTGCAAGAAGTCCTGCAGAGTTTGTTCTATCGTTAAGTTCGTTGTATCTATGGTAATCTTTGCATCGAATAGCGAATTCTTGTACTGTTCTTGGAAACGATCCAACACAATCTCTACATCACTCTCTTTGAGCGGGCAGTACGGAAGTGGATTCCGGCGCATCCGCTCCCGGATGACTTCCGGAGATGCGTTCACCAGTACTAAGACCATTTCCGGTACCAGCGCTTTTACCTCATGCTCAACAAACTGCGCAAGCCACTGGTGACCAGGTTCCCACGATGTTTTAAAGTCGCCGTAATAAAGTGGCCCATACACAGCGTCGGCGTAATACCAGTTTACCAGAAAGAAATCGTCGCCCCGAAGAAGGTGAGGCTGTAGATGGTAAAGCATTTGGAAACGCTGGAATTTCTCGACTAGCGAGGGAACCGTCTTGAGGAGTTCAATGATAGCCTCATTCTCCGCTTGACTGTCGGGACCTTGACCAACGTTTGGCAGCACGAAGTGATCATGCCAATACGGATAGGCGAGAGGTCCCATCATTTCCTCATGCCATCTGGTGATCCCTTGGGCAAGAGTCGTCTTGCCCGCATATTCGCAGCCGATGATGAGAACTTGCATCTGTAATCTCCTTATCCTAGGTTGTGTATAGGACGGTGTGTACTCTACAAAACGTCGATCTGGAATGCACAGTACCTCCCGGTACTGAGCGCTTGCGACATTTGGAAAAATAACGTGGAAAGGCATTCAAACGTAACCTGAACTAACCTTTTTTGACAAAATCAATCGTTTTCAGACGTTATCGGCGTCTTCTTGAGTCTATCTAGCTGCCTGGATAATGCGGTCAACCAACCCGTTCGGCGCACAGAACGCAGCAATATCCTTACCCTCCAGAGCCGCTGGGAGTGCCCAAAGCATCAAGTTCTGAACATAGTGCGCACCAAACAACCGGTCGCCATTATCGCCGCGTACGAGATTCGGCAGGTTCCAGGTTGATAGCGTGTTCATGGTGAGGTTATGTGTGCACCGACGCGCCAGTTCCAGACCAAATTCCTGATCTCCCTCGTACATGTAGGTCATCGCAAGCATGAACAGTTCGGGCGTAAAGTACGCAGTTGGACCATATCCCAAACCTTGTGACAGATTTCCATCAGGACGAGCGAAATTCAGTGCGCCATACGGCGTCAACGCCGCGCATGTGTTTTTAATCGTCTCCAGAGTATCCTTGACTCGGTCGGAGCGGAATACGCCCGGCAAACCGTGGAATCGTGCCATCCACTGCCCATCAAGTTGATAGCCGAAGACATCATCTGATTTTCGACCGGTTTTCGGCTCATTGTAGCTTAAGTAATATGCCCCCGCCCACATCTTGTCTTCCATCGATTGGCTGCCTTGCTCAAGCCAATTTCGGCACTGCTGGGCAAACTCCTCGTCTCCCACCTGCTCTGCAAGCCGTTGCGACATCCTCAAGTTTGCGAGGTGGATGCCTCCTACATGCGATGTCATCCCAAACCACAATACCGCTTCAAACCACTCGAGGTGGTGCCCCGGTGGCTCATTGGGTCCGTACGGGTCCACATTCCCGCTCGGAACACTGATGATACCGTCGGCGCCATCCTCTGGCCTTAGGTTCATCGTGTAGATTGTATTTTTCTTAATCGATGGATAGAACTCCTCTAGGGCTTCACGGTCACCGGTCCGGCGCAGGTATCGGTCAACTAAATCAACGTAGCAGGGCCCATTGGTTGTCGTCTGATAGCCGGGAGTTGGCATCGCAAACTCCGCACCCATCGTCGGCTCGTACCCGCCTACAGCAGCGCCCACAACTCCGCCGAACACCCACGGGGCTGCACCGTTTGCAAACTGATAGGCTTTGTAGCCGCGCAGCGTTGAAAGGGCGAGGTCGGGAAAAAAGAAAACAAGGGGCGCATTGGCATAAAAGGTGTCAGGGATAGGCTCGACAGCTGGATTCTCCGTGATTCCATCAATTAACCCAAATAGCCCTTCCTCCGGTCCGCACCATGGTCCAATCGGAGGGCGGGCTGCAGCCCACAAACCGTTGATAGCAAAGAGATGAAGAATATTTATCAATGAATCCTGGAGCCAAGTTGGGAGATTCTTCTCTGTATAGATGACCTCCTGCCACGCCAGGACGCGCTGCAAAAGGGAATCGTGATCACGGCTTAGAAATTGAGCGACATCAAGGGCACTCTTGTATCGGGTTGTGTACATGTGGGTGAACGTATGTGGACCTTCTCCTATCCACATGGGTGCGTACCATGCAAGCACAAACCGAACGACTTTCTCCTCTCCCGGCGATAGTTGGAAACCGACAGAAACCGACCCGCTGAAGTCCGATTCACCGGGCTCAGGAAGTTCTGAGCCAATTTTCGCCCACGCTTTACCGCTACTCATAGACGGGCTGCGAATTGCTAGTCCCCCGCCAAGTGCGATATCCGCCTCTCCAACAACTCCGAGTGCATATCCGATTTCTGGAACCTTTTCCGATGTGACAACCACCCCGGTAAATTCTCCGTGTACGGCTTGTCGCTTCGCCTTCACCGGTTCCGGCGCAACTGCAATCCATGTATGACCGTACGGCATCGGTGTTTTTTCACGCGGGCTATGGGCTGAGATTTGAGCTTCAGCTTGGGTGGGACCGGGAAAACTGAAAGCCAATCGTCCTTCCTGTGCTGTGTCCGTCACATTGCGGAGATGTACCTCAAACACGAGTCCGGGAGTATTGGTGGTCGCAGAATCTCCGGGGAGAAACGGTGCCCAGGAACGCAGTCCAACGTTGACCGGCGATCCCGGCATATCGTATTCCAGGTCCGCAACGGGGTAATGGCCCCAATAATGAATCTCACGCGGGGTCTGAATGCCAAACCACATATAACCGCCATACGCTTCCCGTGGATCGCTGAGCAACCAAACCTGCTCACCTACGGTCATACCAAGAAATGGCAGTTCGAGCGGTCCACCCTCAGGACAGATGGAGTTGAAAATCGTGCAGTATCCAAAAGTCGCATCAGTATTTATGTCGAGGCGCCCAGTGTCGATGCCACCCAAGGGCATTCCGTTCTCGATTCGCTGTTTGCGTCTGTAAATCACGCCGCACGCAGGCTCACGAAATCCATCGGCTGGAAATTGCGACCACTCCAGCACTGGTGCGTCAGTAGAAAAAAGCCTCCGATTACGCTGGGGACCGGAAGTTCCCTCGTGCAAACCTGTCCTTGCGGTTGTGTTCACTTAGTGTTCTCCTTGTACTTCATGAATTTTGATACTAGAATCAACAAGGATTCCATTGCCTTTTTGCTCCGATTTCCCTTGACTTTGAAGGATAAGTGCCAAAATGGTTTAGTGTTCTAGCTCTACCTTGTACTTCTCACTGCATTCCAGAAGCCTACTCCAAACTGTCTCCGGCAACTCAATCCCTTCACGTAACTGTTCCTCCTCAGCTCGCCGCTCCAGGTCTCCAGGGACAAGTACTTCGGAGAACCCGGGGGCTGGTGGGGTGGCCCGAATGCCCTCAAGAAAAGCGCTGGCATTCCGCTGATACGCCTCAAGAGGCTGGAAGGCGCGGACATCAATCGCCTGAATAAAGGTCCCACTGATGTGGCCCGTTTCGGGGTTGAAGGCGCCCCCAAGCCCGCCTAGGAGACATGTCATAAGAGAGATTGCATAACCCTTTTGTCCGCCAAAAACGAGAAGTCTTCCGCCTTCAATGTAATCATCAGGCTCAACGCTTGGTTTTCCGTGCTTATCTACAATACATCCGGGAGGGAGTTTCATCCCTTTCATCTTGAACACAAGGATTTTTGAATTCGCAAGCGCTGTCGTTGCGAAATCCGATATTAAGGGCTTGCCGTCCGCACTCGGAACACCAAGCGCCATTGGGTTTGTGCCCAGACCGTTAGCGACTACACCATGCGGGGTCATTGCGCCAGCTCCCGGCGCACCCCAGCCCGCGGTCACTATGCCGATAAACCCCTCCGAGGCGGCTTGTTCAACGTACTCGCCCAATCTGCCAATATGATTGAGGTTTTCGAAGCTGACAGCTCCTATCCCAGAGGAACGTGCCTTCTGCATAGCGAGATTCATGCCCCATTGCGCGGAAAAGTGTCCCCAGCCATTGCGTGCATCCACAAAAGCGGAACTCGGCGTTTGCTGCAGAATCTCTGGCACCTTGTCAGGAATTAATTCTTTGTGTTGTATTGATTGCAGGTAATTGGAGATATGAAACACGCCATGGGAAGTGTGGCCTTTGAGGTCAGCGTTGACGAGAATTCGTGACACCGATTCTGCTATGTTGTGGGGGGTACCAGCCGCCTCACAAAGTCGCACGATGAAGGTCTGAAGCTTGTCGGCTTGAATCCGACGACTCGTTTCCATGTGTCTCCTCCGGAGCAATTACCATTTACGCTTAAGGGGTAGCAATAATTATTCAAACCCAGAGATAATCTGAAGACAGATTATAAAACATCCACTACCGGTTAATTTGCGTGAGGACAGCCGCAAGTCGGTCTGCTTGCTCTTTCCGCAGCCGGTTATATACCCGCTCAGAGATTTCGCTCTTTTCGTACAATGCCTCCAGACGACTAATCATTTCAAGCCGCGCAAGCCGCGTCCGCTCAATGTCGGCGGCATCCAGCTTGCGGAGCCAACTTGCGTCTGGGGCAGTTTGAGTATCTTGGAGATAAGCAGGTGGTGTTGGGGCGCGAATCTTGAAAATCGCCGCAACCAAAAAACCACCTGCAAGTGCCGCAGAGATTGCGATCAGCGCAATCAGCTTTGGATTTGATGGCTGCCTGTTCATTGCTCCAGCGCCACCTTGAAATTGCGAAGCTTCAGCATCAAATTTGAAGCGCAGATCTGCCGTTTGCCCCGTTGATAGCTGCGTCGCCGGGGCTGTCGCATAAATGGTGTATATTCCTTCGTGAACTTGTTCCTTTCGACCCGCGCCCAAAATTCCCGATCGTGATGTCAATGGGGTTCCTTCCGCAATAAATACGTAAACCTGCTCCGTATCAAATGTCAGTTTCCGAGAAAGGTCTAACCCAGAGCCAATGTGTGTGATATAAGAAAATCCGAAACTTGATGTGCCCGGTTCCAGCGGCTGATTAGAAACCAGCCGATTGCTTTGGGCGGCCGAATCTTGTTTGAAACTCGGATCTATTCGTAGAGCTTCGTATTCTTCTGGCAGATTAAAATGTAGTCCCGTCGGCTGACTGTCGAGAGCGATTCGAAAGGCGGAATCGCTTGTGTTCTCGACATGAATCATCTCCACCACAGAAACGGCTTGATCTGGGGCATGATCCGCCGGGGGGGGCAAAATGAAAATCCTATGCTGGCGAATCTTCACCTTTGAAGAGTCATCGGTATAGGCAACAATCTCAATATTAACCTTGATCTTAGGTACCCACTCTGACAGGACAAGATTTTTTTCTACATATACCTCTCCGTCGTAAGCGGTTGAAATCTCGTAGTGCACATCAACGGCTGTTGAGAGATTGTCGAAGATATAAACCCCGTTATCGTCTGTCACCGTCTCACGTTGCTGGACATCTTCGCTTGCTTGGTGAATTTGTAAAATCACTAACTGTTGAGAAAGTGGTCCATCTTCCTTCCTATGTATGACTTGCCCTTCGATTTTGCCGGCGTCGCTTTGTCCAACAGCGGAAGACTGACAGATTAAAGCCGTGAATAAAAAACTAAAAACGTGAGGCGCAAAACGTAAAAAGCGCTCGTTTTCTGTCTTCCCGACTTTACGGTTATCGCGCATATATTATTTTAACCCCGTGATTGCTTCTCTTTTTTATATCTTTCGATTTCTTCCTCCACAGATGTCATACCGTCCGTTTCGATCTGCGTCAACACCGCTGCCGTTTCTTGCAACAGTTGCCCGCGAAGGGCTTGATAGTCTCCTTGCGATAACTTGCCTGTTTCGTAATCTTCCTCAAGGTCTACGAGCGCTGAATAGCCGCGTTCACGCTCAAGGAATAGGGTTTGCATACTCGCCTCGACGGGTTCTATGTATGGGGATATGCGCGGTTGCGACCAAAGTGGCAGACCCAAATAGACCAAAATGGGAAGCCCTAGCAATAAAATCCATAAAAACACAAAAAACATGATAAACTCCCGACATCTAATGTCTGACGCTACCTTCGCTGTTTATGTCGTTCCAATTCTTCCTCAATCTGATCGTATTGACTTGCTGATACTAGCGGATGCGGCTCCGTCGGAACGGTCGAATCCAGTAATGTTGCTCTGCGCTTTGATCTAAGCACAAGAAAAACGATAACACCGAGCAACACGATGATAACCACTGGCATCGCATATGCGACGATATTAAATCCTTGCGCAGGCATGAGTGCTGAGAACTGCGTACCGTGCTGCGAAAGATAGTCAGCCCGAATCTGTTGAACTGTTTCCCCAGCACTGAGGCGGTTGTGAAAGTCCGTTTCAATCTGTTGAGCAACGCCACAAACGCAATGTTTAATTGTCTCTCGCATGCAGCCGCAGTAACAATACACGCTTGTCGTCAGTTCCTCTAAGTTTGATTCGAGCAATGGATTGGTTGCGACGACCTCCTCTTGAGCGACCGCCAGCAAAATTAAGAGGATGAAAGACATTAAAATAAAGAGAACTGTGTGGCAGCTTTTCATTTTACACATTGCCTTTTGGGTGCTTCTCAAAGATTGCAACCAGTCCACCAATCACCATGACAGTGACGCCAAGCCAGACGAAATTGACAAGCGGATTATGGTAAGCTTGAACAGAAACGATTCCGCCCGATTGCACATGGGCAGGTACGTTTTCAGGTAGAGGACCTAATGCAATATAAAGGTCATTTAACCCGATATGACGTATCGCAGATTCGATTGTATCCTGATCGCCCTGCCCGGCTTTGTGGTAAAATCCACGTGCCGGACGCATGGTTCCCATCGATCTTCCGCCCTTTTCAACAGCTAAAACTACTCCACCAAGCGAGAAATTGGGGTGTTCCTCCTGAAACGCATTTTTCAGCGTGAGTGTGTATTTGCCGACCTCCATTGATTCCTCAAGTTGTAACCCCTTCGATTCCAACAGAAAATAGCCTTTAGACCCCAGAATGCCAATGTATACTATCACGATACCGATATGGACGATGTAACCGCCGTATCGACGTTTGTTGCGTTGAACCAAGCGGATAAGCCCATCAAATAAAGTGGTTTCTTGGCGTTTGGCACGCAATCTGGCGCCGCGATAGAATTCGTCAGAGATAGCCGCGAGAACAAAAACGCCTGCGAAGACGCAAAGGACAGAGTAAATTGCTGTAGTGTGCCCTTTCAAAGCAAGGTATACCCATGCAAGTATGCCACCGACTAAACCCAAGACAATCGGCTTGGCAAACATCCGTCTGAAATTGCTTGGCGTCAACTTTTTCCATGAGGTGATAGGCCCAATCCCTGTCAACAACAAGAGGAGCAGACCGGGAATAATGACCACCTGATTGAAGAATGACTCTGGCACGGCAACTTTCGCCCCGGTGACTCCTTCTGTAATAATTGGCCACAGCGTTCCCCATAGAATAATCAGCGTCAATCCCACAAGCATCCAATTGTTTAGGAGGAATGCGCTTTCACGGGAAAGAAGAGACTCGAGTCGATTGGGGCTTTTCAGGTCGTTCCAGCGGTAAGCAAGAAGCGCAATGACACCCAGTGTGGAAAGACCAATGAACATCAGAAAATAGTGTCCGATGTCGGATTGCGCGAACGCATGCACGGAAGAGACGATTCCGCTGCGGGTAATGAATGTTCCCACCAGTGTGAACTCAAATGCTAGGGTAATCAGGATGATATTCCAGAGTTTGAGCATATTCCGCTTTTCTTGAATCATCGCCGAATGGAGATAAGCTGTCCCAAGCAGCCACGGCATGAAGGAGGCATTTTCGACCGGATCCCACGCCCAATAGCCACCCCATCCGAGCTCACGATACGCCCAATTCCCACCGAGCGTGATGCCAAGTGTCAAAACCAGCCAAGAAGCCATCATCCATCGTCGCGATCTGAAAATCCATTCGCTTCCTGTCTTTCCAGAGAGAAGTGTGCCGATCGCAAAGGCAAAGGGTACCGTTAGGCTGACAAAGCCAACGTAAAGTGATGGAGGATGAAACGCCATGCTCGGAGTTTGCAGCAGCGGATTCATTCCAGCGCCATCCCGAGCAAACGCACCGTTCGGCAAACGCTCTAGTGGATTATAGACGCCCTCAACTAAGCCTGTTACGAGAATGATAAAAAAGAGTTGCACTATCGAAATGGGGATGAGGGCATAGTCAGCCAAGTAATCGGTCGCACGCTGGCTTGTCCATACAACCAAGGCACCAAAAAACGTCACGAGCCAAAGCCAAAACAGGAGCGAGCCGGACATCCGTCCCCACAACGCAGTAATTTTGTACAGCAAGGGTTGATCGTAGCTGGAGACCTCGACGACATATTTCATTGTGAAGTCGTTTGTAACAAAACCGTAGATTAATGCCCCTGTTGCAAGCGTTATTAAAGCAAACGTCCCAACGACACCATTGCGTCCGCTGACGACAGCATTGTAGTTATTATGACGCAGTCCTATCCACAGCATCGCCATTGCCCACAAGCAAGAAAAAACTGAAAGATATATTGCCGCCTGTCCTAATTCCGCCATCGTTTATCTATATCCTATGTTTACCTAATAATCGCGTTCACTTGCCCCACTAGCTTGCGCTGTAGCCCCTTCAGCTGCTTCATATTTCGACGCGCACTTCGTTTGAAGTTTGGAGGCAACGATAAGATTTTCCGCTGCGTTATACTTCCCCTGAACAAAGACATTTCCACCATCTATAAAGTTGTCAGGTTTGATTCTATTTGCATAGAGTACGTTGACTTCGGCTTTGCTTTCTCGATCCCGCACCGCAAAGGTAAGCTGAAACTTCGTGGGGTCCCAATTGGTTGTGTCTTCCGAAATCAGCCCGTCAACTTGAATGCCCTTATTGTCAACTTCTTGTGCGTGCGCAATAAGCGCATCGGGCGTGAAGTGTCGCATGCTGGTGTTCTTAACCCCAGCAACCACCAAGAACACCAGTGCAGAAGCTACGATAACACCCGCGCCAATGATTTTAAATCTTCTTCTTTTCACGTTTTGCTCTCCTTTCTCGCGTAGAATTTGGCAATCTCTTCCGCGAGATTTTCTATCGACGTTTCTCTTGCAATGACATCCACCCCCAACCCATTCTGCTGGGCGGTTGCCGCTGTCGATGGACCGATGACCGCGGTGTGAACGTTATCAAGCAACGCAGCAGGCGAATGTCGATTAAACATCTCAAGAAAGTTTTCAATAGCCGATGCGCTTGTAAACGTCACCATGTCAATCTTTCCGTTGAGTAGGCTAGTTTGGATTTCCTCACATCTTTCCGCACCGGCTTTGACGGTATCGTAGATTGGGATAACATCAACGATTGCACCCCTCTCTCGTAAGCCGTTGGGAAGCTCATGAGAGGCAACTTTTGCACGAGGCACCAAAATATTTTGTCCCGTGACAGACTTCAACTCAGCGGCAATTGCTGCACTATTAGATTGCGATGGGACAAAATCGGCACGAACCCCAATCTTATCCAATGCTTCAACAGTTTTCGAACTAACTGCACAGACCCGTGTGTTTCCAAACAATCGAGCATCTTTGCCCTTCTTTCGCAAATGGCAGTAGAAAATTTCAACCGCGTTGACACTCGTAAAGATAATCCAGTTGTATCTGGCGAGTTGAGCGATTACCGCATCAAGTGCCGCGTTGTCGTTGATTGGCTGAATTTCGATTGTGGGAAACTGGATTACTTGTGCACCATAGGATTCCAGAAGCTCTGCCAAATCGCTGATTTGTGCGCGAGCACGAGTAACGATGATTTTGCGCCCGAAAAGCGGCTTTCGATCATACCAACGCAGTCTTTCTCGGAGCGTATTCACCTCACCCACAACAATCGCCGCAGGAGGGTGGAAGCCAACCCATTCCGCCTTTTGCGCAATATCCGCCAGTGTTCCCTCAAGGGTTTTTTGCTTCGGTGTTGTGCCCCAATGAATCAATACGGTTGGAGTTTCCGGTTTACGCCCATTATTGATGAGACGTTCTGTAATTTGGCGCAAATGTCCAATTCCCATGAGGACAACAAGCGTATCCACAGCAGTTGCAAGTTGTTCCCATCGAACCGGCGAATCCGATCCCAACGCGGCTGAATGTCCTGTAACGATGGCTACAGAGGACGCATATCCCCGGTGCGTCACCGGGATGCCAGCGTACGCCGGAGCAGCGATTGCCGCGCTAATCCCCGGGACAATCTCGAAATCAATCCCCGCATCCGCAAGCATTAAGGCTTCCTCTCCGCCCCGTCCAAAAACAAACGGATCCCCGCCTTTAAGCCGCACAACCATCTTTCCTGCCCTTACATGCTGAATCATAAGGTCGTTAATTTCAGACTGTTGTCTTTCCTGTTCACCCGCCATTTTTCCGCCATAAATCTTTATGGCGTGAGGCGGAGCGTGCTCAAGTAATTTGACGTTGACGAGGAGGTCATAGATTACAACATCTGCGTGTTGGAGGCATTCAATGCCTTTGAGCGTGATTAGTTTCGGGTCGCCCGGCCCCGCTCCAACAAGGTAGACTTTGCCACATTTAGCGGACATGGTTCATGTTTTACGTTTCACTATTCACTTTAGAAGATTATCCGCGCCGCCCTGAATCAGCTCTGTCACAAGGTTAGAAGCCAACTCATCGGCACACGTTGGGTTGCCTGAGAGTCGTTCAATGATGCGATGCTCTCCATCAGGACTGCAAACCGTAGCAATCATATGAAGCTTACCGTCCTTCAGGTCTGCTTTTGCGCCAATCGGGACTTGACACCCGCCGCCCAATCCCCGCAACACAGCCCTCTCTGCGAGTACCTCGGTTTCGCTGTGACAATCGTTGATTGCGGTCAACAACATCTTCATCTCAAGGTCATCTTCACGTGCTTCTACACCCAACGCTCCCTGTCCAGCAGCGGGGACCATCCGATCGACCTCAAAATACTCCGTAATGATTTCCTCGCCAATCAGCCGTTTAATCCCCGCCGCAGCAAGGATTATCCCATCAAGCTCTGTTTCATGCAGTTTACGAAGGCGTGTGTCGAGATTGCCACGAACATCCACAACCTGCAAATCTGGGCGTAAGTGTAAGAGCTGAGATCTTCGGCGTGGGCTTGTCGTTCCAATTTTTACTCCCTTTGGGAGTTTATCGAGGACAAGTCCAGATTGTGTAACTAGCACATCACGAGGGTCTTCGCGTGCGGGGTTAGCGGCGATACAAAGCCCGTCCGGCAGATCTGTCGGCAGGTCTTTCATGCTATGGACAGCGAGATCGATTGTGCCGTCCAAAAGCGCAACTTCAATCTCCTTTGTAAAAACCCCTTTGCCAAGTCCGACAAGAGAGCGTTCTTGAATTTTGTCCCCTGTTGTTTTGATAATCTGGAGTGTGACCCCGAGGTCGGGGAATTGGCGATTTACGCGCTTCCTTACATACTCTGCCTGCCATAGTGCAAGCTGACTTCCACGTGTGCCGATGGTGATGCTCTGTTTCATCAGTTGCGTCCGTCCTTATTTCACACATCCGTATCATCAGCAGGTTCCAAAGCAAACAACTCCTGCAATGCGCGAACATACGGGACATAATCATCGTTGATATCGTTGACCATCTCAAGAGAATCGGAATCCAATGCAACTTGCCGCAGATGAGTTGTCGGTTGATGTAGCAACTTTTTTGTAATCGAATGAATCATTGATTCAACGATTTTCTCCTGCTTGGGTGATAGTTCCGCCTTGTCCAAACAGATGTCCAATTCCCTTGAAGTAATCTGTTGAAATTTCTGATGGAGAGCCTTAACTATTGCGTTTATATCAGAAGCTTGCAACTCTGAATGGAATTTTACAGCTTCTGTTTCGACAATCTGCGCTGCGATTTCCGCCTCCTGTCCCCGTTCTTTGAGGTTGGAAGCGACCACAGCTTCAAGATCGTCGATGTTGTACAGAAACGCATTTTCCACACCCGCCACTTCAGGGTCAATATCCCGTGGAACTGCGATGTCGATTAAGAACATGTAGCGGTGTTTCCGCTTTCTCATAATTTCCACGAGGGCTTGGCGGTGGATTAAGTGATGCGAGGCGTTGGTTGAAGTAATCACGATATCAGCGTCAACGAGGAAGTTCAAATCGGCATCATAAGCTAAAGGGGTGCCGCTGAATTTTTCAGCAATCTTCACCGCGTGCTCGTAGGTTCTGTTGGCGACGATTACTTTCGAAACGCCGTTCTCCACAAGGTGTTGCGCCGTTAATTCGCTCATTTCACCCGCACCGATAATGACAACCGTTTTGTCTTCAAGACTCTGAAAGATTCTCTTAGCGAGCTGAACTGCAACAAAACTGATAGACACCGCACCAGCGCCGATGTTGGTTTCCGTACGAACTCGCTTTCCAACGCGAATTGCTTTCGTGAATAAGCGCTTCAGAATATCACCACTAGCCCCAGCACATAGAGATTGGTCATACGCCGCTTTCACCTGTCCGAGAATCTGTGTCTCTCCAACAACCATAGAATCGAGGCTTGTTACAACATTGAAGAGATGTCGAACGGAATCGAAATTTTGGTAGCTATATGTAAACTGACCGAGTTGCCGTGGATCGATTTGATGAAAATCTGATAGAAAATCGAACAGCGAGGCACAACCATCTTTGTTGTTGGTCGCCGCATAGATTTCGACTCGGTTGCATGTGGAAAGGATAACAGCCTCCCCAATTTGACGCATTTCTCTCAAGAATCGGTAGGCGTCCGTGAACTGATGTTCGGAGAATGACACCCGTTCTCGACAATCGAGTGGGGCAGTATGGTGGCTGGTACCGACAACAAAAATCTGCTTCATCTGTTTGAGGATAACGAATCACCTCTAAAATGCGTGTATACTCGGTAGAAATAGGTTGACACCCGCGTAAGTGAACAACACCGCACCAAAACCGATAATTGCAGAATAAGCGGTTTTACGCCCGCGCCAACCGAATATTTGGCGAATGCTGAGTTGAAAAACATAGATGAGCCATGTTGCGACTGTAAAGATAACCTTTGGGTCAACCCATGTCCATTTGACCTCTTGGATATTACGTGTCCATAATATCCCGATAACGATCCCTATGGTCATCAGAATTACACCGACGACGATGCACTTTTGGCAAATCCCATCCGATCTCCCAAGCGCAGGTAAAAGGTTATAGAGCGGCGTGTGCTTCTTGTCACGAATCCTTTTTTCCTCAATCAAATACATTAGCCCAATTCCAAACGCTGCGACGAACGCCGCATAAGCTAGAAAGATGAAGGTTGAATGAGTGATGAGCCAGTAATTTTGCAGAGCAGGAGAGATTGCTGCGTTTCCCTTCGGTAGGGTGTAGGCAATTAGGTTTGCAATGAAGGCAGCGGGAACAACGAAACTCCCGACAGTGCGCAGTCGAGTCAAGTGGGCGATACACAAATAAATCAAAATAATTGCCCACGCGAAAAAAGAGGTTGAATCATACCAGTACGCCATCGGGAACTCCCCTTGACGCAGCCAGCGTAAAACCAAATAAATCGAGTGTAGAGCGAATCCCCCGATTGTCGCCCAATAAGCGAATTGATGAACCTTTCGATCGCCCGTAGTGAGGAAAAACACGTGAAATATACTTGCTGCCAAATATATCAAGAGCGTCAGTAAAAATAGTATGTCCATGAGTCGTAAAACGCGATGTGTACGAAATCCGTAAAGCCAAATAAAAAGGAACTGTGCAATTACCCGCCGTCTTCCAGCCCTTCCATGATTTTTCGTTCCCCTATCTGCCGAAGAACGTATTGACGTACACGCTCAATCTGCCCTCGACAAATGAGGTTAAACACGCATTCCACTGAGCAACTCGGGTTTTCAAAGCGTAAGCAGCATTTCCTCGTTTCGTTCGCCTCCCGTTCGAGGAGGGGAATCCGATCGATGAGATTATCGAAAAACTGCTGTCGATCTTGTTGCGTTGGAATGGCTTCCATCACAAGGGGACGCAAAGAACCGAGAAAGTCAATGAACTCTCCGTACCCCTTATTCTCAAATTGATTTGCTAGTTCTCTCTGTAGATGCTTGGCTTTGTCCTGTTCCTCTTCGGTTTGTGAATTTGTAGAAATGCCGATTATTAGATTCCCGTCTATCACCAGAAATGGGGTGATAAACGTCCCCGCCTCTGGGATTTTCAGGTATTCAGACAACTGAATCCGATTGATAGCGCTTGTCAGACCGTTTCCTAGACGGGGGGCGAAAACAGAGTTTTCACAGTTCGATTCTATGTTGTCGATATAGACAAGAAAAGCACCCGAAAGACGATTCAAATCGTCGTGCATCGGGTCAATTTGTTCAACCGACGCACCACACTGTCTCAACAGATTCACGCGTCGCCCAATCTCCTCGCTCATGCCATGGGGGTTACGAACGACGTTACAACGACGATTCTCCAGCAAAAAATAGACCGGATACGGATGACCTTGGTTCTCGCGAGAAGGTGTGAAGTTCGCGTCAATCGGCGCTGTGTAAAGAGATTCGGTCCCGAACTTTGCTTCGAGATATTCTCGGACACGTCTAGATATCGCCGGACTCTTCCCGCTCGTGGAGATACTAATCGTCAAATCGCCATGCGTCACAACAGACGCCGCTGCAAAGGTGCATTCAGGAATCACATCGACGATGTTAACGAGATTAATCCCATGAACCTCGTGAGCATCTTCAAATACCTGTGTATTGATTTCAGGACAATCCGTTGCTGCACAAACAAGGAACATCCCTTCCGAGTCGCCCCATTGAAATTGGCGTTTGTGCCATTGAATCCGACCCGCTTGTGCAAGCTGTTTGAGCGCCTTTGTCGCCTCGGGGCTAATCAGCGTCACCAGCCCGCCGCAACGCAGAAGGGAGAAGACTTTGCGGTCAGCAACAATTCCTCCTCCGAAAACGAGGCATTTTCGATCCTGGAGGTCCAAATGTGCAGGGTAGAACATAAAATTGTATTAAATCTGAGATTCAGTAAGGGTGCCTAACACCCCATTGCGAAGCCATCACCGATCTCTGGATACCACATAATCTGCGAGTCGTTCAAGCGCGTTCTTGGCGAGCGTGTCCGGAAACGCTACCAAAGCCGCTTTTGCACGATCCGCATATTCTTGGGAAATCTGAAGACAATACTCTTGGATCCGATACCGCCAAAGCAGATCTGTAATCCAACCAATCGCCCAACCCTCATCGGCTTCCGTGCTAAAGATACGTTCTAACGTCCCCTTCTCCTCGGAAGTACAAACGCCCCGTGTATAAATCATTGGGAACGTCAACTTGCCTTCGCGTAGGTCATTGAAAGATTCCTTGCCCAACTTTGTTTGATCGGATACAAGATCGAGAAGATCGTCGATAATTTGGAATGCGGCACCAATTGATTCGCCGTATTCTGCCAACGCTCGGATGACCTCCGGATCTTTCGTTCCGAGCATCGCTCCCAATTCGCATGAGGCAGTGATAAGCTTCCCCGTTTTTAGCCCGATAATCTTCAAATAATCATCCTGCGAAACATTAAAATCCCCGTTTTTGTAAGCGTGGATGACTTCTCCTTCACACATCGCCTGAGTTGTGTCTGAGAGGATACGCATCGCTGGGTCATCGGCGCGTCTAGCGACAAGCATCGAAAGGACTCGTGCATGAAGATAATCGCCGACAAGCACTGCGACTTTATTTCCCCACTTGGAATGCAACGTTTCACGTCCCCGCCGAATCGGCGCTTCATCGAGGACATCGTCATGGACGAGCGACGCAACGTGGATCAGTTCAGCAACAGCTGCAAGTGTATGCGCCTCCTCACCTTCATATCCGCACGCTTTGGCAGAAAGAACCAGTAGAATTGGGCGCAGCCGCTTCCCGCCGCCTTCGATCACATGTTGTACGGCAAGATCGACAAAATCGTAATGACTCGTCGTTTTTTCGAGGAGGTGTTTTTCGACTGCATCTAAATCGTCAGCAATAAACTGGCAAATCTCACTGAGGTTCGTTGTTGACATCTATCTTCATCCGTGAGAATAAGAATTACCCTTTGTGGAAAAACATAATCGTACATCGCTCATGCGGTAACTGTGAAACATCAGACGAATTTCGTTTTACCGTTCTTTCTTCATTTCCACATCCTAGAGTCGGGACATCACCTCATCCGCGGCGCGAACAGTCCGATCGACATCGCTTTGAGAGTGAGAAAGTGAAACAAAACCCGCTTCAAATTGAGAGGGTGCGATGTATACACCTCGCTCAAGCAACCCCCAAAAATACTGACCAAAGCAATTGATGCTCGATGTCTGTGCAGTTCCGTAATCAGTGACGGCTTTATTCGTGAAATAGAACATCAACATCGATCCGACTCGGTTGTGGCAAGCGTCGATCCCGTGTCGATCCGTCACATCTTTGAGCCCTTCAGCGAGCGCTTGGGCGTGACTTTCGAGCTGTTCGTAGACGCCCGGTTCAGCAAGTGTTTTCAGCGTGGCAATACCAGCGGACATCGCCAGTGGATTGCCCGACAGCGTGCCAGCTTGATACACATCACCGAGCGGAGCAACCCTTTGCATGATGTCTTTATTACCGCCGTAAGCGCCAACAGGCATTCCGCCACCGATGACTTTTCCTAAACAGGTCATATCGGGGATAACGCCGTAGCGGGATTGCGCCCCACCGTAAGCGACCCGAAATCCGGTAATGACTTCGTCGAAAATGAGGAGAATATCGTGTTCGGATGTGATTTCACGAAGTTCAGCCAAGTAACCATCATGTGGCGGAATCACGCCCATATTTCCTGCAATCGGCTCAATGATGAGACACGCAACATGACTAGAATTCGCTTCGATGGTTCGGCGCACAGCGTCAGCGTCGTTAAACGGAACTACGAGAGTGTGACTGGTGAAATCGGTCGGAATCCCTTTGCACTCTGGAAGTCCAAACGTTGCAACCCCTGAGCCGGCTTTGGCGAGAAGCGCATCAACATGCCCGTGATAACAACCTGCGACTTTGATAACCTTGTCGCGCCCTGTGTACCCACGCGCCACACGGATTGCACTCATTGTAGCCTCCGTGCCGGAGTTGACCATCCGAATCATCTCAATCGACGGAACGGCATTGACAATAAGTTCGGCGAGTTCGGTTTCTAAGGCGGTCGGAGCACCGAAACTCGTGCCGTTTTCCATTGTACACTTGATCGCGTCCAGAACCCGCGGATGGGCATGTCCAAGGATTAAAGGTCCCCACGACGCAACATAATCAATATATTCATTTCCATCAATGTCATAAATCTTGGCTCCTTTGCCGCGTTGAATAAAAAGGGGATTGCCGCCGACCGCGCGAAAGTTTCTCACCGGGCTATTGACACCACCGGGGATGAACTGTTGTGATTTTTGCCACGCTTCTAGGGATTTGTTGTGGTTCAAGGGGCTACTCCTCTAAGTTTATCCTTCAAGCCATTCCACAACCGACTTAGCAAAGTAAGTCAAAATCATATCCGCACCTGCACGTTTAATGCTGGTGAGCACCTCAAGTGCAACCCGTCTTTCATCGATCCAACCGTTCTGTGCAGCGGCTTTTATCATCGCGTATTCCCCGCTTACGTTATATGCAGCGACCGGCACCTGAAAACTTTCTTTCACCCGCGAAATTACGTCAAGATAGGAAAGCGCAGGCTTGACCATGAGGATGTCCGCACCTTCCTCAAGATCCAACGCGACTTCGCGTAGCGCTTCTTCCGCGTTCGAAGGATCCATTTGATAAGAGCGGCGATCGCCAAACTGGGGTGTGGATTCCGCAGCCTCTCTGAAGGGTCCGTAAAAGGCAGAGGCGTATTTCGCGGCGTACGCCATTATTGGGATCTGATTATATCCATTTTCATCCAACACTTCCCGAATGGCGCCAATCCGCCCGTCCATCATATCCGATGGTGCAATCACGTCTGCTCCGGCACGGGCGTGGGACAGTGCCTCCTTCGCTAGTAGCGACAAAGTTGCATCATTTAGCACTTCTCCCTCATGAACAACACCACAATGCCCATGATCCGTATATTCGCAGAGACATACATCGGTCATCACGAGCAGATTTGGAACGGCATCCTTAATCGCTCGAATCGCTTGCTGGATAATCCCATCGTCAGCATACGCTTCCGAACCAACCGAATCCTTAAATTGTGGAATCCCGAATAGGATGGTTCCCGGAATCCCGAGGGCAGCTAACGTTTTCGCCGACTTCACGAGCCGATCGACCGAGTATTGATAACATCCCGGCATTGATGGGATTTCATGGGCGACATCAACTCCGTGAACGACGAACATGGGGTAGATTAAGTCATCCGTGCACAGTGTCGTTTCTCGAACGAGCCGACGTAAATTCTCGTTGGCACGGAGCCGCCGCGGACGATAAATTGGAAAGTGGCTCATTCTTCCATCCTTGATTCGAGAATATCGAAATCCTTTTGCACCCTTGTATCTCCAACGGAACTTTACCAAAGAACACACGCATACAGGAAGCGTTAAACAACCGATTTCGAGTTGGTCGTGGATTCATGTTGCAAAAAGTAAGAGAGTCGCTCCAACTCAATCGAGAAATCGACGTTTCTCAGTTTAATGTGGTGAGGTGCCGTTAGTCGAGCCGGGGCAAAGTTGAGGATTGCGCGCACACCCGCTGAAACAAAGATATCTAAAACATTTTGAGCCGCCTGGGGAGGAACGGCAATGATTCCAATTTCAATTTGCTCGGATCGGACAATTTGAGGTAGTCGATCGGGATTATGGATTACCACATTGTTGATAACCTGATCCCATTTTCGAGCATCGTTGTCAAACGCAGCGACAATCTCAAAATTGTGTTCACGGAGAACCCGGTAACCGAGCAAGGCGCTCCCTAAATTCCCCACGCCGACAAGCGCTATGTTTCGGCGAACATGAACGCCGAGAATTTCGTTAATCGCTCGTCCGAGAGCACAAACCTCATAACCAATCCCCCGCTTTCCAAACTGACCGAAATAGGCGAGGTCTCTCCGAATCTGAGTTGCCGGAAAACTGATTCGTTCCGATAAATCTCTCGACGAAACAACCGTCGTTCCCTCTTCCTCAAGCGTTGCGAGAAGTCGGGAGTATAGAGAAAGCCGATGAATCGTTCCTTCGGAGATGGCTTCAGACCGAAAAGAATTTGAGCGAGATTCAGGCATTTTACCAAACATCAAGACGGTAATAAATCGGTACATTATAACCGATCTCTACATGAAGCGCAAGAAAAAGCGGAAGCGCAACACGGGAGCTCGTGGGTAGGAAGAACGATGTCGTGAAAGTTGACGGCAAGAACCCATGGGACAGGATTAGAGAACGGGAAGAATAAGGGGAAGGATAACAGAGGCAGATTAAGAGCCATTTTTGATGAGCGGATGCGAGTCCCAACGCATGCTTCGTACAGGACTACTTGTCATGGGGACGCCAGATTCCAAAGCCGCTCAACTAAACTTGCCAGCGGTAATCCCACGACGTTGAAGTAACAGCCTTCGATCCGTTCGACAAAGGCAGCCGCTCTCCCTTGAACACCGTAAGCGCCTGCCTTATCCACCGCTTCTCCACTGTTTACATACGTCAGTATCTCTCGACGATGTAATTTCCTAAACTGAACGACGGTTTTTTCCTGCCACACAACCTCGCGCCGTCGTTCGAGATCCACCAAGGCGACGCCAGTCATCACTTCATGGCACACTCCGCTCAATTGCGTCAAAATCTCAACTGCGTGTTCTGCGTGCTCCGGTTTGCCGATTACCCGCCGATTGATGACAACAACGGTGTCCGCACCGATAACAAGCCCATTCATGTGATTTCCCGCAACGGCTTTAGCCTTTGTCAGAGCAAGTTCCTGCACCGCTGTATCGGGTGATGTGTCAGTGATTGCCGATTCATCGACCCGGCTTGGACAAATCTGGAACTCAAGCCCAATCTGTTTCAGTAAGTTCGCGCGCCGTGGGGACGCTGAAGCGAGCACAATCTTGGGAAAGTGTTCGAGTAAGCCTGATTTCTCAATCATTTTACACGGTCAAGTTCCTGAACTTCAGTTTAATCGATACAACCGTCGCTTACCTTCAGACCGCATCTGTAATAGTTCGACTTTCATGAGTTCTTCTATCCCCTGATCGATTTCTTCCTTGGATAATCCGGGAAATCGTCGAAGCCGGTAATGCAACCGAGGAGCACGAAACCATTCCTGTGCTTGGGGAGAAAGGTCTTTGTCCCGAAAAACGCCGAGTGCGCTGTACAGGCAGATCGCTGCTGAAGAAAGCCCTACCAATGGATTAACCGTTGTGCAGTGAGGTTCGATTCCTGGCATAGAGGTCGTCAACTCCTTCCGTTCAATGCTTGGGGTCGCAATAAATATACGTTCAAACCCAACAATCCGTTTCGAGAACAATCGGTGAATGGAAAAATGTCGAAATTCACCCCAATGCAGAATGGTGCGTTTCTGTTGAATCCGACGATAAATTGTGATAACATTCCCTATCGACTATATGAGCACGACATTTTTTCGAGATTCGGGTACTACCGAAGACACGAATTGATGCCTACAATTCGGATATGGACGGAGGCAAATCACGATGACGAGCTTAACAAAAGAAAAATGTGTCGCCTGCCGCCGTGATGCACCGCGCGTCACGGCAGAGGAAATCACCGAGCTTAAGCCGCAAATTCCCCAATGGCACCTCATTGAGCGAGAAGACATCAAGCGATTGGAGCACATGTTTCGCTTCTCTAATTTCGCGGAAGCGCTAGCGTTTACGAACAAGGTGGGCGAAATGGCGGAATCTGAAGGACATCACCCGGCAATCTTGACAGAGTGGGGCAAAGTCACGGCGACTTGGTGGACACACAAGATTAGAGGCTTACATCGCAACGATTTCATCATGGCAGCAAAAACGGATCAGATTTATTCATCATTCCAATAATTACCAATCGTGCTAGTGTTTAGACTCATCTTCGATAAACTCAGATGTCTAATCCGCCGTTGTTCAGATATGCCTATACAACCGATTTACCGCTCAAATCGACCTTCTCGGTGGGGGCAAATCAATATTGGTTAGAACGAGATTTGAATCGTAATGGGTGATGTGTCGAAACAGTTGGGCTACCGTGCAATCTCTCTATAGACCGCCAAGGTTGCCTCTGCCATGATATCATCGCTGAACATTCTGTGTACTGCTTCTTTTCCCCGATATCCCAATTCTTTTCGGTATTTCTCATCGTTCATTAACTGAAGGATTCCCGTTGCGATAGCATCAGGCGATTCAGCGTCCACCAACATACCACCGCCCGTCGCGCCTATCAATTCGGGGAAGGTGCCGTGTCGCGGCTGCACCACCGGGACTCCATTGGCAAGCGCTTCTAAGACGTAAAGCCCTTTCGATTCTTTGTACGTTGTAGGTACAGACAATACGTGAAGACCATTGAGAAACTGAATCTTTTGTCCGCGGTCAACCTCCCCCCAATGTTCAAATGATTCCGTCAATCCCCATGTCTCAATTTGCTTAACGATTTCCTCAAAATAATTCCTATCCCGCTTACTCAGATATCCAGCTACCTTCAGTCGTATCCGATCTCCACCCACTCGCTGCGCTAGCTGGTGAAATGCATCGACCAGTAGATGAAGCCCTTTTTCGGGACAAATTCGCGCTAAGTATCCGACAACAAAAGGCACATCGTTGATTGGCTGCTCTCGATTCACTCCATGACCAATGAGGTTCAAACCTAGCTTCACAACGTTTATGCGCTCCACAGGGATGTTCAAATAGCTTGCCATAAAGTCAGCATAGTATTCACACGGCGCAATGAACCCATCTACATCTGAAACCCGCGACTGAAGCAGTTCCAGCGAGCAGGATCTATACGGTTCGATGAGTGCCTCCAAAAAGATATCCTCCCCCTGGAAGGCGCAAACGACAGGTACAGCCAGCTCCTTTTTTATCTCCTTCGCAAACCCCACAAACATCGAGTTGGTAAGCTGAACCATATCGGGGCGATAGGAATCTCTCAGCCATCTGACGAGTTTTGTCAGTTCCTTTTTCTGTCGCCCATCTTCGCCCTGAAGCACTGAAACAGTGAGCTCGCCCAAATCCTTAGCATTGGTCGATGCACTAAAACGAGATAATCCATTCAACAGTGCAGGCGTATCGAATAATCGATCAAACAGCCAAGGCGTATGACGGAATAGAGCTAACTTCTGCTGGAGATATACATTGATCCCGCCGTAAAAGATGCGATCTATGCTGACATCGACCTCATCGGTCCGAATGGGAGTATACGTTGGGATGAGAGCAACCTCGTGCCCCTTCTCTCGCAAAGCTGCGGCGAGTGTATTATCATGTATGCAGGTGCCGCAATACATGCCTGCGGCACCTGCGGCAATATAAGCGATTTTCATATTGATTACTGACCACTGAACATCAAGTATCGACGATTAAGGTTTGACTCCTGTCGCGTGAGGTTATCTCTCCCAGCTCTTTTACTCACCTGTTGAAAGCTTGGCGCGCCAACTGACAATACCAAAGGCTACGACCACGATAGTTGCCAGCGCTTGCAACCAGCTTTGGGCTCCACCCAAGGAGGTAAAAAAGAAGATTATTGCGGTGCCGAGCAATATCGCCCGTTGCCATAAATTAAGTGGTGCGAACCAATAGCCGGAAACACTCGCAGCCAACGGAACAATGCCAAAAGCGGTGATTAGGACGTTTGCCGCAACAGCGAAGAAACCCGGCGTGCTTCCATCCGGAGATAAGAGCAACAATTCCGGGCGCAAGACGAAAGCGTAAGGCAGAGTGAAGCCCACAAGTGCAAAACGGAAAGCGGCGAATGCCGTTTGCATGATGCCCGCGTCCGCAATTGCAGCCGCTGTATAAGCCGCTAAAGCCACCGGTGGTGTCACCATAGACATCATGCCGAAATAAAAGATAAACAGATGTGCAGCAAGGGGTACGAGTCCCAAATCCCGCAATATCGGACCGACCAAGGTCGCCATTAGCAGGTAACACACCGACGAAGGCAGCCCCATCCCGATAATGATAGTCGAGACCATCAAGAGCATCAAACCGAGAATCAAATTGTCTTTGGCAAGCGGCAAAAGGACTCCCGCCAAATTTCTGCCAATGTCAGTCAGCGTCACAACGCCGAGGATTAACCCCACGCATGACGCCGCCACAACCAGCGAAACGCCGCCATGTGCAGCCTTTTCCATTGCCGATAAGACGCCCCGGATGCTGACCCGAGTTCGCTGATTGAACGCGCTCAAGATTAAAATCAAGAACAAGCTCAAGCTGACCGATCGAAATGGAGTGTAACCGATGATCAGAAAAACCATGAGCGAGATAAACGCGGTGAAAAAGATGAATCCCTGTATCGGTGCAGCGCGTCCTGACTCTGCCAATGGTAGTTCGGCGGATCCGGCTTTCGCACCTGATGTCGCGCTCGCCTCTGCCCTTGCGCCTGCACGTCCGGCGTAAAAGTGGACAATCAACAGGAGTGCCGTGTAGTAGAGAACAGCAGGAATCAGGGCGGCTCTGATGATTTCCAGATAGGTTACCGACGGTTGAACAATCTCAAGCATCATGTAAGCGCCCGCACCCATAATCGGTGGAACCAACGCACCGCCTGAACTAGCAGCAGCTTCTACACCGCCAGCGACGCTAGGTTTAAAGCCGACGCTCTTCATCAGTGGGATGGTAAACGTACCGGTGGTAGCCGTATTGGCAACCGCACTGCCGGAGAGCGACCCCATCATCGCGCTGCTGAGGACGGCAATCTTGGCAGCACCGCCCGCACTTGAGCCAAACAGACGTCTTGCAAAACCGATGATATATCCGGTCGCTCCCGTCTTTTCCAATAATGTCCCAAACAGAACGAATAGAAACACATACTTGAACATGACATTCAAGGCAATGCCAAAAACGCCCTGGCTCTGCAAAAAAGTATGGCTGATAATGCGTTCTAAGGGTTGATCTTTGTGAGGGAATAACCAGACGGGCATAGACGACCGAAAACCCGCATAAAGTAAAAAAACCAAGGAAAGAAGCGGCAAAGCAAGACCGATAGCACGTCGCGTCGCTTCCAAAACCAGAAGCACACCAACGAATCCGATGAGGTAATCTCCGAATCGTTCTGCCCCTGCACGTTGCCCAAGTGGCTGACCGTCAATCCAAAACCACTTAAACATCGGCTCTGTCTGAACTAGAATATAGCCGAAGCTAACCACAGTGGCGATAGCAAAGATAAAATCCAAAACCCCGAATGAAACCCTACCTTCAAGTCGGCGGTGGATAGGGTATTTTAGAAACACCAAGACTGTCCCCAACATCCCAAATATTGCCAATTGGGATTGGGGCAGCAGGTGAGGAGAATTGACCTCAACTAAGATAAACAGACTGAGAAGGGCGGCGAGGATTTGAAAAAGGATTCCGCGGATCTGTTGGAGGAAGTTCATCTATTCACAAACTTAACTTGAGAATACCGTCTAACGTGGCAAGGGTTCAGTTCGCAAAGACCCTACTCCGGCCAAATTCCGAGTTCCTTGTAGTAGCGAATTGCGCCGGAATGGAACGGTGTGCCGGTCTGCTTAATGACGTTTTTGGGGTTAATCGCTCTGCCTGCGGGATGGATTTCCGCAACGTCCGCTTGGTGTTCGTAGAGGATTTTGGTGAAGTGGTAAACCGTTTCCTCATCCTCATCTGCCCGCGTAATCAGGTGCATCGCACCGACATTTATGCCCTTGAACGGCTCGTTTTGGTTTCGATAAGTCGCTGTAGGAATCGTGGCAGCGTTAAAGAACGGGTAATCTTCAAACAAGCGTTGCTTCGCCGCCTCTTCAAAAGGAATGAAAAAGATACTCTGCGAGGTACATGCCTGTAGAATTGATGCTGTCGGAACGGCTCCCCCCAGAAAGGCAGCGACAGCGGAACCGTCAGCCAGCAGATCCACGGCGCCCGACTGCGTGTTATGGAGCGGCGTGAAATCCTTATACGTCACCCCGTGAGCCGCCAGAATCGGTTCCAGAAAATACTCGAAACCTGCGCCCGCTGGTCCGACCACCACACGCTTCCCCTTGAGATCTACAATCTTCTTAACACCGGAGCGTTTTGGAGTAATGAAGAGCGCAACATTCGGCGCAAGCGTCATTACCGTATGGATGGAGTATTTCCGCTTCCATGCGCCTTCACCGCGAACGGCAAAGTAGGAGATAGCGGCATTGGCTAGGGCAAATTCCAACTCGCCTTTGCTCAAACGTCGGATATTTTCCTGCGTACCCTTCGTTGCTTCTGCAGACACTATCCAGCGACGGTCTCCCTGATTCGCGTTGACAACTTGCGCAATCGCGCTGCCTACGACGAAAAACGCCCCTCCCGGAGGCGCTGTCCCAACACTTAAAAACTGACGATTTTCGGCTGAGGCGCTCGTCAACACAGCTAGTAGCCCGGCAATCGCAAATAAAACTCGCAGGCATCTCAATTTTCTCGTATTATTCATGTTTACAAGTCCTTCGCTAATACCTCGGTAAAATTGGTGGATAACGACTTTGAACGGTAGAAAGAAAATCTGAATCAAGGATACACTTTATCCTTCGAAGATGTCAAGAGGAAGATGTACTCCGTTTCTGAGGTAGCGGATACAGACACATTGGTTGTCGCACCGCAACGGCAAGCCCACGATAAAACTGTCATGGAAACCTCTGAACTAATATGGTATCTTATACTATCTTTATCTCCGTAGGCGTGGATCAACCGAGTAAATAGCGAGGGCGATAGGAATCCGCTTGCCCCGCCGACTTTGCGTGATGACAAGGCATCTTGCTCCGCTCCCCACAAGTGTTTTTACTTGACTACGCCATCAATGTTTTTGAATTTTAGAGAAATGGTTTTAGTATTCGGCGCAAAGTGAGCTAGCAGTTTAGAGCCCGCAACAAGGAATACATGAAGTATGAAAAAATCTAAACTCACTTGGATAGGATTATTGGCAATATCCGCCTGGATTTACGCAGGGGGGATATCGGCGTTCGGTGATAACATCAAGAAATGGCGCGAAACTTTGGAGAAAGACTACGCCGAGATTCTGAACGCAGCCCATAAGAAATTAGAACGTCATCGCAGCTTGGTCAACAAATGGCGGGAGAAGGGGTATCTCTCTGACCTCATCCGTCTTTACGAGGCAGATGCCACCGCTGAAGGCGTAGACGCCGATGTGTATTATGGATTGGGTTATGCGTACGCGATTCAAGGTGGTGACGGCTCTCTTGAAAAAGCCGAAACGCAGTTTCAACGTGCCATCTCCATCCAAGCAGATTTACCTCTAGCACACTATAGCCTGGGGGGAGTCTACCAACAACAGGGGAGATACGAAGAGGCGCTCCAGGAAATGGAAACATGCATCCGATTGATCCCCAAGAATCTTCCAGCCTACTATAAACAGGGCGAAATTTATCTTCAGCAACACAAGCTCGATGAAGCGTACAAATCATTTCAGATGGTGCTAGGAATCAACCCCAAACGGTTTTATGCCTACTACGGGTTGGGATCAGTCTTTCTCAAACGAGGAGAATTGAACGCCGCAAGAGCAGCTTTTGAGAGAGCCATCCGTCGCAACGAGAAATTCGCCCCGGCATATTACAAACTCGGACAGGTGCTCGCCAGCGAAAATCGCTTCGCAGATTCGCTCAAGACATACAACGACGCCGCCAAATATCAAGCCTTCACAGCGGAGGTTTGGTACGAACTCGGCGTGATTTTCGCGCAAAAGGGCAAACCAGACGGTGCAATCGATTTGTATCGTCGCGCGATCGCGATTGCGCCAGACTATGCGCCGGCTCACCTTCAGCTTGGCGACATCTACTATGTCAATAATCAGCATGAACTTGCAATTGAACACTATAGACAGGCTCTCCAAGCTGATTCAAAGAACAAGGATTACTTCATTGAGCAGCTCGCGCCATATTTTGCGGGGCAAATGGCAATAGATGATGCGAAATCGCTGCTGGATCGAGCGGTGGCTCTAAATCCAGAGGATCCGCGCGGTTACTTCCATTACGCACAGGTCGAAGCGGTCGCCGGAAACCCAACCGCGGCGATCCAATTCTACGAAAAAACAATTGAACTCATCGAAGAGGAAAAATCGCACCTAAAAACAGAGTTGCCGGCAGGTGATTTTCTCGACGCCTATCTGTCATTGGGAAATCTCTACTACCAACGTGGAGACCGCCAGGGTGCGGCTACGGCATATCGACGCGCAATAGAACTAGCTCCGGAGCGGGAACGCCATTTCCTTGATAAAGGCAAAAACGCTTACGACGCCGAGCGGTTCGATCGAGCAATCGAACCGCTCAACAAATTCCTCCTCATATATCCGGAACACACCGAAGCGGCCTATATTCTCGGACGCAGCTACGAGGCGAAAGGGGATCTAGATAACGCGCTTCAGCGTTACGTTCAAGCAATCCAATTGGACCCGCATTATCAAGATGTCTTGATGAGAACTGCGGTAATTTTTCGGCAGCAGAACAATCCGCAGAGTGCGTTGGTCACGCTGGAGAAACTAATCGCCAACGATCAAACAAACGTCGATGCGTATTATCTGTCCGGCTTGTCACACGTTCAGTTGAATCGCCCCGATGACGCTCTCGTCGCCTTCCTGGAAACAGCGCGTCTAGATTCAAATCACGTTGATGCACAGTTACAAGCAGCCATGCTGTACGAACAAAAGGGAGATATCGACAATGCTGTGGACCGGTATGAAAGGACTATGCAGCTTGATGCATCAGGTGCAGCCCCGTTCCTGCGGGTCGGAGCAATCTATCTTCAACGGGGTGATGTGGATAAGGTCGTCCGTGTCTATGAACGGGGATTAGCAATCGAACCCAATCACCCAGCGGCGCAATATGAACTCGCCGCAATCTTTGAAAAGCGATCGGATGTTGAAAAAGCCATTGTGCACTTTGGGCTTGCCAACCAACACGACGAGAGCCGATACGATTGGCATTTTCGCTACGCCCGCCTGTTGGATCGACATGCCCGGACATTGGAGGATTATGACAAATACGCGGCGATTGCCGTCGAAGAGTACACTAGGACAATTGCGCTCAAATCCGATTACGCACCGGCATACTTTTATCGTGGACTGATTACCCGCCAATACAAACAGATTGGGGACGTGCTCTATCGTTACAGCCAGATTGCTGAAGATTTCAAAAAGGTAATTGCCCTCGAACCGAATAACGCTGATGCCCACTACTATCTCGGCATGACCTACCTGGATCTCGATCAGCGTGACAAAGCCAAAGAAGTCTTCCAAATGACCCGCGAACTCAATCCGACATATAAATACGTGTCCTTCCAGCTTGGAGGGATTGCAGAGAGAGAACACAAATATAAGGAAGCCATCAAGCACTACGAAGCGGAGGTCGCAATCGATCCAAAATCCGTCGATTCCTATCAACGGCTAGGCGATCTCTACGGTAGTTATGTGCTGGATTTCGGTCGCGCCAAAGAAACCTTGGAGAAAGCGCTCGAATTAGAACCCGATCATGCAGCCACGCTTCTCAACTACGGAAATACCCTCTATCACCTGAATCAACTCGGCTCGGCGACAGAACAGTTTGAACGCTTGCTCCAGTTGGACCCCAAAGACACCAGCGCCAACTACAATCTCGCCTTAATGTATGAGTACACCGGCAAAACCCAACAAGCCATTGATCGATGGAAGAAGTTCCTCAAGCTCAATCTCCCCTCGGAATGGAAAGCAGAGGCAGAAGGGCGATTACGACAACTCGGCGCAAAGCCGTAACCCCAATCTCGAATCGACATATTGGCTAAACGGTTACCAGCGATGAAAATGACAGCTCGTGAAATTCACAACGGACTCCGTACCCAAACCCTCGGGCACGAGATTGAGAGTTGTGATCGGATTGAATCGACAAATAATCTCGCGCGAAAGCGCGGCATAGACGGTGCGCCGGAGGGAACGCTTATCCTCGCTGAAAGCCAGTTCGCCGGTCGCGGGCGCCACGGAAGACAGTGGCACGCCCCGCCTGGATCGAGTATCCTCGCATCGCTCATTCTACGGCTTCGGCTGTTGGCAAACCAGATTGGGTTGCCCAGTATCGTCGGTGCCGTCGCAATTGCGTCGGCAATACACGAACTGACAATTCTCACTGCGACACTCCGCTGGCCCAACGATGTAGTCATCGGTGGGAAAAAAGTGAGTGGTATCTTGACAGAGTTGGAATACGATCGGGATCGGCAACCCTTTTTGGTCATGGGATTCGGCGTCAATGTCAACACGATACTGACCGATTTTCCGCAGGATTTACAGATGTCCGCCACGTCCTTACGCATCGAAGAAGGGCGGACGTTCTCCCGCGTTGCGCTGACGCAGACTATCTTGCATCGTCTGGAAGAATACTACCTGCACCTGAAAAGCGGCGAAGTTGCGCCAATCGTCGAGAGGGCGAACACGCTCTCATCCACGGTTGGATGTCGGGTACAAGTTCAAACGGCTGAAAAGATTATCGAAGGCAGAGACGAGGGAATCGATCGTGATGGAGGGCTCCTGCTGCGAGATGAATCCGGAGGTGTCCAAAAGTTCCTAATCGGGGAGGTCGTTCATTCGAGGGAGTGCACGTCATGAGTTTAAGGAGGGCAACTTCAGTCATAACAAAAGCCCTTGACCGTTTTACTTCGCCTTTAACTCGGTCCAAGCCCGATCGTAATTCCGAGTGAATTCTCCAAGATCCCTTATCGATTCAAGTTTGTTTAACACATCCTCCGAAGGGTATATGCCCGGATTATTGCGCACGGTTTCGGGTAGGTACTTTCGCGCCGCAGGCACGCAGGTTCCATATTTCGTGAATTCCGTAACCTTCGCGTTAATCTCTGGACGAAGAAGATAGTTGATAAACTGGGCTGCAATCGCTTTGTGCGGCGCTGATGCTGGGATGCATACCGTATCAATGAACTGCGTTGCACCCTCTTTGGGAATCACATACTTGATGTTGGGGCGGCGGGCGGCAGCTCGGAAGGCGTCGCCGCTCCAACAGTGCGCCATCACCACATCGCCAGAGCCCAGTATCTCATCCGCCTCGTTCTTGTATTGTTTGACGAGCGGTTTCTGCTCAATCAACTTCGCTTTCGCTGCCTTGAGTGCATTGAGATCGGTGCTGTTGACCGAATGTCCCAACAGCTTGAGCGCCACACCGATTGTCTCACGCTGATCGTCCAGCATGCTGAACTTGCCGCTGTACCGTTTATCCCACAAGATAGACAGGCTATCGGGCGGCGGATGAACAACGGTCGAGTCGTAGCCAATGCCCGCCGTTCCCCACGTGTAAGGGATGGAATACCGATTTTCCGGATCGAAATCCCGACCTAAAAACCGGGCGCTGATATTTTGGTAATTGGAGATGGTTGATAAATCCAGAGCCGCTAATAGCTTCTCCTTAATCATAATCGCAACCATATAGTCCGATGGCATAATAACATCATAGCCGGACGCGCCCGACATTAACTTAGCCAGCAAATCTTCATTGCTCGCGAACACATCCACAATAACCCGGACCCCGAACTCATTCTCGAAGCCAGCCCTAATCTCATCGCCGACGTAATTCGCCCAAGTAAAGACGTGGAGCCGTTTCTGCTCACCGACAGAACTGACGGTAAGGGCGGCGAGGACTATACTCAGCAGCATCCTTTTCAACATCCGTAACTCCTTTGCCCGCACAGAAATATTTTGTGGTTCTTGTTATCCGCTCTGAAAATACCGTTGCCGCCCGCTGCAATCTTATGATATACTCGTTGCAGACTCTTCAAGCGGCAACCCCACAGATTTCCAACCTCGAAATCCTCCGGTCAACACAGATGCATTCTCATATCCCATAATCTGCAACGTATGTGCCGACAGAGAGCCGCGAGTTTCGCCGCCGCAATACGTAACAACCTTAGTATCCTGGTCAGGAACAATCTCATCAATATCGAGTTCAATGGCAGCGCGTGGAAGTGAAATCGCGCCGGGAAGATGTCCCGCTTCGTACAAATCTTTATCGCGAACATCCAGAATTACAATCGGTTCGTCGTTTTCGATAGCGGTCTTGAGTTCCTCATCAGATACACGCCCAATGTTCGCCTTAGCCTCAGCAACAAGTTGTTCCAACGTTTTTCCGCGCATCAGTTCTATCTCCATAAAGTAAAGATGTTTGAGTGGCTAGATTTCAGAATTTTAACACAAACGCCCAACCCCGTCAAGTACCGTTAAGCCGTTCAGAACGTGTGACAGTTTAACGAGAGAGGTCGAATCATGCGATTGCTTCAACAGTCCGTTGGTTCAGTTATCGCTGAAGGGCGAATCGGCAGCCCGGTGTTTTTGCGGTGTATTGTGCAAATGCCGTTCGCCGACACAAATATGGTGAGCGGGATGGCGGCTCTGGTCGCAGTTGCAAATACTTGGATGCCGTCGCCACCGGAACGAATTTACGCGCCCGAGCAAACAGACACAACACAAATCACGGCGATGGTTCAATATGCCGGTGGACAGACTGCGGTGCTCAGCCTCAATCGCAGCCCGGTGGTTCAAGAAACGTCTGTGAATATTCTACTTATTGGAAATAAGGGCGTAATCCACCATGAATCGCCCGCTGAACAACACCGTCTGATGCGGACGCCAATCGAACTCAGCGGCGGCGAGGAACTAGTGGATTTCTTAGAGGCGGCAATCAAAACCGGAACCCCCCTAGAATTCAAGCTCCAATAGTCTCCCAGGTTGTACATGACCTCTGGTGTAAATCATCGAATCGCGAGTTCAGAACCGTAGGAGGGGCTTCCTAGCCCCGACAATCGGCGCACGGATGTCCTCAACCTCAAACCGTTCTACCGTGCCAAACCAATCTGAGGGTCTACGCAAAAATGCCAAACCACGACAAATACGGCGTATTGCTTCTCGGCGGACTACGAACACACCAAGAAAACTATGCCCAAGGGTTTGCGGCAGATCCACGCTGTCGCCTTATCGCCGTCTCTGATGAAACTGACGCCCCGCCGGAACGCATCGAACTCAATCGAGGTCTCGCGGAAGGATTCGGCATCCCCTACCTGCCGGTTCTGGACAAGGCGTTGGCGCGCGACGATGTCCACATCGTCAGCGTGTGCGTCGAAACTGAACGGCGCGGACGGGTCGCCATCCGGTGCGCTGAAGCAGGAAAACACCTCTACCTGGATAAACCGTTGGCACTGACGGTAAAAGACGCACAAGCCATAGTCCGGGCAATCAAGAGCGCCGGCGTCCGGAGCCAGATGTTTAGTAACGTCTACAGCCGCTGGGCGGGTGCCGCTCGACGCGCGGTGGACAGCGATGAAATCGGCGACCTCCGCGCCATCCACTGCGATGTCCTATTCGGCAAAGGTAACGCGGGCACCGCACCAGTCGGTCATAAACGCAGTGAAAAGCCGACCGTGGAGCGTTACACCTTCGCTGAAGCGAAGCGCGAGATGTTCGACATCGGCGTCTATGCGGTGACAATGGTGAATTGGCTCAGCCGAAAACCCGTCAAAACCGTTTTCGGAACGACCGCAAACTACTTCTTCAAGGAACATCTCTCCTGCGGAATCGAGGATCTCGGTGTGCTTGTCCTAACGCTCGACGGCGGGGTCATAGCCACAATCTCAGGAGGTCGAATCGGCTGGATGAGCCGCGGCGTGCAGTGCCTGCATCTTGTTGGCAGCCGCGGCGTGTTGACATTTGACGCTTGGCAGCCCCGTCTCGAGATTTTTGCTGATGAGCCGCCCTTCCAACCGCCGCCGCCCCCTCCCTCGGATCCCATGAGCATGTGGAGCAGCACTCAGGTCAACAAACCCCAACCCAAACGCCCATGGGTCCCCCTCGCTGAAGAGGGCACCCAGCATCACGATATGCGCGCGTTCGTCGATTGTATCGAAGCTGGGATAGAAAGCGAGATGAACGCGGAGTTGGCAGCGCAGTCCGTCGCCGTCATTGCTGCGGGCTATCGTTCCGCAGCCACTGGCAAGGTCGTTTCAATCTCCTGAACGTTAATCGCTGAAGTCCAGTGTGCGGACACCCCCATTCATACCGACGGCGCAAACAAGGTTACTCTTGAAATCGAATTTCGACGTTGACATTAACAGATGCCAATGATATATTTATCGCATGACACAACATGGATGAATCAGTAGAATTTAATGTCTTGTGCGAGGAGATTAGAAGGTGTCAGATCAAGCCAATCGCGAAGTCGTTCTCATTATTCCGATGTTCCCGAACATCGAGCTCGCGGCAGCGCAAACCGCCTATAGCCTTGCCGAGATGATGGATTTTGACGAAAACGATATTGACGAGATTCAACTAGCAATTATCGAAACTTGCATCAACGCCTTCGAGCACAGCAAGAGTGAGGACAGACGGGTTTCTATCAAATTTATCATGAGAGATAATGAGTTGGAACTGAAAATTACGGATTCCGGCGTCGGGTTTCGGCTCGATCAAGCCATTCCCCCAAGTACCGGCGAGGTCGGACTGAAGAAACGCGGTTGGGGATTGGAAATTGTCCGGAACATGATGGACGAGGTCAGTATCGAAAGCAGCGACAAGGGTACAACCATAACAATGATAAAGCGAAAAGTGTCTCCGATACGGAGTGAGGTGTTCTCAAACGCTTGAAGAACGCCAGTGGAAGCACCATTGAGGTGAGAGAATATGCGATTCAATCTTGTCACGCGAACTGAAGAGACCTACGCGGTAATTCAAACCGAGGGGTACTTGAACGGCCCCTCCGGTGAGAAACTTGCAGATACGGCGAAAGAACTCATCGCTGAAGGCTATACCAAACTTGTCATTGATCTTGAACAGACGCGGCTCATTAACAGCATCGGGATTTCAATCATAATTGAGATCATTGAACTGCTAGACCAACAAGAGGGCGTGGTACACTTCTGCAACTTGACGCCGGTGATTCAGCGGACGTTCAAAATCATGGGGCTGGCTCAACACGCCGGAATCTTTCCAAATGAAGGCGCCGCAATCGCCAACTTATGACACAACGGTCAGTCCGCCCATCGGTCTAATTCACGCGACGAGGATAAACCGTTTGACCGCGTGACCCGGTTCGTTGATGCCGAGCCGGACGAGAAACCTGTCACTCCGCCGCAGGGAATGATGTGATGCAAAATTCAACAACAGCCCCCGATAAATTCAAACCCTCCTTCTCAGGTCACGAAACCTTCCCGTTCCGCTACACATGGCTGAAAAAAGGCGTTGACGCGGTGACAAAAGATCCCGCCGTCTTCACCAGCGACCGCGCGACAATCACACTTGGCGTCGGCAAGAACATGGTCCGCTCTATCCGCCACTGGTGCACCGCAGCGGGACTTATTCGCGCACAGGATGATCGCACGCAATTTGAACCAACCGAACTCGGCGGAGCCATCTTTGCCGATGACGGATTTGACCCATACCTTGAGGACACGGCGACACTGTGGCTCATCCACGCGCACCTTGCAGCCAACACCAACCGAGCGACCTCGTGGTATTGGGCGTTCAATCTCTTTACTCAGAATGAGTTCAGAAAGGAGAGTTTCATCTCCGATTTAATTGATTGGGCAGAAAAACACGGCAAGCGCCGAAGTTCAGATAATTCGATTAAACGCGATGTCGACTGCTTTCTCCGGACGTATGTCACTTCTCGCCTCACAAAGTCGACGATTATGGAGGATACGTTCAACTGTCCGCTCGTCGAGTTGGACCTCATCTCCGATTCATCCGACGGGTTCACCTACCGTTTTCATCGCGGACCAAAAGATTCGCTGCCCACCGCGATTTTCGCCGCTGCACTGTCCCAATTCTGGGAATCATGCTTTGACGATAGGAATTCGCTCGCACTAGGGAAAATCGCCTATTCACCAAAAAGTCCTGGAATGATTTTTAAGCTAGACGTAGATTCCGTCGTCCAATATCTTGAAGAGGTCGAAGCCCTCACCGATGGATCCCTGCGCTACGATGAAACCGCAGGGCTGAAACAGGTTTACCGAGACAGAACGGTCAACCATATCGAGCTACTCAGTAGGTACTACGGAAACAAAACTACTGCTAATGGGCTTGCCCTTGATAGAGACATCCATGAACGGACGTAAGGTTGGATGAATGGAGATTCTATCCTCAGAGTTGTATTCTTTCGTACTAATGCGGGACGCGAACCCGTGCGGGAATGGCTAAGAAGCCTTGATAGTGCGGATAGAAAAACAATCGGTGAGGATATCAAACTAGTAGAATTTGGCTGGCCGTTGGGAATGTCCCTCGTTAGAAAAATTGAATCAGATTTATGGGAAGTGCGCAGTCACCTCGCTAGGCGCCGTATTGCGCGGGTTTTGTTTACCGTTCAAGGTTTTCAAATGGCACTTCTGCACGGTTTAATAAAGAAATCTCAAAAAATCCACCAGCACGATTTGAATTTGGCACGAAATCGTAAAAATCTATGGCGAAGTTAGGAGGTTGCTGTATGAATAAGTATAGCGGTAGCAACTTTGATGAATTTCTCCGCGAAGAGGGTATACTTGAGGAAGTATCAGAGCGCGCACGAAAGCGGCTTTTAACACTGCAAATCAAGGATATAATGGCTGAGTCGCTCGACGAAGAACGTACGGAAATGTTGAATCGCGTCGCTTCCGAAGTACACCATCTGAATCCTTATCTTGATCTAAATCGTACTTCCATTACCGTGGAATCGTGGAATCACTTAGATCCCGCGATGGAATAGAGAATTCGGATTGTCAATCTTGGAGGTTTTAATCTTTTTGCTGTTGCTTGTTGGAGTGGAAATTTTCACCCCCTAACATCAATTGATAGAGGGTAGGTTTGAGGCTAGAGGTAACGTTTTAACCGCATACTGTTTGTTTCGCTAGAAAGCGGAGGCTCGTGAACATGAGATTTTTTGTTCCTGCAGCGAAGGATGAGGCAGAGGCAGAGGCAGTCTGGGTAGCGACTAAGAAGTTCGCCGAGGAGTCGCTGCGATGGAAAATCTCCGAACGCCGAATTTTCAGCATCGCCTATCAGCACCAAGACAAGGACTACCATGTAGAAGTTGGGAAACCAGATCCGCGTAACAACGAGTTGGTGATTGCCATTCTAAAATCAAACACTTATCTTGTATGCACGCCGAATCGCGGTGTAGTACGAGGCATACCAATCTTAGTAGGTCAAGACAAGGTAGAAAGAACTACTGATTTCCAAGTTAATTAGGGACATTGAACCTTCACTAACCACTATGAATAAACCGCTTTCCGACATCTTCCACGTGAGCAGTCGATTCCGTCGATCGGTTCATCTTGAACGCGATTTTTATGCCGAGAATTCGCTGGATGGGTACGTTGTAACAGTCGCCGCACGCGAGACGCTACGGCGCCTGATTGCGGCACTTGAGAACCAAGCTGGTACCAAAGCTTGGTCACTTACGGGTCCCTACGGCTCAGGAAAATCAGCGTTCGCGCTTTTCGCCGCGAAACTACTCGGTCACCCAGAATCACCAGCAACGCACGACGCGTTGCACCTGCTAAAACGCGGGGATGTATTCTTATGGGATCAGTTTGTCGACGTGTGTGCCAACAAGCAGAAGGAACGAGGATTCTGTCCCGTCCTCATCTCTGGTGAACGCGCACCGATTACGCTCGCTTTACTGCGTGGATTGGCGGGCGGTCTCGCCGAATTCGGAAGTAGTGGCTCGGAGTTCTTTCCACTAATATCGGACATTGAAAAACTGTTGGAATCCGCAGACGATGGAGCATCGCTCGCAGCTTCCACGATTACAGATTTTTTTGAAGCCGCGACTCGCCAGATTGTTGAGGATGGCGGTGCTGGGCTAATATTGGTCGTCGATGAGCTTGGGAAGTTCCTCGAATATGCAGCTCAACACCCGTCGCAAGGGGACGTGTTCGTCCTACAGAGCCTCGCGGAGTTTGCAGCGAGAAGCGAAGGTACACCCTTATTCCTGCTGACGATTCTCCATCAAGCCTTTGAGGGGTACGCACAGCGATTAGGAAAATCCCAACGCGATGAGTGGGCGAAAGTGCAAGGCCGTTTCGAGGATGTCGCATTCGTGGAACCGACAGAGCAGGTACTCCGCTTGATTGGGGATGCGATTGAACGGGTGGACCAACTACAAGGAAAGGAAGGCGATGCAAACGCCTCAAGCCTTCCGACCTTTCAGCTTTCCAATCTCCAAGTCCTTTCCGACGCAGTTGCCCTAGACCTCAAACCACGAGGTCTTGAGCAATGTGAATTTATCCACCTTCTTGAAAACTGTTTGCCACTGCACCCGACTGTCGCCCTAGTTGTTGGATCGATTTTCCGCCGATTCGCGCAAAACGAACGCTCCCTCTTTGCCTTGCTCAACTCCGGCGAACCGCACGCTCTCCAAGATTTTCTTGTCAACCATATTTATGATGGAAACCGTCTACCTCTCTTCTCGCTCCCTGATTTGTACGATTACATCAACACCGCACTTGGGAATCGACTGTATGGGTCTAGCGACGGCAAAAAGTGGGCGGGGATTGAGACCGCAATCTTGCGATTGGCGAACCCATCGCCGATGACGGTGAAACTAATCAAAACCATCGGATTGCTCGGTGTCGTCGGAGAGGTGAGCGTAAATCTGAGGAGTTCAAAAAATCTACTCCGGTATGCGCTTGACGATGGGGCGCATACTTTCTCTCAAGAATTTGAGCATGCTCTGTCAGAATCGGAAAAGCGCTCGATTGCGATTTACCGCCGCCACAACAACGCCTACGCCCTTTGGGAGGGAAGCGATATTGACATTGAATCACGCCTCGTGGAAGCGACGGCACAGCACGACCCAAATCAGCGATTAGCGTCTTCCATTTCGGTGCTGCTACCACCCCATCCCCTCATTGCCCGGCGGCATCTCTTCTTGACCGGCACGTTGCGATATTTCGCGGTTCGATACACTGATGTTGGAGGATTTGAAACCGATCTCGAAACGCCTTTAGATGATGCAGACGGTTTAATTCTCTACGCTCTGCCTGCCAGCGACTTTGAAGCCGATACGCTTGTGAAAAAAGCGACCGAAGCATCGGTTGCCGATAGAGAAGAGGTACTCGTTGCGATTCCTCGTTCTATCGGTCTTTTGCAGGAAGCTGTCCTTGAATTGGGGCGCTTGCGCTGGGTTGAAGATAACACACCCGAACTCGCCGGCGATGGGACAGCGCGGCGTGAACTCGCGGCGCGAACAACGGAGGCAGAACGAGCCGTATCCGATCAATTGTCATCCCTCTTTGGAGAAAATATCGCCATGCAGGACGAAGGAGGATGTATTTGGTATCATGGCGGCAATGCAGCACAGATTGCTTCAAAACGAGAGCTGAACGAATACCTTTCGAGAATCTGCGATTGCGTCTACCACCAAGCGCCAATCATCCGAAACGAACTCATCAATCAACGCCAACTCTCTCACTCTGCCTCACGAGCCAGAAGAATGTTGATTAAGGCAATGCTCGAATGCGAGGTTCAAGAAAAGCTTAGCATAGTTGGTTATCCGCCCGAAATGAGTGTTTACCTCTCTCTACTATCGGATACCGGAATACATCGTAACGTGTCTGGTGAATGGGGGTTTCACCCGCCAAAATCCGAAGACAATAGCAAGCTCTCCTTTACTTGGTCAACCATTGAGGCGTTTCTTGACGACTGTGAGGTAGAGCGTCAGCAAATCTCACAGCTCTACGACCGTTTGGAAAAACCTCCGATCGGTCTAAGACGGGGTCCCTTACCCATCTTACTCTGCGCAGTTTTGCTGCATTACGAAGCGGAAATCGCATTGTACGAAGACGGTTCCTTTGTCACGGATATCTCAATCCCAGTTTTTGAGCGGCTAATCAGGTCGCCGGAGAAATTTGAACTCAAGCGTTTCCGGATGACAGGGATTCGATCAGAGGTGTTCTCTCAATTCTTGGGAGTGCTATCGCAACCGTCTCCCGCCGCGCAACATCCAAACCTGCTTGCAGTCGTCAAACCACTCGTGCGTTTCGTTGCCAAACTGCCGCGCTTTACGATGCTCACTCAGGAACTAAGCCACGAAGCAATCGAATTACGGCAAACCATAAGCAATGCGCGAGAACCGGACACCCTCCTTTTTGTCCAGTTACCCCAAGCCCTCGGTTTTGATGCTTTCGGTCCCTTCGAAGAAATGAATCCAAATACCGTGGGAAGGTTTTTCAACTCCCTGCGAAGGACATTGTCTGAGTTAAATCGGGCGTATGATGACTTGCTAGCGTCCATTACACAACTTTTAGCTTCGGCGTTCTCATTGAAGGGAAACGGCGAGGCGATTCGGCTGGAACTTTATAGGCGAGCCGAACCGTTACTTGATTTGACGATTGAGACGAAAACTTAAGGGTTTTTTTCTTAGGGTCTGTGACGAGGAGCTTGATTTCAAGGGTTGGCTTGAAGCAATTGGCACGTATGTCGGTCAAAAACCCCCAGCATCTTGGAACGACGCCGACAAAACGCATTTTCAGATGGACCTCTCCCAACTCGCGCGGAAGTTTCACCACTTTGAAGCCGTATCATTTGAGCGACAAAAGCAATCCGAAGGATGTGCTGATAGTGCAGGGGAGGTGATGCGCGTCGGGATTACCACGCTCAAGGCGAAGGAACAGGAACGGGTCATTTCTTTACCTCCAACTGCCCAGGAACAAGCAAAATACATTGAGCGCGAAATTGAGGGAGTCTTCGACGCCTATGATGCCGCGGGAGATAAAGAACTCCGCCTCGCTCTTCTCGCACGCATCTCACAAAAATTGATGGAGCAACTTGAAAACCAGACATCGACAAGAGATATTGATGGTGGGTAAGAGGACGATGCAAGATGAACTTCGACCGGAATATAATTTGAGATACCTGCAAGTGAGGACGCTTGGACCTGAACGAAAGCGCTATGGTAGGTTCGTTGTACACTTAGAACCTGATGTTGCCAAGGCGTTTCCAAACGCGGCATCTGTGAATGAGGCACTGCGATTTCTGATTCGAGTGACCGAAGAAAACAGAGAGTCACTTCCTGATACTGGGGGTGAAACCTGACATCTAGCGTGAAATCACGGACATGATTCGAAACAAAGACGGAATGAAAATCTTCTATGACCGTGAAGCCGACGTTCTTTACGTCACTCGTGGCAAGCCGGAATACACAGACTACGTTGAGCACTCCAATGATGTGATTCTGCGTCTTGACCCCGATACCAAACAGTTGATCGGCTCACGATCATTGATTTTTCGCAGCACTTCGCCAAACAGGAATCGGACATCACGCTTCCTTTCGGCATTGAGTTCCAGATGTATGAACGAGTCATCCCGAACGTATGAACTCAGAGTTTGACGTTCCGATCCACACGTGATACAATATTGGAAAAGGCTTAAAAGCCCCCCTGACAAGGGATCAAGTGACTGAATAGGGAATGCGATAGTCTTAAACGCCTCTCCAACGGTGCGCAACCTTTTTCGGTTCATTCAATCTTCATTCCCCTCCTTACCAAGGAGGGGTTAGGGGAGGTCGTAGGTTGCGTTTCGCCGTTGACTTAACCCAACCTAAAAAAACTACAAGGAGGGCGATAGACATGTCAGCGAAAAAGCGGACTAAGCGAGCGTTTCGCTCAATAGTGGAGTTCAAAAAGCATTTCTTACCCAAGTCTTATGAGAAAGAGTTGTTGAACGAGAAAAGCAAACACCCCGAGCGTTTTGGGACGGGCTTGGCAGAGGAGTTTTTGGAAGGCGTTCGGCAAGAACTTCGCCGTAGTTAATTTCTATTTGTGGAACCTGCTCACCAGGAGGTGTGCATGAGCGAGAACAGACGCCACATCCTAGGGGTTTCCGGTGGCAAAGACAGCTCCGCACTCGCCATCTACATGCGCGATAAGGTTCCGCAGATGGAGTACGCCTTCTGCGACACCGGGAAGGAACTTCCGGAAACGTATGAATTTCTCGATCGGTTGGAAGCCTTCTTGGGAAAGAAAATTGAACGCCTCAATGCCGATCGTGATTTTGACCACTGGCTCTCGGTCTTTGGTGGGTTGCTTCCATCAGCGCAGGTGCGTTGGTGTACCCGCCTGCTGAAAATCAAACCCTTTGAGGAATTTGTGGGTGATGATTTGGCATACAATTACGTCGCCATCCGCGCCGATGAAAACCGCGTCGGTTATAAGCCGCTCAAGAATGTTGAGACCCGAAGTATAGAGCCCAAATATCCGTTCAAAGAGGACGGTATTACTGAGACGGATGTCTATCGGATTCTGGAGGAGAGCGGTCTCGGTTTGCCCGAATACTACAAGTGGCGGACACGCTCCGGGTGCTACTTCTGCTTCTACCAACGCAAAGCGGAATGGGTTGGATTGATGGAAAAGCACCCCGACCTCTTTGAACTCGCAAAGGGTTACGAGAAATCCAATGATAAGACCGGCGAGAGATACACCTGGAGTCAAAGTGAGAGTTTAAACGAACTTTCGGATCCAGAACGGATTAAGGGGATTAAGGAAAACTATGCGAAAGCGATGGCGCGGGTAAAGGAGTCCCAGCCGAATCGTAGGTTGCTCGAAATCTTCGGTGATGTCCTTGATGATGAGGATGATGAGGAGCCGTGTCTGATTTGTGAACTGTGACACTGTATAATTTGCAATAGGTCGCCCCGAGGAGCAGAGCGTGAAAAATGCGCAGGGAAGAGATTATTCGGAGATTTGAAACCTTGAATCTATGGAGTAGCGGCGGGCAAAGAGCACCTCACAAGCCTCTGCTGATTCTGTATGCCATTGGGAGACTACTTCGCAATGGAATCCGCCTCATTCCGTACGCCGAAATTGAAGTGGACCTTGGGCGATTATTACAACAGTTTGCGCCCAGGCGATCAAAACAGGGAACCCAGTTTCCATTTTGGCGGCTACAGAATGACGAGGTTTGGGAGGTCACGCATGTCGAGACGATTAGATTAACCGCTAGTGGGGATGCTTTAGTTAGCGATTTGCGTTGTTACAAAGTTTCAGGAGGCTTCACCGATAGTATTTTCCACAAACTTCAGAGCGATTCTAGGCTGGCTCTTCAAATCATCCAACTACTGCTCAATGGACATTTTCCCCCTACATTACATAAAGACATTTTGCAAGAAGCTGGAATAGAATCCTCTTTTCACATAGACACGCTCGATTTACCGCTTCGGCTTCCTACCGCGCTACGTCGTGACCCGAACTTCAGATTGAGCATCCTGAAAGCTTACGAATACAAATGCGCGGTCTGTGGATTTGACGTAAAATTGGGAAATACTCCCGTTGCCTTGGAGGCAGCACATATCAAATGGCATCAGGCGGGTGGTCCCAATGAAACAGTCAATGGATTAGCACTTTGTTCTTTACACCACAAACTATTTGACCGTGGGGCTTTTACGCTGTCCCAAGAATTAGAAATTCTGGTATCAGATGAAGCACACGGTTCAGTGGGCCTTCAGGAATGGCTCATGAAGTTTCACGGTAAGGGTATTAACTCTCCGCAAAGGCAGTCCTATTATCCAAAACCGAATTTCATAGGCTGGCACTTTAGAGAGGTGTTTCAAGGGGATTATCGTGAATTGTAATCCGCCGGTTCAGTCTACCGGAATTGCTTAATTCGACTGAATTACAAAAATTACAACAGACGCAAATTCCCGACTCGGTATAAAGTCAAGACATCCTTTGACTTGAAAGCGTTCGTCAAAAAATACGGTTCCTGATTATCTTGCCTTTGCCTATAGAGACACTATGAACTACAAACGACGGTTACTTATTCTATCGTGTTCACAACGGAAACACACCTCTCACGAACCGCTACCTGCCATTGAAAGATACAAGGGTCCGCTATTTTTTGTCTTACGGCGTTTTCTTCGTGAATGTCCACGTCAGGCAAGGCAACTAGATGTGTACATCTTATCTGCTGCCTATGGGCTTATCCCGGGGGATTTGCCAACCGCATGGTATGACCAAAAGATAAACATGTCACGGGTCGTTGAATTGCAGCCCCAGGTCAACACCACGTTTTCAGATATCCTACGAGACAACTTCGCTTCAATCTGCTTTGTGCTCGGAAAGACCTACCTGAAGACATTTGACGGCTGGCAAGATTTAGTTCCAGCCCGTACCGAATCATTTGTTGCTTACGGTCGAATAGGCGAAAAACAGGCTCAACTGAAAAAATGGCTTTGGGGAAAGCATCCACACACTCTTGCTGAGAGGAACCGTGATGAAAGTGGAAGTTATTAATCGCTCAACAAAGACGACGATTGAGACTTATTCTGTGGCAGATTTCTCCATGTTTGACTTTCAGGAATGGAAGGATCTTAGGGATGTTGTGATTCATTTGAATCGCCTCTCAGACGCCGTGGCAGAGTTAGACTCAATGGATTCTGAAACCCAGGAACCTGTATCAAATCCGCAGAAGGTCGATCTCTATCTACCCGATCCGCTAAAAAATCGAGTGTTTTCTCGACTCGCAAAGTTGCAACCGGACACGGAAGAATCCTCGAATCAATTTGCGGATACACTTGAAGAGGTCACCGAGCGGGTTTCCACGCCGGAGTTGAAATCAAGTACAGTCTTATCTGCTGTTGTAACGGAGATCTTACAAAATCACGAACCCCACACTGACTACGAAGTGAGAATCTCTGAATGAATAGTCGCTTACTCACATTAGATGCGTTCATTGCTGAATACCCACTCTGGGGCGAATGGGAAGTTTCTTATACAGATGGCACGCATCTAAAGGAAAGCGAATATGTGAAACTTGGTGACCTTACAATTGACGCCTCCGAGCACGCCGCGCAAGATTATCCGATTTTTCCTTTTACCTTCCGGCCTGTTACCGATGAACAAATTGAATGCTATTTCCTTGAGTTGCTCAAAAAAATCAAACAAGCAAATAAACCGACAAAAAACAACAAGCAATCTCCAGAGAAGCAAGCGCGTCGAGCAGGGAGAATCATACGTAATGAACTTACCGCCAGTTTGGTACGAACTGGGCTTTTGCGCCTGGAGTTCTTTATGATGGAAAATCAGACTACAGAGATGGCATTTCAACGAGTGATGAGGCGACTTTCAAAACACGGTTACCTGATTCTTGTGGTTGATACAAGTGCTTTGCGGAGAGCAGTTACCTCTTTCTTGCACAAAACCCTTGCCAACGTGCTGATTTGGACTGTTGTTCCTGTTTTCGTTATGACTGAGGTACAGCGGCAGGCACATGAGTTGAAAAACATCTGGAGAAAAATCGCCGAAGGCGCGGAACCTCACCCTAGCAAGTGTGATGTAATCGAAAAGCGACCACAAGTTTCAACCATTAGTAGGGAATTGAATCACATTCGCCAGTGGAGGCCTGTAGAAGTGCTAACCACTCTTCCTGAACACTTGGGGCAGTCAAATGGCGAATCGAGAATTGACCGCCTGATTATTGAAAGCGTGAAAAACCTCAAGCGCGATCGCGGGCTTCACCAAGGTGTCTATCTTCTTACCGGGGATAAGGATATGGCTTCACTTGCAACCCTAGAGAACCAAGCAAGCCTCTACACCGGTGTTCCACCTCTGCCTTCAGAGATTAGTTCCGTTCGGTACGATTCTCACAACGACAGGCTGGTCCTAACTCCTATACATTATCTCTTATGGGACTTGACACAAGTCTTCAGTACGATTCGTCTTGAGAACAAAGAATGTTCTCGCACATGCGAACTCGTTTACTACTCACAAGCTAGTAGGGGATTCTTTGCCCACGACGTGCTGGAAATTCGGGAGTGCTGAAAATTGGACCCGATCACTGTGAATAAATTACTGTTCGTTGCCGATGCCATTGAGACACATCGGGTTGAAAGCGAACTCTCGCTGGATACACTCCACAAAATCATCAATAGTCAAGGACATATAAAACACCTTGAACGGCGAGTACGGGACATCTTGCGGGTCTTTGAAGCATCCTGCTGGATGACTCAGAGTGCTCAAAATCAGGATATATTGTGTTTAACCGAGAATTATCATAAGTTTATTCACGCTTGGGACTCGGGGGATTATTTGTTGCCGATGAATCAAGGATTGGCGAATTATCCGCCTTACGCACGTTTTCTGGATTGCCTAAAGTGCGAAAAAAGCATTCAAATTCCTAAACGTCAGAATAAGGAATCTCGAAGGGATTTGGGACGGGACTTAAAGGAAAAATATGACATTACATTTGTTGCCTTTGATACATTTCAGACATGGGCGGTATCCGTGGGACATGCCTACCGTTCACCTTTTGAAGAATTCCTCTACTGGGGCGGAAATTGGGATGCAGGGCGACCCACTTTAGATCGTTTCAAAGCTGTCTGTGGGGAGAGTTATCGCCAGACGGATAAAACGTCCGGCTACGCGAACCTGGGGTGTTTGGCCAATCTCGTTTGTAAGAGACTGAGTATCTCCTTTCAGGCTTTTGAAATGAAGATGAACCTGTTTGTAGAAACCTTCCCCGGTGAAGTCAAACTTGCCCCAGCGACAATCCGACGAGAAGTTTCCGGGCACTTTCAAATCACCTCAATACGGCCCAGAAAAGAGATTCTTAGAGAACGACTTTCCGTGGAACTACAAGGGCTCACCCCACCACAATCACGGTGGCTTGAACACCGCTATCTTGAAGATGGGATGCGCGTCAATGGCAAACTGGTCAAGCTGATTCGATGGGAGACATTGAAGTGACACTTAAGGACGACCTTTCTCTATTTGAAGTTGAACCCGAAGGACACAATCCATACGAAAGGCATTTTCTCCTTGCAAACCCGTTTCCGGGACACGGTGAGACGAGGTTGGATGTCTGTACCGACCAAACGGCTATAAAAGAGAGGTATGCCAATGTCCTACGGAACTTTTCTTCAGCGGCAAAGCGGTTGCGTATCAACGGAAAAAACGGTGCAGGTAAGACAAATATCTTGCGGTACTTTGAACGATTGACTGACGAGGCGAGACGAAGTAGACGTATCCAAAATATTCATCCAATCTATGTTTATGCTCCCGGAGAGAGTTACTTCGACATTCACGAACAAATTGTCAATAAACTGGCGGAATTCTTCTTCAGCGATCTGTTTAGAACGCTACAGTCGCACTCAGATCAAATCAACATGCTTTCATCGAAAGTTAAACCCGCTAGCGAGCTTTTGACGGTGATGAGAACCATTACGCAACCCGGTCAAACGTCGCTCTTTCCTCAAGAAGAACGCCGGGCAGATGCCTTCATTCGCTGGTTGAAAGGGCAAAAACTCACGGCAGCAGACAAAAAACTATTAACTCACAGCGGATCGCCACCCGCGGACATTACCAGTTCTTCACTCGCCATACGATTTTTGCATGGATTGCTTGAGGTGCTAAAAGAGCTCGAGTTGTGCGACGGTATCGTCCTGCTATTCGACGAATTTGAGGAGATTTTTGAAGTCCTAACCCGATCGCGCCAATCTCGATACGCTCAAGACCTGCGACATCTTTTCGATACGTTAAAGGAATCCGTTTTCTTCGTAATTGCAACCGTACTAGAACCGAAAGACCTTGCACAATATCCAGCAATTGAGCGACGCTTAGGCGAGCCGTTAGAACTCCAACCAATAGACAGCCTTGAGCTCGCTGCTGAATACATTGAGGACTACTTGAACAGTGGGCGTGACAAATGTGACGCTTATTGGAAAACGCATAGACAAGAAGGTGAGTTACACCGTCCCCACGGGTTAGAACCTCTCACAAAGGATGATGTTGAACAGGAATATTGTCAACTAAATCAAGAAACAGAGAAAGCCGAGCTTGATGTGTTGCCGGGATATTTTTTGCCAAGGATGCGAGAACGCATAAAAGAGATTGTTGAAGATAAACCGTGAAAGATCGAAAGGCGACACCGCCATCCATCTTTTCAGATTTATTGCGGACTCCCAACCTCTTTGCCAGTTACCGCATAGGCGATTACCCACAAGCAGGTCTGCACTGTCATCCGTGGGAAATGACCGGTACCGAGGGAGTTCTGCTTAATGCGTTTGATTTGCTAGCAAACAGAAGGACACACAAGTTCAGTTCAGCACTCCGAGAGGAGAAAATCAAACTTCACGAGTACGTTGAGTTTAATGGGCCGTTGATGCTTGATTCCGGTGCCTTCAACTTTCAGCAACACGCTGAAATCAGCATTAAGCCGCTTGAGGTACTTTCGATCGGTGTAGAACTTGGAGCCGATGTGTCTGTTGTGCTCGATCATCCCTTCCTACCCACAACTGGCGATGACGAAAGAGAATTACGTTGGTCAAATACGGTAGAGAACACCCGTAGCATGTTTGAGGAATTAAAGGGTCGGAACGGGAATTTACCTGAAGACTTTCGACTAATGCCCGTGCTTCACGGTCACGACCCAGAGACACTTAAGCGTTCCTTGAACGACATCTTGGAGATTTGGGGTCAAGCGCCCGATATTGTTGGCATTGGGAGTTTGGCGCCGCTGGCGCGCAATGGAAGCAAACGTACAGCGATCGATGTTATCGTTACGGTACGGCGACTACTCCCAAATTCTCACATTCACTGTTTTTCATTGGGTTCCGCTCTGCTAATGTTATTCGCCTTTTACTGTGGCGCGGACACCGTTGACTCGCAGACTTGGATAATGAGCGCGGCATTCAAACAGGTGCAATTGCCCGGTTTCCACCTGACCCGATTTTCCTCCCGCGAAGCCGAAAAAGATCCTGCCAAATATAAGAATATACGATGTGCCTTTGCCAAGCATCTGCTGCGACTGATTCAAGAAGAAAAATTCACTGTGAAGGACTGGGACACGGGCGACAAATGGAACATTATTAGCGAAAACGACGCCTTGGCTTACATAGACTATCTTGAAGATGGTGCTACGATAAACCATATCCATCGCCGCGCCTGTCACAATCTATATACATTCAATTTTGAAGCGAGTCGAGTGCGCCAAGAAAAGAATGCGGGTACACTCGAAACCTTTATTTGCCGCCGAATGAAAAGCACGGTTTATCGAAAAGCGTTTGAATATGCAGTTAATCAAGCCAAGCCCGAATCCTGAAACGTGTCTCACCGTTGCACTGTGGGGTATACAGCTGATCCAACAAGCACATCCTACCAATGCGAAAATCAAATCATGACGGCTCCCATTTTAACCTGTCGGTACAGACGAGATTATACAGGCTTTGGGAGTTTAACCTCCTCAATCTCAGACCTCTCATAATTCTTAGCATATTCCCCGCGCCTTGAGCAGCTTCTACTTTCGGAACCACATCCCTCTCTTCAAAATAAAAATTCCAAAATACCCTTGCATAATTGATTTCTTTGGTTTATAATATGTCCCGTATCGCGCTATTTTGTAAACCACATTTCTCATTCAATATCGCTACAGGGGCTCCATGCCTAAATGACGATACCAGCTAAACCATGTCACATCTGATGTCACATTTTGTGAGGTCGGTGTGATGTTTTGTGATATAAGTGTGATATTTTGTGACATAATGTGACATCAGAACAATCTAGTAAACCCGCATCCACAACAAGCGGGAAGCTTGACCAGAATTGACTTCTCGCCGTTTCCATTGTGCTTTCGGTAACGATACGGCGAGTGTTTTCGACCGTATCCGCCAAAATATGTGACATTTTGTGACATCCCGACAGTTTCGGCGAAATCCTGAACGGTCTGGACGCAAGATTCCGTCTTAAATTGACATTCGAAGATACCAGAAAAGGGCAACCATGCTATCAGAACGACTGAAAAGATTTAGGCTTGCCCGAGGCATGTCGCTCGACGACCTAGTGGCGGCGATTGACGGGCAAGTTAGCAAGCAAGCGCTGTCAAAGTATGAACGGGACAAAATGCGACCAACCGCCGTGGTGCTCAATCGGATCGCTGCTGCACTCGGGGTTAAGTCTGCCCAGTTGTGGTGCGAACCGGTTTGCCGTGTCGAATGCCTTGAGTATCGGAAACGCGCGCGCTTAGGTAAGAAGGACCAGCAGCGATTGGAGAGTTTCGTTGCTGAGTTGTTGGAAAAACGGGTCTTATTTCAGGAACGAATCGGTGAACGGAATAGTCTCGAACTCCCGATTCGAGCGCTTCTGGTTCGCAACCTGGACGATGCGGAGAACGCTGCCATCACGCTTCGACAGCGTTGGAATCTCGGAGTTGACCCAATTGCGAGCCTTGTGGATGTGCTTGAAGATCACTTCGTCCACGTTGTCGAAGTTGATGCGGGTGAAACCTTCGATGGTATATCTGCTTTGGCCCGAGATAATGACAGAAATGTGCTGGCGGCGGCGATCGCAGTCCGCCGAGGCACATGGGGAGACCGGCATCGCCTCAACATTGCACACGAACTTGGACATCTGACGCTAGAACTAGCTGAAGCCGTTAATGCTGAAGCCGCGGCTTTTCGATTCGGTGGTGCTTTTCTCGCACCAGCCAATCAGTTGTGCAGGGAAGTGGGTGAAAAGCGAAGCCTCATTGAAGTAGAGGAGCTTTTGTACCTCAAGCAACGTTATGGTATGAGTATGCAAGCGATTCTGTATCGACTGAATGACCTGGGGGTGATTACCGCCTCCCACTATAGACAATGGTGCATGGACATCAACAAATTGGGTTGGAAAAAGCGAGAACCGGATGAGATACCACGTCAAAAGCCTGTGCGGTTTCATCAGCAGGTGTTGCGAGCGCTTTCCGAGGGATTGATAGGCGCGCGGGAAGCCGGTCAACTGCTTAATGACCCCCTAGAACCCTCTTTACCCCGTTCACTTATTGAACGTCGCGCTTTCTTAGAACTATCTACAGATTCGAGACGCACCTTACTGAGGAAGCAGGCGCAGCAGATGGCAGATTACTACCAAAACGATCCTGAATGGCGTGAACTTCAAGGGGGAGCCCTTGTCGAACACGAATCCACTTGACCCACATCGGGGAGAAGTTTGGGATTAAAACTTCGATCCTACGATTGGATCGCAGATTCAGAAAACCCGCCCCGCGGTAGTCATCGGTTCCGACGGTATCGGACACCTGCCGATTACGCTAGTCTCCCCAATCACCGCGTGGCAAACTCAGTATGGTATTATCGCCACTCCCATTTTCGCGAACATTTGGCACGTTCGCATCAATCCCAGTCGTACCAACGGCTTGACAAAGGTTTCAGCCGTCGACACTCTGCAAATTCGGGGAGTAGATGTCAGACGCTTTATTCGCCAGCGAGACAGACTCAACGCGACACTCATGGAGGCGATTACTGCAGTAATCGCAGCAGTCATTGAATTCAAATAGTCGGTTGGGCTGAACGCATCTGAGAACGTTGGGTTTCACTGTGTCCATCTATAAGACCATGCCACCGTACGGAAGGTACCTCATAGGCTTTGACAGAGATTCTCGCTTAACCGTGCGACCCAATCCACATCGTCGGTGACTGAAGCCGGTGTCACCCTCCATACCCTCATTCGACGATTCCCGTCCGTGTTGACCGGAATCCTAAAATTCCCCTGCTCTCTTGTCTCCTTTTTCTCTCGCCTTAAACCCGCCGAACAAAGTTCTTTTTCTCGAAAAAAAGAATTCAAAAATACCCTTGCAAAATCAATTTCTTTGGTTTATAATATAGCAGTTTATAGGGTGATTTTGTAAACCGTGCCTTTAATTCAATATCGAGGAGAGACGCCTTGTCTTGAAGACATCAGACAAGAACAACCATGCTATCAGAACGACTGAAAAGATTTAGGCTTGCCCGAGGCATGTCGCTCGACGATCTAGTGGCGGCGATTGACGGGCAAGTTAGCAAGCAAGCGCTGTCAAAGTATGAACGGGACAAAATGCGGCCAACCGCCGTGGTGCTCAATCGAATTGCTGCTGCACTCGGGGTCAAATCCGCCCAGTTGTGTGACCAACCGGTTTGTCGTGTAGAATGCCTCGCCTACCGCAAACGGGCACGCTTACCCAAGAGGGAAAGGGATCGGATTGAGGGTTTCGTTGCTGAACTGCTTGAGAATCGGGTCTCGTTCCAAGAACGGATTGATGAACTCAAGACGCTAGACCTACTAATTCATGCGCTTCCGGCGCGCAAACTAGACCATGCGGAGGACGCCGCGATCGCACTTCGACACCATTGGAACCTAGGCGTTGACCCAATTGCGAACCTTGTGGACGTGCTTGAAGACCACGACATTCACGTTATAGAAGTTGATGCAGACGAAGAGTTTGATGGCATTTCCGCCGTGGCGCGCGACAGCGAGGGAAACGTACTGTCGGCGGCAATCGCAGTCCGCCGAGGCACATGGGGGGACCGGCATCGACTTAACATCGCACACGAACTTGGACATCTGACGTTGGAATTAAGCGAAGACGTTGACTCAGAAAGAGCCGCGTTTCGATTCGGCGCGGCGTTTCTCGCACCCGCCGAGGAGCTGCGCAGCGAGTTGGGTGCGAAGCAACGCCGCGTCCAGCAGGACGACCTCCTCTACCTCAAGTGGCGTTTCGGGTTGAGCATTCAAGCGATTCTATATCGGTTGAAAGATCTGGAGATTATTACAGATGCCCACTGTAAGCATTGGTGGATAGAAATTAACAAATTGGGCTGGAAAAAGCGTGAACCGATTGAGATTCCCCCTGAAAAACCGAAGCGGTTTTATCTGCAGGTGTACCGTGCGCTTTCCGAAGCATTGGTAGGAGAAGAGGAAGCGAATCGACTGCTCAATGACACCCTCGAGACAACCTTGCCTCGAACGTTGACAGAACATCGCGCATTCTTGCAACTCCCAACCGCTATGCGGCGAAACCTGCTAAGGGAACAAGCGAAGCAGATGGCAGATTACTACAAGAGTAATCCAGAATCTTGAAAGGAGCCGCCTTGTCGAAGACAAACCCACGTCGGGGAGAGGTTTGGGAAATAAACCTCGACATTACCACTGGTTTCCTACCTCAGAAGTCCCAACTCGCAGTGGTCATCAGCTCCGATGCCTTTGAATGTCTGACCACCAGATTGGTAGTTCCAATCGTGTCGTGGGAAGACCGTTTTTCCGGAGTCATTTGGATTGTTCCGATTAAGCCCAATGATAACAACAGCCTGACACTGCCATCAGCCGCTGACGCGACTCTAACCTGCTCCGTCGCGGTGAAACACTTCAGCGGCAGACGAGGCAAACTCAGCGCAATACTCATGGAGGAAATCGCTGCCGCCATCGCAGCAGTCATTGAACTGTAAGGTTGAGCTAATCGGGTTCCGCGAAATATCTCTCGCATTCCAACTCAACCCTGTGATGCGATACTGCTTCAATTCTAAAAACGCTTAGCGAAACCCAACGATCAACTGAGCGATTAGCGAAGGCGATAGTCTTCTCCGCTCATTATAGCCGTTTAACTCAACTTACATCACCTTTTAATGAACGTTTGAATTCGTACGCGCCAAAACTTTGCGCTTGCGATTAACAGCGCAAAATAGCGCAAAACCGAAAACACAAAACCCGCACGGTGACCCGCTTCATCCGCTCGACGCCTTGCGCTAAAAGGAGAAAAATATGCCAAAGCGCAAAACAAACCCATACCAATTGACAGACGAAGAAAAACTCGCTGTCGTAGACATGTACGCACAGTATCGGACAACAGAAACTGTTGTTGATGAGGTCATGCGGTGGAAGCCCAACGCTACCACCGGTGACGCAGATAAAGACCGAAAATATGTACGCGATGCGATTCGTACCTGTAACCCCAAGTCGTCCGTGTTCTCGTTCCAAATCGCACTGACCGCTAAACGTGCGGAATACCTTGCCGAAGGGGATGGGGCGCTCGTCGCTGCTGTTTGCGAAACCGCACACGCCGTCGCTGAAGGGATCCCCGGTATCAAATTCGACTTCACATCGGTCACGCCGAAAGACCTGCCCAAAATTGTTTCCGCTCTCAAAGAGTTATTCGAGTTGATGACTGCAATGGGTATTACCGTCAAACAAGACATCTCCGAACCCGTTCGATTTGGGCGAAGATTAGACGAACATCCAGAACACCGACGTGACGAGTTATTTGTTCCATACAATGAAACTCGCCGTGAAATGTGGCGGCAATCCGAGCCTTACGAGCTAGCCAAATCCAAGCAAGTCGAGACCGGAACCGGGCGCAGCGCCGAACACCTAGACGCTGGTGTCTATCCAGAAAACTACGAGATTCCTGATGTCCACGTGAAGGAACTCTGGAAGATGGTTTACGGGGACACAGACGGAATAACCCCGTCGGTTAAGCAGATGAGGAGTGATCTCGCCAATCCTGAACTTTACGAGGAAGAATTCGGCGGAGACGCCATGAGCTTTGAAGAAGTGCTTGAAATCTACAGGTCGATGCTTTCGGACGATTGGAGGTCTTATACCCCGAATCGAAGAAAAGAAGAAGTAGAGCTACACCACTTAATTAATTCAGACGAGGCTAAAAAGTTGGAAGAAGCAATCTCGGCGGGCAAACTTGACCTTTCTAGCGTTTTTCAAAACAAGGAGGTATCTCAATCAACTGATACAGCGATGCTAGATTCTCTCGTTGACACTCTGTCAGGGACGAAAAGCAAAAACAGCAAACGCGGCACCGCCGATGCCTACAACGGTCCGCCGTCAACCCGCGCCGCTGAAACCGCAGCGGATTTACCCCTGAAAGAGAAACATCCAAATAACGGACATGCAACACAAACGTAGTAATTGTAGGTTGGGTTGAGCAATCAACCGACTAGATAAGGAGCGATCAAAGGAGCGAATAGATCAAGCGACTGGATAAGGAGCGCGATAGTTTTCCTTAGCATCAAGCGAACGTTTAGTGAGCACGATAGTCTTCACTACTTTAGCCGGATCGAGCACGGTCGGCGAAACATACAACATAGCAAACATGAGCGCCGAGACTAGATTCTGTTCGTAAACTGTTAGGATTTAGCGAACACCAACGCTTTTCAATCACCCCGGTGCGTGCGATTAAATCTCGGATTTCACCCTAGCTACCTTATGATTCGACATTATCGCATGGAAGAACGGCTTAGTCTATGTCAAAAGAACTGTGCGCCAAAACATTCCAAAAAACGTTTGATGCTTACTTTCTCAAGTGGTGGATTGTCGTCGGAATCATCTACCTTCTCGCTTTTTCTCTGTTCTTTGTACCCATGTTGGCTAAAGCCACAAACTCAGAACTTCCGACGTTCGTCCGCTTACTCATCAATTTTGGGGGCGCCTCTGGGATGGGCGAACTCACTTTCGGCTTTGTCACTGTTGGAGTTATCGCAGTTGGGGGAGTGGCAGTTGGAGTGGTTGCTATCGGTGCCTGCTCCGTCGGTATCATCGCGTTGGGTGCGGGCTCCGTCGGCATCGTCGCCTTCGGCGCGTTTTCTGTCGGTATTTTCGCGTTTGGCGGCAACGCTATTGGAGTAATCGCTCTTGGTGCAGGTACGCGCTCTGGTATGATCGACAAGTGGTCTGCTCCAAGAGGGCGGTTCGGCATCGGGAAAGCGGTTGGAATCGTTGCCGTCGGTCCTACAGCCTACGGTCGGTACACATTGTCTTATGCCGGCAACGGTCGCTATATTTTCTCACTGACCCGTCAAGATGAAGAAGCTGTCGCACTGTTCACACGTTGGCTGCCAAAGTTCAGCGAAGTGTTTTCTCCCGCGTCTGAAGAATCCAAATGTATGTAGGTTGGGTTGAGAAATCCAATGAAACATACCAAACGTGTGTATTGGTCAAGATGATGGTTTGCACACATCGCAGCTTCAATCGGAGAGTGCTCCCCCTTGCCAAGGGATCAAGCGAACGAACAGTGAGTGCGATAGTCTTCACTAGTTTTGGGGGTCGGGTGCTTTGCGTCCGCGGTCGGGTCATCGATCTTCTCATCCAATGGGTTGGGAGCCTCTACCCATACACCAATTCAAACCCTTTTCTGAATCACCTAATTCAACTGAGGAGACGCTCACAATGACCCAAAGAAACTGCACATGTCATGTCATCGCAAGCATTTTAATCTGTCTCATTAGCGTCTGTTCATGCGGTGTCAAGACACAGTTAGAACCGGCGGCTGCGATGACCCCCTCGCCCTCCCTGATGGACATTGCGCCAGCAGATGCGCTACTAGTGTTACAAATAAAAGACGTCGCCGAAGCACTCGCGCTTATTGAAGATTCCAGAGCGTGGCAACAGCTTCTTGAAGCGCCGATGTGGGAGTTGCTCCGGGCGGTTTATGAAAGGGAAGTTGAGGTAAAAGATATTCATCACCTCATCAGACCAAGCCTCTCAATCCTTTCTCACCTACTTGGACAAGAAATCCTACTTGTCGTTCCCAAGTTCCGGGAACCCCTGAAATTCTCTCCAACACTCATGGTGGAACTAGATCGATCCGATGACCTCGGGGAGATACTGTCGGCAGCGATTAAGGTCGCAATGGCGAACATTCCAGATGCAAAGACCCGAGAATACAACGGCTATTCCTATATGACAGCCGAATTCAAGCCGAACCTGCTCCTGTCATGTGGACTGATCGACAACTTTCTGATCGCCAGCTTGGGAGAAACGTCGATACGTCGGGCAATAGACCTCTACCAAGGCAAATCGGACGCTAGTCTTGCCAAAGACCCGAATTTCGCCCAACATATCGAGCAATCTCAGGGTGCGCCCGGTGAGGGTGTGACGGACTTTCAGACAATATTCTACCTCGATCTGACGTCAATCCCAGAATTTGTCGAGTTGATGTATCCGATGGTCCGCGGCAAGATGAGTGAAGAGATTGGACCGCTGGCGGATCGGGCAATTAAGTGGTTGGACCTTGTGCAATGGGTGGGGTTGGTTACAAACCTCACGAAAGATGGGATTGTGTCGCAGAGCTATATCAATCTGAATCCCAACGCGGCAGCCAACAACTTCCGAGAGATGTTGCTACCGAGCCGACGCCACACCACTCGATAAAGTTCGCACCCACTGACGTAATATCTTATAGTGCGTTCAATCTCCTTGATCTCCCTAAGCTCTGGCAGATGGTGATGGGCTTTGTTGAGTCAATGCCGCCGGAAATGAGCCGAGAGGTACTTGGCAGCCTACAGCAGATGGAAACAATGATGGGCATTGACATCGAAGATGACCTGCTTTCGTGGATGGGAAATGAAATTGCACTCCTCCAGACAGGGTTCACTATGCTATCGCCCAGAATGGGCGCCGGAACAGGCGGTGCAATACCGCAACTCTTGCTTTCGATTCAAACGTCAGACAGCGAAAAAGCGGCTGAAAGTCTCGGACAATTAACAGATGTGGTTGCGATGACTTTGGGAGCAACAACGGGTGTAGTGCTGGAGTGGGATACAGTCGATTATGCCGGCAACCAGATTCGCACGGCGGCACTCCCTAATGTTCCGTATCAACCGAGCTACGTCGTGACTGAGCAGTACGTGTTGATTTCTACCGGGCTCGCCGAGCTGAAAGTTGCGCTTGATTGTGCGAGAGGTACTGCCACAAACCTTCTTACGGCGACCGAATTTGTAGAACTCCGCGGCATCGCTCCAGAGATGGTCAATAACATCGCTTACGCCAAACTTGCGCGGCCGCTTGAGCAGATGGTTGACACGGTTGCGGAATAGCTACCAGTCATGTTTGAGAATGGGGATTCAAAGACGGAATCTGAGTTGATTCAATCAATGCTCTCGTCAACGATAGATTTTGTCCGCGAGATCGCTAAAACATTCGTTGGTCAGATCCAATATACCGTGAAAGATGGCGATGGCTTGCGAAGCTACTCATTCCTGAAGGTGCGCGATATTGATGCCAATTTCGAGTGGGCGGATTCGCCCGAAGCCAAGAGCGCGCGGTTGCTGTTAATGGCTCGTGTATATGCCGAACAGGGAATGCCAAATCGGGCGCTCACCTACCTCGACCGTGTCCTCGCAATTGATCCGAATCAGCCAGATGCTTTGAAGATGAAGATTTCTCTCTTAGAGTAGGTTGGGTTCAGCAGATTCAATGAAACATACCTAACATTTCAATTGAACCCCGTGATGTGATGCTGCCTCAATTCCAAAAAAATCGACGAAACTCAACGCTTTTCAGGTGTCTTTATCACAAAGGTCCTCCCCCTTGCCAAGGAGGAGTTAGAGGGGGTTTTCCCCCCCCGCCTATTCCGTGCCCTGCGTCTCCAGACCGGCTTGCAGCTGATCTAGCCGTTTGCGCAACTTGGACTGGGTCTGCGATAGCCGCAGCGCGTAAACGATAAAGATGAACCACATTATAAAATAAGCGGATACCAAGTACTTGAGCCGCTTCGATTGCCGCGCTTCCAAATTCTCGATCGATTTGTTGACTACCTGCTGAACTTCCGTCCTATCCACTTCTAAATTTGTCTCAGCGATGGCATCGTCTATTGCTGCAAGCACCTCATCTTCGGTGATTGCAACCGGCACCTCGCTCCAAGTAAAAATACCGAAAAAGACGCCGAAAATAATAGCGACAACTATCAATACATTTCTGTCCATTCAAATTCTCCAAACGGGCTGTGTAAAACTGCTGAAAATGTTTCCCTGTAAGTCGGTTCAGATTCTGTGCGTGTTCCTCCGATTCCGCGCATTAGCATACCATACTCGCATCAGGTTCATCAAGGGAAAGGGGACACACACGAACTATAGGCGTCATTCAATAAACACAATCCGCAGAATGAGACCGAGACATCCAACGACAACCTGACCCAAGACCAATCCCAAGAAGAAAGGTACCATCTGCCGATAGCGCCGGATTCCGCCGAACTTCAGAATGCTCCATTTGATCGTCCACGCGACCAAAATCGAAAACCAAAGGTGATGTATCATTGCGCCCGATGCGACTGCGTAGCCGACTGGATGGAACGGGAAGCCGACAAAACGGCGATGCAACGCGGTGAGCAGTATCGTGATGCCCGCACCAAACCCAACCTCTCTGAGCATGAACGGCTCCGGCGTCCCCAACAGATTTAACCAGACTTCTAAACGGCGAAAGGCTTCGCCGCCTATATTGTGGGCGACGTTTCCCGCGCCGTAGCGGTACATCGTCGTCAGAAATACCCAAAACCCGCAAACCGTTCCCACAACCGATGCGACCAGCATTGCAATGAGGAATTGCCGACTCGGCGCACCCACTGTTTGGGCAATCTTGAATCCCTCTAGCTGGTGCCCGACGGGATGCGAACGATACGCCCGACTCATCCAGTAGATACAACTGAACATCGCAATACTCCGTTGCCCCACGCGGCGTGCACCAAGCGCGTTGAGGATCAACTGTTCCGGACCCATGAATTCGGCGTCGTGAGCCGGGGGACCGACCTCGGCGCGTATTCGAGCGATTGCCAGCGCATACAGCACATAGATTGTCAGAAAGAGGACTGCGATGGGCACTGATATCCCCACGTATGCGAGGAACAGAATCAGTGCGGTGGTGCCGCAGACCATCCCAATCAGCGCCGTTCGATAGGTCATCGGTTCCTCGCCCCGCTTATCATCTGCATTTGGACGGCGTGCCAGCGTGTACACCTGTTTCAGATGCTTGCGGCTCATCCACAACGCTGATACCGCGACAACCATCCACGCGCCCGCTGTCGCATAACTGCGGAACGGTCCCGGTGTGCCCCAGATGCCGATCGCGCTTCGAAAGACCAGCTCCGCTTTGGAGAAGAGCAGGAAGAACCACGTCGAGAACGCCAGGCTTAGCGGCAAGAAATAGCTCAGCCCCACAACGAAGGGTTCGATTTCAATAAATAGCCCCCCAGCGGGGTATGGACGGAGGGCATTCCAAGGCTTTGTCGTGAACAGCGGTGTGAGATTGTAACCCGTTCGAAGCACTGGGAATTCCGGAAAGAACGCATGCAGAATTCTGTGCAGGCTGATCGCCCCGGCGATTGCAAACCCATACCACAGCCAACGATTGCTGAGCGTCCCAGCGCCAGTTCCCGTCAATTCAAGCGGCAGTTGAATGATTGGATAGGACAACTTCTCATTCTCCGTCCACTGTTTCCGGATGACTGTGTTGACACACAGCAGAACAAAGAGGAGTACAATCAGAAATCCGCCCCAACAAATGCAAGGGAAGAGCCAAGCGTTAAGATACCTTGCCGTATAAAATGTTTCCCCACCGCTGAAATACCCGTGAAGTGCCTGCTCATCGTAGACGCTGAGCCAGTGGGGAACGTACCTGCCATAAAACACCAACCACTCATTCTCCGGTGTTGCAAAACCGAAACCCGCCATGTGCTGAACCATCACGAGCATCAAATCATGTCCGAAAATTCCAGTGGCGATCGAAAGCATCGTGTAGACAATCAGAAGTTCGCTCGAATCGAACGCAATTTTCGGGTTGAATTTCTTGAGAAGTGTATTGAGAACCGTTAGTGCAAAGAGCGTAAAAACGACGTTGAAAAAGAGCGTAAATACTGAGAAGACGAAGAGGCTGTGAACGGTCTCTGCGTACATTGTCCAATAAAGATTGGGAGGGATGAGCAGCGCGCCGACAATCAACGCACGGTAGGTCCTGACGGGTGGGAGGCGATCTTGTTTCATCGGGCGTGTGGCAAGTATGTTGATTGCGACACTAAGCATGTAGACCGGATTTGTATCATTCGATATATGGTAACACGCCACCCTAGTGAGATCAACAGATTTATATTATAAGCGTGATAAGACCCTCTGACTTCACAATTGACACATTCTCGGTTGGATTGTATAATATTAGCATGAGTCCTGATTCCATAAAGGGTAAGGTGGCCTGCTTAGATGTGGCTTATGCCGAGGTTTTCGTCTCGTTTCGTCTGATGTGCATGAGACACGGCACGGTGGGGGAAATCACGTCGGTTCGGATCCCGTTAAATGCAAACATTTGGAGGGTTGATGATGCCAAAATTGGGTATCGTTCACTACAACTTCCGCGATTTCTCATTCGATGAATTTCTCAGATTTGTCAGTGATACAGGCTTCGACAATGTCGAACTTCAGGTCAACGATGTCTGGTACACGAGGATCGCCAACCCTGAGAAAAACGCCGAGAAGATACGCGAAAAGGTCGAATCTCATGGATTGACTGTTTCCGCCTTCGCAGCGGGAAATGATTTCGTTGTCTTGGATGAAGAAGTTGTTCGTTCTCAGGTTGAGCGGATGCGCAGGATTGTCGGACTAGCAAAAATCTTAGGCGCCTCGGCGATACGTGCAGAAGGCGGTGCGCCGAAAGATAGTGTCCCTGAGAATCGATGGATCGAGGCGATGGCTGGCTGCTTGAGTCGCTGCGTTGAATTCGCAGAAAAGGAAGGAATCTATCTCGCTGTCGATAATCATGGGCTTGTGACCAACAACGGTAATCTCCAAGTTGAGTTGTTTGAACGCGTAGGATCCAAATATGTCGGAGCCAACCTCGACACGATGAACTACCGCTGGTTTGGACACGATTTGGTAACGGTCGAAGGGTATTATGAGATTATCGCACCTTACACGTTGCATCTACACCTGAAGGATGGTAGAGGAGCTCGAAGCGCGTATCGCGGTGAGGCGCTTGGAGAGGGAGAAATTAATCTCACGAAGGCGATCCACTGTCTGAAAGCTGCGGGCTACGATGGCTCGTGGTGTTGCGAATATGAAGGGCGCGAAAATGATGGGCAGGGACAAAGGAAGTGCTACGAATACCTGAAGGCGAACTTAGATGACGCCGTTGCAAGCGACTCGTAAGCCCACCGTTTTACACCGAATCAGACGACGTGATACGTTCAGTGGGTCTCGTCAATGCTGAACAGAAAGGAAGTTCGTTTGGATGTCTCGGCTTGTGAAGGCAGCCAAAACCGATGAACTAAGACCCGGCAGTTGCATCGGTGTTAAGGTAGAGGGCGTCTCAGTTGGAATCTACAACGTCGATGGCGAATATTTTGCAATCAACAATATCTGTCCCCATCTCGGCGGGGTTCTACACTACGGATTCTTGGAGAACCAAGTCATTACGTGTCCGCTCCATCTGTGGCAGTTCGACGTAAGGACGGGCAAGTGCGTCTGGCCAGGCAGAGAGCGGATTGCAACCTATCCTGTGGAAGTTGAAGGAGATGATATTCTCGTTGATGTAAACTCGCCGAAATTCCCAGATTGAGAAATTGAGGAGAAGAAAATGGCGTATTTAATCACCGGCGGAATGGGATGCATCGGATCCTACGTTATCCGCGATCTCCTGAATGCCGGTGAGAAGCTCATTGTTTATGATTCGATACATGATCTAACCATTCCCAAGCTAGTGTTGACACCAGAGCAACTTGCACGCTTCACGTTTATCCAAGGGGACATCACCGATTTACCACACGTCTTGCGCACGGTTAAGGAACACAATATCGCTCGGATTATCCATCTAGCATCGTGGCAAGTGCCGGCGTGCGACGCCAATCCGCCGCAGGCGTTAAGCGTGGTTTGCGAAGGCACAATCAATATGTTCGAAGCGGCGCGCATCTTTAATCTCAAACGAGTCGTGTGGGCGAGCACTGTTGCGGTTTTCGGAGCGCCAAAAGATTACAATCACCAACGCATTGAAAATGATGCACCGCATTACCCGAAGTTCATCTATGGGGCTTGTAAATCCCTCAACGAAAGGTATGCGTCTTACTACTTCGACAACTACAATGTGGACATCATCGGGCTGAGGTTTACAGCCGTGTATGGCGTTGGGCGCACGCGGGGAATGAGTTCCTTTTCGACAAAATTGATTGAAGATGTCGCACTGGGAAGGCAGTGCGTTGTGCCCTTCGGTGACGACACGGTGGATTGGCAATATGTTGAAGATGTCGCGCGGTCCATTACGATGGCGTGCACCTGTCCAACGACGAACACGCGGGCTTTCAATGTCAACGGCGGCATCCGCACGGTGCGGGAAGGCGCCGCTTACTTGAAGCAGCTAGTGCCGGATGCAGTGATTACACTCGAACCGGGCGTATTTGGAATCTCATGGGACTATGACGCCACGCCAATCGCCGAAGAAATCGGGTTCACGCCAGCTTATACTATGGAACAGGGCATCCTGAAAACGTTCAACCGCTTCCGGGAACTCGCTGGACTTCCGACGGTGGATTATCAGGGGTGAAGGCGGACGTAAGGGTACACGATGTATACCGATGTCGGGTCCTAATTTTCTGACTTGTCATCCTAAACCCGACTGGTTCTGGAGAGACATGGAACATCAAGAGAAAAGCAAAAAGCCAATCTTTAGAATGCTGTTAGAGCAGCTCTTTGAGGTACTGCACGCGCGTGTGATGCCGCAACTTGCGAAGCGCTTCATCCTCAATCTGGCGGACTCTTTCACGGCTAATGCCGAGTCGTCGTCCAATCTCAGCAAGCGTGTATTCTGTGTCATCCTGCAAGCCGTAACGGAGCTTAATGACATGCTTTTCACGCGGCGCCAAGGTGTTAAGAACCCTTTCGAGCGATTCTTTCTCCGAACTGCAGAGCAGCTCCTCCTCAGGCGTCACCTGGGAATCATCAGCTAGTAAGTCAGAGATTGTTGCATCAGGTGATGAATCGCTCAGCGGAGAGTCGAGCGAAATCGTGCCTTTAGTATTTTGGAGAATTTCAATGACCCGACTTTCTGACATCTTGACCAGTTCAGCAATCTCTTTAATATCCGGTTCACGTTCGAGATCTCTCGCGAGCTTTGTCTGGGCTTGCTTGATAGATCTTCGAGTTTCTCCAACGTAACACGGAATGCGGATTGTTTGGCTTTGCTGATCTAACGCCCGCTTAATCGCTTGCATGATCCACCAAGTTGCGTAAGTACTAAAGCGATACCCTCTCTGGAGATCGAATTTTTCGACCGCTTTCATCAAGCCGATACTTCCCTCCTGCATCAGATCAAGAAATGAAAGCGATGATCGATTGAAATTGTGTTGTTTGGCAATACTTGCGACGAGCAGAAGATTTGCCTCAACAAGCTTAAGTTTCGCTTCTTGAATCTTTTGGGTTGCTTTGCCAAGTTCCCTCCAGAGTTGTTCAAGGAATTCGCACGCTTCGTGGTGATCCTCCTCTGCTGTGGGGCTGTCATCAGTTTGACCACGTTGGTAAACACCAATCTCAGTTTGAATCTGCTCCAACGTTGTGGCGAGGTTCATGGGACTCCACCACATCCCATTCGGCGACTTCTGTTTTGCACCGCGCGTTCGTTTCGCTTTGGGGCGAACTTCCTCCAAGATTGAGAGGGGGAGCTGATCGAATAATTCCGTAATCCACTGCTTGCCTTCTTCAAATTTCTTGAAGAGCTCAACTTCTTCCTCATGGGTGAGCAAAGGCGTACGAGCGATTTCCTGAAGATAGGAAAACGCTTCGTCCTTTGAGTTGTCAGTAACCTCACCGCGCCTTCTAAATGATGAAATCAGATCGTCATTTTCTTCATTATCAGTCTCAATTTCATCGGATTCAGCAGTGGGCAGCACGGACAGAAATTCGTCTTCTTCTTCAAACTCAAGTTCAGCATTTGTGTGCCTAGCTGGACTGTCCGTGAATTCATCACGACCTGTCACGATTCGCTCGCCTCGATTCTCTTGTTTAATATCGGAAAAAATATCATCAAATTTTATTGGCTCTTTTTCGTCTGCGATGTTTTTCATACCGGATACCATTTCTTATGACACTTTTCTTTTTTAGTACGACTCAGTCTTGCTCATCAACGCTAGATTCCAAAAGTGCCAATTCAAACTAACCTTCGTATTTGAGCAACGCTTTTCAGGCATAATGTATTATGGGCGGAATTTTCTTAGCTTTCCATTGAGACGTGTAAACCTTCAATCAAGTTTACTGGTTTGTTTCTCTCCCTGCATTTCACGTAATCTCCGATAAATTCCACCCTTCGCTAACAACTCTTGATGGGTACCGCTTTCGGCAATTTGCCCACCGTTAAGCACAAGAATTCTGTCCGCGTGAACAATTGTGGACAATCGATGCGCGATCACGAAGGTTGTTCGTCCTCGCATCAGGTTTGCGAGTGATTTCTGGACAAGCGCTTCTGACTCACTATCCAGTGCTGAAGTTGCTTCATCGAGTATTAGAATGCGCGGATCTTTCAAAATCGCCCGCGCAATTGAGAGACGTTGCTGTTGGCCACCGGACAACTTGATTCCAGATTCACCGATTGGGGTATCGTATCCGTTGGCCATCTGGGTAATGAATTCGTGCGCATTGGCTTGTTTAGCCGCATCAATGGCATCCGCGCGAGTAGCTGCCGGTTGACCGTAGATGATATTTTCCATCACCGTCCCGCCAAAAAGGACAGTATCTTGTGGCACAATCGCAATCTGACGACGAAGGGAATCTAGTCTAACTTGGTCAATCGGATACCCATCAATCAGAATGCCACCCGAATCCACTTCGTAGAACCGGGGCAAGAGATTCACTAAAGTTGTTTTCCCGCCACCGCTCGGTCCAACCAAAGCGATGACTTCGCCCGGTTTGACACGGAATCCGATGTGCTTAATCACTTCGTCGTCCCGGTCATATCCGAAGACAACATCACGAAATTCGACTTCACCGCGAACAGGAGGCAGTTGAAGTTTTTTATCCTCTTCGTTTCCTTCCCTCTCGAAGTCCAGCACGTAGAAAATCCGTTCAGCTGAAGCGAGACTCTGCTGTAAGACGTTGTTGAATTGTCCAACCGTCTTGATTGGCTTGAACATCAGGCTAATCATCGCAATATAACCGATGAACCAACCCGTTGTAAGGTCGCCTTGAATTACCTGCCAACACCCCAATCCAAAGACCGTTGCAACGCCAATTGCGCTAATGAATTCGACAAGCGGCGGCAGCATTGCGGCAGATCGTGAGCGTCGTATCGATGAACGGTACTGACCCTTGTTGGCTTCTGAAAATCGAGCACACTCCAGTTTTTCCGCCGTGAAACTTTTAATAATTTTAATACCAAAGATGGTCTCTTTCAGTTGCGAAGAGATGTCCGCTGTCTGCTGTTGAATCTCCGAACTTGTACCGCGAATGCGCCTTCCAAACCGGTTAATCAGATGACCAAGCAGTGGAAACACAGCTAGGGCAAGGACAGTCAGTTGGAAACTCCTGAATAACATTACGGAAATAAAGACGGGCAGGAGCACAACAGCTCGCATAACATTCGCCGTCGATCCAACCGCATACTGCCACGTTCGTACATCGTCAGTAACACGTGCCATGAGGTCGCCCGTGCGGTGCTCTTTCAAAACCCTCAAGGGCGCAAAAGCAATTCTCTCATACAACTCGCTGCGAACTCGGATAATCAGTTTATTCCCAACCCGCGCCATCAAATAGTCGTTGCAATAGGTCAATGTCCCCTTAACTACAACAAGAATTAGAATACCCGCTAATACCCAACCGACTAGGGTAATGGCTGCACCCGTATCCGCAAGTGGAATTTCAATCCCCTCGAAGACATCTTTAACATGGAAGTACCGGACATTGATGGGACCACCTTCTGTCTTGGTCTCAATCAATTTGAGCGCATCAATTGTATCTGCTAAGAGGTGAACATAGCCCATTTCGCAGATGGCAATGACCAACGCGCAGTTGAACGCCAATCCAATTGAACCGATGTGCGGTCTCAGATACCTTGCGAAGCGCCGGAACGTCGGCATTATAATCACCTTTCAGCGATTGTTATCATTCGCCTCGCATCAATCAGAAAAGGGCTATAATCGAAATCGCCATACGTCGCACACACCTGCAGACCTACGTCTTCCAAAATAGATTTGAGTTCAGTTGGGAAGTAGAACCGAAGTCGATTGACCGTCTTTTGAATGGCTCCGGTGGAGAGTTCAATCACGGTCCGATAATCGGAGAGTAGCCCAGATTCAGGGTGGTATTCAACCTCCGCGAGCGCAAGCATGGATTCAGATATCCACCACCAATTCCGTGTGCGATCCAACTCGACGACGGTGTGCGGATTCCAGTAGTCCAACAAGAATTTTCCACCGGGCTTTAGGACTGCGGCAACTTCTGAAAGAACCTGTAGATTTCCCTCCTCCTCAAAAAAACCAAAGCTCGTAAAAAGATTGATAACTGCATCGCAGGATGGTTTGAGTGGAATATGGCGCATATCTCCTTCAATAAAATGGATGCCGTATTTTGTTGAAAGTTCCCCCTTTCGCGCTTCGTCCAGGAGAAATCGCGAGCTGTCCAAGCCGACGACTGTCATCTCTTGGTCTGCAAGCAACCGCCCATGCCGTCCATTCCCGCAGCATAAATCTAGAACAACCGCCCCTCTCCGGAGTGCTAGCACGTCACGGATGAATTCAACTTCCTCTTCTGTCTCGACTTCTGAAGGTAACTCAGTAAGCAGGTAAGTTTCATCCCACATAAACGATGTGTAATCCGTAATGTATGATGCATAAATCGTTCATTCCTTTATGTCCCCACTTCGATTCTTCAATCTCCCCCCTCGTCCTTGTACCGTCCAAACTGAACGATTCTTGTTTCAGATGCCGCGTTAGGTCTGCATCGAATCCCAAGCACATTGGATCGAAAATCTACGGACTCAATGACGCCAATCGAATGCGTTTTCATCGAATCGTTAAGCATGCCGATTAAACGCCGCTCAAAATACGCAGGCGTTTCGGCAACCAAGGATGTTAGACTATAATGGCTTTTCAATCGCCCTTGGGTCAGGTTTGATAGCATATTTGGCGCGACTAACGAAAGCGATTTATGTCCCCATTCCGCATAAAGGATGTCATGATCGACAAAGTTGGAGAGAATCTCCCGCTCTTTCGTATTCGCTCGCCTGCCGACAAAGAAAAGCGACCGTTGCCCACGAATCTGGTCGAAGGGCACGGTCTCCTCGACCGCATCAGCGAAGTAGTGTTCAAAGCGAGATTCGCGGTATTTTCTTCGGGATTCACTACTCTTGGAAGTCACGCTTTTGTGCGGTGAAAGGTGGTGACTCTGAATCGCGCTAAGCCCGGCAAATCCTGAAACGATTGGATTCAATTCCCTGGACCGGTGAATACAGATTAGAAAATCTGGTTGGATCAGTTCAACTTTATGTCTTTTGAGTGCAACTGCGGCGTCCCCTTCGACATACCCGGTAGTATCAACCACGACAAGTTCGGCTCCAGCTTTAAGCGCAGCGTCAACCATCAAACACGTGCCCGTCACACACTGAAGCAGGTGATACTCGGGTGAAGTCGAACCCACAAAGTACAGATCTTCCGTATTCGACGTCGAATCTTGGGAGAAAAGCTTTAGCCCAATTGTAGTTGGTGGGCCAATTTGCGACTGTCCAACATCGGCATCAACAAAGCCCACCTTTAGTCCTTTCGCCACGCCTTGCTCAACCAAAAAACGGCAGAAGGTCGACTTCCCAACATCAGTGCTGCCAATAACGAGCGCAATCGTTTGAGGCTTTACGACACGCTGAGCGATGCCTTCCCAATCACGATTCACTTGATAATGCTTGGTCATATCAAGTGGGAATCGTTGTTGCTGTTGCGTACCGGCATCGGAATTTTCAGGACCACCTCCTTCAAATACCAAATCAAGGTCCCTCGCCGCGTTGTGTGGAAGTTGCGAAAAGCATCAAATGGGAAGTTTCAATCCTGAATAGGTATCACTCTCCCAAGTAGAATTCATACCGAAAGGAAATCCCTGGAGCGCTGAGAAAGCGATCTAAATTTTTCTGGCTCGTAATCCCTAAAATCCGTTCGATTATAGGGACTTTGCGTTTGTCACGAATCACATTCGGTTCGCCTGAGATGTCGCCAAGCGTCCCCGCAAGCTTGATTGCATCCGGCAGGTTGCCAAGTACATCTACCAGCTTGTATTCTAAAGCCTGTTGCCCGGAAAAGATTCGACCATCAGCAAGCGCGGCGATTTCCTCGCGGGCTAGATGTGCTTTACGCCCCTCAAACACAGCATCAACAAATTGGCTGTGAACGTCATCAATCGTGTCTTGCAATAAGGCGCGTTCCGCATCGGTAAGCCCTCGCCCGGGTGAACCGGTGTCCTTGAACTCACCGCTCTTCACTACCTGATCCTCCAAACCCACCTTTTCGTAAAGCCCCTTCAACTTCATAAACCGCAAGATAACCCCAATACTGCCGGTTATGGTCCCACGATTTGCAACGATTTGATCTGCAGCACAGGCGATGTAATACCCGCCTGATGCAGCTGTATTTCCCAGTGAAGCAACAACTGGCTTTTCCAACTTCGTGAACTCGCTGTGGATTTCTTGAACTGCGCCGACACTCCCTCCCGGGGAATCAATGCGTACAACAATCGCCTTAACCGTTTGATCATCGCGGTATCGGTGAATCTGCTCAATCGATTTATTCGATTTTGAAATCGCGCCAGTGATTTCGACGATGGCGACCTTCTCGCCGAACTGTCTCCCATTCGTCGTCAACGTCCGCACAATCAGTATTACGAACAGTAGACCTATGCCAATAATCAAGAATTTAAAGAATCTCTTCCGTTTCATAAATCATCGAATCAGATAGAAATTTGGAAATTAGGTATGTTGAACTCACTTACATATCCGACGAATACGTGGCAGCTTAGCTCTGTTAAATCCGCTCAGAAGCACTTCCGAACTCGCGTTTTCTGTCAAGTTTTCGACTATTTGCCAGATTAATCACCTGAACTTTTGATTTCTTGGAATCGTCATCGTAAGAGGTCTTCGCAAACGTCCGATTGGGTTCGTAGGTTGGTACAATCCGCTGAAGTTCAGCAATAATCCCTTCCGTATTGAGGTGGTTCGCTAGCTCTGCAAGCTTTTCGATTTGAGACAACAGCTTGTTCTCCTCAATCGTTTCAAGTTGAGCGACGAAGATGCGCTGATGTTTCGTTGCGGTTACCCCTTCTTGAACGGTTAGAAGTTCCTCGTACAATTTCTCACCCGGTTCCAACCCCGTAAATTCAATTTTTATATCGCGATCCACTTCGAGTCCAGACAGCCTAATTAAATCCCGTGCCATATCCAAGATTTTAATCGGTTCTCCCATATCCAAAATGAAGATTTCACCGCCAATTCCCATTGCTCCAGCCTGAATGAGCAATTGAACCGATTCCGGAATTGTCATGAAGTACCGAATTACCTCACGATGGGTGACGGTCACGGGACCTCCTTTCATAATCTGGCGCTTAAACTTTGGCAATACACTTCCTCTACTGTCGATTACGTTTCCAAAGCGAACTGCAATAAACTCCGTGCCATTCCGTTTTGCTTTGCACTGAATTAGTTTCTCCGTTACACGCTTTGATGCACCCATGACGCTTGTTGGATTGACCGCCTTGTCTGATGAAACCAAGATAAACGCTTCGACATGATGCTTAATTGCGGCATCGACAAGATTCTTGGTACCAATGATGTTATTCTTGACGGCTTCGTCCGGGTGAATTTCCATGAACTTTACGTGTTTGTGTGCTGCGGCATGGAAGATAATCTGCGGACGATATTTCGCGATGATTTGATCGACCTTTGAGCCATCTCGAATATCGCCAATAATCATAGCGCGATTCAGATCCGGCTCATTCTCACTTAGTTCATTGTCAATATGATATATGCTGTTCTCACCGCGCCCAAAGAGAATTAGAAGTTCGGGGTTAAATTTTGCCGCCTGCCGACAGAGTTCTGATCCAATTGAACCGCCGGCACCTGTCACCATCACTCGTTTGCCGGATAGGTATTTCGAAACTTCAGGCAAATCAATGCGGGAAGTTGGACGGTTAAGGAGATCTTCGACCTGTACTTCCCGAATCTGGCTGATACTCACATGCCCCGCGAGAATGGCATGGATGCTAGGAACGATCTTGAATTTACAACCCTTGTATTCGCACTGTTGAATAATTTCACGGATGCGGCTTCCTGAAGCAGAAGGCATAGCGATCACAATCTCGCCAACTTGTCGCTTGCGTGCGATGTAAGCCAATTCACGCGTTGTACCAAGGACATCAAGCCCTTGAATACTTTTCCCAATTTTCCGCGGATGGTCATCAATAAACCCAGTGGGAACATATCCTTTTTCAGGATGATTTCGAATTTCGCGCAAAACGCCGACCCCCGCAGCTCCGGCACCGACAATCAAAACTCTGATTTTGGGAGGAGCCACATCTCTCCGTCGGTATTCTTCAGCAATGCGAAAGGAGAATTTTGCCAAGCCCACAAAAGCGATATTATATAAGCCATCAATTAGAAAGAATGCCCAAGAATTGGAAAGATTAACAAAATATAGAATTAGAATGAGGGCAATAGTTCCCGAACAAGCGGCTCCAACAATCTCCCAAAATTCCCGAACACTCGCGTAGCGCCAAACCGGTTTGTACAGTTGAAAGGCGAAAAAAGTACACAAGCGGATTGCTGTAACAGTTAACGCGATGATAAAAAGAATCCGACCAGGCGATTGAGATGCCCAAAAGGACGGTGAAGAATCATTTTCCGCCAGATTGAACAACTCAAGCAAATTTAATCCGAGCAGTTTGCAAGTTTGATAAGCACATATGAAAGCAAGGTTAATTAGCAATATGTCCGTAACAATCGAAAAACCTAGCCTTATTTTTCGCTCACGCATCTTCCTTCCTTTAATGTTGATTTTGATAATTGCTAAGTTGTTAATGGCAAATCCGTGAGTAAACCGCTTCGAGCCGTTGAGCTAGAATTGGCCAATTATATTTGGCTTCGACAAGCTGTCTTCCCGCATCTCCGATTTTCTGGCGCAGATCGGATGATTGAATCAAATCAGTTACGTGCCTCGCAAATTCTTCCGGCGCATCTGCAATCAAAATATCTTGCCCGGCTTTCGCCTCTAACCCTTGTGCACCAATCCAGGTCGTGACAACTGGAACACCCATTCCCATCGCTTCCAGATTCTTGACCTGAACCCCTGATCCCGATCGCAGCGGTGACACAAAAACAGCAGCCTGATCAAAATAGGGACGTATATCAGGAACGTGTCCAGTCACAACGACATTGATACCATTGGCGATTCGCTTAATCTGCTCTGGCGGATGGTTGCCAACGATATTAAAGGTTATCTCAGGGTGCGCGGTTCGAATCAGCGGAAGAATTTCCTTATAAAAATATAAAGCGGCATCCCAATTTGGGAAATAACTCATTGTACCTGTGAAGAGCAGATGCGGTTGATACGTTGATGAAGTCGGTTGAAAGTACTCCAAATCGACGCCCATCGGCACAATTGAGAGTTTTAGGGATGCATCCTGATGCAGCAGATAATCTCGATCGCATTCCGCAACAACCGTTCCCCAATCAAACGACCTCGCAATCTCGACCTCATATTTCCGCACACGGCGTTCCTCAAGTCTAACCAGCGGCCGTTTTAGACCTCGATCCAAAACCGCTCGACGCTGTAAGTTCAACGCGAGCGAGTCACACAAATCTAGCATCTTCGGTATTCCATGACAGTGGGAAACGTATTGCGCCATGCGAAAAAGTTGGACATGAATCAGATCGAAGTCATATTTGTCCAACAATCTGTTTACTGTTCGCTGCATCTGGGAAACATACCAGTAGTGAAGCTGTAATGGCTGACTTGAAAAACAGTGTAGCAGGGTATTGAGGCAAGCTCGATTCCGCTGAAAACGCACCCATTCAACACGATCACAGAATGCTTCCATCTGCTTGACATCAGCAATTTCCTGATCTGATTCGACAAACGAGACAAATGTTAGAGAGTGATGCCGTGCAAGTTGTTTGCTGAAATGATAGGCTCGAATTCGATCTCCCCGCTGAGGCGGAAATGGAAATCTAAGGCTTAAAAATAGAATCTTCATGTCGGTAATTCGGCTTCATCAATCAGCATTACGGGGATACCATCACGAATCGGGTAACGGCGCTTACACTCACCAGCACAAATCAGTATTTGATCCTCACGAGCATATTCAATATCGCCTTTGCATGCAGGACAAGCCAATATGTCCAGCAACTCCTGGCTAATTTCTTCTCGGGAGCCCATAGTCACCCTCCTCAATGTTGATTAGAAACTCTATTCTGGAAGCATCATAGCGGCTTGACCTTGACTGTAGATATCTTCGCGCCTGTTTTCAGAAACTAACGCACATCGTTACATAACTCTCAGATTTCGGGATACAGCACCCGCTTTGTCATTCCGTATTCATCCTATCTGCCATGGCATTTCTTGTACTTTTTACCACTTCCACACGGACATATCTCATTGCGTCCAACCTTCGGCATCTGTTCAGATGCTTGCTGACTCGCAAAAGTGTCCAAATCGGTTGAGCCTCCATCGCCTGGTTGTGGTACTGTGCTTCTGCGTCGCCCATAGTGAGGCATAGCGCGGCGGGAGCGAAAACCGGGGCTGCCTTGCGCGAAATGTCGCGACCTAGTCTGCCGAAGGTGGGTTTCTGAATCAACAATACGGGCTTTAAACATGTACTCACTAACTTCCTCTTCGATTCGCTGATACATCGCTTCAAAAACCGAATAGGCTTCATTCTTGAAGACGACAATAGGGTCTTTACCTCCATACCCGCGCAGATGGATACCTTCCTCTATGTAGTCGATATTATACAAGTGATCTTTCCAGTGACTATCGATTCGATCCAGGAGCACGAGGCGTTCAAGCACGCGCATATGTTCAACTCCCATTTCAGTTTCACGCGCCTCGTAGAGTTCATGCAGCAATTTGGATATCTCTTCTCGGAGCTCCTCCCGGCTCATTTTGTCAGGTGGGATTTCCCAATCCGAGGGATTAATGGGGAAGGTATGGCTTAACCAAGTAATAAAGCTTTCAATATCCCGGTCCTCGTCGCGGTCGGGCAAGTCGGCCTCGAAATGATCGTCGAGAGTATCTTCAACCATATCCTCAATTGTGTTCTTGAGATCCTCGCCCTTGAGAATGCTATTGCGCAAATGATAGATGGTTTGACGCTGGGTATTCATCACATCATCAAATTTTAGTACATTCTTACGTATCTCGAAGTGCCGTTCTTCAACCCGTCTTTGTGCTTTTTCGAGTGCTTTGGTTACCCATGGGTGTTCAATCGGGATATCTTCCTCCATACCAACTCTATCCATCATACCCGACAGGCGATCGGATCCAAATTTGCGCATGAGATCGTCCTCAAGCGATAGATAAAATCGAGATGATCCGGGATCTCCCTGGCGCCCTGAACGTCCACGCAATTGGTTGTCTATTCGCCGTGAGTCATGCCGCTCTGTCCCAATGATGTGCAGTCCACCAACTTTCAGGACTTCTTCTCGATTTGCGTCACAAACGGCTTTGGATTCCTCATAAGCAACTTTCCACTCTTCCGAATCCTCTTCAACGGTTGCAGGATCAATCTTCACCTTGCGCAGGCTTTCCATCACCATGCCTTCTGGATTGCCGCCAAGCAAGATATCAACTCCACGCCCTGCCATGTTGGTGGCAATTGTCACCCCGCTGCGCAACCCCGCCTGGGCGATAATTGTCGCTTCGCGGGCGTGCTCTTTGGCATTCAATACCTGATAACGGATGTCACGCCGCTTCGCCCGAAGCATCTTGCTCAATTTTTCCGAGTTCGCAATCGAAGTTGTCCCTACCAACACAGGACGCCCCTGTTCGTGTTGCGCGATAATATCCTGTAGGACCGCTCGAAACTTTGCTTCTTCTGTTTTGTAAATTTGGTCCGTATGATCGATGCGGACCATCGGTTCGTTCGTTGGAATGACGGCAACATCCAAATGGTAAATATGAGAAAATTCCGCCGCTTCTGTCTCCGCGGTTCCCGTCATTCCCGCTAATTTCTCATATGTGCGAAAATAGTTTTGATACGAAACTTTTGCACCGGTCTGACTTTCTTGAACGATTTTGACCCGTTCTTTGGATTCCATGGCTTGATGGAGTCCTTCACTCCATCGCCTTCCGGGTTGCTTTCGCCCTGTGAACTCATCCACGATGATGACCTCTCCGTTTTCAACAACATAATCGACATCGCGCTTCCAGAGATGATGAGCTGCTAATGCCTGATTGACGTGATGAACGACATGTATATTCGTCGAATCGTAGAGATCTTTTCCACCGAGAACCGTTTCCCCAAGAAGGCGCTGAACTTCATCAACGCCTTCCTCTGTTAGGCTGACGGTGCCGCGTTTGCTGCTTTTTTCATCAATTTCATAGTGTTTTCCCGCTTGGAGCTGTCTCACTGTACGATCAAGTTTGGCATAAAGTTCGACAGGTTCCCCATGTGGCTCTGCGATGATTAGCGGTGTACGAGCTTCATCAATAAGAATACTATCAACCTCATCGACAATCGCGTAATAGTGCCCACGTTGCACCCTTCCATCAAAGTGCGTTGCTTTGTTATCCCGGAGATAGTCAAAACCGAATTCACTATGCACACCATAGGTGATGTCTGCTTTGTACCCAAGCTTCTTCAGTTCATCGGGCATAATGCCGAGTGTCAGTCCGACGGAGAGACCGAGAAAGTCATAAATCTTCCCCATCCATTCAGCATCACGTTTAGTAAGATAGTCATTGACAGTGGCAACATGAACACCTTTTCCCGTTAACGCATTCAAATAAACTGCGAGCGTTGAGGTTAGGGTTTTTCCCTCACCTGTTTTCATTTCAGCAATGTTACCTTGATGGAGTGCAACACCTCCCATGATTTGCACATCGTAGTGGCGTTGCGCTAAGGTCCGTACAGCGGCTTCACGTACAATAGCGAACGCTTCGGGCAGGAGCGTATCAAGCGAAGCTCCCGCGTCGATCTTTTCACGAAAATACGGCGTTTTTGACTGTAGTTCTGCATCGGATAAACGTTTAACTTCCGACTCCTGTAGATTAACCGCTTCAACGATTGGCTGAAAACGCTTCGCATCTCGGTCCTGTTTATTGCCGAAAACTTTGGCTAAAACACGTTGGAACATAAACCACCATCACCTTTAGGACGCAACTGTGTGGAACACAATACGTACTATATTTTTATTTGGTTGCATCATTACTCGGGCTTCCTTCAGTACTTGACTCATCTTCAGAAATCTCGCCCTTTTCCGATGGTTCTTCCGGTTGGGATTCAGCTTGATTCGGTGTTGTCGGCGGCGTGGGTATGTCCTCTTGCTCCTTTTCAACCTCCAACAAGTTTTCCCCGTCTACACGCTTTCTCAGCATGGTGTAGATGAGTGTATTCCCAGCGGAAGCTATGGAGAGTAAGTAAGCGATAATCAGACCTATGATGCCTAAGATGGAAAGCATAACAAAAATTGAGGCGATTTTAAGTGCAATTGGAAGATTGGTAGGTTGGGCAAGGTCAAATACTTTGACCCCCTCAATGTATGGCAATCCAGCAAGTCTGCCAATCAAGCCTCCCAGCAATTTGTCTGCCTGCCCCATAATCATTTTCATATTTGCTGGAATCAGCAGGCGGATTGGCAACATCGCAACAACAAATCCCACCAAGCAAAATACCGCCCAAATCGCCGTACAAATCAATTTTACTCCAAACAAGAGGAACTCGTAAACGACGATGCGCCACGGTTGATTCCAAATTATCGAAAAATGCTGATACACTGTTTCAAAGGTGTCTGAATTACCACCTGCCACCACTGAAGGGACAAAGAACAAGCTGACTCCAAAAACAACAACCAGATAGGCCATCAATAACCCAAGAAAAAAGGCGAAGGGAGTCAAGATTGATGCAAGCATAACGATAATGTTACCAACTTTGGGAATCTTACCAAGCAGACCCACAATAATCGGTGTCAACGCACATAGCACAAAAATGACAATCAAACCGATGAATGTTCCGTAAATTACCTTCCAATTTTTCTTGACGAAGCCGAAAGATTCTATCATTGAGAAAAAGTGATCGCCTCGCAATTGTTGCATCGTGATTTTAGAAACCATCGTGCTCATCCACAAGAAAACCACAAAAAGAACAAGTGCACCAATTCCCATTGCCACGATTGTGATGGTCTCGAAATCACCATTGACAACAGGGCAGACCGGCATGAATCCATACTTATCCCAAAAGTCTTTTGCTGAAGTTCCACCTGCGATTAACAGACTCAAGTAAACTAGCATTTCATAAATCAGATAAGCTAGCACAAGTCCCAAAAAATGAAGAAAAAGTTTCTTTCCACTAAATCCGTAACGTCCAACCCGGAAAATATCACGAAAATCAAAGTGTAATTCCGACATGCGTATCCTCCAGTTACAATTAAGTCTATCACTAGCACCCACGAAAATTCCTGCGACTTCGCGAAGTCGAAATTTGCGCGGATATATATTACACCAAATTGCAATCTTCTGTCAACAAGAACCTTTCTAATATTTTGTTGCACCAGCTTTACCTTCCGGGATGCTATCCATTTTAACTTGACTTCGCCCGGAAATCCGAATACAATCCAAACAAAACTAGCTTAGGTTTCATAATTAGGTGCTAAAGTGCAATTAACTTAAACAAATGCGTATAGTGAATTTATGGGAGAATTGAATGGTGGTCGAAAAACTTGACGACGTTGAAATTAACGCAGAACTTGCTAATCTATCGGATTGGGCAGTTGAAAATGGCAAACTGCACAAGCAGTTTCAGTTTAGTTCTTTTATCGAGGCATTCGGCTTTATGACTCGCGTTGCCCTAGTCGCCGAATCAATGAACCACCACCCTGAGTGGTTCAATGTCTACAATCGCGTAACGATCAATCTTATGACCCACGATGCTAACGGAATCAGTGCGTTAGATTTCGAATTGGCAAAAAAAGCTGACGAACTCGCAGGTTGACCGACATCGGATTTAATGCTGGTGCAACGAGCACGTCAAGTGAGGTTGTTAATCCAATTGCGACCCATCTTAACTGTATGGTGCATAGACTTTGATTGGCGATTGGTTAATCTATTCTAGCGTTTGGGTTTTAGCTAAGGTGGTCCGCCGTTTACCGAGACGATTGGCGATGCTCTTGGGCGGCGGAATTGGAAATCTACTCTACTTCGCTCTCCAGAGACGCCGCCAAATCGCTTTGCAAAATTTGCAGATTGTGTTTGGAACTGAGAAATCTGACGCGGAACGAAACGAAATTTGCCGGGAAAATTTTCGCAATCTCGGTAAGACAGCAATCGAATTTCTCCGATTCCCAAAATTGACCTTCCACAATATCTGGCGTGAGGTCACTGTAGAAGGGAAAGAAAACCTCATACACGCGCTAAATCTCGGAAAAGGGGTCATCGTGTTCCTACCCCACTTCGGGAACTGGGAGCTACTCGCGCTCGTCTACGGGGCACTAATTCCAAACCGTGCAAAGGCAATCGCTTTGCCCGTCAAAAATGAATTTCTCAATAAACTCATCTGGAAATACCGACAGCACTTGAGCCTAAAACTCATACCCCGGAAACAAGCTGGTAAGGAAGCTCTCCGGGCGCTTCGTGATAATTTTGCGGTGGGCTTTTTCGCAGATCAGAATGCAGGGCGAGAAGGCGTTTTTGTTGATTTCTTTGGAAAACACGCCTCTACCGCACGAGGACCAGCAGCGCTCGCTCTCAAAACAGGTGCCCAGATTCTTTTCTCGATCGATGTACGTCAGTCCGACGATCGGCACCGCGTTTGTATCTCGCCGCCAGTTGAACTTGAAATCTCAGGAAATTTTGAACAAGATGTACAGATTAACACAGCCCGTCTTGTGAAAATCCTTGAAGATTATATATATCAGTTCCCATCCCAGTGGTTGTGGCTACATAATCGATGGAAAACTCAACCTGATAAGCAGTGGCACGTGAAATGCCAATTCAGGAATAGAAGGGAGAGAGTGGTTCAATAGGATGGAACCTAGTTGGGCACGTTGGGGTGGAAAGAAAAAAACAGGCGGAAGATGGCGAGAAGTTCGGCATGTTCGTGCGCTTGCGTTCCCTATTGCCCGCTTCATCTTGTTTCATTTTCATCGTTGCAGTGTAACCCCGAGCGTGTTATAATTGTTCTAATTTGCGCGAAATAAACAGGTCGTAAACCGAGGGAGTTGTTATGATTCATTACAGAAAACACGCGTTACCCATCATCGCACTAACTGTTGGAGCGGTGATTTCTCTCCTCTTCATACCGATAGGGGATAAAAGTGCTCTCAGCGATCGCGATGGAAAGCGTAACACCATCATCATGCTGGAGGCTTTAAACGACGTCATTAAGAAATCGGAGACATACTACTATGAGGAAGCGAATCGGGAAGAAATGTATGAAGGGGCAATCAAAGGGGCACTTGCAGCTCTTGGTGATCCGTACACTTTCTATCTCTCGCAACGAAATCTGAAACGAGAGGCTGAAAATATTTACAATGCGGCATTTGGTGGACTCGGCATCCATATCTATGAGGACAAAGGATTTATAAAAATTGCCCGCCCATTACCCAATTCACCTGCACTGCAGGCTGGCTTGCTAGCCGGAGATTATATCACTAAGGTGAATGGCGACCGAGTCAATATTAGTCCAAGCGGACAGTCAATTTACGATGTTGTGGATATATTGAGAGGAAAAGTTGGGACACAAGTTACGATTACCGTCCAACGTCGTGGGAATCCGGAGCCATTTGATGTTACATTGACGCGAGCCGTAATCAGACCGAATAGCGTTGAGAAAGAGATGCTAGGAGATGGAATAGGCTATATCCTAATCAGGCAATTTACCGGTAGAACAAGCCAAGAATTCCAGGAAAGCTTAGAAGAACTTCACCGAGCTGAAGGCGATGGGCTGAAATCTCTCATCCTGGACCTCAGAGATAACTCAGGCGGGCTTCTTGATGCAGCCTACTTCGTTGCAGATGCCTTTATTTCCGAAGGAGTCATTGTCTCTACACAAGGAAGAAATGAGGACTTCAATCGAGAATACACGGCACACCCCACCGTACTTTGCGATCCCGAAGTAAATCTGGTTGTCCTTGTTAATGGGTTTAGCGCAAGTGGCGCTGAGATTGTTGCTGGAGCTATCAAGGACTCAAAGCGGGGTACATTGCTAGGAACACAAACCTACGGCAAAGGTGTTGTCCAGCAACGCTTTCCTCTTGAGAAGGAAGTTGGCGCTGTTTCGCTCACGATTTCGACCTACTACACGCCAAGCGGTGTTTCCATTAATGGACCGGGAATCACCCCTCATCTTATTGTTGATCTTACGCTGGATATCGTGGAAGCTGCGAAGCGCCAAAAAGCACATAAACATGTTAAAGCGTTTGTCGAGAAATGGGTTGAAGCAGAGGAAAAGCAAACCGGTGAATCCCCGAAAGAGTTTTCTAAAATTGAGGCGGAGTTGCCCCAATTAATGGACATACTTGCAGGAGATGAAATCAGCATTGGCCTAGAATTGGTCAAGATTGATGTTCGCCGGATTTTCAATGTCAATGTTGGTCTTAACCCAATCGTTAATTTGGAACATGATAAACAGTTGCAGGAAGCAATCCGCATCATTAAGGCAGGCGAGGTTGAAGAGGTTCCAGATTCAACGACAACGGTAGCTGTGAAGGATCGAAGTAAACGTAAACATCAAGTGGTTTCGATTACGGATTCTCAAGTTATACGGTTAAATCACTTGGCAAATGCAACGGAAACGGATGAAGGTTTATCCGAACTTGTCAGGCATGCCGTTGATAACTTTCTGGATAGTCAAGAGGCTTCTTTGGGGCTGGGTCCGGCGGAGGAAGATACCGTTGAGTCTGAAACCCTCGACTCGCCTGTTTCATCAACAGACAAGTAAAACCGTATTGGCACGAACTTTGTCAGCTATAAAGATGCGCGACATACTCAGCGTAGCCGTTATAGAGAAGGGTGGGACGCCTATCCCAAGAAGAGGCACGCCCGGGACCAATCAAGCGTTCTGTGGCTTGCGACCAACGCGGGTGGGGCATATTAGGATTGACATTGGCTTCAAAATCGTATTCGGTCGGTTGGAGTGTATTCCAGAACGTAGCCGGCTGATGATCGATGAACTCAATCTTAACAATTGATTTGGCTCCCTTGAAGCCGTATTTCCACGGCACCACTTCACGGATAGGCGCACCGTGTTGTTTCGGAAGATCGTGTCCATAGATGCCAACGGCAAAGAACGCAAGTTCGTTCGCCATCTCATCAATGCGGAGACTTTCTGTGTAAGGCCAGGGTAATCGAGACGCAGGCGTCCAAAACGGGCCTTTGGTAATCTCCGGATCGTAATACGAGGTAAACCGCACGAACTTCGCCGCTGATGTAGGTTGTACATCTTCAATGAGCAATTTCATGGGGAATCCTGTCCACGGAACAACCATTGCCCATGCCTCAACGCAGCGGAAGCGATAGACGCGCTCTTCTAACGCAAACTTCCTCTTGATATCGTCCAGATCGTACGTTCGTGGATTTTTGACCCTGCCCGTAACTTCCACCTTCCAGTTTTCAGTCGGCAACGCTTGAGCTTTTTTCCAAATGGACTTCGTACCCCCGAATTCATAAAAGTTATTGTACTTCGCAGCCAGCGCTTCGCCGGTGAGTGGTCGGTCAACCTGTGCAAATTTTGGATTCTGCACAATTGATTCAGGCTTCGTGAAATCTGAGTCGGCTTTTGGAGGTGTCTTTGATTCTGAGTTGCTTTCACAACCCAGGATTGAGGCGCCAGCCATCGAAAGCCCTGCGCCAACTACCCTTGTTAGAAAGCGGCGCCGCTTCATAAAATCCGATTCTAGCGTTACTTCCCGCTCTGGAATTTTCCACGGTTTTGGAATATGGATGCTTGCCATAAGTTTGCCCTCGCTCCTTGCGCGGTAATCTTTTCACAACAATACTGTGACTTAGGTGAAAACAAATTGACTGCGTGAAGAATATAAAATATCTCCACATGTAGTATTCTGACGCAAGATTATTTTGGGTGGGTCAACCACCATTGCCCTCGAAAGCTTCCTGCTCATCGCCTTAACTACAAACACTAGCGTGTGCAACCGCTCTATCTTCTAAATGATGGACGTTCCAACTGTTTGAGCTGGCCCCAGATCGAAGGGTATTTGCCCGCGGGAGAAACCGAGAACTCCCCTGCAAAAGCTGGGTCAAACCATGACGGATTACGATTCCAGCCGCCGCCCTCCAGGCTTACCGCATTATCTCCATCAGCATCCATCACCCAGACATCAATGGTTCCATCCCGCGCGCCTGTGAAGGCAATCATTTTCCCATCCGGCGACCACGCAGGTTCATTATCAGGCTGCGGTACATCCGTAATCTGATCGAGGTTGCCCCCGTCCGCATTCATCACAAAAATGTTGTCAGGTCCCGCCCGATCGGAGACGAAGACAATCATCTCGTTATCTGGAGACCAGTCCGGTTGGATGTCCTCGGCGTCGTTGTTTGTCAGGTTCACTGGATTCTGCCCATCAGTGTCCATCACGTAGATTTCAGCATTTCCGTCCCGGGAAGTGTAGAAAGCAATCTTTCGACCGTTGGGAGACCACGACGGGTCGAAGTCTGCATCCGGGTGGTTGGTAATGTTCTGCTTTCCCTCCCCATTCGAATTCATCACGTAGATTTCAAGGTTACCGTCGCGCTTGGAGGTAAAAGCCATCTTCTGACCGTTGGGGTGCCACGTGGGCCACCTGTCAGCTTTGAGATGCTCTGTCAGCCTTTGGAGATTCTCTCCATCAGCATCAATCACGAAGACATCTATGTTGTTATCTACCTCTGCATAGTAAGCAATCCTCCGACCATCCGGCGACCACGCGATTCCAAGACCTGCCCCCGGAGCGTTCGGTACCGCGCGCGCATTTTTCCCATCCGGGGTAATCAACCAGAGTCTGCCACCTCCACGCGAAGTGGCAAAAGCGATTGTCGGTTCCTTGGGTGCTTGTGCCCAAGCAGGCATTGAAAGCACAACATCGCTCAGCAGGAACGCGGCGCCCAACATGAATAACGCAAATTTCTGTCTAGAATACACTATGAACCTCCTTGTTTTGGCTTACTTTTTGATTTTAAGATTTTCACTACCATCTCACGCCGCCTGACGTATCACTTGCTGCTTGCATCACATCGTAACCCTTGCTCAGCTTTATCTCTGAGACAGTGCATGTCCGGACCTTTTGAGCCAGCCCCAGGTCAAAGGACGCTTGTCGGCAGGTGAAACGGAAAACCGCTGGGCAAAGACGGGGTCGAACCAGTCTGCAGAACGGTTCCAGTTGGCTTCCTCTGTCAGTTTTTCAGGCTCACCTTTTCCGTTTGCATCCATCACCCAAATGTCAACTTTTCCACCTCGAGCACTCGTGAAAACAACCTTTTCGCCATCTGGGGACCACGCAGGCTCTGTGTCTGGTTGAGGCACATTTGTGAGCCGTTTGAGGTTCTTCCCATCTGCGCCTATCACAAAGATGTCATCGCCCTCTGCCCGGTCAGAGACAAAGGCAATCTTTTGACTGTCTGGCGACCAGTCTGGTTGGATGTCTTCGGCGTCATGGTTGGTGAGGTTCTGTGCATCCGCCCCGTCGGCATTCATCACATAGATTTCCGCATTCCCGTCCCGGGAGGTGTAAAAGGCAATCTTTCGACCATCTGGCGACCATGACGGGTCGAAGTCTGCGTCCGGGTGGTTGGTGATGTTCTGCTTGTTTTCCCCATTCGCGTTCATCACGTAGATTTCCAAGTTCCCATCCCTCTTGGAGGCGAATGCGATCTTTTGACCGTTAGGATGCCACGTGGGCCACCTGTCGTTCTTGGGATGCTCTGTCAGCCTGGTGAGATTCTCGCCATCGGCATCGACCACAAAGATCTCATCGTTGTTCGGCTCCACTCCGCTATAGTAGGCAATCTTTCGACCATCTGGCGACCATGTCATGCCCGAGGCTCCCCCCTTAACGTTTGGTACCGCGCGCGGATTCTCGCCATCGGCATCCATTAACCAAAGATTCCCTGCGGGTGGACGAGGTGTAGCGAAGGCAATTGTCCCTTTTTGGGGGGCTTGCGCCCAAACGCTCATAAATAACACAACGCCGTTCAACAGGACGACGCCACTTAGCATGAGAAGCGCAAGTGTCCATCTGTAATACATCCTCAAGCTCCAAGTAACCGTATAAGCGGTTTTCCAGTTGTCTCCTTTGCGATCTGATTAAATGCCTTGGAAACCTAGGCATGAGGCACAAGAATGTAGGTCAAACTTAAGCCCCAAACGTGGTGACAAACCTTATCACTACCTTCTCCCATCAAGGGAGAGGGAGAACACACAGAAATTGAATGGGATGCTATTACCTTTCTTGCTTATCAGTCTCTTGCTTTAATTCGACTCCAAGTAGTAGCCAGTTTACCCAACGGCGACACTGCGGCACCGAAGATAGCACCCTCCAATCCTTCGTCCATTATGCGCTTAATGTCCTCATCGCCCAGTGCGATATTAAACAGCGCAACTTCGTCGATGGCGCCGGCATAGGATAAGCCTTTTCTGCCGGCAATGCTCCATGTATGGTCAGAAGCCCGAAAAGCAGGCTTTGCCGTCGGCTCATCCTCCCTTATTGTGAATAGCTGACCATCACGCAGAATTTTAAGAAAGTTCTGTTTAGCACTGCCGACAAAAGCCCAGTGTGTCCATTTTCCCACGGCTTCCTGGGGCAAAGGGTCCCCCAAGCCGCGTGTTGATCAGTACCGTGTTGCCAGATAACGGTGTTATCCCAGGGCAAGTGAATCGTAATGCGATTGTCGCCAACGAGCGGATCAAAGGTGAACATGTCCTGGTTTCTAGCCTCCGGAAGATGTCCCCATGTCACGATTGTCACCTCAGTCGTGGGGTCTACCAGTCCCAATCCGGGAACCTCGACAACTTCACCCTGACCGTTGAACTCCAGAGCCTTGCCGAAGTTGCTATCCACCCATTTGGGCTTGCCCACAATAATTCCATCGTAGCCATTACCCGAGATATCTTCCAGCACCTCACCTTCGCCCTCATCAAAGAGCCAGGCGCCAACAACGTTCTCGGGGTCAATGGCGACATAACCAGGTAGCGTGACAATCAACCCAACAATCACGGACGCCACGCACGCAAAAGGGTATCTTGCTGCCATACTAGGCACTTCTCTTGCCTTTACTTTCGTGATGTACTAAGTTTAGTCTCGCCCTTTGATTCGGCTCCAAGTAGTGGTCAACCTGCCTAATGGGGAGACCGCTTCAGCCAAGGCGGTCTGCTCCAGTCCCTTGTCCATAATGCTCCGAATATCGTCGTCGATAAGGACTTCCTTGAAAACCCCAAGTTCGTCGATGACTCCTGTGTAGGATGAACCCCTTCGACCGGCGATATTCCAGTTGTGTTCAGAGGTTCTAAAAGCAGGCTTATTCTCGGGCGCATCCTCCCTTAAGTCAAACTCCTCCATATTTCGGAGGACTCTCATGTAATTCCCTTTGGTACTTCCGAGGAAAGCCCAGAATTCCCAATTTCCTAACGTATCCTCTGGCATGGCGGCCCCGGCACCGTGTTGGTCGGTACCATGTTGCCAGACAATGCGGTTACCCCAGGGAAAGTGGATGGTGATACGGTTGTCACCGACAAGCGGGTCAAAACTGAGAATATCGCAGTTGATAGTATCCCCAAGTTCTGTCCAAAAGGTAATCGTTGCTTCTTTCGTGGGAGCGACGAGGCCAAACTTGGGAATTTGTACGACATCGCCCAGGCTTCTGAAATCTAGACCTGTGCCAAATTTCCCATTGACCCACCTGGGTTTGCCCAAAAAGGACCCGTCATTGCCATTACCCGAGACATCTTTGACATCCTCGCCTCGCCCTTCTTCGAAGGTCCAGATTCCGACAATGGACTCGGGGGCAATGACAGCATGACCAGACCCTGCGAGGATGAGCCCAACGATCACAAACCCCATGCACGCAAAAGTAACCCTTGCTGCCGTACTAGACATTTTTCTTGCCTCTACTTTCGTGATGTACCGAGTATTAGTCTCGTCCTTTGAATCGGCTCCAAGTAGTGGTCAACTTACCTAGTGGGGACACCGCTTCAGCCAACGCGGTTTGCTCCAACCCCTTGTCCATAATGCTCCGAACATCGTCGTTGCTAAGGGCTGCCTTGAAAACGCCAAGCTCGTCGATAATCCCTGTATAAGACGAACCTCTTCGTCCGGCGATATTCCAGTTCTGCGGAGAGGTTCTAAAGGCAGGCTTTGCCGTAGGTTCGTCCTCCTTCATGGCGACTTCCTCGCCATTTCGAAGAATCTTCATGTAGGCGCCCTTGGTACTTCCGACAAAAGCCCAGTGTTCCCAATTATCTAAAGTCTCCTCTGGCAACCGGATTCCTACATTGTGTTGGTCAGTACCGTGCTGCCAGAGAACGCCGTTTCCCCACGGAAAGTGGATTGTAAAGCGATTGTCTCCGGCGAGTGGATCGAAGCTGACGATATCACAGTTAATAGTATCCCCAAGCTTTGTCCATACTGTAAGCGTTGCTTCTTTGGTAGGCGCAACGTTGCCAAACTCGGCGATTTGTACAACATCGCCGAGGCTAGCGAAATCCAGCGCCGTACCAAATTGCCCGTCAACCCATTTGGGTTTGCCCAAAAAGAACCCGTCATTGCCATTTCCTGAGACATCTTTGACATCCTCGCCTCTCCCTTCTTCGAAGGTCCAGATTGCGATAATGGACTCAGGATCAATGGCAGCGTGACCCGACCCTGCGAGGATGGACCAAAGAACCACGAGACTCACACAAACAACAGTAAACCTTGCTGCCGTACTAGACATTTTTCTTGCCTTTTTTTTATGTGAATGTGATGGTTTGTGAACGTCCCTAGCTTCGCGCTTTGATGCGACCCCAGAGCACCGCCATTTTGCCTGCGGGGGAGACTGCGAATGCAGCTCCCTCCAATCCTTTCTCCATGATGCGTGTCAGGTCCTCATCGCCGAGAGGGGTGTTGAACACCCCGATTTCGTCAATGATGGCTTCAACCGACGAGCCTCTTCGACCGCCGATGTTCCACGTTTGTGGAGACTTCTTGAAAGCGGGTTTTGCCTCAGGCGCATCTTCCCTTAGGCAGACTTCTTCCATATTGCGGAAGATTCGTAGATAGTTCCCTTTCGTGCTCCCCACAAAAGCCCAGAACTCCCAATCTCCTTTGAACTCATCGTTCCAACGAATCACGCAATTGTGTTGGTCGGTACCATGTTGCCAGACGATATCGTCATTCCAGGGCAAATGGATAGTGATGCGATTGACTCCGATGATGGGGTCAAAACTCAAGAGATCTTGATTCTTGACCCCATTCACGAGTACCCATATGGTAATCGTCACTTCTTTCGTGGGCGCGACGTTGCCAAACTGAGCAATCTGCACGACATTGCCCTGGCCATCCAGACTCAAAGCCATGCCAAATTTCCCGTTGACCCACCTGGGTTTACCTAAAACGACCCCGTCATTGCCATTACCTGAGACATCTTTGACATCCTCGTCTTTCCCCTCGTCGAAGGTCCAGATTGCGACAATTGACTCAGGGTCAATGGCGGCATGACCTGACCCTGCGAGGATGGACCAAAGAACCACGAAACTCGTACACATGATAGTCATCCTTGCCACAGTGCTAGGCATTATCCTCACCTTTCTCTTGTACATAATTTGTAATAGTTTTTAATCAATTATGCACATGCCTTCTCTTCTTTGAAGGTTCTTTCGGAACGGTTGTACTCGACACCCTCTCTACCCACCTTCTAAGCGTGTTGGTGTGTCACAATGGAAAAAGCCGGACCACGCACATTCCCTCTACGTAGGACCGGCTTTTTCGATTTAACATCCTTCAGCGAGTTGACCTTACTCGTTTTTGATTTCAGCCCATGTGATAGCGAGCTTATCCTTCGCCTCAACTGCTGTCGCCGGCCACTCGAAGTTCATGAGTTCGTTAAGCTCATCATGCGAAATCGCGCGGTCGTAAATTACGACCTCATCAACAATGGCGTCAAGATACCTGAAATCATTCTCACCACCCCAGCCTTTACCCACACCGATTTGGAGGGGTTTATCCGGATAAAGCATGTAGGGCGCGGTCATCGGTTTGGGATCGGTGCTTCGGAACGGAGCTGCATCAAAACTTTCTGTTGTCAGAACCGGTTCCCCATTTAGGTAGGCGTTAAAGGTCTCCCCGTTCGCGATTTCCGCGACGTGGATCCATTCGCCGGTTTGGTACACGCGTGCGGAATGGAACCATCCCTCCGCTGTGATTGCCCCCGGCTCTTTCTCGTTATTTACAGAACCCTTGACATTGTTGGCGCCCCATGTTAAATCGGTGTTGCTGTTGGTGCACAAGCGAAACATGAATAATGGCCCGCCGCCGAGTTGATCGCCTTTCCAGACTATCGGCCACGCATCTCCACCTTGCCGGATGAACGCCCATGCGGCAACGCTCCACGCGTTTTCCATCGGATCCATCGTGGGACCGTGCGGAATATCAATAGAGGCATCTGCCCCATTGAGGTCAACGCCCAATTGCCTCCTGCCATCAACGAATTGCACGCCGCCGTTCACAACACCATCGTTACGACCAAACAGGTCATTTGCGGTCCCATCATTAAAATTCCAGACGGAAATGACACCATCCATCACATCTGCCGACGCGACGCTTGCGATTACACACAAGCCCAAGACCACAAGAATGTAGGTAAAACGGAACATGGTAGACCTCCTTAAGAATGTGAATTCATGAATTGTGCTGTTTGAGTATTACGCTACCCAATCGGCGATTTCGCCACACTCAACTTCAAAAGCATTCGCACGAATCGTGATTTTTACAAAAAACTTAAGTCCACTTTTTTAGACTAATCTTACGCATTCCAGTCGGCTTCGTTTTGTAAAATCTCACATCGCTTATCTCCATACATCAGAGGCTAGGAACGTGAACCGACTCGAACTCTTATGCCCAATTTTGAGATTGGGCCTGACTTTTTCAGTCACCTCCTTTCGGCATTGTCGCAGGTGTTTTCGGTCCCGATTACATTTTGGGAACTTTATAACTGCGCTGAAGCGCAACCATAAAGGGTGCAACTAGTTCACGCTTAGGTAACAAGAATTAGTCTTTTTCCTTAATCTTGCCCCATGTGGTGGTCAATTTCTCCGACGGGTGGACCGCAAAGGCGGTTTTTTCCAGACCATTCTCCATGATCTCTGTCAGATCCTCGTCGCTGAGAGCTGCATTGAACACCCCAACTTCGTCGATGATTCCCGTGTACGATGACCCCTGTCGACCACCGATGCTCCAAGTTTGTTCAGAAGCAACAAAAGCGGGCTTCGCCGTAGCAGTATCCTCCCTTAAATCAAACTGTTCCATATTTCGCAGGATTCTCAGGTAGTTCGCTTTGGTACTCCCGACGAAAGCCCAAAATTCCCAGTTGTCCAGAGTTTCCGCCGGAATTCCGCCTCCCGCAAAGTGCTGGTCGGTGCCGTGTTGCCAGACAACGCCGTTACCCCAAGGAAAGTGGATGGTGATGCGGTTCGCTCCATCAAGTGGGTCAAAACTGAGAATGTCACAATTGATTGAATCCCCAAGTTCTGTCCAAAAGGTAATTGTTACTTCTTTTCCAGGAGCAACAAGGCCAAACTCGGGAATCTGTACAACATCACCCAAGCTCCTGAAGTCCAGAGCAGTGCCAAATTGACCATCTACCCATTTGGGATTTCCCAAAAACATCCCGTCATTGCCATTGCCCGAGATATCTTTGACCTCCTCACCTGCTCCTTCTTCAAAGGTCCAAATTCCAACAATGGACCCTGGATCAATCGCCGCGTACGAGCTTTGCAGGAGGAATCCAAGAACAACAATAGCTGCACACCCGATCAGAATGTTTTTTGTAGAATTGGACATCTCATTGCCTTCCTTTCTTTTTGATGAATCGTAAAAATTGCACTACCCATTGTACAAGTTAAGTTATGCTCCAATATGGGAGCTTACACCCGCGCTGCAGAGCAACCGTAAAGTGCGCAACTACATCATCGCTGGGGCAAAAAGAAATTAGTCTTTTTCCTTAATCTTGCCCCATGTGGTGGTCAATTTCTCCGACGGGTGGACCGCAAAGGCGGTTTTTTCCAGACCATTCTCCATGATCTCTGTCAGATCCTCGTCGCTGAGAGCTGCATTAAACACCCCAACTTCGTCGATGATTCCCGTGTACGATGACCCCTGTCGACCACCGATGCTCCAAGTTTGTTCAGAAGCAACAAAAGCGGGCTTCGCCGTAGCAGTATCCTCCCTTAAATCAAACTGTTCCATATTTCGCAGGATTCTCAGGTAGTTCGCTTTGGTACTGCCGACGAAAGCCCAAAATTCCCAGTTACCTAGCGTCTCCTTCGGCAGTCCACCTGCCGCGACGTGCTGATCTGTCCCGTGTTGCCAAACGACGCCGTTACCCCAAGGAAAGTGGATGGTGATACGGTTCGCCCCATCAAGTGGGTCAAAACTGAGAATATCACAATTAATCGTATCCCCAAGTTCTGTCCAAAAGGTAATGGTTACCTCTTTTCCAGGAGCAACAAGGCCAAACTCGGGAATCTGTACAACATCACCCAAGCTCCTGAAGTCCAGAGCAGTGCCAAATTGACCATCTACCCATTTGGGATTTCCCAAAAACATCCCGTCATTGCCATTGCCCGAGATATCTTTGACCTCCTCACCTGCTCCTTCTTCAAAGGTCCAAATTCCAACAATGGACCCTGGATCAATCGCCGCGTACGAGCTTTGCAGGAGGAATCCAAGAACAACAATAGCTGCACACCCGATCAGAATGTTTTTTGTAGAATTGGACATCTCATTGCCTTCCTTTCTTTTTGATGGATCGCAAAAAAGTTGTACGACCCATTGTACAAGTAAATCATCCTCTAATCAGCGCACGTCGCAAATCTATCCACGCGCCATTGACTGGCGCGCTGTTGAAAAACACTGTTACGATTTCACGCTGTTTCGGAAGGATATTCAGTCTGAACACTATTATATCAAAATAAGATCTCCCTTTCAACCCCAAAAATCCCTCATATCAACAAAAATCTCAGCCCGACGTGACATACCGATGGTGGTTTGCTACCTACCGAAATTCGGGGTATTTTGCAAATATTTTATGTTCTGCCGATGTCGCCAGTCGGTTTATGATATGTAATTCCATCGCAAGGGGTTGAACTGCATACCCTATGCGGCAACTTGGGGTTAGCACACTAAAGAAGCCGTATCTATCTAAGCAGACTTGTTTTTGGCTATCTGGCTGTAAAACCGCCGTCCACCGGCAACACAACTCCAGTGACATGCCGAGACTCATCCGAAGCCAAAAATAGGGAAGCATAAGCGATATCTTCAGGTTGAGCGAGACGTTGAAGTGGATGCATGTTCGCCAAATCTTCTAACTCCGGATTCAACGTTCCATCTTCGGAAATCCCACTTGCTAAAGGGCCAGAAAGGGTTGGTCCGGGACAGATACAGTTCGCTCGAATCCCATCTTTGCCGAAGTCTACTGCGATGGCGCGGGTCAACTGCAGAATAGCCCCTTTGGTCGTGGCATATACTGCTTGTCCCGGGAAAACAACAAACGAAGAAATCGACCCGATGTTGATGATACTTCCAGCCTTCTGCTGCTGCATCAAGGGAATAATTTCTCTGACCAGAAACCCAGCGCTTTTGACGTTGACTGCTAAATATCGATCCCAGACCTCATCGGTCGCGTTAACGAAATTTCCACCTGGCGACTGGATTGCCGCGTTGTTCACCAACACGTCTACTCGTTCCCAAGTGTCATAAACCTTTTGAACAGCTTGACTTACCGCTGCAGAATCACTGATGTCAATGTCGATCGTGAGCGGCTTCTTGCCCAGGGGTTCAACCGCCTGAGCTGCCTGCAAGAGCCCCTTGGTGTTGATGTCTATCATCGCAACCCTGGCTCCTTGTTGGGAAAATAGCTTTGCTGTTGCGAAGCCCATACCCTGAGCTGCTCCGGTGACTATAGCAACCTTGTTTTCTAGTCTCATAATATCTTAAACTCCGGCTTTTAATTCGTTGGTGACTCCTTAGTCGTACTGGATTAAAGATTCAAAAATTCGCACTGTATTGCTTTCGGAAAGACACTTAGCGGCCGTGCCATGCCATATTATAAGTCGAGATGTTAAACACAGCACTGATGATGCTCCAAATGCAGCCCATCGAATAGTCACCCAATATCAATCCGGCAAAGAATGGGATGGCTCTACGGTAAGCCCGCAAACCCCCATACCGGAGGATGGCAAGCTTACACGACCAACTGATAAGCACCGGCACCCAAATGTAGACCATCTCTGCCGGACTCACGCCGAGCACATAACCGACCGGGTGAAACGGCCACCAGAGAAACCGCATCTTCATGATTAGAAGAACGGTTGTGATACCAAAACCGAGCCCCATGGCACCTATAGTGAAGAAATCAGGTCCTGTGGGAAGAGTTAACCACGGTTGAAGGCGCCGACCAAAACTTTCCACCCCAACCCACTGGATGAAAGATCTCGAACTCGAAGCACCCTCCCGATACTCTATGTTGAGATATATCAGAAAAGTCACAGGTATGCAAACAGCGAGAGTAATCAGCATTGCCCATACCAGTTGTCGGACATTGATGTTGGATTGTTCACCAATCCGAAAAGCTTCGAGTTGATTTGGCATCGGGTGTGCCGGCTGATCTCGATTCAGCCAATAAAAAAAGTTTAGGATGGTCAAGTTTCGGGGACCGTACGCCCGGGTTCCGATAGATGTGACCATTGTTCGACCGGGATCCACCCAGAGCAGTTCATGGACAGCCACACCAAGGCTAGCTCTAACCTTGGTCAAACCTATGGCGCCACAACAGTATAGCCCCAAAAAGAGCAGTATGACCCAAAAAGAGAACCCTGCACTATAAGCAAACCAAAGGAAAAACAACACCCCGCCTATAATGCCCAGAATCGCAGCCCGATAAGACATTGACTCTCTAGAATCATCTATGCCTGCCTTTCCGGTTACCACCTGTGCGATAACCTGCTTGAGGTGTTTTCGTCCGACCCACAGCGCCAAAATGCCCAACGCGGTCCACGCACCTTGTGCTTGTTCATCAAAGTAAAGGTTACGCCAGCCCGCAACTCCCATCAAAATTAGAGTCATTTTCTTGAAGATGTAGAAGAACCAAGCGGAAAAGGCGAGGTCCAGCGGCATAAAAAAGGACAATCCGATGACGAACGGTTGAAATGAAATCAGTGTCCCGCGCATGTAACTCCACGGCTTATCCGGAAAATTGAAATACTGCCACCCCACACGGATAGAAGGCACCGCAGGATATAAGACATGCAAACCATTCAGCAAACTAATTCCAGCCGCAATGCCAAATCCCACCCACATTAACTTACTCTTTAAAAAAGCGGTCGTGTCACGTCCCATCTCCAAGGGCATCCACGTAATCGGGTATGTGAGGCGTTCATGGTCGGTAAACTGTCTCCTGATAATAGTGTTTATGCAGATTAGGACGAAATAGAGAACAAACATAAAGGCTGACCAGCAAAGCATGGGGACAATCCAAGCCTTGACAAACTGTTGCGAGAAAAAGGAAGTCTCGCCGAGGTAAAAGCCGCGAAGCACGTTCTTGTCCTGAATGGCAAACCAATCGGGGATATGTCGCCAGAACAGATTTCGCCAATCATTCTCCTCTGAATCGAACCAGAAAGGGTGTGCAAGTGTACCGACCAATTTGTTCATGCTCGTGTGCCCGGATACCGTCGTCACCATAACGACCATGACGTAGACAACCAGAAGGTCGGAGTCAGATAGCGCGGTTTTTGGCAGGAGTTTCTTCAGAACGAAATTCAGGAGAATCAGCACAAACAGGGTGAAAATGGCATTACTAAAGAGCGACATATAATTGTGTAGCGGACCTATTACAAGGTCATTTGTCGCAACCCAATAGGTGTTTAAGAGAGCCAAAGCAAGCCCAATGACAAACACTCTAAAGGGGATACAAGCCGGGTTCTCATTAGTTTCGATGTCAGGGAATTTACTCACAAATCCTCATTTCTCAATATACCATTGGCTCTTCACAGCCTGGTATATGCTGTTTCAAGAATCCGCATGCTTGTGAACTATCGGCCCTGTTGATACTGCAAGGCACCTTGAATGAAATCACGAAACAGTGGGTGGGGAACCAGCGGCTTGGACTGGAATTCAGGGTGAAACTGGGAACCGACCATCCAAGGATGATCTGCGACTTCGACAATTTCAACGAGGCCGTCGTCGGGGGATAGACCGCTCAGATATAAACCCTCTGATTCAAGTTGATCGCGATAACGATTATTAAATTCATATCGATGGCGATGGCGTTCTAGGATGATTGGTTGTCCGTAGGCTTCATAGCTTTTCGTGTTCATCTTCAAGACGCAGGGGTAGAGACCGAGCCGCATAGTTCCGCCAAGATTGGACTTGCCTTGCTGATCGAGCATCAAATCTATCACGGGGTGGGGTGTTTCTGGATCAAACTCAGAACTGTTTGCGTTTTTCAATTTTGCAACATGACGCGCGAACTCAATCACCATGCACTGCATACCGAGGCATAGTCCGAAAAACGGGATGTTGCCCTCATGAGCGTAGCGTATTGCTATAATCATCCCTTCAATTCCACGAACACCAAAACCTCCGGGAACAAGAATGCCGTCAATTCCCTCGAACTGTTCGGTGAGGTTCTGGCTCCCTATCAATGTCTCAGAATCAATCCATTTGATGTTTACGGCAGACTCATTGGCAATTCCCCCATGCTTGAGCGCCTCTTGTACACTGAGGTAGGTATCGGATCCTTTCACATATTTACCCACGATTGCGATTTGGGTATGGTGTTTTGGGCATTTCAGTTTTTCAACCATTTCTGCCCACTCGGTATTGATTGGTGGTCGATCCTCTAACCCTAATTTTTTTATCACTAAATGCGCCATACCTTGCCGTTCAAAGTTTAACGGAATTTCATCAACAAGATCGAGGTCCCGCCCTTCGACAATGTATTCCTCCGAAATTCCACAGAGAAGGGAGATTTTCTTTCGCAGCCTCTCATCCATGGAATGGCTAGTTCGACAGATTAAGAGATCCGGTTGAATTCCCAATTCCTGCAGCGTGCGGATACTGTGTTGAGTCGGTTTGCTCTTGTTCTCCCCACCGGGCAGTGTGTAAATCAGCGAAACATGGATAAACAATGTGTTTTCGCGCCCAACCTCCATCGCCATCTGCCGAATGGCTTCGACATACGGACCGATTTCCAAGTCGCCGATTGTACCGCCAATTTCTGTAATAACGACTTCCGCGTCACTCTCCTCTCCAATCCGATAAATACGTTCCTTAATCTCATCGGTAATATGCGGTATCAACTGTATCGTTTCACCTAAGTAATGCCCACGCCGTTCTTTGGCAATTACTGTGCTATAGACCGAACCTGTCGTGAAGTTTGAGTATCGATTGAGATCGATACCCAGAAACCGTTCGTAATTGCCAAGATCAAGATCCGTTTCCGCTCCGTCCCGTGTTACAAAGACCTCACCATGTTGAAACGGATTCATTGTACCGGCATCTGAGTTGAGGTACGGATCGATTTTGACCACCATAACCTTGAATCCACGATTAATGAGTAGACGTCCAAGTGATGCGGTTGTAATCCCTTTTCCTATGCCGGAAATTACGCCTCCAGTTACAAAAATATATCTTGTCAATTGGCAAACCTCCTTCCCTTATTCATTTTTTAGCTCTTCGGTCCGCTTGATTCGATTCATCCATCCATTTACTCGACAGCCAAATCAAAAGGTCATAATCACCGCCGGTTGCTCCATTACCCTTCGCCACACATAGAGAACTGTATAGACGATGAATTCGATTTCGCACTAGCTACCTGTTTTTCTGCCACGAACTCATGATTGATAGTACACGCTCTAGATCCGCCGGTATATCAACACCAATTGCCGGATGCTCCGTTTCGACGACACGAATGCGAACACTGTGTTCAAGGAAGCGCAACTGCTCCAGCCCTTCCGAGATTTCATACGGCGTTCGTTCCCATCTTGTGAACGCTAGAAGCTGTTCCCGACGGTAGGCATAAAGCCCCACATGCCGATAAATTGGGTTAGTCTGTATCCAGTTGTTCGATAGATTGCCGGGGATAGTCCCTCTCGAAAAATACAGCGCGAATCCATCGAGGCTAGTTACAAGCTTTACGACGTTGGGATCACGGTAATCTGCTTCATTTTCGACTCGCTGTTTCAACGTACTCACTTCTACGGATGGATCATCTAGGAAGGGTTGAATGAGCTGATTAATCATCGCCGGCTCAAGTAGTGGTTCATCGCCCTGAATGTTGGCGACGACATCGCAATCCAGCATGTCCGCAACAATCGCAACCCGTTCCGTCCCAGTGGGGCAATCCGGTGTGGTCATGACGACCTCCCCGCCGAAGCCGGCAACAGCATCGTAGATACGCTTATCGTCGGTTACAACGATGACCCCATCCAGTGTTTTTGCACGTGATGCCCGCTCATAGACGTGCTGAACCATCGGTTTGCCAAAAATATCCGCCAGCGCCTTGCCTTCAAATCGACTAGACGCATAGCGTGCGGGAATAACCCCTATGATTTTCATTGTGGTTTTGCTCCTTAACCCTACGACTAAGAATTCCAACCAAGATGAAGGGCAAATCTAGTCAACAATTTTGGCAAACCAAATTCTTTACAAAGATTCTTCCCCTTCATCAGCGGCATCAGTCCCTCTGTTTTCATCATCGCTGTCTCTCTTCCAAACCCATAGCCCAAGCTTGCCCTTTGCAGGGATGGGTTCTATCTCTTTGCTCAAATCCCATAACCGCCACGCATAGCGTCCCGGCGAATAATCACCAAACATGTCGATGTCCAAATAACCGGGTGTGCTTTTATGGCTTTCATCGGTTCGCAAACCTTTCACCCTGACAAACGCATCAACCACCTCTTGAACAAAAAAGAAGCCCCCAATCGTAGTGGTTGCGATAATTGCGCCGTAAGGAATTGTCTCCCACCAATTCGTGAAGCCGTAGAGCTTTTCCATTTCACGATGAATCGCTGCCGAATAATTATCTATCTCCTCTCGTGTCGGTTTCTTTTTTGCCGCGTGGATGGCGATTTGCTGCCCGATAAGATTCTTCGGCGGCTTCCAACTACGAGTTTCAAACACTTTGATTCCTTCAGCGATTAGCGTCGCCCAAGGTTGCCATAACGTCAGCGCATACATCTCGCTCTGCATATTGCCACTCATCTTGGTAAAGCGTTCACAGCTTTTTCGATTTCCGCATACGGATGTAATACTGCAGGAAAGGCTGAAAACGCTCGATCCTGCTGAATACAAACAGAGTGCAAGAAATAAAGACCAATCCCAGCAGCCAGTTCATTAGCGCGGGTGTTTTCCTTGAGACTAGGTCGAGATCAGCACCTGAGACGTGAAGTCATATTTGGTCTAGGGGCGGGAAAACAACAAGGGAAACTGTCACTGCCGCAATCTCAGTCTAGGTGTTTAATCGCCACTATTACGAACGCAATCTGCAAAAGACCGACGCCTAGGTTGCGCGCAAAAAACAGGAAACTCTACTCCCAGGAATGAATTCATAATCAGACTAGTTGCCCCGGCGGCGATTAACAATCGACGTCACAGAAATGCGCGAAACAAACACTTATAGTGAGGGACTTCAGCATATTGCTTATTGCTAAGGAAATTTGTTCAATCATGGTCACGCAGAATGAACGCGGTTGTTTATGAATACGACACACAATGAAGGCTCCATTGATGGGTGAAATTTTGATTAAACCTAAATCCCTGCTAGCTTTTCGCTTGATTCGCCTTTTCACACTAGCATCTGAAAATTAAATCTCAGACACGATTTTGTTGCTACATATTGGCTCACGATATTCATTGCATCTTATCATGAACATAGCTCGAACTCAAGCGAAAACTTTCGGAGAAAGAATTCGCAGTTTCGCTTGCTACGCCTTCGTAAATCTGCTAAAATAACGCCTATCGAAATGTATTGCCTTAGTTTCAATGACATCCCAATTTGCAAGGCTTTTACTGAATTTTGATGCATTGTAAATCATGTCAGTCATGAAAAGAGGCGCAAGATGAAGGTGACGGATGTTCGGACGTTTCTCGTTCACCCTAGTGAGGAGAAAAACTGGCTATTTGTTAAGGTGGAGACCGACGAGGGGATTCATGGATGGGGCGAATGTTATACACAAGCAGACCGAGATCGAACAATCGAAATCCACGTTCAGGAACTTGCGCGTTACCTCATCGGACGAAATCCGTTCAACATCAAGCATTTCACTTTCATGGCATATCATGACTTTGCGAGTAAGCGGGGCGTCATGGATCTCTACTGCGCAATCAGCGGTATTGAGCAAGCTCTCTGGGATATCGTTGGGAAAGCATTGAACACGCCCATCTACAACCTGATGGGAGGGGCATGCCGAGATAAGATTCGCGTTTACGCCAACGGCTGGGGCGGGCGAACGATCAAGGAGTACGCTGAACGCGCCACACGATTGGTAGAACAGGGGTTCACTGCGATGAAGTTCGACCCATTTCCAGGACCTTGGCGGACACATCTAAGCCGTGAAGACGAAGTCGCGGCTGTCGAATGCGTGCGCGTTGTACGTGAAGCCGTGGGACCGGATGTAGAGTTGCTCATCGAAGTCCATCGTCGCCTCGCCCCAATGCACGCCATCCGCATCGCCCATCAACTAGAGGAATTTAACCCGTTCTGGTATGAGGAGCCGGTCTCCGCACGTAATCTTGATGCGCTTGTCGAAGTTCGCCACGCCATTAACTTACCCGTCGTCACCGGTGAAGAACTCTATACGAAAAGGGAATTCCGCGAGATCTTCGAGAAGAATGCAGCCGACATTCTAAATCCCGATGTTTGCAGCTGCGGAGGTATCTTAGAACTTAAAGAAATCGCGGCGATGGCGGAGCCATATTTCGTCACTATGGCTCCGCACAACTACAACAGCACGACGGTAGGACTTGCAGCAACGGTACAGGCGTGTGCGGCGATTCCCAATTTCCTGATTACCGAATACTTCGTTAACTTCGCGGCGTGCGGCGATGAGATTTCGGTCAATCCCATTGAGGTTAAGGATAGTTATATCCAACTGCCAACAGAACCAGGCCTAGGGCTGGAATTGGACGAAGCAGCGCTAGCTCAGTACCCTTATCGGGAATCCCCCAAGCGACGCTTGCGGCAGTTTGATGAGGAAGGCCCATAGCCAAATGGTAATCGCTTAAGACAGAAAATTAAACTTCCGACGTACTTCTCAGCTGAATTCCTTATGAGGAGACCAACACGCATAGGCAATGAAGTGACAGTTACCGAAAAAGTAACTCATACGAAGAAAAAACCCTAGTATGCTACCGCGTATAAAGTGATTGGCATGAGTTCCACCCTTGATGATTGGCACCCTGACGTGTACAAAAACTGTGATGCGAAATAGTGGGTGGATTTAATCGCTTCTGCCGGACCCGATGCGGTGTGGATTCAGGCAAAATCCCAGTCTGGAAATGCCTACTACCAAACAGAAATCGACCACACCCATATTGGCCTACGGGGTCGGGATGCCTTTGGGGAGTTGACGGAATTGCTCCTTCAACGGGGAATTAAGGTTGTTGGCAATCAGAGCATCCTCTTTGATAACTATCTCTACGAACAGCATTCGGGACACCGACGGAAATCACTCTAAAGACCTCAAAATTGGGTGCGGTCGTCCAGGAGTTGTCTGTATGAATAGTCCCTACCGAGATCTCGCACTTGCTCAAGTGGACGCTTTTACGAATTAGTACCGTCCTGATGAACTCACTGCTTTCCAGGGTGATAGGCCTTATGCAGATCGCCCCTCCCTCTGGTACAGGATGCCACTAGCGACTATCACGCATGGAGATCCGTGTCAAAGCGATATGTCAAACCTGTCTGTCACATTTGCTTCGAGCCTGTTCAGTAACACCACGCGCCAACAACCCGCACTTTTGGCATTAGGTCGGTTTCATCTCTTCGAGAGACAGCACACCGGGATGCGGTCATTGGATGAGCTGATGCTGTCGGCAGCTTTCTTTATGGTACACAACTGTTCATTGATGTCATGAATGCCGATGGAACCCTATACGCCTCCCCCTATCGTGCATTTAAACCGGTCTTTGACATCATGCGCTCGATGGAACAGTCCTATGTCGGACAAAAGCTGCATTCTGTCGCCGTCTATATCTCTGAAGACACTAAAAATGACCTCTACGAATTCAGCGAAAAACATACAATCATTGACTGGGACACAACCCGAATCATTGACGCCGTAGAGATATATACAGATGGTCTTTATGAGAGTTTTCGAGCTATTTTGGACCATTAGGTACCCGTTGATGCGATTTCGACACTGAAACCTTGGCAATCTTGACAAGTATTCAATGCTCGTTCTGCGAGAGACCACATGCATGAGTGACGGAGAGGTGGCGCAGGTTCGTCAGTATGTGAAAAATGGCGGAAACCTGTTGGCAAGCCGGTCGACCTCGTTGGCGGATGAGGACGGCAATCGAAGACATAATTTCGCCTTGGAAGATGTGTTCGGGGCAGATTACCTGGGCGAAACTGAGAATAATGAGACCTATGTCAAAGTGCCGCCTGAGATGTGTCGTCAGGCAAATATTCCCGATGACATGGAGGTTAAGGTGGATCGCCAGACAATCGTAAAAGCCAAGGCGGGAGCCGATGTGCTGGGACATATCGTTCTGCCACATACCAACCGCGCAAATGATATGAAGCGGTGGGTGGGGTGTTGGAGTAGCCCGCCGGGGCTTTCGACCAATCACCCCGCTATTGTGATGAATCAGTACTGACAGGGGAAACGTTGCTACGTTTTATTTTAAGTCCATACATTGGACCCTCTGTTCAGTGTTGAAGAGCCGGGAGCATTGTTGTATACTCTTGCCGATACGACGCTATCCGATACATTTCCATTTTTGGTCACGAATGCCCCGTCGTAGCTACTAGTAACAGGCTATCGCCAACTAGAAACAAAACGTCTGTTGGTTCACCCGGTCAACGCACAGCAAGGAGCTCCTATTTTGCCAGTAGAACATCTCCACATTAGAACTAAATTTGAGCGAGGATGAAAAGGTCTCGGCAATCAACGCTGAGCCAGATGGGGTAACGCTTCCCTTTGAGCAAAAGGCGAATAGCGTCTCTTTCACCGTCCCCAAGGTCGCCCTTCATCAGGTCGCTGTAATACAACTTGCATAATGTGTAACCCTTTGAAAATATCCCGATGTTTTATTTCAACTCTTTCTTTTATGAGGAGGCCACAATGAACCAGCCACCAGAATCTTTCATTCGAGTTCAAGAAAACAGTCTCCTTGCTTTTGCCACTGCCTGCTTTGAGAAGGCGGGATTAAACCAGGAGCATGCGACGCAGATTAGCCGCTTGCTCGTTAATTCGGATCTCCGCGGCGTTCGCAGCCATGGTACGCAGCTGGTCAATGGTTATTGCAACAGCTTCGAGAATGGGCAGTTGAATCCTAAACCGGACGTTCGCCTTCTCCACGAGACCCCAACTGCTGTGGTCTTAGATGGCGATGGAACACTAGGTTATTTTCCGATGATTCGCGCAACCGAAGAGGCAATTGTCAGGGCGAAGGAAGTAGGAATCGGAATGGGGCTCGTCCGCTACATAGGTCATTACGGATCAGCGGGGCATTATGCACGTATGTGTATGGAGGAGGGCTGCATTGGATTCTCGGTCCAGGGGTATCAAGGTCACGGGAACGCCAGTGGACAGGAAATAAAACCCCAGCTTGGCTATATTGGCAACCCGCCAATCTGCTTTGCCATACCTTCAGCGGACGAACCATCGCTGGTGCTTGACGCAGCCACGTGCATCCTAGCGGATTATCAGCGTGGTCCGGAGTTTGATGAACTTCTCTCTAAAATCCCCGCAGCATTTTTCAAGAGCATTGGTTACGTTGCTGTCGCAAGCCTGCTGGGCGGAGGCTTAACGGGCTTCACGATTCCTACTGCTGATACAATTGAGAAACATTGGCAGGATGCCCAACTAGGAGGAATGGTGCTCGCAATCCATGTGGGAACTGTGGTTCCCGAGGCGATTTTCCGTGCGGAAGTGGATAGGTACGTGCGTGATTTGCGGGAAACTTATGAACCGATGCCCGGCACAGATCGCTCACTACTACCCGGTGCTATCGAGGGAGAGCGGTTTCAGATTCATCGTCGTGAAGGTATCCACTACGGGGAAGTGGAGCAGGATTCGGCGCGTGCAGTGAGCCAGCGATTGGGTGTTCCGCTACCGTGGGATTGATTCTCAGACGATTACCGGTGAATTATTACAATTCACCTTTTAACACTACCCCGACGAAGATTCTCGAGGTCGGATGGGGTATATTAAGCCTCAAGTATTTTTGGTTGACGTGCGAAGTTAGCTATAGTATAATCTGCCTATATTTGCCCGTGTTGAAATTATAGAATCGCCATTAAGGCCCTCAATTATGAGAATCATCGCCGGAGAATTCAAGGGAAGGCGTTTAATGGTAAAAGGGTCAAAGGTACGACCGACTTCGGACCGTGTTAAGGGTGCGCTATTTAGTATCCTTCGGGGCGATATCAACGACGCAAACTTTCTAGATCTGTGTTCGGGAACGGGAAACATTGGCATTGAAGCGTTGAGCCGGGGAGCAAAATCCGTAACGTTCGTTGACCACGATTACCATTGTATGCGGGTAATAGCCTCCAACCTTGAACAGTGCGGCATCCACCGTAACCACTCGCAGGTTCAACTCATCAACTTGGCTGCTCAGAAAGGGCTCACCTACCTCGGCAAGCGACACGCACAATTTAATCTGATTTACTTTGACCCACCTTATGATGCCAATATCCACAACACTTGCTTGGAACTTGTTGCTGAGAATCGACTGCTTTCACAATCCGGCAGACTCGTCGTGGAACATCGAAGAGGTAAAGAGCTAGATCTCCCGACAGTGTTGACCACAGGATTGGCGTCGAACAGACAGGAAGCGTACGGTGATACTGTTCTATCATTTTACGAATGGAGGGCGAACGAGTGAAATTAGGAAGTCAGGAAGGACTGGTACCGGGAAAGGACCTTGCCGAAAAACTCGACAATCTTGCAGCATATGGTTATCAAGTGATTGAGTTTGGAGGCGGCGACTTAGAGAAGCGTCAGGATGAAATCATAAAGGCAACCGAAAATCATCCGGTCAAACCGAGCGCAGTCTGCGCAGGGTACCCAGGCATGTTATTGGACAGCGATTCGCATGAGCGAGAACGAACGATTGCAGGAATTCGTACTTTACTCAAAGCGGCTGCAAACATCGGCGCAATTGGTTTGGTTGTAGTCCCCGCTTTTGGCGAACCGCGAATAAAGGATTTGAGCCCTTACAAAACCGCGCGACAGCTTGAAACTGAGCTGCTTGTCCAACTCCTAAAAGATCTTGGGGGGTATGCCCAAGAGGTTGGATCCGTAATCCTCCTTGAACCGCTGAATCGCTATGAAACTCATTTTATGCGAACCCTCTGCGATGGCGTTGAAATTTGCAAGCAAGTCAACAGTCCGAATGTTGCGATTATGGCAGACTTCTTCCACATGAGCATTGAGGAACGGAATATTGCAGACAGTATCAAAGTCAGCAGCGATTACATCAAACATGTTCATTTGGCAGATAGTACTCGTGAACCACCAGGGTACGGTCATACCGATTTCAAATCAGGTTTTAAGGCGTTACGAAAGATTGGGTATCAACACGACATGGTGCTTGAATGCAGCGTGCCTGGGCCAGGTGAAGTGGAGTTGCCGAAATCGGCACAGTACATGAAGCAGTGGCTACAGCGGAGGAAATAAAACGGTGCAAGTTAAAGTAGGCGCAATCGGCGTCGGGCAAATGGCGGGCGGCCATCTGGGAAATCTGGCTGGATTTCAGGATGTTGAACTGGTTGCGATGTGTGACATTTTAGAGGAGCAATCCAAGCAAAGAGCGGAGGAATATGGCGCAAAACCTTATACCGACTATAAAGAGATGTTCGACAAAGAGGAACTTGACGCCGTGTACATCTGTACACCTCCCTTTGTACATGGCGAACAGGAGCAAATCGCTTGTGAAAGAAAGATTCCCTTTTTTGTTGAAAAGCCGATTGCCGTAAATTTAGAGCAGGCGACTGAGATACACGAAGCCGTCGAAAGAAGCGGTAATATTACCAGTGTCGGTTATCATTGGCGATACCAAGGGAATGTAGAGCGAGCACAAGTTGTCCTTAAAGACGAGAAAATCGTTGGGGCATTGGGCTACTGGATGGGCGGTATGCCGGAGGTTGGATGGTGGCGCGTTCGTGCGCAGTCTGGTGGCCAACACGTTGAACAGACAACGCACATTTTTGATCTCTGCCGATACCTCGTCGGAAGTGAAGCAATTGCCATACACGGATTCGCCGCACAGGGGCGCATGACCGATATCCCCAACTACGACATTGATGACTTAAGCGTGGTTAATATTCGATTTGCAAACGGTGCGGTTGCAAACATTACTTCGGCGTGTATGTTGCGGGGGTGGGGACGGGTGAAGCTTGAGGTTTTTTGCCGTGATTTATCTGTCGAAGTAAGTGGGAGTTCGGTCAGTATCAACCGCGCTGGTGAAATAGAAACTTCGGATGAAAATTTGAATGGGTACTTGCATGAAGATCGTGTCTTTATCGATGCCGTTAAAAGTGGAGATGCTTCCAAAATCCGCTCACCTTATAGCGATGCGCTTCAAACCTTCCGCCTTACGATGACGGCTGGTGATTCATTTGCAAAAGGGAAACAGATTAATCTCTGATTGCGTTGCTACATAATGACGTACTGACACCAAAACGCGGCTCACCGAATAAAACCCGCCTTGATAAACATTGGCTACATGTGCCACTCTCGGATTCTGAACTTTCATGTCGAAAGAACCCGCTTAATTCAGACTTATTTTCGAAAAACTTCTGTCCGCTTTGGCTGTTAAACTGCGTAGACCTACCAGAGGTCTGTGGTTGGAAAATAATCAAATCCTAGGGTTATTGAATGAGAGATTTATACTTTTGAATCGCAGAAGATAGCGCGCAAGGTGTGAGGATTTTACATGTTAAGAATTGGGGTCATCGGCGCCGGACGTATTAGCAGAATCCATATTGAAAATCTTACTCATCATGTTTCGAAAGCCGATGTGGTTGCTGTGGCGGACCCTCATTTACAAGCGGCAGAAAAGGCAGCAGACCGGTTCCAGATTCCGAGTGCATTAGCGGATTATGGCGAAATCCTAAATGATCCAACGATTCACGCGGTAGTAATTTGTTCACCCTCCCCAACTCATCCACGGATTATTCGAGAATCGGCAGCGGCGAAGAAGCATATTTTCTGCGAAAAACCGATTGGCTTTGACCTTAAAGAAATCGACCTAGCTTTGGCAGCGGTTGAAAAAACGGGGGTGAAGTTACAGATTGGCTTTAATCGACGGTTTGACGCCAACTTCCATCGTGTATGGGAAATGGTAAATGCGGGCAAAGTCGGAACTCCCCATGTTTTACGCATCACGAGTCGCGATCCAGAACCGCCATCGCCCGATTATGTGCGCTCGTGGGGAGGAATTTTTTTGGAAACATCAATTCACGATTTTGATATGGCGCGGTATATTATGAACAGTGAGGTCGTCGAAATTTATGCAACTGGCGGCGTGCTGGTTCACTCGCGCTTTGCGGATTCGGGCGATCTTGATACGGTTATTCTCACGATGCGTTTTGCCAATGGTGCAATTGGAACGATTGATAACAGCTACCAGGCAGTATACGGGTATGATCAACGACTAGAGGTGTTAGGTGACGCGGGCATGATACACATTGAAAACAGCACACCCGATACCCATATTTATGCTGACACAACGGGGATTCACAGTGCACTGCCGTTGTACTTTTTCCTAGAACGATACCAAGCGTCTTATTTAGCTGAAATGAAAGAATTCGTCGCTGCTATTCAGGAGGATACGCAGCCACTTGTGGGAGGCGTTGACGGGCGCGCGTCAATTGTGATGGCTTTAGCGGCGCGAAAATCCTATGATGAACATCGAGTTGTTCGATTAAGCGAATTTGATTAGCGCAAACCGCCAATGAGCCAAATCCCCGATTGGATGCGCTTCCGTGCAAGAACTTGGCATCAATGAACCTGCGCGATGGTTGCACGGTTGCCGTTTAGTGTTAACTTATCTAGCTCTAATTTGTTTGGAGGAACGGAATGAACGTACACGAATATCAAGCAAAAGATATACTCAAAGCCCATGGCGTCAATGTCCCGCGCGGAGAAGTAGCGTCAACCCCCGATGAGGCAGAGGAGATAGCTCGTCACCTAAACTGTCCGCTCTATATTGTGAAAGCCCAAATTCACGCCGGTGGACGCGGGAAAGGAGGCGGTGTCAAGCTCGCAAAGAATCTTGAAACTGTCAGAGAATACGCCGAAGCGATGCTTGATATGCAACTCGTCACGCATCAGACGGGGCCCGAAGGCAAGCGGGTTCGAAAATGCCTAATCGCCGAGGCGCACGAAATCGAGCAGGAACTTTACCTTAGCATTGTTCTAGATCGAACTTGTTCACGGCTTGTAATGATGGGCAGCGAAGAAGGTGGGGTCGACATTGAAGCGGTTGCCGCAACCTGTCCTGAAAAAATTATCAATGAGGTAATCGATCCATCAGTTGGCTTACAATCCTTCCAAGCACGAAAACTGGCTTACGGTTTGAATATTCCACAAAATCTCATCTCCAAGGCAACTGAGCTGATAATCGGTTTGTACAACACCTTCGTTGACTGCGATTGCTTGCTTGCGGAGATTAACCCGCTAGCTATCACAAAGACTGATAAAGGGCAGGATCTCCTTGCAGTCGATGCTAAGCTGAATTTCGATGACAACGCGCTGTGGCGACATCAAAATATTGAAGCAATGCGTGATCCATACGAAGAGGATTCACGGGAGTTGGAAGCCAAACAGTCGGGATTGAGTTACATCAGCCTTGATGGAAATATAGGCTGTATGGTCAACGGGGCAGGGCTCGCAATGGCAACGATGGATCTGATTAAGCTGCACGGAGGCGAACCCGCGAATTTCCTTGATGTGGGTGGAGGTGTCACAACAGAAGGTGTCGAACACGCCTTTCGCTTGATTCTCGCTGATGAAAAGGTGAAAGCAGTGCTAGTCAATATTTTCGGCGGTATCGTAAAATGTGACATGATTGCCAACGGAATTATTGAAGCGATCAAGCAGGTCAATCTGAAGGTGCCGTTGATTGTGCGATTAGAGGGCACAAACGTCGAGCTGGCTAAACAACTGCTTGTGAACTCCGGTTTGAATCTGATAACTGCCGATGGGTTGACAGAAGCCGCCCAAAAAGCGGTGGTCGCAGCGAAGAGAAGGTGAAATGAGCAGGCATTGGCACCGTTTAATTCTTATTGGATATGCAGGCATAATGCTACTGTGTCTACTCGGATGTTCTGACGGCAATTCTCCGACGGATACTATCGGCGATGTATTGAGCTTCATTGATAATCCAGCTTTTTCAAGCGTTGCTTCGGCTAACACAAGATTCGGCTTCAAGTTGCTTATGGATGCCCAAGCACGAGAACCCGGTGTGAACATCTTCATCTCTCCATTGAGCATCTCAATTGCACTCACCATGACCTATAACGGGGCAGTTGGGGAAACGCAACGTGCCATGGCGGAAGTGTTAGAATTAGAAGGCTTAAGCCTGGACACCGTCAATCGTTCTAACAAGGCATTACGAAAAAGTCTCGAAAGCCGCGGGCCAAGAGTCGAACTCTCGATTGCAAATTCGATTTGGGGACGTCAAGGTGTCGATTTCAACCCTGATTTCTTGAATCGAAATCAGGAATTTTTTGAAGCGAAAATTACCTCTCTCAATTTTAGTACGCCGCAAGCGCCGGAAATCATCAACGGTTGGGTACATACAAACACGAACGCAAAAATTAAGAAGATTGTTCAACGCATCGATCCGCGGACATTGATTATGTTGATTAATGCCATTTATTTCAAAGGAAGTTGGCAGGAGGAATTCGATAAGTCAAAAACACGGGATGGCATTTTCCATCTACCGGATGGGAGTGAGAAGCAATCCCCGATGATGTTCCGAATGGGGGCATTCCCATACTTTCGAGGCGAGAACTTTGAGGCAGCAATCCTACCGTATGGAGATGGTGATGAGGATGTGAGCATGTATATCTTCCTACCCAGCCGCGATTCGAACTTAAAAGAATTTTTGAGCAAGTTGAACGCGAAAAACTGGGCAAGCTGGCGGTCGCAGTTTCATGAGGTTGGGAACAATAGTATGATGATACTCCCACGATTTAAACTAGAATATGAAGTGAAACTCAACGACACACTCAAAGCCCTGGGGATGGACATCGCTTTTGGAGGTGGGGCTGATTTCAGCGGCATGGGACCGAGCTTGTTCATTAGCGAAGTTCGGCACAAAACCTTCGTGGAGGTCAACGAAGAGGGAACAGAAGCGGCAGCAGTGACTGTTGTCGTGGGAGTTGAATCTGCACCGCCGAGCTTCCTTGTAGACCGCCCCTTCTTTTTTGCCATATATGACGACAGGACAAAGACCATTTTGTTCTTGGGTATTGTCGTTGAACCGATGTAGTCAACGGAATGCCGCGGAGATCAGGATTAACACAACCGCTAGTTATATGGCGCGCCAAAATGAAGTGAGAAAGAAAAGTACGACACTAGTCCAAAAGAAGTAGGCAGTCACAGGTAAGCAACACGCGATACCCCTCAGCCTTTCGACGCAACGCATTTTCATGGAGACCCAACCGTGGGTGAAAAACTTGGACTACACGATTTAGATGTGGCTGGCAAACGTGTGTTGGTGCGTGTTGACTTCAATGTGCTGATAGAGGGAACGCAAATCACCGACGACACCCGCATTCGGGCTGCACTACCAACGATTCTACAACTAATTGCTAGTGGTGCTAAAATCATCTTGGCAACGCATTTGGGACGTCCCAATGGGTTTGATTCAGCACTTTCGACCGCCCCGATTGCAGAGCATCTTAGCCGCCTGATGGGACAACGTGTAAAACACACCCTCGACTGTGTTGGTCCGGAAGTGGAATCAACCATTACTCAACTTCAGGAAGGTGGCATACTTCTTCTCGAAAATGTTCGCTTTCATAAAGAGGAAACGGCCAACGATTTGGAGTTTGCGGAAAAACTCGCATCGCTCGCAGATATCTATGTTAACGACGCCTTCGGCACAGCACACCGTGCACATGCCTCGACAGAAGGCGTTACCCGTTATTTCGATCAGTCCGCCGCCGGGTTTCTAATGGAAAGAGAAATCAAACATCTCAACAAAACCCTTCAAAATCCAGATTGTCCCTTCGTCGCCATTCTGGGTGGAGTCAAAATTTCTGATAAAATTAACATGATTGAAAACCTGCTAGGTAAGGTCAATGAGTTAATTATCGGCGGTAACATGACGTATACATTTCTGAAGGCTATGGGGCTACCAATCGGGATGTCGGTTGTGGAATTGGACAAACTCGATGTAGCGAAGGAGTTGTTAAGAAAAGCGTCGAGTCGAAACGTGACAATTCATCTGCCAAACGATCACGTAATTGCAAAGGAATTCAGTGCGGAAGCCGAATCTCAAGTTGTTTCACGCGAGGGAATTCCCGATGGGTGGCTGGGATTAGACATTGGACCCAAGACAATCACGCAATTCGGTAAGATTATTGATGCTGCAAAAACTGTGTTTTGGAATGGTCCGTTGGGGGTCTACGAGTTTGAAAAATTTGCGAAAGGCACAATCGAGATTGCCAAGCGGATTGCTAAATCGAAAGCGCTAAGCATCATCGGCGGCGGAGATTGCGCCGCTGCCGTACATAAAGCGGGTGTTGCAGATCGAATCACACACGTTTCTACCGGCGGCGGTGCATCGCTCAAATACCTTGCAAGGAAAGAACTGCCAGGCATTGCCGCATTGACGGACAAAACGATCAACTGAGCGGATAGCGAAGACGATAGATCAACCGAGTGAATAACGAGTGCGATAGTTTTCTAAATCTATCGCGCTCCCTATTCGGTCACTTGATCGTAGAAGAAGAGAGGAAATATCGTGAAGAAAGACATCGATTTCTTGCTTTCAAAGAAGAGGGCGCATCGAAAACTCACGATGTTAACTTGTTATGACTACCCAACGGCGCTCATGGAGGACAAGGCTGGAATTGACATTGTCTTCGTCGGCGATAGTGTGGGAATGAACGTCTTGGGTTATGAAAGTGACACTGAAGTCACGATGGCAGATATGCTTCATCATCTGAAAGCTGTCCGTCGAGGTGTAACCACCGCCTACCTCCTCGTTGACATGCCGTACAGAACCTGTGAGACCCCGGAACAGGCTTTGGAGAACGCAACGACTTTGCTTTCGTATGGAGCCGACGGCGTCAAGTTGGAAGGATGGGAAAAGGAAGCAGTCGTCAGGATATTGGCAGAAAATAGCATAGATGTTTGCGCCCACATCGGTCACAATCCTCAAATCCATGGCTCGCGCAGATGGGTGCGTGGCAAGACGTTTTCAAAAGGCAAGGCATTGATTCAAAGCGCATTGGCTTTAGAGAACGCCGGTGCGAAGTTGATTGTTCTTGAGATGATCACAAAGGAAATTAGCCAGATAATAACTGAGAAATTAAAGATTCCCACGATAGGAATTGGGGCGGGTGGATTTTGTAATGGCCAGGTGCTCGTTATCCATGACATATTGGGAATTGGCGCACTAGCCTTAACCTATGTCAAGGCATATCAAAACTACCAAGATTTGACATTTCAGGCGATATGCCGATACAAGAAAGAAGTGGAGGAGGGACTTTTTCCAACTGAAGCGCACGAATTCAGTATCGACGAAGAAAAATTGGCAAAGGTAGAAAAATGGGTGGCAGAAAACCGGTAGCACAACAACCTTTACCGATTTACCCGATGCCCTAAAAACTAGGAGGGAACTGAATACATGAGAGAGAAGATAACGCCCCGTAGCCAAGACTATTCAGAATGGTATACCGATGTAATTCTACAGGCGCAATTGGCGGATTACGCCCCTGTGCGAGGTTGCATGGTCATCCGTCCATACGGCTACGCGCTTTGGGAGAATGTGAAAGAAGGACTTGATCGCCGCTTCAAGGAAACGGGACATGAGAATGCCTGCTTCCCGCTTTTCATCCCGATGAGTTTCATCGAAAAGGAGGCACAACATGTCGAAGGCTTCAAACCGGAACTAGCCGTTGTTACGCATGGCGGCGGGAAGGAATTGGAAGAGCCGCTAGCAGTGCGTCCAACCTCTGAGACTATCATTGGACACATGTACAGCCAGTGGATTCAATCATATCGAGATCTGCCGGTGCTTATCAACCAGTGGGCGAACGTCGTGCGGTGGGAGCTACGTACACGTCTCTTTCTACGCACAATGGAGTTTTTCTGGCAGGAGGGCCACACCGCCCATGCAACTGCCGAAGAAGCACAGGAAGAGACTTTACGCATTCTGGATTTGTATACTGACTTTGCTGCCAACGACGCTGCAATACCGGTGATTCCTGGGCGCAAGAGCGAAAGCGAGAAGTTCCCTGGTGCGGAGGCTTCCTACAGCATTGAAGCCATGATGGGAGATAAGCGGGCGCTTCAGTCTGGCACCTCCCATTTCTTCGGACAGAATTTCGCCAAAGCTTTTGAAATTCAGTATCAGGACGAAAATGGCAAACAACAATACTGCTGGACAACTAGCTGGGGCGTTAGTACACGAATGGTGGGCGCAATCATCATGGCTCACGGTGACGATCAGGGGCTCATTTTGCCTCCGCGTCTGGCGCCCATTCAGGTCGTGGTTGTGCCGATTTGGAAAACAGACGCAGAAAAGGGCGGGGTGATGGAAGCTATCGAGCAGGTCAAAACCGTCCTTGGTGATTGTGTGCGGCTAAAGATCGACGATCGCGACGAATATTCTCCCGGCTGGAAGTTTAACGAGTGGGAATTAAAAGGTGTGCCTTTGCGAATTGAGATTGGTCCCAGAGATATTCAGAAGGCGCAAGTCGTGTTAGCTCGACGAGACCAACCTGGACGTGAAGGCAAGTCAACTATACCTCTGGCAGGTCTTGCCGATGCCGTTACCGATTTGCTAGATGCCATTCAGAAAGATCTGCTTCGTCGCAACACCGAATTTCGAGATGCCAACACTTATGAGCCGACCGATTATGATTCACTTCGGGAAGCATTAGACCAAGGGTTTGCCCGCACTTGGTGGTGCGGCGATACTCGGTGCGAGGAAAAAGTCAAGAAAGATACGAAAGCCACCACGCGCTGCATTCCCTTCGATCAGCCGAACGCGAATGAAAAGTGCGTTGTATGCGGCAATCCGGCAGATGAGGTCGTCATCTTCGCTCGGGCGTATTGAACAGATGGAAAATTGATAAAAGGAATGAGTAGCATGAGGGGGAAGGGATTATGATTGCAGCAACACGTTAAAACGCGCAATATGTGTGAGCCGAAAGGAGTCAGATTCAATGAGTATTCTTGTGAATAGGGAAACGAGGGTGGTTGTCCAAGGCATCACCGGTCGTTCAGGAAGGTTCAACACCCAGCAGTGCGCCGCTTACGGCACAAAGATTGTCGCCGGTACAAGTCCGGGCAAAGGTGGTGGCGATGTTGATGGTATTCCAGTCTACAATACTGTTGCCGAAGCGGTAAGGATGATGGGTGCGGATGCGTCCATGATTTATGCGCCTGCGCCATTTGCGCCAGATGCCATCATGGAAGCCGTCGACGCGGGGATAGGTCTCGTTGTCTGTATTACTGAAGGTGTATCCGTCCTTGATATGGTGAAAGTCAAACGCTTTTTAGACGGGAAACCGACCCGATTGATTGGTCCGAACTGTCCGGGTGTCATCACGCCCGGCGAATGCAAAATTGGAGTGCTGCCCGGTTCTGTTTTTCAGCCCGGAAGGATTGGCATCGTTTCCCGCAGTGGAACGTTGACGTATGAGGCAGCGCATCAACTCACAAAGCTTGGTCTTGGACAATCAACCTGCGTCGGCATTGGCGGCGATCCGGTCATTGGAACGAGTTTCGTTGATGCTCTTGCTATGTTTGAAGAAGACTCGGATACAGAAGCGGTGGTCATGATAGGCGAGATTGGCGGAACCGCAGAGGAAACTGCAGCTGAATTCGTGAAGAACAACATGAGCAAGCCGGTCGTCGGTTTTATCGCAGGACAGACAGCACCACCAGGAAAACGGATGGGACATGCCGGCGCGATAATCGCGGGCGGTCACGGTACAGCGGGAGAAAAGATTAGTGCCCTCAAGGCTGCTGGCATTGATGTGGCTGAAAGTCCTGCTACGATTGGAGAGACGCTGATGAATACGCTCTAGAATCGGAAGGGCAAGAATTGAATCTGTTCAATCTTTTGGGACTATTTCTACTTTCAGTTCGACATCAAGATCGAAGGCAACTTCATCAAGAGTTTGTTTTTTTCCTTTTCTTTTGTAGAGCTATTGGTCATTATGTAATAACGTATAGCTAGTGAATGAAATGAATACTATACAAACAAAGTTGAACGGAGCACGAAAAGAACTGCTTGACTTGGGCTTACGCAACCCGCTCATTAACTACAGGCTGCTCAAGGCGCGTGGGGTCGAGATTGTTGATGAATCTCCTCCAGATGTTTATCGAATCCTTGTGCAAGACGGTCGGGACATGTATTTCCTACCGAGAGATGAAGCGAATAACCACTTGCTGCTATTCGAAGACGATCAAGCGGAGAATGACTCTGCTCAGCTCACAGATAACAAGCTACAGACGGACTATGAATCAGAAGAACTCCAAAGGCGTCTACTGAACACCTACTATACAGCGCGGACCGCTATCGAAGAACAGGGGGTGAACACACTCTATCTCGCGCTCGGTATGCTCGAATGGTATGAATCCGAATCGAGTGATATATTGCGTCGGTCTCCGCTAGTTCTGATTCCTGTTGAACTAAGTCGTGCCCGTGTCCGTGCCCGTTTCCGGGTTCGCTACACGGGAGAGGATACCGGGACAAATCTCTCCTTTCAGGCGAAATTTAAATCTGAGTTAGGCATCCAATTCCCGGACCTCCCCGACGCGGATGATTCGGAGCAACTCAACGTTCAGAACTATTATCGGGAAGTGAGTTCTGCAATTTGCCATAAACCTAGATGGGTGGTGGATGCGTCTGCGATTGCGCTTGGCTTTTTTTCGTTTGCCAAGTTTCTGATGTATCATGACTTAGACATCACAAATTGGTCCAATGATGCGCTATCTGAGCATTCAGTGTTGCAATCCGTACTAGCAGCGGGTTTTCAAGAACCAAAGTCCGCCATTTCTGATGACGCCCATATTGACGAACACCTCAATCCTGCCGAGAACCATCACGTCGTTGATGCGGATAGTTCGCAGGCACTGGCTATCCACGATGTGAGTCAAGGTCGAAACCTTGTTATCCAGGGGCCACCGGGCACCGGAAAATCCCAAACCATTACCAACCTGATTGCGGAAGCCATAGCAAATGGAAAACGGGTGCTGTTTGTCGCCGAAAAGATGGCGGCGTTGGAGGTGGTTAAGCGCAATTTAGATAAGGTAGGGCTCGGAGATGCGTGTCTAGAACTACACAGCCATAAGATGAACAAAAAAGCGGTGGTTGATGAACTGAAGCGGACGCTTGACCTCAGCCAGCCGAAGATGCCAGCCATTGAACAAAGACTGGAACGAATGCGCACTGATCGGGATCGCTTAAACTGTTACTGTGAGGCGGTCAACACGCCCATTGGCGAGAGTGGTATCACACCTTTTCAGGCGTATGGAGAACTTTTGGCGGTGGAGAGATGTCTTTCGGGGGTGAAACTTCCGACTTTAGATTCGAGTCAATTCCAACACTCTGCAGCCGAATTTAGAGAGAGGTTGAATCACACAGAAGAATTACAGACCCTTCTCAAGCGGATGGGCATACCGAAAAAGCACCCGTTTTGGGGCAGTCGTTGCAAACTCTTTCTTCCAACAGACAGAGAGCCACTGGAACAGGCGGCGGCAGAAGCGAGGGCGAAGGTTATTGCACTCAAGGATTCATCCCAACAACTCGCACAGCACGTCAACCTCCAAATCCCGGGAACCTGTGAGGCGGTCGAAAGTCTCATTTGTACGGCTCGTCGTGCGTTAGACGCCCCGAACTTGGAGGGTGTCGCCGTCCAGTCAACCGAATGGTTGACACAAACTGTCGAATTGGAGGCGGGACTAAGCGCGGGGGAACGGTTGAGCGAACTTCATAGTGAACATGACAGTATCCTTATCCCTGAAGCGTGGAAGCAAGACGTGCTAGAGATTCGGCAGATGTTGACGGCGTATGGAGACAGGTGGTGGCGCGTGTTTTCGGGAACATATCGACGCGCCTGCAACCAACTCGCGGGCTTATGCACGCGCAAGCTGCCTAAAGCACAAGGTGCGCGACTCCGTATTGTTGACGCAATTCTCGAAGCACAACGTGAACTTCCCCATCTCGAAAGGATACGGGAGCGTGGGCAACAGTTATTCGGTACACACTGGCAAGGGGAGTCATCGAATTGGTCTCAACTTCAAAAAATCGCGGTGTATCTTTTTGCATTGCACCTGTCGGTAGAGAGGGGCGAATTGCCGGAAGCGTTGGTTGAGTATCTCGCGAAAAAACCTGATTTGGAAACACTTCGACCACTGGTTTCAACGGTTAAGGGACACCAAAACAGTTACCCACATCTCCTTCGGACTGTCGTCGAAAAAATTCAACTTGACGAAACAGTACGTTTTGGATGCGATGATGGACTGAAAGCCTCGTCACTCACAGAGCAGGCGCACATTCTTGAGTGTTGGGAGCGGGAATCGGCGAGACTTCAGGATATGGTTACCTACAATCACTTGGCGGAGGTGTTAAAGAATAGAGGCTTCGCTGAGGTTATGAAACTCGCAAATGTTTGGCCCGATGCGAGTCAGTGTCTTTCGGATTTACTCAAACGGGCTTGGTACAGCGCACGACTTGAGACAGCAATGCAGGAACGACCAATCCTTGCGAGTTTTAACAGCGATATCCATCAGCAGATTGTCGAAAGCTTCCGCACGTTAGACAAACTCTCGCTTAAATACAATAAGGCTAAAGTGACCTACGAACATTGGAGGCATCTGAGTCCTCAACACGAATTCTCCAGTGGGCAGTTGGGTGTACTGAACCATGAATTTCCCAAAAAGCGGCGGCATCTACCAATCCGTAAGCTTATGAAGAAGGCGGGAAATGCGATACAAACGATTAAACCGATATTCATGATGAGTCCGCTCTCTGTGGCGAAGTTTCTACCTCCTGAAAGCGTCCACTTTGATTTGGTAATATTTGACGAAGCCAGCCAAGTCAAACCGGTCGACGCTTTCGGAGCAATTCTTCGGGGGAAGCAAACGGTTGTTGTTGGGGATAGCCGTCAACTTCCGCCAACCCGTTTCTTCGATAAGCACATAGCAGGTGACGACGAGGATTCGGAAGAAAACGTAGCGGGCGATATGGAGAGCATTCTTGGACTGTTTAGTGCCCAGAACGCGCCGATGCGTATGTTACGTTGGCACTATCGCAGTCGACACGAATCGCTAATCGCCGTGTCGAACATTGAATTCTACGACAACAAACTTCAACTCTTCCCAAGTCCTGACGTGGAAAAGAAAGAAGTCGGGTTGATTTATCAGTACTATCCGGATACCGAATACGACCGCGGGAAAAGTGGTAGAAACCGGGAAGAAGCCCGAATCGTCGCAAAACGGGTTATGGAACATGCGCGTTTACACCCCGATTTGACGCTCGGTGTCGCAGCGTTCAGTGTGTCTCAAACGGAAGCGGTTCAGAATGAACTTGAAATCCTACGCCGGGAAGATCCATCGTGCGAAAAGACATTCTTCAACACTCATCCCGAAGAACCTTTCTTCGTCAAGAATTTGGAGAACGTCCAAGGCGATGAACGCGATGTCATTTTCATTAGCATCGGCTATGGTCGGGATGCAAATGGGAAGCTGACGATGAACTTCGGTCCTCTCAACCAAGATGGCGGAGAGCGGCGGTTGAACGTATTGATTACACGGGCGCGGCGGCGCTGTGAAGTGTTCACCAACCTGACCGCTGATGACATTGATCTGAGTCGTACCAATGCACGTGGTGTTGCGGCACTTAAGCGTTATCTAAAATATGCGGACACGGGCGAACTTGATATCCCAAGGCCGACCGACAGGGAGGCGGATTCGCCGTTTGAGGAAGAGGTTGCAGAGGCTCTGCGTGCATTTGGCTTCCAAGTTGATCATCAAATCGGTTCCGCCGGTTATTTCATCGATCTCGGGATTAAAGACCCAGACCGCCTGGGACGCTATCTGCTGGGCATCGAATGTGATGGAGCAACCTACCATAGCGCGCAATCAGCCCGTGACCGTGATCGACTTCGGCAGCAGGTGCTTGAAGGGTTGGGATGGCGGATTCATCGCATCTGGAGTACCGATTGGTTTAGAACCCCAGACAGCGAACTCAGGAAGTCGGCTGAAGCGATTGAGGCGGCTAAGGTACATATCTCTTCCCCGCCGGTCCAAGATCCTGAAAACGACCTTCCCGATTCTAATCAGGTAGAAGAAGAACCAGAGCCCGAACCTGCTGTAACTGTTCATCCAAAGTCGGAGCCACCGGAGAACTCCCTCACCGAAAAGTACAAACTCGTTGAACTAGTCATTTCCATCAATGGGCGTGATTTACATGAAGTTCCGTCATACGCGATGGCAAGCTGGATTCAGCGCGTTGTTGAAATCGAGAGTCCAGTGCATCTCGACGAAGTAGCGAGACGCATCGGCAATCGCATCCAAAGCGCGGTTAGAGCTGCTGCAAGGAGGGCGGTGCGTTCCGAAGGCATTGAGATTAGAGGGGAATTTCTCTACTGGAAGGAGCAAGGGGAGATAATCGTGCGAGACCGGAGCGAACTCCCGAACGCTTCACGAAAGTTGGGACTGATCGCGCCTGAAGAGATCGAGAAGGCTATCAAGGCGATCGTATCAAATGCTTTTGGGATAGAGCGGGAGGAGTTAGCCCGTGAGGTTTGCAGGCTGTTTGGTTTTAAATCCGTCAGCGCGGAGATGCGACGAGGAGTTGAATCGGTCTTAGACAAGCTGATTGCACAGGAAGAATTAACGAGGAAAGGGGATTCGCTAGTGCTTGCCTAATCGGTTGACCGCGTGATTCACCGCCCCGCACGTTCGGTAGAGCATGGCTTGAATCTGTTCAATTTTTTGCGATGGCTTCTACTTGCAGTCGGACACTAAGCGCCTCGGCAATTTTTTCAAGGTTAATCTTCTTTTGGTCGTTGCTAAGGTTGATGTTTATATAGTACCGACCTCTTTTCCGGAAACTCCGATAGGTACTTGAGGTGGATAAGAGTTTGGGTTTGACTTTTTCCACTCGGTCTAGCCCTAGATTTTCAATTGCCTCAACGTAGGTATCTACGGCCTTATTATGATTAATTTTTTCACCATTAGGCATAGTAACGACAAGGCGTGTGGACGTTTTTTTGTCCGTGGTGCTCCGCGGTTTCTCCTGTGTTAGTGGAGGAGGTTTTTCTCCCAGTGGAGAAGTTATTTCTCTAGGGTGCGGTTCAGCTACGCTTAGGTTTTTTAGGAATATCAACACCTGCTCACCACTTGGTTTATCTCCACACTGACTCTCCGTTTTCTCCGCGATTATCTCTAGCAATAGCTCATCTTCTTCCTGCACCAATTCGAGCCAGGCCTCTGGCAAACTAGCCTCAATCTGTCTGTTCTTCGAAATGTTCCGATAGTCGTCTTCGATTGCCTTAGTGGCTTCACCAATACATATCGACTCGTAGTTCAGATATCTGCCTAGACGCTCAGCGCTTTCCCCACTGTCCATTTCAAACAAATCCAGTTTGTATACCTTGCGTTCTTTGTAACGCCCTCGCCCAATTGGGTGGAAAAAGTGCCATTCCTTCCCGTCAGTGAGGATGACGACTGGGACGCCTTCGTGATAAGCGTATTCAAACAGTTGTTTCTCCGCATCTTCATCAAGATGTCCTACTTGCTTGACCTCAATAAAAACCAGCGGTTTCAATGACGGATGGCAGAGAGCAAAATCTACTCTTCTCTTCTCCACGGGGTATTCAGAAATGACAACAGTCATATCATACACCGGCCAGGATAATGCATCTAGTAACCTTCGCACGATACCGTTAGACACCTTATCCTCTGACTTAAACTCGTTTCTTCCTAAGCGGTTGCATATGTCGTCAATATGTTCCTTAAGTGTCACTTAAATATCTCCTTTCGGTTCCATTAACGAAACAAAGTTCAGTTGCGCGTGATTTATTCGAGTGCTGAACAAAACCGTCGTTGATGTGTTGATATAAAAAATGTGGTTTCTCACCATATAGCAATGATGTGTCAGATTATCTGTTGGAGCGATAGAAGCAGTGAGCGAAATCTAGTACGACAATATCCTGCCTCAGTGGATAGCAAAATTGGATTGGTCGATGTGAATCTTTGATGCGCACGATAGTCCCGCTAAGGTCAGTTTTTTTTAATCATGCAACTATCTGTTGACTTTTCCCAATCTTGCCAACGATATAGAACAGCAAAACGATTAAAACCGTCGCAACGCCGATCACGAAGTACGGTGAAACTCCAAGTGCTGCCGGAATATACCCACAGATAAGTGCAAGTCCTGCAACAGTCAAGCTGTAAGGAAGTTGGGTGTGCACGTGGTGAATTGGATCGCAATCGCTCGCAATTGAACTCATGATTGTTGTGTCGGAGATGGGCGAGCAGTGATCGCCGAAGATTGAGCCGTCAAGTACCGCACCTAGGCTAATAATTGTCGTCAATCCATAAACGCTGCCATCAAGCGAAAAAGCGACTGGAATGGCGGTCGGGATAAGAATCGCCATCGTTCCCCAGCTAGTCCCGGTCGCGAAAGAGGTTACGGACGCTACGATGAAAAGGAGTGCAGGGAACCATAACGGTGAAAGTACACCTTCGACAGTCGCTGCGAGAAAACTGCCCGTAGAAAGTTCGTCACAGACGGCTTTCAAACTCCACGCCAGGACGAGAACAGTCGTCGGAAGCAGGCTGCCCTTTAGACCTGAGAGTATTGCAACCCCAATTTCGGAGAGGCTGATTCGAGATAATAGCTTTGCACACCCGATAGCCAATAGAAAGCTGCTTCCAGACGCAATTGTTAGAATTTTTACGTTGTTCGCATTGGATAATACGTTACGCCAAGCTGATAGGGCGAGGATAGAGCCGTCGCCACCGCCATCAATCCAAAATCCCATCAACATTACGCCGAAGAGTGTCCCAATCGGGATAATTGCTGCCAGTGGATGGACAATCGCTGAAGGAGAATTCTTCAATGTCGTGAATACTTTCGAGGTCGCCGACCTTGCATCCCCGGAAATCACCGCCCCTGTTCTTCTAGCGAGCATTTGAGCTTTCCGCATCGGCCCGTAATCTACACCGCTGATTGCATTTGCAAGAACGAAAATAATTGTCATCGTGCAATAGAAGCGAAACCCCAGCGCATCAAAGAACATGGAGTAGCCATCCCGCAGTATACCAAGTGAGTTCGCAACTTCGGTGAACAACCCAACTTCATACCCGATCCATGTACTCACCACTGCGAGGCCCGCAATTGGAGCAGTCGTGGAGTCTACGAGAAACGCTAATTTCGCGCGGCTGATGCGTTGGTTGTCAGTTGCGGGCCGCATCGCTGATCCGACAATCATTGTGTTTGCATAGTCATCGATAAAAACGGCAAACCCCATTAGCACTGTGACAACCTGGGTGGAGCGAGGTCCTTTCGCAAATCGCGCCAGCCAATTGATTATGCCTTGGATTCCGCCGGATACGATTACCACCGAAATCGTCGACAAAATCAGCACGATGAAGACAATCACGAGGAGGTTAAATGAAGCTGTGACTGACTTTGCCACAAAAAAGGTATAATTGAAGACAGCGGGAACCCACATCCCGATGGAAGCAGGCTGACTCTTTACCGAGGAGAGGACAATCCCAACAGCTACAGCCAATCCGAGGCTCAACATCAGCCGATTCGTTGCGATAGCCAACGTGACTGCAAAAAGTGGCGGGACGATGCTATACCAGACCAGAGCGCCGGGCTGTTGCAGGTGCCGTGCCCCATACACTGCAAGGGCGCAGATCGCAAGAAAGGCAAGCCCCGCTAACACAATTTTCCGTTTATTATCTGACATCAGGCATTATATTTCGTGAGTTTCATTGCGACAACGCAAAAAAAATCTACGTCGTCATGCTCAACTAATATTCGTCATTTGGAATCACTCTTTCACGGTGGGTATGGACAATCTTACATTCAAGGTAGTCAAAAATCCGTGGCGTGAGCACTTACATAAGGTAGGAAGGGCTTCAGCTCCATTCGTTTAGCATGGGGATGTTGCCGTGCATACGGGAGCGAGGGTTTCGCTATGGAATACCGGAGAATATCCATGCAATGACAAATGAGGCAATCTCAGATAGCCGGACATCTCTCGGCAGTTGTCAAAGGAAAGTTCAACTGGACCAGATTCGCCGCCTTCATTCCATTCGCAAGACTGTACCGTCAAGCTATCTAAGCGGCTACGCTCCTCCCCATTATAATTCTGTTAACGTCGTAGAGATTCACCTCCGACGTTCCTAGAGCAAGCCTGAATCCGCCAATGTCCGGCGAAGCTTCTCCAAATTCGCGCTTGCCATTGGCGCAAGCGGAAGCCGCATTTTCCCGTTGAGTTTCCCCATCAACATGAGGGCGGTCTTAGCAGGGATAGGATTCGTTTCAATAAAAAGATCTACCGCGAGGGGCAGCGTTTTGTAATGCAGTTTACGAGCGAGTTCGATGTTGCCCACTTTGAAAGCGTTACACATCTCTGCAACATCGGCGGGCGCAACATTGGCAACGACGGAGATTACCCCTTTCCCACCGACAGCCAGAATCGGAAAGGTGTCATCATCATTTCCAGAAAGAATGATAAAATCCTCACCGCACATCTGCACTATGTCGCTGGAACGTCTGACTTTACCTGTCGCCTCTTTGGTTCCAACAATATTTGGGTGTTCCGCGAGTTTGGCGAGTGTCTCAGGGAAGATGTCTATTCCTGTGCGTGAGGGCACATTGTAGATAACAATCGGGATATCGACGGCTTCCGCGATTTTCATGAAGTGGGCGTATAGACCATCTTGCGTCGGTTTATTATAGTAGGGTGTGATTACCAACGCGCCGTCAGCGCCAACCGCCTTGGCATGTTTTGTCAACCGCAGCGCCTCTGCCGTTGAGTTTGAACCCGATCCAGCGATTACAAGTGCGCGACCGTTAACTGTTTCGGCGGTGAACGCAACAACGCGATCGTGTTCCTCGTGGGAAAGCGTCGGCGATTCTCCAGTGGTCCCACAAGGGACAATCCCCTGTGTCCCTTCAGCAATCTGAAATTCGATGAGTTCCTTGAGTTTGCTTTCGTCGAGCGATTCATCATCTTTGAACGGCGTTACGATAGCCACAAAGGATCCTTCAAACATGTGAAACCTCCCTCAATTTCTTGATGGGCTCCTCTCTTCAGTAATTCCATGCGTCCTCTTCAAGTTCACCGGCATAAATGATTCGTGCATCTCCCTCTAGATGTACGTTTTTGGCTTCACAATCATCCAGATCAAAGTGGATTGTCAGCACAGAACCACTAGCTGTCCGCACAGCAACCGGTGAGGTTGTTTTCCCGAGCAAAGCAGACAAAGCAGCCGACGCAATCGAGCCGGTACCGCAAGCGAGGGTTTCATCTTCAACTCCCCGCTCATACGTGCGAATATCGATTTCTCGTTGGTTTTTGATTCGCACAAAATTTACGTTCGTCCCCGCGGGCTGAAAATCGTCGTGATAGCGTGTTTGTCGCCCGAGGTTAATAATGTTTGTCCTTTCGAGATCTTCTAGAAAAAACACCACATGGGGCACACCGCTATTAGCGCAACAAACGGTGTACACACCATCTTCGAGCCGCAGTGGGAAGTTTAATCGCACATCTGTTGGATCGCTCATTCGCACCTTAACGCCTAACTCGAGAATTTCCGATTCGTAGATGCCGGCTTTTGTTTCAAAACGCATTCGATCGGAAGTAATGCCATTGATATACGCAAACTTAGAGATGCAACGCGCACCGTTCCCACATGTCTCCGCTTCGCCGCCATCCGCGTTAAAGTAGCGCATCTTAAAATCTGCTCCATCCGAATTTTCAACGAGCAGGACACCATCGGCGCCCACAGACATTCGGCGTTCGCAAACCTTTGCGACAAAATCTGTACCTTCATAGGGAACGATGCCTTCGAGATTGTCGATAATCACGAAGTCGTTCCCCGCCCCACTGAGTTTCATAAAGGGAATTTTGGTCATGGTCTTTATCCTGTCTAGCGATATTGGATAGGGTCTATTATAGACTTGATGCCTATACCTGTCAAGGAAAATACAAGGTGCAGAATACACAGGCGTCTCTTAGAGATTACACCGTCTGTCCCTCATATATTACATATTAGGAATTCCGATAAATTCAGTAATGCGGAATAGCGGAATGCGTGAGATTTCGGTCAATCCATCCAACTTTGACAGGTTCGGTTACATGTCGAAACTAATTTTACAAGCACATTAGCGTCGCTTTACAGCCTCTCAAGAAACTCTTCTTCCGTTAGAATTGAGACGCCAAGTTGGTTAGCGCGATCGTATTTGGAGCCCGGGGAGTCGCCGGCAATCAGAAAGTCTGTCTTTTGGCTGATGCTTGAGATGACTCTGCCACCGAGTCTCTTAATCCGCTCCGACGCCTCCAAACGGGACATCTGTGAAAGTGCACCGGTCAACACTATCGTTTTGCCGGCGAAGAAAGTTGGAGCTGCATCTCGGGGTTCGCCCAAATTCCGTGACCATTGTAGGTCCGCCGCTTTTAGACGACATAAGAGATCCTGATTGGATGGTTGGTGCAAGAAGTTAACAATGCTCTCTGCAACCCGTGGACCTATGCCGTAGATACTTTCGACATCGGCTACACTCGCTGATGCCAGGCTGTCGATTGATTGAAAGCTATCCATCAATAACTCAGCCATGTTTTCCCCAACATGCATGATACCCAATCCAAATAACACTCTTTCAACAGAGGACGCTTTACTCCCTTCGATTTCGCTGATAAGATTATCGGCTGATTTCTCACCCATCCGATCCAGTTCAATCAGATCTGCCTTGTTAAGCGTGTAGAGATCTCCGATATCTCGAATCTGTCCAGACCCAACAAGCTGCTCAATTAGTGCCGGCCCGACTCCATCAATATTCATCGCGTTTCGGGAGGCAAAATGCCCAATCCGACGTTTCAGCTGAGCCGGACAAGCAGTATTCACGCATCGGACAGCTGCTTCTTCCGTCGAACGTTGTACCGGCGTCTGGCATGCGGGGCACTGATTCGGCAGGCGGAAGACTTTCTCCGTACCGTTTCGGTTTTCTGTCAATACAGCGACGATTTTCGGAATTACATCTCCGGATCGCTCAACAACGACACTGTCCCCGATTCGAATATCCTTGCGAATTAGGTCCTGCTCGTTGTGCAGCGTCGCGTGCGTGATTGTTGCACCTGCCAACTGGACAGATTCAAGAACCGCAAGCGGGGTCAGTACGCCTGTTCGTCCAACTTGCACCTCAATCGCGCGAATCTGTGTCGTTGCCTGACGTGCTGGAAATTTGTAGGAGATAGCCCAACGCGGGCTTTTCGCTGTCGCCCCAAGTTCTTGCTGTTGCTGGATGGAATTGACTTTCGCAACAACGCCGTCAATATCGTAAGATCTGTTTTCTCGTTGGGATGTCCACTGATGACAATATTCGGCGACGCCTTCGATTGAAGAATACACTTGCGTTTCTGGATTGAGCTTAAACCCTAGTTCAGCAAGCAAGGAGAGCGCTTGGGTATGCTCCGTTGTTTCGGTCCCTTCCACGTAGCTCAGGGTGTAGATGAAAATGTCCAACGGTCGAGATGCAGTAATGGAGGCATCTAGCAGACGGGCAGAACCGGCTGCTGCATTACGAGCGTTTGCAAACGGTAACTCGTCGTTTTCGACTCGCTGACGGTTGATTTCATCCAATCGATCTCGCGGGAGGAACACCTCACCTCGAACCTCCAAGACAGTAGGCATTGGATGAACTGGCATCAATCTTAAAGGGATTGTGCGAATTGTGCGAAGGTTGGCGGTCACATCTTCACCGTATTCTCCATCACCCCGTGTCGCGCCCCGTACCAGTCGTCCATCTTCATAGAGCAGAGAAACACCCAAACCATCGATTTTTAATTCTGCAACATATTCAATCGGCTGGTCCGGCAACACCTTTCGCACTCGACGATCGAAATCACGTAATTCTTCATAATTGTACGTGTTATCAAGACTTAACATCGGACCACGATGTCGAGCGCGCCTACCGAGTGTTGCTTCACCACCCACACGGCGCGTTGGAGAATCAGGGGTGATGAACTCTGGGTAAGCGGTTTCAAGATGCACTAGTTCCTTCATCAACAGATTGAATTCCCCATCCGAAATTTGGGGCTGAGCTTCAATATAATATTTGCGCTCATGATAGAGAATTTGCGTCCTTAGCGCTTCAATCTGATCTTGGATAGAATGATTTGTCATCTTGTTTTACACATTGTAGGCTTAAATGAAAAATCTGTACTATACTGTCTACAGATGAATATCAAATCTGGAAAACTGCCAGAAGATTACTTTCCAATGAGACGTTTCTTTGCGAAAAAAGATATCACATTCAGAGACAACCTTTCGTTTTTCAGGTCGAACTCCTTTTTCCATGATGATATCAAGGTTAAGCTGTGCTGACGCTTTTTGGGTATGAGTAACCTCCATCTCAATATCATGGAAGTTAAATTCGATGGTGTTATACGTTTCAAATAGCTTCGAGATCCATCGGATGACTTGCTCATAATTCGCCGGAATAACGCCGGTTGGCAGACCGAAAAAGCGGGTGACCGGATCGGCGCCAGCTACGTAAGACTGCGAAAAATGCGCTTGAATTGCCGCAAGGTTTTTTCCATCCTTTGACTCAATCAGTTTAGAAAGGGTATCAAGAAACCGCCGTATCTCCAGTTCCGGATTTGTTGACGGTTCCATGGGGATGTTAAACACGAGATGTTCAGTATTCAACGCAAATGTCGGTTTTTGAGTTGCGTAGTCCACGGCTTCGACAGTAAGGTTTAGGGTTTCCGAATAGGTGATTTGTGTGAAGATGTACTTCCCATTAACGCCAGATTTCACGGTCTGATTTAATAGAGCAACCGTGGCTTCAGGAATTGGATTCCCCGTTCTGACATCGGTGATAATTCCGGACACGGCGCCGACTTGAGGTCCTTCTGGCTGCTGAAGAGGATGGACTGGGGAGTCGTCACCGCACGCAAAACAGGCAATTGCGAAACCTACCACGACAAACAGATTTTGAAACTTCATTTTCAAATTCTTTACTTCAGCCCATGAAGCGGAAATGTTAATGATTCCCCAAAAAACCTTGCATTTCATAGATGTATTATGATATGCTAAGCGGGTTGCTTTAATTTTGAAATTCAAGTAGTTGAGAAGGGAGGGAGGCAAATTGGCTCGAATCTGTTATGTTTGTGGCAAAAAACCGATGACAGGCAACAAGATTAGTAAATCTCGCCGGCATACCAAGCGGAGATGGTTACCAAATTTACAGCGAGTCCGTATTCAAACAGAAGCTGGTAATAAACGAATCCGGATATGTGTGCGATGTCTCAAGTCTGGAAAAGTGGTAAAGGTAATCTCAGGTGCGAGTGAGTCACCTATGGCATTGGAAACAGGAAGCTAAGCAATACACAGTCACCCAACCGGAACGCGTTCAATTTACCGAAGAGATTCTACTAACGGTTTGTACCCCAACTAAACAGCGGATTGACTCCATGACCGCCTCTAACTGCTCAATGCCATTCACCGATAAAGTGAGTTTGTCATGCGCCGTTCCCTCAACGGGCATTACAGAGTGTGCGAGATTTCCCTTTACGATGTTCACTTTGTATTGAGCAATTAATGTCGCAATTTCCCCAAGCATGCCAGGGCGATCCTCACACCGTACTGCTATTTCAGCCGGGTAGGTAGTACGATTGACCGGTTTCCACTCAACATTAACAATCCGTTCCGTCTCATTTATAATGCGAGGACAGCCGGCTCGATGAATCGAGACGCCCCGACCGCGAGTAATATATCCAATAATCTCATCGCCCGGAATAGGGTGGCAACACTTCATGATACGCACAAGCGCTATATCAATACCTTCAAGCTGAATTGCTGGCGCCGGTTGAGCCGCATCTAATGTTGTCTCTCTTTCCTGTGCTGTATTCGGTTCGGGGTGTAACACATTGACGACATGCTCAGCGGATTCCTGTCCATTCCCGATCTGCATCAACAGGTCATCAATCGTATTCAGTTTCAGCTTTTTTCCAATTGCAAGTAACTCGGGCGATTTCAGATAAGTCCGCAGATCGAGATGCTGCCGACGCATTTCCATCTCAAGAAATCTTCTTCCAAGCTCAATTGACTGTTCACGATCTTGCTCTCTAAACCAATGTCGAATCTTGTTTCGCGCACGGGTTGTTTTGACCCACCGCAACCAATCCCGACTTGGGTGTGCTTTGGAATTGGTCATTATTTTTACGCGGTCCCCATTTTGTAGACGGTATCTGAGAGATAATATCACCCCGTTGACTTCTGCACCACAACATGTTTGCCCTATATCAGTGTGAATCTTGTATGCAAAGTCGATTGGGGTCGAACCGGCTGGGAGCGAAAAGAGATCTCCTTTGGGTGAAAAAACATAGACCTCATCAGGAAGCAACTCCCACTTCATTGATTGGATAAACTGGTAGGGGTTTTTGAGTTCCTGAATATCATCTAGCATCTGCCTCAACCACGCAAAAATTGAATGGCTTTCTGTTGTCGAAGGTACGCCCTCCTTATAACTCCAATGCGCTGCAATGCCATATTCAGCAACTTCGTGCATCTGAAATGCTCGAATCTGAATCTCTATTGGACGACCTCGCTCAGGACGATCCCGATCGAGAATTGTCGTATGCAATGCTCTATAGCCGTTTCTTTTGGGTAGTCCAATAAAATCTTTAAATCTCTCCGGTATATGCTTCCACTTACCGTGTAAAATCCCTAACACCGCATAACAATCAGCAGTGTCTTCTACCAGAATACGCAACGCAATCAAATCGCAGATTTCCTCGAATGGTACTCCTTTGTGGTGAATCTTGTGATAAATGCTATATATGTGTTTGGGGCGTCCATTGACCTTTGCTCTTATGCTCCCTGTCTCCAATTCTTGTGCGATAATCCGTTCCATTTTTCGTGTGTATGCTTCCCTCTCATTGAGCTTCTCAGCAAGCAAACTGGCTATCTCTTTGTATTCGAGGGGGTGTAGATGCTTGAACGCTAAATCTTCAAGTCTGCTCTTGATTCGATTCATTCCCAATCGGTGGGCGAGGGAGGCGTAGATTTCAAGCGTCTCCTTCGCGATTTCCTGCTGTCTGTCTATAGATAGGAATGACAGCGTTTCCATATTATGTAATCGATCTGCGAGCTTAATGAGAATGACCCGAATATCCTTTGCCGTAGCTAGAAACAGATTCAGGTAGTTATCCGCTTGCGTTTGCTGGGTTCTGCCTTTGAAATGGTATGCGCCGATTTTGGTAACGCCTTCAACAAGCTGCGCAATTGTCTCCCCGAATCGCCGGGCGAGCTCATCGCGGGTTACCAACGTATCCTCCAGCACATCGTGTAATAGCCCGGAGCAGATTGTGGGTACATCTAGCTTCAGATCGATTAAGGACTTGGCAGTCTCAAGACAGTGGGTGAAGTAAGGGTGACCAGATCTTCGCTGTTGACCACTGTGGTGTTCTTCACTATACTGGTAGCTTCTTCGTAGAAGATCGAAATCAGCATCGGGATTATAGGTTTCGATTTGCTTAATCAGAGCTTCGACACTCATAATCTATTCTCTTCCAAATCTGTTGAATATTATGTCTTAACTGAATATCCGAGAATGATAGACTAGTTTGTTTGATTTGCTCTCCATTCAGGTAAGTTTCAGACTCGTGGAGTTGTCTTTTTTTCGACGGAGGTAGCAGAAGCTGGATTTCTCGTTCAAACAAATCCGCATCCTGCGTCAGCAGTTGTAATTCTTCGAAAATCGAAAGCCCGCTGATGACAGCCAGTTTTGGAATTGATACCGCGGCGGCATCTGCAATAATGTTTTCAAGCGTGAGTCGCTTGCCGTTTTCTTGACTCAAGTATCGTAGCCTTTTGTACAGCCCCTTAAGTACTTCTCTCCCCGGATATTGCTGGGATAACCATTGTTGCATCCACTCCATGTCCTCTGAGTTGTAGATGAGGTGAATATACGTCGTTTTCGCATATTGGAAAGCAAGTTGACATCGATTGAAAAAAGCTAGCGGTTGAGGAACGGGGTGGCAAAAAACTAGATGTGTGACGTGAGGTAGGTCAGTCAAAGTACAACTCGATACAACTGCAAGAAGTTCTCGATGCGCCAACTTGTCTGCCATCACCTGTCTTTCAGAATTGGTCGTATCGGCATTACACCTCGCAATTAAAAAATTCTCCTTGGCGTCGACCATCTCAAGTAGTTCGTGCAATGCCTGCGCATCTCGCACATACAGCAGGGTGGGTTCACCTTGATTAAGCAACTTTGACACGTACTCACCTTTACTCTTTTCATTTCTGCGATCAACAATCTTAACCGGGCTCTCCATCTCAACGGTTGGGAACAGGTGCTGTTGCGAATTGGCGTCAAGCGTGATGATTTTGAGATCCGCAATTTTCAGCTGGAGACGTCGGGTGTTGTCCCATTCGTTAATCTCTGGATCAAAAGCCAAATCTAAACGAATATTTTGATTTTTCAATGAGATGAAATAATCTGACATTTGCCACCCAACGGCCTCTTCGGTTTCACGCCCATCCGTCACGAATAGTTTAAGATGATTATTTTCTTTGCCGATCAAACGGGGCGGTCGTTGAAGCGACAAGTTGCGCATGGCAATTCGCGGCGAGGGATTATCCTCACCAAAAGGTTCAAGAAGATGAAATTTCTCAATGACTTCCAAAGATAAATCGGGCATTTGAACATCAGACTCTATGCTCAACTGCTGAATGAAATCTTCGTCGGAGAGATGTTCACAAACGTAGCGATTAAACCGTCTCTCAAATTTGGGGATGTTCTCCGTTTTAATTGTTAGTCCGGCTGCCGCTTTGTGTCCCCCGTGTTTAATCAGAAGGTCGGTGCAAGCGTTCAGGCTATCCGCAAGGTTAATACCGTCAATGCCGCGTCCTGACCCGTGCGCTTCTTCGCCATCAATCGCCAGAAGAAATACGGGACGATAATATTGCTCAAGAATTCGCGAAGCGACAATTCCAATAACACCTTGATGCCACCCTTTGTGCGCAATGACAAGACCTTTAATTTTGTCTAGATTCACATCTTTTTTAATCTTAGCGATTGCTTGCTCCCGAATTCGATCTTCCGCTTCCCGCCGCTTTTGATTATCAATGTCTAATTCCCGAGCGACCGCTAACGCCTCTTCGTCGGAGTCAGCCGTCAGCAAATGAACGACTTTCTTGGCGGCGTCCATCCGTCCGGCAGCATTAAGACGTGGTCCCAATACATAAGATAGCGTATGTCCAACGATTGGCTTATCAGGACTGTGGTTCGCTACATCGCAGAGTGCACGAATGCCCGGACGTTCACGCTTATTGAGTTCCGCCAAGCCCAATTTTGTAAGCACCCGATTTTCGCCGGTTAATGTTGCAATATCCACAACGGTCCCAAGCGCAACCAAGTCTAGTTGAGATTGCAGAAAGGGGGATACCTCATCACCACCTAACAATCCATGGGCAAGCTTGAAAGCCAATCCGACCCCGGCAAGGCCTTCGAAAGGATACTCGCTCTCCGGCATTTTTGGGGTAATCACCGCATAAGCGGGAGGGAGTTCACCCGGACGCGGCTGATGATGGTCTGTAATGATTACATCTATCCCGAATTCGTTCGCAAAGCGTACCTCTTCAATTGAAGTGATGCCGCAATCGACAGTGATTAAGAGGTTGCATCCATCTTTCCCTAATTTATGAAGCGCAGTTTTGTTAAGACCATATCCTTCTTCAAATCGATTGGGGATATGAAAATTCACAGGAACATCAAGATGGCGAAATGTATTTAGCAACAGCGATGTAGCCGTCGTTCCGTCCGCGTCATAATCTCCGTAGACCCAAACCTTTTCGCCGCGCTTAATCGCTGAACGAAGACGTTCAACCGCTTTTTCCATATCGTTCAACTGGAACGGCGAATGAAGATTTGACAACGCTGGATACAAAAATACCCGCGCCGATTCTTCTGTCTCAATCCCTCGGTTAACGAGCAGTTGGGCGATTAACTGCGGGATACCAAGCCTCACCGCTAGTCGAGTGCTTGTCTCTAAATTGGGGCTTTTGACGTTCCAAATTTTCTGTTTCATTACAGCGAGTATATTAGCACGCAGTCATCTTCTCGTCAAGAGTAGATTTGGCAATCATCCCATCAACAACTCCAAGCTTGGCGGGCATCTCCTAGATGCTATACCTCGGTGGTAGAGTGCGAGCACCACATCAGATTGCTAATCTGCAATGCCCTTGCTCCATCGTTTCATTCTAAGGTTAATGACCATTACGTAGCTTGATGCATCCCGGCCTCAGAATCGTGACAGAATGAGTTCGAGTCTATTTTCGGCTTGTCTTGGGCGCCGGACTATGGCAATATATCTTCTGATAGAGTATTTCTCCCAAAAGGCGAACCTTTTTCAAGATTGTTTGTCTAAACAACAATCATGAAATAGAACAGGTTGTGCTGTCTACTATGGAAAGTTTATCCGTTGCACATTTCATCTCCGAAGAGGTTGAAGAACCGACCGACCAGCAGGAACGAGATTTAGTTAAGCACTGTCAAGGAGGTGATTCTCAGGCGATGGAACAGATTGTGCGTCTGTATCAGAATCAGGTCTACAATATCGCCTATGGCATGCTTGGCAGTCCGGAAGATGCGCAAGATATCACCCAAGATGTATTCCTATCTGTCTGGGAAAAGATCGGGCAGTTCCAATTCAAATCTCGTTTTTCCACATGGCTTTATCGGATTGTGACAAACATGTGCATCAATGAGAAAAATCGCCGATATCGACGCCAGACATCGCCAACGGAAATGGATGATACGCAAGCTTGGACACCTGTTGATTCGAGAACACCTGAAAAAGAGGTTCTTTTAGCTGAACAACAAGAGATGCTGCAAGCTGCCTTGGGACAGCTCAAACAAGATTACCGAAAGATTCTAATCCTTCGTGAGATGGAAAACCTGTCTTACGATGAGTTAGCGGAAGTGCTCAACTGCTCCATTGGGCGCGTGAAATCACGTCTGCATGAGGCAAGAACCATATTGAGAAAGATTTTGAAACAGAAAGATTGGTGAGTTCTTATGAAACATAGTCGTATTCAAAAACTGCTATCTGCGTATATAGATGATGAAATAAACCTAAAAGAACGTCAAGAGATTAAGATGCACGTACACACTTGTGATGAATGTGCCGAAATCCTTTCAGAATTCAAGCAAAACAGCCAGTCGATCGCGGATTTACGGCAGCCGACACCTCCGAGGATTTGGGAAGCTGTTCAAGAACAGATAATCAGCGGACAGCAGACCAAGAGCCGCAGCCGCTTCAGTCGTATTCGGCACCGATGGGGCTTCCGCCCGGTTCCTGCGGTTGTGGGAACGTTTGTCACCGCGTGCTTGGTGTTAGCATTAGTTTATTTGAATCCGAATCAGAATTACCTTGACGATCCAATTGACTTATATGTGGAGATTCATACGGATTATGAAATTCACAATCTCGTCACTCAAAACACTAACGTTAATCAACCCTTTGAAAAAACTGAACCGGAGCTTCCAGAAGAAACTGAAATCTTCCTAGATGCCCATTTTGGAGATTAAATCCATGATTTTCAGACGTAAACAACAACTCTTGAATATCATGTTCTCTCTGCTGATTGTGACATGCGATGCAGCAGCAAAAACTGAATCAAACGATTCACTTAATCTTGGCTCTGAGATTTTTAAACGCTTGACCTCCGCGGAACATGAGGTCAGCTATGTTGGTAAACGGTTATTGATTAGTTGGGCGCATGACGGTTGTTATGCACGTGAGGAACTCGTTGTCCACCAGCCTCCTTCAACTCATCTTGTTAAGATGGTGGCTCCGTTGCAAGAGAGTTCTCGCCTAAAAACTCGCAGCGGCTGGAGGAAACGCAGAAGAGCAGACGCCAAATCTGAAGTGCCCATTAGACGTCATTTTGAAGAAAAGGCTTTCTTCCGTCCACCGCATAAAATCGTTGAGCGATTATCGCAGAACAATTTGGAGTTATTGTTTCGAAATTATACTGTTCAACATCACACCACTAAAGAGAAGATTGCTGGTTATAAGACCGACCTATTAACGATTGCCCCTCGACCTGAAATTGGGGATAGACTAATAAAGCGCATCTGGATAGCAGAGAATAAGGGGGTTATCTTACGAGCTGAAGAACTTGACGCCCAGGGCAATATCCGCTTTCTGTCAGTCTATTCCCAGATTAGTTTTCAGCCCGAAAAAATACAAGGAGAATTAGCTGAATTTCAGTCCAAAAAGAAATTTAAGCCCGGCAATCCACGACGACGCGGTAAATCTATATCCTTGTCTGATGCGCAAGAGGCGTTGGATAATCGGCTAGTTCTGCCAGCATATCTTCCACCAGGGTTTAAATTACAGCAGATAATGCAGCTCGAATTCGCCTCTAAGCCAGCGATGTCACTGCGAGCTCCTAGAACGACAGTCCATCTACGATATACAGATGGACTGATGGAGTTCTCTCTATTTGAATCAAAACGCAAACCGCCCCGCAAGCAACGAGATTCGAAAACCCACGCAAGTAGGGGAGTTCGCATCAAGCATTTCCACGGAACACCTGTGGAGATTATGAAGCGTCATCAGACTCTAATTCTTAAATGGTATAAAGGTGAGGTCAATTTTGCTTTAATCAGCGAGTTAGACCAACCTGAAATCATCCGAATTGCAAAATCATTGATTCCCGACGCTGAGCCACAACGCGAATGACAGCTTTATTTGTAGGTCGATCTATCCACTCAGTTGATTGTTGGGTTAGGCTAAAAGTATCTTGGCAGGAGTGTGGATTTAATATCGCGGCGTTATTTTACAATAGAATGCAATTGAAATAATTCGCTTAACCCAACATACAGAAGCAATGCAGAGCGTAAGGCATTGAGGCGGGCGCGTTGTTCCGCAGTATACGGCGTGGCGCGCATATCACGGTGGGGGCAGTGAGAGGATTCAAAGATGCTAGCGAATTAAGCGCGGGCGGTAATCGCAAACTGGGGGTGCGATTGAAATGTTCAATTGTGTATCGGAGGTGAAAAGGCAGCGGGTCACCTACAGTAATGAAGTGTTCGATTTCCGGGTTGATTACAATAGTCAATAAGAACATCTTTAGGCTTATATCCTGCCTTATCATAATCAACTAACATTAGATCGGGATACTGCGCTATGTAATCACCTTCACCTGCCATCATCTCTTCCACCTCTGCTTTGGTAAAAAGCTTATCTTTCGCATCACTGGCAAATTGCCGAGCCGCATGAGCATTGGTATGAAGGTGGCTACTGAGGTATTTCATAGGTTCTCCATTAGGTCCAAGTTCATCCGGCTGATCGGCCCACGTAACGTAGATTACGTCAGGATAGAGCAGGTAAACCTTACCGGTGTGTCCATCACCGACGACATTTACAAAACTGCGTTCTCCCTGATTCCACAGTTCTATCGCGACACGGTACATTATCTCGTGATCGGGCATATCTCCCTCTTGATAATCGGGAGCGAGCCAAACTACGATAGACTTGAGGTCTGCGGGAAACCCTCCAGGTACTTCAGGGAAATCACTGGGGTCATCAACCGGCTGAGGTGTAACGACGTGATGGATTATAGGAGAGCTATCATCATCACTACCGCCGCAAGCCAAAATGGCGATTGAAATAATCAATAGTATGAGAATCGTCGTCTTTGATTTCATTGTTATTAATCGCCCTAGTAGAGAGTGCCAGTGACCAGCAAATTTAAATGCGTTTCACTAGTCACTGGCGGCTGGTCACTGATTCTAAGGGGATTCGCGGTTTATGACGGGGTTCGACCAGCTCATCTACAGTAAGGGACACGTGCACGATTACCGGGTTGATTGCAATAGTCAACAAGAACATCTTTAGGCTTATGCCCTGCCTTATTATAATCAACTAACTTTAGACCGGGATGCTTCGCCATAAAAGCACCTTCACCCGCCATCACCTCTTTCATTTCTGCCTCATTAAATACCTTGCCTCGGAGATTGTTATTCAACTTGCTTGTTGCATGAGGAGTACCGAGGGTCCCACTGATATACAGTACCTCAATAGATTCTCCATCAGGGATTTTACGAATATGGCTATCCCATTCAACATACACCACATCCGGATAGAGTGGGTAAACCTTACCGTTTGCGAGGACAGCGTTTACAAAATCGTGGTCTCCCTGATTCCACAATTCTATCAAGACACGGTACATTATCACATGGCAGGAGTGAGATTGCTCATCAAAATGTTTTTTTAGCCAAACTGGTGTCAAATCCTCCGGAAACCCTTCAGGTACTTCGGGGAAATCACTGGGGTCATCGACCGGCTCAGGTGTCACAACGCGATGGATTATAGGTGAGCCATTATCGTCACTATCGCCACAAGCCAATATAGCAATCGAAATAACCCATAGTATGAAAATCGACTTCATTACTGTACTGTTAATCCTCCAAGGAGGAGTGGAGAGTGGTCAGCGGTTAAAATGTTCAGCGCGCCACTAATCACTCGCGACTATTTACTGAGTTTCGCGGGTCACTGGCTACGCTACTACTTTACCCACGGTGAGGGGAGGGAGTAAAGATTAAACTCTCTCTTATAGCCAAAGTTTAAACTTTCTCCTATGACGAGGAGTACCATCCGCTTCCACACCACTGATGTAGCCCTCTCCATAAACTGATTCGTTATTAGGATTGCCCGCTGAAACGCCCTCAGAAAGAAGGCGGCCATCCCCATAACCACGGCCTTTTTGGTGGTCTTCTCTGGGTTCTGGAATGCTACCATCAATCTTAACCAACACACTGTATGTGCCATTTATAAGCCCCCAACCATTACATCCAGCGCCACCGCCACTTGAACTCGCATAAGCGTAAGCATTATACGCGTACACGCTAACACAAACAATTAGAGTTGTCAACACCAAGAAACCGCTCAACATAACCAACGCTTTCAATTTCATGATATTTCTCCTTTTTTTAGTAGTCATCAAGAATTGTTGCAGGGTCATAACCTGCATCATTGTAATCAACAAATTCTACACCGGGGGACTCCGTTGAAAGTCTCCCATCGCTATCTAGCAATGGTTCTAACGTGCTAGGTATTCCAAGATACGAACTGATATACGGCACCTCAATAGGCTCTCCATCAGGACCTTCACGAACATAGCTATCCCTCGTAACGTACACCACACCCGGATAGAGCAGATATACCCCGCCTGTGTGCCCATCCATGGTAACATTTACAAAACCGTGTTCTCCTTGATTCCACAGTTCTATCGCGACACGGTACATTATCACATGGTCGGCATGAAGATTCTCGTCAAAATAGTCTTCGAGCCAAACTACCGAAAGGTTTGATGGATACCCTTCAGGCACTTCAGGGAAACCATTGGATTCCGTTTCATCTTCGTAAAGCATCTCAGCTAGAGCTGTTAGCTCGTCATCGCTGAAGGACTTTAGCATATCCTCGAACTCCTCTTCCTCGTTCTGCTCTGCGTCGAGTGTTGAGACAATATTACTGATTGGTTCTGACTCTGACACCGATGGGGTTTCTTGAGAAACAGAAACGCGGACAGGGCGATTCATGCTTACGGAGCGCGATTTGTCCGACAACAGATGTTCTGGTACAAGCTCCACATCGGGACCATAGAACCAATGGCGTCCGAAATAACTACCTGCGACCAGTAACACGGCGAGCAGAACTGCGCTACCTAGCAACAGTGTCTGCCGATTTGTAAATATAGGTCGCCACCTCCTCACATCGGATTAGTTCATATTTCCCGGAGCCTTACTACAACTGGGTTCGTGGCGGTTGTCATCTACGAGAGCCGCCAGTTTTTTTCGGGCACGAGCCAGCCGCCGTTTGACGGCATTGTCCGTGATAGCCAAAACTTTGGAAATCTCTTTGTAGCTCATCCCCGCATATCGCAGGCGAAACGGTCCTCGTAATGAGTCGGGGAGCCTGTCGATTGCGATTTCAAGCCCGTTTTGCAGGTCGGTGATTTCTGCTCGTTGCTCGGCGTGACGATGGGCAAACGTTGCAGCGACCTCAATCGCCTTCGCTTCATCAACACGTTGCGAGACCGAAATACACTCAACCCATTTGTGGCGCTTTCGATACCATTGAGCAATGAGTCGAGATGCTATGACGAACATCCAGCCTGCAAATTTTTCCGGTCGGTCAAGTTTTCGCAGATATCGGAAGACTTCAATAAAGGTTTCTTGGACAATGTCTTGAGCATCTTCTTGGTTACCCATTTTCTTGAAGGCGTACGAAAGCAGACGGGCTTCGTAGCGGCTGTGGAGCAGGGAGAAGGCACTATTATCGCCCACCAAAGTTTGACACACCAATTCGGCATCGCTCGATCTCTCGTCAACTCGCATAGCACTCCCCAGAACAGATTGACAGGGGTGTTCACACTTGAAGTGCGATCTAATACGGTTAATCGTTAAGTGTATGAATTAGGCTAAAAAGTGTCAAAAAACATTGAATTGTTTTCGTAACAAGTTGTTACCGGTTTTTAGATATAAATCGCAAGAACGCTTTACACCGCGCCCGCTCCAACTCCCCCTTGTTAAAGGAGAAGAGATTCGTAACTTGAAGAGTAAAGTCTGTATCTATGTTATTGCGATACAACAATAGGGAAAAAGATGGTCAATATTCGATTGACATGCAATCTATTGCATGATAACATTGCCAAAATAGGTGATACAGAACCTTTCACTGAAATACAAGATTGAAATTGACTTGGAAGCTGGAGTGTACGATGACAGCTCCTACAAACCAGGAACTTGTTGAGCGTTGGTGCAGCGAACCGGCGCCACTGCTCCCGTTGCTGCACGCCTTTCACGACCGAGACGGTTTTATTTCGGATGAGTCCCTCCGGCATGCGGCTCGTGGACTCAAAATTCCACTGGCAGATCTCTTCGGCATTGTCACTTTCTACCACCACTTCTCCTGTACCTCCCCGGGGCAACGTGCGCCGCGGGTCTGTATGGGCCCCGTCTGCTGCCTAAGAGGTGGAAAAGACATCATCGAAGATCTCAGGGAGGAAGGTGCAACTTCGATGCCTTGCGCTGGTCGCTGCGATGATTTCGTTCCTGTTCTTGAAGGGCACAAGGTTCTCGTTGGAGCAAGTTCGGATACACTAGCAGCCCGACCTTCGCCTCTACCTCCTCCGAATCCGGGCGGTATGGAAGAGTGCGTCTTCGCCTCGATTCGCACACCTGGCAGATCTAACATTGAGGGCTACTGCCGAACCGACGGCTACGAAGGGCTTGAGCGGGCTGTGAAGAAGATGCGACCTAACGAGGTTGTCGAGCTTGTCACAAAGAGCAAGCTTGCGGGACGCGGAGGTGCGGGCTTTCCAACCGGACTCAAGTGGAAAGCGGTTGCCGAAGCCCCTAGCAATCCGAAAACTATTGTCTGCAACGCGGATGAGGGTGAGCCTGGATGCTTTAAGGACCGGGCAATCCTCGATTACGACCCACACGTTGTGATCGAGGGAATGGCCCTCGCAGCCTACGCCACTGGTGCAAGACGCGGCTTTATCTACCTTCGGTATGAGTACCCTGACACATTCAAGATTCTCGAACGTGCGATTGCTGAAGCGGAATCAGCCGGTTTCCTCGGCGAGGAGGTGCTTGGAGGTGATTTTAGTTTTCGAATTCACCTAAGACGAGGAGCTGGTGCCTACATCTGCGGCGAGGAAGGCTCACTACTGAATAGTCTGGAAGGAAAACATCCCTTCCCACGCAACCGCCCACCCTATCCGGTAACGCACGGTTACGAGAATTTGCCGACAGTTGTCAACAACGTCGAGACCCTCGCCTCGGTACCACAAATCCTGCGGCGGGGCGCAAACTGGTATCGGGCGCTCGGGATGAAAGGTCACGCTGGCACAAAGGTAATCAGTCTTTCTGGCGATATCCGAAAACCCGGCAACTACGAAGTGCCGTTTGGGCTGCCGCTGAAGACGCTGCTTTATGATTGGGCAGGTGGCCCACGCGACAACCATTCGATTCAGTCGGTTACAATGGCGGGTCTCTCAGGCGGCTTTCTCGCAGGAGAGGATCTTGACGTAACTCTTGATGAGGCAAGTGTGCAGAGCAAAGGCTCAATGCTCGGCGCTGGTGGGATAATAGTGTTCGATGACAGTCGGGATATGGTCGAAATGGCATGCGGTGCAATGGAATTTTTCGCCGGAGAATCATGCGGAAAGTGTTTTCCATGTCGAATCGGCACGCAGCGCCTCACCGAGCGCCTAGCTGGGAAGGCGGGGCCCAAGGATCTGAGGGAATGGATTGGCGAGGTGAAAGACATCGGTAGGGCAATGAAGGCAACCAGTGCCTGTGGACTCGGGATGGCAGCGCCGCTAATTACAGACAGCTTGATGAAATATTTTCCAAAACGAGTTGCGCGGCACTTGGAGCCTTGAGACAGAATAGAATTGCAGATTCAATGTGATCACACGGCAGAATCCGAATTTTTATGACAAGGGATGTCCGCTAAGCTAAAAACGCTCGGCGGAAAAAGGGAGACGGAATGAATTCGACCCAGACAGAAACGCAGCATGCCACAATAACGCTGGATGGCGAGGCGAAGAACTTCACAGATGGTGAAACGATTTACGATGTCGCGCACCGCCATGGAAAGAATATTCCGACGCTCTGTTACGATCCCCGTCTCGATGCCTTCGGGGCATGTCGCCTCTGCATCGTCGAACTTGAAGGAACGCGAAATCCGGTTGCCTCCTGCACAACGAAGGCAACACCCGGTATGGTCGTCCAAACAGTAACAAAGGAAATCGAGAAGCACCGCAAGGTTCTGCTTGAGATGGTCGCCTCCGAAAACCGAAATCTTGATGTCCATCCGCTACGCGGGTATGCGTCACAAGAACTCATGACCCTTGTCGAACGCTACCGGGCACGCACGGGGCGCTTCAAGGGAAAACAATCCGGTGTGAGCAACACGAACGACGAAAATCCCTTTATTCTGCGCGATTACGATCTTTGTATCTCCTGCTACCGGTGTGTGCGTGTTTGTGCTGAACAGGAGGGAGATTACGCCATCAGTGTAATGAATCGTGGCTTCGACACGCAGATTACGACTGAGTTCAACGGTGTTTTGAAAGACTCGGCATGCACCTTCTGTGGACAATGCGTACAGACGTGCCCCACCGGCGCACTTGCTGACAAGAAGGCACTACGTGCAAAGAATCTCCCAGGCGAAATCGAGAAAACACGCTCGATTTGCCCTTACTGCGGCGTCGGTTGCTCGGTTGACATTCTGACCAAAAAAGATAAGCTCATCGGCATCCACCCGGCAATGGACGGTCCCGCAAACCAAGGCGCGCTTTGTGTTAAGGGTCAATTCGCCTTCGATTTTGTGCAGCACCCTGACCGGTTGTCTACACCGTTAGTTCGCAGCAACGACGGTCAACTCCGCCAAGCGAGTTGGGACGAAGCTCTCGATCGCGCGGCTGACGGCTTCCACAAAGCACGAGAAAAATACGGTAGACATAGTATTTACGGTGTTGCTTCGGGCCGAGCGCCGAGTGAGGCAGCTTACCTGATGCAGAAGTTCATCCGCGTAGGCTTCGGAACGAACTACATAGACAACTGTAGCCGTGCCTGACACGCTCCGACGGTTGCCGGTCTGGCAGCCACAATCGGACGCGGTGCGATGTCGAACCCACTTATTGACATGGAGAAACCTGATGTTATCTTCTGCATTGGTACAAATATGACCGAGTGTCATCCTGTAGCAGCAACACGCCTCAAGAAAGCGATTGCACGGGGAGCTAAGCTTATCGTTGCCGATCCGCGGCGGATTGGACTCGCAGACCTATCGAATCTCTATCTCCCGATTCGGGTCGGGTCGGATGTTGCACTTTTGCTCGCAATGGCGCACGTAATCGCCCGTGAGGGACTTGTCGATTTTGATTTCATCTCGAATCGCACGACCGACAGTGAGAAATTTCTTGAGCATGTCAAGGTATTCCCGCCGGAGTGGGCTGAAACGATTACGGGTGTCTCCGCAAGGGACATTGAGCTTGCCGCAATTTGGTACGGTATGGCGGATAAAGCTGCAATCTATTATACACTCGGCATCACCGAGCACATCTGTGGTGTTGACAATGTACAGAGTCTCTGTAACCTCGTCCTTATGACCGGCAACATTGGCCGCGAGGGAACCGGCATTAACCCGATGCGCGGTCAGAACAACATCCAAGGTGCGGGAGATAGTGGAGCACTCCCGAACAACTACCCAGGTTTCCAGCCCGTCACCGATCCTGCGAACCAAGCGAAATTCAATACTCTCTATGGTACCAACATAGACCTAGAAAAGGGCATCACCAAAGTAACGGCGCTCGATCTCTGCGGCGAACAGATTCGGGCAATGCTTATTGATGGCGAGAATACACTGCTCTCCGATCCCAATCGAGCACACTGTGAGCACGCACTCAGGAATCTCGACCATCTCGTTGTGATTGATATCTTCCTAACTGATACCGCGCAACTCGCTGACGTCGTGCTGCCTGCGACCGCCTGGGGCGAAACCGACGGGGTATGTACAAACACAGAACGTCGTGTCCAGCGTGTGCGCGCTGCTATGCCGCCGCCGGGTCAGGCAAAGCCGGACTGGTGGATTATCTCCCAGATAGCCAAACGCCTCGGGTTCCAGGGTTTCGATTTCGGCTACGCAAAGGAAATTTTCAACGAACTCTGTAGTGTTTCAACCCTCTACGCGGGTATTGACTGGGACCGAATTGACGAAGGGATGTACCAGTGGCCGGTTCCTCACAGAGAGCACCCCGGCACACCGATACTACACCAGGATGAGTTCGAGAACGGTCGTGGCATCTTCAAGCTATTACACTATCGAGATCCGGCAGAAACAATCGACAAGAACTTTCCCGTCTGGCTTACAACGGGTCGCCGACTTGAGTCCTACCACACACACACACAAACCGGTCGTTCGCAGGGCATCAACTATCTGTTGTCCGAGGAGGCCCTTGAGGTGAACCCTAACGACGTTGAGGAATGGGAACTTACGGATGGTGGTTGGTGCCAGATGACGAGCGCACGTGGATCTGTAAAGATCAAAGTTAAAGCCACGAAGCGTTCTCCACGCGGGACGGTGTTCGCCAGCTTCAGCTTCAGCGATGTGCCTGTGAACATCCTAACAGGTTCAGGCTATGACCCGGTTACACAGACCGCTGAACTCAAAGTCTGCCCCGTCCGCATAGAACCTGTCAAGGTGCCGATGTCGGTTTCCCACTAACCCAGATTCCCACGCATTCAACCCCCTTCAGAAGTAGTGGTTTCCTGTGAAAAAATGGAACAGAAACCCATCTTAATGATGGCAACGCTGGTGTTGCTGCTTGGTCGACGTTTAATCGATGCTTGTTGAACGAGATATCATTAGGGGAACAAAATGAAGATTAAAGAGATACAAGCTGTCAAAGTGAACATTCCATTCCGTGACATAAAGCACACACTACCACGACGCGCGTCTTGGGTCGAAAGCGCGGAAGTCGCCAACCCGATGTCGAAATATCCTAGATATAAACGTCACCGGTCTAGTTGGCTGCCGAAATGGGGAGATGTCTTTGTGAAGGTCACCGTTGAAGATGGCACGTGGGGACTAGGGCAGACCTCGTTTGGAAACCCCGTGGCTACCGTTATCGATGACCACTTCGCTCCAATGCTGATAGGTGAAAACTGTTTCGCAGTCGAGAAAATCTGGGACATGATGTTCCGAATGTCGAAGCCCTACGGTTCATTTGGCTTGACAAGCTGTGCAATGAGTGCGATTGACCTTGCCCTGTGGGATGTTATGGGTAAAATCAGGAACCAGCCAGTTTACGAGCTATTGGGTGGGCCGGTTCGAGATAATCTCTTCGCATATGCAACTGGCAACGACACAGATTGGCAGATTGAACTCGGCTTCAAGGCTGTGAAACTGGCGTGCCCTTATGGCCCCGCTGACGGGCTATGGGGTCTGAATGCGAATGAAATACTCGTTGCTGAAACACGCGAGTTGGTCGGTGATAGTGTAGAGATGATGCTGGATTGCTACATGGCTTTCGATGTCGATTACACGATTCGTTTGGCGCGCCGGCTCAAGCCGTACCAACTGAAATGGATGGAAGAATTTCTCATCCCCGAGGATATTGCTGGGCACGTAGAGGTTCGCAACGCCGTAAACTGGATGTCCCTCGCTAGCGGAGAACATCTACACACCCGGTGGCCCTTCAAGTTGCTCATTGAGCAAGGGTGTTTGGACATTCTTCAGCCGGATATTTTCTGGGTTGGTGGGATCACGGAATGTGTTAAGATTTGCCATATGGCAGATGCTGCTGGGCTAACCGTCATTTTCCACGGCGGCGGCCTGAATCAGTATGGACTTCACCTCTCCGCTGCAATGCCCAATACGCCTTGGGTGGAATACTTCGTCGGAACAGCGCCCGGTGTGCCTCTGGAAGAAACAAAACGGTTTGAAGGTGAAACAGTGCCTAAGGACAGCTACATTACACCGAATGATGGCCCTGGATTTGGCTTAGACATTAAGCAAGAATGGATACTGCCTTTTTGGGATTGACACGGTCAATGATAAGACTTCATTGAACTGACCCAGCTAATTCGCAGGACTTTCGGGGTTCCCGTGCAATCGAGGCAACGGATGGGGGCGAACGAGAATGCCGCCCTGTTTATACGATTCCATCGCCGCCCATGTGTATTCCAGAGCTGCCAATGCGTCTCTCCCCGAAGCCCTTAATCGGTCCTGATGCACATTATCCGTGATATCTTCCAGAAAAGCATGAATTCTCCGAGGAAAAGTTTGCGCGAAATCTGTTATTCCGGTATTCGTGACGATGGGCATGGAAGGTGCCCCAACGTCCAATTTCTCGGGTTGTGAGGAATTTTCCGCACCGGGACCTGGCCAGAATGTTACCTTCTCAATGCAATTTTCCACGCAGAACGTCCCTCGGGTGCCACCCACTTCAATACTCCACCAGCCACCCAAGCCAAACGTTGTATCACCCCGTTGGCTGAGAAGATAACCGATGCAGTCATTGGCAAATTTGACGTGTATGCTGTTGATTGACAACATGACGTCGCCTGCACTTTTACGAAAGCTTGTCCGACCCACAAAGGCTTGGACGTGCGTGACATCGCCGCAGAAATATCGCATCACACTGAAGGGGTGCGAAAGAAAAGCTTTCATGTGAAAGTACGGGAAGCCCTTAACTTTGGGTGAATCTTGAGGACGATAGGTCCATTCGCTCCCGGCGAATCCTATCTTATGTAAGCAGTAGACAAGTTCCCCTACTTCACCATCCTCAATATACTGCTTCGCCCGATCTGCCGGCGGTGTGAAATAATGGTTCAAGTTGCATCCGAGGTAGAGTTTTTTTTCTTCTGCCTTGGCAACCATTTCTCGCGCTTCGTGAACGTCATTGGAGAGAGGTTTCTCGACGAGAACATGCTTCCCAGCATCCAGCGCCTGTATGGTTGACTCGTAGTGCCAACTGCCGTTCTCATTTCCTCCGGTGCTGACATCAACAATGTCAAGCTCGGATTCGCTCTCCAGCATATCCTTGAGACTATAGTAAGCCTTCACACCGAACTGTTCTGCCACACCGTCCGACCGCTCTTTGATAACATCACAGACAGCTACAAGCTCTGCCAACTCGTCGGTTGCATAACAACTTGCATGGTTAGTGCCGATTCCACTCAGACCGACTACACCGACTTTCAAAGCCATGTATTGGATTCCTCCTCATATACATCAATGACCAGTTTTGAGAATGTTAGAGATGAGCGGGTTGACCCAAATTTCTCTGTCAACCCGTATTCTTGACAATATGTACGGAGATCTGAATTGTACCATGTTGATACATACCAGTCAATCGCGAAACACGACCGACGCACTTTGGACGATACCACCTCGAATCTTTCGTAGTGGCAGACAGACTCTCCTTCTATTTGACCGATTTCATCGAGTTGAGATTCTTGTTGACGGAGAAAATATCGAACACCAAAAGTCGAGATGGGACTAACGGTTTTTCCTCTGTGTCGAAAGATTTAGACGCTCCAATGCAAAAAGGAACACCTTCCGTATTTTAATTTACTGAGATTTCAGACTTGATTTCAAAACAGTACAGTGCTATAATTTACCAGAGTGTTAAGAGAAAACGTAGATCAATGTAGAGTGTAAATAGAAATGCAAATCAATTTTCAGAAAGTCATAGATCTCTCCTACCCAGTCGATGAAAACAGTCCGAGGGAACTTCCAATCCATCCTGCTAGGATTTACGACACAGCAACAATGGAGAAGGATGGTTACTTTGAGAGCCGCGTTGACTTATCCGGTCACTATTCGACCCATATCGACGTTCCGTGCCTGATGTATCCCGATGGGTATACCATTGCTGAAATCCCTCAAGATAAGTTGACGGGGCATGCCATCCTGATGGATTTTTCTGCAACCAAGCAACTAGAAGATGCAGTAACTGCGGGAGATATTGAAACATGGATGGCTAAGAACGGTGATATTTCTCCGGGAAGCGTTGTATTTATGCGAACCGGAATGGACAGATATGCATTTCAGGACATCTTCAATCGTAAATGGATTGGCTTTAGCGATGATGCTGCTGAACTGCTCATCAAGAAAGACATCAAGGTTATTGGAACGGACGCGTGTAGTATTGATGCGATGTCCGGACATCAGACAGGGGAGTTCCCCGCACATCGCACCTTCCTCGGCGCAGGTATTCCGCAAGTGGAGGATCTTTGCAACCTGAGCCAAGCACCCACACATTTTTACGTTGTGATTGCACCACTGAAATTAGTACGGAGCTCCGGCGCCCCGACGCGCGTCTTCGCCTTCACATAGAAAGTCTCACTCTGAAGCGAAGAACCGAGCATGGGATTGCACGGGAGGGGTGCGTGAATGATTTCGTAGCATTTCCCCTGAAGAATGCTGATGAATAGCAGAACAATCGAAGAATTCTGCCGTTAACGAAGGGGAGATCGCCGGGGTGATGGTTTGAGCACGGAAATGTACAAGAAAGAATTCTAAACGCCATTCCAGCTTGAAATCTTGTTACATTTCAGTGCGGCCCATTTCATGCACTCCATTCTACGGTTATGCAGATTAGCGATTTTCTCCGACAAATCGAACACCGCTATCCAGTTACTGAACGAATTATCCAACTCGCCTCTAGGCAGATTTCTATGAACGTTGTGGAGGACCCTGATTCGTTACTCGAGACTCTAAGTCGAGAGGATTATGACGGAACACTACATCTTCCTTACTGGATATATCTGTGGTCTTCATCAATTGGTTTGGCGAACCACATCGATCTCACCGGAAGATTAGCAGGGCAGCGCATCCTGGAGGTCGGTTGTGGATTCGGACTCGCTGGAATTGTGGGGTGTCAGCAAGGTGGCAAGGTGCTTTTCACCGACTGTGAAAGAGACGCACTATTGTTAGCTCGGTACAACGTCTGGCAACAAGGGTGTGCAGACAGAGCAACTTTCGCTCAAATGGATTGGAATGCACCGTGCGTGAAAGGAAAATTTTCATTCATTCTTGCATCAGACGTCATCTACGAGGAAAAAAACTGGCGATCCCTCATATCTCTGTTTCAGAGGCATCTCGTTGCTGATGGTGAAGCAGTTGTCTCTGAACCGAGTCGAACCAACGCCGTTGGATTTTTGAATCTTCTTGAGCATTGTGGGTTTACCCATAAGAGACAGACTTACGTTGTATTTGCGGAAGGGCGCCCGTCAACCATTTCCGTTTATTGCGTAAAGTGTACTTGATCCAAAGTTCCAAGACAGAGAGTAGAGAATAATTGCTAAAAAAATTGACAATCGTAGTAATTCTCTCCTGTCTTGTTGAAACTTTTCGTACCGTAAGGACGTTTTTTTTGGTACATCTTATCTTTCACTTTTCGCGCTCAAGGAGAGAACAATGACTAAATTATACAAACAACCGCTTTGTTCGCACATCATCTTATTCGTCTTGGTCGTATGGTTGATTAGTTGTGGCGGTAGTAGCATTGAAAATCCCATTCAAGAGCCGGAAGAGGACACCGATAATCTCCCACAGGTAGACCAACAAAGCCAATCACTCAACGTTACTGTTGAGGTGAGCAAGACCACTGTTCAGGCGGGAGAAGCGGTTAACATGACGGCGACTGTTGACGGGATTCGAGGAACAAAACTCATACTCAATTGGGTGAACGTCACAGGGTACGGTGAACTTTCAGTTGTGAATCAACATAGTGCACGCTGGACCGCGCCTCAGACATTGGATACTCTCGAAGTCAAAGTTGAAGTCATCCAACTGATTGCCACGGGAGTTAGCCAAGTGATTTCGGTTAAGGATTCAGGCGTTGCTACAGATACCGAAGTCCTTACAGACACGCAAACGATACTGCTAACAGTCACACCAAGCTAATTTCTATTTCGTTATCCCATATTTAGACGAAGTGTTGATTTCAGGGGAGGGTGAGACACCTACCCAACCAATCTCCAAAGGTTTAGGAGGAACCCAACTTCCCAAAATCACGCCGAACCCCTCATTACACAATCTTTGTTATAAACCTTTCCATCACAAGGAGTAATAGATGCTAAGGTGTTCATCAAGCGCGGGTCTATATTCACGCCCACGTTTATCGTTTACTAGCGCAATTGTAACCATCCTGATTTTCTTTTATTCAACAGATGTAACTTTAGCTGCCACATCGCAGGCATGGGGCTTGTGGCATAACGTACGCAAGGGGGATACTGTATCGGGTATTGCGAGGAAATACAATGTATCCGTGCGATCCATCTATAGCGCCAATCGTATCCATTCTCCACGTCGATTGAACATCGGAAGAAAGTTATTCATCGCCGGTGTCGCACCTTCCCAACGGATTGATGGTAACTGGTATAAAGTTAAGACAGGGGATACGTTATATGGAATTGGAAGAAAACACAACGTTTCGTGGAGGAGCATAATGTCTGCCAATCCCAAGTTGAAATCCCCACACATGATTCAACCGAAACAAAAGTTCTTTATCCCTAATCCCCACGCAATCGGTTTCAAAGCCCCATTGCGCAGTCGTTTAACAGTTACCTCTGATTACGGTTATCGTCGCCATCCAATCAGTAAGAGGTTAAAGTTCCACCACGGCACCGATTTTCGAGCCAAATCGAGAACACGTGTTTATGCCTCCAAAAGCGGGAGAGTTGTTCGCGCGAAATGGGATCGTGGGTATGGGAGAGTCGTTGTCATTGAACATACTGGTGGATATACAACATGGTATGGACACCTGTCCGCGATTCGAGTAAAAGCGGGTCAAAAGGTTAAACGTGGACAGGTAATCGGGTTGAGTGGGAGTAGTGGACATGCAACAGGTCCCCATCTACATTTTGAAATCCGGTGGAAAGGCAAAAGCGTGGATAGCTCTCGCTACATCCAGATGTCATAGGTATAGGTGTTGTCATCAGATCTGCGCGGGAGCGGTACTCTTTGCGCTATTGTTTTCTTCATTCGCCCTCGCGGCGGCTCGTCCTGAAATCGGCGCGAGAGCATTGGGGATGGGAGGCGCTTTTATCAGTAGCGTCGATGATTCAACTGGAGCGTTATGGAATCCGGCAGGGCTTGCAAGCCTTCAAAAGGGAAATTTTATCTACGATCTCTCACAAGGCGGATTTTCTGTTGGGTATCCGATTAATCCGAAAATCGGAACATTCGGTTTCAGCCTGCTGGATCTGAACGGTGACGATCGTTTCTTGATCGAACATCCGAACAACCCGATTGGGACGTTCGAGAGGGGACATAATCAAGCCATCTTATCCTATGCGAGATCGATGAGCACAAATTGGTTGATTGGGGGAAATATCGGGTACCGACGTGCTCCTTACAGAGGCAGTAGATGGAAACAGAGTTATGACCTGGGAATTATTGTAAAAATTACACCGAACCTTAAATTTGGTGCAAGGTGGTTAGATATCGCTGGTGTAGAGATACCGGATGGAAGAGGTAGAATTCTTGAGACGTATGATACGCAGTTCGCCCTCGGTGCAACGTGGACACCCCTCCAACATTTGCAGTTGAACAGCATGCTAGATGCAACTGCGAGGAAATTTAAAGCAGGAGCGGAAGCGGGAGTACATGGGGTCGCCTTTCGGTTGGGCTCGGCGATTAATCTGAGAAATCGGGAGGAATTATTAGACTGGAGCTTAGGACTTTCGATTAATCGTTGGGACAAACAGATTCACTATGCCTACCTGGCTCAGCCCAATCTGGAACATAAACATCTTCTTTCTTTCGGAGTTACATTTGGTCCCTTCCTGAAAACTAAAATCGATCCGCTTAGCCCAAAACTGAATCAACCCATCCAACCCGCCACTCACACCAATCAACCCATCTCCCGTATAAAACACCGAGAGATGAAGCGTCAATCAGTGATGGACAGCGGAAAAATCAGTACTTCCCCAACCGTACAGATTGCAAAACTGTATGACGTTGAGCTTGAACTCATCCTTGCCATGGTAAGGGTAGAATCAAACTTCCAACCTGATGCGATTTCAAACTCCGGGGCAGTTGGGCTGACACAATTGATGTCTTTCACCGCTCGGGAACTTGGGCTTAAAGTCCCAAACTATCGGAATTCAAACAAGCCAACTAGAGATGCGCGAACGGATGAACGCTTCAATCCGCGCAAAAACCTGGAAGCCGGCGTTAAGTATCTGAGCCGTATGCTGAAAAAGTACGATGGCAATTATACGCTTGCACTCGCTGCTTACAATGCAGGTCCTGGACGAGTAAAGAGGAATGTTCCGTTAATGCGCCAAACTGAACAACATGTTGGCAAAGTACTCAGACACTACTATCAATACAAAGCAAATCCCACCACCAAGGATGCTGTCCTACAGAAACTAGATGCTACGCTAATCAATAATGAGACATAATCTGTTCTACCCACCTTCCTGCCTTCCTGCCTTCCTAACGTACTGTGACCCAACTATCAGAGGAGCATCGAAATAAGCCTAGAATCCGTATGGATTGGCTTTGCAATGTGCGCGGAATCCATATATATATAGTTAGATGATTTAGAACAGACGTATGGCGCGTGCCTTATCGTGAATGCCTATTTGCCTTCCTACAGACACGCCCAATTACAATCCGTTCCTACAATATAAACCCAATTTCCAAATACAACAGACGTCCACAAAGTTCACCCGTGAATACGGTCAACATGGCTATGTAGAGAAATCCAGTGGCAGCTCTTGTTGCTCCAACAGCATCGTGCTCCACTGCTTGATCGCGCAGACAGTACCAGGTGATGAGATATAGTGTGACAGATCCGCCAAATCCGACCAGCAACCTGAGACCAAAAACGATTTGATGAAAAGTGGTTAGCGAAATAGCATTCTCAGACTGCCTTCTAAGAAAGATGTTAAGAGCAAAGAGGGAAATTGAGAACATAAGTGAAACAAGAAAGATTCTGTTGAATCTCTTCAGATGAATGATAGGTAGACGCGGGGTAACGAGATACCAATGTCCAAACCACATACCGCTATTCACCACACCAAGTAAAACAGCCGAAACCAGAAACTGCAAGGTCAGCAGAAATTTTTCCGCAGGGAGATCGATTTTTCCTAGATAGCCTTGAGTGCTGTACACAATCCAAGTGAACCCCAAAATCGTCCCAGCGAATAGGAGTACCCGGCTAATGACATCCGATCTTATCCACAAGCTCATCGTGTAGGCTAAGGTCAGAAGCAAGAAGGCAAGGACGAATGCGGAATCGTGTCCACCAAATGAGAAGAAGAAACATTTTAAGCTGATGGGGCCACCACTAATCGCGAGGTTAGCGAAACGCGTTAGTATCATGACAAAGAGATAGATAGCTCCCATCAGTCTAAAAAAACCACGTCCAACTAATCCTTTGGGAACAATGAGAAGTAACCCAAAACCGCCAACAGCCAATTGGCTAAAAACGAGATAAAAAATGTGAATCATCGCGGATGAACCGCCTCCGTAAGCAAAAGAAAACCCAATAAGAAGCGAGTTTAAAACTCAAAATCGTCGAATGCTAGTCAAATTCGCAGCTTTCGACATTTGTATACTTCCTATTGGGTCAGGTATCTATCTGAGAAATATGTGTTTAGAGGATTTCTACGGTAGCGCCAACCGCCTCCAACTGCGCCTTAAATTTCTCGGCGTCATCTTTGCTAACGGCTTCTTGGACAACTGTCGGCACCGATTCGACCTTCTCTTTAGCTTCTTTGAGGCCAAGTCCGGAAATTGCCCGTACCTCTTTGATAACCGGAATCTTATTGGGACCGATTTCTTTCAACTGCACATTAAACTCGGTTTGCTCCTCTTCGGCGGCCTCCTCTGCAGCAGCGCCTTCGACCGTTCCTGCCGGCGCCATACCGGCACCTGCCACCATCATCGGCGCAACTGCACTAACACCAAATTTATCTTCCAAGGCTTTCACCAAATCGGAAAGTTCCAGAACCGTCATATTACTTATCTCATCAATAAATTTTTCAACATCAGCCATTGTTGTATTCCTTTCTTTATCTTCAAATAAAATTTATGCCTGTTCGGCTTCTTTTTTCCGATTGGCAATTGCCTGTAATACAGTTGTCACCTGTCGGATTGAACCGTTTAAAACATTGACCAGCCCGGTCAAAGGCGAACCTTGGTGTAAAACGAACATCAAGCCGGATATTGGCGACTTTAAACCACCCACCGCACGTGCAATCAACTGCTCCCGCGATGGCATCTTAATAAGTTCCTCAACCGCTGCGGCATCAATGACTCTTTTTCCCAGAACGCCTCCCTTAATCTGTAAGTTTTCATGTTCAGCACTAAAATCTGTAAAGATTTTCGAAGGCATCGCCGGATCACTGCTCATTGCAACGGCGGTTGTACCATGGAGGTAGGATTCTAAACTCTCAATCCCCAACGCTTGGGCGGCGACACGAATTAACGTATTCTTGTAGACTTTGTATTGGATACCTGCTTCGTCCAGTTGACGTCGTAGTTCGTTAATCTCCGCGACCGTTAGCCCTTGAAAGTCGGTCAGGATAATGACTTCTGAGTTCTGAAAACGCTCCTGAATCTGTTCGACTTGTTCGATATTTTTCTGGTTAGGCACTTGACACCCTCTCACGTAAACACAGGCTTGATGCCTGTTTAAGTACAAGGTTAATGTTAGTCTTTAGACATCCAAAAAAAAACCTCCAGTCAAATTGGAGGCTTACCTTCTAAATTGACACCAAGTATTCAATATCAGCTCCCAATACCTAATGTCTGAATGGTAACGCAAGCCTCGGTAGGCTATAAACATCTCATTTAAGCGAATTGCACCTACTGTCTACGACTGCTTCTCAAAAGATATTCAATTTTCAAACACACATAGTTCGTTTCACGTCAAATTAGGAATTAGCTAAATTGCTGTGGATTCAGGCGAATTCCAACGCCCATTGTTGATGAGATAGCTACGCTCTTCAAATATCTTCCTTTTGCGGAAGAGGGCCGTGCCCGAATCAGGGTACTCATGACGGCCTCAATATTCTCCTGAATTTGATGGTCATCAAACGAACTCTTGCCGACAGGAACATGAATAACTCCTGACTGCTTTTCGACACGGTATTCTATCTGCCCGGCTTTGATATTCCGAACGGTCTCTGCAACATCCATCGTTACCGTTCCAGCCTTTGGGTTAGGCATTAATCCTCTTGGACCAAGAATCCGCCCCAGTTTTGACGAAATCCTTCGCATCATATCTGGCGTTGCAACGACAGCATCAAAGTCTAGCCAGCCACTGGCAACCCGCTCAACTAGGTCATCGCTGCCGGTGGCATCCGCTCCTGCGTCTGCTGCCTCACGTGCTTTTTCCCCTTCGGCAAATACAATAACGCGCATCTGCTTGCCGGTGCCATGCGGCAATGCAACGGTACCGCGAACATTCTGCTCTGCATGTCTTGGATCGACACCAAGATGCACAGCCAGATCGACCGTTTCTGCGAATTTCAAGGTCGCTGTCTTTTTTACTAGAGGCAATGCTTCATCTAAATCGTAAGACCTAAGACGATCAACGACCTGAACAATCTCTCGGTATCGCTTTCCCCTCTTTTTCATTATAATCCTCCGCATTATCCTGTGATTGTAATTCCCATACTCCGGGCGGTTCCTTTCACCATTTGCATAGCAGATTCCAAGCTTGCCGTATTCAAATCCGGCAATTTAGTTTGCGCAATTTCCTTGATTTGCTCCTCTGTAACAGAGGCAACCTTATTCCGGTTTGGTTCGCCCGATCCCTTCGCGATTTTTCCTGCTTGCTTCAACAGCACCGCTGTCGGCGGTGATTTCACCTCGAAAGCAAAAGAGCGATCCGTGTAACAAGTCACAACCGTTGTAACAACTAATCCTTGTTGGTCTTGAGTTTTCGCATTAAAAGATTTTATAAACTCTGGAATATTGATCATATAGGGGGCGAGGCTTGGACCCACAGGTGGGTTTGGAGTTGCCTGCCCGGATACGAGTTGAAGTTTAACAACGCCAGCAACTTTTTTTGCCATTTATACCTCTCCAAGAATGCCCTAAATTGTCTCGACCTGGAAAAAATCAAGTTCAATCGGGGTTGTCCTACCAAAAATAGAAATCATGAGATGTAATCGCTGTTTTTCCTCGTCGATGCCATGAATCTCCGCGGGAAATTCGTTGAATGGCCCATCAATTACCTTAACCTTGTCTCCAACGACATAGTCCACGGCTGGAGAGGGTCTCCTTTTCTCCTCATCCGTTGAAATATTAAGGGCATTTTGCACCTCCTCTTCAGCAAGTGGAGGTGGATGGGAACTTGAACCAACAAAACCCATCACGCCGGGGGTTTCCCGGATCAGATGCCAACTTTTCTGACTACCCTCATTCTCTGCATCTACCTTCAATTCATTCGCGGTTTGGATAAGAATATATCCTGGATAAGAGGGACGTTCGAAAGTTCGTTTCTTGCCGTTTTTAACTTCCACAACTTCCTTTATCGGAATGATGACTTGAAGAATGTCCTCATCCAGACCTACTGCTTTCACCCGATGCTCAAGGTTTACCTTGACTTTTTTTTCATGTCCAGAATAGATGTGGATAATATACCAGAAGCCGGTCATAGATTTCCCTTATCCATTGAAGTTAGTCGTGGGATTAGTACAGAATGACCAAAAATCATGCTTAGCGACGAATAAACAAATCGCGAAGCAAAGACAAACCGAATCCTTTAATTTCCTGGTCTAGAATAAAATGAAAACACGCGACAATAGCCAGTGGAAGAATCACAATGGGGATTGATACTTTCCACTTAGACGTATAACGTTTCGCAATCAGAGGAACGATTGGAATTAACACAATGAGCAGAATCAGTCCAAGCTCAGAGGTCCAAGTGGGATAAGCCGCATTGCCATCGACAAGCCACAGGAAAAATCCCAAAATCGCGCATGCTACAATCACGACAAGTGTATTTCCCCGGACATCCTTCCAGTCAGGTTTCGATACCTTTTCCCATTCAATCCGAATTTCTAGTAGATATTTTTTTACGCGAGCTATCATAAATTTGAGGATTATTTAATAAATAGGCAGGCCAGGAGGGACTCGAACCCCCAACCCTCGGTTTTGGAGACCGATGCTCTAGCCGTTGAGCCACTGGCCTGCAAGCAGGGAAATGATTGATGTTTTATCGAGTTTCTTTGTGTAGTGTGTGTTTCCGACAAAAACGACAGTATTTCTTAAACTCATAACGCGCTTGTTGTTTCCTTTTATTCTTTGTCGTCACATAGTTTCGTCGTTTGCAATCATCACACGCTAACGAAACAATATCTCTAGGCATAAGGGTCACTCGAAAGTTATTACATCCGGTTTTGAAACGCGTACTGAAGCCGACGACCGGACTTGAACCGGTGACCTCGTCCTTACCAAGGACGTGCTCTACCTGCTGAGCTACGTCGGCACAGCAAACAAATCCCCCGTCCAACATTTGGTCTCGTCTTTGAGCGCGAAAGGACCCGCCAGATAGACAAAGAGGGAGTTTGACGAATCTGCCACGACAATCTACCTTGAAAGGGGGATTACCATAGATCAGAATCAGAGCGGGAGACGGGGTTCGAACCCGCGACAATTGGCTTGGAAGGCCAATGCTCTACCGACCTGAGCTACTCCCGCGTTTTGCTGTGCGTCATAAATAATGGGGAGAGAAGGATTCGAACCTTCGAAGGCATAGCCAACAGATTTACAGTCTGCCCCGTTTGACCGCTTTGGTATCTCCCCATCTGGTGTATTGAGAATGGAGCTGGCGAGAGGAATCGAACCCCCAACCTAGTGATTACAAATCACTTGCTCTGCCAGTTGAGCTACACCAGCAATCGCGAGTGTGAATTATACATAGAAGCTTTGCGTTTGTCAAGGGATTTTTCTTTAAAAAGCGTGGCCCAGTTCAATATGGATGCGACGCGGGAATTTCTCTGTGAGCTGGAAACCGGAATCCAAACGGGCAGGTCCAAGAGGCGTCTCAATACGCAGCCCCACACCAATTGCTGAACGAGGCAGGTTGCGTTCAATTTCTGAGAGTTGCAGTTTGTCCCACACGTTTCCCGTGTCAAAAAACAGCGCGCCACCGATAAACCTATATATCGGGAAACGCAATTCTGCATTGAAAATCAACAGAACATCCCCTCGAGGATTGTCCAATTCACCAGGGCCTAATGATCTTTCGTCGTATCCTCTCACTGTCGTGGATCCACCCGCCCAAAAACGTTCAAAAGAGAGAAGATCTACAATCTCACGGGCACGGTTAGGCTGCAACCAGCCTAGCCGGAGTGCGCTCGCAACAACAACTCTCCGGAACTGATTGTAGAAGCGATTATCAGTTGTAAATTTCAAAAAGCGGGTTTCGCCGCCGAGAAACTCGCCCGCATACTCTACTGCTACCTCGTTGAGCCATCCATTTCTGGGGTTGAGAAAGCCATCCCGGTTATCCCGATGAAGCGAGATTCCCAAACTGCTCACATTTGCGCTTTTGTCGCTATCACTCTGGTGCAACTCCTGATATTTGTACTGGATTGCCAGGTTGCTAATCAATCCAAGTCTCTTCGCAATGTTGGCCGTTACACCCCGGGCGCGTATGTCATTGTTTTCCTCCAGATTATCTTCAAATAAGCGAAGAGTGCCGATTGTATGTCCAATGAGCGGCGGTTTGAACCACGGTTCACTCAGGGTTAGCTCATACAAGTTGCCGCGGGTTCCGATACGGAACTGCAGCCCTGCTCGTATGTTTCGTTTGTGTATATTATTGTGAGTCGCACCGATTGTTCCTCGAACTCCTTCTGAAGGGCTATAACCTCCGCTCAAGCTCATTGACCCCGGAGCTCTGACTTTGGCATCAACATTGACATCAATCGTCTCTTGTGCCTCAAGCTGCCCAGGCGTCTGTATCCGGATTTCCCGAAAGATTCCAAGATTGAACAGACGCCGCCGTGCTTCAACCAATTTTTCCCGGTTAAACACAGCACCGTCAAGGTTTTCAAACTCTCGCTCCAAAACGTGCAGTTTTATTCGGCCCTCTCCATCAAAGTAGAACCGGCCAAACTTGGTTTGAATCCCCTCGGAGATTTGATAAAGAAGTCTACCTGTTTCAGACTCGTAGTGAGGTTCAATGCTAGCGTAAATATACCCCTCTTTATTGTAAAGGGACTGGATGGATTGCAGATCTCGCGCGACAAGATCTGTGCTATAGGCTTCCCCCACTTTTGCAGCAGGCTTGGGCAGTAACGTGCTTGTTTCAAATAGCTGGTTCCCTTCAATATTCACAACCTTTATGATTTGGCGATTTCCTTCATCGACCTTAATATTTAAGTTGACCCGCTCTTTATTTTCATTAATTTCTTTTTCCGGTGTAATTTGAACGTTAGCATAACCCGCTTTTTTATAAAAAAGTTTCAGTACTCGGACATCTTTTTCGAAAATCGCCGGATCGAAAATACCTCTAGGAAATAACCAACCAAATCTAGGAATAATTCCGCCTCGACTGCGTGGTTGGATCCCCATCTTGCCTCGAAGCTCAGCATCTGTAAATGCCGCATTTCCTGTAAAGGTAATTGTACCAACGCGTAGAACTACGCCGGGATGAATGTCGAAACGAATAATAACCTCATCGTTCGATTCTTTTTCGGTCTGATAAGTAACTTCCGGGTTGTAATACCCTTTCTTTTGATAGATCCGCCGAATCTGTTGTCTATTGCTACGGAGGATTGTATCCGAATAACTATCCTGTTTGAATAGACTCAGTTTCGCTCTTAGTTCATGGCTGTCAACATTATCACCAACTAGCTTGACAACTACCTTTTTCCCTTCATAAACACGGTAGATGAGAGAAACCATACCCGTTTTATTGTCATAATACGATTTATCCTCAACTTGGACGGTGAGATACCCATTTTTGCGGTATAATGTGCGGATTGCATCAATATCTCCTTCAATCCGCCGTTGCTGGTAAGCTTTGCCCGCTTTACTATTTAGCACCTTTCCCAACTTTTTGGGTTCGATTCCCTTAACCCCTTTAAACCCAATTTCCCCAATCAGGGATTGTCTGCCCTCGGAGATTTCGTACAACAAATTAGCCTCATGTCCAAGCTGCAGATCGGGCGGTATGAACCGCACTTCGGCCTGAAGATAGCCGTAATCATCACTGTATAAATCGAGAATTCTTTGTCGATCCTGCTCGGCGATCTGCTCGTAATACTCTTTCTCCGGACGGGATTTCATTACTTTAAAGAGGTCATTTTTACTCAAGTGATTATTACCGGTGAATTGGATTTGCCGAACTTTGATTTTCCTTGTAAGCCTGAACCGAATTGAAACACCACCTGGCACATAGCTCTGGACAACTTCCACTTGAGAAAACTCCCCGATTGAATAGATGGCCTCTATGCTCATACGAACCGCATGACGGGAAGGCTGTTCTCCAATCGAGATTTTCGTCTTATGTTGCAGGTCATTGAGCAGGGGAGATTCGTGGAGAGTATTGTCGTTGAGGAGGTATACGATATCAACGATAGGATGGTTATCAGGTTGTCCCAAAACAGAGTTGGATAGAAACATCAAGCTAATGATGTAGTAAGGGAAGAAACGGCTAAAATTCATGATAGCGATGATACGTAAGGCGGAAAATACAACTTCAGGACTACGTGGAAGTAATCCCTGGGAAGAAAAACTCTGAATCGCATCTACCTCACGTTTTCATGCTTCCACCTCCGAGAACGGCGTTTTGTATTGTGACCCTTTGTTAAGCATCTCTCGTGCTTCTATATTACGAATTACCTAATTACGCATCGAATCGAGCGCCTCTCGAATTGGCGTCAACCCAAATTTCTGTTGAAGTTTGAGATCGATGCCAAATTTGCCCTGCTCGTTCTTTTCACCTTTAACTGTGATGTATTGATTAATCAGATATTCAACTTCAATTCGCGGTTCGGCGTGAAGCTGGAGGGTGAAAGAGGACGTTAGAAAAAAGCGCTCGGAGATCGCTTTAGTAAATAAGAATCGCGACGCTTCAAACGCACTAGGACTAATGTCAAACCGTACCTCATCAACGAACCCCACAACCTCCGCAAAACGATTGCCCAAATATCGTTGTGATTGTCGTAACAAAAGGTCTGAGGTAGCGCTTGTCGATAAAGACTCAGAAGTGTCTGCTCCCCCGAACGATAAAATGGAAAGGATTTGTCTCGGGGTCATTTGATACTCCTCGCCTGCGCCTTTTCGGAGAACATCAACCTGAAACTCAGGTGGACGATGCTCATTGAGATAGCCGTTTAAATGGGCTGTAATTTTCACATCTTTCGTACGTACTTGGTCATCGGTTGTGACTACGGTGATGTTGCGGATGGGATCGATGGTTTCGGCATCAATCTTATATTGAGGGTTAAATTCAAACGGGTTGGTGTTTTCTATATATGATCCACGATTGATGGCAAAGAGGTGATCCAGCAATGAAAATTGGCCCTCCAGCAAATTCACGCGTCCGTCAAAGATGGGCTTCTGAATCGGTCCAACGATTTTGCCGTTTACGACTGATACTGCTACTTCAAGCTCCCCGATGTCGGATTCCATCCGTAAATTATCGTCGGCAAGAATAGCGAGATTCAATCGTAAATCGCGCACAAGTGGGTAGTCGAACCACACTTCAGCTTGAACATCTGCATCTTTATTAAACCAATCCTTAACTAATTCCCTCCAGTGTTTCTCGTATCGCCCCTCGGCGATGTGGATAGACCCAGTGAGTTCCGGGACTTTCAGCCCGCCGTTTATCGCGAGATCTGCACGCTCGAATTTAAACCAGTAAACGCCGGGCAACTCAAAAATACACCCGTCTCGCAGCGCAGCTGAAAGATTAATATTATGTATACGATGCCAGTTAGATTCTACAAAGCCGCTAATCCGGTATGTACCGCCATTTAGTCTTCCATCAAAGCGCCGAATGTTCAGCCCTTGGTGGGTGAAATCGAGGTCGATCTCTGTCTTCTCAATTTTTGTGTATGAATCAGGCAAGTCAAATTCTAAATTTCTTAGGTTTGCAATGCCTTTCAATTGTGGCGAACGAAGATGCCCCCCGATTGTCACGCCAATTTCACCCGTACCATCCGCAAAATCGCATGAGGGAATAATGAGCGGTAGAAAATCTAAATCTCGGATAGCCACATCTAATCTCCCCTCGATTTCCTCGTGCTGTAGCGGTTCTGCTTTGAATTCGAGGAAAGAGAGATTGAATGGAATAAGTCCTGAAAACTTGGCTCGATTGGTCCCTACAGAGAAGCGTACGTTGTTCCCGTCTTTGCCGGTTAGGCGCAGTTTCTTATCTTTGTACACAATTTTGCCCGTGAATTCATCCAGTTCGGCATGACGGAGTGAAAAATTAGGCGTCTCCCATTCGAAAGTAACTTCTGGGTCTGCTTCTGTCCCACGTATATCGAGCACTCCATTGAGAAAGCCCCGAATCGCGTATGCATCGGGAACAAAGTCCGAAATGAAGCCGAGATTAAAATGATGCATATCCATGCGAAAGTACAGCGCCTTACCCAGTTCCCAACTTCCAAAACCGTTAAGTTTAAGCCGCTGCGCGTCTGTTATGGACTTCTGATCTTCTAAGATGAACTCTTCGAGTTTCACCATCTGATCTGCTAGCCGAATCTTAATCGGTATCGGGTTGCTGATAGTATAGTCCAAGCCTTCCACCATGCTTTTCACCAGTATATTCTGAATGTTTAACTCGCCAATGGCGTGTTCAATTAGATTATGCAGATGGGGTAGGGCAATTTTGGGTGTCCATGCGGTTTCACCTGGCGTGATTAGCTGATTGACAGGGAACCGCAGACTTGCTTCTGCTGTGATGGATCCCTGCAAATCGGCGATAATTTCTCCGGTTAAGAAACTCCGTGCAAAATCTGAGATTTGCGCATCTGTAATGGTAAATTGCTGCACTTCAAAATCCGTAGGAAACAGACCGTTCATTTGGAATTCAATTGGCATTCGCGCTACGTACGTTCCCTCACCAATCTGAAAACTGAAAGCAGGAATACTAACTTTTCCTTCGCTTGCGTCCAGATCCATCTTCGCATCTGAAATCGGCGAGTCGAAATTTTTGAACTTTATCATACCGTTGCGGACAGCCCATCCTCCGTCTAAGTAAGGTGAAGCGGTTGTTCCCCTGATGCTGACATCCACATCGACTATGCCGCCTGAATCTTCGAGCAAAACAGGGAACAATAAGGCGAGAAAATCGAGCGTTAACTTTGACCGATTCTGCCCTTGCACTCGAACGTTCATGGGCAAATCCGGAAACCGTTTGGACAGATTGAGCGACTTGAAGGAGAAATCAATCGGAATGTCACCGGAGATTATTAGCTGATTATCAGCGTTTCCCAACCGAATTGTATCTCCAAGCACCAGCGTTTTATTCTGGTACTTCGCAAATCCCCTATCTGACAATTCCGTATTTTCACTTCCTGCTTGGGTATACCATTTCGCATCTATTATGGGTTCGGCGAGGGTGCCTCCCAGAGAAATCTGGCTTGAGAAACGACCATCTAGTAAAGTAGAAGTGTTGAAAAACGGCAGTGTCAATGAAGGCAACAATAACGCATACGGAAGTTCACTGACTTCCAACTGGAGATTCAGGTTCCCGTCGGTATCGAACGTTCCTGCTGTATTTATGACTCCCCCCTGGGGCTGTCCGACTTGGAACGATTCAATGTTTAATTTCCCAGCTGAAAAACGAAAACGAATCGGCGCCAGACTCTCCATGATATGATTCCTGTATATATTAAGTTTAGCTGAATCTTCCCTGACAGTGTATTGTCGGTTGCTATCTTGTTGATTGATTATCACCCATCTGCTGTCTCCCTTTTCAACTGAAACAGGAGCGTTTGGGGAAAGTGCTATTCCATGGTTTGCAAATGATTGTCGTAGACCTTCCGAGACATCACCACGATCCAAATGCTCTTTATGCTTCAGTTCAGCGTCAAACTGCAACTTATTGATGCTAGCACGCAGATTGCTACACTTGAGCGTACCGGATACTTGATCCGCTTGAAATCCGTTGCCCTGAAGCTCCAATGAGACATCGACCTGGCCCTCCAAGTCATACTCACGAATCAGGGTAGGCGGCTTCCCACGCGCCAGGTAGTTCGCAAAATTCGTGAGATTCACACGCTTACCATCAAGTTGTAGTTGAAAAGAAACCATTTCGGGAAAACGGGAAATCGAACTCAGCGAAGATTGAGAGTCCGTCTTCGGCAAACTCCAGCTCCCAGCGGCTTGATAGTGTCCACCGCCAAGATTCCAATTGGCGAATTCTAGGTTAACCGTAATTAAATCATGAGTGAGCCCACAACGCGCTTTGTCCTCATTAGACAAAGGCGTATAGACATTCGTTGGTGATTTGCCTCCACCGTGCACATGGAGACGGGCTTGCAGATTTTCAATCGGTTGGGGAAAATCGAGCAGTTGCATCTTTGTTCCTTTTACATCAACCGATGCGGTCAGCTCCGGCTGGAGGAGGCTGCCGCTTATCTCGCCACTCAAATCCGAATACCCCTCAAGCAGAGATAGTTGCGGGAAAAACTCCTTTAACAACACAAGACGAAACCGCTTGCCACGGAATCCAATTCGCATGGCGTCTTCAGCAATTCGCTCCTCAAAAGACATTGGCATCAAGCTGAGATCTAACGGTATACTTCCGTGAACCTCAATGGGAGTGTCGAGCCAGAGGAAGTTAACTTGTTCGAGAATCAAATTCCGATCCTTATAGACTAAACGCCCCCCGGCTTCACTTATCGTAATGGGTTCTATCGGCGTTTTAACGGACAGATTCGCAAGCGACCAATCCAGCGTAAATTGAGCATCTTCGGCGGTTCCGCTCCCGCTGAACTTGTAGCGGGCTAGACCTGATATCATAGGTGATAGTCCCAAAATATCAGTTAGATGTTCGAGCGCGAAGCCTTCAGACTCGATGGTGAAATCGAACTGTTCACGAGAATGAACGCTTTCTTCCGACTGTGGCGTTGGGGAAAGCGGGTTCGGATCGAATGAGGCCGCGCCCAGAGTCCCCGCTGCACGTAGAAATGGGCGGTGGTCACGGCTATCAGCAAGTTCAAAGGATTGAATGTGCCAAAGGTCGTCGGCGAAGCCGAGTTTAACAGTGGAAGGATTAATCAACTGTCGCCCATTGGCGTGAAGCACGAGGGTAGGTAAGGACATTCTCAGTGCAAACTGCGTTACGTCTGCGAGAGTTCCGGAGATTTCTAGTGTGCCGTTGGCATTTCCTGTGAGATTATCAGCCAGAGGTTCGTTAAAAAGCCGCAAAATCGGCGTTACGTCTACATGCCTACCCTCCACGAAAACCTTGTACGGAGTTCCTTCAACCGATTCCATCACCCCTTGGATTCGACAGGTGTTGTCAAATCCTGAGCCTTCAAAGTGCAACGCATCGCCCATATAGATGCCTTCAAGGCGAACATCGCGTAGCGGGTTGCCTGCGTAGGTAACATTTGAGAAATCAACGCTTAAATCAACTCGTGGATCTCTGGTGTTCGCTTGACCCGCTGCTTCGACGACAAGGTCGGCGTCCAATTGGAAATCTGTTATCCCCATCGCGATCGCAAGCTCTGCCAACCGCATCGTTCCGCTTTGGAAGTCAATCTCATAGTCTCCATCCGGCGTCAGTTGTGTGTTCAGCACCCCGCGTTGTCCACGAGCCAACAACTCGAATTTGGGGGTCTTGACGACATAATCTTCGATTTCTAGCGGCAGCGTCAACGGATCAAACGCCAATCCCCACGCCTTTCCCGCTGCAATTTGGAGGCTGCCCCGACCATCAAGCTTCGCCAGAGTCCCATCAAGTTTGAGCTCTCCGGTCGCAATCCCTTCAACAGGAAAATCATCCCCGGCAAGCCTGACGTAATCCGCAATCTGAAGCGGACGTGCGGACACGCTGAAATCAACGGGAATATTGCCTTCGAGTCGAGCAACCCCATTGAGTGTTAATTCGCTCTCGCCCTTTACAAGGTGCACAGGATGAAGAAGAACACGACCATCAACATAGTGAAAATCCGCCCGCAAAACGCCAATGGGTACATCATATAAAGCGGCGTCGGGGATACTGAAAGATGCGGAGAGGGGTGGATTTGGTGATATCTTTCCTGTGAGCGCGCCGTCTCCGCTTAAATCCGGTATACGCAAAATCCGAGAAAGCTTTCCGACATCGATTTGTGTGATATTCAGATCGAGGTCAGGTTGACCCGGTAACCCGAGCATCCCATTGACTCGAATTTGGGCTTCATCAAGATTCGCCGACAGGGATAATTGATTGTTCTTAATCCCGCAGCGTCCCTCTGAATCCCGAATGGGTACATCGTTCAGGGTAGCCGCGCTCAACTGCAGATTGCCATCGAGTTTGAAATTGCGTGGATCGGGACTATCCCCGCTGAACAAGATTTTACCGTTGACATCTCCCTTGATTACCAAAAAGTCCTCGGGAAGTTCAACAATCATGGGTACAAGCTGATTCGCTTGAAGGTCGGCAAGTTGTAACCAACCACTGTATGTGAGTCCTTCTGAAGCCAACTTGGCATCGGCTCCGCCTGTTACCGCTCCGGAAGCCAGTATGCCATTAATTGCGGTCAAGTGAAATTGATTCTGGGTGAATTCTGCCTCTGCAACCCAATTTTCAAGCGAAATCTGGTTTATCTTTGCTTGAGGAAGTTTGAGATCGAACTGCCCTGTCATGTCCTCAATCCATCCACTGGTTTTAATAGCAACTTGTGCAACCCCTTCCAATTCATGCGCTGGGAGATATTTTTGCAAATCTCGCAAATCGACATTGAGGTTAATCTGTGTATCTAGAATAGGCGTTGAACGCTCATCACTCGGAGATATTCCGTTGAACTCTCTCACGCTTCCGGTAAGCGTCAGGGAAGAATTACCGATGGCGAGACGCAATTCCTTTAACGCTCCCTCATTTTCCAAAAATTCAAACTCGGTTTTGAGTTCATTGATTTGTGTTTCAATACCGTTCAGCTCAAAGCGCCCATCTCGTATATTCAAACTTCCGCTATGCTTCCACCGGTCCCGCGGACCATCAATATAACTGTGAATACCACTGATTGCGACTTTGAAATTCCGCGTTTCATCCTCAAAAGAGACTTCACCATCTTCGATGCTAGCACGCGATATCAGGAGTTGGGGTAGTCTGGCACTCGATTCGGCGCTTTTCTCTGGAATTAACGATGCTAGGTTGAATTTACCATCTTGATCGATGTATGCGTTGATTTGGGGACGGGTAAGATTAAGCTGCTTGACGAGGAATCTGCCCCGCAACAGCCCCCAAAACCCATATTTGACGTTAACCTCCTCAATTGAGAGGGGGTTCGGTTTGTCAGGACGTTGATCGGAGACTTTGAACTGTTGGATATCCAAACCGGTTAATACGTTGCCCGAAATGCGACCAATGGTAACCGGGTGATTCAACTGCTTTTCAAGTTCACCCGCCAACACAACGCGAATCCAATTGAGCACATATGCGGACCGCGAGACGAATAATCCGCTGACGACCAAGACAATAAATGTGAAGAAAATCAGAAATACATATCGCATTCGCATAATTTGTTCCCACGATTATGAGGATTCATCTTCCGGTCAGTGCAGTGTAACTGCAAAACAACCAATCTAGACCGATTTTCTGAGGCGGGAGCTACTGAATATGTCCTCGAAGTAATTTTTAAGCCAGAAGGGAATATAGATAGATATACTGTCCGCTTACTCATTTCTGAGAATGAAAATGAAGTAATAGAAGGCTTCCATTCTCTAAATGCTGAATTACAAAAATCACAAAAGTTGAATGATTAAAAAAGCCGTTGCCCCTTCCTATAACAACGGCTTTTCCTTACCCTGATTCTCATGTGCGAAATGCACATTGTTATTCTACCACACTACAATCCAACCCAATCTGTCAAGAAAAAATCCACTAATCATCTTCAATACAGTCATAAGTCTCCGGACTGTGTATACTATTATATCGTGCTAGTTGTCTAGCTGTAGCTCGTGGTGCTTTATCTAAAGGGATAGCGAGGTGCTCAAACTTTGCATCTACAGGTTTACCTGTCTCATCCACAATGAGCAGTGTTAAGTCTAAATCGCTTGGAATAAGCGGTATATCAATTATCCCTTTATTCATCCAAGTCTCAACTACATGAGAAGCAATATCTTTCATCAAGTGATTTTCTTCCATTGTTAAATGACTTCTATTTAGTTCAAGGCTTGGATTAGTTGACTTGAAACTAGTACCACGCCCTATGAAACGTCCTGATTCATCAAAATCTGTGTTTAATACCATTATATACTTGTGTTCGGTAAATTGCATATACACATAATCTAGTTTAGGCTCGAAGGCTACGCCTTGTAATTTTCGATTTCCAAACCACAACGCTACTTTAATCAGGTCTTTATCTTCATTCCGGGAAGCTGGAATCAATTCGATGTCGTCGGTGTTATCTATGAGACGTTCATACGAAGTTTCTTGTAGATAATACTTTAGATTAGCATGGAATGTATGCTCACTGATGTCGTTATTACAATAGCTGGAAGTTTGTTCAAGTAGATAGTTATACTCCCAGTCGTTTAAGGTATCTTGAAAGGGAACAAAGAACTCAGCCATTTTAGGCTGTACTGGCTCAGGTTCAAGAATTATAGGTCGTGGCTTATCGGAATCACTACAACCTAAAACCATTAACAATACGACGAACAACGCAAAGGTTTTCATTGAAAATCTCCTTATGAGTTTGTAAAAGGTGAAGGGTATATTTGTGTATACGTTTAACCATCCTTCACCTTTAAGGGATAACTACCTTTGCTTCATCGAAGCCCATGTTGTAGTTAAGATCCTCCTAGTCAGTTTTATTCTAGGTGGAGCAGCATGAGAGACCTCGCTGTCCAATGAATCTAGCTGAACAACATTAGCTCCAGCCCCTAACCTTGCGTTGTTATGTGCACGAACAAGACTAGCTTTACCAAGTGTAAAGGTTACACCATTTTCTTCGTGGACATAAACGGTATTGTTAGGGTCAAAGTTCATCGAGTAGATGCTCCCATTTAGATACAGGGCAGCGTTTGTACCTTCCTCCCCAAATGTAATTGCATCAGATATTTCTTCCTTAATCTGCGCAAGATTATTTGGTGTGCCGTTACTGGTGGCTTGTGAGGCTACCAGCGGGCAAATTGTTGCACCATCATTGTCCGTATCTGTTAGATGGTCTGAAAGCCCATCAGTCCAAATAGAACCTGTAGCCATAGCTCCGCCTGTCCAGCAACCCGACATCAAGGATCTCAAATCCGTTAATAGGTCTGTCATACGGCTTGACCTGATAAAGGCACGTTATAGGCAGACTTAAATTTTGAACACACTATGAGGTGCATTACCGGGATCTCCAAATTGGGGTACTAGGTAGATATGGAGATAATAAGATCCTCTATGTAGGTGGTCTTCATTGTGGTTTTCAGTAGAGGCAGAGATGTAAGCTGATGCCCTTATATACTGGTCATCATCAATCACTACACGTTCAACCTTAGCAAGTGGTAATACAGATGCTGATGGAGGGGTATGTGCTAGCGATAAGCTGACGCAAGCGAACAAAAACAAACTGGTTAAGGTGATATGTACAACACTTTGGCTCTTATTGCTCGGCACTAAGGTAAGCATTGTTATTCTCCTTATTGAATTTGTTATGAGTCGTTGCTTTTTCCCTAAAATTGAAGACAATAGCTGTCCCCAATTTTATGGTACACCACTGTATATAATGCTGTCAAGGTAAAATCTTACTTGGCACTTCAGACCGTCAAGGATATTTGCGGTAGCTACGCAACGTCTCCAAAGTCGAGTGTAAAAGGTGGAATCGAAATCGTATCCGGGCGGAGAACGTTGAAAATTAGCGACCACTGATTGATTGGCGCGAAGTGCTAAAATATCTGGTTTTCTGACCCATCGGATGATACCATTGTTTTGAATCAACACACCATCTTACGCATCGCGAAATCGTGTCACAAAACCATAATATTTGCACACGAAAGGAAAATAATTAACAGACATGAGCTTTCACTTTAAAGACGGCTATCTCTACTGTGAAGCGTTAAGGGTCAAAGAGATTCAAGAGCAAGTTCCCGAAAGTCCGTTTTATCTCTACAGCCTCAAACAGATTACAGAAAATTATATGAACTATAAATCCGCCCTTGACGGGATTGAGTCCATCATTGGGTACGCCGTCAAGGCGAACAACAACATGACGATTCTCAAGCACCTCCGCGAATTGGGGAGTGGAGCCGTGCTAGTGAGCGGTAATGAACTCAAGATGGCGTTAGCCGCCGGGTTTGACCCTCAACGCATGGTGCTGAACGGCAACGGAAAGACATTAAATGAGCTAATGCTCGCGGCGGGTCATGGCACGATGATAAATATCGACAGTGAGTTTGATCTAGAACACATCCAACAAGCCGCGAGGACGGTTGGGACGTCAGTCAATGTACTGGTTCGCATCAATCCCGATGTCGATCCCGAAGTTCATCCTTATGTTTCGACAGGAATCAAGAATTCCAAGTTTGGAATCCGAAATGAACGCCTCAACTGGTTTCTCGATCAGCTAAAAACGGAGCCGCTTCTCAATCTAGTCGGCATCCACTGCCATCTCGGATCGACGATTAAGAAGGTACGAATCTTCCGAGATGCAACTGTCTTGATGATGGAATTCGTTGACGCTATCCGACAAGCGGGCTTCAAACTGAAATATCTGAATATTGGTGGAGGGTTGGGCATTGATTACGAACGCCGCGGCGAAACGTTAGCAACGCCACGCGATCTTATTGATTCAATTCGAGATTTACTGACCGGCGATATTGCGTTGATTATTGAACCGGGAAGATCGATTGTTGGGAATGCTGCCGTATTCGTTAATCGTGTTGTCGGAGTGAAAACCAACGACAACAAGCATTTTGTCGTAACTGATGGTAGTATGGCGGAATTGATTCGCCCGAGTCTGTATGACGCTTATCAGCACATCGACTTTATCGAACCAATTGATGGAGACGTTAAGACCTACGATGTTGTAGGTCCCGTCTGTGAATCCGCAGACTTTCTCGGCAAGGATCGGTGCCTGCCGACGCCTCATGAAGGCGCGGGGCTCGTCGTCTACGATGCGGGAGCTTACTGTTACACGATGAGTTCAAATTACAACGTCAAAATGCGTCCCCCTGAGTACCTTGTCGATGATTGGCAATTAACTCGCATCCGTCGCGCGGAAACGCTGGAGGATTATATGGGGTTGTTTGAAGGGTAACACGTCAATTTAGCCTCTGTGCACAAGGGTAACAGACACATCGTTTGGACAGGCGAAGGACTTGGGATTTTAGGATACCGTATAAAAGAGTTGTCCTTGGGGAAAGAGGGAACGTATGAATCACACTTGGCGACTTTTGAGGACTGGACAAATTAACGCGGCGATGAATATGGCTATTGATGAGGCTCTCCTTCTGAGTCAAGAATCTAGCCCTCAACCCACGCTGCGGTTTTATGATTGGTCGCAACCCGCACTTAGCTTTGGTTACTTTCAGCGAATTGCTCATGAAGTTGATATCGAAGCTTGCGCTGCACGAGGCATCGAGCTTGTTCGCCGAATGACGGGCGGCGGCACAGTCGTTCACGGTTGGGATGTCACTTATGCGGTCACTGTACCGCACAACGGCGTTCTGCCGAAATCCATCTCAGCATCATACAGTGCTATCAGCGGCTGCCTGATTAGCGGTTTCCAAAGAATTGGGGTCGAAAATCCACAGATTGATGCGCTAACGCAACACGCGAGTCAGGATAAGCGCTCTGGAACAGATCTCGCTAACATCTGCCTCACGAACCCAGCCAAGTACGATGTCATGCTCGATGGAAAAAAAATTTCTGGCGTATCCCAGCGACGCAACCAGATTGGTGTGATGTACCAAGGTTACATCGCCCTCGACATGCCGCCGCTCGATGTATTAGCGCTCGCATCTCGCCAACCTGACTTTGACCGGTACCTCGAGGGAAATTCTGCATGTGTCAACGCAGGCGAAAGTGCTCCGATTGATCGGCGGCAAATTGAGGATGCGGTCGCGACCGGATTCGAGGAACAGTTGGGCGTTCAATTGATAGAAGGTGAGCTTTCAACCCAAGAGGTCGATTCTGCAAATTGTTTGGCGAAAACAAAATACGCAGCGGAAGAATGGAACTTTCGCCGATGAACGCAACCCAAAGAAACAGCGCTTCGGAAGCCGTCAACCGTTCGGACAACCCCCTCAAACCGACCAGCGTTCTTCGTCCAGACGACGTCCTCATCCCACCGAGTGCCTTCATTATGGGAACGGATATTGAACCGTTTTATGGCACAATCTTGCCCCAATCTGAATATGCGAAATTGAACGAAGCGCCGATGCACGTTGTGTATCTAGGACCTTACCGGATTGACCGCTATCCTGTCACGAATGCGGAATATGAAATCTTTGTGAATGCGACCGGTCATGCCGCACCGCCCGATTGGAAGAACGGAAAGGTTGCGAACGGCAAGGAAAACTTGCCCGTGGTCCACGTTAGCTGGAACGATGCGAACGCCTATGCCCAGTGGGCGGGGAGACGTTTGCCGTCGGAAGCAGAATGGGAGAAAGCCGCTAGAGGCGCCGATGGACGTATCTATCCGTGGGGAAACCACTTTTTCAGTCTTCCATCCGCAACCGACGACTTAGGGGGGAATGGACGCATAAGGGACCAGAATACCACAGCGCAGCAGTCGATTATGGCGCAGATTCTCACAGATGAGCGTACGCCGGTGGGTTCGCGCCCTCTTACAGCAAGTCCCTACGGGGTGCATGAAGTTGCAGGGAATGTGTGGGAATGGACATCAGATAGGTTCAAGCCCTATCCAGGGAGCCCTCACACCGATCGGGGTTACGGGAAACAGCATAAGGTCTTAAGAAGCGGTTCATGGTTAGAGGTTAGAGATGAGACTGCGGAGCGATATTTCCGCAGCGCAAATCGGTTTCACGCACCGCCAGATTACATTACGAGTAATCTCGGGTTTCGATGCGTCCGAGATGTCCCCGCCGAGGAAGTCGGTGCTTACCCGCCGCAAATCTCCGTCGAAGTGCTGACGAAGTATGTCGAGCAAGAGCGACGAAAGAATCTGCGCGCTGTTCTCAGGAAGGCGCGACGGCAGTGCATCCAAGACCTATTCATCGCGATGGCACTGATTGGCGGCTGTTTGTATGGAATTCGCACACCCAGATTTGCGATACTGGGATTGATGTTTGGAATCGTCGGCGCCGCGCTTTTAATCGGCGTCGGCATCAATTTTTGGCGGCAGTGGAAGGCACGACAGCGATTGAAATCCGTTTAAAGCTTACGCAAGCTCGAACTGAAGCGCATTAACCTTTCCTCACACCAGATAGGAGGTTAGTCAATCAGACGACTCGATCTATCCGCTCAGTTGATTGTATGGGTTTCCAAGGTGGCCACATTGATACGGCAAACGACAGCATTTAGGCGGACAAAATTACAGTTTTTACAGTCTATTAAAAAAGGGGCGAATCGGAGCGAGTTTTTGTAGGTTGGGTTGAGCGGTGATGGTGAACCAGACGAAGTATTCCGCAAGGGATTCATATGTTGAGATTGTTTGATAATTGTTTATGATGAAGCGAAACCCAACGCATTTGAAACGTCCGGGCAACAAACCGGTTAATTCCAACAGCACAACGATCGAATCAATAAAAAGCAGCAAAGGGCAAGGGAGTGGTTTGGTGTTCGGTACGCCCCAATCCATGCGACGCTTTTTTGTTGTCCGGAGGTTTTAAAAGCGTTGGGTTTCGCTCCATCGAACAAATCTCGAACGCAATTAACCGACAAACCGATTCGTCATAATCCACACGTTTCACCATACCCGCTCAACCCAACCTACGGGAACTAATCCAACCGCATGTGCTCGTGTTGAGGCTCTTGTGAATGACATTTACTGCACAACACACGCAAGTTTTCAGCTCTATTGTCACCTCGAACGCCGTTAATGTGGTGAACGTGCAGGAACTTCTGTCTATCTGGAGCGTTATAATCAGCTCCGCAGCTTTCACATTTCCAGTTCTTCTGTTGTCGAAGACGGTAAGAAATCTGCGTCCAGTCAATTGTATATTGATTTAAAGGCGCTGTAGCATCAGTGTGCGTTGGTTCCGTTGTTATCTGAGGGCTGTAATGCAAGAAGAACTCATGCAACTCAAACGAATTCTTGATTTTTTCCTTTTCAGTATCTCTACACTTATTGTATTTCTTATAGTTTAATTTCTTTAAACATGGTATACATACTCCTAGTGTGTGCTCGGCGCCCTCGTCAATTAGGCGATTTCCGTCCCGAGAGTTTACGGTAAACATGCCATCGGTCCGGGTTGCTACAACATACCTGTCGTACCGCTCCTCCTCTCTCATTTCCGATAGTTTGCTGCAGTTCGCAACGTGAAATTTATATGGCTGAAAGCGTACTATCTGGTCTCTTATATAAACAACAACTTTTCGTCCTTTGTATTCAAGCGTGCCGTCATCAGGATATTCAAGGTCGTCAGGTGAGATATCAAGCCCTTTTGTCTCTAGCACAATGCTTATTGGGTCCCAATCTTTTTCTGAATTCCATGGTTTAAGTTCAGCACCCATGCGTTGACGCAGCCGATTTAATCCTTCATCCTGTGAAAAGTCCGGCAACTTCATTCTTGTTTTCCTCGCTTAACGATTTCCAAAATCCGTTTTTCCGCGTTTGTCCGTACGCGGAACTCCACCCGGCGTGATTCTTGCCGATTTTGCGTGCCATCTGAATTAAAGATTAGCTTGCTTGATGATAATCCGTTGGCGGTGAGATGCCCCTTAATCCATTCTTTGTTATGTTGAATCTGAGGGTGTTCGATGTCAAGTACGTACTTAAGAACACTTCTTGTTCTATCCTGTGAAAGTTTCATGTTGGGGATGTACGCTTTGTCTGGGCGGTCGTCTCTAAACCATTCGCTTGAGGTGTGCCCTTCAATCCGAATTTCCGCGATGTCATTCCTATATTTGTACTCGCCGTTGTCCATCTTCGATTCTGTCAAAATCTCAATGTAATCTGGGAAAAAGTTATCCAATATTTTCTTGAAAACCGGCCGAACCGTTGCCTTACCTCGTTCAAACAATACTTCAGGTTCTCTGAATCGAATTGATAGCGTTTGCCTACTCAAGACAGCGTTCCATTCATCAAGATCTTCTTTGAACTTTTTCTCAAGGTCTTCATACAAATCGGACTGTAACTTGTCGTACGTGACGGCAATTTTTTCAATTCTGTCTTTGTCTGCGCGCACATGCAGCATGTAACTGATGGCAATGAAAAGGAAAATCACCATCAGCCCTGCCATCATGTCCGAAATCGAAATCCAGTGTTCTTCTGTATCTTGCTCTTTTCGTCTTAGAAGTTTACCGTCGTTCATGGCATTCCTCAACTAATATTGGCGTTAGTTAGTCCTTCCTTGTAAATTGCGTGCTATGTCGAGCACATCCTTCAGTCGGTTCGTTAAGGGGGTGTAGTCTTGAACAAATTGATTTGAGAGGCTAGTTAACTGGCTTCCGAGTGATTGCAATGACTTTGTGAGCTCTTCTTGAAGGGCTTCATCTAGGAATCGGACTTGCTGGTTCATACGCTCCGCACTCTCTTGAAAAATACGTTCAGATTCGTTACTGATTGTGCTCAGTTGCCTTGATTGATTCTGCAGCGTAGTTTCCAATCTTTCTTTGGTTTCATCTAGGGTTTTTTCCAACTTTTCTGAGGCGTTCTGGATGACAGACTCGACCTGTCTTGTGAATCCCTCTAAAGCTTCTCTTTGCTTCTGCATGTCACTGTGTGAATTGTCGAGCGTGTCTTTAACGACGATTGAAAAATCCTCTGCCATCGTTTTTATGTTCGAACTGGTGTTTTCTACTGCCGTCTGAAGTTGTGTTGATTGCGTTTGCAGTGTATGCGCTAACCCCTGGTTCGTGTCAATGATTGTAGTTTCGAGCTGTCTTGCCTGGTTTTCTAACGCGCTCTTGAATCCTTGAAATGTATCATTGATAATCTGTTCAACGCGCGCTGTGGTGCGCTCAAAGACAGTTTCAGTTTGCTGTTTAATGCGATTGCCTGTATCTTCTACCGTTGTCTCAAGTTGTCTAGATTGGTCGGCTAAAGCTTCTCGTTGGTTCTGCATAGAAGCGTGCGAATTATCAATGGTATCTTGCACCACATGTGTAAAGCCATTCGTTAATTCGTCCAGACGCTTTTCAATAATCGGAAAAGCATCACGCGCATTCCCAGCCAGTGCGCTAAATGCTTCCAAGTGTGTTTCCAACTGTCCTATTTGCTGATGCAGCACTTGAAGTATGGGACTAAGTTGCTCTGCACTTGAGACTATTGTTTCGCTCCGTTCTGCGATAACCTCCAGCGAATGGCGAGATATCTCTATGCTCTCTGCAGCGACCCTGAACTCCGCCGCTAGTTCGTTCATCTGTTGCCGGTACTGTTCTTGCCAGTCGTTGATTCTGCCAACGGCTTCGTTCAATTGCTTGAAATTATCTCCAAATTGTTCAGTGATTTTCAGGTTGAAGTCCTTGATGACGTTCTCAAGTGCCTCCATTAACGCTTTGGTATTATTCTCCGCCATTTCTTGTGCGAACTCGCTAAAAGCCTGAATCAAACTGTCCTGTTTTTCAGTAAAAGCCCCAATCAGATCGTCCTGCTTATCGGAGAAGGATGTTCGCAGCTTTTGTAGCTGCGTCAACACGGTGCTATCGCCCTCTCCCGTTAGCGATTTCTCGATGGATTGGAGAGCTTCTTTGGTTTCTTTTCCCTCCTGTCTCTCAACGATGAGGATTTCGCGTAACAACTCCCCAAGGTCATCAAACCTTCCCGTTAACGATGCCTCAATAGATCGGAGAGTTTCATTGGTTGTATTTCCCTCCTGTTTCTCAACGGTTAAGATGTCGTTCAACAATTCCGCAAGGTCATCAACTGTTGCGCCGGTGTAGGTCTCTGCTGCTGAGCTCTGTTTTCGCTGCTTGTTTAGCATTGCCAGTTTGAGTAGAATTGAACCAAGAATGCCCAATATGGAAGTTACAAACGCAAATTTCAATCCTTCGAGTAGCTTCGGGACACTGGATTCGATATTAGTTGTGTCGAAGGAATATAGTCCCCACACGATACCGGCAAAAGTTCCAAGCACACCGGTGACGGTCATAATTGACGCGATTGCGTTTACTTGTTGATCTAGAATTTTCCTAAACCAAATAACTGCTAAAATCATGAGACCTATGAAACCACCGATATAGTAAAACTCCATACTGATTATTTCCTCCGTTTAGATTTATGATATGCGTTTCGTCTTTTCGTGTAACGTAACAGACTAAACTGTAAAGCGCCGAAATATCAACAATACCGTTGCGCGGAAAGATAGAGTGAAACCTAATACCCAATGTAGTGATAACTTTTTAAAGCTGGGTTGCACTGCTTGGGAGACTCCAATGAGTAACGATCGACGCAATCCAAGCGGAATGGTCGGTCTGTTGAAGGGTAAAGTTCAACACAACCTACGATCTTTTAATGTATTAGAAATGGATTAAGCGATAAATCCAGAGTCCAAGGACGAGAGCGATTCCGAACCAGGCAAGGTAGTTTTGGATGGGAGCGGAGAGTGTTAGCCAAGCGTCTCGAAGGCGGGTCGGAGCACATGAGACACCAAGCGCTAACGGAACAACAAGGAACACAAACGGATGGTAATTCCACGCTGCGGCATATTCACCATGTGCAAGAGAGACACAGGCGCGGGTCATACCACAGCCAGGACACGACATATCCGTGATCAGGCGAAATGGACACGGTATGAGTGTCAATTTGTCGAGCGACATGCCCGACCACGCCGTGTATATACCGACGAGGGCAAGTCCAATCAAGAAAACTCGTGCGAGATGTATGTGATTAAACTTCGTCGCGCGCATTGTAGAATTTGTTGATTTCCGCTTGATGAATTGCCAGACACGCGATTTGCCCGAGAATTATCCAGTCAAAAATCGCGAACAAGATGCAAAGACCCGGTAAGCCTTTGGCGACGTAATGATCGTTGTTACGCTGAATCTCGTTAATTCCCTTCGCCATTTTGTATTCGTAGTAAATGTCAAAGATACTGCACGTCACAATGGAGAGTATGAGCCAGAGCCAAAAACTATACTCATCCCGCCGGAGCCATCCGTTGATTGTTACTATCTGTTTATACTTCCAATACAGGGTATAAATCCCGCAGGTTAAAAGGCTGAAAATTATCCCGAGTGCAATACTTCTCACACCGTCAGCCTTTGGATACGGGTGATTCTGCATGATAGACCTCCTTCCATCTTCTGCACAGATTTGCCAACAGCAGAATGTACACGATTGTCAGTCTCCATTCTATGTAGATGTCAGGTGGATGTCAACACATATTTGGCTTAATCCTTGACTTGTAATCCGTAACTGTGACACGATTGTTGTTCAATCTGAACTGAGAGGGAACCTGTCCCGTAGCGTAGTTGAGTAGGTTAGGTATGACGACAAAAAGACTTCCCTATCAAGGCAAACGACAGCGTTGATTGACAGCGAACCTGCTGTATAGGTAGTTACAGTGAAAGCAACTCACCATTCCGCGTAATTTTAAAAGCGTTGGGTTTCACTGCATTGATCTGAAAGTCGGTGACCTTAAAGGGCAGAACCTCAATCATCAACGGTTCTGGACGAAAAAACTTGAAAACTATCGCCTTCGCTATTCGCTCAGTCGATCCTCTCTATTCGGTCGGTTGATCGTTCAACCCAACCTACATTACGCGTTCAATGGACGGCGTAGCTCGCATCACTTCTCGGCAATTTGGGTTTCTGTTGACGGGAAACGGGTATTTTGCTATACTTCGCCACTTGGACGACGCATTGAAGAACACTATGAGATTGTAGAGGTATACATGCACGCAGAAATTGTGATGATTGGCACTGAACTCCTGTTGGGCGAAATTGTTGATACGAACGCCAACCGGTTAGCGATTGCGCTCCGCGATATCGGGTTAGATTTATATTACAAGACCACCGTTGGCGATAACGAGACCCGTATCACCGAAATCTTGAACCAGGCGCTGGATCGATCGGACGCGGTTATCACCTCTGGCGGCATCGGTCCCACAGTAGACGATCTCACACGCCAAGCGGTCGCCAACGCCACAGGTCGCATACTGGTTTACAGCGATGAACTCGAGGCGCAGATTGCCGAGCGGTTTCGTCGTTTCGGTCGGGAGATGGCGGAAAACAACAAGCGTCAAGCCTATATTCCCGAAGGTGCGGCGCCGTTATCCAACCCTGTCGGAACTGCGCCGTGTTTTTTGAGCGAGGATCGGCGCGGACGAGGCTTTGTAATCTCTCTGCCGGGTGTTCCGCGCGAGCTTGAGTATATGATGGAACATACGGTGATTCCGCTGCTTGTTGCGCGGATGGGCGGGATGAAGGTCACGAAGGTGCGCGTCTTGCGGACATGCGCCGTTGGCGAGAGCAATGTGGACCGGGCAATCGGGGATTTGATGACTTCAGCGAACCCGACGGTTGGGTTGGCTGCGCATGTGGGTCAGACTGATGTGCGGATCGCAGCCAAAGCCGACACCGAGGCGGAAGCGGACGCGCTGATTGCAGAAATGGAGACCAAACTTAGGGAGCGGTTGGGTGTCGCGATTTATGGCGTTGCGCGGGAGTCATTGCCGGATGTAGTGGGGCAATTATTGTCCGATCGAGGTTTGAAGCTAGGGGTCATTGATACCCTTACCAACGGTCTAATGGCGCACGACTTAATTGAAGCTGGGTACGGCGATTTAATCACAAGCTCCTCGTCGCCGGCGAATTTAGCGGAGGCGTTGAAAGCTACCGGTCTTGACTTCCATTCGCGGGAAGTGGATATCCGGGCGCAGGCGACTGCACTGACCGCGCGTATCGCTCCGGTTAATGGTTTAGGGTTGGCGCTGCTGGGACCATTTGAGGAGAATTCGACCTATATCCTTGTCCAGGCACCAGGGGACGCTCGCCTTTTCGAACGTAGCCGCAACTATCAGGATACGGACTATATGCGTCGGTGGATCGCCATCCAAGGGTTGGACTCGATTCGACGGACGGTATTGGGGGAACTGGAATCGCCGGTAGACTGAATTAGGCGGCACTGAGAAAGACAGTTTTATTCAACCAAAATCAACTGAGTTGGGTCCAGTCACCCCCAACCTGATCGAATCGGCGGTACAGTTCGGCAACGGCTTCTTGTGAGATTGAGAGACCGCTATTGAACAACTCGATGTTTTGACGCATATTATCGGGATTTTTTGTCCCGACAATTGCCGTATCCACCTCCTCATGGGCGAAGGTGAAGTTCATCGGGAGCAGGATACGGTCTTCCGGTGCGCCGGGGATGGGACCCATCGCATCCATAGTTTTCGCACGTTCAAAGTAATCGTCATAATAAGCACTCGGGCTCTTGGCTGCCCGCCATACGGCGTTGGCGATTGGGCGTTTGATGATGACGCCTATATCGTTGGCTTCGGCAGCGGGAAATAGCTGGGTGCGGGCGCGTTGGTCGATGAGGTTGAAACTAGTCTGGAGTGTGTCAAACAAGCCGCTGTCGATTACCCATCGGGCGGATTCGTTGTCTCCGCTGTGACCGATGAAGCGCGTTTTGCCCGCCTTCTTAGCGTCCAGAAGTGCTTGGACAGCGTCGCTTTCCTCCAGGATTTGCACGCCGCAGGAGTGCAGTTGCACGATATCCAGGTAATCGGTCCGCATCCGCCTCAGACTGCGGTCGATGTTTTCATTGACAGTTTCAGCGGACCAATCCACGCCCGTTCCGCTATGCCCGCATTTGGTGGCTAAGAAGTATTCTTGGCGACGGTGCGCAACGGTGCGACCGATTAGCTCTTCGCTGATACCGTAACAGGCGGCGGTGTCGAGCAAGTTAACTCCGGCGTCGAGCGCGGTATTTAGGACCTCCCCCGCTTGCTGCGTTTCATTCAACGTCAGTTCAAATCCGATCCAGGCAAGGCCTAAACCCAAGCGGCTTACTTCAAGACCGGTTTTGCCTAAAGTGCGGTTCTCCATTTTTCCCTCTCCAATAACAGTATTACGGTTTGCGCAACCGACTTGTGAACCGCGGGAAAACCCAAGTTGTTGACGCCCGAACCGAGAAATGACGGATACGACTCACTAATTTTCCCTTGAGTTGTCACACTGAATCTTCTTGACTTTATTCCCTTTTCATGCCAGAATAAGGGAAACGCGAAAACGGTGCTGCAGTGTTCGTGTGCTCTACAAGCCGCACTACTCTATGTTACCAGATTTGCAGACGCGTTTCAATCTTAATTCGGCAGCGTTTGCCGTTATGTTAAGCTCTCGATAGGGCGACGACACCAGCGTTGAACTCAATGAACGACACTCAATTTCACCGGATCCGCGTAGAGACCTTTTCTCGAATGCGGTTGTGTGGTCTCCCCCATTGTGTCACGAGCCCAGATTGAGATGTTGGACGACTTTGCTAGGAGGGATAGTTGATAATCAAGACGGCGGAAGAACTTCACGTACTTGCCAGAGACATTCTACTGAAGGGTGGTGCGGATGAACACAACGCGGACATTGTTGCCGAGCACCTGGTATCGGCGAACCTCAGCGGGGTCGACTCACACGGCGTCTGGCACTTGCCCCTCTATGTGAAAGGGATGCAAGCCGGTGAGATTGTCCCAACAGCCCGTCCTGAAATTCTGAGTGAAACCGGCACGAGCGCGCTGGTCAAGGGCAACTGGGCGTTCGGTCACGTTGCAGCCAAGTATGCGATGGAGGTCGCAATCGAAAAAGCGACGGAACATCATGTGGCGGTGGTCGGTCTAGTTCAAGCTTGCCACATTGGTCGACTCGGGCACTACGTGGAGATGGCGGCGTCTGAGGGGATGATTTCCATGCTCTGGGCTGGAGGATTTGGTGTGGAGGCGCCCGCAACTGCCCCCTTCGGCGGAAGAGAACGGGCACTGCATACCAACCCGTTAGCGATGGGCTTCCCCGCCGGCGAAGGACCGCCAATGATGTTTGACTTCGCCACGACCGCCGTGTCTGGTGTTAAGGTCATGAATGCGCAGCGCAGGGGTGAACAGCTACCGCCGGGGTGCATTGTTGACAAAGACGGCAATCCGAGCACTGACCCGAACGACTACTTTGATGGAGGCGCTTTTGCGCCATTTGGCGCGCACAAGGGCTATGCGCTGATGATGGCGGTGGAGTTTCTTGGACGCATCTTTACGGGCAGCGACACCTTCATGGATGCCGGTCGAGGCGGTGCAATAATGGCACACCAAGGTGTAACAATGAACGTCTTCAAAGCGGATCTTTTCCGACCTTTTGACGCATATGCAAGCCAAGTGGATGATATGGGAGGTCGAATCAGGGATGTTTCTCCGGCGCCCGGATTCGAGGCGGTGCTCATGCCGGGAGATCCAGAGGCCCGCACCCGTTCGGCGCGTCAACGTGAGGGAATTCCAATCGCTGATGATATCTGGGAGTCAATTATGGAAGTCGCCGAATCGCTGGGCGTGCAGGCTATCTAATATTCCGTATCCCTAGAAATGAAGTATTTCCCCCGCACGGCTGAGCGAAGCGAAAAACTAAATTGTGCTATCTCGTTTTCATCAAGAGAGACAATCTACAACGGACTAAAACGCAATCAAGAACTACGAGTAGTCTGAAAGAAAGATAAATTGCTGTTGGCGAAGAGTGTACACCCAGAGATGCAGGAGTATATCGTGAAACGCACCGCTTACTGTTAACGTAATTTGGAGAGTAAGCTTTTAACTGTCAGCGATGAGTGCGAATCCAAAGATGGAGATATAAGGAGTATATCATGAAACGCACCGCTATTTGTTTTGGGGGAGTTATTATACTGCTATGTGTGCTTGTACCGATGATGAGTTACGCAACTCAAATATTTCTGGTACGAGGGCTTGTGACAGATGCAAACGAAAATCCGATAGATGGGCTTGATGTTACTGTTGAAAATACATCGAGGTCAATTCCAGCAATGACGGTGCGTACTGGGGAAGAAAGCGGTAACGGCATTTATTCCGTTCTCTTTTTCAATTTCTCTAAGACCGTCGCGGAATCTGGCGATGAGATACAAATCACCGTCGCACAAGAGGGGGGAGTTCTCGCTGAAGTAACGCACATACTGACCGACGACGATATTACTGCATCCGGCGCAGTTATTGATATTCAGATTGAATCGAGAGTTCCCGCGCCTATCCTTAACAGCGTCGTGTCTGATAGCGGCATAATTACTGGAGGCAAAATCGTCCGATTACTCGGAGAGAATCTTCAAGAGGGTACAAGCGTTACCGTCGGTGGCAACGAGATTTTGGAGGTAGATTATGCCTCGCCAACCGAACTATCCTTCACAGTCCCCGAAGGAGCGGCTGGATTAGTCGAAATAGTCCTCACTAACCCGGATGGGCAATCGGCAACGATTGATATTCAGATTGAACCGAGAATTCCCGCGCCTATCCTTAACAGCGTCGCGTCTGATAGCGGTATAATTACTGGAGGCAAAATCGTCCGATTACTCGGAGAGAATCTTCAAGAGGGTACAAGCGTTACCGTCGGTGGCAACGAGATTTTGGAGGTAGATTATGCCTCGCCAACCGAACTATCCTTCACAGTCCCCGAAGGAGCGGCTGGATTAGTCGAAATAGTCCTCACTAACCCGGATGGGCAATCGGCAACGATTGATATTCAGATTGAACCGAGAATTCCCGCGCCTATCCTTAACAGCGTCGCGTCTGATAGCGGTATAATTACTGAAGGCACAATCGTCCGATTACTCGGAGAGAATTTTCAAGAGGGTGCACGCGTTACCGTCGGCGGCAACGAGATTTTGGAGGTAGATTTTGTCTCACCAACCGAACTATCCTTCACAGTCCCCGAAGGAGCGGCTGGATTAGTCGAAATTGTCCTCACCAACCCGGACGGGCAATCGGCAACGATTGATATTCAGATTGAACCGAGAATTCCCGCGCCTATCCTTAACAGCGTCGCGTCTGATAGCGGTATAATTACTGAAGGCACAATCGTCCGATTACTCGGAGAGAATTTTCAAGAGGGTGCACGCGTTACCGTCGGCGGCAACGAGATTTTGGAGGTAGATTTTGTCTCACCAACCGAACTATCCTTCACAGTCCCCGAAGGAGCGGCTGGATTAGTCGAAATTGTCCTCACCAACCCGGACGGGCAATCGGCAACGATTGATATTCAGATTGAACCGAGAATTCCCGCGCCTATCCTTAACAGCGTCGCGTCTGATAGCGGTATAATTACTGAAGGCACAATCGTCCGATTACTCGGAGAGAATTTTCAAGAGGGTGCACGCGTTACCGTCGGCGGCAACGAGATTTTGGAGGTAGATTTTGTCTCACCAACCGAACTATCCTTCACAGTCCCCGAAGGAGCGGCTGGATTAGTCGAAATTGTCCTCACCAACCCGGACGGGCAATCGGCAACGATTGAGTTTACATACGTCGAATTTTTTCCAGAAGATATCAACAGGGATGGAGATATTGATATTTTCGATCTTGTCCAGGTCGGCAGCAGGTTTGGAGATACTGGCGAAGGGCTAGCAGCAGATATAGACAGGAATGGTGTCGTCGATATTTTCGATCTTGTGCGCGTGGCGCGCCAATTCGGAAAATCAATAAAAGTCTCAGCGGCGCCGTCGATCCACGCAGCGAGTAGGAGGTTTGACCTTAGTTCGGCTCGTCAAGGGTTCAAGCAGGTGGACGCTCATGGTCGCACGATCTCGATGGACTCGGACATCAGCCGTCGTCTGCACATGGCTTTGACCGAGTTAGAACGTATATCTAATGTGATGCCAGAGGTGCGCTTCGGCGCAGACCTGCTTCGCAGGTGGATGATAGCCAATGCTGGCATCCCAACGAAAACGCAGCTTCTCCCCAACTACCCGAACCCCTTTAACCCGGAGACATGGATTGCGTACCATCTTGCCCGCGACGCCGATGTGACCCTTTCCATTTATGACACAAGAGGCGCGATGGTGCGTCAATTCGATTTGGGGCATCAGTCTGCAGGGTTCTATACCGATCGGGGTCATGCAATATATTGGGATGGCTACAACGAACGCGGCGAATCGGTCGCAAGCGGCGCCTATTTCTATCAACTCAAGGCGGGGGATTATACATCGTTGCGGCGGATGGTGATTGCGAAATAGTCTCAAGTGATCAGATGTGGGCGGCACGCCGATCCTATCCATCAAGAAATCCGTACCGATAGATATGACAGCGAATATTGGTAATATGCTTGGTCATACACCCAGATATTAGTCAGGTGCCGTCTCAATTAAGTGCGAACTTGTCAGCGCGTCTCTCACATCGGTGTCATTACTCGTTACGATGACCTGATGATTATTGTCGGCAAGTTGTTGAATAAACGCAATCATCAAGACTTTGCGTTCCCCATCCAGATGTAGGGTTGGATCGTCGAAGACAAAAAAGCCCGTATCCCCCAACACGGTTGACAGTGCGGCTTTGAAGCAGAGATAAAGAATCATTTTTTCACTGCCGCTGAGAAGCATTAGATTGCGTTCAACGCCGTTGAACTTTAGAGACGGGAGCAGGTGTTGGCTTTTGAGGTCAACCTTAGCAAATTCGAAAAGGTTCATTCGCTTTAACCAACGCTGGAGTTCTTCCTCGGCGGGCTGTAGCATCTGCTGTTGTAGGGTTTCGATTGTTTTTTCCACGCCGGCACAGGCGAGCTCAAAGCTAAGACGTGTCCGTAGAATTTTGTCAGCTTCGGTTTGAACGACTTGAAGTTCCTTTAGTTTATGAGTCAACACCGCTTCTTCTTGGTTGAGTGTGCCGAGCCGCTGCCGCAAAGTATCAATCTTGGATTTCATTCGGCGTCGGCTTTCAGCCATCTGTACCGCATCGGGCGGTGCTTCCTGCGCCTCAGCTGTTGTATCCGTTTGCGATGGCGCGGAAGGATGTAGCGCGTTCAACCGATCCGCGACGGTCTTAAATTCGCGCTGCAACTCTGCGAATCGGGATTCGACCCGTTCAAGCATCTCCACCTTATTCAACAGGAGCTGGCGCCGCTGGTTGAGTTCGCGCAAAGCGTTGACGTCATCCGTGTGTTTCTTGAGGATTACCTCTTTCGCATCAAGGTCACGCTGACACCTTTCTCGCTCCGACAATTTTTCGCCAATGATTTGCGCGATTGTCTCTTGGTGAATCGGCTGATGGCATGTCGGACAGTGTCCTTGATTGCTATTGATGAACTGACGTAAAATTTCAGATGCCCCGTCCAACGTCCGAATCTGGCTCGTCAGACTGCCGACCTGCTGAATAACTTTCTCCCGTTCCGTCTCCAATCCCTGTGCCTCTGAAATCGCCGCTTCAATTTTCCCAATCGATTCGCGTAGATGCACTGGATTGGTAAAGCCACTGAGTATTGAGGTTCGCTCCTGAGCCAACGCATTTATCTGCTGTTGGAGCCGGGCACGTGTCTGGCTCAACTCAGCGACTAACAGTGCATCGCCATCCTCGGCGGTTTTGCTTGATTGGCTTTCATATTCCACTTCTAGAGCTTTCAGTTCGTCCTCAATCCGCTTGATTTCTTCTCCATGCCCTTTGACGGTTGTTACCCGCAGGCTGCGTTGATGGTCTTGAACCCGCTTTTCTTCCCGCTTGGCGAGCCGCCGTCCCTCAATGAACCGTTCACGAACTTCTGTGAGGCGATCGATTCCAAGCAACGCATACAAAATATCGCGCCGATTCGAGGGCTGCCGGGCAAGAAATTCAAAGATCTCACCCTCTCTCAGAAAAGTTGCCGCGGAAAGCTGATGATAACTCGAATGAATAATCTTCTGAAGATCCGCGTCTGCCGAGCGTTTCCCTGAAATAAGAACACTCCACGCGTCGTTCTTTTGAAGGCGGAGTTGGATGTCGCCACTCGTTGATCGGAACAGTTGATAACGCTGCCCTTGATCGCGGAAGTTGAGACCTGCGGTTCCGCTCGACGCTCCGGTTCGTGTCATTGCCGACAGTGTAACCCGGGGGATAATCGGTTTGCCGGTTAGCGCGAAGAAGATTGCACTAACGAGTGTGCTCTTGCCGCTGAAATTTGGTCCGAAAATCAGATTGATACCTTCGGTCAGATCGAAATCCTTTCGGTCAAAGCACCCAAAGGATTTGAGGATTATGCGTTCTAAGAGCATGCGCTATTCTCCACTAACGTCGTCGATCATATCATAGAGCATCTGAGCTGTTACTTTATCAACGCCGTGCTCAAATGTGAACCGAAACGCACGAACGACAGTGTCGACTTCAGATCCACCGAGTACAGTGCGATATTTGCGTTCCGTTGAGACTAATTCTTGCACTTCCCGCTCGTAAGCCTCAACAAGTTCGTTCCCAATGGCAAATGTCATGTTTAGTGGACTCCTCAATACTTTAGTCGTTGGTTCATTTTGCTTGAGGACCAATCGTAAAATTCGCTACTCATTAGACCGATCCTGTCTTGAGTGTATCTCCAATTCCCTTTGTCCTATATCCCCGCGAATGATAAGCGATCTCGCGAAAATTATCAAGAGAAAAAGGCGTTTAGATTCGTATCGCATGCCGGCGTGATTTTCTTTTTTGATTTGTCAATCAAGCTATGATATAATATTCGCCAATCAGACATATTCACTGAAAGGGTGTGTGAAAAGGGGTTCTTTTGATTTGCTTACTCACATGCCTTGAGAGATTCAGAACGTCTTCGGGGGTGGGTGAAATTCCCCATCGGCGGTAGAGTCCGCGAGTCCTCGATCTTTGTCGGGGACTGATCTGGTGAGATTCCAGAGCCGACGGTAATAGTCCGGAAGGGAGAAGGCACGATCGGGATTCTTCCGCCCAAAGGCTGATCTTTGGGCTTTTTTTGTATCAGGAGTGGTATTTGTCCAGGTCATCCCAGTGGTCATCGACAGATCAAGAATTCATGTGTTATGCGCTTGTGCTCGCCGAAAAATCGCGTGGACGCACAAGTCCTAATCCTTTGGTGGGCGCGGTTATCGTCCGGGATAACAGGATTGTCGGCGAGGGATACCATCAAAAGGCTGGGGAAGCCCACGCAGAAGTTCACGCATTTAATCAAGCAGGAGACCTCGCAAGGGGTGCGACGCTTTATGTCACACTGGAACCGTGCTGTCACTGGGGACGGACGCAGCCGTGCACTAAGGCAATTATCCGGGCGGGAATCGCCAACGTTTATGTTGCGCTCAAAGATCCGAATCCCAGCGTCGCCGGCAACGGTACCCGTGAACTAGAAGAAGCAGGAATCCACGTGAATGTTGGGTTATGCAAACGGGAAGCACAACGCCTCAATGAGGCATATCTCAAATATACGACCACAAACCAGCCGTTTGTCATCCTCAAAGTTGCAACCAGTCTTGACGGCAAAATTGCCACTGCTTCGGGTGAATCGCAATGGATTACGTCACAGGCGTCAAGGGTGAAAGGGCATGAGATTCGAGATCAGGTTGATGCAATTGTTGTCGGCATTGAAACGGTTTTGCACGACAACCCGTCGTTGACGACGCGATTGCCGAACCGACGTGGAAAAAATCCAATTCGTATTGTCCTCGACTCGCACGGACGTACACCTTCCACAGCGAAAATCTTCAACCCCGACAATCGAGCGGGCGTAATCGTCGCTGTGACGAAACAAGCGACTGCGGAAAACATCGCTAACCTGAAAGCGGTCGGCGCGGAAGTCTTAACAATCCAAGAAAAAGATGGTCGAGTTTGCATGGGAGCGTTGATATGTGAACTTGGACGCCGACAGATAACGAGCGTACTCATTGAAGGCGGCGGGGAAGTCAACGCCTCTGCTTTAAGGGCGGGAATTGTGGACAAGGTCGTATTCTTTATCGCCCCGAAGTTAATTGGCGGCAAAGCGGCGCCTGGTCCGGTTGGAGGTGAAGGGATTCAATACCTGTCAGAGGCACATACACTCCGTGATTTAACAGTTACACCAATCAGCGGCGACTTCCTCATTGAAGGCTATTTGAATCCTAACGCGTGAACGAGATAAGTCTAAAACAGGACAAACGCTTCCATTCCTCTTGTTGCTTCAGAGGATACCTTCAATGCTAAAATTTCTTATCGCCTTCACATCACAGATTACAGAATATTATGTTCACCGGAATCGTTGAAACCGTTGGAACCGTCAAACAGATTCAACATGCCCCTCAGGTCGGAACCCTCACTATCACAGCGTCACAAGCCTCAGCGGAAAGCAAAGTCGGCGACAGCATCTCAGTTGGTGGTGTCTGTTTGACAATGACCCACATCACCGACGACTGTTTCACAGCGGACATCTCCGCTGAAACACTACGGAAAACAACTCTTGGCACTCTGAAGCGTGGAGATGGGGTCAATATCGAACGTCCGCTGCGCTTGAGCGATCGGCTTGGCGGACATCTTGTTTTAGGGCATGTGGACGAAGTGGGAACCGTAAGCGCTTGGCAGGACGAGGGGGCGTCATCTCTGATGACAATCTCGATTTCTCCAAAGGCGATGCGGTACGTCGTATACAAGGGCTCTATCTGTGTCGATGGGGTCAGCTTAACCATCGCGGAACTGACCGATGATAGTTTTGAAGTGGCGCTCATCCCCCACACAAAACAGGTGACAACACTCGGAAAGATGCGAGTCGGTGGACGTGCAAATATTGAAGTTGATTTACTAGGGCGTTACATTGAGCGTCTGTTAGCTTCTGCCCCTCTCAAATCTCAAACAATTGATTTCGCGTTTTTGAGAGAACACGGGTACGTTAGTTAGCACCCGTTCGACGTCATTGCCGGCGTGCATCTCGAAATAATTGGTGTCTGGCAGTTTGTCCTTTGGGCGTGTAGTGTACCCAACGCATTTAGCGCATTTATCTAAGCAACAGGAGGAGCGCAATTTTCTCTGCCATAAACTTGCCGCTGTGGAAACAGGATTGGTCAGGGTTAATTGCGATTGTCTATGACGTTTAACACAATCCCGGAAGCCGTTGAAGCGATTCGGAACGGTGAAATGATTATCGTAACCGACGACCCTGGTCGCGAAAACGAAGGCGACTTGATAATGGCGGCTGAAAAGGTGACGCCGGGTGCAATAAATTTTATGACGAAGTACGGGCGTGGCTTGATTTGTCTCCCCGCTGCTGCAACTCGTTTGGCAGAACTAAATCTCCCGCTTATGGTATCTGAAAACACCGCCCGGCTGCATACTGCCTTTACGGTAACCATTGATGCAAAAGACGTGAGCACAGGGGTATCTGCCTATGAACGCGCGCATACAATTCGGAAATTTGCAGACCCGCAGACAACATCAGAAGATTTTGTGCGGCCGGGTCACATTTTCCCACTGCAGGCGATGGATGGCGGGGTGCTGCGTCGAGCGGGCCACACCGAGGCAACAGTTGACCTTGCGCTGCTCGCCGGGCTTTATCCAGCAGGCGTGCTTTGTGAAATCTTGAATGAAGACGGCACGATGGCAAGAATGCCCGAACTCTTGAAAATTGCTCCAAAACACGGATTAAAGATTATCACGATTGCAGATCTCATCGCGTATCGGCGGCAAACAGAATCGCTTATCAAACGAGTCGCCGAGGCAGAATTGCAAACCCAGCATGGACGTTTCAAACTTTATTCCTATGAAAGTGTGGACGATTTGAAGACCCATATCGCACTCGTCAAAGAGGATGTTTCAGACGACAAACCTGTGTTGGTGCGCGTCCATTCGCAGTGTCTCACCGGAGATGTGTTCGGATCGCTTCGTTGCGACTGCGGCGAGCAGTTGGATAAAGCGATGGAACTCATCCAATCAGAAGGGAGGGGCGTACTGGTGTACATGCGCCAAGAAGGTCGCGGCATGGGACTTAGCAACAAAATCCGCGCCTACAATTTGCAGGACCGAGAAGGTCTTGATACTGTTGAAGCAAACAATCGACTCGGTTTCCCCGCGGATTTGCGGGATTACGGCGTCGGTGCGCAAATTTTGGCGGATCTGGGTGTGCGGAAGATGCGTCTCTTAACAAACAATCCCCGCAAGGTAAGCGGTTTGGTCGGGCACAACCTTGAAATTGTCGAGCGAGTCCCGCTTCAGACCCCGCCGCATAAATTCAACCGTTGCTACCTCGAAACGAAACGAACAAAGTTAGGGCATTTACTACTACACACAATTGATGAAGAAGAAGAGGAGGAAGCGCAAGGTAATGATGCGCGCGCTGATTAACGATGCCGAACATTTATGAAGGGAATCTGATTGGAAGCAATTTGAGAATCGGCATAGCTGTCAGTCGATTTAACAGCTTTATCACCACCAAATTGTTAGATGGAGCGCTTGACGCCCTCAAACGTCACGGGGTCGACCTTAATGAAGTAGATGTCTTTTGGACGCCCGGTGCGTTTGAGATTCCTGTAACAGCAAAGCGGATCGCGGAAGGCAATCGATATGACGCGATTATTTGTATTGGCGCGGTGATTCGTGGTGCAACACCACACTTCGATTTTGTCGCAAGTGAGAGCGCTAAAGGGATTGCGCAGGTCTCATCTGACACCGGGATTCCTGTAATTTACGGGGTAATCACCACGGATACAATTGAGCAAGCCATTGAACGCACCGGTACAAAAATGGGGAACAAAGGTGCTGAAGCGGCTGTCGCTGCAATCGAAATGGCGAACTTGTATCGGCGGATTGAGGAATCAACAGACAACTGATACAAACGGATGGACATCTTGCGGTTATTGTAGCCTCCCTAAACCATTTTGTCATTCATGGAAAAATCTGAACCAGGAAGCCGAAACCATATGGATTCCCGTCAATAATCAATGATGGTTTTTTCATGGCACAGGATATAACATGAACGCAACTGTGCTGCACGGAGATTGTATTTCACTGTTAGACCAACCGAACACACCCGTTTGGGATGTCGATCTCACTTTTCTTGATCCGCCCTTCAATCAAGACAAAGGATATAACGAGTGGGATGACAACTTACCTGAAGCGGAATATTGGAAGCGGATGGGAGATGTGTGTGAGAAGATACACCACCGAACCGCTTTGGGTGGCTCAATCTATTTTATGCAACGCGAAAAGAAAACTGAATCTGTGCTGCGGTGTCTGCGCGAATCTGGATGGACGTTTCAAAACTTGATCGTTTGGAAAAAGAAAACGTCCGCGGTCCCCGGTATGAAGCGTTTTGGCAAGCATTATCAGATTATTGCGTTTGCAACGAAAGGGGACCGACCACGGTTATTTCACCGCCTGCGAATCAATCCGCCACTTCCTGCTGATTACAAATATGAACGTGAAAATGGCATGTTCGTCACGGACGTGTGGGACGATATTCGTGAGTTGACATCTGGTTATTTTGCTGGAGATGAAGCCTTGCGGGACACGGAGGGGAATCGCTTACACAAGCAACAGACTCCTGTTCAACTTCTCCTTCGGATAATCCTGTCTTCAACGAATCCCGGCGATGTTGTATTGGACCCATTTGCAGGTTCAGGGACAACGTTGGTTGTTGCGGATCAGTTGGGGCGACAATCAATCGGCATTGAACTCGATAAGATTAACGTCGAAATCATTCGGGAAAGGCTTGCTGAAAAAAGAAAAGCAGATGACATTTCAGGGTTATTCAAAGACTATAAATGCACACCGAATTTAGAAGCCATTTGGGGAACAAGCGCGCAAAAAAACGTATCGAAATCTGTTTCCGAACAGATGGCACTTTTTGAGTCAAATCATATAGATGGCTAATTCAATCTACCACTTCTTCGCTGACCTATGTTTGAAAAAAGACGAACTCACATCCCAAAATCCGCTTGATACTTTTCCATTTAATGAAGAAATGATCGCATGTATCAACAAAGGGAAGTTCCCCGATTTGGCTATCAAGCTCAATCACAATGACCCAATTTTTAGCGGCGGAGAGTTAATCGAATTGAAAGACAACAAAAGCTATTCAGTTGCCTCTTTCAACTCGACTATCCCCACGGGTGAAAAAGATGTCCAGAAATTGATCGAAGGGAAAACAAACATCATTCGGACACGAATGCAGGAAGCAGGTGATGATATCCTTTCCTTACGTATTCGGCAAGTGTTCTACTTGATTCGTGGTAGAAATAAGTCAAACTTGAAGGTTTGCCTAGCTCATGGCAAGTTCTTTGAAACAATTCCTGTTTCGACCTTGATTTCTAATTCATTTAGGCAAGCATTGGAAGAACGACTTGATGAACTTGGGACATCAGTGTCAGCTTCAATGAAACAGAAACTGGTGAATCTATTCAGTGAGCAAGAAACTTTCAGTAGAACAAGAAGCGTCGAAAACGCATCGGTACAGTTGCGTTTCCGCGTAATGACTCAAGTGGTAGCGAGAGGAAACATCCTAGATCAAAATCAATATTCCCAAATTGATGACAATACGCTGAACTTTGCCGTACCTTGTCACAGTGAGAAAGAGCGGAAATTGCATACTGATAGAATGAAAACAGCGTTTGAGCAGATTAATATCTCGAACCTATTCTCACAGATCGAGATTTTCACCTTGCAACATCATTGCAACGGACCCTTCTTAATTTTTCAGACGAATCTTTTATCAACGTGAGTTACCCATGATCGCAATTATCGACTACGGTGCGGGCAACCTAACGAGCGTTGAACGTGCTGTCAAATACTTAGGCTACGATGGAAACATTACCGCCGATGCTGATACGATTCTGACTGCCGATAAGGTAATCTTTCCCGGTGTGGGGGCAGCACGGGCAACGATGGACAACCTGAACGCGGGAGGGCTCTCAGAGGTATTGAAGCAGGTTTATAATGCCGGCAAACCGATGTTGGGAATATGTATCGCCATCCAAATTCTATTTAACCATAGCGAAGAAGAAGATACCGAATGTCTGGGTATCTTAGCCGGTGATGTAAAAAAATTCGAGGCGACGTTCACCTTAAAAGTGCCACAGATTGGCTGGAATGAAGTAAATCAGACCCAACCGCACCCCATTTTTAAAGGCGTCCCCAATCCCGCACACTTCTATTTTGTTAATTCTTACTATCCGATTCCTCAGGACCCGTCGAAAATCTTTGGTAAAACCACTTATGGCGTTGAATTTTGCAGTGTTGTCGCCCATGAAAATCTCATTGCGACTCAATTCCATCTGGAAAAAAGCGGTCGAATCGGACTCAAGATGCTTGATAATTTTCTGCGAAACTAATCCTGTCCGCCTATGACATCTATCTTTCTTGCATCTCTTGTTGTACTTATCAACCTCTTTATATACAGTTCTCATCATCCGCAAGGCTACGAAATTGTGATGCACCTTTACTATGGAATCATGATCCTTGCGGGAAAATATAGTGGTCGTTATGGGCAAGGAGTGCTTGTTGCACTGACTACATTCTCGCATTGGCTGTATATCGCCCTTTATTACGATCAAATGCACAATGCCGGGGTTACAACGGTGGTTGCGACTGTGTATCCTTTCATCGCTCTTTTCATAGTTCGTACCCTGCGAATATCCGAATTACAGCGAAATGCAACCGAAGAGCAACTCCAAAACCTTGGCAGTCAGGTTCGCGACCTATCAACCCTTTTTGAAGTCGGCAAAGCTGCAAATGCAGCAATGGAACTGGATGAACTGTTCCAAGAAATAATGAAAACCCTCACGGATCGGATGGGGGTATATCGAGGTACACTGCGAATCTGGAAAGATGGTAAGCGAACGAGAACAATGGGTGCTGTTTTCGGATTGACGAAAGCGGAACTCCGCCGGGGCACAGATAGTCAAATCCACGAGATTCAGCGGAAGGTTCTGGATTCCGGACAGGCAATTGGCGTCCCACATTCACGCAAACCGCTTCGACAACTCGACTTCCCCGATGCAACCTCTGTTCAGTCCAAAGATTCGATTGCTTTCTGGTGTATCCCTGTTATCGTTGATGAACAGGTGGTCGCCACATTAACTGTCGACAAGGCATCAGACGAATTCTCGGCGGAAGATGACCTCCGGATTTTGACAATCATTGCTTCAATCCTGGGGCAGCGTGTTAAGATTCAGGAGATGATTGACTCGCTCGTCCAATCCGAACGCTTGGCAACGCTCGGCAAGCTCGCCACTACTGTCGCCCACGAGGTTAGGAATCCGCTGGGAGGCATTCGTGGAGCGGCGCAACTCCTCGAACTTAGAAGCGAATCGGATCCAGAAACTAAAAAATATATCGCCATCATCATTAAAGAGGTGGATCGGCTCAACCGCGTCATTGAGCAGTTGCTCACCTTTGGCAAAGGGCGCCCTACGAATTTTAAACTGCACAATCTTCACGAGATTGTCGAAAATAGTCTCTCGATCTGCCAACCCGACATGGATCAAAACCGTATTCGCGTTGCATACACCCATTGGGATGACTGTCCGCTCGTTGTCGTCGATGCAGATGGACTGACGCAAGTGCTGCTCAATCTATTCCGGAACGCGATTGAATCCATGCAAAATGGCGGGGTATTGACAATACAGACACAACGTAATGATGTTATTACTTCGACACAAACAGGGCAGCCTCTGAGCGAAACCGAAGAATTAGAAAAACAGACTGTTCAGATTCGCGTTCAGGACACCGGACCCGGTATCTCTCCGGATGTCGTGCCGTATCTGTTCGATCCGTTTTATACCACGAAACAGAAAGGAACCGGGCTCGGACTAGCACTCAGCCACGAGGTTATTGAGGAACATGGCGGCACCATTGAAGTCGATTCCAAGCTAGCCCAAGGAACTGCGTTCGTCATTATACTGCCAATTTGACACTCAAACACACGAATCTTAAGGCTGTCACAGATTGGAAAACACCAATCTGCGCTCTAGATTGAATACCGATGGATTACTCAATTCTTATCGCTGACGATAACGAAAGCATTCGTTGCATCCTGACAGATACCCTTGAAAAAGAGGGTCATAGCATATTCAGTGCACGCAATGGCAAAGAGACAGTGGACTTGCTCCGTTCAAAACCGATTGACGTGATACTGCTTGATATCATTATGCCTGATGCCAACGGGTTGGATCTAATCGAGACGCTTCAAGAAATCAACTCAACAGCCTCGATTATTATCCTTACGGCGCATGGCACGACGCAAATCGCAATCAAAGCTGCTAAACGCCGCGCCTACGACTATATCACCAAGCCTTTTGACATCAGTGCCGTGACTGAACTCGTCGCCCGTGCAGCGAATGCAGCAAATCAAACGAAGCAAACAATCGCGGAGCAGGAACGCAAACAGAGCATTGATACTGTGGACGCAAAATATCAAATTATGGGTGAAAGTCCGGCGATGCATGTCGTCTTTCAAATCATTGGACGGGCGGCGATTCTTGATGAAACGGTGCTTATCATGGGTGAGAGTGGTACTGGGAAGGAATTGGTCGCTCGAGCAATTCATCAGAACAGCAGGAGAGCGGAGGCTTCCTTTGTTGTTGTTGATTGTAGTGCAATCCCTTCGAACTTAATCGAAACCACTCTGTTCGGACACGTCAAGGGAGCCTTCACTGGGGCGGATGCAGACCGGCAAGGCAAATTTAAACAGGCAGATGGTGGTACAATCTTTCTAGACGAGGTTGGTGAGTTGCCCACTGAAGTACAGATGAAGTTGTTACGTGTGCTTCAGGAACGGGAGATTGAGCCAGTGGGATCAGATGCGACGAGTCAAATTGATGTACGGGTCATCGCTGCGACAAATCGGCAGCTTGATTTGGCTATCCAAAATGGCACCTTTCGTGAGGATTTGTTCTATCGACTCCATGTTGTGCCAATCTATCTTCCTCCGTTGCGTGAACGGAAACAGGATATCCGGGACCTCGTCGATTCTTTCATTCGTCGCTTTGCTGGAGAGTATAATCTTCCGGAAGTGTCAATCTCCTCTGAAGTATACGAAGTGCTGATGGATTACGACTGGCCCGGGAACGTGCGAGAATTGGAAAATTCGCTCAAACGCGCCTTGGTGATGTGTTCAGGTCATGTACTCTTGCTAGAACATTTTCCGCAGTTTTTGGAAAGTAAGGTTAAATCTGTTACCATTAAGGATGCGACCTTTGGAACGCAGCTACATGCCATGATCAAGGAACGTGTTGACGAATACATTGAATCAGAAAGAACGGATGGCTTGCTGTACACAGAGATACGTGCTGGTTTTGAGAAAGCGTTATTTGAAATTGTGCTTAATCGAACGGGTTGGAACCGCAGCAAAGCCGCTGAACTCCTCGGAATCAATCGAAATACACTACATTCCAAGATGGAAGAATATGAAATTAAGGGAGATAGGTAGGGCTAACATTGCCCCGGTTCTAACTGCCGATTAACTCGGGGCACTCACACGCGCCCAGCCATTCCACGAATTCCGGTACCGCCTCATGCCGTATCCGGGCGCCGACAAAGACAATTGTTCCTACTCGCCAAATGCAAGTCTCTCCACCATATGTTCCGAGGGTGTGCACGTTGGGGCCAACTTCCACACAGCGGGTGTATAAGCTCGGCAGAACAACCCCGTCGAAGGTTGTGACCTCGCCGCTAAGCACAATCTCACTTGACGAACGGACACCGGTTGTTCCTTCATCCTCTGCAAGCGTTTCGCAGTCAGAGGCAAGCAAAACGCACTTACCTGGCAATTCAGCGAACCGACGCCAGCAATGCTGGGGCACCTTCCGCGCCAGTGCCACGACCACGAGACTGTAACGCTCAAGCTCACCCCAATCGAGCGCATTGAGCGAGCGAACCTCTATCGGGTCGAAGGGTGTTCCGTACGGATCCGATATCTCTGCCAGAATATCTGTGAAGAGCCGGTCAAGGCAGTCCACTTCGCCGAACGAGTTCAGACTCCAAACATGATAGTCGCGCACGACCACAACGCGAACTTTTGCGTCACCCCTAACTCGCTGGCGGAACTGGTTGTTGAGCCGACGCGATTCCTCCCATGAGTCCGGGTTCCCATCCGGAAAGGTGGCAGCGGTACCCCGCGGAGGCCGCTCACGACCGCCATAGCCCAAATACATAATCCGTGTCGGCTCATGTGCGAGATGCTGCTCATAGATTCGATTGAGATGTACCACTGACGGGTGTTGTATTTCATGGCCCTGCATCCACGGCATCAGCTCTTTCTCATGCCGGCGGGCGAGACCGGCGACGTAACCCATATCGCGGGGTATCGAGCTGTCGTTGTAGCCGCGGTCCGATGCTGGGTAGGGATCTGCGGACACGATGTCCATTTCACGTGCACACATATCGAGCCCCATACCTCCGTGATCGTTGCCCACGTAGAAGGTATTGCAGCGTGTAAGGTTCCGATAAATTCTTAACGACTCAAGGCCCTCTTGGCACAGCGTGTCCTTTGCAACTCGTAGAAGATCCGCACAAGCGCGGTGGTAAGACCACATCCAATCGGCGTATGCGCTCTCGCCGAACGCCTCTCGATACGTCCAATGCCGAGGATAGGTGTCGTCAGGGTTCAGCCATCTGAAAGCCGCGATCGCTTCGTCTGAATAGTCCCAAAGCGGCATCGACTGGGCTGGATTCGCGGGGCCGTTGGGCACCGTCTGCAAAAAATCTTCGTCGCCGACCCGGATTCCCATGACAATATCGGCAGGAAATTCGCCGCCGTTCGCCTCCGCCCACCGCCCAATCTCGTATCTAAGCAGTGCACGAAGCCCTTCGGCGGTCCCAGCCGCGTGGGGGCTCGCCGTGTTGCCGAAATAGTTTGCTGGCTGCGGCTGCTCAGAAATAGGACCGCGCATCCGCCAATAGACGGCTAGCATGACATTGTCAAGATCGCCGCTCGCACCGGACAGATCGAACTGCATACGATAGGTGTGCTCGCTATCAACCTCAATCGTTGCGGGAATAATTGACAAGTGTTGCTGTCCGTCGTAATCCTTTTCCTTAACGACGACTTCCGCATGATGCGGCGGCAATAGTTCCGCGAAGTAACTGCCGTTTCCGAGTGTCCAGTCACTACCGAAGACAGGTTTGTCAATCAAAATTTCGTGTCGTTCAGGTGCAAAGGAAAACCGATTCCAGTCGATTGCTTTTCCTTCATAGACACCCCCGATCATGACACACGGCGTTGGAGTAATGCCGTGTGCGGCGAGGCGGTCCGCTCGAAGTGTGATGTTCTCAATCGTAAATGCGAGCTGCATGTCATACTTTCGGGCACATTCTAACGCCTGATTGAGGTCGAGCTCGTCCCCCACCCAGATGGCAGGATACATATTGATTTCGACGCCTTCGACACCGTGGGCTTTCATGTCGTGGAAGTCTTCGTCCATACCGTTGACAACGTTCACGTAGCTCATCCACACGCCTGCCTTGAGCGTGCGGAACGAAGTTTGTGTCATGTTCATGTCCTCTAGTCTTGTTCTAGCCATACGCCGTGTACGCAGTGGGTCGTCAAATTACGCAAAACCCCAGGGGCTGGTGATCTATCGCTGCGAATTTAAGCTAGAGCATTTTGTTTCAGTGCACCTACTTCAATCGAATAATCTCCTGCTGCACCTCTGTAAGGCAGTCCATAATCCGGTCGCTAAATACAAGTCCCTGCCCGCCCCAGTCAGGCATGTAGCCGATACTGTAGCAGTAGTAAACAGTTCGCCGCCGCCGACCTGAGATGTTCATCACAGAGCCGTGTGTTAAGGCTTCGGTGAAAATAATCGCGTCACCCACTTTTACGGGAATCGGCGTCAAGACCGGATTTTCGTCCGGATGATTGCCCCACGGTCTGGGAAAATTGCTCTTGTGTGCCCCTGGGATAACCGCGAAACAACCGTCATCGATATCGCAATCAATCATTGGAAACACTGCTTTGGTCAAGGTGGAAACCATCTGACCATTTCGGCAGTGGTATTGGCATTTGGAGATAATTGGAGTGCCGTGCATATGCATCTGCGTATACCCATCCTTCCATCGGTAGATGGTATAGGTGTGATTGAGACGGTAGGGACCGCCAGTAACACCTTCGATGATGGACAGCACTTCAGGGATGTCAATTAGCGGAATAAAAGCCGGATCGCTCTCAAGGATATTCGAGATGTAAAGCTCTTCCTTCGTATTTGGTGTTCCTAGAACGAGAGGTGGCGGAAATTCCTCTGGTGGCATGTTTTCAAATATATCAAGCACTCGATTACACGCCTCCACTACTTTTGGTGGCACCACATTCTTCAAAACAACGTAGCCTTGCAGGTCAAAAAGATATTTCTGTTGCTCTGTCAATGTTAGCTCTCCTTATCTTGGAACAATTCTCTTGACGACGACCGCAGGACTGAACTGCGAGGATTCGTCCATCGCCAAACCGAAAATGTACACTCCTACAATTCTCCAAATGTGTCTTTTGATCAGAAGGTTGGATTGGCTCATCATATGATGAGATTGTGTCAATATCTTGTGGCTTGCGTTGCTGGAAAGGTAATTTCGAGCCAGACCGCCTCTCGATCGATCTCGACGCGGAGATTGGGAAGACTTGCCGGGATAAAGAGTGTTTCGCCGCGGCAGAACTCGATCGGCTCTGCACCGTTGTTTGAGTCGATTTGTCCGTCTCCTTCAAGTACCATCCAGACAGCGATTTGATCGTATGTCAATTCTCGCGCCGTGTTTTTGGTTACCTGCACCTTGTCAATGTAGAAGTATTCACACGCAACCAGCCGTGTGGTATCGTTAAACCGACTAGGGTTAGTGAGGTGATTTTCGTATTGCCAAACGTCGGGTGGACCGAACTCGATACATTGCATCGCCTGATCGACATGTAGTTCGCGGTCAGTACGACCCCAATCATACACGCGGAATGTCGTGTCGCTAGCGGTCTGAATCTCGGCTGATAGGACTCCTGCCCCCACAGCGTGGCAGGTGCCGCTAGGCAGGTAGTGGCAGTCGCCGCGCTTTGCTGGCACCTTTATCAGTAACTCTTCAACCGCTTCAGCCTTTCCAGATGCGATAGCGTCACGAAACCGCTGCGGCGTGACGCCTTCGCGTATGCCTTTATAGACGACTGCTTCCGGTTCTGCATCCACGATGTACCATGCTTCAGGTTTCACGGATGCTTTAGGGTGATTGTGGACATAGGCGGAAGTGGGATGCACTTGTACAGACACGTTCTCACGGATATCCAGATACTTGAACAAAAACGGAAAATTACCCGAGGCATTGCGAGGCAATCGCCCCAGCAGTTTTTGACCGCATCGTGTGATGAGTTCGTGTAACGAAGTACCGCAAAATTCGCCGTTGCTTACGATTGAGCGTTCAGAGCCACCACCGCCGCCGGACGGTGAACTTATGCTGAGGTCGGTCACTTCCCACGATTCACCGATACGTGTGGTTGAATCACCCGGCAGTTTTCGCCCAAGCTTTTCTAATCCTCTCCCACCCCAGACTTTCTCCTTGTAGATCGGATCGAATTTTAACGGGTACAACGGCGTGTTATTCGGCAACATAACCACACTCCCAAATATTTTGTCATTCTGAATTCACCGCTTTGGCAGGTGATAGTACACATCTCCAGATTTCGCCAACTGGGTCAAATTCAAATAATCGCCGATAAGTTGCTTCAACAGTGCCGGCTCTGGTTTATTCTCTTGGACTCGATCGTCGAATGGAACAATTCCAATAATCGGCAAATGGGTGAGTCGAGCAATCTCTTTCGGGTTTGTCTCTTCAGCGATTCCCTTGGAATCGCGCCTCAAGCCGTTCATCACCACCCCGCACGGATGGAGATTGAAGGAACGTGCAAATGATGCGGTCAACACAGTGTGGTTAATTGTCCCCAAGTTTGGGCGTGCAACAATGAGCAGCGGCAATCGGAAACGCTGTGCCAGATCCGCCACAAGCAGATCGCCGCAAATCGGTGCCGCAATCCCGCCGACCCCTTCCACAATCATAAAATCGTGATTCTGATTGAGTTGATTAAAAGCATCATCGATTCTTTCCAATTCAACCGATACACCTTCGATCTCCGCAGCAACTGACGGAGCAAGGGGAGCACAAAAACAGATTGGATTAATCAAATCTAGCTCATCATCCACTTGAGCGGCGTGTTTGAGGAAGAGCGCGTCTTCGGAGATGATGCGCTCTTTAACGCCTTCTCGACCAGGCGAAGAGAGCATTCCACCACTCGCAATTGGCTTCATAACACCGACATCAACGCCAGCCGCTTTGAGCGCAGCCGCTAGCCCGGCAGCAATCACAGTTTTCCCAACCTCAGTGTCCGTTCCTGTGATGAAGATTCCCGTTTTCATCAAGAGAATTCCGCTGTCGCCATCGATTTCTTCAATGAACTTTGTGAAGACTGAATCTTCAGGGTTATTTCTGGTCGTGCTTAAGAAAGAACATCAAAGCCGCAGTCACTAGCGGCAGCATCGCTAAGCCGTCCAATACCTTCGGCACCCCAAAGTAATCACTGAGCATACCTACTGGCGTGATTAACAGACCGCCAACGCCCCAAGCAGCGCCCATCATCACACCGGAAGCGATATTTTCGCGTTCGGGCAGCAACTGCTGCCCTAGAACGATATTGACCGTGATTGAACTGGAAAGGATGAAATTTCCGAAAAAGAGGAGAATCAGAAACAAGCCGCCTGTGCTATGCAGAGAACTATACAAGAATGGAGGTGCAGCCAATAAAGAAAATAAAAGCAAACCGTATCGATTGATCCGATTTGAAAGCCAGCCGCCAATCATGATGCCGATTGATCCTGCGATTAAGAAAAGGGCGATGACCGCCGATCGTGCAAGATTCGAATACTGTTGATCGTCAAGGTGCAAAGAAAGAAAGTTTTCGAAACCAATCGCCGTTATTGTTCTCAAGACAGCAATGATATAAAGTACCAGGAAGATTCGCAGATTTGGATGTATCACCTGCCAAAGATCTTTTCGATTCTCAGGCAGAGTCGGCGCCCCGACAATCCCCTCCGATGACAAAGCTGCAGCCGTATAAGGCATCTTCAGCGCTCTGGGCACGAATAACGCAATGAGAAGCCCCGGAATCATACACCACACCATCTTTTCTAGTCCATAGCGATACACTAGCAAATACATGATACCTAACGGTCCCGCAGCCCGCCCGAGGTTGCCTCCCATGAGAAATAGCGACACCCCAAAACCTTTGTCTTGCTTGGATAATGCAGCAGCTTGAGCGGTTGCTTGCGGGTGAAATGCCGCAACGCCCGATCCGCCGACTGCGACCAACAGCATAAGCATGAAAAAAGAGGGGGCAAGCCCCAACAAACTCATACCAGTAGCGGATACTGCAATCCCCAGGGTCAGAAAATGAACTGTTCTCACTCGGTCGGATAGCCAACCGAAGAGAATTTGTCCGAGGGAACCAAAATTGCTAAACACGGAGATTATAACGCCTGCATAGCTATTTCTTGCAGAAGTTTGGGACACTAACTTTTTTAGCAACAGAGGTAATACGTGTGGGAGGATGGTTGCGTAGGTATCTACGACTGCATGTACACATGTTAGCAAATAGAGTTGTTTGCGCGGAGAAAGTTTGGATGGTTTTGACATAACATTGTAGTACGGAAGCCGGGCTTAGCAAAACGGAGAACTCGTCGAAGCCGCAGTTGGCGGGCTCATAATTCCTCATGTAGTTGCCAATCAAAATCAGGTTGGCATCCCGCTTCAGTACTGCAAGTCTCGTTCGGTGATTATAATAAATTAAAGACTGTGCTTACGTGTAAATGAGTTGGATTGTAGAGTCTCTTTTATGCGCTCGACTCGTGAAAAACACTCAAAACAGAGTCAACTGTTGGCGTTGAGGCGCTTCGTCAGCTTTCCGCTTCGCCTCTATGAGATCTTCCACAAGGTATCGACGGGCGGCGGTGAAATCGTCGCCGCGCAAGCGCAAGATATATGCTGAATGCAATGCAGCGATTGCATACGGCGCGTATTGGGTATCCGTGAACCATTGTCCGCGTTCTTGAGTCATTTTGAAATTCCGATGAATCAGTCGGTTCGCAGCGGGCGCACCGATACAAACAATCACAGCCGGTTGAATCAAGTTCAGTTCCGCATCCAGCCATTTGTGACAGGCTTTAATCTCCGCCATCTGTGGGGGACGGTTCCGAGTGTAGCCGTCTTCGGTAACGCAGGCGCGACATTTGATGACATTCGTGAGCCAAATTTCCTCCCTTCTAATTTGAGCGTCTGCCAACACTTCATCGAGTAGCTTTCCAGCCTTTCCTACGAATGGGCGTCCACGTTTATCTTCTTGATCGCCAGGGCCTTCTCCCACCAATACCAGCGTCGCTTCGGAGTTCCCCTCTCCAAACACCACCTGTGCGCGCGTCTGGGAAAGTGGACAATCAGTGCAAACGACCGCCTTTGCTTTAATCTGCTTCATTTGCAGGGCATTAGAAGTCGTCATGAATTTCTCCTCCCTATCTTTAATTCGATCGGGAAAGTTGGTGATAGTCCTTCTATTTTACCACAGATTTGCAGGTATGTTCAATAATTCGACATGGTCAACAGTGGGTTACGGTTGCTGTTTTTGCTCCTGCGCTCAATGGACATACTCGTGCCCCTCCTTTCATCTCTGCGTTCTCAAATTCGATTGGTGAAGAACATCTCCGCAACTGCTGGTAGAAACAACCCAAGCATCAAATTCCACCATGATTCCTTTAAGTTAAGGTATCGCCCTATGTAGTTGCATTTAGTTCAAGATGTAGATTATAATATCGCAGAGCTGACGCCATTTTAACAATTCGTAAGGAGAAGGATATGGGTTCTACTCAAAATTGGAATACGATTGACGCGATAAAGAGATTCAACAACAAAAGCCTAGGACATCCCATCCATTCTATCCAGAAAATTCTTATCGGAACCAGCTGCTGTTTCATGATAGTCGCATTCTTGGGTATTACGGATGCAGACGCAGGTCCTTATGCCGGCTATGTATCAACAGCGGAGTTTGTTGATGCTTCTTATACCAAGACCGTCGACAATACAGATCCGCGGAATGTATCCACTCAAAAGGACAAAGTTAATCGTGCTGAATCGAATGCGGATGGAGGGATTAGCGGTCTCGGTTACCAGTTTGGTTACCGTACGCCGCTCGGTGAAAAGGGTTTTTTCTTAAGCGGAGAGATTGACACCCTGCACCACAGCGGTAGCGTTTACGGAAATATTGAGGAAGAGGGGACTTCTGAATCCCCCAACCAACTTGGGGAGAGTTGGTCCGAATATTGGACTTTTCAAAGGAGTCAAAGCTACGGACTGACGCTCAAGCTAGGTGGCAGCCCGGGAACACTACGGTCATGGAAAGCAGGTGTTTACGTACTTGCAGGCGTCCGCCTCGCCAATTCCCGACTTGATGCTTATTACAACGGCTGTTTCAAACAGGAGCCGTGTGCCATTGGCGACTATGATTCCGGTAGATTCTCCAAGGATTCTTACTATACTGCATGGACGAGTGGCCTTGGGGTGGAGAAGAAGCTCGTGGATCACGTTTGGCTTGAAGTCGAAGGACGCTACACCAGCTATGGAAAAAGGAAATGGGTTACCTCGTTTCACGGTTTGGGTGTGAAAGTCACGTCGGGATCAGTTAATCAAACCGCTACTTTGCGCTTTAACGTTGTTGTCAGATGATCTAATCAGCCAGACCAAAAAGCGATGGTGTTGCCATTTGGTCGCATCTGAAACAACAAACATACATACCGAAAAGGAGGGATTCATTGACATTTCAAAGAGCACATAGAACTTTAAAAAGTTGGCACATGGTTTTCGGATTATCTTCTAATTCTGTTGTCCATTTAATTTTGGTGATGGGAATCTTGCTTCTGCTTGGCGGGTGCGACCAATTCCAACAGGTGCTCACGCCGTTACCAGAGCTTGACGAAAATGCTCCAATCAGAATTGGCGTTATATTTAGTAGCCCAACCCGCAGCCACACTCTAAACGGCGCAGAATTGGCGGCGCTACAACTGAACGGAGAGGGCGGTGTACACGGTCGGGAGATTGCGATTGTTGCTCGTGGTAATATCAGCGACTCCGAACATGCTGCCGCGATAGCAGAGGAGTTGATTACGCGAGAGGGGGTGTCAGCGATTGTCGGCCCCAACCTCTCGTCTTATGCTGTACCCATTGGGGAGATTGCTCAACGCCACGGAATACCGATGGTGACCACTACTGCGACTAATCCAAAGGTTACCGATGCAGGTGATTTTGTGTTTATGGCGGCGTTCACCGACGATTTTCAGGGCAGAGTGATGGCTCAGTTTGCCATCCAAGAACTGGGAGCAAAGACCGCTGCAGTCCTTACGCGCAGCGACTCTCTGTATTCGGATGGCTTATCGCAAACCTTCATTGACAACTTTATGGATATCGGGGGCGATGTTCTACACGCGCAAATTTATATGAAGGGAGATACTGATTTTACTACCCAATTGACCGAGATTGCTGAATCCCCGGCGGATGTTTTTTTCCTGCCTGGTTTCTCAGCCGAAATCCCATTAGTGGTTGAACAGGCGAAAACGCTCGGCATCGCGGGAATTCTGCTCGGCGGCGACAGTTGGGATAACGCACCGTTGATCGCCGATAATGCAGAACTGCTGGAAGGAAGTTTTTTCTCTACCTACTTTTCTGCCAAAATCGCATCGGGCGATTTGAGTGAAGAGGGACATCAATTCATTACCGCCTACACGGCAATCTTTGGCAATGCGCCGGACGGGGGTGCGGCACTCGGATACGATGCGCTCATGCTCGTGGTTCAAGCGATGCAGCGCGCAGACGAGTTAACACCAACGGCGATTCGCGACCAGATTGCAGCAACCGAGAACTATAGCGGGGCAACCTTTCTCTTAGCCTATGACGAAAACCGACACGCAACCAAGAGCGCGGTCATCAACCGAATCGTTGATGGTGAGGCGCAGTTCCATAAACTGATTAAGCCGTAACGAAAAGGAGAATTTCAATGATAGATCGACGTAGCCGGCTGATTGGACGCAAGTCCATCGGTCGGCTTTGGATTCCACTACTTCTAATTTGCATTACCTTTTGGGGGTGCGATCAAGTCCAACAATTGCTCACACCATCACCAAATGAGGACGAAGATTCCGCCATTAAAATCGGCTTTCTCTATACCACGCCGAACCGAAACAACAGTCGATACGGTGCAGAATTAGCAACATTACAACTGAACGAATCGGGCGGTGTGCGGGGTATTCCGATACAACTCGTCCCTCGCGGGATACCGACACAACGCCTCATAAGCGATAACATAAACGATACAGAATACGTTGCAGCACTCGCAGAGGAACTGATTGTCGAAGAAGGGGTTTCGGCAATCGTCGGTCCCAACCGCTCGAGCTACGCCGTGGTCGTCGGGGAAATTGCTCAGACCCACGCGATACCGATGATGGCAACGTCCGCTACTAATCCGTCCGTTACCGCTGCCGGCGACTTTGTGTTTATGGCGGCTTTCACTGACGACTTTCAAGGTAAGGCGATGGCTCAGTTTGCCAGCCAAAATTTAGAGGCAAAGACCGCCGCAGTCCTCACGCACGAGGGAGAAGTCTATTCGGAAGGTTTATCGCAAACCTTCATTGACAACTTCGCCGCTCATGGGGGCGAGATTGTGGCTAATGAATTTTACACGGCAGGAACTACCGATTTCACCGTGCAATTGACCGCAATCGCCGAAGTTGCGCCGGATGTCGTCTTTAGTACCGGCTACATCCCTGAAGTCCCGTTAGCAGTTCGACAAGCAAAGGAAGAGTTCGGTATGACAGCAACCTTCATGGGCGGCGATAGTTGGGATAACGCGGCGTTAATTGATACTGCTGGAACGGCTGTTGACGGGAGTTTCTTTAGTAGCGGATTTTCTGCTGAAGCGGAACCGAGTGATTTGGGTGAAGATGCCTATCAATTTGTGACCGCCTACACCGCAATGTTTGATGAAGTGCCCGATGGTGGTGCGGCGGGGGGATATGACGCCCTCAGACTCGTGGTGCTGGCGATGCGTCGCGCGGACGACTTGACACCAACGACCATCCGCGACCAAATTGCGGCGACCGAGAATTACAGCGGGGCGACGTTCATCTCTGGCTATGATGAGAACCGACACACGTCGAAGAGCGTAGTCATTAAACGCATCGTCAATGGCGAAGTATTGTTCCATAAATTGATTGAACCGTAAAGGGAATGTAAGTTAACCTGTTCACTTATTTCATTAAAAGCGGGAGGATAAATCGACATGAGCAACTCAACTAGAGAGATGACGTATACGATGGGGCGCAGCAAGGAGGAGACCGATCGCTTGATTCAGCAGTCAGGATTGTACGAAGACATTACACGACGTCTTCTCAGGGATGCAGGTATTTTTAACGGGATGAAAGTGCTTGATATCGGCAGCGGTGCCGGGGACGTGGCGTTCGCCGCCGCGGAATTGGTCGGTAGTGAGGGGCAGGTCGTCGGCGTGGACATGAACGCCGAAATTCTCGAAACGGCTCGAACACGGGCACAGGAAACGGGCTACGCCAACATCAAATTCGTGGCGGGCGACGCCCAAACTCTGGACTTGCCGAGCGACTTTGACGCCCTGATCGGACGCTTGGTCTTGATGTATCTGGCTGACCCCGTAGATGCTTTGAAGCAGCTCGCAACACGTGTGCGTCCGGGAGGCATCGTCGCTTTTCAGGAGGTCGAGTTCTCGACCTATAAGGCAACTGCCCGCCCGAATACTCCCATGCTGAACCAGTTAGCCGAGTGGGGAATAGAGGTGTTTCGGCGTTCAGGGGCGAATGTTGGAATGGGTCTTGACCTATACGGCACTTTTGTCGATGCCGGCTTGCCTGAGCCCACCTTACAGTATTCGGCACCGGTGGGTGGTCCAGCCACATGGGCGGGTTACCAATTCATAGCGGACGGTTTTCGCAGCCTAATCCCGCTTATGCAAGCGTACGATATTGCGACTGCTGAAGAGATCGATGTCGAGACCCTTGCCGAGCGTCTTAGGGCTGAGATCGTTGCGTCGAAACGGCCACTAATTTTGCCGCCGCATGTCACAGCCTGGGCGCAGCTTCCAACGTAAGGTTTCTGATCGTTCTCGTTTTCTTTCATATCCGGTACGAGAGAAACGACTCTCCAACCGCTAGAAGAAACACTCCGAGCATCAAATACCACCACACGCTCTGGCTTCTTTCGACTTCGCTATGATAGGCTGTAGTCATGTGCGGAGTGATCGACTTCGTCGAAACAGTTTGTTCGCCGCCAGCCAGCATGTTCGTTAACTCCTCCGGATCTCGGGCGGTGAGATCGGACTCAACCGTATTCGGATTGACGACAAATTAACGCGGTTTCCTGCCGGAGATATGCGAAGACTAGATCCCCGGATCGCCGGTGATATTGTAGAAAACGCTGTCACTCTCGTCGATTTTTGTCCGGGTTTTCTCACCTTTGAGTTGAAATGGCAACTTCTATCTCTGCCGGGTGTTCATCGCTGCGCTGTGCTGCATCAGCGGCTCTTCTCCCGCATCGAACGTACCCCGATACGCCTCAAGATTAATCTGATCGCCAGCGGTTATAATCACACCACCGCCGCCCTCGACGTACTCTCTCAAGAACTGCACCTCAGAACCGGTTAATTCCCTCACGTTTGTAAGGCAATTCCAAGATCCGGGGAAAGTTTGCCGGTGTCTACGCAGTTTTCCCACCCGATTTTTTTCTTTGCAGCATAACCTCCTGTCTACGCAGTGTGTCTAGTTAATAGCTGAGCCCAATATTATTGCGGTGCTGGTGTTTTTTCGTTAATTTGGATTAGGTGCTTATTATGTATTCAGCCGACGAAAAGTTAGTATCTCAAACACTCGCAGGAGATCGCGACGCCTTTGGTGTGCTGGTGCACAAGTATCAGGACATGGTCTACACCTACGCCTTTCAGAAGGTGAGAAACGAAGCCGATTCGCAGGACATCACGCAGGAGGTCTTCCTACGGGCATATCGACATCTCTATCAATTGCGACACCCGCATCGGTTCCGAAGTTGGCTCTATACAATCATGTCCAACGAGTGCAACCGTTGGCTGACGCGCGTAACGAAAAAACGGCAGCGCGAAATTGCGTTGGAGGACGCCAGGGACGATGCGCTACAGATTGTACCCGAGCACACGGTTCCCACGGAAGGCTGGGAGGTAGACCTTGAACAGGCACTCTCTGCGCTCCCCGATGACAATCGGGTGGCGGTGTCGATGTTTTATATGGGAAACTGTTCGCTGAAGGAAATCTCAGAATTTCTCGGCGTCTCTGTGAACACCGTTAAGGGCAAGCTATATCGTGCACGCCAACAACTCGGCAGTGCACTGGCTGAACACTACGGCAGATACTTGAAGAGCCACAAACTCAAAGGAGGGTTTCTCATGCAGCTAATGGAGCAGATTCGCTATATCCCATCCCCAACGATGGGGTTCACGTGGAGTAGTGCAACCGTTAGCAAGACTTTGTTCTCGCTAATTATGGCATTGTGTGTTTTTATTGGACTTATTGGGGGGCGAGACGATACGCCGACCGGGATGACAACGAATCGAATTGGGATAGGGCATGAAGGCACAGACCGATGGACGGCGCCGATTGAGGTGGCGTTGCTGACATCCACCGCCAACTCAACACGCTCATTGATTCCGTCGGTTCCGACGCAGGCTGAAACCCATCCGTCGGCTGCGTCCAACCGCGAGTCAACCGAGCATGGGCATCGGTTGGTTGACAGCGGATCAACTCTGGGAGGCAGTGGTACAGGGAATGCTATGCCGCAACTCCCCGCAGTTGCAGCGGAGGGTGATGGCGAGAAACTAATCTACTCCGGTCGGGTCGTCGACAGTGAGGGTGCGCCGGTCACAGGTGCCGAAGTCCTATACTCCGTAAAGTTCAATTCGTCCGAATCTGTCACACGCACGGCAGCGGATGGTACGTTCCATTTGGAATTTCCGCGACCTGATGTTAAGGAGCCGGGTCGGGTAAGCATTATTGCCACACACCCCAATCACGCAATTGGGTGGACGAATCTCCCGCTCCAAAACAAGAAGGATGTTGAAATCCAACTCGGAACACCGGGAGTAATTTCTGGAAGAATTCTGAATGCAGCGGGCAATCCGATTCAGAACGCGGAAGCGCGGCTTCAACGCTTGTCCAGCGGTTACCCAACGTTGGGCAGACTAGAAGGTAGTTTGTGGATGGGTGCTATTCCCATCCCGCCTGTCAAGACCGATGCGAACGGCGAGTTTGTTCTCCGCGGGCTACCCCAAGGTGCGACAACGAACCTCGTTATTCAAGGGCCGGGATACGCAAAAGAAATGCACGGCAGCGTGCCGGTTGACGCGGAAGGGCTCGAGTTCAGGCTTAAACGTGAGGGCAGGATCGAAGGACGCCTCAGCTACACGGCTTTCGGCGAGCCGGTAAAAAACGCGACTGTCGCGCTTCAGGGTATCTATCCGACTACCGGAAGCGGGCGTGCAAGCGTTGATGAAAATGGGAATTACCTTCTAAAAAACATCGCCCCCGGAACGTACAATCTCTATCTTCATGAGGGGCCGGAGGGGTGGACTGCTGTCGCCAAAGAATTCATTCAGGTGGACGAGGGACAGATCGTCTCCAACGTGAATCTGACTCTGGTTCGCGGAGGCTTCATCACCGGGCGAGTGATCGACCAAGAAACAAACGAACCAATCGCCAACCACCATATCAGCTTTCACGACGCCGCCCGTCCGGAATCTCAGGCGGCGGTTCACGGTACGGAAACGGACGAAAATGGAGCCTATCGCTTCCGCGCCGCACCCGGCCGGGCAATGGTCTACGCCAGCGCCCCGGAGGGTTATCAGGACATAGGGCAGATTAAGAAATATGTGGATGTTGTTGAAGCCGAAACTGTCACGGTTGAATTTCAATTCTCGAAAGGGATAGACTTAATTGTTCGAGTTTTTATGGCAACGGGAGAACCGGTCAGTGGTGCGAGGATTTCCGACATTTCCGACAAGCGGGAGTGGGATAAGGAGTACGGAAAATCGAGCGAAAAGGGCGAGTTCGCCGTTCGCGGGCTGCTGCCCGGACAGAAGTTAACTCTTAAAGCAGAACACAGTGGATTGGGACTGCGCGGTACAGCGGAAGTCGAAGTCCAACCGGGAGCGTCAGTAGAGATTCGGATGGAACGTTACGAACGGGTCGTGGTCTCCGGGCGGGTGGTCAACCGCTCGGGCGAACCTATTACAACGGCAAACATTGAATTGATGCGCTGGTACCGTCATATACACATGGGGCGAAGCAGTACTGTCGCAGTGACAGATGGTGATGGATGGTTCCGGGAAATTCAGCTCATCATCGGCGATGAGTACGGCATCCGGGCAAATGCAAAAGGGTATCTGGGCGCGGAAACTGGAATCTTCACCGCCACAGCGGAGTTGACCCAAATTCCAGATCTCGTCCTGTCGCCAGCTACCACCGATAGGTACTTCATTGAAGGGCGCGTTACCGACACCTCTGGTGAGCCAGTTCACGGAGCGAGGCTGGTCATAAGTGGGCAGTCGCAACACTCGGAAACACAAACCGATGAGTACGGGGATTATCGGCTTGAGGAGCTTTCGACAGTGGTCATTCTCGAGTTGGGAATTTACCATTCAGAATACGCGTACCATAATTTTAAGAGTTTGAAAACCAACCAGCGGCACGACCTAGTGCTGGTCAAGGCAGACGGATACCTCGCCGGGAAGGTTGTGGACGCCGACGGCAAACCGATTGATCGGGCGCTGGTGATGGTTGAAGCCGAACAAGATTCATCCGGCTACGTTTACGCCAGTGTTGACTCCAACGTACTGGGCGAGTTTGAACTCAAGCACATCAAAGACCCAATCGTTTCGGTCTATGCAACCAATCGCCGCGACTACAAAATTTTTGAGGGTATCGCGGTGAATCAGCGCGATCTGGTTTTGACACTCCCGCCAACCGAGCCGAAACCGGAGCCGACTCCAGAGCAGCAAGCACGGCGGAAAGCACACCAGTTATACAGCGAGTCGGCAGAAGAACGGTTCAAAACCTTGGTGAATCAACCTGCACCGGAATTGGCGGTTGCAGATTGGCTGTCCGGTTCACCCGCATCTATCGGAGAGTTGAAGGGAAAGACGATTGTCCTATATTTCTGGGATTTGAGTTACGTCGACGATCATGTCCAATGGATACGACTGTTGAATCTCCTGCAGGAAGTCTATGGAGGGAAAGGGCTCGTCTGCGTCGCTATCTGTCCCGCCACAGTAGACGTCGAGACGATTAAACAACACATCGCAGACCAGTCGCTGTCTTACTCGATCGGGCTAGACCGCCCAACACAGGTCGTCGGCGCACAAGGCGAAACCTTCGATCAATACGCTATCGGATCGGGGCCTCCATTCGTTCTGATTAACACGGCGGGAGAGATTATCGGGGGTACTTGGGAGCATGACCTCGAAGCTCAGATTCAAATTCTGCTTGCGGACTGACCGGTTCATGAATTCCAAATATGCATTCAAGAAGTCGAACGGAACTCTCTATCAACGACAATTGAGGTTCTGGGGTTTAACAACACCATCTTTAGATAGATAGCGAAACCCAACCTACTTTTGCTGTTTTCTGGACTCAGGGGTTGAGATACTTGCGGAACCAATGCAATGTCCGCTCGTAATAATCTTTCCGGTGTTTTTCACCGAGACTGTGGCCTGCACCCTTGTAGAGGACATAGGTAACCTCTTTACCTAGCGCCCTTAGGTATGCTGTATACAGTTCGGCTTCGTGGGGGGTATCATTCTCCCCCGAATGGATTAGAACGGGAGTTTCGACGTTGGCAACGTAGCTGATGGGAGATTGTTCTTGGTAGACGTGTGGTACCTCCCATGGTGCTCCTCCCAACTCTTGCGCGCAAATTCCGCCCCACCGTGTTTGGGCACCTAGTCCGCAAGTAAGACGGTAGTCGTAAAGTCCATTTAGCAGGACAGCGGCGCGAAAGAGCGTTGACTTCCCAATGACATAAGCCCCAAGTATAGCACCATAGCTAAATCCGTGCACTCCCATTCTCGCCTTGTCGCACATCTGTTGAGATGCCAACCAGTTGATGCCGCACATAGCATCTTTATAGTCCATTTCTTGAGTTGGCGGGTCACACCACTGATACTGTTGACTCCCGCGAAAGTCGGGTGCGAATACCTGAAACCCATTGGCTGCCAACCAATGCCAATGACGGTAGAAGATTGCCGCGCCGCCCGCAGTCGGTCCGCCATGCAAATCAACGATGGTAGGATTTTCTGGGCTCATCGACTTGCCCAACGGTGGAACAACACAGCCTTGAATAACCAAACCGTCGTAGGATTCCCACTCGACAACGGAAACATCCGCTAGCTCGTAATCGGTGAGTTGATCGCTGAATTGTGTGATAGCGCGTTCCGCCCCAGAATCAAGAGAGATGAGGTAAGCATCCGGAAGCGTCAACAATCCCCAAAAAACCGTCAAGAGTTTCCGCCCGTCCCGGCTTATCCCCGCAAGGTTGGTCCATCCGGTTCGATCTACGATAACCTCTTTCCTTCCGGTCTGTATATCGACAGAGAAGACATTGCGGTTGATTCCCTTTAAGCCGCTACAGTATATTTTCCGATTGTCATGTCCCCAGCAGACGGAATTAACGAAGTATTCGTCGTCCAATATCCGCACCTGCTTTGAATCCCTCTCCATAATAGCACACAAATTACGCACGGGATTATTATAGCTATATGGGGAGTAGCTCATAGCAAAATAATTTCCACACGGGGACCATGCAAGTGAAATTATCTCGTTCTTGCCTGGACCAACGCGGTCATTCCTGTTGCCAGTTCTTCGATCGAAATCAAAAAGGTGTTCATCCCAATCGTCTTGGTTCCGACTTTCTATCATTGAGTGAACAGTCAGCCAATTACCATCAGGATGCCAAGCTACCGCTTCGTAGGATTCTCCCGGACTTGATTCAACAAGAGGGGTGGCTTCGTCCGTCTCTACATGAAGAATGACAATGTAACTCACAGCGGTGAGTGGGGGTGGAAGGACGATAACAATATCGTCATCAGCGTTTTCATCTTGTATTTCTAAATCTCGATTTGTAATGAGGGCGATAAACTGACCGTCAAAGGACCATTGGAAGAAACTGACGTTTTCCACTTTCCCTGCCAATTGCCTCTCGGCACCATCGTGGTATCTAAGCCACACCCCTGAACTCTCTGGCTTCAGGTAAGCAAGCATGTCGGGTTGGACGGGCGACCATTTTGGGAATCTTCCTTTTAATGGTTCGTACGTCTTTGATGTTTCCAACTCAGTGATATGAATCCGATTCCGATGCGTGTACGCAATTCGTAAGCCATCCGCTGCAAGATCACAGTCTGGCGAGAGGGCACTAGATGCAATTCCAGAATACGGAAATGATGCAACTTCATCAACTGTAATTGGTCGTGGCATACACAAATCCCTCCTTGTAAACAACGAGACGGTTTTGATTTAGGAACGGCCCCCTAGTTAGACGTAGTCTAAACTTATAGCTGAATATGGGGAATCATCAATACTTCAAAAAAGTGAACAAGATCCTCGAATTTCTCGTACAAAAACTGTTTCTGCGAAATCCCCTGTAGTGTCGTTGAAATGTCTGACCCCCGTTTTGCAATTACTACAATCGGAGTTTTCTTGGCGTATGCGTAGCCCGCTTCGATGCCCAATCCTACTCCTTTTTCTGTTAGGTCGACCACCATTAGGTGACTCGAATCAATTTCAGCAAATGTCCTACGCATCAATTCTTCAGGACTTAATTCGATTTGTCCCCAATTCTCAATGTCACGGGCGATACATACTGTTCCAAAGCCGTTTCGCTCAAGAGCAGATGAGATTTTTAGAATACAATCTTTGTTACTGTTGTCTTCACGGTATTTGATGGAGATAAAGGCTTTCATAATTCACCACGCTTAAAAGTACCGCCTAACGGAATTTTTACTCTCCCCAGTCGGAGTTCAAAGCCATTTCTCACGTAACTCATGCCCGACTATGGAGGGGGCATTATACTATTTGAGGTAATTTACAATTCCCCACTTAACCCTGAAGAAACCAAAACGTTTGCAAGAATTTTCATCCCTTTTCCCAAGAGTGAAAAATCTACATTCAACGCGGGAAATATTCTGAGGACTTTGCCGTGCACAACGTTGATGATGACCCCTTGCTCTAGACACTGCTCTGCAAGGGCTGATGCCAGTTCCTCGGACGACAACTCACATCCTATTAGAAGACCGCAGCCTCGAATATCAACAATCCGTTCCGCCGCAGTACGTTGAATCTCTCTCAGGGAGTTTGTTACAATCTCTCCAGCCTTCTGGCAATGTTCAAGGATTCGATGGTCTAGCAACTCTCGGATGACGGCAACAACCGCAGCACAGGCGATTGGATTGCCTGCAAAGGTGCCGCCATGATCTCCCTTTTCTATGGTTGCGGCGACGCTATCGGTTATAACAATAGCTCCGACAGGGAACCCGCCTCCCAGACATTTGCCCAAGAGGAGGATATCGGGCGTCACGTTTTCGTGGTTGGCAGCGAACATCTTTCCTGTTCGACCGATACCGGTCTGAATTTCATCGAATATGAGTAGTATCTCATGCCTATCCGCTATTTCCCTTAGACCTTTCAGATAACCGACTGGCGGCACATTTACTCCACCTTCTCCCTGTATCGGCTCTACGATAATTGCGGCTGTTTCCGGATCGATGGCAGCTTCGATAGCCTCGCAACTCCCGAATTCAACGAACTTCATCCCAGACAATAACGGCTCAAACGGCGCTCGATACCGCTCCTGACCTGTGACGGATGCAGCTCCAAGCGTTCTACCGTGGAAGCCGTTCCGACATGCGATGAACCCCGGCTTCTTTTTCGCTCGACGTGCAAGCTTGATTGCGCCCTCTGCGGCTTCAGAACCGCAGTTTGTAAAGAATACCTTTGTGAGCCCCGGTGGTGAAATGTCACAAAGCAGTTCCGCTGCTTCAGCTTGAGGAATCGTGTAAGACAGATTGCAGTTTGGAGCTTGCATGCACAATCGCATCTGCTTTGATATCGCCTCAATCAAAGCGGGGTGACAGTGTCCGAGAGCAGTCACTCCCCAGCCCGAAGTCAGGTCAATATATTCCCTCCCGTCAACATCCCAGACAAGACACCCACTTGCTTTATCAACAACCAAAGGATTTCTGTTGAACACCGGAAAGAAATTTGATTCCGTTTTTTCAATTATCGTATCTGAGTGCCTCTCCATTCAAACCTCCGAGTTTTGACAAAAATCTTTATGAAAGTCGGTCAGATGTATCGCTGGCTCAAAGAAGATATAATCGGTTTTGATATATTCTACGTTCTTAAAATTCAATAGTAAACTACAATTCACAATTTGTCAAAGGGGAATCGCTCAACCCAGTGTCCACAAGTGCCAAGTGACGTAACAATAGTTAGCAAAATGACCTATTCCCAAAATAACTGGACATTGAACGAAGCAGTGAATTATAATTGAATTCCAGTTAGAAAACAGAAAAGAGGTTCAGTTATTGTAAGAAGGAGATAATTATGTGTGGGCGATTCACACTCTCCGCTACCCTTACCACCTTAACGGAAACTTTTCCCGAGTTTGAACTTTCCGACCAACCAATCCCACGCTACAACATTACACCCACACAGGACGTTACTGTCGTTGCGAACAATAACCCCGTCAAAATAGAATTCTTCCGATGGAGGCTCATTCCGATCCGCGTACAGGCGTTGGCGATGTCTCATCTTGGCAGACGGTTATTTTGAGTGGCGAAAGGAGTCGGACGGCGGTGCAATAACACCGTTTTACATCCGCATGGCATCGGAGCAACCTTTTGCCTTCGCAGAGCTGTGGGAACAGTGGCAGCCATTGGGAGAATCAGATGTGGTTCTGTCCTGCGCAATCATTACCTGTCCACCCAACGAGATGCTGAAGCAGGTTCACCATCGTATGCCGGTGATTCTAGACTATGATGCGTATGACCTCTGACTAAAGCCAACCGACCAACCGTCCGGCACACTGAATCACCTTCTCAAGCCATATCCCGCCAATGAGATGACAGCCTACCCGGTTTCTCGCTTAGTCAATAGACCACAGAACGACACTCCGGCGTGCACCCTACCGATCTGAAAAGGTCGAATCAAGCGAGGTCGCACCAACCCGCTGATTGCGATTTAGAAACGCCTTTGCGGAATCCGTGTCTAATACAATAACCAAATCCAAGGCTTCGAATCCGAGATTGAAACTAAATTGCTTTTTTTAGACACAAGTTACACAATTTTTTGAGGATGGATCGTACAGATTTGATAACAAGTTTGAAATATAACTCTCCACGATTCACCAGCCACTGCTTCTAATGACAATATGATTGAATTGAGGGTATATCAATTCAGAGTGTGAAATATACTGGGTCGAATAGTTCTCGTTGAAGATTGAAATCGTGGCAGGAAAAAAGTGAAATATTGACATGCCCAACCCGAAAGCGGCTATAAGCGTGCACGCCGAATTTGTTATGGATAATCGATTCATCGTGTGTTAGGATGCAGCGGCGATTGGTTTTTCGGCGAGATTTTGATGTGTTGGCATACAATATGCTTCTAACTTTTAGGTACTTAAAGATTTTTAGCCATTACATTTTACATTTCTTTCGATCAAACTGCGGGGGAAGGCATGAAACGCTTAATTATACTCTTTCCAATTCTTATCTCCCTCATTTTACGCATCGATAGTCATGCTGAATTGCCTCACCAGTTTCTGTTTGGACACACTCATCGCGTGCTTGCGATTGCATTCAGTTCTGATGGACAGTGGCTTGCCTCTGGCGGCGATCGCGAATACGAAATTTACATTTGGGATGTCGAGACGGGTGAGCACATCCATACGCTTACCGGGCACACCGCCCAAATAAAGGACCTCGCCTTCCGGATAAATGGCAATCTGGCATCCGCTTCTGAAGACGGGGGTCTGCGGTTGTGGGATGTTCCCGCCCAAGAAGAGATACGCCAGTTTAATGAGCATCAAGATGGGTTAACATCAGTGGCTTTTAGTCCAGATGGCAAACGGTTAGTTGCGGGTTCAATCGATCAGACGCTCAGATTATGGGAGGTTGACACCGGTAGACTAATCACGACCTATGAAGGACATGAAGGTATTATCTGGTCAGTGGCATTCAGTCCTGATGGTGAAACGATTGCCTCTGCCTCTGAAGATCGGACTGTTCGTCTTTGGAATGTCTCCGATGGTAGTGGGAACCTGATTGATCGAACCTCTATCAAAACCTTCACCGGTCATACGAACCGGGTTTGGTCTGTGACATTTCACCCCAACAAAAATCTGGTTGCTTCTGGGTCATGGGACGGCACTGTAAGGGTTTGGAATGTTGATGTAAATACCGATGAACTTGCTTTGCAAGAACCTTTCGCAATGTATAATCGCGAAGTGCTTTCGATTGGCTTCAGTCCTGATGGGAGATTGCTCGCGGTTGGGTTACGTCACGTAGAAAACGACAACCCTCTCAAGCTATGGGACTTCGCAACGGGTCGTGAACTTCAATCATTCGACACGAAATCACGGCACGATTTGGCTTTTAGTTTAGATCGATCTCGATTAGCCACGGCGGGAGCTGCTGATGGCACAATTATTATATGGAATTCGAGTCATTTAACGCCCGCTCTCAGCGAACCCGAAGACGGTGTTCTCATCGAAACGTCGAATGTTACGTTTGGTTGGGAGGCAGTTGAAGATTCGGTTTACTACGATGTTGAAATCTCCCACAATCCAGATTTTATCGAGAATACTCAACTCACAACTGTTACAGAAAATCATTTAGTCTTTGAAGTCAACGGTGAAACACCGAACTATTGGTGGCGTGTTCGCACAGGTAGCCTCGGACAGGTCGGGGAGTGGTCTCAACCTCGATCGCTTCGCATCCCGTTTGATCCGCCTCTGACCTGTGATGTTCGAATCCTACCGCCGCGCCGCCAAGTGAATTTGGGACAGGAGTTCCATGTAGAGGTTCTAATCGATTCGGCACCCGACCTCGCAGGATTTCAGTTTGATCTTCAGTGGACGAACCCCGATGTACTTAATCTAGTCACGGTTACCGAATTCAGAAACATCTTTGAAGAATTTGGGATCGGGCAAGTTGGAGAAATTGACCGGGAGTTGGGCGTTTACAGAGATGTTGTTGCGACCAAACCAGGATCGAGTGGTGTGAGTGGAAGTGGAACCCTGTTAAAGGTCCTGTTCAGTGGAAAAGACATCGGTTCAAGCAACATTCAATTGAACAATCTCAAACTTGTCAATTCAGCGGGAGAACAGATCCATTGTAACACTTTCAACTCACAGATTGAGGTCGCAGATCCAGCACGGCCGTGGGATGTCAATGGTGATGGAATTGTGGACGTTTTTGATCTCAGCGCCGTGGCGAAATACTTTGGACAGGAAATCACTGTGGATGTGGGGCTGAATCCTGACATCAACAGTGACGGTGCCGTCGATCTCCAAGACATTGTCCTTGTTGGCAACCACTTTGGTGAATCCTATCCGATGGATGGACGAGAAACCGCTGCTGCACCCCATTTCCACAATCAGAATAATCTATACTTAGCATCCCACCATCGAACGAGATTATTACCAGAAACATACGAAGTGCTACAACGCATCTACGCGGATTTGCTGACTAACCCTGATAATTCTCCTCCATTTGTTCGCACAAGACAGGTTTTACGCCATCTGCTGTCATCGGTTCACCCCAGCCAAGATGTGTTATTCCAGAACTATCCGAATCCGTTCAATCCGGAAACCTGGATTCCTTTCCAACTTACCTCAGCCGGAGATGTGATAATCAAAATTCACGATGTAAATGGATCGATTGTCCGTAAACTTGCGTTGGGACATTTCGAAGCTGGTTCCTATATGAGTCGTGCTGATGCAGCTTACTGGGATGGAAACGATCGATGGGGTGAACCTGTTGCTAGCGGTGTTTATTTCTACACCATTTCAACGAGGTCATTTAGGGCTACCCGGTCAATGACAATCGTGAAATAATCTTTCTCCCAATCTCCTGATTGAGGATTGCTAACGGAGAATACATTTCCCTCCTCCCTTTGTAGTAGGGTTTAGGAGGGTTATTTCAGAAACGCAAAACAGGGTAACGGGATGATGGCCCATGGACTATAGGACACGGCGACAATCTCTCAAGACAATCTTACTTGCGTTTTGGCTTTACTGCTTTTTAGCGCTCTGGCTTACCCCCGCGCCTGCCCAACAGACCTTTCAATGGCGCAACTTCACTCGAATCCGCGATGGACTCAGCAGTAATAATGTTCGGTCCATAACTGAAGATCGGTTCGGACAAATCTGGCTTGCGACGAGCAGAGGCTTGAGCCGTTTCGATGGCTTCTGGCATGTAATTGATGTTTCAATCGGCGATTCAAACGGTAATGATGTCTTCCAAATCTTTGACGATTCCGATGGGTTTATCTGGGCAATGACAAGCACGGGTGTCTATCGGGGGATGCCGCACAATGGTGGGATACATTGGATCCATCACTACACTATGGAAGACGGATTAATTGATAATCGGATTTCGGCTGCCGTCCAGCGGCGAAATGGCGAGATTTGGATTGGAACGCCTTCAGGCGTCAACTGGTTCGATGGGAACATGTGGCGCACTTTGCCGAATGCGGAAGAGGGCAGTATCAATAAAGGCGTGCGGGTCGTTTATGAAGATAGAATCGGTAATCTGTGGTTTGGGCTGTCACCGCAGAGCCGTCCAAACCTACTTAGCCGTTTCGACGGCGTCCAGTGGGAAGTTTTCGGCGTTCAGGACGGTTTACCGAACGGTGACGTACAAGCGATTACAGCCGATCGTTTGGGCAATATTTGGGTTGGCACGACTGAAGGTGTAGCGATTTTCGACGGTTCAACTTGGCAGGTTAGAACGGCACCCGATTTTTTGATTGGTAACAATGTCCAGTCCATTAAAATTGATATTGAGGAAACAGTGTGGATTGGCACAACAACAGGAATCAGTCTGTTCAGTCGCGACAGTTGGAGGCATTTGACGAAAGCAAACGGGTTGGCTAGCAACAATATCCAGACACTGTTTGAGTCGCAGGATGGTGGATTTTGGGTGGGCACACGAGATAACGGTGTCAGTTTCTCCGATAGATCGTGGAGATTTATCACGACAAATGACCGTTTGATCGATAACCAAGTAACAGCAATGCTGACGGATCGTAGCGGGACGACTTGGGTAGGCACACGCAATGGATTGGTTCGGTATACAGCGGGCAATATTGAATCGGTAGGAGAGCTGCTAGGGCGCGAAATTCGTGTGTTAGCCGAAGATTCCCGGCGACACCTTTGGGTTGGAACAGATTCAGGCATTGCAGTATTCAATCCATCTGCGGGTGATATTGAAAACACCCCTTCAATATGGCGGAGCTTTCGGAGAGAGGATGGGCTCAACAACGACAGCATTCAATCAATTGTCGTCGACTCAGCCGGCGATGTTTGGGTGGGCACAGGGATTTTGCTCGCTGATGAAACGGGCTTCCTCCCCGGCTTAGATCGATACAATGGTGTCCAGTGGCATCCTGAAGAAGATATTTTTCAGGAACTCAGCGAAATAATCGTTGTGATGTTTTCAGATTCACGAGAGCGTCTATATTTTGGCACCGTTGGCAACCTCACTTTCGGAAGCAACTTATGGGTTTACGATGGTGCAACATTGAATCGGATCAATACGAATCTGAATGGTAACATCAATACTATCTTGGAATCCACTGATGGTAACATCTGGATTGGAACGAACGAGGGCATCCAGATTCTAGATGGAGAAACATTACAACAAACGTCTCGACTGACGACCGATGATGGGTTGGTGGATAACCGTGTACAGGCGTTTTACCTGGATGAGCGCGATGATGAGCCCCATCGGATATGGATCGGCACAGCTGATGGCGTCAGTCTATTTCAGAACAATCGATTTGCACGCTCACTCACGGCAAGCGACGGTCTAAACAGCAATAACATCTCCGTAATCACCAAATCAGCTGATGGTGCACTCTGGTTTGGGAGTAAGGATAACGGAGGCATCAGCCACTTCAATCAGGAGATGGCACCGCCAACTACTCGCATCATCAGTGGTCCCAGGAACGGCGAAATTGTCGGAGAGACGAGCGTTGAATTTAAGTTTGAAGGAGGCGATCTTAGCACTCCAACCCGAGAACTTCGCTATCGATATCAACTTGACGACAACCTCCCAATGCCCACCGACGACGAAGGTCTTGCGAATCGTGTTTTGCTGTTGGGCCTGACGGAAGGGAGACATCGCTTTATCGTTTGGGCGAAAGACCGCGAAGGCAACGACGATCCTCTCGGTGCACAGGCTGAATTTGTCATTGATTCGCAATCTCCAACCGTTCGAATTGTGAATCCGAAACGCGACGCAGTCATCGCTGGAGTTTATACAATTGAGGGTACTGCGACCGATGAGGATTTCTCTGATTATCAAATTCAGATCTCGGGACAATCTGTGTTCACCTCAAACCAGCCGGTGGATGGCAACACGCTCTATAGGTGGGATACGCAAACCGTACCCGATGGCATATACAAAATTCAGCTAATCGCACAAGATACACCAAACGGCGATTTTGACCGGCAGCATCGCGCCGAGGAGGTTGTAACCGTCGAAGTAGACAACACCTTGCCCCGGGCAAAAATTACGCAACCGTTGCCTAACTCTACAGTTCTGGGAGAAACAGAGGTTGAAATTCAACTAACCGATGCACACCTGATGGGCTATTCGTTGGAATACAAACGTGTAGAACCGACAACTGACAACTGGAAAAAAATCACATCTGATACAATTGTCGATAGTCAATTATCTATTGTGAAACAAATATCGTGGAATACCTCAACCGTATATGGCTATGTTATGCTTCGCGCAGGAGTTGAAGATGCAGCGGGCAGCAAAGGTGTATCAGAAACTGTTTTCATCAATCTCAACAATGTAGGCGCTAAGCCAGTCGTTGAGATACATCAACCGGATGGAACTAATCCAATCTCAGAGGAAGTAGCCATTACGGGAACGGTCGACGTTGGCACAGCGTTAAACACACTAATTGAAAATTTCCATCTCGAATATCGTCACGCCGATGACCTTCACGGTTGGATGCCCCTGCGTAGTGGTCGTTTTACTTTGAATAGCGAAGAGATTACACGCTGGGACACTACGGCACTTCCTGATGGCGAATATCTGTTACGTTTAACAGCAACGGATAGCAACGCTTACTCATCTAAAATTGAGCGGAGTGTGATTTTAGATAACACGCCACCGAAAGGAATCATCAAATCGCCAATAAATGAGGCAGTTTTAAAGGCAGAGAATATCAAAGTAATTGGCGAGGCGACAGATGTGCATTTCAAAAGCTTCAAGCTAGAATATTCTCGAAGTGGAGAGCCGTGGATATCCATTTTAGAATCGAACACCCCCGTTCAATCGGGAGGGCGATTGGGAGCGTGGAATGCGGTAGGTCTAGCAGGTGGTATCTATCGGCTACGCCTCCGTGCTGTTGATCTGGCGGGACGAGAAGCGGCGGCAGAAGTCAGCGTTGTACTTGATGACGCTGAGGTGATTGCGCGAATCACCTCACCCGAACAAGATGAATTCGTCAGCGGTACACTAAGAATTATGGGCACAGCGAAGGATGAAAATTTTAGTCGGTTTCAACTTGATTACCGGCTTGCAGGTCAGAACGATGTATGGCGACCAATTCTTGACGTTTTCAGTCCCGATCAACCCAAAGATGACGAACCTCTCGGAGATTGGAATACCCCCCAGCACGATGGGAGCTACGAAGTCCGTTTGACTGCGTCCGATCGCTCCGACAAAACAAGAGAACATGTCATTCTTCAGGTGCATGTTGATAACCTTGAGCCAATAGCACAAATCTCCAAAGTTCAATCGCGACGTGTGGAACCTCCAGGTTCAGAGATACTATCGGGCGTGGTTGAAATCATCGGTGTAGCAGACGACGTCCATTTCAAAGACTATCGCGTGGATTTTCGCCCTACAGATAACATCGATGATTGGCAACCGATTCCAGTGCAGGATACCACAACACCTCGGCGGAACACGACGCTCGCTATTTGGAGAAACACACCCCAAATTGATGGAGAATACGAAATTCGCCTGAGCGTTCAGGATCACTCGGGTAAGTCAAATGAGGATATGATACGCGTCATGATTGACAACCAATCTCCGGACGTTGAAATCGCTCAGCCTACCAATCAGCAGTTGGTGTCGGATGCAATTGAGATTGTCGGCACAGCAAAGGATAGATATTTCAGTGCGTATCAACTGGACTTCAGAGCTGTGGGTGCTACTGAGTGGCAGCAGATTATTCGCGCCACCCAGCCCAAGCAATCAGCGGTTTTTGGGGAATGGGAACCCCCGATGGCGGATGGCGGGTATGAAATCCGCTTGAGCGCTTTTGATAAGTTAGGGAAATCAAGTATGGCAAACGTACAGATCATCGTTGACCGGCTCCCACCACAAGCCGAAATTCTTTCTCCCACAGCGAATCAACAATTACCCAGGAAGATTGATATTTGGGGAACAGCGGACGATCGAAATTTAAAGGAATACATTATTGAGTACGGTGTCGGAACATCTCCCGATGTCTGGCAACCGATTTCTAAAACAGGGTTTTTGAAGCCTGTCAACCGGAGTCTCCTAGCGGAATGGAATGCCCCCGATCTATTTGGTGAACATACTTTGCGGTTGCGTGTAGAGGATGACGCCGGTCATCAAAGTATCGATTATGTCAACGTTTTTTTCAAGGAGCGTGTAGAGCGTCAGAATAGTAGTGTCCGACAAAGCCAAGATGGGATCGCCAAAATTATGTTTCCGCCCAACAGCTTGCCAGAACCGACTTACGTGATCATTAACCCAGTTCCGTTGGCGAAAGGAACGCCCTCATCCTCCAAAGCTGAGATGCTGAGGGGCGCGGGAGTTGGAGGGGGCGACGGATCGCCGAAAATCATTCCACGATTCGATATCATCTACAATTTTGAACCGGAAAGTTTACAGCTTCACCACCTCAAACCTGCAACAATCGAGTTCTCCATCCAAGGATACACACCTATCACCCGAAATGAAGCATTGACAATCTCTCGCTGGGATGGCGACAGGTGGAAGCCCATCGGTGGAACAATCAATACACGGCAAGAGACGATTTCGACGGTCGTGTCAACGCTTGGACAGTTTGCCGTAACGACAGCACCTGACGCAGAAGTGGGGGGAGACATAAACATCTCCGATCTGACCTGCCAGCCACGCCTTTTTTCGCCAAACTATGACGAATCAACAGCAATCTCGTTTCGACTGAATCGACCTAGTAATGTAACGGTTAGAATCTACAATGAGGCAGGACGGCTGCGGCGGATACTAAGAGAATCAGAACAGCTTTCAACGGGACAGCATGTTTTTTGGTGGGATGGGCGTGATGATGATAAACGGCGGGTTGTCAGCAATTTTTACATTGTCACGGTTGAAGCCGAAGGAGCGCTAGAACAAAAAATTGTTATCGTACAGAATAATTAGTGAGTGATATCTCCGTCAATGATATGGACTATCAAAACAGTCTTGACAAAACCGATTACACTTCGCATAATATTCACAATGCGATGCTGTCATTTTATATTTTTCATGTTCTCGGTGGCGACTGCAATACACGCCCTCGAAGAAAGAGCGTCGACCGGCGCTCGCGCCATCGGCCTGGGGGAAGCGTTTATCGGCGTCGCAGACGATGAGAATAGTGTACGCAGAAACCCCGCCGGACTTGTCCGTTTGGACAGATATGTAGTTGGATTTGAACAGACGCCATCGAATTTGTTCGGAGTGTTAGAAACCAACTGTCTCAGCGCGGTTTTACCGGTGTCAGACAAAATTGCGTTGGGAATTGATTGGACTCAAGTCGGGCTTGTAGATGAAGAACTCGACGCGAGGCGCAACAGTTTCAACTTCTCTTATAGCTACTCTCCTTTGTCCCTTCTGTCGCTTGGCGCAAACCTGAAATACCTGACATGGGGCATTACGCTAGATGAGAAATCTGAAGGCAACGCCACCGGTTGGGGGACAGATGTTGGCGTGCTTCTCCAACCAAACCGCCGTTGGACCCTTGGATTCTTGGTGCAGGATTTTATCAGTTTTGGGTCGGGACAAGGCTTGAGTCGTGACACATGGATTCGTCACGACACTGGGGTCAGCGAAAAGGTCTTTCGGACAACGTATAAACTGGGAGTCGCTTATCGTCCTATTTCCAATTGGCTCATTGCCGCGGATGTGACAGATCGGCTCCATTTAGGTGCAGAGTTTCTGCCATATCCCAATTTCGCTATCCGCGCCGGAATCCAAAAAGATTTGGCAACATCTGAATCACCGAGTTATTCGTTGGGTGGACGCGTAACATATCGATGGCTGGATTTCAACGTTGCTTATCTCATCCCCCCAACGTTGCCACCAACAGCTTATGTTGGCCTTTCGCTCAACTTTGATTTTCGACGGTTGCCGGTGCTTATTGAGCAAGTTCGTATAAGAGATCTCTATCCGGTCCATTATAACTACTACGCTTCGCCAAATAGGGAAGTTGAAGCGATTATCTTAGATGAGCTTGTCACGCCGCCAGTGTTTACTGATGCTGATCGAGAGCGCTATTTTCCACTGATGCCACTAGATTCGATCGGCAGGATCTGGCTAAAAAATGAGAGCAACAAACCGGTAACTGTCAGGATCGAATTGTTCATTGAACAGTTTGTCGCCGAAGACGGCACGGTAGTTGCGACTGATATTGAATTGCAACCTTTAAAGCGGGTTTCTGTGCCAATGCGTCAGCTCGTCTTATCACGGGACGCGCTCGCATTATCTCAGGCACGACCTGTCGAAGCACGGATTAAAGTCATCGAGAGCGGTGGAAGAGCGTACCGGACTGACACTGTCACTTTAAAGTTACATGGCAACCATACAACTCGTCTGGATGACGTCGCAAAACTCGGATCCTTTATCTCATCCGAGGATTCAGCTATTCACGCTTTTAAAAACTACATTCTTACTGAATTTAAGGATAAGATTGAATCAAAGACGCTGCCGCCCAACTTGTATACTGCTATGCTACTGTTTAATGCTTTGTATGGCATCTCTTATGCGACCGATCCAAATATACCGGGCGATAGCGGGACTATAGACGAAATCAAATATCCCTACGAGATGCTCGAACGCCTCATGGGGCAAATCAGTGGGGATGGCGACGTACACACTTTCGGAGATTGCGACGATAGCACGGCGCTATATTGCTCTCTACTCGAATCGGCTGGCATACGGACAGCGCTCATCCAGCTCCCGAACCATGTGATGATGGCATTCGATCTGGGGCAAGCTTCCCTCGATCAGGCGGAAGCGATGAACTTGCCTAATATCTACTATCAACCCATCAATGGGCAGGTTTGGATTCCCATTGAGTCAACCCTCATCAAAGACGGATTCGTCGCGGCATGGCAAACGGCAATTGAAGAAATTCGTGCGAAGGGGGTTATAGATTCGACAACTGTTGAAGACGCATGGGCGAAATATGGAGCCAGCACCCTGCGGGGAGCGGAACGACAATTTTCTATCCCGAAAAATCGGATCATGGAGCGAATTGATGCGGATTTAACCCATGCGTGGTTACAGGATTTTTCGGGATACTTCTCAACGGTTTCACCATAGAATACTATCGGTTGTTATTAGCCACAGAGCGGCACAATAACGCAATGTGCGGCACTTTATTCTATAAATAGTCAATCCCCAACCAAGCTAAGAGCAAACGTTGATTCCTATATGGCGTTACGTTAACTACGCACTTTGTTTCCAAAGGAGGACAACTATGAAGCGAAAATTCCAAATCCTACTCATAATATGCTGTCTGTGCGTGATTTTGGCAAATCCCCATACGCAGGCAAAAGATACGGTTACCGCCACATTTACCTTCGGTAAGATTGAGGTGCTCAAAACCGGCGAACAAGAATGGGCTTTCTTGGAAAAAGGCACGGCCTTGAGAGATAATGACCTAGTCCGCATGCCACCGTTCTCGTTAATTCGGCTAAAGGACGCGCGCGAGATTCTCTTGCCAACGCTTCCAGGGGGGCGTGAGTTGCCGATCGGCGAGTTAATCAATGAAGGACGTCAACGCAGAAAGGAATCCAAGGGAAGGCTCATCAGTGTGCCTTTTGACAGTCGACCTGCAATTGATGTGCTGCCACTTGGTAACAAACCAAAAGGGGATAATCTCTTCCAGACACCTGCCCCATCTCAACCAACTCCACTAATGCGAAGTGAACTAGAAGCGCTCCGTCACCAACTCGATTCACTTCCCGACGAAATCGCGTCTCTCATCTCACGAAGCCTTCTGCAGGATAATCGTGCAAAGGAGGATTCGTACCCTAGCACCAATCTATCCCATGCACTAACCCTTTACAACACCCTCGGAGATATGGAGGCGAGAACTACTATCACTTCAAATCGTTCCTTGTTGTATGCCCAACTGCTTCGTCAGATTGAGATTGATGCAGACCTCATAGTGAACAGTAAGGGCGAACTTTTTGTTATTTTTGATAGCGGTGTTCTCACCGACGAAAGCAAACAGATCACTGCCAATCAGCAACTCATCCACAAAAAACCGGGGGCTGATACGGTTTGGATTTCCATTCAGATTCCGCCTATTAGACAGAATTTCACAACCGCATGGTATACAGCAGGTCGGAAACTAGAGGACGGACAATAGAATCAGCAAGCATTTTATTGGTATGGCTGTGCCGGGAAGACCGGGAAGAGTAGATACGCTTTGTCTGTTCGAAGGTTCAGTTCGCGGTGAATTTTTTGTCTCGTTTACTGTAGAGCGCCCGTTCTTTCTCGCCATCCGTGATGATAGGACAAAAACAGTGCTGTTCATGGGGGTTGTCATGGATTCGATGTAAAATAGGCTGCCTATTAGCTACTTCCCTTCTTTCCGTTTCGCGTCTTCCGCAATACGCATCATGTTATGTCCTTCAAACGGGTCCGTGTTCAGAAAGCATATTTGCTCATTGCATTCGTGAGTCTCCTACCATTTATGGTGATGGGATTTTTTCGCGAGTTTGAACTGTTCGAGTTTTTCGAACTACAAACACTGGATGGACGATTACGCTTGCCATCTACACATTCTCGGAAAATTTCTCCTCAGATTTCGCTAATTCAGATCGATGCCCAAAGCGAAGAGGACATTCAGCCGTTACCTTGGCACCTTGACATTTATGCTTCGCTGCTGAACGCACTTCAAGAAGCAAACCCAAGAGCAATTGGTTTAATCGCTTGGTTCAACCGCGAATGGGAGGAACAACGCCTGCCCGGTGAAAAGCTGTTTGTCATCCAACCCTATTCTTCAGTAGACAACGCTGGGAATCGACATGCTTTCCCGGAAGTCACCAATTGGAACCATTTGCCTCGCAGCCTAAAACAAGCACAAGGCTCAAGTTTTAGCGAGTTTTCCTTAAACCGTTCTGATGGTATCTATCGTTCAGCCCAACTTGTTGTCAAGTACGGCGCGGAAAACGATTACCGCTACTCGATAGAAATGTTAATCCTGTGTCAAATCTATGGCGTTCCTGCTACATCAATAAAGGTCCAAGAAGAATTCTGGAGGGGAAAATTTCTGGAATTGACTCTGCCGTCCGTCGCACCGCTCCGCATCCCTATCGATTTGCAGGGCAGGCTTTTCATTCGATTTGTCGGGGGCACTTCTGCTTTTCAACACACCTCCTTCGTCAACGCATTAGCCCAATATGAGGAAGATACGCCAGAATTCCGGCGAAAATTCGAAGGACGATCTGTCCTTATTGGCATCACAACAGCAAGTGCCCCGCAGGCTTCGACGCCATTCGGAAAAATGTCTGCACTTGCTCTGCGCGCTAATTTGCTTAACTCCCTGCTAAATCAAGATTTTATCTGGCGGTTGAGTGGAAAAGCAAATCTTCTCTACCTCACCTGTCTTGCACTCGTTTCCACTATTGTGGCAATCCTTATCTACCGAACTGGGCACAGCTACAGATCAATGTTACTCATCGCAGGTGGAATGCTTTTTCTCCATTTCCTTTTCGTTTTCGCAATGTTCGTGCTGTTCAACATTTGGATTGAGTTAACTGCTTCTAGCCTTGCCCTTATCCTGTGTGGTGTAGCGAGTAGCCTATTCCTAGCGCATTTTCGACTTCGGCAGCTTTTCTCGCAGTTACAAACAACGCGACAAGAACTTGTCAGAGCCGAAAAGGAGGCTGTTTTTGGGGTGATGTCCGCACGAGTACGGCACGAACTGCGAAACGCCCTCAACTTGGTCCGCGCGCCTGCAGAGATGATTCGAAATAATTTCCAGAAACACGACCCATTGAATCTACGGGAGCACCCTGAAGAAATCATCGGTGAAATGGATGGAATCATTGGCTGGGTCACAAAACTGGATGAAATGATCGAAAATGAACTCAGCTTTTTTCAAAACACCCAACTCAATCTTCAACAGCAAGAATTCGAGCCCATACTGAGATTTGCGCTTGAGATGGTGGAACCATTGATTGCTGAAAAGCAGATTAAAGTTCGGTTGGATTTTCCAAGTGAAATACCGAAACTTTCCGTTGACGCTGACAAAATGCGAATTGTCTTTGCGAACTTGATAAAAAACGCTTGTCAGGCTATGACTAAGGGCGGCGAATTAGAAATTGCTATAGAGACGCCACATACAACATCCCCACAAACCGTAACTACTGTCCTCATCAGGGATACAGGGGCTGGCATCCCTGTAGATGAGCTCGATCGGATTTTTGAGCCCTTTCACACAACAAAACCGCGTGGATTGGGGCTCGGCTTAGTTAATGTCAAGAATATCGTCGAGGGGCATGGCGGAGAGGTACGTGTAGAAAGCGTAGTCGGCATCGGAACGACATTTTTTATCCAGCTTCCTGCTAACCAAGAAAAGGAGATAACGTAAAGACGGGTAGGTGAGTCAATGGGGTCATGAGTTAAAGGGTTCATTGAGGTGTGCGTGAGCCTTTGAACTTTGAACTCTTGAACTCACACTTCGCGTTTAACTTTCCATGAAACCATCACGGATTTTAATCGCAGACGACGAACACGCAACTTGTAGATACATCGACAAACAACTCAAAATGGAATCGTCGATTGATGCTACAGTGGAGTTTGCCTACGACCGGGATGAGGCAATGGCACTATTGACACGAAATCCAGATTATGATTTGATTCTAGTCGATCTCTGGATGCCAAATGCAGATGGTATTTTAGATAGAGAAGCGGGATTAAAAATCCTTAAGCACAGTAAGGCACGGCAGCTCGCGCCACAGGCAATCGTGATCACTGCGAACATCTCGTCGAAGACTGCGCTTGAAGCGAGTGGATTAGGAATCTACGACTATATCAGTAAGCCAATTGACTACACCCACCTAATTACCATCATCAAGGGGGCGTTAAATCAACGCACTCGCGATGCGATCAACCAAGAATCTCCGTCTGCCACTGAAGCAGAAGAGATAGAAGGTAACGAAATCATTGGCAGCAGTAGCGCGACGATTGAGGTGATGAAGAAAGTCGGGCGAGTTGCCCTTTCGGATGTTGATGTCTTAATCTATGGCGAGAGCGGTACAGGCAAGGAATCTGTCGCACATGCCATTCATGCGCACAGCCCCCGCCCTGAAGGACCTTTTATTGTTGTCAACTGTAGCGCTATTCCGGCGGAATTAATCGAAGCAGAGCTATTCGGAATTGGAAAACGGGTGGCGACAGCGGTCGATCAGCGCCCGGGGAAGTTTCAGCAAGCGGACGGCGGCACAATCTTCCTTGATGAGATTGGCGATCTGGCCCTGGCTATGCAGCCCAAACTACTGCGCGTGTTAGATTCTAAGGAACTTCAGGGAATCGGAATGGATGTTCAGCGGGTCAATGTTCGGGTTATCGCTGCAACCAATCGAGATCTCCGAGCGGCTGTAGACGCAGGGATGTTCCGAAGCGATCTCTATTATCGCCTGAAGTTCATGATTACCTTGCCACCGCTGCGTGAACGTGAGGGCGACATTCGGTTACTCGCATCGCATTTCCTCCGTAAGCATGCGCGTACGTCGGAATCGGGACAAATCCACGGTTTCGACGAGGCAGTTCTGCCAGCGTTTGAGCAATATCAATGGCCGGGAAATGTTCGTGAACTGGAAAAAGCTATTCAATATGCAATTGTCACCTGTACGGGAAATCTAATCGCGCAGAACGATTTACCCCCTGAAATCTTCAGTGCGCCTGATGTAGAGACACTTCATCGGGACCAAGAGCGAGACACAACGCCTCTACGAAGCTTACTCAATCTCCCAACGATTAAAGAAGCCTCTCAGGGCTTCGAGACAATCTTCTTGGAATACAAGCTCAAACAGAACAACTGGAACATCCAGGTAACTGCCCAACAGATTGGAATCAAGCGTCAGTCATTGCATCGTAAAATTAAGGAACTTGGCTTAGAGCGAAACGCGAATTAATTGAGGATTTTCGTTCACCTACACGGTTTTGATTGGACATACAATGAAACAAGGGACGGTCTTAATGAAGAAAAACGGCATGACGTCCCAATCCTGCCTCCTAAATGTCACTTCAGGGCGACAGTGTCGCATTTGAGTGACAATAACTGTGAGGTTAATCGGAGATACAGCTTCGATGATGAGAGGTCAAGAATCGTGTACGATCCCTGTTTTGCGCTTTGAGTAGAACATCCAACCTAATCTTCTCTATTTTTCTCTCAATGCCCTCACCCGCCTCTTATCGCTGGCACACATCTTGCCTATGCTTATAGACATACTTTGACCCCACCAGAAACGATGATTGAAAATCATCAAGGAAGCAAGAATGGCTCAACAGATGAATCTATCAACTCAAATCTTCACCGAAGCACCAATTGAAGATTGGTCTCCGCAGTTTGAATCTGTGCCCGCGGATATGGGAATACAACCCAAAGCATTTGCGCAAGTATCACGTATGGGCACAGCACAATTCCCGCCGGCAATGGAAGATGCCGTTGAAACCCTTGAGCCTTCATTGGACTCCGACCATCAGGAATCTTTGGGTGGGAGTATTCTCGGTACGTATCTTTACCAAATGGGCAGTATTCCACGTTTGACGCAAGACGAAGAATTAGATGTCTTTGTTAAGATTGAGAAGTACCGCAAACGCATCAATGAATGCTATCAGGAATTGATGACTTACCCGCTTGAGATGGATACGGAAGATTTGCCGAGCCCGCTTTCCTTGAAGAATCAGATTGTCGCTGAATCTTTTGTTCCTCCCACGCAAAAATACCTCTTGGAACTTGTGGGACATATACAACACCTGCAAGCGGCAATCCGCACCGCCAAAAACCGTGTTGTTGAGGCGAACCTGAGATTGGCAGTCTGTATTGCCAAGAAATACCAGGAACGTGGACTTGATCTGCCGGATCTCATACAGGAAGCAAACATCGGATTAATCAACGCCGTCAATCACTTTGATTGGAGACGTGGTGTGAAATTTAGCGCATATGCTTCTTGGTGGATTCAGCAAGCTATTGGGGGCGGCATTGCAAATCATGGGCGAACGATTCGTGTTCCAGTGTATCTTCTCAACGACATCAGGAAATTGAATCGAGCGAAAGCACGGTTCCATCAAAACACCAACCTTGAACCTAATCTAAAAGAAATCTCCGAAGCAACTGGATTTTCAGTTGATAAAATCATGGAACTGAATCAGATTTCGGCGGATGCAACGTCGCTGGAAGATTGTATCAGCATGGAAACGGGTGGTGAAGTTGAAGAAATAATTCCCTGCGAACAGGCTATGAATCCCCTCACGGACATGATTACGAAAAGCCTTATTGAAGAAGTCAAGATGGCGATAGCTGAATTGCCGCCCCGTGAGAAGCAAATAGTCTTTTTGAGATACGGTCTGGAAAACAGCGAAGAACACAGTTTACAGGAAATTGGAGTGATACTGAACCTTTCGCGAGAACGAGTTCGGCAGTTGGAAACGAGAGCATTGAATCGGCTACGTCACCCTTCTCGAAGCAACAAACTCAGCGAATTTCTCTTTTCGTAATAACGTGACTTTGGTGCAAAAATTTCGACCATATCCGTTCCGCAGGGTGGTTGCAAATCCGAAGTCAACCCAGGTGGAAACTCCCGAATTGGCTATCGTCGCCAAAGAAAAAGAAGTAACCAAGTACCATCCATACCATCTCCCCGTATGTTTTCCCGCAGAACGTTCCTCCACAACCCTCCTTTAGCGAAAAAGAACCGAGCACATCAGTGAACCCGAAATTGATTTCCTATGTTTGTTCCTCGCGGCGTTATGCGGTCGAACTCGGATTTTTCAATCGCTAGGGCTATATCTATTGCCTATACGGCACAGAAATGGCTATCCATTGGGTGGATTTTTTGCTCAATGAAGGATTAGAGCGATATTCAGACCTCACCTGGGCTCACCCCGCAGTTTTTCCAAAAAAAAGGAAATCTTTTAGTTTCCCCCTTCTCTCCTCATTGCAAGCCTAGAGAAATCCAACCAGTCCCCCTCTTAAATTGCTGGGAGAAACGTCTCAAAATGGCGTCCTTATCAACCTGATCGACCTCTTTCACAGCGTAAATTTAAGTAGCAATGGGAAACATAATCAATTTCACCTTTTTTGTGGTATACTTGTGAGAAGGTATGTGTGAATATTTGGGCATGTTGACGAATTGATTGGTTTAACCGAATAGACTGGGCATCGCTTGACCAACAAACCCAAATTCTGTTCAATTACCGAGCATAGTTGTACGAAGATGAAGTTCGGTTTGAAGAATGGAAGAAATGGAGTGAATAAGATGCGGACGAAAACTGCTGTTGTCTATGAACACAACAAACCGGTTATTGTTGACGATTTAGAATTAGATGAACCGAAAGCGAGCGAAGTGCTCATCCGTATGGTCGCAACTGGCGTATGCCACTCGGACTTGTCTATTGTGAACGGAACTATCTATTACGATCCTCCGATCGCAATTGGGCATGAGGGGGCGGGCGTAATTGAGCACGTCGGCGAAGGCGTTAGCTACGTCCGTCCCGGCGATCACGTCGTGCTCTCATTCGTCAGCTTCTGCGGGGTTTGCCGGATGTGTCAGAATAACCTCGTGAGGCTATGCGAGGGTTTCCGAGCTCCACGTGGCCATCTTCTGGACGGAACCTGCCGATTACACAATAAAGCGGGCAGACCCATCCCCCAAATGGCCCGGATCGCTACAATGTCCGAATATGCCGTTGTTCCCGAGCAGAGCTTGGTCAAAGTTGATTCGCATTATCCACTCGAAAAAGCGGTCTTGGTAGGATGCGGGGTAGCAACAGGAGTCGGTGCCGTGTTGAACACCGCACAGGTCGAAGCGGGGAGTTCGGTTGCAGTAATCGGAACGGGAGGTGTCGGCTTAAATGTGATTCAAGGGGCTGTGCTCGCTTCCGCAGAACGCATCATCGCTATAGACCTCATTGAGAACAAGCTCGATTTCGCCAAAAGCTTCGGCGCGACAGATTTGGTGAATGCGTCGACATGCAATCCGGTCGAAATGGTTCGAGAGTTGACGGACGGGAAGTACGTCGATTACGCATTTGAAGTCATCGGCAACCCGAATACGATTGAACAAGCTTATGCGATGATACGTCCCGGAGGAACTGCTGTCGTCATTGGGGCTTGCAATCAGGATGCTCAAGTGCGCATACCTGCCCAGAATATCGTCCTGAGCGAGAAAAGGTTAGTTGGGTCGTTTTACGGCTCTTCCAACCCCCGCGTCGCTATGCCTAATCTGCTCAAGCTTTACGAAAATGGCAAGCTCAAACTCGATGAATTGATTACGCAAACCTATCGCCTTGAACAGATTAACGACGCCTTTGCTGACATGGAAGCCGGCAAGAACGCTAGAGGCGTCATTTTCTACGATAATTAAAATGGCAACCACGTTAATAACAACCTATATAAGCGTACTAAATAAACGTAAACATCATCCATTCGGGTAGTGCCTCTCCTTTCCAATCACGGTCAAACAACCCTGGTTCTGAGATTCCACAAACATCGTTTAGCACAGCATGGCTTTTCCATCCCGAAGCAGGCGGCATAAAAATGCGCGAGACACGGCACCCCATGTGAGGAACAACGGAGAAAAGTCCTATCACATCCTACTAAATATTCCACATCTCGATTCTTGAAGCGCGCATTTTCCGGTCAATGGACCGTAGTAAGTCTATGGGAATCAGTCAACGAAAGGTTGCCGCGGCGGGTGAATTCTTGGGAATTTGTTAAACCAAGTGTTCCGCTTATGCTTACGCTAGCGGTCGCAGGCGGGACGCTATACGCCGGCATTGGAGAGAGTGGTGTGTATCGAATCGCGCTGGATAACCCTGATAGCGATTAGTTCGTCGAAATGTAAAGTCTCTTCGCGCAACTTAGTTAAGTCGCAGATGTTCAAAAGAGATCCTTTCTTGCTCACACCCAATTTTCACACAACACCTCAGCTTGTTCTAGGACGGTCTCGGCGGCTTTAGCTTGTTTGTCGGGTGGGTAACCGTAGTTCCGTAAGATTCGCTTCACTAATCGGCGCAGGTTGGCGCGAACGCTCTCCTTCATCGTCCAGTCGATGGTTACGTTGTTACGGACGGCTCTTACGAGTTCAGTCGCAATAGTGCGCAAGGTCTCATCTCCCAGCACCTGCACGGCGCTATCGTTGGTTTCAAGCGCGTCGTAGAATGCCAATTCATCACGCGAGAGTCCCAATTCCTCCCCGCGGTCACGCGCCTGACGCAACTCCTTTGCGGTTTGGATGAGTTCCTCGATTACCTGCGCGGCTGCAATCGTCCGGTTTTGATAAGCGCGAATCGAGCGTTCCAGCATCTCTGCGAATGACCGCGCCTTTACGACGTTTTGCCGCGAGTGGGTTTTGATCTCATCGTTGAGTAACTTTTCCAGAAGCTCGACTGCTAGGTTCCTTTGCGGCAAATTGCGCACCTCTGCGAGGAATTCGTCGGAAAGAATTGAGATATCGGGCTTTTCCAATCCCGCGGCGGCAAAGATGTCTACTACCCCTTCAGGAACGACAGCCTTGGATACCAACTGCTTAACGGCAAGCTCTGCCGCCTCGGATTTGGACTCCTCTCTAGCCGTCAGTTTTGCCAAGACACCTCTGACTGTTTGGAAAAAAGCAATATCATCGCGTATCTTGATTGCGCTTTCGTGTGGCACGACTAGCGAAAAGGCTTTGGAGAGCGCAGCGACCTCATTCAGTAGACGCGTTTTGCCATCTTCCAAGCCCAAGATATGTTCTTGGGCGGCGGGCAGCAGTCTGAGGCGCTCCTCGGCGTTTCCGTCAATCCACGACGACCAATCGAAACCGTGGAACAGCCCGCAGCAGATTTCGTGCTTTTCCATCATTACAGCAATCGCTTCAGCTTTATTGATAGAGGGCTTGCCCTGTCCGCCGCTTTCCGTATAGTCAGTTAAAGCCTGCTTTAAATGGTAACCGATCCCGATGTAGTCTACAATTAGACCGCCGGGTTTTTCGCCGAAGACGCGATTGACGCGCGCGACGGCTTGCATCAGGGCGTGACCTCGCATCGGTTTGTCGACATACATTGTGTGAAGGCTCGGAGCGTCAAAGCCGGTCAGCCACATGTCGCGGACAATCACAAACTTCAACGGGTCATCAGGGTTCTTGAATCGAACTGCCAGCTCTTCGCGCCGCGCTTTGTTGCGGATATGCGGCTGCCACGACTCGTCCTCCGACGCCTCGCCCGTCATTACAACCTTAATGAACCCCTGCTTGTCATTCTCACCATGCCATACCGGACGCTTTTCGACAATGGCGTTGTAGAGATCGACGCAGATACGGCGGCTCATACAGACCACCATCGCCTTGCCATCCATTGCATCCAACCGCTCCTCGAAATGCGTGATGATATCATCGGCAACCAGAGCCAAACGTTTCTCGGTTCCGACCAGCGCCTCAAGCTGAGCCCAGTTGGATTTGAGTCTCTCCTTGTGCCTTTCCTCCTCTCCTTCGGTCACCTCCTCAAATTCTGGGTCAACATGGGGTTTCTCGTTCTCGTCCAGTTCAATTTGGGCGAGTCGGCTCTCGTAGTAGATTGGGACAGTAGCACCGTCATCAACCGCACGTTGTATATCGTAGATGCTGATATAATCTCCAAAAACGTTTCGGGTGTCGCGGTCTGTCCCCTCAATGGGGGTACCGGTGAAACCGATAAATGAGGCATTCGGGAGTGCGTCGCGCATGTGACGGGCAAATCCGTCAATGAAATCGTATTGGCTGCGGTGGGCTTCGTCTGCAATGACAACGATGTTTCGCCGGTCGGATAGTTTCGGGTATCGGAGTTCTTCATCTTCGGGAAAAAACTTCTGTACCGTGGTAAAGACCACGCCGCCCGAAGCAACTTTCAGGAGTTCTCGCAGGTGTACCCTGTCTTTCGCTTGGACAGGTGTTTGCCGCAATAGTTGATTACATCTAGCGAACGTGCCGAACAGTTGGTCGTCTAAGTCGTTGCGGTCGGTGATGACGACCAGTGTCGGGTTTTGCATATCCGGGTGCAGGATGATGCTTCCGGCGTAAAACGCCATAGTCAGGCTCTTGCCCGAACCTTGTGTGTGCCAGATGACGCCGCAACGTTTGTCCCCGTCCGGACGCGATGCTTTCACGGTAGTATCAACGGCGGCTCTAACGGCGTGAAATTGGTGATAACCGGCGATTTTCTTGGCAATCGTATCGCCACCCGTCTCCTCAAAAACAATAAAGTGCTTAAGATAGTTCAGGAATCGTCCTCTGTCAAAGAGTCCCTTGACTAATACCTCAAGTTCCAGATCGGACGATGGGGCTTCGGTTTCTCCCCCAATTGTCCGCCACGGCATGAACCGTTCCTGATCTGCGGTCAGAGAACCGACACGAGCTTCCAAGCCGTCAGAGATAACAAGCGCCTCGTTATACGTGAAAAGGCGCGGAATTTCCCGCTTGTAGGTCTGAAGTTGGCGAAACGCGGACCAGACAGTGGCATTCTCGTCGCTCGGGTTTTTGAGTTCGATCACGCCTACCGGAATGCCGTTGATAAACAGCACAATGTCCGGTCGGCGTTCGCTATCCCCTACGACAGTGAACTGATTCACTGCCAGCCAGTCGTTGTTTTCGAAGTTTTCAAAATCGACCAATTGCGCACCGCCGCCGCGAGTCGCGCCGTCTGAATCTCGATACTCAACCTCTACGCCATCAACCAACATTCGGTGAAACGCCCTGTTGTTTTGGACCAATGCGGGGGAGTGTGGAGAAAGCACTTTTCGGATTGCTTCCTCGTGTGCTTCGGCGGGTATGTTCGGATTAAGGCGGGCAACCGCATCGCGTAGACGCTGTGTCAGCACCACGTCCTCGTATCTTGAACGTTCGGCATCGGCGGTGTCCGGAGCGATGTCGGGACCGTGCAAGACGGAAGAACCCATACCCGCAAGCCAATTCATTGCGGTTGTTTCAATATCGGATTCGTCAATCGTATTGAGATTCATGTGATTACTTCAGAGTACCATGTGAATCAGGTAGTAGGGCTAAAAGAATCTTGATTTCTTAAGCCATCTTCTCCTACACACGCTTTGAGCCCCTTTACAAACACTTGAAAACTTCTTGATTTGTTCCGGTCCGGTTCCATGTGTGAAGCGATTTTTTGTGCCACCACAGTTTTGGTTAACTCTTTCCTATAGTGCCGTTTTAGTAGACACCCTAGCGCCTCATGCGTGCCGCCCACGATTGCGTCGGGATTTCGATATTTGGCTTGGCGTTCAAAGGTCTTTGAAACTCTGGGAAAAGCTTTGCGTACCGCTTTTGGGTCGCCAAAAAACCATGCCTCCAATTCTTCGATTGCCAATCGATTAACAATTTGAAAATCCTGGTTTTTGACCAAACTAGATTTCGTTACGAAATCCTCATCACGCGCGATTTGCTCTAGCTTTGACTTGAGTACGTGGCAATTTTCTCGGTCTTCATCAATTAAGACCACGATTCGCCAGTCGCCGGGAATCTTCAAGCGGTAGGATTTAAGTCGCCTCGGCAGTTGCTTGAGTAGATTGTGTTTTCCCTGAAACACAGGGAAGCGGCGACTTACATCGGACGAAACGATTTTGGGTAAAATGGCTTTTAATGCCACTTCAGCGGAGCGTTCTTCCAAGAGGAATTCAAGGTGCACGCTTATATCTCCTGTGGACCTCCAGCATTGGTTAGTGGATCTCCAAATTCAAAGTAACCCTCCATCCAGAGGTGCCCCAATTTTCCTCCTGTCTCCATGAATTCATTAACTCCGCGCATGTCTGTCGTGCGTTTGCAGACCGTAAACCCCTCTTTATCTCGATACAGTACCCATACCTCGTCGGCGCGAAGTTCGTTAATAAAATGGGGTGAATGGGTGGTAATCATGAGTTGAGAAAATGCCGATGCCTCTCGGTACTCTTCCGCTAAACTAGTCAGTAATCGTGGATGTATGTAGTTCTCGGGTTCTTCAATACCAATTAACCGAGGAGGCTCTGGATCATGTAAAAGAGTCAGATATGACAGCATCTTCAATGTACCATCGGAGGCAAACTGCGCCAAGATGGGTTGTTCAAACGGGGCATCCTTAATCTGTAGCAGAAGGCGTCCGTCCGCCATCAGTTCTGCGTCTACCTTTTCTAGGCGCGGCACCCGATCAGACAGAATTGAAAAAATCCTTTCCAAACGCTCCGGATATCGCTCTTTCAAATATTGGATAACGTTGGACAGATTGTCTCCCGTTTCGGACAACCGCTCCTGTGGTCCTGCTTTAGGAATTCCCCTAGTTGCATCGGCGGAAAGGTAAGAAAGGTGCCAGCCGGTAATAAAACGGTACAAGGCACTCACGCGCGAGTGGCGCTCAAGCTTCCCAAATGTGCTGACAGCAAGGGCGGACGTATCATCAAGTCGTTCATCCCTTGGCGTGTCATCTGCCTCCGGCATTTCACCGGTGATGATAGATCCTGCACCCTTTTGAAAGTCGAGGAATCGAAATGGTCGTCCGCGATTACCACGTCGCCAACCCATCCATTCGGCTTGAACGAACGGTCCCTTTGCTCCTTCATCAATTGCCAAATGGTAGGTAATGAGCGGTATACCCGGTTTCTCACGATACTTCAACTCAAATTCAATAGGACCATCGCTTCCGCGGGTTCGCAGTTCCTTAAAACGTCCCCTTGTGTCGCACGCATGGCGCAACCCGACCGTAAAACATTCAGCGAGAAACGCAAAGACATCGAACAAGGTAGACCTTCCGCTGCCGTTAGGTCCTAAAAAAGCGGACAGCGGTGTGATTTTTTTCAATTCCACATCCTGCAATGCGCGGTAGTTCTTCACTCGCAATGACTCAATGCGGGGAACAGTCTGTGTCAACATTAAAATTACCTCCAATCTCTTATCCGTATCGACCACACGCATTTCCCGGACAACAACTACAGCAGCAGTACGTCTCAGATTTGGGTAAGTCCGAGAAATTTTTCAGGGGGAGTGAGCAACTGGTGACTGAGGTTACAAACCGTCAAAGAAATTCCGGTAAATATCAGAGAGATTCTGATGAGAATCAAATGGGAGTCCATACCTCCATAACGCCTTGTCAGATAAGCGAATCCAATCTTCCCATGAGCTCATTAACTGGTCGCGTGTAACACCTAAGCAGGTCCATAGCGTCTTGAGTTCCTCCTGTTTGCGAAGCAGAGAAGTCGCGCGCTGGGTTATATTGTAGTCCTCGGACAGAAAAGTCAACGGGACTGCAAAGTAATGTTCAGAACTCGTGGTTAACCTGTCTTGCGGACCTGAATCAATTACCGTCGCTAATTCGTGAATACTCAGTGCCATATAATATGCGACTAGTGAAGTCCGGTATTCCAATTCGTCTCCAAAGATGAGAGCCAACCAATTCCATCTTTTATAAGCCGTGGAGATATAATTCCAACTTTCTACGCAGTTTCCACCTTGGTTACCACTAATTGATTCGGAGTACCCCTAAGCTCACCCCTTTGCCATACATGAAGATACTTCGTTCCGCCTGCAACAGGAGTTTAACTCGCGCAAGACTCAGGGCAAGGTCAATCTGTTTCGTGCTCAGGCTGAGTCCCCCGTGAAGACTGTGGTAGACATACCCTAGTGCATTAGGAATGCTTGCCCATGTTGTGTAACCGGCTGGATTCCATCCCACAATGTTCAGCAGGTCATCAAGCAAAGATTTCTGTTCTCTAAACTGTTCCCTCCCGGATTCAACTCCCACTAAAGCAACAGAAATTAGCGGTGAAATAATCTCAACCGCTTTATCCACAACTTGAACCAACCGATCTTTGCCTTCTGGTCGTTGTCCATCCAACTCATTTTGTCGCCATTGTACCAAAGATTTGAATGCCCTGGGCTGGATTCGTTTGAGGAGTTGGCGCCATCCAAGCACATCCCCCGAACGAGCAATCTTAACCGCTGCCGAGTAAGCGTCGAATGCAGATTCAACTTGCTCTGGAACATCAGGCAGATGTATGTCTAATCCTTCAGAAGGAGCAGTCTGCTGTCCAGAAGGTAGTGTCGCAAATGGGTTCTTTCCCAAGTGTGGTTTCTGTACAATTGGTACTTGGTGCAGTTCATGAAGTAACTTATCGAATTCCGACTCAAATTGACTTTCAGCCCTCAAGTCAATATACATTCGCGTAGCCAAAAATGTCGGCGTCTTTTCTTCGCCTGATGCCTGACGAATAACGGGAATGAATTTGTTCGTGCCCAAATTTTGAATGAGTTGAGCGGTTACAATTTGCCTTTCGTAGCCAACGCCGCCTTCACCGGCGTTCGCCTTGCTGACATAGGTATCCGTGCAGATGACCAGCACCCTGTCAGAGTTCCTAAGACCAGATTCCATGAATAACGTTATGTCGTCGCCAGGGCCAAGGTCCCACTGGTCAAGTATTGCATCAATTCCGTTGTGACGAAGTTTTGTGCCGAGTTCTGACACCCACCGCTTGTGCTCTGGCGAATCGTGAGAATATGAAATGAATACCCTAGGGTGTTCCGCCATCTTTTGCCTCCAATCTCTTATCCATATTGTCTACACGAATTTCCCCCGACAACAGTTTCGGTAGCAGCGTATCCCGGATTTGCGAGAGAGTGTGTGATTGATGAATGTCTTCGATAATCCTTTCGAGCAGCGGCTGAATTAATTCAGTGTATTTTTTTGCGACTTTTACCTGAGGACGCGCAAATTCGTATCTTGACATGTCTCTCCAATTGGTTCGTGGCATTCGTGTACCTGTAGAATGGGCATCAGTATAAGCAACGAATTCGTCACAGGACAGCAGTTCCGGCGTCCATGCCAACGGGCTCCCGCCCCTCCATCTTTGCCCGCACGGGATCGAAATCCACAAACCACGACTTGAAAATTGGCCGTGCCATCGCCTCTAGCGTCTCGTTCATCTGCCGATTGAGTTCGATTTTGTCGTCGAGCGAGCCGAGGATGTGGGCGATACGGTGTTGCTCAGAAAGAGGTGGTAATGGAACAAGAAAAGATTCAATGTGCGCTTTGGTAAGCGCTTTTCTTGTCCCTCCAGAATCGTGACCTAGCACGTAGGCTTTAACCCGCGGAGCACTCAAGTATTTTTGAAGGAAAGTGCTATTTAACCTATCAGAAGTTCGTATAACGGCAACATGTTGATTCACTCTCGCTGGTAGGGTCCATTTTGGAACAACGCAGCAACGAGCAACTGAATCTCCTGTGATGTTCAATAGCACATCGTCTTCTTGTACATCTACCCGCCGTAATTTATATGCTGCAGATTCATCAATGCGGGCTAATCCATCCCTACTGAATTCATGATCGTAGACGTTTTGGCTACGGATCAAACTCACTCCTTCCGATTTATAGACGTTCTTCCCGCCTCTGGGCGTCGCACCAGTGCTTATAAATGACGTTACGTCCGCTAAACGAACAACCTCCCAACCGGTAGGCGTCACTCCCAGGGGTAGTGATTTTAACAATAGCTCATTTATTTTGGCACCTCGATCCTGGGTATTTCTTGAATCCGTGCATTCACCTGCAGTCTTCGCTTGGTGTATTACCTCATATTCCTCAGCAATCACGTGCTTGAACCCATCTGATAGCACATGCCAATCTAACACATCAACCCGAATTGGAAGGTCGGATTCCTCGAATGCCTCTTTCAACTGACGCATGCGCCTTAGGCTGAACGGCTCACTACCGACAACGGCAAGATCTAGATCGGAATAATCCTTTGCTGTCCATGTCACCCGCGATCCATAAGCGCGAACCTCGCATTCGGGGGCATGTTCCGTCAGTATGCGTTGAACTGTTTCGAGATATGCGGGATTAAGGTCAATCATTAAAGACCTCTAGAGGAATCAAAAGTTGCTTGAAATCCGTTCTCGTTCATCTGGCACTCTAACTGTCATTTTTCCTCTCCTTTGGAATAGGGGCGATACTCCACCAGTGCCGAACGACCGACGATAGCCACGATTCGCACAATCAACTCTTTTCCTTCAGCATCGGTGAGGTGCAAATCCTCTCCGGGCATGAAACTAACCGGCTGTCGTTTGCCCTCATTGATGGCGATGTTGGATGCGTAGAGGTACGTTCGGTCATGTGTATCACGAATCGGGTTCAACCGTCCGGATTGACCGGGAATGTTGCCTGTCGCCTCTGGAAAAATCACACATCCGCCACCCGGCAGACATTGCATCTCAATTGTGAGCGCCCCATTGGCGGGCAGCCAGTCTTCTTCAAGGTGCGCTGCGAAGCCATCCGCGGCGGCAAATACCGTCATCGGAAGATGGGTTGAATGCAGATTCACTTGTGCCTCGCCATTGTCATCGGTAGTGCCGTGTTTCCATGTCTTATTCGGAAAGAGCACTAACAGATTAACTCCCAGCAAGGGGTCGCCATGATGCCGACATATAATGGCGGCGGTTGCCGGGGTTGGGGCCGTGGCGGCTGCTGGGATTGTAAGGGAAAGTTCCGATTCATCAATGAGTTGGTATTCTGGGGTCTTCCCACTCAAGGCTTCCGTCTCGCGAAAGATGATTGGTACCCCGTCCCCCCGCCGCTCCATGAAGAATTGCCGGTCACCTGAACCTCTTACACTTGCCACCGGCATTCGTCCCAAGACCGATGCTAGTCCTTCGTTCCGTGTTGATTGGCGGTCAGCCATGCTGTCAATCGTCAGGTTGATCGGCAATCTGCCGGGGGAGTTGAGTTCGAGGCGATCCGCGAACATTGAGAGCCGAATCCGGCTACCGCCAATTGAGTAGTCTCGGTGTACAATGGCGTTGACAATCGCTTCAAAAAGTGACTGCTCGCTGTATTGGGGCAGGTCGGTGCGAGCGGGGTTTTTGTAGGCTCCCACGCGCATGTTGCGCAGGGCGAAGGCGACCGCTTCGGCAATCTGTCGGTTCAACGGTCCGGTAATCGTCTGAGCGTCAATTTGGCCCGATGCACGGTTTTCCCCACGGTAACAGGTTGCGACGATACAGGCGTTCGGCAGCCAGTCCTCCGGAGAACGGGTGCATAACAACACGCCCGTCACCGTTGCCCGCGTTGTTCCGTTTTCATCTGTTGTCAGGAGCCCCATCTTATCAAGCGCGGATTCGGGATCTGCGGCGGCGTCAACACTCAGCAGTGGTTTCCAGAGCGATTCATCCAAGCTCCCGAAACCGGTTTCCGGAACCGGCTGTTTGTCAAACCACAGGAAACGCGCCTGTCCCCGTCGCTGTGCCAAACGCAGTCGCTCATCGCTCGTCATCCGGCGTTTTGAGCTTCCAACCCGGTGGAAACTCCCGCCCGGGCTATCGTGCTGAGTGTGCCCCTGCGGGATTTCAACCAGCAGAAATGGGATCCCTTCATCCAATTCCTTGCGTAGGACGACAGGTCGAATCGGGGGTTTAATCGTGTCGGTGCAAACCTCAACCAAGAGATGCTCAAGTTCATCCATCTGCTCGCGTGACATGCCGCCCACTTCGCCGGCGTCAGTTACACCGCACAGCAACACGCCCCCCTCCGAGTTGGCGAAAGCCGCGATTTCGTCCGCGAAATCGTCACGGTTGGGTTCCTTGGGGATGTTTCCGGCGAACCTAATTTCCTTAAATTCCCAGCGGCTGTCTTCCCCTAAACGCAGTTGGCGTTTAATCTCCTCGTCACCGAAACTCATGAACTATCTCCAAATCCGACTATTTTCAAACTCTCGGCAATAGCCTCGTCTTGCCGTCTTGCCTCCGCCATCTAATCCCCCAACCGCTCCGTCAAACGGGCTATCTTCTCCTCAAACGGCTCGCTGTCGTCAACCTGCGCCTCGGCGCCGACGTAACGTCCGGGAGTCAGGACATTTCCGTGTTCCTGCACTTCCTCCAGAGTGGCGCTGTTGCAGAAACCCGGGAGGTCGACATATTCACCCGCACTCTCATCGCCTCGCCAAGCGTGATAGGTATTGGCGATGCGCGTTATATCTGCATCCGTTAGTTCCCGGTGGACGCGATCAATCATCACACCGAGTTTGCGAGCGTCTATGAACAGGATTTCACCTCGACGGTCACGGAACTTCAGGTTATGGGCAGGCACAAAACCTGCCCCTACATTTGGTTCGTTCCCTGTAGGGGCAACCCTTGTGGTTGCCTCCATGCCGGATCCGTGACGGTTGCGGGCGATAAACCAGAGGCAAACGGGGATTTGCGTGGAATAGAACAGTTGTCCCGGCATGGCGACCATGCAGTCCACTAAGTCGGCTTCGATGATGTTCGCCCGAATTTCGCCCTCGCTTGATGTGTTGGAACTCATTGAACCGTTCGCCAATACGAATCCGGCGATGCCGTTGGGCGCGAGGTGATAGATGAAGTGCTGCACCCACGCAAAGTTGGCGTTGCCAACCGGCGGCGACCCGTACACCCAACGTTTATCCTCGCGCAATCGCTCGCCTCCCCAGTCACTACTATTGAACGGCGGATTAGCGAGAATGAAATCAACTTTCAGGTCGGGGTGAAGTTCGCGGTCGAAACTGTCTGCATGCTCCTCTCCGAGATTGGCGTCAATTCCGCGGATGGCGAGATTCATCTTCGCCAGTTGCCATGTGGTTGGGTTGGATTCCTGCCCGAAGATTGAGATGTCGTCGCGTCCTCCGCCGTGCGCTTCGACAAAGGCTTCACTCTGGACGAACATCCCGCCCGACCCGCAGCACGGGTCGTACACCCGTCCCTTGTATGGCGCTAGCATCTCAACCAGCACCTGAACCACACAGCGCGGCGTGTAGAATTGCCCGCCTTTCTTGCCTTCCGCGCTGGCAAATTGTGAGAGAAAGTATTCGTAAACCCTGCCCAAGATGTCCTTCGATCGATTCTCTTCCTCTCCCAAACCGATTGTACCGATTAGGTCAACTAATTCGCCGAGGCGACGTTTGTCGAGCATCGGAGGGGCGTAGTTTTTAGGTAGCACACCATTGAGACTCGGGTTTTCTCCTTCAATCGCAATCATGGCTTTATCAATCAGCGTCCCAATTTCAGGACGCTTGGCGTTGGCTTGCAGATAAGACCAGCGGGCTTCTTGAGGAACGTATAAAATGTTTTCTGCCAGATATTCATCTCGGTCCTCGGCGAGCTGGACACGGATGGTTTCGTCTTGAACGTAGAGTTCGCTCTGGGGGTTCGCAGATTCTGTGAGGAGCAAATTGTACCTTTCCTCAAAGGTGTCTGAGATATACTTGAGGAAGATTAGTCCCAACACCACATGCTTATATTCGGCGGCATCAAGGTTGTTGCGGAGTTTGTCCGCTGCTTGGTATAGGGTCGCTTCAAAGCCGAGCGCCGCGCCGTTCTTGTTGGATTTAGTGTCTCGTTTCTTTTTTGCCATAATTTTTTATCAATTTCCACTTTGCCGGTTGGGATTTCCACCGCATTGGAAACGCACGGGTTCAATGTTCATAGTAACCCATCTTACGGAGATTTTCAAGCCCGTTTAGAAAAAAGCGAGTTGAGACACCGCTGAACGCCTGCCGGTCATATTTTTAGAGTCCCCGATGGATGTAAATTGACGTCGGCTGAGGAACTTGATGGAAACGGGGTTCTTTTCTTGCGCGTAGATTTTAGACGGATAACATGAATCCTGACACAGTCAGTATTGGTAATCGGTGATATCGAAAATCTCTTTTCGCCCCCTTGTTGGTATAGAAAAGTCAAGAAAGTGACAACGCCCTGTAACATCTTTGGGTTATATTACAGGCGCTGAGGTCCTCGCGCATTTCGGGTTTCTTTCACGGTTACGCCGCTCAGGATTCAAGCGTATCAACGGACTGGAGAGGAACGAAGTTTTTCATTGTGGGCTGACCTAGGTGAACTCAGTTTAAGCCACTTCCGCGAAGATATGGGCATGAGTTGGAAAAACTCCGCTTCTGAGTTTTACTTTATCTACTCGCAAATTTAGGTTACAATTAATCTAACTAGGACTTACGCAAGCACCATGTTAATAGCCGGAGATTTTAACTGTTGTCGTAAATACGCTTCCAGCATCCCGTGTTTAACCTGATAAATGGTTCGTCCAGTCTGGTACGCCATAGTTGCAAGTCGAATCCAAACTAACAATGCACAACCGATATGGTTGCGAACAATCCGTGCCAATCGACATTGACATTTTTCGAGACCGGTGAGTTGTTTGGCTTCACGGTGAAATTGCTCAATCTTCCACCGCCAGTTACACGCCTGTTGTGTCACTGAAGTGTCGTTTTGTGCTAAGTCGTTAGTGACGACATAATCCGTGCGTCCGGTATCAGACGCCACCCGAAATAATTTCACCTTGTGGTCTCTGGGAAACCCTTTGATTTTGATACGTTTGCCTTCATGAAGTTCGGTCGGTGTCCAAGCTAAGTTGTCAATGCGTTGGTACGGTTTAGTGGCGTTTGAATCGTCAACCAGCCGATTGGTTTTTAGTGGGCAGTAGTAGACTTTTCCCAAGTTTTCAATGTGTAGCATCACGGTTTTGGTAGCATACCAACTGTCCATCAGCACTGCTTGAAAGAGAAGTTGTCTCTGGTAGACCAGTAGAGATAACATGTCTCTGACGTGGTCTAACTTCGTTTTGCCGTCTCCTTCTGGGTCGTAAATCCGGTAGTCAATTACCCAGAAACGGTCTAGCAGTGGATTCACATAGACACAAGTAACTACTCCGATGCCGTTGATAACACCCCGGGCGTTGCCACTGTATTGACGACGTACTAACTCAATATGCCTAGCGTGCTTTTTATCTAAAACCGTGTCATCAAAGATGACATATCCTTCTTCAACTTGAACCAGATGAGGTTTAACGTTTTCCCACACCAAGCGAGGAGGAATACAATCTCCCGCCAGATAACGGTTTATCATATCATGACTGAAATCTTCGCTGTGGTCGGCGAAGTGCGTTAAGGTATAGTTAATTGGACTGCTCAGCAGATACTGACAGTAATCAAGCCGGGTTGGTTTCACCATACTTACCTCCTCGTTCGTTATTTTACTGCTTTTTACTGTCCGTGTCTATCTGCTCCGCGTAAGTCCTATCTAACATAACTTAAGGGAGTATTTTTGATGCATAGCAAGGGATACTTTATTTCATCTTCTGTTTTCATCGCTCTTTTGACTTTGATTTCAGGCATCTTCACACCCGCCTTTTCCCAAGATGACTCCGAGCACTTTACACTTCAACTGCTCCACGCGGCGAACATGGAGGGCGACATTGAAGCACTCGAAAATGCGCCGCGGTTTTCATCGGTACTCAATGCGCTCAAAGCTGAGTTTGAAAATACTGTCATCATCGGAGCGGGCGACAGCTACATCCCCGGACCGTTTTTCGCAGCGGGAAACGATCGAAGCCTTCGCGGCGTTCTGGGAGGTGAGGGATCAGGACGTGCGGATATCTTGATACTCAATACGATGGGATTTATGGCATCAGCGCTCGGCAATCACGAATTTGACGCAGGCACAGGTACACTCGCAGGATTGATTCGGAACGATGGTAGAGGCTACGTCGGTACTGTGTTCCCGTTTCTGAGCGCGAACTTGGATTTCAGCCTCGATAGCAACCTCGCCGATCTGGTTGTCGATGCCGGGCAGGAGGCAAGCACTATTCCGAACAGTGTCAGCAAGAGCGCAGTTATCACGACGCCTTCGGGCGAAAAGATTGGTGTTGTTGGCATAACCACACCACGGCTCGGCAGTATATCCTCACTGGGAAATGTCGGGATTGCACCCGAAGACCCAGATAATATTGCGGCATTGGCGGCGATCGTTCAAGAAACGGTTGATAAGTTGACGGCAACCGGCGTAAACAAGGTTGTTGTCACTAGTCACCTTCAGCAATTTCACATTGATGAGATGATGGCAGCCCAGTTGCGCGATGTTGACATTATCATCGCTGGCGGCTCAAACACACTGTTGGCAGATGATACAGACCACCTGCGCGACGGTGATGTTGCCGGCGGGCCTTATCCGATTCTGACGAGTTCCGCAGCGAATGAACCGATTGCGATAGTCGGCACAGATGGAAATTACAAGTACGTCGGTCGGTTAGTTGTCGGCTTTGACGTGGCGGGTATCCTGTTACCAGAATCAATCGACGCTGAAGTGAGCGGCGCCTTCGCTGCAGACGAAGGCGGTGTTGCGGATACCGGCAACGTCACACCAGCGCCGCGTGTCATTGAAATTATCGAAGCAATTCGGAACGTGGTTGTTGCAAAGGACGGCAATATTTTTGGGCAAACAAGCGTTTATCTTAATGGCAACCGGAATTCCGTTCGCACAGAGGAGACGAATCTCGGCAATTTAAGCGCAGACGCCAATCTGAACGCGGCGCGGCGGTTTGACCCGACAGCGGTTGTTTCGGTGAAAAATGGTGGAGGCATCCGAGCACCTATCGGCGTCACTGCCGGTGGAGTAACACGTCCACCGCCGGGGAACCCGTTGGTCGGCAAAGCAACCGGTCAAATTTCGCAGATTGACATAGAAAATACGCTCCGATTCAACAATGAATTGAGCCTATTAACACTCACAGCAGCGCAACTCCTTGAGGTTATCGAACACGCCGTTGCTGAATCCGAACCGGGCTCGACGCCTGGGCAATTCGCTCAAGTTGCTGGACTAGCCTTCAGTTTTGACATCTCGCAGCCGGCAGGTTCAAGGGTCAGGTCGCTCGTGCTCACCGATGCCGATGGGAACCCGACTGACATCATCGCACAGAATGGTGAAATTGTCGGTGATATGAATCGATTCTTCCGCATCGTCACACTCAATTTCCTTGCGGGTGGCGGTGTGGCGACTATCCTTATCCGAATTTCCCGAATACTGAACGCGTAGACCTTTCCGCAGCGATGACAGAGGAACAGTCGGGTGGACAAGCGACCTTTGCCGCACCCGGAACGGAACAGGATGCACTTGCGGAATACCTTGCGGCGAACTTCTTGGAAACACCGTTTGCGGCTGCCGATGTTGGTCCCGATAGTGATAAACGTATTCAGAATCTTGCATTTCGTACCGACAGTTTGATTGTACCGCCTTCAACAGCGGCCACATTCGATACGCAACTCAGCGCGGGTTTAAATATGATTAGTTTACCCCTGATGCCCGATGAACCTTATACAGCGCGTTCCTTCATGGAAATCTTGATGCGACAATCGTTATTGAGTATAATCCATCGGATGGCAGGTTCATCGGATTCACGGCAAATTCCTCCGGCGACGGTTTCCCGATTGAGGGGGGAAAGGGCTACATTGTCAGCGTCACTGAATCGAAGATTGTTAGCTTCACCGGTCGCGCGTGGGAAAACACGCTGGCGATGGTCGCAGCCGCTCCGACACCGGCTCAGGTTTCCCAGGTGTGGGCGTTTGTTCTTCACACCCGGTTTGAGAGGGTCGAAGATATTACGCTTACTGTTCAAAACGAACGCACCGGAATCATCCGATTTGTCGATGTGAACAGATCGCACGCCGTCTGGGCAGACATGAGCCGCCGGGCTGTTGCTTCCGTCGGCGATAGGCTGGCAATCGAGGTTCGCAATACAACTGGCGAACTAATTCGCACATTACATCACGAAATCGACGTGACGGACACTCGGCGGGCGTTCGCAGAGTTGCGACTGACGCCAGACGACCTGAAGCCGAGGCGGACCGCGCTGCTCGCCAATTATCCGAACCCGTTCAATCCGGAGACATGGATGCCATGTCAGTTGGCGAGAGACACTGATGTCGCAATTCACATCTACACCCCAACGGGACAGCTCGTTCGGTATCTCGACCTCGGATTTAAGAGCGCGGGATATTACATTGGACGGACACGCGCTGCCTATTGGGATGGTCGTAATGACTCTGGCGAGCGGTTGGCTTCAGGCGTTTATTTCTACCAGCTAATCACCCCCCAATCGACAGCGATACGGAGGATGGTTATCGTGAAGTAGCACGATAAGGAGAAGCGGATTGATGAGCATTGTGACGTCCGAGTTCGCGGGAGCGATGTATCCACCGGGGACAAAAGTGTCATTTACGACCAAAACGCGCACGCTACAAGGCACCGTACAAAAACTGTTGCCCCGGTATGCACGGGTAGCAACGCAGCACGGAACACTGTGGAACGTCCCATACAGCATCTTGACGGTGAGAGAGCCTACGCGAGAACCTGCGATGACGCTCAACGAAGTTGAAACGTTGGGCAAGCGCGTCATTCAAGAACACGAAGCCAAAAACGGTCTCAAAGCAGGGTGGCGGTTTGCATTCGATCTCGCACCTGTTCGCGGCGGTATATGCAGGCACACGGCGAAGCAGATAACGCTCTCGGTCACATACTGCTTGAAAGCGTCCAAGGAAGACATCGTTGATACGATTCTGCACGAAATTGCACATGCGACAGTCGGACCGAATCACGGACACGATGAAACATGGAAGACAGCAGCGCGACAAATCGGATGTTCAGCCAAACGGTGCCACCAAGTCGACCATACACCCCCGCGATGGCGCGGGCAGTGCGAATGCAGTCAAAAATGGAAGCGACAACGCCTGAGTCAACGCGCAAGAACAGGGCAGTGTCCGAAATGTAATAAGAGGATTGAGTGGAAAAGGGAAGGAGTAAAATCATGAAAGACAGACACGCCCACGCCGATCTTGAAAAAGGTGTTATTGCTAGGCATTAGGGAGATGGGGTGTTTACGCTTCCACGGTGGCTTTGCCGGGGAAGAGGGTTGTCTGCAACAAATCTCCGGCGAAAATTGCGCGTGGCAGGACTTCACTCTCCGCCCAACACCCTAGGCATTTGTTGACCCAGTCCCGCTGTTTCTGAGTTCTGCTGCTCGACCACGGGTCGGCGAAATCATCGTGGCACAGATTACCAACGCTGATTGTGTTGAACTGACAGGTCGGCACACGTCCGTCGGGAAGCAGCCGGAGGTGCGAATACAGTGCGACGCATTTGGGGTTGGGCGTGCCTTTGTCGGCGAGCAACCGATAGCGGATGCCGAGCAGGTAGTATCGTTTGGCAAGCCGATCGAGCAGTGGATAATTCGCTAGATCTTTTTCAATTTCGTCGAACAGCGTTTGAAGATGGGACTCGGTGAATTCGCCGAAGGTTGTGAACTGACCAATTTGGCTTGGTGCAACTTCCATTTCATCTCCCAGGTTGTAGATCGCGCTGAGGCATAAGCTATCACAACATTATTCCGTATCCCCAACGGCTTGAGAAAATCGCGCAGCCGCTTGTAACGCTCGACCCCCTCCGCATAAACTATCGTTTGATTCACCGACAGGCTTATGCGCAATTCACTCTGACGTTGCGCAAGGGCTTTGAGTGGTAGCTTCAAGCACCTCGGGCCGCAGCAGCACACCAACCTGAGAGACATCCTGCACCTTGGGTTTGAGTGTAGGGAAATCGACGGTTTGCACTTGACCATGGCAATAGCCACGTACAATCTGTGCCATAAAAAATGCGTGCCTTCTCAGATCTTTCGGAAGTGTACTTAGGTCTGAGACGAGTCAAACGTGCTGGCGATCGAAGCTGATGAAAGGAACCCCTACATGACGCGCTACTCTCGGCAGCGTCGGTTCAAAGTCAGTTATCACCAGATCCGGAGTCTCTTTCTCAATATCAGCCCGCAGCCGGCGGGAAAGCGCCGCATATTTGGCGATGTAGCAGAGACCTTTCAACCCCGTTTTCAGGTTGTTGAGTTGGTGACAGCTTGTATAATGAAACGCTAAACCCGGAATATGTCTGACGACCACATCAATCGCTTGATACACCGGACTCAGCAGTTCGTAGGCTTGTCCAGGTGCGTAATCACTATCTGATGAAACTTTCGCAGATCTTCGACAATGGCGCAGACAAGTGTGGCGTGACCACGACCCTCCCCGAATAGGCTATAAAACATTGTAGCCATAATATAAGATGTCCTTTACATGTGTAGAACCGCGTGCACGCCGTCGCCACTTTAGCAATTCATCAACGGTATTACCAGCAATTCCTGTTCGGTTTAATGTATCATGGGGATGTTACAGAATAATTACGTTTTCATGTCTTTTTGAACACGTCAACGCTTTCCACAGAACACGCGGATTAGTCAACAAGGTGGCTTACTCACGCTGCCGCTTCCGATGGATTGCCGAATTCAGCTCTCGCCTTAGCTCCAGCCTATCCTACTGACATGAAAATCCCACAGGATTGAAATATTCCCGTAACATCTTCTTGCTATAATGCTGTCAATATCAATTCATCCGCTCTCGTCCGATCGACAAATTGACATAGGACTTACGCAGTTGAACACTCAATACTTCGCCGTTCGACGATTCATCGTCGGCGAACACAACTACCGACGCCCGATGAATCCGGCAACTACATTTGGTCGTTAGGTTTGGTAGTAGCACAACGGTTTAGGCGACCATTACCTGAGGTGCGTAAATCCTACGTCTTCCATTTGAGGAGTTAAACTCGGTCAATGCAAAAACAGCTACCCCAACAACCTTTCCCCAATTTTCACAAGATTTTCCGGTGGGTTTTCCTTCTCGTCGCCACTGGTGTTACGGGAAATCTTCTATTCTCACTATGGACGATAGACCGGGACTCACTCAATACTTTGGTTCGTTTCGACCTTCGCTATCTCGCCCTCGCTGCGATGTTAAGTCTGGTCCCATGGGCAGGACACACGCTTCGATGCGTCATCTGGACCCGATTCCTCGGCTATCGAATTCGCGCAATCGAATTCTTCAAAGTCACAATTAGCACCGAATTGGTAGCGTCGATTACTCCTACAGCCGTTGGCGGAGGCCCGCTTAAAGTCGCAATGTTGATCCAGAATAGGTTGAGTCCAGGTGCTGCAGCATGCTTGACGACACTTGCGACATTTGAAGATGCAATCTTCTTTCTCATCAGCGTCCCGGTTGCCGTGGGTATTTCATCCGCGTGGAACATGCCCATTTTTGATGCAATTCGCAACCCTCTCCATGAATTGAATTGGATGTGGAGTGTTCTCATCGCTTTATTGGTCGGCATAGCAGGTATCCTCTTTGCTAAACGTCAATTCCCGTGTAAAATTCCCGGGTTCCTGCGGTTGAGGGTGCGATTTTTGGAATTCTGGTCAGATTTCAAGAATGCCTACGCAATGATTGGTCGGCTGGGCAAATAACGTTTAATGTTGTGCTTGCTCATATTGGGGATACAGTGGACATGCCGGTATTCAGTAGCCGCAGCGCTGGTGGCGAGTCTAGGACTTCCGGTCGAACCTGTGCGCTTCTTCGCGCTCCAATGGCTTGTTTACGCGTTGGCGCTCTTTGTCCCTACCCCCGGGGCTACAGGTAGCAGCGAAACCCTGTTTTACCTTCTCTTTCAACCTGTTTTACCGAAGGAGATTCTCGGTATCGTCATCGCCGGTTGGCGGTTTCTGACCTTCTACTTCGTTCTCATCTTGGATGGGATTCTCTTGTACATTCTGATGCAAGTTGGAAAGCCTAAAAGTCTACGCAACGCGGAGATATTGGACTTGGATGGTGAATCGGGAGCAGTGCGATTGGAACCCAATTAAGTCGGCAAATTCGACAACCGGAAACCAAAATTGAAAACCGAGCCATGTCGAAATGTGTCAAGTTGACAACATAGTTCGACTCGGGGCACAACGAGATTTTACGGATTGAGTTGTTCACAGAGAGCAAGCCAGCGACACCATAATGGGTCAGGTATAGTGGCGTTCTGAAAACACCACTATACCTGAGTTTGATTGCGTTTCCGCGAACCATAAGTCCATCAATGGGGGTCCGTTCCCCACCGATTCCGGCAAACCGATTAACCCCTTTACGAGTTAGCGGACTGATGCTGGGATCGTAGGTAGCATCGGTGTCGAAGATTTTGAAAGGCACACCCTACTCAGCGTTCAACTCTACACGGCGTTTGTATGGCAAATTATAACCACCTGCCATAACTAGCTGGAGATAGACCTCCTCAAGTTTCAAAATTATCCTGAATTGTGTCTCGGTGAATACTGCTCTATCTGTTCCCGGCGAATGTAGATGTGTATTTCCTGCTGTCAGTCCGTTCCTATCTGTGACCAATAGCACGCCTTTTCCGGCATGCGTCTCCTCAAAAAATTTCCGCACTGCGGTCTTCAAAAAGGCTCGAAAATTGGCTTATGCTCCTTCGTTGACGTGATTAGCGTAACTAAACCGCCCCTATTCATCAATTGGTGCTTCTGACCCGATCGAAACAATTGATATTCGGTCATCTGTTTTTCCAACCAGTTCACCTCGTGTGAACGCCACATTTCTTGAAGAAAAACATAATCCGGCAGGTGTTTCTTTAGATGGGCGACGAGTTTCCTTTGCCGAGGTCTGTTCCTGTAGGACAACCAGAGCGGAAGGCTCCATGCGTTAAGTACAAATACGGTTCTCGACTCCTGCATCGCCAAATCAGTTGGACTTGCTTCTATCCATGTCGGTCCTTCAACCACTGTACGTAACCTCCTATTCAGTTCTTACGAAAATTGAGTTCAGTGCAACAGCCAACAGAATGGTTTGTACCCTCTGTTTCCAATTGTATCTTGGGGATGTTACATAATCATTGCGTTTCCATGTCTTTTTGGATACGTCAATTGCTATTCGCAGAACAAGGGGATTTCGTCTAAAGGTAGGTTAGGATATGATTAAGCCCCAAATGTTGCGTTGCGGCAGCCGCGTTGCCGCAATTTCACTGTCCTGGGGCGGGGCAGGAACATTCCGTTACCGTTACGAAGTCGGGAAGCGGCAATTCGAGGAAGAATTTGGCGTAACCGTTATCGAAACCGAGCACGCCTTGCGCAACCCGGACTGGCTTTCCAAGAATCCGAAAGCGCGCGCCGACGATTTGATGACTGCCTTTGCCGATGATACAATTGATGGAATAATTTCTACGATCGGCGGAGAAGATTCGATCCGCATCCTTCCATACTTGGATTTGGACATCATTCGGGCTAACCCAAAGATATTCATGGGCTATTCGGATACAACCATATCGCACGCTGCCTGTTTTAAGACGGGGCTTGTTTCGTTTTACGGTCCCGCGTTAATGACCGGATTCGCCGAAAATGGAGGCATGTTTCCTTATATGATTGATTCAGTCCGTAAAACGCTATTTTCCGCCGAGCCGATTGGGCTTATCGAACCGAACCAGACGGGATGGACTGCCGAGTATTTGGATTGGTCAGACCCGGCAAATCAGTCCATAAAACGAAAACTGAATCCACCCACAGGTTGGGTATTTCATCAGAATCGCGGCGAGGTCAAAGGAATGCTATTTGGTGGGTGAGTTGAAGTGTTGGACTGGCTTCGCGGTTCACCCTATTGGCCGTCGGTAGAATCGCTTCGCGGGGCTGTTCTCTTCCTCGAAACATCCGAAGAAGCACCTCCACCAACGCGACTAACGGAGTTCATTCGGTCACTCGCAGCGATGGGCGTTCTTGAAAACCTCAGGGGTATCCTATTCGGGAGACCCGGAGGACAGATTCCACCTGAGATGTTTCAAAGCTACGACGACGCGCTTTGCAACACAATCAGGGTAGAATATGGGTTGGTCGAGTTGCCGATTGTCACCAACATGGACTTTGGACATACCGACCCCGTGTTTGTTATCCCTTTCGGATTACAGGTTCGTATCAACTCTGTCCAGCGCCAAATCTCAATTGACGAATCAGCCGTCGTAAACCTGCAATGTCGTTGAGGGCGATTGTCATGCCGTGGCGACAAAAAAACGAGTTTTTGCCAAAAACTTCGGTTTCTAGATGCTTTCCAGGGCATTCCGTTCCCAGTGAAAGTCAGGTCTGAATCCGTCTGTGTTCTTCAAGTCATACGCTCAATCTGCGATTCAGACAACTCTCATCTATTCCCCGAAGTTGCCGCCTCCGGCACATAATCCTTCCCATCCCAAACATACGCCGTTTGACCGACGAGCAGATCATCCGGTTTGATGCTGCCTGCCAAAAGTTCTTTCGCTCGACGGCTTCGCTCACGGTAATTTTCAAGTGCCCGTTCCGCCTCGCGTTTGACCGCCGCATCTGAACTTAACGCCCAATCCCCCAAGATTGCCAACGATTCCGGCGTGTCGATTTGGTCGAGCACCGGAATCGCAGTGAGGCGTGTGTTGACATCCTCGATTTGCGAGATAATTGCTGTCCACCGATGCAGATGTGGATAGTGGTTTGGTGCCTCCTGTTTTATCGCCTGCAGCAGCGAGATTTTGTTGCCGTCGCTGGCACTCCACATTCCTTCTAAAAAGGCGTACATACGCGGTGTGTCGCAGAGTAGCATTCCTCGAATCAGCTTGTTCAGGTTACGAAGTTTACCGACGTATTTCTGTTGAGGGGTGATTGGGGCAAATCCCCCGAATTTCACGTTCGCAGACTCGGCTTGATATACCTCAATGAGAAAAAGATCCAACGATGGGTTTGAGTAGGTTATGAAATTATACGCTAAATTATTCAGATAGGACGGATGACGCAATATTATGTCCCGGGCATAACGGTACACGCGCTCTGAATTTATTCGGGTTAGGAATTGTAATTTGTCGAATTCAGCAAGTGGTACTGTCTCAGCTATCCATTCGGCGAGTGAATCCGACTCTACCGCCGTGAGGGTACGCTCCAAACGCGCATTGATGAACCTGCGCAAATAGTGTTCGGACCTGTCCGGGTCGTCCTGTGCTTGTTTAAGCACGAAACGACGTAGTTCCGGCTCGAGCGCCGGATTTCGCAACTCCGTCACAAGGTTCACTGCTCCCCACCGATCTACACTCTTCATCGAAGGATTAATGAAGTTTACAACTGGATTGGAGTGAACAAACTCGTTGAGATACTGTCGAACAAGCTGCAGGGCTTCCGGACGCGAATAGTTAGCCAATATACTCAGAAATCGCTCGCCTCGTCGCGATTCGTAGACAAGCCGTTTGAACAGTGTCGGCGGGGTATTTTTCACCACAGCGTATTCCAAGAGCCTAAATTCCAATGGTACCCTAAGTATTCCGACCCCATACACCGATTCACCCCACGTGTCCCCAAGACCAAGAGGGGTCTGTGAATCTATTGTCTGAGGGAGACGTTCAAGGAAACTGGTTTCAATGAGTTTCATGTTGTGCGGTATCATTAAGTCCATCACCATGGTCTCTGGTGATAGTGTGTGAAATGAAGCCCCTTCTCTTACTCGCGACATCACCTTGTCCAAGACCAATTCCCAATTCTCCGCAGACATTCCTTCGCGAATGCCAAACTCCGTCTTGATCGCCATCTCAAGTGCCCACATCACCCGCGAATCACGCTGACCCATTTCATATATATTCCTGAAGAGCAGCCCAGCAGAGCTGCCAACGTGCGTTCTTCATTCCACGGAGGGTCGGTGGTTTGAGTGCTTCAAATCGTGTAGCAGATGCCTCAGATACGGTTGAACGGACGGATACTGTAAATGTGGACGGGACCATATTGTGAGAGGTTGTTTATCGCTATAGGAATGCGAAACCATCATATTCTGGATCGACGCAAACCCCGTGCAACCATTTCTCTCGAAACGCCACCAGTAACCGGATGTCACAGCATCGTCGTAGCTGGAGAACCCCGGTCGGCCGAAATAGTTGTAAGGGGTATAGAACCATCGCGGAGTTGTGTGTTCGCTATTTCGTAGCCATGCTTTTCGATATCTTGAAGGAACTCCTCCCCGATAACCATCTTCTGACGGGGTGGGGTGTTCCACGGCTTCACTTTCTCGTGAAATTCTGTCTCTGAGATCTCAAGTAGCGTTTCACCCAGATCTACATCGTTGCAATACACCCTAACCCCTGGTTCGAGTCGTATTCCAAGCTGACGCGGTCCCGATCCACTGCTATTTTGGAGAATCGGCACGTAGATCCCCAGCGCAATTAGAGTAAGAACCAAGGCATTACTCGCTAACAGTAAACGACCTTTCCAGAGAACCAAAATGTAACTGGTCAGATAAAGCACTATCGCTAGGACAATGACTAGTAAACCCAACCAGTTTTCGAAGTTGAACAGTAATCCACTGCCTATCTGCTCGTCGAGCAGTATCAACTGCAGGACAGGTAGTAGCAAAGGTAAAAGGATAGCGAGCGCCATCCCATTCAGGAGCCACCGATTTGCCCGATTGTCATTCTTCATTATATTCACCTCCGAGTAGCTAAGCCTCAATCTCCAAGTGACGATAACAGTGAAGCGATGCCAACGTTCCCAATATTGTCACAAGCGCGGCGTAGACGACCATCACATGATCTTGGAACCCGAACACATTCAGTATATTCAAAAATTGTAGACACAGCACGACGAGCAACCCAGTTCCCAAGAGATTTCGCCACGTTCGCGGACGCCCACTTACAATGCGTAGGCGCAGCTTCAGGAACATGAAGATCTGGTAGCTCAAAATCGAATACAGTGCAATTAACCCCAGAACCGACAGTTCATACCATTTGACCATCGGCTGATAAGGTGAGTTCATCAGCATCTGTATTCCGCTTCGTAACCCGATGGCAATGGTGACAAATACGGCGACAATCGTCAGCAACTGAAGCGAAATCCCGAAACCCCAGCGTATCAGGAACAACCGCTTGCGCGATAATGGACGTGAGAAGATGAACGCACCGGTCCCTGCGGCATCGTTGAAAAGCGCCCAAGCTACAACCATGCCCTGTAGACAGGCTATCATGTTCACTTTCCAATCGTCATTCCCCAACGGCGTTTTTCGAAAGAGAACGTACCCGACGGTTAGTAAAAGAAAGGGCGCATAGTAAGGCAAGACTTTTCGCACGTCGATCTTTAGTATTTCGATGGACATGTATCTCCTCCTTTGATCCAACTCCAACCTCCCTTAGTATCCGAGGTGGTTATTTACCATTTAGGAACCGTGTTTTTGGCAAAACGCCGTTCCTTCCCTCCAGCCAATCATTTCTGCTGGACGCATATGACGCATTCAAAAAAGACACCCAACAAGGCACCAATCGAACAGGAAAGGCATATGACGCCCCTTATCACCTCTTTGTATCCCCAACGAGCCTCACAAACAAATCTTCCAAGTTAAAACCGTGAACCTGGGCAGTCTCGCTCAAACCGTATTGCTGGCAGAGTGCTCGAAAACGCGCTTCGTCGAAGTTACGGACAATGACGACCGTCACTTGTTCATCTGACCTATATTGTAGAATCTCAAAGTGTCGGTCAAGCGATTCGCGGGGTATGGCGTCGGGCAGGTGGAGTTCGCGGACATCAGTTTTCAGATCATCAAGCGTACCCGACAGATGCAATTGACCGTGATGGAGAATCACCAGCCGGTCGACGACACGTTCTAGGTCACTCAACAGGTGCGTCGATAGGAAAACGGTTCGTCGCCCATCGTACACCCGCTCAAGAATCAGATCGAAGAATTTGTGCCGTGTGACCACATCAAGCCCCGCCGCGGGTTCATCAAGGATTAGGACATCGGCGTTCTGACAAATCGCAAGTAGTAGGCAGAGCCGGCCTTTCTCGCCTTTCGAGAACGTATGATATTTTTTCCACCGGTGCAAATTGAGTTCGAAAAGCAGATTTTCGGCGAGCGTTCTGTCCCATCCTGGATAAAGCGACGCGTTGAGTTGTATAGCGTGCTTCGGCGTCATCCAGCCCGGCAGGTGCATGTTGTCCGAAACATAAGCCACACGACGTCGTTCGGCTTCGGTATGTTTCCACGGATTCGTACCAAGTAGCTCGACCTCTCCTTCAGTGGGATGCAGATGTCCCATTATCATCCGAACCGTCGTTGTTTTTCCGGCGCCGTTGACGCCCAAGAATCCGAAGACCGAGCCCTGCGGCACCGTCAAATTGAGCGAATCAACTGCTTTTTCGCGCTCGAAGACTTTTGTGAGATTTCGTGTTTGAATGACGTTCGCGCTCATTGCTCCCCCTTCTGGATGCTTCGATACTCTGCATCAACAATCAGGTCAATCTCCTCGCGGGACAGCCCAAACCGCAGTCCTTCAACCAGCATTTTCCGAGCATGTTCCGAAACGATTCGATAAATCTCTTCACTCGCAAGCGAGACTACTTTCGAGGCGACGAACGCACCCTGACCTTGACGCAGTACGAGCACACCCTCATGTGCCAACTCGTTGTATATTTTCGCCGCGGTAGTTGGATTAATCTTCAGCGTTTTCGCCAACTCGCGGATAGAAGGCATGCGTTCTCCGGGCTTTAACCCACCATTGACGACGGTGAGCTTTATCTGCTCAATGACTTGCTGATAAATCGGTTGGCTGGAGTTGTAATCAATGTGGAAAAACATCGACACCTCGCTCGTCTGTATGGTCTGTATGGTCTGTATGGTTTGTATGGTAATATATCATACAGCTGGCCCATGTGTCAAGGAAATACGAAAAAAGGCGAATTTCAGTTCCATTTACACCTATTCTGTGATATACTGACATCGTACGCTGACCTGCATCGAGGCGGAGATTAACAGTCAATTAACCGCTATTTTCCAAGGTGAACGTCCCGTCAATGAGAAGGAAGCTACAGAAAAACTCGTTAGCAGGACCCCCCTTTGAAGTTCTTGAACATCCCCCAAAGGCGTTTGTTAATCTACTTGTCCTCGACCCGCCCTCAGTCTTTCCAAAAACGACAATGAGTATCTGTTCAAAACGAACGATAAGACGACTATCAAAAGTGGGTACCAAGGATCATTCAAGTCTTGCCCTCCACTCTGAAGCCGGACGTTACGATTTTCGTCTGTTCAGACGAGGGGATGAATTTACTTGGACAATCCTTAAGGCTATGAGGTGCTAGCTTGTCCCATCACCCTTCATGTCATTCGATGAGGAAAAACATGGATAGCAGACCAAATCATTCGCAAGAGTTTTCACCGGGGCAGATCGTCACCTTGAGATCAGATCCTTCGGTTCGCGGTGCAGTTGTTAGCGTGACGCCAGCAACCCCTGAAAACAGAGTTGGCGTTTTAGTTGATGGAAACGTTCAGACCTTTTACGCATCTCAGTTGCAGGTTGAAACCGAGCGTGACGACGAATTGCAGGATCTCACATGCGACCAATTTCACGCCTACCTGACTGCCCTGCAGATTCGCTATCCCGGCTTATCGAATTTGTATTCGCTCAACGCGGCTCGTGTAGACTTCGTTCCCTACCAATACCGACCTGTCCTGAGATTTATTCGTTCCGACCGTCCGAGACTGCTAATTGCCGATAGCGTTGGAGTTGGAAAAACCATTGAAGCTGGTCTGATTCTGCGCGAATTGCAAGCCCGTCGAGATATCAAATCTGTTCTCATCATTTGTCCTCGTCCCCTAGTCGTCGAGCAGAAGTGGCAGAGGGAAATGAAACGGTTTGACGAAAATTTCACTCATCTTGACGGGAGACTCTTACAATATTGCATCAATGAAACACATTTCGATGGGGAGTAGCCAGAGCAACATCAGAAGGTCATTCTGCCCTACTCGTTGTTCGACAAAGAGCTTCTTCATGGTCGAGACGGCAATCAACGACGAAGGCGGACAAGAGGGTTGTTGGATCTAGACCCGCCCCCGCGTTTCGATCTGGTTATTGTAGACGAGGCGCACCACATCCGAAACCAGAACACCGCCAATCACGATGCGGTCCGGTTTTTCTGTGATCATGCGGAAGCCGCTGTCTTTCTGACCGCTACTCCAATCCAGCTCGGCAGTCATGACCTGTTTGTGCTGCTCAACACACTTCGCCCGGACCTGATTTTGGATGAGGAGGCCTTCAACCACATGGCGGAGCCGAACCGATTTATCAACCAAGTGATTGACGCTGCCCGCTTGCAAGAAAAAGGATGGATGCCTCAGGCGAGGTTAGCCCTAAAGCAAGCCGCGGCAACCCCGTGGGGGCGATCCATCCTCAACTATAATCCCGAATTTAAGCGTATTCAAAGTATAATATCGGGCAGATCTGTCACCAATGCGGAACGGGTTCAACTTATCACAGACATGGAGGCACTGCATACGTTTTCAGGGATACTCAACAGAACTCGCCGCCGCGATATCGGCGAGTTCACAATACGCCGCCCACAGACGGTAGAGGTTGAATTAGCCGCTGATCAAGAACAGATTCACGAAGCGGTGCTTGAGATGCAAGCGGAGATATTCCGGCGGCTTCACGGCGATCAAAACGTAAAATTCATGATGACAACAATCCGCCGACAACTCGCAAGTTGTCTATACGGACTTGAACCGTTACTTGAGGAAATCCTCAGCCGCCATCTCGACGAGCTTACTTGGGCGGAAGTGGATTCAACCGAATCAATGCCTCAAGAAGAGAACGTGAGTCGGATGCAAGATCAGATTGAAGTGATTCTTGAAAAAGTGCGAACCATAACCTCGCCAGATCGGAAACTAGAAGCACTCCTAAGAATCATACGCGAAAGGCAAAGCCTCCCCAATAACAAGGTGATGGTGTTTAGCAGCTTCCGTCACACTCTTGCCTATCTTTATGAACATCTAGAAGCCGATTGCATTCGTGTTGGGATGGTGCATGGCGGGACGCCGGATGACGAACGAATTGAATTGAGAGAACGCTTTGAGAAGCCGAAAGAGGAGAGAGCTAGCCTCGACGTGATGCTGTTCTCGGAAGTGGGGTGCGAAGGATTGGATTATCAGTTCTGCGACTGCATTGTCAACTACGATCTGCCGTGGAACCCGAGGAAGAACGAAGTACCAAGTTGCAGCAGTTGGCGGACAATCAGATTCGGTTGATACAGGAAAAAGAGCGGCTGGAAAATCAGCAGTTGGAATTATTCGGCATCCGTTTCCCGGATGATAGAATGGAGAAGGAAGTGGAAGATGCTTCCAGTTTCTGGTTGTCGCCGGAATCAATACAGAGGATTGTCACGCTCTACGTTCAACAGAAATTGGAGACTGAGCAAGAATACATCCTTGGTGAAAGATCTCTGAAAAGGCTACGACTTTCCGGACCCGCAAGAGAGTCCTTATTGCGGGATTTCCGGCAACTTCCGAGAGAACGGAGTCCGGTTTATAGAGAGTGGGAGAATTGGCTAAAGGGTGACGTTCAGCATCTCCAGATCACGTTTGAGGCTGATTGTGCAACCCAACATCCTAAAGCCGTGTTCATTATGCCTATACACCCCTTAGTGAAACAAGCGGCGCTGGCATTAGAAAGGGAACAAAGCGTATTCACCGCTTTGAAAGCCCAAAGCAATGATGTTCCGTCAGGACGTTACGATTTTGCGATTTACCAGTGGCAGTTTCACGGTATCAAGGAGGATATGATTCTGAAGCCAATCGCCACCTCCGAGGTTCTAAGACCGCACCTTAGCCGTCTACTTGAGGGCGCGGTAGATAGTAACGTGCGGGAGACTAATCAAGCGGCGAGGCGGGATGAATTAGAAACCTTGCACCAGCAGCTATGGGCAGAGGCGCGTGAAGACCATCGGCAGAATACTCAAGAACTCGCTGCTTACCGCAGAGAGAGTTTGAGGACGAGCCATCGGGCGCGGGTTGCGCTGTTGCACGAACAACTGCGACAGGCAACATCGGAAAACATCCGGCGGATGAGGGGATACCAAATTGCCAATGCGGAGGCGGATTACAATCGACGCAATCGCGAGTTAGACGATGCAATGGCAAGGGCGGACATTACGGCGGAGCCGGTAGCGTTTGGGATTCTGGAAGTGGAAGGTAATTCCTGACATCAGTTTAGAATCTAGGTTGCGAACGATGAGAGTTGGCTTAAAACCAAAACACTCATTTTAAGGAGGGGGTGACGTGCCAAGCGAACAATTTGAACACATTCAGGGAATTCGGCATGAATTTCATCGGGCGAGCGAGAGAGTTAGAGATAGCTTGAACAATGCTATTCAACATCTCGCAGGCAGCCTCTATAGCAGGAATCCCCATTTTATCTTCGAGTTAATTCAGAATGCCGAAGACAATACGTACAAAAATACTTCGCCTTCTCTCTCGATTCGGTTGACACAAATCGACCCGACTGGTACCGAGGAATCCGATGGTGCGTTGATTATCGAAAACAATGAAACCGGCTTTACCAGCGAGAATGTGGATGCCATTTGCAAGGTCGGTGAAACAACAAAGACGAAGGCACAAGGATATATCGGAGAGAAGGGGATAGGTTTCAAATCAGTTTTTCTCGTGACAGACAATCCGCACATTTTTTCCGATGGCTACCATTTTCGTTTGCCCGAACACAACGACAAAACGGGATTTGGCTACATTGTTCCTCAATGGGTTAACCCGCCGGGAGGATTAGATCCTACTCAAACCTATATCATCCTACCGCTAACGAAGGCGAATTTTGGCTATGATCGAATTGAAAAAATGCTGCTCCAAATTGAGCCAGAAACCATCCTCTTTCTTTCAAAACTGCAAGAAATCCGTATTAAGACAGATAATGGTACCGATTTTTCAATCTTAAAAAATGACGCCTCTATGCCAGAGGTCGAGCTTCTAGTAGAAGGCGAAAAACAGCATCGGTCTTTCTCTAAGGTTGACGGGTTCTTGGTATGCACTGAAGCCGTCAATAAACCTGCGAATATTCATCACGAAAAACGAGAAGGAATAGAAAACCGAGAAATTTCAATCGATTTTCCGTTAGATGAAAATTCTGCAAGTGCAGGAAAGGTTTTTGCCTATTTGCCTGTGCGTTCTGACATGGGGTTTCCGTTTCTGATTAACGCTGATTTCATTCTGCCGAGTTCCCGCGAGGATATTCAAGATGTGCCTTGGAATCATTGGTTGATGGACTGCGTTGCAAACCTAATTGTGACCATGTTGCTCCCCGCTTTGAAAGAGAAGAATTTACTGACAGCTGACTTTCTTGAAATACTTGCAACCAGATTGAACGATTTTGAGGAAGGCAATAGCGGCGCGTCTTACGTGGTAGATAGAGATAGCCTGCTTCGTCCCATCTTTGCGAGAGTGCGAAATGCCTTTATAAACGAGGAATTTCTCCCTGCGAATGATGGCACCTTTGTCTCTGCGTCAAACGCCAAGTTGGCGCGCGGCGATGCTATCAGAGAAATTCTCCACGACGAACAGTTAGCTAGCTTGTTTGGTTCAAGCCATGAAATCAAGTGGTTGTCTGATAAAATCACCCAAGATCGCACACTCGAGCTTTGGAAGTACCTAAGGGACGAACTTGAGATTGAAGAAGTTAATCCTGAGATGTTCGCTCGTAGGTTGTCTGAACAATTTCTTGAACAACAATCTGATGGATGGCTCATCGAATTCTATAATTTCCTCTCAGGTGGCGACAGACCGCCGAAGTTACTATGGAGCTACTCATGGAGTATTCTCCGGTCCAAGCCTATTTTACGTCTTCAAGACGGGACACACGTCAATCCGTCACGTGGGGACGGTTCTCCACCAAGCGCATATTTACCTATTGGGACGGACATTGATACGTCATTCCCCATTATCAAGGTGCAGCTAACTGAAGATGACGAGGTTCGCAGATTTCTGAAGGAACTGGGGGTGCCGGAATGGGACATTGTAGAAGAAGTCATCAAACATATCCTGCCGAAATATGAATGCGACTTCCCAACAGTTCCTATCGAAGACCACAAAAGCGAATTTGAAAAAATTGAACGCGCCTATAACACAGACTCGCAAAGCAAGAAAACTCGACTTCGGGAAAATCTGCTGAAAACACCGTTTATCCTTGCCGAAAACACGTCTTCAGGGGAACCAATATACCTCAAACCAAATCAACTCTACTTTGGATCCGATGAACTACGCTTGTATTTTGACGGCAACGATTCCTGTAATTTTGTCAATCTTGATGAATATCCGCCATCTGCACCGGAGTTGCTCAAGGGTTTAGAAGTCAAGGCTTGTGTTTGGGTTAACAAGAAAGAACCGAATTACGATGGGTACGTTGTTATTCTCAATTATCATGGTGAACATGAGCGAGGACTTAATAAGTTCGATCCTTCCATAGAAGTAGTTGGCCTGGAACATGCCATCAACCACACGAATTTCAAGAAAAGTGAATTTATCTGGAATTACATCGCTAAACCTAATTCTAATTGTATTCGCGGAATCGTAGAGAAATCAACAAACCAATATTACAGAAACAGTTCTCCAGAGAAACGCATGTCAGATGATTTCGGGCGCCTGTTGATAGACACAGCGTGGTTACCAGATTCTGCCGGAAAGATGCATAGACCGTGCGAACTTACTCTTGATGATCTTCCTCAATCATTTGAGCGGGATGCGAACTTAGCGGAACAACTTGGTATGAGAAGGGATGAGGTAGCTGAATTTGCAGTAAGAAAAGGACTGCGAGCAGAGATCCTCAACGACCTAATCCAAAATCCACAGGAATACGAGGAATTTTGGGAGTTGCGGGCTGCCAGAAACGCTTCGCCTTCATCTGGAGAAGGCACAGATGTTGAACCAAGTCCTCCGAGATTGAGGGACGATACACAAAGAACAAGAAGCAGGCCGACGTTTCCAGTGAGACAAGTGTCGGACTCGGATCGTCGGAGGACCCAGCTTGACATAGAATTGGAGAATTTGCCTGCGAGGGAACGTGAGCATCGCGTAAGATCCGTGCCAGTTAACGCAGCAACCGAGTATACGCGCGTATGGCTCAAAGCCATGTATACCAACGACCATGACCAGATGGTCTGCCAAGTTTGCCAGAAGGAAATGCCATTCAAAAAACGTGACGGTAAATACTACTTTGAAGCGGTAGAGGCACTCACATACCAGCATTTCTCAACGGCACACGAAGCCCAGTTTCTAGCCCTCTGTCCAGAGTGTGCAGCGAGGTATCAGGTATTCATAAAAAAGGACGAAGACACTATGCAGGAAATGATAAACCAATTGATGGTGTCAGACAAACTGCAAATTCCATTGCAGCTTGGCGAACTGAATGTAAACCTCCGTTTTGTAGAAACACATTGGCGGGACATCAAACAGATTTTAGAAACATCAAGTGGAGACACCTTGTGTTGAGTCCCAGCCGAGACGATAATACTGAACCCCTAAACATTTGAACTTTTTCGTTGCCTGTGCGCGAATAGACCACTTCTTGAAGGGAACTACCATCAATCAAAAGATGGTGAAGAATGAAGAAAAAAGCGCCAAGAAATCGTGCACTGACCTGCAGAGAGGCGGAGATTAACCGCCTACAAACTGCCATCTTCTTAACTTGAACGTTCAGTCAATGAAAAAGAGATGATGGCGTATGATGGCGTATGCTGGACAAGAAATACCCTCAGCAGCATCGACTACAACTCACTCAGTCACCCGTCCACCAAAAGGAATTATTCTCATGATAACGACATCACATCGCAACAAATCTGTTGGGGGATCTGTACTGTGGAAAGAGCACTCGAATCATTGATGGTGATGGAATGCCTTCGACCACCGCAACATCGTTGTAGGGTTATTGACAGCTGTAATTTTGTCTGTTAATTAGTGGTTTGAACCAAAATTTTGTAACGTAAGGCAACCTTTCTTGATTTTAAGTGTGGAAATTAAGGTGGAGAACTTGACATGGGGGAGATTTTAGTGTATAATATCAGGTTTGCGTGGTTTACAAATAGAATCATTGAAAACAAGTCCATACGCCATCCCCCTTTAACCTTCTAAGCATAAAGGTGAAAGCATGCCCTACCGCATCAAATTTGGCAAGCGTGAACGACAACCCTTCGCAAAAATTCCAGAGATTATGAATCTCCCCGACCTGATTGAGGTCCAAAAGTATTCCTATGACAAGTTCTTACAGCGAAACGTCGATCCCGATGAACGTGAAGATATCGGAATCCAAGCCATCTTCAAGGAAATTTTCCCAGTTACGGATTTCAGCGAAACTTCCAGCCTCGAATTTGTTAATTACACCCTTAGTCCACCCAAGTACGATATTAATGAATGCCAATCTCGTGGATTTACCTATGCCGTTCCGCTCAAAATTCGCGTCCGTTTGATTTTTCGAGAGCTGGATAAAGACACAGGTGACAAGGGCACAATCGACATCAGAGAAAATGAAGTCTATATGGGCGAGATTCCGCTGATGACGGAAAATGGCACCTTCGTAATCAACGGTGCGGAACGGGTAGTTGTCAGCCAACTCCACCGTTCACCTGGGGCAAGTTTTAGCGAAGATACCCATACTAGTGGGCAGAAACTTTTCACGGCAAGGATTATCCCGTATCGCGGCGAGTGGATCGAGTTCGAAGGCGACATCAAAGATTTGATTCATGTCCGTTTGGCTCGGCGCAAAAAAATGCTCGTTACTGTGCTGGTGCGCGCACTCGGTTGGGAAACCGATGAGCAAATTCTCAAGCTATTTGCGAAAGTCGACAGATGCGCAATTGTAAATGACCTTGCTACAATTCAGGCGCTGGAAGGGCGAATCACAGCTAGTCCGGTCGTCAATCCGAATACCGGAGAAGTGTTGTTGGAAGCCAACACAGAGCTGACGAATGATCGCCTGACTGCAATCATGGATTCGGGAGTCAGTGAGATCGAAGTATTGGATGAAAAGGATGCAGAAGAAATCCGATTGTTAAGGAATACCCTCGAACGTGACCGCCAATCTGATTACAGAGCTGGGCACATTCAAGATCAAGCCCTAGTAGAAGTTTTCCGCAAACTCCAGCCGGGCGATCCGCCGACGATAGAGAGCGCGCGCAACCGTTTTGAAAAGATGGTCTTCGATCCGGTCCGATATGACCTCTCCCGAGTCGGACGTTACAAGCTCAACGAAAAACTTGGGAGGCTTTCTATTTACCATAATGGCGACGGAATGGTTGATGAAACTGTGCGTACCCTTCGGAAAGAAGATATTGCAGCAGCGCTCAAATACCTTATTGGCCTCCAAAATGGCGAGGGAGAAACGGACGATATCGATCACCTAGGCAATCGTCGAGTCCGAGCGGTCGGGGAATTGCTGCAAAATCAGGTGCGGATGGGAATAATGCGTGTTATGCGGGCGACCCGGGAGCGGATGACAATTCAAGAGCTTGAAAACGCCACGGCAACGGATCTCATCAATCCCAAACCGCTGACGGCGGCAATTAAAGAGTTCTTTGGATCTAGCCAACTCTCCCAATTTATGCAGCAGACCAACCCGCTAGACGAATTGACTCACAAACGTCGACTCAGCGCGCTTGGCCCGGGGGGATTGCATCGTGAACGAGCGACTTTTGAGGTCCGCGATGTCCACCGAACTCACTACGGCAGGGTGTGTCCAATCGAGACACCAGAAGGTCCATCCGTTGGCTTGATTGTCTCGTTGAGCACATACGCACGGGTGAACTCGTACGGTTTTCTGGAAACTCCTTACCGGAAGGTAGTAGAGGGACAAGCCACTGATAAGATTGACTATCTGACAGCGGACAAAGAGGATGATTTCGCGATTGCACAAGCAAACACTGAACTTGATAACCGTGGTAAGCTGGTTGGGGATGGGTTGGTCACCCGATTTAAAGGAGATTTTCCCCGGAAATCCCCCGAAGAAATAGATTACATTGATGTGTCCCCCAAGCAGATTGTGGGTGTTTCCGCAGCGCTCATTCCTTTCCTTGAACACGATGATGCGAACCGGGCATTAATGGGGAGCAACATGCAGCGTCAAGCTGTGCCTCTGATTAGTCCCCAGGCGCCCCGAATCGGTACTGGTATGGAATCAAAAGCCGCTCGAGATTCAGGCGCAGTGGTTTTGGCAAAGCGAGACGGAACTGTTGAAAGTGTTTCCGCCTCTGAGATTATTATCCGCACCGATGACGCCTTTCATGTTGATGGCGGGGAACAATCCTTTTCGGAAATGGGCTACGATGTCTACCGCCTGATGAACTTTAGACGATCCAACAGTGGGACATGTATCCACCAACGCCCTTGTGTTGATGTCGGCGAAAAGGTTAAAGCCAGACAAGTAATTGCCGATGGCACAGCGACCGACAACGGCGAACTTGCACTGGGCAGCAATGTGCTCGTAGCGTTTATGCCGTGGGAAGGGTATAACTTTGAGGACGCCATTTTAATCAGTGAGTCACTGGTCACCGATGATATTTTTACCTCCATCCACCTTGATCAGTTCGAAGTTGAAGCACGAGATACGAAGATGGGTAGAGAGGAAATCACCCGTGATATTCCTAACCTCCCTGAGGAAGCGCTCAGCCAACTTGACGATGAGGGGATTATCCGAGTCGGATCAATCGTTAGACCGGGCAGCATTCTCGTCGGGAAGGTGACTCCGAAAGGGGAGAGCGATCTCGGACCGGAAGAGAAGTTGCTGCGTGCTATCTTCGGAGAAAAAGTAGGAGAAGTCCGCGACGCCTCGACGTATGCCCGGACGGGGGTTGAAGGCGTAGTTATTGATGTCAGAGTCTTCTCTCGAAGGGATAGGGATAAAGATCGTCAAGCACAACTTCGGGAAGCCGCCAAAGAAAAAGAAGTGGAAAAAGAGTGGGAGTCCAAATGTGCATTAATTCAGCAGCGGGAAAATGCAGAGATCCGAAACGCACTATTGGACGGGACGCTCGCCACCGATATTCGTAAACCCACAGCAGAAGATTTGGAAAAAGAGATTGTGGCGCGGCGTGGAGAAGTAGTTACCGAAGAAATGATTGACAGTGGTGTTCCTCATAGGGATTTTCATGTGACCGATTCTGAAGCGATGGAACGCATTGCCCGCATTCGTTATTTGGCGCAAGGTCGAGTTGCAGCCTTAACAACGGAAAAGAATGTGAAGATTGAAAAGATTCGCAAAGGTGATGAACTCAAGCCGGGGGTAATCAAACTCGTGAAGGTCTATGTGGCGAATCGCCGAAAAATTGCTGTTGGTGATAAGATAGCAGGGCGGCACGGGAACAAGGGTGTAGTGGCAAAAATTCTTCCGGAGGAAGATATGCCGTATTTGGAGGATGGTACCCCTGTGCAAATTGTGTTAAACCCTTTGGGTGTCCCCTCGCGCATGAACGTTGGACAGATTCTCGAAACACATCTCGGCTGGGCGGTCGAAAAATTAGGTATATACATCGCAACGCCTGTTTTTGATGGTGCCACAGAAAGCGAGATTCAAGATTTGTTGAAGAAAGCTGGACTTCCACCAACAGGAAAAACGAAACTTTACGATGGTAGAACCGGAGCCCCTTTCGAGCAGGAAACCACAGTCGGCTATGCCTATATCCTTAAGTTGAACCACCTGGTCGATGATAAAATTCACGCCCGCAGTACGGGGCCTTACTCCCTGGTGACACAGCAACCGCTGGGTGGGAAAGCCCAACAGGGTGGGCAACGATTTGGCGAGATGGAAGTTTGGGCGTTGGAAGCTTATGGCGCTGCCTACACGCTCCAAGAGTTGCTGACCATCAAATCGGATGATGTCGCCGGTAGAAGTAAGATTTATGAAGCCATTGTCAAGGGCGAAAATGCCTCGGCTCCTGGCACACCCGAGTCATTTAACGTGCTAGTTAAGGAACTGCAGAGTTTATGTCTGAATGTTAACCTAGAGGAAATAGGCGATATCCCCGAAGAACCTGAGTTTGATTCGGATGCGACTAATTGGGAAGAAAAGGATTGAGCCAAGAAATTATGTGGCGAATTAAGGCAGTGAAAAGTAATGAACTATCCAAATACCCGTATGTATAAGGAGAAGCACCTTGGATACAAAGAATTTGAACAACTTTGATGCAATCTCCATCCGAATTGCCTCACCAGAACAGATAAAGAGTTGGGCAAAACAGGCTTCATGCAAGAAACGAGCGAGCAAAATTTGGCCTTGTCCAATGATGGGAGAGTGCAACTGTGCCGAGGTACGTAAACCGGAAACCATCAACTATCGGACGTTTCGTCCAGAGCGGGAAGGTCTATTTTGTGAGGCAATTTTTGGCCCCCAAAAGGATTGGGAATGTGCGTGCGGAAAGTACAAACGAATTAAGCATAAAGGGGTGATTTGCGATCGATGTGGAGTTGAGGTCACTCAACAAAAGGTGCGCCGGGAAAGGATGGGATATATCCAGTTGGCGGCACCTGCATCACACGTCTGGTATTTCAAAGGGCTACCCTCCCGAATCGGTCTCTTTTTAGATCTGTCGTATCGGGATATTGAACGAATAGTTTACTTTGAAACGTATGTTGTGCTTGACGTCAATGATTCGGAATGCCCTCTGACGGTAAAACAATTGCTGACAGAAGAGGAGTACAATAAGTACAAATCCCAGTATGATTTCCGAGCCGGGATGGGGGCTGAAGCCATCCGCGAATTGCTTGAAAGGATTGATTTAGAGCAAGAAGCTAAAGTGCTTCGTGTTGAACTGGAGGAGACCGGTAGTAAACAGAAAGCGCGGAAACTCTCCAAACGGTTGACATCGGCACTCGGCTTTTTGAAGTCGGGAAACCAACCGCATTGGATGATTCTTACCGTGATACCGGTGATTCCGCCGGATTTGCGTCCATTGGTCGCTCTTGATGGTGGGCGTTTCGCAACAAGTGACCTCAATGACCTGTACCGACGGGTAATCAACCGTAACAATCGGCTAAAACGATTGATGGAACTGCGGGCACCAGAGGTAATTATTCGGAATGAGAAGCGAATGCTCCAGGAGGCTGTTGACGCATTGTTGGATAATGGCCGTCACGGGCGTGTGGTGCGTGGACCGGGGAATCGCCCGTTAAAATCTTTAAGCGATATGCTCAAAGGCAAGGTGGGACGCTTTCGCCAGAACCTGCTTGGCAAACGGGTTGACTATTCAGGCAGATCTGTCATAGTTGTTGGCCCAGAGCTGAAGTTGCATCAATGTGGTTTGCCCAAGGCAATGGCACTGGAATTGTTCAAGCCGTTCATTATTCGAAAGCTACAGGAAAAGGGATATGCCCACACCATCAAACGCGCCAAGAATATGGCAGAAAAGGTTTCTCCGGAGGTGTGGGAAGTTCTTGAAGAGGTGATTGACGAACATCCTGTATTGCTCAACCGGCCCCCGACACTCCATCGCCTTGGGATACAAGCGTTTCAACCCTCGCTGGTCGAAGGGAAGGCAATCCGAATCAACCCGCTGGTTTGCACAGCCTTCAATGCAGACTTTGATGGAGATCAGATGGCAGTACATGTGCCATTAAGTGTTGAAGCACAGGTCGAATCAAAGTTACTCATGATGGCTACTCGAAATATCTTGAAGCCCGCTCACGGTGAGGCGACAGCAGTGCCCAATCTTGACATAGTACTCGGATGCAGTTTCCTCACGAAATCAATTCCTCAAGCAGACCGGGATAGCGTTTGTCAGATTGCGACACCCCGGCATTATCAAAATCAACAGGAAGTGATCCTTGCTCATGAGTGTGGTATTCTGGGTCTGCACGATCCGGTTCTGCTCCACATTGATGATGCAATACCGCCGATTGAGGCAACGGTGGGACGCGTGATCTTTAACCAAATCATACCGGACGATCTGATGTTCACTAATCCCCACGTCGATCGGCGAATTCCGTTCATCAATTGGGAAATGCAAGAAAAGGACCTTTCACGTCTGGTTTCGCGTTGTTTCGATGAACTTGGAAACCGCCGAACAGTGGAATTCATTGATGAACTCAAACAACTCGGATTTCATTATGCCACTGTGGCAGGAATCTCGATTGGCATACGAGATTTGATTGTTCCATCGAAAAAACAGGAATCCATTCAAGCAGCACGAGCGCAAGTAGAGGAGATTGACAAGGAATACGTGAGTGGTGGCATGAGCCCAGGGGAACGATATAACAAAGTCATTGATGTGTGGCGTCAACTGATAGATGATATCGAAACTGCATTGTTTGAAGAACTCGAACAGGGACGTGAAGATGAGATTAAAGGGTTTAATCCGGTGCATATCATGGTGGATTCTGGGGCACGATCCAGGAAAGAGTCGATTCGTCAGATTAGCGGCATGCGAGGGCTGATGACTAAGCCTTCCGGGGAAATTATCGAACAACCGATTGAATCGTCTTTCCGAGAGGGTCTATCTGTGCTTGAATACTTCATCTCTACACACGGTGCACGAAAAGGCCTGGCGGACACAGCGATCAAGACCGCAAGTAGTGGGTATCTGACACGCAAATTGGTCGATGTAGCCCAAGATATGATGGTTACTACGAAGAACTGTGGAACATTAAATGGGATTACCAAGGTGGCTAGCGAGGATGAAGATGATACCTTCTCTGAACGGATCGCTGCCCGAACAGTCGCAGAGGATATTACAAATCCGAATACAGGTGAAATCATTATTCCCAGAGATATGCTCATCAACCGTCAAATAGCAGAACAGATTGAAGCTGTTGGTCTCACGAGCCTTCGCATTCGGTCTACACTTACCTGTGAAGCTGCGCATGGTGTGTGCGCTCTATGCTATGGAACAGACTTGACAACCGGGCAGTTGGTCGAGATCGGGGAAGCGATTGGTATAATTGCAGCACAGTCAATTGGCGAACCTGGCACCCAGTTGACGATGCGAACCTTTCATACGGGTGGAACTGTAAGTGGAGCAGGCTTCCAATCCCGAATTGAAGCGCGACATGACGGTGTGGTCAAGTACCACAATGTCAGATTTGTTGAACATCCGGTTCAGGTTGATGAGACCTCTTTCGACAAATCTACAACCAAAGGTCAACCGGAAATTGAGAAGATTGTCCTTTCTCGCAACGCTCAACTACGGATTGTTGATGATAACGGACGGGTGATCGAGCGGCACGATGCGCAAATTGGTGCTAGGCTATGTGTCGAAGAAGACCAAAAGGTGACAAAAGCCAATCCACATGACCAGGATGAGCCCCCAACACTGCTTCTTGAATGGGATCCGTATCGAGTGCCCATCTTGACAGAATATCAAGGGAAGGCAGTGTTCCAAGATATTGTTGAAGGTAGGACAATGCGGGAAGATAAAGCCACTGGCTTGGCAGAACGGGTGATTATCGAATACAAGGGAGAGGACCAACCGCGCATTGAAATCTATTTGGACAACGAGGAACGGTTAGCCAGCTACCTAATGCCGACTGGAGCACACCTCTCCGTCACCGATGGGGAAATGGTGACTCCCGGGACCGTTTTGGCACGACTCCCCCGGGAGACAGCGAAAACCCGAGACATTGTCACAGGACTTCCCCGTGTTACTGAACTCTTTGAAGCACGCAGCCCTAAAGATGCAGCGGTCATAGCCGAAATCGAGGGACACGTAAAGCTGGAGGGCATCAACCGTGGGATGCGCCAGTTGCGGATTGTGCATACGGATGTATCAAGCCGACCTTACCGCATTCCGATGGGGAAACATCTTATCGTTCCCGATGGGGATTTTGTTGAAGCCGGTGAACGCGTGACAGATGGTCCAATTAACCCCCATGACATTTTAGAGGTCAAAGGTGAAGAAGCTGTTCAATCCTATTTAGTCAACGAGGTCCAAGAAGTTTATCGCACACAAGGGGAACGGATTAATGATAAACATATCGAAGTCATTATTCGTCGGATGCTAAATAAGGTGAGGATTACATCCTCGGGGAGTACAGAGTTCCTTGAGGAGGATGAGGTAGATCGTTCAACGTTCAACCGCACCAATCGTCGTGTCATAAGTGGAGGTGGACAACCGGCGATGGCGGAACCGATTCTACAAGGAATTACAAAAGCGGCGTTAAGCACGGAAAGTTTCATTTCTGCCGCATCGTTCCAGCAGACTACAAATGTACTGACAAAAGCTTCTGTTGTCGGGAAACGGGATTATCTCAAGGGACTGAAGGAAAATGTAATCATGGGTCGTTTAATTCCAGCAGGAACGGGAGTGTCGCAATTTAGGAAGATTGAGATTCTACCGCGCACTGAACCTGAATCACCTCTACAGAAGGGCGATTTGCCGATACTATCCCTTGATGAGCAGGCTGCCGACTGAATGTTACGAAAAATCTAATGCCAACCGAAATCGTTTAATGTCCATCCGCTTTTCTTTGCCTTTTTGTTTCTTTTCTCATCTGGTATTCACCCGCTTCTTTGCCAATTTCTATCATAGCTCAACCGATCTTTCGCGATGCGTCTTTTTCTACTGCTTAGCGAAATTGAACCTGCGAGGTCTATTGTCTCGAAAAATCGGCATACCCAATTGGGTATGCAGAAAATTCCCTCCATTTAGCTGATGCGTAAATGCTATCCTTACGGATTATGCAACACTGTGTTGATTTGCTAATGCGCAAGCCACCAGTGTACTCCACGCCCCAAGAAAAGGAGTAGCGTAATGAGACCAATTAGTCTGTTTAATTGCTTTCTGCTTTTCCTATTCGTACAATTTAGCGAAGGGGAAGTAAGGAGCCTCGCCCCGATGGAGTTAGGAAAAATGCTACAGTTACCTCAAGAGGATTGGTTGAACTTGACCCTGATGGGCGAAAAAATTGGATATGCTCACATCTACACGGAACAATCGCAATATCTCGGTGAGGAAGCCATCTGCACTCGTATGGATGTTGTGATGGAGTTTAAACGTGCAGGCACATGGCTACGGCTGGAAACGACAAAAATTCAGTATGTGGATATGGATTTCGTTCCGCGGTACTTCATTTCGACATCGAAGGAAACCGGGCATGAGAAGCGTGTTGAAGGCGAAATTAGAGATGGCAATGTCTACTTGAAAACGACCCTTGCCGGAGAAACAACTAAATCTCAGAAGTTAATTCCAACGGATACCACTTTCGAGGAAACGCTCGGTTATTTGATCCTTCAGCGTGGCATCCGTGTCGGGGATGAATACACGTTGTCTGTGTTTAATACGGAACTTATGCGGCCTTTGGAGACAAAAGTAAAAGTTGTTCGGGAGGATGAGGTCGAATACGGAGGGGAATTTAAACCCGCCTTTGTCATTGATTACGTGATGCACTTCATGGGCGGCTTGACAGCGACTGCTTGGCTAGGAAACGATGGAACAACCTATCGTATAGAAACCGGCGTGACGGGAATGAAGATAGTTCTGTCGAAAGTAGATATGCGGACGGCGCTCGGTGAAGCCGGTGAACTGGATGTTATCATCAATACCAAGATTTTCTCTCAGGGCAAACAGCCGACTCACAATGCCCGATATTTCAAAGCGAGGCTGCGACTCAATGGAGGAACCTTGGACGAAGTAATCGTAAGGAATGGTCGTCAGAAACTCTTCCTCGATGACCATCAGCGCAGTGGAACCGTGGAAATCCAGGTACCCGCCGTTAATCCTTCAAATGTACTAAACCTACCGATTCAAGCCGAAGCAGTTCAAAACCTTGATAAATTCGTAAAATCGACGGTATACATCCAAGCCGATCACCCAGCGCTTCGATCAAAAGCAATCGAGATTCTTAACGGCGAAAAAGATGCGTGGAAAGCGTCTAAGAAATTGTGTCGCTGGGTACACAACAATATATACGACAAAAACCTCAAGATCGGATTTGGATCGGCGTTGCAGACACTCGAGTCACTAGAAGGAGATTGCACAGAGCACACGGTGTTGTTAATTGCGCTGGCGCGATCGGTTGACATTCCCGCCAGAGCGTGCATGGGGCTTGTGTTCCAGCGTGATGCCTTCTACTATCATTTCTGGCCCGAGGTGTATGTGGGAGAATGGGTTGCGATGGAACCGACACTCGGACAAATTCAAGCCGATGCGACTCATATTCAACTTGCCGGCAGTCAGATGGAGTCAAACTCCATGCTGGAATTCGGTGAAGGGGTTATGCGAACGCTGAATCAACTCACGATTGAGGTAGTTGAGTGACCAGAGCTAGCATACTAGAATCACAGAGCAGTCCATCTTTCACAGCGCGACGAGCCATTGGCGCATCTCTTGCGGATTTCCACCGAACATCAGTGAACCCGGTACGATAAAGTCCGCACCAGCGCTATGAATCAGCGGAACTGTCTCCCGTCGAATCCCACCATCGGCTTCGATTTCTGTCTTTTGCCCACGCCCCTCGATGATTTCTCGGCACCGGCGAATCTTGTCTGGAACTGATGCATCCATTGAGGCACCTTTGATTCCCATAGCTGTGCCGACAATGGTGACGATGTCCAAGTCATCCCAAAATGGTTCAAGTAAATCAACGGACTCTGTGATGAGCAGTGAAACCCCCGCCGCTTTACCATAGGATTTAATGGCTTCAAGCACTTCACCTGGATTGCTGGGAGCGTCGAAACAAAAAATGATGCTGTCCGCACCGGCTTCAACGAAGGGCTCAATCCAACCTATGGGGTCAATCGTCATTAGATGCACTTCAAACGGCACACTGGTAAGCATCCGCAACGCCTTGACCATGTCCGGAAAGAACAGCAGATTCTTGATATAATGCCCATCAGCCACATCGAGATGAAAACGCTCCGAGTATGATTCAACACGTTTTATCTCCGATGCCAGATTTGCCAAATCAGCTGACCACAGGGAGGTAGAACACTTTAACATTTAGCGCTCCTTGGGGGGCAAAAGTGGTGGCACAAAAATGCTTCTATGAACGTCTGGACTTCTGCTCCGTGGCGTTTATGGCTTACCGATTTCGACGTTAGTTCCTTAAACTCCGCTTTCGGAATCTCTCGCGCCAAAGCTTCACCGTATTGAAAGGGATGGATAGGGTCTTGTCGGTTGGCGAGCACCAGAGTAGGAACTGCAATAGCTGCTAATGCCCGAAGGTCATAAAGCGGTGCGTCGCTTGAAATGCGTTCCAACATCACCACGGTTTCCGCCGCGTGTACAACTTCAAACTGTCCTAACAGCGAATCAGCGGCGGCTGGAGACTCACAGAGTGTTTCAATGTAGTATTCAGACTTCTTGAAGCGTTCCAAGCCAAGTTTGAGGCCGTGTTGAAGAATCAATTGAGCGATATACGAATAGATTTCTGCATTCCGCAGCATAGGACCAATCAGCCAAGCCGGACGCGAGAGGATGAGACCCAGCACGCGATTCGAAAAGCGAAGCGTGAAGTTGAGTGCGACAGCAGCTCCCATTGAGATGCCACCAATGACAGCGCGAGGTATGCTCAAGCTATCCATGAGTGCGAGCAAATCATCAGCAAAAGCAGCAATCCCGATTTTCTCCACAGCGCCTAGGGGACGTGTCTCTCCATGCCCGCGACAATCGAAAGACAGCAAGCGGAACCCTGGGGGAGTCTCTAAAAGTCCGGAAGGCTGGTTGACATCACCGCCGAGTCCATGCTGGAAAAAGAAGGGTATTCCACTTCCTATATCAAGGTAATGGAAATTTAACTCATCTCTAGCGAAAAAAGGCATCGGTGACTTCCTTTATCTGCATCAGATGTCAAGTGCTTCAAGGCTTCCGAGGTCTCCGAGAACAATGTTAGAGACGAAGTCAGATCCGCTTGTCCCATGATGAAGATTTTCCAACAAGAATTGAATGCGTTTATTCTTCTTCGTCAAAAACGATAAGCTGCGCGAGCAGCGTACCTGCTTGGTTGTTATGCGACGGAATTTCGTTCATTGCCAAGAAGATTACTCCTTCAGCCGGGGCGGCATTGTCGTAGCGTGAGCCAACGGCAAAGACAACGTCACCAATCTTAGCAATCAATGCGCCGACATTCGTACCAGGACACAAGTATTCTTCTCCAGCAATGGAATTTGCAACCCCATCAGCGCCACACCAGCCGATACGATTTTGTAAATCTGGTGACCATGCGCCTTCGGCATCAATGACCAAGCGCTGCCCTTTTTTTACATGAACATAAGTTTCCTGCCAAACAGGACTTGGACGTGCCGTTCGAATAACCGTTAATGGCATAGTTCCCCCTCGCTTGATAAATATTCACAACAACCTATTATACTCACCTATTTTCCACCCAATCGATTGCAGAGATCATCGAGGCGATTGATGACAGCCTTTGAATCCGTTCCCTGAAATCCAAGGTCATAGGCTTCGTCAATCACCATTTTTCCCTGGATCGGACTTTCGATAATCAGGCTCCTCGCTTTCTTATAAGCTTCATTTGCTTCGTCACGAACGCCACAATCTTCACTGATATGCGCTAGATAGACGTAAGCGACGGCAAGACGCGGGGAATGAGATCGACTCGCAACGAATTCGTTGAAGGCTGAAACAGCGTCATCATAACGTCGATCTTCGTAATGCACCCGCCCAATTCGAAACTGTGCACGATCTGCGAAGCTATCTTTGTAGCCATCGGCAAAGTATTGATCTTTCTCGGGGTAAGCAATCGTTGTCTGATAAGCTTTCAAAGCTTTATCGTATTGGTGGAGTGAACGATAGATTTCTCCAAGCTGGAAATTCGCCATCATGGTTTGTGACGAAGTCGGATATTGACGAATCAAGGCTTTGTAATACTCGATTGCATTTTGGATGTCGTCAAGACGATCGGCATAGATTAAGCCGCTTCGGTACATAGCTTCGGCGGCCCAAGGCGAATTGGGATGTTCATCAATCAATTGACTATACGCGATAATTGCTTGATGATAGTCTTGTAGTCCGCGTTCGTAAATTTTGCCAATCCGAAATAGGGAGTGTGCGGCTGTAGGTGTGCCAGGATTCTCGCGTATCTGCATCCGTAGATGTTGGATGGAAGCGTGTCTTTGAATCGACTGTAGTTCCGACTGGGCACGTTGTAGGTAGCCGCCTTCAGGCGCATCGGCGATTAACTGTCGCACCAGCGGTAATGCTGCCATGTAGTTGTCTTCCGCGATATGCTTCTCAATCATTTCCCACTCGATTTTGGGAAGGTCGGATTGGAGTTGCTGAATCTTCCCTTTCAACTCCGTTTCAATATTGAAGGCCTTTTGATTGTATTTGCCGATGGCGCCAAAGTGGGCAGGATCCAATTTCGGCAAGTAAGCAAGTAGAAAGGTTCTGAATGCTTGAATCGACCGGCGGTAGCTTTGTAATTTTTCATAACCAACGCCCAACCAATAATAAACGGCATGCATATTCCAAAAATCGGGATACTTTCTCGTAAGCTGTTCTAAAACTTGCACGGCGCGTTCATACTGTTCTTGTTCATTATGGATGAGAGCGGTTCGAAAAAGGGAATCTGCTGCAAAGTTGCTTGTCGGATAGTCATCAACAACTTTTTTATACGCCTCAATCGCTAGTTCTGGCTGATTTAGAACATCATTTCGCAGTTTTCCAATGCGCCACTGTGCCTCAGGAGAAAGTCTTGTGCTCCCATGCTGCTTAAGAAGAGCTTTATACTCAAAAATCGCTTTTTCCGGCTGGTTCAGTTGATATAGGTTGCGATACAGTTCCGCAATTTGAAACTGGGCTTCGACAGCAAACGGTGTGCCTTCATAAGCGCTGATTACCTGCTTCTGATTGTGTAAGTCCTTGAGTGCTGTCTGAATGTTCCGTATCTTGTGTAAAGCGGTTTGATGGGTAAAATGGTTCGGCACAGATTGATCGACCACAATTTGATACGTCGTAATGGCGTCTTCATATTGCCCCAAGCGGCAATACACATCACCCTTCTTAATGTGGCTCAGAAACTGATCGTCCAGCCCCTTCTCGCTGAGTTGAACAACCTTGTCGTAAGCTTCCAAGGCTTTCAGATATTCATGTGTATAAGTGTAGTGAATCTCTCCCAATTGATAGAAAATATCGCCAAGTTTTTCAACGTTTTTCGTAGAATCTGCGAGGTTTTGAAGCACTTGAGCTGCTTCCTGATATTTCTTCGCTTCAACAAGTGAAGCGATTGTATTTGCTTGCGCTTGGGCAGTTCTCAGGACTACAATGCTCGCCAAAATAGTGCAAACCAGCAACTTCAGACGCAATGCGTAGTGTGTGAAATTTAAAACGTGGAGACCCACTGTTCTTGCTTTGTCACCTCTTCCGCTCTTTTCTATTTTGGTTGAGAAAGTCATTGTTACTGCCCTACATTTTGATTGCGTGTGGTAAGAGCCCAGACACAAATGTCAGAAAACCTATTTCCCCTACTTATCGTCAGACCAGGTTAGAGACGCTAGAATCTCGGGACTAGATTCCTCTTTTTAGGGATAAATTTCTACGATGAAGTTGTTCGTCTGCGAACGTTTCTCAACAAATTGCTCTGCGTCTGTTCCTTCACTCTTTGAAACACTCCTCTTGATGTCCAATCATCAGTCACTCAGATGCATTGCCACCAGTGCATCTTCCTGGTTCGCTTGAATCTGCTTTTGTTTATATTGTTCAACCCGTTCTTGCGGGGATGGAATGTGAACCAAATTTGGAGGTGCATCCGCTGATCGATCCCGATTAAAAAATATACTAGCGACGGGGATACATACAGCCAGTATACAGCAAACGACCGCGATCCGCCAGTTCCAAGCAGAGCAAAGTGCTCCGAATATCCGCGAAACGGAATGCACCGGTACGGGTTGTGATGATTCTACGACAAGGCGTTTGTATACCTTCACCTCGAGATTATTGAGGATAGGGTGTGGAATTGATATCGTCCCTGCTTCCTCAGTCAAACTCAGAACCTTTTTCAAAGATTCAACCGCTTGGACGCAGGCAGGACAATCCTGTAGATGTTCCTCCATGAGATTCAATCGTTCATTGTCGAGGAGATCGCAGACATAATCGGTGTGCAATTCCTCCAGTTGTTTACACGTTGCCATTGAGCACACTCCTTAGATTAAATTTCATTCTTTTCCCACAGCGGCTCTAACGCGGTTTTCAGCTTCTTCATCGCCCGATGGAGGTGAATCTTTACGGTGCCTTCCGCTATACCGAGCACTACCGCAATTTCATTGAGTTGTAGCCCGTCATAACGATTCAGCATGAAGACCGCTTTTTGGTTTGGCGAAAGCCGATCGACTGCGTCACGAATAATGCGATGCCGATCCTTTTCTTCAACTTGCCATTCCGGATTGCTTCTCAAATCATTAGCCATTGGCTCGCCAATTGATAGCTGCTCGTCGTCAAGTGAGTATGTTATTCGGCGAGATTTCGAGCGGTGATGATCGATTGACAGGTTATAGGCGATTCTATAGAGCCATGTCGAAAAGCGCGCTTGAGGTTGCCAGTCTGCAAGTGCACGGTAGACCTTGACAAACACCTCAATGGTCAATTCTTCAGCATCTTCATAATTCTTGACAGATCTGAGTAGGTAGGAAGAGATTTTGTGCTTATACCGCTTCATTAGTTCATCGAATGCATCTTGCCGACCAGCTTGAAAGTGTGCGACCAATATTTCATCTTCAACTATTGTATCCATGAGAGGTTTATCACGCCACCGGAAATTGAAAGAGCAGTCAGGAAAGAATGAGAAACAGGATATTCTCTAACTAAACGGTTTACGGGTAGGGGAGGTTTACTATTTTTTGCCCTGTCTTTTTTAGTACAGTTTCTCATATTGGTGACGACAATCTAGCACGATCGCCGCCAGTTGTCAATCAAAAAGCAATTAACGCGCTTTTGGTTAGAACTCCCACTTCAACAACGTCGCCCGATGACGCAAAATGACCGAGCTTGCAATTGTCCCAACGGCTGCACCGCCAATAACATCGGAAGCATAATGTCTGCCCAGGTAGATACGAGAAAGGCCTACCAAGCCAGCACCAATGTAGAGTGGAATGCGGAGTTTAGGATATCGATCGCTGAGAACAGTTGCTGCCGCAAAAGCATAAGATGTATGCCCCGATGGAAAGGCAGGATTGCCAAGTCGATCATCTAGTGGACGCTTGCGACGAACAATTTCCTTCACTCCGAAAATAACCACGCCAGTACCAATGAAAGCTGATGACATCAACCTACCAGTCTCACGATGCAAATCATCTCCGTAAGCCATGAGAATAATGGAAAGTCCCATCATTGTTCTAGCATCGCCGAGATCGGTAATCTTCTCCATAACAGTACCGATTGGTTGGCGATGAGGCGGAGTGTCGTAGATTGCATCGAATATGTCTCGATCCAGCCGGTTCAGAAAATTGTCCGCATCAGTGTATGTTGTGATGGACATGCAGCAAATGATTAGGAGAAAGAGCCTGTTGGTTGGTTGGAAGGCGGGCTTCTGTTTACTCGATTTCTCGCCTCGATGTTGTTTGCACCAGAGAGGTAAAACATCGTTTCCTCGTCTCATCATCTTCGACATTCCCTTCTGATTTGTGAACTTCTACTGAGATAATTTTACATCATTTCGGGGGAGTTCGTAAATCCATTATAAAGATTCTGGACTTTTGACCATCTGTACCAAATCATGAATTCAATAATTCGATAAGTTATGAACAGTTGTTTCAGGGTGGTAACGTCCCCATGCAAACCAATAGATATTCATTGTCGGTATCCGCTCAAGTGTCTTACCGTTGAGTTTTCCTTCCGTTGCCTCGCCAGTAATCACGTTCCACCTCGTTCTTGTCGCCGTATCCTTGACAAAATGTCTGCTGCATGGCTCAAAAGTGAGAATCATCCCCTTCAGTTTGCGCAGGAAAACAGCAGTCGCACCCGACACGTTGTCGTGAAATGCTTATACCGGCACACCGTCGATGACATCGTTTATTACAGATTTCCTCTCAAAAGCTGTAAGAGGATAGGCACAGTAACGGGAATTAACCTGCACTCCGATAACAACCGCTTCATTCGACAAACGGTTATCGGTATATCGTGTAGAACTGATCCCCGTGTCGGGGCCAGCACAATAGCTTGCATAATATCGAATTTCCGCTCTTCGAACTGTCGATCCGGATGACGCGGATCGAACTGAACAAATTGTACCTCAGTGTTCGGGTAGTTTAATCGCCACTCCTTCCAGGTAATCTGCGGCATTGAAGCCAACATTGTTAACCGTTTCCCTTTGAGTAGCGCAGTCACTGGTTCTCCTGTGATATGTGACCAAAGGGTGCGCGTTTGGTGGTCATACATCAGCAGCGCATCGTGCAGCAGTTTGCCCGATACACCAAACGTATAGGTTTTTCCGTCGAGTTCACGACTATACACGATAGCCGTTCGACAAAGTAGTCACGACGCAGTCGCGATTTTCACACCTCCAACAACATCGTTAACAAATTCGTGCCCGTTAAGCAAATAGTATAGAGTAGGCGTGGCTTTCACCGTTGAAACTGACACCAATCATTGGTGAATCGTCGCGCAATTTTGCCTCGCTGGCAGAGACAAACTGCGGATTCTTGATGGCGGGGATTGCATCAAAAGCCAATACAGTGTAGATTTGATCTTGAGAGTAATCTCTGTCTGACGCAATCACACCAAATTCTCCCGAATCTGACACATAACAGAACAGAACGAATATCACGGCTGCTGATAATATGATAAATTGTCTAACCACATTTCATCCTTCCTCTACCAATTTGTCTTCCAAACCGTGAACATTTGGCTCGTACAAAGTGTACCACAGCGGTAAAAGGAGATGCAAATGAACCATCATTCCTGTGATAAAGTTCCTTAAGCCCATTTCCAAACATTGTCTACAATAGGACTTACGCAAGCACCATGTTAATAGCCGGAGATTTTAACTGTTGTCGTAAATACGCTTCCAGCATCCCGTGTTTAACCTGATAAATGGTTCGTCCAGTCTGGTACGCCATAGTTGCAAGTCGAATCCAAACTAACAATGCACAACCGATATGGTTGCGAACAATCCGTGCCAATCGACATTGACATTTTTCGAGACCGGTGAGTTGTTTGGCTTCACGGTGAAATTGCTCAATCTTCCACCGCCAGTTACACGCCTGTTGTGTCACTGAAGTGTCGTTTTGTGCTAAGTCGTTAGTGACGACATAATCCGTGCGTCCGGTATCAGACGCCACCCGAAATAATTTCACCTTGTGGTCTCTGGGAAACCCTTTGATTTTGATACGTTTGCCTTCATGAAGTTCGGTCGGTGTCCAAGCTAAGTTGTCAATGCGTTGGTACGGTTTAGTGGCGTTTGAATCGTCAACCAGCCGATTGGTTTTTAGTGGGCAGTAGTAGACTTTTCCCAAGTTTTCAATGTGTAGCATCACGGTTTTGGTAGCATACCAACTGTCCATCAGCACTGCTTGAAAGAGAAGTTGTCTCTGGTAGACCAGTAGAGATAACATGTCTCTGACGTGGTCTAACTTCGTTTTGCCGTCTCCTTCTGGGTCGTAAATCCGGTAGTCAATTACCCAGAAACGGTCTAGCAGTGGATTCACATAGACACAAGTAACTACTCCGATGCCGTTGATAACACCCCGGGCGTTGCCACTGTATTGACGACGTACTAACTCAATATGCCTAGCGTGCTTTTTATCTAAAACCGTGTCATCAAAGATGACATATCCTTCTTCAACTTGAACCAGATGAGGTTTAACGTTTTCCCACACCAAGCGAGGAGGAATACAATCTCCCGCCAGATAACGGTTTATCATATCATGACTGAAATCTTCGCTGTGGTCGGCGAAGTGCGTTAAGGTATAGTTAATTGGACTGCTCAGCAGATACTGACAGTAATCAAGCCGGGTTGGTTTCACCATACTTACCTCCTCGTTCGTTATTTTACTGCTTTTTACTGTCCGTGTCTATCTGCTCCGCGTAAGTCCTATACAAAATGAAAGCCGACAGATTTTCTTCAAAGTTGGGTACGTAGTTGATACCAGTTTTCTCGTGTGCATGGATATAATTCCTCCTCTCATTCAGCTACAGGTAATGGTTGTTGTAAAGTGCCGCTATTTTATTGTCCCTTGCTTCATCCTCTCAAGCCAGAACATATCTCCTCCTGCAGAATTGCGACAGCCTCGCCTTTAAGTTGTAGTCCACAATTCGGGCTATCAGCTAAGGCAGGGGCACGTTCGTAGGATAGCTTTTAGCTTGGAAATTAGCGTCTTGCCTTAGTCCGGTTTATCTGTTGAGGTGCTGTTCCGATAAAGACATTGACGGGTAGCGTTACTATCTGATACAATTCCTGATGTCCTGTGAGCTTGTTTACAGAGACATAGTTCAAGGAGATCGGACATGGATGAACACCGTTTCAAAGGGGAAACCAGTGGGAGAAGTTAAAATTGGCTTTATCGGTTGTGGCGGTAATGCGAATGGACACCTACAACAATTGTCCAATATGGAGGACGTTCGAATTGTTGCAACCTGCGACGTCCAGGAAGCTCGCGCTGCTAGTTCCGCTTCAAGCTATAACGCGAAACCTTATACCGACCACAAAACAATGCTGGAACGAGAAACTCTAGACGCCGTGTATATCAGTCTTCCAGTGTTCGCCCATGGGCAGCCTGAGTTAGATGTTATCGAATGCAAACTACCATTTTTCGTCGAAAAACCGGTTGCAATCAACATGGAGATTGCGCAACGGATTGAGGAGGCAGCGGCGGCGGCTGGTGTCATCTCCTGCGTTGGCTATCAACTGCGGTATCTAGAATCAACACAGCTTGCACGTCAGATTCTCTACGGCAAAGTGGTAAATATGGTCGTTGGAAAATACTGGAGTGGCACCGGACGCGGCACTCCTAGCAATTGGCTACATCAGATGAATAAGTCGGGTGGACAGTTAGTGGAGCAGACAACACATACAATTGATATGATGCGCTATCTCGTTGGTGAAGTGGAGGCGGTCTACGCCGTGCAAACAAACCGTATTCTGAAAGAGATTGATTGTCCTGACAACAACTGCATGACGCTGAGATTTAAAAATGGCGCTATTGGATCGCTGACCGCATCTTGGTCGTATGACCCAAGCGACTGGTCACATGCCAACGTGCTGGACATTCTGTATGACGATCAATTCGTCCATTGGGACGCCGAAAGCTTGCAAGTGAAGGGAAATGGGCAACTTGTCTCCAAGCAAGCACCTGGACCAAGTATTGATGAAGTGTTTGTTGATGCCGTTTACAGATGCAATAGTTCTCGAATTCTTAGCCCCTACAGCGATGCTGTCAAAAGCCTGGCACTTTCACTCGCGGCAAATCAATCGGCGCAAGAAGACGTTCCGGTACGGCTATGAACGAATGAACCTATGATAAACGAGACTTTGAAAATTTCTGCATTTCCAAATGTTTCGTTACTGTAGGAAGTTAGCTTATTCTCCAGTCTTTATCATATTTGAACGGTTGGGGTTGATTTGGAGGAGACTTAATCTCTCAGTCTCAAGGGTTTTGAAAAGGAAATAGACCTATGGAAGATTTATCACCAATCAGCAATCGAAAACCTACGCTACAAGTTAATGTTGGGAACGTATTAATCGGTAACAGAAATCCAATTCCGATACAAACGATGACGACTACCCTGACGCATGATAGAGACGCAACTTCACGCCAAATCGAACGGTGTGTGGAAGCTGGCGCACAAATTGTGCGTGTCGCGGTTCCTGAAGAAAGGGATGCCAAGGCACTTTCCACAATTGTCAACCGCGCTTCTGTACCGATCGTTGCAGATATCCACTTTAACTATCGATATGCCCTTGCTGCTGTCGACGCGAGAATCGCGAAAGTCCGAATCAACCCTGGAAACATCGGAAATGAAAAGCGAATTGCCCAAGTGCTTTCAGCGGCAAAAGCCGCAAATATCCCAATCCGCATCGGCGTCAACGAGGGATCGTTGGAAAAAGATTTACTAGACAAATACCCCTCACCTACAGCAGAAGCGCTTTTCGAAAGTGCAATGCGCCACGTAAAAATCTGCGAAGATCACGATTTTACGGACATTGCAATTTCTGTCAAATCCAGCGATCCGCGGCGGATGATTAAGGCGAACCGACTGCTTTCCGCCAAGGTGCACTATCCACTCCATCTCGGTGTGACGGAAGCAGGAACACCCCGCCGGGCGCATGTCAAATCCACGCTCGGCATCGGCACGCTGTTAATGGAGGGTATTGGCGACACTATTCGAATCTCGATAACGGGCGACCCTGTCGAGGAAGTACTAACGGCGAAGGAATTACTCCGCACATTGGGCTTAGCGGATAATATTTTGGATGTTGTCTCGTGTCCGTTTTGCGGAAGAGGAGACCCACAAGCAGATTACGAAGGGATTGTCGTTGCCGCTGAGGCGCTATTAGAAACGCACGGTATCAAGATTCCGGTTGCCATCATGGGCTGTGAAGTTAATGGTCCCGGAGAAACGCGCAATGCAGAAGCTGGAATTCACTTAGGTGGCAAAGAACTCGCAGTACTCAAGATTCGCGGGGAGAAAGTCAGGACGTTTCGTGGAAAGGATGAGGTTAATCCACAGTTTCTGGCGACTGCGTTGTTAGAAGCTGCACAACAGATACAGAATGAAAGGCGCGACAGTCAATAGACTGTCGCTATAGAAGCACAATGTAGATATCCATACGTCTAAAATTGAATCTATGATCGAATACGTCTGCAACCAATGCGGCACAACATATCTTATCGACGCAATTCGGTACAGGTGCGATTGTGGGCAACCGCTAGAACTAAGAAAAAGGGCGATTGCATTCCCAATCAACAAGATTACCCAGCGTGCCAACACCCTCTGGCGATATCGCGAAGCGATTCCAATTAGCGACGATGCGTCGGTCGTCTCCTTCGGTGAAGGAATGACGCCACTTGTAGCATTGAACCAATTCCCGTATAATCTTTACATGAAATTGGACTTCGTCTTTCCGACGGGTTCATACAAAGATCGGGGAGCATCCGTTCTAGTGTCCAAAATCAGAGAACTCGGCGTAGGAAAAATCGTCGAGGATTCTTCAGGCAACGCTGGCGCGGCGATAGCCGCGTATAGCGCGCGCGCCGGAATCGACTGTACAATCCACTGCCCTGCGTCCACATCAAAAGGTAAGCTAGCACAAATTGCACTGTACGGCGCAAAGCTGAAACTGATTGATGGAAACCGGGCAGCAACAACACAAGCTGTGCTTCAAGCGGCAGAAACAACCTACTATGCCTCGCATAACTGGAATCCCTTCTTCCTGGAAGGGATAAAAACGGTTGCTTTTGAGATTGTCGAACAACTTGGTTGGAAAGCCCCCGATAAGGTCATTTGTCCGGTGGGATACGGAAGTATTTACATGGGCTTGTACATCGGGTTCCGGGAGTTATACAATCAGAAAATTATCTCCAATCTACCGTGTCTACTCGGCGTTCAATCTGCTGCGTGTTCCCCGATTTACAAAGCTTATGCTGAAAATAAGGGACAAATTGAAAGGTTTCCCCAGACAAAAGAGACGCTCGCTGAAGGCATCACATCAGAGTTGCCGATTCGCGCACAAATGATCTTGGAAGCAATCAGTGAGACAAATGGCGCCTTCACGATTGTTAATGATGAAGAAATAAAAGATGGGATCAAGATTCTCGCAGCAGAAGGCATCTTTGTTGAACCTACTTCAGCGGTCATCATCGCAGCCTTCAACAAGTTTGCGGAAGGCGGAATCATCCGCGAAGGCGACCTGACCGTATCAATTCTCACAGGTTCCGGCTTGAAGGCAATTGATAAACTGATGAAACTGTTGTGATGTGGGAAATTTCCCGATGATGATGCAATTATGACCAAATTTATTGAGGATGGGTTGGAGTTGATGGAGGCAAAGGAAGATGATTAACTTGAGCGTGAATGTGAATAAAATTGCGACTTTAAGAAATGCTAGAGGTGGCGATTGTCCCAATGTAATTGAAGCCGTCCAGACCTGTATCAGAGCTGGCGCACAAGGAATCACGGTTCATCCAAGAGCGGATGAACGACATATTACGGCGAATGATGTTTACGAGATTGCTGAGATGCTCACGGTTGAGTACAATATCGAAGGTGACCCTAGACCCGATCTGCTCAATTTGGTCATGGAGGTTCGTCCCAATCAGGTCACGCTCGTACCTGTCGTACCGGGAGAAGTTACAAGCCATAACGTCTGGGATGTGGCGAAAGATGGTGAGCAACTCAGACCGGTTATTCAGCGTTTAAAAAGTGTAGGGATCCGCGTAAGCTTATTCAGCGGAACAGATCTACACCAAATTGAATTGGCGAAGGAAGTTGGCGCTGACCGAATCGAGTTTTACACTGCCCCTTACGCATCGGCAAAGTCAGACCAAGAGATTGAAGCTGAGTTTGGCCTGCTAGTTAGGTCTGCGGAAACGGCAGCCAGTGTAGGGCTAGGCAATAATGCCGGCCACGATCTCAATTTAGATAATCTACCACGGATGCAGAAATTACCAGGCTTACTAGAGGTTTCTATCGGTCATCATCTAATCTCTCACGCCCTCCATGTCGGACTTGAACAAGCGGTTAAAGACTACCGATCCGCATTAGGACAATCTGTAGAATGATGTGTTAAAGACTGATACTGAACGAAGATAGTCTTTTGCATTTGCTGATTGTCTTGTAAGGCAAAATCCCATCTCGATTTACAAATATGGTAAATTCCATCCAACTCAGTTGGGACTTACGCACTTGGTATCTAGACACTGAAGTGGATTGATTCTCACCTGGTCGGATTGCCAAATCCAGTTCGCATCGGTTTGGCAATCCGATGTGAACAACGCTGAGCACATTATCAATTCCTTTGCGTAAGCCTTAACAGGTTCAGATATCCAGGAATAAATAAATGCTCTACACCCATGCCTACTTTGGGAGTTTTTCCATGCGTACTTGCGCAATTTTCGATCTTGATGGAACTATCATCAATCTCTCTTCTGAAAAGATTTTCCTCAAATATCTACTAGGGCATGGGGAAATTCCTCTGAGCAATCTGTTAAGTTGGGTTGTCAATTTTATCAGGTCCAGAAATCTTCGCGAATCGAAAGCGAACAAAGTCTATTTGCGAGGGCTGAACTACCAACACATTTGTGAAATGGCGCAAATTTGTGTTGCTGAACGTCTAATTAATAGGATTTCTCCGCAAGTTTTTGAATGCATCGAATTTCATCGGACGGAAGGGCGAACGGCAATCATCTTATCAGGATCTCTAGAGATTTTAATCAGAATGTTTCACGATTACTTGAAAACAGATTTGATGATTGGAAATGTGTTAGAAGTTGTCAATGGGTATATCACTGGTCGTCGACTTGGTTCGAATTGTTATGGTGAAAACAAGGCGATTTTAGTCCAACAGCTTGCGAAGGAGCACGGTTTCGACCTGAGCCAATCCTACGCCTATGGGAACCACTACTCCGATGCACACAAGCTTAAACTGGTAGGTCATCCGGTCGCTGTCAATCCTGATTGGAAACTGCGTCGAATTGCCGCTGCTAATGGCTGGCGGATTGAGCAGTTTCACAATGGATTGGACTTTAGACGTTAATTTCCCAACCCATTCAATAGCACATGGGTATATCCATGCGCCTTGAAAAATTCCTTGCCGAATGTGGCATAGCATCACGACGCAACGCGAAAAAGTATATCCAAGCGGGTCGGGTAACAGTGAACGATGAGCATACTTGGGTTCCCGGTAGGCATATAGTTCCCGACACGGACATGATTAAGCTTGATGGAAATCGGGTTGAAGGAAAGTCACAGAAGATTTATTTAATGCTAAACAAACCCGTGGGGTACCTAACAACGCGCCGTGATGAGCGGAGCCGTCCAACCGTAATGGAACTTGTGCGTGACGTTCCCCAAAACATTTATCCAGTGGGTCGCTTGGATTTCAATACGGCAGGTCTTCTACTCATGACCAACGATGGCGCGTTCGCGTATCGGCTGACTCACCCAAGCTATGAGGTGGAGAAAACCTATATCGCACAGGTGGAGGGTGAGCCAAGCCAACAAGTCATTCAACAATTGTGCGATGGAATCGAGATTGTAGGAGGTTGTACTGCGCCCGCATACGTAGTTCAAGTTGGGTGTAAAGGCGAATTAACACAATTCAAACTTGTCATTCATGAAGGCAAAAAACGGCAAATTCGTCGTATGTTCCGGGCTGTGGGACACAAGGTTATTGAGCTGAAACGGGTGCAGATAGGAAGCCTCCAGCTTGGAGCCCTCGCGCTTGGAGAGTATCGAATGCTAACGGTCGCTGAGATTGAGGCGCTACGGAACTAAAAACGCCCGTATCGCAACAGACACGCAGACACGGGCGTATGATAAGAACTCGGTTTGTTATGTTAGTGTGGTTCAGTCATTAAGGTTTTGATGCGATCTAGCATACCGGCAGCGTTCGTCTTGATGTCTTCGTTCTTAGAATCGCTCAATTTCTCAAGAATTTCGATCGCCCGTTGATACTTTTCTTGAAGGGCATAGGTTATGCCCAAGTAATACTGGGCCTGGTCATAAACTGCGCTTTGTGGGTATTTTTCGATGACCGTCTTAAAGTACGTCTCTGCCTCCCGAAAAAAGTCCTTCCCGCCTTCTTCGCTAGGATTCTTGGCGTAATGGAATCCCATGTTGAAGTGGAGCTCCGGTAACAGCCCCGTTTTGTTATCTGGATCTAGCTTAAAGGCTTTATCAGCAAGAGGTTTGCCCTTTTCGAGATTCCCTCGATTGACATAGATGATTGCGATTTCAGCGTTAATCTTCGGATCATTCGGTTTTTCTCTGAATTCAGTTTTCAGCTTCCGAAACCGTTCTTCCTCCTTGAGGGCCCCCTGCATCAGTCCAGCAAATTGTTTGGCATCTCGGTAACCAACAATGACACTGATGGGATCCCCTTCAGTATCAACAAATGCAATAACTGGGACAGCACCCGTTCCATCTCCGTATGTCCTGTACGCTTTAGCGTGCTCATCACTTGACTCCGGATTCAACTTCAAGGGAACAAATTGCTTTGACAGTTCAACAACTTTTGAATCACTAAACGTAGTGGCATCCAGCCGCTTACAGGAACCTCACCAATCTGTGTAAAAGTCCATCATAATGGGTTTGCCCGTTTTCTGGGCTTCCATCATTCCCTTCTCAATTGACTTTTCCCACTTTATTTCTGTTGTTGCAAAGGCGAGTAGATAGATCCCGGTAGTGAGCGTCAGGATAGCCAACGCTACGCGACGCCTCGGCCCCCAAACACAATTTAACACTTGTTTTCTCCTTCAAAATTAGGGTTGGTACTCCTGGGGTTAAGCTATCATTACTCACCCCATTGAAAAAAGCGTAAGTATAGTTCCGAATATGAAGTTGGTACATGAAATTAGGACCGCCTTGGGTTCAATTGTTCTCATAGTGAACCCGAGGGGTTTTGAAAACTCTCAGGGTTAGGTCACAATCTCCTTAGGTTCAAACGCGACAATTTACTGGAGTCAAACAGGTGTTTGGGTTCGGAGGTAAGGAGTGAATAAACCCCAACTCCTCCTCTGACATCGAATAGTGACATCGGATGTCCAAATGCGTGTGGGTAATGGGTCAGGCTTCAACCCCCCTCTTTCTCAGATTCCTCCCTCTCTGAATCACTTGGCATTTGCTCAACAACCGCTTTGGCTTGCATCTGTTCAAGCACTTGAGTGCTAGTTGTCTTACTGCTCAATGTTGTCCGACATCTTCCACAAGTTGTGATAATCTTTACTAATTTGCCATGCCTCCCCACTTTATTTTGTTTCTGTTCCGTTTCCACGTACCGCTTACAGCGAGGACACCACAACTGCTGTGGTCCCAACATTTGGAGTACCTCCATTTTATTTGCCGATGCAGAATTGCGAAAAAATGCGGTCCAGAATGTCTTCTGTTGTTATTTTGCCAATAATCTCACCAAGATAGTCAAGACTAATACGCAAATCAACCGCAATTAGGTCAGGGGGCATTACTAGAGATAAGCCTTCACGAGCTTGTTCAAGCGCAATTCGTGCCCGGCGCAACGCCTCGTAATGACGAAGATTCGTGACAATCAGCCCTTCTCCTATGGTTTCTCTGCCCTTGAGAATTTCCTTGAGAATCGCCGTTTTCAAATCCTCAATGCCCTCTCCATGTAAAACGGAAGTTTGAACAATCAATTTCTGAGGAGCAAAAGTCCTCAGATCTGCGGAGGTAGTAACTAGGGGCAAATCCACCTTGTTTAATACGAAAATTGTTTTACGACAGTTGACCGCATCCAATAATTGTCCATCCGCCTCCGTTAAAGCTTGGGAAGCATCAAACATCACCAGAAGTAAACTGGCACTATCTATATAGGATTTGCTGCGTGCTACGCCTTGCTGTTCAACAGCATCGGCAGTTTGACGTATTCCTGCAGTATCAATCAAGTTGAGTGCAATGCCACGCAGGTTCAGCGGCTCTTCAATGGTATCCCGAGTCGTTCCGGGAATTTCTGTGACAATTGCCCGCTCCTCCTGCAACAAAGTGTTAAGTAAGCTCGATTTCCCAACATTTGGCTTGCCGAGAACTGCGACACGGATGCCTTCTCGCAGAATTTTCCCATCCGACGCTGTCGTAATCAGGCGATTCAACCCCTTGAGGATGGCTTCAGCGGTTTTCGTCATCGTCGTTGAATCAATGAAATCAAGATCCTCATCAGGAAAATCAATTGACGCTTCGACCTCTGCAAGCAGGTTTGCAAGCCGGTCGCTAAGCGCATTGATTTCTCGGGATAGCCTGCCACTCAACTGATCCATGGCAACCCGGAAATTGAGATCTGTTTGAGATCTAATTAAATCGACAACCGCCTCTGCTTGGGCAAGATCCAACCTGTCATTGAGAAAGGCGCGTTTGGTGAACTCACCTGGTTCCGCAAGGCGCGCTCCTGCTTGCAGTGTCAATTCGAGTACACGTTGCAAAGGTATGACACCTCCGTGACAGTTAAACTCAACGACATCCTCAGCCGTATAAGATTTGGGTGCTAACATAATGCCTAGCATCACTTCATCAATTACAGCATTTGAATCAGGATGGACAACATGTCCATAGTTGAGCGTGTGGGTTGGAAATTCAGCCGGGGAGATACGCCGTGGTGACCGGAAAATCTTACAAGCGATGGGGACAGCGAGGGAGCCACTAACCCTGACAATCCCGAGCCCTCCTTCGCCTCGTGGTGTTGCGATTGCTGCGATTGTATCAGATAGAATCATACCCCTTGTTATTTGTCGTAGTTGTCGCGTGGGGTAACGACGACGCAGCGTAGCACGCCCTCTCCACGGCTATAGGTCCGTACGCAATTGTTCGACTGTAAGGTGGCGTGAACAATCTGGCGATCCCGAGGTGTCATCGGATTGAGGACAATCTCTAGGTTTGTCTGCCTCACTTTTGCAGCAGTCCGATAAGCCAAATCAACGATCATAGTTTCACGACGTTCTCGGTACCCTTCCGCATCTACGAAAACTCTCTTCTTAACGAGAGACGACTTATTCAAGATACAGTTGATTAAGTATTCGACTGCGTTGAGCGTCTGTCCATGTCTACCAATAAGCAAGCCAGGGGAATCAGCACTCACAATGAGATGAATGCTACCATCAATATTACGGGTTTCAATCTCTGCTTCGACTCCGATACGGGACAAAATATCATGGAGCACGATTTCCGGTGTTGAGAAAACATCTCCTTTTACGGTGGTACGGATTTTGGCTAATTTCGCGCCTAATCCTAGAATTCCCTTCGTAGCTTCATGAATAACTTTTACACTGACTTGTTCGCGGCTAACGTCGAGCGCTTCAAGTGCATGCGCTAAAGCTTCTTCTGTAGTTTTGCCTTCCGTTTCAATATATTGTTGCACGGTCCGTTGTCTTCCCGTAACTCCAATTAGAGATCTAATTATTGTGATAGATTGTATCAAGATCTTCGTTTTTGAAGTTGAGATCTCCTTTTTGTTAGCTGAGATTCCTTTCCTGATGATAAGGTTTTAGCGGGTTCGGTTTCATCTGAGTTCCGGATCCGAGTGAAATAGTGCCGTCCAATTTCAAAAATGTTACTACATGTCCAATATAGAATTAATCCCGATGACCAATTATAGAGAACAAATACAAAGATAAATGGAACAAACTGCATAATCTTTGCCTGAGTATTATCAGCGATAGGCGTCATCCCCGCATTCATTTTTTGCTGCAACAAGGTTGTCACACCGTAGATGATGGGTAGAAACCGAACTGCATCAATTTGGGTCAAAATCAGCGGAATCGTAAAGGGTAACGGGAATAATGTATCAGGCGCGGACAAATCATCCATCCATAAGCAGAAAGGGGCGCCTCGAAGCTCAACGGCATTTCCAAAAACTGAGAATAGTGCCCAGAGAATCGGCAACTGTGGTATCCAAGGAATGCAGCCTCCTAGTGGGTTGACACCGTGTTCTTTGTATAATCGCATTGTGGCACGATTCAGCTTTTGCGGATCATCTCTATACTTCTCCTTTAATTCTGCGAGTAAGGGCTGCAGATCCTGCATCTCTTTCATCGACTTGTAGCTCTTTCGAATCAGCGGGTAGGAGGCTAGTTTCGTTAATAAGGTCAAAAGAATTATCGCGATTCCAAAATTCCCCATGATACGATGGAATCCGTGGAGCAACCAGAGCATCGCCCAGGCGACTGGCCATAAAAAGCCAAAATCGATAATCTTGCTCATTCTAAGCGGTTCATCCGGCACATTACGATGTTTAATCGTTTTCAAGATGGCATCTTCCTTGGGTCCAACATAAATGCGAAAATCATCGGTACGGCGTTCACCGGGGGAAAGGCCGGAAATGATAAGGCTTGCTGCGTCTGTCGAGGCAGCAATGGCAGCCGATGGACTTTCTCCATTATCGCGGAGTTCTTTACGTAGATATTGGGCCTTGAGCGATGGATCGGGAATCATAAGCGCGGCAAAATACTTGCTATTCAGACCCGCCCATAAGACGGAATCTGACTCGCTGAGATCCCGGCTTGGCTTGCCGTGCCCTACATAAGCCACAGCCCCCTCATTACTAGAAGGTCGTCTCCCTTTGCCACTGTGCTTACGCTCGTGCAGTAGAAGATCTGCATTAATCCCCGGTCCCCAATACAGTTGATAATCCTTCAGCGGTTGATCTGACATGTTTTCGAAAGACAGTGCTACGTCCACATAATAGCGATCTTGATAGAACGTGAACTCTTTTGACACCTTGAGTTTCTCTCCAATTTGAGCATTGAAGGTCACCGTGTCTTGAGACCGATCGGTGAGAATCACCTGTTTTTTATCCGCCTTCCAGACAGTCAACATTGCATCATTCAAAAATTCTTTTGGAAAATCAACACGAAGGCAACTATTGGCACTTTCTGGGATCAAGTTGATTGATTCGTTGCTGCCGGATCGATCCGGATACTTTCTGAGTCTCCATTCTTGGACAATTGCACGCTCGTCGACAAAGGTAATTTCATAGTTGTCGGTTTGCACATGAGTTTTTGGGCCTTCTTGAGCCCTACTGAAATAAAGCGATGACTCATCCCTTTGTGTTGGTGTAGACGTCTCATTCGTATATTCAGCCGAGGATGTCGGCGTCTCCTTCTTTTCTCCTTCGGGGGTTTGCTCCGGCGGTCGTGGACCAAAGAAGATGCTCCAGCCAACCATTACAATAATCATGAGCGCAATCGCTAGGATATAGCGCTTCTCCATTAAAAAATCTCCTCATGGATGAATGATTGTGACTCTAGAAAGTTATATTCACATATGCACGCCGTGAGTATTCATGTGCATTCTATAGATGCTAGGTGCTAGCGACACAAGTCGGTAGAGCAACAGATTGAAGCTAGAGGTTAGGACTTACGTACTCCGGTTAACTTACTACAGATTCCCGACATGTTTATGCTGGACCCCATTCAGCCGCATGAATCATTTAGAATCTTATCTGAGAGGATCATAGCCACCGGGGTGATAGGGTTGGCATTTTGACAAACGTTTGAGAGTTAGCCAGCAAGCTTTCAAAAGATCATACTTCATAATGGCTTCTATAGTGTACTGGGAGCACGTCGGGTAAAAACGGCAAGTTGGCGGAAAGAGCGGGGATATAAAATTGCGATAGAAGCGTAACAGATAAATCAGACAAATCTTCATGGATCTGATATAATCACGTATTGAGAATTTTGGCTTGCTGTAGAAGTTGCAAGAGAAAAGTTTTGGCTTGCTGGCACTTCATATCAAGCGCTGTGGTTCGTCCAACAACGATTATATCGTAATTCGGACAAATTCGGTGCCTTGATAATCTAAATGATTCCCGGATTAACCTTTTTACTCGATTCCGTTTGACGCTATTCCCTAACTTTTTACTGGTGGTGATTCCAAGACGTACCATGTTGAAAGAGTTATGAGATACATACACAACAAAACAGCGATTCCAATACTTCTTCCCTCTCTTATACCCGCGCTGAAATTCCCATCTTCGTGTTAATCGCTCTGGATGAACTTTATTCTCCATATCAGAATCTTCTGAGTTTAACCTGAGTCTCCCACTCCGCCTTGTCAATTTGCTCACGTAGATAAGCAACATAATCTGTAATTTGAGTTTCCACAATCATTCGCGGTGTGCCATCTTCTCTTTCAACAATTCCCTTTATAACATCAACTGTATTCCCTTGCGTCTGAGCGCCATGCACGATGGCACAAATCATCAGGAATTCTTTTTTTATTGCTTGATGTGATAAAGCACTGGGAATGAAGTGTATTTGAACAATATTATGTTTGCCCTTAAGGCGACCATCATTCAAACGCCAGTGAACTGCTTGAATTTCCTGTTCTTGAAACATCTGACGCAATGCTTCTTGCTGAAGTGAAATAGGCACCTTGGGCTTGAGCACTTCAATTGAAGGCTCTCCCTCACCAACAAGTTCGACATCCGTCATCTTGTAGGGTACAAAGCCAAGCCACCCCGAAGCAGGCTCACCAACTTCAAATGCAACAATTAACGGTTCCGCATTTTCTGGATGGGTAATTGATGTACTAGGCGCTCGACCGGTTTCCCGTCGATTATACTTTCCCCATTCTTCCATCAAGGAGAATTGAAAATAATAATCTTCGGGCGCTTGAATCGCACAAGCGAAACTTACAAGCGGGAAACTCAAAATGAAAAGGTACGTTATGTTGATTGAAAACCGCACAGATTCAAATATACAAATACTTCGTCCAGGATTCGTCATAACGCAAATGGCGGCTGAGGTGCAAATAAGAGATAATCGAGGGAACGTTAGGGGAACGCTTGGGAAACATGTGAGCTTCGCGAGGTGTGTAATTTCCTTTTTTGATATTACATTTTTTGCATGCTGTCGCAACGTTTTCCCATACCGTTGCACCACCGCGAGATCTAGGGATAACATGGTCAAGTGTTAGCATTGATTGAGGAAATTTCTCATGGCAGTATTGACATACATATGCATCTCGGACAAAGACGTTTCTACGTGAGAATTTTACAGCACAGCGGGGGATGTGAACATAATTCACTAGACGGATTACCAATGGAATTTTCATTGAGATGTTTGGTGAACGGATTTCCCGATCTGAGACTTCTTCCATGCATGCTACTCCTTTGATAACCATCTTAATCGCGCGCTTTAAATTACAAATATTAATTGCCTCGTAGCTTGCGTTCAACACGAGCACCGGTGTTTTCATAAGCCAATCCTCTTACAAAAACTCAACCCCCTCAACCGACCTTAGGATTTTGTTATTGTATCACACTTGTATCTTAGCCTGCAAGCAAAATATCAGCCCTTCGTTCCTTAACTGGCTTGATCTCAACGACATTTATAAGTGGGAGTAGTGTCTTTTCCGGCTGATGGCGTTGTGTGAATAATTCCTTTGACATATGAGATTTTTGATGATAAATTCCAATTGAACGAAGTAGGAACTGGGCAATAGATAAACAATTCACTAACAATTTGCGTTGTCGCCCTCGAAACCGAAACCTTGAAGGCTATACGACGGTAAATTGGGCATTAGGTAGTTGGTAAACCGCCAATACTTACTCCTCTAGCTATCCATCTCTTTTTGACGCTATCTTTCATGTATCAGTTTTCCTCCAGGGAATCTAAGTATGTATAAACAAACTCTATCCAAACAGCGGACACAAAACTCATTCGTAATGTCTCTGTTTTTACACCTCATTGTGGCTGTCGTGATGGATATAACTTTGCCGAGATGGTATCAATCGGCTCTACCGATTGCGGATCCAATCGTTGCTGAACCAATTGAGGTTGAAATCCTTCAACCTTCTTATTTGCCGCGTCTCAAAAATCGCATCTCCACTTCCCACACTCAATCCTCAAGTTTAGCAATGCACGTTCCTTCTGTTTCTAAAATGCAGTCTCGGGTTAGAAGGAAACAGATAAATCGAGGAGAACAACCATTTCTGATGGGGTCAAAACCAATCAATACGCAGGCGCGAGTGCCAAAATCGGATACTTTACTCACCAATCAGCCCCAAGACGAATCCTATCTACGGGAACTGATTGGCAAGCCTGTTAAGGTTTCGTCACAACCGGCAGCGTCCCACAACTTGGAGATTAAATCGAGCTTGACCCAAAACAAAGTTGCTCATTCGGAAACTGGCGGTGAGCCCCAAATCATTAAACACATCAACCACGATGCTCAGATTGGAAGTGCGCTGCAGACGATTGCTGGACATATTGCTAACGGAACGAGTTCATCAACATCGGATATCGTCTTTTTGTTGGATACGAGTGGCAGCATGGAAGAGAAAATCCGAGCAGTAGGAAATCATCTAATCAGCATGGTGAAGATTTTTCGAGAAAAACACATTGACTTCACCATGGGAATTGTCAAGTTCAAATATAATTCCCTGATATTTCCGCAGACGCGGGATTATGAGAAATACGAACGCTTACTCGAAAATGTCAAGTGTGGCGGCGATGAGCGAGCTTACAATGCCATTGTCAAATCGATTACACGAGTAAAATTCCGTACGAAAGCTGAACGACGATTCATTCTAATTACCGATGAGCCGTGTAAGGGGTCTTATACAATCTCGGATGTTTTGAAACGTTGCCGAGAGGCGCAGATCAAGGTGGACGTAATCGGCGTTAATGATACATGGCAAAAATACTTGGTAAATCAGACAGGAGGGTTGTGGTTCCCAATACCGGGGGGATAGAACAAGATCTTTTCTGTGCTGGGAATGGTTGAGATTGTTCCTATAGTTGAGGTGGACAGTGCATCTGATTTCGTCATTGCGAGAGAACCCGTTCGAGGTCCTGAACTCTTACCAGTTGCATATCGACAATTGATGGGTCAGGACAAACCTTCTCTTCCTCCCCAATCAACCACGCCGTCCACATCCCCACTCCCTTAGCACCACTGACATCGTGCGAATACGTATCTCCAACATAAATCGTTTCGTCGGGCGAAACATCCAACGCCGAAAATGCGGCGCGGAAAATTTCCGGATCTGGTTTCCAAACGCCAACAACAGTTGAATCAATCACGACATCAAGTAGTGGGGACAGACCACATTGATCGCACCAACCCTGCGTATTTCCGAAGTTATTGCTGATAACGCCAAGCTGGTACCTGCTTTGAAGCGTTGTCAACCATCGTCGGTTTCGATCGAGGCATTCCGCCACGCCTTCACAGAAGTAGTCGATATATAAATTTTTCTCCGCCAGGTCCAAACCGAGTCGTTCATAAATTCCTGTGGCAATCGCATCTGCAGATTCACGGAGATTGAGCTTTGGCGCTTTCCCACCCACAATGAATTGTTCAACGGAGCCGCGATCAGCGAGATCGAACGCCTTACGATTGATTTCGGGATGCTCACACTGGATGAATCGATAGGTTCGCTCACGCCAATGGATACCATTTCCGTCTAGCGTGCCTCCAAAATCAAAGAGCAAGGCGCGAATTTTTGACATTGATTTCAATCTCGTGAAGTGCCACCAATTCTGATTCGTCTATTTCCGCAGCAACGGTTGCGACTGTAGCCATCCGATTGTGCTGATGAGCTCTTCTTGCTTATCTCCCATAGGAACTTCGATTAAGGCAGGTTTATTCATTGCAAGCGCACCTTGCAGGACCCTCTTGAATTCAGCCGGATTATTCACCCTGACGGCATACGCGCCAAACGATTTAGCAAACTCGACAAAATCAGGATTTAACAACTCTGTATCAATTGTACGTCCGTTGCAACTCTGCTGCTGAGATCCCTTAATTGCAGTCAAAGCATTATCGTTCACAACAATCACTACAACATTGATGCCATACATCATTGCTGTTGCCAACTCAAAAGCACCCATCATAAAACCGCCATCTCCACTAAAGCACACGACCGGTTTATCCGGATTCGCAATTTTCGCTCCAATCGCTGCAGGAAAAGCGTAGCCCAAAGCAACGCCGATGCACGGATAGAGGAAGGTATGGGGTTGATAGATGGGATATTCAGCAAACGTAGCGTAGCCAATCGAATGGACATCGACCGAAAGTATTCCGTCGCTTGGGAGCACGCTACGGATTTCCGGCAGCAGGGGCATAGGCGATTGAGTCGCAAATTTTTCTCGAAGCCGATTCAATGGCTGATTCCAGTTATCTTCGCTGACCTCAACTTCCTTGATTAACGCTTGTAACGTTAGCTTGATATCACCGACGACGTTAACGTCGCAAGGATACTCTCGCCCAATTTCGATTTCATCTGCATCAATCTGAATCAACGGACGTGGAGGTTCAAAACTCCAGTCTCTCGTATCAATCGAGGTAAAACGCGGCCCAATTGCAAGCGTACAATCTGCGATTTTCATGCCTTCACGTGCGAGAAAACCGTTACTATCCCTCAGCGCCAGCGGGTGATCCTCACGAAGCGCACCTTTAGCACATCGCGTCACGATAACAGGAGCGTTAAGTTTCTCGGCCAGCTGCCGTAATTCCCCACTTGCGTCGGCATGAATAACGGAAGATCCAACAAACAGGATGGGCATTTTTGCCCGCTTGAGTGTTTTCGCCGCGAATTTGATGTCGGCGGCATCTGGTGGGGTGACCGTGGATCGATTTACTCGTGGCGGGATAGTAACTTTCCCCTCTCCGGTGATGACGTCCATAGGGAATTCCAGCACCGCAGGACCAGGACGCCCGGATCGCATCGCCCGAAAAGCATTTTCAACGACGGTGGGGACTTCTTCGACCGTCTTCGGGATTGCACAATACTTTGTGATAGGCTTGAAGAAGTGCATCTGATCCAAGCCGTGAAACATCTTGTTTGGATGTTTCGCGTAAAATTTCGAGTCGCTTTGACCGGTAATCAGTAGCACAGGGACACAATCGGTAAATGCTTCTAATATGCCGGTTGAGGCGTTACTCGCGCCAGGTCCGGGTACTGTCAGGGCAACGCCAACCTCGCCAGTGGAACGGGCAAAACCGTCTGCCATCTGGGTTGCAGAATATTCGTGGCGTACAAGATAGTGTTCAATGACGCCTGCACCACATCGCAGAAAGGAATCATATATCTGTATGTTTTGGGTGCCTGGCATGCCGAAAATGCAGCGTACCCCCTGCGCTTTCAGACACTCAACGAGAATATCTCCACCTTTCATTCCTGTCCTACAGCCAGCTTGAAATTTGATCAATTATCGCGAGATTTCATTCGGTATTCCATAATGCAGCACACTTTGCACAAGGACAGATTTCCCGCAGTGTTTCAAAAGAATAAATGCCAGTCGAATGACCATCGCTCCACGTAAATTGGATAGCGTACCGACCAACAAGCTGAATGTTGACTGCACGAATATCTTGCGGAACGACAAGTCGAGATGCATCACCGAATCCGCTTGGACCAAATAGGGAGTGAACATCCTGCCCACCATGTCGTTCTATTGCGCAACCTGCACAGGGGCATAAACGCCTGAGATAGAGAATGGGATATTTACTTTCGTGTCCATCTTTCCAAACTATCAGGAAAGTTGTATCACTGAGTTTTCTAAGTGTTTTGGGTTGCTTTTGTTCGAGAGATAAAGTTGCTAGCATTTTTATGTTCTATTTCAGGCGTTTACCTAATCACGTCTACATTCCAAGAAAAGCCCCCTAAAAAATCCCCAGCTCATCCTTTCCTTCTTCGCTCATCATCTCAGGTGTCCAGCGAGGTGTCCAAACGACGTTGATGTTGGCATCGTCAATCCCATCAAGCTGCTCAACAAGATGCTGCATCCCATTGATAATTTGCCCACCCGCCGGACAACCAGGGCTTGTTAAGGTCATCGTGATGTTAGCAGTATCGTCCTGGATGTCAACGCCGTAAATTAACCCCATATCCACAATGTTAATACCAACCTCTGGATCGATGATTTCTTTTAAGGTCTCAAAAACAGTTTCTTCTGTGACCATCAAAATCTCCTTTTCATGCAAAAGAGACCGAGCGTCTCTGAGAAAATCGATCTCTGCTTGCTGCTTTAGTCCAGCTTCTCAAGAAACCGCGTGTTCTATTTCTTAATCGACGCACACAAGAATATTGTCTCCTTCGACTTTGATTTTATAACACTCTATCGGTTCAACAGCCGGCATACAGAGGGCTTCTCCTGTCCGAATGTTAAAACGTGCTCCATGTCTGGGACATTCAATCTCATCGCCTTCCACCTCGCCCTCGGCGAGAGGAGCCCCATCGTGAGTACAAACGTCTTCGATGGCATAAAACTCGCCATCCACATTGAAAACCGCGACCGGAAAGCCGTCCACTTCAACTATCTTCTTGCCTCCTGGAGGCAACTTGCAGACCTCCGCAACCTTGAAAAACTGGCTCATTAATCCATGTCCTCCCTACGCCTCATCCTCGTCTTCCGGCCACCCTTTAAGTCCATAAGCGCCAGCTTTTAGCACCTTCAACGCTAACAGTCCACATTTCAAACGTACGGGTCCTAAAGGAATACCAAGCATTTCCAACTGGTCCTCCCTGCCCAACCCTTTTACGTCTTCCAAACACTGCCCTTTAATCCGCTCGGTTAGCATCGAAGCCGCCGCTTGGCTAATCGTACATCCATGACCACGCCATCGAACATCCACGATAACACCGTCCTTGACAGTCAAATCCATCTGAATCCTATCCCCACATAACGGATTGTCATCTTCGTAAGAGATGTTGGGATTCTCAAGAGTTCCATAATTACTGGGGTTTTCGTAATGATCAAGAATATCTTCTTCGTAGATATTCATCGTCGCCTCCGTATCAGAATCTTTTGGACATTTAGAAGTCCGTCATAGAGGCTATCAACTTCTTCGAGTTTATTGTAGAGATAGAAACTCGCGCGAGCAGTAGCGATGACTCCGAATCTTTGCATTAGCGGTTGAGTACAGTGATGCCCTGCTCGAATTGCAACTCCGTCCTGATCTAATATGCCGGCTACGTCGTGCGCATGGATGCGATCTAAATTAAACGTAATCGCACCTACTCTATTACGCGGTTTAGGGCCATAGATAGTAATACCCTCAATTTCACTTAATTTCTGGTGTGCGTACTCAAGAAGATCTTGCTCGTGCGGGTGGATTGCATCAAGTCCAATGTCGTTGAGATAGTCTACAGCCGCGCCAAGTCCAATCGCTTGAGCAATGCTCGGCGTTCCCGCTTCAAACTTCTGAGGCAAATCAGCATAGGTTGAACGTTCACGTTGGACGGTGCGAATCATCGAACCACCACCCAAAAACGGTGGCATCTCTTCTAGCAGATCCAACTTACCATAGAGTACACCAATACCCGTGGGACCACACATTTTATGCCCTGAGAAAGCCAGGAAATCACAATTGATAGCTTGCACATCAACCGGCAAATGGGGAACGCTTTGAGCCGCATCAATGAGGACTTTTGCACCAACTGCATGTGCCGCGGTAGTGATTGATTGAACAGGATTGACCGTGCCGAGTACATTAGAAACGTGAGTTATTGCAACGAGTTTGGTGCGTTCCGTCAACAACCGATTCAAGTCCTCCAAATGCAAAAACCCTTCATCGGTGACCTCAATGAACTTTAGCTTTGCTCCTGTCCGCTGAGCAAGCAGTTGCCATGGAACAAGGTTACTATGATGTTCCATTACAGAGACAAGAATTTCATCCCCCGCACTCAGGTTGGCATTACCCCAGCTATAGGCGACAATATTAATCGATTCCGTTGTATTTCGCGTAAAGATAATCTGGCGGGGGCGTCGGGCATTGATAAAACGCGCAATCTTCTTTCGGCTCTCTTCGTACATCGCGGTCGCTTTCTCAGAGATTCGATAGATGCCACGATGGATATTTGCGTTATAGGAGCGATAGTATTCACTCAATGCCTCGATAACGCGATTCGGCTTCTGGGAAGATGCCGCACTATCCAGATAGACTAGCGGCGGATCGATTTTCTGTTTTAAAATGGGGAAGTCGTCACGGATAGCTTCCACATCCAGAGGACGAAACGCATCATTCATGCACACCTCCAACTGCGACAACCACTTGTGGATGTCCAATAGCCAAAGATAAACTTAATTGTAGATGCCCCGGTGAGGAATCCACAGATTTACAATCGGTTGTCCACGGTCTCTTAGCTCTATTGGTATGAACTTCGCGAATCCTGCCACCGCCAGTTTCTAGCACCCATTCCCCCCTGCTTGCGCATGGCACAGACAGATTTGGATTTGCAAGGCGCTACTTCCAATCACTTGACAATTCTACATCACGGTTTGGCTAGCGATGCCAATTTCAGGCGCAATTTGCACGTAAGACAGTAAGATAGACCAGTGGGCTCAGCTGCTTCCCCTGTAGCACAATGCCACTATAGGGGAAGTAGCTGTTCTGACAATTGGGGCGCTTTAATCCATCAAGCTGGACGTGCTACTGTGACCGGGATTGTGAAAATTCACTATGAACTTAACTCGATTGGAAAGTCCACGTGGGTAGTCTAGCACGTCTTTCATGTATTTGCACTTTCGTTTTAGCATGAGTCGCTAAGGTTGATGAAATTTACAACTATTCTTGAATCGTAATGAAACATACTAAATATATCATCAAGACTTTGACAAAAAGCTACTTGCCCACTTTGACAATCTGCTTTGTGGCTGATCGATGTTTACCGTGACCTCACCGTGCTCGGCGCAAGCTGCATCCGTTGCCACACCAACGTCAACATCGCTCGGCACCACATGTCCTTCTTCGAGCAGATATGCTTCAACTTCATCACCGTTCACATCGGCTAGGATGACGCTATCAATCTCAATCGTCGGCTGAAGGGGCTGCCCGCTCTTTTCCACCATTTCGCGATAGTTGTCCGTGTTGTTGATAATGTCCCTGTCTTCGTACTCCAAACCATATTTCTGAAAAATCGCACGAACACCATTGCTCCAACCACAGACGGGTTTCATATAGGCGGTAATCTTGGGTTGATTCATTTTCTTGTTTCCTTTCTTTAAGTAGGTTTATTAGGCGTTTGTATTAGGCATTGGCTTAAATGCCCAGTCCCCAACGCCTAATTTCTAAACTGCGAGTTTGTGTGTAACTGATTGCTGCAATTGATCCCGGACAGATTCCAACGGAATTCTTCCCATTGCCGGCTCAAAAAAACCCGCGACAATCACCTTTTCAGCCTGATCATAAGACAACCCTCGGCTCATGAGGTAGAACACCTGTTCTCTATCAATGGAGCCAGCAGTTGCACCGTGGGTGCAACGGACCTCGTTTGCCTCAATTTCTAAGCCAGGAATAGTATCCGCGTGAGCGCGTTTATTCAAAACCAAATTATCATTCTTTTGATACGCATTCGTATGCTGTCCTTCGGGGTGAACGTAAATCATGCCACTCCACACTGTTTGTGACTGATTCTTGAGCACAGTTTTATAGAGCAAGTCGCTAGTTGTATGAGGTGCTTTATGTTCTTGATATGTGTGAATATCAACGTGTTGGCGAGCATGGGTGAACGTGAGCCCGAGCATTTCAACACGACAACCGGCACCCTCTAGAACGGATACTTGATTCAGCTTGCTCACGCGGCTCCCTAACGCCCCTGTAATCCAGCGAAATTCGGCATCTCTACCGACAATAGCTCGCTGGCTTGAAAAGTTCCAGACCTGGTGATTCCACCTTTGCACCTGTGCGTAATTCACTTGGGCGTTGCGTCCGACAAAAATTTCAACAGCACCGCAATGTAGCCCTGGTGTGGTATCATCTGCCGATAGCTGTTCTTCGACGATTGTTATCTGACTTGAATCGTCAGCGACAATTATCGAATGCGCCAAATCCGCCCGATGTGACTCAGACAATGCGATAAAAACACGCAGCGGAATCTCGACGACAACGCCCTTGGGAACATGGAGCAGGTATCCGCCTTGCCAGAAGGCTCCGTGCAGTGCGTCAAAGCCATTCCATTCAATTGTCACGGCTTTGGTCATGAAATATGAACGGACGAAATCTGGACGTTCCCGCAGCGCCGTATTGATATCTGCAAAGTATACGCCTTTGCGTACAAGGTCTTTGGATAGAGCATATTCTACAACGAGACTATCTTGTAAACCAATTACTCCAGCTGTTGATATCCTGTTAGATTGAATCTGCGCCTCCAGAGTATTGGACACATAAGGTCGTTCTGTAGTATCCGTGGGCATTGAGTTACCATTGGGGCTGAGTGCGATGGGGTGAAACTCCTCTAGCTTCAACCCTCGCATACTTCTCGCTGTACGACGCCAATAATCTTGGGCGCTCAGACTGACATTCCGACGCCACACATCATCGGAAGTGGTATGAGGCATTGGAAGGCTCTCGTAGAGTTTATAAGCATCCAATCGGCGTGAGCGCATCCATTGCGGCTCATCCTGCTCGCTGGATATTTTTTCGACAAATTCCCGTGAGAAATTGCCCTTGTGCACTTCATAAACACGAAGGGAATTTTGGATCAGCTCCGACCCCAACTCTGTCTCCATTGGAAATTTCATTCAGAAGGAATATTGAACCTTTGGAAGGTTGTCAATTTCTATCCAACTGACCCTTCCATTTGAAGTTGGATTAACCGGTTCATCTCCACTGCGTATTCCATCGGAAGTTCCTTAACGAGTGGTTCAATAAACCCATTTACAATCATCGTCGAAGCCTCCTCTTCGGAGAGTCCGCGACTCTTCAGATAGAATAGCTGCTCCTCGCCAATCTTGCTGACACGCGCTTCGTGTCCAATATTCACATCGTTTTCACCAATTTCGATGACCGGATAGGTGTCAGATCGAGATTCCTCATCAAGGATGAGGGCATCACAGACAACGTTGGATTTACACTGGCTCGCCCCCTTAAGGACTTTGAGCTCGCCACGATAGCTAGAACGTCCACCGTCTTTGCTAATTGATTTAGAAGTGATGCGTGAGCTCGTGTTCGGAGCACAATGGATAACCTTGCCCCCCGCATCCTGATGCTGACCCTTACTCGCAAAAGCGATTGAAAGAATCTCGCCGTGAGCTCCTTTTCCCATCATATATACGCTAGGATACTTCATTGTTAACTTCGAACCTAAGTTTCCATCAATCCATTCCATGTGGGCGTCTTCATAGGCAACAGCTCGCTTCGTGACAAGGTTATACACGTTGTTTGCCCAGTTCTGGATTGTGGTGTAGCGGACACGTGACCCTTTCTTGCAGATAATCTCGACAACGGCGCTGTGCAGTGACGAACTGGAGAATGTGGGAGCCGTACAACCTTCCACATAGTGAACTTCAGCGCCTTCATCCACAATAATCAGCGTTCGCTCAAACTGCCCCATGTTTTCGGTGTTGATACGGAAGTACGCCTGCAGTGGATAATCGACCTTCACACCGGGGGGGACGTAGATAAAGCTGCCCCCGCTCCAAACAGCACTGTTGAGCGCGGCAAATTGGTTATCCGCTGACGGAATAACTGTCCCAAGATACTTCTTAACAAGATCGGGATACTCGCGGACAGCCGTGTCAGTATCGACAAAGATAACACCAATCTTAGCCAATTCCTCCTCAATATTGTGGTAGACAACTTCTGAGTCATATTGCGCGCCGACGCCGGCGAGGAACTTCCGTTCGGCTTCGGGAATGCCGAGTTTATCAAAGGTATTCTTGATGTCTTCGGGAACGTCATCCCAACTGCGCTCACTCCGTTCAGAAGCTTTGACGTAATAGTAAATGTCATTAAAGTCGAGTTGAGAGAGATCGCCACCCCAGTTTATCATCGGCTTTTGTTTGAAGATTTCATAAGCTTTCAGCCGATATTGTCGCATCCAATCGGGTTCGGCTTTGATTTCACTCATCTGATTAACGATTTCAGCATCTATGCCCTTGCGAGATTTGAAGACAGGCTTAATATCATCATGAAACCCGTATTTATACTCGCTGGCCATGCCAAGACCTTCTTGCATTTTCTCTTTGGGTACTGCCATATTTTATTCCTTTCCTTAGGAGTGATTGCATCAGCAGAAGCAAATCTCTATGTTTATCTCACCCTTACTATCCTGAGACGGATAAGGTTTCTCCTGATTCTTCGTTACCTAATACTTCCGGGCTGATTCCGTATTTCTCACGTATCGGATCGTATCCTTCATCCTCCAAAAATTGGGAGAGTTCCCAACCACCTGATTCAACAATTCTGCCGTCAAGCAGAATGTGTACGAATTCCGGACGGATATAGTTGAGGAGACGCGGATAGTGGGTAATAATTAAGACGCCTAACGCTGATCCAATCAACTGGCTTAGGCTTTCACCGACGATGCGTACAGCGTCAATATCTAATCCAGAATCCGTCTCATCAAGAATTGCAATCTTGGGTTCGAGCATCGCCAGTTGCAGAACTTCGGCTCGTTTCTTCTCTCCACCTGAAAAACCGTCGTTGAGATAACGGCGGCCAAACGACTCATCAATGCCGAGTCGTTTCATTTTTTCGCGCAATTCCCGCCGAAACTCGCGCATTGGAATGAGTTCTGTTGTTTCGCCACCATTTGAATTTTCACTGCGCACTGCGCTCACCGCCATGCGGAGGAAGTTCGCCATACTCACACCGGGAACCGCTGTCGGATATTGAAAGGCAAGAAAAAGACCAAGTCTTGCACGTTCATTCGGCTCCAATTCAAGGATATCCACACCATCAAAAGTGACTTCACCGGAATCGACTTCGTAGAATGGGTGCCCCATAAGTGTGTTTGCAAGCGTACTTTTGCCGGATCCATTCGGCCCCATAAGTGCATGAATCTCTCCCTGTTTGACCGCCAAATTTAGACCCTTGATAATGGGTTGCCCTTCCACGCTGATATGTAAATCCTTAATGACTAGTTGGTTGCTCATTAACGCTCGTTTGACTCCTTATTTTCTATATTGCGTGAGGTGTGTTGGACCAAACGGCAAACATAATTAAATTCTCTCATCGCCCTCCATTATCCCCCTATCATGGACATATTGCGCGAAGGTTTTATAAAGTCCGCTGAATTGATTTTATGCCCTGCTTCCTTCTGCTTCACGGCATCAACGATGAGATCCACAAGGTTCTCCTTAGGGAATCCTGCACGTAACGGCGCCAGCAAATCGGTTTCCGTAAGCGAAAAAAGACAAGCTCGAAATTTGCCATCGGCAGTGAGACGGATGCGATTACACTGATCACAGAATGGTTCGCTTACCGAAGCGATAACTCCGACTTCGCCGCCGCCATCTATAAAACGGTAACGCTTCGCCGTCTCATGCTTCCCATCTCCATCCATGTTAATTGGTTCCAACGGATAGGTTTCATTGATTTTACCGATTAGCGCTTTACCCGGAATGAACATATTCCGCCCCCAAATATCGTCTGCATCTAAAGGCATAAATTCAATAAACCGGAGTTGATAGGCATTGTCACGAGCGAACTCAGCCAGGTCAGTAATTTCATCATCGGTAAATCCGCGCATTGCAACTGCATTTACTTTGATGGGATTGAACCCGCAACGCTGCGCTTCTTTCAGTCCCTCAAGCGTCTTTGAGAGCATCTTGCGACGCGTCATTTGCTCGAATTTCTCTTCGTTTAGTGTATCGAGACTCACGTTGATTCGGCGCAACCCGGCATCATAGAGCGCTTTTGCTTGCTTGGCTAAACCGATGCCATTGGTTGTCAAACTAATGTCCCTTATCCCCTCAATTTGCCAGAGTTGGTTAATGAGTTTTGGAACCCCCGGGCGAACTAGCGGCTCACCTCCCGTGATCCGAATCTTATTAACTCCTAAATCAACGAAGAGACGGGTCAGATAGATGATTTCATCAAAGCTCATTATCCCTTCATTTTCCATGAACTCCATATCTTCTGGCATGCAGTAAATGCAGCGCATATTACACTTATCTGTCACGGAAATGCGTAGGTTCGTATGAATTCTATCGAAACTGTCAATTAACTGAGTTTTCATCATCATAAAAGTAGGGTATTTGAGAGAATACCGATCGTCTCAAATCACGCATATGATAACATAAGCAGATGTATTTTTCAAGTTTTTTATGGTAAATACCTTAAAAAAGAGGAGAGTGTTCACGTAGAAATTGATAATCCATCTGCCGATAGGTGAAACCTTCACAGGCCTGTCAAAGCAAACCACAACTGGATCGAATTTGCCTACCTTCTTTCCGTTTATGCGTGACTAATCCAGTCGTTACGCTTAAATCGAGAGGGTTGATGCCGAAACCAATCAATAGTCTCTCGCAAGCCGGCATTAAGACTAATGCGCGGCTGATAACCTAGTAGACGCTGTGCCTTGCTGATGTCCGCGCGTGAATGCCTAACATCGCCAACTCGCGGCGGTCCATAGGCAGGTTTGGTATCGAGCTCCATCAACTCACCGATGAGGGCGACTAGTCGGTTGATTGATGTTTGCTTACCACACCCGATATTAAAGACTGTTCCAGCAACACCCTCAGCATGACAGGCGAGGAGATTGGCATGAACCGCATTTCCAACGTAAGTAAAATCTCTCGATTGTTCTCCATCTCCATCAATCGTTGGCGAATGGCCGTTTAGTCCGGCACAAATAAATCGAGGAATAACTGCAGAATAGGGAGAGTTCGGATTTTGGCGGGGACCAAAGATATTGAAATATCGTAACGCAACAGTTTCAAGACCGTATATTTCGGTAAAAATTCGGCAATAACATTCACCAACGTATTTGGTGAGCGCATACGGAGAAGCCGGTTGGGAAGGGAGGCTTTCAGTTCTAAGTGGCGCAGACAAATTTCCATATGAAGATGAGGAAGCCGCATAAACGACACGCTTGACACCAGCATCCCTTCCAGCAACAAGGATGTTCAATGTTCCTCCGATGTTCACATCGTTGCTATTGATTGGGTCAGCGACAGATCTCGCAACGGAAGGCAAAGCCCCCTGATGCAGAATGTAATCGACGCCGGCAACAGCCCCTTGCACCACCTCAAGATCCCGCAAATCCCCCTTGATAAACTCAATCCGATCCTTCACCACCGCTATATTATCGGTTGTGCCTGTCGCACAGTTATCGAATACACGCACCTGTTCATTGCATTTTACCAATGCCTCAACCAGATGGGACCCGATGAATCCACAGCCGCCCGTGACTAAGTAACGCGCCATATAATTCCCCTTAACACAGGAACGTGGTCTCCTTTCATCTACGTTTCTGAAACATGTACCCGCTCAATCTCATTCGATACGAGCCATGCCAACAAATCCTCTTGCTCCGCTGTGATCTCAATCTCTGCCCGATTTCGATCGTCGAGTGGTGAGACGAGATAGAATACTCCTGCATCAAGCAACTCAGTGGTACGCTCGATTGGGAAAAAATAGTCGTTGGGCTTTTCGCTGTCTCGAATCTCACCCTGAGTAAAGTAGTGTAGTTGCCCTCGTAAGGTTCGAGAAATCTCGTAAGGTTCGATATCTAGTTTATCTGACGCGACAGCGAGATACTTAACCATCCCAATTTTAACCTGAAGTGTATGTATGACTAAGGAATGAAGTTCAAGACATTCTTGCTTGATATACCCTGATGCGCAAGGGTAGCTAGACGGACTTTCTCTTTATCATCTCATATTATACTGTTTGCAGGAGTGGATTTCAACGTGTTTCTATTACTTAAGCCCGCTAAGTTTCACTTGCGTAAGATCTTGAATCTTTGCTATAATCAATTTATTGCCGAACAGATACCGTCCGGACAAATCTCAGGAGAATTAGAACCGCACCATTCGCATGCGTTATCGCGTAGGAACGAGGCGGCTAATGGCGAACCCAAACTGATGATTTTGGGCTTGCGACAACGATGGCTTTTCGGTATAATGTAGCAATCTTCAGAGGCTTTCAAAATTGTCGATTGACGTTTTGAACGGTGCGTTTTCTTGGGCGACATTATTTGTATGGCTCTAGCTCCAAATACCCAGAACAGCATCCACCAAGTTAGAACTTCTTGAGCGGCATGCTAGCCGATTAACCGTTGGTCGCTAATCTTGGTCGAATGAGTTTCTTCACCCATCGTTGCAATCTGCACAAAATCGTGTTTCAGTCATAATGGCAATTACCCAGACAGACAAGGCTGTCATTTTTGCGTGTGCTACGACTTTTCTCACGTTCCTGATTAACGCTAAACGTGGGTCCATCTGGCTGCTCTATCTGAACGTGTTAATAATAACCGGTGTGTTTGGTTTTACGCTCCGGAGGTGGGATGAATCTTCACATTTGTCACGTAGTGTGATTACTAGCGCGATTGCATTGATAATTTATCTACCGCTAGATTGGCACATCTCACAGAAAGTTCATCTTATTTTCTACTTGAGCCTGAACGATGTTCGGGTACCCGCTGTTCCTTTGAGCATACTATTGACTTGGGCGATAGCTTTAACCGTAACTATCTATTCTTATCAACGTCTTAGCTCGATTTGGAAGTCCCCTTACATCTCCGCGGTGATTACTGGCGCTGCTGTTTTTATCAGCAGCATTGTTTTTGATCGACTAGGGTCAGCACGATTGTGGAACTGGAACGCGAGTTATCTTGAGAAATTCCCTTATATCGGAACTATCCCAGCCTTTGTCCCGATAGCCCTTTCGTTGACCTTTTTGCTTTCCCCACATTACTTCCGTGGACAAAACCTGATTGTGGCTGGACTCCGATGCGGCATTTGTATTGGAGCATTGCAATTTTTCGGCTTTTTATTGTTTTTTTATTATCTCTAAAAGGACTTTCGCAAATGATTAAATCAACAACCATTCTGAGTGTACGTCGTGGTAAACAGGTGGCAATTGGCGGCGATGGACAGGTCACCTTGGGGGATATTGCAGTTAAACATGGAGCCAAGAAAATTCGTAAAGTCCATAATGATCGCGTCCTTTTGGGATTTGCAGGATCCGCTTCTGATGCGCTTGCACTATATGAGAAGTTAGAAAATAAATTGGAAGAGTACCGCGGTAATCTTCGTAGAGCGGCTGTCGAACTTGCAAGGGATTGGCGAAGCGATCGCATCCTCAGACGCGTAGATGCCTTGATGATTGCCGTCGATGCCGAAGGGGCATATCTACTTTCGGGAGGTGGAGATGTTATCTCGCCCGATGATGGGACATTAGCCATTGGATCCGGCGGTTCAATCGCAATGGCAGCCGCTAAAGCCTTATTGAACCATTCTACCCTCACCGCTGCGGAAATCGTCGAGGAAGCTTTGAAGATCACAAGCGATATCTGCATTTATACGAATAACCAGATCAATATTGAGTCAATTGAAATCTAGCGTTTTTTTCACTTGGGTTAGCCCAGGTACTTATGTAGAATTGTCGCTAGACAACCCTCGAATTCACTCGCACTAGAATTTTGAAACTGATGAAGAAACTGGAGGTTCACCTTTGGAGACACCGTCGCTTTCACCCAAGAAAACACTAGCAGATGCACTTACACCAAGACAGATTGTAGAAGAACTTGATAAATATATCATCGGACAGTCCGATGCGAAGCGCGCAGTAGCAATTGCACTCCGTAACCGAGCCCGACGGCAGATGCTTGAAGAGGATATGCGGGATGAAGTGGCACCGAAAAACATCATCATGATTGGTTCAACAGGAATTGGGAAAACTGAAATCGCTCGTCGTTTAGCGCGTTTGGTTGATGCTCCCTTTATTAAGGTCGAAGCCTCAAAATACACGGAAGTCGGCTACGTCGGTCGCGATGTCGAGTCCATGATTCGGGACTTAACGGATTTGGCAGTCAACATGGTTAGAGCCGAGCAAACAGAAGCTGTCAAGGAGAAGGCGCTGGAACAGGTGGAAGATCGACTATTGGATTGTCTGTTGCCACCACCCCGTTCAATAAAGAAGCAGAAGTCCATTGAAGATGATGATGACGATGATGAAGCAGAGGTAAACGAAGTACCTCAGTTGGCGTTCGACTTGGACGTTGAAGATGGCGAAGAAATTGAACCGGATCAAGAAGAGGGCATCAGTGAACAAGAGAAGGCAAGTTACTTGCGAACGCGAGAAAAATTTCGCAAGATGCTTCGAGATGACAAACTCGAAGATAAACCTGTTGAAATCAGCGTGAAGAACCAAAGCGTTCCTTTTATTGAAATCTTCTCGCCTGCGGGTATTGAAGAGATGGACATCAACTTGAAAGATATGTTCGGCAGCTTTCTGCCCAAGAAAGTGAAGAAACGCCGAGTCACAGTCGAAGAAGCACGCCAAATTCTTATGCAGGAAGAAGCAGAAAAGCTGATTGATATGGATAAGGTTGTCGGCGAAGCCATCGCGCGAGTCGAGAATTCAGGGATTGTTTTTCTGGATGAGATTGATAAAATTGCTGGACGTGAATCTAAATCTGGGCCAGATGTTTCGCGAGAAGGCGTTCAACGGGACATCTTACCGATAATCGAAGGAAGTACGGTAGCGACAAAGTACGGCATGGTGCGCACCGATCACGTCTTATTCATCGCCGCGGGCGCCTTTCACTCTTCCAAGCCGTCGGATCTTATTCCAGAGTTGCAAGGACGTTTCCCAATTCGGGTTGAACTCAAGAATTTGGATCGGCACGACTTCAAACGAATTCTCACGGAGCCGAAAAACGCTTTGGAGAAGCAATACATCGCAATGTTGAGAACGGAGGATGTCGAGGTATGTATCACTGAGGATGCCATTGACGAAATCGCGGCTCTAGCATTTCAGGTCAACGAATCGGTGGAGGATATCGGCGCGCGCCGTTTACATACCATTATGGAAAGGCTTTTTGATGACCTCTCTTTCAACGCCCCAGGCATGGAGGAACGAGAAATTACAATTGATGCGGATTATGTCAGCAAGCAGTTAGCGGAAGTTGTGAAGGACCAGGATCTTAGCAAGTACATTCTCTGAAGTTGCTTACACTGCCTCAGTGGCGATTGTATTGGACATTGGGAAGTAATGTGGGTTGGGTTAAGCGGGTTATATCAAATACGTACTTGATCCAAAATAACGCTATGAATCTAGAACCACGCACTTGGGAAAATCCATAAAGCGAAACCCAACGATCAACTGAGCGGCTAGCGAAGGCGATAGTCTTCACCGACAGCAAAACTCAAGAACTATCGCCCTCCCTATTCGGTCGGTTGATCGTTCTACCCAACCTACAAGAACTTCACACACCCTTATTACCTCCGAATTTTAATTTCCCCCCACGTGCTTGCGAGTTTGCGGGTGGGTTCGACAGCGAGTGCGGTTGCGAGCCCGCGTGTCATGATGGTGTGAATTTTTTGTTGGCTGATCGCGCGTTCAAAAATTGCAACCTCATCGATAAGCCCTTGAAACGACAGTTCAGGCCGTCCGCCGATATGAAAGTTGCCGGGTCGGGGCGCGAATGGTCTGATGCCGTTTGTCCAATTAAGCGGTTCCGCTTGCTATGCACAAAAGCCCAATGCTTCCATATATCTTTGACTGGCATTTCGAATTCTGTGTGAATCTGAAAAAAAGGTGTGCCGAAGAGCCAACGGACTCCAGTACCCCAAAGGTCATCCTCCCAAGGCATTAGCACGGCAACATGACCGCGGTCTTTGGGGTAAATACTAAAAAGCTCACGGTTCTCGTGTCCCTGCACTTTTACCCATGTCATCATAGTTAACTCTTCCCCGGGAAACTCGTTTGCGAATCCCTGAATCACAACAGTATCGGCGTTGCCCATAAATTGCAAACAGTGCCCAAACTTGCCCTTTTGCCATTTAGGGGAATTGATAAGCTTGCCATGCCGTTGATTGCCAGACCTATCATAGGCAAAATGTCCGATGCCTTCGTCAAATAGCCACATTCCAACGGCGGAGGAATCGGAATCGAGGTTGTGGTGTGCATGCGCGGCGGTTGTGATGATAAAGCATATACAGCTAATCAGTACTTTCATTGGACGCCTTCGGCGGCTTTAACCAATACTTCCAATCAAATTCCCTTAGTTCTCGGCCTTCAATAATATCCTTAGCCATTTCGTTTAACCGTGTTATCAGTTCCTGCGGCAAATCGTATTCGCCTCGCACCGATATTTTCGCTTTTGCTCTAATGATATCTTCCAATAGAATAGCCGCTTCCTTATCGGCAACATACGCCCTGGCAATATTTACAGCTACCTGAATAGGGAGGCGGTATCTGTGCCGGGGGCCGTCGGCTCTGGGATAAGTAAACCCGACTGTCGGATGCTCGCCTTCTAGCATCTGATTCCCGACATTCCGGTAAGCGCCCATATAGACATAGCAGCCATCATACGGCCAGCCAGTTCTATACCCCGAACCGCCGGACTTGTTCGTTAGAAATAAGAACATTTTGTCACCAACTTCATAGCCCGGCTCGGTGCTTGTCGACATTGTATATACCTCGTCGTGCTTCGGCGAGTAGCCTGTCCCGCCTTCGTATATGAACCTGCGGTACTTTTTGCCTAAATTCGGTTCGCCTTTGACCAGGTGTTCGATGCGAAAGTAGACATCGGTGCACATTAAGCTGGACCATGACCGATGGTACTCGTCATAATGCAGGTTCTTACGATAAACACCTTGCAGCAAGTCCACTCGCCCGACAGCAACAAACACACATTCGTCGAGCATATGGAACAAACCAAACATCTCGACATCAAGTTCGCTTTTGTCTACCAAACTTCCATACGCCATACCAGCGCATGTAAGTAAAATTAGGGTTACAACGACAAATTTTACCATGAGTTTTTCCTCCTTTTTGGGATGATAACATAAAAAAGAGCAGGGCGTTACCGTCTTTTTGGCGGCAGGGAACAGACAATAACGGAGGCGAGGGGGTCACTTCAGTAAACCTCACATAGACACGTCCATCAGAGTAAGATGGAGACACACTTGAAGAAAGCGATCCAGCCATTTTTATGCTTTTTCTATACCTGCTGACAACATGCAAAGCAAATAAGCGTTTCGTTGATAATTGCGGCGGTGTCGAATTTCCCGCTTTTTGCCGGTTGGCATTGTTGATTCGTTCAAGGCAATTAAAAAGCGTTGGGTTTCGGAGAAAACTATCGCCTTCGCTATTCGCTCAGTTGATCTCAACCCAACCTACAAAAGCTGGTCAAAATTAGCGTTGGCACTTCAAGTTTCTGCTACATGGACACTCCATGATGGCAGATTAAACTTTTGTCCAGATAGTAATGATGCAGAGGGATTTAGACTCAGGCGTGCGTAGTTTTGTCTTGGCTTATCGCTTAGACAAACCCTATAGTGATAGGTAATTGTTTATGGTGTAGTTTGGTTTCAAGCCCAAATCCTTAATTACGTCTCTTTTTGATCGGCACTCAAATGTTAAAAAACCAAAAGTTGAGCACCTGTCTTTTCCGCCTCAAATTGAGCCTCCTCTAAACTGTTCACTTTATATGCAGTGATAGCTTCCCAGTCTTTTGCATTCTTTGGTTCGATAGGAATGAATGCGTTGGTTTCACTATCGAACAGAGCAGCCTTACTACGCTCTAACTCAATAAGCCTCTTGCGGACAATGTCTCTCGGAATCTCAAGATTACGCTCCGCCAAACGCAGGGAACAGTGGTCTGTTTGGAAAATTCTCCCATACCGCTTCTTCAACTCATTCTGTTCAGGAGTAGCTGTTTCAGAAGCTATCTTTGCGTTCATTTGATTTGCAATTTTTGCGAGTGTGTCTTTGTAGTTTTGCATAGCAGTTTAACAGCAAAAGCGGCTCGACTTTCAATGGATAACGCGTCATGCCCATGGTTTACTCTTCCACGACCTCCCTAGTCTTACAACAGATTGTGAAAAAATGGCAAACAGCTCTTGTAGGTTGGGTAGAGCCGTAGGCGAAACCTAACGATCAACTGAGCGAATAGCGAAGGCGGTAGTCTTCAGCGACACCAAAACTATCGCGCTCCCTGTTCGGTCGCTTGATCGTTGGGTTTCGCTTCACTGTAACAAAGTTCATACAAAATCACCTTCCGGAATCCATACTTCCTACCTCGCCGATTTCACAACTCCGCTCAACCCAACCTACAAGAGCTAATCAATCGTTGTATTCCGGAATTACAGCGCTAATTTTCTAGGTTCAACCAGGGGAGATCTGAATAACGCCCTGCTAACCTTTTGCGGCAGCGGTAAAGAGTAGTGTGTTGCCTCCATCATACAATCCTTGAGCCTCCGTTAAGATGCTAAAGCTAGATTGATAACTTGTCAATATGAGGCTTCAGTGCGTTATCCAGTCGAATCATCGTATCGATCATCGCATCCTGTATCTCGTGCCACTTCTCCTCATCGCGGTAGCCCCCCAGAGAAAGTTGTTTGTCGATTCGACAAGCACGTTTGCCTTCGAGTCGATACCATTCAAGCGGTTCACCAAAGGCTTCTTCAATCTCTCCTTTAGCCTCAACGAGCGCATCGAAAATCTCACTGTTCTCACTATCCTTCCTATCTGCGCCTCGATCGATGTACAGTTTTACATCAGATGTGTGTTGCTGGATACCGTAGCGGAGGTATAATCCATTTTTTACTGGTGTCCATAGGTATGACCGATCACTTGGCGCAATGTTGGCATGTAACGGCGTTCTTTCTCTAGCACGATTCAACAACTGCGTCCAAAATCGATTGCGGAGAAGGTTGCGCTCTTTGAGTTCTTTCTTTGTGTCGCCAGCCTGTTGACTCTCCTCACTTGAGCCAACAATAAGTGTCAGCATCGGCGCTGGCAATGAGTCACCAATCCGAATCGCCTCAAGTTTTATCAGATAGAAGGACGCTGAATACGATTCATTCAGCCAAGAGATTGCGGTGATGTGTTCAGGTCTAGGATCAGATACAATCCAGATAGCGGCTTTTGCACCGAGTACCGTCAAATAAGTAATCACCTTGCCGAGGTGGTCATGGTCGCTACGCTCAAGTTGATTTTCAATAATGACAAGATTGCCAGATTCATCCTCTGCAAGGAGGTCTGCGCTGAACTCGCCCGCTGGATGCTCACGTTCTACAATTGAGAGTAACAAGTCAATCGTATCGTTCAACACATCAAGGTTTTCCGCAAGCCACGGTGTGAAATCGTGTGGTTCACGGGGCCACACTTCGCGCAAAGACACCTTTTTCAAACGTCCAATCTTCTCAGTCACTTCGTCACCTCTTTCCGTCCAGCTCACGGACTTTGTAGCAGCATCATCGACTTTATGCGTTTCATTGGAAAAAATATACATTACTGGGCACAACTGTAGTATTCATCCTAATGTCAGACACGATACGTCTAGAAGTTCGTAAACGTAAAGAAATAAAGCCCTAACTTCCATGGGCAGCTAGGGCTTTTGTATAAAACCTGAATATTAAATTTATATGGAGTATATGAGTTCGGCAGTTGGCGGGGTCTCGCCTTATCCTGCTAACCACACCGCAACTGAATAAGGAGAACTGAATGGACGAAATTATAAACTAAAAACGGTCAAAAGTCAAGGGGAATCGTGTTAGTACGGGTAGTATAGCAGTTGTCTCGTGGCGGGGTTTTCGGGATTAGTCGTGTTGCTTAACGTTTGTGGCAATCAATCGCGAAATCTTCTGGCACTTATTCACGGATTGGGTCATTCGTAGGGTTGGGTTTGGTTTTCAACAAGGAAAACGGGCGTCGGTGGGAGCCCTTTCCAATCTCGCGAGCCGTCGGGTAATTTCTGGATGGTGAATCGGTCGAACACATCCCCGTCAAGATTCTTCGCTTCTGCCTCCAGCCTATCCCCAGCCAACTGAATCGTGAGGTAGTGCATCTGATGTACGCTGATTACGGCGTCGAACCATCGGGGAACGGCATCCATCGGATCTATTGGACGGTAGTTGATGTTACCGCCGCCGACGGTTATGAGAACAACACCGCGGCGGTCGTCACGCACCTTCCCGCTTGGATTGACGGGATAAGTGCGCTCATAGAGATGTTGGTGACCTCGAAAGATGAGATCCACCCCCTCGCGCCAAGCCAGAGGCTCCACAGATTCAGATACATCCGGAGTCCCAGCACCGTCCTCGGGAGCGCTGAGTCGGCAGAACGCTGCGCCCGGCTCATGGTGGAAGATGAACCGCCAGCGCGCATCACGTGAGGACTCCATATCGCCTTCGAACCATTGGAATTGTGTCATACGCCCTTCGGGCAGATCGAACTCATCGTGGAGCATCTTGCTAGTGACACACAGACCCGTGAAGTGAGCGTGGCTCGCATTGAAGGAATAGAAGAACTGATTATCCGGGAGGTTCAGTCGTTCGATCCACTGTTGCTGAGCGGCTGCGATGTCCCCATCCAAATCGTGATTGCCCGGTACGGGAAAATACACGATACCGGCGTCAAGCAACGGGTGGATGCCCGAAAAGAATTGCTCCCAAGGGGCAGAATCGCCTCCCTTCGCATTTACCAGATCGCCCGGAACAAGCACGAATTCAGGTCGCTCTTCGATGAGACGATTCGCCAACTGGCTGAACGGTTCATGCGCGCCGTGCCAATCCGCAACGACACAGAAGCGGAGTTCATCCACGCGCCCCTGGCTTTCACTCTCTGTCGCAGTGTCTGTTTTCGGTTGAGTTTGTCCCATAATCCTTGTACAACCTTGGAGGTTAGCGCCGTTGAGAGGTTTATCGGTCAGTCGGTTGCTTCCTCTCACGGATTCGCGTCGATTTTCCAGTCCTATTTCGTAAGTAATACAGTTTTGCTCGCCGTACCGCTCCGTATCGAATGACCTGAATACTCTCAATGTTTGGTGAGTGAAGCGGGAAAGTTCTTTCGATTCCTTCTCCATACGCGACCCGGCGAACTGTAAAGGTTGAACTCAATCCACCTTGAGTACGTCGAATCACGGTTCCCTCATACGCTTGAGTGCGTTCCTTTTTCCCCTCGCGAATACGGGTGTTCACTGTCACCAAATCTCCTGGACCAAAATTAGGAATATCATCTTTAACATATTTACTTTCAACAGATTCTATCAGATTCATTGTTTCATCTCTCCTTTTATAACTTTATGTAAATTGATTCCACCCACGCTCTTGGTTTACCGCTCAGGTTTTAGCGAATTCAAGTACGCGATATCCTCGTCCGTTAGCTGATACTTCTTGAGTAAGTCTGGACGTTGTTCAGCAGTCCGTTTGAGCGACTGTTCATACCGCCAGCTCGAAATTTTTTCATGATGCCCGCTCAAGAGGGCTTCAGGAACTTTCATTCCCTCAAACTCCACCGGTCGGGTGTAGTGCGGGTGATCGAGTAATTCTAGGCTAAATGAATCACCCTGTGCTGACTCATAATCTCCCAACGCTCGCGGCAAAACCCGCCCGACTGCATCAATCAGTACAAGCGCCGGAATCTCGCCCCCGCTCAGTACATAGTCGCCAACGGAAATCTCGTTTGTGACCAACTTTATTCGCACCCTTTCATCAATTCCTTTGTAACGTCCACATATCAGCACAAGATGCGATTCAAGCGAAAGGGATTCGGCAAGTGACTGGGTAAAAGGGCTACCCTGGGGAGTCAAATAGATGACTCGCGCTGTCGAGTCGGGATTCAATGTTTTGATGGCAGCAAACAGGGGTTCAGGCTTCATAATCATCCCTGCCCCGCCGCCGTAGGGATAATCATCGACGGTTTGATGCCGATCCGCCGTAAAATCCCGAAGATTGTGAACCTTAATTGTTAATATTTCGGCATCTTGAGACCGCTTTAAGATACCTACTTGCAGCGCAGGGAGTATGATTTCTGGGAATAGCGCAATGACATCAATTTTCATTCAATAATCCGAACAACAGTACCATCTTTAACAATCACTTCCGCCTGAGACAACTTCGTGCGAATGTCATCGCCAACTTCAATTTTTACAGGTGCATCATATGTGCCGCTGACGAATTGACTGTCAATTGCAAGCTGTTGAACTTGTTCTAACTTCTGCTTGAGGTTATTCCTGACCTGTTCTTGCTTTTCTCGTTCCTGTCTTGCTTGCTCACGCAACTGACTGACTCGACGCGCATCATGTTTTTGCGCTTCTGAAATCATGCGCCGGCTTTTAAATTCCTCCTGTTCAAGCCACTCCTCAATCTGACGCATTGCCCGCTCAAGCTCTGCTGTGAGTTGTTCCTTAAAAGCCTGCGTAACAATATTCTTCACAACAACAGGTCGTTTTACAATGACAGCCATCGTTTATTCTCAAGTACTTATTGGCACAAGGAAAGCCCTTTCGCAGATCAAGGCGCTATTCCTATTCAATGATTTCCAGCACTGTTTTTTTGTTGACCTTAATTCCAGCTGCAAGCAATACTGCCCTCATGGCTTTCGCTGTGCGCCCATGCTTACCAATGACCTTGCCCAAATCGTCCGCTGCAACGCTCAACTCTAGCACCGTTACCTTGTCCCTTTCGACTTCATGGACCTTAACTTGCTCCGGATGGTCAACTAGAGATTGCGCAATATATTCAATCAAATCTTTGAACATGAAACACCCCTATGAGGTCCAATTCGAGGGTTTCTCGGATGAGCATCAGTCACTGAAATCAAAACGGATGAGCACCGCCTCACCCTACGTAACGACAAGTGGCGTATTTCGGACCGTAACCGTTAGAATACGCCATGGAAATGAGTTCAGAACCACATCTTTATCTCATGCCTCAGATTCTTCCGAAGTCGTCTCTGAGGATGTTTTTTCCTTTGTTTCTTCCTCGGAAGTTGGAGCAGGCTCTTCTGCTGAAGGTGCAGGATCGTTCTCCGGAGGCGGTTCTGCTTCCCGGCTCGGAGTGGGCTTCCCCAGTTTTTCGTTGATGAACTTCTCCCAGATTCCTACTTTTGACAACAGATTTTTAGCTGTATCCGAGGGTCGTGCGCCTAGCTTTAGCCATTTCAACACCTTTTCTTCATTGACGACGATTTCCGCTGGATCGGTCAATGGATCATAATACCCAAGCCCTTCAAGAAAGCGCCCATCCCTTTGGCTACGTGAATCCGCAGCTACGAGCCGATAAAAGGGGCGTTTTTTTCTTCCATGTCGTTGGAGTCTAATTCTAACTGACAAATATTACCTCCTCATTCGTTTAGATTGATGATTTGCTGATTTTTTTAGCGACTCTTACGCTTTTTTCGCTTCAGCATACTTTTGGGTCTATTCCCAATTTGCCTCTTTGTGAGTTGTGGCATTTCTACTCCCGCGTGTTGCTTAACCATGCGGTTCATGAACTTCAGTTGCTCTACTAATTGGTTTACTTGGCGAACTGAGGTTCCACTCCCGTTGGCAATCCGAAGGCGACGGCTATGATTGAGGAGGCGTGCATTTCTACGCTCCTGCGGTGTCATGGATTGTACAATTGCTTTGGCGTATTTCAATTGTGATTCGTCAGCTTGTATACCCTTTGTCGGCAAATTATTGATTCCGGGAATCATCTCAATCAGCTGATCTAATGGCCCCATCTTTTTAATCTGCTCTATCTGGGTTAAAAGATCTTCGAAATCCAAGCCCTGCTTGTCAGTCAGTTTACGTTCAAGTTCCCTCGCTTGATCTTCACTAAAAACGGATTCGGCTCTTTCGAGTAAAGTACTGAAATCACCTTGACCCAATATGCGTGAAGCCATTCGATCGGGGTGAAATTCCTCCAATGTTGTTGGACTAACTTTTTCGCCAACACCGACAAACTTGATGGGTTTTTGGATTACGGCACGAATCGAGAGCGCAGCCCCGCCGCGGGCGTCCCCATCAAGTTTGGACAGAATGACACCGTCAATGTCCAAATCGGTGTTAAAATGCTCGGCGATATTGACCGCGTCTTGACCTGTCATCGCATCGACGACAAGTAGAATCTCGGTTGGATTAACAGCTGACTTAATCCTCCGCAACTCTTCCATTAACTCTTCATTTATGTGCAAGCGTCCGGCAGTGTCAATGATAACGAAGTTCTGCGCCAAGCTCAAAGCGCTTTTGACGGCAGCTTGAACAATATTGACCGGCGAAACTTCCGTTCCCATCGAAAAAACGGGCACATCAATCTCCTCACCGAGCACCTGAAGCTGCTTAATGGCTGCCGGACGATAAATATCCGCGGCAACCAAGAGCGGTTGACGTCCTTCCGTACGGGATTGGAGAGCAAGTTTCGCAGCAGCGGTCGTCTTCCCAGAACCTTGTAGCCCCACCATCATAATAATTGTTGGGCCGCTTGAGGCAATCTTGACTTTCTCAACTTCAGTTCCCATTAGCGTCGTGAGCTCATCGCTAAAAATCTTGGCAATTTGAAGTTCGGGAGTGAGGCTGCCAAGCACTTCTTCACCGAGCGCCCTGCCCTTAACGTCATTGATGAAATCACGGACAATCTTGTAATTCACATCCGCTTCCAATAACGCAAAACGGACCTCCCTGAGGGCATCGGATATATTCTTTTCAGTCAACTTTCCGCGGCCACTCAGCTTTTTGAAGGTGCCCTGCAATTTTTCGGTTAAGCTCTCAAACATGCGATTCCCCTAAGTTCTCTAGGATTCGGCCGAATTTATCAGTGCGTAAATACATGCTCTAATATATTGAATTGTACAAGTCTTTTCTCCATCATCCAAGCCGGCTTCTAGACTTTCGAGATGTTTCAGAATATCCGACAACATTTCTCTCTGACGCTGAAAATCCGATAGTAAACCCAGCGAACTCTCATAGCGTTCGAGGGCAATCTCCGAGGATCTAATCGAATCACAGACCGCTTGACGCGTGACGCCAAAGCGCACAGCAATCTCTCCAAACGACAAATCCTGCTCATAATGCAGTTTGAGAAATTTCTGCTGCTTTTCTGTCAGGAGATTGCCATAGAAATCATACAGAAGGACAAACTTCAGTTTTGCAATTGCCAAAATCTATTGCCCAGTACCTGACTTAGTTTTGGAGTGTCAAGATATTTTGCTTGACAGCCCTTTAAGATACCCCATTTTAGCCGCAGTTGTCAATGGAAAATTGCCCTTCTATCCTATCGGCTTTCTTTTCAATCTTCGTTTCCCCACTCTACACATCACGGCTTACATTACTTCTTTCAAGGCGTCCACAAAACGCTCATTCTCCTCCCGCTTACCGATGGTCACGCGGATCGAATTCGGAAATCCGTATCCAGTAACAGGGCGGACAATCACACCTTTCCGCACAAGAGCGTCGGCGACTTTCTGACCGGATTTGTCGAGGTGAACCAGAATGAAGTTTCCGTCCGATTCGACATACTCCATTCCCATTCGGTTCAAGGCTCCGTATAAATAGGCTTTGCCAGCGGCGTTAGTCTGTCGGCTAAAGCGGACATGTGCATCATCTCTTAGCGCTGCCTTTGCAGCCGCTTGTGCGATTGAGTTGCAGTTAAACGGTTGGCGAACACGGTTCATCATTTGAATAATCTCCGGTCTCGCAATGCCGTATCCGATTCGCAAACCTGCAAGCCCGTAAATCTTAGAAAACGTCCGTGTGACTATGACATTGCGACCTTCTTGGCAGTACGGAAGTATGTGGGGATAGTCGGACCTATCAATATACTCATAGTATGCTTCATCAAAGACGACGAGCACATCATCCGGCACACGCTCCATGAATCGCCCCGTCTGATCTTTCGTAACGATTGTACCGGTTGGGTTGTTCGGATTAGCAATAAAGATTACTTGCGTATGATTGGTGATTGCGTCCGCCATCGCTTCGAGATCTTGTGTGAATCCGCACATAGGTGTAATGATTGATTTAGCACCACAGGTCTTCGCCACAAGCATATAAACGACGAACGCGCTTTCAGAATAGATTACCTCGTCATTGGGCGACAGGTAAGTCTCCCCGATTATCTGGAGAATTTCGTTAGAGCCGTTCCCTAAGATTAGATTTTCGGGTGTAACACCGACGTGTTTTGCTAAATCTGTTTTAAGGTAATACGCATTTCCGTCAGGATACATATGCACCTGATCTGCCGCCCTTTGGATGGCTTTTTTTGCCAGGGGGGAAGGCCCAATCGGGTTTTCATTTGACGCCAATTTGATAATATCTGTGATTCCTAATTCGCGTTGGACTTCTTCAATCGGCTTACCACCTTGATACGGGTGGATGGTTTCAATTCCCGATTTCGGCTTCATAAAACACCTCTCGGTTCACCTATTACTTTCCGACACGACTTTCTCTCAGCCGAACTCAGTCGGCTCTACCCCCTGCTACTCAATCAGCGAGATTAGGGTTAGCTGACTTCTACGCGTTCGTCATCTGAACAACCGGATTCCGCAGGACGCCGATCTTTTCGATCTCGATTTCAACAACGTCCCCATCAGCAAGTTTTTCGGTGGGGTGTCCAACACCGGAAGGGGTACCTGTTGAGATAATATCCCCGGGTTCGAGGGTGACTAGCGTCGAAACAAATTCAACCAGTTCAGCCGGGTTGAAAATCATCTGCCCGGTGTTGGCATCCTGCTTGACCTCGCCATTAAGCCGCAGTGTAAGACGCAAATTGTCCGGATCAGGGATGTCGTCCTTCGTTACCAAGCAGGGTCCCATTGGTGCAAACGTGTCAAACCATTTTCCGTTGAGCCAATCGAACCATCCATCCCCGTCCCGGGGAACTCGCGTCTCTTTGACTTTTAGCTGACGTTCCGAGACGTCATTTACAATAGTATAACCCGCAACATAGTCGTAAGCATCATGGACGCCGATAAACTTTCCGCGTTTTCCAATGACGACACCGAGCTCAGCTTCCCAGTCGATGAATACTCCGTTAGCGGGAACAATAATGGGTTGTTCAGGTGCTGTCAGTGTGGTGCTTGGCGGCTTCATGAAAACTCGCGGCGTTGTCTCTGTCTTACTTAGGGCTTTACCGCCGCCTTCTTCGATATGGGCGGCATAGTTTCCAGCAAGCAGCAATATCTTGTTCGGATTGGGAACGGGTGGCAAGAGAGGAGCTTTCACCCAAACTGCTTTCTCAGGGGTTGCCTCCGCAACGCGCATTGCATGGGTCGCCGCCGTAAATGCTCGCTGCCCGCCTTCAAGAAAAGCGCACATGCTTTTTAAGAGTCTGGGCAGAGTGGGATCTGGAACCGCAGCCTGGTAAGTGGTTTGGAGATCTAGAATCTGATCGTTGATGAGTGCGCCTAGTTTGGGACCATCAAAACTTTGAAAACTAACTAGTTTCATGGGTTCTCCTACTCTTTGAGTTGTAGTTCAAGAATCTTAGGGAGGTTTTGACCTCATGATGGTTGATTATAGCGACTTTATCCGTTGGCGTCAACATCGATATTCTAGTTGAAATGGTCTAGCAACCTTATGTATAATAGGGCATTGAATACACTATTATAAAACTTTTGGCATAACTTACATCAATTAAGCTCAATAGTTTACACCATACGGGGCATGATATGGCACTGAATAACGACATTCAACTCACATGGCTTGGACACGCAACGTTTAAAATCGAATTTGATAGACAAACAACCTTAATCGATCCGTGGGTAATGAACAACCCTTCTTGCCCGGACAACCTCAAAACATTTGACAAAATTGATACCATGCTCATCACACATGGACATGCTGATCACTTCGCAGATGCCGTCGAGCTTGCAAAGAAACATTCTCCAACAGTTGTGGCAATTATCGAAACGTGTAGTTGGCTCGATGCGCAAGGCGTAGAGAACACCAGGCCGATGAATAAAGGCGGCACTCAAGCCGTGAATGGACTCAAAGTGACGATGGTTCATGCAAATCACAGCAACGGGCTTACGGAATCGGATGGTTCAATCGTTTACGGCGGCGATCCTGCTGGCTACATTATCGAATTCTCAAACGGATATAAAATCTACCACGCCGGGGATACGAACGTGTTTGGCGATATGCGAATCATCAGTGAAATCTACCAACCGGACCTCGCCCTCCTTCCAATCGGAGATCATTTCACAATGGGACCCCGGGAAGCAGCGTATGCAGCTAGTTTACTCAATGTTTCTGCCATTATTCCCATGCACTACGGGACTTTCTCAGTGCTAACCGGAACGCCGGAGGCGCTGCGTGAACTGACAGCGGACCAAGCCGTCGAGATTATTGTGCTCAAGCCCGGTGAAACTTTGGATTGAAATACCGACTCATGTGACTTTCAATGGTATTATGCATATCAATACATCGGAAGACACTTTGCCAACTCAACTTAAAAGAGTCGTCGATCGAACAAGTGAGCGGCTGCAATGGGACAACCTGTCGTTGTGGGAAGCTCTTGAACTCACTAACCAGGCACGAGTTCAAGCTGAAAAGCTTATACCAGGCCAGATGGGCTTAATTCAGCTAATCTACACCTCACGATTTCGACGGTTACTCGAGCAGTTTGTTATCCCGAGACAATTGAACTCGCCTACCAAACCGGTACAAGCCATTCTAATTTGGAGTATCGAGTGCCGGGGAAAAACATCAATCCTGAAGGGAGTAAACCACTCACCTTGGAGATGGGAAAATGGAATTTCAAACACGAGAAACATGGAAGAATGATTATTGCAGAACTGTTGAGACAATAATAGACATCTTTCCAAAATTTATGGTTTTATGAATTAAGCTCTGAAAGTATAATTCTTTTTCTGTCACAACGGATAAACTCAATCCCAAAACAGGAAGGTCGATGTCAGCCATAGTTTTCAAGCGGGACACCGGTCTGAGACTACCCGCCTCTTACAATATCATCAAGAATCATGTCGAAGAACCTGATTAGTGTCACAACAGTGCTTGATGAACCTATTTTAATATAGCACAAACCAAAATGGAGGTTTAATGATGTTTAAGATTTGTTATAACCCTAAGTTTCTTGTTTGCTTTTGTTGGCACATCAATTGGTCATATCACTGCTAGTACCCCGGTAGCCCCTGATGCAAAAGTATATGCAGTAAATCTGCCTCCGAACGGACTCGGCATCGAAACTTATACTGAAATCACCTTAAAAACAGGTCCGCATGAACCGGGGGAAAACCACAGTCATCTCGCTTATTGGAGCATGCATCATGTCATCGCACTAGACCAAAACTGAAACAGCACTCTACTGTTTGAGTATTGGGGATGGTCCGGCTCTATGAGTGGCGATCGCACTAGAAGTCCCAATCCGATAATAAGGAATAGGTCCGTAACCGGCGAAGATCTTTGGGGGTTCGCTTGGGTCTCCGGTTCGTTGCGGACAGAAGGTGTTGACCCTTGGGATTTGGCCTCTGATATGGATTCTGAGTCTCTCACCGTTGAATCTCAAGCCGGCGGCGGAAATACCCCTCCTATCAACGCTGGATCCACGGCCCCTCCGTTCGACGTTGAATCCGATTCTTTTATCCAGAATCGCAATCAGGGGCTCGAAGAACTCTCGGATGCGATAGAAAGCGAAAAAACCACTGATTCTCTCGTGGTTTCCACCGCTAATCTTGATGGCAGAATATACACTTTCCGCCGTGACTCTGTTTATGTTCTGGAAGATGCTGCCGGCGTCGCGCAGGTGACTATTGGAGACCCAGATGCCCCAGATGCGCAAGTCATCCGACTTTCCCCAGCTGATGGTGTACTTTCGCAAGTGTTGGAAGCACCACGGGCGCCGAAACCCCGCCCGCGCATGGCGACAACGTGGGCTTCAATCAAAAAAGGCTAGCTTCTGAAAAGGGGATGCCCGGAGCATCCCTTTTTTCTTTAGTTTTTGAACCTGCCGAAAAACATGGAGGTGTATTATGAGTTCCTTTTGGGTACGCTTCAAAGCGCTTGAAGCCTTTGGACTAGATTCAATTCGTTCGCTGGAATACGCGTTGATTTTATCTCTGTGTTTCTGTTCGGTGTGGGGGTGCAGCGAGAGCGACCTCCTCAACGAGCAACATCGACATTGCAGTTTTCAAAACCCCCCGAATCCTAACGACACCAATATCCCGCCCGACTGCATTAAATTCAACTCCGGACCCATCACTGCCAACCAATCGTCCCAGCGGCGAATCGAGGCAATGGTGAAATTGAACGCTTGGGAAAAGGGACTTTTTGTTCACCATTCACAGCCCTTTAATTATGTTTTGGGGGACCACACCGGACCCAAATACGTGGCGTGGATGGAGATCGATCAAGAAACACCCGACCTCGGCATTGGCTGGACTTTTATGTTAAGCATCGGTACCGAGGTACAAGAACTCTCATGGCACAGAGCAAATATTGAACCCCCATGGGATTTTGATGGGGATGGCGACTTCGATCACGACGATGGGCAGGTCCTTTCATATAACATCTACCGTCACATTAGATATCGGGAACCTTTAATCGCCAAAGATTTAATTGTCATTGACAGCCGAAGCGGATATCCCACTGACCACCAATACAACGATTTGCTAGTGGTGCTTGACCGAGAAACCGCTCCCCGAGCTGGGATAAATTGATGAGAAAAGTGGCGATGTTGGAGTGCGAACGGGCAAAGGAATGGGGCGAGTGCCGGGAATCCGATTACACCGACTGAGATTTTCCGGCTTCATGAGTGATCCTGTGCACGTCTCGTGACAACTTTTCACGGTTTGCTGATTCTTTATCGCTTCAATAGCCACCCGTGCTTTTAATCGGCTATCGTACTGTTTTCTGTGATGCATGATATGGAAACTCCTTTCTTTTTCTCGGCGTTTCTGAGCCATATTTTCGCTCAGACGATAACCGTTTTGCCAGTCGGAATTCCACCTAATGCAACTGTCCGGGGGTAATTACAATCATTTAAGCCTTCTCCAAAGCAATCATTGATTGTCTATACGCCTCCGGGACGCCGATGTCAAAACACTTGCCTTTGACAAGATAACCCGAAAACCCCTCCTCTTGCCGCAACTTGTCGAGACAAGAGGTCAACTGAAATTCTCCTCGCTCGCGGACGTTATGGGTGATATGTTCTTCCAGATAGTGGAAGATATTCGGTGTGATGACATACTGACCGAATAGGGTTAGGAAAAGATTGGCTTCCAGTCCTTCCACATGAAGATGTTCTTGAGCATAATTGATATCAGGTTTTTCGTAGAACGCCGTCACCGAAAGCAGAGAACCCCGCTCTTGCCAAATCCCGTTAACACAACCGAACTTGTGAAGTTCTGATGCCGGTGTTGTCTTCAATCCAACCACGCTGTGCCCCACGCGATCATACACGTCCAAAAGCTGCTGCGCGCACGGGGTCTCACTATCGGATGCGTACAAGTGGTCCCCCAACATGAGTAGAAATGGCTCATCCCTTACCCATTTCCGTGCACAAAATACAGCATGCCCAAATCCTTCCTGAACATCCTGGGTAACCAGTGTAATCCGGTGCCCCAAGTCGAGTAGATACTGACAATACTTCTGGTCCGCTCGGGATAGTTTATTGAAGTTTTCCACTCGCGGTGGTGCGCTGAAGAACTCTTCGAACAGTTTGCGGTCTCCGCTTTGCACAATCAGGCAGACCTCTTCAATTCCGGCGCTGATTGCCTCCTCAACAATTGCCATAATTACCGGCTTGGCTCGTCCTTCTCTATCTATGATAGGAAATAGCTCCTTCTTTATCGCTTTTGAGGCAGGGAACAAACGGGTGCCAAAACCCGCCGCAGGGATGACTGCCCTCCGAACTCGCCGTCCTGACTGAATCGCGAGTTTCAAACATGACATCCGAAAATCGTGTTCAAGAATTTCTATGACCTTCTGCTGGCTCTCTTCATCTTTGACAATAAATTGCGCGGAGCCATCTCCCTGTGAACCTATACCTTTTCCACCGAGTATATACGGCTGAATAGGTTCATAATTCAGGACTTGGTGTAGGACTGGGGAAGTTAATTGTGACGGGCATGCGGGCTGAAGATGTTTGTCGAATTCCGCTTGCGCTCTTTTCATGAGGCTGCCAATTCGTACTGCATCTCCCTTGCGCAGCGCATCAGATGCTTCGTGGGTTATTTCTGCATTGATCTGCCCTAAATATTTCTGGACATTTTTTTGGAGTTCGTCTTCAGCAAAAGGATAACAGTGATTCAGTCTGTTCAGGATTTCCTTGGTGTCTTTACTGGCTCCAAGATCTACAATGACAAAGAATAAGTCGTTCCGTATACTAAGAGGTTCGACATCAATTCGATCGCCGTCGAACGTCATCATAATGGGACGATTCCCGTACGCGCACCCCTGATCCATCCGACCACAGCGCGAAGGCGTAGTAATCTCACCGAGGTAAGCGCACTCCATTTCGCCGCGAACCGTCATTTTTAAATCATAAATCCGGTTGAAGGCACGGGCGACCAGCACGCAGACTGCAGCGCTGGACGAAAGCCCTTTCTTCGCAGGCAGATCGGTACGGTAGTTATTAATCTCAAGTCCGCGCACACGGTAGTGAGTAAGAATCTGATAGGCAACCCCGGCAGCATAACTGAAAAAACCGCCCTTTTCAGCCTCGTCTCGCAGTATCCCACGCTCCATAGACAGTTCAAAGGGGCCTTCACGTGTCCCATCGCTTAGCGAGGTATAAAGAATCAGTTTCGTTGGATGTGGCTTTACTTCGGCGTACAGTCCTTGACTGGTGCCCGTGATTAATGTGTAACCCTTCTCTAAGTTGGCATTGGTGCGACGATAGCCGCCTGCCCAATCGCTGTGCTCACCAAATAGACAAATACGCCCCGGCACAAAAATCTTCAATTCCTCTTTCCTCCAGCTTTTTACTTGCTTTGGCGAAATCAGTAAAGCCAACAAGATCTACGTTAAATGGTAGTATATCGGCTGCCCTTTGGTCAACACTTTTTCCGTAACTTAAGCTGAATTCGTCTTCTCTTCAACCCAGACGCGGTTTCAAGTACCTATTTCCTTTTGTTTTTCGTTACAGTACCGCGTCAATATGCCACACCGGCACCATAGATGTCCATCGAATAGCTGGACGACCACAGTAGAGAAATTTATCGTCTCAGTCAATAAAGAAAAACATAAAAGTTCTGCTGGAGGCTTGATTTTCAATTCACGGTGGGCTATAATGAGGTTTGTAAAACAATAATGATTTTATTGTGTGATTGTGTATGTGTGTTAAGAAACGCTTAGGAAAGTGACCACCGCTGGAACGAAGGGGAAATTCAAGAGATGAAAAGAACCCCTCTCTATGAAACTCATCGCGCCCTCGGGGCAACATTTAGAGAGATTCATGAAGACTGGGAATTGGTTGACCATTTCACTGATCCCCAACAGGAACACCATGCGGTGAGAACTGGGGTCGGCATTTTAGATCTCTCGCATCGCGGCAGGCTTCGCCTCACGGGTGAAGATCGCGCAAAATTTTTACATCGGATTGTCTCCAACGATGTTGAAGGACTTAGCGTAGGAGAAGGAAACTACGCAACCATCTTGACAAATCGTGGGAAACTCCTTGCGGACATGAGAGTGTATGTTTTGGAGGGAGCAATCGACATTGAGACTAGCGCAGAAACATCGCAAATTCTTACCCGAGAATTAGAAAAGTACCTAATCGCGGACGACGTAGTTATAGAGGATGTCACAGATGGGACAGGTCTGATTGGAGTACACGGTCCAAAATCGGCAGATCTCATCCGGAACGCCTTTGGAATCAACCTTGATGGACTTCATGAACATCATACAGTCTCTCATAGAGTGCAAGACCAACAGATGGTGTGTATTCGGGCAAACGAAACCGGTGAATTTGGCTACAACCTCTACACAACGTCTGCATCAATGGAATGGCTATGGGATGCGACCCTGACCAAAGGACGGGAGTTTGACGCTTACCCCGTGGGGCTGACTGCCCTGAATTCCCTTCGGATTGAAGCAGGACTCCCTCAATACGGCGCAGAATTGAACAATTCAATCATCCCACTAGAAGCAGAGCTAGATAATGCTCTCGATTTCGAGAAAGGGTGCTATATTGGTCAGGAGATTGTCGCACGGATGAAGCATCTCGGTCATCCGAATCGGCTGTTGCGGGGATTTAATATCGATCACGATACCCCGCCGCAGCAAGGAAATCTCATCTTCAACGGTGAAAAGGAAGTTGGTTGGATTACTAGCGCGATCAATTCTCCAACACTTGGTAAAACCATCGCCATGGGGTACGTGCGGACTGCCTTTACGGATAGCGGCAGCAAAGTAGAAGTAGAAACTGCAGCCGGTCGCGTGAATGCTACGGTCGTGCTTCCACCTTTTCTAAAACGTGAAAAGGGATGAGTGGTTCAAAGATATGCCGTTTGCGCAGACCAAGAACTATGCTGACTCAAGTACAGAGAGAACTTGATGGAATCGAAAATCAACCGGACAATTATTACAATCATTCAAGGGGATATCACCACTCAGGAAGTTGACGCTATCGTTAACGCTGCCAACTCCAGCCTGATCGGAGGCGGCGGCGTTGATGGAACAATTCGTCGCACGGGTGGACCAAAAATTTCGGAGGAATGTAAAGAGATTCGCGCCCGTCAGGGAGGCTGTCCCGCAGGGAAGGCAGTCATCACAACAGGAGGAGATTTACCGTCAAAGTATGTCATCCATACCGTTGGTCCCGTGTGGCATGGCGGAAACTCAAATGAACCTGAAACTCTGGCAAGTTGTTACCGAGAGAGCTTATCTTTAGCCCTAGACCATCAACTCGAAACAATCGCTTTACCCTCGATTAGCACAGGGTTTTTCGGGTATCCCACTGAGAAAGCGTCGGTTGTCGCTATCAACACGATTAAGTCATTGCTTGAGAGACACGATGGTGTTGTGGAAGTCCGTTTTGTTTTGTTCGATGCTGACACATATCACTGTTATGGAGAAGCGCTCCGGGAACTTAGTGTTCAAGCGTAACTCCAATGCGATTCCTTGCAAAATACCTTCGCTTCACACAAAAAATGCCATATAGCATTGATTTGCTATATGGCGAATATAACAGGGGTATGAACAATGCCGGAGGTCGGACTCGAACCGACATGAGCCAAGGCTCGCTGGATTTTGAGTCCAGTGCGTATACCGATTTCACCACTCCGGCAGAATACATTTTTATCGTAACATATCTCAGCGAAAATAACAAGTGCAAAATCCGTCGAAGCTGCGTAGAGTAACTCTTGGAGAGGTGTGAGCTATTGACTGTCTATCCTAAACATTACGATGTTATCGTTGTCGGTGCGGGTCATGCTGGTTGTGAAGCCGCGCTTGCAGCATCGCGAATGGGTTGCGAGACATTAATTGTTACAATCAATTTAGATACAATCGCCAAAATGTCTTGTAACCCGGCAATTGGCGGGCTTGCCAAGGGGCATATCGTTAAAGAGATTGATGCTCTTGGCGGTGAGATGGCAAAAAATATCGATAAAGCGGGAATTCAATTTCGCCAGTTGAATACGAAGAAAGGCCCCGCTGTCCGTTCAAGTCGCGCCCAGGCTGATAAAAAGGCATATGAGTATGAGATGAAGCGGGTGCTGGAAAGACAAGCGCATCTCGACATTAAACAGGTATTGGTCGAGGAGTTGATGACGGAAAATGGAAAGTGCATCGGTATACTCAGTCATACCAAAACCGCCTATCTTGGCAAAACGGTCATCCTGACCACAGGCACATTTCTCAAGGGATTGGTCCATGTCGGCGAAGTGTCTTACAGTGCGGGACGCGCTGGAGAATCTTCCGCCGAGAAGTTATCAGAGAGTTTCTTGAAACTTGGGTTTGAAATCGGTCGTCTAAAGACCGGAACACCTCCCCGCGTCAATAAAAACACCGTGAATTTTGATGTTATGGCGGTTCAACCCGGTGATGAACCACCGCGTCCGTTTTCGTTCTCAACTGAAAAAATCACTCAGCCGCAGATGCCGTGCCACTTGACTTATACGAATGAGAAAACGCACCAGATTATTCGTGACAACCTCCACAAATCTGCGATGTATAGCGGACGAATAATCGGTATCGGACCTAGGTACTGCCCTTCAATTGAGGACAAAGTGATGCGCTTCACTGATAAGGATCGCCATCAAATTTTTGTCGAACCTGAAGGCAGAGATACTGATGAAATTTACTTGAACGGAATTTCCGCCAGTCTGCCTGAAGACGTTCAAGTTGAGATGGTGCACAGCATCGAAGGGCTGGAACACGCACAGATCATGCGCTTTGCATATGCAGTGGAATACGATTTTGCCCCGGCAACTCAGATCTACCCCACCCTCGAAACGAAGCGTGTGGGCAATCTTTACTTTGCCGGTCAATTGAATGGAACCACCGGTTACGAAGAAGCCGCTGCACAAGGGTTGATGTCCGGGATTAACGCTGCCCTAAAAGTACGTGGTGAAGAACCTCTAGTCCTCGATCGTTCCCAAGCTTATATCGGTGTGCTTATTGATGACCTCGTTACCAGGGATATCCGCGAACCGTACCGCATGTTCACCTCACGTGCGGAGTATCGTCTAGAGCTTCGTGAGGATAATGCCGACTTGCGACTGACCGAAATCGGACAGCAAATTGGGCTTGTTGATGACTGCGCCTATAATCGATTCCGATATAAAAAGCAATTCGTCCAGGAGGAGCTTGAACGCCTAAACCAAACAATTCTCAAACCATCCGCTGGTACACTGGATAGCTTGAAACAAGTTGGAATCAATGGGTTAGATAAACCAACCTCACTGGCTGATTTACTCAAACGCACTGAAATGAGTTATGAGGGGATTAAACAACTCTCGCTTCCTCCACAGTCACTACCAGCGGCGGTGGAGAAACAAGTGGAGATTCAGATTAAATATGATGGATACATTCGCCGTCAAGTGATTCAGATTGAACAGTTCAAAAAACTGGAGCATCTCCAGATTCCGAACGATTTTGTTTATGAATCTATCCACGGATTAAAAACTGAAGCGCGTGAAAAACTCGCAATGATTCACCCAGCATCCATCGGTCAGGCGTCGCGCATCCCCGGAGTTTCGCCCGCGGATATCTCCATCTTGATGGTCTGGATCAAAAAATCCCAGCGCAGCCAAGCGGCTAAAATCGCCTGAAGTTCATGTAGTGTGTAAATTTTAACCACACCGTACGAACAGGGTCAGTCTTCATTGAGTCAGAGGGGAACACTAAAGTAGAAGTATATTTTGAAAGTCTAGAGCATCTTTTTTTTATCGCTGATGCCTATGTAGATGAGATTCATAAAATGCGTCAGGAAATTGATGACCTTATTGGACTGACGTTAGTCCAACAGGGTGAAACTCAATCTGTGCGGCGAACACTAGATAATGAGCAATCCTGTACGTCTCACGTTTTGCCCAATACCCAATAAATCATAAATCAGTGAATTCTGATGGATTTCGAAACCTCCTAATTCAAACCTTTTTTCAGCACGGATTCCCGCTAACAGATTTACAGATTAATCAATATATCACCTACTGGACTCAACTCAAACGCTGGAATTCACGGATTAACCTGACATCAATCCGGGATGATTATGGAATTATTGTTAAGCATTTTCTGGATTCGTTGAGTGTGCTACACTGTTTTCCCATAAAACCGTGCGATTCAGTGATTGATATAGGAACAGGAGCGGGCTTCCCTGGTGTTCCGATAAAAATTCACCTCCCTAAGATACGGCTTGTCCTAGTCGAATCTTCGCTGAAGAAGGTGAGTTTCCTGCACTTCCTTATCGCTCAACTCCGCAGGGATGCGCAATCGAATACCTCCACAACATGGGAAAATGTACATGTTATCGGGGAGCGTGCTGAAGAATGTGTTGAACAGAGCCAACATGCCAATGCTTATGATTGGGTGCTTACACGTTATGTCGCCTCTCTGGAGGATTCGATAACTTACTGCCTGCCGCTACTAAAACCAGACGGAACATGGATTGTGTATAAGTCGCGAAACGTCGAAACTGAAATTAAGCGGGCGATTTCTAAATTGCAACTCCACGACGGTAGCATCCAATCCATTTTTAACAGTAAAATTGACGAACTCAATCGTACCTACGTCGCTATACGAAGGATTAAGGAGCTTCATTAGATGTTTGAGACAACCATCAGTAAGCACGATATCCCTATTCTTCGCGTTGAGGGCAAAATCATTGGAAATGCTGCACACGCACTTCGGCGTGAAATGGATAAGCAGATCGAGCAGAGCGAAGGGCGTCTGATTCTAGACTTGACGAACGTTCCACTGCTAGATAGCGCTGCGCTTGGAATGATTATAGCCATCTTGCAGGTTCTCAAAAAACAGGGTGGCACGATTGTCTTACTGAACCCGCAAAAAGCAGTTATGAATGTTTTACAGGTGACACGACTTAACACCGTTCTTGAAATCTACATGGATGAAGAATCCGCAATAAACGCTTTCGATCCGGACGGATAACAACCATCAACTGACAATGAAATCCCATCATCTTAAAATGGGCTTGCGTGGACAGCTTGTACTTCGTTTCTTGCTCGTTTCCCTTATTCCTCTACTTGTCGTTTCCTTTTTGGCACATTGGGGCGGGAAGATTGCGCTTAAGAAAACAATCGGCGAAAGTTTAGTACGATTTGCAAGTGAAAAACTGTATCAAGCGAATTTAAGCATCCAGAGTCGGCTGGAGAACATCCAAAACGAGATGCAGACAATGTGTGACACAGTCGCCCAAGCAAATGGAAATAATTTGTCAAACCCTCGGAATCTCTCCACTTTGCGCCGTGTTAATTCGACATTGCGGAATAGTATAAGGCAGCTTGAAGGATACGCCGGTCCAGGTAGCCACATTATTATTACGAATCTCCATCGGCAAATCATTATCTCAACGGGGGAGAACCCAAGGGTACGAGCAACCAATGACGAGTGGTGGCACAAAGCTTATAATAATGGACTTGGCTATGATTTTATCGAGGACCTTCAATACGACGAGGACGAAAAGCGCCACTTTCTGCCAGTTGCCTTACCTATCCGTAATACTGAGATATCAGGTCCAAAAGTGGTTGGTGTCCTCAGAGCCATCATTACACTCCCTGAACTTTCAAAACTTGTCCAAAGGTCGCTCGAAGCAGATGAAATAAATCGGAGCATCGAAACTTTTATCATCAATAAGCATGGACGGGTGATTGCCGCTGCACCAGAAAGCGGGTACGATTTCCTAGATCACATTGAAGTGAGCGATGCTGTCGCCGACATCATTATTGCCGATGAGGTATACTACGATTATGAGATAGAGGGAGAACGGGATACTCAAGGCGAAAGGAAAGTTTATGGCTGGGCTCGCACCCAATGGGAGAAATCATCTGGAATAGACGGGCTAAATTTTAGTAACTGGGCAATTTTGGTTTCGCAGCCTGAATCGCTAGCTTTTCAAGAAATCATAAAACTCACACGCCGCATTCTAATTTTCACGGTGGTTTCATGTCTGGTTGTTGTGATTATTGCTTTGGTTGTCTCTCAACGCATTGTGACGCCAATTATGCAGGTGGCAAGGGCAGCGCGAGCCATCGGACAGGGTGATTTTAATCAGGAGATTCCAGTCACAAGTAGCAACGAGGTTGGCATTCTGGCGGACGAATTTAATTCGATGCGAAGACATCTCGAAAATGCAGTCGGGAAACTGACAGAGGAAGAGAAAAAGATGACCGCCATCGTGAACAGTCTTGCAGAAGGGCTGATTCTTGTGGATGGCGACAATCGTGTGCTTCACATCAATCCCGCGGCTGAATATCTGTTGAACGTGAGCACTGATCAGATTGGCGAAGATTTTACTCAAATCATCCGGGATGTGGAATTAACAAAAGTCTTCAAAGACAGTCAGTCACAGATTTCACAAAATAAATCGGTCATCTCTGAAGTCAACTTAGACCATGATGGAGAGAAACTAGCGCTTCGCATTGTCGCTAGCCCTTTCCTCGACGAAAACGGTTTTTCGCTTGGAACGGTCTATGTTTTTGACGACATTACGCGGGAAAAGGAAATCGATCAGATGAAATCGGACTTCATTTCTCTAGTCTCACACGAGTTGCGAACCCCGTTGACCTCTATAATCGGTTTCGTTTCTTTTATCCTTGATGGCAAAACGGGACCGATAAATGAAAAGCAACAAAACAGCCTTATTCGCGTCCAGCGCCAATCGAAGCGGCTCGCAGCACTCATTAATGACTTGCTTGATGTTTCTCGTATTGAATCCGGTCGTATCCACATGAATCAAGAGCCAATTATGCTTTTGGAGATTGCCAATCAGCGGATTGAAGAAATTCGTCCTCAAGCCGATGCCAAGGCAATTCAATTGCATTTTGTCGCCCCCCAATCTCTTCCAGCAATATTAGGAGATGAGGCACGGATAGGACAAGTATTTACAAACCTTATTGGCAATGCAATCAAATTCACACCCGACAATGGCGAAGTCACTGTGAAGCTCAAAGTCGATGGTAACCTCCTTCATGTTGAAGTTATTGATACAGGAACAGGCATTCCAGTTGAGGAGCGACAGAAAATATTCGAAAAATTTTATCAGCGCAGCGATATTCACACACGTCAGAAAGGTGGTTCTGGGTTAGGATTAGCAATCACAAAATCCATTGTTGAAGCGCATGGTGGAAGGCTATGGGTTGATGACGGAGAGCAAGGGAAAGGCAGCAATTTTCAGTTTGTACTCCCTTTGTCGGGTCCCATCATCCATCAATTGACAGAAGTAGATCAGCAGGAGCATACAGGTAATGGCTGAAACAATTTTAGCCGTAGATGACGATATTGACATCCTCGAATTAGTCGAGGTGAGCTTGACAGCCGACGGGTTCAACGTCATAACCGCGTCCGACGGTCGTGGTGCGTTGGAAAACGCTAGAGATTATGAGCCAGATCTCATTCTCCTGGATCTCATGATGCCGGAGATGGACGGTTTTGAGGTAATCGAAAAACTCAGATCGGATGCGAAAACCCGTACAATCCCTGTCATCATGCTCACAGCAAAGGCGCAAACCCGTGAAAAAATTCTAGGTTTGCAATCTGGGGCGGACGATTACATCACCAAACCGTTTCAGCTCGATGAGCTTACCGCGCGAATTGAAGCCGTTCTTGGTCGAACACGCCCAACGAAATATATCAACCCTCTGATTGGGGCGATGGGAGATCAGTTCAGCGAAGCAGGTGTAGAACAGTTAGCTTTCCATCTTAAGACAGCAGCGATAATCCAGCAAAAGTTGCTACCTCAGAAATCTCCCGATTTGCCGGGATTTGATATCGCTGGCTTGCTGCGGAGTTCGATGTCAATATCGGGTGATTTTTACGATTTTATCCCGCTGACCGACAATCACCTGGGCGTTGCAATTGCGGATGTCCGCGGCAAAGGAATTCCGGCAGCTCTACTGATGGTAATGATCCGGACCGCTTTGCGACTCGTTTGCCGTGAAGAAGCTTCGCCATCCGCAGCGCTAAAGCGAATTAACGATCTGCTTTTCGCGGATACCGACCCAGACATTTTTGCAACCATGATTTATGGGATTTTGGATACGGAATCAATGACCTTCACCTATTCAAATGCAGGACACTGTTACCCATTATTTCTGAAGAATGAAGGCGCCACCATCACTTCGCTGAGAGCCGGTGGCATGATATTAGGCAGCTTCGATTTTGCAACGTTTCAATCTGATACTATTCAATTCGCACCTGGCGATGAGATGCTTCTATACACGGATGGCGCTACAGAAACAGAGCGAAGGGACGATGGAGTGCTCTACGGTGAAGAAAAGCTCGTTGAATGTATTGAATCAAACAGACACTTATCTGCCGAAATGCTTTGCGAGACAATTGAGGCAGATCTCTTAAAGTTCAGTGGAACGCAGAATCATTGGAATGATGACCTTACAATTGTCGCCATAAAGGTCAAGCATGGGGAGAAGTAGCGAAGTGGACCGAACGCCCGATGAGCTCGTCATTTGTCTTGATATTCCCAGTTCAATGCAACTCATTTACGTGCTGGATTCTGTAATCTCGGAAATTCTCAGAGAGATGGGATTCGATGAAGAATCGAGGGAGCAGGTTAATCTAGCCGTGATTGAGGCAGGTTCCAACGCGATTAAGCATGGGAATAAGGAGGAGGTAAATAAGCGTGCTCATTTTGAGTTCATCCTAATTCAAGACAAGCTTACGGTTGTTGTCCAGGATGGAGGCGCAGGGTTCGATCGACAAAACGTCGAGAATCCTTTGGAACCAGCAAATTTGTTGAAGAGCAGCGGAAGGGGAATTTTTCTGATGGAAACTTGTATGGACACAGTTAAATACGAAGCACGAGGTACAACCGTGAGGATGGTGAAGTACAAGTAATCGCCGAGCAACAAACATAACGTAACCCTAAGGAATTGGCGCAAGAACTGTCCAACATCTGACTTCCGGCTTCAAAAGACGCATTCACACCTAGAGCACAGAGACAGCCATTGTAGTTGTGCCCACATTGATTTCGTCCTATAATCGTAAACCGGCGGATACCCACCACTTAGTGGGCTGGGATATGGAGACTTAGATGGACATTACGGTTCGTAAAAAAGACGACGTTACAATTTTGGATATTTGGGGAAGAATCACTGGATCGAACAGTCTAGACCTCAAACACACCATCAATGAGCAGATTGATATTGCTATGGATAACATTGCGAAAATTGTGTTGAACCTCGAACGAGTGCGTATCGTGGATAGCTTTGGTCTCGGCGTCATCGTTGCTGCCTATACATCAATCCAGCGGAAAGGCGGGCGTATTGTTCTGCTCCATGTTGGTGGGAACATCAAGAACTTAATTGTTATGGCGAAACTGATGACAATCTTCGATCGGTATGACGATGAGGATGAGGCGGTCGCCAGTTTTCAATAAAGTCGAAGATGGAAGAACAAGTGAGAATGCCTCCGCTTTCTTCCATATCCGATAGGATTCAAGTGCCTCGATTAAATGGATTCATGGCTTCGATGTCATCCATTGGAGTTCACCGTAGTTTCAAATCACGTTTGATAGAATTTCTGCACCCCCTGGAGTACGCATGTGACTGTCACAACCCACTACACAGAAAGACGCGATGCATTGTGGAAGAAGTGCGCGCACTGTAATGAACCGGTTTTCAATCAGGCATTGGAGCGCAAGTTCTACGCTTGTCCACACTGTGATTACTATTCACCGATGCCTGCCGATGCGCGTCTGAGTCACCTATTTGATTCGAAGCCATTGATAAACCTCTACCCCCCATCGGCGCCAAAAACTCTTTTGGAATCGCTTGAACTTATGGACTTTGTCTCGCAAACAACATTTCCGGATGGACAGGGTCAGTTAATCGCTGCGGGGCAAGGTACAATTTCAGGAAAGCCCGCAATTCTCGTTGTCTGCCATCCCTATTCCGTTCCTCAGCGTGGTCATTTTGTCACCCTGCTGACCGCTATCCGCACGGCATTGCAAAATAAATGTCCACTTATCACCATTTATCCAAACGATGTCCTTCCTAAAAGGAAGTCGGATGAGCCAATGCAACCCGCACTGACTCCTGCTGAAATTACACATCTGAAAATCGAAATGGATGGTTTGTCTCAAGCGCGTCTTCCCCAGATTACGACCCTTACGGATGTAGATGTAACTGGCAGATTCTCAACACGGTTTCCACTCGGAGATCTCGTCGTTGCCGAGCAGAGAACAGTTGCACATGGGGGCGACCGAATTCACAATCTTTCAGATTCCCCGAAATCTGATGTGCTTATAGATCTGTACGTCGAGCGCCAAAAACTGCCGGAGTTGTTGGGAAAATTGCTTGCCTTTTTCGCCAACAAGGATAAAGTTGGACGAAAAGAAATAACAAAAGAAATCCGCTCCAAATCCTAACACGTTCTTCTGTACGTAATACCAACCCTTTCTAATATGGCGGGAACGGGAATCCAAAGGGTTTTTGAAACCTTTGGAGTTTACTGACGCATCAACCTAAATCTGATAGTGCACTACCCCATAGAGGAGCACGAATGAAAACGAACCGTTATCTCCAAATTACCCTTAAATCAATTTTCATAATGACCCTATTTGTTCAATTGAGTTGCTCGGCATTTCAGCCGGTCCGGATTATTCCTGTATTTGACCCAGAAGCGACCCTTCTGCCTCAGTCGGGAACAGTCATTTATGAAAAAAATGGAATCACAGCGATGGCAGTACCGTTAAACGACGTGAAGGCCGTGGACGCTTTCGGCATTTTAATCTATAACAACACAGACCATTTTATCTCTTTTAAAAAGAAGGATTGCTGGATGCTAGATCAGTCTGGCGATGAAACCCGACCAATCGACAAATCTCAAGAGACTTTTTTCCTCGGCAAAAACTTCAGACCCAAGCTGCCACCGGAATTTGGGGCTGATGTTTTTCGATGGAATCCGGCGCTCCGGATAGAGGGCGATCCCGCGGTATTGCCACGCGCGGATGCTGAGAAAACAACGGTGATGCCGAAACATCGCACGCAGTTTTTCCTCTATTTTCGCAAGCGTAGTATCAAATCGTCGCACCTCCGTGTCATCGTTCCCAAAGTCCGAACCGAGTTCGACGACACAGAATCGACTTTTGTTTTCAGATTCCAAGTGCATAAAGGCTAGGCGATGTTGCACTTTGTAAGTTGGATCGATCGGGTGCAATCCTCTAGCGTGTCTCGGAACTGCACGCGATGGCTCTTCCCACTCACTGTTTTCGTGCTCTCATTCTATTCGGGGTGTTCTGCGGTACAACACGTCCCGCGTGGTGAGACCGTTGAGCCACAGAACAACAACACCCCTTTGAAAGTTTTCCCTCCGCAGGTTATTTCCTCCATTCACAATCTTCCCGCCCCAACCATACTGGGTGTGAACTATGTCGAAGCAATTGGCAAGCCGGGACAAGGCGCTGGACAATTCCAGCGCCCCGTTGGGTTAGCCCTGGACCATCGCGGACAACTCTATGTTGCAGATTCAGGTAACAATCGCGTACAGGTTGTTGATGTAGACGGAAACTTCATTGCAGAATACGGAAGGCACGGTTGGCGGACCGGTGAATTTGATACACCGACCGATGTCGCTATTAATTATCAGCGGACCGAACTGCTCTTCGTTGCCGATACCGGTAACAGCCGCATCCAATATTGCAACCTTGTGGATCGCATCTTCCGGATCATTGCTGGGAGTCGATCGAACTATGACCTCCGGGAGGGTGAGGAAAATCGAGCAATCGAACTGGATTTACCCGAGGGGGTTGGTATCGGACGAAACGGCGAAGTTTATACAGTTGATACTGGAAACCACCGTTTTGTCCAGTTTAACACAGAAGGATTACCTGCACTGATACGCGGTGAATTTGGCAGGGCGAGGGAACAGTTTCGCAACCCAACCGATTTGGTTGTTGATACTCGCGGGAATGTTTACATTGTGGATTCGGGAAATCATCGAATCAAGAAATACGACTTCAGCGGCAACCTTGTCAAGATGTGGGGGACAGAAGGAGAGGCGATCGGGCAGTTTCGAGAGCCAAGCCACATTGCGCTGGATCGTTGGAACTACCTTTATGTAACTGATGGAGGGAATCGGCGAATACAGGTCTTTAGAAGAGATGGACAACCCGTAATGGCGTTTAACAGTGAGAATCTTGTCGAACCCACTGGCATCGCAATCTCACGAGACAGTCGAATTTTCGTCAGTGATATCGGAACAAATATCATTCAAGTCTTTCAGGTTGTTTATCGTCCCATAGAAAACGCAGACAAAAGAGAGGTAGAGACACTGGACAAGTGATCAAGCGGGAAATCGGCTGGTTGAATAGGGCTTCAAATTGCAGAAAGGGAAACGAGATGTGGTGGTGTACAAGCAGTTATCTTTAATCACTCATTCAGAATGTTTAATCCCTTGTCTACCGTCTCTAGCAACACGATTTCGAGTGTTTTCTCTGCGAAGATTTCTGACGTTGTTGTGTTCATTACTATTAGGTAGTTTCAATGCTACAGCTTCCGGCACAGACTACGCAAACACTACCAATACTTCAGCAAACGACCTCCAACTTCCTTCCATCTCGCTTCTGCAAAAGTCGGAGACGGCGCAGTTCAAAGATTTCACCAAACCTTTTTTCCTAAAGCATTTGCCAATCGTCCGAGATAGCGATACGGTAACGATCAACGGCGATAGACTCACCAAACATCTTGACTACCAAATCGATTATCACGATGGAACCTTCACTCTCCTGAATGACTACCCGCCGGATGTTTTTGTCAAGATTACCTACCAAGCCCTGCCCTTCGAAATCAAGAAACGGTACAAACGCGATCTGTTTCGACAGAAACAACCGCTGGGCGAACAACTTCCTGCGGAAAGTGAATTGGGGCTGCAACCCGAATATACTCGCCAACAACCGACAGAAACCGCGCAGCCTCCCCTGCAAGTCACAGGGACGCAGACGTTTGGCGTTTCAGTCGGCAGCGGACGATCACTGTCGCAAAACCAAGAATTGCGGATTAGCGTTGACGGCAAAGTCTCGGAGAACGTGAGTGTCATCGCACTGCTCTCCGATCAAGATCTCCCAATCCAACCGGAGGGCACAACAGAGAACATCCAAGACATCGATCAAAAACTCATTCGGATCACAAGTCCGAATGTGACTGCGACATTGGGCGATTTTGAAGGGTCACTCGGCAATTCCGAGTTCATTTTCTTTCCAAGGGCACTAGAAGGTGTGCAGGTGGAAGGAAATTTTAAGTGGGGGTCATTCCATATTATTCCAAGCAGCATCCCGAAGGGGGAATCTGCCAGCAAGACCATCCGGGCAGAGGAGGGACGCAGCGAATATCGAATTGATGTCGATGGCGAATTTGTCGTCGTCAAAGCGGGGACGGAAATTGTTTGGCTCAACGGTGAACGGATGCGGCGCGGAGAAAACCATGACTACGTTATCCGCGATTACGGCGACCCCATCATTGAATTCACGGGCAAACACTTGATTACTAGCAACGACAGCATCCGTATCGACTTTGAATTTATCCCTGAAAATCTCGCATATCAGCGGAATCTTCAGGGCGTAAGCGGGTTATTGAATCTGTTACCGGACGGGCGCGCAGCGGTTGGTCTCGCTTACACCGTTGAATCAGATTTGAACGACCCAGAAAATGCGTTCATTATCCTCAACGAACAAGATATTGAGGATTTGAAAACAAATGAGTTGAGTTCCCATGGAAACTCGATTATCGCCCCACAACGACACACAGTGTGGGGCATTGAAGGGCGCCTCCTTCCCACAGATGGAACATCAGTTGAGGGACAAATGGCTTTTAGCGCACTCGATGAGAACACCTTTTCCAATCGAGATGCGAAGGTACTCAGTCGGGCGTGGAAGTTTCTGGCAAATTCATCGAGCAAAAAACTTCAACTGAATTTGGATTTCCGATCTCTTGATGCTGAGTTTGTGCCGGTCGGGGCATCAAGCACAAACCGTACACGATTCCGCTATGAAGAGCAGTATTCCAAAGAAAGATTTGATGATCTGTATTTACTGAGCGCATCTGGGGATGGGAAATCGCCTGATGAAAGATCGTTGGACTTCGATCTCCAGTTTAAGCCCTTTGGTTGGTTGAGGCTTGATTCAGGATTAGGGCGAACGGAGGAGCGTTTTAAGATTGAACCTACAATTGATGGGTTGACCGAAGGCGGAGATTCCGCTCCGCTCCGCCTTGGAGAGAACGAGGGAAAGAGGTCGGATGACATAACAATCCGCAACAATTTTAACGGGGGGTTTGACCTCAAGCCGCAGGGCGGTTTAATAAAGCGCGCAATCCTTCCCCGCCTGAGAAGCGATTACCGAAGCAGTACGTCAAAGGTCAGAGGACAAGACCAATTTCGCAAGGACCGGACGATGTGGAATATCTATCAGCGGATTCGCCCATTCAATCTGAACGCTTCTGTCGAACGGTTGGAGTCAATTGATCTCGATGCATCCGATGCGCAGAACCTCAACCGGAAGCGGAACATCTCAACCGGTCGGATTAATCTTGCTGATTTTCAGTGGGCGTCCATCAATACAAAATACTCGCTTGAGGAAGCATTTGACAAAGAACCCCTAATCATCGTTGATGAGGAGACACTCGCCTTTTCGGACTGGAAGCGGATGACAAGCGCGAAAACGTGGACGGTTGGATTCTTCTCACGACCGCGCAAATGGACAAACATGTCAGCCAACCTCTCTCGGCGCTTGTTTAAGTCGCAGAGAGCGGCAGGCGCGGATTCAACGACACAGTTGGCAGATATTAACCTGCGTCTCACACCATTCAACCGCGCGCTGGATGGCGAGATTGTCTATGAACTCGATAAGACACTCGCGACAGAGCGGCGAGAAATATATACAAATATCCATCCGGTCACTGGCAGGGAAATTCCACCAGGGGAGGGGCACTACGTTAAAATTGATGAACTACATTATCGGGAGGATTTTGACGAGGGTAACTATATCAGATATGTCCAGAACATTGATGACAAGCCTGTTTCTGCAATTGATGTCAAGTTTCGAGTGCGCCTTCAACCGCGCCGTATTATTTCACGCCGGCGCCGAGTCCGTGACTCGGGTCCCGGCATTCTCGACAGACTTCGTAACGCTGCCGGCGAATCGCTATCGAAGCCGTCCGCGGAGTCACAAATCGATAGTGCCTCACCGATTAACCCGACTCCACCCGATCCCTCGCTTAACTCCCCATCTACGATGCGCGATCGGGTTGAATGGCTGGCGAATGCTATCCGCGGGGAGTTTCAAGTCCGCATCACAGAAGAACAAGAAGTTTCCGATCCCTCCTCACTCCTCCTATTGCGAAACCTACTGAATGAGCAGACAATCTTTGGACGCAAGATTCAGCGGTATCGGCTTGACTTCTCTCCATCATCGGTGTTCAATCTAGATGTTGGATTCAACACAAATCAGCTCCTCAACAAACGAATCAACAACCGTGAACGCCGACGGCAAGGCAGAGATTGGGACATCCACATGACGCTTAATCCAACACCGAAGTTCTCATTGCGTACTAGATGGGAAGTCCGTCGTGAGCGAGATGAGTTCACCCAATTGAATCTGGAAGGCAAAGCGGCGGAGCAAATCTCCGATCTCATGCAATATGAACGACTAAATTCAATTGAGTTCCGTTACGAACTCAGTCGCACGGTCCGATTTGGAGTCGTCGGCAGTCACGGAATTACTTCGGATCTGGAGCATCTAGATGACGAACCGGAGGCTCAGACACAGACGCTCTCAATCGAGAATCAGTTAGTCTACTCCTTTATTCGCAAAGGGCGAATCGATTTCAATTATCGAATCGGCTACGGAACTAGCGAGGGCGGTATCCCATTTGCGCGATACAACTTCTACGAGGGAATCAGCCACGAAATCAGAGCAACCGCGAGTTACAAGGTTCATAAGGTGACAGACCTGCTGCTGAGATTCAACTACCGATTGCTCTCGACAAAACTGCGGAAACCCGATCATCGCATGAATATGGAGGTTGTCGCAGAATTGTAAGGCGGAAGGAGAGCGGAGAGACGTGCGGAAATGACGGAAATTGGTGTTAAGGGCAAAGCAAGGGTTGGGATTCGAGCACAGAATCAGGACGTTGGCGCGAACTTGAGTTGCTTTCAAGCGTCTAGTTCTCAGGACTTGTTAGAACTCGGTGGTAACTCCTAAGTACGGAAGAATCGGGAATTGGTAGATTTCGTCCTTATCCGAATAATCCTCTGTGTAGTTAAAGTCAAGCAGGTTCTTGCGGTTATAGATGTTCAAGAGTTCAAGAAAGAGGCGCATCTCCCAGCTTTCAAATCGAAACGCTTTGCTGAGTTTCACATCCAAACGGTGATAGGGCGGAAATCGTGCTGAATTTGTCGCGCCGTAGATTGGGATATAGATAGGTTCGCCGTTACGCGGGTCCGCCCGAAGGTTTGCACCGAGCACTGGTGTATAGGGGTTTCCGGTTCGGTATTGCCATTTTGCGCCAATCTCCCACGTGGGAGTCGGACTGTACGTCGCCGCAAAAGTAGCAACGTGCGTTTGGTCAAACGAATAGTAGCGATACGGTTCACCGAGGCGGTCGCGCCGTTTGGAGAGCCCGTACGCATAAGATGCCCACCCCAAAAATCGCTCCCCTGCACGGTGGCGTAGGAACACCTCAGTCCCCTGCGCGTATCCAACGCCCTGGTTAAGATACCTTGCATCGGCGTCGAAGGTGACAAGGTCGACAAGGTTTTTGTAATAACCGGCGACTTTGAACTCTGTTGTCGGCGACACTTGGCGCGTGAACTCCAATACATAGTGGCTAGCTTGGCTTGTGTTAAGGTTGGGGTTCCCAACGCTCTGGGTCAGCCTCGGCGGCCCCGGCGCCTGGTTGTAGTTGCCATAAGCGAATTGGAGTTGAGAGCCGCCTGGGATTTCCAGTAGGAGGCTCCCCCGCGGTTGGAGGGACAACTCGTCAATACGGTTCAGGTAATCCCCGCGCAGACCGAGCACAACCGCCAAGAATGGCAACACCCGATAACTGTCCTGCAGATAGATTTCCATTCGACGCCCGAGGACGGATTCATCGAACGCTACCTTTTCAACAAACCGGAGATCGTAATCAGCTTCACCCTCATCAGGCGGGCGGGCAAACCTGCCGGTAGCTGTGCCGGGTTCAATGCCGAGTATCACGCCGGATTCGAGTTGATGTTTCGGGGTTAGCGTATAGGCGAGGTCTTCGCGAAGGATGTATTGTGGGGAATCGACCTTGAGAGAAAGGCCAGCACCGATATTGACGTCGAATTCGAAGTAGGACCGGGTCAAGGATAGAAAGGAGGAGAGCCGATTTGTGAGTCGGGAACGAAGGTGTATCCCAGCGCCCTCAAAGCCGCTTCCGAAGTTCAGGTCACCTCTAAAATCCTGGTCCACATCTTCGCCATCTAGTTTGAGTGCAAAGCGGTCACCTGAGGCAAACAAGTTCATGGAAAGTTGATGTTTTTCAGAGAGGTCGTAGCCTCCCTTTACCTGATAATCCCAGAACCGAGGAAAGCTGGTGATTTGTCCAGTGTTAAACGACAACGATCCCAAGAACAGATCAATGTAGCTCCGCCGTCCGGCGGCATACCAGAATCCCCGTTCACCGAGCTTCCCCTCCACCAGCCCTTCGGAGTAGAGCAGGTTGACGTTGAACTTTGATCTGAACCCATCAACGTTCTCTTTCCGCGAATAGATGTCAATCACTGCCTGAGAATCGACACCGAATTCGGCGCCGTAGCCGCCGGCGTAGACATCGATTCGCTCTATGATTTCGGAACTGAGGGACGAAACAATCCCGCCGAAATGATAGGGGTATCCGATCGGCACACGGTCAAAGTAGTAAAGGTTGTCCTCATCGGATCCACCGCGAATAAAGAGGGCACCGCTGAAGTCGTTTGCGACACCGACACTAGGCAGGGCTTGCAACGCACGCAGGGCATCGCCTATAGCGCCGGGGACGCGCTGAATCTCTGAGCCGCCTAGACTCTCTCTGCCGACGGTCGACCTAGAACGCTCCGCCGTCACTTCTACCTCACCGAGTACGATTGTATCCGGCTCAAGGTAAATTTCAAGTTGGGTCGTTTCCCCCGGCCTGACCGTGACAACGACATCGCTAGGGGCGCGATATCCGGAAGCGGTTGCGGTGAGTGTATATTCTCCGGCGAGTAGGTTGCGAAATCGAAATTCCCCGATCGAATCGGTTGTGATGCGAACACCGGTTTCGACGATGCGAACCTGTGCGGATGCGACTCCCCGTTCAAGAGTTCGTTGATAGACTGTACCGTAAATCTCCCCGGTGGGGTTTTGGAACTGTTGTCCAAACGCAGCGCCGGGCTGGATGGATAAGATGAATAAAAAACAAATCGAAAGCTGCTTCATTCAGTGGCATTATCCTTTAATCGTTTGAATCTATTCCTAATGACGAAAAATCTGAATCTGAGTTTACACCTTGGCGAGAAAAATCCAGAAACCGAGTTTTTCCAAAATAAACTCGGTTTCTTTGGTAGCCGTTTTTCAGTCTCCAATATGCAGGTGCGCGAGTCTTAAAGTGTTACCAATGGGAATCCGGCAAGGTCTGTAGGTCGTGCTGGCGGTCTTCCCAGTCGGGGACGTAGGCAGACATGTAACTCTTGAATAGCTTGCCGTGGTTCGGCACGAGGAGATGGACGAGTTCGTGGACAATCACAAATTCACCTAACGCTGTAGGCAGACTGATCAGGTGGGTATTGAGCGTCAATCGCCCGCTCGTCGATATCGACGCCCATTTCCGCCGCATGTCCCGCAGATGAATCTCCCGCACCTGTACACCGATGCGATCCGCCCACTGTCGCACCGCGCTTTTCAAATCCTCTGAATCGTTCCAAGCACTTTCGTCCTTCATATTCGTTTCAACTCTAATAACGCATTCGCTACTTGGATCCGATCGCTGGTAGTTTCAATAATAGATATTAATATTCGGTAGAACTTTGCCCGCAACTGGCTCCTTTGGTGTTCGTCCCACTGATAATCGGGAAACTCGCCAAAAACGCCATTCAAGGCTCGCGCCTGCTCTGCGGTAATCTTGTCCGTAACGGTCTTGAGAATCGTATAAACCGCGTAGGCATTTTCGTCCAGATCCATTTGGATGCGTTCGATAGAAGCCCGCTCAAATCCCTCTGCGAGCTCCCCAAACTCAAGCAATACCTGTTGCGTCGTCAGTTGCCGATTCTCGTACGCCTCTGTAATTACCTCCGCCCGCTCCCCGATCGAGATCAGAAACGGCTTTGACCGGCTTTCGTCCGTGACCTTCTTCTGCAATAGCTTGCGCAAGTTCAACACCTTCATCGTATCGGACATTTGGCTTTCGTGCGTTTTCTTCAATGTGTTTGCGTTCAATTCTTGAATCGCACACGGCAGTTCAAACCGACCACTCTCTATATGTTCCTGCAATAGTTCCCGAGTCTTGGCGGTCAACTCCTTATCGACGTAAACGCGGTCAGCATAGACGTTTCGAATGAGTCCATAGAGCGATGCCAGCGCCTGATAGTCTTTTATAAACGGGCGCAGAAACGCATCCGGCGAAAGGATGTTATAGAGATTCTGAACCCCTTTGAAGAATTTGAAAAAGGCTTCTCGACTGTCCTTGCCCTCGAAATGCTCAATCGCCCGCTCTTTCGCTTTGTCGTCCCAACCGCCGGCAAAGGGCAGATACCCCGGCGCATCGTCCCGCATCCGCTTGGCGAACGCATCCTTGAGTACGTCGAGATTCTGGATCACGCTCTCCACCACGTCCGAATCAAAGGCGAGCGCCTTTTCCAGATTCTCGAAGATACCGACATAATCCATGACGAACCCATACGGTTTGACCAGCCCGTCGTCATCCTCGTATGGTCGATTGACACGCGCAATCGCCTGCAACAGCACATGGTCGCGCATCGGTTTGTCGAGGTAGATGCAGTAAAGAATCGGTGCATCGTAGCCGGTCAATAATTTTTGGGTCACAATCAAGATTTTCGGATGCGCGGTTTTGTCGGCGAAATTCTTGCGAACCTCTTTCTCTTGTTCATCGGTGCGGTGATACGCTTTTAGGAGCTCGGGGTCTTGATGGTAAGGGGAATAGACTACCGCCGAATATTCCGGGGGAAGATGTCTATCAAGCGCTGTCTTGTACAACGCGCACGCCTCGCGGTCGACCGCAACCAGAAACGCCTTGAACCCCATCGGCTCGACGTTCTCACGAAAATGTTTCGCGACATCCGCGGCAACCTCATCGACCCGTGCGGGCGCTTTCATAATCTCTTTCAAGCGAACTGCGCGGTCGAGAATCGCGTTCAGTTCCTCCAAGTCGCTCACACCCTCCGCGTCCGCAAGATTCAAGAATTCCTGTTCCAAGGTTTCGCGGTTAACCCGCAGTTCAGACGGGGCGAGTGCGTAATTCAGCGGAACGGTGGTACCGTCTTCGATGGACTCGGCGATTGCGTATTTATCCAGATAGCCCTGCTCGTCGTTCACGCCGAACACCTTAAATGTCCCTCTCCCTTGAGCGAGATTGTCGATCGGCGTGCCAGTAAATCCGATGTAGGTCGCATTGGGAAGGGCTCCCATCAGGTAATTCCCCAAATCGCCGCCGGTTGTCCGGTGGGCTTCGTCGACCAGTACAGTCACCTCCTTGCGGGTGTTGATGTTCGCCGGTATATCGTCAAACTTATGAATCATTGACACGATCAAGCCGCGATAGCCGGACGCCAAAATCGCCCGCAGGTCCCGCTTGCTCGTCGCAACTTCCGGCGTGGAAATACCGTAGCCCGTGATATTGCTGAAGAGCTGGCTCTCTAATTCATTTCGGTCAACAATCATCAGCACCGTCGGCTTTTCCGTCTCTTCGCCACCGCGCAATAGCCGGGACGCAATGGTTATCATGGTCAAGGTCTTGCCGCTGCCCTGCGTATGCCAGATTAGCCCCCGCCGCTTTATGGGGTCGTGAACCCGCTCGATGACCTTCTCCACAGCACGGGTCTGGTGCTGGCGCAACACCACTTTAGTGAGGGCGTCGTCCCTGCTCTGGAAAATAATCATCTCCCGTAAGGTTCTCAGGAATCGATCCCGGTCAAAGAAGGTCTTGACCTTACCCTCGTAGTTCGCAGGTTCATCCGTCTTCCAGTTGAACAAGTCTTTCCGGCTGACGTTCCAGGTGACGCCATAGAAAAAGTCCAAGAGTTGTGTGACACCGAACAGTTGTGCGGTGGTAAACATCTCCGGCGTCTCCTCGTGATAGCGGCGAATCTGCTCCACGCCCATTGCCAATCCGTCCGCCTTTCCCGCAGATTTGGTCTCGACCACTGCGACCGGAATCCCGTTAATCAGAAACACCGCATCGGCGCGATTTCGGTGGACAGTCCCGCGCTGCCACCATTCATCGGTCACATGAAACCGGTTATTGTCGGAGGTATCGTAATCAATGAGCGTAACGTTCCGCTCCCGGTTTTCGTCCGGGACAAAAATTGACCGTTCTCCGCGCAGCCACGAGAGTGCGTCCCGATTCCCCTCAAGCGTCGGATTGAGCAGATTCAATCGCCGCATAACCTCCGCGCAACGGGACTCGTCCAGTATGCCCTCATTGAGTTTCATCAGTTGCGCTTGCAGTACATCGTCAAAGTAGCACCGAGTATCGCCGCGGCGCATCCGCATCGCTTCCGATCCCGAGATAGATTCCCAGCCAATTTCATCGGCGTATTGGAGCATCGGGTCCTGGACAGCAGAACGTTCGGACATATTTGTCTCCGCAAGGGTTGGCGAATGGTGTTAATTGGTCTCGCCGGTAAGTTGTAACGCTTTATCAATGAGTTCCGAGCTCAGATACAAACCGTGAGCCTGCAACTCAGCAACAGGTGGCTTAATCGCATCAATCAACCCTTTTTCCTTTGCCATTAGTAAAACGCCAATCGTTCCGGTAACCTGTAATCCCATCCGTTGGGCATATCGCCGGGCTTTTCGCTCGTCGATAATGACCAGACGTGCATTGTGTTCTTTAGCAAGAGTTAAAACGGAGGCTTCGCCGCCATGCAGTCCAGCATAAGTCAAAGCGCTTTGCCGATGGGTCAAACGAACGGTTTTAATCCAAGGAGCCCCGTCAAGCGATGCCTGACGTACGATTGGCTTGATTTCGAGGAACTCATCTTTGACCGCTGGTGGAATCCAAATTTCTGTATAGAGTTCCCGTAACAGAGAAAGTTGTTCAAGTAACCATAGCGCAACGAGCGGTGTATTATTGACCATGACTGGCTTTTCTTGCATTTTCGAGAGATTCTTCGAGCTTTTCAGGTGTTTCTCCAAAGGGCGACAGACCGTGCCTGCCAAGAAGAAATATAAACGTGGTGCGTGGCACACCAGCAAGTTGAGATGCGAGTCCAGTGCTGAGTTTGCCAGTTTCGTAATATTTCAGCGCCAGTAGTAAACGAGCTTCCTTTTCAAATTCTTCTGCCTCTTTTCCAAGGGCAGACAGAATTTCAGTTGGGTATTGAATAGCTTGCGTCTCCAATTTTGTGTTCCTCCCTGAATTTGGCAATTCCAAATCAATCCGTGGTACAGTGGAGACTTGCCCGATATCAGTACATCCAGCATCCTGTGGAACAGTTCGTGGTTTCCAGTCAAAATGGATAAATAAAATTTCCTCTATCCTCGCACAGGCGCGTTAGCCGAAAATCCCAGAAGATACCGCAATTCCGGCGAGAAGGTTTGCGCGATAGCCGGATCTAGGCACGATGTAAAATCGGTAAACGGCTTGAGCCATGAGCGTGAGTAATAGCAGAGGATTGCCCGGCGGGGATTGTCGGTCGCGTTGGGTCCCGACCGGTGCCATGTATTTGAGAGCCAGATAGCGACCGAGCCGGCAGGTCCAGTCAGTATCTTCCCGTTTTCCTGCTGTCCGCCCCATTCGGGCTTCCTGCGAGTGCGATGGCTGTCAGGAACAATCTGCGTTGCCCCATTGAGTGTTGTGAACGCATCTAGCATCCAAGCATTCTGGATGGTCAGCGGGAAATCTGGCAGTGGCTCTGGCAATTGACCGAGCGGCACATCCACATGCCACGCCCCACCTTCGTCGGTGTACGCTCCAATACTGGTCGCGCTGCAGTCTGCGAGCACGCAATCGTCGGCGAGAATCGCCCGCACCATCGAAAGCACCACCGGATGTTCTATCAGTTTTCCGAATTCTGGAGCTTTGTTGACCAAGTTCCAGATACGCTGCGACTGGTCATAATCAAACAGGGTCGGCAAGTGAAGGAAATTCTTAACCACCGCTGAAGGGGGGACGGGCCACGGCGTGCCACGATTTTTTGCACGTGTATGGCGGATTCGCCGCATGAGCCGATTCCGTTCCGCTTCGCTGATTCGGTAGCTTTCTTTCAGAAATGCTTCGATTTCGGCATCTCTTGGCAACGCAGGCCCGTCTTCTGGCTCGAAGGGCTCACGCCGTTCTCGTTCAAAAAGTTCCTCCACAAGACTTCGGTAGTGCTGGATTTCATCTTCGCTGAGTACGCCTTCAATTACGGCGTATCCATGTTCAGAAAGATGCGTAAGCGCCGACTCCAGGTCGCCGCTTGAAACTCCATGAGTTCCCATAATTTTCTTCCAATGATAAGTGTCCACGTTGTGTTGTATATATAGCCCCGGCAGAGAAACCAATTATACGTCAGTAGCGATTTGGTGTCAACCTACCTCTTTTTTGGGCAGGCAAAATTACAGTTTTTACAGTCTATAAAAAAAGCGCAATTCGCGGCGAGAAAAATATCGGTAATCGTAGGTTGGGTTGAGCGATCAACCGACCGGATAGTGAGTGCGATAGTTCTGTCGGTGAAGACTATCGCCTAAGATTTCTATGAAGAACTATCGCACTCACTATTCGTTCGCTTGATCCCTCGCCATCCGCTCAGTTTTTCGAGAGGTGAGTTGGATTGGTTCTTGTTTCCATGTAGCGAAACCCAACCTACAAGAATCCAGGGAGTTCATAAGTTTTCCCTTGATTTGGTGAAAGAGCGATGTTACAATCTAATCCGCTTGTTTTATCAACGGAATCATTATTTTACCGCACAAATATGATTTGATTAGAGAAGATCGAAGAGAAGCCTTGCTCAACAAGGCTCGGCGCAATCCTAAGGGACTACAATTCAGAGAATTTGAACAACTGATGCGTGAATGTGGTTGGACGCAACGCCGTCAGCGCGGAAGCCATCGAGTTTGGTATTCGCCCAACCAATTTAGACTAATCGTCCAACCGAGGCGTTCTACGGCAAAGGACTACCAAGTGCGACAGTTCCTTCGGCGACATGAGCAGGAGACAAAAGATGGAACAAAAGATAGATAAGACACGCGATGCCTTTGACGGATTTGCAGTCACCATTTTCCTTGATGAAGACGGTGATTATCTTGCACATTTAACTGAACTTCCCAATGTCTCAGCTTTCGGCGCTACACACGCCGAAGCGTTGGATGAATTGAAGACGGCGTGGGAATTGATGAAAGAATGTTACCAAAGGGACGGCATCCCTGTTCCCAAAGCACCGTTACGCAAAGAATACGAAGGACACGACACCGCACCCCTGTTTACCCAAAGCACCCCCTGATAAACATATCGAACATGTTCTTATTTATACGGTGGTTGTAGCTGCAACACGCTTCTGCAACATATACAGCCGAAAGCTGTTACGGATTTTCCCGTGAAACACCCTTTCAGGGGACACGCCAAAACCTGACTTGCAGCTACGGCAGTTCCGAATCAATCAACGGCACAGCATACCTTTTCCCAGTTAATTGTAGGTTGGGTAGAACGATCAACCGAACGAACAGTGAGTGCGATAGCTCTTCAGATAAATTTTGGCGATAGTCTTGTCCGACAGAACTATCGCAGGTCAAAACTATCGCCTAAAATCCCTATCGCGTTCCCTATTCGGTCAGTTGATCGTTGGGTTTCGCCTTCGGCTCTACCCAACCTACAAGAGCTGCGGCAGCCCCGAATCAATCAACGGCACAGCAGACCTTCTCCCGGTCATCAGTTCGTCGAGCATGGCGTGGAATAGTTCGTCCAGTCGGGCGGTTTCCTGCTCAAGAGCGGCGATTTTTGTATCACAGGCTTGAAGCATTTTAACAGTTTCAGCTTGTTCAGAAACGGAAGGAAGGGGAATTAGAAGATTGCTAATATCTTGGAGACTAAGGTTGGCCCTCGCAATATCTTTCTTTTGTCTATGCAACTGAAACTGACCACCCGCAGTAAGCAGAAAAGTCATAACAAAGAAAGGCCCAACTCCCTGTTTGAGCCGGACAATTGCAACAGCTTGATTGATATTACCACCTTCAACGATATCATTGACTACAGCAGCTCGACCAATTGAAGCTCCTACAATGTTTATCAAAAGATCATTTTTGTTGAGAATTGATTTCTTTTCTTTTTTATTAAACCCCTTTGGCAGATAAGCAATTTCATTCAACTCCAACCGACCTAGTCCGACGTTTTGACTTCTGACAAAATAGATTCCCTCATCACAATAATTGAAGCCCTGCCACTTTGGAGATGAACCTTTAGTAATCAACTCTGAGCAATTGTCAAGCTCGACCACCTCCCAACTCTCAGGAATCTCGCCAATCTCAGTCTGCTTGCGGGGTTCGCCCTTCGTCCCGTGTGAAAAGAGGTAATCCATCAACGCCGCTTTGCGTTCGCGCTCTAATTCAATTTCGCGTTGGCGTGCGGCTTTCGCTTCTTGGATTGACCGCAAAACGTGGGCAATAGCGCGTTGTTCGGGGAGAGGGGAAAGAGGGATTTCAACATCCAGTAGCGTTCCCTTGGTAATTTCCTTGAATGTGCTACCACTCGCAAGGTCTATCAATCTCTTTTTGATAAATCTCAGATAGTAAGCAAGATAGACATTCAATAGTATTTCCTTGCAACTAAAATTAGCAAAGCCTTGATTTGTCGCCATCGGAACGGTTGTAATCGCAGTTTCACCAATCGTCGCTCGGCTTGTTAATAAAACCGTTCCCGCTGGCAGCAGCCTCGCTGCACTCTTACCAAGCGCTTCCTCTGAAATATGGGTATACGTGTCATCAATGTACAAAGCAGAGTCTAAGGCAGTAATGTCGCTAGGAATTGCCCAAGCAATATTACCTTGAAAATATTTCTCTACACTACGCTTTGGGGTGCCACCCTTGAAAATATCGGCAACTTCTCCTAACCTAGCCGTCTTCCAATGTGCTGGTAAATTCATATCACTCATCACAAGCCCTCTCCATTTAGTCCAAGCCGTGTCAACACCTCTTCCAACGTCCTCTCCGCCTTCTCGCGAGCAATCCGCGCTTCCGTCAGGTCCGCCAGGATCTCATTGACAGGACGGTGTTCCACTTTATCGTCCACATCCACAAACTGGGAAGGGCTCAGGTTATAATCCGTTTTCCGGGCATCTTCAATCGAGATGACGTGGCTCAACTTCTCACGGGATTCCCACGCCCGATAAATTTCTGACGTTGCGTCAATCCCCTCATCGGTCAGGACGTTTTTCGGTTTCTGTTTCTCGAAATATTTGGAAAGGTTGATGAGCAAGATTTGCTCTTTGCGTTCGATTGGTTTGCTGCGGTTCAGCAGCAATATGATGCCCGGCGCGTTGGTGTTGTAGAATAGGTTTTCGGGCAATAGTATCACGCCTTCAATCAGGTCGTTCTCCACAAACGCTTTCCGAATATCACGTTCCCGGCTGGTCTGCTTGCTGCCGGAGCCGCGAGACACTGCGCCGGTATCCAGCACAATCGCTGCCCGTCCGGTCTCTTTTAGGGACGCTGACATGTGCTGCACCCACGCCCAATCTGCCGATGAACTCGGCGGGACGCCATAGGTAAAGCGTTTCCAGTGGTCGTTCGCATAGAACGTATCGTTATACTCCTTCTGATTCCACATCGGATTGGCGATTACATAGTCGAAGCGTTTGAGCGCCGAGTCGTCGGCAACGAATCGCGGATTGCGAAAGGTGTCGCCGATATGCAGATCTGCACCGATAAAGTCGTGGAGAAAGGCATTCATTTTCGCCATGGCGAAGGTGGTGGCGGTCAGTTCCTGTCCATAGATTTTAGGGGCTTGGCTCTTCTTGTCCGGTTGCGTCATCTCAAATAGGAGGCGCGGTTTGATCAGCAGCCCGCCTGACCCGCACGCTGGGTCGTAAATGGTAGTGTGCGGTTCGGGGTTAATGATGTGTGCCATTAACCACCCGACCTCTTTCGGCGTGTAGAACTCGCCCGCGCTCTGTCCCTGTCCTTCGGCAAATTTCCTGAGCAGATATTCGTAGGCACGCCCCAGGATATCCGGCTCTGCGTCTTGAAGTCCAAGCCGATGCCGACTCATCACCTCGATCAGCGCCTCCAGCCGGTCGTCGTCGAGGGTTCGCTGCCCGCTTTGTCGCTCGTTAAAGTCCTCGACATCTAGAACGCCCTGCAACTGCGGATTCATGCGGGCAACCTCGCGCATCGCTTCGGTGAGGAACTCGCCCAAACGCCCATCCGCTGGGTGGTCACGAAGCGACTCCCAACGATACCTGTTCGGGATAAAGAAACGGACTATTGGGTTGCGTCCGCTCTTGAGTGCATCCTGATGGTCAGCGTCAATGATCTCCCGTGCCTCCGTTTCATCCCCGAATTCCTCGACCTGTTTCGCAAATTCATCGTCGAACACGTCGGAGAGCCGCTTGTAGAAAATCAAGGGTAGGATAAAATCCTTGAATTTTGGGGCATCGGTCGCACCGCGAATCACACACGCGGCGTCCCATAGCCAAGTTTCGAGGGTGGATATGTTCAACTGTTCCTGATCTGAGGAGGGAAACGGAATTGTGGTTTGTGGAGTCTTTGCGGCGGAATTATTTTTCGGCAATGGTTTTTCTCCTCAAGGAAGGATATCAGCGGAATTGGATTTTCTGTTCTTCACTCATTATTCGTCGGTCCTATCTCCAGACACATCTCCGGGAACCGTATCGTTCGATATCCGAAACTGATGAATCAATAGCCACACACCTAACGCTGCTAATACGAAGGCAAGGAAGTTCAACCAGAGTGGTGGAAATCCACCTGTGAAACCCGGAATCTCTAATCGAAGAAGAGCTTTGACGGACAATGCCAATGTGTTAGCGAGAGCATGACCAAAAAGGCAGGGAAGAATCGAGCCCGTCTGCATGAACCACCATGCTAACAGAATGCCATATATAGTGGCACCGATAATCTGCCAAGGATTGAGGTGAAGCAATCCAAACAATATGGCAGAAGCCAAGATAGCTTTTCGCGTGCTATAAAGATTCAAAAAGCCGCGCAGTATTAGTCCTCGAAATAATAGTTCTTCCAGCACGGGGCCAACTACCACGAACGCTACAATTGGACCCCACGGGTTTGTTTGAGTATCGACAAGATTCTTGTAATAGTCAGCAAACCATTTTGGCATGGGTAGGATGACCCGTAACCAGCTGTTTAGTTCAAATAGTAGGATAGAGGTACCGATGACTGTGAGCGTCATAGGAAACAGGAGAGATAGTCGTACCGGCACAAGCGAACATATTTCTTTGAATGTGGCTTCGGTCCGTTTAAGCCATTTCGCCAAAATAATCGTGAAAGCAATAAAGTTAATCAAGGCAAAGACAGCGGGGTGCTTAGACGGAGGAAAGCCGATAAAAGCCTCCAGAATCCCAAAGAAGATAGAAAAAACAGCCTTTAGAATGATGAGTGATACCACAATCCAGACAGACTGGCGAATATTTGGGTAAGGGTAGTTTTCAGACATGTCCACCATTGACGTGTGAAACGCCTTGTACCTGTTTTACAAGCGCGATGTCACATATTTTAGCGAATTCGCTCGCAAAAGATGGGTGACTCTCCCGCAGTCACCGTCGAGAAGCCAAGCCGGGTCTAGTTTTCAGCGTTTCATAACGATGTCCCTGACCGACAATTTTAACAATTTCTATGTCACAAAACCGCACAAATGTCACAGAATATCACACCAATCTCACATTAGAAGTGACATTTTGTGACATTGGCAAGCTTAACACAGCATCAAATAAAAGCAACTTCCTCCATCAGCTTTGTCCCAACTTGAACAACATTCGCCGAATCCGCCACGCGTGTGCGGCGCCTATGTCGATACCGCAGAGGTAGCACCTTCCTTAAAGTCATGTTGCCCTTAAAAAATGAAAATGCTGACATCCTGTTACGAGGTGGAAAAATGATAGCCCTTATTGGAGAGGTTTGTTATAATTTCAGAATCGAAACACAAAGGGATGGGACCGAAATTTTGATAAATTGCCCTTGTTCTGAATACTGAAGTATATATTCAATAGAGAAAAAATATACATAAGACGCAACTGTCATGTTTGCACGTATGGGTGAGACGTTTGAATCGTCAATGCCGATCCAAGAATTTTGTTGCGTTAGAAGTTTAATATTGCATATTTTCGTTCCATGGCAATTTAACTTTTGGGAAATTTAAGGTGTGACACCCAGAGAAATGTGCCACAGTTCGTTTCTGTGTGACATTTTATCTCTTTCTCCTCCTAGATTTGCTCAATGAGTTTATGGAGACAAACATTGGTGCGTAGACAGCGCAAATCAAAGAATAAACATACGCGGGTGCAAGAACGAATAAAAAAACTCCTTGATTCGCCGCTTAATGAATTAGCCGAGAAATTGAAATGGCTCGCTGAATTTGAAGATAAACAGATTATTGAGTATGTTTCTAAATTGTTGGAACGTCTGCCCGAAGAATTTAACCGCCAATTCTACTTTGATGCTTGGATGATACAGTCGATTGCGCAAAGTTGGAGTAATGATCCAAGGTTGAACTGTCGTATGATTGTACCCACTCACTATAATGAATGGGGGTATGAACGCATTCCTATTCCCGATAGTTCTAAGTTGAACTCTAGTTTTGTGGTCGGTTTCATCTACATTCCATGTGAAGTGACAGAAATTCCATCGCTTCTTGACTATCCTTGGTTATGTCATGAGTTGGGCCATCACTTGTTTTCGTTGCCTAAGCATCAACAGATGCTTTTTGATAAATTTCATCCGCACCTTGAAGTGTTGATTTCTAAACTTAAGAGAATGTCACTTTCAGATCGCGGGCTTGCCAAGACCCAATCCCAAGCAGTTATAAACGAAATTGATGCCAAATGGAAATCTTCAGGATGGGTTGAGGAATTAGCGATTGACGTCATCACCCTCTGGGTGTGTGGCCCAGCATACTTGGCAGCCTTTAAATACGAACATGAGGATACGGGAAATCCATTTGTCATCGAACAAATACATCCACCTGTTGAACTCAGAACCTATGCACTATTGCATGCTGCCCGAGAATTGGGTTGGGACAAGTATCTTGAAAAATTGGAACATATTCGACAAGATTGGTTTAAGAAAATCCCTGCACCCGTCAGAAACAGATATGAGTCATTGCGAAATCTTGAGCTTGTCACTCAATGTGTTGCCGCTGCACTGATTTTTTGCGATAGTGCAAGAATACCCTGTCTCACATTAGACGATCTCAATAAAATACGCATGAATCTGCAGGGGGAAAATGATTTCTCTAATGGCATTGAACTTATCGTCGCTGCATGGCTAGTCCAACATGAAAACGAAGAATTTTACGATGATTGGGAGGAATACACTCTTGGCAAGTTAAGTGATGAGATCGTTTAGGCGTCGGTTAAATAGTGATACCCGTGATGTTATAGGCTTTCGACAGTTGTAAAGCCCCTTCATTGGCAACATGTAGGACCCACGGAAGTTTCGTTCCGGTGTCAATTTTTGAAAAACACATATCAGTTTCCCAAAATAAATCGCGTAAGGCATCTTTGGGATTAGCTGTGCCACAAATATTGTGAACATGGATGCGCAACGGTGATGCGGTTCCCTGATGGGACAGATATGGCTCACCTGTCGTACACATAATCGCAGCATTTCTGCCAGTAAACGGGAAGAAACATCTGCCAACCGTGGGATTCTCAATTTTGTTGTTACTTCTGAGAAAGACTCTCCAACGAGAAGCTGTTTTAGAAATTTCTAGGGCAGTCCAAAGTGCATCATCACAAATCCACCCTCTGTTCCGGAGTTCTTCATGTAATTTATCAAGTGTGTCCTTCTCATTCCAATGTTCGCCTTGCCCGCCTAATTTGCCATCACGGAAGAAAAGAACCCGACTGAAATCAGGCTTCTCAATACCGGCGCCAACCAGATTGTGGTATAGTTCGTCAAGTAGGGAGAGAAGGCCGTTGTAAAAATCTCGGTCAGGAATCGGCTCGGCTTTCTGTGTTTGGACATTCACTTCTCTCAGCAGGAATGTAAATCCCTCAGAGGGTTGTGCGAAACCATATCCAGCGCATACCATTACGCGGTTGTTATGTACACCACCAACATCAATCCCCAAGTGAACGTTGTAATGAAAAGGTTCGGATGGTGCAAACGGAACCCAATGATGTTTGACCAGAAGGTTTAAAAGACACTGTTTATACCGATCTTGAATCTTGCGGGCTGCGCGCGAATTTGCTTCTCTGAATTCTCTTGGGCGCCGATTTACCCATTCTTGGGGCAGAGTATTATCGTGGTGGATGCATTGCGAAGGAATTGAGATTCCTTGTTTTATTTTTTCGTGTGTGTCAGCGCTTGAGTGTTTTTCATACCGTCCTTCCGGGAGCACGGCGAATAAGGTGTCGTATTTTCCCCGTTCAACTTCTTGCGTTATATCGTGTACCGTTTGGTATTCGCATTGTGCCTCAAATCGAAAAAATAACCCGTTCTGAGTTATCAACCAGTTGAGATCGTCTTTCAGCCGTCTTGCACGTGCTTCTTCGAAACTTTGGGGGTAAACAAGGAGTGGATTTATGGGTCTTTGTTGCAAGTAACCGCATTTATGGATGTGGTCAACCAGCCGTCCCCGCCGGTGTTTTAACTCCAGCGGTGAACTATCCGTCGGCGCCGGGATGGAATCGACCCCTTTTGGGGATGGGTTGACACGGAGTGATGGAGGTTTGAATTGGATACTATAAAAGTTCTTGGCATCAAGGGGCTGCTCAGCCAAGTTGATTGTTCTTTCGTAAGCATTTAACCCATTGAAGAAATCGCGTAGTATATCATACCAGTTGGTTCGTTCATCCGGGGCAATAATCGTCTCATGATGACGCTCTCGCGCAATCTCGGCTTCAGAAATAAGTCTAATTTCATTTAAAGGGACAAGAATCGGTTGTTTCTTGTATTGCCGACAGTAAACCGTTTGATTTGCTCGGGCGATTTGACCCACTCTATCAAGGCTCGCATGAGCGACAATTTCGTCCGGATTGTCTAAATCAAGTACGTTAGCTGTGGTGCTTTCCGAAGAACGCCAAACTCGAACTTCCGGAGGCTTGTTTTGGCGGGTTAGGCGATTCTCTCGTTTGAGTCGAATCCTCTCCGCTAACTGTTCAACTTCGCCGCCACGGTAATAATCCGCAAAGGTTCGACCATCAATGCTTTTGGTAGTAATTGCAATTTGTAATACCCAACGATTATTTTCAAGAAGTTCAGGAGAGACGTGAAACTTACGACAGTAAATGACGCCTTGGTCCGAATTTGTTAAGTCCGGCATTTGGCAAAAGTCGTTGTAGTCCTGCCAGAGCGGACCAACTTCGTCTGAAGGGACTTTCTTAAAATGCTGTTTGATGCTTTCTCGCAAAACCCCTGTGACAACTTCCTGATGATCCGGATTCCCCATTTGTGCTTTGAATTCGCAGTCACGTATAACGCGATATCGCTGGAAGTCTTCTTGTTGAGGAATATCCCAGTCTTTGGGTATAGCCACCTTTGTTTTACCTACATCAATGATGAAGCCGTAGCCAGCACATTTCTTCTTGTGCTGCCGATGCAAGTCCCACATAATACTTTTTATCTTTCCTCGATCCTCGTTTTTTGATATATCGCCGTCTAATGGAATGATTCTATAGATTGCAACATCCCAACCTAAATTTTCAGGGGCAATGATGCGGTAAGCGTTAAAAAACTCTGAGTTCTTGGAATCGGCAGATTTTTTACCTTCTCTCATTACGTTCCCTCGTAAAGAAATATGTCACAGCGGCTGCCGCGAGACTAGAGATCACTGGTAGCCACACATTGAAAGTCCGTTCGGTGACCTCCATAGCAGAGGTTTTATTATTGACAGCTAACCAAATTATCACCCCGTAGTGGATTAAAAAAGATCCGCCAAGCATCCCGATTAGCAGATACGCAAGCCATCTTATGGTAGTTGCTTTATGCCTCTTGATTGAAATATCTGTGTAAGCATCAAATTCACCGGCAATTTCACCGCCATCTATATCAATTTTAGGCGTTTCGTCGCCTTCTGTGCTGAACTCACCATTAAGTTCAGATGTTACTTCTTCACCATTCTCATTATTTCTCTCTCTTGCCACAATTACTTACCCTTTCGAGAAAGAGACTGTAATGAAGGAATAACAAGGACTCGTTCATCTCCAGTCTCCGGGTCTCGCACAATGATTTCGTTGTATCCTTTTTTGGCTTGTGTTTGTAGCGCCCGGTTGATTTGTAGTGAATCACGCACAGTTTCAGCCAAAGACGAGTAATGCCCTTCTTCTTTTATTTCTTCTAAAGCCTCTAGGCTATGTACATCAAATGTGAATGCTACCCGCTTGGTTTCCTTTGTCGCCATTGCTTTTCCCTCCTGATTATTATGATGAACGTGTTATAAGTGTAACTTGAAACACCCATTATTGTCAACCTTTTTTGCATCATATCTGTTGCATTTATGATGTTATTTTTATGCCACTTCATGAAAACACTTCCCAAAACGGCGAATGAGGAACGCCAATCTGCGTTCTCCACGCTCCGGTACAGCCCTGAAAGACATCCTGTTTATCTGTGTCCCGACCCCTCTCTCTTTACGCATCATGAAATCAAAGTCAGGCTAACGTCAAGTGCGTCTGCGATTGCTTTCAAAGTTTTGACGGAACCGGACTTCCGCCCCGTTTCAATCTCCGCCAAAAAATGTGCGCGCTGAATCCCACATTTATTCGCGACTTACTGCTGTGTGAGTTCCAGGATAGTCTCGATACACCCGTATCGGACTCTTCTCATTGAGAATCAGCCGGTTAATCACTTCACTGGGGTAGGTTTCCTCGTCGGCGGTTTTTGCCTTACGGAACTCGCGAATGTCTCTTAGCATCTCCGCATCTTCTAGGAACTGACTGTACTGTTCTCTCGGTACAAGGACATATTCTACCCCTTGTCTTTCGACGGTTTCAACGTTCATCGGTACGCGCCTCCTCGACATCGAACCTTATACATAATTATCCATAGTGTAGCTTAAAGCAACATAAATATAAAGTATCTCTTTGGACATCCGATGTATCAACAACAAGGCATACGTCTGGACTGGATTTGAGGGTAGGAATTGATTCTGAAGATTGGACAATAAGTGGCGGTTTTATCTAGCCCCTAATCGTGTTGCAGGGAGAACAGGCAGATTAGAAACGGAGGGACATGTCGGGCTAGAGTGCAGAGCGGTCGGAAAAACTCGGTTTCTTTGGGATTGCCCAGCGTGGGGTGTTACTACCCCCTCTAACTCCTTGTTAAGGGGGAGAACAATTGGGATGCGGGGTGTTACACCTGTCCTCTTAATCTCGCTTGGAATCGGAAAACTTTTTGTGAGGGAGCGCTTGAGGTATACTCTCTAGAATACGGGAACCGTGAGTCTCATCTTTATTCTTCTATCACTACTTGTATGCTCTTTGCTGCGGTTGCCCCGAAAGCACCCATCACGGGTTTTCCGTCTTGATCACGAAGATTCGATCTTTGCGCATCGTTCAGCGGCAATGATGAAAAGATATAACGCCCATATTCTGGGCTGAGCGCTTCAACGGTGATTGACAAGATTTTGCCGGCATTTGCTTCTCGGTTAACAAAAAAGTTCTCTATGCCGATAGAGACACCATGCTTTTCTGTCAAATCTTTATCCCTGGATGATGAGTACGAACTGACGGATTCGACGAATTGTTCATTCTCAAGACTTCGACCAAGTAGTTCAACAACCGTAGCAACGGTAACGAAATATGAAGTCACATCAAAATCAGAACGCCAATAGATTGCCTTTTCACCATCGCTCTTCAGTGTTATGCGGTCGTCGTCAATGATTGAGAGTGTATCTATATTGATAAATTCAACTGGCGGATAGACCGTCGTCACGCCGGTTATCGTCTGATCGAACGCTTTGGAATAGATTTCTAAACGATATTGAGCATAGAGTTCCACCTGAAAACGGTCTGATTTTGGTTTGTAACCCCCATCGGCAAATACCTTTCTTTCACTTTCGCCGACGGCATCTTCATAATTTCGAATTAAGAACTTCTCAGCCACGGTAACATACTGAAATTCGTACTCCTCGCCTGAATTCAAATTCGTCACTGTGACGATTGCTGTCGTATCCTGAATAAGCGGGAGCGTTTCATCATATTCATCAATTTCGCCGTCTCCGTCATCATCAATTCCATTGAACACATCAGATTCTGTAATCGCCACAGTTCTGATTATCCGGATGATGGAATCTTCTGGATTGTCCTGCTGGAGCCGTCCTTCAACTTTTAATTCCGGTTGGTAATTTCCGAAATCATCTCTGAAATCGGCAACATCCAGCTCTCGTTCACATGAGAGAGACGTCATTACCAATAGCATCACGAGAGAAATTCTTAGTATACGCACTGTTTCGCTCCTAGAACTCAAATTCTAATCCAAAAGTCGGGACAATTGGAAACATGCTGATCGCTCTAACTTCTGAAGGTGAACTATCGTGATTCCAAATATAGAGTAGATAGTTGTAATGATTCGTAAAATTGATGACTTGAAGTTTGAATTTCCCATTCACACCAAAGGGTGAGATGTCTCTAATCCAGGCAACATCTCCGCGAACATAGGTTGGATAACGCGAGGAATTTTTTCTGCCTTCAATACTGATAACTCTTGAATAGGGATTACCAAGCGATTCGCCTGCATGATAGACTTTTCCGACGACCGGCGTGTACGGTTGACCGCTTGACATACTCCAGGAGAGCGAGAACCGATTATTCTGACTCATCTGATAGCTGGCAACTAAGTTGAGCGAATGTGGTCTCGAATATTTGGGCGGATAAATCTCCGATGCTCGGTTTTCTGTTTTTTCAACTCTTCCATCCCCATTGAAATCAAATCGTCTTTCAACATTCGAGTATGAATAGCCGAGCCAGCCTGAAAGCTTCCCGGTGGTTTTCTTCAGAAAGAGTTCCAAGCCCCAAACTCGCCCTGTACCAGAGATGAACTCATCCAGCGTAATGCCGGGGTCGTTATCAAGATTGCTGGTGAGGACATTGCTGTAGGGTTTGTAATAGGTCTCAATCGATCCGGTAAATCCTGGATTGAACCATCTTTCGAGTCCAAGAATGAAATGCTGATTCTTTATCGCATCGAATTCTTCGGGTACCGGCAGCCAGAAATCGACGATTTGCAGAACCTGATCTTCATCATTCACAGTGAAAAGGAATTGACTGAACCGCCCCCAACTTCCTTTGAATGCCAGGTTCTCCGATAACAGGTATTTGAACCCGAGACGCGGATCAAGATAGATGTTATCGTGTAACTCATATTTTGAACCGCGCAATCCCAATTGAAGCGAGAGCAGGTTGTTGACTTTCCATCTATCCTGAATGAAAGTGCTGAAGACGTAAGAATCTTGCGCGATGTCAAAGTAATTGACGTTATCCACATGAAAGTTAAATTTCATGTTCAGCTTCTTTAGCGCGGCTCCCATTTTGAGGGTGTGCTGAGGCGAAAGATACCATGTTAACTGTTCCGAGGCGGAATAGTCCTGAATCTGATTAAATGCCATGGCGATTGTTTCATCTTCGCCTCCATCGCTGTCGACTTCGGTGACTTCCAGGTCCACGTCAAAATCAAAATTGGAGCGCGTCAATACAAGTTCTGAGAAGAACTTCGCGTTTGGAACGTACCGCCACTTCAGACTAGGTGCGTTATTCCCCCAATCCCAGTTGAAATCTATGCTGTCGTGGGAATTCTCCTCATCATTGTAAAAAAATCCTAATACATCGCGCCCATCAAATGTGGAAAACGTCAACCTGTTTTCCGCATTTAGGTCACTAAAGATTTTGATTTGACCGTCCCAGAAATAGTATTTCCAGTCTTGATCTTCTCCCCTTGCGCTGTTGAATCGTTTGGCAATGAGATCAAAATAGGTTCTTCTGCCGGAGATAATCCAAGCGCCCTTATAAAAAGGTCCTTCGAGCATCATTTTGCTGCTGAGGAGCGAGATTTCTCCCTTTCCCCTGATTTGCTTTCCTTCTCTTGATGTAATGTCCAGAATGGATGATAATCTACCGGGGTACTCTGCGGGATAGCCGCCCGCTAAGAATTTGGCATCGGCAATGGTGTCCGCATTGAACGTCGAGAATAGCCCGACAAGATGATAAGGGTTATAAATCTCCGCACCATCAACCAGTATCAAGTTTTCATCAGGACTTCCGCCGCGTACAATTAGCGCAGAGCTGAAGTCACTTTGCGAAGTAACACTCGGGAGTTGTTGTATTGTCCGAAAGACATCGGCTTCAACAAATGACGGAGTATTGACTATTTCCTCGGAACTGATATTCGTGCGGCTGATTTCCACCTCTTCTTTGAATCGCGTTTTTTCGCCAGTTACCGTTACTTCCTCAAGTTGAATCGCTTCCGGCGCGACCTCAACATCAAGTCTCAACTCGCCGTTGAATTGAACTTCTATTTCCTTCTCAACCCGCTCATATCGCGTCTTTGAAACGATTAACTTGTAGTTGCCCGGCGGTATTCCGCTAAACACATAATATCCATGCACATCGGACGTTGTGCCAAACTGAGAGGCACCCAGTATTATCCTGGCATACGGCAACGGCGCGCCGGTTACCTTGTCGTGCAAATAACCATTGATACGACCTGTACCCTGAGCAAATAGGAGCGGCGGCAAAAACACCACGAGTAATAGTGCCAACACACGGGAGTAACGGTTACATTTTTGGCGCATTAGTCTTTTTCCTTCTGGACCATGATTTCTTGTATTGTAACCTAATTCAACCCAGATGTCAAGTGCCTTCCGGAGACCTATGGGCAATTGAATGCCAGTCAAAAGGGAGATCTCTCTCTTCCTTTAGCGATTAAAGAATAAACTGAAAGACAACTCTTTTTATAGACACAAGTTACACAACTTTTGTTACATCATGTCCCCGAACAATCTTTAGGATTGAAAGGGTGGAAACGGACCTAAGGGTGAATCGCTCTGTTAGTGGGAACTTACCACGTATTGACAAAGGTTTTCAGATATGATATGCTTGTAACGGTCTTTATTTGATAGCCGTACCGTGTGCCATTGTCGCACAAACGCGCCGAGAAAATAGTACACCGACAGAAGGTTGGGCTCAACGATAGTGAAACTCAACGCCTTAATCGCAATCTGTAAAATCGCTATAGAGTTAAAATTACACCGGTGTAAATTACACATGGCTCCGAAGCGCATGAACACTAGATCGAATCATCAAAAAAAAACGAACTGATGTAACGTGTAATTTAATATTCGCCGGATCCGCTCCGGAACTAGCTTACAGCGATTCGCGAATTACACCGGCGTAATTGAATACTCAGCGGTGTAGGTTGGCGTGATGTTGGCGTACTGTTCACCGCGAAGCCAATCCGCATTCGCAGTTCGAGAAGAATGAACATGACGGGGGTTAAAACAACATCTTTATGACCAAAGCCGACCCGATGAACCTGCCTGCCGCGCTGGGCGGAACGCCCATCTTTGAATCAGCCTCCACCTCTACCTATCCGAAACTTGAACAGTGGCGACAAATCACGGACGCTGAAGCGCAAATCGCCTATGAAATGACCCTGCGAAACGAGCTTTCCGGCGCATCCCCGGTGGTTCAGGCGTTTGAGCAGATGTGGCGTGAACGGCATCACACCGAATTTGCAATAAGCCTTATCAACGGCACCGCGGCGATACACAGCGCCATGTTTGGTCTCGGGGTTGGTCCAGGTGATGAAGTCATCTGCCCGACCTATACGTGGATATGTTCGATTACACCCGCCCTGATGTTGATGGCGAAGCCCGTCTTTTGCGAGATCGACCCGCGAACCTTGCTGATTGATGTGGCAGATGTCCGGCGGCGCATCACTGGTCGGACGAAAGCGATTGTGGCTGTCCATCTATGGGGAAACGTCTGTGATATGGATGCGCTGATGGCGTTGAGCGATGAGACCGGCATCCCGGTGATAGAGGATTGTTCGCACGCACATGGCGCGAGTTACAAAGGCAAGCCGTGCGGAAGTATCGGGCATGTCGGCGCTTGGAGTGTACAAGGCAGCAAACCGGTGAGCGCCGGTGAAGGCGGCGTGCTAGCAACCAACGACCCTGCGGTTTTTGAGCGTGCCTGTTTACTTGGTCAGGTGAACCGTTCCATTAAAATTGAGGGGGGAAACCCCAACTATAAGCATCTACCCCCGATGGGGCTTGGAGTGAAATATCGAGCGCACCCGCTCGCTATCGGTATCGCATCGGTGCAGATGGAGAAACTGGATGCACTGAACGCGAAACGCCGCGCCTACATTCAAGAGGTGTCAGACGGATTGGAAGCGATTCCGGGGGTGAGTCCTGTTGAGACGTATGCAGGATCAGAATCGGCAGGATTCTTTGGCTTCCCAATCCATTACGACCCCGCTGCGCTAAGCGGGCTACCAGCACCTGTATTTGCAGATGCGCTCCGCAAAGAAGGGGTTCTTGCAAACAATAACCCGTACCCACTTCTAGTCGGCGATGGGGTGCCAATCTTCTCAGGAAGCTTACCAACCAACGACAACCCGTATCCGCTTCTCCACAACCTGCCGCTCTTTACGGAAGGGCTAGATATTTATACGGAGGGACGAGGTCCCTTGTGTACACCTGAAATGGGGGGAGATTACCGCGGATATGCCAAGGGGGATTTGCCTGTGAGTGAAGAAGCATGCTCACGGTTGGTGTTCCTGCCGGTATTGACCGATCCGATTCCTCACGCCGCGGAGGGCGTCCTATCCGCCATCCGCAAAGTTGCAATTCATGCCGAAATGCTCGCAAAATGTAATGCGGCTTGACATGTCGACCGAATTTTCAGCTCGAACTCGGGCTCACAATATCAAACGCTTAACAAGCGAACCGTTTGACGTCTTGGTCATCGGCGGCGGCATCGTGGGCGCGGGTCTGATTCGCGACCTTGCCTTAAATGGGCATTTCAAGGCAGGATTGATTGAAAAGGGCGACTTTGCCAATGGTGCAAGCAGCGCGACTTCCCAACTAATCCATGGCGGGTTTCGATATGTCATCAAGCGAGACTTTGCGCTGATAAAGGAAGCGCGGCGTGAACGAGAAACCCTATTGCATATCGCGCCGAACCTTGTCAAACCGTTACCCATTGCCATCCTCAATTATAAAGGCGATCCGTATCCGCTCTCCGGTATGCAGATCGCGGCACGGTATTACAATCATCTGTCTAAAACCGATGACGCTGAGCGGGCGCGATCACTCCGCGATGCTGCGCAGATCCGGCGTTTGGTCGGGCCGATTGAGACGAACTCGTTAAAGGGATGCGTCGTCGTTTGGGATAGCATGGTCGACGATGCGCGGTTGACCCTTTTGACCCTCAAGGATGCGCATCAGCACGGGGCGACTATTACCAACTACGTTCGCTTTCTCGAATCCGATGCTCAGTCCAATACGTCCAGCGACGGACATACTGTGCGGGTTGAGGATGCTATCTCTGGCGAACAGTTTGAGATTGTCGCGCGGAAGATTGTGTCGGCAACGGGGCCTTGGACAGACCAGCTCTGGGCGAAGGATTCTGCCTACAACGGTGTGCCGAAATTGACAACCCGGAAAGCGAAGGGGGTTCACATTCTATTGCCCCGCTTGAACCCAAGCCACTACGGTATCGCTACGTTTACACGTTCGGAAAGGCAACACAACGAGAAGCCTCGCATTGTCTTTAACCTTCCCCACGACGCGAACCTGTCTACGGTCGGCACCACTGAATCTGACCCTGGAGAAGATCTTGACTCGGTCCGTGCCTCTAGTGACGAGGTGGACTATCTGCTGTCAGAAACGGCTCGAATTTTTCCAACAGCGACGACGATAAACCGGGAGGACATTGTTTCGGCGTATGCTGGCGTGCGTCCTCTCATCGCCTCCAAAAACGGCGCCTTTGTCTCACGGGAACACTTGATAGACGAGAGCAATAGCGGCGTGATGTATATCTACGGTGGGAAATTGACCACGCACCGACAGATTGCTGAAGAAGCTGTCAACCGCATAGCGGAAGAACTTCAGCGACCACGACGCTGCAAGACCGGAACGAATCCGTTGCTAAATGTTGAATGGGTAGCGCGGAGAACTAACGCGCTTAAGGATGCCGACCGGGAACGGCTCATCCAACGCTATGATGAGGCAGCGGACGTAATTCAGACGTTCATAGACCAGGACCCAACACTTGCAGAACCGATGACGAAATCGTCGGTGTTCTTGAAGGCAGAGGTGCTCTATGCTTTTTGGGGAGAAATGGCGATGACACTCGACGATCTGCTCTGGCGGCGGATGCGCATCGGTTTGACAGCAGGACAGGGCGTTGATGTCGCACCGAAAATCGCACAGTTTCTCGTTGAGAGAGGGCATTGGGACAAGGCTAGGGTAGCCGCTGAAGTGAACGCTTATAGACAACACATCTTGGAGTTGAATGCTGAATTAAAAGAGGGCGTTTCATAATGTCATGCGGCTGCAAACCGGTTCAAATATTCTTGTCACATGATTTGGGCTGTGGTATAATTTGATGGAGGATGCAGAGTAATCGGTTGCGTTTAGGGAGAGATGGGAAATGGCGTATGTAATTTGTGAGCCCTGTATAGATGTCATGGATACGGCATGTGTTGACGTGTGTCCTGTGGACTGTATCCACACCACCGATGGGGAGAAACAACTCTATATTCATCCCGACGAGTGTATTGACTGCGGTGCATGTGAGCCCGTATGTCCTGTGACCGCGATTTTTATGATTGATGAGGTGCCTGCAGAGTGGACCTCTTACAACGAATTAAACAGCAAATTTTTTGACACATTTGTTAAACCGGGGGCAGGTGAAGGGGCAGGTCCCAGCGGTAAAGCACAAGGGCAAGAGGATACAGCGTTTAGAGCATCCGATGTTGAAGAGTTTGTTCAAATGCTCGATTCGCCGAAGTCTTCGATTCGCGCACTGTTGCGCATGCATGTCATGTTTTCGCAACCACTGTTGGGAGCGCTATCAGCGAAATTCAAGAATGACTTAGAGCAGTTAGCGTGTAACTCGAAGGTGTTCAGTGCATCGGTTTCGACGGGGATCAACAGCTTGATTAATTTGGCGATTTACCCGCTTGCGCTTTTTGCTGTCGGCGCAACGATTTGGGGCATTGACCTTTTTACGAGTAGAGGTAACTTGTTTATTCTGCTAGGCGTCGCCCTCGCAATTGGGGAAGGGATGTATCGCTTCAAGGACGTACTTGTTGCGACTGCGAGCGAGGAAGAGCAGCGGTTTGGCGCCGCATGGTACGGTTGGCTCCCGTCGTTCATTGCGAGTCCATTGTTATCATGGCTGCGTCCCGTGATTGCCGTTGAACCTGACGCGCCGCGTTCAAGCCTACCGGGGGCCGTTCTTACGGATGGTTACATCTACGCTGAGGACACGCGAGAACGTTATCGTCGCTACGGCATGCTCCATCGAGTCAAAGCAACAGCGGATCGGTATACTATCGAAGTTGAGTTCCCACAGTGGGTACCTGATTGTGAATACAAAAAGGAACATAATCTACCGGATTTGATGCCCGATTATGCATATCAGGTTCATCTGGAAGGCAATATCCTAACTGTTGAAGCAAAGCTAGAAGATCCTCGATTTACGGAGGTTCTTGGTCGGGCAAGTTCATTTCCCAACGGATTCAGGAACGCTTTTCAGATTGAAGGGAATCCTGAAAACTTCCGGGATACGTACCGCGATAAGCTGCTTGAAATTATCGTTCCGAAGTCAGGCAAAGTTGAAGATTTGCCGATTGAGCATGAAGTTCATTATGCGAAACTAAAGGGGTAGTTTGAAACCGATTTTAACCGGAATGCGGAATCTGGGGTACGCCCTAGATTCCGCATTTTTATTTTAGGGCAAGAGCATTAAATCGCGCCTCAACTTGAGATGTTGGACAAGCAGACACTTATAGATTGGGACAGACGTTACCTTTGGCACCCCTTCACCCAGATGCAAGATTGGCTGGCGGAAGAGCCGGTCATAATCGAACGGGGAGAAGGAGTCTTTCTAATTGATACGGAGGGCAATCGCTACATTGATGGAGTTGCTTCGATGTGGACGAATGTCCACGGTCATAACCGGCAAGAAATCAACGATGCAATCAAAACACAAATTGATAAGATTGCACACTCAACGCTGTTAGGGTACTCCAACATCCCCGCGATTAAGCTAGCAAGAAAATTAGTGGAGATTACCCCGCAGGGTTTAGAAAAGGTCTTTTTTTCGGATAATGGCGCGACATCTGTAGAGATTGCCTTAAAAATTGCGTATCAATACTGGCAGCACAAGGGTGAGCCTGAGCGCAAGATATTCGTGAATTTGGATAGCGCGTACCACGGTGATACCGTAGGTGCAATGAGTGTTAGCTGTATTGATGTGTTCCACCGCACGTTTGATGGTCTTCTTTTTGAGACGGTTCGTGTTCCGGCGCCGTATGCCTATCGATCTCCGGTCGGGAACCAACCTGATACCGTGAGAGACCATTGCCTGCGTGAATTAGAAAAAACCTTACATGAATACGATCGACAGGTTGCCGGGATAATTATAGAGCCGTTGATCCAAGGCGCCGGTGGCATGATTACCGCCCCTGAAGGTTTCTTGAAGGGAGTGGAAACGCTGGCAAGGAAATCTAACACGCTTCTCATTCTCGATGAAGTGATGACCGGCATTGGACGCACAGGGCGGATGTGGGCGTGCGAGCATGAAAATGTCGTTCCAGATATTCTATGTACAGCGAAAGGGTTATCGGCAGGATATCTCCCTTTGGCTGCGACGCTCACAACCGATGAAATATACAATGCCTTCTTGGGAGAATACAAGGAGCTCAAGACCTTCTTCCACGGACATACGTTCACGGGTAACCAATTGGGGTGCGCCGCCGCGTACGCCAACATAGAGATTTTTGAAAAAGAGGGGCTTCTCGAAAAAATTCAGCGCACGATTGCACACTTCAAGAGCCGTCTCACGGAATTTTACAGCCTTAACCATGTCGGAGATGTTCGTATTTGTGGGTTGGCTGCCGGGGTAGAGTTGGTGAGGGATAAAGAGACAAAGGAAACGTACGCACTTGAAGAAAAGGTGGGTGCTCAAGTTTGCAAAGAAGCGTTGAAACGCGGCGTGATACTTCGTCCAATCGTCAATACGATTGTGTTGATTCCTCCTTTGCAAATCTCCATTTCCGAACTAGATCGACTTCTCAACGTCGTGTACACATCGATCGAAAATGAAACGAGTGGGTCTCTCTCGGACGGTTGAGTTTTTTCAATATCAAATCCACCGAAGAAAGGTAATCGGGACATCGAAGTCGGAGTATTCCTTGATAATTCGCATATCTGGACCTTCTTCAACCATTTTCTGATTAAAATTGGTTCAGTAGCATTAACTCGTGCGGGTGTGGGTCAAGATAAACCTGATCTCGGAGGCATCTCACATCTAACTTGCGAACATAGTGGCGAATGAGCGTTATCGGAGCAAACAGCGGCAAGAGTTCCTGCCGGTAATGGTGAATCACGTCCGTGAGTTCTTGTCGGTCATCAGGCATAAGTTCTTTTGAGAAATACCCCGCCATATGTTGTAAGACGTTCGTGTGATTGCGAAGCGTCGGTATGCGGCGCATGATGTTCGAGAATCCTTCCAGGTAAGTGGCTGCCAGTGCGCCATCATTAGAGAATTGCTGCGGCGTTCCCAGTAAACGTCCTAATCGCCGCGTTCCGGTCTGGTTGTGAGCCATCAGCAAAAATTTGTGATGCTCGTGGAAGTGCGTTAGCGTCGCTCGGGTGACCATGTTTGCCATCGCACGTTGCCAGCGCTGATAAGCGAAAACGCGGCTGATAAAATTCTCTCGCAGACGTGCATCCTGCAGCCGTCCCTCCTCTTCGACCGGCAGGTATGGGAACGACTTCATCAGCGCGTCAGCAAACAGGCCTGTACCGGTACGGTTAACGATGCCCGAAGGCTGATACAGCCGCACCTGCTCCATTCCGCAACTAGGGGAATTTTTCTTGAGCACAAAGCCGCACAAGTCCTCCTCTCTCAATGCTTCTACCCGTGTTGCAGCATAGTTCCGCATCCGTTCGGTGTGGTCAACCCCACTCTTGGACATCACTAACCGAATGTCGTCCCCTTGCTGGAGTAATCGAATCGGTTCACGCGGCGTCCCCAACCCCATCTCCACTTCAGGGCATGCCGGCACCCACTCCACATAACGCCCGAAGACATCCACAAGAAAAGCATCGCGCTTGTGCCCACCATCGAACCGCACTTTTTCCCCCAAAAGACAGGTAGACACGCCGATGCGGATAGGATGGATATTATGATCGTTCACGTTAATTGGATGGTCAATAAGCAGCGGTTTCTGGATAACCGTATGAATCAGGCGTCCGCAGGAGAGAATTATTCGTTGAACTCTCGTTCGGTCGAGATCATTCCCTTGGATGCGAAATTTCGGACGAGGGTGACGATAGACTGTCGGGCGGTGTCGGCGATTTGCATCTGTTCAAAAGTCAACCGATTTGTTACCTCTTCCACGTTAGCAGTTAATTCTTCGGACATGCCGTCGAGGAACTTTTGATGCACCTCTTGAGGCGCATTGTGAAGTGCGAGCGCAATGGTGCTGGGGTCGAGAACCTGCAAAATTGTCTGTATTGCCGAATCATTTAGGGTTGCAAGATCGGCAAATGTTAAGAGTCGTTCATGGATGTCGCTGACCAAGTCTGGTTGCTTGGCAGCCAACGAATCCAGCAGGCGGTTTTGATCGTCTGTTTTCATTCGCCCTAACAGTTTAACTAGATTAGATTTGCCATCTCCGAGAACCGTCGTCTGATTCGTCACATTTGCGATGTTATCGATCAAACGGGTGTGGATTTCCCTCACGCGCTCTGATTCAACAATTTCCATCCCTGTAATCTGCTCAGCGACTGCAATCTGCTTTTCAGCCGGAAGATGGACAAGAATCTGGGAGGCGTGGTTAGCAAGGGTGGGAGAAGACTGCTGAAGCGTCACCAAGAAGATGGCGACATCCGGATCAGCTTCATCACCAACAACACGTAGGACAACTCGCAAATCTGTGTTCTCGAGGAGATTGGTTAATTCGTGGACGAGCGCTTGTTCTATGGGCGTTTCAGACAATTTCTACTCCCCTTTCTCCGTAGATAATTTTGCCGATAAGGAATGGTGATTCACTCATATCCTTGAGTGCGGCGATTGCGGTATCGACTTGATCGGGTGGGATGACCAACACTAATCCGATTCCCATATTGAAAACGTGGTACATCTCCGCCTCCTCAACATCTCCGCTTTCTTGGAGAAAGGTGAAGATTGGTGGTATCTCCCATGATTCTTTTTGGATTTCCGCACCGCAATTCTGTGGGAGAATCCGAGTGATGTTATCCGATAGTCCGCCTCCGGTAATGTGCGCAATGCCCTTGACATCACACTTCTTCCGCAGATTAAGAACCGGTTTCACATAGCTTCTATGGTGCTTGAGCAGCTCCTCACCGAGTGTCACACCGAGTTCAGAGATGAATTGATCCGCGGTGTACTCACAAACATTAAATAGGATTCGCCGAGCTAGTGAAAACCCATTCGTGTGCAACCCGAGCGATCCCAGTCCAATTAAGCTATCGTCCGGCTGAATATCGCTTCCCGTAATCAATTGGGAACGCTCGACAACGCCCACTATTGTGCCGGCGAGGTCGTATTCTCCGTCCCCGTAAAATTCTGGCAACTCTGCCGTTTCCCCGCCGATTAACGCGCATCCGGTTTCTCGACATCCATTTGCAACACCCTTTACAATCTGCTCAACGACTTCAGGGCGGAGTGCGCTAGTGCCGATATAGTCTAGAAAAAAGAGCGGTTCAGCGCCTTGGACGAGGATGTCGTTAGCACAGTGTGCCACAATATCGTACCCCACTGTATCGTGCGCATCCATCATGAAAGCGATTTTGAGCTTGGTGCCAACACTATCTGTGCTTGATACAAGCACGGGCTTATTATATTCTGCGAGTGCGAATAGCCCTCCGAAACTTCCAATCTCGCTCAAGACTTCTGGGCGGTATGTTGAACGGCTGAGCGATTTTAGGCGTTTGAACGCTTCTGCTTTTGCTTCAAAAGAGACTCCCGCGTCGGCATACGTCAATCTCTGTTTAGTCATCCGAATTATTCGATTTCTTTCGATTTTTCAAGTGCCGATTGAAGGCTGTGAGACGTCGTCCTTCAATTGCCGATATGATTGACTGCATTTTTAGCAGAGAAACAATCAAAAGCACTGCGCATAGTCCAAACGAGATTGCGCTCGCCAAATTTGCGACATCTCCAATGGGGGTAGTGGCGTAGATGTCCAACTTCTCCGCTTTCCTGACAATGTACGTCTTTTTATTGTTAGCGTCGGTGATAGCCCAGGTATTATCTTTCTTCTTAACCGAAGTGGAACTTTGGGAAAGAAATATCCCTTTTCTCCGGAACTCCGATCGCAATTCTTCAATCCCCGTGACTTTGTCCAAATCACTTTGCAATGCCAGCTTAACGCTAAACAGTGGCGCGGGCGGATTGAAATGTTGAATCAGGAAGATTATGGGTTTGTGCGAGGTTATACCGATGATTGTGCAGATTACAACGGCATAGAGCGTGTACTTTCCCTGGGAGGTGGACACATTCTTGACGAACATGGCCTGGAACGGGAGGGACAAATTTGCTTGGGTTTTTCTCGTTCTATGCCTGTCTCGCATCGAGCTCTTTCCATATGGGGACTCGGCATTAGGCACAATTAGGGATTACTTAAGGTTCAATGCCTAATTCGTACTTACATTTTTTTTGCGTTGCGTTCGCTCGAACGACTTAGTTGATTTGAGGCTGTAACACTGGAAAAATTGATGGGTAATTGTTTTGTCGGTTGTTCGCTGAATTCGACAGGATAGTTCCCATCAAAACAAGCGGTGCAAAAATCTTGAGGTGACTTCACACACTTGAGCATCCCTTCAATACTGAGATACCCCAAGCTGTCTGCGCGGATATATTTGCGAACGTCTTCGATAGTGTGTGAGCTTGCAATCAGTTCCGCACGGGTTGGTGTATCGACGCCGTAGAAGCAAGGAAATTTGTTGGGCGGGGATGAGATACGAACGTGAATTTCGGCTGCCCCGCCTTGGCGGATTAGTTTCACAAATTGGCGACTCTCAGTACCCCGCATGATTGAATCATCAATCACCACAACACGTTTCCCTGCAAGTACATCTCGAATCGGGTTCAGTTTCACTTTGACCATGAGCTCACGGATATCTTGAGAGGGATTCATAAACGCTCGTCCGACATAAGAGTTTCGATGCAACCCTACATCAAACGGGATTCCTGATTCCTCCGAGTATCCGAGGGCGGCAAGCGTCGCTGAATCCGGTACGCCGATTACAATGTCTGCTTCCGCAGGACATTCACGCGCTAGTTGTCTCCCCAACTCACGCCGTGGACGGTTAACAAGCTCACCGAACACGACGCTGTCTGGGCGCGAGAGGTAAATGTATTCAAAGATACATTGTGAGAGATGGTCTAAATCCCGTCCAAAATTGAAGGACTCAGGTTCCCGATTAGTTGCGGTAATCACAAGCATTTCACCGGGGGAAAGCTCACGAATTGGTTCGGCTTCAATGACATCAAAGGCGCAAGTTTCAGAAGAGAGGACATAGGCATCGCCAGCGCGTCCCAACCACAGCGGGCGAAAGCCGTATGGATCGCGAACGCCGATCAGGATAGATGTCCCCATAAAGGCGAGCGAATAAGCGCCATCAATCCCTGTCAGTGCATCGAGAATGCGGTCTTGCAACGTGCTTTGTTCAGAGCGAGCAATGAGGTGAGCAATGACTTCTGTATCGGAGGTTGAACTGAAGATAGCACCACGATTTTCTAAATCTGCGCGAATCCGCTGTGCGTTTACGAGGTTTCCATTGTGTGCAATTGCAAGCGGTCCATGCTTATATTCGCAAGTGAGGGGCTGAGTGTTTCCAAGATGGCTCGCCCCTGCCGTTGAGTACCGGTTGTGCCCAATAGCGATGTGCCCGGACAGCTTAGCCAATATCTCCGCATCAAAGACGTTCTCAACGAGCCCCATCTCACGATAAGAAGAGAACGCGTAGTCGTCTGAAGTGACTATTCCGGAACTTTCCTGACCGCGATGCTGGAGGGCGCGCAATCCCAAGTAAGTCAAATCGGCTGCTTTGGGGTGTCCAAAAATTCCAAAAACTCCACACTCATCTCTTGCCTTATCTTCATCACAGGCGTCAAAATGTTGCATACTTTGGGAAACTCCAGTCCCATGAGAAAACTCAATTTTTGAATTGTGACCAAACGAATTGGTTTATGTCGGCTCTGTCGACAACATTTTAGTTGTTTATGTGCGTTTCCAATCGAGACGGTAGCCAAGAATTGCCCCAATTGGCGGGGCTAGGATGTACAACAGTTCCGGGGGACATTTCACCCATTCGAGCAATATGTAAATCGGCAGGGATATGATAAACACAAGTAACCTTGCCACGGCGAAAAGGAGGGAGAAAAGGACGTTCGGAGCGATTAACATTTCCCAATTGATGTCAAGCAATAACATCAGCGCAACGATTGCGGGTGCCCCAAGAAACGCCCCTTGATAGGCGCTTTTGCGATCTATGCGAACATCAATCCAGCGTCCGGCTATTCGAACGCCTTCAGTCACTCCAGCGATAGCGCCCCCATAGATAACCCCAAAGGAGATTAGTAGAAGCAAACCAGCCCAGAAACCGTGCTGCACGCTATCCCTGATTAGACCTTCCCAGATCAGTGACTCTACAATGAAGCGGCAGACCCAACCGCTGGCTAAACCGATGGCGCTGCCTAACACAATCTGACTCACGGTGAGAACGGTAGCGTTTTTTTGAGACATATCACCCTGGATAACTTGTGAAATAACTTCATCGGCTAACGTCGAACGGCATTTCACATTGACAGGAAGATTATATCACGGGGTTGAATTCCTGTCAACCTTCCTCCTCTCGATTCTCTTGTGATAATTGAATTTCATGAATTAATTCTTGACTTGTGAGTCCGTGTCATTAGACCCTGATACTTTTTTCATCTGTTTGGCGTTTTGGATTTCATCTTCAAACCTCGGCAGCTCTGCAGCATGTTCTGAAAAGAGGCTCAAATACCGTGCCATTGCTAGGTCATCTCCTTTTTTCTGATACACCCGTGCGAGTTGATAATAAATCTCTGGATCGTCCGGAACAAGCGATAACGCTTGCTCATACTCACGAATTGCCGAATCCAATTGGCCGGTTTCGTGGTAGACTTCCGCGAGATTGTAGTGAGCCTCCGAGTCACTCGTATTCAACTCAAGAGCTCCTTGATAATATCTAATCGCTTCCTCAAACTGTCCTCTGGCGTGGTAAACCCACGCAAGGTTAAAATAGGCATCCTGGAATTCTGAATCTAACTCAATCGCCATTCGATATGCCTCAATCGCCTTTTCAGACCGATCATCGGTATCATAAGCATAACCGAGGTTGTTGTAAAATGCCGGGTTATCTGCTTGCAGTTCGATAGCCTTCTGGAATGCTTCGATTGCCGCCTCTGTCAATGGCAAATCCATGTAGACCAGTCCAAGGTTGTTCTGGGCGTGAGCGTTCTCCTCGTCAAACCGTAGTGCAGTTTGGAATTCCTTAATTGCTTTCTCGCGCTCTCCCAGCTTATGAAAGACCTCACCGAGCTGAAGATGTCCGTGCACATCCTCTGGGGCAAGTGTCAGCCCTAACTGGAGCTGAATCGCCTCACGTTTCAGTTTCTCAATCTGTTGCGCTTTTTCGTCTGAAGTAGACTGGCAACCGACGAAAACGATACAAAAGGCAAGGCAGACTTGAAATGGCAGCATTATAAAGTACCCGTTCAATTGGACAAATCCTGTTCTACGTGTAGCCACTAGCCATTAACGATAGCACACAAATCTGTAAGACTACACAGATTGGCAATCAAAGCCAAATTCGTAAAATCCTATTTCATCTGCGTTCTATGATTGTATGTGATATTGCGGGAGGATTCAATGGAAAAGCTTGAAGGGTCACTTGCCATTATGGGAATGATGCGATGTACCTGTGCAAATTGATTTTATACTTTGGGACACTGCTGAATGTGATGTACTGTTACAAGTGTCAAAACGGCGCCGGGCTATTGACACAAAGGGGTGTCCTCGCCGATTTTCGACTTGTTAAGCATTGAAAATAGGGTTGACCCGACGATGCGACACGTGGTAGACTCGAAACTGCTCGCTATTCATAGCTGGCGAGACATGTGCGACCGCAATCGTCTGCACTCCACCCTTTGATTGTGAAGTTGTATCCCCGCTAATGACAACATGGGCTGAAGTTAATCTCACAGCAATCAAATCGAATGCACAGGCAATCCGAGAATATATCAAGCACAGCGGGACAGCATCGTCCGATGTACACTTAATCGCCGTCATCAAAGCGGATGCTTATGGACACGGCGCAATTCCTGTCGCTCAGACGTTACGAGACGAGACAGCGATGTTCGCCGTTGCATCAATTCAGGAGGCGATTGAGTTGCGTGATGCTGGCATTGAAAAACCGATTCTCATTCTTTGTAACACGGTCTCTGATGAAGCTGAGACAATTGCCCGCTATCAACTTACGCCTTCTGTGTGTGAATCTACGCTATGCAAAGGGTTATCTCATGTTGCGCAAACATTGAATCAGCGTATCAGGGTGCATGTCGATGTTGATACAGGCATGAACCGTGGTGGGGTACGATGTACCGAAGCTGCGCGTTTTATCCAATGGTTAACATCACTATATGGTATTGTAGTTGACGGAATCTTCACACACTTTGCGACAGCGGATGAAACGGACAAAAGTTATGCACATCTCCAATTGAATCGCTTTAAGTCCGTGCTTTCCGAACTCTCTCATCTCAATCTTCGTCCGCCAATTGTACACACCGCCAATAGCGCGGCTACATTCACGATTCCTGATTCTCATTTTGATGCTGTGCGCGTTGGCTTGGGTTTATACGGAATCCATCCAGCGCCTGATCACAACGGATTATTCGCGTCTCATGCGATTTGTCTAAAACGCTCTCTGAGTTGGAAGGCGCGGGTCATCTGCGTACATGAGGCGGAACCCGGCGAAAGTGTAGGCTATGGACGTACTTACAAAACGAATCGGACAATGCGGCTAGCGACGTTGCAAGTAGGGTATGCAGATGGCTATCCGCGGTCATTGTCGAATCTTGGAGAAGCTTTAATTGGCGGCAAGCGCAGGCGGAGCGCGGGGGGCATTTGCATGGATGAAACGGTTTTTGCAATTGATTCGCCTGTTGATGTGTCTATCGGAGATGAAGCTGTTTTGATTGGAGCACAAGGAACTGAAGAGACAACTGTCGATCAAGTTGCCGCGCAGGCTGGGACAATTTCATATGAAATTTTAGCGGGAATTGGTAAACGGGTCCGACGTGTCTATGTCAAAGCCCCTCGCACAATCAATGAGATTGATAGCGAGCAAGGTAATGGTTGTCAAGGATTTAGTGATAACACAGAAAATGAACCTTCCTCACATCGGTAAAGAATTTTGGGTTGACATCATAATCCATGGCGTGATATATTTTCAGTGAGGATTAGCATTCATAGCAAACAGAAAGCCCATGGAGGCCTCCCGAAGACTCGGCTGGTTTCGCATGAAGCACGGTGGTCAGATCCGCATTGATGTTACACCATGTTCAGCCATTTATGATAGGTGAGACTGTGCCATAAATCGTAAGACCGTGTTCATGCACCTCTGAAGACGGTACACCTAAACACCATACTATAGTGGTAAATCCAGCGTCATAATGCGGATTTGCCCACCGTTATGGTCTCATCGGCGGGTAAATTCAAGCGGCTAGTGCATCGTTCAATTCAAATGGAAGGTTCACATGCTAGCTTCCTGCGTTTTAGTCCCACTCGTGGGAAGGCTGTTATCCAACACCGAGAGGGGAAAATCATGAAAATTGGATTTGTTCATCTTCTGTCGATTCTGACATTGTGTATCTTGTTGGTCGGATGTGGTCCTGCACTCCGCAAAGATGCTAGGTATGTCCCGAGCGCATCGACTACAGGGTCGAAGTCCCCCGTATCAAGAAGTTCCGGCTCATCGGCAACCACATCATTACCTCGGACAGCAGAAGTAGATCTTGTACGGCTGCCGTTGCTTAAAACTATCTTCAGGAACCAACCTGCCAGTTCCCGCATTGACGATCTCTTCGCAAGGGCAAAGGACCAAGTTGATAATGTCAGTTTGGTGTCCAATTGTGACTTGAATATTTTGAAGGGATTTGTTGCGGCAGGCTGGACACCGGTGGTGTTGTTACGAAGCGAACGACAGCCGTGGGTACTTGTTGGATACGACGATGCTGTCGAACAAGTCCAACTAACAAATATAGCGAATGCTCCCTCACGCACAACGGATCCAAGGCGTCTCACGTTAAGGCGGGTAGGTTATTCTGACTTTGGCAGGGAGTGGGCTTCTGGCAAATGTATGCTTGTTGCAGCGGGTCCGCTCATGGAGACAAAAGTGCGTTCCGTCTTGGCGCAGTACCTCACCGCAACTCACGCCTCTCAAGTCAAGGTTAGAAGTCGATAAACAGGGGTTTGCCACCTCTGTTTACTCCTTAGAAGTCGTGCTAAATACGCTTAACGCATTGGAGCTTTGCCATAATCGTAAACCCCTGTTCCTGTTGCCCTGAACAAGGTTACCACTGTACCTTAGCTCTAAATCTTGCATCGGAATGCAGAGGCGCGCTATGATACTGTAATCAATTAGTGATTGTCAGGCTAATGATGTTTATTGACTGTATACCCATGCCCACGTTGCACGACGGTTGCAGGAAGTGGATGCAACGTTAGAAGCGGAATTGTAAACCGCTGAAACAAATGTCCGCAAGAACTCAACCCAGATTTCGCTAGTCAGCCCTTCTTCTACTGAACACGCACTCTCCGCGTTAACCGAATATGACTGGAGATTAGTTTGTTTTACCGGTCGCCAACCCCCAACAGTTTACTCCCTCCTTTGTTTGCCTCCGGTCGTATCCATCATTCTTTACACGCAAGCACGGGAAACAGTGTCAACAGCACGCAGACCCTAACGACACTCATTGAACTATGTTGATCGAAAATTGCCATTTCGAAAGAGGAACCTAAATGACAAGAGTGGATAGGCGTAGTCCCGATCAGATGCGTCCTGTGACCATAACTCGGAATTATATCAAACATCCGGAGGGGTCCGTCCTAATCTCGGTTGGAGATACAAAAGTGATTTGCACAGCGTCGGTAGATGAACGACAACCCCGTTTTATGCGTGAACAGCAGATTCAGGGGAAAGGATGGGTCACGGCAGAATATTCGATGCTGCCGCGCTCGACCTCCGACCGCATGCAGCGCGAGGTCACCCGTGGATCGCTTGGCGGCCGAACTCACGAGATTCAACGGCTGATTGGACGGTCCTTACGGGCAGTTGTAGATCTTCATGCACTTGGCGAGCGCACAATCTGGGTTGATTGCGATGTGATTCAAGCCGATGGCGGAACGCGCACCGCATCAATTACAGGCGCATTTATCGCGCTGTGGGATGCTTGCCAAAAACTCGTGAATCGGAAAATGATAGAATCGCTCCCAATCCGTGAAAATGTGGCGGCAATCAGCGTTGGCATTATTGACGGCACACCGATGCTGGATCTTCGCTATACAGAGGATGCTGTAGCTGCAGTTGATATGAATATTGTGATGACAGGAAAAGGGAAATTTGTCGAAATCCAAGGGACAGCGGAGGAAACTCCTTTTTCCAGGAAAGAATCGAATCAGATGCTGGATCTAGCTATGAGTGGCATTCAAAAACTCATCCGGTTACAAAATCAGCTGATGGTAGAAAAATCTGATGAAGTTAGTCTTGGCGACTCGTAATCGCGGAAAAGTAAGAGAACTTCAGGAGATGTTAAACGACACGAATTCTCGCCTTGACGCAATTGGTGGAGTGCCGGTCGACGATTCAGATGTAAACCGAACGAACCAGGGACCTCAGTCGGAGCGGGGCGAACTCACGGGGTTGAACGAGCCGGCTAATATTGATATTTTGTCGCTTGGCGATTTTCCTGACGCACCCGAAGTAGTTGAGGATGGGAAGATATATCAGGAAAACGCCCTTAAGAAGGCAACTGTGCTCGCTAACTATACGGGGTATTTGGCACTTGCCGATGATTCGGGGTTGGAAGTAGACGCTCTCCACGGCGCCCCCGGAGTCTATTCTGCACGTTATGCCGGTGAGCACGCCTCCGATGAGGCAAGAGTTGATAAGTTACTTGAAGCCCTTAAAAATGTGTCCGACAATCAACGAACGGCGCGTTTCAAATGCGCAATCGCGCTCGCCGATCCGAGTGGCCTCACACAAGTTGTCGTAGGGGCTTGCGAAGGAAGACTTATTCGTCTTCCGCGCGGACACCACGGATTTGGATATGACCCCATTTTTGTACCGGCCGGTTATGACAAAACCTTCGCTGAATTGGGAGAGGACATCAAGAATCGGATTAGCCATCGGGCAAATTCGCTGGAAAAGATGAAGAAACATATCCAGACGCGCGTTAGTAACTGTGAAACAAAAACAGGATACAAAACCTAGAAGAAGTTCCTTCCTTCCCGCCGATACCGCTGTGATTAGAATGTCTGATAGTTACCAAAGAGGAAAAACTTATGGCACAAAACAATTTAATACCGTTGTGTCGTCCATGGATTGATGAAGCCGAAATTGAAGCAGTGAGCGAAGTACTCGCCTCCAAATGGATCAGCACGGGACCAAAAACAACGGAGTTTGAGCAGCGGTTTGCAGAATTCATTGGTGTGAAGCATGCGTTGGCGGTAAGTTCTTGTACTGCTGCATTACACCTTTCGCTTATTGCAGCAGGCGTCGGTGAAGGCGATGAGGTAATTACAACGCCATACACCTTTACCGCAACCGCGGAAGCAATTGGCTATACGGGCGCAAAGCCCGTCTTCGTTGATATTGATCCGGAAACGTTGAATATTGATGTCGGCAGAGTTGAGGACGCGGTCACGCTCCGCACGAAAGCAATTATCCCCGTTCATATCGCAGGATTGCCCTGCGATATGAATACGCTTCTGGAAATCTGCCAAAGATACAATCTTACTCTCATTGATGACGCTGCACATGCAATCCCCGCGAACTATAACGGACATCGAGTTGGATCCATTGGAAATCTGTCCGCCTTCAGTTTTTACGCCAACAAAAACCTATCAACCGGCGAAGGTGGCATGATTACGACCAACAGCGATCGATTTGCAACAGCCATTAAGAGGATGTTCTATCACGGAATGAGTAAAGATTCGTGGGCGCGCCGGCAGGAACGGAGCACCTGGTACTACGAAGTTGTTTCTCAGGGATACAAATATAATATGACTGATATTCAGGCTGCAATGGGATTGTGTCAACTCCTGAAGATTGAGAAGCAACGTGAAATTCGCTGTCGGTATTCCAAAATCTATACGTCGGAACTTCGAGAACTTCCAAATATCATTACTCCCCAGGAACAAGCGGTAAGTAGTCATGCTTGGCACCTGTACATAATCCAGCTGCGAACATTACAGTTGAAGATTAGTCGTGATGAATTCATAGATGCAATGCGCAAAGCCAACATCGAATGTGGTGTCCATTACATCCCTCTGAATCTTTTTCCATTTTATCAGCAACGATACGGATATCAGGAAGGGGATTTTCCCCACGCTGAGTCAGCTTTCAAGCGTGTCGTCAGTTTGCCGATGCATCCCGGGTTGACTGAAGATGACATCCACGCTGTTATTGACACACTCAAGGAAATCTTATCGTGATAGCCAAACTACCGAAGGTTGAGACTCTGTAGAACAATAGCGGATGTAGATCCAACATTCCCACCGGATGAGAGAGGTAGAGTATAGAGCCTTCGAAAGTTTCTAAGCAAGAGGGGGAGCAATATGAGACTCATTCAATTTCACTTACTTGAGAAGGGAAGGCGAATCGGGTATATTGATGGTGACAGAATCGTTGATTTGACAAGCCTCCAGGAAAAGTGGACGCACGTCCAGGCACTCTTCCTTGAAGCCCGCCGGAGTCGCAAGACCATCAGTACATATCTCGCCGATGTCCCTGCGCACAACGCTGATATGGTGTCCTACAATGAACTGCTAGAAGCTCGTCCAGGGGATGCGAGAGGCTGGATTCTACCACCGCTGGACCATCCAGACCCAAGTCACTGTTTGATTTCGGGTACGGGTTTGACACACATGGGAAGTATGGAAAAACGTGCCGAGATGCATATCGCTGCCGACGAAGAAACCGAATCCGAAAAGACTGATTCCGAAAAGATGTTCGATATGGGACTAAAAGGCGGAAAGCTTGAGGCGGGTGTCCGCGGCGTTCAGCCGGAATGGTTCTATAAAGGAACTGGTGCCTTACTGCGGGGTCGCAACGATTTTCTGGACATCCCAGACTTCACGGAAGATGGCGGCGAAGAACCAGAAATCGTCGGCTGCTATGTGATTGACGACGATGGCATTCCTTGTAGAATAGGATTTGCGATTGGAAATGAATGGGCGGATCACCGGATGGAACGAGTGAATTACCTTTGGTTGGCTCCGTCTAAAATGCGCGTCTGCGCTGTTGGACCCGAGTTAGTTACAGATAGAGAATTCAAGGATATCCAAGGCAGTTGCCGCATCACACGTGGAGAAGAGCTACTCTACCATTCAGGCAAATTGCTTACGGGCGAGAGTCACATGAGCCATAGCCTTGCTAACCTTGAGGACCACCATTTCAAATATCCGCAATTTCGCCTCCCCGGCGACGTCCACATTCATTTCTTCGGGACGATGAAACTCGCCTTCCCCAATCGGCCAACCTTTCAAACCGGCGATTGCATCGAAATCCGTTTTGACGGCATGGGTGCGCCACTTGTCAATTATCCCCGGCAGATTCCCTTTTCCAAAACTCCCGTCATCGTACAGACAGGATAAAGTGTGGACTCGGAGAGCGAGTGTGGTTAACCATCAACCACCCCAAAGAGAAGTAGCCTGAAGGTTAGGTACTGTCTCACATACAAACGGTGACAACGCCCATTATCTCTTTTCTGACACAACATTTTCAATTCATTCAGAAGCAGGGAAAGCGCATAAACCTGAGATTGTGCCGTAGATATGTCGAAGCCTCCATTTTTAGATGCCATCCAAAATCAAATTCTCGTCTGCGACGGTGCAGTGGGTACGCAACTACGGGGACGTATTCCCCCCTATATTCAGTGTCTCAGCGCCTGTAATATCCACCAAGATTATTTTCATATTGTTCAAAATATTCATCAGGAATATCGAACCGCGGGGGCGGACATTCTTCAAACCAATACCTTCAGCGCAAATGTGACTAAACTCAAGAACTACGGGTTTGAAATGCAGGTTGCAGAAATCAACCGCGCTGGAGCAGTGCTAGCACGTGAGGTTGCTGGTAATGAACTTTATGTTGCGGGGTCGGTCGGGCCGCTTGAAATGGACGCGCTTGGTGAAGACCTTTCGTCCAAACAGATGCGGCACCATTTCAAGGCGAAAATGGATGCGCTCGTTGAGGACAAGGTCGAACTCCTACTGCTTGAAACCTTTAATGGGCTGCGAGAAACGGAAGTCGCAACGGAACAAGCGTTAACCTACGGGCTTCCAGTAGTCGTACAATTCGGCGGAGTTTCGATCGGAAAACTTGACACCGGGATTGATATTCGCGTGATTGCCCGCGAAATCGAGAAACTTGGCGCTCATGTCGTGGGGCTTAATTGCCGTGGTCCCCATGACCTTTTCGAGACAATGGAACTCCTAGCACCGGTAATTGAAGCACCGATTAGCATTCAGCCGAATGCAGGGACACCGCGAATTGAACAGGGAAAATTGGAAATGACTTTCAGCGTGGTCGCCGATATCTTTGAGGAATATATGCAGAAACTCGTCAAAATAGGCGCGAGCATCATCGGTGGTTGTTGCGGAACGACTCCTGAATATATCTCGAAGATTAAAGCAGGTGTTCAAAAACTCGTGCCGATTAAACGTGAAACCCGGATTTTCGTTCTGCCGGAAGTTGTCGTGCAGCGGAAACCCCGTCCACAGGAGAATCCAATACAGCAACTATTCGAAACCCGAATACAAATTGTGAGTGTGGAGATGCGCGCCAACACATTCGTGCAGTTTCAAGCGATGCTTAAAGCTGCACACACCCTTGCTGCGGCAGGTACAGATCTCTTTGATGTAACCGACACCTCAGGCGCAACGATCAACATCGGTGCGATAAGAACGGCGTATCGACATTCAGCAAGAAACGCAGACTCCGACACTTGTCCACTGGACGACGCGCTCACGAAACTTAATCAGTATGCAATCCCACCTGCTTGAAGCACAGATGCTGGGGAATCGCGGTATCCTCGTGCTGTCGGGGGCGACCATCCCAAAGTGGGTACCTACGAAGAAGCAAATCTGGTACGGGACGTCCGGGGTTCAGTGCATCTGATGCGACTGATTTCGAAATTCAATCGGGGTGAACTCTTTGACGGTTCATCAATTGAGGAGGCGTGCAATTTTTACTTCGGTGGTGGATTCACGATTGCTGAAAACCTGCGTCCGCACGTCAAACACCTTACCAACAAAGTCAAACGCCGACCAGTTCCGTGACGTAGGCGATACAGCTGGGAAGAGGTTGGGGATGAAATTGACGCTTGATATGGTGAAGCAGATTCGGACACAAAACCGTTTTCCGGTCGATGGGCTTAATATTGTCCCGCCCGCAGCGATGAATTGGAAAAACAGACAGGGCGTTGATTCGTAAATAATTTGTGAGTATCGACGAAACGATGATGGCAATCGGACGTTTCATTAACAGTTACAGACCGCTCATCTTTTTGGAATTTTACAAGTGGCGGCAAGAGGAATTTGTCATCGGTAGATTGTTCGAGTTCAACCAGGCTCAACAAGAGAGATATTCCAACTTCAAGTAGTGCAAGCTATCTGTGGACACGGTGTCTGTGGCTTCAGGAACTCGGAGATTATGCGTCTTTCCTACATTGCAAGCGGGTAACGTGCATCGCCAAGCAATGATAGCAGATTTCGAATTGCCGGCCGAGCGAAGCATACGTATTGTTATTTGGGATGCAAACAATTCCTGTTGACATACTTCTCTTTTTCGGATATACTGTTCTTTAGATATTCTGTGTTTGTATATCTAGAATTTCGTAGGGCACATCTGCTGTGCCGTTGCGAACAATATTAAGTTTCAACATTGTTGGACCTTAGAAAAAATCCGTTATCGGTCAGAACTGACCTTCTAAATGAGAACGGAAAACGATAATGGAGGTAGTTAAGATGTATAGCATCAAAGCAAAATTCGCCTTCGGGTGTATTCTCAGCTTCGTTGTTTTTGGGTTGATACTAGTTGGGCAAAGTGATGCCCTCAAAAACCCCGATTCTGTTGTGGGAGTCTGGATGCTTGATGGAGACGCCAACGATTCATCGGGGAATGACTATCACGGCGAGCTAACCGGAGTTCCCGAATGGGTATCTGGAAAGTTCGGAATGGCTGTCGATCTCCCTGGTGCCGGGGATACAATCCAGATTACGGGTTTTGCCAACGTTGTTCCCACGGAGGAAATAACGATTATGGCATGGGCGCGAATAGACGAGATAAAGAACCAAGACTTCTTCAGTCTAGAGCCCCTTGAGGTTGAAGGTGGACGTGTCACATCGCACATGCCCTGGGATGGCAAAGTTCATTGGCAATTTGGTACTCCTTTCACCGGGATTTTCCCCACAAGCGCCGTGAGTGTCGACGATTCTTCTGTCGGCGTATGGGTGCACTGGGCATTTATCCACAGTGTCGCCGACAATTTCATGGCGGTCTACAGAAATGGCGAGGAAGCACTCAACCAGAAGGCATCTAAGGTCTTTATGCACGGTGAGGCGAATTTTCACATTGGCGGTAGACTAGGTTCCTCTTTCGCTGGCGCCATTGATGATTTCGCAATTTTCAGCTCTGTCCTCGGAGCCGATGAAATCAGCGCGCTAATGAACGATGGAATCATGGCGCACATCGGTGGCGGAGATGGCGGCGGCAGTATTGCAGTCGAGTCGTCTGGTAAAGCGGCTACAACTTGGGCGCACCTTAAGGATTTAGAATAGCTTCTTGCCCAAGGCGCATCACCATTGTCGTAGCGAATAACATAAGTTTCAACATTGTTGGACGCTAGAAAATATCCGTTGCCGGTCAGAACTTAGCCTTCTCAAGGGAACGGAAAACAACTATGGAGGTATTTTTAATGTATAGCATTAAGGGAAAATTGGTCTTCGGGTGTATTTTCAGTTTCGTTGTTTTTGGGTTGATACTAGTTGGGCAAAGTGATGCCCTCAAAAACCCCGATTCCGTTATGGGTGTCTGGTTGCTTGATGGAGACGCCAACGACTCATCGGGCAATGACTACCACGGCGAGCTAACCGGAGCTCCCGAATGGATTTCTGGAAAGTTCGGAATGGCTGTCGATCTGCCAGGCGCCGGGGATACAATCCAGATTACCGGCTTTGGCAACGCTATTCCCGGAGAGGAAATAACGATTATGGGTTGGGCGCGAATAGACGAGATGAAGAACCAAGACTACTTCAGTCTAGAGCCGCTTGAGGTTGGTGAGCGTGGCCGTATAACATCGCACATGCCCTGGGATAATGCCGTTCACTGGCAATTTGGAACGCCTTTCACAGGGATCGCCCCCGTTGGTCTCGACGACTCTGTAGTCGGCGTATGGGAACACTGGGTCTTTACCCACAGCGTTGCTGAGAACCGCATGGCAGTCTATAGGAACGGCGTAGAAGCGACCAGCGGAGACACCTCGGCCGCATTTATAAATGGTGAGGCGAATTTTCATATTGGCGGCAGACTAGGCTCCTCTTTCGCTGGCGCCATTGACGATTTCGCAATCTTTAGCTCTATCCTCGGCGACGATGAAATCATGGCGCTGATGAACGATGGAATCATGGCGCACATCGGTGCCGGTACTGCTGTCGAACCATCTGGAAAAGCGGCTACAACTTGGGCGCAACTTAAGGATTTAGAGTAGGTTCTAGCTCAAGGAGCATCACCATTATCGTTGCGAATAAAATAAGATTCAACGTTGTTGAATGTTAGAAGAAGTCCGTTACCGGTCAGAACTAGCCTTCTAAAGGTAACGGCAAACAATAATGGAGGTTATTTGTAATGTATAGCATCAAATCAAAACTCGCTTTAGGGTGTGTTATCAGTTTCGTAGTTTTTGGGTTGATATTAGTTGGGCACAGTGATGCCCTAAAGAACCCCGAATCGCTTGTTGCGGCTTGGCTGCTTGATGGAGACGCCACTGACTCATCAGGGAATGATTATCACGGCGAGCTGACCGGTGGTGCCGAATGGATGTCTGGAATGCACGGTATGGCTGTGGTTTTTTCGAACCTCGGTGATACAATCCAGATTACCGGCTTTGCCAACACGGCTCCCACAGAGGAAATAACGATTATACTGTGGGCACGAGTAGACGTGATTCAAAATCAAGACGTTTTCAGTCTAGAGCCGCTTAACGTTAATGACGGCCGTATTACTGCCCACTTGCCTTGGGGAGATGCTGCAGTCTGGCAATTTGGACCGGCTCCTAATGGGCTTGGCGTCGGCGGTGTTAACGACTCTGTAGTTGGCGTATGGGAGCACTGGGCATTTATCCACAGCGCCGCTGGAAACTACATGAGAGTCCTGCGAAACGGGGAACAAGCAGCCATGCATGATAAGTTCGGCGCCTTCATGAACGGAGAAGGGAATTTTCACATTGGCGGCAGACTAGGTTCCTCTTTCGCCGGTGCCATTGATGATTTCGCAATGTTCAGTTCTGTCCTCGGCGACGATGAAATCATGGCGCTGATGAACGATGGAATCATGGCGCACATCGGCGGTGCACCCACTGCTGTCGAATCCTCCGGTAAAGCCGCTACAACTTGGGCGCAACTTAAGGATTTGGATTAGGTTCTAGCTCAAGGTAGGTGTATCACCATTGTTGTTGCGAATAAAATAAGATTCAACGTTGTTGAATGTTAGAAGAAGTCCGTTACCGGTCAGAACTAGCCTTCTAAAGGTAACGGCAAACAATAATGGAGGTTATTTGTAATGTATAGCATCAAATCAAAACTCGCCTTAGGGTGTGTTATCAGTTTCGTTGTTTTTGGATTGATATTGGTTGGGCAAAGTGATGCCCTAAAGAACCCCGATTCTCTTGTTGGTGCCTGGCTGCTTGATGGAGACGCCAATGACTCATCGGGGAATGATTATCACGGCGAACTGACCGGTGGTGCCGAATGGATCGCTGGTATGCACGGTATGGCTGTGGATCTCCCCGATCTCGGTGATACAATCCAGATTACCGGCTTTGGAAACGTTGCTCCCACGGAGGAAATTACGATTATCACGTGGGCGCGAATAGACGAGATTAATAATCAAGACCTTTTCAGTCTTGAGCCGCTTGACCCCGGCCGTATTACTGTCCACTTGCCTTGGGATGGTAACGCTATCTGGCAATTTGGACCGAACGGGATGGGCGTCGGCGGTGTTGACGACTCGCATATCGGAGTATGGGAGCACTGGGCATTTATCCACAGTGTCGCTGGAAACTACATGAGAGCCATGAGAAACGGCGAGGAATCAGCCAAAGCAGAGATGTCGGCTCCCTTTGAACCTCGTGACGCGAATTTTCACATTGGCGGCAGACTAGGTTCCTCTTTCGGTGGCGCCATTGATGATTTCGCAATTTTCAGCTCTGTCCTCGGCGACGATGAAATCATGGCGCTGATGAACGATGGAATCATGGCGCACATCGGCGGTGGATCTACTGCTGTCGAACCTTCTGGAAAAGCGGCTACAACTTGGGCGCAACTTAAGGATTTGGATTAGGTTCTAGCTCAAGGTAGGTGTATCACCATTGTTGTTATTAAGGGGACACTGGTATATCGTGCCCCCTTAATTGCAAGAAATGAACCGGAATAATTCTGGAAGAATCAAACGTAATCAGTGGCGTTATCCCGTCCTGCGCTCGTAAAGCATAACAGCACCTTTCACACCCATTTGTCGAAAATCCTTGAGAACTTGAAGCCCCCGCCGAGTCCTCTGCTGGTAGTTGTTACGCCCCACCAATTTTGGCCCAAAACCTGAGCAAACCGGATAGTTACTCTTCTGTAACGGTTCTCATCAGGTAGTACCAAATCCAAATCAGCTATCTATAAAGTGTTTCGTCCTCTCTCTCCATATAATGAGAGAGGTCACATGCCTATATATGGAGACTACATGAAAGCGGCAGTATTACACGAAATTGGAAAACCATTGCGAATCGAAGAAGTACCTACGCCGGAGATTGGTCCCGACGAAGTACTGGTGGAAACTAGATCCTGCGGGATCTGTCGAACAGACCTACATATCTATGATGGACTGGCGTACATTCCTGAACTCCCGCACATCCCCGGTCATGAGCCTGCAGGGATTGTGGCAGAGGTGGGTAAAAATGTGGCTGGGCTGGAGGTGGGACAACGCGTCGTGCCTCACCTTTTTATCACCTGCGGGGAGTGTTACTACTGCCGCATTGGTCAGGACGCCCAGTGCGCTGACTTGCAAGGGCTGGTAGGTGTGCTGGTTAACGGTGCCTTTGCGGAGTATTTTGTGGTGCCCGCAGAAAACCTGTTCACGTTGCCCGATAATGTGCCTTTCGAGATGGGCGGTCTGATTAGTTGCGCAGTGATTACCGCTGTCCATGGATTTCGGCGTGCACGATTGGGACCCAATGACACCGCGGTAGTAATTGGCGCGGGTGGGGTAGCGCAGAGTTTAATTCCCATCCTTGTCAAAGCGGGGGTGAAAACTGTCGCAACAAGTCGTTCCCAAGGAAAGCTCGACCTCGCTAGACAGCTTGGTGCTCAGCTTGCTCTCAAGGCTGATGCTCCCGATACAACGGATAGGATTCGTGAGTTGGCGGGTGGCACGGGTGCCCAGTGCGTTTTCGATTGTGTTGGCACTGCTTCAACCATGAAACAGAGTGCAGACTACCTCATGCGACAGGGACAAATCATTGTCATCGGAGAAGAGCCCGAGTTTCCTGAGATTGACACGATTCAAATTGCGCAGCGAGAATTGGAGATTATTGGAAGCCGCAACGGTTCCAAACAGGACATGGCAGACTCCATTACGATGCTTGCTGAAGGCATCATCGCTCCGCCAATTACAAGAACCTTCCCGCTTGACGAAGCGAATGAGGCGCTAGAGTTTATGAGAAGCGGCGCAGCCGACGCACGGATTGTTATTGATATCAAGGGATGAAGGTCCTGAGAATTCTTCTAGCGTATTGGTAGTTATGAATAAAGTGGCCGGAACATGTGGCGTGTCGACAACCTCCATGGTGAACCCCATCATATTTAAGATGGCCTTTAAGAAGTTCAGATTTAAACCCGCAAATTATTTTCCCACCTCGGCCGACTAGCAGTCATTCTTTACCCAATCTTACATAGGTCCTGTACAGTTCACACGCGTGGTGGTGATGGAGGGCGTTAAGTTAACTTCAACGCCAATGAAGTTAATAGCAATTTAAAGCGTGTGTCGAGAAAAGGCTCAGATTGGTTTTGAAACTTGTTGGGTCTACGTTAAAACTTAACGTGAGTTTCCACCGCTTCCTCGTAATCTACGCCATCAACATCAAAACCGAACAGGTTCCGGAAGTCGCGTTTATACCCTGCGTAGTCGGAGATATCGCGCAAATTGCCTGTGTTTACCCTCTCCCATCGACGCATGACCTCGGCGGTTACATCGGGCAGAAGTTCTCGATCATCGAGTCGGATTCGCCGATTAGTGTCGAGGGTTGGCGTCTGATAAGGACCTAGGTGTTCGCTGAAAAGCCGAGCCATCTGAGCAATTGGGTCTTCGTTAATTCCTTTTGCATTCATGATATCGTAGAGCACACTGATGTAAAGCGGCACCACAGGAATTGCCGCCGATGCTTGTGTGACTACGGCTTTATTGACCGATATGTAGGCATGGCTGCCAAGCTTATTGCTTAGTCGCCGATCTAGATTATTTATGGAGTGTGCGAGATTTTCTTTTGCTTTGCCAATTGTTCCACTTCGATAGATTGGCCATGTGAGTTCAGGTCCAATGTAGGAGTAAGCCACAACAGTAGACTCCGATGCCAGAAGATTCTCTGCGAGAAGCGCATCAACCCAGAACTCCAGATCTTCCCCGCCCATTACGGCAGTGGTGTCGGCGATTTCCTCCTCATTTGCGGGTTCCACAGTGATTTGAGTGACGTTTTCGCGCTGCAGATCTATTGTTTTTCCAATGTAAGATTGACCGATTGGTTTTATGACGGACCGATGTTCGGCACCTGTGCGTGGGTGAATGCGTCTCGGCGCCGCGATGCTATAAACGAGCAAGTCTATCTTATCCATATTTCGCTTGATGCGATCTATCGTATCCCGCTTGACCTCATTGGAAAACGCATCCCCATTGATACTCTCGGCGAAGAGGTCGTTCTGATGTGCTAGTTGATGGAAGGCAACCGAGTCATAGTAGCCCGCGGTCGCAGTCCGCTTAGTATCAGGTGGACGCTCGAAGAAAACACCGATTGTTTTTGCGCCATAAGCCCACGTCAATGCAATTCGGGAGGCTAAACCATAGCCTCCCGTTGCACCGATAACGAGTACGTTTAGATCTATTTGTTTGGGCGTAATGTATTCTTTGATATAATCAATCTGATTCTGTACATTTTTTCTGCACCCGATGGGGTGCGCATTGGCACCAATAAAACCTCGAATACGGGGTTTCACAACTTGAATTGTCATTGATTTCCTCTTTGATTCGCGTTAGATTTCATCGGGTAAAAATTCACTGGTAATTTTAGTATAAATGGTAATAGAAGCCTGTAGGAAGCACCGATCGCCCTACTGGCAAAATCAAAAAATAATGCAAGCGAATCCGGACATTTTCAAAGCTTACGATATCCGGGGGATTTACCCGGAGGACTTAAATGAAGAAATCGCCTGCGCGATTGGCCGCGCCTTTGTGGCTTTCCTCAAAGTTGACAAAGTTATAGTAGGGCGTGATATGCGTCTATCCAGCCCACAAATGTTTGAGGCATTAGCATGTGGTTTGATGGAGCAGGGCGCAGATATCATTAACATTGACATGGTTAGTACCGACCAGTATTATTACGCCTGCGCAACGCTAGAACTTCCGGGTATCATGGTCACAGCCTCTCATAACCCCGCTCAATACAGCGGCTTCAAGATGGTGAAAAAGATGCCCCAACTTCTTAGTGGTGATGAAGGGATTCAAGAATTGCGGTGTATTATAGAAGCAGAGCGCTTTCCTAAATCAACTCGCCAAGGCAGAATGACTGACGAGGATTTGAGCGAAGATTTCGTGGAAAAGGTTTTGAGTTTAATTGATGTTGACGCACTCTCACCGTTTAAAGTCATCGCCGATACCGGCAACGGCATGATTGGACCGATTCTCAAACAGATTTACCGACGTCTTCCGTCAATAAACTTAATTGGCATGTATCTGGAACCTGACGGCAGCTTGCCAAATCATGGGCTCGATCCGCTACAACCCGAGAACCGAGCGGAATTGCAACAGCGTGTTGTTGCGGAGGGAGCCGATGTTGGTTTTGCTTTTGATGGCGATGGCGACCGCTTTTTCGCTATTGACGATCGAGGCGCCTTTGTACCTGGGGATTTCATAACTGCATTAATGGGGCAATACCTTTTGGACAAATACTCGGGATGTAAAATTCTGTATGATGTTCGTTCTTCATGGGTAGTGCCGGATCTCATCACTACAGCTGGAGGAACACCCATTATAGAGCGCGTGGGACACGCATTTATGAAAGACCGAATGGCAAAAGAAAATGCCATCTTTGGCGGAGAGGTGACGGGCCATTATTACTTCAGAGATTTCTTTTGTTCCGACTCTGGCATTTTACCTTCTCTCGTCATTTTGGAGATGCTCTCCAAAAAGGGAACAAAACTCTCCAAACTACTCAAGCCTTTAGAATCGACCTATTTCATCTCTGGCGAAATCAATTCGCGCATCTCAAGCGATGCAGAGGTCAAATTAAAAGAGATTGTTCAGATTTTTGGCAAAAGTGCAGAAATCGAATGGTTGGATGGTGTTTCTATTACCTTTGACGATTGGCACTGCAACGTCCGTCCTTCCAACACTGAACCCTTGTTACGTCTTAACCTAGAAGCTAAATCAAAGACGTTAATGGAGCAGAAGCGGGACGAAGTATTGGCAATTATTCGGGCATAGAGGTCCTGCGATCACGGATAAGTTCCCAATAAATTCTTATCCCTCAATCTCCACAACCATCTCGATTTCAACGGGAATACCGCCGGGCAACTGCACCATTCCGACAGCGGAACGGGTATGCCTACCCGTATCGCCAAACACCTCCACGAAGAGATCTGATGCTCCGTTGATGACCGCGGGCTGATCCATAAAAGTGCTGGCTGAATTGACAAAACCTAGGACTTTCACAATTCGTTTAACCCGATCCAGATCGCCAAGCGCGTGTTTGAGTGTGCTGATGAGGCACAGCCCAACTTCCCTCGCAGATTGATATCCAACCTCAACCGTCAAGTCTGTTCCAAGCTGACCTTTATAAATTTTGCCCTCGCCGCTGCCGGGACCGTGTCCTGACGTATATATTAGGTTTCCCGTCTGCACAGTCGTTATGTAATTTGCAACCGGTATTGCAGGTGGAGGCAAGGTAATGCCAAGTTGCTCAAGCCGTTTCTCTATTTTCATGATATAATTTCCAACAAAAACTTTTTGCGAGTTGAACCATATTCTGATATACAACCTTTGGGCTTCCAAGGGCTCAATAAAAATTTCTCATCGTCACGACTGGAAAAACCGATAATTACTTCATACTCCTCCTTTCACGCCTTTCACTAATTCTTCTGCAAATCTCCTCACACTCGACACAATCTTCGTCTCATCGTCCAGATGTCTTTCAATAACATTAATGATTGCACTGCCAACGATGACACCATCTGCCATTTGTGAAACCGTGCACCCTTGCGCACTCGTCGAAACACCAAATCCGACGCAAACCGGTTTGTCGGTATGTTTTCTCAGTTGCGTCACCATGGGTATGATTTCCTCTGAGAGTGTATCTCGTGCACCAGTTACGCCGGTCACTGAGACGCAGTAGATGAACCCGGTGCTAACCGACGCAATTAGACGCAGTCGATTCGGTGGGCTGGTCGGCGTCACAAGGAATATTGTGGCTAGATCGTACTTAGGGGCGATTTTCAACAGTGATTCAGCCTCTTCCGGCGGAAGATCTGGAATTATAATTCCATCTACTCCTGCCTCCTTTGCTGCTGCGCAAAATTTCGATTCCCCCATCCGAAAGATTGGGTTGTAGTAAGTCATGAGCGCGATTGGAATCTGCGTTTCCTCGCGGAGCTCACGAACGAGTTCAAGGATATGTTGTAGCGAAATTCGGTGCACTAAAGCACGTTCGCTTGCTTTCTGAATGGTGGGACCATCGGCGATAGGGTCGGAAAAGGGGACGCCAAACTCGATGAGATCTGCTCCTGCTTTCTCAAGCGCCATGAGGAGCTTACGGCTCAATTCAGGTGTGGGATCCCCGGCACAAATATAAGGCATGAAGGCACTTTTTCCCATCGTGCGCAATTCCTGAAACTTCGCCGCAATTCGATTCACAATTGAACTGTCCCCTTTTGTTGATATAGAATCTGACGAACCGCCTATTTTCACGTTTTATGTTTCTCGATGTGATGTAACGTCTTGCTTCACCTAGCGACTGCTCCGTAACGCTGAAGGCGCTCGTCCCAATGCACTTAGTGATTCGGTTGCTCGTCTATCACCAGACTTCCCCAACCAATCGTCGCTGCCGATTTCAATTTTCCTGCAAATCTTCGCGTCGGCAGATGACGCCAACTCCGCAACATTTTGGGGAGTAGCACCCCAAATACCTCCGTAATGCATAACAGATCGTACACTATTCCACATTACGCATCACAGTTAGTCACCGAGCACCTTTGTAATGGTATATACATCTTTATCTCCGCGCCCTGAAAGGCAAATGACGATAATGGCATCTCGATCCATTTTCGGTGCAAGTTCGCGGACGTAGGCGATAGCGTGAGCAGCTTCAAGCGCGGGAATAATGCCTTCCGATTCCGATAGCAGTTTAAAGCCTTCCACTGCTTCCTCATCTGTAACGGAGACATATTCTGCGCGTCCGGTTGCTCTGTAATAGCTATGTTCGGGACCAACCCCCGGATAATCTAGTCCCGCTGAAATCGAGTGTGCGGGGGTAATCTGACCGTCATCTTCCTGCAACAGATAGCATTTCGCACCATGAAACACCCCAATGCTCCCCACGCTGAGCGAAGCAGCGTGCTTCCCGCTGAGGATGCTTTCACCTGCAGCCTCGACGCCGATTAGCTTCACAGATGTATCTGCGTAAAACGGATGAAACATTCCAATTGAATTACTCCCGCCACCGACACAGGCGACAACGCAATCTGGCAGTCGTCCCTCTTTTTCAAGAATCTGGGTTCTGGTTTCTATGCCAATCACGGATTGGAAATCCCGAACGATCATCGGGTATGGATGCGCCCCTACGACAGAGCCGATTAGGAGATGGGTTGTTCTGACATTGGTCACCCAATCTCGGAATGCGGCGTTGATGGCATCCTTAAGGGTGCGTGAACCGGAAGAAACGGGCGTAACGGTTGCCCCCAGCAGCCCCATACGAAAGACGTTCAAGGCTTGGCGTTCGATGTCCTCTTCGCCCATAAAAATTTCGCATGCTATCTTGAACTTCGCTGTAACTGTCGCCGTTGCAACACCATGTTGTCCTGCCCCCGTCTCAGCGATAATCCGTTTCTTGCCCATTCGCCGTGCAAGCAAAATCTGCCCAATGGTGTTGTTGATTTTGTGTGCGCCCGTGTGATTGAGATCTTCACGCTTGAGATAGATCTTCGCACCGCCGAGTGCTTCTGTCAAACTCTCAGCATGATAGAGTGGGTTTGGTCGACCGACATATTCACGGAGATGATATTCAAACTCCTCCCGAAAATCCGCATCTCCTTTTAAGCTAACGTAAGCGTCCTCAAGTTCCAACAGGGCTGACATCAATGTCTCTGGAACAAATCTACCGCCAAATTTGCCAAAATGCCCTGTGGCATCTGGTAAGTTTTGAACCAATCTAATTTCTCCTTAATGCTTAACAACCCTTTATTTTCCCACCACCATTTTCATCACATAATACTCCTTAGAGGCCTACAAGCAAGCCTTCAAAATCACTAGACATTGGGGTTTTCCCAAACGAGACCGATCCGATTCAAAGTATATTTATACCGTTTGTTGTTGATGACTCAAAGTAGTATTATACCACCTTCCGCCTTCTGAGTCAATCATCCTACAGGACATTTCTACTGGATCTTTAAACCTGCCTAGGGTATAATTAAGCCTTTGTGATGAAAAAACTGCTAGGTGAGTTTTAATCATGACTTAAAATTGTTCTTAACGAAATCGTAGCCACAGAATATTGCACCTACCTATGATTTTCAAATCCATTTCATATTGGATCTGGTTCGCGTTATTCGTTATCCTCGCGTTGGTTTTAGCGCGAATACCGTTGTTCAACGTGTTGGCGTTCGAGTTTTGCGCCATTCTCGCGATTGGCATCTCGCTTGCTGGGGCACACACTGCGGCGACATGCGTGCAGCAGCTCAGACATAGACCAACAGTCCCCAACGGAACTTCCCTCCAAATCGTAACCACGCTATTCGGCAAATCGTTCGGCGCCAATCTATTATTGCTAATCCCACCACTCATTATTATTTTGCTGAACGCACTCCATGTTAAAAATTGTGATTTCTCAGATGGCGCTATCTTCTTTCTTCTCCTGCCTGTGATTAGTTGCGCCTATTCCACCGGCGCAGGCGTGTTTTTTGGATTATGGCTAGCGAAGCGTTGGACAGCCTATCTCATTTATCTCGTCTACATCTTCGGTACCCTCTTGCTACTGGTTCACAATCTCGCTCTCCACCCCCCTGTCTTTGGCTATCATTCGACTTTCGGTTATTTCCCTGGGCCAATCTACGATGAATATATCCCAATTTCAGGAACGCTCATTATTGCCCGGGGAACAACGCTTCTGTTGACTGGAATTTTTTTGTTGTTGGCAATTAGCATGTTATCGGTTAAAGAAAGCTCTGAATCCCCGCCGACGCTCCACTTGCGAAATCTCTATGGTTTCGAGATTAGGTTTGATAGCCTTATGAATCGCCTATGCCTAGTCGCCATGGTTGCCGCATTTGTGTCAATCTCTCTTCACCCTAGTGAACTTGGTTTGCGTCCAACACGTAGCTACATTGAAAAAAGTCTGGGTGGTATGAAAGAGACTGAACATTTCAAGCTGTATTACGAAAAAGGATCTAGAGTCGAACAGGAAATTGAGTGGATTGCGCACGACCATGAGTTCCGTCATGCGCAACTGACTACCTACTTCCAGATGCAACCCTCAAAGAAAATCCGATCTTATATCTACGCGTCGCCTGAACAGAAAAAACAACTCATTGGAGCGCGGGAAACATCAGTTGAAGACCCATTTGGAGGCGGTTTCCACATCAACTACGAGGAATTCCCTCATCCCGTCATGAAACATGAATTGGCCCACGCTTTTACAGCAGATTGGCATCCGTTGCTCAAAGTTAGCCTAAAACCAGGGCTGCATGAGGGCATCGCCGTTGCTGCAGCTTGGAATTCTGAGCAGCTCACGCCACATCAGCGGAGTAAAGCAATGCGCCAGTTAAAAATTGCGCCAAAGGTACAACGGATTATGGGACTGGAGTTCTGGAAAGAGGCATCATCACGAAGCTATACCTTAGCTGGTTCTTTCGTCCGGTTCCTTGTCGATACCTACGGGATAGAAGAATTCAAGGACGTTTTCCCAACAGGCAACTTCAAGAAAATCTACGGAAAAACTTTAAACCATCTGGTTCAAGAATGGGAGAGTTTTATGGAGAGCGTCCCTCTAACCGAAGGCGATTTGGTAGTTGCGAAGGGACAGTTCAAACACTCCAGCATTTTCCAGAAACTGTGTGCTCACAAGATTGCTGAGTTTTCTACACGGGCACGGACTGCGTATCGCGCATCAAATTTCACCGTGGCGCTTCCCTTGCTTGAGAAAATTTCTAAGTTAGATCCCAACAACCTTTCTAATCTGCTCGAGTTGATGTATACACATTATCAGATGGGTGATTACCGCGCAACATTGGGATTAACAACGAAGATCAGTGCACATCCCAACGCGAGTGTCACGCAGATTGCAGAATCGAAAAATGTGGAAGGGGATGTTTATTGGCAGCAAGGAAAGCGTTATCAAGCTATTTCGCACTACCAAGAGGTCTTTTCGCTTCACGCTTCCAATTCCCTCGATCGGGAAATCCAAGCCAAGGTTGCTGTACTAACGTTGGATTTTGTAGGTGTTCAGGATAAGCTGAGGCAGGTTATAATCTCCCAGTCATCACCACAACTCAAGGTGACACTGCTCCACGAAGTTATCAATGAACTACCGGAGTGGGGACTACCACACTATCTAATTGGACGACAACTCGAATTAGTTCGAAAGTACGTCACTTCAAATCGCTACCGGTTCAAAGCAAATACTTTAGGTCTACCACACCAGAGCTTGGAAATCGACAATGTGCGGTTAATCGGCGTCAACTCGTATCGCCTCGGACACTACGATTCAGCGATCGAACAATTTCAGCGGATTGCAGCGAAGGACAATCTTCCGCTCGGTATAATCTACAACGCAAGGGATTGGATCGAACGCTGCGACTGGGCGAAAGGGAAAATCAATGTTGGAATCTGATATGCCCCTTATGCGAATTCTACAATCACCAACGACCGCATCAGATTCTGGTTCATACCACTCCGGCTGAAGTTTACTTAACAACAACGCTAAACTATAACGTCAGCTATCTACATATTTCTTGCAATTTTTGGTCTAGACAATGAGATTCACTTTATCCTTCCTCGAATCCTTCAATCTTTATTTTTCAAAAGGTACGATGTCATTAGTGCTTTGAGGTTGTTGGATCGCGCAAGCCAACCGGGGAGGGCGCTCGCATATAATGAATCCTGCTTTGCAAGGGTTTTTAAGAATTCGCGCTTACGGACATCAAACTTTAAAAACATCTTCCACGCATAATCCGGTTCCTCTTTCAATGCCACGTCAATGTTATCGTTGAATTTCCTGACTGCTAAGGCGGTATGCGTTTTCCAGATTCCATCCGGTTCCACATTCACCAAGTTTTGAATAACCCGCGTCGCATTCGTACCTGCTAGCGTAGCGAAATCCGCATATCCAGCTTGCAAGCACGGATGAACGTCCCAGCAATGATATCGTTCAAAATAATCGTGGTAGAATCTTTTTATCACCACAAGATTTGCATCTGTCGAAGTTAGCGCGTCTTGACTCGCGTTCGTGCCCCCTAACCGGATTACATTCGCCGGCAGGTGCGCTTTGTCACCTTGTCTATCCCGCCATTCCGTCCACGCGGTAGCCGTAATGCCCGCGTAAGAAACCCCACCAACATGCGCGGGTTCATGGGTATTCAGCCCGGCTTCATGCTTCAGGATAAATCTCAAAACAGCATCGCGATCGGGACCATCAATTGGCGTTGTCTTGGATATTTCGGCGATTCTTGAGTTAAATCCAACATATTTTAGTAATATTAGTAATATCAAGCAGTTCAGACAGATCCGAAAAACAGGAATAAAAACGTCGGATTTAGGAATCAGCTTCGACATGGAAACCCTCCGTCAACATCGAACATTGAATAATGACGATTGGTTGTTGAATGCGTTTATTGAGCCAAGGGTTGGCTTAAATCAAGGCTGCAAGTGTTCGAAACAAAAGCACTAGAGTCAACATCTGTTATTGCATTAACGCAATAACCGTAACAGAAGTTGCGAATAAATGAACGTTCCAAGTCAAACTGCAGGCGTTGGATTCAAGAAGGTGACCTAACGGATACACGCAACAATATCACTTATTGATAGAATATCCGTCTTACCAGAAACCTAAACCCTGAAACTGGGTTCTACCCAGCCCATCTCAATGTCTTCAGAATCGGTTACACCATCAGATTGTAGCTCTTAAGGCTACAGTTTATTGTGCCAATTTGAAGCACAGGTATCATTAACTTCCACATAACCCTAATCCACCGAAATATCTCCTTCTCTTGCCTTGAAGGTTATGATTGGCATTGTTTCACCTTTTCGTCTCATTCTTCCCATTCGAAATCACCATTGTTAAAATGTTTGTAACAATGGAAAGACGTTCAGTATGACAATCGAGTTTACTCAATATTCGACCTTGATTGTTCGTCCCCTTCATCAAAATTTAGGCGTTCATAATCGAGATTAAGTTAACAGTTCAAGAGAAAATCAGGTTGACTGCCACAAGGCAACCACCATAGAGCCGATGACTACCAAGACTGTTCCTACAATACTCAAGAAATTGAATTGTTCGGGTTGGATGACGTTTGGAAGCAGGCGCCCGCCGAATGTCATCGCGGTAACGGTGATAAGCGGAATCAAAGCCAATACCATGCTAACCCGCGAAGCTTCAACGTGGTTCAGTGCTTCGGCAAAGCTGCTCCATGAAATTAACGTACTGAACGCGCAAAAGGCTAGTAGCAACCCTGTGGTGCGATTCAGGTCGAACAGTTGAGCAGGACGGGCAAGTGGTAGAAAAATGAGGGTTGCAGCGAGATAAATGAGAAGTGTAATTGTTGCCGAAGGGAGAGTTTTCAACAACTGTTTTTGCGCAAGCGCGTACATCGTCCATGTTAATACAGCAGCGAGTATTAGTAAGACACCGCTTTTAAGTGCGGTGGATTCAAACAACATTTCATCAAGTCGACGGTTGAAGAACAGCAGTAGGCCAACAAGCAATACTCCAAATCCCACCCATTGCAGGGCGACAAGACGCTCTTTAAAGAAAACAAGACTGCCTAACAGCATGAATATAGGCGCTAGTTGGAACACGACTTGTGCTGTGCTAGGAGAGATGTAATTCAGACCGAGGAGATAGAAAATATGGTTGGTGCATAAACACAGAATTGTGGCGAACAGCAGCAATCGGCGCGTTCCTTGAAGTTTCATTGCAGAAAAGAATTCATATCTGCGAACAACCGGAACCAACAACAACCCACCAGCGAGCAGGAAACGATACCACGTAATAGTGTATACATCCATGCTGTCCAGCAGTCTCTTTAGTGCAATGGGCGTCAGTCCCCAGAAAACCGCAGTGACAAACGATAACGCAAGCCCAAGACGCCAACGGCCGGTGGATCTATGGATACTCATTGGGCATTTCCAGAACACTGCGACATTCGTGACACTGAATCATGACCGCAAGTTGCTAAAGCGAGAAAGAACATAAGATGTTTCCTCCGGTTCGGCTGAGAGTTCAGGACCTAGCCTGTTTTGCCGTTCGTCTTTGTTTTGCCAACAGGCTCAAGTTCAGATGGGGCGACAACACAATTTAGTAATCGATGGAAGTCCTTTTATACTTGAGAATATTCCCTATGTACATTATAATGTGCTGAGTAATTATAATTGTTTCCTGCGTATTGTCAACCTTTTTGATATCATTTCGACATCCTCGCATTTCATTAATTTTCGCATTCATGCAACATTCCAATAACGGAACTTTTGCCATTCAGCCTTTCAACCGTTTCGAACCTTTGAGGTACCGGGTTGGGAGGCTATCCCATTGAAACCAATGTTTTTGTTACAAGCCCTGTTCCGGAAAGCATCGTGGCAGCGCTCGTAGAAACGTACTAGGTTGAGATGAAGATGAAAGACAAGGTTAGGTTTGGTGTCATCGGCTGTGGCGTAGCTGCTTGGATGGGACATCTATCTTGGATTTGGGAACATCCAAATGCCGAGTTGGTAGTTGTTTGCGACTCAGAGGTGAAGCGTGCCATTCAGGCAAAAGAACGATATAACGCTCACGCTGTTTCGACAGACTACCAAGAAGTTTTGAAGCGAGATGACGTTGACGCTGTATCTATATGTACTCCACCCGCCTACCACCACGAAATGGCGATGGCTGCCGCTGAGCATAAAAAACACATCTTGCTTGAGAAACCGATGGCGCGCACTATGCAAGAGTGTAATGAAATCATTGCAGCGGCTGAGTGCAATGAAATTTGCCTGATGCTAGGGCATGAAAAACGCTTCAACTTCGCGCTCGAACGGATTAAGCAAATCATTGATAACGGTACTCTGGGGCAAGTGTTTTATCTAGTTGTGCACTGGGGTGCCGCTGTTAAGCTCGCACCGGACGAACTTATCCCGGCGGGCTATCGTGAAAACTATGAGTGGCGGTGGAAGGATGAAGCGGTGGGTGGGGGTATTATCCTGGACCATTTGCCCCATTATGTTGATTTGTGGCGATGGTGGACTGGATCTGAAGTCGAGACCGTATCCGCCGAGATCCAAAATGTTACACGCGATTACTTGGGCAATCCGGAAATTGGTGTCTGGGAGGATTTTGGTGTTGTTCTAATGCGGTTCAAAAACGGAGCGGTGGGCGTTTTTGACACCGGCACGGTAGGGCGTAGTCTATCTCCAATCTTGCACATTGGGTCTGGTCTGGGTGAATGGTCGGAATTTGGCTATATCTATGGCACACGAGGACATCTCACATTTGATTTGCCGCCGTGGGATTCACCGGAGCATGGCCGTATTATGATTTGGTCGCTGGAGAACAAGCATCAAGGCGACCGCGGCTGGTATCAGGTCGAGATGCCCGAGCCAACTCGCGCCCCAGGGGGGCCATTGTCGCCTAGTACCAACGAACGGTATATGTTCCGACGCCAAATAAACCACTTTGTTCAATCTATTCGGGACGAAACCGAACCACTTGTAGGGGGACAGGATGGCCGCGCTACCTTGGCTGTTGTCGAAGCAGCGTACGAATCGCAGCGATCCGGACAGAAATTGCGGATTAAAGATTAGAAAATCCACGAGGCTGCTGATATCCACACATCTAGAACGCATAGTTTATTTCCAATAAGCGGACTAGTAATAATCAGAATCATCACGAAGTTTTTGCATGACACTAGTCGTCAACAGAAGGAGAAATGACCATGGATACGCCATATTTAACACCGCTGCTCAAAGAAAATCGTCCCATCTGGATTATGGGGGTACACGATGTGGTATCCGCTAAGATTGCTGAAAGGGCAGGCTTTGACGCTGTAGGGGTTCAGTCGCTGCAAATCGCATTCGCAAATGGTCAACCGGACATCGGTGTAATTACGCCGGATGAGACTGTCGAAGTGTGTCGCAAAATTCGCCGTTCTATCAACTTGCCAATCGTCGTGGACTTCGAGCAGGGATTCGGCGAACCGTATGCTTCTGTATATTGGATGCATGAGTTTGAACGTGCCGGCGTTGCGGCGGTACATATTGACGATTACGGCTTGCCCTATAAATGCCCGTTTATCCCACCGCACGTCATGGCGATCGAGTCGATGGATGAGACAGCGGATAAGATTCGGGCAATGGCGGGTGAAAAACTCAACCCTGAGTTCATGGTTATTGGCCGACCTGGCACCTATGTGGCTAGAGTTCATCCTGACGAGGAATCGCGGCGCGCGGACTGGCTACGTCGCGCTAATGCGTACCAGGAAGCGGGATCGGATGCCATTATGGCAATCTGTTGGTCGGTTGAACATGCTCGCTTTTTCCGCGACCAAGTGGATGGTCCAATGATGACCATCCGTACCCTAGGGACAGAAATCGACACGGATCGCGTCCAGTATTCGTCTGATATGATGCAATTGAGCGTGGATGAACTTTACGAATTGGGCTATCAACTCCAGATTGAACCAACGACCATGCTAGGGGTAGCCGTTAACGCGATGGTCAAAGCGATGGAACTTGAAAAGCGGACCGGTAGGATTAGTAGTTTGTCCGAACAACACGGCAGTCTCTATGACCTACTGGAATTGTGGATGAACGTATCCGAAGTGCGCAGAATTCGAGAGTCTTACGCACGGGCAGAACTGCCGTCAGGTATGCAGCCGGAAGGTGAATCAAATAACTAGCACGGAGACATGCGGTTAGAGGGGGGCATCAAAATACACTCGCTGGCAGCTTAGCTCATTTGTGTTAAGGTTCGCACTGTTCGTGAAGGAAGTGAATCAAAACACGATGCGGAATCGTTGGGGAAATCAGTGATAATTCACAAAATCGAGAAAGGGGTTTGATTATGTTAACCGGTTTGTGGACTATTGGTATTAAGGTACCGAATCTTGAACAGGAATTGGAATTTCACCGCCAAATCGGAAACGAAATTGTGTTGGATGAGACCCTTGAACTGGATGGTGAGTTTTTCCGTGTACCGTTAGTCAAGATGGGCGATAAATATCTCCACTTGTCGGAGAAGATGGTCTACGAGGAGTTGCTTGGGAGATCGCTGCCGTACGGCATGACGCACCTGGTCTATATGACTAGCAGTTTAGATCAAGATGTTGCCAAAGCGCTCGCTGCTGGCGCCGTTAAGATGCGGGAGATTGCTGAGGTTTCAGCGGGTTTCGGTGAGCGCAGGGTGGCGTTTTTGATAGCACCGAGCGGCTGGATTTTTGAGATTATCGAAATCAGGACCAACCTTGTACCTGAAGTTTGATACTGCTGTGGTATCAGATATACTGTGAAATACGTGTGTTGCTCAATCTCATTTGATGGGTGGGCACCGTCCATTGCAGGAACACATTTCAGAAATGGGAAAATGTATGCACATTGTAACAGCGATTGACCGACAGGCGACACCACAGGAGTAATCAACAAAACGTCCATCAAAAGACACCTGGAGAATTCAAAGGCATAAGAAGCTAACTCTTCTAAATCATCAAGGCTAGGGAAGATTTTGTATCAATGAAGTAAAGGAGGTAAATATCATGCGTGTTAGTGACCACGTCTACATGGTAGGCAGTGACCAATTTGCGCTAAGCTATCCCCTTGACTGCAATTGTTATCTGATTGATGGCGGTTCGGCGTTGGGGTTGGTGGATACGGGGTTGGGTATGGGTGTGGATGATATCATGGCAAATATTGTTGCCGAAGGCTTCGACCCAAAGTTATTAACTCACATACTGATCACTCACTCCCATTTGGGTCATTGGGGTGGTGCCGATGCACTTCGCGAACGAACAGGCGCCCAAGTTTGGGTGCATACACTGGGAGCGAGTTTAATGGAAAGTGTTGACGGCGACCCCGCGATTGAACTTAACTTTAAGTACGGTCGCTATCCGTCTGAGTTTGAGCCACGCGCATGCCCAACCGATTCGACATTTAATGATGGAGAACGGATACAGATTGGAGACATTGAGGTGGAGGCTATACTAGTGCAAGGCCACACAAAGGACGCCACCTGTTTTTCACTCATTGATAATGGTAAACGCGCACTATGCACGGGGGATACTGTTTTTTACGCTGGCAAGCTGGGACTGCTCAATCTTGACGGATTTAGCATGGCTGACTACCGGCGCGATATCCATAAGCTTGCTAATCTGGAGGTTGAATTGCTATTGCCCGGTCACGGGGTATTCGTACTCAGGGGCGGGCAGAAACACATCAAACGCGCGATTTACAAGCTCAGCGATTTTGTATTGCCGGAGACATTCTTTGAAGTCAATGAGTTTACGTGGGACCGCGATTATCTCCAGATTATGACCGAATAAAACTGGGGTAATTCATGCATTCCACTTAGAACACGAAAGTTCCCCTCGATCTTAAGCTTGGAACTGTAACGGTCAAGTTTTTTGTACTCCAAAATTAAAGGAGGGAAGTGTGGACAGCGGACTGAAAGGGAAGACTGCCCTTGTTACGGGCGGCGGTACAGGAATTGGACGCGCGCTTTCACTCGCGCTCGCTCAGGAGGGTGTAGATGTAGCGATTGCTAGCCGAAACCCACCATTGGAAACGCAGGAAAAAATTGAAGCTTGTGGTGTTCGGGGAGTTTCCATTCGAGCAGACGTGAGTCAAGAAGAACAGGTAGTCGATATGGTTACGCAAGCCATTGACACTTTCGGACATCTAGATCTCTACGTCAACAACGCTGCTTGGGCATGGCATCAACCGTTTACCAAAATAACGACGGAATCGTGGATGAAGACGATCAACACTAACCTCTCAGCCTGTATCTGGGCAACCCGTGAAGTTGGGAAGCACATGATTGCCCGCCGGCAAGGGTGCATTTTAATCGTTGGATCGACCGCTCAATTTAATCGATCCTTCACAGAGACATCCTACCACATCTCTAAGACCGGAATCCGGGTGTTAATGGAGAGCCTTTCCACCGAATTGGCGCCCTTCGGAATCCGTGTCAATCTTCTGGTGCCCGGTCACTATCCCACACGTCTCACTGCAGGAATTACTGAGACACAGGAGCAAATCCTGAAAGGCGAAATTCCGCTGCGTCGGTTCGGAAAACCGGAGGAATTGGGTCCTGCAGCGGTGCTATTGCTCTCTGACAAATTGAGTGCCTACACCACTGGGAGCCAGTTGGTTGTTGATGGAGGACTGCATCTACGTCCGCTTCGCTTCAATAGTGATGAGGAGCTTCGCGAACTGAACGAGCCGTAGCGAGATCCGCCGTTTCAAGTGAATGCTTCCACCTCTGAAACTCAAACATCGAGTCATCGCACAAAATAGGAATCAACTGAGCGAATGAGGAAAAGGTTCATTCCCCTCCTTACCAAGGAGGGGCTAGGGGAGGTTAAGGCTATCGTCCATCGTAATTCACACGGTTAATCGACAGTCTTTACCAAGGCACTTCTTTATTGGGTACGTGGTACACGGCACGCTTCATCGGCGCACTTTTGCCGTGTTGCATCTTCTCACGCTGGTACGTTGGAGAGATGGTGCCGCTGGGGGTAATGCTCACAACCGTATCGCCCCGCCAGGTAAGCGTGTAGGTACGCCCGGCGAACGACTTTTCCTCGACAATCTCCCGTTGTGGAAAGGCGATCGTCACCTTCTGATTGGATTCTAGACCCGTAAGCCGCACATATCCCGCCTGCCATTTGCCCGCTGACATGCCTACTGGTCGGTCATCGACAACAACAGACACATCGTCTTTTCTCACCCAATCAGGTACGCGGACGGAAAGAACCGGCGCATCGTGCACAAAGAGTTCCACTTTCCCTTCGTACGGCATGTAGCTGTTCACTCGAACCCACCTTGAGTCCCGATTCAGAAGAAGGTTCACGCTTACACCGTTCTCATCTTGAGTCACGATATTGTGCCAAACGATGTAAAGGGCTTCAGCCCCGGAGATACAGCAGTGCATAATCACTTGGCTTCCTTTGCGGCTCATCCGCTTCCCGACCCAGTCGTTTGGGTCACTCCATCCAGCAAAACCGCCAAGTACGCGTTCAGGAACCCCCCGATATGTCATTCTCGGCGTCTCAGCCGGGGACGGGTGGCGGCTATTTATCCAACTCGTGTCTTGCAACTGACTCTCAACGAGGTGATTTCTTGCAGCGCGTTCCACGTTGTTCCAGTACTCGGGGTAGCCGCCCTTTCCCAGTAGCGTGCCCATCAACAGCATACTTCGGATGCAACAGGTCTCACAACCCGAGACGCCCGAATAGCCACTAAAGAAGAGACTTTCAGGGTACCAACCGATGCCACCGCTGTAGCTTTCGACATAGTCAAAGACGTTCTTGCACCATTGAATCAGTTCTCGATTCCCCGTCGCTATGGCGAACCTAAGGACGCCTGCCGCAGGTCTTATCTTAGACTCGACATGACCGTTTGGATCCCATCCGGGTTCATAACCTGGAGGGATTTCTCCTTGAGGTGTGGGGATGAAGCTTCCATCACTTTGAACCTGTGATGATTCGTTTACAAACCGGTTTGTCAGTCGGCTGGCAAGGACTCGCGCCGAATTGCTTTCGGTTATCTCGTACCATCTGGCGATCGGGTCTATTAGGTAGTGGTCATTCGAACCCTGAAGGGCTTCAATATCCCTTTCAATCATATCCTTGATTGCTTCATCTTCTGAGATGGCATACCACGTGATGAAACTGTCCAAGGCATAAGCGGGATGTGTTCCATGACCCACTATGGCTCCGTTCGGTTGGATAAAGCCCATCATTAACGCTTTTAAGATGTTCTCCTCTTCAAGATACTCCTCAATACCGAGCATACTGCGAGCTTGTATGATGGCGCCCATGCCGATTGAAGCCACATCGTCCCCGACCACGTGTTCCATGAGAGGGTGGTCGGCATTAAGAATCACATTGTGATAGGGCTGCCCGGTGACAACGGGAAAAACTGCCCCGGGTGCACCTTTGTATCGACCAAGTCCCCTGAGGTCCATGTTGCCTTTTAGATAGTTCAAAGCGAGCTTCGCATGATCGGCTAAGTCGAGCGTATCGGCTGCTATGACCCCTTTTTCATCCCCGTCGTTCAGGAGTCTAACCTCCTCTTGCGTTATCAGTTTCTCCTTCACTGCGGAGTCGGGATCCAAAGCGATTTGCTCGCCAATTCCATTTAATGCGAAAATGACGGTTAGCGCACCAACCGCAATCCATGTTAAAAAACTACGCCGAGAAATTGGGAAATTGAATTGTCGGCTTTTATTTACTAAGATAGTCATCTGTTATTCCTCTCGCGTTCGAATAGATAAAATTCAATATATAGCCATTGCAACCAAAACATTTTACATTTTCTCATTGGTTTGTGGGAGAGGCTTCTTATAGTCAATTCCATTCATATTTGCACATGTTTAGGTAGGTGCGGTTTCCAACCGCACCTGCGGACCGGATAAATACCGGTTCGGTTAGGAAACCGAACCTACCGCAGTGCATAAATAGTTATTGGCTTCACTATAGTTTATCGCTTCTGCGCAAAAATGCAAGAAAAAAATTCGGTGCAACCGGGCAACCGCTTCTTAAAGTTTTTGCTTGACACTGATGCGTATATACATAAAATAAGAGTGATTTCTAGAATCTCCCTGTGTGAACTAACTCTCGATTTAGGAGTGTGTCCGTGCAAACAAATCCAATCACAGCGAATCCATCTCAAATCATAATTGAACAACTCACGGCATCAGGGGTGAAGTATGTGTTCAATAACTCCGGGTCACGCGAGGCACGCTTTTTCGATGCATTGCATGCGCACCCGGATATACACGGTATCTTAGCACTCCATGAGGGAAGTGTTGCGGCTATGGCTGGGGGTTACACACAGGTCAAACTCGATGCGGCAGTCATGGTGGTTCATCTTGGAGCCGGGTTGGCGCAATGCTTGGGACAGCTTATCAACATCTGGAGCGGTAAGTTGCCCGTTGTCGTCATCACGTTTGCGGGTGACACCGGTAGCTATTTGGATAAAATCGAACTGGATTTTGATCATAGCTTTGGGCCAACGTCCATCTCCGCGCCGTTTACCAAGGCGAATTGGACTGTGATTGAGCCCGATGGGCTGCCGCAAGCCATCCATCGAGCCTTACGCGTGGCAAAAACACCGCCGGTTGGGCCTGTACACCTCGCCATTTACGATCGGCTGCTCAGTAACCAGCAGGTGACCACGAACATTATAGAAGGAGACATCCCCAACCTTCGCGCCGGCTATCCAGCCGATAGCGACGTAGAAGCGGTTATGCGAGCGCTGCACGACGCTGAGCGTCCGCTGCTTTATATTGGGGACGGTGTATGGAAAAGCGGTGCAGGACTTCGTGCCGCCTCGATTGCAGAGTATTCCGGTATTCCCATTGCCGGTGATATGCGAGGCGTTTCAATTAAGCAAAAGCTGCATTGTGGACGGTTCGATCAAGCGGGAAAGGCTCTCAATCCGGATGTCATTGTCTGCATCGGTGTACGTCATAGTGGGACTGGACATCCCCAGGATTTCAGCACATTTTCCGCCGCGCAAGAGATTATCGCCATCGGCTCGGATAATGAACATCTAAAGAATACCCAAACCCTTGATTTGGCAATTTTGGCGGACGAGTGTCGAACTCTTGAGCGTCTAGAAGAATTAACGTTGAAGGAATTTTCACCAAACCGCTTTGACGAACGCCGTGCGATGGCGCAGGAACAGGCTTCTGTACTCCGTGCACAACGGATGCAGGCTGCACAACGCGTAGCACCGCAGGTCGGAAAAGTACGCCCATGGATACTAGCCGATGCCCTCGACGAAGCCTTGGGACGTTTGGGCGGCGGGCTTGTCATGATTGAGCAGTTTGCGGTGCCCTTGGATAATATAGGCGGGGCGGACATAACCAACAATACCGTGTATATCCGGCCCGCTGGCGGCTCCGAGGGCTACGGCATTGGCGGGACAATCGGCGTGAAACTCGCAGCGCCGGATAAGCCTGTTGTTGGGTTGGTCGGAGATGGATCGATGTTCTATGCGGATTCAGGGATATGGACAGCAGCGCATCACGGTATTCCTGTCCTCTACATTATACCGAACAACCAATCCTATGGCGTTGTCGCTAACCTCTTTTCGAAAACGGATGGAACCACTATGCAGCGGACCGGCGAATATGCCGGCGTAGTTTTGGATGGGGCTGATCCGGTGAAACTTGCGGACGGATTTGGAATAGACGGTATGCACGTACAGGATGAATCTCGTCTTCGCGAAGCGATTGCCCATGGACTGGAAGTAGTCGAGGGAGAAGGACGCCCATTCCTCCTAAATGTCCATCTGCCGCTTGGGCTTCCAAAAGGCGGCAGAGCTGCAAAGCCATTCTCCCTCGCGGATGCCAAGACAATTTCAGAATCCAGTTGACGCTTTGGAGAAAATCAACCTAGCTGTGATAGGATTGATACAGTGCCCAGTAGCCAGTGACTAGTGGTCAGTAAAATACAGGGCACTGGCAACTGGTCACTAACTACAAGGAGGGCATCACAATGTTTAGCGGCAAAGATTTGAAGGTTAAGTTGGTCTATATGGGTTTTGGTGGGATGATAGCTATCATCGGGATGCTGTTTGCGATTGGGATGCTGTCTTCGGTCACGGCGCAAAGAGATAAGTTCGGAGAAATAGAGTGCACCAAGTTGAGGGTCGTTGATACGGAAGGCAATTCGGTGGTGTCGGTTGAAGGCGATCGATTTTCCGGTGGTGTCAAGGTCTTTGACAAAGATGGAGCATTAAAGGCACTTCTTTCTGGGTCTGAATTGACCGGCGGAGGCCTAGGCATTTATGGCAAGAATAGGAAAGTAATGGTGATTCTTTCGGCTCATGAACATGGCGGGAATGTCTGCGCCTACGGCACAGATGGGAAATCGAGGGCGTCGCTCGGTATCGTTGAAGATGGCGGGGTTGTCCAAGTAAAGGGCGAAGGCGAAGGCGAATCGGTCATGGGTATCAACGAATACGGCGACGGTATGGTGAGCACTTGGGACAAGAATGGCTATCGACAGTAAGGGGGATTTTACATGTTTAGGATTCAGAATTGGCAGCAAAAACTAAGTTATATGGCGGTTGGTAGTGTGTTCACGATAATCGGGATGTTGTTTGCAATTGGGCTGCTGTCGTCAGTCACGGCGCAAAGAGATAAGTTCGGAAAAATAGAGTGCACCAAGTTGAGGGTCGTTGATGCGGAAGGCCAAGCGAGTGTGATTCTCAGCACCAATCCGTTAGACGGGATTCGTGACGAAAACATAATGGTGCATGTCATTGGCAATAAATACGGCGGCAGTAGTGTCACTGCCTACGGCAGAGACAGGAAATCGGAGGTGTTGCTCGATATTGATGGATACGGCGGGCGTGTCGCTGTCTTTGGCAAAGATGAGGGATCGGGGGCAGCGCTGAGTATCGATCAACACGGCGGGGTTGTCTCTGCCTTTGGCAATGGCAAAGGCGTGGCTGCCATAGGCATCAATGAATGCGGCGACGGTATGGCGAATACTTGGGACAAGAATGGCCATTGATAGTAAGGGAGATTTTACATGCGTCGAATTCAGAATTGGCAGCAAGCACTTGTTTTAATGGTGTTGGGTAGTGTGTTCACCATCATCGAGATGACGTTATCTCCAGTGAAGGTGCGGGCGAACCCGCCAGAACAAACCGATACGGTAACCAGTAAAACAAGATTGGGCAAATCCATCGAAGAATGGCTCACTACGCCCGAAGGGAAAGAAGCTTACGACGAAATCGCTGAGGATTTCCCATTTCTTACGATGACTCCTGACGAGTGGATAGAGAAAAATCCGCGCGGTCAGAAATTCTGGGCTGAAGTTTCAAGTCAAAAAATAACCGTTCATCAGGCGATGCGGATTATTGAATGGATTTCCAAATACGGTTATACGGAAGCGACGAAGCGCAGAGGTTATTTTTTAGGTGGATTACGACGAATGGCGACTAATCTGATGGAAGCCGGTCGGGAAATCGACTATCGGCTTCAGTCCGGACAGGTGTGGGAGAATTTCGCCGGGGACCAGCGTGTAGAGCCGCCTAGATACTTTGATGGTTTATTCGAAATAGTCCATGGGACATATGATTTAACTGATATTTTACGCCTTCTTTTTATTCCTTGTATAGTAGCTTTCATTCTGACGAAACGAAATTGGCTCAAATGGGTAACAATGGGGATATGGCTCTTAACGTTTGTTATGGATTCCCCGAACTCTATTTTTCACATAATTGTAACCGCCTTGGTAGCCTTACTGGTTTACTTTGCACGGTGGATTGTTAGACTCATTAAGAGGCGAACAAAGCAACCGAATGACACCACCTGAAACCTCCGAACTACACATTTTCCACAGCATTTCCTCTTCTGATTATTTTTCCGCTGGGGCACGGGGGCAGTTGTGCAGATGGAATAAGGACAGAAAACACAATCTCTCTCCTTTCGCGTTTTCTCCCACCCTTCCGGATCGACAGGATGCCAAGCTCTCTTTCAGTCAAACGACTGCACTGCTTTCGTTTCTGTGATTTGTTTATCCCAGTTCGCTCAAGAAATCATCAATGTCGCCATGCTCGACATCAATCTCCGGATCAAACGGCAACTTTCCGGGTTGCACAAGCTCATCTAATTCCGGTGTCGGGGGAGTGCGGCGTCTCCCTTGCCCTTCCTGATAATAGCCAAGGGCTTCTAAATCGATCCAACCCGCCCTTGCCTGATAACCGAATGCATTTATGATGTTCCTGAGGTGGATTCTGGAGCCTTCGACGTGAGCAATGTACCCTTCAATATAATCGAGAGTGTGGCGCTCGCGTGAGTTGACGCCGCACATTCTTTCAGCATAATCGTTTGCTTCGTTCGCTTGCTGTTCTAGCGGATCAGCCGAGATTTCGATGCAATCCAAGAAATAGCGGCGCTCGCGTGAATAACGACGCTTGCGTGAGTTGGTGTTGCATATTCTTTCAGCATAATCGCTTGCTTGTTGTTTTAGCTGGCCTGCAGAAATATACCCTTCTTCCTCGTCAATCTTATACGAAACTCCACAGGAATACATTGGAATGTCGCCCGCAGAAATATACCTTAGAAGGAGTTGGACCTCTTCAAGCTCATGTTGGGACTCTTCAAGTTCATGGCGATAGTGTTCAATGTAATCGTTCGCTTGTTGTATTAGCTGTTCGGCATCAATTAGCGCGGGTACTCGGCTCAACCATATCAATCGAAGTTGCCGATGCAAAAAGTTTAAATCGACATCGTACAAATTCGCTAGATGTCCAATGCTCCGGCAGTGTGTGTTGAGAGCAAGTGGATTAGCACGCGTCGGTATGATACTGTTATCGGTTGAAAAACCACAACAGGGTTGACTTTCTCCATAGGAGGGAAACCACGGGGGCAAGCCGTTCCTGCCACATCCCCGGAAACTGCCGGATGGGTCTTCTTGTCGGTAGAGCCTCCTGATATATGCCACGATGCACCTGTCAAGTCGCTCACGTCGTTTCGGTGACAATCGTTTCCATTGATAGGGTATGGGTATCGTCATGTCGTAAATCCTCCTTAAAATGAAAGGTTTTGGGGTGTAACAAACGCGCGTGGAAGAATCTAGACGGCAAAAATGGGAAATCGGCGGGGCTCAGTATCGATGGTACTTAGTCTCGGAAAAAGTCGATCCCGATCTGGATATCCTTGCGATCTTCATTCGTGTAGTAAGCAACCGCACACAGAATTATTGTAATTTTTTCTCAATATGTGATAGGACTTACGCAGTTGGTCAGGCACAAGACCTGCCCCTACATTGGGTTCATTCCCTGTAAGGGCAACCTTTGATTCCTTGCTACTGAAGTGCGTAACTCCTATGTGATTTTATCAACTGGAGGGCCGTAATCATTTTCTCCATCTGTGCCTTTGAGAAAGCCGCAACACACAAGTAGATATAGAAGTCCTATGATTGGAATCAATGCCATCAGGGCATACACACCAGACCGATTTGTGTCATGTAAGCGTTTTACAGTTGCAGCAAGACCTACGAAAAATGATGCCCATGTCGGAACCCACAAGCATATAATAATTCCTATGGCAGAAGGAGGCCGAACAGAGGGAGGATCCGGGTTATCCCGGGAGCCGTGGTACGTCGCTCCATAAAACCCCGCCCACTCTGTAAAAATTATAGAAGCTAAAATCACCATAGTGATACCCGCCAAACAAACCCACCAAATGCTTCGGTTAATTCTTCCCTTAAATGAGAAGCACAACTGTTTCAAAGTCATCCTGAATTTCTCCAAAAAGATTTAACAGGTCGACAGGTATATCTAAGCAGCGTTGAGAAAAATTGTGATTGGAGACAAAGACGTGCCCTTCATTCGGTTCAAAACCGAATTTAGTCTCTGACTAAATGTTGAAACACGCTAGATTTACACCGAAAAACTGTAAGAAATCAAGCGAAGTCGACAAGTATTATAGCACGGGCTGAGAACAAAGGCAAAATCACGTTTTTCGACAATTTCTACCTCGTACTCCCACGAACGCGTAGCGAGATCGTACCCAAACCACAATCGCCACGATTGACAATGCCAGTGTCCAGTGACTAGTTAAAAGCCAAAGCCTTTGCTGGTCACTGGCAACTAGACACTAGCCACTGTTCGCAGACTTCGTTGCGCTCCGATTTTGCATGCTGATAATCGCATCAACTAATTTATGCGGTCCAAAGCGAATGACATCTGTGGCTGGCAACCCCGCCTCCCGCTCCGCCAATTCGATGGCTTCACGAGCTTGTTTTTCGGTGAGGTCAAAACAGTTGAGAGCGATCCCAATGACTTTGGCAGGTTTGATGGGATTGGCAAGTATTTCGTACTGCGCGATCATCTCTCCCAATGACGGCAAGGCAATGGGATACCGGGCGACACTTTTCCGGGAAGGCTGATGGCAAAAAATCATCGCGTCAGGCATAGAGCCGTGCAGCAGGCTCAATGTGACACCGGAGTAGCCTGGGTGGACTAGCGAGCCCTGTCCTTCGACAATGAGGAGATCGTGATGTTGGGCGCCCTCAATAACGACTTGCTCCGTTGCGCCTGCGGTAAAGTCAGACACCACCGCGTCAATGGCGATTCCCCACCCGGAGACCATCATTCCATTTTGACCGGTCGGACAAAATTCAGCATTCAAACCGCGACTTCTCGCCCCATTTGCAAGCTCAATTCCGGCTACCATTTTTCCAACGCGACAATCCGATCCGACGGTTAGAACAACGGTTGCTTGAACATCAGCGGCTTTGCAGGTTGCAATTGGGAGGTTCGCCGGTGGTTTACGCACATCCCAGAGGATAACGTTATGGCGTTCTGCCAGATCTGCAAGTTCTGAATCATTGCTCAGAAACCAATGAAGCCCACTCATAATGTGCAATCCTGCTTTGATTGCTTCACGCAGTATGGATTGCCATGTCGGAGGCAACCCCCCGCCGGGTGGGGCGACTCCAACTGCTAGCATTGTCGGATGTAGCTGCATTGCCTCCGCAAGGCTACCAACGATTGGGATTCCGGTTCCAATACCAATTACTTCGCCGACATCTTTTCCCGCCTTCGTGCTGTCAATAACAGCAACGACACTGTCCGACAAGTATCGTACCAACACGGTCGCTGCCTTTGATTCGAGAATGTCGAACGAACCTTCAGCAAGAATGACCATTTCATGGGCTTTAGGATCTAATCGCCGTGCCATAGAACTTTATCCTGACGTAGATTTTCTTCCACCTAAGATAGACTCCATCCAAATTGTAGGAACTTGAGTGTACTTACTGGAATTCAATCTATCTGATATGCTACTTACGCGGAAAAATACGCCTCTCTACTCGCAGCAGACTTGGGCAGACAGGCTCTTCGTCAGCACGCGGCTCTTAACCATTTGCTGTCCAAGATCTAAATAGGTTTTCACACACCACGAAGACAATAGCGCAGTAGATTCCAGAAACATGTGTGCCCAACTCACCCCCAGACCACGGCATCGCCATACGCTCGATATCCCACTGTCGACTGCGTTCGCTTTGATGAAGATGGCAGGACCCCGCTTGAACGAGCAGCAACTCAACCCTGACAGGCAACGTTGAAGGGGCGTTCTCTCTATTGGAACGCCGACGATCATTGGAAATTCTTCACAACCTTGTCAATCTGAACAACGGTCGTCAGGATAGATTCCAACATTTCAAGATCGATCATGTTTTGCCCGTCGCAAAGTGCCTCATCAGGTCGGTCGTGCACCTCCATGAACAGTGCGTCTATCCCAACCGCAGTGGCTGCCCGTGCTAGATGTGCTGCGAACTCTCTTCGTCCTCCGGACCTTTTCCCTAAACCGCCTGGCAACTGAGTGCCGTGCGTAGCGTCAAAGACAACAGGATATCCAGAGGATTGCATGAGTGGAAGCGAACTCATATCAACGACCAAATTGTTGTAACCGAAACAGCTACCTCTTTCCGTTAGCAGGATTCTTTCGTTTCCTGTGGACTTTATCTTGTCAACCACGTTTGTCATATCCTGCGGTGACATAAACTGCCCTTTCTTTACATTGATTGGTTTCCCGGTCCTTCCTGCCGAAACGAGCAGATCTGTCTGTCTGCACAAGAACGCGGGAATCTGAATCGCGTCAAGCACAGACGAAGTAGGCTGAACCTGATTGACACAGTGAACATCTGAAAGTACCGGCACGCCAATCTCCTTTTGAACCGCCGCTAGAATGGAAAGCCCTTTCTCAAGCCCTGGGCCTCGATAGGAGCTTATTGAGGATCGGTTCGCCTTGTCATATGAGGATTTGAAGACAAAAGGGATTCCCAGTTTTTCCGAAATGTTTCTAATTGCTTCAGCAATCTTGAGTGTGTGATCCCGGCTTTCGATGACGCAGGGCCCCGCGATAAGCGCAATTGTATGTCCGCCACCAATCCGAACACCGTTTATCGGAACGACATTTGTCTTGGGAGAAAGGTTTTGATGGATTTCCATGGGATTCACATTGGTGTCTGGACTATGGCCCCGCTTTTCCTTCTGGGAAATTATCATGTCACATATCTCCCTCACAGCTCCATCTCCACCTACTTTTCCCGTTATATAATCGGCGCGGCGCTTCACCGTATCGTGAGCATCAGCGACCGCAACGGGCAACCCAACGAAATTCAGTACGTCAATATCCCCCAAGTCGTCACCGATGTAAAGTGCCTCATCAGATGATATCGCATACCTCCGCACAATGTCTTGCAAAACGGGGAGTTTGTCGCTCACACCCAAATGTATCTCGTCCACAAGAAGTTCCTGCGCTCGTCTTCTAACAGCTTCGCTTGTTCGTCCTGAGATGACGGCGAGCTTGAGACCATAACTTTTTATTAAATTGAGTCCCTGCCCGTCACGGACGTTGAAAGCTTTTATCTCTTCACCGGAATCTGAATAGTAGAGCTTTCCATCAGTCAACACCCCATCAACGTCCATAACCAAGATTTGGACATTTTTTAGTTTCTCAATGAAGTTCATTTATCCTTCCCCGATGTCCCGTGAAGATTATGACCATGCCTCGATGGAACTGCATTCTAATTGATTCATAGATTTGTTTCCGCTCGTCTCATCCGAAATTGGGCGAATGATGACTTTCACATGTGTACCTTGAGATGGCACGACATCTGTATTCACGCGGAAGGTTCGATCGTCCTTGCCACCGGGCAAGGGGTGATTGAAGATTGAGTCCGGGTCACGGTAAACAGCAATGATGTTGTGGTGCTGCTGTGCGGTGAATTGGTTATTGATGACGCGTGCGCCGGTAAACACCCAATGGGTCTGTTGCATTGGGTGTTCGTCCATGGCGTTCCACACCAATTTTTCAGCGCGATGGCGAACAACTTCGGTTCCCCGCTCCCATTCGACCCAAATCTCGGCTGAATCACCTTGAGGTTCATGGGGATCGCCTTCGATTGAAAGGTTCATGCCCGGAGACATGTCCAGTTCTATGAGAGCAAGCTGAATGTGGATGGGTTCAGCATCGACCATAATGAGACTTTCATGTGTTTTGCCAAATTTGCCCACGGCAAAAAATTCGAGGATGGTGTCACCGCTAATGATATTGATTTCGCCTGGCACAGCAACTTCGCGTTTGTTGAAATCAACCATAACATCTCCAATACGGTAGACGCCATCGCTAACTTTTTGGATGGCTGGGGTCGAATCAACGGCAGCAGCGGACTGGGGGCGAATATCCAATGCCTGTGATACAGTGTTGTTCTCACGATCTAAATCATCAATCTGCTTATCTGGATCAACAAAAGCGTAGATTTGACGGGTCCCGGTCTCCGTTGGCACCCAGTTAATCGTGGTCGTCGTTTCGTCGAGATTTCGATGAAAGATGACCTCTTGATCGCCAATCTTTTTTCCGCTTCGCGCCGGATCTCCATCGTAGAAATCAACCTTCACGATGGACTCTTCTGGTGGAATACCTGTATTTGTCAGGGTCACACTAATTCGGACCGGTTCACCGACACGCGGTGAAGGTGGGGAAAAGCGAAGGCTCTGATAGACAGCGCCGAGGTTAGGTGAGGCCGGTCGTGGTAGGGCGCGAGTCAGAAACATCAGCGAAAAACAGGTCGTTGGAAAATAGTCCTCGTGATCAATCCAGCGCCCATCAGGTTGCTGCTCGGCGACGAGCATGTTCGATATCTCCTGGTACCATTCATGTCCAGCAAGTGTTTCCAATTTTGGGGGGATATCGCAGAATCGTTGCAATGAAACAAGATAGTAATAATGCCATGAAGTTGACCCGGGATTTCGAGTCAGCGACCAATACTTCTTAACCCACGCCTGCCCCTTCTGAATCTGCGGGTCTTCTACAGGTACACCGCAAGCACGAAGCGCCCACAGACCTGTTCCAGTCATACTGCCGTAGACTCCCTCCGCCCAAGGGGAACCGCTATCAACAAGGTTGTAGACCCAACCGCCGCTTTCCATCTGATTACGCCGAATCCACTTTTCAGCGCGCTCCCATGTATCCTGTGGGACGTCAAGTCCCCACTGTTTCGCAGCGTAGAGCGCATAAATCACCATATTCATATGTGCTCCATCTGCGGTTGTCCCATATCCCCAACCGCCATCGTCTCTTGGGTCTCTGAATTCATCACCTTTAACTGGCAATTGGTTTCTGACAAGCTGATTTACGGCAAACTGGGCGCGCTGACGGTATTTCGAATCGTTCGCCGCGACAAGCGCTGGCAGAATGATTGCTAGTTGATAAACTTGAAAACTGTTCGTGTCCTGATTGGTTAAAAATTCTAGCCCTCGTTGTAAAACAGGATCGGAAGCGGGAACACCCGCCGAAATCAGCGTTAGTAAAGCAATCGCGGTTTCTTGCCGACTGTCTTCCCCAAAATCCCACGCAGGACCCTGCTGACGATCTTCGGGTAGACCCTTCAGGGTTGCACCGCAGATGACGCAGATAGAAATAAGCTGATTCTCAGTTCCACATTGCACACAAGTACGGCTGTGCTTTCCTTGCTGAGCTTTAACCCATTCCACACCTTTTTGAATTGCGGCATGAATCTCTGCCTGCGTTGCTTTGGGATATGTGCGTGGCGTTGCTGCTATAGACACGTGGGCGGTATTGTTCCCCAGGTTGACTTCCTTAATCTCTTTCTCGTCTCCGATCGGGTTGACAATAGCGTAAACCTCAACCGTACCAGGGGGCGGGCGCCATGATGCTTTCACGCTGTCAGATTTACCGGGGGCTAGCCCTAATATAACATCTCTGCAAAGAATCCGAAGCGGCTTTTTCGCCGAATCGTCTACGAAAGGATTGCCTTCATAAAGATATACAACAAGGTCTTCATTGAGCGTTAGCGCAGCCTCCCCGATGTTCTTTACCGTGACATGAATCGTGATCTCCTCACCTTCGAATGGAGCCGGGTTGGAAAATGTGATACTCGTGGCATCTACCGCAAAATCTGGCAGTGCTGCTGGCTGTGCCATAGCGTAAACGGCGATGAACAGGAGCGTAAAGGAGAGAAAACAGCAAAATACTTTATTCACAATAATCCCCAAATCTAGCTGAAATAATAAGACATTTTAAGAATCTTCAAGAGGAATTTTAGGTAGACGAGCCATCCGGGCTTTCTGTACAAGTTAGGACTCGCTGACTGCATCCTTGGAGTGCAACGCAAAAATTTTTTGGAAGGAACTATTCTAAAGAAGCGCAAAATTGGCGGGTTGCGAACCGAGTTTCACTGGTTCGATTACTGAAATATTGATGCATCGTCACTCCACGGAGTTATAGTCCGCAGAAAGAAATAGAGATATGTCTACTTATGCTCGTTGAAGAACTGAGACACATACCCGCTAGCAATGAAACCGTGCAGATTGTCGTCTCTAAGGTTACAATAATTAGTCACCAAAAAGTTGAGATAGATGCCTCAACTTCGATTCCGAACAAATTGGAGCATCCATAGGAATTGCACGATTCGCTGAAGTTGATAATGGCAAGATTGCATGTTCTAATTTTTCCATTGATGCGTCAACATATTCGGTAATGAGATGTTAAGTGCCATAATGATTTATCCATTATGTCCTATTCACCTGCCCAATAACCGACGGAAACGTAGGATGGCATTGGTATGGCGTTTCCAAACAATTTCTCTCCAGTTGCGGAGTATTTGCTGACCTCACCTTGAAAGGTCGATCCGAATTGATCAGCAATCCAAAGACTGCCATCTTTGGGATCGATACTAATTGCTAGGATTGCTAGGCCAGCATTTTGGATTTCATGAATCATCTGGCCGTCTGCAGAGAACTTAATCAGCGAAGAAGAATTGGCAACAACCCAAAGACTACCATCTTGAGAATTAACCCGCGGTGAAATTGCTAATGGAATATCCAAACGCAAGAGTTCTCGACCATTCGCGTCCAATTTCACAAGTATGCCCGCTTGCGTGTCCGCAACCCACGCATTTCCCGTTTTCGAATTAACAGTGACATATTTGGGTTCTGTGAGCTTCACCGGAGAAGTCACAACAAGCACCCCACTGGAATCATAACGAGTTATCTTTCCTCTAGAGTCGGTCACCCAACAACTCCCATCGGACAAATTGACCGCAACTTCGGGTTCGTACACACCGGTGATTGTGGCGAGGACCTGACCATCCGCCGACACCTTGACGACCACGTCAAGCCCTCCAATCCATACCGTGCCATCAACTGGGTTAATTGATACGGAATGGGGCCGTTTGATGTTCTGAATCGCGATGAATTCTCCGCTAGAAGGGTTAAACTTGTAAACCGTATTTGCAGCCGATACGGCAATCCACACAGTGCCATCTCTGGGATTGACTTCCGCGGTTTGTGCTTGAGTAAGGTTGGGAATTACTGTCGGATCCGCATTTCCATCCGGATAGAGTTTGTAAACGGTATCACCGCTACTGACCACCCAACATTCACCGTTGTATTCGGCATGAAGGTTGTTTAACAATGAAACAACGATGAACAATACGATTGTTAAGGTAATCAGCGAAGTTCTTAGGAAGCTCCTCTGCATTTTTGATCTCCTATCAATAAAAAGCCTCATTAGTTGTTGGAGGACGTACCTGCAATCAATGATAACATGGGTAGATTAGCACATTTCCTTTACAATGTTCAAGCATTTTCGATGCGTACCTTGAGGGGCAAATCTACGTTGAGCAATGCGAAACCATGTTGTATCTCGCTTGGGACTAGCGGCAAGTCACCCTTCCGAACTCTTGAAAACTAATCTTCTTGACGACCAACAGTTAGAAAAAGTTTAGGCAGTGTTTGAACGAGGATATGGTATAATGTTGAAGAAATCAAGTGTTACTTTGGAGACCTCATACAATGATTGCGCTCATTATTAGGGAGTTACGCAGTTACATCCATCAGCCCAAATATCGTCGTATTCAGTTTGTCATCTTATGCCTGCTTGCTTTTACGCTTTTTGCAACTGCGTTTGAGCTATTTGCAGCAGGTCAAACACAGCCTCAGACTCGCATGGGTGAAAGTGTATATGCAACATTGGTTATTGTTTTCTTCATCGCCATCATCGGTCTTGCTGTTCCTCTTCAGGCAATTGAGACATTTCAGACCGAACAACTGAACACCAACTGGGAGTTGCTCATAATCACCCCGTTGAGCACTTGGCGCATTCTGCTGGGAAAATTGGTTGGGGCAATCCTCGCGACGATGTGGGTCGTCTGGCTCGCCGTTCCGCTATTTTGGCTTTCGGTTTATACAGGTGGTTTGGGAATTTGGGAACTCCTACAATGCGCTCTCGTGTTTACCGCTGCATTCACCCTGTTCTTTTTGATTGGCGTTTGCCTAACACTGTTTGGCTCCCCTATGACGGCAATTTCGCGAAGTTACGCCGTGGTTTTATCGATTATTTTTGTACCGTTGATTATATCGCAGATGCCGTTTACCCCTTTCTTATTTGGAGAAGTGCTGAGATTGTTAAGCCCCTTGTGCATCCTAATCGCCATTGTCAAATCTGAAACGGACATTTCAATGGGAATCGCACCGATTTGGGTCTGGATGATAGGATGTTACACGTTACTGTCCACGCTGCTTTTCTGGATTTCGAACCGACTAATCGCAAAGCACGATTCGGGTAGAACCCTGTGAGTCTCGCCGGTGCGGTGCATCCACAAATGACGCAAATTTTGTGCCAAACACAATTTCGCTCGAAACTGCGTCAATGCACAACTCGTCAATCGCCTCTACCGTATCAATACCCTCATTCCGTTCGTTTTTTGAACACCGATGTTAACCGATTGTACGATGGGCTGAGAAGATAACTCTAGCAGTGTAATCAGAATCGGTATAACTCGCTTGGCATTTTACACCGCACCCGCCACACTTTCAATCAATGCGAGCGGCTGAGTGAAATCAGGTGCGCTCATAATCCCCATTGCGTCATGCACGTATTCTTTGCGTTTCATCCCGTTTAGCACAACAGAAACGCCTGGCGATGAAGTCACAAAATTCAACGCCTTTTGAGAAAGTGTGAGCATTTTATCTCCATCTGAGAGATGTCCATCCAAGGCTTGCTGAATGGGTTTAACCTTCTCCGCATGCCCGCGATTAAAGATGCCCGTCAGAATCGCGAACAGCGCGTTGACCGACTCTACATACTGTTGGAGTAACATCTCCCATTCGGCTCGAGTTCCATCTAGACAAGCGTGGGTGGTTTGCCGCAAGTAAGCGTCAATTTGGGGGATGAGATGACCATATAAGATTTGTTCCCAATGGTCTCGATTTTGAACATGTGGGAGAAATCCAGGGAGTTGCTGGGAAACGTCATAAAAGAGGTTGAGATTCGCCTGATTACGCACCGAATCGAAAATCCCCCAACTTTTCAACACACCTTGCAATCTTGTTTCGGTTTGGCTGAACCTACGTTCTGCGATTGAAATCTCCGCGGGATAATCGAGGTTTGGATCGTAGGGATGTTGTGCCAAACGGGTCATGCGATTATTCACAATTGCGTTGAGCGGACGATTCACGAGGACGCCAATCCCGAGAGATATTGCCCCTTCAAGCACCGTAACATAATTTCGGTCAATCTCATTGTTTACCATCGTCAATGCACCGTGTTCAAGGAGGTTATATGGGAGTTGAATCACTTTGAAGTTATTAGCCCGGCTATCTCCATGCACCGTTGCGCCCGCTTTGCAAGCAGCCTCATAGACACGGTGCAGCGAGGCATGTTCGAAGTCAGTTTTTGGCGATGGGAAGGTGTTCGAGGAAATGCCATAGAAGCGAATCTTGCCGTTGAGGGCGAGTTGCTCCATTTGCACGAAGGCGCGATAGACACGATTGTAAAACGACTCTTGACTATTGTTGAAGTTAGTGGAATTCCTGCTGCGTTTTTGGGCGTCAGATAGAAAATACTCTGGGTTGTGCAGGAGATAAACATCGATTGTTTCAAGCCCCAACCGATTGGCGCTATGGTTCCACTGATCCACCAGGAAATCGGGGTGGATACAGTGCCAACAGCCTTCCATGTACTTGACAACCTCCGCAAAAGGCTGTCCTGTTTGTTCGCGTTGCATTGCTTCATCTAAATTTTTCCCCTGCATATAGCCGACTTTGGAGACGACAATAATTTCCTCCCGCCGGATCTTTTCACCAGCGATGAGATCGCAGAGGACATCTCCAATCAATGATTCACTGCCGCCATCAGTGTAGTTTGTCGAGGTATCAATCAGGTTACAACCTGCTTCGATAGCCTTCTTGAGCGTCGTAATATGTTCTTCGGATTGATTGTGAACGCGGTAGGAACCGTAGCCAACCTTAGACGTAATCAGATTTGTACCAGCGAGGGGTCGATAGGCGTCCGGCTCGAAGGATGGGTATCGTGTTCGCATCCGGTCAGCGAACGTCAAGGTAGCTTCCGGGGTCGCATAGCCAGCGATTTTAGATTTTCTAGTTGACACTGATTCTCCTTGTCCCTGAACCCTTCAAACTCCGAGGCAATTTTGGAAAGATGTTTCATTCGCACCATTCTCAACTAGGAGTGCAAGCGCCTTCCCCTTTTGTTCCTCAGTGATGGGACAAATTACATAGCAGGTTCCCTTTCTGGGCACAAGCAATGCGCTCAATCTGAATTGTCGTATGGACGATACCAAATTGTGTTTGGAGTTCACGGTTGATTTTCTGTCGGAGTTCATGTGCTGATTCTCCTGTTTTATCATCCATGACGACATGCGCACTGAGTGCATAATAATTGGAACACAAAGACCAGATGTGTATATCGTGAACATCTTTAATTGGATAGATTCCGCAGATACGCTTGGCTACAGTATGAGCGTCTGCGTGTTTCGGCGACCCCTCCAACAAAATGTGAGTGGATTCCTTTGTGATCCGCCAAGCCCCAATGAGAATAACGAGAGCGATGATACAACTCAGAATTGGATCGACCACGTACCAGTTTGTCCAGTACATGAGCCCCCCGCCAGCGATTACTGCGATAGAGGATAGTGTATCTCCGATGACATGAAGCATCGCACTCCGTACATTAAGGTTCCTACGCCCTTCCCCGTGAAAGAGCCATACAATGAGCACATTGGCGATAAAGCCGATAAAAGCAACTACAAGCATCTCCAGACTTTCAACAAGCTCCGGTTGTTTAAATCGCTGCACGGCTTCATAAACGATCCAACCTGAAATAACAATTAGCGAAATCCCATTGATGAATGCGGCTAAGACTTCTGTGCGGTGATACCCATATGTCCGAGAGTGCGTTGCAGGACGTGTTGACAGATAGATTGCTAGCCAGCTTATTGCCAACGCGAGCGCATCTGACAACACATGAGTCGCATCGCTTAATAGTGCTAGGCTATTCGACAAAATCCCGCCAACAACTTCCACGAGGAACACAACACCGGTGAACAGAAGTGCAAATCGGAATTTACTCTGAAGGTGATGTTGATGACCGTGGTCGTGTGCCTTCTCTTCAACAGATTGAGGTTGGTTCATGCCTTACCCTTTGACCTTTTAAAAAAAGGGACATCAATGGATTGCCCAAGTTTTGAACCAAAGGAAACTTCTCAAGAATCTGGACAACCAGCAAATGTTTTTCGGACGGGCACTTATTATGCTGCTTCAAGTCTCATCTGAAGCGCTTTTAGATGGGGCACGGCTCATAGTATCACTGCTTTTTGTATCGACGTTTTTGGTGTCACTACTTTTCGTGTCGCTACTTTTCGTGTCGCTACTTTTCGTGTCGCTACTTTTCGTGTCGCTACTTTTCGTGTCGCTGCTTTTCGTGTCGCTGCTCTTACTGTCGTCACCGCTACTTGATGAAGCATCCCGATCTTTCTTTTCAGCCTCTTTGTAGCTTCCATCCCGGTAATCTGTCGTGTAGAACCCTGAACCTTTGAAAATCAACCCTGCTCCTGCGCTAATCAACCGTTTGACTTTACCTTTGCATTCTGGGCAATCTTGAATTGCTTCATCGGTGATGCTTTGAAAGCGCTCAAATCGGGTACCACAATCATAACATTTGTATTCGTATGTCGGCATACGATGAAATCCTCCCTCTGTTGCCTCTTCTGTGATTCCTGCAAAACACAGGGAAGCCAGTATATTGTAACTGTCGATATATCGCATGTCAAGCAGATTTGCAAAAGGCGTACGCTATGTATATGAAGAAGCACTATCTGAGGCTTGGTGAAGTATAACTTACTTGTAATGCTAGGGAGTGAAATTTTTACAGTTGTTCATCGTTTTGTTTCGTGTTACACTATTTTTCCAATTTTTCAACGAAGGAGAAGAACTCATTATGACCTATACACTCGAAGATGAATTTGGAGACATTATCGGCAAAGCGAGACGTGGGCAAGGTTGGAGCATCGCTCAAATCGCTGACACAACGGGTCTCGCAGAGACACAATTGTCGCAGATGGAAAACTGCACTCTAAAGCCAACGGAAAATCAAACTCGCCAAATCGCCCAGGCGCTAAATCTTGATGGCGCAAAACTGGTTGACATTGCGATGGAACGCTGGGTACCTGAACCTGTTCAACCGGGATATGACGATGCGTTGGAAGTGGTCACAGTCAGCGCAAAATTTGGCGGTTATCCGGTTAATGCTTATATTTTGGTTTGCAAGGCAACCAATGAAGCTGCAATCATTGATACGGCTGCGCGTCCCGACATCATCCTCCAAAAAATTCAGGAAATCGGGGTCAAGCCAACGGTAATCTTGTTGACGCATGCTCACAACGATCACGCAGACGGTTTGCCATCACTTGAAGATGCAACTGGTTGCCAAGCTTATATTCACGGGGATGAGCCGAAACCTCAAAGTAGCCAACAACTCAGACCGCTGAAGCATGGCGATGTAGTAAGCGTTGGCAATCTCACCGTAGAAACACTCGATACACCCGGACACACGCCCGGCGGTTGCAGCTTTTACACACGCTCCACGGCAATTGTCGGCGACGCGATCTTTGCTGGTTCGGTGGGAGGTCCGAATATTTCGTATAGGTTAGAACTTTCAAGTGTTCAGAATCATCTGCTCTCGCTTCCCGATGATGTGAAGCTTTTCCCCGGACACGGCCCACCCACAACAGTTGGCGAAGAAAAAAAACATAATCCTTTCTTTGTAAGCCAATAACCTTTGGTAGTAGTTTTGAATGATGGTGGTCATAAAACTCTAGACTATGTCAAATCCCGCCGTAACGTAGCCCTTCGTGCGGCGTTGGTTGGGTGCGAAGTATAGCTTCATGGGTAATCGTATGAGAGATGGTTCGCTTTCCAAAAGAGGAGAACTCGAATGAACGTTGCTGATGCTATCGCTCAAATTCTAAAGGTGGAAGGTGTGAAGTATCTATTTGCCTATCCGGTCAACCCAATTATTGAAGCCGCAGCCAAGGTAGGAATTCGCCCAATCATCGTTCGCCAAGAACGGGTTGGTCTCCACATGGCTGATGGCTTGAGCCGGGTAACTTCCGGTGAACAGATTGGCGTATTCTGCATGCAAAGTGGGCCAGGATCGGAGAATGCTTTTGGCGGTGTAGCCCAGGCTTATGGGGATTCCGTCCCAATCGTCGTAATACCGATGGGCTACTCGCGTTCCCTGACTAACATACCCCCCAACTTTAACTCCTTCATCAACTACCGCCACATCACCAAGTCCTGTGAACAGGTTACTTTGCCTCAAGTCGTACCGGAAGCTTTGCGGCGAGCCTTTACCCAGGTGCGAAATGGGCGTCCTCGTCCAGCACTAGTAGAAATTCCTAGCGATGTGTTTCAGGAAGAGTTGTCCGAACCCTTACAATATCGTCCTGCGCCGATTTTGCGTTCTGGTCCAGACTTTCATATGATACCTAAGATAGCCAGCACTTTGCTGGAGGCGAAACATCCGGTAATCTACGCTGGTCAAGGTGTCCATTACGCTAAAGGATGGGAAGCCTTACGCGCATTAGCGGAAATCTTGGAAGCGCCAGTGACCACTAGCCTTGCTGGCAAGAGCGCTTTTCCAGAATCCCATCCCTTGTCTCTGGGTTCTGGCGGGCGTTCCCTCCCAAAAACCGTGTATGACTTTCTGCACAACGCTGATGTAATTTTCGGTGTCGGATGCAGCTTCGCCAACACTAGTTATGGAGCGCACCTGCCGACGGACAAAACCATTATTCACGCTACACTGGACCCTGCAGACATTAACAAAGACGTGGTCGTGGAGCACGCCTTGATCGGGGATGCCCGTCTGATTCTGGAAGCGTTGGTTGCCGAAATCCGCGAGCGCTTGGGCGGTAAACCCCGCGGTCATTTCAATCGAGTGACACACGCGATTAATACCATCAAAACAGAATGGCTGGCACAATGGAACAACAAGCTAACCGCCAACGAAATACCGCTTTCTCCCTATCGAGTAATCTGGAATCTGATGCACACCGTAGATGTGGCAAACACCATTATCACACATGATGCCGGAAGTCCACGCGATCAGCTTTCTCCTTTCTGGAAACCGGTCACTCCGCTTTCCTACATCGGCTGGGGCAAAACCACGCAATTGGGTTATGGTCTCGGACTAGCAATGGGCGCCAAGATAGCCAGACCAGACAAACTGTGCATCAACGTCTGGGGGGATGCTGCCATTGGCTTCACAGGGATGGACTTCGAAACCGCTGTCAGGGAACAGATTCCCATCCTTTCGCTTCTGTTCAATAACTTCTCAATGGCGATTGAATTGCCGGTGATGCCGGTTTCCACAGAGAAATTCCGCAGCACGGATATATCCGGACATTATGCAGATATGGCGAGGGCTTTCGGCGGTTATGGGGAGCGGGTGACTACCCCTGATGAAATCGTCCCTGCTATCAATCGAGGAATTCAGAAAACAAAGGAAGGTGTGCCAGCCTTGCTAGAATTCATAACCGCCAAAGAAATCGAATTTTCTATTTTCTGAAACCCAATCTATGATACTCAGTAATCGCAAAATCTCACTCCGAAGCTTCTCTTCGGCTACATTCATACTTCCCTGAACAAAGCGAAGGAAGGGACTTTGTAGGGATGAATCAGCATACTCGACTGAGGCGTTGATAGTCCGCTGTCCAAAGATATTGAGGAAAAGATGGACTAAAGAACAAGCTGTTTTTTTTGCGGAGAATACTTGTGGACTCCAATAGTATTCGTCTCTTCAAAAGCTTCTCGTTTTACGTTCTGGATAGGAGATTCTCGACCTTATTCACTACTTGCGGCGTCTTACCCATTTTGGTGAAAATGCGAGATAAATACCTGAGATCGCTCCCCCAGCAAGTGACATCTTTCTCGGACAGCTTGTCCAATACTACCTTTTTAGCACTTGATTGATAACTCGCTCAATTGTATGATAGTCAAATCCGCGTCTCAGTAGAAAATCGTGCATCCGTCGTTTGGCTACATGTGGCAGAAGCGACCTGTAATGAACCGCCTGTTTTCGTGCTACTTGCAATGCAAGCCCAGCTTCGTCTGTATCATCAATCTCATCAAGCACACAATCCGCGGTAGTTTGGTCAATCCCTTTGCTGACCAACTCGCGCTTCAGTACCTTTTTCCCGCGTGGCTTTGAACGTTGACGCCGATCGACCCAACTCCGAGCATAGGTTTCACCCTTAATGAAGCCTAGCTGCTCCAGGTCCGCTAGCGTGGTGTCAATTGTTCTTTCGCTAAACCCTTTTCGTCCGAGCAAATCACATAACTGCTGCTTGCTATAGGTTTTATTTCGCAAGAGCTCTATAATCAAGTTCTTGGCCCTCGTTACTTCATCCGCTTCGATCAGTTTTTGAAGTACCTCCGCCTCAATTTCCAGGCCAATTCGCAAACCGAGTTTCGTAATCAAACTTGAGTCGACGATGCCAAACTGTTGGTAATCGAGAAAAATGGTGCCTCGGTCGACGTACTTTTCATCAATCTGGATATCGGTAACCTGCTTTTTCATTTATTCGCTCGGCGTGGCTGTCCAGAGTGCGCCGCGCTGTAGAAGCGTTCCGAACATCTCTTGACGACAGGCTTTGGCATCATGCCCTAGAGCAAGGTAGAAGACGCGCCCTTCACCCCAGTTTTTGGTCCAAACAACAGGCATAGTACCACCCTTCCACAGCCCTGAAGCAAGTACATCAACACGGGAATCGTAGTCTAAGATATACTGTTCGTCCGTGACCATGAACTCCTCAATGCCCACCGTGATTGGGTGCGTTGTATCCGATATGTTGACCTGATACTCCCGGTAATGGGGATGCATGACGAAATGTCCACCAATCATCGCCCGGTACTCCGGGCACTCTCTGAACGAATCTGCAGCAGGGTGAACCCCTACAAAGCCTTTTCCTGAAGCGATGTGGTTTAACAACCCATTTTTCTGGACATCTGAGATTTTGCCAAGAGTGTAATAGAAGACGATGAGATCATAGGGAGCTAACCGAGGAGCGGTCAGGACATCAAGATCCTCTTCGATTTTGGTAATTTCAAATTCATCTCGCTGGGATAAAATATCAATAATTGCTTCGCTACAACCTTTCCAGTCATGGATGGCCCCGCCAGCAAATACAAGTGTATTAATCATCGTAGATTTCTCCTTACTACTAAATCAGACCTGAATACGGTAGTGCGGCATGTCTACGTGGAATTATATCATAAGTTTGAGGTGAACATCAAGTGACCTACGTCAACTCTATGTTTCGGAAATTGAAGAACGGAAAAGCAGCAAATGGGAAAATAGGCTGTACGCGGAATGGCGGATAGGAAGGAAAAAGGGTGCTTCATTTACCTCTAAAAATAAGATCGCCCAAGTGTTGTTCCAGCACTAAAGGCATTATAGGGTACACCGGCTGGTAGACTTCGGAAGCCCCACGTGTCCGTTGTGGCATCATACCCAAGTCCAACAGAGGCAGCAGATTCTTCGATGAGGTTAATCTGAAAAATGAAATCTTGACGGACGTTATCAGATGCAGCACCGCGCTTAATCCCGCGGCGATTCCACCGTATTGTCAGATTCCAGTCATGAAGGTTCCGCCGTATTGCAATACTTTGTGAATAGAACTGTTGTTCAATCCAATCGTAAATCACGTTGAAGTCAAACTCCAGTAGTCGGCTCGGACGGTAACTCCAACTTGCAGTGTAATCCCGTCTAGCGCGTCCTGTTCTCTTGTTGAATGAACTTCCTAAGGACAAATGCCATTTTGTTCTCCTGTACCTGAGATTGGATCGAAAACCAACCATTTTGTATCTTTTTCCATTAAACTCTGATTCATTGGGATCGTGGGTCGTTCTCATAGTAATCGTCAATTTACGGCTTGCCAAGGGAGTAATCCTTAAGTCGCTTTCAATCAGTTCATATTTCCGGTTTCTCTCCTTGGCGCGTTCTGAGAAGTCTACCCTTAATCGTGTGGTGAAGTCCAGGAGGCGGAGTGCGGATTTGCTGCGACGGGTCTTCACTTCAATGCTCGTACGGAAAATATACGCGAGATCTTTTCTTTCGAAGAAGTGAGTACTTGGTCCAAACGGGTAAAGGTCATCTTCCTCCCTTTCCACAGGCGGTTGATAATCCAATTTAAGTCTCGAATCAATTTGATGGCGCATGCGACGAGCCCCCGGAATGAAACTGATGTCATAGATTCGAAAGAGGGTATTACTCGCAGTTGCCCGCGAGCTATACACGCCACGCAAGATATTTCGGTTGCCAGCACGGTCCTTGGAGTGCCAAATCAGATTACTTTTCAGAATTAAATCGAGCTGCAGCTCACGATTAGGCATAATTTGTGACGTCGATTGTTTCCGTAGATCAAAGCCGAGATCCATCGTTTGCAAGAACACATCTTCCTCATCTCTATATCGTTCCCGAAAGAAGTTACCCAAGGCAGTATCGAAATCAAAGCTGGTGTTTTCAAGCGTGGGGAAGGAAATCATCGAAAGGACGGGTCGATTAGTATGCAATTTATTTGAAACCCACGTTAGACCAGAATTAATCGTTTTGAATACAGGCAACCGATTGAAGCGCATTCGCGACAGTGAGATTGTGAATGCAGGCAGTTTTTGCAGGGATGTTGTCCCTTCCCCTGTGAGATCTAAGGTGTGATTCACCTGTAAACGCCCCAAGAACTCCCCGATGGTCTCGCGCGAAAATGTCAAATTGCCGTCCTCGTCATAATCATTCTTATCTACTGCGGAAAGACCGGCCCCCCATGTCACCATGGAAAAGGAGTCAATGGTCGATTCATTCTCTCCCAATCCTTCTTTAAAAGTTCTCGCTCCCCATCGCACACGACTCGTCCAGCTTACAGGTTTTCGTCCTTTTGATCGGCTATCCCAAGGAGTGTAAATGATATGGTTGTGCCCCCACCGCATGGTCCATCTTTGCCCGGTTCTGAAGGGTTTTTTCCGAGAAGATGAATACTGATCCTGTGCGAGAAATAGAAGATCGCCCCTGAAAGTGCGTTTTCTATCAACTTTGATAAGGCGATACCCTTTTTTGGTTTTGATAACGCGACTTGACTCACCTCGATAAAATTGTTGGGCTTGTGAAGCAACACTTCGCGGCATTTCCCACCTCCCTCGAAAGCCGTACTTCTGGTAGACTTGTACTTCTTCCTTTTCTTCATTCATGCTCTCCGCTTCAGGCAAATCTACTATGTCATTAAATTCCGTATTCCGTAGTGTGGACCGCGAGTTTTCCGACTGCGATTTACCGCTCTTTTCTTCTATCTCCTCTTGCTCTTTCGGGTGTTCCGGTGTTTTCATTATCTCTTTTTCAGCTTGCAGTGCAACCCATTCTGCTTCAAATTGGCTAGCAATCTCTTCAAAGCTAGGCGTCGGTTCTTTTTCAATCAGCTGGAGGACATAAACCCCGAGATCTGTTTTAACCGGCGGTGTGACTTCCCCAGGCTGCTCAAACCGACGCACCGAATATCGCCAACGATTGTCCATTTTATTTAATGGCATCCACTCCCCTTGATTGACTATGGAAACCTCAGCTTCTTCGCATTCCGCTGCTAACCGATCAAAAGCCTCTCCAGCGCTTGCACGTTCCTGAATTTCTTTTGCAGTAGCTTGAATTGACTGCCGGGTTTCGTCGCTTGGTTCGACCACAATGTCAATTCGACGGACCTGAATCTCCCTTTCACCGTACACCTCAATGGCGTGTTCTACTTTTAAAACGTGAAACGCAGATTCAGTCCGCAAAATTGGGCTGATTTCTCCCGGTTGTAGCTGAAAAGCAGCTTTTTCCAAGATTGGACGGAGTCTCAGTTCTCCGTCCTCGTCCCGTTCCCCACGCACCAAAAAACCCATATTTCCACCCTGATAGCGGGTATCCTGATGGTCAGAACTACTTTGAGCTATCTGAGCAAAATCGGCGTCATCCACCTTGAGTTGTCTGTAGATTTCGTTTGCTTCTTCGTGCGCTCTTGCAACATCCTCTTCGCTAATCTTGTACTCTAAGAAAATCTGGCGCAACTTAAAATTGTCATATTTTCCTTCCAACCGATCTGATAACTCTTCCGCTTTTTCTTCAAGATTCGCACGTTCAGTTGGTGTTGCATCGGTGGGAAGGGGAACAAGAATCTCTTGTAATTTGACATCGTTAATGCGATATTTTCCCTCGAACCCCCTTCCACCGCCCCGGCGAGCGCTCTGATCAAACAGCAGCGCGCCATCATATCGCTGTCGGCGTGCAAGGGGTAAAATGATGCTAACAAATGGCCCCTGATAGCTATCAGTACCAAGTTTTACAATCACCTTTGCAACTTTATCCTTGCGCAGATCACGACGGTAGACTGGAAAGTAGAAGAGCGGGATGCCGCCCACCTTCAACACGATGTTTTTGGCGATTAACTCTTTATTGACCTTGACGATGATTTTAGAGGCGCTAAAGTAGAAGTGAGGGTGTTTGAGGGAACACGTAGTTAGCGATCCTCCGCGAATGTAAGATTCATCCGCTTCGACCTTGAAGATTTCTGATCCGCGGTAATACCAGGGATCGCTGTATGTAAATCCTTCCCGCACGATTCCTTTTTTGTTTTCAAGGTTGTAGACTAATTCGTTCGCGTGTGTTTCCTCATTTTCAACTATGAGACGCACATTGCCAGCTGCACGCATGATATTTTCGTCAAAATCCGCCCAAATATTGTCTGCATGTAGGACAACGTCGTCATACTTGATGAGCCCATTGCCGTGAATCCGGACAATATTATCTTGGACGAATATCTCATCGCCATCCCCAATGACTTTGCCTTCTTCGGGGGAAGTATTCACGGGATCGAGTTGGGACTTGCTCTTTTTTTCTTTCTCTGGGGAAGTTTCTTGGATGTCGGCAGGAGGTTTGGATAGTTTCTTAACATCCGTTGCGGAACCATCTCCATCAGTGACAGGCGGGAGATTATCTTGCGCGGACAAAGCACAAACATATGCAAGTGAGAAACAGGCGAGAAATGTTATTGATAATGCGTGAAATGCAAAACGTGGTGCATAGACTGTGAAGCGTAAAACGTAATGAGAAAACGGGAAAGCGGGAAATTGAGGAAGTGTAATCCAATTTGCGTCTTGACTTGTTAAACTTCCTTTTTCGCCTCTATTTCTTTCCCTCCCTTCCATTCTGTGTATTCTCTCTTTATTCAATCGGTTTGATTTTAACGTACGCACCCTTCAGAATCGTATCCGTGTAAGCCTGCCATCCCCCTTGAAATTTTTGCTCACGCAATACGATACGGATTTGGTCTTTTTCTGCCTCAGTGAGTTCGACAGGAGTTCGGGAGTCAACCACGAAGATGTGCAGTCCATACTTGGTTTTGAGCGGTGGACTATATTCTCCCACAGCAAGTTTCTCAATAACCTTCCGCGTTTCAGGAACCAAATCGCCGATCGAACGCATACCAAGATTGCCACCATCTGTCCTCGTTTCCAGATCGTCCGAATATTGTCTAACCAGTGTCTTGAAATCCGCACCCTGATGTAATTTCTGTAGAATGAGATTACCACGTTCGTACGCTTTCTGGATGGTTTCTTCACTCGGTTTCAGACGGATAACAAGGTAGCGGAACGCAATCGTTTGGTCAGTCTTACGCTCAACATTAAAGAGATAAATTCCATCATTCCCTTCGGTAGGATGGCTAAGTTCACCGGGGTTTAGTGTAGAAAGCGCAATACGAAAAGGCTCAGAGAGATTTGCAACTTCTGCAATCGGCCACTGAATTAATTCGCCAACTTTCGATGAAGTAAACTCCTGATTCTGCTCACCAACCGAATAGCGGCGAGCAAGTTCTGTGAAATCCTTTCCCTTTTTAATTTCCTGAAGGATGGACTCCATCTTTTGAAGTGCGGCTTGTCGATCCACTTCACTCGCCCTGAAAGCAATGAAGATGTGCTTCAAATGCACTTCGTCTGTTTTCGTTGCAAATTGCTCCTGGTTTTCTTCAAAAAACTTCATGACATCTGCATCTCTGACCTGGAGTTTGGGCAAAACACGTTGCATCAAAAGACGTTCCGCCATCAGGTTTCGCTTTGCCTGCTCTCGAAAGGCAATCGGAGTGTACCCCTCCCTTTTCAACTGCGCGATGAACTCTTCTTCTGTCTCAACTTTTGCATTTCTCTTAAAGTTTTGGATGTATTGTTCCACTTCCTCATCTGTCACCTCAATTTTCAAACTTAATGCAGTTTCTACAAGGAGCATTTGGCGAATTAGCCGGTCGAGCAACTCCGGGCGTTCCTGTTTCGCTCTTTCCAAAGCTTCGCGCTGGCTGAAACGATGTGCGGTCTGCAGTTCCATAGCGCGTTGTTTCACAACGTTTTCGAGTTCCCAATTTGTTATTACGCTGTCGTTGACATAAGCGATAATTTCATCGAACGTCCGCGCTAGCAGAGAGTTAGGTACTACTACTACTACTATAAATAACATCAGGAGAGCTTGGCAAAATAAAGTTGTGGAGTGCATTTAGAATTTACCTCCGTAAAATCAAATTCAAAATGTGTATTGGGCATAGGCATCACGGGTTTCGTTCTCACCTAACACCTAATGCCCAACGTACTTTACTGTTCCTCAGACATGACTTCACCTGAATCGTCATCGGAAGAAAATTCATCTTCTGTAATTTCTTGTTCCGTGGCGGCTTCGTCCTCCTTTGGCTTCCCTGGAATTCGATCGGTGTACGTTTTAACCTTAGCCCGTTCGCGGAGTCGATCTATCCATGCTTGCATCAATTCTTTACGTTTGTCGCGTTTGACAACTCTTTCCACGTTGCGGTGCACATATTCTTCCTCAAGTTCTTGTTGGCGTTCTTGTTTATGTTCATCTTTGCGGAAAATCATATAATATGGTCGCCCAAATTCGATAACAATGAGTTCGTCACTTGTCTGACCAATCTCCAAATCGAACGCCACATTAACAAAAGGTTGTGCTTCTTCTGGATAGGAGCGGCGTGAAAAGAATCCGGTTGCGCCGGGGTCCGCAGGGTTTGCCCCTGGCCCTTCCATTTCGCCCCTGTCTAACAGTTCTTTAGCACATTCAACAACATCTCTGCCGTCTTCAATTTGCTGAAGTATTTCCTCGGCGCGGGCTTGGTTTGCAACAGCAATAGCAATCCCACGTACCTGTTCAGGCTCAACAAATCTGTCTCTATTCTCTTCATAGTAAAGCCTATAGTCTTCTTCGGTCGTTATTAGCTGCTGATCAACTTCAAGTTCGGTAAGCTTATCAACCATCAATTCGTGCAGATAATCATGCACTTTTTTCAGAATTTCCGAATCTTCATCAAGTTTTTGATCCTTTGCAAGGCAGAGTATCAATCGACTCTCTGCCATAAGGGTCATATATTCGTCGAGTTCCTCCTTCTCTTTGTACTGTCGTTTTTTGTAGTCTGGGAGTTCGTTAATCTCCGCCATCATCTCTTCAAGTGTGATTTGATGTTTACCATCCCATTCATACTCTGCAATCACTGTACCGTCTGCGCCCGTTGCTTTTCCTCCACATCCGCTTAAAGCGATGTTGAGCGCAAACCCGCTAAGCAAAATGAAACCTATACTTCCGAGTATCTTCACAATTATACCCCCTTAATTATACTTATTGGCTTTCGTCACACGTAATGAGTAAATACTCTTAATGGCGACGAATTTCTGTATTTACGTTTTACATTTCCTCAGATTTTTCTTTCGTAGCCTCTTCCCCCGCCGGAGAGGTTTCCTCTTCACTTTCTTCATCCGGTGGAGGCTCGGAAATACGCTCTGGATAAGTCTTGAGTTTACCTTCGGTTGTAAACGCTTCAACCCACCCTTTGATTCGTTGTCGTTTCTTTTCACGCTCTACTTGCCGTTCAACGCGACTTCGGACTTCATCTAACGCTTTTTGGCGTTCAGGTCTGTGATCCCTTTTTCGGAAAATCATGAAGTTAGTTCTATCACGCACATCAGTTTCAAAGACCTCTTGAGTCATTTCACCAATTTCCATTTCAAAGAGGGCATCAATAAGCTCTTTCCAATCATTGGACTCATCTCGGGAGAAAAGGCGAGTACGCCCGGGCTCCTCTTCGTTGACTCCGGGCCCTTCCAATTCACCAACGTCCCAAAGTTCCTTCGCCATTTCGACGATGTCTCTACCGCCTTTAATCTTCGCCAATACTTCTTGTGCTCGGTCCTCATCTAGTAAGGCAATACAAGTTGCTTGAACCTCAGGTTCTTCTATGTATTCATCCTTATTCGCCTCGTAATATTGCTTGATGTCTTCCTCCGTATAGGAGATTTTCTTATCAACCTCGTTTTCCGTTAGCCGTTCGACCATAAGCTGGTGTTTATAGTCCTCTGCCTTTTTAAGGAACTCCTCGTCTTTATCGAATTCCTTCTCAATAGCCGCGAGGAGTTTCAGCTTTTCAGCAATCAATTCGTCTAGATACTGCGTCTTACTTTTTCTATTGTTGTACTTCTCTTGGCGGTGTGGCGGCAATTTTCCAATCGCCGCCTTCAAATCGGCTAGCGAGATCAGCTTCGGGTTGCCCTCCCAATTGTATTCTGCCACAATAACTTGCCTTTCATCTACAGAATCTGTAGATGAATCCGAATCCTGCGATTGAACAACCCGCCAAGCGGTTAAACATATTGCCACAATCACAGCTAAAACACTCAACGTTTTCTTCATTGTGTGTTTCTCCTTTCTATATTTTGATATTGGGTGTTAGGTGTAGGTAAGCCTGTTAATACCAGAGGCCTGCACCTGCTTTACCAGTCCTCTCATTCACAGAAAAAGAGACCTAGTGAAAATGTAGATCTGCCTCGATTGCATCGGGCGTCAATAACATGTCATTCACGTCACGACATCATTGGTCGTGCGGTTTTTCGTTCTACCAATGACGATGGTTCAAACTGTTGAATTGCGTCTTTCTTGAGACAGATTAGCGTTGACCGCTGTCAGCAAAAACTTCCAAAATCAACTGAACGCTCTGACGAGGATTCGCCTGAGGACGAGTAAGAGAGGTTTACCGATCAGCCCCTTTGTATTAACCATCAGGCGACCAGGTGGTGAAAGCGAGAGTCGTCTATCCCCTTGAATCACCTGAACCAGATTACTCGGATCGATTTTCGACTTAGTGTCATCCAACGCAATCTTGACATTATCGCCACCTGAGATAATGCTATCAACACCGAGTGTCTGACAAAGTTGTTTAAGTTCAGCAATTTCAAGCAACATCTCGACAGGTTCAGGAATTTTGCCATATCGATCGACGATTTCTTCTGAAAGACTTTTCCGATTCGCTTCTGTCTTCAAAGCGGCAATTTTCTTATAGAGTGAAACCTTCTGCCGACTATCGGGCACGTACTCATTGGGCAAATAGGCTTCGACAGGCAAGCTGATTCGCGTTTCGACCGGTTCCTCAATTTTTTCACCCTTAAGCTTGCGTACGGTTTCTTCAAGCAACTTACAGTACATATCATAGCCAACCGCAGCGATATGGCCGTGTTGCTGGTGACCAAGAATATTCCCTGTTCCACGAATTTCGAGATCTCTAAGTGCGATCTTGAACCCCGACCCAAGATCGGTAAACTCCTCAATAACTCGCAGCCGTTTCTGGGCATGCTCGGTAATCGCACGCCCCTGTGGGTAGAAAAGGTATCCGTAGGCCTGATACCGAGCGCGCCCAACCCGCCCGCGCAGTTGATAAAGTTGCGCCAACCCTAGTGCGTCAGCACGATTGATCAGAATTGTATTGACGTTAGGAATATCAAGCCCCGATTCGATAATCATGGTGCACACTAAAACGTCGGATTTGTGGTTAACAAAATCTATCATCACCTTTTCTAGTTGACGTTCGGACATCTGTCCATGCGCCACACTCACCCGGGCTTGCGGCACGAGGTTTTGAACTGCAGTAGCAATACTTTCGATGCTTTGGACACGATTGTGGACAAAAAAGACCTGTCCACCTCGCTCCATCTCACACAAAATTGCATCTCTTACCACATCGGGGTTATATTCCATTACGTATGTCTCAATCGGCAGACGATTTTCAGGGGGTGTGTTAATCACACTGAAGTCACGGATACCGATTAAGGACATATGTAGTGTACGTGGAATCGGCGTTGCTGTCAAGGTGATGACATCAATCACCTGCTTAATCTGCTTGATCTTCTCTTTATGTTTGACACCAAAGCGATGCTCTTCATCAATTACCAGCAGACCTAAATCGTGAAACTTGAGACTATCCGACAGTAAACTATGGGTGCCGATGACAATGTCAACCGTACCTTTTTCTAAGCCTACTTTCACCATTTTCGCTTCCTTATTCACTCGAAAGCGCGTCAGCATCTCAACACTAACAGGAAAGGATTCAAATCGTTTCTGAAACGTGTTGAAATGTTGTAGTGCGAGAACTGTCGTCGGCACGAGAACAGCAGCCTGTTTACCATCCATTACCGCCTTAAACACCGCTCGAAGCGCAACTTCTGTCTTTCCATATCCCACATCTCCACAGATTAACCGATCCATGGGGCGTGACCGCTCCATATCCTCTTTGACTTCTTCAATCGCTTGAAGTTGATCGGGAGTTTCTTCATAAGGAAACATCGCCTCAAATTCCCGATGCCACGGGGTATCGGGCGAAAAAACATACCCCTCTTGTGCCTCACGAATTGCACAGAGTTGAAGCAGTTCTTCCGCCATCTGCTCGATAGACGCTTTCACCCTAGATTTAGCCTGCTGCCACGATGTCCCACCGAGCTTGTCTAGTCGGGGGCCCTTGCCCTCGTCATCTCCACCGATATACTTTTGAACGAGATCAATCTGGTGAGTAGGAACGTAAAGTATATCCCCGCCGGCATATTTCAGAACCAAAAAATCCTGGGGTTTTCCGTCAATATCTAGGCGGCGAATACCTGCATAGACAGCGATTCCATGCGATACATGTACAACATAGTCGCCCTCTTTGAGATCAATCAAATTCAGAATCGGTGCACCTTCTTTGAAATCGGTGCGACGGCGCCGCCGATTCTCACGATCAAACACCTCATCATCAGAAATTACAACAAACTTATGTTCCTTATTGAGAAACCCTTCGCTGATGCTGCCAATTTCAACTGCAGTTTGAGCTGTGAGCAAATTTCGGCCTGCTAGAATTTCACGCAGCCGATTGGCTCCCGCAGAATTGTCACAGAAGATGTTGACAAGATAGCCTCCGTCCGTCCACTCTTTAACCTGGTCCATGACCATCTGAATGTTTCCACGATGCACTCCTGGTGGACGCATACCAAAGTCGATTTCGACGATTCGCTCACCCGAAGCAGGTTCAGGTCGTGCCAACGACGTTCGAATCAAGGGATAACGCTGTAAAGCGGTGATGACTGATTCAAATGGTGCAAATGTCTCATTGGATGGAGCTATGAATCGATCTTGTTCCAACTTTCTCTCGCATAGTGCTTTCGCTTGATCGATGGTTCGCTTACCTTCCCTTATCACCCAGGCGGGTTCAACGAGAATGATAATCGTCGACGTAGAGAGATAATTGGTAAGAAGGCTAGGATTCGGGTATAACATTGGAAGAAGAGATTCAACTCCTTCCAAATCTGTCCCATCCTCAAGGCGCTGCGTTATCTCATGAATTACGTTTCTATATTTCGGCGATGGATTCGTCTCAACTAATTCCTCTGCGCGTGCTTTCCACAGAGTAAGCGCATCGGGCGTCAAGATGACCTCACGCATTGGACTCAAGACAACTGATTGCAGGTCCGCTATGGATCGCTGCGAGGACAGGTCAAAGGTGCGAATAGCATCAATTTTATCGCCCCAAAAATCTATACGGATGGGGTTATCAGCAATCAACGGATAAACGTCCAAAATATCACCACGACGCGCAAACTCTCCCTTGACCTCAACGAGGCTAACCCGTTGATACCCACCGCGCAGGAGCAACGCGACAATTTCGTCGGGTGCGGTTTCGTCACCAACCCGTAAGATTTCGAAAAAAGCGGACAAAACCGATTTGGGAGCAATTCGGTGCATTAACGCCTTAATTGATGTGACGATAGTCGTACAACGCCCATCCAGCAACTGACCCAAACAGGTCATTCGCTCCGCAACAATTTCCTTGGTCGGGGAGATGCCTTCATAGAAGAAGTTTTGCCACTCCGGGAAAAACAGAGCATCTTCAAAGCCGTAGGCGGGGATGTCCTGAACAATTTTTTCAGCCTCTTGATGTGAAGGGAGGACAACGAGGAAAGACGTGTTGGGGAAATCTGATGCAAGTGAACTTAGTAAGTAGGCAACTGATGCACCATGCAACCCCCTCAACCATGGCACGTTCAATGCGAGATTATTGGGATTGTCGCTGTAAGTCATCCCATCATCTAGAGTGGGGAATTGTTCTAGCTGGGTGAGCGAGTCAGTTTGATGTACAGCAGTTTTGTAGATGTTAGATAGAATTTCAACAAGAGATTGATAGCTATCCGTCCGACGAAGAAAATCTTTCATAATGTATTGCGAATCTCACAAATCCACCGAATCCGAGCGAAGGAAGCAATTTACCTCAATGTTTTACCTAAATCAACCTTTTCAAGCGTACCGATTAGCTTACCAATTCGAGTTTCTGCTTCGATTCGGACAGGAATACGGCGATTGTTATTCGTGAGCCAAATCAGATAGCCGTGTGAGGTGCGTAACGCCAACGTCTCTACACGTCCTAATGTTTCCGTTTTCATCATTTCGCGCCGATAAACAGTGACTGTGACATCCTGGGTTTTATCCTTAACCAGTACAGGAAAAACGTAAGTTTGACCAACGTTTAATTCCTTTGATCGCAGGAAATAAACCATTGACAATTCATCTTGTGTACCGATCGGGACTTCGAAGACTTTGCCACTCTCATTTTTGGTATAACGGGCAATCCCTCTCTCAACGTCGAAATCAACTTCGATATGCGCTCGGAATTTTCGATCCTCAAGGTCTTTCACATGTCGCAGAGGATGTAGTTGATCGGTTGTAACGTAGCTCTCCTGCCAATCCCGAAAGTGATACAGTGTTCCAAAGACACTATCTGTCTGGGATTCTGAAACGAGGTGGTAAACTTGACGCCCATTCAACATTTCTTTATCTGTGACTTGGGTTACCTGTTTTCCAGCAGACAATCCAGCAATTTTGATATTGTAAGTGAGAATCTCGCCAACTGTAAATGGGCATCGATCAAGGTTCTCAGATTCAAGCAGAGATCGGGTCGGCAAAGCCATCAGGGATAGATTCAGAGACATAAAGAACCAGACAGAAATCAGGGTTTTCACATTGTGCATTATTTGAATTTCCTAAAAGTAATATGTTCCCAAGGGTTAAAGCTTATCCCTCAATATGGTTTTGTTGCTCCTGCGCTGGAAATCTTCGCCTATTGTACTGCTTGACTGTTTAACGACGTCAATACGTGAAACGTGAGTCGCGCATTTTTCTTGGTTGCGATTTGCTCTGTTTCATCGTCCGTATTTCTTTGCGCTGCCTCACAAAATCACCAACTCTAGCCGTTGTCAGCTAATGATGTAAACGCGGGGCAAGTTCTGGGTTATCCGGATCAATCTGGTATGCCCAGTCAAAAGTAACCGCATTGTCTGAAATCGCAACAACATGAATCTTAGCATAGTTTCTATCAGGAGTATAAAAAATATATACGTGACCTTCAATCAACTCAACAAATTCTGTTGTAAACCCTAAGAAGGGTGATACATTAACCTCGTCGAAAGCCTCATGGTAACCCATGTCTTGCATCTCAGTTAAATTGTCAGAATATAGATAGGGAACAGTATACGACACGTCAAATTCAGAAAAAATCTCTGTTGGTCCAAAATAGACATCCGTCGTTAGTGAGTCCCATGGAATCGCGCCTTTTTCAGGTTGAGAAAAATCAAAACCACTCTGTTCCGGAAGAATCGTAAAGCCATTCAATGTCACATTGTTACCCGACGGACGCGGAGTATCAAAGATATTTTCTGGGCTTAAATCGCTTTCGTTGCCTTCGAGATCCAAGGCTGAAACAGCGTAATAATAGATCGTACCATTTCGGACATCTCGATCGATGTACTGAAATTCATCTGCGGAAACGCTTTTGAGCAAATTGAAGGTCTCATTATCCCGGCTCCGCCAAATCGTATACCCAGCGAGGTCACTTTCACCGTTGGGAAACCATTCAATCGTCACCTGACCATTTCCAGTGATGCTCTCCACACCTCTTGGAATGGCGGGGGGTTCTGTATCTGGCTCAACATAATCGTCTTCTGAAGAACCACACCCGTTACTCCACAGATACGAACTAATCAGAAAAAGTGGTATCAAAATTCGGTATGCTTGTGTCAACATAGGTTTTTTCCTCCAAGCGAATTGTGTTTTTCGACATTACTGTAATAATCCTAACTGCTGAAGCAAGCTTTGTGCCAAGGCAAAAGGACAGTCTAAATCTAGCAATTGAGGGAGAAAAAAGAAGGTGACCAATTGAGAATTTGTTCGCCAACTCTACCTACTTCGGTTAAGTTCTGATTACGATTGGTCTTTGGAAAGAATCCGCTAAAGGTCAGAACTAACCTTGCAAAAATAAGGGATACGAGCGAGATTTCATAAACAACCAGAACATGATGGTGCGCAGCAGTATCGTCGTCATGCCGTCTTCCAACACATCACATCTCAGAAACTAGACACGTTGCCTTACTGTCAATGCCGAGACTCATTTTGACACCTCATGTGTTGTAATTCTGCAACCGTAGCAACAACATTCCCAAAATAAACACTGCGTTTCTTCAGAAGGGCCATTAGTGGCATCTTCAAAAAATCCGCAAAATAATATCACAAACTGCTATGTTGTGCAAGGATGAATTATGAGAAATACCCAACCCAGTGCGGTAGTCTATCGTTGGTCAAGGCGTATTATAGTGGTTAGATAAACGGGGGAGATGGTGCGGCCGGCGTCCCGGACTATCTGCTAACTGCTCACCCCACCCTCGTTCATGAATTGTACTGTGATTCCCTTGAGTATTCCCAGATTATCGGATGAAAAACAGGAACAACTATGTTAAGATATTCAGTGATGGTGCATCGTGACATGCAATTGTTGACACTCGTCAGTGCAAAAGAAGCAAGTTAGCAGAAATGTATGATTCATACAAGCGGATATAACTGGCAACTATTCAAGCAGTTCCTACTTGCAATTGATATATCATTATTGCCCAGCTAACTTGGGAAGCATCTTTATCGCTAGATGCCACTTTCCACAAGCCTGCAGAAAGAGAAACTTTCAGTGCCTATCTTACAACTTTTCCGCTTCTATCTGTGCCCATTTCTCACTTTTTTATCCTTTTGTGTAGCCTGCGCCGCAATTCAGATTGAATCTGTCGAACTAGGATTTGGCGGTACCCACAAACGGGATCGATGGTCGCCGCTGCAAGTTACAGTCACAAGTCAAAACGAAGCCTTCAGTGGTGAAATCTGCACTGATATCCACAACACCTCCTCGGGCGAGTTGATTCAATCTTATTCCACTCAGCTCACCCTAACACGAACCGATCGTCAAAGAGAAATTCTCTACATCTTCTTGCCAGGAATTTCCACTAAACTGATACTGAAACTGATTGACCAGAAAGGACGAATTCGTCTATCTCAAGACATTTCCGCTGAATCTCCAAAGCAAACGATGGACCTCATCGCGCTTGCGCTGACACCAAGCCGTGATTTGTTGAGTCGCTTGGATGGAAAACAGATTGGAGAGAAGGAGGAAGGGGATATCTTTGTTACCTATGTTGGAAACCCGAGGTATCTGCCCACACATTGGAAAGGGTACGATTCTATCAATTTCTTTATTCTGCGTGGGCTTTCGCTATCGGAACGCCACATTACTGAGCCTCAACAGACCGCGTTGCTCGATTGGATTCAGCGGGGTGGAACACTACTTACAGCGGGCGGGAGTAATCTCCATGCGCTTCGTGGAGGTTTTCTTGGACCATTCCTGCCCGTTGAACCTGCTGCATTCCAAACGAGGAAAAATCTACCTGAAGCGATGCAGAAATTCGGTTTTACAGCAATGGATTTCGCCTTCGATGTCGTTGATTTTAAACGTCGATCCGGCGGACAAATCCTTGTCGGGAACGAAAAGCGAATTTATGTCGCAAAAAAACGCTTGGGCAGCGGGAGTATCATAAGCCTCGCATTTGATTACACGGCGCCCCCTTTTTCTGATTCGCCCGGAGCGGAAAATTTTTGGGAATGGTTATTCAAGGAAGCGGGCAGATCTCCGCACCACATTGAGGAAGCACGCTATGGTGCCTATCGCAGACACAACGAAAAAATCCAGGCTTTACTCACAACCCGTCCTCCGACCCGCGCCCCGTTAATCCTTTTGTTAGCGGGATTCCTCATCGTTTATCTGCTTAGCCTCGGTGGAATGACATGGTTGACGAGACGCTGTCAGAATAACCCAAAATTATACTGGATTGGCGGTTTGTTGCTTCCGGTGATTTTCTCGTGCGTTGTAATTATCCCACGAAACGCCGCGCCCGGTTGGGTATCCCTCAACCGCCTGTCGATTTTATCCGTCTATGCTGAAAGAGAACGGGCACACTTGCAGAGTTATCTCGGCATGATTGCCTCTACAAATTTAAACACGTCAATTCAGTTTGGAGCGGAGACATTGATTAGACCACTAACGCCAACCGCTACACCTCCTTTGCAACTAATTGAGGATAGAAACGATTTTCAACTCCATGACACAAGCTTAGATGCGTGGGTGACGCAGACTTATCTTGCTGAGTCGTTCGTAGATTTCCCCTCTCCCCGTATCCATCGAAACGATGGTTACATTCAGCATAATTTGCGTGATGTGCTCGAAAACGCATGGCTTATTGATAAAGGCAGTTACACTTACCTTGGATTAGTTCCTCCCAATACGGCTATCGAAATAAAAGAAAAAACGAGGCAGGAGAAGTGGTCATTCCCTCAAGAGTTGGTTGGAACGAGGCGGGAAGAATTTGCGAAAATTCTTGTGAGTGAAGGTTTACTGCGCTATCTCGTACAGGAGGAGGGATCGAAACTGCTCGGTTGGTTGGAGAGATCGTGCTTGCCGTCGCTTAACAACCCTGTGAATGCCGTGGATGACACCCTGGTTATTCTACACATACAATGAACCCATACCTCGCCCTTAAGATCTCGGAAGTCAAAATAGGATAATTCAAGCCCAAATCGGTATAGTTTTAGAACTAGCCGGATTGGTACGGTTGAAACCCTTTTGCACCGGTAGCGTAATGAACTGCTCAGTGCTTAGGACGCTTCGGCGGTGTAGCTGACACACCTTCCATTCCTCCGCTGACTCTGAGGACTTCACCAGTGATCCAGGAAGCCGCTGGACTACTAAGGAAGACGACGCCTTGTGCGATATCAGCTGGCTCTCCCCACCGCCCTAGCGGAATGGCACTGCGAACACGTTCAATCATCTCATCCTCGGTGATGTTCAGGGTCTGGCAGCGTTGCGCCATACCTCTCCGGTTAAACTCGGTGTAAACGGGTCCCGGACTCACCGCGTTAACTCGCACACCGTAATCTGCCAGCTCCAGAGCCAGTGTCCGGGTCAGACTAATCACGCCTGCCTTTGCCGCGTTGTACGCCCCAACTAGTGCGGCTGGATTCTGCCCGTTGACAGACGCGATATTGACAATACACCCCGACTCCTGACGCTCCATGATCGCGCCCGCGGCGCGGCAACAGTAAAAGGTACCAGTTAAGGTGACATTCAACACCCGTTCCCATTCCTGATCGCCCAACTCGACAATGGGTGTCACATTCTGGCCGACACCGGCATTGTTGACCAGAATGTCCAACCGTCCGTATTCACCAGCCGCTTGCTCAAAGAACGTGGTCACGCCGGTACTGTCAGTAGTGTCCAGATATGCTGCCTGTACTTTTAAGCCATTCTCTCGAAACTGGTCCGCCGTTGTCCGTGCCTTTTCTAATTGCAGGTCAGCGATAATAACCGTCGCGCCATCGCGAGCGAGCTGGTTGGCGATTGCCAACCCTAAGCCCTGAGCAGCACCAGTTACTACCGCGACTAATCCATCAAGGCTGTGTGGAGAAGTTGCATTGTCATTCACGTCCACAATCTCACGTTTAGTGGTACACCCAATTGTTACTATCACCGTGTTTATCTATGGAATTCGCGGTGTTTACAGGTTCACCCACGTCGAACCGTTATCGCAGGATTCCACGGTCTTATAGATAAACTCCATTCCACGCAAACCGTCACAAACAGTGGGGAAATTATATTCCTCAGTCTTCATCGGATTGCCATCAATGTACCGCTGGATTGCCTCAACAACCCCAACGTAAATGGTTGCGAATCCTTCCAGATATCCCTCCGGATGACCGGGCGGGATGCGTGTGCATCCGGCTGCTGATTCAGAGAGATAGCCTTGCCCACGCCCCAGTGTCTGTCTCGGCTCGCCATAACGATAGAGTTCAAGATAGTTCGGATTCTCATGAGCCCACTTGACGGCTCCCTCGGAGGCGTAGACGCGAAGAATCAGCCCATTCTCTTCCCCAGTAGCAACTTGACTGACAGTCAGTACGCCCTTTCCTCCACCCCTGAAGCGAAGTAGCGCGTTGACATCTTCATCAAGCATCCGATCCGGAAGAAATGTGCTTTTGTCCGCGCACAGTTCAGTTATTGAATCGCCAGTAACATACTCGACCAAATTCACAGAGTGAGTGCCTATATCGCCCATGGTGCCGCCGATACCCGACTGTGCAGGGTCAACCCGCCAAGCAGCTTGTTTCTGACCGAGTTTCTCGTGTGGAACCATGAGAAAGTCCTGAAAGTATTCGACAACCACCTTGCGGACCGTACCCATTTCGCCGGAATGAAACAGATGGCGAGCGTGTCTTACAAGCGGGTGACCCGTATAGTTGTAGGTTACCGCAAAGACAAGTCCTGACTTCTCCACAAGATCAACAAGCGATTTAGCTTCATCGAGCGTGTAGGTCATCGGCTTATCGCAGATGATGTGAAACCCGGCGTCAAGGAATGCTCTTGCAATAGGGAAGTGGGAGACATTCGGCGTCACGATGCTGACGAAGTCAATCCGCTGATTTCCGGGAAGTTTGGCTTCAACAGCCGCCATCTCTTCATAGTTAGCGTAGCAACGTGCTGGAGAAAGATGGAGTTGTTCGCCGGTAATTCGGGTATTTTCAGCATCCCGTGAGAAACAGCCGGCAACAAGTTCGATTTGTTGATCAAGCGCGGCTGCGATGCGGTGCACCCCACCGATAAAGGCGCCCTGACCTCCGCCAATCATACCCATTCGTAATTTGCGTCCCCAAGAACTCATGATAATCCATTCTCCCTCTTGAATTTCGGTACACCCATTTGAGCAAGCTCAGAAGATTTTTCCTGCGCGCAGTATATCACAAGCGGAGCCTTATGTCAATGCGGCGGTCTTAGTATTGCGGAGGTCATTGGGTCTATCGTTAAGCAGCCGCGATGTCACGTTATGCAGATAATGTCTGCGAAAGGAAAGGTTTACATTCAAGCGATAACCCCACTAGATTCCTGCGTTTGGGGAAATACCGGTTAGTAAATAAGTAAAAGGCGCAAGTTGACTTGGCACTCTTATGACTTTTGCTTGAATCCATTTCAGGAGAATTGTAAAATTCGCACATCCACATCGCTTAACGAAGACAAATTCTGGATCGAAAATTCCCAATGGACCGACAAAGGGAGGGTTATTTTCTACGCGTAATGGTAAGTCGTGAACATGTTGACGGCAAACTCGTTATAAGCAACGACTATCTATCTCTTGATATCTTTCTTTTAGGGAAATCTTACGGCAGAGCTAAAAGTACGTGTGTCCCGAGCATTACACCGTCGTTGCTTCGCATCTCAACATAACAATCAACAGACAAAAACACCTTGATTAAGTGGTAAGTTTATGCGATAATTGCTTGTAGAGGCGAATCTCATACATACTCTATTCACGGCCCACTGACCGCTGGTTTCTCAGATGGGAGAACAGATGAATCAGACTAAATTACTGCTAAGTTATATTACAGCGAATCTCATGCTTGTCGCCATCGTGGCAACCGCCCAAACGCCACAGCAGATTGCCAAGAAAGCGTTAGACGCTACGGTGCTTTTGGTGATGGAGGATGCCGACGGTGGGGCGCTTGGAATGGGAAGTGGATTCTTCGTCCGCAAAGGGTTAGTGGCAACTAACCTCCACGTCATTGAAGACGCCGCAAAAGGCTACGCAAAACGCGTCGGTCAGGACGCGAAGTACGCCATCGAAGGCATCACTGCGAGGGATGACGGCAATGACCTCGTCATAATAAAAGTCTCGGCTTTGGACGTCCCCGCGCTTTCTCTGGGTGACAGTGATGCCGTTCAGGTTGGTGAATCGGTTTACGCCGTGGGCAACCCACGGGGGTTGGATGGTACATTCTCGCAGGGGGTCATCAGTAGCATCCGAGAGGCTAAAACGCGCAAGCGTCTTCAGTTCACCGCCCCGATTTCTCCGGGAAGCAGCGGCGGGCCCGTCCTAAACGAAGTGGGCGAGGTAATTGGAATTTCCGTGGCGATTTTCCGCGGTGGGCAGAATCTCAATTTCGCCATTCCGTCAAATTATCTCAAAGCACTCGTCGTGCGGTCGGGGGTACCCAAACCGTTTTCGCAAAGTAAAACATCACTGTCTGCCGAAACCTACTTTAACCGAGGCATAATCGATCACAGTGTTGGTATTGTGCTGGACTCTCCCGGTAAATATCGGTCCGCCATCGCTGCGTACGACACTGCAATACGGCTCGAACCGAACAATCCTCGCTACTATTCCTCACGGGGCAATGCAAAGGTTGACTTAGGACAATACTTCGACGCTATCGCTGACTACGACACCGCCATCCGTCTCAAACCCGATGATGCCGATGCCTACCTCAATCGGGGCGTTGACAAGGGTATGCTCGGACAACACTTCGACGCCATTAAAGACTACGACGCCGCCATCCGTCTCAAACCCGATGATGCCGATGCCTACCTCGGTCGGGGCAATGCCAAGGGCAAGCTCGGACAACACTTCGACGCCATCGCTGACTATGACACCGCCATACGACTCAAACCTGATTATGTCGGTGTTTACCTCAATCGAGGCGTTGAAAAGGGCAAGCTCGGACAATACTTCGACGCCATCGCTGACTTTGACACTGCCATACGACTCAAACCCGATTATACCAAAGCCTACGCCAATCGAGGCATTGCCAAGGAAAAGCTAGGACAAAACACCGCAGCTGTCATCGACTACAATACCGCCCTGAACCTTGCCGAAGACGTGGGTGATACGGAACTCAGTCGCTTAATTAAGCAATGGCTGAGAGAGTTAAGGTAGAGACGACCATCGCTCTGATGAAGCCCGCACCCAGTCCGCCATCGGAAGCACAGTTTATAGATCAATCAGGCAGGATCGGCGGGCCATAACCCGACCAGCGTTTTCCGCACCCGCTCCGGGGATTTATCGGGCAATCGTAAGCCCATGCAAAGGCAAGGGGTGGAAGACAATTTACATCGTGAAGCCCCCGACGAAAATGTTGTTCGACGGTTCGCTCCGATTCCACGTAACAGGGAGAATTGTATCCTTATACCGGTAGAGATTGGATTTGCCGACAACGGCGGTGTCAATCGTTTCCAGGGGCTTGTACCAGACCTCATGCGGCTGGGTACAATACTCGCAAGGATTGCGCAAAGCGGATAGGGAAAGCACTTCGCCGACACGAAGTTCATATTCCATATCCTGTTTGGTGAATGCGATGGTCGCGATTTGCGTGCTGACAACCGCTCCCACAACCGCACTGCGTTTGGTTTTTATCAAGTCGACCAGCGCAGCACGTTGTTCTAACGTCGCCTTGGTGTCGAAATATAATACGCTGCGGCGGCTTTCGGTATCGACTTCGAGATTGTTCTTCGCAGTCACAACGGCAACAACGGTTAAATTATCGAGTGAGACACCGTTCCACTCGCCTTGGTGGATATTCCAAACAAGCGTTGCCTCTCTCCCACCTTCGACAAACTCAGACTGAGCGTGACACGCCCCGACGTAGACGCTGACGGAACGCGCTTCCAGATAATCGCCTCGCACGGTTGCCGCCTGCGTTGCAAACGCACTTGTAACTGTAAATAGAAGCGCAACTGCGGTTAAGGTCCACACCTTCTTCATTGAATATTCCTCCTGATTTTTGAGGTGTTAATGCAGAATCTCCGCACACTTGAAAACTTCAAAACAAGTCGTGACGATGATAATTATACCCGATTCATCGTAAAAAGTCAAAAATGTGAAATTCGACGCACATCCAGAAGACGCTGACTGTTTAGGAATCAGCTTGACAAGGTTAGGAGGGTGCAATATACTAATCGAAATACTTAGAACATTTTCCGCATCGCTGATGAACAACTCTTGACAGAGAGAATTCGAAAGGTATTCGGCTCTTGTCGTTCCCGATCATTCCTAAGATGTCCCAGCATCACCTTGTATTTTGCGCGTACTGCTCCGACGGACATTCCTAATCTTTAATGTCGTCCCAAAAGTCCCCTCCATCAGACCGTATCTCTCGAATCAAAGGTCGATTACGTCAATCTCGTCTCCTATCGATTTTCATGGGCTGTCCGTATCCCGCACCGCGTTGGGAGAAAGCTGTAAAAGGGATTATCCGCCTAGTCGGACCTCAAGCAAAAATCCTCGATCTCGGTTCCGGCATGGATCGGCGTGCGCCCAACGCGATCAATCTTGAAATTGAAGCGACTCCTCATGTTGACCTCTTGGCTGACGGGCATTTCTTACCGTTCAAGAATCAGGTCTTCGACGCGGTGATTACCGAAGCAGTACTTGAGCATGTTCGGGAACCCAAAAAGGTGGTCGTCGAAATCTATCGGACGCTCAAAGATGGGGGATATGTGTGCGCTGGCGTGCCGTTCTTGCAAGCATTTCACGCTTCGCCGCACGATTATCAGCGGTATACGGTGCCCGGTTTTAACTACCTGTTCAGGGCATTCACGAAGATCGAGGGAGGCGACTGCGCGGGTCCAACTGCGTCGCTACATTGGATTTTTCGAGAATATATCGGTCTTGCTTTCTCTTTTGGGAACCTGCTATTAGCGAAGCTGATTTCGCTGATTGTGGGCTGGCTGACGTTCCCGGCGGTGTGGTTGGACTATCTATTGATGCGCAATAAACATTCGCACATTCTGGCGTCGGCCGTTTACTTTGTTGGACAGAAGCCGACTCTCCCCAATACCGATTGTGCAAAATACAGGAGCACTGCTGAAGTCTCACCGAATACCAAATGAGGTGCGTCGGCTCTACGCACTACCATCCAACCGCACGCTTGTAACCGTTATTGCTACCGGGCAGAGGGGAACGATAGACGGTGCTCGGCGAATTGCATCGAACATCTTATCTGAGTAGAGGCGCTCGAAAAACGGCAATCAACGATGCTTTTCATCCATCACCTTCGAAATGGTATACGCCATTTTGCCAGATGGCGGCTGAAGGATTTTCTCGACAAAATCGGTCTCAACTTGTACATTTGCTCCAAGCGCGTCTTTGATTCTGTGTATAATCCATCCGAGCGAATCATCCGTAAATGCGTCGTCTACCACTAGTTTCAGCTTACACAACTCGTAGCTTTCTTGGATTAATTGAAATTGATTTACCGTCTTTATCCCGTAAAACTGTTGGGTAAAAAACCCACCCTGTATCCTCCGCCCATCTTTGCTGTGGAACATCGCTGTCGTCCGCCCCATTAAATCTCCCAGAATTGGGGTGCAATTCCCGCACGGACAAACCTCGTCGGACAGCACGCCTACATCGCCGATCCGGTAGCGTATAAACGGCATGCCGTAGTTGTTCAGTTGGGTGACGATAATTTCGCCGGGTTGTGTATAAGGTTCATCGCTATCAATTTCGAGGTAAAGGTCATTACAATTGATATGCATTCGCCCAGCGCTGCACTCCATAGCGATGAGCCCAACTTCCCGACTCCCATAGCGGTTATAGACTTGTGCTTGAAAAACCTGCTCGGCAAGTTGGCGGTAGTGCGGATACATCATCTCTGCGGAGGAGATGATGCCTTTAAGCCCCCAGTCCGGAGTGAGTCCGGTTTGATGTAGGTATTGTGCAAAGTGAAATAGCGACGACGCATACGCGAGAACCGATTGAGGGCGCCACCTCTCCATCTTCTTGAAGACATTTACCATCTTCTCCTCGGTCATGTTGAACCCATTAAACCACCAGTGATTCCTCCAGTAATTATTCAGTTGTTCCTTCGCACCACTCGCCTTTGAGCGATTTGCGGGCAGTCCCCATATGATTAGTTGCCGCTCTCCGAAATCCCAACCTGCCCATTGATCGAAGTAGTAGACGCTCAGATTACGCTTATTCCAATATCCCCTATCCTGATAGAAGATTAACGGGGTGCCCGACGATCCACCTGTGGCGTTCTGCTTGAGCTGATTTTTTGAGAATGCCGTGGAGATAAAATCGTCTAACCGCATGCGAATAGTTGATTTCTCCAGCGTAGGAATCCGTGGGAAATCTAATGGATTTTGAATGGCTTCGGGTCTCATTCTCAGCGATTCAAATAGGGCGCGATAGTACGTCGTCGTTTCATACGCATGTTCGAGCATCCTTCTGACGCGCTTCCACTGAAATTCGACGATTGCCTTACGGCTGCCGTTCAATCGCTCTTCTGTTTCGGCGAAGTTTTGTCGAAAATGCGCACCTTGGCGGTAGGTGTTATATGCACACCACGCTGATTTTGAGAAAGTCGTTTTGGTGTTCCGAAAGATTGACATATTGAGAGAAATTTCCGACGAAGCTCCTTTATCTTGTTGATGAACCCTTCTTTCGGCAAACTCGGTCAAGTGTCGGGCTGCGGGCGTCTCCGCCGAAGGGTATTGGTCCTAATCTTCTAACCTGCTACAACCTTCCACGTAAATGTCAAAAGATGTCGGGCGAATGCAGCGTAAGACGATAACTTATGTTACGGAAGCCTTTGTATCGATGCGATGAACCTCTAATACCTACTGTCCCGGATAGGTCCGGTTTTCCAACGCAGCGATAAATTTCTCTGCCGAAATTGCTGCGGCTGCCCCCGTGCCAGCAGCAGTAATTGCCTGACGAAAGACGTGATCGTGCACGTCACCTGCTGCAAACACACCTTCGATATTGGTCTGCTGGAGTTTATCTGCGACGATGTAGTCCTGTTCGTCCATCTCAATGACTCCCTTGAAAAGGTCTGTATTCGGGATATGCCCGATGAATATAAACACGCCATCGATAGGAAACACCTGTTTTTCATCGGTCTGCACATTTTTGAGCAATGCTCCTGTAACTTTCCCGCCATCGCCCTGAATCTCTTCAATGACCGTGTTCCAAATGAATTTCATCTTATCGTTCTTGAAGGCGCGTGTCTGCATAATTTGGCTTGCACGCAGTTGATCTCGACGGTGAATCACATAAACTTCTGAGGCATACTTTGTCAGGAACAACCCCTCCTCAAGCGCTGCATCGCCACCACCGACAACAATCAGGCGCTGGTCCTGGAAGAAAAATCCATCGCACGTTGCGCAGTAGGAAACGCCGCGTCCACCATATTCTGCTTCGCCGGGGATATTGAGTGTTCGAGGTGAGGCACCTGTACAGATGATGACAGCCTTGGCGTGATATTCCTTTTCGTAAGTCTTTAGATAGAATGGATGGCGATTGAAATTAACTTCTATTACCTTGTCAAACCGCACTTCCGTCCCAAAGCGTTCAGCTTGTTTCTGCATCCCTTGGATGAATTCTGCGGCTTCCGTGCCAAAGAAGCCTGGATAGTTCTCTAGATCTAACGTCAATGAGAGCTGTCCGCCGAGTGCATCGCCGGTAATGAGCAGCGGTTCAAGCATTGCTCGTGAGGTGTAGACACCAGCGGCAAAGCCAGCCGTGCCGCCGCCGATAATAATGACGTTACGTTCTTCCCAATCATTGATTGTATCTTGAAGGTCTTCCATTGCTATGAAGGCTCCTTATTCTAGTATTCGGTCAGTTTTCTGGAGAAGCAAGTTCAGGAAGATTCTCGGCATCGCCGATGTAATCGCCATTTCCCTAATCTTGACTACGTCGGAGGTCGTAGTCGAGCAATTCTAAGGATAATGGGATACGTGATATTGCAGTATCCGCAGCAGATTTGATGAGTTTCCCACTTAACCGGTCCTTTACAAACCGGACATACGACGATCTCTTGAAGCGTTTTCTTCGGTCTTCGACGTTGCCTAGCTAAAAAAGCCTTCGTCCTGAAGATAACCTGTTTTGGAATGATGCTTTTCGCAACCGGCACCCACCTTTTCCACAGTGGGACACAATTCGCCCGATTTAGCATCGTATCAATCGTTTCGGGTGAACCTAAATCTAGGGGAGATTTATCCGGTGGGAGGATTTTATAGTCGATTTTGCCCACCCATTCATACTTCACAAGAAAGATGTTATGGTGGGTGACGTGAAATTTGGCGAAATTTCTGTCATGAGCTGCAAGCGTGTGGAAAAGCTGACCGAACGGATTTTTGGTCAGCTTTTTTTTGATGATTAACTGACCATTGATTAAATTGATAACCCAATTATGATATTGCCAACCGTAAAGCCACTCAGCAATCTCGGAGGGCGTTTCAATGTAGCCCCGTGAGGCAACACGCATAAGCTCAGAAATTAGTAACTCGGGATTCTCAACATGCTCTAAAACATGCGAGCAAATAACATAATCAAACGAGGCGTCCGCAAACGGTAGATACTGTCCATCGGCTTCAACAACTGGTCGATCAGTGACAATATGCCCTCCACGCTGGGTGTCATCGTCAATAAACTTATCGCATAAGACATCGGATCGAATTTTCGGATTGTGTCCGCTCCCGATTTCTAGGGTAAAATCGTTGGGTCGGAGATTCATTTCTGAAACACCATACTATAGCCAGCCATTTACATTTATAGATAGAAATCTGTTGAAAAACTAAAGAGCGGATTGTTTCAATGACCCCGTGATATCGGGAGGTGCACGAATCTGTGCAAGAGCTGGTTCAAACTGCACCGTTTGGTGCCAAGTTTATCTTTCTTAATGAAGTATCTCAAACAGTTCGCAGACCTTGATGCATCAGGTTTGCCTGGCCCAAGATTGAAGTAGATTACCTATTGGCATATAATTTGCTTTCTCAAACCATATCGTAGAACCCGATTTAGTTTCGCGTACTGGGCTTCCTTGCATAGACATCTTTCCTAACAAACTCGATGTAATGGACAGAACTCAACTGGCATTGGAGTTCTGACGATTGACGTTATTCCCAAGACAATCAGAGCAAAGGTAGATTACATCGGGCTCCGAGATTATTTTGGAAAGATGTCTAATGTGAGGACCGGGCGCATAAAGGGTGTTACTATGAGTATTTATCTTTCAAGAAAACTACAACGTAGAAACCCCGCTGCATGTTTCGGAGATTTCATCATGAGCAGCGAGTTGACTGACAGATTGAAAAAGTGATGACATTATACTGCTTCACAAACGGATTGGTCAACTGAAAAGCGGTAAGACAGGAGAATGGATATGCAGCGAAAGCATTCTGTGAACAGATACGAAAAGAGGCATAGGTCACATGACCCATGCCTCTTTTAACAAAAATGTTATAGATGTTGCTCGACGCAAATTGTCAATGTGTTGATTCGATAAAGCGAAATTCCCGGCATCTATTCAGGTTTGGCTGAAACCTCTTCGGGCTTCTCTTCCCCTGTCCCAATGCGTTGTACGGTTGCCTTAATCGAACCCAACGACACAATCTGTGGATGTGGCTGCAAAGACTTATCGGGTGTACTCACCGACGTTGGTTCTGTCGCGTCAAAAAAGGTCAGCTTCACTAGAAAGACTGTCAACATCAAGTAGAATAGCATCGCTGTACAATTGACTACAGTCGGATTAGGTCCTAGCTTCAGAAGGCTAAGGATACGGGCGAGTGGATTGGCAAAGAAAGCCAATCGAAGTCGCCGGTGTTCCTGGGTAATTCGTGCTTGAGTTCGTCCAATGAGATCCGGAGGCGGTTCAAGAGCAGGAAGGCTTTCAAGAACTGCCACCGTATGCAACATCTCTTCATATTCCTTCTGACAGATTTGGCATTCGACGAGATGTTTTTTGAGTTCAGCTCTCTCTTGATGCGTCAGGTCCGGATTCGAGTGTAGACTCAGATTTTCAATAACACGTTTGCAATCGAGGTCCATAGCCGTCCCCTCATTTCGTATGGATTATAGGTGATGTGGATTTTTCAGTTTGGACTTGAGGTTTTTTATAGCCGTATTCAAACGCGATGCCACTGTACCCTCTGGGCAGTCTAGCACTTCAGCAATCTCATGATATTTCAGATGCTGCATGTAAAACAGACTAACAACCAGCCGCTGCTTAGGCGGCAACTGATTGATTGCCTCTTGTACGACCCGGTCGCCCTCGGATTTCACCAAAATCTGATCCGGACAATCACTATCATATTGAGCGCAGTTTTCTTCAACGTTTTTTGTGTAAGCCGATAGTGTACGCACTCGAGAGTCAGATTTGCGGATGTATTGTTGGCAAGTATTAATTGCGACTCGGTACAACCACGTCGAAAACTTCGATTGGAATTGGAATGATTTTATCGATTTATAAGCTTCCAAAAACGCTTCTTGTGTTGCGTCCGCCGCATCTTCAGGATTGGTGAGCATACGATAAGCTAACCCGTAGATTCTGGCATGATGACGCTGCACAAGCTCATTAAATGATTCTACATCCCCTTCGATAGTTTTTTGAACATAGACTTCATCAGGGATCATCGGCACGCCCGCTTTATAAATAGGCCTGTTGATCAATAATTATTTGATACAGACCAACTCCTAATTCCGAGTTATCATTCTCGGAGAGGACGATAACAAGCAACATCAGTACTTCAACAAACTAACACTTAAATTTTAGTGGATATAATCAGGCAGTTTCTTCACAGAAAATCGGCAGCTTGGCAATTATATAAACCACATCATGACCGTTGCGGCTGCATTGGCTCAAGCTTCCGTCTTCCTAAACGCTTCGAGAGTAACATACCGCTCCGCTGGAGCGAAACCCTTCTAATCGCATCACGCCCATATAGGCAACAATGTCTTGCACTCCAGCGGAGTGCGATGTCTTTAGCCAAGACGTGCCCGGCGCACCCGCTCCAGCGGAGCGGTATGTGGATATTTGCAATAAATCGCTGTTTCTAGGAAAGCATGACATGCTCTCATTGAGATGTAGGTAATAGTAAGCTGATAAGGGATCAACTGAGCGAATAGGGAAGGATCAGCCGAGTGAATAACGAGGGCGATAGTCTTCCTATAGTCTTCACTAGTTTTGCGGGTTGACACCCTTTTTTATGGCCGCAAGATTGAGCGGTGACGTTTAATTCTCGGTCGAAGTGACTTTAATGGTCAAATCGATCAGGGCTGTCGAAGCAGACTCAAAGTGAACCGGAAACCACCAATCCTTCTGTGAGTAGAATAATACCATAAGTTGACTTACAAGTCGATACCCGTGCAAAAAAGATACATTTTCCGTGATAGATTTTCGCCGAATTTGCATACATGACTTATACCGTATAAGGTGTAAACACCCCCGCACTTATTCTGGGGTAATGGGATGCAAGTTGGCGAGGTATCAAGCGATGCCGACTTGGTCGTTCGGATTTTAGAAGGTGATAATGACGCCTTCTCCTTGCTCTATAGCCGGTACGAAACGCGTTTACTCTCGTATGCCTTCAAGAAAATGGGGAATCAAGAAGATGCTCAAGATATTGTCCAAGAGACCTTTATTGAGATCTCGCAGCATCTGTGGCGACTTAAGGATACACAAAAGTTTGCAAACTGGATGTTCGGTATAGCATCTCAACTCATAGCAAGAAGGTATCGAGAACAGCAAAGACAGGATGAATGCATATTACTCTCCCGTGATACTGATGAAGCGGAGGTGTTTGATGTCGCCGCAGTGCTTGCACATCGGCGCGATGAACAACGACAAGAACTCGGCGATATGCGGGACAGGCTTGAAATAGCAATCTCCCAGCTTCCTGACTCAGAACGAGAGCCGTTACTCCTGCAAATAAACGGTATGAGCCACAAGGAGATTGCTCAAGTGTTGGGCCTCGGTAAGGCAGTCGTGAACAATCGCCTAGCCTGCGCTCGAAAAAGGTTGAAGTCTCTCGTGCTTAAAACTAACGGAATGAAAACTTGATTGCATGATTTCCACTTACCGATTGCGATGCAGGAAGTCAGTTGTGATTGTGAGTCAAGAAAAAAATATTGAAGACAGCGAATTCGTTGCTGTCAGCACTGTAACACTAATAAAAGGAGAATGTTTCATGAAAAGTATCACAGGCACGTTGATTGTGGTGTTGGCGATGGCAGTTGCAGCGTCAACGTCATTTGGTGATTATGGGTATTACGATGATTTATCTGTTTATTCGTTACTTAAAAGTATAGACAATAGTAGTGTTGTTGCTACTGGTACAGTTGCGCTTTTAACTGGTGCCTATAGGCAAAATTTAACCGGTGCGGGCAAACATGCTATATGCACGGATGTGCTTATTAGAGTGGACACCATGATTAAAGGCACACCTAATTTTGGCACTAACCATATTAAGTTTGCCGTTCGAGGTGGAACCGCGTATGTTCCAGCGAAGGATGAAGTGATGACAATGTGGGTTAGCACACAAGCTAAATTCGAGGCTGGCGAAAAAGTGCTTATAATGCTGACGAATGATCCTAATACCACATTTTATGCCAATTATCCGTACGGCAGAAGTCGTTTAATCTATGATGATTACGGAAAGCGGCTGATAAAGGATGATAAGGTAAAGTTTCTGTATGAGAAAGACAGCCAGGTAAAGCCAATGGAGCTATCAATCGAATTAGCTACAAACCTAGGCAAAGCGTTTCTCGAAAACAAAGAGGAAGCTATTCAGCTCGAAGATCAGATTAAAGCTCTAGCAAGGGATGGCACCAGTAATACATTGTCATCTACTTTGACGAATAGCTTGAATACAAGTGCGAAACAAATACTTGATAGGAGGGAAAATCAGTGAAGAGAGTTTTGACCGCTTTGATCGCTATAGTTGCAGTCATTGGCATAGCAGTTGTTGTGTATTCGCATTGTCATGACACATATCTATGTGAACAAGTCCAATCACGTTTAGTTGGTCCGCATTACTGGAGTGGCTTTCACATACCTGTGGATTGGTGGATTAACCCAACGTACCCTAATATGCCGTCGTTATCTGATGATGTATCGGCTGTGGCTGATTTATGGGATGGTCCGCGTCGAAGCGATGGCAGCCGGATCCCATTTTTCCTTAGAAGCGGGGGAATTACCACAGCAGAATCACATGACAGAGATGATACAAATGTTGTGAGTTGGATAGGTTTAGAAAACAGCCCGCATTTAGCTGAAACGGCAATATGGCTTATTGGTGATATCGGGCCGTTAATAGACGAGGCCGATATAGGCTTTAATTATTACAAGCCATGGAAAAAACATGCCAATCCCACTTCTGGTTACTATTGCATTAGAGATACCGCCGCGCATGAGTTTGGGCATTTTGCGGGTTTGCTTCATGTGTGATATAACCCTTATGCAACCTCGGGGATTGGCAATTGTCCGCAATGCGTAGATTACACGATGCACACTAGCCGAGGTAAAAATACGCATGGCCGAGAAGACCTCGCATGTGAAGATGAGTGGGCGCTCGATTACAAGTATTAGACCTGTAATACGAGCATAAACAAGCCGAGGGTGAAAGCCCTCGGCTGATACAATGTTAAGTATATTTGGAATCCCAGTTATTAAATCTTTCTGGAAATACAACCATCGAAACACACAAAACTGCTTTGATGTGTTTATTAAGGGATGTTTTGGGTGACGGGGGGAGGAGTAGCACCCGTTTATTTCACGCTTTCAAGTGCTAATATGAATTGGCTTATAGCATGACTGCGAAATAATGTCAATCCTACTACTCATGTCGCTAGCAATCTACTACTTTAAGAGCTAGAAGCAAAAACAAAAAGGAGATTTTACTAAATGAAAAGTATCACAGCAACGTTGATTGTGGTGGTGGCGATGGCGATGGTTTGTGCAACGTCAACGTCATTTGGTGAGGACGTTTACCATGATGATTTATCTGTCTATGAGTTGCTTAAAAGCGTCGAAAACAGCCAGATAGTTGCCATTGGTAGAGTTGTCCTTTTAACTGGACAATACCGAGCGAATATACTACCTAATGGCGGCGGTGCGATATGTACCGATGTTCTTATTAGGGTTGAAACCATGATTAAGGGTGAACCAAATTCGGGCAACAGACACATTAAGTTCATTGTCCAAGGCGGCACAGCATATATTCCATCAGAAGACGAAGTGTCGTCGTTGTGGGTCAGTACACAAGCTGAGTTCACAGTTGGTGAACAAGTATCGGTGTTGCTGACAAATAATCCAGCCCATGACTATTATGCCAATTATCCTTATGGCCGGCATCGCTTGATTTATACCAAATATGGCAAGCGACTAATCGAGGATGATATGGTGACGTTTCTATATCAAAAAAATAACGACGTTAAGCCAATGAAACTTCCGCTTGAGATGGCGACAAACTTGGCAAAAGCCTATGTTAAAGACAAGGACGCGGCCATTCTCCTTGAAAACGACATAAAAACGGAAGCTGAAACAGGTACGAGCAATGTGTTATCTACAACCCTGGCAACTCGGATAAAAACCAGTGCCAAACAAATTATTGATAGGGAGGAATAAGATGTATCGTAATAGATTAGCGCTTCTCATGATTATTGCGGTTATTGCAACTGTAAGCATTTCGGATATTGTATACTCACATTGTCACGACACAGTCCCCTGTGAACAGGTTCAATCGCGCGTAGTCGGCAGTAAATATTGGAATTCAGCTGATATGCCGATTCTTTGGTATCTCAATCCAACCAAACCTAACATGCCGTCTTTAACTGATGACGTGACAGCAATGGCAAGTGCATGGTCAAATATTGAGTACAACGATGATACAATACCATTTAGACTCGGCAACGGAATAGTTACCACAGCTGAGCCGTATCCAACGACACCAGATAATAACAACGTTGTTGGGTGGGCTGATGTAGGCTCTAATCCCGGGTCACCGTTGGCGGAAACGCGAATACGGTATTGGCAGTCTTTTCGGGAAATAATAGAAGCGGATATTGGATTCAACTATTACAAATCGTGGAAAAAGCATGCAAATGCTGCAAACGGTTATTTTTGCATTAGAGATACCGCCGCCCATGAATGGGGACATTTTGCTGGCTTAGAGCATGTGCAATACAGAGCTAATCAACAATCTGGCATAGGCAATTGCCCTCATTGGGTCGATTATACTATGCACACAACCCTCGGAACTAATACCAACGGCAGAGAGTCCCTTGAATGCGAAGATAAGTGGGTATTAGATTACAAGTACTAGAGGGTAATGAACGGACAGATCGATCTTCAAGCACTCGATGAAAAGCTCAACAACGGAAAAGGAGTTCAAAATGCAAAAAAGAATGTTGGTACTGGCGTTGCTAGCGCCATTGGTGCTGACCGCTTATCTAACGCCGAAAGATGAGGAATATCTGAAGGGGTTGTCGTTGCTTAACTTTGTCGAAAAGAGCGATGTAATTGTTATTGGAACGGTAGTAAACAAACAGTATGTAAGTCGACCGGGGTTAACGAATGATATAACAATCAGGGCCGACACTATGGTTAAGGGACAGCCCAACCTCGGTGACAATCACGTTATCTTTATGATTGAAGGCGGGAAGGGATATAATGCCGCGCACGGTGAAGTCGTCGTGCTGGAGGTAGTCGGTCAGCCGGAGTTTAAGATAGGCGAAGAGGTTATGGTGTTTTTGTCCAAACAACTTGATTCGTCGCGCTATCATGCGAAATATCCGTATGACCACTTGCATGTCATACGTCAGATGCACGGCAAGCGGCACATTAAGGACGGAAAACTACAGTTTGCCTACCTCAATGCAGATAGCAAGACAGACTATATCAAATTCCCTGTGAGTCTGGCAAAGAATCTGGCACTGGCATACGCTAAAGACAAGGATGACGCTTTGGCTTTGGAAACGCAAATCAAAACCTTAGTGCTCAGCGGGACGACGGTATTGCCCGATTCACTTATAGACACACTAACGACCAGCTCTCAAAACATCATTGATAGGGAGGAAAATGAATAATGACACGCTTATTAACCCTAATTCTCATTGTTTTTAGTTGTTTTGTGTACACCCAATTCAGCCCGGCAACGTGCCACGATGATGCTAGCTGCGAAGATGTCGAGGATCGCTTAGTAACACGGTTGACTTGGCAGGAGGCATATAGCAACCGGGCGGATTATTACATCAATGATACAGATCCCCAGGGTATGCCGTCGCTTACAGGAGACGTGAATGCGGCCGCTAACCAATGGGATTTAATACAATTCGAGGGAGAAACAATCCAATTCAATCTGCGTTATCTCGGGGACACATTCTTACACCCCGCGGACAACGAACAAGCGGACAACGTTAATGTTGTCGGTTGGAAGGGGTTAGGCACCGGAGAAGATGCGGTGTTAGCCCAAACTTACCGATGGTGGTATGAATATGATCCGAGTCGTATGAAAGAGGCAGATATTGGATTCAATTATTACAAGCCATTAAACCGACATTCGGGGTGCACCTCGACTGAATATTGCATTCGTGATGCTGCAACTCATGAATGGGGACATTTTGCTGGCTTAGAGCATGTGCAATACAGAGCTAATCAACAATCTGGCATAGGCAATTGCCCTCATTGGGTCGATTATACTATGCACACAACCCGTGGAGCTAATACTCACGAAAGGGAGACCCTTGAGTGCGAGGACAAGTGGGCGCTGGACTACAAATACTAGGGACAAACTTATTAGAGTTGTAACAGAGTTCGACTATTCCAGTAATCCAAAAGGGGAAAGCCATATCATGAAAAAGTTGTTTACATCACTTGTTATTTCAATGATGGTCGCGACAACAGCGATGTCGAGTTACGACTGGGGAGTATCAGAAGACTATACACTCCTCAATATGATTGAAGAAAGCGATATTGCTGTGATTGGAACAGTGGCTGTAATGACGGGTGTGTACCGCCAAGACTTCTGGTTCCCCGGGCATAATGCCATTACCACCGACGTTGTGATTAATGTCGAGACGATGATTAAAGGCGAACCTAATTTAGGCGATACAAATGTCATCTTTACAATCGTTGGCGGCACTGCCTACATTGCTGGCGAAGGCGTGATGGAATACAAGGTCACAAACGACATCGAGTTCGAAGTGGGTGAGAGAGTTATGCTTTTCTTGTCCACTCGGCTGCCTGAGAACTACGAAGGGAATCAACCGTATGACGGCCTGCATTTAATGCAGGCATATTATGGAAAACGCTTAATCAAGGATTCTATGATAAGGGTTTGGTATAAAAAGGATGATGACAACCTAACAACTATGAAATTGTCGTTGGATTTGGCTAAGACGCTGGGGCAAGCGTTCATGGTAGACAAAGACGCTACCCGCTTGCTGGAGAATCAGATTAAAGCGATTGCCAAAAACCCGCCAGCAACGCGCACTTTGTCGAGTGCATTGACAAATCAATTGAAAGCTAGCGCGCAACAGATAATCGACGATGCAAAGGAGGACAGTGATGAGTAGAATAAAACGCACCAGCATAGTAGTATGCTTAATATTTGTCGGATTATTGTCCGCTGCAGTCATGGCCTATTCGCATTGCCATAATTCAGAAGATTGCGAAGACCCTATAGCATCCATATCCAGCTTTAGGTACTGGGTAAAGCCGAATAACAATACTGTAAAGTTTAAATGTAACCACAATGGCTATAACCCAGGCAGCCATCCAAGTTTCATAAGCAATGTCATTACTGCAGCAGAATACTGGACGAATATTGAATGGCAAGGCGATCACATAGCGTTCAACCTCGACGAAGATGGCACCACAACGGCACGAGCCGGCCTTGAAGACAACAAAAATGTAATAGGTTGGGCCGGGCAAATCCCGGGTGGCGGCAATACTTGGGTAGGATTTACTACCTGGTGGCTTTATACAAGTACCTACCAATACAAGGAAGTTGATATTTTTTTCAACTATTACAAAGACTGGGACCAGCATCATTATACAGATGGTAGCGAGCACTGTTATCTTAATATCGCCGCGCATGAGTTTGGACATTTTGCCGGGTTAGATGACGCCCGCTATGACCCAGACGAAGAAGAGGACGAGTTGAACTGTCCAGTCTATACCGAATACACCATGTTTGGGGAAACGGTTCCAAACGAGCACAAAAAAGAGCCTATAGAGTGCGAGGATAAATTCGCGCTCCACCATACATATGGCTATTAAACATTAGAATTCAAACCTGGTATGCGTATACCATGCACACACATCGGGGAACAGATTATCACGGTAGAGAAACACTTAACTGTGAAGATAAGTGGGCATTGGATTATAAATACTAAGCGCGTTATTCTAAATCACGGATGTCCGTGACAACATCCAATAAATCAGTTTTCGTAGGTTGGGTTAAACGATCAACTGAGCGAATAGCGAAGGCGATAGTTTTCAAGTCTTTACTTCCAGAACCGTTGACGATTGAAGTTTTGCCCTGTAAGGTCACCGACTTGCAGATAAACATATTGCAACCCAACCTACAAGAGCTGAATCCGAATTGAATTGCGTTAGCGATGAAGAAACCAAAAACGCGGGAAAAAGTTGTCTGTTTAACGTGCCGTGCTGTTTATGAAGGAACGGCGTGTGACGTGTGCGGTGGCGTGAATTGGCAAGGTGCTCTAGCCGTGTACGCACCAGACAATATCCCCGATTCGTGACATGATGGTGGGAGCGGAGGTACCGCAGGTGGATAACACTGTGGAGGCAAAGCTGGATAGAATTCTTGATGTTGTTTCAAGGATGGAAGTTCGTATGGATCACCATCATGAACGACTTGAGAAACAGTGTGCAACGATTGGCGAACATGACGCTCGACTCAAAGCATCGGAAGCGCAGGGTTCCAAAAATGAAACGCTTTTGAAAGCGATCCAGGAAGCGTCTGTTGACCAACAAGCACGAGTGAAGATTTTGGAGGCGGACGGCAATAGACGTGACGGGCAACTCTCGATGTTGACTTGGTTATTCACAGGCATAGGTGGACTAGGCGGCATCGCAGCGGTTGTCTTGGTTATTGTCATGTTGGTGAAATGAAACATATCGAAGCAACGGGCGTCAAGCGTCGTGAGTACGACGACAACGTTGACATCATTACCCAAGAGGCTGTATAAATTCTAAGATAGGAGATATAGATAATGAATGCATATTCTGATGGTGCGGTAACAAAAAATTCGCAAGGCAATCCAGTCCATATTTGGTTTGTTGGCTCTGTTAATAGTGCCGGACTTCATAGTGGCACGTCTAGTATTCAACTGCATGGCAAAAGATTGAGTGATGGTAGCGACTTTGACCATGCTCCTGTGTGGGGCAATCCTCATCCACAAGACGACGATTATCCTTTGTCTAAAAGTTTAAGCACGTCAGATGCCGAGTTTGAAGATGATGATGGAAATATACTTCAATTTGATGCGAATTATGATTGTCATGTATACTCTTATGTCGATGGCACGGATCAATTTGGAACTCCGCAAGGACGTAAGCATCAAATTGATTGGATTGCCAATGAAAATCGATTTTCGTGTTTCATAGAGACGAGAGTAAATGGGCAATGGCAACGGCATAGTGTATGTTACCCGCCAGATAATTAAACAACACTAAAGAGGGGAAATGTGATTTATGGGCGCACGATATTGTGTAGTGCTAATAGCATGTTTAATATGGCTTAGTTGTGGCGAAAGCGGTATTCAGCCCGTCGAAGAAATTCAAGACGATAACGGCATTATCGCTTATGAGGACAAAGCCAATATCTATATCATTAACCCAGACGGGACTGATGACACCTTTGTTACTCACGGATACGATCCGCATATCTCTCCGGACCGTCGATTTTTAGTTCATGTAGTTAATCTGAGAACTGAGAATCCCACGCTTCACATTACACGTATAGACGGCGCGCAGACGTTTCAGTTGACAGACTCGGATGTTGGGGCGGGTTTTGAACCGGCATGGTCGCCTGACGGGACACGCATCGCTTTTTCAGACGGCAATATCAACGTGATAGATATTGATGGCACAAACCTCACCCATGTTGTGCTGGACGGCCGCCAACCCTCTTGGTCGCCTGATGGACTTGCCATCGCGTTTTCGAGAGACCCGTCGGGTGAAGATACCGGCAGAAATATTTACACCATAAATATTGACGGGTCAGGGCTTAAGCAATGGACAAATGCACCCGGCGATGAAGAATCGCCAGACTGGTCGCCGGACGGTAGAAGCATTCTTTATATGGGTCGTGTCGGCCGCACTTGGAGCGTTTTCGTCGTTAACCGCCATTTCCATTCGGTCCGGTTGATACGTATTGGAAACATATTTAAGTATCCGGTGTGGTCGCCTGATGGCAAACGGATTGCTGTCTGGCGGCATCTGGGCTCGCATTGGGGGATTTACATGGCTCCCGCAGAGGTCAGTTCACAGGTGGAACCTATTAAACTTGGCGCAAATGCAAGAGCCATTGACTGGAGGTAGCGACCAAAGTGGCAAGAGAAATTGAACAAATGTGAGTATTATTCATGCTTGCACCATATTGGCGCAAGCCCAAAACGAACAACTGCGAAACGATAAACGAACGACACAGAATCAGGTTAAACATAGATGGACAGAAGAAAAATCATTCAGCTAATCATCGGTAGCGAGAAGGGAATTAACCCCAGAGAACCTGCGAACGTCGGCGGCATATCATGTGACGGTATCACGAAACAAAGCTGGAACATCTGGCGCCCCAAAAACCTCGACCGATTCCCGGAAGCGCCTGAGTCCGTCGAGGGTCTCGTAAAACGACAAGACATCGTTGAGGCGTTTTATGTCGATTATCTTGAACGGTATCATACATGAGAGTTGCCCGAATTTCTTCAATATATCTATAGCGACTTCGTTGTAAATGCCGGCAAGGCTGCCGTCAAGATTATCCAGCGGATGGCGGGCGCTGATGACGATGGTGCATGGGGGCGCGACACTAGCGGTGCGGTCGCCACATGGAAACAAACCGTTGACATCAGCCTGCAATCCGACCCAGATGTCGACAATGAGTTGATTACTCGTTTTCATGAGGAGAAACTAGCGCATTATCAGCGTCTTGTAGATCTCAATCCAAATAAATTCAAACAATGGCATGCTGGTTGGAAGCGCCGTGCGAACCATGTGCTTGCTCAACTCGAGGAATACTTTGAAGTTGAGGAGGCTACTCCGTCGGCGATGCACGACGATGATGTCGACCAAAATGACTACAACGATGACCAAACGGCATCAAACGATATATCACCAGCAATAATACAGGCTATCGAAAAGCCATTTATGTCGTTGCAACATTCATTTGAATCATTGCAACAAGCTGTACAAGACCTAACGCAGGCATTTAAAGAAAGAGGGGTGATTGGATGAAACGCTGAATGGAAATTTATGCTTCGCAAATATAACTTAGTCGCTGTTAACTTGAATGTGCTGATTTCTTCCAACGTATTTATAGTTGGAAGAATGAACATTCCCGAACGCAATAATAAGTAAACGGCTTGGATAAACCATGTCATAGAGCGGGTTTAAGGTGCGTAATTCATACGTTGAAGCATATCCGCTTTGCTTGACTGTGTTACCTGTATTTTCGGCTTCGTGTAACTTACACGAGGACGGTGGATGTAGCGTCTGGTACCGTGGATACATCCACTAGCAACGAGGCTACTGGTTAAACCGTATCCGAATGTGGTAAAATCAATAGCCTTTGTCATGTCGATTAACGGCTTGATAGATTCTGATATTGACATTATTATGTCCATTGGAAATTCTCCTTTCCGAAAAGATAATGTCAGCGGCAGAGGGTGTAATCAGCACCCTCTGCCAGTCAGTTATTTAATCTGTTCCTCAAATTGGCAATTCTATGTGAATGTTTCACCTAACACTTTAAGGAGATTGTAAAATGTTTAGACGCACAATCGTAACAATGGCAGTATTGGCACTTGTGAGTGCCAACATTGGTTTTAGTGAAGGCGACTACGAAGCCGATAAAGATTATGGATTAGTCGAATCTATCCATGACAGTGATGTCGTTGCTGTTGGCACTGTCGTGACACTGACCGGGGTGTACCGTGAAAACATGCCCGAAGAAGGTAAGAACACGATATGCACCGATGTTCTTGTCGCAGTAGACACGATGATTAAAGGCAGCCCGAATTTTGGAAAAAGGCATATTAAGTTCACAGTTGAAGGCGGAACAGCGTACGTGCCATCCCTCGATGAGGTAATAACTCTGGAAATTAGTGATGGGGCTACGTTCAAAGTAGGCGAAAAGGTACTATTTCTTCTCAGCAATTCCTACTATCCTTATTACGCAAGATATCCCTATGGGAATATGCGCCTGACGGGTTGGGATTATGGTAAACGGCTGATTAAGGATGATACCGTAACGTTTGTATATAAAAAAGGTACCGACTTTAAACCGATGCAGTTACCGCTTGAGTTGGCAAAGAGTTTAGCCAAAGCGTCGGTTACACATAAGACATCTTTCCAAAATAGATTTATCAAGTTTTATAGTTATAGTAATCTTGTAGAATAGAATAACTATGGCGTTTGGCAACATGTCGAGGAGTGTCTCAGGTTAACAATTGCGGCAATCACATTCCATGTTTTTCCATAGTTGCGATGTTTGCCTCGATAGACATCTTTGGTGATGCGAAAAATCTTACACCGTCTGACGATATGCTCAATGGCAATCCTGCGTGTTGCCAACCGTCGGTTGAATTGCTTCGCCTCCTGAGTCAACGGCTTGCTCCGACATTTCTTGATGGGCGTCGAACTGTTGGCATACCGTTTGGCTATGCCCTGATAACCACTGTCAGCCAACTTCTCAGTTTCAGGGGAAATTGCCAGACGGCTTTCCTCTAGAATTCTATAATCGTGAACGCTCCCTTTGCGGCAGATAAGCGACAATAGTTCTAACATCGCCAAACACGCAATCAATTGAACTTTTATGGTGTGCCGTTTTTTTTACCGCTGTAGTAGGCGCGTTGTCCTTTTGTTGGGCGTTCAATGGGTTGCTCGGTGACATCAATGACGATTGTTTGGAGATTGCTCTCTAACAAGTGCTTTCGATTCTTCATCGAAAACACGTTAACCAACACATCAAGTATCTGATGATAGATTTTATTTGCATAAGACTCACTGATACCGAACTCCGAGCCTAACCTGGCAAAGGTTGGATAGTGACGCAAATAGGTGAATGTCAATAGAAGACGGTCAATCAATGGCAGCCCCGATTTCCGTCCTCGTTTCTTCATCGGCTGTTCATCTCGAAGGCTTTCGAGATGAACAGCCACACGCTCCAAAATGACATTGAAAGTTGCCTTGTCTACACCAACGGCTCGCAGAAATTGCTCATCTGACAACTCTACTGCTTTTTCATATTGACTCATGGGTATCCTTTCGACAATAGACGATGTGGGAAAGGATATAACGTGAAATCAAAACAAACAGATTCTTATTTTGGAAAGATGTCTATAGAACCGATGCGATTCAGCTCGAGGAACGTATTAAATCGGCGGCACGAGGTACTGAGAACAAGTTAACCGCCACAGTTATTTCAGAGATGAAAACGAGTATTAAACAACTAAGCAAGGAGGAAAAATAGGATGAGGATTCTTATCGGCGCATTCATCGCCGTGGTTTTGAGTATCAGCTTTATCGTTGTTGCATACACGCATTGCCACGACACGGCTCCGTGTGAGGAAGTAATTGATTATTTGGTGTATGCCCATGGCGAGAATGACAAAAAACGATATTGGGATAAACCAGATCGGAATACAGTGGATTTCTACGTTAATCCTGACCATTCAGGCATGCCATCTCTGCTTACCGATGTGAAATTGGCAGCCACAAAGTGGGATAATATATCCGTTGGCAATAACGAGACTATTGCGTTTAATCTTCATTTTGACGACGAAACGACGACGCTAGAGCCATTCAATCAAGATAACAAGAATGTTGTCGGGTGGAAATGTCTACGGACACCGAACAAGAATCCGTTAGCTCGTACACGTAAGTATGTTGTCGCCGCGACTGGCGAGATAATTGAAGCCGATATTGCGTTAAACTATTACCGGTCATTCAAAAAGCATGGTACCGGCACTAACAGCGATGGGAAAACTTGTGTCCGAGATGTGGCTTTGCACGAGTGGGGACATTTCGCAGGCTTGGAACATGTTAAGTACATAACTACCAATACCTCCGGAATGGGCAATTGTCCGCATTGGTCATCTTATACAATGCATATGTCGCATGGCCCGAATACGCATGACCGTGAGAACATCGAATGCGAAGATAAATATGCACTCGAGTATATCTACGGCAAATAATATGTTCAGGGGTTGCTTTGTGTAAAGGGTGGAATTGCCACTGAATATCCCAGCAGGTGAATTGGTGATACGAGCCCCGATTATGTTATAATATAGGGCAAACCAATACGAGGGGCTTGCCCTATACCCTTGGAAGTGGAGAACGGCGTTCCGCTAGGCGCCCTCGCTGGACGCCACTCCACCTTCAAGATCTTTTATGTCTCCCATGATTTCCAAAACTTTATCGCCTTTGTGTTCATTGCCCGGGATACCCTTATGCAATCGTACACAAAATCCGTCAATGCCATCATTTTGCAATAAATCGTGGAAATAAACTCTTTTCCAACTTCGTTTTTGTTCGGCATTTTCTCCGTTTTTGACAATAGCATAAACCTCGACATGCGAGGCATCGCATCGAAACAAAAGTAGTTGACATTTATCTCACCTCCATTCATGTATATTGAAATCAAAATAACGTTGGGTGACGCTACCTCATACTAATTTCCTAACACAATCACAATTCTAAACGCACGCGGAATACTTGCTTTTTCCATTCAACATCGATTAACCCAACCTACAAAAGCTTCTAGGCAAAAGTTACACTCCCGGCCGCGATGAAGAACGGACTGAAAACAAAAGGAGGCAACGAATGAAAGCACTGATTAGCAGTATCTGCTTTATCGCCGCAATCGCGGCGCATGCAACTATTGATTCAGATTCGGTTGTCGGTGTCTGGCTGTTCGACGAAGGCGAAGGCAGGCGGACGGACGAACGCTCGATGAAAGATCGACATCATATCTGGCTTGGGAAGCATGCCAAGTGGACAAATGGCAAGTTTGGCAGTTGTTTGGACATTTCAAACAGCTCTGCCTCGTTTGCAGATTTTGCCAAACGGATGCCGACCGAGGAAATAACGATAACAATTTGGACAAAGAATCACCACGTGGGCACACGCGAGCTATTTACAACTAGCACAACCTGGTGGGAAGATGTGAACAAAGAAAATTGGATTATCAGCGCCCACCTGCCTTGGAACGGCAATGTGCAGTGGCGGTTCGGTTCGCCATACATAGACTTGCGGGCAGAATTGCCCATAAAAATCACCAATACATTGCGCTGGCGCCACTGGGCGTTTGTGCATAGCAGGCGCGACAACATAATGGCTATCTACCACAACGGCGAATTGTTTGCATCAATGAACGACTCGACAAAATACATCTTGCCCACTAAACTGGCCGGTTTTAGGCTTGGCAGGAATGGGGAAATACGCGGACTCCAAGGGGCTATCGACGAGTTTGGAATATTCAACCGCCGCCTAACTCAAGAAGAAATCCAAACCGTCATGACACGCGGGCTAGTAACAGCGCTCGCAGTCGAACCAACCCACAAACTCGCAAGCACCTGGGGCGAGATTAAATCGTGATAACCGGGGGAGGCTGCCACCTCCCCCCACAACCCTTTACAAAGGAGCAAAAAAATGAGGCTCTTCAGAGTTAAGTGTAGAAATGGAATTATCTTAGAACTTGCGCAGTGAAGCATCCAAATGATTGTAGGAGCGATCTCCGAATCGCGACATTTTAGCTCAAGCAAAACTCGCTCCTACACAAGACGTGAAATTAATGGCGCTGCTACGAATCGTGTTAATTCTATATGCACAATTCTTGGTTTAAATATCTATACCTATCCAAATTTCGGCAGACACCACTCTGTAGTTGGAAATGTCAAGCAGTTGAGTCAAGGGCACATACATTGAAGCATTCAGAACCATATCAGGTATCATTGCGATCAGCTTAAACCCATAGGCCAAGCGCCTGTTTCTGTAGCAAGTTTCATTCCCACACTTAACCCTGAAGACCCAAACAGTTAAACGACAAGGCTAAGGATATTCTGAGGGAAAAGAGCAATGAAGAAAATACTGAGTAGCTGTTGTGTGTGTCTTATCATCACAACCGCCGCGCATGCGCACCACAACCTCGAGTCCGATCCCTCCGCCGTTGGATTATGGCTCTTTGACGAAGGCATCGGGCATTTTGCCTATGATAGGTCTGGCAATCAACGGCATGGCAAGCTTAGCAACTTTCCTAAATGGCAAAAAGGCAAATTCGGACGCTGTTTGCGATTTACGGGACACGGCGAGACTGTCGTGATTAAGGGCTTAGCTGATGAGATTCTCGGGGGAGAGTTAACTATGATGGCATGGGTAAAGGTGCAGGGACACGACAGCCGTGAGCTATTCAGTCTTTCACCAATAGACCGCGGTCATATTGCTGTGCTAATGCCTTGGGAGGATGACCTTTGGAGCCCCGGAGTCCGTTGGATCTTCGGCACACCCCGCCGTCACGTTCACGTAGAATTCAAACAACCAGTCAAAGATATATAGCACCATTGGGCGTTTGTGCATAGCAGCAGGCGCGACCACAGCTTAAGCCGGCTGCACCGGAACGCAGAACCGGTTTCCAAAACTCCCTTCAGGGCATACGCGCCCCGGCCGGGCGACTTTCATATCGGCGGGCGACCTGAACTGTCGTTTCAAGGGCTAATTGATGAGGTCGCAATATTTGAACGTGCGCTCAACCAAGAAGAAATCCACACCATCATGACACGCGGGCTCGCAACAGCACTCGCTGTCGCACCCATTCACAAACTCGCAAGCACGTGGGGGGAAATTAAAATTGAGAGGTAAAAAGGGTATGCGGGGAAATTTTCTGAATGGAAACCAGCAGCTTTACCGGGACGCAACGGCGTTCAGTAATTCCTAGCTTTAACTGAATGTACTGCCATCGGAAATTTAGGCCACTCTCTTAACCAAGATTGTGATACAATTCCAATTGCTTGAAAGGAGATTCCGATGGCAAAACGAAGAAAATTTACCCCCCAATTTAAGGCTGAAATCGTTATTGAGGTACTTACCGGTGAAAGTTCCCAAGCGGAACTTTGTCGGCGGCATAACCTCAGCCAAGACCAGCTATCAAAGTGGAAACATCAACTCCTTGACAATGCAGCAACTCTCTTTGAATCCAACGACTATAAGGCGCAGATTGCTCAACTAGAACAACTCGTTGGTCGATTGAGTTTAGCGTTGGACACCCAAAAAAAAGCCTCGACTTGGCTCAATTGAACCGGTTTCAAAAGCGACCAGATGGTTGACGCTTTGCACGCCGATTACTCGGTTCGACGCATTTGTGATACACTCGGCTTCAATCGGAGCAGTCTCTATTATCACCCCAAAAGTGACCCCTTTGAACAAAGGCTCCGAGATGAGATTGGGAAACTAGCAGCGCGTTATCCGAAATATGGCTATAGGCGTATCACCAAGCTGCTGTTGCGAATGGGATACGCTGTCGGTTACCGACGCGTCGCCCGACTGATGAAAGCAGATAATCTTTCGGTCACCGTAAACCATGGCTGTCAGACCACTAAATCGTTTGACGGCTGCGGTCAATGGGTCAATCGGCTTGAAAATCTTGACATCTGTCGATGTAATCAGGTTTGGGTCGGTGATATTACCTATGTCCGACTCAAGAAGCAATTCGTCTATATTTCGGTGTTAATGGATGTTTTCCCCGAATGGTAAGAGGCTGGCAACTGAGTCAGCACTTGACAGAACCAGTTACATTGAGACCGTTGCAACACGCATTAAGCCGAAGCGTGCCAGAGATTCACCATAATGACCAAGGGGTTCAGAATCTCTCGACAGCTTATATTTCAACCCTCATCAGTCACGGGATTGAGATTTCGTTAGCTCATAGGGGACGTCCGTGGGAGAACGGTTACGCCGAAAGACTTATCCGAACGCTGAAGGAAGAAGAAGTCCATCTCAATGAGTATGATGATATAATGGAAGCCAGAGAACGAATTGGTCATTTTTTTGTACAGGTTTATAATTAGAAACGACCTCACTCGGCGTTAGGTTATTTGACGCCGAGTGAATTTGAGAAACAACACTTGGATTAACTTCGCTTATTTCTGGTCTAAATTTGCGTTGGCACTTCAGTCGTCATGGAAATGCTACACGGTATCGCTCTTAATTTCTGACAATACTTCTCAGCAATGTACTGTCCGCCTCGGTCTGAATGATGGATTTGGGGACGATGCTGTCTTGCTAATGCTTTTCTCAGAGCCTCAGAAAGCAGTTTGACTGACATCTCTTTCGATCAGCCTCTTATGGTTCGGGTAAAAACATCAAACAATAGTGCCAGATAAGCCATTTGACCACAAGCCAGTGGAACATAGGTAATATCTGCACACCAAATCTGGTCAGGATAATTGACCGATAAATCTTTGAGCAAATTCGGATATGGATATCGTCCGGGTGGACTGTTGGTTGTAATAACCCGCTTTCGCCTAGGACGTACCTGAACCCCTAGTTCTCCAACCAGACGTTGGACCCTTTTTCTGTTGACAACCAACCCTTGACGATGCAGTTCATTCGTGATTCTGCGATACCCATAGCAGTGATGCGATAAGCGTATTTGCTCAATTTGTCGGCAAAGCTCAGAATCACACTTGGCTTTGGAAGCGTAGTAGAAATTGCTTCGAGATAAGCCTAGTACATTACACAATAGGCTAATGGGAAATGCCTTGCTGCCGCGTTTCGCCAATTCCCGTTTCTGCTTTATCAAGAGTCGAAGTAACTCAATACTTTTTTTGAGGCAGACAGCTCCAGTGTCAATTGCCCGACGAGACGCTCCAGTTCAACGATGCGCGCATTGGAGGCGTTCTTGTGGTTCTGTTCAGCCACAAAGAGATTCGCAGCGTTTTCCATGAAGTGTTGGCGCCATTTGGACAGTAAGGTATCGCTGATTTGATATTGGTTACAAATTTCAACTGGGCGTTTCCGCCCACTGATGATATCTAGCACACATTCGAGTTTAAATTCGGGTGTAAATTGACGTCTTGTCTTCGACATGATAGCCCCTTTCTGGACGTTTAGTTATTATAAAATCCTTCTTAGCTCACTGTCCAGTTTCTTGGGGTCACGTCAAAATTGCCCTACAAGGCGCTACCGGTGAAAAAAATTTCATTTTTAGTGATAGATTTTAGCCATATTGTCATACATGATTACAATGGTGCTGTTAACTCGAATGTTCTGATTTCTTCCAACGTATTTATAGTTAGAGGAAATCAAAACAATTCACTGGAAAATGGTTATAGGCGCAAGCCTGAAATTGGTAAACGCGATTAAATTTACGTTAGTTGGGGATTCGCAACCCCGCAATCAACTACCCTGTACGAAAGTGTTGGGTAAGGGCGGTCGCCGGGCTTGGCAACCGTCGTACCCCTTACCGATTGCGAATAATGCTAGTATAGCATAATATCTGGAGGCTGTCAACAAACAAACGGCAGTTAAAATCTTAGGTCGTGCCGGCGCGGTTTCGGCTGCGCCGGCAGTCCAATTATGCTATTACTATAGGGTAACAATTCTTTTAACTCTAACAAGGAGAAAATTATGTTAGGTTGTACTGTAGCAGGAATCAAAAACGCTGGTTTAGGTTTGGCGCATTACAACGCTTATGTGAATGCGCGTATCAAAACAGATGAGCACGGCAATGAGTATGTTTTCTTGCAGGCAGGGTATAGCACTGTGGGCTTGCACGAAGACGGGCATGTCGATTATCAGATGGAAGGCCGTGAGCTCGGCACCAATGCTCGCTTTATTTCGCCACCAGCGCGGAAGGCAATCCCTCATACCGATCCGCCTGGCCCGGCGCTATCGGAGGGATATACAACCGACGATTACGATGGCGAGGGTAGCAGTGTGAAATTAAGGGCCGATAGAGATGCGAGCGTTTATGCGTAGGTCGACGGGGTTCTATCCTCTGACGGCACGGCAGTTGGCAAAAAGCATCAAATTGATTGGATTGCTGACGATGAGGATTGGACATGTTTTATTGATACGCGAAACGCAGCCGGCGAATGGGAACGTGACACTGATGGGTGTATGCCGTCGCCATGATTATGAGCGCGAAGTGAACTTAACCCGGTCCTTTGGACAGGGCTGAATAAGATCTAAGGTGGAAACCGGTGCCAATTTGGTCAAGTTGAAACGCCTGAAATTATTGGTAATACACCTCGTGCGGCGTTAGATAATTGAGCGATTGATGAAACCGCACTGTATGGTAGCTGCCCGGAGGTTTCAAAAGCGTTGGGTGTCGCCGTTGGCTCAACCTACCTTACAAGAGCTGAATCCGAATTAAATTGCGTTTGCGATTAGGAAACCAAAGACGTGGGGAAAGTTGTCTGTTCATTGTGCCGTTTATTAAGGCACGGTGTGTGACGTGTACGGTGGCGAGAATTGGCAAGCTGCTCTAGCCGTGCACGCACCAGACAATATCCCCGATTCGTAACATGATGCCGGGTGAGGAGGTACTGCACGTGGCTGACATAGTAGAGGCAAAGCTGGATAGAATTCTCGATGTTGTTTCAAGGATGGAAGTTCGTATGGATCACCATCATGAACGACTTGAGAAACAGTGTGCAACGATTGGCGAACATGACGCTAGACTGAAAGCATCGGAAGCGCAGGGCGCCAAAGTTGAAACGCTTTTGAAAGCGATGCAGGAAGCGTCTGTTGACCAACAAGCACGAGTGAAGATTTTGGAGGCGGACGGCAATAGGCGTGACGGGCAACTCTCGATGTTGACTTGGTTATTCACAGGGATAGGTGGACTAGGCGGCATCGCAGCGGTTGTCTTGGTTATTGTCATGCTACTCAAATGAAACATCAGGAATGGTTTTCAAAAGACGTGATATTTGGCTGGATAATCTTACTTACTATTCGCGGCGTTTTCATTTTGGTAATAATGTCGGGAGTTCACGACGGAATGAATCACCAAGGACGATATGTTGATGGGGACATTCACACCAACACAATTGATGAATTCTGGTGACTCCCGAATAGAGCTTGGTATGGTACGCATCACCACTACGCCAAGAAATTCACGCCACTATATGTGATAGAGGCGTGCTGGTTGGAAACGCCGTGCGAACCATGTGCTTGCTCAACTCGAGGAATACTTTGAAGTTGAGGAGGCCACTCCGTCAGCGATGCACGACGATGATGTCGACCAAAATGACTACAACGATGACCAAACGGCATCAAACGATATATCACCAGAAATAATACAGGCTATAGAAAAGCCATTTACGTCATTGCAACATTCATTTGAATCATTGCAACAAGCTGTACAAGACCTAACGCAGGCATTAAAAGAAAGAGGGGTGATTGGATGAAGATTTAGGAATTTACTAACGGGCGAGACAGAGATTCCACCGTGTTATTTGGATTCGTTGCCTTGGCGGCTGCCGTATGTAGTTCCATCGCAAAATTAGACCATTCTCTAATCCAAGATAGTGATACAATTACAGTCGAATTGAAAAGGAGGCAGTACATTATGAACAGGGCATTTGCGTTGTTTCTGGTTTTAATGTTGGCGCCGTCGATGGCATACTCGTCGAAGGCTTATCAAGTATCTGACAAGTATACGCTACTCAAAATGGTTGATGATAGCGATGCCGTATTCATTGGCACATTAGCCATGGCTACTGGAATCTACTGTGACGACCCCCATAATGATGGATACAAGACTATAATGACTGAAGTGTTAGTCAGAATCACGACAAAAATTAAGGGCGAACCGAATCGAGGAGATAATCATGTTCGCTTTTGGATTCTAGGCGGGACAGCATATAACACAGACGAAGGCGAAGTTATGATGAGAATCCTTTCAGAAAATGTTGAGTTCAAACAAGGCGAACAGTTTATGCTGTTTCTGTCAAAAAATTCTGGCAACGGATACTATGATAACTATCCATACGGACGGTTGCATGTGTACCGCAAGGATTATGGCAAACGAGCGATTAACGATTCTAAGGTACGATTTTTGTATAAAAAGAACGATGACTCACTTAGGAGCATTGCGTTGCCTATAGAACTGGCTACCGTAATGGCAAAGGCATTTCTTGTGGATAAAGATGCTACACTCCAATTAGAGAATCAGATTAAAACATTGGCTAAGAGTGACGCGCAAACGGTTACATTCTCCAGTTCGTTAGCGACGACACTGAAAGCCAGTGCACAACAAAGCATTGATGATGCAGAGGAGGAATAAACAATGTTGTTTCGATTTCTAGTTGCACTTGCAATCGCTTGTATGCCCATCATCGCATATTCCAATTGCCACAATACAGAGGACTGCGAAGATGTAAGTCAAGTTACTGGATTTATTTATTGGGATGAACCAAACGGCAATGTCGTTAATTACCTTGTCAATACGACATATAATCCAAACAATAAACCGTCATTAAGTCCAGATGTGATTGGTGCGGGAAGCACGTGGTCGGGGTTAGAGTATGATGACAACGACATTGAATTTAGTGCTGTATGCAATGGCACTACAACTGCAAAAGCTGGTACAGTTGATAATCAAAATGTCGTTAGTTGGAAAGGCTTTCCAGATGGCGAAGATGATGATTTAGCATACGCAGACATTACAATATGGCCCAATCAGGGTATGCGTATCAAAGAAATTGATATTCTGTTCAATTATTATCAACCATTCGATCAGCATGGCAATGTAGGCACTGGAGAGCATTGTATTGCAAATGTCGCGGCTCATGAGTTCGGGCATTTTGCTGGGCTACGCGATGTGTATTACGACCCAGAGAGGGAGGAGAATTCAACTAATTGCTCGCAGTATACTGAATATACGATGTTTGGCTACGCGTCTACATTTGAACACAAGAAAGAAACACTGGAATGTGAGGATATTTACGCTTTATACCTCCATTACCTTCTGAATAACTGAAAGCCTGTTTGAAAAGTAAGTGGCAAACGCATTTGCCTATGTTGATGGGTTCAAAGCTAATGGCGAACGAGAAGGCAGAAAGTACGATCTTGACTGGAATTCCCATATCGATGCGTTTGAGTGTACACAGTTTCGTCGTAATCCTGATCCTAACTGTAGATGAGTGGATAGAAATGGATTGTGTCCCGCCAGAGTCGTAATGAGAGATTTCCTTATGTTCAGACGAATTTTCGTAATACTCATTGGCTGTTTAGTATGTCTCGGTTGTGGCGACAATGACGAACTGTCAACATCAGAAGATAACGGCATCATCGCATATGAAGATGACGGCGCTATTTATATCATTAAGCCAGACGGGACTGATGACGCCTTTGTCATTCGAGGAAGCGATCCACATCTCTCGCCTGACCGGCGGTTTCTTGTGTACGTAGATGAGTATCTGAACACTGGAATTTCTACGCTTCATATTACACGTGCAGGCGGCAGGGTAACGTCTCAGTTGACGGGCCCTGAAGTTGGCGGGTTTGAGCCGGCATTTTCGCCTGATGGCACGCGTATCGCGTTTTCAGACGGAAGCATCAACGTAATAGATATTGATGGCACAAACCTTACTCAAGTCGTTGCGAACGGATACCAACCTTGTTGGTCGCCTGATGGACTTGCCATCGCGTTTTCGAGAGACCCATCGGGTGAAGATACCGGCAGAAATATTTACACCATAAATATTGACGGGTCAGGGCTTAAGCAATGGACGGATGCGCCCGGCGATGAAGAATCACCAGACTGGTCGCCGGATGGCGGAAGTATCCTCTACATGCGTCGTTTCGGAAATGCTTGGACCGTTTACGTTGTTAACCGCAATCTTTATACCCAACGGTTGATACGTAAAGGCGGCCATTTTAAGTATCCGGTATGGTCTCCAGATGGCAAGCGCATTGCTGTCTGGCAACATCTAGGCTCGCATTGGGGGATTTTCACCGCGCTGCCAAAAGCCGAACCATCGTTGGAACCGATTAAACTGGGCGTAAATGCATATGCTATTGACTGGCGGTAGCGACGAAAGTGTCAAGAGAAATTTAACAAATGTGAGTATTATGAATGTTTGCGCCTTATTGCTGCAAGCCCAAAAACGAATAACTGCGAAACGATAAACGAACGACGCAGAATGAGGTTAAACATAGATGGACAGAACAAAAATCATTCAGCTAATCATCGGTAGCGAGAAGGGCATTAACCCCAGGGAACCTGCGAACGTCGGCGGCATATCATGTGACGGTATCACGAAACAGAGCTGGGATATCTGGCGCCCCAAAAACCTCGACCGATTCCCGGAAGCGCCTGAGTCTGTCGAAGGTCTCGTAAAACGACAAGACATCGTTGGGGCGTTTTATGTCGATTATCTTGAACGGTATCATACATGGGAACTGCCCGAATTTCTTCAATATATCTATAGCGATTTCGTTGTAAATGCCGGCAAGGCTGCCGTCAAGATTATCCAGCGGATGGCGGGCGCTGATGACGATGGTGCGTGGGGGCGCGGCACTAGTGGTGCGGTCGCCACCTGGAAACAAACCGTCGAAACCGCGTTGCAATCCGACCCGGATGTCGACAATGCGTTGATTACTCGTTTCCATGAGGAGAAACTAGCGCATTATCAGCGTCTTGTAGACCTCAATCCGGATAAATTCAAAAAATGGCATGCTGGTTGGAAACGCCGTGCGAACTATGTGCTTGCTCAACTCGAGGAATACTTTGAAGTTGAGGCGGCTACGCCGTCAGCGATGCACGACGATGATGTCGACCTAAATGATTACAACGATGACCAAACGGCATCACACGATATTTCACCAGCGATAATACAGGCTATTGAAAAGCCATTTATGTCATTGCAACAAGCTGGACAAGATCTAACGCAGGCATTAAAAGAAAGGGGGTGATGAGATGAATTGACGAATGGAAATTAATCCTTCGCATATATAACCTAGTCGCTGTTAACTTGAATGTTCTGATTTCTTCCAACGTATTTATAGTTGAAGGAAGTCAAAACTACTTACCCGAAAATAGTTATAGGCACAAGCTTGAAACTGCTAATTGCGTTTTATAAGGAGAAGTGTAATGTTAGGAAGTATAGCTTTGGAAATTGCGGAAAATGTTGTAATATCAGTCGTGAGTTACAACGCGTATGTGGATTGCGATCTCATCAACGATGACGACGGCAACCCCGATGAGATTGTTTTGAAAGCCGGCTATAATACGGTCGGGCTAGTTGAAGATGGGCATGTTGACTATGTTCTTGATGGCAAACAAAAAGACCCGCTTCAGGATTTTAGGGCTGGCAGACGAAAAGCCATCCCACATACCAATCCAGATGACCCGGCACTGTCGGAAGGGTATAATACCTCTACAGGTTACGACGACTCTGACACGCCAAAGACTGTTGTGCTAACAGCCACACACGATGCGACTTGTTTTGCCTATGTAGACGGCAACTTGACTAGTGGTGCGACACCGGTTGGGCGTATACATCAAATTGATTGGGATGCAAGCAAAAAAAAGTTTACGTGTTTCGTTGACACGCGCAGCTCCACACCGCCTCATGATTGGGTGCGTGACAACAACCCCAACAACTGTATGCCAACGACATAATAGTTGTCTGCTATAATAATGGGGGCGGCGTCCGCCGCCCCTGTTGTTTGACAACGACTTGGTCAACTCCGCCCTTATCGCGTATAAAAATATCACTGCCTAGGCAACCGTAAAGCACTTCGAAGCGATGTATTTCCGCATCGGTTGCCCGTGGCGCTTCATCAACAAATTGAACCCATTCATTAGTGGTAACAGGGTTATAATCCTTGTCAAGTTCGATAATGTAATCGTCACTGGGGTCTTCGTAGTCAGCTATAACGGCGGCGATATACGCCTCGTCCTCCTCATCATTTCCAAAACGTGCGTGAATATAGTGGCGCCTATCTATTATGCCGCGCGGTGGTTGGCTGGAAAAGACAAAGTGTTTCCAGTAATACAGAATAACTTGGCGGGCGCCGTCATATTGTTCCCCCAATCTGGTTCTCTGGGCTCTCAGCAGTAGTTTGTTCGGGTTAGCTAATTGGCCGGCAACGAATATGCGATCGGCATCCGTAACTTCGACCTCGGGGAAATCGGATTCACAAGTGATGATATTTTTGCTGGCATGTTCACAACTAGCAATCATCAAAAACGAAACAAACAACATTATAACACGCATCATGTTTAACATTCAAACATCTCCTTTTGATTTTAGTTGGGTTAACCATAACTTCGCGATTATTTCCTTAATCTCCCCTGTATGCCATCCCGGCGTGTTGGAAGTACTACCATCGCAAAACTAAGAACATGTTTGAAGTCTTTCTACGGGATTGCTTTAGGTGAGGCGGGCAGTGGGCATTGGCTATGGAGTGCGCTCCGGATAAGAACACAACTCCATAGCCAATATCGCACTAGACCCACCACCCGCCATAAGGAAGTGACGGGGAACGGAATGACGTGACCCCAAGGAACTGGACAGAGAGCTAAGAAGGATTTTATAATAGCTAAACGTCCAGAAAGGGGCTATCATTTAAAAAGCAAGACATCAATTTACACCCGAATTTAAGCTCGAATGTGTGCTAGACATAATCAGTGGGCGGAAACGCCCAGTTGAAATTTGTAACCAATATCAAATCAGCGATACCTTACTGTCCAAATGGCGCCAACACTTCATGGACAACGCTGCGAATCTCTTTGTCGCTGAACACAACCACAAGAACGCCTCCAACGCGCGCGTCGCTGAACTGGAGCGTTACAAATTTATATCTAAAGAGGATATAGCAAGTATGATGCCAGTGTGAAATGCTTTAGATTAAGACGGTATGCGTAAAATTCCTTGACAAACTGTCCAATAAATGAACAGGGTTGTCCACAAACTGAGTAATCGTGACTAGGTTCTGGTGACATTTCAACTGAGCCAGATAAAAGCCGAGACGAAACTTAGAAATCCAAAATAACGGGCAGCCAGCTTTTCGAAACGAGAGAAGATACGACGATACCATTTTATCTTGTTGATGAAACATCCACCCAGATGTCTCTCTTTGTATAAATGTGGGTCGTATGCTCTTTGAACGCCACGATTACGCCGAGGAGGTATTACCGCTGTCGCTCCGTTCGTCTCAATAACCGCGATAAAATCGTCCGAATCGTACCCATTGTCTCCAATTACATGCTCGCTGTTATATCCAACTATCAATACTTCTACTTCAGCTATCATGATAGCCCCTTTCTGGACGTTTAGCTATTATAAAATCCTTCTTAGCTCCAGGTCCAGTTTTTTGGGGCACGTCAATAGAGAAAAAACACGGCGTAGACCTGGAGATTACCAATGCAAGTCTTTATGATAATTAGCTGCTGTGTATGCTTTATCATCACAATCACCGCACATGCAACCATCGATTCAGATTCGATTGTCGGGATATGGCTGTTCGAAGAAGGTAAGGGGAGAGCCACATATGAAAGCACTGGGAATGTTCGGAAAGCGTGGCTGGAAGGGCCTTTCGACCAACCGCCAAAATGGGAAAAAGGCAAATTTGGCTGTGGCTTGGAGTTATTGGGCATACATAGTGTCGCAATTCCACATTTTGCTCGAATATCTCCACAAGAGGAAGTAACATTTACGGTTTGGGTAAAGCTCTACGATCTGCGTAATTCTGGCAAATTACTTAGGTTTAGTGTGCCATGGGGACATCGGAAGTCAGATATTGCTGTGTTAATGGCTTGGAAGGATAATACGGTGCAATGGCGGTTCGGCACACCATACATAACCGCACAAGCGGACATTAACACACCAGTCATCAATGTATGGCGACACTGGGCGTTTGTGCAGAGCGTACGTGACAACCTAGTGGCTATCTATCTGGATGGCGAGCTATTTGCCTCGACGAATGACTCACGCGCTTATGCGCCTAGGAGCGGCGGTTTGAGAATAGGCAAAGGAATTCGAGGCCGCATTGATGAGTTTGGGGTATTCCAGCGCCGGCTCAGCCAAGCAGAAATCCAAGCCATCATGACACGCGGGCTAGCAACAGCACTCGCTGTCGCACCCATTCACAAACTCGCAAGCACGTGGGGGGAAATTAAAATTGGGAGGTAAAAAGGGTATGTGGGGAAATTTGCTGAATGGGGATTATTGACGTAGACTTGGATTATATCCCTATCGACCCTGCCAATAATCATTGGATACAAGATGCCGATACAGTTGTGAGAGCAACCGACGAGCAAATCACACAATTCAAAGCGAGTTATGGTTGCATTTCGGATATAGGTTAGAAACTAAAAAGGGCGCTACTATGTCACGGCATAAAACGTTCGCTTCTTCGTGTGTAATAATTGGCGTCATAATTTCAGTCGTCAAAGAATTTCTTATATAGGGATAAGTATAGGGACAAGTTCAAGCAATCGGAAACTCTTAAACATCACGTGTCAAGCAGTTCACAGTTACTCAGTTCCTTTTCTGCTTGAAAACCTTGCGGTAATCTGTTACAATTTGAGTAGCGTAGAAGAAACAACCTAAAACTGTTTTTTTTTCGATTCAGGTGCCAGCAATCGTTTTCGATTGTGGAAAATAGGGAAGCGCGGTGAAAATCCGCCACGGCCCCGCCACTGTGAACGACGAATAATCGTGTCTACAATGCCACTGTCCCGGTGCGTTGAGATGGGAAGGCGGACACGAGGTGTCGCTAGTCAGGAGACCTACCTGAATTGCGTTTCACACAAGGTTTTCGCGGGAAGGCTGTGAACCAGAAATTGTGTTCCCTTTGCCGAAGCGGCAGCGTAGGAATAACGAACTGTACCCCAGTTTTCTAAATGAAGACTGGGGTTTTTTGTTTAAAGATGGTGATTCTAAGGTGAAACACGGAAACAAGTTTATTTTACATTTTCTAGCACTTTTAATCCCTTTATCTGGTTCCTTTTTCGGTTGTTCAGAGCAAACCGAGCAATCTCCACCCTCATGGAGGGTCGTCTATTTTCCAATGGGCGCAAGAATTCACTTTGATACCAACCACCAAGAGCCGGTCAAGCACATCCGAGTTTTTGGGGCCGGAGGAGAACTTATTGCTCAACTCGATCTCGGTGGGTATCCGCGCAACACAGAGTCACTCTATTTCCGTTGGTATGCAGGGGAAAGATATCGAATTGAAATTACGCACGTTAAGGGAGAATCGACAGCCAAAACCGACCAAGCGCCTCCAATTAATCCGCGCGGTTCGATTGAGATTGCGATTCCTTATGGGACAGTCAATCCGAATCCCTCTCAAAATGCCACTACAGAAGCGAAGCAACTGAACACCAAATCGTTAGTTTTGGGTAGCAGCGAAATGACTGCGACGGTTTTAGTGCGAAACGGGTTGGAAGCGCCCGTCGCGTTTCACGTTGTGCTCTACATCCCCTCAGTAATCCAGGTGTTACAAACCTCATCAATTTGGCATAGCGAACCCCGCCTCGGCATCTTCTCCAATCTCCCGATCCATAGGTTGGGACGAGAAGCGAAAATGGCAAGTGAAGAGACCTCAATATTTGTTGCGTCAGGGGAATTTACAGTTGAAGCGGAGGTTTGGCACAGTCAATTCGTGTTAAAAGTTCCGAATGAAAAATTGCCCAATTCAGCGCAGATTGCCGGGACGGTTTTCTTTGAGGATGAATCTGGAACGCAATGGAACCGGTCTGCGGCTCTACCACTACGATCAGCAACAGTTGACGAGATTGCTGCACAACTTTCAATTGAAGCAATTTCAATGCCCACTGACGCAACAGGGGTTGTCGATTCCCGTCGTCGTCCAGATACAATCTACTACCCACGTCCGCTGTTGGGAAGGGTAGGAAGATGGTTGGGGGCAAAGGCTCATCCTGTGGACTATTTTCAGCCGATTGCGTACCAAACTGTGTCCCTCCACAACAGCAGTCAGGGCGTCATTCACGTCATCGTTGGGGCAATGAATCTCGACTCAAAACGAGGAGAACCAGTTGCCTTCCTCGCACCGCCCGAGGCTATCAACGCCGGTACGAATCGCAGTGTAGCGTTTGCTAGCTTGGCAGGAAGCAGTACAACCGCTGTTCCACTCCCAATCTACTTCAACCCCGAATCTGCCCAAGCTAAAAGTGCTGATTTTATTGGAACAGGACGCTACGACCGCGTCATCGAAATCAAAATCTGGGGAAGCGACACAACAATTCTGCGCGCTTCACGGCCACTGGTCATAGTGACTCCCAATCTACACGCTCTGTTTGTTACCGGCTTTGCGATTGGCGCAACTGGCCTGGGACTGTTTATCCTACTACGCTTTCACGGGCGGCTCTTCAACTGCTTCTCCACCAGACAGCTCATCCTGATTACCCTGTTTGGAACAACGATTTTCATCGCTGTTAGTGTGCCAGTGACGCTACTCTCCAATTTGACCGCTGCTCTGTTTGGACCAATTTCATTCCTCATTAACGGGCTAATTAACGAAATACTGTATTACACCTTGCTCACATCGTTGCTGATGCTCATCCCCAAATCTGGAGTGATTACCTTAGTCTCGGCGGTTCGATTGTTGTTGGGCGGCGTCACGCTTGGATTATTCACCCCGATTACACTGCTCTACACGGGCATGATTGTGCTACTGCTCGAACTCGGCTTTTTAGTCTCACAGAGAGGCAGGAATCTCCTCATCTTGGCACTTGTATTCGGCATTTGTGATGCCCTCGGTGTGTACACCGATTTCCAACTGAGCATCACGCTTCATCGCCTCTTCTACGCGAATTGGTACATCTTGACAATGATTGTCGTGAGTGGCTTTTCTTATACATTTATCGGAGTGCTTTTGGGAAGGCAGTTGAGCTGGGGATTACAGCGGGCTGCGGTTTAACAAGTGACGATCGATAATCGAATTAAACATTAGAATCTAGGCTAACCCTCTAACACTTAACGACCATATTACACATCACATCTCCACGGAGGTGTTTAATGAACACTCAACAGCAACGACGTCGTATATGTTTTGCCTCGCTGATTTGCCTTCTCACCTTAATAGATGCTGTGCAAAGTGCGAAAACGCTTGAGGGCAACGTAGTTTTTACACGGTTTGGTATCGCTGTTGAATTAGAAGACAGCTTTTCAATAGAGGAGTTGTCCGCTCTTACAGTGGAAATACAGTCGGTGGTTGAGCGTATTGATAACAGACATTCTCTTATGCAAGGTGTGAGGGTAATTGATGACAAGCGCTTTCTAATTCAACTTGCGTGGGAACCACATAAGACTTACCGCATTAAAGCCCAATGGGGGAATGACAATCGATTTGAAGTAAGCGTGACCGCCCCTCTCAAGCCGAGCGCTTATCGTATTCGCACGATAGAATTGGACGATCTGTTATCACTGTTCCAGAATTTGCAGAGGCCAGCGAAGTCGACGACGGTTGCTTTTTCTCCAGATGGCGAAAAACTAGCAGTTGCCACGGATGCTGGCCACCTAGCGATTATCAATCCGGTCACTGGAGAGAAAATCTGGAAAATACGAATCTCAGAAAGCTACGCTAAGCATGCAACGTTTAGTCCTGATGGCAGGCAACTCTACATCGGCGAGCAATCTACCGATGGCTTCATCTATGGTTTTGAACTGTCCGGCACAAAGCCTACCCTGCTGTGGAAATATCGCATGGCGGATGACATCAATACTTCAACGCCATTCCATCCGAACGATGTGTATGCATGGGTACAGTATCCGGGACCTTATCGTATCGTGGTCACAGGAAATGGCGATTTGCTCGTCGCCGGCGTTCACTCATGGACCCAAGATGGAGTGGTTTTGAAAAAATCCCAACTGTACCGATTCGTTGGAGAAACGGGTCAACTGAAATGGAAATGGCCGAGCGATCAGCCGCTGCCGATGATTATCAGATGGTTTGATTATACCCGCGATGGACAGAGCATCGCACTTGTCTACGATACGAGCGGAAGCAGTCCGTCCCCACAATTTAGACCTGGAACACTATGCGTAATTGATGGTGAAATGGGCGCAAGTCGGTGGGAATACTCCTTTGAGCCGTTCAAGCCTTACTTTGAAGCAGTGAAGTTTTGGCGAGGCGTCGGCGTTTCGCCGGACGGAAGATTTATCAACGTTACGACGGAAGACGGAAGAGCGTTTATCTTCGATGCCATGAATTCAGATCATGGGAAAGTTGAACCACTATGGCAAGCCGGGCTTACGACACCACTTGAAGTCAGCGGTATTCCAATCACGGCGACCGCAGGTACAATTGCAGCAACTAATGCGTTCGCACTCTTCGTGACAGGTGACACTTTCATCCCGTATCACTTACAGAAAGGAGCACAGCAACCGCCTGCCGCACACCCAAATGGACTGACGTTGTTCGCTTACAAATGGACAGGGGAGAAAGCCTGGCAATGGGCTTTGGAAAACATGCCGCAGGGCTTACGTGTTGACGCTAGGGGCCGCTACGCTGCCATCAGCATCTCCAAACATAGTCGAAACACCGAAGGACAACTCCATGGGATTTCTGTCTTTGACCTCGCTGCCACGGGCGGAGGACTAGCCAAATACCTCTATACTTACCGTGTGGAAGGACAACTTCCATACGACACTTTTGACATTAGCAATGACGGGCAGTTCATTGCCCTCATTGAAACACCAATCGTGATGTCGGACGAAACGCCCCGCGGGAAAAACCGTGTGCATATCATCCAATAATACCGAATGCTGTTTTAAGCTTTGTCTTTCCTAATCAGCCCCGGAGGGTTTCTACTAGCGCGAAGGTGCGATTGCTATACTTGTAAAGGAAGCCAACTGCGCGAAAGCAACTGCACTACTAGCGGAACAAGCAGCTTTTCTGCAACGAGCTCTGTAGCGCATATTGCTTCGAGTTTGGCGGTAAATTCAAGATGTGTGGAGCTTCGTGACCGTTCCGGTATAGTCTTGAAAACTACACTTCGCCATCCCAGTAGCCCACACTCTCATCCTTACGGAAAATACATTGTGTCACATAGGGGAAGACTTTGTTGGAGTCTGGATATTCACTGACATCATGAGCGATTGACATGCCTACCGCAAGTAACGTACATGGTGCGTCTCCCGAATTTATGAATTTGTGGGCCCCCGGCGCGCCGGGCGGGAAGGCAATGAAATCCCCCACCGTTACCGTAAGGTCGCCTCGCGGGGTTTTGAGGATGCAAGAACCTTCAATCACATGAAACATCTCCTCCCCAAAATTATGCAGGTGCATCGGGAAACTCGCCTTGTTCGGTTGCAAACGGATTAACCGATACCCTAGATGCTTCCCGCCAATTAGCGGATCGATATCCTTTTCCTCAAAATCGTAGGGGGTTGGGGCATTCCGCTTCACCCATTCAATCTCATCAATATTCACTCGGTTGATGTAAATATCCGTTCGACGTTGGAGGCATTCTACCAGCCGTTGACGCGCATCTTGAAGGACTGGGTGTCCATCGCCAACAAGAAGCGCATCGAACGATAAAGCAAGGATTTTCCGGAGCGCCAGCGCTGCCTTTGTAGGATTCTCCAATTTCTCGTCTGTCAACAGTGACAGGTGTCCAATCGGTTCACCAACGATGATATCTCCAGATAAGATGGCTCGCTTTTCAGGAAAGTAAAGCGCAATCTCGCCGGGGCTTTTCCCGAACGGCAAATGGATTGCTCGCAACCCATGAACAATCTCCTCCCCATCAACGATTAATCTGTCCACTTTAACGGCTAATGCATTGGCATCAGCTTGATGCACGACAATTTTCGCACCTGTGCGTTCCCTGAAAACCTCTGCCTCCCGCTCGTGATCTCGATTCGTAATGATGACCCATGCTGCGCCGCCGAGTCGATTCAATTGTTCAAGGTCTGAATCAATAATCGGCACAGGATCGATAAGTACATTTCCTTCGGGACGCACCCACAGGTGTCCATTAAAGTCGACCTGACGCATCTCGTTAAAAATTGACCAACAGTATAAATCATCGAAAATCATTCGCTTCATTTAGATACTCCTTTACGCTACCTCAATGTCCTTCGGGACTAGAAGGTCAAGCTGGAATTAAAACCCGAGGTAGGTGATATAATCTGAGTCCGGTTATTTTTTCGTATCATTAGGCCAGGTGGTCCAAGAGACAACAGGATTGTTCCCTTTCCATCATCGAACATTTTCTTTTCGCTTTCCATTTGCTGCTCCATTGTTTATCACCCAATGGGTTCGGGGTTATCCCGAAAAAATCTGGCTCAGCTTGCGTATTCCGCTCTACGTGTGGTAGAATATGCCCATGGATTGACAATTTTCGTAAATATTTTTCAAGAGGTTAATCTTCATATGACCACAAGTTACCGTGTTGCTATTGTCGGAGCGACAGGCGCCGTGGGCAATACCTTAATAAGCATTCTCGAAGAGCGGGCGTTTCCCGTTGCCTCTCTTAAGCCACTTTCTTCTCATCGTTCAGCAGGCGAAATTCTAACATTCAAAGATGAATCGATCATGGTCGAAGAGTTGACGCATGATTCATTTGACGGCATAGATCTGGTGTTCGCTTCTGCAGGAGCATCTGTCAGCCGTGAATTTATACCCACTGCGGTAGAAAAAGGGTGCCTCGTTATCGACAATACGAGCGCGTTTCGAATGGACCCTGATACCCCGCTTATTGTTCCTGAGGTAAACATGCACGCGGCTATCAAACATAAGGGACTTATCGCCAACCCAAACTGCTCAACCATTCAGTTGGTTGTCGCACTCAAACCAATCTACGAGGCTGCTGGGATTAAGCGTATCGTTGTCTCCACATATCAAAGCGTTTCTGGTAAGAGCGGCGCTGCCATCGTTGAGCTCATTGACCAAACAGTAGCGGCGCTAGAAGGGCGTCCCATTAAACAGGAACTATTCCCACACCAGATGGCGTTTAATGTCGGGTTCGATTGGCCCTTCTCCGATAGCGGTGACAGTGAAGAAGAGGTAAAGATGGTCAATGAAACCCGGAAAATCCTTGTGGACGATTCAATCGGGATGTCGGCGACAACAGTTCGGGTACCCGTATTTTTCGCCCACGCCGAGTCTATTAACGTCGAAACCCTTCGTAAACTCACAGCGGACGAAGCTAGAGAAATTCTTTCTGGAGCCCCTGGCGTAGCTCTTGTTGATGAACCGCAAAATCGAAAATATCCACTTCCCGTCAATGCTGCTGGTGAAGATGCAGTTTACGTTGGGCGAATCCGTGAGGATAACTCAGTCGAAAACGGACTCAATCTGTGGGTTGTCGCTGACAATCTCCGCAAAGGGGCGGCATTAAATGCCATCCAAATCGCAGAGATCCTCGACCGCAGCCGTGTCTAGGCCTAAGGCATAGTTACAACACAAGTATTATTGATGAGAACTAATCGAAGTCTTGCGTGTTCTCTTCACGTCTGCCGTTCCTGAACGCCTAGCGTGAAGACACACTATAAAATAACATATTCCTTTTCCGCTGAGATGTCAATCGAAAAGCACAGAATCTATCGACCCTTGCGAAATAGAGGAGTAGTATAGGAAAATTTGACCACATTATCTCTGATAGGCAGCATAAGGTCTAATTTCACGAATTCATCCAACCCATTTTGAAATGAAAACAGGAGGATTAGTTGCCATATCTACGTTAATTTCAACACGATTCATTGTTACATATCTGCTCATTGTTGGACTGGTACTAATCTTCGCTAATCATGTTGCGCCCGCCAACAGGGCACCATTGCTTGCCAAAGTTATAGTTGACGTTACATCAGAAAACCATCAAGCTATAATCGAAAGCTATTTGCTTCGTTCACTCCGAAAATTGGACGATGTTAAAATAGTCAACGATTTAGATTCAGATGCTTTGGCGTTTAGAATTGAAGTTGTACATATGCAACGAGAATCTGGGCTACATATATTGTCAACGATAATTCAGGGCTTTATTCCGCCATCCAATCTCAAAAATCCGGCGTATCGCTCAAATGTTTTACGACCATGTGTTGTATGGAACCATTTATTGCATTCTGGCGGATCAGATGGTGGATTACACTCCTACTGTGAAGAAGTCATCGCCAAGTTTGATACGATGGCACTTGAAGTGTGGCGATTGGAGCAAAGTACAATCCAGGGTACAGACGAATTGATAAACATTCTCGATAAAATAAATAAACATTTAGACGGTCAGGCAAACCGTTAAACCTAAGGAGGTTTTTATATGAGAGAAGTTTATTATAGCCGTTCAGACATAACTGGCGATATTTCAATGAGCAACATGCACATCAAGGATACCCTAGACAAAATCGAAAGTGATTTGTCTGCTCGTGGTAAGGATAGCGAACTCATTGAATGGATTGAAACCCTCGATGAGATATTAAACATGCTCAAATCTAAGGCGGAGATTTATGAGAAACTGTTTGCAATTCGTCCGCTTCACGAAGGCGATTAGAAGATTCTTCTGCTAATCTTCGTGCATGTACTTTAGTGAAAAGCAAAAAGGTTGGTCATTCACCTACGGCAGGAAAATCGAAGAAAAGGCATTTCAAGAGGATACCGGACACGCCCGAAAATGTAGCCAAGGCAGTATTAAAACCGCGTAAGAAACAAAACAGGAACCAATCTTAATTGCCACACAATGGCACTATCCTATATAATTCCCTTTTGAAAAGGAGGAAGCTAGATGCCAGAAAAGGATTATTATGAAGTGCTTGGTGTCAGTAAGAATGCTTCGCCTGAAGAGATTAAACGCGCATATCGTAAGTTGGCAGTGAAATATCATCCGGACAAAAATCCGGGGAACAATAAGGCTGAAGACAAATTCAAGAAAGCGTCCAATGCGTATCAAGTTCTTTCAGATTCAGAAAAACGGAAAATCTATGATTTACATGGCCATGCAGGCGTGCATGACTCAGGATTTCAAGGGTTCACAAATTCCGACGAGATTTTTTCTCAATTTGGAGATATCTTCAGTCAAGAGATTTTTGGCAATTTTGGCGATGTCTTCGGGGATATGTTTACTCGACACGGATCGCCCTTCCATACGCGTCCCAGTGGTGACTCTCAAGCAAATCTGACAATTACTTTCGAGGAGTCCGTATTTGGCTCGGAGAAGCAGATTCGAGTCGATAATCGCACTATCACAGTTAAGATCCCATCGGGAATTAAAGATGGGCAAACGCTTCGCCTTACTGCTCAAGGGAAATCCGTGAGCGGTGGGAAGCGTAGTCCTCTGCATTTAACAATATCGGTCCAGCCTAATCCCAATTTCAAGCGAGAAGAACTAAATCTTGTCACTCAGATAACGGTTCCTTTCACCCTAGCTGCTTTAGGAGGAAAAATCCGCGTTCCAATGCTGAGAGGACAGGTGGAATTGAAAATCCCCCCTGGTACACAGCCCGACCAACAGTTGAGATTGCGTGGACGAGGCATCACCGATTCATCAGGACGCACAGGCGATCTCCGGGTTAAGATTAAGGTTGAAATTCCCCAATCTTTGACGGGAGAACAGAAGGAATTGCTGAGAGAATTCGAAAAGAAGTTGTAAACGGTATGGTGAATGGCGGAGCGGTCGAGTGAGCTAGACTTATACACACCGATTCGGAGCCGTGAGGCAGAAATCGCACCACCAAGCACCAGTTATCAAAATTTCAGGAGGATAACGTTAATGCTATCATTCGCTCAACGGGGCGAAAAAGTCGCACCATCATCAACATTGGCAATTACTGCAAACATCAACGCGATGTTGGCTGAAGGGATTGATGTAGTCAAATTTGGAGCCGGAGAACCCGACTTCGACACACCTGACTATATTAAAGAAGCAGCAATCGCTGCAATTCACGAAGGTTTCACCAAATACACCTCCGCAGCAGGCATCCCAGAACTGAGAGCCGCAATCGTTGAGAAATTCAAAAGGGACAACGGCTTAACGTATAAACCGTCGCAGATTATCGTTTCCTGCGGCGCGAAGCATTCAATCTATAATATTCTACAAGCAATTTGCAACCCTGGGGATGAAGTCATTTTCGCCGCACCATACTGGGTCAGCTATCCTGAAATCGTGAAACTCGCCGATGGGACTCCTGTTGTTATTGAGACCTCCGCCGCGCAAAACTTCTGTATGTCCCCGGAACAGATTGAAAAAACCATCACGAATAAAACAAAGGCGATAATTATCAACAGTCCCAGCAACCCTACGGGTACCATCTACGATACAGAAACGCTCAGACAGATTGCTGAGATTGCCGTTAAACACCGGAGTTACGTTATCTCTGACGAAATCTACGAATCGCTACTTTACGACGGTTTGAAACATCAAAGTATCGCGTCATTTAGCAAGGATATTCAGGAAATTACCTTTGTTGTCAACGGAGTGTCCAAAGCGTACTCGATGACAGGGTGGCGGATTGGGTATACAGCCGGACCGGAAAAAGCCATTAGCGCAATGTCACGCATCCAGTCTCATAGCACCTCCAATCCCACCTCAATTGCGCAGAAAGCCGCCCACGCTGCAATTACTGGTTCGCAAAAGGCGGTTGAAGAAATGCGGCAGGCTTTTGAGGAACGACGGAATGTGATTTGTCAACGCTTCAATGAAATTGAAAGGATAACGTATGTCAAACCGGAAGGGGCGTTTTATATCTTCCCGGATTTCTCCGCGTATTACGGACGCACTATTCACGGAAAAACAATCCACGGATCTATGGACATGGCAGCATATCTGCTTGAGGATGCGAAGGTTGGTGTCGTGCCGGGAGACGGATTTGGTGCGGACAGACACCTACGCTTTTCTTTCGCCGCATCGCTTGAAGATATCCATCGTGGCCTAGATCGAATAAAGAGCGGTCTGGGAAGATAATACGAACATGCATTACGCAGATAGAAGGTCAAATGGAGCAAGAAAAAACCTTGGTTCTGATTAAACCCGACGGCGTTCAGCGAGGGTTAATCGGCGAAATCATTAGCAGATTTGAACGTAAAGGTCTTAAACTCGTCGGCCTGAAATTACTTCAACTTCCCTGTAAAAAAGCAGAAGAACTCTATTTCCCACATCAGGGGAAGACTTTTTATAACTATCTAATCCAATTTATAACATCAACACCGATTGTTGCTATCGCTCTCCAGGGCAGAAACGCAATTGAGCTCGTCCGTTTGGTCAACGGTGCAACAAACCCTACCGAATCCGAGCCGGGCAGCATCCGAGGCGATTTCTCAATTGACGTCACCCATAATGTCGTACACGCTTCTGATTCCCCGAAGAATGCTCAACGGGAGTTGGAAGTCCTGTTCGATTCTAGCGAACTCTTTGAATATCAGCGAATTGACGAGGCAATCCTTTATAGTTCGAGAACGTAATTTCCGAATTCAACGATTCTGACCAAAGTATAGTCATAATCGGTACTGAGTTCACAACACAATTCACAAAATCAACCCAACCTTGCGTAGACTCTGGAAGATTAATTCCTCAATCTGCACGCGATTATTAATTTGAATATTGGTAATACCCTGATTCAGACAGAAACCTTTCAAGCGATCGCAAAAAGTGTTAACTCGTTCGCTGTAGTTAGCAAGAGTTTGATCGCTAACTGTAATTTCTTTTTTCTTTCCTGTTTCTGCATCTTCAAGACGCAATTCGCCTGAAAGTTTTGGATGCAGCTCCTCATCACTCAGCAACTGAATGACGGTCAAATCAAATTTTCGAGCTATGAGCTGCTTAAGCCCCAGTTCATAACCATCTCTGTCTAAAAAATCTGAGACGACAATTGCAACACCAGTTTGACTCCTACTAGCGCAGAAGTGTGTTAAACATGTCCCCAGATGGGTTTCTTGCGCTGCGGCTATTGCTTCGATCGCTCTGGAAACCTTCGGGAATTGGCTTTTCCCGTAGGTGAGTGGTACAATTGGAATCATTTGGTCAGAGAGAGTGATAATAGAAACTCGATCAAAATTTGCCAAACCAATATAACCCAAGGCGGCTGCAATTCGCTTGGCGCATTCCAGTTTTGCGGGAGTCCCAAAACTCATAGACTTGCTATTATCAATAAAAATAAAGATTGAAAGGTCTTCATCAGCGCTGAACAACTTGATAAAGGGAAGATTCAACCGAGCATAGACATTCCAGTCAACATGGCGCAAATCGTCCCCAAGTTCATAGGGACGGTAATCGACAAACTCAATGCCGACACCACGATTGAGGCTCCGTCGTTCACCTTTAGACTTGCCCCGGAATATCTCGTGAGAGCGAATTTGCAGACAATCAAGTTGTTTGAGAAATTTTACGTTTAAAAGTGACATACTCCCAATATATTCAGATGACCATTCGTAGTTGCGTTCTGCCCCTACAAGATGTTTATCTTGAATTCATTCGGATATAGCAATTCTCTTTTTCGCGCTATGTTTTGGATTCCCGCCTAATAAATTCTTCACTAGGTGTATTTTAGCAAACTTTTTCCCGAACTGCCATCTAAATCTCATCCTAACTCTGACGCTGTATGTGCAGCATGCATCAGAGAGGTTGAACATCACATCCATGCTGAATTTTGGCTTGCAACTGCTTATAAAATGTGGTATATTTAGTCTACTTTTGAAGTCGGGGCGTAGCGCAGCCCGGCAAGCGCGTCTGCTTTGGGAGCAGAAGGTCGGAGGTTCGAATCCTCTCGCCCCGATTAATGAATCTACAATAAACATAGATCATAGACAGCTTAAGGGATGGGGTACTGTACGGTAAGCACGTTTGACAAGCGTGTTTAAATCCGAAGATTCGAAAGGTTAGAAGTTCGAATCTGCCCATCCAATGTTACTGTTATTGCGCCCGTAGCTCAGTTGGATAGAGCAACTGACTTCTAATCAGTAGGTCGCGGGTTCGAATCCTGCCGGGCGTGCCATGATGATGGTGGATGTAGCTCAGTCGGTAGAGCACTTGACTGTGGATCAAGTGGTCGTGGGTTCAAATCCCATCATCCACCCCATTATTTCTGTTGAAGATTGAAAGTGGAGTGTAGTCTGCTAATCTTTAGTGTAGTGAGTGGCGTCCGTAGCTCAATTTGGATAGAGCAATAGACTTCGGATCTATAGGTTGGGGGTTCGAGTCCCTCTGGACGCATTGTTGTCTTTGCGCCGTTAGCTCAATTGGCAGAGCATCTGACTCTTAATCAGGCGGTTGAAGGTTCGATTCCTTCACGGCGCACCACGAGTGTGGGCGGGTGTTGAAATTGGCAGACAAGATAGACTTAGGATCTATTGGGGTTACTCCCGTGAGGGTTCGAGTCCCTCCTCGCCCATCGCTCACATCTTTAGGACATAGGCTGGAGATTTAGTTGAAGGTTGCAGTAGAAAAGCTGGGAAATAATCAAATGCGCCTGCGGATAGAAATTTCCGCTGAAGAGGTCAAAGAAGAACTTGAGCGCACTTATCGGGCGTTACGAACGAAAGTTTCCGTTCCCGGCTTTCGGAGAGGAAGGGTTCCTTCTAGTATTCTTACAGCACGTTTTGCTGAATATATTAAATCTGAATCCCTTCAGAATCTTGTCCCACCCGCGTACGAACGGGCGTTAGACTCTGAGAAGCTCACTCCCCTTAACAGCCCCGAAATTTCGCCTCCGCTTGATCAAATAGATATTGAGGAGGGCAAACCGATTGTTTTTGAAGTCACTATTGACATACAACCCGATCTCGCCCTTCCTAACTACGAAGAGTTGACTATAGATAAAACCCCGGCGAATGTACCACGAGATGAAGTTGAAGCGTATATCCGCAAATTACAAGCGCAGCATGCTACCTTTGTACCGCTTGAAGCAAATCGGTCTGCTCAACGAGGAGATTCTGTCAGGGTTGACTGGGAATGTTTTTTTGACGGTCAGCCGATTAAAGATGGTGCTAAGCAAGATGTGGATGTTGAAATCGGACAGGGAACTCTTTTGCCCGAAATTGAGGAGGCACTCGTCGACATGCACGTTGGAAGTTCCAAGGAAATCGAGATTGACTTTGAGCAGACCGCAGCAAATTCAGAACTCGCTGGCAAACGAGCGGTGTTCCATCTGACATTACACGCTCTTACGGAAAAGCACCTTCCTGCGCTTGATGACGAATTCGCCAAAGATTTGGAATATGAAAATTATGACCAACTCTATGGTGCAATTTGGAACAACCTCGTAGAAGAACAGAAAGCTATCATATACCAACGTCAGCGGGAGGAGGTCCTTCAGCAGTTAATTGAGAGAGCTGAGATCAATGCTCCTGAGTCATTAATCGACCGGCACGTACAGCAGATGACTCAGAATATTCAAGAGCAATTGAGAACTGAAGGTAAAACGCCAGAACAGGCGGGAGCGGATATGGAAAAACTTCCATCAGAGCTTCGTGGAGATGCGATTCGGCATATAAAACAAGCGTGGATTTTTGATACTATTGCTGAAGAAGAAAATATCGGTGTGACGGATGACGAATTAGATATAGAAATTCGGCTTATTGCAGAACGGCAAAACCGAGACCCTCAAAAATACGCCAGTTTGCTAAAGGCGAGCAATCGATTGGAAGAATTCAGAGAGCAGCTACGGAATGAAAAGATATATGCATTCCTTATTCAGAAGGCTTCCGCGAAGCAGTCCTTGATTGTCACTTCGTAACATAATTTGCGTGCTTTGGTCACATCCAAAATTATGAGGAGCACTGATGAACCTTGTTCCTATTGTTGTGGAACAAACCAGTCGTGGTGAACGATCCTATGATATTTACTCACGGTTACTTAAGGATCGTATTATTATCGTTGGAGCAGCAATTGATGATGCCGTTGCAAACAGTATCATTGCCCAGATGCTCTTTTTGGAGAGTGACAATCCGGACACGGACATCGTACTTTATGTCAATACAATAGGAGGTTCTGTATCAGCAGGATTGGCTATCTATGACACCATGCAATATATCAGACCTGATATTCAGACATGGTGCGTCGGTCAAGCCTACAGCATGGGAGCTATTATACTAGCTGGCGGCGCTGCTGGTAAACGTTATGCTCTACCTCATTCTACAGTTTTAATTCACCAACCCATTATAAGTGGCGTTGGCGGACAGGCTTCTGACATTGATATTCACGCGAAAGAAATCCTACGCATCCGGGAAGAGTTGTATGCTATATTGGCGAAGCATACAGGGCAATCCGACGATAAAATTAAAGCAGATGCAGACCGGGATTTTTTTATGGCTGCCCAACAAGCACTTACATACGGCATCGTGGATAACGTTGTTTCTCGCCGAATAACTGAGGTGCAGACGAAGGATGAAGCGTGAGGTGTGATAAGGATGAGGCGCGGTGTGATAATGAAATTTCTGCTTTGATCTGTCTCTGTATTGGCTGCTGAATATATTTTCTATAATCTCTTGGTCCATGTTAAAGCAAAGTGCTAAGTTATTGGAAGGTCGAGGACGCCAGCCAATATTAGTTCTGGAGGTTTAGCAGGAAATTTACCTGCCCAAACCGCGACGAATCTCTGTTGGAACTAATCTTTGGCATGAACTATTCCCTTTTATACTAAATTGCCAACTCTTGGAGAATCTTATGTCCAGTAATCGTGAAGACCATTTACGGTGTTCCTTTTGCAACAAAAGTAAAGATGATGTAAGACGGCTGATTGTAGGCTTAAACACAGTATACATCTGTGACGAATGTGTTGAGGTTTGTCACGATATAATTACAGATGACGATGAAGAGGAACATGCCGATGAATCTTCAGCTTTTTCCAATGGATATTCTCTCCCTCACCCGTCTGAAATTAAAACAAAACTCGATGAGTATGTGATAGGTCAAGAAAAAGCAAAAAAGACTTTAGCTGTTGCTGTCTATAATCACTACAAAAGATTAAAATTTGAAAAAGATCCAGTTGGCGTAGATTTAGACAAAAGTAATATTCTGCTAATGGGACCGACAGGAACAGGAAAGACTCTTCTGGCTCAAACGTTAGCTCGGATTTTGAATGTGCCTTTCGCGATTACTGACGCGACAACCCTGACAGAAGCAGGATACGTAGGTGAGGATGTTGAGAATATTATCTTGAAGCTTCTACAGGCAGCAGACGGAGATGTTGAGCGAGCCGAAACTGGTATTATTTACATTGACGAGATTGACAAGATTAGTCGAAAATTCGAAAATCCATCCATTACGCGAGATGTTTCGGGCGAAGGTGTCCAACAAGCATTATTGAAGATTTTGGAAGGGAAAACAGCCAATGTGCCTCCACAAGGGGGAAGGAAACATCCACACCAAGAATATATTGAAGTAGATACCTCGAAAATTCTATTTATATGTGGAGGCACGTTTGTTGGACTCGAAAAAATTGTCCAAGAGCGCATCGGTAAGCAAATGATGGGCTTCGGATCAGAAGTCCAAGCGAAGCGTGAGAGTAACGTCCACGAACTTCTTGAGCTAACAATCTCCAAAGATCTGATAAAATTTGGCTTTATCCCGGAGTTCATTGGACGCCTGCCTATAACTGCAACACTTCACGAGTTAGATGAACCCGCATTAATTCAAATTTTAACTGAACCCCAAAATGCCGTTGTAAAACAGTACAGCCAGCTTTTTAGTTATGAAGATGTTAACTTTCAGGTGACAGAAGACGGACTTGCCGCTATTGCTCAAGAGGTTATTAGGCGTGAGACGGGCGCAAGAGGATTAAGGGCAATCATGGAAAGTATCCTGTTAGATACGATGTATGAAATCCCAGCTCTAGAAGGTGTCCGGGAATGCATCATCACAGCGGATTCTGTCTTGAAGGGCGAACCGCCTTTGTTGGTTTATGAGGATGACCGGGAAGTGTTGAGTGCCTGATATAACAAACAATTGATGATTAACAAGGAGTCTAAGTATGGATCCGAATCTAATCACAGATCACCAGATAGATGAAAGTGGTATTCTACCGGTTATTCCTTTACCTGGTAAGGCTGTCATTTTTCCACGACAGAATCAACCGCTCAATGTGATTCGCAAGATGGGAGTTTTGGCGACAGCGTATGCTTTGCATACAGGTTCGTTGGTCCTTTTACTCAATCAGAAGGACAAGGAAAAAGAGGAACCTGCCCCTGAGGATTTTTATCGAGTCGGAACAGTGGCAAGCATCGCCGAATCTTATGACCCACATGATGGAACTATTCGGATTGCCATCGTCGGAGAAAGTCGGGCAATTGTTCTTCGATGCTTTGAAAAAGATGGTTTTCTCCAAGCGGAAATCAAAATTATACGCGAGGCGTCGGATAAGTCGAAAGAGGCTACGTCGCTGATGAAAATAGCGATTAAGACTTTTGAAAAATATATCAAGGCAAACCGGCAGCAAATCTCCTCTGAATCCTTGATTGTTATTCGGAAAGAAGAGGACCCCGGCGATTTAGCAGATTCAATTGCCATGTTCGCTGGCACTAACGTAGAGTCAGAGAAATTGCAACGTATCCTCGACGAGACGAATCCCATTAAACGCTTACAGGTCGTTATCGAACTTCTTGAGGAAGAATTAGATTTGATCGAGCTGGAAGAGAAACTCAATCATCAAGTGCGGAAATCGGTTGAAAAAACCCATCGAGAGTTCTATCTCCACGAGAAGATGAAGGCAATCCAAAAAGAACTTGGCAGGGGAGGGGACGATATTGCTGAAATAGAGGAACTGCGCGAACAGATAAAGGCAGCCGGTATGAACGAAGAGGCCGAAGAGAAAGCGATGAAAGAGGTCGATAGGCTTCAACAGGCGCCTCCGATGTCCGCCGAAGCTGGCGTCATCCGAACTTATATCGACTGGCTTCTGGCAATGCCTTGGAGTATACGAACGGAAGGAAAAATCGGGATTGATGAAGCAGAGCGGATATTGGAAGAAGATCATTACGGCCTCGAAAAACCCAAAGAACGAATCCTTGAATATCTTTCTGTTCTCAAACTGGTTGATAAACTCAAAGGACCGATTCTCTGTTTTGTCGGTCCGCCCGGCGTCGGCAAAACTTCGTTGGGGAAATCGATTGCCCGAGCAACGGGCCGGAACTTTATCCGTATGTCTCTGGGAGGGGTTCGTGACGAAGCCGAAATTCGTGGACACCGGCGGACATATATTGGCGCTTTACCCGGTCGAGTTGTTCAAGGTTTACGAGATGCTAAATCAAGAAATCCGCTTTTTCTTTTGGATGAAATTGATAAAATGAGTATGGACTTTCGAGGCGATCCGGCTTCTGCACTATTGGAAGTGCTTGACCCTGAACAGAACGACACCTTCCGGGATCACTACCTTGATGTTCAATTTGACCTTTCCGAAGTGATGTTTATAACGACGGCCAATTCACGAGTGACCATTCCAGCGCCTTTGCAAGATCGTATGGAAATCATTGAGTTACCTGGCTACACAGAGTATGAAAAACAGAAAATTGCCAGTCTGTTCCTCGTTCCGAAACAACTCAAAGCCCATGGTCTGAAGGAGAAATCCATTCAATTCTCAGGTGAATCCATTTTTGGGGCTATACATAAATATACGCGTGAGGCTGGCGTTCGAAACTTGGAACGGGAAATCACGAGCATCTGTCGTAAAGTTGCGAAGCAAATTGTGAAAGATGGAAACGAGAACGCACAAATCCAGATCGACGTTGACAACCTCGGTGAGTATCTGGGACCTCCCAAATTTACGCATGGAAAAGCAGAAGAACACGACGAAGTTGGCGTTGCTACCGGCATGGTCTACACGCCGGTAGGTGGGGATATCATTGGTATTGAAGTTACTACTATGCGAGGGGATGGCGAATTGGCTTTGACAGGCCAACTTGGGGACATTATGCGTGAATCAGCACAGACCGCGCTTGCTTATATTCGATCGTTCGCGGAATCGCTTGATGTGCCTTCTGATTTTGATTTCGAGAAAAACGACATCCATATCCACGTTCCTGAAGGGGCAGTTCCCAAAGAGGGACCTTCGGCAGGAATTACGCTTGCTACTGCGATGATTTCTGCACTGACCGGTAGAGAGGTTCGGAAAGATGTTGCGATGACCGGAGAAATTACCCTGCGTGGACGCGTCCTGCCAATTGGAGGACTGAAGGAAAAAGTTCTGGCAGCCCACAGAAATAGTATAACGAATATCATTATCCCTGAGGATAACGACAAGGATCTCCCTGAAATTCCCGATGAAATTAGGAACAGCGTCCATTTTTACAAGGTCAACGGCATGATGGAAGTATTAGATGTAGCTTTGAAGCATGCTGATGCGCATGAACAAGCTGCGCCACTAGATTTGGCTTTAAGGAAAACCGATGCGTCTAGACAAGTTTCTACAGGTAAGCCGCATCATTAAACGTCGCACTGTTGCGACTACAATTTGTCAGCATGGTCGGGTTCAGGTCAACGGACAAAAAGCCAAAGCCGGCAGAACGCTCGTAGTGGGTGATATTCTATCGATTAGGATAGGCGAACAGGTGCCGTCTGTATATGAAGTTATGAAGTTACCATCTAGCGCCGTATCCAATGAGAAAGCTCCGACCCTTTATCGGAATATCTCTGCGCCACCGCGTGCAAAATCATGAAAGTTCTTATATTGCGCTTCAGCTTTTAGTTTTTAGGCGCTGCACATCATCGCAAACCACCTGCCTCTTTGACCGCCCCGTAATTCCTCGCCGAGTTTCCCATCATATCTCGGTTGAATCTGATTATTATGCCATATGAGGAAATCAAATGTGTAAATGGGGAAATCGAGAAATGAGGGAGTCCCACCATTTTTCGGATGAGTATTGCAGGACAACCCCCAATCTAAAAATCTCCGGCGGCTCCGTTCTATCGTGTTGGCTTTTCCTGACGATTTCCCTTGTATATTTCCTTATTCTGACACCTTGCCTCGCCGAGTCACCGCTGCGAATCGTTCGTGCCAATGCAGATAGCCTTATACTCAAATTTCGCCTGCCACCCTTGCAATTTACTGAAAGAGAAGTTGAAGGACGCCCCTTTGCGGAACTCACCTTTGAAAGTGCGGTGCTCAGCATGGAGATTGGACGTCCCCGATTACCCGTCTATATGCAACTGATTGGTATTCCCAATGGCGCCTCACCTTATGCCAGTGTTATGAGTTCTCAATCTGAGATACGCCAATCGAAGCCTATTGTCCCAGCCCAGCGACCGACGCTTAGTCATCAACAATCGGCAATTGATATGGATACCAGCTTTTATCAGCGAAGAAACGTCTTTCACCCCGTCAAGCTCGTCGAAGTTGTCCCGCTCGGATTTATCCGGGAGCAGCGCGTTGCTCGACTACAGATTCAACCAATTCAGTATAATCCTGTAAGCGGACAACTCAAAATCTATAACGAGTTACAAGTTCGGATTGATTTCCAACTCCCTCACCCGACGCCAGTTGCTCGGATGGCCCCTGCAGCGAATCAGTTTAACACTTCTGCCTCCCAACCCTTTGAACAACTCTTTCAGAAAAACTTGCTTAATTATAACCAAGCAAAGGCATGGCGGCAGAATTCGAACCGATTAGAGCAAAGTGTTTTGGCAGCCCCGGCGGCTCAGAACAGTTCTCAAAAGAGATACAAAATCCCAATTACTCGGACAGACCTTTACGAAGTGACTTTTAATACCCTCAAGCAAATTGGCGCAAATCCCGCATCAATTGATCTCAATACTGTCACAATGGAGAATGGCGGAAGACAGGTTGGCGTTTATATCTTCGACAGAGACGACAATAGGAAATTTAATTTGGGTGATTCGATCGTTTTTTACGGACAAGCGCTCATTGGCAATAAGTTTACCAATGAGAATATCTACTGGCTTTTTTGGGGGGGGGCTAGCAGCTCGCGAGTGGGTGAACAAGATGTAGTTCCCGAAGCGTCGGATGCGCCTGTTCCCATTGCGTTTAAAAAGACAGAACATTTTGAAAAAGATTACCTGCATGATGCTCTCGTTGAAGTTAAATCCGAGTTAGCGGATCACTATTTCTGGCAGGGGCTGACTAACCAAAGCCAAAATAGAAATCTCAGCGAAAAAAGTGTCCGAATTGATGTTCCTCGTGCTATTCCACGCGGAGGCATTGAACGGGATGCACAACTACGCGTTAGGTTTCAGGGCGCTGCGAGATCGAGTAACGCTGAACACCGTGCTCGCGTTATGTTCAACAATATACAACAGGGACGGGTCGCTGAATGGAGAAAACAAGCCGCACCAGTAATTGTCCGTGATGTTAAGCAGCGCGAATTTATTCATCGAGATACACCCAATTTCTTAACCATCATCGCTGAGGATGAACCTCGCAGCGGGCAGAGCAGCGAGTTTGATTTTTACTTGGATTGGTTTGAACTGGACTACTGGCATGCTTTTGAGGTATCAGGTGGAAGGCTTGAATTCAACTCGGATACAGAACCGCGGGTACATGGAACTGTGCAATACCGGGTGAAGAATTTGCGTCGTTCAGCGGTTGACGTGTACAAGATTATCGGCGGAAGCATCGTCTCGAAGCTTGTGAATGGACAAGTAATTCAGATTGGCGCAAGCCATGAACTGACTTTCGAGGACAACCTCACCCAACCGTCAAGTTACTTTGTAGTTGAAAAAGGCCGCTATTCGCGGCCAGCTCGAATCTTGCCATCCCAACCCTTTGCCTTGAGAAATCCCGCGAATCAAGCCGATTATATCATTATCTCTCACAAGGATTTTATTGAGAGCGTCCAACCACTTGTTGAGTTTCGGCAATCGCAGGGGTGGTCGTTAATGGTCGTTGATGTTGAAACAGTTTACGACCAGTTTAGCAATGGGATTTTTAACCCTCTAGCAATTCAGAAATTCTTACGATATGCCTACACCAGTTGGAAAAAACCTGCGCCTACTTATGTTTTGCTAGTTGGGGATACCCATTGGGACCATAAGAGCGCAATTGTCGAGGTGTACCAGTTGGATGGGCGGAGTTACGATCTCTACCCAATCTTTGTGCCAACACTTCATGGATGGTCGCCGGAAAGCGGAGAAACCGCCATGGATCACCGTTTTGTCACGGTGAGTGGGGACGATACACTGCCGGACATGTTCATTGGGCGTTTATCCGTCCAGCACCCACATGAGTTAAGTAACATGATCAGAAAGATTGTCGATTATGAAGACAAACTTCAAGCTGGCCCCTGGCAAGGACGACTGATGCAGGTTGCTGATAATAATGTGGACCATGCAACGGATGACATTTTCGAGCGCAGTCGCGAAGAGCTCATTGAGGAGATTATCCCTGTTGCCTACGATACGCGGAAAATATATTTAGGGCAAATTGTAAGTCCTGAAGTTACCAAACGCACCATTCTTAATACGCTTAATGATGGGGTGCTAATCGCCGAATATGCAGGGCATGGTGGGGCTTACACTTGGGCAGATGAGGGTATATTCCAAATTAAGAATGCACAGCAGCTGCAAAACCAGCGTCTTCCATTCATAGTTACGACAACATGTCTCAACGGCCAATTCGATCAACCGCAGCCGTTTGGGCATCACAGCTTGAGCGAGCAATTTATGATGGGGATGCACGGCGCGGTTGCTACCTTGAGTGCAACTCGTAAGACGTTCGGATCTGCCAATGCTATTTTCGATAAAGATCTCTTCACTTCTATGTTCGAGATCAAGCCGCCGACACTTGGCGCAATTATTGCTGATGCGAAAACAAAATTCATAATGAAATCTTTCGAGCTCTGGATTCCGGGTGCAGAACAGTACACCCTTTTTGGAGATCCGGCGACTCGGCTTGCGGTGCCGCATCTAGAGATTTCCGTTGAATTGGAGGAAATTGCGCTTGATTCGGACAAGGAAATTGTAATTCTTCCAAACCGGATGGGCCGCCATCAATTTTCACCCATGACCGGGAAAATTGAATTTACCACAGCAACCGATTTCAATACCGGCTCGATGTCTGCTCTGGCACTATTTTCAAATGATTTGGATGCTGATGCTAACAATGACCAACCTAGACGACAAGATCGGATTCAGGTTTGGCGGGGTGAGTTCGGCGCAATTCACATCCCCATACCTCAGAATACGAAACCTGGACAAGGGATAGTGCGCCTCTTTGCTTTCGACAATCAGCGCGCGGCAATTGGTGGTACGAAGTTTTGGATGTATCAGCCGATTATCCATGAAGTGCGCGAAGTCATGGATGATAAAGTAACACAAACTCTGAGTGTGTCCGTACAAATTGTGGATAATGAGGGCATCGCTGGCATCAAATCTGCTGAGGTCATCTGGAGTGATACAGTCGATTTCAAAGAACAGACTACTCCGATGATACCTAACCCGACGCCTCCGGAATCCACTGTGCAAGGAGGCGTGTGGTACAAGCTCAAGGCACCAATTCCTCTTCCCAAAAGAGGAAAAGCGGTGCGTTATCAGATAGTCGTAACCGATAACACCAACAACGTCACTCGAAACGAAAGGAAAACGGTTAAAGTGCCCGAAGGCGCAAATGTCGCCATCGCATCAATGGCATCTAGAGCCACCGCCATTCGATACGGTTTCTCAAAAGAGCTCAAAACCTTCACTCTGAATGTGGATTTGGTCAACAATGGAGGTCAACCGGTCGATATAGACATAGAAGTTTGGTTTTCGGAGGGAAATCCAGATTTGAACAACGATCACCAAATTGATGAGGATGTAAAGATTTTCGGACATACCATAGTCAGAGTGGAGGAATGGAGACCGGGAGCGATTGACCTTCAAGAAGTCACTGCGACTTTAATCTTGGATGAACCACTCTCGACAGGATTCCATAAAGTCTATGTTTTTGCCGACCCAGAGGATGAGGATGATGACTATGCGGATGATATTGTCGGTAAGCTCGGTGAAACGAGATCCTTCGACAACAAAGGTTTTAACTCATTTGTCGTCAACGAATTTAGTTTGAAAGCGAATGAAACGCTGACCGCATTTAGCCTAGATCGGATATTTGACGCCTTTTTTCCGATTGGCGCATCAGAGCCAACGACACTCTCAATTGATACTGTTGAGCCACCTGTCTCATTCCAGCCTGATTTAACCTTTGTGCAACTTCCGATTCCGGGCGGGGTGACATCTCAAAGTCAGGAGGTCCATACCGGTGCGCGAGCCTACAAAATTCAACTGCACTCAGACACAAATCAACTGTTCAAACCAGCAGAGATCAAACTGCGATTTGACCTGAATACTTTCGAAAATCATGTACAAAAGAACTATAACCTTGCTCCTGATGATGACGGATTCAATCGCCTCTTAGAAAGGGAAGCTAACGGACTGGCAATCTATGCGTGGCAGGAGAAAATCAAAGCATGGAAACCACTCCCCTCTCACAATCCACGCGATGGTGATGGAGTTTTTTTTCAAGAAAGGTTTGTAACGCCACCGACATTTGAAAATGCAAGCGTTCAGCAGTTGAGGGCATCTGATATCCGCGTAGACGCGAACCTTACACCTGAAGGAAAATGGGTTGTCTTTTTCCTCGACGCGGACCGATATGAGGTGCTGTTGCGGAGAGATGGCAAAAGTGAAATCGAAAAATTAAGTCAAACTGGCCATCTAGATAAATCCTTCAGAGATGAAATTCTCGGAATTGAGTTCAATATTCCCCGTGGAAAAACGGACGCATTAGGCAGAAGTCAAATCTTTGAATTTGGAGATATTCTGACGTTTGAAACGCAGTCTTTGCAAGGTGCAGTGCGCTTCACGTCTCCCCGTAATGCCAATCGCGGCAATGGAACCGCACATGTGAGCGCATATGGTGGTCCGGAGAATCAGTTTGAGATTGACAATTGGCTCCTCTTTTTCTTAAATAGCAAGCAATTTGAGATTCGCAACGGATTTAATGAACTGGTTCGTTATCCGAGTGGGACATCAGTTCGGGGAGTGGTCAATAAACCCTTAATCATCAGTGACTTGGGGATTGAATTGCTTGTTAGTTCGGGCAATCAGCCTTATGAATATGGAGATAAGATTAAATTCAGCACAGCGATAGTAGGAGTAATCTCAGCAGAGGTCAAGGAACTCAAAACGGTCGCCCTTGTACTGAATTCCGATCGAACCGCCCCAAAACTTCAACTTTGGGTGAATGGTGCAATACCGAAGTCCGAAAGTGAAATCTCACCCCGTCCTGAGATTTCACTGTTTCTGGAAGATGAGAACGGAGTAGATATGGATAGCTTCATCTTCGCGGTGAGTAAAGATTTTAAGACCTTTAAGAAAATTAAGGACTTCAATATCACCAGCGAGGGGCCGGTTACAACGGTTGGCATTTATTACAAACCTATTCTCTACATCGGTCGCTATCTTTTCAGAATTTGGGTCAATGACCTCAACGGAAATGAGCTTGGGGGCAAAGGTGGACTCCGCGAATTTCTGTTCTTTGTCGAGCAGGATCCAGATCTGAAGTCCCCAACAATTGAAATTTGGGTCAACGGTGAGGTATTAACGGATGGCGTCGTCTTGCGAGAACAGCCACAGTTTGAGGTTCAGATTGCCGATGAGGAAAAGATCGACCCAGGAGCAGTCCAACTTCTATTTGGCGAAGGGGAATACTTGCCCCTCCCATTACCAGAAGATAGTTACGATTTTGAATTTGATGGTAATCAGCCAACCTTCGCCCGAATTTCTTTTGATCCGGATTTGGTCAATGGTAATTACCAAATTCAAGTTCTCGCTGGTGACGTGAGTGAAAATTCAGCCAAGTCGCCGTCTTATCGATTCCAACTCAACGAACCGGTAGAAATCTCTGACGTGCTGAACGCGCCGAACCCAGTACGTACAAATACGGCTTTCACCTATAATCTCGCGCAGCCCCCATATCAGGTGACAATCAAAATTTATACGGTTAACGGCAGACTTATCCGCACACTTGAGGAGAATTCCCCCAGACGACACTATAATGAAACCTATTGGGACGTGCGTGATGAAAATGGAGTCCGTCTTGCAAATGGTGCTTATTTCTATAAAGTGATTGTTGAAACAGATGATCGGAAGATAGAGAAAACTGGACGATTAGCAATCTTGCGGTAAAGGGTTTTATGGGTAGTATGGAAAAACTTGATCCAAAGAGAATGAAGGTTGTTTTTGTGGGACGCAGAACTGGCGTCAATATGGGGATTATAGACTGGCTGGACGAACACTATACGTTTTGTGCTGCATTCTTCATAGAAGAGGATTGGTCCTCACGCAAAGCGCGTATGAAGGAAGTGAGAAGAAGAATAAAACGCCTTGGTGTACTCCGCACACTTGACGAGTTGCTGTTTTTTGGGTTTTACACTCTATGGCATGGGAAAAAGGAGGATCAGCTATGGACAACGCAATTTACCGAACAATTCAGAACGAAATCTACCATTGATAAACCTTGCTACTCCTGTGATAACATTCATAAAGGATCTTGGTTGAAGAAGATTAAAGAAATCGATCCAGATATAATATTGGGTACATGTACGCGTACAATCTTTAAGCCAAAATTGTTTAAAATCCCGATGTTTGGAATGTTTATATTACACGAGGGAATAACGCCCGAATATAGAGGGCTTTACACAGCCGGCTGGGCACTTTTGCATGGAGAACCTGAATACGTGGGTTATACCTTGCTGAGAATTGATAAAGGGATTGACTCGGGTCCAATACTATGTCAAGGCAGCTTTCCTGATGCTGGCAAGTTCGGATTCTATTGGCGATTTGTGGGGCACTTAGCACTTGTGCACGGTTTGCCAGACATGAAACAAGCGCTGGATGCCTTATATCTTCATGACGGCACCTTCGACGAAGTATCTCAGGTAGGAAGAATTTCTAGAAACTATAGTTGGATTCGCTTTTCCGATTATCTCCGACTTCGGTGGCGGACGTTGTTGCACCGTCTTTCCAACCGGGAAACAACGAGACGTGCTTGAAATTAGCGGCGATCTGCCCATGAGAAACCGAGTTCTTTCGAAAGATTCGGTTTCGCTGCCCCCCACAAACTGAAACGTGAAGTTTATTTTTGAAAATCGGTTAAATACACGTTAATCGTGCGATTCTTTGCTCTAGCGGAGACCGGATGCGTGCAAATTAACCTCGATCGCTGATGTACCCATCTCCGAAAATGCTCGCTGGAGTCCAACACATTCAAAGTCGCCGTATCAAGCACGAACCACACCCGCTGCCCCTTCGATATCCATGTCCGTTCAAATCCTTCGAGTTCCTCCATCACCCCTTTGACAGCAATCGTCTCCAGTTCAGGGAGATAATATTCGCCCACCTGTGGTATCGAAACCACAACACGATCTCCCGTCCGCATTTCCGACCGAATCGTTGAGAACGCTTCTCGCCATTTTGCGCGCCCGCCATTCTCAATACGGAAGTAGATATAATCCTGGGACAGCATTGTAATGATGATTACACCAGGCAGGATACAACGGAGCATCAGCGGGATTTGTCTTGCCAACCAGATTCGGTCACAGGTGATAGCCGCCAAGAGAAAATAGGCAGGCGCGGTGAAAAACAGGTAATATCCTGCAACATTGAACAGTTGTGAGGCAATCAGCAGCAAAATAAGTGGTACACCCGCGTAGCAAATCAGAAACCACGTAGCACGATTCATGGGGCGAGTTAATGCGGTGAAGAACGCTACAACCGCTACCGGTACACTTAATCCGTGGACTAAAGTAAAGAGGATATAGAGTGGACTCCGGGCCCATTCGTTCAGCCCCCAACCTGAGAATAAGGTGTCACGAAAGTTGGGAAAAGTGAGTAAGAGAAGCGGCGCCGCAAGTAGGATGAAGAAAACCATTAGGATTCGAGGTCGTAGGCCAGCAGGCTGTTCTCGAAAAATCTTGCCTCGCCAAAAGCTGATTAAGTATCCAGCTAAAGCCGGGATAATCATCCCGGAAGGCATGTGACACAGGATGAGTAGAATAGTGGCGCCGAGTGAGACAACTATAAGACGGAGTCGATTCCGTTCTAAAGCGAGAAAAAAACTCCACGCAGCCAACGCAGCGAAGAAAAAGGTGAAGACATAATGGCGGGCGTTCTGTGACCATAGTAGGTGCCAACTTGAAAATGCAACGAAAGTCGAAGCAAAGACACCAACTCGCGGGTTAAACATGGACTTTCCAATTACGAAAACAAGTGGGATCGAAGCAATTCCCGCGAAGCAAGGGATGAGACGTGCCCCCCATTCGTTTGCGCCTGCAATCGACATTGAGAAATTAACAGCAAGATAAGGAATTGGGTTGATTCGGAAATGTTCCATTGAAAATCGTTGCGCATCAAGCACTGTGAGCACCTCATCAACCCAGAAGCTCCAAGTGCCTAAATGATAGAAACGCAAGAAAATTCCAACGAGGAGAATCGGAAGCAGCAGCCAATGCAGATTTTTCAGTTTGGATGGAATGTTGGGAAGGGCGTCTAATAAGTTGGGCATCGGGGTGAAAGATGTAGCGTGCTATTTCCTCTATTTGTCCTATACCAATTCCTCTAAACAACCGTGTGTGCTCTATCTTCCCACAGAAATGGCATTATATGTCCATCTACTTAATTTGGAAGCACATCTGAAATCCAGTAGTCATCGGACTTTCCGAAAAACATACGCTCACAGCATCCGTCGGCACCAAACTGAACGCCAAAATGTCGCTCGACCTTCATACGATTTTCAGCGTCTCACCCGGTCTTGTCTGGAATGTCTTGCCGTTGATGATGACTTTGGACATCCCTGCCTTCGGTGGAACATGGAGGGTGACCCGCTTGGGTTTATGTCTGAACCGCGGCACAAACGATACTTCAAGGCTCGTGCCGTTCTCCACCAACTGGAACATCAGTGTCAGGGGACCGAACGTCGTTGGCATGTTCACGAACCGTGTTTGCTCTTCTTCTTTCAGCCAAGCCAAAGGGCATAGTCGTAGAAGATGCAACTCCTCATCGGGTTTCAGAAGATCGTCTATCACGGACAGCCTTGCCAAATATGCCGCCGGTGCTGCTGAGAAAACGTTGCCGGTGACTCCTCCACGCATTTCGCAGGAGATATAGGTCTGACGCGATAGACCGCTGGCAAACAGACTGTACATGCCCTCCAAGAATCGGGGCCTGTCGCCCAGTTGATGCGAGTGGAATATATTCCAACTGTAACAAGGCTCACACGTATTGGTTTCGTGGAGCAGGCAAGGCGGCTGAGTGTAGTATCCACGGTACAAATCGACCGCCTGTCGCTCACGGAAGAACTGGCACATTGAACGCATCAAAGGATGGTCTGCCTCCATCAGTCCGGCAAAGACCAAGAACAGCGGGCCGGTATCCAGATAGATCATCTCGTCGAAATGGGGCACGGCGCCGGCAAAGGCGCCCGGAACGTAGTGATGTGCTTGACCCGCGCTGTCGGTCCATACAGGACTTTTCTCCGTATGCTCCCGTAGAGCTTTGACAAATACCTCCTTATAGTCCTCGGCTTCTTCAGCAAATTCTTGAGCACGGGGATGGTCGATTCGCTTTAGCAAACGGACCGTGGTGGTGAGCCCCAGATAACACCAACCATCTGCCCAGATAGATTGCATCTGCCGTTGGCTGTCTGTGTCCACTCCCATGGGCAAGAGTCCTTCCACGCCGCCGTGTCCGGTAATCGCACGGGCATCATGGATGAACTCACATGCCTTTAAGATCGAGTCAAGCCAGAAATTGATGAAGCCCTGATCGGCTGTCAGGAGACCATGATTGCAGACCGTATGAAGGATCGCTCCATGATCGGACATCCAATCGATGACGGCAACACTTCCCGGAGCGCACAAGTAGCCCGGATGGCAATCGTAGTAGTTGACAGCGTTCTCCGGATCATCTCGTCCGGTGCCCGGCGGCATGCGAGTACCCTGTGATTCCTTGAAGACCTCCATGTGCTCTGCCACAAAATCGTGATAGCCCATCACGTCAAGCAACATGTGGATGTAGAGCAATGTCGGCGTGGGCCAGAGCTGCTCGTAGTTTAGCGTACCGGTGAGAAAGGTACATCGCCCGGTTGTGGGATTCGTCTCCGTACATAGCTTCACAAACTTTACACTGTGGTGAATTGAGTGGTTGACCAACTTCTCAGGCGTCTCGATTTTTGCCGCAGTGGCAGGAACCTCCGACCAATATCGATTGCTCTCCACAAGGGCTCTGTCGTAACCGAGGTTTATTTCAGCGTCAAAATCGACTGGAGCTGTGGGTAGGAAAGGCAGAAGCAAATCCAGATGCGCACCCTTCTGCGCCGGCATGCCTACAAAGAGCAAATTGGATGGGTCATTCTCATCCTTGGGTAGAAAGCGGATATCACAGTTCTGCCCACTCACAACCGTCAGGCGGATTCTCCCGTCCGGCTCTACGAGCCTGAAACCTCGCCCTTCCTCATCCCCAGCAGCATCCATCCTCAGTTCTCGAGGATAAGCCAGCTGCTTCGGATTCACGTGGAGGATCCCTCCTGCTCCGGATAAGGTATGGCTGGCGTTGAGAATTATCAGAAAACCGTATGTCTTAAACGGGTTCTGATCAGCCACATCGTGAATTGACAGGCGAATCCAGCAGAAAAGCGGCTCAATCCCTGTCTCTACCTCTCCACCGCCGGAAACGTGGGCAAAGATTTCTTGGCGCAGCACCAGCCCTTCACGTCTCCACTCGCTCCACAGAAGCGGAGCCGGTGTTTTGTTCCAGCCCTGGTTGCCGAGTTGGGGCGCTCTGCCGGCATACGGAAACGTCGTTTCTGCGTATCCATGTGTGGAGAGGTTTATCGCTCCCAATCCCAAATAAGGTGAGGGTGACGGTATGAAGGTGAGCTGTACGCCCTGACCGGCATAGGGTTTGACGTGCGGTTTCAACTGGCCCACAGGGCTCACCACCGGATGGGCGATAATCGCGCCGTCATAAACGACATTGAACCGGAACAGATGTGAGGGCCACCCAATAGGCGTCCAAACATTTGTGATGTCCGGCCACCAGTTACAGGCGATATCGGCATTGGGCTCGACGGTTTCTCTATCCTCTGGACTGCCGTCCGCTGCGAATCCGGACACTTGGTCTGGGTATACGTTCCTCACGGTTGATTCTCCTTGTGCGGGACATCCGGCATCTTGGGCCGGTCTCTGTCCGGGAAACCGTGAAAGCAAAGGCACGCGTCTCACCGGCAGGACTCGACACGGGAGTCCATGGTTGCGGCAGGCGTTTTAAAAACCGCTCGGCGTAAGAACCCTTACCTCTCCGCTCAATATCGCCGTCTCGCCAGTCGTCAGGGAATGAAACGTGCCGGTTGGTGGGAAAGATGAAGGGGGATACTAAGCGCGTGAGAAAGCTTCGGAGTTGGATCGCTACTATTTACCTATGACTGGTTTTGATCTTGCCCCAAGTGGTTGTCAGCTTCCCTTCCGGCTCAACAGCTTCGCCCTTATCCAGCGGGATGCCCGGTCCAGCGACACGGACATTATCGAAGAAAACATCTTCAGTGAATGTCGTGAAAGAAATGGTGCCCTTCTCCCAAGCCTTGTCTTCGATGGAAAGGATTTCCTCGCCATTCCACCACGATTGGATCTTCTTCCCTTCGACGACCATTTTCAATTGACCCCATTCACCTAATTCGGGAGGTTCCCAGGCATCTCTTTGGGCTATACCTCTGTTCGCATTACAGTCCCAGCCAGTTGCGACGTAGACCATGATTTCTTTCTCGATCTCAGGATAGACCCACGTAAAGTAGCTCTCGCCCGTTTCGGGATTCAGCCGCGCACGGATGCCGCCCGGCCAATCATTACGAGTGGTGAGCTTCATGTCAACTTCGAATTCGTAGTCCGTCCATTCTACGCCACCTTCGTAATACAGAGAAGCCCCACAAATTCCACTTCCGCCCTTATACTTAAGTTCCCCGCTTTTGACCTTCCAATTTCCTGACTGAACCTTCCAGCCATCCAAATTGCCATCATCGAAATCATCAATAAACGCACGGCTTGATGGCGCGGTGGCACATAACAAAAAGAGCGCCGAAAGCATACCAACGGTTCCCTTCATCATCGCTACTTCCTATAATAGAGGTATTGAGAATTTGAGATTTCACGGCGTTAGCATTTAACGATGTGAAACTCTCAGTATTATACTGGTACCCTCGGAGATTGTCAAGAAACTAAGACCTGGACACAAATTCTAACATGACATTCAAACGTCAATATTCTGCAGCACGGGCTCGGTCAGCACACAGCCAACAGACACGCGCCGCATGACGTACTCGGCCGAATCGATGTCGTTGAAATTGACCTCATGGATTTGCCGCGGAATGCTCTGCGAGTTGCCGGCCGACAGCGGTAGGAAGGGATAATCGCGTCGAAGTTCTTGGCGTAAAGCGAAAAACTGTGCTATGATTTGCCATGTCGATACCTCCACCTCCTCTCTGATGAGCAAAATAAACGCATCACTATGCCTATTGGCCACTTCTGCCAGAAAGAGATTCATACAATCGGCTCCCATCGAAGGGCGAATCAGAAAATCACTGATCGATCGATGATTACCTTACCATTAATTCGCCATAGTCAGTTGAATCAAGAACTTCTGCCACGGCTTATTTATGTTCTACCAATCTTAAGTTGTATCGGCTTGGCGGGGTGCAGCACACATCAAACTGCAATCTCGACTGCTGAACTAAGGAATTGCCTTCAGCCTCTGAAAACGGTTGGAGATTATGCCGGCTTCGACTCGAAAAAAAACGTGCTTTACATGGGAAATCGCTGGATTGAGCGTTGGATTGATTTGAACTCAATTCAGACAATTCGCTACACGTACAAGCCTTCGGGGCAAAATTACCTCGATTCGCCGAACGAGGAATTTCGGTTTCGGGTTGGGGAGATTATTTTTTCCGGAAATAGCAAGAAACTTACATATAATTCACATCGGATTGAGCAGAAATTTGGAGTGAGGCGGATCACAATTCAACTCACTTACATTTCAGAGTCACCGATTTTTGACCTGACAATCAACTATGAGATTTCTCCAGATTCGCCGGTTATTCGTAAGTGGTTAACGATTCAGAATCTTACGGATTCGGCGTTTTTTGTTGAGGACATAGAAATCGAACCCCTCTCGTTCCTCGGTGGGAATGCGAATAACCTCCAGATCTGGAGGTGTGGTATAACACAAGCACAGCCAGAAACTTGGGCAGGCGGTTCATCGGAGCCGTTCGTAATTGTTCAACATGGGAACATCGAAGGTGGGATCGTGCTAGGAAATGAAAGCGCAGGCCTCCTCAAACACTACCGCGTCTACTCGGTTGGGAATCGGAATACGATTTCAATCGCTCTAAAGCCAACAACGGATGTAAACGGTGCTGAAATCCGCGTGCGTCCTAAAGAGACAATCAATGCGCCCAAAGTTTGCACGATGCTCTTTCAAGGTAATGCTCAAACCGTCGCTAGTGAGAAACTTAAGGGTTTTATTGCGGCCCCTCTCCTATCTACAAAGGAATTAACTACTCAATCCCCCCCAATCACATGGACGCAAATCACTCCTGATAATCGTGTGCTAACGCAGACATTAAACGGAAATCTGATTATGGTCGATTATGACTGGAACATCAATAATCTACCGGGATTGAAGCAGATCAGCAAACATGTACATGACGACGGCGGAAAGTTCGGTGTTCGAATCCCACTTGCTGAAATCGACAAAGCGTTTCTAAATAAACCCGCGTGGCAACTGAAGCCTACGCCGGGGCTTAATATAACGTCAAAAGATAAACAAGGAGAGGTAAGGAGAGGTAGAAACGCGGAATCAGAGGGAAAACTGGAAGAAAGAAAGGAAGTAACGCAATTGGAAGAATCCGAAAACCAGCCCGCGATTTATTGTATTTTGAGCGATTACGGCTACTATCTCATACAAGCTGTTAAGGCGTTGCTCGAAGAAACCCGTGCGGATGTCCTTATTTTCGATCAGCCGGTACTCGGCGCCGAAGATAGCACCTTAAAAGGGTGCGGTGTATTCGGTCATGAACATTTCAGCCGCAGGGGGTCCATCGGCGGGATGTATCGCTGGATTTTTGAGTTCGCCGATAATTTGCATCAGGAGTACCCGCATCTACAACTCGGAATTACAGCGGCAGCCTATGGCGTAGAGCGACCCGATATGGCGTGCTTTGCGCACTTCGATCTGTTTTTCAAATAACATCATAGTACTCAGGATAAAGTGAAACGGCAGAATACTTGATGAATGTAGGAAATGATAATCAGACGCCCTTGTCATTCCCATGGTAACGCGAATCCATCTATCTTGTCAACTCATCATATGAGTTTTCCAGTCAGGTTTCACTGTTCAAAGAATTCGATTTCTTGAATTTTCTCTCCCTCCGGATTGTATTATATCTTCTGTCTGTTCATAATCGATCGCTCACGTTCTATTCCTTTGTAAATCCCTCAACTAGAATTGTTGTTGTGTTCATTAACCCTCTTTATTGTTTGTAACACTGATATATTTAGTTTCTGTTTCTTTTACTTGCCAGCGCGTAACGGTGGTCCACATTCGAATCCTCAATGAATAACGGATTTCCATTGTAAAAGATGACAACATCTTCGGAGCGAATAACAGGGGGCGCAGCATCAGTCAAAGACGATCGACTCAGTAGCCTTGAGTGCACACGGTACAATGATTGAATCGACCATACCATGTAGCAGCTTTTTGTCAGCAGGACAAATGTTCGCCTGAATTCCACCAAGGCGGACCCTGTCTCCCGCTATGAAATAGTAAGGGCGAAGCAACGCTCTACCTGCTATGCGGCGCACCTCGCCTAAATTGAAATCGTAGTATTCCATCCGAACGCGTTTGGCTTTATGGAACTGTTGAAGGATGTAGGGAGTTCGATAAAAACTCGTTAAGGCGTCTTCCACAGCTGTCTCCCAATCCTCAGTCGACAAATCGTGTCCAATGACGACGCCGCGACTACCCCACGCCAACTCCGAAAACCCCGATGGTTTGACCACAAGCCTACGTTGACGCTGTGTCACGGGGGTAATCTGTCGCCAATTCGTGACGGGCATTCCATCAATCTCAAGATTCGGGATGATGGCATGGGGAGGCAACACGCGGGGATCGAGCACCCATGTCTGTGGAATGAGGTTCACTAGCAAATCGTAAGTTTCTGTGCCAAGCTCCCGGCGCCAGAACGGTTGTAGTGTAGGATGGCAAAACAGAGCAAACAGCAATTTTTCTTCGAGGTACGCTTTCGGCGGAGGCGTCATAACAACCGTTCTTTTCTTTGTGCTGTAGAGCATCAACTCTGCTTTCGGGATGTTCTTGAGATCGAACAGTTCAAAGAATCGGTAGAGCACATCAATTCGTACCTTACTATGAGAAGATTCAAGAAACAGTCCATCTTCCGTGAAGAAGACATCGCGGGGTTTGACCGTGTAAACTTCCAAGCAAATGTCGCGAAGTGCCGACTCAAACCACTTCATCTCATCCCAATAATCTCTAGACTCATCAGAAACGACAATTGCAAGCGTCGGACACTCGTGTTTTGTAAGCGATCTGATCATTTCTGCAAAACCAAGCATCATCCCATTACTTCCGCCAACGATGTCGTAGTCCAGTTTGGCATACTGCATTGCTAGGTTGCCTGTGAATCCCATACCTCCAGGAACAGAATCGAGTTCTGTGATAACCATACCATTATCGGTTGACAGCACATCAGGACGGATGACCCGTGGAAATTGGCTCTTAATACGGTTCATCTTGCCATAATTGATAACCGATTCCGGTTTCCCTTGATCCAGATACGCCGCAACCCATTCTGGTAGAATACTGCGTACACTTTGCGAGTATAGCAAATTACAAACTCGATAAAAATCTAACAAATGACTGCCGAGCTTCTCAAACCATTCCAGTTCTGCTTTCGAGAGCCAAAAGGGTTCCGGTGAGAGTCGCCAGGGTGTGTTACTATCTGGATGAATCTCTTTTTTTTCGCCAGTAAATAGCCCTCCCTTTGGAATCTGACTATTAATGAATAAACACATATCTTTGGTATCCAATCTCACACTCCTTGCGTGCTGTCCTTCAACTTGATGCGTGTGCACCTCAAAGGTTCATAACCTTTTCTGTGGCTTTTTGCAAAGTCAGGTCCTGACCGGTGATGAATCTTTCAAAGTCTAAAAACCTTGCATGGTTCAATTTAAAGCTTAACCTGTTTGACGAAAGAGATCTCATCCCGGTTTGCAATATGTTGAAGCACATCACGAGGAACGGGGCTATCTACGTTAATAATTGTGACAGCGAGTTCTCCAACCTGTGAACGTCCAACAGTCATATCTGCAATATTGATGTTATTTTCACCCAAAATTGTGCCTACTAAACCAATCATTCCGGGTTGATCTTGATTATAGAGCAAAACCATGTAGCCTCCGGGCTTCACATTGACATGATGCCGATCAATGCGTACAATTCGTGCCTCTTGATGTCCGAACGCAGTGCCTTCGATAATGCGCTCACCTTGATCGGTCATGACAGTAACCGCAATTGCGTTTGCAAAACTTCCATCCGATGTGCTTTTCGTTTCAATGATGCGGATGCCGCGTTGTTTGATGAAGAATGGAGCGTTCACATAGTTGACGTTGGTTTGTAGTACAGGTGTTAGCAACCCCTTTTGCAGGGAAACAGTTATGAGTGAAACATCCTTCTCATGAAAGAGGCTACCGCTATAATGAATGTTTATCTCTGAAATTTGGCCATCGACAATCTGCGCGTGGAAACTGCCAATCTTCTCTGCAAGTGTAAGATAAGGGGCAAAGACTTCGATTGTCTGCCAATCCATTTTCGGTAGATTTACGGCACCCGCCACGGGGAGTCCACGTAAAGCATTAATGACCTGCTGAGCAACCTCAATGGAAACATGAACTTGCGCTTCGGCAGTGGATGCGCCGAGATGGGGCGTCATTAACACATTGTCTAACGCTAGCAACGGACTGCGAGTGGGGGGTTCTTCTTCAAATACGTCGAGTGCGGCACCTACAATTTGTCCCGCTTCTAATGCCTTATGAAGTGCGTATTCGTCGATAATACCGCCGCGTGCAGTGTTGATGAGACTGCATTCCGACTTCATCAAGGAAAATTCGTGATCGCCAATACTATGGTAAGTCTCTGGGGTAAGCGGGATATGGATGGAGATATAATCCGCCTCCTTGAACAGATTTTCACGTTTCACCAAGCGGATACCTTGCTTCTCTGCGGCTTCAGAGGAAATATACGGATCAAATGCAATAGTTTCCATGCCGAACGCCTGAGCTCGACGAACTACTTCAGAACCGATACGGCCTAATCCAATCACGCCAAGAACCTTGCCATACAGTTCAACACCGGTAAATCTGCTACGCATCCACTCTCCATTTCTGAGAGAGATACCTGCAGAAAGAATCCTGCGTGAGAGGGCAAGCATCAGCGCAAGGGTGTGTTCCGCTGCGGAAATCGTATTTCCTCCGGGCGTATTGACGACGAGGATGCCACGCCGTGTTGCTGCGTCCAACTCGATATTGTCTACACCAACGCCAGCACGCCCGATAACTTTTAGTCGATTCGCTGCCTCAATAATCTTATCGGTCACTTTTGTTGTGCTTCGAATAATCAGTGCATCATAACTTCCAATCCGTTCTAACAATTCATCCGGGATGAGATTCGTTTTAAAGTCAACTTCAAAATCTTCTTCTTTTGCTAAGAGGTCCAATCCCTGCTGCGACAGCGAATCGCTGACTAGTACTCTCATGGTACTATGCCTCCAAATCTAAAAGATGGTGTGAAATTACTATAACACCTAGAAAAAAGGTTGTCAATTGAAAATTCCCTTGACATCTTGTGAACAGGTTTGTTACCATATAGATGGTTAAGAATATTAAGTCCTTGGAGAAAGTTCGCCTTTGTGGCGTTTACTATTTTTAGAACAGGTCCATAGCGCATAATTCTGGGGTCACGAGGTCTATAAACTACCCTAGTGTGAACGTAGGAAGACAAGGTCATGTCCAATCTCCATCTGCATACCATCCTTGTAAACCAAATCAACGGTAGCAGTGTGTCGTACGTGGGTTGTCTTTGTGTCTTCGTTCTTTTTTCATTTTTGTTGTACTTGCGCTGCGGTGGTGGGCTGGCAGAGATAATGGAGGTTCCATAGAAAATCCAGCATGCTTTGATTGATAATCGCCCATCATCGAAACAAAAACTCGATGGTGGGCGTTTTTATTTTCAAGACAAATCGGTGTCGAGGACTTCTACATGGAGATTTCGGAGGAAGTAGCGGTGGCAGAAAAGAATGGTGCTATTGACCAAAATATCAAGGGCTATGACGCCTTAATGAGTCCAAAGCAATTGCTAACTGATCTTCCAAGAACAGATACAATGACCAAAGCAATGGAATATGGAAGAAAAAGCATTAGGAATATCTTGGACAGAGCAGATCCAAGAAAGGTTGTCATTGTCGGACCGTGTTCGATTCACGATCCTCAGGCTGCACATGACTATGCCGCAGATTTAAAAGAAATCTCCGATGTTGTTTCAGATCATTTAGTGATAATCTTGAGATGTTATTTTGAAAAACCTCGTACGACTTTAGGCTGGAAGGGCTTAATTTACGATCCTTATCTGAACGGCGGAGGGCATATCAAAGATGGCTTACATCTCTCAAGAAGGATTCTCATGGATGTTCTTGAAATTGGTTTGCCATGTGCCACTGAATATTTGGAATCGTTCACACCTCAATATAACTCAGATTTAATTTCGTGGGCGGCGATTGGTGCTCGAACAACGGAGTCGCCACAACATAGACAACTTGCTTCTGGTCTTTCAATGCCAGTTGGCTTCAAAAATAGCACTCATGGCGATATCTCTGTTGCTGTCAATGCGATTTTATCAACGAAACGTGAACACACTTTTTTAGGAATTGATGAATATGGCGATGCCTCTATTGTACGTACAAAGGGTAATCAATACACACATATTGTAATGAGGGGCGGCAGCAACAACTCAAATTATGATGCACAAAGCATTCAGAATGTTCAACAGATGCTGACACAAGCAAATTTACCGCCAAACGTCGTAATTGATTGTAGCCATGGAAATTCAGAGAAAGACTACAGAAATCAGCCTATTGTTTTTGAGGAAGTGTTGAGACAGGTTCGTGACGGTAATGATGGGATTGTGGGAATCATGCTAGAATCAAACATTAAGGCTGGGAGTCAGAAGATACCTTCTGACTTAACGGGGTTTGATCGATCCGCGCTTGAGTACGGCGTTTCCGTCACTGACAGTTGTATTGATTGGAACACGACCGCTTCATTGCTTAAGGCTGCACATAAAACCTTGGCTCGAGTGATTTGAAGGACAATGTTGAACTCGCATCAATAGGCTAACGGCAATAATATATCTCGTTCTACATTTCGCACATCACGGGAGGAGGTGATGAAGGTGGGGTTGAAGGCTACCGAAGAACCGGATTTACGTAACGCAGAAGACAATCTCATATCGTTAGAACAACGTACTGAACATGGCACAAAAAAAAAGGAGAATAACACAGTGTCTGAGAAAATTCATATTTTTGATACAACCCTTCGAGATGCCGAACAAACCCCGGGTGCCGCACTGAATCTTGAGGAAAAGTTAGAAATTGCCAAACACCTAGCAAAACTGAATGTCGATATTATTGAAGCAGGTTTCCCTGTCTCATCACCCGGCGATTTTGATGCGGTCAAGCGAATTGCCACCGAGGTCGAAGGACCAGAAATTTGTGGGCTTTCACGAGTGATAGAGAAGGATATCACTGCTGCGTGGGGCGCGATTAAGGACGCACCGAAACCTCGCATTCATACCTTCGTTGGCACATCGCCAATTCATAGGGAACGTATCACGCGGACATCTCCCGAAGAAACGCTGAAAATGGCAGTTGATGCGGTCAATTACGCAAAAAGCATATCTGCTGGACACCCCGATGCGGTCGTTGAATTTTCGCCGATGGACGCCGGGCGTACAGAATTAAGCTATCTGTATGAAGTGGTCGAGGCGACAATTGCGGCAGGCGCAACAATTGTGAACATCCCCGAAACAGTGGGTTGGACTGTCCCTGCTGAATTCGGACAACTCATCTCGGCCATCAAAGCGAATGTGCCGAATATTGATGAAGCAATCATCAGCGTCCACTGCCATAATGACCTCGGGCTCGCCGTTGCCAACAGTCTTGAAGCGATTGAAAACGGGGCAAGGCAGGTTGAATGCACGATCAACGGACTTGGTGAACGCGCCGGTAACACATCGCTGGAGGAGATTGTGATGGCAATCCGAACCCGTCGAGACTATTTCGGAGCCTACCACACCAACATAAATACGAAAGAAATCGTTCCAATAAGCCGCCGCGTTAGCCGGACGATGGGAATACCTGTTCAACCGAACAAAGCCATCGTTGGCGCCAATGCCTTCGCGCACAGCTCCGGAATTCATCAGGATGGCGTTATCAAGCAGCGAGATACCTTTGAGATTATCGATCCGGCAGATGTCGGCTGGCAGGAGAGTCAGATTATCCTCAGTCCGAGATCCGGACGGAACGCGCTCAGACATCGCCTCAACGAACTCGGCTATGAGACTACACCCGAACAGCTCGACAAAATCTATGAACGCTTTCTCGTCGTCGCAGATAAGAAGAAAGCCATCCATGATGCGGACCTTGAGGCTATCATGAGAGACGAAGTTCGCTCAATCCCCGAAGTCTTCCAGATTGAATACATTCAGATTGTCAGTGGGACAAACATTTCCCCGACAACAACGGTGGGCATCCGAACGGAAGAAGGGGTTATTGAAGAAGCCTCCACCGGCGATGGTCCCGTTGATGCCGCCTACAAAGCGATTGATCGCATCGTCAAGATTCCGCTCACCCTCACGGACTACCGCATTCGCTCCGTAACGGAAGGGAAGGATGCTATCGGTGAAGTCACGATTAAAGTACAGGACAACGGGCGAATGATTATTGGGCACGGTGCCAGCACGGACATCATCGAAGCAAGCGCAAAAGCCTACATTGACGCAATTAACAAAATTGTCCACCTTCGCTATGAAGGGTGAAATAAAGAAAATGGAAAGCAAACCGCCGGAAACTTTTGTAGGTTGGCTTTCGCTACATGCGTGTCGCCAAGTGCGATGTTTGGAGTTCGGAAAGGTTCTGCCGTTGGAACGAATTTGGAATTACCCGCTCAACCCATACAATAAACCAACACCACTCCCCCCAACCTACCCCTTGTCATTTTTCCCATATTTGAACCGTGCAATCGCACCGCGCTGTAACAATTCTGCACGCGCGTAATGCACCGGCATTTGAGGCCATTCCAACCGATCAAGCAACCGAACAGGGAGCGCGATAGTTTTTCTGTCTGCATATTCGCAACAGCCCCCGGCTTGTGCCAGCGATACCGCAGAGCGGATGTATACACTTTTGCATTGACAGAATTGGGTGATATGATACTATTCGCCCGTAACAATCCCCGACAAAACCGATGGGAACGTCTGGATGCACTGACCGATGAAGCCATCAACGCGGCAGCCTCATCCGAAATGCACAAGTAAACTCATGAACTTAATCGAATTCTGAACATGAGCCCCTAAGGTGAAAGAATGGCAGACACAAAGATTTTAATTGTTGAGAACACCAACGCTTTTGACCGCGAGATTGTGAATCGATTAAAAACTCTTGGATACACTGTTTCTGCCTCGGTCTCATGTGGGTCGCAAGCTATTCAAGAGATACCGGAATTACAAATTGATTTAGTCATGGTCAATATAGGACTTGAAGGTGCTATGGCTGCCGTCCAAGCTGCTGAGGAAATATATTCCCAGTTCAATATCCCGGTAATATTTCTGATTGACTTCATAGAGGAAGATGTATTGGAAAGGATAAATGGGGCACGTGTATTTGGTCATATTTTCAAACCGTTCGACGCGAATCAATTATACTTGGGCATAGAACAGCAGCTCCACTGGCATCGCGATATCACCAAGCATAAAACGAAAGAGGAGCAATCAAACCAAACTATCAGCGAGTTGCGCCATCAAACCCAGCTGATGAAAACTGTTTTTGATACTATGTATGACGGTATCGCCGTCCTCAGTTTAACAGGTGACATATTGTTCCTCAATCCAAGCATACAACAAATGTTCGAACCGGAATCCCCGAATGCCACGCCCCTCAGCAAATGGTCTGAATCGTTCGGTGTTTTTTATTCCGACGAAAAAACACCCGTGCCATTCGACCAGATCATGTCCGCACAGATCGCCCAGGGTGGGGCAATAAGAGAGCAAGAAGTTTTTGTACGCAATAAGAAACAGATGGAGGGAATTCACGTAAAGGCTAGTGCCGTCCCTTTATTTGATGAGAATCAGGAGGTGGTAGCCTACGTGTATATTGTTCACGACATCACAAAGGACAAAAGAGCAGCGATACAACTGAAAAATCAGGTTCAACTGACGGATACCATTTTTAATAGTATCGGTGATGGGGTAATCGCTGCCGATGCAAGCGGCGCTTTCACAATTTTTAATCCAAGCGCCGAAAGAATTCTCGGAATCGGTCAAATAGATACAACCCCCGAAAGATGGAGTGAGAACTATGGTTTCTTTTTCCCTGATAGAGCTACACCCTTTCCAGCGGATGAACTGCCGCTTGCACGTGCCCTTAAAGGCGAAGCCTCAGACGGCGTAGAGATGTTTGTACGCAACGCGAAAGTGCCAGATGGTATTTTTATCAGCGTCAGTGGGAGACCGTTACAGGACGAGGCAGTTACTGAGAAAGGCGGCGTAATTGTATTCCGCGATGTGACGCATCGAGTGGTTGCCGAAGAAGCGTTGACGCAAGCATTCGCACAAGGACGGTTGGAAATTGTCGAGACCATCCTCCACAATATCGGTAACGCAATCACCAGCGTAACCGTAGGAATTAACGTCCTCCAAGAGAATTTAGTGGATAATCAACTCATACACCGCTTCTCCGCACTTGCCGATATGGTCAAAGGAAATCAAGAGGATTGGGTTGATTACATCAAAGATGACCCGAATGGACAGCAAGTGCTCCCATTCATGATTGCGCTCGCTACAGATTTTGCCCATCAAAACAAAAACTTGACCGAGACACTTGAGCGCGTTAGAGAAAGAGTAACGCATATCAATGATATCATCCGCACGCAAAGATCCACTAATCTGTCAAGTATGACCTGGAAAAATATCGACTTGCAGCAGACAATCTTGAGTGCGGTCAAATTACAGCAAGATTCGATTGACAAAAGATGCATCCAAGTACATGTCAACTGCGAAAACGCGCCCCAAGAGATTCGGGTTCAGGAGAGTCAATTTCATCAAATGTTAGTGAATCTAGTCAAAAATTCGATTGAAGCCATTGATGAACTCATTCAATCAGGTGGACTCAAGGAAACACCGCGCATCGGGGTCAAAGCCTATATCAGTGAGGATTTTATCTGCCTTGATGTTACCGATAACGGCGTCGGTATTGCACCCCAAAACTTGAAGTTGATTTTCACGGCTGGTTATACAACCAAGGAATCGGGGACCGGGCTCGGCCTCCATTCGAGTGCCAATTTTGTGATCGGGTCTGGCGGACAAATTTACCCCTTGAGCCAGGGTATTGGCAGAGGCACAACCATGCGAATCATGCTGCGGTGCTCCTCAGTTATACCGTAGGGAGACATCTTTATTGTCGGTGGTTTCGCTCCAAAGGAGCGATATGTCTATAGAACGGCAATCCGCATTGTTCCTGCGCTCCAGCGGAGCGCAATGTCCATAAAACAACGTTAAGCGGAAAAATACAAATGGCAGATACCTATACACAACTCTACATACACATCGTCTTTTCCGTCAAAGGACGACAACCTCTTATCCCCAACAAACATAAAGACGAACTTCATAAATACATCACCGGCATCATTACTAACAAAAAGCAAAAGATGATTCAAATTAATTCAATGCCAGATCACATTCACATTCTTATCGGCATCACCCCCGACATTGCTATCTCGGATTTGGTCAGAGACATCAAAAGAAACGCCACACAATTCATTAACCGGAAACGATGGGTCGTCGGAAAATTCATGTGGCAAGAAGGATTCGCCGCATTCACCTTTTCACATTCGCAACTAAAAGATGTCATTACCTACATCGAAAATCAAGAAACACACCATTCAACCAAGACATTCAAAGAGGAATATCTTGAATTGCTAAAGCGTTTTAATGTCCCGTATCAGCCGAAATATGTTTTTGATTCGGACGATGATACTAGGGCATGATATACATGGCGCTCCGCTGGAGCGCGGGTGCCAGAGTATCAACATTCTATAGACATTGCGCTCCTCTGGAGCGAAAACACCTATCGAACCGATGTCTAAATACTATAACTAGCTTGAAAAACCTATGTATTTCGCCCCATCGGGGCGGTATATCTATAGAATCGTGGTACACCCAACCACCGCGCTATCATATCTTCAGCAAACCAAATACACAAAATCACCTACGACCCGACGAATTTCTTCGCTCCAGAGGAGCGATATGTCTATAGAATCGCCATGTCTACGATTTCCGCGCTCCAGCGGAGCGCAATGTATTAGCCCTTTGTGGTTGGCCGATAAATCGGGATGCAAGGAAACGGGGGTTGTTTAATGGAATTAAAAGAACATTGGAATTATCGTGTTTTGATTGTTGATGACGAAGCCGGGATCCACAGCGACTTTAAAGATATGTTGAATCCCACCCGCACACAGACATTAACCGATGAGTTAGCAGAATTACTCCTTGACGAGGGTGCAGAGAATAAAACCTCCTTTCTTCCCAACTTTGAACTCTTGCATGCGTCAAGTGGAGAGGATGCATACGATATTATACGCGCGGGGAAGGCATCAAACCGTCCGATTGCGGTTGCATACATTGATGTCAGAATGCCCCCGGGCATTGATGGCGTTGAAGCAATCCGTCGGATCAGACAGATTGAGAAGGACATCGAGCTGGTCATTATGACTGCTTACACGGATAAACCGCTGACTGAGATTGTCCACGATATGGAGCTGCTTCACAAACTCCTCTATATCCGAAAGCCTTTTGCGCCGGAGGAGGTCCAGCAAATTACGCTTGCTCTTGTCGAAAAGTGGAACATCGGACAAGAGTTAACCAAAAAACAACAGCAAATCGTATCCAATCATCAAAACCTCGAAATCAGTTATCAAAGGCTCAAAACAGTACTTGATTCTGCAGCAGATGCGATCGGAATGTTCAGCGACGAGGGACATTTATTGTTTGCAAATCAATACTATCAGCAGCTATTTGACTTAACAGAAGACCAACTGCGGCAGATGTCCCCGGACGAGCTCAAAGCACGTATTAAAGCCCGTTTCCATACGCCAGAACTATCGCAGCCGGGAACAAAGCTATACTCTGAAAATCTTGAAAACGTGGTGGAAGAGATTGGAGAAGCCAGCCGGTCCGAACCGAGGTTATTTTATCGCTCGATTACCCCGGTGTGGAATGATCGTGGCGATTCTGCTGGAAACGTTGTCAGTTACCATGATATGTCCAAAGAGGTAGAGATTCAGCAAATAAAAACGGAGGTGCTCCGCTTACGTGAGGAACTTCAAACCATCCGCGCCTTTGGTGAAATTGTAGGTAAAAGCCAAAACATGCAGCAGATGTTCGCCTTGATACAACGAGCGGCTGAAAGTGATATCACCGTGTTTATTTCAGGTGAAAGTGGGACTGGTAAAGAATTGGTCGCATGCGCGATTCACGCTAATAGCCCTCGAAAAGCAGGTCCATTTATTCCAGTCAATTGCGCTGCCATTCCTGAAACACTATTTGAAAGCGAGCTGTTTGGGCATGAACATGGGGCTTTCACCGATGCCGTATCAAAACGAATCGGCAAATTTGAACAGGCAAATCGAGGCTCTATCTTTTTTGATGAAATCGGTGATATGCCATTGACTCTGCAATCGAAATTGTTGCGTGTGTTACAAGAGCGGCAGGTCCAGCGCGTCGGCGGCACAACCGATATCCCAGTTGACATCCGCGTGCTTACAGCTACAAATCATAATTTAGAAGCTGCGGTGGAAGCAGGTAATTTCCGGCAGGACCTGTTCTATCGGATCGCCGTCTTACCAATCGTGATTCCTCCGCTTAGAGACCGGCGCGAGGATATTCCACTCTTGGCGAACTATTTTCTAAAAAAATACGCCAAAAGTATGACGAAATCCATTAACGCCATTTCCGTCAATGCGTTACGATTATTGATGCAGTATGACTTTCCCGGCAACGTCCGCGAGTTGAAAAACATGATTGAACACGCCGTTTTGCTTGAGACCTCAGAGATGCTTCAACCGATCAGCCTGCCCCCGTACATTCTGTCAAAGATTTCTTTCAATCCTAACTTATCTTTCATTGACTCAGCAGAAATCCTGCCGTTTGAAGAGGTTGAACGTCAAACACTGGCACACGCGCTCAATGTGATGAACAATAATGTCACGAAGGCCGCCGAAGCGTTGAACATCAACCGATCCACCCTTTATCGGAAATTGAAGTTGTATAAACTCTTCGTGTAGGATTATAGTAAAACCAATAATTATTTTTACGCTGTGGCATTTATATACTGCAGTAGGCGTGGTTTCCCTACCACACCGGATTCAATCAACATCGGTAGATGCGGTTTCATAACCGCATCGGATTGTCATGCGTTCAAACGGCGCGGTTGGAAACCGCACCTACCGAAACATGTGTAAAAATGAATGGACTTATCTCGTTTTCTCCTCACGGCGTAATGAACTAATGCACCTCTAAACCCCTCTCCATTGTCGCACATTGCGAAAGCGTCGCATTTTGCGACACACTCGTCCGTATCCCGCGTCATTACAGGCTTGCCGCCGATATCCTTCCACTTAATTCATCTCAACTGTCTTATTTTGCGACACTTTCAACCAATCTGCCATCGCGCTATCTCTGCCCGCTCGAATCCTTAAAAACTAAGCCTAGCAAGCGTTCTCGGTCTAACTAGCAGCCTTGACCTTCCTCCGATCAAGCGTTGGCACGGATTGTGCGACATAATAGATACCTCGTTTTCTTTTCTGCAGGATACCCAATGGAAGGAAATTTAGAAATTACGGACAACCAGACAAAAATTGATTGGGCTTTACGTTCGTTCATCCCAAATGATACATGATTTTAAGCAATTGTTAACACACAATGGCACGATATATCGACGAGCCTTGGTCGCGGTAGCTAAAAGCCAAGCCACCAGTGAGTTTTTGACAGGGACCGCTTATACATCAAAACTATAGAATAGTATTTGTAACGTATTAATCTGTTTCTCAAGCGAATCCCCCAGAGGAATGCCAATGCATTCTCGTAGACTCGTGCTGTTGAAATAACGATATGAACCCCTTTTTGGTTGATAATGTCAACTATATTTATGCAAAATTCGGCAGATGCTAAGGAGCATACATACTATGAAAAGATCTTCGACACTTACTGGAATCTTATTGATTCTTAGTGTTTCAATTTACGTTGGACATGTTCAGAATGCAGTCGCCAATGAAGCTGACTGGATGCCGGATGCAAATCTCAGAACTGCTGTCCGATTTGCACTCAGTCTCGGCAATAAAGGCGCACTCACACAAGCAGGCATGGCAAACTTAACCTCGCTCACTGCGAAAAACGCACAAATCAGCAACCTTACCGGGTTGGAACACGCAACGAACCTCACGCAGTTAGATCTTAGGGGTAACACGATCAGTAATATCAGTGCGCTTTCGGGATTAACGAATCTTGAGAGTTTGAAGCTCAAGAGCAATGCCATTAGTAGTGTGCGTGCGCTTTCGGGATTGACGAACCTGACTCTCCTAAACCTCAAAGAGAATAATATTAGTAGTATTAGTGGTCTTTCGGGATTGACAAACCTCGAACACTTACGGGTTGATGAGAACAGTATTACAGATGTCCAACCCCTCACGAGTCTTGTGAATCTTAGCAAGTTGTGGATTGCAGGGAACTCGCTAACCAACGCACATCTACTCTCAAGTTTAACAGGGCTGACTCAAATTGACATCCCAATCCCCGACCCTCCTGATACAACGGCACCGGGCGTCACTGTTTCTGTGCCATCGGGGACGCAGAACGGTGCGTTTTCTGTGACCATAACGTTCACAGAAACAGTATCCGGTTTTGTGCAATCGGAAGTATCTCTGAGTGGTAGTGCGGCGAGTATCACGGCGTGGAGTACGAATAGTGATGACACCGTCTACACAGCGACGATAACCCCGACAGCTAATGGCACTGTGACGATAGGTGTGGCTGCGAATGTCGCTACCGATGCGGCAAACAAACAAAACACCGCCGCAACATCAAAAACGGTGACCGTGGATGTTGACAAACCGACGGTAACTATCAGTGTGCCTTCGGGGACGCAGACAGGCGCATTTAATATAACAATCACGTTCACGGAAACGGTATCCGGCTTTGTGGGTTCGGATGTATCTCTGAGCGGTAGCGCGGCGAGTATCACGTCGTGGACTTCTAACCCTTGGAATGATGTTGAGCACACTGTCTCAATAACGCCGACGACGAGTGGGCAGTTGACGATTAGTGTCCCCGCAGGCGTTGTCACCGATACAGCAGGCAACCCGAATACGGCTTCGACCCCACAAACCGTCACCGTGGATGTTGACAAGCCAACGGTTAGCATCGGTGTGCCATCAGGCACACAGACGGGTGCATTTGATGCGACCATAACATTCTCGGAAACGGTATCGGGCTTTGCACAGTCCGATGTATCTCTGGCGGGTAGTGCGGCGAGTATCACATCGTGGAGTGCGAATAGTGATGACACCGTCTACACTGCGACGATAACCCCGACGGCGAGTGGCACTGTGACGGTTGGCGTAGCTGCCAATGTCGCTACCGATGCCGCAGGCAACAATAACACTGCTGCAACCTCAAAAAACGTAACTGTCAGTGTAGATACTAACGCGCCGGGTGTAAGCATTGCTGTACCTTCCGGTGTGCAGAATGGTGCATTTAATGCAACCATAACGTTTACGGAAACGGTATCCGGTTTTGTGGGTTCGGATGTATCTCTGACCGGTAGTGCGGCGAGTATCACATCGTGGAGTGCTAACAGTGTTAACACCGTCTACACTGCGACGATAACGCCAACAACCAGTGGCACCGTGACGATTGGCGTGGCTGCCAATGTCGCTACCGATGCCGCAGGCAACAATAATACTGCTGCAACTTCAAAAAACGTCAGCGTAGATGTTGACAAGCCAACGGTTAGCATCGGTGTGCCATCGGGTACGCAGACAGGTGCGTTTGATACGACCCTAACGTTCTCAGAGACGGTATCGGGCTTTGTGGGTTCGGAAGTATCTCTGGCGGGTAGTGCGGCGAGTATCACATCGTGGAGTGCTAACAGTGATGACACCGTCTACACAGCGACGATAAGCCCGACAGCCAGTGGCACTGTGACGATTGGCGTGGCTGCCAATGTCGCTACCGATGCCGCAGGCAACAATAACACTGCTGCAACCTCAAAAAACGTAACTGTCAGTGTAGATACTAACGCGCCGGGTGTAAGCATTGCTGTACCTTCCGGTGTGCAGAATGGTGCATTTAATGCAATCATAACGTTCTCAGAGACGGTATCCGGTTTTGTGGGTTCGGATGTTTCTCTGAGCGGTAGCGCGGCAAGTATCACATCATGGAGTGCTAACAGTGCTAACACCGTCTACACGGCAACTATCGCCCCGACAGCCAGCGGTACTGTGACGATTGGTGTCGCTGCGCATGTCGCTACCGATGCGGCAAACAATCAAAATACCGCTGCAACTTCAAAAAACGTAACTGTCAGTGTGGATACAACGGCACCGGGCGTCACTGTTTCTGTGCCATCGGGGACGCAGAATGGTGCATTTAATGCAACCATTACGTTTACGGAAACGGTATCCGGTTTTGTGGGTTCGGATGTATCTCTGAGCGGTAGTGCGGCAAGTATCACGTCGTGGACTTCAAACCCTTGGAATGATGTTGAGCACACTGTCTCAATAACGCCGACGACGAGTGGGCAGTTGACGATCAGTGTCCCCGCAGGCGTTGCCACCGATACAGCAGGCAACCCGAATACGGCTTCGACCCCACAAACCGTCAGCGTAGATGTTGACAAGCCAACGGTTAGCATCGGCGTGCCATCGCGTACGCAGACAGGTGCGTTTGATACGACCATAACGTTCTCAGAGACGGTATCGGGCTTTGCACAGTCCGATGTATCTCTGGCGGGTAGTGCAGCGAGTATCACATCGTGGAGTGCGAATAGTGATGACACCGTCTACACAGCAACGATAACCCCGACGGCGAGTGGCACTGTGACGGTTGGCGTAGCTGCCAATGTCGCTACCGATGCCGCAGGCAACAATAACACTGCTGCAACCTCAAAAAACGTAACTGTCAGTGTAGATACTAACGCGCCGGGTGTAAGCATTGCTGTACCTTCCGGTGTCCAGAATGGTGCATTTAATGCAACCATAACGTTTACGGAAACGGTATCCGGTTTTGTGGGTTCGGATGTATCTCTGACCGGTAGTGCGGCGAGTATCACAGGGTGGAGTGCTAACAGTGCTAACACCGTCTACACAGCGACGATAACGCCAACAACCAGTGGCACCGTGACGATTGGCGTGGCTGCGGATGTCGCAACCGATGCGGTAAACAATCAAAACACCGCTGCAACTTCAAAAAACGTCAGCGTAGATGTTGACAAGCCAGCGGTTAACATCGGTGTGCCATCGGGTACGCAGACAGGTGCGTTTGATACGACCCTAACGTTCTCAGAGACGGTATCCGGTTTTGTGGGTTCGGATGTATCTCTGACGGGTAGTGCAGCCAGCATCACGAGTTGGAATGCTAACAGTAATAACACCGTCTACACTGCGACGATAACCCCGACAGCCAGTGGCACTGTGACGATTGGCGTGGCTGCCAATGTCGCAACCGATGCGGCAAATAACCCGAACACCGCTGCAACCTCAAAAAACGTAACTGCCAGTGTGGATACTGAATCGCCCGGTGTAAGCATTGCTGTACCTTCGGGTGTTCAGACCGGGGCATTTAATGTGACAATCACCTTCACGGAAGCCGTATCAGGCTTTGTGGGTTCGGATGTATCTCTGACCGGTAGTGCGGCGAGTATCACATCATGGACTTCTAACCCTTGGAATGATGTTGAGCACACTGTCTCAATAACGCCGACGACGAGTGGGCAGTTGACGATCAGTGTCCCCGCAGGCGTTGCCACCGATACAGCAGGCAACCCGAATACGGCTTCGACCCCACAAACCGTCACCGTGGATGTTGACAAGCCAACGGTTAGCATCGGTGTGCCATCGGGTACGCAGACAGGTGCGTTTGATACGACCCTAACGTTCTCAGAGACGGTATCGGGCTTTGTGGGTTCGGATGTATCTCTGACGGGTAGCGCGGCAAGTATCACGTCGTGGAGTGCTAACAGTGATGACACCGTCTACACAGCGACGATAACGCCAACGGCAAGCGGCACCCTGACGATTGGCGTGGCTGCCAATGTTGCCACCGACGCGGCAAACAACCAAAACACCGCTGCAACATCAAAAAACGTAACTGTCAGTGTGGATACAACGGCACCGGGCGTCACTGTTTCTGTGCCGTCGGGTACGCAGAATGGTGCATTTAATGCAACCATAACGTTTACGGAGACGGTATCGGGCTTTGCACAGTCCGATGTATCTCTGACGGGTAGTGCGGCAAGTATCACGTCGTGGAGTGCGAATAGTGATAACACCGTCTACACGGCGACGATAACCCCAACTGCAAGCGGTACGGTGACGATTGGCGTGGCTGCCAATGTTGCCGCCGATGACGCAGGGAACAATAACACTGCTGCAACGTCAAAAACGGTCACAGTTAATATCCCCGCCCTGGTACCGGATCCCGCGACGTGGATGCCGGATGCGAACCTCAGAACTGCTGTCCGATCTGCTCTCAGTCTCGGCAATAATGACGCACTCACACAAGCAGGCATGGCAAACTTAACCTCGCTCACTGCGAAAAACGCACAAATCAGCAACCTTACCGGGCTGGAACACGCAACGAACCTCACGCGGTTAGATCTTAGAAATAATAGTATCAGCAGTATCACTGCGCTTTCAGGACTTACAGAACTAACGAAGCTCTTGCTGGCGTTTAATAGTATCACCGACGCTGGTCCTCTTAGCAATTTGACTGAATTGACTTTTCTGAGTATCAGGGATAATCAAATTGGCAGCGTAACCGCACTAGGTAACCTGACAAAGCTAAAAACTCTATGGATAAAGAATTGTGGTATCACTGACGTTTCACCGCTGGTGACGCTCTCCGAGTTGGAAACGTTAAGAATTGCAGGAAATGCATTGACGAATGCACATCTACTTGGCAATCTGGAAGATTTAAACAGTGTAGATATTGATATTCCGGACCCACCGGATACCACAGCGCCGGGGGTGAGCATTTCTGTGCCATCAGGTACGCAGACAGGCGCATTTGATGTGACGATAACGTTCACGAAAACAGTATCGGGCTTTGTGGGTTCGGATGTATCTCTGAGTGGTAGTGCGTCGAGCATCACATCGTGGAATGCGAACAGTGCTAACACCGCCTATACAGCGACGATAACTCCGACAGCCAGTGGCACAGTGACGATTGGCGTGGCTGCCAATGTCGCTACCGATGCCGCAGGCAACAATAACACCGCTGCAACCTCAAAAACGGTAACTGCCAGTGTGGATACTGAATCGCCCGGTGTAAGCATTGCTGTACCTTCGGGTGTCCTGAACGGTGCGTTTTCTGTGACAATCACCTTTACGGAAACGGTATCCGGTTTTGTGGGTTCGGATGTATCTTTGAGCGGTAGTGCAGCCAGCATCACGTCGTGGAGTGCGAACAGTGATAACACCGTCTACACAGCGACGATAACCCCGACGGCAAGTGGGATTGTGACGATTGGCGTGGCTGCCAATGTCGCTACCGATGCCGCAGGCAACAATAATACTGCTGCAACTTCAAAAAACGTAATTGTCATTGTGGATACAACGGCACCGGGCGTCACTGTTTCTGTCCCATCGGGTACGCAGAATGGTGCATTTAATGCAACCATAACGTTCTCAGAGACGGTATCGGGCTTTGCACAGTCCGATGTATCTCTGACGGGTAGTGCGGCGAGCATTACGGGGTGGAGTGCTAACAGTGATGACACCGCCTACACAGCGACGATAACCCCGACAGCCAGTGGCACAGTGACAGTTAGTGTCGCTGCGAGTGTCGCAACCGATGCAGCAAATAACCCGAACACCGCTGCCACATCACAAACGGTGACGATTACCCTCCCGGAAACAACACCGGATCCCGCTACATGGATGCCCGATGCAAACCTCAGAGCCGCAGTGCGATCGGCACTCGGCATTGCCTCAAACGCAAACTTCAGCAACGCTGACCTCAGTACCTTGACGAGTCTTCGTGCTGTGCAAGTGCAGGTAACGAACCTCACCGGTTTGGAATATGAAACGGGACTAACGACATTAGTCGCTTGGGGCAATCGAATTAGCAGTCTCACACCGATTCAGAACTTAACGAGTGTGACGGACCTGCGTATAGGTAACAATCAAATTAGTGATGTTACTCCTCTTGATGATTTGACGTCACTAACAAAGTTAGGGATGCAACACAATAACATTAGCGATGTCACTCCTCTCGCTGGGTTAGTAAACCTGACATGGCTGCGGCTTGCCGGTAACCCCATTTCGGATTTATCACCATTGGTGACGCTGGTGAAAGTGACAAATAGCGATGTTGATTTACCAGAGCCGGATACAACGGCACCGGGCGTCACTGTTTCTGTCCCATCGGCTACACAGAACGGTGCATTTAATGCAACCATAACGTTTACGGAAACGGTATCCGGTTTTGTGGGTTCGGAAGTATCTCTGAGCGGTAGTGCGTCGAGCATCACATCGTGGAGTGCGAACAGTGATAACACCGTTTACACAGCGACGATAACTCCGACAGCCAGTGGCACCGTGACAGTTAGTGTCGCTGCGAGTGTCGCAACCGATGCCGCAAACAACCCGAACACGGCTGCAACCCCACAAACGGTAAATGTAGATGTAGGCAGTCCCTCGGTTAGTATCACGGTGCCTGAAGAAGTGCAGTCTGGTAGTTTTAATGTGACGATCCTCTTCAATAAACCAGTGTCGGGTTTTCAAGGTCCGCCAGATATTTCGTTTGCCGGTAGCACGGCGACAGCGACAATAAACACGGTCTGGATTTCTAACCCTTGGAATGATGTTGAGCACACTGTCTCAATAACGCCGACGACGAGTGGGCAGTTGACGATCAGTGTCCCCGCAGGCGTTGCCACCGATACAGCAGGCAACCCGAATACGGCTTCGACCCCACAAACCGTCACCGTGGATGTTGACAAGCCAACGGTTAGCATCGGTGTGCCATCGGGTACGCAAACAGGTGCGTTTGATGCAACAATAACGTTCTCCGAGGCAATATCGGGCTTTGTGGGTTCGGCAGTATCTCTGACGGGTAGTGCGGCGAGCATTACGGGGTGGAGTGCTAACAGTGATGACACCGTCTACACAGCGACGATAACCCCGACAGCTAGTGGCACTGTGACGATAGGTGTTGCTGCCAATGTCGCTACCGACGCAGCAAACAACCAAAACGCCGCTGCAACCTCAAAAACCGTCACCGTAGATGTTGACAAGCCAACGGTTAGCATCGGTGTGCCATCGGGTACGCAGACAGGCGCGTTTGATACGACCCTAACGTTCTCAGAGACGGTATCGGGCTTTGCACAGTCCGATGTATCTCTGACGGGTAGTGCGGCAAGTATTACGGGGTGGAGTGCTAACAGTGATGACACCGTCTACACAGCGACGATAACGCCAACAGCCAGTGGCACCGTTACGATTGGCGTGGCTGCCAATGTTGCCGCCGATGCAGCAAACAACCAAAATACCGCTGCAACTTCAAAAAACGTAACTGTCAGTGTGGATACAACGGCACCGGGCGTCACTGTTTCTGTGCCATCGGGGACGCAGAATGGTGCATTTAATGCAACCATAACGTTTACGGAAACGGTATCCGGTTTTGTGGGTTCGGATGTATCTCTGACGGGTAGTGCGGCGAGTATCACATCATGGATTTCTAACCCTTGGAATGATGTTGAGCACACTGTCTCAATAACGCCGACGACGAGTGGGCAGTTGACGATCAGTGTCCCCGCAGGCGTTGCCACCGATACAGCAGGCAACCCGAATACGGCTTCGACCCCACAAACCGTCACCGTGGATGTTGACAAGCCAACGGTTAGCATCGGTGTGCCATCGGGTACACAGACAGGTGCGTTTGATACGACCCTAACGTTCTCAGAGACGGTATCGGGCTTTGCACAGTCCGATGTATCTCTGACGGGTAGTGCGGCAAGTATCACGTCGTGGAGTGCGAATAGTGATAACACCGTCTACACAGCGACTATCACCCCTACAGCGAGTGGCACCGTGACGATTGGCGTAGCTGCGAATATCGCAACCGATGCGGCTAACAACCAAAACACCGCTGCCACATCACAAACGGTGACGATTACCCTCCCGGAATCGACACCGGATCCCGCTACATGGATGCCCGATGCAAACCTCAGAGCCGCAGTGCGATCGGCACTCGGCATTGCCTCAAACGCAAACTTCAGCACAGCTGACCTCAGTACCCTGACGAGTCTTCGTGCTGTGCAAGTGCAGGTAACGAACCTCACCGGTTTGGAATATGCAACGGGACTAACGACATTAGTCGCTTGGGGCAATCAAATTAGCAGTCTCACACCGATTCAGAACTTAACGAGTCTGACGGACCTGCGTATAGGTAACAATCAAATTAGTGATGTTACTCCTCTTGATGATTTGACGTCACTAACAAAGTTAGGGATGCAACACAATAACATTAGCGATGTCACTCCTCTCGCAGGGTTAGTAAACCTGACATGGCTGCGGCTTGCCGGTAACCCCATTTCGGATTTATCACCATTGGCGACGCTCGTGAAAGTGACGGATAGCGATGTTGATTTACCAGAGCCGGATACAACGGCACCGAGCGTCGAGATTACTGTTCCTTCGGATCCACAGAACGGTGCTTTTGATGCGACGATGACGTTCTCAGCAACCGTATCGGGTTTTGTTCAAGCGGACTTGACGCTCTCTGGCACAGCGGCTGCGAGCATTACGGCATGGAGTACCACAGATGACATCACCTACACCGCAGAGATAACGCCGACTCTTAGCGGGAATGTGACACTCAGTATCCCCGCAGGTGTTGCCACTGATGCCGCAAACAACCCGAACACGGCTGCAACCCCACAAACGGTAAATGTAGATGTAGGCAGTCCCTCGGTTAGTATCACGGTGCCTGAAGAAGTGCAGTCTGGTAGTTTTAATGTGACGATCCTCTTCAATAAACCAGTGTCGGGTTTTCAAGGTCCGCCAGATATTTCGTTTGCCGGTAGCACGGCGACAGCGACAATAAACACGGTCTGGATTTCTAACCCTTGGAATGATGTTGAGCACACTGTCTCAATAACGCCGACGACGAGTGGGCAGTTGACGATCAGTGTCCCCGCAGGCGTTGCCACCGATACAGCAGGCAACCCGAATACGGCTTCGACCCCACAAACCGTCACCGTGGATGTTGACAAGCCAACGGTTAGCATCGGTGTGCCATCGGGTACGCAAACAGGTGCGTTTGATGCAACAATAACGTTCTCCGAGGCAATATCGGGCTTTGTGGGTTCGGCAGTATCTCTGACGGGTAGTGCGGCGAGCATTACGGGGTGGAGTGCTAACAGTGATGACACCGTCTACACAGCGACGATAACCCCGACAGCTAGTGGCACTGTGACGATAGGTGTTGCTGCCAATGTCGCTACCGACGCAGCAAACAACCAAAACGCCGCTGCAACCTCAAAAACCGTCACCGTAGATGTTGACAAGCCAACGGTTAGCATCGGTGTGCCATCGGGTACGCAGACAGGCGCGTTTGATACGACCCTAACGTTCTCAGAGACGGTATCGGGCTTTGCACAGTCCGATGTATCTCTGACGGGTAGTGCGGCAAGTATTACGGGGTGGAGTGCTAACAGTGATGACACCGTCTACACAGCGACGATAACGCCAACAGCCAGTGGCACCGTTACGATTGGCGTGGCTGCCAATGTCGCTACCGATGCTGCTAATAACGCTAACACCGCCGCAACATCAAAAACCGTCACGACACTAGTTGTACAACCCGAGCAGGTGGATACTACTTCACCGAGTGTAACACTTACTTTGCTTTCAGAGGTAGACAACAATAGGATTGATGTCCAAATCACCTTCAATGAACCTGTTGAAGGTTTTGGGCCCACAGACCTCTCAATCACCACCAACGGTCTTACACAACTAGACCCCAAGGTGACTGGTGGAGAAACAATCGATCCTCCTCCTATTGTGTCTATAACTGGCTGGGCACCCAACCCAGACAAGAGAACCTATACGGTTTATATTACGACATACACCAAAACCGAAGGGCAAGTAATCATCAACGTCCCCGCCGATGTTGCGACCGATATTGATGGCAACCCAAACGTTGCCGGAAACGCACTAAGCGTTGACGAGGAGCCCGAATTCTATTTATTTGTTTATTCTCTTCGTCCTGGTAGCATTTGGGATCAAGGGGATTCTAGCGGCGGTTGTCATGTCTCCCGTCCTGAACGCCTTCGTGATTATCTTGATATCAATGAAGATGGCAGTATTGATGAAGACGATGTCGCGCTGGTCGAAGCTGCTTTGGGACAGTTCGGAGATGGTATAACTAACTCTCGCACGGATATTAACTGCGATAACATTGTGGATAACAAGGATTTGGCACTTGTGGATGATACCGAGGGGCCGACTTTTAGCATCTCAGTGCCTACGGATACGCAGTCATCTAGTGCGTTTGATATTGGTATAAGTTTCAATGAAATTGTCTTCGATTTCGATGTGAACGATATCTCGTTAGCAGGCAGCACCGCAACGGCAACTGTTACAAACAGGGGTTACGGTTGGTCGACCAGTGGCACCGTCAGATACTCTTTTAAGGTTACCCCGACGACGAGTGGGGATCTCGTTATCAGTGTTCCAGCTGGTGCCGCTAAGGATGCCTTAGACAACCAAAACACCGCTTCTGGCACGCACACCGTCACAGTAGATATGGGCATTCCAAGTGTTAGCATCACTTCTACTAGTGTGGAGTCGGGAGTGCTCAAAGTTATCATTACTTTCAGCAAAGCGGTATCGGGCTTTGAACAAGCGGACTTAAGGGTCTCAGGTGCAGGTGCTTCAATTACGGCGTGGGAGGCGGCGACTGACAACACCACCTTTACCGCTACGGTTACGGCGACCACGAGTGGATACGTTAACTGTTATGTTCCGGCAGGCGTTGCGACCGATACTGACGGTAGATCAAACACCGCTTCCAAGCTGCACTCCTACCGGGCAAATCTGGATCCGCCGAGCGTTGAGGTTTCTGTGCCTACGGAGGAGCAATCAGGCGCGTTTGATGTTACGATCACGTTCAGCGAGCAGGTCTGGGGTTTTGATCAGGCAGATGTCTCGTTAGCAGACAGCACGGCGGCTGCCACAATTACAGATTGGACTATCAAATACGCGCATTCGATGCATTACCGCACCACGTATGAGGCTACGATTACCCCGACGACGAGCGGGACGGTTGTCATTACTATTCCAGCCGATGTCGCTACAGATCAAGCATACAATGGTAACACCGCTTCCAACACACACTCCATAACCGTTAGCCTCCCAGGCAGCCGCCTCGCTCCCGCGTCACTCAGTGGGATAGTTCTGGATCCCACAGTGCTTCCGACACTCGACCCAGAAGTGCTTGAAGCACATCTGGACATATTGCGTGCCGGAAGCGATGGATCTCTAAGATACTTGCAGGCGATTGCGTTGATCGAAAGCATTTTGGCTGAGGTACGTCCAGAAAAAACCGTGCTGCTTGCAAACTATCCGAATCCGTTCAATCCAGAGACATGGATACCGTATCATCTAGCAAACGACACCGATGTGCAGATCTCGATCTACGACATCAACGGTGCCTTAGTGCGCCAATTGGATCTGGGTCATCAGCAGGCGGGGTATTACACGAACCGGAGCCGTGCCGCCTATTGGGATGGTCGCAACGAATTCGGTGAACGGGTTGCAACTGACATATATTTCTACCAGCTGCAGGCAAACAATATGTCCCTCCTGCGCAAGATGGTAATTCTGAAATAGTATCAGATGACCAGTCCGCAAGTAATACCATTATCTCTGTAGGCGGGGCATCTTGCCCCGCCTACTATATTTCACTCCAATCCACACAAGTTTCTTTACTTAACCTATGCAATCAATGCACTTGAATTTTAGAGAAATGAAATAACAACACTCAGTTTTTGTAGGTTGGGTAGAGATCAACTGAGCGATCAAGCGAATAGTGAGTGATCGACCGACCTCACGCCCCGTCGGAAGACTTTGCAGGGACGTTGCCTGGGAATAAGTTACCCGGCGTTATTAAATTCTTGCCATTTTATTCCTAAGCGGCGGACAATGCCGCGAATAGTCCCTTTTTCAAATCTTTAGATTCATGGACGGGAATTATCGCAAATTTTTTAGTGCGTGTGTTGTGCCACTGTCGGTGAGCCCCGCGTGTTCTAGGAAATACTTCTTCACAGCCGAGCGGTTTGAGTCTGCGCACTAAATCCTTATAAGTCATTAGACCTGTTGTACGCCAATGTCCGATGTAGGCAATGTAGCTTTGAAACAGTAAGGCGTTGTGCCGCTGCCGCTTTGAGGTTTGGGGTTCATTGTTTCGAAGAACCCACGCATATCTGCTCGCATTTGCCGTCGCTCTGCTTTGCGGTTTGACCGAATAGAATCAGGTAGTAATACACGCCCTAAATTTTCATATAGTTTAAGCGTTGTTGCAAAGGCATCGACAGCGTTATCTAATGCCTCATCTACTGAATCTCCTTCGGTTATCAATTCCGGCAACTCCTCGCATGTTACTGTATAACCGCCCTCTTGTTGCGGATTTAAAAGCACAGTAATAGCATAATATGCGGTGGATTTGGCGTTCACAATGAAATCTACTTTAGCTGTGTGTTTTGGTGTCAGGTAGGAAGACTTACTTAGCGCACCCCCTTGCGCTTGCGATTACACCATTGGATTGGGACAATGTCAAGATTTCGGTCGCTTGATCGTTGGGTTTCGCATTATGTAACCGTTTGCTCCCCCGATTAACGATGCAATTGAGGAAACCGACTCATGACCTCTACATTAAACTAGCACCATTGGTTATGAAGGATGACATAAAGAGAGTGGAAAGCAAAACCGCCGGAAGGCAAGGAGGTTGGAAGTCTAAGTAAGCCTCCCCTCAAGGTGATGGCAACTTTACCTAGGCCGATACATATGCGTGCTGTGTCCAAAGAAGACTTCGGCAGCTTCCATAACTGTTTCCGACAGGGTTGGGTGCGGATGAATTGTCCATTGGATGTCGGATGCCACCGCTGCCATTTCGATGGCGAGTACACCTTCTGCAATTAAAATTAACTCTCCGGCGCCGGGACCAGCGATTCCCATACCTAATACCCGTTCTGTCTCTGGATCAATGAGTAGTTTAGTGACGCCATCATTGCACCCGAGGGTAGTTGCCCTTCCGGAAGCACGCCAAGGGAAGCGGACGACCTCTACTGAACGATTCTGGCTTTTCGCTTGCGTCTCGGTCAGACCGCACCATGCAATCTCAGGATCTGTAAATACCACAGCGGGTACCGCCCGGGGCTCGAAAGCAACTTTGTGACCGGCAATCGCTTCCGCCGCAATGAAGCCTTCATGGGACGCTTTGTGAGCAAGCCTCGGGGTTCCCCAGCTACATCTCCGATCGCGTAGATTGTAGGTTCCTTCGACCGCCTCTGCGCGTCTACCACAACAAATCCCTTCTCATCAATTTCGACCTTTGTGTTTTCCAAACCCAAACCGCTAGTGTTGGGCTTCCGCCCGACGGAGATGAGAATCTTCTCGAATTCGTGTTCCGATTCTTCGATTTTCTCACCTTCCAGTCGAACCCGGATACCCTTTGTGGTCTTTTCCAAATGCCCAACTTTGGTATTGGGTATGATGGATTTAAACAACTTCTCTAGTCGCCTGGAGATGATATTGAATAGGTCACGATCGACGCCCGGCAACAGGCCGGGCAACATTTCCACGACGGAGACATTTTTTCCTAGTGTAGCGAAAACGCTCCCCAACTCAAGCCCAATGTAGCCACCACCAACCACAAGCATATTCTTTGGAATTTCATATAGCTCCAATGCGCTCGTTGAGTCGAGAATGTGAGGTCCCTGTAGGGACAGGTTAGAAACGGTCGCTGGTTGTGAACCGCTTGCCAAAATTGTATGGTCGAACGATAGCGTGCTTTCTGCATCTGCATTGGTCTGAATTCTCAGCGTCTTGGCATCCAAAAAACTAGCTCTACCTTGAATAAAATTGGTATTACGATGCTTACAAAGTTTTCCAAGTCCTTCCGCCATTTTCTGAGCCAAACTCGCTTTCCAGGCGCGCATCCGATTAAGGTGAATTATTGGCTTCGCGAATTCGATTCCCCAATCAATCGCTTCACGTGCGTCTTTAAGCACCTTTGCGATATGTAACAAGGCTTTGGACGGAATGCAACCTCGGTAAAGGCAGATCCCGCCAGGATTGGGCTCCACATCTATCAGGGTTACCTGCATCCCCAAATCCGCAGCCCTAAATGCGGCAGCATATCCGCCAGGTCCTCTGCCAATTACTGCAACTCGTGTTGATTTATCGTTTCCCACTTTGCTTCCTCATTGAGGAACTAATCAATGTCGTTCATCCACTAAAGTTTTGATAATGATTTAGCAACTTCAGCCGCGGCGTTGTAGATATTGATATCAACCTAACAGCGCTTAAATTTGCTTATTTTGAATCCAGTGCAATCAAGAAAGGTTCCTCAATCATTTCCACTATCGAGCGTATAAATCGACCTGCGTCCGCACCGTCAAGTTGATATAGGGTGTATTCGCCGAAAAGGGGAATCGAACCATTCTTGAAGTTCAGCAACTTCCATTTTCGATGTTTCCTTGTCATAGCTTCACAAATCTATCTAAAATCCCCGTCCTTCGGCACTCAGGCTATACCTTATCTGAGTAGGACAATGACGATTAAGCCCTTCGATTGGCACACAGATTGTGTTTCATAATCTGACTAGACTTGCTCATGTCCAATTCACCGCTAATTGCTAGGTTTCCTCCACAAATAAAAACAGCCCCAATTAGCAATCGGGGCTGTTTCGCAGATAACAAGCCAAATTCTCGCACTTGCTCATACATCTGACTAGCTAGCGCATTCGGATTACATCATCTTATTGATGATGGCTTCACCCTGCTCCTTTGTAATGCCGAGTTTCTGATGAGCAAGCGGGCCCCCTTCATGTAGGACTGGCTCTAGTTCTTCAAGAGAAGATCGGCTTGTGTCGTGATAAACCAGCCCGATGGGGATTTCCTCGTCCCATGTCATAGCTTGCGCGATAGCTGCTTGCATATCATTGGGATCATGGTCCGTTTCTTCGAGTTTCCTCACGCGTTGCTTAAAATATGCGAATGTGTTGTCTTTGTTGAAGGTAATACAAGGACTGAAAACATCCACAAAAGCGAAACCTTCATGTTCCATGCCCCTGTAAATCAGTTCGGTAAGATGCTTCGGGTCACCGCTAAATCCTCTGGCGACGTAGGTTGCGCCTGAGACAATCGCTAAGGCAAGCGGATTAATGGGTTGTTCGACACTGCCAAAGGGCGTACTTTTTGTCTTCATTCCCATTCGACTGGTTGGTGAAGCCTGACCGATTGTCAATCCGTAAATCTGGTTATCCATCACGATGTACAGGAGATCGATATTGCGGCGCATGGTATGCATGAAATGGTTGCCACCAATACCAAATCCATCGCCGTCGCCTCCAGTCACGATAACTTTGAGATTGTGGTTGGCGAGTTTGACACCGGTCGCCACAGCAAGCGACCGGCCGTGAAGGGTGTGCATTCCATAAGTATTAATAAATCCGGGCAAATTGGACGAACATCCGATTCCACTTATCGTCACAAACTCGTGCGGTTCCAGCCCGGTCTTCGCGCACGCCATCTCAAGCGCCCTCAATACCCCAAAATCACCGCAACCTACACACCAATCTGGGGAAACACTTCCTTTAAAATCCTTCGCTGTTGGAGCGGCTTTAATGGTTTTCTCATCCTTTGCCATGTGATTCCTCCTTATACCACAATTTCTTGATACGGCACATACAAAGCTATTTTACCAGCCTCTATCTCTTTAACACCATCTACAACGTGGTGAGGCATAAATGGCTCGCCGTCATACTTGCGAATATGCCCATCAGCTTTGAAGCCGGTTTCCCCACGCAAGAAGCGTGCAAATTGACCTGTGTAGTTACATTCCACAATAATTGCTCGTTTACATTTGGAGAGTACCTGATTAGTTCTATCTTCATTTATCGGGTAGATCCATTTGAAATGAACATGGTTGACACTGTATCCTGCTGTTCTCAACAGACTGGCTGCTTCCTCAATGACATCTTCTGTAGAACCCCAGCCAATTAAGGTGAAATCGGCATCTTCAGGACCTTTGAGATCGGGCGGCGGCATTAACGCACTGATACCTTCCATTTTACGCTGCCGTTTTTCCATGATCGCTCGGCGTATGTGAGGGTTTGTAAATTCATCAGTAATCAAGCCGCCATCTTCATCGTGTTCGTCAGTTGCTACGACATGCACTTGTCCGGCGGTCCCCGGCAATGCTCGCGGAGAGATACCGCTCTCAGTAACCTTGTAACGCAGATATTTCTCTCCGCTGACGTTGTCTTCGGCGATCAAATCGCCTCGATCTATCTCCGGATTCCAATTGATGTCTTCGGGATCGATGGTCGTGTATCCCATAGAAAGGGTGAGATCGGAGATGACCATTCCCGGACACTGATATTTATCGACCAAATTAAAAAGCTCAGGAATCGTGTGGAAACCATCGGCAATACTGGTCGGCGCGACAATAATCTTTGGAAAATCTCCTTGACTGGCACCGAGCATCTGCCACAGATCGCCCTGTTCGGTCTTGGTCGGAAGTCCAGTTGAAGGACCACCACGTTGCACATTAATAAAAACAGTTGGTATTTCCATCATCCCCGCACTACCGATGGCTTCACTCATCAAGGCGAATCCACCGCCCGAAGTCGCGCACATAGCACGACAGCCCGCATGGGCGGCACCAATGGTCATATTGGCAACGCCAATTTCATCCTCAACTTGCCGGACCATGATACCTAAATCCCTCGCATTTGAAGCCATCCAGTGCAAAACGCCCGTTGATGGGCTCATCGGATAAGCACAGTAAAATTTGACGCCGGCTGCCGCACCACCCATCGCCATCGCCTCGTTGCCAGTCGTCACTGCGAGCGGCTTATCTTGATATGGCAATGGTGTAGAAAATGGGTTAAAATGTTCGGCAGCGTGATTATAACCGGCACGAGCGATACCAATGTTCTCATCAACAACTTCCTGACCTTTTCGCTTGAACTGGATTGTCAGGATGTTCTCAAGTTCTTCCAGACCGGCGCCCGTTATATAGAGAGTGGCGCCAAGCAACAGCGTATTGAGCATGACTTTATTTCGACTGTTGTTGCTCAGTTCCTTAAAGGAGAGCGGACACAGCTGGACCGCTTCGGGAGGATTATCTGGCGACGCGGTGTTATCGCTGTTATAGAGAATCGCCCCGCCCGGAGCGATATTCTGAAGGTGTTTATCCATCGTATCCTGATTCAATGCAATGACCATATCAATCCTATCACCATGGTTAGCAACCGGTTCCGAACAGATTCGGATGGTCAAAAAGGTATGACCACCGCGGATCAGGGATTGATAGGCGCTGTAAGCAAAAGCAGAAAGCCCACGACGAGCGCAAATCCTTATCAGAACTGGGCCAGCACTTTCAAGTCCCTGACCGGGTGCGCCACCCATGGCGACCACAAAATCAAATTTTGGCATTTTATACCTCTTTATTGCTGATTTCAATTATCTGAAAAATATCAGGCGTTACAAATTGGTGTCCTATTTTGGCATTAAGCATCTATTCTTGGTCTGAACTTCTCAATATCACCCAACCCTACAAAAGTCCTACAGATTCTGGAAGTGAAATGAAAAATCTTACCGCAACCCGCTTACTCTCAATTGAATCATCTCTCAGAATTTCTCTGAATCTCTGAGTTTTACACAATTCCTGTTTTTCGCCACTTACTACTTCTCGGATATGTTTTCAGGATTGGGTGAAAACGATAGGCGGGAAATTTTGGAATACATTCACATTAAGAATACCATATCAAGCCTTATTTTTCAAATGAATTCTCTTATTTACGCCAGACCCTCCAACTTTCACAACTGGCTTAACGCTTTTTCTGCTTCCGGGCTTCTTGTCTTTTGTAACGCAAAAGCCGCATGCTGACAAACACGTTCGGATTCATCGCGTAACGCTCCTATCAAAGCGGGCACAGCATCTCTCGCAAACTCACCAATATTTGCAAGTGCGACCGCTGCATAAACGCGAACCTCTGTGTCTTCATCGCGTAATGCCCGAATCAAAGCCGGCACTGCCTTCTTCGCCGGTTCACCAATTAAACCCAAGGCGCGAACCGCATTTTCTCGTACAGCTTGATACGTATCGCTAAGTGCCTCAATTAACGCCTGCACAGCCGGTTCACCGATTCGGCTGAGTGCGTCGGCGGCATTGAGCCTCACATACTGTTGTTCATCTGCTAGTGCCTCTATTAGCGCGGGGATGGTGGTGTCGCCAATCTGAGCCAATGCATCAGCAGCACTATCACAAACATCCCAAATGACATTGGCTAATGCCTCTATCAATGCAGGGATAGCGGACTCACCAATTTCAACTAGTCCTGAAATCGCAGAAATTCGAACTTCCGTATCTGCTTCGTCCAGTTGCTCGATTAACTCAGCTATCTCGTGATTATTTGCCACATCACTTCCTCTCTACTCTACCGTGCAGTTTATTGAGAACAAACCCATATCCCCTTAAACTAGCGTATCCACCGCTGCCTTAATCACGCGCATGAACGGCGCTGGATAGACACCAAGCCAGACTATAAGGAGCGTGAGGGCTGCCAGAACAACGCCACTCACCAATGATACAGAGAAAGTAGAAATAGGCGATTCCGCAGGGGTTAGCCCTGTCGTCCTCTCACCCGTTTTGTTTTCTGGGGTTCTGTACATTGCAACAACGATGCGCAGGTAATAGTACAACCCAATAGTGCTATTCACCACCAGCAGAACCACCAGCAGCCATAAGGCGGATCCAACACCGGCAGCCACAATGTAGAATTTCCCAACAAAGCCCGCGGTGAGGGGGATGCCCGCCAGAGACAACAGCACCGCCGTAAATATCCCAGCGAGCCACGGCCGATGCCAGGCGAGTCCTCGATAATCATCAATGGCATCCGCCTCCCTATCTCCTGGAGACAACACAGTGATAATTCCAAAGGCGCCTAGGGTAGTCACAGAGTAAGCTACCAGATAGTAGGTTACCGCCGTTACCGCCATCAATTCATCACGCTGGAAAGTAACAAAGGCTACCAACAAATAACCCAAATGTGCAATTGAAGAGTAAGCTAAGATACGCTTGACGTTATTTTGCAGTAACGCCATCAGGTTTCCAGCAAACATCGAAGCGATAGCGATGAGGGTAAACACCTGTAATAACGAACTGTAGGCGTAGCCGTCCGTTGTAGCGAAGTAACGCATCAGAAGAGCGACCACTGCGCCTTTGGAAGCCGTTGCTACGAAAGCCGTTACTGGCGCCGGCGCCCCCTCATACACATCCGGCGTCCATTGGTGAAAAGGCACTACTGCGAGCTTAAACCCTATGCCGATGACCATCAGCCCCATACCGGCGAGCAACAACGTGCTATGATTATCGCCAGCAGTTTGGGACGCCATTAGAGTGAACTCCATTGTCCCAAGTTCAGCATAAACCAGCGCCATTCCAAAGAGGAGGAACGCCGCAGAAACCGCAGCCAGCACGAGGTATTTGAGCCCCGCCTCAATACTCCGCTCATCAGTGTACAAATAAGCAATCAAGACATAGAGGGATACACTGAGAATTTCTAGTCCCAAGAAGAGAGATGCGAAGTGACTACTCGCTACTAACACCGCAGAACCCAACGTCGCTAGAAGCACAAGAATATAAAATTCCTCGTGATTGCCTTGGCGTTTTTCAAGGTAGCCATAGGCAAACAGAATCACAACAAAACTCACCGAAAAGAGAAGCCCCATGTAGAAAAGGGCGTAACCGTCGAGAATGAGAAGTTGTGTTACCTTCAATGGCAGTGACAGCCCGGAGGATACCATTGGGAGTGTTGCAAAAGCCAAAGCGACCCCTGTCAGCGTTAATGCGGCGATTACCTTGTGATTTCGGTAGAAGGCAGTCACTAATAGAACCACAACTGAAGCAACGGATAAAAAGATGAGGGGGGTTAACGCAAGGAGATCCGTAGTCGTCACGAATTACCTCTTTCAGCTTGGAAATGTAAATTCACATAGCACCCGATTCAGGTGCGCATGATTGTAAGTCTTGCATTGAGTCTCGAAAAATCGGGATGTGAGTCTCTCGTGCAACAAAATCATCCTCAACGAGGGACCTGGCGAGGTAGGAATCTCGATAAACCCTATTGACTCACGAAGTGTTTTTCGAATTTCATACCGTGCATCTCACGGTTTGGTAGTAACGCGCCTCTTTGAGATGTATGTTTCTGTAGTTCTTCAAGGGCGGGTTTAGTTGTGTTGAGTACCGGCTGGGGATAGAGCCCCAACCAAACGATTGCAACGATTGAAGCCAACATCATCGCCATATCACGGGCAGAAAGATCCGGCAGTTTCCAATCTTCCTGATTGGGTCCGTGGAAAGCACGCTGCATTATCCACAGTGAGTATACCGTAGCAAAGACAAGACCAACCGCCGCCAGAGCGGTCATTGTGATGTTGACTTGGTAAGCCCCCATCAGCACCAAAAACTCACCGACAAAGTTACCTAATCCGGGCAATCCAAGTGACGCCATGGCAAAAACCATCCCCACCGCACTCATACGCGGGACTGCTGCCCAAAGCCCGCCCATGCGATTCAAGTCACGGGTATGAATTCGCTCGTAAAGCGCTCCTACGAGGATAAACAGTGCACCGGTACTGATGCCGTGACAAATCATCTGTATCACGACACCTTGTAATGCTAATTCATTCCAAGCGAAGACGCCCAAAAGTACAAAACCCATGTGGCTAACACTCGTATACGCGACAAATCGCTTCAGATCAGTTTGTGCAAAGGCGAGTATGGCACCATACAAAATGCCAATCACTGCCAACAACATCGCTATGGGAGTAAAGTCACGGGCAGCTTCGGGAAACAACGGCACCACGAAGCGCAGCAGTCCATAGGCACCGGTCTTTAACAAAAGCCCAGCGAGAATAACGCTGCCGGCAGTGGGCGCTTCGGTATGCGCATCAGGCAACCAGCTATGTACCGGAAAGGCTGGCAGTTTCACAACGAAGGCAATAAGGAAACCCAACATCAACCACTTCGCCGTAGGCGCTGATATCGAGTTGTTAAGCAACTGTGTATAATCAAACGTATAATCGCCGCTGTTATTCCCGTGGATGAAATACAACCCCAAAATCGCCAACAGCATTAGCAAGCCGCTCGCCTGCGTAAAGATAAAGAACTTGACCGCCGCGTAGATACGATTCTCGTGTCCCCAAATACCAATTAAGAAATACATCGGTATCAACATCAGTTCCCAGAAGAAATAGAAGAGGAAAAGATCCAGCGCGAGGAACACGCCCATAATCCCCGATACAATCCACATTAGGTTAAAGTGGAAAAAGCCAACTCGCTCCTTAATCTCGGTCCACGAGGCACCCACACTCAGAATCCCCAAGAAAACAGTGAGCGCGATCATCACGAGGCTCAGACCGTCCATACCCAAATGAAAGTGGATTGAGCCTTTGTGAAAGGGAATCCATGGTACATCTAATTCAACCAACCACTCTAAATCGCCGGATAACGCAACCTGTTTAGAATGCTCTGCCCATAGTCCCAATACTAACACCAGGTCAATCGCTAGAGCAATCAGGCAAATCCAGCGCGGTAATGAGGATTTTTGGCGATTCGAAATCCACGCTAGAACGCCCCCGATAAGTGGGATGACAATGAGCCACGTTAATATCATAAGTAATCACCAATTACGGATCGATCAGATTGGTTCAATTCGGGAAACACGGAATAACAGACATACTGGGTATTAGGCTCTCCTGATCTTTCAAGGGAACCCCCTTCATCTCGTTGGCAAACCATTCATTCATATTTAAGACCACACGACGATTGCGACGATGACGACGGCACCAAAGGCGATTCCCACCGCATACCATCGTACACGCCCGGTTTGCGTCAGACACAGAATAGTGTGGAAAATCTGTATAATTCCTGCGAACAGGCGATAGATGAAGTCAATGAAGTCATTCTTGTTGATGCGAGCTGTCCAGACCACAGGTTGGACGAAAAGCTTGTCGTATAACCAGTCAAAGCCCCATCCAGCAAACCAAAACCGGTGCACGACAGAACCGAGGGATGAGCGTGCAATTCCTTCGGCGGATGCTCGATTGTGCAGGAAGAACAGATACGCCAAGGCTATGCCGACGATTGAAACGACAATAGCGATGCCCTGTAGTGTCAACTCCGCCGCTACTTTGCTGTGTCCATCATGTTCAACTGGGACAGTCAACGGGAATGCAGATTCCATGAATTTCGAGAACGGTTGCCAGTTTCCCCATGCATGAGGTAGTTCGAAAAAGCCGCCGATAATCGCTAATGCAGCCAAAATAGTTAGAGGAATTTTCATGAGGGCACCCGGCTTTTTGACCACATTACTTTTCATCTCACCAAAGAAGGCGATGAATACCAAGCGGAAAGAGTAAATCGCAGTGAGTAGTGCACCCCCTAGCGCCACTACGTAGAGCCATGGTTGATGTGCTGACCATATCTTCCAGAGAATCAAATCTTTACTGTAGAAACCAGCGGTAATGAATGGAAAACCTGCCAGAGCAGCGGCGCCGACAACAAACGTCTTGGACGTTACAGGAAGCTCACGCCACAAGCCTCCCATTTTGAAGATGTCCTGTTCATGATTAAGTGCCAATATCACCACACCAGCGCCAAGGAAGAGAAGCGCCTTGAAAAAGGCGTGAGTCATAAAGTGGAACATAGCAGCAGACCAAGCACCGACCCCAAGCGCGAGGAACATGTAGCCGATTTGACTGATGGTGGAGTACGCCAAAACCCGCTTCATATCCCGCTGCGTCAGTGCGCTACATCCCGCAACAAACAGCGTTATCGTTCCAATTAGCGCCACGGCAAACTGTACCGATGGGGCGAGTTCAAAAAGTACATACGTGCGAGCAATAAGATAGACACCTGCGGTCACCATTGTCGCTGCGTGGATAAGCGCACTCACAGGTGTTGGACCTGCCATCGCATCAGGCAGCCACGTCTGCAGCGGAAGTTGACCAGACTTACCCAGTGCCCCGCCGAGAAGCAGTGCTGCCGCCGCAACAGCTAAACCGGAACCTTCCATCCACTGTGACTTCGCCAACGCCAAGATGCCTCCATCACCGTGGAGGTTTAGCGTTCCCAAGTTGGCAAAAAGAAGAAAAAGACCGAGCGCCATCGCTGTGTCACCGACGCGGGTAATCGTGAACGCTTTCCGAGCTGCGAGCCCATTAGCGGGGTCTTTATACCAGAAACCAATCAGCAGATAACTACAGAGACCGACCCCCTCCCAACCGAGATAGAGCAGTATCAGATTATCGGCGAGTACCAACGTCAACATCGAGCCGATGAACAGATTCATGTAAGCGAAGAAGCGGCTGTATCCATCCTCGTCAATCATATACTCGGTCGAATACAGGTGGATAAGGAATCCAATGACCGTTACAACGAGGATCATAAGCAGAGAGAGCGCATCCAGGTGAAAGGTTATCCCCGGCTCAAACTTGCCGATCTCCATCCACTTCCAGAGAGTTTGCGAAAAAGCATTGCCCGGCGGCGGTGAACTCATAAAGCTAAAACCGACCAGCAAAGACACTACCGCTGATATCCCAATTGCGCCGACGCCGATAGTGGCTACTCCAGCACGAGAAAGTCGAGAGCCTATTAACACCAGCACCAAGAAACTGATAAAAGGCAAAATTGGAATCAACCACAATAGTTCCAGCATATTACCCTCGCATTCTGCTTGCTGCGTCGACATCCAGCGTCTTGAAACGGTGGTACAGTTGAAGAACCAACGCTAAACCGACGGCTACTTCTGCTGCCGCCATTGTAAGGATGAATATAAACATCACCTGTCCATCAGCCGTTCCGTGATGAGAGCCAGCAACCACAAAAGCTAACCCTGATGCGTTCAGCATAATCTCAATCGACATAAGGATGAAAATAATATTTCGGCGCACAAGAACACCGATTAGCCCTAACGCGAAGAGAACACCTGCCAATATTAATCCCTGTTCCATAGAAACTGAAGCCATTACGATCCTTCCCCCTCACTTCTATCGCTCCGCCCGAGATGATAAGCGCCGACGAGCCCTGCTAGCAGCAGTATAGACGCTAGTTCAACACCCAGTAGGTAGGTGTCGAAGAGGGAAATCCCTACCTGTTTCGCACCTACAGGTTCACCCGTTATGGGGCCGCCACTACCGCCAGTGAAAATCGCATAGACTAACTCAATCATTAGGATGGCTGCCAAAATAGCCGGTCCTATCATCATCTGCGGCCTTAGCCATTGACGCTCTTGCTGGGTTGACCGTTCGCCCAAGTTCAACATCATGACCACGAAAATAAAGAGCACCATAATGGCGCCAGCATAAACGATTACTTCCAACGCTGCAACAAAGGGAGCCCCAAGCGAAAAAAAGATTACTGCCATGGCTAACAGTGACACAATTAAGTAAAGCAGCGCATGTACGATATTGCGTCGGGTGATGACCATAACAGTAGAGATAACAGTAATTACAGCAGATATCCAGAATACAACGGTCATATGTTTTCCATTCCGTGTATTGCGCCTTACGTGACGATTGAGATTTGCACTCTATCGCGCACTATGGCATGAGACTATGCACATCCACTGGCGGGTCTTCGCTCTCCGCTTCACCCTTATCTTTCCCGTCAATTGCCAAACCGGCGAACCGATAAAAGTTGTAGTCGGGATACTTGCCTGGTCCATTGATTAACAAATCTTCCTTCTCATAGACCAAGTTCTGTCGATTGTATTCAGCCATCTCAAAATCCGGAGTGAGTTGAATGGCGTACGTGGGACATGCTTCTTCACAAAAGCCACAGAAAATACAGCGCGAGAAGTTAATACGGAAGAAATCGGGATAACGTCTTCCATGATTGTCTTCCGTTGCCTGTAAGGAAATACAGTCAACAGGACATGCCACTGCACAGAGATAGCAGGCAACACAACGCTCTTCACCATCAGGGTCTCGCGTAAGAACAATACGACCTCTCGACCGCGGCGGTAAATTCGGCTTTTCATCAGGGTACTGAATTGTCACTCGTCTCCGAAACATGTGTAAGAAGACAAGCCAAATGCTTCTAAGCAAGCTAAACATGATTTTTCCCCGTCACATATTGCATAAAGCATGATTTGTATACCGCAACCGTGACACCTGATTCTCAGTTCTCTTCCGCCAAATTTGCCAAGTAAAACCATGTTGAGAACCTTACGGCTTCGTTCTCGGCGTAAATTAGGTCTACTACAGGATTCCGCGCGATTTTACAATCAGCGTTCTAGCCAACTGCTAGTATAATTCCACCGGTGACAATCAGATTCAACAATGCCAGTGGAAGCATCACCTTCCATCCGTAAGCCATAAGTTGATCGTACCGCGGACGTGGAAGGGAGGCACGGAGCAAAATGAAAAAACAGATGAAGACAAATGTTTTTAGAATGAACCAGACAATCGGATGAAGAAAGTTAGGTCCCAGCCACCCCCCAAAGAAAAGCGTCGCTATGAACGCAGAGATGAGCGTGACGCCAAGGTATTCACCGACGAAAAACATGCCAAACTTCATCCCAGAATATTCGGAGTGATACCCCGCTACTAATTCGCTCTCTGCCTCAGGCAAGTCAAACGGCAATCGGTGTGTTTCGGCAATGCCGGCAACCATGAAAACGATAAGACCAAGAATCTGTGGAATACAAAACCACATTCCCTTTTGCGCTTCTACAATCTCACGCAGATTAAACGAACCTGCCATCATAACGACGCCCATAAGCGACAGCCCCATAAAGACTTCGTAACTCAACATCTGCGCCGCAGCCCGCATACCTCCGAGGAGAGAGTATTTGTTGTTGGAAGCCCAACCCGCTAACACCACGCTGTAAACGCCCATCGACGACATCGCTAGGAAAAACAGCAAACCGATTTCGAGATCCACAACCCAGATGCCCGGTGAAAATGGGATGACAGCGAACGACATCAGAACTGCCATGACAATCACCGCCGGAGCCAAGATAAACACCGGTTTGTCGGCAAATGGCGGCACCCAATCTTCTTTGGTGAAAATCTTAATCATATCCGCAAGAACTTGTAAGAGTCCGAAAGGGCCTACGCGGTTAGGACCATATCGATCCTGCCAAAGCGCCAGCAGCCGTCGCTCTAGCCAGATAAGCAGAGCAGCAGTGTTCACCACGATAAATAAAATACCAACCGTTATAATGAGCGGTTGAATACTTTGGCCCATATTATGCTCTCAACCTAGAACCGTGGCTCATGCTAAGCGTTTTGTGCAAGTGACCAGTAGAAGGATAGAATTACTGCAATTTTCCATCAATCCATAACTCATAACTAAAATACCATGTTCGATAAATAGTCCGGAGGAGATAGGGTAATCCATCAACTTTGAAGCGATGTTCCAACCCCGTGTCATATAAACTGGAACGTCTTTCGTAGATTAGCTCATCGTCAACATAGATATGGAACTTGCCCGACCACGCACGCCAATGATTGACTCGAACGGTATTAGGATTTTCAGTTTCTACTAACCATTTACGAGTAACCAATAAAAGTTATCTCCATTCCAACAATATTTGCCAAACACGACCGCTATTTTAATGATGCTTCCCGTCCTCTGAAGGGGTGGATTAAATCTTGAATTTTATTTCTTTACACGACTCCATGCTGGCAAGGTAACCCCACACAGTTCGGGTAAACCGACAGGTAATCCAGCAGTTCCTTCGGGCAACGCTGACGACTGCTTGACAAGCAAACGTTGGGCAACACCGTCTAAGGTGATTTCGACAGCCTCTCCATCACCCACCTGAAGGCTAGCAGCGGTACTTGGATTGAGCGCCAGATAAGGTTGCGGCGACTGCTCGGCGACTGCTGGGGATAGAACGCTTAACTCATCCGATCCGAAAATGTGGTAAAGTGGGACAATCAACAACTCCCATTCGTGTGGTTCAAACGAAGCAGGAACATCGTTGAAGTAGTCGGGTTTCGCATTTTGCGAGGGTTCAATGAGGCGCCGACCGGGGTCGCCGCCATTCAAGGGTCCACCCACTTCAATCTGGAATTTATTTATTGCTTGGGGCGAATTCCAGCCCGGTGACCAGAAGCGTGAGATTAAGGCAGAAGGCGGCGCACCCGTGTAGCCTTCCATTGAGAAAGAAAAAGGTGAATCCGGATCTTCCGGCGGTTTAGGTTCGTTGACATTCACATCCGCCAGCATTGATGTCCGTCCACTGTGCCGGGGAGACTGACGCGGTATCTTCTGACCTGTAACACGAAATCCTGCAGGCGGAGCAATCTCTGGAATGGCTTCAAAAATGGGGTAGGCTTGCGCCAATGTCGTGGTGATGTCATCCAGGTTTTCCCAAGCTGGCGTCTCAAGTTGACCTGCTGCTCCCATCAATTCTTGCAGCCACCTCCAACTTTCCTGTTCATCACCAGATGGAACAAACACTTGATAAAAACGCTGTGCACGTCCTTCACTGTTTACGAGTGTACCGTCCGACTCCGCAAAGGTACCCGCGGGGAGCACCACTTCCGCTTTTTCAGTAGTACGGTGGGCTAGATGGTCGATAGCGATGACATGCTTGGCGGTAGTGAGGAGTGAATCTACCGATGTGGCTCCCGCTCGTCGGTAGAGATCGTTTTCCAAGACAATGACAGTGTCCGCTTCGTTCGCCTGCACCGCCTCAATTGCGGCATTGACATCGCGTTCCGCCATGAGTCTGACACCCATGCTATTGCATTCGGGTACGACAAAATACATCTCTCCGACACGTCCATCTTGGCACAACGCCCATGCAACATTCGCCGCAGCCTCCATAACCGCTTCGCTGCCGCAACTGGTGCCCGAGATAACGAGTGGGCGTTTTGATCCTTTCAGTGCTTGCGCAATGTTATTGGCTAATCGGATAACGTCGTCCGATAAATCAGGAACAGGCGGTGCATCAGCATCAAGAGCATGGGCAACGGCAAATCCCAAGCGCGCCAAATCGTCGGGCGCCGCACGGTAAGTTTCCGTAGCAATATTGTCCAGTTTTGTCAAGTTCGTCGTTGCAATAAATAGCGGCCCCTTGTCATCTTGGACGAGTTCTCGGACCGATGCATCATCCCATTCTGGAATCCTAAGCGTAGCCGCACGCTCGATCGGTTTCCGACGCACCGATTGTCTAACTGCCAAATCCAGCAGTGGGGCTGTGTTCGTCAAATCTTCGCCGAGCACAAACACCGCATCTGCCGATTCTACATCCCGAAGCGAGGGTGTACGCGCGGGGCCCTCTTGAAGAATCTGGGTTGCACTTGAAACGAGTCGAGAATCGTTCGCTGACATGCCGTTGTAGAATCGATCCGCGCCCACCAACGTACGCAATGCAAAATTGGCTTCCAGCGAAGCACGCGGCGATCCAATCCCAATCATCTTTGCACCATTGGATAGGAAGCTTGCGAGATTATCGCCCACATCTCCCCGACTGCCCGATTCTAAGTCGCCTTCATCGTTGCGAATTAGGGGCTGACGGATGCGCTGGTCACCATTCACAAAATCGTAGCCGAAACGCCCACGGTCGCACAAGAAATAGCCGTTGACCTCGCCGTTGTATCGACTAAGAATCGTCCGGAGTTCGCCGTAACGCTCGCCGGGGATGGTGTTGCAGCCAAGTCCACAATGTACGCAGATAGAGGGCGCTGTCTGCAGGTCCCACTTGCGCGTGTAGTGTTCCTTGTGCGGCTTGTCTGTAAAAACGCCGGTGGGACACACCTCAACCAAGTTGCCGCTAAACTCGCTTTCCAACACACCATCCTCGAAGCGGCCAAAATAAACCTCTCCGCGCAACGCCAGCGTCGTCAGGTCATCGCCGCCGCCGTAATCCCGATAGAAGCGAACACATCGATAACAGGCGATGCAACGATTCATCTCATGGTTGATAAAGGGACCAAGGTATTGATTCCGGTGGGTGCGCTTTTTGAATCGGTATCGCCGATAGTTATGTCCTGTCATCATCGTCATATCCTGAAGATGACAACTCCCACCCTCATCGCACACTGGACAATCGTGCGGATGATTGACCATCAGCCATTCGATGACGCTCTCTCGAAAATGTCTCGCCTCTTCATCCTCAATGGAAATACGTGTCTCATTAAGCGGGGGAATGAGACTTTTGGAATTAACCGCCGTCATACAAGCCATAACTATCTTGCCTCGCGCATCCTCCTCATCGCGAAACTGCTTTATTGCACACTGACGGCACGCGCCAACTGAACCCAATGCAGGATGCCAGCAAAAATAGGGGAGATTCAGCCCTAAAGAAAGCACCGCTTGGAGCAAATTCTGGTCATCGGCAACTTCATAAGGTTTATTGTCAACGTAAATCGTCGCCATTATCGTTTCTTCAATCGGTTTAGGATTAGAAAGGAGTGTATCACCTGTTAGGCATTACGACGCGTACGGGCATCGCTTCTCACCGATATGCTGCTCAAAATCATCTCGGAAATACTTCAATCCACTCTGTAGAGGCTCCACCGCTCCCGGCGCAAAAGCGCAAAAGGTGCGCCCAAGCATTCGAGTGATTGTATTAACAATGAACTCAAGGTTATCTATATCTTCAGACTTTCCGTCCCCTAATTCGATGGCATCCAAGAGACGATGCGTCCAGGGAATGCCATCACGGCACGGAGTGCAAAAACCACAAGATTCGCGCGTGAAGAAGAGTTCAAGGTTACGAATCATGCCAACTGGGCACGTCTTATCGTCTAGAATAACCATGGTACCTGTTCCTAGACGGCTTCCCGCTTCCATTACAGGCTCGTAGTCCATCGGCAAATCGAGGTGCTCCTCGACCAAGAAATCCGTGGAGGCGCCGCCGGGCAGCACGCCGCGGAACTTCAATCCATCCTGCATTCCACCCGCGTGTTCCTCCAAAAGCTCTCGCATCGGTGTCCCAAGCGGAAGTTCCCAAATCGCCGGTCGCTTAATTTTGCCGCTTGCTCCAAAGAGTTTTGTTCCGCCGTTGTCGCTATAACTCAAACTCTTATACCACTCAGCACCATTGCCGACAATATGGGGCACGTTGCAGAGCGTCTCTACATTTTGCACAATGGTCGGTTTGCCCCACAAACCGGAGGTCTGTGGAAACGGGGGTTTGGTGCGGGGGATCGGTCGTTTGCCCTCCAAGGCATTCATAAGCGCGGTCTCCTCACCGCAGATATAGCGGCCAGCGCTTGTGTGCAGGTAGAGCTCTAAATTGTACCCAGATCCCAAGATGTTCTTGCCGAGGTAGCCCGCGTCATACGCTTCAGCAATCGATCTTCTCAACAACGCTTCCGCCTTTTTATAAGCCCATCGTAGAAAAATGTAAGCGACATCCGCCTGGATAGCATACGCCGCGAGAATCATTCCCTCAATGAACTGATGCGGATTTCCTTCTAAAAGAAGGCGATCCTTAAAAGTCCCCGGCTCCATTTCATCGGCGTTGGCAACGAGATACTTGCGCTTAGGTGCCCTATCGCCCATAGGAACAAAACTCCATTTCATGCCCGTGGGAAAACCAGCCCCGCCGCGACCCCTTAAGTTCGCCTCTTTGACAACCCCAGTAACTTCCTCTGGAGCCATCTCCGTCATCGCTTTGCGGACAGCCTGATACCCCCCGATGCACTCATATTGCTTCAAATCGAACGGCGCTTCACCGGGTCTAATGTCCTTCGTAAGCGGTTTTTCTCTGATAGGTTCACTCATGCCAACTATCCCTTGTAACTCTCAAGGATTCCGTCAATCGTCTCTTCATTCAAATCTCTGTGAAGTGATTCATCAATCATCATCGCTGGCGCATGATCGCACGTGCCGAGGCACTGCATCGGCAACAGCGTAAACTCATTGTCCTTGCTAGTTTCCCCGAAATTAATGCCGAGGCGTTTTGTGAAGTGCTCACGCATCCGGTCGCACCCCATGACCCAACAACTAACGCTATCGCAGAGCAGAATCACATGCTTTCCCACCGGCTTGCGGTAAATCAAATTGTAGAATGTAGCAACCCCATCCAATTCTGCAGCGGACATCTCCAAAAGTTCAGCGATGTCCTTGATGCTTTCATCAGACACCCAGCCCCGATGTTTTTGGACAATCTTCAGTGCATCAACACTTACCGCCTGTTTATAATCAAAATGCTTTATCTCTTCTTCAATGTCTCGCCGTTCTTCTTCTGTCAGCATTACGTCATCCTAAATGTCATCACAAATACGGCAAGCCAAGATCGCATCTTGCCCTTTAGAATCTCCATCGTCAACGGTCTATGTCCGCCAATACAAAATCCATAGCGCCCAAAATCGCCAATAAATCTGGAACCATCGCACCCCGGCTAATTAGTGGGAGCATCTGCATGTGAGGAAAGGACGGCGTGCGTATCCGTACTCGATACGGGATAGTGCTGCCATCGCTAATCAGATAGTAACCGTTGTTCCCTTTGGTCGCCTCGATACCGAAAAAAGCTTCGCCCGCTGGGATAACGGGACCCCAACTCACATTCAGGAAATGGTTAATCAGTGTCTCAATATCTCTCATCGTATGCCCTTTGAGCGGGGGCGTCGTCAAGGGATGATCGGACTTGTACGGTCCCGATGGCATATTGTTCATACATTGTTCGATAATCCGCAAACTCTGGCGTATCTCTTCAATACGCACAACAGCTCTATCATAGCAATCGCCGCCTTGGGCGGTCGGTATGTCGAACTGGAACTGGTCGTAGCCGGAATAAGGACGTTTCTTACGGAAATCCCACTCGAAGCCGCAGGCCCGTAGCCCGGGCCCGGTGACCCCCCATTCAATCGCTTCGTCCACGGTATAAGCACCAACACCCTGGGTGCGTTTCTTGAAGATACGGTTCCGCATCACCATCTTGTCATATTCATCTAGTCGGCGCGGTAAATAGTCCAAAAATTCTCGAATCATGTTATCCCAACCATTTGGGAGATCTTGCGCCACACCCCCGATACGAAACCAACTGGGATGCATTCGTCCGCCGCAAATTGCTTCGACAATCTCAAAAATTCGTTCACGGTCGGTAAACATATAGAACACCGGCGATAGTGCACCTATATCCTGAGCGAACGTGCCGTACCACACCAGATGACTGGCGATGCGGAATAGTTCAGCCATCATAATGCGTACAACCTTGACTCTCTCAGGCACGTCAATACCAGCCAGTTTTTCCACAGCCAGCACATAAGCGAGGTTATTCATCACACCACCGAGATAGTCAATGCGATCGGTGTACGGAATGAACGTGTGCCACGACTGACGCTCTCCCATCTTTTCAGCCCCACGATGATGGTAACCGATGTCAGGAACCACATCAACGATCTCCTCGCCATCTAGTTGAAGTGCAAAGCGGAGCACACCATGCGTGCCCGGATGCTGGGGACCGAGGTTGAGGAACATGAAATCCGTGTTCTCGCCCTGTGTGTGCATCCCCCAATCCTCTGGTCGGAATTGGAGCGCCTTTTGTTCTAGATCCTGTTTTTCATCTGGCAATTCAAACTGACCCATCTCGGTGGCGCGTGCAGGGTGCTCCTTGCGGAGCGGATGACCATCCCAAGTCGGAGGCATGAGAATTCGGCTCAGGTGAGGATGCCCTTCAAATGTGACGCCAAACATATCCCACACTTCGCGTTCATACCAATTCGCTGAGGGCCAAATATCGGTTACCGTCTGGATGGATGGATACTCATCTTGGAGTGCAACTTTGAGACGAACGTCTTCGTTGCGTTCATAGGAAAGGAGGTGGTACACAACCGTGAAATCGCTCTCCGGCTGATTTTGACGATGGGTACGCACGCGCTCGTCAATCGCCGTGAGATCGTACAGCGTGCGGTACGGTTTATCCACTTCTGTTTTGAGATAACGCAGAATATCGCATATTGTATCTTTAGACACCCAAAGGAGAGGCACACCGTCATCCGTTGGCTCCGCTGAGACGGCTGCCTCGCCGAATTTGCCTTGAAGTTCTTGAATTAGGAGGGGTGTATCGCTCATCGTAGTTAAATTCTGTAATCGGGGTTCTGCGGTCGATAGTGCTACTTCACTTCATCAGGCGAACGCAGCGTCGTAGCTTGTTGCCTCTCATCGCGTTTCAAATCCCGCCGAGGGGTTGCGTCCGGCTTTATCACACCTTGAGGTCCAATGAACCAACTCAGGGGACGCTGTTCCACCCCAACCGCTTCCCGCAGCTCGAGTATCCCTTCCATGAAAGCCTCGGGGCGAGGTGGGCAGCCCGGCACATATACATCAACCGGCAAAATCTTGTCGACGCCCTGAACGACACTGTAGATATCGTACATTCCACCGGAATTGGCGCAAGACCCCATAGAAATAACCCAGCGTGGTTCCATCATCTGCTCGTAGAGTCGCCTGATAATCGGCGCCATTTTGATAAACGGGGTGCCGGCAATCACCATGACATCAGCCTCGCGGGGAGTACCGCGAATCACCTCCGCGCCGAAACGGGCGATGTCGTATTTGCTCGTAATGCTTGTCGCCATCTCTACAAAACAGCACGAAAGTCCGAAGTTAAAGGGCCACATGGAGTTCTTGCGCCCCCAAGCCTGCAAATCTTGTAAACGCGCCAAAAGCACATTGCGACCAACTGCCTCTTCGAGGGAATCACTTTGAATTTCAGGGGATTGAACTAAATCCGTCGATTTGCTAAACCACCATCGCATAAGCTCAAATCTGGGTAGTTGATGAAACCCATTAACCCTTTCTATCTGTTTGTATCCGTGGTCTGCTGCCCCAGTCGAGCGCACCCAATCGCCACAGATATACAAGACCCGCAAACAGGACGCCGATGAAAATTATGGCTTCTATGTAACCCATCCAACCGAGCTCGCGTATGGCGACCGCCCAAGCAAAGATGAACACGGCTTCCAAATCAAAAACCACAAAGAATATCGCAACATGGTAAAACTTGGCAGAAAGGCGTATTCGAGCCGTTCCTTGCGACAGGATGCCCGATTCGTAGGGCTCGTCGGTCGCTCTATCCTTGTGACGTTGACCCAAAAAGCAGGACAGACCGAGCATACCAATCCCCACCAAGAAAATGACACTCGCAAAATATACTGCTAGAGGCCAGAGGGTGTTCAAGCTACATCCCTCCTCCAGTTGTTGTAGTGATACCGCTCAAGAGTTCTACAAGTCGTTCGCACAAATCTGAGCCCGCAGTTGCATCCGTTTCCGTTATCTGACGACGAAACTTTAGTAAAATTTCCATTATAACCGTGCGCTACGCCTAGCTTGTAGCTTTTTGACACAAAGTCAAGTGGATAGTATATAACAGAATCAGAAAAGACGCAAGAGTTTTTTACAGATTCCCTTTTCCCTTCGCACCGACCACATCTTCGCCCAAGTGGTATTATTAATCGAAATCGAACCGCAGCCAGTTCTGCGGTTCGTGGACTGGGTTAAAGAATGGCGGGCAGGAACTCGCGCCGCTTTTGTGGTTGATATATTTTGCTGGTTTATGTTACAATTTATCGAGTTTAATAAGTGAAATCTTACAGTTGAAATTGACGACGGAAAGTACCTACACGTTGGGTATAATCAGGTGTATGTCTTCCCTTGACACTATCCGAGACCATCGTCTCAAGATTTGTGACAAATACGCTCTCCTCGCGTACGCTCGCTACACTCAGCTTTGGCAATTATCGACTTTACACACCCGAATCTTTAAAGGTTTGTCGATACATTACTGAAGCGTCGAAACTACTCACCAGCGAATGGGATTAAATCTAAATTTAAGGAAAAAGATGAAGCTTGTACAATTCTATCAACCTGGTCGTGGCAAGCGCGTCGGTATCGTTACACGAGGCGGCTTGGCTACCGATACTGCAAGCTACGGAGATCGCGGCTTGGTCACTCAGCTGTTTGAGCCGGACGAGGTAATTATCGATGTCACTAGCGACGAAGCGCCGGACGTCCTAGAGCTGATTAAACTCTCGTACAAAGAGGGAGCCAGCATGGGAGTGCTGCTGGCAGATATTCAAGAGCGTTCTTCCAGCGCATCTACACCAGCCGTCCACCCAAACCAAGCTGGTGATAAAGATACTCTCAGGCTACCGGATCTCAATGTTCAGCCCGATTCAAACGTGCCTCACCTCTTGTTGCCGATTGATCCGCCAGAAGTCTGGGGCTGCGGCGTGACGTACAAACGCAGCGCCGACATGCGCGATGAAGATAGTGAACAGGACATATACAGCCGCGTCTACCACTCAGACCGCCCTGAGATTTTCTTCAAAGGCACAAAATCCCGATGCGCCGGTCCGAACGACTTTATCGGAATTCGGAGCGACTCTAGACTCACCGCAACGGAGCCTGAATTGGCTTATATCCTTGGAGCGGACGGAGAAATCGTCGGATATACCATCTGTAACGATGTCTCCGCATGGGATATCGAACGTGAAAATCCCCTCTACCTGCCACCATCGAAGATATTCTACGGTTGCTGCGCGCTGGGACCGATGTTCGTCACCCCATCCGAAATTGACGACCCCTACAATCTGAATATCAAATGTACCATCATCCGCGGCGGGGAGCTAATCTATGAAGGTGATGTGAACACGTCTCAAATCAACTGGAAGCTTGAAGAACTGACCGAATTTCTCTGTCGGGATAACCCCATCCCCATCGGTACCGTAGTCTCTACCGGCACCGGCATCATCGTCCCAAACGAGTTGCCGTTGGCTCCCGGAGATGTCGTTCAGATCGAAATTGATGGGCTCGGCAAACTCTCCAATCCCGTGGTACAGCTTTAAGGGGGCACGTCAATGCCGTCACCTCATCTTGATACATACATTGGAGCCCCAAAATCGGAAATTGACACCCCAGCGCTGCTAATCGATTTGGGTATTATGGAGGCGAATATCCAGAAGATGGCGGACTTCTTCAAAACCGTCAATGCAGATCTTCGCCCACACGCCAAGTCGCATAAGACCCCAATTATCGCGCATAAACAGATCGAAGCCGGGGCAATTGGCATAACCTGTGCCAAACTGGGGGAAGCCGAAGCCTTGGTCCACGCAGGCATCCGCGACATTCTCATCGCCAATCAGATTGTCGGTGCGCAGAAGATTGCCAAGCTCGTCAACCTTGCCAGACACTCAGAGATTATGGTCGCTGTCGACGACCCGCATAATGTCGCCCAGCTTTCTGCAGCCGCGGAAGCAAAAGGTGCGGCGCTGCGAGTGCTTATCGAAGTCAATACCGGCATGAACCGTTGCGGAACAGAACCGGGGAAACCCACGCTCGACTTGGCGCGTCTCGTTCTGCAATCGAAGGGGCTTAAGTTTGAAGGGTTGATGGGCTATGAAGGACATACCGTCGCCACCCCGTCTTTCGCTGAACGCAAGAAACGGACGGACGAAGCCGTTGAGGTACTAGTTGAGACTAAAGACTTTCTCGAACGTAACGGCGTTCCCGTCAAGATTATGAGCGGTGGCGGCACAGGCACCTATGCAATTACCGGCGCACACCCTGAGATGACGGAAATCCAGGCGGGTTCTTACGTCTTCATGGATGCGACTTACCGAAATGTTGAAGGGGTTGGCAGTCGCTTCGGCTGTTCGTTGACGGTGTTGACGACCGTCGTGAGCCGTCCGAATCCGTCGCGGGTGATTGTTGATGCGGGGCTGAAAGTCCTAGCGAGAGAATTTGGAATCCCGCAACCGACAGGGATTCAAGGCTTGGATATGATTGGGCTCTCCGAGGAACATGGACGCATGACAGCACAAGGGGACGTCAATCTCAAACCCGGCGATAAAATCGAGATCTTGCCCACTCACTGCTGCACAACCGTAAACCTCCATAATCGCTGCTACGGGGTCCGCAACGGTATCGTCGAGTCCATCTGGGAAATCGCCGCAAGAGGGAAGTCGCAATAAGAACAAATGAGCTTTGCCATGAAACTCCAAATTCTATATTTGTCAAGAACGTGGTTTACGTACGTTGATGCTTTCATCGGAAAGTCTTCCCCCTTGCTAAGGGATCAACTGAGCGATCAAGCGAGCGAATAGCGAGTGCGATAGTCTTCCTAAGGATCAAGCGAACGAATAGTGAGTGCGATAGTTCTTCATAAGAGATGTTAGGCGATAGTTTTGGGGGTCGAATGCTTTCCACCCGCCTAAACCCGACAAAACCTACGATCGAAGGAAGATTCCCTCGTGGAAAACCCGCTTGCGCAAAACTATACGCAATTCAGCTTGCCCGAAGGAGCAAAACTTCGCTTGGGGAATGGCACGGTTGAGGAAATACAGTATTCACCAGACGGCACACGTCTGGCGGTGGCGAGCTCTATCGGTGTTTGGATCTATGACACGTTGACCCATCAAGCGGTAGCCTTGTTCACCGAGTATACGACTGAGGTCAATGGGCTTTCGTTCCGACGTCTGTGGGCTGCTGTCATAGGTGCTCCAAAACACACTCCCACCCGACATACGGTTGAGGTGAAAGGCGTAGCGTTTAGTCCCGATGACCAAACTATCGCTACTGGTAGCACGGATGGTACCGTCCGTTTATGGGATGTTGGTACGGGCAGCCTCCTCCGCACACTCGAAGGTCATACGCCTGTCTCTAGCGTAGCCTTCAGTCCTGATGGACACACGATTGCAAGTGGGAGTAGGGATAGCACCATCTGTTTATGGGATGCAAGCACGGGTAGAAATCTCCGTACGCTCTCAGGGCATACGCGTAGCGTCCAGAGCGTAGCGTTTAGTCCCGATGGACAAACAATCGCAACCGGGAGTGAGGACAAAACCGTCCGTTTATGGAATGTTAATACGGGCAGATACCTCCGCACCCTAGATCATACAAAACGGGTCAAGAACGTAGCCTTTAGTCCCGATGGAAACACAATCGTCAGCGGGAGTGAGGACAAAACTATCCGTTTATGGGATGCAAGCACAGGCAGCCACCTCCGTAGCCTTACGGGGCATAAGTCGTTTGTCTGTAGCGTAGCCTTTAGTCCCGATGCACACGCGCTCGCTAGCGGGAGCATTGACGGTACCATTCGTTTATGGGATACAAACACAGGTGATTACCTCCGCAGCCTCACAGGGCATGCAAAAGCTGTCAATAGCGTTGCGTTTAGCCCCGATGGCAAAACGCTTGCAAGTGCGAGTATTGACGAGACCATTCGTTTATGGGATGTTGCCGCTCGTAGTCCCATCTGCACACGCAATGGGTATACGGAAGGGTATCACTGGTTGGATGGTACCAATGCGGTTGCATTGAGTCCTGATGCGCACACTTTTGCAACTGGGGGCGGGGTTAAAGACAACACCATCAATTTATGGGAAGCAAGCACGGGCAGCCTCCTCCGCACACTCAAAGGACATACTCATTTTATCTGTTGCGTAGCCTTTAGTCCCGATGGAAAGACACTCGCAAGCGGGAGCGAGATGAACCGCTACTTTGCGAGCAATACCATCCTATGGGATGTTAGCACAGGCAGCCCTCTCCGCACACTCAAAGGGCATACGGATAGTGTCGGTAGCGTAGCGTTTAGCCCCGATGGACAAACGCTCGCTAGCGGAGGTGGAGTGAGGGACACAACCGTCCGTTTATGGGATGTTGGAACCGGTGTCCACTGCCACACACTCACAGCGCCTAGATATTTTACAGATACCTTGGCGTTTAGTCCCGATGGACAGGTGCTCGCTAGCGGTAGTCCGGACGGCACCATCTTGTGGGATGTTACCACCGGCAGACACCTCCGCACGCTCTCAGGGCATACGGATTATGTCCATAGTGTAGCATTTAGTCCCGACGGGCAAACGCTCGCTAGCGGGAGTTCGGACGGCACCATCTGTTTGTGCGATGTTACCACCGGCAGACACCTCCGCACGCTCTCAGGACATACGGGTTCAGTGAGCAGCGTAGCGTTTAACCCCGATGGAAAAATGCTCGCCAGCGGGAGTGGGGACGAGACCGTCCGTTTTTGGGACGTTGCTACCGGCAACCTCCTCCACACGCTGTCAGGGCATAAGACAATTGTCTTAAGTATAGCCTTTAGCCTCGATGGACAGACCCTCGCTAGCGGGAGTTACGACGGCACAATACTATTGTGGGAGCTTAATCCCGAAAGTGGACGTTAATGTATCCCTGATAGGAGCTATGAAAGCTGATGTTTTCAGCGGATGGAACTCGGCAATGTCCTTGTCCAGTGTCGGATAATAGCTGTGAACGTTCAATTACGCAAGTCCTCCCCCTTGCTAAGGAATCAACTGAGCGATCAAGCGAGCGAATAGCGAGTGCGATAGCTCTTCACAAGAGATGTTAGGCGATAGTTTTGGGGGGCGAGTGTTTTGCCCCCGCGCTAAATCCAACAATTCCGATACCCCCTTACACCTTATTGACAGCATATTTCAAAAGTCATTTGACACCGCTTCGCATCAAGTGCAACCTTCCGTGCATCAAATAGCCAAAATGTGTTACAATATACACGTCTAACCTAGCATCTTTGTAACCGCCGAAAGATAAAACCACCTAAACAATAAATCGAAATTTCCGGAAAGGCAAAAAAATGAAAGTAAAGCGAAGCTACAAAAACCCGTACCATCAGACCCAATCCGAACTAGCAGAATGGCTAGCTCTGTTTGCTCGAGATCATAGCACCACCCAAGTTGCTGACGCGCTTGTCGAGAGATATCCAGAGCGATCCTCAGGCGATCCAAAAACCGATCGCCGCTTGGCAAAGGAAGCCATCTGCACCGTCAACCCGAATGACAGCCGTTACAATGCAGAAAAATGGGCTAAGCAATATGGGCTAATGCAGGCTAATTACCTTTCGGAAATGGAGAAGTGTCACCGTCAGCTCGAATCCAAGTTTGTGACTGCATTGAACGCCGTGTTTGACAATCTGGATTCTACAATTTTGGCCCTTAGCCCAAAAGAACAAATCGCGCATGTTCCCAAAGCTTTGCTAACGCTGAGTCAAACCGTCAGAAATGTCAAGGTCCCGCCTACGCAAGCTGAACAAGTTAGCCCTGAGGATGCCGAAGCAGAAGAAAGAGCTCAAAGCCTAGCGAGCATAGACGAACTTAAGAATCGAAGAAGGGAGAATAAAGCCAGAGATATGCTGTGGCAAGGCAAAAGCTTTGACGAAATAACAACACAGACGCACGTTGACGAAGATCAAATCAAAAATGACTTGGCGCGTCAACGGGTTGAAGAGGAGGTAATCGGTATGAAAAAAAGCGGATTGAATCGCGAGAAGATTCAGCAACGAACCAAACTTCCCTATGCCTACATTGATTGCCTAACAGACCACATAGATGACCGCAGAATGTATCGGTTTGGCTTACAGGAAGAGGAGCGTCCAACCGACTACGAGAAAACTCGAGCACAATCAATGAACGGGAATGACGAGGATTTAGGTGCTGATTCGGAAGCAGCCCGTAATTTGAATTGAACCGTCAAAAGCGAACCCATACAAAGGCAAACCCATAGTGCTGTTTTTCAACAACAGTGAGGTGTAATCGGGAGAAACCGAGTTTTTTTGGAAAACTCGGTTTCTATGTGCGATGGCGGCGCGGAGTGTTGATACCCGCTCTTACTCCCCCTTCGTAAGGAAGAGGATTGAGCATAGCCTGGAGGTAAACGCCCAATGAGCGCGCAGGAGTAGCACAATTCCCTTCCTTTTAGACGCGAACCATGTAGCGGGCTATACGCATCGGTTGCAGGTCAGTTCAATGGAGGAATGGTGCGCATCGCTCCCGAATCTGCTTGCTTGGGTTCATTGGTGCATTTAATGCAATTGTAACCAATAAACCCTTGAACCAAGCAGAAGTCCGGCAGATAACTTGCTGCCGGAGTTGCACCTTTGAGTGTAACCGGCAAGGATACATGGCGGCTGCTCCATATTTGTTGAAGAGCTTGTTTGGCAAAGCCTAACAAGCGTTTAAGAATTCTCACCCTTTAGCGTCTGTTTTAGGAAGTAGGCGAAATGGTCATCTCTGATCCATTCAGATTTTTCAACCAGGTTTTAAATTAATTGGAGGTTGCCCTGCTCACCGGGCATACGGCTGGTGTCAGGAGTGTAGCGTTTAACCCCGACGGACATACAATCGCCAGCGGGAGTGACGACAACACCATCCGTTTGTGGGATGTTAGTGCAGGTAGGCACCTCCGCACACTCACTGGACATACGGGTGACGTCGAGAGCGTAGCCTTTAGTCCCGATGGTAAAACGCTCGCAAGCGGGAGCTCCGACGGCACAATACTCTTGTGGGAGCTTACAACCCGCAAGTGGACGGTAATGTATCCCATACGGGAGATGTGAGACTGATGTATTCAGATTGTAGGTTGGGCGGAGCGATCAAGGAAGCGAATAGATCAAGCGACTGAATTAAGGAGTGCGATAGCGATTTTGGGCGATAGTTTTATAGTGACTGCGCTAGAAACCCAACGCTTTTTCTGTTGATCCTTGTGGAAGTGCTGGGGTTTGCGCGCTGGCATCTGGTATATTATTAGACGAAAATGACCCCCAAAATCTCAGGCATTATTCTTGCGGCGGGGCTTTCCACGCGAATAGGCGAACCGAAACAAGTCCTCCCTTTCAACGGAAGTACGATTATCGAAACTGTAATCGACAATCTGCTTGGATCGAAGTTCGACGAGGTCATTGTCGTCATTGGGCATGAAGCGAAAAAGATTAAAGCGTGCATTCAACACAAACCGGTCAAGATTGTGTTCAATCCGGATTACCGTAGTGGGATGCTGACCTCTGCGCAGTGCGGCGTGCGCTCTATCTCCGATTCGGCGGATGCCTTTGCGTTGGCACTCGTCGACCAACCGTTCATCACATCGAATCTGATTGATCTGGTCGTTGATGCGCACACTCAAACTGACCGCGGGATTTCGCTGCCGAGTTATAACTGTCGTCGTGGACATCCCGTCATTTTTGATTGCCGTTATGCTGCTGATGTCCTCGCGCTTGAGCCGGAGAGCGGTGGTGTCAAGTCGCTGCTTCGAAAGTACGCACACGACATCCATTATGTCGTTGTCGATACCGATCGTGTGTTAAGAGACATCGACTATCGTAAAGATTACGAGGAAGCATTAGGGGAAGCGGGAGCCAGCCGATAAGGGTATCGGCTAGGCAATACGCACCACACTTTATAGCATGGGAGATTCGAGTTAGGCTTGATTTTTCTCGAAAAAATACCAATGAAAATCCATCTATATTGTCATATCCGCAGATTCTGGCTGTGTTCGTTCCTTCTTTTGCTGAACCTCAACGCAACCGAGGTCATAGCCGTCCGATCTATCTTTGAGACCACTGAAATTGGGGCGTCTTATCTGGTCCAGGCACAAAATCCAGATGGAGGTTGGCCCCTCATCGCAGGCGGAGAAAGTGACGTTGAAGTCACAGCGCTTGTTATGCAAGCCCTAATGTTTACAGGTTGGGGCTCAGGTTCAAGTGTAATTCGTAGAGGCGTGGTCTATCTGACAAGTCGTCAGATAGAAGATGGCAGTTGGAACGGAAACACAGTGCACACGACTTTTGTCCTTATGGCGCTCGGACAAGCAGGAACCGATGCGGAGGTTCGGTTCAAGGGACTCAAATGGCTAAAAGGGATTCAAAACGAGGATGGGAGTTGGGGCCGCAAAATGTACCAACCCGGTAATCCCTTGTACACAGGCGCCGTCTTGACGGGTCTTAGAAGACTCGGCTTCAAACAGAACTTCTCTCCCATACCAAAAGCCGCTAGATGGCTTGAAAAACGAATTAACGTAGATGGCGGTTGGTCGTTGGCGCGTGGTGGGAAATCCGACGCCCTCGTTACGTCATGGGTATTGCCAGGCTTATCACTGGTTTTCGACATTGACGCACAGCTCGCATGGTTAAAACAAATGCAAAATAAGGACGGTGGATTCGGCATACAGAAGAGTGAGCCCAGCGACCCTGAAATTACAGCTTATGCGATTCTGGCGCTAGTTGCAGGCGGAGATCCCCTAAACACAGACAAAGTCGCTATCGGCTATCTGAGGGAAATCCAGCAGGAAGATGGGAGTTTTGTCAGTGCTACCCCTATTGAGTTCAAGACGCCGAAGGCAAACTTACAAACAACCAGCTTTGTCCTGTGGGCGATATATGCAAGGAAAGCCGAAGAGGGCTCAGAATAGCCGCGTCAATTAGGTCGGACGATCGCACGTGACTCTCACTCAAGAACGATTGAGAGTTTGCCCTCAACAACACCGGCTCATAGGACGAACAGGGTTAAATCCAACACAAACTCAACACAAGGAGATGTAAATGCCGCAAATAGAAATTGGAATTGCTATCGTTGTAGGATTGGTGCTTATCCTAACCTCCGTGCGCATTCTCAAAGAGTATGAAAGAGCCGTAGTCTTTCGGCTTGGACGTTTGAGTGGCGTGCGGGGTCCTGGATTCGTTCTGCTGATTCCATTCTGGATTGAGCGGATGGAGCGAGTCAGCCTGCGTACCATTGTACAAGATGTGACGCCTCAAGACGTAATCACCCGAGACAACGTCTCGGTAAACGTGAATGCAGTGCTGTCCTTTCGGGTCGTCAAACCGGAGAAGGCAGTTATTGAAGTAGAGGATTTCGGGTTTGCCATCAGCCAACTTGCACAGACGACGCTTCGAAGCGTTCTCGGTCGTGCCGAACTCGATGAACTCCTGGCTGAACGGGAGAAACTGAATCAGGACTTGGAGGAAATCATCAGAAAGCACAGCCAAGACTGGGGGGTTCATGTCGTAGCTATGGAAATTAAACACGTCGATCTCCCAACGGAAATGCAGCGTGCAATGGCAAAACAAGCGGAAGCAGAGCGAGAACGCCGAGCGAAACTGACACATGCCACGGGGGAGTTGGAATCATCGACCGCGTTAACGGAGGCGGCGACAATCTTGAGCAGGAATCCGATCAGCATCCAGCTTCGCTTCTTACAAGCCCTCATCGAAGTGGCTGCCGAGAAAAACTCGACACTAGTCTTCCCAATCCCAATCGATCTGCTGACTCCGTTCATAACAAAGAGTGATCAACCGACCGAATAGGGAGGGCGATAGTCTTCGCTATTCGCTCTGTTGATGGGAGAAAACACGATGGGATCTTCGACAAGCACTGAACAACATAGACAGTTAGCTGAAGAACATGGCCCCGTCCCCGTAGCAATTGTCACTGTAAGTGACACACGAACACCAGAAACAGATAAGAATGCAGCATATCTTCGTCAGCAGTTGAAAGAAGACGGGCACACTGAAACAGCGTATCAACTGATTAAGGACGAACCAACACAGGTGGATGCTGTGCTCGATGCGTTGGCGGACGGAGAGGCGCGCGTGATTCTGTTCAACGGTGGGACAGGGATTGCACCGCGCGATAACACCTTTGATGTATTGAGCCGAAAACTCGAGAAGACCATACCCGGGTTTGGCGAGTTGTTTCGGATGCTTAGCTATGATCAGGTGGGCGCGGCAGCAATGCTTTCGCGCGCTACGGCGGGCGTATACCGTGGGAAAGTGGTCATCTCTACGCCGGGGTCGTCGGCAGCCGTGCAGTTAGCATGGGAGAAACTCATTGGTCCAGAGTTGCAACATCTAGCATGGGAGGTAGGACGGTAAATCGAAGAGGTTAATTCAGAAACGCTTCAATCTCGGATGCCGTCGGTAGTGCCGGAATACATCCCACTTGTTGCGTGCTCAATGCGCCTGCCGCATTCGCGTATGTCATGATGTTGCGGAGTTGGCTCTCATTGAGTCGAAGTGGCTCGCGCCCCGCGTCAATCATCTGCATCAACTTCGCCAGCATCGCTGCAACAAACCCATCACCTGCGCCAAGCGGATCAACAACATCAACCTGAAATCCCTCTACAAATCCCTGATTACTGCCATTGTTGTAATAGCAGCCGCGTTCCCCTCGTGTCACGACGACCAGATTCACACCCACTTCGAGAATGCGTTCACTGCCGCGTTGTAAATCCGATGTGTCTGTCACAAATTCCCACTCCTCGTCGGCAAGTTTTGCAACATCTGCATACGGCATGGCTTCCCAGATCCAGCGTTTAGCATCAGCCGCACTATCCCACAGTACCAACCGCAGATTCGGATCGTAGGACAGAAACGCACCTGCGTCCTTTGCACACTGTATCGCCTTTAGTGTGGCGTCACGGCTCGGCTGATGACTCAAACTGACAGAACCATAATGGAACAGATCTGCAGCTTGAATGTATGCCTCGTCGATTTCGTCAGGTGTGAGAAGCATATCCGCCCCCGGATTGCGATAACAAACGATGTCCTTCATCCCATCGGATCGCGTCGCAACAAATGCCAGTGTTGTGCGGCATCCTGCCCCCGAAATGAGGCACGATGTATCGACACCGTTTTCTTCGAGCGTCTTCCGCAGAAAATTTCCAAATGGTTCATCGCCAACTTTGCCGATGAACCCTGAATCTATCCCGACTCTCGACAATCCAACGGCGACATTCGCCGGCGCACCGCCTGGCGCTTTGGTGAACCCGGCGCATTCTGCAAGGGACCTATCAGTTGTTGTGGAGACAAAATCGATGACCAACTCACCGATACACAGGGCTTTGGACATATTTCACCGCTTGTTAAAAGGTAGTGCATGTTGTGTTCCGAGGCAGGTCGGTCTTCCGTTTACGCATTTCGAGGTAACCCCAAAGTTAGCGTCAAATGCGACCGTCCGCCTCTTCAACTTAACACGGTTTTAGTTAAGCCGCAAGTAAACTTTCGCACAAATTAGGCAAAAAACGACCGTTGAGTAGATTATCACCTGTACTGCCCAACGCATAATCATATTTCGAATTGACAAAAACCGTAGAAACAGTTATAATCATGTAGTGTACTATATGGGGAAACATAGATGATTTATAAAGGTTTCAAGCTAGATCGGTTTCAAGAGGAAGCAATCTATGCAATAGATAGAAATCATTCCGTTATCGTCACCGCGCCAACGGGAGCCGGCAAAACGGTCATTGCCGAATATGTTGTCGAAGAGTGTATTCGAATGGGTCGCCGCGTCATCTATACCGCGCCGATTAAAGCTTTAAGTAATCAGAAATACCGGGATTTTTATCAGCAATACGGAGATGCCATTGGTATCGTCACGGGGGATGTAACCCTCAATTCATCCGCTCAAGTTTTACTCATGACGACGGAGATTTTCCGGAATACAATCTTTGATGACATCACTCGCCTTGAAGGTATCGAATATGTCATCTTCGATGAGATTCACTACATCAATGATATTGAGCGCGGCACGGTTTGGGAAGAAAGCATCATATTTGCACCGCAGCATATCAAATTCGTTTGCTTGAGCGCAACGATTCCGAACATTGTTCAATTCGCGGAATGGATGCGAAGTGTTCGGGAGGGACGAATTGAGGTTGTTGTAGACGTTGCGCGACCAGTGCCACTGGAACACTATCTTTACCTTGAGGGCTACGGGGTTGGAAATATCGGCGATTTTCGCGGAATTCAGGAAGAGATTAACCTCGCCAGATTTCACAATCAACCCGTGGATGAAATTGTCGCTGGCAAATTTCCCGAGGTCATTCGCTCCGACTTAATTCAGTATATCCAGAAGAAGCATCGACTCCCTTGCCTCTATTTCTGTTTTAGCCGTAAGGGGTGTGGGCAAAACGCCGAGTATTATGCCAACCACAATTTTTTGACACCCAAAGATCGCGATGACATTCTTCGCGCGTTCGATTCGCTCTGCGCACGGTACAGCATCCATGGCGAAAAAAACGTTGAGGAGTTTCGGTATCTTGTTTCTAAGGGTGTAGCATATCACCATGCGGGTATGCTACCGACCCTAAAGGAAGTGGTTGAACACCTATTTGCATCGGGACGGATTCAACTGCTTTTCACAACAGAGACGTTCGCTGTCGGAATCAATATGCCGGTGTGCACCGCCGTCTTCGACAGCCTAGAAAAGTACGATGGGTTTAACTTTCGGTATTTGAAAGCACGTGAATACCACCAAATGGCGGGACGTGCTGGGCGTCGTGGGATTGATCCTGTCGGTTATGTTTATGCGCGGGTCAATCCGCGATTTGCCGATGTCGAGCGGATTCAGCGAATCATCTCGGATGAAATTGAACCAATCGAAAGTCAGTTCAACCTATCTTACTCGAGTATCTTGAACCTCTATGAAAAACACGGGCATGACATCTATGATGTCTGCACTTCAAGCCTGAGTAATTTCCAGAACTACGAACGAATTGCCGAAATTGATTCAGAACTGAAACATCTAAAGAGGGTATTCAAGGGTCTGCCGCACCCCGTGTGTATTCATGAGGGCATTGATGGATCTGAGCAAATCAGCGGTTATAGTCACCTCTTAAACCGACTTGAAGAACAATCTCACCTCTTGAAAATGGAACGCGCGGAGGTAAAGCGAAAACAACTCGGACGACAAAAACAGAAACTGCGTTTGAAGAAACTTACGCGAATCAATCGCCAGCTTCGGGGTATTGAATCCACGAAACGTGAAAGTCTCTGCTGCGACTGTGAATATCTAAAATTGTGCCTCACTCGGCACAAAACAATTGAGAAATCTAGTGACCAAATTCGTGACCGCCAGGATCAGAAAGCATATTACAAAAATTATCAACGCAATCAAATCGCCAACCGTCTGAAAGTACTCGAACAACTTGGCTATATCAATGAATCTGGTCTACTACCCAGAGGGCGCATTGCTTCGCAAATCTACGGCTACGAAATTCAAATTACTCAGTTGCTCTTCAGTGGATGCTTTGAAGACGCACTTGAAGACCAAGTCAATGTGCTCATCATGGCGATTGTTTGTGAATCGAGAAAGGACCTCCACCACTATCGGAAGTTGAAAGACAAAAGATTGACTATGTTGTTGCATGAAATTGATAGTGACATTGAGTACGTGCGAGCCCTGGAAAAGAAGTGTCGGGTAGTCGAAGAGATTCCCAAGCTGGAGTCGAAGCTGAGTACAGCCATCCTCGCGTGGAGCCAGGGATGCGGCTTTGAGGAACTTCACCAATGTGTGAATCTAGCGGATGGCGACTTTGTCCGTTCGTTTCGGCTAGTCATTGACCTGCTAAGACAGATGCGACGGGCAATGGTCGGCCACACCGCGCTATTGGAAAAGCTTGGTCGATGTATTGACAAACTCAATCGAGACGTAGTGGATGCGGAACGCCAACTGCGGATCGGTCAAGTTCAGCAATCTACAAATAGCAACATCAACGTCAGCCCATAGCAAGTCATAAGTTCTGTCATAAGTCAATGCGACTGTGGGCAACCCTGTTATGTAGTAGGTAACGGATTGCGGTTTGACGGTAAATTCTAACGCCTAAGCTCGAAAAACCTAATATCTATCTTCACGGACTTGGAGCCAATAATGACCAAAAAACTTCTCAAGTTGTGCGTTATTCCAATTGGGATTGCCACACTTCTAATGAGCTGTGGCAGCCAAAATGAAAACCTCTCGAAAGGGAAAGAACTCATTAAGTCGGATAAACGGAATAAGGAAACGCGCGCCGTTGAGCGATTTAAAGCAGCAATCAAAGAGGAGCCCGATAACGCAGAGGCGCACTACCTTCTCGGACATTACGATTCTGAGGACTTCTATGCTGAAGGCCTAGCAGCAGCGAGGAGGGAAGCCTCTGTTGAAGAACGAGGTAAGCACATGTTCATCGCTTACCAGAACGAGAAGCGAAAGTACCTTGAAATCCTCGTGTTTGAGACTTTAAGGCATCAATTCCTTGAGGTGCAAGAGACAGCGCTCGAAGCGCTCAAACTCGTTTACACACAGGGGGATCGGAACAATCTTCTCAAGGCGCTCAAAAAAGCGATTAAATCCAACGATAATCGGGATCGGCATGATGCACAGCAGGTACTAGCGGAAATCGCAAAGCAAGACCCAAATACTATCATCCCTATCCTCGAAGATTTGATGGATTACAAGCGGATGGAAACGCGCTTGAATGTAGTGAAAGCACTTGGCGACATTGGTGATGAGCGCGCCATCCCTGTGCTAGTGAAAGTTATCAACTCTGGATCAGCCAAACGCAAGAAAGATAGGGAAGTTTTCGAAGTACGAAGGCTTGCCGTTGAAGGGCTAGGCAATATTGGCGGCGCCGCCGTAAAAGAGTTAGTCCAGCTCGTCGAAAACAAGGGGTCTGCCATGCGGGTTGATGCAATTCAAGCGCTAGAAAAACTGAGAGATGAAAGAGCAGTTAAGCCCTTGTTGAATGTTTTAGGCGAACAAGGGAGCCGAGAAGTTATCGCCGAGTTTAGATAGTTAGTTTGTCTCATGACGCTAATCTATCGAGCGCCTAGGGGACACCACGGTCTCCTGTCATGCGCATTTACCTCCAGTTTCAAACATGCAGCTTTGGTTAATATTTCATAATTCGGAAAGGAAACTTGATGATTCGGAGAATGCAACAATGCTTGCTTTTAGGCTTTCTGGTCTTCCTATTTGCTCTCGGCTGCGGAGGAGACAATCGTTACTACGACGATCGACTTCAGATGGAAGTCCAGCAGCTAGACAGTGACCTCGATAACCGGTGGTCAACAACCGGCGTGGTAATTATCGACGTCACGAAAAATGGTTCCGCAGCGAGGGCGAAACTCGAACCTGGCGAACTAATCTCCTACGTGATCGGCGAACAATCCTTCAATACAAGCGGGGGATACGATGAGAAACAGGCGATGAAGGACGACAATAATTTTATCCTAAAGTTAACAGATGGCAGAGAAATTCGGATGTCAGTCCGAAGGACAGGCGATAAGGTCGGCTTGCAGGTAAATGGTAATCAGGTCAGTAAAGTCGTGCCGGAGAGTCCTGCTGATATAGCCAATATTAAGGTGGGGGATACCATCGAAAGTATCATTGATGAGCGAAATATCCAAACCATTAAGGACTACAGAGAAGCAATTCGTGAATTTGCCGAATACGATTCTAAGGTCAAATTTCGGACTACGGAACTAATCGGCGTAAAAATAGCCGCAGTCGTTGCGCTTGGAAATCTGGGATATGCGCAAGCGGTGGACGATTTAACAGAAATCCTTGAAAAAAGTTCGGAAATCTCTTTACGGAAACCTGCTGCCAAGGCGCTAGAACGCCTCGTGATGTTGGGGCAATTGGATAATCTATTTCAACAATTTCGGCAGGCGGGTACAGGCGAGCTTCCCGCAGATGAATTGCATCCCCATCAGCGTGACTCCGCTGAAATCCTTGGACTGCTCACTGTCGATCTTGAGGAAAATCGGGCAGTGCTCACAGATCCATTCGGCACGCAATTTCGGCACAGATCTGAAGCACTCCGTCAGAAGGTCAATAGAGAGCGTATGGTGGAGTTGGCTAGAATATATATCAATCGTGCGGTCGAACAGGATCAAGAAATTCGACGCGCTTGTCTCTCCATTCTGGGAAATATTAAACCCTCGTCTGCTATCGAGGATTTGATCGCTGTGATGGTGGATGGTGAGGAGATTCCCGGCGTTCGTTTTCAGGCTGGGCTAACCCTCAGTCAGATTGGTGCCCCCGCCGTCGATTCGCTCATTGCAGCTTTCAAAGGCGGTGATGCGAGTGTCAAAGATATCGCAGCGTCCGCGCTCGGTAACATCGGCGGCGACAAAGCCCGCAATGTGCTAATCGAAGCCTTGAGTCTGTCCACGGATGCAACGATTAAACTGACTGTCGTTGATGCAATAGCCAAGATTGGGGATAGTGTTTCAATCCAAGTGCTCCGCAATACCCTACAAGCACAACAGCAGCAGCCTCAAGAACATAGTGGCTTAGGAACATTCCTCGCTGAATTACTTGACCAGATTGACTCACAATCCATGTAGCGCTTTGCTTGCACGGCGAACCTAATCCAACCAAATATCACGCATGACAACGTGCCGTTCAACCGATTTTGAAGCCCATGAAAATCGGTCTCACGTCGAATCTTCATTCCGACGTCACTTCGCTCAACAAACAGATTCTTCCCTATATCGTCGAAGCGGCTGAGGGAGCAAATCTGGACCTTTTCATCCTAGCCGGTGACCTGTTCTCCAAATCTCCTTGAACTCACCAAGATTCTCGCCGCATTCTCCGAATCAAGTCTAGCTTGTCCAAAGTTATTCGTGCCGGGAAACCACGATATTCAGGTCACCAAGCACACCCATGTCACGAGCGAGCAGAAGTATTGTGCAATCGAGAAGGTTTGCTATGAGTGTGGCTTCCACCCGATCTCAGCCCACCCGCTTGTCGTTAACGACGTCGGCTTTTGTGGGACAATCGGCTGGTACGACTACTCGTTTAAGCAAAAGGCGCATAAAATTCCGATAGAGAGATATGCGGCAAAACAACTGTTTGGCGTGGTATGGAACGATTTGAAATACGCGAAGTGGGGAGCTGATGACGTTGAAATTGCCCATCGCTTTGAGAACGAACTGCAAAGCCAGATAAAAACAGCTAAAGATTCTGTTCTTCGCATCGTTGTGATAACCCACCACGTTCCATTTCAGACATGTGTGCGCTATAGTGGAAAACTGCCGTGGGATTTCTTTAGTGCTTTCATAGGCAGTCAGGAACTCGGCGAAATCTGTCAAGAGGAAACGCCTGTAACCCATGCGCTCTTCGGTCACACCCATATCCCGATTCATCAGCAGATTGGCGGTGTCACAGCAATCTGTTCTCCTATCGGCTATCTGTATGAATTACCTATACAGGGTTTATCCACCTACGCCCGCGAACGACTGGCTTGCTTCGAGATTTGATTCATCAGTTGGTCCGAAACAAGGTCGCCATGCGATAAGATTTCCGTTGACCGACATGTGAGAGTTGTTTAATATAGGTGAACCTTCCCTGCCATAGCTGTAAGAGAAGGAGTGATTCGACTTTCCAAAATTTAGCAATTGTTTGTTAGGAGTATTGTATGACCGATGTAACAAATCATCAGTACCTTGTGGGCAGTGCGCAAAGACCGCTTCGAATCGCCATCGTTGGTTCGGGACCTTCCGGTTTTTACGCGGCAGAGGCGCTGCTCCAACAAGAGAACTTTGTGGTCGATGTCGATTTATTTGACAGGTTGCCTACACCCTATGGTCTTGTTCGGTTTGGGGTAGCTCCTGATCACCAAAAAATCAAGAATGTGATTCGGGTGTACGAGCGAACTGCCGCGCATCCACGTTTCCGTTTCTTCGGTAACGTCCAGTTCGGGTGCGATTTGCAAGCGGAGGACCTCAAGGCGCACTACGATCAGGTTGTATTTGCAGTCGGAAATGAGACAGACCGAAGACTCAATATTCCTGGCGAAGCGCTCGAAGGCAGCTCTACCGCTACAGCGTTTGTCGCTTGGTATAACGGGCACCCTGATTATGTAGATGCACACTTCAATTTAGATCATCGCCGAGTAGTCGTCGTGGGAATTGGAAACGTGGCAATGGATGTAGCGCGCGTGCTGGCAAAATCGCCCAATGAATTGGCAAAGACCGATATGACCGACTACGCCCTGGAATCCCTGCGAAAGAGCTGCGTAAAGGAGATTGTGATACTGGGTCGACGGGGCACCGCCCAGGCAGCTTTTACCCCCAAAGAAATCAAAGAAATCGGAACGCTTCACGGGGTAGACTTAGTCGTTGCCCCCGCAGATGTTACACTGGATGAAGAATCTAGTAAGTTATTGACCGACAACAAACAAGCTCGTGAAAACGTCAGATACCTAACAGAAAAATCAGGAGAAGGACTGGGGACAAATCCCAAAAAGGTCTTCCTTCGGCTACTTCGTTCACCCGTGGAGATTATTGGGGAAAATGGACGGGTAACCGGCGTCAAAATCGAAAAAAATGCGCTCTATATGGATGACAAAGGGAACCTGCGTCCGCGGGGAACGGAGGAATATGAAACCCTTGCGTGCGGCGCCATCTTCCGGTCCGTGGGCTATCATGGGATTCCTCTGCCAGGTGTCCCCTTCCATGAAAAATGGGGAATTATCCCGAATGAGCGAGGTCGTGTCATTGATTCTAAGACCCAGCAGTTCGTATCTGGACAGTACGTGGTGGGTTGGATTAAGCGCGGTCCCTCAGGACTCGTGGGTGACAACAAGCCCGATTCCGCCGAGACCGTCCGGTGCATGCTGGAAGACATTGATGGTAAAGTCGCGCCCGTGTCCGAAGATAAGCAGCCACAAGCCATCGAACGACTCTTGAGTTCCAGAAATATTGTCTATCTGACATTCTCGGACTGGAAGAAGCTGGATGCACTGGAGAGCGAGAACGGAAAGACGGCAGGAAAAATCCGGGATAAGTTCGTAAACCTCTCGGACATGCTCAGAGCCGTGGGTAAGTAATAGGAATTGTAGGATAGGTTGAACGATAAAATCTAATCGCTATCCAGCTAAACCAGAGTATTGGCTTTGTACGGTACCCCCCTGTTACGTCAATAGATAGAGTGAAACCCAGCGCTTTTTCTGCTACGTGCGTAGATTGATATAGTGAAACCCAACTCTCTATCCAAGCGAGGACAAACCGTGGAACATGAAAAAGACGCTGATGCCAACGAAGCTTGGCGAACTCGCGTTCCGTCACCACCCAGCGATGCGCAAAGAGAACGATTTGGTTACGAACCCCTTGATTATCAGACGACCTTCTGTGAGGCGCATCTCGGACGCCACGCGCCAATCAACAATCAAACCGCCATTGGAATCCCCGGCTGCGTCCCGTTGCCATTCAGTTACTTGATGCGAGGCCGATATAGCGAATTTGACCTGCGTTTTGGCTTGTTGTCGGACGACGGAACAGAAAATCGCCCCTACGTCCTCGACAATTTCAAACAGGAGTCACCCGGCGGATGGATGCCGGGCTGTATCAATCAATGGGACAATCGCGGGGTGCGTTACCGCGTCTCCGTCATCACGGTTCCCAACGACCCGCTGCCGTTCGACCTCTACGCAATATCGCTCAAGAACACAGCTAGCCATCCGGAACAAGGGAGACTCATCGTAACGCTCGACGGCGCTCCGTCCCTGAAGGCAGAAGGCGACCTTATTTCCGATCATGGCAAGCCGATGGTAGTTATAGAGCCTATCGTTCCAACCGAGAGAATCGCGCGTCCAATTGGCTGCGTTGATCCGCGCGCTACTCCCGCCGCTCCCTGGGAACACGATGCTCCGCGAACGACAATCTGGATACGACACCGGAACGGCTGGTACGGGACCCCTATCGAATACCTGATGAAGGTTGACAAGGGTGAGCAGCTGCAAGTGTTCCTCGGTTACGGCGGCGTCCCGAACATCACAACCCCCAATTGGGATGAACCCCGTGATAAGATGGAACCGGACATCCGTGACCTGCATTCCCCTTTGCCCAGAGAAATAATCGCATCGGTGGAGGGCGATCCGAATCCACAAAGGCTCAAATTAGAACGGTTAAAGCACGTAGTTCAGCGGTTCGTCGGGGAAGATACGGACGGAGATGGATATATCAAAATATCAGTTCGAGCGACACCTGAATCTCGTCAACCCGCCATACTCAGTTGGATTCGCGCCTACAAAACCGATGTCGAACTCAGCCCGATCGTGGTGGAGGCTGACGTCGATGGAAGGATTGGCGAATATATCATTGATTCGGAACACCACGCGGGCGGACCTGGGGCGTTCCTGCGCGAATTGAAATCGGAAGCTGATGCGCAGGAAATGATAGGAGCATTGCTTCGCTACGAGGTGGACGTTGGTCGAGACTTCAATGATGGTGTTGCTGGCTTGCGCGAATCGTTCGGCGTGGACCTCACCGCGTTTGCCCTTCGCTTACACTATGCGCCCACGTTGGAGCCCGGTGAAGAACAACAATATCTACTGCGTATCCCAGCGATTGATAGACCAGAACCGTCGCCTTACGGCAATCCCTATCACCCGTATGACACCGGCGAAAGCTGGCGAGTGCATCTTGAACCGCGCTACCCCGATAACCCTGCGGACTATGGCGAAGATGTGCCGCCCGAACATAACCCTGAAGAATATGCAATCTACGGTCCCAAGCCGCGAACACGCTGGATGCAACAGGAAAAGAGCACCCGAAGCCTTCGTTGGGAAGAAGCCATGGACCGAGTCTCAAAGTATTGGAACGACTTCATCGCACCCTCCGCCCGATTCATAACCCCTGAACCGTGCATTGAAGCTGTTTATCACCACCATCTTGCAACGCTAGCCATCCAGCAGACAACCCTTGGTGCAAAGAATTTGCCTCTCATGATGTGCGGTCCTTTCTATTATTGGGATCACACCATTAGAGACTGTGCTTACCAACATGTTGCTATGGGATACGCCGGATTTCTCGACGTACACCGCGCCCTAGTTCAAACTGTCCTAACACCGCGGGAGCGGCTCCCACGAACCCGATGGACGCTTGGACAGTGGGGCACCGGCGACCCCAACCGCGATGGCATCTGGGTGACACGGACACGTCAGTTTGACGCGCAAGGGCAAACGCTATGGTGCGCGCTTGAATATTGGCTGTTGAGCGGGGATACCGAATGGCTTGCGCAAAATTATCGGTCGCTTACTCGCGGCGCAGATTGGATTATCCGCATGAGAGAGGCAGAACGCCGACGCCTAAGTCAACCTGAGAGACCGGAATATGGATTGATGCCGCCCGCTTCCGGCGAGGGCGGCGGCGGCGGACACGCATTCTACGTCAATGCGTTCGCTTATCTGGGGTTGCGGTTGATGACTAGAGCCGCGAGGGCATTGAATAAGGCTGAAGACGCCACGCGCTTTGAAGGAGAAGCGGAAGACCTGAAGCGGTCTCTTCGTCGATCAATCGAGATGAGTTTTGTCCGATTTAATGATTTCGCGGGCACCATCCCCACTAATGTTGCAATTGGCGAAGCACAAAAGGAGGGTACCTTCGAGACTGCTTTCGGCGGTGTTCTCGTCCATCCCTGCGGCGTGATAGGACCACACGACCCACTGATGAACGCTTTTTTTCGGTTTCGAGAAGACCTCGGACATACAACAGGCGGGCTAATGGTTTGGCCCTATATCTTTGTGGATTGGGCGTTGGGCTATATTCATCGCGGCGAGCCTGATCGGGCATCGGATCTGTTCTACGCCTTTTTAGCCAACGGCTCCACTACACATGATTGGAGTGAGGTGCAAAGTCTCAACGTTGAGTACGCCGAGTTCACTCCGCCGAGAAGGGGTGTCAAGGGTGGGGGCGATTCACCGCATTCGGAAGCCTGCTCCAACTACATCCATTTCTTGCGCAACCTGATGCTTCTTGAAGAAGAAGAGGAGATACTGCATCTTGCCCCAGCGACCCCGCGTAAGTGGCTCGCGCAACCCAAACCGATTGGGGTGGAAAACGCGCCGAGTCACTTTGGATCGGTGACTTATCATTTGGAGGCAGATGCCAATCAAACTACGATTCGAGGAGATGTCCAGTTGTCTCCACAACGCAAACCCCGTCGGTTATTGATTCACGTTCGCGGACCCAGCGGCAGAGGGTTACGCTCAATAAAACTGAATGACCAAACCTGGAATGCGTTCTTGAAAGATACAATCATTGTCGATGACCCTCCTAGCAAGATCAAGCTAGAAACAGAATATAAGAAAATGTAGGTTGGGTTGAGCGATAGAGTTCCCTGCGCAATAGAGATTCAATCTTTGAATCAAAATCCCGTACGCCACTGTCACATAACATAAATGTCTTTACGAGACACCGCCGTTGTGCTGGGGTCATAGCGCAATATAGCGCAAAACTGAAATTTAAATCCCGTACGGTGTCGTGCTTCACTGGATCGCAGCCGTGCGCTAAGGAGGCGAAAATTTGCCAAAGCGCAAAACAGATCCATATCAATTGACGGATGAAGAAGACTTCACTGTCGTCAATTTATGAGCACAGTTTCGGACAACGCCAGTAGTTGCGGAATCAATGACATATACCTAGCATTTCAAGTCAATCCCAAGATGCAATGCTGTTTCAATTCTCAAAAAAATAGTGAAACCCAACGCTTGATAACCTCCGTGTCCGTTATATCCTAATTGCCAAACTTAACAGCAGTATATCTCAAGCTCATCCGCCTCGCGTTCTTTGCAGCAGTCCTCTTCCGCTTCAATTGCTTCTATACGCTTGATATAGTCTGCAGGAAGATATGCTTCCTTTGCCCCTATCAAGACATGCTTCTGGTACCAAGTGTAAGGCTTTAGTGTTGAGTCCTTCTTCGTAGCATAGTAAGTCACAGCACGGACGGTGGAACCACAATCCAATTTCACTGTAACCTCCTTTTCATCATAACCGTGTCCCAATCCCTCGGCACGATCAAGGCATTTCTTCTGTTTGTCGTCGATTTCATACACACGCCCCCACACCTCGTCAGAGGCTGACGAAAGCACGATGTCGCACTTGCCGGATCGATCATTGCTTTTCTTGTGAAATGCTAGCCGGTGGCAACGGAGTATTGCTCTTCCCATCGGCCGGGCAGCAGGGACTCTTTTTGGGTGCTGTAACCTTTTTAAGGACATGTTCGAACCGTACGCAAAATATTTTATAGTACCCATTGGCATTCCTTTCAACTTGGTTGACACTAAAACGTAGGTTGGGTTGATCGTTCAACCCAACCTGCCTACACGTGATTTTCATGATTTCCCCGTCTCCATTATTTCGGAATGAGTGCCATCGCGCGGATTGGCGATCCCGATCCGCCTTTAATCTTTAAGGGGGCGGCAATGAAAAAGCAGCGTGCGGGCAACTTTTCTAAGCTGTAGAGACATTCTATCTCAAAGATATGGTTGGGGAGCCAATATTGTTTATGCCCATACGGCGTCGTCTCTACGCCGTCGAGCGCGGCAATCTCACAAGCGAAGGTGTCCGTGCCCACCGCTTTGACGCTGCGTTCTAACAACAGCTTGCAAACATTTTCCGCCATGCCCGGCGAGTTTCGCGAATACCAACTCCATTCCTTATCAGTCCGCCAATACCGCCGCATCCAATCGAAATTGAACAGGACTATGTCACCTTCTGATATGGTGACATCAGTCTTGTTTTCCCATTGCAGCACCTGTGCCGCCGTTAATAAATCTCCCGCCCCAAGATCGAGTTCAGTCATGTCAAGAACAACAGCAGGTCCCATAATGCTATCCGGTGGATACGCATCAATCGTATATTCCATCATTGTGGGGTTGAGATGTGCGGGAGCATCCACGTGGGAACCAATATGCTCAGGCAAAAATATCGTCTGGCAGAAATAGCCGTCATGCTCATGCGTGATTGTCGGGTGAATGACTAGGGAAGGGTGCGTTGGTGCCTTGGGCGCGCCATTTTCTAGCAGGGGGGAAAGATCGACAACTTCAAACTGCTTATACAGCACAATAAACCGATCCAGCGGTGTCTGATCAGACATCGTTCACCTCCCTCGCATTTAGAAGTCGTCAGGAACCTGAATTTCAAGAGCCAACAAGGCGGAACTCAACACCTTGCCATAGGCATCCAATGTCAGGGAACGCGTAGAACCGCCATCCAGCGCATTAAAGAGCACGAAGTTGAGCGCACCCATCCGTGGCAGTTCGTATCTTTCCACCTCTCCCTTGACGTTTCCTTTAAAGAACTCCCTGACCCGTTCAGCAGTGACTTCCCGCTTAATCAATTCATAATGCTGTTTATCGTAAACGATGAGTCCGATGTTCCCAGTGTCTCCCTTGTCTCCAGACCTCGAATGACAGATTTCTCGGAGTTGAATCGTCTTCATTTCGCTTTTTCACCTTACTTTAATATAATTATGTTTACCTGAGTTTAAGCTATCAGCTCTTGAGATAATTTTTACCCTCATTATGACTAAAACAAGAGCTTTGCCACCTACTTGACAAACAGGTTCTTGGGCAGAATGTGTCAAACCTCGGAGTACCGATTATGGCAGATTAGGTGAGCTCTGTCAACCCTATTCGAATCGTTCCAAATTCAGTCCTACGTTAACCTTGTTCTTTCTCTATAGCTCGTAGAGAGTTTCATCGATATCAGGCTTCGGCTGTCTGCTTCCTTTCTTTCTACGAGCTTCTAGCATATTCGGTTCATCCGGTCCGAGCAAATCGCCCATCTCCTCTTCGATCTTATCAGGATCTTCTCCCTGTTCCAAGCGGCTCAGGGCTTCCTCCATACCCGATCCCATGTTAAGTCCTGTTGTTTCAGAGAGCCTTCGCATCAGCATGGCTGCCTGTCGGGGGTCATCTTCGTTGATTTTTTCCGCTTCGCCGGCTAGCATAGCCATGGCTTTCTCCATTTTTGCCCCATCCATCTGCGCCATATCTGCCTCAACGCCACCTTTGTCTTTTCTACCGGAAATCGTGGAAAATTTTGACAAGTTGCGTTTTAACTCGGTATTTTTGCATGTCGGGCAATTGGGTATTTTTCCCGTATTGATGGATCTGGAGAAGAATTGATAGACCGTATGACATTCTTTACAATAAAATTCGTAAATTGGCATCCAAATTCTCCTTGAGGGATATTCTGAAGCTCTCGGTTTCGCCTATAGCTGCTTTCTTCGTCTTGCAAGGGGAGCGGATTAACTGTACCCAAAAAATGCGTGTATCTCACCAAATGATGTTAATACAATCCGCTTCTAATTCGTCAATGTTATCTGAAAATCGGCAACCTTTCAAGCACAAAACTTAACCATATCTTCCATCTCATAATTATTGTACGATTTGTCACCGTAGCCTCGACGCCCCTGTGGCAAAAGGAAACCGAACGCACAGGGATGGAGATTGGCATGGACATGCGTAGGGGTTTTCGCGAGTTGTGTCAGTTTATCATCTACACGACAGAACAAATGTGTGATAAAATCTGTATTGGTCATGAGTTGGGGCTTCCTCGCGTCAATTGCAATAACGGTAAAATCGAGAAACTCTTCCCATGTCCCCAATCCATTAAGTTCCAAAGGCAAGCTGAGGTCTTTTGTTGAACCTTCTACTTCCAAATTTCAAACTAGCGCCATTGGTAAAGAGTAAACCACGATTGGTCTAGTTTTCTTATTCTGATTTAAACCACGCATGACTCATCAAATGCAGGTGCGAACAATTGCAAGCGCAAAGGAGATTGACATGTTTTTTGAACTTCGCCAGTATCGTACAAAACCCGGTCAACGTGAGAATTGGGTGAAGTTTATGGAAGAAGAAATTATCCCTTTCCAAATCTCGCAGGGGATGGTCGTTGTGGGAAGTTTCGTTGGGCAGGAAGAAGACGATTTGTACGTCTGGATTCGTCGCTTTGAAAGCGAGGAGGAGCGACAGCAACTGTACCAAGCAGTCTATGAAAACGATCGCTGGAAAGATGAGATTAGCCCCCATGTTCCCGACATGATTGATCGGGAGCGAAGCAAAATCATCCGTCTGCAAGCTACTACCAAGTCGGTCATCCAATAATGCAGAACCGTCGCGAAAAATTGTAACAGTATAAACCTTCTTTAACGACTCAAAGTCCTAACGTATAATACCAGAGGTTAGGTGCGTTCAGTAGTTTTGGCACCGCAACAGTTTTCAACCTTTAGACTGGCGCACGAACTTACGGATTTTCCAATTTTCATTGATATTTCAAAGTAGATTTGTTATACTTCTTCTTATAGTTCTATCCGAACACCTGCTCAAGATCGGACGGATGAGTTAGAGGATTCGCGCGTACCGCAATTATTGGCTGTTATAGCTCATTCTACCTTTGAAGCAAAAAGAAAGGTCCATGTGCTGTGAACAAGAACGCAAAAAACATAGTCGTTTGGCTTATCATGGCATCCATAGTTACGATTGTCATGTACCACCTAATCAATCCGGATGATAAAGTGAAGCACGCCCCGAAAACCTCTGAGTTTTATCAACTCATCCAACAGGGAAATAACAGGGAGTTATTTGAGGAAATTACAATTGGCAAGGAGTGGATTAGAGGTCAACTCAGTGAGCGGGCTATTCAAGAAAACAACCCACTACTAGATGCAAAAAATCCAAAGGGGGAATTCAGGATATATCGTGATCCCTATTCTGAGTACCCACTTGAAGAAAAACTGATTGAACAGGGGATTCCTTATGACGTTGAACCGCCATCCCAGATGCCCCAATGGATCATGATCGCCTTGACATCAGTATTGCCAATTCTCCTTTTTGTTGGTATTATGATCTTCCTCTCAAGGCAAGTACAGGGAACTGGCAATCGGGCTTTATCCTTTGGCAAAAGCCGCGCTCGGCTTCACTCTGAAAACCAACCCAAGAGATCGTTTGCAGATGTTGCTGGCTGTGATGAGGCGAAAGAGGGTCTTGAAGAAGTTGTCGAATTCCTGAAGGATTCGCAGAAATTCCAGCGACTCGGGGGGCGCATTCCCATGGGCGTCTTGTTAATGGGGCCACCAGGAACAGGAAAAACATTGCTCGCCCGTGCAGTTGCTGGGGAAGCAAATGTTCCATTCTATAGTATCAGCGGCTCTGATTTTGTTGAGATGTTCGTGGGTGTCGGCGCATCACGTGTGCGAGATCTCTTTGAGACCGGAAAAAAGAACGCGCCGTGCATTATCTTTATTGATGAACTTGATGCCGTGGGCAGGCATCGTGGGGCAGGTATCGGCGGTGGACATGATGAGCGTGAACAAACCTTAAACCAACTGCTCGTTGAAATGGACGGCTTTGATACGTCCGAAGGAGTTATTCTCATTGCTGCGACGAACCGTCCTGATGTGTTAGATCCTGCTTTACTGCGGCCTGGGCGCTTTGATCGCCAGATTGTCGTCGATCTTCCCGATATTAAAGGTCGCGAAGAGATTTTCAAAGTACACGCTGCATCTCCGGTTAAGGTGGGCGAGGATGTAGACTTAGAAATATTAGCCAGGGCAACCCCCTACTTCTCAGGCGCAGACATCGCAAACATGGTGAACGAGGCTGCTCTGCTTGCAGCCAAGCGAGGTAATGATGCGGTTGACATGGGCTGTTTTGAGGAAGCAAAAGACCGAGTGATGATGGGGCCCGAACGTCGTAGTCTGGTTATTAGCGAAGAGGACAAACGGGTTACTGCTTACCACGAAGCGGGACACACGTTGTTGCGGCATATTATTCCGGACAACGACCCTCACTATAAATCTACTATTATTCCACGAGGTACAGCACTCGGTGTCTCAATGGGTTTACCTCTCGAAGAACGTCGTAACTTCAGCAAAAAATATCTCCTTGCCGGTATCACCACAGCACTTGGTGGACGCGTTGCTGAAGAACTCATCTTTGGCGACCTAACGACGGGTGCCCAGAATGATTTCGAAAAAGCCACGGATTTGGCGCGGAAGATGGTCACGCAATGGGGCATGAGTGAACTTGGACCTCTCTCTTTCGGAAAACGCGATGAACAGGTCTTTTTGGGCAAAGAAATTGCCCACCACAAGGATTATAGTGAAAAAACCGCGATTGAAATCGATCAAGCCGTACATCGCATTATTACAGAATGCTATAATCAAGCGAGGCATCTCATCGAAACGAATGTTGATGGATTGAAAAAACTTGCGGATGCGCTATTAGAGAGGGAAACTCTCATTGGTGAAGAGATTGAGGAAATTCTCGGGCCCCGCCATCAAGTTTCTGATACCTAATATTAACGCTGCAATCTATGAACTGCCGCGGAAAGCGACTCGCTCTTGGACAACGCACGCTCATTATGGGTGTGTTGAACGTCACCCCGGATTCCTTTTCAGAGGGTGGGCGTTATCTGAAGTTCGATAGCGCTATTGCCCATGCAAAAAGGATGGTTCAGGAGGGGGCGGATATCATTGATATAGGCGGTGAATCTTCCCGACCAGGGGCGTTGCCAGTTTCCGCCGATGATGAATTAGCTCGCGTCTTACCGGTTGTCGAATGGCTTGTAAGCGAAACCCCTGTCCCCATTTCGATTGATACATATAAGGCTCATGTTGCGCGTCGAGTTCTTCAAGCAGGAGCCCACATCGTTAATGATATTTCGGCGCTAAGAGGCGATTCAGACATGGCAAGGGTCGTCAGCGAAACGCACGCAGGATTGGTCCTGATGCACATGAAGGGCAATCCGCAAACGATGCAGCAATCGCCTACCTACCCGAATGTAATCTCTGAGATTCGCTTTTTTTTCCAAGAACGTATCAGTGAAGCCGGAAAAAAAGGAATTCATCCGGAGCAGATTCTAATTGATCCCGGTATCGGATTTGGTAAAACTACCGAGCATAATCTGGACATTTTACGCCGGCTTCGTGATTTTCAGTCCCTGAACAAGCCTATCCTCATCGGTGTCTCCAGGAAATCTTTTATTGGGAAAATTCTCAATCTTCCAGTGAACGATCGGATGGAAGGTACCACTGCCACTGTTGCTTGGGCAATTGCCCACGGTGCAGACGTTGTTCGCGTCCATGATGTGAAAGCCATGCGTCGAGTTGCTCAAATGACAGACGCAATCTATCGCCACACAGATTCAACTTCCTCCTGAGGGTTCAGAATTTGGCGCCCGATATACAAAGCATCAAAAGTAGCGCTTATCCGGTATTGATTCGAGGCATTGGTATTGATATCGCTGAGGTCACACGCATTAGATCTGCGAGTATACGGTGGGGTGACCGATTTGAGAAGCGAATCTACACACCGGAAGAAATAAGATACTGCGGCGTCACAGATGTACGCTATCAAAGACTCGCTGCAAGATTTGCCGCGAAAGAAGCGGTCTTCAAGGCACTCGGAACAGGCTTAAGGCCTGGCATGTGGTGGCACGATGTGTCGGTCATTACGGGTGGGCTTGGCAAACCGGAGTTAGTTTTGAAAGGTCGAGCCCGTCAACATGCGGATTCGTTAGGTGTCTCTCAAACCTTCGTAACACTCGCGCATACGGATAACTATGCAGTTGCAAACGTCATTCTTTGGGGCGAATTGCAATAGACTGATAACGAGGCTTCACTAAATGGAGAGATGATAAGGTCGATCGTCGTAGAATTAGTACCATTTATAGTGAAGTTCTAGTTATGAAATGTCAATGGGTAAACAATACTATTCTGACGTTGTGTCTTTTGGGTGCTTTCAACCTAGCATCCGCGCAAGTAGTGAATGAAGACGCCCGTGCTGCAGCCGACGTATTCCTGCGGAGATTAGCTGCAGCACCGCATCAGGGCATGGGCGGCAGCTTTGTCGGTTCAATTTCAGGTGCAAGTGCGCTTAATAGTAATCCTGCAGGGCTTAGTTTAATGGAAGGAGATCGTTTTGTAGCCCGTGCCGCGAGATTCCCTCGCACCGTCGCGGTGGTTTCCAAACTGAATGAAGTTGAGCGCCATGAGGATTTTGGGCGGTATGACCTCCGAGCGTCAGGGTTTGAGTCTGTCAACTATATTGTACCCATGGATCATGGTGGTGTCATCGGTTTTAATCTCGCCTTTGAATTTGAAGGGCGGTTTAGTCGTGTCAACCACCGCGGTAAAGCCACGAACAATTTTCCAGCGAATAATCTAGCAATTGGGATTGGTTACGGAAGGCGCCTGTTTGGTGAATTGTCTATCGGCGCGGACGCGAAGTGGATTAGATCGAAAGTGCTAGATGTCGAGTATCAAGGGCACATTGGACACGGATACGCCTATAACTTGGGGGCCATTCAGCAAATTGGAAAAGGACTAGGAATCGGTATTGTGGTGAGAAATCTCAGCAACGGCTTATCCTTCTCTGATGATTTGATTCCAGATAAAATTCGTCGCGATGTTCTGTTTGGTGTAGCCTATCAGCGGCGATACAAAGATGTCAATGTGCGAGTTGGTTTCGATTTCAATCCCCCTTTTGAAGACGGCATTCGTACCGGTTTTGGTGGTGAAGTTTGGTATCGTGGGCGTATTGCGGGGCAAATCGGTTATCTGCGTCATACCGAAAACCGGTCTGATTCGATTCTCAACCTTGAGACAGAACAAGCTGAAGATGAGAATCGCCTTTGGAAAGTAGAAGGAGTGACGGTTGGGCTGGGGTTGAGTCTGGGAAAGATGAATATCAATGCTGCTTATATGCCCCAGATGAAACCTCAGGCAAACACGCGGGAACAAATCAGAATCGATCGCGGGCGGGCGGTATATTTATTTTCAATCGGTCGGAGTTTCTGAGGAAGAATCTAGTAAAGTGTGAACCAAGTAGTCCAAATCTCCGTCCCCTCACGATCATGAACCGTCTAATACTCCACTCAGGCACGTTCAATTGGAGCGAAAGGGAGCATTGCCATAACAAATCGAACACACGAGGCGGACAAAGTAGACAGGGAGTCTCTGCGGAGAAAAGGCCAGCTTCGTATCGCGCCAGGTCCCGTAGGTAAGGATATCCTTGAGTGGATGAGCCACGGTATTGAGGAACTCTACGGTTGCTTCAATGCTACCGCCGACATATGGGACAAGAAGTTCGGTATTGAGCCTGATGACCCTTTCTGCCAAGCTGTGGCTAATCAGATTCCAACTACCCAAGCGGAGGTGGACATTCTGGATCTTGGCTACGGCACTAGTATACAACTAGAATACGTCTTTGCCAGAGCTCCCAACGCCAGGGTGACTGGAATCGGCTTGGCTCCCAACATGCTTGAGCAACTGAAATCTAAGTTCGGAAGTTTTGCCGCTCAATTGGGCCTCGTTCAAGGGGCATTACTCGACCTGTCTCTGGGTGAGGCGGGGTACGATTATGCTATCTCAACCCTTACCATTCACCATCTGCCAGCCCGAGCATAAGGTTCGCGTCTAAAGTAAAGCGAGAAAAGCGATGCGTCCGACTGGACTGTACATGGAGGGAGATCAGTCGAATTCGCCTGAGGGTGAGAAAGAGACCTTATACTGGTTCAACCGGTGGATCTCCAAACTCCCAGGTGGGAATCGTGCTGAATGTAACTGCGACATTACCCTAACCGTAGAGACTCAGGGGCGCTCGCGGTGCTCGTCGCCAGGCTCTAGCAGGCGAAGGGAATGCAGCTTTAAGGTACATACACGATTTAGCATTCCTAAAAGAAAGTCGATAGCTTCGCTTGTCGGACAGCGTATCATAACAACATTGCAGGACCAAACATTTAACCTCCTAGCGTGAGGACATCTCTAAGCAATAGCAGAGCATCAGTTCAGGTATTGAAGTTATCCACCCTGTTACATCAAGTGAGTACGGGGAATTTGGAACTTTGGGAGGCTGAACCGTGAGTGAAGTAAAATATACGACCACACATGAATGGATTGAAATCATTAATTCAGAAGGGATTGTTGGAATCACCGAACGTGCTCAACAGGCTTATGGCGATATTGTATTTGTGGAACTTCCGCTGGTTGGCGACGAACTCGAGCAGGAAGACACGATCTGTAGGATTGAAGTTGCCGATGGAGGTACTTTTCCTGTGTATGCCCCTGTGACAGGGGAAATTATCGAGGTCAGCTTTGCCCTAGAAGATGATCCAGATCTAATCAATCGTTCACCAGAGGGAGATGGTTGGATCTGCAAGATGAGTATTGAGGGCCCTAGAGAACTCGATATATTGATGGGATCTGATGAGTACAAAGAGTACGAAGAGGAAGACGAACTCGATGACGATGAATACGTGGGGGAAACCGATTTTTACGATGAGGAGGAGAATTAAAGACGAAGCACTGCACGGTATTCCCGATTAACTCAGAGAACAGGTAGAAAATGAATACCTCACAGATGCTCCAGACATCCGCGAAGTGATACAGGAAATGTATCGGGTCGCCGGCGAATAAATCCGCTATCTTGCAGGCACAACTCTATTATACCCAATTTGGGTGCGATTCAGACATCACGTTCCGTGTGTCCCGTGTCGGTGATATAGATTCGTCGCACCATATTCAGCTTGGGGACGTGCACAATCTGCCGAATACGATACCCTAAATCCTCAAGCGGCTTGCTCAGGTCACTGATTGTAACAAAAGCTGCTTTAGGCGCGATATGATTGAGATTCCGCAAAATCTCCCAATCTTGTATTGGGGTTCGATTCAGCATAATACCGTAAGGAAGGTTCGCCGCCAGGGAATCAAACGGTTCTCTAATTTGACGTGCATCGCCGAGGCAAACTCTGGCGTCTAAACTGTGATGCGCCAGGTTCGCTTGCGTTGCCTTGACCATCTTGGGGTTGATGTCATACCCAACGACCCGCATCCCCATGTGTGCGGCTTCTAGCACAATTGTTCCTGTACCGCAACACGGATCCACAAGCCGATCGCTAGGGTCAGCAATCAGATTGACAATTGCTCTTGCGAGTTTCGTTGGAAGCGCGCTCGATGTCATGTAAGGACGCTTCCGGTGGACAATCCACCTGCCGTCCGATTTGGATAGAAGTCTGCCTAACCAGACTCGCTCGTTCGTGATTACCACCAAAAACACAACCCGTGGTTGCGTCAAAGACACGGTGCCGCTGATGACGCCGCCAACTACATGAGCGATTTTCGTTGAATCCGCTTCCAGACGACGCGGTCGTTTAACTATCGAAACGCGAAAATCTTCGGCGTATAACTCTGCGGTTTTAATCTGTCCACAGATCTCTGAAACACTTCCCCCTTCACACAAAATCTTCATACAACACTTCACACAGGCACCTCGTGTCACATCAACACAATTTTCTGAGATTGCTATCCCATAAGCATTTGGGGTGTGACCTGTTAATGTCATGGATTCAGCGTTGACTAACTCCACCTCTTGATTGGGAACACTCGTCAGATAGAGATATTTTGGAATGGACATTTGTTACATCTTTCAGCGGGAGGATTGTGAAATGGTATCACAGTTTTTCGGAGAATGTCAATCTCCACTCAACCTGACCTACCCTATATTATACCAGAGGCAGAAAATTACCTTTCAAGAAAAATACCTATCATGTCGTTAGTCAGATTGGAACACGTCACAAAATCGTATGAACCTTACCTCATCCTTGATGATATCTCTCTATCAATTGAGCAGCGGGACCGAATCGGTCTAATTGGTCAAAACGGTAGTGGTAAGACCACGCTAATCTCTATTATTGCGGGCTTAATCGCTGTTTTTCAAGGCAGAGTCATACATGGGAAAAAGACAAGTATCGGGTACCTCAGCCAAGAGACCGATTTGCATCCCGATTGTACATTACGTCAGGAAATGCTCAAGGTATTTCAGTCGCAGCGAAATCTGGAGGATCGGCTACTCTCGCTAAGCGAACGGATGGAGGACGACAGGAATAACCCGGTTATTCTGGATGAATATGCCCGTCTACAGGAACGGCATGAACGCATTGGCGGTTATGACTATGAACATCGGATTAACAAGGCGCTGGGAGGATTGGGATTTTGTGAGGTCGAATTTCATTTGAGAATCGGTCTTTTGAGCGGTGGTCAGAAAAGCCGAGCTGCACTAGCGAAATTACTGCTTGAAGCGCCCGATTTACTGCTTCTTGATGAACCAACCAACCATCTTGACATAAAGGCGATTGAGTGGTTGGAATATTTCCTGAATACTGAATACCAGGGAACGGCAATCGTCATCTCACATGATCGCTATTTTTTGGATCGTGTTGTTGGAAAAATAATGGAACTCCACAATCACAAAATTAAGGGGTATCGCGGAAACTACACGAAGTATCTCGAAACCAAACCCATCGAAATATTGACCCAAGAACGCGAGTATCATAAACAGCAGCAGCATATCGCTCACGAGGAGGAATTTATCCATCGGAACATCGCTGGGCAACGCACACGTGAAGCGAAAGGGCGGCAGAAACTGTTGAACCGGCTAGAGCGAATCGAAAAACCCCACGCGAATGAAGCCACAATGAAACTCCACTTCACGACGGCTGAGCGCGGAGGGAATGACATTTTGCAATGTCAAAATTTGGGGAAACGATATGGGGAGGTGACAATCTTTGAAAACTTGAACTTTGAGGCACACCGTGGAGATGTCGTCGGTATCATTGGACCAAATGGAGTTGGAAAGACAACGCTCTTCCGAATAATTCTCAATCAGGAAAAGCCGACATCCGGAAATTTAAAGACGGGACATAATCTTCAGTTCGGGTATTACGATCAGGAACTCGCAGGGTTGAATCCAGAGAATACGGTTATCGATGAGATTTGGGAATTACGCCCAACACAAACACAAGGAGAGATCCGAAGTTTTCTTGGGAAATTCCTGTTTTCCGGTGATTCAGTGTTCAAGCGAATTGGAGACCTCAGCGGCGGCGAACAGAGCCGCGTTATGCTAGCTAAGTTGCTCATGGAAAATGCGAATGTGCTTCTACTTGATGAGCCGACCAACCATCTCGATATTCCATCTCGTGAAGTTCTTGAGGAAGCGTTAGGGGCGTATCCCGCAACTATCTTGATAATCTCCCACGATCGCTACTTTCTGAACAAACTCGCCACCAAACTGTTAGTTTTTGAGAACGGCACAGCCACGCAATTCATCGGGACTTACGCTGAATATGAAGCACAGGTTCGATTGGAGAAAGGGCGAGCAATGCAGGAAAAGACGGCTGACCAAGGGGAAAAGTTAGCACAGCGTGCTAAACAAGAACGTGAAAAGTCGCGGAGCGCTTCGATGTCGAAAAAGTCAAAGAAGAGGCGGAGAACGAATAAAGCTGTTCGTATATCCGAAGTCTAATGTATTAGTAATGAGGATGGTTTGCACACGTTGTCGCTGCCATCGGAGAGTTCCCCCCGTTGCCAGAGGGAGCTGGAAGTCATCAGATAACGTTCTCCCTCTTCATCTTCGCCCTACCAATACGTATATAGTGTAGCTTCAAACAGAATCAATTGAAGGCACAACATTCCCGCAACCCATATAGAAAGGAGAGGTGCTCTGTTGATGATCGCAGAGATCGCGAAGATACTTCGCGACCGGAATCACAACAAACGGCGCCATTAAAATCCAGATACGTTCGACTTCCATGGTGTACAGCGTAGAAAAAGCAACCACAAGCAACGAGACTAAATAGCCAATGGCATAGATGTCCCTTCGCCAAAACATTCGCAGAATCTGCCGCACCAGCAATCAATAATACCGTCAATAAACCTTTGAACCTTTGTCGATCCATCATCAGTGTAAGCAGCGTCACAACACCAGAAACCAGACCGATGAAAACAGTTGAAAAGGTCATCAACATCCCAAATCCCAGTGTGATTCCTGTTAAGATAGCGTAAAGCGTTGTTCGGGATGAGGTGGCTTTGTAAAACAGGCAGATGCTCACGATGGGGAAGACGCCGAACGGCCATCCATGGATGTCGTCGTGAACATGACGAAGTTGGGCATAATCAAAAATAGCACGGTCGCGTACCGCCCACCCATAGCACTGTACAAGTCATTCGCAATCCAAAAGATTGGAATTACGGTTAAACTCGTAAAGCAGATCGATGCAAGCGAGGCAGTCAGCAGATTATAGCTAAAGCATTTACTGACCATCCACAGAAACAGAATGCCGCCCGGTAGATGGATTTGGGCATGTCCGGATAGTGTTTGGAACGGTTCCAGTTTCGCGTAGTCTCGCAGGAATGATCGGAGCCCCGCCGTGTCGACTCTCGGTACATCGCCATAGTATTCTAGGCTTGTTCGTGTGTACGGTTCGAGGAGCGCGGGCATGCGTTATCCATCTACCTCTCGATAGCCATCAATCATCGCAACGCTGATGCCGATTGCAAGAAAGCTCAGTATAGAATCACTAAAAGCTTAGGGATTCGCGTAGCTTGTTCGAAGAGGACTTTTCGGCAAATCAGTAGGAACCCAACGAGGACAATTGACGCCGGAAGTATCCACAAGCTCAGGTTGGTTTGTGGTTCCGCATAGAACGGACCAACGTGGCTATGGAATTTTACCGCTCCAAGATTCATTCCCTTCACCCTCATCAGGTAGACAAGGAACTTGTGGTAAATCCAAAAGAATATAGCTACGCCGAAACATTGAACTGGGATGGATTCGAGGTAGTTGAAAACGCGATTCCGTTGACCGTGTAAATTCATCTTGCTACCGGCATCACTTCGAAAGAGACGGATCACTGTTTCTCGGCTTAATGCCCGCTACTACCTTCGCCAGTTCCTTCGCCTGCTCGACTCTTTGGTGAATCAGATTGCATCCCCCCTGCCAGAAGTCAGAAGATGTGATGTCAATACTCATGTTAGCGATTAGTTGTGCAGGCGGTGCAGATCCACCCGCGCGCAACAGATCAAAGTAGGTGGGCACAAACGCTTCGCCTTCGTGTTGATACTTCGCATAAAGTGACAGCACCAGCAACTCGCCGAAAGCATAAGCATAGACGTAAAACGGACTTCGGTTAATGTGTGGGATGCAAAGCCACCACCACTGGTGTTCTTCGCCCAACGTTAGTGAGTCGCCGAACATCTCCTGCATCGTGCGCTGCCAGAGCTCACAGTAGGCTTCCGTAGGCTGCTCGCCCTTTTCACGCCGTAGGCGATGAGCATCTCGCTCGAAGCGATACATCGCAATCTGACGAAATACCGTGGCGAAAGTGTCTTCAACCTTTCCGCACAACAGAGCCAGTCGCTCTTGTGGCGAGGACAACGTAGTTTGCAACGCGTCGAATACCAGCATTTCCCCAAAGGTGCTCGCCGTTTCTGCTAGCGGTAATACAGGGTAGTAGTTAAGCAGGTTCTGTTTGCTTGCAAGGACATCATGAATACCGTGCCCCAATTCGTGTGCTAACGTCATCACGTCGCGTGGCTCATCGGTGTAATTCATGAGGATATAAGGATGTAAATCAGGAGTGATACCCGCACAATAAGCTCCGCCCTGTTTGCCTGTTCGCAGGGCAGCGTCAATCCAACGTCTACTGAAGAACGGTTCGGTAATTTCGGCGAGTTGTGTTGAGAATTGCCCAAAAGCGTCGAGTACAATGTCTTTTGCTTCATCGAATGAGAACTTTGTACACTTACTCGTGATGGGGGCATATCGATCGTAGTGCGTCAACTCATCCAGCGCCAATAGCTCTCGCTTTAGGTGATAATAGTCGGCGACGGTTTCATAGTTGTCTACACACACGTCCACGATCATGTTGACTACTGCCTCGTCTATCTCATTGTCAAGGTGACGAGCCGCTTCTGGCGTTGGAAAGCCGCGCAATCGATCTATCACCTGCTTTTCGTGAAGTAACATATTGAAGATGAAAGTCAGTATGTGGGCGCCTTCTTTGAGCGTATCTGTCAACGCGGCTGAAGCAGCCTTGCGCGTTTCACGGTTGGGGTCGTGGAAGCGTGCAAGTAGTTCGCTTTGGGTCAACTCATTTTCGCCAACGCGGAAGATTTGACGCGATGTTATCTCGGTGAATAGCCGTCCAAATGCTCGACCGCGCGTATTGGCAGTATCCTCCAGAATTCTTTCCTCCGCCTCGCTTAAGTTGTGTTTTGCAAGTTCACGTTGGAGTTGCAGATAATGACGGTAGGGTTCCAGTTGCGGCTGAGCGATGATGTCATCAAAAGTGTCCTGCGGAATGTTTCCAATTTCGAGATCGAAGAAAATTAAATGCTTTGCCGCCGCTGAGCCGACCTCTCGTGTTCGTTGTAGGAGTGCACCGCGTCGGCTATCCGCGGTATCGGTCGAAAACAGGAGACTAGCAAATGCTCCGGGCTTGTACTCCGCCTGGAGCAGCGCTTCATAGGCTTCTAGCGCCGATCGGAGCAAATCGGCGGTTACATCCGCGCGGACAATACGCCCTTTGTATCCCTGTTCAAACGCCGCTGCTTGAGCAACCATCGAGGTCAAGTCTTTTTCTAGCTCCGGGGCATCCATGTCTGAATAAAGGTCCGACAAATCCCACGTCGGTAGCCCGTCAGTTTTTTCAGTGTTCACAATGTCCTCCAACCGTCAAGGTACCCCTTCATGGGGTACGTTATGACTCGCCTCGCTAGCCAAACGGTGGCTTAAGGCTCTGCAAATTGTAGAGGTAACTCTAACTCCAAGGGTACGCAATTTCGTTCAATCATCATGGCAATGAAGGGAGGAGTAGCCGGTACGGGTTTAGATGAGTGTGCGGGTCGAAGGGTAAAGTATCACGTAGCAGTACATCATCAATCATTTTTCAACCGACCGCGCAAGCAACTCCTGCAAGCGGGGTGAAAATTGATTGCAGAGCTCGCGCTTCACCGGCGGCCATTGTCCCGTCTGTATATAAATATACCAGGGGAGATAAAGGATATTGGCAGCCATGCGATGCTGGTCGTGACTAGTGTTGGCGCCACTGCGATGCCAAAGTGTGTCGTAGAAAGCGAACACTGAGCCTTTTTTTCCAACGACGGGAATTTCCTGCGGATAGCTCTCTTGTGTCGGCGAGCGTCGCGAATGGTGACTAAAAGGCACAACCATCGTAGCACCATTTTCAGCCGTAAAGTCCGTAAGCATCCAGAAGACCTGGAGATCTATCGAATAATCCACAAACGCATGTGATCTCTCCTTTGCCGCCCAGGCTGAATGAAGTCCCCCCAGCTTCGCACCAGGCTTACACCACTTCATCGCTACATTGTTCGCGAGGATAAAATTCTCCCCGAGTACCATTTCCACCAATTCAAGAATGGCGGGATGAGTGCACAGCGGAGCTAGCTCCGGCATGGGATTCAACGCCCCTTCCAGACTGAGATATCCATTCGTACCCCAGATGTGCTCTTTCTGGCGTTCCATCAAAGATCGCGCCTGTGCATCGAGATGACTAGCTTCATCGGGATCTAGCTGATCTTCCAATATACAATAGCCTTGCTCGTCCAACTGCCTCTTGGCTTCTTTCAATTCCATTTTCTTCTGCTCTCACTGTTATTGAAAACCATCCAATCTCCACATTATTCTTCAACCGAACGCGCCAACAGTTGCTGCAAACGCCGCGGCAATTTATTGTAGACATCACGCTTCATATTCGGCCAGCCGTCTTTGGGGCGGTAGATAAACGAGGGTACGTAAAAGACGCTGGCAGCCATACGATTCCTATTTCGGGTTGTGTTCGCGCCGCTGCGATGCCAAAGTCCGTTGACAAAAACTAACACCGACCCCTTTTTCCCGATGACAGGAATTTCTAGTGGATATGTGCGGTTGGTTGTGGGACCGCGCCGCGTATGATGGCTAAAGGGTATAACCGCGGTCGCACCGTTCTTCGCTGTGAAATCCGTGAGCATCCAGAAAGCAGCTAAGCCTGTGGGCGAAATAGGCCAAGGTTGGGGTACCCCAGGTAACGGCCAATCCACATGTAAACCTCCAGCTCCCGCGCCAGGTTTACACCACTTCATGGCAACATTATTTGCAAGGATAAAATTTTCCCCGAGCACCGTTTCTGCCAATTCAAGAATTGAAGGATGGATGCATAGCGGCGCAAGCTCCGGAATAAGGTCCAACGAGCCCTCCAAGCTAAGATACTTATCTTGCGCCTGAGTAGGCTCCATCAGCGAGCGCGCTCGTCTGTTGAGGCAATCGGCTTCGTGCACATCTATTTGATCTTCCAACACGCAATAGCCTTCATCGTCTAATTGTATTTTGGCTTCCTGGAGATCCATGGTCTCTCTCCTGCTATGCCTCCTTGCACTGAGCATCCCGATTCAATAGAACGTGATAATCTACGCTCACCGAAGTGAACCGGCGTTCGATAACTGGAAAAAAGGAATTTCATTATGGGGAAATACACGGACGAACCTTGGCAGATTCAATTATCAAAAGTTTGATACATATCTTGTATCACTTTAAGGATGTCTGGGGCATGGTAAAGATAACGTTCTTCTGCTTGTTGTTTGAATTCATTTGGAATGTCGTCGTGCAATGCCTCAGCAATCGATCCTGCAATGGCAGCAAGCGTGTCAGAATCACCACCGAGGGAGATGGCATTACGCACAGCGTCTTCAAAACTCACTGATTCAAGCGCACATGTTATCGCCTGGGGAACCGATCCCATGCAGGTCACGCGGGTAGGAAACCCGGGAGTGAATTCCGAAGGATACTTAGGTGGATAATTGGGACGAATTTCGTCTACTGTCTGGGCAAGATCGTAACCGTATTCGGCGGCGATAACTTGGCGGATGTGCTCTTGAGGCTCGCCTTGATACGCGAGCCAGATAGCGTGTGTAGTTGCCCGCGCGCCTTTCATACCCTCAGGGTGATTGTGGGTAATCTCGGTTGCCTTGTCGGAGGCAAGAAGTGCAGCATCCAGATCAGTGCGGTTTATGAACGCCGCTGGAGAGATACGCATCGCTGCGCCATTGCCGTAACTGTTATAGGGTTTGGGCGGATTGGCATGAATCCAGCGTCCAAAATTTCCGCCGTAGCCACGCCGCGGGTAACGTCGGCACCACTTCTGCATCGTCTCCGCGGGTGGTAGGTCATGCAGCAGAATATCTGCGACAGCGACAGTACAGACCGAATCATCTGTGAAACGGCAACAATTCCCAAAGAAAGGAAAATCCTTGGTTTTTATCACGTACCGTCTGCTCTCGTACAAGGATCCGGCGATATCGCCTATAATAGCACCCAGCATGTCTTCTCCAATTCCGTTTCAGTTCCAAGGTCTTGTGCGTTGGCAGAAGCACCTACAGGTTCGCACACAAAGCTAAACCTCAAGCGTTATGTCCCAATATCTAGGTGGAAGAGCCGTTTTTCTAGTCAAATGAGTCTCAAAATAATTGGATTTTCAAAACACCTACCCCAAAATAGCTTCTCAAGGGCGGATTAAGGCTCCTCACATAGGCACTTAATGCGTGTCCTTTCAAGTAAACCTCCACTGTTTATGCCCCATCCACGTGAGTTGGTTGAGGCAGGACGTTCCCCGCCTCAACCGAATTGTTCGACTTGGGTCGAGCGCCAGATACCGTTTAAAACGCATTCTCCCAGCCGATATAGTACAGCCCGCCGTCGAAACCCAAACGGTGCAGAACGCCGCGAATAGGTGAATACACCCGGCGAATCAACAATAACGTTGCCCCCATGGATCCACGATTTTCCCGCCTCGCGATTGACCAATACAGTTTTCATCCGGGGTGACGTTGAACAGGTTATTCGCTCCGATTTTGATTCGACCGTACTCTCCCAATCCGTACCTAATTTGAATGTCGATAAGATACTTCGGGGTAAAGGTTTGGCTCTTGCCGCCATCAATCACGGTGTATTCTCCATACCGATGGACTGCGTAGTCCATAGTCAGAGCGCCGCCCGAATATCGGGTTGACATTGAAACCCGGTCTTTAGGTTGCCACGCCTCAATGATAGAGCGGTCTGGCTCGGTGAAGAGGGACTCAGGGAGATTCGCAGGAAGATTTACGTCAGTAATCTCCGTCTCCGTGAAGTTTCCAGCGAAGTTGAACGCGAGAGTTCCTTGCTCAGACACTGGATAAGTATAGGACGCAACAACATCTACCCCCTGCGTTTGGGTGTCCGCTGCGTTCATGAAAAACTGTGCGCCTGCAACACCTGAATCTACGAGACTCTTTCTAATTTCTGACGGAATCCCTTCATCGCCGCTCGCGAGCCGTCCACTAATAATTATGCGGTCGCTTATGGTTGCCCGATAAAGATCTGCTGTCAGCGTCAATCGGGGCAGTGGACGGAGTATGAATCCACTGCTGATATTCACCGCAGTCTCTTCCGCGAACTCAGGAATCCCGACAGCTCTTGCAATCTCACTATCGTTTCGGAATGTGCCAATTCCTTGGGCGACCGACTGACAATCAACGGTATTGAATTGCGTGCTTACGTTGTTGAAATACAGTTGCTGCATAGAGGGCGCGCGAAATCCTGTACTTGCTGAACCACGAAGCGCAAGCTTGCCGTTGACGGTAGATCCAAAATCACTATAGTTCTCGACGCGTGCCGCAGGATCGACGAACACAGATTTGATGGGGTTTAGCTCTACATCCGTATAGAAGCGAAAGCAGTACGGAGTTCGTTCACCTCGTTTGATGGCTGGAAGCCGGGGAATACTTGGATGCCACCTGAAACGCCGTCAGGACCATCATAATCCTTGTACGAAACTTCCTCACCTACGATTATTTGGTAGATGTCGTTCCGAAATCCGCCGCCGATTGCAACGTTTCCCCAGTCCGTCGGAAGCGTAAAATCGAGACCCACGGTGTTGAGGAACAGCCGCAGGTCACCCGCGTCAGCGGATGATGGGCTAGAGCCCTCTGCAGCAACAAGCGAGGCATTGTGTGAATTGCTGACATTGAATACAAAACTATTGCCGCCAGTGACGACACTCGCATCCATCCGCAGACCGCTGTTGAACTTCCGCTTGATTCCGACTCCAATGGAGTAATCAAGTACGCTGGTGTTGATTAGCGGAATGAATCCATCGGGATAGTCTGACCCTTCGGGATTACGGCTAAGTTGATTGGCTCTCCGGTAGAATCCCGCACTGGTGTTCTGTCGGTTTGAATAATCAAGGAAACTGTAGAAAGTAGCCCCTTGCCAAATGCTATCAATCGGCTCGTCTAGGTTCAATACAACGCCGCCGTGGCGAGATTCCGCATCGCCGATACGAAAATTTCGGCGGTCAAAGCTATGCTCTTTGTTACCGGGGTCGTTCGTGAGTTGGACAGGATTAACCCCCTTGGCTTCGCTGTCGGGGTACTGAATCACACCCGTCAATCCGGCACGGTTGGTCGGTTGTCTGTCTCGGTATTCAAATGCGCCGTGAATGGTACCATCATTGCCGAATTTGAACCCTTTATGGGCGTTCAGTGTGAACGTTTCGCCATCGCCGGCGTAAGTGGGGAGCCGTAGGAGTATCCGAATGCTCCTTCGTAGTCATTCTTTAGCACAAGGCTGATGACTCCGGCGAGCGCGTCTGAGCCGTATTGCGCTGAAGCGCCATCTCGCAGAATCTCGATTTGTTTTATGGCAATTGCAGGAATCGCATTCATATCTACGCCAGCTGTGCCGCGGCCGACAGAGGTGTTGACGTGAATCAACGCGCTTCCGTGTCGCCGTTTTACGTTCACAAGTACCTGATCGGGTCCCAAACCTCTGAGTGTCGCGGGACGTAGCGCATCCGTACCGTCGCTAATCGAGGAACTCGAAATGTTGAACGACGGTGCCAATGTCTGTAGCACACGACCCACTTCGGTATGTCCCGTTTTTCGGATTGCGTCTTCGTTGATGACATCAACCGGCACCGGCGAATCAAGTCTAGTCCGCTCCGGCACGCGCGTACCAAACAGTGATGATCTCTTCTATCTCGATTGAGGTTGTCACCTCCTCAGTCCTGAGAGGAAGTGCGAACAATGCAAGCATTGAAAGTGCAACAAAAAGCCTTAGGATTCATTATTTCCTCATGTAATTTTGTCATTCGGCTTTTCTAGGGAAATGCGTTGTTTAGTTGTTCGTTACAAAATAGTCACCTTGAATTCAGTTTGACGACTTATCCGCCAAAACACCGGCGGGCGTAGCCAAGACGTCCTGGATCGCCTATGTCAATCCAATTGATTGCTGCTTTGAGCACATATAGATTGTGCACATACGGAAAGACATCCTTCTCAATAGAAAACGCATCTTGATCGGGGAAGTAATTCGCCATTGACTGATTGAAGAGATACACGCCAGCGTTGATACAGCCAGGCCGCTGGAGCGGTTGTTTTTCACGAAACCCGGTTATCCTATCCTGACTGTCCGAAACAATCTCACCATAAGTACTTATGTCTTCGACCAACACACCCAGTAAGACGCCCTCTGTTTCTCGTTGAAAGCGATTCAACATCGTAGATAAAGCAAAGTCTTCCAACATCACATCGCCATTCAACACAAAAAAAGGGGATGTACAAATATATTGCATTGCATGTTTGATTGCGCCGCCCGTGTCCAACCTCTTGTCCTCTTTGGCGAATTGCATTGACACACCACTGTAACTTGGACCGACTGCCTCAACTAGCGTATCATGCAAGTGTCCTGACGCCAGGATGACTTCATCAACGCCTACCGGCTGCAGTAGTTCGATTTGCCACTCAAGGACCGTCCGCCCACGTATATCCAACAGGATTTTCGGTATGGTTTTGGTTATGTCACCAAGCCGTGTGGAAAGCCCACCGCATAAAATAATGGCTTGCATCAACCATCCCTTTCTATGTTTTCACTCGCGATGTTGCTGAAAGGGCATCAAGCCATCGCGCGAAATTGAAATGCATTTTCAATGTGTTGAAGATCGATGAGTTCGCATTTTAACGAAAGGAAAACTGCAATAACATCAAATCGGCAGGCGGCATCCAAAAGATTATGCTTTTGTAGGTAACTCAAAGCGACCTTCGAAATCTGTTTTTGCTTGGTTAGTGTCACAGCGGTCTGGGGTGTACCAAACTTGAGACTACGACGTGTCTTAACTTCGACGAATACAGTGCGTCTCCCATGCCGGGCGATGAGGTCAATCTCACCGAAACGCAGGCGATAATTCCGCTCAAGTATCTGATAGTTCTGCGCTTTGAGATAATCAACCGCAAACGTTTCACCAATCTTTCCAATCTTTATTTTTGAATTGCTCATATTACTCAAGTTTAAAACTACGCCGATGAATCGGACAGGACCCAACTTCAGATATTGCTTGGCGATGCTGGCGAGTGCCGTATCCTTTGTGATGTTGGAAACCGTAGTGCGGATAAACCCTGTCTAACTCAATCATAAAGCGGTCCCGATTAACCTTTGCAATGATGGAAGCAGCGGCAATTGATTGGTAGCTGGAATCTCCCTTTGGAATGGCTTGGGCGCGAGAGGAGATAGGAGGAAGTTGTGTGCCATCAACTAGAACGTAATCCGGTAATGGACTAATCCGTTCGATGGCTTGACGCATCGCTAACATTGTCGCCTGGAGAATATTCACTCGATCAATTTCTTCGTTGTCTACACAACCAACACTGACAGCTACGGCCGATTTCTGAATTTCAACAAACAGATCGTCACGCTGCTTGGGTGTCAACTGTTTTGAATCCGTCAAGCCTGGGATACGGCAGTTGAACGGAAGGATAACGGCTGAAGCAACGACCGGCCCCGCCAAGGCACCTCGTCCAGCTTCGTCAACCCCTGCGATGCGTTGATAACCTTGCTGTTGTAGGAAGCGTTCAAATGGTTGTATCGTTAGCTCGTTCATCTATACCATCAACAAACGCTAAAACATCTCAAATGAGTTCCTCAAGATTAAGCCAAGTAATTGAAAAGGACAATAGCGTCTCCAAAGGACGCCGTTTGAAACCTATCCTGTGTTCCCTGCTCACCTCACATCTATCTTCTAGGCGGAAGCCTTTGGCTCGGATAGCCGATTGTTGTGCCTTACGGAACACACGTATATCCATACGGGAAATCTTATGACGCTATTCGGCAGCGTAAACCCCTTCGGCGCTTTCTACTCCTGCTGACTGCGAAACGTTCGGCAGTAGGGCCCCAAGTGCGGAGAGCAAGCGAATGACGCTCTCTTTGCGACAAGACTCGCCCATGAGCCCAATCCGCCACGCTTTTCCTTTGAATGTACCTAGTCCACCCCCAATCTCAATTTTATATTCATTCAACAACCGGCGACGGGTGGTTGCATCATCCACACCCTCGGGGATAGACACCGAAGTCAGCATTGGGGCACGGGCTCCCTCTTGTGCAACCCGCTTAACACCAATTGATTCCAATCCAACTGCCAGTGCCTGAGAATGGAGCTGGTGACGATGGTATCGCTGGGTTAGCCCCTCTTCGTAAACTAGTTTCAGTGCTTCATTGATGGCGTAGTTCATTGAAATAGGTGCGGTGTGGTGGTACACCCGCTCTTCGCCCCAATAGTTAGAAATCATCCGTATATCAAGATACCAGCTTTGAACCTCGGTTTTCCGTTCGTGAACGATCTCGACCGCTCGATCGCTAAAGCTAACTGGAGAAAGCCCCGGTGGACAACTCAGGCATTTTTGTGAACAGCTATAAGCTACATCAATTCCTGAAGCATCCAGATTAACAGGAACACCTCCCAACGAAGTGACGCAGTCTACAAGCAACAGCGCATCGTAACGTTTTGCCAATGCGGAAATCTCGTCCAACGGCTGTAAGACGCCCGTTGACGTTTCTGCGTGAACGATACACACCATCTTGGCGTTCACTGCTTTTAGCTTGTTTTCAACATCCTCAGGGTCAATAATGCTTCCCCAGTTCCCTTCAACAACATGCAGATTCCCCCTGCATCGTTTCACAATATCAGCCATTCGTGTGCCAAAAAAACCGTTGACGCAAACGATGATTTCATCCCCCGGCTCAATCAGATTGCACAAAGTGGCTTCCATACCGGCGCTGCCTGTTGCAGACACTGGAAATGTCAACTGATTTTGGGTCCCAAATACGCCGCGCAGCAGTGCCATGGTCTCATCCATCAATTCTAGAAAAACAGGATCCAAATATCCGATCATGGGTTGGCTCATTGCTGCAAGGACGCGCGGATGTGTGTTGCTAGGACCGGGCCCCATCAGAAGGCGTTTTGGAATCTGTCGTGGACCATTTTTGAAATCGGATGTGTTCATCCAGTAAAACTCCAATCTTAGTCAAGGTTGCGCAAAACTCCGAGTCGAAACTGTTTGCGATGCTTGTAATAGCAACATTTTCCCTTTATATCATTACATTAACTTAAGGTTGCGACCTATCGAAAATTAGGGTTTGTCTGTATGTCTGTCGCTGCGCTGCAAATGCCACTAAATTCAGTAGGTGGAACGCTGCTGAAGTAGTACCCAAAGATGTTTTGCAGACCCTATTAGGTGTCAACTTGAGTTACTGTAACACAAATTTTTGTGAAATGTCAACCGGTTTCGGCAGTTAGCTGATTTGCCTACTACTTGATCGGAGACTGCTACAATGTCGGATAAGGATTTACAATGTTTGTAAGAAGTGCAAGGAAGCACATCCTAAAGTAGTGAAATAATACAATCGTTCTAAACCAGTCCGATCACGATCCGGTAAGCCTGTTATCTTTGTAGACGAATGAGCATGGGATAATCGGGTACGTACAGACCACGAATTCGAGTGCTTTCAAAACCGCTCTCAAAATCCAAGTCTTGCTGGTAACCGTGCAGCACATCCGCCCCGATTACACCGCTGGCAGCCATCTGGTACGTTACGTCGGTAACCACGCCAGAGTCGTCGTCAACCGCTGCCCCATTCGACCACAGGGCTATCAGTCGATCGCCATTTGGCAGTTGAAATCCGTAATGGACAACCTCAGACGACTCGGTCTGCAACACAACGGGGAGGTCCACTGCTTCAGCACCCGCAAGAATCGTGCACAGGCGGTGCGTTACGTCCGGGCATTTGCCTGGAAACATGCCGCTTACAGTTACTGTTATGCCAAGACCCCGGTGCATCACTATGGTACGCGCGATGTATTTGGCGGAAACGATGGCGGACACAAGTCCCTGTGGTTCATCGGCACGCTCCACTCGCCATAGTGCTTCTTCAACAAGATATTCACCCTTAAAGCCCTGAACGGTTGCCAAGCGCTGAATTTCCTCAACCATCTGGGGATAGTTCTGGTAGTACGGATCCTCTGGACGATGCCCGTAGAATGGATGCCAAGAGATCACATCGACTAGTGGAGCAATGCCTGAGCAGAGCACCTCTTTCAAGTAGTCGAGGTGGAGTGTGTAGCGGCTAGCGTTACCATACCCTGGGAATTTCGGCTGCCACCATCCGCCGATGGCACCGATGACGATCCTGGCTTCTGGCGCCTCCTCGCGTATCGCCGGTGCAACATGCCTAACAAGTCTCGCATAGTCAATCGGGGGGATGCGGCCCCAATCAGTGCCAGTATCCGGTTCGTTCCATATCTCGAAGTATTGGACGCGGTCCTTGAACTGTTGAACGAGCGTTCGTGCGTATTCTCGGTAGTCGTCCATCGCTGACGGTGTTAACCGCCACATATCGTCTTCGCGGAACCGACCATCGCCGACGCCCATGGTCATCACCACCGTTATGCCGCCTTCGGCGAGATCAGTCACAAACTTATCCGGCGCCGGGTCGACCGCATAACTGCCCTGCGCCCTGCGAACCCGTTGCCAGTTAAACCCGCTGTTCCAGAAGCCTAGTCGCACCCATTTGAGTCCTAAATCAAAGATGTGGTTAGCTACATTGGGATCGCTACCGTAGTCCCCTCCAATACGGTTATCTAGGAGATCCGGTGAACGTTTGACTTCAATTCTGGTCTTAGCCATCGTATTTCCTTCCTGAATCATGTAAGCCGCGTTGGCATCTGAAATCGTCAACGCAACACAGATTCCCACCATCGTCCACACCAGGACGACAGCTCGCCATTGTGCTTTCTTCACTCGCCAGACCTCCAGAATCCAAACCTCACTGTATCGCCGCATCGGCGGAATGATAGCAGTTCGTTGATAACTAACAGAATTCAGGTGCTTGAACTTGATAGTAGTTGCATTAATAATTCGTTCAATATCACGCGGAACACGACGATTGACGACTTAATTGACGCTCTCGAAAACAGGACGCTAATCTGTCCTTCTTCGCTGTAAGAAAGCACAAGATACCGTTCTCTTAGCTTCACCAAGCGTCAATGACCCAGTCATGTCGGACTGTGGCGAAACAGAAGGAGGTAATTATCAAAGTATACCTGAAGTTGTCGTAAAAAGGAAGTCTATTTTGACGGAATTTCTTCACTACACCCCCATTCCTTGAGTAAGGTGTGTTCCCCTCTCCTTACGCTTGACAATAGATAGCGCGGTTGATATAATCTCGCCCTAGGCTCGATGCAGGGTTAAACGCTCTAACCACCGTAAAAGGAGATGCGGAGAATGGAAGGAAGAAAGAGAAGGAATTTAGGAAAGGGCGAGACGAAAGAGAGGGGAGGCTTCGATACAGCTGTGTTTCCGGAATCCAAGGAACAAAGATGGGAGAGAAAAGAACATCTGTTTGATGCCTTGCACATAAAGCGGTACATACTGCAAAATTCGAAATATGTAATTAGTGCTCTGGTCTTCTGGTGTTCCGTCCTTCCGGCGTGCGCGGAATTATTCTTCAGTGAGGCCACGGCAGAAGCCGGCGTTCATTTTAGACATAGAGATGGGCGCAGTGGGGCAAAGTATTATGTCGAGCCCATTGGAGCTGGTGCGGCATGGGTTGATTACGATCAAGATGGAGATATAGACATCTATTTCGTAAACGGGGCAGACCTTCCCGGCATGCGCTCCGATGTGCCACCAACAAACGCACTTTATCGCAATAACGGCGATAGTACCTTCACAGATGTAACAGTTCAGGCGGGAGTAGGCGATGAAAGTTACGGTTTCAGTTGCGCTGTCGGGGATTATGATAATGATGGCTTTCCGGATCTTTATGTCGCGAATTTTGGGCCGAACGTACTCTATCATAACAACCGTGATGGGACATTCACTGATGTAACAACCCAGGCGGGGGTTGACGATGTGTTGTGGGGGGCTGCCGCTGCTTTTGCTGATTACGACAATGACAATGACCTGGACCTATTTGTCGCAAATTATGTGGCGTTCCAACTAGAGAACAATCCCCAGTGTGGTGAGTTCAATGTCCGAATTTATTGTTCGCCCAAGAATTTTGAGGGGACGCCGAGTGTGCTTTACCAAAACAAAGGTGATAGTACATTTACGAATGTAACCCTCGAAGCCGGTGTGTTTGACCCAAGCGGCAAAGGAATGGGAATCGTCTGGTGCGATTACGATAACGACCATGACCTCGACCTGTTTGTCGCAAACGATTTGGAACCGGACTGGCTTTATCAGAATCATGGTGACGGTATGTTTACTGAGGTCGCGTTATTCAGCGGGGTCGCAGTCGACGAAATGGGTAGTGCATATAGCAGCATGGCTGCGGTCTTTGGCGATATCAATAACGACGGATGGTTCGATCTCGTCGTTACGAATTTCAGTGGCGAACCTAACGCGGTCTACCTCAGCGAACAAAATGGGCTCTTTGCAGACATCACGTATCGTTCAGGAATCGGTGCATCAACACTCACGCGGCTCTCCTGGGGCGCGGATTTCGCAGACTTTGACAACGACGGATACATTGACCTCTTTATCGCTACCGGAGACCTTAACGATAATGTCCATCTCATCAATCCGAATCTCACTTATGCGCAGCAAAATCAACTCTTCAGAAACCGAGGCGATACCACGTTCAAGGATGTTTCCAATCGGTCGGGCGAAGGGCTGCTTTTGAAGAAGGTGAGCCGCGGAGCAGCTTTTGGAGATTATGATAATGACGGCGACATTGATGTCTTGGTTACTAACTGCCATCAGACGCCCGATCTGCTGCGAAATGATACCGTCCATCTGAACCACTGGCTCTCCTTCACAACAGTCGGCGTTAAAAGCAACCGCGATGGTATTGGGACCCGCATTAAGGTCGTAGCTGGCGGCAAATCACAAATCAAAGAAGTCAAGAGTGGGGGAAGTTACCCCTCGCATAGCGACATACGATTACACTTTGGGCTCGGTGGGTCCAATAGAGCAGATTTGGTTGAGATTCGCTGGTCCAGTGGAATCGTAGAGCGATTTGAAAATGTCCAAGGGGATCGGTTTTTAACCGCGACAGAAGGAACAGGTTTGAGTGAACAATAACGCTTTGGAAGGCTCACACCTTTGCTTCTAGAATTTCAATCATCTCGAATACGAGACCGTTGGGGGAGCAGAAAAAGGCAACGCGGCGTCACCCATACCCGCCACTAACCTGTTTTGGCTCGAAAAGTATTTCTGCACCTAGTCCCGTAATCTGTTCGTATGCTTCAGCGACGTTATTAACCTCGAAGACGATATGGGCCAATCCTGGGATGAGTTGATGGTTGAGCTTGTGTTCGAAAATCGGTTCCTCAACCAAAAAAGCACGTGTCCCACCAAACTCTAACAGAGCCGTCTCATATTTTCCCCCATCTAGTTTTGAGCGGGTTGCACGATACCGGAATTTGGCACGCATCGCTTCCAAAAAAGCGACGCCCGCATCCAAGCCGTCAATTTTCAAGCCGATGTCCCAAAGCTTGGGATTCACGGTTTTCCCTCTTCCTCGATTGGTAGCGCTAGCTGAGTGTAACCTCCGCTGAAAAAGATAAGCGGCTCGCCATCCCGCGCCTCGCCGACAACAGGTTCTCCGAGGAACATGTCGTGATCTCCGCCCGATAGAATCTCGACGAGCCGGCAATCCACAAACGCGAGGGAATCAACCAAAATTGGTGCCCCGGTCTCCGCTACGGTTAGTGACAAGCCGGAAAAGTCTTTCGGCCCCGGCATTGCAAACTGGCGAGAAGTAGCTTCCTGATCCGCCCGCAGCAGGTTGATCGCGAAGCATTTTCCATGCAACAGAGATTCATGCATGTGGCTCAGCTTGTCAACGGAAACGACGATTCGCGGCGGATTCAGCGACAAAGACATAATTGCGTTCGCCGTCATGCCGGTAATGTGGTCGCCGCACCGTGTTGTCACTACCGTGACGCCTGTTGCAAAGCAGCCCATGATTTGCCGCTGCAACTTCGGATCAAGCGCCATGCTAAACACCTCCTTGGCTAGGGTTCATGGCGATTTAGCTTTAGAATTGAACCTTCCATGTTGACGCATCCTCTTCGATTCTGAAGCGCCATTCGGGGAGATGCGGTGAGACCAATCAAACGATTCAAACGGCAAGAAAACGGTTTTAGACCGATGGCAATGCGGGTACGACTTCATTCGCCAAGAATTTCATGGAGCGCAACCATCTCGCTTTGTCGTCCCAGTCGTGGGCAATCATCAGCAGTGTGCCAAAACCACCAGTCACTTCCCACAAATCTTCCAATTGACGGACGCATTCCTCTACATCACCTATAATGCACAGGTTCTCCAGGACGTATTCCAACGTTATCTCGTCATCGGACATGTCAGGGTGCAGTTTCATAATGTCTAGCAGATTCGCCGCTTTGACTATCTTGATCATGTAGTTCCATGAACGTCCGAATGTGCTGTTCACGGCAAAATCCCAAGCATCCCTCTTTGATTCACCAACGAAGATGCTACGCGACACTCCCCAAATCGATCGGTCTGGGGCTGGCCGACCGGCTCCTTCGGCGCCAGCGTAGTACGTTTGCCAATGCTGGGCAACCGTAGCCGCCGGCACGACATTCGTGCTCACCGGCATATAACCGCGTTCACCCGCTGTACGGGCTCCCATTGACGTCCCCTTAACTACGCTCATCGCGATTGGTGGGTGAGGCTTCTGATACGGCTTGAGCATTGGTCCTAGGGCAACATCCGGATTCGGGTTTTCGATTCGGATGCGCCAGAATTGTCCCTTGAAGTCGAACGGAGCCTCTGCTTGCCATAACTTGAGCACCATATCAATCCCTTCAAGGGTCATCAGCCCTTGCGTCCTTGGATCCGGCAAATCGAACAGCTCCCAATCGGTCGGCACGCCGCTTTGGCCAAAGCCACAATTCAAACGGCCGCGAGCTAGGTGATCTAGGTATGCAATACGAACAGCGACATTGACTGGATGGTGGTGGGGAACAATCACCACACCCGGGCCGAATCGAATGTTCTTCGTGAGTGGCAGCACGTGGGCAATGAAAATGTCGTTAGCCGGAATGGGTTCCCAAGCAGCCGAGTGGTGCTGACCAACCCAGACATCGGTGAATCCCAGCTCGTCGGCACGAACAACCAGTTCGATATCTTCCTCGAAACATTCAGTCCGGTCTTTTTCCGGAGGATGTAGCGGCATCATGAACATACCTAATTTCATCGCAGTACCTCCCATAGCTAAACGCTTGGTTGTTTCCCTTATTTTAATGAGGACTAGTCTGACGTTTCAATTATAAGAGTCAATAGTGCGGAACTCAGCGCCTTTCCACAAAAATCGAACGAGAGCGTCCGGGGGGATCCGCTGTCCAGCGCCTGATGTAGTACAAAGTTGAGCGCGCCAATCCGAGGCAGTTCGTATCTTTCCACATCACCATTCACAGTTCCTTTGAAAAACACCTCGACCCGCTCCGGGGTAACTTCATCTCTTTATCAATTCATAAGTCTTGTTTATCATACACGATAAGTCCGATGTTTGCAGTATCCCCCTTATCTCCAGATCTGGCGTGACAGATTTCTCGGAGCTGGGTTTTACCCATGAACTATGCCTCCTCAATTAAGACTTCTGTCTTGACTTTATCCCGCGGTATGAACGTTGAATAGTAACCGAGAATTTCGGTAACGTCCTCTTTTCTTAAGCCACGACCAATTGCAGCGGGACCATTATTGTCAATCGTCTCTAGCTCATGCATAATCTTCCAAGCTTCAGAGCGTTCTCGGGTTCTTCCTGCGACACGGAGCCCCACTTCCCACGGAGCACTTTCGGGTTTCTCATCGGAATGACCATACAACGAGTTGATTCCCAACAGATCGAACCGTATAGCTTCCGCCTTCAAATGCGTGATGAGTTCCAGCCGCTGCTTCATGACCTCTGCGGCTAGTTTCGCCCTTTCGTAGGCTCCGGGGCCTGCATAGAAAATTGTGCCTTCTGCTCTGTATCCATCTCTTACTCCGAGGTTGACCTTCAGCAGTTCGGGTTTGGGTTTTCCCTTGATGACACCGGTGATAGCAACTCTGTCTGGACCCACCTGCTCAAACCCCATATCACTGAAATCCGCAATTACATCAGCCTCAATGTAACTAGTGGGATCGCCCACCTCGTAAAGCATCTGTTCCGCACATGTGGCTGGACTCACAAGCCCGCCGCTGCCCGGCACCTTCGTTATGATGGCGTCGCCATTGGGAGAAACCTCTGCAATAGGAAAACCCAAGCGATAAAGATCTGGAACAACTTTGTATGGTGGATCCGCAAAATATCCTCCCGTCAACTGACCAGCGCACTCAAACAGATGTCCAAGGATGATACCCTTGGCGAATGAATCCCACTCATCTTCACGCCAGCCAAATTCATAAATCATGGGTGCCAGATACAGTGAGGCATCGCCGACCCTTCCCGTCATAATGAGATCTGCCCCCGCTTCAAGAGCCTCCACGACAGGGTCCGCCGGTATGTAGGCATGCGCCGCAATGAGCCTGTCTCCGAATTCACTGACACCCTCTTCGGTCTCGTTAACTCTCAGATCGAGTTCTTTGACGAGCGAAAGCACGTTATCACCTAACACCACAGCAACTTTCAAACCATCGAGCCCCAGTTCACGAGCAACCCTAATCGCCAAATCTTGAGCTGCTTTCGGATTTGCAGCTCCCATATTGCCGATAATTTTTATGCCTTTGCGCGCGCAAATGGACCAAATTGCCTTGAGCCGTCTTTCAGTGTAGATATCGAAGCCCTCATCTGGGTGGCTCAATTTATGTTTTTCAAAAGCGAGCATCTCGCTTTCTGACAAGGAATCAAAAACAATGTAGTCGATACCGCCTTTCTCGACCAGTTCTACCGCAGGCTCAATCCTTTCCCCCGGACAGGCTGAACCGCCTCCCAATTTTAATAATTCTTTTCTTGGTTCCATTCTATATCACTCTCGAGTTGTGAGTTTTTTAGTTCTTTGCAAGGCTGCAATTTTAACACAATCCCCCAGATCAATCAATACTAGAATTATTCTGGGAATAGGAAATTGGTAGCCATCATGTTGATACAGAGCTATTGAATAATCGGAATTGGACGAAACTGAGGGAGATCTTGTGTCGAGATGAATTTTTGATAGAGCCGAATTAATCCTGTCGAGAAAAACTTCAATCCGGAGGTCTCTGCAAAATTCAAATGGATAGTCTCACGCCGCTACGGAAGCTCAATAAGGGTTGGCGTTTTACATGAACTCCAGATTAGTGGCTTAGTGAGCTAGCACACCGGATATAAATATAGCTGTTTAATCTCTTTTCTCTTCAGATTGTAAACCTGTGTCGATGGGTCGACGGCAGATTCTCCTACAACCTTTTTTACAACCGTTTTTCAAAAACTAGCGGCCAAGACGGAAAAAACTAAGCTTTAAGGAGGTTAAATAATGGGGCTAATGTCCTTACACGCACAGGTATCAATGGATGGCGACAATCACCGTTTACTCTCTTCCAGGAAAGGTGAGTTCAGCAATGCCAGATTTATCCAATTCTCCTTTACCAACTTCAATCATCCTATCATATTGTTTCTTCGTCGCTTCGGCGAGTGGTAGATTCAAACCAGCAGCTTTAGCAAGCTCAAGCGCTATCCCTGAATCCTTGGCTGCATGCGCTGCCGAGAAATAGCACTCGTGATCTCGATTCTCCATATCTTCGCCATCTGTCTCCAACACGCGCGAATTAGCGCCGGTCTGGGCAAAGACTTCTTGAAGCATAGTCAAGTCGAGACCAAGTGCGGCGCCAAGTCCTAGTCCCTCAGCAAGCCCGGCGGTGTTAATATTCATCACCAAATTCACAAGTGCTTTGACCTGCGCAGCGTTGCCCGCATCGCCAATATAGTGGAGCGCTACACTCATCGAATCGAGAATTACTTTCGCTTTGTCAAAGGCTTCTTTCCTGCCGCCGCACATAAGGTAGAGTGTTCCTTCACGTGCTTGTGTGATACTGCTTGCCATACAGCCTTCAATGCTCTGGGCGCCATGCTTCTCAGCGAGTTTCTCAACATCGACATGAACCTGCGGTGAAATTGTTGCGCAATTGAGAAATAGCTTGCCTACCGCACCTTTAAGCAAGCTATCTTCATCTGCGTCCGAGAAAATTTGTCGCATAGCATTGTCATCGGTCACAACGGTAATAATATAATCAGCGAGTTCTGTTACTCGCGCCGGATGAGTTGCCGCCTCAGCGCCAATCTCGTCGGCGAGCATTCTTGCCGCTGCTTTTACAACATCGTATACTGCAACAATTGAGAATCCTTCGTCATGCAAATGGCGTGCAATGTTACTTCCCATCCGACCCACACCAACAACACCAATCTTGTAATCTGAGTGCGCCATCATTTACCTCCTAACGCTTTCAGAGATTGTTGCGTCTAATCCCATAATCTGAAAGATGAAAAAGTGTATCACAACTATGACAGAAAGTACAGCCAAAAGGTATTATGAATGAGTAATACGTGCAAGGGGGGTTATTACCAATCCTAAATACGATCCACCATAGCCTTTGGCGTGGAAGAAAGAACCCTATCCTATCCATCTAATGCTGCATCTTCATTCAGAATATTATCTTGTTCATTACACGATACACGCTGATTATGGTTTTAATTTTCTAGTGGGTCAAAAAAAACGTGACACCTGCCGTAAAATTTGATACAATGATAAAAGTATTGGTTATGCGTTTCTAACCCAATAAACTTGTCGAATGAATGAAAGCATATCCGCTGACTTTGCAACTAGCAATGTGGCTGAGGCTTCTTGCAAGAAAAGTAGGTTTTACATTGATTTACAGCGGTTTTTCGAAAACTTTAGGTCTATGTAAGAATCTCAATCTTTCTGAGTGGACCTGATTTGCGTGCGATTCGTATCATGTCCGAATATACTAGCCGCATAATCGGTTTAGGAACCCCCCAAAGAACAGTTGTCTTCTTTCGAGCTATCACGCATTCAGTCGAAGAAGGAATTGCCTGCACAAATTGAAGAAATCAACTGTGCGATTGAGGTGAATTCGATTCGGGACTCGCAACTTGTGCAGGAGTTATAGAGTCCAAAGTATCAGCGGGAAACCACTGAGTTTTTATACCAGACAATCCGGCACTCAAGTGATACGCTGGCTGGCACAGAGGAACACCAATGGTTCTATCAGATCGCGATATCGTTAGATATTTGGAGAAAGGGAAAATCAAAATCACACCTTCTCCGGACCTCACGAAACACTTGGGTTCTTGTTCTATTGATTTCAGGCTGGGGAATACATTTCGTGTATTTGAACATAGCAAATATCCATATATTGATTTCCAATCTGGCATTGATATTAATGAATTGATGCACAAAGTCGAGGTGCCTGATGGTGAGGCATTTACCGTGCAGCCGGATGAGTTTGTCCTCGCTGCGACGCTCGAAACCCTTGAACTCGCGGACGATGTGATGGCACGTTTAGAGGGGAGAAGTAGCCTTGGTCGAATCGGCATTATTGTTCACAGCACAGCAGGGGTTTTTGACCCAGGTTGGGTCGGCACAGCAACCTTAGAACTTGGCAATCTTGGACGCATGCCTGTTAAGCTTTATCCTGGTATGCGGATTTGCGCGTTTACGTTTGAAATGTTATCTTCCCCCGCTAAAGTACCCTATCGCCAGAAGCCGGGGAATAAATATGCGGGGCAGATTGAACCGGAAGCAAGTCGTTTTTCTGAAGATTTGAATACATAGCAGCACCTTGCATCAACGGTGCTAGTTGCTGAATGCTCTAGCACCGTTGCTCAATTATTCAGCAACATCAATCGGTGAAATATTCTGTCAGAGTGCTTTATGCTATCGTATGGATATCCCTTGGTGGATATGGGGTCAACGATGCGTGAAGTCTTGAATCGCGTAACATCAGTTTTTTTGTATGCAATCCTCCTCAGTCAACTCGATCTAGTCTAAAAGTTGGCATAGCACTTGCTCGTGTTTAGCGTATTTGCTGCTGCTATTGTTGGCATTTACTTAGGTTCTGTTGACGTTTGGTTATAAGGTTGTGGCATAATAGAAGAATGATGCCCATAACCTTACCTGATGGCCGATGGAGAAAGATATACCAGTTTCTTCTAAAGCTGTTCCAACATCTATGCCCGCAACGAAGCTGCTACTCGACGATTCGTCGAAGCCGTCCTGTGGGTGACTCGTAGCGGTGCGCCATGGAGATTGTTACCAACCGCCTATGGAAATTGGAACTCCATCTACAAGCGGTTTGGCTGCTGGTGTGACAAAGGAATCTTCACACTGATGCACCACCACTTCGCCTCTGACCCAGATATCGAGTGGCTTATTATTGACACTACCATTTGCCGGGCTCACCCATGCGCGGCTGGAGTCTCAAAAAAAACGGTGGTACTGAAAACCAAAGCGCTAGGAGGCTCTCGAGGTGGATTCAGTACAAAGATTCACATCACAGTTGACGGACTAGGTAATCCGCTTAGACTCCATCTAACCCCCGGTCAAAGACATGACATAGCTGAAGCTGAAGCGTTGATAGTTGGATATAACAGCGAGTATGTAATTGGAGACAACGGGTATGACTCGGACGATTTTATTGACGTTATTGAAACGAATGGTGCAATTGCAGTGATACCGCTTCGACGTAATCGTGGCGCCCAAAGAACATACCATTTATACAAAGAGAGACACCTGGTTGAATGTTTTATCAACAAGATAAATGATGGTATCGTCGTATCTTTATCTCGTTTCGAGAAACTGGCTGCCCGTTATTTTGGATTTCTGAGTTTTGTCTCCACGCTTATCTGGCTCCGTTGATATGTCAACAGAACCTAAGCACAGGCGTTACCTGATTTTACATAATGCGTAAGTTTCTAAAATCTCTAAAACGGTAACTTTACCGCTTAACCTATCACCATAAGAAGAATAATTCTTTTGAAAATCCCAGTTTGGTTTGCTTCCATTGATTCGGCTTCATAAATGTCGGACAGTTTCATTGAAAAACTTGTTTTACCTTCATTTCTGATAATTTCAAGGAGGATTTTAGATGACACCGAGTGACGTGATTGCGTTAGCAAAAGAGAAAAAACTCAAGATTGTCGATTTCAAATTTATGGATTTGCCGGGAATGTGGCAGCACTTTTCGATGCCGATCTCGGCGTTGACCGAAGATTTGTTTGAAGAGGGCATCGGCTTCGATGGTTCAAGCATTCGTGGGTTTCAACTTATCCACGAAAGCGACATGCTGCTCTTTCCCGATCCGGCAACAGCAATTGTTGACCCAGCTTGCAAGATCGACACGTTAAGTCTTGTCTGCAATATTAAAGACCCGGTGACATTGGAAAGCTATACGCGCGACGTACGACACGTTGCCCAGAAGGCAGAAGCATATTTGAAATCTACAGGTATTGCCGACACCAGCTTCTGGGGTCCCGAAGCAGAGTTTTATCTCTTGAATGATATCCGCTACGGTCAGGACCAACACTCAGCGTATTACTTCGTCGATTCAGTTGAAGGAAGCTGGAATACAGGTCGTGATGAAGAACCTAATCTTGGGTATAAGCCTCGTTATAAAGAAGGATATTTCCCGGTGCCCCCATCGGATTCATTACAAGATGTTAGATCTGAAATCATCCTCAAGATGATTGAATGCGGGATTGATGTGGAGGTTCATCACCACGAAGTTGGTACAGGCGGACAGGGTGAAATCGACATGCGGTATGATACCTTGGCCCGGATGGGTGATAAGATGGCGCTGTATAAATACATCATCAAAAACATCGCTCGCGCCCATAATCTGACAGCAACCTTTATGCCGAAGCCACTTTTTGAAGATAATGGCTCCGGCATGCACATCCACCAGAGCTTATGGAAGGACAATCAAAACATTTTCTTTGACGCACAGGGTTATTCGCTTCTGAGCGAAACGGCGCTATATTATATCGGTGGGTTGCTCAAACACGCACCTTCACTCTGTGCTCTCATTGCACCAACGACAAATTCTTACAAACGGCTGGTGCCGGGTTTTGAAGCACCTGTCAATATTGCATATTCTCAGAGGAATCGCAGTGCATGCGTCCGAATCCCAATCTATCACAAGAGTCCACAGTCGAAACGGGTTGAGTTCCGTACGCCGGATCCCTCCTGCAATCCTTATCTTGCCTTTAGCGCCTTATTGATGGCAGGTCTTGATGGTATCCAGAATAAGATTCACCCGGGTAATCCTGTCGATAAAGATTTGTACGACCTCGAACCAGAGGACATGGATGCCATTGATTCGACCCCAAGCTCCTTGTCGGAAGCACTTGACGCTTTAGAGGACGACCACGAATATCTCCTCAAAGGCGATGTGTTTACCCAGGACGTGATTGATTCGTGGGTAGCGTACAAGCATGAAAACGAAGTCGATGCGATTAATCTGCGTCCGCACCCATACGAATTCTACCTCTACTACGATATTTAATCAGAATTCCAAGCCCCGATTACAAATCGGGGCTTGCTAAACTTACCAAAATCGCTTTGGACGAAGGAGTAATTCAAAATGAAAAAACTAGAGTGCATTATCCGTCCCTTCAAACTTGAGGAAGTCAAAGAAGCGCTTAACAACGTTGGTGTTCGTGGGATGACAGTTAGCGAAATTCGAGGGTTCGGCAGAAGTCGAGGCCACACAGAGCTTTATCGGGGAAGCGAGTACACCATTGAGTTTGTCCCCAAGTTAAAGCTTGAAATCGTCGTCCCGGAAGAAAACATAGATCAAGTCATTGAAGCTGTGCAGCAAGCAGCTTCAACCGGAAAGATTGGCGATGGGAAGATTTTTGTCCTGCCCGTTGAGGAGACGATTCGCATCCGTACCGGTGAAAAGGGGTCCGCGGCAATTTAATACAAATTCCGGATAAGTATTGATTGAAAAACCTGCAAAGGCTTGTACCTTTTTGGGGCATTTACCAACCCTAGCGCGCACCGACTAACCGACTGCGCCATAAGCATTCGGAATTTTCTTTGTGATGTTGGGGATATAGTGTGAGTTTGCGCTAATCATGTTGATGAAGCATCTCAAAGGAACAAAAAATCCGTGCCTGAAGGACCTGAAATCGAGCGTAATCGGCGCGATATGCTGATTCTTGAGAAAAAGCGACTAACGAAAGTGATTCTAACCCCATTAGCACTGAAATACCAACGGTATCAACAACAACAAGGTAAAACGGGTTTAATCTATAGGAAAAATCCTTGAGAGACTCGAACGCCAAGGGAAATGCCTAATCTGGTGGTTTGAGCGTTTTCCTGTGCTAAATCATTTTGGAATGACCGGCGTGTGGACCATTGAAAAACCAGCAAAGGCACTGTCAAATATGATGTCCTAAAAGTACGCGAAAGTGGTTTTGGATTTTGAGGGTGACATTAGAGCTATCTTTGATGATATGCGTAATTTTGGGCGATTTCAAGTTTGTAGAGTATTGAATTGATACTTTCGGTTTACGCAAGGCTTCCCGTTGTACCAATACGGGGAGTTTCGGCTGAATTTGGCAATCGCTCATAAGGCTGATTACTGAGGAACAAATCGTGTATTAACCGCAGAAAAATAAGGAATAGTACATTCATGAAATCAAAACTAGTGCCTTTAAGCACAATACTGTTAATCCTTTTCTGTTTAGAATCCCAAGCAAAACCGGGCGATTCCCCATATCACCAACTAAAAGTAAACGCTGCGCGGGAAGTTAGCTTCCCATCGACGACCACCGATGTCGGACACGTAGTTGTAATTCAAGGCAACGAACACCTCGTCCAACCCAAAAACTTTTTTGATTTAGCGAATAGCAGTTTACGTTTTACCCCCAATGCTGCGGGAGGATACGATGTGTCTAGTCCCGATGAGGTTGAATTTGCAGCTGTCTTCGGCGAAGTATTGGATTTGACTGATGACGACAGTAGGAAAATTGCTATCGGATTTCCATTCACATTTTTCGGACAGGGGTATACTGACGTATTCGTTAACTCTGATGGAAACTTGACATTCGGTACAGGGGACACCAATGGTCGTGCAAGGGATTTGCAAAACTTCTTGGGGGGACCACCTCGAATTGGTGCGCTTTATGCGGATTTGAACCCGCTCGGATCGTCTGCGTTTTTTGGTGAAGAAGCTACGGCAGTAGAAGTTAAAGATTCTCCGGGCCAAATTACTATCACTTGGTTCAATGTTCCATCATTCGAAGCTTTTGACTCCGAGGTTACGATGCAGGTAGTTCTGTTCGATACGGGCGTCATCGACATCCTTTTCGAATCGTCTAGAGTCCGAACAGGCATCGTGGGGTTATCCCCCGGTAGCCTTAACAATGCCTTCCAGGCGACTCTAGTGGACTATTCGGATGAATTGCCACTTGTAGGAACAACGAGTGCCATCGCTGAAGTTTTCGTGGAGGAATCGACAGTCAATATCCAAAACGTTGCGAGAGAATTTTATAAGAGCCACGGCGACGATTTTGATAGCTTAGTTCTCTTTACCAATTTTGAATCGGATTTAGACCTCTTTGGTGTTCTCGCCTTTGCGGTTCCCGTCACGAATGATGTTATGGGGATTGGTAGTGGTTATACCGGTAATGACATTTTTCCGATTTTTGATCATACCGATGATTATGGCAGTCAGAGCCGGCTGAGAACTTTTCTCGTGATGAAAAACTTAAAGGTATGGTCTGATAATCCATTAGGGAATGTTAGCGGCTCTGCGAGTTCTACCTTGAGTGTCGTGGCACACGAGTTCGGACATGGATGGGGGATTGATATAAACCCAATCCAGTTGTTAGGACGTGACTTCGCGCATTGGAATTTCTTCCTGCATACCGCTGGTTCAGTTATGGGTGGCAACGATATTCGCGATAATGGAGATGGGACTTTCACGACTTTAGCCCCGAAAGATATATTTGGTCCCCTCGATTTATATCTAATGGGACTATTGAAGCCACATGATGTTCCTCCGACATTCCTGGTCGTTGACCCCTATGATATAGATATTCCACCACCGTTCGACAATCCTGCTTTATTGGGTAATTTGCGATTTTTGAACCCCATGGCCGATGTGACATTTCGAGGGGAGAAGGAAGAAGTTACCATTGAAGGCATTATCGCAGCAAACGGAGAGCGAATTCCAGTTGCTGAATCGTCTCAAAAGGATTTTCGGGTCGCATTTATCCTTCTGACAATGGGGGAATCAGCGCCAGCGACTCAAGAAATCGAGAAGGTACAAGCCGTCAGACAATTTTGGCCACCGTACTTTCATCGAGCTACGAGCAATCTCGCGATCATGGTCAGTACGCTGGATGGTTCTGTTGAAGATGTGGTCTTGCCAGAGGAAGCTACGGGTAAACTCTCGTTTACGGTGCCCTTAAATAGCGGCTTGAACATTATCTCGCCTCCTTTGCGCCCAGCGGAACCGTTTACCGCTCGGAGTTTCATGGAGTTTATCAACGCAACGATGATAATCAGTATTTCAGACGAAGGCAAGTTCGTCTCATGGACTCTTGATACTCCGGGCACCGGATTTCCAATTGAGGGTGGGCGCGGTTATATCGTCAATACACCGAATGGCGGCGATATCACGTTTAAAGGAGCAGGCTGGACCGATTCACCGGATGGGGAAGTCGGCACCGCCCCATTGGCAACGCCAATTCCTCCAAATCTATGGGCATTCGTTGTTGATGGCGTCATAGAGGGAGAAGGTTATCATGGCCCTTACCAAGTTACGCTTAAAAATCTCAGGACGAACAATCTGCTGACGACGTCGAACGTAGAATCAGGCGGTCGATTGACGTTGGGCTTCGCCGATTTGAACCGAAACCCACTAGTGCAGGTCGGGGATGTGCTGCGTTTAACCGTCACGGACATGACCTCCGGCGAACCATTTGGAAAGATAGATAGGCTGGTTACGCTGGAGGATATACGGCGGGCCTATTCAATGCTGCATTCGACGCTTGCCAACCTAGTGCCGATGACCACTCAAGTGCTTCAGAATTACCCAAATCCCTTCAACCCTGAAACTTGGATTCCGTATCAACTGGAAGAGGAGTCCGAAGTGTCCATTACTATTTATAATGCTAATGGACACAGGATACGTACGCTCCAACTGGGGAATCAAGCTGCTGGTTCATATCTGACCAGGGAGAAAGCCGCTTATTGGGATGGACGAAATAACCGCGGCGAGCGAGTCAGTAGTAATTCATACTTCTATAAACTCGACGCAACAGATCCCACCACCCTAAGGCGGATGGTCATCCTTAAATAAAATAGCTCCCCGATTTCAGTTAGGTACTGCTAACTTTAACCGAACCGAACCCCATATAATCTATGTTACTGTATCGTGTTGACGTGTGTAGCTAGGCTAAGGCACCGCAATGGCTAGTGCCGATTGGGTTACTGAACGGAAAAGACGATCAAAGATTGAAAACCGAGTTGATTGTCCTAGGAGCGTCATCCCCGATTATTTGGTTGTTCATTTCGGGGTGATACTCCTAGATTACGCTTCCAGAACATCAGGGTTGGATAAAGCCTCCAGGGCGTCTCAGAAATTCTATAGGCATAATGAAATGTTCTCTTCCGAACTGCTACTTGGGGTACAGATTAGCGAGCTCAACGATGACGAAAAGGTACGAACGGGTGCCCTTTGAGGGTTGGGAGATGAGAATACCATTACTGTTGTAGTAAGTGTACTTAAACAGCACACCCATCCGAGAGCCGATTGTGGAATACTTAAGTATTCATGCGGGTCGAAGCACAATTTGCAAAGTGTATCCGACCTTCATTCCACGGTTTGGAAGAGCTTCCAAGCGTCGTCCGCAGCAGCAGCTTGACGTTCCAGCTCCCCGCTCCAACCGACTACCTGCCCTGCTTTGATGCGCTTGATGTCAAATCCTGCGTACCGGTACTCAAGCAAATCCCCTAGTTTCTGTGTTTCCGCCCAACGGTTCCACGCGATTTTCATCCACTCGTGTAATAAAGCCTCGCGCACGGCGGGATCGAGTTGCCATGCGTCCCGCGCATCCGCTACCAACGGTTCCCCGGTGAACACACCCGACCACCTTGACCAACCAATCAATAAAGTGTTGCGTTCACGATTGGGCACGGTGTGCCCAGTGTGAATCGTCGCTCCATTGCGGATGAGGGCTTCCCCAGCTTTGAGCCGGATCGCGACCTGATTCGGTGACGAGTCTACACCGTTCCAACTAGGTGTGTACAGGCCCCCTTGGTCCTTCATCGCTGCGGCAGGAGCACGTCATGCTCAGGCGTACGCCATCGATTGTGGCTACCCGGCACGAGCTCGTGGCACTCGTCGTCGACTAATGCCAAGAACATGCTTACTCCGTTCCACTCCGTGATAAACTTAGCGTTATTTGCGACAATTTCCTTCCATCGGACTTTCTCGGTTTCTTCGGAATACGCCTCAGGTCCCTCCCCTCGGACCTCCCGCTGAGAAAAGCAGGGCTTCCCGGTGCCCCACCACGTCGTGTCTCGGTGCCAACTCGGCCCATACTCGCGCAGTCGAGGATTGCACCAAAGCAACATTCCACCCATCACCATATCCTCAGGCTGGAGCCAGTTACACCAGGAGTGGACGAAGCTTAGACAATCTGGAGAGCCGTGGAACTCGGCAAAGCTAGGCTCCTCGAAAGCAGGATGGATTAGACCCCGAATTGCCCACGGCTCATCGTCTCCCGTGCGGTGCACGTAGCCCTTCGAGCAGTCAATCTTGCAGTAGCCATAATCGGGCGAGCACGCTTCGGTAACACGGCGGCCGCCTCCCGGAGACTGGGGATCCACGGATTGTCGACAAAGTCGGTGATAATGACGAAACCGTGCTCATTCAAGTGAGCTAACCGTTCTGGCGTGGTCCCAGGCGCCGCAAGTTCGGGCTTTGCATCAGTAAAGGCCGAAGCGCGATAATACTTAGAAATCGGCTCAGAATCCACCACCGACAGTGATTGATAAATGTTCATATTCATTCCTTTCGACCCATGCCAAACCTCAAATTATAGTCATGCTATGGTCTTGGCGCCGGGGCAGGGGTGATAGATTCGCTTTCTCTGCTGAAGACGCAGGTGAGCCTGGGCCGCCGACCAAAGAGAGAGCTAAATCGTAGGGATTTTCAGTGTACTGTTTTTTCAGATTGCTCTTTCGGTTTAGAAACTTCGATACAATCTTTCTGAATTTTTTCGAGGTAGCTAGGGATTATATCTTAAAGGCTGTCATAAATTCATCAAGAATTCCAGAAATGCCTGTAAATACCACGCTTAGAACTTAACCGCAGTAGTCATTAAGCTTTCATGAAAGTTTTGAAATAATACGAATTTAATTCCCATTCATCTTTTTAATGTGTTTATCCATATGGCTTTGCGCTGAACATGAGATATTTGCGCAAGTATACACAAGCTTGTGATTCTTTTTCAAGTTAATTATTGCTGCCATTTCCTCAATGCTGATAGTATTGTTTCAAGTAGTACCGTGATCTGTTGTTCCGAGTTAGAGCGTTTGAATAAGTTTTGGAGATATGATATACTTAACCTTACGATGGGGAAATCCTCAAACCTTCATGGAAACAAATGAGGCGATCAAGGTGTCCCAGTTGATACAATTGCGAAATGCACCGGCTTATCCACAGATGAAATCGGACAGTTGACAGAAACTAACGAGACGAGCTGACCGGTGTGAGTTGCCGAGTAGAATAGTTAAGAAAACACAATAGCCAATGCCCCAAAAAATGTCTAAGGAGGTCAGTATGTCTTCAAAGCGGATACTTACTGCAGTCGTATTAACCGTTGTTGTTATATTTTTTACCGCCCAGACCGATGCTCAACAGCTCTACTCTGAGATTGTCGGTCCGGTCAGCGTTAAAACAGTCACATCAACGAGCCCACTGGTTGTTCCATACATCACGTGGGGCGGTGAAGCTGCTCTATTCCATGCCAACGGCGGTTTACTCACTAAACCCGGCTCAATCATGGCAAAGCAGGGATTGAACCTGAAGTTAGTCCCCGGCGATGATTTCCGACAGCAGGTGAGAGACTATCTGTCCGGAAAATCCCCAATCATGCGTGGAACATTTAGGATGATTGCTCAAGCAAGTGAGGTCATTGGACGCGACTCCAGAACAACGGGGGTTGTGTTTGGTCAGTTAACATGGTCAGCCGGCGATCATTTCGTTGGGAGATCCAACATCAGAAAAATTTCAGACTTGCAAGGGAAAAAATTCGCAATCCAAAAAGGCGGCCCTCATGTCGGCATGCTTTACGATATGTTGCAGACAGCAAGACTTTCCAAGTCCAACGTAACCATCACCTGGGTCGATGATTTGACGGGGTCCAACGGGCCTGCAGAACAGTTCAGGAAGGATGGGACAATCTCCGGCTGCTTCGTGATTACGCCTGACATGATCGGTTTAACCGGCGGACATCAAAGCATCGGCAGTGGAGCAGAGGGAACGGTTAAAGGCGCACATGTGGTGATCAGCACGGCGACGCTTTCACGCTCGATTGCAGATGTTTACGCCTGCCGAAAGGATTTCTATGACGCCAATAGGGCGTTAATCGAAAAATTCTTCGCGGGATACTTAAAAGGGGCCGAGGGGGTCGTCAAACTCAAGAAGGACTATGAGTCGAGAGATTCTAAAGAATATATGACGCTGCTTCAGATGATGCAGGCTATCTATGGCAAGGAAGTACTTCCAACGCTTGAAGAAGACGCGCACGGTCTGATTGCTGACTGCACATTTGTCGCTCAGCCCGGTAATGTCGCGTTCTTTAATGATTCAACAAATGTCGTAGCCGGTTTCGAGGGCTTTAATAAGGCAGGATTGGATATGGCAGTGCGCTGGGGATTTGCAAGTAAGAGATACGATCTGATTCCTTCCGATCTGAATTTTAGTTCGCCAACCTTCACGAGCCTTCTGACGACAACAGTGGCAGCCCCTGTTCAGCGGAAGCGTTTCAAAGAGGAAACCGTCAGAGCGGAGATCGAGTCGTTTAATGAAGAAGAGGTGCTTGACGAGAAAACGCTTATCTCATTTACCATTCAATTTCAGCCAAATCAGGACACATTTAGCGAAGCGCAATACCGTGAGGAGTTCGACAGAGTTGTTGAGCTTGCATCAAAATATGGAAATGCGGCAATTGCCATCAAGGGCCATACAGACCCCTCATTGACCCTGATGGCAGTGGTCAAAACCGGCTTGAAGAAAGGGATTTTAAAGCGGACTGGAACAAGAGGGAATTATGAATACTTCATGAACGGCAAACCCTTCCGCCTGGAGGATACAAGGAACCTCGTCGGATTAACCCAACAAAAGAAATTTGATGACGGGAGTGATTTTGAAGGCCCATTTCAAATCATGAGAAGTGGATTAAAGCTCTCTGAGCAGCGGGCGGAAACCGTCAAACAAGCAGTCGTTGATTATGCACGCAGGAAAAACGTCCGAATTGAGTCTGAGCAGATTGTTCCGATCGGGGTGGGCATCAAAGATCCGCTGATTGCCAAACCAACTAGCGCGGCGCTAGCGGCAAAAAATCGGCGTGTAGAATTCGCTCTGATTAAGATTTCGTCTGAAGCCATTGTCGCCGCAGATTTCGATTTCTAAGAACCGATTACGACTTCGAAGTATGGTCTTTGAACATATGTTCACATCATCACATTAAAGGGACGGAGAAAAGTTAATCAATGAAGAACGCAAAACGCCCATCTACCCTATTCATTATCCTTCTATTTTCCCTCCTTCTTGCCCCAATGGTCTTGTCGAATGAAGGGGTACACACGGATAATATTGTGATTATCCTTGATGCGTCAGGCTCAATGAACGAACAATTTAACAGTGACCCTACCCGGACGAAGATAGAGGCGGCAAAAGAAGCGATTCGTCAGGTATTAGCGAAAATTCCAGATGGCACGAATATCGGGTTGCTTGTTTTTAGCGGTTCCAATATACAAAATGACTGGGTGTATCCGCTGGGCCCCAAGAACGAGGCGGCGCTGATAAATGCAATTAATCTCCCCATACCTGGCGGCGGAACGCCGCTTGGGGCGTATATCAAAATTGGTGCGGACCGCCTTCTGGAACAACGTGAAAAACAGTACAATTACGGGAGCTATCGGCTGTTGATTGTTACAGACGGAGAAGCTGGCGACCGCGAAAATGTCGAAGCCTACACACCAGAAGTCATGGAAAGAGAGATCCGGGTTGATGTTATTGGTGTTGATATGCAGCAAGAGCATATGTTGGCGACGGTTGTCGATAGTTACCGCCGAGCGGATAATCCGGGAGAGTTGGTCAAGGCAGTTTCGGAGATTCTAGCTGAAACTTCTGATACCGGCATAAGTACAAGCGGCGAGGATGTATTTGAATTCATTGCCCCCCTCTCAGAAGAGATTGCATCAGGGCTAATCGCTGCGATCACAAAGGTCCCTGAAAATGATCCAATCGGTGAGCAGCCAATCTCGCCAAAGGCAAAAACGATGAAACCTACAAATGACACTGGACAGGGGAAGGTTGATACGCCCCGAACAGATAGGAGTGAACAGATGTGGAAAATTCTCCTCATCCTTGCCATCGCAATTTTGGTGATTGCCTGGTTGGTCCGCTCCCGTCAAGGGAGCCGTGGCAGTTAATGCCGGACGCCTAACGGGGAATAGGTTCATGAGTTTACACATTACGTTTCATCGTATCATGGCGATAACACAGCGGCGATAAGGGGGAAAAATCTAATGCATGAATCTTCCGCATCCTCAAAAAAAGCGACCAGCAAAATCATTATGGTCTTAAGTTGGCTGGTTATCCTTGGGATTGCGGGGGCGGTCTATAAGTTTTATATTGAACCGAGAATGAAAGGCAAACTGCTGCAAAAAACCAGTACGCAAAGATACAATCACGAAATCAAAATTGCTCACGACTCCTTCTCCGGTTACGCCATCCTCCGATCGCCAGCTGTTCAGAATCTGCTCGATCGCCAGGAAATTAAGCTGATTTTTGTCGATGATAAGGCAGATTATATTCAGAGATTGAAGAATCTGAAGACCGGAAAGATTCAAATGGCAGTCTTCACTATTGATGCGTATCTAAAGGCAGGAGACGTGATTGGGGAATTTCCAGGTTCGATTCTGCTTGTCATTGATGAGACAAAAGGGGCGGACGCGATTGTTGCTTACAAGCAGAGCGTGCCGCAAATCCCTAAATTAAGCAATCCCCAAGCAAAGATTGTATTAACGCCAGATTCTCCTAGCGAAACCCTTGCCAGAGTTATGATCAACAAAATGAGCCTTCCCAGCTTGCCCCGTGACTGGGCAATTACAGCAGATGGAGCAGAAGATGTCTACAAGAAGCTGAAGGCCGGCAATCCAAACGATACAAGAGCTTATGTGCTGTGGGAACCCTATGTGACAAAGGCGCTGGCAATTGATGGTGTCCATGTCCTACTGGACAGTTCAAAGCTGAAAGGATATATTGTTGACGTGCTGATCGCCCAGCGACAATTTCTGGGTGAACAGCCTGAACTTGTCGAAACTGTTGTACAGACGTACCTGCAGGCGTATTACGATTATTCCAATCAGCTGGATGGGATGGTGAATCTTGTTCTGGAAGATGCCAAAACGTACGGAAATCCCCTGAAGAGAAGCGAAGCTGAAAATCTGGTAAATGGCATTGAATGGCGGAATACCATGGAGAATTACGCTCATTTTGGTGTGATTTCCGGACAAGAGGCAAAGGATGCCGATCACCTCGAAGATATGATTGCTAAGCTTATCAGAGTTCTGGTCCAAACCGCCGCAATTTCAAAAGATCCATTGTCGGGGAACTATGGGCAGATTTTTTATGATGGCACATTGCGGTCGCTTCATCGTGATAAATTTCATCCAAGCGTAGCAGCATCAAGTGGCCTTGATGAAATTGTTCTAGGGGACTCCACCGCGATCGCGCTTCCGGAAGTCAGAGGCGTCAAATCCCTACGTGACCTCTCAGATTCTGAATGGAATCGGCTTGTTTCTGTTGGTACAATGCAGATTAAACCCATCCAATTTGGTCGGGGAAATGCAAGAATTCATCTGGGAAGCCAACGGGCTTTAGTGACGCTCGCTGAGGACCTGGATTCATTTCCGCAATGGTACCTCCATGTTGTAGGACATACCAGGCGCGAAGGCGACCCAGAGGCGAATCGAAAACTTGCCCAGCAGCGAGCCGATACCGTCGCTGGGTTTTTGACGAGCCGGGGTATTAACCCGCATCGCATCAAAGCGATCGCAAGCAACTGGCCTCCGAATAATACGGATGGAGGGGCGGCACAAAGCGTTACTTTTGTCCTTCTGGAGAAACCGTATTAAAAGGAGTTTTGTATAGATGTGTTAAGTGAGCCGCTGCGTTGCTAAAAACAGCGTTGGGCAACCATATTAGAGACTAGTTAATACGCTGTTCCACCTCAGTGCAGCGAACGATAGATAGGCTACGCTAGCTCAATCAAAAGTCGCCTTTATATCTTAAAGATAAGAATTGTCATAGAAGAAGCTGATGAATCCGCATTCTGATTAGAGTTCATCATAGATGAACAAGGAAAGGGTGCTGCCACTTTTTAATTAAGCCGATGAATTGAAGGCGATTTTGATCGCCTCCGGAAAAGCAGTTAGTTTTCGGTTCTCAATCAAGGCGGGTAAAGAAATTGATTAATCGAAAGAAATTAAGGGGCAAAATCTTCCTCAATCTTATCGGAAACGCCTCTGTGGTTTTTCCTTTTGCTACTGGAGCCACATTGGCTTTTGCGACCTGGGTGCTCAATCTTGAGCCGGCCATTCTGTTTCTGTTTGTCAGCGGCGTTCTAGGTGTCCTGGGTCCCATCGCGGGATTCATTACGAAATGGGCGACAGGACTGGATAAGATTTCGCGCCAAGCATTAAAGGAATTGCAGGATGAGGCGCATAATCAACAGGAGCGTCAACTTGATGCGTTACACAAGCAACTCAGCGAAGATGGGGATGCCAGGACCGAAAGGATGCTCACGGATCTTCGCGCGCTGAACCAATCCTTTAAGGCGGAAGTCGGTGAAACCACTTGGTCATCCTCCATCCCTACAAATGTCGCCTTTGAGTTGGTCTATAAGGTTGAGGCGTTATTTCATGAATCGGTAAATTGCTTGAGAGATACTCTCAAACTTGGAGAAAAGGCGAGGGAAACCGCAACGAAAACGGGAAGGAAATCCCTCTTGCAGCATCGGGAGCTTGTTATCGCGGATGTACAGGAAACCATCGCGCAACTCTCCCGAATCTACGCTCAGATGCTTACGCTGGGTACACATAGCGATGAAACCGAGCTTTCAAGGCTCAGAACCGAGCTTGATGAAAATTTAGCGTTTGCTAAAAACGTCGAACAGACAATGCGAGAGCTTGAATCAAGCAATATCCATGAACCGAGTGAATACGATCAGTATGTTGAAAACAACTCAAATTGACAATTGTCAATTAAAGTTCAATCTTCAATTTTTAATGGAAGGAGAAATATAATATGGCAAGTGGAATCGGGAGATTCTTCAAAGCAATCTGGTATACGCTCTCGGGAAGAGCGCATGAGCTTTCCGATAGGATGATGGAAAACCCTGAAGCTGTCCGAGGGGCTTATGAAGATATTATTGCGGACAAAAAAGCGAATGTTCAGCGCTACAAGGCAGCAATTGGTCAACTGTTGGCGCTGGTCAAGCAAAAAGAGGGAACCGTTCAGAATCTAACCGACGATGTAGATCGGCTCGAACAACTGAAAGCCGGGGCTCTAGCAAAGGCAAAGCGTGTAGCTGACAATCTCCAGAAGCAGGAGCAAGCTCAAGAAGCAATTAAACAGAATCCTGAGTACACGCGGTGTGTGGCTGCCTACAATGATTTTAGTTCAACGCTGGAAGAAAAAAATGCTCGAATCCAGGAACTTGAGTCTGATATCGAAAACGCTCAAGGGGACATTAACAACCATATGATCCAGATTTCCGCATTGCATCGAGATTTGGATAAAATCAAGCAAGAACAAGCGGAAGCTGTCGCCGATCTAATCACTGCGAGAGAACAAGAACAGATTGCTGATATGCTCTCTGGCATCAGCACTGATGGTACATCGGCGGAGCTTGCCAGGATGCGAGATGTCCGGCAAAAGGCGAAAGGCAGAGCGCAGGTCGCGCAAGAATTAGCCGGCACCGACTCTCGCGCCGAAGAGGAAAAATTCCTTGCAGCTGCCAGAGAATCATCAGCCACCGATGAGTTTGACGAGTTGATCTTTGGGGCACAACAAACCGATCGAGGGGAAAGTCAGGAGCCCCCAGCCGATTCGGAATCAAAGCTTCCTGTTTAAATATCGCAATCTGTATAGATTGCGTCTTTGGCTCTTCTTCGTTGTTACGAAATGAACAGTTGCCTTTTAAATCCTGTAGGGTAGTTTTGCCCACCAGAATCAGAAATTGGGGGGCGCTGTTCTACCCTACAGGTTAATCGTCTATCTGAGGAGGAATAGCTTTGGGTGATTCCCGGAAATGTATCTCGATTTTGCTTGTTGTTTGTATGATGAGTTTAACATCTATGGGCATGGCGCAGAAGGCACCAACGTTCAGCCTTGCCTGGAGCGAATATCCATCGTGGAGTGTTTTTGGCGTCGCTCATGAGTTTAAGCTCATTGACGGAAGGAAAAGCAAAATGGAGGGGATCGAAAAAAAATGGGGCGTTGACATTAAGCTCGAGGAACTCGATTATGACTCCTGCATGGCACTTTATGCAAGCCTCGGCTGTGATGCTGTATGTATTACAAATATGGACTCCCTGAACCCGGCTTTAGCTCGTCAGTCGACAGCCGTACTTCCTACGAGCACAAGCTATGGTGCTGATGCATGCATTGTTGCTGGCGACATAACTGAGATTGGTCAACTTAGGGGAATTGATGTCTATGGTCTTGCAAAATCGGTCTCTGAATACTGCTTTGTTCGGAACATTGAACTGAATAACGAAAATGAAATGGACTACAAATTTACTAATATGGATCCAGCTGCTGCGTCACTCGCAATGCAGCAGGGACAAAAGGGTTATCGAGCCATCATCGTCTGGAACCCATTTGTACTTGAGACACTGAATAAGAGAAAAGATGCACGGGTTCTCTTCGACTCGACCGCTATTCCGGGGGAAATTATCGACATGGTCATTATGGCTCAAACTTCCCTGGATAAGCCAGGTGGCGACCGGTTCGCCGCTGCTGTCATCGAGACCTTCTACAAAATTAATGAAATGTTGGCTGACCCAGACCCTGAACTCGCAAATGACACCCTGATTGCTATCGGTGAGAAGTTTTCGCATCTCGGTCTAAAAGATATGAGAAAGGTGATGCGGCAGACACTATTTTACAAAACGCCGGCAGATGGGAAGAATCTGTTCATCGGTGAAAAACTACCCCAAATTATGGAGACGGTCGTAGGGTTCTGCGTCAGCCATGATATCGTGGGCCGGCGGCCAACGATTGCCTACGGTTCCAAAGATCGCACCTCAGTTGCAAATTTGAGATTTGATCCGACCTACATCGAAAAATATATGGAAGGTCAGGGGAAATAGGTCATGTGAGAAGCGCCGCCTGTGTACGTTGTCTCCGGCATATCCAATGGTAGCGATGCTGACATTTATAGTCATTACGGCGATGTTAAAGACGTGCGACACGCTTTCCGTAGCCGCATCTAGTGCGCTAGGCTTTTAAGAATCTGCTTGTGTTGGCGATAAGTTTTTTTAAGGAGACCCACAGAACCATCTTTAGCTGATGGACGAAAACGAGCGGCAGCGAACACGAATAATACACTATGTGAAGGGAGCGTTGAAGCACCGAAAAGCATGAGGCTACGTGAAGTCATCCTTATTAAATACGCCTTATACTTTGTATGCCTGTTGTCACTTTGCAGATTTGTATCAGCACAAGTCAATATCTTCGACGCCGAAACCGCGCGGCAGATGGAATTGGGCCCCGGCTGGTATAATAACATTGCTCTGAATCTAACGGCTCACACTGGCAATACGGATTTCTTGACGCTGAAAACCCGATTCCGATCGGATTATCTAGTTGAAAAGTTCCATCTATTTATTATGGCGAACATTCATCAAGGAAGAAAGGACAGTAAATCATTTATTGATAAGGGGCTGATTCACCTGCGCGGCATTCGATCCGTCAGTCAAGATGTTGCGGTGGAAACTTTTTTTCAGAAGCAATTCAATGATTTTATCCTGCTACAGGATCGAAATTTGGCTGGCGGAGGCATTCGTATCGCGCCGCTTGGGAAGGTCACCAAATCAGAAAGCGATGGGACGTTTAGCCCGTATATCGGCATCGGTGCAATGTGGGAGAATGAGGTCATCAATCAAGATGATACCAGGGAAGGAAAAATCGAGACAAATATCCTCCGTTTGACCAACTATGTCACTTGGACCTGGCGGATTGATGAACGGCTGACCTCCGCTGCAACAGGTTACTATCAGTTTCATCCGAAAACTTTCTCGGATTTTCGGATTCTTTTTGAGGGCAGCATCGGATTTCGTTTGACCGGGAAGTTAGGATTGACAACGCGGTTGAATTTTCGGTATGACAATGAACCGCCGCCCAATGTCAAGAAACATGATTTGGAAATCGTGAATGGATTCAGTTTTACTTTTTAGGTAACAGACGACTGCTCGAAACAGCAGATTCGCGCTTGCTTCCAGGTAGAGTGATACGATATGATCAGGTCCCCAATTTCAGATAAACTCAGGACTCTTTTAGGTGTCTTCTCCGTTGTCATACTAATCTCAGGCTATTTACATCTTTCTCATCGGCAACATCGAATAAATCCCGACGACACAACAATCCCAAGTCTTTCTCAGCTTAAAGAGGGTGTCAAAAAGGTAACCACGCCACACAGGCGCTCAAAGGAGATATGGCTGTTAGAAGACTTGAAAGCCACGGGTCTGAGGCTTGTCCTAGGGTTTTCGCTGGGTATCATCTTCGGAGTTATAATTGGATTAATGATGGGATGCTTTGCCGCTTGGGAAGCCTTCTTTATCTTTCCGTTGTCATTTACGGCGAAACTCAATCCAATAGCTATGCTTGCCGTATTTTTTGTCATGGCCGGTACCGGCATGGAGATGTTTATCGCTATGATTGCATTTGGGGTAATGCCGAATTTTGCACAGACAGTCTATCTGGCAGCGAAGAACGATGTCCCTGAAGAATTAGTTCACAAAGCCTATACATTAGGAGCATCCCATATTGAAGTCGTTCTGAGTGTTATTTTTCGACAGATCTTTCCACGTATTCTGGATTCGAGTCGTCTTCAGATTGGCCCTGCGTTGGTCTATCTCATCGCCGCCGAAATGGTTGTTGGACACGTGGGTTTTGGTTACAGAATCAGACTTGAATACAAACTGCTCAATATGAACGTTGTGTACCCCTATATTGTGTTATTGGCGTTGTTCGGTTACGCGGCAGACTATGGACTTCGATGGACACAGAGGAAAGTATTTCCCTGGTATGGACTTAACCCAAGGTAGAGCAAGCTACCAGCCCGTACAGTGCTAGTAAGGTGGGAAAGAACAAAAGGGAGCAGGGAAGAAAAGACAAGCAGGAGACCAATTCCCAGGAACGAGGAGATAGGGAAATTGAATAGGAAAAGATATGTCTGAAATTGTGCTTGAATGTAAGGGAATTACCCACTATTTTCATGGGAATCGAGTCCTTTATGACATCAATCTTCGCGTGGTTAGTGGAGAAATTGTCTCATTGGTTGGACCCAGCGGGTGTGGAAAATCCACTTTGCTGCGGGCAATTTTAGGAACGCATCCGCCACGCGCAGGCGAAATATTGGTGAACGAAACGCCGGTCAGAAGTCCTGGAAGAGACAGGGGAATTGTTTACCAACGCTATTCACTTTTTCCGTTTTTGACCGCCCAAGACAATGTAGCGTTGGGGTTACTTTTTGATCGTGGCTCGCTTTTTGATAGATTCGGCAAGTATTTTGTCTGGCGGAAAGCGAGAAAAAGGCATCTTGAGGAAGCCGCGGCGGTGCTTGAAAAATTAGGGCTGGGTGATGCGCTACATCTTTATCCCCATGAAATGTCGGGGGGAATGTGCCAACGGGTCGCCATTGCCCAGGCGATCATCATGAACCCTGAAATATTACTGCTGGATGAGCCATTTGGCGCCCTTGATGAGGCAACTCGAGAAGAACTTCAGAAGATGCTTCTGAACCTCTATGCAGAGAACATCGATGCAGCAGCCCGCGGAGAACAGCCGCTGTATACAATCATCATTGTCACCCATGAACTCAATGAGGCCATCTACGTTGCGGATCGCGTGGTTGCGCTTTCTCAACATTGGGACTGGCGACAAAAGGGATTTGAAACCTTCCCCGGCGCCACAATTGTCTATGACCAAACGGCGCCCGCTTTCGCGCCGACTGATGAAATTGACCGTTCCCAGTTTATCGAACAGCGGACAGAAATCCGGGCAGCGGCATTTGATCCGGATTATCGCCAAGAACGAAATGAATTCAATAAATTCTGGGGGCAAGTCCATGGAAAGAGAGATGGAGGCGCTGAAAAATAGCTGTTAAAAGTCCGAAATATGAATTTCTATCTCAAGCCGGAACGATAATCAACGCAGGAACCTCAAGAAATCTTATCCTGGCAGGAAACATCCATGATCTTTTCTACTTTGCCGAAACAACGGGAGAGGGGAATTATGTTCCGCTCGTTTCACTCTTAACAAAGAATTGGGATGTGCCAGGGTTTATCCTCATGGTTTATGAGCTTAACGGCCCCATCAGGTTCTTGAGAGTCAGTGACAGGAAGAAACTGAAAAAAGCCTTCGGTTTATGGCGACAAGATACAGATCAAAACCTTCTCTCCAGAGACACGATTGGCTATCTCATTCCAGACAAAACAATAAACTCCGCGGAAGAGCAATTTGATACATATCTGAAGGGTTCAATTGGGAACCCAACCGTCGCCCTTGAATTCCTCAGGCAACTATGCTTGCTTTCTCGATCGACGGATGCGTTCGACAAAAATCTGCTGAGAGAAAAGCTGTTGATAATTATTGAAGCGGCGGACATTTTACTTCCAGAGGGTGAAATTCAGAGTCTCTCTCAGGCGGATAGGCATCGGGTCAGCATTGTACAAGATTGGATTCTTGACCCTGATTTCATGAACGGGGAGGACACGGTCATTTTTATCGCAGAATCCAAGAGCTTGATGAACTCCAGAATCACCAAGCTGCCTCAAATGGTAACCGTTGAAACTCCATCGCCCGGCGTCGATGAAAGAAAACATTTTATTTTCTGGTTTAATCGGTTCCAGAGACCTAAAGAGAAGCGGTTGCGCCTCTGGGGAACGCAGGAACAACTTGCTATACTAACAGCGGGGCTTTCCATCCACGCACTGCGACAACTCCTGATACTGGGTTGCTATTCCGGAAAAAAACTTCAGCCGGGCGATGTCATTGAGAAAGTTTCTGATTTTATTCAGGGGCAACTGGGGGAGGATGTCATTGAATTTAAGAAACCTGCCCACGGCTTGAAAACGGTGGTTGGAAATGAACGATTGGTTTCCTTCATTCAGACCAAGCTGTTACCTCGCATCACGTCAACGGGACCGGATGCAATCTCGGGCGCAGCGGTTTGCGGTCCGATTGGAAGTGGGAAGACGTTTATTTTCGAGGGACTTGCGGGTGACTTGGATATTCCCGTTCTAGTTCTCAAAAACATCAGGAGTATGTGGTTTGGCCAAACCGATGTCATCTTTGAACGTCTCCGGCGTCTACTAGCCGCTCTCGTTAAAGTCATGATCTTTGTGGATGAAGCGGACACCCAATTCGGTGAAATCGGAAGAGAGGCACACGCCACCGAGCGACGATTAACGGGAAAGGTACAGGCGATGATGTCAGACCCTCAACTCAAGGGCAATATCACGTGGTTGCTGATGACCGCCCGAATCTACAATTTGTCGCCGGATCTGCGGCGGGAGGGAAGGGTCGGTGACATGATTATACCGGTGCTTGACCCTGAAGGTAAAGATCGGGAGACGTTTATCAGGTGGAGCATCCGCGGCATTTTCAACGGACCGATTAGCAATGCGTTCATGGAAAAGATGTTACAAGTCACAGAAGGATACTCTGCGGCAAGTTTTGCTTCACTCCGTTCTGACCTTAGGGCAGTTGCCAAAGATGGTTCTTTATCAATGAATCAGATTCTTGAGATCGCTGCCGATCGTATTCTCCCGAATATTGGGTCTGTCAGACAATATCAAACGCTGCAAGCCTTAACGAATTGCACAAGGAAGTCATTACTTCCCGAAGATTATTCCCCCCAAATGCGCGATGAATGGATAACGGAGATTCGAAAACTAGAACAGATGGGGGTTGGGGGATAGCTTAGGGGAAATGTAGAGGGAAATCCACTCAACAAATGTGAGTGGATTTATTTCTGGGCATGTAGCTACGTACGTAATCAATGTGGTCATTCTCGAATCCAGAAAAACCTTGGCTCACAGACCTTTTAACTGGTATACACCCCATTTTTCATGACCGGTTGTTTTTCAGCGTCACGCCAAGTTATCTAAGCCAAGGCTTCCAGCCGGTATTCTAAGTTGATTCGGAAGGATTAAAGCATCCCCTTTGTCGAAAGTATGCCGCTTATGCGATCCTCGGGACCTGTTGCAATATCCAGCGCCTTTGCAACAGCCTTGAAAATTGATTCGATGATATGATGGCGGTTTGTTCCATACGATACGTTGATATGCAGCGTCGTCCCGCTATGGTTGACAAATCCGTGAAAAAACTCTTCAGCGAGTTCAACGTCAAAGCTTCCCACCTTGCCCCGACGCAGCGGCGTGCGATAGAGCAGGTAAGGACGACCACACAAATCTAGGTCTACCTGCGCAAGGGCTTCATACATTGGGACGACGAAGCTGCCAAACCGACGGATTCCGGCTTTGTCTCCCGCTGCCTCTCTGAAGGCTTCTCCCAGACAAATACCGACATCTTCAACCACGTGATGATCATCAACATGGAGATCGCCTGTCGCATTGACCTGGAGATCAAAGAAACCGTGCTTGGCAAAGAGTTCAAGCATGTGGTCTAGAAATCCAACACGGGTGCTAATGTCGGATTCTCCGGTCCCATCAATATTGAGTTTGAGCGTAATCTGCGTTTCCCGCGTTTCGCGTACAATATCAGCTTCACGTTTCACGATATCCGTTCCTCATCGGATTAGGTTGTTTCACGGGTCAGCGTGGATAATTCATCTGTTCGGAATCGTTAGTGTAGCATAAGACATGTGGTGAATCAAGTCCAAATCGCTCAGCGATTTGAAAAAGCCGCTGCACGAATGTGTTCCTATTGTCCATAATTAAGGGCTGATATCTCAGAAAAATCAATCATCATCACCAAATACAACTTGACGAACTGTTCCATAGTCGCCTATAATCGAAGAATACGATGGGGAAAATTAGAAGATTCCTTGTACCACTTTACGACACCCTGTGAGGAATCTAACACCCGACAGCAACGAATACCAAAATAGAAATTCGCCCCGGAGGAAAATATGCCCGATCGATTGGCAATTGATGGTGGGACCCCGGTCATTACGGAACCTATTCCCAGCGGAGTTCTCGGTCCAAGCGTTATTGATGAACGAGAGATTAAGGCAGTCAACGATGTACTGCGGAGTGGTAACCTCTTCCGATTTGTCGAGAATTCTAATGTAGCCGCGTTTGAAAAAGAAACGGCTGAATTATTGGGTGTGAATTATGCCTTGATGGTTAACTCCGGCACAAGTGCGTTAATCTGTGCGTTGACGGGACTTGGAATCGGTCCCGGCGATGAGGTTATCCTCCCTGCTTACACATTCATCGCGACAGCAGCAGCAATTGTCGCCGTGGGAGCTGTTCCCGTAATTGCTGAGATTGACAAATCGCTTGGCATGGACCCAGCCGATGTCGCCCAGAAAATCACCCCTTACACGAAGGCAATCCTACCTGTTCACATGCAAGGTGTACCTTGCTGTCTCGACAATCTTATCTCCCTCACCCAGCAACATAACCTCAAAGTAGTCGAAGATTCCTGTCAGTGTGTCGGGGGGCAATATAAAGGCACCTACACCGGAACATGGGGAGATGCCGGGGCGTGGAGTCTAAACTACTATAAGGTAATAAGCTGCGGTGAAGGGGGGCTAGTGTTTACAAATGACTACGATGTTTATGAGCGCACTGCCTTCGCTAGCGATCCGGCAATGCCGATGTGGATGAGTGAAAAAGAATGGCAGAATCCACCGTTCTCACGTCAATGTTACCGTCCAAGCGAGGTTATGGGCGCAATTGCACGGGTACAATTTTCCAAAATTGGAGACATCTTGAGTCATACCCGTCGGCTGAAAAAAGCCTTCCTTGCGGAACTGGATGCCCCGAAGGGGTATATTCCACAGTATGTTGACGATCCCGATGGCGAATGTGGTATCAGCGCAGCAATTATCATTGAAGATCCAGATCTGGTTCCAAAATATGCTGAAGCGCTCAAAGCTGAAGGAGTTAGCGCCGGTACGGTTTACAATGAAGGATTTCCGGATCGCCACATATACCGCTACTGGGATTCGATTTTGTTAAAACACAGCCCGCACCCATCAGGGTATCCATGGAAAGACCCGCGATACAAAGGAAATGTTGAGTATTCGTGGGATATGTGCCCACAAACCCTTTCAATCCTTAGTAGAGCCTTACGGTTCGGATTCAATGTCAACACGCACAGCACACATGCGAGATTGATAGCAGCAGCCGTCAATAAGGTTGATGCAGTTTTAGGATGAATGTGTAATTCCAGAGAGGAACCCTCTAGGAGTGACTTATCAATTTTTTGTCATTTGTTCATTGCTTGCCTCGAAGAGATTAATTTCCTGAAACGGATTTTCCCCAAAAGCGTTGGGATGGGTAGTATAACCATTGGTTAGCACATGCTTGAAAACGATATGGAGGACACCCATTTTGGCGCGCCAAATTACGGATGACCCTTCGGATCAAGAAGATACCCATTTGGCCACACTCACGAAGGCAGGGGATGAGTCGGCTTTCCGCTTGTTGTATGACAAGCACTATAACTGGGTTTATAGCAAGACGTACCGTATGCTTCAAAACCATCAGGACACAGAAGAAGTGTGCACGGATATCTTTTTCAAAATGTGGCAGAAAATCAATAAGTGGGATACCGATCAGGGGAGTTTTCAAGCATGGTTGAATGTTGTAGCAAAGAACACGATTATTGATGCAATACGCAAGAAAGAAAGAATTCGAGAATCGCTATTGAATGTAGAGGCTGAAGGTGACATGCCAAGTGAGTACGAGGACAGCAGACCGACACCTGACAGACAGATTGAATCCCAAGAAGCTCAGGAGATTCTTGAACAAGCGCTTTACCAGGTGACTAAGCCGAATCATCGAACTGCTTGGATTTTACGTCATCTTGAGGGGTGTAGTATCGCTGAGATTTCGCAAACGCTTCAACGAAAAGAAGGTACAGTTAAGATTTGGATCTTTCGTTGTGCACAAGAGTTGAAACAAATCCTAATCAGAAAAGGGATGCATTGGCTATACTAAACTTGGAGGGGCTTTAGTCATGAACCTTTGGAAAAAGTCAAGACCGAATTACAGCAGTGATGAGGTTGAGAACGCAGAGATGTTAGAGGTTTACACCCGTTGGCTCAAAGGAGAGAAGCTCTCACGCAGGCAAAAACGATTGCTTAAATTGAGTCGAGAAGATACGACGTTCGGGAATTTGAAGCCACTTATCGATTTTGCCCACCACCGCTTCCGTGAAACAGAAAGTGTTATACCCCGTCTTGGCGCAAAACAACGAATCGCCGACGAGGTAATGCGGCGAATTGGTCGCAGAGAAACTGAAAATCTTTCCTCTGAAGCGGAAGGAATCGAATGGCAACCTGCATACAGTATCGATCCAGTAGGAAGCGATAGTGAGCTGGCTAATCCACCGAGTGTTGACTACCATCCGCCGCCTCCAGAACAAGTTGATCCGTTTGCTGAGACGGTAATTATCGAAAGAGAGGGTGAACCTGAAGGAGTAACGCTTGCACCGGTGGAAGGTAGTTGCAATCTGAAAGTAAGGACAACCCAAAGCGATGGGTTGGAACAGGAGTATAAAATCGCGTTCAAAGAGATAATCATCGGACGTAGTGTTGAGGCAACGATTCAGTTAAAGACGAATGCAGCGGCTTCACGGCGACATGCGTTGCTCACAGCCTATGGCGATAATATTTACATTACCGATCTTGGCAGTGGTAACGGAACCTACGTCAATGGCGTGCGAATCTCTGAACCGACTCGGCTTCAGGTTGCATCTACGATTGCAATTGTTGAGCAATTGCTTGAAGTCTCCGAAATTCGGCTGGAGGAAAGCACTCTCCGTCTTTCTTTGACGGAAATCGAAGGTGAAGATGTTGGACAGGTTTACACTGTCTATATCAAAGAGATCACAGTTGGACGTGGAAGGGCTGCGTGTCTCCGATTCTCTGATTCAGCCGGAACCCTTTCGCGCCTGCATGCGAGATTCGAGTTGAAAAATGGAGAAATATATCTTACAGATCTCGACAGTACAAACGGGGTCTATGTGGATGGAGTTCGCATAGAAAAACCGACCGTGCTCAAAAAGGGCACAACCGTTCAACTTGGCAGTGTCATTTGTGATGTCATTGATATAGAACATGCTTCATCGGTTTCTGTTTGAGTTTTCTCCGCCCAACGAAAGAGACGGTGATGGTCGGTTTAGGCATGCCGCTGGAGAAATAATCTAGAAAAATATATAACGCCAATTCGACACACCAGCATGAATCATAGACATCGTGCATTAGCTCATTTCAACCGTGCCGCAAAGTATTACCAAAAAGCGATTTACGTTCAGGCAGTTCACCATTACCTTGCAGGCTTAAGAATTGACGCGACGCGTGCCGAAATACACGCAGACCTTGCAAAAGCGTATGAAATGCTGGGCTGCTGGGATCGTGCGCTTAAATCACTAGAAACTGCCTTGCGACTACAACCGGGATATCCGCCAGCCCTACGACGGAAGCAGCGAATCCTTGAAGAGCAAGAGGTATATGCAGCGCGACAAAATCAACTAGACTTAAATCATGAACCCCCATTCCAGTATCACCAGATGGGATGTGATAACCCTGAAGGCGAATCTTCAACAGGTACAATCACCGCAATCGAACACTCCTGCTTCACCCTCACTTGTCCTAATACTACCACCCAAAGAACCGTTTCAGTCTTATGCCAACTAGTTGAACGGATTTACCATGAGGTTGGCGAAATGTTTCAGTGTTATCCCCACTACCCAATCCCCGTTTCTATCGAAGACACAAGTCTACCATCCTATTCTGCTCTCAATTGCACACTTCCTGCTTGGGCTGCAGCTCGATATAATGGCGGCATTCAACTCATCTACCGTCCTGGAAACACTGGTTTCGGGATTTTATCAACGCTGATTTGCCACGAATGGGTTCATCTGACCGTTGATTTACTAGCAAAAGGACAGTGCCCAAGGTGGCTTGATGAGGGTCTTGCTCAAACTATTGCTCGTCCTCTTATGAATTTTGAGCACGAATACCTGCTAAACGCAAGACGAAACCAGACACTTTTGACAATGGATGTGTTGAGAAGTCCATTCCACCAGCTAGATTCGGAGCAACGCCGATTAGCATATCTTCAGTCAAGCGCGATAGTGGAATATTTGATAAAACAGTTTGGAATCTCCCTCATCCGTGAACTTCTCAATCGAATCGGAAAACGAAAATCGTCAGACATCGCAATTCAGGAAACTTTGGGGAAAATGCCGGATGAAATTGTAACCTCGTGGCAACTGGACAACGACGGGACAAGGCGTGAAACTCAGAGTAACCCTCGAAGAGAGAATCCATTTGTATAAATGGAAACGCTTGATATCGTTATTTTAGTCCTTGTCGGTTTGGGAGGCTTGAATTGTTTTCGAGTTGGCTTTACCCGCAGCGTTTGGGGGATTACGGCCATCTCCGTAGGAGTGTTTGTTGCGAGTCAACTATGGAGAGAGCTTGCCTTGATCTTGCAGGGCGTAATTAAGCACGAAGGTGTCGCGAAATGGGTGAGTGTCGTCGCTATTGCAGGCGGAGTGAGTGTAGCGATAGACAAGGTTTTTGAGCAGATTCAGAAAATTATGCGTCGAGGCGTTTTAGGCTGGCTAGACAACGTTGTCGGGGGGCTGTTTGGAGTTGCTATCAGCGGCATTTTAATTGGATTGGCACTGATATTGCTCAATCGCTATGGTGGAAAGGCGTTTCAAGAAGCTATTGTGTCCTCCCGATTTTCACCGACGCTTTTAGATGTTGCCCATCAGGTTTTTAATTTCGGCAAAGAGGTTATTGAAAAACAAGCAGGTTAATTATTGGAAACTGCTTGTTGAGCCCTAATGTCCCTTCTCACTCATCACGCTTCACACTGAAATGAAATCGTCCTTTCTTGAGTTCTCTTGGGTCTGTTCTTTCTGTCTCCTGCCATTTGTTTCTCCTCCAGCATATTCCCACTTTGATGCAGAGAATCTACTCGCCTTTGCCAATTCACTTTTTCAAGAAGGAGATTATCCCAATGCCGTTCATGAATATCAGCGCTATCTCTTTCTCTACCCGATAGGCGATAAAAACAATCTCGTTCAATTTCGCATCGCTGCAGCTTATCAAAACGCCAACCAACTGCAAGCCGCAATAGAATCTTACCAGAAGTTGACTGTCACCTATCCGAGGGGACCGTTGACCGAGAGGGCAAGATCTAATATTGCACAATGCCAACTGCTGCAGGGTAAGAAAACCACTGCTATCTCGTCATTGCGGCAGCTTTTGTCAGATTCTCCAGATAGCGAGTCAGCTCCCCGTGCACAATTTATTATTGGCATGATTCACATGGAAAATAGGGACTGGTCAAGTGCAGCACGGGAATGGAAACAGGGCAGTATCAGATACGCCCAAGTGCCTTTCGGAGCGATGAGCAATCCGCTTTCACGAATTGTTCAGCATGGTGAATCTCTGCCCAACCGTTCTCCGGTGTTGGCCGGACTGCTCTCAACGTTGGTTCCGGGGCTTGGACAGACATATAGCAGCCGTTTTTCTGATGGATTGCGCGCGCTGTTAGCCGTTGGTGCGGTAGTTAGTGGAACTATATATTATATTGATGAGGAGCGCTACAGGGTTGCAATTCCATTGGCTGCGATTGGGTTTTCTCTTCACCTGCGTAACATTTATAGCGGTGTACAATCCGCGAAAACCTTTAATCGACTACAAGAAAGCAAATTCCTCAACACACTGAGAACGCAGATTCACGAATCCAATTTATTCGGCGCATCGGATTGATAGTCAAAAAAACTCTCGCGTATTGACAGTCTTGGTTTTAAGCACTACGAATTGTAGTTAGTAATTGGTAAATCTAACCCTCCAATCTTTCCTTTTTCTTGTATCGCTATCGTGAATCTACGAACTTCAGTCCCTACCACGTTTTTTCTCCTTTTGTTTCCCATCGTCGTCATTGGTCAACAGGCCTGGGGAGGGCAAGAAGATTCTCTTCTGCGATATGCTGATTCTCTCTTCAATCACGGAGACTATAAATCATCAATCCTCGAATACAAGCGCCTTCTCTTTTATCATCCGGATACAGGTGTGACTGACGTCGTGCGCTACCGTATTGCACAGGGCTACTATTATCAAGAAGACAGTGAAAAAGCCCAGCAGATGCTCGGAGAACTTACGAAGATTCATCCGAATTCCCCGCTCTATTTCCACGCTCAACTGATGTTGGGAAAGTCCTACTTTGACGCCGATGATTACGCGACCGCTCGCATCATTTATTCCCGAATTATCCATGCGGATGCCAATGAACAGCTATCTGCACAAGCACAATATCTACGGGGTTGGTGTTATGTTCATGAGTGGAATTGGTTGAAAGGGATTGCAGAATTTCGCAAGGTCCGTCGGTTCCAACCCGACACTTCCCTAAGTGTGGTATCCAACCAACTTGCAGACGCGACTTTAGCGAATATTCCTTTACCACTCAAATCTCCTGAACGCGCCCAATGGCTGTCTACTTTTTTCCCCGGGGTCGGGCAAATCTACGCAGGTCAATTCCGAAACGGACTCATCTCTACTGTAGTCAACGCCGCTTTTTTGTATCTAGCGGCAGACGCGACTCGTGACGAGCGTTATGTAGATGCAGTGGGGATTTCCCTAGTAGGTTCGTGGTTCTATTGGCGCAATCGGTCCAGTGCGAAAGCGTTGGCGGCTGAACATAACCGCGAGCTAGCAATCGATCTGATTCGTGAATTAAAGAAAAAATCGGTGGAGATTGAGCCTATAAATATAGAACTTCCGGAAGCCGCAGAGGCGCTCATCCAGAGAGCAGAACGCGAAGGAAAGCAGGAACGCTGACCTACCTTCCCCCCCCAAATCGCAATCAGTAGGTAAAGGCTTTTTTCTTAATTTAACGCAATGTCGCATGCCGCCCCTTACGAAGGGGAGGTTGGAGGGGTTCTTTTGGATTTTCTTTGGGACTAAGCACCCTGGCATCCTTACGTTTTCTTTAAAAGCCTGTAACGGCTTATTCCGAAGATTATTACAACTACCGCCCTTTCACATCGCTCTCCAAAGGATGGGGGTAAGTTCAAAGTCAGGGTTCAATGGTCCGACTTAACTCCGATTGAATGGGGTTTTGCGATAGACTCATGCTGTCAGGCATCAATCTGTGAATACATTGCTAGGCGATCTTGAGTTCACCAATTTTTTCTGAAACGTAGCATCCACGCAGGCGGCAGCTTTATCTACAGTTGCAAATTCAGTTGTAATAGGGTATTATGGAAGGGGAAAGTGTATAGACATTTAACGAATCAGTTCATTAGTTCTCGACGGAAAGGTATTTCGACGTATGCCAGAAGTTGACCCTCTTGACAAATTTCTCCAAGAAACAAAAGAGAAAATTGATACGTATATCTTCGATTTTCTACCTCGAGACCATGAATGCACTGAAGTGCATTGGCTCTATGAAATGATGAGGGATTATCCGCTGCGATCTGGTAAACGTTTGCGCCCCGCACTCTGTCTGCTTATTTGCGAAGCGTTCGGTGGAAATCCACAAGAAGCTCTCAATACTGCTGCGGCACTAGAACTATTGCAAGATTGGCTCTTAATCCATGACGATATTGAAGATGAGTCGGATTTGCGTCGTGGTCAACCGTGTCTGCATCAAAAGTATGGCATTCCAATGGCGATAAACGTTGGTGATGCGCTCCACTGCAAAATGTGGGAAATGCTCCATGGGAACGCAGATTCGCTTGGCTATGAGATTGCATTTCAGATATTATCGGAGTTCTCACGACTCAGCAATCAAGTCGTCGAAGGACAACATATCGAACTAAGTTGGGTTAGCAATAATCGTTGGAACCTTACTCAAGCGGATTACTGGACAATGTGTGTGCAGAAGACTGCTTGGTATACATGTATCACCCCTTGTCGAATTGGTACACTTATCGCTGGGGCAACGAGAACCGAAGCTGATCGATTCAACGATATCGGTATGAATCTCGGGGTTGCCTTTCAGATTCAAGACGATGTGCTCAATCTTGTCGGCGAAGTGGGACGATATGGCAAGGAGATTGCCGGGGATATTAGTGAGGGGAAACGCACGCTTGTTCTCATCCACCTCTTTAGTTCATGTACAAAGGTAGAGGCGCTACGTGTAATCGAGATTATGGATAAACCTCGAGAGGATAAGAATCAAGACGAAATTGAAGAGGTGTTACACTTGATGGGGAAGTACAAGTCGATCCAATATGCACAACGGCAGTCCAAAAAACTCGCGCAGAAGGCATACGAACAGTTCAATCAAGAATTTGTTCATCTACCGGATAGCCGGGCAAAAAATCTCTTTTTGCGTCTAATGCATTTCGTCATTGAACGAGAGTATTAAGAATTCTGCCATGAATATCGCACAATACTTGCCGTTTGCAACAGGCACGCGTGTACTGCAGGGATATTGCTAAAACACTGATTTGACAATTCGTTATCGGCACGCTTTTACAAATGACGTAAACAAATTCAGCGCATCAGGGTGGCGTTCCCACATCAACTCCGGATGACACTCCATCCCTAGGGCAAACGGGTGCCTCGGATTTTCGATGGCTTCGATGACACCATCTTTGGAGTGTGCTGTGGCAACAAACCCATCTCCAAGGTGTCGCACCGCTTGATGATGAAATGAGTTGACTCGTGTCGACGTGCTGCCGACAATCTGTTGCAGGCGACTGCCGTGAAGAATATCAATCGTGTGCGATGCATACCAGCCTGGCCCCTTCTGCATATGGCACAAAGTCGTCTGGGGCATGTCCGACGCAATATCTTGGTATATTGTTCCACCTGCGGCAACACTCAAAACTTGCATACCCCGACACGTTGCGAAAATTGGCAAGTTCTGATGCAATGCTTTTTGCGTCAGCTGGAGTTCCATTTCATCACGCACTCGGTCGACGTTGCCAATCTTTTGGTGCGGCTCCTGACCAAACAGCAGTGGATCGATATCTCCCCCACCGGACAATAGGAGTCCGTCAAGCAGCCCGAGGTAGTGGTCAATGCAGTCCGAATCTTCAACGTGCGGCAGAAGGAGCGGTGTTCCGCCAACATATTCAATCACGCGAACATAGTCACGCGCGATTTGGTTGCGTTCCAAGAAATGCATTGTGCCTTCGATATTGGTAACTGTCAAACTACAAGTGATGCCGATAACGGAACGCATTTGCCACTCCTTTGTTTAGATATCAAATATCAGCTTGTGCGTAACACCGAATACACCAGTAAGGAGGTTGTCGCAACCGTGTTGATTTTACCAGCAATCGATCTCAGAAATGGAAAATGTGTCAATTTGTTACAAGGACGCCCGGAGGACGAGACAATTTTTTCGAATCAGCCAGTAACAATGGCAAAGCAGTGGCAAGAGGAAGGCGCCAAATATCTGCATCTTGTAGATCTCGATGGCGCCTTTCAAGGTACAGCGGGCAACCTTCCCATCGTCAAGGAAATCGCCAACACAGTTCAAATCCCTACGCAGTTGGGCGGCGGTATACGCACCATGGAGAGGTTGAATCAGATTTTGGGCCTCGGCGTATCACGAGCAATTCTTGGAACAGCTGCGCTCAAAAATCCGCAGTTGGTTGAGGAGGCGTCCCAAAAATATGGGAATCGAATTGCTGTCGGCATTGACGCAAAAGATGGCATGGTTGCAACAGAGGGGTGGCTGAATATATCTCGAAAATCCGCCCTTGCATTCGCCAAAGAGATAGAGGCCCATGGGATTCAAACCATCATCTACACGGACATTAAAAGCGATGGCATGCTGAAGGGGCCTAATCTGGAGGCAACTCAAGCGGTGATTGAGACGGTACAGATTGATGTCATTGCTTCAGGTGGAATCACGTCAATTCAAGATATCGCAGCCCTCAAAACATGCGGAGCAGCGGGCGTTATCATAGGTCGCGCGCTTTATACGAACGCTATAAATCTTAAAGATGCGATTGCTGTTGCCCACTAAAAAGAAAACGACCCCTTTTACTCATCTGGACGGATCCAACTTACTACATCTTCTGCTTCGCCGGCTCCACCTTCGCGTCCATCACTTCCAAAAGAGATTAAATCGTAGCCGTAGCGATCATGGACGCCGGGACGAATATAGATGTATTCATTCTGCCACGGATCTTTTGTGTAAGGAATCTTCAAATACGAGCCATTCCAATTGACTGGAATAGGCGGTTTCTCAGGTTTCTCCCAGAGCGCAGCAAGCCCTTGTGCGGTCGATGGATAATCCCCATTGTCTTTTGCATAGCTATCGAGTGCAATGCCGATTGTTTCAATCTCTTCAGCCGATTGCGCTTGCAGGGCTTTTCCCGCCTGCCCAAGTAAGCGACCGCCGCCAAAAATGACTGCCGCCACAACGCCGACGATCGCAATTACAACGAGGAGTTGGGTGGATGTCAGACCAGACTGTTGATTATCAATCCTACTCAATCGAATTTCCTCCATTATCATTAGGTTATCTCATTTTAGCACAACTCCTTTAAGCCTGCAACTACAATCCGATTGACTCAAGAATTTCCATAATTTGTAATCGTCGACAAAATGTCGCTTAGCCGCAAGCGCAATAATCTATTTGAACCTCAAGAAAATAATCAGAACGGTTATTCGTCAAACTCCTGTTCCAACGCTCGCACTTTATCCATCCCTGTGAGCTGCGCGACTTCTTTAAGGGGCATTAGCTCATCCACTAACGCTTTAGTAGTACCTTTTTCCTGAAGTTCTTTCATGACTAGAGTAACCGCCCTCGCTGCTGCCATGAGTGCGGTCATGGGGTAAATGACAACCTTAAATCCCATATGGTACAGTTCGTCGCTAGTGAGCAACGGTCTCCCGACGGTTTCTGTCATATTTGCTAATACATGGGCATAAGGACCAATTCTCTGGGCAACAATCTTTAAATCGTCGATAGTTTCCTCCGAGTAACCCGGATCGACAAAGATGATGTCAGCGCCTGCCTGGGCGTAGGCGATGCCTCGCTGCACCCCCTCTTCCAGTCCTACAGCCCGACTTGCGTGTGTTCGGGCAATCACCACGAAATCTGGGTCCATCTCCGCTCGCACCTTGGCGACGGTTTTCAGTTTACGAGCCATCGCTTCCACTGGGATAACGTTGCTGCCTCCTAAAGATGGCGATCGCTTGGGCGACACCTGATCTTCAATATACATGCCCGCCAGTCCTGACCGAATGACTTCTCGCGTTGTCCGCATTACGTTGAAGATGTCTCCGAATCCATCATCCACATCGCAAATTACAGGGAAGTCTACTGCGGCTGCCATGTTTCTGGCATAGTTTACCATTTCGGTTGCGGTAAGCATCCCTATATCTGGCATACCCAGAAAACTTGCTGCTGTATTGTAGCCGCCGTGCAACGCCACCTTGAACCCGGCGCGCTCTATGATACGAAGGGAAAGGCAGTCATAAGCACAGGGCGCAACAATCACTCCGGGCTGTTCCAATAACTCACGGAGTCGTGTGGATCTTTTCTTACCGTTTATCATAGGACTTATAGCGCGTATAAAAGTTAATCATGCCGAGAGTCATGGATATTAGGTGATTCTGTCTTTACCGTATACGTTCCCAATCCTTCATCAAGTCCCGATAGGATCCAACCGGGCCAAATACAGGAGGCGTATTCACCCAGTAGAGTTCGATCTCCTCATCCCCAGTGTTGATGGCGCGATGACCAACGCCAGGAGCGATGTAAACTGCTGTTCCTTGCTCAACATCCACCACACGCTCGTCCAAAACAAATTGCCCCGTACCCCGCACAACGTAATAGATTTCTTCTCCTTCGTGCACGCTCAACTTCGTTTGTTCCTCACCAGGGGGCAATATCACGATACCGGCAGCGATATTGGCAGTGGGTGTGATGTCCCTTTCGAACATCAAGCCCATACACCGCCGGTGGGGAAGTGGCGCTTTCCATAGCATACACTCATTCGTATTCACAACATCCTTCATCGGTTTTTCCCCCTTTTTTCCAATTGGTACATCGTCCCTGACACTACATCTCTCGCCAACGTTCTACCATTTGATTCCTTCATATTTCCTCTGCCAACGCCTCTGTGCTCGTAGCTGGTGACAGGGCGTATACGCCACCATCCACACAGAGGAGAGAGCCGTTCACATAGTCCGATTCCGAAGACGCCAAGAACAAGGCGGCGCGTGCTTGTTCTTCGGGTTTGCCCAGTCTTTGAAGTGGTACTCGCTTTGCCCGATCGGCGCGATATTCCTCAGTTGTCGATTCTAGCAGCATCGGCGTGGCAGTTGCCCCAGGACAGATGCAGTTGACGTGGATATTGTACTTTCCCCATTCGACAGCTAGTGCTCTAGTTAGCCCTGCGACACCGTGCTTTGAAGCTGTATAATGTGCCATATAGGGCACACCACTAAGTCCCGCTGTGGATGCAAAATTCACAATCTTCCCAGACCGCTGATTAATCATAACCTTTCCAACTTCCCTACAGCACAAGAAAACCCCCGTCAAGTTTACGTCAAGCACTCGCCGCCACTGCTGCAAGGAGACTTCTGTTGTCGGTGCGAACTCTGCTATGCCGACACAGTTGACGAGGATGTCAATCCTATGAAATTTCTGTAATACGAAATCGACCAACCTTAACACCTGGTTCTCATCTACCACATCTAGTTCTACCGCTAAGCCATGACCTCCTGATTTTTCGATTTTCAACGCGACATCGTTCGCTTTCTCATCATCTATATCACCGATGATGACTTTCGCCCCTTCCTGGGCAAAAAATTGAGCGATAGATGCACCCATGCCTGATGCTCCGCCCGAGATAATGGCAATTTTGTTCTGTAGTTTCATGGAATTTTTCTTGACGTTGGGGTGGTATTGAGGGATGTCGGTTCCTCTGGTGACAACACATGCTTCGATCTACTCAAAGTGATGTGCGCGAATACATGCAGTTAACCCACCATCCACCGGCAACACAACACCGGTTATCCATGAGGAATCTTGGGATGCAAGGAAGAGCGCAGCTTTCGCGACGTCCGATAACTTACCTAGTCTGCCCATTGGGATTGATCGTAGCATTCCTTCCTTGAACGCCGGACTCGTTGCTTCCGCTAACAACGGCGTCTCAATCGTTGCTGGGCAAATGCAGTTGACATTTATGTTATATGGCCCCAAGTCTACGGAGAGAGCTCTCGTGAGCCCCACAACCGCGTGTTTAGCAATGCTATACGAAGCAGCCTGTGGAATTGCTCGAACCGCCGCCGCTGACCCGATATTTATAATCTTGCCGCTTCGTTTTCTCATCATCTCTGGCATCACTGCGTGACAGGTGTTCCACGTGCCATCGAGATTGGTGGAACGTATCTTCTCCCAAAGCTCCATTGAATAGGCATCAGGTGGCACAAAATGGTTCCAGCCCGCACAGTTGACCAGGATATCAACTGTGCCAAACTGCTGCATAATCTTCTCTATTTCCGCTTTCAATGGCTCACAGTCTGTTATGTCTGTTCTTGAAGCAATAGCTTCGCCATTGAGTTGTACAATTGCCTTGGCTACCCTGATGCCTCCAGGACCATCAATGTCCATAACGATCAATGCGGCACCTTGTCGAGCGAACTCCATGCAAATTCCTTCGCCGATACCCGACGCGCCACCTGTGACGATTGCGACCTTATCCTGCAATTGACTGCTACTTGATGATTCATCCTCCATTGACATCCTCCTGTTGAAGCAGTATCGGGATTAATCGCCGCCCTATTTCGTGCATATTATACGCCAATTCATCCTAAAGTCAAGTATAAAGAAAAAATAGGAACAACACTCGTTGCCCCTCGAAAAAAGAAGAAGCTTTGCGATAATTGTGTCCTTACGTGGCACGACAACATTCCTGGTATTTCTTCCCAAGATGCGGATTTTTCTCTTGATTTTTAGTACGAAGGTTCTTATAATGCTTGGACTCTTGAACTTGAGTTGGGTATGGAGCACATCTGATAAAATTACAGATTACCGGATACAGGCAAATATTTTCAAGGGTTGATTTAGTTTAAAACCAACTTGCTCCTCTGTTCTTATCACAACGGGTGGGGTCGTCATGAGTAGGCGCCTACACGTGATGCGGAGAAGTTCTTTAGAGCCAACCCGCTGATGCGCGGTACGACGCCACTCTCGGAAACAAAATCAATCATCGACATCTATTTCAAAAGGCTCACTTAATGTTTTTTGCTGAGGAACCTAGTCATTTCAACGTGCAACATCCCGCCGACAGTAAGCGGTTGATTCCAGCTCTTCTGCCCCGTGACGAGCATGGGCATCAGTTTGTCGTCTATGCCGATTGTTGCTCAGGCGTGCCCGGCGGCAAATTCGAACAAAACTTCGCGGCGGTGAACGCCGTGGTAGCGAAGATTCATCCCCAACCTGATTTTATAATTTTTCCTGGCGACCATATCATGGGGCTGACCCAGGACTATTCCTCGTTGCGTCACCAGTGGAATTATTGGCTGCAGACGGAAATGGGCTGGCTCAAGAACCGGTCTGTAGAAATCTTCCACACAACCAGCAACCACAACACATATGACGTGGAGAGCGAACAAGTGTGGCGGGCAGTCTTTCCTGGAATTCCCCGCAATGGCCCCGCGGGTCAGGAAGGGTTATCTTATGTCGTGCGACGCAACGACTTCCTGCTTGTGTGTGTTAATACGGCGTTCTCCGGACTAGGGGGTAACGGCCATGTTGAGCATGAATGGCTAGATCAAGTGCTGAGTGCAAACGACGATGCCACCTACAAGATTGTCGCGGGCCACCATCCGGTGCGACCTGTCAATGGCTACGAGCGGTATCCGTTCTGGCGGATATTCCCAGATGAAGGAGAAGCGTTCTGGGACGTATTGGTTAAACATCGTGTCCAAGCCTACCTTTGTAGCCACATCATTGCATTTGATGTTCAGGCGCGCGGCGGAGTCCTTCAAATTTGCACAGGTGGAGCGGGAACCAATTATGGACCAGGCGGCTTCATGCCCGGTCGAACAGAATATCACCACGCCGTGCAGTTCGCTGTTGACTCCGGCGGCGTATGTTACCAAGTGCTCGATTCAAATGGTGCAGTGTGTGAGCGGCTTGAATGGCCTTTATTACTACCGCCGGCAGATGAATGGGAAAAGGTCAAGCCAGAGGAAGCGGCGACAAAGTTCGGGTGCGCTTGGGACAATTCCATACACAAACCCGGTAATGATTGGCTTTGTGTATGGCGCTTTTCAGGAATGCTGCGCGATAATAAGAATGACACGAACATACAGACCCTCCTCTGTGGATGGGACGACCTTGAGGGACCCGCGACAATCTGGATCGGATTTGAGGGTTGTCCACCGGTGCTCACGACTAAACTCTTGACAGAATCTGGAGTGGGAACACAGACTTGGACGGGTCCGGCGTTGATACCAGGAGAGGCTTTTGATTTCCACTTCGCTCTACACAGCGGGATGGGGCCTGGTGGTGTTCTGTATCGGCATGATGACACATCGCCTTGGTCGTCATTGCAATCATCTGCATCAATGGGCGCGGAAAACCTTGTATGGCCACGAAATTGGGCCGTTGGTCATAGCCAGAGCGGTATATCCGATCGCCCGTTCCTCGGCGAAATGCCGAGCATAGCGTGGACACACACTATGTTCCAACACCTTCGCTAAACAGTCATCTACCGAGACGATTATCTGCTGGAAACCTAACGAGCTTTTTGGAGAACAAAATGAAGGTGCGATTCGTGTTTGCTGTTTCTATACTCTTTTCCGCTGGGAAAATTTTTGTGGTTTCAGCCAGCCCGCCGGAGAATTTGTTGATTTACCTCCCATTTAATGAAGGAAATGGAGTTCGGACTGAAGACGCATCGGGAAATGGTTTTGACGGCAAACTCAAGAATGGAGCTAGGTGGACGGAGAACGGGAAGGGTGGAAGCGCCGTAGAATTTGGGAACGGGGACAATTCTCATGTAGCAGCAGTGGGGGAAATTCTTGACCCAATCTCAGAAACAGGTCAATATTCCCTAGGCGCGTATTTCAAACTTACGCAGCACAAGGGTTTTGACGCGATTATCAATGTTGAGATGGAGGGCGCCGGGTGTTGCAAATATCGCATTCTGGTGAGTCCGGGTTTCAATCCATATTGGAACGCGTCAAATGGGCCGCCAAATGACAGAACCTTTGCCGGTTTTCAGTTTAAGTTGAATACATGGTACCATTACGTCTTAACTTATGATGGTCAAAGGGGAAATGTCTACGTCAATGGGAAACAATTAACGGGTGTTGATGAAGCGATAAAACCACCCATTGCTAGCCCATCGACGCTATATGTCGGTAGAGGGGAGTCCGACGGAATGCATACGCTGGAAGGCGGTGTTATCGATGAAGTTTTTGTTTTCAGCCGGGCTTTGGTACAGAGGGAAATCCAAACCGTCATGAAGGAAGGCGTAATGCCGGCTGTCAGTGCATTCGCCGTGAATCCCAAAGGCAAACTGTCAACCACTTGGTCCACCCTAAAAACACACAGAATCATGAACAGCTATTTAGAAGGAGATGATAGATTGTAATCAATCGGACGGCTAGCATAAAATTATGTTCGCTATCCAGTTAAGCGATAACGCGCTGATATTAACATGCTCCTTTTTACTCAGAAAATGATTCCCCACAAGTTGATTTCATAATCGGGTTCAAAATAACCAACAAGGAGAAAAAACCTAATGGCGAAACTCAACGACGTAAACACAACCGATATTCGTGACGCCATATCTCTGGGCTGTCGAACCATGTGTAACGTTTTCGATGCGGACGACAATGACATCCCCTTTTTCGGGTCGCTCGTGCGCCCTGACGCGAAGTTAAGCTTCGCTCCCTATGCGTCGGAATCCCATGTTCCAGGCCGCCACTTGAACGCACTGTTAAATGCTGAAGATGCTATCGGAATTGAACTAGCCGAGGATTCTATCGAAAAGCATGCCAATGCCGCGTTCTTTTCTTATAGCGGGCCCATACCGCTGCCCTTGAACCGCGAGACAATCGACGGCGAACTAAAAAATTGTATTGCACACAACATTCGAGAAGGCTTTCATGCGCTCTACGCTCTTGCCAAGTACCGCAAATCCGAGCGGGCTTGCCGCTTAGCTGAAGACTCCATCGCTGCCATCTTCGAACACTGGGACACATCGCGCGGCTGGGATCGGGAACGCATAGAAGAAATGGGGTTGAGAGCCCCAGGCGATGCGTTTGCCACGAGCTTGGCGCGTGCCATTGGTCCACTTGTGAAGTATTACGAAGCCACAGGATATGGTCCCGCCTTGGATTTGGCGATTGTTCTCAAGGAGAAAGCTATTAACGAAATCTTTACTGAAGAAGGTCAATACGACCCGATGATTTTTGCGTCACACACGCATTCGACAACGTGTACCATGTCATCGCTTGCTCAACTCGCGGACCTGACAAGTGATTCAACACTCATGAATCGGGTGAAAACTTTTTACGACAACGGTCTGTGGGACATTCGCGATGCTCTTGGTTGGGTCATCGAGTCTAGCCGGGAGGATACATCTCCGGATAACGGCGAAGTGAATAACACCGGGGACATCGTCGAAACTGCGTTGATTCTAGGCAGTTGGGGTTACACAGATTATTACGAAGACGCCGAGCGAATTTTGCGCGGGCACCTGCTGCCTTCTCAATTGCGCGACATCTCCTTTATCGAAGAGCCACCCAACCCAGAAGGCGAGGATGGCAAGCGGGATGTTGCCAACAGACATCTGGGGGCCTTCGGCTTCCCAGCACCTTATGGTCACCAGGCAATCGACACTTCCCACGTGAGTTTCAACATGGACATCGTCGGCGGTGCCGTGGGTTCGCTGTGCGAGGCCTACCGGGAGGTCACACGATTTGACGCCGCCGGACACTGGGTCAACCTTCTCTTTGACCACGAAACCGATGCAATCAAGGTTCAATCTCCTTATACGGGCTCGGGATTACGTATTCGGACAAAGCATCCAGCACCCTTGTTTGTCCGCATTCCTTCTTGGGTTGATCCAGCGAGTATAACGGTAGAGGGGACAACTGAATCGCCACGGCACACTAACGGCTATCTTTTTATCGGCGCGCCTCCAGTGAATCGGGTGTTATCCATTAAGTTCCCCATCTCTGAGCAGGAAATCCAACTCAAACATCGCACAAGGGAGATTCGTACCCGGATTCGGGGCGATGCGGTAGTTGCCATGCAGAACTTCGGTGCGGATCTTACGTTCTTCGATTCACTCGATTAACATATCGTACAGTTACAACGAATACTATCTCGGCACAGTGTTTCAGCGCTCAAGCGTGTTGTCAAAGGAAATGCGATTCGTAGGATTGTGCGTCGAGTACGGAAAACCGACCGAATGGCTGAAGATTAAAGCCAGGCTTGGACGCTCAACCGAAATCGTAGGCTGTTAAGAATTCACTGGCATGTCCAAATTCTCACAAATTGGCTACCGATAGGCACTATTCAGACTTGTGAATCGAATGGCTAGCCTCCGACTGCTTCCGCAGTCGTCCTACGTCTTCCCAATGCCCGGTATCCCACGAGTGTTGAATCGCAGATTGCACCTGTGCCACTGCTGAAGCTTCTGCAAAGCCGGGTGCAACTTGTTGACCATCTAGGATAGATTTCAAGAATTGGTGGGCTTCAATGATCTTGAGCTCTTCATAGCCTAAGCCAATACCTGGACCGGGATTAAACCGGGCATGGAAAGGATGCTCTGGTCCGCCGACAATGCGGACATAACCGTCATGGGTACTGCTCTCATCTGGAAGATAGAGATGGAGTTCATTCATCCGCTCAAAGTCCCAGCTCAGCGCACCACGTGTACCGTTCACCTCGAACGCCATCGGAGATTTCATACCGCTTATAATCCGGCATGCCTCTAGCGTGCCATGCGCCCCATTGTCAAATTGGACCAATGCTCCCGCATAGTCTTCGTTAGTGACATCACCCATCGGTCCCTCTGTGCGAGTTGTGGTATGTGTACCTTCGCCGGACATTGGGACCGGGCGTTTGGAGACGAACGTCTCACGATTTCCAATCACACGCATAATGGGGCCGGCAATCATATGCGCCATATCAATCACATGCGATAGCAAATCTCCCAAGGTTCCTAGCCCAGCAAGTTCTCGCTGAAACCGCCACGTCAGTACCGTATTAGGATTACTAGCCCAACCCGTAAAGAATTTGCCCCGGTAGTGGGTTAGCTTACCCAGTCGCCCTGTCTGGATCAGTTGGTGCGCATACTGTACAAGCGGCGCCCACCTGTAATTGTAACCCACAAAAGTTAAAACACCGGCCCGGCGCGCTGCCCGAGCAATTTCATCCGTTTCCTGCGGGTTTCGACCGACAGGTTTCTCGCAGAAGATATGTTTCCCTGCTTCGGCTGCTGCCCGGGCAATTTCAAGATGCACGTTGTTCGATGCAGCAATATTCACCACCTCAACAGCCGGATCGGCGATTACTTGCTTCCAATCCGCAGTGCACCGCTCAAAACCGAACCGCGCTTTCGTTTGGCGTGCACGACTTTCTACCTCATCTGCGCAAAGCACCAGGCGGGGTTGGATACCACTGTCATGAAAACGATGCGCAATTTCTCGGTAGGAGCGGCTGTGTGTCATCCCCATCCAACCCAACCCGATTACGCCGATGCCAATCGTACGCGTCATGGTTCCTCTCCTTCGCCAGCAAAACCTGGTTAATCCGGTTGAAGCAATAAATACACGGGCGGCGACTAATGGACTACCTCTCTAACTCTCCTCGAACAGAAGAGCGCTTTTACGACCCATTACCCGCCAATCAGTCTGTGGATGCGTTCGTCGAGCGCCTTTTGGTCGGTGGCAAACGAGGCTAGTCCAGCGAGGTTCAAGAGCGTGTCAATCGCTAGTTCTCCTGATTTGACGCGATCTGCCCAGATTTTGTGATTCGGAATTTTTCCGTCGGATGCGATTTGGTCGAGGTCTGTTTCAGAAAGCCTGGGGAACAGATCGCCGGCACCAACGTCATGCGCTTGCTTCATCAACTCCTCCGCTGTCCGAGGGACATCGGTTGTGAGACCGTCAACGAACCGACGCTCGGACTCTGAAACTTCCCAGAACGTATGTATACGGACATCCGATGCACTGACATCGTCGTTGAGATGTATCGAATAATCGTTTTCAACACTGTGTTTCCACTCTCCGGAGAGTTCATTCTTGGCAGCAGATGCAACCTTAACAGGCATGGTGATAACATCAATTCCTGCCAAATCCGCAAGCTGTTCAGCCCCTCTCAAGCTCGCGGCGATTTGCCGAGTCGGTTCGCGAGTACCCCGAGTAAGGTTTTTGACGGCTCGCTGGCTCGCAAGTGAAGACTTTTCACCGACCGACTTGCCGTCACCCAATTGATTATCAACCATGTAAGCATTGAGCCGACCAAGGAAGACGTTAACGTACGAAGGCGCACTAAATGCCGTTGCTATGTAATTATGTCGTGCGCTGAACCCCAAAGTGAAATTAACTGGTACTCCTGATTCTCGCAAGCGTCGTGTGGCAATTAGACCAGCTGGTGTCAGTGGGATTTTGATAATAAAGGACTCGGGGCAAATGTTGTAATACCGGTAACCATAGGATACGCTTCTCTCAATGTCATGTGCCAGATCTGTATGTAGTTCTACGCTTACCCTGCCGCCAAATCGCTGAGCTAGACGAAGTCCATGATAGGCATTTAGTACAAACGCAATCTCGATAATCCGAGTCTGCATATCCAACCCAGAAAGCGCATCGGCAGCTCTCTGAATCAGATCGTCGTAGATACCTTTTTGGACTTCGGCGTTAAGCAGGGTGTTGTTCGTCGTTAGGGCGGTGAATTCATCAGTCCATAGCGGCGTTGCTCCGTCGATGTCACCTGTGTCGAGCCAGAGCTCGGTACCAAGGTCACACAATGTTTTCCAAAATGGATCGGATTCGGTGTCAAGACGCTCGACATGTAAATCAACACCTTCTTTTACAAAATCGTGGATGGGGTCAACGATATTCACAGCAGGTTGCACCGGCTGCGTTAGTATGTTCTCGCTAGACATGATTACTCCTTCAAAAATAGACTGTTCCACATATAGCCAAAAGGGAAGCCGAGAGAAGTTCTCCGTGCTCCCATAATCCCCCGGTTGGAAAGATTTCGTAGAGATGAACCCTGTTTCGAGATGTTTGGGGTTGAGACGATAGGTTCAGATTGGTGAATCATACCATTTCTGATAGAAAACTTCCCATGAAATCGGAGCAATGTCCCGCTTCGTCCCTCATAAGGAAGACTATGGAAGATAAAGGACGGTGGAGAGCAAAGGACTTCCTACTTTTCACTTGCGTCCTGAAAAGCATGTGGTGTCCCAAGGTAAGCCAGCGTGTTAAGCAATAATCTGTATTCCATTAGCTAACAATCCTCATTCGCACAGTTCTCAAAAAGATTTCGCCGCGCTCGTATCTTGGCTATGCATACTGGGTGGCGATTTAAGCGTACCGGACTCGTCGCTGCCACGTATCACCACTGCGGTCTCAACGGCTCTAAGCTGCACTTGATCGTCGACCTTAAACGGGCAGCGGTGGTCAGTCTGCACAAAGTAACTGTGTTCTCCGATTTGTACCCGATACGTCAAATCATGCCCCTTAAACTCGCGCATCACGATTTTACCTCGGAAACCATTCAGGTGAACCTTATTGGAATGCTCAATAGCAAGGTGCTCAGGGCGAATCGAAAGCAGCACTTTCCCCACCACATTGCAATCGAGTGGCAGTATACCCAGCGGAGTGTCGGCACAATCGCCCTTAGCTTCTCCAGCAATCAGGTTTGTCTTACCAAGAAACTCCGCCACGAATGGTGTTTGTGGACGGTGATAGATTGATTCGGGTGTCCCGACTTGCTCAATCTGTCCGTTCTGCATTACAGCGATTCTATTGGCTAAGCAGAGAGCTTCCTCTTGGTCATGTGTGACCAACACCGCGCTCATCCCGGTTTTTTTCAACAGCCCCCGCACCTCTTCACGGGTTGTATGACGCAACTCAGCATCAAGGTTAGAAAATGGCTCGTCTAACAGGATTAACTCGGGACCTGCAGCAATTGAACGAGCCAACGCGACCCGCTGTTGCTCTCCCCCCGAAAGCTCATGAGGCTTCCGATCTTTGATTGAAATCAGGTTGACCAACTCCATCACCTCTAGAGACCGCTGACGAAGCGATTTTGCGGGCAGTTTCCTGAGTCCAAATCCGACATTGTCCATGACGTTGAGATGCGGGAAAAGGGCGTAGTCCTGAAAGACAAATCCGATTCCCCGTGTTTTCGGTGACAGGTGTACTTCGGGGCTGTCAAGAAGCCGATCTTCCAGATAAATCTCTCCTGCATCAGGGCGCTCAAAGCCGGCAATCATTCGCAATGTCGTTGTCTTCCCACAGCCGCTCGGACCTAAAAGCGCGAAGATTTCGCTGGGGTAAACATCAAAGCTCACCCGCACTACTACAGGGCCAAGGTGAGGAGCAAGTTGCTTGGTAAGATTGCGCACACTAAGCAAGGGCTTCATGGTGAATCCTTTCCTGGATGAGTAGAAGTCCCAGAAACAGTGCCGAGAAAAGCAGAATGACGAGTGCGTACGGTGCAGCTTTGGCAAATTCAGCTTCTGTTGTGTAACCCCAGACGTTTACCGCCAACGTCTCGTATCCCGCGGGAGAAAGCAAGACTGTAAGGGGGAGTTCTTTCATGGCAGAGAGAAAAACTAAGGCGGTACTCGCTGTAAGTCCGCCGCGCAAAAGCGGAAAAGTTGCCTTGATAAACGCCTTTAGAGGGGCATAGCCAAGAGACTGAGCGGCCTCCTCCAAGCGAGGCGGCGCTTGATAGAGCGCGCTACGGACGGGACCGATTGCTTCAGCGAGGAAGTGCAATGTGTAAGCAAAGATCAAGACCCAAAGTGTCTGATAAATCCCAGGTATTTGTAGTGTGAAAAAGATGAATGCAAGTGCGAGAGCCACAGGTGGAGTGGCGTAACCGATATATGCCACACGTTCTAGGATTCGGGAGAGGAACGTGGGGTAACGCACGCCCAAATAGGCAAGCGGCACAGCGAAGCAGGTGGAGATAAGCGCGGCAGGTGTTGAAGCAAAGACCGATCCAAGGAGTGCTTCGTGCAGGGCTTGAAAATTTGAAGTTACGTTTTCCTTCAGCATCCAGAAACAGATTGTTACAGTGGGAACAATCACACTGGCAAACGCTAAAACGCCGAGGAAAATGTAGGCAGGTCCCTGCCAAGGACCAAGGGGGATAAGTGATACTTTACGAGGTGGACCACTTCCTGTGCGGTGAAGCCTAGTTCCACGCAACAGTTTAGCTTCAGTGTAGATGAAGACGCCAGCGAGGAGGAGAAGCATCAATGCGAGCCAAGCCGCGTAAGTGCGATCGAAGGATTGGGTCTGCGAGTAAAGCGCGTAACTAAAGGTTTCGTAGCGCATCAATGAAACCACGCCAAAATCACCGAGAACGTGCAGTCCGACGATGAGCCCGCCAGCGTAAAAGGTTGGGCGAAGCTGTGGGATAACCACATATCGGGAAACTTCCCATGTCCGGTAACCGAGACTGCGAGCAGATTCTTCGAGCGCCGCATCAAGCCCTAACAGCGCTGAACGTATATTCACAAAGAGATAAGGAAACGTGTAGAAACTGAGTGCGATGAGCGCACCCCAGTAGCCACTTAGACGGGGCAACTTGAGCCCAAAGAGACTCGCAACAATTCCATCGGGACCGCTCAGTCCCAACAAAGTATACGCCATTACGTAACCCGGAATCGCCAGTGGCAAAACGCCCAACAAGGTAAAAATCCGTTTGCCTTTGAGTTCTGTACGTGTGGTGAGCCACGCAAGAGGGGTCGCCAATAACCCGCCGACAGCTAGTACCCCAGCAGCGAGGAGAAATGTATTCACGAAGAGGTACAGATTTCTCGCACGGAAGACAATCTGCATGAGATCCGCTGCTTCCGCTTGGAAGGCTCGGACGAGTAGGTAAGCCAATGGCAAGAGTATTGCTGTTCCGACCGCAATCGCAGGAAGCGTTAAATACCATGGAGAGAGTTGCCGCGCGAGAAGAGTTCTCATAGAAGACCGACCTTCCTCAGTAGTTTCAGCGTGCCATCCAGATCGTCTAAATCCTCTAGGTTAAGAGCTGGCATCTGCTTTTGAAGGTCATCCAGCGATAACAGTTTTGCGTTTGGAATCACCTTATCCGTGACTGGGTACTCGAAGACCTCGCTGGTAAAGAACTGCTGGGCTTTGGTGGATAGCAAAAATTTGATGAACGCCAACGCGTCTTCAGACCGCCTGCTACTCTTCAGGAGAGCTATGCCAGCTACGTTGACCAGATTTCCTAGGTCGCCGGCTTTGAAGAAGGTCTGCTCGACAGGGAACTTCGCATTGCTCTTTTTGAAGCGCAGGAGATAGTAGTGGTTTGGCAATCCCATATCAATTTCACCGGCGGCAATCGCCTGGATGATCGGGGTGTTTTTTGCATAGCTTTTAGATTTGTTTGCCTTCATACCTCGCAGCCAGCCCTCGGTTTTCTCCTCGCCTTCTAGAACTCGCATTCCGGTTACGAAAGCTTGGAATGATGCGTTCTGTGGCGCCCAACCGATTCGTCCCTTCCACATGGGCTGAGTGAGATCGAAGATACTATTGGGTAACGCTTCCGGGTTGACACGCTCAGGTGAGTAGGCAAGTACGCGCGCACGACCGCTGGTGGCGACCCAAGTTCCGTTTACGTTTCGAAAACGCTCCGGCGCCTCAGATAAAATCGAGTCGGGCAATCGGCTAAAGAGTTTTTGCTTGCTCAACGCTCCGAGTGCACCGGCGTCCTGCGCCCAGTACAGATCTGACGGGCTTTTTGCGCCCTCTTCCAGTAAAGCAACCGCCAACTGCGCAGTGTCGCCGTACCGTACTTTGACTTCGGTGCCGGTCTCCTTCTCAAACTGTTTGATGATTGGCTCAACTAGACTTTTACTTCTTCCAGAATAAATCACCAATTCCTTGGCATCTGTTGTTCCGAATATTGCCGCGCTTAGGAGTAAACTCAGAACACCAGCGGAATATCTGAACATTGTAATCTCCAAATCAATGTATTGTTGGATTCGATGCGCCAAGGATTTTCTAGTTTCCCCGCTTGACATCTCGAACCACGCTCAACTATACTATTATGTGTGCACCTAAATTTGAAGGGTTCTGATAAAGGCTAACTCATCCAAGTGTAAAGGAGAAAACAATGGACGGTCATCCCGAAATCATCGATGTTCTCAACGAAGTTTTGACATCCGAACTCACTGCAATCAATCAGTATTTCGCCCATTCCGAAATTTGTGAAAATTGGCAATACAATCATCTCCATCAAACGATACGTGAGCATGCGATTGGTGAGATGAAGCATGCGGAAAAACTGATCGCGCGGGTTCTGTATCTCAACGCCATGCCCAACATGAAGCGTTATTTTGAGATTAGGATTGGCACGACCGTCGAGGAGATGATGGAAAACGATCTTGACCTTGAAAAAGAAGCTGTTGAGCGGCTGAATGTGTTCATCGAGCTCGCAATTACGCACAAAGACGCCGGTTCGCGAGAACTTCTGGAAGAGATTCTCAGAGATGAGGAAGACCACGTCGACTGGATTGAAGCCCAGTTAGACCAGATTAACCAGATGGGAATCCAAAACTACCTTGCGCAACAAATTGGCACCGAAGAAGCGTAACCATGTACCCTTATGACACCAAAGGTTAGCGAGGCGCTAAGCTAGAGGTGACAGTAGTACCACTTTTGCCCGGGGGGTGCTTGACGCCCCTGATTCAGAACAGTCTGAACCGTCTGATTGCACGAAGGACAGTGTATAAATCAACCTCCATTATATTCGAACCCGTACCATCTGATTGCCTTCCGCCCGCACAAGAAGAATTTTCTTCATGAATTGCCAGGGATATGATATTGAGACTCATTATCATTTTAGTGATAACGCATAATTATAGCATCTAGATAATTGTATGTCAAAGATTATTGCAACACTTTTGTTTGAATGTTTCAAGTATTCTACCTTGAATTCAAATTAGATATTGGGTGTTCGTTAAAGCAATCGCTCGACTTTTCCTGAGTGTTACTCAGTTTTTTCCAGCATTCTCGCCAAATTTAATATTTGACCTCTCTGCAGCAGTAAAAACCTCACGCACGATTCTCATGGTTAAATCGGCTAGGTTTTGTGCAAACATTTGACTAGCGTTCTCGGACTCAGCCGTCTCACGATATCGGGTTCCACTGCGTAACGTTACCAACCGATGATTCGCAATACCGAGTGCGCTTGCAACCAGTTCGATTGGCACATTAAGCGTTTCCGTCGAAGGCGTTTCACTTGTTGGCAGTTCAACTTCGGCAACGGCTTCGACTGACTGCACTGCCTCTGGCTCACCGTTAAGGGGATTACCCGCTAAAAATGCTTCTTGGCGAGACTCGATCGTTTCAAGAACCTGTTCGGCTGCCATCTGTTCCGCAAGCCGCTTTGAGCCGCGAATCGGGGCAGGCGTTGTATAACTGGATTGTCCATACTCAACGGTAACCATCCAGCTAGGCGAATCCGGTTTTCCTTGCTGAATAGACTCATACAACGGTTCTCCAAGGTTCCTCTCATGACAGAGTTGTTGAAGCACCCCTTTGTAATTCTGAATTGCATCCTGAGTTGTTATCTCTGACATTTAAATCTCCCAAATCATTTCTGTAACGGCGAAAAAAGGTGTCCTTTCTGTAAAGAATTTGTCTTTATCCCCGCGACTTTGTAATGTGTAGGGTTTCTTATCACCTACACCGGCTCAAATCTCAACGTTTGCTCATTTCGACGAACGACGAGGTGTTTTCGCCAATGCGTGTCATCTCTTTCGGAGAAGTCCTCCCGATAGTGTCCTCCCCGGCTTTCGGTGCGTACAATTGCTATACGAGTTATCAACCTCGCGACCTCAAGCATATTCTGAAGTTCGAGCGCTTTAACTTGATTTCCCAATATTGACTGATCCAATGTTGCCAACGCATCGGCAACTATCTTTAGGTCCTCCCCATTCCTGAGGATGCCGGTGTGTTTCCACATCAGCTCACGGACAATATCTTGGGCTGAGTTGACCTCACCAGTCGGAGCGGCTACGCCATTGAATTCATCGTCGCTAGATTCTGATTCGTCATCTGACCGAATCCGAACATTCGCATACACTTTTGTTCCGAGTGTCCCCACATATTCAGCCGCGGCTGTCCCCGCACGAGTGCCGAAAACGATACACTCAAGCAATGAATTACTCGCGAGTCGATTCGCGCCATGGACGCCTGTGCAGGCAACTTCTCCACAGGCGGAAAGTCCGCGAATAACGGTCTCGGTATTCATATTGGTTCGGACACCGCCCATCATAAAATGCGCTCCAGGTCGAACAGGGATTAAATCTGTTGAAATTTCGATTCCGTACTGACTACACGTTTGATAGATTGTCGGGAAGCGGTTCTGTATGAAATTCGGGGATAGATGTGTGATATCCAAATAGACACAGGGCAAACCCGTCAATTCCATTTCACTTAGGATGGCGCGGCTCACCACATCTCGCGGTGCGAGCTCTTCCAGTTCGTGATATTTTCCCATAAACCGTTCTCCACGCCCGCTGATTAAGGTTCCGCCCTCACCCCGCAAGGCTTCAGAGATTAAGAAATGGGGTGCACCCATTAGGAACAGGGTCGTTGGATGAAATTGGACAAACTCCATATCCATCATTTCACAGCCCGCCCTCCACGCGAGAGCGAAGCCGTCGCCCGTTGCAACTTCTGGGTTCGACGTACATTTATAGATACGCCCAAGCCCACCTGCTGCAAGGATTGTGGCTTTGGCAAAGATGCAATGGAGGGTGTTATTGATGAGGGCGACTACCCCGTAGCATGTGTTGTCCTGCGTCATAAAGTCGACCGCGAAGGCGTGCTCGATAACTTGTATCCGCTTTTGCTTCATGAGATGCGTAACTAAAACGTGCGTGGTTTCTGCGCCAGTGGCGTCGCCTCGGTGAACTATACGCCGGCGTTGATGCGCCGCTTCCTGGGTGAAACCGAGGGCTTCACCCTCTTTATCGAAATTTGCGCCCCATTGAATTAGTTCCGAGACCCGTTCAATTCCCTCTTCAACCATGATCTGTACAGCAGTTTCGTTGCAGAGTCCAGCTCCTGCGTTGAGGGTATCTTCGACATGGAAACCGATTTCGTCATCCGCACTCATGACAACGGCGATGCCACCTTGCGCATAGCGCGAACTACTCTCTTGAAGCGCGCCTTTTGTGATCAACACGACATCCCCATGACGATTGGCTTCAATGGCTGCCCTTAATCCAGCGCTGCCACTTCCAACAACCAAAATATCGGTGTCGATTCTCGGGAGCTTCGCAGAATCAAAATGGATGAGATATCGGCGACTCATTTGGCTCTAATGCGATTCGGGAATCGCATATAATACTCCTTCGTAACAGTTTACCTACATGGCTCAAGCTAGAGAGCGGAGCGAACTATATCTAGAATACCCCAGCGACCTTCATGACTTTTCCGGTTCCTTCAGCGACCTGTGTTCCATCTTGCAGCTTAATCTCCGCCACTACCTCAATGAGCCGCTTTGCGATTTTCAGCCGATTGGCGGTCACAATAAGTTTCTGTCCGGCGGGCGCGGGACTTTTGAATCGAATATCGAGTTGAGCAGTTACCGCGGGACTATCAAAACTGGCGATGCCCACGTATGTTATCGCCTCATCCAACAAGGTGCTCAAGATACCGCCGTGTACGATGTTTGCCCATCCTTGGAAGTGGTCTGGCGGGGTACATTCAATCCTGACCTGTGTTCCGTCTGGCGCGATATCAGGATGAACTTTCAGACCAAATGGGTTCTCTTTACCACAAGCGAAACAGCGGTTATTGTTCTCAACACGCATCATGAACTGCTCCTGACAATGCCGTTGAATCCGTTTTCCTTTTGGCTAAAGCTTACCGTGCACACGAAACAACTTTCATTCTTGATTATCGGTTTCCAAAGTCGAACCTTTCAAGATACTGGTTTATGGTATTTGCCATGAACGTCGCAGCTTCCTCGGCTTTATCGGGCCATGCAAATACCGAATTGGTCATAACTCCATCAAACCCGACCTCCTGAAGTGTACGGAAGAACGTATCCCAATCAATCTCTCCCTCCCCGATATTGAGATGTTGATGAATACGGACTGAGGAACCAAGCGGATTGACGATATACCGAACCGGAATCCGGTGATCGAGTGTGTCGGCGACATGGACGTGATCCAGAACCGGGGCTGCGTAGCGAATCATCTCGGTCATATTACCGCCCATGTGATAGGTGTGGGGGGCACAGTACAGGTATCTGATATATGGCGACCCAATCGCACGGATAATGTCTACTGCACTGTTACCATCTTCAACAAAGTCGCCTGGATGCGGTTCAATCGCCATGGTGATGTGTTCCCGTTCAAGGATGGGGACGATCTCCTCCATGGAACGCCAGAATGCGGCGTCACAGGCCTCCGGTGCGTCCGGGTTCCCACTGAACTCCGAATTTAAGTGTGTACATCCGAGCTCAATCGCCACCTGGATCGCTTTATCCCAGTAGTTTACAGCCGCTGCGCGTGCTTCAGGGTTATTCGGTTCAGACCATCGGTAAACTGTCCACATGGATGCCAATCCGACGTTGCAGTTGCGCAACGCTCGCTTAAACTCGGCAATGTTTTCGCGATTTGCTCTGGGCGCTACGAACAGGGGCAAGAAATCGTCACGCGGCGACAGTTCGATCCACTGGTGTCCAGTTTCGGCGGCAAATCTGCAAACTTCAGTCAGCGAACGGTCTCGTATCATCCAGGGGTCAAGCGCGATTTGCATGTGTCTACTCTTTAAGAAGGTTTGTGGGTTAGTCAGTTGATTCGTTTTCGTGTACGCCGTACTTTTTTCCGTGCTCCAAGACTAACTTCCACACTATTTCGGGCAGTTCGATACCCTCACGTGAGTGTTTTTCTTCAGCTTGCCGTTCCAGGTCACCGGGAACGAGCACTTCGGAGAAACCGGGCGCTGGCGGGACAGATCGAATCCCATCCAGGAAAACGTTGACAGCTTGTTGATAAGCGTCGAGCGGTTGGAAAACGCTGATGTCGATTGCTTGAAAGTAGGTGCCGCCCATACGTTCCGATTCGGGGCTAACGGCGGCAAGCCCGCCAATCAGACAGGTCAGTAGGGAGATAGCATAACCCTTATATCCGCCGAAGACTAGCATATTTCCGCCGTCAAAGAGGTCGCCGGGGTCGACGCTTGGCTGTCCGTGCTTGTCAATAATGCAGCCTGGGGGAAGCTCTGCTCCTTTTACACGGGCGATGTGAATCTTTGCACCGGAGAGCATAGTTGTTGCGAAATCGGAAATAAAGTGTCTGCCATCCGCGGACGGCACGCCGAGCGCTATGGGATTAGTCGACAACGTTCCATCAGCACCACCGAACGGCACGGCACCGCCTCGACGTTCTCCGCCCCAGCCCGACGTTACCATGCCGATGAATCCGTCCGCGGCAGCTTGTTCAACGAACTCCCCGAGTCTGCCGATATGATGCGTGCGTGTGAGGCTTACGGCGCCTATCCCGGTGGCGCGTGCTTTGTGCATCGCGAGGTCCATGCACCATCGTCCAGCATAGTGCCCCCAACCTACATGACCGTCGACCAGCGCGGTGCTGGGCGTTTCTCGGACTAGCTCGGGCATCCCGTCAGGGATTAGCCTTTCATTTTCTATTGCATCTATGTAGCCCGCTCGAGCCGGCTCTGTATAAGTTGGGATTTGCGACACACCGTGCGAGGTATGTCCCTTGAGGTCAGAGTCAACAAGGATTTGGGCTACCACTTCAGCGACCTCGTGCGGTGTCCCAACCGCCTCAAAGAGGCGTGCGCAATAATCTCGAAGCGTATCTGCTTGAATCCGAAGCGTAGATTCCACGCAATTATCTCCTTTGGATGACATAGGGAATGGTACTATGGTCCACCCCGTGTTATAAGACAGCGTCAGGTAAATAATTACAATTTCTGTAGGCGGGGCTTCCTAGACCCGCTGGTCGGGACAAGCAACCGCATAGGGAGCGCTATAGCTTTAGAAGACTATTGCCTAAGATCTCTATGAAGAACTACAATGACTATCGCCTAAAATCGCTATCGCACTCCTTATCCAGTCGCTTGATCTATTCGCTCAGTTGATTCTACAGAGGAGTAATAGAATCGTTCTAAACTTGTTTCTCAGTGTACTAGTCGAGTTCGTCTTCGTCCAACACGCAACTAATCACTGCGGCGACCATCGTGTCGTCGCCGACTGCAACAACGTCGTGTTCTACCTTTGCCGGCATATACGCTGAGCCTCCTGGTCCGACAATCTGTTTTTCATCGCCGACAGTGATTTCCGCTTGCCCCGCAAAGATGAAATAGCACTGTTCCCAGCTTGGATGGTGGTGGCTCCCGTGCGCTTTCCCTGGGGGCCATGTGTGAATGCCAACGATTAGGCGTTTCGTGGGAAACGGATTGGAGTCTTGTTTTTCGTACAATTCGCCCTCGGGGCAGGTAATGACGACCGAGTATCCTGCTTCTTCACGAGGTATTCCGGGAACTGTTTCGTCGCCCCATCCCGTAAAACTGTTCTTCAAATCTTCCAGCGTATGAATGTACTTCAGCATAAACGCCCTCCACATAAATGTCAACACAAAAAGAGTGTGTAGTCGGTTGATTGCGCAACCCGACCTACGAAAACTAAGTTTTATTTCGGATTGGTTTAAGATTATGTCATAATGTCGAAACAGAAGTCAAGGGTGAAGTCAAAACGGGGGAGAACGTCGGAGCTCAAGCCGTTGAGTTATATGTGAACGATATTCCTACGGTTTTCGCGCCGCCGCTCTTCATATTCACGTTGGCGTGCGGTGGTGTGGATTCGTGCGCGGCATGCACCTTGAACGGCGTCGGGGGCGTCGTTATGCTCTGCGGTCGGGAACTGTCGGAACTGCGTCCAGAACTCCGCAGGCAAGCCCTGGGCATTGAACGCCAGCCAACCGCTAGCGATTGCGGGTTGAAGGGTTTCGATTCGCGCTTCTTTGTTTTGGTTCTGTGGATGGTAATAGATTCTTTGGTTGAACATCAAATCTTGCGCGGCTTTGTGAAATGCAAGGTTACTAGAAGTGAGAATCGTACCATCCGGGTCGGGCCGTTGTTCGCAAACGAAGTTGGATTCTGGGTTTAGATTTGCTAGCATTGATAGCGCGCGTTGGTGGAGAAGGATGGCATTCTTCATCTGTTCTGTGAGCGGGACGCGGTCCATCCAGCAGAGCAAGATGTATCCGCTGACACCTGCGAGGGAGTCGGCATTCAGTTTATATCCACCCTGAAGAGGCTCCCAAGCAACAACGACTGCGCAGGCGAAAGCGTTTTGGCGACTATCCTTCCCACCCATCGAGTCGAGATAGGTGGTGAATCCGCCGATTTCATGCCAAAAGACGAGCCGTCCGTCCGAACGCCTGAGTCCGTTGTCTTCAACTCGGAATGTGACGGCGTTTTCCATATCGAAGAGTGCCATGCTGGGGTCGCGTGCGATGTTCTGAAGTTCTCTCATGCACAGGTGGTATCCGCGCTCAACAATCTCCTTTCGGACTATGAGATAGGACAGCTTCTCCTGCCAGAGGGCAACGACGCCGCTGTTCATCGCCTCCGCGTTGGCGTTATAGAATTGGTCCGACTTCGCTTTCCGTTCTTCGTCATCTAATGTCAAATCTCCATAAATTCCCTCCCATTCTTTCCAGAGATATTCGTGCGTCGGGTGGTACAGGTCTTCGGGGTCGGGTATGGCTTTGAAGTGGACGGTCTTCCAGCCGGCGGTCTTCGTTAGCCGCATGGACAAGCTGTCCGGGTGTTTGACGGTATCGGAGTAGATACAGTTAAGGTTTCCGCCGATGTCGGAAGTGAACATGACATCTGAAAAGAACCAATCCCAATCTTCTGCACGCAGGTCGGGGTTCAGGCAGCGTTTCGGGTCTTCGAGGTCATCGACGAGGACGAGTGACGGGCGTTTTTCGTCAACGAGCGCGCCGCGCGGGGATTGGTTGCGTCCGAGCGGCAAGAGTGTTACGCCGTTTGCGGTCTCGCATTCAACCGTTTTCCAGACTGGACCTCGGAGGACTCCGAAGTCACGGGCAATTTTGGGTTTATCCATAAGGCGTTTGATGCCGCGCAGAATCTTCTTTGCCATGAGTTCGTTGCGGCTGATGATGAGGATAAATTTTTCGTCCGGGACGCCTTCAGCGAGTTGGAAGGCTTTGAAGCAGATTCGCCAGAGCGGGTACCAGAGGGCGCAGCATGTAGTCTTTGCGGAGCCGCGCGGGGCTTGGACGTTAACTTTCACACCTGTTGTGTCATAAGGGATGAGGTTGAGCAGTTTGACATGGTGCGGCTGCAACGGCGACATGGTTTCCGGGTTGTGGAGGTAAAATTCCACAAAGAATTCGGGATAGACGAATGCGGCGTGGGCTCGGCACTCGCGGTTGTTCGCGCGCGACCGCGCTTCCTCGATCGTCATCTGCCGAAATTCCCGAATCAGGCTTCTGTTCGGTCGGACCGGCGCTTTATTCTTCTTCCGAATAGGGCTGATGAGGAATGTCTGTGAAGATGTTGAGATGCTTGGCATAGAATTCAAGAAATAGCTTGTGTATTCGTGCGCGGTGCAGCAGGTTTAATTGTTCGGTGCCGTTTATCTGGCTTGCGAGTTGGTTGGTTTCTTGGAACCAATTGATGGTTTTAACGATTTCCGGCATTGAACGGACAAGCGCGACATCCAGCATTTTGAAGAATTCTTCACGGACGACTTCGCCGAATTTTTCTCCGTGGAAGCGACGGTTGCGGGGGTTGCAACTACGGATTGCGTTGCGAATGTCGGTCTCGTCGGCGGCTCTATCGGATTTTGGGTCGCTGTCGTGACGTTGGCACTTGGGGAACCGTTCATACAACGAACTGACGACTTTAGCCACGCCGTCAACGACGATGTCGCATGCGACTTCAGTTTTGAGGGCGTCATCTTTGAGTTTGGTCGCCCAATTTTGACGTCTCATCGGTTTTTTGAATTCGTTTTGGATCTGTGTGTTCATTATTATCACCTCATTGCTTTAAGATTTAGCTTCAATCTGTTCTAATCCATTTTTGGCTGTCCGATCTTCCTTTTTTCCGTGCCGCGATCTCGTAGTGGAGCGGGTTCGCGCGATGCTAAAATTTGTGGAAATGGATTAGAAATAAAATGCGAGAAATTTTAACTCAGTTGTGGAGCGGTTCCGGGCGATTAGATTTGGACAGTAATCCATTCTTAATCCATTTTCAGCGTGTGTACATTTGAGGCTTTGAAGTCTCGGTTATGGAGACAGTGCGCAAAAAAAAACCCAAAAGCGACAGTTTTTAGTTTCAAGACTGCCTCCTATGGGTTTGTCTTTCGCGCTTGCGCGCTAGTTATTCAGTTGTAGCGATAATTATGCAGGACACCTCTTTGGGTTTGGAGAATAGCCTTTAACGAACTCCAAAGGTTAATGAACCTATTATACGCTACGGCATCACCGGTTGTCAAGTAATTTTTATCATTTCGTTATTTTTCGTTAAAGCGAATGGAGTGACCTATATGCAGAGATTCGCTAATTTACTGCTGTTTCTATTTTGCAACACGTATTACTTCGGTAGTAAAAGCGGGGATTTGGGGGTGGGATAGATATCTATGGGAAAGCAGCCGTGGCTCTCCCGCTTGATGGCTCCAGCTATCCTGCGATGAACTCTCGTCACTTTCAAAATTACACACAGGAAAAGCGTTGGGTTTCGCTTCATCCAACAATTCTCGAACTCAATTAACCAACAAACCGATTCGTCATAATCCACCTGTTTCAACATCATCGCTCAACCCAACCTACAAAAACTAGAAAATCCGTTTAACGAAACACCACCAGACGATTCTATATGTCAGACGTTGTTAATTCGTGCCAAGAGCGAAGCCGAAGCACTTATTGACTATGGGAATCAACCTTTGAATCCGTTTCAAGCCTTTTTATTATCGTAACAAGATCGGACAGTACTTGACATAGTGTTACCAAAGAGGTGTCTATAGATTCAAGGTGTTCCAATAATTTTGTTTCATAGTTTTCGGGTTTCATTGGCAAATCTCCTATTGAAGGTCACGCGTCTGGATTTATAGTGAGTTTATACTCATCTGGAATTGCGTTGGCAATGTCATCCAGTTGTGCCAAAGCGAATTTATTATCCATTTTCCACCGTATTGGCTCGTCTCTAGTTTTTAAATATAATTCTAATGTCATTCTTTCTTTGTCTTCTTCTAACGGTTGAACAGTTATGAAAATCAATTCTTCAATGTTAATTAAGGTTCCGAAGTCTTTCACTTGGATAAACATATTGACCTTTCTTGAAAAGAAGTATGCGCCCGGAAGGACCGGGCGCGGGTGATTTAGTTTGATTGCCGTTTTGTATATTGATATGCTTGTAATATAATCGGCTTAAGGTCATCCAGTTCTTCAGGTGTACGTATAGCACATTGGGATCCCCAACTACCACTTTCTGGTGCTTTCTTACAAAGGCCTGCAGGATCGTTTAATTGATTAAGCGGAATAGCCAATTTTACATTTATCAACGTTTGTTGCGATTGGATTCTTATAAAATGCCTATTCATATCCGAGGACTTAAATTTGAACAATCCTTTCTGCTTAGTGGTCGAAGTCATTTTGACTCCACTTAAACCTGAAACATACTCATTAAGATTCGTAGATAATTCACAAATAGTCATTACCTCCCGCTAGAGGTGAAAATATGTTACTTGAAATTCTTGATGTGGTGCTGTTGCCAATAGTTTTGGTAGTAATGGGTTGCATCCCAATAAGATATATTAAGAAACAACCCAGGCTAACTTATCGTAAAATGGATTTTAGCGAAAAGGAATAGACCTTTCATTGCCTTGACCATCGTAAACTGTGATAGCATCTTGGCTAAGGGACACTTTTCGAGTACCTAGCAAGTCAATCGTTAAAGCTCCGTTTTCACTACTAATAGTTGCTATTGGTTGTTCATTGTCATCAATGATGACCAAACTCTTAAGAGCTTGATGACCTTCGCCTAACATTTCATAACTCGACATCGTAATCTCCTATTGAAGTGTTGTGTGCCAGAGGTTTAGAGTTGCTTCTTTATAGCTTCAATATCCGCCTTAACAATCTCAAGCAATTCTACCATGGCATCAATTCTCACATTAGTTAGCAAAAGCACTTCAATAAGTGCCTTAGTTGTTAGCTCTTCATGTGCATTAAGTTCGCCTATTATCTCGCGGATATTTTTCGTATCGGTTTCATTTTGCATTTCAATCACCATAAGGAAGTTGTGCGCCCGGAAGGACCGTGCGCGGTTAGGGTTAGTTGGTAAATTAGTCGTCTAGTAAGCCTGCAAATAGATATGATGTGTCTACTTTAGGCTTAGGTTTAGACTTCCGGGTTTTAGTTTCATCCATAATTTTATCGACTTCGGCATAAAACTCGCGCTCGAATTGTTTCATGAGTTGTGCCGCTTTCCGAGTATCGCCAGACATATTTGCAATATCGGCTTTTAGGATAGTTAGAGCAAGCCGTGGTTGCGATGCCTTCGGAAGACGTTCTACCTTCAGGCGCCATTTGCCGTTGTCAATCTAAAATCGATATTTGGGGTAATAAATTATAGTTTATTCGGTATGTTTCCGTTTTACCGCGTATTCGAGAATATCTATCGCCTTAAAAACCGTGTAAACATACCGACGAAATTGGTTCAGGTAACATTCCAGTTCGTCTCTTCGCCAGTCTTGCAGTCCATCGTCGGGATGACTAGCCTCATTTCGGTTGAGACGATAAATCCGAGCAACTCCTTTCAACTTATCCCTGAGTTCACTCCGAAATGACGGCTCTGCTATTGATTTGAAAATTTGGTTTACATTGTCTCCAAGACATCTCGTTAATGATGATATTTGTCCCTTATTCTTTTCAATGACGTTCTTAAGACTTTCATCATGCTTAACCACCGCGACAGCTAGACAATGTATCGCTCTCTCCGACGCTGCCCCTAGAGACATTACCGATGAAATATAGTGACCCCCTTGACAAGCTCGTAGGCTTTCCAAGTAGTACCTCTCAACATTCTGGTCGAGATTCGGGACTTTTTCTTTGACTGCGTTGACAATCTCCTGAGCATCATCAATAAGAATCAGTATCCCATCATGAAAGTCCGACTTTTCACCGATTGAGGTGAGGCGTACCCTAAGACCATGAAGACCATTTGTTCTTCTAGTCGTTAACGTATCCACATACATCAACAATCCTCGCTGCGTGAGACGTGATATCGCTTCGTAAAATTTCAGAAAAAAGCGCTCGTTGATTACCTTCCCATTGAACTCAATTACAATCTCGGGACATTTTTTTTTCAGCACACTCGACAAATGATAACCCCCATCGTCCGTTACCGCCATTTTCTCGCGAGGATCGGCATTTTTTAATTCCTTGAACCAACGAAAAATGAACCTTGACAGTTCCGCAACGGTAATATTCTCGCACTCTTCCTTTTTTAAAGTTGATAGCCTCATATTCTTCTCTGTTTATAAGGTGTAGTTAAAAAGTAGTTTGGAACGAGTGTTGAGTTTCACAGCCTCCGTTTAAGACGGTGTGATGCACGGGGAATCCAAAATTTCGGTTAAAGCTCCAACTGATCGGCTTTTGGGTTCGTTCGCTTCGCCTTGCGAAACGTGACATCAGTTGGCGTCCGCGGATACTCGATACCCCTGCCATTTAGTAATTCTTGAATCGTGCGAATCTGAATCTTAGGATACGTTGTGTCCTTGACGTGAAGCCATTGAAATCGCCCCGCTGCCGTCGCTTCTTTGAGCATCGGCTGGGTTGGCGTGTTTAGAGTGATAAAGATGCCAATCACAGCCCCTTGGTTCTCGACAACCGACTTCAGTTCCCGTATGTCCCTGACGGAGACCTTCCCACTTTTGACTTGAATGACAATCTTCCGAGTTAACGTCTTTTTTGTGTTATCCGGATCAACGTCTTGATAATAGATTACCCCGTCCACACCTTGGTCCGCTCCCTTCTTTTTCTCCCGATGTGGTCTCGCCCGGATTAGACTCAACGCCCACCACTGGAATTGATAGCGGTCTCGGTCCGCTAAATCTCGCGCAGACGTTGTATCAACAGGGTCACCTATCACGTTATAATTCGCGTCGCCACAAAGCTATCCCGTAATCGATATTCTATCAAGGAAATCGCAAGGTATGTGATGTCTATGCCTATCCATCTTCGCTTGAGTTTTTGAGCTGCGGTTACGGTTGTACCACAACCGCAAAATGCATCAAGCACAAGATTCCCTTCGTTGCTACTCACCTGGATAATTCGTTCTAGTAATGCAACGGGTTTCTGAGTTGGAAATCCCAATCGTTCATTTGACGTGTTTGGAATTCTTGGAATATCGGTCCAAATATTCTGAAGCGGCTTCCCTTCTGATTCATCAAGGTAGACTTTCAATCCATCCATTCGTGGCGTTCCATCTTTTTTCGTATGTATCCTGCCCTCCGTCCACCAATTTTCCAATTGCTCAAATCTGTAACCCCACCCGCGCGATCCGCTCGGCATAGTCCCGCGCCATTCAAATTTCCCAGAATCACTGTTGGGTCTTGGCGCTGTCAAATCATCAAGTCTGTAGCGGCGCCCGTCCTCAGCAACGTAGCGGAATCGCTTTAGTTGTTGTTCACTGTATAGCTGAGTTCCGCCAGAATAGCTATGATACGAGCGATTCCATTTAGCTAAGCCCGACTTTGTATAGTATAAAAGAATATCTGCTATATTGCCGTATCGATCGGCTGTGTTATGACTCTCTGTTCGCTGCCACACTATCTCATTCCGAAAGTTCTCAACGCCGAAGATTTGATCTAATACAATCTTCAGATAGTGCGATGCCGTGGGGTCGCAGTGGAGATAAAAACTACCCGTAAGTTTCAGAACGCGATGAAGTTCAATCAACCGCCCCGTCATCATCACGAGGTACGCCATCAGATTGTTTTCACCAAGAAAACCGCGAAAACTCTTGACAGTCTCCACCACAGAAGATGGACCTGTCTCAACCAGATTATGATACGCCTGCTCCGTAATTTCACCCCAATGCCACGTATCATCAAAGGCTTGTATCTGCGCTTGCGATGCCGTGCCGTCCGTCTCGCTGAAAATCACATTATATGCCTGATTCGAGTTAAAGGGTGGATCGATGTAGATTAAGTCTACACTTTCATCGGCGATATGGTCTCGTAGGATTTCAAGGTTATCTCCATAATACAACATATTCATAGCCGACCTCCAAACTTCTATATTATACCAAAGGAGGGGAACAAAATATAGTGCGAGCGCAAACTAGGATGTTTTCTCTTGCATTTTCTTCCTCAGTTAGCAGGGCGGGCGCCCACGAGTGGTGCCCCTACAGATGTTTGTTTTATCGTGTATGTTCACATACCGCTCCGCTGGAGCGCAACCCTTCTAGCACCATTAAGGTACTTGGGTAGCAATGTCTTGCACTCCAGTTTTTGTAGGTTGGGGTAAGCGGAGTAAATGAAATGCGCGAAACATGTAGAATGGATTTTGGTATTTGAAATTGATTGGCGTTTTTTAGATTTAGCGAACCAAACGATCAACGGAACAATTGGCGATGGCGACAGGTTTCACTGACAACAAGACTGTCGCGCTCGCTATTCACTCGCTTGATCGTTGGGGTACACTTCATCACAACAGATTTTAAACCGCGTCAGCCCTCGAAACCAATTCGCGCTATGTTGCCCCCTTGCCGATACTGCTCAACCCGACCTGCAAGAGCTACTCCAAGAAGTACGCACACCTATACATCGCCGAATCGTGCTGGAAGTACAATAATCGGGACGTGGAAGACCTGTTTGACCTGTTTATTCGGGGATGTTTGCTTAGAATCCAGATCTTGGCTTGACAAAAGTTTCTGCGCGTTCATGCAGACGTTTTATTGCATCCCTATGGGGACTATAGCTATCACGGCTATGTGGAATTAAATCAATGGCTGCGTTGAGGATTTGGTCTTGCATAACCAATACAAGAATGTTGTCATGTTCTTCCTCTATCCGTTTTGCAAAGCTGCATTTTAATCCTTCAGCATCTTGATATCGAATCGCATCGTCTGAACTACCGTGATCAACGAGCAAACGACTATAATCAATCCGCAATTCAGGTTGGACAGCATAGTCATATGAGAATTTAATACCACGTTTGATAGCCTCTTGCCATAATTCTCGGGCTTGCGAGTTTACTTTTGCTTGAGCGATATCCATAAAAGTCTCCATAATAAGTGGATTTTACCACAGTTCGTTACGGTTATCAACCTTTTCAAAGACAGCACTAACACGACTGTCATCACGTAACAGTACAAGCGTATTCCCTCGCCTTGTCCATGTGCCAGTTATTGTTGATTTACCAAAGGTAAACGTATACGGGGTAGGCTTCGAGCCGTCTTCTGGAAACGTATCTGCGGAGTAAGTACCGCCCCGGAGCACCGCGTCCGATTGAATCAAGGTAGCAAGGGGGATATCAGTATCAGAGGGATATTCCACAACAAACCGAAGGAGTTTCACATACATTTTACCGGAAGCGTGAAAGTAAATATGGGACGTAAGAAAATAAGTACTAATTTCCGCAGGGATGGTAATCACCAGCCCATCAAGCGTTTTCACCCCGGCTCGTTGTTCACTCGTATTTCTAAACAAAAAGCCTCCGGGGAAGAAGGCTTTCTTATCCATGATGTAGTGTCCGAGGTCTTCACCATCGATTAAGATGTCTTTCAGGGGTAGTGTATCGAATTTGCGTTTGTTTTCGCCGCCATCAAATGGTTGCCACGGATTGGGATCGGGAACGTTGATATACGACATGTCAAAATCACTGGCAACCATGAGACCATCGACCACCGCCCCGCCTTGGCGAGATTGTATGCGATGACTAAAAACACTTACCAATTCCCATGTATCAACCCAAGACACGGATGATACTGTTTCATTCTCAATATCATTAACGTCATTAACATCTTCTTCAACAACCACAACGTCTTCACGAACAGTTTCACTGCTGCAACTGAACATAAACAGTCCAAATACTATTGACAGTGTTACAATACCTGCTTGGCGTATCATAGAATTCTCCTTTTTGTTAGTTAAACCTATCCACACGTTATCCACCTTCAATTCGCAAGAACGTAACCGATTCCAAATAATGTGATGCCGCCTAAAATTCCCAATGCGATATAATGACCTTCAGAAATTGGTTCACGAGTTGGGCCAAGGACACCGTTATTAGACCTTGCCGGCCAATGCTCTTGAGTTGTAGGTTGGGTTGAGCGGTGTCGGCAAGAGGTGCCACATAGCGCGAACGGGTTTCGAGAGCTGACGCGGTTTAAAATCTGTTGTGATGAAGCGTAACCCAACGCTTTTCGAATCACTCAGCCGCCACCAATTTTAATTACACATAGGAGTTACGCACTTGGTTGAAGCGTAAAAAGGGGTTGAGCCAAATAATCACGGACAGCCTTTCTGACAATTGGGAGTTTTGCTTCAAACCAACTGGTGCCGGTGTGATAACAGTAATGTTCAATTCTCAGAAAGGCTCTCAGCGCTAAGCCGATATGATTGCTTTGAGTGCGAGTCGACCGCACTTGTGCCCGTTCGACGCCAACGAATTGCTTAATTCCACGATGATATTCTTCTATTGCCCAAGACCATTCCGTATATTTGAGACGTGTTAACTCGTTCATCTGTAAGTCGTTCGTTGCCCAATATTCAATGTCACCTTCTGGAGTGTCCACCTTGAATACCAAAATCAATCCATAACCCTTAAGATGAACAATCGTACCCGTTGATTCAATCGGCACTGTACTCACAGGACGATTACCGGAGTAATCTTTACTGACCCGTCGGTTGGCAGCTAGACGAGTCAGCCATCTCCAACCATAATCTCGGACGGCTTTTAGATTCTCTAGGCTAGCATACCAACTATCAAAGCAAAGACATTCGGGAACAAAGCCACGGTTCTTCGCTTCCGCCCAGCATGGCACGGAAATGGTCATTTTTCGTCAAGCCGTCCTTGGCTTTGTTATAGATTCGATAATCACATGGAATATGTCTATCGCCATTCGTCCAAAGCAAAGTGATTAAGTTAATGCCATGCACAACTCGATGGTGTTTCCCCGACCAGTGTTTTGTCACTAGGTCAATCTTTTGGGAATAAGGTTTATCTAGGGTCGAATCATCTATAACTAGGATTCCTGATTTCAATTTCACCTGACTTTTTGATTCGTGCCACAGTTTGCCGGTATCGGGTTCATCTCGATGCAAAAGTCTGGTTATCGAATCATGAGCCGGTGAGTCATCGGTTTGGGGTTGAACTTTTTCTGCCTCAAGACAACTGTAACTTTTCTGAGTGCCAACCAAGAAATTGATATAGTCAATGTCATTATATTTCGGTGGATTCATGCTCAAATTATAACCTATTTGCTCTCAACTGCGTAACTCCTATAGATATTGGTATTTTAAGTCGGACGGCGTTTTTTTGGATTTAGCGAACCCAACGCTTTTTGGATATTTCGAATGTGTATTGTAAATCGGTAGGTTAAGCAGAAAACTATCGCCATCGCTATCCGCTCAGTTGATCTCAACCCAACTTACAAGAACTTATTAAACTGTACAGGGTTTGGGGGGGTAATTACAAAATTCTGTCCTCATAAGGAGGTCTAACCAAACTTTTGCCTTCATGGTTTTCAATAATCTTTACAATACGTTTCGATTCTAAAGTGCAAATATTTGCCCAATGTATCGCATAGACTGTGGGCTTACTGCCTTCGTGCTTACCTTCTGCGTTCATTGTAGTATCTAACTGATAAATGTCTTTCAAATTTTTTCCGAAGGCGTCTTTACATACATCACGTGAAAAGCGTTGTTGATGCACACTTGCTCTAGCCTCATCAGATAACGTTAAGATATTCACTAGCTCATCTACCTTTTTCGCCTTTAATGATTTCACGTATTCTTCATCATCGTCCTCAATTAGGAACATACTTTCTGAAAGCGTTTGTTTCAATAAATCCTTTGACCACTCAATATTTTGCTTACACATATCTATAAGTGTTGGTTGATATTGTGAAAGAATAGGTTTCCACGCATGCCGGCTCTTTGGCTCTGTCACTGCATCATTTTTTGCTTGATTAAATTCTCTAATTACACCATGTGCTTGGTATCTGCCTATTTGTGGATCCACGGGGCCTAAGCTAGATTGGCTTGCCATTATAATTTGCTTCGCAGCACATGCTAATAATGTACCCGCAGACATAGCAATTTGTGGAACAAACACTCGTATGTTTGCTCCATATAATTGCCTCAAACAGCTAATTATGGTTTGTGCAGCCCCAATATTTCCCCCATAGGTGTGAAGAAATAAATCAAGCCCTTCTTTATGTTTCAATTGCTTTGATAGTGTCATAAATGCCAAAGTATCTGAATCATCTACCATACATTCTTCCCACAATTGCGGATGCTGGATAGCACCCGAATAATATGTAATGACACTACGCCCAGTTTGTTCATGTAGCTGCTTTAGATATTTGTGTCTTATCCGTTTATATCTCTCGTGTCCTGGCAACTCGGGAGACATACTTTCAAACTCTTCCTGAATTTCAAACCAGTCTGACATTACAACCTCCTCATAGATCTAAGTCGATCTATCCGTTCAGTTGATTGTTCGGTTACGCTACAGTGCAACGGCTTTCTAACAGAATCCGCTCCTGCGTCCATGCGCCCTAGGTTGTATAATTCATCGGAATACTATCGCGCTCGTTATTCACTCCGTTCATCGCTCAATCCAACCTACATTACTACCGCAGAGTTGCCGATGTTAATCGGGAATGCAGCGAGGCGTACACTACGCGGCGGAGCAGACCCCCTTTCGTTTCCCATTCGCAAGGGGGAGGATTTTTGGGCATCCTGATTTGGGCGCAAAACGCGAGATTTTTCGATTGATATTGGTTCATGCAGAACACGAGCGCATAACGCTAAGGAGGAAGATGAGGACAGAGGGAAAGCGTGATGCTCTGGAAATCGAGGCAGGGACGCCTCTCTCACAGCGAACAACTTTTATCCTCCCACATAGGTGTTGTCAGTATTGGGACACTTCAGCTGTTCTCAATCATTTTGCACAACGCGCGGACGATTTCCAATTGACGGCGGTAAAAGCATCCGTTTCTGTTGTTCGGTCAATTCACCGTATCTGTTGATGTCATAAAAGCTTCCTGACCAAGCAGAGTTTCCGGGGCTGTATTTGTAGAGCAACGATCGGCGTTGATGTTCTCCCCGCCACGGCATCGTCCCGTGTATGATAGCTTCGGTGAAGAACAGAACATCACCCGGTTCGAGTGCGGGTTGGACGACATAGTGAGCCGAACGCTCGAGCCGCCGGACTTCCGGAGGAATATTCGCCAGGAAGTTGCTCTTGTGGCTCCCAGGAATGCAGGCGAACCCACCTACACCTTCGGGCACATCTGCTAAATTATATGCCACCACACACAGCCCGTTTCGCATGACACCGTCGCGGTAAATGTACCAATGGTCGCCTTCGGGACCGCCGGGGCGACCGCCAGCCTCGCCGCCGTGCAACTCACCGCGGCTTTCACCGCTGTTCATAAACATCGGGTAATCGTGGTCGAGACGGACATAAGGACCCAAGAGTTCAATGAGATACGGGAGGATTTTGGGGTGGTCAATGAGTCTCTTAAATGGCTCTCCCCAGAGACTCGGTGGTCCCTCAAGGCTACCCTGATTGATGGCGGCGTTCATTTCAGCCACTTCATCGTCGGATAGAACGTCCTTTATCACGAGATAGCCTTCAAGATCGACGACAAATTTTTCTTCGTCTGTCATGATAGAAATTCCCTCCTGTTGCAATTCAACCCTCGTTCTCACGCCGATCCAACCATGTGTGAACACTCTCGGATCGTGCTGAAAGCAACGCCCGCTTGGCTATAGGACACCCGTTTACAGAAACCGAGTTTTCAAGAAAAAACTCGGTTTCGATTTTGGCGAGTATCATGCCACTCAATTAAACAATCTCTTTCACCTTGCGAGCGATGGAAGCCGCGCTAATGCCGTGCACCTCGATGAGTTCTTCAGGTTTTCCGGATCGGGGAAGGCTGGTAACGGCGAGTTTGTGAACTTTTATTCCTTCAGAAGCGACTGCGTCGAGGACAGCGTCGCCAAGCCCGCCCTCTCGATAGTGATCTTCGACCGTAATCAGTGTGTTATTGGTGGCAGCGGCTGCCCGAAGGAGCGACTCCGTATCTACGGGCTTGACGGAGTAGAGATCGATTACGCGAATGGAGATGCCCTCTGATTTGAGATCCTCGTAGGCTTTCAGCGTCTCGTTGAGCGTAATGCCCGCCCCGACGACGGTAGCTTGATCGTTCGGACCTTTGCGAAGGGTCTTGCTGCCTCCGATGGGGAAGCGTTCATCGTTCGAATAGATTACGGGCGTTTTGGGACGTGAGGTGCGGATATAAACGATGCCCTCATGCCGCGCGGCTTCAACGACTAGACGCTCCGCTGCGACTGCATCGCTCGGATAGAGAACAACCGAACCTGGAAGCGTGCGGAACATCGCCAAGTCCTCTAAGCCCATTTGTGAGGGACCATCTTCGCCAATCGAGATACCAGAGTGGGAGCCGACGTATTTGATATTCGCTTGGGAGATTGCGGACATACGAATCTGATCCGCGGATCGGGTCAGAAATGCGGCGAAGCTTGAGACAAACGGTACCTTTCCACACTTTGACAGCCCAATTCCTGAACCGACGAGGTTCTGTTCTGCGATAAACATTTCAAAATACCGATTACTGTGTTTCTCCATAAATTGATCGGCGTAGGTGGAATTTTTTACATCCGCATCCAGCGCAACAATCTGCGGGTTTACATCTCCCAATTTTGCAAGCCCTGCGCCGTATCCACTTCGAGACGCTATCTCTGCGCCAATCTGGTAATCGGGCGGTGCTATCTCGCGTATTTCCTGCTTCACGGTTGTTGGATGAGCAGGCGGCGTTTCAATCTGAAACCCGCCATTTGAGCCGAGAGGACCGAGTTCATTCAGCGCTGCATCGAGTTGTTCGCCCTTGGGAATCGCTTTTCCGTGCCAACCCTCTTTGTCCTCAACAAATGAGACCCCCTTGCCCTTAAGAGTCTTTGCGACAATCATTGTTGGCTGAATTGTGGACGACTTCGCTTCATCCAGCGCGGATAAAATTTCGTCAAGATTGTGTCCATCGATCGCGATTGCGTTCCAACCGAACGACTCAAAACGGCGGCAATAAGAATCGGTGTCGAACCCATACATCGTGCGTTGGCTCTGTCCTCTGCCGTTGACATCAACAATACCAATTAGGTTGTTGAGTTTGTAGTGTGAAGCCAATGCTACCGCTTCCCAGACCGCGCCTTCAGCCGATTCGCCATCGCCCATAAGGACGTAGACGCGATAATCGGATTTATCCAAGTATTTCCCGTTGAGCGCCATTCCGACGCCAATTGACAATCCTTGCCCCAAGGATCCGGTTGCCACATCGACCCAGTCAAGACGCGGGGTGGGGTGACCTTCGAGGTCGCTGTCAATTCGGCGCAAAGCGAGTAGATCCGCGGCGGGAATAATGCCTGCCTCTGCCCAAGCGGCGTAGAGAATCGGTGCAGCATGACCTTTTGATAAGACGAAGCGATCATTATTAGGGTTACGCGGGTTACGACGATCATAACGCATGGTGTGAAAAAAGAGCGTAGAAACGATATCTGCGGCTGACATACACGTCGTTGGATGGCCGGATTCGGCTTCGGATGTGGATATGATTGAGTGAATGCGCAAGTTATTGGCTTTCTGCTTCAGAAGCGCCCTCAGGTCTTCGGTCATTCGGTGATATTCCTTTCTCGTTTAAGATTCGTCTTGTTCAAAAACATTTCGCCCAATTCCTGTTGGGATTATCTGCTCTCAGGGGCCGACATTTTTCGCAGAATGAGGCGACGGCTGCGCGTAGTGGATTGGCAGAATCCAAGCACCACAGCTCAAGCTAGTTGTTATCTATTCTCCAATTCCAGACTGGGTGTGCACTCGAAGTGAGGTGCGATGTGTGGGGCGAGAATTACATTATTGGCAATCACAGTTGTTGAGAAATAGAGGATATTGAATGAACAAAATCTTGCAAATGCTAAGTACCCACTTTAACTTTGAAGTAGCTTTCAAAACTACCGTGTTCTGCAGACGTTAAGAAGGTGATTCAGCAATGCAATGGGTTTAATACTTGTACCGTTTCATACCCTTGATTTCACTATTATTGATGCAAATAGGTCATGTTCACATTTAGACACGTTCATAGACCTAAATTTCTTGTAAACTTCAGATTAGTAGGCATATTATACCTAATAAACATCACTGAGGCAACCCTCTCTATACTTGAACTGTTATTTGAAAGTGTTCGTGGTAATATTCAAGAAAAGGCGGGTTTGTTCCCTTGCATGCCGATAAAAACGACATTGAAAGGTTGCTGTTTGAACTTACCTCAATCGTTAGGATCCCTCGTCTGAAAGTGGGAGGGGTTAATCTGCCTTCACGTTTGGGCGAGTCATTTTGCTGGGAACTACAGTTTGATCGAATTCTGCCGCGGTCAAGAGGTTCAGTTCGAGGGCAACCTGTCGCAGCGTTTTACCTTCAGTATGCGCAGTTTTCGCCACCAGGGCGGCGTTGTCATAGCCAATTTTGGGCGAGAGTGCGGTTACCAACATTAAGGAGTCGTTCAGATATTGATTGATTTTTTGCAAGTTTGGACGAATGCCAAGGACACAATTTTGGGTAAATGAGTTGCAAACGTCCCCCAAAAGACGAATCGATTGCAAGGCGTTAAAAGCGATAACGGGCATAAACACATTGAGTTCGAAGTTGCCGGAAGCCCCGGCTATGGCGATGGTAGTATCGTTTCCGATAACCTGCGCGCAAACCATAGTCATTGCTTCACACTGCGTTGGATTGGTCTTTCCCGGCATAATGGAACTCTGCAGGTCATTTGTCGGTAGGAAAAGTTCTCCAATTCCACAGTGCGGGCCGCTCCCCAGCCACCGGATGTCGTTTGCAATCTTATTGAGCGAACACGCCAGCGTTTTGAACGCGCCGCTCGCTTCGACAACAGCATCTCGTCCACCAAGGGCTTCAAACATGTTGGGCGCGGTTATAAACGGGAAGCCGGTTAGCCTTGCTATTGCCGCCGCAGCATTTACCGCGTACTCGGGATGGGTATTTAAACCGGTGCCGACTGCCGTTCCTCCAATCGGCAATTCATAAAGATGAGAGAGACAGCTATGTATTGTGCGGAGTGCATGGGTCAGCTGCGATGCGTACCCAGAGAACTCTTGCCCGAGCGTCAGCGGGGTTGCATCTTGCAGGTGTGTTCGCCCGATCTTCACGATGTCTTTGAACGCTTCGGCTTGATTGGCGAGCGCGTTCTGCAATCTTGTCACTGCGGGAATAAGGTGATGGTGAATACTTTCCACCATGGCAACGTGGATAGCGGTCGGAAAGATGTCATTGGTTGATTGAGATCGGTTAACATGGTCGTTTGGATGGATGGGATGGTTACTGCCTAAAACGCCGCCGAGCATCTCAATCGCCCGGTTGGCAATCACTTCGTTCACGTTCATATTCGTCTGAGTGCCGCTGCCGGTCTGCCAGACGACCAAGGGAAAATGATTGTCAAGGATACCGCCAATCACTTCCTGAGCGGCTGTGATGATAACATCCGCTTTAGCTTGTTCCAATTCCCCCAATTGGGCGTTCACTTCGGCGGCGGAATACTTCACGATTCCGAGCGCCCGGATCATCTCGCGCGGGAAACGCTCACCGCCAATCTTAAAATTGTGGATGGACCGTTGGGTTTGTGCGCCCCAGTATCGATCCGCGGGGACTTCCACTTCGCCCATACTGTCTTTCTCAAGTCGTGTGTGCATCTATGCCTCCACATCGGTTGGACACGAGGCTAATCTACGAGGTATCAGGATGGTATGCTGCGCGGCGAAGGGGTTAAGGAGTTAAAGGGAATTAAGCCCTGTGCAACGAAACCCGCGGAAGTTCTGCGTGTCCGATGGATCGTAGTTGAGTCGGAGCCCCACGGGCAGGTCGCTCGGAATATTGAACCAAGACGCACCGCGCAGAACGCGATCGGATGTAAGACCTCTGAGATTGCCATTCACAAAGTCTAGCAACCCACCTGCCACCGGATTGTTCTTTGGGCTGGTCGTATAGAAGCTTCCTTGGTATTCGTCCATGCACCACTCCCAGACATTGCCTTCCATATCGTATAAGCCGTAGCCGTTGGGCGAGAAGCTGCCAACGGGAGCGGTACGTGCGTAACCGTCATCATACCCTTCAAAGATTGTCCAACTGGGAAACGCTCTCTTTGCGGCTTCATCAGCCAAATTTCCTGCTTCTGCGGGAGGGTTCGGTGAATCGCCCCACACATAACGTTTACCCACCAACCCGCCTCTGGCGGCTTTTTCCCATTGGGCTTCGGTGGGAAGCTGTTTACCCGCCCATTTGGCGTAGGCGACGGCATCATGCCAATTGACGCCGACAACCGGCTGGTTGGGTTGGTTGTATTGCGGATCGCTCCAAAAGGGCGGCGCCCGGTGTCCCTTCGCCTCCATAAACGCCTTGTATTGAGCGTTGGTCACTTCATAGACATCGATGTAGAAATCATCGAGATAGACCGTGTGCACCGGTAGGTCGTCGTCAGCACCATCATCGAAATGGTCTCCCATCTCAAACTCGCCGGCGGGAATCAGGCGCATCAAAGCCCCGTCGGTCGGGGAGGTAATCTCCGCCGGCGGTCCCTCTGCAACGTCGTCATCAGCGCTAATATTGGCGACAGTGAGTACACCCATTACCAACAGTAAAAGCGTCGAAATCAGCGGGGTCAGGGTTGTGTAGAACGGCGACTCGGTAAAACGGACAATTTTATCCATGAGCGTCGAAAAGCTCTGGTATTTCATCGGAAGGGCTGATTGAAACTAGAATTGAGTCCGCCGGTTCCGGCGGGGTGACAACCGCCGATCGGTTACTCATTTACAGATTGTGACATCTTTACATTGTGGTATTTGGAAAGGAAAACAGGCTGATTGTGCTGCGCGGACAAGCGATATTCATCCTCTTTCCCACACAACCAGTAGAACATCTCGGCAGCGTCATTGATAGCGCGATGGTATTCGCGGTGGTAGGTGGGACCTGCGGGCAGACCTTTGGCACTCATAGGCTCAAAATCCGGTTCTCGAATCCAGTCGCGCTCCGGTGGCACAGTTCGAGTATACCCATACTTCGACAGATTGCGGACAGCCTTTGCCGTGGACGCGGGGCGACGGTGCCAGACGGTGTAGGCGGTTAAGAAGATAGAACCTGCCGGGGCAGTGGTAGAAACTGCGCCCCGAATGCTGCCGTAATGCGCCATGGAAGGGATTCCGTCGGCGATGAGGAAATGAGAACCCGGCAATATCTCGGTCGGTCCCAGTTCCGGTGGGGTATCCTGTGGATAGTAGAAGGCTAGGAGACTATCCAGTTTGGGTCCGAACACCGCACCGCCATCGACGTGCCATGGACCTGCGGGCATGGGACACTGGGCTCGAGGTCCCTCACCCAGGTGAAAAGGATAAGTGAAATTTTTGCCTAAGAGGGATCGTACCGCACCGGTTGCTTGCGGATTAAGCAACACATTCTCGGCGACTCCATCTATACTCGCAGCGTTACCTCCCCTGGGCTGCTCTTCGAAAAATTCAACCACCTTCCGGTTGATTTCATCGGGAACGACGGCCTCCAGCATCAGGAAGCCCCGCCTGCAGAATTCTAGCACCTGCGAGTCCGTTAGTGTTGGTGCGCAGTCGTATGTATTCTCCATAGTGAGTTGTCTCCATGTTGGGACGGTTTATCCTCTCGGAACCTATCGGGGCAAACATGTTTGAGCTCAGATTTTCTCAAGTAGCTGAAGGTACCCAAAGGATTGCTGTTTCGTTCGACACACGAGAGTAGTCTAAACGGCACTAACATCAATACAACAACGGTTTGTAGTCGGGCGATTAATCGCCGTTTTAAGGAGGGAGTCGAGGATAAAACACCTCCACTACGAACCTAAAGTCGGTGTCATTCATACATGAATGGTGATTGTGATGCTACACAATTAGTTTACTATAAAGTCTGATTTTTTGTCGAGAAAAAAAACACTGAAGTTCAAAAAAGCGCGGCGAACGCTCGGACTCTGTGAAAGAAACACGAATTTACGGAGGTGTCGGTTGGGTTCGCGCTATGAAAGGCGGATTTGACACAGCAGGTGATTTGAGGCAATTAAAAGGGGTATATCCAATTTCCCGTTGATTTTTTTAGGGGATCGTGTTATATTGAAGAGATAATAGAGCCTTGGTCTAAGGCATGGGATATTTGGCATTCAAATCCGAGTCGAGGATTAGGCGAAAAACGTCGAACCTATCCAAGAATTCTCTGGGTTGGAGGATAGTCGGTTCAACGGAAAAATCGGGAGGTAAGACTAATGATTAACAGAAGGTTCGCTGTACTTTTTGTCGTTGCCGGTTTAGTTGCTTTGGCTTGCTATACGGCGGGCGCCCAAATCGTCGAAGATGGGCTTGTGAGCTACTGGCGTTTAGATGAGAAAAAGGGTGGAGAAATCCGGGACGAGGTTGGACCAAACAATGGGACAATCAGAGGCAATCCGAAGTTTGTTGAAGGGGTATCCGGAAAAGCCCTGCAGTTTTCTGGGGACGATGCCGTATTTTTTGAAAACGTAGGTTTCCCGAATGGAAATGCAGCTACGACATGGTCCGTTTGGTTTAAAAGAGAAGCCAGTGCTCCCTTGTCTCAGTATATTGTTACATACGGCTTTTGGAGGGAACCTGGCGGTGAAGGTTTTGGAATTGGAACTGGGCATAATAGGGCTGATCGGCTCTTTATGACGCAATGGGGCCCAAATTTTGATACTTTTGGTCCCAATATCGACACTTTCGACGAATGGCACTATGTGGCGGCTGTCTATGACGGAAAGTTGCACAATACGCTGTATTTAGACGGAGAAGTGGTGGCTGAACGGGATCTAGCGATGAAGCCAAACGTACCAAATAACAACCAGGGAGTAATCGGAGCAAATACAAATTTCGAAGAATCAATGGAGGGCTTCATTGATGAAGTCGGGCTTTATAATCGCGCGCTAACTGCAGAGGAAGTCGTTCAGAACTTCAATTCGGACATAAAGTTTGGGGTGAATCCCGCTGGAAAGGTATCAACCACATGGGGCAAAATGAAAGCAAGACCATGACACTTCATAAAATGAACCTTAATGACTACTGCAGTCATTCATTAAACAAGGGCGGATTTTTCGCTTGGCAGGCACTGAATTGTGTGTTAGAATACGAATATTACTGATTGGCGATATTTTGTCGGGAGGGTTTAAATCCATTGGCGCGGCAAATTAGGCTAACTTTCAATCATTCCACTATAATATTACAGACTTCCGAAGTGCTCGAAACGTCGGAGGTCCAAACAGTTTGAGGAGGTACGATCGATGTTTAAAAACTTAGCGCTCCTTTTTGTGGTGATAATGGTGGTTGCTTTTGCTTATACCGCAGAAGCCCAAGTCGTCACAGATGGACTTGTTAGCTACTGGTCTTTCGAGGGTGGAGACATCACAGACAAAGTTGGAACTAACGATGGAACAATCGTAGGCGATCCAGAGATGGTCGCCGGTTACATCGGTGCTAATGCTATGAAATTTGACGGCGATGATGCTGTGGCTTTTGCCATGGATGGCTTCCCCACTGGAAATGACGCCAGGACTTGGTCTGCTTGGTTCAAAAGAGAAGTTACTGACCGCGGTACGTCTCAGTATATTGCGGCATACGGAATTTGGGACGGAAAGGCCCGCGGCTTTGGCGTAGCGACCGGGCGTTTGAGCCCCGAGCAGATTTTTATTGCCCAATGGGGTCTTGATACGGATGGTCCTACCGTTTCTCTAGGGGAGTGGCACTATGTGGCGGCTGTTTATGATGGAGCTGGTACCAACGTCATTTATCTGGATGGAGCAGAGGTCACAAACAACGATTTAGGTGAACCCATTGACACCCCAATGGGGAGTGGCGCCATCGGAGCGAATCCAGACCCTGCTGAGTTCTGGGAGGGCTTGATTGATGATGTCGGCCTTTATGACCGCGCGCTCAGCGCAGAGGAAGCCACACAGAATTATGAGGCGCTCGCAGGATTGGAGTCAACAACCTCTGTAGATGCTGCTGGCAGACTCACGAGCACATGGGCGAAAATGAAGGCTTCCAAATAGCCGTTACTCGACCTTCGGAAGGTTTTTGAATCTTCCGAAGGTTTTTTCCAACACGCCGAACATTTGCGAAATTACCGAAACCTTCCTGACACCTCTTTCCACGCTCCCCGCCGCAACCGGTGGTCTGATTAAGTGCGATTAACTTGGTCGACAATCTCCCTGATAGGCGCAAGCGCAACACTCACATCACTCATGGTCGGAACACACTCGAGACCGAGATATCCTTCGTAGCCCGCCCGCTTCGCTGCAGTGAGCAGGTTTAGATAATTGATTTCACCCGTACCGGGCTCGTGCCGACCTGGCACATCGGCGATATGGATGTGCCGAACCACGTCAATGTCCTGCGTCAGGCTGCTTATCAAGTTGCCCTCGTTGATTTGGTGATGATAAGCGTCAAAGGTCAACGCGACAGCCGGGCTGTCCACTTCTCTAACGATGGAAACGCCCTCCTGCCAAGACGCGATGAAATAGTCCGCGTGGTCGACTAAAGTGTTCAGGCACTCCATAAGGAGCGTCATCCCCTCTCCCTCCGCAATTGGCGCCACAGTTTTCACAGCGCGAACAATATTGTCTCGCTGGCGACGGCGAAGGTCGCGTTGTTTTTCGTCGCGCTGGTAATCGTACCACGGCTGTCCAGGTGTCCACTTCACCTCTTCGACCAGCACGCCCATCAGCGAACACCTCAATTGCCGAGCCAACTGGCAGGACTGCCGTACGGCTTGGGCTAAGGCATCGTTTCGGTCACCGTCGATTAAACGCATGCGGGGCTGGACACTGATGTTTGCAACAACTAGATTGTGCCGCCTGACTCGATCAGCAATAGCCGACATGTCCAGGTCACCCGATGTCGCTTCGGGGTCAGGTCCGAATTCGAGGGCAGTCAGACCGAGCTCTGCCACGGCATCTATACGGTTCACGAAATCGCGGTCACGGAAGAGAAATTCGATATTCGCCGAAAGCTCCAGCATTTCTTCTCCTTTTGGAATGAGCGCACAAAGAGGCGCACTCTCACTTTTAAATTAAGGTGCGCCTCGTCCAGTCGACGGCTTGTGTTCACCTCATGCAGGCTTCTGGTTGAACCACACGCGTTCATCGGTGATGTCGCCGGGAAAGCCTCGAACGGCACCATCAAGACCTTTATGCGGACTGGGCCAGCACTGTCCGCCCATTACCGCGAACTCGTTGCCCTTCCCACACAACCAGAAGAACATTTCAGCTGCGTCGTTGCAATCCCGGGTCGGCGGCCGCGTCGTGGGGCGATCGAAGAACTCATAGTCCGCGGTTCGCAGATCGAACTCCGGTTCAATGACCCAATCCCTGACCGGCGGCGTCGTCCGCCAATAGTTAAAGCGGAACATATGTCGATATCCCTTTGCTGTCGACGGGGTTCGACGGTGCCACAAGTTATACGACATAATCAGAATAGATCCGGCTGGCGCCTCCGGCGGCGCGAAATACGCGACACCCTTGAGGTTGCCGTAATGACCAACGGGCGCGGAGGCTAGGTGATGGGACCCTGGCAAAATCGCCGTGGGGCCGTTTTCCATCGGTACGTCCTCCGGGTGGTAGAATACCTCGACATAGTTCAGTTTCTTTTCAAGGACGTAATTGCCGTCACGGTGCCAACCTCCTGGCTTCGGCATCGGTGTTTCGGCACGGTGGTCGCTGATAATGATGGGGAGCGTAAAGCCGCTCCCAAGCAGCGAACGTGCAGCGCCTGCTGCTTCCGTGTTGAGCAGAACATGCTCGACGAACCAGTCCTCCTCCATTAGTGGAAGGTGAAATTCAATCTCGCCGGAGCGCCGCGGCGCTCGGAACTCCGGCCGAGTCTGCGCAATTTCATTGGTGTATTGGATGACTCTCCGGTTAATCTCATCCGGCACGACCGCCGGAAGTATCATATAACCTTTCTTACAAAAATCGAGAATCTGGGAGTCGGTCAACGTTGGGCGAATATCATCTGTAGTTCTCATTACTCATCTCCACTTTTCAAGCACAAACTCGCCACCGACCTCATAGGTCCGCGTCTCATCGACCCAGAGGGCGAGTTCAGGAAATTTGATTACACGCCAGCCATCCTGAATAGCATCAATCACAGTCTTGTACGGCCAGTCCTCCGGATTCAATGGGCCTTCGTTAATCTCGCCGTTGTCCAGCATCAACATGCCGATGACACCTGAATGAATCGTCCACCCTTCAACGCGCAGGAACAACAACTGTTGCCGCGGCGGCGTTTCGTCCATCGCTTCGAGAATGCCATTCAGACTAGCCTGAGTGAGGTCCCCTCGCATAAACTCCTCTAAGCACCGCTCGACTTGCGCCTTGATTTTACTGTATTCGTCCATCGTCCCTCCCTTTGCCAGCAATCATAAATCCTCTACTGTCGCTAAGGTAGTTCCGTCCATAATCATCATACAGCGTTGCGGGGGTGTCTTGAAGAATCGATTCGATTCGGGCAAGTTCGTCATCGCTGAACGTGACTCCTGCCGCGCCGAGATGCTCGTGGATCTGATCGGGGCGTTTTGCACCGACCAGTACACAACTCACCGACGACAGCCGCAGGAGCCACCCAATAGCTAGCTGAATGAGGGAGAGACTTTTATGCGCCGCTATCTGTTTAAGCTGGTCGGCAACCTTGACGTAATGGGCAAACGGCTCGCCACGGAAGCGTGACAGGCGCGATCGCTCGTCGTCCTCCGGGAACTTATGACCGACACGGTAGCGACCAGTTAGCAATCCTTTAGCTAACGGACTGTGAGCCATGATTCCAATCCCGTTACGTTCGCAAAAGGGAAGCACCTCGGCTTCTATACGACGGTCGAGCATGTTGTAGCGCGGCTGGTTAGTGTGGAGGCGAGTTGTCTTTAGGGCTTCCTCCATATGTTCGACCCAGAAGTTAGAGACGCCAATATATCGTGTCTTGCCCTGTTCTCGAAGCCGGTCGAGGGCTTCCATCGTCTGATCGAGCGGATAGGACGGATCGGGGTGGTGGATCTGATAGAGGTCCACATAGTCTACATCCAGTTTGCGCAGACTGTCGTCCATGGCGGCGTAGATTGCCGCTGGTGAGTAGTCGTTGTCCTGTTCTCGCCACACTTTGGTTGCGAGGAAACATCGATCCCGATAGCCGTCCTTCAGCGCTTTGCCGAGCCGTTCCTCGCTCTCGCCATATACTTGAGCCGTGTCGATCAGGTTGATGCCATTATCAATAGCGGCTCGGGTAATGGCAATCGCTGTCTGATCGTCCATGGCGCCCATACCACCGCCGAACGGCCATGTGCCGAGCCCAATAACCGACACCTGCGTTCCATCTCTCGTGAGTTGTCTGTATTCCATAAAACACGTCCATCTTGGTTCCGATGAATGTGACGTTCAACGGGAAACCTCTGATCTTGTCGAAGGGTTTGCCCTTTAAACGAATTCGAACGGCACATCAGGATGCCCGGAACTCCAGAAATCCGCCCGTGGGCTTGTAACCTGAAGGTTCCAGCACGATGATGGTCGACCGCCCCACCGCAGACTTCGCCATCGGAAGGGTCACTGTGTGGTGCCGAGCGATGTAAACTGTAGCACGGGGGTGGCGATTGATGAATACATCGACGGGCTTCATTCCACCTGCATTGGCACCTCCGAGCGGCGGCAATGCGAAGTGCATCGGCACGATCCACGTCGGCTTTAGAAACTCAATCATTTCGTCGAGGTCGTCGAGCTTGACTGTGTTCCTCTCACCGACAATCGGTATCAGCACATCGCACTTGTCCTCCCACGGCGCTAACTCTTCGTTACTAAGTCCGTAGCCGAGATCGCCGAGGTGTGCGAACCATAATCCACCGGCATTGAAGGCGTACATCGCGTTGTCCATCGGATCATGCAGGTCATGGTCTGCAGCCTCGGCTGTCGCGATTGCTAGTAACGGTTCGCCATTGATTGTTGCCGAATCCGCCCCCGTCGCCACGTCCAACGCGTTGATGACGCGAGGATTGCCCCGAACGAGCGAAACGTTGTTGTGGGATTCGTCCGTGAGGGAACTTACGATGACGGTGTCTGCGTCGAGACGCGAACCGTCATCTTCCAATTTCGTATCGTGATGGGAGTATGGATCCGTTACGATTGTTGGCTTACCATTCTCCCAAAGGCGGAAACACGCGTGACCAACAAATTCGAGTTGTACAGACATGTATAATCCTCCTCAACTACCTTCTAGATTTCGCTAAATTAGGCTTTTCCGATGTGCCTGTCAGGATACACCCACACACAGGCAGGCGGAATCTCGTCCCGACACTTCGCAATGCTTACCTTCTCCTAGTGCAGGTAAACGAGCGGCTCGCCCCCTATAAGGGATTCCCGGATTGTCTAGTGACGTACTTGTGAGCTATCTCTGTCCTTCAACACAACTGTTACGCCAAATAAACGGGCAGACTGCTGTCGGTGCCACGAAAGTCGGCATGTTCGCCGCATAACCAGAAGAAAATCTCAGCGGCGTCATTAAACGCTCTGTGCCCTTCCCGAGCGTAGAAGTAGTGACCCGACCGCATGTTATATATCTGTTCAACGTTGAAATCCGACTCGATGATCCAATCACGCTCCGGCGGTACGTTTCGGACATAGTGGTATTTCAGCAGATTACGAGTGCCCGCTGCGGTAGCCACTCCCTTTCGGTGCCAAATATTATAGAAGCAGACGATGATAGAACCCGCTGGTGCTGTTGTTGGAATGGTCTCCCGGATTCCAGTATAATGACCCATATATCCCCCCGCAAAGAGGAAGTGTGAACCGGGCAATAAATCGGTTGGACCCATTTCCAAAGGGGTATCCTGCGGATAATAGAACACCTTCAAGGAATCTATCTTGGGACCGTAAAGCGAGCCGGCATCTCGGTGCCACTCGCCCGTCCCTCCTGGGCACACCACACTATGGTTTGCCATGAAAGTCGGCAGTTGAAAATTTTTGCCCAATAACGATCGGACGACACCAATTGCTCCCGAATTGAGAATTACATTGTCGGCGAACCAATCTAGTTCAAAGATCTCGTCAGGCAGGCGAGCGGAGTCCTCCTTGAAGGGGCCGCCTGAAGCATAGAGTTCGCAGTAATCGCACGATTTTTTGTTAACCTCATCAGGAACGACAGCTTCCAACATCAGAAACCCTTTTCTGCAGAAATCCAGAACTTGCGTGTCCGTCATTGTGGGTTCGCAGTCGTATGTCGGTTTCATCGTAAATGGCCCTCTTTTTTTCCTAATTGTTCAGTCAATTTAATGGAATCATGAGTCTTGAGAAATGCCAACCTATAGTTTATACAGGTGACTTAGATATTGAGCCGAAGTAGAGGATCCGGCATTCTTTATGTATACCCAGTATTCTACCACAACAGGCACCCTCCCGCAAGAGCAAATGCCGGCTACATAGCAGCAGCCATATGCATAGCCAAACGCAGCGATGGTAAATCCGTCACCAGTGCAACAAGATCTTATCGTTCAACCGAACTATTATCCGCCACGGGCGGCTTGGAGTATACGGTCCGCCAATCCACCGGGTTTGGCTGGACCGCTAAGGTCTTCCCCATTCAGCGCGGCTGGCAAGCCCCAGAGTATCAAGTTCAAATGGGAACCATAATCGCCGAAAACTTCGCCAGTATTTTTATCACCTCGAGTTCCGCCAGCAGCACTCCAGATGAAGCCTTGTTTAATGATGGTGTCGTAGTCACGGCGAACTAGCTCCAATCCGAAATCGGGCTCTCCTTCATACATATACATCATGGCGAGGAACGGAAGGTAGCACGTGAGTACAGTATAGGTCCCGAAACCGATATTTTGCACCGGCGTCCCGTCGGGGTTAGCGTAGTTGAGCGCGCCGAAATCCGTAAGGGCGACATTTGTCTGCTTTATGGTTTCCAAAGTGGTCTTCACTCTATCGTTTCGGAAGACGCCGTCTAACCCTTCAGATCTCGCCATCCACTCGCCATCTAGCTGGTAGGCAAGGATTAAGTCGGACTTCTTGCCGGTTGTGGGCTCGTAATAGTTCAAGTAATAATTTCCGGTCCACAGTTTGTTCTCCAACGAGTTACTTCCCTGAGCAAACCAATCTCTACATTGGTCAGCGAACTCTTCATCACCCATCTCCTCAGCCATCCGTTCCGCCATCTTCAGCTGTGCTAAGTGGATGCCTGCCACATGAGCCGTCATACCGTGGAACTCGCACATCTCAATCCAGTCGGTCCCGAAACCCGGTGCGAAACCTAGCACAGATGCGTTCTGTTCGTGAGCAACGCTAATTATGCCATCGGGGCCAAGGTCTGGTCTCAAATTCATGGTGTAGATTGTGGTCTGCTTGACGGATTCATAGAACTCTTTGAGCATCTCATCATCGCCGGTGCAATTCCAATACCGATTCACAATATCCACATATTGGGGTCCATTGGTAGCGGTCTGCCAGCCAGTCGTCGGACTCACCATGCCGCAGGGGGGCGAATGGTAACTAAACCCGCTGAACATAAAGGCAGTCGCACCCTCCGGGCTCTGATACGCCTTAAATGCGCGAAGCGTAGACAACGCCAGTTCGGGGAAGAAGTAGACGATTGGGATGTTCCCCTCGAAGGTTGGGGGCAGGCATTCAATCTGAGGACAATATTTGGGAGATTCATTCATGCCGAAAATACCATCTTCCTTCCGGCACCACTCTCCAATCGGAGGTTCTGCCACTGCCCACATGCTATTCTCAGTGATGAGGTTTAGGCCATTCAGCAGCGAATCTTGCAGCCAACTAGGCAGCTTCTCGTCTGTATAGATGACTTGCTGCCAAGCCAGTATCCGTTTCAATAACGATTCATGATTTTCAGCCAAGCACTTCGCCGCCTCTAACGCACTGCGGTATCTTGTGGTGTACATATGCGTGTAGGTATTTCCACCTGCCGTGGGCGTTCCCCCGCCTTTCCAACGTGGACTATACCAACCGAGGACAAACCGGACAATCTTAGTTTCACGAGGGGCTAGGGAAAAGTCGACCGCTAGGGATGAACCCGACCTATATTCCTTGGCTTCAGGCAGCTTGTTTTCAATGTTAGCCCAGGCTTCTCCGTTGATTCCAAGTTCCCCACCAGAACGGATTTTCTCGTCTCCTACAACTCCCAGCGCATATCCGATGTCACGGCTATTGGTCACTGAGATGCCTGAGAAGATGCCATCTACCGATTTACGAGAAAATATTGTCGCGTCTTCCGATTCCTCATCGGAGGGACCGGGGAAGCTGAAGGCGACGGTACCGCGCTGCGGAGTATCTTTCACGTTGCGCAGGTGTACCTCGAAGACCGCACCGGGAAGGAGGGATATATTGATGTCTCCCGGTATAAAGGGTGCCCAGGCTCTTAACCCAACGCTGACTGGCGTGTCTTGGAGGTCGTATTCTACGTCGACCACCGGATAATGCCCCCAGTAATAGATTTCACGCAGCGGATCGCGTGGCAGGCTCCGTAGCTTCGGGGTGTCCGATTCCCAGTAACATATCCAGTCTTGGGCAGAGTGTGCCTTCGTTAGCAACCGTGGCTGTCCTTCAACGCTGATACCTAGGAAGGGGCGGTTGATGAGTCGCCGAGGGACATGAGAATTGAAAAGTGTGCACAGGCCGAACGTTCCATCAACCTCGAGGTCTATGCATCCGGTGTCAATTACCCCTAGCGGCATACCATTGATAGGAGGGCCCATTTCAATCCCGCTCGAGCTACGAGTCCGCTTTGTGGTAAAAATCATCCCGTTAACCGGCGCTGTAAAACCTTCCGCCTCGAACCTTAACCACTCACGTTCAGGAAGATTTGTCGGAAAAAGCTTCTGATAATTATTCATCATTTTTCTCCTTACAATGTTATCATCTGCACGCACGGCGCTCGTGATGAGAGTTACTGCCCAAATTAAAGTAACTCCAAGGATTCCGCAAAGCAAGGGGGGTCGCTTTTTTTTCATGTGAAACTCCTCGTGTTATTGGTGAATTGGTAGGTATGCTAGTTTGAGGGTTGCCTTCGCTTGGTAAATACTGACGAAAAGGGCTTCTATCATCAATCGCTGCAAGGTTCGATATGAAACGAGCAACCCGTGGATGGGCATAAAGACAGTCCTGCGATGCACGAGGGAGACAGACCGAGAATTATGCAAGAACCTCTGGGATAATCTTGCCGTGCACATCGGTTAGCCGGAAGTCACGGCCACCATAACGGTAGGTGAGTTTCGTGTGGTCAATGCCCATCAGGTGCAAGATGGTAGCATGGTAGTCATGGACGTGGCACGGCTGCGAGACGATTCCTAAGCCATATTCATCTGTTTCACCATATGTCACTCCGCCCTTAATACCGGCGCCCGCGAGCAAACAGGAAAACGCCGTGCCATGATGGTTGCGCCCAGCGCCGTCCGAAAATGGGGTGCGACCAAACTCGGTACAGATAGCGATGAGCGTCTCATCAAACATACCGCGTTGCTTCAAATCCTTAATCAGTGCTGAGAGCGGCAAATCTGCCCGCCGAGCTTTTGGACGATGTTCCTCCATATTGCCGTGAGCATCCCAGTTGTCGTTTGCGCCAGTGTCGATGAGTTCTACCACCCGTACCCCGTGCTCAACCAGTCGTCGAGCAACCAAGCACTGCCAAGCGAACGATTTGTTATCGTCACGTTTTAGTCCGTACAGGTTCAGCGTCGCATCGCTCTCCTTCGATACGTCAAACATCTGAGGTGCGACACGCATCATTCCTCTAGCGGTGTTGTCAGCGTTCATTCGGGCAAGCAGTTCCAAATCGCCGGGGCGCCGCCGCGCGTGAAGTTCATTGGCATCGTGCAGCATGATTCGTTCAAGCTCTGCCAGCTTTAGCGACCGCGCAGGGGATTTTAGATTGCCTACCGGTTCGTCACCCGGGATGACACGTACACCCTGATGCACCGGGGGCAAGAAATGGCTGTCCCACACCTGCGACCCCGAGTATGGGATACGTTCGCACAAAACCATGTACGACGGCAGTTCCAGGTTCTCTGTGCCCAGCCCATAACTCAACCATGCGCCAATGCTTGGCATCGGAACCGTTGCGGATCCGGTGTGCATGGCAAGCGTCGCTTGAAAATGCTCAACAAGATCCGTGTGCATGCTTTTTATGACGCACAGGTCATCTGCTACACCTCCCAGGTGAGGGAACAACTCGCTAATCATTAGCCCAGATTCGCCGTATGCCTGGAATTTGAAAGGTGAGCCCATTGCCGGCTGTGTAGTATTTTCCCACGCCGGAATCTTCTTGCCGTGATCCTGCTGTAACTTCGGTTTATAGTCAAAAGTGTCGACATGCGAGAATCCGCCGGTTAGGAAGACGAAAATCAGATTTTTGGCTTTCGCCGGATGATGGGTCACCTTGGGCGCCAGTGGATGTCCGTTGTGGAGTTCTGCAGCGAGACACAGTTTGGTAACAGGCCCAAGCATAGTCGTGGCGCACCCGGTGAGTGCATAGTTCAGAAATTGACGCCGATTGACTCGATGCTCTTCGTTCATGGCTTCACCTGCTTGTCGATTGAAATTAGTCAATGTAAAGAAATTCGTTGGCTGTCAATACGACTCGTGCGTAGCTTGCCCAGGTCTCCAGCTCGCGTTGTTCAGACGACATGCCGTACGCATTGAGTTCTTGAGACACCTGTGCTATATATTCCGTTGCCCGCTGCTGTTCGTGAGTGTATGCCTCACGTCCATAAGCAAACTGATGTGCGCGGTTGACACGCTGAGCAAAATCTTTGGAAGATTCAATTAATCGGTTGGCAAAAGCCTCCGCCTGCTCCTGCACCCACGGATGATTCCTCAAAAACAGCGATTGCTGCGGAACTGTAGAATGCATACGCTTGCCCGTTGTCGTGTTCGTGTCTGGCCCATCAAATAGGCCGAGGAACGGGTGACGTTGAAGTCGCTGCGTCATCAGATAAACGCTGCGATGGTTAGATGAATAGGTCTTCTTCTTGAACGGGAAATGCTGCGTCCATCTCCACGTGCTTACGGGTGGAAATGGATGTCCTCCTGGTCGGTTGAACCGCAACATACCGCTAGTCACCATCATCGCATCCCGAATCGCTTCCGCTTCCAGTCGGCGGCGGTCGAATCGCCAATAATAGGCATTGGCGGGGTCTTTGGAGGCATTCTGGGCATTATAATCGCTCGCGAGCTGATATGTCTTCGATGAAATAATCAGTCGGTGCATCGCCTTAATCGACCAGTCGCTCTCGACGAATCGCTCTGCTAGATTGTCAAGCAGTTTTGGGTGCGTTGGCATGGCACCACTACGTCCGAAATTGGACGGCGTTGATACAATTCCCTTCCCAAAGTGATATTGCCAGATACGATTGACCATGACACGCGCTGTCAAGGGGTTCGCTCGGTCGGTCAGCCACTCCGCCAACTGTAAGCGACCACTCTGCCCACTGGGAATGTCAAGCGATCTGTTACCGCTAAGAAATCGGGGAGTGTTTCGCATCGCCACCGGACCCGACTCGCGCGGATTCCCCCGAAGTTGAATGGGGACATCTACAGGGGGACCATCCTGAACCGCATAGGCTTGAGGTAAATCGCCAGGGAGGTCCGAACGTGCGAGTTGTTGTTTGAGTTCTTCTTTCTTTTTGTTAATTTGCCCTTTAACTCTGTCACGGCGCTCTGTGAGCATCTGGTTCTGCGATTCGATGGCCTTTATATCCTTACCCGTCTCCATCAATGCAGCAATCTCTTTGCCAACACTTTCGACAAGGAGATTCAATTCATCACGTTTTTTCGCCAGCAAACTTTCACGTTCGAGTTGATCTATCTCAACCTGAATCTGTGCAAGCTGTTTTCGATGTGAATCGACTATTGGCTGAGTTTGCTCCGGCGGTAATAACGGCACGAAATTCATACGCCGTTCGCTCCCGAACCGAAATATTTCGGAGCCAGTATAGGGATACTGTGTGCTAGCGAAAATGCCATAGAGCGCATAGTAGTCTTCCATAGTAACAGGATCGAACTTGTGGTCGTGGCAGCGTGCGCACCGGAGTGTCAATCCAATGAACGCACGCCCCATCGACTCAATGGTATCCTCAATTATGAGGTGACGCAATTCGTAGGGAGCGGTGCCGTACCGGCGGGACAAGGCAACGAAACCCGTGGCAATCACCTGCTCGGCAAATCGTTCTGGCGCCTCTTCCTTAGCGAGGATGTCGCCGGCAAGTTGCTCTTGGATAAACTGGTTGTACGGCTTGTCGGCATTGAACGCATCAATGATATAGTCTCGGTAGTGATGAATCTCCGGTATTGGATAATCTGCGTTGTCACCTGCGGTGTCAGCGTAGCGCACTACATCCATCCAATGCCGCCCCCAGCGTTCGCCATATCGAGGTGACGCTAACAGATTCTCCACAAGATTTCCAAAGGCATCGGGCGATGTATCATTCACAAACGCTGAGACCGCCTCGGGCGCAGGCGGCAAGCCGATGAGATCGAAACAGACGCGGCGGATAAGCGTACGCTTGTCCGCCGAGGGATTAGGAGATAATTCATGTGCGCGCCATCCCGCGCTGATGAATCGATCGATTGGGTGATTCGACCAAGCAGTAGACGGGACAGGCGGTTCAACCGGTTTCACCGGCACAAACGACCAATGAGGTGCGCTCGGTTCAGCCACTTCTGCTTGCCATGCCGACTCCGCTGGCCAGAAGGCGCCTCTTCTTACCCAGTCCTCAAAGTCCGCCACAACGTGGTTTGGGAGTTTCTCATCAGGTGGCATTTGAACATAAGCCGCATCATCGTACCGAATCGCCTCAATCAACAAACTTGCGTCCGGCTGGCCAGGAACAATTGTCGGACCGTTAATACCACCTTCGAGCAACGCCTCCCGCGAATTTACGCGCAGACCGTTGTTGACCTCCTCCCCGCCGTGACATCTGAAACAGGAATTCAACAACACAGGGCGTATTTTCGCCTCAAAAAACGTGTGCAGTTCATCCTGAATTGCTTGATCGGCGCTTGACACAGTCACTGGATGTAGGCACAGTAATACTGATAAAGCGACTACAATTCCTGCTGAAAATACGGACTTACCCTGTCCGAGAATTATACAATTGTTCATAAATAAGATTGTACCTCAACAGTTCCGAAAAAACAAGGAATTTAACGAGTTCACGTTGCTGGATCTCTAATGAATATTCTCATCGCAGACATCTATAATCCCGATTTTGATGATTGCATCCAGCAAATCGATCGACTATCTCGTACTGTACCAAGTGTTTTCCGATAATTTCAGGCGTTGAACTCTGACTAAACAGGTCGGATTTTCTGTCTAAAGAATGCGGGTAAATTCATTTCTCGCTAGTTTTTTGGACGGTGCATCTGCTATACTTTTTTTATAATCTTCTCACTGTTATGTAAGATACATCTTATACAATAAACCCACAAGCCTGTTAGCTGCCTGTGCATCAGCCCCAATTTTTGAATTCTATCAAACAAATTTGACAGGATGTTCATCAATCCTAATTTCTGCGACTCAATGGCGCCTTATCTTTAGGATGAACACGATGAGGAACACCACACTCGATGTAATATTTCCGGAGGCGCTTTTTGATTACGAATGTTTCGAGCACAAGGGACTATTTGCAAATATCTGCTACGTATGGGAAGCGCTACTCCTGTTGAAGGATTATATTGCGACATATATATCCAGACCGGGTCATCATAAGAACGTAGAAATTATGCAAGGCGCTATTGTGGGCACTGATGTTGTATTGGGCGCAGATGTTGTTATAGAACCCCATGTATATATCAAAGGACCTGCAATTGTTGGTGACAGGACGGTGGTTCGACACTGTGCGTACATTCGCGAAAATGTAATAATCGGGGAAGATTGCATTATTGGAAATGCGACTGAAGTCAAGCATTCGATTGTTATGAATGGAGTAAGGGCGGGTCATTGGAACTACATCGGCGATTCAATCCTCGGCTTTAACGTGAATCTGGGGGCAGGGGTCAAACTCGCAAACAGCAAAATTACAGATACAGATATAATGGTCCGCAATCTGGATGGCAAAATTTACACCACTGGGCTTCGGAAACTTGGGGCTATCACCGGTGACGATACGCAGATAGGTTGCAACGCGGTGCTTAACCCAGGCACGATCCTTGGGAAAGGCTGCTTAGTGTACCCAGTACTCTCAGTTCAAGGGACACATTTTCATCACGAAGTAATCAAGTCTATGCGCGATGCCTAATGTGGATTGCTTAAAAAATCTTATATCATACGAAATTCAGGAGTACCGATGATGTGTGGGATTGTCGGATATATTGGCAATAAGTATGCTGATTCTGTATTGTGGACTGGATTGGAACGACTTCAATATCGGGGATATGACTCAGCGGGTATTGCTGTTATCAGTGACGGTGAGTTGAATCTCCGAAAAAGGGCTGGAAAGTTACGCGTACTGGAGGAGAGTCTTCGACAGAAGCCTATGCGCGGCACCATCGGCATTGGACACACTCGGTGGGCGACACACGGGGAGCCAAACGAACGAAATGCTCACCCGCAAGTAGACGAACGACAAACGTTAGCTGTTGTTCATAACGGAATTATCGAAAACTATCTTCAACTCAGGCAGGAATTGCAAGCACGTGGTCATGTATTTGAATCGGAGACGGATACAGAAGTGCTCGCACACCTATTCGAGGAAACCGTGGATGGAGACTTTGTTGGTGCGGTTTGCAAGGCGCTTCAACGGGTGGAAGGAACATTTGCCGTAGCTTTTATTCACCAACAGTTTCCGGATTGCATTGTAGCTGCTCGACGAAATAACCCGCTAATCCTTGGACTGGGAAAGAATGAGAATTTCGTTACTTCGGATGTGCTTGCATTACTTCCTCACACCCAGCGCGTCATTTATCTTGAAGACAATCAGGTTGCTGCACTTACACGAAAGCAAATTGAGGTTCGAACGCTTTCAGGTGAACGAATTGAACCGCAGATTCATCAAGTTCACTTGAGCGCCGACATGGTTGATAAAGGGGACTATCCGAACTTCATGCTCAAGGAGATTCACGAACAACCTGACGTCTTACGGCGTTTATACAATGCATATGTCACCGATACAATGAAGATTGATTTCGGGGAGTTGGGATTGAATGACCCATTTCTGGCACGAGTCAATCGTATTGTTATTCAGGCGTGTGGCACATCATGGCATGCAGGCCTAATCGGCAAATATTTGCTGGAGCAGTATGCACGGATTCATACAGAAGTAGACATCTCCTCTGAGTTCCGCTACCGAAATCCAATTCTGGAGGGCAACACGCTTGTCATTGCTATCTCCCAATCCGGTGAAACCGCCGACACGTTGGAAGGGTTGCGCAAAGCAAAAAGCAAGTTCATGCCGGTATTAGCTATTTGTAACATGATTAACAGCACCATTGCCCGAGAAGCAGATGCAGTGATAGACATTCACGCCGGATTGGAAATTGGTGTCGCTTCAACCAAAGCCTATACCGCTCAGATTGCCGCCCTTGGACTTCTAGCGCTGCACATGGGGCAGATTAAGGAAAGACTAAAATTTTTAGAGATTCGACGTTTTCTCGAAGCCCTTCAAAAGATACCCTCCCTTATGGAGCGATTTATTGAACAGCAGCAAATTCAGGCGTGTGCAGAGAAATACAGCGACTGCAGAGCGTTCATATTTCTTGGACGAAGCTACAACTATCCCAATGCATTGGAAGGAGCACTCAAACTCAAGGAAATCTCATATATTCATGCCGTGGGCCATCCTGCGGGTGAGATTAAACATGGCCCAATTGCGTTAATCGACGAAAATGTACCGGTCGTGTGCATTGCTAACAATAGCAGCATCTACTCGAAGGTTGTAAGCGCCATCCAGCAGGTGCGTGCTCGGGATGGAATCACCATCGCAATCGCTAGCGAAGGCAACACGGAAATCCATGCACACGCTCAGGAAGTTATCTTTGTTCCAGACATTGCAGAGGAACTCTCACCCTTGCTTGTTGCAGTTCCGCTTCAATTGCTTGCTTACTATAGTGCCGTCCATCGAGGGTGCGATGTCGATCAACCAAGAAACCTTGCAAAGAGTGTTACCGTTGAGTAAGCAATTCAACCTGTACACGACAAAGGCGGAGAATTTCATGAGCAACGTTCACGTGATTCTGGAATCTACTGTTTGGGACGGGTAATGAAAGAAGGAACTGTAATCGGATTAACTGCGAAAGACTTAATAAGTAGGTTTTTTTATTCAATATTCAATTCTGATGCATAGCTGTTATGTTCCTCCCACGCAGATTTCTAAGGGCGCAATCCACATCGGCGAATCCGAGCGTCACCATCTGCTCAAGGTGCTCCGTCTTAAAGCAGGCGATTCGGTGCAAGTCTTTGATGGAGAAGGGAACAGCTATACTGCTATCCTTCGTAATACCCACCTCCCCGCTTTGTATGCATCGGTCCTCCAACACCAATTTCATCCAAACACCCCACCGCACATTACACTGTTCCAAGGCTTACCTAAGTTCGACAAGATGAATCTCATTGTTCAGAAAACAACGGAAGTCGGCGTTAATCGTATTGTGCCCATGATTTGTCAACGTTCGATTCCAAAGCGAACAGAGGCTGCCCAAGAAAAACTGCAAGCGCGATGGCAGCGCATTGCGAATGAAGCTGCCAAACAGTGTAGACGTCCGCGATTTTCTACACTGCTTAACGCTCAGGAGATAGAAAGGTGCTTTGAGCAAGCGACTCATTTCGACCTGTCGATTCTGCTGTGGGAACACGAAGATGGACAGGAAATCAAGGAGGTATTACGGCGACATAAAAGAGCAGAATCAATCGGGCTCTTTGTTGGACCAGAAGGGGGATTTTCGGCGGACGAAACTAAAACCGCAATTCAACGTGGATGTCTTCCTGCTACACTTGGCCCCAATGTCTTGCGAACGGAAACCGCAGGCATCGTGAGTGTGGCAATCGTGATGTATGAATTGCGCGATGCTTAAATGGGACAGGACAATCTCTTCCTTTACTCAGAAGTTAATTCGCCAATCCACCATAATCCATGTAATGCTGCAGTTTTAGCCGCTAGGCAGAACGCTGCAAATGGTAATTCTGTCTAGGGCGTCCAAATGAGAGCCAATTTTTACTTGCATAATCCTAATTGCATATGATAATATTAAGTTAGACCGCGAGGAACCTTCCCCCCAGTGGAAAAACATCGCGGTTGTTTTTTTGTGTGTTAGGTTCTGACTCTGTACCTTAGATAATCAAGACAAGCAGGGTGATACAAGCTCATTGGCACGCCGTAATGGTCGTCTTTGGTATTTTCTAAAAGATGGGATGCCTTCTTTTGCTCCTTGTATTTTTAAAGAGGCTAGAACTCTTAGTGTTATTATGAGTTCCTCAGTGAGAACCTCAGTTTTCGACTTGTTATCACCCATTCTGGACGGTGAAGGGATTGAGTTAGTTGACGTTGAATATGATAATCGAAAGAAACATAGTACGCTAAGGCTTTTAATCTATAAGCCTGACGGTATAACGATAAAGGATTGCCAACACGTTAGCGAAATTGTAGGTCCAGTTTTACAAATGCATGGGCTCAAACTGGATAGACACAGTCTTGAAGTGGTTTCTCTAGGACTAGATCGTCCGCTCAGTACAGAAACAGACTTCCGCAGAAATTTGAGAAAGAATATTCAAATTGAGGCCCTTTCCCCAAGCGGAAAACTTCTACGGTTGAGTGGCATCCTGGAAGATGTCAACTGGGGAAAGATTTATCTGACTAAACGTTCAGGGGAAACAGTTAAAATTGGACTTTCAGAAATTTCTAAAGCTCATGTCCAACTGATGTGGTAATATCTTTGGGTGGAAAGCAATGACGAACGATTTGCTTGTGAGTATTCGCCAAATCATGAATCAGACGGATTTGCCACAGGAGGTTTTTATCGAGGCTATCGAAGCCGCCTTATATTCAGCAGCTAAGCGGCGATATGGCTCAATTCAAGGTGTATCCATAAAGATTGATTCTGAGACGGGTGAGATAAAATGTTATGTTCCCCAAAAAGTGGTTGACATTATGCATCACTTCGCAACAGAGATTCCGATTGAGGAAGCATTGAAAATAAAGCCTGATACACAGTTGAATGAGATTATCGAGGTTGAAGTAGATCCAAGAGAGTTTGGAAGAATTGAAGCTCAAACAGCGCGACAAATCCTTGTTCAAAAAATTAAAGAAGCTGAGCGGGAACAGATTTATTTGGAATATAAAACCCGTGAAGGAGAAATTATCACAGGGTATGTACAACGGGTCGAACGCGGCAATATCATCCTTGATTTGGAACGAACTGAAGGTTTATTACCGTATGGTGAAACTTCTCAGCCGCACAATTATCAGCGTGGTGACATGGTAAAATGTTTAATCTTGGAAGTGCAAGCGGACGCAAAGGGGCCACAAATCATTCTCTCCCGTACGCACCCCAATTTAATAGATCGATTATTTGAAATGGAAGTGCCTGAGATTTATGACGGATTAGTGCGTATCATGGCAATCGCTCGCGATCCAGGAAATCGAGCAAAGGTGGCTGTTACTGCGCCCTCCGAAAATATTGACGCCGTTGGCACTTGTGTTGGTGTAAAGGGTTCTCGCGTCGAGGCTGTTGTTAGGGAGTTAGAAGGGGAAAAAATAGACCTCCTTGAATGGAATGCTGCACCAGCCACTTTTATTGCAAATGCTCTACAGCCCGCGACGGTGGCTAGTGTGAACATTGACGAGGAGACCGAAAGCGCAGAAGTTATTGTCCCGGACGATCAGTTGTCGCTAGCAATCGGCCGGCGCGGGCAAAACGCACGCCTGGCTGCGAGATTGACGGGGTGGAAAATCGATATTAAAAACGAATCAGAAGCAGAAACACGGTTTAAGGAAGAAATCACGGCAGAACTTTTCAATCCTCAACCGAGTTCATCCCATGCAGCAGCGTCGGATGGTGAGATAGATTTGACCGATTTGGATGGCGTAGGCGTCAAAACCGCGACAGCGCTCAAAGATTTTGGATTTTCGACAATTGAATCGATTGCGACAGCAACGTTAGATCAACTTCTAGCGGTTCCAGGGGTTGGAGCTAAAACTGCCGAGAAAATTCAGCGTTCCGCAGCAGAAGTTGAATGATGTTAAGACCTAAAAGACGAGAGCAAAAGCATAGTGCTATTTCTATTTATTGAACTTGGATGGTATTCAGGCATTGTGAGAGCAATGTCCCGCAGTAGGAGTCGGATAGGCTGAAATTAAGGAAATTCCGCGAGGGTTATGGTTGTCCATTATAGAACAATGAAATGGCTGTTTCCTCCAACACGAATAGAGTGCACATCAATCCGCGTCCATGTTATTCATGTAACATTCTAAAATGGAATTGTTTAAGGTAAGGCTTCTTCGTTTAGCTTTGCTTCAACTCTAGCCTAAGCAGCTTTTGGTGATTGGTATGGCATCGACGCCTATCCGAACTTGTATTGGGTGCCGTGGTAAATCCCCCAAGAAAGACTTACTTCGATTTGCTTGTGATTTTCCCCGAGGCCTCCGAATAGATCCGAAACGTAGCTTACCAGGCTATGGTGCCTATGTTTGTCCATCTCAAACGTGTATTAACGCAGCTTTCAGGTCTGCCAAAATCATCAACTCTCACTTGGGAGTGAGTCTCTCTAAGCAAGCGATTGACCTGTTCAAACAAGAACTGCTTGACCTAATGAATTAGATAAGCACTGAAAAGGTGTCAATGAAAAAAGATAAACCCAAGAACAGCATTAATATCAGAGTTTACGAATTAGCAAAACGATATGGGTTGAGCAGTAAAGCATTCATCGAAGAACTCCACGAGTATGGTGTGTCCGTCAAGAACCACATGAGCTCGCTCGATCCGGAAACTGTTGAGTTAATCGAAGCCGAACGGAATGCAAAAAAGACCAGACTCGAATCGCATTCCGATCCAGCCCCAGCGGCGATTGAAGAAGCCATTGTTCAAACAACAGCGGCTAAAAAAGAAATCCCAACGATTCCGCAAGTTCAAGAGGGAGTCACAGTCGGTCAGATTGCCTCAACTCTGGGATTTAAGGATACAGAAATGATAAGGCGGCTTATGAAGCTTGGGATAATGGCTAGTGTTAATCAACGTCTAGATTTTGACACGCTGAAAATTATTAGCGAAAAGTTTGAATTTGAAGCTGTCCGTCAACTAACGCTAGAGGAACAAGTGTTGAAGGAAGCCCCCGACGATCCAAGAGATCTCGTTTCTCGCGCACCCGTTGTTACGATTATGGGGCATGTCGACCACGGCAAGACCTCACTGCTTGATTCTGTTAGAGAGTCGAACATTATTGAAACAGAGGCTGGAAATATTACGCAACATATTGGCGCTTACCATGTGGAATTGGAGAACGGTAACGTTGTTTTTCTGGACACTCCAGGACATGCGGCATTCACCGCTATGCGCGCGCGCGGCACCCAAGTAACAGATATTGTCGTCCTTGTTGTAGCGGCAGATGATGGTGTTATGCCGCAAACAATAGAGGCTATCAATCACGCAAGGGCTGCAAAAGTTCCCATTGTTGTTGCAATCAACAAAATCGATGTAGAGGGTGCGAGACCTGATTATGTCAAACAGCAGTTGGCGGGCCAAGATCTTATTCCGGAGAAATGGGGTGGACAGACGATTTTCGTTGAGATTTCTGCGAAGGAAAGAATTGGTGTTGATGAACTGTTGGATATGTTGCTCCTTGAATCGGAATTGCTTGAATTGACAGCTAATCCAAATAAAGCGGGGCGGGGAGCTGTTATTGAAGCGAAACTGGATAAGGGGCGAGGTCCAGTCGCAACAGTGCTGGTGCAAAGTGGGACGTTGAAAGTTGGAGATGCATTTATCGCTGGTCGCTGCTACGGAAAAGTCCGGGCGTTGATTGATGATCGAGGACATCGCATTAAACAGGGGTCTTCATCAACACCGGTTGAAGTTCTTGGTTTCACCGAGGTTCCGGAAGCGGGTGACAGCTTTCATGTAGTAGAATCTGAAAAAGATGCCAGAACCATCAGTGGATCTCGACAAGTTGAGCATCGGTATGCCCGACTTAGTCCACAGAGTCGTGTGAATTTAGACGATCTTTTCCAGCAGATTCATGAGGGTGATATCAAAGAGTTGAATGTGATTGTCAAAGCCGATGTTCAAGGATCTGTTGAAGCTGTTTGTGATTCACTGCAAGAGTTAAACGCCAATGAGGTCAAAGTCAACATCATCCATCAAGCTGTTGGAGGTATTTCAGAAACAGATATCTTACTCGCATCTGCTTCCAATGCTATTGTGCTCGGTTTTAACGTGCGCCCCACAACTGAAGCTCTGATAGCAAAGGAGCTCGAAAGTATCGATGTTCGGACATATACTGTGATTTACAATCTGATTTCCGATGTCCGATCCGCGATGGAAGGATTGTTGGATCCTGAGATTCGAGAAGTTCCCATCGGAAGAGCAATTGTTCGCGAGTTGTTCAAGGTTCCACGGAAAGGGATGATTGCCGGAACTTATGTTAATTGGGGACAAATTATTCATAACTACCCCCTCCGTGTTTTACGTGACAATCGACTGATTTATGAAGGGAAGGTTGATTCGTTACGCAGGTTCAAAGACGATGTTACTGAGGTTGCCGTGAATTACGAATGTGGCATAGGCACGAGTGCTTTCGACGATTTCAAAGTGGATGATGTGTTAGAATGTTATACTCACGAACATATTCCGCGCACATTAGGGTAGAAACAGGGAAAAGTGGAGCAGAGTATTGGGAATTCATTAGTCTTAATACTGTCATTTTCGTGTGATGCGTGTTGTAATTCATGAGTTTTAGGTTGCATACCATGAATTTATGGATGTTCAACGTACGACGCTATGCATGTCGGGATTTGCAAAGCCTTGTTGACAATCTCAGAGAGTTATTCCCTGAAACAGAAACGTTGAGTCGTTAAAAGCATCATCGATCGGTTGAAAAATCGGTTCAACGTTGCTGTTGGAGAAGTTGATGCGCTTGATGTGCACCAGCGAGTTCTGCTTGGAATTGTTTTAGTGTCCAACGATTCAACGCATCTCAATCGTGTATTATCGAATGTATTGAATTTTATTGAGGGAAGCAGTTTAGCAGAATTAACAAATTACGAGATTGAGTTAATCTTCTGACGAAGTGACAATGTTTGAAAACAGACGTGTTGATCGGGTGAGCGCGCTCATACAGAAGGAACTAAGTTACATTATTCATCGATCTCTAAAGGATCCGCGAGTAAAATTCTGTACTATTACGCAGGTTGAAGTATCTTCCGATTTGAAGTATGCTGATGTCAAGGTGGGTGTAACCGGCAATAAACAACAGAAACAGGGTACGATGGCGGGATTGAAAAGCGCTGCTGGTTTCCTCAGACGTGAAGTTGGGTGTCGAATTGATTTGCGGTATGTCCCTGAGTTACGTTTCAAATTGGACCAATCTATCGATCATTTAATGAATTTAGACCGTCTCCTGAAACAAGTTCGCGTTGAGGAAGAGAAACTCGGCATTTCCTCGGAATGCAGTGATGAAATTCCCTAAACCATTACTTTGATATGGAAACCTATAAAGCAGTCCTAGACGTTTTCGATCGCCACCAGTATTTTGCGCTTTCAACACACATCAATCCCGATGGCGATGCGATTGGATCTGAATTAGCACTCTATTCTTTCCTTAAAGACCTAGGCAAACACGTCCAGATTTTCAATGCGGATGCTGTACCGAAAATCTACAAATTCCTTCCTTTCAGTGATGTTGTTCTACCTCCTGAAGCAATCCAGGGACATTCGCCTGAGATTCTAGTAGTTCTTGACGCAGGAACGCTCGAACGAATTGGTGGCGATCTCTGCCGCACTTTCATCCCAACAAAAGCGATTGTCAATATCGATCATCACGCCACGGCAAATCATTTTGGGGATTATAACCTTGTTGCAGTAGAAGCGTCATCAACATCAGAGATAGTTTATAAGTTGATTAAACATCACGGAACTCCAATCGGTAAGGATCGAGCGCTTTGCCTTTACACCGGAATCATGTTCGATACTGGCTGTTTTCGATATGCGAATTCCACGCCGGCAGCACATCACATCGCTGCAGACCTCATTAATGCGGGGGTATCTGTTGATGAGATTTATCGATTCGTGTATGAAACTACGCCAGTTCGAAGGATACGTTTGCTTAGTGAGGTTCTTCAAACGCTCGGTATAACATCCGACGGCAAGATTACATGGGTATATGCGACTCAGGAGATGTTCCGCAAAACCGGAACAATCCGCGAGGAAGTGGATGGATTCATTAATCACATCCGTTCCATTGATACCGTTGAGTGTGCAGTGTTAGTTGTCGAACAAGAAGATGGGAGGTCTAAAGCAAGTTTGCGGAGCAAAACGTATGTTGATGTCGGCGAAATTGCTGCGGAATTCGGCGGGGGGGGACATCAACGCGCTGCAGGCTGTGAATTCGATGCGCATTATGACGTGGCAATTGCGCAACTCGTGGCAAGCGCTCAACGACGCATCAACAAGTTGAACGAGGTGTTTGGTGTTAGGTATAAAAAATTTAATGTCTGTCTCAACTAACCGTACTGCCCCTAATGCCAAGTCCTGATACTTGTATGCATATCACACACCGCGGTTTATCAGATAATCTTCTATCGTTCCACTATGCGGATTGATGGTGTTCTCAACCTGAATAAACCTGCCAAAATAACCTCAAGGCAAGCAGTTGATCGGATTAAACACTTGTTAAATGTCCGGAGGGCTGGTCATGGCGGAACGCTAGATCCGGATGCTACAGGGGTTCTGCTTATCTGTTTGGGGCATGGGACAAAGTTGTTTGAATCGCTACAGCTCGGTACAAAGGAGTACGAAGGCGCACTGACATTAGGAATCACGACAGATACCTTGGATTCAAGCGGACGAATTCTCAGTTCAGCGGACGTAAGCAGGGTTACTTTCAATCAAATTCACACTGTTTCCCAACAGTTTATCGGAGAAATTGAGCAAGTTGTTCCAATATTTTCTGCTGCGAAACGTAAGGGTAAACGGCTGTACAAACTAGCACGTCAAGGAATTAAAGTGGAGAACTTGCCTAGAAAAAAAGTGCTCATTAAGTCGATTGAGATCCTATCAATCAATATACCAGAAGTTCGATTCCGAGTCGTTTGCTCAAAAGGGACGTATATCCGGACGCTTGTAGCGGATATTGGATCTGCACTGACCTGCGGTGCTCATCTATCACAGCTAACCCGTACCCAATCTGGAATATTCAAAATCGGTGATTCTCATTCTCTTGATAGTCTTGAAAGCAACCCCGACCTTGCTCATCAGACCGTCATGCTGATTGAAGATGTTATTAAAGCGCTGAACCGTCGTTTCCAATTGAAGATTAGAAGTGCGTTTTAATCCAAATGAATACACCATTTTATAGCCGTCATGAACAACTACAATTGAAGAAAGCAGGATGTTGCCTTCACACACCGAAATATGTCAAAACTTGGAGATTGACTTTTGGAAATATTCTACAATCTAGAAGCGGCATCTAAGTTTTGCAATGTATCTGTTGTCACTGTTGGTGTGTTTGATGGATTACACATCGGACATCAAGCTGTCATTCAGCAGGTATCAATTCAAGCAGCAAAGTCTAAGCTATCTAGTCTTGTTCTTGTTTTCCATCCGCCTCCACTCGCTTTTCTCGCTCCCGAAAAGTGCCCTCCAACCTTGACAGCTATCTCGAAGAGAATTGAGATACTGCAACGACTAGGTGTTGACACTGTGGTTTTTGCTCGATTCGATGCCAACCTGCAAAGGATGTCTCCTGATCGATTTGTACAGCAAGTCTTACTAGGGCAATTGAACGTCAAACAGGTAGTCATTGGCTATGAATGGCAGTTTGGCAAAGGGCGAACCGGCAATGTGGAGGGTTTACGGCAACTTGGAACACAGTATGAGTTTGGCGTGGTAGTCGTTGGACCGACTGAGTTGCATGGACTACCTGTTCATAGTACTCGTGTCCGTGAAGCAATCACAACAGGCGAACTCAATCTGACAGCACAGTTACTAGGGCGCCGGTACTCGATTCTTGGAGAGGTAGTAATGGGGGCAGGGCTTGGACGCGAGCTTGGTTTCCCAACCGCCAATATCAACGCGGGCGATCAGATGCTACCTCCAAATGGTGTTTACGCAATCCAGGCTAAATTAGGAGAACGCATGTTTGATGGGGTACTGAACATGGGAACGAGACCAACGTTTGATGGGATGAAGTTCCAGATTGAAAGTCATCTATTCGGTATTGAAGACATGTTTTACGGTAAAAAAATCGAAATTTTCTTTGTCGAAAAAATTCGTGATGAGCGTGCGTTTCCAAATCAAGGAGCTTTAGTGCATCAAATTCAGCAAGACATAGTCACGTCTCAGACGATTTTAAAACAGCGGGAAATTTGACCGTGGTGCCTACCACTGGCTTGAAAATTTGATTTACAAAACAATCTAGTTTATGGTATATTAACCTTCAGGGGAAAGCTTTCTTTTTGAGGGAATGTGCCTAAAGGAGGTAAATTGGAGTGGCACTTGAGTCTGAAAGGAAAAAAGAACTAATCGAAGCAAATAGGTTGCACGATAGTGATACGGGTTCGCCCGAAGTACAAGTTGCAATTATCAATACCCGTATCCGAGAGTTGACGGAGCATTTCCGCAATCACAACAAAGACCATCATTCGAGATATGGGCTTTATAAGCTTGTGGGAAAACAGCGTCGTTTATTACGTTATCTATACAAAAAAGATGTTCTGCGGTACCGCAATCTCATCAAGCAATTGGGAATTCGGGACACGATCACTGTAAGGAAAAGCTAGCAATCGACCGTAGGACTTTTTGAGGAGAAAGAAGGTCATGAAAGTAGAAATGCAACTTGGAGAGGAAAAGCTGTCAATCGAGACAGGGAAGGTCGCGAATCAAGCGGACGGTGCTGCTTGGGTGCAATATGGCGGAACGGTTGTTTTAGTAACCGTCGTTGCCGAAAAGAGAGAAAGCAAACTTGATTTCTTTCCTTTAACTGTTGACTATCGTGAGAGAGCCTATGCTGCAGGGAAGATTCCAAATGTCTATGGAAGACGGGAACCGCGTCCTGGTATGCGGGAAAGCTTGGTTGCGCGTTTGGCAGATCATTGTATTCGTCCGCTTTTTCCCAAAGATTTTAAACCGGAAGTACAAGTTTTGGCGACGGTACTTTCTTCGGATCAGATTCACCCAGCAGATGTTCCAGCTTTGATTGGGACTTCGGCTGCGTTGAGCATCTCGGATATACCGTTTAATGGTCCGGTCGGAGCGGTTACTGTAGGGAAACTAGATGGCAAATTTGTCATTAACCCAACCTATGAAGAATTGGAAGAATCTGAGCTAGAACTCTTTGTGAGCGGCAAGACAGACGCGGTTATGTCCGTTGAAGGCGGCGCTCACGAACTCCCAGAAGACGAAATTATTGACGCAATCGTTTTTGCTCATGAACAAATCAGGGAAATTATCAAACTCCAGGAGGGTTTGGTTGCCCTATGTGGCAAGCCTCCGCGTGAGTACGAGACAAAGGAAATTGATGAGGAATTGAATGCGCAAATCCGAAGTTTCGCTACAGCAAAAATCCGTGCATCAATTGGCATGACAAACAAACAAAATCGCGGAGATTATCTTGAGCAGGTGCAGGAAGATGTTCTCTCAGAAATCTTCAACGATGAAGGTGAGGAACCAGACAGTGTCGTAACGCAAAACGCCATCTCTATACTGAGCGAAATTGAAAAAGAGGAGATGCGCCGCTCTATCTTGGCTGAAGGCAAACGTGCCGATGGACGAGGGACTACAGAAATTCGTCAAATCACTGGAGAAGTATCTCTACTTCCCCGAGTACACGGTTCGTCATTGTTCACTCGCGGACAAACCCAAGCGCTTTGTGTTGTAACGCTAGGCACTTCAGGGGATGCTGAGGTGGAACGGGGGCTCCTGGGGGAAATCAGTCGTCCGTTCTTTTTACACTATAATTTCCCGCCATTCAGCACTGGTGAAGTGAAACGAATGATGGGACCGGGGCGAAGAGAGATAGGTCATGGTGCACTCGCGCAAAGAGCTCTTGAACCTGTTATTCCCTCGAAGGAGGAGTTTGCATATACCGTTCGCGTCGTAGCAGATATTCTTGAATCGAATGCCTCGTCCTCAATGGCAACTGTATGTGGCGCAACCTTAGCGTTATTGGATGCAGGTGTGCCTATCACGAAACCGGTTGCTGGGGTTGGCGTAGGCTTGATTAAGGAAGGCGATCAAGAAATTGTCTTGACAGATATGCTTGGCGCCGAAGACTTTCTTGGAGATATGGATTTTAAGGTGGCAGGTACCAGGGGTGGCGTGACTGCTGTTCAGATGGACATTAAGATTGACGGTGTAACGCCGGAGTTAATGCGAAAGGCTATCCATCAGGCTAGGGAAGCCCGCCTAATTGTTCTTGACAAAATGAGCGAAGTTATTGCCGATCCGCGAGAAGAACTTTCCCCGTATGCGCCACGAATTTATTACCTCCAAATTTCACCAGCCAAGATTAAAGATTTGATTGGTCCCCGCGGCAGAGTTATCCAGGGAATTCAAGAAGAAACGGGTGTGACAATCAATGTGGAAGATGATGGAAGAGTTGAGGTGGCATCAACTAGCGCGGAATCCGCCAAAAAAGCGGAAGCAAGGATTCTTGCCGTGACGGCTGTTCCTGAAATCGGTAAAGAGTATGCGGGGAAAGTGATTCGGACAACATCGTTTGGCGCTTTTGTTGAAATTCTACCTGGTCAAGACGGTCTTATTCATATTTCACAAATGGGCGATGGTTACGTCCGACAGGTTGAAGATGTGATGAACGTTGGTGACGAAGTCGCTGTAACCGTATTGACAATTGATGAACAAGGTCGTGTCGATTTAAAAATGGCAAAAGATGGACCGTCGGTTGAATCAAGTCAGGTAGACCGGAGTCCTGTGGACCGTAGTTCGTCGCGCAGCCGTCGGGGGGGGGGGCGTGATTCCCGTAACAATCGGAATGGTCGCAGCGAAAATCCACGTGAGTCACAGCGACGTGGACCACCCAGAATTCCAAAAGGGCGCGTTTAGGCATTATGGATTGGGCAATTAGGTATTATCCAATCCTAATCCTGATGTCTATACGCATACTTGATGAAAGCTGTGTTAGATGCACGCAAGCAAACCGATTCGGACAAAAAGAGACTTGCTGGATCAGAAATGGTTGACCTATTTCTTAATCTTTGTGTTGATTCTGTTAATTGCAATCTTTGTGCTGTCCTTGAGGTATAAAGATTCGATCGTCCGATATGCAGAACAGCTACTGCATAATGTGAAGCAGTTACTACATAGAAAAAAAACCGTTCCTACCCGTCCACGTCCAATCGGAATGTGGCAAAGTGAGAAAGCAGCACTTGTGCCAACTTTCTCACTTTGCCTTGCATAGCTCATCCCTCACTTATCCTCTTTCTCTCCTTCGTAGGAATTACAAGGCAGGTGCACATCAGATGTCTGAAAAGGACAAACCTTTTATTTGCCACTTTGCTCAACCTTTCGAGCTATTAATATTGACCTATTTCATCTTCGGTTGCGGCTATGTGTCAACATCCTCCTATCTCGACCATATAAAGACCATAAATATTCCGCTGATTACTATTGAAGATCCAGATTTCTCTTATGATGCGAACTCAGGATCGACCTATGATGAAACCATTACCGAGAAACTCAGAGATCGGTTTAACCAGAAATGGCGAGACGGAAACGATGCACAACTTGATTTGGTTATACTAGATTACGACCTGGAACCGATTCAGTATGATGTCAACAATAATCCAGAACAATTTCGCATGAGTCTACAGATTGAATATGAATTTCGAGATCGCATACAAAACAGAATTATCGATCGTCAGGAAAATTATATACAGGTTCACGATTTCTACATTGTTTCAGTCACAGGTGAGGCCCCGGAGACTCGTGAAGAAGCAACGACACGCCTCATTCGAGGACTAAGTGACGATCTTTACAATCAGCTCGCCGAACAGTGGTAAACTGTGGTCGGAAATTGGGAAATCCAGGAATGGGAAAGCGCTATCAGTATCTCTGGTTTTTTCATACCGTTTACGTATTGATCTTTCTCTCATGCCGTGCAGAACAGGGCAATTACACAGCAGTCAATCATAACGGCCAGTACCTTTATGGCATTTGGCAAGCCCGTACAATCAAGGCGGCTGAGAACCTCTCACGCCAAATCGAGACAGCGTACGCTCCAGAATCTCCTCAACTTGAGCCACTACCAATAATCACAATCGTCAACTCAATAAATCTCTTGCCAAAAGATGGGCAAGCAGCCGATTGGGTGCGCTCACGGGAACCGAGCACCTACACGGGTGAACATCTGTATAAAGATGTCATCGGTGGAAACGCTGGCTTGTATCATGCCTATGGATTTGTCGAGGGGGCGAATGTTGAGTATCAAACCCCCAAGCTTGGATCGAAACCTCTGATTTTGGTAGAAATCTTCGACATGGGAACTGCGGAGAATGCTTTTGGACGGTACAGCTTTGATCGTTACCCTGAAGATCGGCACGAGTGGGTCGGCAGCAAAGCAATCCTCTTGAGCGATCAGCTAAGTTTTTGCAAGGGGAAATATTTCATACAGATTGAAGGATATGAGTTTGCCAGTGCGATTAAAGACGGCATGAAGGCATTAGCCAGAGTGATTGCCAACCACATCAAGGATGCACCAGATCCAAAACCACTCCTACTGAAATTACTTCCCAAAAACAACCAAGTTCGGTATAGCGAGAAATACTTCCCATCTAACTTGCTATTAAGAGAGACTTATCGCTTCCTACCTGAGAGTTTGCTAAAATTCGGAGCGAACCCTTCTAGTGTTTCGGCGATGTATCACCATAAATCCTCCGATTTAGACTGGTCCGACGCGATGATTGGATTTATCATCCGGTATGAAACAGAATCTGATGCAAAGGGGGCTTATGAAGTTTATAAAGGGTACCTGCATGAAAACGCAACCTTCGTCAATTCAACGCAAGCCGGCGGGCTTATAGCCAAGGAGTAGTGACAATCAATGCCACGAACCATGTCTTGACTGAAACTGCAAGCGTGAGTCAAAATGGGAAAGCCGATTGTATCTGTCGATCTCGAAATTGTTAAACCTGTCCTTACGCCAACACAGTTCTCGAAGACAGGTTTGGACTATAAAATAGGCCTAGAGAAGATTTCGTTTTTTATTCTGAGTTCAACACATTATGCAAGAAAGCCTGAAACGTACACCGCTATACCCCATTCACAAACAACTTGGTGCGAGGTTGATTGAATTTGGTGGTTGGGAGATGCCCGTCCAATATAGCGGCATAATTGATGAACACTTAACAGTCAGATCCAACATGGGAATATTTGATCTTTCACACATGGGAGAGATTGAAATTCGAGGTGATGGCGCCTTACCTCTGATTCAGAAACTCATCACTAATGACGCGGAAGGCAATCTCGTTGATGGGCGGATTCTCTATACCCCGATGTGCAATGAAACTGGCGGCATTGTCGATGATGTAGTGGTCTATCGTTTCCGATCTGATCGGTATATGCTTGTTGTCAATGCTACGAACATTGGGGTGGACTTTGATTGGATATGTGCCCACAATGACACCGGCGCAGAAATTGAGAACCGTAGCGATGAAACTGTTCTTATTGCGCTGCAAGGACGAAACGCCCCGAAAGTTTTGCGAAAACTTACCAATATCGAACTCACGACGCTCAAATACTTCTGGTTCACGGAAGGAGAAGTTGCTGGTATACCGACGATTATTTCACGGACAGGTTATACAGGTGAGGTTGGTTTCGAGCTTTATGCGAAGACGGGTTGCGGCGGAGATTTGTGGAATGCGATCTATGAAGCAATGGCTAGGATTGGTGGTAAACCCATTGGATTGGGTGCGAGGGACACATTGCGCCTTGAGATGAAGTATTGTTTGTACGGAAACGACATTGATGAGACAACAACGCCGCTGGAGGCGGAATTAGATTGGACAATCTCCTTCGACAAAAGGGATTTCATTGGTCGAGATGCGATAATCAAACAACGTACTGAGGGAATTAAACGCCGCTTGGTTGGGTTTCAGATGTTGAATCGTAGTGTTGCACGCCCTCACTACCCGGTTTATCAAAAAAACCAACACATCGGGGCGGTCACAAGTGGACTACCATCGCCGAGTTTGAAACGCAATATTGGGCTTGCGTATCTCCCAATTGAACAAAGCAAAATTTACACGAAAATCGATATCGAAATCCGAGGGAAACGCTATCCGGCGAAGGTTGTACGTACGCCGTTTTATCAACCTGATTGAGGAGTTAAGATGTCAGAGGAACAAAAATATCCGGAAGACCTAAAATACCGCGAGACCCACGAATGGGCAAGGCGCGAAGGCGACATTGTCATTGTCGGCATTAGCGACTACGCACAAGAAGAACTTCAAGACGTCGTCTACGTTGAGCTTCCAGAGGTTGGTGCAGTCGTGGAACCGGAAAAAGAGTTTGGTGCCATTGAATCCGTTAAAGCAGCATTTAATCTCTGGACACCGGTCAGCGGCGAAATTATTGAGGTGAATGAAGAACTCGAAGATGCGCCGGAGTTAATAAACGAATACCCTTACAGCTTAGGTTGGCTGATTAAGATTCGGATGATCAATCCGGACGAGTTGGAAAACCTCCTGTCCCCTAACGAATACCGGGCACTAATCAAAGGGGAGAGAGAGTGATAGATGGGATGACCCCAACTTCAAACGCCGATGAGCGTCAGACAACTCGACACCTCCATTTCACAGACAATTTTGTTGACCGTCACATTGGCCCTCGTGAGGAAGAAGTAAATCTGATGCTAGAAAAGATTGGGTATGCTTCACCACACAATCTGATTGAAGATATCGTCCCCGCGGATATCCGTCTAGATCGTTCTCTGAATCTCGGAAAGAGCCAAACCGAATATGAAATAATTGAAGCGTTGAGAAAAATTGCTTCTCAAAACGAGGTATATCGATGTTTTATCGGAATGGGCTATCACAATAGCATTACCCCACCCGTTATCCAGAGAAACATCCTTGAAAACCCTGGATGGTACACACAGTACACACCATATCAAGCGGAGATTGCGCAAGGCCGACTCGAAGCTTTATTAAACTTCCAAACGATGATTATTGACCTGACCGGACTTCCTATTGCGAACGCCTCGCTTTTAGATGAAAGTACAGCAGCTGCTGAAGCGATGGGGATGTGCCTCGCTGCGCAAAAAGCTAATGCGCGGCTACTGTTTTTTGTCTCAGAGACGTGTCACCCCCAAACAGTCTCTGTCCTTCAAACCCGCGCAGACCCTCTGGGGATTGAGCTCCTTATTGGCGATCATCGGGATGCTACGCTTGGACATGCGCCAATTTTGGGGGCGCTTGTCCAATACCCTGCAAGCGATGGTGTGGTTTATGACTATACCGATTTTGCTCAACGAGTACACGATGCGAATGGGTTGTTGGTAGTTGCTGCAGATGTGCTGAGTCTTACGCTATTGACGCCTCCAGGCGAATTCGGCGCGGACATTGCTATCGGATCGACCCAGCGGTTTGGCGTGCCGATGGGATACGGCGGCCCTTACGCAGCTTATTTCGCAACCAAAGAAGAATTTAAGCGCAAGACACCCGGCAGAATGGTAGGAGTTTCAGAGGATTCAGAAGGGCGCTTTGCACTTCGTCTCGCGCTCCAAACCCGGGAGCAGCACATACGGAGAGAAAAAGCAACAAGCAACATCTGCACGGCGCAAGTATTGTTGGCAGTGATGGCGAGTATGTACGCTGTTTATCATGGGCCCAAAGGACTTCGGCGAATTGCTGAGCGCGTGCATCTGCTTACCTGCGCGCTCCGTGAAGGATTGAAGCGGTTAGGATACTCTGCCGGTGACACCCCTTATTTCGATACATTAAGGGTCAATCTGAATGCAGTCAATATCAAAGATCTTTTGTCGGCAGCACGTGCAAGACAGATTAATTTCCGAGTTTTTGATTGCACGCACGTCGGTATTTCACTCAATGAAGCAACCTCCCTTCGGGATGTTCGGAATCTTCTTGAAGTATTCGCACTTGGAAAAAATCTTCCCTTTGAAGTCGAAGATTTATTTGGTATACATTCCACAAATACCCCAACCAAACTTCAGGATTCGCAACACATTCCTAAGCCATTACAGCGAAAGAGTTCCTATCTTACCCATCGAGTTTTCAATACCTATCACTCCGAAACGGAGATGTTGAGGTACATCCAGAAGCTTCAGGAAAAAGATCTGTCCTTGACAACGTCGATGATTCCGCTTGGATCTTGCACGATGAAACTGAATGCAACCGCTGAAATGTTGCCGGTCACTTGGCCCGAGTTCAGTCATCTTCATCCGTTTGCCCCGCTTGAACAGGCGAAGGGATACCAAATTCTCTTTAAGCAGCTTGAAGCGTGGCTTTCAGAAATCACAGGATTCCCCGGTATCTCCCTACAGCCCAACGCCGGATCTCAAGGCGAGTACGCAGGACTCTTGGTCATCCGCAAATATCATCAGCGCCAGGGTGAAGGACATCGAGACATTTGTTTGATCCCTCAATCTGCCCATGGCACAAACCCCGCAAGCGCAGTGATGGCAGGGATGCAAGTGGTGGTGATAAGGTGCGATGACGACGGCAATATCGATCTTGCAAATCTTCGGGCGAAGACTGAGGAACACCGTCGAAATCTTGCAGCAGCAATGATCACTTACCCTTCAACCCATGGTGTTTTTGAAGAACAGATTAGGGAGATTTGCGACATGGTCCACCAGCACGGTGGACAGGTCTACATGGATGGGGCAAACATGAACGCAATGGTAGGTGTGTCTCGTCCGAAGGATTTCGGTGCAGATGTGTGCCATTTGAATCTGCACAAGACATTTTGTATTCCCCACGGCGGGGGTGGTCCTGGAGTGGGACCAATCTGCGTTAAGGCGCATCTTGTTCGTTTTCTCCCAACCCATCCCGTGGTGACAGTTGGCGGCGAAGACGGTATAGGTGCAATTTCGGCTGCGCCTTGGGGGAGTGCGAGCATCCTTCCAATCTCCTGGGCATACATTGCGATGATGGGAGCCCAAGGGTTAAAGCGGGCAACCGAAGTAGCGATTGTGACTGCCAACTATGTCGCGAAATCTCTTGAACCGCATTTCTCAGTGCTTTACAAAGGAGAGAAAGGCTTGGTGGCGCACGAGTGTATCATTGACCTTCGTAGCTTCAAAAAGACTGCCGGTGTTAGTGTGAGCGACGTTGCAAAGCGGTTGATGGACTACGGTTTTCACGCGCCTACTGTATCGTGGCCCGTTCCTGGAACAATGATGATTGAACCAACTGAGAGTGAGTCCAAGGCGGAATTGGATAGGTTTAGCGCAGCGCTAATCTCCATCCGACAAGAGATCGCCGAAATTGAGGCTGGTACAGTAGACCGCTCTGACAATGTGCTCAAAAATGCCCCACATACTGCTAAACACGTCACGCAGACAGAGTGGGCTCACAAATATTCTCGAGAAAAGGCAGCATTTCCTGCACCGTGGACTTGCGAGCGTAAATTCTGGCCCCCTGTGGCGCGAATAAATGAGGTACTCGGAGACCGTAATCTGATTTGTGCCTGTCCACCCATGTAGATTTTAGGGCATTCAACAGAGAATATCTAGAGGTTACACGACTTGAAGTGCCTTAAATCTCAACGGGAACTTGAACTAGTATGAAAGCGATTGTCATTGGTGTGGGAGAGTTCGGATTTCATGCGGCAAAGCTATTGACGGCTGAGAACAATGACGTCGTTCTGATTGATCATTCAGAAACTGCCTGCCAGCGCGCTCAGGAACAACTAGATCTCTTGGCACTCCAAGGTTCAGGGGCTTCGCCCCCCTTATTAAAACAGGCTGGAATCCAAGACGCTGAGTTACTTATTGCCGCAACGAACTGCGATGAAATTAACTTACTAGCATGCTTGATTGCTTCTAAACATGGAGTCGAGACGAAGGTAGCGCGGGTCTCCTCTCCGGACTATTTCGCGAACGAAGCAGATTTGTCGCCGAAAGATTTCGGAATTGACCTGCTAGTCAATCCGGACCTACTCTGTGCGCAAGAACTTCTGCGACTGCTCAATATGCCGGAAGCTCGTGAAATCGTCGAATTTGAAGACGGTAAGGTGCAATTGGTCGCATTTCAGGTGAAGGCATCCAACCCACTTCAGGGCAAAACTCTGAGTCATATTGGTACGGAAGGCGTAGCTTGGGAGAATAAAGAACTCGCATCCAATATACTATTCACAGCGATTAAACGTAAAGACGGCACGACAATAATTCCCAAAAGCGAAGACCTCATTCTAGAAGGAGATGAGGTCTTCGCAATTGGCAGTCGTGAAGCAGTTATGCACCTGCTTGAGCTTTCCGGTGTGTCCTTGGATCGAAAACTCAAGCGCGTAATAATCGTCGGCGCTGGGCGTATTGGCGTATATCTGGCGCAAGCCCTTGAAAAGGGCGGAGTTCAAGTCAAAATAATTGAGTCCGATCGGCGGCAGGCGGAAGCTGCATCAACCATTCTGAAAAAAACCACGCTCCTCTACGGCAACTACCTCCAGCCCGGTTTCCTGAAGCAAGCCGGTGTCAACGAAGCAGATGGATTCGTCTCTGTAACAGGTGATGATGAAAACGATATTATGGCGTGCGTAACAGCCAAGCAAAATGGTGCTGCTCGTGTCGTTGCACTGGTTCAAAAACCACTTTACTTGCCAATCCTTGCTGCTATTCCGACACTTGATGCGGCGGTGAGTCTTCACCTAAATGCAGTTAACAACAGCCTTCGTCTGATTCGCCGAGGTCCAGTTGTTTCCGCAGCATCGTTGAGAGAGGTTGACGCGGAAGTCATCGAACTTGTAGCGGGTATCAAGTCAAGAGTTACCCATAAAGAGATTAACTCCTTGAAATTGCCCGATGATGCTTTGATTGGAGCGATTGTTCGACGCGACCAGGTTTTTGTGCCGACAGGTGACCTCGTGATTCAAGTGGGGGACCGCATCATTGTCTTCAGTTTGCCACATGCAATCCCTAGTGTTGAAGCGTTGTTCTCAGAAAAGTAAAAACGAAATATAGAGCGTAACATCTCGATTCGTTGATTCGCCCAAACGATATCATTCGATGTAATACTAAACATTGATGCGGTAAAACTGTTTAGTTGATGAAGCAAGGGTTGACGGCTTTCACTACATTTTTTTGTTACATATTAAGCAAAACGGTATAGGCTGCCTCTAATGCTGTGAATTTAAGATTAGTTCTGTATACGCTTGGCAATTTACTGATTTGTCTTGCCACAACGATGCTATGTCCGTTGCTGATAGCTGTGTACTATCGATCGGCAAAAGGAGAATCAGATTTACGAGCGTTCATCTTTTCTTTTCTAATCACTCTCCTCGTTGGACTAGCACTCCGTCTGAGGACTAGATCCGGTCAAGAGCTAGGAAACAAAGAAGGGTTTGCAATTGTCACATTAGGTTGGGCGGTTATCGCTCTGTTTGGCTCGTTTCCCTATTTTTTTCACCGTGTGTTCGAGGAAGCGGATAGAAATTGGCTGGTCGAATTTTCGTTCTGCTATTTTGAATCCATGTCGGGGTTCACAACGACGGGAGCAACCGTTCTCACCGAAATCGAGCATCTTCCCCATGCCATTCTTTTCTGGCGGAGCCTGATGCATTGGCTAGGCGGAATGGGCATCGTTGTGCTTGCGCTAGCGATTTTGCCTATGTTGGGAGTCGGTGGGATGCAGCTTTATCGCGCTGAGGTTCCAGGACCTCGTAAGGATCGATTGACACCGCGCATCGCACAAACTGCCAAACTGCTTTGGGTGGTTTATGTTCTGATTACCCTTGTAGAAGTCATCCTTCTCTGGATTGGCACAACAAAGTTTGTTGCACACGAACTTCGTGAACCTACGGGTGAAGCGTTATTTAATGCATTCTGCCACGCTTTCGGCACAATGGCGACCGGTGGCTTTGCAACCAAACATGCGAGCATTGGTCATTACGACAGCGTTTATATTGACGTTGTCATCATCATCTTCATGTTCCTTGCTGGAGCAAGTTTTTCCTTACACTATCGGGCTTTACGGGGTGGTTTCAAGGGCTACCTTCAAGATGCCGAGTTTCGGTTTTACTGCCTCATGTTCATCATCTGTACAGGGCTAATCGTCTGGAATACAACGAGCACCAAAGTTGGTGACGAGGTTGTCTACGGTTCGTTTGGCACAGGACTGCGCTACGCAGCTTTTCAAGTAGTGTCCATCATCACGACAACTGGATACGTTACTGCAGATTTTGAACAGTGGCCCTACTTATCCCAATTTATCCTAATTGTGTTGATGTTTTTCGGTGGGTGCGCTGGTTCAACAGGGGGTGGGATTAAGCATGTGCGGTTTCTGCTGCTCATCAAACAGGGGTACACAGAGATTAAACGGTTAATACTCCCACATGCCGTGCTTCCCATTAAGCTCAATGATAGAGTTGTTCCGCCGGAGGTCATGACGAATATCCTAGGGTTTTTCTTCCTATTCATTGGAATTTTCACGATTGCCACTTGCATGATGGCAACGTTAGGCGTGGATCTCGCTAGCGCGGCAGCGTCCGTGATTGCAACGATGGGGAATATCGGTCCTGGTTTTGGATCTGTTGGGCCCGCGGACAATTACGCACAAATTCACCCGTTGGGAAAACTTATCCTCAGCTTTTGCATGTTATTGGGGCGTCTGGAGCTGTACACCGTATTGGTTTTATTCGCACCGGAGTTATGGAGGAAGTGAATCAAGGTCTCAACACAAACTCATTAAAGCGATAGATGTCATAATCTATCGGTTACACACTCTCAATATTTTACTTAACGGGAATTCAGAAGTCATTGCCTTTAGCCACTCATCCATTATGCAGACTGAAGCTCAAGCACAAGAATTCCGAGAAAACTTCAACCGCGTTAAGGCAGAGGTCCAAAAGCGCATCGTCGGGCAGGATGAAATCATCGAAGGCGTATTACTGTGCATTCTCGCCGACGGACATGTACTTCTCGAAGGTGTCCCCGGCTTGGGTAAAACGCAACTAGTAAATACGTTAAGCGCAGTGTTGAGTATGTCCTTTGCGCGGATTCAGTTTACGCCGGATATGATGCCATCCGACATCACAGGAACGATGCTGCTTGTCGAAAATGCGCAAGGACGCCAACAGTTTGAATTTCAGAAGGGGCCCATTTTTGCGCAGATTGTGTTGGCAGACGAGATTAACCGAGCAACACCGCGAACCCAATCTGCCCTGTTGGAAGCTATGCAGGAGCGGACAGTGAGTGTAGGGCGGACAAGCCATAAACTGGATGAACCGTTTTGTGTCCTCGCAACGCAGAATCCACTGGAGCTAGAGGGAACATACCGTTTGCCAGAAGCCCAGTTAGATCGATTTCTACTTAAGCTTCATGTAACTTATCCAAATGCTGATGAAATGCTTGAGATTATGCGGCGGACTACGTGGGACAGAGAAGTTCTTATCGAGAAGGTGATTGATTCACAGACGATTCAATGGATGCGACAGTTGGTCCGGCGTGTGCCAATTGTGGAACATGTTGAGCGGTATATCATTGAACTCATCCGATCGACTCACCCAGACAACCCCAATGCACCGGAGATTACCAAGCGGTACGTCGAATTGGGTGGGAGCATTCGTGGGGTACAAGCAGTCACGTTAACAGCAAAGATTAAGGCGCTGCTCGATGAGCGCTACAACGTAGCTTTTGAGGATGTGCAATCCGTCGCTCTTCCTGCGCTGCGCCACCGAATTTTCTTGAACTATGAGGGTAAGGGAGAGGGCATCAACACAGATGATATTGTCTCCAATATTCTCGAGTCTTTAGATACGAAGTGAAGCCTGGGTGGGGGATTAGATCGATTGGGAGTTTATCAAACACTCATTTCAAGCATCCGTTCAATGGGGGTTCTCGCTTGCTCAACAACCTCAGGGCTCAATGTAACTTCATGGGGGCTTAAGTCGTTACCGCTATCCAGAGTTTCCAGAATATGAAGCACCTTGACGAGCGAAACCTTTGCCATGTGCGAGCAACGCACAGAACAAGCGGTCCAAAATTGGATTGTTGGAAACTCCTGCGCCAAGTTGGAGGTTAATTCACATTCTGATGCGATAAAGGCACGTTCCAATGTGTTTTCTTCCACCCGCTTTGCGATGTCCCTCCGTATCTGGCTTGTGCTGCCGTAATAGTCTGCCTCATGAAGTACCTCTGGCCGACATTCCCAATGCGCATATAGCATTCGGACCGGATGACCGTTAGGGATGTCGAACGATTCTCGTATTGCAAGCAGGTCATCGAGTGAGAACCTTTCATGAACCTCACACACCGCGCCCGGCTCCTGATTACCTTTGCCCGGATACAGAACGGTTTTTTCTCCCTTGAGCTCTTCTTCTAGATTTTGTGAGAAGAAAATGTCGGGAACAAAAAGAATCTCGTCGCCTGGCATTCCCTTCGCAATCTTGGCAGCATTCGCAGATGTACAGCAGATGTCTGATTCTGCTTTCGCATCAGCGTAGCTGTTGATGTAGATCATGACCGGGACACCAGGGTAAAGCGCCTTCAATTTTTTGACATCCTCTGCGCCGAAGTTATCAGCCAATGAACATCCTGCCGTTTTATCTGCGACAAGCACTGTCTTTAACGGATTAAGTATCTTTGCCGTTTCCGCCATAAACGGTACGCCATTGAAGATGATGTACGGAGATTCTGTTTTCGCAGCATGCATGCTTAATCCAAGCGAGTCTCCCTGCTCCGCTGTTTCAGACAGACCAAACACGAGCGGTTCCATGTAATTGTGACCGAGCATTAACACGTTGTGTTTTTTCTTGAGTTTTAATATCTTGTAAACTGTCTCTGCATGCGCCTCTATGTCGACAGTCGTTAAGCTCGGGTGATTTCTCTGGTAGAGTTTATCTTTTACTCCCGCAAGACTGAGCTCTTCCGCACGCATACTTACGTCAATTTTTCCCGCTGTGGGTTGGGCATTCATAGGCTCTTTTCTCCCCCGAAACTCTCGGGGTTTTTTCACCCCATATTTTTTTGATGGCCGTGATTGCGGTGAGAATGTCTACTGGAATTCCATTAAAGGTGACCACAATCTTTTGATATGTCTTAAATTGGTAGAGTGTACATCAAGCAGTTGGTTTTGTCAAGCTTGATTGTGGCTCAATTGTCTATTTTATTTGGGAGTTGAAGCGTGAATTCTCGGTTGCTGCGGGTACAATTCTTCGTTCCAGAATAGCATCAGTTGGGACGTTGTGTGTCTTCTAAATCCAATATTGGTGGCCCTTCCACGCCCTTTACATCTCACCAAGCCCATACTCTTTCCACCGTTTGTCCACGAGATCAATCACCTCTTGAGACATCTTGATTTCGTCGGGCCATTCGCGTTGGTAACCTTCCTCACGCCACTTGGTAGTTGCATCAATTCCCATTTTCGATCCTGCTCCAATCAGAGGGGCCGCGTGGTCCAACACATCAACAGGTCCTTCGACGATGGTTACATCACGCTTCGGATCGACGTTGCTACCGACGCGGAAGAACACCTCTTCTACACTTTGTACATCCACATCTTTATCAACAACGATAATAATCTTGCTGAACATGAGTTGCCCGAGTCCCCACAAGCTGTGCATAATCTTCTTTGCGTGGAAGGGATAGCGTTTGTCAATCGAGACTAAGACGAAATTGTGGAACACACCGAACAGCGGTAGATTCATATCGATCAGCTCCGGAAGTTGTGTTTTAATCAACGGCAAAAAGATTCGCTCCGTTGTTTTACCCATGTAGCAATCTTCCATCGGCGGCTTGCCAACGATAATTGTCTGGTAGATGGCGTTCTTACGGTGCGTAATACCGGTGATATGAAAAACGGGGTATTCGTCCTCAAGCGAATAATAGCCGGTGTGATCTCCAAAAGGACCTTCGATGCAGGTTTCGTCAGGTTCAATATAACCTTCAATCACAATGTCAGCGTCTGCGGGAACTAGCATATCAATCGTTTTGCATTGTACCATTGACACATTGGCTTTGCGGAGAAAGCCCGCAAACAGGATTTCATCAATCCCTGTTGGGAGAGGAGCGGTGCCGATATAAGACATGACCGGATCGCCGCCGATTGCGACAGCGACAGGCATCGTCACCCCAGCCTGACGGTATTCGCGGTGATGTGCCGCGCCGTCATGGTGAATCTGCCAGTGCATCGCCATAGTCCGCGTATCAATCTTCTGCATTCGATAGGTGCCAATATTTCGCTGACCTGTTGTCAGGCTGTGTGTGAAAACCTGGGGCAGCGTAATATACTTATCCGCATCAAGAGGCCAGCATTTGATAATCGGCAAGGTATCCAATGAGACACTATCACCGGTATGTACTACTTCTTGGCACGCGCCGCGCCGGATGGTTTTGGGAGGGAACTTGGTCAATTTCACCAGTATACCAAGAATCTTGACCTTGTCGAGCAGCGATTCCGGAGGACCAAGCTTAATCATACCTTCAATCTCATCGGCAATCTTATTGAGGTCATCCACGCCGAGCGCCATAGCCATCCGTTTGTAGGATCCGAAGGCGTTGATGAGCAACGGCATCTCGCTTCCCTCCACATTTTCAAACAGCAATGCCGGACCTTCTGCCTTACTCACTCGATCGGTAATCTGTGAAATCTCAAGATTGGGCGAGACTTCGGTTTTAATTCGTATCAGCTCGCCCTCTTGTTCCAAGGATTTTACAAAATCTCTGAGGCTGGAATATGCCATGTTTTACCTCTGCCGCGACTTTGTGTAGTTATGGTTAAAAAGTGCTCTCTTTGGTGGTTGAGGGACACCAGCGGGCGGCAAAAAGAAAGTGGAATAAGGTTTCTCTCGCTTCAGGTGTGCCGATTCGGTGAAGCGCATCAACCGCATTGGCACGGACATACCGATTCTGATCTGCCAACGCCACTCTTAGTGTGGGAACCGCTTCATGTGCCTCTGTGCCAATTCGAGTCAATGAGAGCGCAGCCGTGAATCGAACCTGAGCATCCGGATCGCGCAAGGCTTCCATCAACGCCGGTACAACGTCATTGGGTGGGGCGCCGATTATCCCCAGCGCTTCAACAATATGCCAGCGGACTTTCTCCGATGGGTCTCCGAGAAGTTTGATTAATGTTGACACGGCACTTTGAGCCGGAGAGCCAATTTCTCCCAATGCATAAGCCGCATTACCGCGAACAGCGTCAAGCTTGTGTTCCAACGCATCTATCAGTGCAGGCACAGCCGGCGCACCGATTGCACTGAGTCCGTAAGCCGCATTCCGATGAACCAACTCCGACTCGTGATTCAACGCCTTTCTCAATCCTGGCACAGCCGGTGAACCAATCTCACCCAACGCATAGGCGGCGTTGAGTCCGACTGGTTCAAATGTATCTCCCAGAGCTTCTATCAGAGCCGGTACAGCATCTTGGCTGGCTTCATCACGTATCATCCCCAACTCGTCCGCCGCATTGAGACGGTCGATAGGGTTTTCATTGTGTAGCGCTTTAATCCATTTAGCCACATCGCCATTCCGCGTCGGATTTGCGTCGTGCGATGGGGTACCGTTCTCGTGCAATCGTTCCCTTCCAGACAACCAGTTCCAACAATGCTGCCACATTATCTGAGGTTTGTACGCTGGGCCACCATTCTCGACAGGCGTCCAGACCGAAATTTCATTGTTCCAAGTAGGATGTTTCGGCGCCTCCATTCGGATGAATTGGAATTTCAACATGTACCGATGCTTGTCGGTACGATTTGCCATCGCCCGGTGCCAAAGGTCATAATGGATAATCGTTACAGTACCTGCTTGACCGAAAAGCGGAACACCGGCTTCATCATCCCCATATGCATTTGTATAGTAATATTGTGTACCCGGTAGAACCGCGGTTGGCCCAATCTCTTCGGTGACATCCTGCGGATAGTAGAACGCCATCGCCCACCAGGGGCGGTGGTTGCGCATTTTTAAATATCCCCAATAGCTGTCCTTATGCCAACTCTGTGCCTGACTGCCCGGCAAATTATGATGGGGATGGCGGTGCGGGTGCATGACATAATCTGAGCCTAGTATACTGGTGAAGGCACCTCGAATAACGGGCTGATTAAAGACTTCCTGAACTTCAGGAATCCTCGGCAGTACGTTGTTTCCCGGGTTACCTTCCTTCTCAACCACCGAATTAAGTTGCTGATAGATGTATTCGTGGAAACTAGCGGGAAGATCTGTCTTGACCGTGACAGATCCGTTGACAATGAAATCCTGTATCTGATTGTCATTGAAGAGATACTTGTCATCAAGCATTTTCAATTCCCTTTTTTCGTTTTACATTAGAAGTTATTTTATCGTTGTCTTCACAATAGTCAAACTTCGTCGTAGTCAGTTACCGGACGCGCTGAAAAGTATTGATGTTTAACCGTGCGTGATAGTTTGTTTAATTTTCCTGCGGCGCAACGACTACCTTCATACACTGTTGTGGCTGCATCGACTTCAGCATCGCCTTCTCAGTCTGGACGAGCGGATATTCATGGGTCACGAATTTATCAAACGGGAAGCGATTAGAATTCCTTAACATCAACTCCATGCTGGGCGTATAGCCGGTGAAGGGGTGGTTAGTCATTCCAATAAGTCGAATATTCTTGGAGCAGAAGTGACGGTGCGGACTTAACGATACCTCTCCCGTCTCGACGAAGTTGCCAGCTTCAATGTAAACACCGCCCTTGCGCAGCATCTCCAGTCCTTCAGGTACGACCTCAGCAATACCGGCACACTCCACGACGATGTCCGCACCGCGCCCATGGGTCAGAGAGCGGACGAATTCAATTCTTTCATCTTGGGTGGTCTGAGTCACATTGAGGGTGTGGTCAACTCCAAAATCGCTGGCAAGGTCAAGGCGGAAATCCGAACCATCGGTAGCGATAATTTGGCCCGCGCCCATCATACGCGCCTTGATGACGTGGCAAATTCCCATCGGACCAACACCTTGAATGACAACTGTGCTGCCAGTTGCAAATCCCTCGCCCGCGAGCGTGAAGAACTCTTTCGTCTTATCGAGGTTATAGCTAACAGCCATCAACTCTACCATGACGGCGACTCGCAGCGGAAGATTTTCGGGAACTTTATATAGAAAGGCGTTGGGCAGGATGTACATATATTCCGCCCAGCCCCCAAACAGGTGAGGGGGATTGGCGGAGGTAAACGCATTCCCATAACCTTGCAGATTTTCACACCAAGGGAATGCAAATGTGTGCCGGCAGTCATAGCATTTGCCACAAATCACGTCCGGACACAGGGCGACGCGATCGCCTACCCGTAGACGTTCTCCGTTAAAATCCAGGCGTGGACTTTTGAGATCGTTGATTTCAGCGACAATTCCAATCACTTCGTGCCCCGGAATGATAGGGAATGGCGTATCCGATTCGGCGTCTGTGCCGGCATATTGTTTCGTCTCCCCGCGCCAAGTGTGCTTGTCCGTACCACAGATTCCGCACATCTCCACCTTGAGAAGCACACCACCATCTTCTAACTCTGGGAAAGGGAACTCTTGAATCTCAATTTTTCCCGGGTGCACCATCACCGCCGCATGAACGACATCGCCCATAACCTGTTGTCCTTTCTAAGCAGATTAGTACAGGTTAACAGAATCTACGGATTCATTCACTTCGTTATGCGAGTAGGTGTTCCGCGCGATCTCGCCGTGCAGCACTCCACAACCGAACCGTCCGACAGCCTCGGTTACCTACAGTGAATAGATTGTATCATACACAGTCAATTATATCAATCATCCTCTCGCAAATTATCCGTAGATTTCAAACAACTTCTCTGATGGAGATTTCACCGATACATCTGCGAAAACGCTGAGTGAGAAAGGCAACACTCTCATAAAAGCTTGTCACACAGAGAGAAAAGCGTTACAATTTACATGTCGACCGGTTTCTCGCTATGCAATTTCGGAGGTATATCAATAGATTAGATGAAAAAGACCTTGTATCTCGGGTTCACCCTATTGCTAATCACTATTCTATTTCTACCACACACGCTCGCCCAAGACTTCATCCGCTGGGGTTTGCCCGAAGGTGCGAAAGTACGACTTGGTAAAGGTTCAATAACCGATGTTGAGTTTTCCCCAAACGGCACTCAACTTGCGGTCGCTAGTAGTATCGGCATTTGGCTTTATGATGCACAGACTTATCAAGAGACTGCCTTTTTAACCGGACAAACTTGGGTCAACAGCGTTGCGTACAGTCCCGATGGAGGAACGCTCGCAAGTGGGAGTTCGGACGGCGCCATCCACTTGCGGGATGCGGTGACGGGAGAGGTCCGCAAAACACTCAAGGGACATACCTCCGATGTCAGGTGCGTTGTGTTTAACGGCGACGGTACAACACTCGCCAGTGGAGGAGGCTGGGAGGACAACACAATCCGTCTGTGGAATGCCACTACGGGAGTACTGCGCAAAAAACTCGAGGGACACGAGTCTGACATCTATAGCGTTGCATTCAGCAGCAATGGTAGAACGCTCGCTAGTGGAAGTTCGGATGGCACAATTATGCTTTGGAATGGCTCGACGGGAGCGCTGCGCAAAAAACTCACAAGGCATACGGGCGGCGTAAGGAGCGTAGTGTTTAGTGTTGACGGTAAGACGCTCGCAAGTGGCGGGGGTTGGAAAGATAACACCATCCGTCTGTGGAACGTTGCCACGGGCAAGCTTCGTAAAACACTCAAGGGGCATACGGATGCCGTCACTAGTCTTGCATACAGCGCCGATGGCACAACACTAGCTAGTGGGAGTTGGGACAATACCGTCCGACTATGGGATGCCGCCACTAGGAAACTCCGCAGAACGCTTGAGGGTCATGCAGGCGATGTCAGTAGCGTTGCGTTCAGCGCCGATGGCACAACACTCGCCAGCGGTGGGGGTTGGAAGGACAACACCGTGCGTTTGTGGGATCTCGCCGCGGGAGAGCCGCGCGTGACGCTTACAGGATATACGTGCGATGTCTGGAGCGTTGCGTTCAACGTCGATGGCACGATCCTCGCCAGCGGGGGTTGGGACACCGCCATCCATCTGTGGGATGTCTCCACAGGAGAGCATCGAAAAATGCTCACAGGACACACGGACGCGGTCGATTGCGTTGCGTTTAGCGATGATGGACAGCTGCTCGCAAGTGGAAGTAAAGACGGTACTATCCACTTGTGGGATGCCACCACAGGAGAGCTACGCAAAGCGATCACGGGTCATGCGGGCGATGTCAATAGTGTTGCGTTCAGCGCCGACGGCTCTACACTCGCCAATGACGGAAGTTTGCACGGCATAATTTACGTGTGGGATGTTACCACCGGGCAGTTTCGCAGAATGCTCACTGGACATAGGGCGCCGGTCAATAGCATCGCGTTCAGCGCCGACGGCTCAACGTTCGCCAGTGGGAGTTGGGACGCCACAATCCGACTGTGGGATGCTGCCACGGGAGAACTCGGAAAAACACTCACTGGGCATACTAAGTCTGTTACCAGTATTGCGTTCAGTGCCGATAGCACTGCACTCGTCAGTGAGAGTAGGGACGGCACTATTCGACTGTGGGATGTTGCCACGGGAGAACTCGGAAAAACACTCACTGGGCATACGGCGCCGGTCAACAGTGTTGCGTTCAGCGCCGACGGCTCTACACTCGCCAGCGGGGGTTGGGACGCCACGATTCGTCTGTGGGATGTTGCCACGGGAGAACTTCGAAAAACGCTCGCGGGGCATACGGGCGGTGTGACAAGCGTTACATTCAGCGCCGATAGTGCCACGCTCGCCAGCGGAAGTATGGACGGTACAATTCTGCTCTGGGAACTCCTGTAGAAACTGTTGAGAGGTTTCTACAGGATAACACGCTCACACAATCTTAAATTCCTACCGATTACGAATATCCACCGCCAAATTTTTCGCGCTTTTCGGCATCATTTTCATCGCTCCAGTCGTCTGACTGATGAATCGAGCCAATGCAAAAGGAAAGTTTGAAACGAACTACTGCTGAGCACAATTAAAAAGCACTTGGTCGTTTTTACAAAGAAACCCTAAAAGGTTGTTAAATACCTGCGTAGTTTGGTTCAAACTTTGTGATGAATAAATGAATACACCATCAACCCCTTCCATACCAACAGGCACTACATCACTAGCCGAAATTCTGGAATGAGCTTTAATGCCAACAAGCCCGCCTCGTAATTCTTGAATACTATAACCTGCAATATGAGAAACATTCCAACATTGCCTATTATCCTGAGACCATATATACTTCTGTAGATTAACCATTTTGATACCCTTTTACTGGTTAAAATAGACTTTCCATGTTTCACGCTCAGAAAGCGTTCTACTATGAAATTCAATTAGATGCCTAGTGAAATTATTGTTATTTACCTCTAAAGCCTTCTTTACTTCGGTCAGCCGCTTTTCTAAAAGAAACCCAATAAACACAAAAATAGCCGATGGTATTACAGTAGGCACAGCTATCTGTATGATTTGCAGAGTTTCCTGAGTCATGGATTCACTCCTTCTGTTGGGGTTAGAAGTGCTCAAAAGTATATCATAGAAGGTCTTTCGGCGTCTACAGCAATTCAAGATAAGATTGATTCTTCCTTAGGAAAAATGTATAATTGAAATCTAACCAATTTTTGAAAGGAGAAATTGTGTTAACTGCAGATAGCAAATTTAAGGAAGCACTTCGTGATTTAGTGATAGAAATCATTGATGAACTAGGTATTACACGCTCTATCTCCCGTGAACCAAAGCAAGATACTGTTCTACGAGTTAAGATGCCTAATGGAGAAGTGATTCATAAACCCGACGCTACACATACGATGGAATTTGTAATTTCATTACTTGGGGCAGAAATTGGCGGTATAGAAAAGCTGGCGGAACATTGCCCTTACTTAGTATCTACCGACCCAAGAAAGTATTCGGTTTCGAGTATTCAACACGGTAAGTATTTTCTTTTCGTAGGCGGAGGTACACAACCCAGAGTAAGAAAACTCTTGAGGGCTTCCAAAGAATTGGATATAGAATTGGAAGTTAGAGCAATTCCAAAACCTTGAACCCAACCTCCCTAGTCGTTCGTTACTTTAATGCTTTTCAATTACATTTTACATTTTTGTTTCTAAAACCTACGTCTAAATCATTTTATCTAGTTAAAATCATAAAATTATTCAGTAAGGATGGTAAGGGGCGGGACGCCAAAATTCGAGAGCACGACGCTGGGGCTCACGGACGTGTATCACAGACGCGGGTGCTGTGCACGGACACCGATGGGCGTTATCGTTATCCCATCTCTGCCCTGGAGCAAAGCATTTACAGCATTCGGGCGAAACACCTCTTCCGCCCGGCACCGATTGCCGTCGATAACCGCGATGCGTTCTGTATCCGTCATCCTGATGTGGGCAATCTCGTCTATGCGTCGGGCGTGCAAGTGAACAGGGGTGAGGTCTTAGTAATGGGGCAGTCGTCGCTACTGAAATTCTTCAGCAAGGCGGCGGGACACCAGCGATTGCTGGTAAATCTTCTGACAAACCCGCCGACTCCATAGTTCGGGATGCAAGCGTTCGTGAGGCGGTGGGCTCATCTACGTTCCTTTCGAAATGGAACTCTTAGACCAGCGCGGCACTGCAGACTATCCTCGGTAGGTCTTCGTTCTGGTACTCGGCGAACTGCTGTCTCGAATTCCATTCCTTCATATTATGTTGGCGGTAGAGTTGGCTCAAATTCCTGAGCAGCGCGTTACCGGTCACGCCGTTTCGGCGCAGTAGATTAAGCTCTCTGTTAAGCGCGTCGGTAATGGGACCGCGGAACGCACCCTCCAATAGGTTGATTTGCGCCTGAAGGTCCTCGTCGCTCGCCTCCGCGAAGAGGAGTTGCAATTCACGAAGCACATAGTGTTGCGCACGTGAGAGGGAAAGTTTGTGCCTGTGTTCCGCTTGACGAGCTCTAACCTCTTGAGCAAATAGCTGCTTGACCCGCATGACCATTTCATTGTAATCGGCGGGCAACCTACCACCAAGCAGGTCGGGTTCGCACTTGATAGTGGTGAGAATTCGAGGGATGTCTCTAGAGATAATCTCGCCCGTCTCGTTCAAAAGGAAGAGTTGCTGATATCGTCCTGCTTGACAAAAGAGATAGGTGCCCTTTGAATCTCTCGGCACCGCGGCGCGGATACCGTCTCGAAGATTCGCTATTCGTTCAAATTCACCCGGGTCATCGCGTTGCAACTGCCGCAGAAATTCCTCCGCCTCGTTAAGATCCATCAACTCCTTATCGTCATCGAACAGACTCAGCTGGTCGCCCTGCCCCTCATAGATGGCGTACATTGCGGTTTCGTTGAGTTGCTCAGATTCATCAAGAATCGCTGCGTCTTCGCCGATGGAGTCGTGAATCTCTTGGATGCGGGAGCGGAGTATTTCGCGTAACCCCAAATTTCGCTCGATTCCGGTTTCTGGCAGAAAATTGAATCCATAGATTACATCGTGCTCGCTTCCAATTCGGTCGATACGCCCGAATCGCTGAATGAGCCGCACCGGATTCCAGTGAAGATCGTAGTTTATGATTATGTTCCCATCCTGTAGGTTCAATCCTTCCGCCAATACATCGGTGGCGATGAGCGTGGACAGCTCCGATTCTCCACGCTGAAATTGGTACTCGGGATTGGCTTTCGGCGCGAACCGTCCCACCGCCCGCTCTTTGCTTTTGTCCCCACTATAAATGACATCAATATCGTCTCGCTGGTTATCCGGGTTGAGATTCTTATAAAGATAGTCTGCCGTGTCCGCATATTGCGTGAAGATAAGGCATTTCCCGTCTTGAAGCGGAGGTTGCCCCAAGCGGTCAAGCAGCGATTGCAGCTTCGCGTCTTGGTCGGGGGTAATGGGCTCGACAAGACTCAAGGTTTTCTGCAACAGCACTATGTCGTTGGAGAGGTGTTCCTGAAGTAGATCGACATTGAAATCAGCTATCTTGTATCGCCCCGACGCCGCTTTCAAGGCATCCATCAGTTCTTGCTCTTCCGCTGCTGAAGGCTCGTAGAGAATCGCTTGCGCCTCGTCCCCGGCGGGGACAATTCCGCTTTCGAGCGCATCCGCGAATCGCCGGTGCAAATTAAGGAGCCTACGTATCGTCTGCCTAAAGGCGTAGACGCTGGATTCGAAACGTTTGAACAGGAGTATCCGCATCAATCCGCGAAGGTTTGCCCCTGAACGCTGCAAGTTGACATAAGGTTCCTGCTTCTGTTTCGACTCAATCACATAGTTCCAGAGCCCGTAACGCGCATAGGTAAGCTGTCCAGCCGCGAGTGAAACCGCATCTTTTCCGCGCGGCTTCCCCAAGTAACCGCACAGCTCATGATAGAGCCCCTGATATGTATCTTCAATGCTGTACGATACAGTTTCTAAGGATCGCTTGGGAAAGAACTGCTTTTTTCCACCGACAAGGACGTAAGCCTTTCGACGACCGTTTAGGTACTGCTGGAATCTGGACGGATCGACGGGTGCGTCGGTCTGAGCATCGAAACCGTACCAGCGCAGGATGTGATTGCGGGTACGTCGAATCAGAATATTTCCCAACAGATCGGGGAGGCGTCGTTCGCCCTTCTCAATCTTACGAAAGTATTCGCGCAGATCTGGCGGATCAATCGGCAAATCGGTGATGTCGTTGGGATGAAAGAGTTTAATTTGATGGAACACGTCCCAGGCGCTTTTGTTGCGCGGGGTGGCGGTGAGAAAACAGCAGCGTCGTCCAGTTGCCAGGAAGGACTGGAGGACTTTATAGCGCTGCGTATCGGAGTGGCGGAAGTTGTGGCTTTCGTCAACGAGCACGAAATCGCGGTCGCGGTATCTGATATCGTCAAACACTGAGGACGGCACCCCATCCGTGTCTTCAGGGTCTTCGCTGACGTTCTCACGCAACATTCCCATAGAAAGCACGCGGGCGTTAAGGCGGTAGACCTCATTGTAGCGTTCCCACATGTTAACCAGCGGCGCAGGACAGATAATCAGCGGGCGCGCATGCTCGGTCCATTCAAAGTGCTTGATTATCGCCGCGCCGACGTAGCTCTTTCCGAGCCCAACGACATCTGAAACAAAGACGCCGCCGTTATCGCGGATAATCTGCACCGCTTGTCGGACGGCGACTTTTTGAAAATCCGCCAACTGTCTGGTAATGTCATCCTCCCAGAGAATCTCGCGGTCATCACCGCCTTCTAGTCGGTCTTTTACCAATTCGTACAGCGTTTTCATGTAGATGTCGTAGGGCTTGACGAGTGCGAACCCCCATGAGGCTTTCATCGCCTCCATTAGTAATTCATCGAAGTGTTCAGCTTCGTCCCACAGTTCGTCGAACCAGCGACAAAGCTCGGTGTGGTTCGCGGCTCCCTGCACAACAACATTGAGTTCGGTGTTGTGTCTTAGACCTGATAACGTGAGGTTTGACGACCCTATTATGGCGGCTCCCTTCTCGTACCGTCCGTCTTGACGATAGTCGAAGATGTAGGCTTTTGCGTGCAACCGTCCTTTCGTATAAACTCGTACCAGAAGGCGCTTCTCTGCGATCATTTGAACAAGCAACTTTATAAGGGCTTCGGCTTCGTTCGTCTGATCCATGAATTCCACGGATTGGCTGATGTTTTCTGCGGTGTCAACTCCCATCTGCCTTGCATCCGCGCGTTTAACGTAGACTTGCGCTTCCGTGAACTGGGCGACCTGTTCCAACCTTCGATGCCCTTCAGCGAGCTGCTCAAGCGTGTCCCGATTCGTAGTGTTACCGATTAGAAGGCGCAGCTCTTTGACACCCTGGAGTTCTTCAACAATACTCTGGAAGCCCGAGAGGAAAAAGTATCCGACCGCGAATCTTGCCTTCTCCGTGGAATCTAGGAGGAGGTTGATGTGTTCAACTAGCTTTTCGTTACGATTGTCTATGATGTCGTGCGGCATGGAGGCATCCTATATCTTCTTAGAACACGAGATCATTGCGCGAATTTTAGGTATTGGAAGCTCATTTTGCACTACGGATGCGATTCAATGTTCTCTTCAGACTTGGCGATGCAACCGCGGCGCGTTCTAAATCCCAATGGACTCGCACAAATTCGCCAATACAGTTGTTATATTCAGGTCCAACCTTTGTGGTCACCGCTCCTTTCCTCGGAACGAGCTGGTCTCTCAAGCTTTTCTTTCTGCTTTTTCGTGCAAGCGACACCAGGAATTCTTTGGGTTGAAGAATATCATCTGGGGTGTTAGGAATTCGATTAACTGGTATAGACAAAAACGTCGCTAAAGCACGCCGATCCGCCATAATCCACGATTCGATTTCCATCACCGCCACGCGTAGGAAAAAACCGGGCTTTAGAGGGGCTTTCACCCAAGATTGAATCAGTTCTGGGACACAGGTCCCCGGGGAATCTAGGTCTGTGAACATAAACACATAAAGCGGTCCCGCCGCTGATCGATTGAGTTCGTTGGCTCGCCGCTGAAGGTAGGACTTGCCTTTATAAGTGTTTGGGATTCTCAGCAGATTTTCGATGCCGAAATGCTTGAGAATTTTAGTCGAGACCACATCGCTTAGACTATCCTCAACTGCCAGGATTACGCTGTTCAGGCTCATTATAGTAAACTCAACTGCTCGGGGTGTTCGGATTTGGTTCTTGGAAGTACAGCTTCGGCGACAGACAACCCGGCCTCAAGAAGTGACTTTACTTCAGCAATTTCAGAGGCGATTATGACCTCTGTGCCTTCCTTGGCAGGCGTGAGCAAGAGTACCTCCGTGCCGTCAATTCCCTGCTCAGTTAGTAGGGCATCGCTGTGTGTACTCACAAAGACCTGTCGTCGTTTCCTTCTCTGCATCTTAGATATTAGAGAGGCGATGTGTGCCACAATGCCGGCGTTTAACGAAAGCTCTGGCTCCTCCAATAGGAGAATTGACTCACTCTCAAGCAGTGTCCAGAGTAGTCCGATAAGGCGCAGCGTCCCGTCAGAAAATTGATCTTCACGCTGCCAACCTGCCTTTGGACGCCAGTGGGAATAGAGCGCTTGCAAATGTGGGCGACCGGTCTTCTCATCTCGAATAAATTCCAATTGCTCAAATTGTGGCACAGCAACACTGAGGGCTTGTTCAATTTTTTTCAATCGTGAACGGCGAGTTTTTTCCGGGACACTAGCTACCCTTTCAAGAAGCCCCTGCCCGAACGGGTCATCTTCAATGACTTTCCCCCGTATCGAATCAGCAAACCGCAAGAGTTGAGGCACTAGGTGCAGGTACGTGACTGTCTGGAGGCAACGCGGTATTTCCCGAAAATCGGCATTGACATTAATCTGTTCAAGAGAGGTCTGAGTGAGTCGGTCACGATCCAACTCGTCTTTTTCATTTGGTCTAGTAAGGATTTGGTCGCCGTTTTTCCACACGCGCTCATAAGTGAGATAAGTCCGGCGATATCCGCGAGTTTCTTGGCGAAATCCGAGTCCATATTTCCAAGTTGCGGGAGAGTCCGAATCCTCCGCAAGGTGTATTTCAATTGTAACCTCTGGATCGCGCCGCGCTGCCAAACTACGGATTTTGGAGAGCCCGCCCCGGTCCTTGACAGCTTTCTGAAAGCCGCCTCCCTCTGCTTTTACGATATCTCGAAGGAAGCGAAAAATGTCGAGGAGGTTGGATTTCCCGGACGCATTCGCACCTACGATGAACTGACGTTCGCTAAGATGAACATCAATCTGTTGAAAATTACGCCAGTTTTTCGCGATGAGGTGATTGATAATCAAAACGGTAACTCCCGATGCGTCTGAGAATCAAATTTCGTCGTTGAGTTGGCCAGCTTCGGTTGGATTTTGTGCTCCTAGATTCTCTAACTCATTCTGTTAAGTATGTCATACAAGCATTAAGTTGTCAATCGAGTCGGCGGGAACCACCTGACCCCGGTTTCAAACTGCCCGCGCCCCGAGGGATACCTCTGCTGCAAAATCTCTATCTCCATTTCGGGTAGTCTCGAATCCGTAGATCTGCGGGCCATTCGGACATATTGTCACCTTTTCGTCCTCGACTACGGACGTTGACAGCGTTCAGCGGACGCTGTCGCGCCCAAACGGTGCCCATTTGCTTGACAAACAGTGGAACCGAAGCCTCGCGACACTGATTCCGAATCTCAGCAACCCACCCTTCCTTCATGGGTCTTGCACCGGGACCTGATTCGCCTCCGACAATCACCCAGTCTATACCATTTAATCTGAGTTGACCGAGCCGTCCAAGTAAAGGTTCCAGTGAGAGGAATTTAATTTGCGCCGCGGTATCTCGCAGACAATCTATCCGGTAGGTGTAGTCCGCGCTTTCGACACTTACCCCCATCCAGATATTCGGTTGCCAACTTAATTGAGGATTTAATTCCGCAAGGCGTTCTGCACGTTTGGTCAGGACTTGAAATTGGTGCCGGTCAGCCCGACTCATAACATCGAAAACCTCTTGAATGTATTCTAGCGGCACATCTTCATGGAACAGATCGCTCATGGAATTAACGAATATCAAGCGGGGCTTTTTCCATTTTAAGGGCTGATCCAAAACGGCGGGCACACGTTGAATGCGATTGGTCCAACGAGGTCCTGCTTTCGTCATTCTGGCAATTCCCTCGTATGCCAAACCCTTTTGAGCGAATCTGGCGGCAATACGTTCGGCGTAGCAGAAACGACAGCCTTCGGAGACGCGGCTGCAGCCACGTACCGGATTCCACGTTGATTCCGTCCACTCTATCTTCGTCTGGGTAACCATGGCTGTTTACTTTCTCAAGATGTCTTGTGCAATTCTTACAGCAGTTGAAGCTCCCTTTGGGTTACCAGTGAGTCGCGAAGCGGTGTTTAGCACTACAGACTATCGCAAGCGAGATTCGCTCTTTTGGGCTAAAGTATGAAAATTGTAGATTCTAGGCTGGCATACGCAGCGTTCAATCCGCTCACAGACTTGGATGCCAGTTGTCCGTGACACTTCTCTCATCCCGTGATGTAATTAGCCTGCATTAGCCTATTTTGCTTAGCTCACTTTTCAGCGTTGTGTGGTTCGCTCTGGGTATCGCTCGACGCTGCGATGAGACCGTCCAGCAGTTTTACATCTGGATTATGACAAATATGCCGACCATGAAGGCAATCTCTACCAGATAGAAAATAAAAAGAGTGGGAGAAAATATAGCCGATAGCCAGCTACATTTCGACTTTTTTCTGTGTTTCATAGGATTCATCTCGAAATCGGTATCGGATTGAACTCTAATGTCATTGTACACTTCTCTAAACAGCCTTTCTTGCCATAAGTAGTATCCATCCAGAATCCAGAAACCTAAGACGAGTGTAATGGGCATAAAGAAAACGATGGGGTACTTTTCGCCTTGGATGGCGACCAATACCATCGCCGAGATAATGAGTGCAACGCTCAAGGTTTTGACCCAGAAACTGTTGCGATTCAGGCGGTCAATTATGGCTTGAGTCATTTTCAGGTGTTCTAAGACTTTTTCTGTACCGTCCATGGATTTGTTGTCAAGTATAGGGCAAAGGGATTACGCGGATTGAATTCGTTTGAGATGGCTACACGTACATCGCTATTCTTCATCGGACCCGGCGCCTTATTTCCCTTTAGGTCTCATCGCTATCTTGCAACGATTTTGCGGCGAAAATGTCAAGCGCAATTCTTCGCCGAAGAGTTCATATGCAGGAGTTTTAACGCTAAGCGCATTGCTCTCATTGAGAATGATTCCGGCTCCTTCACCTCTACGCTTCAGAAAGTGCCGCCTTGCTACTTGCTACTTGCTACGCGAACAAAATAACGTCCAGAAGATTTATGTACAAACAGGCTTGGCGGCACATCTATTTTCAACAGATTCTTGTCATCGATCCGCAGTTTTTCTGTAACAATGTGAACCATAGGGGCAATGTTGTCTCTGCATATTTCAACCACTGTTCTCTCGGTCCTGTCGAGATCCTGGCGGTCAATACCGATCAGTATCACCCCACCGTTCGCGTTGGCACTGGAACCTCCGCCGCCGCCAATACCGCGGTCGGCGGTTCGCCATTCACCGCACATATTCAGTATTTTAGCTTAGCACATAATACCGATGACAGCTAACAAACTTGTGGGGTTTTGTTGTATTTATTGACACTATACTACATATAGTGTTAAAATTGAGCGAAAGTAGACGGAACTCTCGTGCCGTGTTGTTGCTTCAATATTCAAAACCAGTCACTCTTTGAAAGGCAAAGCAAATGGAAGGGCGATATAATACAGGCAAGGTTTGCTATAGAATTACAGTTAATCTAGCTTTACAACCGGAAGGTTGCTATATGGTAACGTGTGAAGAATTACCAGAATTAGCAACTCAAGGTAATACTATAGATGAGGCTCTACACCAAACCTTAGATGCTTTTGTTGCAACAATAGAGCTATATGAAGATTTGGGTAAAGAAATACCAGATAGTATTGTTTACCCAAACGCAAATGTGTCTTTCCCAAATTTTTGGCAACAACTTCCAAAAGATGATTGGAAAGCAACTAATATAGCTTCTTTGTTTGCGACAAAAACTCCCAATAAAACTAACAAATATCCACTGCCTTACGTGTTTGAGGCAACAGTGCCACATGAACTATCGGAAACTGTCAAAGAGGCTAAGAACTCTTGGTTGCCAAGAATTATCCCGCCCAAAACGCGGTTCTCACCGAAAGTGGTTTAACCCTGCTACAAGAGGTTCAACTATTATCCCATATCATGGTTCTCAGGATATAGCATTAGGAATAGTCCGTAAAGTGGTTCGTGATTTAGAACTATCTTGGGAAGAATTTCAAGATAGATAACAAGCTCAAGGCTACCGCTTACACGGGTTTACACTCCCGCCCCCGTCACCTTAGTCATTTCAAGCCACCAAGTCCTGATATATGAGTTTTTTTCAACGTTTTATGCGAAGCGCCCTTTGAGGAAATACATCGAAGCGGAGTGCCTTGGTGTGTGTTATGAGTGAGGTTCACCCCAACTCAGTTCGGAGCGTCGTCGACCTGCACTACTATCAAATGTCAACAGAACCAATGTCTGAATCGCGGATTGCCGCCGATTAAAGGATTATGCGGATTGAATTCGTTTGAGATGGCTACACGTACATCACTATACTTCATCGGACTCGGCGCTCTGCTTCCCCTTTAGGTCTAATCGCTATCTTGCAAGGATTTTGCGGCGAAAATGGTCAAGCGCAACTCCTCGCCGAAGAGTTCATATAGAGGGGTTTTACCGCTAAGCGCCTGGCTTTCATTGAGAATGATTCCGACTCCTTCACCCCTACGCTCAAGAAAGTGCCGCCTTGCTACTTGTCTGCCCATATTATCGTCAAGCGTAGTTTCGGAGAGTAGGCGTGCGAGGAGTTCGTTACGGGTTGCTTGGTTGTAGCGCAAATCGTCCACTGTTAAGGTATTTGCCAATGCACCCGGCGAATAGAGTTCCAGCCGGTCCGTGAACATAAACAGACGAATCTTCGATCCGGCTTTTGAATAATCTCTATGTACAACTGCATTAACCACTGCCTCAAAAACAGCTCTCGTGCTGTATTGCGATCGTTCTATTCTGCCAATGTCCTTGCGAGCCGATACTTGGTTGTATCTTTCGACAAATTTGAATGCATCCTCAATCTGTTGATCCAGCGGTCCCCTAAAATCCTTAGCGTCAATCTGGTAGTTCGCATCCTTTTCCACGCCATTATAAAAAACGGCTTGAATGAAACTGTTATAGAGGTAATCGTCGGGGCTATCATGACACATCAACAGACCGGCTACCGAGGCGCGGTACTCCTGACCGTCTTTGACCAGCAAACGTCTTTTAAGTAGCAGGTCTTCTATCTTCTCGAGATCAGTTGCTCCTGCTGTGATAAATCGCTGATACAGCTTTTCCCTCAATGTGTCTTTGTGAGTGTTCGGTACGACCTGTTCATCAAAAGAGATTCTATGTGTCTGCGAACGGCTTTGTAACAATCGCCCCAACTGCTCGGTAGTCATCTCTCTTCTACTGCTGCCTTGGCGGATGAAATAACCGTTAGATGATTTATGAACAAATGGGCTCCGAGGAACCTGGATTTTTAACAGATTTTTATCATCAATTTGGAGTTTTTCTGTAACAATGTGAACCATAGGGTCAATGTTGTCTCTGCATATTTCAACCACTGTTCTCTCTGTCCTGTCGAGATCTTGGCGGTCAATACCGACAATTTCACTATCATCGTCAACGCCAATCAGTATCACCCCACCGTTCGCGTTGGCAAACGCAACGATTTCATCGGCGAGATCCTCTCTGTGAGGCAACTCTCTTTTGAATTCAATCGTTGAGTCTTCTCCCAGAAATATTTTTTCAGTGAGTTCGGTTAAACTGTCAAACATCGCTAATTCCCAAATCAGTATACTATTGTCTGAATCGCGGATTGCCGCGGAATAATGGGGGACTTCGCCCAACCATTCGACCAATTGATTGATGCGCTTTACTTCATTATCGCCCGTTCCTTGGTGTGATATGAGCGTTTGATAACCCAAAAAAGCGATGCCTTCGTCCTGGTCAATTTTATCCCGAATCTTATACGATTTGTTGAGATTGAAAATGTTATCAGCATTCTGTCCTAAATCAGCCCAATCGCGTTTGCCGTCCTTAGCCAAATTGCTTTTTTCTGATAACCAGACCCCTTTCTTGCGGCCTGAACGCCAGTTGTCTAAGAACATCGCGGCAATCGTCCTGCCTTTACCGACGCCCGTGGAATCGCCTAAGAAGAATCCGCGCCGATATTCGTTGCCATCCTCGCCGGTAATAGTCTGTTGGTGTGCATTGCCAGCCAGCATGAGAGCCTGGAGCTGTGCGATCGAAATTGCGCCGCTCTTAACAAGTTCGTTCGGCAGGTCGGGCTTGTACAAGCGTTTGCCCTTAATCGTGACCATTGGCATCTTGAGCTTGCCGGTCGCTTCGTCCTGATCCATGAACGCGGTCGGTACGACTAACTCGGCGGGGTGGGGTTGCGCGTCCGGATACATCTCAAGGACAGCCTCATCGGGTACATAGACCTGTTCCAACTCTTCGGCTGTTGTTTCGGTAATGGTAGGCTTAGCCGCCGCCGCAGGCTTCTTCGGTTTCTTCTCGCCTTCAGTTTCTCCCTCAGCCGGTTTCTTATCCCCTTCGTCCGGCTCTTGCGTTTCGTCTATATCGCTAGATCCGTCTCCTGGCCCATCCCCTGTAGTATCCCCACTAGGTTGTCCGCCAGTTGTACCGCCGCTCGTTCCGGATCCTGTTCCGCCTCCAGAAGTGCCACCAGCCGTTCCCCCAGATGTGGGTCGTCCTCCTCCTTCGTCAGGCTCATCAGCACTTCCTTCGGTTCCCCCATCATCATCTCCGTCAGCATCTCCATCGTCTGTTCCTGTTCCCCCATCGTCAACGGGTTCATCCTCTGTTCCACCGGGCTCATCTGGTCGATCATCTCCTGTCTCGTCTCCATCCCCTTCATCATCAGTGTCAGTATCGGCATCTGATTCGTCACCAGTTCCCCCTTCGTCAGGTGCTTCATCGCCGCTTGGTTCAGTGGTTCCTTCGCCAGTGCCCTCACCCTCGCCTGTCTCGTCCGATCCCGTGTCGTCGGATCCCCCATCATCTTCACCTGTTTGTGTTTCTTCGTCTGGTGATGTCGGTCGTGTTTCATCGGTATCTTCTCCTTGTTCTGGCTGTTTGCGCAAATCCTCAACTTTTACAATGCCGGGTATCTCTAAAGTACCGTCGCGCTCACCATTATCGTATGCCTCTTTTGCGACGGATTAAATCCCCGGTTTCCCATCACTAGGAATTGTTACTTCCCTTACGCTCAGGTGGGTTTTCCCACAGATATCAGCGAGAGCGCTTTAAGAAATGAAAGCACACCTTCAATGTCGGGATTATCAATTTCCCAGTCATACTCTTTAGCAACTTGCCGAATCTGATCGGGTGTAGCCCTTTCTTGCCGGTTGACAATGTAATGGACTTTCGCTGCGATGGAGAGGGTGTTAACTTCGCCCCCCGATTTTTGCTTATTTAGCGTTTTGTTCAGCGCTTTGTTCAGCTTGTTAAGCGCTTCCTCCCAATGCGCATACCCATCCTCCCGCCTTATCTCGGCCATTACGGTTTCCCCATGCGAAGTCAAAGAATAGGTATGACGGCGAATTTCGCCAAAAATATTTCGGTCTGTTGAAAAAGACTCCGTGATCTCTTTCAGAAAACGCGCGTTGACGAGAATGTCCAGATTTTCCGCAACCAGACCGCTATAAGGTCCATAGTAGTGTGGGTGGAAACCGAGGTCGATTTTGTTTAATACCGAGAGAAAATAAAGTTTCTTTTGTAGGGTGGTTCGCCCCCGAAGGCATTTTTCCTCGTTTTCACTTTCAACGACAAGCAGAATCAGGTCTTGAATGTGCATACGAATGTTTTCTTTTTAGGGATAATATCTTTTGACGCTCCCTTGTCCGGCAGATTGCAAATCCACTTGAACTTGCGATTCTTCTTGTGCTCAGTAGCTCACTTTTCTGATGTTGTCTGAATCGCGGATTACCGCAGATTTTCGGATAACACGGATTAAATCCCCGGTTTCCCAAAATAAATGATTACAAACACGAAAAAGGTAAACAGAACCTCTACCAAATAGAAAATAAGAAGCGTTTCAGAAATGATAGCAGATCGCCTAGTACATTTGGGTTTATTCTTGTGTTTCATAGGATTCATTTCGAAATTGGTATCGGATTGCACTCTGATTTCGTCGTATACTTTTCTAAACAGCCTTTCTTGCCAGAGGAAGTATCCGTCCAAAATCCAAAACGCCAAGACGGGAAGAATGAGCACCAAGACAATATATGGGGTTGCGACATCGTGCTTAGCAATTAACACCATTGCAGCCACGATGATTGTCATGCTCCACCTTTTTACTAAGGAGCCATTGTTGCCCAAACGGTTAATGATGCCTTCGGTCATTTCCAAGTGCTTTACGACCTTTTCTGTACCATTCATGGTTTTATCCTCCTGAATTAAGTATTGAATTTAGTGGTATAGCTACTAGGTTCATTGTTGGCAGAATTCAGTCATTAATTGAGTGCCCTAAGTCTAGTCTTTCACCGTTTTCGTGATATTGTAATCGTCAATGTTATCTCGTATATCTTCTGCTGTCTGAAGGTACTTTTCTTTACGTTCTATAAAATCAGACCATTTAACTGAATAAATGTAGGAAGACTGCCCAAGGTAAACTGGGCTGCTGATTGGATGGTTCGAGCAGTTGTTAAATTTAGGTCCCTTTATATTGAACATATTATCTCGCAGTATCTGAATCAGTGTCGGGGTGTGTAAGGTTCTGCAATGGCAAATGGAGCATGTATCATCTTCAAGGAAATAGCTATATGAAGAATATCGATCCGGCAACACGACTGCTAGTATCGCATTTGTCCGGCTTTTACGATCTTTGCGTGAGATTTCCTTCAGAGAATATGAAACTTCCCACGGAATCCATTGGTCAGATTCCTTCTCATCCGCATTTTTCATACTTGGTGAAATTAGGACAAGAGTGACACTACTGTCGTAGATTTTAGCTTTCAAGTGAGTTTCAATGGTCTCATCCTTGAACTCGCTTAAATCCTCGTTCCCTTCTCCCTTATAAATCTCATTACCTTCGAATAACTCAATTAACTCCTCGACATAATCGCGAGCGGTTGTTTGGCTGTTAAGTGGTTTTATATCACTATCGGAATGTTTGTACGAAACGAAGATTTTTCTAGCCATTTCGTGATCCTCGGTGAGGTATTACGAGGCAGTCAACCGAATTTCCGGTTGCCGCTGTGCTTTTGTTATTTGCAACGCATTTTCTTTTCATGCTGGTTTCTGTCCGTTGTCCAAATCGTGGATTTTCGGTGAATCAGGAATGGTGCGAAACCAATTCCCATAATCAGCACAATCCGTTCAATCCGCGATTGAGAGGATTAACTTAATGGCTTGGTTCATGATTAAGCGGACAGATACCATTCACTTCAATGATTGACGGTCTAATGTTTATAGCTTGCTGCGGGCGACGACCTCTAAATTTTACCTGTAACTGTTTTGGATTCCGCAGTTCTAAATCCAATTGCAGCACAGTTTGCACTGTGTTTGAAAGTTTCAGATAGAGAACCGAGATTAAACGGGCAAATTTTTCAAACCTTCCTCCTGTTGGCCCAAAAGACTGGTAGAGGTCGGGAAGAGGAGATTGGAGGACTTGGCGTGATGATCCCATCCCGCGAATAAAAAGTTCTAATGTTGCTTGATTCATTAGATTAGGCTGATTTAATGAAGAAGTGACGGCTTCTAGCTTTTCATCAAGAAGAAGCCTTCTTGCACGCATTTCGGCTATGTGATCTGGCGAGATATTCGCAAAAGTCGTATTGCCAAAGAAGTCTTCGTTTTGTGGAGGACTTCCTTCCTTCAGAACAACTTTCCAAACCACTTGAGATCCAGCCATCGTTTGGGAAACTTCCTTCGGACTCACCCACGCCGCATCGTCCCCTAGCGCAAATGCGAAAATAGGTTTACTATTAAACATGCTATTTATGCTCGCCCTCCATGTTCGGAGAAGAGCTTCTTCTTCCGAGGATTCTGGCAATAGTTCGAGAGAAATGTCTGTTGAATCCCATCGCGCATTTTGAAATGGCAAAAAATAGAGTTGTCCATCGTCCGGCCGAAAAAGGGCAAATTCCCCCGAATAACGCTCAGAGTCCAGTGGACTTGGTGTATCAGTTTCTATTGCTTGCGACGGGGTGCCCTGAAGTTTCTCCATCAGAATCTCATAGACTTGCTCAATACTTATCTCACGCAAATCAAGATATCCAACCGTTGGCAGAATTCTTGGAATCTCTGTATCGTCAAGGCGAACGGGAAGAATGTACTCTTGGCTTTCTTCAAATGCCCTCGCCTGAGCACTCTCGCGTTCATGTTTCGTCCATCGATCCTGTCCATAGTGCTGAGACAGAAACATGACACAGTATTGTGCTTCATCCTTGTAAATTGATGACAAGCGATCGTAGAGATTCTTTCCCAAAAGATGTGCCAGCTCTTTTTTGTCATAAAAGACTGAACATCCCCCTGCGTCGAGAAGTTCTGCTAACTTTTGAGCATAGCATCGATCCTTCCCAGCAAACGACAAGGCAAAGTCATACGTTTTCTTTGTCATTATTCGTTCCTCAACATAATTTGTCCTTTGAAGCAGATTCCGCTACGATGGTATTGTTAAGCGTAAGATAGGTAGCAGACAAATCGCTCCAAATTTGCGCTCGAAGCCTTCTAACAGGTCCAATACTTGGCAGAAAGGGTGTTAAAGAAAAATTAGGACTAACGAACCGATTTCCTGTTTGTACCGCTCATATTCTTCACAGTACCTTTAACGCCCGTTTCTTTCATAGCTTCAACCGCTTCTCGAACAAGACTTCCTGGTCAATGTCCTCTACATCTGGCAAGTCCTCATCACTACCTTCTTCGCGCCGTTTCTTCAAGAGGGCATAGATCGCTCTCCCCTGCGGTGTAGGCGCGTCCGGTGCTATGCCCTCGTAAGTCGTATCGACAGGGACTTTGGTCTTTGCTTTTGGTGCGGACTGTACCGCCGACTTCGCAGACGGCTTGCTCGGTGTAACACCCGTGCCAGCAGGTGTCTTAGGCTTGGGTTTCGGCTCACGTATGTCTTTTTGTGGGACCTGCAGTACCTTCTGTGTCTTCCCACTATCTTTTAACCGTTGTGCGGCTTTCTTTAACCGTGCTAGTTCACCACTTCGTTCGACTTCAGTGGCTCTCTTTTGCGTTTGAGCGTCAAGTCGTCGGTCGTCATTTAGAGGGGCTTCTGTCTTTCCACCCTTTTCTGCTGCTTTAGATTTCGCTCTTTTATGGGCTTGTGATTCTGCCATTTTATCTCTTCCTGTATATCATGTAAGTCCCAGTTACCGCTTTAATCCCGTTGTCGAGGCGCCCTGCCCCAACAAATTCGCAAACCAAGATTCCCGTGGAATCGGGTAGTAACCTAAATTATGTGACATTGTATATGTTCGCCTCTAGTATGCAAGATAAAGAACCTCTGTTAAAGAAGTGGGTTTCGTTCGTGATATCTTATCTCTGTCAAACACCATGTGCTTCGTCTGAGATCCAAAGGGCCATCATTGCACGCAGAAATTTCAATCTCGACCAGCAAGCGTATTTTAACAGGACAATCCATTTTTGCTTCAATAGTTTTCCCTAATTGAAACGGCCTCCTCCACCCAATCTGCAATGTTTGTCTTGATGTGGTTATAGATGCTTGTACTTTTTGAGGGAGGCGGATCATATGCCTTGACGATACTAGAGAGCTTTTTACCATCCCGATTCATGGTAAGTTTAGTAAAGGGATTGCTTCCCTTACCACACCTTTTTCTATCGCTATCTAGTAAATTGTGAATGTATATACCCAAAACGCCTTTTTCGTCATTCCAAGTTTTTTTGATTTCATAGGTAATCCATTTTCTCCCAGCGGTATTTGAACCAATCAACACTATCGTACAAGACTTTCCTTTAAGTTGTCCATCAATCCAATTCTGAATTGCCTTCTCCCCACCTCTTTTGATTTGCTCCCAATCATTGTCTGTGACGGGCCGATTACCTTCTATGACCCCCATCTGTCTAACTTGCGAAGCACGCCAATTATCAGGCTTGTAATGAAAACTGAAAAAAACTCTACGCGCCATCTTGCACCTCCTCAAATCAAAATGCGAATTCATCGTGATTTGCACTGTCTCTCATAAGAAACCAGTCTTACATTTTATCATCGCCAACTGAGGAATTCAAGTCAAATTTGCTAATTTGTGACGTATGTTGTATTTTGTATTTTTGTTGACACAATATATAGTGGAAGTTGGGAATAGGGCGAATTATGTTGATACGACACACATCACTTCTAACTAACTCCCCTACAGACTGCTCTATTTCTGCAAGCGTGCCTTCACAACATTAATAACCCCCTCAAACACGCCTTCCCGTTCCCATTAGGTGAGGTCGGACGCGTTAACGATAAGCGTATCTGCTGGGTACCAGTGGTTGGCTTGCATTTCGACGCATCTCAAGACAGGCTTTTGTTTGCGGCTTCATTTTCTGGAAAAACTGGTATTCATAATCCCGGACATACCGCCATGATTGCGGAGCGGTGAATTTTGAAAATTTGCCTCTCAACGTGTCTAGATTGACGGGCTTTGGGTATTTCCAAACTTCTTTTATTTCAAGGGCATAAGCAACCGTCTTACCCTCAAAATAGTTGTCGAAATCCCGCTTATCCACTGCTGCGCGTTTGCGTACCATGCTCCAAACATCTTCGGGAGCACCACGCCACACCTCCCCGACACGAAAGCCACCGCGCAACTCCATAACGGGGCTAGAGACATAAATGTACACATCACGATTCTGCATATATGATGCAATACGTCGCCGCAGTTCCGCCGTTTTTTGGCGCTCAAAAATCAGGTCCGCATAGAGAGGTTTCAGGGAAAGTAGCACGGGTTGTTTTGTGATATTCATGACCGATTAGGAAATCCTCTTTGAAATAGTTCACGAAATATTTTTGCAGGTAGTATGGATGGACCTTGTAATGATGGTCGAGCTTTATTGTACTTTTTGAATACATTTTTCACCTCATCCAATGAAACTGGTCTTCGAAAGAGAAACGTATGCGAAAACCGCAACGCCATAAGTTTCTTTGATGGATTATGGTTGCACATCTCATAAAGGTCATTCCATTTCAAAATTCCGAATTTTTTGAATTTTCTGAAAAGTTCCATGGGGGTGTCGATTACAACGTCGTCTAGTCGTGATACGGCTATAATTTCGTGTTTATTTCTGCTGACATACCACAAAATCCGAGCTGGGACTTTAAGCATTTTGTGACATGTTGCCGAACGATAGTAAACATTATTCCAGAGCAACAAGACTTCAGGATTCCCTCCGAAGAGATCGTCTGCCGACGCGAGTCTGTCAATCAGACTAATCGCATAGCCAGCCTGAATTGGTATCAGAAATAGCCTCTGGGGTGCTGGCTTGAGACTCAGCGGAGAACAGCATTGTTCTAGGTCAAGGTCTAACATACACTGATAACTAGTTAGGCATTCAGGACATAGTGCTGCAATCGCAGAGAATACTTCCTCTCGACTCTGACACCGTGAAAAACAGAATCTTACTAGTCCGTTGTCACATTTCACAAATCCCATCTCTAGCAGATCTGGTATGAGGCTAGGGGTGAGGGAAGAAACTTCGAACCTAACCATATCCAGATGCTCTTTAACTGCTTTGGCAATTGTGTCTGCAATTAAAAAGCGTTCGAAGAGCGATTTGTCAGTGGAACGGGCTACTCGAGCCAAAGGTGAACTTAGTCTTTTTTTGAAACTCTTCGTGAGAACTCGCATCGCAGTAATTTCATTTCCTGACCACAGTAGTTCACATTCGTAGCGTTCTGGTTTGGCGAGAAAGGATTCCAACTTTTCCCTAAATCTCCCCGTCGTTTCATGTTTTTCTATAAAAGAAGCTAAGGGAAAGGATGGTAAGTCGTTGGACTTCATGCGTTGCCAACGAAGGTGAAGTCCTGCAATACGATCCGGGGTATAGGATTGTCGTTCAGACAACTCATGCATCCGAATAATCAGGTCAATCGGACTAATCACATCAAGCCCTGTTAGCTCGACAATCTCTTTTGACTTTTTGAGGAGCGCCTGGTCTCGAGTGACAAATGTGTTTACATTGGAAGCGGCAGCTTTAGCCAAATGTTGAATATCGGAATCCCGACTACGTGTTCCGCGAGGAAGTATCCCATTTAGTAGTTCGCTAATATCTTCTGTCAAATGAACAAGGGATTTGATTTGAGGAAAGTTATGAGCTCTGTTTCTAGATATTTTACGTAGTTGTGGATCGTCCTGCCGATCAATCTCATTGAACAATTCGTCCGTAATCCAAAGGCTCAAAGAATCTACTAAGAAATCGGAGAGGAGAGCTTTAGATGGTGCGGTCTTATCACTATCCGGCTCATCAAAATCGAAGAAGATCTGGGCGTCAATGATGATGTCCACAGTGTCGTCTGATGTTCTTGCTTGAAATATTTCTAACTGTTCCTCTTGAGCGAGAATGAGTTCCCAGGTCGTCAAGCGGTGATTATTCTTAGAGCGGCTAGGCTTTTCGTGTCTAGCCACGAAGCCCAATTTCGGCCACATGTCGTTCGCTGGAAAATCACGACGACAATTAAGTTTTATAATTTTTTGAGTACCAGCCTCTTCTCGTAAGCAATTCACAAGCTGCGCTGCAATACCTTTGCCTCGATATCGTTCCACCACACAAAGGTGTGTAATTCTGAAGTAATTCGTATAGGCTGAGTAGAGAAGATAACCCACGAGTTGACCGTCGTTGCCTATAGCTCCAAGTGCGCCTCCTTTATTTAGAAAGTCTTGAAGGGCTTCCTTCGGGAGAAAACCAAGCGTTTTACTGTTCAGTTTCATTAGCTTGTCTACGGCGTCGAGCCCAGCCGATGTTAGTTTCGAGACTAGTATGTTCATATCTGCCTTAAGGGTAAACCCTAGTGTAAGACTCAAAAAGTCTTCACTCAAAATCTACCTCTCTGATTGATAACACATATTAGAGTATACCACACAACCGTTAAGTTTTCAACTAGATATTAAGTTAACAGCCTATCCCCCCTTCAGACTGCTTGCTTTCTGGAGGCGCGTCTGCACGAGATCAATAACGGCTTCATATACGGCATCGCGTTCCCCTTGTGTTAGGTTGAGGGCGTCGAAGATTAAAGCGTCAAGGGTGCGACGGTCGCCTGATGGTTGGAGCATTTCCCATGAAGATGATGTGAATATCATTTCATCTTCAAAGGCAACCTTGTTTGGGTCTAAGCAAAGCAACTCCGCAACCTCATAGGTCTGAATTTTCAATAGACCACCACCGAAATTGGAACGGCCCGCCATATTCACCATTAGCTGAAACAATGACGAATTCAAGGAGGCACATAAACTCGATGTCAAATCTGAGTCCGTATGTATCTCTTGAAAACTGTCGCTTGCATAGCAACCCTCCGGCGCCCACAGAGTTCTTGCTGTTGAAGATATCAAGTAGTTGAAAGAAAGGTATGGAGTCTGCCGTTCACCCAAATCCCACCACCGCGCTCTCCCGCTGCAACTGGGTCTCTGATCGAAGCCACGTGATTCGCCGTACTCAATATATTTCAACGCGGCGGTGCCGACCAGGTCCTCACTGTCTTTATTGCACATGAAAAGCTTGAACTTCAACCGGCTTGGATCGATGAGGATGCTTTTGCACTCTCGCGGGCTTTTGATGACGGGTTTCAGGAACTCCTCCTCAATCTCCCAATGTCGAATATCTTCGTCGTCAAGGTAGAAAAAATCGTTTGCCCCCGTTGTAAAGCCTCGCCGTACCTCTGCGACATCACCCAAACGTACCAGTTTGCCCTTCCCTTTCTCCAGGATTGTCCAGTAGATGTCCGGTGCGCGGAGGTATTTTCCGCCCCACTTGTCGCCCGTATATTTCGGCTTGGGGGAAGCGTCAACAATACCGCTTTTCAAAAGCGACCTTTGCGAAATTGGGTCGATCCGGTGTTTCTGTGTCCTGCCCCGTTCCGAGGCAGTTTCGATCTCATAGAAAATGACGGGATCCAAGATGGCTTCAAACGGGGTATTGAAGGAGACGAATCTTGCCGTACAGTCCAATCCTGACTGGCGACGTTCGTCGGGCGCAGAGAAGAGACAGATGACGGTGTTGACTTCGGCGGATGCAAAAGAGCGCCGCGACTGGTTGTCGATAATCTGTTTGATGTGACAGTATTTGAGGGTGAACTCCTGAAGGTCTTTTCCGTAGCCAACATCGAGCCACGAATTGGAGGTGATGAAACAGAATGAGCCTTTTGGATTGAGGCGCGAAAGCCCGTGGAAATAGAAGTAGATGTAGAGGTCGCTTTTGGCGTCGAGTTTGTGGGAGACAGCGGCGGCGGGCTTGTTCGGCTTGATATCGTTTTCACGTTTGTAGCTGAAGAAACGCGGGAAGGCTTGGTACACGGACCGGGCGAGTTTCGCCTTGTAGGCACTCTTGCTTGCGGTAGTAACCTTTTCACGGGAGATTTTCGGATCAGCGATATTTTCTTGTCGGACATAGGGCGGGTTGCCGATGACGATATCGAATCCGCCTTTATCATCGGCGAAGATTTCGACAAAGGCGATGTCCCAAACAAAAGGCAATGTTCGTGCGTTTGCGAGGGCGCCGCGAGCTTCAACAAGACGGTCATAGTCTATGGTCAACGCCTCAATCTGTTTTCGCCACTCCGTCGCCTCGAGTTCAAATTGGTGAGCGGTTCTCTCTTCGATTGTGCCATCAAGCCGTATCTGTTGCGCTCTGGGACCATCAATAAGCTCCTGTAAGTCGTCAATTTCCTTTTTGATATCTGCGACATGCGTATCAACAAGATCGCGGAAGAGGTTCAGCTCTTCGTGTTTTAGTTCCTGTTCAGATTTGTAACGACAGGTTTTGTCGTTGTTGAAGAACTTGAGTTTTTCATTTTTGAGACGGGTGGTACGGGCTTTTAAGGATCTTGGTATTCCGCTGAAATCAGCGCGGATTTGGGCGAGGTTCATGCCGCCGATTTCTTGGACGAGGCTATCGCCGCATCGGATGTTGAAAGAAAAGTGTGGGAGGAGAGGCTCATTTCGAACTTGGAGTTCTGCGCGGGGAATTTCGGCGTCAATGATGAGCGCGAGCCAGAGCCGCAGCTCTGCGACGTGGCACGCCCACTCCATCACGTCCACGCCGTATAGGTTACTCCCGATGATAGCCTTCTTGCGGTCAAAACTGAATTGGTCATGTCCAAGTTGGCGATCTGCTCTATCCCGTAAATCATCAAGGATGTGCAGCATCCCGACGAGGAATGAACCGGAGCCGCAGGCGGGATCGACAATTGCGATTTCGCTTAGACATTCGTTAAGCGGATTCCAAAGATTCTCGTCTTTGAGCCGCAGATCAGCCGCGGTTTTCTCGTCCGGATCAAAAGCGAAAACGGCTTCATACAGCGTAGATTTGTGTCCGTCTCCCATGTGAACTGCAAGGTTGTCCACGAGCGCGAGGCGGCACATCAGGTCTATCTCGGTACGCGGGGTGTAGAAAATGCCGGCATCGCCACGTTCATCGGTTTCCGGCGAGACGTTAACGAGGCTCTCGTAGACCTTACCTATCATCTCGGGATCAACGGCGACCTCCTGATCGAGCGGGCTATCCTCGGCGATGGTGAAGTTATAGTTTTCAAGAAAATCAAAAATCCCCGTGAAGCGAGCATCAGAAATCTGGAAATTGTGTGCCTCGTCGAGATCGTTCTCAGTGAACAGACCGCCGTTGAGATAGGGTGCTAACGCCAACGCTTTTTGGATTTTTTCGGGAAACTGACGGTGCCCGCCGTGGAATCTGTTATTGAACGCCTCAAAGAAGAGGACGTTTAGCCAGCGGTCGACGAAGGAATCTGCCGGTACGTCTGTATTTTGATAGAACTCCCAGAATGTCCGCAGAAAGCCGGTGTCATCGTCAAGCCATCCCTTGCGCTGGATAAAGTAGAGGAACATGCAGCGGTTGAGGAACTGCAGGGCGAAATCGTGCGCCCATCGACGGTCTTCTGTCTGAGCCGCCAAATCGTGCTGGAGGTTTTGGAAAACGGATTTGTAGTCCTTAAAGAATTGATTTGTAACCGCCTCGACATCGAACGATTTTTCGTGGCTAGTCTGGATTTCGAGGGGCGGGATGGTTGCGAGAAGCGGGCTGATGCGCGCCAAGTCGAGCATGGCAATCCGTTCGGACGCGGTGCGGAGTTTCTCGTAAGGGCTGATTGTAATGCGGCGGAATAGGCGGCGTTTTTTGGGGTCATCCGTATCGTATTTGACATTGACGAAGTGCCAGTGCGACTGCTCATTGTTACTGAATATGAACAGGGCGTAGGGGTGGTCACCCAAGAGACGAGAGATGATGGGTCGTTCAGTCGTCAGGAGCAGGCGGTCGGAGTTGAGATGGGTGTAGATGATATGGAAAGCGCCGTCCGTTCCGCCGGTTGCAAGAAGGATTGGATCGTTGGCGAGGGCGTCCCCGCCTTGATAGGAGAGCGGGATGTTACGGTGGTCGTAGTTTAGCTCGGTCCAGAACAGTTCTTTCAGGGAGTCAATTCCGTGGAAGTTCTGGAGGATGTTAAGGATGTTTTCTTGATGATTGGGGTCGTGCGGCATGAGAGGTCTCCATGCGTGAGGTGACAACTGGGAGAAACCGAGTTTTTACAAAAAACTCGGTTTCATAGCGTGATTTCGTGTTTGTGAACCTCCCCTAACCCCTCCTTCGTAAGGAGGGGGATGATTCTTTTCTCCTTGGTAAGGAGGTGAATAATGGTTCTCACCCTTGGCAAGGGGGAGACAAGCGCAAGAGACTGAAATGCCTTGCAGGCGTTCGGTTTTTGGTGTATCCTGTAATGTGATACATTGCGTTTTACGCTAGCACGTACAGAATGAAACATCTACCAAAATCGCATTAGGAGGTGCGAAAATGAGAATTCTGTTGGCTATGGCAATAGTGCTATTGTGTGCGTGCGGCGAGGAACATATCGAGATATTTACGCTGGGACCTTACGAAGTGCCGTGTGTAGGGGCTTTCGAGCAGGATTGTTATCTCGAATACAACGCGGACTCGGGGCGTTGGGAATTTTTCTACGATGGAATTAGCGGTTTTGATTTTGAACCTGGATACTTTTATACCCTAGAAGTCAGGGTGGAAGACGTTGGTACCGAATATCAAGATTCCGGACGATATGATTATCACCTCGTTAAAATAATAGACAAGAAGGAAGCACCAGACGATTTTGATCACAAAAAAGGCGACAAACCGGAGTAGAAAACGTCCATCACAAGCGGATTTGGGAGGTGCGAATATGAGAATGTTGTTGGTTTTCGCCCTTGCATTTTTGTGCGCGTGCGGCGGGGAACATATCGAGACATTAACGTTGGGACCCTACGAGGTGCAGTGTCAGGGATTTATCGAGCAAGATTGTTTTCTCGAATACAATGCAGACTCAGATCGTTGGGAGTTTTTCTACGAATCTATTCAGGGTTTTAATTTTGAACCGGGATATTTCTATACCCTCGAAGTTAGGTTAGAAGACCGCGGTCCCTATATACAGGATGTCGGGCGATATTCCTATCACCTCGTTAAGGTATTAGACAAGAAGGAAGCGCCAGATGATTTTGATCACAGCAAAGGCGACAAGCCAGAATAGAAAACGGGCCGGAAATTAATGGAAAGGATACATGAATGGCGGAAAATGCGCAATTAAAAAGTCAATCGCCCAACCGCGTATTGTCCCTCTGACAAACCGCCTTGGGACTCAATTACGATAAAATGAACACCTGTTTTTGCAAGTGTGCGCTCATGAGATATATCGGCTGCAAGAACAATCTACTATCTTCTATTGAGGAGGTAACGCTAAACCACTGCGTTCAGGAGGGTGTCTTTTGCGATCTTTTTGCAGGCACCCATTCGGTCGCAGCGCATTTCAAGAGAATTGGATTTCAGATTATATCCAACGATCTGCTTTACCTCGCATATGTCTTCGGGCGTGCGCTGATTCAAAACAGCGAACAGCCGAAGTTTAGTCGGTTGAGGAACCTCCCCTCAAATCTCTTCGATGGGATGGATTCGTACTTGAAGACATTGAACTATTTGAACCAGCTTGATGGAACCTCCGATGGCTTTATCTTTAACACCTACTGTCCGGGCGGGGAAAACCGATACAACCGACAATACCTGTCTGACAGAAACGGACAGAAAGTTGACGCAGTCAGACAGCAGATTGAAGCGTGGCGGCGGGATGGGTTAATCACCGAAGACGAATATTATACCCTCCTGCTTTCGCTTTTGGAGGCGGTCTCCAAAGTGACCAACATCTCAGGGACTTATGGCGCGTATCTGAAAGGCTGGGATGCGAGAACCTACAAGGACCTAACGCTTGAACCGTTTTCAGCGATTTCATCGGACAAAGAACATTTTGTCTATCAAGAGGAAGCAAACCGACTCATTGAACGACTTGACTGCGATATTCTTTACATCGACCCACCGTACAATAGCCGCCAATATATTACGAACTATCATCTCCTCGAAACCGTTGCCCGCTATGATAATCCCTCTGTTTATGGGAAAACGGGAATGCGTTCATATTCCGAAGCGGAAAAATCGGCGTACTGCTCAAAGAGGGCGTGCCTTTCTGCGTTTGCGGCGTTAATAGCGCGAGCGCGAGCAAAGCACATCATCGTGAGTTATAACAGCGAAGGTATAATGAGCAAAGCGGAGATACTTGAGGTTCTCAGTGAAAAAGGGGAGATGCCCAAACTGATTCCCATAGATTATCGCCGCTTCAAAAGCAACTCTAACGGCGCACATAAAAATAAGCAGGACGTACAAGAGTATTTATTCTATGTCCAAGCGGAGTGAAAAGGAAACACCAAAGGGAGTGCGGGATTCGCGCAACACGCTCAACGATTTAACCGGCAGAGAATGGGTCTATTTCTTAAATTCGGTTGAACTGAACGAAGGGGAATCCGACCTCCTCACCGGTGAGCGACTCAACGAATTGCCAGAGGAACAGTGGGCGGCGCATCAGGCGCCTGTGATTGACACTTTTTATCCGACTTCTGGCGAAGCGGGCTATGCGCATCACATTCGCAAGCGGCATCCATCGCCAAAACCGCCGCAACTGATGAAGCGACTCATCGAATTTTTCACCAAGCGGGACGGCTGGGTTTTTGATCCGTTTGTGGGCGTCGGCGGCACTTTGTTAGGCTGTTCGATGGCAGGACGCCATGGCGTGGGTGTGGATTTGTCCCAAGCGTATCTCGACCTTTACCGGAAAGTGTCCGAGACGTTAAATTTAGAACCCCAGACGGTTTACGAAGGTGATTCTAGGCATCTTGAAGAGGTTTTTTGCAGCAAGGAATATCAATTCGATCTCGTACTCACCGATCCGCCGTATGGAAATATGCTCTCAAGAAAGCGCACTGGCGAACGGAAGAAGAAAACCGGCGATGATTCGCCTACACCCTTTACAGACGAAGAACACGACCTCGGAAACATGCCGACCAAACCGTTCTACGATGCTTTAAAATCCGTCATCGCACAGTCCATGAAATACCTAAAAGTCAAAGGATACGTGGTGGTCTTCTGCAAAGACCTGCAACCGACCGCTGAATATCACAACCTGATTCACGCGGATGTGGTCAATACATTGGGCCAGATACCGAATCTCCGGTTTCGAGGTTACAAAATCTGGTATGACAAGTCGCAGAAACTTTATCCTTTCGGTTATCCGTATGCGTATGTATCTAACCAACTGCATCAGTTTATTCTGATTTTTCGCAAGGAGAAATAGACGAGCGTCCATGTGTATTGGATAGGGTTAGGTCGATTTCCAAAGAAAAGGGGGGTGAGTCTAATGAAGCTGAGATTTTGGATGGTCTCCCTGTTTGCCGCAGCTTTTGTACTATCAACCGTGAATATCACTGGCTGTGGCTTATATCGTCGGCTAACTTCTGTATCGGGCGAAGAGACCGTAATTGTGGCTATGGATGCATATTATCATCAGAAGACCTGCCATCGAATCGGGGGCGACAATCAGGCGTTCTTTCTATCTGACGCACTACAACTAAACTATAAGCCGTGTCCGACTTGTCGTCCGCCTCGTCTGAAGGAGGGGCAGGACTCAGGAGATGCAGAAACCGAGTTTTCAAGATAGGGAGCACTACCGACTTGCCACCCAAGATTCACATTCTGCTCCGCTGGAGCAGCAGACTAGAAATTTTACGTATGCTATAGACATTGCGCTCTGCTGGAGCGCAAGAGCGAAGCGTCGCAAGTGTCTGTATTCTACTTGACCATTAAATTAGCCACTAATTCTCCGCTCAGCCTGCCTCCCGAATGGACGGCGAAACACCTCGCACGCTGAACGGTGCTGTTGAGAACAGCGACCGGATTCGACAATCTTAGCGGACAGGATGGTAAATTTCTGCTTCTACTGTGAAAATGTTCCGTGATTCTATAGGGCACTTGGGATTAGACCTAAAACCCCAGCGACTACCGGGGTACGGCTGCTTAACCGAAAGGAAAAACTATGCGCGTCAAAAATAAGGTTGCCATTGTTACAGGCGGCGGTTCAGGGATTGGGCGTACCACGTGTCAACTCTTTGCCGAAGAGGGTGCGAAGGTAGTTGTCGCTGACATCAATATTGATGGTGCGAATGAGACGGTGGAGCACGTTCGGGAAACTGGCGAGGCGGTGGCGGTTGAAGCAGACGTCTCCAAAGCGGCAGATGCACAAAGGATTGCTGATGCGGCAGTTGAGGCTTTTGGAACGATCAATATTCTCGTCAACAATGCTGCCGCATTTATCTACGGGCGAGTTGAAGATGCGACAGAAGCGGATTGGGATCGAATTTTGGGTGTCAACGTGAAAGGTCCTGCGTTCTGCGTTAAGGCGGTGCTTCCTGCGATGAAAGCAGCGGGCGTCGGTTCGATTGTCAATCTTGGTTCCATCAGCTCCTTCATTGCGCAGCCTGAATATGTCCCTTACAACACCTCAAAATCGGCTGTGCTGAATTTCACGAGATGCCTTGCGATGGACCTTGCGCCCTTCAATATACGGGTTAACGCACTCTGTCCGGGAGTGACGCAAACACCGTCGCTTGATCGGGCAATTGAGGAGATGAATTTTTCGCCTGAAGACGCACAAAAAGAGTGGGGTGATCCGTCTCTTCTGAAGCGGGTTGCTCAACCCCGAGAGATTGCGCACGGCATTCTATTCCTCGCGTCCGATGACGCCTCATTTGTAACGGGGACTCATCTTCTCGTAGATGGCGGATACACAGCGAAGTAAAGCAATTCTGAGTTGAGTAGGGGAAGCGCACCCCTTTTCCTCGAAGGAGTGTAAGGTGGCAAGGAGCGATGGTTACTCACAATTACAAGAGAAAATGACCGCCGCACGCCGCGTACGGAAACGGACGCTGATTTGGACTGGCTGTGCGGTTGTTCTCGTTGCAATGATTGTGATTCTCGCCGGACAAACCGTTGTTGATTTGTTGATGCCGTTTCCTTGGGAAAAGTCGGCACCTGTTCTAGAAACAAGATTGAATCTGCAACCGGGCAATGCGCGTATCCCCCGCGGTCAGAGCCTCCGAATCCGTGTTGAGGTCACGGGCAAAGGCACCGATGAAGTAAGGCTTGGTTATACCCGGATGAACCGACCTTCTACCGTGGAAGACGGTGACTCGCCAATAGAACAACAGGTCAACATGGTGCAAATTGAAGGAGAACGGGACAAGTTTGAATATGAAATCTTCAATGTCAATGAAGACATGCAATATTACGTCCTGGCGAGCGATACGGAATCGGAACGTTACACTGTTGAAGTGTACGACATACCTAAAGTTAGCGACATTGGCGTTTCCTACATCTATCCCGAACACACGCAACTGAAACCGGTTGTTCAGCAAGGCGACGGAAATATCCGCGCGGTAGTCGGCACTGCGGCGGAAGTCCGTATCACCGCCAACAAAGCTATTCAGTCCGCGATTCTCACCGATACGGGCAATAACACCATATCAATGGGCGTTTCTGAAGGACGCACTCTCGCCGCGTCGTTGGATGTGATAGAAGACGGAAAATACAGTGTTGAACTGCACTGTGTCAATGGATTCAAAAACGAGACTCCAATCGAATACTCGGTTAGAGCGATTCCCGACAACCCGCCCGAAGTTGTCATCAGGGAACCGGGGCGGGATATCAAAGCCACAATGCTAGAAGAGGTGCAGGTTCTCGTCGAAGCGTCGGACGACTACAAAGTTGAGCAAACGGGATTGCGGTACACAATTGGATCCGGTGAAGCGCAAGAATTACCGACCGAGGCTTACGACGTTGGGGCGAGGAATACTATCTCTGGCTCGTATCATTTCTACCTTGAGGAGCTAAACGTGGAACCGGGGGACGTGCTCACTTATTACGCTCAAGCCGTAGATAGCAATGCGGGCATCGGAAACTCTAAGATCCATTTTATTGAAGTGCGTCCATTTAGTGTACGATACGAGGAGAGGGACGCAGAATCGGCAGCGGGAGATATTTTAGCCGGATTAATCGCAACACAGAAGCAGATTATCAGAGAAACGTGGGGTTATTTCAATTCTCCTACACGATTCGACGGCAATAAACAACCTGCTCCACCTTCGGACGATTACAAAGTTGCAGTCAAGAAAACGGGAGAGAAACAGGCGAAATTGAGGGACAGAGTCCAACGTTTTGTTGGTGAGATTAGCACCGCTATGCGCACCATTTCTATTGATCCGCAAATCCTGATAAACTTCGAGGCGGCGATAGGTAAGATGCGCAAAGCTTATGATGAACTGGGCGCCATCAAACCCCGAGAAGCAATGCCGCGGGAACAGGAGGCGCTCGAACTGCTGGTCACGGTTGAAATGAAACTCCCAAAAACGTTGACACGGCTGCGCGGAAGTGTAGAACGGGAAGTTGCAGATAATATGGAAGTGGAAATAGGAAATTAAAAACTAAAGGACGCCCTTGAGCATCGTTCCACAGAGATTCAAGAAACGATACGCCTCTCGCAGGTGTTCAGGGAGGATGTGCCACCAGAATATCGAACCTTTGTGGTCATGAGTCTAGGTTTCCTCACGTTAACCAAGAATTGTATAATCCTTAGAGATTAACGTTAAAATCGAGGGAATCGTCTCATGACCCAAATCTGACTATGACCAGAGCGGTCAACTGCTTTGTTATGACTACGACTCCAAAAGTCTAAACTAGCACCAAAGGTTAATAGGCACGTCCGGAATATCCGTATACTCATTGGGTGTTAGTTGACCGCGCATTCTGCATCATAAATGCCGCTGAGAGCCGACCAAAGCGCATCGCACATTTTCTCACAGGCTTGAAAAGCAGAAGCTTGTTCCTCTGTTGAGAGTTGCCGCATTCGATGAAGCAGTTTTTCTGATTCGTGCTCATTATGAGAGTGGACTTCAAAGTACGGTTCTACTTCATCCGGCAGTTGGTAAAACGCTCTCAACCCTTCAAGTTTAGATTGGGAGGTGGCGGGCTGCTGGACTTCAAAGGCATAAAGCGCACCCAGAGCAGTTTCAGGGTTATCCCAAAGCGTACGTGAGACGTCAACCAGATTTTTCACCTGTGGAATGTGGGCTTCGCCAACGTGGGTTCCTAATCCTTGTGCAAAGTCTTGCCACAGTTCAAGATGCTCACTTTCTTCTTTCGCAATTTCCTGTTCGTTCAATGTCTGCCAACCATCAGGTACAAGTGCGATGAAGGCTCCGTACTCACGAGCGTATGTTCGCAATGCATCTTGGGGTAACTGACCTGCACTCCAAGCTAGATAAAAGGGGTGTTTGAGCAAATTCCAATTCTCAATAATCCGATCTAAGCGTTGCTCTAAATTCATTCGATTGTGCTCCATTCCTAAGTCGTAAATTAAACTTGAGTGAGATTGAAACATTCGCATAGGTACTGGTATCTGTGCATCTGCAATGTGTCGTCAGAAAAACAAATCTTATACATGAGACGTAACTGACAATGTACGATTATAGCACAACGGTCTGACCTTAGTCAATACTGAAGTTTAGAGGTTGGCAAATAATCGTGCGATTGTCACGAGTTTTTCATCCTGATTCAGAATTGACGTGAACATTTGTTCATCTGCAAAATGAGATGCGGCAGTGCTAACCGTATCTTGAAGTAGATTTTACTTTTTGGGCTGGAAAGCGAATGAGAGACTGCAAGGAAGAGCAACGGATTTTCTGATAAGACTGTGAAACGCACCATGACATATTGACGTTTATGAAGTATGATTGTCGAATTATCTGTCAATCGAAGGAGGTAACCCGTTGTATCTCAATCAGATTAAGATCAGTAGTTTCAAGAGTTTTGCCGAGGCGACCGAACTAATACTCGAGCCGGGGGTCACTGTCGTTGTAGGGCCAAACGGCTGTGGCAAAAGCAACGTATCCGATGCCATCCGCTGGGTGCTTGGCGAACAGAGTGCGCGTGCGCTTCGCTGCGCCAATATGCAGGATATCATCTTCAACGGCGGTGCGAATTTCAAGCCAGCGCCAAAGACGCAAGTTTCTCTGCGTTTCACCAACGTCGATGGAAAACTCGCACTCGAATCACCGGAGATTGAGGTTCGTCGTCAATTGACACGAAGTGGCGAGAGTGATTATTTTATCAATCAGAGTCCCTGCCTGCTGCGAGATATCACGGAACTCTTTATGGACACCGGCGTCGGTGTTGATGCTTACTCCATAATGGAACAGGCTAAGATTGATCTCATTCTCAATAACCGTCCAGAAGAACGTCGCTTTCTGTTTGATGAGGTTGCGGGTATCACAAAATATAAGCGCCGCAAAAAAACCGCGCTCAAAAAGCTGGAAGACACAGAACAAAATCTCGTGCGAATCAATGATATCGTTCACGAATTGCGGCGTGAAACCGAATCGCTCAAACGACAAGCGCAACAAGCTGAGAGTTATCAACAACTGCACGGCCAGTTGAAACAGTTAGAATTGGAACTGAATTGTAGGGAGCACGGGCGCTTTGTCAAGGAGTTGACCGAAACACAACTGAGCTTGGATGAAATCTTGAATCTGACGGCGGGATCAAATGCGACAATCCAAATGACCGAGGAACAGATTGAAGACGCAACAGTGAAACGGTCTGAATTAGAAGTTACTATTCGCGATGCACAAGAGGTTGTGCGTCAATTCATGAGTGAGATTGAGCAGACGGAGCGGCAGATTGCGCTTTACAAGGAGCGACAGTTAAATATACAACAGCAGCGCCAGCGTGCGATTAAAGCGATTGAAACTTTGGAAAAACAGCACGCCGAACTCGAAACCCAAAAGGGTGAACGTGAGCGGGAACGCACGCAGATTGATGTTACCCTTAAGCTGGAAGAAAGCCGCCTGACGGCACGACGCCGGGTTCTAGGACAACTCACTACACGAGTAGATAGCGCTGAACAGACAGTGAATACAACAAAAGAACAGTTGCTTGAAACGAGCACCCAAGTTTCACGGGCGGAGGCACAACTCACTTCACTCGAAGGAAAACTTGTATATTCCACGAGCAATTTAAATCGGATCGTCGAGAGCTCAAGGGTGTTGCACACTGAACTAGAAACTGCAAAGGAAGCGCATTCAAAGACACAGAGACATGAGCAGCAGTTAGCAGCAGACTTAATTCGCATAGGCACTGAAAAACGAAATGCGGAAGACGAACTGCAACATCATCAAGATGAACTTCGGAAGCTGGATTCTGAGGTGCGTGGGTTTCAGGATTCGCTTGGTATGAGCGTTTCGCGCCTAAAATCATTGCAGGAATTGCAAGCCGCTCACGAGGGTTATTATACAGGCGTCCGAGCCATTCTAAGAGCCAGAGAGGAACATCCCGATCGGTTCGGTGGGATTTGCGGCGTAATCGCTGAACTGATTCGTACCGACCCAGACTACGAATTAGCGATGGAAGTGGCATTAGGCAGCGCCATCCAAAACGTCGTTACAGAAACTGCCGAGGATGCCCAAGCGGGAATTGCATTTCTCAAGAAGACACAGGCAGGTCGAGTGACGTTCCTGCCTCTCGATATCCTGCGCGCCCGTTCTTTCCGTGACAACAACCTACTCCACCAAGCCGGCGTAATCGGTCTAGCATCCGAACTGCTGGATTATGACCCCAAATATGCGGTCGCGGTTCAACAACTGCTGGGAAATACAGTCGTCATTGAAAATCTCGAGAGAGCGATACAATTAACGAGGAGTTTCCGTTCAAACGCCCGCCTCGTCACGTTGGAAGGGGAATTGATTAATACTTCCGGCGCAGTTACAGGTGGATCGAGTAATCATCAAACCAGTAGCCTGCTCAGTCGTCCTAGAGAGTTGGAAACTTTACAGGAGCGAATCAATCAGCTGACGCGAGTTGTCAACGAAAAAGACGCTAAACGCAAAGAACATGTCAAGATGTTAGCGCAACTCCAGCAGACTCGACAAACGCTCATCACGAGACAACAAGATAACCATATCGAACATACAGGCTTGACTAAGGATTTAGAGCAACTCCATGACAAAATTACGCAATTTGAACGCCAACTGACCGATGCCGAAACGGAAGGCGCGAGTCTTCATCAAGAAACTGAGAAAGTCAAAGCGGATCGGGAGACCCTTCAAACCGAACTGGCGGAAGCCCAGAAAACACAACAAACGCTTCGACGGCGGATTGAACGGCTATCGGAGCAGATTCAAGTCGAGTGCAAGAAGCGAGATGAAGTGTCGGAATCGTGTCAGGAACTTGAAATTAATCTAGCGGGCAAGCGTGAGAGATTACAGGGACTCGGCAGTGAACTCACAACGCTCCAGAAAAATCAGGTGCAAATCCGCGAGAGTATCGGCGAACATCAAGAAATTATCGACTCGGACAATCTGACGCAACAAAATCTCTCCGAACAGATTAACGAAGCTCAGCGCCAATTTGTCCAAACGGAGGGACGGAAATTTGGAGCCGAAGAGAGTGTGAGCCAACTAGAGTCAGAACGTGATGGCTTAATCGAACAAATCTCTGCGGCACAAAAGCTGATGCGCAAAACGAGGAGGGAATTTGATAAGCATAACCGCATGCGGCACCACCTAGAGGTAACAACTACGCAATTGGAAATGCAATTAAAAGCAATCGCCGCGCGCATTCAGGAAAAATATCAGGTATCCATCGATCAGATTGAAATCGAAGAAAATCCAGCCAGCGATCTCGAGTTGATGGATGGGATTGAGACGCTGAAAGTTCAGATTGAGAACATGGGTTCCGTCAACCTAGTGGCGATTGAAGAGTATCAAGAGCACAAAAAACGCGAGGACTTTCTTGCGGAGCAGCGGGAAGATTTGCAGAAATCGCTCGAGTCCACCTATCAAGCGATTCAAAAGATTAACCAAACATCACGTGACGCCTTCCTCCAAACCTTTGAACAGATTCGCTCAAACTTCCAGGCTGTGTTCGAGGAACTCTTCAACGGCGGGGAAACGGAATTGCGCTTAACGGACGAGTCCGATGTGCTGGAATCTGGGATTGATATTATCGCCTGTCCACCGGGGAAACGTCCCCAAAGTATCACGCAACTGTCCGGCGGTGAACGGTCACTCGTTGCGATCGCCCTTCTGTTCGCCATCTTTAAAATCAAGCCAAGTCCCTTCTGTGTTCTTGATGAAGTTGATGCCGCTCTAGATGAAGCGAACGTACTCCGCTTCACCAATCTCATTCGGAAATACGCTGAACAGACACAACTCATCATTATCACCCACAATAAGCGAACGATGGAAATTGCCGATACGATGTATGGCGTGACGATGGAGCAGGCGGGTGTGTCAAAAATTGTCTCGGCGAAGTTTAGCGGATAAGACGTTCTTGTATATGAACTATCGCGCTCTAATCCATCTCGAACGAAATTCAGTTCATCTGCTAAGTTGTAGACGCCCCATGAAACATTCGCTTACACTGACAAGTTAAATGTCTCAGGTCACACCGGCGGGGAAACGGTTAGTGTATTGTTCAAATGGAAAGGTTCAGGCGCTAGCTTCCCGCGCTGTAGTCCGACTTGTGAGAAGGTTGGTCTATCTAACATCAAGGAGGGAACATCATGAAAATTAGATTTGTTCATCTTGCGTCGCTTCTGACGTTCTGTATCTTGCTGGTCGGTTGTGGGCCCGCACCCCAGAAAATGTACATACCGAGCGCATCAACTTCGGGGTCTGGGGACCCCGTATCGAGAACTGCCCCAGCATCGTCAAGCACGTCATTACCGCGGACAGCAGAAGTAGAGTCTGCGCGGCTGCCGTTACTAAAAACTATTTTCAGGAACCAACCCATCCATCACAGCATTGAAGATTTCTACACAAGGATAAAAAGACAAGACAACTATCTCAGCTTAGTATCGAATTGCGATTTGGATATCTTGAAGGCGTTTATTGCGGCAGGCTGGGCACCTGTGGTGTTGTTAAAGCTTGAAGGCAGGCTGCAGTTCTGGGCACTGGTTGGATACGACGACGGCGATGCGCAAATCCAACTAACAAATATAGCGAGGGCCCTTCAGGAACGAGCGATCTAAAGCGTCTCAGGTTAAGGCGTTTGCCCTATTCGGATTTTGTCAGGGCGTGGTCCACTAGGTGGCCTACAAGCAAATGTATGCTTGGTGCGCCAGGGTTGGCCTTCACGGAGGCAAAGGTGCGTTCCGTTTTGGCGAAGTATCTCACCGCAACTCAAGCCTCTCAAGTCAAGGTTAAAAGTCGATAATAGGGGTTTGGCACCTCTGTTCTCTGCTAAATCCGTACGTAATACCCTTAACTAATTTTGACGATTGGACAGTGTTTCCCGAATCCTTCTGAATACATTGCCTCTGTCCGCAGCGAGCTGAATTTTCGCTTGTGTCTATAACATTCTGTTGTCAATCTACACGCCGGCCATTTGTGCTAGAAGTGGGTCCAACTGACCCTCGGTTGGCTCCGCTCAGCAGTACCACGGCTCGGTTATTCGCGGCACTTGGATTCGATTGGGCTGGCAGATACGCTGTGCGGGATCTGGACGTGCCTCACCTCGCATTTTTGCAGCAAGCGCCCACACCCTGTAAAAGATATCTACTTCGTCCTTACCCGCTTGGACATCCCGTTCTACCAACGAACTGACAATTTTATGGAGTTCATCCATGCGGAAATCAGGGTGAGTCCATTCATAGCTAAAAGATGCATGGTTGAGCATTCCAAGATGAGGCTTCATGGCAGCGCACTCAAGCAGGCTGGAGCCGGGCGGAATCAGCAGCCGAATCGCGTATTGTACCGGAGCTACATGGTCAATGAGACTGTGTTTTTGGAGGAATTCCAGCACCTTGATGTAATCGTCCAGGGTGGTCCACGGTGTGAACATGACCCAAGTCGGACGAAGTGCAATGCCAGTGTCTTGGACAATCTTTAGCGCCTCGACGACGTCTTCTCGCTTGTGACCCTTATCCAAAATCTTGAGCACGGTATCGCTAAGTGACTCCACTGCGGAAACTACAAACAAACAGCCTGACGCTGCCAGTTCGGGAAAAATCTTGCGGTGTTCTAGGATATGCTCGATTTTGGCAATAAAGTCGAAGGTGAGCTGTGGGAATTCCGCATGCATCGCTCGGATAATACGCAGCGAGTGTGTTGGACCGTTTAGGAAGTCGGGGTCCCCAAAAGTGAGATGAGTTGCCCCGGCACTGACCTGCGTTCGAATATCCTCAAGTACGATTTCCCGCGGAATTACAAAAAAGCGTCCGTCGTAGACCGGTGGAATCGGACAATGCGTGCAGAGATGTACGCAGCCCCGACTTGCCTCGACGTAACCGGTTACACGGTGCTCACCGTTATACTCGAGGTGAGCATACTTTTCAAGCGGCGGCAGTTTGTTACGGCTCGGAACAGCGAAGGGTAATCGCTGGAGGCAAGGGCGCGCCTTTGTACCGGGCTGAATAACTCCCTCCACCGGAGAGGCGAGTGTTAAGCGGGTGGTGATGTCCTGTGATTGCAATTCAATCGCTTCGACGAGCGCCGTGAGAGCCCCCTCAAACTCACCGCCGATGCAATAGTCCACGCCGTGTTTCAACAGGTATTCTGCGTTCAGAACCGCGTAAAGACCATAGAGGCAGATAATTGCCTCCGGATTGATTTTTCGAATGTGTTCCACGACATGGACACCCAGCCGCAAAGCAGTGTGCATCGGCACTGAGATGCCGATGAATCGAGCCCGCCCAATCTTCGCTGTGTCGAATGCTTCAACCGCAATGTCCATCGACTCGGGTACAAAACCGGCATCTTCCAAAATTCCTAGCGGCATACTAATTCCGTGTGGCTGATGTCCAAGTTCGTAACAAGAGATTAGCAAGATTGCGCCTGGTGACCGTATGCTCATTTGAAATCTTCCTTTACTACTACTCCAAATTTTCCAGCTATCAACCCGTTGGTGTCAGACGTTGGGAATTTTTGGGAATGTGCTCAAACATCCTCTTCCACAACGGAAATCTGCGATAAGTGAGCAAATTTACACAGCGTCCCACTTAGGCGTCCATGCCCACTTTAATTATAACATAGATTTAGTGAACTCTAGGCGAAAAATGGCAACCATGTCGATAAAATCGTGACTAATCCTAGGCAAGATGGGTGTAGATGCTAAACTCACGCTATACGTACTTTTGCTCGTCCGCTTCTGCATAATTCAGTGTGGTGCGATGGCTATCCTACCGGGGTATTTAGTGCCCTCGCCGTCGAGCACAGTTTCATTAACCCGCACAACCATCGTTCCCACAACTATAGTGCTTTTGCTTGCTGCACTCGTAGCGTTGAAACGCATTCTGAAAGAATTCCTCCCACACAATAACACTTTTTCTTGGTCAACATCTTGCAATGTTGTGGAATTTTCTCATTTGAAAAGCGGTACTATTTTACCTAAATAATCTATCCATAAATTCGTAGAAAATCCTCTTGACAATGGAGCACGCTAATCAGTATAATTTTTATGAACTTTCCGCGCGGGTGTAGCTCAGCGGTAGAGCGTCAGCTTCCCAAGCTGAGGGCCGCGGGTTCAATTCCCGTCACCCGCTTCAACAACAGTGTTTCCTAGCGTGCGAGTTTTAATTCTCCAAAATTGCCGTAACAAATACATTGAGGAAGCTGATGGCTCAAGGTAACCGCCTGACAAAAGAAGAGATAAAGCGAGATAAATTTGTTGAGACTGTGCTTAAATCTTACAAGTTTCTCAAGACAAATTCTAAATTCATTGTTATTGCTGCAGCGGTTGTAATTGCCCTTGTGGCTGGAATTTCTATCTATTGGCAAGAACAACAAGAGACACGAGCAGAAGCATCTCTCGCCTTTGCGAAAGCTATTGAAAAATATCAAGAAGCAGAAGACAGTTGGTTAGATCTTGAGAAGCTCGGAACCAGCGGCGAGCAATTCCAGGCGGGAGGCGAGGCATTTCAAGCTATTTTCCGGAGATATTCTGGCACCTCGTTTGCAGATAAAGCGCGGTACAACTATGCGAGAACCCTCTATTACCAAGAAGATTATGAGAAGGCAATAGAGCAATTTGAATCCATCAAGGAAAACTATCAATCGGACAATCAAATGCTTGCCTTGTATGCGCAGAAGGCGATAGGCAACTGTTATGAACAGCAAGATCAGTATGAAAAAGCGATTGAAACCTATAAGAATCTTCCAGATATCCCTGTTGCTATTCGCGAGCACGCACTTGTAGATTCCCAGTTGAGCCAAGCACGTTGCTACGAGAAGCTCGGTCGTCTTGATGATGCTGTAGCTATTTATAAAGATGTCATAGATCTCTTTCGCGAAAATCTAAACAAAGCCATCCAACAGAAAAGCCGCGATTTCATTTTCGGACGGAACCTAACTCCCAGCGTGAAATCGCTGCTCGCATCACTCCCAGAAGCCCCCAACGTGGCGGGAACCGATAAGCTAGAAAATGAAGGTGATTATTATGAAGCCTTTGTTGCATACGTGGAAGCAGTTCATCACTACAAAGTCAATAAAGATATTCATCGCGGACTAACTAGGGCGTTACGCGAAGGTATTTATAACTTTGAGAAGAAAGCGGATGGTTTTCTAAAGAACCTTCGAGATGCCCGTCGTTATGAATCAGAGGGGCAACAGAGCACGGCTTTGTACTATTACAATCAAGCTGTAAATCTTGATTTTGCGCCAAGTCGCAACCTCTACGAAACTGCTCGCATTCATCACGATAGACTCCAACACACTGCAAAATCTGCTGACTCAGGCTAGTATCTCCGGGTAATGTTGGAAAAGCTATGGTCGCCCATACAGAAAAAATCCTAGAATATGACAAGTTGAAATCGCTGCTCAATAGATATACCCTTTCTCAATTGGGTGCATTAAGAGTAGAGAAGTTAAGGCCGAGTCAGCAGATAGACGAGATTCGAGAACAGCAGAAACTTTGTAGTGAAGCAAAGGTTTTTTTTCAAGAATCGAACGGTTTTCCACTAAGAGGATTAAAGGACATCTCACCTGTTCTCCGAAAGGTTGCAAAGCCGGGCTCGATTTTGGAAGCTGATCAGCTGCTTGATGTTGGTCGTGCGGCACACGTTGCCCAGAACGTCAGACGGGGGTTAGCGAAAATCAATGCGAGCGACTTCCCGAACCTCTACACAATCGTCAATAATCTTCCGACATTCGTCAAGCTAGCCACATCTATTGCGGACTGTATCAGTTCAGAAGGTGAAATCCTCGATCAAGCTAGTCCAACCTTGAGAAATATTCGACGGCAGTTGGTAAACACCCGGGGAAAAATTCAATCGAAATTAGAAACTATTCTGCGTTCTCCCCACCATCAGAAATCACTCCAAGAAGACATTATCACCCTCCGAAACGATCGCTACGTTATTCCTATCAAACAAGACGCTAAAAGCCATTTCCCCGGTATTGTTCAGGGGCAATCCACAAGTGGAGCGACTGTATTCATTGAACCTTTCACTATTGTTGAGCTCAACAACACCTTGCATCAACTCGCGGAAGAAGAACGTCAAGAGGTTCGTCGGGTTTTATTTGCATTGAGTGAACAGGTTCGTGAGTACGTAACAGATCTAGAAGTCGCATTGGACATTTTGGGTGAACTGGATTTCTTGGGTGCAAAGACACAACTAAGTCTTAATCTCAACGCGGTTGAACCCCTCCTCAACACACGTGGTTTTGTGAAATTGATATCAGCGAGGCATCCTTTACTGGAATCGAGTTTACAGTTACAGGCGGGGAAGGAAGAAACGGGCGGACCGGAATGCATCGTTCCCACCGATTTACACATAGGCGACTTATTTCACACAATCGTTATTACAGGGCCGAACACAGGCGGAAAAACCGTCGTGCTCAAAACTATCGGTCTACTTACGCTCATGGCACAGTCGGGGCTGCACATTCCAGCGCGGAGTGGTAGCGAAATTGCTGTCTTTGACGATATTTTCGCAGATATTGGTGACGAGCAAAGCATCGAACAGAATCTGAGCACCTTTTCATCCCACATCACCAAGATTGTTGAAATTTTAAAGCATCTTGAGCCAAGCGACATCCCCGATTGCAAATTGGGGAAAGGTAAGAAGTCGTTGGTGCTACTGGACGAACTTGGTGCAGGTACAGATCCTACTGAGGGAGCAGCGCTAGGTATGGCGATTCTTGAGCGACTCGGTCAAAATGGGGCTCGTACTATTGTAACAACCCATTATGGTGCCCTAAAAGCGTATGCCCATACTCAGGAAGGGATGGAGAATGCCTCGATGGAGTTTAATTGGTTGACTTTAAGTCCTACCTATCGCCTTTTAATTGGTGTACCTGGAAGTAGTAATGCGATTAAAATCGCCCAGCGATTGGGTATACCCGACTCGATCACTGCCGAAGCAAAAGCATACATTGGAGGTCAGCTAGTCGCCGTTGAGGACTTGATCGTTAGCATGCAAGAATCGCAGCGTGAACTTGAAGCCGAACGTGAAATTGTTCAGGGGAAAGTCCGGGCTGCTGAAACTATATATAAAAAACATGAAGCTCTAATCAGCCAATTTGAAGTGGAGCGAGATGAACTGAAGCAAGCGGCTGAAAAGGAGGCTTCCGACATTCTCAAGGATGCGCGTAAAACAATTGAACAAACAATCGCGGATGTGCATAAGGAAGGCGCATCGAAAAAGAGTGCACGTTCGGCATTCACACACATCGAGAACGCTCAGAAAGAACTCAAGGAGCGCCATCAGCTTAAGAACCAAGCTCTAACAGAACCTCCATTGCTTCCAAAGGTTCAGGCGGGAGATAAAGTTCGGCTCAAAGGACTGAATCAGTTTGGGGAGGTCCTATCAATTATAAGAAGCAGCAAGGCGCCGCTAAAGGTCCGGGTTCACAATATGCAGATGCAAGTCTCATATGATGAAATTGAGCTATGTCCGGAGATCGGGGGCGATAACCCGAGATTATCTCCTTCAGTATTAGATGTACAACATCGAAAGGCGGGCGTTGTCAAAACTGAACTACATGTGCGAGGCAAAACAGTCAACGAAGCGTTAGATGAAACCGATAAATACTTGGACGACGCTTGTCTCGCTGATTTGTCAGATGTGCGAATCATTCACGGCAAGGGCACAGGTGCATTACGTAGTGCAATACAGAAATTGTTATGCGAACATCCATTGGTTGTAGATTTTCATGCGGCACCGCTTAATGAAGGCGGTGCCGGTGTGACAAACATTACCCTGAAGGATTAGAAACAAAGCCGAATAAAGTTGGTGGGTTGAGATGAATAAATCGTCGAATTACATTCCACCCGAACTATTGAAGGAAATTCGAGCGCAAAACGATATTGCGGAAGTAATATCTGAGTGTGGAATTCCGTTGCGGGCCGCAGGAAGAGAGTACAGAGCCCTATGTCCCTTCCACGAAGAGCAAAAACCCTCCTTCAGCGTTTCTCCCGAGAAGCAAATCTTCTACTGTTTCGGTTGTAATAGCGGTGGCAATGTGATTAGCTTCCTTCAGAAACATGAAGGTATGTCTTTCATTGAAGCCGTTGAGTGGTTGGCAGAACGTGTTGGAATTTCATTGCCGAGTCAGGACGGAAAATCGCGGCAGATAAATCGTAAACGTGTTGAACTTCAGGATCTCAACCGTTTTGCACTGGCGCATTTTCATCGACAACTCTTAACGCCTGAAATCGGTGGGCATGCGTTGGCATACCTTAAAAGACGGGGTGTTATAGATCAAACAATTCGCCAATTTCAACTCGGGTATGCCACCCGTGGACGCCGGGACCTCGTCAGCACTGCAACAAAAGCCGATTTTTCACTACAACAGCTCATTGATGCGGGTCTCGTCAAGAACGATGAACAGGGTCCCATGGATCGCTTTCGAGAACGCATCATTTTTCCAATACTTGATGAACGCGGGACACCAGTCGGATTCGGTGGACGCGCGATATCTGAAGAAACACTTCCCAAATATCTGAATTCGCCTACGACAAGTCTTTATGATAAAAGCAAAACGCTCTATAATTTGTACAACGCCCGCCAAGCAATTCAGAAAGAAGGGAAAGCTATTCTTGTCGAAGGCTATTTTGATGCAATCATGCCCTATCAGGCAGATGTGAAACATGTAGTTGCCTCATTAGGAACAGCATTTAGCGAATCACACGCTAGTTTATTGAATCGATTTGCTGAAGAGACGATTATCGTTTATGATGGCGACCGTGCCGGTTTCCAAGCGACGCTGCGGGGGTTACATATCCTTCTGAGGGAGGGACTGCGTGTTCGTATTGCACTTCTTCCGTCTGGCGAAGATCCAGATCAATTTATTCAAACGCGAGGGGTGAATGCATTCAATGAACTCAGCAACACAGCAATGAATCTCATTGAATTTCAGATTCAACGCGCCTCTCAACAGGATGCGATCCGTCGGGTTGATGTGAAAACTCAGACAGTAAAAGAGATTGCTCTAACTTTATCTCATCTTGCAAGCGGGGTTGAACTCAATGAATATATTACATATGCCGCGCAAGAACTCAATATTGAACGTGACGTGTTATCGAAGGAGCTACAGCGTCTCGGTGTAAAAACAAACCGTTCACCCCAATTGCGTTCCCCATCCCATTATGCCAGAAAGGCAAGCCTCAAGCCGCGTGAGTCAATCGAATGGCAATTGATGGAATCCCTTATACAGAGCCCAAATCTTATTCCCCACGTTAAAGAACAGTTCCGCTATCAGGATTTTACACACCCCGATTTTGCAATCATTGCTCAAATGCTTTGGGAAGGGTGCAAATCCGAAGACCTACTTGACGTACAAGACCTCATTGACACCTGTACGAATGAGAGAATTAAAGGTCTTATCTCCAATGCCCTTCTGCAAAGAAAGATCTCACCGAATCTGAAGGTACGAGTTGAGGGGTGTTTGAAGAAACTGAAAGGATTTTTATTGTGGGATATCGAACGTGGAAGACGTTCCACTGCCCTTACGCAGGGGGATGATAACATTGAGACTCTTGCAGAACTTGTTGAACTTTCAAACCGAAGGCGACATTTCGTCCATTAATCCCTCTTTTTGTTAGATGGTGCTAATCTCGAAGATTGACACCCTCTAGATCTTAAGGAGAAATTATTAAAAATGGTTTCGACGACTAAAATGAACAACGGCTTTACCGATCCAGACAGAGAGCAAGGTTACATGGAATATACTGAACAACCGGATGCCTCACCAGAGGATTTCGAGGATTTGTTATGTTTGGGTGTGGAAGAATTCAATCCTTCCAATGATACGGTCGTTCTTGATGAGGGAGATTTGATAACAATGGATTTAAGAGATATTGATCGCAGTAATGCTTATTCTGACAGAGAAAAAAATGTCGATGATAAGAACTACGACGATGAGTTATTGCTTAATCTGAACCCGGACAAACTTGACAAGGTTGATGACCCGGTCCGGGTCTACCTCAAGGAGATGGGTCGAATCTCTTTGCTGTCCAAGCAGCAAGAAGTCGTTTTATCAAAACGGATTGAGGATGCGCATAGAAATGCCCAAGAAGCGATATTTGAAACCCCATTGGCAATTGAGCAGGTGAGAGACCTTCTCAACCAAGTTTTGACTGGGAGCAAGAAGCCTTCCGATGTAATTGAAATGCCAGTTTCAAGCGCTTCCGCTAGCGATAAAGAGGAAAAATATCTCAAAACAGCCAGAAGCCTTATGGCCTATTTGAAAGATGTTGAATTGCAAATGCGTAGCCGAGGGCACAGGCAAGAATATGAGGACCTTCATCCTGATGAGGGGGGAACCATTCGTCAAAATCCTGAATCGAATGTCGAAGAGTTGATTAACACCTTGAAACAGGTGAAGATAAATCAGGAAGAACTCAGCATAATTTCAGGCAAGATTAAAGAAGCTGCCACTACTATAGCCGATTTGGAAAGAAAGATTGAGCGAATTGAGAAGATGTGCAATATGTCTGCAGATCAATTCTGTCAGTTGGTCCGTGATGACGCGCTTGCCAAAATGGGAAGTTCTGATTCAAAACCGATTACGGAGTCTCTTAAACATCATAATGGAGAAATTGTTAGGGCACAACGCATGATTGAACAATTAGAACATGAAATTGGCCTTCCACGGGCGAAACTACACAAGGTGATTCAGCGGATTTATCAGGGAGAGATGGATGCCCAAGAGGCAAAGATGATGATTGTCGAATCAAACCTGCGACTCGTTGTGAGCATTGCGAAAAAATATAGAAACCGTACACCGGGGTTGGCATTTCTAGACCTCATTCAAGAAGGAAATATTGGCTTGATGAAAGCGGTGGATAAATTTGATTATCAACGTGGTTACAAATTTAGCACCTATGCAACATGGTGGATTCGTCAAGGCATCACTCGCGCAATTGCCGACCAAGCCCGTACTATCCGTATTCCTGTCCACATGATTGAGACAATAAATAAGCTTATCCGCACCTCTCGTAACCTTGTGCAAGAAAAGGGGCGTGAGCCTACCCCACAGGAGATTGCTGAGGAAATGAACCTGCCCCTTGAAAAAGTGAGACACGTGTTTCGCATTGCCCAGGAACCTGTCTCGCTGGAAATGCCAGTGGGGGAGGAAGAAGATAGCCAGCTCGGCGATTTCATTGAAGATAAGGATTCAAAATCACCAGTGAGCGAAGCGGCATTTACGATGCTAAAAGAACGGGTTGAAGATGTGCTGACGACATTGACGGAACGTGAGGCGAAGGTGATCCGCTTGCGGTTTGGAATTGGGGATGGATACCCCCGGACGTTGGAGGAGGTAGGCGAAGAATTTCAGGTGACACGCGAACGTATCCGTCAAATTGAAGCAAAAGCTTTGCGGAAACTGCGTCATCCAGTCCGTAGCCAGCAACTAAGGGGATTTCTGGAGTAGCTACTTGCGTGAATGACATCTATCTCCCAATTGACATTTTCTGTTGACAAATCTACTTCAAACCTTTTACAATTGAGCCATAACTTCAGATGGGCCTATAGCTCAGCGGTTAGAGCAGCCGGCTCATAACCGGCAGGTCCTAGGTTCAAATCCTAGTGGGCCCACCACTTTTCACCTAATTTATCATTTTCGCCTTATGGGGCGTTAGCTCAGGGGTACGAGCGCTACCTTCACACGGTAGAAGTCACTGGTTCAAATCCAGTACGCCCCACCACCCATCTAACGACTCAACTGCTTGTCAGTTTGAAATTCCGCCAAACTGTTTGCACCCCTCTGCCTTTATCCGGCGTGTGGGAAGAACGCCAATGACCTTTCGATAGAACCTACCCTCTTCGTTTACGGGAATATGCCGGCCTTTAATATCAGCAATTTCAGCTTTCGACTTCCCATTCGTTGAGTCCCAGCGGAAGAGGCGCAGGGCGCTCCACTGTACTCCGTATCTCGACATACTGACCGCAGTACGAGGATTTATCAAACGCGAGCATCGTTTCCAGAACGTGGTGTGCTAACGTGCCACTAGCACGGTGCTCTCGCCCCGATCGAATCGCACAAACCATATCAATAACGCCAATCATGCGGGCATTGTGTGGAAAGGCGAGGGGAACATCGCGCCAATCGCCACCGGAATCAGAATTGCGCACTGGGCCTCCGAAACCATTGGGATCGGGGACCTGCATCGAACCCGTTGTGCCGTAAAGTTCAATGCACGGTAGGCTGTGTCTCCACATATCAAAACTCATAATCATTGTGACGATGGCACCGCATACAAACTCCATTACACCCGTCAGGTGTGTGGTTGTCTGTACAGGAATGCGTAGACCACGCATTGGTTCACTGGTTGCTATTCTTTCGTCAAAGGCCTTTTGTGTGATGCCCGCAACTCGCTTGACAGGACCGAGGATGTTTACAAGCGCTGTAGTGTAATAAGGGCCCATGTCCATCATGGGCCCTCCGCCGAGATCGTAGTAAAATGCAGGATTCGGATGCCAGCTTTCAGGTCCATGGTTGCACATGAATGCCGTTCCGGCAATGGTTCTGCCAATACTATTTTCATCTGTCATCTTTCGCGCTGTTTGAATCCCCGCCCCCAAAAATGTATCCGGTGCACAGCCGACGCGGAGTCCTTGTTTGGTTGCCACATGAAGAAGCCTTTCGCCGCTTTCAATATCTACAGCGAATGGTTTTTCGCTATAGACGTGCTTTCCTGCCTCTAGCACCTCTAACCCTACAGCCGCGTGGGCTCTCGGAACAGTCAGATTGACAACAAGTTCAATCTCCGCATCCGCTAGCAATTTTTCTACACTGACAGCTTGACAACCGTATTGGTCTGCTTGCCTTTGGGCGGCTTCCATATTGATATCTGCACAAGATTTGATTTCCAGAACATCCGTGTTCTGGGCGGCTCCGAAATAGGCGCCGCTAATATTACCACAGCCGATAATTCCGATTTTCATTTTGCCCTGCATTCTATTTTCCCTTCGGTAAACTTTGGCAGTTCTTAGAATACTCGATTGAGATTATCATTGCCAAAATTGAGTCTGGATTGTATAATATCATTGCGATAATTCGGCAAGTTCGAGCGCATAACTGTGGCGACGGCTGACCCCAGATATGCGAATTTACATGACGCCTCTTCATCCGGCAGCAAATAGTCATACGAGTTGATTTTCCTATGTGTATTGATGGATTTGCTATCAGAAATAACATCTCTAAAAACATCAAAAACCCAACAGGTTAGGAGGTTACATTCATGCGTTCTATGACCATTACCTTTCTTACTGGATTTGCCATCATGAACTTCGCTGCTATTCAGATGAATGCAGAAACCTTCCACTTTGAAGCAGAGGATTTCATCGACTCGAAAGGAATGGACTGGGAGGTTTTGAAAGCGCCGTTCAACGCCCCCGTGCAAGTTCATGAACACATGGCAAAGGAGATTCGCGGTAAAGCCAAATTTACCATCGATGGAGCTTCGAACGGCGCCTTTATCGGTATTCCTAATGGTCCGGGCGACAGACTCAACGTCTTGGGTGGTGCATGGATCAAGTATGAATTCAATGTTCCCGCGGAAGGAAGTTATTACATGTGGTCAAGAGCTATTGCGCCGACGGTCGGGGACAACTCGATTTATTGGGCACTGGATATTGATAATGACAAGGCGGTTTCGGAAGACAATAAGGACATGAATATCTGCGACTTCTATGAAGCTGCACAATTCCGGCAGAATCTGTCCGCTGACTGGGTATGGTTCCGAATAAATAGCCGCTCTGGCCCGTTCAATGGACCTGAAGCCACGCAGAACGGGCAAAACCCAAAACCTCTTAGATTGTCTGCTGGCGACCATACGCTGCACGTCGTTCACCGAGAGGACGGGATATATTTCGATGTGATTTTTGGAACCACGAATAAGGCGCAAGATCCAAGTAAGATACTGGCATCGTTAGCTGTATCGCCCCAAGGGAAATTGGCGATAACGTGGGGTAATGTCAAGCGCAAGTATTAAGTTTGAGCTTGAAAAATCTGCATGAAACCCAACAACTGTGTTACTTAACCAGAAGTTCAGAACCAGGGTAACTCCATCTATTCAAGATACTTTCGATTGTAACCCGCACGTCTTCCAGATTTTGTGAGGCTCTTCGGGATCTACTCACTTGGGTGGCAAGAATTGGCGCAGATAGCGGCAACCATAGGCAATACCCTCCAGACCGGGCATTACCCTGTCCTCGTTCTCTACGCAGAGCACATAATCGTAGCCTGATTCCAGCAGTGAGCCAATCACCGTACCCCAATTCAACTGGCCCCGGCCTGGCACCCGGTATTGCCACCACCAGTTGCCAATGATGCCTTGGCGATATAGCATGTGTGGAACTACTTCGCAATCCTTGACATCAGCATAATACCACTTGCCAGCGTAGTCTCGGATTACGTCTTCGACTGGCATAATCATCATCCACAACCAGTGTGACGGGTCGCAGGACAGCCCGAGGTAATCGGATGGGACTGCGTCCAGGATTTTATCCCACATCTCAGGGTTGCAGCCAATGTTTCCCATGCGCACAGCTACATCCAGAGCAATCTTGATATCTCTATCCTCGGCTACTTTGACCACCGGAGTGAACATCTTTGCAAAGCGTTCAATTAATTCCTCTGAGCGGTCGCTCGGGTTGCCCGGAGGCGATGAGTACATGCCGTAGAATTGGCCGTTCTTCACCGGTGCGCCGCTTCCAGTAATCACCACCGGGCATCCCAACACGCTAGCAGATTCAATTGCTTTTTTCAAACGGATTTGTTCGGTCAACCGCACATTTTCATCGTCGTCCAACAGATTGCAATGTGAGCTGATACATGCAAGGTAGAGACCGTAATGGTCGAGTGTCTCCAATACTTCGTCCGGTCCCGCGGTGAGAATTCGGGCGGAATCCAGCACGCCACTGTCGGTCAGACGTACACAGTCGAAGTCGTTTGCCTGTGCCCACGCAGCGCATTCGTCAAGGCTCCAACCTTCACCGCCGGCCTGAAAACTTATATCCATTTTACAGTCTCCGCAGGCATAGAAGCGGGTGCTCTGGAAGTCAGGTCTGCAGACATTCACAAGTTGAAACATGGGAAATAGAATGTCAAACCCTTGTGATTGATTCAGTACCCGCTGAAGCACGATCTTTGCGGTGTTTCAAGGTATTGCTAGAAACGGCGTTTGATATCCCCCCACTGCGCTGCTAATTTCCCTTGTGGATCCACGGAAACCGGCAGAGTAACGTTCGGATCGCGTGCCTGTTCCATGGAAGCCCAAAACATATCAATATAGGCTCGCTCTCGGTCAACAACGTGCCAGGTGTGGCTGCCAGCAGAGATTTCTAAACCCACTCGATTTTCTGTAAGTTGATCGGCCTCTAGGCCTGGAAATGGACCGCTGCGGCTATTGATTGGGTACCATAACCAATCGGAACTCCAGGTAAACTGACTCCCCTCGAAGAGATCCCAGATATTTAGTGACGGACTCTGATCGTTATTACCGGCCTCAATATCGCCCGCCTCAATATCTAGCCCCCAATGCCACGCATTTTCTGCCCTCGTCGGTGCAATGGCTCTTGCCCAGATGTACCATGTTCCGGTAGCAGGAACGTTGAACTCATACTTGACCCAGTCGCCGTCGCCACAACAGCTGCCGTCAGATGACGGATCGCCGACAAAAGCATCGCCGAACGCCTCGGCGATAGTATACTCTAAAATGTTGTTTCCATCACTATCAATCAGTTCTGCCGCCCGCTCGGCGTGGCTTGTTGCCGCTGCAGTATAAGGGACCCTCAGGATCTCCCAACTCGGTCCCTGCTTGTCAACGAAGTCCTCGGCTTGAAAATGGAACGTTTGACCGTTCGTCTCGTAAGCGATAAAGTTCAAGATGATAAGGCTAGCTAACGTGAATAAGTTTAGATATCGCAGTCGCATGAACCTCCTCCTTGTACTGTTTGTGGTTAGAAATGTGACCATCCAATCCTCCTCAATAGGACGAGTCCTTCTGATTGTCTTATGGTGAAACTCATGACCTGAATAGTCACGTAGCACTACAAATGGCGCTAGATGTCATCAATTTTAACAGCACCAACGACACTTCATTATAGCATGAACCCAAAGAAATACAAGCGCAAAAAAAGGGTGCCCATTAGGACACCCTGAGTTATTTATTTTACTTTAGTTATGTCTTAACGTATTTGGTTAAAATTCGCGTTTAATATCTCCCCATTTTGCCGCTAATTTCCCCTGCGGATCCACGGAAACCGGTGAATCCACGTTCGGGTCACGAGCTTGTTCCATTGATGCCCAAACATGATCTATTTGGGAGTGTTCTCGGTAGCTGAAGTGGAGGATATGGGTGCCAGCCGAAAGCTCCACGCCCTCTCGATCGGCAGTATACTGACCAGCCTCTCCTCCGGGATGCGGCCCTCTGCGGCTAACTAACGGACGCCACGTCCAATCAAGCGTGAATCGGTCGTGGAGGGACGCGTCCTCAAGAACATCCCAGACGTTCATCGGGCCGTCACCGCCGAAATCATCAGAAACGACGTCTTCATCCGCCAAATCGAACGCCCAAAACCACGAATTATCTGCTTGTGTCGCAACGACGGCCAGTGCCCAGAGGTACCATTTGCCTGTCGCAGGCACGGTAATTGAATATTTGACCCAACTACCATCACCGCAACAGGCGTCCGGTCCATCTGGCCATCCGATGAAAGCGTTGCCGATAGCTTCCGTGATGGTATACTCCCGATTTTCCGGAAGCTCCGGTGCCCTGGCTGGGTTGTCCGATGCCACGGTTGTGAACGGAGGCGTGATGATCTGCCACCGCTCTCCACTTGAAGCGATGAAATCTTCTGCCGCAAATTGGAACTCTTGCGCGCTCGCCTCGTATGCAACAATGCTCAAAAGAGCAAGGCTAACTAGCGTGAAAAAGGTAATGAATCGCATAAGTGACCTCCAAATGTTATAGTCGACTTTGAAAAACGTCAATTTTGTCGGAATGTCCGGTAATACCATAATTGATGCTGGTTACACAAGGGTGAAATTAGTATATTCGTTGCTTGAGATCTGCCCAGGTTATCGCTAATTTCCCCTGCGACTCAACGGCTATGGGTTCGGTCTCATTGGCGTTGAAATTCGCATCTGTTGTTATGTAAAAGGCATCTAAATAAGCTCCGTCCTCTCGGTCCATAACGTGCAGGGTATGACCACCCGCGGATAATTCAAGGGGCGTTGCATCACCGACGCCAGAAAATGGCCCACCGCGACTGCCCGCACGGAACCACGCCCACTCATGTATTGCCCCCTCCGGGGGTGGGTTGCCAAGCGGGAAATTCTGTGACGAACCAGCGGCTTCATTAAGATCTATGATGTTGATCTGATCGTTATCTGCTGAAATAGCGTCATCATCAGCGATATCTATTGCCCAGAAGAAAGAATTGTCGCTGGCGGGTGGACCAATAGCTTTGAACCAGAGATACCAATCCCCTGTCACTGGAGCACTAAACGCATACTTAAACCAAGAATTGGAGGTGCCTCCTGAACCGTTTGTCGAACCGATAAATGCACCGCCGGAAGCCTCAGCAATTGTATATTCCCCCCCATTGGTCTCTGTGTGTGGAGGATTGAAAATCTGCATGCCATCACCACTTCGGGCTGTGAAATTTTCTGCCTCCCAGCCTCTCTGATGCTGGGCATGTGCTGGGCAAACAATAACGCTCAAGGCGACAATACTAGCTAATGTGAAAAAGGTGATTAATCGCATTTATATCTCCCTTCAAGATGTTATTAATTTCGAACTGCACCAATCCAGAATGTCCTATTATAGCATAAATCCGAAAAAATGCCAATAAAAAGCGACGTTGTCTGTCCTATTTCCACTAACGTGAGTACGCACGTTGTGGGAAAATTGCTCGCTCAATAACCTCCAACATACCCTCTCAGGTAAAATTCGTTAATCTTGAAATTATACTTAACACCTCAGTCAAGGGATAATTATTCTTTTTGTCTAAGGTCTGCCCATATTTTCGTTAATCTCCCGTGCGGTTCAACGGATAGCTTGCCATCAGGAGGCGTTTCATTGGCGTCGAATGCCTTATCTGTCGTTGCAAAAACGGCATCCAAATACGCTCCATCCTCTCGATGAATGAGGTGAAACGTATGTTTACCCGCTGTCAACGCCAGGGGTGTTGGGTTGTCATAAGAGCCCCTGCCTGGAAAAGGTCCGCTGCGACTGCTCAACCGGTACCACGTCCACTGATGTAATATATTCGCCGGCGCTGGATTGCCAAACGGGAAATTCACTGACTCCCCGGCTGCCTCATTGAAATCCCAGAGGTTGACTTTACCATTGTCCTCTGATTTCGCATCTGCATCACGAATATCCACCCCCCAGAAGAACGAATTGTCGCTATTCGGAGGCCCGATGACCCTTCCCCAGAAGTACCAATCCCCTGCCACTGAGGAATTAAACACATACTTGAGCCAGGAGTTCGAATTACCCCCTGCACCGTTTTCTGAACCGACAAACGCGTTGCCAGAAGCTTTAACAATTTTATACTGTACGTTATTCGCACCTGTGTCCTGATGCGGGAGATTAAACAACTCAATACCATTTCCATTCTTAGCGGCGAAATTTTCAGCTTCCCAGAAGATAACCCTCCCTCCGGTAATTAACGGGTGTCTTGTGGGCGGTGATGTAATCTCATCAGGGGGTGCAATAACCTCAAAAGAAAGGAGGACGGAAGATCCCATAGCGTTCCCCGCTAAATCCCTAACGCCGAGAACGGCTAGGGTGTGCTTTCCAACTGTCATTGGCTTCTGCGGTTTAAAAATTGCCACTGCGCCCCCAACCTCCACGACCCCTTCAATACCGGAAACCACGATGCCCGCCTGCGCTGAAACAGGATCCACTTCTTCATCAAAACGCACCACAAGGCTGCTTGTCGCTTTGACGGACCCGCCTTCAGTAGGAATAGTATTCACAACCCTCGGTGGTATAACGTCTGCGGGTTGTTGTGTGATGTCCACTTCAACCGCATTGAAAAAGATTGAAAAAGGGGTTGCTATTTCATTGTCTTCCAAATCCTCAATGCCCAAGACCGTCAGGACATAGGCTCCTGATGTCATTTGCTCCGTTGGTGTGAATTTGACTGCGCGGTTCTGCTGCTCAAGGGTGATAACCCCTTTGACAACCTCGGCGTCGATGACGGAGCGAACTGAGATGCCCCGTTGTGCAGAGGTTAGATGGACCCTCTTGCTGAATACGAGGATAATGGGTGTATTCACAGGAATCGGCCCACCTTGCACATTAGTAGCAATAAGTGTAGGTGGTGTCGTAGTCTTGACAAGGATTGGTGCCGGTGATTCCTCTTGGCCGCAACCTGATAGGCATAACCAGATACCGATGAAGGAAAAAATTGTAGCCTGCTTCAGGGATAGCTTAAAATTCAGTTTGTACTTTTGTTTGGATAACATCACAAAGTCTCCTTTTCGCGCTTTGCGGCTTGGATCGAATAGCTTGTGTTCGCGTTAATCCGTTAGTTCTCAACCGGTGTATTTTCGTGTTGCGCAAGCACAAGTGCCCATTTGTCGATCCATGGTGGACAAATGAAAGTGCGTTCGCACATACGTTAGAGGTTCTCAATCAGTACCGGCTCTACCGAATCGGCAAGCGCAAAGCCGAAGACTTTCGCGTAAAAGTAGAGCTCAGCTTCAAGGGCGCGCTTGATATTTTCGGCACGGCGAAAACCGTGCTGCTCGCCTTCAAACGGGATGTATGCAACTGGCAACCCTTGTGTACGCAGCGCCTCTACCATTAACTCCGCCTGATTGGGTGGAACAACTTTATCCTCAAGGCCGTGAAAGAAGATTAGCGGGCACGATAGCAGATTAGTGAAATGGATTGGCGAGCATTCCCGGTAGAGATCGCATTGCTCCGGATAAGGACCAATCAAATTATCTAAGTAGCGGGATTCAAACTTGTGTGTGTCTTGTACCAATGCCTCAAGATCGCTAACACCGTAATAGCTTGCACCAGCCTTGAAAAAGTCGCAGAAGGTTAACGCGCAGAGCGTTGTGTAACCTCCTGCACTACCGCCACGAATGGCGGTTCGGTCTTCGTCAACCACACCGCGCGCGACGAGGTAGCGCGCCCCGTTTACACAGTCATCGACATCAACAGTTCCCCACTGACCGTTAAGCCGCTGACGATATGCACGTCCATAGCCGGTGCTGCCGCCATAGTTCACGTCGAGTACAGCAATGCCTCGGCTCGTCAAGTATTGAATCGCCAAGTCAAACGCCGTCGAAGTCGCCCCGGTTGGTCCACCATGGCTCACAACAATCAGCGGTGGATTTTCACTGGATGGGGGAGTATAGTCGCGGTTTTGGGGTGGATAGAAGAAGGCATGCGCTGTTAACCCGTGTTCAGTCGGGAACTCAATTGCTTGGGGTAGGGACAAATATCCAGCGTCAATCACTACATTGCTTGAATGACGCAGGACTTCCATCCGGCGCGTGCCGAAGTCGAGCCGAACAACAGATTCCGGCGCAGTTGGCGAGCCCGCGTAGAAAACAGCGCACCCGGAACCACACCGGAGAAACGAGATTTCTGAATACCGCGTCTCAATCTGTTCGAACTCACCTGTAGTTGTATTGAGAATCCCCAGATGCCAGATACCTCGCTCGTTGTAGGTGCAAATTATGCGATTGACAGATTCAAATGCATAGGTGGACATCCCGAATAACCACTGCGCCCTTCCGAACTCCGCCTCCATTTGGCACAGCGGCTCGACACCTCCATCGTGCCAGCGATAGAGGTGCCACCAGTCAGTTCGATCGGAGACAAAATGCAGCACGCCATTCGGTGACCACTCAGGTTGGAAAATCGATTCATCTAGACCACCTGCAACCTGTACGGTTTGCCCTATGGATCCATCGTCCCTAACCTCACCGACCCAGAGTTCGCAACCGTCCCACGGCATGTTCGGGTGGCACCAGGTGAGCCAAGCGAGTTGGACCCCGTCCGGGCTCAGACGAGGACTAGCGTAAAAGTCACTTCCAGAGACAAGCACCTGTGTGTCCGGTGTGTCCGAAAGCTTGACAGCAGCGAGGGTGTTGACAGCTTCGTGTTCGACATAAGTATGGTCCTCGCACACACAGATTAGCCGGTTGCGGCGGCGGTCAATAATGCCATCTGCATAGCGCAGCGGGACATCGGTCGTAATCGGATATGGCGTGCTACCAGACTCCTGACGGTACAGGCGTTGATCTGTAAAGTTCGAGAAGTAGATTGTCCCGTCACTGACGACAAATGCTCCACCTCCATACTCGTGAACACGCGTGCGGGCGTTAAAAGGAACAGGAGTCATATCGGTTGTTCGTCCGTCTAGCGTGCGTCGAACGATTACGTACCGGCCTCCCTCCGCTGGACGGCTCTCGGTCCAGTAGATATCCTCGCCATCAAGCGCTAGTCCTCCAAACCGGCTGGTTTCAGACACGATAACATCTGCAGTGATTGGCGATTTCCATGAACCGTAAGGTGCGACCTGAGTCATACGATTCCTTTCAGGTAAAAATCGTGAAACAGAAATATCGTTTAATGGTATTCGGATCTACCGACAATATTCTGCACGAGAAAGCCCCTTCTCTGATTTTTCAAGAGAAGGAGCCCATAGAGCTAGTGGTTGTTGAGCTTACCCCAACTAGTCTTTTTCGCATACTAATTTAGATAGCTTTTCGTTGCTGGCGCTGTAATCGCGACAATGACCAGTTGGTCAACCGATGACTTCCTCTTCTATCCAGCGCAACCTCTTGTTTATTAGCGTTTCGACATTATACTCAACTGCTCGAATCACGTCAACAGCAAAGCCCCTCCCAGGGAGTGGGAGGGGCATCCCAAAAAAGAGGTCCAGGGAGACAGATTTGGCAGGTGAGCAGGATGCTGTTGAGACAATTGCTCATGAACTTAACCTTATTGGGCTATTCTGAGTACAGGGACTAACCTTTGCAGAGGCGGGGGCCGAAAAGTCGACTAAACAGGTAGACCGATCTTTCAAACGTTAGGGAGTAGATTTCTACTTGTCCAATCCGTCTACTTGGCTTTATAATACTGGAGATAAAGATAGATTATTGTATTCGGCAATTCAAGCGAAATAGTATTCTGCTCAATGCAAACGCCATCACTTTATGATTACAACAACCAATCTTACCAAATGTTTTGGAAAGTTCACAGCCATAGATCGCCTGACGATACAGATTGAATCCGGTGAGTTCTTTGGCTTCCTGGGCCCGAACGGTGCTGGAAAAACTACTACAATCAACATGCTGACAGGCTTAATCCGCCCAACGCTGGGGACAGCGACGATTTGTGGTTATGACATTCAAGCCCAGGGTCTACAGGCGAAGGCAATTACAGGACTTATGCCCGATACTCTCTGTCTTTATGAGACGTTGACGGGACGCGAGTATGTCCGTTTCATGGCAGATTTGTACGAGATACCTTCCCAGCGATCCGAGAAACGCATGGAGGAACTGTTGGAGATGTTGGATCTGGTCGATGTAGCGGATGAGTTAATCAAAAGCTATTCATACGGCATGCAGAAGAAGATTCTTTTCACCGCCGTGCTGGTACATGAACCTCGTGTGCTATTTCTTGATGAACCGACAAGTGGACTTGACCCTAAAAGCGCTCGCACAGTAAAGGAGATTCTACGCCTGCTTTGTAATCTCGGTTGCACAGTGTTCATGAGTACGCACATCCTAGAGATCGCGGAGCGGGTCTGCGACCGAATCGGTATCATCAACAAAGGGAAACTAGTCGCGGTCGGTACGATGGGTGAGCTGCGCCAGACCAATACAGCAACGGATAGGAACCTAGAGGAGATTTTCCTTGAACTCACAGGTGGCATTGAGGATAGAGAGATGGTGAAGGTTTTATCGGAATAGTTGCAGATAATCTGTGTAATTCTTTGCATCTGTGTTCCAATTACCCATCATGCGCAAATTAGCAATTTTACTCAGGAGCAGTTGGTACGGTTGGGCAAATGGCTTTCGATACACTTCAGATGAGAAACAGAAAAAGATTGTAGAGATTATCGGTTTCTTCGTGCTGATTGCTGCCCTCTATTGGCTAGGCCGCGCTGTATTCAGGGCGGCGGAAATCCAACTGAGCGATGCGTATGGAACAACTATTCTGAACTTAATCAATATCTTTATGACACTTGGTGTATGCGTGTTAATGAAGGATGCAATGGAAGGCGCATTGACGCAACTCTACGAAGCACCAGATACAACGCTACTCTTAGCATCACCCCTGCCGCCTTCTACCGTTTTTGGGTTTAAATTAATCCAAGTCATCGCCTCCAATTCCCTGAGTATGGTCATCTGGCTATTCCCGCCTTGGTTTGCGCTCGGTCAGTTTTTTCATCTACCTTGGCATTTCTACCTTGCGCTTGTACCGGCGTGTTTCTGCTTGCTTGTCATCATTGTCAGCGAAATTTCCATATTAACGATGTTGATTGTGCGTTTTTTTTCGTCGCGTCCGATGATAAAGTTCTTAAAAATTCTCGGTCCGACGGTAGGGGTAGCCGCCGGATTTCTTATATCAGTAAGCTTCCTCATCCCGGATCAGGCTGGTCGATTCACTCTCGATTGGTTGAAAGCACCGGAATCCGATTGGCTTCCTCACTTGTGGGTGGCAAAATTGATGATGGCTTGGCTCCCTGAATCGAATACGAACGCTTTGCGTTGGTCGACCCAACTGGTTGGTGTGGGTGCGGGGGTATCAGTTCTGAGTGTGCTCATTGCTTCCAAGATTTACTATCGAAGTTGGGAGTATGCTCGACGTGTGGAACGGAAGGCTGGGCAAAAAGGGAAAAAACAATTCGGAATCTCCGTCGTAGGGCGTGGGAAGATTCGTTCGATATTAGCGAAAGATTTGTTGGTGTTTATGCGGAATAGGAAACAGATGACAACGCTTGTCATACTGACACTATTCGTCTTAGTGGGAATGGTTCTGACAATTTCTGAAATTCAGAATGGTGGTGCAGGCGATCGAGACGACTACATCTCGCTGTACATCGGATTGGGAATCCAAATCCTGGGTTATGGCGTAATCGCAACGCTGGGGTTAACCTGGGGCGCGTTCAAAGCCGAGGCGAAAACGTGGTGGATCCTAAAGTCAGGACCGGTTTCACCAGAGTTGCTTTTCAGGAGCAAAATTTTGATAGCAACCCTTTGTTCGGTTGCTTACACAAATATCTGTTTTTGCCTGTGGTTGATTCTGTTTCGGATATCCCTGGTATTATGGTTGCCAATCCTAACGGTAGCAACAATTACAACGACTACTGTGATTGCATTCAACACAGCGATGGGGGCGCTGCCTTGGGTAGCGGAGATTGGAGAATCATATCGGGATTCGAGAAAAAGACCTGTCAGCCGAATCGCAACGATTCTCTTGACAATTGCCGCTAATGCTGCGTTGCTGAGTCCTGCGCTCGGTTGGGGAATTGTTGTGCTTGGTGAAGAGCCGATTAAGATGCCACAGCAACTCGGCATCGCTGCAACCATGGTAGTGATGATTGGAGTTTGGAGATTATTCTATATGTCTGGCAAGCGATCACTACGAAAACTGCTGAGTTAGAACGCAGATTGATAGGATGGCACGGACTAAACAAACCTAATGCGCTGCACACCACGTTTTACGTTTAACTTGATTTCATGTGGGAGAGAAAATGCTAATCGCTTATCAAAACACATTCCCGAGAATTCATCCATCCGCTTTCATCGCCGAGGGGGCGATGATTATTGGAAGTGTTACCATTGGCGAAAAATCGAGCGTCTGGTTCAATTGCGTGCTGCGGGGCGATTTGGACCGTATCGAAGTTGGAGCACGCACCAACATTCAGGATGGTGCGGTAGTGCATATGGACAGAAATTTCCCCTCTATAATTGGCGATGATGTAACAATCGGTCATGGAGCAATTATTCACGGCTGCACAATTGGTGACGGCGCGATGATCTCTATGGGGGCAATTATCCTCACCGGTGCCAAAATCGGTGAACGTGGAATTATCGGCGCGGGTGCTGTTGTACGAGAAGGACAGGAAATCCCCCCAGAATCTTTGGCAGTGGGCATTCCCGCGCGAGTTAAGCGGGATGTCACAGCGGAAGAACTCGAACGTATGCGACTTGGAAAAGATGACTACGTTCTGCGAGGACAGTTGATGAGAGTGGCAAAAGAAAGCTGATGCCGATGTGAGTCACATTCGCATTGAAGTAATCGCCTAAAATCCAATATTATCGAACATCAGTCTATCTATAAAAAGGGATGAATATCCGAAATCCCTCGCCCGAGGAGTTTATCAGATGAAGTACGCATCTCGGTCTGACGGCAGGTCAAGCGGTCTGACACTGAGAGCGCTTTGCATCGGAGTCGTCCTTATTGTCGCAAATTCGTACTGGCTGAATGAGGCGACCTGGGCGGGGCGCATACTACACACCTATATTTCACTATTCATCAATACGGTTTTCTGCTTATTTGTACTCACCCTCATGAATTTCTTGTTGAGGCGAATCCGTCCTCAATGTGCGTTCCACCGGTCCGAGCTCCTTGTCATATATGTGATGGTCCTCATGGTTTCCACACTTAGTGGAAACACAAATATGGGATATCTGATCTACATTCTTGCCTATCCCTTTTGGTTTGCGACCGCAGAAAATGATTGGATGCAGCTCTTTGGAGGTCACATCCCACAGTGGTTTACTGTCCGGGATAAGGAGGTGCTGCGTAATTTTTATGAGGGAGAGTCGTCGTTTTTTATTGCTCAGCACGTCTACGGTTGGCTCTCGCCGCTCCTTGTATGGTCCGCCTTAATATTTATCCTCTACTTTACCCTGATCTGCATGAATGTGATTCTTAGGAAACAGTTTACGGAACATGAGCGGTTGACTTTTCCAATCACCTGGCTGCCACTGGAGATGGGAAATAATCCGACAAGTTTTTTTAAGAATCGGTTAATGTGGGTTGGGTTTGGCATCGCGGGCGGGATTGAGGTCATCAACGGTATCCATTTCCTCTATCCACCTACACCTTCTATCCCAATGGGATTTCAGAACCTTTCCTATTTGTTCCAAGAAAAGCCTTGGAACGCTGTTGGCACAATCCTATTCACTGCTCGGCCCTTTGTGATAGGTCTAGCCTTTTTTATGCCCGTGGATTTAGCGTTTTCCTCATGGTTCTTTTACTTTTTTGGTAAAATCTTACTTGTGCTGAAGAGTGCTTTGGGATGGCGTACCGACCTCTATCTTGACGAGCAATCGGAGGGGGCATGGATTGGGTTAGGAGTTCTCGCTTTATGGATTGGACGACGGCACTTGAGGCATGTTATTACTCAAGCGGTGTCAGGGAAGGGACATGTGGATGATTCAGCAGAACCAATGCCGTATAAATGGGCTGTTTGGGGAATGGTAGGCGGTATACTTAGTGTCGTTCTGTTTGGATATAAAGCGGGGGCTTCTCTTTGGCCCCTTCTGGTCTTTTTCGGCGTCTACTTCCTGATGGCGATTAGCCTGACAAAAGTCCGAGCTGGCTTGGGGCCGCCGATGCATGAGGTGATTGGAAAGGACCCCGCAGCAACGATGGTGTCGGCCTTTGGTACGCGAATGATTGGGGCGAGCAACTTAACCATTCTATCCTTTTTTTTCTGGTTGAACCGCGTCAATACCGCACATCCCATGCCGAATCAGATGGAAGCCTTTCATATTGGTCATCAGGCTAAGATAAACAGTAGAAAACTCCTATTGGCAATGCTGATAGGATTAGCAGTCGGTATCCCTGTAACGTTTCTAACTTATCTCGGCCTTTCCTATGACTTCGGTGGCTTTGGTGCACGCCACACCCTAGTGCCAATGAGCTACACCTTTCATACACTGCAAAAGCGGCTGATTTATCTGACGGATGTGGATTACGCTGCAATGCTTGCCATGGGCACAGGGTTCGGATTCACCCTGATTTTGATAGCGTTGAAGTTGCGGTTTTTCTGGTGGCCCTTCCATCCGATCGGTTACGTCATCGGAACAGGGAGCTGGGGGGATATGTCTTTTTACTGGTTTCCCGTACTTGTCAGTTGGGCGATTAAGACCGTCGTGCTAAGACATGGCGGTTTGCAAGCCTATCGAAAAGCGATCCCCTTTTTTGCTGGTCTGATTCTTGGAGACTACGTGGGAGGCTCAATTTGGGGTGTCATCGGCGTCGTGCTAAAAATACCAACCTATAGCATGTAGTGCTCTAATGAATCTCAAGGATTTGTTTGGATAATTGACCGGTGTTTAGTAGATAGGAGACGTTTTGTAGGCAGATCGACTGAGAAAATTTCGGTGACATTAATGAACGACTCCTTCGTCTGAGACCGAGCTAACATGTGCATTGGGTCTGACAAACTCGCTTGCTTGAGCGGCTGATAGAATGTTACGATGCTCGCAACTGTCACAATCAATGCCAGCGAGAACCCCACAGCGTAGGAGGAGGGGCGTGTCCAAAAACGATACTGCAACCATGCCAGTGACGACTCCAACCTCCGAAGGATTCGCCGCATGGACGAAACTCGTTGCCTCTCCACAAGGGAGATGGTTGAAACTTGACGCATCACGTGGGACAGGAATTCATTCGATGTTCTGACCGAATCAAGCTGGCTCAGGATTTTGCCAGTCAGTTGCAGGCGCATAGCCTCATGCGCACAGGTTGGACATCGCTTGAGATGCAACTGAATCAACCGCATTTTCCATGGCGGCATCTCCCGATCCAAATAAGCGGATATCTGGGGTCGAATGTCTTCACAATTTAGCATTTGAACTTTCTCCAATCCCCACTTCGACGAGGAGTTTTTTCATCTTTTGGCGTGCCCGATGAATAAGGGATTTCACGGCGCTAATTGAACAGTCAAGCACTTCGGCAACCGCTTCATATCTCAGATCGTGATAGGTCACAAGGATTAATGCCAACCGTTGATTTTCGGGCAGGCAGTTGATAGTTTGTTGAATGATTAGCTGTTGTTCTTTCTTTTCGTAGAGCTCATCAGGAAGATTTCTTACATCCTGCATCAGTGAAGCGTAGCTTACATCCTCTTCATCGGGCATCAGATCGTCAAGGAATACAGTTTTTCGCCGTTTACGATTACGAATCTCGTTCCGACATAGATTTGTTGCAATGAGGTAGATCCAATTTTTGAACTGAGATTTAGGTTCATAATGACCTGAATTTCTGAAAACTCTCAGGAACGTCTCCTGCGTGAGATCTTCCGCTCGATGATAATCGCCGATGGACTTGTAAATAAAATTGATAATCACATCCTTATAGCGCATCATCAACAACTCAAATGCGCTCATGTCTCCGTTGCGACATTTCATCATCAATTCTTCATCCGAAGTACGCAAAATGTATTTCCCTTCTTCAAACGATGAAAATCCATTTTCGCGGAATTGAGAAATTTAGGATTCGCAAGTTAGTAACTCCTTCACAAAAATACCCGAAAAACGGAAATAGCACAAGAAAAAACTTGGGGGGCGACTCTTCTTCACGTTCACGGGATACCTAGTGCTGTAAAATGCGGAACAATTCTTTGAGCCGAGTCGTCGTACAATGAACATCGAGCGGAAGACCAAACTTAATAGCAGCCGTAAAGGTTATGATTTGATTCAACCATTTTCTGGAAAACATGGTTACGAAGGATGATTTTTTTTCCGCCATACCACTCGATTCGCCAGAGATCAAATCCGCATTCAAGCTCGATGATGCGATCCGGCTTACCCAGCTTAGCATGGAGCACTTCGACAGTCTGTTCATCCCGATCGACCAAATACTTCGTCACAATCGCAATGGCAGATAAAATTGCCGCCAGTGCCAATTTCCCCCGTGTTTTGACGCTGATGCTATAGGCAGTTGAGATGGGAGTCAATAGGAAAACAATCAATAATAGATAGCAGGTGAACTTTCTCATGAGAACGACTCAATTGAGGCTATGTCATAAGTTGCAAAACCGTGTTCAAGGCAACCCAAGCACTATTACCATCGTATCATAGACGTAAATCGACTATCAGAATCGGGGTTTGTTTACCCATGATGATAGGTTCCCCTTTTGAAGAACCTGGGAGCAGCAGTTGAACTATCTACTCATTAGAGGGATATCCCAAGGTCTTCATCACTTGGCGGATATAAGGCATACCGATTTTCGAACCCTCCTCCGGGAAAGGATAAAGCCAGAGGTCGAGCATCATGGGGCCCTGATAATGAATCGCTTTTAATGCGGCGACAATTCCCTCGAGATCCAAACAACCTGTTCCGGGCGCGAAATGCAACTCCGAACTATGTTTATCGCTGTCGGCGAAATGTACGTTGTTGATTCGATGTCCAAGCTTGGGAATAGCATCAATATAACCATTGGGCAATCCAACTGCAAAATGGCAGGAGTCATAAGTGATACCGAAGGACGGGGAGTCAATCCGGTCGTAGAGCTTGCAGGCAAAATCTACATTGATACCCACCGTAAAAGGGTGTATTTCCACGGTGATGGTGATTCCCTTGGTCTCAGCGTACGAAACCGCCTCGCGGAAAATATTCACGGTTTCATCCAGAACCCAGCCGTGGAGATCGCTGTCTGTCATACTCTCTAGCCTTCTCCCGTCCCAGCTTAGGAGTTGATTCATGCCCATTGAAGCCGCGATATCGACGTCCTGTTTTAACCCTTGCACAACTCCTTCGACATCATTCGGGGACTTAAGCGCCTCGAAGTAAGGGGGTGCCGCTGAATTCAATCCGACAAGGGACAGACCCAACGAGGAAATATGGTCTGCAAGCAGCTTCCGTAATTCATCCGTTTTGCACACTTCAATTTGCGGCGGCCAAAGTTCAACCGCGTCAAAACCGAATTTAACCATTGAACGTAGCGCTTCTTCTAAAGGGTACTTTAGGAAAATCATAGGGTTGCCAACAACCATTTGGATGCTCCTTTCTCAGAGGCTTGGTATGAATGCTTTTGCGGACAAACGCGCCGTGTCTTCCTGCCTTGGGACAACAGGGCTTGTCTCATATTCAAACTCACTTATTTCCCGGCGGATTCAATGACGTCTAGCACTTCTCCGTAACTGGACGGTGTCCGACCTTCAAAGCGTTCACTCAGCTTGATTTCATCAGCTACCCACCGGAGACGCTGTAGGGTGCCGCGCGCCATCAACGGTTCAACGCCGAGTTCCTCCATAGTGTGAACCACCTGTTCCATTTCCGTAGCTCTCCGCGCAGCGTGCTCTACCTGTTCGAGAACGAGCTCAGACACCATCTGCCGGAACGGGAGCAAGAACGGCCCCAACTCGAGAATCTCCTCTAGTGAGTCAAACACCTGTTCGGTTGCGCCGTAACGATGCGCGGCGACCATAAACTCCACGACGATTGCCTCCAGGCCCTTGGTGTAGACGCTTCGAATCATTTTGACAGTTGAAGCAAGTCCGACTTTGGTCCCGATAGCTCGCACGTCCATCCCCCATCCCTGTAGTGTGACTGCGAGTTGTGCGGCACCCTCCCCGGAGACTACGGTGCTGACTTGGTGGCGTTGTCTTTTCAGGGGCCCCATAATTGCGCCGTCAATAAATCGCCCACCGGCTGCTTGTATGACCGCCGCTGCCGCCTCCTTGGATTTGAGCGAAGCTGCGTTCAGATCGAGATAAAACTTGCCAGCGATTTCGGAAGATGCCTGCCGAGCCACCTCGGGGGCAGCTGTCGGTGCAACTAGAGACATGATGATGTTTGATGCTGTGGTAACCTCGCTTGCCTCGCGGCACAGGATGACACCTGCGGCCTTCGCTCGCACCTGCACTTCATCGCTCCACGGCTCGCGTTTCCATACGTGAATCTCCGTCAACCCCTCAGAATGAAGTCCCTTAGTTATTTCGTAGCTCGCAGTACCGAATCCCAACACTCCTAGCCTCAATTGTTCTGGCAATTTTGTTACCTCCTCCTATACAACTCAGAATCTCACCTTACGCTGTGCTAGAGCGGTTCGACATTGCTTGATTGCCGATCCTAGTTTCAATCAAGAAATCTCCATTGACATTTTACCACACGCTCCGTTGAATGCCAAACCATTTGTCTCGTCACAAATTCCCACTCATCCGCGAAGGTATAGATTGTTACACCAAAGAGTGGGGTAAGGAATAGTCAGGACGTGCATTATTGTAAATCAGCCAATCCAAATTTGCAAGGGGTTTCCGAAACGATAAAAAAGCCCTGCATCTGCTGATACAGGGCTTTGGATAAGGTTCGACAAGTTTACTCACCGCGTCGCTTTGAGATGCCCCCAACTTGTTAACATCTTCGATTGGGGTTCAACAGAAACTGCAGATATAAATGCCTTCATATCCTCAACACCTGTCGAATCGCCAAACGGCGCTGTAACCTCCTGCGCTCCGCCAATCGAATTCTCGTCAACCCATACCTTGGTTATAATACCCGCTTCACTAGTTATCTGCACATTGTCAATCATCATTCCAAATAGGCCCGCTAGGTTATCCCGATTGTCTCCGTTATCCGTGCCTGCCGTAATGGCAACGATCTGACTCCCAGCTATATCATCAAGTGAGACCTTGCGGTGTTTCCAATCTGTTCCAGCGTCGTCATTGATGAGACCAACAATACTGCCATCGGTAGTGTGGACGTAAACACCGCCCTCTGTATGGACGCTAATCCCTGAGAACATCACCTGATATTCAAGGGACATACCCGCCTGTATCTCCAGCTCTCCTTCCCAGAGCGCGATAAAGCCTTTCGCTGAAGCGTTTGCGCTCGAAATCGTTGCTTCAAACGACAGCACATCACCTTCTGGCTCGGTTCTTACATGTTCGAGCGGTGCACCCGTAATCGTGCCGGACTGGGTTACCAAGTCCAACCGCTGATCGTTTGAATCTATAATCTTAACATCCAGACCGAGTGTAGATGTTTTCACAGCGACGGCCTCAAACGTAACTGTTGCCAGTGTTCCGTCTCCATTGACCCCGGGCACTGCGCCTAAGAGGGTGGCACCGAACTTGATTTCGCCATCTTCGACATTTGGCGGGAGTATTGGTGGCCCAATCGATCCTGCTAGGAACTCGCCATTTTGGACGCTGACATAAGAGAGCGCAGTTGGGTCGAACGTAATAGCGATTTGATATCCAAAGACATCTGTTGCATCTGAGATGTGAATGTCAATTGTAAATTGCTGTGCGACGTCGGGTGATTCCATCACGGGCGGATTAAAAGATACGACAGTTTGGGCAAGTGCGATAGATGGAATCGACAAACATACGATTGCAGTATAAACAGCAACCTTCAATAATTGTCTCATTAATTTTCTCCTTCATATTGAATACTCTAAAGTTGAAGCATTGAAAGTCTCAAGAGGGAACGCATAAAACCTGATTATCTCAGTCCAAGCCGCTCGCGATGTGCTACTTGACTATCGCCATCCGCCGGAACGCGACATAATCCCCCGCCTGAAATCGATAGAAATAGACGCCGCTTGAGACCAGTTCTCCTGTCTCCGATCGTCCGTCCCAATACGCTGCCTTCGCTTGGTCGGTGTAAAGTCCTGCAGGCTGATGTCCGATATTTAATTCACGCACTACTGCGCCTTTTGCGTCATAGATGGTGAACGCAACATCGGCGTCGTGGGCGAGGTGATATGGAATCCATGTCTCCGGGTTGAACGGATTCGGGAAGTTTGCAAGTAACTTTGTTACTAACACAGTTGGAAGAGTCGCTGTAAGATACGCTTGCAAATAATCTGTGACAAGCCGGATGATGGGTGATTGATTCGGATACGATTCCAACTCAGAAATCGCCTGTTGAATACGTGTGTTATTAAGCCTGGCGTTGACGATTGACAATCGACGATTATCAATTATTGATTGTCGGTTCAAGGGCGCAGCGGCAACGTCTTCTCCGAAACGCTTGGCGACGAGAACCAAATCAAAGATATCGATTACGCCATCCGCATTGACATCACCTGAGATTCCAACCCCTGTTTCGCCGAAATTGGTAGCGACGAGAACCAAATCAGTAACGTCAACAACGCCATCTTTGTTCACATCAACAGGCGGTGCCTCAACCGGTTGAATTTGTGCGATTGAAACGATTGAAGCACCAGGTCCAACACGATATGTTCTGTCAAGGGTTTCATCTGGTGCCATGACACGCAACTCATCCAGTCTTGCGCCGGTCCAATCCGGGACAGCGACATATATGTTGTCATTCGAATCGACCGCTAACCCTGTACCTCCAGCGAAATCAGCAAGCGCATCGTTTCGATCGCGAATCCATTTTTCTCTCACGAGGTCGTAAACCATCAAACCTAAATTTGTGAAGAAACCGTCCCCGCTGTTGAAAAAGACGTGTTTCATACTGTTTATGACTAGCGAGGAGGCTGGTGTCGCTTTAAGCTCAACGACTTTTTCAACTTCATCACGATTTGCGTCAATAATTACAAGATTGCCCAAGATAGCACCGTAATCACCTTGCGAGATCACGAGCACTTTAGACTCGCCATCGTTTGTAATACTTGTTGCGTTCGTCGGGACATCAATCGTCCTTAAGACTGTATCTGTCCGTGTATCAATCACTGTAACACTGCTATCCTCGTAAGTGACCTGAAAAGAGATTGCATCCACAACAAACGCCGAGTTCGTCACATAAGCCTTGTCATTAATTATCGTTATCCCAGCGGGTTTCAAGCCGCCGGGGATGGTGTTAATAACGCTTCGCCCCTTTACATCCACTACCCTTATGTCATTCGTTCCATTACACGCGACGTACGCTTTGGAACCGCTGACGAATGCAATTTTTTGTGGCAACGAGCCGGTCCCCATCGGTATTGTTCCCAGGCTGACTCTATTTCTCAAATCAACAATCTGCACGTTATCGCTGAACGTGTTGACGACATATGCCAAATCGTCTTGAATCTCAACATCGCTTGGAACCAATCCGAGCGGAATAATTTCATTTTCGACAGCTTGTTTGATATCCGGCTCATCGAGGTTGATAATGGAAAGGGATGTTGAAATTCCAAGTTCTGGGTTTGCTGAGGCGTTAACGACAACCGCCAAATTTTGAACCTCAGTTGAGGCTGAAGTCGCAACTGCAACAAACATCAATGCTGTGGCGACGAATATTAACGCATTTTGGAGTCTGTTCTTCATAGATTTGACTGTCCTTTCTTTATATGTAAAACACCGTTTGGCGTGAGGAAGGACTGCTGACGAAAACTGCGTTTTCAAACCCCAGAAACAAAAAACCCCAGCTTTCATATAGAAAACTGGGGTACAGTTCGTTATTCCTACGCCGCCGCTTCGGCAACAGGAGCACAGTCTGTGGTTCACAGCCTTCCCGCGAAAACTCTGCGTGAAACTCGCTTCAGGTAGGTCTCCTGACTCGCGACAACCCGTGTCCGCCTTCCCATCTCAACGCACTGGGACAGTGGCGTTATGGACACGATTATTCGTCGTTCACAGTGGCGGGGCCGTGGCGGATTTTCACCGCACTTCCCTATTCTCCGCAATCGTAGACGATTGCTGGCACCTGAATCGAAAAAAATATGCAGTTTTAGGTTGTTTCTTCACATACAACTCAACAAAGCCAATAATAACAGATTATTGTCGGCTTGTCAAGAAAAAATGAATTTGAGTGATGGATATTTCACGTAACGTTGGAAGGGCGAATTCCATTTACATCCGCCTGCTCTTGGTCTATAATAAACAATAGTATAATGCCGAAGTCCGTAGTTTTTAGATCGGTTAATGGTGGTTGGGGCTTTATCACTATTATTTTTATAAGGAGAATCACAATGTCATATACATTCGATCACGTCCACTTGCGTTGTAATGACCTCGAATCGACCGTTGACTATTATGTCAAGGTGCTTGGCGGCACGATTATCGCCCGCGTCGAAGTCAAAGGTCGACCGATTGTTCAGGTTGAAGTTGGTGGACAGAGACTATTCTTCTCCCCCAAACTGGCAGGGGAGGAAGTTGAACCGAACAGCGGAAAACTGCGGTGGGGTGTCTACCAGGTCGCGTATGCCGTTGAGGACATGAATGCTGCTGTTGAAGAGTTGAAAACTCGGGGCGCTGAGTTTGAGGGCGATCCAATAGTCGTCAACCCGTCTTTCACAATTGCCTTCATTAAGGGTCCTGATGGCGTGCAGATCGAACTTCTTCAGCGTTCCTAAGGTTTGCCGCTCCTCATCGTGAAGTTCCGTCCGAGACAGGGATCAGATGTGAAATTCAGTGAGCTTTTCTATACAATTCAAGGCGAGGGCAAACTCATTGGGGCGCCGTCTGTATTTTTCCGGACGAGCTATTGTAATCTTAGGTGTGTCTGGTGCGATACGCCCTATACATCGTGGAACCCGGAGAACAAGGACATATCCATTCCCGAAGCGGTCAAGGCAATTACCCAATACGGTTGCAAGCATATTGTTATCACAGGCGGCGAGCCATTTATCCAAGCCAAGGCGTTAATGGAATTGTGTCAAATGCTCGACAGGCAGGGGCATCATATCACCATCGAAACCAACGCCACCGTCTTTGCGCCTGTGTCGGCACACCTGATTTCGATGAGCCCCAAACTGCGGAACTCCAATCCGAATCCGGACGACCGCTACTTTCGGAGGCATGAGCGGGGACGCATCTGTCCTGATGTCATCCGAAAGTTCCTAGATCAATACGAATGTCAGGTCAAATTTGTCGTCGATCAGCCCGAAGATCTCGAAGAAATCCGAGCCTTGCAAACGGAAATTGGCATCCCAGCCGAAACCATTATGCTGATGCCCCAAGGCACGACTCCCGAAGAATTGCAACCCAAACAGGAATGGCTCGTGGAGGTCTGCAAGGAATACGGATATCGCTATTCGCCGAGGGTTCACGTTGATATCTGGGGAAACCGGCGGGGAGTGTGAAAGCGCGACGGGCAAGGGAGACAAGCGAGATGAAATACGACATACTGCTTAAGGGCGGAACCGTTATCGATCCCGCCCAGCAACTACACGATCAGCGAGACGTTGGAATCGCCGAAGGGAAAATTGCCGCGATTGAACGTGAAATTCCAGCGAATCAGGCGAAGCAGACGGTTTTCGTTGCTGGTAAATACGTTACACCCGGCTTGGTGGATATCCACGCCCACGTCTACGCGGGTGTGACAACATGGGGAATCAAAGCCGATCCGGTTTGTACGACAACGGGCGTTACGACGATTGTTGATGCCGGCAGCCCAAGCTGGGCGACGTTCCCCGGCTTTCGTGAATACATTGCGCAACCCGCTCGAACCCGCATCTTGACCTATATCCACATCTCTGGCATCGGCTTGGTTTACGGTCCGGTTGGCGAGATGCACGAACTCGAATATGCAGACCCCGGCGAGGTTGCTGAGACGCTGATGCGAAACCCGGACATCACAATCGGTGTTAAAGTACGTCAGGGGGTAGAGCAAGTCGGCGATAACGGTGTCGAACCGTTAAAGTTGGCGATTAAAGCGGCGGCGCTAGCAGGTGTACCCGTAATGTGCCACATGGGCGCCGGCGTTCCGCTGCCGGATGTGTTGAAACTGATGCGTCCCGGCGATGTGATTACCCACTGTTTTCAAGGACGCGGCGATAGTATTATTGATGACAAAGGGCGCGTCATTCCGGAGGCGTGGTCTGCACGAGACGATGGCGTTATCTTCGATGTGGGACACGGCATGGGGAGTTTTTGCTACGAAGTCGCACAACGCGCCATGGAACAAGGATTTATCTCCGATGTAATCAGCACGGACTTGCATACAGGGAATATCAACGGACCCGTTTACGATCTACCAACGACATTGTCCAAATTTCTGCATCTTGGGCTTTCTCTTGAAGAGGTGCTTGAGAAATCAACCATCGCTGCGGCAAAGACGATTCGGCGTGAGGCTGAACTCGGACATCTCAAAATTGGAACGGTCGCCGATGCTGCTGTTTTCGATTGCATTTCCGGCGAATTTGAGTTTCGTGACACACACGGTACGGTGTTCGTCGGAGACCAGAAACTGCAACCCTACTTAACGATTCGAGACGGAGAGTTGTAGCGTATGGCGCGGACGGATAGGCTAAAAGGTTGTTACCGGCGGGTGCTAAGCTTCTTGCTGGTTGTTGCGCTGATTATTGTAGCTACAGGAATTTTCGTCTACATGCAATTCGGCGGCGTTGAAGGTGCACGATACTGGATGGCGGAACGCGCACTGAACAGGGTCGAGGAGCATTTGCTAAAGAATCGTCCGGATGGGGTCTCGGAGACAGAGGTTCGTTCGCAGTTTCAGAGTGTGCGCACGGCAAACACGGATCGCCGAACCAATCTCATCCGTCTCTATCGGGCTCTGAAAGCGTACCAAAAGAAGTTCCAGAACACAAAACCCTCAACGGGCGAGGCAATAGAGTTTCTCAGTAATCTTGAATCGGCTATCTTATCAGAGGAAAAGGGGTAACATCACCTTAAATTTTGAATGGGACTATCGCCGCAACCTTCGGTTGCGAAAGGGCTCCCTCAATCTTTAGCGTACAGAAACCGATTCGCTTGATATTGTCCTTTGGTGGACATGATACCGGACTCCGACGAAGCATGACGAACGAAACCGAACCCACGCAAGCAGAACGTTTCTTCTTCGATAACAACGGCTACCTTGTTTTGGCAGGTTTGCTGCGGGAAGACCTTGTCGCGCAGCTCCTGGAAACCCTTCATCGTGCGGTTGCGCGGAGGCGGGCGCTTCAGGAACGCGAAATCCCGCACACAGGGATGACTGATATCCAAGGTGATAACACACGCATCTTCTACATTCTGGACGACGACCCTCTTTTTCTGGAACTGCTCGATTATCCGGCGATTATTCCCTACGTCACGAGGCTGCTCAATGAACATCCGCATCATCACGCCTCCGACGCAATCGTTGAGTATGGCGCGAAGGAACGCGGGATGGGCTGGCATAGAGATGGTCGGGACAATGGGTACCGCAAGCTGGGCACCCCAATTCCCCTGCTACAGCTAAAAATCGGATACTATCTGACCAACATGACTGAGGCGGGGCGCGGCAACCTATGTGTTGTCCCCGGCAGCCACAAAGCGCTGCATCAGCCCGATTCAGCGTCGCTTCAACGAAGGGATCTGTTTCCGGGCGCAGTACAAATCTGTGCGCCAGCCGGGAGTGCAATCCTGTTCCATAACGCGCTTTGGCATTCCGCGGGTCCATGGACGCAGGACGATGGAGCGCGAATCATGCTATACTACGCCTATGAGCACCCCTGGATGATTGCCTCTCCAGAACACTGGGGCTACAACAAGAACTTTTACGACCGCTTGTCTCCGGAGCGTCGCAAACTGTTCCACGGGTTTTTATTTGACCCGCCAGAGCACCGCTGGGGATAGAATAGAGTCGGTGGGATTTACATCTAGCGATAGATAAAGTGATTGACAAAGTTCTGTACAAGTTATCGCATCTGTTTGGAGAGGGCCCAATGACGCTCCAAGATGTTCGCTGGATTATCAATCGTTTCCGCTCTGCACCCTTACGAGAACAGGTTAAGATTTGGGCGCGTCTGATGTGTCTACAACCCATCCTGAAGGCGATGGATCAACACATTCCAGTCACGTCGGAGCGGTTAGTTGATTTGGGATCCGGGTATGGGCTAATTAGCTTAATTATAGAGTTGCGGCGAAACGCAACGATGCTAGGCATTGAAGCGTCACCTGTCCGTCTTGCAATCGCAAAAAGAGCGGCTTCCAATCTGGGAAAAGTGACCTTTCAGCGTGGAGATGTCGCGCAGATGCCCATTCCGTCAGGTGATGCACTCCTTTTGATTGATATTCTATCCTTTTTTTCCGATGAAACCCAACGACACATTCTAACCGCCTGTGCCGATTCGCTCAACCCTCGTGGAATCCTGCTGATTAAGGATAACACGACAGTACCGCGGTGGAAGTATTGTTATGTGAACTTCGAGGAGAGAATCAAGCGGTTGATTGGCGTATATGGGGTAGCGACGCAAATTCGACCGAACCACCATCCACCTCAGTTGTGGCGGCAACTCATTCGCTCCACCGACCTAAAAATCTGTGATGAGGTGTTAATCGACTCAATCGTTCCTTATCCGGGGATTATCTACGTCTGCCAAAAGGCGGGTTGAAATTGCGTGGATGAGGGTGTTATCGGTAACGTGCGGCTCCAATTCTGAGACAGATGCGACGCAGCGGTCAATTGGGCATTAGTTGCTTTCATGGCTGTCAATTTTTATTCTTAGCGGCAGCCGCTCGCCACTCACCGACAATGCTCCGGAGCTGTGCGGCGTATGGATTGTCGCTCAGAGGAGAATATGCGAGGAGAGCTAACGCCTGCCGCAATCTCGGTTGTGCATCTCCCCACGCCTTCAACAGGGATTTGTTCCCTTCATGTTCCGGTTGAGCGGTTGCCTGCAAAAGCCGATAAACGATAGATAGGTAGAAGAGTAGGTTGTGATAATCCACTCGCACTGCAATCTCGACGTCGTCCGCCTGTCCCTGCGCTTTTGCCATCTGGCTTGCGTATTCGCCGACAACCTCGCGATTTAAGGTGCTGACAAAACTTCCTCCCAATCGATGTGCCCCTAGACTGTTGAACGATTGAACCAGACGCCTTTCCCCCCAATCCCAACCAACGCTCGCAAAATCAATGAAAGCCGGTCTATCCCCATCAATCACCACGTTCCGCGCGTTATAATCCAAACTTCCCAACGTCGCCGCCGCGTCATGCAGACAGTTCGACATATCCTCCCAAACCTCGTTGACTATCGCCTGCTCATCCGGAGGCATTGGTCCACCGTTCAGCCATGCTAGATAATTCATCGTTTTTCTGCCCCGGTCCAACATTGTGTCTAGCGTGTGGTGTAGGGGATTACCCAATGGATAGATGTAAGGTTCGATGACCTCCGCACAGTCAGCAAACGCCAACTCAAGGCGACAAAATTCCCGAACGGCGTTTCGCATAATCGGCTTGAGAGCGTCGGCGGGAGTTTCTTGGGCGAGATCGTCAAGCGTTTTTTCACCGCACGTTTCCAACAGGAGCGTCGAATCGTCCTCAGACTTCCAAACTATCTGAGGGACGCGGCAACCCGCCCCACGTAAAATTGCCAGAACCGCAATTTCAATTTGAAGTGGAGTGAAAGCAGATTTCCCAATCGGCTGAACGATGAGATGCTGTTTGAGAATATAGTCCTTCTCAGCCACAGCCAACCGCCAGACGTTGTTCCGCTCAAGCGTGCCGTGCCAAATGGGGGTTATCTGGAGGTTGACCGGATTGATTCGGAGATGGTCGGCAATCTGTTTAATTATTGCGGAAAGATCGGAAGACAAGGCTAATCTGTCGGAGGTAATATCCGAATCGCGACATACACTACGACCTCCCCTAGCCCCTCCTTGGTTAGGAGGGGAATAATTGTTGAATGAACCGAAGAGGATCGCGTACCGTGGGAGAGGTATTTAAAGCTATCGCCACACACCTATAATCACTGCGACTAAGAATTGCACATCACCTTCAATCCGATCAAATAGAGGTTTCAACGCATAAAACTAGTGAAGGCTATAGGAAGACTATCGCCCTCCCTATTCGGTCGGTTGATCTATTCGCTCAGTTGATCCTGTTCGGTCGGTTGATCACTCACTATTCGGTCGCTCGATCCTCAGAAAAACTATCGTGCTCATTATCCGGTCGGTTGATCCCTTATCATCGGGTATCTGAATTTATGCAAAAATAAATGTAAATGGCTATAATACAGTTTTGCTTATTTTGCGGCAATTTCGCACATCCGAAAACGTGTGCGATGCGGCTGAAAGCTAGCTAGGGCGCGGGTTTGTGGCGTCGGATGTTCTGAAGTCCAAGCGGAAATAAGTTGAGAATGCTCATTTTCAATACACACCTATAGTCACTGCGACTAAGAATTGCACAACACGTTCAATCCGATTAAAAAGAGGTTTCAACCCCTAAAACTAGTGAAGACTATCGCCCTCCCTATTCGGTCGGTTGATCCTCGACAATCGGGAGAAGGATCTCCCTCCCAGCGTGCGACTTTCCAGACTTGTGGGTAAAAGTCAGCTTAATAAGGAAATGAGTGCGGTGCAAAGCACTATTCAACAGTTGCGTTGGAAAGACTGGCGGGATGTTGAACCACCGCATTTATAATCTGTTGTGCATCTCGCGATGCTCGAATTGAATCGAGGTTGACCGTCCCCTAGAAGCGTTTCGGACATCTATTTTTTGGCGCGTCGCTCGCATCGGTTCGCGCTTTCTGAACTGTTCCTGCGACCGGATTATTACCTAAACTCCCTGACCCTTTACTCCTCTTGACTGTTTCTGAGGCTGATGACCTCGTCCCACTCTAGCATGGGTTGTCGGGCTACTAGTTTTGAGAATTTTCGAGCGTCAAAAGTTGTCATGAGATACTCAACAGTGTATTTTGCTTGGTCAGAGGTCGTGACGAATGGTATTGCCTTTATATCGCTTACGGAAATTTCTCTATTGTGCAGCAATAAAGCAGCGGCAATTTTGAACCCAATTTCTTCAGTTCTAAGTTCCATCGTTGGCCTCCTTTGTACTTTTCGTTTTCGTGGGTTTGGATTCATCCTTCATGAGATTTAGAAGTTTGTCTAGTATTTCTGGGGGTAAACCCTCTATTGATTTCTTGATTTCTGCTGCTTTAATTCGCTCTTGAAACTCCTGTCTTTCCTCGTTAAGTTTGTATATTTTCCAGACAATGGTTAATTCTTCCTCCTCAAGCGGGGCCACTTTAAGACCAATATTTTGCGCTTCATCAATATTGATGCAGAAACCGTGGTCAGCGTACTCTTTAGCGAGTTTTTGAGATATGATTTTCGCCTCGTCTGGCTTTTCATTAAACATTCTTGTCCTTAAGAGTTTTGTCAAATATTGTTCTGAAATCTCTAAGGATTTCATGAAACTTCCTAGCGTGAGAGGAAATTGAAGCCTTTCCATCAAACCAGTAGCGAGTTTTTGATTTCCTTCATCAAATTCTTTTCTAATCATCTCCATCGTTGATTCGATGTGAAGTGGAGAGAAGCTTTCTAATCGCTCTTCCAACGGATTCAATTGAGTTATTTGAGGGTCGAGTGGACCAAGTTCTGCAATTTGAGACATATGAATTCTATCGCCCGAGCAGACTAGCAGGGTTGCCGCACTTTTTGCCCAACGAGGGATTATAAATTCTAATTTTTCTGTTCCGTATTTTCGGAATAACATCGCTATGTTATACGCTGCGTTAATATCACCACCAAAAGAATCAATGATGATATTTAAGCTCCCTTTACATTCTTCTCTCTTGGTTAATAAATCCTCGAATACGTCGTTTACTACGGTAGGAGTAATTGTCATTCCGAAAAAAGGCAGACATAGTTCACCATTTTTAATTTCTCGAAATTTTCCCAGCTGTTCTGAAATTAAACCTCCTATTTCGGAAATCCTCTGTTGTTCAGGGGAATTTATTGAATCTGTTGAATCATCTTGGGGCATTCGATTGTTCTCCGTAACGTTAAATTATGCTATGACAGTTGGGCAGTGGCACTTCACGCGGCTGGACATCTTTGATTCTCGTCCTTTTGCTAAATTATATCACGGGAGGCTGTAGAAATCAAGCATCAAACCGTCACACCTGCCCAGATTTGAAGCATGCAATTGTCCCCGATTCTACAGGTTCGGCGTTGGAACAGAAACCTCAGGCTTTCTACTCGTCTTCAAATTTCTGTGAGGTGAATTTCAATGTTCGGCGATTCTCCGTTATGGTGCGAACGATATGTTATGGGGTTGAACAACTATCTATTTTGTAGTAAAATCGGCGGTCAATTTTGATAACGTCATTTTTAATGAAATTTTTCTTCCATTTTCTCTCGTTTTGTGGTAGGATTACCGGCTTAACGTTGACCAATAACGACGGATTTAGTTTTTTCAAATTAGGAGACTGTATGAAACACAAGACAAAATCGTGGATGATATCTGTAATGGTGATTTTCTTGCTCTGCGGACTCGTTGCCGCTAGCGTAAGAATCTACCAAGCCGATTTAGAGCGCCAAGAAACTTCCCCAGAAGAGATTGATGCGAAAGCACGGTTGCAAGAATACGACACCATCATCCTTCTAGAACCCGACAATGCAGATGTCTACGTCAGTCGCGGCATCGCTAAGACGACGTTAAAACAATACGACGCCGCCATCTCAGACTACGACACCGCTATCCAACTTAGTCCAGATGATGCTTTGGCATACCTCCATCGGGGGGCAACTAAGTTCGAATGGGGCAAACACACCGGGGATGCGCACCGCAATCTCGCCTCACTCGATGACTATGAGACCGCTGTACAACTCGCCGAAAAGGCGGATGATACAGAACTCACCGACCTAATTTCGCAAATTGGCAGAGAGGTCTGGGGCTGGCAGAACTAATGAACCCGATGGTTTCAGCCAACAACATCAGACAGCTCCCATCTACACATTTAATTGCACATCACTGTGACGCTGCCAACGCAATCCCCCCGCAACCAATCCGTGCACCCGCAGCCCCCGACGGTTGAGAGGTAAAGTCGTCGGCACCCGCATGGACGATGATACCTTTCCCAACAATATCATGGATGGAACCGGTGCCCATTTCCCATTGGTCTGTCGTTAGTTCAATTTTGCCGGTGCCATCTTCACCGACTGTCATATTGCCGATGTCTCCGAGGTGAAATTCACCTTCTCCCCATTCTCCGTGCGGTACGTCCGTGGGATTCCAATGCCCGCCTGCCGACTTCCCGTCGGGCGCACTACAATCGCCGCTCTCGTGGATATGAACAGCGTGAACCCCCGCCGCGGCGTTCTGGATCTCAACGGTGAGGGTGATTGTGTCGCCGGTCTGTTTAAAAACCGCAGTACCCGTCACGTCACTTCCGCTCGCTGAACCAATGGTCGCAGTCGCTTGTTTTGACGGCTTCGAAGAGGTGCCTTTCTTCTGTGACCCATCGCAACTCGCCAAAAAAATCGAAACGCCAACCAGTAGGGATAGAATTGAGGCTTTTCTTCCAAAGGATACGAAACGCTTTTTCATCCTTAAATCCTCCATATTAAAAGTGAAATGTCGAAAGACACCTGAGTGTCTCGTTATTGTAGCACAAAGTTGTTGAGCCTGTCGAAACACAACTGCAAAGTCACACGGAGCCACTCTGTGGGAGGGAGATCCTTCTCCCGATTGTCGAAAATCAAGCGACCGAATAGCGACGGCGATAGTAAACCCCGCGCGATAGTTTTAGATGCCTCTCCCACAGTGGGCAATCTTTTTCGGTTCATTCAATATTCATCCCCCTCCTTACCAAGGAGGGGTTAGGGGAGGTCGGAGGTTGGGTTGAGCCAACAGCAAATCCAAACAATCAACTCAAACTACACCACTAGATGTCACAAAACCTCACACATTTTGGGTTTTTGCTAGAATCAGTTAAATCGAGTCGGTTGAGTTGAAAGCCATCCACCAAAAACGCCGTGCATTATGCTTAGATTTCAGCGTCCAATTCCACTAGAAGTTTCTCTCCAATTTAGAGAAACCCAACTCTTGATTGTGTTAGGTTTCACTCTATTCATCTATAAGCTAATGTTGTTGAACGATTGTCTACGGTAGGGAATTGCGCGTTTCATCGTTTAGCCCAACCCACGCTTTTGTCAAAGCGACGCCCATCTTGCTGACACCACCGGGATAGGTTAGATTCCTCTTCTGTCTCAACAGCTTATTAACAGCTATTGATTAGCCCAATAAGTAAAATTAATCCAATTACAACCAAGAACACCACAAGACACCCTTTGTTGAGTTTGCCTTTGATAGCATGTTTACGTCGCTCCGCAATTTCATCTAGGGTTCTTGCGTCTTCGGCAATTCGCTGTTCAACTTCGCCGACATCTGCGAACATTCGCTTGAGCGCATGTATAAGTTGTCGAGAGAGATCTAGCTTGTCGTGTTTGTTAAAAAGGTCAACTGCCAAGTTTCGCACATGATCCGCTATTAGCTGATTTTCAATTTGGGTCACATCGAGATTATAAATAACTTGGATGAGCTGATGAACCATCGTAGCTAAAATTGGATCTGGATTTCGCCGAGCTGTCGCAAGTCGAAGTTTTTCAACTAGAGACTCAATTTTGAGCAATTGTGCACGCCACTCGGCGACTTTATCTAGGGTTCTTACGTCCTTAGCAAGTCGATCGTCCATCTCGTCCACCCCTGCAAAAACTCGCTGGAGCATATGTATAAGTTGTCGAGAGCAATCCAGCTTATCGTGCTCGTTCCATAGATGAAGTGCCAATCCCCGCACAAGGTTCTCAACATTATACTCATTGTTTGACTCAACGAGTTGTCCGGAGGCATCCCATTTATTGACAGACTGAATGAGTTGGTTAACCATCGGACTCAAAATGGAATCGTTGTGTTTCGCATCAGCGGCACCACGCAGTTTCTGCACCTGTATCGTAATATCAATGAGAGTCGCAATTTCGCGAACCTCTGTAAATACTTCCTGGAGCATCTTCAGTAGTTGCCGAGAAAAATCAAGCTTTCCATGTTTGTTCCAAAGGTGAAGTGCCAATTCCCTCACAAGATTCGCGACATTATAGTGATTTCTATACTCTCGTGAAGTTGCGCCAATCTGCGGTGTCAAAGCCTTCCATTTTTTGACAGACTGAATGAGTTGGTCTACCATCGGACTCAGAATGGCATCGGGTTTATTGGCATCAGCGGTGGCACGTAGCTTTTGAACCTGTATCTCAATATCTCGGCGTGCACGCTGTTCGCGCTGTCGCGCGATTTCATCCAGTGCTTTCTGCTCTCGCTTCCGAGCTATATTAGCTAATTTCCTCATATCCTCAACGAGGACCTCTGAAATTTCGGCAATCTCAGCGAAGGCTTCCCGGAGTATCTTTATACATTGTTGACAGAAATCAAGCTTGTCATATTCATAGAAAAGGTGGATTGCCAAGTCTCGCACGCGCCACGCTACTCGCTTACTTTCATTATTGGGCAGCCCTCGGCTATTCTTGCTAACTTGTATTGGTTGTGCAATGTCATACCAGTTATTTATGGTCTGAATAAGCTGATCGACCACGGGAGCCAAAACTGAATCTGGGTGTTCCTCATCAGCCGCCAGACGGAGTTTCTCGTCTAGTTTCTCTATCTTCCTTTCGTGCTCCTCAAGAGATTCGCGAGCATCTACTTCATACCAGTCAACCAAGAGATCAATCAAACGCGGCAAATGCTTCTCGTCATCAGTTGCCGATTCAACTACCTCGGTCATCGCTCCGGCGCGTTCTTTGGCAGATAGACGATCTAAAGCGGATGTCATGACCTGCCGATAATAACCCCGCAGATTTTGAATTTCCGCTTGAATATCTGATAGGTTCACTCTTGGGAAGCCGGATACCTTTCGCCCGGCATTTACGACCGTGCGAACCAGTTCTGTGTCGATATCCGCGAATGAGCGTGAAATTTGAAGAATCCTTGTTGCCATGACATCCGAGGAGCAATCGAGCAGACGGGGTAACTCGGCGGCGAGCAAGTTGGATCTGGCTATTGGGGCGTAATTGCTTATGCCGAAGGGAGTTTCGTGTAGTAATTTCCGCATATCTTCAACGCGTTCCAACCGGGAGCATGGCAGCCACGCGATCTCAGCATAGAGTCGCCGCCGGGGATGCGTCAGAGTAGCAACCGCTTCTCTACACTCGTCGGGGTCGTGAACCAGACTCCGCGAATCTGCTAATTCCATAATCCTTCGACGGTTGTCGTGGGGAGAAGCACTAAGAATATAAAAAGGATTCTGTAAGAAATCCATGCGTCTTTTCAAGTTGTGAATGATTGACGAATCCGATACGTCGTCGTTTCTCGTTCCCGTCATTCCGTGGCGGTCGATACACACTTGTCCCGGCTACACACGATTAGAACGAAGCCTCGCCGAATGTAAGTAAGTTCTACAAATCAACCCCTGATGACATTGATGACCATATCATCAATGCTCTTCGTGTCAGAACGGCCCTCATATTGGAGCCTCCACATCTTGACGACAACGGGACGCAGTCTCTTGGCATCTTCGGGATCTATAAACCCAGTACCCTTTCCGTCAGAGCTGATGTCTATCGGCAGAAATTGCGAGCCAATCGCGACAAGTTCCTCAAAACGTTCCTTGTCGGCAAATCGCTCAGGCGCACTTGCTAGTCGCTTGAACTGTTCAATAATAAACCAAGGTTGGCGCCACCACAAGTCAGAATTCTTTCCCTTGAGCTCAGTTAGATACTCCTCAAAGTCGTTGTCATTGTTGTCAATAGCTCGCTGCGCGGATGCCGTGAGCTTGTCAAATGCTTCCGCCTCTGATGCGCGGGCAAATCGGCGGACATGCTCAAATGAGCCGACCACCCTAGCAAGGTCGGCTTGACGGAATTCCTTGAGGTTCGCTTCTCTAACTTGAGCAAGGAGGCGCTTTGCCTCCAACACTCTTTCGTTTGCCTCTTGCACATTCTCGGTATTTCCCTCATTGGGATTGAGCTTGGCGGCGATCGCTAGCTTTTGTTTAGCTTGCTGCAGTTTCGGGTCGTCCACGTCTTCCTTGATTTTATCAATCCGGTTCATTGTATCTGCTACGTCCTCCGCAACTGTTGTCCGGGCAGCAACCGATGTGTTGTCGATTTTCCCGTCCTCGGATGAGTAGAAGTTACTTTCCGAATTGAATGTGCTGCCAATGGAGGGAACGGAGACCTCAATGGAGAGACGCCCAGAGTCCGAAATCTCGTAATCGCACTCAAGGTCGGCGCCAATTGTAATCACGCCATAATCGAAATCTTTTCCGGTTATTCTTAGCGCACCAATTTAGCGATTGTCGGTAATGGGATCCTGAATTTCACCCTCCCACAGCCTAAAATTGAGTGCGCTAGCTGACCCTGCCTCAAGTGATTCCCCAGCCTTAACCACTGTTCTGCCTTTTTTGGGCAGTGGATCACCTGCCCGAACCAGATAATTTAGCACGGGCTTTCCCCCAAGTTTCTCCAGAACTTCTAGCGCGATTGAGTGCGATGCCGGAATGGCATCAACGGTAGCAGCAGTTTTGGTGATGATAATCTGATTCTGGTCAAGCGCTATGGGTTCGCCCACAGCATCGAATGCCAACACCGTAAACGTGTTCTCCCCGTCCTTTGTTAAAGCTACATCAATGGTTACGCCGTGCATGAGCCGCAGGCGGCCGGAAGTCCATCCGGTATCAACGCTGTCAATCTGAAATTCAGAACCAGGGGCTACTTGCCCCGCCAGTTGAATACCAATTTGTGCATTGTCTGCCGGTGTGCGGGCGATGTACCTGAACGTCAAATCGAGTTCACCTTGAGAGGAAATCTGTCCACGAATATCCTTCCGCGAGCGGCTTTGGGAACTCCAGTCAATGGATTCAGCAAACAGACTCGCCCCTTCAGCCACGGCTGTCATTGGGTTTACAGCTAGGTTGCCAGGGATTCCCAGCTCAAAGGCGACCTTGTCCCGCGAGGGTTTGTAATTGGTTGGGCCGCCGACCCATACGATGCACTCTAAATCGTGTGGCGGGAGGCCGGATTGTGAGAGGGTTTCACGGGCGGCATCTACCGTTTCACTGACACGCGCGGCTATCAAGACGGTGTAGCTATCTCGATGCAATGAGATGTCAAGGTAAATCTCCTTGCCGTTGAGATCCTGTGTCCGCGCCTCCACTTCATCAAGTCGGATTACCGCCTCGTCGCGTGACGAGAGTTCAATCTTGGCGCGCTCAGTCACCCATGTAGCTAGGCGGATGAGCGATTTGAAGGTCGGGTTTACGGAGAAGTCCTCAGGTAAATCGAAGGTTTCAAGCAGCCAAGGACGAACAACACTGTCAACAAGAGCACGGTCAAAATCCCGCCCGCCACACATGGCAATCCCACCGTGTGCGAGAAGGTTTACTCTCCCGCCAATGCTTTCGGCGATAGCTATGTCGGTCGTACCTCCTCCAATGTCATAGATAAGGAACATACCATCGGTTTTTCGCGTTCGCATGACACTCATCACGGCGGCAACCGGTTCTTGCATGAGCGCGACTTTACCAATGCCCGCCATATTTGCAGCCTGCATGGTGGCGTCTTTCTGCATCTGATTAAATGCCGCAGGCACCGTGATGACGGTGCCTGTATCCGGGTCATTTCTGATTTCTTCAGGGAGGTAACCGAACAGCACCTTCAGTACTTCCGAGGAGCACTCCTCCGGGGTCAAGGTAACCCCGGCAGCCGAAAGTTTAACTGGCGTGCTAGTGCCCATTAGACGTTTGAACAGCGTCGCAGCGTTATCTGGGCTACGCGGAGCTGAATCGAAAGCTCTCTGACCGAAATGCTTGTTTCCTCGGCGGTCAATATAGATGGCAGAGGGCGTTACGTCGTTTTGCTCTGGGCTTTTCCAGATTCGGGTTTCGAAGCCATCGTAGGAGCAGATGGCGCTGTTTGTTGTTCCTAGGTCAATACCGACGAAATTCTTCATGATTCCTCCCTCTTTAGAGTAACTGTGCCTGTCTTAACCAATCCGTCCCTTCCCATGATGATTGGCTCAAGCATCTGATCAACCACCAAGGAATCTTTGGAGTCAAAATCCTCGATGTTTAGCGGCGTGGCAGCCAAGCCTGGATTAAAGGGATGTCCTTCGACATCAACAATCTGCCAACCGACTTGCGCCAGAAACTCCTCCAGCTTCTTCTCAAACCACCTCAACTGGTTTTTGTATCGCTGTTGTTCACCGGCATCAAGCTTTGTAAGCAAACGGTCAGCAACTCGTCCAAAACGCCAGGTCTCAATTGCCATGCCAATGATGACATCCTTATCCACTTCCATTTTTACCTCCAGAGCCGGAGCCGCTATCTATTTCTCACAGATAGACTAGTTTACATTTGAACTATCAAATAACAAGGGTTTTGCCTAGTATTGACAAGAGTCGGACAAACGAATCGTGTAGCTCCACTCGACGAATTACTTTCTCGTTTCTTTGATGCCTATCAATTAGACATACGCCGGGTTGAAGGGCATCTAAATCAATTGTTTGTGTTTCATTCGGTACGGTATTCATTTCATTCGTCATAAATCCGCTAGGGTTTTGCGAAAATGGAGATGTGATTATGTACTGCCATCGGAAATTTAGACCAATGTCTAAACCAAGATTTTGACACAATGACAGCTAAATTGAAAGGAGATTCCGAAGAGCGAATAGTATTGAGAGATAGATGCTTTTCCCATTTCATACGAACTGTGCGAGAAAGTTTGCGGCTGTAACGATAAGAATCCTCTGATAGCTTCTGAGTGGCAGCAAATGACGACGATCGCCGGTGACAATGTGAGTTGCCGAACCTACAACGGCACATTCGATTACTTTGTCGTCGTCTGCGTCGACATGAATAACCTTGAGTGTGTTGGTAATCTCGACGAGCCGTAGAAAACCGAGTAGGTCTGCAACCGTGTCTGTTACTTGGGGCTGCGAAAATTTGAGTTTGGTCGTTAGCTTCTCCGTCAATTCATCCAGTATTTCAGAGCAAGTCAATCCTACAACTCTGCCCTGTCTAGCTAGTTCAATACAGCGATAAGGAGTACCTTTCCAACCCAGCCCAGAGAACAGAATATTTGTATCGTAAACAGCTATGGGCTGCATTCACGGTCCTCATGGACGAGGTCATCAACAAAGTTTTCGCGTTCCGCTTCGGTCATTGTGTCCCAATTCAAACCCCGCGCCGCACATATCTGCCGAAACTGCGCTTCGGCAGCCGCCATGCGTGCTTCTCCGTTGGCTGCTACCTGCTCTGTGGCCGTAGGCATTAGTGTCCGCTTTTCTTCCGGTGGCGTTCGTGGTGGAGATGAAGTGGCGGGTGTCGGCGGAGTGCTAGTCAGATGAATGAGATTGTGGAGATGGGATTGTGCATATGTCTGAATCAGTGAGAGAATAGCTTGTTCAGCGAAGGGAAGTAGTGTAAATCTCCTGCGAATCCCGTCGGCAAGCGGGTTCAATATTTCCCGCGTTCCTCGCCCAAATGTAAGCGCACCTAACAAGCCTAACGTCAAATATTCCTGCTGACTGCGCCCAATCGGTTCCAACCATAGTTTATAAAGAAAATCAACGGCTACGTTCAATGCAGACAATAAGTCCGTTTTCTGATCTCCAAGTGTTTTTACTAAGGTACTGTAAGGTTCAGAAGGCCTCCAAGCTGACTGTTTTGCCGCTTCCATTAACAGATCTGCATCAAAAAACGTATGATAGTAGTTTGCACAAATTAACTTTATAGTCATTCTATCGTATTCTGACTTCTCAAGGAGTTCTCTATCCAGGCAATGGTGCAATAAAACCTGCGTCCAGACACTGTCAACGGGGTAGCTAATACCCGCGTCAGTTTTGAGGTTTGTTTTTCCGTACGATCTAAGTAATTCATCGTCTGAGAGCAACAAATTCCCCGGCTCGCTTGCAATTAGGAGGCTGTCAACAAATGCCGCCTGAAATGTATCATCAAGTGCCCGCTTGCGTAATTGGTTCATGTTTAGAGCCGGACTGCATGGGAGTACATCACAATTTTCGTCAATCCATTTCATAATGCCCTCTAGGTACTCTATGCTTTGTACAGCAGCTTCGGGCGTGATAATGCATTTCACATATTGATCGTCCTTTTTCCCTAAACGCATACCTTCTCGCTTAGACCACATACTTCGTCTCTCATCAATGATCTGCTGAAGTTCATCAATGGTTGACTGGGAAATTCCGAGCCTTCCCACCGCTTCGATAACAGTGTCGGCGGCCTCAAGACCATGTATGGTCACAAGTGAAATTGGCGCCACAATTACTTTACGCGGGCCATCTTTAAGGAGAGCGAGGGCTTGTCTAATCTCTTCAGCATTTCCCGAACTACACCTGACACCTAGGTCTGGGTCGCTTCTCAGGAGATGCAATGTATCTAGGAAATTTCGCCCAGTCAAATTTGAAAAAGCACCAATCGGCAGTGGTGTTCCTTCATAGATGTTCTTGATTCGAATTGAGTCCTCGTCATCCATATCCACAAGTTTTAATAGTGGTCGCATGTTATCTGAGCCATCTGTGCTTTCCGAATCCTCTAACCTTATCGCCCACATGGCTTTCGACTCTGGAAACTGCTCGGAAAAGTTGCGCAAAATCTCTTGGAACGCATAGACATATTTGCTCTTTATGTCCGCGATTTTCCACATCTCCGGGCCAAGCGGATTCTCTGCAAGACAGACTTCCTCATTGAGATGTTTGCCGAGTAATCGAAGCGCTATAGGATGATGGGTGCTGATTTCTCTTCGCGCAAAGTCCGCATCTTCACGATTTTCGATGACATACCAACTCGTCTGATCGTAACTTTCAACGCCTACTGCTGTTCCTGGCTCAATCGTAGCGGGATTCAAATCCTCTTCTAACTCCATGTTTACTTGAAAGAATAAGCCGATGTATTTGAGGTGGGCCTCTGCATCCTCATAATGCGCTCTCCGAGCCTCATACATAATGTCCAACGCCCCTTCCGGTTTGGATCTAATCTTATGCAGATACGCTAGGTCAAAACAGGACCGCAGGGAAAGATTCTTGACATCAAATGGTGTTTCCAACAAACGATCGAGTTCTTCAAAGTGATTGGAGCGAAGGTGAATTACGCCTAGACGAATTTGCATCTCAATGTCGCTCGGAAACGCGTTGACATACATTTCGCCAACTGCGCGGGCTTGATTCATATCGCCGATTTCATTGTAAATCAAAAACTCCATCTCGGTTATCTTCTCAATTGGTCCACATTTCTCGCGAAGGGTTCGACAAATTTCAAGTGTCTTTTTTCTTTCCCCCGAGTGATAATAACTATCAAGTAGACGCTGCGTCCATTGAGAGTTTTGGCTTGTATCGGCAAATTTTTCGTAAAGCGTCGCCGCTTTTTCAAATTCATGGTGGATGTATAGTTCATCCGCTAATACCATAATTCCTTGAAATTCTTGGCTATTTCGAGCATAGCCGTATGCTTCTTCCAACAGAGAGAGCGCTTCATCGGTCTTTCCAGTTGCTTTGGCAATTTTAGCCGCGTCAACAAGGTTCAAAACGCTTGTTGGAGACGATTCTCGCATGGCTGCAGAAATCTCTCGTGCTTTGTGAAAATCCCCATCAGCCGCGTAAATCTTAATCAACATGCGATTTGCCTCTTCGCGGAGTTGAACTGGTGGGTCTGTCATCAAGAAGTCAATGAGTTTCGTAGTGGCTTCACCTAAGCGATCAACAACTAACAGGGCATTGGCGAGTAGAATTGGGGCTTCAGGAGTTTCCGTATTGGACTGAATTTTCTCAAAATCCGCAATGGCGCAAGTGTATTGTCTCTGTTTAAAGGCTAACAAGGCTCGCCTCATTATTAGGACAGGGTTATCCGGTTCAATCCTAATCGCTGTGTTGAGGGCATCAATCGCGGCAGTATGCTCTCCAAGAAGGTCAAGTGCTGTGCATTTCCAAATAATCCAATCCGTTTCAACCGTGCGCATTTCAGTATTGTCTACGCAATTCCACGCTTCTGTAAAAAGTTCAATTGCGCGGTTGAGCTGTTCTCTTTGAGAATTGTCAAGTTGGCGAGTTAACACGGCAGTGCGATCCGCTATTATCTGCTCAACCAAGATTCTTGCCAGAGCGGCTTTGTAATTAGGGGCATCTTCCTGTCCATGCTCGACCATGATTTCGCCCCATTTTATCGCTTGTTCAAAATTCCGGCGTTGTCTAGCAACTTCGCTAATTGCCTGAGCAATCTGTGGTGTTTCCCGCAAGCCGTCAGGTACTTTTGAAATCACCTCGTCAAGTGTTTCCTTGTCCTCTGAAATGCCTACGAGGATAGCGTAGGCAAATATGTTTAACTCATTTTTTTCCAATGTCTTTTTCGCATAGTCTGCTGCTTTTTCAGTATGTCCAAGTAAGAAATGTGCCAAAGCACAATTGGAAAGCGCTTTCTCGTCGTCACAATTATATTTAAATGCTTCAATTAGCAGCCTTGCCGCCTCCTGTTCCTCATTGAGAACTAGGTGAGCTGTGCCCATATTAGTTAGAACGCGGAACTTAGTATTCGTAGAAGCGTCTGTCCAGATGCGTTGTTTCATTTTTTCTAATAGGTTCAGCGCAGACCGAGGGCTACCTTTCTTGAGTAAATCTCGTGCATTGTCAATTCCCGATTGGTGTTCTGTTGCAACCGCATCTGCTATAATAGTATTGGCATTTCTGTTGGAAGAGTCAGTGATTTGCGCCCTGAATTCTTGCATCAAATTAAGCATCTCTAGGCTTGCATCAAGGGTTGATTGACTCGTTTCTTTAATCTCGGCGGTATCCTCTTTGATGGCGTTCAAACGTCCCTGAACTTCCGATCGCGCCTTTTTGAACTCTTCCAAGAAGGTTCTAAACAGATTGAAAGAATCCGCTTGATTGTCAGTGTTGTTTTGAATGAACTCAAGTACGATTTGATTGAATGCTTCTTGACTAAGTGGTAGTTGATTGTAGAAATCAACGATAGCCGCTTCAAGTATGGGTTGGATTTTCTTCTCAAGATCTGAATCTACCAATTGGTGACCGGGCAGAATGACACATTTGCTGAAGAGAGTAGTTATCTTTGTGAGTTTGTCGTTTTTGCTTAGTGATGTTAGCGGGGCTATATCCATCCCTTTAAGTGAAGTGACTACATCATCCAGAGTGTTGCTGTCTACACTGACTGTTTCTGGATTCTGAGTCTCAGTGAGATAGGCAAGATTTGGTGCGCACTGCTTAACTGCATTAATAAAAGACTTCTTAAACAGATCCTTTGCTGTAGTTTTGCTGAAGCGTTGTAATGCGATTTCTATTCCACTAATAATTGAGACAGTCGTACCACCAATATTATAAATGGCAAGTGCTAATTCGAGTATTGTCATGAGTTTCCGCTCCTATTCAACAGCTACCGAATCACGCTGCAATTGATTGAGACGTAGAAGTTCCCCAGTTGTATACAGTCGATCGCGTACGGCAGACCTGCCTGCTTCGTCCACACCACCGATTGACGTAGTTCCCTCGCGTGCTTCGACCGCGAGAATCGACTCCGGATCTAGGTCTTTGTCATCAAGTAGGTCGGGACTGTGGCTGGTAATAATGATCTGCTTCCTGTCGGCAGCGTCCCGAAGTCCATCCAGCAATACGCCTGCCGCCGCCGGGTGAAGCGCGATTTCAGGCTCTTCAATTCCTACGAGCAGCACGCGCTTTTTCGAATCGTGGCTTCCTTGAAACAACGCGACAAGAACCCCTAGCACGCGGAGGGTGCCATCAGACATGTTGTTTGCGAGAAATCGCCATTGGTGCTTTGCGCCTGCGACTCCCTGCCGGAACTGTAACGTCTCCTTGGGCCCAAACTTTTTGACCTGTACCTCATGCACGCCAGGGACAACCTTCGCTAGATATTCCTTGATGCGTCCCTTCACAGCGGGTGAAAGCCGGGCGAGGACGCTTGCAAGGTTGCTCCCGTCACGAATAAGCAGGTCCCCTGGATCGGGTGATTGGAGATCCCGGATTTTATCGGGGTTGAGACTATAAAATCCCATCTGGGAAAGGGCTTCGTACACGGGACGGAATTCTTTCAACCCGGAGGCGTTGACCAGATAAAGCCGATCTGTTGTGGCAGCCGGTGCGACTTTCACACTCTTCTTGATCACGGTGCCGTTATGAACATGGAAGTATTCCGCTGGAGCGAGAAACTGGGCACTCTGAAGGACGCACTCTTCCCTCTGAACCTCGTATCCTCCAGGTAGACGGGCACCAATGCGGAAGGCGTAGTGTCCAGTGAAACCTTCGGGTAAAGCGAAATCGAGACGAATGCTGATACGGTATGGACGACCGCGAAAGCGGCGCCGGACATCGTTTATGCCTCCTCGATCGCGTATGGCGTGGTCTAGTGATGAGTGCAACGCATCGGCGACGAATCGAAGAGAATCCATAAAATTGCTTTTGCCCGCGCCGTTCGGTCCGACTAGGAACGTCAATGGGCGCAACCGCACATCACACGCGGCGATACTCTTATAGTTTTTTAGGACAACTCTTGTAATAAACGTTGAATCATTCATGCCAATGTTTCAATTTTGTCCTTCCGAATCTATGAGATGGGCGGATGAATCGCCCTACGACAGACCTTCTTTACGGCCGTGTCTACCAAGAAAATAATTGCCCGGGATGAAAGTTTCGCACGATGCGATCTCTCACGGTCGCGATGTGTTTGTTATTTACTATCTCCATCCTGTTTACTTGCATTCTTGAGGGGATCTTCTTTCGTCAATTCGCCATTTGGCAGTTCGTAGTAAATGTGTCCGTTATAGGAATAGACGTTTGGGATCCCTTTTTTGCGGTTTTCTTCCTGTGCTTTATTGACGGCACGATTGGCAATCCGCAGAAATTCAAGTGTTTCTTTGTAGATGTCAGGGCTTAATTCGTCTTGACTCATTGTGTACCTCCATTGTAAAAGTCTAGCATGAACAACTCAAAGAGATTTTCATTTATCACAGTGGACTGATTCGCCTTACCAACGGCAACTTCCTGAGCTTGTTCTCCAGAATTGTGGTACAGATGCCACTTATCGACCAGATTTCTGTAGGTATACCAAAAGTTATGCTTGCTCCGGTAGAATCGACGCACGATGTCTTCCGCTGGTACATGGTGGCCACCCGCCATCACTCGATTTCGCACACGAGCAATACACATATCGGGAGATTTGAGAAAAAGAAAGATGATTGTAACTGTATAACCAGCACGTTTAAATTGACGAATTATTCGCTCAAACCCTTTTCCCGCAAGGGTTACTTCTACGGCGAATTCTTGCTCCGCTTTAATAAGACGTTGGATTTCCGCGAAAAATAGACGGCCCGCTTGAATTTTAACACTGTCGAAGTCCTCTGGTGTGGATACCAGCTCTCCCGCCAGCGCGTCCGCGCTGATGTATTCAACATCTGAATCGCGGAGATATTCAGATGCAAACGTCGTTTTGCCCGATCCGTTTGGGCCCGCGATGACTGTCACACGTTTTGACAAGGTCCATCCTTTCTACCTTACCGATTTCCTAGCTCAGGGTGGCTTCGGACGGTCAATCTTACGACAAACCTGGACTCAGTAATAACAACTCCTGTTGCGGTGTGCAATCTTGTGCACTACCGCCGTTCGCAATTTTTCCTTGTTATTCTGCACAGGACGTGAATCCGTCCAGCCTTGCACCGCGATATAGATTCATCGGTTGTTCAGCCTTTTCAGCCATCCCACTCTCCCAATAGTTCTTTGATTTTGCGTTCGATGTCTGGACTGCGCATCAGCGACTCCCCGACCAGAATCGCGTTGACACCGGCTTCCTGCAGCGCTTCAACGTCCTCACGGGTGTAAATGCCGCTTTCGCTCACGACAATTTTATCCGCTGGGATGGATTTAATCGTGCGGAATGTGGTTGTGATATCTGTCTGGAAGGTTTCGAGGTTGCGGTTATTGACGCCGATGATTTCTGCGTCTGCCTGTAGCGCGAGTTCCAACTCTTTCTCGGAGTGAACTTCGACGAGGCTGGCGAGATTTAGCATTTTAGCGATTTGGATGAATTCACGCAGTTGTGCTAACGTCAAGATTGCGACAATTAGCAGGATTGCATCTGCTCCAGCGAGGCGGGCTTGATAAATCTGATAGGGGTCGATAGTGAAATCTTTTCGAAGAAGCGGCAATTTGACCGCTCGGCGTATCTCAGTGAGATGGGTGAGATGACCGTCGAAAAACTGAGAATCCGTTAGCACAGAAACCGCCGAACCGCCCGCCTTTGCGTATGTTCGGGCAATGGCAACCGGATCGAAATCCTGTCGCAGCACTCCTTTACTTGGCGATTTTTTCTTGACTTCAGCGATTAGATTGACGCGATTCGGGGTGGCTAGTGCGGACTGGAAGTCCCGCGTGGGCGGCGGATCCCGGAGCTGCGCACTCAACTCGACGAACGGGAGGAGGCGCTGATCCAGCTTGAGTTCTTTGAATTTGTGGCTGACAATGGTATCCAAGATGGACGGCTTTTCTACTTTCATTCAACTTCCCGATTCGCCAATCGCAGCTTCTCTTTTTGTCTGATATTCACGATAAAGCCCCTCAATGCAGCCGCCGCAGAAACAGTAGACTCTGCTGTAACCTCCAACCTCTTTTTCCATCAGCTCGTCCACCGGAAATTCCTCATGACAGAGCGCGCATTCCTCCATGACGATTTGTGTCGTTGGGTCCTGCGCTTCACGTCTCTTGGACACCGTGTGCAGGACAATCCAAACGACGAGGGGGACAAAAATGAACGAAATGATAGGAATCAGCATCGTCAATCGTCTCTAGGAACGATTCAGTTAATTTGCATTACGACGGTTGATCTTCATGGGGTGCGCGAAAAACTGAACAACACACAATTGAAAAGAGGCAATCCACGCGAGTGCGCAAATTGCCTCTTTAATCTTCTGCTGAATATACTAACGGGTTGATTGGGTGACCGTTCAGCCTGAAATCGCCGCCGCCACAATCAGCCCCTGCGCGATTAGCAGCCCTGCGATGGCAATCCCAGCCGCGGCATTATTATCCTCAGCAATCTCGTGATTCAGGTCATACGGTGTGACGGCGTCGAAAATCTTATATCCGACCACCAAGACAACCATCCCGACGATGCTGAAAATGATGCTTTCGATGATGAGCAGCGCGAGGTGTTTGAAGTCGATAAATGTGCCTCCGCTTGTGGTTTCACTGCTATCGCCTTGAGCATCAACCGCTGTCGATAGGAACGATGCGGCGACAATAAAAGCGATTGCGACACAGAAACTGAGTAGAACGATTTTTTTTGCCATTTGCTGAATTCCTCCTACTTTGAGAGTGATGTTTGTGACTTGAATTGCGGGTTCACGGATATGCTACTTCGTTATTGAGCATCAGAAACTATATGTATTCAGCCTCCTCCTCGGCGGGATAGACGTTCACATCGGATTGGGAGATTAACTTTCCGACATAGAAGGTCAACCAATTGCCACAGTGCTCAACACACATGAGATCTTCATCTTCGTTGGCATACTCGTGTAGCTCGACATCGTACTCGTCCAATGTCTGTGCGTTGGCAACGGTCATTTTTGCAGGGGTAATCACCTGACGGACAAACTCGACCGAAATCTCCATATCGTCGTCGTCAGGGTCTGGGTAGTTGAGCGTGATACTGTCCGGCAGATCGGCGCCTGGTTTAGAATTGCCCACAGGTTCTTCGACGATATCATCCGGGCTGTCGTAATCGTCGTCCTCGGAGTAATAGTCTTCCTCCTCATCCTCCATCTCTTCCGGGCCGGCGCTGTTGCTATCTGTTTCCTCCTCGCTATCAATTATCCATCGAGAGACTTCAAACTCATCTGTGCCCCAGACTTTGTCAACGCCTAATACGACGACCTCATCCCTGTCCTTAAGTGTATACATATAGCGCATTAGTCCTTCGCCCTCATACTTCTTGCGCTCCAGCAGTTCGAACGTGCGGGATGGTGTTTCGCTGGTTTCAAAGGTAATGGGATCCGTGAGTTCAATCATACTGCCGATAGGAATCTCTACCAACTCGTGCCGTTCCGGTTGTTGAGATTTGCGTTTACGCGCGAATAACCCCATGTCGTTTACCTCTATCCCTCGCTAGAAGTATCCCTTGTTATACAGTACCAAGACCACGATGCCGACGATAATCAGGCTGCCGAACACGATGAGGAACCATGCACCGCCAGATGTCTTTTTCTGAACGACGACCTTTCTCTCAACCGTAACCCGCTCAGGTTGTGACTGAACGGCTGCAGCAGTGTTAGAACCGCTTGCCAAAACCGTTTCGCGCAGTTCGCTCTCGTTTGGAAGTTCTTCGACGGTCACAGCTTCAGCAGCATTGGGACCGTAAAACTTCTCGCTATTTTCTTCAACGTGCGATTCGATGTAGTCTTCATCGCGGTTGGTGCCCGGGTCGACATAATTCGAGTTCTTTTCGACACCTTGGCTGTCGTAGTAGGCGCGCCAACGCTCATATTCTGACTGCTTGTCCTTCGACCAGTGTGACTGGTCATAATCCCGGTGATGGTAGTGCCATAGCCAGCTTCGATGCATCATATGGTTATAGTGATCGTGGAAATAGAGCCCGCCAAGCAGATTTCCATACATAATGCTTGCACCAAGACCGAAGGTGGAATAGCCTCCAAGCGGGTAGTAGCCGCCGAAATTATTGACCGTAATGGGTGAGGCTGCTTGACTGGATCGGCGTCGTTCACGGGCAGTTTCCCGCCGTGCCTGCCTCGTTTGGCGTTTGAGACTGCGGTTCTCTGTTTTGAGGTTTCGGGTCCCTGTGCGGCGTTGACTCTGCAGTGTGCGCCTTTGACCACTGGTCATATTTTTGGTTGAGACTGCGGATGAGGTTCTCGCACCGCTCATGGCACTCTGTTTTTGGCGTACCGCACTGCTTTGGCGCGTCGCAGCGCTTCCTGTACGCTGTGTAGCGGATTGACCGTAACTTTTGCTCGTGCTGCGTTGACCGGACGGTGCAGCGGCTCTTCGGCTTGCGGATGAGGTTGAGCGAGAGGCGCTTCGGTAAGATTTCGACGATGAACGGTTACTGCTAGACGCACGGCCGTAGCTCTTGCTAGAACTCCGGCTACTGTAACTTCTGCCGAACGATCTGCCAAATCCTCCGCCTCCCTTTGAAAATACGTCGGAGTTTAGGCTGAACACAAATAAAGCAACAATAATCGAAATTGACAGGCGTTGGACAGTTCGGCTCATTTTACATTCCTCCTCACATGTGGATGGCGATTCACTAGCCCGCTAGTTGGGGATTATTTTTGCGTACTGCTCGATTCGCGAGAAATTCACTTGACAATTTTCAGCGGATATTATATCATAGACTATCTTAAAGGTGTGCCTGTAGCTCAGTTGGATAGAGCGTCAGCCTCCGAAGCTGAAGGTCGGGCGTTCGAGTCGCCCCAGGCACGCCAACCTTCTTCAATTTCCTTCCGCTTCACGTTCCATAACCTGATGCACTTGCCTCTCCCGATTCAAAATCAAAACAATTATACCCTTATAACTAAATTCTGTCAATAATTTGTTGTGGAGTTCACGGCAATTCAGGTTGACCGCGCTATGATTATTTTGGCTTGTACAATTGTTCGGGGTGTGATAGCTTATCACATGAATGACCTGATGTTGCAGAGCAATTTCACGTTTCCACGTAAAGGAGTATTGCGTTGAGTATTGATGTTCAAAGTCCAGAACTGTTGGATTTGGTTAATCCTGATGCTCCGGTCGAGCAACTTGGATCCGAGTGCCAGTTTACCGAGGGACCTCTCTGGAACACTGCGGGATTCCTGCTGTTCAGTGACATCCCCGCAAATCAGATAAAGAGGTGGAGTCCTGAATCCGGAATCACAAGCTTCCGATCCCCATCGGGCAGATCGAACGGTCTGACTTATGATAAACAGGGGCGGCTGATTGCATGTGAGCATGAGAATCGCCGTGTTTCACGAACGGAGGCTGATGGGGCAGTCGCCGCGATTGCCACGCATTATACGGGAAAGCGCTTGAACAGCCCGAACGATGTCGTTGTGAAATCGGATGGGAGCATCTACTTTACCGATCCACCCTACGGCATAATGACTGATGATGGGGAACTCAAGGGGCAGGAACTTGATTTTCAAGGCGTCTACCGACTTTCCGCTGATTGTCGGACACTGACGCTTCTCGTCGATGATTTTGATCGCCCAAATGGACTTTGCTTCTCGCCGGACGAATCGATTCTTTACATTGATGACACCGCCCAAATGCACATTCGTGCTTTTGACGTTCAACCCGATGGCACGCTTGGGAACGGACGAATTTTCGCCGAAGAATCCGGTGAAAATGGGGTGCCGGACGGAATGAAGGTCGATCAGCGAGGAAACCTTTATGCGACTGGTCCCGGCGGCGTTTTGATCTTCGATCCGTCGGGGAAACACCTCGGTGTCATCGGAATTCCCGAAATTACAGCCAATCTCGCTTGGGGCGGCGATGATTGGAAGTCGCTTTTCGTCACAGCGTCCACTTCAATCTATCGCGTGCAATGCAAGGTCTCAGGAATCCCTGTACCCTCAAATACCTAGATGAAACCGAGTTTTTGCCAAAAATGTAATGGTCAGGTAGATAGCGGGCACTCGCAACTTCTAATTCTTGCGCTCTAGCGGAGCGCTATGTTTATAGAACACCAATGAACGTAAAAATCAAACGGCTCGACAGGAATCTTCCATTGCCGCAATATGCAACCGCCGGTTCTGTCGGCTTTGATTTGGTGTGCCGCGAATCGGTAACGATTGAACCGCGTACCTTGGGGCTGATTCCTGCGAATGTCATTGTCGAAACACCGCCAGGATACATGCTGATGGTGACGCTGCGCAGCAGCACGCCCCGCAAACGCGGATTGCTCATCCCGCATGGGGTTGGCGTCATCGATCAGGATTACTGCGGAGAAGACGATGAGATTAAGATTCAAATCTACAACTTCTCGGACCAGCCGGTAACGATTGAGCGCGGCGATAAGATTGCGCAGGCGATTTTCGTGCGAGTGGATCGGGTAGATTGGTCGGAAGTATCGGAAATGCACTCAGAGACACGCGGTGGATTTGGAAGCACCGATGAAGTGAGCAGTTCGTAGAACCGTTTTCAAACCTACCTGTGGAGGGGGTTACTAAACTAGCAACCCCCTCCACCCTTTTTTATGCCCCCGACTGGACTCGAACCAGCATGCCCGTTAAGGCACAGGCCCTCAACCTGCCGTGTATACCAATTCCACCACAGGGGCACATGGCTGAGAAGACCAAAAATTATTATATCATCGGCAAACGGGGCTGTCAAGCGCATATTGTAAGATGGAGAGTACATCTCGGCCGCCTCGTTTAACGTACAGCGCGGAATCAATTGATTGTTCAAGCGGCGTCGGTGTCTGGGAAGGATTTACTTTCTGCGCAGGAATAGAAAACTATATGGGTACGGATTGTTCTCATCCGGCTGGTAGTCGATGCGGTTGTCCTCGTGCCAGTCATCCAGATTAAACAGTGGAAAATAGGTGTTGCCTTCAAAACAGTGATGAATCAGTGTCATATAGATACGTTCTGCACGCGGCAAGAACTGCGCGTAGATTGGTGCGCCGCCGCATATCATCAATTCTTTGTCCGTCTTGACAACAGTCAGAGCCTCTTCCACGGAATTCGCCACGATGCAACCCTCAGCCTGATAATCACAGTTGTGCGTCAAGACAATATTGATTCGGTTCTTCAGCGGCTTTCCAACGGTTTCATAGGTCTTACGTCCCATCAACACAGGCTTGCCCAAGGTCATTCGGAAGAAGTGTTTCATATCGGCGGGCAGCTTCCAAGGCAACCCATCGCCTTTGCCAATCAGGTGATTTTTATCCATGGCTGTGATGATGGAGATAATCATCGGCACGCTCCTTACACGACCATCGGCGCTTCAATAACGCTGTGATGTTTGTAGTTACGCAGCTTGATGTCCTGCATCTTGAAATCATCAATTGATTTTATATCCGGGTTCAAGTAAAGCTCCGCAAGTTCAAGCGGTTCCCGCTGCGACTGTGTTTCCACCTGTTCGAAATGGACGTGGTAAATATGCGCATCGCCCAAGGTGTGGATAAACTCGCCCGGCGCTAGGTCCGTTATTTGCGCGACCATGTGCAGCAGCACGGAATACGAAGCGATATTGAACGGCACACCGAGAAACATATCACAACTCCGCTGATACAACTGAAGCGATAGTTTCCCGCTAGCCACAAAGAACTGGAAAAGCGCATGACACGGCTCAAGCGGCATCTGATCGAATTCACCCGGATTCCACGCCGTTACGACATGGCGGCGGCTGTAGGGATGCGTTTTAATTCCTTCAATGACATTGGAAAGCTGGTCTACGGTTTGCCCGTCGGGTGCCTTCCATGACCGCCACTGAACACCGTAAATTCGTCCGAGATCCCCTTCAAACCGTGCTTTTGGCTTCCAGTTATCCGCATTCGCGTCCCAGATGTGACAACCCAACTTCTGGAAATGTTTGACATGGGAGTAGGCTCTCAAAAAGCCTAAAAGTTCCGCTTTCATGACTTTGAACGCCAACTTTTTGGTCGTGACCGCTGGGAAACCGTGCGCCATATCGTAGCGCATCTGCATACCGAATAAAGCGCGAGAGAGACCATTCCGACCGTCGCGATCCACGCCGCGAACCATAATCTGTTTCAGCGCATCCAAATATTGCTTCATTCTCGCCCGCTCCTACTGCCTTTTTATTAGGTGGTCATCCACCCTTCCTTCCGCCTGCGATGTAGACAGCGGGCATCGCGGGGAAAGAGGGTTCCCATGTACGTATTCCTTCCATCTATTCCAAACCCTTTTTTACGGCGAGGGATTTGGTCCGCCATTGCGGGTATCGTACCGTGAGCGGGTCAGCGCTACACAGGTAGAGGGTGACATTGGGTTCCGCTGCGCCAAAGATGTATAAAGCGATGGGGAATAACCGAGTATCTCTCTAACCGGGAACACCAATCCAATATCAAGTTAAGCCTCGTCGGGCATCGCTCGGAAATCCTCCACTGTTTGCTTCAGCGTTTCGACAATGTCCGCTTTGAGCAGAAAAATCGTGTTTGGCAAGCGCCATAATCGGGCGTAGAGGTGTTCCGATCCCGCAGACTTGCCGATTTGCAGCACGTGCTCGGTTCCATCCTTCAACGTAACGGCGACCTGAATTGCCAGCGCATCAAATCCGGTTCTCGCTACATCGGGCGTATCTGCCAAAAACCTCTCGACTTTCAACTGGTCAATCTGATAAAGGATACTGTTGACTGTTCCATTTTTTGCATCCTCTTGCACCGGATGAGTAAGCCGCCAGTTAGTCCCCTGTTTCTGGCAAGTTAGGTTGGCGTCACCATGCCGAAGCGTGAGCTTAACCGCCGAATCGCTGTCGAAGTCGAGAATCTGTTTGTCCCGCAACTCTGCAACTCCCATCCCAACGAGGTTGATGAGATTTTTCTTCACCCCGAAGACAGGTTCGGCTCTTTGAGATTTTACGTAGACGGTCTCACCCTTCATCTTCCCGATGTGGAGAACAACTGTATCCGTATCGGTGGCTGTGAACGAAACTTTTATTGAAGGGGCATCTAATCCATACGGCTGAAGGCTTTTGGGGGAATCGGCGACAAACTCGACAGCCTTCAACGAATCGACGCCGAACAGGAGATCGTCAACTGCAGAAGCATCCGCCTTCAACACAACCGGCGCTTTGATTTCCCATTCGCCATCGCTATTTTTTCCACAGACGATTTTTGCCCGACCCTGCCGCTCAATTTCAAATCGGGATGTTGCCGTTCGTTGGAAGTCAATAACGCGTTTACTTCTGAGATCGAAAACGGTTTTGTTAAGCTTAGTGTATATCTCCCTATTGACAGCGTAGACCGAGTCGAAGTCCGCGCGTTTTGTGTAGATGCGACCGGTTGCATTATCATCGCCGCCGATTAACAACTGTTGAACGCTTCCGTCTGCTAAATCGAGGCGAGCCTGACTTCGCGGCGTATCGAGTCCATACGCAGTGAGATCTGCCACCCCATCTCCCTCGAAAGCAACGACCTTCAAGGTGTCCAGTGCTGACAGAATCGACTCGATTTCTTTGGAATCCGCCTCTGTCTCAATAGGCTTGTCCATTTTCCACAGATTCGCTTGACGCTTTTGGCAACGAATCTCACTTTTGTCCGTGACTCGCAGTGTCAACGCCGTAACTTCATCTAGATCGAATTTTAAGACGGATCGATCTCGAACATCGGACGCCGATTTTGTGAAATCTTCGAGCGCACTGGATTCAATCAGGAAGATGTGAGGCTCAGATGCCTCCTTTGCGTAGACAGAATAGTTGACTGTCTTCGTGCCGATAAGGAAAGTCTTAGCGGGCGTTTCGCCCGTCGTCCAGAGTTGAATCTGTATCTTGGGTGGGGCGAGTTCGTACTCCGCCAGCGTTGTCACTTCAAGGGTGCGCTTGATTTTCTTATTCAGCAGGTCGCCAAGCATTTCGTTAATCTTTGCACCCTGTGCGTCGGCGACAACGGGTTCTGTCAACTGCCATGCGCCGTCAACATCTTTTGTGAGTGAAAGCGGTGCATAGGCGGCATCGCTGAATGAAATGCGCATCCGTCGGATTTCGTCTTTTTCTAGCTCGTAGGCTGTGCCGATTTTCGGTTGGCTGGTGTCCGATTCATCATCAGGTTTGTCCTGAAAGAACATGAGATACGCCCCGCCAAAGATGATGAATACAAGGAGAATAACCAGCGTTGTTTTGAAGTTCATGGAATTATCTCATCTAAGTCTTATTTGAGAGCTTTTGGCGCTTCCATCTCTGCCCAATTCAGTTCCGCCTTCCACGCGTTGCATACGTTGTTCAGACTGCATATTTTGCTCTACCGTCGTCGCCACCAGACGACTAACCCGATAAGAAAGATAATCAACGGGATGAGAAAAATTGATGCAATCAGCACGAAGGCAGCTTCGCCGCCCGTCAAAGAGCGCAGGGTTCGCTCATTTGGCTCGATCGGGCGGATGGCAATCAAATCTTCTTCCAGCGTCAGCCAGTTTGCCGCATTCAGAAACAGATTGCCGCCTCCAGTAGCTTTAAAAAAGTGGTTCGAGGCGAAGTCGGCATCGCCTACAGCAACGATACGGGTTTTCGTTTTCTTTGGTTCATCTGCTGGTATTTCGTCATCGTTCAACAATTCGACCACGACAGCAAGCGATACTGGTGGCGGCGTGTCTTCGTTCGGCGTATATTCAGGTTCGGCGAAAGTGCCATCTTCTTTACGCCCTGTCTCCCCCCAACTAGCGCCAACCGCATCGGTGGTCTTGGCGAGAGACTTGACGTTGAGTTCTGGTCCTTTGTCCTCCTTGGGGGTTACGGAACGCGCAGCCAAGAACGTAACATGTTGACGCATGTACCGCACTATCTGATGGAATTCAAAGTCAATAACGGCGGGCGCAGCAATTCCACCAATAAAGTCGAATCGGGATCTATCTACCACGAGATTATTGCCAACCGAAATTCCCCACCGGTCCATCAAGCGAACCAAGTTCCGATTCGGATCTTCCGCTCGCGCTATTGAAGGTTCAAACATGATGAGCAATTTGCCGTTCTTATCGAGGTATCTCGAAATCGCGTCGATCTCGTGTCTGGCAAGCGGGGCTTTTGGACCGGGAATTACGAGTAGCACACAATCGGCGGGAATTTGCGGTTCGGTTGTCAAAACCAGTGTCGCGACAAGATAGTTCTGCGCTTCCAATTCCTCTTTGGCTTGGGTATATCCACTTGGCTCAAAGTCATCGATTGACCGCTCCTCATGCCCCGTCAGAAAGTAGATCTTCTTTACCTCATCGCGAACCACCTTCATGATTGCGCTCGTAAACTTTTGCTCATCAATGGATGTCACTTGCTCCCGTTTATCGCCACTCTCAAAGACGGTTGTTGTATCAACCCTAATTCCATACTCGTCCTTCTTCTTCGGATCTGTGAAGGGATTAACGAATTCAACCGTGAGATTGTCCGTTTCTCGCTTGTACCTTTCTAACATATCTTTGACGCGTCGATATTGCTGCTGTGACCGTGGATTGCCGGGGGAGTTACTGAAAAAGGCAATCACCCTGACCTCTCGATCTAATCCGCGCAGGATATTCTTCGTCTGATCCGATAGGGTGTGGAATTTATCCGCAGTCCAGTCCACCTCCTTATCGAATCGTTGAGCAGCGATAATATTTAGGATGATGGCAATTCCAAGGGTCGCCAGAATGCTAATTGCAACGTTCGCACCGTAGCGCGCTTGGCGGCTAACAAAAAAATTCACTACTGCCTGAAATCGCTTGGCAACGAAAGCGGTAAATGTAGCGATTCCAAGCACGAGGAAGACCCAGAAGACAGGGGATGGACGGTCGCTGGAGAGAAATAAGCTAACCAGTGCCGCGAAAAGTAAGATGAGGCTGACAAAGCCGAGCAGCGGACCCAGTCTATCGCTCGTTTGGGCGTTTGTATCTTTCACGTGTTCGCGGTTCGGGAGTCCGCTCTGTTCAACTGGCATCAGGGACTACCTCCATTTTGATGATTCCACAGATTTAACAGTCGCGAACAAGCAAACCGTTGTGAAACTCAAAAAATAGACAACGTGTTTTGCGCCGACGACACCGCGTGCAAAGCCCTCGAAGTGCTCGATTAGCGAGAGGTAAGCCAAGATTTCACCGAACCGCCCTCCAAAATTCGATACATGACCAATTATCCATAGGGCTAACAGGATACCGAAGCTGGTCAACGCCGCGACAATCTGATTCTTGCTCATTGAAGACATGAGCAGACCAAGCGAGAGGAAGGTGGATGCAAGCAGGATAAGACCGAGATACCCACTGGCGATCCTTCCCATATCCGTTTCACCGAAAACGGCGATGAAGATCGGGAAAAGTAGCGTCAGCAGCAACATGGTAAACGTCAGCAGCAAACTAGCCACAAATTTTCCGAATACCATCTCTGTATCAGTCACTGGCGAAGTCGACATCAGTTCAATCGTTCCAGATTTTCGTTCTTCCGCAAAGAGTTTCATGGTCAAAGCGGGGGTGAAGAAGAGAAGAATTACGCTCATGGTGGGAACTAAGCTCTCCATCACTGCGTCGCTTTGCATTTGGGAACGAACGACACGGGAGAAGATGAGACAAAAGAAGAAGCCGGAGACTGCTGTGAAGATAAAGAACACAAAGTAAGCAACCGGCGAGACAAAGTAGGTGTACAACTCTTTCATTGCAATTGCAACGATGTTCTTCATAATGTGCCTTTGAAATGGGACTATATTCAGCGGTCAGCAGCCAACTGGCAGCGCGGAATGTCACCTAACAGATTGGGGCATCGTTATTTGACGGTTCTCATTGTGGACACGTTTAGAGATCACGTGACGAATTGCCTGGTTGTTTCACGCACTGCACTTCTCATTTCACAACGCTAACGGCTTTTGCCAGCAGACCTTGCCGACAAAGAATGGACCGAGCGATTCGATATATTTGGCGGTCTGCTGTGTCTTCCTCATGTCTTGCACAAGCCGCGACAACGGGTGTAGCTCTGGTCCCACCAATCCAATCACAAACTCATTATCATGCCGATCCAGCCCGAAACACGCCAGTCGGATATCCTGCGCATGCCCTGCTTGCGCGTACGCTCGACCAATCATCGCATGTTCGCCCAAAATCTTTCCTTGATCCGATTTTGGAAGCAGGTAAAACTCCGGTTTCCGACGGAGTGGATACCAGATCGCCCACGAGAATTCTGGGTTCAGAATGTTCCGTCGTGGTTTGAGGAGTAGCCAATCTTCCAAATTCGGCTCGCGTCCGGAAGAATATGTCCTGCCAATCATAGAAAATTCAGTCTTTCGACGCAGCGATGCAAACGGTTGTCTCTTCAGCAGGGGTCCGAACTCGGTTACCAGATTACTCGGGTTTTCCGTCATAAAGAGTAAACCCATTCCGGACGGATCGTGCACATCCTGATACAGGACAATATCTAGATCGCTAGCTTTTAAGGCTTCAACCAATTCTTGTGGTTGAACACACCCATCGAACGCCTGAAGTTGCACAAACAATCGCCGAGTACTGACTTGAGGGACGCCGTCGATCGGAGCGCCAATTTCACGGATGTCTAACGTATCGGGGGATTGTGAAACTTTCTCCGCGTGTGTGGAACTTTGGGGCTGCATCTGTTGATTTACCTCACTCTTTTATTGGGGGTTCCGCTATTTCGCGACGAGGCTTGGCTTTAACGACAGTATACTACACCACCCTCGTCAATTTCAAAACTAAATTGCTACAGTATAGCGACAGCATGCCACTCCCTCATTGGAGATGGTATAGCATGAAATAGATAACGACTCCGGTGACAGAAACGTACAGCCACAATGGAAGTGTCAGACGCGCGATACGGCGGTGTTTAGAAAACTGTTTGCGCCAGGCAAGATAGAGTGTTCTCAATGCGAGCGGTAGGATGACGGCAGCGAGGATAATATGCGAGATGAGGATGGTAAAGTATACCGGGCGAATCCAACCACTCAGGTCAAAACTTTTGGATCCAGTGCGGAAATGGTAGACAAGGTAACTGGCAAGAAATAGCGCGGAGACCACAAAAGCCGCGATCATGCACTTTCGGTGAGCTTCAATCTTCCGCCCTCGGACCATCAAATATCCAGTAGTCAACAGAGCCGCGCTGATTGCGTTTAGCGTGGCATTAATCATGGGTAGGCTTGAAATGGAGATCACGGGGATTTTTAGTGGCGTAGGGTTTTGAGATTTATGCCGGCGAGATGTTTAACCCACCGCATCAATCTTCAATCCATTCGACGGCGCTTTTGGCGCCTTCACACACCAGTCCGGAGGAATCGTTGTGCATAATGTGCTTAAGCTTTGCCAGTGCACGTGTATCCCGGAGTTTTCCTAGTGCGACCGTTGCAAAATAGCGGACATCATCATCTGTATCATTAAGGGCTTCGATCAGGGGATTAAGATCGTTCGACGTTGCCAGGTGGCGGTCCACATCCCCAATATTGATTAGCGTCTGTGCCGCCTCTCGCCGCGCATCCTGATCGCCGTGCCGCAGCGCAGAAATCAGTGAGTCTGTTCTTTTCGAGACGAGCGGCAAATTATCCCAATCGCAATCAAGACAGAACCACGCATTTTCGTCAACGGTCTCTATGTTATTGCTGTGGCACGCGGGGCATATTGTAACAGTCTGCTCAATTGTCATGATAGCTGCGCCCCATCCAGTTCTGGCAAGTCACGCCAGATTTCGGGACCTTCTGGCTTAAAGTTGATTGTTGCAATGAACTGCATTCCTTGATAGAAATTAATTTTGAATTTACCGCCGCCGAAATTTTGCTTGATGTAGCCCATCACATTTTCAATCAACGGTCCCATTTCGTCCGCATAATAAAAGGCAAGGGGTTTAAATCGAACCGTGTTTCCATACGGTTCTTGTACCAAGAGTCTCGCTGTAGTCGCAGGGAACATGACTTTGAAGGCTTCCCAAAGTTGATCCAATGTCGGTTTGGGGATGCCCAGCCTCTTTTTGAAGTCGTTCTCAAGATAATCGGAGAAAAGATTAAATACCCAGTCCATATTTTTATTGAGGATTTTTGAGTCTTGATTCAGAGCGGAGTTGTTAAAAAATCCTCCCAATGAAAGTGTGGCAGAGGAAACTCCTCCGTGGCTTTACACTGTCAAAAGGTCGCCGACTTCTCAAAAAATTCTATGTCGACCACATCAATATTCGCACGACGGGCGTTTTCAGCAACACGTTGGACCACCATCTCTCGGACAAATGGAATCGGGATGCGTTTGACGCGGTGCACGACTTCCTCCGTACACCGGATTAAGGTGTTGTCCAAGAATGGGCCTTCGTGCGATTTCGAATCAGGGGGATGGTCGCACGTCTCGGGCACAAGCTGCTGCAAGCGCATTGAAACGTAATCGGTCACCCAACCTTTGAGCGCTTCCCCTTTCTCCTCGTCAATCCCAGTCGGCTGGGGTTTCCGATCCAGTTTCTGACTAATGCCAACCAGCAAATCCTCCAAGCGGTTCAATCGGTCTTCGACCGCAGATAGTCGTTCTTCAACTCTGTTTTCGCTATTCATAATTTTTTCTCTTCAAATGTGCGGGCATTATGCATGATGTATAAAACGTGAAAAACTCTTTAACCTCTGAACATACGAGCACTTGCGTAAAGGCACTGACAATTGTACCCGTCAACTGTGTTTTACCGCCGAGGTCTAAACGACGGAATTCCTGTTTTATCAAACCGATCCTTGACAGCTTTCATGATTTCCGGCGTAATTTCTTGGTGACCGTGTTCGTGGGCATATTTTTCGACGCTCTTAGTGACCATTCCGCGTGCAAAGGAGGGAACACGCTGCAATCTTTTCTGTGCAGCATTCGTCCATTGTAACTCGTAGTCAGTTTCCGCGGCGAAGGGGGTAGTCTTTTCGAACCGAATGCTTTGCCCTCCAATCTGTCCCGGTTGGTATTCGCAGGACGCATCCTCAGCGAGATAGTTTCCGGTGAGGGCGTAGGCGCGGGCGCGGCAACCGCCGCAAACGTCCCGAAACTCGCAGGCGCCGCACTTGCCTTCCAGCAGGTTCCGATCCCGCAGTTGGTTAAAGACCTTCGATTGATTCCAGAGTGTCGAGAAACTCTCCGTCTTCAGATTGCCGACGCTCACGGGCATATACGGACACGGCGTCAAATCGCCTTCAGGGGTGATGCGGCAATAATAGATGCCGCAGGGACAGGTACCGCTCGGATAGGCTTGCAAGAAGGGCGAATCCGATTGTTGCTCATAGATGACCCGCTTATAGTGTGGTGCGCACTTTGCCGCGACGAGCATCTTGCCACGATATTTTGCCTGTAACTCAAAGAGCGTCGAGAGCATGTTCTCATATTGAGAGGGGGTGATGTCCATCATCGTTTTCCCCCTGCCAGTTCTCACAAGGAAATAGAGGTTGAACACCTTCGCACCGAGTTCATAGGCAAAATCGACGATTTGCGGAACCTCATCGTAATTCCAACGCGTCACAGAGGTCTGCACGAGGAAATCGAGGTTTGCCCGCTTGAGGGCTTCGACCCCGTTCATCGTGCCTTCCCAAGCTCCTTCCATCCCCCGGAACTTGTCGTGATCGACCGCGTCCACAGCATCCAAACTGATACCTGCACCAGCAACGCCGTGATCGCTCATCCTCTGAACCGTTTCATCGTTCAGAAGGACACCGTTTGTGCCCATCACCACCAAGAATCCGGTTCGAGCCGCGTAATCTGAGATTTTCAGGATGTCAGGACGCAGCAGCGGTTCACCGCCTGTGAGAATCAGGAGAATGTTGGGATTTATTTCGGCGATTTCATCAATCACTCGGAAGCACTCGGATTGCGTCAACTCCGCATCTCGATAATACCCGTTCGGAAACTCGTTCGTATCCACAAACCCGGCGGGGAGATAGCAGTGCATGCATTTGAGGTTGCATAGCCGTGTGATATTCCATGAAACGGCTTGGATTTTCGTTTCCATCTATCCCTTTCGCAACAGCGGTTCTCTCAATTGACTAACGCGCTCTCAAACTCAAAGCCAATGCAAGCACGACCATCCCTGAAATAATCGTCAAGAGTGCACAGATATGGGTTCGTCTTTCTAGCTTTACGATTGAAGGGGGAACCGTACCATCATCAGGTTTCAAATCCGGGAGATTTGCCTCCAGCCCCCTTCCGAACACTGAGATGTATAAGCTGTGAAACAAGACCATCAATACGACGAAGCCCATTTTGACAGTGAAGCGCACAACATAGCCCGGCGGGAACTCCATCCTCGTATTCAACCCGACAATGAAGAAGTTCATTACGCCTGTTATGAGCACTACATGAATTGTAACACGGATAATGATGCGCAGGCGATCTCGAATCGCAGCGGTGTGTTGAATGCTATCAACGATTTGAAAATGCTTTCTCAGAATCGGTGTAGCGACGCTGACTGAAAAAACGATTCCGCCAAACCAAACGATTGCGGCAATGAGATGTATCCAACGTATGAAAAGTTCGACGATTTGGCGCATGAATAAGTGTACCGTGGAGCGCAGGAGAAAATTCGCGGATTATGATTAATACAATTTTCCGATGGAAGTGTCGTAGCTTTATACCTCATATGGTTCTATCGACACTTGTGTGAGAAGAACCTCTTCCGTTTTGACTGTGATAAACTCCTACATCCCAAAGTTGCCGCGTGCAGAATCCATCACTTCGGAAGTGATTTCGGTGTGTCCATTTTCGCGGGCAAACTCTTCGATGCTAGTCTTTGCCATCGGGCGGACGAAACTCGGCACGCGCTCCAAACGTGCTAACGCTTCCGGTGTCCATACCGGTCCGGTCAATTCCGGTTCTTGAAACGCGTCTGCGACAACTGATGTAAACGGACACTTGCCGCCTTCCGCCTCGGGCGTCATGTTTGTAGTTGTTTGAGGAATATTATCTGATGGGTGGGTTTCTCCCGCCTGCTCACTTAGAAACGAACGCACCATCTGCATCGGTTGCGCCGCTTCGGTTCTGCCTCCGAGCTGAACATTGAGGGACTTTAGCATTTGGGTTTCCCACGGGTTCATATGCATTGCGAACTCGGCAAAACAATCTGGACACTCGAAAATCGCTGTTAATGCACCTTGTTCGGGCTTTGTGGCTTCCTTAAACTGCATGGCGGTGTTACATTCGAGGCATAAGAATTTCATGGGTCACTCCGTTGCATATTTGCAGTTTTATTGTCAAAAAACGTCTCGATTTTTTTACCAACTTCAATTATCGTCTTTCCAACCGGTGTTTCAAAGTTGTGCTCTAGAAAGTTTGCGCCGTCATCGGCGGCGATTGAAATACGCGGATCGAACGGAATCTTGGCGAGCAGCGGAATGTTGAACTGATGTGCCGTCTCCTCCGTATCCCCAGTCGGGAACAAGTCTTCCGTTTCGCCACAACTGGCACAGATGTATGCACTCATATTTTCGATGATGCCTATTACCGGTATGTTGGGCAATTTCCTTGCCATCGTCAACGATTTTTTTACGACAAGCTGCGAGACTCCTGAAGGAATTGTGACCACGATGATGCCCCCGAGCGTCGGTAGTAGATCGACGAGATTCGCCAAACGGTCTGAGCCGGGCGGAAGATCGATAAACAGATAATCAAGCACGCCCCATTCAGTATCAGATAGAAATTCGCGGAGGGCGGTCACCTCCATCGCCCCACGCCAAGTGAAAGCGTCCTTCTGCGTCTGGGCTTCCCAAAGAACCGGGGTTTCGTCGTTCTTAAGGAACAGATCCATCGACATCACCTTGACGCCCAATGGGTTCACCGCAGGTTCCACTCCATCAGAGTCGTAATTAATCCGTGCCGACCTCACACCCATCATCTTGGCAATCGACGGTCCATTAATGTCAGCGTCAACTACTCCAACATTGTGTCCGCGCAATCCAAGCGCTGAAGCGAGATTCGCCGTCATCAAACTCTTACCTACGCCACCCTTTCCACTCATGATGGCAACAGTATGACGAACTGACGCGAGTCGCTTTTGTAGGCGGATGGCTTGTTGAGTCACTTGCCCAACGATGTCAGAACCACCGTCGGAGGGTAAGTCTTTGTAGGTTTTCATAAGGGACACTGATATCGATTAGCTTTTAACCGTTCAACCGAACCTACAACTTCTCTATTCCTCGTGCGTTGGTGGTTCACTGCGCAACTCCAATGGCATACAGTGCTTCATAGCTACGAAGGTAAAGCCTGCCACTCGAGATAACAGGCGACGCGGAGATAGTCTCTTCAATGTCGTTGGAGGCAAGAATCTCAAAATTTCGCCCAGCCTTTACAACGGTTACACGTCCATCTCTCGCCGTCAAATAGATGTTGCCGTCACTACTAACTGGTGATGCACGATGCCTGTGACGATGTGTCCGCTCTTTGTACACTTGATTGCCGGACGCAGCGTCCATGCAGATTAGATCGCCATTTTCCCGGCAGAGATAGACAAGTCCATCGTGGATGAGTGGGGACGGGACATCCGGGGTACCATCCTCTCGCATCCAGTGATACCACTGCTTAGAGCCGGTTATATCCCCCTTGCCATCCGGACGCAGACCGAGGACCGGTCCATTCTTCGCAGAAGGGACTATGACGAGTCCGGGGATAGCCACAGGTGAGGCAACAAATCGCAGGGAGGTGTTGTAGCTATCCTTCGGATTGAGGTTGCCACAGCGCCAAATCTCACTTCCGTCCGTAAGGCGGTGGGCTGTGATGTAGTCCGCACCGTGAACGAGCAAGAATTTCCGCTTGTCGTCTCGATAGAGGGAGGGCGAGGCGTAAGAATGCTCGCATTCTGCGTAGGCGTCACTTTTACGCCTGTGCTTCCACATCTCACGCCCGGTCGATTTGTCCAACGCAATCACGAGCCATGCACCGCTGTGTATCAACTGGAGATAGAGCCGGTCGCTGTCAAGAAGCGGGGTGGACGCCATCACGAAGTAGAGTTGGAAGCTGCCATACCGATCTTCGAGATTAGTCTTCCAAACCTCGTTGCCGTCAAAGTCATAGCAGGCTAAGTCCCCAGTGCTGACGAATGCCCAGACATACTGACCGTCGGTGGATGGAGAAGGGGAGGCGGCGTTTGCCTCGCCGCCGCGGACGATACGATTTCCAGTGCCCAAGGTGCGTTTCCAGAGAATCTTCCCATCTGTTCTAATACACAACAGCACCAAATCATCGTCTTCTGCCGAAGTCAGGAAGATTCGGTCGTCCCACACGACCGGTGTTGCACCAGCAGGACCCGGAAGCGGAAGTCGCCAAAAAACGTTATCAGTCCTACTCCATTGGACTGGAAGTCCAGTTTCGAGACTTGTGCCGTCATTACGCGGTCCACGCCAATGCGGCCAGTTTTCTGCTACAGCAGCCCCCACAACCGAAATGAGAAGAATACCGAGTATCAGAATTAGCCGCTGTTTGTTCCGCGTTGCATTCATGGGATAACACCTCCCAATTTCCAATACAATCCGTTGAACTGGAGTAGATTAAATTAAATCCGTCGGTCAAGGTCCGATAGATAAAACTATCGGTTGTTTCAAGCCATCGTGGATAAAATTCTTTTGGAGATCGATTCAAAAGGACTGAACGATAATCGGAGTATACTACAGGGCTTTGCCGGAAAGCAGTCAAAGTTGATGGAACTATTTCACTTCAGTTTTTGCTTCAACCCCTACCTCATCCGCTTGTTCAACCTGTTGATAATAGTTGCCAAGCACCTCGTTAGCCAGACTACGTCCGTCCTCAATCACCTGCGCCGCAAATTCGATGTTGATTGTCGCGAGGTTCGCTTCCTGTGCTCGCTGCTCGACGCGCGATTGCGTGATGTTCCGCATAAAGCCAGTGGGAACGAGATTCAATCGCTCGCGGGCATCCGCTGTCCATTCAAACGAGCTTTCAAATGTTTCCCCTTGGGAAGTATTGTCGGTTTCACGAGACTGAGAGACCGCCCTTAGTTCAGGTGCGTCTTCACGGATAGCAGAAGCATCATCCATACTCTCACTGACAATCCGCATGGCGAACTCATTCGTGATGGTGTCGATTTTCTGCGTCCGTGCCGATTTTTCGATTCTCGCCTTGACATTGCGCCGCATGTAACCGCGCGGAACGATTCGCAACGCCTTCTTTGCTTGATCCGACCATTGAAGGCGAACACCATCGAATGTCTGTTCCTCACTAGCGCCGCCCTCCAGATCTGCAATTTTCTGGAGCGAGTCTTTATCAACCATCTGAAAATGGTCGCCGCCGACGCCGCAAACCGGACATTTCACAGGCTGCTGATCGCTGGCGGCATAGCCACAATCTTCACAAATGTAAGTTTTGACTGCATTGGCTTCCTGCAACGTCTGTGTCGCAACCTCTTTAGCGACTCTCGTCATCCGTTGTGCGGAACGCCCCGGCATAAACGTCTCCATCGCGCCCTCAATGACGCTTTCGGTAATTACCGAATGCCCGCGCTCAAGCGCAAAGCGATGGACTGCCGTTCTAGCAATTCCTTGAATAAGCGGCGGTGCTTTCTCCATACGATCTAAGGCTTCCTGCGTCCAAACGATTGTCTCTTCTGCTTTGACATCAACCTTGGGGACATACCGTTGGCTCGCTAATAGGACGTTGCAAGGGGCAAGCCGCAACAAGTTTTCGGTGTTACTGCCGATGTCCATATCAGATTCACTGTGCACACCAATTCGACCAAGCACCAACAACCAAGGCTCGGTCTTCCGCGTATATTGCAAGATTTTTTCAAAGGCTTTGCCGTCAAGCAAGGTAATCTTGAGATTGTAGCTGTGATCTTCTTTAGCAATTGTGCGCGCGACCTCTAGATGGGACTGATAAATCTTGGCGAGCCCAGTGTCGATTACCTCCTCGTGTAACTGCTCCTGCTCTTTGAATCGAAAGGTTTTGGATGCGCGTTCCGTCAAGACATTGACGACTGAGTTAAATACCACATAGTGAAGATAGGGATCGTAGACACCGACAGCCTCAACGCGTCTATTAAATGCTTTTCCGATTTGAATCGCTGTTTTCAATCCCGCAAAGGACTCAGGACTGCCATCGATACCCACGAGAATATGCCCACGCTGTTCTTCGATCGGCTGGATGTTTCTGACCACCAGTACATCGGTTTGGATCCGGCGGACAACCCGCTCGCACACACCGCCGAGTAGACTGTCTTTGACGGCTCCCATACCAAGAGCGCCCATAATCACCAGATCGTAGTTGCTAGACTGAATATCCTCAACTAGCTTGATGAAATGCTTACCCTCCGGCATCTTTGCTTCAAAAGGGATATTTTCTTTCAAACATTTTTTCTGCATGACCTCAAGATACGAATCCGAGATAAGTTGAAGTCCCATCGTAATCAAGGTGTCATGGATTCGACGCTGTTTTTCTAGTTCAACTTCGTCTTGATATTCTTCAGGTAGGGTGTACTCCATCTGTTTGAAACGAACATCGTGCATCTTCGCCGCGTAAACATGAGATCCGATCAGTTGGGAGGCGAATTTCTTGGCAAACGCGACCGCAAAATCGACGCTCGCATCAGAATAGTCCGAATTGTCAACAGGCACATGGATTTTCTTAAACATCATCGCTTCTCCTTGACTGTCGGTTAAAACTATCGATCAAGCGAACGGATTTAGTAATGGGTAATACGTAACGCATTACCCATTACTAAGACTATACGCCTTCGCTATTCGCTCAGTTGGTCGTTTGATCCTTATCCAATCGACAACCATCGACTGACGAATCATTATTTCAACTTTCAAGGCTCAATTCCGACATCGCTTACTGCCTTTTTCTGCTGGTGCCTACCCCAGAGCCCTCCCAGGATATGTCCAAGTATTGCCGCTGAAAAGAGATAGGGCACCGCGTCCCAATCCCAGTGCAGGATGAAGCGGCGGAGGACAATGTTAATAAGGATGGGGATGTAGATACACCGTCCCCAAGGGCGGGTAAACCTCTTGTAACGAACGCGAAAAAACCCGAAGGGCAGATTGATAATCAAAACTGCCAGTGAAACACCGAGGTGCATTGCATCAAGATTCACTGTTCGAGGAATAATTGCGGTAAGTCTCGGCGAAGCTTTTGAAGCGCCTCGTCTTCATTGCTATCGTAGTAGCTACGTATTTGTCCACGACGATCGACTAAGACAAACCGAGCACTATGAAGAACTTCGGACTCTTGCTGCCCGATGGCTAAGCCGAAGCCTTCTTGTGTTAGGTGATAGATAGCTCTCTTTTCTCCTGTTAGAAAAAACCATCTGTTTCCATCTACGCCGAAGCGATTAGCATACCGAAGGAGAACATCCGGCGTGTCATGTTCTGGATCGACAGAGAACGAGACGAAGTAAATACCTGACTCCACAAATTCTTCCTGAAGCCTCTTCATCTTAACTGTCATCAACGGGCAAGCCGCAACGCAGCGTGTGAAGATAAAATCCGCAACCCAAATTTTGCCGTGGAGGTCCGATAGGGCAACTGGAGTACCTCGCTGATCAATCAAAGAGAAATCGGGTACCTGGTGGTGGACGGCAAGATCCGATTCGGTATCTGCTCCTAGGTCGTGATGGAGTGACAACCAGATATTGGCACCAACAATGCCGAGGATGACAGCAATCAACGCCCCCCACAACAGTCCATGTCGAAGACGTTCTCTCGGTTTAGGGTTCTGTTCCGGAGATTGCGCTTTTGCTTCCATAAGCGTATTTGGAACTAGGCTGAGTACTTAGGAATTCGCGTCAATGAGAGGTTTCAACAGTATGAGAAGTGGATGCTGTCATTCCCGTATGACGATCCCCTGCCATCAGATCCGGAAGTAGCATAAACACGAGAAAAACGCAGATTATAAACGGTGTCAATACAATGGCTGTCAATGTTTTCTGCTCAAATTTCAGGTGCATAAAATAGAGTGCAACGTAAGCTGCTTTAGAGCACGCCATGCCAATCAGCAGGAGCGCGGTCACAATCGTTGGAAAGGGCAGGTAAACGACGCCAACTTCAGCGATGGTGAGTATGATAAGAATCACAAATATTCTCATGTATTTCGGGTGTTCTTTATGAGCGTGTTCCATCTTGATTCTCCATTCGGCGATTACAATAGATAGACAAAGGTAAAGACCATGATCCAGACTAGGTCAACGAAGTGCCAATACAACCCTAAAATCTCAACTTTGTGGTTATACGCTGCTGTGTATGTACCTCGCAACCCCTGAATCAAGATTACGGTGAGGTAGATGACCCCGCCGGTGACGTGGGCACCGTGAAAGCCGGTAATCGTATAGAAGGTGGGGCCAAAAAGTGTGGAACCGGAGATCTCATGCGGAAGCGTGGTAAAGGTGAGACCGTGCGTGATCAGGTGCGTCCATTCATACGCTTGCAGCCCCAAGAAGATTACTCCACCTAGAATAGTCAAACCGAGGTAGGCACACATTCTCGACTGGTTGCCGTTCTGAATTGCTTCGAGGGCTTTGACCATCGTTACACTACTACAGATTAACAGAAAGGTCATACCCGCTGTGAGGTAAATGCCGAGCACTTCGGATGGTGGCGCCCACTCCGCCGCGCTAGCTCGGATAGCGCCGTAAGCAGCCAGTAAAGCGCCAAACGACATCGCATCGCTAATAAGAAAGAGCCACATCCCCAACTTTCCCAGACTGTCGGGGGTGAGGGATGGTTCATAGACATCTGCGGAATGATCGAGTGTTGTGGTTTCTTCCATTTTTCACACTCCTTTCACATTTGAAGATGGTTTATGATTATTGGTCCGATTTGTATGTTTGTATGTATAGAATACAGTACCGCCAATCAGACCGAAAACAAGATAAGGCATCGCCATAAGGAATAAAATGCTCCACTTAAAACCTTGAACTATCGGGTCATCAATCATTTTACATGAGGGACACGCATTGCCAATAGCTGGATTAACCATAGTGATAACCAGCGCTAGCAATAACAATAGTGCATATCGACACATCATTAAAACCTCTTTTCAGATGAGATATACAAGAATATAAAGAATGGGCCACAACAACACAACAAACGCCCAGTAAATGGCGCAGACCTCAACACCTACATGGTTATTATCTGAAAACCGACCGGCCATCGCCCCAGCGAAAACAGCTAACAGCCAAAAGACTGCGACCAGGACGTGCAGTGCATGACAACCGATGAGGACATAGAAGATTGAGCCGTATATTCCGGACGAAAGCGTGAATCCATGATGCACCAAACGGACCCATTCAGCACCTTGCACAACGAGGAAAATGACGCCAAGAAGCCCCGTCACGAAAAGCCTGTTTCTGAGCTCTTTCTGGCGGTCGTGCCGAATCGCTTGCAGTGCATGAAACATTGTGCAGCCGCTCAGGAGCAGGACGACTGTATTCAGTCCGGTCGCGACAATAGGCAAACGAACGTCAACTTGCGAGGGTGGGGGCCAGGTCGTACTCCCCAAACGAAACACAAGGAATGTTCCAATCAGCCCTGCGAAAAACATGATTTCGGCACCCAAGAGTACCAATACGGCTAAACGCGCATTGCTGATGGGTCTATTTTCCCCTTCGGTGCCTGCATATGATGTGTGTTCTAATTCATCCATCGGAAATAAAGCGTGAAACGTAAAAAACGAAGAAATCCAAGTTATCATTACGCTTTAGTTTTTTACGATTGCGACAATCGTTGCTAGGGAGAATAAGACGATAAATATCGCGAATAAGAGCAAACCGATACACCGGTTTCGCTTCCGCTTTTTATGGTCGCTCATCTGAATTTTATGCTCCTAATCCGTTACGACATCTTGTCAAGTGCCATCGCTAGAAACACAAGTGGTAAGTATATCAATGAAGCGTACAGCAAGCGTTTCGCTGCTGCGGTCGATCGAGAAATTGAGAGGCTGATGCCAAACCCAAGAAAAACGATGCTCAACGCAAGTGCGGCGAAAAAATAAACGACACCTGCGATGCCGATTAGCGTGGGCAACAGCGCCACAACGAGAAGACCGAGACAGTTACTGACAATCTGTCTTCCCGTACTTTTTCCATCCGGATCAATTACCGGCAGCAAGCGGAATCCTGCCTGTGCATATTCATCGCGGTAGATACACGCGATTGACAGTGAGTGGGGTAGTTGCCAGAGGAACAGAATCGAGAAAAGCACCCACGCCCCATTCCACGCCTCAATATTGCGCATTTCTCGCGCTGCGACCCAACCAATAACAGGTGGTAATGCGCCCGGCACCGCACCCACAACAGTACAGAGCGATGTCTTCTGCTTCAGTGGGGTATAAACGAACAGATACGTCACAACGATGGCGGAGGTGACCAATGCGCTTAAGGCATTCACGGAGAATGCCATATAGAGCAAACCGCTAGCAGTCAGTAAAACCCCAAAAGACAGGACGGTAGTCGGTTGGAGCCGCCGATCAGGCAACGGGCGGTGATACGTCCGCTCCATCTGGGCATCCAGATCGCGTTCAAGATACTGATTCAGGGCTAATACTCCCGCTGCTGATAATCCCGTGCCGATAATGGTGTGAATGAACTTCAGCCACTCTAGCGGCTGCGAGGAAGCGAGATAAAAGCCGACTGAAGTTGTAATCAGTATCATCGATACGAGCCTTGGCTTTGTCAACTCAACAAAGGTTGACACGCGGCGGCTCATTAGGGATAAATCGCTATCTAGCGTCTCTGTTGTTGGTATCATGCGGAAACCTCGTCGGAAACGATCAACCGACCGAATAGGGAGGGCGATAGTCTTAACCGGCAGTGGAATCTATCGCTTTCGCTATCCGCTCAGTTGATCTTGTTAAACGAAACACGTTCAAAGCCAGTAGGATGGAAATGACCATCATTAAAGCCCCGATTGCAACATGGGCAGTGGTGATTGCTACACCGGCGACAGGGGACACGCCTTCACCGAAGGCGGTGAACTCGGTGAGGTATGCCCCGAAGCCCAACGTCAATTGTACAGCGAGCAGACCACTCAATAGCAAAATAAGACGAATAAGAATCCGATTTTCCAGATAATCCTTCAAGATCCGTCTCAAGAGCAATAATATGTGAATTGCCACTAAGCCTGCGAAAAGCAGATGGGCATCCAGCCGATTCCCGGTATGCCTCAATACGGCACCAAAGATGAATTGGATATAGATGAGACATAATGTGATGAGACTCAAGCCTCTCAAGCGAGAAGCGTTTGTGGCATCAATTTTCTCCGATGCACCCAACCATCCACGCGAAGTAAATAACGCGAGACTGGCGGTTAGCGCAAAAAATGCTTGGGCAAAACAGGCGTGTATGATGGCGAGCACTGTGCTGAGGTTTGTGACACGCATCCCACCCATCACCCCTTGAACAACCACCGCGACGAGTGCGATGACGCCAAGCCATTTCAACCATTTCCGATCATCCTTCGCCCAGATTGATACCATCAACCCAATCGTCAGAAAACCAACGACAGAGCCAATCAGCCGATGGCTATGTTCGTACAGTACTCCGTGGATGTATACATCGAGCCGCTCAGCAGATTTAATTAGCGTATAGGTACGCCCGTTCTCTTCATCCGTTAGCCTCCATCTGCTGCCTCGTTCTTCGGGTGAAATTATAACATTTTCTGACACCGGAATCTCGTTTTTTTCAAGTGCCTTCCGTATCCCCGCGGACAAGTTGTTGTTATCCAGATCGGCTTGGAGACTTGGGTCAATGCTGAACAGAAATCCGCTGACCGTTTTGGAGAGCGGATAGAGAAACATGTTGTATCCGAAGGTCGTGGGCCAATCGGGTACAGCAAGCCCGGAATCCGTGCTCGTCACAAGCCCGCCCATACAGATCAGGATGAACGTCATCACAGCGGTGAGGACAGCAAGTCCATAAAGCCATCGCCGATACATTGAATCGGTTTTCCCTTCCCACCGTTTAGGTGGTTTAGAACGATTAGCAGATACCTAATCAGCGCTGGCTCCGGCAGATATCGGTTCGTCGTGCAACGATTCGCCGTTCGGCTGCGTTTGTGGAATCCAGTCCGTTTCAGCACCCGGAACGCTGTACTCATAGGGACCGTGATATACGTGCGGAATCGCTTCAAAGTTGCCATGCGGGACAGGCGTCGGTGCCTGCCATTCCAAAGTGTTCGCTTGCCACGGATTTTGTTCAGCCACCTTCCCGCGGAATATACTCCAAAATACGTTGATTAGCAGCAGAATCTGAGCTGTGCCCAAAATAAATGCACAGATGGTGATGAACTCGTTAATCCCTTGAAGATGTGCCATATCGGTGTCTAGCGGATTATGGATGCGTCTACGAAGTCCGGCCACGCCGAGGATATGCATCGGGAAGAAGACGCCGTTAAAGGCGATGAACGAGATCCAAAAATGAATTTTGCCCAGGGCCTCATTCATGTGCCGCCCAAACATCTTGGGGAACCAGTAAAAGATGCCGCCGAAGATAGCGAAGACGCTCCCACCGAAGACGATATAATGGATATGCGCTACGATGTAGTACGTATCGTGGATGAACATATCTACCGGCGAATTTGCCATATAGATGCCGCTGAGACCGCCAATGACGAACATCGAGACAAAGGCGAGCGTGTTTAACATCGGCACTGTGAATCGGATTGATGCACGGAAAAGGGTGCCAAGCCAGTTGAAAGTTTTTATTGCCGAAGGGACAGCGATTATCATGGTAGTAACCATGAAGCTCATCCCCAATGCAGGGTTCATTCCGCTCTGGAACATGTGGTGTCCCCACACAATCCAACTGAGAAAGGCGATCGCCATCATGGCATAGACCATTGACCTATAGCCGAAGATGGGCTTCCTCGAAAAGACAGGAAGCATTTCTGACGCCATACCCATGCCGGGCAAAATGAGGATATAAACCTCCGGATGCGCGAAGAACCAGAAAAGGTGTTGCCATAACAACGCTTCACCCCCGCCTGCCGGAGAAAAGAAGGACGTACCCGCCATGCGGTCGAAGAGGATTAGCGCGAGCGCTGAAGCCACGACAGGAAATGCAAGCAGAAGAAGAATTGCGACGATAAAGAGGGACCAGATTACAAGCGGAAGACGGAAGTAGGTCATCCCCGGTGCTCGCATATTGATAATCGTGGTAATATAGTTGATTGACCCCATCAGCGAGGAGATGCCCATGACGATAAGGCTGATGCACCAGAGATTCTGCCCCCAATCCACTCCGCTATACTCAGGGACTGAAGAGAGTGGCGCGTAGCCAGTCCAACCCGCGGCAGCGTGTCCACCGGGCACAAAGAACCCAGCCATCATGATAATCGCTCCGAGCACATTGGACCAGAAGGAAAGCAGATTCAGGACCGGGAACGCCATATCTCTAGTCCCAATCATCAGCGGGATGAGGAAATTACCAAACGCACCAACGAGCAGCGGCACAACGACGAAGAAAACCATGAGGGTGGCGTGCATTGTAAACAGCGAGTTATAAAATGCCGGTTCTATTATCCCGCTGGGTATGTTTGTTTCTAACCAGGTGTCTTTATCGTCATCATAGCGTTCCTCCCACTTTCGGTCTGCAGCGGTTGCAACTTCACCGGTCTCCAGATATGTTTCGGACACCCCAATTATCGGGAGCGGTCTGCCAGGCCAGGCTAGTTGCCAACGGAAAAGCAGCGCAAGCCCGCCCCCGACAATGAACATGATCAATCCGAAGATTAGGAACTGCTTGCCTATCGTTTTATGATCGAGCGAAAAAAGGTATTTGCGAACAAAACTCTCTTCATGGTGATGATCATGTGATTCTAGTGCGTGATCGTTCATTCTACATTAACTCCTTTCTTTTCATTATTCTGCCCACCGTTCACTCAGCCACGCAGCGTAATCTTCATCAGAGTGGACAGTAAGGTATCCGAGCATCCCAGAGTGCCCAAACCCGCAAAGCTCCGCGCACGGAATCTCGTATGTGCCGGACTTCGTTGCTTCGAACCAGACGTTGATAAACCTCCCTGGAAGCGCATCCTGCTTGAGACGGAGTTGAGGGACAAAGAAGCTGTGAATAACATCATCGGATGTCAGCCTAATATGCACCACCTTGTTAACGGGGACATGAAGTTGGTTCTCAAGTTGCAGGTCATCGTCAGTTCCCCATTCACCATCAGGGCCCGGATAAGTGATATCCCAGTTGAATTGCTTACCGTTCACCTGAACGACAGCGCCGGGGTTACCGGGAAATTGGGAGGGGGATTTAATCTTGTTCCATTGTGGCAGGCTGAACATCGCGAGCCCAAACACAATTACAGCGGTCACAATCGTCCACACAAATTCTAGTGTCGTATTGCCGTGGATGTACCCTGCTCTACGGCCTTCCTGAAAGCGATATTTGATGAGGAATACAATCAAAATAATCATAACAGCCAGAAACGCAATCGAAGTAATCCAGTAAATAGCGACAAACAGGTTGTCAACCCCTCTACCAAAGGTTGATACGTTTTCTGGAAGCCACTCAGGAAAATTCAGCCATTTAAGCATCAAAATCTCCTTTCTCTATTTATAGGTGTCAGGTATCCGACACGATGGGTATTTAGCTACACGTCAGCTCAACGCTCAATACCTAACTTGCCGCTGTTCGAGCGGCACCTACATACGTCAAAATACAGAACAAGCTGGTTATTAATAAAGAAAATGCAAGTTGCGGTATCTCCCCGGCGCCTGCAGCATTATCGAGATACAAACATCGGCGTAAAGCTGCGACGCCGTAGGTTAACGGATTGAGTTTCATCACCCATTCAAAATACGCGGGTACTCCGGAGATTGGGAAAAAAGCGCCGGAAAGAATCCAAATTGGGAACAGAATTAAATTCATTATCGCATGAAATCCTTGAGGCGAATCCATTCTCCAAGCAATCATCAAGCCGAGGTTAGTCAACCCAAAGGAGAGTAGGAATATGATTCCCACCGTTGCGGGCGCGGAAGCTATACTCAAGTGCACGCCAACCACGGGCGCGAGAACAAGAAAAAGGACACCCTGTAAAAGCGCTAAGGTTGTGCCGCCGAGCGCTTGTCCGAGAACGATAGACCACCTTGGAACCGGTGCAACAAGTACACCCTGCAGGAATCCCTCTCGGCGATCTTGGACAATCGAGATAGTTGCGAAAATCGCGGTAAACAAGAGTACCAACACCATTATGCCGGCATACAAATATTCAAAATATCCGGTTGTTTCTGGCGCACCAGTCGGACGAAACGATTGTCCTAATCCCGCCCCCAACAGTAGCCAGAAGACCAGAGGCTGCGCGAATGCACTAATTAGGCGACTTCGCTGCCGGAAAAACCTTATGACCTCACGCCACCATAAGGTCATCACAGCGAGTAATAGTCTTCTCATGACAATAGAGGTAACCTGTTACGTCTCCCTATTTTCTTTGATTGCTGCTTCCACGAAGCGATGTCCGGTCACTTTAATGAATACATCTTCTAACGTCGGTTTTCCGAAGCGCACCGATTGTATCTCTTGAGGAAATGCAGCGACTACGTCTCGAGCAAACTCATGCCCTTGAGCACATTCTATGCGTAACGATTGGTCAACCAAGGAATAGTCATACCCAAACTGCTGATTGATTCTTGTGGCTAACCCTTCGGGATCTGACGAATCAATTATGACAACGTCCGCACCCACCTGATCCTTCAACGCCTCCGGGGTTCCTATGGCAACCAGCTTACCCTCATCAAGAATACCTACGCGATCGCACCACTCGGCTTCATCCAAAATGTGGGTCGTCAGCACGATGGTAGTACCATCTTGTTCACGGAGATATGCAAGATGCGATCTAAACTGCTGACGAATCCCAGGATCGAGTCCCGTGCTCGGTTCATCGAGTAGCAGCAAGCTGGGTTGATGGAGGATTGCCTTCGCGAGTTCAACCCGCCTTTGCAAACCGCCAGAGAGTGTTTCTACCAGATTGCGACCTCGCTCTGCGAGTCCCAGTTGATCGAGTACAGTTTGGATTCTGCCTTGGAGTGGCCTGCCCCACAGTCCGTAGAGGTGCCCATGATGCCGAAGATTTTCAACGACCGTAAGCTTCAAATCTAAACTGGGATGCTGAAAAACCACCCCCAGATGTTTTCTGACTTCGTGTGGCTTTTCAGCTTGATCGTAACCGAATAATCGCACCCTTCCCCTGTTGGTATGGATAAGGGTCGAAAGAATCTTAAAAAGTGTGGACTTGCCCCCTCCATTCGGTCCAAGGACTCCAAAGATCTCACCTTGCGACACATCAAAAGTCACGCCAACCAGTGCTTTCCGAGCGCCATAAGCGTGGTGGAGGTTCTCGACTTCTATCGTAGGCATCTTATTTCATCCACTTGATGACCTGCAATCCCTAAACATATCCAAGATTTCCATCAGTCGTTAATAACGGCGTATCAAGTTCCAGCACCGCAATCCAGAGGACGTTTCCCCGAGTGAGAGAATGACTCGTCTTCCTCAACACCATCGACCAAAGGCATATCGTACGATAACTACAGAGCAAACCCGACTTGGGCACCTCAGTTCTTGAGGGTGAGCGCGAAGTCCTGTGCGACTGCACCACCGGCGCCAACGGTCACAGATGCGGGTGACTTCGTGTTCGTCCCGCAGGTTTCATGCCAGTAGCCAAGCTTATATGTTCCCGGCGGCACGTTCTCAAGCTTATAATGCCCGTTCTCATCGCTGGCTGCAAAGTATGGATGAGGAATGTAAGCGATCCAGGCTTTCATCCAGCCGTGAACATCACATTTTACAGCTACAGGTCCTTCCGCCTTTTTTACCGCTTTAACCGGCATCTTCCGCCTGCTGCCCGGCTGCGATTTGTTGAAGGCAGGGTTCGCTCTACTAAAAATATGGACGTTGTGCATGATTCTGTCGGGGTTGAGCATGGTTAACCGCTGTCCGATGGGAAGCAAGCGAACATGCGGGTTAAAATGACAGCCTTTCTGATCAAGCTCGTATTTGACCTTAACATCCTTAAGAAAACCTGCACCTGACGAGATATCCATGAGATAAATGATGGCGTTTTTCAAGCCGTTTCCTTCGCCGACCACTACCGATTCATCAAAATTGTCAGTTAAACCACAGACTTCCCGGTTTTTTGTGATTTCGAGCTTTTTCATTGTTGGGACTTCGCCTTCAAACGTTACAGTACCGGTGATGGTCCCCCCGTTGGAAACACTTCCGGCTTCATAACTTTCCGGGAACACAAGGGATTCGACTGCATCGCCTTCGCCAGCAGCGATGGCACTCGTGGCAAAAATGCCCGCAATGATTAAGGTCAGGGTTGTAACAACGTGGGTTTTCATGATTGAACTCCTTTTATAGAATTGATTTCGAGATATTTCGATGCATTGTAGAGTTTACTAGCTATTTTTGCTGAATTTCCAACCGCCTAACGTCTAAAGGTAGGCAAACCTCCGTTTCCATGTCCATAAATCTATTGTTTCAGCTTCTCTCGTCTTCTTACGCTACCCCGCAAGCCAAAAAGCAACCCAACGGAGATAAGCGCCACAAGCGGCGGATACACGAAACGCTTGTTCGAAGGAACAGGATCTAGAACGAAAGTATACCAGGTCGAAATGGCTCGCTTAGTTTTCACGTCGCCGTTGGCGCCGTCCCAAGCGGAGAAAGCGATGGGGATAAAGATTCCGGGTTCAAGCTGAAGGTCATTCTTGTCATCCGTCTTAAGCGCTCGCTTGACCCACAGGCGGTAACGTCCTTCTTTGTAGACGCCTTCAACCTGCATCTGGCTTTGTGACGGTTGGACGGTGGCTTTATCAATTCCCTTTGCGTTCATCTCCGTGATTTTGTCGGGTTCAGCAACCTTCCACTGCCAGAGGTAAACAGGACGACGTCCGCCCCAGATGAAGTACGGCTTGGGATCAGAAGGACTCTTAGGCACCTTTACAGGGAACTGAATGGCAATGGCATCTTCAACGGTTTCTCCCGTCTCATCATCTTCTCGTGGAAGGGTTTTCGTCCGATCGTCCCACGTGAAGAGAAGCACGACCTCATTATCGTTATAGAAGGACTTGGCTGTCACCGAATCTATTGATGGGTTGAATTGTCGTGGTTCAATAACAACCTGACCCACGAGCGGGAAGTAGCTCGCCTCCTTGATTTCACTCCAAGCGGCATCATTCAATCCTGGCAGGTCTTCGACGAGATAATGTGAGCGCAGGACTTTGTCACCTACCGCCGCTGGTGGACGCCTTTCGCGTCCTAGCGATTTCACATAGTTTGCCAAGTGCCAACTCTTCTCGAATATAGGCTTCATGGCATCGTCAAGTTTTTTCTGCTCATCGGAGGTTAATTCTTCCCCCTCTTCAACTCTGAGCATAATGTCTTCATACTCGTAGGCTTTTTCCTCTAGCTGCGCGTACTCCGCTTCCTCCTCCTTCGTCATTTCGTCTTTCTCTTGAAGCGCGATTATCCGCTCTGACTCGGCGTCAGTCAAACCAAGTCGGAAGGCAGACACGAATGATGGCATCGGCGACCCGGCAATTCCGCCAATAAACCGCTTGAAAATTTCTTCCGTCGCTGAGCCGCCTCTGAAGTTCCAACTGTGCTCCATATTTGCGGGCCAGGTGCGGAAACCCCACTCATCGGTAAGATCTGGTGCAGATGTGCCGTCCCCTCGCCCGAGTGCGCCGTGACATTCGACGCAGCCAAGTTTGGCATAATACTCCTTCCCTTTCACCACGCTCTCCTCAGAATAAGGCATCTTACCTGACAAGTCAATCACTCGCGGCGACGCCTCTTCAAAACCATCAAAGAACGTCTTGATATGGGCAACGAGGCTCCATCGCACATCCTCACTGAGAAGTCCCTTCCACGCTGGCATTGACGATCCTGGCATGCCGTTTGAGATTGCCTCAAATAGGTCCTGGTCCGTTGGTAAATTACCACTCTCAGTGGAGCGAATCTTGTATAGTCCTGACGTGAAATCCCTCGGTCTTGGCAACAAGTTGTCAGCGGCATCCCCATCCCCAGCCCCCTCAATTCCGTGACAATGAGCGCACTTGTCTAGATAGAGCGATTTTCCCGACTCAGAAGCAGCGGGGGCAGCTTTGCCCTGCGCAAAAAGCGAACATGTTATGATTGCAGGAAATAGAAGAAACCCTGCAATATACATAGTGAGTGATTTCTTATCAAACAATCGGTTCATTATTCACAAAATTATCGCTTGATTCTGTTTGAGTAACCATTCAGAAAAACTCAACCCCGGAATCGAAGGGCGACGACTGTCGGTTTCCTCAGCCACGGAGTTTTTCTAGCCGAGATAGGCACTTCACTAGCTCTTAGTGGGCAGCATCGCCAAACGTCCTCGGTTTATAACCGGTGTATTCCGACAGGAAGATGATGACATCCCATATCTCCTCTTCAGTCAAATAGTTCTCCCAAACCGGCATGGCTGAATCCCAAGGGGTCCCACGCTGGGGCAAATCTGGTCCCCCTTTACTGATACGCCAAAACAGGAACGACTCCTGAAGAATCGGGATAATTCCAGGGTCTTGAAAGTTAGCCGGAAGCGGGTTAAAACCATGGGCGAAATGCCCCTCTCCATCAAGATCGTCCCCGTGGCAGTAAAAGCAGTTTTGATAATAAACCCGACGCCCGTTATCAACGTGGACCTTAAATGCTTCCTCGTCATCTTTTTCGAGGTGCCGGAAGGGGTTCTCCACCTCTTGTGTCGGACCGATAACCTTGTCGAGGTAGGTCAGTTCATCAGGCGGAGCTGGATGGGCAGTGCGTACGGATGCAGGCGCTTCTGCCTTCGTAGATACTTTAGAAAAGGAAAAAACAAGCATTACCAGAGGGATAAGGACGAACAGTACAGTGCATCTAGTTCTTCTATTATCATCAGCCAAAGTTTCTTTGATAGGGCGCAGAAATTCCCGAAACCTGTCATCTTCAACGGATACGTGAACCAGAATCGCCAATAAAATCAGACCGAGATACATGCTGATTACACTGGCGGGCAACGGCACAGACCACACGCCACCGATGAAGAATTTTAAGAAGAGCCAAATCACGGCAAATAGGATTAGGCATTTGGTGAAAAGCGATAATTTTGGCATAACGGCTCAACGCCCCTTATTCAGCGGTTTCTTCCGCTCCTTCATCTTGAGATTCACCTTCAGCCACTGTCGCGTCTACTGCGCTTGTTAGGGTTGATAAAAATGCAAGCAAATCGCTCATGTCTCCAACCGACAATAACAGTGGAAAATTATTCGGCATTGGGGACGTTACATTGAGTCGCTTACCGAAGGCGCGGCTATAGGTCGGTCCCTCGTCGATATCGAATTTGTCAATCGTCTGATCTTCGCCGTCAATTTTTAAGGTGATTTCGTCCTCATTGTCCGACACCAACTCCCCGACGATTACATTCTCATCGAAGTCGATGATGGTCACTTGAACTTTCACATTCGATTTAGAAACTGTCAGCGTTTCTCCACCTACCTGAAGCGTAATGCTTTCGTCATCCTCTTCTAAAAGGTCGCCGCTTATAGACTCTCCCGTATCGGCAAGCGTCGCTTGAATCCAAAAATATCCCTTTCCATTCAGATTGGCAATTTCTTCAATCGGCTCTGGATCAAGTTCGCTCAAGAGTATTGGCTGTTCGGTTTCAACGCCGGCACTGTCTTTCATGCGCACAGTGATTTTCTCGTTATCTTGAGTCACGAGCGTCCCCTGAATTGAGGCACCGCCGGTTTTCACCGTAACGGAACCGTATCCGCTCACAATTTGGACGTTCGGCTTCAGAATAGACTCCTCAATATACCGGAGGCTGTACAGTTCCGCAATTTCGGTCAAGTCAGGAGCGGCGACAACTTCAACACCTTCGTCAAGCGTTTGCCCCGCCGGTTTCTCAACACCGCCAACCTCATGACATGCAATGCACTTCGCACCATCTACGAAAACTTTCTTACCGCGCTCAATGTCTCCAGCCAAGATGGGTGGCAGTTCTTCGACTTGCTCATCGGCCGTTCCGATTTTAACAGGCGGATCGAACGGTGTCAAATCAACCTCCCCACCTTGATTCTGTAGGAAGGCGATAACCGTTTCAATCTCCAACTCGGATAAACTGATTGGCGGTTTCCAGACCGGCGGCATAATGTTGCCGTAGCCGGGAACGAGGAACTTGTGCGGTTCATACGTGGATTCTATTAGATAATCTTTCGCTGAGACACCGGGTTTTCGGGAGGCGGCTCGGACGCCAACATCCGATAAATCCGGACAGCGGCTCTTGGGAGCAGAGGTATCAAGCGTATGACAGGTGTGGCATTTCCCTTTTCCGTTAAAGATTGCTTCACCAGCTTCGACAAACGCTTCCGGTGTCCGTTCTATACTCGAAAAGTCAACCGTTGCAGTTGATTCTTTTGGAACAAGACTGGCGGCGAACGCATACAACCAGATAACCATCAGCGAGAATGACAGCAGTTTCATCACACTTTGCCAGAGTATGAGATTCGCCAAGGCAAATATGAAGAACCACACTGACCACGGCAGCAGGTTTTCGGAAGCAATCGGGAAAGCAGGAGCTTTAGCGACGTAGGCGATAAAACTCACGATCATAATAACTAAACTAGCGATTTTTGTGATCGTGTTTGACATCGGTTGGTTCCTATTTCTCGGTTCTCAAGGGAATGCTAAAATGCGCTGGGCAATGCCAATTCCAACGGAAAATTCGTTATGGGTTTAGTCGCGTCTGACGAAACGTGGAACGTATCCTCCAATCGCGCTCCCCCTGTGCCAGGGACAGACAGTACAGGGTGACCAACTGTCACTGTCATGCCTTCTAGAATCTCAATGCTGGAATCACCGGGGTGAATGGTTGGAGCAGGGGATTCTTCAAATCCTAGCCCGATGCTATGGCTCATTCCCGCCACATAGAACGCGCCATAGCCCGCCTTGTCGAAGACCGACTTAGCTGCTGTATCGATGTCTCGAATCCGCGCTCCCGGTTTTAACGCTTGTATACCGGCAGCTTGGGCATCTCTGTAGGTATTGAACAACTCTTGCTGTATCGTCGTTGGGTCGCCGACGACGAAGGTACGGCAAAGGTTCGCACAATATCCTCTGTAGCGTGGCACCAAATCAATTACTACCAAATCCCCATTTTCGATTGGTTTGTCTGTCGCGGTACCGTGCAGCCATCCCGAACGGATGCCTGAGTTTACAAATACCGGTGTCGCGGTGCCGTGCCCCCCGGCTTTCCGCATCGCGTACTCTATTTCGGCGGCGGCTCGGTTTTCTGTTACCCCCGGTTTAAGCGTCTCTACCGCCGTTTTCATGCCGATGGCAGCGATTTCTCCAGCGCGGCGCATGATTGCCACCTCAGATTCATCCTTGATCATGCGGAGTTCATCCATCACGGGTGCAATGTTTACGACCTTGACCTGTGGATTAGCTTTTTGGAATAGATTCAATAGAAAGGCTGGTGTGGAGAACCACATCTGCACGCCAACAGTTATCGTCTCCTTCCCGCCTGCCATTTGGCGCATCACCTGAACGACATCTTTAATCTGTTGCCCGACAGACCCGAAGATGCGAACATCTTCCAATCCCAGAATAGCCCGAACCTCCTCTTCCTCTCCGGTAAATGTTACGACTATCGGCGCACCTTGCGCAGGAATAATTGCGCGCGGCTGATAGCGGTCTTCGCCGAAGAAGTAGATGTAATCATCGTGCGTCAGAATGAGATACGCATCAATGTTCTGCTCTCGCATACGCGCTTGAGCGCGTTGGAGCCGCTCTCGGTTAAGCATGGTGTTTCTCCTTAATCATCGCCCGTACCAACTTCTGCCGCCACAGGCGCGTGCGGTGCTTTCTTCTTATCACCCCACAAGCCAATCCAGAAGATAAAGCCAACTAGGGCGAAGAAAATCACCATAATAACAGCAATGACGTTGACGGCGTCCGCAAGAAGAGGAGTGAAAGCATCCGGAGAAGTGTCTGGCATCACGCCGAAAATATGCCATGCCTCTCGAAGTCCCGACCGCGCGTAGCCCATCAACCCCATCAGGGAGGTAAAGGTAATGGCGAGTAATATCAGCACGTATTGCGAGCGGTCAGTCATCTGTCCCCAATTGATATCGCTTGAGCGCATCGCTTTTCGATACATGATTAGGTCAACGATCGCTACAATTATCATGACGGTTAATGCGATTAACACTTGAATTGGTGTTAGTACATTGACGCGAAAGTCAGTCTCAACTTGGAACCCTACAAGTCCAATCGTAACAATTCCTGCGACAGCCAGCCCAAAAATAATTGCGATGATGATATTTCCCATTTTACGCCAACCTACCGCTGGCGTTTTACCAGATCGGCGATAAAACAGGAAACTCAGGAAAGTGGTAAGGATGATGAGATTGACGACCGTATTTTTCGCCGTCATCAAGCCGAAATACCCAATCAGCGGATGATTCTGCCCGCCCATTGCCGCTTTCTCCCCGGAAGTCGCAATCAAACTTCGCGGCGTCATCCAGACCGCGACGCAGATAACAATGATTACCACCATGTATGGACGAAAACGTGCATACACTTCCCCGCCTTTGATGCGGGTCATTCCAGACCAGAGATAGTAATTGGCGCCGATGAACAACACCCCAATCATTACCGCTTGAATAATAAACAGCCATGAAAACAAGCTGCCCATCATGTTGATGCCCATCGCCGTATTGAACTGATAGATTTCCCATCCCAGCCAATATCCGGCGAATGGCAGCGGAATTAGCCCACACAGTGCGATAAAGTTGCCTGTATATCCCATCCAGTCGTAATGTGACTTTTCTTCTTGTGTCTTGGCAACGAGAAAGCGGAACGCGGCGTAGGCGCCGACGATTGCACCGCCGAAAGCCACATTCCCAATGAGACGGTGGATGTTGATAGGCATCCAAGTAAAATTATTGACAGCTTGCCATGTTGTCCCCACGAAGTGTCCAGTTTCTTCATCAATTCCTGCGGGACTTGTTTGGTATGTCAGCCAAGCGTTAGAGACGAACATAATCGCCGTACCGAACACGTTCAAGAGCACACCGAGAAATAGGTGCCACATCTTTGATACCTTGCCCTGCATCCGATCCCACCCGTAGGAGTAGAGATAGAGCGTAAAGGTCTCTCCGAAGAACAGGAAGACGTAGAAGATCATCGTCGGTCCGAAGATTCCCGTCATTTTGTTCATCACTTTGGGGTAGCACCAAATGAGCACGAAAACCAACACACCGCCCATCAGTGCAGTCGTTGAGAACGCGCCCATGCAGAGTTTGATGAACTCCTTCGCCATCTTATCATATCGTTTGTCTTTCGTTTTCATCCCGACAAATTCAATGACTACGGCGAACATCGGAACACCCAAAATGAAAGACCCGAACAACAGGTGCAACTGGGCGGCGATCCACGCGGCGTTGCGGCTGCCAATCTTCGGGAAGGCGCGGTACTCTGCGTCGGTCGCATCTTGGGTGAAGGCAGCAGGGGCAATCGCCAAGAACAGATAGATGGCAAGCAGTCCGAGGAAAAAAACTAGCCTGTTTTTGGAGATGTTGGACATGACACGCATAATCTTGTGTCTCGCAATCTTGACGAACGAATCGAGCATTGTTAGCGGCGTCTCGTCAGGCGTTTACTCAGTGAGTTATTTCGCGGCTTTCTTTTTAAAATCAGCGCTCGAAAAGTTGACTTGGAGGTCTTCGCTGTCAGCAACTTCAATAGTCTTGGCTTTTGTTGTTCCAAGCTCCTCGTGCCACGCTTGAATGCGATATTTGCCCGCAGGAACATCTTTCATTGTGTAAGCGCCGTTATCGCTTGAAGTTTCATAGTCGTTGGAGCTAATCCACTTGCTCTTGTTGTCCTGATACCCCGTTACAGCATAGTAGTCATTGTCCACCACAAAGATATAACCCGTCATCCAATTGTGGATGTCACAAGTAAATCTAATTGCCTCGCGTTTCACTAACTTCAAAGGTAGAGCTTTCCCGGGACTAGGTATATGCCAATTCGGCGCCTCATTCTTCATGGCATGAGAATGGACGTTATGTGCAACCGGGTCGCTGGAGGTTACATCCACTGTGGTCCCTTCGGTTACGACGAGGACGTGCGGGTGATACATACAGTTGACCTGATCCATTACAGGATTTTTGGCGGGCGGTGTGGGCTTCGCGCCTCGCGCCCGTAGATAGACAACGACGTTCTTAATTCCTTTACCTTTGGAGACGACAAGGGCTTCGGACTTACCATTCGCGAGGGCATCAATGCAGTGCTGGTCCTTGGTGGCTTTCATCGCGGGACGCGCGGGCGCATCCCCGTCATACATAACAGTTCCGGCAATGCTAGCGGCATAAGCGAGACTTGCGATGAAAATTAAACTGAATACAGTCAGGGTCGTTGCGGTTTTCATGATTTTAGGCCTATCCTTTCTTTATTTACATGCGATGATGAAGCGTCTTGTACATCTATGATAGCAGCATACAAAACCGAGAATCTAGAGCGAAAAGGAAGATCTCACGGATATCCGTGAGACTCGGTTTGGGTCAATCGTGAATCAGAGCTGGTCGAAAATTCTCTTTGATGAAATCGAGAAGTTCACGCTGTTTTTCATGTGTTAGATAGTAGAAAAACGCCGGCATGTCATCCTTGCCGGCGTCAATGCTATGGATAAGTTTTTCGTCGCTGCGGCCTTCCCAAAACTCAGCCGTCGTTAAGTTTGCGGGTTCCAACTTTTTGAACCGTCCAATCCGCCCATTGCCTTCGCCGTTGGCGCCGTGACAGCCGGCGCAATATCTTGCGTAGTTGTACTCAACTTCAGAGCTATATCGAATACTTGGATCGACTACCCGACACAGCCAAATCAAACAACCCATGCTGACGGCAAATATCCCAACGACGATTATTAGGTGTCGCATCATTGCCTCAGAATCACTTGCCCAGCGATAGGAGATAATGTCTGACCAACCGAATCTGTTGCTCGGCGTCATCAATGGCGAAACCATCGACAGGTTGATGCACACCGCCAATCTTCGGCCAAGCCTGGGGCATCGCTGTACCCGGTTGGAAAGAAGCCGGATCTTTCATCCAGTCAATCAGCCAATCTTCCTTGAGACGGCCCTTGGCGAGGGACAGATCGGGTCGACCGGTCTTATCACTTCCTGCCGGAATAACTTCGCCTTGCTCTGGATGACATGATATACATTGCAAGGCATCAAAGATTTGTTCCCCGACTTTTAGATCTGCTTGCGCCGTTGGAGGCAATGTAATGGTTTCATAAGGGAACGGTTCGTCCGAAAGCGCTGAGAAATACTGAACAAGCGCAGTGGTTTCTTCATCCGAGAATCCAAAAGTCGGCATGCGGACATCAAGACCGTAGCGAATCGGCGTTGGATGCTTAAAGAAACTAAATAGCCATTCCGGATGAACCTTTGCCCCCTCCGCTCGCAGCGTTGGTGGTGCGAACTGTTTCGCTTGGTTCAAATCGAGGTCGTTGCGTCGGTCAGCAATGACCCCAACAAATTCCCCACCCTTCGCTTCAATCTCGTGGCATCCTTTGCAATTGTATTTCTTGACCAGTCGACGACCGGCATCAACCCAGCGAATTCTCTCACTCGGCTGGTGGATATAACTCAGCGGGTACTTTTGGGCTTGGAAACTCTTAAGCAAAACCGCGAGTGCGCGTGCGTCTTCCACATCAATCGGAAATACCGGCATACGCTGGATAATGCGGCGTGTTTGGTACTGCCTGGGCTGGGTGAGTTTGCCAATTGTCCAGCCGTGCCAACTATGTTCAATATCTACGGCATCTCCAAAATCGAATTCTTCAACGGTCTTAGATCCAAAAGCACTGAGCTCTGCACCAACCTTCGGTTCGTTTTCGTAGCCCGGAATACTATGGCAACCAAAGCACCCGTAAAGCCGAGCTAGTTTCTCACCTTCTTCCGAATCAATCTCTTCGACAAGATTTCCGTAGGAATTTGCAGTAACCTTCGAAGAAGAGGCTGTTCCTGATTTCAGTGTCATCAAATATGCGACAACATTATCGACCTCCGTATCGCTCAGACGCAAGTCCGGCATGACGGTATCAGCGTCATAGGATTTCGGATCGTCAACCCACTGGTGGAGGAAACTGGGGGTGACTTTATTGCCGACATCATCAAGCTTAGGCGCGAAATCGCTGCCTAATCCGTCAACGGCGTGACAAGCAAGACACCCAACCGATTTGACAGTCTCCTCGCCCGCAGCAACCACAGCTCGTGATGTCGAATAGCTCGGATCAATTTCATCAATTGTGGGGTCTGTCTGCTGCTCAAGGAATGCTGAGATGGATTTAACCACATCGACAATCCGGTCAACTCTGCTTTCCAGGTAAGGATATTCAGTCCCATCATCTGTGCGAACGACAATCATTCCCTCTTTGCTTGTGACTGTGCCTTCGCGCTTCATACCGTTTTTCAGATAAACCAATTTCGTCATCTCTTCTGTCGGGAAGAAAGCTGGCATCTTCGTATCTGGCAGATACGAGCGCGGATCCTTGAGCCAATCCACGAGCCATTCTGTCCCGTTCACCTTACTGCCAACTTTGGCAAGCGAAGGACCAACTTTCGCCAATCTATTTAGCGCAGAGTACCCTTCAACGGCGTGACAACCGTGGCAACCCAAATCTTCAAATAGCGCCATCCCTTTCGAGAGATCGGGCGCATAATCTCGCGCTTTCGCTGTTTCTGGAGGTGGGGGCGGAAAATCCAACATCATCACTTCGTTATGACAACGGCGGCAGCTGGTATACAGATAGCCGTGGAGTTCGGATTGCTTCTCTTCCAGCTCATTTTCAAGGTCCGCGATTTTGTGTTCATCCGCTCGTTTGCCTTTCTTTCGTTCTCGCGACAACCGCTCTGAAAGTTCACTGGTATGCTCATCCAATCCGAGAACAGGTGCCAGCCAAAACTCTTCATGCGTCAAAGCGTGAGCCGATTGTACTGTAAGGGCTTGCCCTTGCCCACCGTGACACGGTGTACAGCCAAATCTCTCTACAGGATGGTTGCCAAGAAGCACATCTCGGTGAGGATGGGTTCGCAGTACAGCGTCATAGCCGGTCTCATATTCGATTTCTATTTCCGCTCCAAAATCAACAATATCCGGGTCCTCAAAAGTAATCATGCCGTTTTCACTCAGGACGTACTGTTCGCTTTCCGCCTCCTCACCATCAATCAAAACTTTCTCGCTGCCAACTTTCACAAGTGTGTGCATCAATTGCTTAGAAAGCTTCTGGTCTTCATCTCCGCCTTCAACCTCAAATGTTTCCGTGGCGAGACGGTCATAGCCGCTTCGGTCCACTGCAAAATGGCATGTTGCACAACGATCCGCCGTATACTCAAAGTCCTCCAGATAAAATTGAACTAGCGCTCGTGTTTTATGGAATGGGCTTTCCAACAGACTTCCCCAGAAACTTCGCTTGAGGGGAGACAATGAGGAAAGCTTCTCTTCGATTTTGTCAACTTCTGCCTTTGCAGTTCTATCTTCTCGAAGGGCGTCGACTTGTATACCGAGATTATTAATTTTCGCCGGCAAGGATTCGGATTTGGGGTCGTATTTCTGGACGAGTAATAACTGACTCAATGCCTCTTCCATGTGCCCGCTGGTTTCATAAAATGATGCGGACTCCCGATAGGCACCAGCTAGCGCCTGTTCAGCTTCGACTACATCTTGTGTTAGTTTGCCCTCAATTTGTCTGTCGAATTCGTCTAGTCGTTTTTTCCATTTGTCAACCTCTGAATCGCTCTTATCACCTGTTTCATGTTTCTCTTTCGAATGATGCAAAGCAATTTGATATTTGTAGTTAATTGCGTCCGCCTCGCTCTGAAGAAACTTGCGTTCTTGCAAGGCTTCGTCCAGATTTATCGTTGCATCGCTGATATTTTTTTCAAGCTTGCTCAAGCGCTGAGAGTCTAGGGGCTTTCGAGCTTCTATTTCAGGCAAATCATGTTTAGATTGTTCAAGAGCAATCTTCGTCTTTTCGTATTCATATTGATAAAACCGTTGCTGAATCGCTTTCCACGGTCGTCTGGTAATCGCCTCATTCCAGAACCCCCATAGAGTCACAAACGCTAATAGAGCGGAAAGGATAAAAAATAAAGCTGCATACGATTTTTCTTCGACAGGGAATTCTTTTTTGCGTCTCACGAACCAGTTGACCTCCTTATCCTAATTCAATATTAGGCGCAGGGTACAAACATTATCCAATTAATATGATTTCTAGCACCTAGGATCCGGAGCCCGATTCTAGATATTGAACCATGGAGAAACCCAGATATATTTTATATTCCAAACCCAGCGGAGAATCATTTTAATCGGTAATGCCATCATGGTCAGAAACAAGAACGAGACAACAATATACCGTATCAATCCGAGTTCCTGTATGAATCGACTCGTTTTGCTCTTCCAGAAGTAAAGGAGCGGACCTAGTGAAAAGTAGCCCGCGACAACAATGAATCCGAAGATATTAGCCGTTCGCTCACCTCGGATGCCAATTTTATAGGACAAGTTAACGTTGGTTAGCGGCACAACTTTGTGCGGGTCCCACTCTGCCCACGGTGCGAAAATGTTCCAGCCGGGCCCCCTCAAGAAAGTACCGACAACCATCATGGCAATCCACAGCATAAAAAATCCGAAACAGAAGGTAGTAATCGCAAAGGGCCTTTCCTTGAGCGTATAGTATCCCTTTCCTTTGGGGTTGATATCTATATATGGAATAGCGATTAGGCCAGCAATAATCAATCCTGGCAGGACCACCCCCGCAATCCATGGATCGTAATACACTAACATTTCTTGTAGTGCCAGAAAATACCAGGGAGCTTTGGAAGGATTTGGGGTCTTTGCCGGATCGCTCTTCTCCTCCAGCGGCGCGTCCAGCGTAATCGACCATACACCGAGAATCAACATCACAATAATTGCGCAGATGAATTCAGTTCGACAAAGGTAGGGCCACACGTAGACTTTATCTTTAAGCGCCGCTTCAGCGGGTGTTCCGGCTCTGTCATTTCTACGTCCCTGGCTAAATGCAAGCCATGTAAAAAATGGCAGGAGGAATATAATCGCAATAATTGGAACGTTATCAGGCTTACTAACAAGCACAAGGAAATGTTCCATAGCCTTTACCTTTCTACATTACGACCGGATTGAGACAATTGGGTTCTTACAGAGGACCGGAAATACCGCCATCTTTGCGGACACGCCAAAAGTGCAAAGCCATCAGCACACTGGCTAAAATCGGGACAGCCACACAGTGTAGAATATAAAACCGCAACAACGTCGAAGGACCTACAATCGTCCCACCGAGGAGCGCAAATCTGACATCATTGGACTGCGTGATAGCTTGCGGAACAAATGGTCCCTCGTGTCCCAAGACTGGTGTGGCGCGCGCCATATTCGTGCCCACTGTTACCGCCCATAATGCAAGCTGATCCCAAGGCAGCAAATAACCGGTAAAGCTGAGAAAGAGCGTGACAACCAGCAGGATAACGCCAACCGCCCAATTAAATTCACGAGGTTTTTTGTAAGACCCCGTTAGGAAAACGCGGAACATGTGAAGCATCACGGCGATGACCATCCCGTGTGCCGCCCAGCGGTGCATATTCCGAAGCAGCATCCCGAATGGGATATCGAATTCTAGATACTGGAGGTCTCGATATGCATATTCACCTGTGGGCCGATAGTAGAACATGAGTAATACACCTGTCACCGCGGTGACAAGGAACATCAAAAAAGTAATTCCGCCCATGCACCATGTAAATCGAAAGTTGATTGCATGCCGCGGCACACGAGGTGGATGCAAATGTAGCCATACATTCTGGAGAATTTGGAGGGTATATCGCCTCCCAGTCTTTTCGTAGCCGTGGCGAAACATGGAACGCCAAATCTGGGAATTTGTTATCTTTTCCTTGAGTCCGTTACGTCTTTCTTCCATAAGAAATTAGCAGCAACTACCTGAACAGGATTTCACCACAGTCCTGCTAGGCGAAACTGGATAACCCTTTCTTTAATCAGAAATCAGAAATAATCTCTTTGGTTCAACAAACTCAACTAAGCTTTTAGAGAAGCCTCTGGATTACCCCACTGGCCCTTCTCATATAGGAATTTGATGGACTTGTCAATGAGCAGTTGCCCATCCTCCGCTAAAGTAATCTTCACACGTTCTAGTGGACGCGGAGCTGGTCCCTCATAGTTGATACCTTCCCGATCAAAACCACTCCCATGACAGGGGCATTTAAACTTATTCTCTGACCCGAACCATCGCGGCGTACAGCCAAGATGAGTGCAAATTGCTAACAACGCATAAAACTCGCCATCTTCTTTTCTAGCAATCCAAACCCCATATGGAGTTATTTTCCACCTTTCGCTCACTGTTCCAGGAGGATATTCAGCGGGAAATCCCGCCTTAAAAACAGACGAAGGCTCGAAAAGGACGCGCGGATATAAATATCTAACTAATCCGGGACCGAAGGCAAAACCTACAGCAGCAGTAAAAATCGCCCAGCCTGACGATTGGAAAAACTGGCGTCGAGATAACACGTTTGCCACCTCACACTTAAAAGATTGAATTTACCGCGCGTATTATAGCATTCCCACAAAGAGAGAGCAAGCGTTAAAATAAAGTAGGTCACGGATATCCGTGACCTTGTCATTGCGTCGGGGAGTTTATTTCATAAGATGGTATGCACGACTATGTGACGGGGTTCAGCCTAATCTACCGGAATGATCATTTGTGCTTTGACCTGTCTGTCTGGAAATTAACGGAGCCGTGGAATAAGCAGGGGGTTTTCAGAGTTAACAACCCCTAGGCGACAAACAGCACCACGCCGACATAAAAAAAGCCCAAGCGCAGTGCTTGGGCTTTGTTAGTGGAATCAATAGATGATCCGGCTATGATTTTGACGCTGATTGGTGGGCTGTTGCGAGGGCTAATACCGAATACGAGGTCACCAGAACTGGATCGCGTTCCCACCATCGGGCTTCCGTGTTCTGCCAATATCCCTGCTGGTCGGGAGAATCCGTCTCTATAACCACCTGCTCAGAGATAAGCTTTTCGGCGAGCTCTCTATACCAATCGTGAGAGATACCTTTAGCATCTACGATAACAGCTTCATCGTAGATCTTGAGCGCTTTTGCCATTGTATGGTAATTATAGTAAAGTCCCTGTTTACCCATACCATAGTTTTCTTCAACTGTGAAGTTCTTCTTTATCCAATTGATTGCAGACTGCACACGCGGATCGTTTTTTTCAACGTTGGCATAGATAAAACTCAACAACCCCGCGTACGTCATGCTCGCATAAGATTTTTTACTCCCAGCTTTACTCTCTCCATCAGGAGCGTAGATAAAACCGCCGTCGTTTCCAGCCCAATTCTGGTCGTTGGTTTCACTGTTATTTTGACACCTTTCGAGAAACTTGATCGCTTTGTTCCATACAGCCTGATCTTCAACACCGCTCTCTTTTAGGGACTGGAGCGCAAAGTTCAAATTGGAGAGATCGTGGACAGTCTCGCGGCTCCCATAACCGATACCACCATAATACACACTTTCCGTATCCTGAACTTGAAGCCCCTTGATGAACTTCTGCGCTTTTTCAATTACGTCATTGTATTTGGGATTGTTCGCATCTGATAGCGCTAGCAACGCGATAGAGGTGTTGTAGTTCGGTAGCGCGGGCTGTTTATCTACATCATAAATCCCGCCATTTGGTTGCTGTAATTTGAGTAAAGCCTTGATCGATTTTTGAATGAAGGGGTGGTCAGCTTCCTTATACCTGTTTTCTGGGTGTCGTAGGAACGCTGATATTGCCAGCGCGGTTAACCCGGGGTGATCATGAAAGAGCCCGTCTGGGCTTTGCTGTAGTTTCAGCCAATTGAGTCCCCGATCAACTGCTTCCAACACCTGCTGGTTCAGCTCCTGGTACTCTGAAGCATCGGCAGCATAACCGGTGCTATGGAAGGATTGGCTGATGAAAAGGATAAGTCCCAATACAATGATTGCTTGTATGTATCGATTTTGCGATGTCATTTGTACAACCTCCATTACTTTATGTTAAGATTTAGGATTGTCATCCGCAAGATTCGCCGCTTTCGTCTAACCGGTTCCGCGCCACATGACCCTACTACTGAAATCCGACGACAGTCAGTAAGCAAATCCAAGTCAGTATTGTGCGACCTACATATCTAGAAGGCGAGCCGTATACGTTCGAATTTACTGTACCGTTACCTATCTTGACTAGCAAGTATTATGCCAGTTTGAAATGCTTTAAAATAAGGAGGGATGAGGAACATTGCTTGAAAAACTGTCCAATAAGTGAACAGGGTTGTCCAAAAACTGAGCAATGCCTAGTCGGAGGTCAACCTTAATGACATGTCTATTTTTTGGGAAGAGTGATAGAATAAGGTTGTGGAGGACGATTAAAAAAACGAGGCACTTAGGCTAGCAAGTGTTGGATGAGATGGGAAGCATATTCTATGACATATATCCCAACCCCTTAAGTCGCTCTGAAATAAGCGTCTCCTCTTCGACCGGGTTATTCAAACTATCTTGTGTGCCGAGACCTGTCACGAGAGATTTGCCTTGCATTGATGAGGGAATATCATATATGATGTTAAGGTCTATGTAAGCCGCCGCAGGTTGTGACAATCCCGGGAGGCATCGCTTGCGCAGCGGCAATTGGTCTTGTTGCTCTCGCAAAACGTGATGTGGATCGCAAGCAACGTGCCTTAAGGGATTGTGAAGAAGCACAGCAAAGGGAACACGAGGCTGTTTCTTGATATATCTGCTTACCCAAAAGCACAGGAGGAACTTCCATGACAATCCTTAATGTTGGAAAAAAACTTACAGTGATCCTACAATATTTACCAGCGGCTGTAGTTTTTGGCTTTTCATTATCTTGTTGGATAGAAGGATGGATTCAGAGTGCTTTAATGATGGGATTAATCGGCATTGGCCTGACGCTACTTACAGTTTATCTGAATGCAATCCGGAAATTTCCAGGAAATGAAAACCGTTACGTGATTGTAGTAGCCGTGATGATTTTTTGTGGTTCGTTATATATGCTGATAACCGGGGATATTTATATCAGCATCATTTTGATATTAATCGGTATTTTTTTTATATTTGCGCACTTCTTGCATTTACAAAAAAATGCGGGGTCTAAGTGGTCAACTCCAATATGGCAGACTTACATCCCTATTGGCGCTAGTCTAATTACTTTTGGACCTCTCTTTTACCTGGAGTACCTGGAGATCAGCAGCGATAAATCACATACCGTAGGAAAAGAATCGGGTGTGCAGCGGATGACCGTGGATAAATCGTCAATTCTTAACAGGGGGTCAAAGAGGAAAGCCTCAACATCTGCTTCCCCCTCCGTGAAAAAAGCGGTTAATTTGATGACTCAATTCATTACTCCCGATCAAGCTAAAGACCCAACTGTCCAAAAACTAATGAAGATCGTGGAATCCGAGTCTTTTCAAGAACAATTGGAGCGACAAAATCCAAAGACGCTCGACGATATGCTTCAACTCCTTGTTGCACACGGCTTGACAGAAGCAGGAGAGATAGATGTTGCTGATATTATTGCTCAACATCAACGAAGCCTTGAAGCGGAGTACAAAGCGAAAAATCCCAATCAAGCACCAGAGGAAGAGGACGATGAGATGGCAGAGCGTTTCGCTGTAGCGATCGACGGGGGACTCAATGGCGTGATGGTATTTGCGACGAATCGTGAAAATGCGGAATGGATGATGTTGCGTTTCAATGAGGACCCAGAAGCATACCGTGAATGGATTAATTTGGTGAGAAGACACGTCGAGTCAGGAGAGGCATTCGACGTTTCCCCTACTTCCGAATTGCGTAATGTCACAAACCCTTCCCCCTCCACTGAAAACGAACCTACGGATTTTGTAACGGAATCTGAACCGACAGAAGCGTGGGAAGAATCCACAATCTCTAACACCGAAGCCCGTCGTGAGAGAACTACACCGTTGGTTGAAACTGAAAAGGTCATATCCAATGTGTCACCGGTTGCTCCCTCCCTCCCCGCCGACGCGGAACTTGCACCCGCGTTAAGAGAACAGTTTTCGGTGGAAGATATTGAGCGCGCGCGGTCCGCGCCGGAGGAAAAGGACCTCAACGACGTACGTAAAGATGATCCGGAGGGCGCGGAGCCGGTGGAGCAGGACTTTAGCAAAGAGGAGGACCCTAGATGAAGGCGTATTGGGTCACGTTATCGTCACTTTGTGTCTGCACAATTCTGCTCTGCTTTTCTGCATATAAAATGGATCGATCTTCTATGCCAAATTCAACTTCCGCGACTGTCGATTCCCCGCGTTTTGATCAGCAAACCCCCGTACCTGCAACCCATCAGCCTATCGGGATGCAAGCACCTATGGTGAAGGACGACTCCTCGTGCGATTCGTGTTTAGAGCGATTGTTTCTCGTATTTGAGACGTTCCAAGAGGAGCTGGAAGTGGTACCGGATGGCCGGTCGGAAAACAAACTGTTCACTTTGAGTGAAGTCGGGCTAGATGTTGCCAAAGAAATCGAGAACCTCGATTAACCGTTGAACTCGTCACTTGAAAATAGATTATTCTCGAAATAAGTTTCTTGAAGACAAGTTGCCGCATTAAAAAAATCAACACCCGCTTCAAAATGATGTACTTGTGCATGCCAATCAGCGCCCAACTGTCTAACCCCCTCCTCAAGAAATTCTACAGTTTTTACAAAAATCGCACGTTGTCGTTGTTTGTACAACCGTTGGCATCACTCGCTACAATAGCTGTTGCCTAAGGGAGTTCGACTTAAATCTTCCTTTTTGGGGGATAGTTGATCTGCATACTGCACAGCTTCACCCGTTTCCGCGGAGCGCATCGCCGCGTCATAAATAACCATTGTGCGTTTGACCTCCTCCGGTTTAACGATTAGTTCAACCCCCTTGTTCAAAACATCCGAGATGTTTTGATAATACGACTTCCAGGAGCCTCTTACACTCTCAATCGCCATCTCTCGATGTTTGCCGGTAGCCTCGGTCCAGACTTTTGCATAGTTGGCAGCATCCTCCTCTGCAGCGTCGATATTTCCCGCCAGCATTGACGCCTGTTGCGGATCTGAACCGTACTTCATCAATCCGCCCTGATCGCCGAGGATGTACCAGTGAGGCTTCTCGACCTTCGCCAAGTTGCTTATCTCTATTTGATAGCGGACACCATTTTCAAACTTCATGAGGAGATTGGCGTAGTTGCCGATGTCCGTATCCCACCGTGAGTCGTAATGAATATCGCAGAAAACGGTCTTCACAGGTGCGCGGACCAGTTGCAGAGCCTGATCCACTATGTGAGCAGGCCAATCAAACAGAATCCCTCCACTCTGTTTCTTCACACCACGCCAACCCCACGGCGCGTCATACTTCATGATGCTGACCTGAAATAGGTAGGGCTTTCCAAGCAAGCCATCCGCTATAATTTTTTTGACCGTCAGGTAGTCCCAATCCCAACGGCGATTGTGAAAAACGCTCAACAGGACGTTGTTTCGCCGACTCGCTTCGATCATCGCATCAGCTTCTGCGGCATTCATGCACATAATCTTGTCCGTGACCACGTGCTTACCAGCGTCCATTGCCTGAATCGCAAGTGCGGCATGTGTGTTATGGGGGGTTGCAAGAACAACGAGATCTACCGCATCATCTGCAAGGACCTGATCGATAGTTTCATAAATCTTCACGTGGTCTTGAGCCGCGGATTGGCGTCGTTCAGCACTCCGCGAAGCAACAGCATAGAGGTTCAACCCGTTTGCCAAACCGATGAGGTAAGCGTGAAAACCTCGACCGGCGAAACCGTATCCGATAATTGCGGTACTGACCATTCGACGCTTCCTTGGTGTGTGGAAACCTCGTCGTTGTGATGTTGCAGGAAAGGGGTACGTAAAGTTCGTCACCCATTGTACCTAAACTGTCTGAGCCGATTAACTTACCTTACGCTGTGCTCCCACACAATTCCTCTTCATGGGAAATCTTAGCATAAGCGGATCTGCCCGAATAGTTCTTGGACAGCAGGGCTAATTGGAGGACTCATAGTCCGGTAAAATCATCTGTTTCTTCACTATCTTCTTGAATCGATAGTTCCTTCATTCTTGCAACTGCAATCTTTTTCAATGCCCACTGATCCAAAATCGTGATTCGCCGATGCCGAATATCGATTAACCCAAGACGTTCAAATTCATTGAGAAGGGCGCTCGTTGTCTCACGCGCAGTTGCAATTAAATACGCCAGTTTCTGTTGTGAAAATTTTACGTGCAGGACGATTCCCCGGCTATCGCGGTCTCCGTGTCTTTCTGTTAATGAAATCAACAGCAGAGCCAGTCGGGAAGACACACTGCGAAACACCAAATTTTCGATCGGGTTTTCGATTGCTCGCCTTCGTAACCTAATGAGTTTGGTGGTACGCATTGTTAGCTCCGGCTTTTTGCGAAGCAGAATTTTAAATTCTCGACGGCGTATGACACAGAGTAGCGTGTCATCTAATGTCTCTGCGATTGTATCGCCCGGACCCTCATCAGATAACGCCATCTCCCCAAAGATCTCCCCTGGTTCAAGAACCGCCAGTGTAGATTCTTTTCCTTCTGGCAAAGGCTTGTAGATTTTGACCCGTCCCTCCTTGAGCAAATAGACAACATCCCCTGAATCGTCCTGACTGCCGACCTGATCGTGGCGATTGTAGCTCTCCATACACGTAACTCGATTCAAACCGCCTAAGTCTACGTCGGTCATGCCGTTAAAGATGTTAATATGCTTTAAGTACCAGATATTTTCCGTTTCCACTTACTTGCCTTTATGTGCTTCGTGCTGTCTATAAAAGCACCCTTTCCCACATCAATGAGTTTGAGTGGCACAGGAGATCCCGCCTCATCTCCAAGCCCAAAGAGCAAAAAAATAGGCAACCGTTCTTAGGGCTAATATCGGTCAGTTAGGACTTACGCCGATTAGTGCTGAACGGTTACCAAAACACAACACAGTATGAAACGTAGAAGATTAGCGCTTTTTACGTTTGCAGTCTGCTATCTATTTGCTACACGGGTTGCACGGGTTGCATGGATTCGCCGCACATGGATTACAAGGATTGCACGGGTTACAAGGATTCGCCGCACAGGGATTGCAGGGGTTACACGGGTTGCATGGATTTGCCGCACATGGATTACAAGGATTGCACGGGTTACAAGGATTTGCCGCGCACGGATTACAAGGATTGCACGGGTTTTCAGTCATCATCTTGGCAGTCGTGCCATACAGATCCACACTGACTTTGATGTTGTCGTCCAACTTGAGAACAACTAACTTAGGCCTCTTGATATTGTAATCGGAGAGCTTCAATACAAGAACGCCGTCGATGTGTATGAGGTCGCCGGGCATCCTCATCTTGGTGTTTTCATTTTCCTTGAGTAAGGTCAGGGTGATACCTTCGAGGTGCACCTTTTTCTTTACGCCGTGAAGCTCTAGCGTTCCTTTTGCATCCAGTGTTACGGGCATTTGATCCATAAGAGTCTTGCTGGACGCCTTGGTAACCTTATCTATCGTTAGTACCGCATTAGGGTACTTGTCTGTTTCTAGGAACTGCTCGCGCATATGCTCATCTCGAAGCCCAATTCCTGTTGACATGCTTGCGAGATTCAACTCAAATGTCGCCATTGAGTCGCTGGTGACATCAGTCGGGTCCACATGAATGTGCCCTGCAATTTTGTTGCTCATACCGATAATGTTTTCCAACGGCGCTTTGGACTCAAAAGTGAATGTGTTTCTGTTATCGTCAATTGTGAACACCTTTGCTGCTGCGGCGCACGGATTCGCCGCACATGGATTGCAAGGGTTACAAGGGTTCGCCGCGCACGGATTACACGGGTTACAGGGGTTGACCTGCTCCTCGCTGCATGGATTACAGGGGTTTTCTGCGGCTAAACTTGCCGTTGGCAGAATCAAAGACCCTATCAGAACCAAGATAAAGGCATAAAAAGCTAATTTTCGCATGATGTTTTTCCTTTCTTCATTGTGTTAGTTTTAGATTTCGGGAACAGCTTTCTATTCCAATACGTCGAGAACTCCTCAGTTGCACCGAGCCTCTTCCACTCAATTGTCCGCTTAGACAGATCGACTTATTACATTATACCGTGAAAGCAATTGTGTGCCAAGCGAAAAAGGCATCAATTCGATAACGCTCAAGTTCGCCCTAAGTTGTCAATTTTCAATCGGTCAGATGAACATCAAGGTTGAAAGCGCATTCATTGACGAATGTGTTGGAGCAGAAACTAAATCAGCTGAAGTCTTGAACCTTTAAAAACATATGACCTTCATCTGGGACATCGGGGATTAGAAAATTTTCCGTCAGCCAGTATGTAGCCTCAATAGCTGATTTCAGCGAGAGGGCTAGCCTGCATGAATAGTTTCGCGCCCCGGCAGACATCATCTGTTGGTTTCACGCCGCACAGCCACGCCCATGTGCGTTCACATCGAATCAAGTCTCGGTAGCATTCCACTTCGGTCGCATAGGGATGACGTCCTTGGTTGACATAAGGCGGCACTTCATCCGAATTTGTCACCCAGTCCCGTTTTGGCGGGGAGCTGCGAAAATACGAATATTTAATCATCCCGCGTCGCGTCGAATTCAACTTTGGCCCCGCCTTGTGCCAGATGCCATAGTGGGTCATAACAACTGTACCCGCGGGGACGGTCAAGGAGAGCTGACCAATAATGTTGCCGTAATGCGCTAGGGCTTCTCGATCGACTAATCGATAGTGGGAACCTGGAAGCACCATTGTGGGACCGTCCTCAAGACAAACCTCTTTGGGATAGTAATAGCATTGGAGGTGGTGAACTCCATAGCCGTATTCGGAAATCCCATCGGAATGCCATGACTGTCCGGAATGAGGTGCTTCATACAGGTGATGATGAGCTGTGATGGGCACGAAGAAATTTTTGCCTAAAAGTGAACGAGTAACCCCGGCGGCTTCCGGCTGCATAAGGACTTCCTTCAGGAATTCAGGCGTGTGAATAAATTCATCGATCTGCCCACCGGGCAACATTTCACATTTGCGATTGAAAGCATCCGAAACAATTCCCTCAAGAACCACATAACCGTTTGAAGCGAAATCCATCACTCGCTTGTCGTCCATAGTGGGTTGAACATCGATCATCATCTCCTCCTTTCCTTTGGCGTAAGGAAGTTCTATTTCTGCACCCCAAAGTCATCTTACGTCCATTTCTCCAAGATGAATTCATAACCCAGATAAGCGTTGTCAATATCCGAAAACTCGTAGAGTTTCGAGATGGGAAATTGAACGATTCGCCAGCCATCACGCACCGCGTCGATAACTGAGGGGTATGGTAGCTCCTGTGACGGAAGGGCGGGTTTTTCAGGTTTCGTGGGATCGTACAACGCCCAGCTTGCGATGGGTGAACGCATGTTGGTTGATTTCGAATACAAGTAAAGCACCATCTGTCTCGGTTCAGTAAGAAGTGTTTCCAAACGTAGAAGATCGCCTTCTGTCAATTTACCCTCTCGCAGTTTCGCACGACAGGCGTCCATCCACTGTTTAATCGCAGGCTTCATTAAATGACCTCTCTATCAAGTATTTCTTAAAGCGCCATTCATCAGTCAAAACATCCCTCTTCTACCAAATCACAGCAAACTTAGTTTCTTCTTGCGCCGATGCACCGTTTGGAGCGGTCGCGGATATTCTACCGATGTAGATGCCAGGAGAAACTTTCTCACCAAACGTCTTTAAACCAGACCAATTAAAGGAATCATTAACGCCTAATCTCCCATTTTTGTTTCCAGCAGAAAACTGCTCTTCGAAAACCTTCTCACCGAATACGTTATAGACGCCAATGATAATATCGGCATCGCGGCTAAGTGTATACACAAACCTTAAAGATGCCCCGCTTTTGTTAAAGTCGATCGGGTTCGGATAGGTCAAGACGTTTTCGACTGTTACTCCCGAATCAGTAACCGACAGCGGTGTTTCTATCTGATTGTTGCTGAAATCCGATTCGAGGAATTGCACCTCGCTGTTCGCCGTGGCGAGAAGCGCAAATTCACCCCAAGCGGTTGGCGTAAAGGTCGCACTAATTAATTTCGATTCGCCCGCGTTGAGATCTACAGACTGTTCCAAGAGAATTTCAAAGTTCCCATTGGGCGAGGCGGCGACAAACCGAATTTTGATTTCCGTTACGTCGACAGGTCCCGCGTTCTTAACGTTCGCCCGCAGTGTGACTTCATCCCCCTTGGCGGGCGTTGGATTGGAGAGCGCAATTTCGCTGGATTCCCAGAAAATATCAGGACGCCTTTCGTCCGCATCCCCCGGTTGAATGATTGGGAGGGCAAGCTCCGCAAGCGTCGCCACCGCCAATTTAATGGCTAATTCCCCCAACAACGGTCGAGAGAGTTTCGCTAGACTGTCTTCCTGGCTGTGGATATAGTCGACCGATTCTTCCGGCGCATCAAGCGAAGATTCTTCCGATACCATTACAGCGGGGATACCAATATCCCAAAACGGGGAATGATCGCTGAAGATAAAGCTCGGATCGTTCTTCTTGCGCAAATCAACCGGAATGACATATTGCTCTGCAGCCCTGCCAAAGGCGTTGACCAGCCATTGTGATTGCTCGTTCCCAACCACATGGATATCCAGAATCCCGTCTGGATCATGTCCAAGTAAATCAAAGTTCAGTACGCCCGCAATTTGATCGCCGCGCTGTTTAACCAGATCTCGATAGTGTCTACTCCCAAAAAGAAACAACTCCTCGCCCGAAAAAGCTATAAATCTGATGGTATGGTCGAAATCTGTTTTACTGAGGATACGCGCAGTTTGGAGTATTTCTGCGACACCTGAAGCATTGTCCGATGCGCCCGGCGCAGGCAATGTCCGCCAGCTCTGCTCCCAACCTAGGGTTCTGGAAGCGATGCTATCGTAGTGTGCCGTCATTAAATAGATGCGATCTTTATTTGGCCCCTTGCCCGGTAGCGTTGCGACCACATTCCGCATGACGTAGTCTCCTACTGGGTCGCCAAGCGCTGTTCGACGACGGTGCGGGAACAAATCAAATTCGACTTGTAAGCCAAAACTTCGGAACTGTTCGGCAATATAATCTGCCGCATTGTCACAGGCGTGATCCGGCCTGGGATTACCGTCGAGTTGAATCGCTTCGCGCACCCGTAGAGAGTAGCGGCTCCGGAAAAACGTCCCCGGCTGTTCCAAATCTTCGTTTTCAACAAGTGCGATAATCTGTCTTAACCACCGATCAGAATCAACCTGATCCAGCATATCTCGAATGACGGATTGCTGCTGTGGCGATCCTGTGCTGCTTGGTGCGTACGGCACCAATTCCACTTCCGGTATGACGATATCAGCGGGCAATTTAGCACGGTGGTGCACCGGCAGATCGAATAAAACGGGCTCAAAATCAGTTCGCAATTTTAGGAGAAGAAATCCGTCGAGCGAGTCTAGAATCTCGCCATATCTCTCAACCTTCAAGCGGTCCTGCGTAGAAGTTGGCAACACAACGAAGTAATCGAAACCCGAAGAAATCGAATCGAGGATTTTAACGGAAGGCAATTCGGGCAGCGTGCTATGGTAAGCTTCAATGATGGAAAAATTCTGCGTGCGATAGCGCAGTTTAATGTTGAAGCGCGCTTTTAGAAGGCGGATCTGATTGTCAGATGTCTCTGGAATCTTGAGCAACAGATCGGTCTGAGCAAAAAGAGCAGTTGTGATGAAAATTGAAAGGAAGAGAGTCGGAGTGAGACGTGTGTAAACCAAGTTTCTATGAATGTTATGAAGACTTAGCATTGTAACCCTAGATACTATGGTAAAGGTAAAATTTTCATTTGCTACCCAACATCTTAAGGAAAAGTCAATTCAAAAGAGAAGTTCTCAGCGTTTCATAATGTTTTCGGCGTGAGTATATCTGTGGTTGTTGTTTTGTTGTGTGCACCTATCATCTACCCAACAGAAAAAATGTGTGACAAAATCTTCAGAGGTCATGAGTTTGAGGCATCCCGTTAATCGAGATGGTTTGTTACCCTATTAACGGAACAATTCAGAAAACCGACTCATGACCTCTGCATAAAACTGACACCATTGGTTATATAATGGGGTGTTATGTCTTACTTCATCCCTAGGGTGCGTTGACCATTGACGGATTCGACTCATCTCCGTTCCGAGAGCCTTCGCCTTATACCCACTGAAGCAATTTCAGCCAACCGTCTCGGTTTATGCTGGATTGGCAACAGCAAAATTTGAACTCGTCCAAGCTACTTGCGTTAAATTATTCCAATTTTGATGATAGAAGCCAACAAATCAGTATGGAGTGCGTTTGTGAAGGGTAAGAAGACGCCTTACAGTTCACAAACTCTGCCGTAACTCCCCTAGTATTCACGTATCGTTCATTTAGAAGACGCGGTAGTTGAGTACAACGGTAAAGTTGGAGGTGATGTCTTCGTCAGGCACCTTTTCGATTTGTTCCGTTGCCACTAGGTTGATATTATTCTCGATGTAATAGATGAACGAGATTCCGAATGAATGGCTATTCTCAACATCACCTACTCCGGGTTTATCCAACCGCAGTAGATGTCGAAGCCGCAGGTCAATACGGTTGGACAACTCATAGGAAATATCGCTTGATAATGACAACGCGTAAGCCGTTCCAAAGTTATCAAAAGGCGTGTTGACTGAAACGCGCTCACTGATTTGCCATTGCCAGGCTATTGGACGTGCATAACTTGCACTCACATCGAGATTCGCGACTGGACGGTCCTGGTTTGTATAGGGTGTGGTGATATCGAATTTGGAACCGATGGTCGCGTCCCAGCCGTAAAACCGATCTGCGATATCCTCACGTTCAAGAATCTCCTCAATGCGAAGAACCCCGATAGCACTGAGTCCACCTTCATTGAGCCGACCCGACTCACGCATAACCGTTTCCATGTCTTTATACCACTCTTTTTTGTAAATCTCGCCATATTTGTCTTCATATTCGTTTTCACGATTGATAATTTTGCTAAACCCAAGAATCGCTGTTTTCGGCAGATGTCCGCTAAGTTCTCCCTCTTGAATGAGAAATGCTTCAATACGAACGGCTTTTGCCAGCGATGTCGCCTCAATAAATCGCCCATATCCCATGCCAACAATCACAGCGGACGCCGGTTGATCGTAGTGCCTGTGCATGTCTGAACTGGCACGGAGGGAACCGAAGGTATCTTTAAGCAACTCATTATTTTCCGCCAGATACTTCTTGATACCGGCATCTCCGTTTATTTGATAATTTGTTTCATAATCATCCGTCTCTATGTTTTGTCCACCAAGCCAGACCCAATAACATCAATGGAATACCCAAATGGCAAGGAATCATAGAACCTTTTGTAAATACCGCCGATGTTTCCTTTGCTATTTGTCGCAGTGGAGCCTGTTGTTGCATGGTTCATCGAAAAATCAATCAAGAGACGGTCGGCAGCACTAACTGGTACTTCATAGTCGGTAACAGATACTTCTTGCGCAGATACATTGTTCACAACAAGGATAACCTCTCCAAATAACACGAGAAATACTCCCAAGAGGACACAAACACGTGTCTTCAACATGACAAATCTCCTTTTTAAGTGTATTGGCAATCAATAAAGTGCCAATGGTAGTTTAAACCGCAATCAAGTAAAATTATGGCACAAATTCAATCTTTAAACTAGGGTGTGTTGACATTTGTGCCATAGTATTAGGGAACACTTACCCAAACTAATACTCAATGGTAAAAATCTGCGTGCGACAGATTGTAAACTGAATGGAGATAAATCTCAAACCTATCTACCTTTGTGCAATGTGTGGATATTAACTAGACTTCTTCTTGGTGGCATTGGATTCCTCCTCATTCTTGTCACGAGAGAGGGTATTTTTCAGTTCCGACGTCTTTTCGACAAAAGCAGTTTTCCCAGCCTCGACAGCTGACTTCACGCTCTCCGTCGCGTCGTTTACTCGCGCCTTTCCTGTACTGACCAAGTCAGTTGCGATTTCGGTTGTTGCCGCCCTTGCCGTATGGGCGGTGTCAATGGTTTTCTTTTTGACATCCGTAGAAACATCACGAATTCGCTCTCGTGTCTCTCTGCCAGCCAAGGGCGCAAAGAGTAAACCGAGAGTTGAGCCTACTAAGCATCCCAGAACGAACGCAAAAAATGTAACAAGACCATTGCCTTGATTTTCGTTATCCATTTGAATAACCTCCTTAGTTATGGTTAAACGTTTAGACCTGCGTTTACGCCTCTTTTTTTTACAATGTTGCTGATAACAACTTGCCGGGGTGTGTTGACCGTTGACGGATTCAACCCATCCCCGTTCCGAGAGTCTTCGCCTTATACCCAGCGAAGTAATTTCGGTAACCGACTGAAAATAATACAATTGAACTTCTCACTGGAGTGTGAGATGACATTAGGCCGCCGCCAAGGCAAATTACGAAAAGATCTACCTCTCAAATCATCTCAATCTGCCTACTCCACAAGCACTAGCTGCGCCATCTCGCGTCCCTGCTCGGTCAAATCCAACCGACCGTCTTGATTGTGTACAAATCCACGACGTTCGGCGTTTCTGACCACCTGCCGGGCAAAATCTGGTTCCCAGTGGAGATGGCTGCTGAGGTGATTAACGTGCGCTTCCCTTTCTGCATCGGGCAAGCCTTCGTGACTGAATAGGTGTATCGCAAGCATCGTCTGCGCAAATTCCCACCGTTGGCTAACCCGGCGGCGGGCGATGGCGATGATGCCGCGATGCGGTGCAAACAGGAACGCCAAACAAAAGAAACCACCTGTCATCATTGCCATAGAGCCGGCGATTGAAGCATCTAAATAGTGTGCAAACCAATACCCAGATATTGCGCCGGCAACACCAATTATTCCGCTAAGCCAAATCATACGGGATAGCTGATTAGTGAGCAAGTAAGCCGTCGCAGGCGGCGCAATCATCAACGCAACAACCAGAATTGAACCGACAGCGTCGAATGCTCCAACGGCAGTGATTGAAACCAGTGTCATTAAACCATAGTGCAGGAGTCCAGGTGAGAAACCGAGCGTTGCAGCGAGCCCCGCATCAAAAGTCGCCAACTTCAGTTCCTTATAAAAAACATTGATAAAAGCAATGTTGATGATAAGGATTGTAACCATGTCCCAAAGCGCACGAGGTCCCATATCCTGTCCAAAGAGCTTGAAGCGGTAAAACGGTGCTAAAGCGAGTTCGCCTAATAGCACAGCGTCCGTGTCAAGGTGCACACCATCTGCATAGCGAGCAATGAGGATTACTCCAATACTGAACAAGGCGGGGAATGTGATGCCGATAGCAGCATCTTCATGTACCAGTCTCGTACGATTAAGCAACTCTACCAAACTTACGGTTAGCACTCCAGTAGCCGCCCCCGCAACGATTAAGAGCGGTGATGAAAGATTTTCAGTAATGAAGAAAGCAAGAACAATCCCCAAGAGGATAGAGTGGCTGATAGCATCGCTCATCATCGCCATACGGCGCAATACCAGAAACACACCCGGCAAGGCACACGCCACCGCAACGACAGCCGCAATTAGTTGAATCTGTAGTCCTTCGAGTGACATCTTGACACGCTCACCTCCCCCGATGGGCAATCTGTTGTGCTTGAACAATTCCCTCAGGTGTTAACGCCCATCCATCTGAACTAACGTTTTCAACCCATCCCCGTGAAGCTAGCTCCTTGAGACTGATTCGAACGTTGCTGTGGCCCACACTCATCGTCCCTAATACAGCAGCCGAATGGCTATGTTGGAGGTCTGTATGCTGTGAGGCAAGTGCATAGAGATCGTTCAACACAACTTCAATCTGTAGTTTTCGGCGTTCACGTTGACTGCGTATCCAATTCCACACGAGCCCCCGGTTGGGTGCGATGGCAATTGACACAACCACGATTGCACTGATGCATAGCACGATAGTGGGGCCTGTCGGCATATGAACCATACTGCTGCTGATGAGCGCTCCACTTACACCTGCAATCGCACCAAATAGGGCTGAGAGTGCGACCATTGCACCGAGTCGATCTGTCCATTGCCGCGCTGCGGCGGCAGGAGCAACAATCATAGCGCTCATCAACACCACGCCGACCGTTTGTAGTCCTAATACAATCGCTACGACGAGGAGCGTAATCAACAGAACATCAAGGATTCGCATCGGGAACCCGAGACTTGCACCGAAACTTGAGTCGAAGCACAGCAACTTAAACTCCTTCCATAAGAGTTGCATGACGATGAGAATGATTCCACCGAGAGAAGCCATCGTTATCACATCACGCTCCATGAGAGCAGCGGCATGTCCAAACAGGAATGTATCCAATCCAGATTGCTTCGCAGTCGGCATCTTCTGAATGAAGGTAAGCAAGACCAAACCTGAACCAAAGAAAACCGATAACACCAAGCCGAGCGCAGTGTCCTCTTTGATTCGGGTATTATTGACAATGCTCATCACAAGAAGTGTTCCAACCCATCCCGCTATAGCCGCGCCGATTACAAGCACGAGGGGAGTTTTTTTCTGTGTCAGAAGGAATGCCAGCGCTACGCCGGGCAAAGCTGCGTGCGAAATTGCATCCCCCAACAAGCTCTGTTTCCGTAGCACCGCATAGGAGCCAAGTGCACCACTTACAACACCGAGCGTCGCCGAACCTAATGCCACTGTGCGTACGGTATAATCAAAGATTAAGTCTCTACCTAGTTCCAGAATGAGCATTTCCGACCTCCCTCAGTCACGCATCTGTCTGTTAGGACTATCGCCCTCCCTATCCGGTCGGTCGATCACAGTTTGTGTCTCGTCATGCTCATGCATATTTCGATTGAGAAACGCTACACGTCCACCGTAGGTAAGCCGTAGATTCTTTTCAGTGAACACCTCTTTGACTGGACCGCTGGCAATGCGTCGTACATTAAGGAGCGTGACCCAGTCAAAGTAGTCTATAACGGTTTGTAAGTCGTGGTGGACGACAACCAAGGTTTTGCCCGCTGCGCGTAGCTCTTGCAACAACGAGACAATTGCGCGTTCAGTCGTTGCGTCCACCCCCTGAAACGGTTCGTCCATAAAATAAATCTGCGCATCTTGAACAAGCGCACGCGCGAGAAAAACCCGCTGCTGTTGCCCGCCGGAAAGCTGGCTTATCTGTCGCGCTGCAAACGCTTCCATACCAACTTTTTCAAGCGCTTCCAAGGCTAGTGTTCGTTCTTTGGATCTCGGCCGACGTATCCAACCAAGTGCACCATATCGCCCCATCATTACAACATCCAACACACTTGTGGGAAAATCCCAATCCACGCTGCCTCGTTGTGGTACATAACCGACTAGACGGCGCTGCGCGGCGTAAGATTGTCCATAAATCGAGACTCGCCCGGCTGCTGGATGAACTAGCCTCAATATAACTTTAATTAGCGTTGTTTTCCCCGCCCCGTTGGGGCCGACAATCGCCATCAGAACCCCGGTTGGGACGTTCAAATCGACATCCCAAAGCACCGGTGTTTCACGATAAGCCACCGTAACATCTTCCACCTCGATCGCTAGAGAACCAGAATAATTTGCCATTTTTCCCCCTACGAAGATGTCCAAGGTTACGGAACAGGAACTCAGAAATCGTTGTTGTCACATTCTATTCAATTGGCATTAGGGATTGCACAATTGTATCAATATTGTGACGAATCATACCGATGTACGTACCCTCTAGCGTGCCTGCGTCACCCATGGCATCGGAGAAGAGTTGACCGCCAATTTTTACGTCGAATCCCCTCGATTTGACCGCCGCCTGTACAGCCTCAATGTTACGCGGCGACACTGACGTTTCAACAAACATCGCTGGGATGCGGGCTTGAGCTATAAAATTAGCCAATTCTTGTATATCTGCTACACCCGCTTCCGCGGCTGTGCTGATTCCTTGAAGTCCGCGCACCTCGAAGCCGTAAGCCTGGCCAAAGTAGTTGAAAGCGTCATGAGCAGTAACCAGTACTCGTTGAATGGGCGCCAAACGCGCTGCTTGTATCTGTACGTATTGGTGAAGTTCATCTAGTTTAGCGAGATAATCGTCCGAGTTTCGCCGGTAATCTTCAGCGTTATTGGCGTCTACTTCAACGAGTGTATCGCGCACCACCTCGACTGCCTTCTTCCAAAGTGTAACATCAAACCAGACGTGGGGGTCATAGGCACCCTTAAACTCAGGAGGTGTGACTAGCGCTGACCGATTAATACTATCCGTAACAGCAACCGTTTTAGCTCGTCCCGACATCTGTTCTAACACCTCCGACATTTTAGCCTCAAGATGCAAGCCGTTATAGAAAATAATGTCCGCGTTTGACAGGCGGGAAACATCTCCCGCACTCGCTTTGTATAGGTGCGGATCTATGCCAGGCCCCATGAGAGCAGTCACATTGACGAAATCGCGACCGACATTTTGCGCGATGTCGGCGATCATGCCAATTGTTGCGACAATATCAATCTGCCCTTTGGCATGGCCTTGTTTTTTCTTTTTATCCTGTTGTCCACAAGCTGGCAAAAACACTATTGAGATAATAATCAGTAGAGATGCAAGGATACGCATGATACTAGTTTCACTCTCTATCAAGATTAAAAGGATGCGCCTTGTGAATCGACACTCATGTAGGCAAGCACTGTATCGGTTCGATTCGCTGTGCGCTCTAAAAAAACTGTTAGGCATGCCTCTACAAATTATTTAGACAAGACTAAATTATATGCGATGTTGTAGCTAATGTCAAGGAAAATGAGGATGGAGGTTTTATGGCGCGCGCGCACAACCATAAAACCTTCACGGTGGGAGGGATACAACTTCATTACCGGTGTTTTCTATCCGTGCGGTTAGTAAGACGCGCATTCGGACTCAGGCATTGGGGCTTATCCTAATACCTAGTGCGGCATCCCCATCTGGTGCATCCGTCGGTGAATCGCTTCTTTAGCTTCGAGGAATGGACGTTCGAGGAAAGCGAGATGGTCGTCCTCACCGTGATGGTGGGTAACGCTGCCCGGTCGATGATGGTGCGCTGTTCTGCGGATATACGATAATCCGCCTTCGATGAGTGTCAGCATATAATTTGCAGATTTGATATCGAACATCCACCATTCGCCGCCAACGGCAATGTAAATCGGGGATGTATGCGCGATGATGCCTCGTCCCCAGCCATCGTGATGAGGAACGGCTTGCGTATAACCGGGACCGCCACAGCGAGCCGCAATCCATGTGTGTTTGTTGATTGCCAAGGAGGTTCTGAGGCGTAACGCCCGCGCACCCTTTTGTTCGTCAGTCGAGGCAACTACCGTGCCTTGTTGAACAATTTGTAGCGTGTGGAGAGGGAAAATTGATTCCGCCGATGCCTCAACTTCGACCGTGCCGCCGTTGCCCGGTAGGTTAATTGTGCTTCCAATCGGCTGCCCGTCAACTGTTAGCCGAATAATTGGACCACCGCTGAGGAAGGTATTCCCCGCGCAGAGATACTTGCACCAGTTATCGTAGTTGAATTCCTCATCTTCGGGGATATGGACGTAGGTTCGGTATATGCCGACAGGTACATTACTAGTCATCTTGTCTGTCCCGCCAACCAACGGCAGCTTATAACCGCAGTTGAGGTACCGATAATACTCGATATGACCGTACATTGATTCCAACAGATATTCAACACCATCGACGCGGCCCGTCGCAATCAGCGTTGCGGGTTCACAGTTTGGGTTAGGAATATGCGGTAGGATAACTGTGCCGCCCTGCTCGTGGCATGCATCCGCCCAGTGTGAGAGTGTGGTTTCCAGATTGCCGCCCAGTTTAGCTTCGCTCGGACCATCGGAGCACCATGGGCTAACTTGCTTTTTCAAGCCAAGCAGCGTGAGATGACCGAGAACGTGTTGACGGTTTTCCTGAGACGCATAGACGATGCTGCGTCCATCACCGGAAACGTTTGGACGACCGATGAACTCCTCTGTGTTAGTGAAGAGATGCCCCCACTGCGAAAGCAACAGGTTGACTACATTGAGATCCTCACCCTGCGCCTCTGTATGTGCCCCTTGCGTCGAGAGGAAGTGGACGTGTGTATCACCGCTGAAATAGCGTTCGGCATTCATGTTGCACCAACGCTTCAGACGCAGCGTCAATTCGCGCTGTCCCGGTTTAACCTCGACCTTAGTCCGTAGCGGTTCGTATTCATAGCCCCGTGCAACGTCAACGAGGACTTCGCCGCGCGGCAACCAGCCCTGACAGGCGCCGTCAATATAGGCATAGCTAATCTGTCCAAGCCGAACATCACCTCCAACGTCAATATGCCATGTATCCATATTTGAGTTGACGTGTGCGTGGTGTCCGTGCGGCGCGTAAGGCACACCTTGTATGGAGCGGAAGTGAACGCGGCAGGGCACAGGTTTGTCCGTCTGATCGTCGACTACCGTTGTATGAACCCAGTTCCTGCCTGTGTCGATAATTTCCACCTGCAGGCGCGAGTTTGGTTCGACGCAACTGCCTTTCTCTAGTTCACCCCATTTTACTTTACCTAAGGTTTCACCGTGATTAGAGACTGTAACCGTTGCTGATGGGGTTGCCGACACTTCAACATACGCGGGGCTGCTCTTGTTATTTTGTGCTTCGCCCCACCCTTTGAGGTCGTCACGGAGAAATCGATCCGCCGGTTTCTCCGGCAACGGATAGGGATAGGTTGCTACGCCGCGATCAACCCCGACTTCCATACGGAAAGGCTTTTCGGAATCTTCCGCCTGCGGCAGGGTGATTTTGACTTCGCGGGTCGCTGTCCGAGGAATTACATCCTCATCGAGGTGACCCAATGTGATAGCAGCGAGGATAAATTTCGGTCCTTCCGGGACGAGGTGGATGGACTCGATTGCTTCCGACGGCTTGGGGTTTTCCCAAACCCAGAGGTAATAGTCGTTGGGCCACGCCTGGGTTGCCTCGGTCTGTCGATAACCCGCTTCGCCCCAATGCCCTCTGTTGCGAGGCTGTAATCCATCCTTTTGATCCGGCCATGCCAGAAAGGGAAACTGTCCCCATCCCGGCGGGACAACGGCGATTTCGAAGCGTTCACGAATCGGCACACAGTTCTCTTCACCGTTCGTATAGCGAAAGACATAGCGTGCGACTAAACGTCCGACAGAATCGCCCTCAATGATTTTGGATTCGAGCAGACGATGAGCCACGATAATGCGTTTTGGGTTTGCCTTCAACGGCACAACAATCGAATCGGTGTTGACCCCTTTTCCAAACCCGAGAAAACACTTTCCCCCAGTATTCCCTAGCGATCCAATCTGAAAGGGTAGCCCGTGAAAGTTCTGTGTACTAATCGCGGGATTCGCATTCTCTCCGATCGCCTCAGGACCAACGTTACAAAGTGTGGAAAGATCTAATGGTTGATAGTCCTGCATAACGCACCTCCTTGATACGAGTTTTTCGCTTGCTCTGCCGAGTTTGGCAAATCCAGACCAAGCGTCGGTAAACTGCGCGAGACCCCGCACAGTTTATCTGCCGAAGCGAGTCGTGTGGATGAAACAAGGTTAATACGACGACAAAATCGACCAGGCAATCTTGTGTCGAGATAGGAATTGTGACTACAGAGGGTGTTTTGAATGGTGCTCCGCCTTCTTTGGTGCACTCACCTGTCCCTTCTAATTGCAGAATACGCTCAACAAATTGAGACTTTTCATCCTGATACGCTTGTCGGTTGGTTGGGAACTGTTGAGCCAATTTCAGTTTGAGCTCGGCGTATTCTTCAGCTAACTCTCAATGCTGGATGAGATTATCTCTAAAGAGCAGCATATTTCTCCAGCTACAACTATGCACCTCTATCATATGTATGTGATGAGTCCTCGGATTACCTTTGACGAAATAATGTCTTCGGGGTATCCCGTTTTCACCTTTGTAATTATAGCCAAGTTTTTCAATTGGTTTTATAAAAATCGTAGCTTCCTCAAAAGTGTGGATGGCTACACCGATGTCTAGGATAGGTTTTGCCGCCATCGTTGGAATAGAAGTACTGCCTACATGCTGAATGTCCAAAACATAATCGCCAACAGCGGCTCGCAGCAGAACTTTCTCTTGGTTAAAAAGGCTTCTCCATTCCGACGTATAGGGAACAACTTTGACAACGTCTGTTTGCAAGCCGATCATGAGGGGCCTCCTGTAACACTTTCCAGAAATAGCAGCAACCGAAATAGTCGCAAAAATGTCCAAGATTCACAGCAGCAGCACACTTCATGAAATCTGCTCACTTTCAAATCCTTCAAATTCATCTCATGCCAGAATCTCTTCCATAGAACCTGTTTGAAAAGTAAGTGGCAAAGCCATTGTTTCGTCATTTGAGGCTCAAAATCATCGGATTTTCAAGGCATTCACGTCAAATTGGGCTCTCTCGAAGAGGGATTTGGGCTTTTCAATCAGGCTCGTTAGATATTTCTATTTTAGCATACATCCAGAGCAATATAAACCCAAAAATGGGTATTCTGAAGTGACGCGACCGAAGAAACAAATTCAATCCCAATTTGCGTTGACATTAAAGGGCAAATGGGGTATCCTCTCCACTGAATCCAGCCATTACAGAGACGATTGATGATACATTGAACGAACCTTAAAGGAGGCACACCATTTCCGGCTACAGAAGTCCCTACTCTAATTCATCCCGCTGGCTTCGTGGCAACTTGCATGCTCACACCTGTTGTGGAACATTCATGGACGCCAGCGTTAGCGGACAGATATACGCCAATTTTGGCTACGATTTCTTGGCAATCACCGATCACAATAATGCGCATGCCCCCGATCAATGGCAGAAGTGGCAAGCAGAAAACAATCTTACTATTATCCCAGGTGAGGAAAATGGCAGTAAGGGACACATCCTAGAGCTGGGAGTTTACGAGGTAACGCCCACAGGGACAGGCATCTACACCGAACGAGCAAAGCTACTACGGCAGGCTGGCGGTTTTGTTGTCGGATGTCATCCGCAAGAATATCCAGGTTGTGGCGAGGATGATATTCGCGATGCTGTCGGAATGCTGCACGGCTTTGAAATTTTTAACGGCTTACGGGAGGGGCGGGGCTGCAACGAAATGGCAAATGTGGTTCTCTGGGACCAAATCTTAACCAGTGGCGGACGGATTTGGGGAGTAGCTACCGATGATTTCCATTGCGCTTATGTCACACCGGGTCACGGTTGGGTATCTGTTCAAGTGCCAGAAGACACACCGAATCCCGTTGATTGGGGTACCATCGTCCAGCAGCTAAAAGCTGGTGCATTTATCTCCAGTACTTACCCCGCCCTTAAAAAAATTACTCTTGAGTCCGATGACACATCTTCCGACAAATTAGTCGTGGAAGCGAGGGGTACGAGAGAACTGCGCGTTATCGGCGACGGTGGCACCATCCTGCACCGTGCTACAGGCAACCATTTAGAATGGAAGGTTGTACCAAACCTGACCTATTTTCGGGTCGAAGCTGTCAGTGGTATCAAGCGGGGGTGGAGTCAGCCTTTCTATCAAGAATCCTAACTTCGGGTGGCAAGCCACTCGGTTACTCCATCAACCGCTAAATAATCCCCAAAGGTAAAATAAGGTGAAATATGAAAGTGTTGGTCATTGGTGCCAATGGAAATACGGCGACTCGCGTTGTGCAGCGATTAAAGCGCAGTCCTCATCAGCCGATTGCGATGATCCGCAATCCGGCTCAACGTGGAAAATTTGATGATATGGGTGTTCCAACGGTGCTTGCCGATCTAGAGTATCCCATCGACCACGCGGTCAAAGGGTGTGATGCGGTAATCTTTGCCGCAGGATCGGGAGGCCATACAGGCAAAGACAAGACCGTACTCGTAGATCACATTGGCGCGATACGAGCAATGGTAGCAGCTCAGGTGCACGAGACAAGGCGTTTCATCATGCTCAGCGCACTGAATGCGGACGTGAACAGTCGTTCGACAATCGCCCATTACCACAAAGCCAAGGGGCATGCTGACGTTCATCTCCAACAATCCGATCTAGACTACACGATTATCTGTCCGGGCGGGTTGACCGATGGGCCCGGTACTGGCAAGGTCTCCGTCAGCTCTGAACTACATGGAAACGGTCAAACCTCGCGCGAGAACCTCGCCGATGCGCTAGTGAAGTGTCTTGATTTGGAAAACACCATCGGCAAGTGTTTCAGTCTACTTGAAGGCGAAACGCCGTTAGAAATGGCGCTTCGGTCGGCTTAAACTTCGCAGCCGGAATAAATCAATCTTGACTTCGTGGAAACGTTGTTGGACGAGGTGCGCGGGCATCGCTCACGAATCCTCCGCAAATGGAAGTCCCAAGAATGTCTCAATATCTCGGAGTATTGATGTTGTTGTTGACGAGCTCAACCGCTTATCCCCAAGTAGAGAGAGGCTGCTACATTGAAAAAGAGGATGGAAATCTAATCCTCGGCAGCGACGATTTTCGTTGGCAACTCGACCTCTCGAATGGCGTCCACGCGATATTTGTGGAGAATCGTTTAACGGGTAAACGAATAGACCTAGGAGGGGGTCCTGAGTGCGGACTGAGATTCTCCGCAGCGCAACAGCGCATTGAACTTCTTGGATGGAAGCAAGCTGCCGGCGGCGACAACGCGAGCACGCCAAATGAGGAGCACGCATTCCGTATCGGGTTTCACCACCCTGAATTTGACGATAGCCAGTGGCAAGACACAGATTCGCCGTGGGTGCTCAGTTCAGGTCCCGGCGGCACACCTCACAGCCCAAACCCGGACGGCTATAACTGGTACCGGGTTGCATTCGAACTACCGGAGGCAACTGGTGAGTCGATCTCGTTTGGGTTGGGAGGTTGTGGAATCTACGATTTCGGCGAACAGCGGTTTTTCGTGAATGGGGTACTTATCGGTGAACGCCGCGTCGAGCAGGCGTGGACAGAGCCCGGTTTGGTGACGCTGAACCCTGACGACTCGCTTTATCAAACGCTTCGCTTTGGGGAGCGCAACGTCCTCGCGGTCCAAGCTTGGTCGCAGTTCGACTGTCGCCCCGCGAGGTTGAGACACATCGATCCTAATCGACATTACGAAACCACGCGCATTTTGCTCTTAGGCGACCAATTCGTATCCATTGGCACAGCGTTCCAGGATATCGTCGTCACCGGAGCACAGAACGTAGAAGTCCTCGTTGGGACTCGAGAAGCGCACCATATCAAAGTCGCTTTGGATACGGAACCCAGTCTCGGTGAGCTGTACCTTCATTACGAATGGAGGGCGGACGAACCGGCGCTGCGCAAATGGCTCACGTTCAAGAATACCTCGGATGTCGAACAGCTCCTCTTAGATGTCGATCTGGGCGATTACCGTATTGATGTCCCAGTCACCGAAGGGTTCCGGGGACTTCCCATCTACCTTGGTGATGCCGAATTTGCGAGTATCGCACATCCTTCCGGCGTGACACAGGGAAGTGAAGGGCGAGCGCGCTTACGGCTGTTTCCGGGGCGCTATCTAAAGCCGAGCGAGGTATACACTTCGAAACAAGCAGTATGGGGAATGGCGAGTGCCGACGAGGCTCGAAAGGCATTCTGGGACTACATCGTGTCTCGGTCGATACGCCGGAAATCCGTGGGAATAAAAACCTCGCTGCATTATGACGCGCTCGGTGCTGCTTGGGGTAGACCGCACGCGTGGGGTCGTCTAGATCCCCCTTCAGAAGAAGTATGCCTCTCCATCATGGACAAGATGGAAGAACTACAGAGCCAGTTCGGGCTTCGGTTCGACTACTTCTGGATGGACGCTGGTTGGTGGGAGTATGAGAAGCGGTTCGGGCTTAAGGTGTGGAACGAGACAACCTTTCCGAACGGTCCGCGCCGGATAATCGAAAGAGCAAACGAGCTAGGGGTGCGCTTCGGGCTCTGGCTGACCGGCGGATGTACCGTGCCGTCCGAGGTCGAGGGCCACTGGAGAAGCGTGCTCTCTCACCATCTCGCCAATCACGGGATCGAGGGCATCAAGCACGACGGAATGCAGCCGCGATGCTTTAGCCATGAACACGCAGAACAACGTTTGCACCTGCCCGGTAAGTATTCCGTTGAACCAATACAGGATGCCAACATCCGAATCTATGCCCATGCACGAGAGTTGTGCCCCCATATCTGGCTCTTCCTGTATTGGGGACACGATTCACCATGGTGGTTGCTCCACGGGAATACAACATTCGACACCGGTCTGAACACGGAGATGCAGACGCCAAGTCCTTATCCAACGCTCTACGATCGGGATACCTTTATGCTCATGTTGGATCAGGCGCAACAGTATCGCCACGATACGCCGGCTGTCGGTCGAGATTCCCTAGGTGTCTGGATGACCACAGGATGGGCTCCCCTCGGTTATGAACGGTGGCTCGAGAACCTTGTCCTAGATATATGCCGCGGTACCGGTGTTTTACATCTCTGGGCAGACCTCCGTCGTTTCTCTGACGAAGATGCTGCTGCGTTGACTCACATTGCCAAAGTGTTCAAGGCTCATCCCGAATCTTTTTTAAACTCCCAGCCAATCATCGGCGATCCATGGAAAGGCGAACCGTACGGCTACGCTTGCTCCGATGGACAACACGTCTTCGTCGTCGTGAATAATCCCACATGGCAGGATCAGCAGGTGAACATCCGTTTGGATGAAAGCGTCGCCATAGAGAAAGATGGAGAGTGGGAGCTCTATCGACACTATCCCAAACCAGCTCGGTTGGTGACTCCGCACCGCTCCAAATGGCGCTTCGGTGAATCCATAAGCTGGTATCTCCGACCATTTGAGGTTGTTCTTCTCCAGCTTGCACCTGTGCGAGAAGCGCGGGTTTTGGCTGAATCGTTTCAGGAGGCACAACTAAGTGAGACGCCTCCGCTCCCTCCTGCTCAGCAACTCAACCTATCCTTTGAGAGGGCGGAGACTTCCGTTATCCACGTCCGGGGTGACATCCAACCATGTCCCAAGAATGCCGTTCTGGCGCTTGTCTTTCATGCGAGCCGTCGGGTCGTGATGTTGCCCGGGAGCACGATTGGCGATCGAGAGATTGGGCGCGGCGACTACTCGCTCATTCCTGGGGTGCGCTCTGCGCCTTGGCGAGTCGTCAGAATTCCAGTCGAGGCGTCCCCAGCTAGCCGCAGAATCGAGTTTTTCCTGGAAGCAGCCCACCCTCCACACGTAAAACAGTCGGCGTTTCTCATTCCAGAAGATCCTTAAAACGCATCCGCCGCGAATGCTTCAATTACTTGATTTCCACCGTACCACGCTCATGAAGCACGAACAAGCGACCGGTATCCATTTCGTATAACCAGCCAGAGGGGGTCGTCGTTGAGCGAGATTGTGGAGGCGTCTTGACTTCTGGGATGGATTGGCTGTTTATCGTTACCTGCTTCGGTTTCGAGTTCAAAACGAGGATGTCCTGACTGGACGTTAGGCTCTCGTAGCGGATTGCCTCGTCATCGTATCTGATCTTCTTCACATAGCCAGAATGATAGAGCAGATGGTTCTCGCCCTCGGGTGCAGTTTCCGGAATCTCTGCCATGATGCGCGAGAGTTGGGTGTTGAAACCTAAAAGCAGGCAAGATCTATTTTCGATGCCGGAGTTCAGCCCCTGACGGTACTTGCCATCAGCCTGCACCATCCATGTCATCGAGTTCGTGATGCGAAGTGCAAGTTCCTTGGCTGCCAGGTCCCCAGTCACGCCATACAGCCTGGCATAAGTTTCCGCCAGCCGCATATTGTGATGCGGGAGAAAAGCCGGCCAGCCCGTCTGTTCGCCAATTGCCGGAACACCTCTATGAATACCGTCCGGTATGGCAAATTTCTCTTGGATATAATCGAGGATGCCCCTAACGCCGGTTATATACTCGTCGTTCTCTTGGAGATGGTCGATCAACCACTGGGCGGTCATTAGCGCGGTTTGCTGATCGTATGATTTCTCGCTTTCAGAATCAGTGTCCTCCGGGTTGTCTCCATAAAAACCCCACCAACGGTTGGTTTTTACCGGACCATCAACGAGCCAAGTGAGAGCGCGATCGCCCGCTTCTCGATAATCCTCTTCTCCCGTCAGATGCGCTAAATTTCTATAGAGTTGAGCGTGCCACAACTGGCTGGCGGTGTATGCGGCAACGACTTCCCCTGTTTCTAGGTTGACCCGAAACGGGAAACTGCCGTCGTGCTTCTGATGGGGCAACAGGGATTTGGCGATTTTGAGCGCAGCTTGAAGATACTTTGGTTCCTCTGTCACGGCGTACAGGGACAAATAGGCACATCCGGTATAGGAAGCCTTATCCAATTCAATCACATCAGCCAATCCGCCGGTCAGTGCTTTTCCTTCTCGGATGCCAAAGGTCGACTTCGGAAGATTTGGGAACGGGAAATCGTCGGGAGTGCTGAAGGAATCAATCAGCCAGTCTGCCCATTGCCTCGCAGCCTCAAGCGGTCGCGTATCTCCACTGTATAAATAATATTGGATATATCCGAATATCGTCGGAGGACCGTTGTGAGTTGGCCATTGGGTGGGGGAATCGAAGCCCATGTCGTCGAGAACCGTTGCCCATGTGAAAAAGTAAGGCGGCCAGCCGGTCTCGTCCATCATTTTGTCAAAATCCGTGCCTTTAGCCTCCGGACTTCCGCCCTCGCTAGTCACTAGATGCCGAGCATTGAGGAACCATTCGGTGTAATTTTTCATTATCCACGAATATTGCCAACGCGGTAGTATGCGTCCGTTCCAATCATACGGTGGGTTATATGCCGTATGCAGCACAGTGTCTTGTGGCAGTTCGCCCACATCGAAATACGCAAAACGCGCCGTGGTATTGCGCGTAACCAAACCTACCCTGCCGCTCATCTGGAAAACTTCTGCCCCCCACTTTGAAGCTAGATGGATTTCTGTGGTCTGGTCCGATACATGCGTGGGACGCCGCACCTCATCCGGAAACGACGGCATATTTCCTTCAACTAAGGGAAAGGAATAGGTAAGCGTGAACCCATGATTAAACATCGCCCGCACGTGCGCACCATCGACAAGAACTTCAATCTGATGCCACAGATTGCGTTGATCAGCGGGCAACCGCACCAAATCCCCTGGCATCCGTCCGAAATCGTAGCCGGGCCCATATCTTGTCAATGCTGCGTATAAGGAGTCGCCCTTCCCATGTCGGATGGAACAGATGATGTAGTATTTATTGTCCTCTACATGGACGGCAACACCTGCTTCAGCATCCGGTCGATCCGGGTTGTCTAGCTTGACGAGCGCATTCACGCGGCACCGATCGAATTTGGGATTGGGTAGGACAACGACCGAGCTGCCGTGTTGGATGTCGGCTGCGCTGCGGGTGGTTGAATCCGATTGGACGAGCAATCCTGATTGGATTTCCCAACTACCCGACAACACCTCCATCTGAAGGTCGCCCGGGTTTCTAAAATCGCATCGCGCGGGCGTTAGCCACGATTGAGCATCTCCTGCCTCTACAACAAAAGCTCTCCCAGCATCGGCCTGCAGAAGGGTTGACCCTATAATAATAGGTAAGAAACTTTCAATTATCATCTCGCACCTCTCCCCTGTGGACATAGGAACTCGTCATTAAATCCTGCAACTTCTTGAAGAATAAACGCACTACTTGGCAGCGCCAAGACACATATAATTTAAAACGCCGAAAGCACGCCAACAGTTTCCCAGACTATAGTTGCCTCTATCCAAAAAAACCTACGGAGGGCATGTAGACGTTGAGAACCATGCCCACGATGCTAAAGATGCTTCGGGGAATATAATCCCCTAAGATTAGCCCGAAAAAGAAGGGAGTACCTTTCCTATGCACTTTCAATCCCCCGTACGTGAGGATAATTGACTTTATCAGCCAGCCTACCATTACAGGAAACCAAAAATATATCATCCCGCCCCATGATGCGCCGGAAAGGACATACCCCGAAGGATGAAGCGGCCACCACAGAAATCTCGTCCGCATTACATACAAGATAAATACAAATAAGAAGCCGCCTACCATAAATGTAACACCCCTGACATCCGCCCCCTTAGGATACTGGAGCCAACTTTGAAGCGGCCTGAAGCTTTCCTGACCGAAATGGTAACCCACTCCTCTGCCCTGAGCTCCGTATGTGTAAGCTGTCTGTAGATATGCCAAGAAAGCCGCTACAACACCTACACCTATAGCCAGCATCATTGCCTGTATCAGTCCGCGGTTACTTGCTTTGACCCGTGCTCCAATCTTCAGGGATTCCATCTGACTTGCCATCGGATGGGCTCTGTTGCACCTGTTGAACGCATGAAAGTGTGTCATTATCGCCAGATTTTCTCCGCGGAGCCTCCTTGTTCCGAACATCTTTACCATCATCCCTCTAGGGGTTAGGTTGATGCCGATTACCTCATGATAGGGTGGGCCAAGTTCTGCCCGAACCCTGGCTATAGCTATAGCGAATAAGTAGTAGAGAACGAAAAAAATTAAAATCGCCCATATAGACATCCCCGCAAGGTGACAGAACAGAACGAGGAAAGCAAAGCTTACGAGAAACAGAAAAGTTGCTGACCTATATCGCATAGGTTCGCTCGAATCGCCGGTTCGAGCGAACCCAATCACGTGCTTGGCAAAGCTAATCAAGTGCCGTCTAGAAACCCAAAGCGCAAGCAAACCGATACCCATCCACGCGCCTCCTGCCCGTTCGTCCAGATAGAGCGACTTCGTTCCTGCCATGCTCGCAAACACCCTTTCTGTCCTAGTCAGCCAATAGAAGAACCAGCATGAAAAAACCAGATCTAGCGGCATAAAATAGGTAAGCCCCACTACTGGGAGGTTAAAGAAGATTAAGGTATATCCTATGGCATTCCAGGGTTTTTCGGTGAAAAATTGGTCAATCCTGTATCCGGAAGGGATTTCCGGTAGCACAAGGAAAAGGTCATGGAAGCCATTTATTATACGGACGGATGCGGAGACGGCAAATCCGATCCACATCAGTCTTGAACTGAAGAACTTCCTATCTGTTGCCATAGCAAGGGGCAGTTGTATTATCGGATAGCTCAGCTTTTCTTTTTCGTCCCACTGTTTTCTGAGAACAGAACTTATACACAGGAGCGAAAAGTAAAGGAAGAAAACGAAAGCCGACCACATCAGAATAGGGATTGTCCATGCTTTGAGATGTTGAATTGTGTGGAATGTGGATTCGCCGTAGAAGTAACCCCTCAATATCTCCCGTTCTGAAACAGTAAACCACGGCGGTATGTATTGCCAGAACAGCCTCTGCCACTCATTTTCGGGCGATGCATGCCAAAATGGATGGCTTAAGGTCCCAAGCAAATAATCCATCATCGTATGGCCCGATATCGTCGAGACCATCGTGACCATTATATAGATAATCAACAGTTCCGTGGATGAAAACGAAATCTTGTTCGAGAATCGACCAAATGTGGAATTGAAGACGATAAGAAGAGTGAGGGTAAAAATTGCGTTTGAGCACGGATGTACCAAGGTAAACAAATAACCCCATAGCTCACTTGCAATTCCAATCCAGTAAGCGTTTATGACGACTAGAATCAATCCAATTACAACTGCTCTTCGGGTGATATTGTTTTTGGTTGAACTCATAGCGAGTAGTGGGTATCGTTGTGGACGTGCGATAATCGCCGGTTAATTTGGCGGGAACGCTTAAGCTGTCAACTAAGCGGAGGGTGATAGATCTGAGCACGAAAAGGTCGGTTAGATCGCAGCGCTCCTACCCGGCCAGTTGACGGCAGGGACGAGGAGAGTAAATCTTATGAGAGGTTGGTATCAGGATTAGGCGGTTTTGAGGGGAAGCCGTTGAACGCACCAAATGATGTGGTCGTCCACCTGGACGGACGTATCTCGTTAGGGGTTCGTGGTTGTGCAAGCTGTTTACATTGTGCCAGAGACTGATAATAACCTTTGGTGCTAGTTTAGGGGCTAAATTGAGCAATTGATAAAGGCACAAAACCATCGTCCTCAGCCAGTAAGTCCGCCCACTGCACCAAGAGATTAAATTACGCCATCGTGAAAGCGAGTCGTGTTTTGAAGCAAGCCCAACAGCAATGCCTCACTTTCTTCCAATCGCCCGTCAACATTGATAAAACCGTCTCTATCAGCATCCGACAATTCCATTCGCCTCGCCGACACAGACGCAAGTTGGGAGAATACCGGATTTGGCAAACCTTCATCAGCAAAAACAACCATCCGGTCACTGACCTGATCAACGAGGTGTTGAAAGTGACTCCCATCATGCACATTGGCAGTATCACAATCCCAGTCGACAATCCGTCCGAGATGATTGAGCAGCAGACACAGCTTTCCACCCACAATCCATCGTTTGGTTGGATATCGACCGATTTGCTGTTAAGAGCGACACTCCGGCCGCGATTGCATCTTATCCGACGTAAGTATGGCAAGCATCGTGCACCAAACGGCGCTGAAAAGATTTAGCGAGTTGCTCTTCACTCCGTCGAATCAATTGCATCGTCCGGTAGAAGCCGAGCAGCGAGGCTTTGTCCTGGCTTGCTTTTTCTAATTAATCTGACATTTTCGCTCCTTCTGGAAACTCCCTACGGGTTTACTCATATCTGGATTGGGCAGGAAGGACCCATTATAGCACGATACACGGTATTTTGGACAAACAATTTTTCCATCTACCTTCATCACCTTTCGCCTTTAATCGCACCCCGTTTTCCGGCTGAACCAACGATGCTTCCGCTGAATTTTTCGTCCACCTTGTGAACTTATTTATCCCTTGCGGTGTCATTTAGAATGGGAGCTGACCGGGAGACCTACCACCCCGCCTTTCACACGTAATTGAGGCAAGCGAATCCAAAAATCACCGAACGAAAGCTGGTTTTTTCCGCAAGCGGAAGGACATTGATGATACAATCCGATCAATTTCTCATTGATAAGATTCGCGAACACGATGCGGAGGCATTTGAATCGCTTTGGGCACGATATAGCGCGTCCGTCCAACGACACATCATGCGCACCGTACAAGACAAAAGTGCAGCCGAGGATTTGGTTCAGGAGGCATTTTTGCGCATATGGACTTCTGCCGAGCGGTGGGATGGTCGAGGCAATTTCAAAGCATGGTTCTTCCGTATTGCTACAAACCTCGCCCTTAATTACCTGCGCACCCTGCGTCGGCGGAAGCAACAGCCCCTCGAAATACCACCGGATGATTTTGATGATGAGGACGACTACGCGCCCGACCCAGATTGGATGATTGACACGTCGTTACGCGGACCCGACGTGATGTTGGAACAAGCTGAGCAGTCTAATTTGCTATGGCGGCTTGTTGACGGATTGCCCGAAGATAAACGAGAGGTGCTTCGCCTTGTATACCAGAAAGAGATGAACCTTCGCGAGGTCGCCGCTGAGATTGGCATCCCGGAAGGCACTGTGAAGTCGCGTTTACACTATTCGATAAGGCGTCTCGCTAAAGAATGGAAGGAGATTACAGGCGAATACGAGGAAGACAGTTAAGTGAACAGGTGGCCGGGAAGATTCCCGCACGTCACGTGTTATGCTTTACACATCACATTCACGCAACACGAAATACCCAATAAGATGAGGAGGACAAAATGTCACACAACATCACTGCATTTTGGCACAAAAAATCTTTTGACCAACTGATGAACAATCGGCTGCCAGATTTGCTCGCCGAGCGATTGCCGGTAACTGGCTACCACTTTGAACCCACCGGCATCTACACCGGTTGTATCAAAATCTCCCTCACGTCAATCGATGGCAACGTTGAAGTCGAGTACACCGACATCCCACAGCCGGACGAGGAAGGGATGTTCAAAATCAGCGGAGAAAATTATGTCGTTGTTCCAACGGCTTCAACCGATAAACTTAAAAAGGCGAAAATCAGATGTGTTGGAGAACAACTATACAGTTATCTCAAAGAGCGTTTGAAGGGTACCCCCCTAGACTTGTCGTGGGAAGCAGCCCCTGTACGGTCATGGCTCCAACTTGATAAATGGATAGAGGAATTCTTTCGTGACACATTTTACGCGCAGAAACTTCAAGAAACCAACTGGCTTGACAAGTATAGGCATCTCCGACGGTTATGGGTTCTGAACCGCGAGAGGGTATTCACCCCTTCCCACTTCGGGCGGACCTGCCCTTTCGCAACGCCGGAGGGACCAAACGTGGATCGAATCCTTACGATCGCTAGGGGTACCGAGATTCGCGACGGACAATTGGTCGTCGTTGATGAAAACCCCGAAGCAAGCCTCGGCTTAGCATCGTCGATGATTCCTTTTCTTGAACACAATGACCCTCCACGGATACATTCTGGGGCTAATATGATGTGTCAGTGGATGGCGCCTGCAACCCCGGAGACAGCTCCAATACGTCAAGCCAAAGGGATACCGAGGCTAGCTGCTACTCCGGAGCCCGCGCTTGTCCAAACGGGGTACGAACCGGATGTATCTGACTTTTGGTGCGGTCGCAACTTATTGACCGCTTTTATTTCATGGGGCGGCGATACCTTCGAAGACGGCATCGTGATTAGCGAGTCGTGCGCCGCACGTCTGAATTTTCCTTATGCCGTTGAACCCGGCGATAAGATTGGCAACCGCCATGGGACCAAAGGGGTTATTTCGCGCATCTTACCTGACGATGAAATGCCGCATCTCGCCGACGGCACACCGGTGGAACTCGTTTTCAGTTTCGGTGGCTTGCACAGGCGGATGAACCTCGGTCAATTACGAGAAGCGGTGATGGGTCGTATTGCGCGATTGGAAGAGGAGCCCGCTATCGTGCCGCCATTTCACGCACCGAGCGCAGATGAATTGCGCGAACGCCTCAAAAAAACAGGGCTTCCGGAAGAAGGAATGGCGACCCTCACACTTGGGCGGAACGGTAAGAAGTTGGAAAGACCTAGCACAGTCGGTTGGGTGTACTGGGGACGTCTGGCTCATATTGCGTTAGATAAAATAAAAGCATCCGACTCAACCAATCTTGAAGACCATAGGCACTATCAAACTCTTGGTGAACTTGAATACGATAGACTACGCAACGCCTCAGTGCTTGAAACCTTGCAGGAACAATTCAACACCCGTGCCTTTAAGCGGGTAGATGCGCATACATTAGTGGAGCGTGTCTCAACAGGTGAAGTTGAACAGGCAGGTCCGCCGACGCCGATGTTCGCCAACCTCACGAATCGTCTTTCGGCGGTAGGCATTCGGGCTGAACTTGATGGTGACAAGTTGATTTTTGGATTTGCGCGCCCGGCTGGGAATACGCTCAAGCTCGCTCAGCCCGTTCCTCATCCGTGGTTTCACGATCGAATCCTAGATGAAGTTGGGGTCAGTGAAGGCATACCTGAGTATCAGGTGCTTGCCGATGTCAACGCCAGGGCTGAACAGATGCTTGCGAGTAATACACCTGAAAGTCTAACCCGCCAAACCATCAAGCAGCTCCAAACGCGCGTTGCGGAATATGTCAATGCGCTCCTGAGTCCAACTGTCATGAATTTTAAGTCGCGTAGCCTCTTCAGCGGACGTGCTGTCATTGCTCCAGGCGCAGAGTTACGCGCTGATCAGGTCGGTATTCCGGAGGAGATGGCTTGGGCACTTTTTGGACCTCAGGTCACAAAGAGGCTCGGTGATGCCGAGGAAGTACGGGGACATAGTCAACGGGCAACCCATGGCCTTGATGAATTGATGGCGCGTTCGTGGGTGATTGTGCTTCGTCCACCGGCACATACACTCACTTCCTTGGTCGCATTTCATCCGGTGCGACAGCCCGACCGCGTCATCCGTGTGCATCCTTTCGTGTGTGAGTTGATGAACGCCAATTTCGACGGCGATCAAGCAGCCGTCTTTCTCCCAATTACTGAAGCCGGACAGAGGGAAGCCGGCGATCGGCTTTCCATCGCAGGGCATCTGAAACACGACCCAAATTTATCCAAAGCGCTGGCACCGGGGCATGACGCAATGTGGGGACTGGCACATTTGAGCCTCACCCCTGAAGGGCGTAGTGAAATCGCAGAGATTATCGGAAGCGAGATCGCTATCCCAGACGGTTTGGTTAGGCAGGATTCGCTAGCTAAGGCACTGGAAGCCCTCCTCAAACGTGAGGGAATTGAACGCACGATTAAAGTTGCCGAACGTCTGATGCGGCGTGGGCTCGAAATCGCAAAGGCATCGGGAGCCTCCATGAGCGCATTTATCAGTAGACCCGTTGGCAGTCCATCCGTTCCGACAGAACTCGACAACGCAACCGCGTGGAACGCTTACGCAGATGAACTTGTGGAGTGGCTTGCCGCGTGCAGCGACTTCGCGGACAACAACCTGGGACCGCACATCCTTGCGGCAAAAAGCCAAGACGCGCACAGTAGACTTCATCGACTCGCTTTTTGTGTCGGGGCGCGTGGGTCGGTTTCAGACATTCGAGGTAGAGATGCCATCGTTCGTCACGGATATAGCGACGGTCTAACGCCAGAAGAGCTTTACCCGCTCTGCATCAGTTTGCGGGAGGGAATTGTCCGACTCAATTTGGAACGCGAACGGATAGAGTTGGAATTGCGTGACGAGAGTGCGCCGAAAGGGTTCTCCGTTCTCGTGCGTGCGATGCGATCGAAACACCCCGGCGTCGTTTTCGCCCGCGCCGCCGCAGCCGGCGAAGTCGATCCACTTGCGGATATTGACAGTCGGCTTTTCGTCGGGCTGCCCGTAGCAGTGGACGAGTGATTCATGATTGTGTACGAACGCAACATCAGGGTAAATCCTGTTTTTGACGATAAACTAGGAACCCCGAAATCGTACAAGCCGGCGTGTGATTCTAAATCTTTGTATGGAGATTATCTAGGAATGCGCTGTGTTGATGTTCTTACTCATCAAAAACTTCACTGCCGACTGAACCGCCGGCGTTCATCGCCAGGTTGCCACCGTCCATCGGAATAATTGCACCGGTAATCCATGACGATGCATCCGATGCGAGAAACACCGCTAGACCACGGATGTCATCAGGACTGCCAAATCGACCCATTGGAATGCCGCTGAGGAACCGCTCCTTAATTCGTGGATCGGCGTCAATGCGTTTCTGCAACCCAGGGTTCAAAACTTGTGCGGGTAAAATCGCATTGACGCGCACACCGCGCCCCGACCATTCGGTGCTAAGTTCCCGTGTCATTTGAACAACCGCACCCATTGCCATGCTGTATGCGATGTGCCCACGGCCCATACCCGTGACGCTGGCGAGAGAACCGAGACTTACAATACTCCCACTACCAGCTGCAAGCATCCGCCGCCCGGCTTCCTGACAACAACAGAACCGACCATAGACAAGATTGCGCCAAGTTTGCTCAACGTCTTCTAACGAGATAACTTCCGGTTTTTCTCTGGCCGCTTCGCCCGCAACATTGCCCAGAAAATCAATCCGACCAAATTCCTCGTCCACTCGTGCAAACATAGCACGGATTTGATTCGGACGCGAGACATCACAATCAACGGCAATGGCACAGCGTCCCATCGCCTTGATTTCGTCAGCAGTCTTCCCTGCACCATCCAAGTTAATATCGGCGAGCATCAAGTCCGCGCCCGCCTCTGCCAAAGCCAACGACATCGCACGACCCATGCCGCTAGCCGCTCCCGATACAACTGCAACTCGTCCGCAAAGATCGAACATTTCTGTCATAAACACCTCTCCTTACTCATCCCAACCCCAATAACGCTCTCAGAGTGGGCCGTTTGGGATTGAAACTCGTTCTGGTAGTGATGCAATTACCATTTCCTTGGTGAAATACTAGCCCTATCGTGGCAGAAAGAAGAGTAGATATTCTCTCAACACTTGCCATGAGCATTTCCTTTTGTTCTTCACGTGTTAAGCTGGGCATCTTTATCCTCTCTGTCTAAATGGGAAAAATGAGATGCGCCCGGCAGGATGCCGGGCGCAGGGAAGTTACTTTGTTGTCAATTGGACAACTTATCTATGCTCTGGCGAAGATATCGGAGTTCGCCTTTGACATCTTGTGTGTTTTTGTGATTGTCTCTTTTACTCGATGGTGTCAAGGTTGTTTAGCGAATCCAAAGACAATCGAACGAAGTAAATTGAATGACAATCCATCATAGTCAACTATATCGAATCTTGGATATTCCCAATGGCGGATGTAAGTATACTCAAATCCGCGTTCTTTGGGATTCCATCTATCGTAAACAACCATGACGAATGTATTATCTCCGGCTGCTCTTTCGATAAAGGTCACTGAACGATCGTCACGAATGACTTTAACAGGTGCTGAGCCCGCATTCCCAGAGAGAATACCCCTGTTTGGGTCGGTGATTACATATTGCATTTCACCTTGTGAAAGACCTTTAGTTATCTTCTCTTTCTTAATAAGCGCACCTTTCTTTTGATAATCGTAGTCAGCATACCATCCCTTTCGTTCGTACATGACGAATGCATTTGACTTATTCAGTTTGCCAGTGTAATGCGGCAATTGCATACCGTTTTTTAATTGGTTGTAACCCAGTGGTACGGCAATACCTTTGTAATGTGTTCGATATGTTTCTTTGATTTCTTCTCCGCCGCTCTTGATAATGTCTTTGCTGTGGCGGGTATACGAAAACCGGAAACCCCGGTCTTTTACCCATTCGTTGTTTATAATCAAGATATGCTGGTTTCCAGCCGGCTTAGTTTCAACGAATGTAATGGAATTTCTGTCGTGAGATACGGCAACCTTTGACAAACCGGTATTCGCGGAAAGTAACCCTTTATCGGTTCCGGTAATCATGAATACTAATTCGCCATCTCGATATTCTGTGACGGATTCATCACGAAGGAATTTGAAACTCCTAGAAAATACTTTGCGATGTCCAGTTTCGGCGAATATTTGAAACGCTTTTGTGTCATGAAGTGACGGCGCTCCAAAACCATAGCAAGGCAACAAAATAGATATGCTAACTAATACAACATAACGGAATATTTGTGAAATCATTATCGTAATCTCTCTTTCAATATTGATTCTATGTAGGCGTGTATAGTGCTATGCTCCTCACTGTTGTAAAATAATTTCCCCTGGGATTGAAATGCTTTGGCTTTTTCAAAATCTGCCTTAGCGGCCTCATCTCCGCCTAATAGGCGATATTTTACATAACATCGAATAGTGTAGAGTTCAACGCAACCAGGCACAAAGGCATAGTGATGATAAATTCTGATGGTTGGTCAACCGACGAGCCCAACCTCTACCACCTGCTGAACCTGAATCGGAAATAGCAATTTCATGGATTGAGTGTTGTAAACCCTGGCCCGTCATTTCTTCCATTTAATATTCCTCTTAAATAAGGGTTCGGATTCCTAGGGTCGTCTGCCTAATACGGCGGGGTGCTGGGGACCACTTTAAGTTGAGGCACAATCTAAGGTAGAAGTAGCAAAGGAATTTGGCGATATGTTACTTTACTCCTTTCCAAGTTTCTCTATTTGCGCTGAAATCTCACTCAGAGCTCTGCAAACCTCAGTGGGTAGTTCTATTAACTAACTCTTTCTCAAATTGCTTAGTCGTTGTGAGCACTCCTTGAAAAACAGGAACCTGCACGAACCTAATCGTGGAGCGGGTGTGAGCGTTTTTTACGAATCAGGATCGCGAATAAGCTAGCACCTGTCAGTCAGGTATCATGCTTGTGGCCGGGGTGCAAAATCAACCGACCACTCCGCCCATAAGGTGGCGGGAACGAACGCCACGACACAAATCGTAAACTTATTCCAAAACCTGATTCGTTTTTAGGTTTTCATCGCCCTCCATAATATGCGAATCTGTATTCTCGAATTTCTCGTGGGGATTCGCAACCTCGCAATCATCATTGTGCTAAAGTGTGATGAGGAACGTCTATCACAGGTAGGTTGGAAATACAACAAAAAAACCGGGGTTGATAACCCCAGAGGAAGCAAAGCAAGTCAAAAACTTGTAATTGCGTTTTTTATTGTGACTACATGACTCTATTTTTTCTTTTCCGCCCAACTGTCAGCGATGCGGGTTTCTGCCACGACTGGAATCTTCTTTAGAACTTCTCTACCTGCCGCTTCCATCGTCTCTTGCAGGACCCAAGCTGCCTCAACAGCGTTGGCTTGAGAGACTTCAATGATGATTTCATCGTGAATCATGGCGATGATTTTTGCCCCGGTACCCTTCAAAGCGAATACCAGCTTAGACAGCGCAATCTTGATAATGTCCGCCGCCGTACCCTGCACCTGCCTGTTGATGAAGATTGTAAACGAAGCTGCTTCGTCCCAGACGAACCGCCGACCACAGAGAGTTCTCTGTTCATTCGTGTACCTTAAAGCCCATCCGGACCTCCGATGCCACTCTCGTATTCCCGAATATGACTCGAAGTAGCGATTCCGAAAAGTCTCTGCTTCCCCCAAAGTCATTTCCACGTCGTAATTCTGCTTCGCCGAGTACCTCAACCCTTTCGCACCCATCCCGAAAATCAAACCGAAGTTAATCGCTTTAGCTGCCTGACGCTGTTCGGGGGTCACCTCCTCAAGCGGTATCTTTTGAACCAGCGAAGCGGTTAACGTGTGTAGATCTTCACCGTTCTGGTAGGCTTGAGTCATTTTCCGATCTCCGCTGACTTCTGCTGCAACCCGAAACTCAATCTGTGAATAATCTGCGATGACCAGTTTATTGTCCTCTTCAGCGACAAAACAAGCCCGTACGTCCAAGTCCCGAGGCACCTGCTGGAAGTTTGGACCCGAGCAGGAAAATCGCCCCGTTGCGGTGCCAAGTTGCCAATAACTCGCATGGACGCGACCGGTTTTGGTGGAAGCGCATCGGGGCAGAGGCTCAAGGCAGACGGATATTAGGGTGGATAGCTTCTTGTACGCCAACAACAGCGGTATGCTCGGATGCGCCGCAGTCAATTGCCACAATGCGCGTCGAGCTGTACTGTCAACACCGACGCCGATTTTGCTGAAAGCAGTCTTAAGCTGTTTTGGGCTGGTCAGGCTGATTTCGCCTAAGTAACCGTATAAAGCTGATCGAAGTTTTGTCATTTGGGCTTCGACGCGAAGTCGGTAGGCGTCTGCTTTAGCAGAATCAATCTTCATTCCCACATACTCCATCTCCGCAGTTGCCCGCACACAGTCAAACTCGATCTTGGCAATCTGTGTGATATTTTCGCGAATCAACTTGGACTTAAGCCGCTTTCGTAGCGGCAAGAGTACCGACACATCACGCGCCGCATAGAGCCATTGAGAATCAGTCAAATCGCCGCTCCAATCGCTCAACTGCTCGGCTTTCGACAGCGCCTGCCTTGAGCCTGTCGAAAAGTATTGCTTGACAACGTTATCTAAAGCAGCGCTCTCCTTCGGATTCAGCAATCTCGCTGCCATCATCGTATCGAAGATTTTCCCCCCAATTTCAAGACCGATTGACCAAAGCGTCTGAAGGTCAAAATTCGCGTTGTGAAGCACCTTAATCGAATCGTTCATCAGTATCCTACGCAGAGGGTCAAGGTCTAGCATGTCATCAAAGGCATCTAGATCGACCATGACCACCGGACGTTTCTCGATCGCCAACTGAATCAGTCGGACTTTCGCCTGATGCGGGTCGAGTCCGGCGTGTTTTAGGGCGCTTTCCGTACTTTTGAGATTCGCTGTTGCGGCTTTCCATTCCTGTCTGATAGTATCGCGTACCATGCGGATAGCACGCTTCTCAGCCTCCCCCTTAGCGAATTCTCTAGCACGCTCAAATTCAAGAGTCAACTGCGTAAAACGATCATGAGCGCACTCGAAATCGAATCGGATGTCATCCGGCGCGTAGGTCTCCGTGTCAATCGCAATTACATCAGCTCGCTCAAGCGCCGGTGTGACCGATGCTAATGTTTCGACATCGGTTACAATGGCATAACTTACACCCTCGCCTTGTAAGAACCGGTCAGCGCGACTATAGTTGCCGGCGAGCCAGAGTTGGGTCGCTTTGAGCGCAGTTTGAAAAGGGGCACCATCCACTAAAGCGGTGTCGACAGTTTCCACCCATCCTAAAGAACACAACGCTAATTTCTCTGTCAATACATCTCGAACTGGACGACTTCGGTTCTTCATCTTGAATACAGCCCAACGTCTTTCCGTTACAGAAACAAAGTTTGAGCAGTTTTTTACTATTATGTATATAAGTATACTATACATATATTGGGGTTTCAAGATAAAACAAAGGGACAGAAGGGGTGGGGGAGAGTGGAGTATCTTTTGTTGAGCGAGCGTGGCGAGCACTGCTAGTGTGTTGCTTCAGGTGATGGATGGCACCTCGAAAACTCACAGGACGCTGAGGTATCCCGTGGGAAAATCGATCGATTCCGTAAAGTTCGTCTGGAGGCATCACGGTTCGACGGCTCCGGCTGTCGCTTAAAGAATGGCGTCATGAGCGCGAAGATACCGTGCAACCTCAACGTGTTTTTCATGTTCTGCCCATGCGAGCGGGGATATGTGATGAACACCATCCTTAAAATTCAGGTTCGCACCTCGATCTACGAGAAGCATGACCACCGGCAGATGTCCTTTGAACGTCGCAAAGTGGAGCGGCGTCCACACTGCACCTAATCCGGGTGGCATCGCATCCACCCGCGCGCCGCGTTCCAACAGGAAATCGACAACCTCCATACGATCGTTCAAACTGGCAATACACAAGGCTTCTTCGAGAATCTCTTGCGATTCGTCCGACCGAGACTTCTCTTCAAACCAGCCGATGTCGCCGAGGTTAGGGCGGTCAGATTTCGCCTCCGGCTTCAGGGTTCCATCCGCGTTAAAGAAAGACTTTACGAGGTCAATGTCGCCGGTGCCTGCCGCCATCCAGAAGCCTCGCGGCGATATACCACGCTCAATCCAGTAATCGACCACATCCGGACTCCCGTGCAACATGACTGATTTCATCTGCCAAAAAGCAGGAGAATCGTCCGAGTGTAGCGCGCCAGCTTCGATGAAGAGTTGAATGGCTTCTAGATTGTCTGTCCAAAACGCTTTTTCCATTCGAGCCCCCGCCTCAATCAGGGCACGCATCATGCGAAATCGCGTGTCATGGGCGATACCTTCGACCGAGGTGGTGTATTCAAGAAGCGTGGTATAGTCCTCAGATATCCCGGGCGCCTTTATCATCGCGTGGACGATGGATGGGTCGTGTGCTAACAGCGCATCAAGTGTGTCCGCATCGCCTTTCTGGACAGCTTCAAACGCAGCTCTCAAGGTTTCATCTGCGTTCTCGGTGGGGTCGGCTCCGAGGATAACTGCACGTTCGATGAGTTCCTCCCAACTCGTAAAGCCCCTTTCATGCGCAATCACGAGTTGGGCTTCTTCTAAATAAGAGGTCAGACTCGCGGATTTGTTCATCTTTTGCGCCCGCAAAACGCGGAAGGTATTCCCGAAGACGATGAACAGCCCAGCCTAAACCAGATTGATGCGCGTTCAATAGGGTTCGCGCTTGTCTATTGTAGTAGGCACCTCCCTTTCCCCAGCCCCACAGCGCATGGTCGCGGGGGTCTCGAGTGGCGCGCTGGATGGAGTACGCAGTCATTGATTGGTATTGTCCTCACAAGCTGACGCAGGAGTTAATGGTTGGCTTTCTTCGTGCCTTAATCGAGGACAGATTATTTTCTTGGACATCCCTCGAAGGAACCCACTCGCCGGATATTCACCAAATTGTACAAACTTTCGCATATATTGACATACAACCCTAAATATGTGCAAATATGAATCTATGTAATTATAGATGGTCGCGAGAGCAACCCGGGTGATGTATTTGCATGATCCGCAATGTAGCACCGAGTTGCGGACACACTCGAACTGTTTCATCAATCCGCTGAGTTATGAATCACGTTCACTTAGCTCGCGAGGTTCATGTTGTTTTCCCCGGACATTCAAAGGTAGCCCCGTAAGGATAATAGCCGCCGCAATGACAGTTCCGACAACGCCGATCGTCCAGAATCCGCCGACCAGATCGACCGTCCAGCCGAGTAGCGGTGCAAGAACAATGGTTGCCACCGATTGGGACTGCGATTCAATCGAAAGCACCGTCGCGGTCATGTCTGGTGTGGAATGCGCGTTGAATCGGCTAATCAAAACAGGGCGCCAGAAGTTCTCAAGGACTGCTAACGCGATGAAAAGGGAAATCATGGCAGGATACCAACCGAATCCTAGCGAAGGAATCAAGAGGGCGAATACGGCACCGTAGACCCACCACAAAAAACGCGCTGCACCGTCATCGCTACCCCGCCAATCAGCGATTTTGTGCGAATGGCGTGAGGCGAGGGAAGACAGGAAATAGAGCACAAAATAAACGCCCGCTACCAGTAACGCCGTACGCTTTTCCGCATCAAATGCCAAAAGCAACGGCAATGCAATTGCCGTCTGCTTGAGAATGGGTTGAAGATAGTCCTTACAGGCTTTGTACATTCCTCCAAACCCCATTGATTCGACAATTAGTCGTCGGAGTAGGGCGGATTGGAGGAGTTGTTTTAGGGCTTTTCCGAGAAGGGTGAAAACCGCTTTGAGTGAAACGTGACTTTTTCGATCGCCATCCAGTTGCGGCGGATAGCCGAAAAAATTAACGATATTTAGGGCGTAGGGAATGATTGAGAACCAGAAGATGTCCGTGAAGTTCCCACGATAAAAGACCAACGCGCCGGCAATCAGCACAGAAATCGCAGACCCCATCTGCGACCATGAGCGGGTGTAGCCGTAAATCTTCGTTTTCTCGACCGACCGCCCCTCAAATCGGAGCCAATCAAAAATCATCGCCTTGTGCGTTCCGCTACGAAACGCCTCGCCTAAGCCGAAGAAGAACATCCCGCCGAATAACAGTGCGAGCGAGTCGCTCAGCGCAAACGTCACGAAGGAGGCAATGTATGCTGAGAACGCGAAAATCATTGAGCGCCGACGACCGTAGAGGTCCGCCACCGCGCCAGATGGGACTTCAAACAGATTAGTTACGATCTCCCGAAACCCAATCAAGATACCAATCTGAAAAAATGAAAGCCCTTTCTCACGGAATGCGAGAATCAGGAACGGGTCATAGTAGCGTTGATTCTTGAGCGCACCGTAGAGTGAAAAACGAAAGAGCATCGGTATTTGCATGCAAAAACCTTACTTTGTGTGAACGGTCAAATCCTATGCTCAACCCACCAACACTGTTAAATGCATCTGTCCAGTACCGAAACGCTGTAACGCTCACTTAGCGTTTCATGAGTTGAACATAAGGGGGCAACAACGCCCGTTTTACGGTCTTATCTTCGGAACCGCTACTGAGAAGTGCGATTAGCAACTTGCAACTGCGACGACACGCATTTATTCAGCCCGTCCTTGTGTATATTATAACGCGAGTTCAACCTCAAACGAATACAAGTTTCTATTGTCTCAATCGCAGATTAAGCGGTGAAACGCTATTTCACTCCCCTCAGAAAAACGTTGAATTCTGTTTTCAAGCACTGTGTGTGTAAGATTCGATCTCATAGCAATGTCGCAGATAGCGAAACCCAACTCTTGATAATCAACACTATCGGGAGTTCACCCTCAAATATTCCCTGGAGGTAGCGCGAATTGCTACGTAATATTTTCGTTCATTTATTTGGGGGTATATGATATGATATACGCAGTTTCGTTTCTTGGAACAGGATCTAACTGTAACCGACAAACAAATAGGAGGAAACTGTCATGGGCACCTTAAAGCAGATTGTAGGTGTTATTCTCATCCTAATTGCGGCAATCGTTGCCATTCACACAGTCATCGAGCCAGTTTACCACACGTCCACCGACGAGAGTCCAAACAGCCCAATTTGGGACATAATCAACCCACTTACTGCGATTGCCATAATCCTTGGGTTGATATTCGGCTATTGTCGCATGAGTCGTGCCGGTGAAAATTCGAGCGGTCCAGAGTTTATCGCGGCGAACGCGCTATTCTACGGATTTTTGTTCGCAGCCATACTCTTTTTCTGGAACTGCTTCGGCATCAGTGGCGTCGGGAAAGAATTTACCGCTGTCGGTGCCGATGTTCGGTCGCTGGTATGGATTTTCTTTCATGCTCTATTCCCGTTGTTGAGCGGTGCGATGGGTGTCCACCTGTTGCGCGCCAGTGCCAGCGAATAGCCAATAGTGTTTGTGACTTGTCATCAGAATGCTAGCGGTGCGTCCCTTGCGTTCGCCTTGCAGGGCGCAAAATCCGTACAAACTGGGATGGGCGCAACCAAACTAGCACAGTCTTTCAATAACCCAAGTTACGTCCTAACCTAAGTCGCCGCCTTGATAGACCTACTGCCAGAAGAGGTGGCGTGTATCGGAAATGTGAATCTGCGTTCCCGACCAAGGAACACAATCATGGGGGCACAGAGAAGGAAAATTTCTTCTCTGTGCCCTCCGCTGCTGAAGCGACTGTTGATAGAGAAAGAAGACTTACATGGAAGGGATTCAGCGATTCTTTGGTGTGATTCTCATCGCAATTGCGGCAATCGTCGCCATTCACACAGTCATTGAGCCAATCTACCACACGTCCTCAAGCGAGCATCCGTACAGCCCACTTTGGACTATAATCGACCCACTATCTGCGATTTCTATAATTGTGGGCTTGGAATTCGGATACCTTCGCATGCGTCGCACCCGTGAGAATCCGAGCGTTCAAGAGTTCATCGCCACGAACGCGCTATTCTACGGGTTCGTGTTCGCAGCCATACTCATTTTCTGGAACTGGTTCGGCATCAGCAAGGTTGCGAAAGACTATACCGCTGTCAGCGCCGATGTGCGGTCGCTGGTATGGACTTTCTTTGATGCTCTACTCCCGGTGTTGAATGTCGCAATGGGTATCCACCTGCTGCGCACACAAAGAAACTGATCGACCTCGTAATACGGGAGCAGTGTTTTAGTGAATCACTTATCAACAACATTCTCGCTTGCTACTGGCAAAATAGAAAATCGTAGCAACAAATTCCGATGGGGCGGGTGGAATCATACAGCGCGAGGCGGTAACGGTGAAGCACTTGGCGGTTTTCGGCTAAAACATTGATATGGCTCCCAAAACACCGCAATGAACTCATCAAAGCTGTTGCGCCCATCCCAGCATGACGAAGCATCACGAAGGAATACCCCCACAGCCGATATCAGGCTGCGATTGACAAGAATCACGAATACCCGATTAGGATCGTCTGGCGCGGCTTTACCAATCATTGCTTTTTAAGCATTTTTCATAGAACTGCCACGAGTATTTCCAGGAGAATAAGAATTAAAGGTTCTGATGAAGTCACAGATTATAGCCTTCGAAAATCCTCCGGTTGATGAAGTTGTGGTATCCACATACTTTAGCCCACCACTTGACTTGGGTAGCGAGCACATCGGCCTGTTTTGGGGAAAGATAAGGGATGAATTCCCTGTCGTACGTCAGCAACCTCCAGTAGAAATTGGACAGGTTGTCACTGCTAACGATCGATTCCAAATGCCCAGGTATTGGTTTGTCGCAGGCAATGATATAAATCTTATCCAGATTCAGAAGAATGCTTTTATGTTTAACTGGCGTCGCAGAGAAAAGGAATACCCGGGCTTCCACAGGAATATCAAACCTACATTTGATAAATACTATGGGCTTTTCAGCGAGTTTATCCGAACGGAAATCAGGATAGCTGAACCCGCTGTTGACCTTTGTGAACTGACCTATGTCAATTCCTTAGAACCCTGCGAATTCTGGACAGGTCCGCAAGATACCGCAAGCGTCATCCCTTCATTCTCGATTCTGACTCCCGACATTGACTTCTCCGGCTCTCTTGGGTTCAACTGCAATTACGCGTACAAGATTGCAGCCGATTTGCAGATCAGCATCGGTATACGAGTTGGACCTAAAGTGCAGCAACCGGAGGTTCCGGTACTGATGTTTCAAATCAAAGCGAGCGGCCGCGTTGGAAAGATTGCAAAACCAGGAACGGATGAATGGTTCGAGCGTGCCCACGACGCCATCAGCAGGTGCTTTGTAAGTATGACAAGCCCAGATATTCAAAATCGCTTTTGGAAACCAGTGTAGGAGACGCAATGAATACGGAAGTAACTGCTACTGCTCTAGACGATTGGCTACCCGCACGCCTGCCAACCGTTAGCCCTGTATCCACTGAACCGAACAGGACTATGTTTCAACAACAGCCTGGTTTTTTCATCCTTCCTTCGGAACCACCACCCATAACAACCATCCCTCTCGGTCTTTCCGATAACATTTCTGACGTGTCCTTGAACGCGTCCACTGATTACTCAACAATATCGACCTACCTCGATATTGATTCCATCGCCGAGATTGATGCATTGAGTCTGTTCATGACAGAGCTTGCAGAAAAGAAGACAACGGTGCAGCAGACTCATCAGGGCTATAGACTCCGAATCGAAGACCTGCGTAGCGATGCCGAGCTTGACGGGTTCACTGTGAACGAGGCGTCCGAGATGGACTTCTGGTCATTTATCATATCTATGCCCTTCGCTTGCGAGGCAGAAGTAGTGCTCTTGGACAACGGCAATCTGCGCATCATCTGGGACAATCTGGATGGCAATCACTTTGGACTTCAATTTCTCGGGGACCGCATGCTGCAATATGTAATCTTCCGGCGAAGAAGGGGAACCAATCATATTTCGCGTGTGGCTGGACAGGACACTTTCGACGGAGTTAAACGGCAGGTGCGAGCCTTCGAACTTGAGACACTTCTGCAAGTATGACCGGCGATAATCTACCGGGCGATAATCATGTCGTTCGATATGCAAAACCTACAAGCGTCCGCACAGACGGAAAGGTGGACGGGTCTGCGTTTTGCCTACGCGCAAATCGGCCCGATGATACCGGTTTATCCGTTAATTGGCTTGAATGCTTTCGCAACCGTAAAAAGGAGGAGCAACTTGCTGAAGTGAGGAGGCTAGCGCGGCTGAAGATGAGAGAAGGTGGCCGTCTGGCTGAGCTGAACATCGGCGCAACAAAACAGTACGTTCGTACGGTATTTGAGGGACTTCGCTTCATTCATAATCCTCTAGCTGCCGAGGGGAACTACGAAGTCGACCCGTCACACAGCGAAATAACCGGATTGCCTCAGGGAAATTCGCCCGAAGCCGAATTAATCGGCGACATGATAGCCCAATCTATAAACGCCGTTTACCCTGCGGTATAAAGACAGCAAGAGACCACGTAGCGTTGCAACCGCAAAAGTTGCCGGCGATTGACGTGAATGTCATCTGGATGGCAGCGACGAATCCACCCGTGAGAACAACCCCACTGGAATGGCTGCTAACCACGATTGTGGCAGTGACAAATTTTTCGGAAAACCGCAAAACCGGAGACTCGTCCTGACGTTATGAGACTTAACGGTGAATGGACGACGCATCCATGTTGCAGACACATGCACCCGCGCAGCGAGTTCAGTTTGTCTGCCCTACAGAAATTCTTGCCTGAAAGGCATTGACACTCCCTTCCCCATTCTTTACCTCCGCGGCAACTATCAGCTTAAACGCCCGACCTCGATAGAAAGGATACTGGATTTGCGCTGCTCCCCTGGGAGGCACATCCGTCGCATTGGCGAACGAGTGATAGTAACGTTCCCCGCCCCCCGTGGGGACTTCGACGTCACCATCGTACAAATAGAAGGAACCTCCTTGTTCAGCGCTGCCAACTCGGATGTCAATCGCTAGTGTCCCACCGGTTTCAAACGCTGTAACATCAATTCTTACGACAGTGTAATCCTGACAATCCGCCGCTGGGGTCCGAAAAATATCCAATACTTCCAACGAGGGTTGTATACTGTTGAGGACAACGTTCAAATCACTTAAGAGCGGTTCGACGGAGCTATCCTCTACCTCGCCAAATAAATATCTGAAAGAGTTTTCTCGACTCAACCCGGGGCGTTTCCCTTCTAGGGATTCCACGAGAAACAGGCGGTAGTTTTCTGCCGCCGTTCTCCCACCATCTACAGCGTGCGTGGAGTATTCATTGAGGGGAAGCTGCCCTTTCAGTTCAAAGTCGGGCGATATAACCAAACAATCCACCGGTGAATCTTTCCCCCAGCCCTTCATGATTGCTTGCGCCAAGGGGTGTGTTGTGTCGAACGTCTTGGATTCGCGCTTGCGTCTCTTAGCGATAGGGTCTTGCAAGCTAGGAGTACGCCCTAATTCAGCATTGGGCACCCATGTGTTGATGAAATTTTCGTTCAAGAATGTTATGATTCGATCTTCGGAGAGCTCACCTGCCCTCAGGCCTTTGCCACTCCCTCAGCACGCCTCGTCAAAGAGCGGTCCATCTACTGAGATAATATGAATCGGTTTCTGTTGTGCGGGTGCCATCTTCAACGCCTTCTCCAGCGATACCCAATGAATTTGCTGGGATTTGTAAAAACACAGCATCAGTTTGTGCGCCGCCTCTTCTTCCGTAATGGCTTCTATGAATTCAAGATCTTGCACACCGGCTTGTATTCCGGCACGTAATTCCATTTGTGGACAGAAGCCGATATCGGTAATAATCATAGACGGTTCCCACCCTTCTTCTGTGGTTTGCCAGTTAACATCGAAGTTCAGTACACCTTCAGGAACGCGCATCTGGAAAAACGAGATCTTCTCTTCAATTTGATTGATAACTAGATTTCCGGCGAATTGGGAGGGTGTGAACCAACCGTCCTTCAAGGCAAATTCTGCATGAACGCGGAACACGACGTGGGCGAATTGATCATTGTAAGCGCGCAGACATGCCCACAATCCACAGGAGTCCCCTGCATCAATGTGCATATCCAGATGTGGATTGGGGTGAAGTTGCCTCAGCAGTGCCAGTACCCCCTCTTCCTCAATTTGCCAGACCTCACCAACCGAAACCGCTTCGTCAGGAAGAAAAGCACGGAATACCGACGCAGAATACTGTTTTTCTGGTTCAGCGACGCGTAGGTTCGCCAATTCGTCCCACTTCACGTGGAAGTCGTATTGGGTATATTCAATCGGAGCTATGGCACCTTTGATGGAGGCGAGTGCGTCTGAGTCAAGATTGAGTGTGATTGTGTTTGGTGCCGTTTTCATTTCGACTCCTTTACAGAAATTTTTGCGTGGAAAGCGTTTATGTCTCCTGTCTCACCCCGTTGATTCCCCGTTGCACACAATTTAAAACGCTGTCCCTGATTGAAATCGTGCTTAATTTGTCCAGTTTCACCGGGGAATATACCCCAGACTCTGGTAAGTGCGTCAAGTGCCTTCTTATATTCATCGCTTCCTTGACTGTTCCATTCTTCAGAATCAATGCCATCAGGAGCTTTTTCCGTCGGAAGTTTTTTGTCTCCGTCGAGGAGATGGAAAATCCCTACTCCCTCATCTCTACCGACTTGGATGTCAATAGTGAGTGCGCCACCATTTTCAAACGCCGTGGCGTCAATGAAGACAACAGTATAGTCCTGATGCACCGTTATCGGGGTGCGAAAGGTGTCCACCACCTCCTGTGACGGTTGTTCAGGTGTAAGAATAAGGGTGCCCAATCCGGGACGTTTTCCTTCCATGGATGCCTTGAGAAAAAACAGGTAAGCCTCTGCCCAGTCCTCAAACTCGCCCAAACATTCAGGAAACAAATTGTAGTCTATGCCGCCCATCACTTCAAACTCTGGCGAGATAATCAAACAATCTACTGGAGAGCCTTTTTTCCAGCCTTTCATAATTGCTTGTGCTAAGGCGTGCGTTGTATCGAACGTCTTGCCTTCACGTTCACGTCGCCTTGCAATCGGTTCCCGCAAACTCGAGGTTCGTCCTAATTCCGCGTTGGGTATCCATGTGTTGATGAAATTTTCGTTCAAGAATGTTATGATTCGATCTTCGGAGAGCTCACCTGCCCTCAGGCCTTTGCCACTCCCTCAGCACGCCTCGTCAAAGAGCGGTCCATCTACTGAGATAATATGAATCGGTTTCTGTTGTGCGGGTGCCATCTTCAACGCCTTCTCCAGCGATACCCAGTTGATTTGCTGAAACTTGTAGAACCGCGAGGACAGTGCGCGTTCCGCTTCTTCTTGCGTGATTGCTGCTGCGAATTCAGTATCCTGTGGTTGTGTGTCAGTACAGAGTTCCATCTGTGGGCAATAGCCGATCTCTACAGCCGTCCAATCGTCCTCCCGTGTCCAACCAGCATCAAAGTTCAGTGTGGTTGGAGGCACGTACATTTTAAAGGACACAACTTTCTCTCGGATTCGGTCAATAACCAAGTGTCCAGTAAATTGTGAAGGGGTAAACCAACCATTCTCCAAGACAAATTCGGCGTGGATACGGAACAGAATCTCGGCAAATTCGTTATTGTAAGCGCGCAAACATGCCCACAAGCCATAAGAATCGCCATTATTGATGTGCAAATCCAAGCTCGGATTCGGGTGAAGTTGTTTTAGTAATTCCAGCGCGTTTGCTTCATCAATCTGCCAGCATTCACCTACCGAAACCGGTTCCGATGGAAGAAATGCTTGGAAAATCGAGGCAGGATACTGCTTTTCTGGTTCAGCAACCCGCAAGTTCGCTAACTCGTCCCACTCCACGTGGAGGTTGTATTGGGTGTATTCAATCGGCGCGATGTAGCCTTTGACATTGACTTCTGCGTCGCCGTCAAGATTAAGCGTGATTTTGTTTGATGGTGTTTGCATTTCAATTCTCCTCTACAGAAATCCTTAGGTAGAAAGCGTTGGTGTCCCCTTTTTTACTGAACCAGTCGCCGGTGGCACCCCAGCTTAAAAACTTCGCCTCGCTCAAAATGATGGTTAATTGTTGTAGCTGTATTGGCTTCAATGCCCCACGCCGAGACAAGTGCCTCAGGTACACCTTCTATCGGGAGTTCGGTGTCGCTATCAAACAGGTCAAACGACCCGGCCGCGTCTCCGCTCCCAACCCGGATATAGATACTGAGTGTGCCACCGTCTTCGAACGCTGTTGTATCAATATTGACAACAGTGTAATCTTGATAACCGTTTCCCGGTGCGCGAAAAATGTCTAATGTCTCTTGTGTCGGCTGCGTACTGTCGAGTTCAACACGCAAGCCAGTTGAAGGTGTGCCTGAAGTGTCCTTATCTGAATTTTCCAATACGGAAACTGCTGCGCGAAAAGCGTTAACACACGGTTCTTCTCTATCCCAATCACCGGTGGCACCCAACTTAAAAAGTTGACCGCGATTGAAACGGTGTGTAATCTGCCTTGTGGCACAAGGTTCACCCCACGTCCGAGCAAGCATGTCTTTAGGTGTTTCTTCTTCTGTAGAGAGTTCGCTATCACCGTCAAACAGATAGAACTCACCATCACCTTCTTCTCTGCCGACTTCAATGTCAATAATGAGTGTCCCGCCGTTTTCAAAGGCTGTGGCATCAATCACGACAACGGTATAATCTTGATAACCGACCGTTGGGGTCCGAAAAACGTCCAACACCTCCTGCGAAGGGGACTCTCTAGTGAGGATGAGGTTCCCCAATCCCGGTTGTTTCCCGTCCAAGGCTTGCTTGAGGAACGTGAGATAATATTCATGCAGCGGAAGCCCTTTAGGATTACTGTCTTCAAGGAGTTCGTTGACGAGTTGTCTGCCCATCAATTCGAAATCTGGCGAGATAATCAAACAGTCTACTGGTGAATGTTCTTTCCATCCCTTCATAATGGCTTCTGCCAAAAGATGTTTTCTATTAAATAATTCTCTGGATCCGTCTTCAAATCTCTCTGCCGCATAGTCACGTTTTGCGGATGTCCGCTCTAATACTATATTAGATACCCAGGAATTAACGAAGTTTTCATTCAAGAATTCAATAGTTTCATTATAAGAGAGGACAACTGTCCTCAGAACTTTGCCACTCCCTCAGCACGCCTCATCAGCGAGCGGTCCATCTACTGAGATAACATGGATCGGCTTCTGTTGTGTTTGTGCTATTTCTAACGCCTGCTCCGGCGGCACCCAGTTAATTTTTTCTGATTTATAGAAACGCTTTATTAGGATGCGTTCCGCTTCTTCATCGGTAATGGAATCTTCTGTGAATTCGGCATCTCGCACTGGATTCTGTGTCCCGACACGGAGCTCCATTTGAGGGCAGAGACCGGCGTCGGTAATAGAATAACTTACATTTTTTTCTTTCTTCCAGTTAACATCAAAGTTTACTGGACCATCAGGGACGTACATCTCGAAAAAAGCAACCTTCTCTCCAATTCGATCAATCACGAGATGTCCGGTAAACTGCGACGGTGTAAACCAGCCGTTTTCTAACTTAAACTCGGCATGCATCCTAAACACGATGTCAACGAATTGATCGTTGTAAGTACGTAGGCATGCCCACAACCCACGGGAATCACCAGCATTGTTGTGCATATCTAAATTTGGATTCGGATGCAGTTGCCGAAGCAATTCCGTTACACCGTCTTCCTCAACCTGCCAGCATTCACGCACTGAAACCGATTGCGTTGGGAGAAAAGACTGAAAAACCGATGTAGAATGGTATTTTTCCGGTTCAGCGACACGCAGATTCGCCAATGCGTCCCAATCAACATGGAAGTTGTATTGCGTGTATTCAATCGGAGCGATAAAGCCGTTGACGGACACTTCTGCTTGATTATCAAGATTTAGCGCGATTCTGTTTTTGGAAGTTTTCATCAATGTTTTTGGCTCTGTAAGGAAAAAACCAAACTCCTCACAATCTAATTTGACTATGCAGTCAGGGGTTTTGTGATTAACGGTATTTTCGATGCCTCGGATTCAAGCTCGCTCTAACGGGGGTGTTGTTTCGGCTGACTTCATCCCGGCAAACTGTTTTTGAAACAGGGCGTGGTATACGCCGCCGCGTTGAATGAGCTCTGCATGGGTGCCAGATTCCACGAGTTTTCCATCACTAAGAACGAGGATTTTATCAGCGTTCAAGACAGTTGAGAGACGATGCGCAATCACAAAGCTAGTCCGTCCTTTCATGAGTTGCGTGAGGGCTTGCTGGACTAAATCTTCGGATGCCGCATCTAGCGACGACGTTGCCTCATCCAAAATCAGAATCTTCGGATTTCTGATTAACACACGCGCGATAGCTATCCGTTGCTGTTCTCCGCCGGATAATCGAATGCCTCTCTCGCCAACCTTGCTTTTATATTGGTCTGGAAATTTCATAATAAAGTCGTGCGCGTTTGCCAACTTTGCTGCGGCGACAACCGACTCATGTGACACCGCTTCCGGGTCTTCCGCACCCAAGCGGATGTTGTATTCCACTGTGTCCGCAAACAGGTACGGGTCTTGAAAAACGATGCCCATGTGTGCGCGCAACGATTGGATTTGTATCTCCTTGATAGGCGTGGAATCTATCAAAATCTCGCCCTGCCGATGTTCATAGAACCGTGGAATCAGGTTAATCAACGTGCTTTTCCCTGCCCCGCTCGGTCCAACGATTGCAACCGTCTCGCCGGGCTCCGCTTGGAAGCTCACTTCTTTCAAAACGCTTTGGTTCTCGCTATATCCAAACGAGACATTGGAAAATCGAACCCTTCCATCAACCTGTGCTATGCGCGTCCCGCCTTGGGATTCTTCCTCATGCTCATCTAAAAAACCAAACACCCGACGAGCGGCAACCAATATTGATGGGATTCTAAGATGAATACCAACGAGTTCCCTCACGGGATTATATACTATGCCAAACCACCGGGCGATGGCAAAGAGTTCGCCAATCGTAATAGCGTCGCGCAGGACATACCCTCCCCCGACCAGAAATATCAAAGCGCATCCCATCCAGAATAAGAGGATGGTGACATTCCCCGCCTGCTGGATGGTTACCTGTTTAATATTGAGAGTTACGAGTCGCGAAAGCGACTGGTGGAGGTTCCTTAAATCATAGAATTCCTTTCCCAATCCCTTGAGCTCTCGAGAACCGGCGATGCTCTCCTGTAAGCTGCCCGAAAGCAGAGCCTTATGCTCTTGAACCTCCTCTCCAATTCGTCGGAGCGGCTTATCTAAGAAGATAGGGATAAGGATGGTCACAGCGACAAGCAGCAAGGTGAAGAGGCACAACTGCCAGTTGATGGCTGTAATGAGGCTGACGGTAACAACCAGCATGATGATGTTTGTGAGGTAGTCACCGGCGAATACACGAAACCCTTCGACTGCTTTTGGCGTGTCCGATGTAAATGTTGCCATCACTTTCCCGGTTTGCTGGGTGTCGTAAAATCGAAACCCTAATTTGCGAAGATGGTGATAGGCATCCAACTGAATATCTTTGGAACCATTTTCGGCAACCTTTGTTGGAAAGTAAACAACCCCGAGTGAAAAAAAGTACCCGCCGACCGCCGCTAATATCCAGAGTCCACATGTCGGCAAAAGCAACTCAACGTTTCGGGCGATAAAGATATCGTCTATCAAAATTTTCTCAATCCAGGGGAAAGCGAGAAAGGCGCCTGAGTAGCCTAGCGACGAGAAAATATAAAACATCTGAAAGTGCCAATAGGGTTTAAGATACGACAAAAGCCGGAAAACGTCTTTCATATTAGGTACCTGCTTAAGGCAAATCAGTATTACTACAGATTATCGTCAAAAAAGCTGCTTGTTTTTTTTGCGTGTTTCTCCTATATGGGCTTTATGCAACTGAACATGTAGGCTTGCAACTCATCAAAGGACGCCAGAGCTGTACGAGGTGTCCAACGACTCGGAACGGCTCCGCGAGAGGGATTCCCCGCGCAGAACCCCCGCCATCACGGATTCCACCAATACGTCATTTTCGCAATAAGCGTCCAGTCAATTAGATTCGCACCGCCGCCGCGGGTATCGTAGTTCTGGTTGAAAACTAAGTAGAAATCGCTGCCGGGACGGTAGATGTAGTTGATTAAAAAATTGGTGGAGATTGCGTCCTTTTCGCTACTCCATTGTGCAAACAACTTGGTAAAAAGCGTTGTCGAAAATGAATAGCCCACACGACCGCCGAAAATGTTGGCATTGAATGCCTCATTAGGTAACGTGATGCGGTTGAACTCAACTAGCGGCTCTATACTGAGCCGTACACTAGGCTTGACGGTCGCTTCAATCCGAAAACCGCGTCTGTCGCCGTGATAATATTCGCCGAGTTGGACCTGTAGTTCCCCGAAAATCGGGCGGCTGTCGCTGGTTCGGATGGATGCCTCAACGGAGGTAAACTCGTATTCGCCGACCGGGATGATAACCTCATGAATCGGAAACTCTTCGCTCAGATGCTCAGTCGTGTTCCGGACCTGGAAGCCAATCCAGTCGCCCGTTTCAAGTGCAAACCCGGTGTCGAAGTTTATTTCCTGAGTCTCCAATTCGCCCTCCCGATTGAGAACCAAGTCAAACTCCGGTCCAATCGCAATACGGCGAATGCCGTATGCCCGCGGCCACGGCGTATAGCGAGCGTCCCCACGAAAGCGGCGGACACCACTGCGTTGAACGAATCCAACTTCAGGATTAAAGCGCTCGCCGATGTCTGTGTAGGACCCGTCGAGTTGAAACAGATTAGTTCGCCAATCGCCCCCAAAGTAGACGGCGTCGCTCTGCTCGGAGACATCTTCTTCAAACGTGCGCGCCCAAAGCCCACGGAAATTAATATCCCGCTTCGGGCGATACGAAAAGTCAAGTCCCGCCGTGCGGTTGTATGCGTCAGCATCCTGCTTATTGATGGCAATCACGCCGACGGATGACCCGCTGAAGATGTCCCGGGTCACGCGCATTACCGAGTAGTTTGTACGCGGTTCGTTGACCCGAACTAGATCCGTCCGAGATTCGTCATCCTCAAACTTGTCCGTCAGCACATTTAGAAGTCCGATATTGTAGGGTCCAACTTTCCCGGTCATTTTGCCGCCCGCGAGTGTTGGGATGGCGCGTTCGCTGGCAAGACCAATGCGACGGCTGTAAAAGAGCAGCAAGGGCGGCGGGCGGTGGAAACTGGGACGCGGAATCCCGACATCGAAGATACTCGCACCTTCCAAGAAAAACGGACGCTGCTCAGGGAAAAAGAGGTCGAAGCGGGTGAGGTTGACCTGCTCTTGGTCGGCTTCAACTTGGGCGAAGTCAGTGTTAACGGTCAAATCGGCAGTCAGATTCGGAGTTACCCCGTACTTCAGGTCCAAGCCGCCTTCTAACACCTCATTGGTTTTCTCCTCTGCGGCGGCGTGACTTGCACCCGACAATACATAAGGCAGCAACTCCAGATGCCGCGACGGGGAAATATCCTCCAAACCAACGAGACTGCCAAAATAGGCGGTGCGATATTTCCCCAGCGGCCCATACGTCTGCGGTGCCGGATTCCACGCGCCAATCTCTTGGTTCCGCGCGATTTCCCGTCCGAAGTTCATTCCCCATGTCATCACTTCACTTCGTTTAAAACGGAGTTGACTGAACGGGATAGCGATCTCCGATGTCCAGCGGTCCACACTGATTTTGCTGCGACACTCCCAAACCATATCCCAGCTCCCATTTAGACTATCGCCGCTGCTTGATACCGCCGTGTCTTCCATCCCACCCAACGGGTTGAAACGGAAGAAAACAGCGTTTCGTCGATCGTTGTAGGTATCCAAAAGCAGAAAACCGTAGTCGTTGGAGCGCAAACCATCAGAATCCCGGCGCATCTCATTGGCAACAAGCTTTTCAATCTCCGAGTCATAACAGGTAAAACCAAAGTAGAGATTTTTCTCATCATAAAGAATTCGCACTTCTGAAGGCTGCGTCATCAGTTCCCCTTGGTTCGGCTGAATTTGGAATAACCGTTTGATTGGCTGTGCGCTTTGCCATTCTGGTTCATCAAGATTTCCGTCAATCTTGATGGTCTGGGAAATTCGGTAGGCTGAAGTGCGAGGTGGTATGGGTTCCGGTCGTGCGCCCGCAATGAGCGGACATAACAGCATCCACAGCAGGAGACAGCGTTTTGCACTCCGCTGAAGTGAATGCTGCGAGACGCGAGTTGATACCAAAAAATGAGGCATAAAAAATCCCCCTCAGTTTCGCATGGTTCGTATCGGTCTAATCTTGGAAGTTTCAAAGCGAGTTCATTCCTAGAAAATCCGATCTCACGGCATACATGCGGACATTCATCCTATATTAGACAAATCGGATAAATGAGTCAAGGAAAAGTTTGAGGAGGTTGAATCAAAGTAAATGGCGATGTCAAACGCCCGGTCTGCGTCGGTGCGCTACAAGCCAGTCAGCTCCAACCGAAACACCACATGATGACGATTCAGCGACACATCATCTATCTCCGGTTTGTTTGGCACGCTGATGTCTGGTTTTAAGCGACTAAATTGATAGGCTATCGTGCCGTGGAGTTGTACCACGTCAAAAATCTTTTCGATTAGACGGATTCGCAAGCCGGCATAACCGTCCACTCCAAATGTGTTCTGGATGTTCGCGGGCGTTCCGAACTTTTCATCGAACGAGTAGAAACTGCCACCAATTCCAACAAACGGCGACCATTGCCCCGGTATCGCCAAAGTTAGCGCAAGCCCAACCGTGTTGACATTAATTGTACCAATCGGTAGGGCATCGCCAATACCGCCACGGGTATCAACTTTATAATTGCTAAAGGGCACTGTGAGGTGCAGGACGTCGGGAATTAACCGTGTTCCCAGCGAAATTTCCTCGGTGCGCTCGGATTCCAGTTCTTTGTCAAAAAGCGTGATTCCGCGCCCGATGCTTAGTATCATGCGATCGGTGACGTGTTGATATCGATCTAGCTCAACACCAATCGCCCGTGTCGGCATCAATAGCAGTCCTGTAAGAAGCCAAAGACCGCATATCTTTTTTAATTTCATAACATCCTCCAATAAACGCGAAATGGTGAATGGAAGGTTGGAAGATTAGTGTATTTACTTCTGTTCTTCCGGTTCTTCGTTGTCAGTCGATTCATCGACGGGAGCAGGAGATTCTTCTTCAGAAGCCACATCTTTCGTCGATGGTGTGGGCAATGCTTCTGCTTCCAAATTTTCCTCGCCCTCCGAATCTTGATGTCGGACACCCTTACCTTCCACCCAGTAAAATAGTGAAAACAGGACAGGGGCTAAAACCAAGTTGGCAACTGTTGCTGTAATCATCCCACCGAAGGTTGGCACAGCAATTGGCTTCATCAACTCTGCACCGGTGTTGGTGCTGATTTCATACAGCATAATCGGAGCGAGTGCCAGCACCGTCGTAGCGGTCGTCATGATTATGGGACGCACACGCAACAAACCCGCGTTGACGGCGGCTTCCTCGACCGGTTCGCCTCTTCGGACGCGTTCAAGCAGGTATTCCATCAACACAATCCCATCTTCGACAGCGACACCAAAAAGGGCGATATACCCGACCCACACGGCGGTACTGTATTTAATCGCATATCCGCCGCCGAGTGCGGGGGGCACATATTGCATCAGCCACTGCATCCACATTCCCCCGATAAAAGCGAAAGGAAGCGCGAGGAAAATCGCTAGCATCGCAGATGGCGAACGGAACTTAATATAAAGCAGCATGAAAATCACCGCGATGCAAGCCGGGACAACAACCAGTAACCGGGAGCGGGCTTCTAACTCCGCTTCATACTGACCACTAAACGAATAGAAATATCCCTGTGGTAGTGTCGGTTTGATTTTCTCGTCGAGTGCCTTCTGCGCTATCTCCACGAAGTTGACCAGCCCGATGACATCGGCATCCACATCGCAGAAAACACGGGAAAACAACAGCGTGTTTTCAGATGAGATTTTCGCTGGTCCCGGTCGACGCTCGATTCTGACCAATTGACCTAGCGGAATCTGTATGCCTTTGGGCGTTGGCACCAGTACCCGCTTCAACGCTTCGACGTTGTCACGCAATTCCCTTTTGTAGCGAATGCGAACGGGAAAGCGTTCCCGCCCTTCGACCGTCGTTGTGAGATTCATGCCGCCAATCGCGGTCATGATAATCTGTTGCACCGCCCCAATCTTAATCCCGTAGCGCGCTGCCTCTTTCCGATCAATATGAAGTTCCAGGTACGGTTTGTTGCCAATCCGCTCGGCATACGGTCCTACAGCACCCGGAATTTTGAGCAATTCCTGCTCAATGCGAACCGCAATTTCCTCAATCTTTACCAGATCTGTTCCGAACACCTTGATACCAATCGGCGTTTGAATTCCTGTCGCCAACATGTCGATGCGGTTACGAATCGGCTGGGTCATTATCGGAGAAACGCCGGGCATACGGCACGATTCGGTCAGATCGTTAATTAGTTCGGCGCGGGTTTTTGTGCGAAAGTAGGTGTTGTGCTCAAGCGTCGGTTCAATCTCGGTGGCGAGTGCGTGAAGTTGGCTTTCTGATGTGCTATCACCCAGTTGACTTGATTCGCCCATCTGCGTGAGAAGCCTCTCCATAACCACCCGTAACAACCAAATTCGGTACAGCTTTTCACGTTCTTCAACAGCGATATAGGGATTGTGATACTCCGTCGCCATTCCATCAATCCGTGCCGCCACATCAGCGGCGATGCGCGCCGTAACATCTGCACTTATGTGTTCTGCATGCCTGTTGCTAAGAATTTCGGCACTCAGAAGTCGTTCGGCAATGTGGGAAACCAGTCTTGCTGTGGCCTCCGTTTTGACGGAACGCCGTGGCCACGTAGAAGGGTCAATGATGTTGACGATGGTTTCAAACATCCCAATTGGAGCGGGATCGGTTGCAGTTGTCGCTCTCCCGAGTTTGCCAACCACCATCGAAACCTCGGGGAAACGGTTCATTATCATGTCTTGCTTTGCCATGACATCTTTGGCTTGGGTAATCGACGCGCCGGGCAACAGCACGGGCATGAATAGCAAATCGCCTTCGTTGAGCGGCGGCATGAACTCCTGCCCGATATTTTTGTAGAAGGGGGTCAGCGGAATACTGACAATTAAAATCGCCGCAGCCAAAGCAACTACAACCAACTTGGTGAAAGTGTTTTTGACAGCCAGTCGAATAATTGGACCGTATATCGCTTTGAGAATCCATGTGATACCGTCGGCGAATTTTCTCAGGGGGAAACTGAAGATAGCAAGAATTCGACCGAAAATATTTGGGCGGCGCGTTGGATCAGAAAGCAGGACCGATGCCAGGATCGGAACGAGGCTAATCGCGACAATCGCCGCGCCGAGCATCGCGAAGGTTTTGGTGAACGCCAACGGCTTGAACATCTTGCCCGCCTGTCCTGTCAACGAAAACACAGGGATAAACGCGACGATGATGATCAGCATAGCGAAGAATATTGCCGGTCCGACCTCCTTCGCAGCGCGAGTTGCGACCTCCAGTTTGCTCTCGCCTTCATGCGGTTCCCGCAGCAGACGGGTGATGTTTTCCGTCATGACGATGCCCGCATCCACCATAACGCCGATAGCAATCGCCATCCCACCCATTGACATGATATTCGACGGCAAGCCGACGAGCTTCATACCTAAGAACGAGAATACCACACCCAACGGTAATACCAGTGCGATAATCAGGCTGTTGGTAACCTGCCCTAAGAATAAGATAATGACAACAGCCGCGACGATAATTTCATCAATGAGCGTGTCTTTTAGGGTTCCTGTCGCCCGGTGAATCAGATGGCTCCGGTCATAGAAGGGAACGATGCGAACCCCTGGCGGCAGACCGGGTTCAAGTTCAGCGATCTTCGCTTTCACATTTTCGATAACACGCAACGGATTGTCGCCGTAACGCATCAGCACCACTCCGCCGGTCGCTGGAACGCCCGCCTTGTCCAATGCCCCACGGCGGAAGTCGGGTCCCTCCGTCACAGTGCTTAAGTTCTTGACGTACACCGGCACACCGTTGTGCGCCTTGACCACGATGTCCTCAATATCCTCAATGCTCTTTATGAATCCTAAGCCCCGAATAAGGAACTCCATCCCACCTTCCTCAACCACTTTCGCACCGACATCCACATTGCTCTCACGAACCGCGTTATAGACCATCGAAAGCGGCACGTTATACGCTAAAAGTAGGTTCGGATCAACATCGACCTGATACTGTTTGACGGTACCCCCGACGGATGCGACTTCCGATACCCCGTCGGCTGATGCGAGATAGTACCGAATCGTCCAGTCCTGCAAAGTGCGGAGTTCATGCAAGTCAAGCCTTGAGGCAACCAGCGGCTCTCCATCTACGGGGCACTTTCCAGATTGATCGTACCGTTCTGTCGGATGGTCAGGACAGTAATAGCCGTTTTCGACGGTGTACCAGAACACCTGACCGACACCAGTTGCATCCGGTCCCAGCACCGGCACGACCCCTTCGGGCATGTCCTTCTGCGCGAGATTCATCCGTTCGAGTACGCGGGTTCTCGCCCAATAGAAGTCCACGTTCTCTTTGAAAATGATGTTGATGTAACCGAAACTGAACATTGAGGAAGATCGGACATCTTTGACATCGGGGATGCCAAGCATGGCAATACCAAGCGGGTAGATTACCTGATCTTCGATGTCTCTCGGACTTCTCCCGGGCCAATCGGCGAACACGATGACCTGATTTTCGCCGATGTCGGGAATAGCATCGATTGGGGTTCGATTCAGCGCCCACCAGCCCGCGGCTGTCAAGAACACAAATGTAACAAGGACGAGGAGGCGATTACCCATGCAGATTTCGATAATTCGGTTGACCATAGCGTTTTCCTGTGATGACGGTTTTGCATCAATGCCGATGCGATGGTGTGCTAGATCCTTCTTCTCCACCGAGTGCGCCGCCATACGCACCCGCCGCTGAACCGGTTAATTGCGTTTGTGAATCGAGGAGGAAGTTCCCATTGGTGACGACCATATCGCCGGGATTCAACCCTTTCACAACCGGATAAAATCGTTGTTTAGTTGTGTGACTGTTGTGCTCTACCTCTGCCCATGCTTCTGGACCCAAGTCGACTTCAAGCAACTCATAGCCAGATTTGCCCCGGTCGATGAAGACAATCTGCCGTAGACCGGTGTCGATAACGGCACGCTTAGATACTGCCAAGACTCCCCCCGTCATCACGCGTGCTTTTCCATCTATAGGGCACTTGTCCTGGAGTGTGGAATACTGATCGGGGTGGTCGGGACAGGCATACTTGAAAATCAGCGGAGGCTCCCGTCGCACAGAAATCTCTCCTTCATTCGCGGTCGTTTTAACTGGAGTCGTGCTCTTCACCAGATCCATGCCGCAGATATCGCACTCTGCCGGTTCATGCGCTTGAACTTGGGGATGCATCGGGCAAATCCATATCTCTTGCATCGCGCTTTCGTCCAATGATTTCATCTCGACGTTGCTATGACCGGCATGGGCATGCGCCTCCAAGGGCACCTGTTTTTCAATTAAGTCCATGCCACAGATGTCGCATTCTCCGAACTCGGATTGCTGCACTTGTGGATGCATCGGGCACGTCCAGACGGTTTCCATCGGCTCCGAGACCGCCGCTTCAGGGCGCGTTGATTCAAGATCCATTCCACAGATTGTGCATTCACCGGGATTCTCAGAAGTTATCCATGGATGCATTGGACACGCATACGCATCTTTGGGATGAGCCTCACGACCGTAGATTTCCGCTAGTGTGGGCTTCAGTCGAAGGGTGACATACATCCCCGGACGCAACTGTCCATCTAGGTTTGGCACTTCAATGTGGACTTTCTGCGTTCGAGTTGGCGCGTCAAGGTATGGATAGATAAAGTTGACTTTCCCATGAAATGTTTGGGCAGGCATTGACTGCGCCGCAATCTCGACATCTTGTCCCATATAGACCCACGGCAGTTCGTATTCGTAGATATCCGCGATAATCCACAGGCTTTTCAGATCCGCGATACGATAGAGGTTCGTGCCGCGATTCACATGTTGTCCCTTGTACACGTTCATGTGGATGACCGTTCCGCCACTAGGCGCATACAACGGCAGTGTTGTCCGCGCTTCACCGTGCTCACGGATGTCATCAATTTGTTCCGGTGTCAGCCCAAACAGTTCCAGCTTGGATTTTGCCGCAGAAAGGGTCTGTTCAACGATGCGTTTCAGCTCGGCGTACTGCGTATTTTTCAATTCATCAACACTCTTCAACGCGGTGAGATACTCCTCTTGAGCCGCTAACAGTTCTGGGCTATAAATCGAAAGGAGTTCGTCGCCTTCACGAACGTTTATACCGGTAAAGTCAACATGGAGGTCTTCGATCCAGCCAGAGATTCGGGTCGAAGCATACGCCATGCGCGTTTCGTTGTAGTCCAATACACCCACAGTTCGGATTTCGCGGCTAAGGTGGCGGAATTCAACAGATTCGGTGCGAATCGGAATCAGGGATTTCTGCCTCTCTGTAAGTGTCAGCCCGACGCCTTCGTAAATTGGGATCAAATCCATTTTACACACGGGGCAATTCCCCTTTTCGGGCATCTTGACCGATGGGTGCATCACACACGTCCAGTATCTAATCTTTTTCTCATTGTCCGAAGTGAGAGAGACGAGACCGTGTTCTGCGTGCTCCGCATGTTCTGCCATGCTATCCATCGCCATTTCCGCTGTTTTCTCTTCCGTGGAATCTCCCCTTCCGCACCCCACAACAAAACCGATTGTCAGCAGCAACAGCGGGAAAATTATCGTATTCCGATTGATGTTCTGAATCATTGTTTATTCCTCCATAGTCTGTTTTGGCAATACCTGTCCGACCGCTTGTTCTAACTGTGCCAGATGCTGACGATGGTCGTGGAACGCCCGCTGTTCTCCGAGACGAAATTTCAACAGTGTGCGTTGGGCATCAAGAAAACTAATGAAATCAACCTGAGCTGCTTGATAAGCGGTGTTCGCTGCTTTCAAGGCACTCCGTGCCTGTGGCAACAGTGTGGTGCGGTATAACGCGATGCTACGATTGGCAGTCTCCAAACCGAAATGGTGCTTCTTCACTGTAAATCGCGTCATGTTCTCAAGTTCGACGAGCTTCTGCTGCATTGCATCTGCCTTGATCTCGACTTCCCGAATATATGCGTCTTTCTGCCCAATCAACGCTGAGTGCTCCGGATTCAGCGTGCGCTGCGTGGAAAAGGTTGGGGACAACTTCATCCGGTTCTCAAAATAGCTTGCGCCGAGTGATGCGTCCGGATGCGCCATTCGCGTCGCTAGTTGAATTATAAGGTTCATTTTACTAATCACCAGTTTCCGCTTCTGAATTTCCTGACGAGACTTGAGTGCGAGCGTGTATAGCCTCCCTAACGGTTGGGCGACATCTTCATGTGCAGGGGGCTGTAGCTTACCCAACGGCGCATCGGCGGGGCGATTCAACAACGTGTTGATACGAGCGATGACGGTTTCACGCCGCTCTTCTAATGTGATAATTGAGTCGGAGAGTTTGGAAAACTCCACTTGCGCCATGATTACGCTGTGATATTTGCCGATGCCGACACGAAACTTCGCCTGAGCAATCTGAATCATCTGGCGAAGGAGTTCCTGGTTTTCCCGATTAATCTCAATGGCTTCATTGAGGTAAAGATAGTCATAATAAGCCAATTTAATATCCGTCACCAAATCTCGAAGTGCAATATCAATCTCGCTTTGGGCGATCTGAACATCTTGGGTGACGATTTGCCCTTTCAACGCCAGCATATCCGGGAATGGAAATTTCATCGCCATCATCTCTTTATGACGGGGTTGACCGATTTTCGTGTTGAGCTGCTTTGTAAAGGCGTTGTACTGTCGTAACACGTTGTCCAGATAGACTGCTTGGGGATACTGTTCGAGGGTGGCTCTCAGTTTCTTGCGGGCGGCTTTAATGCCGGGGCTCCACTCATACCCAAACACCAATAGCAACTCGAGGTTGACTGTCTCTGCAAGACGCCCCTCAGCTTTCTCCGCTTCCGTTGTGAGTTCCCGATAGGCTTTCATCTGCGGCACCGAAAAGTCGTAGAACGGTTCCGGAATCGGCGTCTCGCTTTCTAATTGCGCTTGAAATTCCCTCTGAAATTTCAGCACTTTCGCTTCTACTTCAGTCAAGAAAGCGTCTTTTTCGGCGTGTTCATCAATTTCTAGTTTGGTGATGTCTTTTGCAACTTCAACACGATAGTATTCAGGCCTCGGGGCATCCTCAAATTGCGTCAGCAGGTCTTGATAGGTCGCCTTCCGTCCACTCGTACACGCAACGAGAAATATGGAAAGGAGAAGAATGTGATGCTTCATGGCGATATACTCCCCCCGATTAGCCGTTCTAGTCGTGCAACATTCTGCTGATAGTCGGTGATAGCTCGAAGTCGCGCGAGGTTGAAGTTCAGCCAAACGCTCTGCGTTTCAAGGAAGCCCGCGATACTTTTTGTGCCTTCCTGATGCCACGACTCAGCAAGTGCTATTGCGTCCTCGGCTTGTGGAATGAGACTATTTTCGTAAAGGTCAACCAACCGCCGGGCGTTTTCGAGGCGGAAGTAGAGCTTTCTTAGATTCGCTAACGTCAAGTCTTCCATCGACCGCTTCCTTTCGATGGCGGCAGTGTGGTTCAACTCCGCTTCTTGTATCTTACTGCGATTCTTCGAAGAAGACCATGGGATGGAAATACCAACCCCAATTGAGATTGGATTTTTCCCACTGTCGAGAGCATCTGGCATCAGCCCTTCACCAGTTTCGACGGTCATCAAATCGAGTTTGAAGCGCGGTTTCGTTTTCAGTTTGGCAAGCGAGATGGTTTCATCCGCCTTCTGTATCATTAAATCGGCGATGTGTAATTCCTGTCGCCCCGCCAACGCCTTCGCCTCCAAATCGGAGATTGGAATATCGTGTGAGGTGTACACTACAAGTGCAGGTGGACCTAACGACGTCTTCGAAGGCACGCTAATTAGTGCATTGATGTTAGCCTTTTCGACCTCCTCCAATTCCCTCAACAGAATCAGATCGTATGACAGTTGCGCCAACTGGCTCTGAGCCTTTAGTACATCATTCAACGTTGCTTCGCTAGAAGCGTAGCGAGTGTTGGCAATGTTTGATATCTGAGAAAGCAGTTGCTGATTCTGATAGGTGACCTGCCTCGCCCTTTGAAGGTAAGCCAATTCGTAATAGCTGAGTTTCAAATCGACAATCAGGTCGCGCACAACCTGCTCATGTTTTACCCGTTCAATCTCTATCTCCTTCAGCGTCACTCGCCCTGCGGCATCAAGTGTGCCGGGGTATGGCAACGCCTGCGAAAAACCGAGACGGTGCCTTTGTGGTCCAACGCGGGTTTCCACGCTCCGAATGAAGTAACTGTACATCAGCATCGGATCCGCTAGGGCTGTCACTTGTGGATACTTCTCGATAGTTGCACGCCATTTTGCTTGGGCAACCTTGAGCTTGGGGTTGCGTTCAACCGCTAGGCGAACTAGGGTCGGCAGATCGATACCGTCAGCCAGTGCCGCTGTGATACTCTCGGGAAGTGCTTCTGCCGACGATGTCGCCGCTTCCGTCTGAGCTCTTGACTCGACTGGAAGCAACGCCCAGAACGTAAGCAGCAATAGCCATGTCAATGAAATCCGCTTTTTCATAACGGCTCCTAAAATTTCACTCGGAGATTTTCTCAGCTTCTTCTCAAATACCTAAGCTGAGCCTTTGGTTCAAACCAGCATCGGGTTTGAACCAAAGGTTTTTAGTTGTCTACTGCTAGATGTTGATTTCAGGCGTTGCAATTAGGATTCGAATCCGATGTGTCCCATCTGCTGGCACGTCAGCAAAAGCATCATAAGTTTTCATCATTTTGTTATAGGTCAACGGCACAGTTGTTTCGTTTCCTTTAGCATCGGCAATTTGCAATGCAAAAGAAATGCCCTCCAGTGAAACGTCCTCATGATGTTGCGTCGTGTAAACACTCATGCGATGCGTTTTTCCCTTCATCTCGTCCATTTTCATCATTCCGCCCATGCCCATATCCCGCATCATCGCTTTGTACTCATCAATGGTAAAAACATTGAGATTAATGGTGAGATGTCCGATCGAAATCTGCTTGAGATATTTATCCGGATGAGCTTTGAACATCTCCGCTTGTTTGGCATTGCAGAAATAGTATGTCTTCCCGTCGTGGGTCATTTCTGTCATAGCGGATGTATTCATCATCATGCCATCAATCGCACAGCGTGCTTTGTTGCTCTCTTTGGCATGCTCACTGTGCTGATGCATTTCGGAATGATCTTGTGAGCGCTTATCCGCCTGAATCGAGGAAACACAGAGCAATAGCCCTACGACGAGACCGAGTATTGAGGTTTTGAAAGCGATTGTTCTTTTCACGGTTTTCTCCTTTTTGCGGTTTGGATTTGGGAACAAAGAAAATCTCCGTGACCTCCTTTGCCCCGTCCTATGCTTTTCCTACAACTCTGATTCTAGCAATTCACATGCCAACCCATTCTGATAGGGCAAAAAATCGCTTTAGACAACCGATTGAATCTCTTCAGATACGGGATTAAGCACACGCTCACGCCATATCGCGCAATTTAGGACTTGATGATGCGAAGATTGGGAAAGCAAGTCGATGCGTGGGTAGTTTTTACACAGGCGGGCGCGAATGACTGGATACTTTTTACACAGGTGAGCCGAATCGAAAAGATGGAAGTTCAGAAAATGGAACTTGAACCAGATTAGCGGTTAAGTTCATACTCACGCATCTTGTTCTGTAGGGTTTTGCGGGCAATACCTAAAATCTTCGCGGCACGGGTCCGATTTCCAGCGACAGAAGCTAACGTCCGAGCAATGAATTCCTTCTCCATCTCTTTAATCGTGCTGCCAATCGCTACTTCGGAACCGTCGCCCGTTGTCGATTCGGCGATTTTACGGATGTTCGGTGGGAGTTCATCCGAGGTCAGGTATTCTGAACGCGCGATGATAACACCGCGTTCGATGGTGTTTTCTAATTCGCGGACATTTCCGGGCCAATCGTAGCGCATCATCGCATCAAGCACGTCAGGCAGGATCTGCCTCATCTCACGGCGATTTTTGTCCGCGTAGAACTTGAGAAAATACTCAGCCATCGGTGGGATGTCTTCCCGTCGTTCTCTTAATGACGGAAGTTGAATAGGCACAACGTTGAGTCGATAATACAGGTCTTCACGGAACCGACCTGCTACCACCTCGTCTAAGAGTACTTTATTGGTCACCGCGATGATTCGAACATCGACCGTTAACGGTTCCGTACCACCGACCCGTTCAAATTGCTGCTCCTGAAGCACTCGCAGCAGCTTGACTTGAGTGGTTGGGCTCATCTCCCCCACTTCGTCGAGAAAAAACGAGCCTCCATTTGCTAACTCAAAACGCCCCGGCTTCCGTCCCGTTGCACCGGTAAAAGATCCTTTCTCATGACCAAATAGCTCACTCTCCAACAGTGTCTCCGTGAGCGCGGCGCAGTTCACCTTGATGAACGGTTTTTTTGCGCGTGGACTTCGCGCATGAATCAGATTGGCGATTAGCTCTTTGCCCGTGCCGCTTTCGCCAAGAATGAGAACGGTCGCTTCCGACGGCGCAATTAGCGCGACATTTTCGAGCACCTCGCACATTATAGAACTTCGGGCAATAATGTTGGACTCGGCGAACTGCTCACCGAGACGCTCTTTAAGCATCGTGTTCTCGCGTTGCAGGTCTCGGTACGAGAATTCGCGTTCAATATTGGCTAAAAGTTCGTCTGCATCAACAGGTTTGACGATGTAGTCGCTTGCACCCTGTCGAAGTGCTTCACGTGCGGTTTCTACAGACTGGAACGCAGTCATGATAAACACGACAATTCCTGGACTAACCTCTTTGATCTGTCTAAGCGCCTCCAAACCATCCATACCCGGCATACGGATGTCCATTATCACCAAATCGTAGAACTGCTGTTTCACAGCTCCCACCGCTCGAAGACCGTCAGGTGCCTCAGAGACATCGTAAACCGATTTGAGATGGGCATATAACATCAGTCGATGAGACGGTTCGTCGTCAACGATGAGAATTTTTAGCCGCACGATGGATTATCCCCTTCTATATCTCATGTTGCGGTAAGGTCAAAATTACCTGTGTTCCAACACCAACTTCACTCCTCACTTCCACTTCCCCGTCGTGCGCATCAACGATCTTCCGCACGACGGCGAGCCCGAGTCCCGCGCCGCGTGTTTTCGTTGTGAAGAACGGCTCAAACAATCTCGGCATATCGGCGTCCGGAATACCTTCCCCCGTATCCTGCACCCCAATTTGGACGCACTTGCGTTCTGCGACCCACATGGCAGAAAGAATTAGCTTCCCGCCATTGGGCATCGCATCAATACTATTCTGCGTGAGATTGAGCAACACTTGAAGAATTCTGTCGTGGTCAAGCTGCGCCTCCAGCATGTCGGGTGTTATCTCTCGCACAGTCTCAATGCGGGGTGCCGATCTATCTAAATCGAGCCGCCGAACGATGTCCAGAAATAGCGTCTCAATTGAGATCGGTTCAACCTTCAACTCCAGCGGTCGCGCGTAATCTAGAAGCTCGGAAACTACACGGTTCAAACGATTCGACTCTTTCACCATTGCCAATGCATAGATCCGTTCCTCCGTTTTTTCCTTAAAGATGTTGGCAAAAAATTGGGCAAACCCTCGAATCGAAGAAAGCGGATTACGAATCTCGTGGGCAACCGTAGCCGCCATTCGACCAATGGAAGCCAGATGTTCGGCGCGTTTGGCGCGTTCCTGCAACTCCACCATTTCACGCATGTCATTCAGCAGAACCACGACACCGAGCTTGGCTCCACTCTCATCCTTCACCTGAGTTGCGCTCAAGTTCACAGGTATGGCGGAACCACTAGGGTGCTGGTACACAATCTCTTTGTTGAGGATGGTGTGATTATGTTCAAGCACCTCCCGAATCTCAACGGCGTGCTCAGGAAAGAGGTTATTAATCGCAAGCGATTTCGATTTGCTTTCTGAGACACCGACAAGTTCTTGAGCCGCTCGATTCATCGTGGTCACTGCACCTGTAGAATCGAGTGAAATCAGACCGTTCGCCATGCTCTCCACGACGTAGTGGATATAACTCTTCATCTGATTGAGCGTGCGTTGGACAAGATGGAAATTCTGCACGACAAGAATAAAGAACAGTGAGCCTGAACCCAATAGGATGAGAATGGCAGCCATCATCATCGTGTGACGACGGTCTTCATGATGCGCCCGCTCAAGCGTACCCATCTCAAGACCAATTCCGAGATAGCGAGTGAGAGTCAGTTCAGATGGAACGGGGTGAAATCCACTCCGAATTTCAAAGAGTTGTTCTTCGGGTTTATCCTTCCGCAACGAAAGAATTTCGGAATCCTCTGGAATACCGCCGTCAATCAGCTTCCCAACCATTTTGGGATTGCTATGCGCCAAAATCTGCCCCTGTTGATTGAACACAAAAATGTAGGCAATATTCTCGTTCGGCGCCGCAGCCGATACCAACTGTTGGACTTGAGCAATCCCTTCACTACCCCTATAACCGTGGCTCTGAAGAACCGTCTCAAACAGGCGTAAGAGCGCAATCCCCGTGCGGTCGATTGATTCCTTCATCTGTGTCTGTTCGCGATGCAGGTTCCGATATGTGGAGATTGCTAGAATCACGGTGAGCGTGATTGTCAGCACGGTCACCGTCACCGCAGGAAAATAGAGGCTGTGTCGATTCAGGCGCATAGCGCTTCCTCACGAATGATATAGCCAAAGGTTTTTGCGCTCTCTAGCTTATTTTCAAACCTGTTTAAAATTCAATAGAAATTTATCTAAGACTCCGGCGGTTCTAGCTGATACTGTCCCGGTTCCCGGTCCCTTTAAGGGTACATGTCATCTACAAGGGCAGGCAGATCGCAAATTCTTCGACATCGAGGAAAGGCATCCGATGTTTTGGCTACATATTCCACCCAGTCCCATGGCCATTTCTCGATGTACCACGTCGCCCAAATTTCCTTCAATCCTGCTGCATCCGCACCGCGCAACTCATCGCTCCCACCGTCACCTACGAAAATCGCTGCACTGATGTCGACGCCCAACCTGTCACATGCCAGTTCGTAAATTGCAGGATTCGGCTTAATTAACCCCTCTACACATGAGAAAATTGGCACATCAACCTGAACCGAAAGATCGGAAGAATCCCATGCCGCAATTTCATCATATCCGCAATTTGAGATGAGTCCAATGCGATAGCCTGATCCTTTTAACGTACGTAGCATGTCAACAACCAGCGGATCCATTCTTTCAAACGGCAGCGCCTTCGCAGCCAATTTGTCCGCCTGCATCAAAGAGATTTCTTTTTCAGGCGGCGCAATTTGGCAAGAACAGCATATCTCCTTTAACACGTCACTGTAGCGGCGAAATTTCCCAGTCATACGCGCTTGGTAGCGGGCAAACCACTCGCGATCAAAATCCTCTTGAGATAAACCGAGGCGTTCGCCCGGCGTTGGCGCTTCAGCATGCCATTCTGGGTGATTTTCAGTGACTAGCGTCTCGTAGAGATCGAATATAACAGCCCGATCCATTGACTTTTCCATGTTTTGCGCAAGATTAATGCCAATTCCTGTGGGTTTTTGAAGGAAGTAAACAACGAGGGGGTTAGTCAGCACCAAGTGTTAACGTCCCGCTGTTGCCGCGCTTTATCATGCCATATAATGAATCCATAATCAAGAAAAAGAGGTTCATTTTATACCACTTTATTTCTTTCCTATGGTATCATACGAATCACACGTAAAGAACCGGGAAAACACGGCAATGATAGCGTGTACATCTCGCACGGGTGCAGAACCTCCCGCGCTGGCGGGGAGACAAACAATGATAGGAGATTGTATCAATGGCACATAGTAAGAACGACTTTGAAGCCCGTGTGAACGCAGTGATTAACGCCGTTAAAAGAGGCGATCTCTCGACGGTAAAAACCCTCGTTGAAGAAGATAGCCGACTCGCGGTTGTGCAGAGACATAACGAAGGGGGTAGCCTGATTCAGATTGCCGCAGGAAAGGTGGTTTGGCATCGCCGCAACATCGGAAAATTGTACAGTATCTAGCCGAAAACGGCGCTGAATACGACATCTTCACCGCCGCTCGAGCCGGTCTGCTCGACGCGGTTCGTCACATGCTCCAAGAGGACCCCAATCTCATCAATCTCCAGGATCATCGCGATTACACCCCGCTACAGTGCGCATCTCTTGTCTACGGCGCTTGTGAAAAAGCTGAAGCCGTTATGGATTATCTACTCGCGAAAGGCGCAGAAATTGACATTCTTACCGCATCGCATTTCGGAATGCTAGGCGTCTCGCAAGATCTGCTCGAAACCCATCCGTCCTGCGCAGCCACCACCGACGCTGATGGCTTCACACCGCTCCATTGGGTTTGGCGAACACGACGAGGACCCAAAGATTGTTTTGTGCGGATTACTGAACTGCTCATACAGAATGGCGCCGATGTCAACGCTCAAGCTGAAGATTGCGGAAATTGGCGCCCCATGCACACCCTCGCGGAATGGTCGGGTTTTTCCGAACAAGCTGATCTCATGCTCGAAGCAGGCGCCGACATCAACGCTGAAACCAATACGGGTTGGACGCCCCTCGATTTTGCGCTCGATCTCAAACGCGAGGAAATGATTCGGCATCTTCGCGCAAAAGGGGCAAAGACGGGTGTGAAAAATGAGTTACGAGATGATTGAATCAAAATTCATCGCTACGCAGGAAAAAGGGGAGGTTTCCTCGCTACTGATTCGTCCAGAAGGGGCGAGTTGGTTGTTGGTTCTGGGACACGGCGCGAGCACAAATATGCGACACCCCACCCTCCAGACAATCGCAGAACGCTTGGCGGATATGAAAATCGCCACGTTCCGCTACCAGTTTCCTTACATGGAACGCGGCGGAGGTGGTCGGGAATCACAAGCGGTTGCCCTGGCAACCGTGCGCTCCGCAGTTGCCACTGCACATGAGGCTGCGAGCGAACTATCGCTTCTCGTTGGCGGACACTCCTATAGCGGACGAATGTCGTCACTCGCAGCAGCGGATGCACCGCTAGGGGGAGTACGCGGTCTGGTGTTTTTCTCATTCCCGCTGCACCCCGCTGGCAAACCGGGAACTGAACGCGCCAATCACCTCAACGATGTCACGGTCCCGATGCTGTTCCTGTCTGGCACACGGGATAAGTTGGCGGAGCTCGGCCTGCTATCACCTGTCTGTGAAAACCTCGGTGACAAGGCGACCTTGCATCTGCTGGATACCGCCGACCACGGTTTCAAAGTGCTCAAACGCTCCCGCAAAACGGCGGGAGACGTGTTCGTCGAAATGGCTCGGGTTCTCAATACCTGGATCGGAGAACTGAACGAAACCGCGTAAGCTATAAAATCAACAAATGGAGGCAAACTAGAATGGTTCAAACGCTTATCTGGGTCACAGTAGGTCTGTCAGTTGTCAACCTAGCACTCCTTGGGCTCACGTTGATACGATTGGCATCTATGAAGAAGGACAACCTCAAGCAGACAACTCACGACGAATTGCGCTCCCTTCGTGACGCAGTAACTAGGTCGGACCGCGAAATCAGAAACGAGATTAGGGCGAGTCAAGAGACTACTGCAAACACACTCGTTAAAACGGTCGGAGAACTCGGTTCGACACAGGCGCGCCATATCAAAACCGGAACAGACGCAATAGACGCACTGACTCAATCCAACGATAAGCGTCTTAAAGAGGTCAGGTCAACGGTCGACGAACGACTTCAAGCCATGCAGACGAATAATGAAAACAAGCTTGAACAGATGCGCAAAACGGTTGATGAAAAGCTCCAATCAACGTTGGAAAAACGGCTCGGCGAATCGTTCAACCTCGTCAGTAAGCGTCTTGAAGCTGTGCAACACGGCCTCGGAGAGATGCAGAACCTCGCAACAGGCGTCGGCGACCTCAAGCGGGTTTTGACAAACGTTAAAGCGCGGGGCACATGGGGCGAGGTTCAGCTTGGCGCACTCCTCGAAGAGGTGCTCACGCCGGATCAGTATGACACAAACGTACGGACGATAGAGAATTCACAGGACGAAGTGGAGTACGCCATTCGCCTTCCTGGGAAAGATGATGCCCCCGACTCCTGTGTTTGGTTGCCGATTGATTCCAAGTTTCCGCTTGCAGATTACGAAAGATTGGCTGAAGCCGCCAACAACGGCTCTGACGCATCTGCCGTGCAAGAAGCGTCCCAAGCCTTCAGACGATCGGTTCAAGCTGAAGCCAAGAAGATTCACGATAAATACATTGCCCCGCCAAAGACGACGAATTTCGCCATTATGTTCATGCCGACCGAAGGGCTCTATGCGGAGGTACTCCGGTCGCCGGGCCAAGTGACGGAACTCTTGCATCAATACCGAATTGTCGTCGCAGGACCAACGACCCTCGCTGCGCTCTTAAATAGCCTCCGCATGGGTTTTCAAACCCTCGCCATTGAGAAGCGGTCTAGCGAGGTTTGGGAGATTCTCGCAGCCGTTAAGACGGAGTTCGGCAAGTTCGGCGAGGTCATGGATAAGGTGGAGCGCCAGTTGAACACAGCCTCCAATACAATCGGTCAGACTAAGACCCGAACACGGGCGATGGAGCGGAAGCTGCAAACCGTTGAAACGCTTACGCCGGAGGAATCTGCCGCACGGCTGGAACTTTCACCCGATATCTCTGCAGCCAACGAAAATAGTGAGAACACCCCGGATGCGTAGCTGTTTCACAAAACTCAACCCATTGATTGCGAGCCATTGCGTCTCTGAGGACACCTACACGCCTTGTATTCTTGTGAGCCGTTTCAGATGATGAATCTTAAGGTTTAAATTGGGATAATTTCGTAGATCTGAAGGAACACGGGCGGATACAGGGTTCAACCGAAACATCGCGTTGTTCACTCTAGTACCGGTTCACCTTAGAAAAAGGTTGCACAAACGCTAGCGGTTATGAAATGTCCAATTAGTGATTGTGTGAAAATTTCATAGTTTTCATAGTTTTCCGATGAACCGTGAGGATTTGATTGAGGCGGAAAAGGGCGTGATTTCAGTCTAGCGCTAATCTTAGCGTAGTTTACGTCGAAGATGACTGGGATGTTAACTATGAAACTTTACTTTTTTTTGAAAGGGAGAAAAGCAATGGCGACGGGAAAAACGAATACCTCACTTGAAGCGGCACTGCTTGGGGATGTCGAGAAAGAAGGGGTCGCGGAAATGAGGTCGGATATAAAAGCGTTGTTTGAATCGACTAGCGGTAATGAACTTGCTGATGCGGCTATTGAGCGGGTGCAACGTAATGCGGCGCAGGCAGTTACGTGGTCTGTTGAGTAGGAGGTCAGTAGGATGGATGCAAATTTAGGAAAGGTACTCAAAAAGGTCATCCGCTACGAACTGACAGAATTCCTTTCACGTTTTATCACCGATGCGCATCGGGAGTTTATCGTACGCGCTCATGCGCGGGGCTCTAGAGATTCTCTAGTGCATGTAATCTTTCATAAATTGCCGTTCAACTGAACCTACAGCATTACGATGATTAGGATTATAGCGGAAACTATGAAGTTAGTCAATAAACGGTCGCGCTGAAATTGCATTTGAAAGAGGGAAAATACTGCATATACGATTTACTTATTTTGTGAGCATTTAAAACATGGGAAAATAAGCGAAAATGGGCTGAATGCTAGTCAAGGTGCGGGTTTGCGGGGTTGAGCATTTGTGAGCATTTGAGAAAATAAGTTGAGAATGCTCATTTTTGAACCCTCTGACGAGTTGGTCGTGTCAGGTCCGATTGTGCTCTGAACGGTCCTTTCGGTTGAGAATAAAAGTGCGAATATTTTTGGAGAACAGTTTATGATTGCAGGTTTGTCCTCTATCCCAAAATACTCGCACAGATCCTTGATGACACGTTTCGCTTTGCCCTCGCCATAATACGCAACAAGATTTATGGTGAAGTAGATGTCCGATTCGCTAAGGTTTCGCTCGGACTTCATCACTATGATGAGAGTTTACCACACAGTTTAGCAGATGTCAAGTGAGAGTGCTAAGTACGGTAGCAATTTATCTTTGAAACGGAATCAAGACTGGCAGGACAATGATTCAAGCGAGATTGGTCTGTTGCCAGTCGTATTAAATTTAGTATATTGAACACATCTATCGCTGAATTGTCAATCCGCATATCGGCGCTGGGGTGCCCTGTAAGCAAAATAGCTCTTGTAGGTTGGGTCGAGCAGTGTTGGCGAAACACACGTCATTGGGTAAATCTTTTCCGGGCGTTGATACTGCTGGCAATTTGTAACCTTGTCGTGTAACCCATACAATCAAGCGACCGAATAGGATCAACCGAACGAATAGTGAGGGATCAACTGAGCGAATAGCGAAGGCGATAGTCTTCGAGATACTACGATAGTCTTTACCGTCAAAATCAATGACAATAGAGATTCTACCTTTCAAAAACAATCCAAAATCGATAAGCATTTGTAGCTTTTATTGTTAAATTTTCAGTCTGCCGAAATAAAACGTGTTACAAAATAATGAGTCACTAACAACTGCGCCTCTGAGGAGTCTGATATGCCCCGGATCTTCGACAACATAGACCGCCAACTGCTTCCCGCACTAAAGGAAACGCTCGAACTCGCCGATTACGCCGACTTCTGCGTCGGCTATTTTAATCTACGCGGTTGGAAATCTATCGCAGCCCACATTGACGCGTGGCGCGGCGGCGAAGGCGAGTGCTGCCGCATCCTGGTGGGAATGCACCAGTTGCCTGACGACGAGCTCCGCCAAGCCATGCGTATCAACAAACACGGCGATGGAATGGACAACCGAAGTGCGTTACGCATGAAACAGGAGCTTGCACGACAGTTTCGCGAACAGTTGACATATGGCTACCCGACGCGCGAAGACGAAGACGGCTTGCGCCAACTCGCACATCAGATACGGGACCAAAAGGTCAAGGTTAAACTGTTTCTTCGTCATGCCCTCCATGCGAAACTCTATCTGATTCACCGCTCCGACCCAATCAATCCGATTGTCGGCTATCTTGGCAGCAGCAACCTGACCTTGGCGGGACTGGCAAGACAGGGAGAACTTAATATCGATGTACTTGATTCAGACGCCTGCGAAAAGTTAAAAGATTGGTTTAAAGACCGCTGGGAGGACCGCTGGTGTATTGATATTTCTAAAGAACTCGCTGAGATTATTGAGGAGAGTTGGGCGCGTGAAGAACGCATTCCGCCGTATCACATCTATATCAAGATGGCGTATCACCTGTCGCAAGAAGCGCGTGCCGGCTTGAATGAGTTTAAGATTCCCTCCGTGTTTCGTGGAAAACTGTTTGAGTTCCAAACCGCCGCCGTCAAAATCGCGGCGCATCACGTCAATAGACGCGGCGGCGTGATGATTGGAGATGTCGTCGGCTTAGGAAAAACCCTGATGGGAACGGCGCTCGCGCGAATCCTTGAGGACGATTACGGACTTGAGACCCTAATTATCTGCCCCAAGAATCTGGTTGCAATGTGGGAGGATTATCGCCAAAAATATGGCTTGCGCGGCACTGTTCTTTCATTGAGCCGTGTAACCGATACATTGCCAGACCTTCGACGCTATCGCCTTGTTCTCATTGATGAGAGCCATAACCTAAGAAACCGCGAGGGCAAACGCTATCGCGCCATTCAGGAATACATGCAACAGAACGACAGCAAAGTCATCCTCCTCTCCGCAACTCCTTACAACAAAAACTACGTCGATCTCTCCAACCAGTTGCGGCTGTTTGTTGAAGAGGACAGAAACTTGGGGATTCGACCCGACCAGTATATTAAATCCTTGGGCGGCGAACCCGAGTTCATTCGTGAACACCAAAGCGGTCCTCGAACGCTCCCAGCCTTTGAACATAGTGAGCACATCGACGATTGGCGCGAACTGATGCGGCTCTTTCTTGTCCGCCGCACACGCAGCTTCATCTCCGAAAACTACGCCGAAACAGACACTGAAACAGGACGAAGGTTCCTCACCTTTCCCGACGGAAGCCGTTCATACTTTCCAACCCGAATCCCAAAAACCGTGAAGTTCAAAATTGATGACGAAAATCCCAATGACCAATACGCGCAGCTATATTCTGAACCTGTCGTAAATACCATCGGCAACCTGAGATTGCCCCGATACGGACTGGCAAATTATATCAGCGATTCGCCATCAGAGCCCCCCACTAGTGCTGAACAGGAACAGTTGGAGAATCTCTCACGCGGTGGACAACGGCTGATAGGCTTCTGTCGAAATAACCTCTTCAAGCGTCTGGAAAGCGGCGGCAGGGCGTTTATTCAATCCGTTGAACGACACGTCTTGAGAAACCATGTTTACCTCTATGCCATCGAAAATAATCATCCACTGCCAATCGGTGCGCAAAATGCCGAGATGCTTGATGCGCGCATCTACGACGAAGACACCGATGCACTCAACGTTATTTCTAATCCCTTTGAGGAGGACAACGAGGAGATAGAGGACACCACAGCGCAACGCAGTTTGAACACACCGGGTGACTTCAGAGCGCGAGCCGCTGAAATCTATCAGTTCTACGCGACGCAATATAAGGGTCGGTTTAAGTGGATTCGTACGAATCTCTTTCGCTATTCCCTTCGGGAAAATCTTGCGTCCGACGCGCACCACTTGATTAAAATCCTACAGTCCTACGGCGCATGGGATGCCGCCGCCGATGAAAAATTGAACGCACTTGAGAATCTATTAACCCGAACCCACCCGGATGAGAAAGTCCTGGTTTTCAGCCAATTTGCCGATACGGTACGCTATCTCAAGGATGAACTTTCGGCGCGAGGCATATCTCGTATTGAGGCGGTGACCGGCGACTCACAAAACCCCACGGTGTTGGCGTGGCGATTCAGTCCCGTTAGCAACAATAGGCGAGATAAAATCGCACCGAGTGACGAGTTGCGCATCCTAGTCAGCACTGATATCCTGAGTGAAGGACAAAATCTGCAGGACTGTTCCGTCGTCGTGAACTACGACCTGCCGTGGGCGATCATACGTTTAGTGCAACGCGCTGGACGCATCGACCGCATCGGTCAGGAAGCCGAGAGAATCCTGTGCTACTCCTTTTTGCCAGCCGAGGGTGTCGAGCGCCTCATTACCTTACGTGCGCGCGTTCGGGCACGTCTTCTTCAGAACGCAGAAGTCGTCGGCACAGATGAAACATTCTTTGAAGACGATGACGACGCGACGACAATTGTTAACCTCTACGACGAAAAGGCGGGCTTGCTTGACGATTCCGCGGACGACGATGTCGATCTCGCTTCTTACGCCTATCAGATTTGGAAAAACGCGATTACTGAAAATCCTAGTCTGAAACGCACGATTTCTAGACTTCCAGCGGTCGTTTATTCGACAAAATCCCACTTGCCAACAGATGCGGAGCCGGAAGGTGCACTGATTTATATGCGCACCGGAGAAGGAAACGACGTGCTAGCATGGATGAATCGCGACGGTAATAGCGTGACAGAATCTCAGTTTGCGATTCTGCGTGCTGCCGCCTGCGCACCCGGCACTGAGGCGCTGCCACCGTTAAGGGAGCACCATCAACTGGTACAAAAAGGGGCGGAGTTGATGCTGTCCGAAGAGCGATCAATCGGCGGCGGATTGGGACGACCATCAGGGGCGCGGTTCCGCACCTATGAACGGCTCAAGCGGTATGCCGACGACGTGAGAGGCGAGTTGTTCGACATTCCTGAACTCAAACGAGCGATTGACGAGATTTACCGATTCCCGCTCCGCCAAGCAGCGACCGATGCCCTCAATCGACAACTTCGCAGCGGAATCACCGACCAACTGCTTGCGGAGCTTGTGATTACACTGCGCGACGAAGACCGACTCTGTATCGTTGAACGAGAAAGAGAAACGCGAGAACCCCAGATTATCTGTTCGCTAGGGCTCGCCGAAAATACATCCTGAACCTGGAAAACCAAGTTTTTCAAAAAACAGTCTCGGAAAATCCTCCCCCTTGCCAAGGGGGAGCTAGAGGGGGTCGAGCACCCTGCACCCGCGCTAAATCCGAAGATAAACAAATAAATCGTTGGGTTTCGACATATCATTACAAGTTTCAAACTGTTATTCGGCGAGGCTTGCCCCAAGAGGAGAGCACCGATGCAATTTAATCGGCACATAACCCGCCAACGCCTGCGAGACTTTGAATTTGAACCCCTCTTTATTGAGGAACTCGGCTGGGAGCGCCTCAGAGAAGAAGTTAAAGCTGAAATCCGAGAGAGTGAGGCGGATTACGGGGAATATCGACTGACCGCGGTCGCAGAAAAACGTGGGTTAGCGGTCTTTCACTGTTCGGGGCGGATCGACGGAAGTATCCCAGACCATGCGGCACGAGGCAAAATTCAACGGCGAGTCGCCAAATCTGTCCACGAGCACCTTATCATCTACACCGACCCTGAAAAAACCACGCAAATCTGGCAATCGGTCAAACGAGAACCGGGGAAACCCCTCGCATGTCGTGAACACCGTTATGATAGTGAACAGTCCGGTGAAGCACTAGTTCAAAAACTCGAAAGAATTGCGTTCAGTTTAGAGGAGGAAGAAAGTCTCACACTGGTAGACGTAACCGGGCGTGTTCGGGCAGCATTTGATGTTGAAAGAATCACCAAGAAATTCTACGATCGTTTCAAAGCAGAGCACAGTGCATTTCTCAATTTCCTTGAAGGAATTCCTGATGAGGAAATGGAACGCTGGTATGCCTCGGTGATGCTGAACCGTCTGATGTTCATCTACTTTATCCAAAAAAAGAGCTTCCTAAACGACGACACAAACTATCTGCAAACCAAACTGACAGAAAGCAAAGCAGGATGTACAGATTTTTACTATACCAATTTTCTCTGCCCCCTATTCTTTGAAGGGTTTGCGAAACCGGAGTCCGATCGAAATGCAGAGGCAAGGCGGCTGCTCGGAACAGTGCCGTACCTGAACGGCGGTATCTTTCAACGGCACCAACTTGAGGAACTTCATAGGGGAAACGATTCAGATTGCTGACGCGGCATTTGAAAGGCTTTTCAATTTTTTTGAGGCGTACCAATGGCATCTGGACGACCGTCCACTGCGGAATGATAACGAAATTAACCCCGACGTCCTCGGCTACATCTTTGAAAAATACATCAACCAGAAACAGATGGGCGCCTACTACACCAAAGAGGACATTACGGAATACATCAGCAAAAACACAATCGTTCCGTTCCTCCTAGATACGGCGCGAGAAAACTGCAAAATCGCATTCACGCCGATCAACCGAGTGAATACCGAGGGCGATAGAGATTCGACCGCTACCCACGACACCGCCTCCACTGTATGGCAACTGCTGGTCGACGATCCAAACCGCTATATCTACGATGCCGTCAAGAAGGGTGTAAAACTCAATCTACCAGCAAAAATCGCCGACGGAATCAACGATGTGTCGGCACGCACCGAATGGAACACGCGCGCGCCAGACGATTACGCCTTGCCGACAGAGTTATGGCGGGAGGTGGTCGCACGCCGCACGCGATACAATGAAATACACGCAAAGCTTTCCAACGGCGAAATCCACGAGGTAAATGATTTAATTACCTATAATCTCAATATCCGACAATTCGCACAGGACGTGATTGAAAACTGTGAAGGTCCCAAACTGCTGCGCGCCTTCTGGAGCGCCATCACTCAGGCGACTGTCCTCGATCCAACTTGCGGCTCGGGTGCCTTCCTGTTCGCTGCCCTCAATATCCTTGAACCGCTCTACGAAGCCTGTCTTGACCGAATGCAGGTTTTCTTAGACGAATTACCGAATACCGGCGAATCACCGCATTCCAAGAAATACGCCGACTTCAGGAAAACCCTTGATCGCGTTGATGAACACGCAAACCGCAAATACTTCATCCTTAAGTCAATAATCATCAACAACCTCTACGGCGTAGACATTATGGATGAGGCAGTCGAAATATGCAAGTTGCGCCTATTTCTCAAGATAGTTGCACAGATCGAGGACATCAACGATATTGAACCCCTGCCAGATATCGACTTTAACATACAGGCGGGGAATACGCTCGTCGGGTACGCTACATACGACGAGGTAGAAAGAGCGGTTACCGAAAATAAAATAGACTTCTACAATACCATGCAGCGCATTAAACAGAGTGCAGAGAGCATTGAACGCCTGTTTGAGCAGTTTCGACAGCAACAGACTGAATTGCGTGGTGTTGTAACTCCTACTGACAAACAAAAGTTGCAATATGAACTAAACAGGTTAAAAGATGAACTAAACCGCTATCTGGCTGACGAATACGAGACGGATCCGAACAACGAACCTAATTACCAAAACTGGCTTCATTCACATAAACCGTTTCACTGGTTTATCGAATTTTTCGGTATTCTAAAGGATGGAGGGTTTGATGTGATTATTGGCAATCCGCCGTATGTGGAATATAACAAGGTACAGAATGATTACACCATCAAACGGTATGAGACGAAGAGTTGTGGTAATTTGTACGCGTTTATTTTTGAAAGAAGCTTACGTCTTCTCCAGCGAAGCGGTTGGAAATCGATGATAATTCCACATTCCGCTTTCTGTACTGATAGAATGTCATGTCTTCAAGGGTTATTCCATCGTTCAAGGCGGGATGGGTGGGTACAAACATATAGCATCCGTCCGGCAAAATTGTTTCAGGGAGCAGATCAACGGTTAGCAATCTATATAATTCAGCAGAATTCAAAGCCATCTTGCTCGTTGTACTCATCTCGCTATCACAGATGGAATGAACAATTCCGCTCGCATCTCTTTGCTGTCATGGAACATACAGAAATTTCTCAACTTTCGTTTCAAAATTCCACGCCCAAAATTTGCAGTAAAGTTGAACAGGACATTTGGGCAAAATTAGCCAAATTCCCAGCTTTAGGTACACGGCTTCCTACTAAACCAACTTCCTTTACACTCTATTTCCATAACTCGCCACGTTACTGGATTAGGGCAATGGACTTTGCTCCGTATTTTTGGAATGAACGGGATGGAGAGAAGATTTCAAGCCATATAAAATTTCTGCACTTGACTTCCGAATTAGATGCATCCGTAGTCATCGCGGCCATGAATAGTTCGCTTTTTTTTTGGTGGTTTGTAGCGCTTTCTAATTGCCGGGACCTGATTTTTCGTGAAATTGCGAATTTTCCAATCGGCGTCAATGAATTTAAGCCACCGATAAAGGAAAGCCTTGAGGCGATTGTCGCAGACTTGATGGAGGATTTGAAACGTCACGCTCAACGTAAGGAAACCAACTACCAAACAACGGGCCGTGTTGTCTATGACGAATTTTATCCCCGCCATTCCAAATCCATCATAGATAAGATAGACCGTATCCTTGCCCAACACTACGGCTTCACAGACGAGGAATTAGACTTTATCATCAACTACGACATCAAATACCGGATGGGATTGGGAAATGACTGAACAACAAGAGTTGATTCTAGAAGGATATCGAAATTTGAGTTTTTGGAATAAGCATGATGCCCAGGCTGTCCTGTCCTTTGACAAGATTTTCTTGCCTGTGTCAGTCGGGGCATCCGCATTGTCCTTAGCGAATGATGCCTTGAAATTCATCTTTGTGTATCCTGGGATTGTGCAACTATTGTCATTCTGGTTTTTGCTGTCATTGTGCTACAGAGAAAGGATTCATCAGCGATTCGACGTGATGAAAGAGATTGAAATCCATTTAGGTTTTCACGCACATTCTTTACTGGATGATGACGATATGAAAACACCAAGAGATCAAACTTCCAGAACACTGTTCTTCGGTGTTGCTCTTATTATCAATACAGGGATGTTGCTTTATCAAGTCGGGATATCCTACTTTTGCTAGAAACAAAGTTTTGCTGTTCAATCTGTTTGGGGAGTGAAAAATCGTAACTATGCAATCGATTTTCCAAAAGCTATTTTCAATGTTTTCAGATGTGACGGCTTTACTTAGTCTTGAACCAGAAGAACTCGCCGGTCCGCTCTTACTGTCTTTAGAGCGTAGCGATGACATAACCCCAAAGGATGTTATCTCATTTAATCTTATGTCAGATTCACTCAAATCCAAGCACATACCAGACTCATTCAAGTCCATGTCAAACGCCCTTTGCGAAGACATCATCTTTGCCCTTATGGAGGCTTGGCAGTGGTTGGCGAGCGAAGGGTTCATTGCTCCAAGACCGACAAGTTTGCCAGGGGTGAATTCCGCAGGTACAACAGTTAGATACTTCGTTACCCGACGCGGCAAAACGATCAAAACGCATGAGGAGTTTGAGGCATTTCGCAAGGGAGACCTTTTACCCAAACGCCAACTTCACCCCATAATCGCTCAAAAAGTCTGGCCGCTGTTCTTACGAGGGGACTATGACACTGCGGTCTTTCAAGCGTTCAAAGAGGTGGAAATCGCTGTCCGCAACGCTGGGAACTATGCCCAAACGGATTTCGGAGCTAATCTGATGCGTACAGCATTTAATGTTACAAATGGTAAACTAACCGATCATAATCAACCCGAGTCAGAAAAACAGGCTCTATCGGCCCTATTTGCCGGAGCAATCGGCTATTTCAAAAATCCTCACAGTCACCGAAATGTCACTGTTACCGCAGAAGAAGCGGCTGAGATGATAATCCTTGCCAGTCACCTACTACGCATAGTCGATTTACGCAAACAACCTTGAAAATCGTATCAATCAGAATCCAACCTACGACAGGATCTGAATGATCGCATTTATTCTGTATTATGTCAAGGGGAATCGTATTGTTTTGTGTGTGGAAATCCAAAGCGGTATGTTGTGCTATAATCTACCTAAACCTAAAAGGAGATTAATTATGACTTTGGAGAATTTGAATTTAGAAATATCGTTGGGTAATGCGGTAGTTATAATTGTGGCAATTGTTGGCGGAGTATGGGCTATAGTTAAATCCACATCTTCACACTTAAATAAACGGGTAGATGATGTTAGGGATGAGATTAAGCAACTACGTTCGGATATGGATACAATGCGTGTTGCTGTTGTATATGACCCAAATCGTAAAACGCCAATACGCAAGGAGGCTCAGGATGAAGGTTGAAAACATGAATGGAAAGGTGTATGATGTCGATGCAACGGGTAAAGGAATAGAACCTCTTTCAGCAGGAGAATTTTTTGCTAATCCACCTAAGTATTTTATTGGGCTTTTTGATAATTTGGATTCTACAAGCAAAAAATTAACAACTAAAACCAAAACATTGAACCTTATCTTATTAACGGATAATAAAGAACTTTGGGATTTAGCCCAATGTTGGATATTGGAAGCAATTTATGAGGGGGCAGATACGCTTTCAATTCCCAAAAAAAGATACACAAAACAAGGAATTGTTGTTAACCTTCCTGAATCTATTCAGAAAAGTGATTTTAACCTTTAACTGGTGTTCCGCTTGACCATAACATAGTTGGCTGTGCAAATATCAATCGGCAAAAGGTTCAAGCCTGAATCCGTTAATTACGTTCATTTTTCGCGTCTAAATCGTGTAACACCTCTTCAAAACTCAAGCGGGCAAAGAAAAGTCAAAAATGAACGCCCTAAAGCACGGATTGGTCGCGCAAGCGACGGTGATTCCGGTCGGCGAAGCCAAAGAGCGCGACTCCGAGTTCGCACAACTCTTGTAGGTTGGGTTGAGCAATCAACCGAGTGAATAACGAGGGATCAACTGAGCGGATAGCGAAGGATCAAGCGAACGAAAAGGGAGAGCGATAGTTTTGGTGTCGGTGAAGACTATCGCCTTCGCTATTCGCTCAGTTGATCGTTGGGTTTCGCTTTCGGCTCTACCCAACCTACAAAAGCTGGAAGAGCTGTAACGGCGCCGGAAAGCGGAATCTCAAGACTAGATCGTTTTTACGAAACGAAGCCAAATTTTCCGCCAACAAATTCCCCACTGATAAGGGGGCTAGGGGGGTTACCTTTTGCATTGTAGGGTAATCCCTTGTGAACGCCCTCACAGTGCAACTTTGCAAATCTTTCGGCACGCACAATGTGAAAGCGCCAAACCTGTTTTTGCGAAACGAACCCAAAACGAAGCCAAACCGTGATTTCCAAGCAAGCATCCCATTCAACAGAGGAGACGATGTAAAGTTGTGCGCAGAATACGTGGCAACTGCTAATCAGCGCGTTTTCGACCGTTTGCACGCCCGTTTTACGTGTGGTATAATGTATCAATCACATTTTCAGGATGATGAAACCATCTCCGCGTGGAAGATACTCCAAACTGTGCGTCTCGTGCCGATGTTCTGTTTAGCTTTTACATATAGCTTCGATATCAGAAATGCCCGTTGTACAACCAAGAGAACTAGAAATCTACCGTACCCCAAACGGTCAAGAGCCCTTTACCCAATGGTTTGAATCAATTCCAGATCTAAAGACACGAACTAGAATTCAAGCCGGTATAGACCGCATCGAATCTGGTAATTTGAGTAACTGCGATTCAGTTGGCGGTGGTGTGTTTGAACTCCGTTGCCACTTTGGTCCAGGCTATCGCGTCTATTTTGGACAAGTAGGAAATACTATTGTGCTGCTACTCTACGGCGGGGACAAATCTTCGCAAGGTCGAGATATTAAACGGGCAAAAGCATATTGGCAGGAATACAAGGAGGACTCAAAATGAGGCAAATGAGAAAATACCGCGATTACCTAGTCGAAAGACTTGCCGACTACGATGAAGCAATCGTTTATCTCCAAACTTCAGCAGAAGAATATCAGAAAGACGGTGACAATGCCGCGTTCCTGATAGCACTCCAAAGTATCGCCAATGCGCAGCCAGAGAACAAAGACCTCATTTACAAAGTACGTTCATTGAGCGGCTTAATGTACTACTTACTTGAAGAATATGATCTAGCCCTTGAGGAATATAACACTGCAATAGAACTGAACCCCTGTGCGGAGGCCTATTACTTTCGTGGTTTAGTTTACCATCATAAAGGCGATTATGATAATTTCATCGACGACTTTAACAAAGCCATACAATTAAAGCCAAATAATGCCTACCCCTATTACAGTCGCGGCTGTATCTACTGGGACAAAGGAGAGTATGATCGGGCTATCAGCGACTTTAACAGAGCAATTAGTCTTAATCCGGATTTCCCGGAGGCCTATTTCAACCGCGGGGCTGTCTACCTTGACAGAGGCGAGTATAACCACAGCATCGCAGACTATAACCGAGCAATACAGCTGGAACCGAATGACGCCAAAGCGTATAACAACCGGGGCAATGTTTACGATAAAATGAGCGAATACAACCTTGCCATCACAGACTTCAACAAAGCCATACAACTGAATCCCAATTATGCCGACGCCTATTACAATCGGGGCTTGACTTATCGAAACAGAGGCGAGTATGACCTTGCCATCACAGACTATAATACCGCCATACAATTGAAGCCGAATGACGCCGACGCATATCATAATCGTGGCGTCATTCAAGATGATAAAGGCGAGTATGACCTTGCCATCACAGACTTCAAAAAAGCCATACAGTTGAAGCCGAATCACGCCGACGCATATTGCTGTCGTGGTCTGGTTTATGGTCGCAAAGGCGAAGTTGACCGTGCCATCACTGACTTTGACAAAGCGATACAGCTCAAATCAGATTATGCAGATGCCTATTACAATCGCAGTATTGCCTACGATGTCAAAGGCGAGGTTGACCGCGCGGCTGAAGACTATAATAAAGCCATACAACTGAATCCCAATTATGCCGATCGCGACGAAGTGTCGTTACACATAGGAACACACAAAAAAACCACATACGACCGTACGGCTGCCAGAGAAATGGAAACAAATTTGAGTGCATCGTTGCCTAACGCTTTCGAGAACGTCCTCGCTCCAAACCTGCCGGAACGAATCAATGCAATATCAGTCTCCCCTCAGCCGTAAATGTTGAGTTACGACGATGCTATCTGATGGTTGTCTCACATTTTCAACAGTGAAAAGGTTACTTCACGCATGTCGAAGGAAACGGTCGAAGGCATTACCAAGATAGCCGTGAGCGGCTTCAAGCCGCTTGCAAACGAGTGCGCAATCGACATTCGTCCGCTGACGATTCTTGCCGGTGCGAACAGTTCTGGAAAATCGAGCATTATGCAACCGTTATTGATGCTGAAGCAGACGCTGGAGGCGCCGTATGATCCGGGACCGCTGTTGCTTGAGGGACCTAACGTTCAGTTTACATCGGCGGAGCAATTTTTGTCCAAGTTAACCCATGAAGACAGAGAAGATTGCTTTCAGATTGAGATTGAGACTAATCAGTCCGTGTCGGTAAGAACGATTTTCAGAAGGGTACGGAGTGGGATTGAACTTGTCGAGATGACGAGAAAATTTAAATTCAGAACTAGACCTGACGAACATCTTACACTAAAACCCGGGATGCCACTTGAAGCAATCGAGTTACAGGCTGACCTAGATTCGATGCTCAAGTCGATTGGCAAAAATCTTGTTGTAAAGCGTTTAAGATGTTTTTTGCGTCTTGAATCTGAAGATGGTGGATTTGTGTTTAACGATCCTTCCCCTTCCTTTCAGTCCAATATTTTCAACAGCATTCACCTTCCCGGACTACGAGGCAATCCAGAACGCCTCTACAAACTGACCAGCACCGGTTCAAAGTATCCCGGCACGTTTGAAAATTACGTTGCGAGTATTATTCACAGTTGGCAGGAGACAACAGATGAACGTCTGAATACGTTAGCCGATGCCCTCCATGCACTTGGACTGACAGGACACGTCGGTACCAAAAAGATCGGCGATACCCGCATCGAACTTCAAGTCGGCCGTCTCCCTCACCCCGGAACCGGCGAAACGGACATGGTCAGCATCGCCGATGTGGGATTCGGTGTGTCCCAAATCCTGCCCGTTTTAGTTGCCCTAATTGTCGCGGAGCCGGGGCGGTTGGTCTACCTCGAACAGCCGGAGATGCACCTACACCCGCGCGCGCAGGTCGCGTTGGCGCAAGTGTTATCAGATGCAGCGAAACGCGGTGTCCGTATCGTCGCGGAAACTCACAGTTCGCGGCTGCTTCTAGCGGTTCAAACACTTGTCGCTAAAGGCGACCTCTCGCCGGAGTTGGTGAAGCTGCATTGGTTCACACGAGGTGAAAATGGTGCCACCGAAATCAACACCGCCGATCTGGACGATGCAGGAGCTTACGGGGATTGGCCCGAGGACTTTGATGATGTCGATTTGAAAGCGCAGAGTCGTTATATCAAGGCAGCCCAATCGCGTTTGGCTGAAAAAACATAATATGCAATCAAGGGATTTGAAACGGCTTGTTGTGAATGCTTCGATTGCAAGAGCTGCTGGTGGGGAAGATGCAACGGCTTCAGTATCAATCAACTGCACCGAATTTCTCGAAACCTTTCGGGACGAATGCCGACATCACATTGTGATGTCGCCCGAACTTTCCGAGGAATGGAATGCGCACCAATCAATGTTTACAGCCACATGGCTGAGATCGATGATTGCCAGAAAGAGATTTGATTATGTCGAACCTCTTGTAAATCGTGCATTGCGCGACAGAATTGAAGGGATAGCAACCGGCGAAAATGAGGTTGAAGCGATGCGGAAAGATTTTCACCTTCTCGAAGCAGCACGGGAAACTGACCAGACCATCATTTCGCTCGATGAAACTGCCCGGGTGTGCTTCGCTCGAGCCACTCAACATGTTGGTGAAATCCGACACATTGTTTGGGTGAATCCGGTCTTTACAGAAGAAGAACCCCTCGTCTGGCTCCAAAACGGCGCCCCGCCGGAAGATTGTCGCCAACTCCACACTTGGGCACACACCCACATCTGAAAACAGGTGGCAACCCAGGATATCCTACCGGTGTGCGACGACAATGAATGCGGTCAACCCCCCCAATAGAATCTGGAAGCTTGTCTGGTAAAGTAGGATCCAAAAAGGTTGACAGAGAAAGACCAATCCGAGTGTAATCCCGCCGAGCGATATGCGTTCGATTAACACCTTCCGTGGTGACACAATCGCAAGGACAATCATACCTGTCAGCATCAGATGGAGTGCGGAGTTCTTTAGCGTGAGAGAGAGTTGAAAGAAGTGCCCTTTCAGTTGGTAACCTTCGGTACGAATCGCATCCTCCAACTGTGTGAGAGCATAGAACTCATCTGGCAGTTCCAGCGTGAACAGAAAAAGATAGGGTTGATAAAGGAATACCAGTCCAATGACGGCGATAATCGCTGCCACAGTTGCCGCTGATTTTTTCAGGTGCGTTGTCATACCGAAAGCGATGGCGCTGGCAAACAGCAGGTGAAAAGCTGACCCGTGTAGAATCGAAGGGATGGACGACTCCATTGATACCGGTAGATAGAGAAATGTTAATCCGGCGGCTAGCACAACCGCAGCAGTGATCTCGACGATTCGTCTTTTGGAAAAGGAAGTTGATGATAAGATTGCAGACAGGGATAAAAGCGGCAACGCAATCCCCTTAAGAAGGATATATCGGGGTTGATACAGAAAGACCAAGCCAACAATTAGCGTTCCAAGTGCGATGAGTTGATTACGATTCTTTTTCATTGAGGAAGAACCCAAAAGTGTAGATAAGCTGAGTGAAACTATGCTATAATTGGAAAATACGGATTCTGGGAAAGTTCCAATCTGACGACAGCGAATAACCTTAAGAACGATCTGATTGGCGGCGGCTGAAAAATCTGTGAAACCATTTGCGAGATTGCATCTCTGCTTGCCGGGTTAATTCGCCTTGAAGTTCCGAAACTTGATGCTGTAAATCTTTAATACAGTCTTGCAGTTGCTCATTTCGATCTTGAAGTTCTTGGTTGTTAATCGTCAGGTCTGTGTTTTCCTCTCGCAGGACTGTGAGATGCAACACTTGGCAGGCAAGATTTTCGATAATGTCCAATGTGGGAATATTAAAAGCTAGTTTCGTGATCAGGAGCGGCAGCCCCTCTAAATCCAATAGCGGCGTTGGCGGTTCGGAAACCGGCGCATCGGTCGCCCTTTCGTTTAGTTCTATGACCTCAGAGTTTCCATGCAGATAGGGCTGAAGATCGTCATCACGGCGATCAAGGGTTCGCCTGATAATGGCGTCATCGACACCTATCATGTCCGCAATCTCAGCTACAGTGACTGTTGTTGGCATTCGACAGCATTTCCTTTCTGCCGCTATGAGGATGGGGACTTGTTCGAGTTAATGGTCTCCACTGGCTGGGCGGAATCACTTATTTGCATGAGATACAACCAGCGCTGCCCATAGCTCCATGCAGAAATCAGCGCTAACACCAAACCGATGCTTAGCACATAGAAGGGGATTGAATCCGGAAAATAGTCATTAAAAACGTAAAGCATCAAAGCTGTTGAGAGGACGAAAGTTGTGCCCTTGCCCCAACGATTGGATTTCGTAATGATTCGCTTTCGGCGAAACATAACTATGTTTCCAAAAACGATGAGAAGATCACGAGTGATGACAATTCCCAAAGCCCAGAGAGGAAATTTTGGATTTGATAGAACCAGCGCGAGAATAACCACACCAATCACCAATTTGTCAGCGATTGGATCCAAAATCTTTCCGAGATCCGACTGTTGATTCAACCGCCGGGCAAAGTAGCCGTCAAGTATGTCAGAGAGAATAGCCAGACTCCCTGTAACCAGCGTCATCAAATGATGGTGACGGATAATGCTGTAAACGATAAGCGGAACAAGCCCAATTCTCACCAGGGACAAAATGTTGCAGACATAAATAAAATCCCGCACGTTGAGTTGGACGGCAGATATATCGGAAGGGTTGTTTGAACTTAAGGCGCGGTGCATGTGTTCATCTTCGTCTCAGAATTAGCAAAAGCATCTGAAAGTGTACTCCTGCAATTCAATATCGGGGCAAGCACTGCTTGGGTTGGAGACGCGGTCTTAATTACTTTGGGCAATTAGCCTAATTCTCAATTGTCGGTTCTCTCGTTCAAGAATCTCGATTTCGTGAGTCATAAGCTGATCGATCGGCAACGTTTCAAGCAACTGCTGTGATTCCTCCAAAGGGATTTGAAGCCTTGCACCAATCTGGTAAGATAGAGGGCACGGGGATGCCGGAATGTCCTGCGGCGTCTCCCACCCCGGCATTAGTTTTGCCAACAGGGATTCATAGTCCTGGTATAACTGGCTGGCTTTCGCCGCAAGCGATTGGAGGTTTTCGTCCGCCTCAATATCCTCTATATCCAGAACGCTGACTCTGCCGACCAAATACGGTTCATATTGCGTAATATCTACGACTTCAAAGCGATGCTGTCCGAGGGTTATCAGGTTTATCCGACCATCCTTCAGCCGATCCACTTCGATGATTTGAACCGATGTACCAACGAGAAAAGGTTCGGCTGGCTCGCCCACTTCGTGCCCCTCTTTGATGAGAACAACCCCGAAAGGACGTTCGTTGTCCAAGCAGAATTGAATCATCAATCGATACCGCGGCTCAAAAATGTGGAGAGGAAGTATAGTGCCGGGAAACAACACAACGTGCAATGGAAAAAGTGGAAGTTCATCCTCAGATATTTCTCTACCCAACTCGTTTTGCATTTTTGCACCTTCGAGTCTGTTGCAGATGTTCACCATAATCGCTGGCTGATTCCCAAATGTGAAGTGGATGAGGACACGGCGAATAAATCCTCCCCTTTGATAAGATATAGACCAACAACTGGCAACTTCAAGTCTAGCACACAGAACGATAAGGTGTCAATAGAAACTTCCAAGCAGTGAGATTATTAAGAATGCCTTAACAGAGGATTGTACCCGCCTTTTTAGTAAGGAGTTTTGCCGTCTTATCGAGGTCATCTCACCCAAAGGCGACTAACCACAGAAAGGATAGTATGGAAATCTTAAACACTTCTCTATCTCAAAAAATCGCAGTGGCACGCCGCCAACTCGATGACCACGTTCGTGAAATTGTTCAATGGCATTTCAGTCCAGAGACCGGCGCCCCGTTCTGGTTAGAATTTGCGAGGAACCTCGAATTTGACCCACGCAAAGAAATTGGCGGCTATGATGACCTAAAAATTCTGGGACATTTTCAGGACGAATGGCTGCGTGGTGGACCGGTACGACGTTGGGTGCCAAAAGCGTACGCGAAGGAACCGGTGTATGTGTTTGAAACGGGCGGTTCGACCGGCGTCCCCAAATCCCGCGTCAACGTTCGTGATTTTCAGATTGATTACGAGTTCTTTAGTCAAACCCTCTCCGATGAAAGCTTTCCACACGGGGGCGATTGGTTGATGTTGGGCCCCACCGGACCGAGACGATTGCGCCTTGCCGTTGAGTATTTAGCTCAACACCGAGGTGGCATCTGTTTTATGGTGGATTTAGATCCGCGATGGGTGAATAGATTGATTAAGTACGGGAAACATCAAGAATTGGACGCCTACAAGGACCATGTCATCGATCAGGCATTGAACATCTTAAGAGCCCATGAAAATATCCAGTGTCTTTTTACAACTCCCAAACTTCTTGAGGCGCTGTGCGAAAAGATTTCGTTGCAAAAGATTGGTATTACAGGCATCTTTTGCGGTGGGACGGAAATGGATGCCCAGTTTCACCGCTTTGCCCGTGAAGAATTGGTGCCGGGGGTTGATTTCGTCCCGACTTACGGGAACACGCTGATGGGTCTGGCGTGCTGCAAACCGTTTGACCCCGCTGACAATTATGCGATTATCTACTATCCCCCACAACCTCGCGCTGTGATTGAACTGGTCAACCGCAACAACCCTGAAGAGCCTGTCGATTATGGTGAAACCGGTCGAGTCATGCTGACGACGTTGACCCTAGAGTTTTTTATGCCGCGCTTTTTAGAAAGAGACGAAGCCGAACGGGCTGAACCGATTGAGCAATACCCTTGGGGCGGTGTTCAGAATCTCCGGTTGCTATCCGACCTACAGGAGACAGTCGTAGTGGGGGTTTATTAGGAAGATTCGAGAATCATTTGCGATTTGTAGATTTTCAAAACATTCTCAAGAAGGGAACCCAAAAAATGTATCGGAAAAAAGAGGTTTTGTACAAAATATTTGTTTCAGTTTTTGTTCTCGGCTTGACTGTATCTACTAGCTGGGCTGGCTATAGACGCATCAATGATCCAAACCCTGCCGATTTAATGTCTGCCCAGATTTATCAATTGGACAACGGCTTGACGGTTTATCTCACAGAAAACCGTGAAGAGCCCCGCTTCTACGCAGAGATTTCTGTGCGTGCGGGCAGCAAGCATGATCCGGCTGAAGCAACCGGTATCGCTCACTATCTGGAGCACATGCTCTTTAAGGGAACCCAGAATGTGGGCACCCTTGACTACGAAAAAGAGAAACCGCATCTAGACAAAATTACCGATCTCTACGAAGCGCATTTCCATGAAACTGATCCAGAGAATCGTGTGAAAATCTACGCTGAAATTAATCAGGCATCTCAACTCGCTGCGCAATACGGTATCCCCAACGAACTCGACAAGCTCTACAAAGCGATGGGCGGACGATATGTCAATGCACATACCTGGGTGGAGGAAACCGTTTACACCGTGGATCTGCCTGCGAACCGGCTGTATCAGTGGATGATGATAGAATCCGATCGCTTCATTGAGCCCGTCTTCCGCCTCTTTCAGACCGAGTTGGAAACTGTCTATGAGGAAAAGAACCGGTCGTTGGACAGCAAACGCCGAATCATTAGTGAAGCAGTCAAGCAGTTGCTCTATAAAAATCACCCCTATGGACAACAGACAACTCTTGGCTCGGGCGAACACTTGAAGAATCCATCTCTAAAAAAGATGTACGAATTCTACCATACCTACTATGTGCCCAACAACATGGCAATTCACATCTCCGGCGACATCAATGCCGAGGGAACCATCCGAATGATTGACGAGCATTTTTCCCGGTGGCAGCCAAAAAAGCTGCCCCAAGCAAAAGTGTGGAATGAAGAACCGCTGAAGGGTGCTGAACGTGTTACAGTCAAATATCGGGGGGAGGAGTATGTCCTCCTCGCATTCCGAACGGCGAGCCGCAATCACAAGGACGCGGAAGCCCTGAAACTAATTGATATGATTTTGGATAATGCGACCGCCGGGTTGATTAACCTGAACTTAAATCAGGCACAGAAGGTGCGGCAGGCTGGCTCGTATCCTAGCATGGATAACGACGATGGTGTGCAATACCTGTGGGGCATTCCGAAAGAAGAACAGCCTCTCGAAGCAGTTGAACAGCTGCTTCTGGAGCAGATTGAATTGATTAAAAAGGGTGAGTTTGAAGCGTGGTTGGTGCCAGGAATTGTGATCGATTTTAAGAAATCCCAGAAAGCGCAATTGGAGTCAAATCCCGCCCGGGTCACGATGATGCGTGATGCTTTTCTGTCTTTTCAGGATTGGGATGACGCCGTCGGTGAAATTGCACGTATGGAAGAACTGACCAAACAGGACCTCGTCACGGTAGCCAACCGATATTTCAGCAACAACTATGTAGCGGGCTATCGTGTGGACGAACAGCACGAAGTCCCATCCATCGAAAAACCACAAATTGACACCATCGAGATTGATCCTGCGAGGCAGTCCGCCTTTGCCAAACAAATCTTTGCGATGTCAGTTAAAGAAATTGAGCCAGTCTTTGTATCGGATAAAGACTATCAAATCACTAACTATCACGATGGCGTCAGGCTCTACTACGATCAGAATCCAATCAACGACCTGTTTTCACTCACGATTTCCATCGATCTCGGTAGCCGCCACAATAATAAGTTGGACATCGCCACGCAACTGCTCGATAAATCCGGCGCTTCAGAATACAGCGCCGAAGGCTTAAAAAAGGAGTGGTACAAACTGGGAACCGACTTCAGCATTGACGTTGAAGACAACGAAACGGCAATCACCATTTCAGGCCTCGACGAAAATTTCAGTGCATCTCTCGTATTGCTACTAGATCTTCTGAAGCACCCAACTGCTGATGCAACGACCCTGGAGGAACTCATCAGAATTATTCTCATTAACCGAGAAGATGCCAAGAAAAATTACCGTGCTATACGCCGCGCCCTTCTGCATTACAATCGATATGGCAAAGACTCCCGCTATTTGCGTTTGCTACCCAGTGAAGCTGTCCGGCGGCTGACGGTAGATGAACTCCACAAAGAGATTAAAGAACTCTTGAACTACAAACACACCATCAGTTACGTGGGTTCGTTGCCACTGGATGAAGTGCTGGATGACCTAACAAAGAACCACCCCATCTCGGGTACTTTGCAAACGCCCCCGCGCTACCATTTTCTCAAAGTCCGTCTTCCCGAAGAGACTGAAATCTTCTTCTTTCACAAAGAGATGGCGCAGTCGCAGGTGGATATCGAATTCGGTGATGAAGACTATAATGAAGCTGACAATCCAGCTCTCCAACTTTACAACGCCTATTTCGCCGGTGGGATGGCAGGCGTCGTCTTCCAAGAATTGCGAGAGTCCCGCGCGCTTGCTTATGCAACACACGCTAGATACGCTACGGGTCGCCGCAAAGGCGATCAAAATTCGATGTGGGGGTATATTGCCTGCCAAGCCGATAAAACACCTGTAGCTGTGGAAGCCTTCATTGACCTCATTGACAACCTACCTGAATCTCCTGAACGTTTCGCTGAGGCGCGTCATTCCATACTGAATCGCTATCGTACCGCCAAACTCGGCTTCCGAGACGTTATTGGAGCGGTGCGTTCATGGGAACGCTTAGAGGTCCCAATTGATCCGCGAAAATGGCGATTTGAACAGATTCAAGAATCCAAGATCGACCTGATGCTCCAATTCCATGAAGAACACCTGCGAAACCGTCACAAGCTCATTTCCATTGTTGGGGACCAAAACAAGATAGATATGGAGCAGTTGGTAAAAGTCGGCAAAGTGGTTGAAATCAGGTTGGCGGACATCTTCGTCAATTAGCGCCATTAAACAACCGCAGCCCTAATGGCGGTTTACAGCGGAACACTGGAGATTGCGTCCGCGCATTCGACTGAAAAGAGCGTCCACCTGCGAGAGTAACTCTCTTGCAGATGGACGCTCTTGCTTGTCCGTGTCGAAAATTGAATTAGTTATGACGCTACGGTGCTGTTTTTGACCGACGGAGTCTAAACGTTTATCAAACTCAGGCTAAACTGCCGCAGGGCCCTTTTCTCCCGTACGAATACGAATTGTCTCTTCAATTGGAAGGGCGAAAATCTTACCGTCACCAATCTTTCCGGTTGAAGCGGCTTGCTGAACGGCTTGGATGACTTTGTCAACATCCTCCTCGGAAACGACGATTTCGAGTTTCAGCTTTGGTACAAATTCAATTGTGTACTCGCTTCCCCGATACAGTTCTGTATGTCCCCGGCTTCTGCCGAACCCACGAACTTCGCTAACCGTCATTCCCTGAACGCCGATGTTGTTAAGCGCATCTTTGACTTCTTCGAGTTTGAATGGACGGATGATGCATTCTAGTTTTGTCATCTGTTCAACACTCCTGTGTTCAAACCAATTTGGAGGTCAAGTATTTAGGGGACTAGGCTTCGGGTTCAATGACAAGCCCTAATCCTAATCCCTCAATACGAACTATCTCACGGTTAATGTATGGACGAAACTGAAAAATCCGGATAGGCCCTTGCACCGTGTTCACCTAAATCCAAACCTTCCATCTCTTCTTCTTGGCTGACGCGCAAACCAACGACAGCTTTGATGGCGGAAAACAAGATATACCCCGTAACCACACACCACGCTAAAACAGCGAAAACACCGAGGAATTGGACACCGAGGAATTTGAAGGCTGCGCCCTTATCCGCCGCGTATAGAATTCCTTGCTCGTTGTGGAACACGCCAAGTAATATCGTTCCCAATGCGCCGCAAGTGCCGTGAACGGAGATTGCACCAACGGGATCGTCGATTCGTAAGTTTTCCAACAGCAGAACAGAGAATACGACAACAACCCCTGCGATTGCACCGATTACCACTGCCGCCCACGGTTCGACAAACGCACATGGGGCAGTAATTGCAACAAGTCCAGCCAAGGCACCGTTAAGCGCCATACCGGCATCGGGTTTTCCAAGCCTTACCCAAGCGGTAATCATGCTAGCAATCGCGCCGGCTGCTGCCGCGATGTTTGTGGTAACTGCAATTAAAGCGATGGCACTCGGGTCTGCCGCCATTTGGCTCCCAGGATTAAACCCGAACCAACCAAGCCACAGAATAAACACACCGAGCGCTGCCAGGGGCAGGTTGTGCCCGGCAATCACACGCGGTCTGCCATTGCCATCGAATTTGCCGGTGCGGGCGCCCAACACAATGGCTCCCATTAACGCAAGCCACCCGCCTGTTGAATGAACAACCGTCGAGCCGGCAAAATCTAACATGCCCAGATTTGACAGCCAACCACCGCCCCAGATCCAATGTCCGGCAACGGGATAGATAATACCGGTGATGAAAATGCTATAAACCAAATAGCTCTTGAATTTTGTGCGCTCCGCCATTGCGCCGGAAACGATTGTCGCTGCAGTTGCGGCGAAGACCAGTTGGAAGAGCCATGCGGCGTGCGTTGGAACAGAAGACCATTCTAGAGAACTGAAAGCATCGGTTTCTGCTGGGACAAACCATCCGCTAAACCCCATGAACCATCCTCCAGTGCCGAACATTATCGCGAATCCGACTGCCCAATATGCAAGCGACCCAATTGAGAAATCAATTAAATTCTTCATCAAGATGTTGACTGCATTCTTTGCACGGGTGAATCCGGCTTCGACCATCGCGAAGCCTGCCTGCATAAAGAAAACCAGAAATGCAGCGACCAATACCCAGAGGGTGTCAGCAATATACTTTGATTCGTCGATTTCTTTACCTTCTACCATACCGTTCAACGCAAAAGCGTTCACACTTAGAAGTAGTGTGAAAATCAGAACGGTTACCCAAATCCGGGAACCGTTCATCAGTAACTTTCTCATTTTGGAGATTCCCCTTTCAATCCGATGTAAATTTAATGAATTTTTACGAACGCTGTCCCCAATGCTTCGCTTTGACAGCAGCGATATACGTATAGATATAAGGCAACCTGATGGTCACCACTAAATCGGGAGGTTGCTAAAACGTAAGAAAATTCCTAGCGCCTGAACCCAAAGGCCAAGCTGAGTTCTGAACCATCCCCACTCTCGCCAGACTTGCCAACTGTACTGCGATGGACAACTGAGCAATAAATATGCCACGATTAAACAACAGACGAACTCCGCAGGTTTGACCGGGTTCTAGTTGTGCTACTTACAAGGCATTTCACATGGGTAGTCCTGTCAAAGTATTCGTAATTTTCGGCACTTCCCGCCAATATTCGCGGGAGGATTATGCCCAATTTTCCATCAAGAAACTGCCAATCATTTCAGCACATTGATATTGATGTGCCCTACAGGGTTAGATCTTTATTCGTGCTAACTGACATAGATTTCGACATTAATATCCGATTGACCACCAATCAAATCTCTGCTATACTTGTTGTTCCAAGTTGAATAATGGGAAACCCTTCTGTGCAAGGAGAGAGAAACCAATGCGTCAGACATTTCGCGTCGGAATCACCCGCGACTTCGTCAGACCAGATGGCACGTTCAGCTTTGACAACATGGGCTTGAGCCTGCTAGCTACCGCGCCGGGTGTGGAATACGAACTCTTGGCAGATGACGCCCAGACGTTGCACGCAGACCATGTGCAGGATTATGACGGGTTGTTCTTGCTCGGACGGCGGGTGACCGCTGACACATTGCATAGGGCGGATCGCCTAGCGATCTTAGCACGGTTTGGGGTGGGGTACGACACAGTGGATGTGGAAGCCTGTACGAAGAATGGAGTGTTGTTGACCATCACACCTGATGGCGTACGGCGTCCTGTGGCATCGTCCATCATAGCTTTTATTCTAGCGCTCAGCCACAAGTTGCTTATCAAAGACCATCTGACTCGCTCCGGGCGCTGGACAGACCGGCTTGACGCTATGGGAATGGGCCTCACCGGACGTGCGCTCGGCATGGTCGGCTTGGGCAATATCGGACGCGAGGTATTCGCCCTAGTTCAGCCGTTTGGGATGCGCCACTTGGCATACGATCCCTACGTACGCACAGCAGAAGTGGCTGGAACGGGTGTGGAACTGATGAATCTAGAAACCTTGCTCCAAACAGCGGACTTCGTCTGTATCTGCTGCGCTCTAACTCCGGAGACCCGTCACCTCATTAACGCAGAACGGCTTGCGCTGATGAAAAAAACTGCTTACCTAATCAACACTGCCCGCGGCCCCATCGTAGATCAAGACGCGCTCACCGACGCGCTGCGGGAAAGGCGTATCCGCGGTGCTGGGCTGGATGTGTTCGAGGAGGAACCGATCGATAAAAATCATCCCATCCTGACACTAGATAACGTCATTGTCACGCCACACTCCATCTGCTGGACAGACGAATGTTTCCAGGCTATGGGGCGCGATGCATGTCAAAGTATTCTGGATGTCGCAACTGGACAGATTCCACGCAGCGTAGTGAACCGTGAGGTCCTCGACCACATTTGCCTGCAAGAGAAGTTGCGTCGCTATGCAGCCCGCACGACAGAGGCAAAATGAACCAACTGCCACTTAGAACGTTGTATTACGGAAAAGATGAGCCCCTGCCCGACCGGAAGCAACTCCGCGCCGGGCCCTTATCGCTAATCTTTGAAGCAGGCGATTTGCGCTATATTCGGCTGGGCAATCAAGAAATCCTCCGCCGGGTGTACGTAGCCATTCGAGATCTAACTGGAACACTCTGCCATCGGCTCTCTCGTGTCTGCAAATCGAGCACACTATTGACTCCTTCCACATTACTTTCGACGTAGAAAACAGACGAAGCGAGATTGACTTCTTCTGGAAAGGCACTATCATCGGCGACGTACAGAGAACAATCAACTTCATCATGGATGGTCAGGCACGCTTGACTTTCCTGCGGAACCGAGTAGGTTTCTGCGTGCTGCACCCGATGGGGGAGTGTGCGGGTTTGCCGTCCTCAACAACAGGGTGTTGTGGTTCTCCTCTTTTCGGCGTCAATTACCGGGATCTACAGTTGATGAGAATCTGCGCTGGAGATTAAATTATTCAAAACCGGCGGAATCCTTTGGGCGGATATATCTGACCATCAGGACGGGGTGGGGGATATCCTGGAGGCCATCCCTCGCCGCCCAATACTGTGTGCAACTCGTTGGACTCTCCACACAACCAGTAAAACATCCGCGCAGCATCGTTCCAATCGTCAAACTGCTGCCGAGGCGGCTGGGAAATTGCGCCATTCAGGCTATATGAGGCAGTTGCCGGATCGAAGTCGGGTTCGACAACCCAATCCCGTTGAGGTGGTACCGTTCGCCAATAGCAGTATTTCAACATATCGCGAACGCCATGCCCGGTAGAAACAGGACGCCGATGCCATATCGAATAAACCGTGATGAAAATCGAACCCGCCGGCGCGGCTGTTTTAATCGTCCCCTTTATGTTGGCGTAGTGCTCCATCCAACTCTGGAAGCAGAAGAAAAAATGGGAACAAGGTAATACCTCTGTTGGCCCAAGCTCTACTGGAGTATCCTTCGGATAATAGAACACCTGCAAATGATTTAGTTCTGGTTCGTGACGCGATCCCCCGTCCCGGTGCCAATGCTGAGATGGAGCAGGACACTCAACCCGATGATTGTACAACCCAACCGGTGTGGAAAACTGCTTTCCCAACAGCGACCGCACCGCTCCAGCCGCCTGCTGATTGAGAATCACGCTATCACGAAACCAGTCCTCTTGAAGCAGTCTCCCATCTTCGAAGCCACCCCCCACACATTCACACACACGCCGGTTAATCTCCTCCGGCACAACACCCTTCAACATTAGGTAGCCCTGCTTGCAGAACTCGACCACTTGTGTGTCGGTCAACGTCGGCTCACAGTCATGTGTTTCCAATGCCCCCTCCTCTCAAGAGAAATAGACGGGCAAATTGTTAGTGCGCGCGCGATATTGGTCGTGCTTGCCGCACAGCCAAAAATAAATCTCGGCAGCGTCATTAATGGTCTTGTGACCTTCTCGATTGAAGGTTATGCCGTGCGAGAAATGATAAGCCTGCTGAAGATTGAACTCCTGTTCAATAACCCAGTCGCGTTCGGGAGGCACAGTTCGCCGGTACCAATATTTCAGCAGATTGCGCGTACCATGCGACGTGGATGGGCCGCGGCGGTGCCAAATGGAATACATCGTGATGAAAATTGAGCCTGCGGGGGCTACTGCGGAATGAGCAACTCGTATACTGCCATAATGTCTCATATGGCTCTGCAAAGAGAAGAGCAGGTGGGAACCGGGCACCACCTGTGTTGGGCCTAGTTCAAGCGGGGTGTCCTGAGGATAATAGAACACCTGTAAACTATCCATCTCAGGACTGTGAATCGATCCGCCATCTCGGTGCCAATGCTGGGCTGGTCCTGGGCACTCGGCTCGATGATTGGCAATCCGAGTGGCGAGCGCAAAGTTCTTCCCCAGTAGCGACCGCACGATACCCACTGCCTGCGAATTAAGAATCACGTTCTCGACAAACCAATCCTCCTTTAGAATTTCAACTGGTTTGCCATGCGGGTGTAAATCGAGGAACTCAAATGTTTGCTTATTAATCTCTTCTGGCACAACACCCTTGAGCATCATGAAGCCATCTCTACAGAACTCTAGCACTTGGGTGTCCGTAAGCGTAGGCTCACTGTTATAAGTTTTCATCAACCGATAACCCTATATGTCTCTTGATAAAATATTGCCCGTATCGCCACACTCGTTATACTCTTCTCAATTTTGAGCCTTCACATATCCCGAATTCTTGTAGCAAACCTCTGCTCGTCCTTCGTATGAATTGCTCTTTTGCCACGTCCACATCCTAGATATTTTTGGACTGGATGTTCCCGCTTCATACGCTATCAATTATTACGCTTCCATCAAGAGTAATAGATGGGCAAACTACTCCGGGCGCCGCGATATTGATTGTGTTTGCCACACAGCCAAAAGTAAATCTCAGCGGCGTCATTGATAGTGCGGTGGTATTCTCGGTGGAACTGTGGACCGGGCGGCGCGTGATAGGTATGCGCGAGATCGAACCCCGGCTCAATAATCCAATCGTGCTCGGGCGGTACAGTTCGTATGTACGAATACTTAATTAGATTGCGAATACCGCTTGCTGTAGACGGACTGCGCCGATGCCAAATGCGGTAGATGGTGAGAAAAATCGAGCCTGCCGGCGCTGCTGTGGAAACTGCACTCCGAATCCTGCCATAATGGCCCATCCAGAAATGGTAACTGTGGAGAAAATGAGAACTAGGCACCACCTCTGTTGGACCTAGCTCCACAGGGGTATCCTGTGGGTAATAAAACACTTGCAGGCAATCAATCTCCGGCGTGTATACGGAGCCTCCGTCGTTATGCCACAAACCGTTCGATTGCTGGTGTAATTCTTGAACCGGGCATCGGATGCGGTGGTTGCCCGCCCCTGACCAACGGAAGTTTTTGCCTAAAAGAGACCGTATCGCACCAGCCGCTTGCGGATTAAGCGTCACATTATCAATATACCAATCCTCGCCTGCTGGTACGTTGCCATCGTGTGCGTCGCAATAGTCAAAGACCCGTCGATTAATTTCATCCGGCACGACACCTTTGAACATTAAGAACCCATCTCTGCAAAACTCAAGAACTTGCGTATCTGTCAGTGTTGGTTCGAAGTCATGGCTGCCCAAAGTAGTATCCCTCCCTATCTAGAGAAATAGACGGGCAAATTGTTAGTGTGACCGCGATATTCGCCGTGTTTTCCGCACAACCAATAATAAATCTCAGCAGCGTCATTGATTGTGTGGTGATGTTCCCTGTGGAAGGTTGGACCAGGTGGGAAATGATAGGGGCGTACGAGGTCAAAATCTGGTTCGATAGCCCAGTCACGCTCCGGCGGCGACGTGCGTATATACCAATACTTAATCAGATTACGGATGCCGCTCGCTGTAGAGGTGCTCCGCCGATGCCAAACAGAATAGATAGTGAGAAAAATCGAGCCTGCGGGCGCTTCTGTAGAGACCGCTCCTTTGATGCCCGTGTAGTGTCCCATCCAGCGCTGCAAATGGACGAGAAAATGTGAACCGGGAACCACTTCGGTCGGTCCAAGTGCAACGGGGGTGTCCTGTGGATAGTAAAATACCTGCAAGGAATCAAGATCGGGCTTGTAAACAGATCCCCCATCGTTGTGCCACCCGCCGGTCATGTGGGTCGGACCCTGGACTCGATGATTGCCGGCGAAAAGATTATAACGGAAATTCTTGCCCAAGACGGATCGTATCGCACCGGTCACTTGTGGATTAAGCGTGACGTTCTCAATGTACCAGTCTTCGCCCGCAGGTACCTGACCTTCATGGTCATCGCAATATTCATAGACCCGCTGATTAATTTCATCTGGAACAACGCCTTCAAACATTAAGAACCCATTTTTACAGAATTCCAAGACCTGCGAATCGGTCAGCGTTGCTTCGCAATCGTGCGTTTGCATTGTGGTCGATCTCCAATATGTTCCTAATCTAACCCGCAATTGATCGCTCGGCTAGTCCCGCTAAGGGTTTAGCCGCGCATGAATCGCAAGAACAGGTGTTAAAATGCGCAAAACGAGGTGGTCTCTGGGTCACTCTCTTTGTGCCTTGATTTTGCCCCAGGAGGTCGCAAGTTTGTTGGCTGGCGCAACCGCAAAGACACGCGCTTCAAGACCATTTTCCATGATGCTTTTTATGTCAGCTTGGCTAAGGACAGCCTCAAAAACTCCAACTTCGTCAACGAAACCCTCAAAAGAAGAACCCAGTCTACCGCCTATGTGAAAATCTGCGGCTCCTGGAACAAACGCCTTTGACCTCGGTGTTTTTTTCACTTCCTCGCCATCCTGATAGACAAGGAACATGTTTTCTACAACACTATGGATGAAAGCCCAGTGCTGCCATTTACCTTTTACCGCTTTGTCGAGCGGAATTGGATCAATCCCCGTAAAAGGGGTGCCGAACTGCCAGTGAACACCGTTGTCCCAGGGAAAGTGGACTGTGACGCGGCCTTTGTTACCAACCTCAAGCGGCTCGAGACTAAAAAGGTCTTGATTCTTGAACCCCTCTACCTTTACCCACGATGTGATTGTCACTTCCTCCGCGGGAAATTCCAGGCCAAATCCTTCAATTTTGACGGTGTCGCCTGCACCTCCAAACTCAACGGCCTGACCGAATTTACCTTCCCTCCATTTGGGAGTTCCCGTGAACGTCCCGTGAAGTTCATTGCCCGATCTATCCTTGGCGTCCTTTCCCTTGCCCTCGTCAAGGAGCCACAACCCTCTAATGGTATCTGGGTCGATCTCTGCATACCCTGATGATGTTGTAAAGATCCAACTGAAGGCTACTAAACTCATACATGCAATTGAAACGCTTGTTACAATACGTACAAACATCGTTCTTTTCCTCCTACAAATAGAAATAGCTTGATGCGTTTCAAAATTTTACTGTGGCTCTCCCAGCCACACAATATCGCTGGACAGCGCTTACCCCAACTACTTGAACAAACCACAGTGAATAGGTGTTTGGGATTCACTCTCTTCCTGCCTTGATTTGACCCCAAGAAGTTGCAAGTTTGCTGGCTGGCGAAACCGCAAAAACGCGAGCCTCGAGACCGTTTTCCATGATGCTTTTTATGTCAGCTTGGCTAAGGACAGCCTCAAACAGGCCAACTTCGTCAGCGAAACCCTGAAACGAAGAACCCAGTCTGCCGCCTATGTGAAAACTTCCGGCCCGCGGAACATACGCATTTGAAACCGATGTTCTTCGGACCTCCTCGCCATCCTGATAGGCGAGCATCACGTTATCCGCAACACTATGGATGAAAGCCCAGTGTTGCCATTTCCCTTTTACCGCTTCGCCAATCAGAATTGGAGCCATACCCGTATTGCTAAACTGCCAGTGAAGGTGGCCATCCCACGGAAAGTGGACTGTGACGCGACTAGGGTCAAGCGGTTCCATACTAAAAAGGTCTTGATTCTTGAACCCCTCTACTTTCACCCACGATGTGATTGTCACTTCTTCCGTGGGAAAGTCCTGGGCAAATCCTTCAATTTTGACAGTATCGCCCCCTCCCGGGAACTCCAAGCCCCGGCCGAACTTACCTTCCCTCCACTTAGGAGATCCCGTGAACGTCCCGTGAAGTTCATTGCCTGAGCTATCTTTAGCTTCTCTGCCTTTATCCTCGTCGAGGAGCCACAACCCTACAATCGTATCTGGGTCAATCTCTGCATGCCCTGATGTTGCGAAGATGCAAGCGAAGACTACTAAACTCATACATGCAATCGAAAATCTTGCTATAGTGCGAATAAACATCGTTTTTGCCTCCGACAAATGTAGATGGTTCGTTGATTAAATTCATGCGGAACTACGCTTTCAAACATGAAGAACTCGTTTCTACAGAACTCCATGACCTACATATCGGTCAGCTTTGCTTCACTAATGGTGCGTCTTCATTGCGGCAAATCTCCAATGTTTCCCAATCTCACTCAATGGTGTAGAGACGATATGGTGTGCCAGCGAGGTTTACCCTTGCGAAGGTTTGAAACCTTCGCAAGGGTTTGGTCGCACATGGATTAAAGACAAGTGTTGAATACAAAGATAGGACAATTCCCCCCGCGGCGGCGCGCCCGGGGTTACTCCCTTTTCACTTTGATTCGACCCCAGGAAGTCGCAAGTTTGCTGGCTGGCAACACAGCAAAGACGCGCGCTTCAAGACCATTTTCCATGATGCTTTTTATGTCAGCTTGGCTAAGGACAGCCTCAAAAACTCCAACTTCGTCAACGAAACCCTCAAAAGAAGAACCCAGTCTACCACCTATGTGAAAATCTGCGGCTCCTGGAACAAACGCTTGCGAATTCGCTGTCCTTCGCACTTCCTCGCCATCCTGATACACAAGAAACACGTTTTCTTTAACACTATGAATGAAAGCCCAGTGCTGCCATTTGCCTTCCACCGCCTTGTCGAGCGCAACCGGTGCAATCCCCGTAAAAGGCGTGCCGAACTGCCAGTGAACAGCGTTATCCCAGGGAAAGTGGACTGTGACGCGGCCCTTGTTACCAACCTCAAGCGGCACGAGACTAAAAAGGTCTTGATTCCTGAACCCCTCTAACTTCACCCACGACGTAATTGTCACTTCCTCCGAGGGAAATTCCATGCCAAATCCTTCAATCTTGACGGTGTCGCCTGCACCTCCAAACTCAACGGCCTGGCCGAATTTACCTTCCCTCCATTTGGGAGTTCCCGTGAACGTCCCGTGACGTTCATTGTCCGAGCCATCCTTGGCATCCTTTCCTTTGCCCTCGTCAAGGAGCCACAACCCTCTAATGGTATCTGGGTCGATCTCTGCATACCCTGATGTTACGAGAATCCACCCGAAGGCTACTAAACTCATACATACAATCGAAAATCTTGTTACAATCCGATCAAACATCGTTTTTTTCTCCTATAAATAGTTTGATATGTTTCAAAATTCTACTGTGGTTCTGTGAGCCACACGATTTCTCTCGACGGCGCGTACCTCACCTACATGAACCAACCGCAGGGCAATAGACTTTTTGACGGGTGAAACTGGAAATTCCTCAGGAGATCATTCCTTTCGTGCTTTGATTTGACCCCAGGAGATCGCAAGCTTGCTGGCTGGCGAAACTGCAAAGACTCGCGCCTCAAGACCGTTTTCCATAATGCTTTGTATATCAGCTTGGCTAAGGACAGCCTCAAACAGTCCAACTTCGTCAACGAAACCCTGAAAAGAAGAACCTAGTCTACCGCCTATGTGAAAATCTCCGGCTCGTGGAGCATACGCTTTGGAGTTCTGCGATCTTCCGACCTCCTCGCCATCCTGATATGCAAGCATTACGTTATCCGCAATACTATGGATGAAAGCCCAATGTTGCCATTTGCCTTCAACCTCCTCACCAATTGGAAGTGGTGGATGCATCCATATAGTGCTGAACTGCCAGTGAAGTTGGTTATCCCACGGAAAGTGGACTGTGACGCGACTAGGGTCAAGTGGTTCGAGACTAAAAAGGTCTTGATTCTTGAACCCTTCTACCTTCACCCACGATGTGATTGTCACTTCCTCGGTGGGAAAGTCCTGGGCAAATCCTTCAATCTTGACCGTATCGCCTCCGCCTGGGAGTTCCAGGCCCCGGCCGAACTTACCTTCCCTCCACTTAGGAGACCCTGTGAACGTCCCGTGAAGTTCATTGCCTGAGCTATCTTTAGCTTCTCTACCTTTATCCTCGTCGAGGAGCCACAACCCTACAATCGTATCTGGGTCAATCTCTGCATGCCCTGATGTTGCGAAGATGCAAGCGAAGGCTACTAAACTCATACATGCAATCGAATCGTGTGTTACAATACGAATAAACATCGTTCTTCCTCTATGCGCAGAGTTACTGAACGGGAACATCATTCAGTGCTTCGGTAAGCGCATTCGCTAAATTATCGGGCTCATCCGTCCCTATCCGATACCTCTTCCCATTCTTCATCTGAAGTTCGATTGCCGAGAAACCAGAAACATTGAATAGCCAACCTCTTGTAGTGAATCTAATCCCCCAACCGTAGTACCAAGGATTCTTGACTACAAAGTATGTTTCTACGTCCTTTAGCAGAAAAACCTTACGAATAACCCCCAAACCAAATTGAATCTTAATCATCTTGGCATCGACCGCTACCGTCAAACTAGAGAATAGCCTTAGAACAAAAACCATAACAATTAGAGCGGCTAAGGCAAACGGGTTAAAACCCACCAAAACATTCACATAGCCTATGAAGACTACCACTGCGCTATACAAGATGATGAGGAGATAACCAATCTGGGTATGTCTGTATTGTTGCATCACTCCTAATTCGATCTTTTCGTCGCGGCTATGCAAAAAGTCCGCGCAACCATCATTGCATGTTGTAATGCCCGGGAAACTTCCAGTCACTACCGCCTTTGCTGGTTATATCTTTCAAAGAAGTTGATTCTCACCATTCGGTACCCATCAACACTGGATCTGGTGGATAGACTCCGCACAAGTGATTATCTGCTCTGCCCCAACTGTTTTATCCAGCCCCATGTCATTGGACGTTTGTCCGCAGGAGAAACCGCCCACTCAACCACAAAATCTGGGTCAAACCACACCGGTGAACGTGTTGGGAAACCTATCCCCGGAAGTTCAAAACAATCACCCCCGCATACATTCGGCACTCCTTTTGCAAACTGTTTTACCGACCGTTTCTGAATATTCGCCTGACCCCCACCGAATCTTACGTAGATGATTTTTTTACCGTCGGGCGAAAATGCAGGATCTCGCTTTTCATTTTCAGGGTTAGGGGAAATCTGTACTTGATTCTGTCCATCGGCATCCATGACCATGATTGCTCCTTCCCCAAACCGCCGTGTTGTCCAAGCGATCTTTTTAGAGTCGAAGGCAAATCGAGGTTCGATGTCCTGCCCCCTATGCTCGGTCAGGTTCTGGAGGCTGCCTCCGCTGGTGTCCATCACCCAGATGTCACCTAGTGTCTTCCCTCGTTTAGTGGCAAAGGCAATCTTACGACCATCTGGTGACCAAGTGGGCATTTGGTCAGGAACGGCATCGTTCGTGAGGTTGCCACCGATGATTCCTTGAGCCGACATCGTGTAAATTTCAAGGTTGCCATCTCGATCGGTAGTGAAGGCAAGCCTTTGCCCGCTGGGGTGCCAAGTGGGCCAGCCATCAAACCCTTGACGGTCTGTGAGATTTCTGAGCCCCTTACCGTCGGCATCCACCACGTACACATCACTTTCTACGTCCTTCTTCTTTTCAGAAAAGAACGCAATCTTATTACCGTCCGGGGACCACGACAACCCTAAGACTACCGGATCCCCCTCAATGTCGTGTATTGCGCGCGCTTGTTCTCCATCCTTATCTATGAGCCAGAGCGTCCCACCGTCCCCTAAACTAGCAACTGCGATGGTAGGACCATTGGGTGCCTGAGCATGTGCACTCAGGATTAGCGCAAAACAACCCACGAGGAATACACTCGCCAATATGCTTAGACGTACAACTGTTACTGGATGTTGCATAGTCTTTTGTCTCCTTTCACGAAACCCTGACCACAAATCAGGATTGAATGATTTAAAAGTTCACGGCAACCGCCGCGTTTCTATGTCTCTTCATCAATTGTTAAGCAGGAATTCACTACAGAAGTGAACACACTCAGTAAAATGGCATCTACGTGCCAAATTATCTCAGCGGACAATAACAGCATCTATCACCTGCTAGTTCTCAAGTCCGGCGCTCTTTAGCCAGCCCCAGCTCAAAGGGCGTTTGTCCGCAGAGGAAACAGAGAACGGTACCACAAAATCAGGGTCAAACCAGGCCGGTCCCGCACTCGGGAATCCTAGATCTATTTCTTTCCACACCGGTGCCGCGTGTTCGTCAGCGTCCGCAAGCTTCCCATCGCTTGGCCATATATGGAGACGCGTCTGACCGCCTCCAAACCACACGTTGGCGATTTCTTTCCCATCCGGAGAAAATTCGGGGTCTAACCGCGGAACTTGACGCGCAGAAATCGTCAGCAGATTACCACCATCGGCGTCCATCCGCATTGTACGACCAGCTCCAAACCGACGGGTGGTAAAGGCAATCGTTTGACCGTCCCATGACCACGAGGGGGTAAGATCTTCACCCTTGTGGTTGGTTAGATTTTTAAGGTTGCCTCCCGCGGAGTCCATCAGCCAGATATCTGACAGCGTCCGCCCACGCTTGGTAGCAAAAGCAATGTTGCGACCGTTCGGAGACCAAGCGGGATGCCGATCCGGAGCAGGATCGTTTGTTAAGTTTCCGATAACTACCCCACCCGATGTCATGGTGTAAATCTCAAGGTTGCCATCCCGATTGCTGGTGAAGGCCAGCTTTTGACTGCTGGGGTGCCAAGCGGGCCAGCTATCTTCCGCTTCATGGTCGGTGAGCTGTTTGAGACCGTTCCCATCACCACTGACCACGAAGACATCTATATTCTGTCCAACTTGGGTATGGAAAGCAATCCTAGTGCCATCCTGAGACCACTCCAACCCGCCGGGGATGGGATCCCCTTCAATTTCGAGGAGCTTCTCTGCATGAGCTGCTGGTTTATCAGGGTCGAGCAGATAAATTCCAAATCCCTCTATCCCCGTGGCAATAGCAATTGTTGAACGGTCAGGTGCTTGTGCTTGAGCAATCATCAATACGGCAATGCTGCTCAAGAAAAGTATACCCATAGATATTGCCAATCTTAAATGCGATTTCTGGAGTTGCATGATGCATCCTCCCCATGATGATTTTCATCGGTTCGACGTTGACATCCTATCCCAAAGTGTCTTGGCACCTTTTTATGCCCAATCCGCTTGCTTTTGACATGGGCCAACAGAATTTTTCAGAAAGTCGACTGAGTGAATTGGAAGAATCATTACTCAAGCCCTGCCCTCTTTAGCCAGCCCCAGCTCAAAGGGCGTTTGTCCGTAGAGGAAACAGAGAACGGTACTACAAAATCAGGGTCAAACCAGGCTGGACCCCGGCTCGGGAATCCGAGATCGATGATATCCCACACTGGCGCCCCGTGTTGGTCTGCATCCGCATGTTTGCCATTGCTTGAATATATATCCAAGCGTGTCTGACCACCCCCAAACCACACAGTGGCGATTTCTTTTCCATCTGGAGAAAACTCGGGGTCTCTTCGCTCAACGTCCGGTCCCGAAATCTTCAGCAAGCTACCACCATCAGGGTCCATTGTCATAGCACGCCCAGATCCAAACCGACGGGTGGTAAAAGCAATCTTTTGGCTGTCCCACGACCACGAAGGTTCAACGTCTTCTCCCTTGTGGTTGGTTAGATTGTGTGGGTTATCTCCCGCCGAATCCATAAGCCAGACATCAGAGATAGTACGACCGCGCTTGGTGGCAAAAGCAATGTTGCGACCGTTCGGAGACCAAGCAGGATGCTGATCCGGAGCAGGATCGTTTGTTAAGTTTCCGATAACTACCCCACCCGATGTCATGGTGTAAATCTCAAGGTTGCCATCCCGATTGCTGGTGAAGGCTAGTTTTTGACCGCTGGGGTGCCAAGCGGGCCAGCTATCTTCCCCCTCATGGCCGGTGAGCTGTTTGAGACCGTCCCCGTCACCATCGACAACGTAGACATCTATATTCTGTCCAACTTGGGTATGGAAAGCAATCTTAGTGCCGTCCGGAGACCACTCTAATCCGCCGGGAATTGGGTCCCCTTCAACCTCTAGGAGCTGCACTGTACCGCCTTGCGGTCTCTTGGGATCCACGATAAAGATTCCGAATCCCTCCGCTCCAGAAGTAGCAACGGCAATAGTTGAACGTATAGGGGCTTGTGCTTGAGCAATCATAAGCACAGCGGCGCTGCCCAAGAGTAGCACGCCAACGAACACAACCGTTGAGTTTATTTTCCGCGTTTGCATAGCTTGTCACCTCCTTCTTACGAGGTTGAAACCTACTGCTGTGCGTTTCTAAACAAGCATTGTATAGTTTTGCAGATGAATACGAATCTTGAAATCGTCTTTAAAACTGAATTTTGGATTTTCTTGAAATTAACACAACAACGGTTATTTCATTCGGTGCGATAATGTAGACATTCAGCTCTCAACAGACGACGCTAGTGAGTATCACGCCACCAAGTTTCGTACATTTGGAGTTTGGTTTGGCTTGCCCTGTGTCGAAATCATTGCCCTAAGGTGAACCAATAAAGCGTTGATGCTATTTTAATCGGATTTTCAGCCCATGTCAAGGGCATTGAACTCTTCAAGTCTCTAGTTCTCGCGCCCCCAAAGATGCAAGATGTCTTTGGAAAGTAACAAGTCTCTAGTGCCGTTACATACGGGGGATTTGCTTTCCAAAGGACGTGCAATGCCACTGCATGTGCAGAATTATCAATGTCGTCAATTTCTTGGGATTTTGTTTGTATTCTATCGAACATTAAAATACTGTAATGACTAGCCGCTAGCAACAATTCCGTTGGTGATGAATATCCACTGCCTCCGATTTATTCAAAAATCACGCGGTGGTTTTCTCCAAGTAACGCGTTAGTAGTATCAACATCTGACAGGACCACAAAACGTCCATCGAACCGTATTGGACAATGGGTCGTGAATACGGCAAATTTATCATTGTGCCTCAGCAGGTGGATATGTCGGCGCCCGTCAACGCCGTAAACGTTAATGAAGTCATAGATACCTTGGTAAGCTGTTCCGGGTAATTGTAGCGATGAGGTGTATAGGGCGGAATGGAAACCGACAATCGCTCCTTGAATGTTCCAATTGTAGAGTTTGGGGGTGAGTCGCGGAAAACATGGTAAACCCTTTTATTGGCGGCGCTGAACAATTTATTCCATGCCCGTTTCAAGCTTTGAAAGGAAGTGTCCGGCGGTTCCACATACGTGGAGAAATGGAGCTCAATCTTCTCTGGACTACTTTCAAGAGGGGCATACTGGCAGATGAGAAAGTGCGTTTCCCCAAGGGGAGAAATAAAATATCTATATCCCGATTGTTCATTTGACAGCAACTGAATAAATTCAGAAAAGGTCTGTATTTCCTTTGAGCCCTTTCCCTCGCCCGCATTTTCAGTCCGATATGAGTGAAGCCAAAATTTGAACCGAACATTGATACTTTCATGAGTTTCACCGATGGCATTTTCCGATTCAACGGTCTGAGTAAAAATAGTATAAATGTCCTTGAGATTCCCCGAGAGGTAGTGGTAATTATCGAGTGCCCTTTCAGCAATTTCTCTGGTACCTTCTATGAGATCCGTCATCTTCCTTTCAAAGGTCTTAAAATCGAGAGGCGACGAAACAAAGTGTTCCAATTGGTTCAGAAAGCCGAGGGATTTTTCGAAGTCTCCTACCAACAAATCTAACAGTAACAGCGCCTTCTTTAAATCTTCTTCTGAAGGCAACTTTACCAAAGATGGGCCGTAACTCATTACTAATTGTTGGTATCGACCAACTATGGGTTTATTTTTATTTTCTTCCATGTGGAGCTATGCTATAATATTTCGTGCGTTTGGACATGCACCGGAATTCTACATTGTCGTATTCGGCGTAGTTTCTTAGAATTTTACGGTTGTTGAAAACACATTACTAAAACATCACATTTGCCGAAATTATGTGTCCTAAGACATGAATTGTGGTGAGTCAAGAGCGGTTTTTCCTTACGGCTTACTCAATTTTACAGCCTTCAACCTATTCATTATACAATATATTGCCATAAAATGAAACTACATTATTGAGCGAGGACATTATCGAACGCTCTCTCAATAATTTCTCTAATACCTTCTATAAGATCCGTCATCTTCCTTTCAAACGTCTTAAAATCGAGAAGCGACGAAACAAAGTGTTCCAATTGGTTCAGAAAGCCGAGGGATTTGTCGAAAGTCTTCTACCAACAAATCTAACAGCAACAGCGCCTTCTTTAAATCTTCTTCTGAAGGCAACTTTACCACAAATGGGTCGTAACTCATTACTAATTGTTGGTAACGACCAACTATAGGGTTTATTTTTCTTCTTTTACATGTGGAGCTATGCTACAATATTTGGAGTTTTAGGCGTGCGTCGGAGTCTTAGATATTTCTATACGGCCGTCAAGTTCTCTTAAATTGACGCGGAAATCGTTTACGCCTTAATGAACCTTCTCTCTGTCGAAATATATGTGTCCTGCGACACAAATCGTGATGTGCCATAGAACGGGTTTTAGCTAACGTTTTATTCCGTTTAACAACAACCCTAATACTACTCAATTATACAATATTTATACGATATTTTTTCACAAAATGAAACTACAATTTGAGTTCAAACGCTTAAATGAATAAGACGGATGCTCGGTACGGTTTTTTCAGTTGGTCAAGCTCTATATTCAGTCGATTCACTTGCTCATAACAAATTTTGACCCTCTTGTCACGTTGTTCACGTCTTCGCTTTACTTCGAACCCGTTTTAATATTCCAAATCCGTCTTGGAAAGGGTTAACTTCGGGTCAATCCCTTGAAAATTCGATGATTCTGACCCACGCACGGCTAGAAAATGGTTTGCCTCCGACTTTTCAAGCTTGCTCCTAGAGGTGTTAGTGAAAATATCGCTTTCAGGTTCAAGCATACGCAACAATTGGTCGCTGATAGCAGCGTCGCCCACCTAGCACACCAACACCCTATAGATTCATAGTCATATGCCAAATTATCAGCATCAAGGATCATATGATGTCGCTTAAGGAGATGAAAATGATTGATTGGAAAGAATATTATTGATAAAGCGCTCACCCGCCTTCCAGGTAAGAAAAAAGCTTCTACGCTACCACAACTCAGTTTACAGGTTCCTGATACAAAGGGGACGCTTATTCCGTATGAGGCAGAATCAGTGCCAAAACGTGAAAGGAAAGCCAAACAACGTCTGTCCTTCCAGTTATTTGAAAAGATGAGACGGCGTGCGCTCAGTTGGAAATCATATTATTATTACGATGAGTATGATATTCCAAGGCTTGCCATCACGAACGATAACGTTACGGGCATTCATTTTTTCGAACGGCGTTATTTGGTCCCAAATGACAAAATCATTGAAGCAAAGCTGCATACGAACGATAACGCTTCGATAATCCTTATTGATGTTAATGACCTTGAGCAAATCCGTCGAGATTTGTTCGATCGGTTACTGGAAGGAGCTATCAATTTTCAGGTCTACAACAAAACTTACCCAATGGAAATCTGGTTTGATAACGACAGAGGGCACGTCAAGAACCGCTTTCCACTTGGTAATCAGAAAATTTACATTGAGGATGGACGCGCATTTCTGCTGCGTCCTTTTGGGAATTTAGGTGGAGAAGGATTCGCCGCTTTATCTAACAGATTGCTCGCACAGGAAGGAATTTCCATCGATCCGAAAAACACAATTGAGTCGCTGTTGATTGAACTAGGTAATGGCGAACTGCTACGGCACTATCAAGCCGCTCTTAACCTTTACAATCAGCAATCGTCAATGCGAAAACCTTCCAGTCATTCAGCAGATGACAATCCGCCTTTGATTATTACGAAGACTCGTCAACAAGCTAGTGATTTTCATCGTTCGGATGACATGACCATCGCGAAACAAGCCCGCCATCAATCAATTTCCGATGAAGCCTACGAAAAAATTGCCCTAGCTTTTGAAAAGCATTTTGCCGAACTCGAGGAAGATCTTTTTTACCTTAGCTTGGCAGCTTTGAGCCTCGACCGCGCCACAGTGATTGATAGCTGCACAATTATCAAAGATAAACTCTACTTCTACGTAGAAGCGAGTTTCCTTCAAGATAATCAACTTGAGCATTTTTATCGATTTATGCACAGATTCCTCGCTGAGGAGGACATAGGCGTGGAAGCGGAGGAAGAAGAAGTATACTCCCCGCTCGAAGATCAGGCGTATGAAGAAAGACTCGGCGAGGTGCTAGGGAAAATTCGTAACATCACAACGGATGCAAGTTATGATGCCTATCCGCCGATTCGCATCCAAATCGATCGACTTCAGCCAACTATCGAATCGCTAGCCAAAGCCTTAGAAGATGCGGATGAAATGCAGCGGCATCGTGAAATCAATGATAAACGTGAAATTCTTACAAAGAGAGCGTTTGAAGTCCCGAACACGGGTACTTACTCCGCTATCCAAGGCGAGCAAGCGAGTTATTATGAACACTTGCTCGAAATTCAAAAAGAAGTCCACGACATTCAAAGCCAGACTTCCTATTCTTGCTACGATGTTGCATTGAGGTTGGCAAAATCAAGCTACATACTTGTGTTACTGCATCTGAAGCAGTCCCGTGGGTTACATGAGATTTCCAATCAGCTTGTGGAATTGATGAAAAATGAACCAACGGGCGATATCAGGGCTTTTGAACTTGAATTCATTGGAACACTTGCCCGACTGACGGCTGAAATTGATAAGACTATAAAGAACACTACATCAAATCGCCTCATGAAAATTGCCGGGGATTTAAAAGGAATTTGCACCAACAATGGACAATATATTGACAACGAGTGGAACGAAGATTACGTTCAACTTGTTCGGCGTGATGTCGCGGATTTCAACAAGCAGGTACGCGAAAACGCCACTCAGAAATTCAATCAGATTGCACAACAGCTCGATGAGTATATCCAACTAATTGAGACCTTTATTAGCGGCATTTGCGTTCCGGCACTGCTTCCATCCCAGTTGCACGAATCAGGGAGGGAACGGGCTCCAAACATTTCTTATCCAACAACTTCAGCAGTACCTTAATATGCAAAACTTGCAGCTACATACTGTTCCCGGTGGCGAAAAGCAACTTCGCTCTCTCGTAAACGAGCTGATGCCGGCACAGCTGGAAACTCCTTTTGAACAGTTGGAATATTTCTTCATGAGTAATGTGTGACGACAATTTCGAGGCGGAGTAGGTAGCGAAAAACCCCAATCATAAGATTGGCGGGATTTCGAGTATTTTTCATCTTCCACTTCATCCAAATAAATTATTATTCTCCCTTTAATCAACGTGAATCAACAAATTAAAACTGTTAATCGTCAAACGCAAGACCGATCACCGCTCAGTTTAGAGAAATATGGGAACATCACTGCGAAAATTGAATCGTGATCGGCGTAAGTCGGTTCCTTCTCCAATCGAACCACTCATTTTGGATGAGAAAAAAATGAGTGATTGCCTGAATCAATTGATTCCACCATTTGTACCGAAAACTTCCTTTTTGGCAATAGCGAAAAAGATTTTTCGGACAACTCTGCTACTTGCTTCTATATTAACTGCTCTAGGTATTTCAGCACTGGGCGTTTTCCTTGGGTATCGTATCGTTAAGGACCATGATACAGTTTGGCATTATCTAAAAAATAATCAGACGCTCGCTGTGACGCTAACCAATCAAAAGACAATACAGGACGCGGCAATTGATGATGTCCTAAATCAATTTACGCAACCCGGTATGGACCTCCAACAGAAGTTAATTGAACTCGCGGTATCAGGATATGCTCAAATCGATTGGCATAGGCAATCTGTTGTCGTTTACGACGAAACACTGCGTACGACATATCAACTAACCTTTGAGAAGCGAATCGTGGTAGCGATTGAACAAGCTTATGGGATTTATAATCAATTCGATCTGGAGACAGAGCGTAGGGTCTACGGAATTACCACAGATGAACTAATCTATCAGAAGGGTCTCAAGGTTCCCGGTTATTCCCCGATGACGTTGAGGCACGTTCTGTTTGAAGGCAGGCGCTATTTCCCATTTGCACTTGTCGCTGGGCAAGTAGCTGGCGTGGATCCGCTGCGGCTTTTGAAGATTTTTGAGATTGAATCAAACTTCGATGAAATCGCAGTGGGGCGCAATAACAACCAAGTGAATAACGATGATATTGGGATTGCACAAAATAATTTGGCGGTTCTACCAGGGTTAATCCGGGATGTCATGAGTCCAGACTCCCCAGTATATAGTCCCTTTCTTGAATTCCTTAGTCTTGGTAGAGATCTAGAGACGGGTGAACCGCTAACATGGAAAACCTATTTACCTCGACTGGAAGCGGAACTAAAAGGCACTTATAACCATGAGAAAGACCCTACAGGGAGATATTACATCAACCTGCTTAAAGCCCCTCACATTAGCGTTTTTCTAGCGGCTTATCACCTCAAACGGGATGAGACCTATCACTTATATGATGAATGTATGAATTTTTACGACAATAATGCCGCATTCCTCAGAAGTGAACTAAACCTTGATCGAGATCTTAATCCGTCCCATTGGACAGACTACACTTTCTATAACGGCGGGCCTAAGCGTTGGTACTTAATGAAGAGATTTCTCCAAATGCGTCAAGAGTCACTCGCCAACATTGGGTTGGAGTTCCAAACTGACTTGGATGAACGGAAGATTTCAGAAAATCTACGACAAACGTTTGAAAACAATGGCATCCCCCTACCCAAGAATGTCAGTATCTCGATTGAAGACAAAGGCAGCAAGTGGTTGATAGTCGATCACGAAAATCAGCAGACATATCGCATTAGGAAAAATGCGGATAAACTGAATATCTCTGCACCGATTCCAACTCAGCTAGAGAAAGCTGTGCATTTCACTAAACGGCGTAATCTGGTTGCCCAAAGGATTGGCGAAAAAAATGAGTTTATCAAGAGCCTCGCATATGACCCTCTTGAAGACAAGACGATTCAAAATGACGGGTCGTTTCGTTACGGATTGTACGACTTCGTAGACGATTTTGACCGTCGAGCGTTAATGTATAACCTGAATCGGGAACTCGCTGTTGTGCCCAGATAGCGAATGGTCACTATATTTCCAAAGCGTTCCCCCAACACCGCATCCATGTCATGCGACGCTGTGAGGTTTATGTCTTCTGGGTGGCCTAATTTTCTCAAGTAGTATATGCTACTACAGAATTGGCATTAGCCGCCCAAATAAAATCCATGCCCTCCAGATACGATCTGACACCCTCCGTTTTCCTCCTGCTTCTGCCAATTATCCTATTTTTTGCTGTATTCCTGATATATCCCCTTCTCTACATTTTCAAAGAATCTTTGTGGATTAATAACCGTCTGAGCCTTGCGTATTTTAAGCTGATGGTTACGGATGGAAACACACGTGAACTGGTAATTAACAGCATTAAGATTGGGGTTGCTGTAACATTGGTCTCAACATTCATCAGTTTGCCCCTTGCCTATTTCTTGACTCGTTATCGCTTCCCCGGGCGCAGCACCCTGCAAGGTGTCATCCTGATTCCGATAATAATGCCGCCCTTTGTCGGTGCAATTGGTATGCAGAAGTTCTTCGGGTCGTATGGCAGCGTGAATACCTTCCTCATGAAGATTGGACTGATCGATTTTGCCGAACCAATTGACTGGTTCGGCAGCGGTTTATGGGGGGTAGTGCTACTAGCAACCCTGCATCTCTATCCAATCATGTATTTAAACGTTGTCGCCGCACTATCCAACGTGGATCGAAGTCTGGAGGAAGCTGCCGAAAACATGGGTGCTTCGCGTCTTAAACTTCTTTGGACGGTTACATTGCCACTCATGCTGCCCGGCTATTTCGCTGGCGCTATTCTTGTTTTCATCTGGGCATTCACCGATTTGGGAACGCCGTTAATCTTCAATTATAATGATGTTATCGCCGTACGAATTTTCCGGCAGGTCACCGACGCAAATGTTAACCCGATGGGATACGCACTTGTTGTTTTAGTTATCCTACTCACAGCAATCTCGTTCTATCTTACCAAGCGCTTTACAGCAAACAAACAGTATGCGATGCTGGGACGCGGTCATGTCAGCACTCGTGAAATCCAAGCAAGCAAGTTGATGTGTGGTGTGATTTATTTTTTGGTCGGGGGAATTATTCTCATGGCGCTGCTGCCGCACATCAGCGTGGTGTTGTCGTCTCTAACTCCCGATGCAAGTCAATGGCACCTCAGAATTTTCCCGCAAAGCTACACACTAGAACATTATGAAACCGTGTTCACTCACGATGATACCCTTCCCAGCATTAAAAATAGCTTGCTTTACAGTACATTCAGTACCTTGCTTGCGCTCATCTTTGGAATTTTGATATCATATCTGCTCACCCGTAAACGCATCCCTTTCAAAAATTCGATCGATGCTATCGCGATGTTGCCCTTAGCGCTTCCCGGTGTGGCGCTTGCCTTCGGCTATGTCGGGAGCTTCGCGGATACGACGCTGCTTCTCCGTCATCTCCCGAATCAAATCGTATCAATTCTAGACCCTCGTCAGAACCCAGTTGCGTTGTTAATCATTAGCTACGCAGTGAGGCGATTACCGTATATGCTTCGCTCGATTTATGCTGGACTTCAACAGACCAGTGTCACTTACGAAGAAGCTTCACAGAATTTGGGCGCTAGTCCTGCATATACACTCTACAAGATTACACTTCCTCTGGTGATAGCGAATATCATCGCTGGTTCTATTTTGGTGTTCTCATTCTCAATGTTGGAAGTAGCTGACAGCTTAATTCTTGCAATGCGAGATCAATTCTACCCGATTACCAAAGCTATCTGGAAGCTCTCGCAACGCCCTGTTGGGGGGGCATATGTTGCTAGTGCAATGGGCGTTGTTGGGATGTTTTTATTGGCGACATGTCTCGTCGTCGCAGGACGTTTTCTCGGGAATCGTCTGGGAGAAATTTTCAAGGTCTGACACCATTCAGGTTCAAGAAAGACGTTCCTGCGAAGCCTACAACTCGGATTTTGCGACACACGCAAAGCCATCCACCTTGACAACTGAGAACAGCGCTTTTGAAAGAAATAAATCAATGAATCTGATGGTAGGAGATTACTCTTGAAAGCAAGGCGTCTTAGAACAACGAGGGAAGCGAAATTATCAGGGGTCAATACTTTCACTTGATGTCTTCAATGCTTCAGTGTCCAAGCGGAAATAGGATGGGATTCCGCATTCTGTTTAACGCAATTCGCCCCCAGTTGCACATTTAGCCAAGCATGCCTCTCCCGTCGAAATAAAGCGTAGACCCAGTCGGCTAGAAGATTAGTTTAGCCAACTTTGAAGATTAACTATTTCATACATAATACAGACATCAGTATCTATTTGTTGCAGGTTGAGCGTGTCTAATCGATTCGGAGTGTACGAAGGGGAACCTGAACACTACGTTTTGATAACGTCCTGCTGTTCCTTCCGGTGGTGCTTTCTCCAACGGGATGATCACCTCTAGCTCTCTGGTGTTTAGTTTCAACTCTTGAAATGGAAGAAATCCTTCAGCGCTTGTCCCCGGTTGTATTTCATTGTCTGGAATCTGACGCTCGAGTAAGATTTGCCTCGCTATCCTGAGTCCATTTTTGACATACAGCCCGCCGACTTTTTTCATGTATCTGAGACGTTGGTCCAAATCAACATAGCTCAACACTGGGAAACGATTCTCTCTCATATCGGCAATTTCACATATCGCCGCTGCTCCGCCCACATCTCTTACGCGCCTCCCCTGCACCCTGAAAAACACCTTCTGGGGACTATTGTTTTCGATTTTGACATAAAAGACGTCTGTTTTATCGCCCTGATGAAGCGCTTCTGTTTCATAGAAAGGTGAGACTGAGCTCCCACGATTATATTTGAAATTGAGATCTGCATTTCGCCAATAGGTTAGTGAAACGGTAATATCCTTCTGCGTCATTGAGAGTATTGGCCCTTTAGCAGCGATTTTGAAAAAGTCAGGGTTGTCTACATCAAGTACGATATCTTCAGGCAGTTTTTCAGGGGGATGAACCGGTGATTCGTGTTTTAACGCTGTTCCCCCCATGCAACCGGCAACGAATAAAATAAGTATAAGCAAAGCGGCTATGCTCATCTTTACAGAGTCATTTGAACTCATCATTAGAGAACTTTCCTCCTTGTTCGCCCATCACTGCTGATGGAAATTATTGTGGGTTGTGTAGCTCAATTAGGTTGGTTAGTATAGCATAACTCGAATTTTTAATCAAACACAAAATCGCGAGGGGGAAATATCAGGAAATGATTTACTACCGAGATGACCCTATCGGTTCACGGTCTTTCATCAGCCTTAACCTTTGATGGCAGTGATTTGCTTCCGTTTACATCTTTATGATGAAATTTTACGTTTGATGAAATCAATCACTTCGAGTCGGTTAGATCCAAAGCGAACATATTGACCTCGGAAATTCTCAAGCCGGGAGGGTTTAGCGAATGGGCTAAGTAATACACCGTTTCTATCAACGTAGAAACTATGGAAGTCAGACCATGACTTTGTGACTCGGTAAAACAGCGAAGTGATAACTAAGCCATCTGCGTAGAGTTCATAGCGGAATGGTACGAAATATCGGTACAGAGATCCCAATAGAAGGATCGCTGAAAAGAAAGTAACCCACGCAGACCGCCAGAAAAAATAGACGCTAGAGAAGAAAGCGATGAGGAAAAGGAGCAAGAGTAATGATCGATTCCAACTGTCGCAGAGCGGGTGGACAGTCCAACTTTCTTGAGGAGTTCCTTGATTGGACATTGGTGGATTTACAGAGTTGAAAACTCAATTGGAAAGGGGAAAGCGTAATGTCTGAAAATAAGGATTATTGACTATCAGATTCAGCGTCACCCGCTTCAATGGCTTCATCTGCTTCTGTTTCATTATCCTCATTATCGGTGGAAATCGCGTTTTCCGCTTGCGTCACTTCCGCCTCAAGCGGCTTCAATCCGCCACTTTTAATATCACCGTAAAAACGCATTAAAAAGAGCGACATCAACATAAATCCAACAGCAAGCCACGTTGTAAGTTTGGAGAGGAAGGTCGCCGCCCCTCTACCTCCCAAAATTGATTGTACTTCAGAAGCACCAAACGCGCTTGATGACAGTCCCTCACCTTTACTATCTTGCAACAAAATGATGACTACCAATAAAATACATACGGGCACGAAAGTGACCATTACAAGCCCGACAAAAATTCCCATGATAATCCTCGCTTTACTTTATCTGTTTGCTGCTTTCACGATCCGTGCAAATGACTCAACTTTTAAGCTCGATCCACCAACCAAGACCCCATCCACATCTCGTTGCGTCATAAACTCGGAAGTGTTGTCTGGGTTGACACTTCCGCCATACAGGAGCCGCACTTGCATTGCCACATTGGTCGGGTAGATTCTTGATAACAACGATCTGACAAAACCGTGAACTTCCTGCGCTTGAACCGATCTAGCCGTTTTGCCTGTGCCAATCGCCCAGACTGGCTCATAGGCTATCACAGTAGACAGAATTTCTTCCTCGGAGAAGCCAAAAGTTCCGTTTATGACGTGTTCTTCAACGACCAATCCAGTGTTTCCGGCGTCCCGATCTTCAAGTTTTTCACCCACACAGAGAATCGGTTTTAATCCGTGTATGTGTGCTGCTTTTGCCTTGCGATTGACACTTTCATCCGTATCACCGAAATATTGTCGTCGCTCAGAATGACCGATGATCACATAGTCACAGCCGGACTCCTTAAGCATCACTGGCGAAACCTCGCCGGTAAACGCGCCTTTATCTTCCCAGAACACATCTTGCGCTGCAAGACGAATATTGCTGCCTTCTAGCGCTCTCGCAACCGCCGACAGAGCTGTAAAGGGCGGAGCGATAACAATCTCAACATCGGTATCATCCGCGACTAAATCGCGCAACGCAATAACAAACTCTACAGCTTCACTGATTGTCTTGTAGAGTTTCCAGTTACCAGTGACGATTGGTGTTCTCATGTCTCAAAGCTATCGATAGTTTCTTACTCGTCAGCAGTCAGCACTAAGACTTATTAAGCAATTCTCCAGCTTCTTTGTTGGGGATTCGTAATCAAAAACTTTCGGTTGAACCTGTGCAATCGCTGTGATAAATCCCTCTTGAGATATTGAATACTAAGTGTCGTCGAAGCTTGAACCAATTTTTCGACCGCACTTAAATTATCTCACACTAACACTATGTTCGTCAAGGAACAAATTTCCTAAACATTCAACACGATTAGTTTGATGCTGTTCTCGATAAATTCCTTGACAAGCTACAGCGATTGTAATAAGGTAGAAAATCCATTTCATTTATCTACTTTTCCCCATTCAATAGGAGATTGTGCATGGGATTCAAGCTTGGATACAGCACTTTGCGTTGGCAAACACCGAATCTTGAACTGCTTCTAACCCAGATTAAGGAAGCAGGATGGCATGGGTGGGAACTGAGACAATCACTCGATTGGCTTGGCACACCCAAGCGAGTCAGACAGGTTTGCGACAATGTCGGTTTACCTGTCGCTGTGGTAACCGCACACGGACTACCAATTGATAAAGATTGGTATCAAATCGAGATTAATAAACGACGGATTGAATTCGCCGCTGAAGTTGGAGCGGATGGTTTCATGTTCATGGGCGCTGACAAACCTAAGGATTACCCCGTGAACGATTCGGACATTGCTGCACTAGCAGACATTTCCGAGGAGTGGGCGGAATACGCTGCGCAGTATAATTTGGAGGTCTGTTACCATATCCATACGAACACAACTGTTGATTCGATTCAGGACTGGGCAAAATATATGAATCTGCTCCGGAAGTGCAAGCTGTGTATTGATGTATCACATGCTGCGCTATGGGGATGCGATCCTGTTGAGGCAATACGCCGGTATAAGGATGAGCTAATCTATGTCCACCTTCAGGATTACAGCCAGGCTTCCGGTGGAGACGGTACCCTTTATGAAGTCGATTGGATTGATATCGGCGGTGGAAAGACAATTGATTTTCCTTCAATTATGAAAACATTAGCGGAAATTGATTATAGCCGCTGGGTGACGGTATGCCCCGGTCAAGTCGAGAATCGTTCCGACGCAGAGAGATTACAGATCAACCGGGAATATCTTCGAACGTTGGGATATTAGGTTAGTTACGAAAACACACTACTAATGAATAATTACTTGCCATCACAATTACTACCGGTATACTTAAACACGAAGACTTACTGTGCCAAGTGACTCAGGCCACCATGTTCGAAAATTGCTGGTTGAGGAAATTACGAGAATAAGGAATTAGCAGCCTGAATGCATCACATTTGAGTCTGACCGTATCGCGCAAAAGAGGCTATTTCAATGCATTTGACTGAGAATCATTTTGCTTTTCAAGATGGTTTTTCACCCGCAAAATTACTCGCAGGTGGTGGCGTTTTTGAACAGATTGCCCCGCAGCGGACGAGCGTTATCTTCGGAATTACCGATCAGCCATGGGAAGCCGCTGCTTATCGAATTGACGAACTCGTAATCCAACTAGAGCCCCATCTCAACAAGTGGGATGCAATTGCCATTGAAGGGTCGGGAAAAGCACGGCTTGTGCGCCACAACGCGGCAATCTATGCGTTGCAATGCATCATACTGCCAGATACTACCGGCTTACACTCCAACTTATTCTATCGCTGTCCGGAGTGCAACAGGCACATCTACGAGTGTAGGCATCGTCTGGTGGACACCCTGAACCAATCCTCCCCAACTTCAGAACGCCAGGGATTGACTGGCTCCAACGCATCGGATAGTTTCACTTGCCCAGACTGCGGTGGCAAAATCCAGAATCTTACCAAGGGTGTGAGTTTCTGTTTGGATTGTGATTGGGAATGTGGTTTAGCACGCATCGGTGAAGTTTAGGGACTATTCTTAAAATCTGGACAAATCCTGTCGACGGTTCCGAAGCCTAAGCATTGTGAACGAATCCGCTGCATCATTAACACACACTTTCGGGAGGGTTCCTTTGAGATTCTAATTTTTTTTTGTGTACCAATACCTTATTCCAGCCTATGGCTACTACTTAAGGAGAAACAGTCTGCCATTCCCGGCAGATACCGTCAAAGTCACCGATCGGGTTCGCGTGTTGAAGCCCTTGACCGGCGTCTGTGTGCCATCGGTCTTATCGATCTCGAATAGCCCCTTGGGCTTGCCGTTGAACGTTATAACCGCCTTCTGCTCCTTCGTGAAGTCGCGGTTGACCAACATGAAGCAGGCCTGGCCTGAACCATCCACAAACTCGCCTACAACCCACTGGCCCTCGCTAATTGAACTTAACAGCTTGGATTCTGCCCCATCTCGAGTAAGTTCCGGCAAGGGCTTGGTATGAAAGACGCCCGTGGATTTCAACCGCAGCAAGGTATCACCCAGATTGAGTATCTCCCCGTTCACTCGGCGCAGCATAGAATAGTGCCGGGATCGGCTTCCGTCCCTTTCTATCACAGCATCTCGCCAATTATGACCGCCATACTCGACCTCCGTATTGTAGGTGAACCAACCCAAGGCACGGGCGCCATAAGCCAAAGCACCATAAGCCTGCCAGCGAAGCTCCGCCTCACTCGGGCTGCGAATGCTGTGAAACGCGACCACTGAACCGATAAAGCCAAAATGGACATTTGCTCTTAGGGCTTCTTGACGCACGATTTCAAAATTGGCGAAGAAATGCCCACCGTAGGCAGGAGATTCGCCTCCCAATGCATAGTTATCATAAGTAAACAGAGACGGCTTGACGGTTTCAATAAATAATCGGACGTAGTCTCGGTAGACGGGATAGGGAGAATATGGCCCATAGCATGGAAGTAGATTCACTACAAAAGGTTTGGAAGGCGCAAGTCTGCTGAATCGACGGTTTTCCTCTGCTAGGTCTATATACTGCCACTTTCCCGGCTCATCGTGACCTGAGATATCATAAACCTCAGTATCTTCATTGGCTTTGACCAGTTCGGAGTCCGGCCAAGTGGAAACCCAGGTCGAAGAAATACGCTTTCGCAACCCATATTTTGCTTGCCAGGAACCGACGCTGAAGTTGGCCATGGCGCATTCAGCCTCCCACTCTCCGTCGAGGCCCGGGCCACTAGTCAAAAGACCGTAGATAGGGAAACGCAATTCACCCGATCTCAGCGGAGGCAGAGAAAATTCCAATGCATAGTCCCGTAGAACACCTCTGCGCAGGGAAAAGTCATCGAATCGCACAGAACCGTCCCCCCACTCTTTTGTAATCACTATCTGCAACTGTGCTGCGTTAACCGGGCTGCAGACCTCTTCGAAAAACGCAATCCAGTCATCCTGCGTATCAGGGAGTTTTACCTCAAAACTCCCGACTGTCTTTCCAGCTGTGTCGAGCCACTGTCCCACAACCAACATCTTTCCCTGACACACTGATGCATAGTACCCCTTGAAAACATATGCAGTATCAGCGGGCACTGGCACTGGCTGACTGCGGATTGAAAGGGGACCCGCGGGCGATCCCTGCTGTAGCTCTAAACAGAACCCCTCTCCATTTCGCCCAGGAGAAACCTGGCCGAACTTTTCTTTCATGAATTCCTGTTTCCAGGAATCAAAACTCCAGCCAGCTGGGAGCCTTCCGTCAAATTCCGTACCAAAGACACCAAATCCGAAATTCGGAAAGAGGCTCGAGGTATCAAGAGGCGGTACGGCCGGAATCCGTGCGAAAAAGGCCCTGCTGTCCTCGGTGTAGCTGAAGTACAAGGTTTCGTTGTTTACACACATGTCAGGAGCTGTCTGGTTCCTTGCCGTAGGCGAGAGAACCTCACTAGCATCCCAGGTTTTGCCAGCATCTTTCGATGTCGCATAGCGAATTGCAGAGGCAAATTCGCGGCCGTCCTGCCAGGCAACGACTAAGGTCCCATCTGCCATTATTCCAATCACCGGCAGAAGGTGTTGGCCTTCGGAATCATCGTCCACACGCACTTTACCATCCCAAGTAACGCCGTTATCCGCAGAACGCATGCAATAAATCTCGCCTGCGTCACTAAAGACAATATAGATTCCGCCTTCGCTGTCCGCTACTATGGTGTGATTGTCCGCCAGAAACAGAGGGCTTTTGACCGGTGTGGGAGTCGAGGACGACCATATTTTGCCATCGTAGGTCACAACGTTGAGCTGATTGTTTCGCTTTCGCAAAACGTACCGGTAATCACCCACGACAATAGCATCAGAGCAATAACTTTGGGTCGGGTTACCGCCATCAATGTCGCTGCCTGTGGCTATATGCCTTCCGAGTTGTCTCCAGGTCAACCCCCCGTCGCTAGAGCCGCAATCGTTAGCAGTCCAGTCGGCGTCGTTATGGAATGCCCAGACATTCCTTCCGTTCTCGCTCACCGTCAGACCAAGACCGTTGAGTTGTACCCATCCGTATCCCTCCAAACCAATTGTCTTCGGCTCGCTCCAAGAAAGCCCCAAGTCAAGTGAAGAGGCGTAGTAGGGCGACGTTTTTTCGTTGCCGCGAGACCAAAGCAGATGAAGCTTCCCTTGAGCGTCGAAAGCCAGTTCAGGCAGAACATCGCTGGAACCAACGGGGGAATTGTGTGTGAAGTTCATTGACCGACCCTTCCAGTTAGTTCCACCATCGGAGGACGAATTGAAACGCAGGTGCAGACCCCAGCGCTGTTGGGGCGGAAAGCAGTCCCTGGTCGTCCACATAACAAAGACAGACTTTCCGGAATCATCGACGGTTATTGTCGTCCTTACCACCTCGCTGTCTGAGCCGCTAATTGCAAGCGAGGCCCACAGGTTCGAAGAGGTTAGCACGCCAACTGCAATCGCCACGATTGCGATTAATGACACTTCATTTGAATACATTGTTGAACTCCCTGCTCATGACCTATACTTTGGACAGGTTTAACTAAATTACTCTTGAATTACCTAGGGCGTGTTGACATTTGTGTATTGTGTATAATGAGGGGATGTCCACACTTACCTTATCCGATACACAATGGTCAAAAATAGTAGCATTCCTTAAAACCTGTCCCGACATCTACACTGGACAGCAAACTCGCTTAAAACGCTTTATTGATGCGGTGCTTTGGATAACTCGTAGTGGTAGTCAATGGCGACTGTTACCCAAACAGTACGGTCATTGGAACAGCGTCTATAAACGCTTCGCTCGGTGGTGCGATAAAGGTATCTTTCAATGGTTGCATCAACACTTTGCCCAAGACCCCGATATGGAGTGGCTCATCATTGACACCACTATCATTCGAGCGCACCCATGTGCTGGGGGCGCATTGAAAACAAGGGGTGGTCAAGCTTCACAAGCGCTCGGACGCAGTCGAGGTGGATTTTCAACCAAGATTCACATCGCTGTTGACGGCTTAGGTAATCCCCTACGTTTTAGGCTGACGGCGGGTCAACGGCATGACATTACTTGTGCTGAAGCGTTGATTTCTGGTTATAGTAGTGAGTATGTGATAGCTGACACATCATACGACGCGATGGCATTTATTGAATCGATAACCAAAAGGAGTGCGGTGGCGGTGATACCGCCACCTGCCAACCGTCGTGATTCACGCACTTATGATGTGCATCTGTATAAAGAGAGGCATTGAATCGAATGTTTTATCAACAAAATCAAGCAGTATAGACGCATCTCTGCTCGTTTTGATAAGTTAGCGGTTCGGTATATGAGGTTTCTAAGTCTCGTTGCTACCATTATCTGGTTACAATGAAATGTCAACAGAACCTAGCTAACTACATTATTATAGAACATGCTTGACAGCTATGACCACCGAAATTGTGTTGAGATCCTTCCACCTCCGCCGATTTCCTCACGAACAGATGTCCATTGAGTCTGTCTGATGGCTATTAGTGTGATATGGGGTTCCGACTTATCCGCAGTTAATCCCTTAGACGCTCACACTGTAGGAATACATGAAACTAATATCCGCTAAATCGCATTGGAGATATCAAATCGCGCAGTACTGCACCCCTATCGGTGTAGTATTGACCATCCTCATGCTTAGCATCCTGTTTCAAGACGCAAAGGCACAACAGAACACGACACAAGAGAATCGAACCGTGGTGATATGGATAACCTACCGACATGTCGATGGACTGGCGAACAACGCTGTGTTTTCCGTCTTGCAAACCACTGACGGCACGAGTCGGTTTGATGGGAGAAATTGGACCGGATACACAGAAAAGGATGGTCTTGCCGGCGCCACGGTTCGCGCGCTTTTAGAAGATCGAACTGGCGCTATCTGGTCCGCTACGAATGGTGGACTTAGTCGTTATGACGGGAAACAGTGGCGCCGTGTTACCTTTGAAGATGCCTCAAATCAAAAATCAGGAGAAGTGACGGCTCTTCTTATTGATCGAGAAGGTGTTATCTGGGTAGGAACACGACGTGGACTTCTTCGATATGCCGGGCGAGAGTGGCGCACTGTTGACCGAACCAGCCAGTTCCGTTGGGTAGCAGCCCTTCTTCAAAACAAAGAGGGTAACATCTGGGTCGGAACGATTCATGGACTTAATCGTTTTGATGGGGAGAACTGGACTAGAATTTCTCGAACTAGCCCTCATGCTCTATTCTCTCAAGAGACTCAGGAAGGAGAAATCCACCGCATAACCCCGATCCTTGAAACCCGTTCCGGCGCTATTTTGGTGGGGACAATTGGCGGAGGCGTAAAGCGATTTGACGGCGAAAGGTGGACCGCCATTACCAGAAGCGATGGATTGGCTGGTGATGTCGTCCATACTATGATGGAGGACGACACGGGGGCAATGTGGTTCGGAACCGAAACTGGCGGCGTTTCTCGGTACGACGGTACAAAGTGGGAAACATATACATCCGAAGATGGATTAGCCAGCAACTCTGTGTTTGCACTCATGCAAGACAGAGAGGGAACCGTCTGGTTTGGCACGCCCGGTGGCGGTGCCAGTCGGTTAGATACGAAAAGCTGGACCGTTCACACGCAAAAGGACGGTTTACCGAGCGACAAAGTACATGCCATCCGACAGGATGAAAGCGGTGCAATGTGGTTCGGTACGTTTGGCGGCATCAGTCGATTTGATGGGAAAAATTGGGCATCCTATACCAGTGCGGACAGGCTTGGAAGCCACTATATTGGCGCAATTCTTCAAGACATGGGGGGCGTGATGTGGTTTGGAACGCTCGATGGTGGAGCAAGTCGTTTTGACGGCAGAACGTTTCAGACTATCGATTCGCGAGATGGTCTGCCGAATGACAATGTGACATCTGTGTATATGGACAGCAGTTGAGCGGTTTGGGTTGGGACGCTCGGCGGTGGGGAAATCCGGTTTAACCGACTGAAGAGAGTTCAGTTGCCGCTGACTATAACCAAAGTTACTACCGACGACCAAGTCTACGAAGCCCCGACTGATTTTCTCACGTTACTAGCCGGAGTCAAACGTGTAATTTTCGGTTTCAATGCCATCAGTTTCAAAACCCGCCCGGCAGGGATGCGCTATTATCACCGACTGATCGGGAGAGAAGTCGATTGGCAACCCCCAATAATTTCAGAAGAAATCCAATATTTTAACCTTTTGCCAGGCGACTATGCATTTGAGGTGCAAGCGGTCGACCGCGATCTGAACTATTCCACCCCTACAACTCTGAATTTCACGGTTCCGACGCCATTCCACAAAACAGCTCTTTTTCTCGTACCGACAGTGGGCGGCAGTGCGATTCTGCTCGGTATACTCGTGATGCAGACGATACTCTTTTTCAAACGTCGCAGGCAGGTTAGCGTCTATCAAGGTATCGCAGTTGAGGAAATCAAGGCAGCGCGGGAAATGCAACTGTCTCTGTTGCCCGAAACCGAAGATGCACCAATCGCTTCAAGAAATCCTCCCCAAAAAAGCATTTGTCGCGACATCGATTGTCCAAATCAATCTTCGAGATTATACATTGACACATTTCAACGAAGGGCTTCCCGAACCGATTTTACGGAAGCTAGAAACGCCGGCGAGGATGAATACGAGAGAATTCGGATGTGGAATTTGCTTAAAAGCACTTGTTGTCCAGCGGAAGCTCGCGCAGGAGTGGGTAGATGCCATCCTGAGTGATGGCCGGACACTTACCGCACCTACTGAACTCGCTGATGACATGACAGTCGTCGTTGTTAAAGTTTTGTAACAACGAATCAGACCTTTGTTCTGATGACTAGCGATACCGATACGAATTTCATGCAACTTTCCGATCGGTGGTAAGCACCTGATGCAACGCAATAAAAACCTGGCACAACTGCGAGACGCCGAATGGTTTGCCTGGCTTAGTTAATGAGCCCGTACTGAGCAACCACAAATGCTCGCCGAGAGGTGAAATCCAGATTGCCGGATGTGCTCAGTAGGGTTATTCAGACCTCAGAGGTCCCGTTTAGACTCTGCTGACATAAATTTTTTATTTGCCAATTTTGTGGGGCTGTCTACAGAGGGATTCTTGGGCGATCCCAGCGGATAGTCATAAATCCGATAGCGTTTATAGACTTTCGCCCCCATGTTTTCCAGCGCTCGATTCATGAGGGTGTTATCCTCCAAAATCCACGATAATTCAGCCCGTCGATAACCTTTTTTCTTACCCTCGGTATAGGAATAATAGTAGAGCAGCGCATCAATCCCTTGCCGCCGATATTCTTCCTTGATACCCAACGTTAGTATGCGGATATTGTCGATTTTACCACGAGCCGGCCAGATTTTGCCGCTATGCCAGAGTATTTTGAGCAATCCAAACGGAAATAGTCGTCCATTTGCATACTTCAGCACCTGATAGAAATCTGGTAAGGAAAGGACAAAGGCAACTGCCTCTCCTTCAATTTCGGCGAATCGCACAATATCAGGATCTACAATCGGTTTGAGTTCCGCCGCCATGTAATCGATTTCTTCATCTGTCATTGGAACGAATCCCCAGTTTCGCTCCCATGCAGAGTTATAGATCTCTTTCACGCGCTGAACTTCCTGATGAATCTGTTTTATGTTGAGACGACGTGTTGTGATTTTTCTTCGCCTTTCGATATAATTAACGGTATGCTTCAGGCGATCGGATAAGGCTACTTCATCGGTGATTTCGTATGCGAGCAAATCTTTTGCTTTCTTGAAGCCGAACCCCTCAATGAGATCAACATAATAGAGCGGATTATACGGCATCATGATGACAGGCGGGCGATTGAATCCATCAATGAGCAAACCACACTCTTCATTCGTTGAGTAACTCATGGGCCCGCGCATTATTTCCAAGTTGCGGGTTTTCAACCAATCAGCAGCGTGAGAAAATAAGGCTTCGGCTACTTCCTGGTGCCGAACACACTCGAAGAATCCAAAAAAACCCACAGGCTCCTTGTGAAAATCAACATGGTGATGGTTGTTGATTGCGGCGATGCTGCCAACGATGTGTCCGTCACAACGCGCAATGAAAAGTGCTACATCAGCGGAATCAAAAAACGGATGCTTAGACAAATCTAATCGATTCTTGAGATTTCTGCGCAGCAGCGGTACCCAATTTCGATCTCCACGGTATATCTGCCATGGCAAGCTAATGAATGCCTTGAGATCCGATTTCGACTGAACAGGAGTGACGACAACTTCCATGTTGAATATTGATAACTAGGATAGATTGCTTTCAATCTTCAGTATTTAGATAATCCCCAATTCTTTGCCGAGTTTCGCAAACTTGTCAAGTACAAAGTCGAGGTGATCATCGGTATGGTTTGCCATATAGCTTGTGCGAAGGCGGGAGCCTCCCGGTGGCACAGCAGAACTTGCGCTTGGAACCGGATTGGTGAAAATCCCTTCGTCAAGTAGACGTCTCCAAAGTATCAAGGCTGTTGTGTCATCTTCGGTGAGAATCGGGATAATAGGGGAATCAGACTGACCGATGTCATATCCCAGCGATCGGAACCCCTCCTGCATCTTTCGGGTATTTTGCCAGAGCCGCTCGCGCCGTTCCGGTTCGGACTTGATGATTTCTAACGCTGCATGTACGGTTGCAACGGCTGACGGGGGCATGCTTGCACTAAAGATCAAACTACGACTATGGTGTTTCAGGTAGTCGAGGACAGTTGCTTCACCGGCGATAAAGCCTCCTATGCATGCAAAAGACTTGCTGAATGTCCCCATAATGAGGTCCACCTCGTTTTCAACATCAAAACGTTCAGCACTTCCTGCGCCGGTTGGTCCAAGAACACCAACTGCGTGGGCATCGTCAACCATCAACCGGCAATCGTATTTTTGGGCAACTTTCACGATACCGGGAAGATCAGCCACATCGCCTTCCATACTGTAAATACCTTCCACAACTATGAGCTTACCTCCTTGGGAAGTCGCCATTTCCAACCTGCGGCTGAGATCTTCTAAGTCGTTGTGCGCAAACCTTACCATTTCGCCCCGAGAGAACAAACATGCATCGACGATACTCGCGTGACTCAAGGCATCAATGAATGCGATGTCCTTGCGTTTTACAATTGCATCAATCACACCAAGGTTCACTAGAAAGCCAGTACTAAAAACCAACGCAGCTTCCATATGCACAAATTCGGCAAGCGCTTCTTCGAGCGCGATGTGTATATCGAGTGTTCCGTTCAGAAAGCGACTTCCCGTGCAGCCAGAGCCATATTTCTGAGCGGCATCTGCGGCAGCTTCAAGAACCTTCGGGTGATGCGTCAAACCGAGGTAATTATTGGAGCCGATCATTACCTTTTTTTCGCCATTAATAATGACTTCAGTATCTCTTGATTCTTGGATTGGGATGAAGTAAGGATAGAGTCCTGCTTCTCGTGCTTCTTTGGTCCCTTTCCCAAGGACACTTTTACCGCTGGTAAAATGGAAACACTTTTCAAATAGATCCATTGCGCCTCCCAATCCATACTTAACAGTAAAAAGCTTGGAAGTATGATTTGAATGGTTCAGAGACAGCTCTATTGTCAATTCTAAAAAAGGCTGAGCTTAACGTACTTCTTCGGATTTGCATGGATGTCTGCAATAAGTGTCCTGAGATTGGCGATTAGTTGTGAAAGACTTTCGGCGGTCTGCTGATCATCAGTCAATTTGCCCAGAGAACCCTCTCCGTTGTTGACTTTTGTCAAGATGGATTCCAAATGAACCGTCGTTGCAAGCAGGCTATCCACCAAACCCGATCCCGTTGCAAGTGTGTCGAACGTATTTCCGGGAGTATTGAGTTTTTGGGTCAACGTTGCGAGCGAGGCCGTAATTGCTGAAACCTGTTCGGCAAACATCGCATCCGACATGAACTGACCGACTGTTCCTTCACCCGACTGCGCAAGCTCTATAAACTGCTCCATCCTTTCAGCCGAGGCGTGAATTTGATTGTACAGTTCCGGTGTGTTGACAAACTTTGCAGCCGTTCCTTCACCGTGGGATATTTTTTGAACCAGTACCTCCGTCAAAACAATTGCCGCCTCCAAGCGAGCCTCAAGGTTCTCCAATACTCGATCTCCTTTTGTTGCTAGGATTAACGCCTGATCGAAGAGTGCAGCATCCATGCTTAGCTTGCCCAACGTGCCTTCTCCATTGGTAATTTGTTTGCCCCAAGCTGCCGTTGAAGCAGCACTCTGTGTAATATTCTCAGCAAGTTGTCCGTCGGAAAGTAATTGAGGAAGGAGGCCTTGACCCTCGTTTAAATTTGACATCAAATGGGAAACACCTTGAGTTGCTTGGTGCAGGTTTTGGTAGATTTTCCCATCCTTCAGTAATTGTGCAAATGTACCATCACCCACTTGAAGTTGATTGACAAGACTCTCGAATCTGCTCAAGAAACTATTCATGCTGTTGCTGAGCGCCATTATCTGATTCAAGACGACAGTTGCTTCCATCGGTACAATGCTCGACAATGTGTCGCCGTCTGCAACTAGGCTACCATCGGAGGTGCCTAATGAAATCTCAATAACCCTGTTGTCAGTTAGCCCTGCAGACTTTACTTGGACAATCGAATCGCTTCTGAGGTGTTCGGCTGCATTTTTGCTCAGTGCCATCTGGATTCGGACTTTATGCAACCCCTCTTGATGAATGAATTCAACTTTATTCGCTTCTCCAACTTCAATTCCAGCCAAGCGGACGGGAGTACCCCGTTTGACCCCTGATGCAGAATCGATAATCGTCTCAACGGTAAATTGGCTACGAATGGCTCTCAGTCCATTTTCCCGGTAAAACAGAAACCAAAGTATAATTACCAGACAGATACCCGAAAAAATCCCCACTCGCAATTGAGACCAAGTGACTTGTGTTCTTTGTAATCGCATGAATTTCATCTCCGTGAATATATAATAGGCACTCGGCATTAAACATTGGATATTAGGTCAGATCAGAATCGAGAGCCCGATAAACCCGCTTCGAAGGTTGGATGAACCGTTGGATATAGGGATCTTTTGATACCGTTAATTCATCAGCAGTGCCGTCAAAATGAATTTCTCCATCGTAGAGGCAAATGAAACGCTTGGAAATGCGGAACGCGGTGGTCAGCTGATGGGTCACGAGTACCGATGTTACATTGCGCTGGAACTGTTGCTTTTGAATACAATCACAGATGCGGTCACGCGCGATCGGATCGAGTCCAGAGGTCGGTTCATCGTAAAGAATAATCTCAGGATGACAGGCAAAAGCGCGTGCAATTGCAACCCGCATCTGCATCCCGCCGCTGCATTGATTAATTGTCAATTCGTCGGCGTTCTGCAAACCAAATTTTTCAAGGAGTTTTTCAACTTCCTGCCGAATTACTAGTAGAGGCATTGAAAAGCGCTCATAAAGGGGGAACGCGATGTTTTCCCAAACACTGAGTGAATCAAAAAGCGCGCCGTTCTGAAAAACAATCGCCATTTTATTTCGAATGTGTTGTTGTTCTGATTCAGACAAAGCCATCAAACTCTTCCCACTCATCCAGATTTCACCGCTCGCAGGTTTGAGCAATCCGGTTAAGATACGAAGTAGCGTAGTCTTTCCGGATCCACTTGGACCAAGAATCGCAGTCACTTCACCAGCCGGGATATCAAATGTGATATCTTTGAGGATTTGGGTATCCCCGTAGGAAAAGTTGATATTTTTCAGTAAAATCATTAATTAAACGACCACTAAGAAGCTAGTTCCATGAAATTTCTTGCATTTTCATTCGTAGTCAGGCAAGTCCTTGTGTTAAGCGAGCAAACCAGTGGCAGCGACAAATCGCTTCACTTCGAACCTCAAAAAATTAGACCTACTGACGTGGTTATCCGGTATCAGAGCGAACGACCCAGACTAATCACCAGAAAGTCAAATACAAGGATGAGCAGAATTGCGTTAACCGCTGCATTCGTGGCGCCTTTTCGCACTCCAACTGCCCCACCCGAAACTCGAATGCCGGAGTAGCAGGCAAGCGTTACCACCACCAAACCGAACACAACTGATTTCATCAACCCCCAAAGCACGTCTCCAGAGGAAATTTCGACCAAAGACTCTCTTAAAAAACGCAATAGTGTTAATTCCCCCGACAACTGAGCAACTAAACCACCTGACAGAATGGCAGCTACGGCATGGGCGCATGTAAGGGCTGGGAATATAAAAAAACTAGCGATGATACGCGGCGCAATCAGTTTGCGAATGGGGTCAATACCCATCGTCACGAGCGCATCAATCTGTTGACTCACTTGCATCGAGCCTAACTCCGCGGCAGTTGCTGGGCAAATACGACTGGAAACAATCATCGCTGTGAAGACGGGCCCCGCGCCTCGGACAATTGAATCGCCAGTTACTCGGCCGAGGAAAGACTGAGCACCGTATGACTGGAGTTGGAACAAGGTTTCCATTGAAATAATAGCCCCAACGCAACACCCCGCGATTAGCACAATGACAAGCGATCCGACACCCAGAATATCCATCTGGTCAAAGAGATCCGCCCAATATCGTGGTCTTCGGAATAGGCTGCGAATCACACGACCGAGGAAAAGTGTGAATTCTTGCAACTCAAGAACTATTAACTTCAATCGGTTGTTAATCTGAAAAAAGATTTGCTTCATGTTGGGGAATGCACAAAGCCACGACACATAATATGAAGAACTGAATCGAACCCGTTTATTTCTTAAATCTGCACGGTCTACATATTGGACAAATCTGCAAATGGACGAAAAATTGGAAATCCTACTCGCGTCACGGCGGGGGAGATGCTTCTTCAGCAGATTGTCGCCAAGATTGACTAGGCAGTGCTCCACACCATCGTCTCATGAGGCTCCATAACGACCGCCTTTTTGGTACACACAACACGTTCGACTTGGGTTGAATGCCCATTAAGTCAATGGATCCCCGATGTGAATACGGACTAGAGTTCGAGAATTGAGGTATATATATATACGCTTAAAATGGGACTATTTCTCGAACAGCGATTCATCCACCTCGGCGTTGAGCATGACTTCGCTGAACGTGATTTCGGCAGATTGCTCACCGTTATCGACCAAAACGGTATGAAAGGCAACCATCACCCCAGAGACTTCTCGATAGGCGTCTAAGAACTCTTCTCGCTCGGCGGGTCCTTGCTCCGTTAACGCTTGATACTCCTTTTTAACGATATGCTTTGTTTCCTGGTCGATAAAGAGCTTAAGGGAACCGGCTGGCGTATTTCCGACCAGTACGACATCTGTCATTTTGCCTTTCACATCTTCCACACCAAGATACTGAACAGATGCTTCTTTGTCAGAAATATAGGTCAGTAGGTGAATACTATCCCTAAAAATTTCTTTTTTCGCCTCTTCAACAAAAGCTGCAGGGAGGGGTTGAACTCCCTGAGGCATCACCATCCACGCCGATTGACCGTCATAGATCCGACTCATCTGCATCCCCACAGCAGGCATCTTTATATCAAACCGCGCTTTTGTCGGTAATACTAATGTTACCTCTCCATCAAGCTCCATCATTCCACCGGGTGTATTTACAACCATTCTACCTGTGGTAACGATGTTTTTCACCTGCTTTAATTTATCAAGCCCGCCGTGCGCTTCGATGACGTACCCCAGAATCTCCTTTCCCCTTGTAACAGTTTCTTCACCAGCCTCGGGAACAGGTTCAGGGGAAGGAGCTGGAATGGCAATATCGACTTCAGTAACATCTCCAAGGGAATTCAGTGGCTTATCAAAATCGTTAGACTTGCCAACAGCAATGAGGGCAAATCTGTCTGGATGTAGGTACTCACTAGCTACGCGCTTGACATCTGCTTTTGTGACCTCCCGAATCCCCGCCATGAGTTGCTCAACGAAATCCTGTGGATATTCATAGTATTCATACCGGAGCGCTCGAGACAGAATTTCTCCCTTAGTATCATAGTCAAACACAGAAGAATTCATAAAGCCATCAATCGCCTGTTTCAATTCCTCATCCGTTATCCCCTCTGATTGCAACTTCTCGACCTCTTCCAAAATCGCTTCGATTGTCATCACAGTGGTTTCCGATTTGGTTCCACATGAGATGAAGAATATTCCGGGAAGGTCGTAGCCAGCGCCATAGTTGTTTCCGACAGAATATGCGAGCCCTTTTTCAACTCGGATCGTGTTCATCAACCGGCTAGAAAATCCAATCCCGAGAATTTGAGACATCACGACCAGAGCGGGATAGTCTTCATTATTGCGCAACCAGCCAATGTGTCCCATACGGATATTTGTTTGGTTCACGTCATTCTTGTTTACTAGAGCAACTTTCCTCGCATACGTTTCAGGAATTGCAGGTTTTTCAGGTAAATCAATCTCTACAGGTTCCCATTCCTTGAAGACCTCCCGAATCGTTGCCAGCATAGCAGCGGATTCGAAGTCTCCAAGAACACCTATTAGGAGGTTGTTCGGGTGGAAATACTTCTGATAGAAAGCCACGAGGTCATCACGAGTAATATTGTTTATCGTATCATATTCGGTTGTACGCGCATAAGGACTGTCTGCACCATAGATGAGTTTCCGGAATTCTCGCGCCGTGATACTTGTTGGATCATCATTTCGTCGTGCTATGGCGCTACGATGCTGCACCACTTCTAACTCGATTTTGTCCTCTCGGAACGCAGGATTCATGAGAACATCGGCGAGGATGGATAGCCCTGTATCGAGATCCTCTTTCAAAACCGACATCGACGCGGAACCTGAATCGTCACCGATACTCGTTTCAACAGATGCGGCCAGACTCTCCAGAATTTCATCAAGTTCATCTCCGGTTTTACCCGTGGTTCCACCCGTTCGCATGACTGCCCCGGTAATCTCCGCCAACCCAATTTTGTCCGCTGGTTCGTAGATTGAACCGGTGTGAATCCACGCGGAAATTTCAATAATCGGAAATTCGTGATCTTCTAACAGATAGACGATTATCCCATTGTCCAATTCGACCTTTTGGGGAACCGGTGGCCGCGGCTGGTTCAATGGTGGGTAGACAAGCCCCTCATGTGGCTTTTTTCTTGGTGCTTCCACCTCTAAAGAAGTGTCCAAAGATTCATCGCGCCGCTCCTCTGATTGCGCTATTTCTGCATCTGACAGTTCGAGTGCGTCACTCGAAACTACCGCGGATTGCTGCTGGGGTGCCATCTGTTTACCCGCACATGCAATTAGTATAGACGTTAAGCCGTATAGAAGTGTATAAAATGCGATTTTTCTCATTCATCCGCCTCCGCTTCTTCCTTGGTTGCCTCTGTCACAATCTCAGCAACGGATCGACGGGAACTTACAAAATATTCATTCGCCACCCGCTTGATATCTTCAGCCGTTACCTTGTCAATTCGGTCAAGGGACTTGAAGAGTTCTCGCCAGTCTCCCAAGAGAAATTCAGAACTACACAACATACTGGCTAACCCACTACTAGAACGCAGTGAATGAATTAACTCTGCCTTAGCACGCCGTTTGACCTTTTTTAATTCAACTTCCGAAACCAAGTCCGTTTTGAGTGCCTCAATCTCAGTCAGAACAATTTCTTCATTTTCTACGTTCGTATGTCCCTGAGCGGGAAACGAATAGAAAACAAATAGATTTGGATATTTTTGACCAGGAAACCCTGGAAAGGCTCCTGCCGAAATCGAGATTTTCTCGTCTCGGACCAATTTTTTATACAAGCGCGATGTCCGCCCTGAAGCCAGAATATCGGTGATTGCATTAAACACGGGGTTATCCGGATTTCTGATTTCGGGCTTATGGTAAGCAAGCACTATGACGGGTTGTGTTTGCTCCACAATCCTGACACGCCGCTCACCTAACTGCTTCGGCTCAACAGTCTCAACGAGCGGCAAATCCGGCCGAGAGGGCAGCCTGCCAAAGTATTTCTCCGCCATTTGAATCACCTCATCGGCATTGACATCACCAACGATCGCCGCAACCATATTTCTGGGCGTATAGTGTTCTTCAAAAAATTGAAGGGCTTCGGCTCGCGTCGTTGTGTTAATATCTGACATATGACCGATAATCGGTTGTCCATAGGGATGTGCTAGATAGGCAAGTCCTTTGAGTTCCTCAATTAACCTCCCAACTGGACTACTTTCAGTCCTTAGACGTCGCTCTTCCTTGATGACCTCTTTCTCTTTGAAGAAGTCTCTGAGCACAGGCTCAAAAAACCTCTCAGATTCGAGCGCCATCCACAACTCGAGCTTATTTGAGGGGAGGCTATAAAAATACACTGTATAATCAGCAGATGTACCTGCATTCACTCCCACAGCGCCCTCTTGCTCTAGGATCTTTGCATATTCCTCGCCGTCAGAATATTGAGCCGCTTCCTTTTCTAAAGCTTTAAATTCCGTTTCTAATTCCTTCAAGTTCTCCACATTCGCACGATCGCCTTTTGCCCGTTCGGTTCTGAGTTCGTCGAACACGCTATCCATTTTGTCCATAATGGATTTTTCTTTTGCGTAGTCTTCTGTTCCAAGGGTTGTTGTCCCTTTGAATGCCATGTGTTCAAAGACGTGGGCAATCCCTGTATTCCCGATGACTTCGTCACTGCTGCCGACATCGACATGAATATATCCAGAAAAAACAGGAGCGTCATGCCGTTCTAGGATGATGAACTTCATGCCGTTAGATAGAACATGCTCCCGGATGTTCTGTTCGATTTCTTCAAACCCGGCAGCATTTAACGCTGTGGGACATAGAATAAGTAAAACCCAATTGAGAAAGCTGATTTCCTTTATAATCTTAGACACGACAACTCCGAATAGTTGCATCACAATTCTTCTTTAGATGCTGACAACTTGCTGACTTCCAAAAAAAAGCCCAGAAACTATTGTTTCTGAGCAGAGGGAAATGCTTATGTTAAAAAGTCATCCTTCAAGGTCTCCAGCCTTCTTGACACCTTCAACAAATCCAACAAGCGCAAACCGGATATGAGAAGACAAGGCTGAATTCTCATCCCGGAGGTCTGCACCCTCCTCATCAGGATACATTACATGCTGAGCGACGGCTCGCTTCACCCACCGTTCGGCCCGGTCATCATAAGGGATGTATTTCTCTTTCGGCGCTGCGCACGCAGGACACTCTTCGGGCGGACTTTCTGCCGCTTTCCACAAATACCCACAAGCAGTACAAACAAACATCCATTGTCCTCACTTTCTGTATGGAAACGTGTTTTCCGATTCAAGCTGATTTTAGCACACCTTATGCAGAAATGCAAGAAATAAATTGACTTGAGCCATCCTACTGAAGAACAAGTTGCAGGTTCTTGAACAGTAGAGCTGTCCGTTCTATGCTTCACCTTGCTTTAATGCTCTGCAAACTCGCGTTTAATCTCTGAAATCTGATCGCGCAAAGCTGCTGCTCGTTCAAACTCCAGATCCGCCGCCGCAGTCTGCATCTCCGTCGTCAACTTGGCAATCAACGGTTGGATTTCTTCCGGATGGGTTTCCACTGGAATGATAGGCACGGTTGCTTCCGACGATTTTGTCTCATCTGCAGCAAGCTCATCAATCAGGTTGTGAATGGCTTTGTTGATTGTCGCTGGTGTAATATCGTGTTGTTCATTATACATCATCTGAATTTTCCGCCGACGTTCGCTCTCATCAATGGCACTGCGGATTGCAGGTGTCGCTTCATCTGCATACAGGACAACCTCGCCATCGACATTGCGGGCGGCACGGCCTGCGATCTGGATAAGCGAAGTCTCGGATCGGAGGAAACCTGCGCGATCCGCATCAAGAACCGCTACCAGTGAGACTTCGGGAAGATCTAAGCCTTCACGGAGGAGGTTAATCCCGACAAGCACATCGAAAACACCTTGGCGAAGTTCCTTCAAGATACGGGCACGGTCCAAGGTTTCGACATCGGAATGGAGGTATTCGGCTTTAATGCCCCCTTCTGTCAGGTAGTCGGTCAGGCCTTCTGCCATCCGCTTGGTGAGCGTGGTGACCAGCACACGCTGATCCTGATCGACTCGTTCTTGAATGACACCCATTAGGTGGTCGATCTGTCTTTCGACCGGATGGACAGTCATCTTTGGATCGATCAATCCCGTTGGGCGGATGATTTGTTCCACAACTTGGGTGCTGTTATCCAATTCATACGCCCCGGGAGTTGCTGAGACAAACACAGCATGATTCATATATGTTTGAAACTCGTCGAATCGGAGCGGACGGTTATCCAAGGCAGATGGGAGACGGAAACCGTAATCCACCAACGACTGTTTTCGGGAGCGATCGCCGCGGTACATTCCTCGTAGTTGCGGCAAAGTCACATGAGATTCGTCAATGAACATTAAATAATCATCTGGGAAATAGTTAATTAGACAGTAAGGCGGCTCGCCGAGCTGCAAACCAGAGATATGACGTGAATAGTTTTCTATTCCCGAACAGTAGCCGACCTCCCGCATCATCTCAAGGTCAAATCTCGTTCGCCCCTCAATCCGCTGCGCCTCTAGCAGCTTGTTGTTCGCAATGAAGTAATCAATTCGATCCTGGAGTTCGGCTTCAATATCCAACAGCGCCTGCTCAAATCGCTCGGAGTCCGTCATGAAATGCTTTGCTGGATAAATCGCAACTTTTGCATGGTCTTCCATAATTTCTCCGGTGAGTGTGTCAATCTCTGTGATGCGATCCACTTCGTCGCCAAAGAGTTCGATTCGATAAGCGGTGCCTGCATAGGCGGGAAAAACCTCAATCACATCCCCGCGCACCCGGAAGCAACCCCGCGAGAAATCAACATCGTTCCGTCCATACCGAATATCCACAAGTGAACGCAGCAGCTTATTTCGTTTAATGATGTCACCGGTTTTCAGTTCAACCCGTTGTATATTGTACTCCTTCGGCGAACCAATACCGTAGATACAAGAAACACTAGCAATAACGATGACGTCAGAGCGTGAAAGCAGCGATGCCGTAGAAGCGAGGCGGAGTCGATCTATCTCCTCATTTATCTGTATATCTTTCTCGATATAAGTGTCTGTGCTCGGAATGTACGCCTCAGGTTGGTAGTAGTCATAGTAACTGACAAAGTAGTGAACAGCGTTGTTGGGAAAGAACTCACGGAATTCCGAATACAATTGTCCAGCGAGGGTTTTGTTAGGCGATATGACAAGTGTTGGACGCTGCAAGTTCGCAATGACGTGAGCCATGGTAAAAGTCTTCCCAGACCCCGTAACGCCTAACAGCGTCTGAAACCCATCCCCTCTCAATAAGCCCTCTGTCAGTTTGGCAATTGCCTGAGGTTGATCGCCTTGTGGCGTGTAATCTGAGACTAACTCAAATTTTTCCATCCTTTATTAATCCCCAAAGTGCAAAATTAGGTACTAGCGTTAACCGATAAACCTCAATACCTACTCATGTACATTACAGACCATCCTGGGTTCAGAGCCCACGAGAAACGCTTCACGGATAATTTTTTCCTCCGGACACTTCCCTTCAGATTTCAGTAATCCCGTCTCCCTATCAATTTGTCTGAAGAGGATACCTGAAGGGACACGAAATTCCTCTTCGACAGGTCCTCGTGCGCCCTCATTAATAAATCGCGCCCAGATCGGCAAAGCCAGAAAGGCACCTGTCTTCTTTGCGCTTTTCCGTGGATTATCAAATCCGACCCAAACACCGGCAACGAGGCTGGGAACATAGCCAATGAACCACCCATCTGTGTTGTCGTTCGTCGTCCCAGTTTTGCCCGCTGCGGGGCGTTTTAATCCGTACACTGAAACGGCTCTTCTCCCAGTTCCATATTTGATTACGCCCTCCATAAGGTGTGTGACAAGATAGGCGACATTTTCGTCCAGTACCTGCTCACGCTCAACTTGGTTTTCGATGAGAATCTTTCCGTGCTGATCTTCGACATACTGAATACTAATCGGTTTTGCGCGTTCACCACCATTGGAGAAGACGCCATAAGCGGCACTAAGTTCGAGTAGAGACACACCCACCGACCCTAACGCAATTGAAGGATAGGGGGGGAAGCGGGTTTGGATGCCCAGACGCTCAGCAAGCGCCAGCGTGCGCTTAAGCCCCTCTGGCTTCTTGTGTTCGTCTTTGGGAGTTTCCCACATCATTTTGGCTGTTGCGACGTTAATTGATTTCACCAATATCTTTCGTACCGTAACATCTCCATGGAATTCACCTTCGATGTTTCTGGGTTCCCACTTTACCCCCACTTCACTCTCGGTAGACCACGCTTCATCACTGATAATCGTTGCCGGCGTCACCAGCGGCGGCATATCAAGCATTGCTGCAAAGACAATCGGTTTGAACGCTGAACCAGGTTGACGCTGAGATTGAATCGCACGGTTATAGAAGTTGATTTTCTGCTGTGTAATATAGAAATCTCTTCCACCAACCATCGCTTTGATGTAGCCCGTTTTCGGTTCAACGGCGATTAATCCCGCTTGTAGGTACTTCGAAATCGGATTGATGCCACTGGGGTCGTTCCTGTTGAAATCGTAATCCGGCAAACTCTTGAAATATTCTTTGTCACGCTTCCGTAACTCTTCGGCAACTACCCTTTCCGCCACCTTCTGCATGGACATATCAATTGTTGTGTAGACCTTTAAACCTTGACTGTATAATAAATCCTCAAGGTCAGGGATTTGGGTTATTTGTTCAACGACATACTCCAAAAAGTGGGGGGCTTCCCTCAGTTGCACGGTTTTAGGCATCTCAATAACAAGAGCCTGATCCACAGCTTCCTCATATTCTTCCTGCGTGATGAAACCGGCTCGTAGCATCTGCTTGAGAATGAGATCTCGTCGGCCCTTTGCACGATCTGGATGGCGTATCGGTGAGTAGTAGGTCGGGGATTTTGGGATACCAGCAAGTGTCGCACATTCATGAAGTTCCAACTCCCAGATCGGTTTGCCGAAGTAGCTTTTCGCCGCTTTCTGCACACCAAGCACTTCACTCGGACCGTATCTCCCCAAATTGATGAAATTGAGGTACCTTTCAAGAATCTCGTCTTTGGAGTAGTTTCTCTCCACTCGAATCGCGAGCAAGGCTTCTTTGGTTTTTCGTAAAATCCGCCGTTGTGGGCTCAGATAGATGTTCCGGGTGAGTTGTTGTGTGATTGTGCTCGCCCCGTGTAGATCTCCTGTTCGGACATAATGAACTAACGCACCGACTATGCGTTTGAGGTCTAAGCCCCAATGGTGATAAAATCGCTTGTCCTCAATTGCAAGAAACGCTCTCCGCAGCTTGTCAGGCACTTCTCCGAGAGGAACAATTTCCCGCGCTGTACCGCGTTCGTCGTATTTTTCGCTAATTAACTCCGGCTCGAGATTAAAGTGCAGTATTTCCTTTCCATCTTCATTGCGAATAGAATCAATCTTTCCATTGATAACCGAAATTTCCACCCGATAAGGGGTTTGATCCGCACGCGGGTAGTGAAAGCCCTGAAGATAAACCCACATTGTCCCAGTTTCTCCGGCTGTATCAAGCGCTATCGAATATTCTCCGACAGCACTCGGCTTTATGACCTCTGGCGGAGCCTCCTCGTACGCCAAACGATTCAGCTTATCCAAAAGAAAATCGATTAAATCTTCGCGCTGGACGGCGCACACGGAAGAGTAAAACTTGAGATGCTGTTTCCACGTATCCGCCTTGTGATATTCCAATTCTGCTAGATCCACATCTTTGATAGCGTCCCATGATGCAAGCATGAGCCCGCCAGCGAAGCCGATTCCGATGAAAACCAGCGTCAATAACGCGATAAACGTAAGCAGTAAAACGCTAAACATACCCCGAAGAAGTGTTCTAGTCCAATTCTTACTCATGGCTATCACTAAATGTCGATTATTACAGTGCACATCCTAGTTAGAGCGGTTTCCGTGGACAGTGGGAATGTCATCAATATCAATGTATCACTCAATTTTAAGAATAATCTTACCAAAGTTCTTATTTGCCTCCATGTATTCATGCGCTTCACGTGCTTGAGATAACTGCATGACTGTATCAATTATCGGTTTGATTCTGCCTTTCCTAAGCAGAGGAAGCCAGCGATTCACGAAACGCTTCGAAATCTGAATCTTTTCCTCAATTGGGAGAGAACGCATCACCGATCCAAAAATTTGTAGACGTTTTCTCAGGATATGTCCCAGATTGGTTTCTACAGTGGTGCCACCCATCAGTCCTGCCATAAGTAGACGTCCACGCGGCTTCAGGATGGATAGATTCCGTTCGAGATAAGGCGCGCCAATAAAATCCTGAACAACGTCTACGCCCTCTCCCTTGGTCAACCGCATGATTTCCTCGGCGAAATTGCATGTTTTATAGTTGATACCTTCTGTACAACCGATCGCCTTACTTTTTTTGATTTTATCCTCGGATCCAGCGGTAATAAACACACGAGCGCCAATTTGATGTGCCATTTGCGTTCCCGCTGTCCCGACGCCGCTGCCGCCTGCATGGATAAGCACGGTTTCGTTTTGACACAACCTACCCAAAGTAAATAGAGTCTCGTTAGCGGTAAAGAATACCTCTGGTATCGCCGCAGCTTGTTCAAAATCCCACCCCTCGGGAAGCGGAATTGCCATTCGGTAATCAATTAGAGCCTGCTCAGCATATCCGCCGCCGCTTATCAAGCCGAAAACACGATTGCCGCGGCTGAAACTTGTGACTTCATCCCCGATCGCTTCGACAGTCCCAGCAATCTCCAATCCGAGAATCTCAGATTCGCCCGTAGGTGGTGGATATAGTCCTCCCCGTTGAAGCGTATCCAATCGATTAAGGGCGGTCGCCTTCACGTCAAGCAACAGCTGTTTAGGACCAGGGATAGGCGCCGGAACTTCCGTCAATCTCAAGACTTCCGGGCCACCATCACCCGTTCTGATAATTGCCTTCATCTGTTTCCGCGGATAAAAATCGGGATAGCTACTCTCCTTTCGGTGTTGTGGATATCAACGGACTCTAGCTGCTAGTCATGCGCTGATTTTATCACATTTATCCACCGATTGCAATGCTTCTAAGCCGTTCTGTGGATTCTGTTAAAACCTCATTGTGGTTGGATAACCCTTGATTTTCAGATACATTTCGATTATCATTTAGCGCTGATGCTCATTCTTAATTCCGAAACCAATCTTAACATACAGGTTTCACGCGTCGCCCTGCTCCCAACTTGGGCTTATAAGGGACTGGAGGTCTATCATGGGAAGTTCTGTTCTTTTGCCGGAAGATTTCGCGGATTATCTCATCATTGAAAATGCCCAAGAACGCTTGACGGAAGCGTCGAAAGTCGCTGAAAAGATTATCACAGCAAGTGTACGGCTGCTGCCTAATCTCGACCACGCAGCGATTTTTGCAGACCCGCCGCATCTCGTCGCCGGGCCTTTGAAACAACTCGGCTACATTTCGGGCTGGGATGCCCGCTGCTATCCTTCCCCGGTGGACGGTTATGACTATATCAATGTTTCCGCAAGATTACACGAAGACAGCGCTGCAAGAAGCAGAGGTTGGTTTGACTACGTTGCGGTTGTGCACCCAGTTAATGAACCCGGTCTAGAACACATGCTCAGCCAAGGCTACGGGAATCCGTTTATACATCACCTGACCTGGGGCATTGTTCCTCCAGAGCGCACGAGCGAGGACGAGTTCGAGTACGCAAGCCGGGTGGTGCCTTTCATGGTCAAGACACGGGCTGCTATCACTGAAGCAATCGGCGACGAACCGGGAACACTCATCATCGCTTTACCTCAAAGGGCAATCGATCACTCTGATTTTGCAAACGCGCTCCCGACGTGGGTTGAGGGATTAGAGTCAGATCAGTACCAGGTTGAATCAATGGAGGGTGGGGGGTTTCTGATTCAGTTCTTCGTCCTGACCGGTGGGCGAATCGAAGTCGTACTGAGAGTTGAGACACAACAGACGTTTAACCCCAAAAGTGTCCACAAGATCTCCCAAGATGAGATTAGTGCGGTTCAGGAGGAATAAAAGGAGAGACAACGAATGCATGAAAGTAAGCGCAAGGAATTTATGCAACAGATTAAGGGAGGGATTGCAATTTTCCCAAGCGCATTACCAGCTTTACGTACCCATGATGTCGAATATAAATACCGTCAAGGCAGTAATTTTTACTATTTAACCGGTTTTGAGGAACCGGGTTCAATCTGTGTTCTTGCGCCAGACCATCCCGAACACCGATATGTTTTATTTGTCAGTCCTCGCGTACCAGAGCAGGAAGTATGGACAGGAAAGCGTATGGGAGTCGAGGGGGCGAAAACCGGCTTTGGTGCCGATGAAGCCTATCCAATCAACGAGTTTGACCATATAATCCACGAATATCTCAAAGACGCGAATCGAATTTACTACAGTTTCAGCTCCAATGAAGTCTTTAATCTAAAGATAATCGAACTATGCAAGCAGTATAGTCGTCGCCGCACACAGCAAGGAACAGGACCTAATACGTTGATTGATCCGGGCGAGATTCTCGCCGAAATGCGCCTCATCAAGAGCGGAGCAGAACTCACACGCATTCGACGGGCAGCGGAAATTAGCGTTGATGCGCATATCTTGGCGATGAAGACCGTCCGACCGGGCCTATACGAATATGAAGTAGAGGCGTTAATTGATTCAATTTTCCGTAAAAGCGAAGGAAGTAATCCAGCGTTTCCAACCATTGTGGCAAGCGGTGCAAACGCCACGACACTGCACTATGCCGCGAACAATAGCCAGATTCAAGACGGTGACCTAGTTTTAATTGATGCAGGATGTGAATACAAATACTATAGTGGCGATATAACGCGGACGTTCCCGGCAAACGGCAGATTTACCGAGGCACAACGCGAGATTTATGAACTTGTGCTTGATGTTCAGCTCGCCGCAATCGAAACTATCCGTCCCGGTGTACCAATTGATGAACCCAATAAGAAGTCAATAGCGTTGATGACCGAGGGCATGTTGGAAATTGGCTTGTTAGCTGGCGAGAAAGAGAAGTTAATTGAAGACGAGAAGCATAAACAGTTTTACATGCACCGGATTGGACATATGTTGGGGCTAGACGTTCACGACCCAACGAAAACACAGGAAGGCGAAACACACAAGACGTTCCAACCGGGAATGGTAATGACTGTTGAGCCGGGGCTTTATATCGCCCCCGACACCGAAAACGTCAATCCGAAGTATTCAGGAATTGGAATACGGATTGAGGATGATCTCCTCGTCACCACGTCCGGCTGCGAAGTTCTGACTGCTAAAGCCCCGAAAACGATTGATGAAATTGAACGCTTGATGGGACAATCGATAAATTAACGACTTCTGAATGCCCCGAATATAACCCTCTCCTTCTACTTTCACTAGTTTATGCGGGAAATCGAAAAAGCGTGAATCTATTTGACAAAGCCGGATTGATGTGATATGATTATTTTGAGTTGAGGAGGAGGCATAGACTTAGAAGCACGATTATCCCTTCGCACATAAACGGTCTGAAGAAAAATCATCAATTCAGTTCACAAGGAGGATTTACTATTTATGACTTACGTCATCACCGAACCGTGCATTGATGTCAAGGACACCGCCTGCGTTGACGTATGCCCTGTTGACTGCATTCACCCAACATCGCAGGCAGATAACTTTGAAAACGTCAAGCAGCTTTACATCGATCCTGAAGAATGTATTGATTGCGGTGTATGTGAACCAGAATGTCCAGTTGAAGCAATATTCATGGACGAAGATGTTCCAGAAGAATGGGAACGCTTCACCCAAATCAACGCGGATTATTTCCAGTAGCGATAATTGCTCACAAGATTTCCGACGGGTAGTGATTTCAGCTTTAATGTTTACAGGACTGAGATGACACCCGATTCTGAAGTTATTGTGCCGCGAATTATCAAACAGCGCAAACAATGATACATCAGCCAACCCAGATAAAGCGTTTATTAGACGGGATAGCCATTCAATGGAGTGATGGTCATCGCAGCGAACATTCTCATAAGTTGCTGCGGCAAAAGTGCCCATGTGCCCGTTGCAAAGCGGTACAAGAAGATGAGAACCCGCTGCGGGTGTTGCCTTCTGAAGTTTTTTTTGAGAATCTTAAAATCGTTAATATCCAACCCGTTGGCCGTTATGCAATCCGGTTGACTTGGAACGACGGACATAAAACGGGAATCTACCCCTTTGAATTGCTGCGATCTCTTAACCCAAGTTCCTCCAATCCTTCGCCATAATGCACGTCCGCATGAATCTTAAGTTACGTGTCTGTCCGCTCTGCCGTGCCCCCGTCTTCAGCAAGCAGCCGAACAACAAGATAAGCATTTGGTGTTTTCTCTTCTGTCCCAATCTTTTTGCTTAAAGTCCGGCATGTCTCCCAGTAACGCGCGTAATCAATTGGTTTGAAAAGTCGGCGTTGACCGATAAAAGTCTTGCGGCAACACGCCAAACTACTCCCATTGTTGATTGGATATCCCCATACCCGACAAATCAATGGTCGATGCTCGTAAACTGAACAGACCCCACCAATAAGCATAGGGCATTCCGCCTCCGGCGTTCCTTTCAGCACTTCGACCGCTTCCATTCCAGCGTCCTTTGTCATCCGTTCATGAGAATATCCGATTTGCTCAAGCCTCCGAACAGATCGGTTGGCTTTCTTACGGATATGCGCCCGTACCTCTGGGGCAAGTTTTTTTAGTGCTACTTTGAGGTCCTGCCCTTCTACTTCACCGATTAACATCGTCGCTGTGTTACGGCAGCAATCATAACAGTTGGAGGGACAAGGGAAGCTGCCTCGCGCTTCGTACAAACGCTGTGTCTCAGCTTCGACTTCCCGCATCAGATGTCGATACTGTTCCATCACCGAGTTTGAGTTGAAGTATTCGTTATTTTTTTGTGTCCCCATCGGTTGCTTAACCTTTACGACGTATGGTGCAATTTCAAACGTTCGTTTCCTTTTCAGATGGAAATGCCTTAAATTCGCAGATGGCGTGCCGGAAAACAACAACCTTCGATCCGTTTTCTAAAACCATCTTAATCTCGGATGGGCTGACCCAATCCACCATCCCCCGAAAAATCTCTCCCTCGTGCATAATCACTTCGATTGGGTATTCTTCCTTACATGCCAGCTGAATTTCTAGTGTGTCGATTTGGTAACGCTTCTTCCGAGACATAATCGGCTTTAATTCTTGCGATCTGATCTGCTCATCGTATCGCATGAGCGACTGTACTGATTTTGCGTCTTCAACTTTATAACAATATTTAACATCTGTTTTCGGAATTTCTTGGTTTTCTGCTTCGCCTTGCAGTGTAAAAGTGTATTGGGTGAATTCGCGAATCGTCACAGGGCGTTGCTCGTGATTGTAAAACCCAAAAATCATTGATGTTTGGAGCCGAATCTGTTTTTGTATGTATAGATTGCCAAAAGTAACATGCTCTGGTTTCTTTAGGCTAGATTCAGACTGAGCAGCCGATGCTACTAACTTCTGATTCGGATTGTCTTCTTCGGTCGGCTCGAAATCATGCGGTTCAACGTCCGGTCTGGAAGGTGGCAACTCAACAGATTGTTCAGATGTCTGCGAATTCGACGATACAACTGATACTGGTCGAATTGGCTCTTGAGACAAATTCGATTTACCCTCATCATAGGTTTTGCTTTGCTCTCGCGAAGTGAACCTTGGGTAATCACGAGGGATAATCGCCTTGCCTTGACGAAGCCACTTTTGCTCAAGCTGGGTGAGTAAGACCTCAACGTTTCGAGCCACAAGTCCCCGCTTGCCCTCGGTAATATCGTATTTGACCCGTTGTCCCGCGCCAAGCTCGTCGTCCACCCAGTTAATTGCAGAGACGTGCAAAAACACATCGGCTTCGCCGTTATCTTGATCGATAAATCCAAAGCCTTTGTCTGGGTTGTAATATTTTATGCGTCCTGTTGGCACCGTTTCCTCTCACACTTAACATCCCCCATGCTGGGGCGAAAAGTCAAACACCGGATTGCCGTCGCGCATGTTGACAAAACGAGATACCTGGATTTATCGACTAACAGACCAAAGGTCTTATTGCCCAACGGTGAAGATTCAATTGCTCTCGCCGCCGTACATCTTTTCAATCTTATTCCCGTACCTTTCAAGGATGACTTTGCGCTTGAGCTTTAGTGTCGGTGTCATCTCATCAGCTTCTTCGGTAAATTCTCGATCTAACAAAGTGAACATCTTTACCCGTTCAAAGTCGGCTACAGCCGTTGAGAGCCGCTCAATTTCCTTACGGATGAGTTGGCGGATTTCTTTTGTCTCGATCAGCTCCGCAATGTCCTTGGTATCAAGTTCTTCTTCTGCGGCATACTCTTTGATGGCATCAAAATTCGGCACGATAAGCGCAGAGACGCTTTTGCGCTTATCCCCGATGAGCATTACTTGATTGATGTATAGACTTTGCGTGAGTTGATTCTCAATGGGCTGCGGCGCAATGTTTTTTCCGTTAGAAAGCACAATGATATTCTTCTTCCGATCAGTAATCTTCAGAAAACCGTCCGCATCCATTTCTCCTATGTCGCCTGTATGAAACCACCCATCCGCGTCAATAGCTTCAGCCGTCTCTTCCGGCTTGTTGAAATAGCCCTGCATAATGTGCGGCCCACGCGACAAAATCTCTCCATCTTCCGCAATTTTGACCTCAAATCCCGCAATCTGTGTTCCCACAGTGCCAAATTTCCACTCATCTGGACGGTTCACACTAATCACGGGTGAAGTCTCTGTCAGGCCGTAGCCTTCGAGAATCAAGATCCCGGCGGCGTGGAAGAATTCTGCAATGGATTTGGACAATGGGGCGCCACCAGAGACAAAGAAGCGTAACCGCCCCCCCGTCGCTTCCTGAAGTTTATTGAAAACCAGCTTGTTTGCAAGACCACACTTTAATTTTAAGATTGCAGAAGGTTTCTTCTGCTGTTGAATTGCTTGGCTTACTTTTTCACCAACCCCCACGCTCCAATAGAAAATCTTCTGTTTGAGAGATGACCCCTTTTGAACCGCGCTGATAATTTTCTCATGCATCAGTTCGTAGAGGCGGGGCACACTCATCATGATAGTGGGACGGATTTCCTTCATATTCTGGGCAACCGTGGATGGACTTTCAGCATACGCAACAGTCGCGCCACAACTCAACGGCAGATAATGTCCTCCCATCCGCTCGAATACGTGCGCCAATGGGAGAAAAGACAGGAATACGTCTGCATTGGTAATACCAACAAGCTCGAAACATGCGCTTACGTTTGACATGAAGTTGTTGTGAGTCAACATCGCTCCTTTGGGCTGCCCTGTGGTCCCAGAGGTATAGATGATCGTGGCGAGGTCATCGGGAGTGACAGCGTCGCGTGATTTTTGGTAAACCGAATCGCCATTCTCTGCCTTTTCTCCTAATTCGCAGACCTGATTAAATTTGAGCACTCCATTACTTTTTTCCGAATCAGCTGCATCGAAGATGATGACCTGTTTGAGGTCGTCAATGTTCGCTCTAAAAGCCTCAACCTTTTGCAACTGTTTTTCACTGGAAACACAGATAATCTTTGCTCCCGAATCCCTCACAATGTGCTCAACTTGAGGAGGCGTCAGCGTAGAGAACATTGGAACATTGACTCCACCTGCGGCAAGAATTGCAAGATCGCTCATTGCCCACTCTGGACGATTTTCTGACAGCAGAGCCACCCGATCTCCCTTTTGCACGCCAAGTTCGATTAAACCTAGACACAAATGCTTCACGCGAATCCCCAGTTCAGCGTAGGAGATGTCTTGATACGCACCATCTACTTTGCTGGATAACGCCGCTTTTGAACCGTGTTCGTCAATTGTATCCTGCAATTGCTCATTGATTGTGGTCTTTTCCATCATCAATTGTCTCCGTGTTGTTGTGTGTTCACCACCCCTTCATTCTCGGATAATTATATCAGGTATACAGGGTGCAGTCAATGGGATTCGCCCGTTGAGTTCTCCTTGATGAAATCTTCAATCGTGGTTAATTCTTTTCCAATATACGACTTATGCACTTCCGTTTACAGAACGTGAAGCCAGTAACTCGTTTCAAACAGGGTGATGAAATACTGAAAATGTGTTGATACAACTTTGGCATTCTGGTAAAATGGTTTGTATATTGGATTTGCTTACAAATGCCATATACTGCCATCGGAAATCCATCATATACAACTGTTTGGTTTAGAAGGTAATTACCGCAATCTACCCTTAGGAGCTAGTATGTCAAATCAAATAGTGTTTACAATAGGACACTCGACACACAATATTGACGACTTCATTGGGCTTTTGAAAAAATTTAAAATTAACTGTCTAATTGATGTTAGAAGTCAGCCATATAGTAAATTTGCCCCGCAATTTAATGAAAATGAAATAATTTCAAGGCTAACAAGTGAGCAAATCCTATATACCCACTTTGGGAAAGAACTTGGGGCAAGGCATACGGAACGTTCCCTGCTTGATGACTCAGGTAAAAAGGTTGATTTTGATAAAGTTAGAAAAAGCGCTGACTTTCAGCAAGGGATACAACGACTCAAAAAAGCTCTCGACTTTGGATACACAATCGTGTTGATGTGTTCAGAGGCGGAACCCTTTGATTGCCATCGTTTTTCTATGATTTCATATCAGCTAAGAGAAGAGGTGGAGGTCAACCATATCCTAAAAGATGGCAATCTTAAAGAGAATGGTGCCCTTGAAAAACAACTGCTTGAAAAGTATAATAAAAAATTATGTCCATTATTTGATACAGAAGAAGAACAAATTGAGAAAGCCTATCGGTTTAGGGGTAAAGACATTGCTTTTTCCTCGAAGGATGATAGCGAAGTTCACGTTGCAGAAAGCTGAGGGAGTAGTTGTATGATTAAACTTTACACGATTGGTTTTACGGAAAAGCCTGCGTCGAAATTTTTCCAATTACTGGAGCACAATAAAGTCAAGAAGATTGTAGATACCAGAGTTAGTAATAACTCACAGCTATCTGGATTCGCCAAAGGCAAAGACTTAGCATTTTTTGCGAAACAGTTGGCGAACATTGATTATGAACATCAACTCAAATTTGCACCCTCGAAAGAATTGTTAGGAGCATATAGAATGAAGGAAATTTCTTGGGAGGAATACGCTGAAGAATACATAAACCTGTTAGATGAGAGAGACATAAAAGAGGGAATAAATTTAGAAAGTCTTAACGAATGTTGTCTACTGTGTAGTGAACACACTGCTGAAAAATGCCACCGGCGGCTTCTCGCCGAATACCTTCAAGAACTCAATTCGGATATTGAGATAATTCATCTACAATGAGTATGGAAAAGCTATTCATTTGTTTGGCAAACTCATAGAAATTCACTGAAAGATGTATCGCCGGGATTGAACTTGTAAAATCAGCCCGAGAAGGATACAAGTATGATGTCGTCAGGACAGAAGATAATAACCCCAAATGGATACGACCTATATCAGAAGCTGAGAGTGGGGCGGTACCTTCATGGTTAGTAAAGGACATAAATCTTCTGGATATTGTGAAAATTAATGTCACCGCGTTTGCATCAGAAGGGTACCAATCCGAAAATGTGCTTTTTGATGGCCAATCTCTAGAGATTGTTGACAACATCCAAAAAACACCATCATTGATTGAGGAATTACTTTCTGTGAATGCGCTGGTGCTGTTCGGCAACACAGGTAAAGCTGTTTCAGTTGAGAATATAACTCAATTGGACCATTCCCTTGTGCTTATAGAGCCAAAAGATGTCGAAATTCGCCAAAAAAATACAGAAGCAGGAAATCCTCAAATTAGAGCAAAATTTGTTTTTAACAGTTATTTCTACGATCTTCCGATAACGGACATTGACTTTATCAATCGCTTCAGTACTGATTCAACGCTTTTAGAGTCCTGTACAAACATCTATTTCGCAGTTTCCCTCGGCCTTAAATTTTACGGCTGGCACTATAAACTGATTGCTGGTGTGGTATATTTCTAACGAAAAGGGACGAAATACAAATGCGCCAAACTATAATTCAAAAACCCCTATTCATTATGCTAATAAGTGGCAGAATTGCTCATAACGAAAGGAGCCAATCAGACTACACTCGCACAGGCGATAACCGCTAGAAGATAATTCAGCCAGTTCTTGTAGGTTGGGTAGAGATCAACGGAGCGATCAAGCGACTGGATAAGGAGCGCGATAGTTTTCCTAAGGATCAAGCGATCAAAGAGCGAGTGCGATAGTTTTCTGTAGTTTTAACCGAAACCCAACGCTTCTCATTGCCCCAATTAAAACGACGATTCCAAACCTCGCACCGCACGAGGCATATTACCAATTATTTCAGGCGTTTCAACTGGACCATATTGCCACAGGTTTCCACCTTAATTCTTATTTGTCGCCGTCCAAAGGATGGGGGTAAGTTCAGATGATGCCTCAGCGGCGTATCAATACTGTTAGCGACCTCGGGGAGCCTATTTTTGTTTATGGGTGATGTTTAAACTCTATGTACCAGGCAATCTTAATTCTTTGCCGTCGCTCATTATTTTATTCCCCTCGTGGAGAATATCTCCATTTGGATGTATGGTTAGAACGATAAAATTTTTCGTAGATTCGCTATATTCGCCGTCAATGCGGATCGTTCTAGTGCCATTCTCGTAGACTGAAACGAATATCTGACCTGCGCGGTCCTGCTTATTGGCTATTGATGCAGTAATTTTGTTGTCATCGGTAAAATTAGCTTCTATGCGCCGACCGAGCAGCGAATTGTCAATAACAAGATAACGTGCGTTACATATCTTGCTATGGTACTTTAGCTCTTCATCTGATTTGTAAGGCTCTTGTTCAGACGTGTTCAAAGTTATGTCCATAGCGGTAATTCTCCTTTCAATTGATTGGAATTGTATTTCAATCTTGGTTAAGAAAGCGGTCTAAATTTCCGATGGCAGTTCAAAAATCCTTATTAACTCGCAGTTATACGCCTGTTTACTTTAATACCTACTTGCCGCTGACTTACAAGCATGCTATACGGCTCAGGCTCGGTTGCTTCTAATCTATAGTTGGATTTAATCTGCAATTTACCATCATTGACTAAAGCATCAATGTTACCCGGCCAGCCTTGCCAACCTAAGATTCCGCTAGCCAAATCCCATGAAGCGGAATGTATAGCTTCAACGGGCAAGTAGTCCATTTGTCCCAATCGTAACATTACAGCGTAGACTAACGAACGCTTGTTGCCATCTATAATATAAAATGAGCAATTAGGCTGTTTAAGCCGTTCTTGATTTATGTCGCCAGGTGAGCCCCAATCGCTCAAATTCCTAATCCAAATTCTGTCCATTAAATTCTTGTGAAAGTATTGACTAATGAGTTCATGGCGCTTAAACCAAGGTTCGTGATTATACTTATTTGAGATGACATCTATACTTCCAAACGCCCTAGCTGCCGAACCTCTATCCGTGGCTTTAACTATAACTCTATTCGCGACTTCTTTGAGTGGAAGATTACATAAAGACAATAACCACTCATCTTCAAATTTATCACGCTCACGTGTAGGTGGACCCATAAACATCAAATCATCAAACTCATCACGTTCGAGAGACAATTGGGTAAATTCATACATCAAGATATTCCTTTCTAATTCTTCATTATACGAAGATTTGAAACTAGTTTTTGTAGGTTAGAATGAGATCAACCGAGTGAATAACGAGGACGATAGTCTTCTGCGTAACCCAACGCTTTTAAAACCTCCGAAATTCCAAATTCGCCGCGCCCGTATTAAATTTTTACAAAATCCAAAAGAACCACTGAGTTCATGTAGATTGGCTTGATATCGACTGAGCGAATATTAAATACGATAGAGGAAGTGACCCCATTGCCTCAAACAAAACGACGACTCCAAACCCCGCACCGCACGAGGCGAATTGCCAATTATTTCCAGTTCTAGTAGGTTGGGTAGAGCCAAAGGCGAAACCCAACGCTTTTAAAACCTCCAGACGACCGAAAAGCGTTGGGTTTCGCTACCCGCAAACAGTTCTTGGACTCAATCAACAAAACAACCTCCTGCTCATAATTCACATTTTTCGTCATATCCGCTCTACCCAACCTACAAAAACTCCTCTTTTCTAACCCCGATTAGCGTTGAAGAATATCAACACGGATCGCAAGTCAGATTCGGGTCGCAATCGCATTCCTCCGAAGGTGGACAATCACTATATTGCATCATAACATTGTGAATTTCTTCCCGAATTTCTTTCGGCACTTTTTCTGATTGTGAATAGCCAAAATGCGGAATCTTATCGCATTCAAACATATGATGATAAAGCAAACGTGCAACATCGCATAACGTCGGGCCGCTGTCGTTCATTAGACAAACATGATCGAAAGTGACAAGGGGGCCTTTTTTGCCCGGTGTTTCCTGTTTATGAACGCCAATACCTATCCAAGTAATTCTCGCTCGCAAAGATTGGCATATTCCTTTTCCGCCAATGCCTAAAACAGCACCATAAGCACATTCACTTTTGCCCCGCCTTTTGTCACCCAAACAATCACGTAACCCCCATACGCCATGCCGACATGGATCATTCGTACTCGTTTGGCGATAGATGAATACATTCATCCTAAAACCTCCTTAAAATATAAAAGCAAGCCGAAAAAAATGCCAGCGGTTCTTTTTTCCAGTCCGTTTCTCGTCGCTTCAAACACCATTTCAATCAAACTCAATCACGGAATCGACATCACGCGGCGTTAGGATATTTGCCGCCGGTTGAGTTTCATTAATGACGCCTGTCTTAAGTTCGATTATTTGTGGTCTAAACTAACGTTGGCACTTCAGTTGTCAATTAGGTGATTATACGCTCTGTAAAAAAGGGTTTGGCATTCGGTCATTGTTTGAGGCATAAACATCCTACCGGCTACGCTACGACGGTATTTGCGCGCAGCATGCCTTGCTATAACTGGATTCTTAAACCTTTATGAGAACTATTATAGCTTCTTCTGCTCCTAAAGTAAGCGTGACCTTGAGAAACCTAATATAACCTTGGTGGTATTTCTTATACTTGTATGGATACTTTCGTGTGCAAGGTTGAATTTCTACTTCATATTCGGGGAAATTTCCCTCAAAGCATTGATATGCATCATCGTCATCCTGAAAATATGTCCCTCGGTCATTAGCTACCCTTTTGATTTCTTCCAATGGTACTCCTTCCGTAGCGGCATGAACCTTGTATAACCGATAGTTCCCCGTTATCCCAATATACCTTCTGTCGCTCATTTGGAACCCCCTTATATTTTAGACTTGCGACACATAATCAAATATAGTATCACAAAAAAATTCCCTTGATTTCTCGCAAGTTGGGTAGAGGCCAAGGCTAAACCCAAAAAAATCAAGCGCGATTGAGTCCTCTATGCCTCAAACAAAACGACGATTCCAAACCCCACTTAGCTGCTGCGCATCAATCAACACAAAAGCACCACACTTTTGCAAATTAACTACGTTTCAGTTTATCTTTCTGTTCAAGGTTGTATAGTCCCTTCGCCAATGTTTCTAGAGACACCCGAATTTCCTTTTCCTCATCGTCACTTTTAATCGTGATGGAATTATTTCTTGCGTTTACAACAATATTTACGCAAGACACGTCCGCGCCGCGAACACAACACACATCTACAAAAAATTCCTGTCGTCCTAGATATTGTCCAGATACTTCCATCATAATCTGCTCCTAATTTTCAGTTCTTGAAGGTTAAGTAGAGATCAACTGAGCGAATAGCGAAGGATCAAGCGAGCAAAGAGCGAGTGCGATAGTTTTCTGTAGTTTTAACCGAAACCCAACGCTTCTGAATGTCTCTTGGGAGTTGCCTAAATTCCTAAAAAATCAAGCACGCACACATAATTTGTATGCTCAACAACAGTATACCCAATATTCATTAAGATGTCAAATAAAAATTACCTTTAACATAGGATTGAATTTCCAACAATTAGTTCTAAAAGGTCCTATTTATCCGTAACAAGTGCCAACCAACTCTGCTTTTCCTCAAGAAGCCAATCACATTCTTGACCAAAGTTTTTCCTTTGCACTCCCCCGGTCTGCCCCTTCACATCGCCGCATAAAATTCTTGACAACGCTGATGAATATGTGCAATTATGGGAAAGTTTTCAACCAGCAAATCATCCCTCCAAAATTCAACTAGGCAAGAGAGCAGGACATGGCAGAAACACCTCAACTTTACCTCGGCTTAGAAGCGGCAAGTAGCGAAACGGACACCGGATTGCGGGGAGTCATTAATTTTCTTCGAGATGAAGCTTCTTCCCAATATCGAGTCGGCAATGAGTTTGAGCGACTAATAAAGAGGTATCTTCGTGTCGATCCGCTCTACAAGGAGCGGTTCAGCGATGTTTGGCTCTGGAAGGAATGGGCGGCTGGGCGTACGGATTTCGACGCAACCGACATCGGAATAGATTTGGTGGCACGAGAGAGTAGCGGCGAATACTGCGCGATTCAGTGCAAATGCTACGCGGAGGACACGCGGGTTACAAAGCCCCAGATCGATTCATTCATCTCCGCTTCGGCGAGTAAGTGGTTCGCGAGGCGAATCCTCGTCCATACCGGCGGCGAACTGGGTCCCAACGTGCATAGAACCATCAAGCCGTTGGGTTCCGATTTTCAAGTTATCGGCTACGGTCATCTCGCTAGCCGACCAATCGACTGGCCCAACCTGAAGCAGCAGCAACCGGAACAACTCGACTATCGACAAGACCTGTTCAGTCTGCGCCCCCATCAAGTTGAGGCATTCGATGATGTTGTCAACGGATTCAATGAATTCGATCGGGGCAAATTGATTATGGCGTGCGGCACTGGAAAGACGTTTGCGGCGTTGGGAATAGCGGAGCGGATTGCAGGTACCGGTGGACGAGTCCTCTACCTCGTTCCGTCCATCGGGCTGTTTTCGCAAGCGATGCGTGAATGGGCGGAGCAGCAGGGCGTGACGCACCGGTATATCGGAATCTGCTCGGATGAGAGTACGGGAAAGAACACCGAGGACGTGCCGATTCAGGAGCTGGAGATACCGGTGACGACCAATCCTTCAAAGATTTCGGAGGTGCTGCAGGAAACAGACGACGAGGGGATGACAGTGGTATTCTGCACGTATCATTCGTTACCGCTGGTAGAACAGGCGCAGGCTGAAGGGGCGCCAGCGTTTGACCTCATTCTGTGCGACGAGGCGCATCGAACCACCGGCATTGAATCGCCGGACGACAAGACATCCCCATTCGTATTGGTGCACAACGCCGACCGCATTCGTGCAAAGAAGCGCCTCTACATGACCGCCACCCCGCGCCTTTACACAGAAGGGGCAAAAGCGAAAGCGGCGCGCCACGACATTGAAGTATTCTCTATGGACGACCCGGCTATCTATGGACCGGAGTTTCACCACCTGCCGTTCTCTAGGGCGGTTGAGCGGAATCTGCTCTCCGACTACAAAGTCGTAATCCTCACGATGTACGAACCGGACTCAGATGCGACGCTGCAGGGGTATATCGGGGCTGGAGGGAGCGAGATAAACATCACCGATGCGACGAAGATTATTGGTTGCTGGCGAGCGCTGCAAAACCCTGAAGGAAAGTCGAGGGAGGGCGCCACAGGCAAGCCGTTAACACGCGCCATCGCGTTTAACAACACCATCCGCAACTCAAAGCGACTCGTGGAGCATTGGAACGGAGTCGTCGAGAGTGCAATTGCACATATGCCCGAAGATAAGCGTACTGCCAATTTTGCGTGCGAAACGGAGCATGTGGACGGGAAGCACAACGCATTCGTTCGAAAAAACCGGATTGAGTGGCTGAAAGGGGACAGTGAGGGCGTGTGCCGCATCCTCTCAAATGCACGCTGCCTCTCCGAAGGGATTGACGTGCCGGCACTTGACGCCGTGTTATTCATGACACCGAAGAACTCGCATGTGGACATCGTGCAAGCGGTGGGGAGGGTGATGCGTAAAGCTGAAGGCAAGGACTACGGCTATATTATACTGCCCGTTGCAATTCCGCCCGGCACGGATCCGGCTGATGCTCTAAACAACAATGAACGCTTCGCCGCGGTGTGGAGTGTGCTCCGTGCTCTGCGCTCCCACGACGACAGGCTGGACGCCGAGATAAACAAAATCGATCTCAACAACAATCCCGGCGAGACAATCATCTTCGGATTTGGAGGAGACGATGATGAGGAAGAACGGCAACGGGTGATTCCGTTTGGACCGGTGGAGATTCCGGCACAAGATATTTTCGCAAAGATTGTGGAGAAGTGCGGCGATCGGAGATACTGGGAGAGTTGGGCGAAGGATGTGGCGGATATTTTCAAGCGAGTCGTCGTCCGCATTAACAACCTACTCGCCAATCCAAAAAACAGCGCACTGGGCGATTGGTTCGACAACTTCCATGCGGAACTCAAAGAAACGATAAACATCTCAATCACTCGGGAAGACGCCATTGAGATGATGGCGCAGCACATCCTGACGCGACCGGTATTTGAGGCGATGTTCGAGAATTACAACTTCGCATCCGGCAACCCGGTGGCGATTGCACTGGACAATCTGCGGAAGGATTTCGGAGAGTTCGGACTTGAGGACGAAACGCGAGATTTGGGGGGATTCTATGATAGCGTGCGGATGCGAGCACGCGGCATTGACAACAGCGAAGGACGTCAAAAGGTACTAGTGGAGCTTTATGAGAAGTTCTTCGCCAACGCGTTGAAGAAAGATGCCGTGCGGCTGGGAATCGTGTACACGCCGGTTGAGGTGGTGGATTTCATCTTGCACAGCGCCGATGAGGTATTGCGCCAGGAGTTCGGCAGAAATCTGAGCGACGAAGGGGTGCACCTACTCGATCCGTTTGCCGGCGCCGGCGTGTTTCTTTCCAGATTGCTTCAATCCGACCTTATCCAAGATGGCGATCTTGAACGTAAGTACCGGGAGGAACTGCACGCTAACGAGATTGTGCTGCTCGCCTACTATATTGCGGCGGTCAATATAGAGGAGGCGTACCGCGGACGACGCGGAGAGGATAGCGACTACGAACCGTTCAACGGCATCGTGTTGACGGACACGTTTAATCTAAACAAAAAAGGGGGGAATCCCACTCTGTTCGGAAGGGCGTGGATGCCGGACAACAATGCACGCGCCGAGCGTCAACAAAAACTTCCCATTCAGGTCATCGTTGGTAACCCGCCTTGGTCGGCAGGGCAGAGGAGCGCGGCGGATGACAACCCGAACGTTGACTATCCTGCACTTGAAGCACGTATACGGGAAACCTTTGCTGAATACTCTACAGCAAAGAATAAAAATAACCTTTACGACACATACAAGATGGCGATCCGATGGGCATCGGACAGAATTAAAGGACTGGGCATCATAGCCTTTGTTACAAACGGTTCGTGGATTGACGCGAATGTTGATGCAGGAATACGGGCGTGTTTGGCAGAGGAGTTCAGTTCAATCTACGTGCTCCACCTGCGGGGAAATCAACGCACTCAGGGGGAACTGTCGCGCCGCGAAGGGGGCAAAGTGTTCGGCTCGGGGTCAAGGGCGCCAGTGGCTATCACGGTTCTGGTGAAGAATCCGAAATCCGTGTACAATGGCTGCCGCATTCACTACCGGGACATCGGCGATTACCTCAGTCGGGAACCGAAGTTGGAGGCGCTGAAAGAAGCTCGGTCCGTCTCAGGATTCAGCGATTGGCAGTCAATCGTCCCCAATAAACACTACGACTGGGTAGAACAGCGCAGTGAAGTGTTTTCCAAATTTTACCGACTAGGTTCGGATGACACCAGGGCAGGCAAGGCGGACGATGCGATATTTGGACTGTATTCTCAAGGATTGGAAACAACAAGAGATGCATATATTTACAACTTTTCACGCGATGCGTGTGCCGAAAGCGCACGCCGAATGACGGAGGACTACCTGGCCGCGCTTTTCGAAATAGAGGAGAATGCGCAACTCACAGCAGATGCGGCGGCCCGTCGTCACACTTTACATGTAAAGTGGAATGGTTCACTTATGAAGAAACTGGAGCGAAGAGTAAAGCCCAAATTCACGGAGGACTGTATCCGGAAAGTTGCATACCGGCCATTTGCGGAGACTTATTGTTATGCTGACTATACCTTCATACAGAACAAGTTCCAGATGGATCGGATTTTCCCAGATAATTCTAGCGAAAACCGCGTTATCTGCATTCCAACGATCGGAGCGAAAAAACCGTTTTCTGCTCTAATGACGGATACGATTCCCGATCGGAATTTTAAGCAAGGCGCACAGTGCTTCCCACGATATCACTATCCAAAGCCGGCAGATACACGAGACAGCACTGACACGTTCGAAGGTATGAACGAGGCATCGGGGCGTATTGATAATATTTCGGACACGGCGGTGGGGGTTTTCCGTGAACATTACCACAACGAGGAAATTACGAAGGATGCAATTTTCGATTATGTCTATGGCATTCTACATGCGCAGAGCTACCGGGAAGAGTTTGCAAACGATTTATCGAAAATGATACCGCGCATCCCATTCGCACCGGATTTCTATTCCTTTGCGAAAGCGGGCAGTGTACTTGCTGAGCTCCACCTCGGCTACGAGAGGTGTGAACAGTATCCGCTGGAGTTCGTATTCGCACACAAGGGTGAACCGCAACCGCACCATTTTCGCCTAACAGAGAAAGCGATGCGTTTCGCGGATGATACGAAAACAACGCTCAAAATCAACGAGCATGTGCGCTTGACCGGCATTCCGGAGCCAGCGCATCGGTACGTTGTGAACGGCAGAACGCCGCTGGAATGGTACATTGACCGCTACAAAATCAAGCGCGACAAAGAAAGCGGCATCGTCAACGACGCGAACGGTTGGTTTGCAGACCCCCGCGATCTCGTCGCCGCAATCAAGCGCATCGTCCACGTAAGCGTCGAATCAACTCGGATTATCGAAAGCCTGCCTTCCCAGATAACGGATGACACGTAGGAGCAAGTTACCTTTCGGCACCGTTTAATGAAACCGTTTCAAAGTTGCGACGGTACATCATGGTTGGACGCGCAATGAATTGCGCTACTACAAACCGGAGAAGAAAGCAATTCCTATGAGCATTACATACACGAATCGATCTGCAAAGCTTTCTGATTGTGGGAAGTACCGATACGAGCTTATCCGGGAATGGTCTACGGCGGAACTTGGACCGAACACTGTTAAAGAGGGACAGGTCGTTTTCTGTCTATTAAATCCCTCGACCGCTGATGCAGTGGAAGACGATCCAACTATCAGGCGATGCGTTGGCTTTGCTCAGAATTGGGGATACTCCCGTCTTGTCGTGGTCAATCTGTATGCCTATCGTGCAACTGATCCAGCGGAGTTGTTGAAATGTCCGGATCCTGTGGGCGAGAGCAACGATAAATACATTTTGAAGAACGCCGAGGAGGCAGCATTGTTTGTAGCCGGTTGGGGTAGGAAGAGGAAAGGGTTAGTCCGCGACAATTTCGTCCTTGATATCCTGCGTTCCAGTGGTATAGTCGTTCATGCGTTAGGCGTAAACGCTGACGGCACTCCTAAACATCCATCGCGTTTGAAGAGTGAATCTACTCCGCGCTCGTATAGACAATGAAATGAAGAATCTGTGAAATCCCGCTACGGTTTATCAATTAACTCAACGCGTCGGTTTGTTTGAACGGCCGCCACGAAACCTAACCGCAATACACATTGGATACGAGATTCGATTCTGCATGCAACTTCACAAATCTAGCGAAACGCAACTCCAATGATTAACACGTTGATTGGGGTTGGGTTTCGCTGTATTCAATCCAACCTACTAAGATTATTCGGGAGTGAGACCATGAAACGTGTTGTCATCAATTCGGTATGCCAGGTGGTTACCACTGCTGTCCGTTGTTGTTATAGTCTTAACACCGTCTTTATCAATGCGTAAACAAATGCTGCCCTTGTTGTCTTCACCGGTGATACTGATTGACCGTTCGCCTTTTTTATTGGCGGACAACTGAATTCGTCCCATTTTCTCTTCGGCGTCAATATGAACCGATCGGTTGCCATCTTTATCGACAGATAAAACAATTTCACCTTTGTTGTCTTCACCGGCCATACGTATTTTATAATCAGTTTTATATTCGGAATCGGTCTCGGATTCATCGCTCTCAGCAGATAAGGTAATACCACCGTGAATGCCATCCGTTACTACTAAGCTACGGCACTTAATCTCTTTGTTTTGGAGGGCAGCTAGCACAGCCTCCACAATCTCGTCTAAATTTTTCTTGTCCATGATAATACTCCGTTCATTTATGCTGTTTAAACATTAGTTCCGCTTCTTAAAGCCGCAACTTCGTCGCGAACCTTCACTAGAAATAGTATAGCAGGGCGATGTAGCGGAATTCAAATAAAGTTGGTATGGATTGGATTTTCAACTCCAAATTCGGCTTTAGACGGTGACATTTGTTAGCTAAGGCTATTCTCAGTTAGCTTATCCGTTTCATTTAGATAATTGAAGTTGTCAAGGTAATGCTTTACTTTAGCGCGGTCAAAATACTTTGCCAATTCCTTAGAGGGCATGTGACGGTCGGTTTCTTCAGGCTGTACCCGGTCCGCCCAAGGCAAAATGTGATCCCAAGACTTGCACCACAGTAGGGGAACAGGTGTAAACTCATCGTTATCGGCAAGTAGGCGTATAGCATAGACTAATGCTCGGTGGTTACCATCCACAAGGTACATCTTATCCTTCCAGCTAGAATCGCCGCTGGCAGACCCCTTGTGGTGAATCTGCCTTAGGCTAGTTACCCACAGGGGCGAGAATATACGCACATCAAAATGCACGTAGAGGTGTAGCAAATCCGCAAACCATTCGTCTGTGTCCTGTCGTAACGACTGTAAACATTGCGCTGCAGTTTTGCCGGGATAAAGGGCTTGTATCCGATTAGTAACGCATCTCAGAGAAGCTGATTCGCCCTCAGGAGCTATTTTCTGGTAGATTACACCCGATTTGGTCGGGTACTTGTCGTGTGTTTTCCAACGGCCTGGCGGACCAAAAAAAACCAACTTATTTAGGAAAATGTCCCTGTCATCTATCACTCCAAAATAGCATTTCGCGTGCGCAACGCACTTTCGAACTCGGGCATACTCATCATGCGCAGAAAGTATGTTGTTAGCGTTTTCCAATAATGAATTTTTTGACATTGTTTTCTGGGGTTTTGTTATAGGTAAGGGCAAAATCAAAATGCAAGCGGCAAAGTCTCTGTTCGATCCTTCAAATTCGCCGCAGACGCAAGCCGATTGCCGGTGAATAGTACTGTCGAAGACGACCTCACATTTATTAAACTGGTGTTAAGCGACATTGATTGGGCAATCGATACGGATTTCTTGATTGCAAGGGCGACCAAACACTCATGCCATTGCGGTAAATTTATAACGCAATTAGTAGTTTTTGGCTAAATTCCTAATTAAACTTTATTTTTCTCTTGACAAATGGGCAGCACATAGGCGATCATCCGAACATAACGCAAGCCATAAGGAATTGATTTATTTAGAAATACAAGATTACCTTTGCATTCCGGACGAAACAACCGTCGGACCTGATAGATGTCCATTAGGCTGGTGGCGGTATTCTGTTTTATCACTTGTGCCGTAATCGCCAGTCACCTGTATTTTATCTAGCTTGCCATCTGAATCCGTGAACACTCTAAAATCCCCTTTGTTCGTTTGACCAGTAATCCAAATCTCTCGACTATCATCATCATTTATCGTTATTACTACAGTTCCCTTGCCGTCTCCGTTAGTAACCTCTACTATATCGCCAACCTCTGTATCATCTCCTAAAAATTTGGCTTTCATATCAAAACCACCCCTTTCTGTTGATACGCATTTCATCATCTAGGTTAGTTTGTCCACTGCAATTATGGCTACTTTATTGAGCCAACCCCTTGCATCTTCCATAATATAACAGATAATATCATAACAAAATTTGACTTGTCAAGTCTTTGGGATTAGCCGCAAAACTACTAATTGCGATTTATAAAGATGTTGGGCAAAACGCCTGCGACCTGAATTAATGGATTGAATGTAATTGCGTACGTTCAGGCTATGTTTTCGATAAAGGATTATCGGAGCGACGATAGTAATAAAAACACGCTTTTTGCGATATCCTTAATCGTTCTTCTATGACGTTATTCGTGCAATTTCGGATACATATTCAGCCACGCAATTGTTTCCGTCAAGATGTCGCACAATTTCATGCAGCAGATGTGCGTTGACACACTGCCTTGCCCGCCGCAAATTTTTCAGGCTCTGCGTCTCTCCGTATACATTGATACGTTGCCAGCGTTCGTCTGTAATTTCGTAGGCGTGCTCAATCGGTACAAAACAGAGGCTTTTGGCTCGCACTGCGGTGCGGCCGTGAATTTTGGCGGTCCACCCTAGTTCGTAGTAGCCGACGATAAAATACCTATTAACGTACGCACACTTCGTGCCTTTGTACCTCGTAACAAACAGGAGATGCGATAGACCATCTCGGACCGTAGAGGGGAGATGGTCTTGGTTACATGGCGCACAAAAATTGTAGGTTTCCGTTTCGTAATTGGGTTCTGATTTGCATGTATCATGACATTCACCAAGAGCATCACGCACCGGAAGATACGAACTCTTAGCGCAAATATAATAACATAATTTACCGGCTTTTTTGCCGGGGCGATATGGAGTCCACTGGACTGAATTCAATTCTGTAATCATAATTTGCTTTTGATAAGGGCCCAAATGCTCCAGTTGTGTAGGTTATATGAACATAGTTTTTGGAGAACCAATGTGAGTATTGAGTAAGAGATAGAAAAGCTTAAGCGGAAGTAAGATACATCTGCACTCGCTTGCCAAAGTGAATTAAGCCTGAACTAATTTGCCACTGCTCCAATGTTAGCCAAATGCAAACCTATAGATTAATCCATAAAGTGCACACCATGATTGATTTGCTATGTGGTCCTTACCCGTTGCGCAAACTATTCAGACGTTTCGAACTACGGCTATCATCAGAGTTTGGTCCTCACCTCCTCCCAAAACGCAGGAATCCGCTTAGCGCATCCCCATCTCTGAATGCCGGCATCAATGTCCGATTGCGTTAGTTGGGGGCCGTCGGCAATAAGTTGCTGAATTGAGTGTTCGATTCTGTCACTGTCGAGAAATGTGATGTTTAGACCTTCATGAAGTTGCTTATAGTGCCCGCAAGGATCAGTATAGACCGGCTGAGCTCCGCAAAACATGCCCTCTATTGCCAGCGCCTCAAACCCGATTGACTCTTTTGAACCGGGAATTGGGCAACTTATAACAAACTCGGTCTGATTTAAGATATTCCTCATTTTCTCTGGTTGTTCCGGTGGGATGTACATGCAAGCCACCTTTTTAGCTGGTATATCCAGAGAGTTGAAGTCGTGGATTTCGCCAGGGTCATTGGTTCCGAGAACAATCAATCGTTCTGTATATTTCGCAACTAATCGAATGTGTTCGTGGGTGTTCATCATTGCAACCTGATATTTCCGCGGGCCTGAGATTTTCTTTAGATAAAAATCAACTTCATCAATAATCTCGCACATCAAACCCATTGATCGCAACAAATTCTGGTGGGGCGGACAATCCGGAAGTTTGTAAACCAAGTCAAATTCTCGTAGCCAACTCGGCCATTCTGCTATTCGACCTTCTGTAAGAAAAATGCACGGCTTCTTTTCAACTTCAATAAGGAGTCTTGTCCATTCTGCACGGTTATGGAAAAAAACGTCGTGGGAGGTCGGGAAATTAAAATGCGCATTCCCCGACTCACCACTACAAGACATGTGCGTCAAGAAAATATCTGCTTCATTAGGGTCTGTAGTGCGAGAAATGAAATCGGGGGCGTGCTTGAAAAAACTCTTGAGTCGCCTAACGACAAAACGGAATGCCGGGTCCATTATCGAACAAACCTTTATCACTTCATCACACCTCCACTAGCTCTAAGAGCCCGTTTGAAAAGTCATTTCATACGATTGAGCATCAGAGAAATTAGAACACTGTACACGATTCGGGTCAATTTCGTTGAGGGGACACCTAATACGGAATGTATCACCTAACAAACTGTATCTACGGACCGGATAGGAACGCGGGTGTTAAAGAACACTACCTCTGTTTGGGAATTCGAGTTAACGTGTTCGATCTGGTGTCATCCATAAGTAGACTGATGATCGTTGATAGGTCGTATTAATCGGAAATGAGAAGCAATGCAAAGTCAAATCCGATATTGCGATAAAAATCAAATCCAGTCGAAGGTATCAAGAGCGCAGAGTAAATGACCAGACACTCCGAAAATCCTCTTTTGCGTACTACGCAAATTTTGATCAGAGATAAACATGGATCACAAGGGGAGGGCCTCCTCTCTCTTGTTCGATTCACTTTCTCCGTTGTTCCCAGCGTTGTGCGCTAGTTCCTGTTGGTTGGGTTGAGATCAACTGAGGGAATAGCGAAGGCGATAGTCTTCCGAACAACAAAAAAGCGTCGCATGGATTGTGGTGTACCGAACACCAAACTACTCCTTTGCCTTTTGTAGCTTTTTATTGTTTCGATTGTTGTGTTGTTGGAATTAACCGGTTTCGTTTCCCGGACGTTTCAAATGCGTTGGGTTTCGCTTCATTATAAACATTTATCAAGCAATCTCAACATACGAATCCCTTGCGGAATACTTCGTCTGCTTCGCCGTCACCGCTCAACCCAACCTACAAAAACTGAAATCTCCCAAATAGCAAATTTTACATTTGCACACTCGCTGGTTACAAATAATAACTTAGACCCAAATATACTATTTATATGTTAAGTTTTAACGATAAAATTATCGCTCAGATACTCCTTCAGCCTTTATAGCCGGTATCCGTCGTGGTCGTCGTTTCAGTCTGCGTTATCCCCATCATTACCATTCGGCGCAGGCAGGGCATTTGCTCCATTCCCATCCGTCTTCTGTCCGGGCGCCTTAAGAGCCAGGGTTAACTTCTCCAGAACCCCAACAAGCTCCCCAGCATCTCCACCAATAGCCTTTTGATCAGGTGCTCTCAGCGCAAGCGTCAGTCGTTCCAATACCGCAACAAGTTGAGGCGGAGACAGGTTCTCTTTAACCGGCACCTCCACCGCCGATAGTTCTCGCAGGTTCTTCAAAGTTTGCGTCAACGAATTCGTGAGTAGTTGATATTCTTTCGAGTCAAGCGATTTCTTCTCCAATATTCGGTTTGTTCGCTCCGCATGTTTGGCTAATAGCGCCATCTGCTCCTCTTTAGAGGTTAACGGTATATCGCTCACCGTCTGCCTATGCGCCTCCCGCGCTTCACGCCATATCGCACCGTACTTCTTTTCGGGCCATCGTGCCGAACCCGGCTTCAGATACGCTACCCAAGGAATCAATGCTTTTCGAAGTCCTTGCGCACCCATCGCGTCTTCATGCGCCAAGCGGTTTATCGTCTTGTCTGACCACATCAACGCTGTGGCTGCGTCAGATGTAGAAATGCCTTGCGCGTGAGCACGAACAAAAAACTCGCGGTGCGTATCTGAGATAAACGACGAAACGTACCGACTAAGCTGATTTTGAATTATCTCAATTATCTCGTCTAAATCAAATTCAGCAATTTCTTCAGCATCGTCCTCCTCGTCCACACCGAATTTCTCCGCTGCAAACCGTTGCACACGCTCAACAACTGCATCAGCAAGTTCATAACCGCTGCTAGACTTAAACAACGCCTTTATATCAGACCTCAATTCCGCGATCTCTTCTTGATCGACATCCCCAAGCAGTGCCGCTTGAAGTGGAGTTTTCGTCTTTTCTGTCGCCATGATTCCACCTCATTTTTTTGGTAGAGTTTTAATTTTTCATAGTTAGGTGCCGAGTCATGCCAGATGAAAACCGAATGAAGATACGACCACGACTGGATTGTCGCCCGTTTCCTCTCAAAATCAGATTTGCATCAAAACTATGCGAAACTATGAAAACTATGAAATTTTTGAATATCTGTAAAGTTGCAATATCCCTATTGTTAAAATTTACCATTGCAATACCCTTTTTCGCAACCCTTTTTTCAATTACTTGCAGGTTGGGTTGAGCGGTTACGGCTAAACTCCACTGTACCCTGAAAAATGCTTCACCCTACAATTGACATCTTTCCAAGAGTAAGAATCTGTTTGGTATGATTTTATAGTCAATGAAACTAAAAATTTCACATCACCTTCAATTGATTAAAAAAGGTGCGCCAACCCCCCTAGCCCCCTTATCAGGAGGGTATCTGAATGTGTGTAAATATGAATGTAAATGGCTATAAGTGATTCCTTTCAACCATCCACACCAGTTCCAGCGAATGCAACCCCCTAAGTAAGACGCAATGGAATAAACCAACAGCGTGCTAGTACAGATCCCAAGTCGATAGCGCTGCCATTCCATTTCTCTCTACCATATCCCGCTCGCTTGTGCAATAATATCTATCGGTAATCTCAAATTGGTCTCTCTTGAGGACGGGATCGGATTTTTCAAACAGGCGTTAAGGAACCATAAATATGGTCCGAATCTTTATAACCATTGTTTTATTGTTACTCGTCATCGCCGTCGGCGGTGTTATCCTTGTTGTAGCTTTGCTTCGGGCTTCTCTGCCTAAGCTTGATGGTGAGCAGCGGGTGCCGGGTTTGGAATCGCCGGTCAAGATTACTTCGGATCGATACGGCATCCCAACAATCGCGGCTCAATCGCGTCTGGATGCAACGCTGGCGTTGGGATATATAACCGCCCGAGATCGTCTCTGGCAAATTGATATCTTACGCCGGCGCGCTGCGGGAAGGCTCAGCGAAATCCTCGGTAAAGGTGCTTTACGTGTCGATAGGCGGCAACGCACGCTCGGTTTTGCTCGTGCGGCGAAAGCCATCGTCGCCAATCTCCCCGAAGACCAAAAAGAGATTCTCCGCAGCTACGCTTCGGGAATAAATGCCTATATCAATGCGGCAAAAGTGCTGCCTTTTGAATTTCTTATCCTGCGCTATCAGCCCGAACCTTGGGCGGTCGAAGACAGCATCCTGATTATACTGAATATCTTTCAGGAACTAACGGGAGATAGTGAGGAAGATGAAAGGATGCTGAGTATCATGGCTGCATCTCTCCCGCCAGAGATTGTGGATTTTCTAACTCCTGATACAGACGACTATACAACTGTTTTATTGGGCGGGAAGAACGCTCATCGTCCCATTCGACCGATACCTATTAAAGCCCTAACTTCGATTCGCCACACCCTCTCGCCGACTGACAAAAAAACAGGGATGGTTCGGATGCAGCCGCATATTGGATCGAATAACTGGGCTGTTGCAAAGTCCAAGACGAGCGATGGTCGGGCAATCGTCGCCAACGATATGCATCTGGGACTTAGCGTTCCAAACATCTGGTATCGTGCCGCGCTTCGCTATGGAGATGTTGAAATTTCAGGCGTGACTTTGCCGGGCACCCCCGGCGTGGTTGCAGGTTCAAATGGGCATGTTGCTTGGGGATTTACCAATATCGGTGGTGATTTTATTGATCTCGTCCGCCTGGAGCTAAACCCGGAAAATCCGGACGAGTATAAGACACGTGCCGGCTGGAAACGTTTTGAGGTTGCGAACGAAACGATTCGGATAAAAGGGGGCAAGACGGTCGACCATCCCGTTAAGCTGACCGTGTGGGGTCCTGTCAGCGAGACTGCGCTCATGGGTCAACCTGTTGCGATACACTGGACAGCACTTGAGCCCCAAGCGGTTGACATCGGCTTGCTATACATTGATAAAGCGGAAACGCTTGAAGATGCGATTCACGTCATGAATCGTTCTGGGGGACCTCCGCTCAATGCCGTCATGGCTGACAACACCGGGCGCATTGCTTGGACTTACTGCGGAAGGATGCCCGTTCGAAAGGGCTTTGATGGCGCTTCGAGTAAGTCTTGGACAGATGGGAAAATCGGTTGGGAAGGATATATTCCACCGGATGACTTGCCGCGAGTGATAGATCCACCTTCGGGTTTCTTAGTAACAGCGAATAATCGGACGCTTGGAACAGACTACCCACATGTAATCGGTCATAATTACTCGAACAGCTATCGCGCCTACCGAATCAGCGAACGCCTAAGTGAAATGGATCAGATTACAGAAGAGGACATGCTCCAACTCCAGTTGGATACAACCAGCCACTTTTACGATTTCTATCAACAGCTTGCGCTTTCAGTACTGACGAACGACACTATTGCGAATAAGCCCGCGCTAAAAGCCGTACGTCGCCATATCGAAGCGTGGATCGGTAAAGCAGAAGTGGACAGCGTCAGCTTCGGTGTTCTTGTTCGCTTTCACGAAGGCTTAGCAGCGGATGTCTTTACGCCTTTTTTGACCCGCTGCAAAGCAGTTGATGAAAACTTCGTCTATACATGGCGCAACATCGAACCGCCGCTTCGGATGATACTCACTGAGCAAGTTCCCGAGTTGATTCCGGATACTAACTACCCAAATTGGGAAGCATGGATACGCAGCAAGCTGGAAGAGGCGCTCCAACAGTTATACAGTGAATACAATATAAATTCGCTCGAACAGCTGACGTGGGGTCGAATTAACACGACAGATATTGCCCATCCATTAGGACGAAGAATCCCTGTGTTGGGTAAATTTTTGAACATGCCTCGAGATTTACTTCCAGGATGTTCGTTTTGCGTCCGTGTTTCGAAGCCGGACTTTGGGGCGTCTGAGCGATTAGTTGTTTCACCGGGGCGGCACTCGGATGGCATTCTACACATGCCTAGCGGTCAGTCCGGTCACCCATTATCACCAAACTACAAGGATGGACATCAGCATTGGGCGAAGGGAGAGATTCACGCTTTCCTGCCGGGCGCCGCCACCCACAGCTTGATGCTCAAGCCGGATCGGTGACCCTTAGAACGAAATCGCTCGTACATCGCCAAAACTTATCTAACAGTGTACGAGATTAGAACGGTGAAAATCCCTGGTCCTTTTCAGATCCACACAAGCAAAGGCAATTTTCTGACTGATATTGCCATTCTCAGCAGTCTAGTAAATACTAGATGAAGCCTACCGGCGCAGCCGCTTCTAAAACACGACAGGCAGCGATTTCAAGCCTCGATGAAACAGATTTGCCTCCCACTCTAGTGCTTCGGATTCAAGCTGAAGTGAAGGAAGACGCCGAAGCAGCGCATTGATGGCAATTGCGCCCTGAAGGCGTGCCAGTGGGCCACCTACACATAAATGGATACCCGTACCAAGTGCGACATGTGGATTTTTCTGCCGACTGATATTGAGCCGATCGGGTTCAGAAAATTCTGCCGGGTCGCGATTTGCCGCTCCCATTGTCGGTAAGACAATCTGTCCCTTGCGAATCTGCATGCCGTCAATCTCGACATCTTCCGTAGCCATCCGCCAAATCCGCTGGAGCGGGCTATCGTATCGCAGCAGCTCCTCGACAGCTATCTCAATCAGAGAAGGGTGATTTTTCAAAGTCTCTAGTTGATCGGGGTGACGCAGCAGCGCTAGTAGACCGTTGCCAATCAGGTTGGTTGTCGTCCCGTGCCCGGCAAGGATGAGTGTAATACAGGTTGAAAAAAGCTCCTTCTCGCTGAGCCGATCGCCTTTTACCTCAATAGCAATAAGGTTGCTGATGAGGTCGTTCCGAGGATGCTGGCGGCGCTGGGCAACCAGTGGACGGATGTAATCGGTCAGTTCGAATAGGCTTTGCCGTGCTCGTTCAACGTTGTCCAGCGCGGCACGACCTGTCCCCACAAGTCCAACCCCGATATCATCAGACCATTTCTTATATTGGTCGCGGTCTTCTGCAGGTATCCCGAGCATCTCTCCGATCACAATGGCGGGCAGTGGATAGGCAAAATCGCGAATGACATCCATCCGTCCGGCGCCTCGGACCCTACTGATTAGCTGGTTCACAAGCGCTTCAATACGCGGGCGCATACTCTGAACTAAGTGCGTCGAGAGGACTGTTTTCAACAATTTCCGAATCCGCGTGTGATCCGGCGGATCTAAGTGCGTTATCGCCCTTGAGAAGTGCCCCTTGAGGGGGCCCATTTTTCCCCGTCCTTCCTCTGGCAACTGTTCGAGAAACAGGTCAATCCGACCCACATTTGAAAAGCGGGAAAAGTCACGCAAGGTGGTTGTGACATCAGCATAGCGCGTGAGTACCCAACTCTTCCAAGCGTGACTCCAATATACTGGATCGGCGTCGCGAAGCTGGTGGTAAATCGGATACGGATTCGCATAGAATTCGGGCGAAAGCAGGTGTTGATCGAATGCGCAGCTGCTATTTCTTTCGGACATAGAAGCCTCTTTTCGCACCCTTCTAGGTCAAGAACACCTCTTCTTGCTCTCAACATTGGAGGGTTAGGATGTGAGAGCAAGAGTGTCTGGGAAACAAAGAGGAGATTTAGAGGTGGTAAGAGCTGATGAAATCGAAACCAAATCGCTCAGATTCGAACGAACTTGCGAAACGCCCGCCAATCAGCCGGTGCCGTGCCACCGGTGTATGATGTCGAAACTTCACCGATATACAGGCTGCCTTGCGAGTCAATAGCGATGCTGTGAGGTGCGAAATATCTACCTTCTCCAAGCGGATCGGCTTCACCCCATTCGGACAGAATTTCTCCGTTCAAGTTGCGCACAGTCACTCGTGCCGATGAATTGTCGTGATTGGGAACCTTCCCAGTACTCATGAATACCCCACCTACCTCTGCGACGTACATATTCTCATCAGGGTCAACGCACATATCACAAGGCCAATAAACGTCGTTCCATTGGTTGATAAATTCGCCCTGCGAATTGAAAACCTGGATTCGGAGGTTCTGTCGGTCAGCGACATAAACTAAGCCCGTTTTATCTACACATACACTATGCGGTGTGACAAACTGACCTGGACCGTCGCCGGGCTCACCCCACGAAAAGAGCAGCTCGCCGTCGGCGGTAAATTTATGTACCCGAGCGTTGCCATAGCCGTCCGTCACGTACAGATCGCCCTCTGGGGATAGGGTTGCCCAAGTCGGAAAGTTAAACGGCGGCCCGGCGCGGCGTATGGCTGATGGCTGGCTTCCCCACACGTAGCCGGTATCTGCCGGATGATCTTTGGTCTCGATTTCCATGAGCAGTTCGCCATCAGTCGTAAATTTCCGAATTGAATGGCCCCAGTCGTCAGCGCAGTAAATCGCGTCATCCGGACCAATGAATATACCGTGCGGTCGCTTAAATAGTCCTCGCCCCCACGAACCCAAGAAGGCACCCTCAGGGTCAAAGACAACCATACCTGTTGTCTCGCGGGTAAAGGCATAAACTCTGTCTTGTGAATCAACAGCAACCCCAGGACAATCTTCAAAGGTCCAGTCTGCAGGAAATTGTCCCCATTCTCGAACTTCCTCATAAACGAAGTTACCAAAGCCAGCTTGTCTCATTTTGTGTTCGTTTCTCCTTTATCAATTTGACACATTACAATTGCTATTCGATTTCGCATGATAAACTAAACTATTTGTCATTTTAGCACGATTACGAAGAAAGGCAAACAGAAAAGCTCATCGTGTCCTTGGGCATATACACCTAAACCGCGTGATTCGCTACTGTATTGAGCCCGGCGATCGTATCAATCCTTCCTTTTCGAAAAAGAAACTGGTTGGAAAAATTCGTACGTGAGAGATTGTAACACCTATACAAATCGTCTTAACAAAATCCCCGCATCGTGCTATAATATGGCATGTGTCAATTGGCATGTTCAAAGGGTTCACCGAGAGGGCGTGGCTTTCACATACTCTTGAACTTTGCAGACTTCTGAAGCCCTACCCATACGAATCGGAGGAATTTTCAAATGAGCATCAGAGGTGAAGCCGCGATTATCGGCTATGGAGAAACCAAATTTGAAAAACGCAATCCTGGAAACAGATCGAACTATACAGAATACTGTCGAGCAGTAAAGCTTGCCATTGAGGATGCAGGGTTAACGAAAGACGACATTGATGGGTTAATCTGCATTTCTCCACTCGACGAAGAACCGACATGGACAGAAGACCTACAAGAATACCTTCAGCTACACCCGAAATTCCTTGATAACGTTTATCGCGGGGGTGCTTCAGGGAATGCAGCGATATTGTATGCGGCAGCCGCCATCGCGGGTGGAATCTGTAATAATGTCTTGATTGTCGCCGGCAGTGTAATGGATCCCAAACGAATCTACGAATTTGGTCTAGAAACAGGGACAGCGTTTGAACGTGATTTCGACAGCATTTATGGGCCTATGTTCAACAATTCTGCATACGCCATGATTAAGCAGCGGTATATGCATGAATTCAACGCCAGAGACGAACAATTTGCGCACGTGGTGATGAATGCACGATATCACGCTTCAAAGTTCTCCAACGCCTTGTTGAAAAAACAAGTAACTGTAGACGATGTATTAAATTCCAGGCTTATCTGTGACCCGCTTCATCTGTTCGAGATTGTCATGCCGTGCGTTGGAGGATGCGCCCTCGTTATGACCTCAGCAGATCGGGCGAACGACGCCAAAAATCCCCCTGTTTATTTGTTGGGTGGTGGACAGCAATTCGACAGAGGATTGTGGAACCCCGCGTATGGCTATAATCGCACGCTTACAACCTCCCCGATAAAGCTGGCTGCCGAACGCGCATTTGAAATGGCGGGGCTGGAGATACAGGATATGGATTTTGTTGAGTTGTACGACTGCTACACAATTACGGTTGTCATCGCGCTCGAAGATATCGGCGCCTGTGAAAAAGGAATGGGCGCTGAATTTGTCGAAAAGAGTGACTTAACCTACAAAGGGCAGTTCCCGCTTAACACAGATGGTGGTCAACTCGGCAGGGGTCAACCGAACCCCGGAATCCATCTGATGCACTCTATTGAAGCAGCGAGGCAGTTGATGGGCAGAGCTGGCGAGCTCCAGGTCGAAGGGGCAAAGTTTGGCCTGTCCAACGGCAACGGCGGCTCAATGGCTGACCAATGCACACTAATTTTTGGAAATGAGATTCCCTAAATACCGCATCTATCCTCCAACCACTATTTTCACGCGGGTTACCCCGATCCGAGAATCAGGGTTAGATTCCAAGACCGTACTAACAGGACCGCCCTTAAGAAAGAAGTGAATTATGTCGACACAAAACGAATATACGAAGCCATTGCCCACGATACAACCTGAGACGGAAGAATACTGGAAAGCTGCAAAACGGCACGAGCTTTTCCTACAGAAATGCAATGCTTGCGGGGAGGTCATCTACTTCCCTAGAGTGATGTGTTACCGATGCCTATCTGAAGACCTCGGTTGGTTTAAATCAACGGGATTAGGAACGTTATATAGTTTCACGATAATCCGGCAAGTCGCGCACATGAGTTTTGCGCCGGATGTACCCTATGTTTATGCAATTATTGATTTGGACGATGGGGCGAGAATGATTTCCAACATTGTTAACATCGATCCTATGGAAATCGAGATTGACATGCGCGTTCAGGTGACTTTTGATGATGTAACACCAGAAATCAGCATACCGAAATTTGAGCCAGTGAAGGAGTCTATCGGCTAACTTAAAACTGTAAACGATATTGAGGGAGGTCTTTACACAATGGTGAATTTGAAGGAATCCATGGACCTAGCAGGGCAGAATCTAATCCATATGCTTTCCCCAGATAATAACTATTTGCCCAACTTCTGGATTTTCGTGGATAGCGACTATCGGGCAGAACTCCGTTTTGTCGCGCCCGGGCATAATATCGGTCGCTGGTGGGATGCTATACTCCGTTTGGAAGACGCCACGGGCTTCAAAATCCCACCGGATATCGAAGCAGCCATGCGCCAGAACCTAAGGAAATTCTACGATAATGCTGACCATCTCTGCCTCCGCCCCCTCGATATGCCACACGTTGACGGTGAACTCCTCGACTTCCATTCCCCGAGAGAAAGCCTCCTTGCCCTCACCGGGCTAATAAAATACCGGAACGACCAATGGGCGATAAAAAAAGCACATCTGATGTTGGAGTCCATCGATCGTATTCTCTTTCCCTACGAAAGCTGGGAGGCGAACCCTGGTAGAGGTATCTGGAATGTTGAAAAGACTCACCGTTATAACGAAGCTGGCAGACCCGAAATCCAATCCTCTTGGGCGCTCTCCACAATTGTATCCCACGGTCGCCTGATAGAAGCTCTGATTGAGTATTATACAGTATCAACGGATGTCTTAGCTTTAAAACTAGCGGACAAATTTGCCCGGTATCACCTCGCTGACACAACCAGACCAGATGGACGCTACCACGCAAGATGGGACGCTACCGAAGATCCTTACATCATGCGCGGACACACTCACTCCTATCTGAATACGCTGCGCGGGCTGTTACGCTATGGAGAACTCACCGGTCAACACAAATATATTGATGCGGTCGCTAACACTTATCGAGAAACAGTTCCAAAGATTGTCAAACAATCTGGTTACACATGTCATGACCTCGGGGACGATAGCGCGCATAAAGGTGAAGTGACCTCTCCAGGTGACGCCGCTCAGATTGCGCTCTGGCTCGGCGTTCGTCACGGCTATACCGAATTTCTCGACGATGTCGAACACATCGTCAGAGCCCGCCTCATTCCCTCACAGATTACCGATAGCCCCCCACTGAAACTCTGCAATACGGATGGCGCACCAGTCGAGGCTAGAGAGCGAATTATCGGCGCCATTGGCGGCCTCCACAGCACTCCACATGCAGGCAAACAATCTGTCACCGACGTGACCGCTGCTGCTTTACACTCGCTCATAGATATCTACCATCATATCACCGTAGCAAACAATAGGGGATTAACCATTTTCTTCCATCTCGATTACGAAGATGAAAATCTCAAAATTACAAGTATGAGATCGCATCAGGCCAAGGTTGACATCAATCTCAAAAACCAGGAAAATACGTTCATAAGAATACCCCGGTGGACGCCCAAAGAGACAATCCGCTTGACGCTAAATGAAGAAGAGTTCGCGCCAAACATAATTGGTGATTTTATCGTTATCCCTAAAGATAAATTACCGGGTCAAATTGAACTATCATACGACTTACCGGTAAATCAAGAGGTTGAAATCACTGATAATGTGGAATATACACTCACCTGGCAGGGCGATGAAGTGATTGGCATTACTCCCAATGATGATTTTTTCCCTTTCTATCCAACTGGTGAAAAAGCCTCCATCCGAGGTGAAACTCTCCCAACTCCCAAGCCCATACAATTTCAAGCGCAGCCTTTTGACCTGCAAAACGTGCGTTTACTTGATGGTCCATTTAAAGATTCTATGCTGCGAGATCGCAATTACCTTCATGCACTAGATGCCGACCGCCTGCTTCACATGTTCCGTGTAACGGCAGGTTTGCCATCATCCGCCGATCCACTTGGCGGATGGGAAAGTCCGGACTTTATCCTTCGCGGAGCCTTCATAGGGCATTACCTCACTGCCTGCGCCTTAATGTATGTCAGCGCCGATGATGAAGTGCTCAAGAACAAGTCGAATTATATTGTGACTGAGTTGGCCAAATGCCAACAAGCTGTTGGAGGAGGTTACCTCAGCGCATTTCCGGAGGACTTTCTTGATGACATCGAAGCCGGCGAGCCCGGGCGTACTGGTATCTCTAGAGTCTCGTGGTATGTCATCCATAAAATAATGGATGGGCTTTTTAATGTGTACAAATTAATTGGCAGCCAGCAAGCGTTGGATGTGCTCAAAAATATGGCTGCGTGGGCAAAATGGCGTATTTATCGACTGGCTGAAGGACATTGGCAGGAAGTGCTCAATATTGAGCACGGTGGCATGAAGGCGCTGCTCTTGAATCTCTACAGCGTAACCCAAGACCCGGATCACCTTAGAATGGCTATGCGATTTGAGCATAAGCGAATCTGTGACCCGCTAGCAGAACGCCAAGATGACATCTTAATCTGGCTTCATGGCAATTCGACAATACCCAAGATTCTTGGTGCTGCGCACCGTTATGAACTGCTCGGCGAGAAGCGTTATCACGACATTGCTGAATTCTTCTGGGATCAGATTGTCAACACCCGCTCCTACGTAACCGGCGGATCAACCGATCATGAACACTGGCAGCACCAGAACAAATTATCGTGTCAGCTAAGCAATCGTACACATGAATCCTGTACGACCTACAACATGTTAAAACTGACACGCCACCTCTTTGGATGGACAGCCGACCCGCGTTACGCGGATTACTACGAACGAGCGTTGTTCAATGGGATTCTCCCCACGCAAAATCCCGATGATGGCATGATGATGTGGTATGTTCCCATGGCTTCAGGATACTACAAATGCTTCAGCATGCCCGAAAGTGACGATAGCCCAGACCGAAAAGACGCCTTCATGTGCTGTGTAGGTACAGGAATCGAGTCATTCGCCAAACTTAGCGACAGCATCTACTTTCATAATGGGAAGGAGCTCTTCATTAACCAGTTCATCGCGTCAGAGTTGTGGTGGCAAGACAAGGGACTCCGACTGCGTCAGGAAACCGACTTTCCTGCAGAGGATTACACTCAAATTATTCTGTCCTTAGAGAAACCTATCGAATTCTCGTTTCATCTACGCATACCTTACTGGGCAACACATGGCGGCGAGGTGTTGCTCAACGGCAAATCACTACAGGTATTTTCCAGTCACGGAGATTATCTGACGGTCAATCGTATTTGGGAAGATGGCGACACGTTGAAACTACGTTTGCCGATGTGTCTGTATCTCCACCCTATGCCGGATGATGAAACACTCGCGGCAATTATGTATGGTCCGTTGGTGTTGGCAGGAGAGTTGGGTAAAGAAGGTGTCCCCAGTGTGAAAGCTGGTCAAGCGAGTATAACCGAACCGGTTGATGCGCCGGTTTTCGTTGTCGAATCGGATGACCTTCACAGATGGATACAGCCGGTCGAAGGCACACCGTTGACCTTTCGCACAGTGGGGCAGGATGAAGATGTGACACTCATTCCGTTTTATCAACTGTTCGGCGATCGCTACGCAATCTATTGGCGTGTTTACCAGATGGGCAGCAAAGCCCATGCAGACTACTTAGCCGAAAAATACCAAAGAAAGGATAAACTAGCGCGAACCGTCGATACTATCAAGGTGATTTCGAATATTGAGTCTGAGCATTTACATAAGATTCACAGCGAACGCAGTAACGCTTCACAACATATGGGTCGCAACTGGCGAAATGCAGCAGAAGATGGCTGGTTTAGCTATGAGTTGGCTGTTCTTCCAGATGTTCCGATGACGTTGAGTGCTACCTACTGGGGCAGTGAGACTGGGCATATCTTCGATATTTATGTAGAGGATCGGTGCATTGCTACACAAACCCTTAACAATAACCACCCTGGTGAATTTGTTGATGTCATTTACGACATTCCTATCGAACTCACCCGATACAAAGACTACGTCCGAGTGAAGTTCCAGGGCAGTGTCGGCATGGTATTCGATTGTACAATCTTGAAGGGAAATTGATTAGCTTGCTGCTGGACATGCTATCGCCAGACAGTCGCGATATGCTCGTCCTGATGACCGACGGCATCATTTGAAACGTTCACAAGTATGATTTAATCTAGCATTCGATCCCGGTAAGGAACAAGCACGGTATCAATCGAAGAGGCTTCGGGGAACCAGGAGATAATTTTGCACAGCACTTCGTCGAGCAGAGTATCGGGGCAAGAGGCACCCGCCGTGAGAACAATATTGATAGGGGTACCACCAGAAGGGTTCATCAGAAGCCAATTTGCCGTTTCACGCACGACTTTGGCGTCGATAGCTAAGTGACGAATGCGTGTTGGCGAGGTCATCTCGTCAGCATCGCAGATGAAATAAGTCGGCATTTTTTGTTCACACAGTTCGACAAGGTGACTAGTATTGGAGGAATTGTACCCCCCTACAATTACGGCTAAGTCACCACCGTCTTCGATTAGAGCAATAGTTGCATCCTGATTTTCTTTCGTCGCGTAGCAAAGCGTGTCCTTCGCGTCAGCAAAGTGTTCGTCAATATGTTCCTCGCCATACCGATCCATCATCGCCCCTCGAAGCAAATTTGCAATCGCCTGCGTCTCGGTAGCAAGCATCGTAGTTTGATTAACCACGCCTATACGCTGTAGATGAAGATTCGGATCGAAGCCATCAGAGTAACGGTCTTCGAAATACGCAAAGAAAAATGCTCTGGAGGCTTCTCCTCGTATCACCATTGCGAGGTTTTTCGTTTCTTCTAAATCGCGTACCACGACTACAGGCGCTTCCGTTCTTGCATGAGAAAATGTTGCGCGCGTTTCCTCGTGGTAACGCTTTCCATGGACAACAACCGTGTAATCTTGTAGACCAATCTCACGGCTTTTTTTCCACACCTTCTCAACAAAAGGACAGGTCGTATTGTACGCATACGGATTGATGCCGTGTCGGTCAAGTTCAGCCTGTACTTCCAGCGTAGTTCCAAACGCGGGCACAATGACAATATCATTCGGCGTCAATGTATCGAACGGAATGAGCTGATTTCCGGCGGTGTCGCAGAGGAACTGTACGCCGCGCTGACGCAAATTCGCATTCACATTGGGATTATGAATCATTTCCGACAGTAGAAAGACCCGATTGCGCGGATTTTCTTCAAGCGCTCGATAGGCAATCTCGATAGCGTTTTCAACCCCATAGCAGAACCCAAAGTGTCGGGAAATTTTGAAACGAACCGGGCCAAAGTCCAACACCGATGGTGAGAGATCTCGCTTGCGCGGATCAGCCATCCGGCGCGTCTTCTTGACGACGGAAATGATGGAGCTGCGGTAGAAAATTGGGACGTCGAACTCTCTTGGCATTTATTTCACTCCTGAAAGTCCAACCCGGGCCTCTGTGTACAGCTGCGCTTTAGTCAACTTCGTGTCCTTTGGGAAGATGATTTATACCCTTTCACTAAGGAAAATCTAAAAAATTTTAGTAATCTCGTCAGTTTCAAAAATGGGCAGCGGTCGGCGTTGTCCGTTCGACTCAAGCCAGAGTCCGCTATCCGGATCCAATAATTCACCAATAATCTCACAGGGGATATTTTGTTCAGATAGAGCAAACAGAATCTCGCTGGTTTTCGTTGGCGCCGCTGCGATGAGTAATGCTCCCGAAGAGATAACCCCCAACGGATTCAGGTGAAATTCCTCACACAGTTGTTTAGTCTCTTCCGAGATGAGCAATTTCTGCTCCCAAAGGACTGCGCCAAGCTTCGCTGCATGTGCTAACTCGTGAATTGCAGTCGCCACACCGCCTTCAGTTGGATCGTGCATCGCATGAACGCCCCTCATGCCGGCAGCAATTAAAGCTTCTTTCAAGACTGATATACCGGGAACTGTTAAATAACGTCTTGCCCGGCTGAGGAAAGCAGGAGAAAATCGATCAGATAGATCTGCTTCCCGCGGCAGTGATTTGCCGCATCATCGTACGAACTAAATCCTCGGTCGTGTGGTTTTCTGGCAGGAGAATGGTCACTAACAACCATATTGGAATTGCTCCCATCGTTTCGATGTCGTTGCTATTCACGCAGACAAGGTACCAACCAATCTCTTCGGTTGCAAAGGTAATCGGATCTGTCTTTGCAACAAGACAAGTTTCTCCAAAGTCGATAACTGTAGCGTCCTCCCCGATCGCTGGTCCAACAATAACGCGGGCTTCGTTTTGAGATTGAGGCAGAATTTGCTGCAAGAAATCTATTCTGAGCTTTCCAGGCGGCAGTATCATTGTCAAGCAAAATTCAGATTATGTATTCTAGGCACTTAGGACTTTTCGTCCTTTCGCACGTCGTCGAGACAAAACCTTTTGCCCATACCGACTAGACATCCGTTTACGGAACCCGAATTGATTTTTACGTTTGCGACGGTGAGGTTGATATGTACGTTTCAATAACTTACTCCTTCCAAGAATAATCTACAAAAAACAGAAGGAATAATAGTCTATCCGATCGGAATTTGTCAAGCTTATTTGCCTACAATAGATTGGATTTTCAACTTGCGCAAAGTTGCGTTTCATGATATACTAGAATCTTAATTTCATTAAATTTTACTGGTTTTATGCGGACGGAGTGAGGATTTTGTGGATAGGTTGTGCTAAGTTCAGATTCTCTTCGAGCGTTTCTTTACCAATAGGTGTATTGAAGACGATCAGAAAGAAAAATATAAAGTTATGGTTCGTACATCAGCTATTCAGACATTTGTACCATTCACATGTCATTCAAAGTATGTTTGCCACTGCGTTACTAAGTCGTATAAATTTTGTGGATAAGTTGTGAATAACTTGTGGATATAAAACTCCTCTGCTAATTGGCCCTCCAAATTCGCCACAGCTATAGTTACCCCTAATATGAATTTAGCCCTTTGCATTAGCTTTTTGATGCTTGTTGCCTCTGCTTAGTATTGTTTAAAGATATTCCCAAGGTAGTCTGTGGTAAACTCCCCGCACTAACCGATTTAGGAATACCATTATGCGGCACAGCCCTAATGAAATCTGGTTGGAGATACTATTAGAACTCGGTGATGCTGCCCGTGAAAATATTTTTCTCAAACAGACCAAACCTATCACGCTTACGGAAAGTCAGTTTACTGTTTCAGTACCAGCTCTGTACACACTGGAGCAGATTGAAGATCGATTTTTACCAGCGATTAACGATTTCTTAGAAAAGCGCGTACGTATAGGATGTAGGCTCAACATTACCGTTGTTCAGCCTGATGTCAAGCCACCTGCTGGTCCTCCAGAAGCTGTGTTGCCCCCTACAGAAAACAGCCTAAACCCCAAGTATACTTTCGATCGCTTTGTTGTAGGAACCAGTAACCGCTTGAGCCATGCTGCTGCACTTGCTGGCGCCGAAAATCCCGGTAAGATATACAATCCACTATTCATCTATGGCGGAGTCGGGTTGGGTAAAACCCATCTACTACACGCGGTGGGTAATCATATCCAAGAACATCATTCGCACCTCAAAGTGCTTTATGTAACCTCCGAAACTTTTATGAATGAATTCATTGATTCCATTAAGGCGCGGACAACTAACGCGCGGACAACTACGCAGGATTTTCGGAATAAATATCGTACAGCAGATGTACTTTTGATTGACGATATCCAGTTTCTACAACGTAAAGAAGGGACACAGGAGGAATTCTTCCACACTTTCAATGAATTACATCGAAACTCGAATCACATCGTTATGACCAGCGATCGCCCACCCAAAAATCTTGAAACTGTAGAGGAGAGACTTCGATCTCGCTTTGAGTGGGGAATGGTAGCAGACATTGGTCCACCGGAATTTGAATCGCGAGTGGCTATTCTCCGCCAGAAGTGCGAAGATCACAGCTTTGAAAATATTCATGATAGTGTTTTAAGCCATATTGCTGAGATAGTTCAAACGAACATCCGTGAGCTTGAAGGCACGCTCATACGCCTCGTTACAGAGAGCAGTGTCTTTGACGAAGAATTAACTGTTGAGTTTGCCGCACGAGTGTTAAGTCCGCTCACCACACAGCCACCTATACCTTCCCCTAAAGCTGTCACAGCCGATGATATACAAAAAGCGGTCGCAAACTATTTTGAACTGAAAGTCTCTGATCTCAAATCTAGCACGCGAACCAAGGTTATAGTCCGCCCGCGGCAAATCTCAATGTACCTCTGTAGAGAACTGACAAATCTATCCTTGACAGAAATTGCGCGTGCTTTCAACAAGCGAGATCACACCACCGTACTACATGCGTACAAACAGATTGAACAAAGGATACCGAGCGATCAAAAACTCAATCAGATCATTAATATTTTAATAGCTGATATAAAATAGCCTACGAGCGAACTCACTGTTTGTTCAGACCGTAAACCTGATACAACACTTCGATTGCATCGTGGTATTGTATTCTTGGTCTCCATAACCGCGGCGGCAAGAATTTCGATGGCGAACGCAGTAGTCATAGCCTCTGCATCAGAAACCTGCGCTTAGGCAATTACAATATTTAGCACTTGGGTTAAAATAATAGTAAATCATAGCACAAAAAATTATGTGGATAGGTTGTGGATAAGGTTGTGGATAAGGTTGTGGATAATTGGTGGATGAGTGTGGATACATTAAGCATAGTGCAAAATTTGTGGATAACTCATTACTTTTACACAATTTTTACATTACATTATTTGTCAATCAACAACTAGGTTTTCAACAGTTATTCACATGTCCACAGTACCTACTACTACTATTCAAATATATATATAATTAAAAGAAGTACTAAGAATATAGCGTAAGGCAGTTTCATGTAAATCTAAAGATAAACAAAAATTATAAGCTACGATAACATTTTACTAAAGGAGGGGTGAAGATGGAGTTATTGTTTGAAAAGGAAAATTTGCTAAAAGCGATACAGGTATTACAAGGTGTAGCCGCTGGAAGAAATACGCTCCCAATTTTATCGAATGCCTTAATCCGTGCAGCTAACGGTAAAATCGAAATTGCATCGACGGATCTGGAAGTCGGAATTCGGATGATTGTTCCGGGTACAATCTCCGACGAAGGATCAATTACTCTTTCCGCTAGAAAACTTGCTGAAATCGCCCGCGAACTTCCACCTGCAGAAATAAAGCTTACGACAACAGCAAACGATCGCATTGAAATTGTTTGTGCCCAAGGTACTTACAAAATGATCGGGCTACCCGATGACGAATTTCCTAAACTTCCTACAATTCAGGACGATTTCTTCACAGTTGAAGGGGAAGTTCTACGATCAATGATTTACAAAACGGAGTTTGCAGCTTCAACTGAGGAAACGCGATATTTTCTTAACGGGATTTACTTTCATTTAACGCCGGAAATAACTCAGATGGTTGCGACAGACGGGCGACGTCTAGCTATGGCTTCAAGTGACCCGTTAACACCAACACCGCAGGAACCGATGGGCGTCATCGTTCCACTCAAGGCTGTCCGGGAGATTGCTAAAACATTTGCTGAATCGCAGGAAATTCGGCTCTGTTTGCGGGAAAATCAGATTATTTTCGCGGATGATGTTGCAACACTTACTTCTCGATTGGTGGAAGGAGAATATCCTAAATACGATCAGATTATTCCGAAAAATAACGACGGTCAAGTTGTTCTTGACGTAGAGTTGTTTATCAGTGCTCTGAGGCGTGTCGCTCTGTTCGCAAACCCCAAGAATTACTCCATCCGCTTGGACATTCATGAAAACGCGGTTAAAATCTCCGCAAAAACACCGGAATTCGGAGAAGCTTACGAGACTATAGAGCTCAAAAGCAGCAATGGCGAAATCGAAATCGCATTTGATGCGCGTTTTCTCATGGATGTATTAAGGCATATTCAAACCGAGGAGGTGGCTATGGAATTCAAGGATTCGATGAGTGCAGTCGTTTTAAAACCTGTAGGAGAAGATAATCATCTCGGTTTGATTATGCCTATGCGGCTTGAACCCTAATCCTAAATTCTGATACATAGCTCCTCATAAAATAATGATGCGATTAAATCACCTTGTGTTGCGTAACTTCCGTAATTATGTAGATTGCGAGATTGATTTTCCAAATAGGGGTAATCTGATTATCGGCGGAAATGCACAGGGAAAAACTAGTCTGTTGGAAGCGATTTACTTTCTTAGTACGGCTAAATCCCATCGGACTTATCCAGATGATGAGCTTATTCGACATAACGAAAACTGGTTTTATCTTAAGGGCATGATTACCGCGAACTTCGATGCGGCTACGCAAACCCAACCCACCACGACGTACTCTAATTTACTTCACGAATTCCCCCTAGCCAACTCGATGATTCAATCCAGTTATTTTGAAGAATACCAGCCATCTGCTCACCCTGACAATTGCTATTCTGCGTTGTCTAAGCCCGGTAGTCAAGATCTCGACTCGCTTGCCATGACTCTGGAAGTCTCGAACGAATCGAATGGCAAAAAGCGGTTTAAGCTCAATGGCGATCTTCAGCGGAAGCTTTCCCAGTGGATTGGACGGTTCAATGTCGTTTTCTTTTCACCCGAATCGCTAACTCTAGTGAAGGGAGCGCCATCCGAACGCCGGCGTTTTATTGATATTATGATTTCTCAACTCAGTCCGGCTTACTTAAACCATTTGCAAAATTACCAGTTTTCGCTCAAGCAACGTAATGAACTCCTGAAGCAAATTCGGGCAAAACAAGCGCGGGATGACCTTTTGGAGCCTTGGGATATGTTACTCATTGAAGATGGCATTGCTATTATCCAAACTCGAAAAAAAATTCTTAATCGGTTGAAAACGTATGCACAAGTAAAGCATGCCGAATTGACTGGTGGGAGTGAAACACTCAACTTGGAATACCACCCTCCTCAGGTTCTTAAAGGTATATGTTCTGTTAGCCGACTGGAAGCTGTCGACGAATATTTAAAAGCGTTAACTTGTTCTAGATCGTACGATATTCTACGTGGGACAACTTCAGTAGGCCCCCATCGAGATGATTTGCAACTGATATTAGAAACAGGACAAGGCGACTACCTCCAACGTCAGGAGGCTAAATCATTCTGTTCACAGGGGCAACAGCGGACTATTGTGTTGGCTCTAAAATTGGGGGAGTTAGAGTTGATACATGGATTAACAAATAAATCGCCGATTGTGCTATTAGATGATGTTCTATCGGAACTCGATGAGATGCGATCAACATTTCTATTCGGTTTGCTACAACGGTTAAATTCACAAACGTTTATCACTTCGACCCGCCGGGAGGATTGGACCGAATCACTCGAAGATTGCTGCGTTTTAACGGTACAAAATGGACAAGTTATCAGACGGCACCCATAAAATTGAACAAATCCTTTCATACATACTGTGCGAGCATGGTTTCGATCGGAAAATCCTTGAGGCAAAAGCACTTGCTGCGTGGGCTAGTGCTGTTGGAGAACCTGTTGCGCGCAATACCCGACCTATATCGCTGATTAACGGGAAGCTAACGGTTTATACGGTAAATTCCGTTTTGGTAACGGAGCTATTGTTGCTTAAACAGCATGTCATCGAAAAAATTAACAACACTGTTGGGCAAACTGTTGTAGGAGATTTGCAGTTATTTGTGAAGCCGATCAATTCTACTCCCCGAAAGATGCAACCTCGTCCGCTTTCCAAGCGTCTAAATGGATTAGAAAAGGTTGAACTTTCCCCTCAAATTTTCGAACGAATTGATAAAACGGTTGCTAAAGTAAAAGATCTAGAGTTGAAAGCATGCTTAAAACGTGTTTTTATCAAACAGAGCCAACGCACTTTAATTGATGATGCCCCATCGCACTCCGATTTCATCTCCTCCCGGAATCAATCTAATCACAATACTGATTCTGTTGAACGCGGCCACGTTTTCTCATAGTGACAGAGTTTATCTGCTTAGAATCAGAAAGTGAAGCTGTATTCTTCTCGAATTATCAATTTCCTTCCCGAATCATAAATAGATATCGACTGAAAAATAGGAGCAAAACACAGTATGACGGTTTCTTCTTATACAGCAAAGGATATACAAATACTTGAAGGTTTGGAGGCGGTTCGCATACGCCCGAGCATGTACATTGGTACTACCGGTCCATCAGGGCTAAATCACCTTATCAAGGAATTAGTTGATAATTCAATCGACGAAATCACTGCAGGGTTTGGATTAAATATAGAAGTTATCATACACGTTGATGGAAGTGCAACGGTACGTGATGAGGGACGTGGCATCCCAGTGGATCAACATGTCAGTGGGGTTTCGGCACTAGAAGTTGTACATACGACGCTACATGCAGGTGGGAAATTTGACGGACGCGCAAATGCAGGATATAAAACGGCTGGAGGTTTGCATGGTGTTGGTGCTTCCATTGTGAATGCTTTATCAGAGTGGTTCCGCGTCCAGGTCAAGCAAGGTGGGAAGGTCTACCAGCAGAAGTATGAGCGTGGTATCCCGGTGACAGATGTAGAAGTTTCGGGGGTGAGTAATAAAACGGGAACGACAACGACCTTTATGCCGGATGCGGAAATTTTTGAAACTATTAGCTTCTCGTATGATTTCTTAGCAGAACATCTACGCGAATTGTCCTTCTTAAATAGGGGGATTAAAATTATCTTCAAAGATGAGCGGCTCACTGAGGAAGGTAAGGAGAGAGAAGTTCGTACATTTCAATACGATGGCGGAATTTCGTCGTTTGTAAAGTATCTTAACCAGAACAAAGATGTACTTCATGCCTCCCCTATTTATATTGAAGGTATTAAGGACGAGGTTTATGTCGAAATTGCGTTGCAGTTCAACACTTCCTATTCTGAGAATATTTTCTCATACGCCAATAACATCCGGACTTCCGAAGGTGGATTTCATGAAAGCGGGTTTAAAAGCGCGTTGACGCGCACCTTTAACGCCTATGCGAAAGAGAACGACCTTTTGAAGAACGTTAAGATTTCGCTATCAGGCGAAGATATTCGTGAAGGATTGACGGGAGTAATAAGTATCAAAGTGCCTGACGCACAGTTTGAAGGACAGACAAAACAAAAACTGGGAAATACGGAAGTCGAAGGAATTGTGCAGATGCTCGTTAACGATAAGTTGAAGAGCTATCTTGAGGAAAATCCGACGGTTTCGAAAAAGGTAATCCAAAAAAGTATACAAGCGGCACAGGCGCGGGACGCGGCGCGAAGGGCTCGGGAAGTCATCCGGAGAAAAGGTATTCTAGACTCTGCATCAATGCCCGGAAAACTCGCTGATTGTTCCGAACGAGACCCCGCACTTTGCGAAGCATTTCTCGTTGAAGGAGATTCAGCGGGTGGAACGGCAAAGCAAGGTCGTGACCGGCGTATTCAAGCAATTCTGCCGTTAAAGGGGAAGGGTATCAACGTCGCCAAGGCGCGCTTAGATAAGATTCTTAAAAATGACCAAATCATAGACATTGTGACCATGTTGGGGACGGGAATCGGACAGGATGACTTTTCGATTGATAAACTACGATATCATAAAGTAATAATTATGGCAGATGCTGATGTTGATGGTGCGCACATTCGCACTCTGCTGTTAACTTTCTTTTTCCGCCAAATGCCCCAGTTGGTTAGGGATGGATATCTATACATTGCTCAACCGCCGCTGTATCAAATCCGTAGGGGGCGTCGCTCCCAGTTCCTACAGAGCGACGAGGAAATGAACGATTATCTCTTGGAGAACTCAATTCAGAACACAGAGTTGATTAACATTCGACGTAACGAATCGTACACGCCCCTGCAATACCGTACAATTGTTGAGGCGATTCGAGGTATAAAGGGGGCGTTAGATGAATTACAGCGCAAAGGCATTGATACGGATCGGGTATTCGATCAGCATTTCCGCGGTCAAGAAAAAGTGCCTTTGTTTTTAATCCAAACAGATCAGGGGAATTTCTACCGCTTTGAGGATGAAGAAATCGATAATCTTATTGAACGGAATACTCAATCGCACTCCGAGCTTACCGATCTTGATGTAACAACCGAGTCGGTAATCCAGGATGTGTCGGATATGAATGACATTCGGAATCTGGATACGTTCATTGAGCAGTTAAGAAAATATGACATTTTTCCGCATGACTTCATTGATACGAGTAGTAACGGAAACGAAGAAAACCCTATTTTTACTATTCAAGATGGAGATCGACAACCTCGACAGGCTGACAATGTGTTGGAAATGTTGCAGGAAATTCTGGATATCGGTCGGCGAGGTATAGCCATCACGCGCTACAAAGGACTTGCTGAAATGAACGCTGAGCAACTTCGAGATACCACGATGAATCCTAGTTCACGGGTATTACTTCAGGTGAAACTGGAAGATGCAGTTGAGGCGGATCGGGTGTTTACATTGCTCATGGGCGATGATGTTGCCCCACGCCGCGAATTCATCGAAAAATATGGGAATCACGTCAACCTCGATTTATACGGGGCGTAAGGCATGGAACTTGATTGTAGATAAGGAATTAACCTCAGTAGCTGCATTTCCTAATAAGTCAAATACAACGGAAGTGGAATAGAACGTGCTAACATCGGGCAGAGAAAACCAGAACATCGTAACGAGATACATCGAAGAAGAGTTAAAGGAGTCCTACCTGACCTATGCAATGAGCGTCAATACGAACCGGGCGATTCCTGATGTGAGAGATGGGATGAAACCGAGCACGCGGCGCATCATTTATGCTATGGGTGAGATAAACCTGACGGCTAATCGTCCTTATGATAAGTGCGCAGCAGTTGTTGGTGAGGTGATGAAAAATTTTCATCCGCACGGAGATGGGCCGATTTACGACACTTTGGTGGGGATGGTGCAAGATTTTGCGATCCGCTATCCCTTAATTGACGGACAGGGGAACTTTGGATCGATTGACGACGATCCCGCTGGTGCCATGCGTTACACAGAATGCCGCTTAATGCCAATTGCGGATGAGATGCTGGCAGATGTTCATAAGAATACCGTAGATTTTCAGCCAAACTACAAAGAGTCGACGACCGAGCCAACAGTGCTTCCAGCATGTTTGCCTAACTTGATTATCAACGGTACCACCGGAATCGGCGTCGGATATCTCACCCGTATCCCGCCCCATAATTTAAACGAGATTGTCAATGGATTAATTTTAATCCTTGAAAATCCGGACGCCACGGTTGAAGAACTGATGAAATGTATTCCGGGTCCCGATTTTCCGACAGCGGGTTTGATTGTTGGGCAAAAAGGTATTCGTGAAACGTATGTAGCTGGCAAGGGCATCATTACAGTTCGAGCAAAAGTTGTGATTGAGCGGATGACAGGAGGAAGGGAACAGATCGTCATTACAGAAATTCCATACCAAATTAAAAAAAATCAGTTGCTTGAGAAGATGTATGAACTCGTCGTAAGTAAAACAATCACTGGGATTACGGACATTCGTGATGAATCAGATCGGGATATTCGTGTTATTGTTGAACTTAAGCGGGGCGAAATTGCACAGGTCATCTTGAATCAGTTATACAAACACTCCCAGATGCAATGCAACTTCAGCGCAATCATGTTGTGCTTGGTCAGTGGAATTCCGAAAGTGTTACCTCTCAAAGAGATACTTAAGGCATATCTCGAACACCGCAGAGAAGTTCTCCGCCGTCGAACTCAGTTCGATCTGGATCAATGTGAAAGACGAGCGCACATTCTGGAGGGATATCGTATCGCCTTAAATCAAATTGAAGAGGTGATCGAGATTGTTCAATCAGCGGATAATCCGCAAGAGGCGAGGGATGAACTAATAAGAAATTATTCACTGTCGGAAATACAAGCAAACGAGATTTTGGGAATGACATTACGTCAGTTGACCGGCTTGGAGCGACAGAAAATTAATAACGAATACGCCGATCTCCTCGAAAAGGTTGAAGAACTAAAAGCTATTCTCGAAAGTGAGATGCTGATTACAGACATTATCAAGAAAGAACTATTGGAATTAAAATCCAAATACGGTGACGAACGGCGAACTCAAATCGTTGATGCTATCAAAGAGTTCAATATTGAGGATTTGATTGCGGATGAAGAGATGGTTGTGGTCATCTCGCATACCGGCTACATCAAGCGGATGCCAATCTCAGTCTACCGGCGTCAGCATCGAGGTGGCGTCGGGGTTATAGGGATGGGGACAAAAGAAGGCGATTTCGTCGAACATATATTTGTTGTCTCTGCCCACCAGTATATCCTATTCTTTACGGATTGTGGAAAGTGCTATTGGCTCAAAGTTTTTGAGATTCCTGAGTGCAGCCGGACGTCAGTTGGTCGAGCAATTGTCAACCTTATTCGGGTGGAGAATGATGAAAAAATTACTGCATTTGTCTCGGTGCGGGAATTTGACGAAAATCGGTTTGTCTTCATGGCGACTCAAAACGGGATTGTAAAAAAATGCAGCCTTAATGTTTTTAGCAGGCCATATTCTGCTGGAATTATCGCCATTAATCTTGATGAGGGAGACAAGTTGATTGAGGCGCAGTTAACCGAAGGAGACCACTACATTGTCCTTGTGACCAAAGCCGGACTATCCATTCGTTTTAATGAAGTTGAGGTCCGCGGTATGGGGCGAACAGCGGCCGGGGTGCGGGGAATTCGTTTAGCCGATGCTGATGTTGTCGTCGGAATGGTTTCTGCTACTAATGAGGGGCCAACCCTGCTTGTTGTTACGGGAAACGGCTATGGGAAACGAACTTCCTTGGAAGCATACCGCTTGCAAGCGCGTGCCGGAAAGGGAGTGATTGCTATTAAAACAAGCACGCGTAACGGCGCCGTTGTTGCCGTTAAAATGGTTTCGGATGATGATGAACTAATTTTCATAAGTTCAAATGGTATGGTAACCCGTATCCCTGTAAGCGACATCCGGAAAATTGGAAGAAACACCCAAGGGGTTCGTCTGATGGCTTTGCGTCCGGATGAGATTGTCGTTGATGTTGGAAAAATTTCCGGAAATGATAGCGATGCCCAAGAATGAGGGAAAAGAAGTAATAGGCAAGAAATGGAAAGATTGACTTCATCTCTTCTCATGTTTTACGTTTCACGTATTACGCATTACATCATTTTAGTTGTCTTAGTAGTTTCCTTCACCCAGGCGAACATGATAGGAGATGACAATTCTCCTGTGATTGATCGGCCGTTAAACCGCGAGTATGAACAGGCAACGCATGTTTATTCTCAACTAGCTTGGGCAGCTTACCTACGGTCGACTTACTCAAGGATTGAAAAACGACAGTCCGATGTAAAAAGAGCATATAAGCAGGTATTGCGTGAATATGAGCCTTCAGCGTTTGTCCATACTCAATTTGCAAGCCTCTGTATAGATTTGCAAAACATCAGAACAGCGGAACAAGAATGTCATAGAGCGATTGCAATTAATCCACAGATGCCAGCTCCTCACTTTCTGTTGGGTCATATTCTCCTGATGCGACATCATAACAACACTGGAAATTTGGACGATGCTATTGCAAAATTCGAGAAAGTGATTGAACTCAATTCCAATCATACTACGGTTCAGATTGGGGGAGGAATTGTTAGGTGCCTCGTGGACTCATATCACTATCTTGGTCGACATGCATACAAGCGACAGGATTACAAATCAGCAGTGCACGCTTTCAAAGAACTCACGCGTATCGAATCTTATCAGCCTATATACTATGAGAGGCTCGGAGATGCCTACGTTCAATTGGGGAACAATCAAGAAGCGATTGCTGCTTACGAGCGGGCGGTCAGAATCGATCGAAATATGCCGCAGGTGTATCGTGAATTGGGAACATTATATGTCAAAGAATATGATAAACTTGAAAATCTAATTTGGAATCAGTCTGGATTAACTAACATCGCGGAAGTTGCGGAAGAAAATCTCCAAAAAGCCATCAATGCTTATACAGAACTCCGCCGGCTTAATCCAAGCGAGCGAGATAAGTACGATTACGGGCTGAGGGTTTTTCGTACGCGTCTTGGAAGTCTCTATACGTACTTGTGCAAAGAAGAAAAAGCAATGGAGGTTTTGCAAGGGGTTTTAGATGAAGATTCGGACAATGTAGACGCGAACTATTGGATTGGACTTGCTTATCAGACACTAGGGAACTTTGAGAAAGCAGAATACTATCTCAGAAAAGCGATTGCACTGGCTCCCGAGCGTGATGAAGGATATAATGCGCTTGGTTATCTCTTTGCTGAAAATAGCATCAACCTGGACGAAGCTGTCAAACTTATCAAGAAAGCGCTGGAGAAATCGCCGGAAAATGGAGCTTACCTTGATAGTCTGGGTTGGGTGTATTTCAAGCTAGGGAAACTGACCGCCGCCCTAGAGAATCTTGAAAAGGCTGTTCACTACATTCCCAACAGTGTTGAAATTCAGGATCATCTTGGAGAGGTCTATCTGAAGGTCGGGTACAAAGAGAAAGCAATCGCAGCTTGGCAGAAAGCCATTCAACTTGAACCAGATAATGTGGAAATACAAGAAAAGCTGAGAAAACGGGGTAATGGCGGGAGTGAAGAAAGGTAGGCGTAGAAGAAACTACTAGGTCAGGATGGAAGGACTAGTGGAATAAAAAGAGGAGGAGAAGAATGACAGGCAGTCCAATCCGATTTTACGTTTCTCGTTCTGCGCGTTGCCCATTACGACATATAACGATTATCTTCGTGGTATTGGGAGTGTCAATGGCTTATGGCTGGATTGATGGCACTCCCTTTTTTTTTGAGGGAGAAGGATTCAGGTTTAACCGAACATTGCATCCTTCGGCGCCTGCCCAACCGCGTGCACCTCAAATGGAAGTAGGCAACCGCCAGTCTTTCTTCTCAATTGATTTTAGAAAGCATGAACAATATATCGTTCATACTACATTGCAAAAAGTTGGGAAATTCTGCTATATCTTCGTCGAAGATTCACAGTGGAAACACACTGTCAATGCAGCAACGGTTGAGGCTGTCCGGCATGCGTTTGACGATGCGACACCGGCTGATCGAACGCGAGGCATCTATCAAATTGAAACTGAACTATTTGGCAATCCCCCCAACATTGATGGTGAGAAAAGAATCTATATACTCCTACTAGACATTCGGGATCTCGTGACAGTCAGCGGTGGATTTATCGGGGGATTTTTTAGCCCAGTCGATCAGCAGCAAGGGGTGCTTCAACATCCAGAATTCGGCACACTGGTGCATAGCAATGAGCGCGATATGATTTACATTGACACCCATCCCCTAGATGCTGGAGGTGAGAAGGGGTTGGGAGTATTAGCTCATGAGTTTCAGCATCTTATCCACTGGCGGCACGATAAAGACGAATTGATTTGGGTCAATGAAGGGTGTTCTGATTATGCCATGTTTATATGTGGATTCAGCGCTGAAGACCATGTCACACCCTTTGAACGAAATGCAAGGGTATCATTGGTCAATTGGCCGCATGGGACCCGGAGCCAATTATCGCATTATGGCGCGGCGTATATATGGATGCTGTATCTCCACGAACATTATGGTGGTCCAGAAACAATCGCGGCGGTTATAAAGCACCGTGGAAATGGAATTACCGGAATCAACAATGCATTGCACTCACGTGGCGTGACAAAGACTTTCTCGACCATCTTTGCCGATTGGAAGGTAGCAAACTTCTTGGATGACTCCCAATTTGCAAAAGGACAGTATGGCTATAGAAACGAGCGTCTTAATCTACGGCTCCACCGAAACCATCAGTCGCACCCGATTGCCGTTACAGGTAACAGGCTTGATGTCTATGAGGCAGATTATATCGGCCTGTCAGCCACCGGTGGAGAGGGGGCGTTGAATATCGCCTTTGAGACCGATGGAAAACACCCTTACGATATACGGGTGATTGAACTACAAGCCTCTCTACCAATAACTGTCCGTCACATGCCGTTGACCCGGGATGGGAAGGCACAACTCACCATCCAAAATTTTGGAACGACCGTCGAACAGGTTATTCTTGTTCCCAGTGTGCAACCGGAATCCTACTCCTCAAATGGAAAGACATCATCTTACGCATATAGTACCAGGCGAGGAGAAAACGTGGAATTTCGTTTTGCAGTAATGCCGAATCCCGTACATTCAAGGTATTGGGATATCATCGCTGTTCCAGACGATTCGATTGGTGTGGTCGCGCCACTAATCGCCGTAACAGATGGAGAATCGGTGCTAAAATCCGTGATTACGCATAGGACGCCTATGAAATCCATACGGGCTGGAGAGCTTTATACGTATCCGCTCTACCTTTCGCTGTCAGTCAATCCTGAAAACGTACGCTGGAAAGTGTTCTTTTTTGAGGCACTAGTTGGTGAAGGCAATCTTGAATTGAAGTAGATGTGAGCCGTTGTGCAACTGAATGCCTCCTATTCGTTGGGATTGCTCTCGCTTATGATGGCAAATTTACCGGTGATGTGTAGAAAGGACATGACCGATAAAATTTTACACAATACCTGAGGTTAGGGGAATCTCAGGCATTGTCCTTCTTATTGGTTGCAGTATGACTCAATATATAGTATAATACCGCATTTGAGTTGCGTGAGAATTTTTCCCGTTTGAAATGGAGAATGCTAGTAATGCAGCAGGTGAAAATTGGGAAGAAGAAATTACAAACAGCTAACTGTGAACCTACACTGAATGACACACAAGTTGTCGAATTTTGCAAACAGGGTTACCTGGTGTACGAAGGTGTCGTTCCGAACGAAATCAACCGGAGAGTTTCTGAATTCATTGAAAAGCATGGACAGGAACCTCTTCGACAGGAGGATTGGTTCATTGAGAACGTGCTTCTCAATCCGCAGGCGGCAGGTGCAGTACGGTCGCTTCTAGGCGAGGACTTTGGTTTTCCGGTCGGAGTGGCTAATCATCGGATGCAATGTCCGGCACCGGCGCAGGGCTGGCACCGGGATGGCGGTTCACGCTATGGCTCGGAAACAAATCATTTGCAGGTATTTTATTACCCACAGGATACCCCTGTAGAGCTTGGTCCTACGGAGATTGTACCAGGCTCCCATTTCCTCTTTTGCTTGCAGAGTTGGATGGAACACTACGGCAACATTCGATCGGGACTTCGCACGGCTTCACCAGCTGGTACTATTTTCATAACAGCTTACCCCATCTGGCATCGTCGTTCTGAGTCCACTGCGCATGGCCTCCGCAATATGTTGAAATACTGCTACTGGCGAACGGTGCCACCCCAGCGGGATTGGATCGCCGAACCGGACTTTGATTTCGCTATGGCTCAATATAGCTTCGGCGGCATCCCCCGGCAGCAATTCCGAGATTGGTATGACGCCGCGGCGATGTTTTGCTGGTTGTGTGGGGATATGAGTATACTCCAGGATTTGTTGGGCGGTGCAGATTGGCCCATGGGTTACCCGCCGCCTCGACCCGGGGCACAGATATATCCGCCCCAAGGGTTCTACAGATTTCCGATAAGCCCAATACCCAACAAAGGGACAAATTAGGGCGTGAGGCTGACAGATGAATGGCGTCCCCGAGAACCTTAGGTATGAGTTTATCATAGAGAATTGGAGGTAAGTCCACAATGAAGCTAGATAAAGAGAGCAGAACTTTTGATTGTAATCCTACACTGACGGACACTCAGGTGTTAGAGTTCTGTAAGCACGGCGCCATCGTGCTGGAAGGTGTCGTTCCAGACAAAATTAATCAGCAAACATATGCATACCTAGACGGACATCCGACCGGAGAACCAAGCACAATCATGCTTGAGGATTGGTTTCTCGAAAATGTGCTGCTTCATTCGCAGGTAGCAGGTGCTGTGAGGTCAATACTTGGCAGAAACGTCGGTATGCCGGTGCTCATGAGTAATCATCGAGCCAAGTGTCCTGCTCCAGCACAGGGGTGGCATCACGATGGCGACTCGGTATTCGATCCCGAAGTAAATTATCTACAGGTGTTCTATTATCCGCAGGACGTTACGCCAGAGATGGGACCGACTGAAATATTGCTTGGTTCACATTTAGCCCCTACAGGTCAAGGCATAGAATGGCGCGGAGGACGCCTGATGGACTCCTCTGCGGGTACTGTTTTCATCACGATGTATTCAATTCTACACCGCAAGAGTGAGTCAACCGCCGAGGGGATGCGTAATATGTTGAAGTGGAGTTACTGGCGAACAGTGCCACCCCAGCGGGATTGGATTATCGAGCCAGACTTTGACTTGCACACGGCGAACTATGGTGGGCATGGGACTGCCAAGCTCGTAGCGCGTAAGCTCTACTGGCTATGCGGCAAAGCGGACGAATTTCGCACAATGGGTGGTCAATCATGGCCCTATTCGGGTTCACAAGCGAGCCAGATTCATAAATCATATGGGTTTCCATCTGGACCGCCACAATGGTAACCTAATCTAGACTTCTGAAGTGCTTGAGACCATGGAGGTCCGGTCTCATTTTAACTCATGGCTAATGCGATACTGATGGGATTTTATATTGAACATTCGCTGAATCGAGTGTATTGATGAGGTAAAAGTCAAATTGGAGGAATTGCTTTATGCAAGAGATAAAACAGCAAATTGAACAATGCATTGAGGCGCTTGGACAGGGTGGGCTTACCGAAGCAGACCTGCGCGCGGTTCTTGATGCGCTTGATGAGACGAAACCCAAACGCCAAAATTTGCTCTATCTTCAAACCGGCGGGACTTCCGTCGGGTCAGGCGCCCACGGTTGTACTATGGTTGTGGATGGTCAGATTACTGAACCGCCGGATCAAGACAATTGGCCATATAACTCCCCGATTGAGGCGATGCGGGATGGTTGGCGGATAGTTGAATTTCCCAACTTGGCGTTGTTGATGGATGAATCACGTACCTATGGACTTGGGTGCGAATTTATCCTAGAAAAATGGGAGTAAACTGGATTGACCGGGATTAGGTATTGGGACGATCGCTCCTCATGATGGATATCAGATGAAAACCTATGACTGCGAACCCACGCTCACGGACCAACAGATTATTGAGTTTTGTAAGTACGGCTACCTAATGTTGGAGGAAGTCGTACCCGATGAGATTAACAAGCGAGTCATAGCGTTTTGCGATGCGCATCCTGAAGGTATCCCTAACGGCTACCTGAAAGAAGCATGGTTTGCCGATCAAGTATTGTGCAACGCACCGGCAGCCGGTGCTGTGAGGTCTCTTCTTGGTCGTGATTTTGGGCTGCCGCTCTCTATCAGCAACCATCGCGTCCATTGCCCTAGAACGATCAACGGCGGTTGGCATCGTGACGACGGTTCGCAACAGGTGCCGAAGGTCAATTACCTCCAGTTGTTTTACTACCCTCAAGCGACGCCTCTTGAGATGGGACCAACCGAATTGTTGCCCGGCTCCCACTATCTGTCCATGCCATCCCATTTTATGAGACACCTTGATGCAATCGCTGACGCTCACAAGACTGCTGCACCAGCCGGTTCTATTTTTATCACCGTCTATTCTATCTGGCACCGTGCTTCTACTGCCACAGCCGCAGGTATTCGAAATCTGATTAAATATACCTATTGGCGTACCGCCGCGCCGACGCGCGACTGGGTGATCGATCCGGCTTTCAGATTAGAGAACGCAGACTTCGCAACGGGTTCACCAGAACCCCGCCGTGATTGGTCGCGCGTCTGCCATGATGCCGCACGGATGTACCTATGGCTGCGCGGGGAACTGGATAACTACGAGTGGATTGGCGGACTCGCTTGGCCCGCAACAGCAACCGCGGCACAAGCGAAAGGATTCTGTCCTGGTCTACCCGCCGACTTAGCTTAGCATGTACGAATTGTATGGGTTAGGTGTTATAAGGGTCCCCATCCTGATGATATTGACCAACCCATCATCAATTAAGACAATCCATGGCGGTCCCAACAGTGCATCTCACCCGAATCCGAAACCAGCTTGAGCAGTGTCGTAACAAATTGGCGCAAGGCAGTTTGATGCCGGATGACCTGCAGACAATCATTGATGCGCTGGATGAAGCCCGCCCAAAGGTTCAGGACATTCTTTATATTCAAGCGACAGGTACAGCACCTGAATCACCCGTTTTGGGCATGTCGCTCTATACGAATGGGAGGCGGATACCACTGCCATCTGACCGAACTGATTGGCCATATCAATCTGTTATTGAGGCAGTACACGATGGCTGGCGCATCATCAGTTTTCCCAATATGGCGCTGATGATGGATGATTCGGCTACCTATGGGCTTGGGTGCGAATTTATCTTGGAGAAATAAATGATCTTTGCGTTGCATGGTGTGTCTATAATGCACTGCAATCTCATTACTGATATCCGGATTGCCTTTGAGACTAACCACGAGGCGTTGGAAATAGAAGTAGGCAAGCTTCTTCGTTATCTGGACCAAGGATTTAAAGCTGAGGAATTAATCCCAATTTTTGAGGCTAACGGTATCCGGCCTGTTATGATAAATTCGGTGAGGGATATTGATCGTGTGGACGGTCCGGAGCGTAACCAACTGCTCGCTGAAGTTGAACGGCTCTGCGTATCTGCTGCAATAATCCAATGTCCAACCATTCAAATCGTCGCCTTCTGTCGTCTCGAAGGGAGACCGTGGAAAGAGATATTGAAGCTTACTGCTAGAAACATAGCCGATATTGCGGATATTGGGAAGCAACACGGAGTCAGGTTTCAGTTTGAGCCCATCGCTTGGGCACCTATTCACTCCCTCACCCAGAGTCTACAGGTGATTGAGGAGGCTGGCCGGGATAACGTGGCGATGGTAATTGACTTCTGGCATCTCTACGCGGGCGAAGAAACGACACCAGATGAGGTGGCGAAGTTGGATAGTGCAATGATTTACTCGGTTCATTTCTGCGATGGAGTCGCACACAAAGCAGGTACTCCATGGAATGAGGCGGAGCTCAGAGGTTTCCTCCCTGGAGACGGTGAGATTCCAATCGAGGAATGGGTTGGTGCGGTCCGCTCCACAGGGTTTGATGGGATATGGTCTTGTGAGCTTGTCAGTCCCAGGCACTGGGAATGGGATCCGTGGGAGATTGCCCGAGAATGCAAGCGCCGATTGGAACGTTTCACATTGTAGCTGTAAGACGAAGCCAATCTTTCGCTGACCGGCGCTTTCTAACTTCCCAATCGGAAAGAGTAAAGCGGATCAAGCGTGAACAACAGAGAGGTACAAATATCTCCCCTCGGAGAGAATAGGGAGTAGTAGTTAAATTCTATCACGGTCGGATGGCAACTATTAAAATAATCTAATTCGAGAAATCTTAATTCACGAGGTACACAATGCCAGTCGTTATACCACGCCTCGTCGTTGAGGTATTCCAACACCATGATTTCCAGGGCAAAGAGGGATTTGTAATTGAGCCTGTCCGGTCAACAGCAGATATTGGATTTCAAGATAACATCTCCTCGGTAAAAGTCTACAAAGGCCCCAAATTCGCATCAAGTCCAAATTATAAAGTCATCCTACATGAACACGCCGACTTCAAAGGACGAAGGCTCACTCTTGGACCGGGGTTTTATGCGAATTTGCATGATATGACTTACGACTTCGGAGATAGTGTCTCCTCAATTAGCTTCGGGTCGGTATTGGAAACTGTTGGTCCCGAATGGGGAACAATTCCCCTTATTGTCGAATGCTATGAGCATGTAGAATTCCAAGGTCAGAAAATCACGGTTTTGCGTGATATTGTTCACTGGGAACAAGGACTTCACGACGCGGTTTCTTCTGTTCGCATCTTCAAAGGACCAGATTTTCCATCTAGCGGTGCCGAGGTGATACTCTTTCAGCATACAAACTTCGAAGGTGCACAAGTACGCATCCAGATGGAACCTAAGGATTATAAAAAGGAAGTTCCGAATCTCCATGTATTGCCTCAGAACTTCGGAGATACAATCTCGTCAATTAAGATTGAAGGGTGGTCTTCATCTAGCGAATTTCCAGAGATTGTCTTTGAAGATGAATTTTTCGGTAACCAGATGCGCCCCGAATGGAAATGGGAGGATCCTCATGGGGGCGGTTCTTGGTCAGAGAGCCAGGGCTATCTAGAAATGCATGTTCAGCCTGGACAAGATCTCTGGCACGGCAGCCCACCGGGGAATGGCGGCAACATGGATGCTCCACGTCTATCAATGGAGGTGTCCGGCGATTTTGCCATTGAGTGCCGGATCCGCATTACCCCTGAGCAGAGAGAGCACGGGGGCCTCATTGTATGGAAGGGACCGCATGCTTTTGTTAGGTTAGAGAAAACCTCCGCACCCCACGCTTTCAGAGGAGACGTTCGTTTTGAACGGCATGTGAATCGCGTTTACTCCCTCGTTGGTCGCGGTACGGGATTGATAGGCGTGTCGGCGAGTCATAATCGAGGACGAGCGCTCTTCCTTCGACTTGAACGCACAGGTAATCTCTTCTCTGGATTCGCGAGTTCTGATGGAGCTAACTGGCAAAGCTGTGGAAAAACGCATATCGGCATGGGCGACCCTGTTCAGGTCGGTTTGCACGCGCTCTGTCCGGGCAATATTCCTCCTACCCTCACGCGGTTCGAGTATTTTCGCGTCTTCAAGCGGAAAAGTGAGGTAGCGCAATACACATCACGTGTACCAACCGCGTGGCAACGACCAAGCGATGAGGAATATCAGCAACAAGTGGGAGAAGAGCGCCGACGCGCAATGCGTGATTTGCTCTAACACTTCTCAATGGGGCGAATCACATTCTGATCCAATCCGAATATGTTCCTACGATGCTTTTGCAAGCAACGCAAATCACGAAATGCTATGGTCATCGAAACATCTTGAACGGTGTGAATCTTGTCGTGCAATCTGACGAAGTTGTTGCGATTTTTGGTCCGAACGGCTCGGGCAAAACAACACTCGTCAAAATTCTCTCCACTTTAATCAAACCCACCACTGGCAGCCTCCAGATTGGCAATGTAGATGCGCTTGCCGAACCCCTGCGCGTTCGACAATCGTTAGGGCTGGTCCTCCACGAACCGCTCGCTTATCTCGAATTAAGTCCGTATGAAAACCTCAAGTTTTTCGGACGGATTTATGGCATTGATGATTTAGAAGGGCGGATTTCTGATGTCCTCGCTGATGTTGAACTCACATCCTTTGCCCATGAGCCTGTCCGGGTCTTTTCACGTGGCATGATGCAGCGGTTCATGATTGCCAAGGCCCTTATCCATGATGCGGCGATTCTCCTTCTCGATGAACCGTTTTCAGGGCTCGATGTTGCAGCGAAACAGATTGCGCTCAAATTGATTGAGAAAGAGCGCGCGCGTGGTAAAGGCGTTCTCCTCACAACCCACGATACAGAATTGGGATACCTTGCCGGTACGCGCTTTCTTTTTCTGCTAGATGGACAGATTGAAACTGTTGCTGCGAAAGGTGAGATTGGGTTGGAAGCTTTGTCTCGTCAATATGGAAGCAAGTTAAAAAAGTGAGTCGATGTTTTTTTATTCCGCATCATGACTGCGGTGCTATCGCTTTAGCCGGTCCAGCGGACGAGTAACAGGTCTGCACCGAACCATTCCAGTAGCATGCGTAATACGACCTCGACCCAAGGAGTTAGGTTCTCCACAAGAAGTCTTAATTATCTCTCAACGGACGTAGAGGTGCTTGTTGACTAGGGATTGGATTTTGGAAACAGAGGATGTGACCGAAGCGTATCAAATGCCTTTTCTTCGTGTGCAAACTTATTTATTTGCTGGTCAAGTTCAAGCGCTCTTTTGAGGAAGTCAATCGCTACTTCAGTTTCGTCAGTAACCGCGTAAGCACAAGCCATGTTGTAGTGGGCGAGGGGGGAACGAGGGGAAATCTGGATGGCATGCTGACATGCCTCGAGTGCTTGACGGGGCAAATTCTGCTTCAGGTAAGCCGTCGCTAGATTGATATAAACCTCCACTGCGTCCGGTTTGATTTCGAGAGCCTGCTTGAAAGCCGTGATTGCCGCATCATATTGTTCCCTACCTAGATAGGCTTGACCAAGGTTGTTATATAGAGACGGTGCTTTTGAGAAAAAAATGGTATATTTTTTATGCTTGATGGCGCTCGTATATGCATCAATTGCTTGGTTTAATTCGCCGCTCTTCAGGCGAAAAAACGCTTTGCGCGACTGATCGTTAAACTGAATTTGATGGTGCCAGATCCAGATAAACCCAATCGTCACAATGAGGCAGAAAGCCATGATTACGTTCTTCATGATAATTGATTCTGCATACCTCCAATCATTCTACTATCGTCTTGGCGTCGAATGGATGGAAGGGTTTGATGGCGGTAGACCCGAGTGACCGTATGGGTCTCTTTGTTCTCCTCGTAAGCGTTGTCGAGTTTCCAAAAAGCTGCCGTATAATCTGTAGAGGGAGTCACTTGCCTTGAGGCGGTCATAACATGAAAACCTATGGGTTTGGAATTATCGGCTGTGGTATGGTAGCGGATGTCCACGCCGCAGCAATCACAGAGCTACGGCATGGAACATTGGTTGCCGTCAGTTCCCGAAATTCCGACAACGTCAGACGACTTGTAGATGAATATCATGTTGATGGCTATTCAGACTACCATGAAATGCTCAAGCGCCATGACCTCGACCTCGTCTGTACGCCTAGCGGTGTCCATCTGGACGTGGCAGTTGCGACTGCCGAGGCTCGCAAAAATGTCATTGTTGAAAAACCTCTGGAAATCACATTGGAGCGATGCGATTAAATCATTCAAGTTTGTAATGAAGCCGGCGTGCGCTTATGTGCAATCTTTAATTCACGATTTGTTGAAGGAAGTCAGTTGTTAAAGAAAAGAATCGATTCTGGTCGGTTCGGGACGCTACACTTTGGGCGGCGCTTACATCAAGTGGTACCGTCCACAAGCGTATTACGACAGTGGCGGATGGCGAGGCACGTGGAAACTGGACGGCGGTGGTGCACTAATGAATCAGTCCATCCATGCCACCGATCTCTTCCGATACTTCATGGGAGCTGTCAAAGCTGTACAGGCGCCTTTACGCGTACATTGGCGCATGAACGAATTGAGGTCGAGGATGTTGCCGTTACCGCTCTGCGTTTTGAAAACGGCGCCTTAGGAGTCATTGAAGGCGCGACCGCCGTATACCCCGGGTTCTTGAAGCGCATTGAGATTTCCGGCAGTAACGGCACTATCGTTTTACCGCTGGAACAAGAAACACTAACTTAGGTCTGTCTCTCCGCTTCCGACCGACTCTTCCTCCCTTCCTTGCATATCGGGTGCGTTAATCATATTCTAGGGCGATCTTGATTGCACCATCTTTTTTATATAACGACAATTCAAACGCCCGTTGTGCTTCAGTAAACGGAAGATGGTGTGTGATGATCGGCGAAACATCAATTCGTCCTTGCGAGATCATGTCCATTGCCAGCGGGTAATCCTTTTGAACATCCGGTCCAACGGATGCGATGAAACGAACATTTTTCTTGAAAAAGTCGCCGAAATGGAAGTCGTAGATGTCATCATCAGGCACACCAAACGCAAGAATTGTCCCGCCTTGCTTCACGAGATTCAGGCACTGATTGATTGTCTCCGTCTGGTGTCCCACCGCCTCAACTACAAGGTCCGCCATCCTGCCATCTGTCAACTCCGCAACACGGGCAACCGGATCTTCCTTGCTCGCGTTGATTGTGTGGGTGGCACGCATCCTTTCTGAAACGGCTAGGCGATAATCGAGCAAATCTGTCCCTATAATCATTTTCGCGCCAAGATTACTCAACATATGCACCATGAGCAATCCCATTGGGCCTTGACCCATAACTACAACATCCTGATGCAGCAGATTGCTTAGCTTCTGGCATGCCCAGATGACAGTGCCGAGCGGTTGCGACATTAAAATGCAATCGTCACGATCGAATTTTGGCAGAGGGACGGTCAAATCTTCATGCGACAGGAAGTATTCAGAGAGTCCACGCATTTCATGCGGTAGAGCAAGCACAGCGTCGCCCTCCTTGAAGCGATCCGATTTACTTGCGGCTATCACACCGATGCACTCATGCATGGACAGCCCAGGTGCAAATGGATAATTGGACGCCGGGTGTTCGATGGCAAAACACGGCATATCCGTACCGCAGATTGCGCTAAGATGGGCTTTAATAAGCACTGCCCCTTCTCAGGTTCGGAGGAAATGTCGGGTGCGTCTATGTCGGCGATTTCAAATTGACGCGGCGCAACAATTTGAGCAGCTTTCACATAAACTCCTATCACGAGGAGTAGATATTATCAGGAAACAAAGCTCGTTTTAATCTCACTTTCATCATTTGCACAAGAACTCACACGCTTCGTAGATTATACCACGAATTCGTAAATTCGCACAGTTGAAAGTTAATTAATCTCCTGCTCGGCTGCTGTTGGTAATCTTTTTTTATTAGTCCATCGCGCCAATGGTTTTGTTTGGATGCGTGCGATGCCTGTAGCAGTTGTATCAGGCAGTTTCATTTTACAAGTAAGAACTCACATCCCACAGCAGGATGGTCCCGTCAAAACTTCCGCTGGCGAGAAGTTCGCCATCTGGCGAAAAGGCGAGCGACTGAACGTCGGTCGGATGCCCCCAAAGGGTCGCTATATTCTCACCACTCGCAACCTCCCATAAACGGATAGAAACCTTTTCCTTGGACATCTTTGGGATGTGCCACGCACCGGAAGCGAGATACCGCCCACACGGCGAAAATGCCAATGCAAAGGGCCACTGACATCCCTGCGGAGGCTGTATTGAGTAAAGCGTTTCACGAGTTTTGACCGACCACAGTCGGAGTTCGCTATAAAGGCCAGCGGCAATTATATTGCCACATGGTGAAAACGCTATCGTTTCTATTGAGCGGCGTGAGGGTACCTTGTTTGCTAAAGAGGCGATCTCTTCACCGCGCTCAACATCCCATAGCAGGGCGGTTTTGTTCTCGGACGCACTCACCAACTGTTTTCCATCCGGGCTAAACACCACAGACCGAATCCCATCCGTATCTCCTTTGAGCGTACTGAGCTTTTGGCAACACTGGACATCCCACACATAGAACTTTCCCTCTACATCTACAGTCGCCATCCGGTTGCCTGTAGGCGAGAACGTCACAACACGCACCCGTTTCTGATGTTCCGTGAACTCGGCAATCAGCTTACCCGATTTCCCAACGTCCCACACCGTGACAGTGGTATCGCACGTACTGGCAGTGAGCATTTTTCCGGAAGCCAAATACACAAACGAACGGATACCGGTATTTTTTTCGAATGTTGCCCGCAAACGCTTACACGCAACATCCCAAAATAAGACATTGCTTCCCTCTAGACTCGCCAAAGTCTTCCCATCTGGTGAAAACGTCATTGAAAAGGGAACGCCGGTATGTCCAGGGACAGACGAAACTGTGGAAGGGTTGTCAACGGTCCACACTTTTAGCTCGCGTGAGCTCGCGACAGCCAATTGCGTCCCGCAGCCCGAAAAACGTGCGGTAGTGACGAACCCACGATGTACAAAGGTGCCAAGTTTTTCTTGTTGAGACACATCCCAAATCACCACCTTGTCCTCATAACTTCCCGCGGCGAGCAGCGCGCCGGATGGTGAATAAAATGGCATCGCTCGATACGTCGCATATTCAGAGGACACCATCTCTTGCACACCCCTGATGAAATCCCACACCCGTAACGTGCCCTCTCGGTCACCTGATGCGAGAAACTGTCCACACGGTGAAAAGCAGACAGAATACACCCAGCTCGTATGTCCGGTGAGGCAGGCAATTCTCTCATTTTCCGCCATATTCCATACCGAAACGGTGTAATCAAAATTTGTGGAGGCTAGGAGACAACCGTCTGGCGAAAAGGAGAGCGGTATAATGGATGACCATGGGCATGGTTTGTTTTCAACTTCTCCGGTGATATTTGCAATCAGATCGCCGGTTTCGAGACGCCATACGTAAACAACATCCTCACTTCCAGAGACTGCAAGACATCGCCCATCGGGGGAGAAAGCAACCTGTTTCACGGGCACCTTTTTGTCGGTGAGACTCGAAATCTTTAGTTTCACCAAGAGTTCTGCCTGCTGAACATTCCACACTTTAATATCTCCATCCCAATTCCCCGTGACAAGCCGCTTGCCACAGGGAGAAAAGGCAACAGCGGAAACCAACCCCCGTTCTGTTTCCCACAGCGCGATAGGATACAGAGAGGGCAGTTTGTACCACCAGAGTCCTATTCGACTCCCGATAGCGAGATATTCCCCAGCCGGAGAAAATGCCATATCATGCACACATCCTCGCCCCAATCTAGCAATCGCACCCTCTGGTAATGCCCCAGTGGTGACATCACTGTTTATGTCTACACCTTGTGCTGTCTGTAGGAGTTGATTTTCCATCCAAAACCCTTTTCCCAAAAAATGGGTGCGGTCGATTGGCATATTTCCGTTGAACACCGGGCAGGCTTGAAGTTTACCATGTTAGGAGTACGGTGTTATATCCCACAGCAGGATAGTGCTGTCAAAGCTGCCGCTTGTAAGCAGACGACCATCGGGGGAAAAAGCGAGAGATTTGATTTTACTCTTATGCCCTGAAAATTCAGCAATGAGGTTCCCTGTTTTCACATCCCACAGTCCAATCGTTTGTTTCCGCCAAGTTCCGCCGGTGGCGAGGTAGGTTCCATCCGGCGAAAACGCAAGAGATTCAACCTTTCTGGCATCAAGTGTAGCTATATTTTGCCATGCCTTTGTACACCACAGATTAACATGTCCGTCCGCAGCAGTGGCGACGTGGTGTCCATCATATAAAAATGCTACCTCTCTAACCTGCGATGGGTTTTCGAGCGTGGCAATATTCTTGCCCGTCGTGATTTCCCAAACTTTGGCGGTCTTGTCAATATAGTTCTCATCAGGGGTAAAATAATGAGTTACACCGTCTTTCATCCTAATCACAAATTCACCGTCTGTGTTTCTAGCTACACTTTCTGGAAATTCCATCTAATTGTCCGCTCCTCCGCTTACCAAAAGTTTTCCATCGGGCGAAAACGCGAGCGCGCGGATTTCTCCTGTATGGCCATTTAGTGTACGAAAGGCTGTCTGGGTTTCTACATTCCAGATTGTGACTATTCTATCCCACCCGCTAGTTGCCAAAAGTTGACCATCCGGTGATACCGCCCCAGAAATTACAGGCTCTTCTGGGACGAAGTCGGCGATACTCCCCTCATTCCACAGCCTGACTGTTTCTTGCCCACTAATTATCAAAAAACTAATCACAAGGTAGTGCCCTTCGGATGAGCAGACTACAGTATCCCCTCTGAATAAACTAATATTCAAATTATGCCCTGTAACTTTCTCAAGTGTCCGGATTATTTCCCCGTTTCCAATATCCCACAGCGTCAGGGATTTCGGACCTGACAAGCCTCACCAGAGGTGTCTCAACGCGCTTTATCAGGGTCGAGAAAGCTTGGCTATCACCATCGATACTCCGTTTAATCAGTTCTCTGTCTGGGATTCGACTCATTATTACTACCTCTTTACACTACAAGGCGGATCTCAGGAGACAAAGGTTCGCTTGATTCTGTTTTTCTTTTGTTGTGTTTAGGATTCTGTACACAAAAACCTTGCGAATGTTCTACCAGTTCATAGTTGGGTTGGGATCACGAAATTAAACGGCTTATCAAATATCACATCTTCAGTCATCTCCACGGGCGGTTGAGTCTCGTGCTTCAACTAAGAACAGAGATTCTACCACAATCGCTTGAGGGCATCAAGGAGGACAGATTGCCTCGCTAACCTCCGAATCTTCTGTTCCCGCCGTAAACTAGCCCTTTAATTTTCTCGTTTAATCCCTAGCCTTATGATAATCAATTCATCGAAAGCCGTAGGACACAAGCTAACAGCATTTTCTACTTCTTAGAGTTTATGAAGACAAGAGTAAAACCCATCACGATTCATATCTTTCAACGCTTCGCGCTTATCGCATTTGGAGTGATTTTCGTTATCTCCGCTTCCTCCCATGCCTACGCGGAGCCTGTCCGCAAAGATGCTGCGTTAACACATCGCTATTTAGAACTCCGATCGGCGCTGTCAAAGGACAAAGAGGAAAAATCTGAGGGCGCGGCACAAACCGTTGAAGGCGAGGGTTCTAGTGAATCAGTGATGCAGGATTTTGATTTATCTTCGGGAAGTTCATCGTCCGCTCTCGATTTTTTCAGAAAGCATAAACCCGCGAGCGAAACATGGGTGGATCCTTGGAAAGTAGACGCAAGACTCGCATCCACACCGAAAAAAGAACCGACCCTAGAGATGGTGACGCCATACCTTGAAGCGTTGCGGCGGTGGAAGGATTCGCCCTTTACGATTGAACCTCGAGATTTGTACCGTATGCGCGAGAGCAAGCCAGGAAAGAAAGAGAAAGGGTTAGTGTTGCCCCTGAATTCTACCCTCCAGATCACAGGACATAAATCGGTGACCGTTGAAATGAATCATACGCACTACTTCGGTCAGGGCGACATTAACCGTTTCGGTGGTTCATACCAAGGCGGTTTAGGTTCTGGACTCGATCTTGGATTGACCTCTTCTTACAGCTACGATAGTTATGACGATTTCGGGGGTGGGTTCGGCGGAGGCTATGGGGGTGCCGGTTACGGTGGGGGCTACGGCAGTGGATTTGGCGGGTTTGGAACGACTCGCTTTGGGGGTGTACCTCGCGCCTCCGGGCCGACCATCCGACAAACCCTCCAAGTTGGTCTACACGGTCGTGTCGGGAAACATACACACGTCGAGGTCGATTATAGCGATTCTGGCGATGCATTGGGCGGCGGTTATGGCGGGTACGGCGGCTATAGCGGCGGATTCGGCGGCGCAAAGGAACAGAAAATTCGCGTTTGGTACGAAGGCGGACAGGACAGCATCCTCAAAACTCTCTCCTTCGGCGATATTACGCTGAATCTTCCCAATACCCGTTTTTTGAACGTCAACCGGAATTTATTCGGGCTCGAAGCGGTAGCGGCGCTTGGTGATGTCAAAATGACAGCGTTTGGTTCGCGCAGTAAGGGCATTTCTGAGACACGTCGCTTCAGTGGGCAATCAAGGCGTGCGGGATCGGGATATGGCGGAGGTGTCCAGATTTCCGATGCAAACTACGTTAAAGAGCGTTTCTACTCAATCTCACTGGGAGAAGATGGTTTACTTCACGATTCCTATCCTGAAATCAAAAAAGGGAGTGAAGAAATCTACATTGATGATAACGTCGCGGGCAATAACCAAGGCGGACAGCGGACAGTGCAGGGATATTTCAACCTCCAATTCCCGGGCCAAGACTATAACATCGACTATGAAACGGGAGAGATTGAATTCTTAACGCCAATTTCGGCGAGTTACCGGATTGTCGTCGCCTACGAGTATCTTGGGAATGGCGGTGGAGCGGTAGGTAAGCCGGGGAATGTCTTTGAAGATGAAAACGGCGATGGCTCCATTGATGAAGAGGGCGAAGAAATTGGTTACGTCGTTCTCAAAGATAAGAGCTTACGTGGAACTGAAGCTCGGCGCGTGTACAATCTTGGCAACCGAAATGTCAACCCTCGCGATTATCAAATCGCAATCTTGCAGCAGGGCGGCAGTGAAGCGTTCGAGACGCCTGACGGGCCGATTCCTTATATTCAAATCTTCGGACTAGACAAGAACGGGGATGGAGTTGTCGATCCGGAGTTTATTGATTTTGATCGCGGTCTCTTAATCTTTCCTACCTTGCGACCGTTTGTGATTGAGGATCCAACTAACCCTTACTACCCGTTCCGTGAGCAACTGAACAACGAACAGATCTACCTTGAAAATCCGCGCCCTACCGATCAGGTGTATACAATTGTGTGCGATTACGCCTACCTATCTGAAACCCATAACGTGGGTCTCTTCGTGATTCCGGGCAGTGAAAAAGTGCGCCTCAACGGGCGCGAACTCCAGCGTGATATTGATTACACAATGATATATGAGGTGGGGAGCCTCCGCTTCTTTACTAAATTCGATGAATATGACGAAATCGAAGTTGAATTTGAGCGCACCCCTTTCGGCAGCGCGTTACAGCAAACTATCGCTGGAGTTTGGTTGGAATATGCCTACGTTCCCAAGTCGAAGACACCTGATGAACAGGATCAATCCGATCGATTTAATCGGTTAGGCGGCGGGCTTGATAGACATGAAGAGAGCAATCGCTTGGAGAGGGGAACTTCCTTTGGCGGATCTGGCGATCAATTCGGGCGTAGTAACTTTGGAGGTGGATTTGGCGGCGATTACTCAAACTTGGGTGGAAGTTCCCGACGACGACTTCACACGGGCGCAAGTTCCTATTTTAATCCGGTTTTCCGAAAAGGATTTAGCCTCTCAACAGGCTATATTCTAAACACAGGGCAAAAACCGAGTCGTATTCCTGATGTGAACGATGCCCCTAATCGTTTGCAAGCTTTTAACATCAATACGAGCTTCGGACGAAGCTTCAACCTGGCGTGGCTGTTGAATCCAATGCCGTTTGTTGCCGTGAAGCACTTTCCATTGTCGATTGATTTCAGTGGCGAGACAGCATTCTCTCACAACAACCCCAACAGCGTCGGCGTCGCATTGATTGATAGCATGGAAGGCGCGAGAGAAGCGACAAGCGTCTCCACCTTTAAGCATAGTTGGCGCGTCTGCAGTCCGCCATTCATAGAAGAGTTGACGCCGGAGAATCGCGCCCTCTTTCGCGTCCTTCTAAGAGATAAAGACGATGCCAAAGCTGTCGGCAATTACATGCGGAACCGTGACGTGCCGGCATCTTCCATCAACCCCTTCGCACTATCGACGGAGCAGCGCCTTGTCATGGAAGTCGGTTATAATTTCACGGATGTCATTGAAGAGTGGGGTGGATTTTCTTATGGACTTTCAGCCTCAGGGGCTGACTTTTCCGATCGAGAGGCATTGGAGATTTGGCTGCGTGTGCGTGGTGATGATGATGTTACGTTATATCTCAATCTCGGCGTTGTCAGCGAGGACAGCGATCTTGACAACCGACTCGATTCCGAGGATCTTCCGAAAAATCTGGAAGATACGAACGGGGACGGGAAAGCTGATACGCTAGACCTCGATTTGGAAAATTTGCTCCCATCTCAAAAATTCAGTGCGAATGGATCGCTCGACACCGGCGAGGATGAAGGATGGGATTATAATGCTTCGCTTCAACCGAGGCGATTTGGCGCGGACAATAAAGAGTTCGATACTGAAGATCTCAACGGCGATGGGGTACTGGACACAATTGACGCTTACCTCGAGATTGCTATCCCGTTGAACGATATTCCGGAGGAGTGGATTAAAAAGCGTAACCGGAGTGGCTGGACGTTCCTGAGTATCCCGCTGCGCGAAGCGACCTCTCAAGGCAACCGTCTCCCAAACCTCGGGTTTGTGCAACACCTCCGTTTTTGGTTGCGGAAGAATAACCCCGGCACTGTTAATGGGACTATCGAGTGGGCTTCGATCGAGCTTGTAGGAAACCAATGGCAACAGGGCGTTGTAACTCGGCAGGGCAACGTTGTTACCGACACAACAGAAGTGTTTACTGTCGCCACGAAAGACAATTATAATTTTCATGATTATCAAGACGCCTACGACCAGATTAAAGACAACAAGGCATTTAAGAAACTCCATCCTTTCGTATCCAGCAGTGTCTTTGGTTTCCAGCAAGAGCAGCGCGAACAAACGCTGGCGTTAAACTACAATTTACTTCCGGGTTCTTTCGGGGTCACTTCGCAGAAATTGCGGGGACTCCGGCAAGGTGAGGGACAAGATTTCTCAAAACATGACAAACTCAAGTTGTGGATCTATGGCGATAAGAGTCACTCGACATTTGTGATGCGCTTGGCGCCGAGCATTCGCACCAATTACCGATCATCCTTTTATTCATCGAATCCTTTTGATGATCCGAAACAGCAGCCGGAGGAAGGGGTGAATATCTTTGAAAATCTTAATGACTTTTATGAATATACTCGCGTGATTGATTTTGAAGGTTGGGAGTTGATTGAAATCGATTTGGAGGACGTGAAGCGGAATGAATACCCAGATTTAGACTTGCCCGCTCAACAGGAGCAAGTTTCGCCTGACAGCCCCGGAGAAGAGATGGAGGAGCAAACAGATTCAAACAATACCGATGGTCATCCAGATGGGTTTGTCATCCGCGGGACAAACAGTTCTCAACTCTCGATTAAGAGCATCGGCGGAATTCTGGTCGGCATTCGCAACGATTCGGAATATGAGGTTGGTGGAGAAGTTTGGGTTAACGAAATCCACCTGAGTAATCCATTGGTTCGGTCGGGATGGGCGCGGCGCGCCAACATGTCCATCGAGCTTGGTCCCATTCTCAGTGTCCGCGGAGGATTTGCGAGACAAGACAAAGATTTTGAAAGTTCATCAGGAGAAACAGGACGTCAACGCCGACAGGATTTAGGGTTCAGCACAACTAGTAACGACTACAATGTTGATGCCAATCTCCATCTCTTTCGCTGGCTGCCAATTACCTACTCCATCCGCGAACAGGAATCTGAAACGGAAAGCCGCCGTGGATCGTTTAGCTCCTTTCAAAGCGGGAAAAGCAGAACGCATAACCGCGATTTGTCCGCGCGCTTTAATCCGCACCGATTCTCGCCTGCCTTAGGTTTTGCGTATAATCGACAAAATTTCTGGAACGAACGTCAGGGGACTGAGATTAGCGATCTATATACTTCCACCTTCCAATACGGCATCGGCCAAATATTTGGGCTTGATGTGCAATACCGACACGAAGACGTAGAGGTCGATCCATCAACAGCGACAGTAACCGGCGGTAGCAGCTTTTCATCTTCTGGTTATGGTTACGGTCGTAACCGAGATGAAAAGCTTGACAGCGGTTCGATCTCACTCAATATCAGTCCGGTTGCAAGTTTTAGCCTGAATCCGACATACGAGATTCGCCGTACACTCGAAAGGCGCGATGACAATCTCAAAGGCGCAAGTGGATTCAGTCCCGCTAGTTTTGGAACGCCGTTCCAAACAACCCCAACGACAACCGACCTAACGATGACGACCGAACCGGAGTCAACCGAACCCAAACCGGAGTTTACCATTGGCGGCCGTGAACATCGGCTTTCTCTGAACCCGCGCTTGAACCGCGATTTTTTTGGTATGCGCCCGACAATCACCAATCGCATCAGTTTTCGTGAAAACTGGTTTCACGATCAGAAGAACGCCCGAATCAACGCGAATATCCGCTTTGGCCTCAGCATGCGCCCAAGGGTATGGTTTGGATGGCTGTTCCGAGATTCGGATATCGAAGAGGTTGACGAGGGCGAAAGCCAAGGGTCGCTCGACAGCTTTGAAGAAGAGGTACAACTCGAAGAGAAACGACAACGCGAGCTCGAACAACTTGAACGTATGGATGTTGATATGGAAATGATTGAAGAGGCGGAGAGCCAAAGAGGAGATTGGATTTCCCGAGACAAAGCTGAACTAGAGCGCAAACTTAAGGAGAGGAAGGGCAAACAGGGTAAAGGAGAATTCAGTCTACTTCGTAGAAGTATGGAGAGTCTTGCGTTAAATGCTGATGTAAGTTTTGATACGCAAGACTCCCTTCAGCGACTCCCTCCGGGAACCTCAATTCGAGATATTCTGGAACTACCAGATGACACAGAGGAACGTACCCAATCTCGGCAGAGAAATCGCTACGGATTACGCGCCTCGGTCGATCCATGGACGCGGGTGTCGCTCGGCACAAACATCTCCCGCAACAACGGTTTTACGAAATCGCTAAGCACTTCATCTGACAACCAATCCACAAGCTATGAAGGAGACATTAAGCTGTTCAATGCCAGCAATACCTCCAGCTTTCAGTTAAGACATCGCTATACGCAGCGGGAACAAAGTAACATCAATACGACGATTAACGAAAGTGTTTCCCAAGAACCCTCCATCAGTTGGAGTCAATCGCTGGGGGTGTCAACGAAGGCTACGCTCGGTGTTCGCATGACGATGCGAGATGAGGAACGCAGCAGTATTAGCGGTTCTACACTAATCATCACGCCGAATCTCAGCATTGATTACCGCCTTCGTTTAGAAGGGGGACTTCCAATACCAATCCTCGGTCGAATTCCCCTCAAGCACGATCTGAATCTCACGAACACCTTCTCGACCGTTATCCGTCGGGAAAAACGCGGGGCGAATCGGGAGGAGAGATCGGAACGATACGAGACAACTTTACGTACACGGTACAACCTAAGCACGCGCCTGAGTGCGAATCTGAACCTCGGTCTCAGCTATAACAACGATCATGTCGAGGAGGGGCAAGACTTCTTATCAATAGCGAGTTCAGTGACGGTGCGTGGAGAATTTCAGTGAGGATCAAGCGAGTGGATAACGAGGGATCAAGCGACTGAATAAGGAGCGCGATAGTTTTGTGAGTGAAGCCTATCGCCTAAGAGTTCTATGAAGAACTACAAAACTATCGCAGTCGCTATTCGCTTCTTTGATCACTCACTATTCGTTCGCTTGATCCTTCTGAAACAGAATCCGCAATCGGCATAATGCCTAATCCACAATCTCTTTCCCTTCCGCGTCGACAGCTACCGGTTCTGATTTAATCCATTGTGTGGCTATCAGCGAGATTAATACGAAAATTGCACCGCTTATGAAGATGATTTGATAGCCAAATTGTTTCCATGCTAGTCCGCCGATTAACGGAACAGCCACCGCAGCAACATGGTTCATTGTTACCCCCATTGCAAGCGTTGGCTTGAGATCGCTCTGCGGCGCGATTTTGTTCAGGTAGGTGGTTAGCCCAATTCCCCCAATAAACAAGAAATTATCAATACAGTAGAGAAAATACAAGTGATTTGCATTTTTTAGGACTGCGTAACCAATGAACACGAAAAACAAGCCGAAATAACTAGCACTCAACATTTTGCGTTCGCCAAGCTTGTCAATGAGCCGACCTGCAATTGGAGCAACAACTAGAACGACGACCTGATTAATCAGAACCAGTCTAATAATCATGCTTCTGTCGGTGCCGTACACTTTGACAAGCGCGAAAATCGCAAACGTAATGAAAATCTGCCTGCGGCACCCTTGAAGGAAGGATAACAGATAATAGAGCCAATAGCGTTTCCGTAGCACAAGCCGATTCTCACGTTCGGCTTGCAACTGACGCGAAGTGAACATCAATACAACACCACCGATGGCAACTATCCCGCCGCCAATTTTAAACAGTCCTTCAAACTCTAAGGTGTCCACACAGAACAAACACAGAAAGATTGCCCCTAACGTGGCAAAGCTTTCCACGCTTCTCAGTTGACCAAGCCATTTTCCCTTTTCAGTTCCCTCCGAGTAGGCTAGCGTCATTGCTCCGCGCAATGGGAGCCATGCGTGAAACCCGATGCTCCATATGAAGGAGCAGATGAGTACTTCCAAGAATACATTCGCCTGGGAGTATGCTGCCATCCCAAACCCCATGACGATGAGGGCAAACCCGCTGAGAATCGGTGGCGCGAAATAGATTGTGATGGCGGTAAAGAGCGCGTTGAGAAAGCCGGGAACTTCTCGCACCGATTCCATATAGCCCAATTCAAGGGATTCAATACCGATCCGATCTACGATAAAGTTGTAGAAAAGCGCCGTCTGAATACCGAAGAATACGCCTGTTCCAAAGACAGCACATGCTAATAACCGCAAATTACGACCCCAGTATAACAACCCTTTCCCCTTCCAATGTCTGACGAACCAAGTGGGAGCCCTCTACTTCGGTTGGAAATCTAAGGGACAATTCTAGCGGCGCACTAGATTCAGAGAGCGACGGTGTAAATCCGATTGACAGAAATTAAGGTAGCCCTAAGTCTTTAGGACTGCTAGTTCCAATGAACAAGACCACTTGAACTGATGACGAGATATGATATACTATACTCACCTTCGGTGAATATTTGTAGGGATCAACCGAACGGATAGTGAGGGCGATAGTTCTTCATAGAACTCTTAGGCGATAGGCTTCACTCACAAAACTATCGCCCGCACTATCCGTTCGCTTGATCGGTTTCAGAAACTCTCCAATCCACTATATCGGCTTTTCTTGCGTCTCTTGGCTGTAATGCCCAATCGTATTTGTAAGTCGGCAGAGAAAATGGTTCACGATGCACGATACGAAACCTGTCTTAATCTTTCTGAACGGCAATTACGACCTTCGCTATCCTGAATTCTACAGGCGGGAAATCGAGTGGGGGTTGGAGAACAAATGCCCTCTAATCTGCGCTGATGCAGGATTGCAGTTTTTTCACAACTTCAATCAGGCCTATGGCACTCAGTTTGCCCCAACAGTTCTCATCGGAGATCTCGATTCACTGGATGGAGTTCAGGCTACCAGCACCATCGAGCAATTCCAAGCAGATGGCACGCGGGTCGTCCGCGAGTGGATTGGTCAGGTTGACAAGGATTATACAGATGGACAATTAGCAGTGGCTTATGCGATTGAGGAATTCAACCGCGCCCAGATAATCATCTACGGCGGGCTGCCTCAGTCGAATGGCTATGAAACAGATCACTTCCTTGGCAATTTGAAACTCATGCGCTTCGGTTTTGGAGTGTTTTCAAAAAAACTGGTTAAAGCAATAAGCTCAACCCGGTCGATATCACTAGCGAATCAGGGTGGCCGATTAGATGATATGCTGTCGGTTTCTCGGTATGCTTACCGTGCTGAAATACGGGACGTTTTCCAAACGATTCACTTTGTGGTTTCAGACTTGACTTTAGAACGAAAAAACGAGGGATTACAGCGGGTCTCGCTAGTTGCAGCACATCCCCATGTGATTGTGGCAAACAGTAAGAATCTACGTTGGGATTTGACATGGCTGCGAATCGATCCAGATATGAATGCGGATATTCCGAATACGCTACGAAATGAGTTCACAGCGAATGCCAATAACGTTACAATTCGGCTTGCGAAAACTTCCGATCCGGTTTACGTCATTCATAACTGGTATAGTAAGTAGTCTGACAAGCACGTTTGTGTGTGCTCAAAATTGTCTCATCTGAAACTACAGGTGGTATTGGTACGAGTGGTTGGTTACGATTGATTCATAAAGCTGATGCAATTTCTCGCCGATTCTCTGCCAATCGTAATCAGCCTCGACATGCTTCCAGCCTTTTTTCCCGAGTTGCCGTCGCATCTGTTTACCTCCAATGAGTTGAACGACGGCATCGGCAAAGCGCATTGGTTCATCGGTGATGATTATTTCTTCACCGTCAATTAGATTTAAGCCTTCCTCACCTATTGTTGTTGATACAACAGCTTTTTCCATCGCGAGCGCTTCAAGAATTTTCAGCCGTGTTCCGCTGCCAATCCTTAAGGGGGCGACGTATACCGTTGCACGTGCGATATACGGTTTGGGATCATCTACGCGCCCGGTAACGATAATCCCCGGTTGCTCTGCTAGTTTTCGCACTTGATTCGTAGGATACTGTCCAACGATGTAAAATTTCACATCTGCTTGCCTTGCTTTAATGAGTGGAAAAATCTCATCCGCGAAATAGATTACGGCATCCTCGTTTGGATACCAATCCATACTGCCGGTGAAAACTAAAGAGGCTTCCTCTTCAAGTGCATGGTTTGGTTGATACAACTCAAGGTCCACCCCATTGGGGATGACCTCAATCGTGACATTAGGACAGATGCTTTGGAGTATAGCGCGATCGGTTTCGGAGGTGCAAGCAATCGCATCAAAATTTGGGAGTATCCTGCGTTCGTATCGATCAAAGAGGTGTTTCTGTGTCCAGAATAGAAATTTTCGTACGGGATTATCTGTCTGTTGGCATAACCGAAACCAAATATGGGAATCCACATTGTGCGCCGTGAGCAACGTGGGCAAATCCGACTTTACACGGTATGGAGCCGTATGAAGGTACTCGTGGTCAATCAGATCGAAGTCACTGTGCGCCAATAACGAGTGCAATTTTTGTTTGAATGCGGGAAAATAGTAGCGAGCAACGGTAATAGGTTGTCTTTCTATAAAGGCGCGTAATGCCGTGTTCGGACGCAATGGCGGCAAATTCGGGGCTTGTTGAACCAGATAGGCGTCAATTCCCAAATCGCGGAGATAGGCAATTCCTTCACTGTCAGTTGGGGTTGTTTCCAGTGCGAGAAAGGAAATCTGATTTTTGGATGAGATTTGCTTGAGTAAGTTCAATATGCGGATGCGTCCGCCATCGTTGGGTGGGAAAGGAACCGTGATAGATAGAAAGAGAATATTCATAGCCCATTTTCATTTGCAAGTATTCCGACGAAGCGCTGTTTATCAACAAGACACGAAATTGCACAACGCTAAGAGATTTTGTACAACGTGTTGCAAGACAGACGTGAGGATTTTTCTGGACTGTTGTTGTTTTGATTATCCCAGAATATGTCTGATATGTCAAGGTGTAAAATGCTCTTGAGATCTTAGCACACCGTTTGCGTTCAGCTTAATGGAAAGTAATAGATGAAAGAATATTGAATGTGATATAATTGTAGATATTTTCATACGAATACAAGAATTGAGGTTTATGGGGTTTGTCTATGTTATACCGATGAATGAGGAGATAGACATAAAAAAATGCCAGCAGAGATAATTGACGGGAACCGGCTCGCCAAATTGATACGCAGCGAAACACGACGCCGAGTGAAAAAACTCAAATTCACGCCCGGGATTGCAGTGGTTCAAGTCGGCAACGATCCGGCTTCAACGGTTTATGTCAATTACAAACGGAAGGACTGTGAGCGTGTCCATTTTCATTCGGAAGTTTATCGCATGAGCCAAGCAACAACTGAAGAAGAGGTAATTGACCAGATACAAGCGTTGAATGACCGTAAGGAAATACATGCAATTCTCGCACAGATGCCTGTCCCCGACCAGATTGATGGGCAGACGGTCATTGACGCAATCGCACCGGAAAAAGATACTGATGGTCTGGGCGCAGCGAACTTGGGCAACTTGATGATAAATCGAGAGTGCGTACTGCCGTGCACGCCCGCAGGGATTGTTCGTCTCATCGAATCAACGGGCGAAGAAATCGAAGGCAAACAAGCAGTTTGCGTGGGGCGCAGCAGCCTTGTTGGGAAACCGATGGGGTTGATTTTACTCAACCGCAATGCGACGGTAACATACTGCCATTCGCGTACGCGGGATCTCACTGATCAGACGCGAAACGCGGACATTTTGGTCGTTGCGACCGGCAAACCCGAAATGATTAAGGCTGACATGGTTAAAGAAGGGGCAATCGTAATTGATGTGGGAATCAATCGGCATGACAATCGACTCATCGGCGATGTGGACTATGAAAACGTCAAGGAAGTGGCGGGGTTCATTACGCCCGTGCCTGGCGGGGTTGGTCCAATGACACGCGCCATATTGTTAGAAAACACCTTGAAACTCGCGACTGCTCAGTGTAGCTGAACATTTCGTCTTACCTCTCCGGTATCCAAAGGAATGAAACAACTTGGTTTATGCGGGGCAGGCAGCGAGAATGCTCAATTATCATCCGGTCTGATTTTGTGGAACACCACCATGACAGCGGTACCTTCCCCCTCTTGTCCCTAATTTCATTAAGAGAACTTTCAGCAAGGTGCCATGCCAACACCTCCGGGTGAAGCGGCTTGTCTTTAACAAGATAACAGTCGCCATTTCGGCGGAAGTCATTTGAATACGCGAAATACTTAATGTGTCGATTCTTGGAGAACACGATTGCACAGATATGTTGGCTCGAGCGGGTGTAGCGAATTGCCGTGCTTGTGAGGGAAGTCGCATACCGGGCGGAGAGTGTATCTATTGCGGACAGCCCGACGTTCGGCAGTTTCTCGGCGTCATCCTGAAAAAATGGGGATGGCATCAATAACTCAACGGCAAACTGGTTAGCGCGCTGCTCTTCCGGTCCGCGTGTGTTTAAGAAGCCTAGTTCACCCCCATGACAGAGCCGCTTCCCCGTTTCCTCCCGATCCAAGTGATAATGCCCCAATTCGTGAGCAATTGTAAACCTTTTTCGGGATTGAGATTGAATCAGGCTGTTGATTAGGATACCCCAAACATCCCCGACCCGCATCAGGCAGCCGTCATATTGACTTTCCATCTCCCGTTCCCAGATGACAATCTCAAGTTGTTTCGCAATGTTTCGGGGTTGGATTGGGATAGATTGACTATTTAACTCTTGTAGTAAGCGACGGGCACATTCAGCAGGATGACGAGATTTGGGTGATGAACCTTGTGTGGCGGTAGACCAGTTTAGGGAATTTCGTCCAGCCATCTTCAATACCCAAATACTTTGCTTCCCTATTTTTCATTCTTGGTTTTGAGAAATTCGTAAAATTCAAACATCGTCTCTTTATCTTTTTCTGGGAATTCCATGATGCCCCGAAACATAACGCTGACTTTCGGATCGGCTAATAGATCTTCGTAGCTCTGTTCCTTTTTGCCGAGTAGATAGTCCGTAGTTACTTTTAAGGCATCGGCTAAACTTGAAAGCGTATCGAATGATGGCTTACGCGTGCCGGACTCAAACTGAGATATCGCTGCAGGCGTCAGATTCGCCTTTTTTGCGAGCTGCGTCTGCGTCATCCTAAGTTCTAGCCTACGATTGTGAATACGTAATGCAACAGACATGGTTAAATCCTTTCCTTCATTGAATTTTGAAAAAAAATAGTGTAATGGCACATGATACTTAATTCTTATGTTGATTCTATACAAATTGTTCTGATGCTCACACATCCTCTCCGTGGATTTCTTGAAAGATCACTAAAACCAAAAGTGTGACATCAAAATCAACTGATCTACTCCTCGAAGTTGACGCGAATTATTATCGGTCGAGTTTTTATTCTCAATGTTGAGCCAATAAAGTAACTCGAGGGAACCGCTTTTCATAAAGGTGTATTGTGCGGCGATGGTAACACGCTGCTTCGCATCTCCTGCTATCCTTCGATTTAAATCAAACAAACCGTAGCGACCTGACAATACGAGTCTCCGCCGCAAACGATATTTGGCGCCGAAATAGTAACCTTTAGAGTCAATATCCCGATCCTTGAAACTGATACCCTCACTGTCGTTGTAGCTGCCGCCAAAATTGAATTCCCCTTCGAGGACTAAGTCTTTGTGAGCCGCGGTCAGAAACGCTCCAACGGTCATGTCGCGCAGTTCTTGTGATTTATTAAGAAGGTAGGAAACACCCGCCCTTAGTGACCCAACGTTACCACCAACAGTTGCAACCCAAGCCTTGTGCTGGTTTTCATCCACATCAGACGAGCGACCACCAGAGAATATCGTTGCATTTCCACCATTGAATACGGCTGCGTTATAGAATAACTTGTTGTATGACCCGCCCACTTCAACGCCAACGTCCCGTTTATTCGATCCAAGGTTGTACCCTTGCCGAACGAGAATGTTGTGGTCCTTTTGTTTGAGGCCGAATGGAATACGGAATTGGCCGACTTTAACGTAGAGACGTTCCGGGATAGCATCGACCGTCGCAAAAGCGTTGAGCATTGCCCCTAAATTGTTGGACAAAGTCAGTCTGAGTTTTTCAGACGCCTTGGCGTTGACAGTTAGTTCTCCCTGCATCATCAAAAAGCTGTCAACGGATGAATGACATGAAGTGCAATTGGCAAGCATCTCCTCCTCGTGAACGACATCGGTCGTCTTGATGTAAGCGGTGCGAATATCCACCGCTGTTGTTAGCCTTTGCGCGATTTCTTTCGCCTCGGCCATTAATGATTCCGGATCGAAATCTTCGGGAAATTCAAAGTAGTTATCTTCAAAAACTTGCCCGACTGTGTTGCGTGGACCTCCGCCTGCCGGATCAATATGGCAGAAATTGCAATCCTTATTTTCCCGCGCTGCAAACTCCGGACGGGCTGCTATATCAAGAGCGGAAAAGTATATCAACAATACACAAAGCGACAACCCTAAAAGTAGATGTCGATAATTACCTGTCAATTCATCGATCTCCTTAATTTTGTAAGTTACAGTTTTTCCAATCGCGTCATGCGAATTGCACAAAAATTCTCGATTGGCACGATGCAATGCCCAAATGTGTTACTGGTCGCTGTAGTGCAAAGATTATAGGCAGCTTAAACTATTAGCGGCCAATCTTCATTATAGGGATTTTAGCATTCGAATATTTATGTTTTAAGCTATTGGAGGACTCACGTTTCCGAGGTAACCATGAAAGTTGGAATTTTCCAATAAAAAACACCCCTGCCAAAAAACCACCAATGTGTGCTAACCAAGCCACCGTGGCACCTTGGGAGGAAAGATAAACAAAATTAAACACTTGGACTAGTATCCAAGGGACAAGCACAACGCTCGCCGGCAAAGAGACGATATAAATCAGAAACAGACATCGAATGCGAGATTTGGGGCAAGCGATAAGGTGAGCGCCCATCACCCCTGCAATTGCGCCGCTCGCGCCAATCAAAGGCACATCGGAGTTATAGTGAAACACGACATAAAAGAGGGTGGCTAACACACCGCACAACAGATAAAACACGAGGAATTTCATCCGTCCAATTACGTTCTCAAGATTGGGCCCAAACGCTGAGAGATAAAGCATATTACCTATGAGATGGACAAAGCCCCCTTGTAAGCTATATGCATCATGCAGAAATAGGGAAGTAATTAGGGTTGGATGAGATAGGTCTGGGAGTTGCGGTAAAAACAGAACAAAATCGCTGATCTTTTGGGGAATTGTACCGTACTGTTCCGAGAGATTCAACTCCCAACAATGCCAGTAATAAAGTTGATACGCAAAAACGAGGACGTTGGCAATAATTAACAACCGCACCGTCCGAGGAATTTTAGAAGGTTTGTCCACTCGAGGCGGGCTGGGCAATGGAATTAACAAGATACGACTTCCTTTTATCGATTTGAGAGTTGATGATTAGAATAGTCAGCTAACGCCCGGATTTAGACGAGATATATGGTATGTGCTACAATAGAACGTATAAAGGCGTTAGATGTTTTCACGTTTTGCTACATTTTGTGCTTGGTTTCATCTAATTCATCTACATCAAATCGATCGATAATGCCCATTACAAGTTCTCTAATTGGTGCATCTTCGACGCCAAAGACCTCCTGAGCAACGCCCGGTCCTGCCCCTACAAGGACGACGTCACCTTCGCCAGCCCCCACGTAATCGACAGCGATTGTTGGGGTTTTGACGGGCTTGGATTCTAAATTCAAAGGTTGAATAAGTAATAGGGTTCGATTCTCGTAAGCTGAATGCTTAATTACCGAGACAATCTTCCCAATTACCTCTGCAATATACATCTCTAGTCCCTAGCTACGGTCATGGAATCGACGATTCCAACAATAGCAACGTCAACGGGCATTTGACGTCCTGAAATGACAGCGATCGCGTCGCCACCCGTCACCATATAGATAATGTCCCCATAACCGGCGCCGCCGCGTGGGTCTACAGCAATAAGGGGAGTGGCTACAGGGTCGCCGTTAGCATCCAGAGGCTGTACAACTAGAAGCCGCGTCCCAATTAAGCTCGGGTCCTTTCGAGTCGCAACTACAGTTCCAATAATTCTTCCTATATCCATGAATCTCGCTTCCGACTATTATCGTCGCAATCGTACCTAATTTCGACAAGCTTCGACACGGTGATTGCTCAGTTTGATTTCCTTCTCTTTCGAAGCATTTTGACGCTCGGCAGGGGTTAAAGACTTCAAAAGAGGAAGGGTTTGACATTTAAGGTTTTCCGCCCTAATTTTACACGAATTTTCGATTGATGTCAAACCGTCTAGAAAATTATAGAAGTTGCCAATCCTATATTAGCAGCATAGGATAGCATCTTGTGTTACAAATCGGCGATTTCTAGTTAGCGTGGGATTGAGTTGACTTGATGATGACAGATGTGCTAAACTCACACGTCGTGTAAATATGTTGAGTGTTGAGGAATTAAACATGGAAAACGCATCGTTTGCCGCCATTGACGTTGGATCCAACGCTATGCGGCTTAAAATCGTTCAAGTACAAGCGGATGGATCTATTGAACCAATTTATCAATGCCGGGCTCCTGTACGTTTAGGGCATGAAGTTTTCTTAACAGGTTTTCTAGCCGAAGAGGCTATCCAGCAAGCGATAGAGGCGTTTGGAGAATTCCGAGATGTCCTAAAGAAATCGAAAGTTCATTCCACTCGTGCCATTGCGACTAGCGCGACACGTGAAGCTATCAACGGTGATAATTTTGTACAACGTATCCACAGTAGTTCAGGCATCCAATTGGATCGAATTTCCGGTGGAGAGGAAGCCCGTCTCGTCCAACTCGCTGTAACGCGAAAAATCAATCTTCGCGACAAAACCGCTCTCGTCATCGACATCGGAGGCGGAAGTGTCGAGTTCGATGTTATCGATCACGGTTCGATTGTCTACTCTAACAGCCTGCGATTGGGAACGGTGCGGTTATGTGAAACCTTTCTCCGATCAGATTCCATTTCAGACCTACAGGTTCTACTGCTTAAGGCTTACATGGAGCAACTGCTCGAAACGACGCTGGATGCAATCAACACCTACAAATTTGACCTAGTGCTGGGAACCGGTGGAAATGTCGAAGAGATCAGCAGACAAATCGGGATTGTTGAAAGGGAAGAAAACGGTTTTCCGGAAGATGTCTGTTTTATTCCACTGCGTGATTTCCGGCGTTTCGTTAAAGAGATTTCTAAACAGAGTGCGAGTGAACGTATGAAGCGCTACGACATGCGCGTAGATCGGGCGGATGTCATTCTGCCAGCAAGTCTTGTGCTTACCGAAGTGCTGAGTAATGTGGTAGGTGCGAAAGGGATCTATGCCGCGAATGTCGGGCTCAAGGATGGAGCGCTTGTAGAGATGATCGATCGCTACCGAAATTCATGGGACACCACCTTGGAGGAAGAAGAAATCCTCAAAGCGGCGACTGTACTTGGACACAAATACCACTTTCATTTGGGGCATGCGCAACAAGTCCGTTATCTAGCGGAGTTGCTATTTGATCAATTTCAACCCCTGCATCAGTTGCCACGGGAATCTCGAATGCTTCTGCGTGTAGCTGCAACACTCCATGAGATTGGCGGCTATATCAACTCGAGTGCTCACCATAAACACTCTTACTACTTGATAACAAATTCGGAGGTTGTTGGGCTTCAAGCACAGCAAATTGAACTCATCGCAAATATCGCCCGTTATCATCGGAAAGCGTTCCCCAATGAACAGAAGCATGTTCATTTCCAGGCGCTCTCGTATGCTGAAAAGGAACGGGTAACGAAGCTCGCCGCTATTTTGCGAATCGCGGATGCACTAGACCATCAACACAAATCGGTCGTTCAGAGTGTGAAAGTCAATATCCTTGATGAGGCTATTGAGATTGATGCGCAATCGCTTGACGCTTGTCTTTTAGAAAACTGGCATCTTCAAGAAAAAGGGCGCCTGTTCACACATACGTTTGGACTTGCGATTCGTCTACTTGTGAATGGGAAACCCGGCGACCCTATTGACCCAAACAGCTAAAAGTAAGAATGCACCGGCAGTGGGTTTAATTCCCATGTTCAAACTCCGTTCGGAGCAATCTGATTTTAAAATACACCTGACAGAGGTGGTGAATGACAAGAATTCAACTCCGTGAAATAGCGCATAGTCGATCGGGAGATAAGGGGGATGCCGTGAATCTGTCTGTCATCCCCTACCGGGAAGAAGATTACGACCTGGTGTGTCGCGAGGTCACCGTGGAACGGGTTCGAGCATTGTTCCGGAACATTTGCCATGGCGAGATTGTGCGGTACGAAGCACCGAACGTTTCCGCCCTGAATTTTGTGCTCGAAAATTGCTTGGGCGGTGGAGTAACCAAATCATTGGCTCTCGATACTCATGGGAAGTCGTATTCGTTCCTTCTGTTGAGTCTAGAAATTGATGTGCCGGAATGAAAAAAGTTCAGAACCATTCGTAATATGACTCACAGCCGCCTGCGTTCTAGAGCCAGTCATAATTTGTGGTTTGACTTGCGTAGTCGAGTCTTTTACTGATGGTAGAGGTGCCATGTCTGCATCTCACAGTCAGCCATGTAGAGCCGAAGTGTATGAGATAGTTGAAAATCGAGCTATGCGTTATCTTTTCCGCCTCCAACCGCCGCCTTCCGTAACAACGATGCACTGGTTAGCGTCGATATTTTTAACGTGTTGCTTTCCCCCGCCTGGCCATTGAATCTCTATGTGTGTGACAGTGGTGAACTTACCGAGTCCAAACAGGAGTTTGAGTTCGTTTTGCGACAAATAACCGGAACCACTCCGGACCTCTTTCATTTGGGAAAATTCACCTATGTTGACAGTCACACGCGCACCAATTGCATTTGTCACTCCCTTTGTCCCAATTAACTTAACAGCCAACCAATTGTTCTTGTTTCCCCCATCATTGCGCAACAGGCGAGGCGGACTGTTGGAATTGGTCACCAGAATATCGATGTCCCCATCTAAATCATAATCCGCAAACGCTGTTCCACGACTCACATCTGCAAGGCGCATCCCTGGACCTAGTTGATTGGAGATTTCCGTGAAAGCACCATCGCGATTATTTCGGAAAAGGAAGTTTCGCTGCGCATAGGTACCATCTCTTCCCATCTCTTCAAGATTATCGTGGAGGTGCCCGTTAGCGACAAACAGGTCTAGGTAGCCATCGTTGTCGTGATCGATAAATTCTGTCGCCCAACCGAGATAAGGATAGCTAACAATCGCCGTTTTGGCCGCAGTCGAGACGTCGGTAAAAAAGCTAGCCTGGTCATTATGATAGAGCGTGTTTGCCTGGTCTGCGTAGTTTGTCACTATCAAATCCAGCCATCCATCATTGTCCCAGTCGCCAAATGCCGTGCCCATGCCATTCTCTGCCACACCGGTTTCGCTAAACGCAACACCGGTGAAAAACCCCACTTCTTCAAATGTGCCATCCCCTTTGTTCCTAAACAAGAAATTTTCGGTTGAGTCATTGGCGATGTAGATGTCCGGATACCCATCGTTGTCGTAGTCACCCCACACCACACCCAAGCCTTTCCCATTTGGATTGTAAATCCCAGATTGCCGGGTCACATCGGTGAAGGTCGCATCTCCATTATTCTGATAGAGTGTATCCGGTAGTCCCGGAAAGTTATTTGGTTCGCAGTAGCCCCTGATGCCCTTATCCTTTCGACCACACCAGGGGTTGTCCTCAAGACTGAACTCAATGTAATTGACCACATAGAGATCGAGGTCCCCATCTCGATCATAATCGGCAAACGCACAACTACTGCTCCACATTGGTTCCCCAACGCCGGCGTCCTCTGTCACATCGGTAAACGTCCCATCGCCGTTGTTTCGATAGAGCACATTGGCTCCATAGTTTGTAACATAGAGATCGGGATAGCCATCATCATTGTAATCACCGACTGCGCAGCCGTGCCCGTAATCGGTGTCACCCACTCCTGCTATTTCGGTGACATCAATGAATGTCCCATCCCCGTTGTTTCGGTAAAGCCGATTGGTAGGAACTTCTGTGCCCTGATAACCCGGCAAGGGCGCACCGTTGACGAAGTACAAATCTGGATCGCCGTCGTTGTCGTAATCGAAGAATGCGGCACCGGATCCAAGGGTTTCCATGAAAAATTTCTGCCCACTGCGCCCATCAACATGAGCAAAATGGATGCCCGCAGATTGAGTAACATCGACGAATTGAACGGTAGCGTCCGTAACAGCAATTGTGCTGACCGGAAACAACACTAGACAATAGATTGTGAATAAGAACATGGAGGAATCAACTGAGCGAATAGCGAAGGCGATAGTCCTAACCGGCAAGAAGACTATCGCACTCACTATTCGTTCGCTTGATCTATCAGATTTTGTGATCCAACTGAGATGATTTGCTGGCATTTGCGAAGGAAAGAAAATGTGTGATATGATTTGTGGCGAGTTAGTTTGTTGACCGGCTTTGCTCTATAAAGATGCCATCATTAAGTTAAGGCAAGATATTATACGCGGAAAGACTCCCTTATGCAATAGAAATTCAGTCTCGCAATGCTCCACAATATTTGGGTCGGGCACTGTATTAGGAACGGATGTTCCTGGTAATTTATAAAGGTACTGAATTTTATTGTAGGTGGCTTGCCGATCTTGACAAAAACCGAAAATTCGTGTAAAATGTTGTGCGATGGTGACATTTTCGATGCATATAGCATTCTTAAGAGAACGAGGTGCATTGGGATTTGGGTCTTTCCCAATCTTCGAATCAGAACTCTGACTGTATCTTAAATCCTTGGAAACCTTTTTGTACCACTTGAGAAGTTTCTCAGATCCGAGTTTCATTAATTCTTGATTCGTGGCGCAATATCCTAACTTACTGAAATATTGATGGACACAGCAATTTTACGGTTCAAGTATCTGTGACCATCGTGGAGGTGACTTACCTTGAAAAATACGAACGAAAGTGAACCCACCTTGACCGACACACAGGTTCTGGAGTTCTGCAAAAACGGCTTTGTAATGTTGAAGGGTGTCGTTCCAGATGAGATTAACCGGAGAACCTCTGAATTCATTGAAACACATGGACAAGGCCCCCTTCTGCAAGAGGAATGGTTTGTTGAGGAGGTGCTGCTCAATCCCCAGGCAGCGGGTGCAGTACGGTCATTGCTGGGCAGGAACTTTGCGCTTCCCAAAGGGATTGCCAACCATCGTATCGAATGCCCCGCTCCAGATCAGAATTGGCACCGCGATGGCGGCTCGCGTTATGCTCCTGAGCTAAATCATTTGCAGGTTTTCTATTACCCGCAGGATGCACCAGTAGAGATGGGACCCACGGAAGTGGTGCCGGGTTCCCATTTTTTCTTTTGCTTGCAAAGTTGGATGTCGCACTACGGGGGAATTCGAGGTGGAGTCAAAACCGCCGCGCCCGCAGGATCGATTTTCCTCACCGTCTATTCGATATGGCATCGTCGCTCGGTGTCCACCGCGCGCGGTATTCGTAATATGCTGAAATACTGCTATTGGCGAACGGTGCCGCCGCAGCGGGATTGGATCATCGAACCGGATTTTGACTTCGGACACGATCATAGTCCCATATACAATGTAGATGGTCCCAACTTTCGGCAACAGTTCCGTGGTTGGTATGACACTGCCGAGATGTTTTACTGGCTCTGCGGGATGACTGATGAATTCAAAGAGACTTTGGGCGGCGAGGGCTGGCCGCCGGGTTATCCTATTATGTGGAAACCTAAAGAATTTCATAGACAAGGTGCCGTGTCAACCGGCAATGCGTAGATTCCAATCGTGTGTTGCCTCGGTGAAGATGCACTACGGATTAATAAATGGATTGGGCGACGTGTTCAAGAGTAAATGAATTCGCAGGGATGTTCATTTCCTCTTTTGGGATATGTGAACGGGACCGCGTTCAAGTGCGGAGGTGAGGGATGGGCTTGAATATTCGCTTCCCCTTTAGAATACCTATCCATTGTAGCATCATGGCTTGTGTATCAGTTGTCTTTCTTAATCTATACGTGATCGTACAAGCCCAAGGTGATACAGCATCTAGTTTGGACGAGGCAATCGCCCCGTATCAAAAAGTCCTTGATGCGAATCCAACATCCGTTGATGCGCATCTGAACCTCGGTCTGGCGTATGTGTCACTTGGTGCGATGGACGAAGCAGCAGAAACTTTCGAAGGTGCGCTCCGGTTAGATGCCAATGACACCGCCGCTTACTACTGCTTGGGTGGAACCTACTTGCGGCAGCACGATTACGAAAAAGCCATAACCGTATTCGAGGGAGCAATCCGCTACTTTCCTGATTGGGCTCAGGCCTACGCACAGTTGGGAATGGCTTGGTTTCGGCAGCACGACTACGATCAAGCGGAAGCCGCATGGAAAAAGGCATTTTCCCTGATGGCAACGTCGAAATCCCCACGTTACCGAATTGCACCGTCCTCAGTTGTCCAGCAAGCGTATCATATGAATCCGCTAACACCAGGCGGCGTGAGTTACTTTCTAGGTCGTGTCGCTTTCGAGTATGGTCGGGTCGATCAGGCAGCCGCATACTACCGACAGTCAATTCGTCTGGAACCTTCTCTTGCCGAGGCGCATTTCCGACTTGGACTCGTCCACATTCGGAAGAAGGAGGACGATCAAGCAGAGCGTGCGTTTCATGAGACAATTCGACTTGACCCTCAAATGACTAGCGCATACTACCGGCTCGCGCTGCTACATTTCAAGCAAGGCAAAAAAGCGGAAGCAGAAAAGGAGATGGAAAAGTTCCGGCAAATTCGGGACGATCAGGTAGACGAACTCGCTGTACTGCGTGCATCCCAAGGTACAGAAAAAGCCGCCGCCTTGTCCAATCTGGGGTGGAAATACATCCACGAGAAAAAACTCGAGGAGGCGCTGCAGCAGTTCAAACAAGCACTTTGGCACGATCCAAATGTAGCAGCGGTACATAATGGACTGGGTTATATCTATGCTACTCAAGGCCGACTGGAAGAGGCACTTGAGGCGCAGCAGCGTGCGGCCGAGTTGAAACCCGATATGGCTTCAGCACACAGTGGGTTGGGACTCGTTTGGCTAAAAAAGGGACAAGCCTCTGACCGCCGAGAAGACTATGAAAAGGCGATTTTTGCCTATCGCAAGGCGGCTGAGTTGAAACCGGATAGCCCACAGACATTGTTGAATATTGGTAGTATTGCCATTGAACTTGCCCGATTTCAAGAAGCTCAAACGGCTTATGAAAAGCTCCTATCCCTTGAACCAAATCGATTGCAAATTCGCTTACGTCTCGCGCGAGTTTATTTTCAACAGGGCAATTTTCAACGGGCTGTAGAACATTATCAGGAAGTAATCGAGCACGACCCGTATCTCGCCGAACCCCACTATAGGCTAGGTCTCATCGCTCTGGAGAGTGGTCAAATAGATGCAGCACTGAACAGCCTGAACGCCGCGGTAAAGCTCCAACCGGATATGTTCGAGGCGTATTTTTACCTCGGTCTGACTTATGCTAGGCAGAAGCAGGTTGACTTGTCCGCACAGGCGTACCAGCGTGCGATTGATTTGAACCCTGCCTTTGACGCTGCTTACGAACGGTTGGCGCATCTATACGGTACTTACAACACCAACCCCCACAAGGCGCTAAAACTCGCGAAGAAGGCTGTCGAACTTCAACCCGATTCAGCACGTTATCTAAATACCCTGTCATGGTTGTACTATTGCAACAGCGATTATGCAAAGGCGGAGAGTTCGATTCAGAAAGCGCTGACCCTGCAACCGGAAAACCAAACCTATCAGGATGGACTCAAAGCGATTCAGAAGGCACGGCAGGAACAGAACCAGGAATAACCGCTATATCTCCGGCGTTGAGTTGCGGTTTAAACCATCTCTACGCACAAAAATTCTTTAGTTATGGCGACGGTAATACGTGCGCCGTTCACAAGGAGGAAGATTAGCATGAAGTACATTCGCACTCCAGAAGATTCAAAAGGCACCTTCACGGGTTTTGGCGATAACACAGTGCCAGGCGTTGCTCATGAAGAGGAGGGGTATACGGTAATTATCGCCGGCCCTGATGAATTATATGGGCAAGATTTGAATCAACTTTCGGCGAAACGCTTGATGATTGCCATCCATACATGGCCGCCGGGCAAGACACATGGCAGTCACCACCATCCCAATTGGGAACAGTGCTATTACGTTTTCGCCGGTCAGGCGGAGATTACCGTCGGAGATGAAAAAAAAGTCGTGGGACCGGGCGGCTCTGCATACATGCCGGCGAATGTCGAACACGACATCGTCGTAGTCGGTGACGAACCGTTGGTGGCGGCGGTAATCGGTTGTGTACTGGATGAGAACGAAGTTAGCTAGCGCAGCCGGGCTTGAGCATTGATACGCCGGTGTGGGATTCAAACCTGACAATATTTGCGCTGGCGAATTGGACTGAAGTTCCGATTTACTGCTTGTTCCTTCTTCTCTACTGTCTTAGTTGGTAATCCCAAGGCTGAGGCTGTGTGACTGCGAATTCTCAAAATAACGTGATGAGGTGAAAGAAAATGCAATCCCGAAAAGCATTGATGTGGGCTGTATATATCGGCATACTGTTCTTGGTTCATGTTATGTTCGTGGTGGGTATCCAAGCGCAGGTGCCTGACAGACCAACCATCGCAGTATCCAGCGATTCGGGAGGCAATAATGCCATCTGGTTTATTGACCCCGATGGCGGAGATCCACGCTCAATTCTGAAAATTGAAGGCGCTCCTTTGTCCTGGGGGTTGGAGTGGTCGCCGGATGGCAGCCAGATTGCCTTCCATAGCCAAGTGGAGAGCAACGTTGATATCTACGTGATGAACGGCGATGGAGAAAATCTCAAAAAACTTACTAACCACGAAGGGGAAGATAGCTGGCCGACCTGGCACCCTGGTGGTCGAAGGCTCGCCTTCGCGTCCGATAGGGATGGAAACCTTGAAATCCACGTGGTTAATCTAGGCGGGGAGGTTCTGGAAAACCTCACAAACGATCCTGCCCCAGATACTCAACCCACATGGTCACCGGACGGTCGACGAATCGCCTTTGCTACCAAGCGGGGAAAATCGCTTGGAGACATCTGGGTAATGGAAGCGAATGGAAATAATCCGCGGAATCTCACGAATACTCGCGGCAAGGAAATCCAACCGAAGTGGTCGCCGAACGGTCAGTGGATTGTCTGGTCCTCCCAGAGAAATGGAAACGGTGATATCTTCGTGATGAATCCTGACGGAGAGAATGTAAAGCAGATTTCCGGGATTCGGAAAGACGATATAGGGCAATGGGACGACCGTGAAGTTTCGTGGTCCCCGGACAGTAAAAAGGTCGTTTACATCGGCCGTAGCCCCATCTTTATCGCCGAGGTAGACAAGGATGATGAGCTAGTCGCACACCCTATGTTGCCGGACATCGGGGTAATCCACGGGTCCCCAACTTGGTTCGATCCTGCCTTTGTCCAGGAGTTCTCCGTTTCGCCAGTCAAGAAGCGGCCATTAGCTTGGGGATGGCTTAAGCAGGTGAAGCGAGACAATTAAAAACCGCTGGTGCTAGAGCGTATTGGGCGCGGCGGAAACGTTGCCCTGCGGCTTGGGTGGATTGGTGCAGCTTTCCGTGCGTTTTGCAAACGCAAGCGAAATAGGGTGTACAGATGCAAAAAATCCGAAAAATGTTCATGTGGATTGTGTGCGTCAATCTGCTGTTCTTGGCGAACATCATTCTGCTGATGAACGCGGGAGCGCAGAAGGCGCCCGACAAACCAACTATAGCCGTCTCCGCGGATCCGCGCGAGGGAGGCACAATTTGGTTGATAGACCCCGATGGGGCGAACCAACGCGTCATTCTAGACATAAGTGGAAACCCGTTGCCGCTAGGGCTGGCGTGGTCGCCCGATGGTCGAAAGCTGGCGTTTCACACCGAAGTAAAGGGAAATATTGACATTTATGTGATGAACGCCGATGGGCGGAATCTCAAACAACTCACTGAAGAACCTGCAGAGGACAGTTGGCCTCAGTGGCACCCTGGCAGCCAGCGAATCATTTTCACATCCAATCGGGACGAGAATTTTGAAATCTATGTAATGACAGCCGAGGGTGAAATAATCGAAAATCTAACAAACGACCCCGTCATTGACATCGACCCGGCATGGTCGCCGGATGGGCGAAAAATTGTCTTTTCGTCTAAGCGGGGGAAGACCCTAGGCGATCTCTTTGTCATGGATGCGAATGGTGAGAACTTGCAAAATCTTACCAATCATCGTGCTCTAGATACGCAACCCAAGTGGTCACCGGACGGCGAGAAAATTCTATGGACATCTCATCGAGATGGAACCGGCGATATATTCCTTATGGACGCCGACGGAGTGAACCCAGCAAAACTGAATGCATTCGCCGCCCCTCGTGACCATTGGGAGGAACTTGAGCCAACTTGGTCCCCGGACGGAGAAAAGGTTGCCTATGTTACCGCTGGTGGCGGCGATAGTTTCGTCATCTTGGCTATTGCCGGGGCGGACGAAGCAGAGCAGGGACGCTTGCAGATTGGCACACGAACTCGGTCACCTGCTTGGTTTGACCCCGATTTCATCGGCGCGTTCTCCGTCTTCCCCGTTGACAAGCACTCTTTAACATGGGGGTGGCTCAAGCGGGCTGTACACGACGATTAACAATCAGTCGTCTGTAGAACGTAGTTCTGATGAGTTCTGTATTTCGATGCACAGGAAATTCCCTATTGACTCACTTCAGAAGGCACCGAAACGATGCACGGAAAAACGGTTCTGATTACCGGAGCTGACGGTGGCATTGGGAGAGAGATTACCAAAGCTCTCGCTAAAAAAGGTGCAACCATTGTCATGGCTTGTATCGATCTAAACGATGCTAGACCTGTGTTCGAATCAATTAAACAGGAAAGTGACAATGTGAAAATTGAGATGATGCAGATTGATTTGGCATCACTCGGTTCCATTCGTGAGTTTGCCAAGCAATTTTCCCAGAAATATAGCCAATTGCATGTGCTAATTAACAATGCGGGAATCTTTAGCGCCAGAAGAAAAGAGACCCCGGATGGATTTGAAGCGACGATGGGAGTTAACTATTTGGGCCCATTTCTGCTCACCACTTTACTACTGCCGATACTCAAACAAGCGTCCGAAGCCCGCCTTGTGAACGTTGCGTCCAATGCCTATGTTCAGGGCAAAATCGACTTTGACGATCCACATTTTAAAACGAAGTATAAGAGTTTCAAAGCGTATGCGACTTCCAAGCTTGCGGTTGTTCTCTTCACCATGGAACTTGCCGAGCGTTTGAAAGACACGCGTGTCACGGCAAACGCATTGCATCCGGGCCATGCCTCTACAGAAATTTGGAATGTGTTGCCGGAGAAGTGGTATCAACCTTTACTGAATAAAATCATGAATAGGTTTACCCATTCCCCAGAGGAGGCTGCCCAAACCAGCATCTATTTGGCGAGTTCCGATGAGGTTCAAGGAGTTACCGGGGTGTATTTTGATAAGAAGAAGCCGAAATCGATATCTGCCAAATGTAAAGACAAGCAATTACAGAAGGAGCTCTGGGAGTTAAGTGAGAAACTCACAGGGCTTATCTAAATTCTATACAAGTTTGGATGCGCAGTGAGACAGTACGAGTGTGAAGCGGCTCCGCAAACGGAGCGCTCCGTTTTCTAACTCATACAGATGGAGGTAATGAGCCGTGCAAATGAGGAACATATACGTCGTATACATCGGTACATTCATTCTGATTGGAGTCTGGACCATCGTGAGTGTTGAGGCACAGGCACCCAACAAACCAACCATTGCGGTCTCTAGCGATGCAGCGGGCGGCAATATCTGGGTGATGGACACCGATGGGAAAAACCAACGCCCAATTCTTGAAGTTGGCGGAGATCCTGTTCCCTTGAGTTTGAACTGGTCGCCGGACGGTCGAAAACTGGTTTTTCATACCCATCTTAAGCTGAACACTGATATCTACATCGTGGATGGCGATGGCCAGAATCTCAAAAGGCTCACCGACCATGAGGGGGAAGATGCGTGGCCCGACTGGCATCCTAGCGGACAACGGATTGCTTTTTCCACAGATCGTGACGGGAACTTCGACATCTACACTATGACGCTTAATGGAGATATCTTAGTGAAGCTTGTAGATGACCCTGCCAACGACCTCCATCCGACGTGGACGCGGGACGGCCGTAAGCTTGCCTTTAACTCCAAGCGCGGTCGCACCCTAGGAGATATCTATACCATGGATGCGACTGGGCAAAACCTAGTCAATCTCACCAATCATAAGGCAGAGGACAGCCAACCAGCGTGGTCGCCCGATAATCAGAAGATTGCATGGATTTCTTTTCGACCTGGGAACGGCCAACTCTTCGTCATGGATGCTGCAGATGGTGGAAATATGGTGGAGCTAATCGGTTATGCAGGGGTCAAGCGCGATCCTGAGTGGTCTCCGGACGGTAAAAGAGTCGCCGGGGTGGGGTTTGGAGGCGGTAGGGCTGTAGTTTTTACTAGTAATCCGAACGGCGAAGGAAATTGGAAAGAAATTCCGGACCTCGGCTTCCCGAATCGGTCTCCAGCTTGGTTCGACCCTGATTTTATTCCGGAGTTTTCGGTTTCACCCGTTGAGAAGCGCCCCTTGAGCTGGGGGTGGCTGAAACAGGTGAGACTGGAGAATTAACAATGGATTCGGTGTTCGACGAAATTACGCGCTGGCGCATGCTGTGAACTTTCAACACTACAAGAGGCAACGCTGGATGTACATTCAGAGGGCATTGGTGTGTTTGGTGTACACCGTTGGGCTGTTAATACCTAGTGCTACGCTCATCGCAAACGCGCATGCCCAAGCGCTTGACGAGCCGACTATTGCGTTCGCCACGGATGTGAGGAAGGGGGTAGGCATCTGGTTCATGACACCCGAAGGAGAAAATCCGCACTTGGCATTAGAGATTGGAGATGACTCTCTACCCTCGGGCTTAGCGTGGTCATTTGACGGCAAACAGATTGCGTTCCATATCGAATTGGAAGGAAACATTGATATCTACGTCGTGGATGGTGACGGGGAAAATCTCAGAAGACTCACCGACCATCTAGGAGAAGATAGCTGGCCCGCATGGCACCCTGAAGGTGAGAAGCTTGCCTTCTCCACGAATCGAGATGGGAACCTTGAAGTCTATGTCATGACTTCGGCGGGGGAGTCACTGGAAAATATCACAGGCGACACCGCGCAAGATCAGCACCCCACTTGGTCGCCAGATGCTAGAACAATAGCCTTCGCTTCCAAACGGGGAAAGACTCTGGGAGATATCTTTGTGATGGACGCGAAAGGTGAAAACCTACAAAACCTTACCAACGTTCGTGGCGAAGATATCCAACCCAGGTGGTCGTGGAACGGAAACCAAATCGCTTGGATTTCTCGTCGAAACGGGGCTGGGGAGATTTGGTCAATGGATGCGGATGGAGCGAGTCCGATGAAGATTAGTGATCTCCAGGACCCAAGGGCGCAAGGAGTTAGGAACAGGGACGTTTCTTGGGCGCCGGATGGCGAACGTATCGCGTCGACAGCGTTCGGGCAGGGCGGTGTTATCAATATCCGCATCCACCCTGCGAACGGAAATCTGGAGTGGCAAGATTTGCCAGCGGTGGGCGGCGAAGATCGCTCTCCAGCTTGGTTCGATCCTGCTTTCGTGGATGCGTTTTCCGTTTCACCGGTTGAGAAGCGCCCCTTGAGTTGGGGCTGGCTCAAGCAGGCGGGGCGTTAACAGATATTAATTGCGTATGTTCGGTTTTCGATTGTTAGCCGTGTTGGAACTATTGGGTAATGGTGTAGGGGATCGAGCGACTGAATAAGGAGCCAGATAGTCTTAACCGACAGAACTATCGCACTCGCTATCCGCTCGCTAGAACTCTTCTTTTCTAATTAGGAGGTGTAGAAACCATGCAAATTCACAAAACGTCAATGTGTGTCAAATTCCTCGGCCTGCTGCTCTTGTACAGTACGTTACTACCGTTGAATTCACGAGCACAAGCGCCCAATCGGTCGTCCATCGCGCTCGCTAGTGATGGTGACCTTGGCATCTGGCTGATGAACGATGATGGAGGAAACTCACACCTCATCTTGCCAATTGGGGGCAACCCTTTTCCGTCGGGTTTGGTGTGGTCTCCAGATGGAAATCAGATTGCATTTCACACGGAATTAGATAAAAATATCGATATTTACGTGGTGGACGGCGACGGAGAAAACCTCCGCAGGCTCACAGAGCACGAATCAGAAGATAGCTGGCCCACCTGGCACCCCAGCGGTCAGAAGATAGCCTTCCACACTAATCGGGACGGGAATCTTGAGATTTACACAATGACTTCACGGGGCGATATCCTGGGTAACCTGACAAACGACCCTGTCAAAGACCATTACCCCGCGTGGTCGCCAGATGCTCGACGGATAGCCTTCGCTTCCAAACGCGGGAAGACTTTGGGGGACATTTTCCTGATGAGTCAGAATGGAGAGATTATGGAAAATCTCACGAACGTTCGCGGCGAGGATTTTCAACCTAGGTGGTCTTGGGACGGCAAGGAGATCGCCTGGACATCCGCTCGAAATGGCGCTGCAGAAATTTGGGCGATGGATGCAGATGGCGCGAATGCGAGGCAGGTGAGCGATCTCCAGGATCCAAAAGCAGGAGGCTTCCGAGTTCGGGAACCCTCTTGGTCACCGGATGGCAAACTCATCGCTTCGGCGGCACTTGGGGGCGGCAGTGCGAGAATTCGCCTGCATTCGGCAAAGGGCAACTTAAATTGGATGGACCTGCCGGGAATCGGCGCCCAAGACCGTTCCCCAGCGTGGTTCGACCCGAAATTCGTGGTTGAGTTCTCCGTTTCCCCGGTCGAGAAACGCCCCTTGACCTGGGGCTGGATTAAGCAGGTTGTGCAGGACGATTAAGTTGTTATGCGAGTCCTCCATATTTTTTATGTCGCTAAGGAATAAATCCCTAATCAATGAGGTGATGACAGTGCAAAATCGAAAAGTGCTGATATGTGTCGGGTTCGTGGGGATGTTGCTATTGAGCAGCACTGCCTTTCTGGTGAGTGCGGGTGCACAAGCACCAGCGAAAGAAACTATCGCACTCACGACTGATGGGGGTGAAGGCTTGGGTATATGGATGCGGAACGCCGCTGGTCAGAATCCACGCCTAATTTTAGAAATTGGCGGTGACCCGATACCCGCGGGCTTGCAGTGGTCCCCGGACGGCAACCAACTGGCGTTCCACACCAAATTGGAAAAGAATGTGGATATCTACGTGGTGGATGCCGACGGCGAAAATCTCGAAAAGCTCACCGACCATGAGGCGGAAGATAGCTGGCCTACCTGGCACCCTAGCGGTCAAAGGATGGCATTCCAAACGAATCGGGACGGGAATTTTGAGATTTACACAATGAATTGGCGTGGTAATATTCTGGGCAACCTGACAAACGATCCTGCCAAGGACCAGTATCCCGCGTGGTCGCGAAATGGCAGACTGATTGCGTTCGCATCCAAACGAGGAAAGTCCCTTGGGGACATCTATGTCATGGATGGAGAAGGGAAGAACCTGCAAAATCTTACAGATGTTCGAGGCGAAGATATCCAACCGACGTGGTCATGGGACAATAACAAAATTGCTTGGACATCTCGTCGCAGTGGCAATGATGAAATCTGGACGATGGATGCTGTAGAAGGCGGGAATATATTGAAGATTAGCGATCTTCAAGACCCAAAAGCAGGTGGCTTCCCCAACAGAGAAGCGAGTTGGGCTCCGGACGGGAAACACATTGCTGCAGCAGCGCTCGGCGGCGGTCAGGCGAATATCCGCATCCACCCAGCGAACGGCAATCTCAACTGGAACGATCTTCCGAACATCGGCGGGCAGAACCGGTCGCCAGCGTGGTTCGATCCGAGATTCGTGGTTGAATTCTCCGTTTCACCCGTTGGGAAACGCGCCTTGACTTGGGGTTGGATTAAGCAGATTGCCGGCGATGATTAATACCCTTTGATATGGGTTTTTCAGCTATCAATCGGATTCGGGAGAACTAACAGAGGGGTATCAAACTATGCAGAGTCGGAAAACACCGGTGTGTGTTGTGTCCGCTGGTGTGTTTCTCTTTATCAGCGCCGCAATTCTGATGCACGCCCATGCGCAAGCGCCTAATGAACCAACGCTCGCGGTTTCCAGTGTAGGCGAGGGCGCCATTATCTGGTTGATGGATATCCGAGGGGAAAATGTACGCCCTCTGCTGGTAATTGACGCTAACCCTCTGCCTTTGGGTCTAGAATGGTCGCCAGACGGTCGGAGGCTAGCGTTCCATACCGAAGTGAGGCAGAACATTGATGTCTACGTGGTGAATGCCAACGGACAAAATCTCAATCGGCTCACCGACGATGCTGCGGAGGACAGCCGACCAAGCTGGCATCCCAGCGGCAAAAAGATTGCCTTCACCACCAATCGGGACGGCAACTTTGAAATCTACACGATGACAGATGGGGGGCAGATAATCGAGAACCTTACGAACGACGCCGTCAAGGACATCGATCCCGCTTGGTCGCGGGACGGTCGAAGACTCGCGTTCACTTCCAAACGCGGGAAGAGTCTTGGTGACATTTACGTCATGGACGCGAACGGGGAGAACCTGCGAAATCTGACGAATAATCGCGCCGCGAGTACCCATGCCGCATGGTCGCCAGATGAGCAGAAGATTGCCTTTATCTCGAATCGAACGGGCGCTGCTAACATCTACGCGATGGATGCTGCAGATGGCGCAAATCAGGTAGCAATCGCGTGTTGTCGGGATCCCGAGTGGTCGCCGGACGGAGAAAAAATTGCTGGCGCCACCTTTGGGGGCGGCTCAAGAATCTTCATCCGAGATGCGGACGGAAAAGCCCCTCAGCAAGAACTTCCGGGCATCAGCAACGTCAACCGTTCGCCCGCTTGGTTCGACCCTGATTTTGTGACGGTGTTCTCCGTATCACCTGCCGGGAAGCGGGCACTGACCTGGGGTTGGCTCAAGAGAGCGGGACCTAACGAGCAATAATTTATTAACCAGTTTTTCAATTGTCATCCGAATCGGGAGAACTGCCTTTTCTCCGTTTATTGCAGGAGTCTAGACCATGCGAATTGGGAAAACAGTAGTCATTTGTATAGGTGTGGTTTTATTGTTAAGCACGATGTTTCTGATGAGCGCCGAGGCGAAAGCACCGGACAAGCCAACCATCGCGGTCTCAACAAACGCGGCTGAGGGCAATATCTGGTTGATGGACCCCAACGGCAACAATCAGCGTGCATTGCTATTTGTTGACGGGCAACCCTTAGGCTTGGAGTGGGCACCGGACGGTACCAAATTAGCATTCCACACCGAATCGAAGGGGAACATAGATGTCTACGTGGTGAATGGTAATGGAGAGAATCTCAAACAACTTACTGACCATGCTGCAGAGGATAGTTGGCCGACTTGGCATCCTGATAGTCGGAAGTTAGCCATCACGTCCAACCGAGACGGCAACTATGAAATCTTCACTATGAACGCGGCAGGGCAAATTATTGGGAACATCACAAACGACCCGGCTGACGATGTCCAACCCGCGTGGTCGCGGGACGCTCAAAAGATTGCCTTCTCTTCGAAACGGGGCAAGACGATTGGAGACCTCTACCTCGTGAACGCGGACGGAGGGAACCTGCAAAATCTGACCAACCATCGCGCCAAGGACTCCCACCCTGCATGGTCGCCGGACAATGAAAAAATAGCCTGGATTACGGAACGCTCGGGGCATGCGGAAATTTTTGTGATGGACGCAGATGGCAAAAACCAACTGAAAATCGGGTGTTGTAGAGACCCTGAATGGTCACCGGACGGTAAAGAACTTGCTGCGACAACCTTCGGGGGCGGCATAGCTAAGATTATCATTCAAGATGCCGATGGACAGGGAATTCTCCGTGAGCTTCCACCGATAGGCAACTTGAACCGGGCTGCAGCTTGGTTCGACCCTGATTTTGTAACGGTTTTCTCCGTATCACTTGCCGGAAATCACGCACTGACTTGGGGTTGGCTCAAGAAGGTTGGGCGTAACGAACAATGATCTATTCCCGGATGAAATGACACAACTGTTTGGAGAATGGCGAGCACTAGGTTAGTGCCCAAATGCCATCGGGTGTGCGTACTCATTTGAACGCATACAGAACTTGAATTTTTCCTGACACGATAGGGATTTCCTGTGAAACGTAGAACGAGTATCCCCGCACTTTTTTGTCTTCTGGTATTGACGATAAACTCGTTTGGTGCGGATGAGCAGCGTATCGAAACGCTCATCAAACAGCTTGACGCCACGGATGCGTTCGTTCGCCGGCGCGCTGCGATTACCCTGGGCGAGATGGGCGAACCTGCTAAAGCGGCAATTCCTGCCTTAACCAAGATGCTGCAGAATGATAAGGAGGCGCTGAATCGGAGCGGCGCTGCTTTTGCTCTTGGGGGGATAGACACCCCCGAAGCCAAAAAAGCGTTAAGCGATGTCCTTGCCAGATGGCAAAGGGCAGTTGAGGTTGATCCGACCGATGCAGCAGTGCGATATAATCTGGGAATTGTGTATCAGCAGCAGGGCGAGCTTGACAAAGCCATCCCTGAATTCAAAGCAGCAATTCGTATCAAGGCTGACTTTTCCGCGGCACACAACAATCTTGGGAAAGTGTACGGCATACGGGGTGAATTTGAAGAGGCGGTTTCTGCGTTCAAAACAGCTGTCCGCATTGACCCGAACAACCCGGTGCTGTATACCAATCTTGGGATTGTCTATCGAGAACAAAGTAAATTCGACGAAGCAGTCTCCGCGTACAAAAAGGCAATCGAGATTGACTCGAACTACCCAGAAGCACACACTAATTTGGGAATCGTGTATCGTAAACAGGGCAGATTCGAGGAAGCGGTTGAGGCGTACAATACAGCCATTCGCCTCAATCCAAACTATGCAGAGGCACACAACAACCTTGGATATGTCTACGAGGATTTGGACCGATGGGATGAGGCGATTGCCGCGTACAAGGAGGCAATTCGCATCAACCCGAACTTGGCAGAAACATACGCCAATCTTGGGTATGTTTATGAGAGACAAGGGCACGATGAGGAAGCGATTGCCCATTACAAGAGCTTCATCCGTCTCGCTCGAGACAATCCCACCCTACAAGATCTTCTAGCCGAAGCCCAGCGTCGGATACAAATTATTGAGGTGAAGTCCTCACTTTTCGATTAGTTCGTAAGATTACACGACAGATGCGTGTCGGTGCTGGGTTATAGGCGAACGGTTAACCGTCCGTATTCGCGATTCCACTCGTCCTGTGCACGTTTAAGTTGGCGCTGCTGCGGTGTGGTGCGGACTCGTTGACGGCAGGCGCCTTGAACTGCGTCGGGTGCGTCGTTGTGGTCCGAGGTCGGGAACTCGCGAAACTGCTTCCAGAACTCACCGGGCAATCCGACCTTATTGAACGCGAGCCAGCCGTTCTTGATTTGAGGCTCCAACGTTGCAATGCGCTCCTCTTTATTCTGCGTCTGCGGGTGATAGACCAGCGTCCTCTCGAACTTGAGCTTCTCTTTTAGTGCTTTGAACACCGCAGCGTACGACGTGCGAATGGTGCGGTCTGGGTCCGGACGCTCCTCAACGACAAAATGCGACTTCGGTACGGCTCTGTGGAGTAAGGCTTCGGCGCGTTGGTGGAGAAGAATGGCATTCTCGAACTGTTCCGTTAGGCCTTTGCGGTCAATCCAGCACGACAGAACGTAGGCGTTAACACCAGCCAATGAATCGGGGTGGAGCTTACGTCCACCCTCCAGCGGCTCCCACGCGACGACGACGGCGCAGGCATACGAATTTTGCTGTGTGTCGCGCCCGCCCGCAGTGTCGAGGTAGGCGGTGAAACCGCCTAACTGATGCCATTCAACGATGCGTCTGTCGCTGCGTTTCAAGCCTTCGTCGACGACCTCAAACGTAATTGCGTTCTCCATGTCGAACATCGACATGCTTGGGTCGCGGGCGATGTTCTGCAGTTCTCTGAGGCAGTAGTGGTATCCGCGCTCTACAATCATCTTGCGGACTTTGAGGTACGATAATGCTTCGGGCCAGAGGGGAGCGACGCCAGAGTTCATTTCCTCCGCATGAGAGTTGTAGAATTCGTCCGCCTTTGCTTCTCGTTCAGCGTCATCTAACGTCAAGTCTCCATAAATTCTCTCCCATTCTTTCCAGAGATGTTCGTGGCTCGCGTGGTAAAGGTCTTCGGGCTCGGGGATGGCTTTGAAATGTAGGGTTTTCCAGCCGGGGGTCGTCGCTAGGCGCATAGACAAGCTGTCCGGGTGTTTGACGGTATCGGAGAAGATAGCGTTGATGTTCCCCGCCATGTTGGAAGCGAACATGACATCGGAGAAGAACCAATCCCGATCTTCTGCGCGGAGGTCGGGATTCAAACAGCGTTTCGGGTCTTCGAGGTCATCAACGATGACGAGGCTTGGGCGTATGCCGTGTACGAGCGCGCCGCGCGGGGATTGCTTTCGTCCGAGCACTCGGATTGCGACACCGTTTGCGGTCTCGCATTCCCTCGCTTTCCACACGGGACCGCGGAGGACTCCCAAGTCTCGGACAATCTTGGGATTATCTATTAGACTCTTGAGGTTATCGAGAATGCTCTTAGCAATGGCTTGGCTGCGGCTGATGATTAGGATGAATTTTTCGTCCGGGACGCCTTCAGCGAGTTGGAAGGTTTTGAAGCAGATTCGCCAGAGCGGGTACCAGACAGCACAGCAGGTGGTTTTTGCGGAGCCGCGCGGGGCTTGGACGTTGACTTTGACGCCGGTTTTGTCGAACGGGATGAGGTTGAGCAGTTCAACATGGTGCGGCTGCAGAGGCGACATGGTATGCGGGTCGTGGAGGTAGTATTCGACAAAGAACCTCGGATCGACATAAGCCATGTGGACGACTAGCGTGCGGTCGTCATCATTTAGAATTTTGCCCTGGCGCCGGATTGCCTCGTAACGATTCAGGAGGCTGGGGGAATTCCCTGAGCGCATCTCCCGGATTAAGTCGGGGTTGGGCGGAACCGGCGCCCGACTCGTCGGGTAGGCGTTCGTAGACACGAAGAGCCCCCGTGAGGGCTGATAGCGCTGATCTATATCTCTCATGTATTTCCTGCTTAAGTTTTAGTTTTTTGAGTTCTTCTAAGGTTTCGGCTTTTGCAGCCTTTTCGTCCACTTCGCGCATACGCTCAAGGGACTGTTTGATGTAGGGCACGTGTTCCACGACCGCACACTCAAGCTCATCTCTCGCGGCGTCTGCGACGGCGCCGCCGTATTTCTGCGTGTTGAAGCGATCTTGATATTTGGGATTGCAGACCTGAGTTGCGGCGCGTATGGCTTTTCGATCTTGCGTTGCGTTACCAGTTCTGCAACTTTCGAAGTTTGGGTTTTCATAGATAGCGTCGACGGCTTTTTTTGTGCCGTACCGCTGGATATTGTAGGCTACGTTTTTTCGGATGTCCTCGTCTTTCAAGGCTTCCTGCCAAGTTGATTTGTCTTTCATTATTTGTCCTTTGCGTGATGCTTCACATTGGGTATAAAATTACATCAAATTACACCGATGTAATTCTGATATCGCTGAATGCTAGTACAGGAGCGGATTTATCGAATTACATTTTACATCAGTTTATTTTTTTTCATGCCGCTGCGTTTGATTGCCACCGTACGCTCATAATGAGATGCGAAAAAAATAACCCCACAGCGGCAGCAGACGACAGAAGCTATGACACTTCTGCGGCGAGGGGATTAGACCTTTCGCCATCGTGTAAGCTACCTTAGTGGGGTTAGCACCTAACGGGCGGTTATTTTGTTAAAATTGAATTTACGATATATAATACTATATAAAACTAAAAGTGTCAATAGCTTTCTAGTCTATTTTTAGTCTGTTATTGAAAGATGTCAACAAAATAACGCCTTTTTTTGCAATTCGTTTCGTCCGCATTAATGTTTTGTGAGGGTGGAAGTAAATAATTTTCTTCGAGGGCCGTTTTTTTCGCGTTAGAAACGCTGCGATAAGGCGACGAATTATTTCAAAATGCAAAGTTGGAAAAAAGGTAGGAAGGGATGAATGATGAACAAGGTTTAGGTGAGGACCGCAGGGTGTAAGCGAGCGGTTAGAAATGAACGGTTGACAGTCAGAGAGGGATTTGGTAATGTAAATGTGTCTCATCTGTTGAGGGCGGTCGCCAACCCCGGCGACTGGATTAATCAACATCCTAGCACGGTGTACGATTGCGCGGCTGCGTTCTCCAAAATTGACAACTGAGAGTATCACGTTACTTTAAGGGGCTGCTTCGATAAATTCATAGGGCTGACATGTCCCTTATTCTTTCTCCCTCGGCATTATGACGGTGCGCTCGATCTATTCCAACACTTCTCCTATGTTGCTCCGTGAGTTGTTCCATCTCCAACAATGCTGCGATGAAATGCGGACAAAACGAGATAGGAAGTTCAGTTTTACAGGAAGGAATTATTTTCAATGTCAAATGAAGATACAATTAGAGACCATATCGAAATGATTGCGGATGCGATTACGTCAATGCTCAGTGAAAGCGGCGATAAAGGGCATTGGCCAATTGACCGGTTCATGATAGGACATAACTGGGCGCGGCAGGATCCTCGGATGACGAAGGTAAATGATATTTGTGAGAAATACCACAACAGGTTTATCAACGGAGAACATGTTAGTTGGAGCGCGTTTGAGGGGGAATTAACACGTGAACTAGGATTTGTACACTATAGCGAAGTGAAGGATTTGGTTCTAGCGCTTTGGGAGAGCCGTTTGTGGCGGGACGTGTGCCGAGAATATGCAAAAGAGAATCGGTGTTCAGAATTTGAGGATATCTTAAATCCGGAATGAATACTATTAACGTCGAGCATCACCGCACCGACAAGGATTGTTCTCACGACGCAGGGGAACGACAAGAACGCTAAGTTCAGGGAGCTGAGCGGCACAACGTGCCCGGGAAGAAGACGATGCAAGTTTACGATCCGAGTTACGACACCCCACAGACCTTTAAACACTTGTTCTTTTACCTCGACGGACGAATTAGTAGAAGTCAATTCTGGTGGGGGTGGGTTACGATTGTTGTGGTGTCAGTGGTGGGCGAGGTCATTGATGCCATCTTACCTTTTGAATTTTTATCAGATATTTTATGTGGTTTAATGATGTGGCCTGAGATTGCCGTGTCGGTCAAGCGTTGTCACGACCGCTGCAAATCGGGTTGGTGGTGTCTTCTAATTTTTATTCCAATCATCGGCATTATCATCTTGATTGTCACTCTGGGGTGCATGCGGGGAACAGACGAAGAAAATCGATACGGACAGCCTGTTGTTCCGCCAAGAGAGGTCTAACTGTGAAATACAAGATTGATGCAAAGAAGTGGTTGGGGAGCTGCGTTCCTCCAATCACCTTTGCTGTTTTCCTAGTTTGGTTAGAGGAGAGTACCGGCGCTAGATTCGACAGTGTTTTTGACTTTCTGGGGACAATCTGTGTTCTATTCTGCGCTCTAGTCACTGTGTACATCTTTTGCGTCATCGGAAGACTACCATCTCTTAAAGAGTCGATATTTCTCAAAAAGGAACCTGCGGACGATTCCACTGACGATAATTGACTAATCAAGTGCAGAGCCAGTGACTAGGCGTGATGCCCAGTTGAAAAGCCTTCCGACGGGGTGCGGCGTGCAAGTGTTCTGACCAAGCACACGATGGTTGGGACGCCTACGCCCGTCAATACGGATGGCAATTTAACCCAAAAAAACGGAGGCAAATCAGATGTATACTGCCATTGTGCAACAGCAAGGTGAATGGTGGATTGGATGGATTAAGGACATTCCCGGTGTAAATTGTCAAGAGCGAACTTATGATGAACTTCTTGATTCCCTGCGAGCAGGCTTGAAGGATATTTTAGAACACAATCGGGAACAGGCAATTAGCATCGCCGTTGGAAGCAACTATCAAGAAGTACCAATACAAATATGAAGCGACGAAAACTGATTGCCCATCTCCGCAAACACAAATGCGAACAAGTTAGGGAAGGAAGCAAACACTCATTGTGGGTAAATCAGACTGGGAACGCCAAGAGCACCGTACCAAGACATAACGAGATTGTTGATTAGCTTGCGAAGAAGATTTGTAGGGATTTAGAGATTCCGAGTAAGCTAATGACAGAGGAATTGCGTGAAAACCTCAGAAGTGCAGAATCGTTTTTAGGGACAGCAAAGTTTCTAGATCACACTCTAGGAAAGTGTGTTATTGCAGAATCGCCCTAAACTATTGAGGACCGAAGAGACAAACAACTAATTCGAGGTCGAGAAGTATGCCATTTTTTGTACGCTGTCGTGTTTGAAATTGCAATTAAGATAATTTGGGCAATCGACAAGGGCGAAGAAATGCGGAAGACTCACGATATCTTGGGTCTTTACAAGGAACTTTCCAGGGAAACACGGTCGACAATTTCGAACCTATACGACGCTCAGGTATCAGCCCTAGGTATTGAAGGAAGGAAGGAAGCGCGACGGCAGCAAGGTTTACATTGATAGTCTAGTGGACGTTCAAACATTGGAAGAGGCTTTAAAATCCAACCACAACACGATCGCCAATTTCGAATACGACGGAAAACTCCACGGAAAGAGCAGTGCCATTAGCGGAGTAATATGGAACAGTAACCGTATTTGGATGCTCCCTGAAAACTATGTAACTTTCCCGGAGAAGCTCCTAGCGTATGCTAGAGAAAACCTGGAAGGCCTCGCCGTATGAACAGGAAGACGTTATTCCCACCCATTCGATTAAACATAACCGCGCCTAACCCCTCACCCATTGCTTCTCTGATTTTCATTTGAATACGCCAAGCTGCCGTTTGACTTATGCCTAGTTGTTCAGCGAGTTCACAATTTGATATTGACTTTTTAGCATTGGTCATTATAGCGATAGCAAGAAACCACTTGGGCAGGGGAAGTAAGGTTTTATGGAAAATGGTATTGGATAGGATAGAAAAGTTGGAATAGCATTCGTAGTAGTTCCAGTCATGAAAAGAACCACGATATTTGATTCCAACCTTTAACGAACCACAATGCAGGCAATAGGGGTCTTTTGGGAATCGTTTCTGTTTGATAAATTCAATACATTTATCATGAGTATTGAATCTTTCGAGTACAGATAGAATATCCATTTTAGCCCTCTCCTGGGGGATACTTTTAGCTAGGACAAATGGATTTTAGTTTAGTAGAATGAAACGAAGGAGGGAATTATGCGCTACGAAAATGATGTATTAAAATCACTACGATTTTGGCGAGGCAGTATAGGGCATTGTATAAAGGGGTAATACAAAGCTAATCGTCGGGTAGGCAAAGCCAGTCATTTCGGTGGCTGGCTTTTTTATTTACCGAGGTGGAGGTTCATTAAAGGGTTCGCCCGCTTCTGTTGCTGCCTCACGACGGTTATTCCAACTATGCCACTGTTTATCGCGAGCATCAATAATATGTGCTTCCTTTTTGCTTTTCCGTCGTGCCAGCATAAGCAAAATCCTATTGCTAGTAAGTATAATTACAAGAGGAATTAAGACAAAATTACTAGTTTGAGTTACAGCAAAAACTGCCTTTTCTCTAGTTGTTATTCCTTGCGCCATTCCATAAGGTACAGCCACTAATATTGAATAAAGCACTATTAAACCAGCAAATATAATCAATAGAACAGAAGCATACTTTGAATGTAGACTATATACCGAGAAAATATCAGGTTCTCTAGGCGCTTTTGAGAAGTTTTCCTGTTCACCTTGTGACCATTCATCATTGACAGGTTTTGATTCATGCTTAGAATGGATACCATTTTGATTGGAATTCATCGTATGGGGCATCTCTCATATTGCAATAGTATTTTTGAATCAAGTCATTATCAATTATAGGATTTGTCTTGAGTCTTAATCTATTCTTTTTTCTTGTAATATCCCAAGGTGTATTCGGTTGATGAGTCATACTAGATAATTCTAACGCATCAAATCCCTTATACTCTCTCCATACTTCATCTAAGAAACTACCAACTGGTACGTTATCAGGTTCATTATAAATTGAAGCCATTACTTCTTCGTATGCTCTACTTTCAATAGGATTAGAACCATAATACTTAAATTCGTGATATAAGGAAGGAATCACTGGCCCAAATTCCCAAGCTTCAATCTTATCTACAATCAAAGGTTCTTCCCGTAACGCCAAGTGCCAACCGTGCGCAATATAGACCAGTTTTATTATTTGCATTGGTGTAATAGGGACACCTTCGACTTCACCTATGTCAAGAAAATAATTAGCAATAGCTTTGGCGGAGTACATTTTTCACGCTCTATAAACGGGATTTTTATTAGGTAGAAGTAGCGTTACATGACATTGTAACACATTATAAAATACCTGTCAACCTCTTTTCAGTAGTTATTATAGGCTTATCAAATTGTTAATTTTTAGTCTTTCCATACTACTGCCCTATTCGTCTGTTACGTTAATGATGTTACTTAAATCTTATCAATTTTTATTGCAAATCGTTAAAAATACTCAGTTAGGTTGGGTGAGGGGCGGGCGCCGATAAAAACCTAAACGTGTATAGGTGCTTAATCTCTAACATAGGAAATAAGATAAAGACAAGGATGGGGTCGCAGAACACTGAGGAGAAGCTGATTCTCAGCATTAAACCAAGTTCAAAATGCTGTGATGAGCTGGATAGTAACCATTTCCCTCAAGAAGTAAGAGATGCACTGGAAAAAGAGGGAGAATTGCTATCCAACAATTGTGACATTTCCAAAGTCATGACAAGCGTTGAGTGGAAGATAAAAGGTCCTAAAACACCACACTTGGCTTATACTGCCAAGTTTGAAGATGAAAAACTCAACCTATATAAGCGCTTCATACCGCCGCCGAGACAAGCCCCGTATCCCGCCACGTGGACTGATGCAAGTGGACGCATCGTTAATCCTCCCGGACGAAACGACCGATAAAAGCGACTGTGTATTGTGAAGAGCGTATTCGCTGCGTTTAACTTAGGGCAACACAATGGTGTAGGTGCACCGCGACTACGAAACATTTCTGTGTTTCCACACTGCAATCTCGTCCCCTTTAGGAGCAATCCCCCAATTTCGCTACAAATTGGACTTGCGAAAGTTGGGTTGAACGCAGTGATACCCAGACCTTTGTAATTGAGCCGTGGATTGGATGATGGGTTTCGCTGGACATTTATGGGATTTCTATCGCAGTCGTTGTTCGCTCCAATGGTGTCTCCAGCCAACGAGCGATGATCTGTCGTCGCTTTCACAAGGGCAGACGAGGAAAAGTGTTGGGTTACGCCACTACAAAAACTATACGGTCAGTTGAGTTCTACCCAACCTACGGAAGCTTACAGTGGTTTTCGCACGAACGGGCTAAACAACCAGAAGGCGAATCCATAAAGCTACTTCGCGGCGCCGTTTTCTTCGCCGTTGGCGGGGTTTGACGGAGGGGAAACGGTTTCGCATGTTTCGGCAGTTGCGGTCGAATTGCTGCCCCAAAACATCATGTAGTTGAATTTATTCGAGTAAACGGCGATGGTCAATAGGATTAGCGTTACAGCTATCACAATCAGGGCGACAACGCCGGAAATATCAAGGATTTTGCGGTACATTTTAGGAGTCTCCTTAACTTCTGTGTATAGGGCGAAGGCAGCCTAATTCAGGGCTGCTTCAGGGCCACTGCTGCGCTTGCCGGATGCGCGTCCAGAATCGGGCGGCGCGTTCCGAGTCGGTGTTTGGGTCAATGTGGAGGCGCGCGGTACGGGTGTAGGAGCCGATGACGCCGATCGGGGTGCTTGTTTCCCAATTCCAAGGGTCACCGGCGGCGGTTAGCAGCGGGATGTCTTCAACAAATTCACGGTCGAACTTAACGGCTTTGTGGAATCGGCGCGAATTGGTCGAGCCTTTGTAGACGGCGTAACCGTCGTCGTCCGGGACACGGTCGTTTAGCCAGCGAATGACGTGGGCGTTTCGGTTGAAGGCGGGGCTTGTGAGAAGCGGATCGGGTGTATCGTCAGCGGGCAGCGGAATTTGCTCCTCGATTTCAAGAAACCCGATTAACGCGAATATCGCTTCGTTGGTTTGGTAACCCTGATTTCGGTATGGCACTAAACGGACGAGAAAGAACAGAAAATCGCCTTTTGTCATCGGTCGGAGACCGGGCTTTACGATGGGGCTGTCACCGTATGTAAACGTGGCAAACTCAGGATCGTTGTGTATCTTCGTTTCGGGGGAAATGCGTAGCGAACCGAATCGATCAATGAGCGGGGTGTCAGGCGCGTCGAACTGGCGGAGATCCGCAAATGTGAAGCCGTCGTCGGAGCTCGCAGTGATTGGAACGAACTCGAACCTGCCGTCGTCGAATAGGGGGCTCTGTTGAAGGTGGTCGGTGTTCGCGCCGACGTTGATAATGAAGATGCGTCCTTGGGGAACGCTCTGAAAGGGATTGGTTTTGGCTTTAAGGCGCGCAACTTCCAGCTGATAATCGGTTGTAGCGTCGTGCGCGTCGAGATGAGTGACGATTTCCTCCAGCAGGCTGCCGCGAAGACGTTGGGTCGCGTGGCGGAGATTCTTGAGCTCGGTCGTTTCACTGTAGGGATTGATACGTTTCCACCGCTCGGGCGTAATTTCGTAGGCGTCCTCAATTCGCGCGAATGAGAGTTTTCGCGGGCGGACGGCGGTTGAGCCGTTAATGGTGGTTGTCCATCCGATTTCATAGTAGCCGACGATAAAGGGGCGTCCCGTGTATTGGGGGTTTACCCCGTGATAGCGGGTAACAAACAGGATATGCGACAATCCATCGTTGACGGCTGCGCGGACGCTTGTCTGGTTGCATTCGTCGCAGTAGTTGTAAGTCACGGTTTCATAGTTCGGCTCGGTGGATCCCTTGGGCACGTTGCGCAATGGAAGGTATGAATCCGTTGTCCATTTGTGATAGCACAACTTACCCTCGCGGTACTCGGGGGAAGGCGAATAGGGTAGCCAATCAGGATTGGTTAGTCTCATAGTGAAATTCTCCCTTTATGTCTAGTTTGCCTTTTCAGATGGTTGGTTATCGGAAGGTTTTAGTCGACGCATTCAGAATGACAGAGAGGGAAAGTGTTGGGTTTCGGAGGAAACTATCGCCTAACATCTCTATGAAGAAATACAAAAACTATCGCAGTCGCTATTCGCTCCTTTGATCACTCACTATTCATTCGCTCGATTGCTCGACCCAACGTACGACCTCCCCCAGCCCCTCCTTGGTAAGGAGGGGAGTGGTAATTGACAGGACGGACAATTCACATATACGGCGGGAAAGGCATCTAAAACTACCGCACTCGCTTATTCGCTCCCTTGATCCCTCCAACAGTGCTCCTACCGTGAAACACTGCCGCTAGCGCATGTATTGTGCGAGGTGGTCTCGTGAACGGCGGAGCCCGTCGGCTTGTGCGTCCCAATCCTTATAGTAGCGGATGTCTTCGAGTTCGATGCTGACGATTCCATCAAAACCTTCGTCCTCAAGGCGTTTGATTACCTTGGGCCAATCGGTCAACCCCTCGCCGGGGATGCAGTATCGCCACCAATCTTCACCGAATGTCTGGGGCTGGTAGAATGTGGGACCGAGATTGCCGTGCAGGTAGTAGGCTTCTGAATCGAAAATGGTGTCTTTTCCGTGCGCGTGCCGGACATACGAGGCGAACTCATTGAGCAGACGCAGGTAGTCTACACCCATTCGAATCATGTGGGATGGGTCGTAGTTTAGGGCGAGCGATTTGGATGGGCACTCAGCGTACATGAGGCGCAACATTTCTGGGGTACACCCTAGGGTAGGATAGTGCGGCGGGGGACCGGGCCATCCTTCGAGCGCGATGGCGACACCCTTGGACTCAGCAAATTCGACAATCGGCGGGAATGTCGCCTTCCAGAGTTCAAAGTTTTTGACTCGTCCGAGGCTTCCATCTTCGGGCACAAGAACGCAGAACATGACATAGACACCGTTGTCAGCGGCTGCCTGAATTGAGGCTTTCGCCGCTTCTGCGCCTTTTTTCTGCTTGGATTTATCAACGCTCAACAGGTCGCCGACACCCTGTATATCGGCGCTGCCGATGACCAAACCGGCACTCTTTGCGGTCTTTGCGATTTCGGGTGTGGCGGTATCCACATCAACTGCGTCAAAACCGTTGTCTGCACACCAACGGCAGAATGTATCAAAGGGCATCTGCGCCCCTGCGCCCGGTATGCGTAAACCTATCTTCATCTTTTGGACTCCCCTTTCTTTTTAAATGTCCGTTGTACCCTGCGCCAATTCCAAACTAAAAACACACAACGCGCGGGATTGTTTCAATTACATCTAAAAGCGTTGGGTTTCGTAAAAACTATCGCCTAAAATCGCTATGAAGAACCACAAAAACTATCGCAGTCGCTATTCGCTCCTTTGATCGCTCAACCCAACCTACAAAAACTTAGACTCCCCTTTCTCTTTAAACGATTTAGTATCCCATCAACCCACAGCAGCGGCGGCACACTGGCATGATTCCTTCCGTGCTGATGGAGCGCCTGAATTTTAGGGCGGCTTCGCTATTCCAGATGTCTGTGATGGCATCCGTTTGGATGTTGCCGACGATGTAATCGTGATAATCCCGACAGAGGCTGACATCGCCGTTGCTGTCGATCTCCAACGTCATGAAGATGCTGACGCACTGGTTATAACCGAAGGCATCGCTGTGATCTGTGTAGTAGCGGTTGATATCATCTCGCGTCTTAAGCTTCGGCATCATAATCGGTGGGCACCGTCCCTGCGTTTTGGAGATATTTTCCATTTCCTCGAATTTTTCGAGGATGACGCCGTGATCGAAATCTTTCCAAGTGCCAATCCAGCCGAAATGGGTTTGCGGTTTAAAGCCGAACCGGCGCTCGAAATCGACTGAGTGTTCCTGTGCAGACTGCGAATCGATCCACCAGGTCAGGTAAAAGATTTGGGTATCTGCGTACTGGCTAGTGAACCCGTAGAGGTCCACCACATCGTCGATGTTGTATTGAGTGATGCAACTCAGCGGAACAACATAGGGAAATTTCTGATTCCGCCGTTTCTTCTCTTCGCTGATTGTTTCAAGGGCTGCCTTCACATCCTTGAAGCTATCATAGTTCTCTGTGACGCCGGGGCGTTGTGTGTTGTGGATTTCGGCGTTTGGACCGTCAACGCTTAGGTAGAGGATTTTGCAGGTATTGAGAATATCGTCTGCGCGTCGAGCGACGTTTGTGGCGTTGGTGACGAGCGAGATTGGCATTCCCCGTTCCTTGATGTAGTACATGAGCTCAATGAGACCGGGATAAAGCATCGGTTCGCCGCCCCAGATATACCATAGCGGCGACCAGCCGGCATCAACAATCTGATCGACGAGCCGCTTGTATGTTTCAACAGGCACCTCACGCTGTTTCAACTCTTTGAGGGAATTTCCGAGCAGGTAACCGTTGTCGCCCCATTGACCGCAGGAGTGACAGCGCAGATTGCACATATCCGTAATTCGCAAACTAACCAGTTGTACCGCGTCGCCTCGACCATGTTTTGCTCCAAACGGGTGCCGCCAGTTAAAACTTTCCTTTGCGACCTGGTACTTGATGAACGTATAGGAAGTCCGCCAATCCTCTAGAAGGGTGGTTGCGAGTTGATTAACAAAAAAGCGAGGCGATATTCGACTTCGTTCAGGCATTGAAGCTCCTTTCCAACAGTCTCCTCATCGTGAGGAGACGGGTAGAACCTGTGCGATTGTTTGTGACAAGCGCTTCGTTTCACTTTGTCTGCACTCGTCCTAGAATACGACATTTTGTGGCTGAAATGATTTCGTAGCGTACACCTCCCCACACGATTTTGTTCTGGAACAGGGCGTACACTGCGTTAAACCCTGCAAGAAACATTGATGTAGGCGCGGCGAAGGAGGATATTCTGATGTTTTCTGGCACTTGCGGGTCATCCTTCAGCCATTGAGGCAGATTTTTGGCGAAGATCCGATAGCTTTGAATTTCGATAAACGGGATCAGGAATACAAGAATGAGACGATTATAATAGAAGACAAGCGGAATAGATGCGAAAATAACTAGCGATTTTTGTAAAAATACCAACACAGTAAGAATCCACTGTGCTTTTAGCCCCATCCTGAACGTCATGACCATCTGCCTATTGGTAAATTCAAGGATCTGTTTCCATGTGCGGTTGTGGGTATGCGTGACCGCAATACAGTCTGGAACAAAATGCACTTTAAGTTTGAGATCTCTCACGGCATGCGTCAGATTGTGATCTTCGATAGGCGCATTTTCCCAACGTTGCAGCACTGACCCGACATCAAGAAGTTCACGCCGAATCGCGTTTGATCCGCCCCAAACCATTGTGAGCGAGTGATCCCCTTGAAAGGCAATCTGAAAATTGATCCAGATTGTCTCGACGAGCGAAGCAAAATTGAAGGACTGCGGCACATAGTATCTTGCGCCAACTGCCGCGCCGACATTCTTGTCCTGAAGGGGTTGGACGAGTAGTTTGAGCCAATCGTTTTGAACCGTTGAATCTGCATCGACAAAGGCGATGACTTCGACATCGTCCGACAATGCCACAATCGCCGTCATCAGATTTTGCACCTTTTGGGAACGCGGCAGCGAATTTTCGATGATATTTGGCGCCAAGAGGACACGTGCATTGGCGCGACCCTCGACAATCTCAAGGAGAGGCGGGTAAGATATATCGTACCCTGACGCTTCCGACTGGTGTGTGACGTATAAAACTTCATAATCCCCGTCGTAATTTTGGTCCAATAATCTCTTCGCATTTCCCACTGCCTGTGTGTCCCATCCGTAATGCGGCGCAATTATTGCTGCCTTTGGGGTATAATCGGGTCTATTCGTCTTCCTTTCTCGATGTGCGTATAAGAACGATTTGACGATGATTAAAATCTCTACGATAAGGCAGAAATAAGCAGTTCCAATAAGATACGTAACCATTTGCACCACGCGCAATCAAGCTATCCTCGATCGTTTCGAAGGTTTAATTGTCGTCGTCGACAGCCTACTATAAAGCCCGAAATATGGTCGTTACCAAAGTGTAAAGCCGACTAATACTTTTACAAAGGCAAGTCGGACCTAAACCCCCAAGCGATTTCGCCTAAGAATTTCTCCGGTGGTTTGTACGGTGGTTGCCTTGTGACCGGGGATCGGCAAAAGTCGCTCGTGGACCGTGTCAATAATCCAATCTTTCTGTGGGAAGAACGCCTCTTCCAATTCTGCGGGCGGCGTAATCCAATTGCGTGCGCCAACCACGGCTATGGGACCGTCCAAATGGTCAAATGCCAACTGGCTAATATTCGACGCCATCGTGTGAAGAAAAGTTCCCCGTTCGCAGGCGTCAGAGACGAGCACGACTCTCCCGGTTTTTTTCACGGATTCAACGATTGTTTCGTAGTTCAGCGGATTGATGAAGCGGGCGTCAATCACTTCGGCGGAAATGCTGTGCTTTTCCTCGAGTTCGTCAGCCGCTTCAAGGGCTCTGTAGAGAGCCGCGCCAATGGTGACAACGGTTAAATCCTTGCCTTTGCGGCGGAACGCCGGTTCCCCCATCTCTACTTCATAGTATTCGGTGGGCACGCCGCCTTCTACAATCGTTTCCGGTTCGGAATACAAACGCTGGCTTTCAAAGAAGACAACTGGATCCGTTCCACGCAGCGCTAGGTTCAGCATACCTTTTGCATCGTATGCCGTCGCAGGAAACATGACCTTTAAGCCAGGAATATGTGCAACGATTGAAGTCCAGTCTTGTGAATGCTGCGCCCCGTACTTAGAGCCGATAGAGACACGCAACACCAATGGCATTTGCAAAACATTGGCGGACATAGATTGCCACTTCGCCATCTGATTGAAGATTTCATCGCCTGCTCGACCCATAAAATCGCAATACATCAGCTCTGCCACCACGCGTCCGCCGCAGAGGGCGTATCCAACGGCAGTCCCCACAATCGCCGCCTCCGAAATAGGAGAGTTGAATAATCGGTGATATGACAGGCACTCTGTCAAACCGCGATAGACGCTAAAAGCTCCGCCCCAGTCCCGATTTTCTTCCCCGTAGGCGATCATAGTAGGGTCTTCATAGAAGCGGTGTATCATGGCTTCGAAGAGCGCCTCGGCGTAGGTCAATGTCCGAAGCTTGGGAAGCGGTTTCCCATCTTTCAACCCAAAGCGATGCTTGCTCAATGTGGTTTTGAGACGGCTACTTTCTTTGGGAATTAAAACCTCTGGTTCGCGTTCATCCATGCGATCTTTGTATTCATTAGAGAACATCACGTCACCAATCGCGTCTACTTGGATATTGATGCGGGGCGAAATTTCCAAGGAGGCAGCGGCTTCCAAGACCTTGACTAGGCGCGCTCCAATATCAGCCCGAAAAGCGTCCAATTGCTCATCATCTGAGTGACCGTTTTCTTTGAGATATTTCCCGTAATTTATCAGCGAGTCCTGTTGGCTCCAGAGGTCAATTTCGGATTTGTCGCGATAGGAAGAGGCGTCAGAGGGCGAATGCCCAGAGAACCGGTACGTCACCGTATCCAACAAGACGGGGCCTTGCCCCGCTTCCAGCACCTTCCGTTTTCGAGCAGTCGCGTCTGCCACGGCAAGCGGGTTGTAACCATCTACGCGCTCCGTGTGCATGGCTTCTGGATTGACACCTAAACCCACGCGCGCTAGAACATCAAAGCCCATGGTTTCGCCTTTTGGTTGACCGCCCATCCCGTAAAAATTGTTCATAAAATTGAATAGAATCGGCGGATTTCCTCCTAGATCGGCGTCCCACAGGATATGGTACTGATCCATGGCGGCGAACATCATCGCCTCCCAAACGGGACCACAGCCCATAGAGGCGTCGCCGATATTGGCGATGACGATCCCCGGCTTTCGATTCACCCGCTTGAAGAGCGCCGCCCCCGTGGCGATATCGGCGGAACCGCCAACGATTGCGTTGTTGGGCATGACACCAAACGGAAGGAAAAATGCATGCATGGATCCGCCCATGCCTTTATTGTATCCGTTTTCTCGACCAAATATCTCAGCAAGTGTTCCGTAGAGGGTGTAGTTAATTGCGAGATCCTTGACATTTCCCTTTGTGAACGTTTCGACTACACGCAGCGGAGCACCATCCATGTAGGATTCCATGGTGTCCATCAACGCCGGTTCACTTAACTTTTCAATGGCGGCGAAGCTTTTGGCGAGTATTTCCCCATGGCTGCGGTGAGAGCCAAAGATAAAATCGTCTGGGTAGAGGTGGTAACACTGACCCACAGCGGCAGCTTCCTGACCGATGGATAGATGCGCAGGTCCCTTGTGATTGTACTGGATACCTTCGTAAACGCCTTCTTTCTTGATTCCATCTAGCATCGTCTCGAATTCCCGGATATAAAGCATATCTCTATAGATGCGAACCAGATTTTCCGAGCCGTATTGTGCAGCTTCCTGCTTTGAATCTGCGAAATAGGTGTTTACGGGTATTTGCTTGCTTTTTATGACTGACTTCTTGCGAACTTCAGATGGATCAATTGTAAGTGACTTGGGCATTCCCTTTTCGACTCCTTCTCCTTGTTGTACTGTCGTGAAACGACATGTACGAGCCTCAGTCGGCTAACGAATCGATCGCAAAGCCAAGCGGGGTGATAGGTTCCTGGGTTTTCAGGACTGGCAGATGTCAGTTATTGGGAGTAGGGCATCCTTGAAAATTTCCGAAACCGTTGGATGCGGAAAGATAACCTCTTGAATGTCTTGAATCCTGAACTCGTCTTCAATCATTGCTGCGGCGCCGTAGATAATCTCGGAACAAGTAGAGCCTATCATCTGTACGCCTAGCAGCACATTGCTTTTGGAATCTACTACCACCTTACATAAGCCGCGTTTCCCCAGATTTTCTGCTAGAAAGCGACCGTTGGCGTTCATCGGCGCCTTCGCACATTTCACGGCGACGCCTTTGTCCTTTGCTTCCGCTTCTGTCAGTCCAACCCAAGCGACTTCTGGAGATGTATATACCACCCAGGGTACCGCGTGGTATCGCATGACATCCCATTCGCCGACAATGTATCTGATCGCTACTTCCCCCATGCGAGAGGCGGCATGAGCTAACATAGATTTGCCCGTAACATCCCCAATAGCGTAGATGCTGGGAATGTTGGTCTGCATGAAGTCATTAACCTTAACGCCGTGATTATTGTGGTCAACCCCAACCTCTTCCAACCCCAAGCCTTCTAAGTTCGGCTTTCTCCCAATGGACATTAGGACGAGATCGCAGTGAATCGTTGTGGACTTTCCATTTTGACAATAGGTCACGGAATCTTCACCGATAGACTCCACAGTGCTGCTAAGATGGAAAACCACATCTTTCATCGACTTCCGAAGCATCCCCGCAAATTCCCGGTCTAGGGTAGGGATTATTTCTGGCAACATCTCGACGACCGATACATTCACGCCGACGTTGGAGAAGAACGAAGCAAATTCACAGCCGATGACGCCGCCGCCGATAATGACTAGATTTTCTGGCAAGTTTTCAATTTCGAGGACTTCTGTGCTGGTGAGCACATGCGCCCCATCTGCACCGGGAATGGGCAAACGAACGGGCGAAGACCCCGTCGCAATGATTATATTCTCACCTTGGTATTGCTTGCCGTTGGCCTGAACTGTATTGCGATTAACAAAGCGAGCTTGACCGTGGAGTAATTGGACCCGATGTTGCTTTATCTGAAACGCGACCCCATCCCTCAGTTTCTTAATAACTTCACCTTTATGCGCCATCGCATCCGGTAGGTTGAAACACGGGTTCTCAACGGTAACACCGTACGCTTGGGAGTTGCACGCTTGAGCGAACAGCTTTGCGGAATAGAGCAGCGTTTTACTCGGAATACATCCTTCATTTAAGCAAACACCGCCGAGATTGGCTTTTTCGATTAGCAGAACTTTCTTGCCTTTAGCGCCAGCCCGCTCCGCCGCAATATAACCACCCGGTCCCGCCCCGATAATTATGAGATCATAAAGATGAATTTCCATTAGAAGACTATCGCCTTCGCTATTCGCTCAGTTGATCGGTCTTTTTGGGGAAACTGCGTAAGCCAACTGGCGATTTCCGTTGTGCATCGCATCCACACTACTCATTATCCCACGCTGTACCAGCCTGCTCAGCTCTATGCCATAACTGCGAATGAGGTCTACGTCTTGTCAATATCAATCGTCATTGCTCCTAATAGCTCCAGTGTGCTTACCAATTTCGTTGGGGTTAAAACCTGAAATAAGCTGTCAAACGCGGCATAATATCTGTGTCGGGTTTATCGCCGGTGTCGGGTTGATCGTAGAAAACAAGGAACAGATTCGGGATAATATTAAGGTCTTTGTTTACTTTCCAATCAAGCCCGATGATAATCGTATTCGATTTCGCCGTATTGCTATAAGGTGTATAGGATATTGTTTCACCGTTAGGGTTTGCTGAGAACATCCTATCAAATCGTGCAAGTACCCATACTTTTTTTGTCAAAATTTGCGATGCGGCGAACGCCGACATTCCAGAAAGATCCAGATTATCCCCGTTATCGTCCTGTCCACGGGTTTGATGGACAGTCTGAACGCCAAGTCGGAATATGTCTCGCTGATAACCTAAAAAGCCTTGCAGCGTACGCTGATTGTGACCCCCTTCAGAGTCTCCAACATCCACATAAACCTCTGCAACTACTCCGTTGGTAGGTCTGGCTGCCATAGAGAGATAGATTCTCTTGTTATGGTCAATCTCCCCGCTGGTACCCATACCATTCGCAATCATGAGATGGTAGCTGAGTTTCATTCCTGCATCAACGTCCCCTTTAATTGCCACACCGAAGTCGGTGCTGCTCCCGAGTTTTTGTAAATCCAGCAATGTCTTCGCAACAGCGCGATAAGCCCACATCTTTTCGATAATTGCCAATGTTGGAGTTCCAGACAGACCAAAGTAAGCCGTAGTTCGCCATTCAGGATTCTTCCATTGGAGATAGCCGTGTTTGACAAACGGTTCTAGACGTTTTTTTTCCTTGAAAGCGGTGGAAAAGGAGGGGCTATTCATCTCAAGCCGAAGCCGGGTGGAGAATGCATCCGACAGCGCTCTGTCGTGGGTAAAATAAATGCGGCGGTACTGGAATCCGCTTCGATCATCAAGGGCTGCATCGTGAGATTTAGCCACATAGTAGTAATCACCAAGGAAATAGCCGCTAATGTTATCAGCCCACGCAACTGAGTGCCAACCGAGCAGAAGTAACAACAGAAAGCTTGCGCCCCGCCAAAAATGTGATTCTAAGCTAGCTACGACGGGAGAAGGGGCGTTCATCATAACCTTTACTTTAGCACACTTTAGAAACTGGTGCAACAAAAAAAGAAAATGAACGATAGGCTGCTAGCTGCGATGATCTTGATGGGATGTTACAATGAAAACGACAAGTCTGTTTTAGGGGTGAACCTTGTGTTAGACAGCGCCCTGAGACATTCAGACCGCTTGAATCCAATATCCACTATTCTATTGTGCCACCTATCTCGTCTTTAGTTCTTTCACGACTTTGAAGTGAGATATGGCATTCAAATTGGGCTTAACAAAACTGCCGGATTTTCCATTGGCGGTTATTTAACTGGGGGGTGAATTCTATCGCCAATCTACCGCCATTGGTCAGTAAATGACAAACTCAATCAAGCATAATATTAACTCAGGGACGTTACAAACTTGTGACAATCAATTGGCTTTTTTATGGCATCTAAGAGATGTCCGCTAGGGTTAGCTTAAAAATCTGATGTGAGCCATATTTCGGTTCTTTTGATTCATTTTACCGTTTGAATGTCACAATTATTTGAAGAAATTGCGACAAAGCGATGGAGATTTTACGACGATTTTGTGACGGGCATTGGACACTACTGCCGCACTACTAGCTTTTTCCTCCCTGTATAATCGCCAGCGTGCATCTGAAGGAAATAAATGCCAGTTGACACTCTTTCCCCGTAACTGTCCCGACCATCCCAATACGCTGCCTTAGATTGGTGACGATAATCGCCGGCAGGTAGATATCCCAGATCTAATCGCCTTACAAGGCTGCCCGAAGAGCTAAAGATGTCCATTCTTATGTGGGTTGCCTCTGCTAGATTAAAAGGAATCCATGTTTCTGGGTTGAAGGGGTTGGGGTAGTTTTGGAACAACTCAGCACGCCTAATTTGACCGAACGTTGCGACTAATTTCTGACTAGGCTCACCTGAAGTCGGCACCGGTTGAAAAGGTCCCGTGATAGCGAGCGTTAGACCGGGATTTTGGACGTTGACGAATAGGGTCGTACCATCCGGCGAGAAGGTAACTCCTGCAAATTCCGAATCGTTAAGTGAGTTCTTTCCGAATTTATAAAGATTGCCTTCTGGTGTTACACCCACCAGGAACTGTACACCGATGCCATCTTCACACAGAATCAAATCGCCCCACGGCGCGATCGTGACATTGTCAGCATTTTCCAAGAGATTGCTGTTGTTGGGCTCGATGAATAGGTCAAGCTGACCGGGGTGAATATCCTCTGCCGTAGTTCCTTCAAACTGGCTGGGAAAATAACGCCAAATTTGTCCCGTCCTTATGGCTCCACCGTTCGTACACGCGAAGTAAATTGCGCCGTTGCCGTACCACATACCCTCACCCCGGGCAAACATCGCTGCACCGTTTGAAAACCCCTGGTGGCGCAGATCGTCCTCTGGAGATTCGACATTATTGATATCAATCCAGGTGACGTTCACGATCTGTCCAACGTGGATTATCTGATTCACCCAATTCCTAGTGTCCACGCTTGGCATATCTCTAATTGCTAGTGCCTGAAGACGACCGCCCGCTGCAAGGTTTCCGGGCTGGTTTGGAATGAAACGATAGATAAGACCATCACTTCGGTCTTCTGTTTGGTAGACAATCCAGTTTTTTGGATCTACGGCTATCGCCTCATGATAGAGACGCCCCATGTCTATCAAGGGGACCGGATTCACTAAGCCAGTCGCGTCGGCAGGAACATCAAAATTATAACCGTGGTCTTTCTCATGACCGTCTACCGCTCTCTGGACGGTTTCCTCACAAGTAACCCAACTATTCCATGGAGTTGGTCCCCCGGCGCAATTCCGCATTGTACCCGCCAGGCTCAAATAATGGTTTTCTAGAGTACCGGTTCGAGTGTCATAAATCAGCGTTGTGGTGCCGCCAATGTCTGGAAGCCCCGGGTCGTACATTTTTTCGCGGGGCACCTGGCTGACGAGTTCATTCCCTGTACCGAATGGGCTTTCATAAATCTCGTTTGCGCTTAACTCGTGGTTACGTACGAGAATTGTCTTCCCGTCTGGTCCTGGAAAGGCAGCCATACCATCGTGGTTACCTGGTACCAGCAGACCGTCATCCATGAGGTCGCCCATCCTGGAGAAAACGCGATAGGCAAATTCCTGGGGAAGGTCAAGTATTCCGTCGGGATCCGGAATCAGATCGCCATAGCGATCTACGATAAAACCACCTGAGCCCTTTCCAGACGCGGGATTAGCAAAAAGTGTGTGTAATCCTGCAAAACCAATCGCTATCGCGCCAGAAGTTTGCTGCAGGAAACCTCGCCTCGAAATTGTCCTTGGTCGTTTCATTGCTTCTTTTCCTTAGATTGAATGTATTTCAAACTCAAGCCATCACTCATATTTCAGATGTGCCGCAGCGGGCAATTATAAGTTAATCTATTGGATGTTACAACGATTGCCACAAGTATTGAAAGGGTTATTGGAAAATGGGTACAAAAAAAGCCCGACGAGAATTTCTCCCACCGGACTTCTTCTATTTTACTTGTGAAATTTTCGGGTATCCTTCCTCCAACCCGAATCAAACAGGAAGCTTGTTTCAACGACGAGTAACATCAGCGTCTTTTCCGTGTATTGCTTACCTCAATGTCTCAAGCAGGCGTCCCAACTCACGTTTCACTAGACCATGCTCTTCCTTTTGCCGATATTGGTCGAGGTCATATTTCAATTGCAACTCAACAGGCGCAGCCTCAATCTGACGTACTAACTCCTCTTCTCTCAACAATTGGACAATGCGAAGTCTATCGTCAGCATCACTAATCTTTCCGCCTAACAACTCCTTCCTGATTAAATCAACTGCCAACTTCCTCGCCAACCCTCGCGCCACATGTATCTTTAACGCCTCTAACGCCGCTTGTTTCGCAACGTTATCCGCATCGCTCTTCAATACTTCTACAAGCGGCTGGACCGCATTCTTGTCCGGGCGCTTCTGAAGTGCTTGCGATGCATATTCTCTAACACGATCGTCCGTATCTTGAAGCGCTTTGATTACATCTGAACGCTGATTATCCTCAAAATCAATTATCGCCTTCGCAGCAGCACGACGCACATTCACTTCACTAGCTCTTAACCCCTTCAGAATCTCTGACTTGTAATCGCTCCGACCTAGTTTATAGAGCGCTGCGTTGATTTCCATCTTCAAGCCGGCATCAGTCATACTCTCACCGAGCGCCTCCAGATCAGCAATGCCCCGGACTTCCCCTATACTTCCAATCAATCGAACAAGCGAAATCTTCACAGGCGCAGATGTAGTGGGATTGCTAATCGCAGCTATTATCAGATTGAGCGCATCAGGACCGATAGTATACAGCATCTCTATGATATCGACTCGAGTGTTTTCGTACTGAACCTTACCCAAAGCATTGATAAGCAAAGGGACTGCGCTAGCGCCCTTGTCAATCAACACTTGCATTGCATCTTTCTGCACACGGGAGCGTTGAACCAAGAGATTAAGGAGTCCTTCCATCTCTGCATCGCCGAGCGCTTCGAGTCTTTGCTTGCGTTGTAGAATGAACTCTGATTCCAACCCATGTAATTTAGCGCTACCGGAAGATAGTGCGTGCGAGTAAGCGAGGATTAAGAGGATTCGAGGTTCGGTTTTGTCATATTCTTCTGTTACTGCGATTTTTAGCGGTTCAACGGCTTCAAGTGCAAGCCCTGAATTAAGGAGTTTCATACGTCCGGCTTTGAGATGGTCGACCCGCTGTTTTTGTTCACAGCCAATGCCAACAAACCATAGCAAGAGTACAGATAGCGCTACCAACTTTCTCATGTTTTAGATTCCTCAAATTGATGAAGTTAAGCAACTAGGTTGTGTTGACATTCCAATGGAGCTGAATAAGGCAGACTGACAACATAAATAATCGGGGAACTGAGAAGAAACGGTCAAGTCATTGTTCATCGGGAAAACTTATAGATAATACTGCAATTCTAACACGAACCTCACTTGAATGTCAAAGGAACCTAAACCGTTTCGCCACAAATATGTGAGTCTTTGAATCCAGCCTGCGTTGCCCGGTCGAGAACCTCTTTCATGATTGCCGAACGAGTGATAACTCCGTTAACCAACAAACCGTGCATTAAATGTTTTCCTTCCTACTCCTTGAAGCGGTAGCCGATGCCCCGTACCGTCTCAATCAGTTCTCCAAATCGTCCTAGTTTTCGCCGCAAGCGACTTATGTGAGTATCCACAGTGCGATCAATGCCGTAATACTCCTCTTGCCAAACCGCATCCATCAAAATGTTGCGCGTGAAGACCCGTCCAGCCGAGCGCGTGAATAAGCCAAGCAGCTTAAATTCTGTGGCAGTCAGTGAAATTGCGCCGTCCTCACTGAATACCTGATGTTTGTCCAGGTCAATCGTCAAGCCGTGAATCTCAACTTGTTTTGAGGGTTTGGTAGGTTGTGTGTCTGCAGGTCGACGTAGTACCGCCCGGATTCTCAATACGACCTCCCGCGGGCTAAAAGGCTTCGTAATATAATCATCAACTCCCAATTCAAACCCAACGATGCGATCGATTTCTTCCCCTTTTGCTGTCAATATGATAACTGGAACATCTGCGGTTGATGCGTCCTGTTTTAACAATCGGCAGACTTCTAGTCCATCGACTTCGGGAAGCAGTAGATCCAAAAGAATCAAATTGGGCGGATTCGCCCTCATCTGGTCAAGGGCGTCCCTGCCGTTGGAAACTGCTTCCGTTTCAAACCCTGCTTGATTCAAGTGGTATGCTAACAGTTCAACAATATCGGGTTCGTCTTCCACAATGAGAATTTTCGATGCCATGTTTATTTTTTGCTAAGCAGATTGTGCAACACCTAAAGTTCTATGGCGGATTATGGGTGCAGCCGTGGAGGACATATTATAGTCAAGATAATGTTACGAAAATGTGACTTTCTCTTGGCTTTTTTTGAACACTGTATTAGTCTTTGCGAGTGCTGGTTTCCCATTTCCTCGAAAAAGCTGCTAAAACACTAGGGAAGGAGACACCCACGCCTTCACCGGAACTTTGTACCTTACTTGAGACGTACCACTTCCCGGGCAACGTCAGAGAGCTTGAGGGAATGGTCCTGGATGCCGTCAGTCAGCACAAAGGGGGTGTACTCTCCATTGAATCATTCCGGAACAAGATTGACGAACAATTTACCGTTTCCCACGAGAACACAGTGCTCAAAGCAAGCACGACTACGTTTACAGATGGGTTATCCGCGCTACCTATACTGCCCGCTTTGAAAGAAGCTGAACAACTGATAATTTCCGAAGCCCTCAAGCGTGCAAATGGGAACCAGACAATTGCAGCTCAACTCTTGGGGATGTCAAGATATGCGCTGCACAAGCGATTAAGCCGCGCCCGAACAGCATCGGATGATGAGTGAAACGGCGTGCCTTTCTCAACCTCGCTCTCTAATCTGTATTAACCCTCTCCTTTCACCGACAACCACTCCTTCAAAGGGGTGTGCCATTTGGCGCTATTGCACACATTTGGCGCACATTGCCCAAATCCTTGCCTAGCAAGGCTTCGCTCGCTTCTCGACCCCAATTTTCCCGAATTGTGGCGCACCCCTTTCCATAGCCCGCCGGAGCGCTGCCATCCCAGATTGAAAAAACATTAAACTGCCCGTATCCCTTGACACATCAGGGTTTCCGAGTTCAAACAGAGTTCAAATTTAGAGGGATTATTCGTCTTGGCACATAATTTGCTCGTAAAGTAGCCATGAGTAACACCTCGAACTGCGGAACGGTCCGCAGCGGTCACATAAATTCCTCTCAACCAAGGAGTGACAGAGGTAGAAAGGTGATGTCCATGTTTACGATTAGACAGAAACTGTTGCTATGTGGATCAGTTTTTTTCTCTGTGTTACTGGTTGCGGGCAGCTATTTCGGAAGCCGCTGGCTCCATGGTCCTGATGTGCGGCCTGTACCGGAATTTCTGTTGTCGGACAGACCGCGCGCCGTAAGCATGAATCGTCCTGTCCGCGCTTCTGTTTTGCGTGATGCCTCATCAATGTCAGAGACAGATCTGATGTCCGAAGAGGAAGACGTGCACGAAACTATGCGACATTTCGTTCAAACTGCACCGTTTGGTGCAAAGACCAACTCACTAGATGAAGAATCTCAAACTGTTCGAGTGCCTAGACACATCAGGCTTACATGGTCCAAAATTGAAGTAGATTATCTATTGGCATATAATTTGCTACATAGTAAGAATGGAGGATTTTACAATGTTAAGTCGTAAGTCAACATTACTAGTGATTCTGATTGTTTTAAGTTTGAGTGTTCAAAATGCTTTGGCACATATAAGTGGTAGCACCAGTGCTTCCGCCGATGTAAGATTGGAGACAGTTGGTGACGACCTTTATATGGTAACCGAAGGAGATGGTACAGCCGATGTTGGTCCTCCGGGAGATTTTGTTCATCCTGCAGGATATAGACATACGGCAGATTATTATCTTCACTTAACCATTGCTCAAGTGTTCCCTTTGGAGACAGTTTATATAGTCTTCTTTTACAAGTTAATCTGGGATAGAAGTATGACACACTCGGATGATGACACTGATAAAAGAAGAGTGTATACTACGGGTGATAGAAAGGAAGAAACATTGGCGGGTCCTTGCTTACGGGGAACAGCTGCATCTGATATGCGTTTGAAGTACCTTGATGATACTGGGCAAATAATATCCTAGACCAGCAGCAGTGCTCCAGATTCGTTATTTGCTTGACCGGGAGGCACTAGCAATGCAGCAGTGCCTAGCTTCACGCCTGAACAACATGAAGCGTTTAGAGATGAACTTGCTGAATTAGTAGCATCTTCTTTTGACGCTGAGGTAGTGGGCGCATTCAGCATCAATGGACATATCTTCCTACAACGTAGAGGGGTTACTTATACTTACTACGTAGATGGTACAGAACATAGGGTTGAGTCCGATGAACCGAATGCTCGTATCGAACGCATAGAGGTAGAAGATGGTATAGAGTCAGCTTTATTAGAACTTATACCAGCAGCACCGCCAAGCCCTAATTATAAACCTCCACATGCAACAACTACGTGGGGAGCAATAAAGAAGGGTAAGGACTAGCTTGGGTTAGGTGTGTAGTATTGCATCTAACCCAGCTTTTATTTAAGGAGAATTCAGATGAAAGTGCTTGTGATAGTATTGCTTAGTGTTCTAGTTATGAGCTGTGGCGATGATGAAGAATCCTTGACAGTAATTGAACCAGCTAAGCCAGTAGTGGAAAAACCTGAACCTGAAGCCACAGTCGAGCCAAAAGAGATTGTACAACATGAAATCCCTGAAGATATTCCACAAGAATTAGCTGAGCATTTTGCAGGTCTGCAAGAACACATGACCGAGGAAGAATGGCAATTAGTCCTTACTCAAATCGATAAGGCGTGTAATAGCAGTGGCGGCTTTTTTGGGGCACTAGAGAGGAATTTATCCGAAAAAGCCTTGAAAGCATTAGAACCATTTAGACCTTTATTGCCCAAAGAACGCAATACAGTTGAAGGGCGTATCAGAGTAATGGGTGAAATACTGCCAAATGTACACTACGCTGAATTGGAGCGTAATGGTGCTAAAGTAGTACACCACAAACATGCGTATACAGTCATAATCAATTTAGATGGTATAGTTGACAGTCGTGGTGTTGGTAGTGGTGCGGGGTACTCGGTGCGTAGTAGTATCGGTCGTAACCGAATAGATGATGTTCGAGTATCACAGGTAGTGGACAAATTAGTTGACTCATGGAGCGAACAATGGCGAGAAGAATTTCATCCTCGCTGGAAAGAAGGGGAATTTCAAGGCAAGCCTATTGAGCTACGCCGTTCATTAGCGACAGAAGATTTAAGGCGTGTTCGTCAATTTTTTAATGAAACATTTAAGATACCACATCTTCCTAATGATTTAGATTTGTTTATCATCTATGTAGATGAGGCATTTGACCCACTAAACCCAGAAGAAGTCAAAGGTATTTGGTATAACCGTGAAGATGCGCCGCAAGCAACTGAAAAACAACTTGCAGAATACAATAGGGTTCATAGTCCTGACGCTTATGATTGTGTGGGAGTGAAATAAAAAGCCAGCCCTATGATACGGACTTAGACCGCCCAACTGATTCCCCATCGGCTCGTTAAATCAGCGGGTTGTTGTTACCAATCGCTTGCGGCTTTAGGCAAATCGGGCGTGTCATCGGCCGCTAAAACATGGGAAACCTTTCATCTCGGGTTGCGTGTGTATGTTCACACCCAACCCTATTTCTATTCAAAGCGAATATACCGCCTTACTCAAATATGGATGATTATTCCAATGAAGAGAGCGATGTTTTTCAAGCTTAGCCTATTATTCTTTTTTGTTTCCGCTCTGTGCGTACCGCACAGTGACGCCCAAGATTCTCCGCAATGGGGGCTGCCCGAGGGCGCTAAAACGCGCCTCGGTAAAGGTAGTATACGTGAAATACAGTATTCGCCTGACGGCACCCGACTTGCGGTTGCCAGTAGCATCGGTATATGGCTCTACGATACGGCGACTCATCAAGAGATCGCTCTGCTCACTAGACATACGGATTGGGTCCGTAGCGTTGCGTTTAGTCCCGATGGAAACACCATCGCTAGTGGAAGCGATGATAATGCCATCCGCCTGTGGAACGCCCATACGGGAAAACTCCAACAAACACTCACTGGACATACGGAATGGGTCGAAACCCTTGCGTTTAGTCCCGATGGAAACACCATCGCTAGCGGGAGTTGGGACAATACCATCCGGCTGTGGAACGCTCATACCCGAAAACACAAGCGAACACTTCACGGGCATACAGGCCTGGTCGATAGTGTGGCGTTCAGTCCAGATGGACGCACACTCGCAAGTGGGAGTTGGGACAGTACCATCCGGCTGTGGGACGCTGATACCGGAGAACACCTGCGGACACTCAACGGACATAGATTTAGTGTCGAAAGCGTTGCGTTTAGTCCCGATGGAAACACCATCGCTAGCGGGAGTTGGGGCCGTATCATCCGGCTGTGGAACGCTGGTACCGGAGAACACCAGCAAACGCTCACGGGGCATAGGCATTGGGTCCGTAGCGTTACGTTTAGTCCCGATGGAAACACCATTGCTAGCGGGAGTTTGGACGATACCATCCGGCTGTGGAACGCTGATACCGGAGAACACCAGCAAACGCTCACGGGGCATACAGCTCCAGTCGAAAGCGTTGCGTTCAGTCCCGATGGAAACACCATTGCTAGTGGGAGCTGGGACGGTACCATCCGGCTGTGGAACGCTGATACCGGAGAACACCGGCATACGCTCACCGGGCATACGAATGAGGTCAATAGCGTTGCGTTCAGTCCCGACGGAAACACCATCGCTAGTGGAAGCGAGGACAATGCCATCAGACTGTGGAACGCTGATACTGGAAAACACGAGCAAACGCTAATCGGGCATACGCATTGGGTCGAAAGCGTTACGTTTAGTCCCGATGGAAAAACCATCGCTAGCGGGAGTTTGGACGATACCATCCGGCTGTGGAACGCTGATACCGGAGAACACCAGCAAACGCTCACAGGTCGGGTATCTAGCGTTGCGTTTAGTCCCGATGGAAACACCATCGCTAGCGGGAATTGGGAAGATATCCGGCTGTGGAACGCTGACACTGGAGAACATCAGCAAACGCTCAAGGGGCATACATGGTTCGTCGAAAGCGTTGCGTTTAGTCCCGATGGAAACACCATTGCTAGTGGAAGCGAGGACGATACCATCCGGCTGTGGAACGCTGATACCGGAAAACACCAGCAAACGCTCAAGGGGCATATAGCTCCGGTCGAAAGCGTTGCGTTTAGTCCCGATGGAAACACCATTGTTAGTGGAAGCGAGGACAATACTATCCGCCTGTGGAACGCACATGGGAGAAAACACCGGCAAACGCTCGCCGGGCATACAGCTCCGGTCGTAAGCGTTGCGTTCAGTCCCGATGGAAATACTATCGCTAGTGGAAGTGATGACAATACTATCCGGCTGTGGGACGCCGATACCGGAAAACACCAAGAAACGCTCAATGGGCATAATGGCGGGATTTCTAGCGTTGTGTTCAGTCCTGATGGGCGCACACTCGCTAGTGGGAGTCAGGACGGCACGGTGTTACTGTGGGAAGTTGCCTCTTCAATCATATTAGCGGTGGAGCCGTTGGAAAAGCTCACCACGACGCTGGGAAACATCAAACGCACGGCGTTGCTGCAAAATTATCCGAACCCGTTCAACCCGGAGACTTGGATTCCGTACCATTTGGCAAATGATGCAGTTGTAACCTTGGACATCTATGACCAGAGCGGTCATATTGTCCGCACCCTCGACATTGGACATCAAAAATCGGGAGTCTACCGAGACAAAGCCAGCGCAGCGTATTGGGATGGCTTCAATCACATTGGAGAACCCGTCACGAGCGGCGCCTATTTCTATCAATTCAGTGCGGGCGATTACACGGCGTTACGGCGGATGGTGATTATCAAGTAGCACCACACAGTTGGGGTGATAAGCCGAGTTTTTCTATAGCCATTGCGATTAAAAACTATACATTTACTCATTGGTTTGTGGGAGAGGCTTCCTAGCCTCGATTATCAATCAGTCGATTCCTCCTTGTGAAAATATGAACCTAAATGACTATAAAAACTGGTTTCTGAAGTTACTGCGAGCGAGATGATTGGATGCAACTTAGGGTTAAGATTACCCAGATTTTCAAGGCATTTACCCCAAAATGGCTTTTCTCGAAGAGGGATTTGGACAAATCAAAGTGGAAGATTGTAGTGACTGGACTGGCTGTGGTTGTGTTGGCTGTTTTCGCTGCACTGTTACATCGGCAACACGTTGTCTTTAGTCAGAGCGATGGTTCATCAGAAGAGGTTGCAACAAACAACTATTTGCGTGACTATTGGTGGACAACTGTCGTGAAGGAAGCGAACGAGGAGTTGTCTCGCATACGTCAGATTTCCGAAGCAACTTCGTTTCAGAGTCCACAAACCGTCGAAGCCCTAATGGAAGCGTATGACGCTAGCTTTGAGACAAAGATAGCATCAGAAACGATAAATTTCGGCGACATTGACTTAACAGAAATCGACCAAGCGTATCCGCGCGCTGAATTCTTACAAATGTTGCTGGATAAAGGCATCCTCATTGAGAACGCCACAGAATATTACTCGTTTCTCATGTACAGGTTCAATCTGTTATCCTTTAAGCAGAGCTATTTCGAAAAACCTCTATCTGGACACGATGCCGACTACAAAGACATTGTGCTAGAACGTATGGGACTGCCGATGAACGCGTCACCGGTAGAGTTTGAAGAAACTAGCATCCAGCATTATCTGGAGACGCATTATTACGTGAAGGAAGCATTAAAAGACCCAACTTTCGCACAACAATGGAATGAGGGAAAAATTGTGACGATCGCTAGATCCAAAGATGGGACACGCTTTCCGCTAAGAGCCGATACGACCTACTATGAACTTAATTCGGACGGGAGCATCGGCGAGTTATACTTTCCTGCTATGGGCGAGTCATTCGATGTTGGCGCTATACAAGAGCACTTACATACCCCTTTCCCTTTCACAAAGAAACTGCCCAAACACGTGAAAATTGGCTTTCTCGGTCCAGACGGCATGCCGGCTGACGCGCCGAGGCGAGGGATGGCGAAGTTGTGGGGCGGGTTTGCTGATATATTTGATGATGACGGTCCAGAGATTACCCGTTCCGAATCGGACGCAGCGCCTTCGTCAGAGGCGGGATCGCAATTTGTAAACAGCCCCGATCCGAAACCCGTGTCGCGTACATTACCTTGGTCATCTGCAGCCGACTCACCAGCGCACGACTCAACACCTCGGACTGCACCGCACCATGCCGTACCGGAGCTAGAGATGCCGGAATTTCCGGCAGATTGGGAACGACCGGACTCAGCATCAATCATCCCGTCCGAGATTGAGAACCAGATGAAGCAAGTCGAGGATTGGAAATTGCCCGGCGGGGTTGAAGCGGAGGAATTGGAGAGGCTACTGGAGTCGTTGGAAGATATAGATGACCCCACCTCTATTCCAAATGCGCCAGATGAACGTGAAATTGTCCGAGAGGATCGGCGAAATAAGGGCCGGGGCGATTCTAATGGAAATCGAGATGAATCCTATGAGGAGCAAGATGAATCCGAAAGGGAAAGACGCGAAGCGCCCGAGATGGAGCCCTAAAAATCACAATTGCTACGATGATTTAGGGTTTAAGCGCCAATACGTGCCCATGAGACATGGCTTCTCGTCGGGGCTGTCGGCTTGGTAATAGATTGTCAAAATAGCCCCATCATCCAGTTCAACTGAGGAAGGATAGCCTAGGTCGTTATTCGGAGCCTCGCAGAGTTCTATTTTGTGCTCGGAATCCCAAGTGGCGCCGCCATCACAGCTAACGCATGCTCGCTGACCATAGGGTGGAGTTCGTCTGCCGTATACAACTAGGAGGCGATTGTCGTGCAAGCGGATTATATGGGGCGGATTGTCCGCCCATATGGTAGTGGGATGGGCAATCGACCATGTTTTGCCTCCGTCCGCACTTTCCGACTGGTGCAAGAGCCGTTGATTGGCTTGCGGCGGTTCGTAGCGAAACATTGTGACGAGTTTTCCGTCCGCGGCTTCCACGACGTGCGGTTCATCAAGAACAGCTGGAAGACTGGGGGAACGAGGGATGCTTCCAATTTTTCGCCATGTCTGCCCGTCATCTGTAGACTCGGCGACCCAGTGCCCTCTGTTTCCAACATACAGCAGCCGCCCGTCTGAAAGCTCGATTGGTCCATGCGGCGCGTGTGCGGGCAACTTGATAGGATTGTCCCATGTTTCGCCACCATCTTCCGAACGGCGAATCCAGCTATGACGCCACTCCTCAATTGTCCCAGTGGTAATTTTCTCCTGATGTCGTTTCCAACATCTAAGCATTTCAGGGGTAACATGGCGCCTGAATCGAGGCGGAAACTTGTGCGCGGATTGGAAAAGCGTCGAGGAAAACCATGTCAGCAGCAATGTCCCCTTCTGCGTTTCAAGAACACCAGCATCCCGATCGTCAAGCGGCGTATTATTAATCAGGACGGGCTCGGTCCAAGTCACTCCGCCATCCTTGCTTCTAACCATATATGTCTTCCCCCAAGGACAGAGATGGGCATCCCTATCGCCGGAAAAAGCCACAAGCAGTTCGCCCTGGCGCGTCTTGGCAATGGTTGACCAACCAATATATTTCTCTTCTTGCTTGCAGATTACCTGTTTAGAAAGAATAGTTGCAATCCTTTGACCTGCTTTCGCCATAATTCTGTTCCTATTTCGATGGTAGGTGATACCCCTCTTTCATGAGATTGATTTTGTAGAGGCTCTTCCCAGCTGTGATGTACAGGGTTGTGTGCTCGTCCCCGCGCCCGAACGCGACGTTGGTCGGCAGGTCAGGCGCAGTTGGGATAAATGCGAGTTCCTTCCCCTCCGGCGAACGGACGGAAATCCCTGGACGTTTCTGGTTCCGTTCGGCGACATAGAGATTTCCACCCACATCCACGACCAATCCGTCGGGGCCATCTTCTGGATAGTAGTCAACCAGCGTTTTTCTAAACGCAGCGGTTCCATCAGAGGCAAGGTCATACGCCAGCAATGCCATTCGCCCCTTGTGGGTTGGCGCCTGCTCAGGAATCCGATCGAAGCCTGTCGCGCCGTTATCGTTGCTCACCACGTATAAAGTATTTTGATTCGGCGAAACAGCAACACCATTCGGCTTTCCCGCATCCGTTATGATGCGGTGGATGGAGCCGTCTGTATCAATGCGATACACTCCCATCACGGGCTGATCGACGGGCTCATGTCCGAGGTAGCGAGGATCGCTGAAGTAAATGCGCCCTGTTTCATCAATTGTGATATCGTTCGGGGAGTTGAACGGACGACTATTGTATAGCCCTGCGATGATTGTACTCTTGCCTGTTGTCATATCCGTGCGAGTAACGCGACGACCGCCAAAGTCCGCGCCTTCGGCTACGATCATACGCCCTTGGGCGTCAAACTTTATCCCATTGGACATGCCACTAGGCGAACGGAAAATAGTGGTTTTGCCGGACCTGGGATTGTATTTCCAGATGTGTCCCGCCTGCATATCCGATTGGTAAGTAAAGGTAATGTCACTGAAGTAGACCTCTCCATCCGGAGCCACAGCGGCTCCTTCTGTGAGAAACGCACCGTCGAAGAGTTTTTCCAGCTTGGCACCTAGCGGGATGATACGCGAATCGCGGCTGTGCATTCCCTGATGGGCAGCCACTGGCGGTATTCGCATGAGCACGATACCAGCGGCGACAACTAAAACCAAGTAGGACACCTCTGCTGGAAGCGAGCGAATTTTTGGTATATGTTTCAAGATATAGCGGCTAAAGTGCATGCCGTTCCAATGTTTGAAATGGGCAAAGATTCTCATTATATCTCCTTCAATCCATCGTAACGGGACAACCTCAAACCCCTGATGCCCTAGCGTAGATGCAATCTCTAGTTGACACTGATAAGTCAGATATGACCAGCCTTCTAATTCCCCACGATGGTTATGCGGCGTTCATGCTCCGCGTTCTCAATTATGTTCGCCGCCTTCGACCTCAGGATGCGCCGTCCAGCTGTCAAAGTTCTTGCTTGTTGCAGATAGTTTGACTTCTATTTCTTCACCGGGTGCTAAGTCCACTGGGGTTGTTGGGCCAAGCTCTGTTCCGTTTGACAAATGAACTTCAACTCGAACTTGCGTCAAGGTTTTGTCAGTGGTGTTTACTACTGAACCTTGGAAAGAGTTGCTTTGTGCGTCGTAAGCCAAAATGAGTTGTGCTCCGTTTCGGACTTGATCGTACTGTTGGTTGAGCCCGAGTTCAACATTTGATTCTTCGCCTTCCTCGCCAAGAACGGAGTCACTTGAACATCCGCTTAGAACGGCTATTAAAGTGATTGCAATCGCGGCAAGTGTTGCATGAATGCATGTCATAAATGTCTCCTTTTTTAAGATGTCTAAGTCTTTGACGGGGTTTAACTTCCGAACGGCTAGGGGAGCGCCTTCGTTTACATACTCTTGATTTATTCATCACTAGTCCTCGTCACGACTGAGCTGTTTCGCTATAGTTGATTGAGAACCTGCGTGGAAATCTATTTGTAGTATCAAAATACAGGATCTTAGTTCTTAAAACCGATTCTGTCTATTTGACATTATGTTGTTCATATTCATCCTCTATGCGTCACAAGCCAGCGGAGTCTTAGTTGACGTCGTTTCCCCGCTGCTATGTGTATTCTGAGACTTCACATAAAAAACTATGCCGTTAATAAACCAGAACATTAGGAGCGGTCTTTGGTGCAGGATATGATCTACGAGCCCATAGACCAGGGCAGAAATCAGGAAACCGCTGCATCCGATGAACAAGCCAGATCGCCAGAAATCGCCGGTTTTGCGCAGGGCGAAGAGTTGGCGAAAGATAAGAAGAAGCTTCCAATAAAATAGGAGCAGCGATGGAATCCCCTGTTCAACAGCAATCTGCAGATAGATGTTATGCGCGTGATACGGCTCGTGGTACATGTCCGGCGGCCCGTGCAACTTGTATTCATGACGAAATCTGCCTAAACCGATGCCCGTTATTGGATACTTCGCAATCAGTTGAGTTGAGGTCTGCCACCATTGTGGACGTTCACTCATAAAACCCGAAGGTCGCTGCCAGATTGACTCGAATCGATCTTTGACATCGTGAGGCATTAGAATTGGCGACAGAACTACGAAAATCAGCAGTCCCCACAATAACCGACGCTTGAAACAGATTACCATACAAATCATTGCAATGCATACAGAGATCCATGCCCCCCGCGTCAGCGTAAGGGCAAGGTTTGCAACCATTACGCACAATATGAAACCGAGAGATACAATCCATACCCAACGTAGAGGCACCTCCAAGTTGCCGTTTCGACGATTTCGCCAACCCGAGATGAAATACCCCATTGCGATTGGGACGACAATCACCAAGTAGGCGCCCAAATCGTTTGGCATCTTGAATGTGCCAGCAAGACGAGGTTCAACAATGTAGACGTTGAGTAGTTCTTCGCTTCTCCTGACAATATATTTTCGATTATTTTCCTCATCCTTTATCAGCCATTCAGCATCCTTTTTTGAGGGAGAAATGGTTGCATTTTGGGATAATCGGCGACCGTTTTTGTTAAACGCACTCTGCCAATCCGCCAAGCGTAGCCCGCTGCTAGCACCGAAATCACTTTGAAACTCTGATTCGACACTAAACAGCCGGACCACACCCATGTGCGTGCCGTTGAGGTAGTACCAGAGACCGAGCACAGAAGACAACCCACCGGCGAGGAGAAACGCAACAACGATATACCGCCATCGTTCCCCCAGACGGCTGTGAATTACCGCATAAAACAGCAATACCGCACGAAACAATTTCCAGAAATATCCGAGACTGCTACTGGATGGATTCGGAGCAAAGAAACAACTAACCAAGGCAAGCAGGAGAAAGAGGGCAACCGGAATGTCCAAGGGTGTCCGTTTCCATTGGAGCTTGCGTTCGTAGCAAATTCGCCCCATCCACCCGAATAGTGCAAGCATTAGCCCGGCATAAAGCACGATGGTTGAATGACCGAACGGAAGTGCAAGGACGAAGATGAGAAACCCGGCATAGATAGCGAGATCGGAATATGCGCCCGGGGAGCGATGAAGTTGACTCGTCGCTTTTCGAATCTTATCGAGCATGATACGTACGTTTCGGGCGATTCAGATCGGATTGCACCTGACTAACACAACAGCTTCTGACCCGGTAGTTGTCTCAACACAAGGTCACGGGCACAAACAATTGTCACTGTTTACAAGGTAAGGGATGGGTACCGGCACACTCGCTCGTATTCGCGAGCAAAATCATCAGAGAGCCATCCAGCGCCACGTTGCCGGTTTCGAGTAATCGAATCGGATTTGTTCCCCGGGTTTGAGAATGAGCGTTTGTCCCGGGAAGAGACCTCCAGTGATTGTTTCCGATGCGGATGGGCGCGGCGGCTGCAGCGGGCGCGGCGGACGCATTAGATTGTCCACTAGGCTGAGATTGAAAGGAGTGGTCTGAAGTGTACTTCCTGCGTCTGTGATTGTCCACTGGTCAATCTCACCAGCCGTGAGAATGATGATTTGTACAGCATAAGATGTTCTGTTCACGATCGGCTGCCCGGAAGCGGGAAAATCAGGCGTTGCAACGTCGAATCCAACGGGCCAATTGGGGATAATGCGATTTGTTGGCGAAGTTGCGTTGTTGGTGATACCGTTGGGCAGATTCATCGCAATGATAGTATTGTCTCTCGCATCCGGTTCGAAGATGATATCGTGACCGGGGTTGCGAATGCCGAAGAATGATAGGGTGAGCCTGTTTCGCTGTGCATGGATGTCTGCGCCGATTGCGTTTGGCGGAGTGAAATTATCCAGAGTAACGAGCCGCTCTGCTGTATTGGGAACATGTTCTTTCTCAGGATCGAAATGGGCGCCTCTAGGTGCGTGGAAGGACATATCAAACCGGTTATGGACGATTTTCGTCGAGCCGGCTTCACCAAGTTGAAGACCGGTACAGTTGCCCTTCGAGTGCATCTGATTTCCGAACATCACTTCAATCTGGTTGTTGCTAATCCATTGCCCGGCACCGCCGTCGTCGGTGATATGAACACCGCACTTAATTGTGTTCGTCTCTTCAGCAAAGATTTTGCTGTTGACAATCATCCCTTCGGACGAATCAATCAGGAGCGCGGCTGAATCTTGGTGCCCGGTGACGATTGCCGAAAAGTCGAATACGCAAGCGGTAACGACCTTCATATCGTCGGGTCCCGGTGATTTTGGTTTGATGCAAACTGCGGCATCGCAAGAATTAGAAGCAATGAGACCGAACTTGTACCGGCAATTCATCTGGCTGTCGATGTCAATTGCATGCCCGCTGTCCTTCCGATAAAACAGAAGGGGATTGCCGCTGTCGACCTTGAAATCCTGACTCCAAGGCACCCTAATCGTCTCGTCGAGCGTATAGATGTTGTCTGGTATACCTTCGCCCTCATGCGTACCGCCTCGACCGCCGACAATATAGACATCTCGACAGTGTTCATGGGCGTAGTCGAGCGCCTCCTGAATTCCGCCGGTTTTTGTCCCAGTTGTATTTGGTCCGAAATCTCCCCCGTCGTCCGGACCTTGCAGCGTAACTAACACGAAAGGTTTGGATTGCTTGCTCATCTTGGTCATTCCTTTCTGTCTCTTGCGTTCAGTGTTGTAATCACGAGTGCAAAACACCTAACCCTCTCTAGCTCCCCCTTGGTAAGGGGGAGGATTCCTCGTCGGTCAACTCCAATGATTCCTCCTCTTGAGCGACCTCCTCCTGAACTTCCTCCATCCTCTCCTCTTGAATGTTCTCCAACTCTTCCTCATCGACTTCCAACAACTCCTCGTCCTGTACTTCCTCCAGTTCTTCGAAGAAATCGGATTGCTCAGTTTGAAGGGGATCGACATCATCAATGTCTTGGGCTACGTGTTCCATTTCGCTTTCATGTTCCATACCTCTTAAGTGTTCCATTACTATGGGGTCACTTGCCCATTGATAGTTGTTAATGCAAGAACGGTCACAGGGCTGCCCACTTGCCAAAACCTGGCAAACCCGGTGATTGAGATGAAGCGAGCTGATTAAACAGGTCCGCAACTGTTCCGGATCAAAGTCAGCGCTCAACAGAAAACTATAGCCGCCCCACACCATGGATTCTCGTGCGCGATCTTGGTCAGTTACTATCGAGATTACTTTGATATGCGGACGGTAGCGTTCGATGTACCGAAAAACTTGCGATCGTCCACGGTGGGTTCGATCCAAGATGACCATGCGGTAATTTCCCAGCTTCATATACCCAATCGCTGCGATCCCATTTTGAGCAATATCGCAATGATGCGTTTCGGACTGCAACGTTGTCTCAACCTTTTGTTGGACCTGAGGATTATCGCTGACGATCAACACATCGCCTTTGATTTGGGAAATGCCGACGGCTTCTTGAATCTCCAGCGGAGCCAAAGCGCGCCGTGTTCTCCTTTCGAGCTGCCGACGCGTCCGATGCATTCGTCGTTCCACAAAACTAAGCCTCGATTGCAGGGCCGGATGGGTCTCAGGGCGAGTCCCCTTTTTCATGTTAAACTCCAATTTGTAGAAATTGTGCTGGGTTCTAGCTGCCTGTTATGATAACACTAACAACGCGGCTTGGGCAAACAAACTTTGAATTTTGCGAAATACGCATTACCGGGTAAAATAGCCGATGGTCACCTACACACTATCAATGTGGTGGATTGACCTCTGGAGATGGCTAAAGAATCCGAGTGTGTCTAGGTTCAGTCAATCGGAAGGTTAGCAATGCCGCCCAAAGGGTCAGTATGGAGCAGGCGATAAACACAGGTTCGAAAGAGAATCGATCAATCAACAGCCCCAGCAGAGGCGACCCAAACAGCGGGAGCGCTTGAAAGAGACTCATCACTCCTAAGTATTGCGGGTGTTTTTCTCGCGGAGCAATCTCAAGTGTGTAGTTCGTCACAACACGATTCGATACCGGAATGAATCCCAGGAAAGCGTACACAATCCAATAGAAGTCTGCTCCTGCGGCAAACTGGCTGATAACAATTGCTACCAAAGGGGCTAAAGAACCGATGAATATTAGCATACGCAGCACAATTCGGTTGCCTCGCCGGTCTGCTATGTTGCCCATCACCCCGGAACTAAACGCGTTTATTGTATTCTGTACAGCAATCAGCGTGAAAAAGTTCCCTGGCGCCAATCCCAACCTCCGCATTCCAAACACAGTGTAATGCGGAAAAAGCAACCAAACGACGTAGAACAACAGGATAACGACTGCCAGCCTGCGAAAGTCTCGGTCATGACGCACTAACATCAAGCCCGAGCCGAGAAACTTAAGGAGAGGGGGATTCACCTGTGCGCGCGAGTCCGGCGGCTCCCGAAAATACAAACCGGCACATGCAGCAAGACCAAAAAAGCCTCCGGTGGTTACAAATATCCACGCATAATTCATGTTTCCTTCTTGAAGCCAGTGCGGCAGGACCAACCAAAAGGCAGCAATAGCAAGCATACACCCGATGGTATTGGCATAAGCTATGAGACGCCCACGCTTGTCAGCGCGAACTAGTTTTCCTTGCATGGTACCGTTTGCAAGCATGTTGCAACCGAGCATTAGCCAGTGCAATGTGTACGATAACAGAAAGATTGCTACGATGACATTTCCGGCGTAATCTGTCAACCCTAATGTCAGCCCCAATATGAGCCAAGGGATCATGATGCCGAACGCGGAAAGTATGAACACGCCCTGTTTTCTAGGCATCTTTGAGACTTGGTGTGCGATGAAAAACTGAGGCAAACTTTGCCCGACTCGCGAAATAAGCGGCAGGAACCCGCGTATGACACCCGATGGGGTATGTGTGTCGAGAAACCCCGGTATGACCACCGTTTCGGTCTTAAAAATCCATCCGATGCGCACCAGAATCTGATTTATAATGAATACAATGAAATTGCGTTTTTCATGGGGTTGGGATGTTTTTTCAATTGTGGTCATAAAATAGATAGCGTGAAACCCAACAAGCGCCGACCTTCAATAGTTGGGTTCATTACGATTTTGGTAATTGTAATCAGAATCGGGCCTTGAGATTGTAGTGAAATGCACGGCATATTTCATTGGTTCTGTTCAACCCAACCTACGTGCTATGATGAGCTATGAAAGCGGGGGAGGGGGATGAATCTAGGTATGCTTATGTGAACGGAGGAATGTCGGTAGGCAAACCAACCCGCATGAAAAAACGGGCAAAAGCTTGGGAGAGATGTTCTCGATACGGAGGACGTAACCGAATACGGTTTGGGGTTTTTGCGGCGAACTCTCTAGTAAAATCTAGTGGAAGCGCGTGAATTCGGTGAAAGTCGACAACTCTAAATCCTCTTTCGGCTTCCTCCAATTCACATTCATTGAGTAAGTGAAAAGCGGGGAGCTGTCCTCTGCGCGCTTCTTCTCTGCCTTTTTTTGTGGATAGATGTCCCTCTGTAACTTCTGAGAGGTTCCACACCGCGCAAAGTAACACCTCCGTGATTTTCTCGTTACCCTTAACCAAATCGCAACTCTGGGACATCAAAATTACATCTCGTTCTTCCCATGCAAATTCTGCTTCCCTTTCTTCCAAAGAATTTAGTGTTAGATTGGAAGGTGGAGAAAATACCGGACAACTCTCTAGAATATCTCCTTGCTCTAATTCATCGCCGTTTACTAAACAATACCAAGGGTAAGTTGTTTCCAAGACATGCATAAAGGGCCATATATTTATTCTTCCCAAGAATTTTCGATGGGAAATGGTTTACTTCGTCCTTTGTATTTTAACTTAACTCTTACTGTGCCGGATGGACGTGGCGGGGGCGTAATTATAGCAACATTCCAGTTAAGAAGGTCCTCGTCATCGTAGGAGGGAAAAGTAAGGTGTTGTTGTGTATGTGCAACTTCTTGAGTCATTCCAGATTCAATTTCTTGCTCAAACTGTAATTCAAGCGATGTAACTGTATGTTGGACGGAATGGGTTGGAATTTTTAGCCCCTCTTTTTTGGTGAAGGGAAAAGTTGTGTAACTACCCATGGTTCCTGTAGTGTCTTGGTAATGACTTAGCATGGTCTTCGCCCCCAGAGATTATCTTGAATCTCGTTGCTTACGAGGTCGGAAAAAAGTTTGATAACGGCGTTATGCGCCGCATCAAACCAGCCTCGCAAAGGCTCGTGCGGCCGGTTACTATGCGCATTAAATTCGATGTGAATAAGCGCTTGCTTGTCAGAGATTCGCTCAGCTGTACGAATGGCCAGTCTCAATTGCCCCAGGTCGTTAGGAAGTGCAAAGACAATTTGTAAATTGACATCTCTTACATCGATTGAATGTATACTTTGCCCTGTTAAAGAAACCAAGTTTGGGAAGACTTTCTCCAAATCCCCATGATTTTCCCAACCTTGTCCTTTGGGAATGAGATCAATGTATGTCAGTTCGTATTGCCTAACCACGAGGTTTCCTAAATTCTCCTCTACGAGAAATTCTTGGAAACGAGATAAGTATCTCTCAAAGTTTTCGATGACTTTTCCAAAACCTGGATACTCATCGTCTGATTGTCTTTTTCGCCAGTTGTGAAGGAAGCGATTCCGTTGAATTTGGACAAGGTCGTTTTCGTTTTTGTGAATGAACCAAACCCTCGGCAATGGAGGTTTGTCGGGGTTATTAAGCTCCTCACTAGGAACAGGAGCTACTAAGATTTGGTCTTCTACTTTTGGAAAATCAGATCTGAACTTTTGCCATAAGATTCCGAAATGAACCGATCGTAATGCTTTAATTGGATTGAAACGTATACCGCAAACAATCTCATCAATGGGCGGGGTCTCATACTTTATGGTGGATTGCGCCATTGCTTTCATAAAATGTTCTGAAACTCCCCTTCAAGGTTTTGATTGGCATTCTCTTCCGTATAAAACCTTGATATTTCTTAATTATAACAGGAGTTGAAGATTCGTGCAATGATATAAAGTTTCGTTAAAATACAAAACGGAAGAAAGCGTATACCAGCAACAACCGTATCCACCCAGCAAATGCCGTTTGTGTTCCGGTAACTTACAAACCTAACTTCCCCAGACTTGCTTTTCAGGAGGAGGATTCGTCGGCGGAAAATTTGGGTTCGTTTTGAGTTCGTTTCGCAAAAACGAGCTAATCTTGAGATTTCGCTCTCCGGCGCCGTTGCAACTCAGCAAACTTATCAGGCTTTTGTAGGTTGGGTTTCGCTAGGTTATAACAGGTTTCAGACGGCATCAACGCCCGGAAGCGATTCATCTATTTGTCGGTGTTGTTGAAGGGTAGAATCTCTATGGGAACTCTATCGCGGTCACTATCCGTTTCCTTGATCCCTCGCTATTCGCTTAGTTGATCGCCGATCAAATTGGCGATTCCGAACGCCAATCGCATGCCTCACGACAGCTTCACAATGAGACATAAAAGACGTTGGGTTTCGCTACATCATAACAGCTTTCAAACGGAATCGACGCCCGGAACAGATTTACTCTTTGTAGTGTGTTTCGCCAACACTGCTCTACCCAACCTACAATAGATTTGGGTTCGTTTCGCAAAAAGTGGGTTTCACACTTTCATTTTGCGCCGAGAAAAACTCTGTAAACTTGCAGTGTGGGAAGGAGATTCTCCTCCCGACTATTGAGGTAAGGATACGTCTCCTACGTTAGGTTGACGTATGTCTTCAATAGATTGGAATCTAAGCAGTCGTAGGAGTGTGCGCGGGGGAAGTGTTCTCACCAGTCGGCATTGACAAGCCGAGATGGGCTGCTCGGGCGGGGATAGCCATTTGGATGGGAAAGCTTGAACCGCAAATACTGAAAATCAAATTGTGCTATGAAATATGGTCAACACGTCTAAGACAAGTCTGGGGACCTATCTGTGAAGAAATCAGCGGTGCGTCTGTTTTTTCTTGATAAAATTCGTAACTTCACTGTTAACTCCATTAACCCAAGTAGAATCCAAGCCGGAAACCGTAATCTTGCTTGCGTTCAGAGGAGATCCGGATGGCGACAATGAAAAATTGAAAAGTTCAGGTTTGCTGAAATCTAATAACAATTCAAAGTGGTTTCGCGGCATCCAGTTGTTTCGATTCCTTAGTTCCGACTCACTGTTGATGTAGAGACTCTTAACCTTATCCGGAAAATGAGGATAGTTAAACACCGCTGGGATTGTTCCGTAAACACTTTCATTATCAACTCCCTGTACAGATACCTTTATTGTAAAGACCTCCTTTAGCGAGTTTATATCGGCAACAATTTGTTCTGGTGTTCGGTCGAATGGATTGTAATGTTTTATTTCCTCGTCTGACGCCTTGTTACCCCACCCTTGCAATCTTTCGCAAAGCGCTTTCAAGTCCGTTTTAGAAAAAGCGCAGGCTGCTGTCTGTTCAGATAACTCTGTCGTCAATATCGCTTGGTTTTGTTGTTCCACTTGAATTCCTCACGCATTATTAGTGAGGCAATCTATTCTATCGGTAGGAAGGTTGGGGCTATATCGCAGGAACCGCTTGAATCCTGAATAGCGGTGACGCGGGATTGCTCTTCACTGTTCCGTCAATGAATAGTTGTTATCACTCAGGTTTGAGCTGGTAAATATCAAAGTCAACAAGCCTAATTACCCCTGGCTCATTGTCATATTCCACACCGATGGAGGCAATTTTCTCTCCGGATCCTGAAGGATTCTCAAATTGAGCAATATCACGGATTTTCGCAGGATTATCGTCTACGGTGATCCTATCGCCAGCTCTCCAATCCTTCACATGTTGGAAAGGGATATAGCGCATTGCATCAACCATTTTTCGAATCTCCCTCTTTAAGAGTTAGCACTACCAGGTGGCGCATTGGCAGGTGTGCCACGTAAGTGATTCTCATTGAGACCTGCCAGCATCCTGTGAAATTGTTCAAACTTCAATATTATGTTATCAGAAGTAGAAAACTTGTGCAATGATATAAATTATGGCTAAAATCCAAATTGGAAGAAAGCGTTAATCCGGAGCAACCGTTTCTACCCCACAAATTCGATTTGAGTTCCGACAACACACAATGCCGACTCCCCCAGCCTTCCTTGTCATGGGGGAATTTGTCGACGGAAAAAGTTGGGTTCGTTTGGGTTCGTTTCGTAAAAATGAGCTAATCTTGCGGTTCAGCTTTCCGGCGCCGTTGCAACTCCTCCCATTTGTCTAGCTTTTGTAGGTTGGGTAGAGCCGAAGGCGAAACCCATACGATCAACCGAGTGAATAACGAGGGCGATAGTCTTCAGAAAACTATCGCAGTCGCTATTCGCTTAGTTGATCGCGGACCAAATTGGCGATTCCGATTATGTAGCGAGTTTCGTCGACCGAGCTCCGCCCGGCCTAAGATGACCTTGATTCATCTATTTACCGGTGGTGTTGCAGGGTAGAGTCTTTATGGAATCCCTATCGCGGTTACTATCCGTTCCCTTGATCCCTCACTATTCGGTCGGTTGATCGCTCTACCCAACCTACAATAAATTTGGGTTTGTTTTGGGTTCGTTTCGCAAATAGATGTAATTCCGCTTAGGCGCTAGCGTTCCTGTGACGGCTTGGGAAGTTTTGTATGCGACAGATGCTGGCAAATGGCTGCTCCTAAAGCCCCAACCCCCCTAGCCCCCCTTGTCAGGGGAGAATTTGACGGCGGGCAATTTGGGTTCGTTTTGGGTTCGTTTCGTAAAAACGAGCTAATCTTGATGTTCCGCTTTCCGGCGCCGTTGCAACTCCGTCAATTTATCCAGCGCTTTGTAGAGTTGGCGCTCAATTGTTGTCTCGTAGCGAACAATCCGATTGACATCAAAGGGAATGGCACTGCGGATGACGTTGATTTCGTGTTGCAACCTTCGTTTTTCTTCCAGATGCGCTTTCTTCGCCGACAACGCCTCTAAGTCGTTAACAACGGCGTGATAGAGGGGGTTTTCCTCGTATTCAAGTTTCGGCTTTTCGCCCTCGGCATAGCTTGTCTCATTGTAGTCCGTGTTGCTATATGTATGAATGGAATAGTCGAGGTACATCGTGAGGTTAAAATGTGTTGGTTCACTGATTTTGTCCTTGTTCTCAAACTCACTCCGAGCATCATTAAGGAGCGCAATCAGGAACTCTAAGCCCTCCGCTGTGTTCTGCAACTCATCCAAGGCTTCTTTGTCTACTGCATCTGGGTCTTCTTCGTCTGTCTGCTCACACTTGAATTTGGCAGTGAGGAATCGAGCGGTGTCCTCTTCGGAAGTCTCACCTTTCACTGTGTCCAACGACTTGCGGATTTCTCCGACTTCGGCATAGGCGGCGCGCCTAAGCCGCCAGTAGCAAATTGCGATTCTTTCGGTTAACATCTCCTCAATGAAGCTTTGGGGTTCAAACTCCTCCATGACGAGATCCAACAACTGTGTAAATTCGGTGTCGCTCTCTTTGGCTTCGCCGGCTGGAATCACCGTCGCTTGCGCGACAAGTCCGTGCTTTAGCGCGTTCATCTTGGATTTTTCTTTGCCCTCTTGGGTTTTAGGTCCAGTGGATTTTTGTGCATTTAGTTTATTTGCTTCAATTTTTGCTATTGATGTACCGTTTCCTGTTGCCATTTGGAGAACTCCTTATTTTTTTGGAATTTGAATAGATTTTTCACTACTTAGACACAAAAAGTGAAATTTAGAACCGCCCGCACGATGCAACCGCCGTGCAGGAATGAAAAGCTTGAATCAATTTATGTGACGCACGTTGATAACGGGTGTTGAAAACACATCATGAACCTGTCAAATCTGCGTTGTGGTATGTTGTGAATTGCCCCCTTGTAATTCCTTTGTGCTAAAGGAGAAAACTTAGGAAGTGAAGATTTACGACTTTGCGTCAAATTCAGATTAAAGGTTCGGATATCGCGGAAAACAACTAACCTACAATGGAAAAAACGGCTCGTCTATAAGCAGGTCGATAGCAGGCGAATTCAGTGTCCAATTTCCAATCGTGACAGTTTCTGTATCAACCTTAAAATGCTCTCCTTCCGTGGGAAGGTACTTTCGGTCTTTCAGCCATTCCATCGCAGAGGCAAGACTCTCCGTGGCTGTTAGCTTCTCTATCAGATGAAATGCTTGAATCACCGGTATTTTCGGCGATTGAATCTGGGCGTCTCCTATCCAATTCTCAGAAACGACAACCCCTTCGAATCTATAACTGGAATTGATTTTTAGTTTGTTCAATAAGAGTTCATGATTATTGTCAAAGGCTTCCTTAAGTCTATGCACTTGTGAAATCCCTTTCGCAATCTCCTCGGATTTTTCAATTCGTTCTCGTGCTACCGCTGGCGCAATGAACCATTTTAGTTCTAACAGCAGACACGCTTTTTCGACATCCATTATAATTGCCAGGTCAACATCTGGTAGACCTGACACATCTTCGCTCACGATCCGAAAATCTTTACCAGCTAACCGAGCCATGATGCGTTTTCTCATCAATGCCTCTTTTTCAGATTTTAATTTTGAGTAAATGTGTTTTTCAGATTGCAACTTGTTCAGGAGTTTTGTGAAATTTACCTCTGCGGTGGAACAAATCCATAGATGAGGCACAATTGCATAGACATCAGAATTCAGTTTAATTAAAGGCTGTAAAGCGGGGTCAGGGTGTAAAATACCTGCATTTCCATAAGTCAAATCATGAAGAATGGCTTGTGCCGCTGACTTTGACACTCGGGAATAATTAACAACACGTCTTTGCAATTCATCAGCGGTTGGTGCGTAAATGCTGTCGGCATAACCCAAATTATCACAACGCATATGAATAGCTATTGCCCGTGCTGTCCAGTGAATATGTGCGATAGCGCAAATAGACTCAAAAACCTTGCGAAATTCTCCCAATGTGTAGCGACTAAACTGCCATTCACCAGGCAATGAAAACATCCTTTCAAAGAAAGGTTTTAGATACGTCCGCGTATCAGACACCATTCTTGGGTTCAGTTTATACCTAAACCTATTACCTTGTATCTTTAGAGAATGCTTAACTGCATCTATCGGGAACTTATCAAATTCTGTCAGAGATAACGCCTCTTCCGATTGATGAGAATCGATCAAATTGTTGTAGGCTTCGTACCTGAAATCTCTGAAAAAATCCCCTTTTGGCTGGATTGTTAATCCCTGAGGATCCAATTCAAACACTCCACTGCCAGCGCTTCTGTAGGCGAAATCAAAACAAGCATAATTCTTGCCTAACTCGATTAAATCCCGCGCTGCTTTGTAAAAATCGTCATCCAATACAGACGGGACTTTACCACCTTGTTCACATGTATTGTAGAGCCAAGACATTGGATACTCAAGATTAATAGCAAATTCACTAGCTAATAAATGGCTAGCGTGTATTCCATTTATTCCAGCGATTTCCTGCATCAATACATCGCCTTCGGCCGCTGCCAACAAATACCAAGCGGCAGTCGCGAATGGAAGATTTACTAGAGGATTAGATTTGTAGTAGTCGTCTATTTCCTTTTCTATTTTTCGCAACTCTGGTGTGAGTCTATCGGTAGTCTTCATGGCGAAATTCGGTTCGTACTTAAGAGAGTGCAATTGGCGGATTAATACCTAACGTTTTGGGCATAGTTATGCGAAACTCTTACATTAAATTGATGCCGGTAAATCCAGATCGTCGCAGCAACATGCTTAGTTTTTGGGGAGAGTAGGCTTATTGTCAGCAACTTGGAAGACAGGATGCAGGGTGAACTCATCATCCCGGTACACCTTGTATTTTAACGTACTACAGAGGAGGGGATTCTGTTCTTGGAATTTTTCCATATGTTTGTCGAAATACGAGTATAGCGATAGGTCGACATCGCTAGAAATACTGTTTCGGCCTTCTTCAATAGCAACACGGGACGTTGCTCCACTGCCCGCAAAAAAATCTAGTACCGTTGAGTTAGGATACGACAATGCTCTGACAATCCTTCGTAATAGAGCTATGGGCTTCTGTGTAGGGTGTCCGACTCGCTCTCTAGAGTTACTATTGAGACGGTTGATATGCCATACATTAGTTGGGTTTTTCCCTTTCTCTATACTTTCAGGTCTTAGGCGTTTGTCCTTCAAGTAGGCTTGCTTCGTTTTTTCATCGAATTTTTCCCGAACAGAATCGAGGTCAAAATAATATTTTCTAGTTCTTCCGTACCACGCAATTTCTTCGTGTCTGTTTGAAAAAAAACGTTGTGCTCCCATTCCATTGGGATAATGCCATATAATCAGATTGACAAGAAGGAGATTGCTTGAACGAAGGTGGTGAATCAAACTCAAGAGATCACCTGAACCTGCCTCTCCTTGATACTGGAGACCGCCAAAGATGACCAAGTTCCCCGTAGAAACTAATACTCTTTCCGTTTCCGCGAGCCATGAGCTCGCCCATCTGACATAATCATGGTGATTGTCCCAGTCTGAAATTTGGATATTATACGGTGGGTCGCACACAATTAACTGAATTGATCGATCTGGTATTTGCCTTAATAGATCTAAACAGTCGTGGCATGTAATGGCGTGGCTTGTCTCGCCTGCAGTTGTACCAGTGATATCTTCAAGTGAAGAATGAGTTTTGCCCTCTTTTTTGAGGATGTTCATCGCAATATGTCGAGTGTTGTAGTGAGATCGGTTTGCCATAGGGCTAGTTCCTGAGTATGATGAAATCCTTCAGATAATAATCGTCAGTCAGGAATTCTTTGCCGTAAATTTCCCGAAATATGCTCAAATCTTCACCGGATAATCTTGTGGAAGAATCCTGATAGGATTGTTCAATAGCTCCGAGCCTTACATGGGACTTGCTTTCGTCCTCTTTGGCGTGAGTGCGTACAGACCATGCTGCGAGCACAAGCTTATTGACGACAATGCGTTTTTGCGAAACATTAATGATATCGCAAGCATCAAGGATGTTTAACAAAAAGGGGCATCTACGTCTGGAAGCCTCTAAAGTCGTTTCTACTATACCTTCCTGATCGCAAAATTGCTTCACAAAAGGCGCTTGGAAAAACTGTTCATAAACTACATTACGTTGAATTTCCTTTGTGCGACAAACTTGATACAAAAACATCAGCATCTGCTGGACGGCGGGCATTTCGAGAAAAACGCGAAAAACAATGTTACGTGCTTGTTCATTAGTTTCTATGAACTCTCTGATGGCTTGATTATAACCTCGGTCGCTTAAGCGCATTCTCGTCGAAAAAGATTCGCTAGAATCCCGCTGAAAAGATAAATCCAAATCGTCAAGGCGAGGCTCGAGTGAGTTATAAAGTTCCGCCCCGAGTGGAGTCAATTCAACGATATAATCACCGCTGATTGAATAGTTGCGGTCATCAGTAAGAATACCCAACTCCATTGCTGCTAGAAGCTTATATTTGACTTGGCGACGATACGCAGCGAGGCGCCCTGTACCAAGGGCACCACGCAAACGGATGTATTTATCGGCAAAATGTGTTTCTGATTGGTCACCTTCCCCAAACGCTTTCAAAATCGAAAGTATATGCCCCAAGTGTACCCCTTGGGGATAGTGATAGCTCGCCTCCGTATATTCCCCGACTTCACGTAGAAATGCTGTCCATGAACCAAAATGATGTGAATAAATAGACGATTTATATGCTCCGTGGCTATCTAAGTCCGAGCGGCTAGGCTTACTCTCAAGTTGTTCAGCAAGAGCGAAATACGCTTCTTTGAGGTCCTCCTTTGAAATTTCTAATTCTTGAACATCTTGATGGTCCAGGATCTCTTCAACTGCTTCATCGAATAATACCTCACAACCTGTGGAATATACATATTCCATCTTCTGTCGCTTTCTGCCTTTTTGTTCAATTTCTATAATCCTACTGTCTTTCGACAAGTATTTCCTAATTAGATTGGCACGCTTGTAATTTCCAATGAAGTCAAGGATTCTCACACGTTCTTTTCCTGGACATAAGCGCAGACCTCGGCCGATCTGTTGAACGAAAACTGTCTTTGACTCGGTTGGTCGTAAAAACAGTAGAACCCGTACGTTAGGAAAATCTACTCCTTCGTTAAAAAGGTCGACCGTAAAAGCGACTTGATACTTATTCGACCGAAAATCGGAGATTAGCCTGTCTCGGTTGGCGGATCGAGAATGAATTGACACCGCGCCAATTCCGCGACTGACAAAATACGCGGCCATTCTTTCAGCGTGATTTATCGAAACGCAAAAGCCAATAGCCTTGTCGGCGTTTCCTTTTTCAAGGTACTCTTTGAATATTGCTTCATTTCTCTCCGGGACAACAAGAAGACGTTCAAGATCGTCTACCCTATACTTTTGGTTTTGATAACGTATTTTTGAATAATCAATATCGTCGGTGAGACCATGATAGGAATAAGGAACAAGATATCCACGTTCGATGACATCGGAGAGCGGAATCTCATAGATTTTGTTATAGTCAAACAACTCGAAAATATCCTTCCGGTCAACGCGGTCCGGAGTTGCTGTCATGCCCAGCATGAACGAAGGTTCAAAATAAGTCAAAACCTCCCGATAAGTTGGACTTTGTCCGTGATGGACTTCATCAACAACAATGTAATCGAACCACGATCGTCCAAATCGCATCAATACCGCAGGTTGGCGTAATGTGTCTTTCGAAGCGAAAAGCACGTCGCAGCTCATTTCATTTTCCCTTGACTCCCCTGTCAAAATACCTATTTTCATTTCAGGCCAAACCTTTTTGTAGGCATCTATACTCTGCTTTAAAATGTCTAACCTATGAACCAAGAAGAGAACTCGTCCTCCAGATTTTTTCGCGTCTATAGCCGAGAGAATTGTTTTACCTGTTCCTGTTGGTAAGATTATTACGCCTTTTTTCCAACTTCGCTGGTGGCGATAAAAATCAATAGATTCAAGAACTTCATTCTGAAGAGAGGAGGGCGCTAAAGCGTATTCCGTAATTAGTTCCGGTGCATTTGTCCCTAGGAAATCTTTAAGCGTATCTTGGATAATTGGTCTCCATTTTGGCGATTGGAGTTGACTGTAGGAAAATCGTAGAAGTTTATAACCAGAACGAAGTATCTCATTTTGGCGAAAAAGGTTTGCATCAAACATCTCGTCTGGAATTACACCTTCTGCATGATACGATTCGCCGTTTACCTCAAACGCCAAGGCGGAAGTAGTACCTTGATATACAAAATCAATACGCCTATGTCGCCCCGTGCTATCTATAAAGGGATATTGTGGTTTTATGGTGTCAATTTTGGATCCCAACAATGGATACAAAAATTCTTCAACGAACAGTTTTTCGCTTTCTAGTTGTATCTGTTTTTGGTATTTTTCAAAATACTCAACTAAGTCCATAACTTAACAGAAATCTATCCATGCTCTCTATCGCAGTAAATTGATTGTATTCTCGACAAGTAGGAATAGGACACGGGCGGTTGGCCGGGAAGTGTCCGGCTTGAACGTCTTGCATATAATTATACGGTTGGGCGTCACGTCAAAGAAGCCAAAATGTCTTTTTGACCGTTCCCGTTCTCCGTTTTCTGATGAAGTTCGTTTTCGGCAATATTTACACACAGCCCTTCCATTCTTCGCCGTTCTGAAAATGTGGTAGGTATTTCCTGATGTCGCGCAGATAGGGAGACATCTGTAATTCTTGGTAAATTCCGCTTCCGCTACCTTTAACTAGACCAAGCCGAGCCGCTTCGCCACGACGCATTTGTTTAGCACGAGATAACACAAGTGTTTTTTTGGATCTAGTGATGGAAACGTAGAATAACCTTCGTTGCTCTTCAAAGTGATCGTCGTCCGTTCTTGGGTAGTCGTCGCGTCGAGGGCCAGGAATAGCTTCGTTACAGAGACCAATGAGATAAACGTGATCTGTTGTGACACCCTTAGCCCCCCATAACGTAGCAACCTGCAAATCCGATTTTTCATCGGGCGGAAATGGCTGTCGCGTCGCAATTTGATACCTTAGCCTAGTTGCAACTTGCTCTAGCTTTTGATGTTCTGTTAATTCGGGATTTTCTAACTTTTGGTAGATATCACATGCCTTAGACAAAATCAACTCCATGTCAAGTTCTGCTGTTTCAAGATGAGGCGATTCCTTGTCGCTCCATTTGTTAGTATCAAACACCTCGTTTAGAAATGCTAATGCATCTTCGCCGTTCCATTGTAAGTTCTTTTTGAGTTCAATAAAACGCTTTGCACGGTTCCAAAGGTTTTTACCGCCTGTACCAGGGGGTTGCTTGGTGCTGTTGGCAAGCTGTTCAATTTCTGTAAGCGTAATTCTGTCCTTGCATTCCTCTAGGAACTTGAGGTAGGCATCCGCGTTACGCTTGGTAGCCTTAAATTCCGTACCATCGTCAGAGTTTTTATACCCAAGCCACGCTCGCCACGTTGGGGCGTCGGGGTCAACTAAAAGGCAAAAATAGAGAAAGGCTTCACGCACAGCCCAAGTTTCCAATAGACCTTCCGAAAAACTGAGATCGATTTTCAGGTTATCATTAAGCGTTGAAATGTGTTTTCGAAGCCAGTAACCAAATTCACGCCGTGTCACCATTGCTAAATGTTGCTCCTCTGGATAAGCAGCAATGTTATCTACGATTGCTCGCGCCATGCCTTTCGCTTCCTCTTGTGATGAATCCCAGACGACAACATGAGTATTAGGCGAAATCCTACTTGTAGGAACCATTGGTTCTGTCTCATACAGTCCCATTAACCGATTCGCGGCATGCACAATATCCTTGGGACAGCGACGGCACTCAGTCATTGAAATTTTCTTAGGAGAAGCAGGAGGGTTACCTAATTTGTCCAATCCCTCCGGCTCATTTCCTCGAAAGGCGTAAATAGACTGGCGTGGATCTCCTAGAGCCAATAGGGTACCGGCCTCAGCGGTAAGTTTAATGAATAAGTCCTGCTCACCGGGCGTTAGGTCTTGGAATTCGTCCACTATTACATGTTTAAACTTCTTATCTGAAAAATCGCCTGCATCAACACTATCAAGAAGTAGGCTCGGCAAGTCGCTAACTAGTTTTGCATTGTGCCGGCGGAGCCATGATTCAACAGCTTGCCACAACTCTATGTGATCTTCGAGCTTTGCCACATGGTTATTAAATGCCTGTGTAGCACGACTATGCCTGTTATACATCGTCCGCAACTCACAGTGCTTCCAGAGGATGTCATAGATCATCGCTTCCACCTCATGTGGGAGAAGGATTCTGAAATTACTACCCAGAATCTCTAAACAAAGGGCATGGACTGTACGAATAACAGGTTTGCCTTTGTGTGGAGAGTGTTTAAGGCGTTTTTCGATATCGTGCGTCAATTGCTTTGCAATTGCGCGATTAAATGCCACCACCAAGACTTGTTTTCCGGGAACATTAAGCCCGTCGGGATGGAGAATTCGCTGCACGCGACGAACTAAACCGAAAGTTTTTCCTGTGCCAGGACCCGCTTCAACCAAAATTAGGTCCGCATCAAAACCGATAATATCAATCACCTGATTTCCTTCTACGCCCTCAAGCCACGGATTGGTATTTATCTTAGGATCCAATTATATTTCTCCTGAAATAATTACGGCATCGCGATGAACCTGGATGAGAATCCAACTTGCTGCCTTGATCCTAAATGATAGAGTGTTCGTGCTCTACGAACAGCCGCTCGTTTCGCCGCAATTCAGGCATCGGTAACACGTTCCGTTACGTACCATAATTGAGCCGCAAGCGTGACAGGGGGGCGCGTCGGACTGCATTGAAACGACTCGTTTTTCTTGCGCTTCCAACCGTTCGCGCTGTCCGCTCGGCAGCATGGCAGAGGAAGCATTACCATCCTGAACGTCACTATTTCCGCCGTAGGGGTGGAGTTGACGGGGATCTACAAGTTGATCGCCGAGGCTTTCATCTTCCACAGCTTGGCTTTGGGCAAGAAACTTCAAACCGAGCCAGCGGAAGACGTAGTCGACAATCGACTTCGCAATCGGAATGTCCTTATTGTTGGTGTATCCGGACGGTTCAAACCGTTTGTGGCTGAATTTTTCGACAAGCGATTCCAGCGGCATACCGTATTGAAGCGCCACCGAGGTCATGGTTGCGATAGTATCCATCAATCCGGAGATGACTGACCCCTCCTTGGACATTCTGAGGAACACTTCGCCGGGCCGCCCATCCTCGTAAAATCCGACTGTGATGTAGCCTTCGTGCCCAGCAACGCTGAACTTGTGGGTAAGGGATCTGCGTTCGTTGGGTAGATGTTTGCGGACGGGACGGTGCTCAACCTGTACTTCAGGTTCACTCTCTTCTGTCTCCTGCTGGCTCGTTGTGGAGAGAGGCTGGCTGCTCTTGCTGCCGTCTCGATAAACAGCCATGCACTTAACGCCCAACTTCCACGCCTCGACATATACCTGCTTGATTTCTTCTACGCAGACCTCGCTGGGAAGATTGACTGTCTTTGAAATAGCGCCGCTGATGAAAGGCTGGACTGCCGCCATCATCTTGACGGGGCCCATCGGTTCGATATAGCGCGTACCGGTCCTACCGCATTTGTTGGCGCAGTCGAAGATGGGGTAATGTTCCAACTTAAGGTGCGGCGCGCCCTCGACGGTGCCGCGTCCACAGATAATTTCTTCGGCAGCATCAATCTCCTCGCGGTTGAAGCCCAGAAACCGCAAGATACTGAAGCTGGGTTCTTGTGCTTTTTCGGCGCTAATTCCCAACCGATTCAGACATACCTCGCCGAGCGTACCGGGTGAGAAAGCGATGTTCAGATTAAATGCAGCGGGCAAAACCGATTCAATCTTCGTCAACTCTTCGTCAGACAAGCCTTTCGCCTTGAGTCTTTCTGTGTTGATTGGCGTTCCGTTGAGTGACGCTGTGCCGACGATATAGTTAACGATTTCTTCGATTTGCCCCGAGGTGTAGCCGAGCTGCTCCATCGCTTTTGGCACGCTCTGGTTGACAATTTTGAAGTGACCGCCGCCGGCGAGTTTTTTGAACTTCACAAGCGCAAAGTCCGGTTCGATTCCGGTTGTGTCGCAGTCCATCAGGAAAGCGATTGTGCCGGTGGGTGCGATGACTGAGATTTGGGAGTTGCGGTAGCCAAAACGTTCGCCCAACTGCAGGCAGATGTCCCAGTCTTCTCGTGCGGCTTCAAGCAGATTATTAGGGCAAAAAACGTCGTCAGAAATCTTGTAGGCTGCGTCGTGGTGCATCTGCATAACTTCTAGCATCGCCTGGCTGTTCTCTTCAAATTTGGGGAAGGGACCGACACTGCCCGCTATCTCCGCACTTGTTCGATAGCCGTGTCCTGACAAGATTGCCGAGATTGCCGCTGCCCACGCGCGGGCTTCGTCGCTGTCGTAAGGAATCCCGTTTAACATCAAGAGTGTGCCTAGATTTGCGTATCCTAGACCGAGCGGACGAAATTCGTGCGATCGTTGTGCAATTTTCTCCATAGGGTACGCGGACAAGTCGACAATAATTTCCATCGCGGTGATGAAGACACGAACAGCCTGACGAAAGGCACCCACGTCAAACGTGCCGTCATCCTGCAAGAAATTCGCAAGGTTTATACTTGCGAGGTTGCAGGCGGTGTCATCCAAAAACACGAATTCGGAACACGGGTTCGTTGCGTTAATCCGGTCGCTACTCTTGCAGGTGTTCCAACGTTGGATAGTGTCGTCGAATTGAACGCCGGGGTCGGCGCACGCCCAAGCTGCATGCGCGATTTTGTCCATCAACCACTTTGTGTTATATTCAGTTGCGACTTCACCGCTCACACGATAGGTCGTCTTCCACTCTCCGTCATTTAGGTATGATTCCATAAAGGCATCGGGGATTCGCACGGAGTTGTTGCTGTTTTGCCCGCTTATGGTGCGGTAAGCCTCGCCATTGAAGTCGGCGGGATAACCCCCGGCAATCAAGGCTTGAACTTTTTTTTCCTCGCGCAACTTCCAATCGATATAATCCACAATTTCGGGATGATCCATATCGAGGATAACCATTTTCGCAGCTCTGCGTGTGGTGCCGCCGCTCTTGATACTGCCCGCCCAGCGGTCAAAGCCTTCGAGGAAGGAAAGTACGCCTGAGCTTGCCCCTCCGCCTGAGAGCGACTCGCCTTTAGCGCGAATCTGGCTGAAGTTGGAACCGGTGCCCGAACCATATTTGAAGAGACGCACTTCGGATTTTTGCAGTGCGAGCATTGAATCTAGTGAGTCGTCCACGCTCTGAATAAAACAGGCTGAGTTCTGCGGTCGCTCATAGGCGTTTTTTGTTGTCTGGACACTTTCTGTTTCAAAATCCCAGCAGTAATTGCCGCCGCTGCCTTTGATACCGTATTCGTGCCAGAGCCCGCAGTTGAACCACACCGGCGAGTTAAATGCGCCGCGTTGGGTAATGAGCAGATAGGTCAGTTCCGCCTCGAAGGTTTCGGCATCTTCGGGCGCGGCAAAGTATCCTCCCATTTCTTCGCCAGATTGGCGAATGGTGTGAGCGACGCGTCGAATTAACTGGCGGGCACTTGTTTCTTGCCCGGTTCCGGGCACGCCGGCTTTACGAAAATATTTCGAGGCTGCGATGTCAGTCGCTAATTGAGACCAACCTGTCGGCACTTCTACCGCCGATTGCTGGAAGATGACGTTGCCCTTCTCGTCGTAAATTCCAGAGTCGCGATGTTCCCACTCAATTTCCTCAAACGGATGGACACCGGGCGTCGTGAAGTATCGTTCGATCTTCAAGCCGGGCTTCTGATTCCGTTTATTTTCAGCCGCTGGTGCGACTATAATTCGATCTTTATGAAATTTGGACTTTTTAGCTTTAGGCATACATGCTTTCTCCCTGATAGTTAATGGTATTGGTTTGGAATCATTGAAGACATTAGGTATAAAAATCCTTCGGTCATTGACTTGCTGCTTATAAGATTGAGGTTATGAGACAAATTCCTCAATTGAATTTCAATTAGTAGGTAGGCAATTCATCGGGGTAGGTTGGGTTTCAGCTACATCGAATTACACCGGTGTAATTTGCGAATCGCTGAAAGCTAGTTTTGGAGCGGATCCGGCGATTCGTGAATTACATCGTTTTGTTTTTTTTCTTCGCGTGACCGCTCCGGATTGGTGAATTATACAGGCGTAATTCTATTGTTATAGAAATATTGCAGATTATTGATTGAGAGGTTGGGTCTCACTGTCGTTCAACCCAGGCTACTACTATTTCTCACACGTCCCGTCATTGAGTAATCTCTCAAGTTCTTCAATTTTCTTAGCTTGCTTAGCTATGCGTTGTCTGTACATTTCCTTGACTTTCGGGTTAGACGCTTCACGATACTCTTGTTGCATCGTTTCCATCCGCTTTCTATTTAGCGGTACCATCTTTCGCATTGATTCCGCGAGTTGTTCGCGCATTTCCTCTATGGGATCGCGCAATAACATTTTGGAATCCTCCCTTCAACTTAGATTGTCAGTTTCCTTCGTTTTCTCGTTCTCGACCAATTCCCGGAGTCCCTTTTCAAAATCTTCTACATCTTTGAAATCTCGATAGACGGAGGCGAATCGGATATACGCCACTTTATCAAAATTCTTGAGCGCCGCCATGACTAATTCGCCGAGCAGGCGGCTCTCAATCTCCGACTTTCGCATATTGATGAGTTCCTGATCAATATTTGCGATTAGGCGATCGATAGCTTCATGGCTGATAGGGCGTTTTTCACAAGCCTTCATCAGATTACGTTTGAGTTTTTGCCGATCAAAGGCTTCTCGACGCTTATCCTTCTTGATGATAAATAGATTCAGCACCTCGGCTCTTTCATAAGTTGTAAACCGCCTGGCGCAACTCAGGCACTCTCGCCGCCTACGAGTGATGTGCCCTGCGTCGGTCTCCCGCTTATCAAGGACTTTCGTTTCTGGTCTCTCACAATATGGACACTTCATAATTGCCCCTGTATGTTGTGTTCGCTTGCATTAAACGCGCAATATACACATATAATAAACGACAATGAGAAGATTGTCAAGATTGTTTCGGAAGTTTTTCGGGAATGGCTCATATAATCACTACAACCAAGAATTACACATCACCGCTCAATCTTGCAGCGATCGAAACAGGGTGTCAACCCCCAAAACCAGTGAAGACTATAGGAAAACTATCGCCCTCCCTGTTCGGTCGGTTGATCCCGTTAGCAAGGGGGAGGATTCTCTTAATGACAGAAAGCTAACCATTGACAAAGGCACACGATTCGACTATAATCTTGCCCTATGCCGTGTCTACAGAAGTAGAGAGGCGATCCTACAAATGCACATGGAAAAATTCGTATGAACGAGCGCAAACCCAAGGTTGTAGTGGTGGGCAGTTTTATGATGGATCTTGTGATAAAAGCCGAGCGGCGACCACAAAAAGGGGAGACACTTATCGGACAGCAGTTTGGGATGTTTGGCGGCGGGAAAGGCAACAATCAGGCAATTGCTGCGGTGCGGTTGGGAGGGGATGTGACGATGGTTGGTCGGCTAGGGATGGATTCCTTTGGAGATAAACTGATGGATGCGCTCGTTGAAGAAGGGGTCGAGATTCGCTTTATCGTTAGAGATGCTGAAGTGGGTACTGGTGTTGGCTCGCCGGTCATTGATGCAGATGGGGATAACAGCATTATCATCGTGCCGCGCGCCAATATGCGTTTAAGTGCTGCGGATGTCGATCGAGCCGCATCAGCGATTTCCGATTCTGATGTCCTGCTCTTACAGTTGGAGGTCCCGATTGCGGCTTCACAACGTGCTGCGGAAATCGCCAAATCGAGTGGAACGAAGGTCATCTTGAACCCGGCGCCTGCGCGAGACTTGCCCGACAGTTTCCTCGCTCAAGTTGATATACTGACACCCAATCAAGTAGAGGCGGAGCTCCTTTCCGGGGTGGAGGTTTCAGATTCGGAAAGCGCTGAACGTGCAGCTAGAATCTTGCTTGATAGGGGCGTTTCTGCAGTGATTTTGACGCTCGGCGAAGGTGGCGCATTGTTGTTCAAGGACGGGTTGACAACGAGCATTCCTGCGTACAGGGTCAACGTCGTTGATACAACAGCGGCGGGCGACGCTTTCTGCGGCGCTTTGGCGACGGCGCTCGCGCGGGGTGAAGCACTTGAGGATGCGGTTGTCTTTGCGAATGCGGCTGGGGCACTCGCCGTAACAGTGCTTGGTGCGGCTCCATCAATGCCAACGACAAAACAGATTACCGAATTCTTGGCGTCATAATTCGTCAGCGTTTACGAGACCGATGGAATCCTCTCAGAATCACCATCGCCATTCCTTTGGACGCCAAAGATGCTCTTCACGGACGCCGAGCTGTTTTAGGACAGGTTCGAGCGCCGACAATTCCCCCAATTCCTCATCGTTGTGTGCATCGCTACCAATGAAGAGTTTTGCCTCTCGCTCAAGGCACAACTGATAAAATTCTAACAGATGCCATTGCTTGTAGCGGAGAAATTTCGGACTTATCTCAATCCCAGTGCCCCGTTGTGAGGCGAGGTCCAACTGAGAAATTAACTGCTTTTTATCAATGTTTCGTATGACCTCTTCGCTAAATGCTGTCAGTTCCTCTGGAGGCAAACGAAAGACGTTCGGCATCAGGACAAACGGGTGGGCGACTGCGTCCGTCAGCGGACAAGCGATCGCTGCTTCAAACATGAACATCTCATGTACCGCAACTTTTCTCGGATGATGTAAATCATCAGGGGCTGCCACATCCCGCAAATGGTAGTGGTTTGGCGCCATTAGAACATAGTCGAAGTGCGAGGCGAGTTGAATATCAATCGAGGCGACGCGATATTCCAACATGTGGGATTCAACACCCAAATGAACGGTAATTGAACCTTCATACGGTTTAATCGCTTTTCTCGCAGTTTCGATGTTTTTGGCTTTATGATTGTAACTGTAATCGTGATCGGTGATGCCAATCTCTGTTATACCGTGCTTCTGCTGAATTTGAATGATTTTCTCTAAATCAAAATTCCTATCTGCGCAGGGGGAGAGACTTGTATGAACATGATAATCGCGGGTCAACATGTTTAACTCCTCCAGAGAAAAAACAGCTTCAACAGGTAATAGATGATTGCGATGGATTCGTTGGAAAATCAGAAAAATGTGAACCCAGAAATGAGCGACGAAGCAACTCTTTTTCTTCAAACTCCTTAATTATTACAAATCTGATATGGGAATGCAAGCAAAAAAATTTTGGAGCGATTTCTAACACCTCAAGCATCAATATAAAATACTCAACTGCGATTGCACATCTTCGGGCGGAGGCGTCAAATATTGAAAAATAGGAGATCAACCGACCGAATAGGGAGGGCGATAGTTCTAACCGACAGTAGTGAGCGATCAACTGAGCGAACAGCGAAGGCGATAGTCTTCGAAGCTGTAAAAACTATCGCACTCACTATCCATTCGCTTGATCGTCCCGCGTTTCACGGTATTGGACTTTCTATAATTTTATCATGGTCTCTTCATAGTGTTGCAGCACCGCCGAATCCATATCATTTTTTCGATTATAACGCCGTTACCAGCGAGTGGGCAGTAAAGCCGGGAAAGGATGCGTCTGCATTTGTAAGCACCTTACAGGACTGTTGTCAGGCGCGTGCGACGAGCATCCAACAGTCGGACGGGATTGAGTATGTCCTTGCGATTAAGATTGACTTTGAGGATCAGCGTGGGGAACGACCAGGGAAAGACTTTGATCGATTTCTTTTTGCGGACGAAGGGGTCTCGTTAAAAACTTACTACCAAGAGGTTTCTTACGGACAGATGAGTATCCAGTCTGGACCCGTAGGGGGCGTAGTTCCCAAGGACAATCAATGGGTTCGTGCGGTACGACCGATGGGATACTATGGACAGGGACGGATTAACCTCAGCCGGTCACAGCAGCTTGTTCGAGAGGCATGTGCCGGGGTAGATGAAATCGTTGACTTTTCCCAGTATGATCGTGACAAAGATGGCGTCGTGGATCACGTTTTTGTCATTCACGCCGGCGATGATGAGGCTTCGACATTCACGGGAGTCGTTGGACCGAACATCTGGTCAATACTGACGACAGGCGTAAATCGCCGATTTGATGGAGTGCGTGTAGATACTGCCGTCCTAGTTGCGGAGGAGCCGAGTTTCGATAAGCCGCACCTCGGCATTTACTTTCATGAGTTCTTCCACGATTTCGGTGCTCCCGATGTATACAACCCTGGGATAATAGGACCCCATGATCACAAGTGGGGGTTGATGAGCCTCGATGGACCCTATCAGGGAGATATGATTGACGGTGTTGGAGATGGATTGCGACCAAGCCATATCATGGGTTACCTGAAATGGGACTTCGATGCCCGTTCTGAGAATGGGCGGACGGGTTGGATTCAGCCGGTTGAGATTAGCACAAATGTAAACAACTTGCAGATACCGAGCTTTGAGTTGCCGCCTCACGAAGACAAACTCTTCAGAATTGATGTTTCCAGCGGAGATGAGAGCTCCGCTAATCGTGCAGAATTCTTCCTGATTGAGAACCGCTATCGAGAATCCGGAGCGACGTTTGATACGCACCTGCCTGAGTCAGGCATTCTGATCTGGCACATTGATGAAACCCAGACACGCCCCCCTGGGAGTGTTAACGCAGCGCGACAGATCTGGCTGGAAGATCCCAGCGATCCCGAACACATCGGTATCGATCCGGATAATCCGGACGCGCTATCGGATATTAGGTTAATTACAAACGGAGCGGCGTACTCGGCAAACGACAACCAAACTACCTTCACGCCAACGACTCATCCAAACACCAATAGGAATGATGGGAGCTTTTCAGGAGTTTCCATCACGAACGTCGGCTTTGAAGGGCAGACGATGTCGATTTCGATCTCGTTTGGCGATACGTATGAACCTAACGATTCGCTCGCCGATGCCTTCCCGATCGAGTTGCTGCAAACGTACGAATCTTTCATTTTCGATGAAGACGACCTTCGAGATTTGTATCAAGTTGATGTTGCAGAGAGACAAGCGGTGGTAATTGCCTTGACTAATATTCCTGAAGGAGTTGATTACCGATTATCCCTGCTTGACGCAAAAGGCGCCACGGTTGCAGAAGGGGAAAAGGTGGCAGGGACAGATCAGCGGATAATCTATCTACCGGAGCAGTTTTCCACCCTTTACATTTCTATTGAGCCCCGCTCTGGTTTCAGCAGCACGAATTCCTATCGCCTGACTGCCGATGCGGTTCGGATAGAATCTGGGACGTTGAAATTGATACGGAGGCAATTCGATGATAGTATTCGCGTTTCTCCAAATCCTATTCCTGCGGGGCACGCGGATGTAATTTTTGCCTACACCATTCCTGGCTTCCAACTTGCCGACGAAGTCGAGCTCTCGATTTATACAATTGTTGGCGAATTGATTTTCACAGATTCTCATCAGCATGTAATTGGATCCAAACAGTTCCGCTGGGATGGAAAGAACAGTCGAGGTAACGCAATTGCCAGCGGCATTTATATTTACGTTATATCTGCCACGGAGGCAGGCGAGTCGATTCAGAAAATTGGGAAGATTAGTCATGTCAGGTAATAAAGATACGGCTGTAATGCGGTTGCTATGAGGTGGTTGTAGCGCAGTATCAAAAAGTTCTATTTGCATTAATTGACAGGCACGGCATTTTAGATTATAATACCGATCAACTACGGAATAGGGGAATAGGGACGGCGATAGTTTTTAGAAAATTATAGACTATCGCCCTCACTGTCCGTTCGGTTGATCACTCCCTATTCGGTCGCTTGATCCCTCGTTATTCACTCGCTTCATCGCATCACATTTCAGGGAGATGCAACATGATCCAAACATCTTCAGCAGGGGGTCGTTTCCGCGAGGCGTTATCTTTGGAAACCCCTTTGAAAGTCGTCGGCGTCATCAACGCTTACGCCGCATTGATGGCGGAGCGCGTGGGGTTTCGGGCGATCTATCTTTCTGGCGGCGGCGTTGCAAACGCCTCTTTCGGATTACCCGATTTAGGCATGACTACTTTGAGCGATGTGCTGGAGGATGTGCGCCGCATTACCAGCGCGACAGGACTGCCGCTTCTGGTTGATGCGGATACCGGCTGGGGCAACGCGTTCATGATTGCTCGAACCGTACGGCAGATGATTAAGGCTGGCGCCGCCGGGATACACATTGAGGACCAAGTGCAAGCGAAGCGTTGCGGACACCGTCCTAACAAGGAGATTGTGAGTACAGCAGAAATGGCAGATCGAATTAAAGCCGCCGTTGATGCGAAGAGGGATCCAGACTTTGTACTGATGGCGAGAACCGATGCGCTTGCTGTGGAAGGGTTGGAACAAACCATCGAACGTGCATGTTGTTATAAGGAGGCAGGCGCAGATATAATTTTCGCTGAAGCCTTGTCGGAACTCAGTCAGTATCGTCAGTTTGCCGATGCGGTTGACATTCCTATCTTGGCGAATATGACGGAGTTCGGCAAGACACCGCTGTACACGACGGAAGAACTCAGGGGGGCTGGGGTGAGCTTAGTGCTCTATCCGCTATCTGCGTTTCGTGCAATGAGTGCGGCTGCGCTCAATGTGTATCAAACCATACGCCAACAGGGGACACAGAAGGATGTAGTGCATATCATGCAAACGCGATCGGAATTGTATGAATTCCTAAATTATGACGAATACGAACAGAAACTCGATCAATTATTAACCGCAGAGCGAACTGCTAGCATTCTTAAACAAGGGGGAACCGAATGAAAACTAAAAAACCGGGAGGTTTAGCTGGCGTCTCTGCCGGCGAAACTGCAATTTGCACCGTAGGACTAGAAGGCATAGGACTCAACTACCGGGGGTATTCCATTCACGATTTAGCGGAGCATGCGACCTTTGAAGAGGTTGCTTACTTGTTGATTCACGGCGAATTGCCCACGCAGTCCGAGTTCGACGACTACAAAAAGCGTCTGGCAAGTATGCGCAGTCTGCCCGCCGGAATCAAAACTGTTCTTGAACAATTGCCAGGCGGTGCGCATCCGATGGATGTCATGCGCACCGGTTGTTCTGCGCTGGGCACAATTGAGCCGGAAAACGAAACGAACAATCAGTTTAACATCGCGGATCGGCTTGTCGCTAGCTTCGGTTCGATGTTGCTCTATTGGTATCACTTCCAGACGAACGGTGTACGCATCAGTACCGAAACAGATGAAGACACAATCGCTGGACACTTCCTCCATCTGTTGCATGGCGAGCCGCCTGATGAAGTCAGCCGCAGAGCTGTCGACGTGTCGTTGATTCTTTACGCAGAGCACGAATTTAACGCTTCAACCTTTGCCGCACGTGTCGCCACTTCTACACTATCGGACATTTATTCCGCAATTACCGCCGCCATTGGTACGCTGCGCGGTCCTCTACATGGCGGCGCCAACGAAGCCGCTATGGAGCTAATCGATCGATTTCAAATACCGGACGAAGCCGAAGCCAGTCTTCTGGATATGCTTGCTAAGAAGACGTTGATTATGGGCTTCGGTCACCGTGTCTACACGACCTCTGACCCACGTTCGGATATCATTAAGGTGTGGTCGCAGAAACTCTCAGAGAGAAGCGGCGACACAAAATTATACGATATCTCTGAGCGTATTGAACAGGTGATGCGGCGAGAAAAGAAGCTGTTCCCGAACCTCGATTTCTACAGCGCTTCAGCCTATCATCTGTGCGGTATCCCAACACCGATGTTTACGCCGATTTTCGTGATGTCACGGGTTACCGGCTGGGCTGCGCACGCCATAGAGCAGCGGAGCAATAACAGACTCATCCGCCCGCGTGCTGATTACATCGGTCCCGATTCGAGATTCTTTCCGCCAATAGCTGAACGATGACTATTCAAGAATTTCAAAATCTGATTGAACGAATCTATTTTGATCGGGATGCTAGACGCGGTGTGGACAGCTCATTTGTTTGGTTTGTTGAAGAGGTGGGCGAACTTGCTAAAGAGATTCGACGTGAACCTCAAGACGCCGATCGATTGCGGGAAGAGTTTGCTGATGTGTTCGCGTGGTTATCAACACTCGCGAGCATGCTGAACGTCAATCTCACAAGCGCCGCGCAGATCTATTCAAATGGATGCCCTAAGTGTGAATCTATTCCCTGTATCTGTAGCGAGAAAAGTTGACAGATTGTTATGATATTCCCTTGACATTACCATGCCCACTGTAGCAGTTACCAAAGCCCTTCGATCGTGTTTGAGTGAATCTCGTCGTCTGCGGATTGTTTATGATGATTGATGACTTTGTGTGGAATACCTGGAGGTATTGCTTTGTAAGCTCTTGTAGGTTGGGTTGAGCCAACGGCGAAACCCAACGCTTCTAAAGCAACCCCCAACAGTTCGCAATTCCTAAACCCCATACGCTCAACGCTCTCCACTTTCCCATCACCAACGGGTGTTCTGATTGCTATTGGTATTATCGCTGTAACACACCTTGTGTTTGTTTTAAGAGCCTCTAACGACTTTTGCTGAAATTTTCTGCGCGACACCCGGTTCTATTTCTCCTACTACCAACTCCTCTCACCAAAACGGGTGTGACAATTGTCACACCCGTTTCATGCATTTGTCAGAACACTACCGCCCTCGACTGAAAAAAAATCTAACTGCCCGTATCCCTTGATACATCAGGGTTTCCGAGTCCAAGCCGTGTCTAAATTAAAGGGAATCATTGGTTTTGGCATATAGTTTGCTATGTAATCTTATCGAAGCACCTGATTCAGTTTCGATGAATGGGCATCAATGAAAAATGAATAAACTTCAATTATGATGGGGAACGTCTAATGAGTCAGATGTTCCCCATTTCTTAGGAATTTACATACTTTAGTATATTTTGCCAATTTGCTCATCTTGCTAACTTTTCCTAGACGAGTCTTTGAAGTGCCAACGTAAATTTAGACCAGAACTAAGCGAAGTTAAGACAAGTATTGTTGCTCAAATTCACTCGGCGTCAAATAACCTAACGCCGAGTGAGGTCGTTTCTGGTTATAAACCTTTACAATAAAATGACCGACTCGCTCTTTGGCATCCATTATATCATCATACTCATTGAGATAGACTTCTTCCTCCTTGAGAGTGCGGATAAGTCTTTAGGCATAGCCGTTTTCACAAGGACGTCCCCTATGAGCTAAGGAAATCTCAACCCCATAACCGATGAGAGTGGAAATATAAGCGTTCGAAAGATACTGAACCCCTTGGTCGCTATGGTGGATTTCCGGTACACTTTGGCTTAATGCCTGTTGCAACGGTTTCAACGTGAGAGGTTCTGTCAAGTGTTGACTCAGTTCCCAGCCTCTTACTATTCGGGTGAATACGTCCATTAATACCGAAACATAGACGAATTGCTCCTTGAGCCGGACATAGGTAATATCACCGACCCAAACCTAATTAAGCCGACAGATGTCAAGGTTCTCAAGCCGATTGTCCCATTGACCGCAGCCGTCAAACGATTGAGTGGTTTGACAGATGCGTTTTACAGCAACCGAAAGATTCTCCGCTTTCATCAATCGGGCGACGCGTCGGTAACCGACAGAGCATCCCATTCGCAACAGCAACTGGGTGATACGCCTATAGCCATATTTTGGATAACGCGCTGCCAGTTTCCCAATTTCATCTCGTAGCTCAGTTCAATGGGGTCAGGCTTCGGTTGATAATAGAGACTGCTCCGATTGAAGCCGAGTACATCACAAATGTATCGAACGGAGTAATCGGTGTGCAAAGCCTCAACCATCTGTCGCTTTTGAGACTGATTCAATTCAGCAAAGTCGAGGCTTTTTTTTGGATGTCTAACGCCAAGCTCAATAGGAACCCCTATCGCACTCACAATTCGTTCGTTTGATCCCAACGAGTTGCTCCAGTTGAGTAATCCGTTCCCTATAATCATTGGATTGCTTGTCAGTGGATTCAAAGAGAGTCGCTGCGTTGTCAAGAAGCTGGTGTTTCCACTTTGATAGTTGCTCTTGGCTGAGGTTGTGTCGCCGACAAAGTTCCGCTTGTGAACTTTCACCGGTAAGTACCTCAATAACAATTTCAGCCTTGAATTGGGGTGTGAATTTCCTGCGTTTAGCCATCGGAATCTCCTTTCAATCTGATTGGAATTGTACCACAATCTTGTTTAAGAGAATGGTCTAATTTTCCGATGGCACTACACTTGGTAGTATTTGTTAAAATAAAGATGCCCGATCAAAATTAAACTAATCGGGCAAAGGAGGTGATACTATGTTACATCCAAAAGTTGAATTGAAACTGGAATTTAATCTTTTTGATGTTGTTCCACACGAACGACATGAAAAGTTGAAAAAATTCCTAAAGAAGCTAGGGCGTGTTGACATTTTGTGTACAATAAGGGTATGTTCACACTTACCTTATCCGATACACAATGGTCAAAAATAGTAGCATTCCTTAAAATCTGTCCCGACATCTACACCGGACAGCAAACTCGCTTAAAACGCTTTATTGATGCAGTGCTTTGGATAACTCGTAGTGGCAGTCAATGGCGACTGTTACCCAAACAGTACGGCCATTGGAACAGTGTCTATAAACGCTTCGCTCGGTGGTGCGATAAAGGTGTCTTTCAATGGTTGCATCAACACTTTGCCCAAGACCCCGATATGGAGTGGCTCATCATTGACACCACTATCATTCGAGCGCACCCATGTGCTGGGGGCGCACTGAAAACAAGGGGTGGTCAAGCCTCACAAGCGCTCGGACGCAGTCGAGGTGGATTTTCAACCAAGATTCACATCGCTGTTGACGGCTTAGGTAATCCCCTACGTTTTAGGCTGACGGCGGGTCAACGGCATGACATTACTTGTGCTGAAGCGTTGATTTCTGGTTATAGTAGTGAGTATGTGATAGCTGACACATCATACGACGCGATGGCATTTATTGAATCGATAACCAAAAGGGGTGCGGTGGCGGTGATACCGCCACCTGCCAACCGTCGTGATTCACGCACTTATGATGTGCATCTGTATAAAGAGAGGCATTGAATCGAATGTTTTATCAACAAAATCAAGCAGTATAGACGCATCTCTGCTCGTTTTGATAAGTTAGCGGTTCGGTATATGGGGTTTCTAAGTTTCGTTGCTGCCATTATCTGGTTACAATGAAATGTCAACAGAACCTAGCAAAAAATATGGATAAATAATTATCCATTATTCCGCCTGCCTTTTTTATTGAATAAATATATGGATTTTAATTCTCTACACAATCATAAGCATCAGGCGTGTTTTCTTGGTTATATTCTGCTAGCTGCTCCAAACTTGCTTTTGGAGCTTCATCTAATAGAATTGCTAAATGCTTTAATTCTCTGTCTAAAGGTTTGCCCGTAGCATCAATCACAAGTATTGTCAAATCCAACCCATCTGGTATCAATGGGATATTGATTGCTCCAGTTTTAGAATAAACATCAACCACATAATCCAAAATCTCTTCAGCTGTATTGATTTCCCATCTAGTAGATAATCCATAATTGCTATGAATATCGCCAGCAATTACCCCGCGTTCATCTAATCTTCCATTCTTATACTTTGAATCCACTTGTATCAAATACATACCTTTACTAAATTGTAAATACACATAGTCAAGATTATCTTCAAATGCAGCATCAAGTAATGTTGGATACTTCAACTTCAAAGCTACTCTAATCAAATCTTGCTCGGAATTCCTTGCTGCTGGTATGGGAATATCTACAATGGTTTTTATTGTATGCTCTGACATTTCGCCGTTGCAATATTCTAAAATATATTGCTGTTCTTCTGATGTTAAATTCTCATAAAATTCTTCAATATTCGGCTGCTCCACAATTAAGGGATTCATTCCTTCGCCACAACCCAAAGCAAATAATGCAACTATCAACGTAATAGGTTTCATGATAAACCTCCTAAAACAAAAAAGGTGAGGAGCATTTGTTATCATATATAACGCCCCTCACCCATAAAAACTTACGATTTCATTGCGGCCCATGTTATAGCTAAATTCCCCTTTGGATTAGGTTTGGGCGGTGCTGCAGCAGAATCAAAACTTAATTCCGTAGTATTAACTGCATCACCTTGTTTAAGGCTTGCTATAAGGTCAGAATTGCCTAATACAACTTCAATGCCATTTACCTCATAGATATAAACAGTATCAATTGGATCAAAATCTATTGTTAAGATTTGACCATCTACATAAAGGGCAGAATTATCTGTCCCTTCATCAATAGCATCAGATAAGCTATTCTTAACTTGTTCAGGCGTATCATCTTCAATAGATGATTGTGCGCCAGCTCCACATAAAGTTTTGGTACGACCAGCTATATCAGAATCCGAGTCATACACATCGTCAATTGTCCATTCTACTGTGCAGCTAGCACTAGCGGAGCCTGTCCAGCAACCAGACTGCAACGACTTATCACGATACAATTCTTTAGAGAATTTTTTACTACCCACTCGATTTATATTGGTTCCAGATTTATAAAGGAAGATACTGCCCGGAGTGTTCCCGGGATCGCCTCCTTCTTCAACAATATAAATATGCAGATAATACTCAATTTCGTGATTATGCTGTTCTTCGCTGTCATGTTCACCAGTGTCAATCTCAATTTCAGCAGTCGGGCGGATATAAGCATCGTTTCCAACTACAATCCGCTCAACTTTAGCTCTAGCATCAACAATCCCCGAATTACCAATGTGAGCATAGGATGTAGTAACAATCACTCATGAATGTAACACACAAAATCAACATTTCGATTGGAAATCTACGGCGTTTCATTGTGGTGTCCTCCATTAGTAAATTGTTAAATTCAAAAGGCATCAGCGACGCCTTTGGTCTAATATACATCTGGGCATTGGAAATTGTCAAGTAAATAATTTAATCTGCAGCTTCTTGAGATTTATCAACATCTCTAAAATAATTTTTCAAAAAGCTTATGTATGGATTTCATGCAGGCGTAAAAGATGGAATAGTTAATCTTCCTCATCCTCAGACTCAGAAAGACTCAGAAAAAATTGACAGAATAGCCTGACATTCGCCAACGGCGTCGGAATTGTTTGTCGGTGGTAAGGCTTCATCGTTTTAGCTATTGTTGATTATATGCTGAGTGGTATCTCGGTTAATTTTAGCCAATGTGATTTCGGCGCAAGCTTGTATAGCATCCTGTTTAAGTTCTGTCTCTGATTGGATTTCTTCTTGTCTATTATCAGCCCTGGATCTAATAACCTCAGATATAACCAGGCTTGAAATTGAAAATATTGGGTCTTCAGGGTTAAGTGTGGGAATTAAACGTGCTACAGAAACAAGCGTTTGCCCTATGCGTTTAAGCTAATCGCAACGGCACTCTCGAAGCTAAAATGTCGCGATTCGGAGATTGCTCCTACAGTCTTTTGTATGCTTCACTGCGCAAGTCCTAATTTAATTCCATTTCCACACTTAACTCTGAAGAGCCAAAATATTTCTGATTTATCGCCCAATATATCTGATACGTAACTTTTTTCTTTTTGGTCTTCGTCCGTATAAGAACCACATGCAAGGATGGACAGTCCTAATACAGCCAACATAAAGTGTTTCATCGTTTGTCTCCCTGTTCATTTCTTCATTAGATTTGAGGAGTGGGGCAACAGTGTTCCTGCTCTCCCACTATTGGTCATAATACTATGTTTTGATCGATTTGTCACGTGTTAAAATCTCACTCAAGAAGTCATAATCCTGAGCCATCTACAATCTCAAGAATCTCACCGTCCAAACTTACTCGTGCGGTTACAAAATTTGTAACAGTGGTGCCAAATAGATTCTCACCTCTGTATTGAGTTACAACATTAAGATAATCGCCATGATCCACCCAAGCAGTTTTCACATGCTTATATGACTTCGGATTGTGCATTGATGCTTTTATCCTCTTGGTGAGTTTTCTATGTGAGCCGTCCCAATGACTAAATTGCGCCTCAATTCTCTCTTGTCTGGCTGATTTTGTCGATGATGATTTTGTTACTTCTTTGTCATAAAATGAATTCAAAGCAAACCAGACAATTGGAATCAACACAATAACTATTAAACCAATACATCCTGTTTTCATGCTTTGATTCTTTTTTACTTCGGCAACGTTTTTTTCCAAACTTATTTCCTCCAAAGGTTTGTGTGTCAAAATCAGTAGTCACACGGGTTGGCGATATTTTGAACGATCATAATGATCGCCTATTGGAGGCAGAAAGTCAAGGAAAAAGATTGATTGGTGGGTTATGAAAGCCTGAATCTGTTAATTGCGAAAATTTTTTGAATGAATCAGGAGACCATAAGTCCCACACACTCCTGATTTTTTCTCTTAGAACTCTCTCTCTTGCTGACCCATTATACTAAGGTATATAAATCCCATTTCTTACCTACAAGGAGGATTTGTCATGACACGCATATTGATTCTCACCGCAATTTTAGTGATGTGCTTGGCTTGCAGCGAAACCGAAACACCAATTCCGATAGAACCAGAGCCCGTTGTCCAGATCGAAACCGAAATACCAATCCGGTACGAAATCCCTGCACACATTCCGCTTGCGCTTGCTAAGCGGTATGCCAATCTTCAGTCGGACATGACTGAACCCGAATTTCAGGCGTCCCTTCAATACATTTACGATCTCTGTCAAGGAGACCTCCATCACTCTGTTGTTGACTTGCATTTACAGCGTGCTGTCTCGGAGACGGCATACAATCGCGCCAAAGATGTACCTCACCCCGCAGCTACGTATGACGACCGGAGTCGAATTTTAGTGGCGTCTTGGTTTAACAATCATAATGTAAAAGTCGCATTCGACCCTGACCCAACTGGGCTTAAAGTCATCTACTGGCGATCGAAATACATAATACTGCTGGAGTTTTCTGAAGGAGAGCGTGCACGAGAATGGGGAGTGAGTAACAGTCCCATCGGAGGCCGTTCTGCCCCGTTGGACCACCCCATGTACGCTCCTGTATTGGATCAGATACTTGAGGACTGGGTGGAAAAAGGCGAGGTGAATACACCTGATGTTCCGGACAAGCACAAGCGTGAGCATGTCGCCTACATTGTGATAGATAAAGCAGACGGTTTGCCTGTCGAACCGAAATACAAGGATTGGATAGTTCATTTTGACGATGCGCCCCGTGCGACCGATGAGCAAATTGGGGATTACAACCGCACACACAGCCCAGGCGCCTATGATTGTGTGGAAGAATGGGAAGAATGGGAAGAATAAAGGGATGGGTTACTGATGTGTTGGAAGTACCAGCAGCACCTTCAATACGTAAGCAAAAAGGGACGTTAACCACTTCGTGGGGAGCTCTTAAACAAGGCTAGTCCCTAAACTAGATGGGGTGTATGCTAGTCAAATAGTGTATACCCCATTGCTTAACGTAAAGGAGAAAAAAACCATGAAAGCCTTTGTTGCTGTTCTACTTAGCATTTTTGTTTTAGGTTGTGGCGATAGTGAAAATCCTGAGAATGTTAATCTACCCCTTAAACCTACTCCGCAGACTAAAGCAGGAGAACTTCCAGAGAATATACGGGTACGCTTTGATTTTCTAAAAGGTGAAGTGCCTGAAGTAGTATATGAAAAAGTCCTTAGACAAGTTAATGCTACTTATCAAGGGCACATACGGCATCTTACCTTTATTCATTGGATATACAACGAAGCCCGTATACCACCCCACGTATTCGATAAACTAGAAGATGATAAACAACTGCATTTTTATACGTTATCAAAAAATGATAGATTACAAGTAGCAGCCCATATTGATTACCCAGAAGAATTGCCAGACGTATACATTAAAACGAAAGGAGCTAATAAAGAGGCTTATGTGTTTTATACGTTTGACTCAAACTATGTTCTAATTGGTGAAAGTAGATTTGGGCTACATTTTAGCCAAACAAGTTTTTCGCAAGAGTTTGGAATCAGACATGACATAGAAGAAGTGTTGGCTCGTATCGAAGATGCGATAAGCAAACGCCGTAACGGGCGGGTAGTTATCCCTAGAGCCTTGTTAGATATGGGCATACATATCATCATTATAGATATTGCTGGTGTACCCAAAGAGCCCAAGTATAGACATTGGTACGTACCATTGAGTAAGGCACGGCGGGCTACACCTGCTGAAGTTGAGGCGCACAACAATCACAACAATAGAGCGGGGCAATATAATGACTAGCAAAATTGCTATAGCTCTCGTAGTTGTTATTCTATTAGGTTGTGGGGCAACAACTAAAACTCCAGTTGATCCAGCTTACTTGAGAGGCTATCAGATAGGACTAGCAGATGCAAAGCAAAACTTATGGCGTATTCATGGTTGTTTTATGGGCAATGATCCTGAATTCCAAGTCTATTTGAAAGGTTATTCAGCAGGCAAAGCAGCATTTAATAAGAAAAAGAACAAACGGCGTAAGAGGAATAATTAACTTGACAAAAGAAAATTGGTAGGATTTAATCGCTATGACCACATGGCGTGGTCTTGTTGTTGATTGATGAATCTAGAAGGATAGCCGCTGGGCATTGGGTCTGGCGGCTATTTTCTACAACTCAATTAAAAAGGTAAATCTATGTCAACTAAATACTTTATGGCATGGGTAATAACCGAAAATACTCGCTTAGTTAAAGGAAGTTTAATTGAACATTCAGTCCGATTTTGTGAGACAATGTTAAAAATTTCAGAGGCACTTGAACTTACCCCCATCCTTTGGACAGCGATGAATAAACCCATCGAAGATATTCTTTGTGTTGCAATTGTTGTAATACCTACACGCCTCTATGACATATGGCGGCGTGTTTTTTTGTTAATGATGGTGCAGTCCGTGTGAGTGATTCAGCTTCCCTAGTTAGGAAAACGTTCCAACGGTGTCATTGAACTAATTCCTTCTTGCTCCCTTAGCATTGGATGCGGCATGTCCTTCAGTGCGGCACAAATGGTAGGTTTTGGCAGGTTAAATGCTTGAAATCCGTTTTTCTTTAACCTAATCACCGCTAATGGAGACAATCTAGAATTATTTGGGCTGTACGTTCAGCTGTCCCGGGATTGCCGAGCTGCGCATAGACCTTTCGGAGTTCCGCCTGTTGAGATTCCCGCGCTTCTGAACTTTGCAATAACTTAAGTGCCATGGGGGCAATACGAGACGGTTGTGCATCATTTTGGAGGAGTTCTGGAACGATTTCCCGCCCTGCGATAATGTTTGGCAAGCCGCTCAAATCTATAGTAGCGAGCGATTTTACAACCCACCAACTTAATCGCGACATCTTATATACCACAATCATCGGGGTTCCTAAACAGGCTGCTTCAAGGGTTGCTGTCCCCGATGCAATCAACATCAGATCGGAAGCTCTCATCGATTCATAAGCGCTCCCTTTAATAAGGTTTACAAAGGGCATTTTAGGCAAAGACTCTGGATGAATACTTGGTGCGAGTGGAAGAATAAACTGACAATCCGGCAAGGATTGGCGGATGTGATGGGCAACCTCCAACATGACGGGGAGTAACCGATCGACCTCCCTGCGGCGACTACCGGGCATTAGCCCTAGGACGGGCGAATTTTCGCGCAAGTTCAGAGTACGGCGGGCTTCTCCACAACTCAGATTTGATTGAGCGGAATCCACGAGTGGATGCCCCACAAACTCCACATTTGCGCCTGCATGACGGTAGAATGTTGCCTCAAAAGGAAAGATTGATGCAACGACAGTTGCTCTTTTTGCTATCTTTTTCGCACGATGCGGGCGCCACGCCCACGCTTTGGGAGGGATGTAGTAGATGACGGGAATGTCCAGTCGATGAGCGAAACGCGCTAACTCCACGTTAAATTCGGCGAAATCTACCAAAAGCAGAGCGTCAGGCTTTCTTTCACAGATGAATCGCTTCAGATGTCTGCGTTTCTTCAGAAAGGCGGGAATGGAAGTAAAAACTTCGCCAATTCCCATTACTGCGGAGTCGCGGATGTGATAGATTAGGCTGACGCCCGAATTTTCCATCAAATCTCCCCCCATTCCGAGGAGATGGATACCGGGCGAAAGGTCTTTGAGTTTGGATGCAACCCGAGAAGCATGGAGATCGCCGGAGGGCTCGCCGGCAACAATCATGATTGTTGGCATCGCCAAAATTGGTTAAAGGCTTTTACCCCTTGTCACCTATAGTTTTTGGGGCGTTGACGGAAGATTGTGCTCTGAGTAGAGTTCCTGGTAGATGCGATAGCTATCAATGACTTTCTTGATATGTCGGCGGGTTTCAGTAATCGAAATGTCCTCAATGAATTCGTCGAAATCGGAAACGTCCATTTCATTTAACCATCGTTGCATGCGACCGGGTCCACCGTTGTATGCTCCGGCAACTAGCGCATGGTTGTTTTCAAATTTATCCATCAGGTTCTTCATGTACCATGTGCCCATCTTGATGTTAATCTCTGGATTCAAAAGCATGGTAGTGTGGAACCGACGAATCCTGAGGCGGCGGGCAAGATCTTGACCGGTCGCAGGCATAATTTGCATTAGTCCCAAGGCTCCTGCCCAAGAAGCGATTCCAGCATTGTAACGGCTTTCTTCACGAATCATCGAAGCGACGAACAGCGGGTCAATCTCGTATTCTTGTGAATTCCTCTGGATAATTTCTCTGTAGTAGAGGGGATAAAGCAGTTGGTAAAGTTCGATCGGAATAGCTTCGTTTTCATCGCGCAGCAACTCAAAACTTGACAGTCTTTCCGCATATATTATAGCTTTCTGAAATTCTTTGAGCTTCTGATAGCAGACGATTAGGTTATAGTAACTATCTTGAAGGTTGGACCTATCTAACCGAATCGTCCTCTTGAGTTCGGTCAGTGCATCTTCGAAGAGCCTGAGGCGCATCAATTTTGCAACACGCGGCGTTTTCTTTGATCCGATTTCTTTCCAGATTGGACTGTTGGAAGCAGCATTTGCTCGTGATTCAGTGGTATTCAGAGAGACTGCACCTTGCTGAGGTCCATCCTTAAGGATAGCTCGCGCTCGGTCGGCATAGTACCAATAGTTCGCCGCAACGATTTCGCGGTACACTTTTTCCGCTTCTTCCCACTGATTCTGACGCTCATGACTCTTCGCTATCCAGAAGTGTGCGGCTGTGCTAAAAGCGCCCTTGGGATACTGTTCCAACAAAGTAGCGAAGGTTTGGATACTTTCCGCATATTGTTTCTTCTTGAATTGAAGCCATCCAATCCGCCAATATGCTTGGGATACCAAATCGCTTCGGCGATATTTCTGTGTCATGCGGCGATAGGTTGCGATTGCTTCGTCATATTGCTCTTGGTTCTCCTGCACCCAACCGAGATCGTAGAACGCATCATCTGATAACGCGCTCCAAGCGTACTGTTCGAGGAAAGCTTTTAGCCGCTTCTGTGCCATATCGGGCTGTTCACTGCGACGATAGCAAAGTGTTATTTGATATAGTGAACGGGTCAAATAACCGCTTGCTGGATACAATGAGACAATCTTGTTGTATGCCTTGAGTGCTAAATCGTATTTGCGCTGGCGGTAGTAACTCCAACCGATATAGTAAGTAGCTCGACCTGCCAGTGCATCCTTGTAACCGGCGGCAACTTTTTCAAATTCCGCGCGCGCTTTTGTCATGTTTTTATGGTGGTAAAGCACTAATCCGTGGTTCATGCGCTGGCTACGGTTGACCTCGAAAGTAGGATGCGCCTTCAGCAGTTTTTTAATTCGGTCTAGCGCGTCTTTGGCGACCGCGTCGGTTGGGTCTGCATTGGTAAGCTGTTGATAGGTGAGTAGGGCGTCCTTCCATTTTCCAAATGCTTCGTAAACTACGCCTCGTTCATAAAGTGATTGCCGAACATAACCGCTCCGCTTATCAGCAATCAAGTTTGACAAAGAATCGAGCGCCTTTGCGTAGTTGTTCTGCTTCTGATACACCTTCGCAATCTCAAATTTCGCTTCCCCGAAATGGAAACTCCGGGGGAAATCATCTATTAAGCGTTGATACGAAATCAAAGCGTTTGGATAATCTTGCATCTGCTGATAGGAGTTGGCAAGCCGAAAAAGTGCATAATCTGCCAACCCATTGGTGGGTGCGATGGCTTTCTGGTAATGTTGGACGGCCTCATTCCATTTTTCCTGTTTTTCGTAACAGTAAGCGAGAACGTGATGAATCTCTTCCTTGTTGACATCCAAATCCTGAATTGGTGTTTGTAACAGAGGTTCTAATCGTAGGGAAGCCTTAGCGTAGTTATCTCGATCGATCCACGCGAGTGCCTCTTCCAATACTGTGTCCGCATGTAGATTTGAAGCCATACAACTAATCAGTGAAATACACAAGGCAAGAAATAGAACGACTGACGATTTGTTAATCATACTAGCTGCTCGGTAGAATTGGTGGCAAGACCCAATGGGTAACTCAAGAGAAACGGTCTATGTACTATCGGCGGAAGTGGTTAACCCTCCTCTAGCCTCTGCGGGCGAAAATCAACCGTTTTGGCTCGGGATTTACTAGGTCTTGTTCCTAAATCTACCGATTCACCTCCTTACACATTTTTTCACTTGGAATGCTCCGGCAAGACTAATGCCAAAGCTGATAACGGTTGTTTGTCTTAAGTATACACTATTTGAAAATTAGTTGGTGTTGAATTTGGGTCCTGTAGATATTCCAACGACGCTGGACAAGGATGGTTACAAGTTAAGAAATCTAAAATAACAGATCGCTATCTCACCAATGCGGGAGGAGATGCAGCGATACCACTTTATCTGAATTGGTGCAACCCTGTGTTAGATGCCTCTTTTTGTAGAGTGACTTGATACATTTTCTATATCTAACGTAATGTGTCAACGGTACCTAAGGAAAAAAGCGATACCCATATCCGCCTACAATTTCGCGGATGATTGTCCATGCCCCTCCGATTACATGTTGTCCCAGTATCACTCCTAAAAAGAACGGTACCATCTGCCGATAGAGTCGAACTCCTCCAAACTTTAGAATTGCCCACTTGACCAACCATGCTAAAAAGACCGAAAACCAGGCTGCACTCATTACCCAACCGCAAGCTACGGCATAGCCGACCGGGTGAAAGGGGAACCCAACAAATCGCTGATGCAGTACCAACAGAAACAGTGTTACGGCAGCTCCTAATCCCACCTCTCTGAGCATCATATCGTTGCGTGCCCCCGGGTTTTGCAGCCAGACCTGCAACCGGCGAAACGCCTCTTCTCCCAAGCTTCCGCGGCTACCTGCTCCATGCCAATACAGATTATGGGTATATGCCCAAAAGCCTGCGAAAGTTCCAACAACTGAGGCAATAATCATCGCCACTAGGAATACGCGACTTGGCGCCCTGATTATTTGTGCAATTCTAAACCCTTCTAACTGGTGTCCGACTGGATGTGAGCGATACGCTCGACTCATCCAATAGAGTCGAGTAAACATTGCAATGTTACGAGGACCTATACGGCTCGCACCAAAACTGTTCAGGAGAAGCTGTTCTGGTCCCATCCATTCAGCGTCGTGGGCTGGAGGACCAATCTCGGCGCGGATTCGAGCAATCGCTATCATATAAAGGAAGTAGATTAGGAGGAAAAGGAATGCGACCCAGACGGACATCCCGGCATATGCGAGGAATAACACCAGTATGATTGTGCCCAATATCATACCCATGGTGGCGGTTCGATACGTCATCGGCTCGTTGGCAGCTACCGCCGATGGGGTTCCACGAATTGACCACCTGAATACCTGTCTGAGATATTTTCGGCTGTTCCACAATACGAACAGTGTGAGAATCATCCATGCGCCCGATGTCGTATAGCTCCGATATGGGCCAGGTGTGCTCCACAATCCAATTGCATTCCGAGAAATGAGTTCTGCCTTCCAGAAAACGTGAAAGAACCATGCGGAAAACGCAAGGTTGACCGGCAGAAAATAGCCCAATCCCACCACAAAAGGGTAGACAGCTATGGGCGTCCAACCAATAGCATTCCATGGCTGCGTGACGAAGAGCGGACGGAGGTCCTGCACCAGTTTGAAATTGGGGAATGCCGGAAAAAGTCCATGGAGACCATTGATTACATCCAAACTACCGACAAGTGCAAACCCAATCCACAATCGAGGATTAACAAGGAGGCCTGTGCCGCCTCTTGCCAATTCCAGCGGCAGTTGGATGACAGGGTAAGATAACTTTTCATTTTCCGCCCACTGTTTACGGATGATAGCGTTCATACACACCAGCACGAAGAGGAGCACGATCAAAAAGCTACCCCAGATCGCAACGGGTACCAACCAGGCGTTGAGGTGTTTTGCGATATAGAGCGTCGATTCACCTTCGTGGAACGCTAGCAACGCCTTCTCGTCAGAGACAATAAGCCATTCAGGCAAGTGTCGCCGGAAAAGGACCGACCATTCATTCTCTGGTGATGAGAACCAGAAGGCGGTCAGTGTTGGCGCTAGGACAATCATCAGGTCATGCCCAAAAATCCCCGTTCCGATCGACAACATCACGTAGATAATCAGCAGTTCACTAGGTTGAAATGCTAACTTTGGTGTATATTTCTTAAGCAGCGCATTCAACACCACTAGGACAAAGAGGGTAAATGTCACATTGTAGAAGAGGGTGAAGAGTGTTGAGTAGACAGGGGGATGGAGCGACTCTGCATGCATGAGCCAATGCAGATTGATCGGTATCAAGACGATACCCAGAATTATCGCACGGACATATGACATTTTCTCTTTGACTTTGAAATGGTCAACAAGATGATTGCCAGCACGCCGTTATATTCGCGTGTGCCTCTAACACTAGATGCTCGACAGTTGAGGGCGGCAATTCGTCCGAAGGAAGGCGTACATCATCATTTTGGTCCATACAGTAAAATGGAGTCATACTTAAACTCCCTAGTGACGACTCTTTACCAGTATTCACGTACCTGAACTGCTCAAAACCGGACTCAAAATTATCTTTCGGATTCATAGGATACACGGCGGGAGATGCTTCCTCAATCAGTTAGTCCAGCTTCGATATATTCTCATCTGACATCTCCATTTCACGTTTGACTACGGCTCTGACTTCATCTTCGGTCACATGGATACGAGACCAATTTGCAAGTATGACTTCTTCGCCCCCGGCTTTTTCAAGAGCATGTTCTACGAAGTGCTCCAAGAATTGAGAAACAGATGCTTCTCTAAAAAAACCCCCAAACCAGATTGAAAATTCCTTAATCGACTCGGGTTCTTTCGAAAATGCCCAAAAGTTGACACTGCAGGAATCAAGCCCCTCTTCAACTTTTTCCTGCGAGAGCCACACCTGCTCGGGAAAGCCTTTGCATAGGGGAAATATGCCAGCAATCAGGCGGCACAGTTGGGCGTCTAGATAGGAAATCTCTGGAAGGATATCAAAGCGGATACCGTATTTGTTGGCATGGAGTGCGTTTGGAAAGTCCTCCGTTTGTGAAGAATTAACGGCGGGCTCAGATTCTGTTTTGTCCTTGCGTCGAAGCGCCATGGTCAATTTTCCACAAACTCGACGGGCGGCGGGTAAGTGCCGACCTCAAGATGATTGCCGTCGGGGTCCTGAAAAAACACCATCGTGATGCCTGCTTCCTCGACGAATAGCGCCCTGTAGGGGATGTCATGCTTCTTCAGCAAGCGTTCGACTTCATCGGTGTCTGTAACGTAAAAAGCCATATGATCCGCAGTGACTGAGAGCTTGTGCTCTTGTGGTACTTCCTTAATCTTTGTGTTCCTCGGTTGCTTCAGATGAAGTTGAAGACCGTAATTGTACAGCCAAATACCTGGCGCTAACGGGAAGTGCGGACGACGAATTCGCTGGAATCCAAGTACATCGCGATAGAACGCCATGCTCGCTTCCAAGTCGGTGACATCGAAAGACACGTGGTTGATTGACTGTAAAGGTAAGGGTTGTGGCATAGTAATGAACCTCCTTTTGAATGTGAATGATTCGTAGAGAACACAAGAATTCCGTATCGAAGGGACTTCAATTCTTCTATTACATTAATCTTCATCCGTCAGGAGTTGGATTCGTTTCAACGCCTTTTCGGCGTGAAGCCCCTCCGGATCGAGTTTAGTCACTTTCAGGTATTCTGTCAAGGCGAGTTCTTTTTTCCCTATTTGCTCATAAGCGATTGCAAGATTATAGCGGCTAAGCGGCCAATCGGGTTTGAGTTCAATAGAACGCAAATAGTGGGCAATTGCATCGTCATTTTTCCGGCTCAGGTAGAGCGTGTATCCGTAATTCATCAGGATTTCTGCGTCGTTAGGTCGAATCTGAATGGCTTTTTCGAGTGCGCGTTTTGCCTGCTTCCATCCGCGTTCCTCGTCGTGGGCGAGACATAAGAAGGCGTAGTCTTTAAGGGCTTCAACATTTTCCGGATGAGCTTTGATGGCTTTCGCGAAAGCGGCTATCGCCATGTGAAACTGTCCGGCATTGGCATATTTCTCTCCAAGATAAAGATGAGGTCTTGGATCGCTGTGATCTAGATCCCCTGCTTTCTGGAATTCAACCATCGCTTTTTGCACGTCGCCCATTCGATCGTAGGCAACCCCAAGGGCGTAATGAGCGCCTGCGAGATTCGGATCGAGTTGTATGGCTTTTTGCAGGTCGTCCATGACATCTTTGGGATTATAGAGCAATACCTTCGCCTCACCAAATGTGTAATTGGACATGAAGAGTCCACGACGGTAATACGCTTCTGCGTTATAAGGGTCTAGTTCGATTGCCTTGTCATAGGAACGAATCGCCTTGAGTTGTTTCTGTCGATCATAAAACGTTGCGAGTTTGAGATGGTACGCTCCAACCCTAGGAGCTAGTTTGGCTGCCTTATTCGCGTGTTCGATTGCCAAATTGAGTAGCGTCTCTGCTTCCTCTTCTTCCCCAGCTTGCTTTTTCCGATTGGATTGTTCATCATAATAGTTTGACAGCTGATAATGAACTTCCGGTTGATTTGCATCTATCGTCAAAATCTGCTGGGCAATCTGCTGAAACTTTTCAAAGTTTTTTTCCTGTCGGTACCTTTCAACCAGCTTTAGTAAGAGATCGAGTCTCGTTTTGCCGAGTTCCGCCGCCTGCTTATATTCTTCGATTGCTTTGTCCGGCGCTTTATGCTCATAGCTCTCAGCGAGTGTGAACCGAACATCAGCATTGTTTGGATCAAGCGCTTTTGCACGTTCGAGATGGGCTTGGGCTGTCTCCCATTGACCGATTTTCAGGAACAGCATCCCCACGAAGTGCTGAAGTTCTGCATTATCAGGATGCTTTTGGAGTATCTGTGCGGCAATGTCCACCGCATCCAACGTGCTCACATTTTTCAACAGATTCACGTATTCCGTGTATTTAGCATCAACCGCTAGTGCGCTCCGTACAGCCAAGATTGCGTTACGCCCATCGTCTCCATCCAAGAAGATGAGTGCGAGTTGATAGCGAGTTTTTGCGTTCTTTGGGTCAAACTCGCGTCCTTTACGATATTGCTTCAGAGCTTCCTTGGGCTTTTGCTGCAAAGCGAAGATTTGTCCCATCTGATAGTAAGCATCAGCATAACCTTTGTCATGTTTTATTGTTTGTGAAAAGGCTTGGCGAGCAGATTCAAGGTCTCCAGTTTTTCGGTATAGCGTGCCAAGATGAAAATGGATTTCGGCAGCCTTGGGACGGTCGCTGAGAGATTTTGTGTAGTGTTCAATTGCTTTCTGATAGTTTTTCCCATCCCGGTAATAATTGCCCAATTCAAAGTGAGCCTCCCAGAGATTGGGATCAAGCTGTACGCTTCTCTGGTACGCCTCCATCGCCTCTTCGGTTTTCCACTGTGCCGCATAGCACCTGCCCAAGGCAGCATAAGCGTCTGCAAACTGTGGACGCTCTTCTATTGCTGTCTCTAGGAGCTTTTTCGCTTTCATGAGCGACGATTCGGATCCCTCTCTGAGGTAGGCGTATCCTAAGACGTAGAGGACGATTGTATTTGTCGGCTGCTTTTGGTATGCGGTTTTGTAGACATGCAGTGGAATTTCTAATCGGTTAGTTTGCTGCGCAAGCTCGATCAGTTCGCGGTGCAACGCCAGATTTTTCGGATCTTTGCGAATACGATTCCGGTAGCGTTTAACGGCTAGGTCAAATTCGGGAGAATCTTGGACATGCACGGCGTAAGCAACAGGACAGTGGCAATAGACGATAATTATTGATAGAAAAAGTGCAGACAGCCATCTAATCAAATGTTGAATCCTCATTGCAGTCTACGTCCTTTCTGTCGGTTAAACCTATCGCGTTCCTTGCGGTTAGGACTATCGCGCTCGCTATTCGCTCGCTTGATCCCTCAATAATTGCCTGGGGCGACAAGGGGCTAGGAAATGTCGAAAAACTTGTTTTTACCTTCTCATCTACTACCGACGTTTACTTTTTTATATCCGTTGTTCGGGTTGATTTACTCCAAGGGTATCTGCTCGGTCAACAATAGGTAGGGACTCTGTTCAGTGGTTTCTATCGCCTCAACAATGTGTTGTTGCGCCTCTGGACTCTTGGCGCGGAATATCTTAAAAAATCCATTATAGAAGTGGTCTGGATGGACATCAATGCGGATTTCAAGGGTTTTCGCCTGTTCGGATTTCGAAGCTTTGTAGGTATACACCCATGTCCCGCCCGGGGGGATGCGCGTGTCGAATATTTCCCGGTTTAACGACAATGGCGCTCGTCGTTGTATTGCTCGCACCTGTTCGGTGTCAGGAACAGGATTTCCAACTGAATCCAGCATCCGCACAGTGACAAATATTGCGGGCGTGATGTAGGTTGGCAAGTAGTGACCCGCTCCCGCATTCGTCAACCGAATGTCAGCTTCGATGATTTTGCGCTGATCTGTTACATGGACGTCTAATTTGAGGGCGTTTCGCACAGTCTCGGGGTCATGGATACCGCGCCACTGATGACGACGGTCAGGCATGTGACACGATTGGCAGGTTTCCCCCTGTTTGGCATGAGGACTTTCAAGCCACTCATTGTATGTATTTTCTAGAAGTTTGTCATTCAGACTAAACCCGTTCTCCTCAAACTGATGACACGGCTTGCAGAAGGCGGAGTCCTTGTAGGCGAGACTTACCACCGCACCACCGTGGTGTCCATCGCCAAAAACACTTGCTGCGTACGCAATCTCTGAGAAAGGGGGACCAAACCGTTGGTGTGTTCGGATGTGACACGTGGCACAAGCAAGTCCCTGAGATTGTAGTTGTGAATCGTACTGTTGGTTCACGACATGTCCACCTTGCGGCGTTGGTAAATGCTGGTGTTGTTCAGACAACGGTGCATGGCATGGAGAGCAACTTTCAATAAATCGGGGTGCTTGCCCGACTAACTGTCCCCAAACCCCAGGTCCCATCGCGACTGCATGACGAGTGGTTTTCCAATCTTCCCACTGTTTGGAGTGGCAATTTCCACAGGATTCGGGGGTGAGTGGAGTCACCGTTTTGCTATAATATTCGGGCGGTTCACCCTGAACAGGGATTGGAAACTGCCAAAATTTCGACAAGAATTGACTTATATCTCCCGGAGACCTCTCACCTAAATTGTGTCTGAGCAGCTTATAAGTATCATTTTGTTGCATTGCCAAAAGGGGGTTCTTCATCAATTCTAGGTCCGACTCAGGGATGTCAATTTCTGGGGTTTCGATGTTGGCTCCACGATGTATTCGAATTCGCTCAATGGCTTCCTCAATATTCCACTCCTTCAGTTTTTCAGTGACATTCACCTCCATATATTTGGTAATGCCATGACACTGAGCGCATCCTTTGCTGATATAGTGTTTGAAACCTTCACTAGCTTTTGAGGGATTGGAAGCATTATCAGGGAATGTTTCCAATGGGGTTTTGCCATCAGAAAAATGACTCAACAGATATTCACTCACATCTAAGATCGCCTGGCCCGAAAACTCGTAGTCGGGCATCTTTGTATGCGGATGGAGCGCCGCGGGGTTTCGCAGATAGGTCGTGAGCCATAAGCGATTTATTTTCGTCCCGACCCGTTCGAGGTTGGGACCGGGGCTGTCATTCGCTTCATTCGATGCATGACAAGATTGGCATTCATTCGCCACGAAAATTTTCTTGCCATTTTTAGCGTTACCTGTTCCAGTAATCGTTTGGAAAAGTCTATCATTCCGTAAGGTCAGGAGAAATTCGACGATAGCTTCTCGCTCGTGCTCAGACATCTCAATTTTTGGCATCTTTGATTCTGGAAGATAAATCGTCGGATCTTCAAGCCACTGTCTCAGCCATGCTTTTGTGACTTTGTTGCCAACGGTATCTAGACGAGGAGCATACCGCGCTATGGGGATTTCTATGGGTAGGTCGTGGCAAGTCACGCAGCCATATTTATTTAACACAAATCTTCCACCGGAGAGCGAGAGGGCGCCTGGCACCGCGGGCGCAGTGTGACATTTTCCACAAGCCGCCTCCACACGACGACCTTTAAAAAATGGAAATTCGTCTGTAGAAATGTGTGCTTCTTGCATCTCGGTTGCCCCCGAGTCCCCACCATGGCAGAGTATACAACCGAATAGCTCCGGGCGATGGATATTCAGGTGATTTCCGGAGTGCGCTTGCGTGGAAGATTGTCCGTTGAAGTGACAATCCAGACACTTTTCGGCATCGGGTTCGATGCCGACAGACCTGATAATCGCGCTCCAATCTTTTGATTGACGAGGAGCAGGTGATGTCAAGTTTGCTTGGGAGTTGGTTGATTCTGCGATAGGCGCCGGGACAATTTGAACGTCTCGCGCGAGTAGGTGGATGTTTTCGTCATTTTGGGAGGTCGTTGATTCATAGGAACTGCTCTGGGCAATTACGTTGGATATTGAGGGGGATATAACAATAAATAGGGCAAATATCCAGGAAAGTCGTTCCATAAGGGTGTGGCTCAATGTCTCCCTGAGTTTAGATCCTGAACGCTTAGGGCTGCAATCACATTGAATTTACATTTCACGCTTCGTTTCGATTATGTTTGACAAAATCTGATGCAATGGCGTAGAATAACAGCATTCTTAAATCTTTATTTGAATAGGAGGTTCCTCAAAATGCGTTTATTGCAGTTCGGTCTACTCTGTTGCATGGCGACGATTTTGGTCATCGGCTGCGCTTCAGAGAAAATGGAACAGGCTCCAGAAACATCACAGCAACCTAGTAAAGCTGATGATGTCACTGCTGAAGAGTCAACAATGGCGGCTTCTAACGAAATCACGTTAGCAGTTACGGGAATGACATGAGGCGGCTGTGTAGCCAAAGTGCAGTCTGCACTCACTCAGGTGCCTGGCGTGATTAGTGTCGATGTTTCCCAAGCGGAAGGTAAAGCCGTAGTCCAGTGCGATACAGGCAAAGCCTCAATTGCACAACTTACTGACGCTGTCAAACAAGCAGGATTCAGCGCCGCAGCAACGAACTAACCTTTAGAGTCAAACCCACCCAAGGAGTGCGATAACTTTGTTTTCGCTGTTGATGAAACACTCATGTCCATGAATGTATTGTTTATCTTTCTGGACTGGCGGAAATTCAAATTTCGCACTCCATCTTTTTGCCCCCGTATCGCTCCTAACACTTTAAACAAAATTTCTGCGTAAGCACCTTCCCTTGGCTTAGTAAGTGTTCATCAAATCCAATTGATGCCTATTCCCATTGATGAGGTTTTCGTCAATAGGGGCCGACACGTGCAACGTGTTAAGGGGGCTCTGTTCCACACCAAAAAATCGCAAACAGTGAAATACTGCGCCATTCTAACACAAGTATTAGCGCGTGTCAACTTGCTTTTTGAGTGATATGAGAACGGAGATTGACGTGGGAAAAACACGGGTATCGGCAGAAGCGCAAGGAGATTACGATAGGCACAATCCAACGAGTGAATGACAATCATCTGATTCTTTTTACCGAAACAGCAGAGCTGGCAGAATGGGGCAATCACAAAATAGGGGGTAAATCATGGATGCGTATTTGATGGATATTTTGCATACGGTGGTGACAATTATCGTGATAGTAGGTCTCGGTTGGAAAGCGAACGCGAACTTGCGCAAAGGGCTAAGAAAAGAGGTGCAAACACAAGCTAGAATGTTAGAAAATCGCATGGATCAGAGGGCATCGGAGATGGATCGAAGAATAGATGATATCAATCGACGATTGGACAAACAAGACGCGATGCTAGCGACTATACTGCAAGACCATCTTGACTTTATCGCCCAATTTCGTTCGAGGGGCAAGTCATAGCCGTTTCGGATGTTCGAAAGTCATGTCGTAAACCCCTCGTTGGGTCAATTGGCTAATATGTCTTAGAGCCTGTTTGAATAGTTAAAATCCCTCTTCGAGAGAGGCTATTTTGGGGTAAATGCCTTGAAAATCCGGTAATTTTAACCCTCAGTTACATCTAATCATCTCGCTGGCAGTAACTTTAGAAACTAGCTTTTGGAATAATTCGGTTTCTCACCCCTGTCCAGTGTTGAGTAAAAACTGTGTTCAGGTCTCGTCAGTTCTGGAGATAAGTGGTGGCAAGACTGAGTTCGACCGGCGTATCTACGGTAATGAAGTGTACGATTACCGGGTAGATTACAGTAGTCAACAAGAACATCTTTAGGCTTATATTCTGCTTTTTTATGGTAAACCTTTTTCCATTATAGCAAGTAAGTCTTTTGCTAAGGGTAAAAGTCTTGCAATGAGGTCGGGAGCAAAGCGTTCATCACCAGAATTGCAAGTCCCCCCTGAACTTGATTTGTGGAATAGCCCTTGCTCATTTATATCTAACTGATATTGCAAATATGTACCGTCGTCATCTATGCCAATCCATGAATTTTCAAAGTTATGCCTTATTACTTCATTAGCAGTTAATCTGCCATCGGGCTTTTCTTCGGTGTATCCATCAGTGCTATCTGTCCCTATATAGCTTACAAGAATACGTGTCGGACTGTCTAGCCACCCGCCTATCACATAATCGTGCCCACGTCCCCAGCCAGTATCATCAAATGTATAGTAGGAACTAGTAAATGCCATTGCGCCATATCTACCATTTGAAAGCAAGAGTCTTCCACTAGGTTGACGATCAATATCAGATATTCCATTAAACTCAAAAAAGGCTTTACCTTTCCAATCCAAATCAAAATCTGGAATTGGACATTCATCAAAGGTCAACTTTGGCGAATTATGGTCGTGAGTAACTATTCTCGAAAATAAATCAGTTATGAGTATGTTTGCGAAACCTTTCAAGGATTCTTATACGTGATTCTACGTCACGAAGGGAAAGGTCTTTTTCAGAATGCTTATGATCCGCTAAGGGGTGATCATGAGTCTTTGAGGCGTAGTCATGTTTATGCTCAATCAATTCATGTGAGTGTTCACTTAATGGGTGCGTGTGTTCGATTAGGCTATGGTCGTGTTCAAGCAACGTATACTCAGCGTGTTCATGTTCACAACCAAGATAGAAAAACGTCGCAATAAGCAAGACATATCGCATGGTTTAATCTCCTTAGAATATAAGTTAATGCAGCACCATTAGGGATTAAGCTAAGCCCCTACTTGCGATTATAACTTTTTTCGCCTCTATAGGCATCAGTTATGGCAGCAATCCATGAGCTAAAAAGTAAAAATCCTCCAGTAGCTACAAATGTCGTTTTATCGTCTTTACTACCTATTATGATAATTGAAGCACCCGTAAGGAAAAGCATACCTTTAGTTTTTGTAGGTTGGGTTAAGCCAGGTTTAACAGAACACGAAATTATACCCCGTGCGTTTCGTTTTTTTTGATTGTGTTAACAAATTTGTATGAGATAGCGTAACCCAACGTTTTTCTGGTTTTTGGGGTGTGTTATCGTGGAATCCTGGTGCTACGATAACAAAACTATCGCCTTCGCTATCCGCTCAGTTGATCGTTGGGTTACGCTACATGTATTTTGGCAAGAACGCGGTTTTAAATTCGGGGCGTTAATTTGCCATAGAATGTAATTGGAATAATCCGCTTAACCCAACCTACAAGAACTATCTAACATCAGTATAACCTTCAACGCAATCATAGGCATCCGGTCTCAAGATAGCATTTACTCTTGAGAGTTGAGTGTCTGTGGCTATCGGTGCTTCATCGGGTAAGCCCTCAAAAGGTGGAATTCCGCCTAGTATGTCGTGTTGGCTTCGTGCTTTTACCCGGCCATCGTGCGATCGGTTAAATGCTGGAAGTATATCAGAACGATTGAGATCGTCGGGTCTCATGATGCGGTTTACAGCATCTTCAGAAAGTTTAGACCTTAGTTTGGTGTACAACAAGGTATTTTTCATTTCACCTTCACAATAGGCCTTGACTTGCGTGAGGAAATACTCAAATTCTGTCTCAGAGAGCACATCTTGGAGATGAGCGTAATGGGTTGCCATTGCTATTGGAATACCATCGGGAATGGTATATTCCAAATCTGGGCCTTTCGCCATATTGTTTCCCGGCAGGTATGGACTACCGTTATCCGAATCACCACAACTCCACAGCATAACACACAGTGCAACAATCAACATGGTTTTCATGGTGGCGTTCTCCTTTTGCGACGTGTACAGGGGAATGCGTTATTCCCCTGTACGGTTGGTTACAATAGCTATTGCTGTTTTTTTAGGGCGCCCCATGCAGTAGTCACTGTCTTTGGTCGCAATTTATGCGGCGCAGCAGGAATCGCAAGGGTTACCTCAGACATCCCTAAGTCAACCGACGGTTGACCATCGCGAATAACAGAGAGCTGTCCATTGATATTTGAGACTCCTATAACAGTGGAATCCTGTGCTCTAGCATCTTCAAATTCTGACTGGAGTTCCGATAAAACATCATCGTTATTCCACGACAAATTGAGAATACCGGCGATATCTGCAGCATTAAGTTGAGTGGCAGCACCGCCGGGACAGATTTCCCAGTAGCTGTTTACAATCCCACTCTCATAACCACCCATATTCCCTTCAGCGTGGGCATAACCTCTGTGGCACCCTGACAAGGTTTCTTCCTGCGTTGCATCTTCATCAGTGTGGCCTTGGCCACGAATTACCTGAGAATTGCCGAACCAATAACCGATATCGGTTATAGTAGCAATCCCCTCGGTAATCACCTGATGCATATAGTAGTAACCTTGATGGTTGTGCATGGTATTGTGAGCTCCCGTTCTGAAAAATACACGAGTATATGTCCGAATCAAACCGGGGCCTTGCCCTGTTGATATATAATATACTTGTGCAGATGGAATCACAGGCTTAAAGTGATTATTGTGCCCCACAGATTGCCGAACAAAAGCTACGACTAGTAACAACACACTGTAAACGAGTATATGTTTCGTGGTGCGTGCAACGAATTTCATCGTACGTTCTCCTTCCTTTTTGATTGTTGGGCATTTGCAGCAAGAAAACCAGATTAACGAAGTTGAATCACATATCTCGATAGGTTTGTGCAGCAAACTATATGCCAACACCAATAATTCCCTTCAATTTAGGCTCGGTTTGGACTCGAAAACCCTGATGTGTCAAGGGATACGGGCAGTTTGATTTTTTTTCAGCACGAGGCCGTAGCGTTCAAGTGGTATGAAAGGCAAAGACACATTTGTTTACAAAAATTCGGGAAATTACCATTGAAAATCGCTGGAGCCCTTACCACATCAAGGGTTTCAGCGGTTGTAAACAAATGTGTACAAAAGACACAAATGTGTCACCCCTTTGGTGAAAGGATTAAAAGCCTGTTTGAAAAGTAGATGGCAAAGCCGTTTTTTGGTCATTTGAGGGTCAAAATCATTGCATTTTCAAGGCGTTTACTTCAAGCTAACCTCTCTTGAGGGTTGACTTTCTTCGTGAACAGTTGGATAAGCACACGTCGTTACTGGCGGTGGCAACCCAACAAAACGCAAACCTCACGAAACAGTTGGCGCCGCATCGTGTTTCTTCTGCCAAGTCGTGGGTTCGGCAAAAACTGGGGCATGGTGGCGGCAGATGACGTGAATCACGGAAGATTGAAAACGACACGATGAAAACAATTGAAGGGCGCCGGTGGTAGATTTACAACCTGCTGGAGGATGGAAGGATGTCAAGATGTACGCTCACTGTGCAAGTGCAGAGCTGGCAGAATGGGGCAATCACAGTTCAAATGTGGGAAATGACAATTAGAAGGGGGAAAACCGTGGATGTGTATTTGATGGATGTTTTGCATACGGTGGGGGCAATTATCGTGATAGTAGGTCTCGGTTGGAAAGCGAACGCGAACTTGCGCAAAGGGCTAAGAAAAGAGGTGCAAATACAAGCTAGAATGTTAGAAAATCGCATGGATCAGAGGGCATCAGAGATGGATCGACGGATAGATGATATCAATCGACGATTGGACAAACAAGACGCGATGCTAGCGACTATACTGCAAGACCATCTTGACTTTATCGCCCAATTTCGTTCGAGGGGCAAGTCATAGCCGTTTCGGATGGTTGCAATGACTGAAACGTGCTCTCAGCCTATCCCCCGAACCTTGAATCGTATCGTGAAAAGGCAAGGTCGCGGCATGTGGGCGTATCGGTAAGATTACGAATCCGGCTCGAAAATCAACTCCGGCACCACCACCTCCCAGTCATCGCACAGAAAGCGATCTCGGTACTGTGGCTCGGAACGCTCGCGGTTCCAGACGACGATTGCCCAGACTTTGGCACGTGTGCAGCGCATGTTGTCAAGCCCCTTGAAACCGGCGGCAAGCTGCCCTACGACCCTCCCGTTGCAATCTAGAACCTCCCAACGCTTTGACCCGACACGCACATGCAAAGGATCGCCGGGAGAGAGCGAGGCAATAGCGCGATGCACCTGGCTATCGGGGCGTCTATATCCTGCAAATCCAAGAAAGACATCGCCCAAGCTCAGCCGCTTATAGCGGCGTTCAAGTTCCGGCGGTGCCGGTGGGAGATTGACGGGCGCCGGGCGGTGCAGCACTGATCGGCTGTCCCGCAAGGCATCCTGCAGCGGGTGCGAGCCTGGAAAGCGCGCCAGAGCGAGGGTGTGCCGTGCGCGGGTCATCGCCACGTAATACAATCGGCGAGGGGCATCCACATCCTCGCCTCGGTCCACGCGGTTCCAGCCTCCGTCCAGCACAACCACATGGTCGAACTCCAAGCCCTTGGCGCGGTGGGCGGTCAGCAGCAACAGCCCCCGCTGGCGGCGGCGTACGACCCGTCCCCACTCCGCCAGCCATTCGATGAAGTTATCCACCGGTGTTTCCGCCCCACTCGTATCCTGCATGTACTCTGCTATTCCTTCCTGGAGCAGTTCGGTCCAAGGATTTGAGGGCTGATTGTTCATCCAGTCGTTCAGATCTTCACTTGACATCAAGCTAGACTTCCGCGAGTGTAACCTATTCACGAGCCCGCGGGTCTCCCGCAGATGCCAAACGTTCAAGATGTCCTCGTTCGCCATCTGAACCGGGATATCTTCCAGTTCGCAGAGGCTCCGTACCGGGTCGAGGTAGCTCCATTCACGCGCTACGACGGCGCATTTCGACCAATCCCAGTCCTTCGTCAGATTGGACAACCGCTTTAGCTCCGCGACGACCGCCTGTGCCTGGGCGATAACGTCATCGCCAACCGACAGTATCTGCACTTGCCCGCGGGCGACCGGATCCAGTTTAGTCCACGCGCCGCCGGGCGGTTCTTTCGCCCGCGCTCTGTTGACGCCGATGGGATGCCCGGACTTCATTCGTTGCCGCGCCGATTCAATTAACGTATTGGCAGCAGTGATGATATGGGCAGTGGAGCGGTAGTTGTCGGTTAAGTAAATGGGTTTGGCGCCGTAGTCTGCCTCAAATCGGCGGATAAACTCGACCGACGAGCCATTGAAGGCGTAGATGTTCTGATCGTCGTCGCCCACGGCGAAAAGGCTTAGCTTGTCGTCTTCGTCGGAGAGGGTTCTGCCCGCCAAGGCGGAAATCAGTTCGTACTGATCTTCGCCTATGTCCTGATACTCATCCACCAAAATCCAGCGGAAACCCGCTAGCAGCCGCGACCGATGCTCGTCCGCTTCGTCTGGCGGCAGCCCCTCTCCGTGCAGCAGCGCCGCCGCATCGCGGAGTATTTCTCGGAATCCCTCGTCATCCATGCGATTAGCGCGTCCTTGGAAACTGGCGCCGACCAGTCGCATGGCGAGCGCGTGGCACGTGAACACCATCACCCCGCGGGCGTCGTCGCCGATGAGTTCTACTAGGCGGCGCCGGATTTCGACGGCAGCGTGCCGGTTATAGGCGAGCGCCAAGATGCCGCGAGGTTTCTCGCGCTTGGCGCGTATGAGATACGCAATACGATGCACCAGCACCCGTGTCTTGCCGGAACCGGGTCCGGCGAGCACCAATACGTTCGTCTGTTCCCGGTCGTCTGCAACGATGCGGCGCTGAATGGGATTTCTTAGGCTTTCGACGATGGTTCGCCACGATTCCGGCGTGGTCTGCTGCGAAATCTCCCTGTCGGGCAGCCAGCGGCTCAGGAAGTCATTTCGTCTAAGAACGAAATAGTCCATTGCCATACGCAGTCCATCAACAATTGCCCCAAGTCCTCGTTCCGCGAATTCCGCTAAAACGTGAATTTGCAGAATCTGTTCGTCGTAGTGGAGTTTGAGGGATGCAAAATCCGATCGTGTAAAACCGCGACGCTCCGGATTCAGGTGGATGGTCATCGCTGACCGAAACACCGTCATTCCTTTATTCAGTTGAACGATTTCCTGCTCGTGAAGCCACAGCAGGGCGCGTTCCATCAGCTTTTCAGGGTGCCTGACTCGGTTCATTAGGAGCATGTCTGACGTGATCGCTGTCAACAGGTTGCCTAAGGTGGTCTCGGCAAGCAGATCTGTGCCTCGGCTGCCCGGCGGCAGGCAGGCAAGCAGATGATTGAGGAGGCACATTGCGGCTTGGCGGCGCAAACTAGCAGTCTCCGCCAACGCATTCCATTCGCGCAGCAGTGTTACCCGCACTGTTTCCGGATCAAGCCTCCGAACCGCGAGACTTCCCCCACCGCTACCTTCGCCACGCCCGTCGCCGGCGATGCTTCTGAGAATCCGCCACAAGCGTTCCGGCAGGGCGTAGGTATGACCGTCGTCCGTGAGCCGTTGGGTGGCAAGGCGCAGGTGCAGCATGAAACTCTCGCCCATGTCCATATCGGGAGCCGTTTCGCGTAGAATGTCAATCAGGGCGCCCTCCAGCGCCGCCGCCTCGTCGTAGCGGTTCCGCGATGAGCGCTCCACCCCTGTGTGTACGAAGGCGGTCAACACGGTGTCGTTACTTGCGATGCCCATTCGCTCCAGGTCGTAGAGCGCGCTTCGCACCCCATCCGGCGTCAGACCGGAAGCCGCCATCAATTCGTCCGTGGAGATACCTTCGTCCGGATCTGCGTCAATCAACCTCTCGACAATTTTCAGCAGTTGGCTACAGTAGGCATCTCGGAGACAAACCCTTTCCAGTCTGGCGCGTGCCTCCTCCACTGAACTCACACGCAGCGATGCCGGAAACACCTGCACCCGGTTCTCCTTTCGGCTCAGTAGCACCGCTTCCTCCAACCAAGCCACTGCAGTGCGCACGCGGTTGTCGTCGGTTGCCGAATCCCGCTCGAAGGCGTTGTCTTCGTCCTCACCCAAGATTTCACCGGCGGTGGCTACCACCTCGCCGCCAAGGCGATTTCTCCGGTCGAGATTCCGCAGCGCCTTCAGGACGCCGCGGATCTCCCTCCGCGTGAGACGAGAATAAGCCGACATGCCAAACTGGCGCTCCACATCTTCCTGCGTGTATAGCAGCACGCAGCGCGCCGCCTGCTGGTCCCGCCCGGCGCGGCCCGCCTCCTGCAGGTAGTTCTCCAAGGAGCCTGGGATGTCGGCGTGGATGACCAACCGCACGTCCGGCTTATCTATTCCCATGCCGAAAGCGTTCGTGGCGACGATGACTCGCAGCGCGCCGCCGATGAATTTCTCCTGGACGTCCCTTTTGGTCTCCGGTGGCATACCCGCATGGAAGTGCTCTGCCGCCGTCTCATTTGCACGCAAGAATTCGGAAATTTCTTCAGTCCGCCGTCGAGTGGCGCAGTAAACGATTGCGCCGCCCGGTTCCTGCGTCGGCAGATCCGCCGTCACGATCTGGTGGATATCAGCGTACTTCTCGGCACCGGTCGTCCGCACGACCTCAAACTCCAGATTGTTTCGTTCGGCGCCGCCGTCGAAGACATTCAGCTCGATATCGAGTTTGTCAAGAAAATAGTCAATTATTTCCGCCTTCACATCGGGCTTGGCGGTCGCTGTCAGGCACAACACAGGCGGCACCGGCTCCTCCCCAGCCTCCTCACGGATGAACCGACCCACGTACCGGTAATCGGGCCGAAAGTCGTGTCCCCATTTCGAGAGGCAGTGCGCCTCGTCCAGTACCCAGGCGCCGATTTCGCGCTGGTCTAACACCCGGCGGAAAGAGACGCTGCGAAGTTGCTCCGGTGCAATCAGGACGATTCCCGCATCCCCCAAGCGCACGCGGTCCAGGGCATCCGACCTCTCGGGCATCGACAACAATCCGTTTACGGTGACACAGCAACTGATACCCTTACGCTCAAGCCCCACTACTTGGTCTGCCATGAGGGCGACTAGCGGCGAGATTACCACCGTCAGGGCGCCTGTCTTGTCATAACGCGACAGCGCCGGCAGTTGATAGCAGAGCGACTTGCCGGCGCCAGTCGGCAGGATTCCCAGCACATGTTTGCGCGCCATCGCGGCTTCCACGATGGACTGCTGAATGGGTCGTCCGGCATCGTCCGCTGGCTCTTGCCGGAAGTCGTCAAAGTTAAACCAGAGGGCGAGTTCCCTGCGGGTGTCGTGCCGATCCCGGCACCAGTCGCAGCCGTCATCGGCGCAAGAGGTGTCGCGCAGTCGGCGCACCAATTGCCCCGCTTCGGGAAATTGATGCCGTACCCAAGGGGGCATGACCGAGTTGCCTCCGGACACCGAGATCCACGCAAGGGCGTACGCCAATTCCCAGGCGAGCCGGTCTGCATTTACTATCGCCTCGCGCGCATGCGTCTGGCAAGCCTTGCCATTCAGTAGGGTGTCAATCGCGTTAGACGCTTCGACGTCGGTCGGCCTTGCCGTGCCTCGCAAAGACGTGAAAGTCCTATTGAAGCCCTTGCCATCGACTGCCGTGGTCAGCCAATGCCAAGCGGTCAACAGGTCAGGCGATGTATTGCGGAGAGCCCTTTGCTGGTCGTGGAAGACTTCTAAGGTAAGTCTGGCATCTAGTTCCGGGTCGTTGATGCGTCCGCGTTTGAGCTGCCCGTCTTGATAATGCTTAACCAAGTGGTGATACGGGTTGCGGGGGAAGGCTAGGGGATTCAGTCTGAGCGTATCTACTGCGGGCAGTCGCAATAGCCGCAGATTGGGGTTCTTGGCTCGCAGGTGAGGCAAATCGAATTCGATTAGATTGTGGCCCAGCAAGAAATCAACGCCATCCGCAAAGTCGTCCAATTGCGCCAATGCCACGGCTAATCCGTCGCTCGCCGGGCGGAGGGTTAGGGGTTGATCCGTATCCGGGCGTATTGCCGCGAAGGCATAGATACGGCGGTCCTCGCCGACTTTGCCGACTTCAAGGTCCAGTGAGAGGCAATGTGCGGAGAGATTTGCGGCTGTGTCTGAATCTGCATTCATAGGGTTGTCAATCGTTAGCGACACGGCACAACGTTTACCCAGCGCCCAGCGATTTTAATCCGTTCAAGTGTGTCATATTCTAGCAGAAGGACGTTGCACTGTCAACTTCGTTCCCTCGGGATCAAGGAAGCGAATAGCGACCAAGATTTTCTATCGCAGCCGCTATTCGCTCCTTACATTGATAGAAATCCAATAGATATTCCTCATCAAATCCTCGATTCCCGCACTTGTCTCACTTTGTAGAGATTAACGATTGTCCGCCTTAAGGGTCAGTCTTTTGAGACGGGAATCGCGCTGGTGGGGGCGTGAATGCACGGCGTGGAATGTTAAGATGCTGCGGAGGAATCGTGGTAGGCTGCAAAACGGGTTGACAGTGCAGCACGAGGTTTGGTAAGATAGATGCCGGAAAGGAGCAGGACAATGGCTAGTGTGTTTGATGTTGCGGCGTACATCTTGGAAAAGCAGGGCGAGATGACCACCCTGAAATTGCAGAAGCTGGTGTATTATGCGCAGGCGTGGTCGCTAGTTTGGGACGAGAAACCACTGTTTGATGAAAAGGTTGAGGCGTGGTCAAACGGTCCTGTTGTGAGAGATTTGTTTGAATACCATCGCGGACAGTATTATATCTCTGGCATAGCCGATGGGGAATCTGGAAAGTTGGACGAGGAGCAAAAAGCGACTGTTGATATGGTACTCGAACACTACGGAGACAAACCGGCGTACTGGCTAGTTAGACTTTCTCACTCTGAACCGCCGTGGATAGAAGCCAGAGGCGAGCTAACTCCCACAGATCAGGGCGATGCGGAGGTCACGCTTGATTCGATGGCTCACTATTACAGCTCTCTGTTGGAGATTGATATTGAGTCGTGGAAGGCGACTGCGGAAGAACTAGCGGACGCTGATAAGGCTCAAATTCTCACTGAATCCAAGCGGAAAATTGAAGCCGATGAGGTGATTCCGTGGGAGGAGGTCAAGCGGGAGTTCGATATAAGGTTGCAATAGAGAGACAGGCGAAGCGCGGTCTTGAGAAGCGAATTGACAATGACATCGTACAGAAAATTATCCAGACGATTGACCGTTTAGCACAGGATCCGTATTTAGGCAAACCTCTCAAGGGACCATTGAGGGGCAAGTATCGGCTTACTGTTCGGCGAGATTACAGAGTAGTTTATCGAATTGAGGAAGAACAACGACTGGTCGTTGTAGAAAAGATTGGACACCGCAGCAAGGTTTACCGATAGCGTTATTCTGGGTTTCAAGAATTCAAGAGATTTGGAAATGTTGAAAATGTCGTTCTCCTCAGAGGCTATAGTTAAAGTTTTCAACGGGGGAGAATAAAATGAAATGCGTTGTTGCATCGCTGCTGGTCGTGATAGTATTGTTTACTCCGGCTTTGTCAATCGCATGCTCAATGCTTTCCGAGGATTTAGATGATTATTCGTTACTAAGGATGGTTGAAAAAAGCGAATTGGTTGTCTTCGGTACTGTTGCTAACCTCGATGGAGTATGGCGTGAGGATGATCATGAGGGCTACCACGGGATTACCACTGACGTTGTCGTTAGAGTTGAAACATTGATTAAAGGAGAGACCAATGCCGGCAAGCATTACATAAAGTTCATGATTCAAGGGGGCCACGGTGTTAACGAGCGCACCGGTGAATTGGTGTCCATGTCTGTAAGTTCCGAACCTGAGTTTGAATTGGGTGAAAGAGTCATGCTGTTTTTGTCAAACGTCTCTTACCCGACGGATTACTACTACGCTAACTATCCGCATGGCGGGTACTACCTGATTGGCGCACAAGAAGGCAAGAAAGAGCTTGAAGATGGCAAAGTAATTTTTGGCTACCCACAAGGTGACTTGCCTCTTATAGGCGTTGACATTCCGCTTGAGTTGGCGGTTGTTCTTGCAAGGGCGTTTCTCAAAGATAAGGAAGCTGCGATTCTATTGGAGGACGAAATCAAATTTACAGCTCGTGGAAACACTAGTGGTAGGGTCGTTTTGCCAGACGCGCTCGTGTCACGTTTAATTGAAGATTCAAAGGAGATTATTGATAAGGCAGAGGAGGAGTAAGTTAGCCGATACGCCACTGACCTCTTGATTAAATCTTGCTTTCCACATTCCAAGAATCATAGACTTATAGAAATATAGCGCAGCGGAACGCTATCTTCGTGGGGGTCATGTATTCATTGTCAATTGTTCAGATTCTTGCTTAATTGTGGCGCAATAAGAACCGCGGCGGAGCCGATAAACATCCCCATGAGCCCAGGCAATAATGTGTCGTTGCCGTCCGATGTAACAATCCCAGAGATAAAGCCGAAAACCCCGCCAAGCATGAACCCAACCGTATATAACACCTGCGCGACTCTATTGTTGTCCATCGGTGGTCTGTATGCCCATAGTATGCCGCAAAAACCGCCATACACTGCGCCGATACTTGCTAGGGCAGGGATGGCACTACCCGGAACTCTGTCGCTCGACGGAACGATCAATGGGAGCGCTCACAATAGCGCCGGCGTTAAAACGGCGCCGCCAAATATGCAAGTGAGGAGCTTGAGTGTTACTAATCTGCGAGGGTTCATTTTGATTAATCCTCCTTTTTGCGGGTTTTACTCTTTTCTATTCCGCCAGGTGAGTAATGCAATGGGGATGCAGATAAAGAAAACCACTCCCGCACTGTTAATTATGAGGTTATAGTCGATCGAAATTCCATAGATAAAGCCGTACGCTCCGCCTAGCACGAAGCCGATAGCAGAGAATACCCGCACCATTCTATTCTGCTCCATCTTATGTCTGTAGGCCCACAGGATGCCATTAACTAGACCGTAAACCACACCCATACTAGCAAGGGCAGGTATGTCTTTAACGCCGACCTTGTCGTCCGATGGCAAGATAACGCCGCCTAGCCACATGAACGACGGGAGGAAAGCCGCGCCTCCCGCTGCGCAAACGAGAATCTTGAGCGCTGCTAGTGAGCGAAATGTCATAGTGAATTGTCCTCCATTTGCAGTTTTTACTCATTTTTATAGCCCGAAATGAGCATTACAGGGACGGTGACTATAAAGACACTCATTACATAATTGCTCTCCCATCGTGTCATGATTCGTCACCTGTTTTTGTAGTGCGCGTATATGAGCAAACAAAAGTACGTCACACTCATTAGCAATTGCACTAAAAAACACAAAAAAATAATCTGATACCAACCCGATTGGCTTACCTCGGGAATCTTTACCTTCCAGTATAGGAAAAACGAAATACCGATTGAAGGCATGAGAATATGTAGAGTCTCAAATACCCAATCGGTCTTCCCCGGTTTCTTGACGAGAATGTAACTTAGGGGTTTTCTCCTTGTGACAATGCTTACAATTAGATAGATACAAGAGTAGATGAGTACGGTTGCACCGATAGCTGCCAATACTAGTATCATTACTAAGGCGTCCTTATTTTATTAGTTGACTTCTTTCCGAGAGCGTGAGATGTTGTCATAGCATAATTACGGCGCGGGCAGCTTAGTAATCGCAGTAACCGCTCGTGTAAACAATCAATCAAGCAGTCGTGATAGTCTTGTCCGACAGAGCTGTCGCAGGTCAAAACTATCGCCCTCCCTCTCCGGTCTGTTGATCGTTGGGTTTCGGAAAAGACTATCGCCTTCGCTATTCGCTCAGTTGATCTCTACCCAACCTACAGGAACTGTTAAACAAGCAGGATTCAGCGCCGAAGCGACGAACTCACCTTTAGAATCAGACCCCACCAAAGGCGTGCGAAAATTTTGTTTTCGCTAATGATGAGATTTTCATGTCCATGGATGTATTCCTTACTTGTATGGGCTGGCGGAAATTTAACTTTCGCACTCCATTTTTTTCGCCCCCGAATCGCTGCTAACACCTTAATAAGACTTCTGGCAAAGCACCTTCCTTCGGTTTACAAGTTTTTATGAAACCCGATTGATGTCTATTCCCATTTATGTGATTTTCGTCAATAGGAACCGACACGTGCAACGTGTTTAGGGGGCTTTATGCCACACCACAACGCGCAAACAATGAAATCCTGCGCCATGCTAACACAGGCAGTAGCGCAAGAAGATTACGATGAGTACAAACCAGCGAGTGAATGACAAATCTAAAGGGGGAAAACCGTGGATGTGTATCTGATGGATTTCTTGCATACGGTGGGGACTATTATCGTGATAGTAGGTCTGGGTTGGAAAGCGAATGCGAACTTGCGCAGAGGGCTAAAAAAGGAGGTGCAGACACAAGCTAGAATGTTAGAAAATCGCATGGATCAGAGGGCATCAGAGATGGATCGACGGATAGATGATATCAATCGACGATTGGACAAACAAGACGCGATGCTAGCGACTATACTGCAAAACCATCTAGACTTTATCGCCCAATTTAATACGAGGAAAAAGTCGTAGCGGTATCAGGTGTTCGAAAGTCATGACGTAAACCTTTTATTACGTCAATTTGCTAATTTGCCATTGACACAGTGAATACCTACATCACCCACGAGGTACGATTTCAACAAGAAGTAATCGAAGCAATGCACAAGTTCGCGTCTTTTGTCCGTTTACAGATTAACAATCGTATAGACAAATGGTCATCAAGTGAGCTGCCGATTACCAAATCGAATTCAATTTACTTCCCTTTTTTCTGTTAGCAAAATTTGACCATAAATCTATCCATAAGGCAATACTCTCGATTATTGTGATTGATACTTACTGTTGGGCTATGATACTATTCGGATGATGATTATACCATTGCCCACTGAGTGCTATGGAACAGCGAGAAATAGCGTGTTTTGAAGGGGAGGTCATACGATGAAATTGGGACTGTTCATGATGCCATTACACCCGCCGGAGAAAGACCGTACACAATGTTTCGAAGAAGACATCGAGTTGGTTGTTCATGCCGACACGCTTGGATTTACCGAGGCCTGGGTCGGTCAACATCACACGATTGCCTGGGAACCCATCCCATCTAACGATGTCTTCATCGCCAACGTGCTGCCGCACACGAAGAACATCCGCCTCGGCCCCGGCGTATCGATTATTCCCCACCATCATCCGGCCAACGTCGCCGCCCGTCTCGCACTCCTAGACCATCTGTCTCGTGGACGTATAAATTGTAGCTTTGGTCAGACCGGGATAGCGACCGATTCGGAATTGTTCAACCTACCGGACCGAAAGACGCAGGGGCTGATGACGGTTGAAGGAATTGACATGATCCTCAAGTTGTGGCAAGCTGAAGCGCCCTTCGACTTCAAAGGCCAATTTTGGCATATCAAAATCGAAAACCCTATTCCCGAGCGTGGAATAGGCGCAATGCTCAGACCGTATCAGAAACCACATCCACCGATCGCGATGAGCGCGACTCAGGGTGCCTCAATGGCGTGCCGTATGGCTGGTCAGCGCGGCTATATGCCCCTGAGCACGAATATCGTACCTGCTGCGACTACAGTAGCTGAGCACTGGCGAACGTACTGCGCCGGCGCTGAAGAAGCGGGCCGACCGACCCCTGACCGCTCAATGTGGCGTGTAGCGCGTAGCATCTATGTTGGCGAATCGAACGAAGATGCCTGGAACCAAGTGCTGAATGGCGCATTCGCTCGCTCGTTCGACTACCTCATCTCAGTCATCAAGTCGAGAAATGCGTTGAACTTGATGAAGCATGATTTGGACATACCCGATGACGAGGTGACACCGGAATACGTCTTAAAGCACCTTTGCATCATCGGAGATGTGGACGAATGCATTCGCCAACTCCATGCCTTGTGGAACGTTACCGGTGGATTTGGCACACTCCTGATGATGGCACATGACTGGGATGACAGAGCGAAGTGGATGCGCTCAATGGAATTGCTGGCGAAGAATGTCGTGCCTGCACTGCCAACGGTCTAAGCGCAGGCAAGTACAGTTTCAATCCTAAATCGGTCCATGGCGCCGCTGGTACAGCCTGACTTAAATCTTGAGACGGTAGGTCGGGTTTTCAAACCCGACACTCTTTTTCTGACGAACTGTTCTACTACTTCTGCTGCGTGCTCTAGTTGCCCACTGCACACCCGCGCATGTCTGACTTATTAGCCGTGCCATGCCATGTTGTACGTGTTTATTTTGAATACCGCGCTGATAATGCTCCAAATGCAGCCCATGGTGTAGTCTCCCAGTATCAAGCCGGCAAAAAACGGGATGGCTCTGCGATAAGCTTTCAACCCTCCATAGCGGAGGATGGTGTACTTGAGCGCCCAACTGACAAGAACAGGCACCCAAATATAGACCATCTCCCCCGGACTTACCCCCAATACGTAGCCGACCGGGTGAAACGGCCACCAGAGAAATCGCATCTTCATAGCTAACAGAAAACCCGTGATACCAAAACCGAGCCCCATCGCGCTCATCGTAAAGTAGTCATGCGCCATTGGATAACTTAACCATGGTTGAAGTCGCCAGGTAAAGCTTTCCCTCCCTATCCCCAAGATGTACGACCCTGAGCTGACGGCACCCAGTTCATACAGATAGCTGAGGTATATCACAAAGGTCACCGGTATCCCAACAGCAAGGGTTAGAATTATCACCTGCAACAGTTTTCGATTATCAATATTGGACTGTTCACCGATTCGAAAGGCTTCGAGTTGATTGGGCATTGGATGGGCAACCTGTTCTCGATTCAACCAATAGAAGAAGGAGAGAACGGTCAAGTTTCGCGGGGCAAATACCCGAGTTCCCATTGCTGTCACCATCGTCCGGGCGGGATCGATCCATAGCATCTCATGTACAGGTAAGCCCAAGCCGCTCCTGATTTTCGTCACACCAATGGCGCCACAACCGTATATGCCGCAAAAAAGCAGAAGGACCCAAAGTGAAAGACCGGCTTTATAGGCAAACCAGATTAGAACGAGCAATCCTGCCATGATGCCCCAACAAGCGGTTCGATACCGCATCGGCGCTCTGGAGTCATCTATCGCCGGCTTGCCCGTGACAGCCTGCGTAAACACCCACCTGAGGTGTCTGCGGCCGACCCAGAGGGCAAGGATGCCCAATCCGACCCATGCCCCTTGTGCTTGTTCGTCGAAGTAAAGCGTGTGCCATCCCGTAACCCCCATCAAGACTTGCGTCATTTTTTTTAAGAGGTAGAAGAACCATGCGGAAAAGGTGAGGTCTAGCGGCATGAAAAAGGCGAGGCCGATGACGAACGGTTGGAAGGATACCAGTGTCCCACCCATGTAAATCCACGGTTTATCCTCGAAGGCTAGCCGCTGCCACCCTACAGGGATAGCAGGAACGAACGGGTAAAAGGTGTGCAAACCATTGAGAAGACTAATACCGCCTGCAATGCCAAAGCCCATCCACATTAACTTATTCTTTAAGAAAGTGGATGTATCTCGCCCCATCTCCAACGGCAGCCAGGTAATCGGATACGTGAGTCTTTCATGCTCCGTGAACTGTTTTTGGACAATCGTGTTCACGCAAATGAGGACGAAGTAGACGACAAAAATAAAAGCCGACCAATAGAGCATTGGCCCAAGCCAAGCCTTGATGTGCTGCCGGGTGAAGAAGGAGGACTCGCCGAGAAAAAAGCCAGTCAGGGCGGTTTTGTCCCCGACCGTGAACCATTCAGGAATATGTCTCCAGAAAAGATTCCGCCAATCATTCTCCGGTGTGGCGAACCAGAAGGGGTGGACTAGAATCCCTAGCAGCCGGGTCATTCGGTGTCCAGACACGGTTGTCACCATGACAACCATGATATAGATGACCAATAGATCGGAGGCACTGATAGCGAATCTCGGTAAGAGTTTCTTCACAAGGAGATTGGCGAGAATCAGCACAAAGAGGCTAAAAACGGCGTTACTGAACAGCGACATATAGTTGTGCGCTGGCCCTATGACGAGGTCGTTGACCGAAATCCAATAGGCGTTGATTGTCATCACCAAAAGGCCAATCAACAGCGCTCTCAGGGAAACACCACTTGCCTTGCTGTTTTCGATAGTGGAGGCTTGATTCACAAATCACCCGGCACAGGATTGGGGCATGCGCACTTCTCAGTTGTGGATTTTGGATTGATTTTCTTCGGTCAATCCGCAATCGTCAACTTCGTGGCTTGGTGGGATAGAGGCAGTTGGTACAAGCACTTTAATAACTATATCCGCGGCGAAGAAAAGGCGTGAAGTCTTGGTCTCTCGACCGAAGAGGCAATCCAAGGATTGGGATATATCAATTCAACGAGCTCTAGTGAATTGTCAATCCCATAGCTTCTGCTTTTCACCACACTATCTACCGGACAACATATCTCCCACCTGCTTGAGCCAGCCCCAGCTCAGAGATCGCTTCTCAGCGGGAGAGACGGAGAATGGTTTGACAAAGTCAGGATCGAACCACGCCGGGGCCCGGTTTGGGACACCTATGGCGGGAAGTCTTTCGACGAGCTCTGCGTCTTGCTCCTTCACATCCGCCTGAAATATGAGGATACTTGCCTGATTTCCTGCGAAGTGAACGCAAGCAATTTTTTTACCATCCGGAGACCATTCGGGATCCCGCTTTTCGGAGCTAGGCGGTTTTACGATTTGCAAGAAATTTTCACCATCGGCGTCCATCACATAAACGTGTCCCCTCCCGGTCCGACGGGAAAGCCAAGCTATCTTCTGACTATCTGGCGACCATCTGGGCCGGAAATCCTCGGCGCGATGATTGGTCAGATTTTTAGGATTTTCGCCACTCGCATCCATCACCCAGATGTCTCCGAGGGTTTTCCCTCGGATGGAGGAGAAGGCAATCTTCCGACCGTCACGCGACCATGCGGGATAATTGTCGTTGGCAGGGTTATGTGTGATGTTCTGCGGAACTTCCCCTCTCGAAGTCATCTCGTAGATTTCAAAGTTTCCGTCTCGATTGGTGGCGAACGCTATCTTTTGACCGCTGGGGTGCCAGTTCGGCCAACTATCTTCCGCCTCATGGTTCGTGAGTTGTCGGAGATTCTCGCCGTTAGCATCGACTACATAGACATCAATGTTCTTCTTGATTTCGGTATGGAAGGCGAGCTTATTGCCGTCCGGTGACCACACTAAACCCAAGGGTACGGGGTTTCCCTTAATCGCTAGAATTGGGCGCGGATTCTTCCCATCGGGGTCCATCAACCAGATATTGCCGCCTTCCGCGTTAGCAGTAATCGCAAGCGTTGGTTTATCGGGTGCTTCCGCCAGGGCACTTCGCGGCAGCACGATGCCCTTCAAGAGAAACAGACTGACGCATACAGCACACGCGAATGTTTTCCGGATTTCCATGACTCGTTACCTCCTGGCATAGTTCATCAATGCTCGACTCTAGGTGCATATAGGTCATCTCGTAAGTTCGTATGGGTATGGGTTGGCGCAACCCAATTCTTTCTACACCGATTTTAACAGGGGAAATAACTGTTGTCAATACAACCAAACTAACCTTGACGGGTTACCATGTATTGCGTACGGGAACGCTTGCCTCCTTGAGGTGCCGTTTGATGTTCTCAATCGAAAATTCCCCATAGTGTGTGATGGAGGCGACAATGGCGGCGTCGGCATGGCTTTCGACGAATACATCACGAAGATGTTCTGGATTTCCGGCGCCTCCCGAGGCAACCACGGGCACAGGAACCGCATCCGCGATTGTCTGTGTTAGCTTAAGTTCATATCCCGCTTTAGTTCCATCCTGATCTATACTGTTAACAACAACCTCGCCTGCTCCCAATTCGACGCCGCGCTGTGTCCACTGTAGCGCATCCAATCCTGTTGGACGACGCCCGCCATCAATATAAATCTCGTAACCGCTCAGGATAGAATCGCTTTTCGGAACGCGCTTCACCTGCATACTTAGGACGACACACTGACTGCCAAATGCCTTCGCTCCCTCCGTAATCAGTTGCGGATTTCTGACGGCGCCAGAGTCAATACTGACTTTTTCAGCACCTGCGAGAAGCACACGACGCATATCCTCCAAGGTCCTAAGCCCGCCGCCGACAGAGAAGGGGATGAAGATTTCCAGCGCTACCGCCGAAACAACATCAATCATGATATCACGTCTTTCGTTGCTCGCCGTAATGTCGTAGAAGACAAGTTCATCCGCACCGCTCTCATAATAAAAGCGTGCCATATGGACCGGATCTCCGATGTCGATATTTCCTTGAAAGGCGATGCCTTTGGTCACCTTACCCGCTCGAACGTCTAGGCAGGGGATAATGCGCTTAGTAATCATATTACATTCTCGTGAACCCGCAAAGCTAGTGAAGACTTGAAAACTATCGCCTAACATCTCAATGAAGAACTATCGTACTCACTATTCGTTCGCTTGATCCCGCTCGAACGTCAAGACAGGGAATAATGCGCTTGGTAATCATGATTCATCCTCGTGAACCGGAAAGCTAGTAAAGACTATCGCACTCACTATTCGTTCGCTTGATCCTTCCCTATTCAGTCGGTCGATCCTACTCTAACTTTGTTCGAAGCAATTCAATGGCTTGCAACTGTTGAATAGCTGAGAAAATCTGAGGATCGTATTCATACTCATCGAGTTTATTCTCTGTCTGACGAGCAATCGCCAGTTTTATACCTGCATCGCTCAAAATAATTTGTTCATTTGCGAGCGAATCCACAAGTTGTCGGTATTTTCTCAGAATCGCCGATGCTTCGCGATCGTCTCTCGACACCGACCGGGCTGTTTCTAGCTGATTAAGGATGTCATCACCATTGTCCTCAATGAACGCCTTGATTTTCTCATGAGAGCGGAGTTTGACTAACATCTTACCTTCTGACCGGTTGAACCACGGCACCACAATATCAGGAGAGATACCGACATCATGAATGTCAATACCACTAGGACTGTAGTAGTGGGCTGTTGTCAGCTTAATTGCGGCACCTCCGCTGAGCGGAAAGATTTGTTGCACCGAAGCTTTACCGAAGGTTTTTTCTCCCATGACTAAACCATGTCCGTGATCCTTGATCGCTGCCGCAACAATTTCTGATCCGCTCGCACTTCCCGAATTCACAAGCACCACTAGGGGATAACGTTTCTGCTGCTTCGCTTCGACCGCTACAAAATTTTGCCTCGGCTGCTTCCCTTGGGTGTAGACAATCAATTGTCCGGAATCTAAAAAATCACTGGCAATTTCAACAGCAGACTGAAGTAAGCCGCCGGGATTCCATCTTAAATCTAAAACAATCCCACGAATATCTTGCTGATTGAAAGTCTCAAGGGCTTCATCGACGTCTGCTACTGTTGTTTGACGGAATTGGTTAATCCGGATATATCCGACATTTCCCTTGAGGGTTTTAGATTCGACGCTTGGAAATCGGATAACATCTCGCGTCATAGTCACCTCTAGCGGTTCAAGTTCTCCCTCACGGATGATTGTGACCTTCACTTCCGTCCCCGGCTCGCCCCGAAGGAGTTTGACAGCATCCACGATTGTCATTTTCGATGTCGCTTCTCCTTCGATCTCGTTGATGACATCTCCGCTTTGAATACCTGCCTGACCAGCGGGCGTGTCCTCGAAAGGGGCGATGACTGTCAACTGATTTTTTCTGATACCGATTGCCATGCCAAGCCCACCATAGGTTCCCCGATTTTCTGCGCGGAATTCAGCGTAATTTTTTGGCTCGAGGAATTGACTGTAGGGATCTAACGTTCGCAGCATACCACGGATTGCGCCGTACATGAGTTGCATCGGTTCAGGATTGTCTCGGTGTTCCTGCTGGATACGTGCTAATACTTCTGAAAGCAAATGAATGTGTTCCAATATCTCATCATCTAACGGATTTCTGGAGATCGGCTCTTCAACCTGTGCGATAGCTATTATCGGATTGAAGGACAGCATGAACCCCAAAACAATAGCACCACCGAGCCAACTTAATGGATAAAGTCGCTTTGATTTCATAAATTCTCGCCTATTTCGGTTTTGATCGATTTCAATTAGTTTGTTTCACCTCATGGGTCTTGAGGCGCTATCCTTGATTGCCTAGATTTGAAAAAATACCGATGAAGGACTCGGCTGTAAACCACATAAAAAGCGATTAGGGCAGCAGTCACGTAGAAGATTAAATCTCCCCACTCCATCTGACTCCTCATAAGTTCCCAGGTAGATTGACCGGCGAAAATGGTCTGAGCTATGGGTTCGGCTTGATTCGAGGAAATTCCATATGTGTCGATCACTTGAGTTTTGATTCGTTCGAGTGCGTTCCACCGGACATCAAGATATTTGCCGAACAGGACGCCGAAGATGGCAAAAAGTGAGGAGATAAAGCAAACACTAATCGCCCGAGATCTGCCCATCAACAGTACACCGAGTCCAGTGAAGAGACCGATGGCGAACGCAACCCAACCTGGTGTATAGCCGGTCCATTGAATATATTTTGCCCATAGAATGCCACCGACAACTGCGCCGATTAATCCGCCCGTGGGCACAAAAACAAGGTTGCTCGGTTTCGTATTGCTCATTGGGATTCACCCTCCTAGCCGAAGTACATTCGGATACTTCATATACCGTGAGTTTGCCGCTTGCTCTTGGAAACTCCGGCATGTATTGTCTTCGTTTGAGCCAACTACGTATAAAGCAGTAATAATTTCTTTCAAATTTTACAGATTCGGTTTCTTCTGATGGTGGTTGGTGTGTTGCTCAAAGGTGTATGCCATTCGCAGGACTTTTTTCTCCTCAAACGGAGGGGCGAGGATTTGCAACCCAACAGGTAAACCGCTGTGTGTTAAACCACACGGTATGGAAACTGCCGGTATGCCCGCGAGACTTGCTGGCGTAGTCAGAAGGTCCGAGAGGTACATCTGTAGCGGGTCGGATGTCCGCTCGCCAATCTTAAATGCCGGCGTTGGTGAGGTTGGCGCCGCGATTACATCAACTTTTTCGAAGGCGTCATCAAAATCTGACTTAATCAGTGTCCGTACTTTTTGCGCTTTCAGGTAATAGGCATCGTAGTATCCCGAACTAAGCGCATAAGTGCCGAGCATGATCCGGCGCTTGACTTCCTCTCCGAAACCTTGACTGCGTGTCTTTCTGTACATATCAATGAGGTTTTCGGCATTATTGGCACGGAAGCCGTAGCGCACGCCATCGTACCGCGCAAGATTCGCGCTCGCTTCAGCAGGAGCGATGATGTAATATGTTGCAATCGCATATTCGGTATGGGGTAAGGAAATCTCTTCGATAATCGCACCGCACCCTCGTAGTACCTCAATTGCGTCCCGCACGCACGCTTCAACTTCTGCTTCTATCCCTTCTATGAAATATTCCTTCGGGATGCCAATCTTAATCCCTTTGATGTCGTTGATTAAACTGTGGGTGAAGTCTATGTCGGGAAGATTCGCGGAAGTAGAATCCATGGGATCATGTCCACAGATGGCATTGAGCATCAAAGCGCTATCGGTCACATCCTTGGAGAAGGGTCCAATCTGATCTAAGGACGATGCAAACGCAACCAGCCCATACCGCGACACACGTCCGTAAGTTGGCTTCATTCCAACGACACCGCAAAGCGCAGCGGGTTGTCGAATAGAACCGCCGGTGTCTGAGCCGAGAGAGCAGATTGCTGCATCTGCGGCGACAACGGCAGCGGAACCGCCGCTTGAGCCGCCGGGGATGGTTTCTAGATTCCAAGGATTGCGCGTAATCTTATACGCCGAATTTTCTGTTGATGACCCCATCGCAAATTCGTCCATGTTTGTTTTGCCGATCATTACAAATCCCTGATGACGAATTTTGGTCATAACGGCGGCGTCGTAGGGCGAAACAAAGCTGTGCAAAATCTTCGAGCCACAGGTTGTCAACACGTCTTTTGTACAGATCACGTCCTTGATAGCAATAGGAATTCCAGCGAGCGGCTGCATTTCATCGCCGCGTTCAAAACCCGCGTCAGCGTCAGCGGCTTGATCGAAAGCAATCTCCTTTGTTAATGTAATATACCCTTGTATCTGTTCTTCAACGGCGCCAATCCGGTCATACACTGATTGCGTGAGTTCAACAGAAGTGATTTCGCATGCTTTCAATTTTTCGTGAAGTTCGTGGGCTGTCAGTTCGTGTAGTGACATGAAACATTTACTCCTATTTCCGCTTTATGCAAAATCCAAAACCAGTTTACTCAATCACCTTCGGCACCTCAAAATATCCCTCCTCTGCGCTCGGGGCACCTTCCAAAACATCGTCTCGTGGATAGGAGGACTTAGCAACATCTGCTTTGACGACGTTGTGGATGGGTAGGACATGCGAAGTTGGCGGCACATCGGTCGTATCCAATTCGTTCAACTTTCCAATATAGTCTAGAATCCGGGCGAGTTGATGGGCGAACTGCTCTATTTCTTCTTCATTAAATTCAAGTCGTGCAAGGGTCGCAGCGTGTTGCACTTCGTTTGTCGTGATGGTTGCCATCTGGGTTCTCCTACCTTTTGCTTTTATAAATTACATGCTACCAAAAATTACGATAGGTATCAGTTTCATCCGTAGATTCGCTATCCGATTCCAAATTATGATAAATTTCCAATCATCTATGATTCTGCTCTTTGCAGCCTTGCATATCCCGCCATTAGGGTTTTCTCAATTCCACGTGCGAACCGAATAGTGACACGCATATCAGCCCCATATCCACTCATGGCGGTAATTTTTCCTCTTCCGAACTTTGTGTGGTACACAACCTCTCCAACTTCGTAATCGAATGAAAAGTCCACATCATCGTCTGGCTGATCCGGGTCATAGGATGATACGACCGCACGGTGGGAAGGTTTATAGACTTCTTCACGATTTAGCAATTCGTGGGGAATCTCTTCAATGAAACACGAGGGTATCGAATGTTCAGTGTAGCCGTACTGCCGCCGCTCGCGAGCATAAGTCATGTAAACCTGCTCTTTCGCTCGTGTAATGCCAACGTAACAGAGCCGCCGTTCCTCCTCCAGTTCGGCTTCGCTGGAAAATGAACGCTTATGCGGCATTAACCCTTGTTCCATCCCCACCATGAAAACAATGGGAAATTCCAGCCCCTTCGCACTATGCAGGGTCATGAGCGTGACCACGTCGCTTTTGTCATCCATAGTGTCGATGTCAGCGACTAGAGTAATCATCTCCAAAAAACCAGCTAACGTCGGTTCGGTTTCACGCTCGTCATATTCAACGGCGGCGGTGACTAACTCACGGACGTTCTCGACTCGACTTTGCGCCTCAATTGTGCCTTCTTGCATCAGAGATTTAAGGTACCCAGAACGATTGAGTAGCTGCTCTATTGTATGTGCAGCCGAATCTTCTGCCTTAAAGGATTCGATGAGCTGGGCGAATATTCGGACTTTGTCCCGCTCCGCTTCACGAAGCGTGGTAACTTCGCCAACTCGCTTGATAGCTTTGAGCAGGGAGATGCCCGCCTCGCGAGCGAAAATCTCCAGTCGTTGTAGCGTTGTTTCACCAATCCCTCTACGAGGGACATTGATGATGCGCCTGAGACTGATTGTGTCTGCCGGGTTGGCAATAACTCGCAGGTATGCCATTATGTTTTTAATTTCCAATCGCTCATAGAATCGGACGCTTCCCACAATCTGATACGGGATATTGGCTTTTCTGAGGGCGTCCTCAAACGTGCGGGACTGCGCATTGATTCGATAGAAGATTACACATTCTCCGTATTTCACCCCTTTCTCTCGCCAACGCTCAATTTCCCGCAAAACTACGTCAGCCTCCTCGTTCTCGTCCAGAGCCTCAAAGCAGCGGATGCACTCTCCCATCTTGTTCTGAGTCCACAGTTTTTTCTCCGTTCGCATACTATTGTTCCGGACGACTTCATACGCCGCTTCGAGGATATTTTGGGTGGAGCGATAGTTTTGCTCTAAACGGAGGACAGTTGTGTTCGGATAGTCCCGCTCGAAATCGAGGATGTTGTTGATGTCAGCGCCTCTCCACGAGTATATCGACTGATCGTCGTCGCCTACCGCGCAGATGTTTCGATGCTTTTTCGCCAACGCATTTACTAGTCGATACTGGCTGTGGTTTGTGTCCTGATACTCATCAATTAGGATATATCGAAATTTGCTCTGATAGAACCCCAGGACATCAGACCGAGATTCAAGCAAGTTAACCGTGAGCATGATGAGATCGTCAAAATCGAGGGCGTTATTTTCACGAAGACTGTCCTGGTACATCCGATAAATCAGTTCGACGCGCTCTTCAAAGAAATCGCTGACTGTCTTCGCGTACATTTCAGGGGTAGTGAGTTCGTTCTTGGCTTTACTGATGGTACTGAGGATAGCCTTTGGATGAACATCGCTCTCCCGCAGTTGTAGCCGCTTGAGAATTTCCTTAATGAGCGTAAGCTGATCTGCGGTGTCGTAAATCGTGAAAGAGCGAGAATAGCCAAGCCGCTCAATGTCCTTGCGCAGAATCCGCGCACAAGTCGAATGGAAAGTCGCTGCCCACAGGTGCTGGCTGATCGAACCGATCAGGTTCTCAAGACGCGATCTCATCTCCCCGGCAGCTTTGTTGGTGAACGTTACCGCAAGGATATTATACGGTGAAACGTCGTGGTGGCGGATGAGATAGGCGATTCGGTGGGTGATCACACGGGTTTTGCCGCTGCCTGCACCTGACAAGAGCAGCAAGGGCCCTTCGGTATGTTGGACTGCTTTACGTTGAACTGGATTCAAAGACTCAAGAAGATCTGTCATTAAAATTTCATTCGCCGTTACAGGTCTTCCACATAGGCTGGATTGCGAAACAAGGCAAACAGATCAAGTGACCGAATAGGGAACGCGATAGTTTTCTCAGGCGATAGGTCTTCGAAGCTGTAAAAACTATCGCCTTCGCTGTTCGCTCAGTTGATCCTATTCGGTCGGCTGATCACTCCCACTCAATTGTGCTTGGGGGTTTTGAGCTTATATCGTAAACAACGCGATTAATGCCCTGCACCTCGTTGATGATGCGATTGGAGATTACAGCCAATACTTCGTCAGGAATTCGTGCCCAATCCGCGGTCATGGCATCGGTGCTCGTAACGGCGCGGAGTGCCACCGCGTTTTCGTAGGTTCGCTCATCGCCCATCACACCGACGCTCTTGACAGGCAGAAGCACCGTCAACGCTTGCCAAATCTCATTATACAATCCAGCTTTCATAATCTCCGCAATGAAGATTTCATCTGCTTCACGCAAAATGTCTAGCCGCTTCTGGGTAATAGTGCCAATCACTCGGACAGCTAGACCGGGCCCTGGAAATGGATGTCGTCCAAGAATTAATTTTGGGATGTCTAACTCAAGTCCAACTGCTCGCACTTCGTCTTTGAATAACTCTCGGAAAGGTTCAACGAGTTTGAAAGGTAAATCTTCGGGCAATCCACCAACATTATGGTGGGTCTTGATTGTCGCAGAAGGTCCTTTGACGGACACACTTTCGATGACATCAGGATAGAGGGTGCCCTGTGCAAGGAAGTCGATCTGCCCTAGTGTTCCCAACTCGTCCCTAAAAACTTCGATAAACTGATTCCCGATTCGCTTGCGTTTTACTTCAGGACTATCAACGTTTGCAAGGCAACTCAGGAATCGATCCGTCGCATCAATATAATGCACCTCGATTCCAAGCTTCCGAAAATCTTCAAGCACACTTTCCGCTTCATTTTTCCGCAACAAGCCATTGTTCACGAAAACACAAACAAGCGCCTCGCCGATAGCATGCCGAAGCAACACTGCAAGGACGGTTGAATCAACGCCGCCGCTCACAGCGCATAAAACGCGATTTCCTTGAATCTGCCTTCGGATTTTCTCTGTTGCTTCAACGACAAAGGATTCCATCGTCCATCTCTTACTGCACCCACAAATCTCAAGGATAAAGTTCGAGAGAATCTGGTTGTCATCTTTAGTGTGCACCACCTCAGGATGGAACTGTAAACCATAGATATCCCGATCTATATCGCCCATCGCCGCGATTGGTGAGTTGCTCGTGTGCGCGATTTGATGGAATTCTTGCGGCGGAACCTCGATTCGATCTCCATGGCTCATCCACACCTTCAACTGACCTCGCAGATTGGCAAACAGAGGAATCGCCAAATCAACAATCAGCTCTGCCGAACCGTATTCACGTTCAACGGCAGGTTGTACCTTGCCTCCATTTAACAAATGTGCGATGACCTGCATGCCGTAACAGATGCCTAGAATCGGAACACCAAGCGTAAAAATTCCGGAATCGGGAAGAGGAGCATTTTGCGCGTAAACGCTAGAGGGCCCCCCGGATAAAACAATTCCCTTAGGTCGCATCGAAGCTAACCGATCAACAGAAATGAAGTATGGATGAATTTCACAATACACGTTCTGTTCTCGAATGCGCCTCGCAATCAACTGCGTATACTGTGAGCCAAAATCTAAAACGACAATGGTGTCGCGGTTCATTGCTCCTCATCCTTAAGCATGGGTATTTTTGATACAATACTAGATATACTTTAACTAGAGTCGATTGGATTGTCAATCTTTTTCTTCTTCCGAACGGATGTGGTGAATGACAAAGTTTGGAACTTAAAACATTACAGTTTTTACAGTCTATAAAAAAAGGGGAAATTGGCGCCAGGGAATCGATGTTTCTGCAGGATCCCGTCGTCAAATACGACCCATATACTGGCTATATTGTGTTTAGTATAACAGGGGCGGCCGAGGTTGACACATAGTGAGGAACGGGTTCAGGGGTTGAATTGGTCAGACACTATCGCATTCACAATTCGTTCGCTTGATTGTTTGGAATTTGTAACGGTTTAATTCGGGCGGCACGTATTCGGAATTTCGGAGAAAACTAGTGAAGACTATCGAGCTCCTTATCCAGTCGCTTGATCGTTGGCTATCGCCGTTGTCTGCATCCAACCTACAAGAACCAGATTGCGGTGTGTTGGTGAAACACATTCGTAAGTCACTTGAAAAAAGGGTTGCGAAAGTGCAGGGGGGAATGGTAAATTTAAACAGAACGTAAATTTAAACTTCACAAATTGTTTCATAGTTTTCATAGTTACGCGCAGTTCTGATTTAGAGAGAAAACGGGCGATAATCCAGTTGTGGTCGGATCGTTGCGCGGTTTTCATCGGATATGACGCGGGACGTTACTATGAAAATTTCAAACCTTCTTAAAATATGAGGCGGAAAAATGGCGACTGAAAAACCAAAGACTACACTTAAGGCGGCACTTCTTGGGGATGCCGAGAAGAAAGGACTTTCCGAGCTTAGGTCAGATGTAAAAGAGTTGTTTAATACGGGCAGCGGTCATGAGCTTGCTAATGCAGTTGTTGAGCGGATTCAGCGTTATGCGCTGGAGACAATTGTGGATAAATATGGCGAGACCGAAGACGTCGATTTTGACGATTTTAGTGAGTTGGATTCGTATTATCTAGATAAAATAAGAGATATAGTACGGGATGAGATGGGTTGGTACATTTCGTCTTTTATCTCAGATACGCATCGCGAGTATTTTGTTCGTGCACATGCGCAAGGCATTTCCACATCTGATGCAGTCACAGAGTTGGTGTGGTCAGACGATACGATGAATCGATTGGCACATAGGGACGCTATGGGGACTCAGGGGCTACGGGATGCGCTGATTCCGCGGGTAGCGTATCTGAAGCCGGGTTCGGCGCGGTGGCCTGAAAAGAAGTACGGCGTGGTGTGGCGCGAAGCTCGGGAGGCGTATAAGCAGACAGTGAGCGACATTCCGTTAACCTCTAAAGAAGAGCAGATGGCGCTTTTAGCCAAACATGCGGAGCGAACCAACCGAATATTGGAGAAGAAATCGCTTGACGTGAAAGGATATCAACTGCTCACGAATTCGTTGACGCAAACTTTGAAGAACCTGCGAGAGCTATCGGCGGTGGAAGTACCGGTTACTGAGAACCTTTCTCCGCCTCAGCTTGTTGCTGTATTGGAACGACTGACGCTTGCGCTAAGAGCACCGGAGCAGAACGCTATTGGCGGTGATAGTGTGGAGCTAGTTGGGGTGCTGCAGAAGTTAGCCCTTGCACTTAAGGCGCCTGAGCAAAAGACGGGGGGCAATGGAGCGAATGCCCTGCCTGCACCGACGGACAGTGACGGGGATAATGCAGACTGAAACGATTGAACCGACGGATTGGGGGGTGTGGAAGCTGAACGCTTATCTGTAGGGTAGTTTTATCCCTGAATACTTAACATGTATATAGTTCTTACGGTCTGCGGTGGTAATTGTGCTAGCGTGCGCACAGATGAGGCATTGAACCATCATTCAGCAGACATGGGAGTAGTAAGGTTGGGTTATGCGATAGTGAAATCCAACATCCAATCCACATGTGAATCATAAAGCGTTGGGTTTCGCTGTTGGCTCAACCCAACCTACAAAAACTGCCCAGATTATTGCTTCATAATTCTATCGCTTAATTTGACCATAGATGCCCCTGTACTTAACTTTTGTCTCTGTTCTGTCTTCTATCTGCTCCCTATAGTCGGTGGATTGCTTGTCAGCAGACTCAAAGAGAGTTGCTGCATTGTCAAGGAGTTGATGTTTCCACTTTGACAGTTGCTCTTGGCTGAGGTTATGTTGCCGGCAAAGTTCCGCTTGTGAACTTTGACTAGTGAGTGCCTCAATAGCAATTTCAGCCTTAAATTGCGGTGTGAGTCTTCTTCGTTTAGCCATCGGAATCTCCTTTCAATCGGATTGAAATTGTATCACAATCTTGTTTAAGAGAATGGTCTAAATTTCCGATGGCACTACAGACAGTAAAGTTAGCAACATGCGTATTATTGGGGAACACCACATTTGCCGGATACTGGTAACACAGCACCTCAGCCGAGGTTAGCGTTGTGATGAGAACATCACCGACAGGTTTCAATCCTAAGATTCCAGGAATATCATCACGAATTGCCGTAAGAGTTGCGCCTGTGCCTATCATGGCAGGCACATCAATAAATTGTTGTGCTTGCTCAGCGGGAGGGGTCATTGTGGCGGTAGTCAGCCTCATTCCAAGAATTAACCCTTCGCTCTGAAAAGCAGGGTTGGTAATAGTAAAGGAAGACAAAATTAAACCTCAAGCAAGTTCGACGTAAAGCGGGCAGTCGGTTCAATAAGGGCAATTTCCTTCACTAAGAAAGGGACATTCCCAAATTCCCTGTATCCTTGTTTAATTGCATCAAGGTTGGTATAATACACATCAACGACCTGGTCGTCTTTAATCAGTACAAACTTACCTATGTTGCCCCGATCTTCAAGCAACTTTGGTATATGAGTTTTGTATGTCTGACGCTCTTTTTCCAAATGACTCATCCTTATACCCTCCCCGCTTATCAGCGAATTAGGAATAACACTGACTATTTCCAAGGTTTATCGCTTGCAATTTTACCATTTATGTGATGTTGCGTCAAGGCATTGCAGAACAGCGGCAGGTGAAACTTGCTGTGGGATTGCTACGATGCCACGGATTCGAAAGTGTCTAAAGTTGCAAAATCCAAGTGCACAGCGTTTGATGTGCGTAATCTTAAATTCTATGTTATGGACCGCGCCATTGGCAATGCGGTACCGAACGAAAGGAGAGGTTCAAAATGAAGCTAAATAGAGTGTGTGTTGTATATATTGCGTTACTATTCTTGGCAACCGGATGCGCAAATCAGCAGTCATCCAACGACCCCATGATTAACCCTGAGACGATTATCGCCATGTGGCTATTTGACGAGGACCACGAACAATTGGCCATTGATTCGTCTGGCAATGGACACGATGGGAACCTGATGGAGGACCCCATGCGAGTCCCCGGCAAGTTTGGTACAGCGCTACAATTTGGTGGAGATGGCGATGCAGTCGTCGTCCCTGATTTTGGGAAGTCTGTTCCCAGTAGCGAAGTGACCGTCGTGGCATGGGTCAAACTTGAAGAGGTCAAGAATCAGGACCTTTTCAGTTTGGTTCCAATTAACCGAAGTGGTCATTGGAGACCCGACATAGATGATCGCTTCACCGTGCACTTCCCGTGGAATAAGCCCATACCTAACGCTATTCACTGGCAATTTGGTGGAAAACAGATTAGGTTGGAACGTCCCTTGGATACTCTGGGCAGGTGGGAACACTGGGGCTTTGTATGCAGCGCGAGCCAAAATTTCATGAAAATCTACAGAAATGGGTCAGAAGTAGCGTCGAGGCAGAGTGTGTGTCACTATTTTCCCCGTACTGCGGATTTGCACATCGGAGGTCGGCATAAATCCTTGACGGGCGGTACATTCGGGGGTATTATTGACGAGTTCGCCGTATTGGACGTTGCGCTAGGTGAGCGCGAAATCAAAGCGTTGATGGGCGGGCTTCGAAACACCATCTTGCCGATGAAGCCGTGATGTGCTTTTCTTCGGTCTCTACGGCGGCAGGCGATTGAAGGAGTAGGAGATGCCGCACGGCAGATAACAGAATTGTGCTTTCGTATTGGCCGTACGTATCAACACAACCTACCACCGACATTGTAAAATTGTGGGATGCGCATTCTCGCATCGTTCACCGTGTCAAAGTGGTTGAGGGCGGTCGCCGGGGTTGGCGACCATGACGCCGTTCAACAAATGCGATACATTAAGGCTAACAAATCCGAATCCGACTGTCAAGCGTTCATTTCCCATCGAAAGTCCTAGAAATTCGGGCGAGACGAATTTGGAATTGGGAGGTTTTTAACGAGTTGGGTTACGGAGAAAACTATCGCCTAAGATTTTTGTGAAGAACCAAAAAAACTATCGCAGTCGCTATTCGCTCCATTGATCGCTCACTATCGTGCGCTTGATCGGTTGATCTCAACCCAACCTACAAAATCTCTTAGGTGCCTAACTCCCAATAAGAAATATGAAGTATCTTTTCCTTGACTTTTTTGTGTAAATGTTGTAATATAGCATTTCAGTATAGGTTGTTAGGGGTGCTCTCTCTAATTTACAGGGTCTGCGGGAGCTGAGAACAAACCCTTTGAACCTGACCTGGGTAATACCAGCGTAGGAAAACACGAGTTAACCCACAAATATTGATTCAGATCGGAAATCCTCGCTTTTATGCGATGGGATCCTTTTTGTTTAAGACACCGTTTTCCTTATGCTGGAAGACGGTTTTTTTTTGATCGGTATTGTTTCCCTACTGACAGGAGGAATAGACAATGTCCCATGAACAATCGAAATCCGAAAGCAGCGAAGCTTTCCCGAATAGCAAAAAGGTATATGTCTCCGGTGAATTGAATAAAGATGTCCGTGTACCATTCCGAGAAATCTCGCTCCAAGACACGCAAACGTTTAACGGGCAGACTGAAGTCAATGAGGCACTGCGTGTTTATGATACAAGTGGACCGTGGGGTGATGATTCGCAGTCATGCGATGTCAACTCGGGGTTGTTTCCATTGCGCCGAGATTGGATTCTTGCACGACAAGATGTTGAAGCGTATGAACGGCGCGAAATCCAACCTCAGGACGACGGGTATCTAACCAAAGGTCACGAAGCGCTAGCTAGAACACGTGAGAAGGAGAAAGGGGGTTTAGAACGTTTTGCCGGTTCACGACCGAAACCACTTCGCTCAAAAGCCGGTCAGCCTGTCACACAGATGTATTACGCTAGGCGCGGCATCGTTACGCCGGAAATGGAGTTTATTGCCATCCGCGAGAATTTAGGTCGAGAAAAGGCGTATGAAGCAATTTCTGGCGATTATAAGACCCGAAGCCTTTTGAACCATCAGCATCCTGGAGAATCGTTCGGATCCTTTATCCACGATACATTACACCCGAATTTGTTCGAGACGAAGTCGCGGGAGGACGTGCTATCATCCCGTCGAACATCAATCATCCTGAAAGCGAGCCGATGATTATTGGCAGAAACTTTCTCGTAAAGATTAATGCGAACATCGGCAATTCAGCGGTTGCTTCTTCCATCGAAGAAGAGGTAGAAAAAATGCGATGGGCAACGAAATGGGGTGCCGACACCGTAATGGATTTGTCAACAGGAAAAAATATCCACGAAACCCGCGAATGGATTCTCCGCAATTCCTCCGTACCGATTGGTACCGTCCCAATCTATCAAGCTCTTGAGAAGGTGGGCGGCAAGGCGGAGGAACTGACCTGGGAAATTTATCGTGATACCCTGATTGAACAAGCTGAACAGGGCGTCGACTATTTCACGATTCATGCGGGTGTACGCTTGCCATACATTCCACTCACGGCGCATCGTTCCTGCGGGATTGTATCGCGCGGTGGGAGCATCATGGCGAAATGGTGTCTCTCACACCATCAGGAAAGTTTTCTCTACACCCAATTCCGCGAAATTTGCGAGATTATGAAATCGTACGACATCTCCTTCTCGCTGGGCGACGGTTTGCGACCGGGTGCCATCGCCGATGCCAATGATGAGGCTCAAATCGCTGAATTGAGAACGTTGGGCGAACTCACAAAGGTTGCTTGGGAGGAAGATTGCCAGGTCATGATAGAGGGGCCCGGACATATCCCTATGCATATGATTAAAGAGAATATGGATCTAGAACTCAAACACTGCTACGAGGCGCCGTTCTACACGCTCGGTCCATTGACAACGGACATCGCTCCCGGTTATGACCACATCACAAGTGCTATCGGCGCGGCAATGATTGGATGGTTTGGGTGTGCGATGCTCTGCTATGTCACCCCAAAAGAACACCTTGGGCTTCCGAATAAACAAGATGTCAAAGAGGGTGTGATTGCCTACAAGATTGCCGCACACGCTGCTGACCTCGGCAAAGGTCATCCGGGCGCGCAGGAGCGCGACAATGTGCTTTCAAAAGCACGCTTTGAGTTCCGATGGGAAGATCAATTCAACCTTGGCCTTGACCCGCAAACCGCTCGTGAGTATCACGACGAAACGCTTCCTCAAGATGCTGCCAAAAAAGTCCATTTCTGTTCGATGTGCGGTCCGCATTTCTGCTCCATGAAAATTACGGAAGATGTCCGCCAGTATGCTAGAGAACAAGGTGTTACTGAGCAGGAAGCCTTGGAGTTGGGGATGGCTGAAAAAAGCACAGAATTTAAAGAAGCGGGATCGGAAATGTACGCTGACCAATAATCAATTCAACCGAGTGGAATGGGTCAAACGTCAAAACTCATCATTGATGTGACGTGTGAGAGAACTCCAGCTCAAAGTTCACTATTGTATGAAGCAGTTTAAGCGACTGCCTGAGACTTGCTGTTCTTTATGCGTGTTTCGTTCACAGAGGGAAAAGGATGCACACCCACAAGCCACATTCAAATCCACGAGTGATTATCGTCGGCGGTGGCGTGATTGGGTTGAGCATCGGATGGCAACTGGCAAAGGAAGGTTGTGGCGTATCAATTTATGAGCGAAATTACGCAGGACGGTCGGCATCGTGGTCAGCCGCGGGGATGTTAGCCCCGCTCGCCGAGGTCCACTTTGAGGAGAAAGAGCTCCTTCAATTGGGTAGTCTCAGTCTACAGATGTATCCGGAGTGGGTTGAGGCATTGGAGTCGGATAGTCGGATGTCCGTCGGCTACCGGTCAGAAGGAACGTTAATCGTCGGCTTAGACCAGGATGACGCCCGTGAACTCCAACATCTGTACGAATCCCAACAATTCTTGAATCTCCCGTGCAAATGGCTCACCGGCGCTGAGGCGAGGGAGATTGAACCGTTACTTTCCCCGAAAGTCACTGCCGCGATATTCAGCCCCAGTGACCATCAGGTTGACAACCGCTTGATGGTTGATGCCTTGATTGTAGCGTATCAGAGAGCGGGAGGAAATCTGTATGAAAACATGCCCGTCGAGAAAATTGAAATCCGAGATGCAAAAGCGCGTGGCGTTTGGGTCGAAGGGGTTCTGGAGAAAGGCGAAGTAATTGTGCTTGCCGCCGGATGCTGGTCTAACGAGATTGAGGGGTTGCCGGGAATTGTGAAACCACCTCTACGCCCGGTCAAAGGACAAATACTCGCGCTACAGATGGAAGCAGGAGTTATTCTCGAAAAGGTGATTCGCACCATCCGTGCGAAGTACCTGACGGATGTCTATCTTGCCCCCAAGAATGATGGGCGTCTGGTAATCGGAGCGACAAGCGAAGAAATGGGATTCGATACCCGCCTGACCGCTGGAGGTATATTCGAGCTGCTTCGGGGCGCTTGGGAAGCCATTCCTGGTGTTTACGATCTCCCCATTTTAGAGACGTGGACCGGATTGCGTCCGGGAAGCCGTGACAACGCCCCCATCCTCGGTGAAACGGCTGTTGAGAATCTGGTCATGGCGACTGGACACAATCGGAACGGCATTCTTCTGGCACCGGTGACCGCTCGTGAAATTGCTTCACTCGTCTTGACCGGTCAAACCGCAAAAGAGATCGCACCGTTTCAGTTGTCACGGTTTTCATGAAGAAGGATTAACTGAGCGCATAAGGGCGGATCGCCAGCGAAGACTATCGCGCTCGCTATTCGCTCCCTTGATCCCTCCCTATTCGGTCGGTTGATCGTGTCCAGTGGAAAGAATCAATGGATATACGAGTGAATGGCGAAGTCAAGACAGTTGAGCAGGGGTTATCGCTCTATCAACTACTTTTGAACTTGCAAATCGATCCAGTCCAACCAGGGATTGCCGTTGCCATCGATCAGGAGTTAATTTCCAAAAAACAGTGGCAGGAGACGGTCGTCTACCATGGAAGTGAGGTTGAGATTGTTCATGCGGTTCAAGGCGGATAGGAAAACTTGGACTAAGTGTGAACGAATTTCATGCGCTTGAATCTAACCGCCTTATCACCCGACGAAATGGTTTAGGATGTATTCAGCGTCTCAAGCGAAGAATCCGAGTATCGCGGACACTACTAGCACATTCCGCTTTCTTGTCAGGGTGATCGGACTTGGGGCTCCTCTAATTTTTTTCAATGTTTGCTGGATCGTCGCGGCAGAACACCGTGCTATTGGAGAAGTCACGGTCTTCTCATTCTTTCCAACGGTGCTGTTCACCCTCTTTACGCTCGCGCTGATTAATCACGGAATAAAACGCTTCGCCCCCGGTTTCGCACTGACACGACCCGAGCTTGCAACGCTCTACGTCATGATTTCCATTGCCACAGCGCTTTCGGGACGTGACATCGTCCGCCAACTCGTCCCAACGACCATCAACGGGTTTTGGCTTGCGACACCTGAGAACGACTGGGCGAATCTCTTCCACGCCTATCTCCCAAACTGGCTCACTATCTCTGATCGCACCGTGCTTCAGGGGTATTATGAACCCGGCACAGAGCCCTTCTGGCAGCGGTTCATTGTTCTGTCGTGGCTTAAGCCTTTCGTTGCATGGTCCGTCTTCACTAGTATCTTCCTCTTTGTAACACTCTGTATCAACATCGTGCTCCGAAGGCAGTGGATTCAACATGAGAGACTGAATTACCCGATTGCGCAACTTCCCATTGAGATAATTGGTGATACGGCGCGGGTCTTCTCTAGCAGACTCACGTGGATTGGTTTCGCTGTGGCGCTGACTATCGAGGTGTTTGCAGGGTTGAACTATCTCTATCCTTGGATTCCCGCTCTCCCGCTGAAGGACATTGACATCGCGCAGTTTATGACTGAGAAACCGTGGAATGCTATTTCGTGGTTTCCGATGAAGATTTATCTTTTCGCGGTGGGAGTGGGTTACTTGATGCCGCTCGGGCTTTCCTTTTCGCTCTGGTTTTTCTTTCTATTCTGGAAAGCAGAGCATGTTGTCTTCGCGGCGATGGGTTGGCGTCCTCTCGACCGGTGGCATGGAGAGCAGCGCGCCGGTGCATGGATGGCAATTGGATTTATTGCACTCTGGACCGCTCGACATCATATTTGGCAAATGCTCCGTGGACTCATCAGCAGAAGCACGAAAGCGGCAGAGCAGGAGCCTCTGTACCGTTTCGCCTTCTTTGGAGGGATCGGCGGTTTTCTCCTCATACTTGCATTCTGGCACGCTGCAGGTCTCCCATACTGGCTAGCATCGCTCTACTTTATCATTCATTTCCTCCTTTGCATCGCTATGGCGCGTATGCGTGCAGAGCTGGGGCCGCCTACGCATGAGCTTCATGACGCGCTTCCGGATCGCCTCATCATCATGTTTTCGGGAACAAGAGTTATCGGTGCAAAAAACCTTTCCCTAACGACACTCCTTCAGTGGCTCGCCTATGGCTACCGCTCTCATCCTATGCCCCACCAACTCGAAGGATTCAAGATTGGTTCAGCGCTGGGGATACGGGATAATCGCCTCGTCGTGGCGATGATTTTTGCCGGCATCGTTGGATCGATTATCGCCATTGGCGCACATATCGTCCTTTACTATCAGTATCACTACAGACAGGGATTGGACGCTATAGCCCCTTTCCAATTTCTTTCGAGTTGGATTTCCCATCCGCGCGACCCTAGCATTCGCCAGATTCGCGGCTTTGGGTTTGGTTTCGTCTTTACAGTCTTGCTTGCGTTCCTAAAGCGTCGATTTCTCTGGTGGTCGTTCTACCCTGTAGGCTTCGCCGTTTCGTACGGATGGTGCATGAGTGGTATGTGGTTCTCTATCTTTTGCGGTTGGCTGCTCAAGCGACTTATCTTTAAAGGGGGTGGGATTGGCGCCTATCGTCGTGCGTTGCCCCTTTTTCTGGGCTTCATTCTGGGGCAATTCCTTGCTTGGGGACTCTGGAGCCTCATCGGCGTCGCCTTCGGCATAAAGGTCTATAGTCTCTATCCATAAAAACACATGATCAACTGAGCGGATAGCGAAGGCGGTAGTTTTGACCGAAGAGAGGACTATCGCCTTCGCTATCCGCCATGCGATCGAAAGAGGGTTTGTAATCGAAGGGAACTTGTAAGATGTGCTATAATCATCATTGTTAATGGAAGTAAGGCAAAAATCGAAAACGAATCCATCAGAATCGCCAAAAGAAAGCGAGAACAGATTCATTATATTGTGGTACTCCACCTAAAACATTAACTTCCCGCTTCAACTAAACGCGGTTGAACTGAAACACACCTTATTGGAAATACAGAGCCGGGGTCGTCTTTCGCAATGATGTAGAAAAAGCGTTTTTACCTCAATTTTTTAGGAGGAAAAATGAAACCTATAAGACACGGTAGGCACCTAAATCTACGCCAACTGGCATTGATTGCGTCTTTGGTATTTACCATAGCAATTCTGCCGGTGACGGCTGGCGTGGATTGGAAGGCGCTTGATGTAGGCAATTTATCGTCTGCCGTCTACAACACCGCAGTTGTCGGCTACCCCAGCAACCCAACCGCAAACCCTTCAGGTTGGTGGCCCGCAGGAACAAACGATTCCTACATCTATGAGGGCAATATCTGGATCGGTGCCAAAGTAGGTGGCGAGGTTGGCGTTTCTGAATCAGACGGCAGGCAAAGTGAAATCTGGCCCACTGACGATGGGCCCGAGGTGATTTCCAACAAGCCAGGTGTAACAACAGGAGGAACGCCGACAAGCCAAGCGATTAGGTTCAAATGCACCGACACGAACGCTGAGGCGAATAAGGGATTAATTCTCGGGTTAGAACTTGAAGTCAACGGGTTCCAATGGAGTTACGCACCGCTCTACGATTTCTTTATTCTCGAATATAACGTCAAAAATGTTGGGGGCGAGACGCTCGAAGATCTATTCATGGCGTTCCGGTACGATGTGGATATCTCTAGCAGTGAAACAGGTACGGCAAATTACTCAGCTGATGATTTTATTGCACTGGATGAGACACCGGATGCTCTCAACCCTGAAGCGCATCCGAACCGTTACCTCTCTTACGGGTTCTCCAATGCATCTGCGATCGGGTACATCGGTTTGCGAGTTTTAGATGCGTATGTGGGTGCCGGGGCAAAAATTCCTTTTACAGCGCACAAACGGATTACGATATCCACCGATCCAACGACTGACGCGGAAAAGTACGCTTTAATCAGCGTTCCCGGCATTGAACCACTCCCCGCAAACTACGACGATCAACGCTTTATCCAGTCCTACGGTCCCATCGAAGCACTCGCGCCCGGGCAGGAATTCACCATCATCGCGGCAGTGGCTATCGGTGAAGGGCTTGAGGGGTTGCAAGCGTCTTCTGATTGGGCGCAGAAGTTGTATGACGATGCGTATGTTGCACCGGCACCGCCGCCATCACCGCAGGTAACGGCTTATCCCGCCGATGGACAGGTGACGCTCATCTGGGAAAGTGCTGGGCGCTGGGTGGACCAAGGTATCAATAAAAGTATCGAAGAATATGTTGATGTAACCGACCCGGAGAAGATTTTTGAGGGCTATAGAGTCTACCGGAGAGATACTTCCTACGATTCATCTACTGGCAACCCCGTTGAAGATTGGAAAATGCTGGCGGAGTTTGATAAACCAAGCGCAACCGGTAATTTCTTCACGGTTGCGCATGTGGGCAAACAGTCGGACGCCACCATTGCGGGCATGGGCGATGAACCGTTTTTTGCTGACTTTTTCAAAAATGCTGTCTACGCAATCCAATTCAATTCCAGCACATCCTTTGAGGTCGTTAATACGACGCTCTGGGAAGTTATAGCGTATAACCCCGAATTCCCAGCAAACGGTGAGGGATATGTCGTCGTGAAAGATTCGAATACGGGTGAACTGTATCCTAATGGAACCTATCGTTCCGGCGCGTTAATTTACTTCGGTGGGTTGTATGTAGCAATTACGGACGGTCCTTCAGGTCCACCTGTGGCGGGCGATATCTTCCGTGTTGTTTCTACGCCGTCAATGTCGCTCGGCGAAGATGCAGGCATCAAAAATTTCTACACTCACGAAGGATTGACTAACGGGCTTCAATACACCTATGCGGTTACCTCTTATGATACAGGGAACCCAAAAACAGGCCTTATCGCGATGGAGAGCAGCCAGATTGAAACGATGGTTCATGTTATTCCGCGCGCGCAACCCGCAGGGTATCGCGGTGCCACTGTGGATATTGTGGATACGCCTTCCCGTCGCACGGGAACAGTCACCGTTGAACCGATGGTAATTGCACCAAACAAGGTAACGGGGCATCAATATGAAATTGTCTGGCAGGGTGCGAAACAGACAGGTCCCGGTGCGTATATAACAGGTCCCGGCTATCAGCCGCCCACTTATGAGATTATCGACACGACAACAAACCAGGCAGTGGTGGAGAAACAAGTGTTTGAGTGGTATGACCCGGACCACTCCGAGGCTGTTGAGGTACTCTCCCCGATGTTTAATGGAATCATCTTGAAAATAAAGGGCGTAGACGTGACCTACGGCAGTCCAACCGAAAACCCGATTAACAACGTCGAACTGACCGCAGGCTCTGTTTCGGGTTGGACGGTGGACATCCAATCTCCCGGTGCCGGAGAGAACACCTGGCCCAACATATTCTGGGCAACGTATTACCGCCCGCATAAGTATTCAATCACGTTCATCGACGATACACACGTCAAAGTGGTGGACGAGGATACGGGTGAGGAGATTGCTTTCAACGACCAGCGTGCCGATGGATATGCAATTCTGACGGGTGCAGGTTGGAGTGATGCATACAGCCGGGAAGACACACCGGACTTTTTTCGGATTTACATTCGGGGCGGCTATGTCTTCATCAAAGATCCCAACCATGAAATCTCCGCTGGGGATGTATTCATGGTTGAAATGGGCGGTGTTAGTGCCCCACGAGATGGTGACATGGTGGTCTTGAAGACGGGTGAAGAAACACGCGCCGCTGAAGACATCGAAGCAGAGCTAGGACGCATCCGCGTCGTGCCAAACCCATATTTCGTCACCAACCGGGCTGTGACTGCTGAAGGGACGGATAGAATCTTTTTCACGCACCTCCCGCCGAAATGTACGATTCGGATTTATACGATGTCGGGTGAGTTAGTACGAGAAATTGAGCACGAACACTCCGCACCCTTCAGTCCGGATGATCGATTGGCACAAGGCGACAAGGGCGGCACAGAAACGTTTGAGCTCCTTAATCTCTACAATCAAGCCCTTGCCAGCGGCGTCTACATCTATCATGTTGAGGCGCGCGATGAAAGCGATGCTGTTGTCGGAGATAGGGTTAGTCGGTTTGCGATCATTCGATAAAAAGGGGAACGCGCCCTAGAAACACACTCTTCAGGAGAAGCACATGCACAATACCATTATTGAGAATCAAGCGTTGCGGCGATTTGTCTCGATAATTTCTTTTCTCTTAGTTATTGTTACGTTTTTATGGGCAATTCCAAGTGATGCGACCACCAATGTCGGCACTGCCGGTGCACAGTTCCTGAAAATTGGTCCCGGGGCGCGGGTTGACAGTTTAGGAGGCGCGTTTGGCGGGCTTGCCAACGATGTTACTAGCATCTACTGGAATCCAGCGGGATTAAGCCAACTCAAACAGACCAGCTTCTCAGACACGCATACGATATGGCTCGCCGACGTACGATACAACTACCTCGCGTTCGCTACGCCGATAGAAAAGGTTGGCACCTTGGGTGCAAGTGTTACATTCCTCAACGTCCCCGATATGGAAATTACAACCCTTGCAAAGCCGGATGGGACGGGGCTCTGGTTCTCGGCATGGGATGCGGCGGTGTCGGTGGCGTATTCCAGACAACTCTACGAAAAAGAATCGGGGGTCAGCCTCTCCTTCGGTATCAATGCCAAATACATCCACCAGCAGATTCATCGGGAGAGTGCCAAGGGGGTTGCTGTCGATGTTGGGACCTTATACCACACAGGCTGGAGAAGTTTACGCATTGGGATGTCCTTCTCAAACTTTGGACCCGAAATGCGTTTCAGTGGTCCAGACCTTGAGACCGGAGCCGAAGTAGCCGGAGATTCCAGAAACGCGGACTACCGCCCCTATCCAGATACCACGAATCCGACGCTAACGGCTGAGTTAGAAACTGTGGAATTTCCGTTGCCGTCCAATTTCCGCCTCGGCATCGCCTACGATTTGATTGATACTGGCGAAAACCTCCTCACCGTCGCACTTGATGGCAACCATCCGAATGACAATAGCGAACGGTTAAATTTCGGATTAGAGTATTGGTACAAAAAGTTGGTAGCCCTCCGTGGCGGCTATAAATTCCGCTTGGGTCCCGAACGGAGTGATGATGAAGAGGGGCTTACACTCGGCTTGGGTATCCACATGGGTTTTGCCGCAACAATGCTTTCTCTCGATTATGCGTTTGCTGATTTTGGGCATCTACAACAGGCGCACCGAGTTAGCTTGGGGTTGAAGTTCTGAGCGTTGCAATGTAGGAACCGAGTTTTTTCGGAAAAACTCGGTTATTCTGGAATAGGCAAAATGTACATTGCTCCGATTCTCCGCTCCAGAAGGGTGTTATGTTCATAAGAAGTCTCAACTTACGCGATAATACTTCAGCAGGCGAAGCTAAGCTCGCTCGTAGTTATTGAGTTTTTCATGGTACTACCTCCCTTTTCATTCCAATCCTTGTGCTCTCCTGGTCGGTTCAGTGACCTTTATCTTACCATGCGGAAGCATCATTCGGTGCCTCTGTACTTTTCACTTGCAAGCACGCCCGTTGGTATTATTATCTAACATCAAACCTCAAAACAGATTGTCTTGCCCAACTTCATTGAAGCCTTATCGAATCAAATAGAACCAATTTCAAACTGAAAGGAGATTGTACTTACGCAAAATAGAAAGACGCTATGATTGACTGTCTCTTGAAATTTGCGTGAGTCCAAATAGTTAATTATGGATATGGAAAAAAGTGACGCAATTGTCACGGTACTGATTCGTGCCTATTGGATGGAAATCGAAACCACTCTCAACTATCTCGCAATTTCAATTGATTTGGATGGTGTCCGCGCTGAAGAGATCAAGAAATCCTTGGCTGCAGATATTCAAGTCGAGTTAACGCACGCACAGGACCTTGCGAATCGGATCAAAGAAATCGGCGGACGGGTTCCCGGATCGCTCGCCTTTGCACCTGACCAGAGGACACTCCAGCCACCCGAAGATTCGACCGATGTTGTAACAGTTATCCACGGTGTGATCGACGCTGAGAACGGGGCGATTGAACATTACAATATGGTTATCCGCTTGTGCGACGGCATTGACTACGTTACACAAGACCTCTGCATCAAGTTGCTCGCTGATGAGGAAAAGCATCGGAGAGAGTTTGTCGGGTTTCTCAAAGAATATGAGAAGGTGTGATGCCATCCGGGTGCAAGTTGTAGGGACGACGCAATAATACACGTTTCCTACAACGATGAAAAAAAACAGGATTGTTAACAACGGTAAGACACAAACGGCATTCCCTGCTCGGGAAACGTGCTACGCCGCTCGGAAGAAATAGAGAGGACCCAAAGCGCTAAAAACGCTACCACCTGTAATGGGGTTGTTTACTTGTTTGTGAGGACTTGCCGCTACCTCCCTTTCGAAAGCATTGCTACGACCGCATCTAGGCTTGCTTGCGAGGAAAAATAAACTCACCATTTCAAGGGTGAAGATGATCGTATTACATGACAGTCCAAGCAGCAACTTATCGAATATTCAGGCAATGGGACGAATGGAGGAAGAATTTGCTTTATTTGATTATGTTCGTATAGAGCAGGACGGTAAATCGTGGATTGGACAGGTAATCCAACCTAACCGAAATATCTCGACCGTGGGTAACCCACTTGATCCCACGATTCTTCATGGCCTCAAACTTATGGAATCCCGCGCTGATGTGCAATCCGTAGAGTCGGTACAGGTATTTGATATATTGATATTAGGAGAATACGACGGGACTCAAATGCTCACGCCGCGGATACGTCCTTTGCCGGGTGCCCCCGTGACTCAGCTGGATATAGAAACGATAAGCCGAGTTATTGGAATCCCTCCGAAAGCAACGCATACAGATGGGAGTTTTAACGTCATCGGTGAGCTTCTCAATGCAGACGGAGTGCCGCTCTGCGTAGATGCGCGAACGTTTAACCACCACATCATGATTGCAGGTGGGACGGGTTCGGGAAAATCAAACATTGCCGCGAATTTAATTGATCAGGCAATGAAATTCAACAAATGCGTTTTGGTTCATGACGCAAAGCCTGACTATGGGATGATTACCTCCGAAAATAGCGACCCAAACGTAGAAACCGTCTGGAAACGCTTTGAAAAATACAAATTAAAACCTCGTTCAGCTGATCGCCTACTTCGTGTCGGATTCCACGGTAAGTGCGATCCAAACCGTGTGAATATCGTTGCTGGGTGCAGGGCATCAGATTTATCATCATCAATGTTAGCGGGTTTCTTCTTTCCCGAAACCAACGAACAATTGCAATTTGAAGGGTTTGTGAGTGCCGCCAATTCCCTTGCAAAGCCGTATTCACTTGATGATATCTTGGACGTTGTCCAAAATCGCATGGGGCCGAACATAGATCCGAGAGAACGGGTTCATACCTCAACAGGGTACACCATACTGCGAAAAATCCAAGCCCGCAAAGAAGAAATGTCTTGGCTTGATGCTAGGGTACGTCCATTTAATTTTATTGCAGGTGAAGGACGGTTTTTGGTTATTGATTATTCACAGATGGACGATTCATCTTATGCCTTGCTCTTGTCCTACGTTCTGCACGTTTGCCAAGAGAAGCGCGGTACCAGAGAGGGAGTAGGTATTGTTCATATGGTAGATGAAGCACATCGCATTTTTGATAATGAGTCACATCACAGCGATACACTCGCCCGTTCGTTCAACCGAATTATGCGTGAAGGGCGAACTCTCGATCACTCAATTATTCTGAGCCTTCAAAACGCTTCGCAAATCCCTCAGCTAGTGATGAATAATCTCAACACGCACATGGTGATGCATCAGAACAGCAAGGATGAAGCGGATTCCGCAACGCAGACAATGGGAAGGGGGTTTTCTGTAGAGTCGTTAGGACTAGGCACAGGTCAAGCTCTTGTTAAGATGTTTGAATCGTTCGCTGTTGTTCTAGTGCAAATGGCACCATCTCCATTTGAACTCATGCGTAGCGATAACACGGTCCCGAATAGAACTAATTAAGAAGTGGGCAATTTCATATGTTCAGAAGGTTTTGGGAACGCTTTAACCCATTGAAACGCAAGCAACATGTTGAATATCCATCGGAAAGCAATGGACAGGTTAAGATATTCCACGAACTCCTCAATCGATCGAGACGTGTATCAAGAAATGAGTTCGCCGCTAATTTCGGTGGGATTGCCGACGATGTTGTAGAAATGCTCAACAGCTATCAGGCAAATCGAGCAATGCAGGAAGCGCGGGAGACTATGGAACGCGGTCCGGTTGATTCCAACTTACCGCCGTTGCGTAAGGTGGAGTATGGTTTATTCAGTGAGGCGAGAGAATTGGAGAAAGGGGAGGTTGCGGCTATAGACGGCACCTTCGCCCTTCCGATGCAGAAGTATTCTGCTGGGCAAGCGATTTGCGTTGGCATTGGTAGCCTCTCGCATCGTCGGCCAATGCAAGAATCGTTACACTATTGGTCAAGCAAGGTTTTGCTTTCTGATGCAGTCGATACGGATGATTTCATTGCACGCGAAAAACTAGGTCTTTTCGGCATATATCCGACAGCGTACTTACGATATTATGAAATTGAACACTGTCTTGAAATTGATGAGCCATATCTGTTCTTGGATGGTCCTTTGGTTGATGAATACCTTGTATCAATCAAAGCAGGAAGGCAATTATATAATAGGTTGTTTGCAAATAAAGAAAGGCAAGCTCTGGGTGTCATCAAAAATATAGCGAATCCTGTATTTACAAAGTTCGCTCGTGCCCTTAACTCCGGTGAAGTTTACGTGGTTGAGACTGTGGCAAATCACTTAAATCAGAGCAATGCAACCCGTAACCGCTATGTATTAGATAGGTTTACGAATGGCATCGCCCGAGATATATTCAGAGGTGTCTTTAAGCCTCGGAACAAGGCGTTCGGTTTTGAGGTACACGAAGATCATCTAGAGGACATGCTACGCATCATGGCGGCTGATTGTCAAATGAACAATCCTGGGCACGAAATCCCATTTTTATTGAACCGAGTTGATGAGGAAGTTCGCAAGAATTTCAGTCCGCGAATCTTAAAAGATCGAATTGCAGTTAAGATGGCGACTCAGAGCGAGGAGTTATTTTTTGAGGAGACAGATGAGCGTTCTTTTCGTTCCCATCTGTGAGCAGTTTAAATCAGCATCAGAAGCGGAGTGTCATAATGATGGCTCTGGCGGATTTCAGTTGTGGTTTACGCTTGGCGCGGCAATACGGGCCGTATCATTACAGCGGGGAAAGCAAATGATTACGAGGGACAAGCTACTTTGGCCAACTATCTTCGCGCACAACTAGACCGATTCTCCGATTAAGGTAGCATCTTGGATTTCATAGTGCTTTTCCGATCTCTCCTTGTGTAAAGCGCACAAAAACCAGTCGTAGCAAGAGTTATTACCCTTTTTAGTCTCAACAAATTCTCGCGTTTCCTCGGAAAAACTATGAAAACTATGAAACTTCCGAGCATTTCTCAACAGTGTTTTCAAGTAGCAACTTAGCTAATAATATAGTTGATTCTAATCTGCTTAATGCTTACAATGGATGCAGTATTCGTTGATTACGGCTCGCCCGCGAATTTGCGAATCGGATAGACAAAGGCAGAGCAGGTTCTCATCTGCCTTTGCAAAAGTAGAAAGGATACATGCTGTGAAAAATATGAGATACAAGGGAACCTTGAGTCTCGGCATCGCAGTTCTGTTGTTTGCCTCACAATGGGTTGCGCTTGCGGAGGACAAAAAAAGCCCGATTAAGATTGGGGGCGCTATGCGGGTGGGATATGCCTACGGTACCTACGGGGATGAGGAAAACCCCCACCGCCGCAGCGAAAAGATTGGTGATGTTGACCTTGAGATTTTCCGCCTGAATTCCGATGTGAACTATCAGAATGTCATCAGTAGGCTCGAATACCGATGGTACGACACCTACAGCATGATACACACCGCTTGGTTAGGGTATAATCTCGGTGAGTTAGGCACTGTCAAAGCGGGTATTGTACGTGTCCCCTTTGGTCCAGGTCCCTACGGTGTTTCAAGCAGTTGGTTCTTTGACCAACATTTCTATGTTGGGCTTGCCGACGACATGGATCTGGGAATTAGATGGAGTGACACCATGGGTAAACTGGCGCTTGATGTGGGCTACTTTCTCCAGAGCGAATTCCAGACCGACGGGAGTAGCGTTGCGAGTTCGCGGTACAGTTATGACATCGTCAAATGGGCGGAAAAAGCCGATGCAGAAGGGAACGTTGAATGGGACGCAGGTGAGAACGGGTTTGATGAACAACATCAACTTAACCTGCGTGGAATCTATACGCTTGAGAAAATCGGAGATGTGGGCGCGTCGCTTCAATACGGGTTGTTGAAGGGAACGGATGTGGATGATGATGGCGCGAATCACTATGCGCTTTCCGCGCACATGAAGAACACATTCTCGGATTTCACGCTCTTCTCTCAATTTTCCTATTATGCATACAACATTGCTGATGAAACGCCCTGGGGTACCGGCGACCTGATCCCAATGGGTGCTTACGATTTCGCTTGGCCCATAGCATCCAAGGGATTAATTCCCGCGCTATCTCTGCGCTACAACGGTATAGATGCATCGGGTATCTCGTGGGTAAATAGTGTTACGCCTTATATCGAGTGGAGCACCATTATGAAAACGGTAGAAGGCTTCAACAACAGTACGCTCATGACGCTTGGTGCGAGTTGGACAATCTTCGGTGCGCTGTATACGTATAGCGATTTTGCACTTTCCAACGGCAACGGCTTTGTCGGTAACGTTGATGCTGACGGAAACAAAGAGGATTACGCCAACATCTATACGGGTGCCGGTGATTATGGTGCCAACGGAAATGACGCGTGGAATTGGCGAATTAACATTAACTTTGGTTACTATTTCTAGGCGTAAACGCTTGTAGCGGCGGACCTCTGTATCTGTCCAACCGGAAGGAGAATATTGAAAATGCGTGAAGAAGGAATGCAACCACAACTGCCGGATGACAGGGAGTACCGGAAGTTATTCGGTTTAGATATCTACTTGACTCCAGTCTTCGTAATTTCCGCAATCGCCATCCTCGCCTTTGTCATTGGGGCACTCGTGTTTCAGGAAGGCGCGACAAAACTGTTTGTAGATGTCCGCGTCTGGCTCACGACGAACCTTGATTGGTTGTTCATGATCACAGCCAATGTTGTCACTCTGTTTTGTCTGGTTGTGGCGCTCTCTCCACTCGGCAAGGTGCGCCTCGGGGGAGCAGATGCGAAACCGGAATACTCCTATTTGACCTGGATTTCCATGCTATTCGCGGCAGGCGTAGGCATCGGTCTGCTGTTTTTCGGCGTGGCGGAGCCGATGTACTACCTGAAGAAGCCCCCGCTCGGTATTACCCCTGGGTCGGCGGAAGCCGCTGTCACCGGCATATCGGCGACGGTTTTTCACTGGGGAATTCAAGGCTGGGCAATCTACGGCGTCGTCGGACTTTCGCTCGGATACTTCGCTTTCAACCGGGGACTTCCTCTCACCATCCGATCGGCGTTCTATCCGCTGCTCGGTGACCGTATCTGGGGCTGGCCTGGCCATATCATTGATACGTTCGCCATATTCGCAGGCCTGTTCGGGCTAGCGACCTCGCTCGGATTGGGAGTGAAACAGGTCACATCCGGCATGAACTACCTGTTTGATGTTCCCGCAAACAATACCACGATGGTAGTGTTGATTGTGGTGATTACGGGTATCGCGCTGGCATCGGTGATGACGGGAATTAATGTCGGTATCAAGCGTCTTAGCCAGTTCAACATTATCCTCGCGTTTCTGCTGCTTTTGGCTGTTATCATTCTCGGTCCTACGCTCTACATTTTCCGGAGTATGTTCAATGGGCTTGTTGGCTATGTTGTCAAGATTGTGCCACTCAGCAATTGGATCGGGCGCGAGGATACCGGCTTCTTTCACGACTGGACCACGTTCTACTGGGCGTGGTGGATAGCTTGGGCGCCGTTCGTTGGCACCTTCATTGCCCGCATTTCAAAGGGGCGTACGGTACGCCAATTCGTAATCTTCGTGCTACTCCTGCCGACGCTGCTATGTTTACTGTGGTTTGGCGCATTCGGCGGCACTGCGCTCCACCAGCATATCGTTGACGGCTATACCGGCGTGACTGAGAACGTTGACGCTTGGAAACTGGAAATCGCACTGTTCAAGATGTTTGATGAACTGCCGTGGACAGTGCTGCTTTCCTCCGTCGCAATGCTTCTGACAATTATCTTTTTCGTTACCTCATCAGACTCAGGCTCGCTCATCATTGACACCATAGCAGCCGGCGGAAAAATGGATGCGCCGGTGTCTCAACGCGTTTTCTGGTGTACGATTGAGGGGTTGGTTGCCATCGCATTGCTACTTGGTGGAGGTCTGAAGTCGTTGCAGGCAGCCTCGCTCGCAACCGGCGCCCCGTTCGCCATCGTCCTATTGGGAATGACGGTCTGTCTCTGGATCGGGCTTCGACAAGAAACCCGTTGATTCGAGACGAATTATCTACTACACTGTCAGAAAAACATGAATCGGTTGTATTATTCCGCTGTAGGAGGGGCATCCCTGTCCCGATAATCGGGTCTAGGAAACTAAGCAGGACTATCGTGCGGGTTTACTATCGCCTTCGCTATTCGCTCAGTTGATCCTACAGATATTGTCGATACTTATCTGATGCTGTACTAGGAAGGACATGCCCTTCTTGAGATTTGTCTTTTGACGAACTCAATAAAGTTGGTTGACTAGAAACATCCGGCGTGTCGTGATTGACGCCCACGAGTTGATTCAGACGCGGGTAATCGCAAGCCCTATATGATGTGGAGTATTGCACATTGAGAGGGGACAAAAAAACCGGGGGTTGAACTAACTTGCCTGATTACAAGTATGGAGAATATAGAGATATGATGAGAAAATTTCCCGTGTTTGTACTAATTCTACTGGTTGTGATGGGTTGCGGTAGCAGTGACGAAGACGAGCCGACACTGGTTGGTTCGTGGGAGATAGTATCAATTGACGATCAACCCCTTAGCTCAGTTGCTAGCTTACTTACTTTTGCTTTGTCGTTTGCCTTTGGTTTTGGAACCGAAGGGCAAATACAAGGACTAGAGACCAAGATTACCGAGAATGAGGTTGTTATTGCCGCCGATGGTTCGTATTCTCTCAATCTAGGATTTGAATCGACAGTCACTAAAAGTGATGGTGTTCTCGTCACGCTCAGGCAGATTTTCATCACTAACGGGAAATATACTCTGTCAGGTTCAACGCTGTCATTCGTTGCAGAAGAAAAAAAGGTAATACTCGAACCTAAAGACGTCTGGGATTCACTAAACTACACAGGAGAGCAAAGCTCAATTTCCATTGAAGAAACCACTTGGAGTTTATCCGGAGATATGCTCACCCTAAGGTCAACTGGGTCAACCGGAACGATAGTTCTTATGAGACGTGCTGAGTAGTTGGATCAAGCGCTGAAAATCCAAGTTAAGCACGACGTATTGCCTAGAAATGTGTTATAATTTCACCTGAAATTGACCGAAGGAGCGGAGTTGCAGAGTCGAGGTATTACAAGTTTAAGAATAGCGAAAAATCATCTGGCGAGTGACCGTTTTACAAAACATGACGCCATTAGCGAGACTATTGTCAAGACTCACAATGCTTGATTTTCAGGAGAGATGTCAATGAAAAAAACAGCACCTTGCTTCTGGATACTTATCGCAGCGGTGCTAATGTTTGGAGTAAGCATGCGTAATGCCTCCGCCGCCATCATCGGTAAGATTTCGGGTGTAATCACCGATGAAGCGACGAGTGCACCGCTTGCGAATGCCGCGTTAACAATTGTCGGGACAAGCAGCACCGCGACAACAAATGACGACGGCTATTATGTCATGACAAACATCCCGCCGGGCGGTTATGATGTAAAAGCCGAACTCACTGGCTACGCTTCGAAGACTGTGGTAGGCGCGAAGGTGTTCGCCGGACTCACCACAACCTTAAACTTCGCGCTGGATGCTGCTGAGGTTATCACCCTCGAAGAAATAGAGGTTACAGCAACCAAACCGCTGATAAAGCGGGATGTTACGCAAAGCACAAGGATTATTGAAGCGGACGAGATTGCTGCCATGCCCCGTGACACCGTGAATGGGATTCTCGAAACGCAGGCTGGCGTCGCGGTCGATAACGCAACCGGCTCGATCCATATTCGCGGGGGGCGTTCGATGGAGATTAAATATCTAATTGACGGCATCCCGATTAATGATCCTATTGGCAGAGGCTTGGGTGTACAGGTCAACGCGAATTCGATTGAACAGATGGAAGTCATCACGGGCGGATTCAATGCGGAACACGGCGACGCGCAATCCGGCGTGATTAATCTCATCACGAAAGCTGGCACCCAAGAATTTTCTGGTCGAATCCGGTATCGCATTGGGCAGTGGGGTGAGCACCACGGCGACCCGTTATACGGTCCTTGGCTCGATCCGGATAGCGGCTTCCGACCAGTGGCACTTGAACCTTTCAGAGGAATCTTCCTCGGAAAACCCTACGATTATCAAACGCCCTATCGCGGGGAAGACATTACCGTTTCCGAGTTGGCAGCGCGAGAGGGCGATGCACAGGTAGAATTCACTGAGATTTTCCCAGGGGTGTACGCAGACAGGACGGGAAACCCGCTCCTTCCTGTTATTGATTCGGAATCAGGCGAACCCAAGGTAAACCCCGATACGGGCGAGGTCATTACGGCACGCCAACCTTATCAGGACGCCGATGGTACCGTTATTGACTATGAGAAAAAACAGGTGACGCTTTTAGACGGCTACACCGTGGATTTGGACCAGTACAGCGGGTTGTTCAACGATACTAAGAATTATGAACTACGGCCCAGCCATATTGGGGAATTCGCACTCAGCGGACCTATATGGGGCAATCGCTTGACATTTTCCGCCTCCAGCCAGTTGCGGCGAGATGAAAGCTACCTGCCCAATAATAGCGCGAGAGGATACACGCTTCAGGGCAAGCTCAAGTTTGAAGTAACACCTGAGATCAAACTCACTGCAAGTGGGCTGTTCGATCAGCGGGAAGCCGACTCCTATGGCGGTTCCCTGCGTTTTTTACCCAGCGCGATTCCGGTGACGAACCGGGATGGGCGGAGCATGTCGCTGCAACTTTCACACAATCTTAACTCAGGCACCTTCTACACGCTGACAGTTGGGCAATTTCACCGTTCCTATGAGAGCCATCAACCAGGGAAATTATGGAATCCGCTGGATAAAACGTTTGATGAAAACGCTTGGGACCTCGAAAAATCTGTTGAAGAAAATGAGGAAGAGGGAAGAATTAGAAACCCGACCCCGCAGGCGTACAACGATACAAACTACTTTATTGCTGGAGATTACGACGTCTGGACCACCCGCGATTCGACGACATCAATACTGAAAGCGGATTTTGCCAGCCAAGTTACGGCAAATCACCAGATCCAGACAGGGCTTGGATTTACGTCACACGATCTCTACAATCTCGGCACCCAAAATTATGGGAGTTCAAACCTCTACTTGGAGTTCTATGATGTAGCGCCTAGCACTATCAGCTTGTATGTACAAGACAAGATGGAGTATGCCGGAATGATTGTCAATGCAGGATTGCGGTATGAGCGGTATAATCCGGAGGGCGACCTCCCCGATGATCCTAAAGATCCGCTTATGCTCAACCCTGATGGAACAATCGAGTTAGATTATGATGACTACAAAGTTGGGTTACCCATCATCAAGGATCCGGTTGAGCCTTCGGTCAAACAGATGCTTGCCCCACGCCTCGGCATTTCGTTTCCGATTACAGATCGGGCGAAGTTTCACTTTTCGTACGGGCATTACTACCAGATTCCGCAGGGCGACGATCTCTACGAAAATCTTTACTTTGATATGCGGGGCGCCATTCGCAGAAAAGGGAATCCCGACCTCGAACCTGAGAAAACAATCGCCTACGAAGTCGGAGTGGCGCAGCAACTTACCGACGACTTAACCGTTGACCTGACTGGGTTCACGAAGGATATCGACGACCTTGTGAGTAGTGTGCATGTCGATATTATCAACGATTACAGTTATTTCATCAATGACATTTACGGAAGGGTTCAAGGATTTGAGTTCACAGCTCGCAAATGGGGCACGGGGCAGAGTCGAGTTTCCGGGATGTTCAGCTATACGTATTCCGTCGCGAAGGGGAAAGGTTCCAGTCGATCTCTGGGCTACCTGACCTATTATTACCAACAGCCTGAAGTGACTGAAAGTCATCCCTTAGACTGGGATCAAAGGCACATTGTGTCCGGAACGCTGGGGATTCAATTGCCGCTCAATGCTGCGGTTAATTTGATTGGCAGGTACGCTAGCGGCTTGCCTTACACACCAAATCCTAACGCGCCGGTCAAACCTGACGTGAACTCGAAGCGGTACCCGCCAACGTACAATGTTGACCTACTTCTTAGCAAGCGAATCGCACGTGCTGGGATGGCGTACACTTTCTTTGCGGATATTCGGAACATCTTCAACACGAAAAATTTGGATGATTTGATTGATCCGGTCACGTATGACCGGTACGGTCTACCGCTCAACGCTAAGAAACATTCGAGTCCGCTCTCCTGGAGTGCTCCACGCTTGGTCATGATGGGTGTGAGTCTGGATTTTTGATGTGAACAAGTCGCTTGACTTAGATTTTAACATTTCCCCGGTGGTTTCAACCGGAACATCCCCAATAGAAGAATCATAATCAAATGAACCTTCAACAGTCAATACCGCTCTCAGAAGTTTACGACCAGGAAGAAGATTTCTCGGAAGATCTTGCCACTACGCTCCACGCTCTTAGCGTCGGCAATTTTGAAGAGGTGGAGACAGAATCCAGGATTGGCACGCGCGTGGCGGATATTGTCGCTGACGGCGAGGATGGCATCCTCGTTGTCGAAAACCAATTCGGCAAGGCAGATTGGGATCACTGGGGACGACTTGAAGCCTACGCTCGATTAAGAGAGGCTACAGTTGCTGCGTTAGTCGCTGAGAGTTTTGAACAGCTTATGATGGATACATGCAGTCTTCGCAATGAAGAGAGCGAAATCGGATGGTATCTCATTGAAGCACAAGCAAATGAACACCATGAACTTTCCTTTCACCACGTTGTTAAACCGTCGGTAGATATCCAAGCCGAGAGACAAGCCAGCATTGAACACAGCGAATTCTGGGAACCGATTCGAGCCGGGGATGGGCTATTTGCTGGAAAACCCGTACCTCGGAGGACCGAGGCTCGTGTGTCAAAAAGAGTCAGAAGCGTGCAACTAATTCTCCGCCTACTCAATCACCGCTGCGATGTTCAACTGTTATTCAAGGAGGAGAATGGGCTGGGACGACGGGACGAGTTTGTGCAGCTATTTCAGGAATTGGAATACGATTGCCAACCAGAAGAGACACCCAACAACTACCCATCAATTGTATTTCCTGTCCTTGAAAAGGGTAAGAAAGATCGGGAAGATTGGCGCGAGATTCGCGAGAAATTGGTCAACATGGGCACCGACATCTATAATCGGATTGACGAATCTGAAGCGTAGTGCTTTTTTATGAGCAGAGAAATCGAGTGGAGCATGAAGACTCACACGTTTACGGCGAGTATATGGCGAGAAGATGACTGGTTTATTGCTCAATGTTTAGAGGTTGATGTTGCGAGTCAAGGTGAAAGCGAAGAAGAGGCATTGGTCAATCTAGGAGAAGCGCTGGAACTGCACTTTGAGCCACCACTCCGCTACATTTAGCTCACCGTTAAGGGTTCAATCGCTATCGTCTTTATGGACGGACAGCAAACTGGTGCTAACTATCCGTAGTGTGTGTTTTGCACTTACTCTAAAAATAAACCAACCAAATATACTACGAAGAAGAGGACATAAAAATGTTTAGACAAATAGTTATGAATTCGTTTTTGGGGGTTTTAGGTATTTGTGGAATTATCGGAGTCATCGGCTGCGATAATTTTGAGGCGTTGATTACTGAAGTTATAGATCCTGAACCGATTGAGCCTGAAGATAATGAGTGGATTGGCACATGGGTAATTGAAAGCTATCAGGGACTGAGTGCGCTAGAGGCTCTTGCCGAATACGATGATTATGACGATGAGGACTGGACTTTTCTCGACGCTGACGGTTCGGTTGTGGAGGGAGATCTTCGAGAAAAGGCTATACAAGCGTTTTGGTCTGGGGAAGGTGTTACTGGTTATGATGGCTCCATCTCTTACTCGTTTCATGGGGATGGAATCATGACAATAGAAATTGTCATTCGGCTGCAGCTACAAGTGGAGGATACTCGGGGCGTGCTTGTCGGCATGGATCAGATACCGGGCAGCTATTCTCTGGTTAGTTCCGCTTACACAACCGAAACATTTGATGAGGTGGAAGCAGGCACATGGGAGCGGACAGAGGATACACTTGTACTGAACCCTGATGGGAGTGATGGCTTGACAGTTATGAAAAAATTATAGGTAATCCGAAATGGTACTTCAACGCTGTCTTAAGGTTGTCGAAGAACTCATGCAGCGTTCCCATGTCCAAGGTGTACCAATATGAAACACTAGTAAATGTCATTCTTATTGAGCGCTTACGCAAATTGGTTACGACTAATAAAATCCCTGCGTACATCTCTGCCCACCCTGGGAAGAGGGTACGCGTTTAACAAGTAGCCACGGTTGACAGCGAGTTTTCTGAGTCGTAAACATAGAATTTGAGTGGCATCCTAACAAAGCAGTAAGTAATCTCGCTAAGCATAATGTGTCTTTTCATGAAGCGCCAACTGCATTTGGCGACCCATTGTCACTTACATTTCCGGACCCGGATCATTCGGATGATGAATCCCGATATATTACGATTGGTGAGTCAACGCGAAAACGCTTGCTCATTATCTCCCACGCAGATCGCACACAACGAATCCGAATCATCAGTGCCCGCGAAGCCAAGCGTCAAGAAAGGAGAATATACGAAAATGGCTGACATAACCGCACCTAATGACGAATTACGTACCGAGTACGACGAAACATTGTTGAAAGATGGGATTCGTGGGAAATATGCTCAGCAATATGCCGCCGGTACAAACATTGTCCGTCTCGCTCCAGATGTTGCCGCCGCTTTTCCCAATGACGAAGCTGTGAATGAAGCTTTGCGATTCGTATTAAAAGTAATGGATGACGCGAAGCATCTAACCCGCCGTTCCGATTGATGGACGGGCGTTGGAAACCTTTATCGGAACCCCCCGTCGCAACTGTATTTGGTTGCAAGGAGGAAAAGAACATGAAGCCTGAATATTACGACCTGATGATTTCAATTATGTTGCCTGTTCCGCTTGGACTTATGGCAATCTTTTTCTTGACCATTGGGCTTCGGGGCATCTTGACAAAGCGGCCTTTCTTGATTTCAAATAGATGGTGGCTTTCCCTTATGTTCGTTGTTTTCATTCCGATAATCTTATTGCCACTGTCGTTGTCATCGCTACCCAGCGGTTTCAATGTCATAACTTGGGTAATCCCGCTTATATTTGGGGTTATTCTTCTAATGGTGTGCTACCAACTAAAAGGTTACATGGTGTGGGCAGTTACAGATACATCGTTTCGTGAGGCGCTGCTAGTAGCTCTCCAGAAACTACAGTTGCCCTACGAAGAGAGCCTCTCCTTAATACGGCTCACATCTATCAATGCGGACTTGCAAGTAGCTGTTCAATCGTCGGTGGGAACGGGCGTTATCAAGGTCAAACAGCGTGGATATCATTCTGTGCTCAGACAGGTTGTCCATGCGATGAACGAGTACTTTCGCAACTCGTCTGTACCTACAAATATGATTTCCTGTGTTTTTAGTTTGGTTATGGGAGCGATCACGGTAATCTTTGCAATTGGCATGTTCTTCCTTCGAAGCAATTTCTGACTATTTGATGCCGAAACGCTTCCGTTCTTTCATTGTGTTTGGCGTTTTGGAGAGAGGATAAGAAAGAACATGCAACTAGATTTCTACGACCTGATGTTTCCAATACTGCTTGGAATTATGGCAATATTCTTCTTGACCATTGGGCTTCGGGGTATTCTGACCAAGCGACCTTTCTTAATCTCAAATAGATGGTGGCTGTCGATTATGTTCGTTGTTTTCATTCCAATAATCTTATTGAGCTTCTCGTTGTCAAGCCCCGGAAGTGTCAATGCTATGAATTGGGTAATCCCTCTTCTACTTGGGCTTCTTCTGTTGAGGAGATGGTTTCAACTCAGGGGATACACGGCGTACGGCGTTACAGATACATCGTTTCGTGACGCACTACTAGCGGCTCTCCAGAAACTACAGTTGCCCTACGAAGAGAGTCTCTCCGTAATACGGCTTACATCTGTTGAAACCGACCTGCAAGTGTCTGTTCAGTCGTGGATGGGAACGGGCATTATCAAGGTTAAACAGCGCGCGCACCAACCTGTGCTGAAAGAAGTTGTCAATGAGATGAACGAGTATTTCCGCATTTCGTCCGCACCTACAAATGTGATTTCCTGTGTTTGTAATTTGGTGATGGGAGCGATTGTAGTTATCCTCGCAATTGGTATGAACTCTTTTCGAAGCATCTTCTAACCATGTGATACCGAAACGCTTCCGTTCTGTCATTGTGTTTGGCGTTTAGGAGAGAGGATGAGAAAGAACATGTAACTTGAATTCTACGACCTGATGTTTCCAATTCTGCTTGGACTCATGGCAATCTACTTCTTGGCCATTGGGCTTCGGGCTGTCTTGACAAAGCGGCCTTTCTTAATTTCAAATAAATGGCTGTCGATTTGGTACGTTGTATTGATTCCAACAATCCTACTGAACTTCTCGTTATCGTTACCAAGCAGTTTCAACCCCATAAATTGGGTAATCCCTCCTCTTGGGCTTCTTCTGCTGATGGGGTGGTATCAACTAAAGGGTTACACCGCGTACGCCGTTGCGTACGCCGTTACAGATACATCGTTTCGTGAGGCACTACTAGCGGCTCTCCAAAAACTAGAGTTCTCCTACGAAGGGAGTCTCTCCGTAATACGGCTTACATCTGTTGAAGCCGACCTGCAAGTGTCTGTTCAGTCGCGGATGGGAACGGGCATTATCAAGGTTAAACAGCGCGCGCACCAACCTGTGCTGAAAGAAGTTGTCAATGAGATGAACGAGTATTTCCGCATTTCGTCCGTACCTACAAATATGATTTCCTGTGTTTTTAATTTGGTGGCGGGAGCGATTGCAGTTATCCTGGCTATTGGCATGATTCAGTTGGTATAATCTCTTTTCGACGCAACTTCTAACCATTTGGTGCCGATACGCTACCGATTTGAAGACAATTTTTTGCGTTTAGGGGGGAAGAAGAAACTACATGGAACTTGATATCCACGTGATTATGATTTCAATTGTATTTCCAATTATGTTTGGACTTATGGCAGTCTACTTCTTGGCCATTGGCCATTGGCCATTGGGCTTCGGGCTGTCTTAACAAAGCGGCCTTTCTTGATCTCAAATAGATGGTGGCTGTCGATTATGTTCGTTGTTTTCATTCCGATAATCCTACTGAACTTCTCGTTATCGTTCCCCAGAAGTTTCAATGCTACAAATTGGGTAATCCCTCTTATTCTTGGGCTTCTTCTGTTGAGGAGGTGGTTTCTACTCAGGGGATACACGGCGTACGGCGTTACAGATACATCGTTTCGTGAGGCGCTGCTAGCGGCTCTCCAGAAACTAGAGTTCTCCTACGAAGAGAGTCTCTCCGTAATACGGCTCACATCTGTTGAAGCCGACCTGCAAGTGTCTGTTCAGTCGTGGAGGGGAACGGGCATTATCAAGGTTAAACAACGCGCGCACCAACCTGTGCTCAGAGAAGTTGTCAATGAGATGAACGAGTATTTCCGCATTTCGTCCGTACCTACAAATATGATTTCCTGTGTTTTTAATTTGGTGGCGGGAGCGATTGCAGTTATCCTCGCAATTGGTACAATCTCTTTTCGAGGCATCTTCTAACCATTTGATGCCGAAACGCTACCCTCTTTTATCAGTTTGTTTGATTGTATCCGATCGTGGTCTGCTTTGACAGACTTGTGGAGGTTGCCCGCTATCTGAAAAGGTGTTATCTATTTTTTGCGTGAATGCGCTTAGGGATTTTGTACAAGATGGAAAAGATGAATGGACTCAAAATTGGCGACACCGTTTATCAATCCCGATTAATCATGGGGACTTCGGGTTACCCAAATTTCGATGTGATGTTTCGCGCGCTTGAAATAGCCGGTGTAGAAATGGTCACAGTTGCCCTCCGGCGGGTGAAGTTTTCAGGCGCCGAAGAGAATCTGTTTAATATGCTTCACGAGTGCGGATACACCATCTTGCCGAACACTGCGGGCTGTTATACAGCAAAAGAGGCGATACTGACAGCTCAATTGGCAAGGGAAGCACTCGAAACGACTCTCATCAAGCTGGAAGTCATCGGGGACGATCAGACGCTGTTTCCCGATGTTGAACAATTGCTATCCGCAGCGGCAACGTTGGTCAAAGACGGATTCACTGTGCTCCCATACTGTAACGACGATCCAATAACCTGCAAGAAACTGGAGGACCTGGGATGTGCGGCTGTTATGCCTTTGGGGGCGCCTATCGGTTCAGGAATGGGGATTCGCAACCCCTACAACATCCAGATTATCCGCGACAGGGTTAGTCTTCCCCTCATCGTCGATGCCGGCGTGGGAACCGCCTCGGATGCAACCGTTGCAATGGAGCTCGGATGCGATGGTGTTTTGCTCAATACCGCGGTTGCTAAGGCGCGCCAGCCCGTCTTGATGGCAGAAGCTATGAGAAAAGCGATTGAAGCTGGACGTCTAGCGTTTTTAGCTGGACGCATTCCAAGAAAGCTCTATGCGACTGCATCAAGTCCCTGGGAAGGCATGATTACTTGAGTCTGTGTAACTATTTGAAGTTTAACTTCAATAGCTCAAGAATTGGTTAGACAAACATTCTTCCTTAGAGAAGATAGTGTGAACAAGATGACATTGCGCGTTCTGGTTTTATTGATCATTGGAATTTTTGGATTCACAGTGTTATCTGTATACGCGCTCCCTCCCGATCCGGAGTTGTACAGCGCAATTCGAGACGCTCGAAAGTATATTAACCTCAAAACGAGCTACACGCCCACCGAACTCGAAGAGTGCTTCACCGACAGCTTAAATATTCTTGCTGCAAATTGGCATAACCTTCCAGCAATCTATCAAAGAGAATTTCAGGGCATTTTCCTTAGACCTGGTTTACCCGGAAGCCTCTTTGGATCTGTCTATCTCCCCAAAAAGTTTGACACGCCGCACTTTCGACTCCACTACACCACGGTTGGACACCATGCGTCACCGCCCGACGATTTCCAGCCGATGAACGGTGTTCCCGATTATGTCGATATCTGTGCAGATGCGCTCGAACGCTCATTTCATGTCCAGATAGAATTAATGGGATATAAGCCACCGCTTGATGACTTTTGGGTTAAGCAAAATGGCGGCAATCATAAATACGACGTATACCTGTTTACATTCGGTGCGCTCGGTGTGACAGTAAGCAGTAGCAGCTATGGGCGTGTATTGTCGACGGTCGTAACCACCGCCCCATGGTTCGCAATCAACTCACGCATGCACCTCTATTTCGGAAAGTCGGAAGCCGTTCGGTTTATTGAAACGACGTGCGCACATGAGTTTTTTCACGGTGTGCAGTATGCCTACAACGCGCTGATGCCGACATGGTTCATGGAGGCGTCAGCGACATGGTCAGAATCTAAGGTATACGACGGCGGGTTGATTGACGATCTTGACGACATCCCGGATCCTGACGAAATTGGCGAGACTGACTCTTACAACTACTATTCTGGGCAACTGCGCCGTTGGTTTCTTCAACCGGACATTGCCCTCAGAAATCGTGTCGGCGACCATGAATACGGGTCTGTGATTTTTGTATTTTACATGGCAGAGCGGTTCGGCGTCGATATAGTCCGGCAATTTTACGGTGGCGCCACCGAAGGCTCATACCGCGAGTATGGCAACTTCGAAGGCGTCTTCAGGAATCACGGCACATCGCTTGTTGAAGCATTTAAGACGTTCACCGAATGGAACTACTTCACGCACAATCGGGATGATGGGAAGCACTATTTCAACGGTCATCGGTTCCCTCCCGTTGCTATCCATCCCAGCGATGTACATCAGAGCTACCCCGTTCGTATAGACTTCGATTCAGAATCGATGCCCGAGCCCTTCTCAGCCCGATACATCGTTTTCGAACCCGATGGCGTCATGGACGAAATTGCAATTAAGGTTAATGGTGCGGATCTCGCCCCAGTCGACATGAACGAGCTTTCTGCGGGGGATCGAGACGCTATTCAACGGGAGTTGGATCGGCACGAAGGCACTGGGTTGCGCGGCTGGGGTGCGAAGTTTGTCATTGAAAAGCGGGATGGAACAACAGAAGTTAGAGAGGCATTGACCTATCATCGTTCCCAGGAAGCCCAAATCACGTTCAAAGATTTTGGGGGAGAGATTAAAAAGATTACGTTAATCATGATCAATGTACGTCCAGATGTTGAACACGTCGTTGTTCCGGGGGGACAGTCTGTATCAGGACGTTTTGTTTCCGCATCCTTTGGCGGATCGGTGAGCTATATGGCAGGTCGTCCGCCCTCTGGTGACCTATCTGCCCCCACTGTGTCACAAACAAGCGACGGTGGCGTGTTAGTTCAATGGACGCTTGAAAATCTGACCAATATTCGAGAGGTCGTCATTGTTCGAAAACGGTATACATCAATACATAGCACTGATAGCCCACAGCCGTTCCAGAATGCGGCGGAGGTCTTAGTTGCCGCGGATCGAGATGGCGACGGCATCTCTGAAGGCGATATAAATATTGTCGGGCGTGTCAATGCGACCGAAACCAGTTTTGAAGACGTAACCATATTTCAAGACATTGATGTCGAAGATTCTCGTTTCGATCCGCAGAATACGCGCTATTATTACGCTGTAGTTCCAGTCAATGCTATCGGTCTCATGGGAACGCCGAGCATTAATGCACAGGGTATAACACCCACTTTCACTCCGCCGAACACCACTGCTGCGCCGCCGTTACATACCCGCTTGCTCCAAAGTTACCCTAACCCTTTCAATCCCGATGTTTGGATACCTTACGAATTGGCAGAGGATACATCCGTTTCGATTGAAATCTACGATATTACTGGTCAGTTGGTTCGTAATTTAAATCTCGGTGTGAAAGCACGAGGACGGTATATCAAGCAACGAGAGGCAGCCTATTGGGATGGACGCACCAATACAGGCGAGCGTGCTGCGAGTAGTATCTATTTCTACAGCTTAAGGACTGGCGATTCTGTTGATACGCAGAAAATGGTCATCCTAAAGTAGTAGCAATCGCGATCGTCGGGGGTTGGTCTTGTTAAAACGAAGGGGATCTTGTAGATGACAAAATTTGCGACTACACTTCTCGTTCCATTGCGCTGGGTGGCGCTGCTTGGTTTCTTGCTGCTATTCACTCAGAGTTGCGGCGAGGAAGGATTGATAGATCCGCACGGAGATGTGGACGATTCTCTGCCTTCCAGTGAAGGTCTGCACGCCGTGGATTTTCCCACGAATAACGGCTCTGCCTGGAGTTATGTGAATTTGGATAACGGTGAGGAATTTACTTTGAGGATTGAGAACACCCGAGAAGTTGGAGGATTGACCCATCGGCAGGTGACTATCAGCGAAATAGGAATCCCCGGAGACCCTGACAGCGTCAGCCGAAAAGCTATCGATCACCTTTCTGCAAACGCTGTCTACTTTTTTCAGTCCAGCATACGGATTGAAGAACCAAACTTTGTCTTTGCGACTTATATTCTGAAAACGTCACAGGCTCAAATCGAATCCGCATATGATGTCATCACTCCTTCAAGGGTCCTCCATCTGAAACACTTTACCCCGTACCGACTCTGGGATTTTCCTTTGACGAAAGGCAAAGCGTGGACTGTGCTTGAGAAAACGACTGAACCGACCGTCCACGTTATCCGTCGTGTTCTTGATGAAGATGTTCCCGTGAAGGTTTCCGACGGCGACTACGATGCGTACCTGGTTGAAGAGGAGATTGTGGGTTTGTCGGGGGAAAAGGCTGTTAAACTATCTACGACTGATCCGTCTCAACTGGAAACTGCCAGATATGAGCCGGCAAAATACTGGGTCGTTCCCAATGTCGGTATCGTCAAATATCAATACAATCAGATGATTCCAGTAATCGTAAATCAGGAACTGATATACCTGCTCAGATCTTTCACTTTTGAGTTGATAGATAAGGAACTCCTCGGTGCAGATGCTCCCTAACTCAACCCTACTTTAATCGCCTCTTACGAACTTGACATCTGGCCCTCGGGGTTCAACCACCATGTTTGGGTCATTGTGCTGACACTGGACGCAGACAACCGATCCAACCCGCGCGCTCTCCATTCGCGGCGCGAGCTTGCCTAACTTAAAAGCAATCCTTTTAATGTCATCCGCCGGAATGCTTCCGTGACATGTATCACATGGAACGGACTCGCCCGCCTTAACTTTCGCTAGGAGATCGGATGCTGTGATGATATTGCTCCTTCAAATGTGCTCTATCGCTTCATGACCTTGTGTGCAATGTGGGCAGTGTCCGATTCAGCCATTCACCGGTGCATTGATGCCCCGATTCCTACCTGAGTAATCCTTAAATTTCTGATGCTCTTCTGCAAATCTGCAGGTCAGCAAAAAAGCGTCGTTGCCACAAGCAATCAATTGGACGCCCGCATCAGCCCAGCGTTTTCCGCTCTCAAAATCGTTCACGTAGCTCCCTAGAATAATATCATAGGCTTTCGCTTTGGCGATGACTTCCTCAATGCTGGCGACGACTAATGGATGATCAAGCTGTCCCGATATTCCCAGTGATGTTGATAAATCGTAGGGTCCGATGAAGATGGCATCTAATCCGCCGCTAGCGAGGATTTCATCAAGATTTTCTACCGCTTTTGCGGTTTCAATCTGCCCGACGATCAATATCTCCTCATTTGCCTGCTTAGTGTATTTGACACCATCTAACTTACGAAAATCACCATAATCGGTATGAGCGATGCCGAATGCGACGCCTCGATCGCCTTCGGGCGCATATTTTGCCCATGTGGAGGTTTTTTCAACATCGCTGCGGGATTCGACGCGTGGTATCATCAACCCTGAAGCGCCCGCGTCCAGGGCTCGAGAGATAAAATGCCGCTCAAGAACTGGTGGTCGTACAATGCTAGGCAGATTAGATCCTCTAGCAGCCCTGATAATGCGCCCAACGGTTTCTATCGTAAAGGTGGTGTGTTCCATACACACAACGATAAAATCCGCGCCAGCGCTTGCCAAGAGGGTTGCGATTGAGCCCACTGAGAATTCCATTACAAAGGTTCCGATTAAAACTTCTCCCTTGTGTAAAGTAGATTTAATATGATTTGCGCCCATTATTCCCCAATTCCTCCTGACTGGCAAGATTACAATAATTGATAGATATTTTCTCTCTAAATCTGCCCATTGAAAAGTATTGTGAGCACTTTACATTCGATTTGAGCATAGAGGATGGTTTGTTCCCCACGAGTTCTGCTGGGCAGATTTATAGGTGGGGTTACCGCGAAAAAAGTCCTTCAATCTCCTTGATTAGTTTTCCAGCGCCGGTTGCTGCGTTAGAAGGTCTGTGCATCTCTTCTGCAATCATCAAGGTTTTGTCACAAAAATCGTAAGCCTGTTCTAGTTTTCCAGCCGCGCGCGTGTCTTCAGCGACGTTGAAATAGCAGACTGTTGCACGCATCCGGCATTCATCAGCCGGTTCAGATTGCTCCGCGTATTCATACTGTTCAGCTGAAAGTACATACAATCTGCCAGCTTCAGCCCAGTTCTGTCCTCTTTCAGGTAGAGCGGCTGACTTCGCATAGTGTATGCCGGCTTCTACGGCGCTTTGTTTCGCATTACCAGAGCGTCCTGCTGCTATGTAAGCGAGTCGAGAACGCACATAGCATTCTGCGCCTGATTCCCAAGCCTTTGATGCGATAAACTGATCGGCTTGTTTCCGATAAAATTCACCGAGTTTTTTAAATTCTGCTTTAGAGCGCCTCGCTTTTCCCTGCAGAGCATACTCTTCAGCCGATTGACATATCTGAGACGCCTCGAGTTCGTGAGGGTTTCGTATTTCCTCATGTAGCCCTTTCAAAATATATTCAGGCGACGAATCTTGTCCTAGGGCAATGCGACCTGCCGGAAGCAGTGGAAGTTTACTACCTGTGAATTGAGAATCGATCGACGAAGAGTAATCTGACTCGCTGGACGGGAATTGATTGTAAAACCATTCCTTCAGTTCCAAGGTCTCGTTGGCGGGCAATTCATTGATGGAGTTGATTAAATCCCTTGCTGTTGCGGGAGTGTTGGGGTTGGAAATACGATTCGACAGCTCGCGAAGTATCGAATCTGCTTTCTTCGTTGCATTGACATTCGTCTGGTAGAGGCGATGCGCTTGTTGTATCTCGTGCAAGGCATTCTGTGGGGAATCAGAGCGGAGATTCTCAATCGCTAGTTCATAGTGTTTATCCACCTCATTTTCACACTCAATCCGTTTCTGCCCCTCTGCTTCAACTTGTCTCTCGTATAGAATTTCTGATTCGATTTTCTCAGCCGCTTCGGTAGAGAGCTTTAAATCCTCTCGGTTTTTGGATAACGTCGCAGATAAAATTTCTGTGTTTGAGTAACTGTTCATGGCGCCTCTTGCCGCGGCGGAATACCATTTTCTACGGATTTCATCCAAGTCGTCGTACATTTCCGCTGCTGTTCGATAACGTCCCTGCACATCGGGATGCAATGCTTTTCGCAAAATTTCGTGAAAATCTTCAGGCACGCAAGCAAGTTCAAACTCTGCGGTCCGTTTCTTCGCCTGTATCTCATCATGGTTTGCACCTCGAAAAGGAGATCTGCCGGCCAACATCTCGTAGAGCGTTAACCCTGTTGAGTAGAGATCTGCCCGGTGGTCATAACTGCCATCGTATTGCTCAGGCGACATGTACTTGCGTGTTCCTGTGATGGTACCTGCATATTCGTTCGCTGTTTCAAGAATGCGTGCGACGCCAAAATCGGAAATCTTTGCCGTGAGATTGGAAGTCAAGAGGATATTTTGCGGCTTAATATCTCGATGAATAATGTTACATTCATGTGCTGCACCCAATCCCCTGCAAACATCCAATGCAATGTGAATTGCTTGATTGGGCGGAAGTGGCTTTTCATCCATCAGTTGTCGCAAACTTGGCCCATCAATGTGCTCCATGATAATATAAGCAATATAATTATCGTCTCCGGGTTCAACCGTATGAATTGAAACGATGTTCGAATGACCCCAATTCAAACCCATCGCGCTCAGTTCGGTAAGCAGATAGCGCATCCGCCCAGGCGGATAGGACGATTTGGACAATGTCTTGATAGCGACAATGCGGTTGGTGAGTTGCTCTTTCGCGCGAAAAACGGAAGCAAAACTACCGCTGTTAATCAGTGTTTCAATCCAATATTTTCCTAAGACCAATCCGTCTAATTGCATCTACAAAATCCTTAATGCTGCTTAGTGGTATCAAGGGTGCATGCTACCGTAAAAAGCGTAGCACATGACCAATAGGCTGTCAAGCCTTAAATCGCGGAGGGGCTATTGCCTGGCGCGCTTTTAGCGTTTCGTATTGGAACGGGTTGCGCCATTGAACAATAAACGAAGACATGCTCAAGGCGGGTTCAATAATTGGCACGGTCCGCTAAGTGTGACAGGCGCAAGGTTTCATCTTAATGCCCGCTCATTTGTTGATTGGTTTTTTGCAACTTGCACTACCTTAACTAACTGCCGAACTTTTTCTGTCAAAAGATCGATTAGCTCAGATGTGTTATTTGTGCAGATGATGGCGACGATTCCACACGCTTCAATCCGCTGCATCTGTCCTAAGTTTTGTCATCTTTTACCTCTTGAGTTTTTCAGTTTCCTTGATTTTCTGTTCCTTAATATGCTACAATGTCGAGGCTTCAGGTTCTGCAGAATTGAAGCGCTCAAAAGTATGAGACTGCTGTTCCGCACCAACGGCGGTCGGAGGCTCCGATTGAATATCAGCCTCGCCTACGCATACACCAAACAAGATGGAAGTTGACCAGCTTTTGCCCCATTTGCTTGGATTGGGGCTGCTCCTATTTTTATCTGGTTTTTTCTCCGGTTCTGAGACGGCGCTGTGTGCCCTGAACAAGGTGCAGATTGAGCGTCTCCGCAACGAAAAGAGAAAAAGCGCCGCTGCGATCGTTGATTTCGTAGATAATCCTCGCCGATTATTCATCACCATCCTGCTTGGCAATACCTTCATTAACACTGCTTTTACGGTTATCTCTGCCTCCCTTATTTACAATCTGTTCAACCAAGCTCCTTCTGAGGCTGCCCAAAGCCCTTCGGGACCCGCCATTGTTACTGCAACCGTTCTCATTACATTACTGCTTCTGATTTTTGGGGAGATTACTCCCAAAACGTATGCTATCAAATACGCAGAAGGGTTCTCTAAAATCACAGCACGTCCACTTTGGATCTTTTCCGTGCTAATTTACCCTTTACGCACTGTTCTACGCGGTATCACCAATCTTTTAATCCCACTGTTTGGCGGAAGCCATATTCCCAGAGAGGATCGTATCACTGCTGAAGATTTCAAGGCAATCGTTAATACCCATGAGGAGAAGACGTTGCAAGCAGATGAGCGTGAATTCCTAAGCAACATCCTCGATCTTCGTGAGATTGAAGCCAAAGAAATTATGGTGCCGCGAACCGAAATGGTCGCGATGAAGTCCTCCGCTACAATCCACGAAATATTGGATAAGGCAAGGGAAGTTGGTTTCTCGCGTATACCTCTCTACCGAAAGCAAATCGACAATATCTGTGGAGTTTTCCATGTCAAAGATCTTCCCTTATGGCGTAACGCAGGCATTGGAAACGTGACAATTGAGGATTTTCTTATCAAACGTCACACTTTTAGACGGACACAATCTGAACCGAATCTTGTACATCCCCCTTTCTTTGTTCTCGAAACCAAAAAGATTGCCGATCTCCTATCCCAGTTCACCCATGAAAAAACAAAAATGGCTATTCTTTTGGATGAGTATGGTGGTATTTCCGGTCTCGTCACCATTGAAGATATCATCGAAGAAGTCGTCGGCGACATCATTGACGAACATGACACATCACTGGCTTATACTGAAATCATTATGCACCCTGACAATCCTAGTATGATTGAGGTCTTTGGACGAGTCAGCGTAAGACAGATAAATCAGCAGTTTAACCTGAAAATTGATGAGGAAATCGCAGATACCATCGGTGGCTATGTCTTGGGACTGTTTGGGCGTATCCCATTGGTCGGCGAGTCTCAGATTGACGAGCACGGGCTCCGATTTGAAGTTGCTGCAATGGTAGGAAATCTCGTTGGTGCCGTGATAATGAATCTTCCTCAAAGCGCGGATAGCGTCACGTTAGGACAATAAAATGAGAGTACGCCATCTGAAATTCCTCATATTATTGATGATTTGCTGTTTTCTAATAGGTGCGGTTCCATCGCCGGATTCCTTCGCCTTACTCACAAATGCCAATCTGATTTGGATTGCCTTCCTCGCCTTCGGTCTAATTGTCTTCCTAATATTATCTGCTTTCTACTCCGGATCTGAAACAGCATTAGTCTCCGTTGATAAGATTAAGATGAATCGGCTTGCTGAAGAAGACAACAAGCGGGCGAAAATCATCAGAGATTTTCTCGCCAAACCTGAAAAGATGCTTGGGCTGACGCTTGTCGGAACCAATCTGGCGAACGTCGTTACGGCGCAGCTTATGTTATTGCTTATGATTGTGCTACTAGATGCGTCTGAGACAACACAAGGACAGGTTGCAACAACCGTCACAACACTGCTCTTGCTAATCTTTGGCGAGCTTCTACCCAAAACTATCTTCCGTGTCAAGGCGGACGCCCTTGCCCTGCGCTATGCCTATCCGCTAAGAATCTCCGAATTCATCCTAGGCTTTATCGTAAATGTTGTGACATGCCTGACAAATTTTCTCGTAAAGATTATTGGCAAAAATAGTCAATCTACTTCGCCAGATGCTGGGCGCGATGAATTACGTCTATTGGCAACAATGGGAGAACAGTCAGGTGAACTCCTAAGGGATCAACGCCGAATGATTCATAGCGTTCTCGACTTGCAGAGCCAGACCATTGAGCAGGTAATGGTTCCTCTCGTCGATATTGTTGCGGTCGAGAAGAATACAGATATTGAGACGTTCCTGCGGACAGCATCGGAATCCGGATTCTCTCGCATCCCGGTTTACGAGGGGCAAATTTATAATATCGTTGGAATTGTTCACCTGCTCGACGTCATCTACGCTAACGGCGATGCGCGAACAATACAGCGTTTTATCCGCACGGATTTACACGTTGTCCCCGAATCGAAAAATACCAGTGTACTTCTAAAAGAGATTCAGCGCAGCCGGCACACGATGGTGTTTGTCGTCGATGAGTACGGCGGCGTTGTGGGATTGGTTACAGTCGAGGATTTGGTTGAGGAAATCGTTGGGGAATTCTCGTATGAACTTGATGAAGGCTCGTATATCCGTCTGGTCAGTCCGCGCATTCTTGAGTGTGAAGGAAGGGCGGAAGTGAGTATCTTACACGATCAGTTTGGTGTTCCGATTCCATTAGGGGATTACGAGACAATTGCAGGTTATGTCCTTGAACGGACAGGCACAATTCCCAGACCGGGCGATGAGATTGAAACAGATAGTCTGAAAATTGTGATTTCTGATGCTGATGCACGCAGTATCCGGCGCGTGCGTATCCGTAATATGTGCGGCAGTTTTATCACGCGTGAGGTGTGAAACGCGGAAGGTGAATGAGCGCATTCGCATTCGCCACATCTCACCCATTTTCTATTCGGTTTTCTTGGTTTTATGTCCTTATAGGATTCCACGCGGTGGGGTAATGACAATCTCGTCGAGTACCATGTCGGGGGGTTGAGCGGCGACGGAGAGGATTGTTTCAGCGACTTGCTCTGGTTTTAACATCAGGTCGAATGCAGGGTGTCCTTCGATTGTGTTCCAAAATGTAGTATGAATGGCCCCAGGGACGACAGCCGTAATTCGGATATTCTGACTCCGAACTTCTTCTGATAAGACTTTTGTGAACGCAAGCGCTCCTGCCTTTGCCGCACAATAGGCGCTTGATGCCTTGAACGGAACTTTCGCGGCAATTGAAAGCACGTTAATAATCTGCCCTGACTGACGTTCAAGCATTGACGGTAGTGCATATTTTGAGCAGAGATAAATGCTCTTGAGGTTTGAATCAATAACCGTATCCCACTTCGTCTCCTCGAAATCAACCGCCAAACCGAAGCTGCCGATGCCGGCATTGTTTACGAGAATGTCAATCTGATGATAGGTCTCCAACGTTTCGTGAATTAGGCGCACTACGTCATCGGCTCGCCTTACATCCGTTGGTATAACACGTGCAACTCCACTTCCTGTGTGGATTCGGTTTGCGACAGTATCCAAATCTTGTTTTGTGCGTGCGGCAAGAACAACCTTTGCACCTGCACCCGCAAAAGCTAATGCTGTGGCTTTACCGACGCCGCGCGACGCGCCCGTGATTATCGCAACCTTATTCTTCAACATCGCATTTTCTTCATTCCGTTCTTAATCTGAACTGTTAAGAGTCAGCCACTATGAGGTCTGGATGCATCTCATGAACTCCGCGCGAGTTGAATCTTCGTCTCGGAAGACGCCGAGCATCATGTTGGTCAACATTATCGGGTGTTGCTTTTGCACACCACGACACATCACGCACATATGTTGAGCTTCTATGACGACAGCGACTCCGAGAGGATGAAGCGCTTCTTCTAACGCAAACGCAATCTGTCGAGTCAGCCTTTCTTGAACTTGTAGTCTGCGGGAGAACATGTCTACGATTCGAGGAATTTTGCTGAGACCAATAATCTTTTTTTGGGGAATATAGCCAACATGACACTTGCCAAGAAATGGGAGGAGGTGATGTTCGCAGGCACTATAAAATTCAATATCCTTGACGATGACCATCTCATCATATTCTTCGTCGAAGATCGCATCGTTCAGCACTTCGTCAATGGTTTGGTGATACCCTTGCGTCAAGAACTGAAACGCTTCCGCTGCACGTTGAGGGGTTTTTTGTAACCCTTGCCGCTCAAGGTCTTCGCCAATTTGCCCCAGCAGTTGAGTGTAGATGCGCTCAAGTTTTGGGTTTGGAGTGGTTGTATTGTCCTCAGAGGAGGCTTCTTGATAAGTTTTCATCGGTTAAACTTTGCTCTCCGTAATAATCAAAATAGCTTCTAGTCGTCTCTCTCAAGCGAAGCCGATAGAGTTTGACCGGCTTTAGATGCAGTTCAAGAATATCCCAAAGCACCTTCACAAAATTTTCAGAAGTCGGGTTCATTGTCTCAAATTCAGTGGTATCTAGGTTAAGATGTTTGAAATCAAACCGAGCGTAAATCTGCTCCTTAATCGTCCTATCAAGAAATCCCAAATCCGTAACCATCCCTGTCCTTGGATTCACCTCTCCTTTAACCATAACCTCTAACACATAATTGTGACCGTGCCCATGAGGATTGTTGCATTTTCCGAAGATTCGCTGATTTTCCGCATCGCCAAGTTCTAGGCTGTGCAAACGATGTGATGCACTGAATTCATAGACCTTGGTGTGAAAAACCATCTTTTCCTCTCCATAATAGTCAGCGAACGCGGTCGAATCCTCATATAACCGGACTCGATGCAAGATTGCTTCTCTCAAATGCAGCTCAATCGTCTGCCATATCTGTATCGCCAGATTTTCGCACGTCGGTTGTAGACCGGGGTTGTTTGCGAAGACGGGATGTTGATGGTTAATCAGCTTGTGATCGTAGTCCGCGACGACACGTTCTTTGAGGAGCCCATCAAGATTTGCGATATTGACAACCATCCCATGTTCAGGGGCAACTTCTCCTTTTACCGTCACTTCAAGCACATAGTTATGCCCGTGGCTGTTGGGGTTTGCAGTCGCACCAAAGAGCGTGTAATTTTCCGCTTCGCTGAGTTCAGGGATGCGATAGTAGTGTGATGCCTCAAAGGCAACTTGGCGTGTCAGATGATGCATGATAGGAATTATACTTAAGATGCAGAACTCTACGCTCCCGTGAGTGTTACTATCTTGCCCTCTGCGGACTCAAGCTGCACGCGCATTAGCCACTCGCTACCGCCGCGGAAATACACATCGCATTTCTTCAGCCACTTCACGAGAGTATCACGTTCGGGCGCCTCCCATTCGCAGACCATCCGACCGGACAATGTATCGCACTGTACGCGCAGATTCTTTACCCCGTCGCTCTCCTCGGTTGCAAATCGCGCAAGCAAACGCTCCACATCTTGCCGGGTCATGCAGGCTATAATGTGGACCGAAACAAACTTAGCCATGTAAAACTCCTGCATCAAACCTTCGATAAGGTTTGGCGACGCCCCAATCAACCCATTAGGGCGTCGCGCATCATCTACGGTTTGGCGATAGGCGCGCCAATCAAGTTGCCCCATTCGGTCCAACTGCCATCGTAGTTACGCACTTTTTCGTAGCCTAACAAATATTTAAGTGCGAACCAAGTGTGCGAGGAGCGTTCTCCGATTCGGCAGTAGGCTATTGTTTCCTTGCTGGGGTCAACCCCCTCGCCTCCGTAAATTTCCTTAAGTTCATCGTAGGACTTAAAGGTCCCATCTTCTGCCACCGCAGTTGCCCAAGGGATATTTGCTGCGCCTGGGATATGTCCGCCACGCTGGGCGGTTTCAGACAAACCAGGCGGTGCGATAATCTCGCCGGTAAACTCCGCTGGAGAGCGGACATCAACGAGGTTGATAATCCGCTGATTGAGCGTTGGAAGGATGTTGTCCTTCGTTGCCCGCACGTTGTCGTCCGGGAACTTAGCCTTGTAAACTGTGGCGGCGGGCGTAGATGCGTCCGTCACCAACTCGCGTCCTTCATCAATCCATTTTGTGCGCCCACCGTTCATCACTTTTAGCTTGCTCTCATCATGACCATAGTATCGGAACTGCCAGAGCGCATAGGTGGCGAACCAATTGTTGTTGTCACCATAAAAGATGACGGTGGTTCCGTTACGTATTCCGCATTCGCTGCACAGTTGTTCATATTGCTCTTTGGTTAAGATATCCCGCCGTACTTGGTCGCACAGTTGGGTCTGCCAGTTGAGTCCCACTGCCCCTTTGATGTGCCCTTCGTCATAGGCGGCGGTGTCGACATCGACTTCGAGCAGCCGGATGCCTGGGTCATTATGGTGTTGTGCGACCCAATCGGTGCTGACCAAGACTTCAGGTTGAGCGTAATCTGCCATGATAAAATCCTCTCACTTTCAGATTTCATTTAGGTTTTTCTGTTCAAGACGTTTCAAGACGATAGATTGGTACTTCGTCCACATCTCTGAGATGTGAACCTTAGATGATACGGAGTAACGTCCTTTACACGCGCTTTCGAGGAAAAACTGAACCCTATTGATATTCTATAATTTACCCGCAATTCTCGCCTATGTCAATATATTTTCCATATGGAGCGCTGAAAAAGTCAATCCTGCTCAGTTGCATCACATAATCAGATGAGGGTTGAAATGCAGATGTCTATTGAATCCCAACCATCGCCAACAAGCCGGTTCAGTCTAATCGCTGAGCGTATGATGCTGATAGGTGGGATTGGGTCGGATTGGCGAATTTGAAGAATGCGAGGGGGAAAAGGTGCTAGGGGGGAATCTTCTAAGGGGAAAGGCGCAATTTCTCTGTCTGATATGGGCGAACACCTGTTCACGTCTCATAAATGTCCTGAAACTGTTCCAATGCCGTCGCTAGATTCGCGATAATCTCGCCCGCCAATTCATCCGGTTCCGGCAGATTCTCGGTGTCTTCAAGAGTTTCGTCTCGCAACCAGAAGATGTCAAGGCTGACCTTGTCCCGCTGCATCAGTTCATCGTAGGAGAAAGGCTTAAACCGCTCGGTCTCTTTCCGAATATGGCGGTTGTCGGGGTTGTAGCAGGCGATGAAATCGTGGAGGTCGCTGTAGCGCATCGAATTCTTTTTCAGCGTGAATCGCAGGTTGGTTCGGAGGTCGTATATCCACAGTTTCTCCGTCCACGGCGTTTCGCTGGCGGGTTTGCGATCGAAGAACAGCACGTTTGCCTTGACCCCAGGCTTATAAAAGATGCCCGTCGGGAGTCGAAGCAGCGTATGGACATCGCATTCGTGCAGCAGTTTCTTGCGGATGGTCTCACCCGCGCCGCCTTCAAACAGGACGTTATCCGGTACGACAATCGCAGCCCTGCCGTTGATTTTCAGAATCGTTTTGACGTGCTGAAGGAAGTTAAGCTGCTTGTTGGAGGTGGTCGCCCAAAAATCCTCCCGTTCATAAATGAGCGAGTTTTTAGCCGCACTCCCTTTTTCATCCACAATTGTGATGCTGCTTTTCCTGCCAAAGGGCGGATTGGTCAACACCATGTCAAAACGCTCACCCGTATCCGAGATGAGGCTATCCCCGGTTTTCACGGGACTCTCATTTCCGCCGATACCGTGAAGGTGCAGGTTCATCACACATAGCCTCACCACGCTGTCCACGATGTCGGTGCCGTGAAAGGTATCGTATCTCAGGAATCGCTTCTGCTCTCTGTCGAGCTGATCGCTTTTCTTGGAGAGGTAGTCGTAGGATGCTAGAAAAAATCCGCCGGTCCCGCACGCCGGATCGCAGATGGTTTGTGTCGGTTCCGGTCTCATCACCTCCACAATTGCCTGGATTAAGGGACGCGGCGTGAAGTATTGACCCGCGCCGCTTTTGGTATCTTCAGCGTTTTTCTGCAACAATCCTTCGTAGATAGTCCCCTTCACATCAATATCCAGACCGATCCACGTCTCATCGTTGATGAGTTGAATGAGTCGCTTGAGTTTGGCGGGGTCTTGAATCTTGTTTTGGGCTTTTCTGAAAATCACACCCAGCATGCCGCTCTGCTTGCCCAATTCGTTCAGGATATGACGATAATGTATTTCGAGTGCATCACCGTCCACGTCAACGAGGCTTCCCCAGCCTAGCCCCGCTGGGACAACGGACTCCTTCCTGAACGGCGGTTTTGTCTGCTCATCCGCCATTTTCAGAAACAGAAGATAGGTCAACTGTTCCACATAGTCGCCGTAGCTGACCCCATCGTCGCGCAGGACGTTACAATAATTCCAGAGTTTTTGCACAATCGCTGATGAATTGTTTGGCATGGTCGGGATAACTTTCCTTTAGTAGATTCATTCGGTCAGCAAGGTTACGCATTGGTAGGCACTTGCCCAACCTTGCCTTTCAAGTAGACAATAACTCGGTCTACACAGTAGCTGCATAGTCTACGAAATTCAATTCGTACCACGTTACCTCAATTTCGAACGGACTGAGTTCAGTTCTGATTCTTTCTATATGTTTCAATATAGCCGCCTTCGGTCGCAGTGAATCTATACACGAAAATAGGAGGATGTCTGGCTTTGCTCTCTTGGCAATTTCAGCCATGGCATCAAAATCACTTTTTCTAAAAAGGCTCATTGACTGTTTGACTTCACCTATAATAAACTTTCCATCCTGAATGCATGCAATGTCTACCTCCGCAACCTTTACCAGTCCTTGGGATGATTCATCCTGCCGATTGGCGAATAGGTCTAGATTCGGCGAAAAGAGAAAAGATGTCCTACTCTCGTCATACAGTTGCCCCAAGACCAAAATTTCCGGTGTAATTCCGTGCAGTGCGTGAGCGGCTTGAACAAGACCATTCAACCGATAATACCAAGGGAGACCGGGATCAAGAGAAAACTCCATCCTGCACCCTTGACAAGTTAAATGTTGTCCGATATCGTCTACATGGTACCAGTGTGCCATCCCGCAAGTGGGACACCGTGGCTTTACGCCAATTTGGATAATGTTCCGTTGAGTCAGTTCTGCCAACTTGCGCTTTACATTTTCCTCTCCAAATCCTAACTCAGCCATGGTCATCTCAGATTCCCCTTCGAACTCTGACATAGCTTCCACATCCTTTTTCCACCAATGCTCCGCCTCCTGCATAAACTTTTCGAGAGGAAACTCCTTCTGTTTTAAGTCTAGCTTTTTTAACTCATTTACAACAATCTTAGAAAGTGACTCGATTGCGTCCGAATTATCATCTAGAGGTTCCGATTGAGCTATCAGTTTCCTCAATTTGTTGGCTATTGACTCTTGTGCGTGTTGTTCAGCATTGATATTCTTGGAGAAAGCGTCAAAGATTGAACGCCAATACGCCTTCCTGAGCACTGTACATGCAAAACTCAAATTACCGAACAGTTCTAATACGCCACGTAGGTATTTCCCTTTGTCTGATGTCTCAGCCCTAGCAAATGGTCTCACCACCAATAAAGTACGTGGGTCATTTTCATATGCCGGGAGATTATCGCGGCAAAACAGAGAAACTATGACTGAATCAGCATCTGGAAGCTTCAGGCGTAACACGTTCTTCTCCATTCGCATCATTACAGAGGGAAACCCATTCTGTCGTATTCTACTAGGTTTTTCAAACATGTATCTCGCCAAATAGTGTCGGTTTGGAAGCCGCCAGAATAAAGTCCGCCCGGCCGTCATTCCAATCTCTTCTTGATCGATGTACCCATCAGGAATGAATTCAATATAGAAATCAGCCATCCAATGCCCATCGCCATCGCGCGGTGCAATTCCTTTTGGTTTGGCTAGTTCAAGAATCTCTTCATTTCCTTGAGCTCTGTGAATATCCATACCGCCGCCAAAATGGCTGAAAGAAGAATCTTCTGGACGGAAGTTCGGTATTTGAGGTTCTTCGAAGCAAATTGCTGCAGTGTCTACAGCCAAATTATGTGCATGGAACTGCTCACGGAATCTATTGGCGATGTCCTCAAGTTCTCGCTTCTCAGTGCTAAAACTAACGAATCGTAAGATACTACGGTCGTTGCCGTCTAGATGAGCTATCCTACGGAACCAGGCATATAACGCCTCTTCCATATTTTGGTCAGTTGCCAAAGTCTGTGGAAGCCATATCTGATTCATGAACTGGCGTTTGTATCTCCGTACTGCTAGTGGTCTATTCCAGAAATGGACAATATCCTTAAACTCGTCTCCTATAACGACATCGAAGTAATTTATCAATGTGTTAACTTCAACTTCTCTTTCCGTATTGGGCAAAGCGCATAACTGATCTTGAAACACTATATTTCGAGTTTGGATGATTTCCAACAAAGCATCTGCCAAACTCGGCCGGTCACTGACTAAACATACCTTTTTCTTAATTTCATTAAGCTTATCACTGAAACTTCGCGTTTCGCGGACAACAAATCTATGACTCTCCTCATCAATGTAGTGTATTTGTTCATTCTCCTTATCCATCACTGCCCAACTTCCTGGCCGTTGCACTGATTGTTTACTGAACGTCTCACTGGAGAAAGGCATTCCACGTGTCGTAAATCCTTCTTGAATTGCTAAAGGAATCTTCCCTTGATTGAGGGCTACTTCATGCGAACGGGGAACACTGAAGGATCTTCCTATATAGTGCGCAGTGTGTGTGAGTTTGTACGTCCCGAAATTGCGGAGGACAAAGCATTTCCCAATGTCGTCATCCATTTCATCTAGATTGAAAATCCCGAGAGTTGGTTCTCCATGCCATGCCCACGGCGTTAGGAAGTTCTGCAGATTGATGTCAATACCTGCGGGGGGATTTCTTATGTCAATCCGCGTTCTCATCGTTGATTGTGAATCTTCACGAAACTGCTCAATTGCCAACGGAGACAGAAAATTCTCAATCTTTTCTATGAGTTTGCTGCCGAGAGGTACCAGCGGTTTGATAACATCTGGATCAATGTCACGCAGGAACTGCCACCATTTGTCGTCTATGGTGTGTCCGTCGGTCAAAATGATAGGGTTGAAACGCCCGCCCCACAGAGATCGGTTATAAGCAATAATTTGGTCAATCGTCTCTAGGCTAGTAGACTCTGGATTCACCAAGAATGCGATTCGCATAGGTCGTTTATCTATGTAAATGGAATATGGGCGAGTGAACATGATGATGTTTGGATTGCGGCAAATGAGATTTTGTCAGTAATTAATTGGCTGATTCTATGTCTAACGAATTTGCGACGCTTGAGCGTTAATGTGTTTGAGGGTTAAAGATGCCTTTTATTGAAAGAGGTTTCTCAATGTTGTAACAAAACCATCCAGTAAGATGGTGTCTGACAGTGAGCAAATTCCGTCGAATTCACGCTTATCGCTAAAAAATGCGCCGAAAATGACAAGATTGTCGCCGTATATACTCATCGTCGCGATGCCGTCCGCCGGACGCCACTCCAAACCAATGCCTCCGTCTTCCGACCACATCATGTCGGGCATCGGGATATTGTGTCGCAAATGCTTCAATAAAGACAGTGTTTCTGCGTACGCCGATTCCGGGACAGCTTTCACATTGTCAGCCACTGCGCAGGTTTCCTCTACTTCCTCTCGGATATTCGCCAGTTCTCGCTGAACATGTTCTAGCGAGAAGAGATCTGGCGCGACAACCGAAGAAGGATCAAGCATTTCTTTCTCAACAGCCGTTTGTTTTGCGAAGGGCGGATCGAAATTGAATTTCTTTCGTTGAGTTTGCATAGCACGTCACCTATTCCGGGTTTGAGAAATGATTACATTAAACTCGTCCATCGGGGGGTTTCTCCGAAAACCTCATTCATCGTTGTCGCCTCGTAACTCTGCTAACAGTACGTCCCCGATATAATCGTCGTGACGTTCGCCGATGTCTGTCACCTCGCATTCAAGTGTCCCTGCCAATGCTAAGAGTGGATCGATGCCCTCCGTTTCCTGCGATTGATTGGTGCTAGTCTCCCGCATCATCGCCGACATTGGTTCTTCTATGTCCGTCACGTCACATTCAAGTGTTCCTGCTAAAGCGAGGAGGCGGTCGGTAACCTGCGCTTCTTGGGATTGCATCATTTTTCATGCCTCATATGTATCGTGGTTTCGGTTGATAAATCTATCCGTTTGTCTAGTGTCTTAAAATGCACTACGGTTTCTCCGTCTTAATGCGTTCAAGCAGTACACTGACAGGTTCATCGTTTGGGCTTTGCGGCACCAATCCTCCAGAGAAGGCTTTTTTGAGAATTGACTGACGCAACTGCTCGGCGCGTTTCAGTTCTGCCGTGATAATTCTCTCTACGACGTCGGCCATGGAGAAGCAACGATCGACTTCTTCGACAAGCGTCTGCTGCTCTTCTTCTGGTGGAATAGGCACGGAAAGAAGTTTAAGTTTAGTGCCATTTACGTTTGCCTGTCCCGCCTGTTGAGACACAACGGACAAAATCCAATTTTTGCCATACATGGAGTTTAGATAATGCGCGACAATCAGCGAATCAATACCCGAGTTGAACCGCACCCTAATCAGATATGAAGCGAAAGAACACTGATTGGGGCTTCCTGTATAAACCGCCGTTTTTCCAACCAATTCTCGGCTATTGGTACGGTTGAATAACAAATCTCCTTTATTCAGCAACAGCTCTGGAAATTCATCGTGTTCTTTCGGGAGATACTTCAGACTACCCGGAACGATTTTACCTTCAACAATATTTCCCATTCTCAGCACAGGTACGCCGTTTGCATCATCGCTTGTCTTCCTTGATGAACCATATTGGATCTTAGTCAAGAGTTCCTCAACAGTTGCCCAAACCCATTGCTTTGGCAACTCGGACAGTTCGCTCGTATCGGGCGCAGCAGGTTCTTTGTACCTCGACTTCCATTTCTCGTCTTTGGGGATTTTCCCCTTCGCCTTCATCTGCTCAAGCTGCTCTGCCTCCCACTTCTCACGGCGTTCTTTGAGAACGCGCTTAAGAAGTACAGAAGCAGGCTCAATCTCGTCCTGATGCTCCGCCCGCCAGGCTTCCGTGAGTTTTCCTTCAAAGGCGGCTTTTAGGACAGATTGTCGATACCGCTTGAGTTGGGCTTGTACCCTGCGGAGTGCGTTAATGCCTGCATCAAGCTTCGTGAAGAGTTCTTCGATTTTGGCGACAATGCGGTGTTGTTCAGGGAGTGGAGGAACGGGGACAGGTATTTTTCGCATCAGCGACTGGTTGAGTTTAAGCCTTGTTGTGCCAGTCACGTAATCATGATAATCAAAAATATTCAGATAATGACATAAGAGTTGATTCGACGTGATTTCGGTTCGGGTCCTTAGAACGTGAGCATGGTTATTTATCCAACTCTTACCCTTGATAAGGTATGCTTTGCCCTTTGAAAAATCTAGAAATGGAGCGCCATCTTCCCCCAGTAGGAGCAATTCTTCGTCAAATAAGAAATCATCAATCCATCCAGCCTGTCCAGTTGCCCCGTAGTACGAATAGAGTTCGGTCCCAGATTTACCGCTTGTCCTCGTTTCTCGCTCCTTTGCATTTACTGGTACTCGTTGATTGTCTAGAATCTCAGTGCAATCCTCCAGCGTCGTCCACGCCCACCCATCGGGCAACTCAGACAAACCAGCATCTGTTTCGCTCATATCACATGCTTCCTTGGGGCTGTTGATGTTGTTCTCTCCATTCTAGAGGAGAAATCAGAAAACCGCCCTATCTCGCGCCTTTTGTGCGTTGCGATTCAACCATGAAGTAGAGGGCGCGGAGAAGATTAGGGAACTTGTAGCCGCCTCTTCGTAAGAGGAAGCGGAAGAAACTGGGTCTAGGGAAGTCAATCGGCTCTAATGTTCCGTCAATGGTAAACCACGTTTTATGTTCCACGATGCGCGTGTCTTTATCTAACTGACCTTCTCTGTTTTTCCCATCCGTACTGTGTTGGATGTATTTACGCAAGTCCAGTCATGTGCGGGTTGTCAAGGATTGATAAGCGACCGCAAATAAGCGACCGCTTTTTCCATAGATTCAATCGGATCCGATTCCCCTTCGTATACGACGGAGAGGGGAGCATTGTAACCAACCTCGCGCAGAATGTCAAGAATCCGCGGATAATCGAGCCACTCCTCAATACCGCTGTCGATGCGATAAAATTTTGCACGGACATACACCGCGTAAGGCGCCGTTTTCGCAATGCTATCGTAGCAATCGTAGTCGGGGTGAGACGAACCTCTATGACCGCTGGCACCGGGCGACCCAGCATATTGTCCAGTATCTAGAATGTGTGTAAAATAGGAGCGATCTGTTTCCCGAAGGGCACGGAGTACATCGTCACCGGTACGGGTAACATTGTTGTGATTGTGGTTCTGTAACCCGACTAGGATGCCTTTTTCATATCCGTATTCGGCGACTTCTTGGAATCCAGCAATCATTGGTGCCCAGATCACTTCTTCATTTTCGTAATCTTGAGGTATATATGCACCAAAGACACGCACGAGCGGGCAGCTCATGAAATCTGCGACATCAATCCATTTTTTGATTAACGCAATCTGCTCTGGATGTTCATCAACAGGGCACCCGAAATTGTTGCTAATCCCGATATATCCAAGCGGCAGCCCGTGTTTCATCAACGTCATCTTCAGTTCACGAAGATACCCGAGGTCTGTCGATTCAAAAGCGCTTGAGTGCAGTTCAATGACATCGAAACCGAGTTCGTAAACTATTCGTGCAAATTCGGTAGCGTTTGTATCCCTGAGATTCAAAGACATCGTACCTAATTTCATCATAGTAACAAATCTCTTCAGTCCGCATCCATATCGTTCATGTTAGGTGTTTCCGTGGATTCAGCGATTTTGTCCTCTCGGTCATGATGGTATTGAATATTTCATGTGCAACAAACAGACGGTTTCGCCGTCCTCCGGTTATTTCCCCAAGTATGCCTTTTTCGATAAGGTAATCCACTCCCCGTTGAACGGTGGGAAACGCCATTCCCCAAGCCTTCGATAACTGTGAAACTGAGATATAAGGATTTGCAAACAGGTAATCAATCAGACGGTTTACAACCTTCGGTACCTTCCGACCTGTCGCAAGTGCTCTATATCGGTTTTGTAAGGCGATCAATTTTTGAACCGTCGCAACAGCGTCCTCTGACTGCTGACGTACCCCGTTTAAGAAAAAGGTGAGCCACGTTTTCCAATCCCCTTTTTGGCTTACATTCAACAGCAATTCGTAATACTCATTCCTATGCTGCTCAAAAAAGTCAGAAAGATAAAGCAGGGGCTGCGATAGCAACCTCTTCTCCAATAACATGAATGTTATCAGAAGCCTGCCAATTCTACCGTTGCCATCAACAAACGGGTGAATCGCCTCAAACTGATAATGAACCAGAGCGCACTGAATTAATGGCGGTTCCTTTGCGTCAGAATGGATGTATTTTTCCAAATCTGAAAAGCACGCTTTCATCTCTGGGACCGGTGGAGAAACATAGGTGGCATCCATCAACGTACACCCGGGGCTACCAATCCAGTTTTGGCTTGTCCGCGTTGCCCCCGGTGCGGCATATTCACCCCGTATTCCCTTCATTAGGATGTCGTGGATTTCACAGATTAGCCGGGAGCTAATCGGCAACTCTTGCAATCGTTTGATTCCATGTTCCATTGCTCTCACATAGTTGAAAACCTCTTTTACATCGGACACAAGGGGCGGCTCCGTTTCATCCGCTTCAAAGAAAAAGAGGTCATCCAAACCGGATTGAGTGTTTTCAATTCTTGAACTGGTCACGGCTTCACGCCTAATGAACGGTCTAATCAACAGATGCGGATTCGGTAGCAGTTGTCCGGCACCGGATAGTTCTCCAAGCGTGATTGCTGCTTTGGATAGAAGATTTGCTAACTCCCAATCTACTTCGATTTTTGGTGAAAGTGGATACGGCACATAAGCCCAATATGACGGCTGGGTTATCGTGCGAATACATCTGCCGGCTGCTGAATTCTTGAAATCTTCCCGATTCATCTTTTCTCACTTTACGTTAATAGGGCATTGTGTTATTAACGTTTTTCTCACTTTACGTTAATAAGGCATTGTGTTATTAACGTTTTTGAGTATTTGCGTTAAAGCATCTGATAGCAGCGAAGATGTTACCCAGTTGAGGCATCTGTCTTACGCCGCCAACTGCTCATTCAACACCTCAAGAATCGTACCCAACGCATCGCCGAACAACTCATAAACCTTAATCGCCCCGCCCTTTGCCTGGAACGGTGCGTACTCGAAATCCTCAATCTCAATGTGCAGCGAAGTGGCGATGTGGTCTTTAATCATCTCCAACCACGCCATCTGTTCCTCGGAAAACTGTTTCTCTTGTTTGGAGAGCCATCTCTGAAACTGCCGATCGATGCTTTCTTTGTAAGGTTCAAGCGTTTCAGTCTCTCCGATCGCAAAACGCACCAAGGATATGATGTCTGTCAACAACTTGTGCGCTCCCGCCCCTTTGACTTTCGATTGTTCCAACTGCTCATATGCTCGCCATAACCGCTCTGTTGTGAGGTGATGTGGGGGACTTTCGATTGCATCGGCAATTTGCTTAACTTGTTGATATGTGAGATGGCGCTGTCCGTAAGGTTTGCTGTAGATGATCTGGATCGCTGTCAACTCGTCCTTATTGTCTTCGATAAACTGTTTGAAATCCGTCACAATCCGCTCCGCACTCAGCTTCGCTTCACGGTCAAATCCCGATTCGATGACGCTATCTTTGCTCACGGTGTCGATTGTCTGCTCCCGCCGCCTTTTAATCTCAATGAGCGTGTTGCGCAATTCAGGATTGTCAAAGGGTTTGCACTCATCAGTGATGCGTCGATCCATCCGTTCCCGAAGTAGCTCGGGTGTTGGGGTCTCCCCAGATGAGTCCGTTGATATCAAAAGATGTTCATGTTGGTCCGGGTCAACCGCTTTAAGCAACCCGTTAATCATACCTCGCAAGGAGGCGCCTCCTGAGGCTTCGACGATCTGTCTTTGCGCATCATCTCCAATTTGACGGTCAAGGCGTGCGAGCCTGCCCGCCAACGTCGTCAAGGTATCGGAATCTCGGAACCCGAGCGCCACAGATTCAAGCAGTTTATCAAACGACACACTGCGTTTTCGCTCAAGCGGTCGGGACTCGGTTTTATCATTCTCGCAAACGCCGACTGCATCGACAATCACGAAATGGGTTTTGTGATCGGTGTCGGGCGTGACCGCCTGCAAGTCTGTCGATGAAATCGTGTGCGTCCCTCTGCCCTTCATCTGCTCAAAATAAACTGGCGATCTGATGTTTCGCATGAAGATAATGCACTCTAGCGGCTTGATGTCCGTGCCTGTGGCGACCATGTCCACCGTAACCGCGATACGCGGATTGTATGAATTTCGGAAGCTCGCGAGTAGGTCTTCCGGTCTCTCGCCCGTTGTCTGGTACGTAATCTTTTTGCAGAATTCGTTGCCCCGCCCGAACTCCTCGCGAACGGTGCGCACTATATCCTCGGCGTGCGAGTCGTCCTTGGCGAAGATAAGCGTTTTCGGAACCTCCGTTCTGCCGGGAAAAATGTCCGTGAACAGTTTATCCCGCAAAGTTTGAATTACGGTGCGAATCTGGTCGAGAGCCACCACAGCACGGTCAAGCTGAGTTGCGCTGTATTCCATATCCTCATCAAGCTGTTCCCATCGGGTTTCGCGAGTGAGCCGGTCTCGTTTGTCAACGTAAAAACCCGCTTCGACGCTGCCGCCCTGCTCCGAAATCTCTGTCTTGATGCGATACACCTCATACCCGACATTCACGCCATCGGCGACCGCCCGCTCATGGCTGTATTCCGTGACCAAATTCTGATTGAAGAATCCAAGGGTCTGCTTTGATGGGGTCGCGGTGAGACCAACGATAAAGGCGTCGAAGTATTCCAGCACGGGTCTCCATCGGTTGTAAATCGAGCGATGGCACTCGTCGGTGATGATGAAATCAAAGGTCGAGATAGGAATATCGGGATGGTATTCCACCTCTGCAGCGGATTGATTCCTCAATCCAAGGTCGAACAGCGAACGTCCTTCGATTTGCTCATCTAAATCCCATTCCCCTTTTAGCATGGAATATAACCGTTGGATTGTGGTAATGCAGACCTTGCTTACTCCGTCAATCCGGTTGGTGGTGAGATATTGCACGTTGTAAAGTTCGGTGAACTTCCTGCTGTCGTCCGGCGTGGTATATTGCTGAAATTCTTTGAGCGTCTGCCTTCCGAGATTGCTGCGATCAACGAGAAACAGTATCCTCTTGGCACCTGCGAATTTGATGAGTCGATAAGCGAAACTAACGGCGGTGTACGTTTTCCCGCTGCCGGTTGCCATCTGGATGAGTGCGCGAGGGCGATTTTCCGCAAACGACTTCTCTAGATTCTGAATCGCTTCGATTTGGCAGTCTCGCAAGCCATGCGCGTCCAGCACCGGCAGTTCCTTGAGATGGTTTCGCAGTGTATCCACTTGGGCGATCCACTGCGACAAGGTTTCCGGTTTATGAAAGGCGAAAACGCGGCGGGATCTGGAGTCCGGATCGCGTAGGTCCCGGAAGAAGCTTTCAAGTCCCGTGCTCTCATAGCCGAACGGCAATGGTTTCTGATGGCATTGAAGCCGTGCTGGAATCCCGGTGAGGTATTTCTCGGTTTGTTCAGAAACACCACTGAGAGTGGTGCCTACCGGTTTAGCTTCGATTGCGCCGACCGCTTTTCTGTCGATGAATAGCAGGTAGTCTGTGGGACCGGATGCCATAGGAAATTCACGTACCGCTATACTCCGCGATTCGCCAAGATTCATTACATCGCGGTCCTGAATCGTCCAGCCCGCTGCTGTGAGTAGTTGGTCGATGTTCTGTCGTGCTTTTTCCTCGGGGTTCATTTCTTCACTATGTGTCGTGACATGATATTGTGGTAATAGGTCGGCGAAATTTTACCAGAATCTACCGCCGATGTCAAACGGCGCGTCCGCAACTAGTTTCTAGTGACAGCGATGATTCCGCCAATCTAGCTTGCCTCAGTTACTCTATCGGGCTATAATGTTTTGACAATGCAGCGAATTCTGTATTCGATGTTGGAGTTACCGGAATCAAATCGCAGACTAAACACCCAAAGAATAATGGCGATGAAAAACGTCAGACGGTGAGATAACTTCCACCGTGTCCCGCGGTAGCACTGTGAATACGACTTGCTTAATTGAGCATGCCAGTGCGAGATAATGCTGGATGTAATCAAGCGGGAAGTGATATAATCTTAAATCATGAGCGTTTGCCCCTCGAAAGCTATGAATTTGGTGTGTATAATTTTAGGACATTCGCCCCGTTAGTCCAACTCCGTTTTTTATTTTCGTGAAGGTATAGTCCTAAATTCATAATACAAGAAGGAGATTTATCATGCTACGGTATAGTCACTACTTCGTGGTTGTTGCTCTGTGCGCCATGACGAGCGTCGCATCGGCGGCATTGAGCGATGGCGTTATTACCGTTTTGACGTTTAACGATGAAGACGCAGATGACCTCACTGGTGGCAATGACGGTATCTTAAGGGGCGGTGCAGGATTCGCTCCTGGTAAACACGGACTCGGTCTTGATGTCAACGGGGTGGATGCCTACGTCGAGATTCCCGATGATGCTTCAATGAACGCGATGGCGGATGAATTCACACACGCCGTGTGGGCGTTCATTCGAAAATCCAGTGATCACGGCGCGGTTATGTTCAAGGGCGAGAAAATCGGTTGGGGTCCAAACTTCCATATTCGGCTGGGAACCCTCAACGACACCGACCTGACCTACGGCTCGAATAATGTGAAAGGTGCCGTGGATAAAAAGCCAGAACGGGGCGCCGCAAATCCGGAGGGATGGTTCAATGTCCGTGGCGCCTACAAGCTAGGTACTTGGATTCACATGGCGCAAGTTGGAAACGGAGAGACCATCCAGGGGTTCCTCAACGGCAAACCCGCGCATGTCACTGACGGATTTCACGGCGCAGCCGGCAGGGACCCGATGGCGCTGACGGCGCCCTATGCGACCTTTCCCGGTTTCCCGATTCTTATCGGAGTGTCCCGGGGTCGTGGCGATGATGTCAACAACTGGGAGTACATTGACGGTATTATTGATGATGTGGTAATCTTCGGTCGTGCGCTATCTGCCCCGGAAATCGAAAAGCTCTCGAGGCTCGATTTGGACGCTCTAGCAGTTGAACCGAAGGGTAAGCTCACTACGACGTGGGCTACGATTAAATACCACTAAGCAGGGACTCCGCATTTCTTTCGTTCGGATTGTAAATATCCGACGGTATTTGCAATCCTATCTCTGAATATGGTAAACTTTCCGCAATGGGCTGCAAAAATGACGATTGGCAAATTCTTGAAGGCTAGCATAATCTGAAGCAATATCTTAATTGCACTGAAAGGGTGGAAAATCGTGGGCGCGCCCCTTCAGACATGTGAGGTTTTTGAGATTCTAGGACGTTGTCGAGGAATTGTCTGTTAGATGAGACACAAAAAGCGACTGGACTTTAAGCAACAATTCGTAACATGTAGTGACGGACTTGAGCTAGAAAGACTTGAATCAGGCTAAACATTGTGATATACTGCTAGTATTCTAACCAATATATTTAGGAGGGTACTTTTTCAGATGGCAGGAGACGCTTTAGGGTTAGTTGAAACAAGAGGATTCGTCGGAAGTGTAGAAGCCGCAGATGCGATGGTCAAAGCCGCAAATGTAAAACTCATTGGGCGTGAAACGGTCGGTGGAGGATACGTTACAGTGATGGTTCGCGGCGATGTCGGCGCTGTCAAAGCTGCGACAGATGTTGGAGCAGAGGCGGCGGCAAGGGTAGGTGAAGTTGTATCTGTCCATGTTATTCCGAGACCACATGCGGAAGTCGAGTTGATTTTACCCGCTCAAAGAGAGCCAGACAATGTGCTCGCTATTGATTTGGTTGAGGGAGATTCGTCAAGTTAAGGAAGACGGCGAATGCGTGACGAGGCGCTGATTGAGTTGATTACTCGTAAAGTGCTTGAACAACTACAGACAGAGTATCCTTGTAGCGGCTGTGCTTTGCGAACCTGTGCGGTGGGGAATCGTGCCTGTGACGCTGTCTTGCTACAGAACAAAATACCTGTTGGCGTGTCGGCAAGGCATGCACATGTTACCCAAGAGCACCTAGAAATCCTTTACGGTGCGGGACACCAATTGGTAGCCCATGCCCCTCTATATCAACCGGGCGCCTTTGCAGCAATTGAAACGCTAACCATTGTTGGTCGGCGTATCCGTGCTATCGAGGGGATTCGCATCTTGGGTGCGGTGAGGGACTACACACAAGTGGAGCTTGCACGTACCGATGCAATCCGTTTGGGGCTAGATCCGCCGATTCGTGATTCGGGTGATATCGCAGATTCCGAACCGATTACCTTAATCGGTCCCAACGGGTCGATTTTCTTGAAGGAAGGGGCAATCTGCGCAACGCGCCATGTTCACATGACACCGCAAGACGCCAAAAATCTGGAAGTTTGTGAAGACGATTGGTTAACAGTTCATATCCTTGGTGAGCGCGCTTTGACTTTCGAAAACATTCGCCCCAAAATCTCACCGGGTTATGTGCTTCAGATGCACTTAGATACTGACGACGCCAATTCTGCAGGATTACGTGGGGGTGAAGCCATAGAGTTGTTGCGAGATTAGGAGTTTTCTCAGTGGGTGTCAGTGAAGTGCCCATTCAACGGATAGAGGAAGAAGTTAAAGCGGTCCTGGGACAGCGGTCAATCTCCGCTTCGCCTGCCATCTCTGATAAGCGGCTTCTGGCAATATTTGATGCAGCCCAAGTCGATCTCGCCCCGCTACTGAAACAACTTGAAGCATGCATCAAAGGTGGTTACGTTACAACAGCAATTCTGTCAGATCTCGCTTCCAGACTTTTAGACATAGAAGCCATTCGATCGGTATGCGGTCAGGATAAGGTGCTTACATGTGGAGATATCACGAATTTATCCCCATTTGCCGAAGGTCGTCCTTTAATTGCCATTCCGATATTATCTCATCCAATGGCGGCGAGACTGGCTTTGGGAATAGCGGACACACCATGCACTTATCTAATTTTTCAAGCGATGCTTCGCAGAGGCAGAATCGTCGCGGCGTCTGATTTCCTCAAAGAATTTGTCCAACCAAAGCCTGCATCTAAAATCTCAAAGATCGAGCACAATTACCTCGAAACCCTGTCAAATTTTGGTATTCAATTTGTACCAATTGAACAACTAGCTGGGGCAATTCTGAATGGTGATTCCTTAAGCCTTTGCCCTGTTAATGGACAAGAGTCAAAAACAGTGATTAGCACCTCAGTTATTGCCAATCTTGCACCTTCGGTTCGAGAGCTCGTTTACGCCAATCCGGTCGTTATCACACCACTTGCGCGCGATTTGGCAGCGGAAAAAGGCATCCGACTGGTAGAAAAGTCAGAGTGATTTAAGATTTTCGCTGGAAACAAGTGTTGCTTTCGCCACAGATTGTATCACTGTTGCCACACTTCCATCGGGGGCTCTAGTTGAATTTCTATATCAGTCTTGATTCGAGGAATGGATTAATTGTGGCATCTATCTTGCTACTTAAAAATTTGAAAGTAAACTGACGAGTGATTGAGGGATATTTTCCTAGGCCGCGTGAGGATGTACCCCAAATAATAGGGGATGGCGTGGTGCTACACAACTCAGTTCGAAACATACTTACGGAGGATTTGTCATGAAATCCCGAATCAACATCTCTATTCCGCTCATTATTATAGGGATATTGTCCACAACACTTGCCCAGGCGAACTACGAATCTGACTATTTCTCAGATTTGCTGAGTCGAGATCCTCGAGAAGCGGGCGATGCTGATGACTGGATCGAACGCGGAAACGCAACTGTGACTGCGAGCCCACGTTTCGAAGATGGTATCCGATTGACTGCTTGGGCTGACGCGTACGATCAAGAAGAGGAAGCCCACGAATTTGCTATTGCGAGTGCAGTCTACTTCTTTGAAATTCCGAGACAAGCGCAATATATTGAGCTCATAATTCGCTACCGAGGGGAACCCCAGGAAGCTGAACTTGAGGATCAAGTAGATGTTGTGGGGCGCGTTTGGGTTCACAGCACCAAACGAGAATACGCCCGACGCCAATATGACGATAAGCATGCAGATGAGACGAGATATGGCGATACGTTTTTCTTACGTGCCAAACGGCGATCGGAAACGATTAAAATTGCTGCTGCGGGTCACGTTGATGATGGGTTTCTGGAAATGCACATCGTTGTTGAAGATGGAGAACAACTCGATGTGGAACGTATCGACCTTTTGACTTATCGACGGCAGCCGGATTTTCGTGTCGTGCATCGCTACGCTCGTAGTTATCAGTGGCAGCCGTGGCATAAATACACCTACAACTACTTTTACGACGGACCTTTCTACTACGGTACGGACCTGGGTTACTATATTCGATGGAGTTATCCGATTTACGATCGCCGTTATCTCTCTATTCGATACGACTTCGGTAACTATCTCCACCGTTATTACACCCATTACCCACGTCATTATTATCGTTCCTATTCCAATCGTGTAAATGTACACGTACACGGCAATAATCGCGTCAGAACGCATCAGCGAAGGTTCAACCGATGGAGCGAAGAACACGAAACTGTTCGTCACCAATATAGTAGGAGCCGTTTGTCAAGGACTGTCGGAGCCAAGCGAAACTCGGCTGTGCAGAAGCGTGTGCGAGCCGTTATAGCAAAACACCATCAGGAATCTATTCCGGCTGGTCCTGCCCAGCGTTCTATAGCTACGGGCAAACGCCGTTCTCTTGAAACGAATGCAGAATTTAATCCTACGACAAGACGCCGGAGCCAATACTTGCGTCCAGCTCGGGTTTCATCTGAACAGCGTTACAGCCGATCTAAACAACAATACCAGAGTCAGCAAGACAACAGGCGATCAAATAATGAACGCCGGAGTCGCCTTAATACTCGTTCTCGGGTTTCACGAAGTTCGTCGAGCACTCCTGCTTCACGGTATAGATCCTCCCCATCCAGGACGACGTCACGCGAAAAACCTATCCCTTCCTCGACCGCACGTTCTCGGACATCATCCACTCGACAATCGCCTTCACGTACAACAACCAGGAGCAATGATGACGATAAGGGGCAGAATACGCGTCAGAGCGAGCGAAGTCAAAATACGTCGAGGACAAAACGGAATAGTCGAAGAAAATAGGCACAACATGCCACGAATAAGCAGCCATGGTGGATTGTCCCCTGGCTGCTTTTTCTTTGGGATAATTTTTTCGTTGACAAGCGTTTCGAATTTTGCTATTATTACCGGTGCTTTCAAAATTTGAGTCGCTTTGTGAATTTTTCACGAAGATGCCTTAGATCGGAAAAGCTATGAAGTGGCAATCTATTAAAGTAAATTTGCTTTTGATTCAACTTCTAGTTTGCGCTTGTGTCTTGTTCTGGGGAGGGCAAGCAAGTTTCGCGGAGTCTGAGGAAGCGGATTTACATCTTGTCTCACCAATTGCAGCGGTCGCCCGTTCTATCGTTCTACCGGGTTGGGGGCAGTTCTACACACAGGGTTACCTACAAAGCGGTGTGTCTTTTGTCGGGACGAGCGGGCTTCTTATTGGTAGCCTGATAGCTAACCAATCCTTTCGGGACATCTATGATAATGAGTATGTACCAGCTGCGAAGATAAAGAGTGATTCTGCAGAGGCTCTTTCCCACTATAACCGGGCAAATCAACGCTTTAAGCTACGACAGTTTTTCCTAATTGCAGCAGCAGGTGTATGGGCGTACAGCATCATTGATTCTTATGTTGGCGCCAACCTTTACAATGCAAAAATAAAAGCAGATTCGCTTGTTGATGACGTCAAACAGATTGAAGAGTTAGGAGTGCAGTTCAGCGTTACGCCAACCCAACTTCATCTAGGTATTGTCAAATCTTTCTGAAGGGCAAGTAAGTTCGTCCTAACTTTATGGAGGTGTACTCAATCATGTTAAGGGGTTTTGCCAAAGCAGGTTGCTCATTGATTATTTTTACGTTTCTTTTCAGTTGTGGAGATGTTGAAGAAATCGGTCGGGTTCAGCCTGAGGAACGTGTTGCGATTACTAAAGTTTTGAAACAGTGGCGAGAGGGTTATGAGAACGAAGATGTCGAATTTTATATGAACGTGTATTGGAAGGACGGATTCCTGTACGTATCGGACATGGGAACAGATGACGACACAACAGATGATGTAATATTCGATGATTGGGATCGGGAAAGAGATTCTGCAATTTCTGTATTTCAGCGGTTTCAGGATATCGAACTTGAGATTTCTGAACCCCCGGAAATTGACTTTTTGGATGAGGCACACACAAGGGCGGAAGTCAAAAATCACTATAGAATCCAAGGGTTTGTTGCTAGTGGTGAGTCCCTAGAAGGGGGATATACAGGTTGGTTTGCCGAAGGAGATAACCGATTCATCTTTGAGTCAAGAGGTGGGGTGTGGCGGATTGAAGAGTGGCATGATGAAGCGTTTAGCAAAGAAGAAATTGAGTTGGCTAATAACCTTTAAGGCTTAATCACACACAGAAACTAGCTGCGAAAACGGCAGTTCTGCCCGGTGTCGTTAATGATGGTCGGGGACAGCAATTTCTGTGTGTTCCTAATAAAGAGTAACGTTCTTCTGGAAAACTTGACTAACCTTAGAAGCGTTTAATTTGGGAGACGCCAATCGTTTAGTGTGTAGTGCAACGTGCTGTATCTTGACAAGGTCACCTCCCACATAGAGAGTATTAAGTTTCTAAATTGAAAATTAGCTACATCTGAGAATAAGAAAGTGCGCTTTCAATGCCTCAGAAAGAGGTTCATTTACGGGATTATCTCGCAATTTTACGAAAGCATGATTTTATTATATGCTTGTGTGTTTTGCTCATTCTGGGTACTGCACTTGTCGTCAGTTTGTGGTTGCCAAAAGTCTATTCAGCTTCCGCCCTGATATTACTCAACCAACCAGCATCTAGCCCTCCTATACCCTCCGCGGGTGTTTTTCAACGTGTTCTATCCAGTAGCGTGGACCGCAGTGAAATGGAGACAATCGGTCAGCGATTCGCTACAGAATCAATGTTATCATCGGCTATCCAAAGCTTAGAAGCTGCAGGCATCGAAGGGATAAACTATCTTCCTCCAATCGGGCAGTTGCAACGGAATTTGAAAGCGAAAATACGTCCGGATACACATTACATTGAACTTTCGCTGGAGCTAACGGAGCAAGAGGGCGGCGAACGCAACTCCGCGCTCATACCAAACCAGTTGATTCGTGAGTTTCAGGTCTTGCGTAGTGGCGAGGAGACAAGCAAAGCTAGACACCGACGGACGCTTCTAAAGGATGAGATTGCCGAGCTTTCGGAACAAATCAAAGACAAAGAAGTTGAGGCGATTGGTTTTATAAAAAAAAGGGGAAATCCAGCAACGTGGTACCCGCAACTTTCAAGTTTGCTTGATCGGCAGGTCAGGTTGCTCGACAAAGAAGCTCAAATTGAACGAACGAAAAGCGTTACACAGTTAGAATTTAATCGCCTTGAAAAAGAAATTGCAGATTATCCTGAAGATATCAGGACTTCAGAAATTATTAGGAACGATCCAATCTGGCGAAGTTATCATGAAAGATTAATTTCTCTCGAACTATATCGAGTTGGGCGCGGCGAACAGGTTGGCGAAAAATCTTCTGATTTACGAGCAACAGATGCAGAGATTCGGGATCTTCAAAATAAATTAAACAACTTTAAAACAGACCTGAACACGGCATCTGAAACGTATGGTGAATTACCCCAGTATATCAGTTTGCGAAATCAGATAATGGGTCTTCAGACGAGTCTACGCCAAGCAGACCATAATCTGGCGCAGATTAAGTTGCAATCGGAAAAGGTAAATGGTGATTTGGAACAACTAATCAATGAAATTCCTGAGAATGAGTTTAATCTTACAACAATACAGACAGAGATTAAAGGGCTGTATGACTTGAAGAAGGAGATTTCCAAACAATATCTCGAGGCGGAAATTCTGGTTGCCGAAGCGGAATCAGATTACAGGGTCGGGGAATCGAGTCACCCCCATGTTAAGGGAGGAATTGAAGTTGTTGACGCAGCAGTTCCTCGAAAAATTCCGGTTCGCCCTCGTATCGGTTTTATTGTCGTCATTGCAGGGGGAATCGGATGCGCTGTTGGTATTTCTATTACTCTGCTAATGGAATATTTCGGCGACAACTATAGACACCCTGAGGAAGTTCAGTCCGATCTCGGTCTGTTTTACTTGGGGGTTGTTGAACATCGGGATCAGAATCTCTTCTCACAATCTATTTCTGAATCCTATCGAACCATTGCTGCAAATATTAATCTCTCCAATCCTGAAATTGATAAACAGATTCTCATGCTGACAAGCTGTGATTCTAATGATGAGGTTTCTACTGTAGCGGCAAACTTAGGAGCGGCAATGGCATCAGCGAAAAGCTCTGTTCTAATTGTAGATTGTAATTTGGCCCAGCCTGAACAACATCAAATTTTTAATATTCCATTGGGTGCCGATCGGACAAACTTGCTTACAGACGAAGAAATAGATTGGGACCAGACGATTCAGCGCACGCATATTTCCAACCTCGACCTCCTAAGCGCTAGAACATTCTCCTCAAATCCCACTGATTTCCTGCGGTTGCCTCGTTTCAACGCTTTCTTTCAACAACTCCGTGAGCGCTACGAACTCATCTTGCTTGATGCCCCGCCGATTTTGCCAACAGCAGACAGTCTTATCTTGGGGGTTCATTCCGATGCTGCTTTACTGATAGTTGACCTTAACCAAACCCACCGAGAAACGCTTCGTGCGTCTCAGAGTCGGATAACGCATGCCCAAATTCATCTATTGGGGTTTATATCAACGTAGCCTGAAAGGCGACGAAATATTCTGGTGCACGAACGTCAATAATCATTCAAATGATTTGATTTTCACTTCAAGCATCCGTGGAGAATGAGCAACCTTAAAACTTTTTGTTATTTATCCCGAACTCAAGCTGTTACCTACGGGGTGTACGAATAAACTCTTGGAGTAAAGTTGCGTACCATATTAAATCGATTGGTGACATTTACATTAGCAGAGTATCAATAAAACTTGCAAAATACCCCATTTTTCGATAGGTAGCAACCCCGTCAGGTTAAAGTGTGCAAAAAAGTCTTGACAGAAAATTGTAGAAGTGTTATCTTAAAGGTTACCTTTATTTCGGAAGCAATCAGACCGTCTACACAAAAGGTGTGTGGTCCCAAATTAGAGCCAATTCATCGAATCAGTGAGTGAACTCAAAGTTGGTTCATCCTGCTAACTAATACAACCAAGGTCGCTTTTAATTCTTTTTCCGTTTCGGCTTCAACGCCACTTTGACCGCTGCAATAATATCCTTCATCTCACAATTATCGTACACCTTGTCTCCATAGCCCCGGCTATCTAGATGTTTAGACGGACTCAATAACGATTGTCACATACATCAATTTGGTACCCTGCGCACAAAGTCTGTGTTGGTTTAGGCGCACACAGCTTTCTCCCAAGATTGTGAAGAATCTGAGTAACGCCGTTCGATTCGGTTTAACGGGAAACCCAAAGCAATTAGTGGCAACTCGAGGTAGGTTATACACATGACCAGACGATGAAAGGAGGCCATAATACCCTGCGTGGTATCGTTGTAGAATGTTGGTGACAAAGGATTAAATCACGATGAGTGGGTTGTTCCCGGTCATCTTTCAAAAAAACTTAGTCCCAATATTGTGTTCAGGGACTCTGATTTAATGCTTATTTTTAATCTTTCGCACAAAACCACAGACAAATATTGTGGTTATTATCTATTCTTGTGGTGGTCTTTTCAAAGCGGTGTTGTGTTTATTTCGAGAAAGTACAAGAGAGAATAACGCGAAAGATGAGTCAATGTTCAAACGAACTCTATAACCCTAAGTTGTATTGTGATGTAACTGTTTGTCAGTGGTCAAGATGATGGAAGACTTTAGCTGCCGCAGATTTGGCGGGGAAAAACGTCAATACGTCCGATTGACCAATACACGATTTTATTTGCTCAAGGAGGCATGTTTAATGAAGACACCAAAACCCTCGCTTGGTTGGTTGTTTGTTGCCGTTGGATTGTTCAGCTGTTTAGTGTTTTATGGTTGTGGGACACAATCGCTGGGGCCACAAGAGCCCCTGCTCCCTTCCATTGAAGGACAATCCAAGTTTTCTGACAGATTTCAACTCGAGGAAGAACCTCAATTCTTCTACGATCTCTTCGGTAAGGAATTGCTCGAAGGGTCGGAAGTCTATAATTACCGTGAACAAAAGTTGTTCGATCGATCCGGCGAACTGATTGTTGGATGGACCGGGCAACTCGATAGTGAGCGGTTCTCTGCACAGTTGGACCGCACCGTCTTGACCGAAGATACATTCCGCGGCAGACATGCAGAGTGCGCCATCGGCGACAACATGCGGATTAAGCCCTCTACATTATTCCCCAACCGATATATCATGTTTAAAACCGAATTCGATGGGTTTCGCATGGATATTTCGTTTGCCCATGAACGTCACCTCTTTACGATGCTAAATTCCCGAATTTCAAACCCAGCGCAGCTCTCTGACGCTGTACCCACGTTGGCGGGCACCTTTGGTCGTCGCAACGGCTTTTCCGATGATGCTGGGCTTCGGCACATTGAAAACGCGCGTCTGATTGGATTTCGGGCTCAAGGACTTTTAGGAGATGTGTTCCGCGCGGGATTCACTTACATCAATCTCAATAAAGAACATCCCGAACGAGTGGAGAGTTCAATGTTGGGTACCGTGGCGAACACTCCGCCCGATCGCATTGTAGTCGTTTTCCGCGATGATTCCCCAGAGGACAATCACCCGCTAGCCTTCGGCAATCTTCCCGAAGAAAAAATCCAAGGCGGCGTAGGCGCAGCCGTTAAGGCGATAACAGTGACCATTGTCACGCAAGAGCTTGAAGAACTGACAGTCGACGAAAGGGAAGCTGGAGAGGTTGCCCGTCAGTTCCCGGAAGAACAGCAAAAGTTCACCGTATTTTCCGATGAGATTGTGCCCGTAGGAGCCAGTACGGTGCAGGAGACGGGCAACTGGAAAATCGTCGAAGGTTTCGATTCAATGCAGTATGAATTGAACCTCGAAGCATTGGACGATCCAATCAACCCCCGTCAGGTGAAATCGGTGTCATTTGAAATGATAGTGGCTGGCGACTATAATATTTCAGTGGTCGGCTTCAGCGGCGCCAACGTCGGCGATGTTAGTTCGGAATGGATTAAAACCTCAGATGGTCATATTGAAATGCCGTTTCGGGATGTTATCCAGGCACCCGGGAATTACGGTCAATCGTCGGAGTATACGGACAATCGAGCCAATCAATTTCGGAATCCAGGTGCGTGGAAAGGTGAAGGACGCCCTCGTAAAGTGAGCTATCGCTACGGTGCAGCTAGGGCAGCAGTGTTGTACGGTGTGGACCTAGAAGGTACCCTGTTTAACACCTTAATTCGCGCTCACTATTCCGTTAACAGCAAGTTAAAACAGTATCCAACCATTCCCAAAGACAAGGTCAGTTTCAGCCAAATCAATCCCGAGATCGAAGATCCAGCGCCCATTGCGATAGATCCCTCAACGGGGCTGGTGATTAACACCAATACGGGTCTTCCGACATTCTCCGAGACAGAAGGGGAAAGGTTTGAAGCCCGGTTGGGTGGAGATGGCACCGACGAAGATGGAAGTGGGGAACTGGGTCGTGAAGTGGCATGGTTTGTCAATCTCAAGCAACGTTTCGGAAAGCTGTTTTTGGAAGAGACGATCTATCACGTTGACCCCGGCTACACCACGACGTACCATAATTGGGGGGCGAACACAGACAGAGATCAGACCTACTCTCTAGAGCGGACGCCCGAATCGGCGGCGGAGGTCTCACCGTACGACGAAATCAATTACATCTTGGTTGAAGATGATGACGATGACGATGACTGGCCAGATGACATTGACTTTGACGGTGTCTTGCCGCAAGCCGATGACCGCGATCAGAATGGTATTCTAGACTACCAAGAAGACTTCCTAGTCTTCGAAGCAGATCCTCCAATTTTTCAGGATTTAATCGACTTGAACAACAACGGGGTAATTGATTCGCTCGAAGATGATTTTGAACCGGAGTACGAGTATGGTATAGACCGTGAAGGGTACCATGTCGCAGCGAGCTACGACTTGTTGGATAACCTAACACTGAAAGTAGGTTGGTTAAACGAAAGCGAAATATCGAGTCGTCGTCAAAACGATTCGAGATACGCGCATCTGACATATCAACGTGATATCCCTGATTTTGGCACGCTGCTGTTCCAAAATCGTTTTGTTCGCGTTCGAGACGACATTCCTGAATACTCGATTACACTGCGTCCTGGCGAACTGGAACCACTACAAGAATCAGATGAACTGGACTTCTTCAATGCGCGTGTGAATACGTCAACACTACAGTTCATCTACACAGCCATCCCGAATTTGACGGTAGAAACGAAGTTTTTGATAATAGTTCAAAAACAGTTTGAGCCGGATATTGAGGATGCGATAGCGTTAGATATCCCGTTCGACGAGGCTCTGGAAGCAAGTGATGAAAACACTGAGATCGACGAACGTGTGGACTTGATGATTCCAATCGATCAGGTTCGTGTCGCTGGAGATAGACGCGAATTTCCGTTCTATCCCGATCATGGTCTAAACCCGCTGCATCCAGATGCAGAGCAGCAAGTTGGTCTGATTTACGATCCCGATCAGTGGAAACCCCGTCGTTACGCCGAGCGTAATATTCGCAACCAAGTAACGGTCATCAAGTTCAAATATGAGATTCCATTAGGCGACTTGCCAGGGATAGACAAAATCGGTGAGGATTTAACACTCACGCCCATGACGAAATACATCTGGACAAAAGCGTTCGATCGAAAAGGCGATGAGATTGGTGACGTACTGAATCCTCGTCTGTTCACCCCAACCGATCTACCACCGATAGAATACCTACGGTTTAACCGTCGGAGTCGCGAGGATGTGCTGGGGGTTCGTCTGGATTACCAGTTCTCACAACGAGTGAATATTCTAGCAGGTTTTCAGTACCGTAAATTTACCAACCGGGATGATAATTTCAAGACTTTTCTAACGAATTTCCCTGTTGATGAGCCGGTGTCCATATTATTCCGTCCGGACATTCGGACGCGCATCTTTGAAATTCAAATGATTAAGCGCGGAGAATGGTTAGGGTTCAACATTGTGATTCTATCAGGATTCCGTCGGACACGAATCATATTTGAGCGAACGACGACGAATACAACGTTCATCCGTGCAATGATGGGATTCTAACATCATGAAAAGCGCCAAGCATTGCGAACACTTGGCGCTATTTTCGATTTCATTCAAAACTTTTGAGCAAATCAGGGGTTTATAATCGGAAACATGATACCTTTTCAACGTAATTACCTAAACATAACAGATTGTGGGAGGAAAATATGCAACGCTTGAGTGTAACCGTAATTTTAGTTAGCCTTTTGATTTTCCCGGGCGTAGTAGTATTTGCCCAGGAGGGAGCAACATCTGTAGATGTCTCCAGTACAACTGGCATTATTCGCGGTCAAGTATTAGATACTACTGCTCAGTCAAGCCCTGTTACCCAGGTTGAAGTAATTGTCAGAGGAGCTACCGATGAACAGGAATACACAACCAAATCGGATGAATCCGGTGAATTCGAACTAAGCGGTGTGCCCCCTGGCCGCTTTTTGATGAGTTTCTATAGAGATGGCTACAAATCTAGAGAAGGTAAGCCAGTTACGCTTGCCGCCGGCGGCGATCAGTATGTACAAATGAAAATGACGAAGAAAGATGATATATTCTCCTTCTTTGCAAAATTTGGTATTATCTTTTGGCCGCTCGCCCTCTGCTCCGTTGTGGCAGTGACTTTCATTATAGAACGGCTTTTTACTTTTACAAGGAGTCGATCGAAAATCGGTACAGAGCAGTTCATGGCAAGTATAACCAACTTTTTGCGTAACGAAAATATTATGGAAGCTGTCTCCACTTGTGAAGAGGCTGGCGGTCCATTAGCGAACGTGTTGAAGGCGGGCTTGTTGAAATACAGCCAAGCACAAATTGAAGAGCGGCAATTTTCCAAAGAAGAAATCCAAGAGGCTATTCAGGAAGCAGGTCTCCTTGAAATTCCCGAGCTTGAGCGAAATTTACCTGTGCTCGGTACCATTGCCTCTATTTCACCCCTGTTCGGTCTGCTAGGTACTGTAATCGGTATGATTAGCGCATTTACGACGATTGCGCTCGAAGGCACCGGTGACCCGCAGCAACTGGCAGGAGGTATTTCTCAAGCGTTGTTGACTACTGCAGGCGGTTTAACAATAGCTATTCCTTGCCTCATTTTCTACAACCTTTTTGATAGCTGGGTCAACAGATATGTGATTGAGATTGAGCAAGTTTCAAACGAAATCGTAAATCAGTTGGTACTTGGCCAAATTAAGTAACACCTAATAAATCCCACCTCAATGCTGCCCCTATAACAGTGTGTTACAGGGGCAGCATCATCACCATAAACAGGAGGATTGAAATGGCTCAGAGTGAAAAACCGGAACGTATGACATTACTCTCTTCAAAGCTGAAGGAGAGAAAAGCACCTAGGATGGACATGGCTCCCATGATTGACTGCGTTTTCCTGCTATTAATCTTTTTTATGGTGGCAACAACATTTTCCCCTATGCCGGGAATTCGCGTACAGTTGCCGCCACCAGGCAAGCCGAATCCCAATAAACCGAAGGGACTCATCCTGAGGATTGCTAATCCGACGGGGACACAGCGCGAAGGAACTATGGTTTTGAATGACGAGATTGTCGCTATCAACGATATGTTTAGCCAGCTCATTAACGCTCCCGAGGACGTCAAGAATATGCTGATCATCCAATCAGAGCGTGCAGTCTTACATGAGCAGATTGTTAAGATTATGGATCTTGCAAAACAAGCCGGTATAGATAAAATTGGTTTTGCAATGGTTGCAAGGGAATGATATTTAGAGGAAAATTATGGCTTTATTTCAGCGGCGGGGTGGTGGACAAGATACGGGGCTATGCTTGTTGCCGATGATTGATTGCGTGTTTCTGTTGTTGATGTTCTTTGTGGTCTCGGCAATCATGCGAACCTCGCCCCCATTTTCAGCCGCCTTTCCGGAGTCAGAAACAGGATACGAAATCTCCAAGTGGCCCCGGAGAGAAGAAAAACCTTCTCAAGGCAAACAAGAGACCACATCATGGCGTTATGGCGTTGTTATTGATGTAATGGAGCGCGCGAAACAACGCTTTAGTACACCTGAGGGAATTGAATATCATATACCAAATAACCAACACGAAAAGTTAATAGAAGGAGGAAAATTATGGCTTTATTTCAGCGGAGGGGTGGTGGGAAAGAGACAGAGTTAGAAATGGCGCCGATGATTGATTGCGTGTTTCTGTTGTTGATTTTCTTTATGGTCTCGGCAATCATGCGAACCCCGCCCCCATTTTCAGTCACCCTACCGGAATCAGCAACAAAGCACGAATTCCCGCGTAAGAAATTTAACCTCTTTATCAGTTCAGATGGTCAAATTTCCTTTGATGACCAGTTAATGCTAACGATGGACGATATGGACATTTTTCTGTCTACACACGAACATCTGATTAGTACGCTAATCATCAAGGCAGACAAAAGCACCCACCATGGGGTTGTTATTGATGTAATGGAGCGCGCAAAACAACGTTTTTCTAAACCTGAAGGACAGGAAATTGCCATAGCCGTTTCCGAAGATGAGTAGATTTGGGTCAAGATGCCTGCTAGAACTGTGATGATCGTAGGTAGGTTTTATTTAACAATAGAAAAAATGTGCCTTGCATAAGAAGCCGATTGGCTTAGAGTCGATACCTTTCCAGAAGTATATGTGTGCCGCGCAAGGCAGCCTAAGGGCTGCCTTTTTTTGACTGTACATATATATAAAAGATTGACAGACGTTGATTGGTGTTCAAACAAGTCGCTTATTCTGTTGAGTTTGGACTTAAGGGTAGGTGCAGAACGTTGTATTGCTTTAGCAATGTAAAAACAGAGCAGCTTTTTTGCGGGTTAGCTTCAGCTCTCCTAATCGCACTATTTGGGTGCAGTAGCGGAGAAATTCAAAACTTCGATAACATCAGAATCGAATCAGATTTTCGTCTCAGCTATCTTGATATTCGAATTATCCTGCTTGATAAAAATCGTTACCCGCTCATCTGGAGTGAAAGCATCCTGACCCCACGGGTCGGTGTCAACGCGGTCTCCGAATCAAAGTTTATTACAGATGCTACAATCTATTCAATCCGACAAGGTGCAAAGAGCGAAAAGGTCTATGATGGTCAACTTTTTGATTTACGGTGGGGATCGCTTGGTAGGTCAAACATAAGATTGTTTCGTTCAGAAATTCCGCGCTCGCTAATTCGTGAGGACCCACAGCGAGACACAGAACAGGGAATAATTACAGTCACTGTAGAAACAGATAAACAAGGTCCATTTTCCCATACTTTGGAAAACACGCGGATCTACACCAGCCTTCCATAATGCTAACCACAATTTGGACATTTGAATTCAAGTTTATGCAACTTTATCAAGGGGTCGGTGGATATCCGGCGGCGGTTCTCCCTAGAAGAGGCCAACAAAATAATCATACGTCAATTAAGGCACGAAGAACCATGAACTCCCACCCGTAATATCGAACTGTCTAACATCTCAATGTCCTTTGCATTGGAGAACATTCAGAATTAAGGCCGCGTCACCGTCGGATGAGCAACAACTCAAGATGGAAAATTAGGCATTGAAGTTAAGCGCAGAGATATGATATAATCAGTAACAGAACCCGTGAACGGTAGATGAGATAGTTGCTCTGAGCAAAATGTGTCTATCTCTTTTTTTTTGCACTTGATTTCTAAGGGGGATTGCTGATGATGAGGAGAATAGTTCACTGCTCCATTGCGATTTCTGTATTTGTGTGTGTGATTTCCATGAAAGCTCCGGCTGACCTTGCCGACGGACTGGTTGCCGCTTGGTTACTTGATGAGGGGAAGGGAGCCGTTATGAAAGACGCTGTGGGTGACCACGATGGCGAAATTGATGGCGGTGAGTGGACTGATGACGCCAAGAACGGAAAGTCTGCTTATCGGCTTGAAGGCCAAACGCTTATCACGGTTAAGAATTCGCAGGACATTGATAAACTAAAGAACGGGTTTACGATCGCGCACTGGATAAATCCAAAGCAGGGTGGCGCAATTATGGATAAGTCAGGGGATGATGGTTCGCGAATCCAGTGGTACATTCTTGGCGACAAACGCCACCATTGGGGCCTCGGTGGGGCATGGGGGTTCTCGGATGGCAACCCAGTTCCCGATTTTAATGAATGGTATCACTTTACATGGTCGCATGAGCCAGATGAAGCAAGCATTGTCTATCGTGACGGCAAAGAAGTTGGCATGAACGTTCTTGGGCCGGTTCCTGAAACCGGTAGGGATATGCACTTTGGTAACCGGTTACCGTGGGAAGGCAGGCAAGAGTGGTTCAATGGGATATTGGACGATATTGGTTTTTGGAATCGACCATTATCCGAAGCGGAAGTCAACGAACTCATAAAAGTAGGACTACCAAATGTCCTCGCCGTCTCCGCACAGGACAGATTAGCAACTACGTGGGCAACGCTAAAAACTCGTCTGAATTAGAGCAGATACTGCTAGTTAACTTTGCTATTTCATCTTAATCTCCGTACAACTTGCTGGGATTAAGATTGAGAAGGGTGGACGCGCAAAAGGAAGCCAAACTCGGTCCAAGCCTTTGTGTTTCGAAAATCCATACTCCAATCTAAAAATTGTCTTTGGTCTATAACAGAGAGAGGAGGTGTGTTGCGCTATTGCCAAGCGTTGAGGTATGCTGAAAGATATACCCTAGCGTCATTCAGATTTAGGGAGATAATCACGCCTCAACTCAAGAATTCCAATTGGGATTTCACAGAACCGATGTCGATCGGTAATTTTCCTGGTATTCAGCACGATAAAATGCTTTACATAGGGAGGTTAGACATGGATAGATTATTGATTAAGCACGCTTCTCATCTGCGTATACTGATTGCCATAATGGTGATTGCCAATTCGAGTGCATTCGCGGCGATTGATGGCAATTTGGTCGCCTACTGGGGTTGTGATGAAGGTTCCGGAAATACCGTCAACGATAGCGCCGGGGGACATACCGGTATGTTGTCAGAGGGGATTGTATTTGTAGACGATACTCCTTCCAACTCTGGTACGGCGCTTGACTTTACAGCAGGCGGCGATCCTTTGATTACCGTGGAAGATGCACCTGACCTTAATAACTGGGATCCTGGGTTCACTGTTGCCATGTGGCTCGGTCCTCGCGGCGGCGGTTCATTGATGGATAAGTCGGAGAGCGACGGTGTAAGAGTCCAGTGGTATGTTCTTGGCGACCAACGCATGCATTGGGGTCATGGCAGCTCCTGGGGGTTCTCCGACGACATGCTGTTTCCCGCTTTTGGTGAATGGCATCATGTCGCATGGACGCACGACATGGTGCAGAGCGTCGTGTATATTGACGGCAATATGGCGGGCACGACGGAGTTCGAGGGACCAATCCCTGACACCACTGGATCGGTGTTATACTTTGGCAACCGTCTAGTCCACGAAGGGCGATCGGAATGGTACAATGGCACGATGGATGAAATCGGGCTCTGGAATCGGGCATTATCCGCCGATGAAATCGGAGCACTTGCTGGTGGGGAAATCCCCACAGCCGTTTTGCCACAGGATAAATTGGCGACTACATGGGCGCTCCTCAAGACTCACGATTAGATCGTAAGCTGTGGTCGTAGAGGTTGAGAACTAATTTGAAGCAGACATAAACTATGGGGGCAGATTTCAGACAACGGGATTCGATGCTAAATCCCAGATCTGGCATCTGCCCTTTTTCATGGGAGATAGTGGTTGCCGAATCACTGGGCGTTTATGGCAGGGATTCACGGTTGGTTGTTTTGGGGACGTATGAAACACCATCGTTTACCTGCTATCCGCAGGAAAAGTCGGAACCAAAAAGCCTACAGCCTCTTCGCCGCTTTGAATTTGTGAGTTGCAAACTGACGCCACTCCTTTAGTTTTGCATTACGAAAATCCGGCAATTGCCATTCGTTTTGGGCGATTCGCATGGCTTCTTCTTCGCTAATTGGTAGTTCAACAAGCTTTCGGATTGCTGCCTCCCGTTTTTCTTTATCTTTAGATTTATTAATCGCTTTCCACGCATCAACCAAATCTTTGTGGGGGTCAATAACGAGAGCACCAATTAGATCGCTCACGATGTCCCAACGTTTTCCACCTTTCTCTGCATCATACCGGATAGGCGTCAAATCAAGTTGAAATGGATTGGATACAACGCAGCGTTTGCCTAGTTCATCGTACAGGGCGGGAATTACACTGGAGCGATTCAGTTCAAACTCCTTTGGACCTTCGGGGTCGGTATCACGTAGCATCCATAGCTTTTGCCCTTCATCCGAAAGCACAAACTCGATGAACATTTGAGCCATTTCCAAGTTCGGTGCGCCTTTGAGAATTCCAATGGAATCGGGACTTACCACCGATGCATCAGGCGGCACGATATATCCGATAGTATCATTTCCAAATACGGCAATCTGCCCATGGGCGTAAAAATCAATTGCCATTCCATAAATCACTTGTCCCGACGTAACATCTATAGGAATCCTACTTGAAGCAGCGGGGAACATTCTGACATTGGCGCCCAATTGTGTTATCAATGCAAACCCTTTTTCCCAACCGTAGCCCTGCAGGATGATTTCGTATATCATGTGTGCGCTTCCGCTTTCTCGTGGGTCTGCCGCCCCCACACGGCCCATCAATTCGGGGTGTGTTAAATCTTTCCATGTCTTGACTTTGGGCAAGCCGAGGAGTTGGCGCAGTTCTTCGTTGTACATAATCCCAAAGCTTGATAGAGCTGTTCCGTACCATCGATATTCCGAATCGTAGACTGGTATCCCAAAGAGCTCTTGCGGAATTCTTTGCAATTGTTCTGCAGGTAGTTTGTACGGAAGCAGCAGACCTCTATCTGCAAGCTTAAGATAATAATCTGTTCCTCCCCCAAAAAAGAGATCTAGACCAATGCCTTCAGGAACACGCTGAAATTCAGATTCAATAAATCGAAAATCGGAAGATGTTCCTCCTGAATCTATCCAATCAAGGCTAATCTGCTTACCCACTCTGTTTTCGTACCACTCCCTGAAAGCCCGGGTAAATTCTGTCTGGATGCCCTCCCAGTGTGGGGAAATAATCACGAGCTTGTCCTCGACTGATGCTGCTTCTCCCCAATGCAAGACAGCGGTGAAGCCCAGCATCAGAAATATGACCCGTATCAGTGCGCGCTTTTGTGTACGCATAAGCGAATCCTTGTAAAAGATGTTGAAGAGAACAGGTAGATAAGACCTCGGCGAGATAATCAGAAAGGTAAATGGCGGGTGATTATAGGCATTTTCCACATCAATACCAAAATCACAAAGAGTAAGATCAGATACCATACAACGCGCTTCCATGAGCTGCGACTTCTCTGTTGGTCAAGGCGATCTGAGAATTTCATTGTATCTTGCCTATTGTATTCCGATTATTAATGTTCTGCACAAGTTATGTGCCGCCCACATTTCCTACTCAAAACCTTACTTTTAAACCAATACCGTTGACTCTGAACTTGTGTGGTATCTAGCTAATTCCTACGCTGCTCCGAGGGCATCATTGACTTAATCTGATTTGCATGAAGTACAGCAATCCCGTAACTGAAAACTTCTTCAATGGTAAATTCAAACCCATGATAATGAATTGTCTCGCCTTGCTCCGGCAATCGACCGAAGAGCTTCAAGATAAACCCACCAATTGTATCACACCGATCTCTTGGAATATCTGTGCCTAATGATGAATTAATAGCCTCAATTGATGTCCGTGCATCAACGACCCATGAGCCATTGTCGAGCAGCTCAACGGGCGGGGTATGTCGTTTGTGATTGTAACGAATCTCGCCCACAATCTGCTCGAATATATCCTCTAAGGTGGCAAATCCAACACACCCGGCATGCTCATCAATGATAATCGCAATCGGATCTTCGGCGGTGCGTAACTCCTCAAGCAAATCACTTGTAGGCTTCGTTTCGGGGACGTAATACGCAGGTCGAATAAGAGAATTCAGTTCATTCAATCGCTGGGGCGCATACAGAACTTCGGAGATGCTCACGATTCCTGTCAATCGATCGATACGTTCTTCATAGACAGGAATATATTGGTAGTTGGAGTGACGCACAATCGCCTTCACTTGCTCAATGGGGGTTGCAATATGAACCGCAATGATTTCTGACAACGGAATCATAATCTCTCGGGCAGTAGCTGTCGAAAGCGAAAAAACTCCTCGCAGCATGCGCGATTCGTTGGGCGACAGGATGTCAATCCATTCAAGGAGAAACTCTATAATCTGTTCTCTTGTCGGTCCGACTTTACTTTTACGCCTCGGTTTGGCAAACAAGCCTTTTTTATCATCAGCATTCGCTGTCCTAGACGGAAGGGGCTGTTGTTGGTTCGGATGAGCAACGAGTGAATTCTGTTTTTTGATTATCTTGCTTACAAAGCCCATTGGTAAGCGAGATAGATTGGATTTCAACTTGTGGCTTCCTCCTATTTGCTAGTTTGATTTATCTCTTTCAGATTTGGAAGGCTAGCTCATGTCACAACTAAAGTGCAAGAGGAGATGAATGATGTCTGGAACTTATCCGCTAGCCCCGACGATGATTAATCTACTTTATCGCGGAATCCATCAGGGGGGCAAATGTACTCCATTTTCCAGCCAATATCGTGCCAGATGCTTATTGCCTCATCTTGCAGGATATGGTTTTTTGCCTATGGAATCGTCTGCTTTACGAAACTTCGCCTTGGTTTATTATTCGGATTTGATCCGGCCCCACGTTGCTGCGAGTTTTCCATTTAAATCGATAGTCCGAGGGCGTCCTGGGCCGCCCTCCTTAATATTGTCACCGGTAATCTCGACATGATCAAATCGGGATTGAGCGCCAGAAACCACAAGTCCCGCTTGACCGGATTTAAGGGGATCGAGATCTCGCGTGGCGAAAACTTCATCATCGATCCGAAATTCGAGCAAATCGCCGTTGACGGATGCTCTAAGTTCGTACCACGTCTCTATATCTCCAACAAAGGGGAAATTCCGAATGAACCAGATTTGCGGTGTAGCTTTTATGATTCTTGTGGTTCCAAGAGTGAAATTGATAAAAAACAGGTAACGCTCATCCAGCTCGCCCCGGTCGTACAAAGTGAGTCCTACACTCGCCGGGAGGTTTTTTTCCTTCACAAGTTTCACTCTGCATGAAAGGGAATAGTTGGTCCAATCCAAATTCCCTGTCAGCCACAAGCTCATAAACCCGGGTTCGAAGATTTGTCCCACAGCCTCGCCTTCGTCAACCCACCACTTTTCCGCGCGGCGATCCAAATTATAGATAGCCCACTCTGGTTCTCGTCCATCCTGAAAATCATCACGCCACGTACCAGCAAAACTAATATCACCGTATGTCAGAACGCCAATTTGAAAGACAACGACCCATGGAAAAATGGCTGGTTTCATTGTGCAATTTTCCTCTCTTTGATGGACTTCCGAAAATGGTAGCAAATAGCCCCGGATGTGTCAAGCAAAATTCGGGGGAATATCCATAGAAGTCATCGGAAGATAGGTTTTATATTGATTAAAGACCTTTATATAGTATAATATCAAATGCACCGTACAATTCAGATTCGGCACGTTGAGACGCAACCCTTCTTCGCGTCCCGATTTATTGAAAGGAAGTCCATGGGACTTGGGACTGCCTCTGTTACCACCACACAGATTCTCGATGAACTTTCTTAAATGATGAACGATGATACACACTCATTTAAAGTTTCAACGTAAGCTAATGGCGGTTTTCGTGGGGTTAACCCTCCTCCCCACGCTAATCCTTGTTCTCGTTTCGTACCATCTGATTAGTCGAAGCATTGAACGGTGGGCAAGCCATCAGATTGCCCTGACTCTGGAAAATTCGGCTGTGATTTTGCGTGATGCGAAGGAACTTGCCTATAACCTTGAACTTCACGAGACCGGGCTCTTGACATATACTGCTGAGCTTTTAGCGGTCGATTTTGATTTTGTTGCCGCATTAGATCCGTTCAATCTCGAAACTGTTGATATACGGGCGACTGAACTTGCTGATGAAAACGCGGGTTACCTCATCGCTGTTTATAATCAATCCGGAAATAAAGTGTTCAGCACCGAACCGGACCTGCCACCGGTCAATCTCGCCGATTTTTTGAATTCTCTGGAGGAATTGCCTGATGCGCCTACAATCTCAGGTGAGTTGGAAAATCAAGGGTATCTGATATGTGGAATGCCAATCTTTTCGGAAGATGGTGTCCAACGTTTGGGCGCCATTGTCGTCGGAAAATCAATGCCGCTCACACGCACCCAGATGCGATTGCAGATGGCATCCATCAAAAGCAGTCTTGGGAGCATCAAAAGTAAAATCGGGACGCTAGAGCTCAATATTAATGAGGAAGGAACAGCGTACAGACGAACAGAGAAGCGAACAACATTCATTGCACTTGCAATCACTGCGGTTTTGGTGATTGCCCTGTCCTTTTGGGTGAGTAAAATCCTAGCCAGAGGAATTAACTCGCCAATCCAATCACTCGTTGCCGGCACAAAACAGATTGCCGATGGAAATCTTGACTACAAGGTTGAGGTACAAACTGAAGATGAGTTTGCCGTGTTAGCACGATCGTTCAATCAGATGGGGGGCGACCTCAAAAGGCGCACAGAAGAACTCAGGCACGCCGAACAAATTGCAGCGTGGCAGGATATTGCGCAAAAGCTAGCACACGAAATCAAGAATCCGCTGACCCCAATTCAGTTGTCTGCCCAACGGCTTCAGCGTCGCTACCAGAATGACGACGAAGACTTTGCAGCACTGCTAGATCGTTGTACGCAAACCATCATCACTGAAGTTGAGGGAGTAAGACATCTGCTCGATGAGTTCTCCCTGCTTGCCCGGATGCCAGCCCCCCAGATTACTTCCGTCAACTTGCGCGAGACGATTGATGGAACATTGGATCTTTTCGATGAATTACCTTCGAATATTGATTGTCAAATTGATGCTTCACCTGAGCTCTCGCTCGTTATCGCAGATGGGGAGTATCTGAAACGTGCCTTTTTCAATTTGATTAAAAACGCGCTGGAAGCCATGTCAGGAATGAACAAGCGAACGCTAACCATTCGTGCCTTTGCGTCAACCAACTCATCAAGAGTGTTCGTGGAGTTTTCCGATACAGGACCGGGAATACCTCTTGAAATGAGACCGAAGTTGTTCGTGCCACACGTGTCTACCAAGAAAGAGGGGATGGGGCTTGGTCTGGCAATTGTAAAGAAAATACTCACAGATCTTGGCGGCGACATCCGCGTCGAGGAAACTAGATTCGATTCGGTCGGTGCGACTTTTACGTTATGGTTGAAGGCAGTTTAATGTTAAGGCGTGAGTTAACGGCGATTGCATACCTTTAAATGAAAAAAGGAAGGGTTGTCACTGCATTCTTGGCTCATGATGGAAAAATCCTGCTGCTGAAACGAAGTAGCAAAGTGAGGACATACCCAGGTCGCTGGGCAGGCATCAGTGGTTCAATAGAACATGCCGATGAATCCCCTGATGAGCGAGTCCTAAAAGAGATAGAGGAGGAGACCGGACTTTGCCCGGAAGACATCCAATTCGTCAGAAAAGGCAAACCGCTGAGAATCGAGGATGGAAATTGGGTTTGGACGGTATACCCCTTTCTCTACAATGTGCCAAACCCGGACAAAATTTACACCGATTGGGAGCATACTGAGAAACAGTGGATTGAACCGGACGAGATTTCGACGTATCAAACTGTCCCAAATCTGGCGCAAACGTTGGATAGAATCTATCTGAGAGCAGCGGTTGCACAGCGGGTTGCTGATATCGAAGCCGATCGAACACATGGAGCGTCAGAGCTTGCGCTAATAGCGATGGATGTCTTGAAAGGCGCCATGACTGAAGTAACCGCTAAATCCTCAGATGCCCTTTTCGCCCATTTGACAAACATTGGATGGCATCTCCGCAAATCGAGGCCAAGTATGGCTCCCTTAACAAACGCGATTGCTTCTGTGCTCTATAGTGCGAGGCACGGGTTAGATCAAACGAAGCAAGTCTCTAATCTGAAAGCACACATCTCTGAAATTATCGATGTATATCAAACGAATTACAGAAACGCCTCGCAAATTATTGCTCACGAAATCCAGAGTTTGCTGACAGATAACATGACCATTCTGACACATAGCTATAGTGGAACGGTTGTAAGTGCAGTCTTGGGTTCAAGCAGAAAAAACATGCACGTCATCGTTACTGAATCCAGGCCATTAAATGAAGGCAGAGAAACAGCAAATCGCCTATCGGAGAAGTGCGATGTTGCGCTTATCACTGATGCGCAAGCGGGATATTTTGTGGCACAGGCGGATATTGTGCTCATCGGTGCGGATACAGTTCTTGCGGATGGCGCAGTAGTCAACAAGGTAGGCACATATCTGATTGCGCTGGCAGCCGAGAGGCAAAACGTGCCAGTATATGCGCTCTGCCAAACAGACAAATTTCAGTCCCTGGCCTACGATAACGAATCACCAATTGAGTTGGAAGAGAAAGACGGTTCCGAGGTGATTTCGGAGGGGATTCCAAAGGTAAGCGTTAGAAACATCTACTTTGACGTTACCCCGGCGGAGTTGCTCCGTGGCATCGTCACGGAGCGGGGTATTCTGACGACCAACGAGGTATTACCGATTGCTAAGGAAATGGCTGAATATGAAAAAGTTTGGCTTGTGTGAATCGGTATGCACGACCGACTGTATAAATTATGCGGATTCACGGACAATTAACTCATTCTAGTTTAGTGTCAATGTTCGATTGGTTAATTCTGACGGGAGCGCCTAAAATCAATCCGGCGCAGAGCGATATCAAGAAGTAGCAGAAATGCAGCGATAGCGAGCAGGATGCGCCAAAAGTGAATCCGTATCGAAACCGGATGTTCTGGTGTGCGGAACACATCTTCAGGCAAAGGTGCGAACTTTCCGCCGGAGGTCGTGGCAAGTTGCTTTAAGAGCGATTCATTCGCAGTATGCACTAGATACTCTTCAGGATAGGAGACGACCGTGCCGGTGACTTGGGTGTTCACGAGCTTACCATGCTGCTTCTGCATGATGTTGACAAAATACGCGCCCATCTCATTGACCGGAAAAGAGAGTTCATATTGCCCCGGCGCCGATTGAGTCATGACGAGCGGTTTCTTCTTTAGGTTGGGTGGGATAAGGGAGATGTCGTTTTCGAGTTCGTTGAGAAAATCACCCTCCGCGTTCAGCGCGTCAACAGTAAGGTAAGCGGCTCCCTTCTCCTGTTCAATGTGTGCCTGGAAGTTGCTCGTAGCGGACTTTCGCATGGTATCGCGCACCAGTTGTGAGTCCAGAATTTTCCGTAGCCCGGCCACTCCAGCCAGTCCGTTGCCCATCGCGCATTTGCATCGGAGGTAAACGCAACAGACCTGTCCAAGCCGTATTGCCAACTCCCAAGAACCGGATCGCCCCGGTCTGAAACCAAAAAGACTTCGGCAGTTGGCCGAGGTTGTGTGGACACGTAGCCGAGCAGGAACGGCGCCAGATCCAGGTCGATGCCTTGCAACACCTGTGTGAATTTGACAACCTGCGGGACAAACGGCTCGTCGATAATTGCGGACTTGGAAGCGGTGACGGTCTCTTTGGCGAATATCTGGGGGATGTTGTAGGCGTCTTGTGTGAAGTACGCTCGTCCGCTACCCCATTCTGCGATGTTCGACATCAGGTTCATATCGGCACCACTGCCGATGCCCACAGTCGAAACCGTTATCCGCTCGCCGCGCATCGAATTCACGATGCCGTACCAATCGCCCGGTTGCGAATGTCCGTCGCTGAGGACGATGACGTGTTTAACTTTGGTCTTGGTCTCGGTCAGGGGGCGAGATACGCTTGTTGAAGTGCGGGGTAGAGGTTCGTCCCACCTCCTGCGCGGATTGATCCGATCTGGTCGGAGAGATAGAGTTTGTCCGCTGCGGTGTGCATCTCGGAGATCCAGTGTGGAGACCCATCAAAAGCGATAATCCCAAGTTTATCGCGTCGTCCAAGCAATTCCACCGTTGCGCGCGCCGCTTCTTTCGCTAGCTCAACCTTTATCCCCGACATACTTCCTGACTTGTCAATTACCAGCACCATTGCAATGCTCGGGGTCTCCTTCTTCTTTTCTGTGTCGGTGCGGACCGGTAGAATTCCCTCAATGGGAGTTTTGTAGTAGCCGCCAAGCCCAAAGCTGTTTTCGCTTCCTAACATCATGAACTCTCCGCTCAAGTCTTGGACATAGGTGCGGATGAACTCCATCTGCCTCTGATTCAATCGGTTGGCGGGCACGTCACTAAAGAGCAACAGGTCATAATTCTGCAGGTCGGACAGCTCGTTGGGAACGCCCAAACCGTTGCGGACATTGACTTCGATGCCTGCATCCTCAAGGACACGCACTAGATACCGTGTCTGTGATTCGTTCTCATCAATTAGCAGCACCTTCGGTGTGCCGGAAACAACAACGATACCGAGCGCGTAGTTGTTATCGTAGCGTGTGTCCTGCATCGAGAGGCAACTCGCGTCGAAGGTTAGCATACCACTCTCAGTCGCGGTTTGATCGAAACTGATTCGATTCTCGCCCACCTTCAGCCGAACCTCCCTTTTGGCAACTTCGAACTTATTCTTGTGCAGGCGAATCTCCGCTAAATCCTCGTGGTTGCTGTGGATATGTACTTCCAGATGGAACGGTTCGCCCTGCCTGACCTGCACCGGCGCATCAAGTCGCTTCATCACCACTTCCGGCACATCGCTCGGGTAAATCGGCACGGTGTCAAGCTGTACGCCGAAGGTTTTTCCTCGTAACCCAGCCCGAATTCCATTACCGTGTGTTTCTGTTCCGTCGCTAAGTAGCACGATTCGCCTGTTTGTGTCGGCAGGGAAAATTCCCCACGCCATCTCGATAGCTTGTGCGATATCGGTGGCATCCCCAGCTCCCTCATCCGCTTCCAGCCACTCCGCCCGCGTTTCAGCAAGGTTAAATGCTTCAAGCGTTTTCGGTTCTCTGTTAGGAGTCGTAGAATTTCCGTCTGCGAAGTCTCGAATGACCTGTACTGTGTCAGTAAACACCACAACACTTGCCCTGTCGTTCCCACGGTGTTCTATTGCTTCGTCAATAAATCCCTGCGCTTCTTCCAGTTCATCCTCCGACATACTGTCCGAAATATCTGCGAGGAAAACGACCGCTAATCTATCATCGGTCTTCAAGTATTGGAGGCCAGCCAGGCTCAGGATGAGCAGGATGATAATCACGGAGCGCAGGGCAAGGCTAATCTGACGCTGCCAACGCCCCAGATCGACGAGGCTCCGGCGATGACCGTAGTAAAGCGGAGGCAGTAGAAGCAGTAAGAAGAGTAAGAAGGGACGTGCAATTTCCATGGTGGTCAGTCGGTCTCCGTTGATATGGAAACCTTTCGACAGCACTTAATTCAACTGCGAAAAATATTGGGTACATTTACGGCGTATAGTACATTAGCGTAGAACGCTTTAATCCACCATCTTCTTCGCCCAATAGATTTGCTGCCTCTTCAGCCGTCCAATCTGTGACTTCACCACATGGGAAGGGTTAATAATAGCCCAGGCTCAAGTTATCATGCTCCGATTGGTGGGCAACACTCATTTATCAACATTTTGGTGCTGCAACGGGATAATGCTATAGGGTATGCCGTAGACTTCTCCCCTCACTGAACCTTTGGGAAGTTTGTACACGTTCGGAAGTGGATGCGAAGGGTGCACAATTTGTGGTACAGAGGGAGATTTCCTTTGTCCACTTTCCAGTTTACTGACACGTTCTTTAAGAGTTTCAATCTCTTCTTGCAGATCTCCAATCTGTGAAATGAGGTCTTTTGTTATCAATTCAGAGACTTTCTCATTTCCCAATATTGTGGAATTGAATGTAATCAAGAAGACCAACAATGATATACTTAGAACAGCTATGGTCATTAGCAACCGATTCGTTTTCATGTTCTTTCCCTCCTTCGAATTGGTTTTAAGATGCCTGAAATCAGGGTTGATCCGGTGCCATTTGGATTGTCAAGCGTGAAGTGCAATGCACTCTTGTTACATTTCACGTTCTGTGCCTCATAGCACCTACTCCTCATTTGGTTTGATGGACTCGAAATATCGCATAACGTAAAACTTGTAACCCAACGGAATCTGCTCTTGAGCGAGAGCGTCTTCAGAGAACTCCTGATATTTTGTGTAAGCCTCCTCATAACTTTCCACGGGTTGCGTACCGGCAGACTCCGGGCTTTCAGCGACAAGTGTTTGGGTAATCTCCTCGATTGTCGAATCTCCGGTACCTTGTACGCCGGTGATTCGCTCTAGTTGCCGGGAGCCATCGAGCTTAGTGAACGCGCCGAGTGGATTAAGATCTGTTCGGGTGCCCGCGGTATTGCATGAGCCGGCGATTCCTGCTTTACAAGCCTGACACTGCGTCTGAAGTTTAGCTAACAGCGAGTTGCACTTTTTCGTTCCTGCACAATCCGATAGCTTTTGGGCCGCAGCTAGCAAATTCTGCTTCGGCGGCTATCTGCGGGGAGAAGTCGAGTGTGGCAGGTGCCTCGACGGGTGTGAAAAATTCAATGTAGGAGAACGCCAACCCCACAGCTATGACCAACGCGGCGAACTTGGATTCGCGCGGAATCGAATAGCGAACAACCTCCTTTGCGGGTAGTGTTTGCAAACGGTCAGAGGTATCTTTGAGTTGTAACGCAGTCAGCACCTCATCGGTCTGCCGTTGAACAAACTCCAGGCCACTCACAGCGCGATCCTTCAAGGAAGCTCTGACATCAATCGTCTGGGCGGCTACATGAAGATTAATCGGACGAAAAAGGCTCGCAGTTAGCCCGATAACTGAGATACCTAGTGCGGTCCAAAGTAGGACGATGGGGGAAATATCAAACGACGCGATAAAGCTATCGACGACAAACAGCGGCACACATAGCATCATGCCGTAAAAAAGAAGTCTTGCCAGCATCTTGAACGTCCTTTGTACGTTCCGGCGGCGACGGACGTTGCGAATCTTTTCTAGTATCATTTCTTCGGGCATCTGATGGTCTCCCTTCTAATCTTAAGACACCAACTTTGAGACTTGATGTCGTTCGTATCGGAATGTGGATGTGTTCAACAGCTACTTCACCTTTTGTGCAATGAGACGAATCACCGCCGCCGTTCCTTTGTGCATCCCTTCATCAAGGTTTACGACGGTGTCTTCATAGTAGAGAACCCGTAACGACTTGAAGTGTTCCAAGAGCTCGTTGGGCTTTATGAGATAGTCCGGGTTACTCGGACCAAATCGGCTGGTTTCCCTATATTTGAGGTGGTCAACTGAGAACTGTTCAAGGATAAACATGCCTCCCGGCTTGAGTGCCTGAATTACCTGCGGGAAGATAGACAGGTCGTAGTAGTAGAAATTTGTGATCAGGTCAAACTGCGCTTCGCCCATGTCATAATCTGTTAAATCGGCAACGACAGCGTTGATTGCTACGTTTCTTTCCTGCGCAAGCTTGTTGCATTTTTCGATGGCAACTTCGGAAATGTCTACGCCCGTTACATCAAAGCTGTTTTGGGCAAGATAGACGGCATTTCGCCCCTCCCCCATAGCCAAGACGAGCGCATTCCCCCTATTTAGCCCGCCAATCTTCTGCTTTAGGAAAGCAGCAGGTTCTTTGCCGTAGATATACATATAGCGGTCGTAACGCTCATTCCAGCGTGCCTTCATTGACGCAGAATTGCCTCTTGTCTGTGTTTGGTCGATTGAACCTAACAGCAATAGCCCTATGGAAATGAAAACAGTTAGACATTTCATAGTTTCTCCTTACGACGTTTGTGTAGGTAGAGGTATCAAACCTGTTTACATCATATCATCCTTTTTCTGTTGGCTCTTGAGTCGTCGGTGAATCTATAAACTCCAATTCGTCGGATTGATTGCGTTCGTGACAGAAGGTAAACGACACCTAATTTGCGGGGATTCGATTGTTGTGGCACTGGAATTTAGCCACAAGTGATAATTCTCGTGCCGCTATTTCTGCGAATCTTGCGAATCGCGGGAGAGTATGGATTTCATCTCAAAATCGATGTTGGATATCGTTTCACCTGACCAGATCTGAGTTACGATGGCAGCTTGAGAATAGGGATATTTGGAAGCAATAACCTCGAAATCTCCGACGGGGACACCGTCCACGATATACTTGCCTGTTCCATCTGAAGCCGCTGTAAGTCCGAAAGAAATGCCATCTCTTCGAACTTCAATTTTCGCATCGGCGATTGGTGTTTGGTTTTCGGCATCCCGCACCACACCAGAAATGCTTCCATGTGGAAAGACATCCACCCAACCCGCTTGTGCTTCTACAGCAATCACCGTATCGTCTGGCGTAAACAAGCGCAGGTTTTGTATACTGACCGCGCGCGCTTCCGCCAGCCCTTATGGGTTTGAAGGTCGCAACGACAAGCGGTCCTGCGCCTTCTGTGACAGCTTCCTCTCCGGTTCGGCGGCATGTGATGCCGGTGATGAGCCCTTTTTCATTATCTACCACAGGGGTGTTCCAAACTGTTGTCGCGCCATCGTGATTCAATAACGTCCCTTCCGCAATGTTGATTGCTTGTAGGATTGTCGGTTCGAAAGCCATGTCGAAACTGAAACGGTGAAGGTTCTCACCCGGCAGTCGGGCGGACACCTCAATACGAACGGAGGCAGTATCAGGGCTAGCTACTGTGTTCCCAACATTCACGCTTTTGGCGAAGGCACGATTGATTCCTCCCATCAGCATTCTAATATCGTTCTCGCTCAGGGCGACGTTGAAAACCGCGAATTCGTCTATTAGACCGTCAAAGGAGGAATCTAACCTGCCGCCGATCTGTAAATTCGCATTTCGTGGAGTATAGCGACTAGCTCCATTTCTCGATGCGATTTCTGAGCCGTTTCTGTAAAGTTTCATGAAATTCCCCGGAATGCTGTAGGTAAATGCCCAGTGTTCCCATCTCCCAATGGTATCCAACGGGCGATCTACTGCAACCTGGTCTCAACCATACTGAAAGTAGATGGTGTTATATAAGGGGCGGTTCCACGGAAAATGGATGGCGCAACGGTCAACTAACATCGACCAAACTGGGACAATCCTGTTAAGTGGAATTAGGCAGACAAGGTCCTGGTTCTTAACCCCTTCTAGTTTTATCCATGTCATAATTGTCACTTCTTCGCTCGGAAGCACTTCTCCGAATCCAGGAATCTAGACGATATCGCCAGACCCGTTGAAATCTAACGCCATACCGAACTTTCCGGTAACCCATTGCGGCTCGCCAGTGAATGCCCCATCATGACCATTACCTGAAGAATCTACGGCGATTTCGCCCTCGCTGTCGTCAAATAGCCAGATGCCAACCGCTGTGCCAGGATCAATGGCACCAGCGCTCACGCCCGGAAAGGTCAACCTGCATCCCAAGAGACTTACAAGGATGAGTGTAAATTTTGCCATGTTTACTTTCATGATTCTCTCCTGTGTGGTCTAACCTTGCGAGTGTTTGGAATCCTCACAAGGGTTTATCAACGCGATCCAGTAAGGGCAACTTTGATGCCCTCCTGGAAGACCGAATAATCTGTGTAACCTACATAGTGCTTCACAACTATTCCATTCCTATTGATTAGGAACGTGGTTGGGAGAGAAGCCAATCCACCGAATTGCGCCGTCGCATCTTGGTCCGCGATGAGGTTGGGATAGGTAACTCCATGTGCCTCAACGAACGACTTGACGACATCTTCACCATCTCGGTCTAGAGAAACCCCTACTACTACAAGTCCATCAGCATTGTATTGTTCATGAAGTGCCCGAAACTGCGGAATCCCCCGTACGCATGGCGGACACCATGTCGCCCAGAAGTTTAGAAGGACGACCTCACCGTTGAAATTCGAAATCGAAATCTCTTCCCCATTCAGATTGTTCAACTTAATGGAAGGCGGTGGTTCGCCTACAAAAGTTGCCTGACTCGGTAGAGACGCTGCTTCGTAAAGTTCCCAAAGTCCCCTAAGCGCTGTTTTTTGTTCCATCGGCGTGGAGCCGTGAAGAGCATCTTTACGGAGAATTGAGTCAACATCGGCGTCAATCTCTCCCAGTTGCTTGAAATAGTCGACTAGCAACATGACCAGCGCATGCCGTATTTTCGTATCCGTCTCCGATTGAATCAATTCTTTCACCTTTTCTGGATGCCGGTTGAAGGCGTACGCCTGTCCGGTATATATTTTCCTTCTTGGGCTAGGCTCCAGTTGTAACGCATGTTCCGCTAATTCAACCATCTTTTCGGGCAACACTCGTTTTGTAAGAAGGTTGGACACAAGCTCGAAATACCCCCAGCTGCGTCCCTGCCGATCAATCTCTATTTGACGGCGTTCAACCCATTGGGTATATGCGGCGTCCGCCTTTTCGGGGTCGCCTGTCTCTTTGTATGCGTCGCCGAGTACCTCCTGCAAGGTAGGACTGTCGGCCAATTGTGCTGCAAGCGCCTCAAGCGACCCAATTCCTTCCGCCGTTCTCCCTTGAGACCTGTAGAGATTCCAAAGTGAAGGGAGTAGCACATTGCGTTCGACTTCATCTTCGGAGGAGCGCGCCGCGTTAAGCATTTCGGCTATGGCGATGTCATATTCGCCGGTGCGAGTATACAGATCGATGAGCGTGCGCCGTCTTTGGATGCGATTAATAGCAGTGTTCGCTAGGTCGATGAGCCGCTTGTAAAGGGGTATCACCTTCTCAAGGTCAACACTTACGTACAGTTTTGCCAACGGGTCCAAGATAACCGCGCTATCGGGATTCAATTCGCGTGCGCGTTCGTAAGCGGCAATCGCTTCGTCGGGCATGTCGTTCCATTCGTAAGTTTGCGCTAGGGCGAAGTGAGTATCGGGATCGTCAGGGTTGTCCGCAACCGCCTGAGATCTTTCCGCAATCAGCTTCTCTAGGACTTACGCGGAGCAGATAGACACGGACAGTAAAAAGCAGTAAAATAACGAACGAGGAGGTAAGTATGGTGAAACCAACCCGGCTTGATTACTGTCAGTATCTGCTGAGCAGTCCAATTAACTATACCTTAACGCACTTCGCCGACCACAGCGAAGATTTCAGTCATGATATGATAAACCGTTATCTGGCGGGAGATTGTATTCCTCCTCGCTTGGTGTGGGAAAACGTTAAACCTCATCTGGTTCAAGTTGAAGAAGGATATGTCATCTTTGATGACACGGTTTTAGATAAAAAGCACGCTAGGCATATTGAGTTAGTACGTCGTCAATACAGTGGCAACGCCCGGGGTGTTATCAACGGCATCGGAGTAGTTACTTGTGTCTATGTGAATCCACTGCTAGACCGTTTCTGGGTAATTGACTACCGGATTTACGACCCAGAAGGAGACGGCAAAACGAAGTTAGACCACGTCAGAGACATGTTATCTCTACTGGTCTACCAGAGACAACTTCTCTTTCAAGCAGTGCTGATGGACAGTTGGTATGCTACCAAAACCGTGATGCTACACATTGAAAACTTGGGAAAAGTCTACTACTGCCCACTAAAAACCAATCGGCTGGTTGACGATTCAAACGCCACTAAACCGTACCAACGCATTGACAACTTAGCTTGGACACCGACCGAACTTCATGAAGGCAAACGTATCAAAATCAAAGGGTTTCCCAGAGACCACAAGGTGAAATTATTTCGGGTGGCGTCTGATACCGGACGCACGGATTATGTCGTCACTAACGACTTAGCACAAAACGACACTTCAGTGACACAACAGGCGTGTAACTGGCGGTGGAAGATTGAGCAATTTCACCGTGAAGCCAAACAACTCACCGGTCTCGAAAAATGTCAATGTCGATTGGCACGGATTGTTCGCAACCATATCGGTTGTGCATTGTTAGTTTGGATTCGACTTGCAACTATGGCGTACCAGACTGGACGAACCATTTATCAGGTTAAACACGGGATGCTGGAAGCGTATTTACGACAACAGTTAAAATCTCCGGCTATTAACATGGTGCTTGCGTAAGTCCTATCATACAAATTCCCCTCTCTGTACGCTCTGTGCATCGCTGCTTCTGCTGTTTTTCGTCTGCTGTCATCTTCGGCAACGTTCGCCATCTGCTGATACGCATTGACGGCTTCCTCGTAGCGTTTTGCACCAAGATAGCTTGTCCGAGAATATCGTACAATTGCTCCCTGTCCCAACTACCGCCACCGTACCTTCCACTTGCAGCGATTGCGTGTTCCACGAGTTTGATTGCTGGGGTGTACATCTCGCCATCAAGACAAATAGACCCCACTGCGGCGAGGAACCACATGTCCTGTTTGCGATTGCTGGCTGAGAGTGCAACTTCACCTTGATTCAGGAGTTCCTCCGCTAAATCGGGCTTGCCACTCTTATTGAAAGCGGCGGCGGCGTAGTAATAGCTGCGGACGTTGACCGGCTGTACTTTGCAGAGGGCTTGGTACATTTCAGCAGCCTGCTTGTGGGCGTTGGTGTTCCGATAAATTTCTGCGAGCATCTCAAGGACGGCGGGATTATCCGCCTCCTTCTCCAGCCGCTCTTCGAAGCGAGTTTTCAGCTGCTCAAGTTTCCCTTGACTTCTATAGGCGTTAATTAGGGTCTCGCGTGCCTCATCTCCACTGAAATTGACTTTGAGACCGGATGAACCGTGGCTGATTGACATGCCCATTGATCCGGAACGAGACAGCATTTCGTAAAGCTCTAACGCCAGGTCATTCTCGCCGAGCTGTGCGTAAAGCTGCACCAACTCGTTGGAGAGCTGATTCCGCTCCCAGCTTTGGGAGGTCATGTCGAGCGCTTTCTTGAAGGCACCGATGGCTTCTTCTAGTTTGCCATCCTGCCGATAACGTCGAGCGCGCTCCTGTTGCATTTCAAGCGTCAGCGTTCCTTCCTCCTCTGCCTTCTGCAGCATCTCCTCTAACTTACCTTGACGCCGGTAGATGTCCATCATCTGCCTTGCAATATCGCGTCGTTCCCACTCTCGTCCAGTGTATTGAATTGCTTCCTCGAATGCCATTTTAGCGGAATCCAGGTCATTCTTACGGAGATAAAGTTGTGCCAATTCGCGGTAAGCTTGACCATCGCCGGGCCCGAATTCAATCGCTTTTTTATAGGCGTCAATGGCATCATCAACCTGGTCTTCAGCCGCATAAACTTTGGCGAGGCGTATGTAGTGAACGCCGCTATCCGCTTCGCCTTCGATGTATTTCTGCGCAAGTTCAAGCGCTTCGGGGAGTTTGTCCGCCTCACGATAGGCGTTGACGAGTCCGTCCTGATCCTTCGTGCTCTCTGGGTCGGCTTCGAGCAAAACTGTCCAAGTATCAATTGCCTTATCGTGTTTGTTTTGACGGGAATAGATGGTAGCGAGGTTCGCACGCGATTCGAGGTCTTCCGGCATTACTTCCGCTATTTGCTTGTATATCTCCACTGCTTTGCTGAGTTCATTCTGCTGCATATACTGTTGTGCTAGCATCCGCTGCATGCCGAGATTTGATTTTGCCATTTCTTCAAGCTTTTCAGGAAGTCGCGTCGTGGTTTGGAGCCCGCCCTTACGGGTTTTGACCTCCATCAAACGTTGCTGCGCTTCATCTCTTGCCCATTTATCTGCCGACAAATCGTTCACAATTTCAGTGAATGTCGCTTCAGCGTCATCCCACATCTCGTGTTGCATGTAAAGCGTGGCAATTTCCTGTTTTTGCCAGAACATCCCGCCTCCTCCGCCATACATCATCAGACGCATCATTCCCATCTTACGGAATGCGTCCTTCGCTTTCTCTTTCTCGCCGTTCTGGGCGTAGACTGCACCGAGTTTCTGGTAAATTTCCGATTGTTGCCACGAATTCTGCGGATCAAGTTTCTCGGTGGCAGCTTCAAGCAGCCGAAGTTCACGGTTGCGGTCGCCAGCGCTTCGGTAGGCATCTGCCAAACTGTTTAGTCGCTGTGCGTTCATTGACACAATTTTATCGTCAAGAAGTAGATTAACAAGCGGGTCCGACCCATCAAGGTCGTTCGCCGCAATTTTCATTGACGCCACGAGATAGAGTAACGAAGGGGCACCCGGTTCTTCAGCGAGTTTATCTTCATATTCCGTTAACAAGCTCTGTATGTTACCGGATGCCTTGTAGAGTTCGGTGAGTTTGGATACAATCCCCACTTGTAGGTGGGGATTCTGCGATATCGTTGTCGACTCTGCTGGAGTTTCTGCGAAAACTGGTAAAGCTCGCGGATCCCCACCGGTGAATTTAGCACCTTCGTCATCAATTCGCGCACTTTGACGGTGTTGCCGGTATGAGCGGCAAGCTGTAGCGAGAGGTCATAGTATTGACGGCGATTTCGCGGGTCCAACCCAGTGAGTTCATCAAGCACTTCCAGTGCAGTCGCATGTTGTCCCGTCTGAATAGAGGCAAAAACCGTGTTAACCTTGAGTGTGAGGTCATCCGGGAATTCCCTGTGTATCGCCGAGAGAATTTCCTGTGCCTTGTCTCTGTTCTCTACCCACCAATAGCAGTAACTCAGCGCCAAACCGGGATAGACGCAGTCCCTGCCTTCAGCGGCATCCAACTTGGTGCGGAGTTTGGCGAACAACGCCTCCTGTTGATTATTCATCCAAAACTGACTGAAGACCTGCTGGAGGTACCGCAATCGGGATTGATCGAGTAAGTCGTCGGCGATGGGTAGCTGGACTGAATGGGCGTGTATCCACCGTAGGAATGGGACGAGTATGTAAGACTCGTAACCTGCCGGGCATTTGTGACGTTCGGTTTGGTCCTGTCGAAGAATGTCCAGTAGAGTTCAATACCTTTCTCCGTCTGTCCTTCGCGGACATATGCAGTGGCGAGAGCTTGGTAGATGAGGAGATACCGCCGCAATTGCTGCTGCGCGAATGATGACGTGCCCATCATGGAAATCTGAGAACCTGTCGGAGTCGCCGGAGTCGGAAGTTGCCCGAGGAGGCTCTCAGCCGCTTCAATTCGTCCCAGTTGCGCGAGCATGCTGACGAGTGCCGAACCGGTGTTTAGGTCGGTCACGTTTGCGGTTTCAAGATTGTCCACTACCTTTGCAGCATCCGCCTTTCACCCTTGATTGTAGAGCAATCCGACGTATGTTGCCGTGTACCAAAGCTGTGCTTGGGCCGTCAACCCCGTCATTGCCTCGAGACGCTTCTTAAACGTTTCAGGTTCAAGGCTCTGCTCCATTGACTGATTCAACCGCATTGCTTGATACACTGGGTCGTTGGGTGACGCAGCAATTAGTCGCTCGGTAACTTCCGCTACCTTGTCGGTGTTCTCGGTCAAGGTGTAGAGTTGCGCTAATCTTTCGAGGGTCTGAATGTCCTTCGGATTTGCCTCGGCATCCGCTTCAAATTGCTGGACGAGTTCCCCCAGTTTGCCTTGCTGCTGTGCAATTGTTGTCAACTGCACCAATGCCCCGGCTTGGGCTTCTTCAAAACTGTTCGGCAACCACGGCTTCCCGCTTCCACTTCCATATGACTGTTCCTGTATTTGCCAGGCAAGCTCAAGGGCGAGACTAAATTTGCGGATATTGATACCGGGAGGCCCATACGTCGATCGAGACGAACTCGTTTTGACAGTCTGAGTTACATTTTCCGGCGGTTTCGGAATCTCCAGAATCCGCTGGAAGTGCGGTCGCGCGCGGTCTAACTCGTTCATTTCAACCAACGTTGCACCGACCTGATAAATCGCTTTTGCGTCCTTCACCTTTTCGCCCGCGCGGTTGAGAGCTAAAAGCGCCTCATCGAGAAGACCGTGCCGAATCAACAACGCCGCGAGTTTGACTTCTGCTTCAAGCGCTTGATTTCTCAAGTGCAGCAACTTTGTCCACGCCTGAATCGCCTCCTGCTCTCGACCAAGGTCGAACAACAACTCGCCAAGCTGCTGTTGATGGATTGGGTGGGGTTGCGCCTTGACCAGCCGCTGCAGATAGGTCAGTGAGTCCTGCGTATCACCAAGGTTGCGGCTGATTTCGACCAGTTGCGCCAGAAGATTCGGATTATCGCGCTCCCGGTCTAATGCCCGTGCCAATTGGAATCGTGCACCCAGCAGGTCGCCTTCCATCTGATTGACCTCCGCCAACGCCAAAACGGGACCGGTGTTAGACGGATTGGCTTTTTACATCTGCTTTAGCTTTTCTTCGAACTCACTGCCCCGTCCCAAGTCGTAGTATGTGCCTGAGAGTGATTTAACGAAGCTGAGCTTGTCGTTCACACTTTCGCTCAACTCCCAGCACCGCCAGTATTGCTCGATTGCCTGCCGAAGATTGCCCGATAGTTTGAAAATCGCTGCTAGTTCTTCCCGGATGTCAGTGGCTTCTGGACGAAGGCGGATTGCCTGCATGAGGCTATCGGCGGAGGTTTCATAATTCACAATCTGTTTGGCGATTTCCGCCAACATCTGATGTCCTTCGGCGTTGCGTGGACTGTGTGCGACCGCCTGCTTCGCCGCGGCTGTTGCCGCATTAAAATCCATCGCGTCCAGATGGGATCGTGCAATCTTCGCATAGTGTTCTCGGGCGTTCGCACTATCTATCTCAACGAGGTGTTTGTAGATGGAGACCGCTTCATCGCGCAGACCTTGCTGGACATAGATATCGGCAAGCCACCGGTTGACTTGCACATTATCTGGCTTGAGTGTTTTCGCCTGAATCAGAGTTTCAAGTGCATTCGTTACGTTCCCCAACTTGAGATACATCTTGGCGAGTTGTTTCTGTTGTTCAAAATTCTCAGGTGCCGTTTCCAACTCGTCAATTTTTCCCACAAGCGTTCCCTGTCGCCGATAGATTTCAATCTGTTGGTCGGACATCAGTTCAGCGAAAAATTCGTTGGGTGCAAGTTTCGACGCTTCAGCGTATTTCTGTTAATGCCTCCTCGTAGTTTTCGTGCTCCATCAGCCGCCTTGCCAACGCCTCACGATAGCGGTACTCTCCGGGCGCTAACTCTACCGTCTTGCGACTCGCACCAATTGCTTCGGTTTGAAAGTCCTTAGCATCGAGCGACTGCGCAAGCCTGTCATAGTTTTCCGCGATTGCTCGGTCTCCGGCAACCATTCGATTCCACGTTTCCACAGTCTTCTCACGAGACCCTTGACGGAAGTAGAATTCGCCAAAATACTCGATGTAATCAAGATTGTCCGGCGCAAAAGCAAAATCGCCTTTTCGTATGCCGCAACAGCATCGTCCAGCCATTCGTGTCCCGCGTAAATCTCCGCGAGGATGAGGTGCGTCCCTGCGTTCTCCGGATCGCGGTCAATCATCCGCTGATACGCACCCTTCGCCCGCGTTTCGTCCTCAAGTTGCAGATACAAGTCGCCTAGTTCGCGGTAAATGCCAAAATCGTCCGGCTGCTCCTCACTAAGGAGTTCGTACTCCGCCGCCGCATCCTCGTATATCTCAGCGGTGCGAAAGGCAGCGATGAGATTGAGGCGTAGTCCAGCGTCCGTCGGGGCAAGTTTCAATCCCTTTTGGTATGAGGCAATCCCGTCGTCAAGCCGCTGATTCTCAATGTACGCCGAAGCCAGCAGTCCAATCAGTTCGGGGTCATTCGGCGTTGCGTCGAGCTTGCCTTGATAGTACGCGATTAACCCATCCCAATCCCCGTCGGCAGCGTAGAGGCCAATCACACGGTGCTGGAGGTCTTTTCGCAGCCAATTGCCCTGTCCTGTCAACGCGAGTGCAGCGTCGTAGTTTTGGATGGCGCCTGCATAATCTCCCTTCTCTTCCTGAATCTTCCCAATTTCCCGTCGACTCAGGCAGATGCGGTACGGGACATCTTGCTTGATTTCTATGAGTGCACGATACTGCTCGATCGCTTGTTCATAGAGCTTTTGTTCACGGAACAGGTCAGCGAGTTCAATGCGAGCGAAGATGTTGTCCGGTTCAAGCTCAGAGATTTTTGCCCACGCCGAGATTGCCTCGTCCACACGGTCTCTGCTGAAATAGGCACGTCCGAGGGTTTTGTAGAGGTCGGTCAGGTCATCAGGCGTGGCAGACTTCGATTCAGTTGCGTATTCAGCCGGCCTGTGTCAACGCGGCAATTGCGTCCTCATATCGGCGAAGCGTGGCATACGCCTGTCCAAGTGCAAAGTGGGGATAGTAGTTGTTCGGGGCGAGTTCGACAGCGCGCTGATACGCTGCTGTTTGATAATCGGCGGCCATGGCATCCAAGCCGGCGCCTTCGAGGTAGAATTGGTACAGGCGGTCAAACGTACTTCCCGCTTTCGGCTTTCGCTCAAGCATCTGCTTGTAGCGTTCGATAACTTTGTCTTCACCGTCTTCGTTCTGAGCGAAGACCGTTGATGACGGTAGAAGTGCAAGCCACAAGAGGCATACAATACAGGCTATCCTTTTCCTTTTCTGTTCAGACATGGCAATTCTCCCTTTAGACAATTCACTACAGATGCTTCGTACCATAGATTTTCATGTGTACGAAACACAACTTAAACGCCTCGTGTGTGGATAAGACTAGCCATCCACGGCGTAAAGCAAACTACCTCTGGTTTAATATCTGTGACGTACACAGGGAAGCGCCTTCATCCTTTTATTAAACGGAAGATAGCGCGGGTTCCTTGCCAACTCTTTTCAATCTTGCATCGTTTTTTTTGCGCAAATATTTAGCATGTATGTGGATCTCATCAGGACAATCGATCGAGAATCGTAAACCTAATGGAGATATCTCGGTGTGATGCGTCCGACCAAATGCGGTATGGCATGTTACCTTCGCCGAGTCCTGCAAAGACTACTGTATATTCGACTACGATGGAAATGGAATCATCGCGTTGCCTGTTCCATAATGTCCGTCATCCGGGCGACAAAGTCAGTCGGAGTTTCCATATTCCCATCAATTAACAACGCTCCTTCATAAAGTTGTAGGGTGCAGCTTTTAAGAATCGCCTCGTGGCTTTTGTTCCGGTGAAGCTGCGCCAAATTTTTAATCAACGGATGAGCGGGGTTAAGTTCCAAGATTTTCTTGGATTCGTCAAACTGCCCACCCATCATTTTCATCATCCGTTCCATCTGCCTGTCCATGCCGCTTGCGGCAACAACTAGGGTTACAGCCGAATCAACCAGCCTTTTGGAGGTAACCACATCCTCCACCTTATCGCCAAGCATTCCTTTGAAGAAAGTAATCAGCGATTTTATATCATCATCGGATAGAGTATCGCTAGGGCTCTCCTCGTCCGGCTTGAGATCGATATCCGCCTCTTCGATGCTCTTCAGCGGCTTACCGTCATACTCGTGAAGATGAGGAATGTTGAAGATATCGGCAGCATCGACGAAAAACAGTACTTCAATGTTCTTTTTTCTGAAGTATTCTAAACTTGGGTTTCGTTCAACTGCGTCTCTGTTGTCGCCTGAGAGGTAATAAATCTCCATCTGATCTTCTGGCATACCGGCTACATATTCCTTTAAAGAAGTGAACTTCCCTTTTTCAGCTTTGGAGGTCTCAAATCGCAAGAGGTCAATCAGTCGGTCTCTGTTGGCGAAATCCGAACCGACTCCTGTCTTAAAGAGCAGCCTAAAGTTCCCGAAAAACTGCTCATATTTCTCCGGTTCATTTTTCGTCCAGTCTTCTAACAGCGAAAGAATTCTGCCTGTTAACACCTCCCTAATTTTCGCCATAACTGGGCTCGATTGTGTCACCTCGCGGGATACATTTAGGGGCAGATCTTCGGTATCCACCACCCCCGACACAAAATGCAGGTATTCAGGAAGCAGTTCTTTACAATCATCCTGGATAAAGATTCTACTGGAATACAGGTGGAGCGACCTCAAATCTTCCACTCTCAAAAGGTTGAGCGGCGCCGTGTCAGGTATAAAAATTAAAGCTTTAAAACTCACTCGTCCTTCAATTGATAGGTGCAGATGACCAAGCGGCGGGTTGTAATCGTTGGAAATAAACTTATAAAACTCATTTTGCTCTTCTTCTGTTATGTCATTTTTGTTCTTATGCCACAAGGCACTAATTGTATTCACTTCCTCCCCGCCGACAAAGATCGGAAAGTCCGCAAAGTTGGAATATCTCTTGATGACCTCCTTAACTCGATAGTCTTCGCTGAAATCCTTAGCGTCGTCATTCAGTTTAAAGGAAATCTTCGTGCCTCTCTCTTCGAGGGGGATTTCCTCAATCGTGAATTTGCCTTCGCCGGTCGACTCCCACTGGTAGCCCTTTGAGTCTGAATCGACATGGCGAGTCTGAATCGTCACTTTATCAGTTGCCATGAAAACCGAATAAAAACCGATACCGAACTGACCTATCAGATTGCCATCGAACGGCTTGTTTTCAGTCTTTAATCTCTGAAAAAACTCTAGCGTTCCTGAGCTTGCTATGGTGCCGATTCTGTCAATCAGGTCAGCTTTTGTCATACCGATGCCCGAATCCGTTATGGAAAATGTCTGTTCCTTCGAGTCCAGGGCAATGTTAATCCGTAGCGGAACATCAGGGTTCAAAATATTGCGATCTGTCAATTGTTGGAAACGAACTTTGTTCAAAGCATCGGACGCATTGGAAATCAGCTCGCGAAGAAAAACTTCGGGATGCGTGTAGAGCGAGTGTACAATGAGATGAAGGAGTTGTTTCATCTCAGCCTTATATTCAAACTCCTGGGTATGTTCAGTGTCGTTGTTGGACATGTTACCAAAACTCTCCTATTTCTTAATTGAGAAAATTTCGCCGAAAACACTTTTCTTCTTGTGCTATGACAAGATACGCCGAATTTTTACTTCACTCCGTTTGGAGTGGGAAATTCAAAACAAACCTAATTTTAACTCCCGGACTTCAAGGCTGGAAATCCAGATTTAATTTTGTCCGGTCAATCAAAACCGTAGTTCCCCTGAGATAAAGTCTGATGCAAAATCACTTTCATAAATGCGCCCGTAGTCAACCTTCACCTGCTTCCAATCCAAACCAAGCCCAAACGTCCAATGCTGATCTGACAGTCCTCCCCGCACGCACAGAAGTGAAACCGCCCTCCACTCAGCGCCAAGATAGAAATCCGCTCCGCCAAGGTGGGGTCCCATCAGTGCAGTATCCCAAGCGAACAACCATTCCCGCCAGCGATATGCTACGCCGAGCGTCAACCACTGAATGCTGGAACGGTGAGGAAGATGCTGAGCGAGAAGTCCAAATTTCAGATTAGTGTAAGGTTTAATTAGCAGGGCAAAATCGTAGGAGGGTTGGGTACCGAAGAATTGATAACGTTCACTTGGGTGTTTGCGCTTGAATTTGATACTGGTGCCAATAGCGCTGTAGGCGTTAATCTGACGGGCAAATGCGTAGTAGTTGAAATCAGGAGTTCCCGATTCAACGCCCAATGCAATCTTGTTTCCCCAGAACAACCCATACCCACGATAGGTGTAGCCAATTCCTTTTGGATCAAAGGCATAATCGTTTCGGTTGTGGAATTTGCTGGCACCGAAGATCTTAACCCCTTGCCCCTGAATCAATCCAGCAGGATTCCAGAAACCTGCTGTTGCGTCGTCTGCGATTGCCGTAAATGCGTTTCCCATTCCCAAAGCTCTCGCACCGACGTACAGCGGCCTCGCAGTTTCAAACGGAAATTCTGCCGAGGGGCTAAGATGGAAAACAAGTGACAGAGCGACAATCGCTGTTACGTATCGCGAAAATTCGGAGATTTGGAAGTTCCTATTCCTCCATTCTTAACTGAGAATACTTAATCCTCAATCTTGAACCGATACGGAATAATTGTACGACTTTCCACCGGTTTACCGTCTTTTTCGGCTGGAGTAAACCGTGATTTCTTCAGCGCATAAATTGCGGCTTCGTCGCAACCAGATCCGATTCCCTCGATAACCCTAATATCTTTCGCTTTACCGTCGATACCAATCGTCGCTTCTAACCGCACAACCCCTTCTTTTCCGGTATCACGAGCAGCTTCCGGGTACTTGGGCTTGCGTTTATGGAGAAACTTAGGTGGCTTTGTGTTATCGTTTGTGTCCACGATTGGCACATCGACAAGTTCTTCTAGCTTGAACTCTGCCTGCGGCATTACTGTCTCAAACTTGTCCATAATCGATGGTTTGTCAGGCCTGCTCGGCGTAATCTTCGGTATCTCAGTTTCAATGTTTGGGCGATGCCCTTCAGATATTGCCGGCCTTTCAAGCCTCGGTATAACCGGAGGTGCATCAGATGAGCCAATATCAAGGTTATCTGAAGGAATCGTAAGCCCGCCATTGCCGGATGGAATGTTCACCGGTCTCAATGCCTGCCGGGGTTGTACCCTGTCAGTCCGCCGTATTTCGGGATCGATTTTCTTGACTACCCGCTGGCGAACACGACGTTTTTGTTGGATGTCCTCTGCTCGTAACATGTCAGCTACCACCGCATCATCATCGTCAATCGCTACATTTTGGGCAATGTGTAATCCGACATACAGCGCTACGAAGAAATGAAAAACAAGAGAAACAATCCATGCAAGAGATTTAGACGCGCGACTCCCTCTTCTCTGTCGTCGATCTAATATCGGCTGAAATGCGGAGATTTGACGCTTATGTTCCTGATCTAGCGAATTCGACTTCAAGGAATCCGCCTTATATTGAAACTCCTGGGTGTTTTCATCATCACTGTTGGACATGGTTCGAAATTCTCCTCTTTGTTGAGAGTTCATCGAGATGTCGACTGAGCTGAATTGCTATTTTACTAAGCTTAATTGGAAAGTTGGAAAAAGGATAAGTTCAAAAGAAGGGTTGGAAGTTTATGTCGATTTAGATGTTCGATTCTGAAGTGATGAAATTCGTGGTGTGGTTCTGTTATAGAAAACGAAATCCTCAAGGTTTTGGTTTAGCCGTTCTGAGGTTTCCTCATACGACGGCGTGACCCTTAACTTAGACAACGCTCCGTTCGAGGTTGGCCCGCATAAACCGGAATTTTAAATTACGTCGTTTTTGAGGCGGTAGCCAACCCTTCCCTAATGCCTGGGAATTATCCGTGAGACAAGAAACCACAAGATTCTTTATGCCAGTATAATCACTATGTCCAAAAAGATAGTCGTGACGGTTGCAACGGATTCCCTTATCCTGAAAGATAAGATCTGAAGAATTTGATATTACACCGTAACCCTATAATATGACAGATAAACCCGCCGATTTCAACTAAAAAGATTGGGAGATGTATAATGGGGATATAGTTCAAACCCAATTCGGAGGCAGGGAAATTTTCAGGTGAAGATGGCAGGGAACGTGTTAATTTAAAGAATTTCTTGGAACTAAGAGTAGGGAGGTCAACGATGAAACTTAGAACTGAGGAAGTTGGGTTGAAAATCGCCCAATTCTCTACCCAAGCATCCTCCTTGAATATTTCGGTTGAAATCGCCAGCTCGACCGCTATGTAAACCTTCGTATAGTTAGTGTCTCTCACCGCTCTGCCTCATCGGCTCGTGGAACTCGGATTGAAGGTAAGAGGCGTGTGCTATTTATCGCTCTCGTTTTCCAGCGACGAATTCGTTTAACTGCTGAACGGCGAGGAAGTCGTCGTCTACCGTTATTGGTGGATGCTTGGTCAACCAAGCGGATGCGGCATGGAGCACTCCCGATGTTCCGCGATCGAGCGCCAGCTTCATGTACCGAATCATGTCTACCATTACGCCGCCAAAGTTTGCGCTGTCTTCGACCTCCAATTTGGCTTCGAAGTGCAGCGGCGCATCTCCATAGTTACTGGCATCAACATAGAAAAGTGCGGTTTTACGGTCTCCCATGAAGTCAACGTAGGAAAACCCGGTCGAGATTTCTGAATCCGAAGAAACCAGGGTTTCAAGAGCTTCTCGCTTGGTCTTGTGCTTCGACTGTCCCCGGTTGACGAGGTTGTAGAAATCGGTATTGCCAGCGTAGTTTACCTGATAGGTACGTTTGACGTGGATACCTCTCGCTCGCAACAGTTGAAGCAATGCCCGGTGGATAGCCGTACCGCCAAGCTGGCTCTTCACATCGTCCCCTATCAAAGGGACGCCATTTTCGATGGATGCTTGCTGGTAGGCGGGATCGCTGACAATCAGTTCCGGCATCCCATTGATAAACCCAATTTGAGCCTCTTTGATAGCAGCATCAGCGTAAAATCTCGCCGCCTCTGCTGAGGCGGTCGGCAGGAAGTTCAGTAGCATCTCTGCTCCACTGTCACGTAGGATTTGTGCGACATTCACCGCCGGTTGGTCGGAAACTTCTACAAAATCCGACAGTGCGGAACTGATACCATCCATCGGCGGACCCATGTGGACCTCGACACCGCAGTTTGGGACATCTACATCGGGGTAGTGATAGGCGATATTCGATCCGGAAAAAATCGCTTGTGATAAATCTAATCCGACCCGTCGAGCATCAATATCAAAGGCTGCCACCGGTATAATTTCGGTGACCTTGTAACCACCGATATCAACGTTCATGAGTCCCGGCGCATCTGCGCCAAATTTTCGATAATAAGCGAGTCCCTGGATAAGTGCACTCGTGCAGTTGCCGACACCAACAATCGCAACGCGTATCGGCTTTTCCGCTTCCCATGCCATGGGGTTCTCCTTTTAAAGTCTTAATAACACCCCAGTAAACCGGGGTTTAGTTCGTTATGCCCTGCGAATCCATTGCAGTGCAGTTTCTAATATCTTTTCGTTGCTGTATCTAGAAACAATCTGTTGCAAGAAAATCGGTGAAGTTTGCGCCAGCGCGTGAATCTCCTGGATCAGTAGCGGCAAAGCCCTGACCACATTGTCCACGATGGCCACGCTTGATCTGTTTGCCGTTCGGGACATTGGGTTGAGATCTATTGTAATGACATCTTTTCCCATTTTGCGAAGCGATTCACAACGATCTCCGTCTTCAAGCGGTACAAATACAACATCTGCCCTGAAAATGCCATCTGGGTGGACGAACTTTCGGTTCGAGTTGATAAACGAAAGCTGGGCAGCGGTGGTAGGCATCAACACCTGAACCGCACCGTGTTTCAACAGATGTTGTTGTATCGCCTCCTCCCGCGCTTTAGAGGCATGGAAGATATTTACTTCCAGCGGAGCCTTAAGCAACTCTCCTAACGCTATCAATTCGTCAGGGACAAGCACTGCGACATTGCCATTTACAGAGACTACAGGGTGTTCCGCAAGCAAGAGCATAGCGGCGCTTGTGTGAATAGCATTCCGGGCGAACGGTTGCGTTTCTTCGCCGATAAGATAGTCAAAAACTTCCCCGCGACCATGCGCCATCAGACCATGGATGGAGGTAATCCCGCTCTCCACGCCTGCGGCAATATCATCTCGTAGTTTTAGCGATTTATACCGCGGATGACCGTCAGGAACATCGCTCATAACAGCCTCACCCGTTCCATGGAGAGCATCGTCTCTTTCGACCCTTCAAAAGGTTGGGTGCTGAAAACAGCATTTCCCAGCATGATCATAGACGCAAACCCGTTCTCACTCTCAATCTGATCGATGACAAATCGGACATTTCGATCTTTCAATAGTCCGCTTTCGATAGCGAATCCCTTAGATAATCTGATGCAAGTATTGAAGTCAACGGCTTCAGAATTAACGAGTTCTTCCAAATTTCTCAACGTCTTATCAGCAGATCTGTTGATTTCGTCGGTCTGCTTGGAATTTGTGAGGACGTCTCTGGTCTTAATGGGACCGAAATATCTATAATAGATAGTTTGTTCTAGAACGGGTAAACGCTCTGCGGAAAGAGGGTGACCTACCTTTAATTTGACGAGGCAACCACCGTGATATTGCGCACAGACATCTCCCAAACCGGTCAGATTTTCCACCTCAGCAACGTGAGCTATCATCGCTAGCTCACGCGAAGATTTGCCCAGCTTCAGTAAAGCATTTACTGCATACGCCGTGGCTAACGCAGAGGCGCCGCTCAATCCAAATCCACACCCTAAAGGCTGTGACGAGGTGATTTCGATGCGGATTGGTTGGGGCGTTAATTTTTGAAGGGCGGAGACCACTGTGGGGAAATGTATCTCGTCGCTATTAAACAGAACACTGGTCTGCCTATAAGGAGAAACCGTCACAACTACCCCTTCATTGATGGTAAACCCCATTCCTAGCGAGTGCATTTTGGTCGCGTCCTCATGCGGGACAACCTTGAAAACACATGAGATGTTGCTGGGTGCAAACGCACTGACTTGTTCCATTCTCAGCCTTGACGCTTCTTTGACTTTGGTGGAATTTTTTGACGGTTGACGGAACGGGCGTTGACGTTCCAACTACTAGGCCACTCTCTCCATGGCACAAGCACAGATCCCCCGTGTTTAATCATACGTTCCTGAAACGAATTATACCTGAGGAAAAAAACACGGTCAAGCAAAAAAACGGCGGGACGAGATGCTGTTCCACAGATCGAAAAAGTTGTCAGAAACTTCACAGTGCAGGCTTTGACCATAGGCATTGAAATAACTTGCTTTATAGGTTGTAGGTTCTTGGCTTGCGATTGGGCGGGAGTTGTTTTGGGTGTTAGCTGACTTCTCAAGTTCATGCCCGAAGTCCTCTTTCAAAAGGCATAAGGGAAAAACTGATGCACATGGGCGCCGCGGATTTCGCCGATGATTGTCCATAATCCCCCAACAACGTGTTGTCCCAGAATTAACCCCAAAAAGAACGGCACCATTTGTCGATAGAGTCTGATTCCGCCAAACTTCAGAATCCCCCATTTGACGAGCCACGAAAAGAAGATTGAAAACCAGGCTATACTCATCACCCATCCACAGGCAACTGCATAGCCGACCGGGTGGAAAGGAAACCCAACAAACCGCTGATGAAGCACTGTAAGCAACGCCGTAATCGCAGCTCCTAGCCCCACATCTCTAAGCATAAGATTATTCCCCGCCAACGGATTTTGCAGCCAAACTTCCAAACGACGGAAAGACTCGCCGCCGATATTATGATAGACGTTGCCTGCACCGTGCCGATACATATTATCCAGAAACGCCCAAAAACCTGCAAGCGTACCAATAACAGAGGCGACAATCATTGCAGCCAAGAAGGTGCGGCTAGAAGCCTCAATCGTCTGTGCGATTTTGAAACCTTCCAGTTGGTGGCCTACCGGATGGGAGCGATACGCTCGGCTCATCCAATAGGTACGACTGAACATTGTGATACTCCGTACACCGATGCGACGTGCGCCGAGACTGTTGAGTAGAATCATTTCTGGACCAATCATCTCGGCATCGTGGGAGGGTGGTCCAATCTCCGCCCGAACACGGGCAAGTGCGATGGAATAGACAAGATAGACTAGAAGAAACAGGGCGGCAACCCAAGCGGACATACCAGCATATGCAAGACTACCCACTAAAGCGATGATTCCTAGTATTAGCCCCATCGTTGCGGCTCGGTAGCTCATCGGCTCCTCGGCATATGCCTTGCTGCTGTGTTGATTGCCGCGAATAGCGCGACCGAGCACCTGTTTGAGGTATTTCCAATTTCCACATAACACAAAAGCAGCCAGCACCATCCAGGCACCCGACGTTTCAAAACTGCGATACGGACCAGGCGCGCCCCACAGCCCAACCGCCTTCCGAAAAATCAGTTCTATCTTCCAGAATACATGGAAGAACCACGCCGAAAACGCCAGGTTTAACGGCAAAAAGTAGCTCAATCCCACCACAAAGGGATAGATTGCTACAGGCGTCCAACCAATAGCATTCCACGGCTTCGTGGTGAAGAGCGGCGCAATATTGTAGGTCGGCTTTATACTTGGCAGTACAGGAAAGATGCCGTGTAGACCGTTGATTAAATCTATCCCACCTGCGATTGCAAATCCAATCCATAGATGACGATTGCCTAGTAGACCTGTGCCGCCTCTCGCTAATTCCAGCGGCAGTTGGATAACCGGATAGGATAACTTTTCGTTTTCCGTCCACTGTTTTCGGACGATGCTGTTAATGCACACCAGTACGAACAGGAGCACAATCAGAAAGCCGCCCCAAAACGCGGCGGGTATCAGCCAGGCTTTGAGGTGCAAAGCAAGATAAAGCGTTGACTCTCCTTCATAATAGCTTAGGAGTGCCTTTTCATCAACCACACTCAGCCATTGGGGCAGATGTCTTCCATAGAGAATCGACCATTCATTTTCGGGGCTAGCGAACCAGAAAGCGGTGAGGTTTTGGATCATCACGAGCATCAGGTCATGCCCAAAGATAGCCGTGGCGATGGAAAGCATGACGTAGATGATTAGGAGTTCACTCGGTAGGAGGGCGGCCTTCGGTATGTACCGTTTGAGCAGCGTGTTTATTACCACTAATACAAAGAGACTGAACGTTACATTGTAAAAGAGGGTGAATAAGGTTGAAAAACACAGGGCGATATATCGTCTCCGCCTGCATAATCCAATAGAGATTTATCGGTATCAGCAGGATGCCAAGAAGAAAGGCTCGAAAATATGATATTTCCCCTTTTGTTTGCAGCAGTTCCATTCTCCTTTTCTAATCATCTAATCACAGTTAACGCTATTATATCACTTCTCCTTGTGCACTGTCTATTCGCAACCTAAAACATAAAGCGATACATCGGGCGATCTAGGATGACACCGGTTAAACTCCAGAGTGCCCCGATAAAGAACTCACCCAGTACAAGCCCGGTAAAAAACGGAACCCCTTTCCGATAGGCGCGAATTCCACCAATCCGGAATAAAATAAGCTTCATCAACCAACTCAGAAGCATTGAGACCCAGTACCAGTTCATAGTCTGATAGCCTGTACCGATTGCATAACCAGCCGGGTGAAAGTGCCACCAGATAAACCGGCGGTGCAGCCCAGTGAGTAGCCCGGTAAACGCGAACGCTCCAATTGACGCCGCAATCTCCAGCGGCGCCGCATCTTGAGGGGTTGTCAACCAAACGCGCAATTGACCGAGAAACGCCCCCCGGATCCACTGCTCGCCGTAGACTGCAGCGCCGTAGCGGTAGCCCTGTACATAGTATGCCCATGCGGACGAAATTGTGCCGACGACAGTTACTAGCATGATTGCAGCAACCAACTTGCCCGGAGAGATGCTGCGCAATTCTGCCGCTTTGAAGCCTTCGAGCATAACCGGCATTGGGTGAGAACGGTATGATCGGTTGAAGCCGCGAAAAAACGTGAAGAGCGTCAAGCTTTTTCCGCCGAATCGGCGCGTTCCCATAAAGGAGATTAAAGCACCGCCAGGATGCCAGAGGACATCATGCGTGGGTGGCCCAAGTTCAGCGCGGACACGAGTAATCGCAAGCGCAAGCGCAAAGAATAGACCAAAATACGCTAGGACGTGGATGGCAGAAACCCCGGCACTGAAACAGAAGACCAAGACAAAAAGCACACCGGAAGTGAAGCCGATCACAGCCTGTCTTACGATGCGAATATGCTCAGTGTCATCATCGCGGCGCCGAAAGGCAGCCCCAATCTGCTCAATCAGAAATTTTCGGCTTATCCATACAGCGGCAATCCCGAGTGCGAACCAAGCACCGAACAACTGTTCATGTGGAAAGGGAAAGCCTGGAAGGTGTCCGAGACCTAGCATGGTTCCCCATACCAGGACTATCTTACGAAACAGATAGAAAAACCAGATGGCGAACGAGAGGTTGAGCGGGATGAAAAAACTCAAGCCAACCACGAAGGGATAAACCGCTAGCGGTGTATAGCCAATCGCGTTGAACGGTTTTTCTGTAAAAAGTTGCCCCAAGTCAAATCCTACTTTAGAGGGATTGTGGCCTATCCCCCCGACGCTTGGTACAGCCGGGAATAGAAAATGGAGGCCGTTGATTAGGTTCATACTCCCTGCCAAGATGAATCCTATCCAAAATAACCTGTTTCTGAACAACGCGTACCCATTTCGTTCGGTAAGCTGAATCGGAATCTGAATGACGGGATAAGTGAGTTTTTCCCTGTAGACCCATTGTCGTTGCACGAGCACTGCCAGACAGAGCATCATCCACGTCAGAACGACAACCAAGGAAGACCACCAGAATACAGGCCTAATCCAAAGCGCCAGATTGCTCCAAATATGCAGCGTCGATTCCCCTTGATAAAATGGGACGAGCGCATCCCTATCTTTGACCGTTAGCCAATCAGGAATGTGATGATGGAATAACTCCGCCCACTCGTTTTCTGGTGTTGCAAACCAGGTTGAATGGGGTATGAGAGGCCAGAGCAACTGGAGCATATCGTGCCCGGCGAGGGAGGATGCTACTGCAAGAAGTAGATAGACGACGATTAACTCGCCATCGCTAAACTGCTTGCGAGGAGCGACGAAACGAGTCAGATAATTCCAACCAATCAGTAGCAGAAGGATGAAGATGGCGTTGAAGTACAACGAAACAACGGTGGGAAAGCTTTGACCACTGTCATACCCGCCTGTTCCCCAACTGATCATCAGCCAGTAGGAGTTGGGGACGGTAAGAATGAGCGCAATCAACACGGCGCGAAGCGTCACACTTCTCGTTGATGAAGGAGATGTCATTTTCTGATTTGCTAAACAATGCTTAGCGAAGGTGGGGATTGTGAAGCGGTGGGCTCAAGTTCGCTGTTGGAGATCGCAGTGTGGTGTATCCGTCGATAAATTCGGATTGGATCGAGTTTACTCCTTCACCTACGGATTCCCCGCGTCAATCCCAAACTCTAACCTCGCGTAGCGAAGGAAGATACCACCGCCCGGGCACGCGATTGGACCGTTAACTGCGAGACACGCGATGACGTGCCGTTCGCCCGGCAGCGCGGTCTCGCAAACTCGTACGCGCTGTGGTGCGTTGTGGCCCGATATTGCACCACGCCCGGACTCGCCGATAGCAATGTCACACTCGCCGTCAATCCAGATTTCGCCGTAATCGTCAACGCAGGTCGCAAACCACACCTGGGTGCCCCGAATGTCCACATCACCGACCCGTTCCGGTAGTGTGACCCCGATACGATACCACCCGAAGCAAAAGCCTTTTGACACGCCCTCTTGTATGTTCTGGCATACCGTCCAATCAGAATCGTCATAGTCCGCCAGCCGCGCAGGGGATTGCATGAGTTGGTCGACTAGACCGCCGTTGGGCTCTCCCGGAACGAGCCCATCGGCATAGCGCCATTGCCCTTTAACCAGTTGTAAGTGGTCAGGGTGTTGCAAGTCCAATGTTGCGATGACCATCGTGACCTCCAGGGTTCATTTCTTGGTGTTGGAGATAGTTCGTTTTACCGTTTTGTTGTTCGATTTTCAGCTCCATTGGTTCGCGCCAACACTTATGATAGTCTCCAGTCGAATAGGGCGCCAAGTGTTCCACTCCGATTGTGTAGGAGTTGTCGATAGACTTGAGCGGCTTCATCGGGCTGATATCGGTGTGTAATTAGGTCATCCAGGTGGAAGCTCCCACGTTTGATGTATTCATAAAACAGCGCGATTTGGCGATCTCTCGTCCAATGAGCATATTGGGGTTGGAGTCTAGCGTTGTGCGTGCCAATCACCGTAACCTGCCGAGTGAGGATGTCTTGCGATAAGTGCTGTTTGGACGGCTCCGGTGAATCGCCCAATAGCACGGTCCGACCGAAATCACGAGTGAGCGGCAATGCCGTCGGGAATACTTTCCAGTTGCCCGTTACGTCGTACACGACATCAGCAAGATTGCCTTCGGTGTGTTCGGAAACGAAGTCTCGCGCATCTGCCGCAGTGCCGTTGAAGGTGCCAGTTGCTCCGCATTGCGCAGTTATTGCCAATCTTTGGGGGACGGTATCAACTGCAAGTATGGCGCGTAGCCCGATTATTCGAAGGTATTGCGTCACTAACTGTCCCAAGGGACCTAGACCGATGACGACCGCCGTGTCACCCATCGTGTGTTCCGCTCGACGCACCGCTGTCTGCGTGATAAACGCCAAAGTTGACCAAGAGGCAACTTCGTCCGTGATACCTTCTGGCAATCGGATTACACCTTCGGGACGAACCAATCGATATTCAGCGTGTACACCGCCCGTATAAACGCTATCTCCCTTTTTGAACTGGGAAATATCCCCTCCAACCTCCATCACTTCGCCAACCCCGCTGTAGCCCGGATAGAATGGGTATTTCACCCATTTCGACCACACTGTGTCTTCGTCAAATTCGCCGCGAAAACAGAAGCACTCCGTGCCGGTACTTATTAGACTTACTGTTGTTCGTACCAACATTTCGTCAGGAGCGTGGGCAGATATTTCATCTTCGATAATCTCCGACCGCTGTTTGCCCGTGAATACGACAGTTTTCGATTTCATGGTGTTTATCGCCATCGTGAATTTGACTTTTGAATTCTCTAGGGTTCCATGTAAAACATCCTTGGAATGGAATCGAGTTGGAGAGAACAATCTGACCAGTTCAGTCAAATGTAGTGGGTTTCGGGACGAGATAAATCTAATGAGGATTCCAGGAAGGTTGAGGAGAAGTGGTTTGAACAGCTACGATCTTCTACCTCAAGGAGTGCATGGTTCTGAGCATCTCAATGCTCTTTGTGGATTGGCGAAAGTCGAGGTTGCGAACCGCAACAATGGCACGACTAGTAGTATGCCCTCTTCAGGGGTGAATGATAGCCGCGGCAAACAACTGTACTGGTCCACTCTAGTCTTACTGGCGGGCATTCACGAAAGGTTCGCCCGCCAGATAATCTGCGACCCGCCGGCCCAAACTGGTCTTAAGCGAAAGAGATTCGTCACTTCGCTCAACGGACAATCTCATCCTCAAACTCCGCTTTGCACGGCGCGGAAGATTATTGTACGTACTTTATCGCAGCCCATGTGGTAGTCATTGAATGGCGGGGTTTTACGGCTTGTTCTCCCGGCTCAAATTCAAACAACTCCAATACTTCACCTTCGTCAAATCCACGATTGTAGATCCGAAGTTCGTCCATTACACCGACATACGCATTCAAGCTCATGAACCCGATTTGGATATCTGATTGATTAACATCAATTTTGAAGATGCCTTGAACCTGACCTTGTCGGACACCATCGGTGTAATACGTCCCTGTCTCCTCAAATGCAGTGCATACGATGAGGTGCCACTCGTTTTCATCCATCAGATTCCCTACGCCAGTCCCTCTCCAGGCATTAGCTACGCGGATTTCCATCCTGCCGCCACCATGAAGGAGGTCGACGTTGTATTGTTGGTGTTTGTAGATGGCTCGGTTTTCACCTGCTAGGTCGAATTTTTCCGGAAACGCCCAAAACGCAACGGTAAATTCGTCATTTTTGACCAAGAGAGAATCCGACCCGGGAACCATGGCTCCCTGCTGGTTGTTTTTGAAGCGTAATCCCTTGCCGAATTTGCCATCCTTCGTCCGCTCGGCACTGAGGTTTCTACCGTTGTTCTCATTACCACTCGAGTCTTTGAGACCATCATCATTCCCCTCGAACTGGTAATAACCCACAAGTCCGTCTTCCAGGGCGGCGGGGGCATGCGATACCCATTCTCCCAATAGCACAACAAGCGCCGCGGCAAAACAAAATAGTAACTGGCGTTTCATTGTATTCTCCTCCTAATCTAATTGTAAATTGAAATATGACATCATCCCATGTTAGTTGAGAAAACTCGTGATGTTCTTCGGATAAGCTGTACTGAGAAATTTGCAGGAAGAATTCCTTATTCTTGGGTTTTATCGCTCGACCAATACAATTCAATCAGGATACCGCTCCGCTTCTCTTGCCAACTCATTCGGAAGTGGGGATGTTCTCAAAGACGTACAGACCCTTGATCGCTCTCATCTTCCGATGCGATAGAGTCCAATGGATCAAGAAGTGACGACGTATTATTGCCTCTTCTCGATCCATTGGATTGTTAGGCTGGAAAAGGTCAAGTGTCAGTACCTGCGTAACATTCGTACTAACGGTCGTGTTTGATCGTTGCCCATGTGGTCACGAGTGAACCATTAGGTGAAACGGCTTCCCCGTCGCTGCCCAAAAACAACGTTGATACTTCATCAGCGCTGAGTGCGCGATTATAGAAACGCACGTTGTCCATGCAGCCCACAAACGAATTCAGTCCGATATTCCCCAGCGCAATATCGGATTCGGTTTGATCGATTGGTCCAGAGATTCCGTTGTTGCCACCGACGACTTCGCCATCGATGTAGTGGGTCGATTCTTGTCCGTCGAGCGTCGCTACGACGAGATGCCACTCGTTCACACTAAGCGCGTCTGCGGGAGCAGTACCTTGCCATGTACCTTCCGCTGAGATTTCAAGGCGGCCGCCTCCCCGCAGAAGATCGAAATTATATTGACCGTGTTTGTAAATCAGTCGATTTTCACCCTCGGGGTCAAAGGATTCCTGATTGACCCAGATGGCGACCGTAAACCCATCTGTAACCAGAAGACCGGCGCCAGGAATCGACGCCTTTCTGTCGGGGTCGGCAAAGCGCAGGCATTTACCGCCTTGATAGCCGTCATCCGACCGCTCGGCGCTGACAATCGAGCCGTCATTCCCATTTCCAGTGACGTCCATTAGGACATCCCCATCACCCTCAAAATCGAAGTGAGCAAGGAGCCCCGCTTCGAGATCAGCGGATACCGGCGAAACTAATCCCCACACCAAAACAACAAGGGCTGAAACAAAACTCAACAACAATTGACGTTTCATAAAATTTACCTCCGAATTGGTTGTTATTCTTCTTGTGCTGCCGGAGTTGCCGGAACAGCGAGAGTAAATTATATCATGATTCAACGGATTCTCGCCATAAAAAATATCCCCGCAACCCAACTTGAATACCGAGGGATTCTTGTTGACCGAAGAATGAAATATTCAGTCTGTATGAATAATGCGTCCTATTGCGTCTAAACAGTTACATTCCCGAACCTTTATAGCATCCAAAACTTTGACTTAAACCGCCATTAAGCACCCTCGCTACGCGCCGCGCTTCTTTGCTAAAATGCCTGCCCAATCATCTAGTTCCCGAATCTCGATGCAGTGAAAACCGTTTGCTCGCAACTCATTTTCGACCTCGTTTGCCTCTTTCGCCGTAATTCCTGACAATATGACCCTTCCTTCTCTCTTGAGGAATGTTGGGCACTGGGGAATCATAGGTAAAATCGCTTCTGTCAGGATGTTGGAGATAATGAGGTGATATGTCCCACACAGCGCTTTGAGCCCGTCGCCCCGCTTCAGACGAACTATGGGTGCGACGCCATTGATTTGGATATTTTCCGTTGCAATCGGCATCACTGTCCCATCTAGTTCTACGGCATCGACCTGCTTGGCGCCGAGCTTGGCTGCTGCTATTGATAAGATGCCGGATCCGGTGCCAATGTCAGCGACAGTGTCGCCCTTCCTGATAACCTTCTCAAGTAACTCCATTGAGATTTGGGTCGTCGGATGATGCCCAGTCCCAAACGCCATTCCCGGATCCAATCGAATCAAGATTTCCGATGCCTGGGATGTTACTTCATGCCATGTTGGCGCGATAACGAGGCGTTTCCCGACTCGCCGAGGGGGGAAACCCGACCTCCACTTTTCCGACCAATCTTCTTCTTCAACCTCTGTCAGGCAAATTTCTGCCGGGTGTGGATTCATACCGAACTCAGGAAGTTGTGTGAGAAATGTCTGTACCGCCTGCACGTGCTCACTAACAAAATCATCCATGCGAAAGTAGGAGATTAGCTTGACCGTGGAGTGAGACGAACTGGGGTCATCTTTGAGTTCGATGCCGTTAGCATTCAGCTCGAACAAGTAATTCGCGACGGCGTCGGATGCTTCTAGAGAGGTTGTGACAGCGAGTTGCGCCCATCTCATAATACTAATCGTCTTCTGCGTCTGCGTTCGACAAATTAACCTCAACGCTACCGATGGACGAACGCCGCTAGATGGAGCCGGGTTGTGATTCCCCCTTATAGTGTGGACCGTAGGGAGGCCCAATTAGATTCACGCTTACTCCAGGGCCCGATTGACCGCCTGTGATTAGAAAATCGTCGCCTTCGCCGCACAGCCAGTTGTACATGTCAGCGACGTATTTGATTAGGTCAGGAGGTGTTCGGTCAATAAGGGCTGTCTGCAGATCAAAGTCCGGCTCAATAATCCAATCTCTTTCTGGACGTACCGTTCGCCAATAGTCGCACTTCAGCATGTGCCGCACTCCCGTTGCAATGGCATCGCTTTTTCGATGTAGAATGCTTTGGGAATGTACGGCAAGCGTCCCAGCGGGGCCGCCGGATGAAACCCCCTTAGCATTCTCTGCAGGATAGGGTGGATGAAGGTGTGAGGTTGGCACAATCTCAGTAGGACCCATTTCTGGCTGTGTGTCCTGCGGAACATAAAATACCTCAATGAAGTTGATTTTAGGTCCAATCACAAAACCACCGTCATGATGCCATCCTTGCGCAGGGGACGGACAGTTCATGGTATGACGACTAATAAGAACCGGTAGCCCGACATGTTTACCCAACAGTGACCGCAGTACACCGGTCACTTGTGGATTGAGAACCACATTGTCAATAAACCATTCCTCTAGATAAAGCGTGCTCGGTTCATGGGAATTGCGAATCCTCTCTAAATCCTCACGGGTAAGCCCCTCGGGAATATAACTTGGGTTCGACGGTAGCTCTCCATTTAGATAATCGCACGTGCGTTGATTAGTTTCATCATCAATCACACCTTCTAGGATTAAGTACCCATCTCGGCAGAAATCTAGAATCTGCGTGTCGGTGAGAGTGGGTTCGCAGTCAAAGGTTCTATTGATTTTATCGTATTTCATCGTGGATCACCTCAATTATGAAGTCTGCTGTAATACTGCTTGACATTCTAAACAATCCAAAGTTAACCATCGGCAACAGTTATTATTACGTATTGGCAAATCTCTGTCAACCCGAAAATTGAGATTTTACCCGTCACCCGTCTCCCAATCGAGAAGTACCCCCATCGCTTCGTTCATTTTGTTGTAGAGGAGATCGAATGCGTCCGTGGCTTGGGTGTATGGAAATCGGTGAGTTGTCATCTGCTCTGTCCGGATGGCTTCAGAGCCGAGCAGCTCCATTGCACGGCGAGAAATCCCCGCCCCAACCGTTTGACCGTAGTAGCCCCCGAGAATCTGCCGTCCCTGAATTTTCCCGCTCCACAGCGGCAGCGGTGAGTCCTCATACAGTCCAATCAAGTGCAACAAGCCGCCAAAGGCAAGCATATCTAACCCCCGATTGAACGCTTCGGGTCCCCCAGGTCCGCCGACAGCGTACACGACAATATCGGCGCCGATGCCATTGGTTAGCCGCCGGACAGCTCGAACTGCATCTTCATCAGCCGCGTTAATGACCACGTCAGCGCCCAGTGCTTTCGCTAACCGACACCGGTTGTCCAGTGCGTCAATGGCAATTATACGTCCATTGCCGTTGGCTTTTGCGACCTGCATGATAAGACTGCCGACTAGCCCCTGCCCCAGAATGACAACCGTGTCATTCGGTTGTATGTTTTCAATATCCACCCACGCTACCGCTCCCGCTGCCAGCGGATAGTAGGGAGCCCGATCGAAACTGACCGTCGATAACATCGGAACCACTTGTGCATGCTCCTGTGGTGAACTCACACGTGCCGGTCGAACTACATACTGAGCGTGCGGCGCCGAGGCGACAACGTGGTCGCCAACCGCGAAGTGTTCAACCCCTGCACCAACAGCGTCAACAATTCCCGCCAGGGAGTATCCCATACTTTCCGGGTCAATCGCGGACTCTTGAGTGTAACGCCCGCCCATTTCCGATCCTCGGCTAATAAGACTCCGTATTGCTTTGACACGAACTTCGCCCAGACCAGGTTCAGGCGTGGGGACCTCCTCAATGACGATATTAAACTTGCCTTCCGGTTTGCCAACTCGTTTCAATGTCTGTCCTTTCCAATACGAATTCTACATGAAAATCGCCCATAAGCAGTTCTGCACACAATCGAAGAGACGCGCCGAAGAACGTGTCCACGGTGGTTTTCGATGTATGACAACTCGTACAGTACCATTACAGTTTGGCAATATAGCAAAAACGAATACTGGTGTCAATTGAAAAATCAATATCGAAACCGTTCAAGGTACACCCCCATTAAAACTCTTGGAAGCAAATTGGGCTTCTTTCATCTTGACAAAGCAATCCCGTTATGATATTATTTCAGGCTGTGCTCAGAATCAATCTTGCTTCATCGAAAGGACTCAACCAATAGAAGGCGCGAAAGCGCCGCGTCGGCAGCAGAGCACACATTTTTGTGATTAAGCGCAGGAGCAAATTATGCTTACAATGAAAACATACGTTTCTAAGGAATCGGATTGGGAAATCAAGTGGTATGTCGTAGACGCGAATGGAAAGGTACTCGGGCGTTTGGCAACTCAAATTGCGACAGTTCTTCGGGGGAAGCACCGTCCGACTTTTACCCCGCATGCAGATATGGGCTATCGCGTCGCCGTAGTTAACGCTGAAAAGGTCATCGTCACGGGGAAGAAAGCGGAACAGAAAACCTACTTTCGTTATAGCGGTTATCCGAGTGGGGATAAATACACCACCTTCAACGAGCAGATGAAGAAGAAGCCTGAAGAAATTATACGACATGCTGTGAAGGGAATGCTTCCGAAGAATCGCCTGGCACGCAAATTGATGAAGAAATTGAAGATTTATGCCGGTCCGAACCATCCGCACCAGGCACAGGAACCCGAAGTATTGGAACTTTAGCCTTCAGCGAGGGCGAAGTGTTCATTACAACTCCGATTCGCCGGTCTATTCAACCAAAGGCGGGCTTTTTTCGGCTTGAATTTAGCAACAGACTAGCAGCAGATGGCTAGGCTACAGACTTGAGATTGAGGAGACAATATGGCTGTGGAACAGTATTGGGGAACTGGGCGGCGTAAAACCTCCGTCGCACGCGTGAGATTGGTCGTAGGTGGGTCTGGACAGTTTGTTGTCAACAGAAAACCGATTGAGGAATACTTCGATCGATCCGACCATGTCCAGATTGCTAAGCAACCGTTCGGGGAGATTGGAGATAACAGCGGATACGATGTGTTCGTCAACGCACAGGGTGGCGGAATTTCGGGGCAGGCAGGAGCGATTCTACACGGTCTCGCCCGCGCGCTCGTCAAGGCGGATGAATCTTTGAAACCCACACTAAAAAAAGCAGGGTTTTTGACCCGGGATGCCCGAATGGTTGAACGCAAAAAATATGGACAGAAAGGCGCACGCGCTCGGTTCCAATTCTCCAAACGCTAAATCCTTCTCATTGGTGGAAATTTTATTGAGGATGTATAATGATGCCGAATATCGCTATATTGGGTGCCCAATGGGGCGATGAAAGCAAAGGGAAGACAACCGATTTTCTCGCTGAAAGAGCCGATATTGTTGCAAGATATCAGGGCGGTGATAACGCGGGACATACTATCGTTATCGGGGAGGAGAAGTACATCCTTCATCTGCTTCCATCTGGCGTTCTACATCCCCATACCGTAAATGTAATTGGAAACGGCGTGGTTATCAATTTGGAGACGCTTTTCAATGAAATCAACCATCTGGGTGAACGTGGTATTGAAATTGGAGATCGTCTGAAGATTAGTTCTCGAGCCCACTTAATCCTTCCTTATCACAAGGTTATGGAATCATGGGACGATTTAGGAAGTGGGTTAAAAATAGGGACGACCTCTCGAGGCATCGGGCCAACATACGTCGATAAGATGAATCGTCATTCAGGAATACGGGTCGCGGACCTGATTGAGTTCGACCTATTCCAGAAGAAATTTGACTTCAATCTCGAAGCGAAGGATTACGTTCTCAGCCAAATCGGCGGCGAGATTGACAGAGTTGCCTTGCTTGAGAAATACTACGAATATTCTAAGCAGCTTGCGCCGTATGTCATTGATACCCCTGAATTTATGCACCGTGAGATGAAAGCTGGAAAGCGGGTGCTCTTCGAGGGTGCGCAGGGGACGATGCTCGATATCGATTTTGGAACATATCCGTACGTCACCTCGTCCAACACCACCGTCGGTGCGATATGTACAGGGCTTGGTGTTCCCCCCAAGGCGATAGATCATGTGTTGGGTGTTTCAAAAGCCTACGTGACACGTGTCGGGGGCGGTCCATTCCCCACAGAAATGCCGCCAGACCTAGATGAGGAGATTCGCCGTATCGGAGAAGAATATGGCGCAACAACACAACGTCCTCGTCGATGTGGATGGCTCGATCTTGTCGCACTGCGCTATGCAACCCAAATCAACGGTTTTACCGGTATCGTTCTGACGAAGTTTGATGTCTTAGATAACCTTGATGAAATTCAAATATGCGTTGCCTATAAGCGTCATGATAAGGTAGTATTGACGTTTCCAGCTAGCTTGCGAATCCTCGCAGAATGTGAACCGGTCTACGAAACGCTACCAGGCTGGAAACAGCCAACTACAGATGTTCGCCGATACGAAGACCTGCCAACGAATTCAAAGCGATATATCGCTTACGTCGCTGAATTCTTAGATGTGCCAATTGTTATGGCTTCCGTTGGTAAAGAGAGGGCGCAGACGGTTGTCTGCGATGCAAACTTTCTCTCATCTGAGTAGTAACCTGCTGGTTGAGAGGTGCCCATACCGATGTCAAAACTCAGCGTTGACATTTTGGGTCGCAAGTCGGTATTATTTTTCGCTAACTCCAATACCATCAATTTGGGGCCGTTAGCTCAGTTGGTAGAGCATCTGACTTTTAATCAGGTGGTCACAGGTTCGACCCCTGTACGGCCCATCTTTCGTCCCCGTCGTCTAGCCTGGTCAAGGACACCAGCCTTTCACGCTGGCGGCACGGGTTCAAATCCCGTCGGGGACCTACAAGCGCTAGCCCCTTCCACGCAAAGTGGTGGGGGCTTTTTTTCGCAATGAAATGAGCAGATATGGGCTTTTCTCCTAATTTGGCTAAAAAAACGGTGGCAAGGCGCTAATGGTCAGTTAAAAACAATCCGCTAGACAATGGCCACCAACTTCACCGCACACAGAAAGGAGAGCGTCCAATTGAATGAAGACCGAGATCTAGGCAAGGTAGACATCCCAGCGGTCAGCGGTGTTTTTGGTGAACCGTGGTCGATCAAGAAACTGTTCGGACTGCTCGCCGTTTTTGGACCCGCCGCGATTGTGGCGTCGGTCAGCATCGGGGCGGGTGAAACAATTGTCGTAGTGCGCGCCGGAGCGTGGGCGGGCTACGGGCTGCTGTGGCTAGTACTGCTCAGTTGCGTTGTCAAAGGCGTGTTCGTCACTTATCTGCTCGGTCGCTACACAGCCGTCAGCGGCGAATACATCGGGCACCGTTTGGCTCGGTTGCCCGGACCGCGTGGTTGGCTGCCGCTCGCAATCGTGGCGATGGAAATGCTCGGCGCACCGCTGGCTTGGGTGCCAATCGCCAAACCGTGTGGCGATCTGTTTCATTTCTTACTGCAAAACTCGCTGACACAGTCTATCGCAGAACCGATCTGGGAGAACATTTTCACCTCTTGCTTTATCACACTCGCGCTTGCGTTCGGCTTGCGGCTTTCATTTGAACGGCTCGAAAAACAGCAAATTATCATCTGCCTTATTCTCGTCACGGGTACGCTCATAGGCACGCTCATCGTGCGTCCCAATTTTTGGGAAGCGGTCATCGGTAGCATCAGTTTCGGACACATCCCGCCGTTTCCGGAATGGGCGCCGCAAGACGCTGTAAAAAATCCGCTGCTGACGATGGCAACAACCTTCGGATACGTAGGCGGTTCCGTGATGGGATACATCGTCTATGCCAACTGGATTGGGATGCACAGATGGGGATTGACAGGTCACCAGAAGATCAATGCCATCCGCCAACACGCTTTCACGCACGACACAATTGACTACCTGCCGGACACGCCGGAGCAAGTGAGTCAGCTGCGAAAGCTAGTTGCACCGTTGCGGTGGGATGCAGGCATCGGCGCAATCGTGCTTTTCGTTGTGACGGGCGCATTTATGTTATCCGGCGCTGCCGTACTGTATCCGCTCCAAACCCAGTTTGAAGGGTGGGGGCTCCTCACGAATCAAGCCCACGTCTGGAGTAACATTCATGCGTCGTTAGTCTGGGTCTACTACATCTGCATCATCGTAGCGCTCTGGGGCACGCTGCAAGCACTGCCTGAGATTTACGCCCGCGTGATTCAGGAGTTCTTTGAGGCGGTTTGGCACCGACGCGAGTGGAATTATCATAAAATCCGGCGCGTCGTTTCTGTCTACATCTTCATCGCCACAGTTGTCCTCGTCTGGCTAAACATCCCGTTCGATATTCTCACCCATATCGCAGGCTTCATTCTTGCAAACTTCTCGATCGCACTAATGATGCTTGCCGCGCTGTATCTGAACTTCAAACTTCCTGCCCCCTACCGGACGCACCCAATAATGTTGATTGGCGCAATCGTATCGGCAGGCGTACTCATCATCTTCGCAGGGATTAGCGGCTGGGGCTTGATGGTAAAACTGTTTGGCAGCGCATAGCTCTTGTAATACACAAAAATTCTCCCCTTTAGTAAGGGGGAGTTAGAGGGGGTGCATTTCAAAATTGAAACGATTGAGCACGACGATAACTATCCTTGGAATCGTAGCCGCCTTTTTCAGTCTCGCGCTGATACCTGCAGGCTGTGATCCTGACAAGTCAGAACTAGAAAGTAAAGTTGGTGCCTTCCTTAAAGTGGAGGACTATGACCGAGCCTTCAAATTGGTTAATGGTTTTCTTCAGGAACATTCGGACAAACCGATAGGGTACGACATGTTGGAGAAGGTGATTACCGCAGGAAGCGCCTTCCTCAAATCGGAAGACCGTAAGCGAGCTATAAAATTAGTCGATGGCTATATTCAGGAATACCCGGCGAATCCAATTGGACGTGCGATGATGGCGAGGGTGCTTGCCGCAGATGGACAAACTGATAACGCATTCAGGGAGTATTATAGACTTTATAAGCTGACTGAAACGATTTCCCCCAAACTACTAGCAGAGATAGGGCGGGTCTCCCTCAACAAGAGTAATGACTCGGGAGAAGTTAAGAGCAATGAATCGGGAGGAGTGGGGGATAAACGAGATGTACCCGCCTTGATATATAGCCTCAACGATAGCGACTACTCGGTGCGAGAGTCCGCCGTCGGCGCCTTGGGCCGGTTAGGAGATAAACGTGCTGTCCCCGCCTTAATTAACGCCCTCAACGATAGCAACGATAGCAAGCAACAACGGATAATAAATGCCATTAGACGACCTCGGCTTGAGAGGTGGAGGGATGAGAGGTGGAGGGATAGGAAGCGTGGTTTCCTCAACGATAGACTATACTCGGTGCAATGGTCCGCGGCCCGTGCGAGGTGGAGGGATAGGAAGCGTGACTTCCTCAACGATGGAGTATACTCGGTGCGATGGTCCGCCGCCCGTGCGTTGGGAAAATTGGGGGATAAACGTGCTGTCCCCGCCTTAATTAACGCCCTCAACGATAGCGATGGCTTAGTGCGAGTGTCTACCGCCAAAGCACTTGCAGAATTAGGAGATGAGCGCGGCGTCCCCGCCTTGATAAATGCCTTCAACGATAGCGATGGCTTGGTGCGAGCTTGCGTCGCCGAAGCGTTAGGAGAGTTTGCGGACAAAGGTGCTGTCCCCGCCCTGATTAATGCCCTCAACGATTACGAATGCGCAGTGCGATGGTCCGCCGTCGGCGCCTTGGGCCGGTTAGGAGATAAACGTGCTGTCCCCGCCTTGATCGACGCTCTCAACGATAGTGATTGGTATGTGCGGTCGCATGCCGTCAAAGTGTTGGGCGAGTTGGGAGATAAACGTGCTGTCCCCGCCTTGATAAATCCCCTCAACGATAGCGATGACTTGGTGCGAGCTTGCGTCGCCGAAGCGCTGGGAGAGTTGGAGGATAGGAGTGTCGTCCCCGCTTTAATCGAAATTATCGGTGGCGACGATAGCATTGAGTTGAAATTCTCCGTGGCGGAGGCGTTGGTAAAGCTTAGCCAGTAGGCGAAGTAGCTTTTGTAGGTTGGATTGAAATCAACTGAGCGAATAACGAAGGATCAAGGGAGCAAATAGCGACTGCGATAGGTTTTGCAGTTCTTCATAGAGATGTTAGGCGATAGTTTTTTCCGAACTCTCGACAGCATAAAATGTAATCCAAAAAACCTGTAGGTATCCCCGGCATCAAATCAAGCTTCAAACAGAACTACCCCGAACTATAGGGACTTCCGTTCGAAACGCATCCGCTGCCAACACCTCTACTCACTAGCCTCAATCACGACGATTTCCTGATTTGCTGCGATATTTTCTAACATCTGCACAATCCCGCTCGGCCAGCGAATCTCAACGCGATCAATTCTGGTATAATCTCCTAGACCAAAGAATACCCGCGGATCGTTACTGCAGAGATAACTCAAACCAGTGTGTACCTCTTGCATCTGCGATTGAGAGCCTACTGTCACCGTTACCCGCGCACCGATACCGTCCCGATTACTGACTACCCCCACCGGCTTAATCCGAACCCAGTTGTGCCGATTACCCCCTTCGTTGCGGAGTAACTCCGCCGGCTGGTTCGACTGCGTCACGACAATGTCGATGTCTCCGTCGTTGTCATAATCCCCAAAGATTGCCCCGCGGCTGACGCCTTCACGACGGAAATACGGTCCAGATTCAAATGACACCTCCGCAAATGTACCGTCGCCGTTGTTATGAAACAGTTGGTTCCGCTGCGCGTAGGTGAGAACGTCCGTTACTTGAGCAATAGCCTCGATAATATGCCCATTGGCGATGAAGATGTCGGAGTAACCATCGTTGTCGTAATCGAAAAAGCGCGTGCCGAATCCCACAAATAGGTAACTCTCCTTTCCCAGATTCGCTTCATAAACCGTGTCAGAAAAGGTCCCATCGCCGTTGTTCCGGTAGAGTGCGTTCGTTTCATGCGAAAGATTCGTAACAAAAATATCAAGAAAGCCATCGCCGTTGAAATCCCCAGCATCAACCCCCATTCCCGCTTGAGCTACACCGTCAAAGCTAAAGGCGCAGCCCGCTAGAAGTCCCATCTCCGTAAACGTACCGTCTCCGTTATTGTAGAACAGAAAGTTCGGCGTGTCGTCGTTGGCGACATAAAGATCCGGCTCACCGTCATTGTTGAAATCCGCGGCAACGACGCCCAGTGCTTTACCGCGATGCGGACCGCTTATGTCGCCGAAGCCCGCTGCTTGAGTGACATCCGTAAAGGTGCCGTCCCCATTGTTGCGGTAGAGACGGTCCGGCGCCCCGTCAAAGTTTTTCGGGTGGCAGTGAGTGCGGATGCCATGAACTCCGCAGGGATGATAGGAGATGTCAAGCGAATAACGCACATAATTGACGACGTAAAGGTCGAGGTAACCGTCGCGGTCGTAATCAAAAAAGATTGCGCTGCTGCCCCACAGCGCGTCTCCCACGCCCGCAGTTCCGGTCACATCTGTAAACGTTCCGTTTCCATTGTTGTGATAGAGCACATTTGCGCCAAAATTCGTCACGTAAAGATCCGGATCGCCATCGTTGTCGTAATCGCCGCAGGCGGCGCCCATCCCATAATTTCCAGCGTTTTCCACCCCCGCTAAATCGGTCACGTCCGTGAACGTGCCGCCGCCGTTGTTACGATACAGGATGCTTGTGTACGAACAGTCCGAAGCGGCGCCGGTTAAATCCCCACTATTCACGAGATAAAGGTCTAGGTCGCCGTCGGTGTCGTAGTCAAAGAATGCCCCGCCAGCACCGATTGTTTCGGGTAAATGGTAGTCGCCCTTTGCACCATTCACATGCCGAAAGTCGATTCCCGCTTCCGCTGTGACGTCGTTGAACTGAATCCCATGATTGTCCGCGCACAAGTTGGTGCAATTCAACAGAAAAATCAAAAACGAGCACAGAGCGATGTACGTTTTCAACCGCGTGTTCGGCGATAATAACTTTCTGCCATCCTTAGCAAACGTACAAACTTCGACTCCCCAACAATCCTGAATTGGCATTGAAAAAATTATCCTCATGCACCTTTCCGAATCCGTATTCTCACCGACTCACCTGCCTGCTTTATCACGTGCCTGGCTGCTCGCACCCCCATCTTTTTGGGACTTGAGCTGCTGATAGGTATGAAACGCCTCTCCCGCTTTTGCGCTGTAACCCGCACGTTTGTAAATTTGCGCCAAATTTAGATGAAAGGCAGGCTCAGAAGGACTCAGCTGAACCGCAGCCTCTAGCTGCTCAATCGCCTTAGAATAGTTCCCTATCGTCATATAGACAGTGCCAAGGCTGTTACGATACTGCGCAACATCGGGATGACGCTGAACGACATCATCATAAATCTGTAGCGCCCTCCGATAAGATTTCAGTTGGAAATATAGGTAACCAAGCGCATCATATCCCCGCGCCTCATGGGGCCTAAGTGCAATGCACTTCCTGAATGCGCCGGCAGCAGCTTCCCACTGACCTCGCGCCATCTGAAGCCGACCCAACTGATACCTAGCCTCAACATTTGAATCGTCGTGGCGCACCGAACGCTCAAGGCGTGCTATCTGTTCCTCATCCTTGCTAAGCCTCGCAAACGTCTCTAACGCCTTGCGTCCGTTCTCCGCTTGACCCATCCGGCGAAAACAGTTTCCGAGGTTCAAGTAAGCCTTCGCGTAAAAGGGGTCTAATTCGATAATCTTCTTGAAGCGCAAACTCGCAGCCTCAATCTCGCCTTGCCGAAAGTGCGCGAGTCCGAGGGTATATAGGGCGTCGGTGTTGGAAGGATCGAGTTCAACGGCGCGTTGAAGCTCACGGATTGCCTCATTCAGGCGGTTCTGGCGAAAGTAAGCCGTCCCCAAAAGCGAACGACCCTGTGCATGGTGGGGGTCCATCTGAACGGCTCGCTCAAGCGGGTCAACTGCCTCGTTCACACGCGCTAGCTCTACGAGGTAAGTCTCACCCATTCTGCAGTAGGCTTCAATATATGCTGGGTCTGCGGTCGTCGCATTCTGGAATGCTGTCAACGCTTTATTCCATCCATCCCGCGCTCCATAGAGCATACCGAGATAATAATGCGCGTCCGCCAATGATGGATCCAGCTTAATCGCGCGATTCAGAGCCGTAAGTGCCTTTTCATGCTCTTGGCGGAAAGCCGCCAGTAAACCCACGTCGTAGGCGCGAGCCGCTTGGTCGTCGTCGGCATCTACCTCCATTGCGCCCGATATTCCCAATGAAAGCGCCACTCCAATAACGCTCACCAGAAAGTGTGTATACCTAATCCCTGCCTTCACAAGTTCGACCATTACCTCAGTTCACCTTTGCCAGACATTGATAATCCCTTCTTTCGAAGTAATTGCGTGTGGTCGGTCTCGCTTTTGCTGACCATGAGTCGCTCTCCATCAGTATAGTTTGATCTCAGAAAACAATGCAAGGAAAAATCCGTCATGCCGCCGATCACAAAACCTAACCCTCGCACCACATTCATGATTCCGCTTGACATAATTCCGCCGCTTCGACACAATAACCTTCAAAACCATTTCACAAGGGGCGAAACCCAAGTCTCAAACTAACCGAATTAGAAGCAATGAGAGATATGGATCATCTCAAAGCGCCGACTAGACGCGCTCTCCGCGCACAAAAACGTCCATAAGCATAGTGGGGAAGCATGAAAAAGGGATGCGGTTGGATCCTATTCGTGGGGCTTGTGCTCGCCCTCGGCATAGGTATCCGACTACGTTGCAATCACAAAACGCCGGGTTACGTCGTTCTGGGCGTCGTTGATGGCGACACAATAAAGATTCGCTACGGCGGGAAGAAAGAATCAATACGGCTCATCGGCGTCGACACGCCAGAGACGGTGCACCCTGACATACCACCGGAGCCGTTCGGCGCAGAAGCTACCGAATTTACAAAGAGGCTTTTACAGGGTGAAAAGGTTGTCCTCCGATTCGGGCGTCAGAGGCGGGATCGCTACGGGCGTCTGCTTGCGTTCGTCTATCGTGCATCCGATAATCAATTCGTCAATCTCGAAATTGTAAGGCGTGGATTCGGACGTGTATATGGTGACGATTTTCCCGAACATAAGCGATTCCTCAAAGCGCAACGAGAAGCACAAGCCGAAAAAAAGGGGATATGGGGGCTCAAGTGAGAGATCAGTGACCGCGATACCAACGCTTCTATGGTCTGTAGGCTAGGTGGAGCGATTAAAGTAAAATCACAATCCCCATGAGAACAGAGGTTTTTGCTCTCGCTCTCTGCCTCTCGTAGAGCGCTCTGGTGCCTCCCATCCCCTCCAACCAATGCGGAATGCGGCTAATCGGGTGTAGTCATTTCTTAATGTTTTAGGCACTTACCGGATATGGGTTTCCAGAAAGGAAGTGACAGGTTATGACAAAAGAAGAGCTACACAACAAGTAACTTAACGAGGCAATTAAGCGAGTTGGGGAACACTCGCACCGACACGGTAGGACCTGCAGAAGACTTAGAACTTGAGGTACAGGGTAACCCTGATGCCCTGATTTTCAAGCAAGCCCGCAAAGCGAAACTAAGAGCGACGGTTTGCGGCGGATGTGGAAACGTCGGACTTTCCGTAGACAACCCAAAAGCATTATGGGCAACCTACGCCCACAAAAAAACCCCATAGAACGCTCCACAAACGCTCTTCTTAGGCGTGCTTTGATAAAGTTCAAGAGTTTGGTGGGGGTAATTTCCAAGAGCCTCTACATAAATAGCAACTTCTTTATTTTAACCTATGCTGATAATCGTCGGGAGATTCACGGTAAACATCCTTTGAAAGTAGAGCGGGTTCACGCAGGAGGGAATTCCGATTCCCGACTATCTCCTCCGTCTTTCAGGAAGCTATGAATTTTCACAGTAACGTAGTCACAGATTTTGTGTTTGAACAAATCGCTGATCAGTTCTAGACTGTATTTGCACGCTTTTTCGTGTCACAAATTTGGTCACACAGTTTTCGAATTACTGTGAATTACTGTGAAAATCCCATATGTCGCCGAAAAAAATCGCCATTTGTACTTCGCGTGTCGTACATCACCTTAAGGAATCACCTTGTTCAACGGATACTCGATAATGCCTTCCGCGCCAATCCGTCTTAGCTCCGGTATCAAATCTCGCACCACGTGCTCATCAATAATTGTCTCGACGGCGTACCAACCGTCGTCGCTGAGCGAAGATATTGTCGGATTTTTCATCGCAGGCAGGATTGCCAGCAGCGAGTTGAGATTCTCCTGACTAATATTCATCTTCAAGCCAACCTTCTGCTCCGCTGTCAATGCACCCGAAAGTAGCATATACAGATTCTTCGTCTTTGTCTGTTTCCATTCATCTTGCCAACTCGCTTTATTCGAAATCAACGTCGTAACGGATTCCATCACTACATCAATGATTTTCAATCGATTCGCACGGAGTGAGCTTCCTGTTTCCGTGATTTCCACAATCGCATCGCACAAGTGCGGAATCTTTACTTCCGTTGCGCCGTGTGAGAATTTGACAGTTGCGCAGACACCGTTTTGCGCAAGATAGGTGTTGGTCGCCTCAACCAATTCGGTAAATATGACCTTGCCTTCAAGGTCCGGGACCGATTCAATGGGAGAGTCTTCGCTGACAGCCAAAACCCATCGCGCGGGTTGGTTTGTCTGTTTGCTATAGGTGAGCGACGCAATCTCTAAAACGTCCGCTTTGCATTCACGTACCCAGTCACGTCCAGCCAGCCCCACATCAATCACACCACGTTCGACGTAAAGCGCCATCTCCTGAGGACGAAGGAGCATGACCTCAATATCGTCGTCATCAATACGCGGATAGTAGGATCTGCTGCTGACTGTTATGTTGTATCCAGCTTTTTTGAACAGGTTGATGGTGGACTCCTGGAGCGAACCCTTGGGAATCCCCAGCTTAAGTGTATCCATTGGCTTCTAATTAACCCCTCTCTAGGTGTGCGTCCATTTACAACGGCATTCAGCTACCCGACAGTATGGTAATTGGTTCTTGGAAAAGGATCGTCAACGTTCAGAACCGACCGTGTAAAAGGAACGGAACTCCTTGTTTAAGTGACGGGATTATAACACATCCAAAGTGCATCGTTCCATGAAAGCCGAATAGGTGTCATTCTACAGTAACGTACCACACCTGTTCACCGCGTTTCACACGCAACAGGATGGATTCTTTATCCGTATTCACCGCCGCTTTGAAAGCACCCACGTTTTGAACGTGCTGGTTCTCAACTTCAAGGATAAGATCGCCTTTTCGAAGTTTCTCATCGGCGCTGCCAGCTTCGGCAGCTGGACTGCCCGGTTCCACACCAGCGATTAAAACCCCCTCATGAGGCTCGTAGCCGAACGCATCCGCAAGCGATTCGGTCAAGGTTTGCAGACTCAGTCCTTTCCAACCAGTTTGACTCTTGCCATGGTGTTTAAAAGAATCACGAACTGCTGCATCTGTGCGTTCGCCAAGCGTCACAGGAATTTCGAGCTTTGCGCCCTCGCGCACAACAGTGACGGATACCTTGGAATGCGGCTTAGCCTTTGCAATCACGTGCCGCAGATGTTTCGCGTTGGTAATTGCCTCATCATCAACTGCGACAATTACGTCGTTGATTTGTAAGCCCGTTTTTGCGGCAGGCGTTCCTTCAAGAACACGTCCGATAAGCGCTCCCATTGGAGTCTCTAGCCCAAGTTTCGCCGCTGCTTCCAAATTAACGTCATGAATCTGAACGCCTAGCCAGCCGCGTTCCACTTTCCCGTGTTCAATGAGTTCCGTGGCGATACGCCTAACGGTACGGATTGGGATAGCGAACGCGCCGTCGGGCGAGATTGAGATAGCGGCGGTCATTCCGATGACATCCCCGCTCGCGTTAACGACGGCGCCGCCACCTGAACGGGAGCGAAGATTAGTGCTGATTTCGATTAAGTTGTTATAATCGCCAATGGGCAGTTGGCGTCCGGTACCACTGATGACGCCAAGGGCTACGGAAAGCTCGCCTGCCCCGGTGCGCCTTAGATCGAGCGCTAGCTCACCGATTGTAACCTGATCAGAATCGCCAATCTTCGCATTCGGAATGGCATCGCTGTCGATTTTCATCACCGCAATGCCCGTTCCTTTGTCTACGCCAATCAGTTCGGCTTCGTGGCGCGCGCTGTTCTCAAGCGTGACGGTGATTTTATTGGAATTTTCGACCAATTGGGCAACGGTGGCTATGTGGCCCTCATCATCAAGCAAGATGCCAGAACTAAAACCGCCGGATTTGGGGAAATTAAATTCCGGGAAAGGGTGATACCCACGGTTCCCACTTTCCCATTCAGGTACGTGGTAAAAGTATCGATACTTGCCATCCGACTCAGGAATTTCATACGGAATCTTGAATCGCTCTCGCTGCCTGATATGCTTTTCCGATGGCTCCGCTTCAATCGCAACCACGATTTTGCTAGCCTCACCCACAATCTCAGCGAATGCTTCGCTAAGTTCTTGGAGCGCTTGTCGTTTATCTGCGGCTAGCGCTGCGGGGGGATGGAACATGTTGAAGGCAATCACCAAGGCAACTGCGATACAGATCGTTTCACGAACATGATATTTCATCTTCTGTTACCTCCTTATCTGTTTGGGAGGTAGCACACGCTAAAATATATATTGTTCCATGAAATGGGATGCATTGCATGAACAGTTGCGGGTTAACTGAAAGTAGCGCCGATTTTATTGCCGCGCTAATGCTCTGAAAGGGGCAGCACAATCTTCCTTAGATACGTCACATGAGACATGCAGTGGCGTTAAAGACACAGGGCATTTACCGACCCATCAAACACCGCGCGGTACTGGGAAGGTAATAGTCTTCTCCCAGTTTAAGTCGAGACTAGGCTGGACAGGCAACTGACAGCTCTGATGGCTCGGAGCCGATTTTTAGTAGCGATGCATGGTTCCATCCGCTCGTCTTACGATGGGCATGTAGGTAGGTTGATAGGGGAACTGTTTCGCCAGTTCTTCGTTGAAGTCAATTCCAAGTCCCGGTGCGTCGCTTGGGTGCGCATAACCGTCCTGTAGTTTGCAGGGGGTTGGAAACATCTCGCACAGCGTCTCGTTGCTGCCGAAGTCTGTCCACTCTTGCACGCCGAAGTTGGGAATGACCATTTGTAGATGCACCGCCGCCGCCTGTGAAATCGGGCCCAAATCCGCTGCGCCGTGAAACGCCGACTTAACGCTGAACGGTTCAGCAAGCACCATAATTTTGCGAGCCTCTGTGATTCCGCCGACGTGCAGGGGAGCAATGCGGATGTAGTCAATCAACCGCTCTTGAAACAGCAACATGCACTCGTCCCGATCAGTGAACAACTCACCGATAGCGAGGTGCGTGGTACAGGATTGCCGAATCTGCCGCAACCCTTCGCGTTCCTCTGGCATCACCGGATCTTCAAGGAAAAAGAGTCGGTACGGCTCCAGTCGTTTTGCCAACCACGCGGCTTCCGTTGGTGTTAACTGCTCATGTACATCGTGACACAACTCAACTTCCATACCGAGTGCGTTGCGTAAATGCTCAAACATTCGAGGTGTTTCAAGGAGGTAACCCGCCGGTTCAAAGATTGCTGTGCCGGGTACACCGTCACGTATGGGTGGTTCATAATCGACGCGGCCGCTACCGCCGTAGTCGCCACTCTGGCAGCGGACAATCTTAAAGCCGCGTTCCAAGAATGAGCGGACACTATCTTCTATCTCTTTTACGTCGCGTCCGCCTGCATGTCCATAAACCTTCACGCCCTTCCGTGACGCACCGCCCAACAATTGGTAAACTGGCAAGTTGGCGATTTTTCCCTTAATGTCCCACAGGGCGAAGTCAATTGCAGACAGCGCTGCTTTAAACACCGGTCCTGTCCGCCAGTAACCGCTGCGGTAAATCATATGCCACAAATCTTCGATGTTGTGTGGGTCCTGACCGATGAGCAACTCCTTGATGTGTTCGAGATACCGAGCAACAATAACTTCGCTTCCGTTGAGCGACCCCTCTCCCACTCCATATACCCCTTCATCGGTAAAGATTTTGATGACAACGTAGTTCAGTCCCGCTGGACGGGTGACGAAAACACGCACGTCAGTAATTTTCATATGGGTCACGCCTCTCTGCAAATGTGGGATGGTTCGATTTTCTGATATGGTTGATTGGCAATTCTACGTCAAGAATCACTTTAAGGTTGTAAATGAAGTAGAATTTTGCTATAGTTTTTATTTCACTCAACAAATCTGATAACTCATACTAACTTACAATTGGCAAGGCAGTTCGATCTGCATTTGTTAGGAGGATCTCATGTCTAAGTTCACCGTCTACCAAGGATACGAGGAAGATGCACCACCCCCCAAGATTCCCAAGCCCGATGTGTCACCGGACCCTATGATTGTAACCGTCCAAGAGGGGATCCCAATTCAATTCCCGCCCTGCGAGGGCGCTGCTGTCCGCGTTCTGCACCCCACCAATCCCAACGCGCCATCGCAGAATTTCGGCATCACCCAGCTCTACATGCCGCCGCATTCCGTACTCGCGACGGGTTCGCACGAACCCGAGGAAGCCTACGTCATTCTCCAAGGCAAAGGGGAGATGGCTTTTGCCCACTACACTCGTGAGGTCAAAGCGGGCGATTTCATTTACTTACCGCCCTGGTGCGTGCACGGTCTTGAGAACAAAGGAACTGAGATGTTAATCGTCCTAGTCTGTACGTCGCCAACGAATCCGTAACAATCAACCGACGGAATAGGATCAAGCGACCAGGGAGCGCCATCGTTTTAACTGCCAACTGTGTTTTAACAGACGATAGTCTTAAACTTCTTCGAAGACTATCGCCCTCCTTATTCAGTCGGTTGATCCCTAACATAATTGGGTGTCAATGAGAAGTAATCGTCTGACTCCCCATTCAATATACGCTCGTAGCCAAGTCGGGCGATGTTTGATCCTCGTGGTACGTTGAAGGTCGCCGCTGCAAAACTCACATTTTTCCCAAAACGACTGCGGATGGCGCTCGAATATCTCCTCAACCCATCCCCGACAAACACGGCTCGCTCACTGACGCGATCCAGAAAGGCTTCAATCGGAACACATATATCTTCAGATTTTCGCTCCAACCTTTCTCCGCCGTGAAAAATAGCACCGTATATTTCATTTCGACGAGCATCAATAATGGGGCAAATCAACGCGTTTGTGTAACGTAGGTTATCGGCAATCGCTGCTAGTGTCGAAATACCGACGATCGGTTTTCTAATTGCATAGCAGAGTGCTTTGACAGCGCCAACGCCGATTCGAACTCCTGTAAATGAACCGGGACCCACTCCCACAGCGCACGCATCAAGCTCATGAACGGTCAGGTCTGCCCAGCTTAAGATCTGATCGATTGCTGGAATCAAGCGCGATGAATGGGTCTGTTCGATATTTAAGCTGTGCTCCCCTACAAAGTCTTCGCCATCGATTAAACCAACACTGCCTATGGGAGTTGAAGTATCAACACCAAGAATTTTCATATTCGGATTGATTAGAAACTACCTTCCGTCATAGACCTGTTCCGTTAAAAAATGGATCGATCTATATTCAATTGACGATTCTTCTCTTGAATCAGTCGCTCAATGACCCGCCGCATGCCTTCCTTGAATTTCTGACGATTAAATTTCTCTGCATGTTGTACGATACGATTCGATGAAAACTTAGCTTCTATGAGCTCATATCGCTCAACAGCTTCAACAAGCGACTCCGGCGTCTGTTCATCAAAGAAAAGTCCGGTTACCCCATCCACAACCGTTTCCAATGCTCCGCCCCCTTTAAAAGCGATGACGGGGCGTCCCGATGCCATAGCTTCTACAGGAACAATGCCGAAATCTTCCTCGCCGGGAAAGATTAACGCTCGACAACTCGCATAGTGCTCTCGGAGGACTGAGAAGGGTTGTCGTCCTAAAAAGGTGATGTTGGGGGCGGCTGCTTTCCTCAACCTTTCCAATTGCCCGCCGTGACCAATGATAATCAGTCGCTTCCCCAACCTGTTAAATGCCTCTACTGCCACGTCCACGCGCTTATAAGGAACGAGTTCGCCGACCATTAAGTAGAAGTCGCCCCGTACGTTAGATGGCGAAAATGCGTCAGTATCCACGGGAGGCGGAATGACTTCAGATTCGCGGCGGTAATACCTCATAACTCGCCTTGCAACGTAAGCGGAATTCGTGATAAATTGATCCACCCGCCAAGCTGAAGTCAAATCCCACATACGCAAGTAATGAGTGACGGGCGGCATTAAGATTCGCTTCAACCAGCCAGCCGTTTCTTGATAGTCGTGATACATGGGCCACACATAGCGCATTGGGGTATGGCAGTAGCACACATGCAATGTCTCCGGTGGAATTACAATCCCTTTAGCTGGACCCGACTCGCTGCTTATCACTAAGTCATAGTTCTTCAGATTGAGTTGTTCAAGCGCGATCGGCATCAAAGGCAAATAGCATTGGTAATGGCGAATTGCGCCGGGCAATTTATGGATAAAAGTAGTGTGGATTCGATGCTTCTTGATTGTCTCAGAAATAGCGGATGGGTTGTATACATGGGTGAAGATAGTCGCGTCAGGAAAGAGCTGACAGAGTGCCTCCACAACTTTCTCTCCGCCGCGCATACTAATCAGCCAGTAATGAACAATTGCAACCTTCAATACCCAATACCCCTGCTTCAAAAGAGCTCGTGAGACAAGCGTACATCTATCATCGCCCGCAAACAGAATAACATGTATTAGAGAGCGAAGGACACGAAGGAAGAGTAGGAGTTGACGAAATCAATGTGAGTCGTATTGACAATCCTGTCAAATTATTTCACGCAGCGACGAAGATGTCAAGACTATTGTGATGGGTAGAATGCCCTTGCACGTCATAACTCCACATGCTATGATAATATCCAAAATCTGCCGTGGGAAAGATTGAGGGGGACAGCAATGTCTCAGTTTTGGGATCGAATCGCTTCAGAATACAATGCCGGCGTTTCTCACCAATTTTTGCTCCATTTTAATGTTGAAGATCTTGTCCGTGATGAAGTATACGGTTATTTGCCGATGTTTCCTTATTTAATGGAGCAACTGAATACCCTAGGCTGCGATTTTGTCATCGGATATACCCCTTCACAAGGCGTCATTTGGCCCGATGTCAATCAGTGGAAAGCTATCCAAAAGTGGTTGGGATTGCTTCCCTATGAACAACAACAAGATGATGGATCGCGGACGCCAATTAACTCAAAGATTCATCACTGGAAACTGAACGAAGATACCTTTTTAACAGGAAAGCACCCCCCGAGTCAGGAGGTGTGGAAAAATCTTGACGCTCTCGCTCATGAGGGACGTGCTAAGGTTGGACTGATCGTCAACTTTGTTGAGAAGATTGTTCCAAATACTGAGTTGACAGCGCTTGATAAGGATTCCTCCCTCTTTCTCAATATGTTTCAAGAATGGGCGGGTGATTTCGATATACGTATGAAAAAAAATGTCGTGCTGCTCGTAACGCAGAATCTTGCCGATGTCCATCCGGCACTGGTGAAGCAATCCGAAATCCCGACAATCGAAATCCCATTTCCTGACTACAATGAGCGGTTGGAATTCATCAAATATCTCATCAATGTCCCTATCCCCTCGCCCCCGCCGACCGGCACGCAATTAACCAGGTCGGTCACCCTTGCCCCCGGATTTAGTGAGGAGCAGTTTGCTCGCGATACGGCGGGACTAAACCTGTTTGGAATACATGACGTTGCGCTGCGTGCTGAAGAAGCCGAGACCGCAATCACCCGTGAGTTGACTGAGAGCTATCGCCGAGATCGCGTTGAAATCTTCAGTCACGGAATAGTCGAAGTCCTTCACACCTCTTCTGATCTGGGTGGAGTACGCGGTATGGGCCACGTGATTGCTGTCATTCGAGACATTGCCGGCGCCATGAGCGAAGGCGACCTTCAGCGTGTGCCGCGCGGGCTGCTTTTTCTCGGAACACCCGGTACGGGTAGAGCCATGGCTGCTGAACTGCTGGCAGGTAATGGAAACATGGCGTTCGTGCGGCTCAAAAATATGCGCGAAATCGGAGCAGAATTCGCCAATCCCAGTGGTATGGAACGCACTTACGATCGTAACTTGAAGCTCGCCATCAACTTTATTCAGGCGATTGCGCCTGTTGTTGTATTTTTAGACATGGACAAGGCTTGGTCACTTCGGGCGGGTTTGCAGCCTTCTCCGTTGAACAGCACGTTGCCGATTGAGTTGTTAAATGCCATTGAAGACCCCTCGCTGCAAGGTAAAGTGATATGGATTGGAACATCAAATCGCCCTGATCTGATGGACCCAATTTTCCGTAGAGATGGACTTTTCGATCACAGATTGGTCTTTCTTCCACCCACACCAGCGGAACGCGCAGATATTCTGGAGAAGTTTTTCAAGGTTGCCCAGATTGCTGTCCAAAATATCGATTTTGGAAAGATTGGTACGGATGGGTATACACATGAACTTTGCGCTAGCCACCTTTATGTTATCGGGCAGCGCAGCTACAACATTGCGAAACGTAATAATCGGCAAGCCGTTACTGAAGCCGATCTCATTGAAGCAGCAAGCGACTTTGTGCCGGAGTATTCACCGGAGATGAATGAGTTTACAGCACTCCTCGCCCTGCGAGAAGCAAACTCTCGTTCAATGATCCCTGCCGCACTGCCCGCAGAATTCCAGGGTTTTGTTGAGGGCAATCGAATCAATAAGACAGCGATCAATCAGCGTGTGATAGAACTCGCACAACAGCTTGGGTTGGAACCATAGTTGTCTCATTTGAACGAAATGTTGATGGCGTAGTTTCTCCATACTTGCCCGCCCCCAATTAAGTTTAAGGCACTTTGAAGGCGAAACGAAAAGGCTGACTAAAATGTCAATTTGCCAAATTCTGTATCGGTCAAGAGGATGGTTTACCCACGTTGCTGCTTCTATCGGAGAATTCTCCCCCTCGCTAAGCTTACTATTACCCACATCTCAATGAGAGCGTATCGTGCTTTCTTGGAAACAGCGATTTGTCGCAAATATCCACATACCGCTCCGCTGGAGCGGGAAGGTCGGGCGCGATCAAGCGTCCGACTAGGGAGCGCGGTAGTCTTCGATGGCGATCTTTCTCTATCCGGTCAGTTGATCGCTCCGTTGGACTGCAAGACATTGTTAGCTATGCGAATATAATGCGGTTAGAAGAGCTTCGCTCCAGCGGAGCGACATGTCTATAGAAACAGCAGTCACGCCCCTCTTCCGCTCCAGCGGAGTGGTATGTTACTCTCCAATTGGCGCGATTTTTGGATTCTATATTGCTTAACGTTGAAGGCAAACCCGATGAAATTTATGAGATTGATAATCAGCAACTTCCGCTTCACCTCTCGAATTGTGCTAGTGTTATTGATTCTGAGTCCTGCCCCGGGGTGGGGTTTAGAAGATAAGATTGTCTTCGTTTCGAATCGAAACGCCACTCCTGAAGTTTTCCTAGTTGAAGGCTTGGACGGCATACCGATTCAACTCACACGGAATAGGTTTGCAAGTTGGCCTTCAATTTCTCCGGACGGCACTAGGGTCGTCTTCGTCTCTCACGCACCGGGCCGACCATCAAACCTCCTCAAACTGCATCTCGCATCGAATCGAATCGAGAAATTGACCAAAAATGACGATTTAAATACTGAATACAGGTATCTGGACTGGTCGCCCGACGGGCGGCAACTTCTGTTTCTCAAGATTGTGCGTGAAAAAACCATTCTGTGTGTGATGGATATGAAGACTCGTGATATACGGCATATTCCTCAGCCGCTTGATCTACGAACTTATATCAATCATCCTAGTTGGTCGCCCGATAGTCAGCACATCCTGTATACAGTTGACCATCTTGAGCTGCCTAGCAAATTTCCTCTGCGTGAACTGTTTATCACGGACGATAATGGAAACCGCGTCAGAAAAGTCGAACAAGATTTGACGCCGCTAGAATCGGCAAAAGCGCTAATGGTGCCTACATGGTCACCGAGGCGCAGCGAAACCGCCTACCTCGGTTTAGCTCAATTGCCGCCGAATCCATGGCAAATCTACGCCATGAATCTTGATGACGGGATGGTCACCGCTGTAACATCCGGAGGCGCTGAAAACAGATATCCATTGGGTTGGAGTCCAGATGGTCGAAAGATTTTAGTCAACATTTCATCTTCACTCGAAGAAGTTCATATCGACGAAGAAGCTAGGTGGTCGGACATCTATGTCATGGACCCTGATGGCGAAAACATGATAAATTTGACGCAGTCGTCTGATAGAGAAGGGAGTGCATGCTGGTCACCCGACGGGAAACAGATTGCGTTTAGCCGAAGGCTGAACGAAGGGGGTTCCGCGATTTTCGTGATGGATGCGGACGGTCAAAATCAGCGGCGTCTGACGTTTGAGCCCGGTACGAACATAGTATCTCATTGGTCGCCCGACGGGGACAGAATAGCCTTCCTCTCAATTCGAGATGGTGGACGCCGAGTCTTCACCATGGACACAAATGGGGAAAATGTCCGACAAATTACGCATCGGCAGCGCGCATTCGAAAGCGCACCGGCTTGGTCTCCTGATGGTAAATGGCTGGCGTTCGGATCCGGAGATAAGCGGGGTTGGGGGATATATCTCGTTGACCCGCAGGGCGGCAACGAAACACGGGTTTTTCATTCCAACGCGAGTAAACTGGACAATTCTGTTTTGGGCCGTCCTGCGTGGTCCCCGGATAGTCGGCATCTGGTCTTTGTCGCCCCCTGGGCAGAAGCCTGGCGGGAAGGTTACGCAGGTCTGGTAAGAATCCGAGTTGATGGTGGCATACCCACCTATCTAAAAACTGAAGAACTTAGCCAGTGGGAGAATCCCGTGTGGTCGCCGGATGGAAACACTCTACTTTTCAGCGCGAGAAAGCAACAAAGGCCAGAAGACGCAATATTCTTTATGAACCTCATTACCTCTGAAAGCCGTCATTTCATCTTGCCGGACATTCGCGAATTACTTTTAGAATCAAATTGGGTTTTTAACCGGTTAGTTTGGGCGCCGGATGGCACGCAGCTCATGTTATCAATCGGGCCTATAGAGATAAAAAATAACGGGGAAGGGAGGCTCTATTTGATTGACATTGCGAGCGAAACAATTAGGTTATGGATGGACGATGCGGGTGTGGCGGATTGGGTCAGACCCGGCTTTGTGTATGCTGTCAACCCCCGCGGAAAACGCATTGCTACATGGGCGCAAATAAAAAACAGGGAGGGGCACTGATGCACAAGTAATCCCCTGAAATCAGAGAAATACGTCCGGTGAAACAGATTAAACTAGCGATGACAGCTTCACATGCCACAAAGATTATAAGAGTATTCACTTGAAGATAGATAAGGCTATTTGTTGATACCGAAATTCCTTAAAGTGGTTCCCATAGTCTAGACCAAATCAGCTCACAAATTGTGAGGAAGGTCAGAACGTTGTTGAGTATTTATTTGATTTTCATGAAGCAGATTTCAATATCTCGATTCCGCACGATTTTTTTTCACGTTCAGGAAAACGAAATTTGATGGCTAGGAATAAGATACGCATGAATAAGAGTGAACCGCTCACAGGCAGAATTCTTGTCGTTGATGGCGAAACTTCGGTCGCTGAAGTATTATCAATATTTTTAGAAGAAGCAGGCCATGACGTCACAAGCTCACTCGCCGGCGCAGAAGCGATGCAACTCATCCAGGAAGAGGTGTATGACGTTGTTTTGACGGATTTGGTCCTGCCGGATATCAGTGAAGGCGAGAGGTTGAGCGGAGGGCTGAAACTATTGGAGTTTGCGAAGCAGGTCGATTCCTCAGTTGAAGTCATTATCATTACGAGTCACGGCACACTCAATACAATTAAGCGTGCAATGCGATTAGGCGCTTACGATTTTATTGTTATACCTCCAATCTGGGAGGAGGTTATTCAAGACGTCGCAAGCGCACTCGTTAAGCGCCGATTGGCGGTTGAACGGGCGAAATTGGCTCGTGATGTGAAACAATCCGATGAAAGCGACATCACTAGACTTGTGCAACTGTATGATAATCTTGCCAGCGAAATGAAGCAAGCTCGGGCGGACAATCAAGAATTGTTCGACTTAGCGACGCGCGATGGTGTAACAAATCTTTACAACCATCGCTATTTTCAGTCACAACTCCAAAACCTGATGCACGAGCGACCTCTGAAGCAGTCAATGTCGTTGGTTATGATTGATACAGATAACTTCAAACTTTTTAATGATCGGTACGGGCATCTGAAAGGGGACAAGGTTCTTCGGGAAATTGCTAGCGTACTCACTCGCAACATTCGCGACACTGACATCGCCGCACGATACGGCGGTGACGAATTCGTTGTCCTTCTACTTGAAACAGACAAAGATCGGGCAATCCGGTTCGCGGAACGATGTGTGCGTTTGGTTAGCGAACATTCGTTTAATGAAGGGCATCCGGAATATAAATTGACGATTAGCGCTGGGGTCGCGACTTGTCCGGAAGATGCAACCAATCCAGACGAACTTATTGATAAAGCGGATAGGAGGTGCTATGCAGCAAAGCAAGCCGGACGCAACAAGGTCAAGGCAGTTGAATCGTGAAATTCGCTTGACAAGTCCAATGTCCGTAATGTACACTCTATACGCTAATTTGTGCTGCAATGCATTTCTCTTTCTGCCGGGATGTTGGAATTTGGTAGACAAGCTAGATTCAGGATCTAGTGGGCGCTTTTGCCCGTAGGGGTTCGAGTCCCCTTCCCGGCATTCATTTAAATAGCAACTCCTTAGAGTGTCGTTATTTCCCCTCGATTGCCCTCATTTATCCCGTCGCAAGGTTTCTGGGACGAGCCAAAGGAAGATTGCTACTCCCGCGTATCCAATGCCCGCCAAAACAAAAGCTGAGGTTGCCAGCCCCCACACCTCCGCGATGTTTCCCACAACCAAGGGGCCTGTGACGGCACCGGCGTCCCCAATCAGCCGCCATACTCCGAGGAATTCGCCTGTTCCTTCACTGGGAGCCAGATCGGCGCCAAGCGTCATCATGGTTCCAGATCCAAGTCCATTCCCAAACCCCATAACAATGGTTGCAACGAGCAATGTTGCAAAACTTCCCGTGAATGGAACTATCGCCATCCCCAGTCCAAAAATGAAGAAGCACGGAACAACAGCGTATCTTCTGCCGAACCGATCCATGATGAATCCAGCCAGCGGAAACATCGACATGTCAACAAATGAAGAAATGCTGAGAATTAGCCCTACTGCTTGAATATCTAGCCCAATGATTTCGCTGCCATAAAGTGGAACAATAATCGCCCTACCTGTCCGAAGCGCCTGTGCACAGATGTGGGCAGAACCCGCTGTAGCCAATGCACGATAATTTGACCTCAACACATGGACAAATCGATTCCAATATAACGTATGATGAATTGTTGCGGATTGGGGGTTCCTTCTGACAATGAACAAGAGAGAAAGAAGGAAGTTGAACGCCATAATTGTCGAAAACAGAAAAAAGGGAGACCGCAATCCGTAATGTGTGCCCAAATAACCCCCGACGGCAGGACCTAAAAAAGTTCCGGCTCGGTTGATACCGCCAAACAGTGCAAGCGATCTGCCGCGCGCCGTAAGTGGGATGGCGTCTGTCATGTATGTATATCGAGCAACCGTCCATAGCGCTCCTCCAATGCCTCCAATAAGTTGGTAGACAATCAATTCAAAGAAGGAGTGAGCAAGTCCAATGCCGAGCATGGATAGCCCCAACACGACAGCCCCAATTAACATGGACAATTTGCGTCCAATTCGATCTAGCAAGATACCGGCAGGCACGTCAGCAATCAATACGCCGACTTCATGCATGGCGACAGCCAGACCGATTAGGCTGAAGGAGACATTGAAAGATTTCGCATATAGCGGCAGTATAGGGAAGACGGCTCCCTGCCCAAAGGAAAGTAGCAAGGTTGGAAGAAAAATCGGCAGGCATAACGATGTCCACGTAAACGGAGTCTTTTGCAGGTTTTGCATTATTTCGGTTTATTGTGTTAATCGCACCTCTCGCCCAAAGTATTCGCAAGTATTGCTTCATTGTCGTGAAGACATGCCGCGATACGTATTAGGGGCGCAGTCCAGATGCGATTACGAGCACCATCAAGATGGGCTAATACCTCCTCAAAATCTGACCGTGCGACGAGCAGATGACCATCGCCAATCCCGTGAAAGGTGAGGATGCTCCATCCTCCCTGATCTGCTGTTTGTTCAACGAGCCCAATTAGTTCAGTAGCACTGCGCTGCTCACACTTGAATGAATTCAAGCAGTGTAAGTCTGCATGATAAGGTGAATTGATTGAATTACCGATCTCGCCCCCCGCCCGTGCGGCGAAGAATCTCTTCGCCACAATTGGGACATAGCTTCTTCGACTAAGCCCTTTTCCAACAAATGTATTATAGCAAGGGTAGCAAAAGGTCCATCGCCTCACCTCTGGAAAAACGGCTTTGAATCGTTTGTCTGCTTCAACTAATTCAACTTCAATCTCGTCGAGTGTTCGATACTCGAGCCCACGGTGTTTAGGCGCCATTACACTAGCACAGCTACACCAATGATGTATCGAATGGTTACCAATCTCGTGCCCGGATTCAAAAGCAGGGCGAAAACGAGCTAACGCCTTCCGCCCATCATCTTCGCCATTTGCCGTGATGTAAAATGTTCCCCGTAACCCGTATTTTTCTAACAACGGTACTGCTGTGTCTATATGCGAACGCATCCCATCGTCAAACGTCAAGCTAATGGCAGCCTTCTTGCCACCGTTCCAGAGGAATTCCTGCATTTTCCCGCCTCATCATATCTACATTCTCTAAATCAAATAACAACATCGCGATCGCCTTGCCAATCATGCAACTACCAACTCGCTTTCTTGTTGTGCCATAGGTGCTTATTGACTTCTTCTTCGTTGAGATCCGTTCCCCAGCCTGGTCCTGTGGGAATAGTCATGTTCCCTGCGACAATCTCTGGCAGATGAGTCACTAGGTCGTCTTTCCAAGGAACATCGTCAATGTCAATCTCCATAATCCGCACATTGGGAAGAACGGCACACAAGCTAGCACTGATGAAGGAAGCAAGATGGCTATAATAGTTATGAGGAGCAATGTTGAGTTGGAAAACTTCGGCGAGGTCACCTACTTTCTTGGACTGGGAAAAACCGTTCCAGGGAACATCTACCATAAATACATCGGCTGCATGTCGTTCAAAGTAAGGTATATAGTCGCGCATGTAATACAAGTTCTCGCCGGTGCATATCTTAGTAGCAGTGGACTCCTTAATCTGGAGAATAGCATCTGGATCGTACATATCAATTTCAAGCCACAGCAGATCGAACTGTTCCAGCATCTTAGCGACCCGCATACACGCTTCGGGCTTAAAATTGAAGTTGAGATCGAGGTTAATGTCTACGTCGGAACCAACGGCGTTCCTGAGCGTCCCAATTAGAGTCTCAATGTGTCGTAGAAGCTGTTTGGTAATGACTTGGTCCGTCGTACCGGGGCCGCCACCAAAGCCGGGGAAAAATACTTCGGCAGGCACACCGGCCATGACAATGTTGGTTTTGAGGGCGGTAAATCCCCTGCTGACTACCTCATGGCCTAACTCCGAAATGTCGTCCATACTTCTTAGTGGAGGAGTGCCAAGAAGTTCAGAATGAATTGCTCTAGTGGTGCCGCAATGTGACCAGTAGAGACGCACTGCTTCACGGGTAGGACCGCCGAACAGTTCGACGACAGAGATGCCTAGAGCCTTAGCTTTTATGTCTATCAGCGCGCACTCGATTCCCGCAATCGCCTTGGCTGCTATCCCGCCCGGACTCTGCCGGGTATTTCGAATCATATCCCAGAACCGCATTTCGTAAGCTTTAGGGTCCTTGCCTATCAAAATGGGCTTGATGTCTTCGATTGTCCCTATTATGCCGTAAGGGTTCTTGCTGTCGCTACACTCGCCGTATCCGGTTATGCCCTCGTCTGTCTGCACTTTGACGAATGTCCAAGGTCGCCAGCCGGCGTCCGCAACAAGAGTGTCGATATCAGTAATTTGCATGTCACGCTCCAACTATCAGCAATAAATAGAGTGATAGAACAGGATTCTAAACTTGGCGATTGAATACCGAATTTACGACCCGATGACAGCGGTGAGATTTAATTGGGATGATCTGCTTTCTGGAGATGTTTCACAACGTATGAATTGACAAGTCGCCTGCAATGGTCAATTGTCGCCGAGAGGTAAAGGTGCGTGGCCGTGTACAACCTTCGCCGGTTGGTCCTGCGATGGTCATTGCTAGAAATCCTTCACCGCCAATTGCGGCACAAGCGTAAGAGGGAGCGTTTACAACGACGACATTTGCGTTGATTGCCCTCGTGAGTTGCGTGACTCGTGCCATGTTGTTAGTGTGTAGCACAATAGTGTGCTTCCGCCCGCCATCCGCTGCGACAGCCCCTTTTACCGCCTCGTCGAAATCGTTGACGCGCACAACAGGAAGCATCGGCATGAGATATTCGTTAATGACGAAGGCGTGATCCGCGGGGACTTCAATAATGATGACAATGGTATTTGCGGGTGCGTTGATGCCTGCGGCGTTAAGAATCAACGTTGCATTTTTGCCGATATACTCCCGGTTCGCTTCCCCGCCTTTGTCAACAATATTTTGTAGTTTCGTGAGTTCGTCCGTGCGGATAAGGTAACCGCCATTCTGAGTAAGTTCGCTGATGGCTTCATCAGCAACGGATTCAACGACAAAGAGCGCTTTTTCACCGACGCAGAGCAGGTTGTTGTCGAAACTCGCGCCGAGGATGACGTCGTTGGCGGCTTTTTTGACATCCGCTGTCTCGTCAATTATAGCCGGCGGATTACCCGGACCTGCCGCGATGGCTTTCTTTCCGCTGGACAGCGCAGCTCTGACAACACTCCCGCCACCTGTTGCGACGAGCATTGATACATCCGGATGACTCATAATCTCTTTTGCCGTACGTAAGCTCGCCTTCGCAACGGTTGTTAGAAGATTGGACGGTCCCCCCGCTTTAACGATTGCCTCATTGAGTACGCGCATTGTCTCTTCTGTACATTCCTGCGCATTCGGATGCGGGCTGAAGACAACCGAGTTTCCCGCTGCAAGCATGATGATTGCGTGATTAATCACCGTTGATGTTGGGTTGGTTGTCGGTGTAATCGAATTGATGACACCGAAGGGCGCATACTCGACGAGCAACAACCCCGAATCTCCTGTTGTCGTTTCTGATTGCAAATCCTCCACGCCGGGAGAAAGCTTTGCAGCCGCTTCATTCTTCATGGTCTTATGCTCGACGGTTCCCATATCTGTGTCTTTCACCGCTAGCTCTGCTAACCGCCTCGCATGTTCGAGGGACGCCTTCCTGATTGCTTCGATGATTTCTACTCGCTTGGTAAACCCAAGTGCCACAAATTCGGACTGCGCCGCTTTTGCCGCTTCGACTGCCCGATCAACGGTAGGATAAACAACCGAGGCGGACGCGCTTGAAAGCGAAGGTGCAGGAGCCTGTGACAAAATCTGACCGTCATCTCGAAGATTCCTGACGACTTGTGCGACGATTTCTTCAACCTGTTTCTGATCGATTTCCGCCATGTATACCTCCAAATTAGGTATTTGGAACTACCCGCCTATGCTGCATCAAGGAGACAAAGATTGGACATGGGAAGATTGCTGGACTGTCGAAGCCGCTTAGAGAGACACATTTCTGCTAACGAACCGATGTCAAAGGTGATGATGAATTTTCAAGAGGGGCGGAGTCTGATCGTTAGAATAATGGGAAAAGTGAATGTTAATTCAATACCAATTTAAGGACACAACGTAACAATCTGACCGTCGATCTGAAGAGGCACAACATCTACGAGATTAAGCCGCGCACAAAATTCGAGATCGTCTGCCAATCCAATCTCAGCAAGTTTTCGACCATGATAGCAGTCTTTCAGCATGCCGAGTAGATTATGGCGATACGTTCGATAGAGGATGTTCGCTGCTTCAGCAGCATCGGTCAGATGCACCGCGCTCAGCGATGCTACACACGCACCAGCGAAGGCGGTGTCTTCCATGCAGAAACGACCCTCTCGCCCAGCGCACACAAAGATAATATCGCCTTCGACTTGCATTAGAAAGTTGATGATAGCTCTAAGATTGAGAAAGCAGCCAACAAGCACCTGCTTAGCGGAACGGCACGCCCATAAGGTGCGCGTTCCATTTGTTGTTGTCAAAACGATTCGTTTGCCTGAAACAGCTGTTTTGGTATACTCACACGGCGAATTCCCGAGATTGAAACCGTTTACCCTTTTCCCGTGGCGCTCTCCACAAATTATCGTATTAGGCTGATTCGCCGCAAGCTCAAATGCGTCATCGGGCGTTAAAACGGGTGATATCCTGAGTGCGCCATTTGCCATCGCAAACGTGATAGTGGTTGTAGCGCGCAAAATATCCGCAACGACGACAGTTTTGTCGGTGGGCGGGGAAAAAGGCAGAAGATCGGGTGTGAAAATAACATCAATGGAAGCGGGCATTCTCAGATTGCGAATTGGACAGTGAAAACTATACCTTTCTCTACACGCGATACGTTACACACATTACGAATTCGAATCTAAAAAGTTCGTAAAGACATTTCCATTTAGAAAACGTTCATCGTACAGGATTTTCGCGTGTAGAGGCAAAGTGGTCTTGATTCCTTCAATGTTAAACTCTCCCAAAGCTCGCCTCGTCCGGGCGATTGCCTCCTCTCTATCTCCCCCATGCACAATGAGTTTAGCAACCAAGGAATCGTAGTAAGGTGATATGACAAAGCCGGGATAGATATAGCCGTCCACGCGTATGCCAATTCCTCCCGGGGGCATATATGCTTCAACCAAGCCCGGAGAAGGACGGAAATCATTATCAGGGTCTTCAGCGTTGATTCGGCACTCAATTGCATGACCGTTGAATTTAACATCCGCTTGGTTGTACCTGAGTTCTTCTCCCATTGCCAAACGAATCTGTTCTTTTACCAAATCGATTCCGGTAATCATTTCTGTTACGGGGTGCTCGACCTGTATCCGCGTGTTCATCTCAAGAAAATAGAAGTTGTCTTCGGAATCAACGACAAACTCAATTGTACCCGCGTTTGAAAAGCCAATCGACCTTGCGGCTTTAACAGCTGAATTGCCAATCTCGCTGCGAATCTTCGGGTTTAGTGAAGGTGCAGGCGCTTCTTCAAGCAATTTCTGGCGTTTTCGCTGAATCGAACACGCTCGTTCACCGAGATGGATGACATTACCGTAATTGTCCGCCAGAATCTGAACTTCAATGTGCCGAGCGTTCTCAATCCACTTTTCAATATAGACTTCAGCATTGCCAAACGAAGCCTTTGCCTCTGTTTTCGCGGTGTGGAAGAGATTGAGTAGACTCATACTGTTGTGTGCAATCCGGATACCGCGCCCACCTCCACCAGCCACCGCCTTAACACCAACGGGAAAGCCGATTTTTTCCGCAAGTCCAACGGCGTCCTCCGCACTTTCAACAACTCCCTTTTTTAAGCTTCTCCGGAGTCCGTGACGACTACTTCGGCTTCCTAGTACCAACTTTAGCCCCGCTTTCGCCATCGTTTCTCGTGCTTCTGCTTTGTCACCCATTGTCCTCAAATTCTCGATCGACGGGCCAATGAACGTAATCTTGTGAGCCGCGCAGATTTCAGCGAACTCCGCATCCTCTGACAAAAATCCAGCGCCGGGGTGTATGGCATCTGCATTGGTCAGTTCAGCAACCGTAATGATGTTCGCCCGCTTAAGGTAGCTTTCCGCCGGAGGCGGTGGACCAATGCAAGCAGCCTCATCGGCGAGCTTGACATGCAAGCTATCTCGATCTGCTATCGAATGTACGGCAACCGTTTTAATGCCCATGTCTCGACAAGCGCGAATGATTCGCACAGCAATTTCGCCGCGATTTGCGATTAAGATTTTTTTGAACATAATTGCGAATTTTAACTTTTTTTAATACGGAACAACGGCTGATCGAATTCTACAGGCGTGGCATTTTCGACAAGGATTTCAAGAATCTCACAAGGAAAATCAGGTTTGACTTCGTTGAATATTTTCATCGCTTCAATCAAACACAATGTATCCTCTTCAGATACGACAGCACCTGCCTCAACAAATGGAGGTTCCTCTGGAGAAGAGCCACGATAAAACATGCCGGGCATTGGTGATTTAATCAGTTCTCCTGATTCGTTAGGCGCTTGTGCGGATGGTGGAGCGAAGATAGGGGAAATCGAGACCTCTCCTCGGCGGATTCTAAGAGTGACTTCCCCTTCTCGCAGGTAGACTTCTGCTAAATCACGATTTTCCATTATATCGCAGAGCTGGTTAAGCAAATCAATCGCCGATGACGATTTATCTTCAGGCATGAATTAAACCCTTTCTACGTACGTTCCCGTGCGAGTGTCAACTTTGATTGTTGTTCCCTCTTTAACAAACAGAGGTACTTGGACAACCCCACTGGTTTCTAGCTTTGCCGGTTTTGACCCACCGCTGGCAGTGTCACCTCGCAAGCCTGGGTCCGTTTCAACAATCACTAGTTCAACAAATGTTGGCAATTCGACGGTCATCGGTGTATTTCCATCAATTTTGATTTTGACTGTTTCTCCTTCTTTGAGAAATCTCATCCCATCTCCAACAAAATCTTCCGATAAAGAGTGTTGATCGAAAGTTTCGTTATCCATAAAATATAACAGATGTCCATCTCTGTACATATATTGCATTTCGCGTTCCTCGAGGCGAACGGTTTCAACCGTATCACTTGCGCGAAACGTCCGATCGATGACTGCTCCGTCGGCAACCCGTTTGAGCTTGGTCCGGGCGAATGCGTTGCCCTTTCCGGGCTTTACGTGTTGGCAACCCACGATGGTGTAGATGACGTCATCCAACCTAATAACTAAACCATTCCGTAAATTATTGAGTGCTGCCATAGTTACCCCTTCGTTTGCATGAAGAATTTGAGCATTTTTTCTTTGCGGGCTTGAGCAACGACCATCACTAACCACGTCCTTCCAGCCAAGATCTTTTGGTAATCAACATCGTATACTAAAGCAAGAGTTCCTAATTATCTTTAAGCTTGCTTTGGACGGCCTCGTTTTCCCAATTGCTCCCAAATTAGTGATCCCGTTCCGATTTCTGCAAAATGTGGATTATTGCATCGAGCGCAAGATCGTAACTATACGCGCCAAAACCGCCAATCACACCGACGGCAATGGGGTTAATGTAAGAATGCTGGCGGAAGGGTTCGCGAGCGTAGATATTGGAAAGATGAATTTCAATAACGGGAAGGTTCACAGCCGACAAGGCGTCCCGAATCGCGACGCTTGTATGCGTGTAACCTGCGGGATTGATAAGGATCCCGTCCGCCCAATCAATATTGTCACCAATGATGGAGACAATTTCCCCTTCGTGGTTTGATTGAAATATTTTGAGCTCAACGCCCCGCTGCGAGGCAATTTCGAGCAGGTGTGCGTTGATGCCCGTCAATGTCTGATTGCCGTAAATCTCACGCTGACGCCTGCCTAGGAGATGTAGATTTGGTCCGTGAATTAGTAGAACCTTCATGATGTTACTCCGTTTGACTTAAACCTAAGTGGAGTTTGTTCGTTTTTCTCGTCTCCTCCTCTGCATTTTTTGACCAAATTCTCGTCCGCTTCGCGAAATTGTTCCGTATGTTATAACATCATTGCGTTCTGACATTGTTAAGTGCCTCATAAATCTTTTGTCTTACACACATTGTGAAATCGCTGCGGTGATTGCTGCCTCATCTATATCGTCACGAACAACTACTTCGCCAATTTGTGTCGGCAGGATGAGCCGTAACTTCCCGCCTTTCGCTTTCTTATCAAGATACATCTTTTCAATGACTTTGTCAGGGTCGATTTCCGACGAAAAATTCACCGGAAGCCCTGCACTCTGCAAGAGATTTCTCTGTCGCTCCCAATCCGCTGAATCCAACATGCCTACATTCGATGCGAGCTGAGCGGCACAGTTCATGCCAATTGCCACCGCTTCACCGTGGCGGTAGGTGTCGTAATTCGTCAGCGCTTCTAGTGCATGGCCAAAAGTGTGACCGTAGTTCAGTATTTCTCTCAGTCCGCTCTCTTTCTCATCCTTTCCCACGACGTAAGCCTTATCTTTACACGAGCGAGCAATTACGTCAATAAGGATTGATACATCTAGATCGAGAACAGCATCCAGGTTTGCCTCGATTTGATCAAACAATGGCGTGTCCATAATCATCCCGTACTTAATAATCTCAACAAGTCCAGATCGAATTTCACGCGACGGTAATGTCTCCAGCGTCTTCACATCACTGAGGACGAACTCCGGTTGATGAAACGCGCCAATAAGGTTTTTGCCCTTCGGATGATTAATTGCCGTTTTACCGCCGACACTCGCATCCACTTGGGATAGCAATGTCGTCGGCACCTGAACCCATGCGATGCCGCGCATATATGTTGCGGCGACGAAGCCCGCGAGATCGCCGATAACCCCTCCACCGAGCGCAAGCAATGTAGATGCCCGATACATGCGATGATCAATCAACTCATCTTGCAGTCTGGCAAATTCCGTTAAGGATTTGTATTCCTCGCCAGCAGGAACCTCTACAGTCCGAAAGTCGAAGCCTGCGTTTGACAGGCTCTCTGAAACCGTTCTGCTATAGTGTTTGCTTACAACAGCATCTGCTACAATAATCACCTTGGGTGATTTTGCTTTGGGTTTAAGCAATTCCCCAATCTGACCAAGATGTCCTTGTTCAATGTAGATTGGATAGCTATTCTCGTCAAGTTCAACGTGAATGGACGGCATGCTGGAATATCTTTACGATTCTATCTGCAATTTCATCAATTGATGAATTAGTTGTTTGAATATCGTAGTCGGCACGAGCATAGTATGGAGCACGAATAGCAAGCATCTGTCGAATTTCGTCCAACGGATGGGATGTCTGAAGCAACGGACGGTGGGTCGAATGTCGAACCTGCTTCCAGATTGTCTCTGGAGGCGCTGTCAAGCAAAAGACAATCCCATTTTGCTTAAGCATTTGCAGATTCGATTCCCGAAGAACAATGCCTCCGCCCGTTGCAATGACATGGTTATCTAATCCGGACACCTTGCAAACAGCGGCGCTCTCCAAGTCTCGGAAGTAGGATTCGTCATACCTCGCAAAAATATCCACGATGACCATGCCACTGTCTTGTTCAATAACGTTGTCTGTATCAATTAACGACATCTCTAACTTCTTGGAAATTCTCCGCCCCACCGACGTTTTCCCTGTTCCCATAAAGCCAACCAAGACAATGTTTGGCACCCATGCTTCCTCCTTCGCGAAGCTATAAGTATACACTTGATGTGAGGAATTGTAAAGAATTTTTCGTCGGTGTCACCTAACTACCTCAACTAGAAAGGCTTAAACAATGCAGGTTTAAGGACGTCTGCCCAAAAAACTTCACTATATGCTGAACTTAGAAGGCGGAGCTAGATTGGGTAGTCTTTGACCGCAACACGGTTGAGGAGTATCGATTCTGGAGGAACTTGTGAGACAACGTTCAAGATACTTCCGTAGACAGTTAATTTGAGAATCACTTTGGAAGGCTAGGATGGAATGGTAGTCGAACTAAGAAGGGAAAGAAAACAAGGCTGTGATGCAAAATCGGAAAATAGCTGAGATAAAGGGAGGGGTTGAACACTGAATGAAATTGAAATAGGGGAGGTTATTCTCTCTCACCAAGTATGATATGCCGCTCAAGAGTCTGTTGACCTCTTCGAATCTTAATCATGACCGGTGTATTGGGGTTGGAATTTGCAACAAGTTTTTGCAATTCCCAACGTGTATAAACGGGCACGCTTTTAAATTCAGCAATGATATCGTGAGCTTGGAGACCAGCCTTGTGCGCCGGAGTCTCTTCCAAAACTTTTGTAACGCGGACACCAAGAGCGTCCTGAACAATCTCGACTCCCAACCACCCCCGGTGTACTTTCCCATCTTGAATAAGTTGTTCCGCAATTGTCTGAACAGTCTTAATCGGAATGGCAAAACCGATTTCGTTCTCCATCCAAACATTCCCTTCGGAGGGGAAAGTGTGCGTAGTGGAAAGCTGTCCTCTAGACAGCTTGGAGCTAATGGGAATATGAGACAACGGCGCGAAATAGGGTTCAGCTAGAGCCGCGGTAATTATACCAATAATCTCTCCTGATGTATTAACAACCGCCCCACCACTATTCCCTGGATTTACAGCGGCATTCACTTTGATGGCGTCATAGAGAAGATTCGGTAAGGACTCTGAGCCGCTAACAATTCCAAAAGAAAGTGTTGGAGAATGTCCAAAGGAACTACCAACCGTAATGACCCAAGCCCCTGTACGAATCTGATCTGAATCCCCAATTTTTGTCTGTAGTGAATAACCTTCCTTCAATGCTAGCACGGCAATGTCCGTCAAGAGATCGACGCCCAAGAGCTCTGCAGAACTACGCCGTCCGTCTGCGAACACCACTTCAATTTCATCGGCGCCTTCAACGACAGCGCGGGTCGTCACAATATGTCCACCTGAATCAATAAGTGTTCCCGATCCAATATTCTGATAATGTATCGATTCTTGACTATCTTCAACGAGGGCATGAGATGGACTTGTATTCAGAGGGAATATTCCAGCTTCCTCCTGCCTTTTAGGAACTGTAAATGATGCAACCACCTCAACCACAGCTGGCTTCACAGACTGAACAATTGCTTGAAACTCGCTTTCCATCAATTGTAAGACAGTCTTTTCCGCGAATGCAAAGGAAGACCCAGTCGCAAATAGAATAATACCGAAAACAATTGACAATGGGTTGTGCTTCATTCTGCATCTTTCATTTTGCACGTCGTTTTGCCTCCTTTCCTTAACCTACCAGCCTCCATCTGTAGAGGCGTCTGTGTAGGTGACCGTCTGTAATATGTAATTTCGCTCTACCCGCCGCGGTTGAACTTCTCTTGGAAAAACTGAATCTTCAAACGCTGGAAACTCGACGAGGCGTTGTCGTTCCAAATCAGGAACTGAAAGCAATTGTTTCCCCGGCCATGAATCGTCAACGCGAATTCTTGGTGGCGGTATCACATAACGTCTGTCGCTCGGTGTGTTATCGGCGCGGGCAACAGAAATATCTTCGTTCCCTACAAGCGCATTTTGGTAAAGATAAATGCCTGCTATGACGCCAATTCCTATCCCCATTGCAATACCACTAAATGCCCATGCTGATTGGGCACGCATAGCCTCAAAGGCACGACGCCACCAAGAAATCGATTCTATCTGAGCATTGGCAAGGCGAGTTCGTAAAACCGTATCGAAGTTTGGAGAAGGTTCGATTGATGGCATCCGATGCAATAGGTTGACCGATTCCCGGAATAAAGTAAATCCATGATGGCACAATCCGCAGTTTGCAAGATGCGTCTCAAATACCTTCGTAGTTCGATAATCAAGTTCGTCTTCAAGGTATGCGGAGAACTGTTCTTCAGCTTCTAAGCAGTCCATGGTTCCTCCACAAAGTCTTTCAATTTGTCTTTTAGCATTAATCGTGCTCGATTGATGCGAGATTTCGTTGTCCCAAGCGGTAAGTTTAAAATTTTGCTAATTTCATCATAACAGCGGTCTTGCAAATCGCGGAGAATCAATGGTAATCTATACCGGTCCGGCAATTTTGAGATTGCATTTTGTACCGCCTGTTGTCGTTCTTTCTGTACCAATTGGTTTTCGGGTTGGAACGAGGCATGAGCGGGCGCGGTCGCAATCAAATCTTCGCCCGGGCTGTCACCTTGACTGAAATATTCCTCAGATTTAACGTTATCAATGAAGAAATTGCCGCGCCGTCCCCGGTTGCGAAGCTCATTTTTGCAAAGATTGGCGGCAATATGATACATCCACGTACTGAACTTTGCCTCCCCAACTCTGTACCGCTTCGCAGCTTTGAACATACGAACAAATGTCTCTTGTGCCAAATCCTCAGCGGAGTCTTGGTCACCTAAGAACCGCCCGATGAAGTTAACCAGAGGCGTTCGGTTTCGACGCACAATGAGATCGAAGGCTTCCGTGTCCCCTTGTTGACACCGTTCCATCAATTCATCGTCCAAATCTGGCATCATCATTCCTCCACCGGTGATTATTTATGAATACACCAGTTGATAGCCCAAGTTTCAATTTTCTTCAGAAAAATCGTCTATAACCGGAGGATATCCTTGAGATACTCCAAAGTACCGCAAGAGAAATTAGCAGTGGATACAAAAACAGAATTGTACAAATAGGCAAGCCCATTGTTCAATGAAAAATTTAGAACTCAAAGCCAAATGTGGGTCCTTGGATTCGGTGCGTCAGCAACTTGTTGATTTCAAGGCAGAATACCGCCGAACGGTGAAACAGATTGACACCTATTTTAACGTTCCAAAAGGCAGGCTAAAACTCCGGGAGATCTATGGTGCTAAGGCATATATCGTCTACTACAAACGACTGAACAGCGCGGAATCGCGCTATAGCACCTACCAAATGTGCGAGATTCCCAGTCCGGCGGCGTTTAAGGAAATCCTGTCATCTGTTCTCGGCGTGAAGGTTATTGTCGAGAAGCAGCGCGAGTTGTGGCTGTTCGGCGACACACGCATCCATCTAGATAGGGTCATCAATCTCGGTGAGTTCATAGAATTGGAAACGGTCATCCGCAATCAGACGGAGCAGGAAGCCTGGACGGAGCATCAACTTGTGAAAGACGCGCTCGAAATCTTGGATGGGGATTTAATAGCTGAGTCGTACAGCGATCTGCTCTGAATATTAAGATACGGAAAGTGGGAACCAATCTGACTGTGATGCGTTCATCTGTCATCCGTCATACTTCTGTTGATTGCAACGGCTCAAGCGATGCGCCAACGGGACGGTTCCCTGTTGGTCGCCACGGAATTGAATCGTAGGCGTGATATGCAATATCAAGATGCGGTGTTTCAAGGCGTGCATAACCACGATAGCGTGAGTCCAGCGCTGCTTCAAGCACGCCTGTCGTCAACAGAGTTCGCTCAACGGGATACGTTGGCTCACCGCTAACAAACATCTCTTCGATATTTAAGCTGAGGTAACTAAAATGGGGGTGCGGTGGTCTGTTCAATAAATAGAACTCCGTACTATAGATTTCGTTCCTAACACGACAGGCGTAACCGAAATCTGTAACATAGCCATTCAGCATCAAAACTGCGCCCCGCATCCCATCGCGGTATTCGATGAGAAAAAGTGCAGGATTCTGGCAATGTACCTCCATCGATCCAGCGGGCTTGTTCTCAATAGCATCACAGGCGGCAGATGCCAATCTGTACGACCACAATCCAATGGTAGCGGTATTCCACACCGCATCACCCTCTAGACACGTCACAGCGGCGACACCAGTTTCGCCGCCGATGCGTCGCTCGACCATGCATTGTAGCGTTTCCATCGTGTGAAAGCCGTAGCTATCCAGCCCCGAGTATCCAATTGCAATAGCCTCCTCAATCGGGGTTCCCAACTCGTGTTCCAGCCATGGATTCCGATAGGTTAACGGCAGCGAAGAACCCGCCATGAAAGGAGCGCTCAATTGCACTGCGCGATCGACCATCCACTTGGCATCGTGCCAGTTGTAGGAGAGGTGTTTATCGCTAAAGACAGGTACCGATCTGCCGCTTCTCGCAAAAACACCGCAGATTTGCTCCATAAAATATTTCCGTGGATAGAGATTTTGGTCTTTTTCATTCCACGCATAGTCACCATGCTCCCCGATTAAGAGCACACCATCGACAGCTAACTCCGCTCCACCAAGTGTCAAGGCTTTGACTATGCTCGGATAGATTTGTGCGTCATGTTCGGCAGCAAGTTTTCGGCTCAGATCGTTTTCGGCAAATTGATCGACGTACATTGATACAACATCTACGCGAGGCTGCATGTACCCACCATCTATCGGAAAACCTTTCAGGAACTTGGTTACAATCACGTCTGCGTGAGATAACGGACGGTATTCAGTGATGACTGCTGCAATCTTTTTGCGTTCGCTCATGTAGCGGATCTTTCTCCAATTCGAATACTAGCTAGGATTATGGCTGATTTCAAACCTAAATCGAAACGATTTTCAGTATTTCAAATTTCTGCTGTTAGCTCAAAAACGGGAAATGGTATTACTACTTGATTTCCTGACAAAAATCGCTCCTCCCATTTTCATCACCGTCAGTCTAGTGGATATTTGAATCGCTGTGAATCTGTCTTCTATGCGCGCCTATATATTGGCTCTGCAATCTTTCTGGAAGGGAAAGGATCCTGCTTGACAAAAGTCATCAAATCGCATATTATGAACCCCGTCCGAATTTCACTGCGCGAAAGGAGTAGAAAATTGTACACTACCGTCATCGTTCCATTTGAATTCTATGCGAGTCACAGTTTGTCCGTCCGTGAGACACCACATACTCATCACTGGACGCTGAAACTATTTGTCAAAGGTATACCGAAAAATGGAATGGTCATCGACATCCTCAAACTTCGGGAGATTGCTAATCCGCATGTTCAAAAAGTTGCAAATACCTATCTGAATGAAAATCCAGTCTTGACCGAAGAACAGATGGCGTGTCCAACTTGTGAGATGTTGTCCGCCTATTTTTTTGCGCACGTTTCTGAGGAACTGAGGAATTTTGATGTGCAACTCAAAGCTGTTGAAGTTGAATTGGGCGAACCCGAAGGAAAAGAGTGGGGATCTGCGCGAATTGAGGCTGACTGAAAGAAATTGGGCGTAATGAAGTGCCAACGGTAATTTAGGCCACAAATTATCGAACTTAAGACAAGTGTTATTAGTCAATATTATCTAGTATTAGTTCTGATTTGGAAACAAGATATACTAGTGCCATTGGTTATTGCGTATTACGCTCCCAAATATCATGCTGTCGGCATGTAATGCTGCTTGACTCCATCGTATGGCGTTAAAGGAGTAGCGAGCAAGGATATGGTCTCATTAGCGTATTTGATTTGTTTTCCGCCATACATCCTCAAAACTCTTTTCTAAATTCTTAATGTCTTTAAGGATTAGCTCTGCAGAATGGGCCCGCCGAAACCAGAAGTTATCAAGTTCACTCTGAAATTCATGTGGATTTATGTAATGCTGCTTGACTCCATAAGTACTTCTGATTAACTGAACAAGCCACATATGGGGTGCAAAGGAGATATCCTTTAGATTGACCTTGTTTGCTCCGCAGTATTCCTCGATTAAAACAACAGCCTTCTCTCTCCAATTTGATAAGCTAAGGTTTTCTGGAGGAAGGGCAACTCTTCCGATTTCATACGAGATTAAAAAGGGCGTTGGAGGGTTAAAATCAATCACCGCGGCAAGCGCGGCACCTTTGAACATAAGATTTGGGCCGCCGTAGTCATTATGAATGACCTGAGTTGTTAAATCGGAAACTCTGTTGAGTATTTTAGGCACCTCTTTCAGCAATTCTTTCCGCTTTAGAAGCAATTCGTATGTTTTCTCATCAAAGACATCTCGCTTGTCCTTGTGCTCTATTGTCTTTAGATGCCCGTCAATCTCTTTCGCTTTCTCACCTTCATCGAAGTTCAACCACTTCGCAGTAGTTGAAACTCGATCCGTTTTTGCACGCTTAAAGTGACGATGAATGTCGCCAAGAACTCTACCGGCTTCCGCCATCTGGTCAATTGACAGTCCCTCGTGCGATGTTGTTCCGGGAATGTATTCGAAAAGTGTGAAAGCCATGTTGCCATCCACACACATCAGATTGCCAGATTGCGTCCGAATGATTTCAGGTGTGGGAATTCCACATTGATGCGCATATTCAGAGAGTTCAAGCGCTTCTCTTTCTCCTTGAAGATTCGAAGTCCTATGATACTCTTTAACGAAAAAGCGACCTTCTAGCGTACACAATAACCAGTTTCTTGTCCCCATCCCCTTGTACATTCTTGTCAGGGTGTCCACATCCATTTTGTAATGAACTTCCACGCACTTGGCGATATGCGTTTCACTTTCATTTCTCATCTGTACGTTCCCATACGAAAGCAACGCCTTATATTTGCGGACTTGCAAATTGCCATCACGATTTTGAATGAGTTGGTGGGGTCTTTCTTCGAAAGACTCTATACTATGGATTCATTGTATGATGAACACCCCAAAAAGTCAAGTCGTTTCACCCGTACTTCAGATCTTATGCTCCAATGCGGTTAGCTAATCTACTCCGTGGAATCACCTAACGCTGCCTATATATTCTTGACGTCCGATAGGAGTTATGCTATCGTTTCAGCTTACGCACATTCTGATAAACGATTCAGTCGGTAGACTTAATACTTACATAAAAAGATATGGAACTCTTCTACGTAAATCTCGAAGTTTCGCCCGCGGGGAAAATCCCAATCCTTGTAAGAAGGTGGGGACATGGTCCCAGAGTGCTGCTTGTACATGGCTGGCTAGATACAAGCCTTAGGTGGAAAGATCTCAGTGAGCGGCTTAGTCGGCATTATGAAGTGTGGGCGCTCGATTTGCCTTCGTTTGGACAAACCCCTGCGCTTTCGCCTTGCTATACAACACTTGAGGTTTATGCAGCAATCCTCGCCCAGTTTATTAGGCATATTACAAATAGACAGGAGTTACACGGTTTGTTGGGCCACTCGATGGGAGCGCAGCTATCGCTGCTTTTGCTTAGGAGTATGCTTCCCGCCAAGTGTCTGATTGTGTGCGGCGCGCCCGTAGCTGATGTGAAATGGCTCAAGCCGCTTGCGAATCAGCCGAATCTTGTGACACTGTGTTTGACAGTATTCAAATCCCTGCCTGTCAGACTCCAGATATCATTAGTCAAACTCGGCAAACTCGTTGCGCTCAGATCGTGGAACACTGCGAAAAATGAGCAGCAGACCTTGGTTGACGTCGATGTGCGAGCTGCAGCAGTACTTCTAAAACAGGTGTGTGCCTTCAACATCCTGAATGAACTTGAGCCCTGTAAAGCAGACGTACTGGTAATTCATGGACAGCATGACCCGTATGTTTCCCGTCCCGTCTCCGAGCGGTTAGCCGAGAAGCTCAACGGGCAATTTTACGAATTTCAAGGCACGCATCACTCACCGATGGTTGAAAAGCCCCAGCACTTTTATCGCGTTATTAAAGATTTCTTGGATAAATCCCAGCAGTTTTGAAATGATAAGGAGGTAACGCATTATGAAGCTGGCAGGTCGGGTCGCTATTGTTACAGGTGCTGGAAGGGGTGTCGGTCGTGGAATCGCGCTTGAGTTAGCTCGAAATGGTGCCAACGTGGTAGTCGCTGACCTAAATCTGGACACAGCCGAAGCAGTAGCCGATGAGGTAAACGCCCTGGAACGGGATGCGCGACCGCTGTTGGTAGATGTGACCGTTCAATCCCAGATGGAGGCGATGGTGGCTCGAGCTGTCACAGACTTGGGGAGGCTCGATATCATGGTCAACAACGCTGGCGTTGGACACGTCAAACCCTTCTTGGAAATCACTGAGGACGAGTGGGACATGGTTTTTGCGGTAAACCTGAAGGGAATGCTTTTCGGCATGCAGGCAGCAGCCAAAGCAATGATTTACCAAGAGCGGTGTGGTCGAATCGTAAACATCTCCTCGGTAGCGGGCAAATCTGGCCGACCTGTCCTAGCATCCTACGCCGCTAGCAAAGCCGCCGTAATCAACCTGACCCAATCGGCGGCGATGGCATTAGCGCCCCACAAGATTACAGTGAACGCAATATGTCCCGGCGTGGTGGATACCCACATGGGAAAATCAGTCATTGCTAAAATGCAAGCATACGTGGACGAAGGTAAGATACCAGAAGAACTCATTCGCATACCTGAAGCACCGCTGGGACCGAGGGCTGAGCCCGAAGACATCGCCAAGATGGCGGCTTTTCTGGCGAGCGATGATGCAGATTATATCACAGGACAGTCTATCAACGTTGATGGCGGTAGGTGTACACATTAACTTGATTGAGAAATGCGCCTAGAGATTTCAGATGACATTCCCAAAACCGCACATCTGAAATTTTGAATAAGAGAATTTGGGAAACCTCGCCATGCGTGTTACCTCTGCTGTACTCAATGCTGTGATTAATGAGTTGCGGGTGCTTCTCAGGAATCGGGTTTCTACTTCCGCCGCTTTACTCGCGAATCGCAGCAGAGATGAATCCTATCATAAGCCGCGGCTTCCAGACGCAGTCTGCTTTCCCTATTCGACGAAAGAGGTTGCAGAAATTGTCAAGATTTGTGCCGCTCACAACATCCCAATTATCCCGTTTGGCACCGGCACCGGAGTCGAAGGCAATGCGATTGCACTGTACGGCGGTATCTGCATCGACCTTTCCCAGATGAAGGATATCCTAGCGGTGAATCCCTCTGATTTGGATTGCACTGTCCAAGCCGGCGTCACTCGCAAGCAATTGAATGAACACTTGCGAGATACTGGCTTGTTTTTCCCAATTGATCCTGGCGCTGATGCTTCCATTGGTGGAATGGCGTCAACACGCGCAAGCGGCACCAACGCTGTCCGCTATGGCACGATGTTGGAGAACGTACTTGCGCTTAGGGTGGTGCTGCCAGATGGGGGGATGATAAGAACTTCGCGCCGAGCGCGGAAGTCGTCCGCAGGCTACGATTTGACGCGGCTGTTCGTGGGTTCAGAAGGGACGCTGGGCATAATTACCGAAGTCACACTTAGACTCTACGGGGTTCCAGCGGCAATTTCTGCGGCGGTCGTCTCTTTCACGGATATCGAAGAGGCGGTAAACGCTGTTATCCGAACAATTCAGTTAGGTGTTCCGGTAGCACGTCTTGAACTGATGGATGAGGTGCAAATGGAAGCGGTTAACAAATATTCCAGCCTCAATTATCCGGTTCAGCCAACCCTATTCATGGAGTTTCACGGCACTGAAGCCGGTGTCAAAGAGCAGGCGGAGATGGTGGAGACAATCGTCTCGAAATTCGGCGGGGGCGGTTTTCAGTGGGCGATTGAAGCAGAAACGCGTAATAAGTTATGGCAGGCTCGACACGATGCATTCTATGCTGCAACGGAACTGCGGCCCAATTGTAAAGGCTGGCCAACGGATGTCTGCGTGCCAATCTCACGGCTCGCCGAATGCATTATCGAAACCAAGAAGGATTTACAGGACTCATTCCTTATCGCGCCAATCCTAGGTCACGTGGGCGACGGCAATTTCCACGTGATTTTCCTCATCCGTCCTGACGACCCCAAAGAAATCGCCGAAGCGGAGCGTCTAAATGAACGGCTCGTTATGCGGGCACTGGCGTTGGATGGCACGTGCACCGGTGAACATGGCGTTGGAATAGGCAAAAAGAAGTTCCTGCAAGCGGAGCACGGCGACGCGGTCGCCCTGATGCACGCTATCAAGCGGACGATTGACCCACAGAACATCATGAATCCGGGCAAGGTTCTCAACACCTAATGAGTTGTTGGTGATTATCACCGAAAGCAAGCCTCCAATTCATCGGAGGCTGGGGCTTGGAATCTTTGGGTTTGGTACGAGCTAAACCCTGAGCTTATATCCTAATATCCAGGTCTGTAGAGCCCTTAGCCTGGTGCCGCATGTATTGATGCCTGCGGTGCGTCTTCATAAGCGATTCGGTAACACCGGTAGACCCCTCTGTTGATACTCGATCCCGCTGCATACGGTTCAAAACTAAAACTCAGGTAGGGGTTGACGTATTCCCATACAATCTCGCCCGCCGCCGTAATCTCGAACAGTCGCCCGCCAGTGGCATCCAGAGAGAACGTGTTGCCGTTGGGAAGTCGCTGAATCGAGCCCCAGGCTGTGCTAAAAAACTGACTCCTATGACGGCCTTGCAGACTGGAGAAATGGGTCCGCTCCCAATTCGGGGGAAGATAGCTGTACTCCCAGACAATCTCGTTGGTCTGCGGGTTTATCTCCAAAAGACGCGTGTAGTTCCGCCATTTCAATGGATACCCGCTTTGTCCGCCGTTATCATAGACAATGATGTTGCCATTTTCGATCATGTTCGGGTGATGCGGACCAACGAGGTTATCATACTTCCAGAGAAACCTTCCAGTCGTTTTGTCAACGATGGCAATCATACCAACTTCTCTGAAGCATGTTGAGATGTTCCCATTAGGCAAAACCTCTAGTGTGTTGGTGTGCAGCCAGTCAACGCCTCCATTTCTAAGCCCCCGTTCTCGAATTAAGCGCTTCGCCTCCGGACTAAACTCAAAGTCATCGTAATGGTCGATAGAACGCCATTCCCAAACAATTTCGCCACACGGCGTGACTTCGATGAAGCGGTCATCATAGATCGGCTTATCAGATATTCGTGGTTCACTGATTCCTAACTCCCGAGTAAGTATCATAGTGTTTCCGTTGTCCAATCGAACGAAGTCGTGATGCGCATTCTTATCACGATATTCCCAGACAACGCGGCTATCCCAGTCGAGTTCCTTGATCCCGAAACGGTTAACGAAAACGAGCAGATTCCCCTTCGGTAAATATTTGTGATACCATGTCGTCCCGATCGTGGTCCCGTGATTTGCATCGTCCTTTTGCATATTCACCGCCCACATATGAACTACTTCGCCGTTCATGTCTATCATGTACACATATGGACTGAGATGTGGGGCATAGACAGTGTACCCATTGTAGCACTTCTCGGGCTTATAAACGGTCAGACCCGTAGGCCATTCCAAAACGGACATGTTTTTGCCTCCGAACATTCTGTCGTTAGTTTTCGATTCTTCTACAACTAAAAAAACCTTGCGAAAATTTTGAACCTTAGCAATGTTAATCCCTTTAGAATCCCCATGGAAACGCCTTATTTTTCGTTAAGATCGAGAGCAACATACCGATAGCCAATTGCTTTTAGCCGATCCACAATTGATTGGCGCATCTGAATAGCGCGATTGAAATCCGATTCCGACACCTGGATGCGTACAATCGTTCCATGATGGGAGACCGATGCCCCTTCGATGCCTAGTTCAATCAAGTTTCTCTTTGCAAGTTCAATCAACTCATCCACATCCGGCGTCTGGTCGGTGTTCGATGTCATCCCATCCACTCTCCCTTTGACAAACTGAGTGAGGTTATTGAGTAGTAAATAGAAAGTTTGAGCAAGATCTTCAAAACGCCGGTTTTGACGGTTCTGACGATTTGCTGTTCCACCTACCCTGCTCTCAATTGACAATAAGAGAGTGTAGCATACGCCACGGCAGATCTCAAGACAAAATCCATAACCCCCGCGCTTTCCATTCTTGCCCCCATCAACATTGTCCTTCCCTGGTTTGCATGTTAAACTATACACGTCAATGATGAAAACATGTAGTTGAACTAGTAATGAATAGAACCGTCAAGGAGACAATATCCATGAGACTTAACAAGAAACTGCTGCTCGCCATCATCGGTGTCCTATCCGCCATCATTATTGTCGGGGCGGTTTATATCGGAATCCAGAACTCTCAAGGAACGATTCACGTCTTCGTTGAGTTGTTCTCGCCCCAAGGTCTAGTTAAACCGCATGGGAATTTTACCATTACGTTCTCGCATCCAATCGTTGATAATTTCATGATTAACCAAGATCTGGATGAGTTTCCCGTCAAATTCTCTCCTAAGATTCCAGGCAAATTCCGCTGGACTGAACAGAACACGCTTCGTTTCTTCCCGGGAGTCGCCCTTTCCCCGTCTACCGAATACATCGCTGAGGTATCTCCGCAAACTGCTCCATCCTCAAATTTTACTTTCACTGGGAAACGCAAGTTTACTTTTTTCACCGAGCGTTTTCAGGTTCGGAGTTCTCGACTCGCATTTGAATACAGTACAAAAAAAAAGAGCCATGCGAAGATTCTCGGAGTCGTCGAATTTAATTATCCTGTCAGTGTCGCAATGCTGAGAGAACAGCTCTCGATTTCTCACGATGGGGGTGCGAAAATTCCCTACCATATACGCACGAGCGAACCAGAGACTTACATCGTTGAAATAGAAACCGAAGAAGTTGCACGGGGTGACGGCGATCAGCACATCCATATGGTAATCGAGAGGGGATTCAAGCCGATCAACGGTCAGCTCGATCTTGCGAAAGCTCATATCACCCCGATTGTTCTGAAGAGGCACGACGATCTGCTCATCACCCGTGTATCCGCGCAGAGTAGCGGAGAGGGACGTTATATTCAGGTTCAGGTGAGTTCGAACGTTGATATCGAGCTTGTCAAATCGTATCTAACAATCGAGCCCGAGATAGATTATCAACTCGCCAGCCAATATCGCTATCTCAAAATTCTGGGCGATTTCCAGTCCGGGGATCGCTACACCGTCACAGTTAAGCAGGGATTGCGTGCGGAAGACAACGCAGTTCTCAGGCAGGAGTACTCCACAACGGTGACAATCCCAAACCTGAATCCGAGTCTCCGTTTCATCGGTGAGGGACGCTATCTACCCAGAGATGGCGCATTGAACCTCGGTTTGGCGACAATTAACGTCGATAAAGTGCAGATTGAAATTGAGAAGGTGTTTGCAAACAATCTAGTTTATCTCGCTAGTGTGCAGAATTGGGGAGACTGGGCACAGAATCTCGGGAAATCGATTCACCGTGAGGAGGTTGAGGTTCAGTCGGTGCTCAATGACGAAGTGACGACGCCCATCCTTTTGAAGGATTACCTGTCAGACGATCACATCGGCATATTTAAGGTGACGGCGCGTGATATTGACCATCGGTGGCGACGCGCGACGCAGTGGGTCATGCTCACCGATCTCGGTATCATGGCGAAAAAGACGAACGATGCGTTGTGGGTGTGGGTCAACTCCCTCTCCTCGCTGCGCCCGATTCCCTATGCAAAAATTGAACTGATAAGCCATAACAACCAGACCTTGCTAAGTGGTACGACCGATGAAAATGGTTGGGTCAAGTTTATTTCTATATCGGAGAAAGTTAGGGATTTCACGCCGTTCATGGTCACCGCTGCCAAAGGGGACGATCTCGCCTTCATCCAGTTGAATCAGCACAAACTCCCTACAACCGATTTCGATGTTACAGGCGCGGCGTACCTAAGTAGGGGTTACGAGGCGTTTATCTACACCGACCGCGGTGTGTACCGTCCTGGAGAAGTCACCAACGTCGTGGGGATCGTGCGCGAGCGAAATCGCGCGACGCCGCCGCGATTTCCGTTGTTGATGCAGGTACTAGGACCAAACCAGCGGATAATGCGAGAGTTCCGCGCTCAAACCGATTCGGAAGGCGCGTGCGAATTTCAGATCCCGCTGCCGACTTATGCGAAGACGGGAAGATATACTGCCAAACTGTTGGTTGCCGAACAGGAAATCGGGCGTATCCATTTTCAAGTTGAGGAATTTATGCCGGACCGAATCAAGGTGGAACTCAACGCGGACAAGTCGGTCTATGCGACTGGAGATCAAGCGCAGATTACCGTTCGGGCGGTGAACCTTTTTGGGCCGCCGGCAGTGGGGAGACGGGTGCAGGCGGCTTGCGATATTGAGGTGGACACCTTTGCTCCGGCAGAATGGCGTTCATTCACCTTCAACGATCCAGAGATTGGGTTTCAGAAACAACGGATCAGCCTCGGAGAAACGCAAACGGACGAAGTTGGTCAAACGACCTATCAACTGACGATTCCCACGGGGCTGAAAGCTCCATCCACGTTACGCGGCGTCCTCGTTGCGACGGTCAGCGAGCCTGGCGGCAGAGCCGTGAGCGCCTACGAAGGCATCACCATACACCCATATTCCCACTACCCCGGTATCCGGCGGAGTTCGGAAGGGCATGCGAAAATCAACGCGGAGAGCCAGTTTGAATACATCATCCTCGACAAAGAGGGGACGCCAGTGGCAGGACGGAATCTGGAGTTGACGATTTACAAACTTCAATGGAACTCTATTCTCCGACGCGATAGCCGTGGACGCTATGAATATGTTTCAGAAAAGCAGGGGATCCAAATCGAATCATACCCGCTGACATCGTCCGACAGTATCGAGCCCTTTGTCTTTACACCGAGCGAATACGGCGAATACCGGGTTCAGCTCAGAGACGCGGCATCGGGTGCTTCAACATCGACAAACTTCTACGTCACCGGTTGGGGCTATGCACCTTGGGCGATGGACCAGCCTAGCCGTTTGGACATTGCCCTCGATAAATCGTCATACCAGCCGGGCGAGATTGCTAAGGCGCATATTAAAGCGCCCTTCTCGGGCAAGCTTATTCTAACAATCGAGCGGGAAAACCCCTTAAGTTATCGGACGGTCACGCTGAACGAAAACACAGCCGTGATTGACATCCCGGTTCGTCCCGAATACAAACCTAACGTCTACATCTCTGCTAGCCTCATCCGTTCGACGAGTTCGTTGGAGAGACATGCCCCCGCGCGTGCTTTTGGTGTTGTGCCCCTAAAGATTGATAGCGAGGCGAACCGGTTAACCGTCCAACTCAATGCTCCAGAAAAGATTCGTCCGAACCGGACCGTCGAAATCGGGTTCCGTGTTAAAGGCGGTTCCGGTACGAGGAATCTCACAATTGTGGCAGTTGATGAGGGAATTCTTCAGTTGACCAATTTTCAGACGCCGGACCCTCACGGTTTCTTCTTCCAACAGCGCGGACTCAACAGTGCGTCGTATGACCTCTATTCCGCAATCTTGCCGGAGATAGTAGCCGCAAAAGGGAGCTCAAGCACCGGTGGCGATGGCGTCGAAGCGAGTCGCAAAAAGCGTCTAAGCACGGTCAGCGTGACACGAGTCAAGCCGGTTTCACTCTGGTCTGGTGTTCTCAAAACGGATGCCGCCGGCAGGGGAGTCGTTCGTTTTGATGTGCCATCGTTCAACGGGCAGCTGCGTTTGATGGCAGTCGCATTCGACGGCAATCGATTCGGTTCGGCGCAAGCGTTTGTCGGCGTCCGCGAACCGATTGTGCTGACGCCGACCTTTCCCCGCTTTATCTCCGGCGGCGATCGATTCCACATTCCTGTCACCGTTTATAACGGCACCGGTAAGCCGGGCGATATTGAACTCCAACTGAGCGCAGCAGAACTTGTTGACATCACCGGTGATAGCACAAAAACGGTTCATCTTGACCCTGAAACGGAAAAACAGGTCTTCTTCGATCTTGTGGCGTCCGATGCGATGGGCGAAGTTACCTTTAATCTCTCCGCAAACGGTAACGATGAGAGTGTCCAGGTTGTGACCAAACTCCCGCTTCGTCCAGCGGCTCCGCCGGTGACGCTGACGGGGTACGGGATCGTCACTGCGGAACAACCGGCGGACTTTACCTTCCCACCGAACTTCATCGAAGGGACAGTAGCATATACGCTCACCCTTTCCCCCTTCCCAGCCGTGAAGTTCGCAGGCGGACTTCAGTATCTTTTGAGCTATCCGCACGGTTGTATTGAGCAGACAACCTCAAAGGTCTTTCCATTGCTCTATTTCAACGAGTTTGCGAGTTTGGTTGAACCGGAACTGTTCCAGACCGGTGGCACAGACTATTTTATCATGGAGGGTATCGCAAAGCTTGAAAGTATGCTTCTACCCTCCAATTACTTCGCGTATTGGCCCGGTGAAACATACACACACCATTGGGGCAGCATCTACGCCGCACACTTCCTTGTTGAAGCGCGCAATGCGGGGTATCAGGTTTCTGACCGGGTCTACGATGCGATGTTGGAAGGGTTGAGGGGGGAGGCAAAACAGAGTGACGAACGTTCGCCGCGACAACCGGGATCTGGGGATGGAAGTGATGAAACGCAACGCGTCGCTTATGCCTGCTATGTATTAGCAGCGGCGGGACACCCCGAAAAGAGCACGATGGTCTACCTGAAAAACAATCGTCTACTCAGCGACTACAGCCAGTTTCAGCTTGCGGGCGCGTTTGCGTTCTCGGGCGACCTGAACACAGCCCTATCCATGCTTCCCACAACTGTTGTCCCGCGAAGCGACGATGGAGTGCGCGAATCGGGCGGCAACTTGAACTCCTCCGTTCGTGCGCAAGCCATTATGCTTGATATATTGGCAGAAGTGAATCCAAATCACCCTTCAATTCCGAACCTTGTCAAGCGTCTCGCCGATTCCGCCTCAAACAACAATGGGTGGTACACGACACAGGAGAACGCCTTCGCATTTCTCGCACTCGGCAAAATCCTCAAAAAACAGATGGAGAGCGACTACACCGGAACGGTTATGCTGAACGGCGAGCAGTTCGCAGACTTCGACGCCACAGAACACCAATTTGCGGACAAGAATTGGGGAGGAACGCGGGTCCAGATGAAGGTTGAAGGGACCGGAAATTGTTACTATTATTGGACCGCTGCCGGTGTGCAATCCGGTTCCTCTATTCGTGAGTTTGACAAGGAGTTGCAGGTAAGACGCAGCTATTTCTCTGAAAATGGCGTGCCGATCGAAGACGGGAATTTTCAGCATGGTGACCTGCTCGTTGCGGAGATTACGATTGAAGCGTTGACCGATACGCTGGAAAACGTCGCTGTGGTTGATGTCTTGCCAGCGGGATTTGAGATTGAGAATTCGCGCCTAGAGTCGCGTGCTGGGGTGCCGTGGATTCCCAAAAAAGGCTTTCAGCCGGACTACATGGACATCCGTGATGACCGTCTCATCTTCTTCGGAAAATTCCCGCGCCAGAAGAAGCAGAAGTTTTACTACGCCCTTCGAGCCGTGACCCGTGGCGAGTTTGCGCTGCCGCCCGTAGCTGCAGAAGCCATGTATGATCCAACGAAATCTTCAGTGGCATCGAGTGGGACGATTCGTGTTGTCAAGTGAGATGTGAAGCTCCTTACATGATAAAGTAGAGGGGCACTAATATCTTTCAACTGCGATTATCAAACCACACGATCAGAGGCGACAATGAACAAATACCTCCATTCCAAACGAATCCGTTTTTGTCTCTATCTGATTTCAGGAACCGTACTCATCCCCCTACTCCTATTCCTGGTTGCAATTCGGTTGTTCCCGCTGCCCGTCGAAAAGCTGCAACAGCCGCCATCAACAATTGTTCTCGACCGCCACGGCGCATGGCTCCGAGCCTTCATCTCGTCCGACGAGTCGTGGCATATCCCTGAACCCTCTTTGGACGAAATCTCACCAAAACTGCGAACCGCAGTGTTGACATACGAAGACCGCTGGTTCTATCGTCATTTTGGGATAAATCCGTTCTCGATTGTCCAAGCGGCAATCGACAACATCAAGGCAGGGAAAATCGTCCGAGGTGGATCGACCATATCAATGCAGGTTGCCCGAATGATGGAGCCGAAAGCGCGTACGGTTCCGAACAAGCTGGTTGAGATGTTCCGCGCCCTCCAGCTTGAACTCGCCTACTCCAAAGACGAAATCTTGACCCTTTACTTCAACATGGCGCCCTACGGCGGTAATATCGTCGGATCGGCGGCGGCGTCTCGCATCTATTTCAATAAACCCCAGAACCGTCTCAACTTAGGGGAAGCCGCTCTGCTGGCTGCCATCCCGAACTCGCCGACGTATCTGCGCCCGGATATTTATCCCGAAAACGCGCAGGAAGCACGAAAGAAGGTTCTGCGGCAGATGCGAAAATTTCGGAAGATTGATACGTGGGAGTTGCAAGAAGCGGACAGCGATCCAATCCCAATAAAACGTTACCCAATGCCGTTCAAAGCGCCCCATTTGACCCGGCTACTGGCGAAAACAGAGTCACCTAGAGAACACCTAATCTATTCGACAATCAATTCCGAAATTCAGGAACTTGCAGAGCGCATCCTACAGGAACATCTCGCGCCGCTTCGCCGGGAGGCTATTTCAACTGGTGCAGTTGTGGTGATGAATACTCAGAGCCGCGAAGTCTTGGCGATGGTCGGCTCTCACGATTTCTTCGATTACGCTAGCGAAGGTCAGGTCAACGGTGCAATCGCACCACGGTCCCCAGGCTCCGCGCTCAAGCCGTTCATCTATGGGCTCGCCATAGAGCGGGGGTTAATCACCCCCGAACGCCTTCTGCACGATGTTCCCGTCAATTACGCCGGGTACTCACCCGTCAACTATGATGGGGAATATCGCGGCTATGTGACGGCGCAGGACGCGCTCGCGCACTCGCTCAACGTGCCCGCCGTTAATTTATATGCCCAACTCGGTAACGATGGCATCTACGCTCTACTCAGACGGGCTGGAGTTTCTACGCTGTCCGATCCGAAGATCCACTACGGATTGTCGTTAATCTTGGGTAGCTGCGAGGTTACGTTGCTGGAGTTGACGGCGCTCTACGCCGGACTCGCTAATCTTGGCGAGTTCGCACCGTATCAGTTGACGCGCCGGAACGTAGACACGTTACCCGCTCCTTCTACCAAGCGGCTCTTGAGCAGGGGCGCTAGTTTCATTCTCACTGAGATGTTGACGGAAGTCCGCCGCCCCGATCTACCCGCCGCCTATGAAGCGTCGATGAACCTCCCCAAAGTCGCATGGAAAACAGGCACCTCCTACGGACACAGAGATGCCTGGAGCGTCGGTTATACGCCGAAATACACAATCGGGGTTTGGGTGGGAAACTTCGATGGACATGGCGCGCCGTCGCTCGTCGGCTCCGAAGTTGCCGCGCCAATCCTATTTGCCCTGTTCAACGGTCTGACGAACTCCGCTGCCAACCGATGGTTTACGCGCCCATATCAAGTCAGCACGCGCGAGGTATGCGCGTTAAGTGGGATGCCGGTGTCGGGAGACTGTCAGACCACCAAGCTAGATGACTACATCTCCAACCGCTCCGCCAAGGCACCGTGTAGCGTTCACAAACGGATAACAATCGATAATGAAACCGGAGCAACGCTCTGCTCGCACTGTCGGATTGGGAGATCCTATCATCAGGTGGTCATTGAGGAATGGCGCCCGGAAGTTGCCGCATGGCTGACCCGAAACGGCTTTGCGATTCAACCGATTCCGCCGCACAATCCAAATTGTGTCGGCGTCGTTGCTGGACGGGGACCTGTCATTCGCTCGCCATCGGGAGATAGCGAATATCACATCCGAGCGGGGGTGGGGCTTGAATACCAAAAGCTGCTCTTAGCCGCAGCCGTCTCCAATCGAACGAAACATATATTCTGGTTTGTCAATGGCCAGTTGATATTTAAGGGGGCGCCCACTGAGCCGGTGTTTTACACGCCGGTTGCTGGAACGCACATGCTCACCTGCGTTGACGACGAGGGGCGTTCGTCTAGCCGAACGCTAGTCATTAAGGATTGATCTACGGGACAGGAAACCGAGCTCTTGTAGGTTGGGTTGAGATCAACTGAGCGAATAGCGACACCGCTCCACGCGACCCACAATCGACTGTCAAGATGACGACTTCTTCGCCTGTCAAGCTCAGCGTGGCGACGACGGCGCTGCGACCATTGGCTCCACCGCCCATAGGAGAATTGTTCCGTCCGAACTTCCACTTGCCAGGGTGTTACCATCCGGAGAGAGCGCCACGGATTTGACCGAACCCGTATGTCCTGCAAGAAGTCGCTTATACCATCCAGTTGCTGTATCCCACAACCAAATCGTCCTGTCAGTATTTCCAATCGCTATAGTTTTTCCATCTGGAAGAAAGGCAATGGAATTGCCTCTCTTTCCTAATGGGGTCCGCTTGTATTCCCCCGTTACGGTGTCCCACAACCGCATCCTACCAAAGAAACTTCCACTCGCCAAGGTGATTCCATCCGGGGAATACGCCACGAAATCTACCCCACCGCTATGTCCCTCAAGGGTCCACATGTGTCTACCCGTAACTGCGTCCCACAACCGAATTGTCTCGTCTTGGCTTCCTCTCGCTTTCGTCCTGTCCCCGCTCCCACTCGCTATAGTTTTTCCATCTGGGGAAAATGCTACCGAATTGACTGTATTCGTATGTCCCTTAAGCGTCCACATGAGTCTGCCCACGATTGTGTTCCATAATCGAATTGTCTTGTCTTGGCTCCCACTCGCTATAGTATTTCCATCTGGGGAATACGCCACGGAATTGACCGTACCCATATGTCCCTCAAGGGTCCACATGTGTCTACCCGTAACTGCGTCCCAAAACCGAATCGTCTTGTCTCGGCTCCCACTCGCTATAGTTTTTCCATCTGGGGAATATGCGACGGAATTGACCATACTCGTATGTCCCTTAAGCGTCCGCATGAGTCTACCCGTCACTGTGTTCCATAATCGAATTGTCTTGTCTCGGCTCCCGCTCGCTATAGTTTTTCCATCTGGGGAATATGCGACGGAATTGACCATACTCGTATGTCCCTCAAGCGTCCGTATGTGCCTGCCTGTTCCTGTGTTCCATAATCGAATTGTCTTGTCTTGGCTCCTGCTCGCGATTGTCTTTCCATCTGGGGAATACGCCACGGAATTGACCGTACCCATATGTCCCTCAAGGGTCCACATGTGTCTACCCGTAACTGCGTCCCAAAACCGAATTGTCTTGTCTCGGCTCCCACTCGCGATTGTCTTTCCATCTGGGGAAAATGCTACCGAATTGACCGTACTCGTATGTCCCTTAAGCGTCCGCATGAGTCTACCCGTCACTGTGTTCCATAATCGAATTGTCTTGTCTCGGCTCCCACTCGCTATAGTTTTTCCATCTGGGGAAAATGCCACCGAATTGACTGTACTCGCATGTCCCTCAATGGTAAGCCTGTGTTGCCCGGTTGTAGCGTTCCACAGTCGAATTGCATGCCGACTCGCACTCACAATCGTCTTGCCGTCCGGGGAGTAAGCCACGTGCCTGACCGAATCCGTATGATGCCCCATAAGTGTCAGCTTGAGTTGTCCCGTCGAGGTGTCCCACAACCTAATTGCATTGTCTCCAAACGAGCGTCCACCCCCACTCGCAATAGTCTTTCCATCCGGCGAATACGCCACTGAAATAACCCAACCCGTATGTCCTTCAAGTGTGAGCTTGAGTTTTCCGGTTACGGCGTCCCACAACCGAATCGTCTTGTCTCTGCTCCCGCTTGCTATGGTCTTTCCATCCGGCGAATACGCCACTGAATTGACCGATTGGATATGTCCCGTCAACAGGGCGGTTTCTAAGCCGGTGAGGGCATTGTAAAGCCAAATCCCGACGCCGCTCGCCACCGCTAGCTGAGCACCATCAGGGGAATAGGAAATGTCGTATGTCACACCCTTACCAAGACGTATTTTAGCGCCATGAGGCAACTTCCAGCCTTTATATTCTGGGGGTGCTTGCATTTTCACAGTTTTACCGCAACCTATAAGCAGCAACAGAATAGAGACGGACAATAGCGAGAACTTGAAAGATAGTGCTTTATTCATGAAATTTAACCTCCGTTTGTGGTAGGCACATGTCTGTCCCGATAATCGGAGTTGGGAAGCCCCGCCTACGGACATTGTCACTATTGATTCGACAGCGGGCTAAGTTCTACGACGCCTAATCTATCAGCAATTTCTTGAATTTGGCTCCACGTTGTATCATCAACGGCAATGCCGTGTTCGGTGCGGTGTTTCTTCTGTCGCGCCTCCGGTTCTCCGGGCACGAGAACTTCACTGAAACCAGGTGCCGGCGGCGACGATTTCACGTGTTCAATCAGTTGCGTAACACGAGGATAAAACTCATCCAATGGTGTGAACTGCCCAATATCAATAGCAATCATAAAGACGCCGTCACTGTCGGGCTCTTGCGGCGCGTCCGGTCGGCAACATCCAATCCCAGAAATACCCCCCGCCATGATGTCCACGATAAGACCGAGTCCAAACCCTTTGTATCCAAGAGCGCCGCCCAATGGAAGTAAAGCTCCCGCCGGTGGTCCATAGAAGTCCGCTGTATTCGTCGCTGACCGCCCCTCGTGGTCGATTATCAGCCCCTCTGGAACTTTCTCCCCTTTGTTGTGCAGGGCGCGAATTTTTCCCTCTGGAGCGGTGCTAGTGGCGATATCTACCACTATGGGATCGCCTGTGCCCGTTGGTACACCAATTGAGATTGGGTTGGTTCCAATACGCTTGGCAATGCCGCCGAACGGTGCAACCCACTGTCCGCATCCGCCCGCATTCACCATCATCATCCCAATCAGCCCTTCATCCGCCGCCATGACCGTATAACTGCCGAGGCGCCCTGTGTGGAAGCAGTTATATACGCTGGCAGCGCAGATAGCGGTCTCGCGCGCTTTTTGGATCGCCAATTCCATTGCCTGATGAGCGATGACCTGCCCGAACCCAAAGTTGCCGTTAATTAGCAAACCAGATGTCGTGTCTCGCACGATTTCCAATTTGGCGCCCGGCACGATTTTGCGTTCCACTTGAATCGCATTCACATATTGGGGGATGCGAAGCACGCCATGGGAATCAAGTCCAGCTAAACTGGCGTCAATTAGATGTTCGCTGACAATCTCTGCTTCTGTGTTGGGCACCCCAACGCCTTCAAATATATCTATTGAAAACTTCTTAAGTTGCTCTGCTGCAAATGTTGGCATATTCTCCTCTGTTGGAAGTCAGAATGTTTCAATTAAAAATTGAAGATGTCGGTGATTGGATTCCGGCTCTTCCAAACACTATCGGTTTTTTACACTGCACTACGAATATTCGCGCGGGTGCCTTCGACGTCGAAACAGGAGAACTGATTGTTCCGCATGATGCGCGTCGCAATCGCCATCGCGTTCTTTTCGGTCATGTATCCCTCGGCGATTTCTGCTTCGAGCGCGCGTTGAATTTCGCGGCGTGCTTGAATCGCGTAAGCTACCGTGCCAGTGGGCCAACCCGTATCCCCGCCGAATGCGAAGAGCTTATTTGACGGAACCGCATGGAGAAAGCGCCGCAAGAAGTCGCGTGAGCTATACGGGTCAATGCTCCACGCCCAGCAGAGATCTACCCAGATGTTGCGATAGTGCTTCGCAAGTGCTACCAGCTCATCGCTGTAGGGATAGGCGATGTGCATCAGGACAAATTTAGCCTCCGGATAACGGGCGAGTAGAGAGCACATGTTTCCGGCGGGAATCCGGCTCAAAGGCAGTCGGTCGTTGCCGGCGTAGTAGCCGGTATGAATCTTGAACGGCAGATTATGCGCAATCGACAATTCGATCCCACGCGCCCAACACCAATCGCCGAGGCATAGGCGGGTCTCGACGCTCACCGCTTCAGCGGGTTTACTTAACACGGTTTCGAGGGCAGCGCCGGCTTCCGCGTCGCTCCGCTCGTTCCAGTTAAGGGTTCGGCTGTAGGCGTGCTGGGACTTGACGGCGATTGCGCACGGCGCCCATTTCTCGAAAATCGCTTCCATACCCTGTCTCAGCGTTACCAAATCTTTCACCTCTACGCCGGTTTCGGCGTAAAGACGCTCGGGATCAATCTGTCCCTCGCAGAAACCCGCCCACGACAGATCGTACAGGAAAAACTCCGTTCCAGAGCGATCCGGCAGGCAAGCCCAACAAAAGTCGTCGATTTGGACGTGATCCAAGTTAGCCAGGTGGTACAACAACCGATATCGCTCACCCGGACGCCGTAACTCCTGAAGTTTTTCTTGTGCGGCTGCGAGACTTTCGCCTGTGATTTTTTCAATTCCATACACTACCTTTGCAATCAATCGCACACCTTCGCCGTATCCAGTGAACTGCGACGCTTCCCACGCCTCTCGGATGTCCTCGAAACGAGCTTGGATGTCGTCGCCGGAAGGGTTCATCAATTCTGGCGTCACGCCCGTTGAAGGGTTTGCATAAGAATAAGGTTCGTTAATGCGCATTAGGCGTTGCATCGCTTCCGGCGATGCGCCAGCGGTGTGAAGGTCAGCCGCAACATAGTTCCCAAAAAGGTCTTGTAGGATATCCGGACCGTTCTCCACCCAATCGCCTTCCTTCTGCAGGTGTTCATGGGTGTCCACTAGAGGAATACCTTGAATGTGATGTGCTAGATCAGTTGCCATAGCGTTATCCTTTCAGAATCTTTACGCGCGCGGCACAATTTCAATCGGATATTCGGATAAATTCTCAGCCCCCGCCTCGGTGATGAGGTACATATTTTCGATACGCACGCCGTTGTTCAATGCGTCCGCGTATCCTCCGGGCTCCACGGAAACAACATTGCCGACCTCAAGAGTCCCGCCTCGGTCGCGGTTGAGATCAGGCATTTCATGGGCGCGCAACCCGATGGCATGACCACCATGATGAACTAAGCCGGAGTCTGTAAGCACCGGGTGTTCGCGGATTCGCGCGTCAAGTGCACGCCACACCTCTGTGCCATCGGTGTCGGGCTTCAAGAGTGCTGGGACTTCTCGTTGAATCGACGCAATGTGATCGAACACGGACTGCTGGATGTCTGTCGGCGTACCTCCGACCACGAAGGCTCGCGAAAGGTCCGACCAGTACCCTCGATAGCAGGTCCACGCATCAACGATGTAGATTTCACCCTGCTTAATTCTTCGGTTTCTGGCGGGACCGTTAAATACCCCGCACTGGTAGTCGCCGTCGTGAAAGACCTTTTCACCCGCTTCCAGCATTGCGCCGCGCTGTCCTGCTGCGAGAACAGCAAGCTCGTTCTCGCCAGGTGCAATCGCCTTCTGCACCGCTGTATACGCTGCCAAATCCGCTTGAACGCTCTTGCGAATCAGTGTCAGCTCATCCGGATCTTTTCGTGCTTGCATCGTCCTGAGCAGACGGTCGACGGCTACCCATTCATCAGGCTGCAATCCGCTCTCAACAGTTTGCCTGAGCAGGTGTGGCATCGCCTCTGCTTGCCAGCCCAGCCGTTTGTATGCCCCCGCACCTTGGATTCGTTTTGTCACGACGCAATTCATGCCTTCCATTATGTTGGGATTCATCGTGCCCAGTTTGTTCCACTCGTAGGTGATACAATCGTCCACACACGACACCCCTTCATCCGTGTGCGTCACCAGCCAAGAGCCTCCCGCAGTTTCTAGCAGCATAAAGACGGGAAATTGAGCAGAAAGCATCCCAGTGAAATAATAGACATCTCTGTAATCTGTCAGCACGGCTGCGCCGATGTTCTGCGCCGCAAGCTGCTCTCGCAATCTGTGTTGTCTATTGAGACAACCCGCTTGTGTCAACATCAATATTACCTCCTGTGATACAACTAGAAACTCGAATTCTTATAGTCTGCAATCTGCAAACCTCAAAAATCGCATGGCAGTTGCACCCATGATGTCACAGTATTCATAGTCTGATAGGTTAGGCAACAACTCCTTAATTATATTTGTGAGTTGACCGTAACCGGGGTCCTTCTGAATCCATGGGAAATCGCTCGCCCACATAAGACGCTTCGAGCCGTAGATGTCCACCAGGCGCTCGTGCCATCCTGTTAGGTCGCGATATGGATACTCCTCCTTGCTGAAGGCGTACTGACCCGATAACTGGAGGGTCACGTTTTCATATCGGGAGAGTCGGTGGGTCGTATGAAATGCGGGATTGTACATCGGCGTTTCAACTTGCGGGCGTCCTTTTTCATCTATGAAGAATTTTCCTTTGCCGGGACAAACCCCAAGATGGTTTAAGACGACCCTAACTTGGGGAAACGCTTCCAGCAGATGGGGAATCAGATGGGCGTCAACCGCTTGGGGATAGAGCGAGATCACATAATCCCGCGCTGCCGCATGTTCCCAGATGCGATAAGTTATAAATTTCCGAATATCTATTTGGGCAAAGGGGTCCTTAGGTCCGCCAATTGAGAAAAGTCGAAAACCGATAATTCCAGTCTCCTGCCCCAATTTGTCCATGTGCACCGCTGGGTTGCGGATATCCAATGGTACCATTCCGATGCCCAGGAACCGGTCGGGGTAGGTTTTTAAGCAGTGAAGCAGGTAAGCGTGGTGTTCGATGTCCGTGCCGCCCAACTGTACGAGCACTGCACGGTCAATCCCGTGCGTGTCCATCTCGACGAGCAGGTTTTCAATGGGCGCGTCCAACTCCACCGGGGCGAGCGCATCGGATTCTCGCGGAAACTCGGCAGTGGGCTTGGCAAAAACGTGAAGGTGAGCGTCAATTCGAGGCATCACTGCTCCAGGCTGAAAAGCCTTCGGCGCTCCGGCGTTGTGCAGTAGCGAGCAATGGAGGCGTAGGCTTCCGGGGACACACGGTTCGGGGTGCTCTTTTCATAAATCAGAATGACGGATTTTCTAGGTGTACCCAAAGGGTTGTCCATTGCGGCATGCCATCCGTAGGAGTTAAACATGATGGCGGTACCCGCTTTTCCGGGGATGGTTTTGTGGCCGGGCATGCTTTCCAACCGGGGTACTCTGGAGTAGGGGCCTGCATCTGGTTTGTGGCTCCCCGGCACATAGGTAAATTCGCCGCATTTAGGTTCCACGTCGTTCACGTAAACTTGTACTTTGATGTGCAGCGGATTGCTGTGGGGCACGTCCGGGTGCCAACCGGAGTAACTAACTGGCGATGGTGGGACGGTTCGGGCTTGCGGTCCCAGCAAGATTACATCCCCAACCGTGAACTCCTTGAGATAGGGGTAGTAGCTGGGATGGTCAACCAAGTCCACGAAGATTTCGTCCTTTTCAAAAACACCTGGAATGTCATAAAACGTGCTCACCGCTTCGCCGGCTTCGACTCGCTCTAGCCATTCGGATTTGCACCGTTCCGACCAGTAGTCAAAGACACCCTGAAGTCGTGCTAATTCCCCACCCTGAATCGCATTGTCAAATGTGAGAAAGCCTTCCTCTTCCCATTGCACCCGTTGCGATTCGGTAAATTTAGTCATGGTGGTTTCCGGTTAAGAGTGGGAATTAGACCAGCGGTTGTGCCAAGTTGTGGTCAACCTCAGGGTGCTCTGCCTGTTTTGCTGGTTGGTCGAATTGTGACAATCAGCGTCGGGAGGACTTGGTGTTGTTTAAAGATTTACAAACGCCTGTAATACCGCGAGGTCTCCGGGTAACTGCGCAAACACCGTATTCTATTCGGCAGGGAAGAATACTTTAACAAGCGGCATCAACACTCTACCCTCAATGTCGAAACTCTCATAGTGGCTTACAATTAGGCTTGCGAGTTCATCAAGTCCCAATAGAGTTAAAGGAATTATTGAACGATCTGCTTCATATTTGGCTTCCCGTGTAAAGCCACCGCTGCTGACATATAATGCTTTGTCGCCTTCCCGCAAACCACCAAGAAATCCACGAATATCTTCAGCACCTATGGATGTTCCTGAACGGTGTTTAACCTGAACCTTAATTCTCGGTTCTTCAAGCCCAAGTCCGTCTGGGGAGGCGAGGACGTCAACCCCTCGATCTGGACCTATAGGCATAACCCGAGTTTTGTATCCCATAGCACGTAGGATCGCCGCTGTTAGTTGCTCCATTTCATCGGCGGATAGTTTCAATAGCTTGTCTTTGATAAGTTCGTGGGCTCGTGCAACGGTATCCTCTTTGATCTGATCGAGTCCGTTATCGCCCACCTCAGAGTTTTCTGGTGTCGTAGGTTCCCCCAGATGAGATAATAATTCTGTCGATACTTCCTCATTTACTGAAAAGAGCGTCAGGCTACTACCCAATGAATTTCTGGAGGGAGCAGATAGTAAATCCCGGCTTACACGACCCAGCCAGTGAACTCTTCGCAAATGGGCGTAATTAGAGATTGCATTGGAAATTTCATCGGTATTGTGATAGTAGTCCCCCGCAATGTTGCCGATGAAGTATTCACGCTGCTGGCGGTCATAAGTTACTATCTTTTGATTCATCCCAAGTGCAAACCGGAATTTGCAAATCATGGCTACGGCATTTCCCGCTTTAGACGGGTTTTCGTCAGGATATGTACGAATGTATCGCTCTCTGATTTCTTCTTCAGAAGTTGCCGCGCTTAAATCGCCAAGTTCATGGCAACCAATCGCAATGAAACCACGGGCAAATTCGCTGATGAGGTATCCTTCCTCTCCGGCACGAACCAGCCACATTACTTCTGACATAATCGTTTACCTCTTTCGTTTGTTTATACTCGTCCCAACTCCTCCCCCTGGATCGCATTGTCAAATACGATCAACCGACCGAATAGGGAGGACGATAGTTTTAACCGCCAACTGAAGGACTATCACCTTTCCTATTCGGTCAATTGATCGGTATATTTTACAATTGGTGGACTCCCGGTTTAAGAATATGGATTAGACCATTGGTTATGCTATGTGATAGCCAACCCCAGATGAGAATAGGCGCATTCAGCAAAAAATTGCTTGCTACCAACCCCGCGCCTGTTCGATAATCTTTACATTTTCAAGCCCATCTTTTGCAGTGACGATGAGTTCCTCTTCCCCCCTGACCGCCCGGCTGAAAGCTTCAGCCTGGTTCTGGTAGAGCGGTGCCATAGGGGCTTCTGAAACTTCCGGATCCGCGCCAGCCCGGCTCTGGGTGACAGTTCCTCCACCACCGAATAGGGTGCCGTCCAGGATGCAGTACCCCTCGCTGCCGTAGAGTTCAAGCCTGGGCGCGGGCGCCCCCGCCGCCGTAGAGGCATCTGCAACGCCAATTGCGCCGTTGTGGAACCGCATTGTGACAACGGCGTGATCGTCCGTTTCCAAGCCGAAACGCAGACTGGACAGTTCCCCATGCACCGCAGCGGCATCCCCTAAAAACCAGCGGAGGAGATCGATCCCGTGCGTACCGACATCATTTATTGCCCAACCGCCGCTTGTCTCCTTTTTCGCCCGCCAAGTCGTGGGCGCCTCCCCGTATGGGAAGTAAATTTGTGCCCGTGCGAATATAGGAGCTCCGAACTGTCCCTGACTCCACTCCTGCTGCAACTCCTCGTGTAGCGGATGATGCCGCATATGATAACCGATGCTAAGCAGTTTGCCTGTCCGTTCGGCTGCGAGTATCATAGATTCGCACTCGGCGGCGGTGACAGCCATCGTCTTTTCGCACAGGACGTGTTTGCCGTGTTCTAGCGCGGCAATGGTCTGTTTGGCATGGAGGTTTTGCGGCGTGGCGATCCAGATCGCTTCCACCTCATCGTCTGCGAGGAACGCCTCAAGATTGCTGTAGCCTTTTTCTACGCCATGTTTCTGACAAAATGCGTCTGCGTTTGCCTGATTACTGCTCAACACGGCGTGGAGCTGAGCATTACTTGCATCCTGGATCGCCGGACCGAACATCATATCCGCCCACGCCGTTGAACCCATAATTCCCCAAACAACGTGTTCCATAAATGATTCTCCCTTAATTAGCCGATTGTGTGTTGTGTACTATTGCATCTAAAAGGGATTAACAAAAGGGATGAAGGGACTGCGATAGTATTTTATGAAGACTATCGCCTTCGCTATCCGCTCAGTTGATCCTATTCGTTCACTAGATCCCTCGTTATTCACTCGGTCGATCCCCCTCCGCTTTCATCCATAGGTTCTACGCTGCTTTCAGCGTCAAATTCTGCGACGGGCGCCTCTTCCTTCAGATCTGACGGCTTCTTGAGTAGCGAATTGAGGTTTGAACTATAAAGCATAAAGATTTGATCTTTGTCCTCGCGTTTGACAGGGGTCCTGTCGTTGCCTTCCTCTTGTTTTCCGATTAACAGCGCCCGTGTTGAACCGTCGTTTAACCTCGCTGTAACTGTGGCACGGGGGTCATCTAGCTCATGTTCCACGGGGTCTTGCTCTTCTTCGAAATCGTCTGTTTTCAGTGAGCTGAATTTGTCAAGGAGACTATCTATTTCTGTCGGGTTAACAGCAGAAACGACCGGCTTGAGCATCTGCCATTTTCCTTCGGCGTCAAGCTGAAGCTCAATATCCTCTTCTTCTGATTTGATGGATAGGTGGGTAGCGGCTCCCTTATTGAAATTGAAAATTGTCCGATCTTTCCATGTCCGGTACTCTTTATCGAAAGTCGCTTTGAGATAACCTTCGCCGGTGTATACGTTGTCGGAATCTGCGGCGCGAATGTAGCTGCTGAAGACACCGGGGGTTGTCTTTCCGACGAAAAGGTGAGCGAGTAAATTGTCATTCGCATCCGAGAGCTTTGCTTCTGCACCAGAGCTAGCCACTTGAAAGACCGACTGTTTATCGGGATTCGTGGAGACCAGATCGACAGTCTTGAATCCGGCAACTTTATCAAACATCTCATCAATTGCTTCCTGATCCGCAGGATAATTGTCCATCGATGCCACTAACCACTGATCGCCTTCTTTGACGAGCGTCGTTGTTTCTCCAGATGCGGTGATTTCAATTCGAGTAACGTTCTCGCGCTTGAAGTCGGGAAATAGTGGCAACGCCGTCTCAACTTTCTTCTCGCGTTCGCTCTTGCCGAACGGATTTTCAAGTATCAAGACGAGTAACCCCAACACCACCAAAACGCCGACTAAAACTAGGAGTTGCTTCGTTTTCATGATTCATTACGAGCTGGTGTGAAGCACAGCTAAACCGTTCCATAGGCTTCAACCAATCGTTTTGCCCTCCTTCTCAAAAGGTATCGAATTAAGCCAAAGGCGATCACCACTATCGGAACGCCGGCAATATTTGCAAATTTCAGGAACAGTTTCTCGCCTTCGGAAACCTCTTTTAGCGGTCGATCCGTTACACCGTGGGATCGAATGTGGATGAGATCGTCGCCGAGCGTAAGCCAATCTATTGTGTTAAAGAAAAAGGTCAGCTCATTTTGACCGCCGAATTGCAGAAACGCAGAATTTCCGACCACAACAATCTGTGTCGGATCGCTCTCCGTTTTTGTCGTTCGATCTTCACTTGCCGGCGTCTCAGTTTGCGCTTCATCCAAGGCGGGCGGGATATCCTTATCCGCGTAAAAACTCTTGAATACCCCTGAGAGCGATGCCGCCACAGTATGACTCTTTCGCGCAGATGATGGCGGTCTAAGTTGAGCGTTCGGGGAGATGTTATAGGGACTCTGCACAGTCCAACTCTCGCCAGTTGTTTTCGCAAGCGCTATCGTCTCAATGCCGTCTTCTTCATTCGACAGTAACTCAAGTGAACTCGCCCAATTCAACGTCAGGCTTTCCAACTGGCTGGTGACAATGCTGTCATCGGATAGCCCTTTTGAAATCTCTCCCGAGCGAAAGCGGAATTGTTTAAGTATTCTAACAAAATACGGATATTCGCTTGTAACTCTGAAATACCCTTGCGTGTAAGACAGTTGCCCCTGAGAAATATCTTGCACCAGATCATTGCCAAGTCTGACACCGTAATGTTCGAGCAAGTCATTGAGACGGGTTTCCAGCGGATTTGCTTGTAGCGACCCTTCCGGGATACGAATCGAATCTACCAAGAAAATCGCCCGACCTCCTCCCATAATAAACTGATCGATTTCATACTTCTCACGCTCTGCCAACGATTGCTTCGGTCCAGCGACGACCAAAGTTGCCACATCTTTATCAATCTCTTTTCCACCGTCAATCGAAACCTTTTTGACATTATACTGCTTACTCAACTCTTGCCGTATTCCTCGAACCCCTCGCTCGTCATCAATATCTAGTTCGTCGTGTCCTGAAAGGAATCCAACGGTCTTGTCTTCAGTTCTGGTCACCTTCAAAATTCTTGAAGTCAATTCGTATTCAAGGGTGAAGGTGTTTTGGACAACTGGGAGAATTTCCTTCTTGTCTCCATAGATAACGGCAAGCCCCATATAAACGTTGGCGACTTGCCTTTTGTCCTTCTCAAAAACGTTAATTTGCACTTCAGGGATACCCATGAATTGAAGCTTGTTCTTTTCTCCCTCGTCATCGCTGGGATCAATAACGTCGATCTGCAGCTTGTTCGAGAAAGCGCGGTACTCATCAAGCACATCGCGGACATCACGACGAATCTGGGCAATTTGCGCGGGTTCCCTCGAAAAGTAGGCGTTAATTGTCACAACGTCGTCCAGACGCTTGAGGACATTCTTCGTTGATGATGAAATGGTGTATCGCTTGTCATCAGTGAGATCCGTCCTTACAAATCGACGGCTTGACAGAAAACTAATTGCCGCAAGTATAGCAAAAACCATAAGAATTAAGACAAGTGTATTGCTTCCATATTTTAGTGTTCTCGTTGCCATAGGTTTACCTCCATTTCCGACTTTCAAGAGATAAAACGCTCAGGTACAGAAAAAACCCGATAACGGACAGATAGTAGATGAGATCTCGGGAATCAATAACGCCTCTAAGAATGCTGCTAAAATGCGCCCCTAACCCGAGGTAGCTGAAAATCGGGACAACCCAGTTCGGAGCGTTGAAAAGCACGATGTCCTCACCAATAATAAGCAATACAAAGGACATCACGATGCCAAGAATAAAAGCGACGATCTGATTTTCCGTCAATGTGGAGGCGAGTAGCCCAATTGAAAGGTAAGCGCCGCCCATCAGTATTAGTCCGATGTAGCCTCCAACGATGGGACCGTTATCGGGATAGCCCAAGTAGCCGACCGTCATTGGCAAAGAAATGGAAAAGATAACGGTGACTGCAAGCAGGGCAAAACTCGCGAGGTATTTGCCGATGACGACTTCATAATCCTTAATCGGTAAGGTCATCAAGATTTCAACGGTGCCCATCTTCTTCTCTTCCGCCCAGAGTTTCATCGTCATCGCTGGTACAAAGAGAAGAAATAGCCAAGGCATTAGCCCAAAATAGCCCCTCAGTTCAGCTTGGTTGACTATGAAAAAGCTGCGAAAGAAAAACCAAGCGGAAATCGCTAAGAAAAATGTGATAAAAATGTATGCGATTGGAGAATTAAAGTAGCTTCTGAACTCTTTCTTGAAAATGGCTGCGATGTTGTTCATAAGCCTTCGTGTCCACCTCCTTGGAAAACATTATCATTAGGTGCATTTGAAGCGCTGCTACGAGATATATAATAAGCTGCGCTATGGGGACATCCATGGTTTAAGACGAAGATACGAATTACTCATTACGCATAACATCTGCCGATTCACTGCCGGTCAACTGCAAGAATACATCCTCCAGACTAACCGTTTCCTGACGCAACTCCGTTAGACTCCAGTGGTTATCGACCACAAACTGGAAGATCTCCTCTGCCGCGCTTTTGCCTTTCTGAGACGCAATCCGGTATCCGAGTATTTCATCGTCGGGTTTTACGCACTTGAAATCGGACACAAAACTAAGTTCATTGAGTTTCGCCTCAATTTCCTCACGGGGTCCGCGAATGGAGATATGGACAAATTCTTGCCCCTTTGCGCGTCCTGCTAACTCCTCCGGCGTGCCATTTGCCACAAGACGCCCCTCATTGATAATCAAGATGCGGCTGCATGTCGCAGAGACCTCCGGCAGAATATGTGAACTGAAAATAATCATCTTCTCTTTGCCGATCTCTTTAATCAGATTGCGAATTTCTATGATTTGGATGGGGTCAAGTCCAGAGGTGGCTTCATCAAGGATGAGGATGGATGGAGCGTGAATGAGGGCTTGTGACAAGCCAAGGCGTTGTCTATAGCCCTTGGAGAGTTCGCCGATATCTTTCTGGATTACCTTTTCAAGCCCGCAAATATCTATGACCTCTCTAATCCGCTCTTTTCGCTGACTCTTTGGAATGTTGCGGATTTGCGCGATGAAGTTGAGATAATCTAGGACGCCCATATCTGTATAGAGAGGTGCGCTTTCGGGCAGATAACCAATCTGCTTTCGCACTTCAATGGATTCCTCAAAAACGTCGTATCCGGCGACTTTAGCGGTGCCTGCATCTGCCGAAAGATAGCACGTCAAGATACGCATCGTTGTGGTCTTCCCAGCGCCGTTTGGGCCAAGAAACCCCAATACTTCACCAGCTTTTGCATCGAAGGAAACATCGTTTACAGCGACAGTTGCGCCGTACCGTTTGGTCAAGTTCTTGACTTCAATCATATACGTTTATTACCTCGATCATGGATTTGCGAGAACCGAAGTTTAATGACGAAACGAACAAAAATAATAGCATGTTTACAAAAATCTCGTCAAGAAAATAATGTGCCAATTTACTGTTTTATCAAGCAGCCGTAGAGATACGCCATGGCGAATTTCAAAATTCGCGTGGATGCGGAATAATCTGCTATCCCAGGCTCCAGCCCCCATCTACCCAAAGTTCATGACCCGTGATGTAGGTGCTGCGATCCGAGGCCAAGAACAACACGGCGTCAGCCACCTCCTTTGGCGAAGCGTGACGCTTGAGTAGGGGCTTTTCCTGCTGCGAAACCCAAAATTCCTCTCCGAAAGAACGAGAAAGCGGCGTGTCTATCGGACCCGGAAGGATGGCGTTCGCCAAGATACCATCCTTTGCGAAGCCTTTAGCTACTGATTTCATCAATGCCAAGCAACCGCCTTTGCTCACGCCGTATGCAACGTGCGCAATGATACTGCCGACGCGGCCCGCTGGCGACGACACATAGACGATGCGTCCGTATTTCTGAGTTTTCATGCAAGGAATGACCGCCCTCGTGCAGAGAAACATGCCAGTTACGTTGACTGCAAGGACTCGATTCCAGTCTTCAAGCGTTACGCTGTCCCATTCTACGATTGGACACATGCCGGCGTTGTTGACCAAGATGTCAATTCGTCCAAAGCGATCAAGTGTAGCCTGAACCATCGCCTCGACTTGCGAGGGATTACAGACATCGGTCGGTATGGCGATTACTTGCTCCTTGTGAGCCGCCATAATCTCTTGGGCAGTCGACTCCGCTTGATCGGCTTGCACATCGGCGATGATTACACCGCGTGCGTGCGCTTCGACAAAGGCTTCCACCGTTGCACGTCCAAGCCCCTGCGCTCCCCCGGTGACAATTGCCACTCTGCCTGTCAGATCCATCGTCTTCTCCTTTCGAAGATATTGATTTTCAATGTCGATTGTGCTATAGTAATCCTTACGATTGTGCAAGAGCGTTGTTATTTGAAAGCGTCTCAACAGCAGATGCATTTGCAGGTTATGTGCGAAACCCAAAATAAAGAAAGGACGGGCAAGATGGTTACGACTAAGATTTTGATGATTGCTTATGTTCTAACAGTTTTCGCGGCTACACTCACATACACAAATGTGGCGCACAGCCAAGTTGTTGAAAAGGGGCTTGTTCATTACTGGTCATTTGACAAGTTTGAGGACGATATCGTTCCCGACCTTGCCGGGGAGAACGATGTGGAAATCATACGCGGCAAATCACCGCAGCTTTTAGCGGGCGGAAGAAGCGATCCAAAGGTAGTCAGAGGGAAAATAGGTAGTGCATTGGAGTTTGATGGAGACGGCGACTATGCGCAATCGACAGAGGAGATTGAAATAACCGGTTCCGACTCCCGGACGTTGAGTGCATGGGTTAAATGGAACACAAAGAGCGATCAATTTCACGTTCTCGTTGGCTGGGGTTGGGAAGGCGAATCCGGTCAAGTTTGTCAAGGGGAACTGTTCTGCATTACAACCTGGCATTCAAACCAGATTACCATGTGGGGCGTATGTAACGATCATGAGTCGCGTTTCGGCGCAAAAGTAGGCAGTTGGTATCATGTCACCGTGACATACGACGACAATAAGACGGAACTGAAAATCTATGTCAACGGCGATGATGTCGTCTATGATAACGCGAAGATACAACCCTTCCAGACCGGTGAGGAAACACGAGCGACGTTCGGTAAAAAGATCTTCACCTTCGCCGATCGAGCTTGGGCAAACGGTGCTGTCGATGAAGTTGCTATCTATAATCGCGCGTTGGACAGGGACGAGGTCCAAGCGAATTTTACGTCAAAAGGATTTGCCGTCAATCCTGAGGGTCGACTCGCCCTCACCTGGGGAGCGATAAAGACCCCAAAATAAGCCTAGACCCTTTCACACTAAACAATTGATATGAGCCAACATTTGCAGAATCGCCCGGTTACCTATTCACCTTCGATTAACTCTCCGCCCTTCTTCAGGAAAGCGATAGCGCTGCGCGAAACCTCGACCTTTACGTTTTCGGCGATTGTGAGAACAACAAGCTCTTTGTCGACGCCGATGATTTTTCCGTGTAGCCCTCCCGTCGTAACGACTAAATTTCCTTTCGCAAGGTTTTCTAACATCGCTTGGTGTTTTTTCCGTTTAAGCTGTTCGGGACGCCAGATTAGCATATAGATGATCGCCACCATCAGAATAATCGGAACAAAAGCGCTAAAAAAATCCATAGTTAATCTCCTTCAAATTAAAGAATAAGCATTGCATCACCATAGCTATAGAAACGATATTTCCGATCGATCGCCTGCCGGTAAGCTTCAAGAATGAATTCGCGGTCGGCGAACGCGCTGACAAGCATCAGCAAAGTGGAACGCGGCAGATGGAAATTGGTAATCAAAGCATCAACGGCATTAAATTGATAGCCGGGATAGATAAAAATATCAGTGAAGCCTTTATACGAACGGATTCCCCCATCTGAAGCAACCGCTTCAAGCGCTCGAGCCGAGGTAGTCCCTACAGCCACTACTTTTCTCCCCTGCTCAATTGCAGCATTGAGTAGGGCGGCGGCTGTTTGAGGGATGTCAATATGCTCCTCGTGCAATTTATGGTCTTCAATGTCCTCGACTTTGACCGGTTGAAACGTGCCAAGCCCGACGTGAAGCGTCAGGGCGACCCAGTCGATTCCGTCCCGCTTGAGTCGATCCAGCAACGCCTGTGTGAAGTGGAGCCCTGCCGTTGGTGCGGCAACTGCCCCTTTGGTCGAAGCGTAGATACATTGATACCGCTCTCGATCTCCGGCGTCGGGTTCTCTTTTGATGTAAGGCGGCAGCGGTATTTGACCGACGCGCGCGAGAATCGACTGAAAATCGCCGTCGTACGTGAATCGGACGGTACAAATGCCGCCCTCCGTTTTTTCGCGTATTTGCGCAGTTAACGCGCCCTGACCAAACGCCAAGCGGGTACCTCGACTGACGCGCCGGCTAGGTCTAACTAGCGCTTCCCAAACCTTCTCCCCTATCGGACGGATTAACAGAACTTCAATCTTACCACCTGTAGGCAGCTTTGTTCCAATCAATCTCGCCGGTATGACTTTGGTATTGTTGAGGACGAGCAGTGCCCGAAGGGGTAGAAACTCGCCAATTTTCGAGAACTGTGTGTGACTAATTTGCCGCGTGCGCCGATTGATGACCATTAAGCGGGATGCATCCCTACGCTGGAGCGGGAACTGCGGGATAAGCGCATCCGGCAGATTATAGTCGTAATCAGCGAGCTTCATATCTCTAAAGACTTACGCAATTCAACGGTAAGTGCTTGGTCGTTCACCGATGCATCGGCGACGCACACAACTTCCGACGCCCGGTGAATTGGGAAACCGCCTCGGTATCATCTACTGCCCGACACAAATAAGGGAAGGCAACCATACGGGCTTCAAGAGGAGGACAAAGTCTACAAAAACGTCGGTTGGCAGTCTAGTGGCAAAGGATAACCCAAATGTTCATAAGCCGCATCCGCCGCGACCCGTCCGGTCGGCGTCAGTGACAAAAACCCGATTTTGATTAGGTAAGGCTCGATTACTTCTGCAATCGTACGTTCATCTTCGCTGATAGCTACGGCGAGCGCCTTCAGTCCCGCCCGCCGCCCACTGAATTTTTCAATCAGTGTGCTTAAATAACCCCTATCGCCTTTGTCCAGACCGAGGTAGTCGATTTTGAAAAATTCTAGCGCTTCTTTAGCAGCTGCATGGGTAATAACTCCGGCAGATTTCACGGTTGCGTAATCCCGAACGTTTAACAGTAGATTTTTGGCGATTCGCATCGTGCCGCGTGAGCGGCAAGCTAACTCGCGTTCCGCCTCTTCCTCAATCTCAACAGGAGGTCGCAGCCGATAGCTGTATTGGTTGATAGCAATCTGAATCTCATCGGAGGTGTAATAATCGAGGTGGATGCGAATGCCAAATCGATTTTGGAAAGGAGCCGATAATAATCCCTCGCGCGTCGTCGCCCCCACCAGCGTGAAACGGGATAGTGGTACAGTAATAATATCCGCTGATGGTCCCTGCCCAACTGCCAAGTCAATTTTATAATCCTCCATCGCGGGATACATTAATTCCTGAACATATCCCTTCATGCGATGAATCTCATCAACAAATAAAATATCGCCCGCTTCAAGATTAGATAAGATTGTTGCCACATCTAGTCGTTCCATTGTAGGACCGACTGCGGGCTTGAAACCGCCTCCCATTTCGTTAGAGATTATCTTTGCGAGCGTTGTTTTGCCAAGTCCGGTAGGACCAACAAGGAGAATATGCTCTAATGCCTGCTTCCTCTGCTTCGCAGCTTCGATGTGGATGTGCAGTCGTTCTTTAACTGTTTCCTGACCGATGAACTCCTTCAGTGTTTGAGGTCTGAGACTATATTGGGTTTCATCGTACGCCTCCAACAGTTCTTGAATCTGTTTGCTCATTTTGAACCCTCATCGACCTGTGGTCCAGATTGCTCCCGCTCGATCACCAAATCCAGGGGGTTCTCAACTCGCTTAAATTCTGGACGGTGTCTTAGAGATGTATCGAAGTGCAAGCCGAATCAAATCTTCCAATTCTGCCGCTTTTCCCAATACCTTCTGAGCTTCCGCCATCGCCCATTCTGCGGTGTAATCAGAAACGCCTAAACCAACTAACGCTTTGATGCCTTCTTCCGCTCGTTGTTGAACTCCGCCGCCATCAATTTTCTTATCAAAGTGGATTTTACCGATGGCATTTTTCAACTTAATGATGATGAGTTGCGCCATCTCTTTATTGAGGCGTGGCACTCGCATCAACGTTGCATGATCGCCGTCACGGACAGCCCGTTGAAACTCAACAGGCGAAAGCTTAGAAACAATATGTTGCGCCACAGATGGACCGATACCTTTTACGATGAGGGCAAGTTCAAACACTTTCAGTTCATCCCTTGACGCAAATCCATAGAGTTTGACTTCGTTTTCCCGGCAGAGGTGATAGGTGTAAAACTTGACTTCCGATCCGGTCTCGGGCAATTTAGCCGCCGCATTTGATGGGATTTCAATGCTATAGCCGATGCCATTGACATCGACCACTGCTCGTTGGTCGTCATTAAGCTCCAAAATACCCTTGACAAACGCTATCATCAACTACACCTCTCGCGTAATTGCAGCATTTTGTAGGAACGAGCATGGCAAATAGCAACGGCGAGTGCATCTGCGGCGTGATCCGGGTGCGGGATTGTATCCAATTTTAGTAAGGTTTTCACCATTTCCTGAATCTGGCGCTTGCTGGCTTTACCATATCCAACAACAGATTGTTTCACATGTGCGGGCGTGTAGCCGAACACCTCCCGACCCATATTTGCGGCTACTAGTTTCGCAATCCCCCTAGCTTCACCAACTGCCAGAGCACTGCTTAGTTTCTTATTAAAAAACAGATCTTCGAAAGCAAAAAAGTCGGGTTGATATTCAGAAGCGAGGTGGTTGACCCTATCGTAGATCGATTTCAAGCGATGCGGGGATTCGGTTTGGGAATCTGTCGTGATGGTTCCATAATCAATTAGTCTGAGCGGGGTTCCATCGGCTTCAATAAGTCCGTAGCCCGTATTTGCAATTCCCGGATCTATGCCAAGTACGACCATTAGGCAGCCGCTTCCAAAATCTCGTCGGGGATGTCAAAGTTCGCATGCACTTTCTGGACATCGTCATTATCTTCGAGAGATTCCATCAAGCGCAGCATTCTCTCAGCTACTTTGCCTTCTAATTTCACGGTAGTTTGAGGAATCATACTGAGCTCAGCTACACGAATCGTCGCCCCAGACGCTTCAACAGCCGCTCTCACCCGATCGAATTGCTCGACGGAAGAAAAAACCTCAATCTGGTCATCTGAAGGTATGAGGTCGTCCGCCCCGGAATCCAGAGCAAGCATAAAGAGGTCGTCTTCATCGACGCTCTCTTTTGAGACAACGATTAACCCGCGTTTATCAAACAGCCAAGACACACAGCCCCGCGCTCCAATACTTCCGCCATGTCTGTTTAAAATGTTTCTCACAGCAGCAATTGCTCGATTTTTATTATCCGTTAAGATTTCAATCATGATTGCGACGCCATCTGGCCCATATCCCTCGTATATTACCTCTTCGTAATCGATGCCTTCGAGTTCGCCGGTTCCGCGTAGAATTGCCTTTTCAATGTTGTTATTCGGTACATTATTTGATTTCGCGGTTGACACCGCAGCCCTCAAGCGGGGATTCATGTCAATATCGGAGCCGTCAAGACGCGCCGCAACCGTTATTTCCTTAACTAGTCTTGAGAAGAGTTTTCCACGTTTCGAATCAACTGCGGATTTACGGTGCTTGATTTGTGCCCACTTAGAGTGACCAGACATTTATTTCCCCTCCCTTATCTATTGAATCAAACCTATTTTAGCATACGGATAAGGTGGATGCAAGAAAATTGTTGTACCTCGAATCCAGCCCAGTTTGTCGGATTCTGGAGGTGTTATGCTTTTGATTATGTCGATTTTCTGCAGGATGGCGTTACGACGAACGAGGAAGGGAATTTCTTTGGACATGAAGCCAAGATTCAGGGGGTTTTGGTGGAATCAAGTTCGATAAAGACAAAAACGTCAGTTGAAATCAAAAACTGCGGTGTCTTCTGAATCTTCTTCTTGAATTGTGTCTTCGCTCTGATCCGCGCCGTTGGACGAGCTTTCAGCTTGTTCAACCGGGGTCTCCGAAAAAGTTTCCAGCTTGGGAGAACGTCCGCCGAGGATGGTGAGCGTGACAATGGCAAGCACTGATATGCTGGTAACTGTGAGTGCAACCGGACGTTTTCGCAGGGGAACCCTTTCGCGCTTATCTAAAAAAGGCAGGAGCAGAAGGAGGACGATGGCAACTGTGGGTAGTACGACAGTGCCAATTACTTCAAGCGGTCCCTCGAAATATTTGAGCAATTGAAACAGGAACAGGAAATACCATTCTGGACGTGGGTCATAACTAGCATCCGTCGGATCGGCGAGCTCTTCGAGCGGTACAGGAACAAATATCGCCGCTGCTGCGAGAACGATGAATAATACCAAAATGGCAACGGCGTCTTCAAAGAGCTGATCCGGATAAAAAGGTTTGCCTCCCTGCATTTCTTCAGGTCTATTTTGGGGCAATCCGGCAGAGCCGAAATAGCGCACGAAAAGCAGATGGAGCCCGACGAGCATAAAGACGAGCCACGGCAGCCAGATGGTATGCAGAGTGTAAAATCGTGTCAAGGTGACCGCCCCGACCTCTTCTCCGCCGCGAAGGATGTTTGCAACGAAGTTCCCCACCAACGGTACTGTGCCCGCAATCTCCACACCGACCATCGTTGCCCAGTAAGCCTTTTGGTCCCAGGGCAGGAGATAGCCTGTGAAACCAAATCCCAACACCACCAGAAACAGAATTACTCCGACTATCCACGTTAGTTCCCTCGGGGCTTTGTAGGAACCATAAAGTACAACCCGCAGGAGGTGTAGGAACACGAGAATCACCAATGCGCTGGAACCCCAATGGTGTAAACCGCGGACAAAGCCGCCGAAGGGGACTTCCTGACTGATATAATTTACCGCATCATAGGCGTGATCGGGTGAGGGCGAATAATAAAGTGCCAAAAATGCCCCAGTGACGGCTTGAAGAATTAGAAGGAAGGTTGCCATACTCCCCAAAGAAAAGAGCCAGTTGATATGCTTCGGCAGCGGTTTTTTGAGATGATTTGCCACGTCTCTTAAAGGGAGTCGCGATTCAAAAAATGCGGCAATCCTGCGTCTCACCTGCTATACCTCCCTGACGTACAGTATGCCATTCTCCACCTTGACTGACCGCCGCTTCAACGGACGGGGAGGAGGTCCAGCGATGACATTTCCCGCTTCGTCAAAGACACCACCGTGACACGGGCAGTGGAACTGTTGTTTCTTTTCGTCCCATCGGACGAGACAGCCGAGATGTGTGCAGACGCGAGAAAATACCACAAAGCTCCCGTTGCCTTCATCTGTCACATACACGGAGCGTTCTCTATTCGCCTCAACCCATCCATCTTTGGATAGAAAAGTGTAGTTAATCTTCTTGTGGCGGACCCCTTCAAGCAGATCGACAAGCCCCAAATCGACCCATTGTTTTTGGCCCTTCTTGAACACCGGGGAAATCGCGGAACCGATCAGCGGCACCGCCATCGCCAAGCTAATGACACCGCTGATGAAAGCGATACCGGTTTTGAAGAAGGCACGCCGTTTGGATTGTCCATCATGCGTTTCAGAAGTCATTTTCACCGCTTATCCGTTATTTTCCACCCTTCAGATCCTCGTCTAGGTCAATCTCGTCTACGCTGAATCGAACATGGGCTTGGTTGACTACATCAAGGATGTCCTGCCACTGTTTTTGAGTCTTTTCAGATACGCCGTCCTTTTCGAGCGTTTCGGCGAATTCGTGGAGTGCATCGTGGGTCTTTTTCTGCAAATACAGGTATTCGTCCTCGTTATTCGGATTTTTCGGCGGCTCAAAATCGGCGATTAGCTTCGCATATTTCACGAGCTGTTTTGCCGCTTTAATCGCATCGGCTTTATTTCCGCCGGTTTTGAAGTATTCCCGAATCACGATGTAAGATTCGTGCATCTCGTGCATTAACGCGTCGAGATCTTCAATTTCATCAGCTTCATCCCCATCCGTGTGACTATGTTCGTGGTGATGCCCATCAATATCCGATTTTGGCTCTTCCTTCTTTTTGAAAAAGAGCGCATAACTCATCGCCAGGGTTTTTTGAGGCATCATCGCAGCGGCTTGAGAGGCTTCCTCCTCTCCTTCGACCGGTTTAATGTCCTCGCCGATCTTGAACTGGTCGTTAATACCCTTGCCGATGAATTGCGAAAGGAACTCTTTCTCAGCGATTTTGTATGATTCTTTGTGCTTGTAGACTTCGACCCTAACCACTTTTCCGCTCATATTTAGTCCAACCCCGCCGCTAATAATTCCGTGTGGTCCATTGACCTTTACGAATCGCACTAACCCCATCGGCTTCTCTTTGTCGTTGAGCGCGATGTAAAAAATTGGGTTGAGGTCTTCGTCGAGCAACTTAGCGCCAATCTTTTTTTCGATGGAGGCGGCTTTATCTGCGGGCAATGTTACGTTCTGCTCCTTAAATCTCTCCGCCTTCTGAAACATGGAAGCCAATCTCTTATTGGATAAAGCCTCCTCATCTGCCCGAGAGGTGTTAACGCTGACGAATGGAAACACGCCCCAAAGAGCGATGAGGCAGATTGAAACGGCTTTCGATTTCATCTTCTCCCCTTCTCGTTCGTTGAAAGTTTAAGTCTGCAACACTGCTTCAGATATTGTAACAATATCTACCTTGATTTCTCAACCCAAATCCCATCTCGACGCACTACGCTCCCAATTTTAAATCTGCTGCCGTTGGAAAATGCAGTGGATTTCATCACGGGTTGCAGTTCATAAATTGAACACAAGTGTACGACAATTACAATGAGCAACTGAATTTTAGGAGTTAATTCGAAAAGAATCTCTGTTTCGGCGGAAGCTAATCAATCCTGTTTCACCCGGGCCCACGACGTGACCGCTTTCCCATGCGGCTGGACCGAGACAGACGCGGGTTCGGCACCATAGATACCGTCCTTGAACGTACCCGCGTAGAGGGCTTCTCTGTGCGATAGAAGAGAAGACACAGAAAGTCCGACAAGACCGACAAATGACCATGTTTCCGACGGTGCGTCAAAGGCGTAAACGCCGTGCGTGTTCAATCCGGCGAACAGACGACCATTCCATACGGCGAAACTCATTACGTATGGCGGATTATTGGGGTTCACAGAACTGCCTGTTGGAAGTCCAGTCATCGGGTATTCCCACATCTGCGTTGCCTCATTCCAGCGTCCAATGCCTTCCTGACCAGCGACGTAGAGCCGTCCATCAAGAACCGCCCAATCATTTACGCGGCCCCGTTCAAAGCGGGGAATCCATTCCCATGTCTGCCCGTTGTCGGGCGAACGAAGCATGCCGTTGATTGAGATGGCGCTCCAGAGATAACCACCGAACTCCGTCATCGAGTAGATGCTGTCGCCCGATGGCCACTTCTTTGAAATGTCGTGCCACGTTTCCCCACAATCCGTAGATGTATAGCTACCTCCATGGTACATCACACTAATAACATTGCTGTCGGTAATGAGAATGCGCCGGACATCACTGAAATAGCGCTTCTCGTCTCGGTCATGAAAGCGCAATCCGTCTCGGATAGGTTTCCACGTCACTCCAGCATCATCTGACCGGTACACACCTTGCGCCCATGTTCCTGCATAGATGGTATTCCCACTTACAGTAAGCGTACTGATTGCTTTATTGATGGCAGTCGGCAGCCACGTTCGCCCATCGTCAAAGGAGATGTATAGCCCGAATCCTGTGCCGGCATAGAATCGTTGTGCCGTCGCTTCGATCGAATATACATGGTGCATCTGCATTCCATAATCCAGTCGTGCCCACTTCAATTCCGAATCCAACTCCCGCACCCAAATCGTTCCCGCCAAGATACAAAAGAAAACCATGCGTGTAAAATGAGTCCACATAATTATTACTCCTTGTCGTCTGCGAAAGTCGATCGCTTTTAGAGCTAAGAGTCACATTAACAGCACTCAGCTACCAGATTTTACATATTGCAAGCCGGATGAAACCAATCTACCTTAACTTAGACGACCTGCAGACAATAACATCCTAGTGCTGTATGGAAGGCTAAGCCTCCTTTTTTTGGCGTCTTACCACAGTCTGCCTCATTAAAATTATACATAGGCTGATTTTCCTCCTTTGGGTTGCCGCCACGTAGGTTAAGTTGAACGATGTGCGAAACTGATAGCCTCCGTAGAACTCTAACGCCTTCATCTGTTTATTGGATGCTATTTCTGTATAATCATTTTGCGCGTCGCCGAAAATTCACCGGCGTTAATGTTGTAAAGGTATGTGCCGCTGCTCACTGACTCTCCCGTTTCATTGCATCCGTCCCAATAGACCGCACGCGAAGGAGTACGATACTCGCCTGCGGGAAGTAGACCCGGTGATAGGACACGGATTAATTGACCCGTTGAGGTGTAGATTCGGATCGTGACGTTGCTCTCGTTTGCGAGACGGAATGGAATCCACGTTTCAGGGTTAAAGGGGTTGGGATAGTTTTGTAGCAGTCGATTCTGCTTTATTTGTCCCAAGGTTAGAAATTTCCTTCCGCGTTGCTCAACAGCGACGGGTTCTGAAGGCAACAGCGTCGTTCCATCCCAAATCTGAATTTGACCTGTCTTACCCCACGAAAGTAAAACAGTACCATCTCGACTCAAGGCGAAATAGTTAGGTATAGGTGGATGGTCGATTGGCGCGTTTGTTTGCCAGTCCAAAATTTGGAGATGGTCGTCTCGACTGCCAAAGACATAGCGACCGTCCGCGCTAAAGCGTGCCGGAGAACCGACGTCCAACGTTGTCGCAAGACGGGTACTTTCTGGCATTAGCTCCCAGATTTGTACGTATTCTCTGACACCAGGTGGAACGACTTCTCGGATAGGAATTGAAAGCACAACTGAACCGTCCCGAAGCGTGGCAAACGCAAGCCCTGTACGGGAAAACTGTCCTTTATCCAACTCCCAAGCAAATTGGAATGTGAAGGCATCGCCATCGCGTTTCCATAGCAGAATCCGCTCCTTTAAGGCTGCTGTCAGATACTGGTCATTTTCACTAAATGCGATGTGGTAAACTGATGGATACGATGTCAGATTGGGCGCATCCTCGGACATGGCAGTTTGGTTCTGTTCTGGGTCTTCGACGTTTAAGAGTAGAATGTTACCCCGCCCATAACCATTTGCGGCAACCCAGCTTCCAGATGAACTGTAGGCGATGTCAGAATGCCCATGAGGGTACCAAAATTGAGCTTCAACTTCCCCAGTCTGGAGGCTGCGTATCTGAATCCATGGGTCGCGCCCAACTGCGAGTTTTTGCCCGTCCGAAGAGATGGCGAATTTTCGGAATAGCCCGCCTTCGGCAGAAACAATTTGGCGAAGCTGTCCCGACGGTAGGTTCCATATCTTGATAAAATAGGAAGATGCCGAGACAAAGGTTTTTCCGTCAGGACTCAGTGCGAAGATTCCCACAACGAAGTCCGCCCACACGTTGAGTCGTTGCATGGTTTCAATGTCCCACAATACGACCGCATCCCGATAGTGCATTAGCATGGTCTTTTCGTCCGGGGATAGTGTTATGGCTTTCAATTGGCGAAACTGGTCGCCAAACTCATCTAGCTGTTGACCCGACTCGACATCCCATATGCGTACCATATCGTCCCAGCCTTTCCACGTTCCGATAGTACCCGCAGAGGTGAGATCCGCCGTTGCCGTTGCCACGTACAAGCGTTGACTATCTGGACTGAAGGCCAATCCTGATACCATACCAATGCCGCTCTTCACGCGCCACACACGTGTTTGCGTCGCCACATTCCAGAGATTGACAAAATTCGAATCCGGTGCAAATGTGGCGACGAACATACCATCCGGACTGACAACCACGTCATCAACCCAGCGGCCGCCGTGCCCCTCAAGTTGTCCTACTTTGCGCTGTGTTTCAACATTCCATAATTCGATATGTGGACGTTGTGAGGCAACCATGAGATGGCGGCCATCCGGGGTAAAAACCAAGGCGTTACCCCGTGGGAATGACCCACAGGTGTTTCGGTCGCCTCGCAGCCATGGACTTCGCCCGCCTACCATTGTGCCGACTGATTTTCCAGTTTTCCAGTTCCAGAGGTGAATTTCGCCGCCAGAAGAGGTTGCAAACAGTACCGCTGTTGGGCTGAATGCGGCGACATCAATGCGGACTTCTATCTCCCACTGGTTTATCAGCTCACGATTCTTAACACTCCAAATCTCAACAGTAGTTGTCTTGCGATTGGAATGACAGTTCAAAATTGCTAGACGATCAGAAGTTGGGCTAAAAACCACATTGCTGATGCGCGTTCGCTCGCCGAATTCGTCAAGGACGGATCCCGTATTTGGATGAACGATTTGAATGTGTGACTGGACGGCTCGTAGGATTGTTCCATCGGAAAGGAAAGTGTGCCGCTCTGGATACGGCTGCCCAATAGTGCCGACGGGTTCGATAGCCAAGGTGACACAAGGAACGTATACAATGCCGATTAACAGACTGATGAGCGTCTTCATGCTAAACCTCCATGTCACACGGAGCGATGCAGTGCATTTTCAGACTGTGGGGAAGCCATCCGCAATCGCTCCGTATCTTCCCTCAAGAAGGCAGACTTCCCCACGCCTTATATTTACGCAATTTTCAGAATAGGGCTTGACTTTCGAAAGCCGCAGTTTACAAAGGCTTCCCCCTTAGCAAGAGGGAGTAAGAGGGGGTGCATCCCAAACCAGGCAAGGGGAGTCATGCTTTACTTGGCGCCTCAGTTCATCTTGAGTCTTTTAAGCCCTAAACCGATAATTTCGTTATTGTTTTACCTTCACTTCACCCCAGCTAACGATACGCTTACCGACGGGTGACACAGAGAGCGCAAAGGCGGGGTCAAACCAAGATGCTCTACGAAAACCGTCTCCCCATGGGTGATTTGTTAGGTTCTGCTGATTGTTTCCATTGGCATCCATCACATAAATCTCACCAATTCCGCCGTCCCGCTCGGAATAAAATACAATTTTCTCACCGTCAGGCGACCACGCCGGAAAACGGTCATGCGCTAGATGCTTTGTCAGCCGGCGTCGATTTGTCCCATCAGCGTTCATGACATAAATGTCGGCTTTTCCGTTCTTTCTTGAAGATTCAAAGACAATCTTCTTCCCATCAGGAGACCACGCGGGATAGCTATCTCCTCCTGTTTCCGGGGGAGGTTTGGCTAGCAGGCGTTGATTGCTCCCATCGCTGTCCATCACGTAGATACTAATCCCGTCTCGAGTTGACTTAAACGCAATCTGTCTGCCATCCGGAGACCATGTGGGGGATTCATCACTGAAGGGGTTATTTGTCAGGATGCGGGGCGTACCTCCATCAACATCTATGACACCAATCTCCATACTTAGTCCCTCAACCCTCCAAGCAAAGGCAATCTTCTTCCCATCAGGAGACCACGCGGGATCAGGGCAGCAGCCGACGGGGGCCAAGTAGCGCGGATTGCTCCCATCGGCATCCATCACGTAGAGCCCACTGCCCTCTGGTCGAGACGAATAAAAAGCGATTCGCCGACCATCGGGCGACCATGCTGGAGAATCGTCACTACCGGCATGATTGGTCAAATTGCGTGGATTTTTCCCATCAACATCCATCACGTAGATTTCGTAGTTGCCATCCCTAACGGAGGTGAAGGCAATTTTAGCCGTTCTGGGCGCCGGCCCCCACCCATCGCTAGACATTACGATACTACCCAATATGATTGAGGAAATAACAACGACGTTAGGCCAACACGCTTGATTCATCGCTTTCTTTCGTAGGAAGTCGAACATATTTGCACCTCATCTGCCAAAGTTGAGACATGTTGAATCCGGTAGGTAGGTAGGGGCGGTCGTTTGAAAACGACCGCCCCTACAGGTGTTAAGGTATTGTGATACTAATGGACGCTTTGACCTCGCCGGTACCACCATCGCCGTCATCCTGCACTAGTGCAGGCCTCACAGCTGTATAGGGGAATCTCGTGCTACCGGGTAGTTCATCAACGGTTATGAGCACGTCGTCCGCTTCAAATACACCGTTATCCTCTACGCGAAATTTTAAATCGTCCGGATCCGCATCTGGATCGTGCTTAAATTCGAGTTTAAATGCTTTTTCTGAAGGTCCCTCGACATGGGCCCAGTGATAACTGTAATACTCATTACGGTTAGGGTTTCCGGCATCGTTTCTGTAGTTGGCTGAGACAAAGGTGTAGCACGTCAACGTGCTTAGTGGTCCAGAAGCGGATCCTACTTCACGGTTAATCCAACCCGGGGCCGGCGAACCGGCAAGAGCAACTAAGTAACCGGTGCCGAGTATCAGTGACATTATCACGAAAAAAACAACTGACTTACGCATTTTGTGAATCCCCTTTTTTTAAAGGTTACAATTTTTCATAACTTCGCTTTGCTTTGGGAGAAAGTGAATCATTGTTTTACCTTGACTTCACCCCAGCTAACGATACGCTTACCAATGGGTGACACAGAGAGCGCAAAGGCGGGGTCAAACCAAGATGCTCTACGAAAACCGTCTGCCGATGGGTGATTTGTTAGGTTCTGCTGATTGTTTCCATTGGCATCCATCACATAAATCTCACCACTTGGACCGTCCCGTTCGGAATAAAATATGATGCTTTGACTGTCAGGAGACCACGCCGGATAGCGGTCATGCGCTAGATGCTTTGTCAGCCGGCGTCGATTTGTCCCATCAGCGTTCATGACATAAATGTCGGCTTTTCCGTTCTTTCTTGAAGATTCAAAGGCAATCTTTTTTCCATCAGGGGACCAGTCGGGGTAGCGGTCCCCAGTACGCTCTGGGGTCAGTCGGCGTTGATTGCTCCCATCGCTATTCATCACGAAGATACCAATCCCGATTCGACCGCTCGAGTAAAACGCAATCTGCTTACCATCGGGAGACCACGTGGGGCATGCATCGTCCCCAGGATGATTTGTCAGGTTGCGTGGAATTCCGCCATTGGCATCTATGACGGCAATGTCTAACTGCTTGCCATCGCCCACCCCTTCTAACCCTACACCGTCTAACCCTTCAACCTCCCAAGTAAGCGCAATCTTATTCCCATCAGGAGACCACTCAGCAGGAGGATTGTGTTGACCTGCGGGTGTCAGGTAGCGTTGATTTTTCCCATCGGCGTCCATCACGTAGAGTCCACTGCCCTCTGGTCGTTGCGAATAAAAAGCGATTCGCCGACCGTCAGGCGACCATGCTGGCGAGTAGTCAAAACCAGGATGATTGGTTAGATTGCGCTGATTTTTCCCATCGGCGTCCATCACGTAGATTTCGTTGTTGCCACCCCTAAACGAGGTGAAGGCAATTTTAGCCGTTCTGGGCGCCTGCCCCCACCCATCGGCGGATAATATGGCACTGCCAAAAAAGACTGAGAATACAATAGCAATGTCAAAACAACGAACTCGATGCATCCCTCTGTTTTGTCGGAAGTTGTACAAATTTGCTCCTCATTTGGCAGCGTTGAGTGGAAACAAGTTGAATTCGATAGGGCGGGTGGGCCATTTCTCAATTGACCCACCCTAACCGATTAAGGTATGGTGATACTAACCCTGGATGTGACATCCCCGGAACCGCCGCCACCCCCAAGATTAACTTTTACGGGCCTCAGAGATGTATAGGGACGCATCACTGTACCGGGGGCTACATTAGCAGTCGCGTGCATCGAACTATATTCATACACACCGCTCGGACGTACGTCTCTCACATCATCAGGCGGGTCCGCGAAAAACGGACTATGTCGAAATTCAATCTTGAATTTCGTTCCTGCATTCCCTTCGACTTTGGCCCAATGGTAACTGTAATACTCATTAAGGTCATCGCCTATTCCGCCATCTTTTCTGTAGTTGGCTGAGACAAAGGTGTGGAATTCTAAGGTGCCTATCGTGTCGGAATCTATACCGTCATGAACATAGTTAATCCAACCCGGGTCCGGCGGACTGCCAAGAGCAACTAAGTAACCGGTGCCGAGTATCAGTGACATTATCACGAAAAAAACAACTGACTTACGCATTTTGTGAATCCCCTTTTTTTAAAGGTTACAATTTTTCATAACTTCGCTTTGCTTTGGGAGAAAGCGAATCATTGTTTTACCTTCACTTCACCCCAGCTAACGATACGCTTACCAATGGGTGACACAGAGAGCGCAAAGGCGGGGTCAAACCAAGATGCTCTACGAAAACCGTCTGCCGATGGGTGATTTGTTAGGTTCTGCTGATTGTTTCCATTGGCATCCATCACATAAATCTCACCAATTCCGCCGTCCCGCCTGGAAACAAACACAATTTTCTCACCGTCAGGCGACCACGCCGGATAGCGGTCATGCGCTAGATGCTTTGTCAGCCGGCGTCGATTTGTCCCATCAGCGTTCATGACATAAATGTCGGCTTTTCCGTTCTTTCTTGAAGATTCAAAGACAATCTTCTTCCCATCAGGAGACCACGCGGGATAGCTATCTCCTCCTGTTTCCGGGGGAGGTTTGGCTAGCAGGCGTTGATTGCTCCCATCGCTGTCCATCACGTAGATACTAATCCCGTCTCGAGTTGACTGAAACGCAATCTGTCCGCCGTCGGGAGACCATGTGGGGGATTGATCGCTGAAGGGGTGATTTGTTAGGTTTCGCGGAATTCCGCCATCGGCATCTATGACGGCAATGTCAAACTGCTTGCCATCGCCAACCTCTTCTAACCCAACACCGTCTAACCCTTCAACCTCCCAAGTAAACGCAATCTTCTTCCCATCAGGAGACCACGCGGGATCAGGAGGGCAGCAGCCGACGGGGGCCAAGTAGCGCGGATTGCTCCCATCGGCATCCATCACGTAGAGCCCACTGCCCTCTGGTCGAGAAGAATAAAAAGCGATTCGCCGACCGTCGGGCGACCATGCTGGAGAATCGTCACTACCGGCATGATTGGTCAAATTGCGTGGATTTTTCCCATCAACATCCATCACGTAGATTTCGTGGTTGCCATCCCTAACGGAGGTGAAGGCAATTTTAGCCGTTCTGGGCGCCGGCCCCCACCCATCGCTAGACATTACGATACTACCCAATATGATTGAGGAAATAACAACGATGTTAAACCAACGCACTCGATTCCTCCATCTGTTCTGTCGGCAAACCGAGCTATTGTTGCGCCCGTGTTTGGATGGGCGAGCTCAAGGTGATTAGAGAGGACGCGCAAAAACCTTCTATCTGGCAAGAAGGTAATTTCCCTAAGTTCACCTTTTCCAACGAGCCGATGGGCTGGATGTCGGCTAATACGACTGAAGTTATCGTCAGGCAGAAAATTAACGCAAATACTGTCTTCATGATGCACCTAAACACTGTGATATCCAAAAACGCAAATCGCACAATAGTCGGTGAATACGTCGATCTCCTACTTGACAATCACCATCCGCCGTAACGCGGTGTATTCACCCGCTCGAAGTTGATAGAAATAGGTTCCGCTTGTGACGGGTTCTCCGTTATGGTTACGACCGTCCCAATACGCTGCGCTTGCTTTATCTCTGTAGACTCCCGAAATTTGACGTCCAGTGTCGAGTGTGCGAACGATATGACCGCTCTGGTCATAGATGGTCAAGGTCACGAGTGCATCGTTTGCCAACTGATACGGCATCCAAGTTTCGGGGTTGAACGGATTCGGGTAATTTTGCAGCAAAGCCGTCCGTTTGATGTTTCCCAGCGTCGTTAGATGATTTTCCAATGGTTCCACCCCGACCCCAACGTCGGTTGAAGTGGTAAGTTCCCACAGCAACACGGTGCCGTCCCGACTTCCATCCCCATTCCAACCACCACCGCTAGCGAGTGTGTTGCCGTCAGGACTGAACGCAACACTAAAGACCCCATCCGTATGTCCGGTAAGCGTTTGCAAGTTTTCTCCTGAATCGGTATCCCACAGACGGATGGATCCGTCCGTAGTACCGCTTGCGAGTGTACGTCCATCGGGGCTAAACGCGACGCTTTCGACCGGAAGTGTATGCCCTGTTAGTGTTCGTCTGTGATTTCCCGTATCTGCCTCCCACAGACGGATGGTATCGTCCCCGCTTCCACTGGCGAGTGTGTACCCGTCGGGACTGAAAGCGACGCAAAAAACCCAACGCGTGTGTCCGGAGAGCGTACGGCGCAGTCTACCGGTAACTGCATTCCACAGACGAATGGTGCCGTCCCCGCTTCCACTAGCGAGTGAGTTTCCATCGGGACTAAACGCGACGCTATAAACCCAATCTGTATGCCCGATGAGTGTTTGCAGGTGTTCTCCCGTATTGGCGTCCCACAGACGGATGGTATCGTCCCCACTCCCACTTGCGAGTGTGCGTCCATCGGGACTGAACGCGACGCTATTGACCGTGCTCGTATGTCCCGTAAGCGTGTGCCGGTGATTTCCGGTATCTGTATTCCAGAGGCGAATGGTATTGTCCCAACTCCCGCTAGCGAGTGAGTTTCCATCGGGACTGAACGCGACGCTATAAACCCAATCCGTATGTCCGGTGAGCGTACGCTGGTAATTTCCTGTATCAGCGTTCCAGAGGCGGATGGAATTGTCCCCGCTCCCACTAGCGAGAATGTTTCCACCGGGTCTGAATGCGACGCTGTTGACTGAACCCGGCCTAGTGAGGATACGCAGGTGTTTTCCTGTATCAGCGTTCCAGAGACGGATGGAATTATCCCCACTCCCACTAGCGAGAATGTTTCCGTCGGGACTAAATGCCACGCTTCTGACCTCATTCGCATCCCCGTTGAGGGTACGCAGGTGTTTTCCTGTATCAGCGTTCCAGAGACGGATGGTACCGTCCCCACTCCCGCTAGCGAGTGTGTTTTCATCGGGACTAAATGCCACGCTATGGACCCTAGACACATGCCCGGTGAGAATACGCCGGTGATTTCCGGTATCGACGTCCCACAAACGGATAATGGCCCTACCCCCACTAGCGAGTATGTTTCCATCGGGACTGAACGCGACGCTTTCGACCCCAGATTTATTCTGGGTAGTCGTACGCAGGTGTTTTCCTGTATCAGCGTTCCAGAGACGGATGGTACCGTCCCCACTCCCGCTAGCGAGTGTGTTTCCGTCGGGGCTGAACGCAACGCTATTGACCGAACCTGTATGCCCGTCGAGCGTAAGCAGATGCTTTCCAGTGTAGGCATCCCACAGATGGATGTTTTCGTCTTCACCCCCACTTGTGAGTGTTTTTCCATCGGGACTGAATGCAACGCTATTGACCGAACCTGTATGCCCGTTGAGCGTACGCAGGTGTTTACCGGTACCGGTGTCCCACAATCGGATAGTGTTCCCACCTGCACTAGCGAGTGTTTTTCCGTCGGGACTGAATGCAACGCTATTGACCGTACCCGTATGCCCCGTAAGCAGCGAGACCTCTTGATGGGTTGCCGTATCGTAGAGCCAAATACCGATGCTGCTGCCGACAGCTAGTCGGGTGCCGTCAGGTGAAAATTGTAAATCGCTTAACATACCTTTACCAATGCGCACTTTAGCACCTTCCGGTAGACTCCATTTCGGAGATTCCTGTGCGAAACTATTCGGTAAAAATAGAGCAGAAACGAACAATAAGCTAAGTTTGAGAATTACCGCCATCTTCATTGCAATAGCCCTCCTTGTTTGAGTGTCGCATCTAGTCGTCTCGCCCGGTTTAGTTTCAGAATCCAGTTTTTCAAAAAATTCGGTTTTCGCTCCAACTGTGTGTCGCTACTTGACAATCACCATCCGCCGTAGCGCGGTGTAATCAGCCGCACGGAGTTGATAGTAATAGGTGCCGCTTGTGACAAGTTCTCCGTTTTGGTTACGACCGTCCCAATACGCTGCTTTTGCTTTATCTCGGTAGACTCCCGATATCTGACGTCCAATGTCGAGGGGGCGGACGATATGGCCGCTCTGGTCATAAATGGTCAAGGTCACGAGTGCATCTTTTTCCAACTGATACGGTATCCAGGTTTCGGGGTTGAACGGATTAGGATAATTTTGCAGCAACGCTGTTCGTTTGATGTTTCCGAGGGTCGTCAAGCGCCTTTCCAACGGTTTCACCCCAACCCCAACTCCGGTTGAAGTGGTAAGTTCCCACAGCAATACGGTGCCGTCCCAACTCCCACTTGCGATAGTGCGTCCATCGGGATTGAACGCAACGCTCTGGACCCCCTTCGTATGCCCGGTGAGCGTTCGCAGGTGTTCTCCGGTATCGGCGTCCCACAGACGGATGGTATCGTCCCAACTCCCCCCACTTGCGAGTGTGCGTCCATCGGGACTGAATGCAACGCTCGTAACCCAATCCGTGTGCCCGGTGAGCGTTCGCCGGTGTATTCCCGTATCGGCGTCCCATAGACGGATGGTACCGCCCCAACTCCCCCCACTTGCGAGTGTGCGTCCATCGGGACTGAACGCCACGCTCGTGACCCAATCCGTATGCCCGATGAGCGTTCGCCGGTGTATTCCCGTATCGGCGTCCCATAGACGGATGGTATTGTCCAATCTCCCCCCACTTGCGAGTGTGCGTCCATCGGGACTGAACGCAACGCTATAGACTCCATGGGTATGCCCGTTGAGCGTTCGCCGGTGTTTTCCCGTATAGGTGTCCCATAGACGGATGGTATTGTCCAAACTCCCCCCACTTGCGAGTGTGCGTCCATCGGGACTGAACGCAACGCTATAGACTCCATGGGTATGCCCGTTGAGCGTTCGCAGGTGTTCTCCCGTGTAGGCATCCCACAATTGGATACTGTCCCCACCCCCACTTGCGAGTGTGTCGCCATCGGGACTAAACGCAACGCTATAGACTCCATACGTATGCCCGTTGAGCGTTCGCCGGTGTATTCCCGTATCGGTGTCCCACAGACGGATGGTACGGTCCCCACTCCCACTGGCAAGCGTGCGTCCATCGGGACTGAACGCCACGGTATCGACCGAACCCGTATGCCCGGTGACTGTTTGCCGGTGTTTTCCCGTATCGGCGTCCCACAGCCGAATGGTATTGTCCCAACTCCCGCTAGCGAGCGTGCCGCCATCGGGACTGAACGCAACGCTATTGACCGAATCCGTATGCCCGGTGAGCGTCCGCAGGTGTTTTCCCGTATCGGCGTCCCACAGACGGATGGTATTGTCCCAACTCCCACTTGCGAGTGTGTCGCCATCGGGACTAAACGCAACGCTATAGACTCCATACGTATGCCCGTTGAGCGTTCGCCGGTGTATTCCCGTATCGGTGTCCCACAGACGGATGGTACGGTCCCCACTCCCACTGGCAAGCGTGCGTCCATCGGGACTGAACGCCACGCTCCAGACCGATTTCGTATGCCCGGTGAGCGTTTGCAGGTGACTTCCCGTTTCGGCGTTCCACAGACGGATGGTACCGTCCTGACTCCCACTTGCGATGGTGTGTCCATGGGGACTGAACGCCACGCTATTGACCGTACCCGTATGCCCGGTGAGCGTTTGCAGGTGTTGTCCCGTATTAGCGTCCCACAGTCGGATGGTAGCATCCTCACTCCCACTTGCGATGGTGTGTCCATCGGGACTGAACGCCACGCTCCAGACCGATTTCGTATGCCCGGTGAGAGTTTGCAGGTGACTTCCCGTATCGGCGTTCCACAGACGGATGGTACCGTCCTCACTCCCAGTAGCGATGGTGTGTCCATGGGGACTGAACGCCACGCTATTGACCGTACCCGTATGCCTGGTGAGCAGGGCGACCTCTTGATGGGTCGCGGTATCGTAAAGCCAAATGCCAATACTACTAGCGACCGCAAGTCGGGTGCCGTCGGGCGAATACTGTATTTCACTTATCCTACCTTTACCGAGGCGCGCTTTAGCGCCTTCGGGTAGACTCCATTGCGGAGAATCTTGTGCGAAGGCGTTCGGTAAAAACACGAGCGTTGCAAAAGTGAGTAGTGTGAGTGTTAAACACAATGTCGTTTTCATCAATTGGTCCTCCTTTAATTGGTCCTCCTTTGCCAGCGGGTAGCTTATCTATCTTTACGTGATTACCCTCTTGCAAGGAAATCTAGGTAGCGAAACTAAATCAGATTCTTCGAGATGTTCACTTTAGCGGGGCAAATTATGTGCCAACGGACAATCCACTTCAATTCTGGACATGGAAGTCTGATGTATCAAGGCAACAAGCAGTTTGGGATTTTTCATCTAGAGAGCCGGTCCTTGCACCAAAAGGTGCAGTTTGAACGAAAATTTGTTCTGTTTCGTGCATCGCCCGACATCTCAGGTTCTTTAAGACAATACTCGGTTTCCGTTGCGCGCACTCCTAACATGAGCCAGGGATTATTAAAACGCGACCATTACGCCCAATGTCGGCAAAATCGGCAACAGCGGCTCTTCATCAATCTCACATGTGAGCAGCGCACCCGTGTCGTCGTCTCGTACCTCACTGAACGCATATTGGTCAAGGTTGGATCGATTGTACAAATTTAAGATTTGGAAATACCAAGTGAGTTCCCACCGGCTGTATGGATTCCGATCCGTGAACCGAAAATCGAGGCTGTGGTAGGGTGGCAGCCGCTCTGAATGCGTCGCCCCAAACTGTCGGTCACAGGCAATGCCTCCTCCCGGCTGCGAAACCAACGTATGTGTCAACGGTGTTCTCGGTTCGCCGGAATGGAAACGCCAAGTGAGGTAGAGATGCCGCCCCTGTGAAAGTTGATGACTGCTGCTTACAGCGACAGAATGCCGCCGGTCAGACTGTCGAAAAAATGTCTCGCCGCCTGCACTTTCTTTCGCGATCGCGTATGCATAGCCAATTCCCCACGTTAACCGATTTGAAACCGCATGCGTCACGAAGACATCTACCCCTTTTGCCTCCCCGGATTCCGGGGGCGCGAAAATCTGGGTCTGTCGTCCAAATTCCCTGAGCCGCCCCGTAAGATTATCCAATGTTTTGTAATACGACTCCAAACGGAACAAGAAATTATCGCTTGGACGGTATTCACCGCCGAGAATGTAATGAACCGCCTGTTCTGCACGCCCGACGGTCTGAACACCATCTTCGACAGGAATATTCATCATGAGGATGGGTTGGTGGTAGAATCCCCACGCCCCGCGCAACACTAGTTTTTCTGTTGGGCGTACTGCAAGTGCCACCCGAGGCCCAAGTTCGTATCTTTGAATACCGGTGGCGCGATAGTCTTGGAACAGATACCGCCCACCAAAATTGAGCGCGAGTTTCGGATGGAACTGCCACTCGTCTTGAATGTACGCCTTGAATTCGCCGCCGCTGCCTTCTAGGTCCGCAACGACTCGTGCGTACCTGTCTACTCCAGACTGCCGCTCGCTAACATCGTAATCGTATTGCGCCGCCATCCAACGCCATTCTATTCCGCTGCGAAATTGGTGTTTATCCAGAAAACCGGCTGTTAATTCAGTTTTGGCTCCCAAGAAACGAAACGAACGAACATCAAAGTCCGCCGTTCCGGTGCGCCGATCTTGGGCTGCACTCCCCCCAAAAACGAACACATCAGACCAGTTCGACGTACCGAAGCGATGCCGCCACCGTGTCCAAACGGTCAAATTGTCATAACGCGAATCTAAGTTGGTTTCGAGGTCCCCTTGTCGAATCCGATTCTTATCCCATCCATAAAGCCCATTGAGCGTGATCGTGTCCATCTGTGTCGGAGAATAGGTGAGTTTGCCGTAGACATCGGCGTATTGTGGCTTGTAGTCCTCATCAAGATCAATCAGTGCAAGAATCAGATCCACGTATCCACGGCGTGCTGACAGGCGCCACGAACCCTGTTCTGATAAGGGTCCTTCCACCATAGCGGTTGCATTGATGAGATCAACTCCTAAATCGGCGGAAACTTTCTCGATTTTATCCGTCTTTGTTGTGATGTCAAACACGCCGGACATTTTGTCTCCGTATTCCGCCGGGAAGCCGCCCATTAACAATTCGACGCCCTGGATTAAATCTAGCCCAACCATTGAAACTGCCCCGCCAAAGTCTTGCAGGTGGTACGGATTGAACAGTTCCATCCCGTCTAATCTCACCAATACATCGTCCTTTTCGCCGCCGCGCACGCTGAAACGGGCGCTGTAATCGCTCGCTACGACTCCGGGGAAAATGTGCGCAGCCCGCATCACGTCGTTATCAACCAACGGGAATTGCTCAATGAGCTGTTTTGAGAGTGATATCGTTGAAGGTCTGCCATCGTTAATCGAGAATCTGCCGGGCGTAACAACAATTTCGTCGAGTTCGACAGGTTTTGCGTCGCCCTGTTCTGAAACGATCTCATTGGATGTTCCCTCCACTACAGCATTGCTGAGGAAAATCGGCGACAATGGATTGCTGATGCAGATTACGGCAAGTGCGATTTGCTTAAAACGTCGATTGAACATGAGTGTTCCTCTTTCCAGTAACCTTTGAATATGTAGGCAACAACATCTATCCGATATGTCAAAATTAATAAACGGAGCGATGCAGTGTGTTCTTCGGATAGTGGGGAAGCCACCGCGCCGCTCCGTATTTTCCCTCAAGGAGGCGGGCTTCCCCACGCTCTGTGACCATTTGCCGGGCTATTGTGCGAGAGATTCCTTGCAATACACGCACCCGATGTCGGCGGGAAATTCGCGGTCCAATCGTGCGCAAATCGCTCTAATCGAATTTCCGCCCGCTCCATGAACCTGAACCACTCTCCTAAATTCCTGGCGATTACGAGCCTTTTTGAATAGTCCAAATCCCTCTTCGAGAGAAGCCATTGTGGGGTAAATGCCCTGTAAATTCGATGATTTTGATTTTCAAATAATCAAACAACGGCTTTGCTGCCTACTTTTCAAACAAGCTTTAAGAGGTAACACATGAAGGAGTTGCCATCAGGAACTCAGAAAGAATCCCGATACTTTTCCTCTGCCCCGATTAAAGCGATCGGGAAGGACATTATTGAAGATTGAAATATGAAATTAGTGAGCCCCGTCGATACCCAACGCTTCTCAATCGTATTCAACAGATCGCCAATTCCAAACCACACAACTCTCGACGCCATCACAATGATAAACAAAAAACGTTGGGTACCGCAACCTCATAACAAGGTTCAAACAGAATCAACCCCTGAATCTCATTCAATCAACTGACCGAATAGTGAGTGCGATAGTTCTTTATAGGAATCTCAGGCGATAGTTTTCCGAAAACTATCGCAACCGCTATTCGCTCCTTTGTTCGCTCAACCCAACCTACGTGCTGATACTGTCAGTCCCATCCAAATTATCTCGCTCGCAGTGCCTTCAGAAACTAGTTTTAAGAGAAACTCGGTTTCTCACCCTACTTGTGTGATGCTATTTGACAATCACCATCCGCCGTAGCGCGGTGTAATCCTCCGCACGGAGTTGATAGTAATAGGTGCCGCTTGTCACGGGTTCTCCGTTTTGGTTACGACCGTCCCAATACGCGGCGTTTGCTTTATCTCGGTAGACTCCCGATATCTGACGTCCAATGTCGAGGGTGCGGACGATATGACCGCTCTGCTCATAGATGCTCAAAGTCACGAGTGCATCTTTTGCTAACTGATACGGTATCCATGTTTCGGGGTTGAACGGATTCGGATAATTTTGCAGCAACGCCGTGCGTTTGATGTTTCCCAGCGTCGTCGAGCGTTTTGCCGACGGTTCCACCCCAATCCCAACTCCGGTTGAAGAGGAAAGTTCCCACAGCAACACGGTGCCGTCCGAACTACCACTGACGAGCGTTCTCCCATTCGGACTGAATGCGACACTACTGACCGAACGCGTATGCCCGTTGAGTGTTCGCAGGTGGTTGCCCGTGGCAACGTCCCACAGCTGAATCTCTTTCCGGCTCCCGCCAGCGAGCGTTGCGCCATCCGGGCTGAAGGCGAGGCTACTGACCCCATTCGTATGTCCGTTGAGTGTTCGCAGGCGGTCGCCCGCGGCAGTGTCCCACAGGTGAATCTCTTTCGAGCTTCCACTAGCGAGTCTGGCACCGTCAGGACTGAAAGCGATGTTACCGACAGCACCCGTATGCCCTTCGAGCGTTTTTAACTGCTTGCCCGTGGCAGCGTCCCACAGGCGGATGAGACTGTCTCTACCCGCACTGGCGACAGTGCGCCCATTTGGGTGGAATGCGACGCTATTGACAGAACCTTTATGCTCGTCGAACATGAACAGGTGGTTTCCTGTGTCAGTTTCCCAAAGCCGCGCCCTACTGCCGTAACTCCCACTAACGATTGTGGCGCCATCTGGGCTGAAAGCGACGCTATTGACACTACGTCTATGTCCGGTGAACGTACGCAAGAGTTCGCCAACCGCAGCGTCCCACAGCCGCACCGTACTGTCATCATTCCCGCTAGCAAGCGTTGTGCCATCTGGGCTGAAAGCGACGCTATTGACACTACGTCTATGTCCGGTGAGCGTACGCAGGTGTTTGCCAGCCTTAACGTCCCACAGCCGCACGTTTCCGACATCACTCCCACCAGCGAGCGTTGCACCGTCAGGGCTGAGTGCGACGCTCCTGAGCGAACTCGTATGCCCGCTGAGCGTACGGAGGTGGTTGCCCGAGGCAGCGTCCCACAGGCGGATGATACTGTCTCGACTGTGACTGGCGACTGTGCGACCATCAGGGCTGAACGCAACGCTATTGACCCAACTCGTATGCCCGTTGAGCGTTCGCACGTGTTCTCCCGTGGTAGTGTCCCACAGATGAATTTCTTCCCAGCTCCCACCAGCAAGCGTTGTGCCATCTGGACTGAAGGCGACACTATTGACGCCACTTCTTTGCGGCTCGAGCGTCCGAAGAAGTTCGCCCGAAGCAACGTCCCACAGACGAATCCCGAAAAAATCCTCGCCGGCAAGCGTTGTGCCATCCGGGCTGAATGCGATGCTATCGACAATGCCAAAATGCCCGTTGAGCGTGTGCAGGAGTTCACCCGTGGCAGCGTTCCACAGCCGGGCGGTATCGTCCCAACTCGCACTTGCAATGGTGCGACCGTCTGGACTGAAGACAACGCTCCAAACATGATCCGTATGCGCTTTTAGTGTTCGCAGGAGTTCACCTGTGGTAGCATCCCGTAGACGGATATCTCCCCGACTCGTACTACTTGCGATGGCGCGGCCATCGGGTCTGAACGCAACGCTATCGACCCAATCCGATGCGGTGACGGTTTGCAGGAGTTCGCCCGTATCGGCGTCCCAGAATTGGATTGTGTCGCCACTCACACTAGCGCTCACACTAGCGATAGTGCGACCATCGGGACTGAATTCAACAATTTCGGCAGACAAATGTTCAGCCAGTAGGGCGACCTCTTGATGGGTCGCCGTATCGTAGAGCCAAATACCGATACCGCTAGCCACCGCAAGGCGAGCGCCGTCGGGCGAATACTGAATTTCATTTATCACACCTTTACCGAGGCGCGCTTTAGCGCCATCAGGCAGACCCCATTGCGGAGAATCTTGGGCGGAGCTGTTTGATACAAATGCGACCGTTACAAATACGAGTAGTATGAATCTTACAAATAGTGACGTTTTCATGAAATGGTTTTTCTTGTCTCGTTGCATTGTCTCGCTCCTCCTTAATCATCACGTGGATACTCACTTACGAGAATTCTAGTTTACGAAACTAAATCAGTTTCTTCAAGGTGATTAAATAGACGGGCAAAATACGTGCCATCGGATACTCCACTTCAACTTTCGGCTCGCTAAGCCTGTTTCATTCAGCCGTAGGAACAGTTTGAGATTTTTCATTTAGAGAGTCGGTCCTTGCACCAAAAGGTGCAGTTTGAACGAAAATTTGTTCTGTTTCGTGCACATCCCAATATCTCGGTTCATTGAGACAAGCCGCAAAGTCCCGCCGATTAAAACCGGTTATCCAGACTGACAACCATATTGAACCCCGGTGCGTTGATGCCGGAGCCGTGTTCTCGATACCGCTTATCGAACAAGTTCTCAAGAGCAACGGTGAGTCGATTGTATTCAGTAATCTGAACCCCGCCGCGTAGATTAAGCGTTCCCCAACCCGGTGAGCCTTGCCCAACCGCTTCACCATTGGAATCAAATGTGACTTCATCTGTGTCACGTGTGGTTCCCGGAATCCGAGGATCCCGAATGTCGCTCCGATTTAAGCGTCGCTGCTCAGTGGCGCTGCGAACGAAGAACTCAGCCCAAAATTTCCTAGCAGGCGGGTGCCAACGGATACCGAACATCCCGTTGAGAGGCGGTTCGCGACGAATCCGTCCTTCCCACGGTTTGTCGGGATCAGGCGCTGCGCCGTTAATGACCAATACCTTTCCGCGCGTGAACATCGCGTTTCCGTAAACCGACCAACCGTATTGAATGGGGACCATTCCAGCAAACTCGATGCCTTGAATCTGCACTTCATCAACGTTGTCAAACACATAGACATCAATGCCCGGATTGTTTCGCTGGATTTCCGTAATCAGGCTTGGAAGCGCCTTCCCAGCGTAGGCGTCCTCGGCTAGAACACGGGTGACCAAATCGTTGATGCGACTGTGAAAAAGCGTGAGCGAACCGACAAACTCCTGATAGCGCGCTTTAATTCCGACCTCTGCTGTCCACCCCGTTTCCGATTCGAGGTCGGGAGAAGGGGAGTCGATGCCTTCATTAGTGACTTCGACAGCGGTCGTGTCATTCAACGAGGGTGCGCGGAACGATGTGGCGAAATTGCCAACGACGTTCAATCCGTCTGTGATTCCCGCGACGACGCCTGCACTGCCAGTCAATGCGTTCCCGGATTCGTTGAAATCGCCAAACTGATCGGAACGCACCGAAAGGTCGGCTTGCGTGTTATAGTGCGTATATCGTCCGCCGAGCGTCAGTTCGACGCGGTCGTGCAGTTCGATTTCATCTTGGACGTAAAGGTTCGCATCCCAGAAGCGAGAACCGTCGATAAACCGTCCTTTTGTGCTGTCTACCGTCTCAGCCCCGGTCGTGATGTCAGTTTTGACCGTTTGGCCCGACAGCGTATCGAAGTAGAATTCGCCGCCTGCGACAACATGCTGCATCGGCAGAGATGAATTGGTCGCCTGTGCGCTGAGACCAAATGTGTTGACGGTATCGAACCGCTCGCGCCGTTCCGTTGCATCGCGCTTGAGTTCATTTCGTCCTTCTTTCTGGCGGTGAAATGATACGGCGAATCGAAGTTGGTCAAGCGCAGAGTCGGATGGTTCAGACAGATAGGTCGCATAGAGTAGGTCCCGGTGTTGGGGTTCGAATAAGAACTCATCGAACTCCCGCGGTGCAATCTTGTCATAGCGCGGGGTTTTCGGCTGACGCCAGAGTTGGTAGGCGAGATTGACCGTGCTGGTGTCGTTGAGTTGGTATGCGAGTTTAGCATTGCCATCGTAAGCACTCCAATCAAGCGGGGTTTCAGTTTCAATCAGCCAATGGTCGGGGACATCTTCGGGCGGACCTTCAAAGACTTCTACCCCTGATGGTTTTTCGGTGACAATCTCAAATTTGCGGTTCTTGTAGTGCAGGTCGTAGCCGCTGCCTGGATTGATGTCGCCGAACCGTCTGGCGGACGCACCAACTGAAAATCCGAGTCTCTTTCGGCTTCCCGTCACCTCAAGCCGTCCGAGTCGCTCTGAAGTTCCCGACGCGAATCGGCCGAAGGCGCGGGACTGGACGTTCCATGTCTCCGTTGCGTTGTCGAGAATTAAGTCTTTGGAGAACATGCTGATGACACCGCCCATGGCGCCGCTGCCGTACAACATCGACCCGGAACCACGCAACACTTCTATTCGATCAAGGCTATCCGGGCTAATTGTCCCCAAATACTGATTCGGACCGGAACGGAAGGTGGAGTTATTGAGCCGGACGCCATCTATCGAAAGAAAAACTTGATAGCCCGTGAGTCCACGAAGTTGCGGCGAACCTTGTCCGGATGTCGTTTGCTGCGCCCAGACCCCCACGGTTTCGCGTAGTATACGGGGCGTGATGTCCGCGTTGATACGCTCGATTTGCACTCGGTCAATGACCGAAACCGCGTTCGGCGTCCGGAAGGTGTCTTTTGGGACGCGGGTTATGACAGTTATTTCCTCCAACTGAATGGGGTTCGATTCCGCCGCGTCTGCCCTAGAAAAAGCGAAATTGGTACTGATAAGAAAGAAACTCAAACTTACCCATAGCTGTTTTCGACTAATTGTCATCAATTGCTTTCCTTCCAACACGTTTTCTAGATTGCTGAATTATGAAATTTCGTGTCAATATGGCATAGCAATCCTCATGCCAAAGGGGTTTAAGTCGAGAAACACAGCTATACACAGATTTCTCACCGATTTTGTCTTTCAGAGGCTCTTTCGCCGTTCAATTTCTGGACAGTTGCGTTCATGAGGTGAACACATTACCGAGTTATAAAATCTCCGGCGCCATCTTGTTTTTCGTGAAACAGTTTGGGCGAATCCCGACTTCACGCCTTTCAGAAAAATCTTGAATTTTGGGCTCAAACACTGTAATATTAGCACGTACGTTGGGTTGAACGGTCCGATTAAACACGTTCAGCACGAGAGAGCCAGATGCTTATGGCATAGCAATCCGGATGAAAACGCGGCATATGCCGCAGGAAAATAGCATTGCTACACTGATTACCCGCAGATTTAGCCAACGAACAGAGGTGTATCAATCGCACGTCAACTGTTACTACATGTATGAAAATTGGAATTACTGGTGGTGACCCCGCTGGAATTGGACTGGAAGTCGTTCTTCGAGCGCTGCCGCCGCTGCTGTCCCACGCTGAGTGGATTCTTTACACCAATGCTGCCGACTTCAAGCAAAACATAAATCGGTTTGCCCCTGAGTTGCCGTGGGCTATCCTTAAGGATAACACCCGTGCCACTCCGGGTTGCCTTTGGCTTCAATTAACTGGCGATGGGCTCGCGACCGGTTGGGGAGATGTCTCGGCGCAGAGCGGACAACGTGCACTAATCGCTCTTCAAGCCGCAAGCCGAGATGCCCGGTCTGGTGACATTGACGCCATCGTGACCGCGCCGCTGAGCAAGGCAGCCGTCGGGAACGGGTTTTCCGGTCACACTGAGTTTCTCAAACGGGACGCAGGTGTACAGCAGGTAGCGATGTCATTCTTTACCGAGACCTTCAAGGTGGTCCTGGCGACAACTCACCTGTCGGTGGTAGACGCAATCGGGTCTCTATCTCAAGCGGTTTACCGGAACCTGATTCGGCTCATTGACGCGGAGTTCCGCCGGTTCGCATTTCCCCGACCGAGGATTGCCGTAGCGGCAGTCAACCCTCATGCGGGTGAAAGCGGTATGTTCGGAACCGAGGACCGGGATGTTCTCGCGCCGGCTATTGGCGATTGCGCCGCGGAGGGCGTCTCCGTTTCGGGACCAATTCCCGCCGACAGCGCATATGTGCGCGCACAATCGGGCGAATTTGATGTCGTCCTCGCGCCTTATCACGATCAGGGCTTAATCCCGATTAAACTCATCGCGCCGCGTTCCTCGGCAAATGTGACGCTCGGTCTGCCGTATGTTCGGACTTCGCCCGACCACGGCACCGCGTTCGACATTGCTGGGCGGGGACTAGCAGACCCCGGCGGGATGCTGACCGCCATGCGGTGGGTACTCGAGCTCGGCGATCGGTTAGCACGTACTAACAAGCAATGACGGGCTAGCCGCCTGTCGCACATGCAAAAAGCGATGTGGAGGCATAATAATACTTAAACCCTAGATTGGGTTGAACGTAGTGAAACTCAACGCTTCATGATTAACCCGCTGATAGGGTGTAGGGCTTCGTTCTGTCTATCTGTGCAACAGTATCGTTGACAAGCCGCACTCTGGCTTACTTTGAGTTAGGTGTTTGTTTTACCAGCTCAACCCAACCTACAGCTGTGGACAGTTGCGTCAAATCATTGACCATCCGACCTCGCAGAGACGCTAAAGATGGAGAGACTCAGGGTTAACGTCCACATTATCGTATTTCTTAATGTCCTACTGCTTCAGGTCGCCTCTGCTGATACCATTTTCGAATTCGGAAATCATAAAGCGCACGTATCGACTGTTCTCGGAAACGGAGCACTAGCAGCTAAAGAGGTACCTCAACTAGCGCAGCAGATTTGGGGTGAATACTTCTTTGCCGATGCAAGATTCCGACAAGAGAGCATCTTTCTAGCTGGGACTTCGACTCGCTATCGGTATCGTGTAAGATTTCGTATGGGCGGGAACTTTCCAATTCATCCACACGTGAATCTCGGTTTCAGAATGGTCACAGGTGCGACGGATGACCCAACCACAGGCAATGTGGATCTGGACGATTATTTCTCGAAGAAGAGTTTCAACCTCGATCGACTCTTTCTCCGATATTCGCCAAATTCCTTACTGACGATTACAGTGGGCAAATTTGCCAACCCGTTTGAACATATTGAGCTGGTTTTTCACAACGACGTGCAGTTTGAAGGTGCAGCCCAACAGTTCCGAATAAACGAGCTAGGCTTTATTTCTCAGGTACAAGCAAATCTAGGGCAATTCATTCTGGCGGAGACAGAAGGTGAACCGGATACCAATCTATTTGCCGGACAACTGTTTTTGAAGGGATTTCAACTCAAGGGATTGTCGTTCGGTGCAACGCTCTATGAATATCGGAATGAGGGCAACATCGCCCAAGCGGTTGAAGATGGCAGATTAGCCGGTGGGGACACCAATGCACGGATCGGCGTAGGTACAGGGACGTCAGTCTATCCAGTTGGATTCAGGATTCTTGAGGGGCTTGCGAAATACGAATTTGAAATCGAATCCATGCCGGCATGGGCTCTCACTGCGTATGCACAGAACCAATTGGCGGATTTGCATGATACCGCGTACTGGTTTGAGTTTGGAGTTGGCCCGATACTCCGCTTACACAAACTGCGTGCACTTTACCATTATGTTTGGGTTGAACAAGAATCAATGATATCGAACTATAACAATGCGGATATATTCAATCCGAATACGCACGGGCATGAACTGAAATTTGCCTTGCCAGTCGAGAAAAATATCAGCGTGGAAGTGTTGTATTTCATCGCTAAGAAGATAATTTCAGCCGGATCAAATCCCCACCAGCATAAGACTCGAATACAGATTAAAGCGAAATTCTAGCGCATCGCGATGGGTTTGCCTTCCCACAACTTGGTTGCGGGCACTGTTTCCCGTAGCCAGTGCCGCAAAGTCGCCCTTCCATACAGTCTGGTGTGCACATCACGCGGATTCACTTCCCTTCTACTAACTTCCTCACCACTGGTGGCAGCATATTTTGGGTTGGCCAGTTGACCTCCAAATTCCAAACTCACACCGTTTATTGGAAACCTCTCCCGAAACTGAACGGTTGGGGATGGTAAATCGCCCACAGTAAGAACACCTTTCATGGTTGTGCTGTCCCCTGACAATATCTGTTGAAGGCAGGTGGTGGATATGCTATCATATCCGAGTGGCAATCTAGCCAATACTTGACTGGCAGGTCCTTTGCGTAAGCCCTAACGATTAGGCAACCCGTGTATGCGCATCTTTCGCATTCGCCGAACTCGACAGTGCAACAGCTTGAGCGTTGTACCAATTGAACAATAGGCGACAACATCTGCAATGGAGATGGAGAAAAGACATGGCATACCGCGACATCTTAGATAAAATTCGGCTCGCCTTTCCTCAACCGGTATCGCACCCCATCCACAACTCGTATTTCGTGCATTCCATTATGCGCGCCTTGGATCAGGTTGATGCCCTGAAGACGCACCTGCCGATGCTCGGCAGCGTCGTTACCGGTGATTTCGAGAAAGCAAAGGGGGCGACGCTACCGGATGGAATGTCCTCCGTCGAGGATGTCACGACTGACCTCGTGAGCTATCTCCGAGGAATGACCATCTTTGGACACCCTCGTACGCAGCAGAACGTCATTCCTCCGCCGACGATTCCAAGCCTGATTGGGGTACTCCTCGCTTCCCTGTACAATCCGAATCTCTCTTGGGATGAATATAGCCGCCTCGTTGCATTGGCTGAAGTTGAGGCAATCGCCATGACCTCGCGATTGATTGGATATGACCCGGAACAGTCGAGCGGCACGTTTACCTTTGGTGGCACCGGAACGACACTCTACGGGGTGAAGCTTGGTTTGGAAAAGGCTTGTCCGGGAACAATACGTAAAGGCGTACCTGAAAATGCTGTCGTGTTTGTATCCGATGCGGGCCACTATTGTGCCGCTAACATTGCTGGATGGCTCGGAATCGGAACGAACAATCTGATTACGATTCCGACAACCTTCGAAAACGAAATCGATCTCGCACAGCTTGAGCGAGAAGCTCGGACTGCACTAGCGAACGGGAAAAAGATTGCCGCTATCATCGCAACCTTGGGTACCACCGATGCATTTGGGTTGGACGATTTGCAGGGTATTGCGGCGTTACGAGACACGCTCGTTGAAGATTTCCAGCTTGACTACCAGCCGCACATTCACGCAGATGCAGTAATTGGGTGGGCGTGGTCAGTGTTCAACGACTACGATTTTGAGAAGAACGCTTTAGGGTTTCGCCCGCGGACTATCCGCGCACTGGCAGGGGCATGCCGGCGAATCTGTCATTTGTCCTTGGCGGATTCCGTTGGAATTGACTTTCACAAAACCGGCTTTACGCCTTATATTGCGAGTCTCGTCCTCGTCAAAGATCAAGCAGATTTGGAACTGATCACACGGCAGCCGGAACAGATGCCATATCTCTACCATTTTGGCGACTATCGACCCGGAATGTTCACCCTTGAAACATCTAGAGCTGGGACGGGGGTACTCGCTGCCATCGCTAATTTCCGTTTGTTTGGAGAGCAAGGTTTGCGAGTCATCATCGGACACATCGTTGAAATGACGCAACTCCTGCGGGAACATCTGGAAGGGCACGAAGGCACAACCATACTGAACCGAGATAATTTCGGAACCGTCACGCTCTTTCGCGCCTACCCAATTGGTGTCGATACCTTTTTAATCAAGCGACAAGAATTTGAGGATGCCGGCTATCGCGACAGCTTACTCTCGCACAACGACTACAACCGAAACATCTTTCAATATGTGCATTCGGAGGCGATGGCGGGGCGCGGTATTTTCATCTCCACCACCGATTGCTATCGGCGAACTAAATACGGTGAACCGATTGTTGCGTTAAAGTCATTCATCCTATCTCCATTTGTCGATGAAGACGATGTCGAAACTGTCGTTTCGAAGGTTCTGGAAGCCAGAAACAAGGTTACTTAAAGAGCTGAGGACGAGCGTGCCTTCGGCTCGTATTTTGCTTGAATTCGATGGTTGAGCGTGTTATGGTGTGCCGTACGGTGTTTTGTGTACTTGCGCAGCCAGAGTGAGGTTAAAATTAAACAGAAAACAGGCAAATCATGATTGTCACGCCGAAACAGAAGGTGCGTTGGGGCATATTGGGTACTGCAAAGATCGCGAATAAGGTGAGTCGCGCGATACGCTTGGCAGAAAACGCTGAACTAGTGGCGATCGCTAGTCGGACGGATGAACGCGCTAACGAGTGGGCGTCTGAGCATGGGGTTGACCGAGTTTACGGAAACTACAATGCACTGATCGAGGATACGGAAATTGACGCGGTTTACATTCCGCTGCCGCCATCAATGCACGCTGAATGGACCATCAAAGCGGCTGAACACGGCAAACACGTGCTGTGCGAGAAACCGCTTGCCGCAAACGCAGAAGAAGCGGTTGCAATGGTCCATGCCTGCCGAACGCACAATGTCCAGTTGATGGACGGTGTTATGTGGATGCACCACGAACGTACCTTTGCGATGAAGCAGATTATAGACAACGGCACTTTAGGTCGGATGCGTCGGGTGACAGCGGCGTTCACTTTTAACTGGGATATAATTCCCGAAGAGAATATACGGTTGAAAAAAGAGTTTGCCTGTGGCTGTCTGAGCGATCTAGGTTATTACTGTATCCGCGCGATTCTCTGGGCTTTTGGCGATCTCCCTGTGCAGGTCTTCGCCACCGCACGCAATTACCGTGACGTGGATTTTAATCTGTCCGGCACCCTCTGGTTTCGGGACAAACGGACAGCTTCGTTTGATTGCGGTTTCGATACAGTGAATCGCAAGTGGTTTGAGATCGCAGGAACCCAAGCCTCCTTGATATGCGACGATTTTGTAGTCCCTTGGAAAGAGGAGTCATCCCGATTCTGGGTGCACGACACGCAAGGCAAAGCCGCCGATCACAAAATTGAGCCTTGTATTCAGGAGGTGCGGATGATTGAGCGGTTTTCGGAATGGGCTCAGTCCGGACAATTTAATTGCGGCTTGCCAACTGAAGCCGTCAACACCATGCGCATCTGCGACGCATTGCATAAATCTGTACGACGATGCGAAATCGTCCCGTTCGATTCTTGAAAAATTGCGGCATCGGTGACAGTTTCATCGTCGGCATATTGAAACTAATCAATTCCTAATGGAACTCTCCCTTCAAAGGTTAATCGAAACCGGTCTGGAAGAAAATGCGGCAGCGGATATACTGTCGCGTGTGAATCAGTTGCAATCTACACTTCCGGCATCGGCTAGCTGGGTCGAGATTACTCAGAAAATCCTCACCCCGGAACAGCCGTTTGCACTCCACAAGCTGCTGCACGAAACAATCTTTGCCGATTGGGATGTGGCGCAGGGTCCTCCGCCAGCCTGGTTCCCTTCAAAAGACCAAATCCAATCCACGAATCTCGCCCATGCCATGCGCGCGTTGAACCTGAATTCGTACGAAGACCTTTATGCGTGGTCAGTACAACATCGCCCTGACTTCTGGGATTTTATGATTCAAAGACTAGGGATTCGATTCAAACGGGAGTTCAGCAGGGTTGTCGATCTTTCCAACGGTGTAACGTTGCCCCATTGGCTTGTAGATGCGCAGCTTAATATTGCCGAGAGTTGTTTTAATGCACCGGACGATGCGCCTGCGATTGTCTTTCAACCCGAATACGGGGCGATTTCAACCGTAACCTATAGGGAACTTCGTTTACTTACGAACCGAGTCGCAAATGGATTGGTGAGCGCCGGATTCTGTCCCGGAGACGCCATCGCAGTTAACATGCCAATGACTGCAGAATCCGTGGCAATTTACCTCGGGATTGTCACAGCCGGAATGGTCGTCGTCTCCATCGCCGACAGCTTCGCGCCGGATGAGATTGCCATCCGTCTGCAGCTTGGAAATGCCAAAGCGATTTTCACACACGATTATATTGTTCGCGCTCAAAAACAACTGCCATTATACGCCAAAGTTGTTTCCGCAAACGCTCCAAAAGCGATTGTCCTGACCAGTGAGGGTGGGCAGCCTTCTTGCACTATTCAATTGCGGGACGGTGATTTGACCTGGGAGAAGTTCCTCAATGAGAACGATCAGTTCGATGCGGTATCGTGTCAGCCAGAAAATCACACGAATATCCTGTTCTCTTCAGGCACGACCGGAGAGCCCAAAGCGATTCCTTGGACGCAGACTACACCCATCAAATGTGCCGCAGACGGGTGTTTGCATCAGGACATTCAACCAAGCGACGTTTTAGCCTGGCCGACATCTATCGGATGGATGATGGGGCCATGGTTAATCTATGCCGGTTTAATCAATCGGGCGACCATTGGGCTCTATTATGGCGCACCGACCGGTAGAGGTTTTGGTGAGTTTGTTCAGGATGCTCGTGTGAACATGCTCGGCGTAGTTCCTAGTCTCGTGAGGACATGGAAAAATACTGGATGTATGCAAGGGTTTGACTGGACGTCAATCAAAGCATACAGTTCAACCGGCGAGTGTTCAAACCCTGAAGACATGCTCTTTTTGATGTCCCTCGCAGGATATCGCCCGGTCATCGAGTACTGTGGCGGCACGGAGATTGGCGGCGGTTACATCACGGGGACATTGGTGCAGCCAGCCGCACCAGCGACGTTTACGACGCCTACCTTGGGTTTAGATTTTTTAATCCTTGATGAAGGCGGTCAACCGTGCGACAATGGCGAGGTCTTTCTGACATCGCCGTCAGTCGGGCTTTCCACTACACTATTAAACCGAGATCATTACGAGGTGTATTTTGAGGGAACCCCCAAAATGCCGCCCGATAAAGCCGATGTGCCACTGCGGCGTCACGGCGATCAGGTTGAGCGTTTGAGCGGTAACTACTTTTGCATTCATGGCAGAGTGGACGACACGATGAATCTCGGGGGAATCAAAGTGAGCCCGGCCGAAATTGAACAGACTCTCAATTTAGTGGACGGCATTCAGGAAACTGCTGCTATTGCGGTATCTCCCCCGGGCGGGGGACCTAGTAAATTGGTGATTTACACTGTCCTATTGGAATATGCTAACATGGAGAGAGAACCGCTGAAGTCCGCTTTGCAGATGGCGATACGGCAGCATCTAAATCCCCTCTTCAAGATTCACGACATCGTCATCGTCGATTCCCTGCCTCGAACCGCTTCCAACAAGGTTATGCGGCGCATCCTGCGCAACAAGTATCAGGACTAAACGGTGGCGCCTTGATGCTAAATGACACAATACCTTCTTGACGATAAACACAAAAATTGGCTTGACAGCCTCTAGAGGAACGTATTACCATATTCCAATTAAAACTTAGGCATGCCTAAATATGACTAGTCGGTATTATTTGGACGGTTAAGTAATGATAACTCATGCGATGGAAGATTATCTGAAGGCAATCTATCTCCTACAAAAAGGAGAAGACGCGAAAGTGCACACCTCCGTCATTGCCCAGCATATGGACGTCTCAGCCGCATCTGTCACAGGCATGATTAGAAAGTTGGCATCGTTGGAACTACTCAACCATAACTCCTATCACGGCGTTAAGTTGACAGAAGGTGGGAAGAAAATCGCTCAAGAAGTCATTCGCCACCACCGATTGCTAGAACTTTATCTTGTTGAAATCATGGGATTCACTTGGGATAAGGTACATCATGAGGCGGATAAACTGGAACATGTCATCTCAGAGGAATTTGAGGAAAAGATGGCGGAAGCGTTGGGTCATCCGACGATAGACCCACACGGACACACCATCCCAACAAAGGATGGAAATCTCAAGGAAGCGTCTTACGAAATTCTGGCGGAAATTGATTCAGGGAGTTACGTCACGGTGCGACAGGTTAATGATGACCTCCCTGAGATGCTGCGCTATCTTGCCGGTTTGGGGCTGGTGCCAGGGACTCCTGTCCAAGTTGTGACTAAGGCGCCTTTTAATGGGCCATTATGTCTGAAGATTGACGGATTTGAACACCATATTGGTCGTGAAGTCGCGCGAAACGTATTTGTGGAGTTGTCTGAAACGGAAACAGACTGATAATAAAATATACGTTTACATTCTCATGAAGAAATTTCCGTAATCTTTACACAGAAGTCAAATACAGGAATCGAAGGGAGAAGCAGGGTTTTTCAAGATGTGAATCTCTACGAGCAGACATCAGGGGTAGAATGAAATCAGGAAGGTGTGTAGGAGTTACCATATATGGAAGTTTAGGTTTCAATCAAGATTGTCCTCTTGAATTTTGACAAAGCGATTGCAATTCCTTAGATCTTGAAGTATAATAATGCTGTTATTTGCTTGAACAATCTGCAGGGTGTGAAAGTGTGTACCTGCTCAGGTTTATAATCTCTATGTAGGAGGAAATCACAAATGCCTGGGGCTTTAGGTGGATGGGAAATTCTCTTGATTCTATTGGCCATCCTTGTCATCTTTGGGCCGAAGCGATTGCCGGAAATGGGACGCTCGCTTGGGAAAGCAATTCGAGAATTCAAGAGTGCCGGAAAAGAAATTCACAACGACTTGGCTAAATCGGTGGAAGAAGAAGACACCAATTCAACCAAACGGACAGACAAGGCAGTTTAGCGGTGAAGGGAAATGGCATCGGACGGCGATAGGTCGATGACCTTCTGGGAGCATCTTGAGGAGCTCCGGCGGCGGATTATCATATCTGCGATTGCGATTGGTATATCCGTGGTAGCAAGCCTATCGTTTCACAATTCTTACGCTAAAATCTTGATGTTCCCATTGAATATGCCAATCAACGCGTTATTGGCAACATTCATAGATTGGGCCGGCGCCTCTGAAGCATCAATCATCGGGTTTCTCTCAATTGTTCTGAGAGCCAGTGGTTCAACCGTTAACGCAGAAATCATTAAGGGCGGAGTTGTCGAAGGCATAATGGCTTACATCAAAATCAGCTTTACCTTTGGCTTTCTGTTTGCTTCGCCGGTGGTGCTGTATCAGTTTTGGTCGTTTATCTTCCCCGCGTTGACACGTCGGGAGAAAAGGTATGCACTCCCCCTTTTTTTGGTCATTGTGTTCTTCTTCGTTGTTGGAGCGGTTTTCGCCTATATTATCGTGGCACCAGTCGTATTGGAATTTTCCGCAAAGCTCTTCAAAGAATATAAGAACTTGTGGGAGTTGGACAGATATGTGAATTTTCTTACGCGCTTATTAATCGGGTTCGGCATAGCGTTCGAACTTCCGATTGTCATGGCGTTTCTGTCGTGGATTGGCGTGATTAATTCTCAAGGCTTTCGGGAACGACAAAACTATGCGTTTCTCGGTATCCTTGTAATGTCCGCTATGTTAACGCCGGCGGATCCGGCGTCAATGCTTTTAATGGCAATTCCACTTATCGGACTCTATCAGTTGGGAATCTTTCTCGCTTTTCTCGTGGAAGGCGAGCCGGAAAGTTATGCTTAATTTTGACCTACAGGAACAGTTGCCTCTTTTATATGAACTGCAGCAAACCGACACCGAAATTCTGGCAGTTCAGGGTAAATTGAAGTCCGTTCCAATCAAGATTAAAAGGTTGGAGGCGAGTTTTCAAATATATCAGCAGAAATTGGAAGAAAAGCAAAAGCAGTTGACGGACGCAGAAAAAGAGCAACGCTCAAAAGCGGGGGCACTTGAGATGCAGCAAGAACAGCGCCGGAAATCTCAAGCGCGATTGCGGGAAGTAAAGACAAACAAAGAATACCAGGCGGTGGATCAAGAGATTAGTTTTATCATGGGAAAAGAAGCAGAGATTGAAGATGAGATTTTAGAAAGCATGCTACTTATTGACCAACTCAAAGAGGAACTGAATCAACAACAAAAGGCATTTGATAGTGAGCAAGCAAAGAATGATGAGCAGAAATCCCAATATGAAAAGGAAACTAACGCGCTCAAAGCACAAATTGCAGGCTATCAAGAAAAGTGTATTAATTTTCAACCGAAGATTCATCCCGATTTAATAAATCGTTATCTGGAGTGGTTCAAACGCCAAGGCACAGGGCTAATTTCGTTGGTCGTGGACAATACGTGCAGCAGTTGTCATCTCAGGATTCCGCCTCAGACGCTGCAGCAGGCTCGTAAGAATGAACAGATTATCCGATGTGGAAGCTGTCAACGTATCCTTTATATTTTACCTTCCCTGCCCGATGAAGAGTCTTCTGATTGACCCCCTTCGACAATTGCGGAACAGGCATTTCACGCCATGGATCGACAGGATCAACCGACCGAATAGGGAGGGCGATAGTTCTGTCGGTTAAGACTATCGCACTCACTATCCGTTCGCTTGAACCATCCACGATCAATGGGTGTAAGATTTCTGTGGGAATAAATCCAACTGACAACATTAAGGCACTGTAGTCAAAGGAATAGGGAACTTTTGGCTTCCATACGTGAAAATTTATTGCAAGTCCAAGATCGAGTCGCTGCCGCAGCTAAACGCACTGGACGTGATCCAGGAGCGGTACGCATTGTTGCCGTGTCCAAAACCATGCCAGCTTCTCTCATTTTAGAAGCAATTGAAGCCGGTGTCTCAGAGATTGCGGAAAATCAACTTCAAGAAGCTAGAACCAAATATGATCAGATTGACCGTCGGGTAAAGTGGCATTTCGTTGGGCATCTACAAACAAACAAGGTCAAGGGAGCATTACAGATTTTCGATTTAATTCACTCGGTGGATAGCCAGCGGCTACTTGCTGAAATCAATCGTCGATCCGCCCAGTTGAATCGCCAGACCGACGTGTTGATTCAGGTCAACACGTCTGGTGAATCGAGTAAGTATGGTGTTCAACCGGAACAGACTCTCAATTTCATCGAAAACGCCCTAAATTATATTTATGTTCAAATAAAAGGACTAATGACAATTGGACCGTTTACTCCTAGTGTAGATGCGGTGCGCCCTTCATTTGCGTTGATGAACCGACTGCGGGAAAAAATTCAGGCGCAGCAGTTTGCGGGGGTTGAGATGGAGTATCTTTCGATGGGTATGACTAACGATTTTGAAGTTGCCGTTGAGGAGGGCGCAAATCTTATCCGAATCGGCACAGCAATCTTCGGCAAACGGGAGTAGAAAAGGAGCATAGACTTTGGATAGGACACTTCGATTGGGCGCCATAGGTGTTGGTAACATGGGAAGTGCGATTATTAGAGGAGTGGTAGACGATTTACTCCCACCCGAGCAAATCTGGATTACGGATATCTACAAACCCCCCGTCGATCAGTTGTGTGAAGAAGTGGGTGTTAATCGCACAAATACCATCTCTCAACTTGTGGAAAACGTTGACTGCATTTTATATGCAGCCAAGCCGAACAATGTGCCGGATACTTTTCCGGAAATCGCAGCTTCAGTCCAGCCTCACCAATGGCTTATCTCTATTGCAGCAGGCGTGCCAATTGCCAAATTGGAATCCTATTTTTCTCCTCCTGTCGCAATTGTTCGGGTGATGCCAAATATCACCATATCTGTTGGCGCTGCGGTCTCGGTAATCGCTGGGGGTAACGCTGCTACAGGCGACCATCTTGATCTGACGCAAGCTATTTTTAATACTGTAGGCAAGTCGTTTGTTAGGGAAGATGCATATCTTAACGCTGTGACAGGTTTGAGTGGCAGTGGGCCAGCATTCGTCTTCCTCTTTATTGAAGCGCTCGCTGACGCGGGAGTGCAAGTTGGACTATCCCGCTCGGATGCATATCAACTTGCAGTTCAAACTGTGCTTGGGGCGAGCAAGATGCTGGAGCAAAGTGAGGAACATCCCGCGGTGCTGAAAAACCTTGTGACCACTCCCGGAGGGACAACGGCAGCCGGACTGTACGAACTCGAACGTGGATGTTTACGAGCAATTATCGCTGATGCGGTGCTTGCAGCTACCAAACGTGCAGAGGCACTTGCAAATTAAATACTATCAATAAGGAACCTTTACTATGGGTTTGATATTGAGCAAATTGATTGGGATCTATACCTTAATTGTGGTTGCCAATGTGATGTTGTCTTGGTTGGTTAATCTTGGCAGCCCGAATATGACGATTCGGAAATTCTATTGGACAACGGGGAAATGGGTAGATCCACTTCTAAATCCAATCCGCCAGATGCTCAGACCGCTAATGGGAAATGTCCCCTTCGACATCTCGCCAATCGTTCTAATTCTTCTGTTGACCGTACTACAAAATTTCGTAATCGCAGCATTTTAATACTTGAGATCGATTCAAAAATAACGCTCCGCGCTACCTATTAAAGAGAGATTAGAATTTAGAAGGATTGCTGGTCCCTAGGAAACACAGGGTTACACCATAATTGAATTCTATCTCGGGTTGTCGACTGAAGCCGTTTTTCCGATCTGCTGCGCATATGGAGAATCATGATGAGTTTTACGGTAATCGTCAGCTACCAAGCTAAGTCGGACAAATTTGATGCGCTTCTAGACTTTTTGACCGATTTCCAACCTTACTTGCTCGACGCAGGTTGTAAGAGCGTTTCACTGCTTCAAGATCAAAAACATCGTATCTTTGAGATAGAGCAATGGGAATCCGCTGAAGCGCACGAGCAAATGGTCAATCAAGCAGAAGAAGCGGGTGCGTTCGGTCCATTGGCGGAACTATTGGAGGTTCCCTATGTGGCATATTCTCTCGACACGATTCACGCAATGCGGGGCAGTTGATTTTGATAACGGTTTGTTCGCAACTTCGATGAAGGTTGGCATGGTGCAATAAATAGAGCCTCATCCATATCGTGCATAGGGAAAGTTGCCGATGCTGAGAAACATAATCAAACCTTTTATTCCCTTACTCGGAATTACCTCTCTCGTCCTCTTCGCAGATCAGTTGACAAAGTGGTTCATCCAGGAAAACATCGCACCTCGCGTGCCGCCAGTTATTGTTATCGTTGATGGGATATTTGAACTTAGCTATACCACAAACACCGGCGCTGCCTTCGGATTGATGCGTGGGCAAAACTTGATGCTCACGATTATCACCATCGCCGCTATCGGCTTTATTTTTGTCTATTACAAACAATACCTGCACAGTTTATGGATGAGAATTGCCCTCAGCGTTCTACTAGGCGGGGCACTCGGTAATTTCATGGATCGAATTCGTCATGGCGAAGTCACAGATTTCCTTCGGTTTCGATTGCTGCCGGATTTTTGGTGGCCAACCTTTAACCTTGCAGATGTATCTGTCTGTATCGGGGCAGCAATGCTCATGATTCACCTGCTCCATCATCGAGGAGATTACGATGCCGGCAAACAAAGTGAAAATTAAACTGCTGCCTGTTCTGATAATTTCGTTGATATTGGCAGGACATTCCGATGCCCAATCTCAATATCCTTCGGACGCAAAGCCGTCCACCCGCACAAGACAAAGCAGTGCCTCGCAAAGAGAAGTCTATCAAGAGAGTGCGTTGCGCCGATTCGAGATTGTGACGCTCGTTTCACTACCATTCACAGCGATTCATAGCTTTCTCGCTGTGCGAGGCGTTGAAATGATTCGGCAAAAACAAGTTGCTCCTGAGCTTGACAGTGCAGATTTTAAAATTATGGGTATATCCGCCATGTCATTCGCTCTCTTCATTGGGTTCTGGGATTGGCTTCATACACACGATGAAAACTTGTCAGAACAGCTTATTCCAACGTCTCCACCGACCGCACCGCCCGCGAAAAAAGTTAGTGCACCGGAATGGGAGTTAGAAGATTCGCAAGGTCTTTTTGTTCCATTAGTTCTCATTCAATTCTAGCCGCTTCGCCGATTAATAACCGATAGTGTAAAAATCAATTGGATATGGCTTTCGGCCTATAGGCTACGTATCAAGCTATGGCAATTTTGGAAATTCAGGTTGGTGAGAATACGCCTATTTTACGTGAGAAAATCTCGCCCGTCGAACAGATTCCCGCCAATCTCCCGCAATTGATTCAGGATATGTTTGAGACGATGCGGTCCGCTCAAGGAATTGGGTTAGCTGCCCCACAGGTAGGCGTGTCGAAAAGGATCATTGTCATCGACATCAGTCACTATAACCCCGATATTCCACCAATCGCCCTGATTAATCCAGTAATCACAAACGCAGTGGGTGAGGAGCTGGGGGAGGAAGGTTGCTTGAGTTTGCCCGGCTACAGGGGAATTGTGAGGCGTGCCATAGATGTTACGGTGAAGGGGCTGCTTCCGAATGCAGATGAAATCGAATTTGAAGCGAGCGGGTTAATGGCACGAGTCGTACAGCATGAAAACGACCATCTCGACGGAATCCTGTTCATTGACCGATTAATTCTTGAAGATCAGGAATTGCTGGAGGCCCACCCTGAAAGTGACATCGAATAAGGTCACAACGACAGTTAGAGACTGTTATTGAACTAATTCGGATTTGAGCCAATCACTCATCATACAATCGTATCCGATAATTGGGCGGATATTGAAGAACAAAGCCGAATGGGCAGAGCTATTGAACGATGAGAATCGTCTTCATGGGAACGGGCGAATTTGCTATCCCTAGCCTGGAACAACTGATCGCGCGAAACTTCGATATCCTCGGCGTCGTGACACAACCGGATCGACCTAGCGGCAGAGGCAAGCGGCTCAACCCACCGCCCGTCAAGATTTTTGCTTCCGAGCATGACTTGTCGGTTTATCAACCCGAGAAGGTACGTCATCGCGATTTTATTCGTTTTTTAAAAACACTTCAACCAACAGCCATCGTAGTTGCCGCATTCGGTCAAATTCTGCCCAAATCCGTGTTAGCTATCCCATCTTGTGGATGCATCAACGCCCATCCGTCTCTACTTCCGAAATATCGAGGAGCTGCGCCAATTCAATGGGCATTAATCAATGGTGAGACAGAGACAGGGGTTACAATTATGCTGCTTGATGAAGGGGCGGATACAGGGGATATCATCCTACAAGAGCGGGTGAAAATTGACCTTCAAGATGCAGCTTCAACACTCTCTAATCGCTTGGCGCATTTAGCCGCTCCGCTGTTGATTCAAGCGTTGGAAAGTGCTTCAGGCGCTCCTCCGCCTCACTCTCCCCAAATTCACGCAGAAGCGACACACGCTCCTCGATTGACAAAAGAGGTGGGTCAAATCGACTGGGAAAAATCCGCGGATGAAATTTGCAATTTAGTGCGTGGTACGGATATTTGGCCCAGTGCATATACCTATTTTGGAGACAACCTTCGAGTGAAGATAATTGACTGTGCTCCTGTCGATCATGCGAATTTATCAGATTTGCCCCCGGGTACAATTCAGATTACCCCTGATAAGGAACTCATTGTATTTGCGGGGCGGCGAGCAGTGCGGCTAAATCATGTGCAACCTGCAAACAGACATAAAATAAGTGGTTACGACTTTATCAACGGTCATCGTTTGAAAACTGGGGATCGATTTTTTCGTAGGGATCAACCGAGCGAATAGCGAGGGCGATAGTTCTAACCGACAAGCAGGTACAATCTCAAAGGAACGAATAGCGACTGCGATAGGCTTCTAAAACGATCGCACTTCCTTTTCGGTCGCTTAATTATTCTAATGATGAGCCGAAATGCCGTTTTCATTGCGATTATCAAAGTTGCCTTCCTTAGCCTCATTGTTTTTGTATTTGTTGGATTGGTTTTGTTGTTTGTCGTTATTCCTGGCCTCGTCCGGGGTGACGAGGTTGCTATTCCTAATCTGATAAATCAGAGCCCTGAACAAGCAATTCAGCTTGTCTACAACGCAGGGTTACAACTCGATCCAGAACTTGAGAAAAAGCCGAGCGATGTGGTTCCGGAAGGGTATGTAATCGAACAAGAACCCCTCGCGAACTTCAAAGTAAAACGGAACAAGCCGGTTCGACTGACTGTGAGTGTAGGCAGCGAAAGGATTTCAGTACCTGATGTTGTGGGTAAGTCCTTTGGGGACGCGGAAAATATTCTCAAAAGCGCTGGATTTCCGCGAGGGCGCGTCGCAACCGTCCATTCGGATCGCTATCCTACAATCAACACGGCAATCGCGCAAACGCCTCTAGCCGGCTCCACCAATCAGCGCGGAACATTTGTGCATCTGCTATTGAGCTCAGGTCCGCGTCCAAAAATCTTGCGGATGCCAGATTTGCGTCGTGTGGGGCTTGATGAAGTTCGTACTTTGCTTGAATCACACCACCTAAAAATTGGGAGAGAAAATTACGCGCTGCATCCAGAAATCAATCAAGGGTTGATTATCAGACACGAACCGGACGCCGGTGCACTAGTTCCCGTGGGTCAGGTTGTTAATCTCGTAGTTAGCGGATCGCCTATAAGCCCGGGGGAAAAAGGGGAATTCGTCGTCATTAAGCACGAAGTGTCCTCAACAACTACCGCCTCCAAACACGTCACCATTTTTGTGGTAGACGACCGTGGAAAAAAAAGAGTGATTGACAAAAACTACCAGTCTGGATTTCCGATTTCACAGCCTTATAAAGTCGTTGGTGAAGCAACGATGATTGTTTATGAAGATAATATTGAAGTCATGAGGAAAAAACTTTGGTGACCGAAAACAAAATTAAGATTGCCCCATCAATGTTATCAGCGGATTTCAGCCGGATGGGTGAGGAAGTTTGCAAAGTTGTCGAGGCTGGCGCCGATATTATCCACCTTGATGTCATGGATGGTCATTTCACTCCTAATTTGACGATGGGACCGCAGCTTGTCAAATCTATCAGACGCTATACCGATCTGCCTTTCGATGTGCACTTGATGGTTACGCATCCTCTAGATTACATTGATGTATTCGCGGATGCCGGTGCGGGGTTCATCACGTTTCATCTCGAAATCAATTTCCCAATTCAGAAAGCGATTGATCAGATTAAAAACCATGGGATACAGGCAGGCATTGCCCTCCGCCCTGCAACGCCGATATCATCGGTTGAACCGTACCTTGCCGATCTGGATCTCGTCCTGCCCATGAGCGTTGACCCAGGCTTTAGCGGTCAATCATTTATGATGAGCACCCTTGAAAAACTAGATCGGTTACAGAAACTTATCCGTGCACAGGATAAAAAGACAGAGATTGAGGTTGACGGAGGCATAACACTCGACACCGCCCGATTAGTAGGAAGCCGTGGGGCAACTATTTTGGTGGCGGGCACGGCAATTTTCCGCAGCGGCAATCCTAAGCAGGCGATAGGTGGACTGCGACAAGCCGCTTCGCCATCATATTAAGTGGCTCTGTATTTTGGCAAAAAGATGGTTTGCGCACGTTGCTGATTGCATCGGAGAGTTCTCTCCTCTGTGCTAAGGGGGTGCTTTGTGCGCGTGTTCGATCCAGAAGCTAGTCTGAATTTGGTATTTAGACCAACAGAGAAATAGTTGTCAGAGCTTTGCATCTCCTTTACCATTATGGTAGATTGAAAAAATCCTATCTGCTTTCAGTTTGTGTAAAGGTCAACAAGCTAATTCCACACCTTTTCTTTAATGTGCCACAATTTTCTCATACCTGCCAATTAAACTTACCTATCCGATTGTCCTTGTCTATTGACAAGCGAGCTCGCAGAGCAAACTGCAACTCATCGTCTGACCCAGTTGAAACCAAACTGACACCCCCATATCACACTTGAACTCCTGTTGACGATTGATAACATATCCATAGCGTGATAAAATGTTTGTGATTTCTTCTTAGCTCACTCAAGTCGCTACGTATCGAAAATGGGATATTTTGCGTGTTTTGGATGTTCTGCGCATATCAGGAGGGATTAACATGACGACAAAGGACAAAAGACGTGCATATTGGAGGAAGAACCTACAATACCTCGGTATTCTGCTTTCTGTGTGGTTCCTTATGTCCTACGGCTGCGCAATTCTGTTTGTTGACTTTCTGGATAGAATCAAAATAGGTGGTTTTCGCCTCGGATTTTGGCTGGCTCAACAAGGGTCAATTTATGTTTTTGTTTTGCTGATTTTCATCTATGTTTATCTGATGAATCGCCTCGATAAAAAGCACGGCGTGGAAGAAAGCAATCGGGAGTAAACATGAACGTACAGGCTTGGACATTCGTGATGGTTGGTCTATCGTTTGCACTCTACATCGGCGTGGCGATCAGGTCGAAAGCTAGTTCCACCGGCGAATTCTACGTCGCAAGCAGCAATGTGCCACCCGTCCTAAACGGCATGGCGACCGCGGCGGATTGGATGAGCGCAGCATCGTTCATTTCAATGGCAGGTCTTATCTCGTTCATGGGACGGGATGGCGCAGTTTATCTCATGGGTTGGACAGGCGGGTATGTCTTACTAGCACTACTCTTGGCGCCTTATCTGCGCAAGTTTGGCAAGTATACCGTTCCAGACTTTGTTGGTGACCGGTATTACTCGCAAACTACGCGATTTGTCGCTATCGTCTTTTCACGGTTTCTGAGCGTTGATGTCAACATGGGGGTGCTTATCGGTATGAGCATCGTGTTCTTTTACGCAGTATTGGGCGGAATGAAGGGCATTACCTACACACAGGTTGCGCAATATTGTGTGTTAATCTTCGCCTACCTTGTACCGGCGATTTTTATTTCCCTCCTGATGATAGGAAATATTGTTCCTCAAATCGGTATCGGCGGGACACTGCTGACGGTTCCGGTGAATACCTGCTCGACAAACTCAATGGATTGAGTCATGAACTCGGCTTCGACGCATATACCGATGGACGAAAGGCTAAAATTGATGTCTTCTTTATCACCGCAGCACTGATGATTGGCACCGCAGGTCTGCCGCATGTTATCGTGCGTTTCTACACGGTGCCGCGCGTTGCCGCAGCGCGCAGCTCTGCAGGGTGGGCGTTGCTGTTCATAGCGATTCTTTATGCGACCGCTCCTGCTGTATAGCAGCATTTGCCCGAACAAATCTGCTGACTACGATGTCAAATGTAAACTATGAACACACTCCAGACTGATTTAAGAAGTGGGAAGCTACGGGGCTAATCCAATTCGATGACAAGAACAAGAACGGAATCATTCAATATCGTGGACCGAAATCGGCCATCACAAACGAACTAACAATAGACCGAGACATCATGGTACTTGCCAGTCCCGAAATTGCCAAGTTGCCGAACTGGATTGTTGGTCTTGTTGCAGCAGGTGGATTGGCTGCTGCCCTCTCTACCGCGGCAGGGCTACTACTAGTAATCTCCACATCAGTTGCACACGACCTATTGAGAAAAGAACTCATTCCAACCGTCAGTGAGAAAGGGGAGTTGATAGCAGCGCGCATTGCAGCAGGAATCGCGGTATGTATTGCTGGGTTCTTCGGAATGAATCCACCCGGCTTCGTCGCACAGGTGGTTGCTTTCGCATTTGGGCTGGCTGCCGCATCATTCTTTCCCGCTATTACCATGGGGATTTTTTCAAAACGAATGAACAAATTTGGCGCAATCAGCGGAATGATTGTTGGCATCACCTTTACCGCAACTTACATAATTTACTTTAAGTTCATTCAGCCCGAACACAACACCGCAGAACACTGGTGGTTGGGCATATCGCCCGAGGAAATCGGGACGCTCGGCATGATGCTGAATTTCTTGGTGGCGGGTATAGTCTCTTTAGCGACCCCCGCGCCGCCGCGCGAGATTCAGGAACTTGTCGACGAAATTCGTATGCCTCAAGTTTCAAACTCTACGCTTCTCTGAGTGTGTGATATTGGATGCAATGGTCGAATGTTTCAATATGACGCTTAAGTCTTACCCGAAGAATAGGATTTGTGGTCTTCCTGTTGTAAGGAGGTTTATTAGATGAAGCGGGCAAACCTGAAGTTAATCAGTATTCTCACCCTGAGTTTGTTACTAGCGTTGGGATTGCTCCAAATTGATGCAATCGGCAACTTGCATCCGGTTCTCAGTACCATCGCTGCCTCAATTCAATGGATGGTGGGTTTGATACTAGGTCCGGATTCATCGGATGCGCAACGAATCATTGTGATAGGTAAACAAGGCGAATTCATCGGCGCTAACCGCGCGCAGAGCCGACCCTCACGGTTGTTGAAGCCGGCGTTGCCATGGCACAATACAGGTAAGGGTATGGACAAAAGTGAAACATCAATGATGGAATTTTTAAAAAGGGATTTTGGTTATACGCTCCAAGACACGACAAGTGATTCAGACGATTCCTCGGCACATCAAATTTTGCAAGAAATAGCGGCGCCCGAAGATCCGGTGACAGACCTATTTCCCGAAGATGAGGTTGAATTTGGCGACTACGATTTAGAAAATAGCTTGACGAAGGAAAATAATGAGGACAATCCAGATACAACACTAAACGCAGAAGCTGTTGCTCCCCTGCTGGACGAAATTAGAACCGACCTTGAGGAGAAATTGGAATTGGATTCTCTCGATGAGGTTATGCAGGAAGAGTAGACGGCGTCCCTATAGATCTCATCTGCACCTCATACGAAAGAGATCAGGGATGTTAGCCTGTGGCGAGTGACACCCAAAAAAAGGCTACCTACGGGTTAATTTTTTGACCTCTCCCCAAGTCGTTTGCAGCTTGTTCTCAGGTGCTACGCTCCGCCAGACGCGAGGCGTTTTCCAATCCGGCGAATGTGCATTTCTGATAAGAAGTTTGACTCCTCCCCCGGTCAACCCAGTTACGTAGAGGTTCCCAGTTCCACGACTAAAAAGGATACTTTGCCCATCTGGCGACCACGAAATACATGCTCAATGGATTACGTTCGAAAATCCTGCTTTTATTGAACTCAATTTTTTGGTACGGGGATGGTGCAAAATTCCGGAGTAATGACGAACACATCCAATGTTTTGAATATCAAGAATCTGTCTCGTTTTTTGTGTCCGTAAGGAGTTTGATTCGGATCGCCTGCTTGTAAGCTGCTACAGCCTCCTGACGCTTGCCTTGCGCTGTGTAAACCGAACCCAGTCGAGAATACACTTCAGCGTTATTCGGTGAAAGTGCAATCGATCGTTGGTAAGACCCGACTGCGTCGTCATATCGTTCTTGCAATTGATAAACAATTCCTAAATTGAGGTGTATCATTGGATCGCCTGGTTCGCAGACGATCGCTCGTTTGTATGAAGCCGATGCCTCTTCGTACTCTCCAACCATAAAATATGTCAAACCGAGATAGAAATGTCCTTCTGCGGACTCCCGATTGTGTTGTAATGCTTGTTGAAATTCCCCGATTGCCCGCTGGTAATCTTTGGTGTTAAGCGCGTCTATCGCTTGCCTCAGGTGCTTTGCCGCCGCCCGATAAGACTGCGCGTGTTCCCGAACGCGCTGTATCACCTTGTCCCGGGGCATACCTCTATCAATTTGAACATCAGTGGTGATTAAAGCGTGATCTGGATTGCCTTTGTGGTTGTTTTTCATATTGAGTGGCTTAATAGACTATTTCGGGTCGCCTAAATAGAAGGCAAAGATGAAATCGCCCGGAAAAATTCGTTATTTACAGATATGTTCATCCTCGTCCTTTACGCCTCAATAATCTCCACATTTGCGCGTGGAAGGATGATGCGGGCGCCGTCCTCCAACTCAACTTCCAATACCCGCACGTGTGCTTCGGTTTCAAGCTGTTGAAGTTCGACTGGCAAGGCGGAAACGCGACCTAGTTTCCCAAAGTAGGGTTCACGGATGATGCGAACTGGGGTATCGACTTCGAGCACGCTGCTTGCAACTGCAGTTTCCACCGATTGTTCACGCTGTTCAAATGGAATGACAATTTCAGGTCGCACGACTCCGGCTCGAATCTGCGTTGCACCGTTGATTGAGGCTTGCATACCATCCTGCTCTTTGAGTAGATTGAATGTACGCTCTGCCATGCTAATTTGCCCAAATCCTTCCGTAACGATGACCGTAATCCCGAGTTCTTCCGATCCCGTGATTGCGACGCCGAGTTCGTAACCCAAGAACTTCCGGAGATCGCTGTCGTTAATTCCACCCGCGACGACTCCTTTTACTCCTTGCCGCAAGGCTTCCTGTAGCGTGTCATTCCCAACGATAGAACCACCGACGAGGATTTTGTCCCGATGTGCGGACTGAATGGCGTCCGGTGTCAATGGCGCATCGGGCGAATCAACAACTACTTTCAGCATGCCTACGGCTTCTCGTCCAACACCGAAAATTCCTTGAATGTACGTCCCATAGGCTTCTACAACGACTCCTTTTTCAGGGAAAACCTCAATAATCGAACCATCAATATACGCATTGATTGCAACGGGAATCGGGGGTTCACGCATAATCACTTGCCCAGTAACATGGGATATGGTCTCGATTGTGCCATCAATTGGAGAACGCGCCTGGGACTTGAAAAGACCGAAAACCCCCTTTGTCATTGCGAGAGTTTCGTCTTTTGCAACAGCTTCCCCCTCCGTTTTTTGCATATAATCTCTCACGTCTTCGGGCGGAATACTCAGGAGATTTGCGACGTTCACCAGTTGGACATTCCCCGGTCGGTTAGTTTTTGCAACAACATCTCCCGACCGGACCCTATCACCCTCCTGAACGAGCACCTCGCCATTGAGCGGCAGCCTACGCTCTTTCCGAATCGTCATACCTGTTGTGACTTTGAGGCCCGGGGTATACGCGAATGCCATTAATCATGCCTCCGAATCCTTAAGTGCGGAACACGCAAGATTGACCGATTATATGGAACTAACTTATTTCGTTTCTTCTGCATCTGAATCTTGAACCTTCGTCCATTGTCCCGACCGATTTCGCTCCGATCATTATAGCACGAAAAACTAGAAAAGTCATTGACAAATTGCGCTTAAAATACTTGCTGAGGTCGCGGATAATCCTGATCTTGGAGAAAAATAAGAGATATTAAATGCGCGAAATTCTGCTCAATACCTCTAGAAATACCTGTCATCGTTCTAGGCTATATTGAGAGGAGATGGGGTAAGGGCACTGCTGAAACAGCACGCACACAGAGCACTTCGGTGTTTTACTGCATGTTCTCTTGCCATGACGAACGATTAAGGCGTGAAATTCGTTAAACAAGTCGGTATCCATTGGTAAAGCGTCCATGAAAATTTTTTGAAGTTTGCCGTAGTGGTATCTTCCCTCTGTCCATCCTAGCCGTGTGAGTAGGCGGTATGTATACGCATCGACCACAAAGATTGGCTTGCCAGCCGCATAAAGCAGAATCGAGTCCGCGGTCTCCTCCCCAATTCCATAAATCGAAAGCATCTCTTCCCGCAACGTCGACAGGTCTCTTGCCAACAATGAGTCTAAACAATTCATATAATGATGTCGTAGATGGTCTAGAAACGCTTGAATCTTCTTAGCCTTGGCGCGGTAATACCCCGATGGACGGATGAGCGCCTCTAGCATATCTTGGGGGCATTCGCTTAGCCGTTCGGGCGTGAGAAGTTCGGCAGATTTGAGATTATTGATTGCCTGATCGACATTTTTCCAAGCGGTTGATTGTACCAGAATCGCCCCTATAATCATTTCAAATGACGTGTCCGCAGGCCACCAATTTTGCGGGCCGTACGCGGCATAGAGACTATCATATAGTTTAAGTAATTTCTCACGCATGGTTTGACAAAATTCACTACCGATACTTAATGATACAAAATTACCTTAGCCGAATCAGAATCGAATTGGCGTGTTTTCTGATGCAGAGCTTATCTCCGAGAATAACGCTCCCTTTCGTCACTACACCGAATTTGACGGATTCACATCGAAACGGGTTTATTCAACGCCTGCCCAAACGATGCCCTCAAAAACTGGGAGTCTCACAACCTCCTTGAGCAGTTGGGTTCCCTTCGACTTAGGGCTTGATCTCCAACTAGCTGTGAGTTATAATTGAGCTGAATCTCCCATCTTACACAAATGCCACGCTCGAATTACTGAAGGAGAATACCATGGGTTCAGAATATTCATCAACAACTGCTGCGTTTGTTAAAGAACTCGAATCACGTCGTCCTCTCCCCCCGCTTGTCCCTCAAAATGATTGGAATAGCGACCTAACAAATCGCATTCAGGGAGTTTCCGTAGATGAACTCTTTGATGGTCAATTGGTTAAAGATGAGTCGTTCGGTGCCTCTGTGAAGAGCGGATTGCTGCTCTGGAACGATGCCTTGGACGTTTCACACAGAATCTCACAGAATATCGACAGTCAAACCGGCAGCTATTGGCACGGTATAATGCACCGTCGTGAGCCTGACTATAGTAACGCCAACTACTGGTTCCGTCGTGTTGGAGCTCACGCCATTTTTCCGGCGCTTCGCGAACGCGTCCTAGCGTTGCTAGAAGAGCGTTCGTGCCAAGCGCCCGAACTCGCGGATTATACAACGGGTGTCCAGCAGAAGACAGACTGGGATGCCTTTCGGTTCGTCGATTGGTGTCAAGATGCAGCGAGAGCGTCAGATGAGAATGTGGTGGAATTCCTAAAAGCAACACAAGTCGAAGAGATTAAACTGCTGCTCGATTACTCTTATCGTCGTGCGCTCACTTAAAACGCCCAACTGTAGACACACTCCGGGACGTGAAACATCGGAACTAGTTATCGGGGTATTTCGCTTGTAGTATCCGTCAATTGCTAACTGTTATTGAAGTAATGTAGTAGGAGACTTCATCGAATGAACCGTTGCATCGCCATTATCCTTTGTTCTTCTCTTGTTGTGCTTTTGGGCTGTTCCAACGAACAGGAATTTGACACGGAGGCTGCCCGAAAAAACCAAGCAACGGGCTGGGCTGCATACAAGGATGGCGATTTTTCCGCTGCACTTTTGGGTTTTGAGCGTGCGGTCAATCTGGATGCGTCCCTCGCGGATGCGCACAACGGCTTGGGATGGAGTCATCTAAGCGCATCGCGGACTTCTTCGGTGAATCTTCATATTGTCGCAAAAGCACAGGACGCTTTCGAGGAAGCCATACGTCTCGACGTGTCAAATGCAGATGCGTGGATCGGGTTAGCAAACACGCTTTTTCTACGTCGAGAAAACGCATCAGATTTTCAAACCGCGCTGCTAGCAATAGATAATGCGCTGAAAGCGAATCTCACCTTTCTCTTTCGGCATGATTATCAGACAATCGCAGATCTCCACGCGCTTAAAGCCGCTTGCTATTACTATCTGGGAGAGAGTGAGCTTGCGCGAACGTCGGTCGGTGCCGCCACTCAAGTCGACTCCCAAAACGCTGCTGCCTTGTCACTTGAACGACTATTGGAATTCTAAGTGAGGTGAGCCGTTCGAATCATGGAAGCGAGGATGGTTCATTACGTAGATAACTTGGGTTGACGAGGGTTGATAGAAGTGGTACAATAAATCATCGGTAACACTGAAAGGCAGAGGAGCGATTCCGCATCACCGACTATTGTGTGCGAAACTCCTATGCTCGAAAAATACAATCAATGAAACGAAGGAACCAGTCATCATTATGGATGAGACCATTCAGCCGATTTTGGAAAACGCATTAGCCGGGGAACGTTTGGACTTTGACGACGGTTTAACGCTTTTTAAGAGTTTCGATATATTGTCGATTGGTAGTGCAGCCGACACCATCCGCCAACGGAATCACCCGGAGGGTTACATCACCTATATCGTCGATCGTAACATCAACTACACCAACTGGTGTTATGTTGACTGCGAATTCTGCGGTTTCTATCGTCATAAAAGTGACCCTGACGCCTATGTGATGTCCAAGGAGGAGTTGGGCAGTAAGATTCAAGAGACAATCGATCTCGGTGGCGTTCTCATCCTGATGCAGGGCGGTTTACACCCTAAACTGAAACTTGACTGGTACGTAGATTACCTCCAATGGATTAAGGCAAATTTTAACATCCACATCCACGGTTTCTCGCCCCCGGAAATTGACTGGTTTGCTAAGATTAACCGGCTCTCGCTCAAAGAGACATTAATTCGATTGCGTGATGCAGGATTGGATTCAATCCCGGGCGGTGGCGCAGAGATTTTAACCGATCACGCCAGAAACGAAATCAGTCCTAAAAAATGCACGGCGGACGAGTGGTTAGAGGTGATGCGGCAAGGACATTATGTCGGGCTGAAATCAAGCGCGACGATGATGTACGGACATGTCGAAAGTTACGCCGAGCGCGTGGAGCATCTCATCCGATTGCGGGAGTTGCAAGATGAGACGCGCGGTTTCACCGCTTTTATCTGTTGGTCGCTCCAGCCAAATAACACCCGCCTCGAACACATGCCGCCCGTCGGAAGTTTTGAGTATCTTAAAACATTAGCGATTTCCCGCCTGATGCTTGACAATTTTGACAACTTCCAGTCTTCATGGGTGACCCAGGGACCAAAAATTGGTCAATTATCCCTAAAATTCGGCGCAAATGACATGGGCGGCACCATGATCGAGGAGAATGTTGTGAGTAAAGCGGGAACGGTTTACTGCATGTCCATCGAAGAAATCGAGCGGACGATTGCCGAGTTTGGATTTATCCCAAAACGGCGGGACTTTTTCTATGAGATTCTTAACTAACCTCCTTATTCCCCATAATTAAGTTCCCTCGCTTGTCCCAAGCCTCCTGCACGAAACTGAACCACCATCCATTATAGGTAGATAAAATTCGGGAGTGATTCATGTCAAATAGCATTGTTGCAGAAACACATCTAACAGACCTAAAACTCCTCCATAGGGGAAAGGTTCGAGATCTCTACGATCTGGAAGATCAACTGTTAATCGTCTCAACCGACCGAATTTCGGCGTTTGATTACGTACTGCCCAACGGCATTCCTTACAAGGGACGTGTCTTAACCGCACTCTCGGAATTCTGGTTTGATTACACAGAATCGATTGTCGATAATCATCTGATTACGACAGATATCGCACTGTACCCTGATAATGTGCGGCCCCATGCAGACTCGGTTAAGGGACGTTCCATGCTCGTTCATAAAGCCAATCGGATAGATGTCGAATGCGTGGTGCGCGGGTATATCGCCGGTTCCGCATGGGCGGAGTACAAAAAAGAGGGGACGGTGTGCGGGGCAAGACTGCCCGAAGGGTTGCAGGAATCCAATCGTTTGTCTGAACTAATCTTTACACCCGCCACGAAGGCTGAGTACGGGGAGCATGATGAGAATATTTCAATCGCTCAGATGGAGGGTATCATAGGAAGGAATTTGGCGGATCGAATTATCCAAACAAGTGTTGCTCTGTTCAAAGCGGCAAGCGAGCGGGCTGAAGAAGTCGGGCTGATTCTTTGCGACACGAAATTCGAGTTTGGTCTACTTGACGAGAAACTCATCCTCATTGACGAAGTCTTTACTCCTGATTCATCTCGATTCTGGCCCAAAGATGAGTATCAACCGGGCAGATCGCAGCGCAGCTTCGATAAACAGTATGTCCGCGACTATCTCAATGATATCGGATGGAATAAACAGCCTCCTGTCCCTGAACTGCCGGAAGAAGTGATCCAGAAAACGAGTGAAAAATATCTGGACGTGTACCGCCTTATTGTTGGGAAGGATTTGGTGTAAAGAACAACGGGACAGGGTGGACGGGGAAGTCGAAGAACACGCAACTCGTAGTATGGACTGCATCACTCCACGCGGAAAAAGATGCTCCGCTCAAATAGTCCATCTAAATAGATGTCCACCGACCATTCGCCGTCGGGGAATCCACCGGAGGGGCGGTCGATAAAGAACCATGTAATCTGATCGCCGGTCGAGGAGGTAAAGGACTCATCGTCCTCTCGAAGTGGCGCGTCGTCCAAGTCTTGCGCTGGTGAAAACCAATTCACTTCAGCGGTATGCCTCCCATCGACAGCCGCCCAGTAAATCCATAAGTAGATGCGATCGCCTGACTCAAAAAAGGTATCAGTGATTCCAACTGGGCGATCATCGATGAGATCGACAGCGAGGACAGCATCCAGAATCGCAGGTTCTCCATTGAGAAGATCTAGCGATCCACTGCCACCCGATGGCGAACTATCGCACCCGCCGAAAATGACACCGCCTAGAAGCACGAACAAATAGAAGCTAGTCTGAAATTTATCCCTCATTCAATTTCCACCTAAAGTCGTTATATTTGCGTTCCGAAGTGCACCACATTAATCATAACCCAATCAACTCGCCCCTGTCAACAGAAATGTTTCTGCGGCGGCGAATCGATCGCCCGTTTCTGGCATAGGGTTAACCCCCCGTAGGCTCCAAAACAATCCGAATTTGCGCATCGACAATCGCACCGTCAGAGTCAATCTCAGCGGTGATTGCGCCAAGTGACTCTAGTGGAAAGAGGTTCTTTGTGATGCGCGTTATCAACGCTGAATCAACGCCTTGACCTGAAATGGACCCAATCAACCCGAGTATCGGGGCGAGACGCTTTAATTGAGGAATGAAACGGTTCGGTTGGATATAAATATGACTTTCGCCGGGTCGATTTGTTGATGCTGAAAATCCTGTTTCAGATAGCGCTGTCTCTCGTCCTGCAAAAGCGTCACTGGCGGTCTTCAAGCCATCAACCGTTGAGCTGATAATCCAATACTTGTCGACGATTGCACAGCCGCCAGTAACGGCGAACAGGAATCCGAAACGAAGCTGGACAGGGTAAATCTCTGTTCCGAGATAATCCTGCGGTTTGAGAAATTGGAGCGGCTTGCCGTCAATGGTGATTTTACCGTTCCGCAGTTTCGTAAACTCCGCTGAAAAATTTGAGCGGTCGCTGATTGTGAGGATTAGCAGCGCCGCGGGGATTGGCGTCGGTTTTTCGCGCTTAGCGTCAAGCAGTGCTAGCGCAAACTCTGGTTCGAGATGACGTGAGAGTTCAATAGGGTTCCCCTGATATTGGATGAACGGGGCTGACTCTGTCGGTGTCCACAACGCTATGAAATCTTCGTCCCTGCTTGCGCCGAGGAACGTCGTGGTTGCCGGAAGAATCGATAGTAGCTTTTGATCGATTGGACGTGAATCTTTCGGCAGCTCTCGTTTCACCGGTTCCCGACTTGCGCCTCCTACGAACCGTTGTCGAGAGCGGATAACACCATTCTCATATCGATTGCCGACGCTCCACATATTGACGGGCGCTAAACGCGGCTTGAGTTCATCGTTCAACGCAAAGGCTTGGGTAAATCTAAAAAAATCGAAAAAAATGGTGCTACCGTCCGCATCATACTGTTGGCGCATATATTCCCCGGCGCGATGGCGGCTTATGAGATTCTTCGTCCCCTCTGCATAAATTTCGATTGTCTCCTTGATTAAAGATTTGCCGAGTCCCAACAGACCTATCTTGCCGATAAAGGCGTAACTGAAATCACGCGGATAGCCGGTAATCGTGTTGATATCAATTCCCCTGTAGTTCTCCTTGATCCGCTTGTATTTCGGATTGACCAGATCCGTTGCTGTGAGTGCCGCAATCTCTAATTTCTCTTTCGCCCCAACAAGGCTAATTAGCAGGAACGAAATCTCGTCTCCGCGATCGTAAAGGCTCAGAATCGCTTCCTCTCCAAAGTAGCCTTTGAGCGCCTTGAGGTTTAACTCGCCGCCCATTTCATATGCCCAATGCTCTTTCTGATAGACAATCTGACGCCACCACAATTCTCGTTTGATTTCTGCAAGGACGGGCATCTTCGCCGTCTGCCTTCCAAACTCGCTGCGCCCAAAGGTCTCAACAAATCCCCCGAGATCTTTAATACTCAGATAGCAGATCGGTGCATCAGGAAGCAGGCTGAGCAAACTCTGATCTGGCTCCCGGAGTGAAGTCAAACGATAAAATAGTGCTAACGTAACTAGCAGGACGAGAAGTCCGCCAATCAAAATGAGAAGAAGCCGTCTTTTGGAAAGGAAAATCCGCATTGAAGAATCTCTTACCTCAATCCATTTTAGCTCATGTTAAGAAAGCGCGCATCTAGACCTTGATTCCGCGGGTTTCCACAACTCACCGAGTTTGACATGCTTATTTCTGGCATGAACTGCCCTTCTTGATTGCCCGCAAGGTCTTGAGAAGGATTTTGATGTCAAAGCCGAGCGACCAGTTTTCAATGTAGTACAAATCGTAACGAAGTCGTTCTTCCAGTGAGGTGTTCCCACGCAGTCCATTGACTTGCGCCCAACCGGTTAGACCGCATTTCACGCGATGGCGATCCAAGTAGTGGGGGAAGGATTTGCTAAAATCATCAATCAAACCGGACATCTCTGGTCGAGGACCCACAAGACTCATATCCCCCCTGACTACATTGTAAAGTTGAGGAAGCTCGTCCAGACCCCAACGCCTCATGAAACGCCCGAGCCGGGTTTGCCGTGGATCGTTCGGCGCAGCCCATGTATGTCCAATTCCCGCTTCCGCATCTTGCCGCATAGATCTAAATTTGTAGATGCGAAAGGCTGTCCCATCCCTGCTGATTCGTTCCTGGCGGAACATGACTGACCCTGAAGATGTCAACTTCACCGCAATCGCAATCGCAAGCATAACGGGGCTAAAAATAATCAGAGCGAAGGCGCTCAAAGCGATGTCCATTCCCCGTTTGACCAGTCCACGCCAGCCATGTAGCGGCAGCTCCTTCAACTGAACAACCGGAATCCCATCAATTTCCGCCACATGTGTCTTCCCAATCATAACTTCGTAGAGATCTGGGAGAACCCGAATCTGAACAGGTAGCCCCTCGCAATCATGCACAACCTGTAGAATCTCGTCATGAGAGATTGCCGGCGACGTGATGAACAGCTCGTTAATCTGATATTTTTGAACTAGGCTTCGCACCTCGGTTGTCTTACCAAGGACATGCTGAAGAATTGGCTGTGACGGCAGTTGCTCACCGAGAATTACACCCCGAAATTCATAGCTGTTCCGCGCTTTTTCTTGGATAGACTGGATGAGTTGTCTCGTGGTCCTGTTGAAACCGACAACAGCAACTTGGCTCACACCAATACCGAACCGCTGCATCGCTTGTTTGAACCGCTGAATCGCGAGCCGGTTCAAGTAGAGAAAAACGATGCAAATCCCGCACGCCAGAAGCATGACCCATCGGGAATATTCGTGCTGATGGTAGAAGAAAAAGACGGCGCCAAGCGTTGAGATTGTCGCGATGCCTGAAGCCTTCAGAAGAGTTAACCCAGTTTCCAGCGTAACTTCGTTCTCGGTCCGGTAAAGCCCTAATCCTCGAAGTGTCAGTGTCCAGATGAACCCGTATAACGGGATTAGCTGAAAATAGAACGCGAGCGGCGGACTGCTACCCTTGTGGATAGCAACTGCATGTAGCCAGCCCGACTCAAATCTGAGCCAGTAGGCGATGCGGATGGATATTCCGATGAGACAGAGGTCAATGATGACCGTTAAGGCAGTCAGGAATTGATAGAGTGTTTTATTCGGCATGTTTCTTTCTTCATTTAAGAGCCTATGAACTTCATGAAATTGTACCAAAGGAACGCCCCTCCATCAACCATAAACTTCCACAGTTGGTTTTCCGCTATATGGCGCGAATCCACTTCTCCTTGCACCTGTCGTATAACACCTGCCGAACAACAGCATTCTCAGCATTAGATGGGATTTTACTGGTGAAGGTGGTATAATCATAAAGTGGAGGTTTGTTATGATTACAAAGCAACGGCTTATGGTGTTCTGGTTATTCCTGCTCTGCGGAGTCCCTTTGGCAGGTGCACAGACCGCTCAGCAGATTGCGAAAAGAGCGTTTGATTCTACCGTGCTCTTGATAATGGAAGATACCAACGGTCAACCCGTTGGATTGGGTAGCGGATTTTTTGTGAAGTCCCAGCAGATTGCAACCAACCTTCACGTCATCGAAGGGGCAGCGAGCGGATATGCTAAATTAGTGGGTCAGAAGACAAAGTATGAGATTGTGGGCGTCTCCGCGATTGATCGGAAACGAGATCTTGCGATTCTAAATGTTGAAGCTTGGGGCATACAGGCACTTTCTCTAGGTGACAGTGATACAGTTCTGGTCGGTGAAACGGTTTACGCTGTGGGCAACCCACATGGTTTGGAAGGGACGTTTTCACAGGGGATTGTCAGCGGTGTCCGAACCGTTGGTACGGACAAGTTAATTCAGCTTACCGCTCCAATTTCTCCAGGTAGCAGCGGTGGTCCCGTACTGAATGATAGTGGAAACGTAATAGGGGTTTCAGTCGCAACGTTCCGCAGTGGTCAGAATCTTAATTTTGCTATCCCTTCAAACTATCTTACGGAATTGATTTCAATGATAAGCACTGCGACACCACTATCGCAGACGCAACAAGGTAAATCTAGTCGTTCCCTCCTATCCAACTACGGCGGCCGAAGTGTAGGAGGGGTAACAGCGGGTAAATTTAAATATAGCCGCACCAGTAGCCACAGTCGCATAGTCAAATTTTCTTTTCGAAATCGTCTGCGCAAAGACGTGAAAAAGATTGGTTACCTCATTATTTTCTACGATGAGCTAGGTGACCCAATTCACGCATTTAGACGTTGGTATAGTGGGACAATTTTGGCCGGACTGGCAATAAGAGCCGGTTTTGATGTCTCATGGGATGTCTGGAGAATGTGCTGCGCTGATATCGACGATCCTATTACAGCAGGGAGAATTGAGTTTAGAATCCTTGATTTCGATATAGTGGATGAAGGCACCAAATAACCGACAAAATTAGCGATTACTAGGTGTGTTGGAATGACAATGGTTTAAGCGCGGTAGTGGCGGTAAAATTTTGGACCGGTAAAATCCTCAATGGACAATTAATACATACACGGAGCTATTAGCATGCAACTCACGACACAACAACTCAACCACTTTCACACTTTTGGCTTTCTGGTTTTCCGCGAACTTTTTGGTCCGGATGAGGTCGCGTGGATTACCGATGAGTTTGAGAACGTTATTCAAACCTGCGGTGGTGGAAAGATGCACGATGGGTCGAAGCCAACCATGATTGTCCCGACCATCGATCACAGCGAACGGCTTTGCACGCTGCTTGATGATGCCCGCATTGAGGGAATCGCCTCCGGCATTTTGGGTGACGACTTCAACTACGCTTCAGGCGACGGAAACTATTATTGCGGTGACACGGATTGGCACGCTGACGGGAGCTATCCTGAACTCTTCGCAATCAAGATGGTGTTCTACCTTGACCCACTCACACGCGACACCGGATGCCTTCGCGTGATTCCCGGTAGCCATCGCCCAGACTCCTTTTGGCGTTCTGGTGAAATCCATCCCAGAGACGCGCAGGATTTGTGGGGACTTCCGCCGTCTGAGATTCCTGGCGTCGTCGCAGTAGAGACACGTCCGGGAGATTTGGTGGTCTTTTACCACGACATCCTCCACGCCTCTTTTGGTGGATCGCCCCGACGGCGAATGTTCACGATGAACCTGAATAAGCACGCAACGACCGAGAGCGAATTGGCGCATATTGATGAATACCTCCGCTGCCACTGCCCCGTCGTCCACGGATTCAAGATTGGCGGCATGTACACTGACCTAATGCTCGATACCGCAAGCCCACAGCGGATGCGTCACCTCGCTCAGTTGCACGTCCGTCATGGGGTAGTGCACCCGAACGATACCCGCCATTTACGAGAATAAGCTCGTCAGCTTACGAACCTCGCTGTGGCGAGCATTCTCATCATCCTCTCGTTTTCTTTCATTTCGGCAAGATGTGTGGGAACGCGCATTCTACAATCTGGCAATACGCTTGTATCTGTATTCAAATATGGGTAAAATTCGACGGACTTAGCAGTTACGGGTTTGTGGATCAGTCTTCGAATTGTTTCCAGGTCTCAAGAGGGTGGCTCGGCACACCTTTTAGATGACTGCTGTTCGTAATTATCGAACATAACCCGATTTCGCAGTTTTTTTACCTCAAATCACAATAAGGTAAGCTTATGATTCGCAAAATTGCCAAGCTGCTGGGACTTTCGATATTGGCAGTTGTCGTTTTCTTCTTTTTGCTTGTGATTTTAATCAGCATCTTCAAGCCGGATAATCCGGAGCATGATGATCGCATCACCAGCATCGAAAACGACATCCACGAACTCCGACAACTCTGGGCAACGCATCTCGCCGAACATCACCCCCCGGAAAAACCGGAGCAAAAGGTTGAAATCCTAGCAGTGGATTCGAGTAAAGAATCCCAACCGGAAACCAAAGGCGAAACGGCGAAATCTCAGAACCGCGCCCAGACGATCCAAGAAGCCACGCCTGAAAAAGAGTCGCAGGAGCAGCAAACAAAACTGATTACATGGGATCGGACGCCGGCGGAACAGGGGATTAGAGTCGGGGATTGGATTACAGTGCAGGGGTATTCCGTATTGATGTTAGGGGCTTATTATGAAGAGGGCTCGTGGATAGAGCACAATGGGAAGAAATACGGTGGCAGGCTTAAATACACGAATGAACCCGTGAGTAGAATCTATTTGGACTCACAAGCGAAGTCACTTCACGGTGGGCTAAGTCGATATGCCCTCACGGATAAGATTGCCTTTGTCTTGGGCGGAGTGCCGGCAGCGCGTAAAAATCCTGTCGCTCGATTGTATAACGAGTTGATTACTGTGGAGGTTGATCTCGGCAGGAGCGACCTTCGACACATTGAGTTGAAGGGCAGAGTTTACGGCATATCCGATATGGGTAGAAAGTTTCCTGATGGAACGCGGCGGACACTGAAAATGATTCATCTGGAATCGAAAACAGGGGAATTGAAGCTGCTAACCTCACTGTCGGTAGTGGACGAGGCGAAACGCGCACACGGGAAGCTCCTTACGAGGATGAGGATGAGGATGAGGTAGTCGGGCGTCGAATTGCTCTTGCGTCAATTCCGGTAGTGATTGTGTATCTTGTTGTTCGGCTAAAACTGGGAACTCCAAATATAAATATGTTGGATGTTTTATTTAGGTATTAAGTAGTTTTGGGTTGAGCATCTGCTATTCGTAAAAAAAGCCGAGGGCGTTAATCCTCGGCTTGTGTCATGATTTATTTGGCGTTTGTATGGTCATTCATCATCGTTATCTTTGTCTTTCATGACTTTCACAATGAGCGAGAAAATAATACCGAGAACCGGAATGCCACCGACGACACTCCCTAATATCTCAACTATCAAGTTAGATGCAATATATATTGTAAGCGGTATAACGGCAAGTCCCATTATTGCAATAAAAAGCGCATTTCGTTGCGACTTTATAGTTTGCTCATGGTCTTGTGATAATAAAGTTGTTTCCAGTTTATGCCGATGTTGACTTTCTTCCTCTGCCATTTTCAAGATGCGCTCGGCAGCGCCGGGAACGATGTCATCGTATCCTTTCATTATATCAGGACGTGGCAGAGGTCCTGAAAAATGCTCCTCAGAAACTTGAACTTGACCTTTAGGCATTTGTGGATTAGAGTTTGTAGCTGGTTGCATAAGGTTGCGTTTATGACCGCGTCTACTTCTTGACATCCTTACTCACCTTGTCAATCGCATTAAACAAATCCTTCCCCACTACAATCCAATCCGATCGAATGGCATCTCTATCTATTTGAAACGCCTTCAAATCTGAACGTCCAAATATGGCTTTTCTATAGAAACCTATATTGCCAGATCCATATAAATCTAGTGTGCTGGCTATACCTCTTAGTGTGGGATAATACTTATCGTTGGCATTTATTAGACGCATAACACGTATCTCCTTTTACAAATCATCCAGTTCACTAACAGTTTGTGCTGACAATTTATCCAGATTCGTAAAACGCCTGGCAATTTTTACCACAGCAGCTTTTACGATAGACATATCGTCTTTCAGGGTAGATACATCATCTTTCATGTCAAACACATCACTAGAAAGTGCCTCAAGGAGCAGATATAATCCTTTTTGCTCCTTGCGTATTTCGCCCTGCACTTATGGGTCGGACCTCTTCACGAATTACAGTTCGTAGGTCGCCAAAACCAACTATTTCCATTGTGGGCGTCCTTTCTAAACCAATCGAGGTGTACAATGCTTTTATTTTAGGCGATAAATTATACCACAATATATTATAGTATACTATAAAAAAGTAGGGTTGTTTAAAACTTAACTGATTCATTACATGGGGGTGTTCAATGAATCTATTTGAAATTATGGAGAAGTTTCCTACGCAACAGTCTTGCAGAGTGTCCTCATCCAAGAAAACATTGTAGAATGGTATCACGCAGCACGGGTCGTGTCAAGAAAGAGCGGCTTTCGCGTGAGTAAACCCAAAACTACTAATTGCGTTCATTCATTTCCACAATACATGAGGGAAGTGCCATCCTGATTATGACAGTCGAGACAATACGCTTGTATTTGTATTGGAATCTGGGTATAATTTTACGGTTTGCTAACGAAGCAACTGACCCCTTACACTTAATCAACCCAACACTACCTACAGCCCGCGAGAGTGAGGCGAGCGCTGATATAAGGAGAAGACTTATGAAGAAATACATACGTACACCGGATGATGAGATGCAATCTGGACAAATCTCTATCGCCGAATTGCATCCGGACGATCACAAGGACCAACTGGCTTCATGGTTATTTGTAGGTCCTGATGAAATTCACGGCAAGTTTAACATCGGTAACATGAACTCAAAACGATTGGAAATTTCCGTCGACACCTACACACCGGACGGTTACACTGAGGAGCACACCCATCCCGATAAGGAGCAAGCCTATTACATCGTGTCCGGTCACGCGAAAGCCACAGTCGGTGATGAGGAAGGTGTAATCGGCCCAGGCGGTGTTGTATATATCCCGCTGAACATGCCGCACGGATTTGCCAATGCGGGCGATGAACCGTTGACAGTGGTTATAATCAGCAGTTACGAACTTTAGAGATCGATTTGCGCGTCAGAAAAACTTAACTGTTTCAACCCAACCGGTCCTTGACATCAGGAGATAAAACGCCTACATGAAGAAATATATGCGCACCCCAGATGACCCTGTGCTTCCAATCACAGTCTTTTGGGAAAAACGATTTGGGAACCTTCCCTCAAGGGAATACCGGTTCGGTAGGGCGCTCATCGGTCCAGATAGAATATTTGCCGAGTACAACCTCGGAAATATTAGCTCGAGCCGGATGCAGTTCGTATTGCTTACCTATGCAGCCGGGGGCAGCCATGACACGCACGTACACGATGACAACGAGCAAGCTTACTACATTGTCTCCGGTCAGGCTGCAATTGCGATTGGAGATGAGACATCGGTGCTCGGTCCAGGCGGCGTAGCGTTAATTGCATTGGGAATACCGCACGGGTTCCACAATGCGGGGGACGAACTGCTAACCTTGCTGGATCTCCATAGTTATCAATTCGACGACGTAAAACCAAGTAAATTGGGCGTCGCGGAGGTGACTTATGGACTGCAAGGGGGTGTCAATACACACACTGACGCTGACCGGGAGGAAGCCTACTACATCATTTCGGGTCAGGCGTTTGTCACGGTTGGCGATGAGGAAGAAATGTTGGGTGCGGGCAGCGTCGCATTTATTCCGCGAGGTGTATCGCACGCTTATCGCAACGTAGGTGGGGAGGCGTTAAAACTCGCGGTAGTCAGCAGCTACGATGTATAAAACCCGCATTACATCTTCCTCAACTTTTGCCGATTTCCGACTTCACCTCCTCACCCGCTCGCTCAGTTCCGCCAGCCGGCGCTTGCACTCGTTCTGAGCCTCCGCGGCACCTTTTGGTGTCACATCGCGCTGGTCCAGATAGTCGAGCACGACCGCTTCGGCTCCAGCGTACTCGGCGCAGCAGTCAACTACCTCGCTGGCAATGTCGTTCGGGATTGTCGTGATGCCGTTGCAGTCGCCGTATAGAAGATCGCCCGGCAGAATGGTGATGCCGCCTACATGAACGGGTACCCCGGCGGCGGCAGTGTAGCCGTATCCGTGGGAAGAAATCGAGCCGTCGGTAAAGGCGGGGAAGTCCAACGCCCGTACCTGATCGAGGTCCCGTCCAGAGCCGCTGGTCACGATTCCCACAGCGCCGAAGGTCTTGTACGACTTGCACATGATATCACCGAATGTCGCCGCTACAGTCGGCTCATCTAAGTCTTGGTACACAACCACAGCGGGACCCGGCAGCGCCTCGAAACTCTCCAATTGCTCCTCCAAATTCACCTGCACAACCCCCGCCCTCGGAGCGCTTGCACAGCGCCGCATCGCCGTAGAGGCGTACCCGACCATCGGCAGCATCTCCGGGAAACAACACTTCACATGTTCGTTCATATAACCTACGTCTCGTGGACGCACATCGAATAGCTCAATGACGTTGCACACCGTTGGCGAGTCGTACTTCTTTAACTGCTCAATCTCATCTTTGGATAGTCCTTTGTTCGGCATTTCAGCCCTCCTGTTTCAAAGTTAGTATTGGTATAGGTCCTAACCTGCCTGCTGGTCGTACCATTTCGGCTGTGTTCCATCAACATCTGTAAAACCGTACTCAACTGCCAGATTCTCTGCCGTCGTCACTTTTCCAGATTTATCCATCACATTTCGGTGAGTCGCAAGGGCAACCACAGCCGGTCCAGCGCACTCTACCGATGCTGTTGTGTTGTATTCCTCTTTACTCGGCGCGCCGTTGGGGGGTATGCTATTCACCACCGCTTCTGTGCGTGTCCATCCGAGTCCTAATGCAACCGCCGCGATGTTGTACGCACGCAGGTCAACCGCCATTCCAGATGCGATGTGGTTAATCGTGGCTTTGGTAATGTCGTAAAATAAGAAGTCCCCACTATATTCCCCGACATCTATGGTGGTATTGACAATAAGCCCTTGACGTTGGGGTAGCATTGGAGGGGCGGCAAAATAACTCGTTGCCATCGTTGACCATACGCCCGCTGACAGCATTTTGTTCCAACGTTTAATCGACCATTCCCAGAACGGTCCGTAAAACGGACTATCGTGTTCTTCCCAGCCGCTACTGTTATAACTAGGGGGCGGGGCTTCGCACCCGTAGCGGATTCGACAACCGGTATCAATAATTTGTAACCGAAATCAGTGGAAAAGTCGAATATCTTAGAAATAGTTAATGGTCAGGTGGAATGTAGACACTCGCAAACACTTTGTTCTTGCGCTCCAGCGGAGCAGAATGTGATTCTTGAAAACTCGGTTTCTGTAACTGGTTAGCCTATAGAAATCGCTACTCCATACCCCTCGGCTTGGATTTCATAGCCCTCATTGATAGAACCTGTCAATCCGCGGTAGCAGCACAATGTGCAAACCATCAATATTTTAGAAATAGCAATATTATAACACAACGACAGAAACGGAGGACAAAAAGATGAGAGTTGCTCAATTGAGGGGTTCATGCCAATACCTATTTAGGAACTGTTTAGGTGAGAAATGTGATTGTCGGTAGCGTTTTTTTATCACTTGGTATTGGGAATCACACGGGGGCTTGAGCTGAGAATCAAATTGACCTGACTTACAAAATCATCTATACTTCCTAAAACGTACACGAGAATTTGCCAATACCAGGAGGACATTGTTATGACAGCAAACGGACCTGTGCCGAAAGCCCGCTCTGAGGGTCGCGGCCCCACAATCTGGCTCGCCGGTACTCCCGAAGATTTAGCTTCGTGGATGCCGCTGGGAATTGCCGGAATTGTCACCAACACCGTAGTGTTGAACCAGTATGCCAAGCCCTACGGCTCGGTCATCGCCCTGATTAAGGAATACCTCGCCATCACTGACAAACCCGTGGTCGTGGAAATCGACGGTCACACAGTCGACGAACTGCTCGCGGTTGGGAAGGTTTTCACAGAACTGTCGGATCAAATTATCCTGAAAATCCCCTGCTCGGTAAACGGGCTTAAAGCCTTCAGCATCCTCAAGAAAGACGGAATCGAAACTTTCTGCACGACCGTCTTCTCGTTGACCCAAGCCGCAGCCGTCGCTCAGGCTGGCGTCGACCACGTCCTGCCGTTCTGCGATCCGGTCAAGGCAGTGGGCGGCAACCCGACCCAACTGATACGTGAATGCGCACAGATGTTCACCGGATGGGCGCAGCGGCCCTTTATCATGGCGGCGCTGGTCCGTTCATCCGAAACGGCGCATGCTGCTTTCCGAGATGGCGCCGACGAGCTCGTCACCATGTGGACGGTCTACCGTGATATGCTGGAACACCCGTTGACCGAGCAATGGAACAAAATCTTTATGGACGAATGGGTGGATATGCACAAGAACGGGTTACTGGAAGGCGTGCCGGTCACACTCGGTTGAATTGGGATACCGAATTACCTCGCACGGCTTCAAAGAGAATTAGATGACGGCGTGAGACAACTTTCACGGGGAATAACGCCGATTCCCGGCCGATCGGGGAGGATGAGCTTTCCCGCCTCGAGCGTCACGCCGGCATAGGGATCGTTCGCAATGAGAAGATGTCCATCAAGGTCTGCGTAATCGACGAGCGGTGTGAGATGTGCAGCCGCCGTGATGCCTAACGAACTCTCAATCATGCAGCCAATCATAACCTGTAAACCGTGGATGCGCGCGGCATGAATCATCCGCACCGCTTCGAGCAGACCGCCGCATTTAGTCAACTTAATATTGATTCCGTCTACACATCCCAGAAGCACTGGGATATCGGCGGCGCGTTTGACGCTTTCATCGGCGATGATGGGGACATCTACGTGTTCTCTGACATGTCTCAGCCCCTCTAAATCGTCCGCGCGAGTCGGCTGTTCGATGAGTTCAATTCCAAATGGGAGGAGATCTCGAATCTTGCGTACCGCTTCTTCGGGCGTCCACGCAGTGTTTGCATCGACATAGATCGGTTTATCCGTGGCTTCACGGATTGCGCGCATAATCTGGAGGTCGTGAGGCGTGCCGAGCTTAACCTTTAAGATGGGGTAATCTCGCGCCTCACCCGCTTTTTGTCCCATAATCTCCGGCTCGTCTAACCCGATTGTGAATGCCGTGTGAGGCGTCGCATTGGGATCGAGTCCCCACAACCGATAAAGCGGCACACCTAACCGCTTGCCGAGCCGATCATGTAGTGCCATATCAACTGCGCACTTTGCCGCATAATTCCCGCTTAGGGTAGATTCCAATCTATCCATAACGGCTTGGATGGCATCAAGGTTATCATCAAGGCTCGAATCGAAGATTTCAAGAGCCGTCTGAACCGTCTCGACAGATTCCCCGTAGAAACGAGCCGGCGCCGCTTCGCCAAGACCGCCGTCAAGCTCGACTGTGATGACCTGACGAAACCGATCAGGGGCACGCCGGGAGATCTTGAACGGATGGACTAGTTGAAGGTCTGTGACGCTATGCCGGATGTTCATGGTGTTGAGGCGTAAAGAGGTGGATTGTGTAGGATGATTGTGAGGGAAACATCTCACAGCGATAGAAGTTAGGATGCAAATTCCCAATTTTAGCATACCGTAAGGTTATCTAGCAATCACTAATCGTAGCCTGGTTCGTTCCCCAGTTCTGAGAGGAGATAGCAACAACAGGAAAACGAAAGCGAAAAAGAAGTAGACAAAATCGTAGAATGGTGTCTTTAGTAGAGAGGAATAAATCACAGTGATTACTAAGGACGATACAATTTCTCGCGCCCAATCCGGGGACGAAGGAGCATTTGTCGACCTGATGCGGGCGCATTATGCTTTCGTTTACGCGGTTGTAATCGGAATCGTGAACAATCCCCAAGACGCCGAGGAGATTGTGCAAGACACCTTTCTCAATGCCTATCGCGGTCTGCCGGACCTTGAGGATACAAAAAAATTCAAAAACTGGCTGGCAAAAATTGCGCGAAATCGTGCCCTAAACCGGCTGCGAGAGCAACGGCTTGATACCGTATCCATCAATGAAGTGAGCGAGCACACACTTCCGCCCTCGGACGCACCCGACGAAAAGTTGATTCTCCGTGAACAGAGGGAACTAATTCGCCGTGCAATAGAGACGCTCTCGCCAAAAGAGCGGGAGGTTGCCCGTTCGTACTATCTTGAAGGTTCAAGCTACGACGAATTGACAAGGACGCACGGGCTGTCGTACAAAGCGATTTCGGTTCGGCTCTCGCGCGCCAAACAAAAACTCGCCAAGCGGTTGGGTCATCTGCTCACTGGGGTGTTCGTTTCTCCGATAACTACGCTCAAACAAATCTACTCAGGAGGACTTATGGTTATGAAAGTTGGAACAGTTCCCAAAATCACTGCCGGTGCAGTAGCCATTATTGTGCTTGCTTTCATCGGGACACGCCAGTTCATATCGTCAAAGGAGGATTCATCCCCGTCGGTTGAAATTGTAACATCAACTGAATCCACAAACTCGGTCGGTCAAACGGACGCTACTCGTAAGAACGTGCTCACCGCACCCTCACGTGAAGATAAGCCGCAAATCTCCGCAGAGGAGATGCAGCAGATTGAGGACTTCTTCGCTCAGCTCGATGAAGCGGATGTACAATCGGCTGTGGATACGCCGCAATCCCTACTAGACACAGAGGTTGCTCAGGACATTGATGAACACGTCACAACCGACACCGATGCGTTTGCTGAAGGCACAGCTCAATCCGCTGAAGATGTAATGAACGCTTATCTGGAGGCGCTTCGGAATTCTGACGACGACACGATACGCTCTTTATTGACAGGTGCTGCCAAAGAAGAGTTTGAAAGTATGTTCATGGGAGAGTTGCCACAAGAGATTCTGGATATTGTTTATAATAGTGGTTTGCCAGAAGACGTGGCAGATGAGACACTTGAGATGATACGAGGTATGATGCAACCGCCACTTACACGGATGCTCAGTCAAGCAGACATTGTAAGCAGTGAATATGTGGGAGATGAATTCCACTTTCGATTGAGAGTGCCGCCACTGGAAATGCAGGAGATACTAGGAATGCTGGGGCTGGAGACATCGGAAATGCCAGAGATGAATGAAGTGCCCGCGATGCCGGCGATACCCGACTCACTTCAGAAAATGCGAAACGAGGATGGTGAATGGCGAATATATAAGTGGTAGAAGCAAGGATTTTAGCAAACCTGCAACCGAATCCCTCGAGACTTAATCAGGCGAATGGTTCAATCCCTTCGCCGTTTTTGTTGCTTGCTTCCGAAAAAACTGGTAAGGTAGTTCTCTGAATTTGGTCATTAAATATAGCCCAAGTTCTAATCTCAAAACGAATAGAACACGGGTTGCACCAAAGGGAAATGCCAGATGATACGCCTCAAGTTCCTCTTCCTTCCGCTTTTGATGCTTGTGCTTGGTGTTACGGTGAACGTACGACCACAAACCTTGTCCACGCGTTTTCGGACTGCCGAGGGCGAACCAATTCACGAAATCCGTATTCAGGGTAATCAGCAGTTCACCGAAGCTCAGATTCGAACCGCCCTTGAAAATGCACCCGAGGATATCGTAACGGCGATTGCAACCTTGCCTTTGCCCGATTTGAATCGGGTCATCCTAGAGATTAAGGATGACGGTGCGAGGCGTGTCGCAACAATTATCGTCGAAACGCAACCGGATGAGCGGATTTCGCCAACCACACCAACGACGTGGTTTCGGACTGCCGGGGGTGAACCGATTCACGAAATCCAGATTCGAGGAAATAAGAAAATTACCGAGGAGGAGATTCGAGCTGGTCTTGAATACGGACCTGAGGACATCAGCAAGGCGATTGATAACTTAACGGACTTTCTGCCCTATTTTAGTCGGGTCACCTTAAAGTATGCGAATGACGCCACGAAGTCCGTTGCGATAATTACCGTCACGGAAAAAGCGCTCTCTTCAGACTATTATCTCCGTCCTGCTCCGCTCATTCGGTTTAATCGTGTCACCGGATGGCTGCCTGCTGCTCGCTTCGAACTGGGGAAGCGGAGGCAGATCGGACCACTCTGGATGTGGCGCATCCCTAATTCAGTTAGGGCGCATATGCCAAAACTCTTTGGAGAGGTCGGCTACGGATTTGGAAATCGGTATCTCAATTACACGGTGGGTGGGGATGCTATCCGGGGTCAACCCGACAACTGGAAGTTGCGCGTCACAGCTCAAATCCATCGCGCCACTACCGTCGTCGCTCCGGATCTCTTCCCGCGTTATGACAGTGGATTATACGTCTGGTATACCGTTTCGGGTCTGACTCAGCTTCATAACTACTATTTGAGGCAAGGGGTTGAGGTATCGTTTCGATGGGAACCGCGGACGCCCGCGCATTCGCTCAAATTGACGATGCGTGCTGAATCACACGAGAGCCTGCAAAAAACAACGGATTGGCATCTCTACAATTGGGATTCAAAACCGAAGGCGAGAGAAAATCCACCGATAAACCCCGGTCGGCTGCGGAGTGTCACGTTCAGGTACGATTTGAATACCCGGAAAAACAGTAACCTCGGTTGGCACAATGCCCTGCTCATTGAACATAGTAACCCCGCTGTCGGTTCCGATTTTGACTTTACGCGATTCCAGCTACACCTGCGATATGCTGTGTCGAAAGGTAAGAATATTGTCCGCACTCGGTTGATGCTGGGCTTTGCCACGGATGTACTGCCGATTCAACGCCAATTTGTAATTGGGGGACCTGGACTCTTGAACGGATATCCACTCTATGCATTTGCAGGCGACCACGGTGCCCTACTCAATATGGAATATATGTACCGTCTATCAAATCTTTACCATTGGGAGTTTCTGAAAGAGTCGTTCATCGTATTGTCCCTCAATGAAGGGCAAGTTTGGAATACTTCTGATAGACTGTACCGATTTGACCTGAAGGCAGATGTCGGCATCGGTTTACAGTTCTTGGAGCGCGTCCCGATTTTCAGAATGAACTTTTCCAAACCCCTTGAATCTGGGCGAGGAGTTCAAGTCGTTACAACGTGGTTTTACCGTTTCTAGAGGGAGAATCACGTGCGGTGATACACAAACCGAGCACTACTTATCACTTTGGGTTTCACCTCATCTTTGTGCTAACGGTTGTACCCCTGCTGATTCGGAATTAGGCGAACGGTTCAATCCATTCGCCTTTTTTTATTGATCGCTTCCGAAAAAACTGGTAAGATATTTCTCCAAACTTCGTCTTCTTAAGACAAGGGGAAATATGCTCGTGCTCACAGACGCAGAACTGGTGGAAGCTGCACAGTCCGGCGACGAAAAGGCGTTTGAGGCGCTGGTCGAGAAACATCGTGCACGCATTGACGCCACCATCTCATCCTTTGTCAGCAATGCACAAGACAGAGAAGATATCGCGCAAGATACTTTCATCAACGCCTTCCGGAACTTGCATCAACTTTCCAACCCCGATCGCTTCAGCTATTGGTTGGTTACAATTGCACAAAATCTCTGTCGGAACTGGCTGAACAAGCATCGGAGCCACACGATTCCAATTGACGAAGTGGATGAAAACCTGCTGAACTCGGATAACTTACCGGAACGTGAGTCCATTGAGGCAGAGCAACGGCAGATTATCACTCAAGCAATAAAGGCGTTGCCAGAAACAGAGCGGCAAATCGCTTCAGCACACTATCTCGAAGGCACAAGCCACAAAGAGCTGGCTAACCGTCACGGCCTATCATACCAAGCCGTCTGCGCGCGGCTCTCGCGCGCCAAGCAAAAACTCGCCAAACGGTTGGGTCATCTGCTTACTGGGGTGTTCATTTCTCCGATAACCGCACTCAAACAAATCTACTCAAGAGATGTCATGAAAGTTGGAACAGTTCCCAAAATCACTGCTGGGGCGGTAGCCATCATTGTACTCGCCTTCATCGGGACACGCCAGTTCTTATCGTCAAGGGAGGATTCGTCTCCGTCGGTTGAGGTTGTAACTTCAGCTGAGTCTGCACACTCGGTCGCTCAAACGGACGCCACTCGTAAAGGCGCGGTCTCCGCACCAGTACCTGAAGATAAGCCGCAAATCTCCGCAGAGGAGATGCAGCAGATTGAGGACTTCTTCGCTCAACTTGATGAAGCGGATGTACAATCGGGGACAAATACGTCACAACTACCGTCAGATTCGGAAACCGAGCCCAGCACAACCGACACTAATTCCTCCAGCGGCAGCACAGGCTTATCTGCGGAACAGGTCATGCACGCCTATGTCGAGGGATTGCGGAATCTTGACTTTGAAGCAGCACTCCTGTTGGCGACAGGAGATGCCAGACGATGGGTTGAAGGACAGTTGCGTAGTTTGAACAGAAAGATACCTGAAGAAGAGCATGAGTTTATGTTACAGAATCTCCTAAAGGAACTAGAATCAGATAAAGAGATGCCGAAAGTGGCGATAGAAATGATAGTTCAGGAATTTCGTCGTAAAATGCAACCATCGGAGCAGGAGAAAAAGAACCGAGCAAATCTGGAACGCAGGTTTGGTCAGGTAGAGGTTGTGAGTAACGAATATGTCGGTGATGAATTCCACTTCCGCTTGAGAACGTCAGGTCCGTTTGTGCCGGAGGAACTGCCTGATGACGCTAAAAGTTTTGTTCCGAAATACATAGATGCATTCGTCAAAATGCAAAAAGCGGATGATGTGTGGCAAATTTATGAGAGTGCAGATGAGGTAGTCTATCACTAACCCAAATCCCAATCCCAAAACTTCACGAGGCGAATGGTTCAATCCATTCGCCTTTTTTCTTTTCAGACAGCGAAAAATCTGTTATCCTGAAAATCATTTAATCCAGTAAATCCTGATTCAGACAGTTATAACAAGGAGAATAAATTGATGAAAGTATCGAACTTCATGTGTATGATTTGCCTCGCTTTGATGCTCGGTCAGACAGCCAATGTACTGGCGGCGAGCGCAAAGGAACAGCTTGAAAAATCGCCGCGGCATGGCGAATGGGTCAAAATCTCTTCGACCAAAGGGCGGAACGTGAATGCCTTCATCGTTTTCCCAGAGATTAAAGAGAAAGCGACTTCGGTTATTGTCATTCACGAGATTTTCGGACTGACCGATTGGATAAGGCTTGTCGGCGATAAACTCGCGGAGGCAGGTTTTGTCGCTATCTGCCCCGACCTGCTTTCAGGCATGGACGGCGGCGGCACGGAGAGTTTCGAGTCCGGCGACGATGTCCGCAGGGCGATTCGGAATCTCGATTCAGATCAAGTCACAGCCGACCTCAAGGCGGCGGCGAAATACCTTCGAGACCTGCCCTCGACAACGGACAAGGTCGCCGTCAGTGGGTTCTGCTGGGGCGGTGGGCAAACGTTTCGGTTCGCGGCGAACGACGATACGATCGCTGGTGCGTTTGTCTTCTATGGTCCCTCGCCAGCCGGTGAAGCCATCCGTAAAATTAAATGTCCTGTCTACGGATTCTATGGCGAGCACGACAATCGGATTAACGCCGCAATCGAATCCACCAAAGCCGCCGCGAACGCAGCGGGGATCAGCTATGAGCCGGTAATCTATTCCGGCGTTGGTCACGGCTTCCTCAGACGCGGGATGGCTGACGATGCAGACGATGTCGCGAAGGCAGCAGTGGGACAAGCGTGGAAGCGATTTGTAGATTTGCTCAAGGGGCTGTAGCGGAAGGCAATCACTGGACGGGACAGGCGCTGTTTCGATTCGGGAGAAAAAAGACATCAACGATGTTAAGCGACCAAGCGAAACAACAGTTTCATGACGAAGGATACCTCGTTTTTGAGCAGCTCATTTCCGGCGAGAAACTTTCCTACTATGTGTCGGTTTTCGATGAATTGGTCGTGCGAAGCCGACATATCCCTGTCGATACGCCGCACTGGTCATTCGAGATGGACGATAGCGGTCAGCAGATTCCGGGCTTTCTGCACAAGATTCAAGGCGTCTGCGTCCTCGATCCTCGTGTTGCCGCCCTTGCTAAAGAACCGGATATCATTGCCCGCGTTGCAGCTTTGCTTGGCCCGGCCATTGACGTGTTTGGGACAAAGTTTTTCCCAAAGCTCCCCGGTGGCGGAACGTCTGTGCACTGGCATCAGGACAACTTCTACTTCGACACGAACACGGATCGGATTGTGAGTTGTGGGATTTACCTCGAAGACGCGGACCGGGGAAATGGATGCCTGCGGCTGGTTCCCAAAAGCCATAAATCGCAAGCCATCGCCACACATCACAGGAACCCTAGCACCTATGGCAGTTGGGTTAAAATTGATGAATCGGAAGCCATTGATGTCGAAGTGCCGGGCGGTTCGGTTGTGTTATTCTCTGCAAACTTGCTGCACGGCAGCCACGAAAATCGCTGCGGTCGAACGCGCTACAGCACGGCATGGCATTACACGCCCGCTGACTTGCCGCTTGAGCATTTTCCGCGCGGTGAATATGAGGACCGGCACATTGTGTTCAGGGCGGCTAAAAACGGTTTGTAGTTGCCGCAGGAGCGGAGGCTGCGCCTTGAGTTCAAATGGGACATCCACCCAACCGGCGGTTTTGACGCACGAATTCCCCAAAAAAGTGGTAGAAAAAATCGCAGAACGGCGTTTTGGTTAAGGTACAAGAGAGGAACGAAGAACAGTGGATAATGACAGTACACTCATTTGTCGCGCCCAAGCTGGGGATGAAGGTGCATTTGTCGACCTGATACGGGCATATCACCCCTTCGTTTATGCAATTGTCGTTGCAATCGTGAATAATCCACAAGATGCCGAAGAGATTGTCCAAGACACTTTTCTAAACGTCTATCGTGGTTTGGCGCAGTATGAGGAGAGGGCAAAATTCAAAACTTGGCTCGCAGAGATTGCTCGAAATCGCGCACGAAGTTGGCTGAGAAAACAGCGGATTGATACTGTTCCTATTGACGAATTAAGCCTGCTTGATGAAGTCAGTAAACCCACCGTCAGGACGAAAGATTCGCCGGAAGAACAGTTGATTCGCCGTGAACAGAGGGAACTGATTCGTCGCGCACTCGGAACGCTATCGCCAAAAGAGCGGGAGATTGCACGCTCGTATTACGTTGACGGCGCGAGCTACGACGAACTAATGAGTACACACGGGCTGTCTTACAAAGCGATTTCGGTTCGGCTCTCGCGCGCCAAACAGAAACTCGCTAAACGGTTGGGTCATCTGCTCACTGGTGTGTTCGTTTCTCCGATAACCTCACTCAAACAAATCTACTCAGGAGGACTAACGGTCATGAAAGTTGGAACAGTACCGCAAATCACTGCCGGGGCGGTAGCCATCATTGTACTCGCCTTCATCGGGACACGCCAGTTCATATCGCCGAAAGAGGATTCGTCCCCATCGGTCGAGGTTGTGACTTCAACTGAGTCCGCACAATCGGTCACCCAAAGGGATGCCACGCATAAAGGCGCGGTTACCGCACCCCTGCGTGAAGACAAGCCGCAAATCTCCGCAGAGGAGATGGGGCAGATTGAGGACTTCTTCGCTCAACTTGATGAATCAGACGCACAATCGGAGACAGATACGACACAACTAGCAACGGACGCAGCATCCAATCAGGAGTCCGATGAAGACGATGCCACCGACTTGTCGGCGACGTCAGAAGACACGGCTCAATCCGCTGAAGATGTGATGAACGCTTATATGGAAGCGTTTCGGAATCTTGACTTTGAAGCGCTACGTTCTCTATCAACAGGACGTATCAAAGAAGACTGGGGAAATGCTGCGGCAGATGGATTCTCAATCATGGACCCGGCTGAACTACTAGATGGGCTAAGAGATTTGCCGGATTTGCCAGTTGAGATGCGTGAGATGGCTGAGCAGCAGATACGGAGTATTGAGCGGCAGCTACGGAGCTGGTGGCTTAAATCTATCAGTCAGCCAGAGGTTATGCGTAGCGAATATGTCGACGATGAATTTCACTTCGAATTGGGAGGACCAACGCCGGAAATGCCGAAGATCACAGGGATAGAAGTCTCAGAAGTCATCGCACCGAATACACTTTTTAAGATGCGAAAAGAGAATGGCGTGTGGCGGGTTTACGAGAGTGAGACATTAGACTAGCGCGCAACCTTATCCAATAGTGTCAGGACGCTTAAACATATCGTATCTACGGTGCTTTCATCACCGTTACACTGACGGCAATCCACCTTCCTCAAAAGGAGTGAATCATGAGGTATATAATCATTCGCTTGCTCTGCTTAACTTTTTGCAGTATCGGAGTCTTTTCTTTTGGTGATTCAGGTGAATCCACAGAAACCCCATACCCGAATCCTGCACGTTCTCAACCGTATCGGATAGACGACACGCTTTGGGTAGAGTACCTCGACACATTTAAGAATCGTCTCCCTACCGACCCGGCAGTGGCACGCACCGAACTCCAAAACGTTGCAAAAAAACTGTTTGGCGGACAGGCGCTCGCTGAAGAGTGGGTGGCCCTCTACTTTCGCCTGAGTCGAGAAGGTACTGAACATCTTTCGGATCTCAAACGGGTGTCTGAATTGGAAATCCGAATGCTAACGGGCATCAATGCCCAAAAGTATACCAAACAGATACAACACCACCGGAAAATACTGAAACACTACGATGAACTGGAAAAGATGTGTGAAGGTGCAGAGCCAACTCTTGAAACGCGAGAACAGGACAAGCAGAAAGAGCCGTCAAAAACAGAGAAGGACTCGGACACCAAGACCGGGCAAGAGCATTACAAAGCATTTCATGAACTGCTCCCCACGGACCCGGAAGCCGCACGCGCGGAACTTGCCTCATTTAGCGCGCTCGCGTTTCATGGACACCCCCTCACAAAAGAATGGGAGGAACTCTTTTTTCGTCTTTCTTGTGAGAAAGAAGCCACCTTTCCAGAGGTTATTCGGCTTCTCGAATTAAAAAAGCAGATGCTGAAAGACCATTCACCTGAAAAGCTGCCAAGGAGATTGAAAATTTAAAAACCGCAATAAAAGATCTTAAACCTATAAGCAAATTGCTCAAACGCCAGGGGACCCATAATACGCAGAAGATGCTCTTCAATTTCAACATGGCTTCCCCTGAATAATGCCATAATACCGATTAACAGTTCAGAAAAGTCTTGACAACAATTGTATGAGGAGTTTCCTTGCCCCGATGCATCAGGCGAATGCTCCAACCCATTCGCCTCTTTTCTTTTCAACCGTCGAAAAATCTGTTATCCTGAGAACCCTTTAATCCAGTAAATCCTGATTCAGACAGTTTGGCAACAGATACACCCCGCTAATAATCCTCTCTTTCTGCCGAGAAATTGTCCACCCGTGTAATTTTTCGGTCTTTTGCATTGTCTTACTAAATGAAGCCATTCAGTGAGAGGAGTAGAACCGTGTACACAGAAGATGGATACATCATCGGAAAATGTGTTAATGGAGAATCGGCGGCGTTTGGCTTGCTCGTTGATAAATACAAGTCGAGTGTCTACGCTCTCGCTTACACAAAGCTTAGAAACTTCCACGATGCTGAGGACATCACTCAAGAGGTTTTTATTAAAGCCTATCGGAAGCTCTCTACCCTCAAGCGACGGGATTATTTCTTGGCGTGGCTGTTCTCGATTACCGTTAATTCGTGCAAAAATTGTCTCACATCACGGGCACGCCGTCTGGATGGAGACTACATCGAAGACCAAGATGCGACACTCTGGGATGCGCCTTCAATGGAAGCCCATCGAAGCGAATCCGCAGCCGAATCCATCCGTGAAGCGATAAATCAATTGCCCGAAATCTATCGACAGACGTTGACGCTCTACTATCTTGGTGGTCTGAGCAGCAAAGAGATTGCGCGGTTTTTGGGGACTTCTGTCAACACCGTCAACCAGCGGCTGATGCGAGCCAGAACCAAACTGAAGGAGGAGTTAATTACGATGATAGACACCACATTTGCAGAGAAAAAATTACAGCCAGGCTTTACGTTCCGAATCGTCGAAGCCATTAAATCAACCAAAGTTCAACCAATTTCAACCAAGCCGTTGCTTCCGTTCATCGGTTCAGCGACAGTCGGGATCGTTCTAACCTTTATGCTTTTCAATCAATTTCTCCGTCCAGTCGCTACGCCCGGCGATTTGACCAGTTCGCCGCTTCCCAGCGAAATCCAGATGTCAATGTTTGGAGAGATTCCAGTTGAACTCATGGTCGAGGCGTCTAAACCGCCGACGGTTCTTGGTGAACGCGGAACGGGGGTTGTCGGCAATTCGCCCGAGCAACCGCGTCAGATGAACGCTGCCAATGTTAAAAATTCAAAGACCGAGATACCGGCGTCGTACAAACTAGCCAATGGGTTAACAGTCATTCTACGCCCCGTTCCCTCATCAAACCAAGTGGCGATTGTTGTGCTGTTCGATTTGGGGGGCGACCACGACCCGCTCGGGAAGTCCGGCAGAGCGCACCTGCTCGAACACTTGTATTGCACCGCCACAGCGGGCGACACGCCAGCACGCGACGCCATGCAACTTCAGAAACGCTATGTTGCTGGCTGGAACGCACAAACAGGGACCGACTACACTGTTTTTGCGGGCGTCGTCGAAGCAGAACAATTCGCTGCGGAGTTGAAGGATGCGGCTGCCCGCATGAACGATCTGCGCATCACCGAAACCGATCTGAATCGTGAGGTGCCTCGCATATTGTCAGAGTTGAGAAACATGTATAGTGGCGTGCCGTCGCTGGTTGGTATAAACAGTGTGCGAGCTCAGTTGCACCCCATCCCCGAAGGCGGACGGTTCGGCGGTGCGCCCGATCACATTGAGACTATGACGCTCGACGAACTCCAGCAGTTTTGGCAGGATTACTACAAGCCGAACAACGCCGTACTTGCCATCGCAGGCGGGTTTGACGTTGCCGATGCGCGAAGGTTAATTCACCAAAACTTCAGTCAAATCTCGCCCGGAGTATCGCCGCCCACAAAGCCGCCCAAATCTGAAGCGAAGACTGGCGAGATACGGTTTCTCACTGGAATGTTTGGGGGGAATCAATATATGACCGACGTCGCAGCGATTGGATCTGCCGCACCACCGCCCGGGAGCAAGGAATACGCGCCGTTCCTGATAGTCGTTTCGCGTTTGTGGGCAAGCACACAATATCTCTTTCAGCCGGGCAAAGTGCAGCCTGTGTATTTCACACCGCTGGACGATGGCACCACGCTGGTGCTTCAAACCGACCTACTATCTGAAGAAGGCATTGAGTCCGCACTGGATCGACTCGACCAACGCCTAAACATGGCACTGACGCCGAAACTCATGCCGGAGGATAAACAGCAAACGCTCAACTCAATGGCAATGTTGGGCACAGTTGAGATGCCGGATGCCATGTGGATGCAAAATCTGTACGGTTTAGCTTTCAGCACCGGTCGTCGGTATCAACTGAAACTGAATGGCAGCGAGTTGCGTGATGCCATCCAGCGTGTCACCGATGCAGACATGCAATACTTGGCGGCGAGTGTATTCTCGCCAGAAAAGCGCGACACCGTCATCGTTGGGGAGAACACCTTCGCTCAAATCGAAGTATCGGAGGTGGACACCTCTCAACTACCGTCAGAATCCGAAACCAACCCAGGGACAACCGACACCAATGCATCCGCCGAAGAGGTGATGAACGCTTATGTAGAGGCATTCAGAAATCTTGACCTTGAGGCGATGCTCTCCTATGTGACAGGCACCGCCCGAGCAGTGGTAAAAAGTGTTATGGGCATATTTAGCGGTGGGTTTCTGGCACATCAAATTGTAGATATAGATAATCATGAGCTTACAAAAGTGATGGCGGACGGTGTGATTCAGATGATGAAGGACATGGCGGCGCATCCGATGATTGAAGCAGCGTTTATTATGGCAGAGATTGTGAGCAGCGAATTTGTCGGCGATGAATTCCACTTCCAATTGAGAATACCGATGCCGATAATAGAGATGCCGGCACCACCAGATACGCTTTTGAAGATGCGAAAAGAGAATGGCGCATGGCGGATTTATGAAATTATTTATTAGTAGTAGAAACGGGGCTCTTTACCAACCCGCAACCGAATCCCCCGAGACTTCACGAGGCGAATGGTTCAATCCATTCGCCTTTTTTATTTTCAGCTCGCGGAAAATCTGTTATCCTGAGAATCCTTTAATCCTGAAAATCCTGATCCAGACAGTTGAATACTCCAAAAAAGCGCTAGAATAATCTCAGAAACTGTGTTCTGTATAGAGTAGATGGAAGGGAATGAATAACGGTGACGAACGACGATACGCTCATTTCTCGTGCCCAAGCGGGGGACGAAGGTGCATTCACTGAATTGATGCGGGCGCATTATGCCTTCATTTATGCGATTGTTATCGGAATCGTGAACAATCGCAACGATGCTGAGGAAGTGGTCCAAGACACCTTTCTAAACGCCTACCGCGGTTTGGCGCAGTATGAGGAACAGACCAAACTCAAAAGTTGGCTGGCAAAAATTGCGCGAAATCGTGCGCTAAACTGGCTGCGAGAACAGCGGATTAACACAGTATCCATCAACGAAGTGAGCGAAGATACGCTTCAGTCCACGGACTCGCCTGACGAACAGTTGATACGCCGCGAAGAGAGAGAACTGATTCGCCGTGCAATGGAAACGTTGTCGCAAAAAGATAGGGACATCGCTCGCTCGTACTATCTTGAAGGCGCAAGTTACGACGAACTGATTCGGACGCATGGGCTGTCATACAAGGCTATTTCGTTTCGGCTCTCGCGTGCCAAGCAGAAACTCGCCAAACGGTTGGGTCATCTGCTCACTGGCGTGTTCGCTTCTCCGATAACCTCACTCAAACAGATTTACTCAGGAGGACTTACGGTTATGAAAGTTGGAACAGTTTCCAAAATCACTGCCGGGATAGTAGCAATTATTGTACTTGCCTTCATCGGGACGCGGCAGTTCATATCGTCGAAAGAGGAATCGTCGCCATCGGTCGAGGTTGTAACTTCAACGCCAAATCAGACCGCAAACTCGGTCACCCAAAGGGATGCCATGCGTAAGGGTACAGCCACCGCACCCTTATCCGAAGATAAGCCACAAATCTCCGCAGGGGAGATGGAGCAGATTGAAGACTTCTTCGCTCAACTTGATGAAGCGGACCCGCAATCGGAGACGGATATGTCACAATTTCCAACGGACGCACCATCAGATCTAGATTCCGAATCAGGCGGCGTCACCGATTCATCCGTTGCATCAGAAGGCACAAGCTTGTCCGCCGAAGAGGTGATGAGCGCGTTCGTGGAGGCATTTAGGAATCTTGACTTTGAGGAAATGGCCTCGCTAACAACAGGAGTAGCTAAAGAAGGGTTTGAAAACGCTTGGCTTGATGCGCAAAATAATGGCCTCGTCCAGATAGAGGTAACAGAGGAAGCATTTGATGATAAGGGGGTACCGGTTTCGGATGCTAAGGAGATGACTGAGGAAAAGAGGCGACAGTTGGAAGAACAAATGTTGGGCCCGTTGCTTGACATGATTAATCAAGTTGAGATTTTAAGTAGCGAACACAGCGGCAATGAATTTCGCTTCCGCTTAAAAATCCCAGCGGGGAATTTCTCTGCTCACATCTTGGAGATTTTGGAGGAATCTACTCGTCCAGGCAGTCCAGAGCTAGCCGAATCGGGAGACATCTCGGAGTCTCTGATTACCACAGGGTCAGATATACATGTGAAGATGCGAAAAGAGAATGGCGCGTGGCGGATTTATGAGATAATTAATTAAACCTACTCGCAGATCCATCTCACAAAACCTCATCAGGCGAACGGTTCAACCCATTCGCCTTTTTTATTTTCAACCCGTGAAAAATCTGTTATCCTGAGAATCCTTTAATCCAGTAAATCCTGATTCAGACAGTTAAATCCTCAAAAAAGTGCTAGAAAAAATGGCAGAACATCGTTATGTTTGATTAAGGGGTATAAGGAGGAATGAGGAACAGTGGCTAGCACTAAAGCTCTCATTTGCCGCGTCCAAGCGGGTGACGAAGGTGCATTCACGGAGTTAATGCGGGGGCATTACGCCTTCGTTTATGCGATTGTAATCGGAATCGTGAACAATCCCAACGATGCCGAGGAAATAGTCCAAGACACCTTTCTAAAAGTCCACCGCGGCATGGCGCAGTATGAGGATCGGGAAAAATTCAAAAACTGGCTGGCAGAGATTGCTCGTAACAGTGCACGAGATTGGTTGCGAAAACAGCGTGTCAATACAGTTTCCATTGACGAGATGCACAAACATACACTCCTAACCACGGACTCGCCTGACGAACAGTTGATACGCCGCGAAGAGAGAGAACTGATTCGCCGTGCAATGGAAACGTTGTCGCAAAAAGATAGGGACATCGCTCGCTCGTACTATCTTGAAGGCGCAAGTTACGACGAACTGATGCGGGCGCATGGGTTGTCATACAAGGCGATTTCGTTTCGGCTCTCGCGTGCCAAACAGAAACTAGCCAAGCGGTTGAAGCATCTGCTCACTGGTGTACTCGGTTTTCCCGCGTCAACACTCAAACAAATCTACTCAGGAGGACTTACAGTCATGAAAGTTGGAACAGTACCCAAAATCGCCGCCGGTGCGGTAGCCATCATTGTACTCGTCTTCATTGGGACACGCCAGTTCATATCGTCGAAGGAGGATTCGTCCCCATCGGTCGATTTTGTAGCATCAACGCCAAATGAGACCGTACACTCCGTCGCCCAAAGGGGCACCACCCGTAAAGGCGCGGTCACCGCACCCCTGCGTGAAGAAAAGTCGCAAATCTCCGCGGAGGAGATGGAGCAAATTGAGGACTTCTTCGCTCAACTTGATGCATTTAGACGCAGAATCGGAGGCAAATTCGTCACAACTTTCAACGGACGCAGCGTCCGATCGTGATGCGGAAACAGGTAACACCGGCCCATCCGTTGCATCGGAAAGCACAATCTTATCCGCCGAAGAAGTAATGAACGCTTTCATTGAGGCGTACAGGAATGCCGATTTTGAAGCAATACGCCCACTATTAACAGGAACTATCAAAGAACAGTTTGAAGGCAATGGCTCCGCGCGGACGGCTTTAGGCAAGGCGGTCGTAGTCCATGAAGAAATAATAATTCATGATGGGGCGTCAACCGCCGAAGAGGTACAAGAGATGATTATGGAGGGAATTGCGCAGAGGATTGAGCAAATGTCGGAGTCTGTACCTAAAGTGTTGAATCAGACTGAGGTTGTCAGCAGCGGATACTTCGGCGATGAATTCCACTTCCAATTGCAAGTGCCAAAACTGGAGTGGCCTGAAGTTCCGGGGTTGGTGGGATCGCCAGACACGATACAGGTGCCACCAGTGACGTTTAAGTTGCGAAAAGAGGGCGGCACATGGCTCATCTACGGTATGGAATGATTTAGTTAACTCTCGCATCGCTCCGCCAGACTTCACGAGGCGAGCGGTTCAATCCGTTTGCCCTTTTTTGTTTTCAACTAGCGAAAAATCTGTTATCCTGAAAAACCTTTAATCCAGTAAATCCTGATTCAGACAGTTAAATCCCTCAAAAAAAGTGCTAGAAAAAATCACAGAACGGTGTCTTCATAAAGTGCAATGGAGGAACGGGGAACAGTGGTTAAGGACAATGCGCTCATATCTCGCGCACAATCCTCCGCAGGGGAGATGCAACAGATTGAGGTCTTCTTCGCAAGGAGTCCCCTAATTCATCCAGACAGATGTCACGGGAGCTGTCCTTCCCCCTCTTTTGCCTTCAGAATCTGATTGGCTTTGACGCCTTCAAAACGTTCCACCAATCCGCTGGGCCATCGAATCTCCACCAGGTCGGCTTGGGATGCCTCGCCTAATCCAAAATGTAACCGCATATCGCTCTGACAAAGGTAACTGGAGCCGCTTTTTACTTCGCGAATTTGTGAGATTCCTCCTGCGATGACTTTGACACGGGCGCCAATCCCATCTCGATTACTCTGAGTCCCGATGGTCTCGAGAATCAGCCAGTGATTTGAATTCACGCTGTCATTCCGAAGGAGGTCCGGCGTCTGATTGGAATTGGTGATTAAGATGTCAAGGTCGCCATCGTTATCATAATCGCCGAAAGCCGCGCCGCGACTCACTTTCTTTAAGTGCAATCCGGCGCCACATCCCTCGGTAATCTCATCGAAACCGTCGTCGCCTCGGTTTCTGAAGACCTGATTTCGCTGGGCGTAAGTGCTGCTCTCGTTGACGCCTCTGTTGATTTCTTCGGCGTTGTCGTGTACATGTCCGTTTGCCACGAAGATGTCCAGATAACCATCGTTGTCTAGATCAACGAAATCAACACCCCAGGCGAGATAAGGAAGGCTCGGTTTCCCAAGACCGGCGGTATAAGTCGTATCTGCAAAAACCGGAGGAAGCCCTGTATTTTCGCCGATCCCGTCATTGTGATGGAGACTGTTTGGTTCGTCCTGGAAGTTCGTCACAACGCGATCTAACCATCCGTCGTTATCATAATCGCCGAAGCTGATGCCCATTCCGCTTAATGGGGTGCCTCTGTTGCTAAAGGCAACCCCAACGAAAATCCCGACCTCCATAAACGTGCCATCCCCCTTGTTCCGATAAAGTGTGTCAGGCGTGGTATCGTTCGCCACCGAAAGGTCCGGATAGCCGTCGTTGTCATAATCCCCCCAAACGACGCCCAGTCCTTTGCCATTTGAGTTAAAGAATCCTGCCTTCTGGGTGACATCTGTAAACGTGCCATCGCCGTTATTTCGATAAAGTACATCCAGCGCCCCCACAAAATCTGCCGGCGGACAATAGGCACGGAGCCCTCTCTCAAAGCAGACCGGATTGTTCTCCAATTGATACGCCACATAGTTGGCGACAAATAAGTCTATATCGCCATCGTTGTCATAATCGGCGAAAGCAGCGGAAGTTCCCCATCGCGAATCTCCAACGCCAGCTTCATCTGTCATATCGGTGAAGCTGCCGTCGCCGTTGTTATGATACAGAAGATTTTGACCGAAATTCGTGACATAAAGGTCTGAGAAGCCGTCGTTATCGTAATCACCAGCGCAGCAACCAAAACCATATCCCGCATCGCCGACGCCAGCATCAGAGGTCACATCGGTGAAGCTGCCATCGCCGTTGTTGCGATATAGAGCGTTGGTAGGTGGCACATCTGAGCGCATCTCCGGCAGATCCGCGCCGTTGACAAAATAGATGTCCAAATCTCCATCTTGGTCATAATCAAACCACGCGGCTCCGGAGCCAAGGGTCTCAACAAAATACTTCTCTCCGCTGCTGCCATCTGTGTGCTGAAAGTGAATGCCAGTCCCCCGGCATGAGGAATCCACAAGCGGAACTTGAGCGGTGACTTCAGTGAAGTGGAATTGCGCGCACACTGGCAAGCCAGAAACCCAGAAGGCAAGCAAACCAATTGCGGGAAATATGAAACCTGAATGGATTAACTTGCGTCCTTCCTTCCCTGTCCTCATTTCTTCCCTCCCCTCATTTCCTCGACGATCGCTTATTTCCCATGGCTTGTTGAACGGCTTTGAGTCCTCGTTGGTAGAGCCGATTATCGGGTTGCAACATGAGTGCTTTTTTGATGGTGCCCTCTGCCTGCACATAATCTTTGTTGATGTAATACAGCCATGACAGCGTATTGAGATAAGCCGCCGAGTTGGGTTGAAGCTCAACGGCTTTCTCGGCAAGTTCCACAGCCTTGTTGATGTGATTGCCCGTCTGTCCGTATAGGTGTGCTAACCGTTCATAGGCTCTGTGAAAGGAAGGCTGAATCTTGATAACTCTCTGATATGCGTTCTCTGCCGGCTCAAACTGATTCTGTTCACCATAGATTTTCCCAAGGAAGTAATGCGCTTCAGCCATATCGGGTTGGACTTTTAGCGCAGCTTTATAGTGTTCGACAGCTTCATCAAGCCGGCCCTCCCTAATCGCAATGAAGCCCAGATTATAAAAGGCTTCGGCGAACTCCGGTTTTTGCTTGAGTGCTTCCTGATAATGCCGAATAGCCTGTGGGAATTTCTCTTGACGCAAATAGATTTTGCCCAGATTTAGATGTATCCTGCTTCGCGGGATTTCGCCCAGTTTGGCCTGCGGGTGATTCGACCGAATCGATAACAACTTTTTATAAGCCTTTTCAGCTTCCTCAAGACGAGCAAGTTTGGTGGCAATATTGCCCAGGTTCAGCAGGGCTTTTGGGAACTCGGGTTTCAATTCCGTTGCCTTGCGATACGCCGAAAAGGCTAATTCATAATCCCCCTCGCTTTGAGAAACTTCAGCCCCCTTCAGCCGAATGAGTCCCATCCCCGCGTATGCTTCAGCCATCTGAGGTTTCAACTGGATCGCCATCTGTTGAGCCTGGATTGCTTTCTCAAGTCGCCCTTGCATCGTATAAGCATAGCCAATTCCGTTGTGTGCCTCCGCGAGATTCGGGTTGTGCCAGAGTGCTTTCCTATACTCCCGAATCGCCACGTCGTATTTCTTCTCATTTAAGTATTGCCGGGCGAGGTTGGAAAGGACGGGGGCTTTGTCTGTGTTCAGCATCAGGGCTAACCGCTGCTCCTGCAGTTGTTCCAGCGATTTGTTGAGTTGCTGAGATAGCGCTATCTCCTTTGCCGCTTCTGCCTGTTTGCCCTGTCTGAAATACAATAACCCCAACTGATAGTGGGCGTGCCCCATCTGAGGTCTAATACGAACGGCCTGGCGGAATGCTTTCTCCGCCGCCTCCCACTCCTTTTTCTGAACATGAACCAACCCAAGCTGAAAATAAGCCTCCGCAAATTGGGGTTCTATGCGGATAACTTGATGGCAGTACTCGGCTGTCTTGTCAAAAAGACGGTGTTCGAACGAGATAAGGCTAAGATAGTATACAATACCGCCTTGCAGCATCGGAGCAACTTTATTTATCCATTGCTGGTTCTCTTTTTCGAAGATGGTCGGTGGTGCAAATCGACGGCGATACGATTTCGACAATGTCATCAGCGAAAGTGCCTTCTCGAAAGCGACTTCAGCCTCATCATATTTGTATGTCCGAAAATAGGACAATCCCAACTCCGCATACGCCTCGCCCCAGTTGGGAAGCAAACCGACTGCCCTCTGAAAAGACGGAATTGATTTCTCAAATTTGCCCTGGAAATTGTCGATTCGTCCCAGCCAATAGTGTCCTTCAGCAGACTCCGCATCCAAACGGAGCACTTCATGGAACGTCTCCGTGGCTTGCTCCATCGCATCCAGCGCCAGATAGGCGAAACCGAGATTCATATAGGCTTCTATCGACGTCCGATGTTCATCCACTGCCTTCTGGAATTCCGCCACGACCTGGCCGAAATCGAACCCTTCACGTCCCTGGCTTGGAGCCGCCCGGCAAAGCCCCAGCAGGATGACCAAAGTCAAAGCCACAATCTTACTACTGAAATATCTTCTGAGAGGCGAACAACTAACCAAGGACATGACTGACTTTCACAGAAAACAAAAAAAGCCCTACCTCTAAAGCATCAAGGTAGGGTCAAAAACAGAACGACTTTCGAGATTCCTTCGGAGAAAATCATGTTTCAATCGTATTTTCTAGCGGACTTGGTCGAGGAGTTTTCTTAGGGGGTTGCTGCATCACTGCTCTCCCAATGATGTGCTTGACGCTGCCCGTGGGGGAATGGTATAGTAAATTCTGTTTTTTTATTTTAACAGGTTTTGGACATTTATTCAACGGGATTGTGCGGGCAAAAACGCCGAATAAATGCAAGTTGGGCGGACGAACCACAGCAAGGAGCGGAAGTTGTTATAGTGCACAGGGTAAGGCAACTGAAGAAGGGGGAGGCAGGTCCTTCGGTTTCAGACAATGAAATACTTAGAACACCGTGGGTCCTCGTTGTTGTTTGATTCAATCCTTGAATCAAACAACTTTTGTCTCAAATGTCGACAAGACTCCTACCAAATCATCGACTTGGTAGGAGATGAACCGGTCATTTGCCTATTTGCCTCTTCTCCGATTCGTCCATTTTAATGTCCCCCACGTCGTAGTGAGCGCTTTGTCCACTGGGGAAACAGGCAATATCTCGGCAAAGCCTTCCTTCATGGCAGTGGTAACTTCATCTTGACTTAGTGCTCTACTGAAAACAATGGCTTCGTCAACCATCCCCTTGAACTCCCGGTTCCCATGGCGACTCCAGTTAGCGATGCGGAAGTTATCTGTGGCAACCGCGAGCTCTTGTGGAAGGCCTACCTCCGCGGACACCTCACCGTTCAGATAATGTGTCAGTTTACCATCCTTACGTACAACTACAAAATGCTGCCAAACACCGGTCTCCAGTTGGGTTTTCGCCGCTTGACCAAGCCAACATTGGCGTGGCGCACCCCCCCCGATAAAGTAGAACAGATTTGGAGAGTCGCTATTCTGTTCAATGGACATTCCCTCACAATTTACCGGAGGTCCTGGATCGCCGCCATGACTAGAGAGAATATTTGCCCACTGCTTTTGGGTCTCGCCTGGATTTACCCAAAGGCCCATTGTGAAATCCTCGGTTTCCACAACGACTGGGACATTTATCTCTACATAATCAGCAACTCCATCGAAATCCAAAGCATCACCAAATTTTCCCTCTACCCATTTCGGATTATGCACAAGCTCTCCATCATTTCCATTGCCGGAGGCATCGGCTACTTTATCTCCTTTTCCTTCGTCAAAAAGCCATATCGCTACAGCGCCTTTAAGGTCGAGTTGGGCATCGGTTCTACCTGTTAACACCAGACTGATGATGACCAGGCCGATACAAAAGATGGTTAATCTGACAAATGTGCTTTTCATAAGACATTCTCCTTCTATAATTTGTCGGTCGGGTTTCCGAAATCGACAAGGAAATCGTCGGGTTTGAAACCCGACCGACAATTTCACGCCACAATCTCCTTTTTTGCCGTTTTTTAAATCGAGGAACTCCATTGCTGATTAGAATGAAGTCACACGTCATGTGTAAACACAATAAGATTAATCCTTCTTCTCACGTATTACTCGTTGCGCATTATTCTTTCCTGGATTAGGTGCTTATCAAGGCTTAGCCGATTATGGTTCGCGCAAGGCGACCTGCAGTTCGACGTCCGGTTTCAGGTCGAACACGAGAATCAGATGGAACTCGCCGTTTGTGTTCTTAGCGTAGAATAAATGTGATGCTGAAACCGTCGGAGGATTCAAAACCGTATCGAAGATGGGGGTCAGATCCCTGGCCATCACAATCCACGTGATAGCGTAAGAGGAAGCAGGGGCACCCGTGCTCCTGCTTGAGGATTAAGACGTATGTCAGATTAAAATTGCGTTTTTATCACTCCCCAAACAGCAGCAATTTTCCCTGCTGGGGAAACGGCGCCTTGAACGCCAAAGCCAGCGTCCATGAGGCTCATAATTTCATCGTGACTCAGCGCTCTCTCGAAAATAAAGACGTCGTCAACCGTGCCATTGAACCCCCGGCCCTCAAAGACACTCCAGTTTCCGATGCGGAAATTAAGTGTGGAAGGCGCATAGGGTGTATCTTTTTGAGCGCTTCCCTCCGCGGATACCTCACCGTTCAGATAATGTATCAATGCAGCCCCCTGGCGTACGATTACAAAATGCTGCCAGACACCGGTTTCCAGTTGGGTTTGCACCGCTTGACCAAGCCAACATTGGCGCGGCGCACCTCCCGCGACTAAGGAGAACAGATTTGTAGAGTCGCTAATCTGTTCAATGGACATTCCCCGACAATTTACCGGAGGTCCTGGATCGCCGCCATGACTGGAGAGAATATTAGCCCACTGGGATTGTGTCTCGCCTGGATTTAGCCATAGCCCCATTGTGAAATCAACTGTTTCGACAACGACTGGGGCATTCGCTTCCACATAATCATCCGCCCCATCGAAACTCATAGCTGTTCCGAACTTTCCGGCCGTCCATGCTGGACCATTTACGAGGGTTCCATGGTAGTCATTGCCAGAAATATCGCCAGCTGTATCGCCTTCCCCTTCATCAAAGAGCCATATAGCCCTCGCGCTTGTCATATCAAATTGAGCATCACTGATACTTGTCAACACCAAACTGGTGAAGACCAAGCCAACGCATAAAAAGGTTAATCGGACAACTGTCTTTTTCATGAGATACTTTCCTTTCTTGAATGGTTGTCATGATGGAAAACCTCATCTCGAAAGAATCAAGATAGGGTCACAACAAATCCTTAAGCTCAATCGCTAGGGTTAGTTTTACTTTTGGCGCTTTCATCCCAAAGGGATCTTTCACGGTTTTCGTTTGAGCGCGGGCAAATGAACCATCCCACGCTATCATCAATAATTTATGGTACTGGGCACAATCCATGAGTCACAAGAAGACTCCGCCGAAGGCGGAAAATCCGACCAGAAACGATCCTGTCGTCCGTTTCCCCCGGCAGGCACAAATCAATTCGCCTTCGGATTGCTTTCCAGCGTGTGTCAGCATCGTCTCAATCCGCTTGGCATATCAACTCAAGCACCGGCAAACTGCTGTTTTAGCTATTGAAGAGGCTTGTCGAAGTCGATACGCTCCACTAACAAAAAAGCGTCTCCAAAGAGGCAAACGAACCAGCCTCTTCAAAGACGCTTGGTAAGGAAAAATAATCGCGCATGAAGCTTCTCGGTGAAACCGGACCAATAAAATCCCCTAATAGTAGGAGTGTCAATCCTGCGCCCCGGGGAAATGCAGTTGTGGCACAGGTTTAAGGGGATTTTAATCGTGTTAAAAGCAAGCAATTTCATTGTTGTCGTACCAAAGCGTTAAACCCGCCAGAGATATACCTACCTTACGCACTGATCCGCTCAAATACATTGTATCAGAGCTTCGGATTCTGCGTCAACAAAAAAGTAGGGCTAAAACGCTTGGAAAATTTCTCCTGAGAAGGGAGATTTTGGTTGCACAAGTGCCTAAATTTGCTAAAGGTTTCGGTTAATCCGACTTAAGTGCGGTTTTCTTGTCGCTGGGTTAAAGTCCAGTAATCATCTGCTTACTAGTGTGTTCCATTTCCCCGCAACGACGCTCAAACAATTCTACTCAGGAGGATTAACCGTCATGAAAGTTGGAACAGTTCCCAAAATTACCGCCGGGACAGTAGCCGTCATTGTACTCGCCTTCATCGGGACACGCCAGTTCATATCATCAAAGGAGGATTCGTCCCTATCGGTTGAGGTTGTAACTTCTTCAACTGAGACTGCAAACTCGCCCGCCCAAACGGACGCCACGCTTAAAGGTGTGGTCACCGCTCCCGCACTTGAAGATAAGCCGCGAATCTCCGCAGAGGAGATGGAGCAGATTGAGGACTTCTTCGCCCAACTTGAAGATACAGACGTACAATCGGAAACGGATACATCACAACTTCCAACGGACGCAGTATCTGATCGAGATTCCGAATCAGGCAACACCGATCCATCTGTTGCATCAGAAGGCGCGGGCTTATCCGCTGAAGAAGTAATGAACGCTTATGTGGAGGCATTTAGGAACGTGGATTTTGAGGCAACACTCCCATTCGTGACAGGGACTTACAGAGAACATATTGAAACTAGTTTACCTATCCTCGGTGGGGAGATTCCAGAAGAATTCGTAATTGAAACCTTAAATGCAATTGAAGATTATATGCCAGAAGCGATGTCAGAAGAGTTGGTAGAAGAGGTGACTCAGTCGTTTTTGAAGGGAAGGGAGGCAATGCAAGCTCCGGAGGAACAGGCGAGAGCGCGGGAAAAGTTTAGTCAGATAGAGATTGTGAGTAGTGAACATGTCGGCAATGAATTCCATTTCCGATTAGAAGCGCCAACGTCGGATAGCCCCGGGAACACTGGACTCATTTTTAAGATGCGAATAGTGGACGGGGAGTGGCGAATTTATGATGGGGAGGGTATGATGATACCGTAGTGATTAAACTAACTCGCACTTCGCTCTGCAAGGCTTCATCAGGTGAATGGTCCAACCCATTCGCTTAGCTGCCTCTTCGCCGATTCGCCGATTTTAATTTCCCCCAGGTCGTAGTGAAGGCTTTGTCCACTGGAGAAACAGCCAATATCTCGGCAATGCCATCATTCATGACAGACGTAATTTCATCTTGACTCAGTGCTCTACTGAAAACAAAGGCTTCGTCAACCGCCCCCTTGAACTCCCGGTGCTCCGCGTCACCGCGGCTCCAGTTAGCGATGCGAAAGTTGTCTGTGGAAACCGCAAGCGCTTGTGGAACGGCTGCCTCCCCGGACACCTCACCGTTCAGATAATGTGTCAGGTTGCCATCCTTACGTACAATTACAAAATGTTGCCATTCACCGCGTTCCAGTTGGGTAAGCACGCCCTGGCCAACCCAACAACCGCCTGGAGCGGACCCCGCAATAAAATAGAACTGATTTGCAGCGCCGCCATTCTGTTCGATGGACATTCCCCGACAATTCAACGGGGGCTGTGGATCGTTATTATGACTGGAGAAAATATTAGCCCACTGTTTTTGGGTCTTCCCTGGATTCACCCAACAGCCCAATGTGAAATCCTCGGTTTCCACAACGACTGGGACATTTATCTCTACATAATCAGCATCTCCATCGAATTCCAAAGCGTCGCCAAACTTTCCCTCGCCCCATTTCGGATCATGCACTAACTTTCCATCATTGCCATTGCCGGATGCATCGGTTACTTTGTCTCCTTTTCCTTCGTCAAAGAGCCATATCGCTACAGCGCCTTTAAGGTCAAGTTGGGCATGGGCTATACCTGCTACCACCAAACTGGTGAAGACCAACCCGATACAAAAGATGGTTAATCTGACAACTGTGCCTTTCATAAGACATTCTCCTTCAAAGTATCATTAGCAATGGTTGTAGCACTATCAACACCACCTGCCAGACGATGGGTTCAAATAGTTCGCCCTTTTTTGTTTTTCGCTTTTTCCAGATATTCACGGATGACCGCTTCATACCCCATGTCGGTCGGTTCATAATAGCGTTGCCCGCGCAAGGCATCGGGGAGATATTCCATGTCGGCGATGTGCTCTTCAAAATCGTGGGCGTACTGATAGCCCATTCCGTAGCCAAGCTCGCGCATCAGTTGCGTCGGCGCATTTCGTAAGTGGAGTGGTACCGGGTAGGCCGACTTTTCCCGTACATCTTTCTGAGCCGCCAGCAAAGCCAGATAGGAGGCGTTGCTTTTCGGAGCACATGCGAGGTAGGTCGCAGCCTGAGCCAAATTGAGTTGCGCCTCCGGAAGCCCAACGAACTCCACGGCGCGTGCCGCCGCATCCGCAACCAACAACGCCTGTGGATCGGCATTGCCGACATCTTCTGACGCCAAGATAACCATTCGCCGTGCGATGAAACGTGCATCCTCACCAGCCTCCAACAGCCTCGCCAGCCAGTAGATGGCAGCATCTGCATCCGACCCGCGCATACTCTTGATGAACGCCGAGATTAGGTTGAAATGCTCATCGCCAGCCTTGTCGTGACGCAGCATTCGTTTCTGCGCAGCGCGATGAATAGTCGCCTCATCCAAGTGACGGATTTGCTGCAGATCAGGCTTGCACGTTTGCACCGCGAGTTCCAGCGCATTGAGGGCGAGTCGTACATCCCCATCAGCAATCCGAACGAGAGCATCCATTGCGCTCTCTGAGAGTGCGACTCGATACTTCCCTAGCCCCCGTTCCGCATCGCGGATTGCCGTATCCACTATCTGTCGGATGTGGTGCGTTTCCAGCGGGTGGAACGGGTAAACCTGCATGCGAGAGAGGAGCGGAGCATTCACCTCAAAGGAAGGGTTCTCGGTCGTTGCGCCAATCAGCACAATTGTACCGTTTTCCACAAAAGACAGCAGAAAGTCCTGCTGCGCCTTGTTAAAACGGTGAATCTCGTCTAGGAACAAGATGGTGAGTTGATTGGTTGCTTTGAGCCGTTCCTGGGCGTGGGCGATTCGTTTGCGCAATTCCGGCACGCCCGTAGTGCTAGCGTTGATAGGCTCGAAGTGCGCTTTTGAATACTGAGCGATGATATGTGCCAAGGTGGTCTTCCCACACCCCGGTGGACCCCAGAAGAGGCAGGACATCATCACGTCGCCTTCAATGGCAAGACGAACGGGTTGCCCGTTCTCCAACAAGTGCTCTTGCCCTACAAATCCATCGAGCGTATTGGGGCGTATCCGATGCGCCAGAGGTCCCGCTCCTTTGCGGATCTGCTGCTGAGAGTCGAACAGATTGACCGGGGTTCCTGCTTCGTTCACTAGATGTCCTCCGCTGCAATCTGGCGGTTCAGGTTGAGATGGATGGTCCATTGACCCAACGTACCATAGGATGCATTCTACCATCTGAGGCAATGTGTGTCAATATTTTTGAGCCCACGACCATAGTTATATTTGAGGCTTTTTCAGTCTGACGCATACTGCTGAGTTCGGAGTTTTCTCTAATCTCGGATGAAGCACGCAATAGAATTGACACTACCCAGAGCCGTGCTATAATGAACCCTGTGTCTCCTGACACTCCCGTTTTCTTATTGATGAAATACGGCGACTCTGGTACAATGAAAACTCGGGATGTGATGACACAATTATAGGCGGTGCGAAGGAAACGCTGAGGAGTCAATCTTGCATAGTTATCGGAAATTTAAGTTACCTGTCGGGTATAATCAAGAGCGTTTGATTCGTGAATCCGCTGTTGCTTCGTACTCCACCAAAGAGGAACAATCTGTCACTGAGCGTTTAACAATTCTCGATACCTTCGACTGGCGACTATTCAATAATTCACTTGCCTTATATGCTAGCGGTAGCGACCTTGCTTTACACCATCTGTCTGAAAACACGATGATTGAAGGTGCCCGCATCCGCTCCCAGCCGGTTTTTATATGGGATTTTCCCGATAGCCGATTGAAAGAGGTGCTAGCGCCAATCATAAGAGTACGAGCGCTTCTGAAGCGTGCGGAAATCGCCTCTCATTCAACTTCCTACCGCGTCATGAACCCCGACGAAAAAACGGTGGCGCGATTCGTTCATGAAGAGCTCAGACTTAAACCAGACATCGTGTCAGCACATTTGACCTTGAAACAGGTTCGAGGATATCCGGGATACTTCCGGACGTTGGTCAACCAATTCAACGACATGGGATTTCCAACAATTGGAGAAGAGGATGTCTATCTTGAAATCTTGGAAGCAGCCGATCAGAAACCGGGGGATTATTCTACAAAATTTAAGATACAACTCGACCGTAATATGCGTGCTGATGACGCAACTAAAATTGTCCTGCGGTTCTTACTGAAAATCATCAAAAGCAATCAAGAGGGTATCAAGGCGGATCTTGATACCGAATTTCTGCACGATTTTCGCGTCGCTATTCGTCGGACTCGTTCCGCTTTAAGTCAGATAAAGTCTGTGTTCCCCCAAGAAACAACTGCACGATTTCGGCGTGATTTTGCCGCTCTGGGTAAACTCTCGAATTCGTTGCGGGATATGGATGTTTATCTCCTCAATGAAAGGAGCTACAAGGCGATGCTCCCCAGCGCACTTCGGGATGATATCGAACCGTTGTTTGACCATTTGCGGGCGAAACGATTAGAAGCGTTAAATGTTGTCGTTGGCAGCCTGAACTCCAAACAGCTCTCGCGGACGCTGCGGGATTGGGAAGCTCTCTTGAACGAACCGTCAAAGAATTCTCACAGTGCACCTAACGCGGCTGTTCCAATAATTGTTCTTGCACGGAAAAGAGTCTATAAGAGATACCGGAATGTTGTCAAACTGGGACGCAGCATCCTTGAGAATACTCGAGATGACCTGTTACATCAACTCAGGCTCGAATGCAAAAAACTACGGTACTTAATGGAGTTTCTTGCCAGTCTGTTTCCCTATCCAAAAATTAGCGTTTTGATAAACCAATTGAAAAATTTGCAAGATAACCTAGGAAATTTTCAGGATGTATGCGTTCAGGATGAATATCTTCAGACGATTACTGATGAACTGCCCATATCACACGCGAAATCCAAAAGGACAATTCTGGCAATTGGCAGCCTAATCGGAACATTGGGCCGCAAAAATCAGACCGAGAGAGGATCGTTTTCCAAAATTTTCACCGACTTTGCTTCCGATTCAAACAGAAAGTTGTTCCAGGAACTTTTCGCTTCAAAAAAGAGTGAGGTCGTTGAATGAAAACACTAGCAATCTACAGCAATAAAGGTGGAGTCGGAAAGACTGCAACAACCGTCAATCTCTCATATTTAGCCGCGCGATCAGGACTTAAGACCTTAATCTGCGATCTGGATGCGCAAAGTTCTACGACATATTATCTTCGAGTCAAACCCAAGCTCAAAGCAAAGACAAATGGGTTCATTAAAGGCGGTAAGTGGATCGAAAGAAATATCAAAGGCACGGATTACGACAATTTGGATCTGTTGCCGGCGGATTTCACACATCGAAATTTAGCGGTCGCCTTTCACAAATTGAAACGTCCTAAACGGCGGCTGAATCGGATTCTAGAACCCCTTAGAGATGAATACGATCTAATCACGCTGGACTGCCCGTGTACCATAGATCTCCTTGCGGAAAATATTTTCAATGCTGCGGACTCCCTCCTCGTTCCACTAATTCCAACCACGCTTTCTGTCCGCACGCACAAACAGTTACTCGCGTTCCTTGAGAACGGAGGATACGACTCGGACAACCTGTACACCTTTTTTTCGATGGTCGACAAACGAAAAAAAATCCACAACGAACTCATGGAAGAAGCGATGAAGGAGTTCAGCGGCGTTTTGCAGACCGCCATTCCTTACCTGTCGCATGTCGAAAGAATGGGAATTGAACGAGAACCAGTCGCGGTTTTTGCCCCCAGATCCATAGCTGCAAAATCATACCAGAACCTATGGGAAGAAATTAAAGCGCTTCGTCTGAATCGAAAAAGAAATGGAAAGTAAAGAGATTCGCAAGATTAAATTCGCCTTCTCCAAGGATTGTCGCCTTAACTTCGTCATCTAGAACCAGAGCACATTGACTATGATACATATCCCGATCCTTCGAGCCGGATGCCCTTATCGTAGTTTGAACGCCCTTCGCGTGTCACACATCCAATCAGGCGAACCAATCGCCATGGTGAGTCAGGCGAATCGAGGGCTGATTGCCAAGGACCTAGTCGCAGCCGCCGGTCACAAACGTGCCCTTGAGACGCTTTCCGTTTCTGAACTGTTGACAATTTGTCAAAGAGCCGCCCGTTTTTTCGTGGAATCCGATCTCCCCGTGGGCGGCGATGTACAATCGCCCGGCGATTATATTCGACAGCTTTCTTGGACGACGGGAATGCCGGAGAGCCTCTGCCGAAACAATATGGTTAAGATCCGGACGGTTCTGGAAGAGATGGAAGCTGTTCTGGGAGGATTGACACGTGGGCTGGATGTCTCCATACTCGACTCCGGTTGGGGCGTCCAAGATAAACGTTCCTTGAGTTACGTTCGCCAAACGAATACGCTAGGTGCGGTGCTGCCGAGTAACTCACCAGGTGTGCATTCGCTCTGGCTGCCAGCCATTCCAATGAAAACGCCGCTCGTTCTCAAGCCGGGGGGCGAGGAACCCTGGACACCCTTTCGCATCGCGCAGGCTTTTATCGCAGCGGACTGTCCCCCCGAAGCGTTTGGGTTTTATCCAACGGACTACACGGGCGCCGCTGAAATCCTTCTTCGCAGCGGTCGGTCAATGTTGTTCGGTGGCGAATCGACCGTAGCGCCATGGAAGATAGATCCGCGGGTGCAAATTCATGGGCCAGGACGAAGCAAGATCGTCATCGCGGAAGACAAAATTTCAGGTTGGGAAGATTATTTGAATCTTGTGGTCACTTCCATCGTCGATAACGGTGGTCGGTCCTGCATTAACGCATCGGGAGTCTGGGTTCCAGCCCATGGTCGTGAAATCGCAGCGGCGTTAGCTGACCGGTTGGCGCAAATTGACGCGCAACCGCTGGACGATCCGGATGCACAGATCGCCGCTTTTACGAATCCGAAATTCGCACACCAACTCTCAAGTCTCATTGACAATCAGCTGAAAACGCCCGGTGCTGTAGATTTGACAGCCAAAATTCGAGGGAACGGAAGACTTGTTGAAAAAGCGGGGTGCACGTATCTTCTCCCAACTGTAATCTGGTGCGAATCTCCTGAACATCCGCTGGTGAACGCAGAATACTTGTTCCCCTTCGTCAGTGTCGTCGAAGCGCCGCAGCGCGAGATTTTGGATCGTATCGGCCCAACCTTAGTGCTGAGCGCCATTACAGAGAGCGAAGAGTTTATCGACGATCTGCTTGGCTCCCCTGATGTGGATCGCCTTAATTTAGGGTCGATTTGCACAAATCAAATCTCATGGGATCAGCCGCACGAGGGAAATCTGTTTGAGCACCTTTATCGGCAACGGGCTTTTCAGACGACCAGTGCGAGTCGTGGCTGACGACGATTCGCGGGAATAATGATTGGAGAGCAAAGAGGCTTGCCGCTTGAACTTAGAATCGAATCGAGTCAGCTTGGTGCCCCATTTCCTAATTGTTATCAACAATGCAACCATTCGATTTTCAACCCAGCACGCGTGTCATCTTCGGCGAGAATTCGCTCGTTCAGTTAGGCGGTTTGGCAACGGAATTAGGGGGGATTCGTGCTCTGGTTGTAACCGACCCCGGCGTCGTTAGTGCAGGTATTGTGGAAAATGCGCTCCATTCACTGAAGCGAGAATCTTTAGAGATCGCTGTTTTTGATGGCGTCGAGGAGAATCCGACAACACGGCACGTTGAATCCGGAGTTCGGTTCGCCAAAGCACAAGAGCGAATCAATCTCATAGTCGGTATAGGTGGCGGCAGCGCGATGGACTGCGCCAAAGGAATCAACTTCTTGCTCACTAACGGTGGGGGCATGGAGGATTATTGGGGCGAAGGCAAAGCATCCAAGCCTATGCTCCCCTCCATCGGCGTCCCAACCACTGCGGGTACGGGCAGCGAAGCCCAGTCTTTTGCGTTAATCGCCCAAGAGGGTACCCACCAAAAGATGGCGTGCGGCGACAAAAAAGCCCGATTTCGAACCGTTATTCTCGATCCGGTTTTGACAACAAGCGCCCCAAAACACATAGCGGCGGCGGCCGGCATTGATGCGATTGCCCACGCTGTGGAAAGTTATGTTTCGACGAAGCGAAATCCTATCTCGCAGATATTTGCCAGAGAGGCGTGGCGCCTGCTGGAGAAAAGCTTTGAATCCGTTTTGAGCGATCCAGGGAATATAGAAGCCCAAGGTCGAATGCTGCTGGGTGCGCATCTAGCGGGCGCTGCGATAGAAAACTCCATGCTCGGTGCAGCGCATGCCTGCGCTAATCCTTTGACCAGTAGACATGGAGTCATTCACGGCGTTGCGGTCGGATTGATGCTTTCCCGCGTGGTTGAATTCAATGGACAGATGGTAGACACGCTTTATCGAGAGCTGTGCCCTTCGCCCTTGCATGAACGCATTATCGAATTGAAAACCGCAGCGGGGTTGCCGAAACAACTGAGAGATTTACAAATTGACGAAGCGGATTTGCCCAAATTGGCGAAGGAAGCCGCTATGCAATGGACAGCGGAGTTTAACCCGCGGCGAGTCGGCGAAGTCGAATTGCTGGGACTTTATGAGGCGGCGTACTGATTCGGAGCGGGATGGGACTTGAATCCGAGTTTTTTCTTGAAAACTCGGTTTCTGTCACGGGTTAGTATATGGAAGCCGCTACTTATTCCCCTCGTCTTCGATTTCCAAGCCCTCGTTGATATGACCCTTCAACCCGCGGTACCAACAATATGATTAGCTATCTTCGTGACCAATACAGAACCTACTGAAATCCCAAATATTCGTGCACTAAAATCCAAGAATTGATGAACGACGACGATATATCAAACTTTGATACGATTGAGAGGCGGCTGTTTTCGGCTGTCATTCTAGGTATAATCCTCATACTTGATGGGCAAAGCCGAGCTGTTGCCGACGACTGGATGAGTTTCCGTGGGAATCCTCAACTGACAGGCGTAGCCGTCGGCGATTTCCCTGAATCCCCCGAACTGCTCTGGACGTTCGAAACGGGAGAGGGCATTGAGTCAACGGCTGCCATCTTTGCGGGAACGGTTTATGTGGGGGCTTTAGATGGAAACCTTTATGCCGTAAACCTTGAAAGCGGCACATTAAAGTGGAAATATCGTGCATCCGATGAAATTAAATCGTCGCCAGCCGTGTTTAAGAAAACAGTCTATTTTGGTGATGAGATGGGTGGTTTTCATGCTGTGGATGCCGAAACTGGTCAACAAAGATGGATTTTTCGGACCGATGGTGGTATAATTTCATCTGCGAATTTTTCGGGCGATTCTGTGTTGTTCGGCTCCTACGATCAAAACCTTTACTGCGTTTCCGCGGACGACGGTGATTTGGTCTGGAAATTTGAGACTGAAGGGTACGTTCACGGCACGCCAACCATAGTGGATGTAGGGCGTGATGGCAGCTTGCCATACCCGAATGATGTTGTGGTCACGACAGGCTGTGACGGTTATCTGCGTGTCATAAGCGTGCTCAGCGGCGAGGAGAATAACAAAATACCGCTGGGTGACTACGTTGCTGCTAGTCCTGCTGTTCTGAAGACGCGCGCCTATGTCGGAACATTTGGTAATCAAGTCCTAGGCATCGACCTGAAACATACCAAAATCCTCTGGAGTTACGAGCCTCAACAGGGCGGGTTCCCATTTTATGCGTCAGCCGCTGTGACGAACGACGCAGTAATCGTTGGCGGTCGGGACAAGCGAATCCATGCGCTCAAACCGGAGACGGGTGAACTCCTGTGGACCTATCCAACCAAAGCGCGCGTCGATTCCTCACCGGTTATCGTAGGAAATCGGGTTCTCTTTGGAACGGTGGGCGGTGTCATATACGCCCTTGACCTCAATACGGGAGCACCGGTTTGGCAGTTCGTTACAGGGTCGTCTATTGTTGCATCTCCATGCGTTGCCGGTGGGAAATTTGTGATCGGCTCGGACGATGGGGTCATATACTGCTTTGGGAGAGGAGTGCCAAACGATGAGTGAGCAAGTAGAAGCGATCAAACCCGAACCGGCGACAGCGCGGCGGGATTCGAAGGAGACTCAAGTCGGAAGCGTCTTCGTTTCAAATTATCCGCCATATTCTTTCTGGCGAGAAGACAACATCCCAGAGTTGATGGATGTCTTAAATTCCTCAACGGATTCTCCGATTGCAACGCCGTTGGGACTCTACCTCCATATTCCATTCTGCCGCAAACGCTGTAAGTTCTGTTATTTCCGCGTTTACACGGACAAAAACAACGCCGAAATTCAAACCTATCTTGAGGCGTTGGTTAAAGAAGTTACGCTCTACAGTAAAATGCAAAGAATGCTGGGTCGCCCGTTGACGTTCGTTTATTTTGGGGGTGGGACGCCATCTTTCATCAGCGTTAAACATTTGAAGTCGCTTGTCAATCGTCTTAAAGACGCGATCCCTTGGAATGACGCCGAAGAAATCGCTTTCGAATGTGAGCCCGGAACCTTGACACAGTCCAAACTAATCGCTATCAAAGAAATCGGCGTCACCCGCTTGAGCCTTGGGGTTGAAAATTTAAATGATGCAATTTTAAAAGAAAACGGTAGAGCCCATCTGTCCAAAGAGGTCTATGCAGTTGTTCCGTGGATAAAAGACCTGGAGTTCGATCAAGTCAATGTAGATTTAATTGCAGGTATGGTGGGCGAGACGTGGACGAGTTGGCGCGATACTGTGAAGAGAACGATTGACTTGAATCCGGACAGCATCACCGTATATCAGATGGAACTCCCGTTTAACACCGTTTACTCAAACGACATCCTCGGTGGAGGAACGGGTGTATCTGTGGCGAATTGGAAAACGAAGCGCGAGTGGCATCACTTTGCCTTTGAGCAATTCGCCGCGGCGGGATATGAGAGTTCCAGCGCCTACACAATGGTAAATAAGGGTTGCCCCGTCAAATTCGTGTACCGAGATGCCGTCTGGCACGGATGTGACATGATTGGCACCGGCGTTGCGTCGTTCTCCCATGTCGGCGGCGTGCATTTCCAAAATGTTGCTGCGTGGAACGAATATATCCGGTTGCTCAATGCAAATCAGTTGCCCCTTGACCGAGCGTTTCCCACCACCCACAGGGAACAGTTGATACGAGAGATGATACTACAACTAAAATTAGGGAAAATCGAAACCGACTATTTCCGGGAAAAATTCGGGGCGGACATTTCGGAACTGTTTGGTCCAACCTACGAAAAACTGCGAAATGAAGGGATGCTGACGTTCACTTCCGAGAAAATCACGCTGACCCGAAAGGGGTTGCTCCAAGTAGACCAACTGCTGCCGGAATTTTACCAGCCCCAGTATCGTAATGCGCGGTACACGTGATGAGTCAGAATCAACTTAATACTTCATAAAGGGTGATATTTATGTTGCAGTCAATTGACGCCGTCATTTTTGTCTTTATTTCCATTCTGTCACTCGGATTCCTTATCTTTATCCATGAGCTTGGACATTTCCTCGCTGCGAAGCGATGTGGCATCCGTGTTGAGAAATTCTCTATCGGGTTTGGTCCCAAAATCGCCGGCTTCACGAAGGACGAAACCGAATACTGCATCTCGCTATTGCCGTTTGGCGGATTCGTGAAGATGCCGGGGGAGAACCCTGAAGAACGTACCGGCGAACCGGGAGAATTTTCCTCCGCTCCTGTGGAACACCGTATGTTTGTTGCCATTGCCGGTCCCGCGATGAACTTCGCGTTCGGAATTATCATCTTCTCCCTGATATTTTTGATCGCTGGTGATAATGTCCAGAAATCAACGGAAACCACCCAAATCGGGCACGTTTTCGAAATGAGCCCCGCAGAGATCGCCGGAATCCGCCCCGGTGACCGAATTGTTTCCATCAACGGACACCGATTGCATACATTTGAAGATTTACTTACAAGAGTTATAACACAACCCGGCAAAGAACTCGAGGTTGAAATCATTCGAGATGGTCAAAGACAGACGCTAACGGTTATTCCAAGATCTCTGAAATTTAAGGCGCGTGAAATCGGACGTATTGGCGTGGCGCCGCAAAAGGATGCGCAGGTTTATCGGGTTGTGGACGGGAGTGCGGCGGCGGCAGCCGGGATCCAAGTCGGCGACCTAATCAACGCTATCAATGGCGAACCTATCTACACACATCTTGACTTCTACATCGCTGCGAAACAATACCACGGAAGTGAAGTCCCACTCCGCATTAAACGAGGATTAATCTTCGCGCTTGAGCTGGATCGCCGAAGCGAATTGGATCATGGAACAATTCCGAGCGCCTTACGAAGTGAATTCCGCAATAACGGGGTCTCCTTGTCCCAGAACCCGGTTGTCTCAACGCTTTCCCCGGGTGAGAGTTGGACGATTGCCGATAAGGATCAAGCCTTCGTAGTTAAAGCGGAGGGGCGGAAGTTAGACATCTACGAACCCGGCGGCGAATCACTAGAGGTAGGTATGCACACCGACTGGAAGCTGATTGTCGCGGGCGTTGATAAGGGGAGCGCAGCCGAAATATCGGGCGTGAAGGTCGAGGATGAGTTCGTCTCGGTAAACGATGAGTCCGTGCACATGCTCAACCTCGGTGAGAGGTTGCAAGAACTGCTAACGCGTGCCAATCCCAATCAGTCGATTCAGCTTGAATTCCGCCGTGGTGATGAGACACTTAGAGTACAAGTGCCGCCGGTTAATGCGAGCAATCCGCTGGAGGGTTGGGGGTTGACCGTCAACCAGTCGGTTAGTGGCATTCAACTCACCGAACCGATCCGTGTTGAAACATATAATATCATTACCGCGTGGGGGCGCGGGGCCGAAGAGAGTTGGTCGATTGTCGCGAGGGTGTTTTCTCTCCTCGGCGGGCTCCTCAGCCTCGATATCTCTCCAAAACTGCTCGCCGGACCAATTGGAATCGTGAGCGCAACCGCTGAAACTGCGCGGCATGGTCTGCGCGGTTTGCTTTCCTTTGTTGCCTTCATCAGCGTCAACCTGGCGATTGTTAATCTTCTGCCAATTCCAATCGCCGATGGTGGTCAGATTATTTTCTTTGCACTTGAAAAATTGCGAGGAAAGCCGCTAAGCGTTCGTAGACAGGCGCTAATTCTGCAAATCAGTGTCGTCTTCATCATCGGACTGTTTTTATATATCTCATGGTTTGACCTCCTCGGACTTTAATCATGCAATCTAGTCAGACCTTTACTGTTAGGCAACCAACCGTTTGCACCGACGGGGTTGAATGCGGCGAGGTTCTAAATTTCTAACCTGACTATGCTCGATTCAACCCGGGTTCAACGCCACGACCCAGAAAACATGCTTGACCAACTGAAGCGCTTTCCAGAGCAGTGCGTGGAAGCCGTAGAAATTGTCGAGCAATTCAAACTCGACGGGAGAGCTGAACGAGAGATTCGTAACATTGTCATCGCTGGGATGGGCGGATCCGGAATCGGAGGCGATCTAGTGAAGGCGGTCCTTGCCAATCACTGCCCAATTCCCATCGCTGTCCATCGAAATTATAGTCTGCCCGCGTTTGTTACTCCGCAGACGCTTTTCATCGCCGTTAGCTTCTCCGGCAACACCGAAGAAACATTAACGTCTGTTGAAACGGCGCATAAGAGTGGGGCAGAGGTAATTGCAATTACAAGCGGCGGCAAACTCGCGGAATTTGCCGCGCAGCACCGCATTCCCTGCCTGACGATTCCGGCTCGTGGTCAACCCCGGACCGCGCTCGGTTATCTCTTTTTGCCCGTCCTAGCGATTTTGGCGCGCCTCGGATTTGCGCCGCGTCTGGATTTCGAAGGCGATACACGGGAAGCAATCCATCTGTTGTCGCGATTGGTAAGGGACTTTCAGCCTGAAGTCGAAGACAGCCTTCCAAAACAGCTTGCCCGTCAGATGCATGAGAAACTGCCAATCATCTATGCGCCGCAAGAACTGGGCCCCGTCGCAATCCGATGGACAGGACAGATAAACGAGAACGCGAAATCGCTGGCATATTACAACCTGTTGCCTGAGATGAATCACAATGAAATCGAAGGCTGGAAGTTCCCGTCCGATTTAACGCAACACTACTGTGTGGTGATGCTGCGTGACCGATCCGCCCACAGCCAAACGCAGCGTCGGATGGACATTACCGCAGAACTTATTGAAAGGCACGCAGCCGGTATTGCGCAGGTTCATTCGCAGGGTGAATCGCTGTTGGCGCGGCTCTTCACATTAATCGCCATTGGAGACTGGACCAGCTTCTATCTCGCCGTCTCGTACGCCCAAGATCCAACCCCTGTCATTCGAATCCAGGAGTTCAAGCGGCGGCTACAAATGGGTTAAATCGAGGCATATCCAAGAGACGGGGTAAGGCGTTAAGAGAAACTGAGGTTTTAGCAAAAACTCTAATTGTCAAGTAGAATACAGAAACTAGTAATGCTTCGCTCTTACGGTCCAGCGGAGTAGAATGTGATTCTTGAAACCGAGCTTTTTCCCGAAAACTCGGTTTCTGTTGCACGATTTCTAAACATAACTAAATCTTAAGTCGAAAAGCAAGCGTTACGCTGCCCACTTTCCGAAATGTCAGATTCGAGGGATGTTGTTCAGGAATATTTGGAAATCGTCGCAACCGTGAGAGAGTTTGTGGAAGATCAGATGGAACTCGGTTTTACAGAGCACCTAGAACCCAAAGAACAGACGCCATTCGCCGGTTTTCACCTGAAACGGCTGCGCCACGAAGCGATGGGCTGTACGCGCTGCGAATTGCATCAAAACCGTAACACCGTCGTCTTTGGGACTGGGGATGAAAACGCCGAACTCATGTTTGTCGGCGAAGCGCCCGGTGCAGATGAGGACCGACAGGGCGAACCCTTTGTCGGTCGAGCCGGACAACTCCTGACAAAGATTATTGGTGCGGTCGGATATGCGCGCGAGGAGGTCTACATTGCGAACGTCATCAAATGCCGTCCACCTGGAAATCGGAACCCAAAGCCCACTGAAGTCGAAACTTGCGAGCCGTTTCTCCTGAAACAGATCGAACTCATCCAACCCAAAGTCATCTGCGCGCTCGGTAGCTTCGCAGCGCAGACCCTACTCCGTACTGATGAGAAGATTTCCGCCCTACGCGGTAAATTCCACGATTATCGCGGCGTCAAAGTGATGCCAACCTACCATCCCGCATACCTACTCCGGAACCCGAACGCCAAACGGGATGTCTGGGAAGATATGAAGATGGTAATTGCCGAATTAAAAAAAGACGGCTAAGAATTTCTCCGCCGTGCCTATCCTAATCCTCCACCTTACCAAGGCTTACTATTACCCAGTTTTTGTAGGTTGGGTTGAGCGATCAACCGAGTGAATAACGAGGGCGATAGTCTTCCGATGAAACATGTAACATAGGGCGCATGGGTGCCGGGAGTGGATTCCGTTTGTAAGTTGTTAGGCTGTAGCGTAACCCAACGCATTTTGTTTATCATTGTGATGGTGTTGAGCGTTGTGTGTGTGACGCTTGGAATTTCTGATTTGTTCGACATCAACTAACCGAATAGTTTTAGATGCCTCTCCCACAGTGGACAATCTTTTTCCAATTATTCAATAATCATTCCCCTCCTTACCAAGGAGGGGTTAGGGGAGGTTGTAGGTTGGGTTGTGCGATCAAGCGAACGAATAGTGAGCGATCAACTGAGTGAATAGCGAAGGCGATAGTTTCCAAGTCTTCACCTCCAGAACCGTTGACGATTGAGGTTTTGCCCTTTAAGGTCACCGACTTGCATATGAACATATTGAAACCTAACGATCAACTGAGCGAATAGATCAAGCGACTGGATAAAGAGTGCGATAGCTTTTATAGTTCTTCAAAGAAATCTTGGCGATAGCTTTAGATGCCTCTCCCACAGTGGACAATCTTTTTCCGATCATTCAATAATCATTCCCCTCCTTACCAAGGAGGGGTTAGGGGAGGTCGTAGGTTGGGTTGTGCGATCAAGCGAACGAATAGTGAGCGATCAACTGAGTGAATAGCGAAGGCGATAGTTTTCAAGTCTTCACCTCCAGAACCGTTGACGGTTGAGGTTTTGCCCTTTAAGGTCACCGACTTGCATATGAACATATTGAAACCTAACGATCAACTGAGCGGATAGATCAAGCGACTGGCTAAGGAGCGCGATAGTATTCCTGAGGATCAACCGAACAAATAGATCAACTGAGCGAATAGGGAACCCGATAGAGATCTTGGCGATAGTCTTGTCCGACAGAACTACCGCAGGTCAAAACTATCACCCCTCCTATTCACTCAGTTAATCGTTGGGTTTCGCGGCTGGCTCAACCCAGCCTACAAGAGCTTTAGACAAAGCATTCAAAAGGGAAACTTTCAGATGGAAGTCACACGCTCATTTTTTTCGTCAATTGCCTTTTTCAGTTTATTGCTGTCCAGTTTTGCACAGGAGCCCACTATTCTAAAGCATGGGGATACCGTCCACTCGGTAGCATTTTCGCCTCTAGATTCGTCCTTAATTGCCAGTGCCGGTGAGGATAACACCATCAAACTGTGGAATTTGCGGCAGAATAGTGTGAAAACACTCAGGGGCCACGAAGGCACAGTTGGTTCTGTGGCATTCTCCCCAGATGGCGAATTGCTTGTGAGTGGAAGTGATGATTCCACCATCAAATGGTGGGATATTTCGCGGTGGCAGCATGTTGCATCCCATGAACCTATTTCAATCCGAATTCCTTTTCAAGTCAATGAAGTAACCTTCTCAAGCGACGGGCAGCTAATCGCCATCACCGGAAAACATGTAAAACTATTCGATGTCATCCATCAGATTGAGGTTGGTACACTTCAGCACGACGAATGGACTTGGTCGGCAGCTTTCTCGCCCGATGGACAACTTCTAGCTTCTGGAGACCACAACGGAATCGTGCATGTCTGGAATGTTCAGGAACGACGAATTATTGCTCAGCTAGAACGCCATTCAGCTGCCGTTGGTTCCGTTAAATTCTCCCCAGATGGCAGAACTCTTGTGAGTGCGGGGAATGATGGGCTAATCAATTTGTGGGATGTGTCAAATTGGGAACGCCTCGGGTCAATACCGAATAATGGGGCAGCCTATACTGTCAAATTTTCTCCGGATGGGAAAACGATTGCTACCTCAGGATGGGAGGTGAGCCTATGGTCTGTCAAAAGTGGGGAAAAGATAGCGACAATGTCAGAAGGCTCTGATTGGATTAGGGCAGTAGCCTTCTCCTCAGATAGCACAACCCTTGCCAGCGGAGGGAGAGATGGAACGGTCCGCGTCCAGAATATCAAAACCCTTTTAGCGCGACAAGGTCCACGCAATTTAGTTCGGCTCATCTACTTTCTCCCCAGTGTCCGCTTACCTCAGCCCGATATAGAGAGGAAATTTGATAAGTTGATAAAGGATGTGCAGCAGGTTTACGCTGGACAGATGGATTATTATGGGTTCGGCAAAAAAACCTTCCGGCTTGAAACGGATGTAGCCGGTAGGGCGGTAGTGCATCTTGTTGAGGGCAGGTTCAAAGATGGGCATTATCATAGCGATACTTGGAACAAAGTCATGGTTGAAATAAATGATCGCTTTGACCGCTCGATAAATATCTACGTTGTGGCTATAGATATCGGCAGCAAAAGAATTGGTGATAGCAGCAGTAACGTATGTGGTCGTGGCGGCCCCGATGGGGCTTTCGGCGGTACTGTGCTCATTCCAGCCTCCGGCGATTGTTTTGACATTGATGTCGCGGTTCATGAGCTTGGTCACGCCTTTGGATTGCAACACGATTTCCGCAATGATTTGAAGCCGTGGGTAGCTTTATACAGTACCGAGCCGATGACTACCTCTATTTGCGCTGCTGAGTGGCTGGCGGTGCACCGTTACTTCAACACAGGTCATACGTTTTTCAACGTACCCGCAACATTTGAGATGCGTCCGCCGGTTGAAGTTCCGCCGAATGCAATTCGACTTCGCTTTGAAGTTGACGATCCCGATGAGCTCCATCAAGCACAATTGCTTACGCCGGAATATGAGGAGGCTGGCGGTTTAATAGCCTGTAGGTTATTAGAAGGCACAAATAGCACTGTAGAATTTGTCATCCCCAAATCGACGCTGAATAAGAACGGAGAAGTGACGCTTCAGGTTATCGATCTACATGGGCGCTTTTCAGGACAGACTTTCCATGCCAACCCTTAAGAAGCCCTTAAGTTCTTGTAGGTTGGGATCAACTGAGCGAATAGCGAAGGATCAAGCGAACGAATAGTGAGGGATCAAAGGAGCGAACAGCGACTGCGATAGTTTTCCAGTGACTTCACGAGTCTTCTCCGATACCCAACAATCAACCGACCGAACAGGTCAAGCGACTGTATAAGAAATACGGTAGCGGCTTTTACAATCTTCATTCCCCTCCTTACCAAGGAGGGGTTAGGGGAGGTCATTATTTGCATTTCGCCGCTGACGCAACCAAACCTACAAGAGTAAAGTGGTTCTCCCCGTTTACAAGTGGGAACTAAAGGGGGTGCAAAAGTTCTTGTAGGTTGGGTTGAGCGAGCGCGCGAAACCCAACGATCGACTATCGCACGTACAAGATTTCGCCCTCCTTCTTCGGTTCGTACAATCTTCATTCCCCTCCTTACCAAGGAAGGGTTCGGGGAGGTCACAATTTTCATTTCGCCGCTGACGCAACCCAACCTACAAGATTAAAATGGTTCTCGCCCTTTACAAGTGGGAGCTAAAGGGGGTACAATAGCCGCCGAAAGTCGGGCGAAATGTTCAGGGTGAAGTCACCCAATTTTTCCGGACACGAATTTTTTTAGGACGTTTTTTGAAAATCCAGATACACTCCTTGATTGTTACTCAACACAGTCATAAGCATCAGGGCTATGCATTTGATTATACGCTTCGAGTTGTTCAGCCGTCGCTTGAGGTGCATCATCGTAGTCGATAATTAAATCAGCCGCGTCTTTTGGACTTAGTAGATTGCCTGCATCATCCAAATAGATTACCAATATGTCCAAATCTTTAGGGATATCGGGCGGTCTAAACTTATTATCAAAAAACTCTCGTACTCGTTCCAATTCAACGTCGGTAGGAATAGCAATACCCCTTACGCGTACCCTTTCTGGTGGCTCCACATCAGCAAACTCGCCTGCTAGCCATCGGGGTAAATGCTCTTCAAACCATTGGTCTTCCCAAGCCTCACTCAAAAGTTCACTTGTACGATGAACTCGTTCCTCGTCGAAAGCGTTAAACTCATTTGTCGCACTATACCACGTCCCAGATCTGCCCGTTGCCACACCCGATTTGTCAACCGTGCCAAACAAGTCTTGAAATATTGTATAGTCATTCTTTAGATAGACAACTTTGATTTCATAGCTTCCTGTTACAACAAACTCTACCTTCTTCACCTCAGGCATTGCGAAACCCGCTGCGCGAATTCGACCCCGTTTGGTATTCAGTTCACTTGGTAGAAGTTTACCTTCTTTACCTAATTGCCTAATAGCATTAAGTGCTTTTTCGGATAAATCATCTCGCAAATATGCTTGCAAATATGAGCTGGGCGTCCGACCGTCACACGTCTTTTTCATTTCGCCGAGGAACAAATGCCATTCAAATTCCGTCAAATGTTCTTGCAAATCAATGAAATGCTCAGCTAATCCCAACGGTATATCTGAAGGGATTTCATGCCGTGCGCGTTCCGGCGGTACAGTTTCAGGTTGCACTATTTCGGGTTCTTCGGGTTCGGTTTTGGCAACTGGTTCAGGCGGTTCAATCACCTGTGTCGGCGGTTCAGAATCACTACAGCTCATAACCAGTACACAAATCAAAACAACAACAAGAATTTTCATGAGACGCCTCCTCGAATAGAAGTAGGCTTAAGCGCAAATTGTCACACGCATCACCTAATATTCTTCAACACAATCGTAGGCGGATTGGGCTGTGTATATGGTTGTAACTGCAAATCCTGCGCCAGGAGATAATCCATCTGCGTTATAAGGCGGAAAAGCCTGATGTATCAAGCCTTGAGAGCAGTCGGAGATTTTTCCTTTAGATAATCGTCGCTTGCACCAAACGGTGCAGATTGAACGGTCGATTGTTCTATTTCGTGCACCTCCCCTCTTCAGTTCATTCAATCTTCATTCCCATCCTTACCAAGGAGGGGTTAGGGGAGGTCGTAATTTTCATTTCGCCGCTGACGCAACCAAACCTACAAGAGTAAAGTGGTTCTCCCCGTTTACAAGTGGGAACTAAAGGGGGTGCAAAAGTTCTTGTAGGTTGGGTTAAGCGATCAACCGAGTGAATAACGAGGGCGATAGTCTTCCGATGAAACATGCAACAAAGAGCGCATGAGTGTCCGGGGTGAATTCTGTTTGAAAGTTGTTAGGCTGTAGCGTAACCCAACGTTTTTAGTTAATCGTTGTGATGATGTCGAGAGTTGTGTGGTTAGGAATTTCAAATATGTTCGACACGATATCCAAAAGCGATGGGTTACGCCCTTGGCTCAACCCAACCTACAAGAGCCATAATCCATGTACCAGAGCGTAGTTCCGTTGGTTATTCCCTCTTATTTAATTCGTTCTACGGAGACAGCTTCATCTGTTCCGTCAACTAACATTTTGTATCTAGTATCTGACTTGTAAATCAACACTTTCGGCATGTAGGCATAATGGTATTCATAGTGATACGCACTCTGTTTCCATATCTGTCCGTTCATCAATTTTACAACAGTTTCGCCGTCCCAACCGTTGAAAGTCCCGTTAATACTACTTTCGATAACATCTGAAGTTGTACCAACATGAGGCAATACTATCGGATTGCCTAGCGTATGAAATGCTTCTCCATTCTTTTTTCGTGTTTGTACGACACCATTGCCATTTTTGTTGATTCCGATACCTGCTAGAGACTCTCCGAATTTACCGGTATCACGTACATCCAATCGTCCCCCATATTCATCCACTTCCATAGTTGCGCTGCCGTTCTTATTGTTAACCACGACGCTACCGCCACTCTTCTTATATGAAGAGAGCCACACCTTCGAACCACTGTCAGGCCCTACTACCACAAAACCGGAATCAATGTCGGCGTGAATCCATACTGAAGCGTCTATTTCTTGGCCATGGTGAACGGCGATTGACCCGCCAGCTAATCTCCCATGGCTAGCACCGTATACATGAATTTCTCCACCACCCATACGCAGCGCATCAGCACTTAGAACCACCACAGGATCGCCGTCCCGGTTTACAACTGTCAACTTAGTGCATTCAACCTCGCTAAATTTCGTTCTTTCTGCAATTATGGGTGAAATAATCGTTCCGAGAGCGAATAGAAAGCCGCCTAAAGCAATGTAACACAGTTTGTGCACAAATCTCATTGAAAATTCTCCATATCGTTTTGAGCTGTTAAAGTATGTAACAACACGATAATTGTTCAATTAAATGATTGCCTATGGAGGGATTATTTGTCAAGTGTAATATATTTCCTTCAAAGAATCAGACCTCGATCCACCTAAAAAACCTGAATGAGCTGCAGATGACACAATGCCACTCCAACACCCTTCCTGTCCATCTCGCCTACATCTGAAAGAAAAAAGTCCTCCGTACCGCTAAAATGTACGAATCTTAGCGCTCTCACTTGACAACTGCTAAATTGTGTGGTATACTCTTATCATAATGAAGAAATCCGATTTTAGCTTTAGCGAATCGGACATCGACTTCACCATAGATCGTTTTGCGTATTATGGCGACGGCAAAGCCAACGCCAAGCGCGTCATTGAGGATTTGTGCGAATACTTTGGGCTTGAGGGCAACCCAAGCACCCATAAACTAATATCCAATAAAATCCGCACATTTAATCCCAACCGAAAGGACTGCACAGAGCATTACCGCAATTGTTATCTCATGAAACGCAATCACAATCTTATCCACAGACACGAACCCGACGGAATTTTAGCCAGACAGAAACAGAGGGTATACAACCGAGCCGTTGACGTGTTGAGTGAGAAGATGACGCCGTCCCTCGCGCTGAAGATCGTTGAAGCTGAAGATCGATTCGCTATCGAATACAAAAACATAACTATACAAGAAAGGATCGAACGCCTATGTTTAGCTGACGATACGGGAGATAGTTCTTTTCGTGATGGCGAAAAGGAGCCGGCTTCACGGGAACCACAATAGGTTTCTGAAAATCTATCGCGCAAACCATAGTGTCCGTGCGCCGTCCGCTGTCGAGAGAACTGAAGAGGAACAGGACATCTATCTCCGCGGTTTTGAAGATGTCTTGGTCTTTGCCCAGACCCATTTCCCCAATGTGTTCACGGCGAAATGTGGTCCGCACACGTCTCCTATACTAAACTGCATTCCCGCTGGTGAGCGCGGAAGGCGTGTCAATATCATTGCGCCCAGAGGTTGCGGCAAAAGCACCTATATCGCCGTCATCTATGTCCTCCACTGTGTCTATTACAAAGAGGAATACGAACGGCGGGGCACGATGCCCGATAGCTTCATCGTCATCGTGGGCGCGTCTGAGGAGCTCGCCGTCGCCCGGCTGCGCGACATCCGCCTCAAAATCGAAGAGGATCCAAACTTCCGACACCTAAAAGGGCACACCAACTGGGGTGCGGCGCTGCTCGACACCGCGAACGGTGTGCGCATATTGCCTGTGGGGCGGCACGGCAGAGTGCGTGGGCAACTCAAAGACCTCACGCGCCCCTCGCTGATTATCCTCGACGATATCGAAAACTCGGAGGAAGTCCAAAACCCCCGAATTCGCGAAAAAAATTGGAAATGGTTTAACGAAGATGTCATGGCTGCCGGCAGCATTGACGGCACCACCAACTTCATCCATATCGACACGGTAAAGCACGAGGAAGCCATCTCCAAGCAATTGCAGAACCTGCCCGACTGGTACACCCAATTCTACCGTTCCATCCTCAACCCCGTAGACCTCCGCCACCCGACCGCGGAGCAGTTGTGGGAAGATTGGGAAAAAATCTATACCGACATGACGGTTCCGAAAGACGAGCGCGACCGGCAGACAAACGCTTTTCTGGAGGAACATAAAGATGAAATGCTCGACGGTGTAGTTGAACTCTGGCCCCAAATGCTCCCATATACCGTCATTCGACGTCTCATCTGCAACGAAGGCTATATCTCCGTCATGCGCGAACGTCAGAACTCGACGCGCGACCCCTCAAAAGAAATCTTCAACATGGAGAAGGCGGTCAGTTTCAAAATCACGACTGACGGACTCTTGAGAAGCGACGGGCGCATAGTCCGCGTGAGTGACATTGCCGGCGCCACATGTTTCCTTGATTGGGCTGGCGGAAAGGATGCTTACGATTCCTGCTATGCCGCTGCCGTGTTCGTCTTGTGGGAACCCCTGCCCCAAGCGCGGTACAGACGCCGTCGCGAACCGGTCACCGCCCTCTTTGACGCCCACCCTTACCTCCTGAACGTCTGGATGGACAAAGTCCCTGTGTCAACCCAACTCGAAGAATCATTCAAACTCATTAAACGGAGCATCAGCGATGTGCCGCACATTCGTTTCGATTCGATCATGCTCGCCGTCGAAGATATTCCCAAAGACACCGGCAACGCTTTGCACGAAATGATTCAGCGGGCTTTCAACCTTGCGCGGGATAGGTATCAGATGAACTCGCTAGCCCACCTTCAATTTCACAAACGAAACGTCCGCAAGTTAGACCGCATCGCCGCATTGGAACCGCCTATAGCCAACGGTTGGCTCGCGTTCAACGAGACGCTCCCTGAGGTGTTCATGCGCCAGATGAGACAATTCCCCACCGGCGATTTCTGCGACGGTCCCGATGCCTTGCAAGGCGCGACCGAGTTGCCCATTACCCGTTTCCCTGTTGAAAGGCTGCCAAACGGAATGCCAGTCGACGACGATCTAGATGAACCAATGCACATTATAAGGAGCTATCTCTAATCGCTGAAATGACCAACCCGTCAGAGGGTTCAAAAAATGAGCATTCTCAACTTATTTTCCCTAGAGCATAATTATGCTCAACGCCGCAAACCCGTACCCTGTCTAGTCTTAAGCCCCATCGTGCACTTTACTTAATGTCCAAAATCGCCGCAAAATAAGTAAATCAAAAATCCCAAAATTCGCCACCCAGGTGGTCGCCAAAACGACAAAATTTTGACACAATTTGTATTGACATGCGTCCAATTATCTTGTATTATATTAAGTAAAGATGAGTATAGTATTCAGTGGATGGTTAAAAATCTTTGCTCTCCACTGACCACTAATCACTAACCACTGTTTCAATAAGGGGGATTTTACATGTTTAGATTTCAGAATTGGAAGCAAGCACTTGGTTTAATGGCGTTGGGTAGTGTCTTCACAATTTTCGGGATGGTCTTTTCACCAGTCTCGGCGCAGAGAGATAAGTTCGGACATATTGAGTGTACTAGCTTGACGGTCGTTGACGCATTGGGGGAAAAAAAGGTGTTTCTCAATGACAATGTACATGGCGGTTTTGTTGGCGTCATTGGCAAAGACGGAATATCGACGGCGTCGCTTACAATTGACGAGCGCGGCGGTCTATTCGTTGCTTCTGACAGAGAGGGGAAACCGGGAGTCGCTATCGGTGTCGGTACACATGGCGGTCGAATCGTTGCCTCTGGCAAAGACGGAAAATCAGCAGTGGATCTCAATGTCGATGAATATGGTGGCCAGGTCATTGTCCTCGGCAAAGATGGACAGATACAGGCGAGTGTCGGTATTAATGAACATGGCGGTGATGTCCATGTCGTCGGTAAGGATGGGAATGGGGTGGCGGTTCTTACTATCACTGAACATGGTGGTCTTGTCGTTGTTTACGGCATAGACGGGCAATCGTTGGCGAGTCTTCAAGTAGATAAACGCGGCGGACGTGTCAGTGTCTTCGGCAAAACCAAAATTAATGCGGCGATGGGAATCAATGAATACGGCGACGGCGCTGTTACTACATGGGACAAAAATGGTAATCCGCAGTAAAGGCGTTAGTTTCGAAAAACAACAGAGGAGGTTGCACAATGTTTAACAGTAACAATTGGCAGATCAAGTTGGTTTATGCAGGACTCGGAGGTCTTCTGATGCTTATTGGGATGCTCCTTTCGCCAGTCACGGCGCAAAGGGACAAGTTCGGTGAGATTGAATGTACCAGCTTGACGGTCGTTGATTCGAAGGGTGAATTGAGGGTAGCGCTCTGGAATCAGTTTAGTGGGGGGCGTGTAGATGTTTTTGGCAATGATGGGCTTTCGAAGGCAACGCTCCGTGTCACGAAACATGGCGGACATGTTATTGCGAATGGCAAAGACGGAAGATCAAGCGCTGATCTCAGTGTCTGGGAGCACGGCGGGCGTTTAGATGTCTTTGGTAATGATGGGCGATCGAAGGCGGCGCTGCGTGTCGGGGAACATGGGGGGCGTGTAGATGTTTTTGGTAATGATGGAGTATCGAAGGAGGAATATCGGGAGGCAGAGTTGATATTTGGCACACCTTTTGAGGATGCCAAATCGCAGGTGAGCCTCATTCTTAGGGAAAATGGTGGGCACGTGTCTGCCAATGGAAAAGATGGGGAATCGGCGGCGTCACTCGGCATCAGTAACCATGGCGGTTATGTCTTCACGTCTGATAGGTTCGGCAATACAAAACTCCTCGACTAGAGGCAAATCCAGATTACATTCAGTGTTTTTAGGTTGGGTTGAGCGATCAACTGAGCGAATAGATCAAGCGACTGAATAAGGAGTGATCTAGCGAACGAATAGTGAGTGCGATAGTTCTTCCTAGCGATTCTGGGCGATAGCCTTCACCTCCAGAACCGTTGACGATTGAGGTTCTGCCTTTTAAGGTCGACGACTTACAGATGAATGTAGCGAAACCCAACTCTTGACAATCTGATTTGCCTTGATTGGTTCCTGTACTAACCGTTCAACCCAATCTACAACCCTTGTTGCGTAAGTTCCGAATATCGCTATTTGACGCGGTTAGTGAGTTGTGTTAAAATTGCCACGCTTAGGAAGAATCGGCTGCCTTTTGTAGGCTTTCATCGCTGGTCCAATAGATTGTCTGAATTGCAAAGAATTTAGGGGGAAGAATGTTCCGCTTTATATTCATTATATGCACAATGGCTTTTCTCGTAAGCACACAAGTTCTTGCACAGGAATTGGAAGATGTCGTCTATTTGAAAAATGGAGGTATCGTCCGCGGAACCGTCATCGAGCAGATTCCGGATAAATCGCTGAAGATAGCAAGATTTGACGGCAAGGTGTTTCGCTACAAGATGAATGAGATTGACAAGATGTCCAAGGAGACAGTTATTGGAACGCGCACAGTCGTCAAAAAGAAGAATCCCATGGTAGCACTCGGTCTTTCGTTTCCTGTCATAGGAGCTGGACAATTCTACAACGGTCAATACACAAAGGGAGTAATCCAACTCGGCGCCACAATAGTAGGTTTGGGACTTACACTGAGTGCTAGCGGTGATAACCAGGACCAACCAGATGGTAACCTAGACGTTGATACTGATGACTGGATGAGCGTTCCTGGGTATCTGCTCTTGTTCGGCGGGGCTATCTGGTCGCTGATTGACGCGCCGAGGTCAGCCAACAGAATCAACCAGCAAAATCAAATCTCCTCTTACGGACATCTGTTTCAGCTTGACGGTGACCGCGCCATGCTTGGCATGGATCCTGTTGCATCGCGCAACGGGTTAGGTACTCTGCTAACGCTTCGATTTTAGAGTGCTATAGGTTGGGTCGAACAGAAAAAATGCGAATCCTATTTTAGCCAATGAAAATACTGATTCTCAACAACACAGTCTTATGGATAATGTGAAATTTCCGTAGAATCGAACCTCGCAATTCAAGTGTAATACTTGCACTTCTCACTATTTCCGTTCAACCCAATCCAGTATTACTTTTCAAACAGGCTCTTGATCTTCTGCCCTATGCTCTTGTATAAAGTCGTGAATTTCCTCAACTTCACTTGGACACGTCAAAAACCACTCTGTTCCCGGAGCGGTTTCTAGACGCTTGCCGCGTACCGCTAGAATCCCGTGTATTGCTGTCTCCATCTCATACGTGTTATCCGTTTTGATAAACAGGGCAATTTCGGGGTTTTCCGGCATCGCTGTCCCCGCTTGCGTCTTTACCCTGAGTATCGGGTCGTGGTCTGTCCTTCCAATCTTGCATGGCCACCAAGAGTTCCCTTTTGATTCTGTGAAATGTCGATACGTCGGGAAATAGTAAAGATAGACCGCACCTTCTCCATAGCCGATGCATTTTTCAAAGCGCGATACTAGTTCGTTGATTTCTTCCTCATCGGGGGGTATTTCCGGTGATTCACTCTCTTCCGGCACTTGACTCCCCAGAGAACCACGCATTGAATTTATTCGCCAATTACCTACCGGAGGGTTTTCCGCCTTGCCGTCAGCCTTCAATCCTCCCAAGGCTTTCTTTATGACAGACTGGACAACATCCTGGGCTTCCGCGTCTTTTCCTCCGCGCTCCCTATGCACTTGAATTATAGTTTTGGCAATCGTCTGTCTCCCAACTGTCTTCCCTGCAAACATTTCCAAGATGAGTTCTTTCGCGATGCCAGCCGTGAGCGGCACCTCAGCAAAGTTATAGTCTATTTTTGGGCTCATTCGCCAGTCCTCCGTTAATGATTTTAAAGTGTCATCTTTGCGCATTGCAGTTTCTTCCTACATGAACCAATATCAATTGATAAATAACGGCTTTTTGGGTGTCCCGTCGTTTTCAGAAATCCCCATTGTGGCTGAACTTGTGCTCGTTAGAAAGCAAGAGCCTTAGGTTGGGTTGAACGGTTTAAAGCGAATCCCTATCGTGGCCAATTGCAATGTTACCTTTCAACGACACGGTCTTATGGGTAGAGCCAAACGTGACACTCCGATTGTCGACATCTTTTTCCTTGACACCTCCACCGTCGCAATCCTACTGACACGCGAGCGCACGGCAAATTTGCTGCGCGATTGAAATCGTAGACAGAAATCCCCTGCGATCGTGTAGATTCTTGAGATATTTCGCTACTTGCAGAAGGCGGAAGCCTTTTCGCTTCTGACTTTACAATCAGATTATCGCCGGATTGTAAAGCTCCCAAACTTATCGGTCGTCCCGATACGCCCGGTATGACCATCGGTAAAGAGAAACGCCCTCGTTTGGCCATCTTTGCCGACGACAGCGACGCGCCCGCCATCTTCTTCGACGCGAAGAGATGCCTCCGAATGCCCATTCTTGCCATACGCCGTGACAACCCCTCCCTGCTCATCCGTGGTGATTGTCACTCGCACTGTCCCTTCCGCATCAACGACCTCTAACCTAGAACACTGTATCGTTTCCATCGCTTTTTGCGCTGTTACCGGCGACAACAACATCCCAATAATTGTGAAAAGACAACCAAACCCCGCATAGACCAACTTAATTTGCCAGTGCTGACTGTTAAACATTGGGTTACCCTCCTCTGTTTCTGTTAGAGATTTGATACTCAAAATCATATCATTAACTAGTCGCCGGTGGCCAGTGCCCTGTGAGGGGGTTTCTCACTGACCACTAGCCACTGTCTTACTGCCGATACCCGTTTTTATCCCATGTAGACACAGCACCGCTGTCAAATTCATTAAACAAATGGCAGCGCCAAATGCAGTAAAACAACTCTCAACTTGCACCCCAAAGCCCCTTCTTCGCAGCCTCCGATTTCAGATTTCAGATACTTCATCGCACACAACAACAATACCTATGACGATGTGAATTCCTATAGGGGCCTTTATAATCTGGTGCACTATTTCAGCTTCTCGACATACACCGCTTTATCGATTCCTTCAACCAACATTTTGTACCTCCCGCCCGATTTGAAAATTAGCACCTCCGGCATGTAAGCATAATGATACTTATAATAATACCCACTTTGTTTCCACATCTGCCCGTTCATCAATTTTACAATCGTCTCGCCGTCCCAACCCTCGAAAGTCCCGTCAACCTTGCTTTCAATGACGCCCGCGGTCGTGCCCGCACTTGGCAAATTGACTGAATTGCCTAACGTGTGGAATCTTTCTCCGCTCTTTTTCCACGTGTTCACGATGCCGTGACCATATTTGTTGATACCAACAATAGCCCGCCTTTTGTCGTCTAATTTGCCAAATACATCTAGACGCCCGCCATGTTCATCCAGACAGAGCACTGCACCCTGTTTCAGGAGTTTGCCGACGACCTCGACACGACCGCCGTGCTCATCGGTACTAAGTGCCACCCCCGTTCCGGATTCATTGCCATAGACAGTGAAATGACCGCCATATTCATCGAAATAGAGTAACGCCATCGTCCATGGGTCTTTGCTGCTGTAGACATTGACACGACCACCAAGTACATCGACCATGATTGACACTCGCGGGTTCCCACCTGTGTCGTAGGTATCGACACTACCACCATTTTCATTGCTATCAAGAACCACCGCTTTTTGCCCCGACGCATCAACGACCGTGAGGCTGGTACATTCAATATCCCCGAACTTGTCTCTCTGCGCCGTGACCGACGGCAACATTCCGAATGCAAACAGCATCCCGATAATCGTGAAAACACTGCCTAACGCCATTAAGCCGGCTTTTTGCTTCCAACTGCCAGTGTTAAACATCAATAACCCTCCATTTTGCTGTCCGAGAAAAACTCTCAAATCGTGAACTGAAATTTCGCTGATAAATTACACAGGAATCGGTACAACGCGAATCGACTTTGGCGACGTTGGACAATGATACTGACAGACGCCGCACCCGACGCAGCCGGGGGACATGACCTCGATCTTATCTTGAGCGTCAATCCGTATCGCTTCGACGCCGATTGGACAACTGTCGACGCAGTCGTGGCAGTTGATTGATTCTGTGCGAAGACACGACTCATAATTGACAACGGCTAACCCAATCTGAATTTCGTTGGCCGTTAGCTTTTGCAGCGCCCCGCTTGGACATACGTTCATACAGTCGAGCGTTTCGCAGACCACACACGGTTGATAATCTGGATCGATATACGGGGTTCCAGCCCGATCGGGGTCGTGTCGATGGATGGGCAGAATTGCTTGAGCGGGGCAGCTGTTGATGCACGCGCCGCTGCGTACACAAGTATCCAAGAAATCATCTTCGGGAATTGCCCCTGGAGGGCGCAACAATACCTTTTCAGTGGGGATATACTCGCCAATCTGAGCATCGACGTATTCTGCAACGGGCTGCGCAATTCTTGATAGTGCCTCCCGAAAAAAAGATCGTCTGGTATGTGCCGTTGAATCGTCCGATTTTGCCATTTGACTTTAACCTCTGTGAAATTCTATCACAACGCGCGAGTAACATCTATCCCTCAGTCACAAACAGATAGCGAATCCTTCATATTACGGGATACACCCGACCACTTTATCTGCCAACAGCTCATCCACGGCGGTGTATGTCTCCGGTATGCCTGCGCTATTGTCCATTTTGGCAAAGGTGAACGACGGTGTCAAGGATAAAATACCTTCATTACTTGAGGGCAATTATGGGAATTTCATTGACAAAACGTATCGCTCACATTACAATGGACAAGTTAGCCGACGTTGTCGTGACAACAACGCTCGTGTGGGAATATAATCCCCTGGATGCATACGGATTGCCCAGTTGCGATGTTCGTAAGCAGGCGATTGAGCATCTGAAAATCCAAACAATGATATGGAGGCAAATATCATAATACGACAAAATTATTATTGGACAAATTTCATAATTGCCCTGATTCTGGTCGGATCTGCGGTCTTTCTCTCCTGTGGAGACGAGGGCGAACTGGTAACACCCATGACAGATGGTGAGATGCTTCCCGATGACGGAGATCAAGACCCAGACGGCATGATGGCTGAACAACTGGAGGCTCTCCCTGGACTGCCTGACTATACCGCCCGATTTGAGAGCTGGCTCAAGATGAACGCGGAGCCAATTGTGGGTGGATCGCCTGCACATTTCGGCACGAAAGATATCCTTGTCAATCAGGAACGCGATGACATCGCTTCGGACGGAGAACAGAAGTTTCCTTATCCGGATGGGAGTATCATTGTTAAGCCCGTGGTCCGCTCCGACGACGACTTCATCGGCATCTTCGCGCTCATGCAAAAAGAAGCAGGAAGTAATCCTGCCGCCAACGACTGGACGTTCATCGAGTATTCGCGCCGCGACAAAGATGCGGCATTCACGGTGCTTGCAAAAGGTAAGCTCTGCGAAAGCTGTCATTCGGCAGTCCAAGATACGGATTATGTGTATCAGCGGCTCGAGTAATTGACGACACGTGCACGATTTTCGAGAGGCAAGCGGGAGAAAACGATCTTGCCGAAAAAATATACTATTCTGCTGACGTGAATTATCGATCGCAGATGGAGTAAGAAAACATGCCTACGGCAGCACTAATCACCTTCGGATGCAAGGTCAACCAATATGATACACAGTCAATGCAAGAAACCGTGCAGCGTAACGGTTACACTGTTGTTGATGATAATGAATCTGCAGATATCTACTTTATCAACACCTGCACCGTGACGCATATTGCAGACCAAAAAGCGCGTCAGGCTATTCGCCGTGCCATCCGGAAGAATCCTAATGCGAAAGTGCTTGTCACAGGCTGTTACGCGGAAAGCGATCGAGAGGCAATCGAAAATATACCCGGCGTATCGTTTGTGTTCGGAAACCGCGAAAAAGCCAATCTCCAAGAATATCTGGATGGGATTCATGCCGGGGAGAAGACTAATCAAAATTCTGCGCTCTTACAGATTAAGTCGGTGCAGCATGACCCAATCCGTGAGCATGCGCGATTTAGTCACATGGGCGTGAGTGGTTTGACGGAACGCACGCGGGCGCTCATAAAGATTCAAGATGGATGTAGCGCCTTCTGTACCTACTGTATCATCCCTTACGTCCGCGGACGCATGACTAGCCGCCCTTTAGCTGATGTCGTGAGAGAAGCAGAGCAACTTGCCGCAAACGGATACAAGGAGGTTGTCATAACGGGCGTGCACATGGGGACTTACGGAAAGGATATCCGGAGAAAATCAACGCTCGTCGATATTTTGGAGCAGGTCCACTCCATCGAAGGAATTGAACGCATCCGCTTTAGTTCGATCGAACCGATGAATTTCCCCGACGACCTCGTAGATCGGATGGCAGTCTTGCGCAAATGCATGCCGCATTTCCATCTACCGCTGCAATCAGGCAGCGACAAAACTCTTAGTCGGATGCGTCGGCAGTACACAACAGATGAGTATACTCGCCTAGTCGAAAAGTTACGCCTCCCTTTCCCGGAAGTAGCCGTGACCACCGATGTCATGGTTGGTTTCCCTGGGGAGACCGATGCAGATTTTGAAGTTTCGCTTCAATTCGTCGAGAAGATGGGATTTAGCCAGTTGCACGTGTTTCGATATTCACCCCGGCAAGGCACCGCAGCAGCCGAGTACCCCAATCAAACACCTCCGCACGTGTCGGCGGAGCGAAGCAAGACGATGCTAGAGCTTGGGAAAGGACTTCGGGATAAATTCCGTGGTCGGATGTTAGGCAAGACATTGGACATCTTAGTTGAGGACAGCCGGGAGGGGGAGAGCCATCAGTTAGCGGGATTTACAGGCAATTACCTGCGCGTCTTATTGGATTGTCCTGATTCTGCCATTAACCGAATTTTGCCGGTGAAGTTGTTGGGGCTAGATGGTGAATTTATTCAGGGAGAACTACTTTAGCACGACCGATCGAAGCGAGGATTGCACCGCACCGCTGATAACGATTTCAGCCGCGACTAGTCGGTGGTCGCACGGTCAATTGGCGCATCTGTCATAGGTTTTCCTTGAGGTGCAGCCTATCACTGTGTTTGTCGGTATCCAACTACCTACTCCTCGACCAGAGCAGCCAATTCGATTCCTAGAGCCCAAGAATTCCGCTCTTACAGTCCCAATTCGATTGTGGCACTTTCAACCCATACACTAAACCGCGGTCATGTTAATAATCCTTCGTGCTAGGCGAGACTTCTTCCGATCCGCTGTACCCTTTTTGATAACGCCCTTTTGTGCTGCTCTGTCAAGGTGACTAGCGGCTTGCCGGTATAATTCTTGTGCTTGTTCAAAATTTTTCTCCTCAATCACGGCTTCTGTCTTCTTCAACATGGTCCGCATTGCAGTTTTCTGTCTAAAGTTCCGCTCGCGCTTCTTTGGATCGGAGCGAAGGTGTTTCAACCCAGACTTCCTTCTGAAATCTGTCTGCTTTCCCTCTCTTTGAGGCAATTAAAATCCCCTCCTTCCAATGTAACGATTTACTGTGGTTAATCAAGTGACCGATTGGGCTGCGTTTTGGAATCGGCTAGAGGATTCGTATCCGCTAGCATCCCTTAAATAATAGCATAGTCTGTGTCGATTTGTCCATGTTTCTTTAGATGATGTTCAGAAGTTTTCGAATCTTCTACTGGTTCCGTCTATACGCGTCAAGGTTATCGCAGCAGTTTTCCTTCTAACTCTTCTGTTCGTTACCGAACGATTGCCAGTCTTTTTATTCTCGAGTACGTCTCTCCGTTGACAGACGCTTCAAATTTACACACGTAAACACCGGTCGCGACCTCTCGCCCCGAGGCATTTTGGTGATTCCACCAGACTCGCCAAATGCGGGGGTCAGCGCCATCTGGCACGCCCGACTTCTGTTTCACTAACGAGCCGTCAGACGCATAGATATAAATGTGCATCGCCTCCATCGGTACATTCCCTTCGCCTCGCAGTTGAGTCAACTCGTCTGTCAATCGAGCGGGATTGGGAAACACCGCCGTGCTTATCCATTCAAAGTCAGGTACAAACTGAACAGTTTGTTCAACAGAGCTAGCGCCAAGCGGATACACAACTGTTGCGCGGACGAGATTTTCCCCCGGTTGCATCGTTACTTCCGCCTGATAGCTGCGGCTGAATCGGTCTATTTGAGCGAGGACATTTCCTGGGCTCAAGACAATTTCCACGGGGAAATCTGACTCGAATCTGCCCGTGATTTGGACCGGATTCTGATTAGCGACAGGGATCGAATCAATTGTAACCCTCGGAGTGGAAACACTTTGAAGTGATTGACTTGCGAGACCATCCAGCGTAACTAGCACAAGTTGAGTGACTTTACGAACCAATTGCATGTTAATCTTATCAACTGTGTCGCGAAACGTATGATAAAAATGATTCGCTTCATAACCGGTTGAATCGCGCCTCGGTGTTGTACTTTCAGTGAAGGTAACTGCCCGATAGCCTTCATCCCAAAACGAACGATGATCGCCGATGCTGAACGACCCGTCACGAATCGGTCGAACCTCTAATCCAATATCGTACCATTTATTTGCCATCAACGCCATCTCACCAATCCAGACTGACGAGTCGTTCGAGTCATCCGTGAGCACTTCGACGAGATCCGTTATCCAATTAAAGCCAATCATGTCAATATTGATGACAAGAACAATGTTTTCGCCTGCCTGCGACGCTTCTTTGGCGTGATGCCGACTCCCTTGGCGCCCGATTTCTGCGCCATCAAGCGCTAAGAACCGCAATTCGTGATCATAACCAAATTGGCTTAACAGATGAGCAATCTCAAGCATTGCGGCGACGCCAGTAGCATTGTCGTTCGCACCAGGTGCTTCTGAAATCAACGGATTCCAACTGGCGTCATCTCGATTGGCTATGCTGTCGTAGTGAGCGCACAGGATAAAGATTCGATCGCTTGTTGAACCGTATCGTGCGGGTAGCCTCGCAACGACGTTCTTCAAGCCACGGAATTCTTCAAGTTCAATTTGCAATCGTGGTGAGCGGCGAAACTGGTTCTCAATGTACTGGGCTGCGTTTTCTGTGGCGTCGCGATGATAGGAACTTCGCGTGCGATAGACAATGGGTCTGTTGGCCAATGCATCCGAGGGTGGGAGGGGTTCCGATTCAGGTGTTGATGTCTCCTGGACGTTCTCCTGCAAGGCAATGATGTGCGCTTTAAGGGGCTCTGACTGGATTAAGGGTAGGATGTCATCGCCGCGATCGGCGAGGCTTGCGGTGATTTGCAAAAATGAGATTAGGAGAATCGGGAGTAATAGTCGGAGCTTCATAACGGTGTGGCATAATTGGAGTTGTGGCTTTGGCAATTCAGTTATCGGGTAGCACAACGATAAGGCAACCTCCTCAGCCCATGCATATTATACGCTTCCGCGAAGAACTCAAATTCAGCCGTGGCCTCGCCGTTGGCACCTCCCCATTATCCAATTAACCGTCCAATTTCCCAAACGACACATGAAACTGCAAACCCAATGTAGACAAGCGAGACGATAATCATAATCACGGTAGAGGCGCCTCTCGGCTTGGCAGTCTTCGGCAAGAACCGGTGATTAATATAAAGCGTGAGTGGCACATAGATTGCCATCGCAAATCCACCCATGTAGGCTGCGTTAAAGAGAAAGCCGAGTTCACTGACGCCTTTCTGCTCCATCACAAAGGTAATCAAGCAGCCAGCTACGATCCACGTGCCCGCCACGAGCAGATACCACCAACTCAAATCGCGTTTCTGAGCCCCTTTGAAATTGGTGTAAACGATGTCGGCAATCGACCGTGACACCCCATCAACCAAGGCGAGTTGCGTTCCAAAGAGCGTTGCCACGCCGACAAGTAGAAAGATTACTCGCCCCGGACCGCCCCACACTTCACCCAGCACCCGTGCCTCGTCCCAAATGAGGGTTCCCGCCGCTGGTATAATGCCTGCAGGATGCAAAATAGCGAGTGCACCGAAAATGAAGAGCAAGATAGTGACGGTGTTCAATGCCCAGAAGAAAAGTAGCTGATCCTTTCTGATATAACTCCACCATGCCTTGAACCGATCACGATTCCGCTCTGTATCCTCGAAGACAAAACCGGTGGACGGCCCCGTCTCGGTCCTGCCCCGAAGCGGATTCTGTAACTCCGGAAGGCGTGCGCCCATGCCGATATTCTTATCTCGAAGATAGAAGGTGTAGAAGAGGTTCGCCGTACCGCCGGCGCCAGCAAAAACAATCGCTATGAACATCGCTTTCACTGTCATGTTTGGAGCTTTGTAGCCGACATTCAAAATGCCCGCCCCCAGCTCTTTCCACGCATTCGTTGAACCGACAGCGATGGCGACTATGATGAGACCCACCGTGACGATGATGACGAGCAGTTCAATTGTCCGCTCAACTGAGTGATAAATCATCTTCGGGCCAAACAGCAGTAGAGCGACAGTGCCAAAGGTGACGACTGTCCAAAATGTGTCAGTCCCCCAACCTCCAGGGCCGACTAGCAGGGCTTTGAGCGCAAGCCCCGAAGCTCGCGCCCAGCCGGGCGCAATCCAGCTTAGCACAGTGATGATGATAAACAGCGGCGCAAACCCGCGCCACACCCGGCAGTAACCGGTATAGACAGTTTCACCTGTTGCAATTGTCCAGCGTCCGACCTCGAAGTTAATCCACAACTGTAGAAAAACGCCTAATACAGCTGCCCAGACCATACTGCCGCCGTACTCCGCTGCAATCCGCGGCCAAATCACAATCTCGCCAGCCCCGATGGAGAGACCGACTAAAATTGCGCCTGGTCCAGCAATCTTCCAAAACGGCAGTGTTTTCTCGGGTAAGTCCTCGGTCTTGAAATCAGCTATCGGCTCGTATATTTTGCTCATCCTGATAACCCCTTCTCCCTGTCGTTTAGCAACTTTGCTTGTGACTCGCTGTGAGGTCGGTTAAAGTCGATTCCTTCTATCGCTCGTGTTGTAAACAAAATCCATTTTACAGGGTTCTCATTGCTCCGTCAACAGAAATCCTAATTTCCCTCTCCCACTTTCCATTGACTGCAGAACCTACATATGCTATATTTTGCTGATAAATCAACAACGAACGAGATCAAGGCAATTACGGCTGTTTCCCATCCACGCGAGTGAGGCGCTGCTTGCATACACAATCCGTGGTACAATTGGGTTTGACTTATTTTTGGCTTTGCTGGTTATATATGCAAATAGGACACGTTCGAAATGCCCAAGTTACAGCCGCACTATTCTATTGGGAGTGCCAATCTGAAGATAGCCATAACAATAATTCTGGGGGAATACTCCATAACAAATTCCTCATACAGCGAGGGGAGAGTTCGCCGAAGCTTCATCCTCTTTGCGAACACGGTTTATAAGCAAGAAAAGTAGTGAGAAGTTCTCCACGCCTGCAGAACTTCAAGAGGAGACACATGACCGACGAATTCATTGATATCCGCGGCGCCCGCGAACATAACCTGAAAAATATCAATCTCAAACTCCCGAAAGACCAACTCATCATCTTCACCGGTGTCAGCGGTTCCGGCAAGTCATCATTGGCATTTGACACGCTCTACGCAGAAGGGCAACGCCGCTATATCGAATCGCTCTCTGCTTACGCCCGCCAGTTTCTCGGTCAGCTAGAAAAACCCGAAGTCGATTTCATCGGAGGGCTATCCCCAGCCATCTCGATTGACCAAAAATCAGCAGGTAACAATCCACGTTCAACCGTCGCAACAATCACAGAGATTTACGACTACTTGCGCGTGCTCTTTGCACGTGTGGGTGTGAAGCATTGTCTGCAGTGCGGACGCGCTGTGGGCGCCCAAACGACAGAGGCGATTATAAATGGAATTGCGAACCTACCCGAGCAAACGCGAATCTTGGTATTAGCACCAATCGTCAGCGGACGAAAAGGGGAATACCGCGAAGATCTCGCCGATGCACTCAAGGCAGGATTCGTCCGCGCCCGAATCGATGGAAAGGTTTATGACCTGATGGATGAGATCCAGTTAGATCGCAATCAGCGTCACGATATTGAGATTGTGATTGACCGCATCGTCATCAAACCCGATATCCGCAGTCGTGTTGCAGAAACTGTTGAAACCGCACTGCGTATGGGAGAAGGACGTCTAATCGTCAACATCGTTGAAGGGCAGCCTAACGCCGGCGATCTCCTCTATAGTAAGGATTATACATGCGTCCACTGCAATATCAGTTATGAACCACCTGCACCGCGTCATTTTTCCTTCAACAGCCCAGCCGGGATGTGTCCGACCTGCAAAGGTCTGGGCACGAAAACAGAAATCTCTCCCAATTTGGTCGTGCCGGACGCAACTAAATCAATCGGAGAAGGTGCGGTTGTCTTTTGGGGCGAACTGGAGACCTTAAACACTCAGCACATTGCTTCAAGCCTGGCAGCGCACTTCGGCTTTAGCCTCGACACCCCCTGGAACGAGTTGACCGATGTGCAACAGCAAGTTTTCCTCTATGGCACGGATGGGGAAAAAATTCCCTTCGTTTACCGCACCCGCCGAAGGCGGCGCCACCGTTACGAGATGGCGTTTGAGGGCGTGATTCCCATTGAGGAGCGTAAGTATTTTCAGTCCAATTCGGAGATGCAAAAGCGACATCTCTCCAAATTCATGGTTTCTAGTGTCTGTCCGGATTGTAAAGGGAAACGACTCAAGCTAGAAGTGAAATCTGTGACAATTGGTGAAAAATCGATATTTGATGTGATTGAGATGACGGTCGGCGATTGTATTGAATTCTTCGACAAACTCCAATTGTCAGAACGCGAAGCCTTCATTGCAACAGATTTGCTGAAAGAAATTAAAGGACGTCTCTGGTTTCTCATGAACGTCGGACTGCATTACCTTACCTTGAATCGCACAGCGCCGACGCTCTCAGGTGGAGAATCGCAGCGGATTCGGTTAGCTAGTCAAATTGGGGCGGGACTGCGCGGAGTGCTCTACGTCCTTGATGAACCAAGTATCGGATTGCATCCGCGCGATAACACCCACCTCCTTGCAACACTGAAGCATCTTCGTGATATGGGAAATACCGTGATTGTTGTCGAGCATGACGCCGATACAATGTGGGCTGGAGACATAATTGTTGACTTCGGGCCAGGGCCGGGAATTCAGGGCGGGGAAATCGCAGCGATTGGATCGCCCCACGAATTTGCTGAACATGCAACCTCACTAACTGCCAAATATCTTCGCGGAGAACAACAGATTCAGATACCCGCCAAACGTCGAGATCTTGACTGCAACTGGCTTGAAATCTGCGGTGCGCACCATCACAACCTGAAACACATCAATGTGCGCATCCCAATTGCAGCTTTTACTTGTGTGACCGGCGTCAGTGGTTCCGGTAAGAGCTCGCTCATCACTGACATTCTATACAAAGCCCTTGCCCGAGATTTGATGAAGGCACATGAACAGCCGGGAGAATACGAAGAAATTCGAGCACTAATTGTTGAGGAGTCACATCAGAAAAACGGGAATAGGGAAGAAAAAGAGAAGGAGGAAAGATACCAAGAACCAGATAGCCGGGAAGAGAGTGGGAGTCGAAATGAGGCCATACGCACTACACAACATGTAATACGCGGCATACAATCCGTAATCGACAAAATCATCGACATCGATCAGACGCCAATTGGACGGACTCCGAGATCGAATCCTGCGACCTACACGAAAGTGTTTGATCACATTCGTGCGCTTTACGCTCAAATGACTGAGTCGAATTTGCGTGGTTACAAGCAGGGGCGTTTTAGCTTCAATGTTAAGGGTGGACGGTGTGAAGCCTGTGGAGGCAATGGATCGCGACGGATTGAGATGCACTTTCTCGCTGATGTGTGGGTCAGGTGCAACGTCTGCCAGGGGAAACGCTATAATGATGAAACGCTGCAGGTCGAATACCGAGCGAAGAACATCGCTGATGTCCTCAATATGGATGTCCAAGAGGCATTAGAACACTTCGCCAACGTTCCGACAATCTCGAAAATCCTGCGGACCCTCCACGATGTTGGCTTAGATTACATCAAGCTCGGGCAGCCTGCGCCGACGCTTTCCGGTGGAGAGGCGCAGCGAATCAAGCTCGCACGCGAACTCGCCAAACGGAGTACAGGAAAGACGCTCTATATTCTCGATGAACCGACAACAGGGTTGCATTTCCATGATGTGAAGAAATTACTGGAAGTATTACATCAATTGGTAGATGCCGGCAACACCATTGTCGTAATTGAGCATAACCTCGAGGTGGTCAAAACGGCGGATTATCTCATTGATCTGGGACCTGAAGGCGGCGAGGAAGGTGGCCATGTAGTAGCATTTGGAACGCCCGAAGAAGTGGGGGAGGTGGAAATGTCATATACGGGACAAGCGTTGAAACCAATTTTGAATCGAGCAAGTATGGGGGGGATAGAAGTGGAAAATCACCAAATAGCCCAATCCGCCAATCCACCAACTTTCCCTTCTTCTAGTCACATTCATGAATCGGTCGGAGTTTACCTGAACGAAAGTGCTAGAACACCTAATAGTCCTCGGTGCATTTCTGTGCGTGGGGCGCGGGAGCACAACCTGAAAAATATTGATGTGGAAATTCCCCACAGGAAGCTCACGACATTCACCGGCGTAAGCGGTTCTGGAAAATCGTCGTTGGCACTAGACACAATCTACGCGGAGGGACAACGCCGATACGTGGAATCCCTCTCAACGTATGCCCGGCAGTTTTTGGGGCAGTTGGACAAGCCGAAGTTCGAGAAAATTGAGGGGCTTTCACCTGCGATTGCGATTGAGCAGAAGGCACCAAGCAAAAATCCGAGATCGACGGTTGGAACAGTCACGGAGATTTACGACTACTTACGAGTGCTCTACGCGCGAATCGGGATATCGCATTGCCCTGAATGTGGGAGGGAAGTCGGCGCCCAAACAGTACAACAAATTGTCGATAAGATTATGACGTTGCCAGCCGGAACGCGGCTATATGTGCTGTGTCCGTTGAGTTTGCGGAGTAGTGAGGATTATCCAGATGCATTTCGGCGCACCCAACGTGATGGATATGTCCGCCTTGAGATTGATGATGAGATTTACAACATCGATCAGGCGCCGCAGATCGGCAAGAGTATGAAGCACGATGTCAAAATTGTCGTCGATCGCCTAGCCCTTGATTCTGATGTGCGCAGTCGTCTTGCCGAAGCCGTTGAAACTGCCACACGCCAGAGTGGCGGCGTCGTAGCCATAAGAGATATGGAAGAGGGAAATAAGAAGAACAGTCGACTAGCAAATCGGCGACGTATTGGGCATCAGATTTTCAGTGAGCATTTTGCTTGTGTCCCCTGCGGACTGAGCTTTCCTGAACTTACTCCGCGCCACTTTTCATTTAACAGCCCTCTAGGACAGTGTAAACGGTGTGAAGGCATTGGCAGCATTATATGGACCGGAGCCGCAGTTTGTAGGGAATGCAGAGGAACGCGGATTGAACCGCTAGCACGCTCTGTGACCGTGAACGGAAAGACAATCGCAGAAACCACGGCGATGTTGATTCGGGATGCAATTAAATTCTTCCATCACTTAGATTTGCCGCCTCATCAGGAGGAAATCGCCCGTGAACTTCTCAGAGAAATCCAGAATCGACTTCAATTCCTTTCGGATATTGGGTTACACTATTTGACCTTAAGCCGCCCTGCACCTTCACTTTCAGGAGGGGAGATGCAGCGAATTCGTCTGGCAAGTCAGCTCGGCAGCGGTTTGACAGGGGTTATGTATATTCTTGATGAACCTACTATCGGGTTGCATCAGAATGACAACGAACGGCTTTTGAACGCGTTAAAACGCCTTCGGGATTTGGGCAACAGCGTACTCGTAATCGAACATGACGCGGAGACAATGTTGACATCGGATTACATTATCGACTTTGGGCCGAACGCAGGTAAGTTGGGCGGCGAAATTGTCGCTGTCGGTTCGCCAACTGAAATTCAGAGCAACGAAAAATCAATTACAGGCCGCTATCTAACCGGAGCACAAAAAATCGAGATTCCAACGAAAAGGCGCGCGGGTAAAGGAGAGTGGATAGAGCTTTTCGATGTCAGAATCAACAACTTAAACGGAATTGATGTCAAGATTCCTCTGGGAACGCTCACATGTGTGACAGGGGTTTCAGGTTCAGGGAAGAGTTCACTCGTCGAAGAAACGCTCTACCCTGCTCTCGCGGCTAGTTTGAATCGGACACGGATTGGGCAAACTGGAAAGTATAGGCAGATTCGTGGCATGGATCATCTCGACAAGGTAATTCACATAGATCAACAGGCAATTGGGGAGACTCCGAGATCAAATCCTGCCACTTATACCGATCTTTTTACTAAAATTCGCTATCTGTTTGCGGATCTTCCTGATGCCAAAATACGCGGTTTCGGTTCACGTCGATTCAGTTTCAATCAGAAGAGTGGCCAGTGTGAAACATGTCACGGCCACGGCTATAACAAAATCGAGATGCACTTTCTCGCGGATGTCTGGGTAAAATGCGAAACGTGCGGTGGAACAGGCTATAATCACGAGACGCTTCAGGTCCGTTACAAGGGCAAAAACGTCGCTGAAATCTTGGCAATGACGGTTAAAGAGGCGCTGGATCATTTCTACAACGTGCCGAGCATCCGCAAAATATTACAGATGTTGTTTGACGTAGGATTGGATTATATTGAACTGGGACAATCTGCAACAACGCTTTCGGGCGGCGAATCGCAGCGTGTTAAGTTGGCGCGCGAGCTCGCAAAACGGAGCACTGGTAGAACCATCTATATCATGGACGAACCTACAACCGGTTTGCATTTCGATGACGTGCAGAAATTGCTAGTAGTGCTCAACCGACTTGTGGACAAAGGCAACACAATAATCGTGATTGAACACAATCTGGACGTGATTAAGTGTGCAGATTGGGTTGTCGATCTCGGTCCCGAAGGCGGTGACGAAGGTGGGGAAGTTGTCGCTATGGGAGTGCCGGAGGACGTGGCGGTGGTGGAGCAGTCACACACCGGGCGATTTTTGCAGAAAATCCTTCACCGTTAACGCACAATCATTACATATTAGGACTTACGCAGTTGAACATCCCAAGGTCCGTAGTAGGACGATTTATTGCCCGTATCTACACAAAATAGAATGTCCGGCGGTTTGCAAGTAGGTGAACGACTAGTTGTAATGAATGGGAGAATTGAAAACTGTACGAGAATAACTTTGGTTTTGCAGTTTTGTGTGGTTTGATTTCAATATTGTTTGCGAATATGTTATTTGCAGAGTCTGAAGTTGATGGATGCATTGCGCTTGGTGAGGAAAAGTTGCAGAAAGCCATTGAGGTTCGTGAGAAAAGCCAAAAAGAATTACGAAACGAAACTATAGATTATGAAACATATGAAAAGAGATGTAATGAAGCCATTAACCAAGCATTGTCTGTTTTTGATAAAGCAATTAAAGCTAACCCTGAGGATCCCAATTGTTACTATCAAAGAGGTTTGGCGATGGTGAAGTGGAGCGAAATTGACGCTGATGCGCATGAATACTTTGATAAAGCAATTGAGTTGAATCCTGTCTATGTTGAAGCATATTATCAAAAAGGGTTGTTGTTTAAGGGGTATTTCAGAGATGGAAAAGCAATTAAGCAATTTGATAAAGCAATTTATTACAAACCAGATTTTGGCGATGCCTACTATCATAGAGGTTCATGTCGTGGTTTGTCGTATAGCGGCAATTTAGAAATTCGTCACGCTATTGCAGATTATAAAAAGGCAACAAAGTTTAGTTCAAATTTTACTGGAAGTGCATATGGGCAAATAGGATATTTAAATTGGCGATTGGGGTATTGTGACTTGTCTATAGAATCACTCACCAAAGCAATTGAGATTGAACCGGATTATTCTGATCACTACCACTGGCGTGCATGTTCTAGGGTGAAATTAGGGCAAGTTAATTCTGCCATGTTAGACTATGATCGTGCAATACAGATTCAAGTGAAAGAAGATGATATGGGATATCAGGGTTATATACACTATATGCTTCGCAAAGGATATGGAATGATGGAAGCAGAACGTTATAAAATTGTTATAGATGTGTGCGATAAACTTATTGAACACATTGAGAAAATTGGCGATACGTTTTGGAAACCGCGGAGTTTGCGCTGTGATGCTAAGATTATGTTAGGGGATTATAGGGGCGCTTTGCTCGATCAGGAAAACTATTTACGAATACGGTTGGAAGAAGAAAGAATAGATAAAGAAATTTTAGGATTGAAATATGAAGATAGGTTTGGCATAATTTCTAAGGCTTTGTATAAAGTTTGTCTTCTAAAATCTTCGCTAGGCATGTATAGAGTTGCAAGGCAAGATTTGATGGAAGCAAGAAATGGTCTTGATGAATTTAACTATAACCTTCGTGAAGACATTGATCTTTTGTTTACGCACATGAGGTGTATTGGAAAAGTTGCGTGAGGAGATTCAAAATGTTGATTGAAGTTTATAACTATGTAGGAGTTACGCACTTGAATAGCCAATAGGTTATAATATTAGGTATGAATTCAGCCAAATGCACTGAACACGACTAGACATCTTTCCAATCTAGTACAATATTTCAGGGCGCACGGATACCTCTACCTAAGTGGTTTCTGGCAATAGCCTTAATTAGCACGGCTTTCCCTTGACAAAATACCAATTATGCTATATACTTTAATTTCCGCTAGAAATTAGAAATGAAGTTTGGGCGGGTAGCTCAGCTGGCTAGAGTGACGGCCTTACAAGCCGTAGGTCGCAGGTTCGAACCCTGTCCCGCCTACCAAACCGGTGGTTTGACTTATCGGGCTCGTGGTGTAGCTTGGCCTAACACATCTGCCTGTCACGCAGAAGATCGCGGGTTCGAATCCCGTCGAGCCCGCCAGCTTATATTTTACGTCTTATCCTAACCACAGGCTGCCTTTGAGCAACCTGTGGTTTTTTCATACCTATGGATCTGGAGAGGATGGGGAACTTTCGTGTTAGATCTCAAATTTATTCGAGATAATTCCGACATAGTACGAACGATGCTAGAGCAGCGCAAAATGGACGCGCCGTTGGACCAAATCATCAACGCCGATCGCAAATGGCGCGAGCTGATGGGTGAAGCGGAGTCAATCAGAAGCCATCAAAATGCCGTTTCTAAGGAAATCGCTGAACTCAAGAAAACTAAGCAAGATGCGTCCGAACAAATAACTGAGATGAGGCAAGTGTCTCAGAAAATTAAGGAACTAAATGAGAGGGTGCAGGTTCATAAGGATGAAGTGGATGAGATTTTAATTAACATCCCAAACATTCCCCATTCAAGTACGCCGGTCGGTAATAGTGAGGCGGATAATATTGAGGTCAAACGATGGGGAGACCTGCCAACTTTCGATTTTGAACCCAAGCCCCACTGGGAACTCGCAGAGGCGTTGGATATTATCGATTTCAAGCGTGGGGCAAAGGTTGCTGGCAGTAATTTCGTGCTGTTTAAGGGGGTAGGAGCTAAACTGGAGCGTTCGCTGATTAACTTCATGCTTGATCTGCACGTTTCCCAACACGGATATACCGAAGTCTCTCCGCCTTTTGTTGCTAACCGTCCTACAATGACCGGCACAGGGCAGCTGCCTAAATTCGAGGAAGATATGTATCGGTGCGATCGTGATGAAGCGCATGAGAGTAGCGATCTCTTTCTCATTCCAACGGCTGAAGTCCCCGTCACTAACATTTTCGCCGGTGAATACTTGGATGGTAGAAATCTCCCAATCAATTACACAGCATATACACCCTGTTTCCGTCGTGAGGCCGGTTCTTATGGTCGTGATACGCGAGGCTTAGTCCGTGTCCACCAATTTGATAAGGTCGAAATGGTAAAATTTGCCCTCCCTGAGACATCCTACGACGAACACGAACTCTTGCTAACCAACGCTGAAGATGTTTTACAAGCCCTTGGACTTCCATATCGTGTTGTAACGCTCTGTACGGCAGATCTTGGGTTTGCTGCTGCAAAATGCTACGATATTGAAGTCTGGGCTGCTGCAGAGGAGAGATTTCTAGAGGTTTCTTCGTGCAGTAACTTTGAGGATTTTCAGGCACGTCGTGCAAATATCCGTTTTCGCCGTGAACCGGGCGCAAAACCAGAATTTGTTCATACACTTAACGCCTCAGGACTTGCGTTGCCGCGAGTGGTTATTGCGATTCTTGAGAATTATCAACAGGCAGATGGGAGCATCTGCATTCCAGAAGTCCTTGAGCCTTACATGGGTGGAGTTGGGAGGATTGGATGAACGACAAAGGGTATGTTAATCCACAGTTGTTGATTTCCACCGATGAGTTAATTAGCAAACTCGATGATACAAGCATCTGCATTGTGGACACGCGTCCGACACATGAATATGTCGCAGGGCATATCCCAGATGCAATCCATCTAGATTTGTACGGGATAAGTCTAAATAATACGGGCGAAGACCCGTTTAACGCCTTTATGTGGACAATCGCTCATCTCTTTGGTGCACGCGGAGTTGATTCCAGAAAAACAATTGTCTGGTATGAGAACATCTCAGGTATCCGCGCAGCGCGTGGGCTCTGGTTCTGTGAGTATTTTGGACATGAGAGCGTTCGAGTGCTAGATGGTGGCTTCAATGCCTGGATCGCCGCAGAAGGACCTGTGAGCATTGACACTACAATACCACCTGATGTTCCTCCATTTCGAATCAACCCTCAAGGAGACACGCATATAGGAGTGGAGGACATTCTCGCCCAGTTGGACAATGGCAATTTTGCTGTGCTCGATACACGCAACGACGATGAACACTATGGACACATCGCTAGAGCTGCGCGTGGCGGCGCTATCCCTGGATCGGTTCACATCGAATGGCTGAACAATCTGGACGAAGATGGGGCATTTCGACCTGCGGATGAATTACTAACCATCTATCAGGCCGCAGGCATTACGCCTGAAAAACGGGTGATGTGCTACTGACAGGGCGGTTACCGCTCTTCCCACGGCTATCTGGCGCTGAGACTATTGGGCTATCCGAAGGTGAGCAACTACATCGGGTCGTGGAAAGAGTGGGGGGATCGGCTGGATTTGCCGATCGAAATACCGAATCATCTTGATTAGTGAAATTGTAAAGGCAACCGGAACCGCTGAAGAAGGCGAGAGATGCTGTAGGTTTGCAAACATCAAGCAAAAGTGTTAGCAAGATGTGAAAAATCTCTCGGTAATATACGGTATGTTTTCTCTACGAAATTTCCCGCTGTTGGACCTACAAGCTTCAGACAAGGTGCACCATGCCAATTTTCGCAGCAGAGACATTGACGCAGATATGTTTGAAGATTTTTCGTGCTGTCGGTGTGCCAGATGAAGAGTCTGAAGTGGTGACGCGTTCAATGATTGATGCTAACCTAACTGGACACCATTCGCATGGCGTCATTCACCTGCCGAAATATATTCAAGAAATAGAGGCTTCCCTAATTCAGCCAGGTGCGGCTATCGAGTACAGAAAAGAGTCCCCGTCGATGGCGGTTCTAAATGGAAACTGGGGGTTTGGCCCTGTTATCGCTACACACACGGTGAAATTAGCTGTTCAAAAGGCAAAAGTCAAGGACGTCAGTTCCGTCACAGCCTTCCGTTGCAATGAAGTGGGCAGATTGGGAGGCTATGCTTTGAAAGCCGCGGAACAGCACATGATCTGTGTCTTGACTGTTAACGACCACGGAGGTGGTCAATGTGTAGCCCCGTTTGGAGGCATTGAAGGCAGACTCTCGACCAATCCGATTGCTTGTGCAATCCCCGTCGAAGGGAGTCAGCCGATTCTTTTGGATATGTCCACCAGTGTTGTCGCTTCGGGGAAAATAGAGCTGAGAAAGAACCGACAAGAAACTGTTCCAGAAGGCTGGCTTATCAATGCGAAAGGCAATCCAACAATTAACATTGATGATTTTTTCGGGTCTACCCCAGGCGCGTTGCTTCCTTTCGGGGGGATCGCCGCGCACAAGGGGTTCGGGTTAAGCTTTGTCATCGACATTCTTTCGGGTGCATTGACCAGCGCAGGTTGCAGTGGCGATGGTGAGGCTAGAGTTGGCAACGGTTTGTTCGTCATGGCAATCAATATCGCTAGCTTTGTGGATGTCTCCGATTTCAACGAAGATGTCAAGCGCTTTATCGCATATGTCAAGTCCGCAAAGAAATCACCTGGTGTTGAGGAGATTCTCATCCCGGGCGAGCGCGGTTTTCGGGAAGAAAACAGACAACGTCAAGAAGGCATCTTTATCGATGACAGCACATGGGAGGCGATTCAAGCGGTTGCAACGAAATATCGGACTAGATTGGCGCCTGAATAAATCAGCAATAAGGCAGTGTCCAGTGGTCAGTAGCCAGTGAAAAGTATTTACTTGACACTGACCACTAGCCACTAATCACAGTTTCTGAAGGGAGGGTAAAATAATGTTTAGCAGCAACGATTTGAAGGTGAAGCTGGTCTATATGGGATTTGGCGGGATGATAGCTATCATCGGGATGCTGTTTGCGTTTGGGATGCTGTCGGCGGTCGCGGCAAAAAAGTTTGATACGATTCAGTGTTCTAGGTTAGAGGTCGTTAATGCGTTGGGGAAGCCGGTGGTGGTTTTGAGTGGCGATAGTTGAGAAGCATTCAATCACGATCTCAAGAAACTACCCAATGATGCTCCTAAACCGGGGGTATTTATCGGTATGCACGATTATGGCGGGATTGTTGAGGTTTTTCACATAAGACCCATGGATTTGACCATGAAAAGCGGGACATTGGCGGTGAAGTTAAATGCCACTGCTGCTGGTTACGGCGGGTATGTCGGTGCCAGAGGCAAGGACGGCAAATCGTGGGCAAGGCTCGCAATCGATGAATACGGTGGGCGTGTCGGTGTTCTTGGTAAAGACGAGGAATCGGGGGTGGAGCTCGGTATTCGTCCGTTCCCGTTCCGTGGAGGGTATGTCGATGTCGTTAGTGAGTGAGGACGGTGAATCGTGGGTGGGGCTTGGTATTGATGAATACGGCGGGCGTGTTCGAGTAACAGGCAAAGGCACAGCGATTATAGGTATCAACGAATACGGCGACGGTGCGGTGTCAACTTGGGATAAAAACGGCTATCGACAGTGAAAAGCAGTGGCTAGTTGCCAGTGGTCAGTAAAAAACAAGTCACTAGTTTTTGTAGGTTGGGTTGAGCGGGAAATTCCAAAACCGTTCCTACAGCAATAGGCGTTCCGATCGCCAAATATCGCACTTGGCGAAATATATGTAGCGAAACCCAACCTACAAGAGTTGTAGCGTGTTTTTGGTTAGCACAAACCCAACAACGACAATCGATCGTAGCCTCTGGGATTTTTGGAACGATGATAAAAGATTCGACAAACCGACTTTCATGCGAGCGTATCAAGAGACGCGGCAGCGGCAAGGATTAGCTCTGATGTTTGAAGCATTTGCCCAGTTCGGAACGGCGGGCTGAAGCTGCTAAGAAGGAGCTCTGGTCGAAAGAATCATGAAAACGCCGGCGGGGCTGATTCGTTAGGCTAGGCATGACTAAACATACGAATCAGCAGATAGCGATCAAGGAGTACGCCGCATATTCCGGGTTGTCAGATGCGACAATTTGAAAAGAAACAACGGCTATCGGCAGTAATGCAATAGTATTTCAAAAAGGAGAAACACGAACATGGATGAAAGAATCACTATCTTCGTTGATGAGTATACTCACAACACATTGGAGGAGTATTTTAATCGACTTCCACTACCTTCACGTACAAATTCAGAAGCTCTGGCTATATTCAAGAGTAAAGCAGAAAAATACGAGAAGGGCAAAGAATTATGGGAAAGCGTGATAAATCAAGAAGATCGTTATGCGCCTTGGTATACTAACGTAATAATTTACCTGTTCAAGCAAATTGAGCTGTCCAAGAACAGCGATGATTTGCTGTATGGGGCGTGGATGCAATTGGAAAGTCAGCTTTCTACTCTAAATACCATTGTTGCATTTGGCACGGTGGCAAACACTAGAGAAAGCAATATGGTAGGGGTAAAGAATGCTCTGTTAGGAATAGCCAATGCCATGAAGGAATTAAACATAAAATTGAAGTTGGCATTACCCACGATGACGATTCAATAAGAACTTACAACAAAGCACTTGAAAATATGACTGTTGCTGTGTTTTTGTGGGTGTGACAGGGCAGCGCTTTCTTTTTCCGGTGAGCACTTGTCACCATACGAAGGAGAGATTATGAAAGTCAGTTCTTGTAGGTTGGGTTGAGCGGGAAATTCCAAAACTGTTCCTACAGCAATAACTGTTCCAAGTACCAAACATCGCACTGGGCGAAATACATGTAGCGAAACCCAACGCTTTTCTGTTGTCCGGAGGTTTCAAAAGCGTTGGGTTTCGCCGTTGGCTCAACCCAACCTACAAGAGCTATGCAAGGTAGCGGTCGGTTTCGGACACCCACGGTGAGGCGTTTATAAAGGCTGGCCCAGGTCTCTATTTCTACAAGCTAGACGCTAGCGAATTTAGCGCATCAAGGCGCATGAGCGTCGTGAAATAAAAAAGCTGTGGATGTTCGCCGGTTATGATTAAGGTTAGTTGGCATGAAAATCGTGATCCTTTATGTGTTCCATGAGAAACTCATTCGTCGTATCAACCTTTGAAGCTAAACTATCATGTTCTCTGGCCATTTGTGCACGTAAATCGTTAATTCGATTATTGAGCGCAGTTTCTAAACTATCAATTCGCTTGCCTAAGATTGTTGCTTATATTGCTACCTATGTAATGACAAATGGCTGCAATTCCGCCAACATAAGCGATTACTAATACAGCTATTTGTGCTGTAGTACTTCAATTCATAATAGCACTACCTCCATTTTAGTTATGTGAAACGTCCATATTTTATCCAATACGTACGGTGCTGTCAAGTTATATCCACCAATTGGTAGTTAGTTGCTTATTAGTGCGTAAATGTAAATGGCTATATCACCTACCGTATCAGACGTAGGGGTGTGACTTATGTCTTCTCGCGCACGAAGGGAGTCGGACAAGCACGGGCGTTGGTGGCTTCTTGCCATCGTCGTCGCGCTCACCGCTCTAGTCATTGTATTCATTTGGACCTCAGAGGCCTCGCACCGGCAAGAACGGGTTATGCAAACAGCGCTTGCTTTGTTCGTTTCGTTCGTGCTGATGTTGATCTGGCTACTATTTTTCTCGCGGCTTCGGTGGAAGATTCGGCTAATCTCTTTTGCGGCGATTGTCCTGATGCTTCTCTGCTCTACAAAGCTCTTCCGTTTTAGAGGCTTTAATGGGGACTTGGTGCCTTTATTGGAATGGCGCTGGAAGAAGAGTTCATCCGAGATGATTGCTCCAACTCCATCCTGCCATCCGATGGAAGAAGGACGAACGGTTGAAACGTCATTGTCTGATAGCTATCCGCAGTTTCTTGGGCCGAATCGTAATGCGGTTTTGCGCGGAATTCGATTAGCCCGGGATTGGTCGAAGCGTCCTCCACGTCTGATATGGCGCCAACCTATCGGCGCCGGTTGGTCAGGCTTCGCTGTCCTTGGAGATTCTGCAGTTACGCAAGAACAGCACGGTGAAATGGAAACAGTTGTCTGTTACGACCTGAAGACCGGCAAAGTAGTGTGGCGTCACAATGATGGAACGAAATACGAAACTGTACCCGCAGGTATTGGCCCCCGTGCAACGCCCACCATTGTGAAAGACCGCGTCTATACCCTGGGCGGCACTGGAATCCTTAATTGCCTAGATTTCACAACGGGAAGGCAGATTTGGTCTAAAGATATCGTCACCGATAAGGAAATCGCTGATTGGGGAATGAGCGGTTCACCCTTGGTTTTTGAGGACCTCGTTGTGGTCAGTGCTGGCAGGATGAACGGCGGGTCTTTGGTTGCTTACGACAGGCATACCGGGGAAGACGTTTGGAGCGGCGGCAACGATCCGGCGGGATATAGTTCCCCACTTCTTACAACACTTGCTGGTGTGCGCCAAATCCTCATTTTCAATTATGGAAACGTCTCGGCACATCATCCATTCACAGGGCAAATCCTATGGCGGCATCCCTGGCCGAACAGTACTGAATGTGTTGCTCAACCTGTTCCACTTCCTGGGAACCGCGTATTCGTTTCGAGTGGTTACGGGATCGGCTGCAAGCTTTTTCAAGTCCAGCGGAATGAGAAGAGTAACCCTGATGAAATCGATGATTTAAGCAACTTGCGAGCATCTCTCATCTGGGAGACCCCTCGGCTCAAAGCCAAGTTTACGAATGTGGTTTACCGGGATGGGTATATCTATGGGCTTGACGACGGTGTGCTCGTGTGTTTGGATGTCGCCAACGGTCAGCGCAAGTGGAAACGCGGACGGTACGGGCATGGTCAAGTGATATTGGTCGACGACCTGCTTCTCGTACAAACTGAATCTGGTGATGTTGTCCTGGTGGAAGCGAATCCAAATGCACACTACGAACTCACCCGCTTTCCCGCATTGGACAGCAAATCGTGGAATAGCCCCGCACTCGCCGGTTCCTACCTGCTTGTGCGAAACGATCGCGAGGCTGCATGTTACAATCTCCCCCTGGAGTAGCTCTGGTGTGACAATCACCTCTTTTTGGCGAGTAAAAAAGAGAGCAATTGGGTAGTTGCGCCCGATTTATAATCACTCACTTCGCAGAGTTCCTCCCGTTAATTGAGTATAGTTTGCCACTCAGATTAACGGTAGAATCGAGGAAACCGTCTCATGACCATAATCCAGCTCACAGCCAAACGGGGTCAGGGGTTCTGTTATGCTTCTTAATCTCCAAATTTCAAACTAGCACCATTGGTTATCAATGTACCACCCACAACCCATTCTCGAATTTGGCGATGATGTCAGCACTTTGCTTCGGCTGATCGCGCTGCATGTGGTACCGTTGGGCTGGAAGACACCTGGTCTCGTAAACGCTTCGCACAGTCTTTTCATCACCAAAGTATTCCTTATCACGCTTGATCGCCCGATTGATAATCACGGACGTGCTTGCCTCCACCCAGATCGTAAGATTCCACCATCGGCAAAGTTCCCTCCGTAGCAAGAAGACTCCTTCCACTAGAAGAACGTCATGCTGGCATAAAACTGCGCCATTTGAAGGGGATGAAGGAGCGCTACATCTGGCAGTTTCAAGTGCCTCTACGAGCGCGGAATAGTCAAAAGCACTTTCAAAGTACTCAATGAATTCGGGCGTGTTCAGTACCCTTAGGTGACGGGGGATTAAGAATGTATCCATTGAGAGCAAGGTTACGGTCAAACCGATACAATTCAACTGTTCTCGAATGTCAACGGCAAGGGTCGACTTTCCTGCACAATCCGGCCCGCTCAAGGCAACCAATTGTGGTGTACGAGATTGCGAATGGAGTGTCTTCGTTTTCTGAGCGATGTACGCCGCGAATTCATCCTGAAGCATTCGCTGTTCTGTAATACCCTTTTGAAATTGCGGTTGATTACATCGGGTTTTCATTGCCGGCTTCATCTGTATCACGTGCTCGCGTGATTTTTGTGAATTCTAGCTGCAGGCTGAAGTCACACATGCTCACCGCAAGGTAAATCTTGAAGAAGTTTAATCTAATGGTGAACAACGCCATCAAGTTGTGACCTGCTTTGAACGACCCTAAGCCTTTTCACCGGTATCACCAGGTTGCTTTTTCTGTCTAGGACTTACGCACTTCCGTTTGTAATAGCGCAATTTTATTGTGCGTCCGGACGGGATCGCTCTACTACAAACCTAAGAACCTACTGTAGTTGCCCGATTCATCGGGCGTCAGGAGATGTATTCTTCGGCGATCAATCACCAAGCTACGAGATTTTCAGCGTTCAACTATGTAAGTCCAATTATCTTTACGTAAATCCTATCAAATAAAAAACACCGAATCCCAAGCCCGACCGGTGCTTTTCACAGATTATTACGCCAAAGCGTAATTTGCCATGTGTAGGAGCTGCTACCCTGGTCCCCTCTCTTTCTAACTCAGAAATTGCTTTATAGATTTCTCGGCTGTCAGGCATTTCGACAAATCCAAACCCTTTTTATTTGCCTCGGGTCGAGGCCGTACGCAATTTGGAGTATGCCGCATCAACTGTTCCTGTGTCCTCAAATTGACATCGTCATCAGTAAAGCCATTTTTCGGCTACATTATAACTAAACGTCGCATTAATATCAAGCGGAAGCTTCATAGCTGATTCATCCCAGTTTCTGTGAGGATTTTCAATAGCAGACTAAAAGCAGATAGGTATGAGAAAGGCTGATGAAGATGACGTTGATAAAATGACAAAAGCACGAGTGGAGTTGTTATGGCTGATACTTTTGTCTCAGCTATGGATTGTTAATATTGCAATACGAAAAATCGGGATACAGATTATCGAAAGCGATTAATGGCTACAAGAACGATAAATCGTTGATATGAGTGATAAAGCAGGTCGTCCGTTGATGTTGGGTAGGCCTTTTACTGCCTCTGCTTTTCTCGGCGGTCATTTTGGGGGCCAATATCCACGGCGTCAGTCATAACGTATATTTCCCACAAGAACAACCTATCAAGCTATGTCATCTCCGCGTCGTCAGAAAACCGGAGGCAAGTCAAAGATTGGAATTCCGAGTTGACAAGGTATGAAAAAAATGATAGTATAGACCACATAAACCGATCTTTGTCAAGCAACAGAGGTGGTTTCAGAGTTTGATTGGACCATCGGCTGATCGGGAAGATGTAGTTTCAACAAACAAACCGAATTTGTGTTCAACGCACGGATAAATTTCCATCCGTGAGGGAGGAATAAGATATGTTTCGCTGGCAGAATATTCTCGTGGTTTTTTGCTTGGTTATTGGTGCGAATGTCGCGTCGGCTGCGCTTTCCGATGGGCTTATCTCCGCATGGACATTTGACGATGGCACCACAAACGATAGAATTGACGGCAATGACGGCACGCTCATGGGCGGTGCAGAAATTATGGACGCCGATCACGCCGGGTTCGGCAAAGCTGTTAATTTGAACGGGACGGATGCATTCGTCGAGATTCCGCATAGCGCTTCGATGGATGCCATGGCTGACGGGTTGACCGCCGCCTGCTGGTTCTTTGTGCGAGGCAACACGCAGGAGTTTCCTGCCTTCTTTTGGAAAGGACTGCAAGTTGGCTGGTCTCCTGGGTTCCTGTTTCAGCTCAGCATTCGCAACCCCGGCACCGCTATCATCCAATATGGCAGTTGTACTGACTCCACTGAGGGATGGTTCAATTCAAACGAAGGTGCAGTTGACGATGGTCAGTGGCACCATGTAGCAACCACTGCGGACGGGGAGTTTCTCAACGCCTATTTCGACGGTGAGCAGCGAATCGAGTTACAGAGCAGTTTTACGGGCGGGAATGCGCCGCTGCCGCTCGCCGGTCCGTACAACGTCTTCCCAGACCAGCCGATTCGCATCGGAATGAGTCAAGGACTTGGTGGGAACGCCTTCAACGATCCTGCACCCCTTGAAAGAAAGGCGTACATCGACGGGATGGTTGACGAAGCGGTCATTTACTCTCGAGCCTTGTCACCGGAAGAAATTAAACAGCTCATGTCGATGTCAATTGCGACTGCGGTCGATCCGAAAACCAAATTGGCGGCCATCTGGGCAAGACTAAAAACGCAATAGATGATGAACTGAAGCCCGATCATAGCTAAATCGGGCTTCCATTCAGTTCTTTCCCAACTCTGTAATCTAGGTGCAGGGAGGTTTCGCATGATACGCTGCCGGTATATCCTTTACACAATGATTGTATTCGTTATTACGAGTACCGCTTCAGCAGATCTGACGGATGGTCTCATTTCCGTCTGGACATTCGATAACAGAACCGTGGATGACATCCGCGGATCGAATGACGGCGTTCTTCGAGGAGACGCCGGGTTTGCACCCGACAGAAACAAGGGAATGGCTTTAGATCTCAATGGAAAGGACGCTTTCGCAGAAATTCCGCATAGCGACTCGATGGAAGCCATGGCTGACGAGTTAACTGCCGCCTGCTGGTTCTTTGTGCGAGGCAATGCGCAGGAATTTCCGTCTTTCTTCTGGAAGGGATTGGGAATGGGCTGGTCTCCCGGGTACCTATTTCAACTCAGCATTCGTAACCCCGACACTACCGTGATGCAGTATGGAAGCTGTACCGAGGTTGGCGAAGGATGGTTTAATTATCGCGTAGATCCAGTTGATGACGGTACATGGCACCACACGGCGACTGTGGCAAACGGCGAGGAACTCAACGGTTATTTCGACGGTAAAGAAATGGTGCTGCTCAGCAGTTACACCGGGGGTAGAAAACCGCTAGCGCTCAAGGCGCCATACCGTGTCTTCCCAGACCAGCCGATTCGCATGGGAATGGGTCAAGGCATTGGTGGTAACCCCTTTATCGAACCCAAATTCCTTGAGAACAAGTCGTATATTGACGGCATGGTTGATGACGCGGTTATCTTCTCGCGGGCGTTGTCGGAGGAAGAGATTCAAGAACTCATGGAGACTGACCTGTCTGACCTCGCTGCGGTTGATCCGCAGGGCAAAACTGCGACAACTTGGGCATCGCTCAAGCGTTGATAGCGGCAAGGCAGTCCCTATCACTGAAATTGTCTGCTAAGTAAACTCTTCCTTATTTCTCCCCCTATGCAAGGGGATGGATACGGTGCGACGCATACTAAATACCACCAATTCGCTAATCCACGCCCATTACAGATTTACCCGATATCCGCCAAGGTACTATAGTGGCGATTTTAACCGCAGAATTAAAGGGTAATCTGGCACCTGTAAGTTCTGGATAACGGTTCCGTCGCCTTCCGTTTCAAACAATAGTTCCTGCTCGAAACCGTCAAGCACATCAATGCTGGTTACTTCCTTTGCAGCAAGCCCACGGCAAAACAATACCGCGCTCACGCAGGGAGCATCTTCAACCGGTACATCGTTCATCCAAAGCGCAATTAGCTGGTCACCGTTGGGGAGGGAAAAACTATAATGCTTTAAATTCGGCGCCCTCGTCCGAATTTCGATTGGGAATGTCAAGCTTCTTGCACCTGCCAGAACAGTGCACAGCCGGCGAAAGACTTCAGGACAACGACCGGGAAGTATAGGCGAGACGGTGACGATGACATCAAGACCCAAATGCATCACTATAGCTCTCGCTAGGTATTTCGCCGAGACAACTCCTGACACCGCTTTCGACGGGTCCTCTGGGGCTTGCTCCGTACGCCACAAAATTTCTTCGACCAAATACTCGCCGGTGAATCCGTGATCGGTTGCTAACGCCTTAATTTCTTCCACCATCTTAGGGTAATTCCGATAATAGGGATCGTCTGCTCGATGCCCGTAGAGAGGATGCCAAGAGATACCATCCACCAATGTCGCGACACCTGAACAGATTACCTCCATTAGATAGTCGCGATGAAACGAATAACGTCCGAACATTCCGTAGCCAGGGAATCTCTGTTGCCACCATCCACCAGTCGCTCCAATGACAACTTTCGCCTCCGGATATTCCCCTCGAATCGCCGGAACAGTGTGCTTGATGAGTGCGGCATAGTCGACTGCGGCAATGCGCCCCCATGGAGTACCTGAGTCGGGCTCATTCCAAATTTCGTAGTATTGGACGCGGTCCTTGAAGTGCCGCACCATAAATTGGGCGTACTCGCGATAATCATCCATTTCCTCCGGGGTTCTCAGCCATGTGTCTTTGGGGCGATCGGTCCCTAATCCAACGCCTAGATTCAGAATGAACGTTATGCCACCGTTTGCTAACTCAGTAATATACTGCTCTGCTTCGGCAGCGACGAAATAAGTTCCCGGTGCCCGCCTAACGCGGTGCCAATTTAGCGCCGTATCCCCCCAAAACGCTGTCCTCACCCATTTCAGCCCTAAATCATAGAGTTCGTCAGCTACTATCGGGTAGTCGCCACCGTAGTCTCCCCCAATTCGGTTGTCTGGAATCTCGGTCGATTTTTTCGTCTCTATTTTCTTTCGGAACATCGTGTTTTCTCAGTTCTACTTAATCCTGTAGCTATGTGTCAGGTGTAGGCCTCATTAACTAGGCACACCAATTTGTCTATTAGTCAAAAAATCTTCGAGTTCCTCAACAGTGTCGAAGATTTGCTCACATAGATTTTCAAAGAAAAGACTACGCGCATGGGAATGTACAGCATAAACAGGCTTGTTGTAGCGTGATGCAAAATTCATCTCACTTAACACGCCGGGTGAAAGCTTATCGGTCGGGTAAATGACAACAACAAAATCGCTTTGACGGATGAATTGATAATCTCTTGATATGGTGCGAGTCTTGATTTGCTCACTTGAACTCTCATCAAGGCGACTGATGGTCGTGATTTCGGTGCCGCCTGTTCCGTCCTGTCCGCCCGCTGGTGAAAGCTCTTCCTGGTGTACTAGCTCCATGTCTTTGATAGAGAGCGGATCAAATACGATGAAATCCTTATTCATCTTTTCCCCAAACGAGCGTATTTTCTCGATTTGATCCACAGATTCTCGGATAAGCGTGATTGGATAGCTTAAATAGAATTTCTGCTTGCTTGAAAAGAGTAAATCGTAGAAATTTTGCAGATTGTGTTGTCGGGAAACCGTGTAGTGGGGCTTCCCCTTGAAACTTGCGAGCTGTTTGGTCAAAAATTCCTCTTCATCAAGCCAAACGTTAATCTCTCCACGTTGCATCCCCGTCCATTGCGGGTTTTCCTGCATACGCTTTTCGATGTCTGCGAGGTTATCCACCACGTTGATGAAGACATCTGCTGGAAAATTGTCGATCTCTCGAAGTGAGATTCCTTCCACGAGCACACCCCTCCAGCGGAAGCAGGTGTGCAGACCGATCAACGCATGATCGGCATTGTGTGCTAGATTAGCAATCTCATAGAATGCAGACCGACGTGCTAATGAGAGCACCGCGTGATCGGAATCGAGCACTTTTTCTGTAAACTTGACTCCTGATTCTGCGGCGGTGTGTTTCATATAATCTCCGACGTTGAAAAAACCAATCTGCATATCTTTCTCGCGGCAGAGCGATTCAAAGTCTGCCATCAATTCTTTTCGCCCCGAGCAACTGATTCCTGTGCAAAGGATGTTCATACTATATCCCCGTTATAGTCACTGCGACTAAGAATTACACATCACCATTCAATCCAATCAAAAAGGGGTGTCAACAACTAGTGAAGACTTGAAAACTATCGCGCTCCTATTCCAGTCGCTTGATTGTTCAGAATCGCATGAGCAGAGAGATTCGGTGCGCATCGCCTACATCTTCGTTTGGAACGAAAGCATAGTCGAATTGGAAGTGTAGGTTTTCAAGGGAAGCTTTTCCATTGCGGCGAATGCCAATCCCTCCTGTTAGACCGTTCTTCGGATTCTCTCCTTGACTGATACTATACCCCATCCGCAGGGCGAGGACATCGTAGAACCAATTCTCGGCGCCGACATGAAAGGTTGGGTAACCGCTGAGAATTGGGATATCTACATCGGCGACGATTGCAAAAAGATCTCGCGCCGATCTCCGATTCGTGAGGGAAAACTTCTCCCGTATCTGGTAAGCGATGCCGCAGCGAAGAGTCGTCGGCAAATTTTCTTCCGAATTCAGAAATCCCAGATTCTGGATGGCAAACCCAATCCCAAATTGATTGTTGAGCGTGCGCAAAACACCGCCCAAATCAACAGCTACTCCAAACGAGTCCTCAATATCAAGTTGTTGGGAGATGCCTCTTGCGGTCCCACCGATTGAAAGACTCGGCAATACAGCATAAGCAAATGATGCACCTGCAGCGAAGCCACCTACTACAACAGTATTATCAGGTTCATCGGTTGGACGTTTACGACGTTCAATCTCAGTAAACGCTCCGAGCAAACTAGCGCCCCAAACCCCTTTTCCAACACGCTGGGCATAACCAATAAATTGGTTACTTATATCCGCAATCGAGAAATTTTGCATTGCAGTCAGTTCTCGCGCCTGAACAGTAGTTAAGCCTGCAGGGTTCCAAAATATCGTGTTGACATCGTTGGCAAGCCCTACAAATGCCCCCCCCATGCCAACCGGACGACTGCCTCCCTCAATTTTTAGAAATGCTGCGCCAGTAGTGCCGGCTTCGTCATGAATATCCACTGCCCAACCGGAGCTAGCGAGAAGAAATATGGCGATGATTGCTAGCTCCTTTTTGACCGTTGCGCGATTAACGTACCCATCCAGTTGCGCATTGATTCGCATCATAACCTCCGCATGCCATTAAATGATTTGGTCAATGGGAACTGACACCTTACAAGGGAGAATCCTCCGGAAGCTTACACATCTGCCCCATCGGTTCAAAAATTGCGCTAACATCTTTGATAAACACATTGCCGCTAAGTATGTCTACAATCCCCTGCTGACATTCTGGGAATCGTCTTAAGAATTGGGCAAAACTGAAGTCTCTTGTGTAGAAAGCATAGACTAGCTTACGAAAGGCTTCCAGCCCTCTGACAAACTCAGATCCGAATATTCCTAACCGTTCGCCGGAAAAATCGTCCTTCTCAAAAGCTTCATTTATTGCGTCCGATGCCATCTCACCCGATTTCAGCGCCAAGAACAGACCCGTGGAATAAACGGGATCTAAAAACCCGAAAGCATCTCCTACCAAGACCCAACCTTCTCCGGCAATTCGGCGGGCGCGATAGGAAAAGTCCTTGGTCACTTGGACGGGAAACAGTTGCTTTGCATTTTGGATCCTCGGTTTCAAGGGCGCACACTTTTCAAGTTCTTCTTCAAAAATCTTCTGTGGGTCGAGTCCATCGTTACGCGACCGTCGGTTCTGTATGAGATAATCTAGTTCACCCACCACACCAACGCTCACACGATCATAGGGCAATGGGATGTACCAGAACCACGAATCCTTATTTTCGGTGTGAAGGATTAACGTTGCTCCTTCATCCATCCCCGTGTCGCGAACCCCACCCTCAAAGTGAGTAAACAGCGAAGCTTTCTTCAATTCAGGTTCGGGGAAATTTATTTTCAACTGTCGAGAGACCATCGCGCTCTGACCTGTCGAGTCCACGATGGTTCTTGCCGAAATATCTGTGATATTTTCACCCGCGACTTTTGCTTGGACACCTACCGCTCGATTCCCATCAAATAATACCTCGTGTACGCGCGTTCCACGACGAACCTCAACCCCTTTTTCCTGTGCGTTGTCGAGCATCATCTCGTCAAACTCGCTACGTAACACCTGCCACGTCATGGAACTCTCGTGTGGATTGTTTTCAAAAAAATAAAATGGAGCAGAAGCTTGTCCTGATTTTGAGTAAAACTGGACGCTATACTTTTTTGGGAAATGGCTTGCCTTTAGTTTTTCAAGTAATCCCAGCCGCTTAAATGTCCAATAGGTTGCGGGCATCAAAGATTCACCAATTTTAAAACGCGGACATTTTTCCCGTTCCAAAAGCAACACGCGGTGCCCCTTCTCTGCTACTAATGTTGCAACAGTGCTTCCTGCAGGCCCACCGCCGATAACGATTACGTCGTAGCTATTGTTGTGAGAGGGGTTTGATGTTTTCATAATTTCTATGCATTATTGAGGTTGTTTGGTTCCTCTGAGAATATTGTTGTTTTTATTGAATTAATTGCTAATCAATCATTGCTTCGGGCTGCGCTTCCATGTACCGTTTCAAATTCAAAACTCGCTTCTGCTTTTTTGCACCTCCTAGTTACTTGAACTGTTCCTGAAGTTGTTGTTGAGGCAGCGATGATCTGCGAAACGCCTCGCTTTCAGTTCAAAGCGCGGTAATGTGCCATGAGGTACCGATTTAGCCTTCACGCGCAACCCCAGGGCATTGCGGATCGCTTTTACGACAGCGGCTGTAATGGCTTCGGTATCCATTGCTCGGATTTCCAACCGAATCTCCATTTCGTCCAATTCTCCCCGTCGAAAAACGTCCACGACAAACTCGCCCACCTCTCGGAAACCGCGTAAGATGTTTTCAATTGTGCTGGGATAGACATTCACTCCGCGTACAATTAGTACATCGTCTATACGTCCGATAATCCCATCCTTCAATTGCCTAAAGGTACGCCTGCAATCGCAATCCTCTGTTTGTAACTTCACCCAATCGCCGGTCCGATAGCGGATCGCCGGTGTACCAACCCGACCCAAATTGGTAATGACCAATTCCCCTTCAATCGCAGATTCGCCTCTGTCAGGATCAATTACGTCGAAGATGAACTCACCTTCGTTTAAGTGAACCCCAGATTGAGCTTGGCACTCAAACCCCCACGCACCGACCTCGGTGGCGCCAGTGTGGTCGTAACACCGACTTCCCCAGGCGCTTTCGATACGACGCTTGGTTGCTGGCAGACTCGCGCCGGGCTCACCGGCATGAATGGTCACGCGGACGTTGGAGTTAGCGATGTCAACTCCCTCTGCCTCGGCGACTTCGGCGAGCTGTAGCGCATAGGTTGGCGTACAAATTAACACTGAGATGTCATTATACCTAATCGCCCGCACCCGCTGAAGAGAGGTCATTCCTCCGCCAGGTATTGATAACGCTCCCATTAACCTTGCACCTTCATAGGCACTCCAGAAGCCGATAAAGGGACCAAAAGAAAAAGCAAAAAAAATTGAATCCGCAGAAGTTACTCCTGCCGCGCTATACACTGCACCCCAACAACGAGCCCACCAACGCCAACTTTCCTCCGTATCGAGCCAACGCAGTGGTTCCCCGGTCGTTCCCGATGTTTGATGGATGCGGATATACTGCATTCGTGGAAAGGTGATGTTTGTTCCGTATGGCGGATGCGCTGCCTGATCCGCGGAAAGCTCCTCCTTAGTTGTAAACGGTAACCGTCGATAATCCTCTAGCGTTCGTATGTCCTCTGGTGTTTCTACACCGGCTTCGTTCAGCTTCCTCCGAAAGAATACATTGGTCTTTAACACTTGCGAAAGCATCATCTGCAATTTCTTTAATTGGATCTGTGTTAACGCTTTCCGATCGAGCGTCTCAACAAAAGAATCCAGATAGCTTGTTTTCATATAATTGATGCGAAAATTGGCAAGTGACTTAATTCCCCGCCTTTAGCTTTCCCAAGAATGTAACCCATTTGCTGTTAGCTCCAACCCCTAAACCGGTTCCATAGCTTTCTACAGTTGGAAGTCCTGGACCAATCCCTACTGCAGTTCCTCCGATAGCATAGATTATCCCATCTATGGCGCTTGTAGATAAAAACACCCGTGCAGTAGGCATGTCGGGCTGCTTCGACCAAGTATCGGTTGCTGGGTCATACGCTTCTACTGTCGCGAGACCGGGCCCTGTTACTGCGGCTGTGCCCCCGATGGCATAAATCTTCTCATTTGCCGCGCTGGTGGAAAATGCCGTTCTTGCGGTCGGCATATCAGCCGCCATTGTCCATTTGTCGAGAGCAGGGTCATACACTTCTACGGTGGCAAGCACAGGTCCCTGCACCTCCGCAACACCCCCAATCACATATATCTTGCCGTCCATAACGCTTGCAGACGTACCTGCTCGTGCGGTCAGCATTTCGGACTTGCGACTCCAATTGTCCAGCATTGGATCGTATTCCTCTACGATGGGGAGAACTGGTCCCAGCTGATCGGAAATGCCTCCAATCGCATAAATCTTCCCATTCACTACCCCAGTAGTGAAATAGGCTCTTGCAGTTGGCATTTCGTGTTTCTTGGCCCACTGTTCCAAAACGGGATCGTAGGTTTCTGTTGTTGCAAGAAAGGCAATGTTCGGCACAGAGGTCCAACCTCCAATGACGTAAATCTTTCCAGTCGCGACGCAAGTGGACATGCTCGCTTTTGCCACTGGCATATTTGGTTGTTGCTTCCATTCGTTTGAGACTGGATCGTATTCTTCAATCGTCGGAAGCGGAGGACCTTCGTCTGAGCCACCAATGGCGTAAATCTTCCCGTCCAATGTACATGTGGAGCACGAAAGCCTTGGGGTTGGCATACCGGTTTTCTTCGACCACTGTTCCGCTTCTGCAAGGCTAATCGGGGCAAGCACACCTAACACCAATACGAATCCGCTCAACCGAATGAAATATCCTCTCAAAACTTATTTCCTCCAATTAGTTGGGGTTATAATAACAGGTATTTATGGAAACTATAGGACAAGCAGTGAGATGGGAATCAAGTATTAGGTGTACAAATGCCCAACCTGACACCTAATATCTTGAAACCTTAGACCCGCTCCGAAGTTATAGCCTTCCATGTTTTGCGTCAGTCATTTCTTTAAGTCGAGCCATTTGAAAGGCCCCTGTATAATTCTGGCTAGTATAGAAACCGATGAATTGTTCCTCTGTTGCCCGACCGATCCAGTCGTAAACACCGCCATCTTTTTCCCCGAGGTCCACGCTGCCTTTGAAAAGGACGACATCCCCAGTCCGCTGCCCAAGCATTTGTATTGTATACTTATAGGGGCGACCACATTCACCCTCAAATGTCGCTTGCCACTTATCGGGAGTTAACGCCGCCACGTGGCAAACTAACTGCCGCTGTGTATCCTGAGCAGCGGTTCTTGTCTGATTCGGATGAAATACACCCCACGTCCCGACCCACTCCCCGCTGATACTAGGTTGCTCCACCTTCTTTACGGACATAGCGCGCTGTTTACCCACCTCGCTGTATTTTAACTGCGAGGATTTGTCTGAATGGGTACAACCGACCCCAAATATCACGGCAAGGGCTGCTGCCCAAAAAATACTCTGAGGGCAAAGCAGTTCTCTATTTTTCATTATTCAAGCCTCCTTATGTAAAACGTGAGAGTAGACACCAAGATTTATTAAGAGTCAGAAACTGTCGATTCGGCGTTCTGTAACCTAACATCTACTTTCAAAATAGGAAATGGGCAAAAAGGAGCTATATGACATTCTGTTAGGTCTGCTACGCGTGATCTCGCGAGTTCATCTGTGAGATGGGACGCAAAACTATCCCACGGAAGAAATCCCAATATTAGATGATTTGGTAGTCTGGTTGTCTCCATCAAATCATCCCCTCCTGGTGTCGGAGGCAGAGTTTGCCGTCAGTGAATGTTGGAACTTGCGTACATCTGCCGTGGGGAGCAACTTGGTAGCGCATTAAGCACTGCATAATAAGGCTGCAATTGAATATGAGGATGTGGCATTGTGGTGCTAATCTTCAATCCCTAATTTAGGAGTCTCCAATTCATCTAGAGTTTGATGAAGATCGCGTGGGAGTGGACCTGTCTGGGCTGCGGCGACACTTTCTTCCAACTCTTCGGGTGTCGAAGCCCCGACTAGAATTGTTGTGATGCACGGGTCAGCTATTAGGTAGCGGATCGTCAGTTCGATCAAAGACAAACCACACGCTTCCTGTAATTCGTTCAGTCGGATATCGGGACTCCGACCCTGATCAGCTCCAATGGTTTTAAACACGCCCACGGGAATGTAAGCTGTCCCCTTTTTCCGAGCTAATGGCAGCACAGTTCGAAGTGCATTTCGGCACAGTAGGGTGTATTCATAAGCCACAAGACATACATCCACCTCGACCACGCGTAGAACACAAGCTATTTCCTCCGCGTGGTCCGAGGTGATTCCGAGGAAACGACAGATTCCCTGTGCCTTTGCTTCGAAAAGAACCTCCATCACCGGGGCATCTGCGAAATCATGAGTCTCATCAAGGCTTAATAGTTGTTCTTCCGGAACGCCGGTCTTCCACCAGCAAGCTGACTCAGCGAGATGGATTTGCAGGATGTCCACATGGCTCCGTCGTAGTCCCCGCAGATTCTCCCAAAGCTGGGAGCGGAGCGCATCCGGCGACCGATAGGCTGCTGGTTCAGCGAGGAAGCCAATCTTCGTCGCCAGTAAATAAGGCTCCGTGCGCCCTTCGAGAGCATTACCGAGAATCACTTGGGATGCCCCCTGACCATAGACTGGTGCGGTATCGAAGTAGTTAATCCCGAGCTCTAGAGCCCGGTGTACAGTGGCGATGCCATGCGCCAATGAGTGCTTATCAAGGTAGCCTCCGCCTAGTCCGATAACGGTGACCTGCTCACCGGTCCGTCCGTAAGGGCGACGTTCAAGCGTCCCCGTCACTGTTGCAACCTCCATGCTATCGCATAATTATGGCGTATCTTCCGAGCAGTCACCTTGATGTGTCACCTGCAATTCAAGATGTAATGTGTATTTTGTCTTTCTTATCTCCCAATTTTAGCTGCCACGCGGTTTCTCAAAGAATCTGTGTTAATGCGGAGCACAATCTGAGATAATCAGAAAGGGTCAATTTTCGACCGTGGGAGGAACGTCCGTGTCCTGATAATCTAAGCTAGGAAGTCTGTCCTATAGATATTGTCAATACTTATCTCAACGACACATTAGAACTTATTATATTTGAGCATGTTTATGCTGTCAACGTTAAAACAGAAAGGATCAACCAATACCATACCATACAGAAAAAGTCAAGTCTTCCCTTAGCATCAAGCGGAAACTTACGGCAACACGATTCGTCGACTTTCGTGCATTGAACGCTCGGCTGAAAGGCTAACTTTGATCGCTTCAAGTGCCGTTGCGGCGTCCGCATGTGCTGCGACTGTATCGCCGTCCTGGATTTGGCTCAACCATAGCTCCTGGAGTGAAATACTCGGTGCATCAAGCGGCTGAACTTCCTCAATTTCCAATCGGGTCGAACAGCGCCAACCGTCTTCATTGAAAATTGTTCCGCCTGTCAAGACGTAGTGTTGGCGTTGCTCTGCCGATTTTATTTCAATGCCGCCAGCCCACGTCCATTGTCCAATACCTCCTGCCTTGAACCCAACATTGACGGTATTCACAAATCGATCGTATGTACCTTGATTTGTTAAGTCTTCGTAAACTGCCCCTCCTTCAACCCACGAGACACTGCCAAAGAGATCGACTGCCGGGTAGATTTGATAAATAAAGAAATGCGCCGGCGGCCCAGACACAGACAGATTGAACAAAATCTCAGGGCGGGCTCCACGCCCGGGTGTGAGGCGCAGGAAGGACGTCAGCAGCAGATTACCGAGTTCTTGACGTTTCCGTTTAATCGCTTTGTGCAAATTTGACACAATTTCAGGATGGGAAATCCGCAACACACGTTTATTGGATTTCGCCAACTCAATCGCTTGCTCGCCTTCATCAATTGACCGCGCGAGCGGATATTCGGTAAAAACGTGTTTATCAGCACCCAACGCGCCAATCGCGATTTCGCCATGACTGTCGTTATGGGTGGTGACTACAACGCCATCCAGATTCTCACGCTCAACAAGATCTTCCCAAGCCGGTACAAATTCGGCGTCGAATCTTTGCGCCAATTGTGTACCTGTCTGGACGTTCCTCGATGCAATGGCAACGACCTCAACGGCATCAAGCCCGGCAAATTGTTCTGCGTGACTTACCGCCATGCCGCCGGATCCAACGATACCAATTCTGATTTTGGACATGTCTCACCCTGATTATGGCAAATGAATTTGTTTAATTTTGGCGGAGACTTTCACTCTAACAACTGATTAGTCGCTTTTTGCTGTCCTCATTAACCTCTCAATCTGTTCAGCAAACTTGACTGCACTATTATCTTCAGGTTCATAACCGATAATTTTGCGGGCGTTCACGATGCTCCAGAATCCGTGTGAGTTACCGCTAGTGCCGTAGAAAATTTGAAACGGGACCCCATTTTCATCTTCGATGTTTTCAGTCTCAATGCTTTTTATGAAGAGTTGTGCTTGATCCCGTGCGCTCAAGTAGGCGCCAAGCCCCCGGTGGATACGCTTCAACTGGTCTGGCTCAACTTCATCAAGAATCGTTTCTCGAGGGGCACCGATTCGAAGCTGTACATTCTGCAGCGTTTTGCCATTGACGTGCCCCGTCGCAAACACAAAACCAAGATGCTCATACGCCTCTTTTGCCCAACCGTAGAAGTTGTCAGACAGTGGGCGCATATCCGGCGTCACAACGTTCCATTCATCCGCCCAGATTAACCGTTCATAGTAATCTGCAGCGTGATTTGAACTACAAACAACCACCCGCCGAATGTCCTCCTCAAGGCAGGTCTGATAAACATTGTACGCCATCTGAACGTTCGCAAACTCGTCCTCAAAGCCTCCGCGTGTGAAGGCGCAATGTACAACGGCATCAACATCTTTGAAATAGTGGCGGTATGTGTCGCGATTAGGGTCAGTCAGATTGGCAATCTGCACACCTTGGACTGCCTCACTTTCCCGATTGGTCGTTTTGACATCGAGCAACACAAGATTGTACCGTTCACGGAAGGTGGGTAACATTCTTCCTGCGATATATCCCGATGCACCAGTTACGAGAACTTTTCTTTTGTCAGTCATACCCATGTGTTTTACTGAATGTGTTAAATTTGAGAGCAATACGCCAATCTGCTGTTATTGTTCACTCATTAACGGCAATTTCGCCTGTTAAATCTAAACAAACCAGTTCCTCGTGGTTTCGGACGTAAAGTCTACCACCGGCGAGCGTTGGCGCGGTCCAACATTTGCCTTCTAAGAGTTGAACTTCCCCTTTTTCTTTATATTGCAACGGTGTTGCTTCGACCAACGCGAGTCTGCCCTCATCGCCGAGGACTATTAAATTTCCGTCAGCATAAATCAGACTGCCCTTGCCGAAGCCGCGCGCCACCCATTGTTCCGCGCCAGTATTGGCTTCAATACATTTCAAGATGGCGTTGTCAAAACCATATAGATAGTTGCCGTGAAGCACTGATGCATTGAAGTGATTCTTCATCACGCGGCTCTTCCACACCTCATCAACCGTGACCGCACCACCGTCGGATTTCATTTTGACAAGGACAGCGCCTTTGTCGTAAGAAGCGGAGACGAAAATTTGACTTTCAGGAATGAAGAGCGGTGTAGCTATATTTATACCTTCAGGCCAGAGATATTTCCAGTAGATTTTTCCATCTGTTGGCGATACAGAAACAGGACCTTGTGATGTGAAAATTATGATTTGCCGAATTCCATTGAATGTAATGGCAATTGGCGATGAGTACCCAGGTTCGTCGGTAGGGGATGTCCAAACCAAATCACCACTCTTTTTGTCGAAAGCTACGATAGATTTTCCATCCTTGCCTCCGACTTCAACCACAAGTAGATTGGCTTCAACAAGCGGTGATGTGGCGAATCCCCACCCCGGGATTTTGCTTCCAAACTCGTCAACCAAATCATGTTCCCATAATCTTTCGCCATTTCGAGCATCTAAAGCGTGGAGTTTCCCTTTCGACCCCAGCGCAAAAACCGCATCCTCATTCACCGTTGGCGTTGAACGCGGGCCATCGCCATGCTCGTTAGTGAATTTGGAATCAGTGCGAAAACGCCAGAACTCCTCTCCATTGGACGCATTCAGACAAACCACAAACTCATCTTCCTCTGGAGCGAACATGGTGTAGAGACGTCCACGCAAAATGGAGATTCCCGAATAACCGTGTCCAAAAGGGATTCGCCATAAGACTTTAGGCCCATCTTGCGGCCAACTATTGAGAAGCCCGGTTTCTTGGGAAACCCCGTCTCGATTGGGACCCCGCCACTGATGCCATTCGATTCCTGAGCCATTTCCCAATGCAGTGGTTAGCATGCTGCTACTGAAATTCCACATTACAATCAGCAACGTTGCTGCGAAAAGTGTACTCACCTGGTTAAGTCGCCTTTTGTCTTTTATTGGTTAACCCTCCTTCTCTGAATTGATAATTGCCGAATTAAACGTCCCGAGAAACGATGCTAATTGCCACAATGGGATGAATAAATTCCAACACCCAACAACCGCATCTGGAAATCTTAATACCGTACATCGTCAAGGTAGTATACACAAAAAAGTCACGATTTTCCATAGACTTTTTTAATCCATCGTTTATGTGCTCGTGGACGCATCATAAAAACACCTGGACAGCCACTCCACTGGGAGTTGTGGGAAACACTATATCACAAATTCCTTCTTGAAAGCAATCCAACATTGATACACCGGTAAGGATGTGACTCGGTTTAAGGGGTCAATAGATTCGCAGATGATCCGTCAACACGTTATACCATTGAAATTCCGAGGCTTAATTCTGTATAGCCGTTGATGAATTCGATGCTTCCCTAAACAACAGGAAGCAAGATTATTCCATGTCATCATTAAGATTCAGGGTAGATTGCATATCCGTGTGCAGCGAAATCTCCCTGCGCGAGAGACTGAATCATGTTCTTCTGTTTATAATGGCGCACATTTGCAACAGACCATCAGATGGCCGATTCGTTTTTTCTTGAATCCATTCGACTTGACGCTGAACTGAGAACCAAAAATTTCACAAACATTTTTCCATCGGAGTAAATTTCTGGCTCTCGTGGCGAAGAGAATCTGCGAGGAAGAGCGCATGAGCAAATTAGCGACTCAAGTAGGGGTTCAAAGCCATTGCTTTGAACTAGATTGAGGCTTCACTTAGGTGATTTCATGAGAAGGCGTTGCATTGTCTGTCTCAGGCATGACTAGCGGCAATGGGGCACTAATGGGCGATTGTTCGTCAGTTGCAGTACTTTTGAATTCGTTGGCGCAAACACTTCTCATCCATGCCGAAATGGGTTCTCTATTGTCTTGAAGCAGGTCAAAATCGTTCACCGACTTCCAAATCTCAATCTGTGACTTCCGGCATAATCTAAGTCTGAAGGCACTTTCCTAGGATGGTATTTTTGAAACAGGTTGTGATAGTGATTTTGAATATTTGACAGTGAATGATTAAGATCGGCGTATTTTGTCATACCCTGCAGAACCAGATAGTCCTGGAAATTTGAGAGTGACTTCAAAACTTCCGGTTCTGTCCCGGCTTCAGTGGCTCTTTTGAGCTGTTGGGTAGATGTTTCAGACGTGAGGATGTTGCGCATATTTTGACGGCCGGATATGTAAGATGATTCTGTGGCTTTTCGAAAATCGTTGCTGAGAGCAGGTTCTCGAGATACGCTTTGCTTATGACGTTCGCCGACCGGTTTTAAGGTATCCCTACTTGCCGACAATCCTCGGCAAGCGCCCGGCGTTTTCAGGAGATTGAGGCAGAGAGGTAATCCTGAACGGAAGGGAAGGATTTCAAAATGGCGATAGACCTCCTCTAACTCCCCCTTCGCAAGGGGGAGAACGTTTGCTGAACCCTTCTAAAAAATGAAACTTGTAGGAGCATCCCTTGTGGGTGCCTTCTTAGGGCAGCACAAGACGCGCCCCTACGCAAGATCGTTTCTACTCACTGCGTAGATTTTTGTTTCCAGTTAGGTAGTAATGACGCACGTGTACGCTACGAGTCGGTTTTACCTGGATTCTTTGCCGGCATACACCGGCTAAAGTGATTCCTTCTTCGTCGGCACCGACCTTGAAACACCCCGCGCTTGCGATGTAAGCAGCTACAATGAGCGGGCGCGGTACTGGCAGTCCACCGAACCACGCCGCAGGTGGTGCACGCCTTTCATTTCACGCAGGGAATGCACGAGATTCGGCTCTTCGTCCGGGAGATGGGTACGGGTTGGATGCTATTCTAAATTACGAACAACCTGAGTTTAGGCGCAGCGGAGATTAACCGTAGATTTTTGCTACAAAACAATCGCTGAGATGGCGCCTCTCTCAATCCCGTAACCGCTAATGCCATAAAACACAAGTTTTATTGCCACTGCTCTGACTCTTTCTTTTCAGATTTCTTTTCCTAGTTAGAGGATTTTACGGGACTCAAAACCCATTTTTCCAGCCCTGCCGTGTCCTCAAAAAAACGAACGCACACGAACGAATTCGATTGTACAAAATCATAGTGACTCCGGTTGCCACCCATCGTCAGGATAACCGAGTGCTTGTCTTAAGGGTTCTTAACGGAGTGGGAGATTACTCGAAGGCTACAAGCTGACCGTTCTCAACGATGAGTACAATTAGGTCGTATCCCGCGTCACCGATGGCGTTAAAAGAGAATTTGCCCAGAACGGTGTCGAAATCTGTGATGTTCGCTAGCGCGTCCCGAATCGCGGTTGCATCGGTAGATTGGGCATCCGTAATTGCCTTGGCGAGAATATCAACCGTGGCATACGACTGCGCAGCCCAGATATTCGGTTCGATACGATACTTCGCACGATAGTTCTGAATGAAGGCTTGATTTCCTGGTGTGTTAGCCGTTTTGTCCCAACTGGTAAAAGCGATCGTACCTTCTGAGGCATCGCCCGCGGATTGTACATCGGCTGTAGTCAGCGTGTTAATAATGAAGGAAACCGAATCGAGTATACCGAGTTGGCGAGCTTGAATCAGAATCTCAGGTTTATCAGGCGGCAAAGCGGAAACAAAAATAGTATCAGGATCTAAGTCCTTGATGCGAGTTAATTGCGCCGAAAAGTCGATATCGCCGCTTTGGAAGGTCTGTGTGGTCAGAATCTCGACGTCATTTGCAGTGAGGGCTTCCTTCATGACTTCGGCGCCATCCGCAGAGAAGAGATCCACTTCATCATAAATGATTGCCGCACTTTGGTAACGGAGTTTCGCCTGCGTTACCTCGATGCCGCTTCTAATCAGCACATCTGTGGTAAGAATGGTGCGAAAAACATAATCGCCAATCGCGCTCAGACCGCGGGCAGCGGAGGTGGCGCTCATCGCCACAACCCGATTCTCTTGTGCGATTGGAAACGCCGCTTCCGTTGCACTTGAACTAGCGGGCCCCATGATGACAGACACGCCGTCTTGACTAATGAGTTTATTGAAAGCCTCAACGGCACCCTCAACGGCACCCTCAACGGCACCCTCAACGGTGCTTTTATCGTCCTCTGTAATAAACTTGAATTTTGTATTGTCGAGCTGTGAGTTGTTAATCTCCTCAAGAGCTAGCTCAAAGCCGTTTTCCAACTCCAACCCAACCGAGGCGAGTCGGCCGGTGGCAGGGTTGACAAGGCCTATGGAAGTTTCTCCACTGAAACCTTCAATCTGAGGTGTCTCCCCAGGATCTGAATCATCGCAGGTGGAAAACCCCGCAATCAACGCGGTTACCATCAAGGCAAGCACAAATCTTGTGATTCTTCTATTCATAAATTGCACTTTCTTAATTTCTTATAGAGTAAGTTGCTGTATCACTTGGAAAAACCGAGTTTTTCACTAATGATGCTCTGCGGTAAATCGGTTCTGTTTTGGCACAACAGGTGTTCATTTAAGGTAAAAACTCGGTTTCTATCCATTGCTTTCTCTCGGGGGTTACTCGAAAATTTTAAATTCACCGTTTTCGACAATCTGTACAATTGGGTCGTAAACAGCGTCCCCGACGGCATTAAAAGAGAACGCCCCCAAAACGGTGTCGAAATCCTTAGTATTCGCTAGTGCGTCGCGAATTGCGGTTGGATCTGTGGATTGCGCTTCCGCAATCGCCGCTGCGACAATATAGACAGCGGCATACGACTGCGCGGTCCAAGCGTTCGGTTCACTCCCATACGTCGCTCGGTACTTCTGGACGAATGCTTGATTCCCCGGTGTGTCATCCGTACTTATCCAACCTGCAAAAGAGATTGCCCCCTCGGCGGCAGCCCCTGCGATTTCCACGTCATTTATCAGGCTGGTGATAAAGGGAATCTCGGTAGCAATCCCAATCTGACGGCCCTGAATCAGAATCCCTGTCTGCTCCGGTAGCTGTGCTGCGATAAAGATGGCGTCGGGATTTGCGTCTTTGATCCGCGTTAATTGTGCGGAAAAATTGGTATCGCCGTTTTGGGAAGACTCTGTGCTCTTGAAGGTCTCCGTGGTCAAAATCTTGACGCCGATCTCAGTAAGCGTGTCCCTGAACTTTTCATAACTATCTATAGAGTAGGAATCAATTTCATCATATATGATTGCTACCCGTTGATAACCAAGTTTCGCATGCGTTGCCCTGACACCACCGGGGAGTAGGATATCTGTAGTGAGCCCTGCACGGAAGATAAAATCACCAAGCGCACTTAGACCAGAGGCATTTGAGGATGAGCTAAAAGCCACAACACCATTCTGTTGCGCAATTGGAAACGCCGCTTCAGCCTGACCTGAAGTTGTGGGACCGAAAATGACAGGCACGTCCGCTTGATTAATCAGTCTATTATAAGCCGCAACGGCACCCTCAACCGTGCTCTGATCGTCCTCAACGATGAACTTAAGCATTACATCTCCGAGTTGTAAGTCGTTTGCCTCCTCAAGAGCCAATTCAAAGCCACGTTGTATCGGTAGGGCAAACGTGTCAAGCCGTCCGGTGACAGGGTAGACGAGACCAATGGGAATCTCCCCACTGAGTCCATCCATTTGAGGCATCTCGCTATCACACGCAGAAAACCAAACCATCAACGCGACGATTGTCAAGACAAACACAAATCTAGTAGCTCTGCTTAGATACAACTTGAACCTCCTTATTTTTTGTAACCCTGATTATACTCTATCTTCTTTCTCTACTGCTTTTGAGAGTTATTCGAAGATTTCCTATTTACCGTCCATTACAATCAATAGCTTCGGTTGGAAACGGAATCCCCGATCGTGCCAAAGGAGACTACCTCGAAAACAGTTTCGAAAATTGTGATATTTGCCAGTGAGCTTCGAATTCCAGTTGAATCAGTGGACAGAGCGATAGCAATCGCTTCCGCCAAATTATGGAAGGAAGAATAATTGCTCGGTTCGGTCCCGTATTTCGCGCTGTAATTCTAGACGATGGCTTGATTTCCGGTCTTGCATTTAGTTTGTAATCAGGTCGGGAAGTGAAACAGGAACTAAGGGCGGGGTATCGTGTTAGTGTTTCTGAATCAAAGTTTCAGCCAACGTTCGTGCAATAGCCGACATCAGGATTCGTCGCTGTTTCGGTGAACTTATCGTACAATTCCCCGACGCGAATCTGTGAAAATCGATCTGCCTCATCATGTATCACAGCAAATCTTTGGTTAGCCCAGCCCGCACGAACTACCTTGATATACTTAGGAATAAACACAACCTTGCGGCGACGGAATTAGAATAAAATCACTCTGTTCAGAAGCTTATAGGTTTGGTTAGAAGCCTCCTAGGCTACTTGTTAGGTTCAACAACCGAGATAGCACCCGATGCATCGTTTATTGAATGCTTCAAGCCTGCTCTAATTCTCAAATCAGCTGAATAAACTGCGTCCTACACTCCGAGCCGTCGGATTGTTGATTTCTTCGAAGACCGTGTATGACTACACTTGGGAAGTAGACTAGCACGCGATGGAAACAGTTCCGTCAGAGGAGGAGGCGACACCTGCGATGGAAATCTCCACTTAGATTATCCATCTCTGTCTGGTGCGTTACTCTGACTACGGCATCTCGTCAGAGCCAAAAACCTCCAGTTGACCGTTCTTAACAATCAGTATCTTTGAGTCATAAACGGCGTCACCGTTCTCGTCAAAAGAGAATTTTCCCATGATTGTGTCAAAATCGCTGATACCTTCCAGCGCGTCTCGAATCGCTGCCGGATCCATTGATTCCGCATTCGCAATAGCTTCAGTCAGAATGTAGAGCGTTGCATACGACTGCGCCGCCCAAGGGTTGGGATCGGTTTCATAAGTCGATCGGTAATTTTGGACGAAGTCTTGATTCCCAGGAGTCGGCGTGTGGCTGCCCCACCCCGTAAAGCTGATAACTCCCTCGGCTGCCTCCGCCTTACCTGCCTCAACCAGGGCATTCACCTCAATGTTGGTCAGTTCAGGAACTATGAGGTGGACAGAGGGCGTAATACCTAGCTCGCGACTCTGAATCAGAATCGGAATCATCTCTCGTGATAGGACTGAGACAAAGATGGCTTCAGGGTTTGACTCCATTAGCCGACCTAATTCGTCAGCAAAGTTAGTTTCCCCGCTTATGCTGTCGATAGTTTCTGTTGCGACAATATTGACGTTGTTCGCATTTAGTGCTTCCGTCAAATCATCATGGCCAATTGTGGAGTAGATATCGGCTTTGTCATATATCGTCGCCACCTGTTGGTAGCCGAGGTCCGCGTGTGTCACCATGACGCCGGGAGGATTAAGCCGAGATGTGATGAGGCCGGCACGGAAGTTAAAATCACCAGCCTTATTAATGCGGGAGGCTGATGGGTAGAACTAAAACCTACAACACCGTGTTCATTCGCAACTAGGGAAGTCTCTTTGAACTGAGATGAAAAGCCAGGTCCGAGGATAACAGGTACGCCATCCTCCTGTTCGGTCAGCTCGTTAAAGGCTTTAACTGCACCCTCTACAGTTGCACCATCGTCTTTAGTCTTAAAAGGGTTAAATCTGATTTGTACTTCGCTTGCCTGTGAGTTGTTTATCTCTTGCCGAGCCAACTCAAAGCCGTTTAGCATGGGTTCGCCGTAAGTGGAAGCATAGTCCCCCGACAACGGTAAGACTACGCCTACGGTAATCCCTTCAGTTTCCATCTGGGGTGGAACGAGAAGCTCCTGAAACTGGTCACAGGCAGAAAGTGCCGAAATCAGCGCGACAATTGCCAGTAAAAACGTGCACTTGGTGAATCTTCTGATATTCATCTTAAACCTCCCTGTGGTTTTAGATGCAAAATTAATCGGGGGAAGCACCCAGAAAATCTACCCCGACCGGATTGCGTAACCGCATCCCCGTCCGCGAATCAACCTGTCGGCACTAAGAGAATACCGAGCGCGAATATCCCCACGGACACGTGATCTTAAGCGGATCCGTACTAGACACAATATCGTCGCTTGAACTCATCACAACCGAAAAGCCCCGTAATCAACGCGGCAATCGCCAGTACAAACATGAATGTTGTAATTCTGCTAGCGTTCACGTTGAATCTCCTTGTCTTCATTGAAATCAAAGTTTAAACAGGAAGAGCCTGGCATCATCCGATCGCTGATGACAGGCTCTTAGGTTATGCGAATCCGACACAGGGGATTACTCAAATGCGACAAGTTCGCCATTTTCGACAGTCAGTACAATCGGATCGTAAACCGCGTCCCCGACTTCATCAAAAGAGAAATTCCCCATAACGGTGGGGAAATCCATGGTATTCGCCAGCGCGTCCCGAACTGCCGTTGCCTCGGTGGATTGTGCATTCTCAATCGCTTCTGCTAGAATATAAAGGGTAGCATACGACTGAGCGGCCCAGGTATCAGCTTCGATACCATATTTTGCTAGGTAATTCTGGACGAAGGCTTGATTGCCCGGTGTGTCAGCCGTAGCACTCCAATTGGTAAAAGCAATCGCGCCTTCGGCGGCGCCCTTAGCGCTCTCCACTTCGTTTCCGGTAAGGTCAGGAACAATGTACGGAACAGAGGCAGGGATACCGACCTCACGCCCTTGAATCATAATCTCAGTCATCTGGGTGGATAAAGCGGAGATAAAGACAGCGTCAGGATTCGTATCCATTATCCGAGTTAATTGTTGCCTAAAATCAGTAGCCTTGCTTTGGATGGTCTCTGTAATCACAATATCGACACCACTAGCGGCAAGGGCTTTACTCACCTCCTCGTTGCTGCTCGTAGAATAGACATCGTCCTCATCATATATTAGTGCCGCCCGTTGATAGTCGAGCTTCTCCTGACTTGCCCGAATACCCTCTGGATTTAGCACATTTGTGGGGAGCCCTGTACGGAAGACAAAATCGCTAAGCGCGCTCAGACCGGCAGCGGAAGCGAGCGAGCTAAAACATACAACTCCGTTTTCTTCTACTATTGGAATTAACTCGGTGAGCTGAGTTGAGAAAGTGATACCGGTGATAATGGACACGCCATCTTGATGAATCAGTTTATTAAAGGCTGCCTTTGCGCCTTCAACGGTGCTCTGATCATCTTCAATGATGAAGGTGAATTGTGGTCCGCCGAGTTGGCTAAGCTCTTCTCGAGCGAGCTCAAAGCCGCGTTGCATCGGTAAGCCATACAGAGGGGCGTTTTCGTCGTCCAGCGGCAGGGAGACACCGATGATAATTTCGTCAAGCTCTTCCATCTCAGATGGTGGAAGAATTTGCTGCAGCTGGTCACAGGCAGATAGTCCCGCAATTAGCGCCACAATCGCCAGCAAAAACGTAAATTTGGTAAATCTGCTAATGTTCATTTTGAACCTCGGTGTTTTTAAATGAAATACGTTAAGGTGGGTAGAATATAGAAAATCTACACCATCGGGTTTGTCGTTGATTGATATTCGGAAAAGTTTGTCGAAAAATTCATCTAGGTCTTGAACCAAAGTTGTAGGGAACAACGTTTCTCCGGTCTATGACTGAGAGCCCGAGAGTTGTTCCCTACAGGATACAAATCTCGATTCTGTTGGATTGTTTCAATCCACCGTTGTGGATTACTCAAAGATTTCAAATACACCGTTTTTGACGGTAAGTACGATCGGGTCATAAACCGCATCGCCGTTGGGGTCAAAAGAGAATTCCCCCAAAACGGTGTCAAAATTCATGATATTTGCCAACGCGTCCCGAACCGCCGTTGCATCGGGGGATTGCGCCTCCACAATCGCCGCAGCAAGAATTTGAAGAGCCGCATACGACTGTGCCGCCCAAGCAACCGGCTCCGGCCCGTACTTCGCGGTATAACTCTGGACAAAAGCCTGATTCCTTGGCGTGTCAGTCGTGCTAAGCCAACCGATAGCGGTAGCCGTTCCCTCGGCTGCCTCCACTTCACCTGCCTCAACCAAGGCTTCCACCTCAATATTGGTCAATTCGGGAACAACAAAGGCGACAGAAGGCATGAGCTCGCGCGCTTGAATCATTATCCCAGGTATGTGGGATCCTAAAGCGGAGATAAAGAGTACATCGGGATTCAACTCCATTATCCGAGTTAATTGCGCCGAATAATCGGTTTCGACACCTTGGTAGGTCTCTGTGGTAACAACTTCGACACCGCTCTCGACTAGCGCAGCCCTGAACTCCTCGTCGCTACGCGTACAGTAGGTATCGCCCTCATGATATATCGTAGCTGCCTTCTGGTAATCGGATTTTTCCTGAGTCGCCTTGACGACAGCAGGGTTGAGCACACCTGAGTTGAGTCCTACGCGGAAGATAAAATCGCCGAGCGCGCTCAAATCTGGGGCAGACGAGACTGAGCTAACAACGACAACCCCGTTTTCTTCCGCTATTGGGATTACCTGTTCAAGCTGGGTTGAGATAGCGAAACCAACAATGGCAGATACTCCATCCTGATGAATCAGTTTATTGACGGCTTCAATGGCACTCTCGCTCTGGTCATCCTCGGTAATGAAGGTGATTTTTGCATCGCCGAGCACTCCTGAGTTGTTAATATGTTCGCGAGCTAGCTCAAAGCCATCTAGCATTGACAGACCATACGGGGCAGCGAATGGCCCTGTCTGCGCTAAAACGACGCCGATGGGAATCTCTCCACTAAGCCCTTCCATTTGAGGTGGTGGCAGAATTTGCTGAATCTGGTCACAAGCAGTAAGCCCCGCAATTAGCGTGACAATCGTCAATACAAACGCAAATTTGGTGAATCCTCTGATGTTCATTTTGAACCTCCTTGGTTTTAATTGAAAAAATTATGGCGGGACAGAATCCAGCAAATCTACCCCAACCGGATTTGTTGCTAGTTGATACTCGGAATGATTATTTAGAACCGAAACTACTATCATCAGCGAACGGTTGATGATACGATTCAAACTATGTACGTCTACCGCTGAATACTACTCAAAGACTTGAAGCTCACCGTTCTTGACAATCAGTACAACCGGGTCGTAAACTGCGCCCCCGACAGCGTCAAAAGAAAATTTGCCCAGAACGGTGTCGAAATCTGTGATGTTCGCCAGCGCGTCACGGATCGCCGTTGAATCGGTGGATTGGGCATTCGATATGGCTTCCGCCAAAATATAGAGCGCGGCATACGGCTGCGCCGCCCAGACGCTCGGTTCCATGCCAAATTTCGCGGTGTAATTCTGAACGAAGGCTTGATTTCCCAGTGTGTCAGCTGTACTGACCCAATCGGTAAAAGTAATCGCACCCTCGGCGGCATCGCCCGCCCTTTGTATCTCATCCACGGACAACACGAGACTAATAAAGGGCACCTCAGAAGAAATGCCAAGCTGACGCCCTTGGGTGAGAATCCGAATCACCTCTATTTGTTGCGCGGACACAAAGATGGCCTCCGGATTCGATTCCTTAATGCGCGTTAATTGCGCGGAAAAATCGGTTTCAATGGGCGCGAAGGTTTCCGAAGCCACTACCTCAATGCCGCTATCGGCGAATGTCTTTTTGAATATCGCGTCACTATCCCGAGAAAAGCCATCAACGCTATCCGCTATCGTCGCTACTCGCTGGTAGCCGAGTTTCTCCTGAGTCAACTTGACACCCCCAGGAATCAGGGCGTCTGTGGCGTGGCTTGCCCGGAAGATAAAATCGCCAATCTCCGTCAAGCCGGAGGCAATGACGACAGGACTAAAAGCAACGACCTGATTTTCTTGTGCGATCGGAAAAACCGATTGGGCAACATGTGAGGTCCAGACACCGATGATGACAGGGACTTTGTCTTGATGGATTAATTTATTGAAAGCCGATATCGCACCCTCAACGGTGCTCTGGTCGTCCTCAATGATGAATTTGAGCCGTACATCGCTGAGTTGTGAGTTGCTAATCTCTTCGAGGGCCATGTTAAAGCCATTTTCCATCACTAGGGCACCTGGGCCAAATTCACCAGGTCCTAGATCGCCGGTCTGTGGTAATACAACACCGATGGGAATCTCTCCACTAAGCCCTTCCATCTGAGGTGGTGGCAGAATTTGCTGAATCTGGTCACAGGCAGATAGTCCCGCAATTAGCGACACAATCGCCAGCAAAAACGTGCATTTGGTAAATCTGCTAATCTTCATTTTGAACCTCCTTAAGGGTTTGAAAAAAATTAGGTGGGTCAGCATCCAAATAATCTTGGCAAAACCCCGTTGGTTGATTAGGATAAAACTCGAGGTGCAACCTATGGTCAGAAAAACCGAATTTGGACAACGCATTCCCCGCTGACCTCGCTGACGTTTCGGTGGGACGACCTTGACCGCATATAATTTTCCACAGATTCAAGTCGTTGTCAAACACAAATCATGTATAAAAAGTAGATGTTTATAAATAGTCACTTAAGGCACCTACTCTAAGACTTCAAATTGGCCGTTCTTCACAGTCAAAATAATCGGGTTAGAAATTGTGTCCCCGTAGTCGTCAAAAGAGAATTTGCCCAAAACGGTGGCAAGCTCTCTGATATTCGCCATCGCAACCCGAATCGTAGCAACGAATGAATCGTGATACGCTTAAGCCTGTTTTTTCACGAAGACAGGTCAATTCAACCTACGCCCCCTGTCTGGGAAAGTTTGAGAGTCTACTCGAAGAATTTGAGTTCACCATTTTCTACAATAAGTACAAATGGGGTGTAATCTGCGTCGCCAACATCGTTGAAGGAGAACCTGCCAACAACCGTGTCAAAATCGCGGATGTTCGCTAGTGCCTCCCGAATTGAACTTGCCTCAGTTGATTGGACATTCGCGATCGCCTCGGCAAGAATATAAAACGCAGCATACGACTGTGCGGCGTAGTTGTTCGGTGGTGTCACGTGTTTCGCGCTGTATTTCTGGACAAACGCTTTATTTCCTGGGGTGTCTGCCGCGCTACCCCAACCCGTAAAGGTCATCGCGCCCTCGGCGTCGGGACCTGCTTCTTGCACATTTTCTCTGGTGAGCGTACGCAGTACGAAGGGAACGGAGAAAGGAATGCCCAGCTCGCGGCCTTGCATCAGGATTTTAGCCTTTGCAGGTGGTAAAGATGAGACAAAAATGATGTCAGGATTCAACTCCTTTATCCGAGTTAACTGCGCATTAAAATTGGTCTCATCGCTTCGGAAGGTTTGTGGATCCAACACCTCGATATCGCGTGCAGCGAGTATTTCCCTAAGTGCCTCGTCGCTATCAGAGGAGAAGGAATCGGATTCGTCATACATCGTCGCTGCCCGCTGATAACGGAGTTCTTCATAGGTTACCTTAACACCGTGAGAAATAAGTATATCCGTCGTGAGAGCAGTGCGGAAAACATAATTGCTAATTGCACTGAGCCCACGTTTGGCGGATGTTGGGCTAATTGCCACAATCTGATGGTCTCGCGCCACGGGGAACGCCTTTTCGGTCTGACCTGAGGTCGCAGGCCCGAGGATGACAGATATGTCACCTCGATTAATTAGTTTATTGAAAGCTTCAACTGCCCCCTCCGCCGTGCTAAGATCGTCCTCAACAATTAACCTGATTCTTGCATCGCCGTGCTGTGCGTTGTTAATCTCTTCAAGCGCCAATTCAAAGCCGCGTCTCATAGGTACACCAAACGAGGAGACATGTTGCCCTGTGGACGGTAGCACAACGCCGATGGGGATGTCTCCGCTGAGGCCCTCTAGCTGCGGAACATTCCCTTCTATCTGAGGCATATCCTCTTCAGACAAAATCTCCAGTAGCTGATCGCAGGCGGAAAGCCCTACAGCCAGAAAGGTAATTACCAATACATATGCAAATCTGGTAATTCTTCTAATGTTCACGTTAAACCTCTCTGCGAATTTGAAATGAATTTCATCGGTCATTTTCTGTACAACTTCGGTGACTTTTTATGAACATGTTTAATTTCCTTCTAACTTCGCTTGATATAAACGCATTGCGATACAATTAGATTCATCTTATCCGCAATCAGATTTCCTCAAATGTCACTACACTGAAATTGTCAGAAAGTAAATGAACCTTTTGAGCGTATAGAGGGTAGTCATAGGACGGTGGGCATTGGCCCTTTTCCTGACTCCCACGATTCCGATCGCAGTTTGGACAGATTATATAAAAGGTGTTGCCTCATGTTTAAGAAATCATGCAATAGTGCCGAGAACGACAATCCTATCAGACATTAATCTTGTCAACTTCTAATCCGTATAAGGTACCAGCAATAGCAGTGTGCCCATCCTCTCCAAAAAATTACAAGGCACATCGAAACCGTCGCATGCGTAGTTGATGAGTGTTTCGGCTGAACTTAACATCGAAGCAGGGAAATCGTTACCTTCGACTGCGAATATAAGCATCCCACTTCCAGTATAATCACCTGCTCTCATCGAAAGCTGAAATTTTCAGGATGTTTCCTTGACACACCCGTTCGAATTTACTAATATACTAGCACATTACCGAGGAGATGATAGCATGCAAGATTATCGCGCCGTCAAACTCAGTCGGTGTGAACGACGGATTATGATTCTCATCTATCAGTGCGGTCACGCTTCCGTCGCGCATGTCCTCGCAGACCTTTCAGACGTCCTGCATATTCTACAGTCAGAGCCCTGTTGCCAATCCTAGAAGAAAAGGGACACCTCACACACGAAAAAGGTGAACCACGCAACTCTATCACCCCGCACAACCGCGCCATCAAGCTGGACGCCACGCACTCAAATAGGTTGTTCAGGCCTTCTTCGATAAATCCATCGAAAAAACGGTTGCAGCGTTGGTCTCCGACGCTGATGTCTCCGATGAGCAACTCGACCGTTTAAGCCGTCTCATTGAGCAAACGAATAAAGGAGGATTATGATGTCAATCATTGAAACCCTCGAATCCAAATTGTGGCTGAAAAATCTGGCAGACGCCGCATTGAAAAGTGTGATGAGTTTCGCTGTTACCTGGAATCGGCATCCATCGACGAAGGCTGCGATAGCGATAGGACTGTTTGTCCTCATCGGTTTCGCCCTGCCTATGGGTGCGATGGGGTTGGCAGAAGCGGATAACCAAGAGGATGCGTTTTATAAGGAGATTCAGGCAGCATTGCACTTTCAAATAGAACCCCTGCCAGAAGACTCACCAGATGAGGAGAGAGCAGCGCGTAAAAGTACCAGCAGAATTGGGAACGCGGTCTTGAGCTCTGCAAGCGGTTTCTCAAGACCTACCCGGAGAGCGATCGACACGAATCGGTGTCATATAAAAAGCTCATATACCTCCGCAACCTTGGACGCAATGCGGAATTTGAAGCCGGTGTTGAAGCGATTCGCTCTGAACACCCATCATCGAAATACACCAACGAAGTCCGTCGTCTCCATGCGTATTACCTTGAGAGTCAATTCAGGCTTCATGAAGCTCTTTCGGAGTGGGACAGCATAGATGACCCTGCGTTGCTACACAAAGTGTACGAACACAAAGGACAAATATTTGGTCAGATGGGCAACTGGGCGAAACGCGTGGAATTTGACCTGCTTCGTGCCGAACTTATCCTAGGGAAACCCGCGCCTGAATTTTCGCACACAAGCGTAGATGGTTTCCCCGTCTCGTTGGCAGACTTACGCGGTAAAGTAGTAATGCTTTTCCATTGGCCGACGCGGGATGGTCGAACCGTGTTACATGACAAAACGGGGGGAGAAATATCGAAACTCAAGCGGCTATACGAGAAACACGTCAAAAACCCCATCTTTGTCCTAATTAACGTCTTTTCACAGAGCAGCGAAGCCAAGCTGAAGGAGTTCGTTGAGGCATACACGATACCGGGCATCCATTTGCTGCTCGACCATGAGGCGGTGCCGTATCAGTTTGGCATGGGCGGTTGGCCCTACTATGTAGTCCTTGATAAAGCGGGGATACTCCGCGAGAGCGTGCATGGGTACGCGCTAGGACATTTGGAAGTTCAAAGGTTAGTTGAAGCACTGTTAGCTGAGGATACAAACGTCCCTGGCGAACGCATTATTCCGCGAATCAGCCAACTCCGCGCTAAATTTTTCATGTTCCAGAACCAAGATGAAAAAGCAATCGCCGAATATGAAAAACTCACGGCTTTCACCTCAAGCCCTCTTGACCTTATAATGGGGATTCTCTCTCTCAAACGAGAGCAACATGGTAAGGCGGAGGCGTTAATGAATCAAGCATACGACCGGATTGTTAAGGCGAGTCGGTCGACGCTAGATCTCACCTTCGGTATCAGTCATTACGCCGTTGAGTTGGCACAACTCTTCTCTCAGCACGGCGACCGAGAAAAGACGTGGAAGCTGTTTCAGATTGCGGTCGACGCGGACGATTTCAACCTTAAAACCGAAATCAATTACGCTAGTCTGCCTCCACGACCTTTTGAGGCAATTACACAGGACATGAGCGAACTTCAGAAACTTCTCGCCGAGACACCACAGACCGACGCGGACAGACGATTGAGCGAATCGAGCCGGAAACGTGCACTGCATGCAAAAGACCTAAAGGCAGCACGTAAATCGTTTACGGCGGTGGAAGCGGACGGTGAGATTTTCACGGGGGTCATCTTAAGCCGAGTCGGTCATGTTCTTGTGCCGGCGAGCGTGACGGAAGCTGAAGTCATTCGCGCCAAAATTGTCGATTTTCAACCTGCCAAAGTAGTCACCGTTGACGCGGAGAGCGGATTGGGGGTAGTGCAGGTGCACGGACAGAGATACCTTCGACCCGTTGTCCTAGGAAACGTGGACGACCTGCGGGAATATGTGCCAATCCCGCAATCAAACGAGATGTTCAATAACGCTTACTTGCACATATCGGCGATTTCCGCACGCGGCTATCCCAGGTTATCCGCGGACATTCATCACCGGTGGCTTGGACGACCGTCCAAGCGGTACTGCGCCATCATGCGACTCAAATTTGACGATGACGGAAAGGTAACAACGCTGAAGGTAGCAAATCCAGGACGTTCCGTCGGAATTATCAGAGGAGACGCGCTAGTTTACTACGACGGACGACTGCTCGGAGTCTCGCTTGAAAATGAGGCACGCAATGGTGCATGGGGTTTTAGCGCCGATCTGCTGCCGATTGACCAAATCCGATCCGCTCTTGAACGAATGGATATCATGAGCTTGACGGACGAAGGGTTTGAACTGGTGCTTGAGGCGGAGGATTTCACGCGGATGGATGGGGTGAAACCGAAAGTGCAACTGTTCCTTATCACGAACGACCCCACAACCTCAGGCGGCGCGTTCATCGTTTCAAATACGGCGTTGGAACACCAATACGAACTACCGGACTCGTGGCTGAGGTATGAGATTGAGATTCCAGCGGATGGGGACTACGCAATCTGGCTATATGGGCGAGCGTACACCGGCAAGAGCGACTCCTTCTTCGTTGGTACCGACCTTGAATCACCCCGCGCTTGCGATGTGAACCGCTTCGGATTGTGGGGCGCGGTGCCGGCAGTCGACCGAACCTCGCCGCAGGTAGCGCCCGCCTTTCATTTCACGCAAGGAATGCACGAGATTCGGCTCTTCGTGCGGGAGACGGGGACGGAATTGGATGCTATCCTGATTACGAACGACATGAGTTTAGGAGCCGCGGAAATTAACCGAAAATTTATGTTACAGAACTATCGGTAAATAACGTCTTCTCTCAACCCAGCAATCGAGTCATACGGAAAATGCGTTTTTCCGATTCAAATCTGAAAATTTACTCTCCGCGTTAGGTGTGCTATCCGCCCGCATGTGGGGTTAACGCACTAGATTAATCGAGTGTGGCGACACCAGAACTTACCCAATTGTTTCTGTCGACACTTTATGGTTTGGCAGGGATGTTTTCGTCCACCCCGCCGCTGTTGAGAATCGGACAGAGCTCGCAGAGTTGGCTGCTGCAGAAGTTTTTGTGGAGATAGATCGCCCCCTGTTGCTTTTTGGCGGAGGGAGAGATGCTCTGAATTGGCTGTTGTTTGGTGAAGATTTGGGCGGCAATCTTTTTGGTGGTAGTGTCACCCTCTACCTTTGGATGATGGTCGTAGAGTTTTTGAACCGCGTCAGACAATTTGGAACTCTGCGACTCTTCCGCCCATACAAGCGCGAGCGGCAGCAGTTTGTTGATGATGATTTCAGAAGCGCGATCTTTTCCTATAAATACTGTCCCCTTTTTTGCAATTCCTTTTCCAAAACGCGAGTGGCTTGCCCAGTAACCGATTGCTGGGAGCATCAATAACTCGCACAACTCACGACGTATCCGTTGCAAGCCCCTTTTGTTAGTTGTTGCTGCGGCTTCGATATGGGAAACGAACTCCGCCATCAAGCTATCTGTCCGGGAACTAATCAGCATAGCCATCGCGGCGATGCGGCGAGTGGGGAAGTTCGGCGGTCGAGTGTTTCCGAACCGCCATACATCCGCCGACATTCGATTGGAATTTTCGTATTGCGCGGAAGAAGCCCATAGCGATTCTAACCGAGATACGAACGGTGTTTCAGCCTCGCTGGGATGGGGAAGCGAAGATTGCGAGGGGAGCAAGCCCGCAACACCGAGCAGAATCGCTTGAATCGCCTCATTCGACTTGCCCATCAGTTGTGCGATGGGAACGCGCTGCGCCAATTCCCGAAATGATTCTCGATTTTGTGAAAATCCCAACGCGTCCATAATTCCCTCGTAGAGCAGTTGCTCAAAATCGACCGAAACGCGCAGCGCTCGCATCGCCTCTTTATTTGCGATGAGCCGCTCTTGTCCGAGTTGATCGAAAACCGATTTCAGCGGTTCAATCTTTAGCCTTCGACCTGTAATCCGGCATTCAACCTGCTTCGCTTCCGGATTCATGAATTCGTCAATTAGTTCCACCAACGGTGTATCGAGCCGGTGGGACAGTTCTAACGTCGGAATCCGATTACCGTTTTGAGTCCGGGATCGCAGGTTAATATCGTCATCCCAAAAGACAACATGTAATACAGCGCGATTGTATCTCGAGTCGAGATGATGCTTGTGATCATACCATTCCGACGATCGGACGTGAATCTCGACATCGCCGGTTAACAATTTTCCATTGATGAGAATCTCGGCCCCGGCGAAATCAGGTCCCTCGTCATGATTCCACTTGCCGGGTTTCAACACTTGCAAGGCACGTCCGTCCGTCGCCTTCAATTCAAAGTCGAAAAAGCGTTGATGTTCCCAGAATTTCTGAACGAGGTGTTCGTTGATGTTCTTAAAGTCCGGCATCTGAATTGTCCGTCATTAATTGAAGTTTGGGGACCCTGTTATGTATGATACTATATCAAAAAAGAGGGGTTAAATCCAGAAACATTTGTTAGATATGCAAGAAATTTCGTAATAGCGGTTTTCCGGCGTTTGTTAGAATTGACTCCGGATGAAATTGTACACCCCAGATTGGAAGGTCTTTGTGCCGGATGCCCATAATCTCGTCCTGGTCCGTCCACGCCGTGAGGTCAAAACAGTCTGGCAGCGTCTCTTTTTTCACGATGAGTGAATGGTAGCGTGTTGCCTCAAACGGGTTTTCCAGCGCGTCGAAAATTTCTACGCCGTTGTGGTGAATCATTGATGTTTTACCGTGCATTAACCGCTCGGCGCGGACAACCTCGCCACCGAAGGCGTCGCCAATGCACTGATGCCCCAGGCAAACGCCGAGAAGCGGCATACGTCCGGCAAAATAACGAATCAACTCACAGGAAATGCCTGCCTCCCGTGGCGTGCGGGGACCTGGGGAGATTACAATCCTTTCAGGTGCGATGTCTTCAATCTGGTCAATTGTGATTTTGTCGTTACGATGGACGACAAGATTCGCCCCTAACTCCCCGAGATATTGGACGAGGTTGTAGGTGAATGAGTCGTAGTTGTCAATCATGAGTACCATTGTTGTTCCTCATCTTGTTTTCCCATCTAATAGATCGTTACTCCAATCCCGCTTCCGCTAATTCTATAGCTCTTAACACCGCCCGCGCTTTGTTCAGTGTTTCCTCGTATTCGATTTCGGGTACAGAGTCTGCAACGATTCCACCGCCCGCTTGAACGTAGGCAACTCCGTCCTTGACGACGAGCGTGCGAATCGTAATCGCTGTATCTGCGCTACCGGAGAAACTGAAGTAACCGACAGCTCCCCCGTAAGGTCCCCGCCTAGTCGGCTCAAGCTCCTCAATAATCTCCATCGCCCGAATCTTCGGTGCTCCTGACAGCGTTCCGGCGGGGAGACAGGCACGAATTACGTCAAAAGCGGTCTGTCCCTCTCGCAACTGCCCTTCGACGTGCGAGACGATGTGCATCACATGCGAATAGCGTTCGATGACCATCATTTCGCTCACGCGAACGGTATGGTATTCGCAGACGCGGCCAAGGTCGTTTCGACCTAGGTCAACGAGCATCACATGTTCCGCTCGTTCTTTCGAATCAGCGAGCAACTCCTCAGCGAGTGCGTCATCTTCAGCAGGGGTTTGCCCACGAGGTCTTGTTCCGGCTATTGGGCGCGTCTCTACAAGACCATTCTCAACACGCACCATCATCTCCGGAGATGCTCCAACGAGCTGGAGGTCGCCGAATTTAAGATGGTACATGTAGGGTGAGGGATTAACCGTGCGGAGCGCACGGTAGACCTCAAAGGCATCAACAGAGATTGGGAGGCTGAACCGCTGTGACGGAACGACTTGAATGATGTCCCCCGCCGCGACGTACTCCTTTGCGCGAAGGATTACCGATTCGTAGCCTGCTTTCGTGAAATTCGATGTAATCTGTGTTTCGGTGTTATTCTTCGCTGCTTCCATGTTGGGATTCATGCGAAGCGGACGCTTGAGTTTCGCAATCGACAGATCGATTCGATTGAGCGCATCCGTATACGCTGCATCAACATCGTCATAAATGTGCGCGTTGGCGATGACTTTAATCCGGTGGTTCACATGGTCGAAGACCAAGAGCGTATCGGCGGTCATGAATAGGCAATCGGGTAAATCCCTGTCGTCATCCGTGTTATCTGGAAGTTCTTCGACAAACCGCACGACATCATAACTGAGGTAGCCCACCACCCCGCCGTGGAAATGCGGTAATCCTTCGACGTGAACCGGCTGATAGCGATTCATCAGTGCTTCGAGTTGTGTGAGTGCGTCCATTGATTCACACTCGACGGTTTTGCCGGTTCGCACGTCTGTGGTTTTTACCTGAGTCCCCTTGCTCTGAAACAGGATAGAGGGATTCGTGCCGAGAAAGGAGTATCGCGCGAGATTTTCACCCCCTTCGACGCTTTCCAGAAGGAAAGCGTACTCATCGCCACCGATTTTGTAAAATGCGGATACAGGGGTCTCCATGTCCGCCAAGATAGATTTGTAAACGGGAATCAAATTGCCGTGTTGCGCTTTTTCCCGAAAATCTTCCAAAGTCGGGTAATACATAGTGAAGTCTCCTTGCAAGCTGTGGGCGCCCAGTCAAATGAATGCGATGATTGCGGTCATAAAACTGCTCCCACACGGTTACGAATAAACGGTGTCCGGGTCAAAAACCTTTGTACCAACAATACGTGTAGAATTGCCGTTGGGGGAGACTACCCGGAAAAAACAAGAGCGGTACCCTTCGTGGCACGCCCCGCCTTTCTGCTCAACCTTAATGAGTAGGGTGTCGGCGTCGCAATCAAAAGCGAGCGATCGCATATCTTGGGTGTGTCCTGAAGTCTCCCCCTTTACCCAGTACTTCTGGCGAGAGCGACTCCAGAACGTGGCATGACCAGATTCGAGCGTTCGCTGCACCGCTTCACGGTTCATGTAACCCATCATTAATACGTCGTTGTTCTCGAAATCTTGAATAATCGCGGGTATTAGTCCGTTTGAATCGAATTTGAGTTCATCGAGGATTTGCATCGTCATTTCCCTCCTAACAGTTGACATAAAAAAAGCCGTAGACAACGGGTGTGTATGCCTACGGCTTACATTTATCAAATTGAATGCGAAATCTATTTCAGCAAAGGCATACCCCTCCCATTCCAGCTTGTATGCCACCAATGCCAGCCGTGTGTTGCCACATCGGAATGGAGGAGGAAATTCTCGAATTTCATCAGCCTTGCCTTTCGTTACGAAATTGTGAAAGGGTATCATAACTAGGATTTGTGTGTCAAGGAAAAACTGGAAGCTCGCAAACTTTAACCTATCTTTCTTAGAGCCAGTTTGAAAAAGAGCAATTACCCCAACGGGTTATGTGTAAATATAAACACAAATGACAGAAAATAAGAGTATCAATTCGTATCAATACCCTGAAGTTTCCCACAGAGGAAATCCACACATTCCTCCACCTCTACTTCCCTGAGGCCGTGAAGAATCAAGGGGCCGTCGAATCCAACTTTGTGTAGCAGAGACAGATAATAATCGTAATCCAACATACCTCGGCCGGCTGCTTCACCCCCTGCTTCACCGTCACGGCTCAAGTCTTTGGCATGTGCAATAACGATATCATCGCCTAACAAGGCAAACGCCTCGTCAAGGATTTCGCGCATGCGTGGGAGTTCACCAGTGTGAAAGATGTTGGCGGCATCCATCACCACTTTCAAGTACGGCGACTGCATCTTATCAAGCAGACGGCGGCCTTGTCTCGCTGAATCCACCACGTTCGACACTTCGGGTTCAAAGGCCAGTGTGACGCCGTGTGCCTCCGCAATTTGCAATGCTTCCCTCATCGATTCGAGTAGGTCTTTCCATGCCTGCGGCGAGTCGTTTTCAGGGTGACGACGCCACATGTTTTCGGGATCCCGCGTGCCGGTGCACAGCGTGATTACCGATGTGCCGAGCTGTCCGCATACCGATGCGAGTTCGCGCAGCCGTTTTAGCCCGGTGCGGCGATTCTGAACATCGGGGTGAATCATGTTAAACGTACCGGACACTGCCGCCATCGTAATGTCCCGCGATGACATCTCCCGGCGGATGGCGTCGCAGTGTTCGATTTTTATGCAGTCAGGCATAGACGGCAATCCTGCGCACACCATGTTGAATTGAACACAACTTAATCCGTGTGCTTTGACAGCATCCAAGTTTTCCTCGAGTGTTGGGCGAATGAACGTCTTCGCGAAAATTCCAATCTGCATTAGTCTTCCCTTACAATGAGAGATTGAACTCAGGAATCAAGGTAGTTGCAGCCTATCAGAATAGTTTTAATCCGTCAATGATGATTTGTGATATTGTAGATTTTCTATTGACGCGGCTAGACGGGAATGATATGATGAAACCTATACCATGCAAACCGTCAAGGACTCCACAACAGGAATAATCCTCGCTGGCGGAAGCAGCCGTCGAATGGGGCAGACCAAGGCGCTGATGCGGTTTGGCAGTGCCACGCTCATTGAGCACACGGTTCGTCAAATGCGATCTGCCGCAACTAATCTCCTTCTGATTACGAACACCCCCTCGCTGTATGGGCATTTGGGCGTGCGGATGTATACAGATCTTTTTCCAAACATGGGTGCATTGGGCGGCATTTATACCGGTCTCACCCATGCGGACAATCCCGCCGTAATCTGTGTTGCTTGTGACATGCCGTTGCTACAGCCGAGACTATTGTCTTATTTGACGACAATCTTGGGCGAAGACGATGCCGTTGTGCCATATGTCGAGAATCCGGATTCCTCTGACCCCAAATTTCAAACACTGTCTGCCGTCTATTCCAAGAAGTGCTTGTCTGTCATCAAGCAGATGTTCGTAGAGGGTGAATTGCGCGTCCACGCATTATACAATCGTATCTCTGTTCGAGTTGTTCCGCCGTCTGAATGGCGGCAATTCGATCCGCATGGGCGTTCGTTTTTTAACATCAATACTCCCGAAGATTTTAACATCGTGAGACGGATAAATCATTATACTCAGGAAGGGGTTGAAATTTGAAAAATATACCAATTGTTGATACCCATGTTCACCTATGGGATCAAGGCGCGTTGAGATATCCGTGGCTTGAAGATGCACCGCCATCAATGGCTAGGCCTCATGCGTTAGCGGAATATCGCGCGGCCCATGGTGAAATTAATATTGAAGCGCTGGTCTTTGTGCAATGCGGCGGGTATGATGGTGTGGCGGAAGCAGAATGGGTGGCTTCACTGGCAACAGACGATTCCAGGCTTAAAGGAATTGTAGCGGAAGCACCCGTTTATAATGGGGAGGAGGTCAGACCAGTACTCGAAAAACTGGCTGATATTCAATTAGTCAAAGGCGTCCGTCACGTTCTTGAAGGCGAAAGCATTGAATTTTGTGTACAGCGGAATTTCATAAAAGGGGTGCAGATTCTGGAAGAATTTGGTTTAAGCTTTGACATCTGTATCCGTCACCCACAGTTAGCCAATACCATTCAGATGGTGAAGCAGTGTCCGAATATTCAGTTCATATTGGATCACATTGCCAAGCCTGATATTAGGGAACAAATCTTCGACCCGTGGAGGCGCGAATTAAAGACGCTGTCCAAATTTCCGAATGTCGTCTGCAAAATTTCTGGTCTAGCAACGGAAGCAGATCACGAGAATTGGACTCGAGACGATATGAAGCCGTACATTGAGCATGTGATAGAATGCTTCAGTTTTGAGCGCGTGATGTATGGCAGTGATTGGCCTGTTTCGACGGCCGCAACGGATTATCCGCGGTGGGTCGATACCCTAAAGTGGGCGGTGCGAGACTATTCTGACAATGAAATTAACCAACTATTCCACGACAACGCCATTCAATTTTATAGGTTATCGTGAAACCATTGTAAGGGGCACAATAGGACATGGAAACGACGCATCATTTTCAAGCGAGCCACCTGCATGCAATCGCGCGGCGGTTGTTCATGGCTGCGGGCGCGCCACGCCATATTGCCGATACCGTTGCTGAAATCTTGGTCAATTCCAACCTTGTCGGCCATGATTCGCACGGCGTGCTTCACATCCCCCGCTATTTGCTGGACATCTCAGAAGGGAGACTTGACCCGGCTGCCGAACCGAAAGTGGTCAAAGAAACAGCCAGTACGCTTCACATTGACGGGAACAAGGCTTTTGGGCACTACATTGCACGGAAAGCAATGGATTTGGCTATTGAGAAAGCCAAACAGGCTGATGTCTGCTGTGTGAGTTTTCTGCGCACCGGGCATATCGGTCGGCTGGGAGAGTATGCAGAGGTTGCTGCGCGAGCGGGGTGCATTGGTATAATCACGGTTGGTTACAGCGGGATAGACAAGGGCCTTGTCACGCCTTTCGGGGGTGCAAAAGGTGCGCTTGAGACCAACCCGATCGCCGTAGGTGTTCCGACCGGTGATGATACGCCGTTCATTATTGATTTCGCCACAAGCGTGATTGCCGGCGCAAAGATTGAGTTCGCGGACAGTAAGGGCGAAGATGTTCCAGAAGGGTGCATTGTTGATAAACATGGGAATCCCAGCGTCAAGACGGCAGATTATTGGGATGGAGGTTCCCTGCTTCCATTTGGTAGGCACAAGGGTTACGCACTTTCACTGCTGACCTGTCTGCTTGGCGCGCAGCATGGAGACTTTGATGGTGAGGATGACTACGTGGGCGGCATATTTATGCAGGTGATTAACATAAGTGCTTTTACGTCTGTGGAAGCCTACCAGCGGGGTGTCCGTGCATTCCTGGACAATATCAAGGCCACGCCGCCGGCACCCGGCTTTGACGAGGTCCTGGTTCCCGGTGATTTTGAGCACTGTTCGCGTATGCACCGCCTGGCTAACGGCATTGATGTACCGGACGCCATCTACTACGAACGTACCCGAGAATGGGCGGAGAAGTTAGGTGTTTCTCTGGGTGAGGAAGTAGTCGAAGCTACCGATGTAAATCGATATCGGACCACGTGAATGCGATAGGCGACATGTAACGGGCATTGTGCAGAAATTCACTACAGATTGATATTATTCCTATTTCTGGAGTAAGAACCCAGCATAATATTCGTGAAGTCCGTTCTTCTTCGCCGTGCGAGTCGATTTTGTTCACGTGAAGTAAGAAATCCGAGACTTATAGGTGCTTATGTTCATTATCAGGCGGATTTCGTATAAAATATCTACTGTAGACACATTAGTTGTTTAAGTATAGCTCTACCCACCTTGCAGCGGAAATACTCGGTCGATCTGAGTAGGAGCGAAAACTGTGGAAAAAGCACGCTGCTTTCAAGCAAGTTATCTTCACGCGATTACCCGGCGATTGTTGATGGCAGCAGGCACGCTGCGTCATATTGCTGATGTTGTGGCAGAAGTTCTGGTCAATGCCAACCTTACAGGACATGACTCACACGGTGTGCTTCGTGTGCCCCACTATTTGTCCGATATTTCAAAAGGCATAATCAATCCCGCTGCTGAACCGAAGGTAGTCAAAGAGACAGGCAACACCATATTTTTTGATGGGCAGTGGGGTTTTGGACACTACACCGCCAGAAAAGCAATGAAGCTGGCAATTGAGAAAGCGAGGGAAACGGGTGTCTGTTGTGTAGGTTTTGTTGGCACCGGACACATCGGGCGGTTGGGGGAATATGTAGAAATTGCGGCACAGTCGGGATGCATCGGTATCATCACCTATGGCAGAGGCGAGCGCGTTGGCAAAAAGATTGTGCCTTTTGGCGGCGCAAGGGGAATGTTGGGAACCAACCCGATTGCGGTTGGGGTTCCCACCGGTGATGACGTACCCTTCATCATCGATTTCGCCACAACGATGATTGCTGGGGGCAAAATCATGGTCGCCGAAAGCAAAAGTTCGGATCTTCCGGAGGGATGCATTATTGATAAACATGGCAATCCAAGCGTCAAAACAATGGACTATTACGATGGCGGATTCCTACTGCCGTTCGGCGGACATAAGGGCTACGCGCTCTCGCTGCTAACTTGTCTGCTTGGCGGGCTGTCTGAAGGCTTCAGCCATGAGCGAGGAGCGATGGGCGGCACGTTTATGCAAGTAATTAATCCGACCGCTTTTGCACCGTTGAAGGCTTACCAGCAGCATGTTCGTGGATTTCTAGACAACATCAAGAAAACGCCACCGGCACGCGGCTTTGATGAAGTACTGGTGCCTGGTGATTTTGAGCACAGGTCGCGAGTTGAGCGTCTAGTTCACGGAGTTGAAGTGCCGGACACCATCTATCGGCAGATTCAGGGATGGGCAGAGAAGTTGGATACCTCTATGAGTGACGATGTAGTCGAAGCCGTAGACGCCCGGCGGTATCAGATTCCGTAAAGGGATGCGGTGCAGACGCATGAGTTATTCAGCGTAATCCTCTCTGGCTGATAGTCGTGCACCAGTGCTTCACGGCATCAATCGTGTCTTCAAGAGATTTTGGTCACGTACGACGCTTTTCCTAATTCACTATCAATCGGTCTGAGATAACTCCTCATTATACGCAAATAGTGCGGGTGTTCCCCCGGTGTGTAGGAAAATCACCGTTTCGTCGGATGTAATCTTGCCTTTTCGGATATGATCAACTAAGCCGGCAAAGGCTTTGCTGGTGTAGACCGGGTCCAGAAAGATGCCCTCCGTCTGTGCAACCAATTTCAGCGCGTCAATACATTCGGAGGAAACCACGCCATACCCCTCGCCGACATAGTCGTCTGTGTTGTCCACTGCATCATCAGTAATCTGGAGGTGCAGATTCAATATCTTCGCCGCATCGTTTGCAGCATTTCGGACACGCTCAACCCGATTGTCCCAACGAATCGGCGTGATTCCAACGGGTTTCAACTTCATTCCTAGCGCTTTTGATCCGAGGATTAACCCCGCTTGGGTTCCGCCTGCCGATCCTGTATAAATCCAGTCCGCCTCAATTCCCAATCCCTCCTGTTGTTGATGGATTTCAGTTATACACCAGGCAAAAGCAACAGCCGCAAGGGCAGTCGAACGGGGGTGTGCAATCACGTATGGTTGGAGGCCCTCCGCTCTCAGTTGCTCCGCTGTGGCGTATTTAATCGCATCCAATTCAGGACCAAGAGGGGGTTCGACCAGTTCAACATCTGCACCCGCCAAGTAATCCAAGAGTAGATTTCCTTGTAAAGCGTTTTTCAGTCCTCGTGATAATCTCAGGTAACACTTCAATCCTAGTCGAGCGGCAGCAGCGGCAGTTTGACGACAGTGGTTCGATTGTGATGCTGCACCGTGAACGATGGTGTTTGCACCGCGATGGACCGCTTCGCCAATCGTGAACGTCAACTGCCGGACTTTGTTTCCACCAAATGCAAGCCCTGAACAATCTTCTCGTTTCATAAAAATGCGAGGACCGCCCAAAGCATCGGATAAGCGAGGGCATTCTTCCAGGGGCGTTGGGAAGTGGCCTATGTCAACTTGGGGAATCAGTTCAACACATCGGCAAAGTTCCTCTCGGGTTACAATATCATTCATGGATTCTCCTTGCGAGAAGGTAAGATGGATTGATGCAGTTGCTTTGAATCGTGGACATTCGAATTCCCGAACAGATAAACCTTCAGCGATTGTTCGCGCATAGAAAATTCAAGAAATTTACTGATAATTACTTAGCTGCGAATGGAATTTTCCCAAATCATACGTCGCTTGTGCCAATCTGCCCTCTCTCACTTGTTCCTTGCCTGCCTTTACGCAGTAAACAATTCCTTCAGCAAGTTTGCCAACTCTTCATTCCCATCCGCAAGTTCAATAGCGCGTTTTATCTTTGCTTCACGGTCAATCTCTGGGGTACTGACCGGTTCCCAGAGAACTTCTACGTTTCTGGGGTTGAGTCGGTCATAGTTGACCTTTACTAAGGTCATCGGATAATCGTCTGGAATGAGTACAATCCAATCAACCGTTTCACCCCGATCCGAGTATCGTCGATCGATTTTCAAACGTCGATCCTGATACGGCACATTTCGTTTGACCCATTGCTTGCGGCTAAATCGATCGGTTTCAAAATAACCAACCTCTAGCCAACTGCGCCCAGCCCCGTTCGGTTTGGTGGTTATGTTAATCTGTTGCACAGTTTAGCTCCCTCCTTTAGTCTCATGTTCTCCTCTTGGGGGTAGGTACCAAATAACTGCGATCCAGCAGGATTGAGCTGCCATATTCTGTCTAGCCGTTAATCTGATCCGCCATACGAAGTGAACGTGCACATAAACCACATCGTCGCAATCATACCGAATTTACCCGTATGTGCCGATGTGCCACGAAGCAATTTAGCACCTTCCACATTATCAGGAGGTTATTCAAGGAAAACATGTTTCCCGTACTCCGTGCAAGTGATTCCTAAATCTGTATTCATATATTTCGGCTGACCCCAATCGCCACGGTATCAAGTTCCTCGCTCAAGCCATCACTCTGTAATTGACTCATTCAACGCGTCCATGAACCAAGAAAGGAAAATCGAAGATAAACGAAATGATTTAACACGTCAACGCAGAGGAGATTGTCTCATACAGCATTTTCACCGAATCCGCCTTGTTTTGTCAAGGCATTTTTTAGATTCATCTCCCTTAGTCTTTCAAAGGTCAAGGGTTGATAGGTTTTGAAAAGCAATTGGTCAATCGGGTCATCAGCCATAAACGAAATTGAGTGAGTAGTTTGAGCACAAGATTGGAAAAGCCACCGATGCGGGCTCTAAACGCGAGTTTAGTCTGCATTCTCGCACCTCTGATTTGCAAAACTACTCAGAATATGCTACGCTATCATTATGAACTAGGAAATGAAAGGATTTTTTTTCGTGGAATGCATCTTAACTTGCAAATATGAATTGGAACAATAACTGTAAAAACTGGATGTGAACATCCAAAATGCGCAACAGTATTTACTCATAAAATACCAAAATCTGCGATTAATTTTTGCTTTTCTGAATTATTTGCCGTCTTTTTTGAATCCAATTGAACACTCTATACGTTATGTTACGATATATTTATGTATTGATAAAGGATTTAGTTTAAGATTCTCAAAAATGACTAGCGCGAAAAGCCTATCCCGTTCATAACGGCATCAGATTTTTCAAATAAAGTTGAGGTATTTACTAGTGCGAGTCGCCATGAGATATGGGCGAGGAACCTTGGGTATTGAAATTCCCAACCAAAATTTGGCCGGGGTCCTAACTATCCAACAGTCTGTTCCACTTGCCGATGCGGAGCAATCAATTTGGGAAGTGCTCGAGGCACCAATAGATTCAGCACCATTGGATTGTTTGGCGGCAAATCGCACCTCCGCTTGTGTGGTTATGTCGGATGTGACACGCCCGGTTCCCAATCAATTGATTCTACCGCCTATTCTGCGAACTTTGGAATTATCGGGCATCCTGCGTGAAAAATTACGATCTTAATTGCTACAGGGATTCATCGCCTCAATGAAGGCAAAGAGCTAGAGGAGATGGTTGGGTGCGACATCATGAATGAGTACCGGATTGTTAATCATCTTTCTCAAGAACCCCAAGCACACAAATATCTCGGTTAACACGTAACGGCTCACCAGTCCATATTGGTAAAACCTATCTGGATTCCGATCTCAAAATTACTACCGCTTTAATTGAACCTCACCTGATGGCAGGATATTCCGGCGGGCGCAAGGCGATCTGTCCTAGCTTGGTTTCAGTCGAAACAGTCAAAACCATGCACGGCCCACAAATCCTTGAGCATCCCAAGACATCTGTGGGGGTAATAGAAGGCAATCCGTTTCATATCGAAGCCACAGAAATTGCCCTGATGGCGGGTGTCGATTTCAGCGTCAATATTGCGATTGGTAATCGTCGAAGGTTAACCGGCGTGTTTGCTGGTGATTTGGTCAAAGCACATCTAGCGGGCGCTAAATTCGTTGAGAGACGAGTAAAGGAATCGCTGCCGCGTCCTGTGGACGCTGTGGTCGCTTCGGGTGCGGGCTATCCACTCGACACGACGTTTTATCAAGCGACTAAAGGGATGTTGGCTGCCGTGGAGATTGTCAAACCGAGGGGGAGTATCATTCTCGTGGCTGCATGTAGCTAGGGCATCGGCGGTGATTTCTTTGCGGAGCTCATCCTAAAAACCCAGGACCTCAAACAGTTTGTTCACGATATTTGCGATCCGGCAAACTTTATCATCGATCAGTGGCAGCTTGAAGAATTGGCAAAGGTAGCGATAAAAGCAGAGATTTACTGTTATACAGACGATATTCCTTACAATCAATTGAAAAGCCTATTTGTACATCCGTTAGGGACCCTTGAAGAAGGAATTGAGCTCGTACTTTCCAAGCACGGATCAGACGCTAAAATTGCAGCGATTCCAGGCGGCTCCTACGTTTTGGCAACAGTTGAAAAAGTATCTTGAATAGGGGCAAGGTATACCTTGCCCCGTTAATTGGTGATTTTTGCACAGGGAGACTACCAGTGAAAAATGTGTCACACCCAATTGTCGAACTAAAAGGATTTCGTGACAGCTTACACCTAATCATTGCTCCAGATGCGTCTATAGAACAGGTAGAGCTAGCGATAAAGAAGCGAATGGCAAACTTGGGGTATTCCCTTGCTGGAACAACGATGAACATTGATATTCGAAACGAAACTCTGAGTGATGATGAATTGAGTCGTGTCAAAATGTTGCTTCATGAGACCTACGGATTGGAAGTTGAGCGGATTCTAGATGGATTAGATCGGGAATCTGAACCGGCGGGAAATGAGACACATGAACCCGTGGTGGATTGGGCAAATGGATCGACGCCGAAGCGAAAGATTAGAGGCGCCCCAGCGCTCCATCGGGAAGAAAATATTGTCAAGAATAATTTTCTACCGAAGATAGAAGAAGTTCGGTTTATCCGACACACGTTGCGATCCGGGCAGGTTGAACGCTTCCTAGAGGGGAACATGATTATTTTAGGCGATGTAAACCCTGGCGCGGAAGTGATTGCGACTGGCGATATTATTGTGCTTGGGGTATTGCGCGGTGTAGCTCATGCAGGAGCACTCGGTGACACCTCATCAGTAATTATCGCTTTAAATCTGGTGCCGACCCAGTTGAGAATCGGGCATTACATCACACGTCCTCCGAGTGGTCGGCAAGGTGCACGTCAGAAAGCGGAAATTGCCCGGGTAAGCGAACAGGCTATCATCGTTGAGGAATACAGAGGACTGTAATCTGTTTGAGGTCACCGAAATTTGAGGTGAAGAATAATTTTCTCGTACAACTATTGAGAATAATTGAATGAAAGGATGGTTAAACACATGGGGAAAGTAATTGTGGTTACCTCCGGAAAAGGTGGGGTTGGCAAAAGTACTTCCACAGCAAATCTAGGAACGGCGTTAGCCTTAATGAACCAAAGGGTAGTTGTTATTGATGCGGATATCGGGTTAAGGAACCTTGATGTCATTATGGGATTGGAAAGCCGCGTGGTTTACACCTCAATGGATGTGATTGAGGGAGCTTGCGATCTCGAAAAAGCACTTGTAAAGGATCGGCGGACAAAGGATTTACACCTCCTTGCTGCTTCTCAGAAGAATAATAAGAATGATATTCAACCCGAACAGATGAAGAAGATTTGTCTTGAGTTGAAAGAAGAGTACGATTATGTTCTTGTTGATTCGCCCGCCGGGATTGAACAGGGGTTTCGTAACGCGGTAGCAGGTGCGGATGTAGCAATAATTGTAACAACACCAGAAATTGCCTCAGTCAGAGATGCAGATCGAATCATCGGATTGCTGATGAACATGAACATTGGTGACATGGGTTTGATTATTAATCGCCTCTCGCCTAAAATGGTCGAATCGGGTGACATGATGGATCCAGACGACATCATTGATATTTTATCAATTGATTTAATTGGCGTCATTCCGGAGGATAAAGAAATTGTCGTCTCGACTAACCGAGGGTTACCTGCAACCTACAATCACCAATCGTCCGCCGGACAAGCTTACAGGCGTATTGCGAAGCGGATTGAAGGAGAGGACGTGCAAATTCCAGAGTTCAGAGCTGGAGGCTGGTTTGGGAACTTGTTCAAATTCAAAGTGTTCAAAGGAATCTAAAAGGAGAAAAAGACATGCTAAAACAATTGATGAGACTATTTCGTCGGAACCAGGGAAGTAAAGATTTTGCCAAAAGTCGCCTGCAATTAATCTTGGTTCAAGATCGGATTGGCATTGATGAACAACTTATGAGAGCCCTGCAAATGGACATTACAGCGTTATTGTCAAGGTATTTTGAACTTGAACAAGATGGCATTGAGATGGAATTGCAACGGGAGGGGCAATCGATGGCGCTCGTTGCAAATATTCCGGTCTCAAGTCTAAAGAATCGCGGCCCTCTACAAGCATGAGTATGGGCAAGTTGTTTTATGTCCTTATCACCTCGTGTAACAGGAGTTGTTCAACCGCAATAGCGACGCCGTCGTTTTGATTGGTTTCTGTGATGTAGTCCGCGCAAGCTTTGATTTCATCAACAGAATTGCCCATCGCGATACGGAATCCTGCCACTTTCATCATACTTTCATCGTTGTAACCATCGCCGAAAGCAACAACGAAATCCATGGGGATATCGAGTTGATCTGTCAGTATTTCTAATGCCCGTCCCTTCGACACGTGAGGATTCATGAACTCAATATATTCACTCTGTGTTCGGGTAACGTACAAGCGTCTGCCAAAGTGTTCTTTGAATTCAATCAGAAGTCGAGTAATTCTTTCAGGGGTATCAAATGCCTGCATCTTCGTGGGTGTTTCCCCATCTAATTGATGAAGATCGTCAAGAACCGTAGCCGTAACCCCTGTTCTTTCCTCGTAGAGTTGGCTCCACTGATTGTGCGTCTTAATATATAACCGATCGTTTAAGCAGAAATTGAAATGCAACCCGCGCCTATCGCAATATTCGGTAAGCTCAATTGCAATCGGCGCGGGGATTGGAGTGTGATATAGAACCTTCTCTGTCTTGGCATGTTTGACCATTCCACCGTTGTATGAAATAATCGGATTTTCCAGCCCAATCTGATTACTGACCGGTAAGATTGATTGGTGCATCCTACCCGATATAAGCACCACCGTAACTCCCTGCGCTGATAATTGTCCAAGAACTCTACGGTTCCGATCGGTCATAGTGTGATTGTCGTTCAGTAGAGTACCGTCCAAATCCACAGCCACTAAACTACATGGAATTCTTTCCATTTCTTTGTTTCCCTTTTTTCCATCCTCCATTTCTGTGGCCCAATCTTCTTTTACGTCTTGCTCTCTCGACAACATTATAGAATCGAATACTTGTGCGACTATCAGCGGATTGCTTTTCCTGTATACCGATCAAAAAGGTGTGTGTGCTTCTCATCAAAATCCAGCCAAACAGACTGTCCCGCTGCTACTTGAAATGCGGGATGAGTGCGCGCTCTGAGTATTATCAGATTGCCCGTCTCTGAATTTTCGCCGAGAAGAATATCAATTATATTGACTGAGCCTAGGGATTCAACGAGATGTACTGATGCCTGAAATTTTCGATTGACTGGCTCTTTGGATATAGCAATGTGTTCGGGACGAACACCAAAAACCAGTTTGTTGTTTGTTGCTTCGCGTTGAACTTGCTCCATCTGTTTATTGGATAACGCCACCCCAATATCAGTATGCGTCAGATGTAAAACATCTTCACCGGCTTGCGATTGAATCTCGCCATCAATCAAATTCATTGATGGGCTTCCCATGAATTCGGCGACAAATAGGCTTTTCGGCTGGTTGTACACCTCCTGTGGTGTGCCAAGCTGTTGTAACATGCCTTGGTGCATGACGGCGATTCGATCTGCCATTGACATGGCTTCGATCTGATCGTGCGTGACGAAGACTGTTGTTGTACCGATTTCACGCTGTAGGTGCCTGAGCTCTGAACGTGTATCAACCCGAAGCTTCGCGTCAAGGTTTGCCATTGGTTCATCCATCAAAAACGCTCTAGGACGACGGACCATCGCTCTGCCAAGTGCGACTCGCTGCATTTCTCCGCCGCTCAAATTTCCTGGCTTCCGGTTCAAAAGGTGCTCAATTTGCAAGATTGCCGCAACCTCCCTTACTCTGTTCTGGATTTCGGGTTTGGGCACTTTAACCGCTTTGAGAGGGAATGCGATATTGCCATAGGCGGTCAGGTGTGGATAAAGCGCGTAAAATTGAAAAACAAACGCGATGTCTCGTTCTGCCGGCTGCAGATGATTTACCCGTTTCCTGTCAATAAGAACAGCGCCTTCTTCTGGGCGATCTAACCCGGCAATTACCCTAAGTGTCGTTGTCTTGCCGCAGCCGGAGGGGCCTAGCAAAACGAAAAATTCCCCATCATAAATTTCGAGGGTTAAATCATCGACAGCAACGACGTTGCCAAAGCGTTTTGTTAGGTGCTCAAGTCTGATTTCTGGCATGAAGACTAATGCGGTAATACGTAATTCCGGGCATATAGAATTAGGTTAAAATCCCCACTATAGCATATGAAAAACTACATTTTAGCATAGCATAGCAGAAAATGAAAACAAAAATTCGAAAAGGTAGGACGAATTCCCACAGCTTGTCGCAATCCGCGGCTCTATAATGTTATTTGGGGAACTTACTCGCCGGTATTGAGTCGGGCCCTTAACACTCGAACCCATTCAGCGACTGAAGAGAAACAGAACAAGGGAGGGAGAAAAGTGTGGAAAGTGTGCAGGGGAAAAGAAAATGTTGAAAACACTAGATTTACGAAATTCCAAGAATCCGTGTTTACATCACATACCACACATCGAGTTAAATGATTCAGAATTGCGAATTGTTAATCATCAGGTGCATCACGATTCCTGAGATTAACGGCATTGTCACATTATCATCCAATCCAAGCGGGAAGAGTTCAATCAGCGTTGCCACAATAGCCCCAGTGAGCGCAATAACCGGGTGGAGTTTCATCAATAACGCAATCAATGCGCACACCGCGAAACATGCGAGGCTACCCTCTAAGCTCTTTTGCGATGCAAGCTTGGTTCGACCCCAATGCTTGCCAATTATGGCTGCAAACAAGTCGCCTAAAATTAGAAAACAGATGCAAACGATAGCAAGTGTTTTCTCGAACACTAACACGCAAACAAACGATCCAATAAGGTAATATGTTGCACCGGTAAACCCACCCTTTCGCTCTTGAGGGCGTAACATTGGGGAAAATATCCGAACGAATATGTTTAAAAACGATGAAGACAACCACTTCAATAGCTCAATCAGCAAAGCAAGGAAAGTGAGAATACCAACAATGAAAATTATAGTGTGTTGTTCGGTGAAGGAATAGATAATAGGAACAATTAGTCCAAGCAGATGAATGCCTTTGCGTTGAAGTTCCTGCACCATGTTTTACCACCTTCTTCACTCAAGATTGCTTTCTTCACTAGCAAAAAATATACCAATGGCGATAAACTGGCAATTATCAATTCCATCCCCTATTCCAAAGGGATGGTTCACAGGTTGGTTTTGCACTTTTCCACATGCAAAAGCGGTCTTCCCCTACTACCACTATTGGCAATACATAATGTATGATATGTAAAGACGTCGTTGACGTAGGCAGTATCACTGGGGTGGGTTCCTCTCTACACGCTCAACGCATGAAGCCGATTTTTCAGATAGAACACACCACAATCACCTCCAATTCCTTATAGCAGTCGAATCTATAGTGCAAACTTTTCATAATAGTGCAAACTTTGCATGCCTCAGACTGGAATTGGCATAAGAGATTTACTTAACCACCGTAAATGTGGCAACCTTGTTGTATCACTTCTTTCCTATAGGTGATTAACTGGATTTGCTGATATTGTGATGGTCTACTGGTGGGGATATGGTTTAGAGAAGCTATTGGGCATCGGGAAAGCGAGGCCATTTGTTTGTTGGGTAAGCATTATTTGAAAATTGCTGCCATTACCGGTGGCGCCAATCACATAAGCCCGAATGCCCAAAGATTGGCAGATTTCGATCGCATGTTCCGGTGACTGGCTGCCTGTGCTAGGCTCATCTGTAAAAGCAAGAAGAGCACGGCTCGCATCAGCGCGAAAGCGAAACTGGGGTAACCCCTCTACGATGGCGTCGATAAAATGTTCATCCCCCCCAAAGGGAAACCTCGTAAGTCTTTTTATCAACCCTTCGCTGATTGGCATCTGCGTGACAACCGTTCCATCAATTGATTTGATGGCGTCCTTTGCTTCAGCAAAACGAATCAGTCCAATTCGATAGTCGATTGGCCAGAGTTCCAATTTTGCAAGAAATTCACTGATGCTGAGCATAACTGCTTCCGATTTTCCGCCCATGCTGCGGCTGCAATCAAGCATGATAACAATATCAACCTGTGCGCGATTTGCTTTCGGCGCCGCCCTCTGTCCGGGAACATTTGCCGGCGACGTTTCCTCTGTATTTGCCTGCAATTTCAGCGCGTCCGGCAACACAGGTAACCTGTCGTCACTTTGGTGAGAGGGTTGAGTATGTACCTCAGGGTTGGAATCAAGAACTCCTTGAGCGATATCTTTAACAATTTTTCTCACATTTCTGAGTAACTTCTGCAACTTTACATTTTCTCTCACACTTCTATCATTGGAATGGTGTGTTGCTAGTAAACTTCCGGTCTTGGTTGCACCACCCGGAATCTCTTGCCAGAGCCCATCCGTCGCTTCGGCGAGACGTTGTTGAAATGAGTCAGTGTGTCCCAGAACGTTGATATGAATATCTTGTGATGCGTAATTGTCTAGCACTTTGTTACGCATCTCTTTGATTGCACCGGCTTTTCGCAAACTCGTTGTGGCAGGTTCATCCGTCACCAATACCAAGTGTTTGTCGGCGTCTGAATGAAAATGTATGTAAGTTAACGTTGCCATCAATGCGTCGAGAGCGTGTTCGTCCCCGCTGAGTTGGGCATTCTTCATTCGCTGGCGAAGCAATGCTACATCCGGCATAAGCGGTTTTGTCTTTACAGACTGTTTTCCCTGTTTTACACTGAATTCTAGCATGCCAAGATAAAATTCGAGATTAATGTCGGTGTATGCATCAGTCATAGCATAGAGGTGATCTGCAACCTGCTGGATGTTGTCTCGCATACTCGCACTGGTGTCAAGCACAAATACGACATTGACCTTATTTTTCTGTCGTGTTGCGATGATATGATCTGCGATTTCGCGCAAAGCTTCTGCGAATGGATTTTCGTCTGCTACTGTTCCACCTCCACCAGAGCGATTTCCGATCGCACCAACATCTGCCGTGCCAGTGGATTCAAACATGTTGAGCCCACCAGATCCATTCCCTTGTACGCGCTGGCGGAAACTTTTTACACCGTTCCCATCTTCAGGTAGGGCGGGGGTCGAAACTGTAGGGATACGAATTTCTCGACTGCTGAGTTGCTGCGTTGCTGTCATGGCATCGGGCAATTTGTCCTGGGGGTTGTTCTGATTAGCGGATGCGCTTTGAAGCAGGAGGCGCTCTGATGGACTGAGGGTTTCGTTGATCGGATGCTGGATTGCCTCCAATTTGATAGTTTGGGGTTGGTCTGGAACCGGTGAGCGGACCTGGTGAGAGGGGTAAAGGCGTGGTTGGGGTTTAAGTATCTTTCGACGTGGCTTTGGCAGGTCTTCTTCGTTGACGAGTTCAACGGCAACTGCATCCTCCAAATCTTCCTCCTGTTGACGATAAAACACAATTGTCCATGTAATGAGCAGGCAAAGATGAATTACCAAAGAGATTAAAAGTGCACGAGAGGATCGCGCTTTGTGCATTCGATCTATCATCGTCTGTCTCCCTTGTGGGCGGAAATGGATGTTGTCCCTATTTCTTTAAGACTATGGGAACGGCAAATTGTTTATTGAATTGCAGCTCGAAAAATCTGTTGAATTTTCTCTGATCAAATGGTATCCTCTTGAAAACATAGAATTGGATTTTGAGGATACCTCATGATATATTCTCGGATTGAAGCCTAAGCCCACGTCTTTAAGAGGAACTCAAAACGACTTCTGATGCCACTAGTATCACCGAAGTAATTGACATATCTATCAACAGCGTAGTCGCTCCAGAACTCTCCGTGATTTTTTAATTGTGTCAAGTGACGATTACATCACCGATAAAATTCTGTTGGCGTAGCTACACTCAAAGGCGACGTTGGGTGCCTGTGGCAACCAATTCACAAACAACGGCGGATTGTATATCAAAGATTGGTGTCAATGTTGGGTTTAATCCCGATTCACTACTCAATCCCTGGTCAGCTAGATTTATCAAATAATCATGTCCAATCCGGATGAGGGAATCTCAAATGCGCGTAACTCCAAAACTTAAAACTTACCTAGCCAACAAAATCGTCAGTGAGGAACAGATTCAGGAATGGGTTGAAACGTTCCATCGCAACGGATTTTTGTTTATTGAGAATGTACTTCCCCCGGAATGGTGTGCCGAGTTGCGCAAAGATTTGGATTGGGCGCTGCAAGAAAACCCGAACGGTCTTAACATCACTGGCGAAAAAATCCAGCTGTGCCACCGAATGTTCGAGCACAGTCAACCCAATGTCAGGTTGTTCAATCTTGAGCCAATTGTTAGTTTTGCTGAAGCGCTTGTTGCTGAAAATTGTCACGTCATCCACAATAATTCTTTTCGCTGCTTGCCTGGAGGTGGCATTACCACCTGGCATCAGGACGACGCTCCGCACTTTATCGTCACAGACGGTGAGCCTCCCACAAATGTGCGCTTGCCGGTGCTTTTTTTTACGGCAAACTACTATTTGACAGATGTTACCGAGATAGAACACGGCGGCACAGAGGTGATTCCGGGTTCCCATCTGTTTGGCGCTCCACTACCTACCACGTTGGAAGGCACAAAATGGGAAAAGCTGATTCACTACAATCTGGGAGTAGCGGGTAGTGTTGTGATGTTCAACAACCAAGTTTGTCATCGTGGGGGGCCGAATCAAAGTAAAAGGACGCGCGATGTCACACAGATTACTTATGCCCGACGCATAATCGGACACAAATACTATCCGTTTATGAATTACACCATGCCTGAACACATCTACGCAAATGCAAACCCACGGCTGCGTCGGCTCCTCGGTTTCCTTGAGCGTGGAGCTTATGGTTGATGAATGAGCAATATGAAAGCAGTCGTTATTCACGAACAGGGGAGCATAAACAAACTCCGATATGAAGAGGTTCCTGTCCCGACTATCACGCCATCAGAAGTATTGGTCGAAGTCAAGGCGTGTGCGGTGAATTACCTCGATATTTGCGCGCGTAGCGATCGTCCGGAGGTTCAACCATTCCCGCATATTCTTGGATCCGACATTGCCGGTGATGTGGTCGAGATTGGCGCTAACGTCCGCAATGTTGCCGTTGGCGATCGTGTTGTCTTGTCACCTTTCATCTCCTGTGGGCAGTGCAGGGACTGTCTCAACGGTGATGAAAACATGTGTGACTTTCAGGCAATCTTGGGCTTTCAAACCAACGGAGGTTATGCGGAGTATGTCAAAGCCCCCGCCAAAAACATGATTCAAATCTCATCAGGACTCGAATACTCTCTTGCTGCGGCGATTCCAACGGCTTACCTCACCGCATGGCACATGCTTATCAGCCAGGCACAGATACGCCCTGGTGAAAGCATACTTATTCCATCTGCCGGAGGCGGTGTTGGCAGCGCGGCGCTACAAATTTCCAAGCTGTGTGGAGCCACCGTTCTCGCTACAGCAAGCACCAATGAGAAACTTGAACGCGCGCGACAGATGGGAGCGGATCTTACAATCAATTATACACAGACCGATTTCAGTAAAGTCGTCCGGGATGCGACAGCTGATCGAGGTGTTGACATTGTGCTTGAGCATGTTGGAGCGGCGACATGGGAGAAGAGTGTGGCGAGTCTTGCGAAAAATGGGCGACTTGTTACATGTGGTGCCACGACAGGAAATATTGCACCTATCGATATTCGCAAGATTTATCAGAGGCAGTTGACAATTCTTGGGTCCGCGCTAGGTTCAACGTCGGAACTGCGCACAATCATACGTCTCGCGGAAGGAGGTAAGTTATCTCCCATTATCGATCGTGTGTTGCCGTTACAAGCGGCAGCAGAGGCACATCGTATCATTGAAAATCGAGAGAATTTCGGAAAAATCTGCCTATGTCCCAATGCTGAAAGAGCCTAAATCAACCTCACGTTTTTGTGTACTTGAGAAGCATGTTCGAGACAAATCCGACTGAGACCATCCTCGAAAGAGCAATGCTAGTGGGCACTCCTCATGCCCAATCTGGTGAGAGGAATGCCTCGTGTTCCACCTGCTACGTGGTAATCTTGACTAGCCTTTTTTGTCTCAGAGGTACTCACGTATAAATAAAATATGGAGTAATTGCATCGCAGGGCAAGTGGGGCGTTATGTGTGGAGAAAATCTTCTTATTGTGTTCGATGTTTAGTATGAAAGTATGAACCTCAGAACTTCCCTCGCCCAACAGCCGTATTTCCCGCTGCATCAGTAGCTTGGATTGCTATTGTATGTTCACCGGGCAACAGCGGCTCTGTTTGAATCAAGAGTTCTTCACGCTTAGAATCAAAGATTCCGTCCGCCGGGTTAATGACCTTCCAATGTTCGTCGTTGTCGATTTTATAAACGGCCTTTTGGACATAACTCATCTCGTCCTCAACCGAAAAAGTAATCTGATATGTATCATATCCATTGGCGGTCGCAGTAATATTGCCTACCTTTGGCTGTGTATTATCAATATCAAAAGGATCGCTGATTCCCTCAGAAACTTTTGCCAAACTAGGCGGGTTGCTTAGCTTGTCCGTCGCCTCAATTTTAAGGGTGTAGCGTCCGTCAGGCATTGACGTCGTATCCCATGCGTAATTGGGCTGATCCAGCTTCTTTTTGAGTAGCTTCCAATTTGTCTCGTCGATGCTTTTGTAGTAGACAGTGAACTGCAGGGTGTCATTATTCGCATCATCCACTTTCCATGTTGCCCGTCGTTTGCCATTATCGCTTTCAGATTGGCGCTGGTCTCTGTTTTCCCCAGGGGGGCTCACGTCAGTGGGCCTGCCGGAGCCTTTGGGTTTATCCCCGCGATGAATCTCAATTGAAGTGAAACGGGGTTCGACATTTGATTGAACAGAAGCAACAGCCACCCTTTGTAGGATTGGAGTCGTCGACGGAGCACTCGTTGTGAGTGTCGCACGCCATTGGATGTATCGCGCTGTTGGACTGGTGATCTGAGAACCTTCCGGGATTGTCAATGCGTTTGACCAATCGCTCCATGTGTTATCCGGCTTTCCAGTATTGCCTGTCCGCGTAGCGAACGATATTGACGTACCTTCCGGCGAAAGTCCTTCCCACGATAGTTTCCCCCATCTTGAAATGAGTCGGGTATCATGAGGTACGGATTCAAGCGTACCCGTTGTGTTGTGCTCCATTTTCAATTCAAATAGCTTTCCGGAATTGCCGGTTCCTAGGGTGAGTTTATCATCTGTGCTCCGGTGCATCGCAAGGATCTGGCTTGCATCGCACTTCCCCAATGACACAAAGTCCCCATCTGCATTGACTCGAAAAACCTTTCCTTCATCACCTGTTCCCACCAAGAGTTGATTATCCGCTTCGACAACCATCGACAGAATCAATGGAGCTGGAGCCGTCCAAATCATGGAGACGACACCGTCGGGATGAATCTGATAAAGCTGTGATTTCTTTTCTTCGGGTGGCGCCCCTGGAGGAGGGGGGCCGCTTGGCTGCGCTCCCGGCTTCGGTGGAGAAGTTGTGACGGTTCCTGCGTAAATGGTGCCCTGAGGGTCTACAACAAGCGTGTGAACTTCTTTTTGTCCCGTCTGATACACAACTGAAACCCCTCCATCGGTTGTTATTCGGTAAATAACACCTTTACCCTCACTTCCAGCGTACAGAGCGTCTTGATGGTAAAGCAGACATACAATGTTGCTTTCTTCAGAATCGAACAGGACACTGTTTTCTCCCTCTGGGGTAATTTTGTAAATCTTCCCGTCTGTTCCCGTCGCTGCGTAAAGATTTCCCCCATCATCAAACGTCATCGCCCAAACGTAGCTTTCCTCGGAACTAAGAAGCGTAATTGGTGGAACACCCTCTTGCGAGATTTTATAAATTAAGCCATCAGGCGCCGTGCCAGCATAAATATTATCATTTGTGTCAATGGCAAGACTCAAGATTGAAACCTCTGGCGAGTCGTAAAAGAGTGATGACTGACCATCGGGAGTAATCCGATAAATTTTACCCTGATTGCCTGTACCTGCGTAAATGTTTCCTTTGGAATCCTCAGCTAGACACCAAATGTATATTTCCTGTGTATCCGTGAAAACAGCGTCCAGTTTAGGCGACAAGATGACTTCGTTTTTACTTGTGATTGATATATCTTTAGGCGTACCTGCTTCAAAATCACGTTGGCGATATTGTTCCCAAATGGACGTTTTCACTGCCAACGCCGATCCAATGTTGGCAACCAAAAGTATGGCTATGGAACTCAACAAATAAAGAACACGACAAAACCTCATGAAGAAACTTCCTCCTCTTAATGAGCAATTGAAGATTGGCAATTTACTATGGGGCGTTACGGTCAATGGTGAATCGTACAAAATGTCCACCAGAGATTACATACTCCGTCGGGACATTTTCAATATGCAAAGTGGTACCGCGCGTATAGCCTCCTTCGCCCGACTGGCTTGGTGAACTCATCACCGAGAGCATGGACAAAGGAAGTTCTGGGAACTCTTGCCCCTGAACAGTCATGCCAATTTTCGGAATAAAGATCTCCAGTATAATGTTACTATTGCTTGGGTCGTATTGCAGAAGTTGGATGAGTTGATTGATGTTTTTTGGGTAGTAGTTCAGTGGGGCGCGTGTGCGTTGCCAAGCTTCATGGGACACCCCGCTTGCAACAAGGAGTGTAGTTAATCCGTCAGGTGCATCGTCTGGCACTTTGATATACCCCGCATGGATAATTGGCGTTTCCAGATATGGACGAAGGGTTATCATCACCTCAATTTCCTCACCCGGACGATATCGGTTTTTATTTATCCGAACTCCTTCAATAACCGCCGTTTTCCGCTTATCCTCTATTTTGATATCAACGACAACTCCTTCTACCGTAATCTTTTCATATTGATTACTAATCAGACTTGATAATGGGGAAAATGCCTGAAAAGCCCAAAATCCGGGAGAAGAACTGGATGAGTATACATTTCTACGCACAATTTCTTGAGATGTCAGATTGGGCTTATCCTGCAGTGTAATCGTCGTATTTATGTTTACGGTGTGATCTCCGCTGTCAATTTCTAGTGCACTAATGAAATTCCAAACCCCTATCGTGGCAATTATCGCCGATAAGCCACGATGGCGCATGACCTCATAGTGAATCGGATGGGTTTTCCCATCTGTCGTTTCAATGTTGGCGCTAACCGGCATAAAACTGGGATGTGGTCCGGTTAAACCCGCTATGGCTGTTTGGCGATCCTGCACCAATGTGCCTATCGGTTTAGTTGGAGAAGCGACTTTGAAGGACCGAGAAATACTCGGTAAAATGAAATGGACATACCCCCCTGAAATCGGAAGATTCACATGACCTTCTCCGAACATCGAATGACCGAACCCGATTACCTGATTTCCTTCGATATAGGTCATTGTGCCGTAAGCAAAAGCTGTGAAATCCCCACGTGAATATTCAATACCGACAATCTGACCGGGCTCAATGGGTGCACTTTCCACGGGAGCGCCTCCAGCTGTTCCCTGCATCGGCATCAGTCGATGTTTGTCAAAAATAGGTTTGAGGAATCCTAGTGCTTGAGGATTCATCGTAGACAACGCCACCGGAAGTTGAAGCAGAGGCGATCTAGTATCCGGAGTCGGCATGGGGGGTGTATCGACCAACTCCTTATTTGTAAAGAATTCATCCGACACTAAGGGCGATGGCTCGAATGGCTTCCAGGCGGTATGTGCGCCAACGTCAAAAAGACTACCTCCGAAATAGCTTAAATTCGGCTGCATTCCGCGCTGCGTCACCTCAATCATGGATTCGATGGGCGTAAAGCCGACTAGGTTCGAATCTTCCCGCTGGAAAAAGTAACCAAGGGAAAGGGCGCCGATTAGTCGCCCGTTGATATAACCGGGGCTACCGCTCATCCCACCGGCAACGCCGGTCTTCTCAAAACTATTTCCGCTCGCTTCAACCCAAATTACATGCCACTGTGGCAAAAAATTGTATTCGATGCTGACAACTTCAAAGGCAAACTTTTCGACGGTTGTTCCCGAAAAAACGGTGTACGCCTCTCCTTTCATGCCCGGTTTAACTTCTGACAGAGGCATAAACTTCTCCGCATCCCACTTGATTTCCGCTTTTGCTTGCATCACAATCGAACAGAACACACTTATGATAAGCGAAAAACAAAACTTCTTCAAACTTTCACCTCAGTATCCAAATCTTATGAAATTGAAGTTGGTTGGTCTGAATCCTTTATTTGATAGAAATTCCAAATCCCTTGTGAATCTTTCTGCCAAGACACAACTTGCGAATAATAACAGTATTTTGAGGTAATGTCAACAAAAATCCATCCGTCCTTGATACCTTCGCGGGGTAGTTTATGGTTGATGCCCACTGTAATCTCTGGTAAACTACAGGACATCATTACTAGCAGGGGAGGGGGAACTGACGCAGGATAAGGGAAAGGCAACCTAAATGGAAGATATGGAAAGGTGCACCGGCAGCACTTGCTCCGCAGTGAAGCATATCAATTAGGGAATCAACACGTCATCTGTATTGGTTTCACGCTATGCACGAGAGGAGAGCCATATGGATACAAAAAAGCATCATCGGCATCAAGCATCGACAATTTGTACACTTGGCGGCGCGGGGCACGGTAAAACAACCCTGACCGCTGCTATCATTAAAGTGGTATCACAGGTTGGCTCGACGCAAATACTGGCGCGTGATCTGGATTTACAACAGCCGATTCACCATTCAATCGGAGGTCGGCTAGGTGTTAGTTATAAAACAGTCGATTATGAGACAAGCGGCAGGCACTACTCGCAAGTCGACGCTCTTAATCATGCGGATAGCGTCAAGATGCTAATCAGCGGTTCACCAATAATTGGGGGAGCAATTCTAGTTGTGAGTGTAGTTGACGGCGTGACGGTGGAAACGGAATCGCAGATTCACCTTGCAAGCCGAACCCGCATTCCCGCGGTGGTTACGTTTCTGAACAAAACAGAACTCCTCAAAGACCCAGAGCTAGTTGATATTTGTCAAATGGAGATTCGTGAAATGCTTACGGCTTGTGGCTATGCGGAAGCCAAATCCCCAATAATCCTTGGAGATGCTGAGAGGGCATTAAAATATAAGGGTTATGATTTAAGTTCGGATCGCTGGAAACCAATTATCGATCTTATCTTTGCGATGAACCGTTGCATACCTAAACCGATAGGCACCTTGGATTTGCCGCTCATTATGCCGATTCGAAAAGTGGTTGATGATCCGAAAACAGGCGTTTCAACACTTTATGGAGAGATTCTTCAAGGGAGGCTTGCTGTCGGCCATTTAGTTCACATCGTTGGCAAAGGCGATCGAATCAAAACGCGTTGTATTGCAATGCGTTCCCACACAGAGCCTCCCTCTTCACGGCAGTTGGAACCGCCCGATCAAACGGTTGAAAATCAGGAGGTAATTCAGGTTGACTCGGAGCCAGGATGGCTTTCGCCAGGGCAAGTTGTTTCGGAGCCAAAGAGTATCAAGTCACACACTATGTTTGAAGCTGTAGTTTACGTCATGACTCAAGAGGAATGCGGCGCGCATATTCCCCTCGTCGGAAACGACAAACCTGAAATCCATCTCTGGACAATTAATGTTATCGGGCATCTACGTCTGCCACCAGACGTGGCTGTCATCAATCCGGGTGAGCACGCGACAGTACAGGTCGCCCTCGACTTGCCGATGGCAATACTGGTTGGTACGAGATTTGACCTCAAGAAGATGGGAGTCAAGCTTGGAATAGGGGTCGTGACATCCATTGTGGATTAGCTTAAACGATACGATGCAAGTCACATTCGTGAAAAAGCGGAGGTGTCACCATCGCTGATACCCGTAAGATTTAGTTAGTCCTGATTTCTATCAAACCGGGTTGTCATCGCGGCTGCATGTCCGTCAAGTCCTTCTACCTGTGCTAGTTTGACCACAGCGGGTGTGACTTTTTTTAGGGCGGATTCTGTATAAGAGATAACGCTTGTTTTCTTAAGAAAATCGTCCACGTTCAAAGGAGAGGCATATCGTGCTGCGCCGCCTGTTGGAAGGATGTGATTTGGTCCTGCGATATAATCGCCAACGGATTCCGGTGTGTAGGGTCCGATCATAATTGCACCTGCATTGCGAATTGCGCCAATCCACTCAAATGGGTTTTTCACTTCCAACTCAACATGCTCAGGAGCAATTGTGTTTGCCAGATTGACCGCTTCCGCCAGATCTGCGACGACAAATGCTGCGCTGTGATTCTCAAACGCGCTTGTGAGTTCAGATTGACGAGACAATACTTTCATCTGTGATTCAATCTCTTTGCGGACCTGCTCAGCGAGCGTTCTAATTGGAGTCACAAGAATTGCTGAGCTATCTTCACTGTGTTCTGCTTGAGAGATTAGATCTGCTGCAATGTAAGCCGGTTCCGCGCTTTGATCAGCGATAACGAGGATTTCACTCGGACCTGCCAATTTGTCGATGTCGACCAAACCGTAGACTTCTTTCTTGGCAAGTTGTACAAAAGAGTTCCCAGGCCCGACGAGCTTGTCTACTTTTGGTAGAGTTTCCGTTCCATAAGCCATTGCCCCGACAGCTTGAGCGCCGCCGCATTTGTAAACCTCGTGGATGCCACATTCTGCTGCTGCGACAAGCATATGCGGATTAATCCTCCGATTTCGCATGGGACCCATGAATACGGCAATCTCTTCAACGCCAGCAACTTTTGCGGGAACCACGTTCATAATCAGCGACGAAACCAATAGCTGGCTCACAGAAGGAACGCATACGCCGACGCGCTTCAATGGGCGAACCAATTGCCCTAAAAGGACACCGTTTTCTTCGGTAGAGAACCATGAATTTTGTAACTGCTTCTGGTGAAATCTTTCGATGTTTTGCCGTGCAAGCCTGACAGCATCAAGAAATTCTGAATCAACGTGTGACTGTGCATCATCGAATTCTTTTGCTTTTACCCTCAGGTCTTTTACAGAAATTCTCGGCGCATCAAACTTTCGCGTATATTTGATAACGGCTGAATCGCCATTTTTACGAACATCCTGTAATATCCGGCGCACCGTTTTCAGAACCGCCTCATCATCGAGTCGCCCGCGAAGATTTAACCGACTAACGAACGCCTGCGCTTCTTCGGTATGCGATTCAAAAATCTTGAACATGGAAAACTCCTTAACTCGACAACGGGGTGCTGCTACGACTTGGATGAATCTGCCTATGTTAATCGCTCAACATCAAGTGAAACAGTTTGTTATAAAGTCATCTGATGACACAAACAAAAACGCAATGTCCATTATCTTTATTATACCATACTTCCCGGTGTCGTGCTGATTTCTGCCCACGAAATTGAGATAGGGATGCCTCTCCAAACAACCGTCCTTTATCCGATGGTTAAATAGGTTCAGTTGTTAATTAACTCACATACCCTCCACAGTAGTACCGTTCCATCCAGTGACCCTGAAGCGAGCTTTGTGCCATCGGGCGAGAACGCCACAGCGCGGACATTGCCGGTATGCCCTGGGAATGAAGCGATATGTTTTTGCGTTAAAACATCCCACAGCTCTACCGTGTCATCCCACGACCCGGAAGCTAGTTTTGAGCCATCCGGGGAAAATGAAATTGAGAAGCCCGGAGAATCCGCCACGCCTGTGAGTGCTGCAAGAAGTTGCCCTGTCCCTACATCCCACAGCCTGACGCCATCCATCGACGCAGAGGCAAGTTTCGTCCCGTCCGGAGAAAATGCGACAGATTGGACCGAGTTCCTGAGGATCTCAGCTTCAACATCAGCGGCATTGTCCATCTGAACTTTGCTGATGTCCTCTCCTTGGCGTGGAGCGGGCAGCACTTCCACCGGGACTTGGGGGCTATTTATGCCGCCTAGTGTATACAGTGCTTTGCCCGTCGGGATCTCCCACAACCGAAGCGACGTATCATCTGCCCAGGAAGCCAGTTTCGTTCCGTCGGGCGAAAACGCGACAGCGTTGATTGATTTCTTATGTCCTTGAAGTCTGGCGATATGTTGTCCTGATTTGACCGCCCACACATTGATGGTTCTATCCTGTGACCCCGAAGCAAGCAGCGTGCCGTCTTGCGAGTACGCGACAGCGGCCACTAAGTCCGTGTGCCCTTGTAGGGTAGTGAGATAGTTTCCCGTTTCTACATCCCAAAATTTAACTGTATGCTCGGCATTCATTGCATCTGCTGAACCCGTAGCGATCCTTGTGCCATCCGGCGAATATGCAAGGGAGGTGACAAAATTCGGAAGTCCTGCGAGTGTGGTGATATGTCGTCCGGTGGAAACCTCCCACATTTGGACTCCACTCATCGAATTTGAGGCGAGGGTCAACCCGTCAGGCGAGAAGGCAACAGAATTAACCACCCGTGTATGGCCGGGTAAGGCGGTGAGATATTGCCCGGTCTCTACATCCCACAGCTTGACACCATCCCATGCTACTGAGGCAAGTTTCGTCCCGCCAGGCGAAAACGCAACAGAGAAAACATCAATTGAAAGCTCAAGTTTGCCGATATCGATGTGTTGCCGTGTGTAGAGATGCTGCCTAGTCGGTACTTCCAACAGCTTGATACCCTCCGCTGACGCCGCAGCGAGTTTTGTGCCGTCGGGTGAGAACACAACACACAAAGAGTTGCCATCACTCGGTTTCTCTGTAAATGTAGCGGTGTTTTGCCCCGTCTCTACATTCCACAGTTTGACTGTTCCATCGCTCGCGGACCCCGATGCCAATATCCGTCCATCGGGTGAAAACGCGATCGATGAGATTCGTTCTACAGGCGGTGTAGGGGTGAGGGTGTTGAGGAGTTGTCCTGTTTCGACATCGTAAAACTTGACAACACCTGCCCGGTTCCGCTTAACAATACTTATGCCTGTCCCTGCGAGAATCTTGCCATCAGGCGAAAACACCACATCGAACAACCCCTTATCTTGGAGTATGTCGAGTTGTTGCCCGGTTTCTACATCCCACAGTCTATCTGCCCAAGCTAGTTTTGTACCGTCAGGGGAGAACGCCACAGAGTCGACCGATCCTCTTTCTACACGGAACGTAGCGATATTTTGTCTAGTCTCCACGTCCCAAAGTTTTAGCGTACCGGGCAAATGGGAACCTAACCCAGAAGCCAGTTTCGTGCCATCAGGTGAGAACGCCACAGTAGTAACCTCTTCTTTGTGCCCGGTCAGCAGTGCAATTTCATTAAACGTCTCTGCATCGTAAAGCCAAACGCCGATGCTGGTCGCCACAGCTAGGCGGTTTCCATCGGGCGAAAACGCGATACCTCTGTCGCTGTAACTCACCCCACCCTTCCCCAAGCGGGCAATCGCTCCGTCAGGTAAATTCAACATTGAATAATCTTGGATTTGGGAGACAGCAACCGTGGCGAACGTAGACAAGGTAAAGCCGATTAATTGGATAAGTGCGAAACGGAATGCTTGGAATTTCAAACTGAATCACCTCTCCTTGACCTGTGCTTTGGCGGGTGGATTGTTCCGTTCGATGATAGCTAGTCGAGTGGATTGCCATTCCTGATTTCGAGGGCCAACATCGGACCAATCCGATACTCCGTCCATGCGGACATAGTCCTCATCGCCCGTGTCGGCATCCATCGGTTCAAACGGCGCCCAGTGGGTGTAGGTTACCGGCTCGCCGCTCGTCCATTTCCATTCGCCCTCATTCTCATAATCGGTCAGCCCGATCCAATAGGAACTCATGGCAAACGTCATCGCGATCCACTTCTGTTCCGCAGCATCGTTTATAGCGACCAAGTATGCATCTTCGGTAACCGCTTGGGTGTTCGCATCGTCCCAGCTTTCGCACTGGATGCTCTTGTAAGCGTGTCCATTTGCCGGATTCACGACCCACACTCCCGCGCCGAGTGGTAATGGAGATGTTAACACAGATGCCGGGGGCGGGTGCGCTACCCCCTCTTCCGGCGTGACATCTGGCATTATCGGATTGCTCGCTAACTTGAAGACCAGATCATCTTTTGTTTCTCCCTCTTGAAGTTGGAACGGTTCTGCCATTGTCGACAACCCCTTAAAGTTAACCGTTACCGTGTAGATTCCGGGCGACCTTACCGTCTCCACGAAGTAACCTACATCGTCCGTCATGGGCGTTGAACCAGTGCTGCCGGTATTCATCCCATCTGGGGAGCGATAGTGTGTTTCAACCTGAACCCTTGTGTTGGCAAGAGGTGCCCCGTTGGTGAAGACGACTTGTCCCCGAATTCGCGCGTGGGGCTTCACCTTGACTTCAGCGTCCGAGATGTGTGTCATTGACTTAATGGATAATCTGATTCCGCCGTCAAACTGATGGCGATGGACAGTCACCGCCCCAATTTTGATGGATTGGATTTCACTGTCGTGCTCAAAGTACTGACCCATGTTAGACTCGGCTTGGGTGGTCCCTCCGATCCGAATCGGGATCGGATCGATACCGGTGATAGAGAAACGTCCCGCATCGTCGGTCCGCGCTACCAAGTCAGGTCCTAGCAGCTGTTTTACGCCATCAACGACTTCATAGGATTGAACACCTACCGTAAACCCGGCAACCGGATTCCCCTCCATATCAATAACGCGACCCGATAATGTACACGTAGTCTCTTGAGCGGCGATGGGAGATGCTGCAATTTGCAAGAATACAACAATTGTAGCAAGAAGTGTAAAATTTTGTCTGCGACAGTAAAGAGTCATGGTAAAATCTCCTTCTGAGTAGCTTTGTGATATAAAGATGGCGTCAATGAAGTGGTCAGAACTCGGGTTATTTCTCCTCTACGGGTGACTTGCCGGGCAAACTTCCCTTTTCGATAATCGCCATGCCGGAACTCTCCCAATCCGGTCCTTCAGGGCCAACGTTATACCAGTTCCCGCCTTGAAAACGTGACATGAAGGCGTAATCCGCTTCGTTATTGCCGGTTGTCTTCGGTTCGTCGGGCGCCCCCCAGTTGGTGTATGTGACCGGTTCGCCGCTTGTCCATCGCCACACGCCTTCCGATTCCGCGTCAGTCAGCCCAATCCAATAGGGGCCAGTGCCAAAGGTTCCCATGAGCCACTGTTGTTCCACGGCGTCGTTAATTGAGACCAGATGTGCATCTTCGGCGACGGCTTTCGCTTTGGCGTCATCCCAACTCCTGCAGCGGATGCTCTTATAACTGTGACCGGTTTCCGGGTTTGCCACCCAGTCCGTTATGTCGTCCGACTTCACCTGATCGGGCGTTGAATTGATGGGAATCGGTTCGTTGTCCATTATCAAAACCAGATCATCGCGTCGTTGCCTAGCTTCAAGGAGAAACCGTTCCGAGATTACCGAAAGCCCTTGAAATTCGACCGCAACCGTGTAGTACCCGGGCTCATTCACATATTTCATAAAGTAGCCCGCATAGTCTGTCTGAGCATCGCTGCGCGAACTACCCGTGCCTGATCCGTCGAGATCCTGTTGTCGAACCTCAAGCCGAACCTGTGCGTTGGCAAGGGGCGTCCCGTCGGAATAGACGATTTGCCCTCGAATTCGCATTCGGGCTCGTATCATAATTTCAACATTTTCGAGGTGCACTCCGGGATCGATGGAAAACGTCAGTTCACCAAATGGTAACCCGCTCAACCGATAAGGATAGAGGGTTACCGTTCCGATTCGGATAGATAGAACGTCAGCATCCGAGTTAAGATCGTTGAAGTCAGGCGGCAGTGTGCCATCGTCAGGAAGATGACCGGCCGGTGCAACGAATTCAATGGGACCTGGTCTGATACCTGCGACAGAAAAATGACCCTCCGCGTCGGTTTTTGATTTAATCAGAGGGACATACGACTCTGGCATGAAATCCTTTAGGATGAACGCCGGCCCCATCTCGCCATAAATGCTTGTAAAAGGTACAACAGCAATGGGGAGTTCGGGAATCGGATTGCCATTGACGTCAACCACGTGGCCGGATAGCGTACATGCGGCATCCTGAGCGATGCCGAGCGGCGATGAAAGGAGCAAAAGTGCTACAAGTGCGGAGAGAGTTTTCAGGTTAGGCCTGCCGTATGAAAGGTTCATCGTCTTGCCTCCTTCTGTGTCTATCATTCGTCAGTTGATACGGATTGGTTTGCGCTAATTCTTAATTCTATCCTCCATAGCGCAAGGCGTTGAGCCTGTGAAAGACGACACCGTGCGGGTTTTGAATCATCGTCATTGCGCTATTTTGCGCTGTGAGAACCGGACACGGCGGGGGCGAATACGGATACTCTAATGTTCTTTTGATAAGTAGTGTAGGTTGGGTTGAAAGGTAATTTGCGAATGAGCTACGCTTTAATCCATTTTATCTTTCAAAAACTCAATTTTTCCGGGCCGAGATCTTGCAGTGGAGCGGGTTCGCGCGGTGCGAAAATTTACGTAAATGGATTAAGTAATGAAACGCGATATATTTTAATCCTGTCGTGGAGCGGTTCCGGGCGATTTGGATTAGTACGGTAATCCATTTTTAGTCCATTTCTAGCGTGCGTCATTGTAAGATTGTGAATCCTCCGCACCAGAATTAGCCGTCAAAAAACATAAACTACAGCCTTTTGTGAACCTTCGAAGCGGTGTCAGGATTCAGTGGAACCTTTATCGCGCTTCCTATTCGGTCGCTTGATCGTTCAACCCAACCTACTTTTTCTGACACTTTTCAAAATGGATTCAGTCGTCAATTAACTCAGACACCTTCCACAGTAGTGCCGTTCCATCGCGCGATCCCGACGCTAGGGTGTTGTCATCTGGAGAGAACGCAACGGAGAAGACTGCCTCTCCATGCCCGTGTCGGGTGGCTATGTTACGTGCTGTCTCGACATCCCATAGTATAATTTTTCCACGCGACGTTCCCATAGCGAGCATCTTGCTGTTTGGTGAAAACGCGACAGGGGAGCCTGAACTTTCCATTTCTTGGCGCGAAGTCTTGATAATTTTCCTCGTCGACACATCCCACAGTTTTGTCCCATCTGCTGACCGCGCAGCAAGCATCTGCCCATCGGGCGAGAATGCGACAGCGGGACTGAATGTTTTTTGCAGTGTGACTTTTTGCCCTGTTTCGACATCTAACAGACTGACACCAACATCTGACCCCACCGCGAGTATTCTACTATCGGGAGAAAACGCGATGTGAATTCCCCCTTTGCTTTGCGTGTGAAATGTGCTGAGACCCCGTTGCGTCAGAACACTTAACGCCTTGGGAGGAAACCTCCATATTTTGACAATTCCGCTTGACGATTGGTCTCCGCCTTTTGCCCCCACAGCCAACTTCGTCCCGTCCGGGGAGAACGCCACGGTAGTAACGATATCAGCATGTCCCCGGAGTCTCGCTAATTTTCGTCCGCTCTTGACATCTGTCAATTTCACCGTTCCATCGTATTTGCCCAATGCGAGTGTGTTGCCATCTGGCGAGTATGCCATGGACCAGACATTTTCCTTAGACAGTGTAGAGATATGTTGTCCCGTCATTACCTCCCAGAACTTTACCGTGCTATTCCCCAGCACCATCGCAAAAGTGCTCCCATTCGGCGAAAACGCCACCGCGTAATTTGTCCCTGTATGCCCTTGAAACGTGGCGATATTTTCCCCTGTAGAGACGTCCCAGAACTTTACTGTTCCATCCGTTCCGCCGAAGCGATCTGTGTTCGCCACGGCGAGTATCTTGCTGTCCGGTGAAAATGTGACGGCACCGGGTTTGCTCTCATCCTTGAATGTTGTGAAATTTCTTTTCGTTGAAACATCCCATAGTTTGACCACATTCCGTGACCCTGAGACGAGTGTGGCACCATCGGGTGAGTATGCCACAGCGTAGACTACATCCGTATGCTTTAGTGCGGCGATGTTTTTCTTCGTTGAAACGGTCCACAATTCCACGCTTTTGTGTGCTGCACCGGCGAGTGTCGCGCCATCAGGTGAAAACGCTAGGGAGCGAACGTTACCCGCATGTTTTAATGTGGCGAGATTCTTTCCGGTCGCTACCTCCCACAGTTTAACGGTGTCGTCCTTCGCCCCCGAAGCGATGGCTGCCCCGTCGGGTGAAAATGCCAAAGAGAAGATTCGCTGCTTATGTCCTTGCAGTGTTTTACGATGTCGTTGCTTTTCGACATCCCACAGTTGAATCTCATCACTTGTCCCCGATGCAACGGTTCGCCCATCGGGCGAAAACGCAAGAGCATCAACATTGTACCCAGGTCCAGGTCGCATAAGTGGGGCGAGCAGGCGTCCGGTTTTGACCTCCCATAGTTGAACCCGTCCATCCCCTGTTCCAGCAGCGAGTATCGACCCATCCGGCGAATACGCCACAGATCTGATTAGAGTTGCACGTCCGCCATTAAGCAAGACACGTTCACGCGCGGTCTCTACATCGTAGATCCAGATACCGATACCGCTTGCGACCGCGAGATGTTTTCCGTCGGGCGAAAAGGCAATTGCTCTGTCCGAACCGCCCATGACACCCTTTCCCAAACGGACGAAGGCGCCATCAGGTAATTCCCACGTCTGGCAATTTTGATGGTTAGCGGCTTTAGCATCGTGCGCAATGGCAACCGGTTGGCGCAGCAGCCCTGTCTCAATGAAAAAACAGATTAGTATGGAAAGGCATGTCCACAATCGTGGTTTAGGGGGGAAACAAAAAAATTGTGCGTTCATGGGTTCGTCCTCCCCCGCCCGTAATAACAGGCGTGCCAGAGTAAACGTTTTTAGGATAACTTTGGTTCAATAGAATAGAATCGGGTTCCAAGCCTATCTTTAGCGCCTAGCAGTAAAGCCATATTATACTTTATTCTCCACAATAAGGCAAAATCATTTGCCAGTCGGTAAGGGTTTCGGTTAGGTCAATCGAGCCACGCACATTTAGGATGTCTGGTTGACTGCGCCATCAATCGGGAAAGTGCGAAAACGGTACGACAAATCCTGCGAAACCTATGCCACCAGCGACTGACACGGCTGCGCCGGCGATTGATGCGACGCACTCTGAGATTAGGAACAAACTAGTGAGGATAAGAAGAATTTTTATTCGATTTTGCACGGATTGTAGGTAGTTGATTAATATTAGGTCAAATGTTACACTTTTACGCGAAACCAGAAACTGACTCGCTTGTACAACTGATTTAATATAGTGGAGGTTATCATGTCATCCGACACCCTGCAATCATACCTAACGCCAATTATTCTCATACTCGCGCTTCTTATCGCATCTTCGTGCGGCTTTGAAGGTATATTTCAGCCGGTTAGCGAAACGCAAGAAGAAGAGATAAAAGCGACATTGAAAGATCGGTCGTTTCGTCAATTTGATCCGGACGACATAGACGCTAGTCCGAGGAAAGCGGTTATACTGGATTACTTCGACGGGATCAGGCTCTGGGCACAATATTCCGATGGCGATCACGCAATCAACGAGTGGGAGATCTTCGCAGTAGATTACCGCGTTGAAAAGGCAAGCAGTGGTTCAGAAATTAAGATCTATTTCAACGAACCGAATTCGGAGAGAATACTGCCGACTCAGTGTGAAGATTGTATTGAAACGTGGGGAATCTCTATTTCGGTTAGGAATGTTTTCGATAGCGAAAAGATATCTTTCAAACTAAATGACCCTGATAAGAGCATGCCCTCACCGTTTCCTGTATTTGAGTCGTGGACAAAATTTAGAGAGGATGAATATTTCGATTAAATTGTCCAGCCTTCGCCTGACACGTACCGGGGCGGCGATCGAAAGCGAGAATCTGAATGGTTGGATTTACTTGTCTTCTTTACTGAGTTGATGCGGCACACATTAAGAGCCAAATGTTCGCATCTGTTGACGTACTTAAAGAAACACATCCCCAGCATGAGATTGGAGATTGCCTTTCCCAGCTTTGGATTTTTTCAATCCGAATAGAGTAAACAAAATCCATCAACACACCCTAGTGTACCCTGAACGCTCCACCGTGCGGTTCTTCCACAAGGTCAGGACGAGCCGTATCGAGAAATACCTCGTGAAGTTCCAATTTGTTCGACTGCGTGAACGCCTCTTTGGGCAATGTTCCAGATTGGGCGTGTCCCTTCCGGAATTCATCCGATTCAACCCAGTTTTCAAAGTCCTTCCGCGATTCCCAAAGAGTAAACACGACGTAAGGGTCGTCTTCATTGACAGGACGCAACACTTGGTTTGAGATGAAGCCGGGCATGCCGTCAACAAGGCGAGCACGACTATGAAAACGCGCCTCAAAGGCTTCTTGATATTCGGGTGCAACGTAAATTCGATTCGCGACAGTTATCACTGCTTTGACCTCCGTTCTGCCTTCGTATGATAGACTCGAATGGGGTTATGTTGAGTGGGCTGGCTCGGTGAATTGATATCAACAAAAATATGCTCCCCGTCAACCTTCACGGGATAGGTCGCAATTTCACATTTCCCTGGCCAGATGCACTTGCCTGTCTTAACGTCAAACTGCCATTGATGAATTGGACAGACGACAACCCCGTCCTTTAACTGACCTGAGTGTAAAATCCCGCCAACATGAGGACAGATGTTATCCACCGCAAAATACTGTCCATCGACGTTGTGGATGCCGATGAAATGTCCCTCTAACTTCGTGTCGATGCAGCTTCCGGGACTAATTTCGCCCGTCTTGGCTGCTATGATGAATCGAGGGGTCCGCGGATTATGTTGAATCTCTTGAACTTGTAACGTCATATTACTCCTCGGATTTTGTTGACATAAACAACGTGATTCCAAAATATTTAAGGCTAATGTCGAAAGCCTAGAAGGATGAGAGGGTCTCGTACCTACAAAGATTCCAGAAAATCGAGCAGTGCTGCTCTGTCGCTTGCTGACATCTGTTGAACTGACTCACGCGATTGCTCTGCTTCCCCACCGTGCCATAGAATCGCTTCCAGTAAACCTCTCGCCCGACCGTCGTGGAGAAAGTTAGTATGTCCGTTGACCACTTTGACCAACCCGATACCCCACAACGGGGGTGTGCGCCACTCTGAGCCACTCGCCAAAAAATCCGGGCGATTGTCTGCCAACCCTGGACCCATGTCGTGCAACAGCAGATCGGTGTACAGGTGAATCGTCTGGTTGGAAACCGCCGGCACATCCGCTAACGTCCCAGTCCGCAACGTCGGGACATGGCAACCGGAACAACCCGCACTCTCGAAAAGTTCCTCACCATGTTGAACAAGCGGATCATCAAGATCGCGTCGAGCGGGTACAGCAAGGGTTTGGACGTAAAATGTCACCACATCCAAAATTTCATCGCTGAGTTCCGGATCATCGCCCCGTCTGTCGTATTGCGGTTGCCCATCCGAACTTTCTCTTGGTAACAGCGAGGTTGTAATGCCTATGTCGTCGTGGTAGGCAGAAGCAACCTGTTGAAGCAGCGTCGGCTGATTCGCTTTCCAGCCGAATCGACCAAGGCTCAACCCATTCTTCTGGACATCCCAGACAAAATTCGCTTTCCCTGAAATCCCATCGCCATCCCGATCAGCTTCGTCCACCAAAGCAAGGATGGTGGATTCAGGTATCGCTTCGAGTAGCCCTAAACCAAACACAACGGGTGCGACGCGGGGCGAGATTTCAACGTCGTCCGGCAACGGTTGATATGCGTTTTCAATTCTGTAGTTCGGCGTGCGGAGATGCACCTTCACCCCGTCACCTGTCGTGAGCTCGCCCTCGGTATAATCGATTGTTACCGTTCCCTCCGGGGGAACGCCGAAGATTGCGCGGTTATTGAGTTGGGTGCCGAAACCGGGAACTGGGACAGGTCCTTGTGTAACGTCTCCTTCCGGGTTAGGAAGGCTCACGCGGAAAAGCATTGATGTGAATTTTTCACCCGATGTCGGTGCGCGGCCCCGCCCATCTCGCACATGACAATTGATGCACGAGATATTATTGTAAACCGGACCGAGCCCCGGGTTGACTTCCGCTGGGACCGTAACAAACACCGCTTCAAATTCAACATCACCCTCTAGGTGCTTTGCGAGTCCATCTGCCGAAAGGTTTGGTGCAGGCGTGGAAAACGCATGGCTCGTCGCGTCAAACACCGTCGTGTCCCCGCCTGAAAGCCTTTTATCCGAAACGTCAATCTTATCCGAATCAGTCAGATTATCCGAATCACAAGCGGCGATCAGGCTATAAAGTAACACTATAGGGAATAGAATGTATGAACGATGATTTGATTTCATGATTTCAAATGTCAATTTTTCGACCATTTTCGTTTTTGGCTTTGCGCACTCTTGCTGCCAACTGATATAACTCTGCTAACTCAAAACGATTTATGTCACAAAATCGTTGAACGGCTTCCTCAATAGGGACGAATTCCACGCTTGCCACTTGTTCGCTGTCTTCAGGGTTTTCGGGGCTGCCGATGATTTCCACCGCTCCATAACCCACAAGCCGATAGAATTCGGGGTGTGGTAGATGCGGGCGATAGGGCTTTGGCGCAAAAACAGTGCCAAGCACCGAGTAGTTCAAAGGATATCAGACGCGCACCAGCCTCTTCAATCAACTCGCGACTTATGGCGTCCGAATAGCTTTCGCCCGGTTCCAACGTGCTGCCCGGAACCTCCCATACCCCTGTTTGTAAGCGGAGTACCAACCACCGATCCTCTTTGAATGGAACAAGATTGACGTTACTGATTAAATTGAGGGGCGGCATCTCGCTGAGACATTTAAATCTACACGTTACAGTTTGCCAATTGGTATCTCCAAACAGGTTTGGAAAGTTGCTTTTCGATTTCAACTTGTCTCCTGTTGATCTTATTTCAGTTCCCAGACCTGGACATCATGCCCTGGAGGGTCAAAAGGATACTCGCCATATTCAAGCAGAGCCAAGCCGGTATCATCCGTCTTGACAATAAGGTGGAGCTGATGCGGTGAAACGCTTGTGTTCACGCGCTCAAGTAACAGGAACTGTGTGCCGTCATCAACCGTTATGTTCACCTTCGTCCAGAGAATACCTTCACCGTCCATATACGCCCCCTCCGACAACAAAATCTGGTGCGGCGTCTCTAGTGGTAAGGTGAAACTTTCACCTATGACGTAGGTCGAATTTGGATTGGTGTGTTCTACAAGTACCCAAGTCCCAGGTATTGGCACCTCAACACCGTTCTGATCGACAACCCAAACGTGATCGCGTTCTTCCAGCGGAGTTGGGGTTTCCGCATCAGGAGTCCCCGGCTGCAAGATTTGCTGAATCTGGTCGCAGGCGGAAAGCCCTGCAACCATAGCCAATACCAGCAAGAGTTTTGTGATTGTTCCGATTTGCATTTTGAATCCTCTTATTTTATGCAAAGAAGCCGAATTTCTTGGGAAAATTCGGTTCCTCTGTCATGCCCTAGTTTGTGTTAATTGAAATTACTGTCTAACACTAACTTCGTGTATAAGGGGTGATTGAATTTCATGACATTGTCCCTCAGCCAACAAGTATAACGAAAAAGTTCAGTTGCGGGATGGCTGGAGAACAAACAAGACACGTAAACAAAGGCAACTGACCAGTCGTTTCCAAGTAAAATCGCTTCTAATCACCAGTTAGACATCTCAGAAAGGAACGTATCCATGAATCACATCCATAGAACGCTTGTCGTGATTGCCGTCATGTTGGCAGCCGTTATTAGCGGCTGTTCAAACGACGAAGAATCAGGCACTGAACTTGCGCTGAACGAGAATTACGATAATGTCAGAAACGGTGCCCGACTTATGTTGGCATACGACGCTCAAAGTGATACTTTCAAAGGTACAGTGGAAAACACCACCGATAAAACCTTGAAGCAAGTTCGAGTTGAAGTCCACTTGTCAAATGGAACAGAGCTCGGACCAACAACGCCGGTTGATTTAGCACCCGGTGAAAAGAGGGTAATCGAACTAACGGCAACAAGCAAGGACTTTGACGGGTGGACGGCCCATCCTGAGGTTGGAGACTACGGAGGGAACGGTGAGCATGATTGAAAAGACCGACCCTGAAGCCGCCTATCGTTTGTTAATTGAAATTACTGTCTAACACCAACTTCAAGATATCCTCCTCTAGTGTCTGCTGAACCGTGCCGACCACATCAATTGCTGCTTGAACAGCAGAACGCTGGGCGGTAATTGAATCGCGGAAGGGGTCTGGAATCGCACCGATGGTATCGATTGCGGTCTGGACTTCGGTTTGGAATCTTGTGTCCAGATCGCCATTCTTGCCTTTCACAAAGTCGTTAAGCCCCTGACCATCTGCGGCGAATTTTCCCATGTAGACGTTTTGGATTCCGCGGATATTGTCTTGGAAGTCAGTAATCGAGTTGAAACTAAATTGCGATTCGACGAGGGTTGTGTCCCGCTCATTGAACGGATCGGAGATTTTTCCGTTGGCGACTTCATCGGCGATGACAATCATGCCGTTAACCATCTCCTGCATTGCGTCTTTCTGTGATTTATATATTGTGCTTGAGGTGCCGGCGTTAGCAACTTCTGAGGCGTAATTTTCGCCCGATGCCTCCCACGCGTTACGCAACTGACCGGTTTTTGCATTCAGATTCTCCGTCGTTGCGGTGAGGTATTCAAGCTCACGGGGGGTAATATCAGCAGCTTTTCGCTGGTCCCCTTCGCGGAAGAGGAGGTACTCAATGGTATGGAAGCCTTTCAGCGTGTCCTCAAGCGCGTCAATTGACGCTAAAGTCAACACCTGCTCACTGGCGAGCACTGCGTCGAGGTCAACCTTATTGACGGGCCAGCTATCGAGCGCTGGGTCAAGACCCTGCGTATCAACTGGACCGAACAGGAACGATTCACTCTGTTCCCACGGTTTCCGCGCTGCTTTCCACGCCGCTTGCGCCTGTTTCAAGTTGGCTTGGGTGGCATCCCCTTCCAACGCCTTGACAGCGGTGAGCAGTTCGCCTGCTTTATTATCCAAGTCGGTGTAAGTGGCGAGCACAACTTTGTTGGCGAAGTCGCTCAATGTGGTGGTTGCATCAAAGGCGGTTCCAGTGCCAAGATTGTCGTCGTCGTCCTCACCGCAACCTGATGATAGCCCACAACCGATGATAAAAATTGACAGGACCACAAGGGATGATAGGTTACAACAAAAGAATTTCGTTAGATATTGATTGAATCTCATTGGATTTCTCCTTTTAGGTTTGAAGTTAGTATTGAAACCCGAAGCCGAGCGCGAAGGTATTTTCTTTATTATCGACTTCGGTGCTCAATCTTCGTGCTGAGTAATGTGCCTTGAAGACCAGTTGCGGATGTGGATGATAATTGACACCACAAGTCCATGTCTGACGTTCCCAACGTGGATTATCAAAGATGTTACCCTCCACCTCAACCATTGTATCGTAGTTGTCGTAGCGGACGAACAGATCGAGTGCTGCTTCAGTATTCAACGATGATTTTAAAAACGCCAGCAGATTGTAACCGACTTCGAGGTATCCGCCGAAGGCACGGCTACCGACAGGCGTCCGTTTGACGTTTAAGTTGTTTGAGAGATTTCGATTGGCTTTGGAGATAAGTTCTGAATTTTCGAGTGTCCCATACAGAAACAACCCGCGAACCTTCAACGCACCGACCTCGTAAAATCCGTGCAGGTCAACAATTGAGACATGGGCATCAGCTTGGAGGTCCGGTTTAGGGCGGTTGTTCGCACTATCTCCATAGTAGGCGGAGACACCGAGAACTGTCCTCTCCATGACCGTGTAATCGACCCGACCGACGAGCGCGAAATCTTCAGCATTGGCTGTTTCAAAGCGTAATTGATGACCGCCCACAATCCAACGGCGCGAACTGAAGCCCGTGGAGTCCAAGCCGTTGACGACTTGTGCCTGATAGTTGAACGCGCCAATTTTGCCGAATAACTCAATCCCGTTTTCGTGCCAGATGGTTGGAATCAGATTTGATTCAGATTCGGGGCGGGTGGTCGTGAAGTAGTGTTGCGGGCGATGCCGCTTGGCAGTCAGACCGACTGGAACGATGATGTGACCCACTCGAATGTTGAGTGCCGGGCGAATGTCAAAAACCGCGGCAAGTTTCTCAATGATGACCTCGCCGCCTTTTTCGACTTCCATCTCGAATTCGCCGAACTCCTCGAATTTGTCGAATTCCATTGTGATGCCAGTTCCACCGTGCTCGAACTCAAGTTCCGCTTCAAGCCGGATAGTGTCGGTAATTTGGCACTTCGGTGCGATAACAAGCCGTTCGACGTCAATGTGGCTGCGTCGCTCTGGATCAGTCTGCCAATCGAAGTTGGCATAATTGATTACTCCGTAACCGGAGATTTGCAGACGCTCGGAGTCAGCGGTTACAGCGTGAGCCATCAAGAATATAAGAACACCACAACAAAAGCCTCGCAATTTCACCTCTTTTTGGGTTATTGCAATTGAGACTCTATTTCAATAAGATGTGAAATAAAAACACACATATTTATCCGTCATTCGGACTGATTGGTATGAACAACACGTAAATTGTATTGAGACTTATTCTCACAGTGAACCCCTCGCCAAACGCTCATTTTTTAAAATCGCGATAGTATAAATTACAGTGAAGATTTTGTCAAGTTTTTTTTAAGAATTTTTCAGAAAAACATTTTGAGTGCCCGGAAGTGCCTGTTTGAAAAGTCATTCTGATGGATTTAACCTGTACATTTGCAGATGTGTGTATATACCAATGTCTTGCAGGATTTTCAGGGTACGTCTGATGTGTTGTAGGGCGCGGCTACTCAACCTTGTTCATTGCGTCTGTAATGTGGTACTCAGCTCCAATCTCTGCGATCAGAACTGGACACGAACCAGCGGCACCCGCAATTCAATATTAGGAATGTGCGAATCTCCACTACTGATAGGGTAAACAGTCATCGTCGGAAAAGATAGGTTCGATTGCTTCTCAGCGCGTTCAAGATTCAGCAACCCCACGCCACTTTCAGTGAAATAACTTGCTTGCGTGTCGTAGCTTCGGGTAAAATGGGCACCCGCTGTCAACCCGACCATGCCGACGAGTCCCATGAGGGTCCAAAAGGTCCGGTCTTCGGGCTCGATTTCGAGCAGAATATTCGCACCTAAACCGTAGAGTGTGCCTATAATGCCGCCGATGTTAATAAGACGTGCGCGGGCACGACTCATGCTCAGTTTCGTTGACCATGCCCCCATGGTCGACAGCCCCACATTGCCGCCCATCATCGCACTGCTTAGAATAAAGTTGCTGTTATCGTTATTCCTGTCGCGAACAGCCATAGCCCCGCAGATTGCAAACCATGTTCCCCAGACCCCGCCGAAATTAATCAACGTTGCATCACCAGGGCTGATATCTCTATCTTTGACAATGCTGCCAGCCAATGCCGATCCAATGATACCGCCCGCCATGCTCGCACCCACGGTCGGTTTTCCATCGGCATCGGCGAGTGTTGCTGCCCCAACCGCTTGCCAGATGCCCCAAGCCCCCCCAAGATTAATCAATGAAGCCTGCCCATCGCTCAGTTCACTCTCCCGTGTGAGACTTAGAGAACCGATTAATCCGCTCAAGGGACCCGCGATTAGAACGAGACCATAGGGGACCTCCTCTTCTATGTCCAAAAGAATCAATGTGCCAACGCCTAGCCATGTCGTAAAGAGCGTACCAAAGCCGACTAAACCCGCTCTGCTCATGCCGCTGATCGATTTGGGCTGTCGTAGGAGGAGGGCAATTTCTCGCTTTTTGTCCGTTGCCAATTGTCCGTACGCAGTTTCGGGATACGCAGAGATAACCCAATCCAGTCGTCTGAGGGCTTTATCGTATTCCTCATTGACAACCCGCTTAACGGCATCTTCATAGATTAATTGCGCTTCCATAGCCTTGAGCTCTGATTCAATCTCACCCGCCCACAGAGAGTGTGAGAAAAGAAAAAGAAGTGTTGCGATGATAATTTTGATGAGTTGATTCGGCATGTCTTGGATCTTCCTATTTATTGATTCAACGAATAAAAATTCGCGATTAAAATCGGATGCTGAGGAAATTGGCGCGTACACCATCAGAATTCAACTGTAACTCGTGAGGAGGTTGATGCCAGAGTGTCGAATCATTCCGCCGACTCAACCTTTGCGCCTCTAGAGACGGAACATGGCGAGTGGTGTGAGTGCCCACAATAAGCCCAGCGATGCCCCCACCCATCAGGAGACCAAATGCGGCCGCTTCACTAATGTCGTTCTCAGCGATTATCATCACTAAACCACCCGCAACTATAGTGCCGATAACCCCTCCCAGATTAATCAAAGTTGCCCGCGCCAACGTGATGTCAATTTTTGAGGAAAGCGATGCCATTGTTATCGCGCCTATATTGCCCCCGATGAGCGTCCAAGCGAGTAGTTCATCACCATCAGAAAGCCTTGCAACCTTTCCTGCGCTCAAAGATAGCCATGTGCCCCAAAGCGCACCGTAATTGATAATCCCCATGTCACCTAAACTCGGGTCGATTCTCCTTGTGAGAACAGAGGTCGCCAGAATACCTGACAGTCCGCCGATCATTGCGCCGCCAATCAGCGGCTTTTCACCGTCATCTTCGTCGATCAAAATTGCCCAGCCCAGTCCCTGCCATGTGCCCCAAGAACCACTAAAGTTGATTAAGGCAGACTGACCTTGGGTCAATTTAGCGTTTCGCGTCGCAATTAGAGAGGTCAGAAATCCTGCGGGTGCGCCTATCATCATACCCGCAGCGACGGTTTTTTCTCCGTCCGTATCATCAGCAAGCCTCGCTGCACCAATTCCCAGCCATGTCGAATATAGGGTGCTGAACACCACGGTCCCAATTCGGCCGCTCTGGTCGATATTCATGCGCCGGATCTCAGGTAGATTCAGTTGCTCCAATCGTCGTTTCCGATCCTCAGCAAACTGCGCATAGACAGTGTCCGGATATCTGTCGATGACTTCATTGAGTTGGTCGTATGCCTCACCGTAATCCCTTTGAACTATCAGTCTGAAAGCGGTCTCATAAAGCTGTGCTGCCTCGCTGGATTCGGCGGAAACCGCATTTACATTTGGCTGAGAAAACAAGGTGCATACAAGAATAGTGATTAAGGTTGTCAAGATCTGTTTATGAATCATCCCCTCACCCTTTCTGTCTCCGTCCTGTGATAAAAAGGATATGAAAAAAACAGGAGATTCTCATTGGCGGGTGAATACCATAGAGTTGACATACTCCCAACTCTAAAGGGATGAGGATTCTCCTATCCATAGTTCGAGTCCGCCGTAGCAGCTCTTACGGAATCTCCTGAAAGGGTTGATGCACCAACCCTGTAGATGTTTATCGCGGCTTTGCTATCACGGCCAAGCGTATTGTGGCAATCTCAACAATCCCAAACACGGTCGCGTAATGACAAATCGTTATTTGCATGCGCGCAATGGTGACACATCTTTGAGGATGGAAACCACTGATCTATCATAAGCACAACCGTATCTTTTTTCAGTGCAACGTATTTGAGAATCTTGACAAACTCTCCAAAAGCGAAATCGCTCACTTTACGACCCTAAAGGGATTTCATTGCTTTGAGATTCAGGGTTTCGACTGATAGGTCGCATTGGCTATGGAGTCCAACACTTACATAGGGGGAAATAGTCTGGTATTACGGGAGCTTTAGCCATCGTCTATTTCTCCGTTATTTCGGCACAACCAGCAGCAGCCCACTTCTCCTACCATTCTTCATCTGTCCGGAGGAAGCCTGAGTTGCTTCTGCGGATGCTTATTTGCTACTCTTGCTTCTGCGAGCAGGTTTTGCGAGTGCGGCGGACCTGTGTGATAATCGGTATATGTAAGCCAAGTCAAGTTGTATCGGATTAATAACCGTCGTGTACGCCACACAGACATTTTGGGAATCGTAGAACTGCGTTTTTTACTGGCTGTCAGCAACTTCATGCAGTCGCTGCAAAAGTGATTCAGATGCGCGACGGGACTGCCGCAAGTTGAATCGCTTCACCGCTTCTTCGGCGCGGAAGATGTTGCCTCGGTAATAACGCGAGAAAACAATCCCTCCCCACAACGCCGCATCCACATAATGTTGGTCTAACACCGCATCAACGGTGAGATAGCCGAGAACACCGTTCAGTGCGAGCCCGTTTAATCCGTTTCGCCAATTCCCTGCGTAGACTTGGCCTGCCCCCGGGAGGATTGCCGACAACACTTTGGCTAATCTAGTGGATTTCTGCGGCACATTGACTGCATTCTCAAGAAGGGTATCAAGCTTCTCGTCCCTGGTATAGTCCTGTAACACCTCACGCGCCTCCTCCCATCGGAACTGGTAGATAAAGGCAACGGCTTGTAAGAAAAGCGCGCGACGGTAAAACGGTGCGGAGGGGTTTCGCATCATCGCCTTTATCAATTCAAGCCGTCCAAAATCGTAGCTCTGGTTGGCGATGAGTATCACGGCGAGTTCCAGTTGGTATTCCGACTTTTCTTCTCGATTCGCCGCGTGTTGCACCGCAGTGCGCATAGCAGCAATAGCTTCTTGCCAATACCCCTGTTCTCGATAGGCAAAGCCGATGTTGCGATATGTTTCCCCCGCGCGGGGGTCATCCGGATGAAAGAAGAGGTAGCGTTTATACTCAGTAATGGCAGCATCATAATTGCCTAATCTAAAAAAATGGGACCCCAGAGAAAGGGGAGACTCTTCTCCAATTGCGGTGAAACCGCCGAAAAGTGAAAGCGTTGTTGCAAGAACGGGAAATACGACACGCTTCAGATTCATTGCAACTCCAACTGATCGGCTAACAACGACGCGGGGTCAAGTCAATACGACAATTTTATGGATAACGTTGCCAAAAATTCGTCCTCTACGTGGCGGTTGTAGACACGCGCCGAAATTACGGAGCCGTAAATATTGCCGACATAGAAGATTCCGCTGAACGCGCCGAGTGCCCATCCTTTTACTGATGAAAGCCCATCTCGCCGGAAACCGTCGTAAGCTTGCCATCCTGTTAAGCTGACAGTAAGCAGTGAGGTCAGTGCATCGCCGATGCGGCCTGTATAGAGCCGACCAGCTCCGGGTACAATTGTGGAGAGAATTCCTGCTAAAAATGGACTGCGGCTAGGCAACTGCGTCCCCTGTATTGCGTAATTATGATAGAGTGTTGCGCTTTCCCCGACCCCCGCCACGCTCGATTCCTGCAACCCATTGAAAACTTTGTCGGCTTCAAGCCACCTCTTTTGCATCAGATAAGAAAGCCCGATCAGTTCTTGTAATGCGGCGCGATGCCGTACATCTGCGATGCGCGGTAACGCTGCATCAAGGTAGTTTACAGATTGCCGAAACTGTTCCATGAGAAAATAGGAGACACCGATCTGATAGTGTGCACTACTCGCCAACTGGCTATCCGGATATGCGTGTAGAAACGTGTCTAATTCCTCAATTGCTTTCTCAGGATTACCGCCTAGACGGTAACAGAGTGCAATTCTATAGTGGATTCGATGGCTTTCCCGAGGCTGATAAAAAAGAAAACGTTGATATTCACCCGCAGCGCGTAGGAAATCACCCTGCTTATATAGAAAATCAGCGAATTTACGGACGTTCACGGGGCTGTAGTAGTCACGTGCCTCCTCGGCACCCGCAACAGATAGGCACATCGTGCTAAGGAGGATTATGAGAGTGAATCGCCGTAGTTGCATACTATTCACACGAAACCATCCGCCTTTCGGTTGACTTCTAGGGAAGCAGTTGTGCAACTTCCTAAATCAACTATTGCCACGCTGCATAATCTGAAACCGGATCGATGTATTTGTCTGTGGCTTCATCTTTATAGTAGTACCTCGATTGTAAACGGGGGCATCGGAGCAGTCTGTCAGCAGTAAGCAATAAACCTCGCAGCATACCGTATTCCTGAATACACGCCATGCCGAAACGTGAACAACTCGGTACGAAGTTGCACGCTGGTCCGTCTTGGCTAGAAATGAATTTCTGATACAACCTTATCAAGCTAGTCGCGGCTAGATTCAGTTCCGAGGTCTCTTGAGGATTAAAGTGGACAACCTTCTGCGATTGCGGTGTTGTGATTGGGTTGACCTTACGGATAAATGCTAGGTCGTCTGCTTCATCCGCAAGCGTGGACGGAATGAGGATAATGGATGACAAACAGAATCCGCAGAAAAGAACTATAAGGATGGGTCGGGTTGAGATACAGGAACTCCACTCAACAAAACTAAACATTTTGCGATAAGCTACCATTCAACTACCTTAACCTTTACCGACTCCGGAATTGTGAAATTTAGTATTGGGCTTGGTATCTCTGCGTTCATCTGTGGGCTGCTATAGACAATCCGCTCATGTTGTAAGACTTCAGACTTTGCCCCATACGTCTTGGACGTAACCATCATCGGAATAAAGGCAATACCAATTTTTCTGTGGTTCTGATGCCGTGATCTTGCAATAGTATCCCCCTTAGTGTTTTTGACTTCGGTAGAAACGAGTCGATCGTCGCGCATTCCGAGGATGACAGTGCCAAGTGTATCTTTCGCTTTTTCAGGCGGTGTCCAATGCGTATAGAGTACATCATCCGCTATCTCATGTCTGTCAAGGGAATACCCGATGGCAGTTAACCCATACTCTGCTTGCGTGGACTGTATGATAGATTCGACAAACGGGAGTGGTACCCGTCCTTGAAAGATAAAACGGAATGCCTGCTGCTCTACAGGGTAATAGATTTCTAGGATGTTGTCCTTCACAACCATCATCTGCTTGAGGGGTTCGGTAACCTCAACGACAACGCGCGCAGCTTTTACATCGTAGTGGAGGGCACCTGCTGTACGCTCCGTTTTGTTGTATTCGGCGAATTCGCGCCTAAAGTCGAGGGTGAGGGTTTTTAGCGGTGCGGCGTGGAGTGCGTGAACAATGAGAAATATAAGCAAAAATGTGATTGAGAATTTTTTGGACATGTATTCCCTATTAGTAGCGCATTGGCAAGCCTTTAGAAATTGCTACCGCATCCTCTCCATTAATTTTGGGAATAATACGGTTTCCATATGATAACTGCAACCACTGTCCCACCAAGGCAACCCAAAAGAGACGATCTTAGTTGCACATTTTCAACTTTTTCCTTGTAGGCTTGTGTGTAAAACATGACGTATTCTGGCGATTTTCCGAGCAAGCGATGGGAAGGTACAGGGGGATCGTAGATATACGCTCCAAGGAGTCCGACTGAACCAAGCAGGCAACCACCAACCGCGGCTAAAACAAAGGTGCCGCCAATCCATAATAATTGACTGGTATCAGTTTCAGCATCGCGTTCAGCGGCAACCATAGCCTCTACATGTAAACCCTGTTGGCAAAGGGAGACAAAGGGCATACTGAACATCAGCACAGCTATAAAAATCGCGAAAATTTTGAAAGGATTTTTAAATTTAATTTTCACAAGATATCTCCTGTTGCACATAAAATGCTTGCACCAATATTACGGGTGAGTTTGCCAACGGCTCTTCTTGCCACCTTTAGCGAACTTGAAATAACCTTGATTCAGCAATGCGGAACCAATAGCTACCTCTTCGGATGCGTTATATCGTTAATCGGAATGATGCCGAATTATAAATCGAGATTTAGGGTTTGTCAACCTCGTTCGAGCGTAGTGGACCCCCTGAGAAATTGTTGAAGGAATGAGTTTGTGAGGTAACTTGGTATCTCTCCCCTACACAATACAGAAGGTCTCCTCGAATGGATGTAACTTCGCCGATCAAAATGGAGTTCAGTATACCAAACAGAGAGATGGATAACGTGCTCTAGTGATTGATATAGCTTATGATACCAAAGCCATTATTTCCCCAGTGCCTTGAGAAAAGGATTCCAATGCTTTGCCCAAAACTGCGTTCCGCCGTCGCTCATTTTCATTAATGAGTTCAATGATTGCGTTGTTGCCCATCCCGCTTTGCGCTTCCAGCAACTGGAATTTCATGGCGCAGCCTGACGTCGAGCTGGTGGTTAACGCATCGCCTACTTCAATTGGGCCGTTCTCATCGGTTACCTTGACCGAAACGCTTCCTGACAGAGTCAGCGGCGCTGTCCTTTCATGATTCTGTGGACTAATCCTTATCGCCGGACTTTGAGAGACAACGCCGGCTATAGCAGTCTCATAAGCATTCTCTGACCTCTTTACCTTCAACCTGTCGTTTGTGTCAATCACTGCAACCTCCGCGGGTTCTAGTTCGCCGTTGTAGGCGAATTCCTGCGCCAAACCTGTATGATGCGCTGTTCCGCCGACGTCTAGCTTAGCGCGCGGCATTTCCGTTCCAACTCCAACGTTGCCTTCCGCACTTACGACGAAGTGCTTACTTTTTCTGCCGTTACTCGTAACCTCGAAAATATCGTCGGATTGTGAAGCGGCGGCTTCAACGATAGCCTGTATTTCATCGATCATTCCTCTGACGTGGAATCTACCTTCAGGTGGCCCGTAGTCGTTTGGAGGAAGCCTTCCAATAATGAGCCTCCCGTCCTCATCAAGGACGAAAGCGTCAATCAGAGCGTCCCGAATGATGGCAAACTTGTATCCCGGCTGACTCGGAATCAAGATACACCACTGGTTGGGGTGATCCCCTTTCCAGAGCCGGATTCCCACTTCCTTATCATTTCGCGTGTTCATCAGATTCAGCAGGAAGGTAAAGCCGCCATTAGAAACGAAATAGGCTTCGTGCCAATAGGGGTCCTGCTCAGAGTGTTGATATCCCTTAAAAAAGCGCAGCCATGGGAATCCGGAGGTGTCCTGAATGTTGAGGGCGTCTACATTGGTAAAATTAAGGGTGTGACTCGGATGGATGCCTACATCCTCACCCGGTGAGAGTTCGATACGGCTGGTGATGTTGCCCTTTTGTATTTTCATTTCTATATGCCTCCACTGATTGGGGTTCGGGAGCGTTATCTTTAAAACTTGGGATATCCAACAGTGAGCAATGCTTCAGCCACTTGACCGAAAGGTCGCCCACTAACTGTTATATCCAAGCCGACCGGCTGACGTCGAAAACATGTTCCGAGCGGAGGTGTGATAGAGATTTGGATTTCTTTCTGCTCTCGAGGGCCAAGTTCTACTTCAATAGTTCGGCTTTCCCACCCGTCTGGTCCAACCAACCGAGCAGTCGCTTTACCCGCTGAAGCAAAGGGATTGAGTATCCATCCCTGAAACTCCGCAGTTCCTCCGGTTGGAAGATGCATCCGGTAGGGCTTGAGTTTTCCACCCTGCGACTCCGCTCCAAAATGGACATCGGCATCGCCCAAAATCATCAGGTGCTGGTGAATCTCGTCGAATGCATTTGCTCCGCGTTCTAGCGCTTCGTACCATTCGTCACTGGTTTGGTAGGGAATCGCATGACCGCTCAAAATCCATTCCGGTTGAAAACGACGCAGGTCTTCCAGCGTTCGCTTATAGCAGCCGACATCAAGACCGTTTTTGTAGACGTGGTTGGCAAACAACTTCGCTCCGGATTCAAAATCCTTACCTTCTGTGTCGAAGAAGATCTGGTCTCCGGTATGCGCAATGCGCTTCCCGTCAATCTCCATGCAAACTAGTGTCGCAAAACGGGTGTGGCCTGACATCGGGTACAGGGTGATTGGAATGTTCTCCCAGTATACTGTTTCAGCGTCGGGCAGGTGCCGGCCGACCATTATCGGTTCGTGCCAAAGGCACGGGCGATCATAGCGGTTGGGCCGTTCAAGGATGTCGGAAAAGTGTCTCCCTGCCCAGACGGTGGTTCCAAACAGCCGCTGAAGCAGCGGAATGCCATTCACGTGGTCATCGTGGAAATGCGTTACTAGAACTGTATCTATTCGATCGACACCAAAGTGTTTCTTGAGCCCGTTCAGTCCGTGTAGGAATGGACGTCGATTAGACACGTGCTGCTTGGTCGGCGCCAGATAAGCCGCAGTGTGGTACCCATAATCCAGCGACATCACTTTTCCGCTGTTGCTAATGACAAAATGTGTATGAGCCCCTCCGTGCTTGGACCGGTAAAGGTGAGGCAAAATTTCCTCGATGTCGTCTTCGTCCGGGTCGTTGAGCAAAGCCGCAAAACCGGGCACGATCTCCTCCAAACGTTTGAGATTATTTTTGAAGGCACCAATTGCACCAGTTGGGTCATCTATGGGTTCGCCGAGGCTGGGCAGCAGCATGTCGGGCTTGGCATCAAGCAAACGAGAGCAGCTGTGCCAGAGGTTTACTGCGCCGCTCATGTCGTTGTAATTGTATTGAAGTGGCGCCAATCGGGCGGTTCGTCCATGACCACAAATTACTTCTCCAACGAAAGCCAATCGCCGCCCGTTAATTGTGACGAGGTAGCTACTCGCTCCATTTGTGACGCCCGGTGTAGGAATGACCTCCCATTCTAGTCCTGCGATGTTTCGCGTTTCGTAGTCCATCATCCCGTCTGTAACCGGTATTGGGCGAACTGGCGAGAACCGGTCCCAGCGATTGTCATACGAATTCCAGGTCTGTCGTTCGCGGAAGTGCTGATTGGGATCCAAGAAATATGCTTCTTCCCAGTAGGGACCGTGTGTTTTTGCACCGGCTGCATGTAGTCGAATTGAGCCATCCGAATGGTCCCTAAAATGATGGGTGAGTAGAACCGTAACTGGTCCATTCTGAGCGACCTCGCCGAGATGATTCGCCGCTAAACCCGTACCTGCATTGATTAGTACCGTCCCCTGAGGGCATTGGACTGCATATACACGGCAACTGTCCTGAAACATAAAGACGCCATCGTGAATCTTTTGCCAAGCAGATGTGCTCATTACTTTTCTCCTCTTGCTATCGGTCTACCAGCAATCGTATACCTTTTGCGTATCGCGCAACAGAACGCTCATAAACTTTTAAAGTCAAGCTGACCATCGCCGGGGATGGTGTCCAGAACTTTAGAACTTCAGTCATCACGGTTCTGACCAATCGTACGACTATTGCGTTGTGGTCTGCCCCGCGACAGCCAATGCCCGTGCGCCCACACCGAGAACCGATACGAACCCTTCGGAATCAGTGTGGTTGAAATCACCCACTGCTTCCATTGAAGCGGTTTCCTCGGAGTAAAGTGAGTGCGGCGCCTCTCCGGCAGCGTGGAAGGCGACAGTGCCTTTGTACAGCGCGACGGTAATCACCCCTTGCGCAAGGTGTGTGAATGGGACAATTGACGCAAGCAGCGATTGTGTCGCAGGATCGAACCAGTAGCCTTGATAGATCTGTTCAGCAACCACCGCCGATACCTGCCCGAAAACACGCGTTGCCCGCCGATCCAAAATAAGTTGAAGCAGATATTCGTAACACCTGCCGAGCAGTTCCATCCCTGGCGATTCGTAGACCCCTCGACTCTTGATGCCAACAAATCGGTTTTCGACCGTGTGAATGCCGATGCCGATGCCGTTTCGCCCTCCAATTCGATTGGCTTCTGTAAGAGCTTCAAGGGGAGTGACTGGGCTTCCATTGATTTCAATGGGAATTCCACTGGAAAAAGCCACGGTGAAGTACTCAACTTCATCAGGGGCGTCCTTCGAATGTACGCCCATACCGGGAGTGATAAATCCAGCTGGGGTTTTGAGAGATTCCAATTTACCAGCTTCGTGGGTTAAGCCCAACAGGTTGGCATCTGTCGAGTAAGGCTTCTCATGGGTAGCCCGAATCGGCAGACCGCGTTCGCTGCAATAATCAATCATCTCCTTTCTTCCGCCAAATTTCTTCAGAAAGATTGCATCCCGCCAGGGAGCGTATACGGAAATATCGGGATTGAGCATATTGGCAGCGAGTTGAAACCGTACCTGATCGTTGCCGCGACCGGTGCAGCCATGACTCAAGATGCTAATGCCACGCTTCTCCAACTCAGGAAGCAGCGCCTTGACCGTGACATGCCGTGCGATACCGGTCGTATTCCAATAACCGCCTTCATATTTGGCTTGGCACTGAATCACCTTGATACCCGCCATTGCTAGGGAACCTCTGGCATCGACGATAACTGCTTCTTGGGCACCGCACGCCAACATCCGCTCACAGATTTCCTCTATATTCTCCTCGTCAGGTTGTCCGAGATCCGCCGTGAAGCATATGACATTGACGTGATTATCGACTAACCACCGGGTGATGGTACAGCTATCAAGCCCGCCGGAAACAGCGGCGCCAACGGTTTTTCCTTTTAGTGTTTCTACATTCATTTTTTCTCCTTTTTTCCTTGTCTTAATGATACCGTTTTAATCTCAGACAAGATTGTTCAGAACCAATGGGTTGAACTGGTGCCCATATGGATTGCGCGGGTTCAGCACGAACACAGCCTTCATCTTATCTTTTTTCGCGTATCATGTATTTCCATCCGATCGATGGCTGACAATCCAGAACGCAATCGCGATGTATACCATGGCGGGAAAGGACAGTAGCGTCGTGGATAACGCAATCCCTTCCAAGCCCCAGCGCTTCATGAGAATAAGGTTCAGTATCGGGTTAAAGGCTGTCCGAATAAGCGTGGCTGAGAAGACGAAAGTGATGTTCTGCAGGGAAAGGTGGGCGCGAATCAACAACCGACTAATCAAGCGAGGCAGCGTCCCAATCAGGTAAATTCCAAGCAGGGACGCAACATGAAGCCGATCGGGTTCAGACATCGCGCCATGTCCGTACAGCAGATCTACGATCGCGGTGCGGTAATAGTAAAACCCACAAATTAGCGGTCCCATCACGGCGACAATCGCGAGCACTCCCTTCCAAACGCTTTGCCGCAGGAACTGGATGTTGTCGTCGGCAGAGATTGCCGACCAGTGGGAGAGCAGCACGGGCATAATAACACCCGTCACGGTTTCAGGAATCGCACAGAGTCTGAAAGCATAATCCAATTTGGAAACGGAACCCGCGCTTAGGGAAGTTGACATTCCTCGATCTACGACAGGATTGGCGCCGGAAGATATTGCAGTGCCCATCATCAGGAAAAACTGCTTGATAAACCGTTTCGTTTTCGAATACGCTTGCCAGTGCCGCTGCGCGTTTACAAGGCTAAACAACCTCTTCAGTTTGAGCGAGAACCGACACACAATAAACAGCGTAATCGCCTGTAATAGTTCGCCGATAATGAGCGCAAAGACGATGCTTATCAAACCCATTGATTGTTTAAACGCGTAGATTAGCCCGATGACGGCAGGTACTGCGAGCGCTTGGGCAATCGCCGGCAAACTGAAGTGCTGATAAGCATCGAAGACGGCTTTTAATATCCACCGAATCGAAGCAGAGATCGTGAAAATCGCAAGTCCACAAACTATACCGATGGCGAGGCTGTTGGGAATGTTCGGGTGCGGTAAAAAGAGGTTTGAAACAAAATAGCAAATGCTGAAAAACGCACAGCAGATGCTGGGCATGCCGATTAGATAAATCGAAAAGATTGCACGCAGACACACACTTGCATCGGTGTGACTTTTCGCGCGTTCTTCCGCTAGCATCGGAATCAACACTGAATACGCGGAAGCTGAACTCAGGATTTGGATAAGAAAGATTGCAATCCCCCAATAGTAATAGAGAAAATCCATCTCCGGATTCACGCCGAACCAGTTGGCGAGAACAGCGTAAATCAGCAACGTGCCGCCGCGGCTCATCAGGCTTACCGGGGTCACAATCAGGAGGTTCCTTAGGATGGATCGATGGGGCGCAGAGATGCGGAAGCGAGAGATAATGTTTTTGGTCGCGAAGCGAATATTGGGACGGGTCATTTCCCCGGATTGCGATTTTCGAGAACTTCTCGATAAACGGCTTCCAATTGCTGGATAGATTGTTCATTATCGAACAGCCGGTGAATCCTTGCCTGTGCTTGTTCGCCCAGGGCTTCGGCGAACGCCCCATCCGTCAAAACACCGTGGATTGCCCGCGCTAACGCCTCTGGATCCGTGGCTGGAACCAGCACCCCACTCTTTCCATCCTCAATTAAGTCGGGGACGTCCCCCACGTCAGAAGCGATACAGGGTAGCCCGATCTCCATTGCCTCAATTAGTGCGTTCGGTGCGCTTTCGTGCAGCGACGGCAGAACGAAAAGATCTGCGTCAGATAGAATCGGGAAGACATCCTCATAGAAGCCGGGTAAGCATAGTCGATCCGTAAGATTATGACTATTAGCGAGGCAACTCAACTCATCATTCAACCCGCCCTCTCCAAGGATGGTCGCTTTGAAATCTGAGAAGTTGAACTTTGTGTTTAGCAGGTTTAACGCTTGGATTAGGTACCGGTAGCCTTTCTCAGGGACTAATCTGCCGACGCTCACGATGTGTTGCACGGGCAAATCAGGTTGACTCGCGTTCCCAAGTTTACTTTGCCGCACTGATAAAGGAGATGGATTTGGAGAACGGATAATATTCTGAATTGTTAAGATACACTTTTCGGAATAACGCGCTCGAAGATTGTCCTGGAGGCGATTGGCATTGGTCAGGATAACGTCCGCGTGGTTGTAGATGATTCGTTCCGTCAACCAAAGCCGCAATCGCCCGTATCTAGCATGATAGTCACCGCGCTGTGAGACAATGAATGGAATATCAGATAATATGGAAAATTGACGTGCAAGCCCACAGAGGAAATTGGAATACCAGAGCCAACTGTGAATGATTGATGGTTGCACTACTTTCGCAATCGCTGCGAGTTTGAAGACCTTCGCGATTAAAGCCGATAAAGAACCTCTCCTTCCGATGTGCAGGGCAGTAATTCCCTTGACAATCGGGAGTTTTGCCAGTCGATTTAACCAGACTCCCTCTTCCCGGCTCAACACAACAAAGGCTTCAAAGCTGTCCCGGTTCAACCGCGCTAAGGTCCTGAGCAGCTGTGTTTCAGCCCCGCCTCTTCCCATTGAGTCGACAACAAAGAGAATCCGTATCCGATTCAAGGTCACCCTCAATGCGTGGCACTTGTCAGTTGTTTAGCTCGAAGCGTGGGGCTTTCCAGGACTTCCGGGTTCACGACCGATTCTGGCATCTCCCCTGTTAAAACCTTTGCGACAGCCGTTGCTGCCTTGATCTCAAGATCGTAGATGGATTCCTCTGACATGAACGCGGCATGCGGGGTGATGATGATGTTATCCAAACCGAGAAGGGGTTCGTCTGTGGCGGGGGGCTCCTGTGGAAGTACATCCAAAGCGGCGCCGGCAATCCAGCCTTCAGCTAACGCCTTGTGAAGTGCACTTGAGTCAATGATATCACCCCGAGACGTGTTGATGATATAAGCGGTTGGTTTCATTTGGCGGAGTTCCATTTCTCCAATCAGTCCTTCCGTTTCGGGCGTCAGCGGCGTGTGGATGGTAATGAAATCAGAACGTGTAAGCAATCCGTGAAGATTTGTACACTCCACGCCATAGTTTTTTGCAATCTGCGGCGTCAACCGTGGTGAAAATGCCAATACTTCTAATCCAAAGGCTCTCGCTTTCGGCGGGATTGCTTCCCCAATTTTTCCGATCCCGATGATGCCTAGCGTTTGACCGCGTATTCGATGCATTGATGGTCCCACGTCTCGGTTCCACTCACCATTTCTCACACCCCGGTCCAACAGGGCAACCTTTCGAGCACACGCCAACAGAAGTGCCATTGCGTGATCGGAGACCTCATCAACGCAGAAAACCGGTACGTTCGTTACAACGATTCCCATTGCGGTTGCGGTCTCTACATCAATATTATCAACGCCGATTCCAGTCCGCGCGATTACCTTGCACTCGCGGGCGGCTTGGATGACGTTGCCGGTCGTCGGCATCCAATTGGTGAGTATACCATCAGCCTCGGGCACAAGAGCGACAAGCTCCTCCTCCGCACCGGTCTCGGCGACAATCAGTTCCGCCCCGATTTCTGCGAGGATTTGACGCTCTAGCTCGACGGAGTGCCAACCGTAATCGGTCATCACAACCCTATACATGGAGGGCATGGTCGAATTCCTTTCTTTGCGCAGCATTCACGGTTGAAGCCATTGGAAAGTAAAGTATTTTCCTATACCAAGAATCTACTCTTCTGCGAACGCTGCATCGAATGCCACAGCCGGAGGTTCGAAATCAATAGCCTTTATTCTCGCACATGATTCTTCTGCGCCGCGCTCGCGATCCATCCCGCTGTCTTCCCATTCAATCGAAAGGGGACCAGAATATCCGATGCGATTGAGCGCTCGAACAATTTCCCCAAAATCAATATTCCCGTGCCCGATTGAGCGAAAATCCCAGTAGCGCCGTGCGTCGCCGAAGTTAAGGTGCCCGCCAAATACGCCTGAGGAACGCGGTGTCGATGACCACCAGACATCCTTCATGTGCACGTGGTAGATGCGATCTGCAAATCGATCGATGAAGTCAATGTAATCGACACCCTGATAGCCAAGATGGCTTGGATCGTAGTTGAGTCCGAACGCCTCCCGTCCGTTGACCGCCTCCATGGCTCGTTCTGTGCTAACGATATCAAAGGCAATCTCGGTTGGGTGCACTTCAAGCCCGAACTTTACGCCAACTTCATCAAATACGTCGAAAATTGGATTCCACCTGTCGGCGAAATCCTGGTAGCCCCCGTCAATCATCTCAGGTGTGTTGGGAGGAAAAGAATAAAGTAGATGCCAGATACTGCTACCAGTGAACCCGTTGACCACACTCACGCCGAGTTTAGCAGCTGCACGCGCGGTGTTTTTCATTTCCTCAGCTGCGCGCTGACGAACGCCTTCTGGATCCCCGTCTCCCCAAACGTAGGGCGGCAGAACCGCTTGGTGACGGCTATCAATATTGTCGCACACCGCCTGTCCAACCAGATGATTACTAATTGACCAGACCTTGAGTCCGTACTTCGCTAACAGATCGTGCCGCCCTTGACAATAGCTGTCATCCTCCAGGGCTTTTTGAACGTCAAAATGATCGCCCCAGCATCCCAATTCTAACCCATCATATCCCCACTGACTGGTTTTTTTTGCCAAATCCTCAAGGGTTAAATCTGCCCACTGACCAGTGATCAGTGTTACAGGTCTTGCCATTTCTTAACCTCCTTACAATTTTCTGAGTTTCGATGAGGAATAACGGTGAATCAACGGAAGAACCTTCCAGCCTTGACGGAAGCATTATAACACGACTGGGAATTCCTGTCAATCTGGTCTGGTGTAGGTGTCGAGAGACATGAGGAAATGAAAGGACAGCCTAGACCGTTACCTACCGCTTATTCTAATCACTATAAATTCGTATGGTGTCTATCCGCTCGGAAGCCTTAATCTAGATTCTCTTCTTGGACCAGAGGTTGGGTATCTTCCGAATCGTTTTCTGAAGCCTTCGCGAAAAAGTTAGGTCCCCATTTCTTTAAACGAAGTGAGTTGGTAACAACGAAAACAGAACTACACGCCATCGCCGCGGCAGAAATCATTGGATTGAGCAAGAACGATTCTGGACTCCCGATGTCCACCAATTTGACCACCAGATATAAGGCACCGGCGGCAATTGGAATCCCAAGTATGTTATAGAAAAACGCCCAGAAGAGATTCCACTTGATGGTTCGGAAAGTTTTGCGGCTGAGCTGAATCGCAGTTGCTACACCCATCAGATCTTCTTTGAGCAGCGTGATATCAGCAGTTTCGATGGCGACATCCGTGCCGGTGCTGATTGAAATCCCGACATCGGCTTGTGCCAGCGCGGGGGCATCATTGATGCCGTCACCGACCATCGCAACGCACTTGCCCGCACTTTGCAACGCCTGGACGTGTTTGACCTTATCCTCAGGCAAAACCTCTGCGAAAAATTGATTAATGCCAGCGCGATGAGCAATCGCCCGTGCAGCGTTCTTGATGTCGCCTGTCAACATGACCGTTTCAAGCCCGATATGGTGCAAAGCGCTCACAGCTTGTACTGAGGTAGGCTTTAATGAATCCGCAATAGCGATGAGTCCAACAATTCGCCCCTCGATTCCAACCCAGATCGGTGTTTTTCCTTCATCGGAGAATTGAAGTTCAATTTCAACATCTTGGGTGCGCAATTCCACCCCGTTCTTCCCCATAAATCGGCGGCTGCCAACAAAAACGTTCTGATTTTCGACAGTTGCACGAACCCCATGACCGCTAATCGCTTCAAACTGCTGTATCTCCGCCGCTCCGTCTTCCCCGAACGATTGAACCGGTATCCCGCGATCGCTACAGGCGCGGATGATCGCATCCGCTAGTGGATGTTCTGATCGAGATTCTACAACAGCAACGATTGACAATAGTTCTGATTCCTGATAATCTCCAAAGGTGATAATATCCGTCACCGTTGGGGTTCCCTGCGTCAACGTTCCCGTTTTGTCGAACGCAACCGTTGTAATGCGATGCGACACCTCTAAGCCCTCACCGCTCTTAATCAAGATGCCCAACTCCGCGCCGCGGCCCGTCCCAACAGCGATGGCTGTGGGCGTGGCTAAACCGAGCGAACATGGACACGCAATAATCATTACAGCGATGAAATTCTGCAGTGCCATCGCGAAACTGGGGCCGAAGGTCAACCACAAGATAAAAGTGACCGCTGCAATTCCGATGACGATCGGAACAAAAATCCCAGCGACCGCATCTGCTAACCGCTGAACGGGGGCTTTGGAGTTTTGCGCTTCTTCAACGCGCCGGATAATCTGAGCCAACGTCGTGTCAGAACCAATCTTCGTTGCCTCAAAGATTAAACTGCCTGACCCGTTTATCGTTCCGCCAACGACCCCATCCCCAACTGTTTTGGGAACCAACATACTTTCACCTGTCAGCATCGATTCATCGACATTGGAATTTCCTTCGCAAACAACCCCATCGACGGCAATTTTTTCACCGGGGCGGATAACAACCAGATCTCCAATCTGAACCTGTTCAATCGCTATCTCGATTTCACACCCATCTCGCAGGACATGTGCAATCTTTGGCTGAAGCCCGATTAGCCTAGTGATCGCTTCTGAAGTTCGCCCTTTTGCGTTAGCTTCAAGGAACTTACCAACGAGAATCAAGGTGATTATCATTGCTGTTGTTTCATAGTAGTTCATCGGGCTCGGCTGTGGCGAAAAAAAAGACATCACCGTCACGGCAACGCTGTAGATATACGCGGCTGAAGTCCCAACACTAATTAGCACATTCATATCCGCCCTAAAGTGTCGCAACGCCGTGTAAGCCCCTTTGTGGAACTGCCAGCCGCTCCAAAACTGGATCGGCGTTGTTAAAGCAAAGAGGAGGAGAAGTTTCAGGCGCACAGCGGCAGGATCGATTGGATGGTAGAACATTAACGCCATGGCGATGGCAGAAACGAGCGCAGACACGAAAATCTTCCGTTTTAATTGAGACAGGTCGCGCCGATGCGTTTCGGTCTTTGCGGCGGATTGCGCTCCTCGCGTTTGAGGAACATCCATCGCGGCATACCCCGCATCGCGAATCGCCGCCTTGAGCGCTTCAAAATCGACACGCGAACCGTCGTATTCGACTGTCGCTTGTTCCGTGCCAAAGTTGACATTCGCAACTGACACACCCGGAACGGATCTCAGGGCTTTCTCGACCCGTGCCACACACGCGGCGCAGCTCATCCCGTTAACCGCTATCGCCCGCCTTTGAAAGAATTCGCTGTTTGTTTCCATCTTGTGCTCCAATGCCCTCTGAGTTTCTCCGTTTTCAGGTCGATCTTCCCCGAAGAGAAATCGTTTGACTCACGTCAACGGCGCCGAAACGGCATCTAGTTTTTCACGTACGGAATCATCAAGCGCCCTCCCAAGAGCACCAACATTCTCTGTAACTTGAACCATCGTGTCGCAGCCGATAATTGCTACTGTAATCTCCGGGTGCGATAGCACCCATGCCAATGCCAATTGCGCGGGTGTCTTGCCCAATTCCCCAGCTAGTTGCTTGACGGTTGATATAATTGTGTTGGAGACCTCTTGAATTCCGTATTCCAAATAGACGTCAATGCGATCTGTGTTCAGGCGAGTGAGGGATCGATCGACCTCGCGCATGATATGATACCTAGACAACCCTACATCATTGGGTCCCGAACCAACTGGACTAGCCGCCTTTAGTGGTTATTACGACATCGTCCCGTTTTCCCTGAAGGGCTTTACCAAGCACAGTTTCCGAATGGACAATGTCATCCTGATCCGTTCCCACGCTATATACGTTCGCGCAGTCGATGAAGTTGATTCCTAAATCAATTGCATGTTCAATGACCCTTTGGACAGCGATTGGATCGGATTGTCTTCTGAATCCGAGGCCAAGAGCCAACGGACTGACTTTGACCCCTGCTATCCCGAAGTTGACGTATTCCACGACGATTGCTCCTTTGCAAGGCGGTAACAACATTGCATTTGCCAATTTTGCCGAATCCGCATCGAAACAGACGACATGAAGCGAAGAGACACTACGATCAGAATACCACAAAGGCAGATGAAAAGTCAACGTTTTTCGACACTCGACAATGTGGCTCGAAACAGGAATGTCAAGGGTTTCGCTAATCTTTCCAGTGAGAGGAAGACATGGCAGAAAAAGCCCCACCCGAATCAAACGGATGGGGCTTATTTTGATACTACGATATTGCTTTTAGTGGATCGGTAAATCTACTGCATTATGATGAAGGGCTTGGTCCTTGGCAATTAAATCCGAGCTATGCATCCGCCCGAACTTCAAAAACCGAGATTGTTTTGGAAAAACTCGCTTTCTTGGAGAAAAGCCTGTTTGAAACGTAGGCATCGAAACCGTTTTCTGTCATTTGACGGAAGAAGACATCTACCGGAGATTGTAGTGATTCTAACAGACTTTAAAATCAGAACAGGCAACAACTACCGGGAACATAGTTCCTAGAAAAGGAAACACCAAATGTAATCGGCATTGTATCTTGGTGCGGTAGCTTAAAGAACGGTCTATCCACCCGCAATTCAAACTTCAAGCGGCTCTCGGTGAGACGCAACGCCTCTATTCCTATAGCAACATAAGCTCCCATACCATTAGCACCTTCTGAACTGTATTCGTCAACCCACTCCCACTCCTCTCCCCACAACTCACGATACCTTTCCGCGGAACCGAACAATTCCTTTTGTTTCTTTACCCTTGTTGTCGACTCGATTTCGACACCGACTAGAGCGAGGCCACCGCCCACATAGGGTGAGAAATTTCGTTTGTTGAGAAAGTAACTTCCCCCGATCGACCAAGAGAAGAAAGAAAAACGGTCGCCGTCAGCCTCAAATCTGTCTCCCTCTTCCTGTATCCTGAACCGAAACTCTGTCGCTGCAGCATAGGATGGCGTTTCATAAGACCAACCAAAGCCAAGAGCCGGTTTGGCTGCTATATCTGTGCCGGGCATGCTGATACCGAAGATTCCCATATTCCAAAGGGACTCACCCGATATCTTCCGGAGTTCGCGTGCCTCGTGTTCAGTAACGCTCTCCATGTCAACGGTAGCGGCGATTGGTTTGCGGTGGATAAGCGCATTAACTAGTCTCGGCGCTGCAGGAATCATCTCTTCGATATTCGCTAAGGTCATCTGACGCTCGACGATAACCGTTCCGATGGGGTTTTCCTGACTCAATCGCACGAATATCTTTTCGCCCAAACGGCGCAATACAACGCGGTAGACATTCGCTGGAACCGGTGTCACGTAAACGGGTTCACCGACCGATATTCCCTGCTTGCGTAGTTCATCACACACCAACATCGCTGCGGTCTGCGCGTCGGGTTCGGGGATACCAGGATGGTCCCCAATCAAGCATACAGCAGTAGCGGGTGCCGGGGTGTCAACGGCTTGCACAAGAGCGGGGACAACTAGTAAAACGAGAAAAACAACACCAAACGTGCAACTCCAAATCCTTTTCATGTTTTTCCATCCTTTTCCAGTAGGCTGCAAATAGAGAATTCAGCAATGCCTTGGGACTGCATGAAGGCAAAAAAATTGATTGCTTCCGCTCAACCTTCCCTTACGAAGGAAGCAACTTAGGTCATCTACCTATTAAAGGTGCCAACCCTATTGCGCTTTATTTCTTTTTAAAGCTCAAGGTAGTACCATCGTCGCCGGTTAAGATGAGAGTATTGCCATTTCTCGACCACGTACCGGAGACTATCTCCTCAAAGTCAAGTTCTAATTCGATAGCATCAGTCTCGACATCACCTGTAACCTCGGTGACTGTGAGCGAATAACTGGAACCTGCGAGGGTATAGGTCCCCATTCCTTCAATTGAGGTCGTCTCTTGTCCATTTCCCTCATCCACCTCGTAAGTGGTGTTCCTGTGCCACGTTCCATTGTCGTTAAACGTCCAGTCGTCGGCGTAAGAGATCTCTAAAACTTGGCCAAAAGCGGCAGCTAACTGTTTAAATACAGTTAGTTGTTGTTGAATACTCGTACCATCAACGGATTCTAGGTACCACGTACCGACCCAATCAGTATCAGCCTCGTTATCACCATCTCCACCACAACCGATGATTCCGATAATAAGAACTACACAAAGGCTAACTAACCACAGCAAACGGGGGGTTACTTGCTGAAACATTTTTTTCTCCTTTTGAGTTAGCATAAACTCTACATTTAGGAGGAAGAGACAGAAGGAGAACAGGCGACCAATGTCTGTTCCCCTTCCGCCAATCTTTTGTTACTTATAGCTTATATCAAATGACCCCACGAGTAGACTAAAAGCTTTCCAGCCAACAGAATCAACCGCCTGGAGTCAAAGATGTCAAGAACAGCTTAGAATCTGGCAATTTGATACTATTTCAGAACCAACATCTTCCGTGTGGCAGAATAATCGCCTGCGGATAGGTGATAGAAGTACGTGCCACTGGCAACGCGTTCACCATAGTTGTTACGGCCATCCCAGTAAATCGCTGACGCTCGAGATTCATACACAGCGGCTGGTTTGAAGCCGACATCAATGGTCCGTACCAAGCGACCGTTGGTGTCATAAATATCCAACGTCACTCCGGCAGCTTTCGCTAACCGGTACGGAATCCACGTCTCCGGGTTAAACGGATTCGGGTAATTCGCCAACAACTCGGTCTCCGACGGAATCTCGTAGAGTTCCAGGTCGGGTAGACTGATACGGATCGTCAACACCTGTTCCGCGCTCACGACAATCTGCGGAACCGGTCGAACACCAACGAATGGGTTGGGTGAATGCGCTACGATTTCCAGCACATCACCAACCTTCGCTGCGTGGCGGCTCAATTCAACAAACGTCCCGCTGTACGCTGTCGCTGACAGCTCCGTTCCGAGAACGGTGTCGAGCGAGGCGCCCGTAGACAGGTTCTTCACAGTGACACGCAATTCAGGAATCCGTGACAACATGTCGTAATCGTCCATCACGCCGCCCTCAACATACAGCACCGGTGTGTGCGTGCCGTCGAACGCCACTGCGGGCGCTGCCGAAACGGCTCCGGAATTCTCCCACGCCGAGCCGACTATCGGGATGCTGGTTGCCTCCGTTCCAATGTAGACAACAAGGTAGCCGACACCGCCCACAATAGGAGCGTCACCGTCTTGACCGGGTTTCCTAATGGTGTGGAATCCCATTCCATCGGCTTTGGAGACCGCGATGGCACCGACACCGTCGACTAGCAGGTCGCTAATCATGCTGAGACCCGCCGCCGGTTTAAGCGGTAGACCAACGAGATTGTTACCCACGTCAATGTTAATCTGAGAAGCGCCGGCGGTACCTAGCATATCGCCGGCAAGCTCTAGCGTCTTAGCGTCGGACATCACCACAATCAAACCGGTATCGTCGCCGATTGCCGCGTCCGCTGCGGTGCCTGCGCTCAGATTGCCGAGGTAAGTCTTCCATCCACCGTCGTCGCCGACCGTAATGATGTAGCTGACCGCATCGCCGAGCGTGTTGTATAGGTCGCCGACGGTGTCGATCGACGCATCTTCGCCGTTAATCTGGTTAACAGCCAACGGGATATGGATTAGATGCGTGCCCGCTGGGATTGACAACGCAAACATCCTCACGGTTTCGATGGTCAGTGTGGCGACAGCCTGGGTATTTCCTTCAACACTCACGCGAACCGTGTTTGTGCCGGGCGTGCTGCCAAGGGTAAGTGTACTCTCCGCCCTGCCGTTTTCATCGGTGGTGGCGATTTCGGGTTGGACTGTCCCGCCGCCTGCGGTGACGGTAAACGTGACCTCCACACCCGGCAAGGGTGTATCTGTCTGGTCGCGCACTTCTACGACAAACGCTTTCTCAAGCGCATCACCGGGTAAACCCTCTTGGTCAACCCCAGAGATTATCTCAAGTTTCTTAGGTATTCGGCTGGCTTCGGCATTAAACGTCCGTGTCTCCTGACTCCCGGTAACAGACACAGTAACAGTGTTCGTCCCCGGATTTGGGCCCAATATGAGAGTACTCTCTGCTCGCCCATTGCTGTCCGTTGTGGCGCTTGTCGCGCTGAGTGTTCCTCCGCCTGCAGTGACCGTGAACGTGACCTCGACACTCGGTAGAGGTTTATCTGTCTGGTCTCGTACCTCCACGACAAACGGTTTTTCAAGCACATCACCGGGTAACCCCTCTTGGTCAACCCCCGAGATTATCTCAAGTTTCTTAGGTATTCGGCTGGCTTCGGCATTAAACGTCCGTGTCTCCTGACTGCCTGTAACAGATACAGTGACAGTGTTCGTTCCCGGATTCGGTCCCAATGTGAGAGTACTCTCTGCTCGCCCATTGCTGTCCGTCGTGACGCTTATCTCACTGAGCGTACCATCGCCACTAGTGATCGAGAATGTGACCTCGACACCCGGTAGAGGTTTGTCTGTCTGGTCTCGCACTTCCACGACAAACGGTTTTTCAAGCACATCACCGGGTAACCCCTCTTGGTCAACCCCCGAGATTATCTCCAATGTCTTAGGTATTCGGATTCCTTCGGCATTAAATGTCTGCACCTCCTGAAGCCCTGCAACAGATACAGTGACAGTGTTTGTTCCCGCATTTGGCCCCAATGTGAGTGTACTCTCCGCCCAACCGTTGCTGTCCGTCGTGGCGCTTGTCGCACTGAGCATACCACCGCCACTAGCGACCGTGAACGTGACCTCGACACCCGCTAGAGGTTTATCTGTCTGGTCTCGTACCTCCACGACAAACGGTTTTTCAAGCACATCACCGGGTAACCCCTCTTGGTCAACCCCCGAGATTATCTCAAGTTTCTTAGGTATTCGGTTGCCTTCGGCATTAAACGTCCGTGTCTCCTGACTCCCGGTGATAGATACAATAACAGTGTTCGTTCCCGGATTTGGTCCCAATGTGAGTGTACTCTCCGCCCAACCGTTGCTATCCGTCGTGGCGCTTGTCGCGCTGAGCGTACCACCGCCACTAGTGACCGTGAACGTGACCTCGACACCCGGTAGAGGTTTATCTGTCTGGTCTCGCACTTCTACCACAAACGGTTTTTCAAGCGCCTCACCGGGTAACCCCTCTTGGTCTTTGCCCGAGATTATCTCAAGTTTCTTAGGTATTCGGTTGCCTTCGGCATTAAATGTCTGCACCTCCTGAAGCCCTGCAACAGATACAGTGACAGTGTTCGTTCCCGGATTTGGTCCCAATGTGAGTGTACTCTCCGCCCAACCGTTGCTATCCGTCGTGGCGCTTGTCGCGCTGAGTGTTCCTCCGCCACTAGTGACCGAGAACGTGACTTTGGCGCCCGGTAAGGGTTTATCGAACTGGCCTCGCACTTCCACGACAAACGGCTTTTCAAGCGCTGTCCCGGGGAGTCCCTGTTGGTCATCGCCCGAGATTATCGCCAGCGTAGGAGACTGTAGTTGCGGCAACTGTAGATCCCACAGAAGTACGGTACCATCCTCTGACCCCGAGGCGAGTGTCGTCCCATCGCTTGAAAACGCCACTGAAGTGACTGTATCCGTATGCCCCTCCAAGGTGACAATGTCTGCCCTTTTCGCCACGTCCCACAACCTAACCTTGCCATCGGTTGACCCGGTGGCAAGGAGCATGCCATCGCGTGAAAACGATATGGAATGGAACGCAGAACTATGCATTTCACTTATAAGGGTAGGGCTAACTTCTCTTGTCGCCATGTCCCACAACTGAAGTGTGCCATAAGATGACGCAGAAGCTAGTATTCTCCCATTTGGCGAGAGCGATACATAGACCAGGCCGCCGGTAGACGCTGTGAGGGTAGCGATATGAGTCAACGTCGGTACGTTCCATAGCGCAAGTGTGCCATCACCAGACCCCGACACAATCAGTGCCTCATCCCGTGAAAACGATACCGACCACACCCAATTCGCATGTCCCAAAGGCGTGCTGATATATGTGCGCGTTGCCATGTCCCACAAGACGACCCCGGCAGGATCTCCCGCAGCCAAAGTCGTTCCATCAGGCGAAAACGCCAAAGAAAGGATTTGCCCCTTGCCTCTTTTGAAGGAAGCTATCTTTGTGTCTGTAGTCACATTCCATAAATCAATTGTGTTATCAAGAGACCCCGCGGCGAGTGTTGTGCCATCGGGCGAAAACGACACAACATCAATTCCATAAGGACGCAGCCCTAGGCTTTTTGTATTTCGTCCTGTCTCGACCTCCCACAGCTTGACCGTGCCATCCTCCGCCCCGGTGGCAAGCACCTTCCCATCGCGTGAAAACGACACAGAAGCCCCTACATCTACATGCCCGAGACCAAGGAAGGTGGTGGCATTTCCCGTTTCAACATCCCACAGTCCGATCGTTCCATCTACTGATGCCGAGGCAATTACCTTCCCACTTGGTGAAAGCGACACAGAAGTTACCCAACTCGTATGTCCACCGACGAGGGAAGCGACATTATCTTTGGTCGCTACATCCCACAACTCGACAGTACTGTCTCTTGACCCGGAAGCAAGGGTCGAGCCATCTAACGAAAACGCCACGGAGGTGACCGGACCGGAATGTGCCTTAAGGGTAGCGATATTTTGTTTAGATACTACGTTCCACAACTTGACGTTAGCATCGTCAGACCCAGAAGCGAGCATCTTTCCATCCGGTGAAAACGCTACGGAACGGACGTGGAGCCTATGCCCCTCAAGGTAGGCGAAATTCTCCTTAGTTGCTACGTTCCACAATCTTAGTGTTTTGTCTACAAACCCCGCAGCAAGCATGGTTCCGTCGGGTGAAAGTGCCACAGAGATAGGTGCTGAACGATTGTCTACCCTGTTCGCCGTCCATGTAGCGATATTGCGCGTAGTCACCACCTCCCACAGTTTGACTGTTTGCCAATGATCCCCAGAGACGAGCTTTGTTCCATCGGATGAAAACGACACAGAAGTGACCCAACTAATATGCCCTTCAAAAGTGGCGACATTCCGTCTCGTCGTCACGTCCCATAGATGGACCGTACCATCCTTTAACCCGGACGCAAGCATCGATCCATTTCGCGAGAATGACACGGAGAGAACGGGACTCCTATGCTCTAATAATGCGGATTCACGTAATGTCGCCGTATCGTAAAGCCAGATACCAATGCCACTTGCTACGGCGACGTGTTGACCATCCGGTGAAAAGGACACTGTTCTGTCGGTTTGATCATTAATCGATCCGTTCCCCAAACGTGTGGCCGCACCGTTGGGTAGGGACCACGTCTGAGAATCACCATCCATAATTGGCACAGCGGGAACCCCGACTGCTATTGCAGAAAAAGTCACAGGCTGACACTCCGGAGCGTTAGGAGCCGATACGCGAATGATATTTGTTCCCGGATTGGAGCCGAGGGTAAGCGTCTGCTCTGCCCTGCCATAGGCGTTAGTCATTGTATTCGCAACATAGAATTTTCCGCTGAGCCTCGCATCGCCTTCAATAACCCCAAATTGAATCAGTGCATCCGGTAACGGCTGACCGTGCTGGTCTCTCACCTCGACAACTAAAGGGGTTGGCAGTAACGCACGGGATACGTCTTGTTGGTTATCCCCGGTGATTATCTCAATTGTTGACGCACGACGCCCTTCAGGTGTGTACTCTTCCGAAAGTTCAAAATGCCGTGTGTTGACATTTCCAGCCATATCAATTGCCATGACCGCAATTTGGTATTCGTCCTGATCGGAAAGTCGCCTTATCCTGCCCCAATCGGCATGAGAGGGACTGTAGCCGTCATAATTGAATTCAACCTCGTCATCTTTTCTGCCCGCCGCGCCACGGCATTCCCATACCTCGTAATATCCGCCCCCTCGTTCCTCAGCCAATAGGAATACCTGATGCAGTCCTTCCGCGTCACTAAGTTTCAGTTGGACAAAGACACTATTTGACCCTGCGGGATATTTAAGCGACGAAATGAGTTCTATGGTGGGCAGTGATCCCTCCTCAATTGGAATAGCAGCATTGAAGTAGGGATGTACGGACAGGAATTCGGCATTGCACGCAGATAAGCGCGGTTGAGATGAACCACCATATGACATGAGGTACACACGGTCCCGATAATCGTGCCGCAACCCGAAGGCGTGTCCCAGTTCATGTGCCGTCACGTTAAAGCCAAATCCACCAGAAACTAACGCATATCCGCCGTTTTTTTGGATTCGTTCTCCTCTTCCTTGCCCATCCTTACCCGAACTCATATCAATAATTAGATCTGCACTATTATCAATGACGGTGAGATAAATGTTCGCAGACAGGTCAAACGTACTTTGAACCTCGTCAATCACACTCCCTAAAGTGTCATTGAGATAGTGACTATCGGGATGCTGTCCGTCCATTCGATGCACAATTGGCTGACCCTGTGCGTCAGTTTCAATACGGAACGTTCCTTGTCCGTAGCCGTGCACCTCCATCTGTTCAGCATAAAAGGTCTGAATGCTGCGAATTTCATCTTTCATATGCTGAACCACTTCAGCACGATACGGGCGGTCGTTGGGCAGAAAGTAGATCATCCGCACCGTGCGGGGTTCACCAACGTTCAAATTAGCTGCAAAGGATCGGGCATAGCGACGGTTATCCGGTTGCCATTCCGTAACTCCGCAAAAATGTACCCCGTTTTCTCCTAGCGGCGGGGGAGAGGCAAGGGCTAGGTTGAGTGCGGAGAGGATGAGGCAAACCATTATGGAAAACGGCGTGAAGCGCGAAAGTTGTCTTTTCATGAATTAGGTCGTCCTTTCGGATTGGTTAAGCAGTTGTGCAATTCATTGAGCGTCTTGACAATGACCTGATAAAGCTTTATTTCTTTTTGAAGACAATGACATGACCGGCATCGCTGATTAGTGTGAGGGTGTTGCCTTTTCTAGACCATGTACCGGTTTCTTCGTCTGTAGGACCGAATGGGTCTTCTTTAAATATACCGGTTCCTTCTGCTTCCATAGGTGTGAGTGTATAGCTGGAGCCAGATAGGGAATAAGTACCCGTCATTTTCATTGAACCTTGCCCTGATAATTCTAAGCCCTCCTCTTTCACTTCAACCTTCATAGCGAATTCCACTTCCATCGTTCCATCGTTATTAAACGTCCAGCTGTAGGTGACAATGGAAGCATTTACTCCTTCTTCGTCGAAGGCTTGTTCAAGACTCTCACCGTCAACGGTTTCCATTGCCCATGTGCCAACCCACTCATTATCATCATCCTCATCACCACCACAACTGACGATACCGATAATAAGAACTGCACAAAGGCTAAGTAACCACAAAAACGGACGGCAGATTGCTGGTTGAGACATTTTTGTTTTCCATTAAAGTTAGAATAACCTTTAGATTTTTGAACAAGGTGCGGCAGGAACCCAGGCGACCAATGCCTGTCTTCCTTTTTGGTAATCTTTCGCTACTTATAGTTTGTATCAAATGACCCCATGGGTAACCTAAAAAGAAGATGGTATCAGCACCTACAATCGGCTCATGGAGGTCAATATGAATCCCCAACCAGTGCAGCCATCATCTGGTCATATGATACTATTTTAAAATGAGCATCTTCCGTGTAGCGGAATAATCGCCTGCAGATAGGTGATAGAAATACACTCCGCTTGCCACCTGTTCGCCGAACTCGTTCCGACCATCCCAGTAGGCTGCCTTTCCTCGATCTGCATAATAGCCCGCTATCTGATGACCTAAATCCAGCCAGCGTAGTAACTCTCCTCTTGTGTCGTAAATCGAGATTTTTACATTGGCGTCGTTGGATAAATGATACGGTATCCACGTCTCGGGGTTGAACGGATTCGGATAGTTGGGCAAGAGTATCGTCTCCTTCGGTGTCAATGCCGCTAAGAGTTGTTCTAGCACGTTAATCCCGCGCAGGTAGGTAGGATCTGTCAGTGCCAGCTGCTGTGCTTGGGAGAGCCAACCTTGTACATCGGCGGCGGTGAGCAATTCCAAAGCCTGCGGATATAAGGAAGGTGCGGCTGCCTCCCCACCAAACTCGCTGGCAACGAGGACGAGGTCAACGATATCTACTAGACCATCCCCGTTGAGATCCGCGCTGTTTTGTCCCCTCTTACCGAAACGGACGCTAACGATTGTCAAATCTAGGATGTCCACCACGCCATCACGGTTGATATCTCCCACGGTTTCTTCTTCCGGTTCTGGTGGTATAGTCACCATCCCATTTTCGGTGGTAGCTTCCCAACGTTTCCCATCTGAATCTACAAGGTAGACTTGGGATAGGGTCAGTGTGGATGCTTTGAAGTCAACGACCTTGAACGTGAGGGTGGCAAGTGTGCCGCTACCGTTACCCGCCTCGTCGAATGTGGTTCCGGTGACCGCCACGTGGGCAGCGTAAACGTCTCTCCCAAAGGACGGATCCACTGTGTAGTAAGTGGTGGCAAGGCTTTCAAAGAACGCGTCCGCTGGAAGATAGTCTCCATTGGCGCTTTCTACATAGCGGAGAGACTCTTCAAACGACACAACCGCTTGAAAGCCTGCGACGTTTTCTCCACCTGCAATATTGAGGCTGAATGTTAACTCCTCTCCGACATCAGGGGATACTACGGATGCAGGCGAAATACTCACTGTGGCATTCGATTTCTCTATCGCGGTGACAGAAAATTGTGCCGTGACCCCCTGATTATAGCCTAAAATGGCATCCGCATCGACGGTGAAGGTGAGGGTCGCATCTGTTTCAAGACTACCGGAAAATGTCAGTATAATCCTCGCCTCTGTGTCACTTACACGCTCTACCTCCCTCGGTTCAAAAGAAACCCCCTCAATGCCGGATACTGACACTGCGTCTGCGATTTCCCATTCGTAGGCGAACCGACGACCAGCGAGTGTGAGTGTAACGGGGCTCCCATGCAGGCTTGCCTCTGTCAAGGAGAAACCCGCAGATACAACCAGTGATTCCTCAACTGCAGTGACAGGGAATTGAAAGGTAAAGTCTTGATTGTATGATATAGCGTCGGCACCGACGGTTAGGGTAAGGGTGCCGTCAGCATCTATGTTATCCTCAAATGACAGTGCAAGGGTTGTCACGGTGTCGCTTACGCGGTCTATACCAGAAAAATCGGCAATGGTGACGCCGTCAATACCCGATATCGACACTGCGTCTCCGATATCCCATTCATCAACAAAGTGACGTCCGCTGAGTGTGAGTGTGATTATGCTTCCGTGCAGTGTTGCCTCTGTCAAGGGGGACTCCGTTGATGCTTCGAGCGATTCCTCAACTGCAGTGACAGGGAATTGAAAGGTAAAGTCTTGATTGTATGATATAGCGTCGGCACCGACGGTTAGGGTAAGGGTGCCGTCAGCATCTATGTTATCCTCAAATGACAGTGCAAGGGTTGTCACGGTGTCGCTTACGCGGTCTATACCAGAAAAATCGGCAATGGTGACGCCGTCAATACCCGATATCGACACTGCGTCTCCGATATCCCATTCATCAACAAAGTGACGTCCGCTGAGTGTGAGTGTGATTATGCTTCCGTGCAGTGTTGCCTCTGTCAAGGGGGACTCCGTTGATGCTTCGAGCGATTCCTCAACTGCAGTGACAGGGAATTGAAAGGTAAAGTCTTCATCGTATCCCCCTATGGCATCGGCACCAACGGTGAGGGTGAGAGTTGCATCTGTGTCAAAGTCCCCGAGGAATGTTAGTTCAATGGTCACCTTTGTGTCGCTCACACGGTCTATCTCCCACCGTTCAAAAGTGACACCATCAATGCCGGATATTGATACTGCGTCTCCGATATCCCACTCATCAGCAAAGTGACGTCCGCTGAGTGTGAGTGTGATTATGCTTCCGTGCAGTGTTGCCTCTGTCAAGGGGGACTCCGTTGATGCTTCGAGCGATTCCTCAACTGCAGTGACAGGGAATTGAAAGGTAAAGTCTTCATCGTATCCCCCTATGGCATCGGCACCAACGGTGAGGGTGAGAGTTGCATCTGTGTCAAAGTCCCCGAGGAATGTTAGTTCAATGGTCACCTTTGTGTCGCTCACACGGTCTATCTCCCACCGTTCAAAAGTGACACCATCAATGCCGGATATTGATACTGCGTCTCCGATATCCCACTCATCAGCAAAGTGACGTCCGCTGAGTGTGAGTGTGATTATGCTTCCGTGCAGTGTTGCCTCTGTCAAGGGTAATGCTGTTGACGCATCGAGCGATTCCTCCAGCGCAATGACAGGTACTGTCGCAGTGAGTGCGTTTCCATTGTATCCTGCGATTGCACCTGCCCCTACGGTAAAGGCAAGGGTGCCATCAGCGTCTATGTTACCGGCATATTCAAGTTCAATTGTCACTTCGGTGTCGCTTGCGCGATCTACGCCAAAGAAACCGTCAAAGGTGACACCATCAATGCCGGATATCATTACGGCATTTTCGATTCTGAAGTGAGAGCGTTCGTAAGTGCCACCGCTGAGTGTGAGAGTGACAACGCTCCCATGTAGATTTGCCTCCGTCAAGGGTTGTGGAGTTGAGGCAGTTATTGTCTGCGCGTAGCTACCTTGCACGCCAAAACCCATCAAGAGGGCAACTAAGATGAACATGAAACAGTTTCGATTCATAATTTGCGTTTTCATGATAAACTCCTTTTTGTCAGTTTTGATTGCGAGTGCAATCGGGCTGATGTATCCATGGCTTGAACCTACCGTTGATTGGAAGCTAGCCGCGCGGCGGGGTAAGAGAATCTCTATCGTACTCACTATCCGTTCGCTTGATCCCCGCCTACGACGGGTGATGTGTGGTTAGAGAATGAATCTATCTGAATCTCAGCCGTGGAACGCTATGGGACGTTATCAATAGTCCAACTCCCATCCGGATTTTTGCTGGCAGCAAATTCGGTTTCGAAGAAATCATCACGTTCTATGTTCCACTCTACACAAAGCTTTAAGTTGCGTGGCTGAAGATTCTCTGGTATCGGAAACTCTTCTCCAAAGCCTCCCAAATCAGGTACTTGCTCGCGACACACGGTGCTATCCTGACGCACAAAAAAGATAATTTTCGCGAAAAACTCATTACTATCGTAGCTACAACCCTCTCCAGGTTGCAATGTCATTCCGACAGTGCAAGCCCCCTTGTCAACAGAGGAGGAGGGCGGTTGATTGAGCCCAATCCCAATCCGCACTGATTGCCCTGGTTCATTGACTGTAGCCTTAAACGTCACCGGTGTTGCCGCTGCGTTGTCCTGTCCGCTGTCGTCGGAGACGAACACTGTGAGTGTCGCTATCCCTACTGCTTTACCCGTGATGGTAATAGATGCCTCATCAACTGAGACAGCAGCAACGGTCGTATTGTCAGTGAATGCACTGATAATGTGCGTGTCATCAACATCGGCATCGGTGATGTTGACATCCACAGTCTTCTTGTCACCTTGATTAAGTGTTTTATCGGATATCGGTTCAATCGTTGGTTGGTTGTTATCGTCTTCAGAAGCTCCACATCCCGCAAGAACAAGTGATGTGACAAGCGAAGCAGTTGCTAAAACTACAACTGCGGGTTTTCGGTTCATGCTTGTCTTCTCTTCAGGGTGTTCCTTGTCGGTGCAAGACACGAAGTCGCGCCCTTACAGGTAAAAGGTTACAAATGGTTTGTATTAGATGGCCCCATGAGTAAACCAAGAAACGTTCCAGCCAACAGAATCAACCGTCTGGAATTAAAGATGTCAAGAGCAGTCATCATCTGGTCATTTGATACTATTTCAGAACCAACATCTTCCGTGTGGCGGAATAGGTGCCTGCGGACAGGTGATAGAAATACACACCGCTTGCCACCTGTTCGCCGAACTCGTTACGACCATCCCAGTGGATTGCTTTCGAGCGAGTCTCGTAAAACGCCGCAATCCGATGCCCAATCTCAAGTGTACGGACAAGCTGACCGCTCTGGTCATAGATGGTCAGCGTTACAAAAGCGTCCTCCGCCAACCGATACGGTATCCACGTCTCCGGATTGAATGGATTCGGGTAGTTTGGCATGAGCGCTGTCTCTTTCGGTGCCAGCGTTGCGAGAAGTTGCTCTAAGAAGAGAATGCCCCTTTGCGATGCTGCATCTGTCAGGTTTAACTGCCGTGCTTGAGCCAACCAACCCTGTATATCGGCGGCAGTCAGCATTGTCAGTGACTGTGAATGTAGGGACGGTGCGGCTGCCGTGTTCTCTAGCACACCGGCAACTATGAGCAGGTCCTTAACATCTACGATGCCATCCCCGTTGACATCAGCGTTATTCTGTCCCGTCTGTTGGAAATTTGAAGCAACCGACACTAAATCTTGGATGTCCACCACACCATCTTGGTTTGCATCCCCTTCCGGCCCCGCGGTGACGGATATTTCTGCTGTGAGTGCGGCCCCGTTGTAGTCTGCTATGGCATCGGCGCCCACGGTGAACGTGAGTGTCGCATCTGTGGATATGTTGCCGTCGAATTCAAGTTCAACGGAGATTTGGGTGTCGCTCTCCCGGTCTGGTTGGTGCCAAGGGATTGTTACACCGTCAATGCCGGCTACCGTCACAGCATCTCTGATGTCAAAGATAGAACGTGCGTATATAGCTCCGTTAAGTGTGAGTGTGACCACGCTCTCATTTAGGGTTGCCTCTGTCAATGGTGACGCAGAAGAGGCAACCACCGATTCCGTGTTCGCGGTGACGGGTATTTGGACAGTGAATCCAGGACCATTATAACTGGCTATTGCTTCTGCTTTCACAGTAAAGGTTAGTGTCGCATCGGCGTCGAAGTCGTTGCCGTCGAATTCAAGTTCAACGGAGATTTGGGTGTCGCTCTCTCGGTCTGGTTGGTGCCAAGGGATTGTTACACCGTCAATGCCGGCTACCGTCACGGCATCTCTGATATCAAAGATAGAACGTGCGTATATAGCTCCGTTAAGCGTGAGTGTGACCACACTCTCATTAAGGGTTGCTTCTGTCAACGGGGTTTCTATTGATGCGGTTACCGATTCCTGCCCAGCGGTGACGGGTAGTTGTGCTGTGAGTGCGGGTCCGTTGTATCCCGCTAATGCATCGGCGCCGACGGAAAAGGTAAGGGTGGCTTCGGTGTCGAAGTCACCGCTAAATTCAAGTTCAACGGTGATTACGGTATCGCTCTCTCGGTCTGGTTGGTGCCAAGGAATTGTTACACCGTCAATGCCGGATACGGTGACAGCATCTCTAATATCGAAGATCGATTGTGCGTAAACACCGTCGCTTAGCGTCAGTGTAACCACACTTCCAGCCAGCGTTGCTTCTGTCAACGGGGTTTCTGTTGATGCGATTACCGATTCCTGCCCAGCGGTGACGGGTAGTTGCGCTGTGAGTGCGGGTCCGTTGTATCCCGCTAATGCATCGGCGCCGACGGAGAAGGTGAGTGTGGCATCGGTGTCGATGTCACCGTTGAATTCAAGTTCAACGGTGATTACGGTATCGCTCTCTCGGTCTGGTTGGTGCCAAGGTATTGTTACACCGTCAAATCCGGCTACCGTCACAGCATCTCTGATGTTAAAGATAGAACGTGCGTATTTAGCCCCGTTAAGTGTGAGTGTGACCACGCTGCCATCAAGGGTAGTTTCTGCCAAGGGCGCCTCTGTTGATGCAGTTACCGATTCCTGTCCAGCGGTGACGGGTAGTTGTGCCAGCAGAGCGGGTCCGTTGTATCCTGTTATTGCATCGGCGCCGACGGAGAATGTGAGTGTGGCATCGGTGTCAATGTTGCCGACGAATGTCAGCTCAACGGTAACCTCCGTATCGCTGACGCGGTCTAAATCAAACCAGTGAATCGTGACACCGTCAATGCCGTCTACTGTCACATCACTTCTGAGATCGAAGGTAGATTGCTCGTAAACACCGCCGCTTAGGGTGAGTGTGACCACGCTGCCATTAAGAGTTGCCTCTGTCAACGGCGCCTCTGTTGACGCGGTTACTGATTCCTGTCCACCGGTGACAGATACTTGTGTAAGCAGTGCGGGGCCATTGTACCCGGTTATTGCATCGGCGCCGACGGAGAATGTGAGTGTGGCATCGGTGTCAATGTTGCCGTTGAATTCAAGTTCAACGCTCACCTCCGTGTCGCTCACACGGTCTACTCCGAATGTTCCAACAGTTACGCCGTCGATGCCGTCTACCGTGACAGCACGGCTGATGTCGAAGCTAGATTGCGCGTAAATTCCGTTGCTTAGCGTCAATGAAACTTCGCTTCCATCCAGGGTCCCCTCTGTAAGCGGTTGTGGAGATGATACGGTTAATGTTGGATTTTCCTCCTCCACCGCGATCACTGCTATTGCCGCGGTTAATGCGGGACCATTATAGCTTTCTATTGCGCCCGCCTCGACCGAGAAGGTGAGGGTAGCATCAGTGTCGAAGTCTGTACCGTCGAATGTTAGTTCAGCCGTTACCACAGTATCGCTGACCCGTTCCACATCGAACCTGCGAAGCGAAACACCATTAATCCCCGATACCGTCACAGCACTGCTGACGTCGAAACTGGATTGCGCATAAGCACCGGAGGACAGCGTGAGTGTGACCATGCTCTCATCCAGGGTTGTCTCTGTGAGCGGTTGTGGCGATGATGCAGTCATTCTTGGTGTTTCTTCCACCACCGCGGCGACAGGTATTGCCACGGTGAACGCGGGTCCGCTATAGTTTTCGATTGCGCCCGCCCCGACCGAAAAGGTGAGCGTGGCATCGGTGTCAAAGTCCGTTCCGTCGAACCTCATTTCAACAGTAACCACCGTATCACTGACCCGATCTACATCGAAGCTGCGAAACGTAACGCCAGGAATACCCGATACCGTCACGTAATTACCGACAGTGAACCGTGACTCGTAGACACCGCCGCTTAATGTCAGTGTTACAACGCTCCCATTCAGTGTTGCCTCTGACAGGGACTTAGGTGAGGCAACCACCGATTCCTGACTCGCAGCGACGGGTAAGGAATCCGTCAGTGCAGGACCGTTGTAACTTGCAATCACACCCGCCCCGACCGTAAATGTGAGGGTGGCACCGGTATCGAAGTCCGTACCGTCGAAACTTAATTCGACTGTCACCACCGTATCGCTCACACGCTCGACATCGAAGGGCCTAATGGTTACCCCGTCAATTCCCGATACTGTCACAAGGTCGCTCAGCCAGCGTTCATAGATTCGATTGCTCAACGTCAGTGTAACCACTCTCCCATTCAACGTCCTCTCCGTTAAAGGAGGTGATTCTAACGTTATCGTCGGGCTCGCTTGATCGTCTAGATTGCTGACATTGATAGTGGCAGTGATGGAATCCGTGAGACTGCCGTCGGAGACAGTCATCGTTACGATATAGGAAGTTTTGGACTCGTAGTCGAGTGCTGCTCTCGTCCTCAGCTGCCCGGACGTGCGTTCAATGTCAAACGATGCCGCATCAGTACCGCTGAGGGTGTAGGTTAAGGTGTCGTTGTCGGGGTCCGTGGCGAGTACCGCATTGCCGATATTCACGCCTGCCACCGTATTCTCCGCCAATGTACGGGTGGCGGTATTGCCCTCGGAGAACACCGGCGCCCTATTCATGGGAGTTTCAGGTACGTTGGTGACATTGATAGTAACCGTGATAGTGTCCGTGAGACTGCCATCGGAGACGGTAATCGTTTCCATGTAGGAAGTTTTGGTTTCGTAGTCGAGTGCCGCTCTCGTCTTCAACTGCCCGGATGTGCGGTCAATATCAAACGAAGAGGCATCAATGCCGTTGAGGGTATAGGTTAGGGTATCGTTGTCCGCATCCGTAGCCGCCACCGCACTACCGATATTCACACTCAGCGCGGTATTCTCCGCCACTGTACGGCTAGTACTACCGCCCGCGGTGAAGACCGGTGCATCGTTTGCGTTGCTGATGGTGATAGTGACAGTGATGGAGGCGGTGAGACTTCCGTCGGATGCGATGACCGTAACGGTATAAGCGCGTTTGGTTTCATAATCAAGTGCTGCCCTTGTTTTCAACTGCCCAGTTGTACGGTCAATATCAAACGCTGCTGCGTCAGTACCACTTAGGGTGTAGGTTAGGGTATCATTGTCCGCATCCGTAGCCGTCACTGTGCTACCGATGTTTACGCCTGTCCCCGTATTCTCCGCCACTGAGCGGGCAGTGGTGGTGCCTTCGGCGAACACCGGTGCGTTGTTCGTGAGCGCTTCGTCTACGTCGGTGACATTGATAGTAACTGTTATTGAATCCTCAAGACTGCCATCGGAGGCAGCAATCACTACCGTATAGGAAGTTTTGCTTTCATAGTGGAGTGCTGCTCTCGTTGTCAACTGCCCCGATGTACGGTTAATGTCAAACGAAGAGGCATCGGTGCCGCTTAGGGTGTAGGTTAATGTGTCGTTGTCGGGGTCCGTGGCAAGTACCGCATTCCCGATATTCACCCCTGTCCCCGTATTCTCCGCCACTGTACGGGTAGTGCTACTCCCATCGGAAAACACCGGTGCACTGTTCGATGTGGCAGAGACTGGTATTTGTGCTGAGAGGGCGGAACCGCTGTAACCCACTATTGCACCCGCCCCGATCGTAAAGGTCAGGTTGGTATCGGTGACAAGGTCCGTACCGTCAAATGTCAGTTCAAGCGTCACCACCGTATCGTTCGCACGCTCCACATCGAATGACCCAACTGTTACGCCAGTAATACCTGATACCGTCACGTTATTTCTAACGGTAGTCTGACGCTCGTAAATGCCGCCGTTCAGTGTGAGTGAAACCACGCTCTCATTCAGCGTCGCCTCTGTCAATGCAGCGGGCGTTGAGGCGACGACCGATTCTACCATTGCGGTGACAGGTATTCCTGCGGTGAGCGCAGCACCGTCGTAGCCGGCTATCGCATCGGCTCCAACCGTAAAGGTCAATGTGGTGTTGGAATCGAAGTCAGTACCGTCAAATGTGAGTTCAATCGTCACCTGCGTGTCGCTTACACGATCCACATCGAACGTTCCGACAGTAACACCGGCAATTCCCGACACTGTCACATTATTTCTGACAGTGGTCTGAGGCTGGTAAGTACCGCCGTTAAGTGTCAGCGTAACTACACTCCCATTCAGTGTTCGCTCTGTCAACGGAGGGGATGTTGAAGCGACCACCGATTCCGCTAGCGCGGTGACGGATACTCTCGCAGTGAGTGCGGCACCGTCGTAGCCTGCTATTGCATTCGCTCCGACCGTGAAGGTCAGTGTACCATCGGTATCTATGTTTCCGTTGAATGCAAGCTGAACATTTACCTCCGTATCACTGACACGCTCGACATCGGACGCTGTTACGCCGGTAATGCCTGATACTGTCACGGCATTGAAACTGAATCGTGAGTAAGCACTGCCGCTCAGCGTCAGAGTTACCACGCCCCCATTGAGCGTCGCTTCTGTTAAGGTTGGTGAAGCAGTTACGCTCAAGTTGGCTGGGTCTACCGGCGGAACGGTGATTTCTCCAAGTTCATCTATCCTCCATGAGCCACCGGAAATTGCTTCGGCAACAAAATGATAGGGCACATCATTGACAGTTGCAGTTACGTTCAGCGAATCTCCAAAGGAAATTTGGTTGAACCACGAGGGTAATTCGGGGTTGTCCAACCTCGCTCCTCCATCATCAAGCACAGAAAACTCGGTATCGGTGTCAGGGTAAGTGCAACTCTCCCCAGGTCCGAGAACGTCTCCAACTTGACAAATTGATAACACCGGAACTTCGTCTACGTCGGTGACAGTGATAGTGACCGTCGTTTGGTCTTCAAGACTACCATCGGAGGCGGTGACCATTACTGTGTAGACAGCTTTCGTTTCGTAGTCGAGTGCCCCTTTCGTCTTCAACTGCCCCGATGTGCCGTCAATGTCAAACGAAGCGGCATCGGTGCCACTGAGGGTGTAGGTTAATGTATCGTTATCAGGGTCAGTGGCAAATACCGCATTGCCGATATTCACAGTCGCCGCCGTATTCTCCGCGACTGTACGACTAGCTGTACTGCCATCGGAGAACTCCGGTGCACTGTTCGCAGGCGCTTCGTCTACGTCGGTGACGTTGATAGTGACCGTCGTTTGGTTTTCAAGACTGCCATCGGAGGCGGTGACCATTACTGTGTAGACAGCTTTCGTTTCGTAGTCGAGAGTTGCTCTCGTTTTCAACTGTCCAGATGTGCGGTCAATGTCAAACGAATAGGCGTCCGTGCCGCTCAGTGTGTAGGTTAGGGTATCGTTGTCGGCATCCGTAGCTGCCACTTCACTACCGATGTTTTCCCTTGCTCCTGTGTTCTCCGCCACTGCGCGGGCGGTGGTGGTGCCCTCCGAGAACACCGGCGCGGCTTCGTTTACGTCGCTGACACCTACTGTGACCGTAATGGAAGCAGTGTCAACATCATCGGAAACACTGATTGTTACGGTATAGGCGATTTTGGTTTCATAGTCGAGTGCCGCCTTGGTTTTCAACTGACTAGATGTGCGGTCAATGTCAAACGAAGATGCGTCGGTACCGCTCAGCGTGTAGGTTAGGGTATCGTTGTCCGCATCTGTAGCTGCTACCGCACCACCGATGTTTGTACCTGCAGTTGTATTCTCCGCCACAGTACGGCTAGTAGCGCTGCCTTCGGAGAACACAGGCACGCTGTTCGTGGGAGTTTCATCTACGTCGGCGACATCGACAATAACTGTGGTAGAGTCTGTGAGGCTGCCATCGGAGGCGATGACCGTGACCGTATAGGAGGATTTGACTTCGTAGTCGAGCGCCGCCCCCGTCTTCAACTGCCCAGTCAAGGGGTCAATGTCAAACGATGCTGCATCAGTACCGCTAAGGAGGTATGTCAATGTGTCGATGGTGTTATCATCCGTATCGGTATTGTTGGCATCCGTAGCAGTCACCGCGCTACCGATATCTACGTCCGCAGCCGTATTCTCCGTCACGGAGCGAGTGGTGCTATCCTCGACAAACACGGGCGCTTCGTTGATTGTCCACCCCATATCCTCGAGTATGCCGAGTGCGATCGGACCAGGATTGTGAATGGCTTCTGCCCTATCTAAATACGGCGTCATTAAAGAGTTCAAGTCGCCCGACCGATACGTCTCCTCGTCTAAGTGGACGTAGCTCGACCCTTGAATCCACCAAGTGGGTGCGAAAAGTTTGGGACGAGTTCCACTATTCGCAAGTTTCCCATTTGACCCATTCCAATAGAGGCTGTTACCGGTGAACTGCTCTAGAAGAGTGGTCGAAGGATCAGCAAAATTCGTAATCACTGTTCCTGCTCCATTTACGACAAAAGTATCGTAAACCGTAGGAAAATGACCTTCCCCAATCCTAAGAGCGCCTTCGTTACCGAAAAAACTTTCAATAATTCTCCTTGCGCTAGTAATACCAAGACCGTGACCAATCTCATGAAGCACAACGCTAACAAAATCGTATTTACCTGAAGGCGTGTTGCCATCCGTGCCAAAATACCATATCTGCTAAGGCGGTAATGGTTCAGTTATTGATTCTTCAGCTTTATCTGCCAAACAGATGAGTGATCAGAAAGGCATCCGTCAGTGGGCGAATTTTCGCAGATGGTGAGATACATTGCATTCAAGGGTTGCAGTGGAACTGTGAAGAACGCATTTAACCGCACGTATTAGGCATTCATGCGGGTTCGACGGAGTGCACTAGCAACTCCTGCAGGCGAGGCGGAAAGGTTTCATAAATCTCTCGCTTAACGAGAGGCCACGTCGTGGGCGGTCGATATAGGCACACAGGCGTGTAATATATATTCGCGAACATGCGATGCTGGTCGGTCGTCGTGTTTGCGCCGGTTCGATGCCAGAGTCCGTTGTGGTAAACAAATGCGGACCCCTTTTTACCGGTCACCGGGATTTCCTGCGGATAGCTGTCTCGGCTCGGTGCGCGTTGCGTATGATGACTGAAAGGCACAATTCGTGTTGCACCATTTTCTGGGGTGCCGTCCGTGAGCATCCAAAAGACCTGAAGCCCGTTCCAGGGCGGTATAGGAGAACCAGGTCCTGTGCGCAAGGCACCAGGTGTCGGCCAGTCGGCGTGTAGTCCTTGTTCTGGAGTTCCGGGCTTACACCATTTCATGGCGGCGTTATTTGCGATTATTAACCCTTCTCCAAGTACTGCCTCGGCGATGTCGAGAATTAGCGGGTGTATGCACAACTGGGCGAGTTCCGGAATATGGTTGAGCGAGCCCTCCAGACTGATGTAGGCGTTCCCCATCGAATCCATTATCGTGCGTGCAAGACTATCCAAACGCTCTGCCTCTTCGGGTGACAATAGGTTTTCCAAGATGCAGTAGCCTTCGTCCGCCAATCGGCCTTTGATTTCGTTGATTTCCATCATATTTCTCTCTAAAAAGGTTCTCCATTTAGAATTTCGTTAAACAGCTTTGACCACAGGAATATAACCACAAAGTATAGCACGACTCCCTTAAAAGTCAAACAAAAAATGAGTGCCAAGCTTGTTGAGGTGGTGATGTCGCGTTCATCGCCCGTCCGGGAACTAAAGGGCTTCTGTACACAACGTTTGGAAGATTGGGCGTGAATATGGTATAATGGAATCGAGAATGGAGCAATGCGTCTTCCTCACGGTCTGATACCAACCTTTTATTGAACTTGCGCCATCCTCATTCTGTTTGAAAAGAAGAAATCAATGTTAATATCTATTACCAGAAAGGAACAGCAAATTGGAAAAACTTATCATCACCGTCACGTGTGATTCCGATCTATCGTATCCCGGCAACCCCTACGGTCCAAAACCTAGCGATACCAAGGGCGTTGCCGCGGAGTATGTACGCTCTATCAATGCCGGGGCGGCTATCGCGCACACACACGGTTCCTATACCAGTGACCCGGAGATTCAACCAGATGGTCGAAAACTACAACTGCCCATCGTTGAAGGGTGGGTCGAGATTGTGGATGGAATGCGGGCTGGTGGTAGCAACCCGATTGTGCAGCTCGGGCTAGCCAGTATGCGCCTGGAGCACAAGATAGAGCTATGGGATACAATCAACGCTGACATGAGTGCAATTGCTTTTAACGCACACGACGAGTATTTTCATCCCGATCCAGCCTATCCTCCGAATGAGATATATGCGGTTCACCCCGTGTCGGAACTCAAAGAGTACGCCCGTCTAGCAAATGAGCACAATGTCAAGCTGGAGATCGAAGCGTTCCATACCGGCGCCTTCTGGAACATCCAAAAACTGCGGGAGGATGATGGACTTCTGCCTGATCCGCTCTGGGTTACGCTATTTATCAGTTGGCCCGGCGGTTCGTGGACACCGCCGAAAGCTGAAGCGATGCTGTACATGGTCAACAATTTGCCGCCGCGCGTGAATTGGAACATGAGTTGTATGGATCCGCCGGTCTACTGGCAAATCGTCAACCAGGCTATCCTACTCGGAGGAAATGTTCGCGTCGGCATGGAGGACTGTCCCTATTTAGAAGACGGTACACTCGCCAAAACTAATGCGGCTTTGGTGGAGAAAGCGGTCCGCATGGCGCGGGAAATTGGAAGAGAGATCGCCTCACCTGATGAAGCGAGAGAGATCATCGGGATGTCTTAGGTGGGTGTGCGCAATTTGTAACTAAGCGCTGAAGACAAGACACGGCAGGGAGCAAGGAGAACTTGTTCCCCTGCCTCCGCTAAATTTGTGGGAAAACCTCACGGTCCTTACAAATCCTTCGATCAGCGGGTATCGTGGTAAGTTAATCAAAGTAAGTCAACGCAGGGGGAATTTGCCGAAGTTCTCTGTGACGCGGATGGGCGACCTGTCATCTGGCTAAGCGGCACTGCGACGAGGATTTTAGACCTAGCACTGATCCTTCAGCACCGTTCATTTTCCTAGAAGGTGTCGCAGTGTGCCTTCGAGTTCAGGATAGTGATACTCGTAGGCTGTTTCAACTAGTCGAGTGGGCTCCACCCGGGTGCTCGCCAGCAGCGTTTCGTCCGCCATCTCTCCGAAGACAGAACGAACCATAAAGGCGGGCATGCCAAACAGGGTTGGGCGTTTCAACACACGCCCCAAAGTTTTTGTGAACTCACTGTTTGTGACCGCTTGGGGCGTAACTGTATTCACGGGACCGTGCAAACCGTCTTGAGTGAGAACGTGATTGATTACGCCAACGGCGTCATCTAACGCGATCCAACTGATGTATTGTTTCCCATTCCCCAATTTGCCGCCAAACCCCATTCTGAATGGGGGAAGCATCCTTGCCAAGGCGCCCCCGGCTAGACTAAGTACAACTCCGATACGAAGGTTTACCACGCGGATCCCTGCTTCTGACGCCGATCCCGTGGCTGCCTCCCATTCGTGGCAAACGTCGGCGAGAAACCCTGAACCCGAAAAAGCGCCCTCATTGACAACCGCATCGCCGCGATTGCCGTAGTAGCCGATAGCCGACGAGCACACCAATGCCTTGGGCGGCTGTGTAAGATGGGAGAGAGCTTCGCAGAGCAAACGAGTTCCCTTGACGCGGCTGTCACGAATTCGGGCTTTTTTATCAGCCGTCCATCTTCCGGTGGCGAGGTTTTCCCCGGCGAGATGCACGACCGCATCTAGACCTTCGAGACTCGCCTTTTCGATACTTCCCGAATCAGGCGACCAGTGTATCTCATCTTCTCCGGACGTGGGCTGGGTTCGGACGAGTCTTTTGATCTCGTGTCCCTGGTCGGCAAGGAAGTTAACCAGCGCCGAACCGATGAGTCCCGTTGATCCAGTCACTAGGATTTTCATGGATGTGCCCTCCGTATCTCATGTGTTGCTGTCTGAGATTTCTTATGGTTCGGTCCTCTAAATTCGCTCTTGGAAACGCACACAGCGGGAAACGAAGAAAGCAGAGCCGTGTGGGCAATAACTCCGCGCGCACTGCAGCGAGGTGTTACGTCTTATGCAAACAACTCTTTGACGACCGTTCCGTTGTCGACGACCCGAATCGGACGCCCCATTCTGGAATAATTTTCGCTGTGGAAATCAATCCCAAGTGCAAAGCAGAGCGACGCAAAAAGGTCGGGTACGGACACCTGACGATCAACAACCTTTGTACCTTCTGCATCCGTCGCACCGACTGCCTGTCCGCCTCGAAATCCGCCGCCAGCGAGAACCGCAGACCAGCCATTCGGAAAGTGATCTCGACCGTCATTCTCGTTAATCTTCGGTGTTCGCCCAAACTCCCCAAGCCATAACACGACCGTCTTGTCCAGCAAATCGCGATCAGCGAGATCCTTTACGAGTGCCGAGAAAGCCGGATCGACCACGCCAAGTAGGTTCTTCACCGATTCAAAGTTATTTTGATGCGTATCCCAACCGTCAAGCGAGACCTCGACGAACTTCACTCCCGCCTCAACCAACCGGCGCGCCATCAGGCAGCCTTGCCCGAATTGGTTCATTCCGTACGCTTCTCTTAAGGCAGTTGGCTCATCATTGAGACTGAACGCCTTCGCATGCGGCGAGTTAATCAGTTTATCCGCCTTCTTGTAGACAGCTTGATGGGCTTCCGTGCTGCGCGTGTTTCGCTTTTTGAGGAAATCCTTTTCCAAATCCTTCAACATTCTCAGACGTTGTCGGAATCTATGACGATCCATCTGTGCCGGGTACCGGAGATCCTCAATCGGCTTCATCGGATTGCTGACAAGGAACGGATCGTGCGCCGCACCGAGAAAACCGCCCGTAAACGTTGGAGAGTTGATGTTAACACAGCTCGGTAATTCAAAATCTTCGTCATCCATGTAATACGAAGCAATTGAACCCAATGTCGGGTGCTGCACCGATCCCGTTGGCGCATAGCCCGTATGCAGGAGGAATCGTGCCCTTTCATGATTCCCTTCACGCGAAACCATCGATCGGATAATGGAAAGGTGATGTGCTTGTTCAGCTAACAACGGCAAATTCTCAGAGAACTCAATGCCCTTCGCGCTTGTCGAAATCGCCTTGAAAGGTCCCCCGTTCGCCGTGCCCGCTTTCGGATCAAAGGTGTCCAATTGGCTGGGACCGCCGCTCATGAATAGAACAATGCAGTGTTCCGCTTGCGAGGGAAGTGCATCCGTTGCAGAGAATGCCGACAGTTGCAGATGCTGCATCGCTATCATCCCCAAAAAGCTGCTCGTACCAAATTTGAGAAAACTGCGTCGTGACATCTCTTTATCAAAGTGTTGTGTGTTCTTATATTCTGGAATCCACAACTGCGTGTTCATTTTTCTTCATCCTTTCTTCAACTGGAAGGTACGCACTGCGAATTGTTGTTGTGCAATTCACGGTTTGTCCGAATTCAACGCCGCAAGTCTACTAATGATTCAATGCGAACTCCGCCGAATTCAGCAACGCCCAATAGAGATCTTCATACGGGAGTTCCTTATCGCGATACAGACTCGAGTTCTCGTAACGTTTGAAATAAGATTGTTCTGATGATGTTGGGGGGCGTGAGAGCGTCCTAAGATAGATTTGCTCTACCCGATCCGCTGTGGTGCGCCACCGTTTGAGAATATCATGGATTAAACTGCCCCGAGTTTTGTGATCTCCGCTATCATTCACCAGCGGCCCGTTAATCATCATCAACGCTTGCGGAACGGTGCCGTTAAACGCCTCAAGTTCCTCCATTTCGCCGTTGGCAAGTAAGAAAATGAAGCGTTCGAGGTAGTCACGTTTCATACGTTCAAGCGCGTCGCGGTCTCGTCGTTTCTGGAGACGATCAAAGCCCGTCGCTTCAATCATCGAATAGAAGAACTGTTCCGATTTCAGCGGTTTGACATAGGCGTGCGAATAGTGTGTTTCGTCATCTGCGTTGCTTTTGTTCGTCGCAGAAGTTCGCTGATAGGCTTGGGAATTCAAAATCGTCCGCATGAAATATTGCAGGTCGTAGTTGTGCGCCACCAAGTCATTCGCCAACGAATCGAGCAACTCCGGATGAATTGCGGGGTACTCTTCTCCAAACCCGTCAAGCGGCTCGACAAACCCTTTGCCCATAAAATGCGCCCAGATACGGTTGACTATGGCGTTGCTGAAATACGGATTCTCTTTCGACGTCATCCATTGGCTCAACGCACGGCGCCGCTTCGTAGGCGAACCTTTGTACCGTTCACCATCAAGGAAGCGCGGTGAAGTTTCCTCTTCGGAGTCCGGAATGTACACTGACCCGCGCGGAATATCCCTCAAAACGACATCGATTTCCTCTTCTTCGCCGTCATCGTCCTTCCGGTAGATTCGTTCATATTCTGTAGTTGCAAAAAACGCAGCTATGCTATAGAAATCTTCCTGCAGCCACACCTCGGTTTTATGGTCGTGGCACTGGGCGCACTGCATCGGCAGCCCAAGAAACAAACGTGACGTGTGAGCGGTCAAGTCTATCGGGGAAAGGTCGTATCGAAGCAAAAAGCCGCCGGCGCCGTTCTCCGAGATCTTCCCTTCAGCCGTGATCAGTGCTGCAACAAACCGGTCGTATGACAAATTTCGCGCCAACGCGTTACGTATCCAGCTCGACAACTCCATACGGCGTTCGATACCACCTCGCCCAACCAACCAGTTCAACCAAATCCGTGTCCAGTTGTCAAGATATGGTTCGCTGCCGAGCAACTCGTCAATCTTTTTCTCGCGTTTGTTCTTGGATCCATCTTCGAGGAAGCTCAACACCTGTTCAACGGTGGGAATCTTTCCAGTCAAATCCAAATGGACGCGCCTCAAAAATTCCGCATCGCTCGATTGCTTCGACGGCTTAATCCCCTCCGCTTTCAACGTCGTGTTGATATATATATCCAGGTGTCTTGTACTAGCGGAGATGCGTGCCTCAACCATCCCGCCGAAGCCAAGCAGCATTATAACCGGGGTTGAAATTATCCAGAAATTCCGCGTTTTTCGTACAATCCTCATAAGTTCGCTCCTATCCTCATAAGTCCTTGCTGTTTCAAGTTGCCTACGGCACTCCTCCTTCAGAAACAACCTGTCCAAAGAATGATATTAGTAAAGACGCCCCGTTACTAACTGCCACAATATGTTACCTCAAATTATAGCATTTTCAATAACAAAATTCCAACGAAAATGAATTGACAATAATCGTCGGTATTGGTTATGATTGGGACGAAGGGCAGATGCGAATGGATTGGGCATACCGCGAACCCTTAATTGCCTTACGTGTTCGCGCCAACAGCCAACAGGGGAATAACACAAGAAGGCAAAGAGATTTCAAGAATGCCAAATACAAAGCCAGAAAGGAGTTTATTGACATGCGTACATTGTTAGCCGTATGGGGTATTTTTGGTGTTATAGTGTTAGTTGGGTACCTAAACGACTCCTTTGAATCCTTATTTGAATGGGAAACTCGCTATATTAGCGGCAATGATGTGCCAGCTGACTGGAAGACTGGCGAATGGACGACGTATAAAACAACGTTTCCAAACAAAGCGAGAGCATATATTCGTGATTCGTGGAGTCAAGCAAAACAGAAACATCACAATAGTTCATTAAGAAAATGGGTGCGTGAGTACCGTGAGTATAAGGCTAAATTAAAGAGGTTAAAGCCAAGGGGAAGCAACTAATAAGGAGTACGTCATGTCTGCATTATTGTTTCAATCTAAATCCCTTTTTCGAACCCTAACATTAAATGTAATTGGGTCGCTGTTTTTCCTAATAGTCCTCTGGTTAATAATAAAGGAAAACAACGTTATAGTTACAACGCCGATTATAATCTGCTATCTAATTTCGTTTCTGTTTCATTCCTTAGCTAAGGGTTCGGGCGGGATTGCTATGAACCGAATCCAACAAGACGAGGCTAATGCACGATTAGCCCATTTACAGCAACTAACAGACGAAATGACCACATATGTCCGCCAATCCAAAATTCTGGTGGAGCACTCCGAAGAGATGGTTAATGAATGGCGAAAGATGGAGGGTTTGGGAGACATCAATAGAGACATACGCTACTGACCTCCGTCACTGAAGTGCGCACAATAACCTTGACAGAATGTGTCATATTCCCTCACTCTTACTCCTTTTACTATTTTCATTGCAAACAACAACTGTAGTATGATAAACTGTATCGTGCGACGAAACACACACAAAAACGGACTAGGATATAAGCTTGAAGAAATCGGACGATAATCATACACTCGAGTATGACGAATTTTTGAAACTTCACAAAATTAATAAAATTGCAGACATCATAAACTTAATTTGTGTGTGCACAACAATAATAGTTGTTTTTTACATTCTTTTTCTAGCTGTTAAAGAATTAGCAGGACAAAATACGTGGGCAAAGATTACTGTAAACTTTCTCAGTAATATAAAGGTTTCAAAGATTATAGCTTGGATATTTGGTGGCGGAGCTATAATTTATGGCAAAAATCAAAATAAACTTCGCAAAGATACTGTGGAATTCTTTGAAGGAAGAATACGGAGTTTAGAAGCGCAAATAGATCCTAATCGTTCCAGTAGTAAATTAACTCAGCGAGGCGATACAAGACCGGAGGATAGACAATGATTAACGTTGCGATATTCTTATCATCTTGGGCATCTATCGTACTGATCGCATTTTTGCTTTTCCCGCTTTACAAAAATTACCGCATTGATAAATTTCGCTACAGACTATTTTGGTTAAGGGCAGAGCTTTTCGATGAAGCTCGTAAAGGTACGGTAAGTTTTGAAAACGACGCTTATATTATGTTAAGAGAAATCATAAATGCGTATATAAGATTCGGGCATAAACTTAATTTAACCCGATTTGTATTATTTGCTTTTGCGTTAAAATCGGATAATGGTATTCGTGAACCTTTTTCAGAAAGGTTGAAAAAAAACGCCATAAAAAAACAAGAAGAAATAATGATGTCTTATTACGAACGATTGAACATCTGCGTCATTAAGCATATGATCGTTACACCATTTTTTCTTGCCGTTCTTCTAATTCTTTGTCCAATCTTACTCATACTTGTTTTAGTATTGATATTAACAAAACAAACAAAAAAACTATTAAACCGTTTCAAAGTGTTGCTTGATACCTTGGATTTGGAACAATTGAAGACAAACTTGCTTATCTAGAAAGTAAGATCGGCTAACCCTCAACCGGCCATTGCTCCTTTCATGAAAACATCGAAAAGATTCTCGGTGTTTCGATGGTTGTACTTCCAACACGCCTCGGCTATGTATAGCGGGGCGTATTTTTTTGATAGTGGTGGTGCGTCCCGTACCACGCGCGCTTGACCAAGCTCCAGAACCCCTCAATCGTGTTGGTGTGAATAGCCGGATTGTCGGGGTCAACGTACTGGCGTTTTTGGTGGCTAATAATCTCGTGCTTCATTATCTTCTTGATTGGCGTGTAGCCTTTGTATTCGTCCGTGACGAGAGTTGACCCGCCGCGAATACACGAAGTCACCGGGTAATCCTCGGCAAAAAATTTGTCGCGTGACTTCAGCATTCCCGCATAGACCCAATCCATTGCAAAGTGCGCTAAGACCGTCGCGGCGTTCAATTGTACCTGACTCATATTCGGGTCAGAGAGAGAGGTAGGGTGTGATATAATAGCGAGGAGAGGCTTAATCGCTCGCCTGTCGCAAGTTGTTTCCAAACTTTGAATAAAATAATTTGCATTGCTCCCACCTTCTTTTACATCTTCTTTCAACATCTGGATGAGGAGAGGGACTGCCTTGCCACCGGCATATCCTAACCCATTAATTACGGCCGTTTCAATCCTTTTGTCCTCCGACAGCACGACTCTCAATGCGGGCACTGCAGTTTCTCCTGCCAGACGGCCTAAACTTACCGCTGATATCCATCTCACCCTATAAGATGGGTCGTTCTGCAAGCGATTGGAAATCGCCTCTATCGCTTCGGGGTTTCTTGAGAGACCCAGTAAGTTGATTGCCCGCATCCTTACTTCAACTGAGTTGTCGTTTAGAGCTGTTTTCAATAAATTCACCGTGCCAGAAGAGAGACAAGCGTTATCAACCACATGCAAAACTCCCGAGGCTTTTTTAAACATCTCTTTATTACGTAAGTCGCGAACAGCTTCTCTCACATCAACCGTCATCTTCGCCCGTCCTAAAGCCCCAGGAGGTGGGTCTTGAGTAATCACATCCACCTGCTTCTCTTTTACTGGCGTTCGTGCGACACTGATGTCTGGTGCTACCGCGCAACAGATGTAACTCAAAAACAGACCCAAATAGAAGGATGAAATTCGTTTCACTTTCATAATGAAGAACAAGGGGAACATCAACGACCAAATGTGCAGTTTATTTTTTTGCCTCTCATTTTACTGTTGACTCTTCTGAACTAACGACGGCTGTCCAGCAGCGCTCACAACGTTTGTCGGAAATTCACCAATGGCAATCGGTGATGAACTGTAAGCCCCGGTCTGTAAATCCACGCGCACAATATTGAAGACAGAAGAGTGGAACGATGTGAAAACAATTTGATTGGCATCGCTCCAGAACCCCAAGTCAAAATCTTTCAATTCACGAAGGATTTTCCCTGTCGTCCGGTCTCTTACTCTGAAGATTTTTCGCCAGTTTTCACCCTCTTTCTCTCTGTCAACGATGCAGAGGGGGCCATTGAGACGCCTCCATGAGGGATTTAAGCCTTGCCCCGAAGCAAACAGGTCTGGTGCCGGTATAGAAACTACCTTTTCGCCGGTCTCCAGATTGTATGTGTCAACTTTTGTAGACCGGATTTTGGTGGCGAACCGCCCGTCGTCAGAGAAGGTACAATTCTGCTGGTTTCGGGTCGCGTAGAACCCCGGGAGATGGCGCAGAATTGCACCGGTCTCCGCATCGACCGCCACGTCGCCCCCCTGATACTTCGGATGGGCATAACCCGCGAAAATCGTTTTGCCATCGGGAGAAACTTTCAGGCCGTAGACAGCAGTAATATCCAACCATCTACCTTTAGGCGGCCCCATCTCGAGATGAAACTTCCGCTTAACCTGCATCGTACTGACATCGACAATGACAATCGGAAAATAGTCCGTCTGGAAATCCGTTTTTGTACTGCCAATATAATACCCTCTTTCACTGCTAATATAAAGCGTTCGACCGTCGCGACTAATATCCAAGCCGGTTGGATTTCCCAGTTCAGGGATGGGCTCAGAAACCGCAACGACTTGTCCTCGATTGACGTCAATCGTGTAGATACGTTTATCATCACACGCGACATAAAAATGGGTATTGCCTGAGTCTGTCTTCGGTGTTGCCGCACCGACAAGCGGTACATAGACAGCAGCAATGACGTTGGGTGCCACAAAGCAACTGATGTAGCCCAAGAACAGACCCAAATATAAACACGAGAATCGTTTCACTTTCATTATGACAAATCTCCTTTCAGCTTTTTGTGATGGATTGTCTCATCTTAGTCATCTGGATGAGTAAAATCAATGACCTTTCCATTGAGATTAAGAGGACGGTTCATATTCCATTTCGTCTACCGCCCAATTGTTCCAGTCCCAATTAAGCCAATTCCTAACATAATCATGGTACTCAGCAAGGTTTGTGCTAAGAGGCATTACCAATCTTTCGATTTGCGCTCTTGGATCCTCAGTAGTACCCTTGCGTACAACGCTTACATGCCAGTGTTTATAGTGGCTGTCCGTCGACAAATCAGCTGGTCCCAAAAACCCCTCATGTTTTTTGACGGCGGGCTCTATATCTGTATATTGTGCTTCATTGGGCTCGTTTCCCTGAGCGTTTTTGAAATCAATCCAGCTTTGGGGTGGATTCGTCATGTAAAAATGCTTGTTCATCCTGACCGTGACGGGCGCGCTCACATTCAAAGCCACTGTATACTTAAAACCGTCATTCGGACCAGAGAGCACAGCGGCCGTTTCGAGGCCTGTTGTCGCGAAAGAGGTTACCGCACGTCCCAATTGTTTAGCCTCAGTAGGGTTTGGCCCACCCCAAGCTGTCGTATCTGTATTAAAAGGAATACTCGTTTCCCACCCTCTGTCATTCACAATCACACTCATGGTCTGGGTAAGTTCCTGCTCGCTAACAGTTGCTTTGACCTCTATTGTACCACCAAAGACCATCGTTCCACCCCAAGCATTGGTTGTTGTCTCACCTAAGATTGATGTTCCACCAGGTGTCGTAAATTTCCAACTAAAGGTTGGACTGAGTTCACTCGGCTGTGCTGTTGTCCGCCACATAGGGGCTGACCGGCGTTTAGTTGAGTGTGTCATATATCATCGAAGGAGTGGCGGTAAATGAACCTTTCAATTCACCTTTCCACTGAGACTAGGATTGGAACATTCGTAAAAGAAAAAGCCCGTCTCAGTACTGCCGTACCGGGACGGGCTTTACCGCTAACTCTCTAATGACTCCATCTCATTGCACAACGCGGAAGTTATTCCCTTTTCTGACAACCTTTACGCCCATCGCTCTTAGGGAAGAGGAGGCTGCTTCACGGACGGGATAAATAATCCTTCGGTTACCTGAGTTGCGACGCACCACACACGTGGTGAACGTCACATGAAAATCATCTTTTAGCGCACGCTTAAGCGCGGGAATCGCCGCTCTGTTGTTTAGTTTCTCTAAAGCCATCGCTGCAAGTGAACGAACATAACCATCTTCAGTTTCTAAGAAAATATCCATCACTTCAGGAAAAACGGTCTTGTCACGGTGGAATCCAAGCGTGCAAAGGGTGAGTTGCTTCTCTACCACTACGTTCGACCGGTGCTTCACACTTTGCGGTTTTCCCAAGGAACCGGATCCCAGTTCCATTCGCAGCTCCAAATGCTTCAGGTGTCGCCTTAAGTTAGGGATTGCCTCAAATCCAATATCAACGAGCGCGAAAATATACTGTCTTTGGAGATATCCACTGAGCGTAAGATACCCATTCGGGATAAGATTCAGTGAACACGGGTCTTCAATCTCTTTTGATAAGACGGTTGTAAGGACATTCACTCGGATTTGTGGAGAAATGTCTTTGTTCTTGCCTATAGTTCGTGCTAATTCGGCAATTGCTAGATGTTCTCTCGTTGGCTGCCCGCTTTTAGGTCGAGGCTTTTCTACGGACAGCAATCGATCGATGAGCACTTGTGACTCTTCGGATTCAGTGTGGGCATCGACCATGATGCTCAAAGCCGAAATTGCCAGCCCTAAAACGAGAAAATAAAGTAATTTTTTCATCAGTTTTCTCCTTTTTGAATAAAATCGGATTACGTCGTGTTTACATTCTACCCGCATTGAAACTAACAACTTATCATGACGACTGAACACGCGACGATTTTGTACTCCAACCTCAACAGCACTGACCGAGTGCTTGGACAGCCTGGTCACCCTTGGGGCAAGCCCGATGTACAAACGCGCGCACGAACCATTGTTCGAAGGAGATTATTTGCTCTTACTTCTGTAGACCTTCGTTATACTTGACTAAGCCTTCAGCATACTTCGTTCGTATGGTGCGCTTTATCTCTTCGTCCTTGATGTACTTCTCCAAAAAGGTCTCCATTTCACTTACATTATGAGGCGGCCTTAAATATGCGGAAACAATATATTGACCAATCCAACGACTGAATAATCTGTTAAAGGACCTCAATGTGCCTTGTTTGTTTCTTTCCTCTAGTTCTTTGCCATGCAGAACAATCATAGTCATTATCTCCCCGATGGAGATTTCCCTCGAATTTGCGCGATGATACGCAGTCCCTTTTCTCGAATCTGCCCCTTGTCCATGATTTTCATCCTATTTTCAAAATCGACTTTAGGGGCGTCACGAATAATCTCCTCAACCAGTCGCATCTCAGTTACTGTCCCTAGAAAGCCCACGATATCAAGCGCTGCACTGCGCACATCATAATCGTACCATCGAAAGTACACTGGTTTGGGTTCATACGACAATTTGTGTGGCTTCGCGAAGTGTTTGACAGTGTTGGCGATAAAGGAGAGCACCTGCGACCGCTTGGCACGTAGCGCTTCCGGGGATTGTGCGGTCATCAATGTTAAGATTTCATACGCACCAACTACAGATATAGCCCTAAACTCACTATGATAGAGGAATTGTGGATTGCCTCCCTTGCCGGCGTTGGCTCCCCAATCTATACGACCTTCGGGGCCCGGTTTGGCTTCAGACAGCAAGTCCAGAGTCCGCTCCGCATTGACGGTTGCCAGATACAGCTCCCGAAAATCTCCAGCATCAAAAAGCCCAGGGCCGAGCAATACAGCTTCGTAGATACGCGGGTCGAATGTGGATTCAGCAACAGTAGAGAGAAATATTAAATATTCCGCACCACCCTCGCTCTCGGGATGGCTGAATATTTCATCTGCATCAGCGCTAATCGGTTCGCCGGCTTCTTCTCTCGCACCCTCTTTTAAGTAAAGGGCAATCACCCTATCCCTTATCTCCGGATTGCTATAATAGAGAAAGTACTTACCGGCATAGCGCATGCCCTCGGGGACTCTACCGCTAACCCTTCCTAGCACATTGTCTTTCTCCCGAAATTTGTCGCGGACAATCGCTTCGTCCCATCCCCAAAGCAGGGGTGCTAACTCCTCTGGGGATAGGACGTGGGTGGGGGGCGTCCAAGGCATTGTGTAAACAGGGGCTGCCGCTTGAGCGATGTTAGCAGCCAATAGGCAAATCAGAACACATCGCAGAACAGTCACAGTCATCTTGAATCCTCCTTATATCTTGTTAAGTTTAAGTTATAGTGTCTAAATTAATCTGTTGATATATGGCCGTTTCGATACGTCGTCCACCCCGGTGGCAGATTAGTAGCATTATACTCTCCATTTATTAAATCTTGCAAGGTTTTACGCGCGCCAGTTTGAGAGTACAGCAGTATCTTACCGGTGGAAATCACGGCGCCCCCTGGATCGGACGCTTGTATAGCCACGTTCCAATTCGCCGCTGCAGAACCGTTGTTAAAATCGAACGCATGCCCCGCGATATGTCTACTCGAATCCGCTCCACCGACACTTTGATTCCATCTCGGACAGCGGTAGCAGCTCGTCACAGTGATAGCAGATCCGAGTTCGTTCCGAACGTGCTGAAAGTCTGCAGAGATGGTATCATCCAACTGGTAGGCGTGATTGATACAAAAAGCGGCGCCGTTGCAGTTCAGTTCGGTAAAGGACAGGTTGCCCGGGTTCACATAGATCGCTGCCGTGACCAAGGCATTCGATGTACGCGCAGGCGACGGAACATCTCGGGTAGCGCTTGTGGTATCCATGTCCTGATACTGCTGTCGCAAGTAATCTTTATTGTCCTGTTGAATCAGCTTCCAGTTGGAATAGGCGGTCGCTGTACCAATGGTTAAGCTGGCTCGGATACGATAATTGAGATGATAATTGCGGCCAGCGGTGGCAGCGGGCGCTGTCACCGTTAGGGTGACTGCATTTCCGGTCTCTGAATCGTTAGGGTCGCCACTGTCTCCGTTAACATCAGGATTGTCTTGAATTTCCCATTGAATCTGGCTATTGTAAGTGGTATCCAGGGAATCCGGTTTGATATCCGCTACACATTGAATCTCATCCTCTCCATCAATCGTAGTAAAGGAAACTGCGTCATTTGGAAGGGTTGTGGAACTGATAACCAAACCGAATGCCGTGACTGTACAGGTAGTGCTACCGGTGTTTCCCTCATTATCCGTCACGGTCAGGGTAACGGTCTTGTCACCTGCGGTGGTATACGTGGTCGAAGGCGTTTTTGTTCCAGCCGCTGCCGGATTGCCATCGGTAAATTCCCATTTCCACCCAGTTATCCCTTTATCGATCACTGTGCTATCACCGCTGTCATCAGGGTCATACGACCCAGAACCGTCGAAATTAACCGTTACGTTGGTAGTGGCGACCCCATTATCACCTTCTGTTGTGTTGAGAGCGACAGTCTGATTCTCTCCTGCGTCAGCAACCGGCGGAAGGGGTAAAACTGAAATCGTGCGGGTGGTGCTATTAGTTTCTCCCTCGTTATCCGTCACAGTCAATGTGACTTCCTTATCACCAAGCGCACTGTAGGTGGTGGACGCGCCGGACGTTGTCGTTGTTACACTCTCAGGGGTGCCACCAGTAAAACTCCACGACCAAGTGGTTATCCCTAGTCCAGAACCGGTGCCGTCATCAGGGTCATACGACCCAGAACCGTCGAAAGTGACTGCAGTGTTTAGATAAGCGACCGTGCCATCTCGAATATGGGCAACCGGCGGAGTAAGCACGGAGATTTCGTGTCCGTTGCTGAAATGTGTGTTGGTATCACCGACGACTTCAAGCGTCGCTACATAGATACCTCCACTGACAAGCCCGCCACTATTATCTCTACCGTCCCAAGTGGTCTGTTGATCTCCGGTCGACCTGCTTAAGCTGATACTTCTAATCTCGGTGCCGCCCTGTTTAATCTTTAAGGTCACGCTGATAGGGCTAAAGGCGGGGTTAATATTAGTCGGAAGGACTTTGTAGCGAATCGTCGCCGTTGTCCCGCCGGTATCCTGCAGATTAATCTGACTGTCACTTGTCGCTAGTATCTCCCCCTTAAATACAGTGACATACCCTTGGCTAGTGTCAGTAAATCCTTCGCTGTCTGTAACGGTCAGGGTGGGGACGTAAAGACCCGGACTAGAATACGAATGTAATACCGGATACGGATATCCAGATGATTGGGTATTTCCATCGTCGAAATTCCACGTATAATCCACAATCGATTTGCCGCACTGCGCGTAAGAGTTGCTTGGGTCAAAACTCAGATACGTTCCTACCGGCGCGTAATGCATAACGTACTGACCGCAAAACGCACCGTCAATTCTGGGACGGGAAACGGGACTGAGTCCGACTGCCCAAGCAAAATCCAACCCAATCACGAACAACGTTAGCATTGAGACACATAGAAAACGTAATCTATTCAGCGGTCGCATATTCATCTGACTGATTCCCCCTTATCCTCTTCCTGCTTTTCGCCGGGCTCTGAGTTCAGCAAAGCTAACTGCTTTTGCGCCTGATCGGTTAGGTCGCTGGGTCCCCGTGCAATGAGTCGCTGATACGCCTCAATCGCCTCCTGCGTCCTCCCCTGTTCGCCAAGCGCCTCCGCCATCGAATACAATACGAGCGACGTATGGTAATCATTCGGATAGGCACTGAGAATTTGTTGATATGATGCCACCGCTTCATCGTAGCGTTCGGCATCTCGATAGGTGTCCCCCAGAATCCGTTGGATTTGCGCCTTTGCCGCGTCGAAGTTTTCGGTACTAATCCCCTGTTGCGCGTAGCTCTGTTGCAGGGATTGTATCGCCATATCATGCTGCCCCAATTTCCGATGAGATTCGCCTTTCATGTATAAGGCTATCCCGCGCCAAAGTAGATTCTTGTCAGGGTCTTCTATATCGGTCAGTACCAAGTTGCAGGCTTCAATCGCGTTTTGATACGCTCCCTGTTCGTAATAGCGCTTGCCGCGAATAAATCGCGCTCGCGCCGCTATGTGCGTGTTTGGATAGGTATCAATTAGCTGTTGAAGTTTAGCGGACGCATTCCCATCTTCTTGAGCCACCGCATAGGCGAGATACATCTCATATAATACCGACGGCATGTGAGCGAAGTCGGGGTATTCCGCGATGACTTTTTCATACTGGGCTATCCCCTCTTTCGGCTCCCCTTTCCAAACATAAGCCCTTTCTATCCATGAATAGATTTGGGGTACATGCGTCCCTTTGGGGTGCTCCGTCAAGAACGTTTTATATTTAGTGATAGCCTCAGTCGTTTTCTGTGCGTTTATCAACGCCTGTGCGTCGTCATACAACTTCGTCAGCATCGCCTGTGTCACCGCCGGCTCGCCGATTTCAATTTCAATTTCTCGTTCCGCCTTCTGTGCGCGAACATAGCTTGTGAGGACAACAATAACAACCAAAACCAACAGAAACATCAGTCGTTGGTATATTCGGTGTGTGACGAACTTCGACATTCGTTCAACCTCCATTAGATTAAGTTCCCAAGTTGCTTAACCCTATTTCAGAATCAACAGTCGGCGTATGGCATGTGACTCGCCGGCTTGCAAGTGGTAAAAGTAGAGACCACTTGCGACGCTTTCACCAGTATCGTTCCGACCGTCCCAATACACCGCCGATTCACGATTCACATAGAATCCCGCTTCTTGAAACCCGATATCCAAATGCCGAACCAGCTTCCCAGAACCATCGTAGATGCGTATCGTCACATCGGCGGAATCGGTCAACTGATATGGAATCCACGTCTCCGGATTGAACGGGTTGGGATAGTTCTGCAATAGGGCGAACGATTCCGGCACGGGCCGCGGCGCGACCGCAAGCTGAATCTCTTCCGTCCAAGACACCGTCGAGGAGAAAATCTTCAGCGCTAGCGGCGATGAGGTTCCCAACGGCGCGTTTCTGTCAATGGTAAAAGTAAACGGGAGGCGCCCGGTTGGACGCTTCTTCTTCGTTGACTTGGCAGGCACATTGACCGAGGCGCGTTTCCCGGCGGGTTGTATCCACTCAGGGGGTGCAACAAACTCGACTTTTATATCGGTCAAGGCGGTCTCGCCGACGTTGACCAGTTTAAGTGTAAAACGGTAACCCGTCACCGCCGCCGCGTGGCTTGTGGGCGATTTTGAAACAACTGTCTTGGGATTTCAACTATCAATTTGTCAAAACGACACCTTCCGTGACTGGCAAACCCCATTTTGCCAGTCTGGCATAGTTGTAAATTATTAGATTACAGCGGGGTTCTGCAATTACACGATCTATGAGGTTGGCATTGATTCTGCATATGGTTATGCGTAAGACATTCTAATCACACACGAGGAGCAGATCAATAATGAGATATGATAGGTTTACGATAAAGGCGCAGGAAGCAATACAAGCCGCACAAGACTGTGCGGATCAAATGGAAAGTCCAGAGGTCGGCGCAGAACATCTACTATTGGTGCTGTTAGATCAGGCGGATGGCGTTGTGGCGCCCATCCTCCAAAAAGTCGGTGCCGATGTCCACGCCGTTCGTTCAGCTTTGGATCGAGGGTGTCAAAAGGAACCCAAGGTGCACGGCAATGGACAGGAACTTCGTCTTTCAACGGAACTCAGACAGGTTTTTGATATGGCATGGAAGCAGGCGACGAACCTAAAAGATGAGTATCTGAGCACGGAACACCTGCTTATCGGCTGTGTGGAAGAAAAGCGGAGTGCCGCGGGAAAAATTCTGAATGAGCACGGCGTCACTAAAGAGAAGATTCTCAAGGCATTGGTGGAGATTCGCGGCGGACAGCGAGTCACCGATCCAAACGCTGAAGATAAATATCAAGCCCTAACGCGGTTTAGTCGCGATCTGACGCAAGAAGCGATGGCGGGTAAGCTAGATCCAGTCATCGGACGGGACGATGAAATCCGCCGCGTGATGCAGGTTCTGTCGCGTCGGAGAAAGAACAACCCGGTGTTAATCGGTGAACCGGGTGTTGGAAAAACTGCTATCGTTGAAGGGCTTGCGCAACGCATCGTCAATAGCGATGTGCCTGAAACTTTGGCAAATAAACGGCTCGTCGCGCTAGACCTCGGAGGGCTAATCGCGGGATCGAAGTTCCGCGGCGAGTTTGAAGATCGACTCAAAGCGGTGCTCAAAGATATTGAACAATCTGAGGGACAGGTTATCCTCTTTATCGACGAACTGCACACAATTGTCGGGGCGGGCGCGGCAGAAGGCGCAGTTGACGCCTCGAATATGCTCAAGCCTGCGCTTGCACGCGGGGGACTGCGATGCGTTGGTGCGACAACTCTGGATGAGTATCGGAAGTACGTCGAAAAGGACGCAGCGTTGGAGAGGCGATTCCAGCCGGTTATGGTGGAAGAACCGTCAGTTGAAAACACAATCGCAATTCTGCGTGGCTTGAAGGAACGCTACGAGACCCACCACGGCGTCCAGATTCAAGATAACGCGATTGTGGCTGCGGCGATGCTTTCGGATCGGTATATCGCGGATAGATTCCTTCCGGATAAAGCCGTGGATCTAATCGACGAAGCGGCTTCACGACGACGAATCGAGATCGACAGCGTCCCAGAAGAGATTGATGAAGTGGAACGCCGCATCATTCAGTTGCAAATTCAACGGCAGGCACTCGAAAAGGAAGAAGATGATGCCTCCAAAGAGCGGTTGGCTAAACTCGCTGAAGAGCTTGCTGACTTGGAAGAGAAGCGCAATCAACTCAAAGCGAGATGGCAGAACGAAAAGGAAACCATAGACCGTATGCGAGGAATCATGGCGCGGATTGAAGCCCTGAAGACAGAAGAGGAACAGGCAACTCGCGTTGGGAACCTCAACAGAGCATCGCAGATTCGGTACGGAGAGCTCTTCGATCTTGAGGCTCAACTCCAGAACGCCAAAGAAAGTTTAGAAAAATTGCAGGAATTGAACCAGATGCTCAAGGAGAAGATTGATCGAGAAGCCATCGCTGAAATTGTGTCCAGATGGACAGGCATCCCTGTCGCTCGAATGATGGAGGGCGAAGTACAGAAACTCATTCACATGGAAGAACGCCTCAAAGAAGAGGTGATTGGGCAAGATGAAGCTGTTGAAGCAATCTCAAATGCGATCCGGCGTTCCCGAGTTGGGTTGCAAGATCCCAACCGACCAATCGGTTCATTTGTCTTCATGGGTCCGACTGGGGTCGGTAAAACCCACCTTGCAAAAGCACTGGCGGAATTTTTGTTCGATGACGCGAGCGCAATGGTGCGAATTGATATGAGCGAGTACATGGAGAAACACACGGTGTCAAGGCTGATCGGCGCGCCGCCGGGCTATGTTGGCTACGATGAAGGTGGGCAGCTCACAGAAGCTGTCCGTCGTCATCCTTACGGCGTGGTGCTGTTTGACGAGATTGAAAAGGCACACGCAGATGTGTTCAATGTGCTGCTGCAACTGCTTGACGATGGACGGTTGACCGATGGGCATGGGCGCACTGTCGATTTCAAGAACGCAGTCGTGATTATGACATCGAACATTGGCAGCCAGTGGATTAGCGCAGGAGACTTAGACGTTGATGAAATGCGGAATCGAGTCACAGAGGCGATGCAACAACACTTCCGTCCTGAATTCCTCAACCGCATTGATGATCTGATTATCTTCAATCGACTTGGTATCAAGGAGATAAAAAGGATTGTTACACTCGAGTTGGATCAACTCAGCGCCCGCCTCGCGGAGAAAAATATCACGCTGAATCTCACGGAGATCGCAAAGGAAGAGATCGCCAATCGCGGTTATGATGAGGTTTACGGCGCCCGTCCACTCCGTCGCACCATCCAGCGAGATATCCTTAACCTATTAGCCGTTGAGATACTTGAAGGAGAGTTCCGCGAGGGAAGCGCGGTTGAAGTCGATTATGACGATGGAGAATTTCTGTTCCGTGAAGCTAGAGTGTAATCTCAATTACCGTGTGCAAGCGTAACATTTCTCGCCAATATTTCACTTCTTAGATGCAACTCAGGTCGTCATAGCCGGAGTCATGGGAGTCACGGTTCTACCACCCATGCTGGAATTCTCACGAATTCGGCTGCGAGTAGATTCTGAGGGCATTTGAAATGTACCACTCACCCCCCGTCAAACCTGAACTGACAGATTGACAGAAGTGCGGACTTTGAATCCCACTCACCATCGCACTAAACTCGAAGAGCGCTGATAGCAACAGTTTGTGCTTGACATCAAATATTGCGAATGCTATCATCTAAGCGGTCAGGTTTACGTCAAGACGGGCTTGCGTCCTGAACTCCCAAGTCCAAACGTGGTAGATATTCATTCCCTCCTCCTCCCCTGAAATGGATGCTGCCTCGTGTTCACCCAATGAATTGATTGTTATGCTGAACACGTGTGTCGACTCGGCGGGAGAAGCGGGGAAACCCTTTCGTTTTTGGATGACGGTCGGATTAGTCGTTCGATTTCGCGTTCTGGTCGATTTTATGGCAGGTATTACGCATCATGGTAATTATTCTTGGATTAGACATCGGTGATGCACGAATCGGCGTCGCAATTAGCGATGAACTCGGATTTGCAGCGCACCCGCTCTGCACAATCACGCGGAAGAGTCGTAAAGTGGATCTTGCAGCTTTACATGCCCTGATTGACGCGTATCGGGTAGAGCAAATCGTCATCGGGTTGCCGCTTCGGCTCAATGGTGAGATTGGGATTCAAGCACAGAAGGTCAAAAAATTTGCTGCGGTTTTGGAGCGTACATCCAATCTACCGATTTCTTTCTGGGATGAACGGTTCACCACGATTGAGGCGGAACAGATTCTGCGGGAAACGAAAAAACGCCGTAAGAAGCGGAAGAAGGTCATAGATCAGGTGGCAGCCGTGTTGATACTTGATGGTTATCTAGAGGAATTACAAAACCGTCTTTAGCGAGAATGGTATCTTGTATGTCTCCTAAGTGAAGTAATCGCGGTGAATGCCAAGTAACTAAATATTGGATTAGGCGTAAAAAAGCAAAAATACAATGAGATCGCGCATTCTTCGTAAGGACGCAGCACGGCGTGTCCCTTCAATTATCAATTTTACAATGTTCAGTTTATCTATCTCGGGCACGATTGCAGCGGTTATTGCGTTGCTGTGCCTGAAGCCTGTCAGTCGAGATACTAAACCGCGGATATCCGCAATTTCTATCGGCATGAGTTCAAAAGCAATAGCAAAACAGCTTGCTCGTGAAAATCTCATTCGCAGTTCGATGATGTTCCAATTGATGTCTCGGTTCAGCGGAGCTAGTCGTGATTTGAAAGCAGGAACCTACCGGCTGAGCGGTTCGATGACACTCATGCATATTATCAATCAGCTTAAAGCGGGAAGGGTAGAGACGCGCCGATTTGTTGTGCCCGAAGGCTTGACGATTGCTCAGATTGGACAGCTTTGGGAAAGCGAGGGATTTGGAACCAAAGAAGCGTTCGCTCAGTCTGTTAGTTCTCCACAGTGGCGGGCAAAATTCAGGATTGAAGGGGAAACGATGGAAGGCTATCTTTTCCCAAATACTTACCAATTGGCTGATGGAACACCCCCTCACAAACACATTGAAATGATGCTGAATATATTTTACCGGTCGTGGACACCAAGGTTGAGTGAGGAGGCCGAATCGCTACAATTATCTACACACGAAGTGGTTACTTTGGCATCAATTGTTGAAAAGGAAGCAAAGCACGCTCATGAACGTCCATTAATTTCAGCCGTTTACCACAATCGTCTGCGTCGAGGTTGGCGGCTGGAAGCGGATCCAACTGTTCTTTATGCGCTTGGAAATCCCAAACGTCGATTGAGAAGAGTGGATCTCGAAGTAGATTCTCCATACAATACATACCTTCATAAGGGGTTACCGCCAGGGCCTATTTGTAATCCGGGGATGGATTCAATTCTTGCAGCCTTACGTCCCATTTCCACCTCTCATCTTTACTTTGTAGCGATTGACGATGGAAAACATCACTTCTCAACAACCTTTAGGGAACACCAAAAAATGATTCGCAAAATTAAAGCGCGGGGTACGAATTGACAGGCTTAAACCTGTCAGCCTACAAAGAAGGGAGACGTTGATTTGGAGCAACAACAGACAATTCACAATGAGGCGACAATTTCAGGGTGTGGATTGATGCTTGGCGAACCAGTTGAACTGATCTTTAAATCTGCTCCGGAAGATTACGGAGTCGTTTTTCGCCGAATCGATCTCCCCGGTAAGCCCTCGATTAAGGTTTGCCCCGATAACTATGAAGCAGCGATACCCCGCTGTACTAGCCTACGTAGTGGAGATGCGACAATCAGTAGTGTTGAGCACCTGTTGTCGGCGTTGGCAGGTATGGAGATTGATAATGTGAGCATCGACATTAACGCGCCGGAGCCGCCTGCACTAGATGGAAGCGCACTGCCATATGTTCATCTTATTAAACAGGCTGGCATCATTCAACAAAACGCCCCGCGATCCTTGATTGAATTATCGGAACCGTTCGCTGTGTATGACAAGGACAAGCAACTTATCCTACTCCCTTCAGATGTTTTGCAAGTCTCTCTCGTGTACGATCACCCCCAAATTCCGCCTCAAGTGACAACTTACACCATCCAGCCAGAGATATATGAAAATGAGATTGCTCCTGCACGCAGTTTCTGTTTCGCTGATGAAGTCGAGGCGCTCAGAAATCAGGGGATTGGTAAGGGAGCGACTCATGAAAACGTAATCGTTGTTGATGACGGTCAAAAGACGAGTGATGCTTTAAGGTTTGAGGATGAATTCGTTCGGCACAAAATCTTGGATTTGATTGGCGATCTTTACCTGGGTGGTCAGCTTCCCAAATCACAGGTAATTGCGATACGATCCGGTCACACTTTACACGCGCAACTAATTCAAATGCTAGCGGAAAAACGACTTATTGGACAGCGGTTAACGAAACCGGTTGAATCCATGGAGATTTATCGGATTCTCCCACACCGTTATCCCATGTGCATGGTCGATCGGGTTATCGAAATCGAACCGGGAAAACGAGCAGTCGGTATCAAAAATCTCACATACAACGAGCAATTTTTTCAGGGCCATTTTCCTGAGCAGCCGGTGATGCCAGGCGTATTACAGATGGAGGCGTTAGCACAACTTGGCGCATGGTTGTTACTACAAGAACAAGCGGTTGAGGGACAACTTGGATATTTTGCCTCAATCAAGGAAGCGAAGTTTCGACGCCCTGTCATTCCGGGAGATCAGCTCAAATTGGAAGTTGAAATTCTACGGAGACGTCGGAGGTGGGCGAGAATCGGTGGCAAAGCGTATGTCAATGAAGAACTCACTGCCGAGGGGGAGTTCGCAATTGCGCTCAATGAAAACACAGCAGCGTAAGAAATTGACTTTAATGCCGCTAGCTTAACTTGTGAATTACTCCTCATAGCGCTTGCTGTTGCTGTTTGTCACTAAATATAAGGAAGAGAATCATGCCCCCTGCGCAATTAAGGCAGTTACCTATGGAGAGAAGATAAGTGAGCAAAATTCACCCGACCGCAATTATTTCTCCAACAGCAGAGTTAGGGGAGAACATTGAAGTCGGCCCCTACTCAATCGTCAGCGACGAGGTCCAAATCGGTCGTGGAACGGTGATTGGCCCACATGTTCAGATTGATCGCTGGACAATCATTGGCGAAGAATGCCAAATCTTCTTCGGGTGTACTATCGGTAATCCTTCAAAAGATCTCAAATACGGGGGTTGGCGAAGCTATGTCCGAGTTGGAAATCGGAATGTGTTGCGAGAATACGTATCCATTTCCAGGTCAACTGTTGAGGATGGAGAAACGATTGTTGGAGATGGTAATTTGTTAATGAACTGGGTGAACATCGCCCATGACGGTGTTGTTGGAAATCGAACGATTATGGCGAATTTTGCTACTCTGGGCGGACATGTAATTGTCGAGGACGATGCACGAATTGGCGCCCATGCTGCATTCCATCAATTTGTACGAGTTGGCAAAATGGCAATGGCTGGAGCATGCTCGAAGTTTGTACAGGACGTACCGCCATTCACGATTTCCGATGGCCACCCCGCCCGTGTCCGTGCATTGAATGTGGTTGGTCTCGGATCCTCAGGAATCCACCCTATGGCATCCCTCTCGCAGGATACGATTAGGCATCTCAAACAGGCACACCGTATCCTTTTTCGATCTAAGGTCGAGTTCACCCAGGCAATTGCACGGGTCAGAAGTGAAGTGGAACCGGACGAGGAAGTGGAATATGTTTTGAACTTTATTGAAAACTCTAATCGGGGTATTGGGGTTTAGGCGTACAAACGTTAGAAAGCGGAAAAAAATTGGATGGGGAGAGCAGGATTGGAGAAACTCGGGATTGTCGCAGGGATAGGAGAGTTACCCGTGTTGATGGCGCAGGCGGCGATCGAACACGGACGTCTACCGGTTATCATCCCAGTTACGCAAACCCCCTCTGAACGATTGGCAAATGTTGCTTCCGAGATGTATCCGGCTGGTATTGGACAAATCCAAAAGGTTACGCGAATATTTCTCGATTCAGGGGTTCGGGAAATTGTGATTATTGGAAAGATCCATAAAAGCGTACTCCTTCGTCCCTTTCTAATGGATGCGACGGCGGTAAAAATTCTAGCAAGAACTCGCAACAAAGGAATCCGTGCGAGCATTGGTGCAGTCATCGATCACTTTGAATCGAAAGGGCTCTCTGTCATTGAGCAACACCGTTTCCTCCAGGGGTTGATGCCTAAAGCTGGAGTATTGACAAAAAAGCAGCCGACAACATTGCAGTGGACTGATTTGAAGTACGGTATGCAACTAGCTCGTCAGATTGCAAACTTGGACATTGGGCAAACAGTGATTGTCAAAGCGTCGATGCCAATCGCTATTGAAGCCATTGAGGGAACAGACCGGGCAATACAACGTGGCGGAGAACTAGGCGGTAAAGGGATAGTTGTTGCCAAAGCCGCCGCTACCCATCACGATTTCCGAGTTGACGTGCCAACAGTCGGAGATGAGACTCTGAAGGCACTGCATGAAGTTAACGGAAGCGTTTTGGCTGTTGAAGCGGAGCGTACATTTGTGGTAAATCAGGCAGCCCTTTGCCAGCAAGCGGACATATGGAATATTGCCATCGTTGCTGTGGAGTGAAGTCGGAGTAAAAAGAAATGTGCAGTACCCAGTATTTAAGGAGATAAAGGGCACAAATGAATTTAAGAGATGCTTAGGGGAGAAAAAAGGAAGAGAATGTTTGTGGAACGCAGGGGATGATCCTTACGTTCCACACAAATAAAAAATTCACACCCCTGTTTCTTAGCTCGCCTCAATAGCAGAAGCTATCTGTTTCGTAGTTGGAAACTCGCCAGTTTGGAGCTTAGAGTAGATTAGGTTTCCATTATGCGTCACCTCAAAGCAGCCACCGCTGCTCGGGACAAGGGTGAGTCCCTCAATATCTGTTTTGTATTTATCCAAGAGTTCCTGCGTCAAACTGACGGCTGTGGGTAAATAGCCTCAAGCCGTGCAATATTCAATTTGTAGATTCATCACGAATCCTCCTAAGCAGTCAATTTCCTTAATATATTGGGGTGTTGAAACCGCACCCAATCTGATAATGTACAATTTTACAGGAGTTTTGTGCACTTCGCAAGTGTTTTTCCACGCTTCCATAAAAAGTGACGAATCGACTGACAGTGCACTGTCAACAGATTTACCAGCGCAGGCGACAAAATTCCTCATAGTCAATTAGTTCATGGATGGTCGGATTTTCACCGCACACAGGACATTCTGTATCTTGCCGGAGTTTTAGCTCTTTGAATTCCATTGTTAAACCGTTGAATAGAAGTAACCGACCGATGAGTGGTTCGCCAATGTCAAGCAAAGTCTTGATAGTTTCAAATGCTTGTATATTTCCGATAATTCCAGGCAATACACCAAATACGCCTGCCTCTTGACAACTTGGTGCCATTCCAGGCGGCGGAGGCATGGGATAAAGGCAACGATAGCAAGGTCCTTTACCCGGATAGAACACGGTTGCTTGTCCTTCAAACTGAAAAATGCTGCCATGTAAGTTCGGCTTACCGAGCATCACACAAGCGTCATTGATCAGATAACGGGTGGGGAAGTTATCACACCCATCAACAACCAAATCGTACCCCCCAATAATCTCAAGTGCGTTTTCTGAAGATAGGCGTTCGGTGTGAGATATAACCTTTACATCAGGATTAATATCTGCAATTGTCTCCTTTGCAGACTCAACTTTTGGACGACCGATATCACGCATACCATGCAGAATCTGTCGTTGAAGGTTACTCAGATCCACGACATCTTGATCGATGATTCCTAACGTTCCGACGCCAGCAGCTGCTAGATAAAGCCCCGCCGGTGACCCCAATCCGCCTGCGCCAATGAGCAAAACTCTCGATTCGAGGAGTTTGGTCTGTCCCATCCCACCAACTTCTGGGAGGATGATGTGTCGGCTATATCGTTCAATTTGCTCGTTGCTGAAGTTAAACATCTGAATATCGCTCCCTCGTGAAACGCCTCAATGGACGCTAAAACTAATCCTTCAGGTTTGCTAGAAGTTCCGAAACGCTTTTGTTTGAACTCGCAGAAATCCGAACCATTAACCGCTCTCGCGTGTCCTCGGATGCAAGTTCAAGTGTAAATTCATTACTCCCGTACATTCGCTGAAGCACAAAGCTCAATTCTTGCCTAATCCCCTCAAAAGACTCATCGGAATTCGGGGCGATATGTCGATTGTTGACCATAAACAGGATGTCATTGCCATTGAACCGAACCTCGTTCTCCAGTTCTTCAGCTTCTTCCAAACGATGGCACCTTTGAAGCGTTTCGACAAACGCTTGATGAAGTTTTTGGCGATTACTCCCTTCTGTCTTGTGCTTCCGGTTGTAAAGGAAACCGTGACGATTCTGGGCGTTATCAATGCTATAATTCGTGCGTTTGGAAATCAGCAACACACCGGGACCTGCATGTGTAAAGGAATAGTCGGCGTAGTTCAGGTAATCGTCCTGATCTGCTTCCGTCATCCACCGGTTGAAGACTTTAATGAAATTCTCGTAACTGATGCGACTGTCTTCTGTGACGAAGACCTTGATGTTAATCTGTTGTAAGTCCATTAGTAGTTGTATCCATAAAATCCTTGTCTGTAGATAAATTAACACCCAATAGGACTATGAGAAGACGAATAAAACCGCCTGCTCAATCGATCCAGTTGATACCGGGGTGTTAGCTCAGTTTGATTAAGGGTTTGGAACCCAGTAACGATTACAAGTTTCTAGTTGTAACTCTCGCGTCGTGGTTTTGCCGAATTTCCCTCGCAAGAACGTTGTGTGTCGCGTATGGCTATTATCTCAGCGCTTTCCATCTCCACGTTGGGGCTTCTGAATAGCTGAACTGAATCTTTTCGCCCGGTTCTAAGATAACTGTCTGTCCAGCGAAAAGTCCGGCGGAGATGGTTTGAGTGCTTGACGGTCGCGGAGGTGGCGGAGAGAGTTGGGGGCGCTTGAGATTATCCGCTATGCTCAGACTTCGCGGATAGGTCTGCTGGCTACTTCCGGCGTCCGTCAAGGTCCAATTTGACACTATGCCCGACGTGAGGAAAATAATTTGCACCGTATATGGAGTGGTGTTCATGATGGATTCCCCAGAGTCGGGAACCGGCGGCGTGGAAACGTCGAAACCGACGGGCCAATTGGCAATGATTCGATTGGTTGGGGTTTTGGATCTGTTTGTGATACCATTCGGCAAATTGAAGGCGAATATGGTGTTATCTCGGGCATCTGGCTCAAACACAATGTCGTGTCCGGGTGCACGTTTGCCATAAAATGATAGGTTCAGCAAGTTACGCTGCGCGAAGATGTCCACCCCGATTGCTGCTTCCGGCACAAAATCTTCAGCTGTAATATACCGTCCCGTCTGCTGGTCCAAATGCACACCCTTCGGTGCATGATATGACATCTCAAAACTGTTATGAACTATCTTCGTCGACCCAGGGTCGCCCAATCGAAGACCGGTGCACCTCTCCCTTGCGTGGTATTGATTGCCATATCTTACATCTATCTGATTGTTACTAATCCAGTGTCCCGTGCCGGCGCCATCAGTCACATGAACGCCAGTACCTAACGAGTTTGTCTCTTCAGCGACAATCTTGCTGTTGATAATTAATCCTTTGGAGGAGTCTATCAACATTGCGGTACTATCCGGATGATGTGAGACTATCGCTGAAAAATCAAAAATGCTGGCGGTAATAACAACGAAATCGTCGGGGCCCGGCGTTTCAGGCTTTATGCAAACCACAGCGTCACAGGATTGAGAACCGATGAGTCCAAATTTGTAGCGACAATTCATCTGGCTGTCAATCTGGATTGCGTGCCCAGTATTTTTTGTATACGATAATACGTAATTTCCACCATCAACTTTGAGGTCCTGGCTCCAAGGAATTCTTAGAGTCTCATCCAGCGTATACAAGTTATCCGGTAACCCTTTTCCGTCGTGCATTCCACCTCTGCCGCCAAAAATGTGAACGTCTCTACAATTTTTGTGCGCATAATCAATCGCTTCTTGGATTCCGCTGGTTTTCGTTCCCGGTGTGTTGGGGCCAAAATCGCCGCCGTCGTCGGGACCTTGTAGTGTAACAAAAATATAAGGTTTACGTCCGTTGCTCATCCTGTTACCTCCTAGTACAAACTGAAGAACTCCTCCTCATCTGTTCTCAATGGTCAAGCGTACTCCGATTTTAGTTTTGGCGCCTCAAGATAAGACATAATCTCATCAGTTGGGATGCCGCCATGTCGTCGAATCCGTGGGGGCGACACTGAGAGATCCAAGACCGTTGAAGCGGTCCGTGTAAGCGTCTGTCCACCGTCCAAAATCAAATCAATGAGATTCCCAAGTTTGTCGCGTACTTCCTTCGTTGAGGTCGCTGGCAGTTCATCGGATTTATTCGCGCTCGTTGTCGCAATCGGTCTACCGAAACGGTGTAGCAGTTTCAGGGCAAGCGTATGATTTGGCATACGTAAACCTACTGTCTTCCCACCTGCAGTGACTTCAGGCGGTAGGTTTTTCGCCTCGACAATCAGGGTCAACTCACCCGGCCAGAATCGATCGGCGAGGTGAAAGAAACACTTCGGCACGTTTTGAGCGACGTGCTCAACATCGCCAATCGATCCAAGGAGGATAGGGATGGGTTTGTCAATGGGGCGTCCTTTAACTTGATAGAGTTTACGTACAGCTTCCGGTTGACCTGGATGGACGCCGATACCATATACCGTATCGGTCGGAAAAGCGACTACCCCACCGCGGTTCAGAATCGAAACCGCTCGATCAATGAGTGAATCCTTGAATGGGGTTAGATAGGACATAGAGAAATAATGAAATAGTAGTTAATGTAGGCTTTTTTCCCGTTATCTATCAGAGTATCTCACGCAATAGGGCTTGCGGCATAGGCGTTGAGATCTAACTCATCTCTCAATCCTTCCCGATACTTGTGGTAGCCAATGCCTGCAATCATCGCTGCGTTATCGGTACAGAGTTGAATCGGTGGGTAATAAACCTTTACCCCAATTTCCTCTCCCGTTTCGCGCATAGTTTGACGAAGTTGGCTATTTGCCGCAACCCCACCCGTCAGCGTGATTGCTTTTGCGTTTTTCTCCCTCGCTGCCCGGATGGTCTTTTGTACAAGCACGTCCACCGCGGCTGCCTGGAAACTAGCTGCGATATCCTCGACTGGCGGCAACTTCGATGCCGCTTTGTCCACAAAGTACCGGACAGCAGTTTTCAATCCACTGAAACTAAATTGATAATCTCCGCTGTTGAGAAGCGGGCGCGGAAAGTCAATTGCTGTGTGTTTTCCCTTCTTCGCTAACTCATCAATAATTCGTCCGCCGGGAAAACCGAGTCCAAGGTATTGAGCGACTTTGTCATAAGCCTCACCCGCCGCGTCGTCCTGCGTGCTACCGAGCAAGTTGTATTTCCGCCCTTCGTGTACTTCAATCAGTAGTGTGTGTCCACCAGCAACGGTCAGGCATATATTAGGGAAAGGAAGATCGTCGTGTGCCATGAAGTTTGCATAAACGTGACCTTCGACGTGGTTAATCCCCATAAACGGAAGATTATGACAGTACGCCAACGATTTTGCAGTGGAGAGACCCACAAGAAGCGCACCGATTAAACCGGGGCGATTTGTTACAGCAATTGCTCCGATATCCTCGAACGATATTCCCGCATCGGTCATCGCTTGATCGATGATGTAGTTAATTGATTCGACATGTTTGCGGGAAGCAAGTTCAGGAACAATCCCACCGAATTCCTGATGCAGGTCAACCTGTGAAGCGACGATATTAGAGAGGATGTTTTTGCCATCAGCGACAACTGCAGCAGCGGTATCATCACACGAAGTATCAATGCCGAGGATGTTCATCTAGTACCCTTACTTGATGCTTATTTCTTCTAGATTTTTAACAGTGAAATACCCTCGTAGGTAGGCGTAAAGTCGATAGTTTGCTCTTAATGTAAAGCTTTACTGCATCCCTTGCATGCTGCTTTCTAAGGTTGCCACCATATTAATCAGTTCCTTGAAATCAGTGAGCGAAATAAACAGGTTTGCTTCGACACCGCCCGCGCGCCCTTGACCGGAGATACCGATGCTGTAGGTCTCAGGCATATTTCCCAGAAACATCATCACCATACCGGCGCTAGGGTCAATTTGTGCAGCCAACTCTACGGTACGTTTAATCGCCGTGAGAGGAGATATTGCAAAAAGGAGATTGTTCTTCAGGGTTAGTGCGCCGGTGATTTTATCATATCCCGCCCCTTGATCGAAACCTGCCCCTATACCTACGATTCGGTCGAGTGTATCCCTGACCGGCTGGGCATCAGCGCCCATGGCGTAGATTAGTTTTCCATTTGTAATAGCGTAGTAAATGTTCAATTCATTCGGCGCTAGTCCTTCCAAACCTTCAATTTGTGGTGAGAACTGAGCGAAAAAAGAGAGTATATTCGGAAGTGTGTAATGTTTAATCTCCACACCGTTGTATATCTCAGACGGTCCCACTGATGCATCCGCGTACATGTTCGAGAATTCGCCAGTCCCCATCGCGCGCAACATAAAATTAGAGGCTTCAAGATAGGAGAGATAATCTTCATCCATGAAATGTTTGAGCTTGTTTTCGTTGACCACATCATAAATGTATAGCAAATCGGGCATCAAGCTACCACTGTAGTCGACCGAAATAGCCATTTCCTCACCCAATGGTTCGTAGAACTTTGCCATCCACTCAGTAAGTTCCTGCGCTGCTTTTTCGCTTTCTCCTTGATCGGTGTCTGAATCCGACGGGCTGAATAACGTCATCATGCCTGTGCTGAACTTAATCAAACTCTCTTTTTGTAATCGCATCGCGCCATTGACCATAGCTTGCTGCGGAAGATATTTAAGCTGTGTCAGGTTCACCGGCGCCGCATGAATGTATTCTTGAATTTCGCTATCGCTTTTGAACTTCAGGACAGGTGAGATCTGCAGATCCCCCTCATTGAGTTGGAGTGTGACACTCAAAGCATCGGCTTGATCGAGCACCCAGTTAACCCCATCAACTAGGTTTGTCGCCATCGCTAAACTCGGCGCGAGTTGCGGGGTCATTTCACCCACGTATTGCATCCCTGCTGCCATCTCATCCACAACGTTGGTCAGCCAAGGACGGATAGCTTGCGTAACTGATTCCATTGCAAAATAGCCAACGAGATCATTAATGCCAGATTTCGTATCGAGCTCAAGCGAGGTGTAGGTGACATCATTGGCAATTGAAGGCATCGCGTTTCTATAGGTATCAATGGCTTTTTCACAAACTTCCGCGGAACCCGAAAAGACGATGAAATCTCCCAAGGGCACAAACATGGCTCCATCACTTGTTATGTAATATGGCATATCATTATGGGTTACTGACCTACGGTCCATTGATTCAGTTTCGATAAGCTGTTGAACCATCTCCGGATTCTTCAAGTAGGCGGCGGCAGAAGGAGCCGAGGGATTCATGCCGGTGAAAAATATAGCAAAGTTTTTGCTTAAATCAAAGAAACCAAGCTTCTGTAGCATCTCAAACTCCGCTCCGAAAAAATCTGCTAATCCCTGAACGAGGTTTTCCTGCGGAGGATTAGTGGGCATTAACTCTGTGAGGAGAGCGTTGAATTCATCGCTCAACCCTTGAAAACTAGAGGTGTAAGCGAACCCAACAGTGTTCGCAGGAATGACGTCCAAAACGTTCTCAACTTCTCTGGGAGTACTAACGGCAACTTCCTTACCGCCACACCCGAATAGCATTATCAAAATGGACAAGGTTAGGTTTACGGTGATTGACAACTTGTGCTTTTTCATAGTCATTTTCTCCTCACTAATGAGTTATACCCACTCTTCCGTTTAATTGAGCCTGACAGTTATGGAGTTTGATGCTGCGTGGAGTCCGCGAACTTAGATTTTATGACTTCCTCAGACTTGTTCCTGCACTTGTTCCAAAAAATGTGCTTGCGTCTACGCGCAGGTGTTGTGAACCTTAATCGCTTCAATCTTCTCCGCGAATCTGTCAATCTCTGCGTTAGTGGTGAGCACGCCGATCTCCACCTCATAGTGCCTGCGTCCGCCAGGTTCGATATGCTGCAATGTGCCCTGTTTTCGCTCTTTGGCACGCCCCTCAACCCAACAATTGGCAGGTTCCAAGCCGATGACATACGTCCCTTCACCGTTCATTTTCCACTGGTTGAATTTGGGAAGTTGGGACTTGTGATACCTCATGTATAGCCCCAACCCTTGTCCATTGTTAAACGATCGATTCGCGAGTGCGACATGAATGTGGTTATCGTCGTCCGCCTGCATCTCATGATAATAAACCTGTTGACCAAAATCGACTGTTGGTGGTTCGCACCGGGCGTGATTGTTCAAGCCTTCGGCAGAATGCTCATCAATTGGAAGGACCTCGGTGGATGGTGCAAGCAACTCAGTGCCTTCAGCTACAACTGGAAATCCAGCGTTGATATGAAAGAGGTACATGTGAGGCGTATCTTGATAGCCGAGGTTTTCAACAACGTCTTCAATGTGTAGATTCGTTGCACCCAGTTCCGTCCAGATACGGCGGGTTCGAGAGAGCGTGCCGCCAAAAACTGTCGTCTCAGTCACTTTACCCTGTGCCCATATGATATACCTGTTGCCCTCCCAACGACTATCTACCCAGACGTTCTTCGCAGGGATATAAGAGATGCGTCCATGCTGCCCTAGCTCTTCTCCTTCATCCTCACAAGGTGCACCAGCGTACATCATACCGCAGGTTGTCAGCAATCCACCGAAAAACCCTCGCAGCCAACCGAAACCTTCCGGCTCGTAATAATTGGGAGCAACATCTCCTGTACTCGACCGCCAGCTTAATGGGATGTCCTTGTACGATGCATAAGAGATATCTAATCCTCGATCCAGCAAAACCGTAAAATTCAATCCGGCACCTGTCCAAAAACTGACCGCCTCAACTCCCTTTTCGTTGCCTTCTGTAAATTCACATTGTTTGACACCGGCTATCTGCGAAATGTCACCGACATGACGAAGCAATTCGAACCTGTCGTATTCTCTCCCATATAGGTTAATCACATTATCCCTCCCCTATGAAGTGCAAGATGTTAAGATGGAAGTCGCAACATTCGAGCAGATTACTGGTCATGTTCAATCACTCATTCCCACAAAGCGCAATACCCATCTTCGAGTAAACTAGTTCTTGTCCGTTAACCACCGTAGCGATGGATGTCAGTAAGTTGGCGTTTTTAGTGTTTGCTGATATTGATACAATCGTTCGCGCAATGTAGCGCAATGATTGTAGAGTTCTGATGCCAGTTGAAAAAATGCCCATTCTGCGAATGTAGTGAGGTTGAATCTGTACGTTTATTATTTTACAGTATATCATACCGCATATGTAAACTTCAACGCGAAAAGCGGCAAATTCATCTAAAGTATATCACATTAGCGGTTACCGAAATAACTGTAGGATTTAAAACCGTAAGGGAGAATTGCTGAAAGAAATGTGTTTGGGTGAGTCCATCTCCACGTAAGGGCAGGGAAACTGATTGACATCGTTCAGTTGGCTTGCTACAATGTAACTTGGATTGTTGGGAATTCGGAATGTCGAAATGCATGAGCGATTATGATGAGACCGCGCACACAAGCAAGAATATTCGCGCTTCAGATATTATTCCAGGCGGATTTGACAAATGATCCAATCAATGACATCCAAGAGCGTTTCTGGAAATCGACGAAAGCTAATGAAGAGATTAAGACCTTTGCCAATCTTCTTGTTGCGGGCACGCTGGAGCACCTTACCCAAATCAATCTGGCGATTCGAAAAGCAGCAGCAATCAATTGGCCCGTTAATCGAATGCCCGCTGTTGATCGTTGCCTCCTGAGAAGTGCAACCTATGAAATCCTTTATCTCGCCGACATTCCTTTCGCGGTTTCTATTAACGAAACAATCGAACTTTCCAAGAAATATAGCACGGAAGATTCGCCCAAATTTATTAATGCGGTTCTGGACAAAATTAAGGACATGGCAAGTAGTATGGTAGATTTGGACCATTTAGCCACGAGTAGAGGTGAGCGTTGACAAGAGTTCGCAATGTATTTTGGATTCTAATTGCGAGTCTATTGATTCAATCCATTGCATTTACACACCAAGAAGTTAAGTTCGTCAAGGAATTTGGTGGAAAAGGCAACCAGACAGGTCGATTTGGCGAGACCGTCTTCATCGCTTTCGATTGGAATGGAGGTATTTATGTAACAGACACCGATAATTCTAGAATTCAAAAGCTTGATGCCAACGGACATTTCCTCTTTGAGATAAAGTCAACCGATTCAGAAAAATTCATCTTTATAAACCCGACAGATATTGCAGTTGGAGAAGATGGATCAATTTACGTAATGGATTGGATTATCACGCAGATTGAGGATAGTAAAATTCTCCATGATGATGGTGGAGGTGCGGGGCCCCCCAAAATGTTTAACTACGGTCCTTGTGTCCACCGATTTGACTCGAATGGAGATTTCGTGGTGAGCTATCCCATCCAAGATTTTAGCAAAAGGGTTCAGTCGCTGGAAAGGGCTGTACCGGGGCTTGACGCTGAAGGGAACTATGCACTCGTTATTCCTCAAGGCGATACGGAGCGTTCTTTTTTACTAGCAGTTGACAATCAGGAAAATTTATACATTTTCGATGCTGGGAAAATCCACAAATTAGCAGCGAATAATAAATCGGTGACAACATTCACCACCGCTCAGCCGCGTGTGAGACAGGTACTAAAAGCCGCCGACATGGCTGTAGACCAACAAGGAAATCTTTACATTGTGGATGAAGCAGCGCATCGTGTTCTGAAATTTGATTCAAATGGTCAGTTTGCGCTATCCTTTGGCGAATATGGCGATCGGGCTGGGCAGTTTATCTCTCCTTTCCATCTCATAGCGCTTGACGATGGGACAGTTCTTGTTGCAGATAAGGCAAACTATAAAAAGGATTTTGTGTCTGATTTGCCGAGGCGGCTGTACGACCCCTTTCAGTTTGGTGGATATCCTTACCGCGTCTTTCGTGCGCGTTTCCGATGTGTGCAACGATTCTACGCCGATGGTCAATTTGCAGAAAGAATCCTGATTCGTTTTAGCCGGGAGAATGAGAAGCAGGCAAATCTCCGACTCAAAGGCATCAATTATAGGGGGAACCTTTATTTCATAGATACCGAAACCTTAAAGTTTAGACAGTTTGCCCCGACTTCCGCCTTGATTGCTTCCGCGTTCCAAACGGAGGTAAAGTTGCGATATGCTGTGAATGTCGAGGACGTCGAGATAGACAACCGGGATGACTTGGATGCCGATCTCTTCAGCAAAGCCGATTTTGATGGGCGTGTCAGGCTCCATCGCGCCGGTGTGGAGGCTACACTGGCTTACGATTTCAATGAAGACCTACGATTTGCCATCTCCAACAACCTTGTTTACTACAAGTCCATTGATGAAAGTTTTTACCGTGCGAGGGATTTTGAGGACTTTCGAGGAACTTTCAATCAGGATGATGAATCCACTGACGAATTTTGGGAAGATCGCGTGCAATTTGGCGCTACGCTTATCCGAAGTCATAATCCCTACACTTACCGAGAAGCCTCGGCATTTACCTACTTCAATTTCACCCGGACAGACTTCATCAATGATGCATTTGATCCGCAGAACTTCCGATTTTTTGACTTCAGAGCTCGTCTCTCAGATTGGGGCGCCGGTCTCCGTTATGACCTCAGCAAAGCATTTCACCTTGACTTTTCAGTTGCCCACTTCTTCGGATATAACGAATTTACCTATATCGACGAAACAAACGTTCTGTATGCAACGGGCTTTCAGCAGGGAGATGAAACGAGCGCTGTTCTAATGATTAACGGGGTGTTTTGATCGGCGGGCGGTTATAAACTTCAGTTTAACCAATGACTCTGCTTAGCTTCTATCGTTCCATTTCAAGGCATCTCAAAAAAGGTAGCGTTACACCCGTTTACAAATGACTTAGCGTTGTGTTCTAATTAGAAAGGTGTTTTCAAGCGGGGCGCAATGCGGAGTCAATCCACAATTGGTAAATGAGGACTGACACAAATATACCCCTGTTGGTTTACGATGACGAATGTAAATTCTGTTGCTATTGGGTTGCGCGGTGGCACCACTTAACGGGGAACCTTGTTAGATATGCACCGTCATGCCAAGTTTCTAGCCAGTTTCCTGAAATCCCGCTAGACCAGTTCGAAACCGCGGTGCAGTTCATTGAACCGAACGGCGAGGTATTTAGCGGCGCTGAAGCGGTCTTTCGCACACTTGCTCATGCCCCACGCATGGGCTGGCTACTGTGGATGTATCAAAGGATTCCGGGGTTTTCCTCGTCTACTGAGCGGATTTACCGCTATATTGCGGAGCACCGGGGCATTTTCTCCGTATTGACACGATGGCTGTGGGGGGACATCGAGGGGCGCCCCGAGTATTATCTGACACGCTGGTTGTTCCTCCGATTGCTCGGCGTGACTTTCCTCATTGCATTCATCTCGTTGTGGACGCAAATCGACGGACTAGTAGGGGGCAATGGCATTTTGCCCGCACAGGAATATCTTGAATCCGTGCGGACACAAGTCGGTCACGAACGTTATCGGTTATTGCCAACGCTGTGCTGGTTGAACTCCAGCGATGGCTTCTTGCACATCCTATGTGGTTGTGGAACGCTTTTGTCGGTATTGCTCATTTTCGGGGTCGCGCCTATCTATTCGCTGATAGGGCTATGGGCGTTTTACCTTTCGCTGACAACGATTGGTCAGACTTTTCTGAGTTTTCAGTGGGACGTTTTACTATTGGAAACCGGCTTTCTGGCGATTTTCTTTGCGCCATCGCAGATTTTACCGAAATTCTCTCGCGAATCCTCACCGTCTCCGACAGTTTTGTGGCTGTTACGCTGGCTTTTGTTTCGGCTGATGTTTGCCTCGGGTGTTGTGAAACTGGTGAGTGCCGATGAGACATGGCGTAACCTGACTGCCCTCAATTTTCATTACGAAACCCAGCCGCTGCCGACATGGATAAGCTGGTATGCGCACCAACTGCCCGACTGGTTCCAGACCATATCCGTTGTAGGAATGTTCGCCATTGAGTTCGGTGTACCCTTCCTGATATTTGGACCGCGGCGGCTACGATTTGTTGCATGTGCCGCATTCCTTGCCTTACAACTCGCCATTATAGCGACGGGTAACTACTGCTTCTTCAATTTCCTGGCCATCGTACTGTGCATCCCGTTGCTCGACGACGCTTTTTTTCAAGGTTTCCGCAGTTTCCGCATGAAACAGATCTTTACACGGTTCAATGCACCCCAGGCAGTGGCAACGCGCTCACGTTATCGAAGCGTGAGGATTGCCGTATTAACAGTGGTTGTGCTTTTGGTGAGCGGTATTCGGATGGCGGGTATGTTCCAGCGGCAAGCAAACATGCCAGCGACCGCCAAACATATCTTGAATTGGGCTTCGCCCTTCCGGACGATTAACTCCTACGGTCTGTTTGCTGTGATGACGACCTCTCGGTCGGAGATTGTCGTCGAAGGAAGCAATGACCGTCAGACATGGGTCGAATACGCGTTTAAGTGGAAACCGGGCGATTTGAGGCAACACCCGCGCTGGGCTGCGCCGCATCAGCCACGTCTGGACTGGCAGATGTGGTTCGCTGCGCTTGGAAACTATCGGACCAATCGCTGGTTTATGGAGTTTATCGAGCGATTGCTTCAGGGTTCACCCGAAGTTTTGGGGCTGCTGGAAGAGAATCCGTTTCCCAAAGCGCCGCCGCGATACATCCGGGCGGTCCTCTACGACTACCACTTCACCGAATTCGATACGAAACAGGCAGAAGGCACGTGGTGGCGGCGTGAACGGAAAGGGTTTTATCTTCCTGAAGTGTCGTTAAGGGCTGGTTAATCGCGGCAGCGATTGCGATATAAAATCGGCGCGGATGTCTAAAGCGCTGGAAGTCGGTTTTCTGAGAGATCGTGAAGCCTTAGCTCGGATTGACTGTGCGAAAGGATTCCACCACGCATCAGACTAGCGTGAGGACATGTCCGAATCGGTTGACCGGTTTTCGGTCGCGCCTAACGTGCACCGCAGGCTTGCAGACAAGCCTGCGTATACCCTCGCGACTCAGCAGCGATAACGCAGCAACGTTTAATGTCGTATTCCTTAGCGCCGATAATCTCCAAATTAATTGGTCCAGTGTAGCCGTTTTCATGTAATACCCGAATGTAGCCGACCAAATCTATATCGCCTCGACCGTTTGCTTGCATCTCTGGCTTGCCTGGGTCCTGGTCTCGACCCTTGCAATCCCGGATATGCACATGTTTAACGCGGGAGATGACCGCAACGATAGCTTCAACGGAGTTCTCTCCTGCGCGGTGAATGTGAGACGGGTCCATATCAATCCCGAACGACGGGGAGGAAATCTCTTGCATGGCGCGGAGGGTTGTAGGTGTGTTGTAGATACTGCATCCTACGTGCGCTTTCACACAGAGAATCACGCCGTACCGCTCCGCCATCTGCGCCAAATCGCCCAGTGCGTTGATAACCTTGGGCCAGGCTTCTTCGTCGTTCGATTTTCCTCCGGGACCGCAGTTGACGATGGGAATGCCGATTTCGACGGCAGCCTGAAAGGCTTGTTCCATTACCACCGAATCCTGCGAGGGTTGCTCCATGGCTAGAAGTTCAAGGTCATATTCCTGAGAAAGGTGTTTGATTTTCGGTGCAAGTTCTCTCCAGCGATTGAGGACGAGGTGTTCGCTCATACCATTAATTGCGGACAACTCGATACCGTCGTAGCCAGCTAGTGCGGTATACTTAAAGGCGACTTCCAAATCATGTCCGCCGAACAGAACAGAATTTGCTCCTAATTTCATAGAGAATCAAAGGAAGCTCTGCCTATAATCGTTCCTGTCAGAGGTTGTTGACAGAGAGTCCTTGGCTCCTTACTTTTGCTCGAATAGATTCGTTAGGCAATTTGGCTAAAATTCAATCACTTGCCGCAATGTTGTGACTCAAGCTGACCATTCCGCACCAGAGATTGGGTCGGTATACGCGCATTACTGCGCAAGCGGTAAGATGTCCCGAAAGTTAAAATTGCTAGAGCTATCGGCGCGGACGTCGAGGCTAAATCCTTCCTGGGAACTTTGGAAGGAGCGAATCATAATCTTGTTATTTTTCTCCCTCGTTCTCACTGCCTTTGTGCTGTTGCGGCTGTCCAAGCTGAACTAACTCCGCGACATTTTCCATTAGCGATGCAAATGTCCCTGTATGAATCGCTCGACGTATGCCTCTCATCAAGCTCAGATAGAAATGTAGATTGTGCAGGGTATGCAATCGATGGGCAAGGATTTCATTTTCCACAAATAGATGACGAAGATAAGCACGTGAAAAGTGTCGACAAGTATAACAGACACAGTTAGGATCAAGTGGAGAAAGATCCGACTTGTATTGGGCATTGCGAATCTTAATCACCCCAAGGCTCGTAAAGAGAGAACCGTTTCGCGCATTGCGCGTCGGCATCACACAGTCGAACATATCCACGCCGCAGCTTACGCCATACACTAAATCATTCGGTGTACCGACTCCCATTAAGTAACGAGGCTTATCTTGCGGCAGCATCGGGGCGGTATAGGCTAATGTTTCATACATCAAATCTTTGTCCTCTCCAACGCTCATCCCACCAATCGCATAGCCGGGGAACCCGATTGCTGTTGTTCCTTCCACACTTGTTTTCCGAAGTTCTTTTTGCATTCCGCCCTGAACAATGCCGAACAGCAGTTGATTTCGATTGCAATGGGCTTTTTTGCTGCGCTCCGCCCACCGCAGTGTCATTTCCATTGAGTTTTTTAGATAGCTATAATCGCTGGAGTGGGCTGGACATTCATCAAAGACCATGATGATGTCTGCGCCTAAAGCGTTTTGAATCTCAACGGAACGTTCTGGGCTGATAAGATGTTTGGACCCATCAATTTCGGATTGAAACTCAACACCCTCCTCCGTTATGGTGCGCAGCGGTCCCAAGCTAAATACCTGAAATCCACCACTATCTGTGAGGACAGGCTTTTTCCACGCCATGAATTTGTTTAGTCCGCCCGCCTGCTGGACAATTCGGGGTCCCGGACGCAAGTAAAGATGGTAGGTGTTTGCCAGGATAATCTCTGCACCTATATCGACTAAATCACGCGGGGTGCACGTTTTGACTGTTCCACGGGTTCCAACGGGCATGAAGATTGGTGTGTTGACAATGCCGTGAGCAGTCCGTAGCTTTCCAATTCTTGCACGCGTGTGTCTATCTTCGTGAATCACTGTGAACTTGCTTTCAGCCATTTTCCATTGCCGACTGTAGATGAGTTCATTCAAAAGACCTTGACATCAGTACAATCGGTCTGATATATTCAAAGATAGTTAGAATTTATTGCATGAAATTTGATTGTGAATGACGCGGCACGCGGTGATTAGGTAATGCGTAAATCGGTTATTGCGACGTATTGTATAGTGCATGGCGGTTGCCGTCAATTAGAAAAATTCTGACGATGTGCCGTACCAATGAGAACATACCGTTGGCTGATGTCCTGGACCATGTGAAAAGCAGAAACTCAAGAGAAAATTGATTTTTTTGGTAGGGTCAGGACTCTTCATCATCGGAGATTTGATATAATATGTAGGCTCTGGGCTTATACCGCTAAACTTATCAGCGAAAGGAGATAAAACAATGGGTTTTTTAGATCGCGTTTCAACCATCTTCAAATCCAATGTAAATGCTGCATTGGACAAAGCAGAAGATCCGGAAAAATTGCTAAATCAGATTACAACGGAGATGCAAGAGCAATTGGTGAAAGTGAAACAACAGGTCGCTGCTGCGATTGCTAATGAGAAGCAACTTCAAAAACATTATCAGCAAGAAGAGGAACAAGCAGACCAGTGGGAACAGAAAGCGACCTTGGCTTTGCAGAAGGACAATGAAGATCTAGCAAGACAAGCAATCTCACGCCGTAACGAACGTGCAAGTATGGCTAGTGGATACAAGGTACAGTGGGAAAAGCAGAAATCGGCTGTCGAGATGCTAAAAGAGAATCTCCGAGCGCTTGAACGAAAAATCGAGGAGGCAAGACGCAAAAAGGACTTGCTCATCTCTCGACAGAAGCGAGCCAAGGCACAAAAAGCGATTCACGAGACCATGGCGGGTATGAAGGATAATAGCGCTTTTGCGAGCTTTGATCGGATGGAAGCCAAAGTCGCGGACATAGAAGCTCGTGCAGATGCAGCAGAGGAGATGGCTGAACTCGAGCATGACACACTTGAAGATGAGTTTGCGGCGCTTGAAAAGGACGGTAGCGTTGACGATGATCTGTCGGCGCTGAAAGCGAAGATGAACCCTGGCGCCGGCAGTAGTGGTTAAGAATCGGAAGCTGGGACGCAAAGTGAGTACGAATTCTGCTTGTCCCGCAGCGTAGAAGGAGTAGAACAATGTCAAAACTAAACACACAGGCGGAAATTACAGCCTATCTGAACGCGCAAGGATATAGCACAGAGGAAGACGGTGCAATTCTCATCATTCGGGATGAGGACGGATTGAATATCTTTGCCGTTGTCGATGAATCGCAGATTGAATTTCTGGTGAATCTATGTAGCGTGAACGATCTCAATACAACAGATATTGCGGAGATTTACGAAAGGATTCTTGACCAAAATACTGAAATACTTCCAACCTGTTTCGGGATTGATTCAACGGATGCGGATGACAAGCGTATTGTATTGGTTGACAGTCTGGCATTGGAGAACTTGGATTTGAATGAACTTCTCCTTTCGCTGGACTCACTTGCAGTAAACGTCATCACGGCGCACGATCTGTTGTCGTCATATCTGAAGTCACGTTCCTGAGAGAGTGCTGTTTTTACCGTAAGCCGAAATTTGCATTCGACGCAAGTCTAAGGTATGCAGGACGGACTTGTCGTTGCGTTTCATCGGTGTTGGCGACCTTTGAGTTGTGTAAGTACGGCGATAAACCTCATGACATCCAAACCGCTGAACGCCATTTGAAAAGCTGGTAGAAATTGGAAGGAGCTCGGGTGAAAGAAAGGGGGACAGAGCGCATCCGCAGAACCTCATCTTGATACCTACCTCCCTGTTTATGCTCTGCCCTCTCCAAACGCTGACCGTGCAGATACCCTATCCGTTCAAATCCTTTTGAACCTAGTCCTCTCCATTTGGCAGACGTGTGATTATGTATATTCTAAATTCTTTTCAGTGAACCGTAAATTATAACAGAAGGAGAGTTGCATGGATGAAATCTTAGACAACCAAGACGTAGATGAAACAGCGGTATTTCAGGTAGGAATGGACGAATCAGCGGATGACTTTGTGCTCAGTCCTTTAGAAGCTGTAGAGGATCGGCTGATGTATCTTCGTGACAGTAACCAGAGTTTTTATCTTGCTTTCAAGGCGTATCACGACGATTACGATTATGAACAAGCAATTGAGGATTTTCAAGCTGCAATTGAACATGAAACGGCAGCCACCGAAGATTCGCCGGTACAGGCTGACGAGGATGAGGAGCAGCAACCAGAAGAACCGAGTAGTGTGATTGTGCGATCGATGTATTGGCAGGCGGAATCCTATGTCAAAATTGGAAAGATTGACATAGCAATTGAAGTATTTACAGCGTTATCAAGTCAATATCAGATGCATCATCTAGGGATTGCTGCGGAACGACGTGTCGAGGTGTTGAGAGAGTATCATCAGGAAGAAGACTCGGTGTAACGAACTGGAATTTTGACCTGCGAAGCCAAAACATCATCAAGCCAATTCCCAGAATGAGTGAAGTGCTGCGCGAGGATCCTTGTCGGCATTCTCCAGACCACGTCGCTATCTACATCCAGGTTGAAGATCCCCAAGCGTATCTGGACGAGGCGGAACGTCTCGGAGCTAAGACCATCGTTCCACCCACGCCGGTACCGGGCGGTATGGGGCACATCGCTGTGTTTGCGGATCCGGCTGGAAACAACATCGGTTTGCACAAGTTCTTAAGTCTTTTCGCGGCTGTGGTCGCTTTTAAGGCGGGGTCTTGTTGCCTCTACGCCAAGCTACTCTGGAATCGGTGTCAGTTTGTGTTATCTCAACGGATGCAACTACGACATGCCCGCAATGATATTTTGAACTTCTGTTTCTAACTCCAAGGTCACTTGCTGGGTAGTCTGTCTCTTTTCCTTCTTGTAGGCTTCGTAGGAAGCCAGCAGATTTTTAGGTGCACCAATCCGAACGAAAGCATCCAGCGGACCTTTGACTTTCGAGCGACCGAAGACCTCCACTTCCAGGCGTGTGATGACTTCCAGAAATCGCTCTTGAGACGGGTTTTCGCCGATGTATCCCTCGTAGATTGCAATCGAGTTCACAATGCGGCGCAGGTCCGTGTAAAACTGTCGAAACTTGTCAACCCGCTGCGCGTGAACGCCTCTTTCATATTCGGTCATTTCATCCACATCTCGATAAATCTCCTCATCTATTCGGTTCTGAATGGCACGAACCCGTCTGAGCGGATGCGAGTCCGGTTGGGCAACAAGTTCCATAAAGTTCTCCATCTGCGACAGAATGTGTTCTCTCATGAGCTCTATTCGTTCGTTAAGTGAACTCTCCTCGCTCAGAGGTAGGTGATATTCTTTCGCCAACGTCGTCAGCAGTGCACCACCCAGATGTTTTACGCGATCGTACAGATCTGTTGGGCGATTAGCGCCTTCCGGCAAAACGCTGAGTTCCAGATTCGTAAGCGCCCCTTCAATTTCTCGCCACATATCTTTTTTGTAGCTATATTTTAGCCCGATTGGTAAAAGGTAGAGCGGTTTTAGGTTATCCGCCTTTTCCATGTCGTGGAGCGCCCAGAATCCGAACTGAGCAACCCCGCTTTCGAACGGCATGATGGTCTCGTTCTGATGCGAGATTTCCCCTTCGCCGAAGACAACTAATTTCCGCTTCCCTTCGCTCAACGTTTCTCGTGTCATTCGAAACGAGTCGCGGTCTACGGCGCCGCGCACGACGGAATAGGAACCGAGCCGGGTCATGAAAAATCCTCTGCATTTCAACCCCGCTAGCTTGCGGTCAAAGGTTTCTCGTGCGCACATGAATCGGAATCCCTTGCCACAACGATTTGAGACCACAAACATCACGTGCGGGTCAGCTCGGCTCGGGTGGTTCGGCACCAGAATAGTTGGGAATCCGTCAGTTGATTTGAGGTGATCAAGGGATTCGCGGTCAATCTCGACATGTTGAACCCTCTGAGAAAGCCGCATGAGCAGCGGCAACATTAACTTGACGGTTCCGATCACGACCCTATTCTCTTTAGGCGGTTTGAAATCTAGCATCGAATCACTCCATATTCAAAATCTCTAAAATCAAAATCGGTATAGTTTGCAAAGGCATCGCGCTCACCGTCCAGTTTGTATTAGTTGAGATTGAGAGCGTGTTCTTTAGCCTTGGCATACCACTAATACTCGATTTCTCTGGAGGTAAGCGTTATTGTAAATCATCTCGAAAATCGTGTCAACCTACAAACGCGGCTGCGACTACATCTGATTTCGCCCATACGGGGAAGGGTTAGACGATTGGGGGTATGCTCCAAACTTACGACTACACGCCTTGTATTCTTGTGAGCCGTTTCAGAGGATGGATCTAGGATATCGTGTTATTCCCTTTAATCGGGATGCACCCGAGAAATAGGTTGCGCAAGCGCAAGCAGTTATGTTAAATTTAACGAAAGACTCTGTGAAAATTTCATAGTTTTCATAGTTTTCCGAAAAAACGTGAGGATTTGATTTAGGACAAAAGAGCGCAAAATCAGTCCAGCACTGATCTTCGCGCAATTCGAACCGGAGTGGCACGGAAGTTTACTATGAAAGTTTAGCTTTTTTTTCAGAAATGGAGGAATGTAATGGCAACGGCAAAGCCGAAGACCTCGATTAAGGCGGCACTGATTGGGGATGTCGCAAAGAAAGGGATCGCCGAATTGAGGTCGGATATAAAAGCGTTGTTTGGATCGACTAGCGGGTATGAACTTGCCGATGCGGTTGTTGCGCGCGTGCAGCGGTATGCAGTAGAGACATACGGTGCCCTCGAAGACGGCGATTTAGGTGAGACGCACTCCTATCATTTAAAGAAGATAAGCGAGTTAATCCGAAATGAATTGAGTTGGCACGTTTCGTCCTTTATCTCAGATACACACCGTGAGTTTGTTGTCCGTGCTCATGCGCGGGGACTTTCTACGTCTGCGACGGTTTGGGAATTGATGTACGAAGACGAGACTATAAACCGATTGGCGCATGAGGATGCGATGGGTGGGCAAGGACTTCGAGATGCTCTGATTCCGCGGCTGGCGTATCTGAAGCCGGGGACGGCGCGGTGGCCTGAAAAGAAGTACGGTGCAGTGTGGCGCGAAGCACGGGCGGCGCATAAACAGGTGGTGAGCGACATACCGTTCACGTCCAGAGTCGAACAGATTGCGCTTTTAGCCAAACATGCTGAGCGAATTGAGCGCGAATTGGACAAGAAAACGCATGAACCGAAAGATTTTCAAACGCTGACGAAATCGTTAACGCAAACGTTGGAAAGTCTTCACAAGCTGTCTGCGGAAGAAGCGCCGGTGACGGAGAAACTGTCTCCGCCTCAACTTGTTGCGGTATTGGAGCGGTTGACACTTGCGATGAGAGCGCCTGATCAAAAGGTGATTGGCGGTGAGGCAGAGGAACTTGTCGGGATTCTTGAGCGGATGGCACTTGCGCTGAAGCCGCCTGAGAAAAAGAGGGGCAGCAATGGAGCGAATGCGCTGCCTGCTCCGGCGGATGGCGACGGAGAAAACCCTGAGTGAAAGGATTGAACCGAGAGAATTGTTAGCATGAATCGCGGAATTGGGACAGATGCTGTAGTCGTCAAATTTCTCGGAGGATATCTTTAGGGTAATCACCCTCTTTATTACTTAACAGATATTAAGTATATATTATTCAAGATATTAATTCTGCTGTCGTGTACGCTGACAAGAACTGAACTAACCCTCAGAAGGCATCGGTGTAGTGGGCTGTGTTTTACTAGATATACGAGATTCCGGTTAGAAACGACCACCAAAATTCAAGCGGAATGCTTGGTAGGTTTCGTGGGTGCTGTTCACCCCAAGCTACACATTGATATTTTACTTGACGTCTGTTATAATGAACGTTGATGCTAGGGACAAAATTCGGCTCCATGCCGTGTGATTGTCGGGCTGCGGTTCGCGCAATCCTATATCCCTAGCTTTATTCTCTGTAGTTGCTTCTATTTTAATCCGCCCGACCCTCAACATCGCCTTCCGCCGCACCACCGAGGATTAAGCTGTTCCACTCAGGAAATTCTCCATCTTCCAGAATCTTCATTATTGATTGACGACATAAGTCCTGCGCTCTTTCGATAATTTTATCAACCTCTTTGTTGGGCAGTTTTCCTGTATGAACAACCTTGGAACGCCAATCATATATTTTCTTAAATTCTTCCATTAACGCCTTCCGGTCTTCATGGTCCTTTCCCAAGTGCCAAGCAGCATGAACCGCAAATTTAAACCTTATTTCCCCCCTGCCTCCATCTGGTACATAGAGGGATTCAAACGCTATCCCTAGATCAATTATCTGATCAATGGGATTCCGAGGTGTCTTCGACTTCATCCATCTATCAAACGGAACTTGCAACTTTTTTCTATCGCTTGAACCTAGGGCAATCAATTTCTTATATAGACATTTGGCGTCACTTATTTCGGTCTCTCCGACCTTAGCGGCCTCTCCAAAAGTGGCATCTCCAAACTGCCCGCGGGAACGACTCAGGCTAACCCCTCCGTTGCCCGGATGGAAGAATTTCTCTTCAGGGAATAACCACCCATCACCAGAACGTTGAACTGCGGAATTGCAAGCCAAAGATAGTGCTTGGCAAAAAAATTTCTCGAAGGATCTGACCACCTCAGAGTTCGTAAATTTGTCGCCATCTAAATCAAATTGATATGGGAGGTTATCTATCGGAAATTCATCGTCAAACATTTCTTGAGAACGTTTGTGACATATCGAGAAAACAGGACGGTCCATAATAAGCAGTGTTTTTCCGCGTGCGGAAAATTCTGATTCTCGCGCAAGAAAAAATAAAAAACCGGGCATCTGCCGCAGGAGTGATGCTGGAATGGGACCTGATGTTAGATCAGGCACAGTAACAAGCCGAACTCCCTTAAAGACTGGTATTTCAGATTCTAGCCTTATTCCCTCAAGCGAGGCAACGCTTTGAAAATAACCTTGCAAACCCTCGGTGCATCTGGATCTTTCAAAAACCGATACCGCCGCTTCTGCTCCACAAACCAGCGTAATTTTTAAAAGATGATTTAGACATTCATCTAACATAAGACCACCACCCCGAATAAACATTAGACAGAATCCATCGGCATGGCTACCTTCGATGGCATAACTTACAAAGCGAGCACTATTGCCTTCAATAGATGCGGACAATTCCTTTTGAATGAAATCCTGAAGTTTCGATTTCGTGGCCTTGCTAACAATGTTAGGCTTAAAATCATGAGAAAAACCTAAGAGCTCTGCGGAATAGGATGCCCAGCGTTTATGTAAGTATGTCCGATATTCATCTACAGGGAGGGATAACTCATACCCATAGATATTTCCTCTTGCATGCTCATATCGTATTTCCAAGTTTTCTTTTGTCGTTGCTTCCTCCAACAGGTGTCTCAGTTTCTGCTTTCTTTCCTCAGTCATCTCTTTTTCCTTCAATCTGGTAATTCAGGAAGCAATCGGCAAAAAACGCCCCATTCAACGCTTTTTGTTCCTCACTGACGCCGAAATCTTCGTCCTCAATTTCCGAATGATTGACGTATAATTGGTTCTTATCCAGCTGGTATGCCAAGCATTTCTTCTGTTTATCAAGCCCATTTTCGGTTTGACCGATTTCGATGAATTCCTCCACCGCATCTCCCGGCGTTTCTGAATTGACGTACCAGTTCAGGAAGGAGTGTTCGGCGATGTCTCGCCACAGTGAGACCAGTTCGTCCGATGACTGGGCGGCTTGGATTTTTTCCACAAAGGCTTGATTGTATGGCATCAGTTCGCAATAGATAAAATCGCCGCGATTGTTTTGCTCAATAACCTTCCTGATGCGCTCCCTTGTTACAGTTTCAACGTAGTGCATTTGCTCGCAAATAATGAATTTTCGGCTGCCTCCATCTTTATTTAGTTCCAACACGGCGTGGGCAGTCGTACCGCTCCCTCCGAAGAAATCTAAGACAATCGCGTCTTTATCATCGGATACCACAGAATACAAACAGTCATAGACATTCCAAAGCGACTTTGGAAAAGCGAAATCACAGTCGGGCACGAGTGACTTTACAATTTGTGTCCCATAGATGTTGGCATCGTATCTGCTATCTTCCCAAACTGTGCGATACACGCCAAAATCCTTTCCTATCTCAATTTCATAACCTGTTTTCGTTTTCTTTGCTCTGAGTAGATGCCTGATTTCATCTACACTCTGTCGCGCATATCTCCACTTGCGTTCAATCATATTCGGATCAATTGGAAACACAAAATCTGTTTTCCCATGCGGGACTGTTTGAGCAAAAGGATGTTCATCGCTATCAAGGACATCTCCAAACCCAACGATCTCGCCATCCTCTATAATGATCGGATAAAAACAATTCTTGGCGTTTTCACGTTTTGATTCTCCACCCCAATTTCTAAAGTTAGACCATGTAATCTCTTCAGGGGGAATCTTTCTATCGCCAATTATCTTTTTCCCTTGTGGAATAATAAAGAGTGCATACTCGTGAGTATATGAGAAATTTGTCCCCTGAACACCGCGAGGGTTGTGTACAATTGTAATACAGTGGATCTCATACTCGGTAAATATCTCCTTGAGCAAGACCGTAAGATATGCCTGTTCATTTTCATCAATGGCTACGATGAGGACACCGTCTTTAGTCAGCAGTTCTTTTGCCAGGTCAAGCCGATTCTTCATGAAAGTCAGCCAAGATGAATGATTGAAATTATTATTGTACACAAAAGTATTCGACGGACTGTCTGGGTTGTACGGTGGGTCAATGTAAAGGAGCTTGACCTGTGCGCGAAACTGGGTTTTCAGCGTGTGCAACGCTAGCAGATTGTTCCCCTTGATTAGCAGGTTTTCCTGAATTACGCAGTTGTCATCACGCTTAATTTCCGTTACATTCTGCTCGCCATCCGCCGTGAAGCGTTTCCAACCGGTCAACACCTTCGGGTCAAAGAGGCGGTTAATTTCGTCCTGCGCCAGAATTTCATTGAAGAATATCTCTTTACGCTTCTCATCATCCTTCGTCTGCCCGCCTTCTAGGACGCAATCTTTGTAGGGCCAAACTAGGGACACCTCACCCCGCTCCCGGAGAAATTTATCCTCAAAATTCAAGCCGATTTTGTTGCGGAAACGGGTGTAGGAGTTGGCGAGGAAGTTTTTGTCGGAGATGTAGTCGATGAAGTTGACCGTATTGAAGATATAGTGTCCTTCAATCTCGTCAAAGAATTGGGATTTGATGTCGGGGTCACGCAGTAGCAATCTCACGAGGTCGTGGTCAATTTTACGCGCCCGGTCAATCACCGCCGCTTTGACCAGCTCCCCTTCGTCGTCGACAAGACGGGGGTCGGTTTTGAGGAGAACGATTAGTTTTTCGTGAAAGTGATTTGGCATGTTGGGCTGCTTGCGATGTTGTTTTTGCGCGTTGCGATTGATGAGATTGCGCTGCTAAAGGCAATAGCTTGACGTGCTTCAGGATGCTCTAGTTAGGCGGAGTGTGTTCCGCAATTGTGCGTTCTATAATATTTATCAATCGATCCATCAACTCGTGGGTAGGTGTCATCTTAAACGCAATTTCGTATAGACCGAAAGTGCTATGCTTGACATCACGATCCGAAGCACTCAGAAAACGGACAAGGACTTGGAACAGCGTTTTTCCTCTGAGTTGGAGCGGATATGCATCCTTAATTTGCTGATGGAGTACTTCATCAGGCGGGCGAAATCCGCGGCTTTGGCGGAAGCCTTGATCTATTTCGGTCTTGCCCGGCGGAACAACTCGGCTGCAGTGTGTATCAACCCGCACTTCCCTACCGGCTAAATGCTCTTCGACTTCAAACGCAAACCATTCAATGATTAAAACTAGTACCTGTTGGTGTACCCTAGCTTCTTTAGATTCAAGCATGTCTTCCAGGGTGGCACCTGCGTACAGGTCATTCTCAATGCTATACCCTTGTGTCCAAATAATGTCATTGTAGATTGACGGAATCCCTGAGAACAACCACAGATCCCTATCAGCGACAAAAGCGACGGGCAAATGAGCATACTCATTTCTTCTTTCATAAACCGATAGGAGGGTTTCTCTGCCGCCCGTAGGCAGTACATTTGCGTTTTGGCTGCCGATACGTCCCTCCACCCACCGATAAATCCGCATATCATCTTTACCTTCAACAATAACCGTTGGAAGTTCAGATCGACGAAGGGTCGCTACTAACTCATCTACAGTTGGATACGGCATCGGAATTAGCTGCCTCCCCGATCTTCGCCCAACAGAATCTCTTTGTCTGGATACTTGGAATAGATGAAGGGTGAATGTGTCGCAATGAAAAACTGGCTCCGTGTTCCCTGTTCTAGCAGGGTTGGCAGTAGGCGCCTTTGCCAGTCTACGTGTAGGCTTAGCTCCGGCTCATCAATGAAGATTGCTTCGCATTTGCTAAATGTGTTGTAGCACAAAAAACTCAGCATCTGTTTCTCCCCAGCAGAGAGGTTGTCAGATGCGATAGCCTCATTTGCCTCTCCGAGGGTAATCCCCTTGGTGACACGAATACCCTTGGACTGGAATATGTCACGAATCCGTTCGCTTAACACCGAAAACGGTCTAAGCAACGAATCTCGTTCCTTGGTAAAGTGGTCAACATCCATCTTTATTTCTGCCAATACGGGATTAGCAGCGTCAGGTTCTTTCGTTTCAGAAATTTTCTGTGTAATCTCTTTTGAGAGTTTCGAATAGAGTTCGTTCGTTTTTTCTGAAACATTTGCGAATTCCTCTGTTAGCAATATTACGACATCATGGGTTGAAATTGAAGCGATGAACCTATGATTATAGACTGATACCTCGGCGGAAAGTTTCGATATTGCTTGTTGAAGCATTTCTGCGCCTTCATGCACAGCTGTTCGCTTAGGTTGTTGTAGATGGTTCCTTGTTGAATCATCAATAGAAGGATTTCCGGAAAATCGGACAAAACCACCTTCAATTCTTCTAAATGATGGAAAGAAAAGGCTACTGGTAATTACTACCTCGAAGGAGGTAGCAAAATTATCTATCGTTGTATCGTCGCCACCTCGCAACGGTAGCACAAAATTCTCAGGCGTATTATTTATACTAACAAATTCGCAGACAATTTTGCCCTTGTCGGTATCAACTTGATCCAAAGACAAAGAAAATAAGTCAGTTTTAATTGAAACATATCGAAATGGAATCTCAGAAATAACCTGCCCGAGATTTCCACTGAACAAATACCAAATCAGTTTAAGCAGCGTTGTTTTGCCTGAGCCGTTTCTTCCAGTAATAATGTTCAAGTCTTTGTTGAACTCCCAAGCACCATCAACGCGGTTGTTTAGTCCCTTTACTTCAATCCTTTGTATCATATATCTACATCTCCTTTCTCTTAACGGTCAGGACGGTTGGCGGGAATTGCCGAGAACGATCGTACACCCCTAACCTATCATTTGTCAATTGATATTGGTGCATGTAGGAAGAAAGTGCATAGCGCAAAGATGAAGTGTTGGGTTTCGGAGTAAACTGGAAGAAACTATCGCACTCCCTATTCGGTCGCTCGATCCTTCGCTATTCACTCCGTTGATCTCTACCCAACCTACATTGCTTGAGCGGAGACCCCCTCTCGCTCCCCCTTGGCAAGGGGGAGAAGTTTGGGTACCCGTCTAATTCTCTCGCACTCCGTCGCTGGATACGTTGCCGTAAATTCGAGTAGCGAGCAAGGTTTTGAACAAATCGGCTCTCATAAAAGGCTTGGTATTCATCCATTCCAAACTTCCTCGTGGTTATGAAATTTCAACTGATCGGTTTTTTTTCGTTCAAGAATATCTTCCATATCCTTATAAAGTGGAGATTCCTTATTTAGGTTAAAGAGCTCCTGTGTAGCGAACTGCAAGAGTTCTTCGCGAACCACCTTGCGGATGATTCTTTCCAACTGCTCAACGGTGAGGGTGATTTTCGTTTCTTGTGTTGCTGTTACATCTTTGGTCATTTTGATTATCCTCCTTCAAAATAAGTAACGACTTCCTTTCTAGTAGCGACATTTACACGCCCTTCGCCCCGTGGATGTGTTTACCATTACCCCAAAAACTTATCATTTGTCAATGTTTTTAACCCCCTAAATCCCCCTTATCAGGGGGACTTTTGAACATATTGCGTAAGTCCTATTGATATTGGTTTATGTAGGGCGACAGTGCATTGGATTTATATCGTAGTTGCTAGAAAACTAGCTCGAAAAATCGCTACGAAGAACTATCGCACTCCCTATTCGTTCGCTTGATCCCCTTGGCAAGGGGGAGGATTTTTGAATTTACGGGTGTTCGTGTTTTATAATACGGACTCAAGGCTTTTCCTAAACTGCACTTCATCTTCGTTGTTATAGAACGGCACGCCAACCAGTCTATATGATTGGGTTCCGCTTTGGGTCTCAAACTCCAGCGTTTTGCCGGAGAATTTTTCTTTAATCTGTTTTAGGAAGTCCGCTTTCCATTGTTCGTGCTCTTGCAGAAATTTCCCCTTCGGTTCAATGAAAATCTGGTAGGTGAGGGTGTTTCCGTTTTTCTCACGCAGTGACAGCACGAAGTCGGGTTCAAACGCTTGTCCGTCGTCGAAGTTGTAGATTTTGAAATGCCTTTCGTTACGGATTAGATATATCCCGTCGTATTTTTCTTTTAGCCAGTGTGTCTGCGCGTCGAGCATTCGTACAAACGCCTTTTCTTCGCTGGTGCCGTAGTTGGCGTTGAATACGTACCAGTCCCTATGCGAGACCAAACTCTCGTCGCCATCCGCACGTTCGGTGCCCTCAATCAATTTTAGGGTTTTGTCGGTGAATATTGAATTGATGCCGTTCGGCACAAACGACACTGTTCCCTTGTATTCCGTCGTGTTTTGACGCAGCTCAGCCGCAATTCGGTTGAGCAGCCCCGTCATTGCGTCGAGTTGGGCGCGGTTAGACAAATGCGTCAACTCAGCAGGATTGCCTTGGAAAGTGATTGACAGCCCGCCGAGGTATTCATCCGATTCGATGAACTGGCGGACGGATTTTAGGTGCGGAAGGTATCTCTTCAAGGAATTGAAAACAAAGAAGGGATTCCTCGCAATGGCACTCCTGACGATATGAAACGGTATCGCTTTCGCCGGCACATTTATCCGATTCGCTTCTGCGATCTGTTGCACCTTGGCGTCGCCGGTCAGAATCGCCTCAGAGACACCTCTACCAGTTGGGAGTGAATATTCGTAGCTTTTTTGCGACACGCCGATATCGGCAAATGAGCGGACGTTTTCATTCCTGTTCACATCACGTTCGTTGATGTAGATGACTCCGCGCTTGTAGAGATTCGTACCCTTAAACGAATTCTTCAGTTTAAGCGGTTTGTCCACGGCTTTCTCGTCTATCAACCCCTCGTGAATTAGGGCGGTGCGGATTTCAGAGATATATTTTGAATCGTTGACGCTGTGATAGTGCAATTCCTCCAGCACCCTGAGTTCTGTCGTCAGGTCACTATCGAATTTGCGCCGGTATCGGTCAGGATTGTCGTCGGCGACAAAGGGGAAATATCGCGCCCCGCGCCCAATCAGCTGCGCTTCGGACATTGTTGTTTTTCCGATTCTACTTTTTCCCGAATCCCGTACCTCGTAGCACCGAACGATATCGAACAGGTTCAGAACGTCCCATCCTTCATTCAGTTTCTGCACGGCGAAGATGGCACGGATTCGGTTATCGCTGTTTTCGAGGGTGTTGACTTCGATTTGATATTTCGCCTTCTCACTTTCATCGTTGACCGAGAGGCAGTATTCCTCCTGAAATTCCCGTTTTAGGCGCTGTGCCAACCAATCGTCACTGATGTTGTTGTCGTCAAAGAATTGAAACGCTCTTTGAACAATGGGAATGTTCGATCGGCGGATGTTAGCAACGTGCGTCCCCGTGAGATTATCAATGAGTTTATGAAATTCGGCTTTGTTCGTTTTTGACTGTTCAATCGTGCGCTTCGCCTTGAACAGAATCACGGGCTTCAGGTTAATTTGATGTTTTGCGGCGGCCTCCTGCTTGTATTGGTTGAGGATCAGCGCCTGTATGATGCGGTCTTTTTCATTGAAGTCCGACCGGACGATGTAGACATCCTTGGAGTAGCCGTCATTTCGGAACTGCCGCAGGTCATATTTGAACAATACCTTGTTGCGATATTTTTCGACAAGGTCGCTGTGTGTGTAATCTAGGGTAGCGGTAAATTCCAGAAGCAGATTATCCCCATTTTGACGGAAGATACGCTCCACCGTATTCTCCCAGCTTTCAAACAGTTCCCGTCCGGCTTTCGTGCTGGTGTTGATATGATGCGCCTCATCAGCTAGGAGGACAATCTTCTTGTCTCGGAAATCCTCATACGTTAAAGCGTCTTCTTTTTCTGTCGTCAGATCGGAATGCAGCTTTTGGATGGTGGTGAAACAGATGTTGATGTCGTTTTCGTTGACACCTTCAAAATTGGCAACCGGCGTCACGGGGACGCGAACCGAGCCGAAGTGGATGGACTCGTTAAACAGGTATTTGGACGACAGCGGATTGAGGAAATTGTCCTTTGTCTTTTCGATGATGTTGGTCGAATTGACAAAGAAGAGGAAGTTTCGATAGCCTTTTTCGTAAAGGAAGAGAATTAAGCCCGCCATGATGAGGGTTTTGCCGCTTCCGGTCGCCATGTTGAACAGGAGATGGAGGGGCGTTTCTTTGCCCGGAAAATCGTTATTGAGACAATGAAAGAAGCGGGCAAAGGCTTCCACCTGATAGGGGCGGAGTTCAAACACGGGGTTCAGGTTGTCACTGAGATAATTGGGAATTTCCTTTTTTAGGAAGCCCATTTGGGAAACAGCATCAAGCGTTTCGTACAAAAACTTGTCAGGCATCACATAATCTCTCTGTATACGATGAAAATCCGGTCACTCCTCACACTTGGCACAGAGCGCACATTTAGCTCGCGCTGCAATGTCAGGATTATAGCAGACACAATGAACTACGTCAATAAGTGCCGGGTGTGGCTTGGGAGCGGGAGAGATTTGGGATTGAGAGGGGGCGTGTTACCAATTCTCTTGGAATCTCGAAAGCAATAGTTAAAGATTTCAAGCGTCGAGGCTTAGGGAATCAACACGGCTGCTCTTTATTATGTCACCGATGACAAAGGCGTTTACTCTTTGTCGCGCTGAAACCCGTCTGCAATCCAATATCCAACCTTGTATACAATCGCGGGCAGAATCGCCAATGGTATCATGAATCCCCAATTAGCCTCAGGGTCACTTGCCAGTGACCCATTCAAAATTAAAAAAATGATTGGGAATATAAACGTGCAGATAATGGTTATTCTTTTATTACCAGTTGACCGCTTGACTTTCATTATTAGTTCCTCCAGAGAGAGTTAGAATTTGTTCTGATCCTTTCGGTCGGCAATGAGCCTTCCCTGTTGGCGTTCAAAGGATAGGGTCGTGTATGTTTTTCCGTCGGCGTGCCAATAGTCTAGGCGCTGCTTTTCGCCGGTTGGGGTGTTCCACTCTTCCAGCAGCGCTGCCTCCCATTGTATTTCGACCAGGGCCTCAACCGCCGTTTCCGCCCGGTTGAATAGATAGAAAAAATTAAAATCCTTCGATTGTCGGTGTTGAATCGCGATGCAGTTCGTTTGGGAATTATCGGGTTTGCGGTAAACCCGTATCGCCGGTTTTATCCACTTTTGCAGTAGATTTTTGAGACCATCCCTTTTTTCGCGCGACGTTTCGCCGGCTACGATGGATGTACGCCATCGATAAAGCAGGCGTTCGAGTGGATAAGGATCAACACCGATTCTGCCGTTGAGTAGATACGGTACAGGAGCAAGGGCAATCAGCTTGCCGCGCGCTTTGACAAATTGTGTCAACAGATTCACGGTCCCTTCCTGAAGGGACAGAGAGGTTGGGAGCAAGATGAGTGGATAAGCAGCCTCTTTAAGACAAAGCGAACGGCTATCGACCGACGCAGCAATCAATTCCGTTTCTGAGGCAATATCGAAGTCGTAGCCCAGTTCCCAAAGGGTTTGACAGAGCCAACTCCATTCCTTTTTGAGCCTATTCCACTCTTTTCCATCAGGTTTTGTCCAGAGACTGTGAATAGGCGAAACCGTGAGAATTGGTCTTCTGGGAACACCGATAGACAGGAACCGATTCAGGTTTGCCAATGTTTTTGATGGTACGGTTGAGACACGCTCCGGCACTATCCATGAATTGAATCCCAACACACTATCATAAGCGAGCTGATCTGAACGGAAACGTGCGTTTCCATCGCGTCCGTAGATGCTGATTTGTCCAGAGCACTCTGGATTCGGCACGCTAGCGATCCACTTGGCGATCAAAAACCGCTGCGGTTGTTCAATCTCATTTACGCTGAAAATGGGGCGATCGGCGTGGTTGAGTAATTCTCCGACATCCACTTCCAGCGCTCGCGCCTTTGCGGGGATATTAATCGCGAGTTGCAGGTTCAACTCGCGGCAAAACTTTTTTAGTCCGCCGATACACACCTCTGCAAACCTTTGGGTGAGCTGCTCCCAAAAGCGGCTGCGAATTGCCGCTGAGTCGTAAGTTTCGTGAAAAATCAGGGGAAGATATCGGAGAAACTCCTCTGGGGAGATCGGCTGGGCGGATAAATCAAGCGACTGGATAAGGGGCGCGATAGTTTTCTCCGTTAAGACTATCGCGCTCGCTATCCGCTCGCTTGATCGGTCAATGAGTTCTTCGCTCCAAGGAATCGATAGCGGTTCGCATCTGAGCGGGGACAGGACAGTTGGCAGATTGCAGCAGAAACCGATAACGGTACTCCCCAGATAATCGGCGAACTCGCGGATGTACGGCTGCAAAACCCGACCGGCGTGCGCACGAACGCCATCTTCGGTCAGGAGATCTTCTGTCTGCACCTCGGTTTGACGGAGTAGAAAGATGGTCCGACCTTTCAGTCTATCGGCGACGGAGAGATCGCCCGCCAGACATCGGGGTACATAATCCGTTATGTCGTAGCACGGAACTTCTGCATTGTCCTGCGCAAGGAGATAGACGCGGTAAAAGGCTTGAGAAGGGCTGGAGCACTGACGCAGTTGTTCTTGGATAGCCTCAGGAGGGTCTGCTTGGGAAAAGGTATGGTCGCGAAAGCACAATTGGAAGCGTGTGCGGTCTGCCAGCGCATCGACCAAAATCCATGCGTGTTTGCCACTACGGCGCAAACGCTTGAGCGCACCCCGATGGTCATCAATGTCCTTCCCTTTTACGGAAGGACTCCATGTAAGTAATACTTCTGCCGCAGCATTCAATACAAATCCTTGATTTCTTTAGCTCACCACATAGGTCGAATGTGCCACAAGTGGATCTAAAGCCTTCAGATAGCGGTGTGGCAGTCTCGCCTTGACCTGGATGCCGTTGCCGCCATAATCTGCCTCGAAAACCTCGCCGTGTTTATACAGGTAGTCCAACGCCTTGCCATCACGGTAAGAGAGGATGAGCGACATATCAATGTCCTGCGTTGAGAAGCGTTCAGCAAGTTTGGTCTTCAGTTGTTCCAGCCCAGCCCCCGTCCGCGCCGAGATTTCGAGGCAGTCGTGATATGTGATACGGATGAGTTGGGATTGTTCTTCATGTTCAGACAGATCCATTTTATTAAGTAGAATAACCGTAGAGATGTCACAAGCGTTTAGCGATTTGAGTACGCTATTCACCGCTTCGATGTGAGCCTCCGCTTGGGGGTGACTTCCATCGACCACATGGAGAAGCAGGTCTGCCTCTGCAACCTCCTCTAGTGTGGCTTTGAATGCAGCGACCAGATGATGCGGAAGTTTTTTGATAAAGCCGACGGTATCTGTCAACAGGATTTGCCGGTTATCGGGCAAATCAACGATACGAGTGGTTGGATCGAGCGTCGCGAATAACTTATTTTCGGCGAGTCGGTTTTCACCGGTTAGCGCGTTGAAAAGCGTTGACTTGCCGGCATTGGTATAACCCACGAGCGATACTTTAATCATCTCCTTACGGCTGCTTCGCTGAACGCGGCGTTGCTTTTCAACCGCCTTCAAGGCTTTCTTGAGGCGCAATATTTGTGCACCGATCAGATTTCGGTCAATCTGTAGTTGCGTTTCACCTGGACCGCGAACGGCGCCACCTGTACGCCCTGCGCCGACTGCCGTACTTCCGCCGCCGGCAGTCGCTAAGCGGGAGAGATGGGTCCACAGCCGAGTCAAACGCGGCAGGGCATATTGCAACTGGGCTAACTCCACCTGTAGCTTTGCTTCCTTCGACTGCGCCCGTTGCGCAAAGATTTTCAAAATTAGACTGGTCCGGTCGATGGCAACTGTGTCCAGAGTCTTTTCAATGTTGCGTGTTTGTGCCGGTGTGAGTTCATTATCGAAGACGACTGCATCCACACCCGCTTCACTGATTAAAGCCCCCAGTTCCGCTATTTTTCCTTTCCCGATAAAATGAGCGGGATCCGGTGTTTCTCTGGGTTGTACGATTTTGAAAATGACCTCCAGTCCTGCGGTCTCCGCGAGTTGGCTCAACTCTTCAAGCGAATCCTCTACATCGCTTTTCAGTTGCGTTTTTAATTTCACCCCAATAAGTACAACGCGTTCAGGGGCGGGTATCATCGTATGATGTGCTTCGGGCATGAATTCTCCTTTCGACTGAGAGGTTGGCACCACCCAATTTCAGCCAAGCTCAACATGACGAAAGTGTAACCAAACACTGGGATTCGTGTCAACAGAATAAATCCCCAGCAAGCGTCATATGTGGAGCAAATGTGCGTTGACGAAGCATGAACAATCACCTATAATTTACAATTACAGATGACGAATTATTCTGATAGCCTTTGAATTGGAAAAAGACGCGGGTGTTATGAATGAAGCTAAAAGAGATAACAGAGGATGACATTTACGTCCTCGTTGGTCATACTTCAACGGGACGTGGATACGACGACTACGAATCGGGAATGGTGAAGAATCTGAAGGTTCGTGGAACTACCATTGATGCTGAGGTGGCTGGCAGATTATGCCCGAGCTACGCTGTCAAGGTTTGGTGTGATGATTATGGAATTGATGGGTACTGCACCTGTCCATATTCACAAGGATTTGATGTCTGTCAGCATGTCGCTGCTGTCTTATTTGCATGGATTTACGAGAGGGCTGACGAGACACCTAGTTCAGCCATCGGCGAGTTGCAACTTCGTCAAGGGCTGGAAAACCTATCTAAACCGGAGCTCGCCGAGTTGCTGATGGAGGTTGTGAGGGACAACGACGCACTTTATCAGAAGTTGAGGGCTTTGGTTGAGAGCATTGGGGATGTGAGGCGAAACCGCTGGAAAGGACGATTATGAGGAACATCTTCATACTGGTTTTACTAGGCTTCACCCTATTGTCGTGCCAATCACAGGACACGCGGGATGCAACTCCAGCCTCGAAATCCGAGGATTCGCGTCAACCGGTCGAAATCGTATCGTCTACGCGGTCCGAAGATTGGCCGATGTTCATGCGCGATCTGAATTTATCCGGTAGAAGTCCGGATCGGAACCTTAAACCCCCGCTCAAGCTGCGCTGGAAATTTAAGACGGGGGGACCTATTATCGGAAGTCCTGCGGTCGCTTTCGGGACTGTCTACGTTGGGTCAAACGACCACAAACTGTATGCGCTCGACGCTAAAAATTGGGGGATTCGGTGGACGTTCCAAACTGGCGGCGCCCTCCGACACACACCAACGGTATGGAATCGCCGGGTCTACGTAAACGCACGAGACAACCGGGTGTATGCGCTTGATGCGGAAACAGGCGATCAGATTTGGCAGTTCCAATCCGAAAACTGGATGGATTCCCCGCCGATTGCGTCGGGCGGAAGAATCTACGTCGGTGTGTTTCCGAACAAGATTCTCATCATCAATGCGACTACGGGGACATTGCTAAACCAGGTCAAGGGCCGCGTCAGGGTGAATGGTATTGAATATGTCTGCATCCGAGGGCAGTTGCGTCCAACAAGTCCCCAGCATCGCGCCGATCTATGGCGTGGTTACACCCCTGGCACGCATAGCTATCCGGTCATCGCAAATCGGGTTGTCTACATCGGCGGGCGTGATAATAAGATTCATGCATTTGACATTGAATCACAAGTGGAGATTTGGTCTTACGAAGCAAAGGGTTATATTGATGCGGCGCCTGCAATCGCGGACGGAATGCTTTATATCACATCGCACGATGGATTTGTGTATGCCTTCGAGAATCAGGTGTTGCCTCAGGTTCAATCGGATAAACGTCCAATCGGAATCGTCGTTCACGATGAAGCACCGGTTTATGTCAGCAGAGACAGCGGATTTACCGGCGAGTCGAGTGCGGAAAAATTGCCCGACGTACTACTGTTACTTAACGACGGCGTCGAGCTACCAATCGTTAGTCAGTCGGAGGATTGGTATCAGGTCGAACTTCCAAACGGGGAAATCGGCTGGCTGGATGAGTTTGGAATCGGCGTGTTTGAAGAAATTGAGGGGATTCAGTTCAATAAGGCGGTCTGTTCAAATGTCCGGTCATTGAAACTGATTGAGGGGGCGGAAGCGCCTCACTGGTCGCCCAATGGCAAACTGATTGCTTTTTTGATGCGGACGAATCTCACGGGGCAATACTGGAAAGCGAGCGAACTCTGGCTCACGGATAGCCATGCGAGGCAGTTCCAAAGGCTGTGCGCAGGAAATTTCTACAATCCGAATCTGTCATGGTCGCTTGACAGCAACTTAATCACCTTTGAAGCTTATGAGGGTAAGGACAGCTATGTATGGATTGTTAATCGACAGAATCCTCGTTTAATCAAGCTTGTTCCTGGGGATGCGCCTGCGTGGTCGCCTACTGCGAATCAGATTGCGTTCCGACGTTGGGAAGAAGGGGTTGATATCCTTTACCGAATTAATAGCGATAAATCCCATCTGACGCCGATATCGCGGATTCCGATCGAGGGTCAGATTGGCGCCTTCAGCTATCTAGATCCACCTTCGTGGTCACCTGATGGCGATCGAATTGCGATTGGACTGGATTACCAGCACTATGCCTCCGGACACGCCAGAGTTCGCGTCCACGATATTGACGGCGCAAAATTAAATGAGATTTCAACGTCCTCACAGCGAGTTAAGCAGATTAGGTGGTCGGCTGACGGAGCTAACCTTGCTTACGTGCTTTCAGGAAATCCGGTGTCGGACGCGCTACTTAGTAAGGAACTCCACATCGTTTCTGCGGAGGGGCCGAATGAGACAAGAATTCTCAAACACACTTCTCCTTCATGGTCGCCTCAAGGCAATCGACTCGCTTACATGGAACGTGAGGATTGTATGGGGATACGGTGGAAGGTGTGGGTGCGAGACTTGGAAACGAATCGCGCATTACCGATTGCACGTACAACAATCAATTTGGTTAATCTGACATGGCTGCCCGATGGAAAGCGGTTGTGTTTATGGCACACATCTAAATATCTACGCGAGGGAGAGTACAAACCTGCCAAAACAAAGGGTTGGGTCGTAGAGGTGACTCGGTGATTTAACGGAAGACGGATTGGTGGGTGGAGATTGTAATCGGTAACCTTCGGAAAGGTTTAAAGTCTTCCAAAGAATTGATGATTCCATTTTAGATGATTTCGTCCAACTTCAATCTGAAGCCCTTTATTGCCGAAGCTACTATAAACAGAGATACTCCTTGTTTGCACAACACGCTGAAATTGAACCGGCATCATGTCATTTGATACTATTTAAGGATCGCCATCTTCCGTGTGGCGGAAACACCTCCCGCCTGCAACTGATAGAAATAGACACCGCTTGCGACGGATTCTCCATTCTCGTTGCGGCCATCCCAATACGCTGCCTTGGTCTGATTTGTATAATAGCCCGCCACCTGATGCCCCAAATCCAATTGACGCACCGATACACCCTTTGTGTCATAAATCGTGAGTTGCACCTCTGCGTCGCTTGTAAGGTGATACGGAATCCATGTTTCTGGGTTGAAGGGATTCGGGTAGTTTGGCAACAGTTGTGTTTTCGTGGGTATCTCTTGGACAATTAGTGCCGACAACTGAATCCGGTGCCGTTTGACATCTTCAGCCGTAACAGTATATCGGAACGGCTCCACACTGATAAAGGCATCGGGAGATATGGCGGATATTTCAAGGATATCACCAATCGCTGCTGCTCGCCCACCTTCTATATCAACAACGGTGAGTTCGTAGGCAGTCCGCGATGAAGTGCCACGTGTATCTCCAATCAGGGTGTTAACCGCCCTTCCGGTTGAGAGGTTCTTGACGATAACACGCAATATTTTTCCGTTGATGCCTTTCACACCGTCAACAATCGAACCGCTTAACGCTAAAACAGGGGTAGTGGCAGCGGCTTTCATGTCCCCTGTCGCTAGCGGTGGCGCAGCCATTGTGCCGGAGGAGGTGTTATCCCACCCTTCGCCGGAGATAGTCACTATCGCATCCTCTAAAACGTCAATGATAAAGGCTTGCCCGCCCGTGACCGAGATGTCCCCGTCATCTTCGGCTTTTTCGACTGGCTTGAGTGTTCCGTTATCGGAAACAGTGACCGCAGGGGCGTTGTCCACAAACCCCTCAAGCGTGAGTAGGTCGCTAACACGAGTTATCCTTGAATCGTTCAGCGGCAATCCTACTAGATTCTTGCCTTGGATTAAGCGGATGGTGCTCATTCCGTCCGAGCCGAACTCGTCACCTCCGATACGAACCGTTACCGGCATTTTTAAGGAAGCAATGATACCTAAGTCATCCGTCAAAGCTCTGTCCGCGGCACCATCTCTGCTCTCATCCCCGAGGTAGCTGTTCCACTGATGGGTAACCCGGTTATAGGTAATAAGGAGCTTGACAGTATCCGCACCGCCGAGCGTGTCGTACAAGTCAGCTATTGATTCGATAGTCCTCGCCGCCCCGTCAACTGTCCTCACCTTTAGCGGAACATGAATCAAGCTGGTACCTGATGGCACGGTTAGGTCAAATTGGAGAAGTTCGGCGACGGCGTTAAAGATAGCCGCTTCGGTGATTCCTTCGACACTTACCTCGACGGTGTTCGTGCCGGTACCGCTTCCAAGCGTCAGGGTACTCTCCGCGCGCCCGTTCGCGTCGGTCGTTGCGGTTGCGGCACTCAGCGAGCCACCGCCTGTGAGGACGCCAAAGGTCACCGTCACGCCTGGCATCGGGTCATCGTATTGATCGCGCACTTCAACGACAAAGGAGTTCGCCAACACTGCACCGGTCAAACCGGTCTGATTGTCGCCCGAGACGATTGATAGAGATGTCGCCACCGGCGGCGGGAGGCTCGCTTCCACATTAAAGACTGTTGACTGAGAAATTCCTTCGGCGCTTGCCTCGACGGTGTTTGTACCGGGCTTGCTGCCTAGTGTCAGGGTAGTTTGTGCTAATCCGTCGGCATCCGTGTCTATGCTTGTATGACTCAGCGAACCACCGCCTGTGAGGACGCCAAAGGTCACCGTCACGCCTGGCATCGGGTCATCGTATTGATCGCGCACTTCAACGACAAAGGAGTTCGCCAACGCTTCACCGGTCATGCCGTTCTGATTATCACCTGAGATGCTTTCCAAGACAGTTGCCTCTGGCAGAGGTAGTGTCGTCACTGGCTCCTGCGGTGTCTCTTGCTGTTTGTCGTCTTGCTGTTGTTGTGATGAACGTGGCGGTGAGGTCTCAACTGTCGCAGTACCACTCACAGAACTGTCACCAACCGAGGCGGCAATCGTGTATGAGCCAGAAGCACTGCCACCAAGCGTCACCGAGGTCGACGCCCTTCCGTTGCTTCCTGTCGTTGCACTTGTGGGATTCAGCGACGCATTACCATCGCCTGACGTGATACTAAACGTCACCGATTTCCCTGAAGCGGCACTCCCGTCCTCCTGGACCGTAACAATAAATGTCAACGCATCACCGGGCGCGCCAGACCCGGGACCACTTATCACACTTATGGATAATTCTGGTGGCGGCGGTGAGGTCTCAGAGGTCTCAACTGTCACAGTCCCGCTCACAGAGATGCCATTATTGAGGGTCGCTATGACCGTGTATGAACCGGAGGCATCGTTCCCAATTGTCAGCGTCGTCTGTGCGAGTCCATTTTCATTAGTCGTTGCGCTTGTGGTACTCAGCGACACAGTTCCATCGTCTGGACTCACGCTAAACGTCACTGTTTGACCTTGCGGGAGCCCCTCATCCGCTACGACATCAACAACAAACGCCAACGTGACACCGGGCATGACGGGCTCACCACCAGGACCAGTTATCACAGATATGGAGAATTCTGGTTCCGGCGGTGATGTAGAGGTTACAACCGTCGCAGTCCCGCTGGTAGATTTGGAGCCGACCGTCGCCGTGATCGTGTATGAACCGAACGCACTATCTCCAAGCGTCACCGAGGTCGACGCCCGTCCATTGCTACCTGTAGTTGCGCTTGTGGTACCCAGCGACGCATTGCCATCGCCTGACGTGATACTAAAGGTCACCGTTTTCCCTGAGGCGGCACTCCCGTCCTCCTGAACCTCAACAGTAAATGTCAACGCATCACCGGGCTCCCCGGACCCAGGGCCACTTATCACACTTATGGATAATACTGGCGGTGACGGCGCCGATGAACCTTCAACTGTCACACTACTACTCAAAGATAGTGTACCGACCGACGCTGTGACTGTGTAGGAGCCGGAGGAACCGCTCCCCGTCCGCAACGTCGTACTTGCCCCTCCGTTGCTATCAGTTGTGGTGCTTGTGGTACTCAGCGACACAGTTCCATCGTCAGGACTAACGCTAAATGTCACTGTTTTCCCTGGCGCGGCGCTCCCGTCCTCCTGAACCTCAACAGTAAATGTCGTACTATCACCGGGATTGAGGGGCCAAGGAGTACTAAACATAACCGCGAATAAACCTGATGGTGGTGGAGGTGATGCCTCAGAGGTTACAACCTTCGCAGTACCGCTGGTAGATTTGGAGCCGACCGTCGCTGTAATCGTGTATGAGCCAGAAGCACTGCCACCAAGCGTCACCGAGGTCGACGCCCGTCCGCTGCTTCCTGTAGTTGCGCTTGTGGGATTCAGTGACGCATTGCCATCGCCTGACGTGATACTAAATGTCACCGTTTTCCCTGAGGCGGCACTCCCGTCCTCCTGAACTTCAACAGTAAATGTCAACGCATCACCGGGCGCGCCAGACCCGGGACCACTTATCACACTTATGGATAATACTGTTGGCGGCGGGGTGTTAACCGTTGCAGTACCGCTGGTAGATTTGGAGCCGACCGTCGCTGTGACCGTGTATGAGCCGGAGGCACTATCTCCAAGCGTCACCGAGGTCGACGCCCGTCCGTTGCTACCGGTTGTTATGCTTGTGGTACCCAGCGACGCATTACCATCGCCTGACGTGATACTAAAGGTCACCGTTTTCCCTGAGGCGGCACTCCCGTCCTCCTGAACTTCAACAGTAAATGTCAACGCATCACCGGGCGCGCCAGACCCGGGACCACTTATCACACTTATGGATAATACTGTTGGCGGCGGGGTGTTAACCGTTGCAGTACCGCTGGTAGATTTGGAGCCGACCGTCGCTGTGACCGTGTATGAGCCGGAGGCACTATCTCCAAGCGTCACCGAGGTCGACGCCCGTCCGTTGCTACCGGTTGTTATGCTTGTGGTACCCAGCGACGCATTACCATCGCCTGACGTGATACTAAAGGTCACCGTTTTCCCTGAGGCGGCACTCCCGTCCTCCTGAACTTCAACAGTAAATGTCAACGCATCACCGGGCTCGCCAGACCCAGGACCACTTATCACACTTATGGATAATACTGGTGGTGGCGGTGGGGTGTTAACCGTTGCAGTCCCGCTGGTAGATTTGGAGCCAACCGTCGCTGTGACCGTGTAGGAGCCGGAGGCACTATCTCCAAGCGTCACCGAGGTCGACGCCCGTCCATTGCTTCCTGTAGTTGCGCTTGTGGTACCCAGCGACGCATTGCCATCGCCTGACGTGATACTAAAGGTCACCGTTTTCCCTGAGGCGGCACTCCCGTCCTCCTGAACCTCAACAGTAAATGTCAACGCATCACCGGGCTCCCCGGACCCAGGGCCACTTATCACACTTATGGATAATACTGGTGGTGACGGCGCCGATGAACCTTCAACTGTCACACTACTACTCAAAGATAGTGTACCGACTGACGCTGTGACTGTGTAGGAGCCGGAGGAGCCGCTCCCCGTTCTCAACGTCGTACTTGCCCCTCCGTTGCTATCAGTCGTGGTGCTTGTGGTACTCAGCGACACAGTTCCATCGTCAGGACTAACGCTAAATGTCACTGTTTTCCCTGGCGCGGCGCTCCCGTCCTCCTGAACCTCAACAGTAAATGTCGTACTATCACCGGGATTGAGGGGCCAAGGAGTACTAAACATAACCGCGGATAAACCTGCTATTGCCCCCAATGGTATCAATACAGAAATCAATAATGGTAGGATGAAACCAATCAGTTGCTTTTTCATAGCTTTAATTCCTTTGTTTTCGGTTGATGGCAAGTTCAGAATCAGTAGTTAAGGGCGTAATCTGTGACAGAATGGTATCGCAGAGACAAAAGACCTGTCTCAGAAGTGCTTGAAACCCGATATATGACTTCATTTCAGAACTTAAATGATCGCATATTACTTTGGATAAAGTCAAGGACAAACGTACATTGTTGACACTCCGTTTATCGTCATTATCAGCTAAAATTTGCAGTTGATTACGTATTTTCAGCTTGATTGAAAAGTCCGACTCTATCTTCGATAAAGTTCATTTTGCAGTTAATGCCTTGAAAATTCGATGATTTCGATCTCCAAATGACCAAACACTAATCGTGCATCCGCGCAGCACTGGCAATTTGTCTGGGGTGAACTTTGCGCGGTGGCAGGCGTTGAATACATCAGATATAGGTATTCGTGCCGGTGTCGTAAGCTTTAAAATTTGATTGACAATTCGCCCAAGAACTGTTTTCTCTGATTTCGTGTGGCGAAGACTTCGTAGAGATCTCCTGAGACATCAAAGTAGCGGCGAGTGTAATTGCGGCTTATATCAGCGGGATTGAGATCCGAGTATTCAAGCCACAGGTTCATCTTTGACAAGATGTCCCAATTTAGTCCGACAGCTAATGAACCGGCATCGCCCTCATCTTCCTGACGTTGCCGATTCAGGTCTTGGTAGATTGCGTTTCTGCCGAGTTCCGTTGTGCCGTCAATCCGTTCAGCATATAGGTTGAGCTCCCGATACCGGTAGGGATTCGGATTTGTGATGAACTTCAAGTTTGCAGCAATGGTGTTCGTTAACGCCTTTGTGTCCAGGTCATAACTATCCTCGCGTTTGGGAGGGGTGGTGTAACGTTCGTCCTGCTCCCCGTAGCTGAGGGTGTCGACCAACATCAGATTCCACCGTTCCGAGAGCGCATAGGTCCAGAAAAAGGTGTTATCCATTCGCAACTGATTGAACTGATCCACGACATCCGCATGTTCGTCGATATCTTCGTAGTCTTCGAAGAACTCACTGTCGATGTTGCTTGTTCTCGTGTTGTATAGCGCGTTCATGTGCGATGGCTTAATCGTGAACCCGGCGATAGAATATTGATGGATGGTCAAATCGCTCTCGTCACGGAGGTAGATACGACCCAAGGAATCCAATGCGAGAAAGGCGACATCGCGATCTGTCTCACTTTGCTTATCGACCTCATAGATTACACGGTCTTTGTATCTACCGCTACTGTCAAATTTTTGAACTCTTGCGATGACGTTGTGATAGATAGTTGCTCGAACTGCTGCCGCTTTGAGATCCTCGTCCTCCTCCTTTTTGTTCTCATCTTTGTCGTCTTCTTCATCGGAATATTCGCTGAAATACCGCCTGTATTCCGCCTCCTCTAACAGACGGATTCGCCGCTGTAAAATGTCCAGATTGGTTTGACCCGGGAAATTCTGACCAAGTATCGTAGATCTATTCCGAGCGGTCTCCATAACGGTATCGGCAATTCCAACGCCTGAGGGAGAGATTAAGGTCAACAGACCACCAGCTGGCAAACCACCCAGATGACGCTTAAATTGACTGGCGTCCTTGACAAGAATCTCGCCGGACCCCAGTGCGGCGATTGCAATGGGTTTGGTGAATTCGCCACTGCTGCGTCCTTTTGTACCGAAGCTCAACACAAATTGCCCTTCTGAGTTAAACTTGACTACGCGGTGGTTGCCGGTGTCTGCAATCAGCACATTCCCTTCGCTATCAATCTCAATGTCTGAGGTGTCACTGTCAAGTTCACCGTTACCGGCGCCGTACCGTCCGAACTCCGTTAATTTCTCTCCGTCAGCGCCAAACTTATGGATCGTCGATTTCTTCTGATCCAGCACGTAGAGTTGGTTTTGGCGATTGATATCGACAAGCAACTTTCGATTATGCAATTTTGGCTGGATGCCAAAGGCGGATTTGCCTTCTTCATCAATCATTAGGTGCGCGGGTAAAACCTGCTTTGGGCGTACATCAACAGGGTCAACGAAATAGGTGTGCATCAACTCACCGCTTGGGCTGAGCTTGTAGACACACGGCGCAAATATGTAGATTTTGGGATTGGCTGTTTCTTCGATGTGGTGCGCCGTGCTATCAGCGACGTAGATGTTGCCATCCCCATCTACTGCGATGTCGCCCGGCTTTTTCAGAATATTTTCCAGCGACTTGGGGTCGTTAGGGATTTGCATCAAAAACTCGCCTTTCGACGACAGTTTTTGTACTAGCCTGTTATCAGCATCACTAACATGGATGTTTCCTTCAGCGTCGAATGCCATATTGACGTTTTTGCTGAATGCTCCATTTGTGCTTCCTTTTCCACCGAACTCACGCTCATATTTTAGAAAACTGACCCCAAATGCCAGCCCGGTTCCCCAGACGAGAATCATACAAGCAATGGTCAAAAGGGCAATTGGTACCTTCATAGCTTCAATTCTCCTCAGTTTTATCTTTGCTTTGACACACCTCTCCCGATTTATTACCCTCATTTTAGCACGAATTGACTAAAAAATCAAGCACGTTAAGACGGTTCTAGTTCTTACATTTCGGGTAGGGGATGGTTTACAATTAAGCGCTTGCTTTTCCGTTGTTGAACGTGTTATGTTTACGGTTTGAGTTCATCACAGGGGGATTGCCAAACACGAATGTTTAGCTGAAGAAAATTAGCGAGCCGGTGAATCAGTGCGCTTAGTGGGGATTCAGTGGTGCATAGCTCCAATCCGCTTTTGCGGCGAAGCAGCGATGTCAGTTTGCCTTGCGTTTCACATTAGACGTGAACGGAAAGAATTTCATTGACAACATCATAAAATCTTGTTAAGATAAGATCTATCAATCAGCAGTGCAACCCCCCTATCCCCCCTTGTCAAGGGGGATAGGCGTTTAACTGCATTTGAGATAGGAAAAGAAAGGAAACCGAGGGAGATTTATGATTGAACACGAAGTGCTTGTTATTGGCGGTGGTTTGGCGGGGATGAGCGCCGCGTTGCATGCGAGGCAGGCTGGCGCAGACGTAGCGATGATGTCTAAGGTTTACCCAACACGCTCGCACTCGGCTGCAGCGCAGGGCGGCATCAACGCAGCACTTGGTGTTGCAGACTCGTGGGAGGTTCACGCCTACGAAACCGTCAAGGGCAGCGACTTCTTAGGCGATCAGGACGCCATTGAGATTCTGTGTAGCGAAGGTATTCAGGATATATTCACCCTTGAACATTACGGGGTCATCTTTGACCGCGATGAGGAAGGGCGCATCCACATGCGCGGATTTGGCGGTACGGACAAGAGCCGTACTTGTCACGTCGGCGATATGACCGGGCAGACTATTCTGCACGTCATGTATGAACAGCTACTCCGGATGGATGTCAAATCCTATGATGAGTGGTTTGTGACCACGCTGCTCATGGAAGATGGTGCGTGCTGCGGCGCAGTGGCGATGGAAATCGTTAGCGGGAAACTGGAGGTCTTTAAGGCACAAGCGGTTATCCTGTGCACAGGTGGATGCGGTCGTGTTTATGAGCCGAGTACCAATGGGCTCATCGTGACAGGCGACGGATTAGCTTTGGCTTACCGGGCCGGCGCGCTTATCATGGATATGGAGATGGTTCAATATCACCCGACAACTCTGCCTGCCAACGGCTTTCTCATCACGGAGGGTGCGCGTGGAGAGGGCGCGTATCTACTGAACGCCAACGGCGATCGATTTATGCAGGATCCGGAATATAAAGCAACAACGCTGATGGAGAAGGCTTCACGCGATGTTGTTTCACGCGCGGAAACAATTGAAATCCAAGAAGGACGCGGGGTGGACGGCTGTGTGCTGCTGGATTGCCGACATATCAAAGACCGCATCTTGGAGGCATTCCATCAGATTTACGAACTAGCACAGGATTACGCTAACGTCGATATCACGCGAGAGCCGCTGCCCATTCGACCGGGAATGCACTACATTATGGGCGGCATAAAGACCGACGTGGACGGACGATGTTATCGACACAATGGCGATGGCGCAGAGGCGCTACCGGGATTGTATGCTGCCGGTGAAGCAGCCTGCGTTTCGGCGCACGGCGCGAATCGGTTGGGCGGCAACAGCCTGCTAGATTGCGTCGCATTCGGGCGGCGATCCGGGGCACATGCGGCAAACTACGCCAAGAGCATTAATCCTGCAAATGTCTCAGAACAGGTTGTGCAGATTGAAGAGCAGAAAATTGTTGACGTCTTTGCCCGTTCAACGAACCTGCGAGCGCCAGCGTTAAGGCTAGAGATGGGCGAGATTATGCATCAGTTCACCGGCGTGTTCCGCGACGAAGAGGGTTTGCTTGAAGCGCAACGCCGAATCCGTGAAGTTCGTGATCGTTACGCCGAAATCTCCGTCCACGACAAAGGGCGCGTGTTCAATACCGATTTGTTAGGGGTATTAGAGTTAGATTACATGCTCGACTGCGCAGAAACAATCATCGTTAGTGCGCTTGCCCGCAAGGAGAGCCGCGGCGCTCATACGCGGACAGACTTTCCTGAACGTGATGATGAAAACTGGATTAAACACGTGGTTGTCTACCAAACGCCCGACGGTCCCGCAATTGATTATTTGCCAGTGGCGATTACCCAATGGCAGCCGGAGACGCGGAAGTATTAAGGACTGATACAAGATTACGGTGCAGAGTGACTAGTGGTCAGTTAAAAGCACCTGTCTTAACTAGCCACTCGCCACTAACCACTGGGGTTCCTAAGGAGATGATGAATGATACAAGCGAATCTAAAAGTCTACCGTTACGATCCGCAAAAGGACCAAGAACCGCATTATGACACCTATCAAGTGGACGGTTTACCCGACTTTTCCACGGTATTAGACGCACTCATCAAGGTGCGTGAGGAGATAGATGGCACATTGGCGATGCGATGTTCGTGCCGCAGCGCTGTCTGCGGTTCGTGCGCCTTCCGGGTAAATGGACACGCAAAGTTGGGGTGTAAAACTGCGCTCTCGAAGCTTGCCCCTAACGGAGAAGAGGTTTGTGTCGAGCCGATGGGCAATATGAAGGTGGTCAAAGATCTCGTGACCGATATGGAAATGTTCTGGGATAAGATACGGCAGGTCAATCCGTGGATTGAGACGGATGGCGAACCGCCCGAACGTGAGTATCAGGTTCCACACAGCAAGATGGTCGAACTACAGCAACCGATGAACTGCATTATGTGCGGTGCGTGTGTGAGCGATTGCACCGTGCTGGAAGAGACCTCAAAATTCTTGGCACCTGCGGCGCTAGCGAAGGCGTACCGTGTCGTTGGCGATCCGCGTCACGCGAAAACCCGTGAGTGGCTAACGGATTTGAGCGAGGAGGGAGGTATATGGGATTGTACACGATGTGTGGAGTGTGTGCAGGTCTGTCCGAAGAACGTTGCGCCGATGGATCTGATTATCAAACTACGCGAATTGGCGATTGACGCTGGCTTGACCAACAACGTAGGCGCGAAACATGTCTTGCACTTCACCGAAAGTGTAGCGCACAGTGGGGTGCTTGATGAACGCACATTGCCCATAAAAGCGGCGGGTATCGGTTGGGTTCTTCGGAACGCTGGAACCGCAATTAAAGCCACCCTGAAGGGAAAAATCAAACCCCTCTTGCCTGGCACCCACCCATCGGTGACGGAGGTCCAAGATGTCAGACGCATTTACGAGGAGTTAGAAGGGAAGAAAGGGACAGAGTAGTATTACCGCAGGGAATCGCTCTCCTTTTGGGCGAAGAGCACTATAATCATACCTGCTGATTTTTTTCGCTGCATTCAAAATGTTAGTTGATGAAACTATATCGATTGTGAAATGTGAATTAGTTTAAAGTTATGTCTCGAATTTCTTCTATTGTTTGGTCCTCGGTTGGGAAAAAATTTCTGACAGGTTTAACAGGTTTAGTATTATGTGTGTTTATTCTTGAACATTTGTCGGGCAACCTCTTACTCCTTTACAACGATTCCGAACCTTTTAATCGATACGCTCATTGGTTACACAGCCTCGGTGAACTCCTCATCGTTGTTGAGCTTGGATTCATCGCTATTTTCGTGATTCATATCATCATGGGGATATCGGTCGCAGTTCGCAAAACGGAAGCCCGCCCACGTGCGATGCGCTATTTCAAAACTGCTCGGGCAGGACATCCTAGCCGAAAATCTCTGAGTTCAGTGAGCATGATTCTTACAGGATTGGTTTTATTGGTCTTTTTAATCATTCACCTCAAAATGTTCAAGTTTGGTCCTGGCGTTGAAGCAGCGTATGTTGACGCACACCTCACAGAAGTTCATGGGGAAAAGGTTAGGGATTTATACAAATTGGTGGAAGAGGAGTTCAGTAACGTTTGGACCGTCATCGGATATGTTGCTGTGATGCTGCTGCTTGGCTTGCACCTTAGACACGGTTTCTGGAGCGCCTTTCAATCCCTCGGCATCGGTTACCCACGCTACACACCATTTATCTACTCAGTAGGACTAGTATTTGCTGTCGTCATGGCGGTAGGATTTGTATTGCTTCCGATTCTGATCTATTTTAGGGGAGTTGCGTCTTGAGAAAGCCGCGAGGATGCCGAAATCGGACTTACTTAAAATAACATAATGAGAAACATGACGTTCAATTTGCTCATATGGCGACAGAAAGATGCGGTCAGTGCGGGTAAGATGGTACCTTACACAATCAGTGATGCTTCTCCCGATATGTCTTTTCTTGAAATGCTTGATGTCCTGAATGAAGATCTAATGAAAAAGGGCGAGGATGCAATTGAATTTGACAATGACTGCCGCGAGGGAATTTGCGGCATGTGCGGCTTCGTGATTAATGGCGTAGCTAATGGATCGAGACGTGCAACCGCTACCTGCCAAGTTCACTTGCGTGAATTTAAGGATGGCGATACCATCACTATCGAACCGTGGCGTGCGAAGGCATTTCCCGTCATAAAAGATTTGGTTGTGGATCGCAGTTCATTCGATCGAATTATGGCGGCTGGGGGCTATATCTCTGTAAACGTCGGCGAGGCGCCCGAAGCAAACGCATTGCCAATACCTAAAGATAATGCAGATCAGGCAATGGATGCAGCTGCGTGTATTGGTTGCGGGGCTTGCGTCGCAGCGTGCCCGAATGCCTCTGCTTCATTGTTCGTTGGGGCGAAAATTGCACAATTCGCATTGTTATCCCAGGGACAACCTGAAAGAAAGCGGCGGGCGCTCAATATGGTCGAGCAGATGGACGCGGAGGGCTTCGGAGATTGCTCGAACCATGGCGAATGCGAGGCAGTATGCCCTAAGGAGATTCCCATTTCTAACATAGCTTTAATGAGAAGGGAATACCTCAGAGCCATCCTCAGCTAGTGTTTCATCCGATTAAAGCGGATTGGGTTTGTATATCTCTAAACCCATGCCAAGTTCAAGATCTAGTCCGCTAGAGAGAATGGACTATGCACAAATTGATGACCATTCACAATTGATACAGGAGGAGTCAATGAGAGTTGCCTACTTTCCCGGCTGCGTTGCCAAGGGGAATTGTCCGGAACTGAACCAGTCCACCCAAAAGATTGCGCCGCTGCTTGGCATTGAGTTGGTCGAACTTACCGGCGCCCCTTGCACCGGTGCGGGTGTTCTACAAGCGCAGAATCCGGTACTCGCCGATACCTACAATGCCAAAACCCTTGCGCTCGCCGAGGAGTTAGACTTGCCGCTAATGACAGTCTGTTCAACTTGCATCGGCTGTTTGCGTAAAAGCAATAAGAAACTGTCGGAGGATGAAGGCTACCGTGCAGAAGTCAACGAAGTTCTCAAGGCAGGTGGACACGAATATCACGGGAGTGTGGATGTCACTCACCTTCTCTACGTCCTCATCAAGGAGGTAGGTCCAGACAATCTGCGCAGCATGGTTAAACAGCCGTTGACGGGTTTGCGAGTTGCACCATTTTACGGCTGTTACATCTTGCGGCCCGCAGATGTAATGGGGATTGACAACCCTGACAATCCGACCTCACTGGAACGAGTCATTGAAGCGGTGGGAGCAACTCCAGTGGATTACTACGGAAAAACTCGATGCTGCGGGTTTCCCATCAGCTTGGAGAACGAGGAAGCTGCGTTCAAAATGGCGGGGAAGCACATTGGTGAGGCGAAGGACAAAGGTGCGGACTGTATGGTGACGCCTTGCCCGCTCTGCCACATGAATCTCGACCTTCAGCAGCCTGCCGTGAGCAAGGTGGTTGGACGCAAACTCGATCTGCCAGTTTTCCATCTTCCGCAAATGATTGGATTGGCGCTTGGGTTAGCGCCGAAGGAGTTGGGCGTCAGCAAACATATGATCTCGACGAAAGATGTCCTTAGAAAATTAGGCGTATAAGCGCGATAAAGTTTAGCAATAATGGATACTCCAGCGGTCAAAGTGGGCGCATTCACAGCGGACGATTGAGAGTCAGCAAGTTGACAGTTAAACTGCTCAAAAACCCCATCAGGCGACCCTTCTCTGAGGTAGTTGACCCTAAATTCACGCTTTCAAATAGCGGGAAAAGCGAAGCCAACCTTTCTCCAATTGGATAGGAGCCATTTTTATCATGGCGAGTAAGAACAGCATCGTCAGAGTCGGTGTGATTGGTCCCGGTGGAGCGGGGCGCGGAAACACATTAGCGTTTGCCACACGGGACGATGTTGAGATTGCCGCGGTGGCTGACAACAATGAACGCAGTATAGATGCGCTAGAAAACGGTCTCCGCGAACGGGTTGAAAACTACAAGGAAAACAGTTTCAAGCGTTACCTTGGTGAATATGAATTCATCGAGATGCTGAACAAAGAGGATCTAGACATCGTCGGCGTTTTCTCGCCGCACTCATTGCATGATATCCATTCCAAATATGCTTTACGCGCCGGGTGCCACGTGCTAGTGGAAAAGCCGATGGCGAACATAGTTGGAGATGCGATTACACTCACCAAAATCGCAATGGGAACGGATTTGCATCTGGTCATCGGATATCAGCGGCATTATGAAGAAATCTATATCGCAGGCAGAAAGGCAATTTCGGAGGGCTTAGTCGGCAATCTGTCTAAATTTGATGTTTACCTAGCACAACGTTGGCCCGGCAGTGGATGGCGTGGTGATGCACGTTTCTCCGGTGGAGGCCAGCCAAATGACTCCGGGAGCCATATGCAGGATATTTTCCTCTGGATGACAGACTTGTTGCCGAAGCAAGTATACGGCACAACTGACACAAAACTTGAGGACGAACAGGGAAATGTCACGATGAAAGCTGTCGAAGTTGATGCCCACTCGGAAGTCACAATGGAGGATGGATCGAGCGGTACAATTACAATCCTTGGCAACACGCATATTGGCTTCAAGGAATGGCTTATCCTTGAAGGCAGCGAGGGAATTCTTGAGATTAAAGACGGCATCCGTTTTATTCCAAAGGGCGGCGAGCCGCAGCCATTATCATATCAGCGCCCAGAGGGGTATCCGGTTTGCAAGGTCGATCAGATTGTTGGCTTGGTGAAGGGGCAATACAATATAAACTACACCTCTGGGATTAATGGGATTCGCACTAGTTGGCTCACCAATTCGATTCTGGAGACAGGTAAAGGGCCTAATGAACGGAATATGGTAGATTGCGATGCCCTGATTGAAAGGGAAGGTTACAACCGTCAATTTCTGCTAGACCTCATTGATGCGTGTGCTCTGAGGAAAATGTACTAAATACCTAGACAGCATTAAGATCATAACTGCTAGTCGATCGAGATTCTGAAAATTAATAAGTCAACCCTAAGTCTTCGATCGAAGGTTTACAAGATGAGGAGGACGAATAATGAAATACGGCAGATTCTGCACTTTCTTTTTAGTAACTGTGATGGTATTCGCCCACTATGGCTGTACATCCGGTAAAGGAACCGGAGAAGTTGAAATACTCATTGAGGAGAAAGATTATCACGGCGCCATTGAAGTAGCTGAAGCGATAGTCGCGTCAAAACCGGGTACACCAATTGCTCGCCAAGCTCAATTAGCCATAGGCAAACTTTATATTGAAACAATGAACCAGCCTGAAAAAGGTGTGGAGGTTTATCAGGAAATCATCTCTGCAGCGCCTGACAGCGATGAGGCTGCATCAGCGAATTATCGTTTGGGAGTCCACTTTTTGAAATCAAAGGAGTTTGAATCCGCGCGGGGATTGTTCGACACGATCATAAACGAATTTCCGGAGCATGAGTTGAGTAGTAACGCTCAGCTCCTACTGGCAAAGAGTTATGAGGAAGCCCAAAACTACGAACAAGCCGCAGAAATCTATGGCAACTTCGCAAACCGATACCCTAAGAGTGACCGGGCAGCACAAGCGCTCGTCAGGAAAGGACAGATTCAAAAGGAACAGCTTAAAGATAAGTCAGAAGCCAAACGAACTTATCAAACCCTCGTCAAAAAGTATGGCAAGGTCGAAGGTACTGAAGCGTCAATCAGCGAAGCGAAACGAGAATTACAATTGATGGGAGCGACTATCCCGAAACCCGAGGATCCATTGGCATCGCAAGCCGGACGGAGTCTTGCCAGACGGGAGAAACGCCGTGAACGCGACCGTCCGCAGGACTTTGAACGTAGTCGGGCGATGGGTGCCGTACCAGAGGCAGACTCCGGATTTGGCGTGAGCGGTGAACAGATAATGAGAAAGTTTCAATTTACAATGGACGGGCAAGGTACGTACCATGATGCGATGCTCATGGTTGCCAACATGGTTTTTCAGGAGGAGGGTTATCGGGATGCCGGGGCATTGTATTTCCGTGCAATCCAACTTGCGAAGGAGGGTGAAGCGGAGATTAATCCATATAGTTATCTTAGCCTATCAATCTGCTATCGCAAACTCGGAATGCATCAGCGCGCTCAGGAGGTACTAAATAAGGCGGTAAGGAGCAATCGAGAAGTTATTGAAGCCATTATAAAGACGGGCGAGAATCACTATACCAATGATGACTACGAAAAAGCGATTGAGACATACCAAACTGTCGTCGGTTTCAATCCGTTCCGTGATTCAGAGATTTACTGGAGAATCGGGCTGGCTTACAAAAAAATGGGCGACCCACATCAAGCGATGGAGTCTTTTGAACGGGCTGTTGCTGCGAAAACGGATTCTACCGATGCGCTTCAGAGCCTTGCCGAAGTACTTTACTATCAGTTAAACAAGAGAAGGCGGGCGGAAATTTTCCAGGATCTTGTTGATGCAAAAGGCAATACTTATCACGGCGAAAAGGAGCTTGGGGATATCTGCTATAAATACGGGAACTACACTCGGGCGAAGACCAAATATGAAGCCGCAGCGCGAATTGCCCAACGGCAAAAGCAAAATACAACGAGTCAAGCGGAACAACATAAACTCGATGTCTATATTATAGATGCCAAAGTACATGCAGCAATGGCGGCTCACAAGGATGGTATGGCAGATAGAGCGAAGGAAGGAATAGATGCGCTCGCATCCGAATTTCCTGAACACGCTTTAATTGTCTACGGGCGGGGACAGCTTGCTTTGCTCGAAGGAGACGCTGACGTTGCAGTGGCGGCATTCAAGGAATCAATTGAAAAAGATCCACATTCCGACGTGGCGTCCATTGCTTTAGGCGATTACTATGTCTCACAAGGCTATGCGGATGAAGCATTGGCGCTATGGGAAGAATTTCTCGAACACAACCGATACAATCAGGAAGTCCGTCGCCGGTTGAACGAGTTGAAAATTAAGATTAAAAGCACAGAAACCTCAAATCAAAAGTCGGAATGACATATTGACTCTGCATTTTTTTTGCGTATTTTACAGGATCGGAAAATTCATGGGTTGAGGAACGGTACGAATGTTGAATTTAGCCTAGCTCTTCCTTAACCGATTTTTTATTTAGTGCTCAAGGAAACTGAAAGGCAATCCATCTGCAAAACAGACTGCTTCCCGGTTGGAGGGATGAGCTAACCGATTCGATATAGACAACGAAGGCTAATTGAAAGGAATAACTGACGGAATGGATGAACCAACAGTGCTTTTAAAGACGGTCGAAGAAATTGCCCGTGAAGCGGGAGGCGTCTTGATGGAACACTTCGGCAAGATTCGCCAGATTACGTACAAAGGCATCGGAGATATCGTTACCGAAGCGGATAAAGCTTCGGAGCAGTTGATTACGGAACGACTCCAATCTGAATTTCCGGATCACGCCGTGTTTGGAGAGGAATTTGGCATGTCGGCGGTAAAATCCGACAACTGTTGGGTTACAGATCCTCTGGACGGAACTACCAACTATGCTGCATGTTTCCCAATCTTCGCTGTAGCCATAGCGCTCTTGCATAAAGGCATCCCGATGCTCGGAGTTGTGTTCGACCCGAATACTAATCGCATGTTTAGCGCGGCGAAAGATTGCGGCGCAACGTTGAATGGTGTTCCTCTTCACGTCAATAACCGCGAAAAGTTTGACGCTATTGGTGTGTTTGGGTTTTCGGCAGAGGTCATCACATCACTTAATCGCTTTGTTCAGAAGCCGGTTAAAGGCCGAAGCCTTGGATCCGCAGCACTCCATATCTGTTCAGTTGCGGCGGGCTACTTCGATGGCAGCTTTGATTCCAACACGAGGCTCTGGGACATCGCCGCACCAGCCGCCATTTTGGAAGAGGCGGGCGGCGTTATGACCCATCCTTCTGGCGAATCGTGTTTCCCGTTGCCACCCGATACGCCTGCCTATCGGGGGGAACGAATGCCTTTCCTCGCCACAAATGGGAAAATACATGAGGAGTGTGTAGAGGCTTTGCGATCAAACAATAGAACGCTTTAACTTGAAGCGTGGGGACGAAATTAGTGTTAAGAATCGGTATTATTGGCATTGGCTTTATGGGATCCATCCACTATTATGCGACCAGAAAAGTCTCCGGCGGTCAAGTCGCCGCAATCTGCACACGCGACCAGAAAAAGCGTGAAGGCGATTGGACCGGCATTCAGGGCAACTTTGGACCACGCGGCGGTTTCGAAGATCTTTCGCACGTACGCAAGTATGATGAGATTGATAATCTCCTCGCCGATCCGGAGATTGATATGATTGACATCTGCTTGCCAACGTACATGCATAAACCGATCAGTATCGCCGCGTTGAAAGCAGGAAAGCATGTGCTTGTCGAAAAGCCTATCTCAGTTAGGCTTGACGATGCAAATGAGATGGTTCAAGTTGCCGAGCAGAGCGAACGATGCTTCATGGTAGCACATATCCTGCCGTTTTTCGCAGAGTATGCCTATGCGAAAGAGATTGTCGAAAGCGGTAAATACGGGAATTTGATTGGCGGGCATTTCAAACGTGTCATATCTGAGCCAAACTGGTCTGATGATTTCGTCGATTTAGAAAAGAGTGGGGGGGCCGGAATCGATCTTCACATCCACGACACGCATTATATTCAACTGCTTTGCGGGACACCCGTTGCAGTGTTCTCACAGGGTAAGCTTGCCGGGCGAGACTTTGCCCAATACCTCACAACTCAATATATCTACAATGACAAAGAGCTTTCGATAAGCTGTTCTTCGGGCGCCGTATCTCAGGAGGGACGCGCATTCTCACACGGCTTCGAGCTTTATCTGGAAAAAGCAACCTTGTTGTATGAGTTTGCTACACTTGGCGGTGAGCCGGTTACCTCAACGCCGTTGATGCTGTTGACTGAGGATGGAGAGGTTCACAGGGTGGATCTCGGTGAAACAGACCCAGTTGATGCTTTTACCAAAGAGATACAGTCTGCGGTTGAGGCAATCAACCAAGGGCATGAGAACTCTGTGCTTTCAGGGATTAGCGCCAGAGATGCCCTGCTGCTCTGCCATAAAGAAGCTGAATCGATTAAGACCGGAGAAATTGTGCCGATTGCTTGACAATAACGGGGATGCAAATGGGGTTTAAGATGACTCGTAAGATAATTTTTTTGCTTCTGTATCTGCTGTTCATTTTGCACGGGGACATTATAGCTCAAATTGCTTCAGACACATGGGCTTCTCAATTGGACTGGCCGGGTTGGCGAGGGACCAACCAGAACGGTGCCTCTCTCGAAACTGGACTAATCTCAAAATGGTCTATAGACGGTGAAAACTTAATGTGGAAAGCGGACTTTATCGGTCGTTCCACACCGATCGTGCTCAATGATCGGGTGTATGTCATCGGGCGAGTTGGAAAAGACATCACCGAGCAGGAGCAGGTTGCCTGCTTTGACGCCAAAACGGGAAAACTGCTTTGGGAGCAACGGTTCAACGTCTTTCACAGCACTATCCCGTTTAACCGCCTCGGTTGGGCAAGTTTAGCTGGCGATACGGATACAGGCAATATTTATGTCCATACGATTAGTGGGATGTTTCTCTGTTTTACTGGAAACGGTGAAATTGTTTGGTCACGTTCCTTGACGGAAGAATTCGGACGGATTTCCGGCTATGGCGGTCGAATTCATACAGCGATTGTGACAGGCAATCTTGTTATCATCAGCTTCCTCAACACAAGTTGGGGTGGTCATGTTGTGCCGAGACATCGCTACTTCGCTTTTGATAAGAACACAGGCGATGTGGTTTGGGTAACAGCACCGGGCGGTCAACCGCTGGATACCACCTACTCCACACCTGTTGTTGCAACGATCAACGGACAACTCCTCTTAATAGGGGGCAACGCCGATGGATCGGTCTATGCAATGAATGTTCATACAGGTGAGAAGGTTTGGGGTTTCAAACTGAGCAAACGCGGCATCAATAGCTCGGTTGTGGTGGATGGCGCAAAGGTCTACGCTTCCCATGGCGAAGAGAATATCGACAGCACGGCGATGGGGCGTGTCGTCTGCATTGATGGCACTGGCACGGGGGATGTTACAAAAACGCACGAGCTCTGGCGATATGATGGGTGTCAGGTTGGTTATACTTCCCCGGCGATACACGAGGGGAGACTTTACGTCGTGGATAATTCGGCGAATCTGTACAGCCTTGACGCCGAAACAGGTGCGGTCCGTTGGCAGCACAGCCTTGGCACCGTTGGTAAAGGTTCACCTGTTTGGGCAGATGGAAAGATATATGTAACCGAAGTAAACGGACATTTTCACATTCTGGAACCAAGCGAAAATGCGTGCCAATCCCTCGACACAAAGCAGATTGAAAGGGAGCCGGGACATTATGCAGAAATATATGGATCTCCTGCGATTGCTGACGGTCAAATCTACTTCACTACCGAGGATGGACTTTACTGTCTGGGGTCAAAAGGTGTCAATTCAATCAAAATCGTTCCTACGGAGATTTTAACCCAACCAGGAAAAACAGTTCAGTTCACGGTTCGCGCTTTCGACGGTAAAGGAAGATTTTATACTGAAATGGCTAATGAATGGTCGCTCAATGGATTGTTAGGAACGATTGACCCTAACGGCGAACTGACCCTTAATGACAGCGGCGGTGGCCAAGCTGGAACCGTGTCGGCACGAATCGGGGACCTAAAGAGTTCTGCTCGTGTCCGTGTTATTCCTGAATTGCCGCGGGTGGAAGATTTTGAGTCGGTTGAAGAAGGGAAAAATCCGCCTCACTGGATCGGGGCAGGCAGCAAATTTATCGTCCGCTCCAAAGATGGGAACAAAGTTCTAGTCAAATCTCCCGTCAAGCGCGGGTTGAATCGATCCAATGTCTATATTGGGCTACCCACGATGAAAGACTACACCATTCAAATTGATGTGATGGGGACAAAGCCTAAACGGAACCTGCCGGATATGGGGATAATCGCCAACCGGTACACCTTGAATCTCATGGGCAACCACCAGCGGTTACAAATCCGCTCGTGGGCTTCAGATCTCAGAATGGCAAAGCATATCGATTTCAGATGGGAACCGCACGTCTGGTATACCATGAAGTTGAAGGTAGACATTGTCGATGGTAAAGCAATCGTAAAGGGGAAGGTTTGGCGAACCGGCGAAATGGAAACTGAAACTTGGACGATTACAGCAGAAGATCCGCTGCCAAATCTTGAAGGGAGTCCAGGTATCTACGGCTATTCGTCCGCTGAGATTTCTTACGATAATCTAAAAGTTTGGCGTGATTGAGGAAAATGTTTCAAATTGATTAACCTGTCACCTGTAACTACGGTTCAGTGATAAGCCTGGCTATTGAAACGAATACACTAAATGGCAAATTGAGAGAAGGCGTACGAAGATGAACATCAAGAGTATCTTAAGAATAACGAACATCAGCATTGTCCAAATTTTCATTGGAATTATTTTCTTTGCTGTATTGAACGCTCGCGCCGAAGAGACAAATATGTGGGGGTTCACACCGTCTCGAAATCTGGTCTCAGATGAGAGAAATCTGCCGGAAAAATGGGATCCCGAGACCGGGTTAAACATCAAATGGAGGGCGTCCCTAGGCTCTCAAACCTATGCAGGACCTGTCCTCATCGGCGGTAAGGTATTTGTTGGAACGAACAACCAAGGCTTACGCAATCCAAAACTCACTGGCGACCGCGGCGTAATTATGGCGTTCCGAGAATCGGACGGTGAGTTCCTCTGGCAATCTACACATACGAAACTCCCTTCGGGCAGGGTCAATGATTGGCCGCAGCAGGGTGTCTGCTCAGCACCATTCATTGAGGGCGATAGACTATACTACGTCTCAAATCGCTGTGAGGTGGTGTGCATCGACACCGAAGGTTTTCTGGACGGCGAAAATGATGGTCCCTTTACAGAAGAAACCGATGCAAGCGACATTGGTGCCGATACAATCTGGAAATACGACATGATGGCTGAACTGGACGTATTCCCTCATAATCTCGCCACTTGTTCCCCAGTTGGTGCTGGAGACATGCTCTTTGTAGTCACTAGCAATGGTGTTGATGAAGGACATATCCATATCCCTTCGCCGTTCGCACCTAGCTTTATCGCACTAAATAAAAAGACGGGCGAACTTGTCTGGGAAGATGCCTCACCCGGTGAAAATATTCTTCACGGTCAGTGGTCCAATCCCGCCTACGGTGCAGCCGCCGGAAAACCTCAGGTCATCTTTCCTGGTGGTGATGGCTGGATCTACTCGCTTGAGCCTGAGACAGGGAAGCTGATTTGGAAGTTTGACTGCAATCCGAAGGATTCTGTTTGGGAACTCGGCGGGAGAGGAACGCGAAACAGTATTATCTCGACCCCAGTCATTTACGCGGACCGGATTTATGTTGGTGTGGGTCAAGACCCCGAACACGGCGAGGGGGTTGGGCATCTATGGGCAATTGATGCCACAGGTGAAGGAGATGTCACCGAGAGTAACGCACTCTGGCATTTTGGGAATCAAGATTATAACCGCACGATGTCCACTGTAGCCATTGTTGATGATCTGCTCTATACGGCGGATCTGAGCGGCTTTGTGTACTGCCTGGATGCCCACACCGGTGAACACTACTGGACGTATGACACTTTTGCCGCGATTTGGGGGTCGCCGTTTGTGGCAGATGGAAGGGTCTATATCGGGGATGAAGACGGAGACATTGCCGTTTTGAAGGCGGGCAGACAGAAGGAGTTGATTTTTGAGGTCAACATGGGCAGTGCGGTCTACACGACGCCAGTTGCCAAGGACGGCGTGCTGTACATTGCAAGTCGTAACGTACTTTTTGCAATTGCAGAAGAGTAGAGAATTGGATGTGACATATCAGTCGTCTAGAGTGATTCGATAAACGCCGCTCGCTCCAATGCCGGCGTATAGCGTCCCGCGTGCGACCGTCAACGCACCCACCACATCCGGATAATCCGAAAGAAACGGTTTAACAAATTCCCATGAATCCCGACCATCCTTTAGCCGAAAAATCCCTTCCTCCCACTCCGTCACATAAAGGGCGTTGCCGACCGCGTGAAGTTCCCAAGAATACGCCTGCGGCAACCCCTCGTTGCCTGATTCCCACGTCTTACCGTGGTCCGCAGACCGGAGTACACCCGATTCGGGAGTCGAGATGAAGACGGTTTTCTCTAAAACGACAGCCCCTCTTACTTGAGGCGTGTAACGAGAAGAAGGAGAAGCGGGAATATCGATCTTCGACCACGTGTCCCCTCTGTTGCGTGAGCGCATGAGATCTAGATTAACAACAATATAAATCGTTTTCCCGACGACTGCGAGTCCTGTTAACTCATTTGACCCCATGTATATCCAATCCTCAGGATGAGGACTGATATCCGTCCAATAACGCTCGCCTCTCCGCCATCGAAACAGCCGAGAACCGTTGCCCATCTGCGCGATGGTGTAGAAGGTATCTCCGGAAATCGCAAGCGTGTCAACGCTGTACATTTGGTGATATCCCTTGTGCCAATCGCTGTCAGTGTAAGCCGTGCGCATCTCCGTCTGCACTGGAATCCATGAATTCCGGTCCGCCGCCAAACGATAGATACCGGCGGTGGATGGATCCTGTGTATCCATGAAGTTCATTTCATTCACGCCGAGATAGAGTGTCCCGCCCGAAATGGCGAGTGCTCCTACATCTGCCGTAGGCAATCCCCGATGAATCGGTACCCATTGGTTCCCACCGTCTACAGATTTGAAAATACCGTTGCGATTGTGCGTCGAGGCATAGAGCGCATTCTTGAAGAATACGAGACTCTGTACCATCGAACCGATCAGTCCCTCGTTAATTCGATTCCACGATGATTCACCGTCCGTCCACCGAAATACCCCGGCGGAGTTGCCGATACAAACCTCGCGTTCCGATAGTGCGACCATGTAGTCAGGAGAAATAATATCGTAATTGCTCAATTCGGATGCTTCAGTTAGATTCCATGACCGCCCGTTGTCTGTGGAGCGAAGTAACTTGATGTCTTCGGGTATTTGGCGTGAGTCGTTGAGCAGGACACAAATTGTATCGCCGAATGCCGCGACCTTTTCAATCTTGGGCGATTGATTCTTCCTCAATTCCGGTGTCATCGGTTCCCATGGCAGAGTTGCTTTATTAAAGGTTATCGTACCTAGAGACTGATTGTCCAATGCCGGTGTTATCAGCATCCAAGTCTCGCCTTCGTTCGTTGAGCGGTGCAAATCGGTCTCACTGCCAATAATCAATGTCCCCGCCTCAGCGATGAGAAAACGGAGTTCTGGAATATTCACGATTTTTGTCCACGACGTTTCGCCCGCTTTGAGCCGAAAGAGGTCATCGCCTGCCTTGGCGAAGAGGGTTGTTCCAACTGTCATAAGTCTGTCGGGCGGTTCAGTCGGCAAACCGTCTCGAATGGGCGTCCACGAATCGCCATAATCATCTGAGTAGGCAACGCCATCTTTAACACGACCGATGTAGATTCGTGCGTCAATCACGCTGAATCCCGTGATTGCCAAATCCGCATCCCTGTAATGATAGTCCACCGGCTGCCACGATTCACCCTGATTGTTTGAATAACAGAACCCCGTAATTGTACTAAGGTATAGCACGCCGTTCGCCTCCGTAATGGTACTCGGAAAGAGAGGCATGCTACCGTTAGGATAGACATCCAACCCGTTGTAGACTCGTATCCATGAATCGCCGTCGTTGCGTGACCGAAAGACGTGCATATCTGTGGTTGCGTAGAGTGAGCCATCTGACGCCCGGAATAGTGAGTTGATGCTACCGCCGTATGGGCCGTTTGTCTGCGTCCACTCGCCGTCGTGGCGTTCACTACCCGCGTCGGCGTTTGCCACCGCCGAGAAAGAAGTTCCATCCGATCTAGCGCCTTTCTTGCCGTCGCCTGGGTAAAAGTGACCCGCACGATTGATGAGCGCAGGTTTCGCCTCTGGCAGGAGAATCGCCGGCATGTCAATGAGTTCAACCCGATTCGCGGGTTCAGGTGCGTCAAGGCTGTACGGTTGCTGAAACCGCGTCATTGACTGTTGCCCCAATCCGATGAATAGCGCGACGATAAGCGTTGCCGTCACAGCAATCCACGGGACTATCGGTTTGCTCTGTGGTGCGGTTGTTGGGGATGTGCGGTCGATTCGATTCATAATCTGTTGAGTGAAGGTCGGCGGCAATTGAAACACACCCAATGTGTTCTCCATCATCGGTATCATCTCCTTCTTTAGCTGCAATCGGGCACGATAGAGCCGGTCAAGAACTGCACCGCGTGACGTGCCGATGAACCGCGCAATCTCCTCGCACGTCATCCCACCGAAATAGTGGAGCGTCAAGACCGTCCGTTGGCTTTCCGGCAACGTTTCTAGCGCATCGTGCACCGCTTGTCGGGTTCGTTGGTCGGTGTGCTTTGCCCACGCCAGAGTATCCATGTAACGCTTCTCAACGGTATCGAGCGATTGCGTCGGTAGTCGATGTTGTCGATACCACATCAAGCACAGCCGTGACGCTATTCTGTAGAGCCAGCCGGGGAAATGCCGCCAATCCTTGAGCGTGTGGAGTTTTTGGTAGGCTTTGAGAAAGGTATCTTGCGTAATGTCTTCTGCGGTGTGGAAGTTTCCGATTTTACGGTAGGCGAGGGCGTGGACTGCGCCTTTGTATTTATCGACCAGAAACCCGAACGCGGATGCATCGCCGTCCAAAGTGCGTCTGATTAGTTCGGCATCGCTGTTTGCCATTTTCATCGCTCCCGATGTTGTGTGGCTCAATGTGGCAATCACATCAGCGTCATTGCCTTCTATTATATAATGATGCACATTTAGGGCAAGAGATCAGATGCGGTTGTAATTATTTTGCGTGGAATGAGGAGTGAGAGTGAATCGTGCGCCGTCAGATAGATGAGGGGCTGTAAGTCACCCACCAATTGGGAAGTGGTATGAATCACAGATTGACAGGATACTCGTTTCACATGGTGAGGGATTCTCCGGCGACCAGAGTGTTTGGTACCGGGCGGAAGTAAAAGAATGGATTGTTTAATGGAGTCGAAACTCGACAGATGCTGCGATGTTATCGTAGACCGGCACCAGTTCATCATATCGGCCACCGGGGCACCAAAAACTGATCTGGTAAATGTTAGATTCACTGCTAGCGCTTCTGAAGAAAACCGTCCGTTTGATTCGACTGTCGTCGACAAGACTCATCTCAAAATAGTGTCCTGGTCTGCCGTCTTTAGAAAAGTGACTTCCCTGCCGAGTTACTTCGAAACTGTCCGGAGGTAAAATGTAGTCAAAAATTTCTATGAGGGTTTCAACGTGCTCTCTCGGTGACCTGTTCTCGGTGACATTCTGCTTTTCGATGAAAATGTAAATAAAGGGAATTTGTTTTTCAACTGCTTCTAAGATGGTATTCGCAAAATTCTGCTCGGAAGTCAGCTGCATGAGCAGAAGAGAAACGACTGAGTTGAATTGGCCATGCTCACCAGTCGCCGAAATCCAAGCCTCTTTCCAAATCTTATCTATCTCTTGCCTTGCCACATTTGATATTTCCAAGACGGTCCAATCATTAACAGGTAGGTTGGACACTCTGAACACGTACTGTTGATTCTGATACGTATCTCCGTGAAGCCCGTAGGCCACGGCGGGCGGTTCCATTTTCGTTGGGAAAGGCAATTCTTCTTCGTCACCGCCACACGCTAATAAAAAGACCGTTATTAGCAGACTCAGAAGGTTCAATAGCCTGTACATTTTCAATTCCCCCCGTGTTGAGTCAAAAAGGGCTTTAGCGTTTAAGACCATTCTAAGCCATTTTCAAAATTGGGTCAAGAAGAAAACTAGGGCTGGCTAAGACATGTGCCACCCCTTTACAAAAATAGCCAGCTATGCTATTATTGCACCATTACGGGATGGCGTTGACCAAGCAGCACATGGACGGAAAAAATGTTACATTCCAACGATTCACCACAAGCCAGCGACAGTGAAGCCACCACAACGACGTCGCTGCAACCGATGGAGTTCACGGACATTCTAGACACAACGTTCAGCCTCTATCGCAACCATTTCCGGCTGTTTTTGGGCATATCCGCTGTTTATTTCTTTTCACATATTGTTTCTTCTACTTTCACACATTGGGCGACAGATTTCAGTGAACTCGTTGTGCTTGTTTTGTGTTACGTAGGGCTTACGTTTGCTAGCGCGCAGGCATATTTAGGAAAACAAATTACTGCCCGCATTGCATTCAGGCAAGTGAAACTCCGGTTTTGGAATTTGTTCGGAAGTAGTTTACTCTATTGGTTAGTTGCTGTGCTATTGGGAATTACCATTATCGGTGTCCCGTTCGCCATTTACTTTTTTACGCGGTGGGGTTTCTACGTACAAGCAGTTATGGTTGAAGAGACCTCAGCGACGAAAGCGTTCAGGCGCAGCGGCGAATTGGTCAAAGGCGAGTGGTGGCGTGTGTTTGGTATCATGTTCGCGATTCAGCTGCTTAGTGTCATGATTGATTTGATACTTATAGCCTCCACAACACTCATCTTCGCCTTATCAGGGATTGCTGGAGAGATCGACCTTTTGGAGATGATTCGCCGGACGATATGGGAGCCCCATGGTGAAATCGAGGGGATCCTGCATCTGTTGCATGCGATCCACACAGTAATCGACGCCCTTATAATGCCGATTACGGCAATCGGTTTCACACTGCTCTACTTTGACCGACGCATTCGAAAAGAGGGGTTCGATATTGAGATGATGCTGGCAAAGGAGGAGGTGTGACAGTATTCAGATGTTTTTGAATTGATCCGAAGGCGCAAAATGCGATAGAATTATCGTCTTATAACCCTGTGTTCTGCACGGAGGAAAAATGTTACGCCCCAACGATTCATCACAAGCAAGTACCAGCGAAACCGCCGCAACGACATCACTTCAACCGATGGGATTCACGGATATCCTGGACACAATATTCAGCCTCTATCGCAACCATTTTCGACTGTTCTTGCGCATCTGTGCTGTTTATTTCGTTTTCAACTGCGGGCTGAGCCTAATACGAGGCATTTCAACGTTATTTCTGCGCAGTTCCAGCGGATCGAGCATGATGGTAGCAATGGTGGTAATAGCAATACTGGTGATAGCAATATTGGCAATAGGAGTATTGACTACCCTTGTAGTTACTCTATTCGCTGTGGGGGGGATTATCTTCGCCAGCGCTCAGACCTATTTGGGCAGACACATCACGGCCCGCACCGCATTCAGACAGGTCAAACGCCGGTTCTGGCCCTTCCTGGGATGCAATTTACTCCGGCTGTTAGTTGTCGGTGCATTGACGATAACCATCATCGGTATCCCGTTCGCCATCTATTTTGGAACGCGTTGGGTTTTCTGTAGTTTAGCCGCTTTGGTTGAAGAGAACTCGGCGAAAAACGCGCTGAGACGCAGCAGTGAATTGGTCAAAGGCAAGTGGTGGCGCGTTTTCGGTATCACGTTAGGGATTCTTCTTCTCGCTCTCATGATTCAACTAATACTTCAGTTCTCTTTATTATTCGTGTTCGGTGTAACACAGTCGACGGGCGGTGACGGGAATTTGTTGGAGATGTTAGGGCGAATGTTCCTACCGGAACTGACGACTTGGGCAGGCTTGGTCACTTACGTGATTCAGAATGTCATCAACCATCTCGTTGCTAGTCTGATGCTGCCGATTGGGGTAATCGGTTTCACGCTGCTCTACTTCGACCTTCGAATTCGGAAAGAGGGGTTTGATATTGAGATGCGCGTGACCAACGAGGCGGTATGACAGCACAGTAAAAGAGATGGCATGAATCAATTCGGTAACCCCATGGCGAATTAGGCGTGCCTCAGCTTTGGAACCGAATGGGACGATTCTTTCGACCCACCTCAACTTGAAACAGGTGGGATAAGCATGAGAAAAATAACATTCATCTGTGCGCTACTCCTTTTGGCGACTACCTCCGTGTTGTTCGCAGTTGGGACAGAGGAGGAACAATTTAGAGAAGACGTGAAGGCGAACCACACTGAGGTGGATGTTTCCTTTGAGAAATACGAGGATATTTTATCCAAACTCCTCTCGCCGGACACACCTTGGGATATCAATCTCAAGTACGTGCTGTTCGGGCTTGGCCTCCTGGTACTGAGTAGTGTGACCGTCTTTTTTGTCCAGCAGATCCGCAGGAATCTGATTATTGAAGTACGAGATGCGACCGGTGAATTCTCAACGGACGATGTGCTGACGGAGCGGGCAGCGCTCGCCCAATCTGAAGCGGCGGCAGCATCGCATAACTTTCGGGATGCGCTCCGATTTCTCTATTTATCGGCGGTTTTTCGCCTTCAGGAAAAGGGAATGCTTACCTACGATAAGAGCCTGACTAATCTCGAATATCTCCACACATTGCAGACGCACGCTGAGTTACAAGACGCGCTGCGGCCGGCGATTCAGGTTTTCGATGATGTCTGGTACGGCTACAAACCGTGCAACGCTGGTACCATCGGAAATTACCGAGCATTGTTGGAAAAGGTGTATTTGGTGACCGGGTGAGTCCTCTCGTTCTCCACTGACAGAGAGTGTCAACAGATGACAAGCTTCAGAACTTGCCTCTTCAGCATTTCGCTGATTGTACTCTCCTTTTTCGAGCTATCATGCGATGTGCTGGACCAAGGTAGCACGCTCTACGGAGTCTTGCGGGAGTTGAAATTCCGCGTGACGGAAATCAAGGTGGAACAGCCCGCCCGGCTGAATCGGTTGGACGTGCTATTTCTGCGGCAACTAAATGAAGCCTTAGACGAGGGGGAAATTGAGGAGATACACCACTTCGTCGAGAGAGGCGGCACGCTGATTGTTGCGGGAGACCGCTCAGTGCTCGAATCCTTGTTATTCGATTTTGGATTAGAGATGCGCAAGGCATCAAAACCGTTGGAGACCTCGCAGCGAATCCTAGTTGCCCCGGTATTTCCAGACCGTCCTGTCAAAGAAATTTTCTCCAGAACCGACGTTGCTATCCAGCCGATCGAACGGGATGTGGCGCCGCTCTTCGGAAAAGAGATGGATTATTCGATTGTGACGTTTCGAGAAGGGGATGGCCGCGCCTTTTTCATGTCATGCCCATATATTTTCAACGATTCCGGTCTAGGAGATGATCGCAACGCGACGTTCCTCTACAACCTGATGACGACGCTGCCCCGCCGTGCGCGTATTGGGCTGGCCGAATCGCACTACTACGCCTTTGGCTCAATAGACGCCACTAATCCGCTAATCCACCTACTGTTCAAAACGCCGGTCGGTTTGGGTGTTACTTATATCGGACTGATTATATTCCTGTTTCTGATACTCCGCGGGAAACGATTCGGCAAGCCACTAGTGGTCGAGGAGACACACAGTCGCTTCAGTTCAGAGTATGTCCTCGCCATGACCGCTCTTTATCAAAAAGGGAACACCCGTTCGGCGATTTTGAAGCAGATTCGCGATACATTCCGATCAGACCTCTCCGCACGGTGGAATATTAACCCGAGTCTAAATACTGCTAGTTTCGTCGAGGAAATGGCTAAACGGAGGCCGATTGATACGGACGAACTCCATAGGCTTCTGGCAGGGCTTGAGCCGCATGGTGACATATCCGAGGCACATCTGCTCTCGCTCGCCAAACAGGTTGAAGCCTATCGTGATAGGGAGAAAATTGGACGTACACGACTAATGCAGCGTTAAATGAATCCTCTATCTCGATGACTAGCAGTCAAGGTTGCCTAGCGCTGTTCAGGAAAATTTCCGCTTAAGCAAACGCGCTTGCGCTGTGCCTTCAACCGTGGTGAGTTGGGTTCCAAGGGCATGTAAAAATATTTACGAATGGACCGAAATCTATGGCAACCGAATTGGAATCTCTATTTCGCTTAACGGGGCCGACCAAGGCGGACATTGATGCCTTTCACAATGATGGCTACATCGCCTATCCCGACGTCCTTTCTGACGATGCGAGAGAGAACCTAATTGCGGAATTCACGGAATACGAACCTGTGCGGCATTACCTCAATGCGTTGGAGCAAGATGGTGAGGAACCGAAATCCTACTTCATACGTCCCTGGAACGAACGCCGACTGTATAGCGACCGATCGATTGATGATTCCTTCATAACGTCGTTGTTACAATCGACTATCGGCGACGATTATCATTTTTGTCATTCTGCCCTGAATATCGCACCACGCGGCATTGGGGCAGTTCCGTATCATCAGGATCATCACCATTGGAGGCATGAGAATCCAATCAATCTCGCTGAGCGTGACAAATACTATGTGCAGATTCTGTATTATCCCAACGGGTTTACGCTTGGCGACCGCAATCTGAAAGTCATTCCAGGTAGTCACCGTGTTGCACCAACCGAATCCACAACACCGGAACGAATGCTGGCAGGCGAGTTGGATGTTGAGGCTGGACGCACGCTCAGAGAGAAACGGCTCTCCTTACCGCCCGGTAGTATGGTCTATATTAACGCCCGCATATTTCATGCAGTTGAGGCGAAACCGTTAAATTCTCCACAACCTTACCGAATCTTCAATATTGACATCTTCAAGGAAGCGGGACCCCCACACCGTTACACCCAAGAGATTCCACCCGAATGGATAGCGCGTGCCAATCCGATGCGTAGGAAGTTGTTTACTCGCGAGGCGTACACAGAGGGTTGCTGGGCTTCATAATGTGTTGATTGGCTTGCTCTGAGAATCTATCTTGCTAAGGGCTGTGCAGCCTGCTCTGGTAGGATAGCTGACGATCGTTTGCACAAAATGTTGAGGATAGTATGACAACAACGAGTCCCAAGGCGTTCTTGATTGATCTTGATGGCACACTCTGTTTCAAGAATGAACCGTACCCAAAGGCTGTTCAAACTGTAAGGTATTTGCGTCAGGAAGGCTATCAGATTCGATTTCTTACAAATATCACAGCCAAGACCCCGAAAATGCTTCATGAACAGATGCGCTCCTTGGGGTTTGACGTATATGAAAGTGAAATTTTTAATGCGAGCTACGCCTGTCTCCTCTATTTGCGCTCACAACCCCGTGCGCGCTGCCACTTTATGGTCGATGATTTCGTCAAGACGTTTTTCGACGAGATACCAACAGATAGTGACGCTCCCGATTTTGTTGTCGTTGGCGATTATGGACATCGGTTCAACTTTCAATCTTTGAATCATGCCTTTGGGCTTTTAATGGATGGTGCTGAACTCATCGCGCTACAAAAATCGCCGTATTGGGTTTCGTCGGAGGGGAGGTTCTTGGATTGCGGTGCATTTGTGGCGCTTCTCGAATATGCTGCAAATAAAACGGCGAAAGTAATGGGCAAACCGAGTGAGTTTTTTTACAAAATTGCCCTTGATAATCTCCAGCTTCATCCTAGTGAAGTCATTGCGGTTGGCGATGATATCACAACCGACATCCTGGGTGCAGAGAGAATGGGACTGAGAAGCGCTTTAGTTAGAACTGGGAAGTTCCAACCCAATCAGTTGGTGAACCCGGTAGCGAATCCGACATGGATCGTCAATAGTATTTCAGGTTTACTCCAAATGTTTTGAGGACGTTATTCATATCCACCGCAGCAGATGGTGTATTGGGACCTAAGCGTTATTTCCGAAGATTGGTTCTGTCGATAGCAACGGTTTGGTTCACTGATTTCTCTGTTCAGGAAATTGGCCTTACTGTCGAGTTTGGTTGATGATTTGATAGTTGCTGATTCAACTCGGTTGCGCAAAAAGGAAACTGAGTTTTCAAGAAAACACTCGGTTTCAGAATAGGAGAGCTATGTCCGATATAATTCAGAGCGTCTTTGAAAAGATGAAACAGGAAGCCGAAAAGGTCATCGTTGGGCAAGAAGAGTTGTTTGAACTGGTGGTGGTCAGTTTCCTATCCGGTGGGCACGTTCTACTAGAAGGCGTCCCCGGCACCGCAAAAACGCTTGTTGCGAAAACATTGGCGATGGTAGTGTCCGGTGAATTCAGTCGCGTCCAATTTACCCCCGACCTAATGCCGTCGGATATTGTCGGAACTAGCGTTTACGATTTGGCGACGCATCAATTCAACCTCAAGCGGGGACCGGTTTTCACCAACGTGTTGCTGGCGGATGAAATCAACCGTGCCCCGGCGAAAACGCAATCGGCGCTCCTCGAATGTATGGAGGAGCGGCAGGTCAGCATTGACGGAGTCCGCTACGAGCTTTCCCCACCCTTTATGGTATTGGCGACGCAGAACCCTGTGGAATACGAAGGCACCTATCCCCTCCCCGAAGCCCAACTAGATCGGTTTCTGTTCAAACTTCGCGTCGATTATCCGGGACGAGAAATGGAGCAACAGGTATTGATTAATTATCACAACGGCTTTAGAGCCTCTCAACTCGAGCAGTCTGGCGTTGAAGGGGTCATTGATAAGGATTTACTCCAACAATGCCAAACAGCGATTCAAGCGGTGACGGTTGAAGAATCCATTTTCGAATATATTGTCGGTTTAGCCGAGGCGTCGCGCAGTTCCAATGACCTCATTTTGGGGGGCAGTCCGCGCGCATCGATTTCGCTGTTGTTGGGGAGCAAAACTTACGCGGCGATGCGGGGGCGGGATTACATCTTGCCGGATGATGTCAAGCGGTTAGCCCCACACGTCTATCGCCATCGGATTATTTTGAAACCGGAATCGGAAATTGAAGGGCTATCTGCAGACGATGTGATTGACAGACTGCTCGCCGAGTTGGAAATACCGCGTTAATCTGTGTCTCTAGAGTTCGATTCGTGATTCATACAGGAGGGAGGTCACGTGATGCGATTGAGTAGAAGACTACTCATCTTCCTACTACCGTCAGCGATTCCCATTATGCTTTTCGAGGTCTCCCCCAGTCTGTTGTTCGTTGATGCCGCCTATCTGCTGCTACTATTGGTCATCTGCGTCGTTGATTACCTGAAAACACCGCTATTTACGAAGGTTGAGGTGAGCCGCGAGATGAACTCAAAGTTTTCGTTGGGAGCGGAAAACGCCGTGACGCTGCGCGTGGTCAACCGTTCTCGTTATTGGTTACAGTTGCGACTGAAGGACGATTTTCCTCCAACCTTCCAGTTCGATCGCGTAATCCACGAGGTTTACGTCGGCGCTGCGACCCAAGAACTTATAACTTACCAACTCACGCCACTGCGCCGAGGCGTTTACCATTTTACGGACATCCACGTACAGTGTTCGGGAATTTTAGGGCTGATTATCCGCCAACGTCAGGTCGCGGCGGCGGCAGAAGTGAAGGTCTATCCCAACTTGCACGCCATCCGACAGTACGAGTTATTGGTTAGGCGCGGGATGCTCAGCCAACTCGGATTGAAAAACTCGCGGCAATTTGGCGAGGGAACGGAATTTGAGCGGCTGCGCGATTACGCTCCTGATGATGACCTCCGCCGCATTGACTGGAAAGCGACTTCGAGACGCCAAAAACCGATTGTGCGCGAGTTTGAGACGGAACGGAGCCAGGATGTGGTGATAATGTTGGACGCTGGTCGATTGATGGCATCACCCATTTTGACGGAACCGCAAGAAGACGAGACAGAAGGCGCGTCCAGCGCAGAGCCAAGCCGGCAACAAGCGATGATTAAACTCGATTATGCCATCAACACCATTCTTATGACAAGCTACGTCTCAACACTCAAGGGGGACAAAGTGGGATTAATCGCTTTTTCAGACACCGTTATTCGATACCTAGCCCCCAAACCAGGAAAAAAGCAGTTCCTCGCAATGCTAGAAGCCACCTACGCCTTACAGGTTTATCCGGTCGAACCGGATTTCGAGACTGCCTTCAAATACCTGGCATCTAAACAGCGCAAACGGGCTTTGATAATTCTTTTTACCGACATCTTGGATAAGGACGCGGCAGAAGGGCTTGCCCGTTATGTGGCGAAGCTCGCCAGACACCACCTCATCGCTTGCGTAACTTTGACAGACTCCAGCATCGTAGCACTCGCCACGCAAAAATTGACGAATTCCAAAATCGTCTACCAAAAGGCGATTGCAGAGAAATTATTGCAGGAGAAACAGGCGACCTTGCAAATACTTCGCAGAGGTGGTATCATCGCGCTTGATGTTCCCGCACATCAGTTGACGATGACGGTCGTGAATAAATACTTGGAACTCAAGGCGAAGTCTAGGATTTAGTTCACGGCGGCGGATGTATTTGCCATAAGGACTTACGCAGAGGGATCGATGATTGGCGTGAATCTAACGCTACGCCTCAGATCTACGAGCGGCTCGGACGACGACAATACCTCCTGAACCCTATCCCGCAGATATGCTGCTCATCCCGAAGAGTTCAGTTGAGATTCTAACTGCTTTGCCGGTATTGATGTAGCAGCTATTCCGATAAAGGAGAAGTAAGTGTTTCGAGAGACTATCGATCCATTTGTTCCTGAACAGAGGGCGACACTCTACGTTCCAAAAAACAGGGGACTGAATGAATATGTGAATAGTCTTCTCAGAGAAATCGGTGTCCGAGATGCAGGCGAGTTCGATCGGACAGATCTGTCCAAGGGAATACTCGATATTGTGTCAGCTCGCGGAGAAGATGTACCCCAACGTGTTGATGATTGCATCCAACGGGGAGAAGTTGCCTATGGCATCACGGGAGACGATCTGTTTGATGAATACATGTTGGGCGCTAGAAATTCCTTACTTGGAGTTTTGAATACCTATGATTGGTTCGATTCCAGCGCTCAGTTCAATCGACCTGCGCTTTGTCTGTTGAATCGAGAAGGGTTGATTCCGGACTCTTCGCCGCCTGTGTCCATTGCCGTGAACAGGAAGTATGAACGGTCATCTTGCCAATTCCTGTCGCAAAGACTGCAATCAAGAGGGATTCGATTCAGTGTCGTTGCATATGCTGGTGACATTGAGAACACTGTGGTGGAAGGCACTCACGACTGGTGTGTTGAGGTCGTGTATCGTGGAGATAAATCACCTGATAGCGCAATATCTAGAACAGGTCTGAAAGTCGCCGAAGTTGTGCGGTTTAGCGACATCTCGTTGATTGGACGGAAAATTGTCAATCCGTGGGAGGAGGAGTATCGCAGAATTGCTGCAGTTGCTCAGAACCCAACTGGTTCGTCCACTTCAAAGCTCTTAGAGGACAAAAACGAGATTTGTAAGAAAGTAGGCGAGGAATCCGCCGAGTTTGTGAGAGCATTTACCCAAGAGACAGGAATCCCGGAAGAGTTTAACGATGTTGTGTATGCCTTGATGGTCGCAGCGGCGAAACTGCAAGTTCCTTGGGCGGAAATAGAAGCGGACCTGAAATCTAGGTGGAAATCACCTGCCTGTCTGTAGCTTGGCATAGACGCAGACAACGAGATATTGCATTTCGGGGCCATCACTTCTTCGCTCTTAAGAGAGCCGGGATGTGTAGGCGACATCGCCTACAAGATGGAGTTTGTTACGGGCCTTCATCAAACCCCAAGCAATTGTCCGTCATCTCGAAACATGTACAACGACTATTCTTAGAGGTGGTCAATAAAAAGGGGGAAATATGATATTAGGTGCATTCTCAGTAAGTCTGAATGTCAAAGACATCCAGACTTCAAAATCATTCTATGAGAACCTTGGATTTCAGGTTTTTGGTGGCGATGTATCCCAGAATTGGCTCATTATGAAAAATGGTAGTTGCACAATTGGATTGTTTCAAGGAATGTTCGAAAAGAACATTCTGACTTTCAATCCAGGCTGGGATGAAAATGCCACCAAACTTGGTTCATTTACTGACGTAAGAGAACTCCAACTGCAGCTTAAAGCAAAAGGTATCAAAATAGAGACTGAAGCAGATGAGGAGACTTCAGGTCCGGCAAGTTTTGTTGTAGTCGATCCGGACGGCAATCCCATTCTTGTCGATCAACACGTATAGGACTTTGATACAACTGTACGGACAACGGTATATAACGGCGAAGACCTGGGTTCGCGTCGTTCCACTAAAATCGCCTTTGCTCGCAAGCTCCCGACGCCAACTTCAGGTATTCGCGGAACGTTAAATACAAGTAAAAGGGGGGAGAGCGAGCTTGGAAATCGACTTGAAACGCTATGACCCTTACGGATGGGACTATGAACTGTTCAATCCCCTTACGGAAAGGGAAATCGCTTGGTACCTAAAATCTTCCCGATTGACTCGTGGTCCAGTGCTGGAACTGGCTTGTGGAATGGGACAGTTGATGGAAGAAGTCGCCCGACTTGGGTTTCAGATGGATGGCATTGATCTCTCGCGAGGCATGTTGAATGGGGCAACCGTCGAATATCGCAACTTTCTGCGGAGATCCAGGCGTTAATCCGATTACACCGCCTCGATATGGTGAATTTTTGTTTCAATCAGGAATTCGGGCTGGTAATTCTGGCGGTCAATTCATTTCGCGAACTGAAAACGCGCCCGGAACAGATTTCTTTTCTCCGATGCGTCCACAAGTATTTGTGTTCTGATGGTCTGTTTCTTATAACAGAACACCGATTTGATCTCGACAGATTCGCCCCACGTGATCATGTCCCCTGGTCAAGCCCAATTACGCACCCAGTAACAAACGACGTGGTTCAACGAAAAGCCGTAGCAGGTCTCTCGGAGGATGGCAAGAGAATTAAGGGATTCATGGTGTAATGAACTCAGCACGATTGAACGCACTCTGGAAGACAGGAGGATCGAATCTTGAAACTTAAAAAGAAAACAATTACAACACTTGCAGAAATGATCTGCGGTGCAGGCGGCGGTGCTGGATATGGGTGGGAGAACTTTCCGTACAGGACAGGCACTGGTCTCACCGAATTCTTCGAAGCCTGTGAATTGGGATTTGCACACGATGGATCGACTAGGAGGTGTTGGGTTATTGACCGGCTGGATGAATTGAACGGATTGCCAGCGCCCCAGCCGCAACTCCCCTCGCCTGAGATAGCTAGAGTTATCCAGGAGCTACTAGACTATGCGGAGCTCAAGCAGAACGGGAAGGATCCAGATAGCGCACTGGTGGATCTCAATCTCGCACTTGGGCGTGATGGCTTAAGTGCATGCTACGATGAAGCAAAGAATTGCTATATCAAAAGTACAGGAACCCAAATCACCTCCGCACAGAACCCTTTAGAGATGAGGTGGACGCCTAAGGAAATCGAGCGGCGTACTGAACTCCGTAAACACCTTGACAAAATGAGCGAAGACCAGATTATTGAGGAGTTCCTGCAGCCATTATTCGCAAAGTTGAGTTTTTCTCGAATTTCGATCGGTGGCCACACTGATAAGGCTCTGGAGTTTGGAACCGACTTCTGGATGAAGTTTCAGCTTCCAACTACTCATTACTTGTATTTCTCCGCGCAGGTTAAGAAGGGCAAATTGGACTCTGCCGGAAAGAGCGGGAACACCAATATTTCAGAAGTCTTAAATCAGGTCCGCATGGTCCTGGATTATCCTATCTGGGACCCAGAGACCAACAAGCGTGTCTTGGTCGATCATGTGTTCATCATTGCAGCGGGCGGGATAACGAAGCAAGCAAAGGCCTGGCTGGGACAACATCTTGACTTAGCAAGCCGACGTCAAGTAATCTTCATGGATCGAGATAACATACTCAACCTCGCGCTCGGGATGAAATTCGTCTTCCATCAAGAGAAAGCAGATCAGAGTGAAGAATATGAAAATTCCGATGATATTCCTTTCTAAAGTCGACAGTTTATTCATGTAGACGAGACACTGCTCTTCGGCTCTCTAGATGCACGGTACACAATCCGTGATAACAGAACCCGATGTCACGATACGTCCGTTGCGACTTAGCGATGCGGAAGCGGTCCAACGCTATGCCGCGGATGAGCGCGTAGCCAGTACGACGACAATGCCCGAACCCTATCGGATGGCGGTGAGACGTTTGTCAAGGAGGCAGTTGAAGCGCGCGCAAATGGAGAGACGTTCTACTTTGCCATCCTTGCTGATGGCGAACTGATTGGCGCCATCGACCTTCGTTCTATCAATCGCCAAAATCGTAGTGCCGAATGTGGCTATGCAATTGCTACGCCCCACTGGGGTAAGGGAATCACTGCCAGAGCCGTGGCGCTTGCTCTCCGTTACGCATTTTGTGAACTCGGAATGGATATCGTTCGGGCGAGTTGCTTGAGACGCAATCCCGCATCAGCGCGTGTACTTGAAAAAAACGGGTTTCGGGAAACCGGTGAATTTGTCTCTAATATTCCAAAGTTCAAGGATGAACCATCTCGCGCATTTCAACTGACAAAGCAGGAGTGGCTCGCCAATCATCCTAAGGCGTGCAGTTGAGATAATATCTGTTGATGGTAGCGATGACTTCTACCACTAATTGCGGCTGCGATGTATTCGTGCGTCGGCCCTTCAGGCAACCAACCACACCTTGGGTAGCGGGCAAGCGTGTCTTTATAAGACCACTACCACAATCAAGAGCGCTGAAACTTCATACGGTGTTGGGATGACGATTGACAATCATAATTGTGTTTTTTTTTGCAAAATAGTCCGTGGTGAAAGGGATTCTGCAACCATATTTGAGGACGATTCAACCTTGGCATTCTTGAATCTTCCCCAATTCAATGAAGGAACACGTTTTGGTTATACCAAAAATTCATTACAAACAAATCTATGACCTAGACGATGACACCGCGTTGTCTCTTGCCAAAACAGTGAGAAACGTGGCGCGTGCTGTACGTCACGTCTACGAACCGGAAGGCTTGTCTATTTGGCAGTCGATCGGTGTGGCTGCGGAGATGCCGCATGTTAATTGGCACGTTTTCCCACGATACACGAACGATGGCCATCTCGTGGTGTATCCCATGCATGTCGTGAGCCATCCGGTAGGGTTTCTAAAGAGTATTTCTGGTCCCTTGATAGAAGCACTCAAGAATGACATCGTATAACATCTCGGTTTGGTGCTGTGCCACTGGCGCAGTTGTGCCCTTCGGACATTCCTCGACTCACTCTGAATTCGCTAACCGACAACACGTTAACCAACAGTACCTTGATTCCAAGTTGAATTGGTGCTTTTTCTCTTGAAGACGACTCAATCCTCCCAACACATGGAGAATAGATATGGAGCTCGGTTCAATTCATGACGCGGCAGCAAACGGCGATCTCAACGCAGTAAAGAAAATCATCGAACAGAATCCACGATTGGTCAATCTGGATGATGAACATCATTGGCGTCCTATATTTCATGCCGGATTACGACGCCATTATGATGTTGTTAAATATCTGATAGACTGCGGCGCAGACTTGGCAGCGCATGATGGCTATGTTATGCACTATGCTGGGGAAGTGCAAGGCAATAAGGAAGTGGTATCATTGCTTGTTGTGCATGGCGGCTTGGATGCACATACCAAACCATCAAGCGAAACCGCGCGCCAGTTTATATACGCCGTTTTCCTAGCCAATGTGACCCGGGTAAATGCCCTGCTCAGTGCTAACTCAAAGTTAGTTGAGGAGCGTTACGCCCGCGGCGATACAGCTTTACACCACGCTGCTCGAAACGGTGATTTGGAAATTGTAAAACAGTTGGTCTCCTACGGTGCAGATGTCAATGCGATGTCGAATCACGGGCATTTTCCGCTATACTGCACAGCCGGACATGGACATGTAGAAACCACTCGATATATTGTAGAAAACGGCGCAAATTTGCAAGCTAGACTTAACGATGGGAAAACGGTCACTGAATGGTTAAGACAATATGCGGACCATGACCGCCGCTTGAATTCTTGTCTGGATGTATTGGAGGGATGACGCTCTATAATGCTGTTGCAACCATTGGACTACAGGCATATAAAAAAGAGCGTGAAGGAATGCACTCCAGTTAAGACGTGTCCTTGGCTCTGGACCGTGCGAGTCTTCGCGCAATCGCTTGTCAGGTTGGACACAGCAGAAATATTACTAGACAAGAGAGAAGCGACACTGAACTTGCTTGAGTGGACAGATGAGATCTAAGCACAGTTATTACAGTCCGAAGTGGGTAGCCGATTACTTCGATGAGTACGGCGAACAGGAATGCGAAAGATTCGCTCGGAGACCTGCGAACGAGGTTAGTTTATTCTTCCATTCCCATTATCTGAGGCAATTCGTAAAACCCGGGTCGCGAGTTTTAGATGTGGGTGCTGGACCTGGGCGATTCACCCAAATCATAGCTGACATGGGATGCAGTGTTGTGGTAGCAGATATATCACAGGTGCAACTCGATCTGCATCGAAAATATGCGGAAGCGCTGGGCTTTGAGAGTGCTGTGGAAGAACGCTTGCAACTGGATGTTTGCGATATGAGTTGTCTGTCCAGCGAGTCCTTTGACGCCGTTATCTGTTACGGTGGTCCTTTGAGCTATGTCTTCGACCACGCATCCGCTGCAATGGGAGAATGCGCACGGGTTTGTCGGAAAGGCGGCTACGTTCTCGCCAGCGTCATGTCTCTTTGGGGCGCGGCTCATCGGAACTTGGAGATGGTTCTATCGGTACCGCCGGAAAATAACCGCAAGATCACTGAGACAGGCGACTTAACCCCTGAGAATTGGGGTGATGTTCTCCATCGGTGCCACATGTTTCGACCCGACGAAGTACGACAGATGGTGCGCCAGGCAGTATTGACCCTTGTTGTAATATCCGCTTCAAATTGTGTTTCAAACTGTTGGGACGATCTACTCATTGGGGTGAAGGCAGATACAGAAAAGTGGCAGGAACTCCTCAGAATGGAGTTTGAAGCTTGCAGTGAGGAGGGGTGCCTAGGCATGGGCTCCCACATCATTGTTGTTGGGAGAAAGCAGTAGGCAAGGTCTAGGGTTTGATTGGTTTCTATTCCTATTCACATAGCACGGTTTCCGCTGTGGTGCTATCGCGTCTGGTCCATCTGCGGCAATTCGCTGCACAGGTTCGGAAACTTGAAAATGTTGGGATGCCATAAAGCTGCCACCGTGTTGCCTACCATGGCAAATGCCACCATGTTACCTATAAGGATAGTCTACGATGGGAAGATTTATAGAGATTGTTGATTATCAGGCAGATTGGTCGCAGCGTTACCAAAGGGAATCCAGCCTACTCCAGGATGTCTTCGGCGAGGCTTTGGTCCGGATTCATCACATCGGAAGTACGTCTATTCCCGGCATGGGAGCTAAGCCGATTGTCGACATCCTCATTGAGATTGAACTTGGTATCGACGTTGACAGATTTAACCCTCGAATGAGGCAACTTGGATATGACTGCCGCGGCGAGTGTCTTGAGGCTGTTGTTCCCGGAACACCCGGTCGTTTCTATTTCAGCAAAAATGTTGATGGGTGTCGGTATTGTCAGGTGCATGTCTGTCACGTTGGTCATTTTCAGATTTCGGAATTTCTAGTTCTGCGCGATTATCTCAAATCTCATTCAGACGAAGCCACTAAGTATGGGGATTTGAAGAGCCGTTTGACTAAGCGGTTTTCCCGTGACAACGTTGGATATATGCGCGGGAAGGACGAATTAGTTAAGCGGCTAATCTTAAGAGCGACGGAATGGAACAAGACCTTCGGTAAGGAAAGGTCGCGTTGCCCTTCGTAAAGCCTACAATAGGATGATTCATTAATCAGTACGAGGGTTCAGTCTAGTAGTCATGTCAGGTAATAGAACGGTTTTGCACTGCGGTGCATTCGTGTTTTCCAGCCAATATCGTAAACCCGCATCCAAGTCCTAAATCGTCGTGATGGCAGCAGAGCTTAGTATAGAACTTTATGCGTGAAGCTCAAGTCGTTCAAAAAACGAAAACGCCCGCCGCGGTCGAATCTTAGTGCGCTTGGCGTTAAAACGGGACCTGAAACGTCATGTGAAAGGCATTAACACGATTTTTGCAGCGCGGTGACTAATGAAAGTCAAAAACCTTCCGGGGGCTGTACAGTTTCATTTGAAGGGCTACAAGTCAGATGATGTCAATTTCAAGACTGAGTCCTGCGCGGACGTATTTCTCTACACTCACCCAAAGAAGCTGGGCTTGTTTCTTAAGGTTAGAAATGCGAAATTGGCACCGCAGGAGTCAGATCTGCGGACAGAGAAAATCGCTATGTCGTGGTTGCAAGGCAAACTAGACGTTCCAGACGTGGTTTGTTTTCATGAAGAGTGCGAGACGCAATATTTGGTTGTGACGCAAATTGTGGGCGTCTCGGGCATTCACCAACACGCGATGAACGACATTCCGAATCTCATATGCGAGTTTGCTTTCGGTTTACGCGAAATTCATTCAATTAGCATTGGCTCATGTCCCTTGAATCAGCGTATGGAAGGGTATTTCTCGCGGACGGAAGGTCTGATTGAAATGGGAGCGCTAGACGATCAGATTCCGGCTGGCAAGACTAGGAGTTTCCTTAAGGATGAGTTGTCCAGTATCAAAGCAAATCTGCCTGCGGAGGAAGATTTGGTATTCACCCATGGAGATTATTGCTTACCCAACATCTTGATCCAAGATGGTAGCCTTAGCGGAATCATTGATTGGGGATACGCTGGAGTCGGCGACCGATATATCGACTTCGTGTCAGCCGACTATACGATTCGGAAAAATATGGGCTCGGAATGGGTACCTATAGTCTTCGGGGCGTATGGTATCCGGGAACTAGATCGAGATAAATTGATGGGGTATCAAAAAGTTCACGATTTCATAAACTAAAAATAGTGGTATGCACTTCGCATAACAGTATACCTTGCGCTGTGGCGCTGCGTGCCTTCGGTGTCGGAAACGACGCGCAAAATAAAACTCAAGCTGGAAGGTGTTTCGAATGCTAAAACAGATTTCTTCTACCGTACATATTTGGTACGAGGTTCATGGGGCAGCTAGAGATGAGCCTTATCTCTGGAATAGCTACCTCATTCAGGTGGAGGATTCGGATGTTATAATCCTCGTCGATCCGCTTCCGCTATCCGCTGAAGAAATTCGAGCAGTTGAAGAAATCGGTACGCCGACTCACATTCTCCTTACATGCAACTGGCATCTTCGAGAATCACAAGCATTCAGGCAAAAGTGGGGTTGTCAAGTTTACTTGCACCAAGACGGATTAAAAGACTCAGAGGTACCAGTAGACGGAACATTGCAGGATGGGGATCTGTTGTGGGACCTGATACAAGTAATTTATATTCCTGATGTCCACTGGCTCGAGGAAGTTGCGTTTCTGGTCATGGGAGATGGAAACACCATGATTGTCGGGGATTTGGTCTGTGGAGGAAGAAAGGATAGAGGTGTGCCTGACGGTGAGCTTTGGATAAATGCTCCGGAGTATATCTTTGACCTTCTGAATGCACGGAACTCTCTTCGAAAGTTGAGTGAGTATTCTTTCGCGAAATTGTGTTTTTGCCACGGAACTCCAATCACTCAATCGGCTAAAGATGTGTTCAATGAATTTATCGAAAATGACGGAGCTTGGGAGAAGTTGAAAGCTGAGAAGGTTGAGAGAGCGGATGCTTCGTCGCGAGAGTTTCTGAGGAACATAGAAACAAAAAAATCACGTTAAATGGAAATACAGGTTGGGACGTTATTTGATCGGGATGAAAATGGTCAGCTTCGAGGTATCAACGGCACTCCAAGCAAGAAGCCTCATTGTGGTTCTAGGATTGCGCTGGAAACAAATCCTTTCAGTAATTAGGAAGTATATGTCATGCGATACGCAAAAAATGGATATAGGACTCTTATAAAAAAAGGAACTGCCAGGCAGTTTGACATGATGCTCATCAGTTGGATGTTGCTTCTCGCTTTTGCTAAGGTTGGGTTCACCGATGGACTGAAGCGGGTCACTGAGGTGGAATTTCAACCGATAGCGTCAGCTACCCAGCGACTCATTGAGGCGTTGGATTATCTCGGTTCTCCCCTATCCGAAGACGACCTTTCAGCAATCAGGGAGGCGTTGGTTTCCGATGACCACACACAGGCGGTTATTGACATCCAAAAATCTCTTGATCCATATTGTCTGGTCGGAGTCCATATCAACCCTGAAAGTCGTGTCAAGGTTACAGAGGGCGTCGCAAATAAGGAGTTAATGCAACACGGTTGGCGTACCTTCTTGGTAAAGGTACATAACGAGGCTGGTGCAACGGCACCGCTCGCGGCAGAGAGCGAAAATTCCGCGCCACTTTATCAGCGTTCCAGAGGAAGTCCTGAACCTCAGTTGACCGTGCCCAAAAGCGACATCCCGCATCGGTTTCTCGATATTGAAGTCTATTCCAATTCGCCGTTGAAGGCGAATCTTTCGGGGTTGAATCTGGAGTATCGTATCATTCAACTCTACAGCCGCGATTCAGGGAAACGAGAGGCAATGCTGGGCTTTAACGTCGGTCAGGGTACGCAGGACATTGGCTTCCGCAATGCAGTACCTATCTTGTTCCACTGTATGCCGGCGGTAAAGGTAACATTAGAAGTATTAGACTTTGACGGGAAGCCGGCGACCGCTGCGTTTACTATTCGTGACGAATTGAAGCGGGTGTACCCATCGCGCGGCCGACGGTTAGCGCCGGATTTTTTCTTTCATAACCAAATTTATCGGCACAACGGCGAATCGGTTCTCTTACCGCCCGGCGAGTATACTGTCGAGTACACCCGAGGTCCAGAGTATCGGGTGAAAACCGAAACAATTACTGTGCCCGATACCGAAACTCATCAAGCGACATTTCGTTTGGAACGATGGATTCATATCGCGGCTGAAGGCTGGCGTTCCGGCGACCATCATGTACACGCGGCAGGTTGCTCACACTATGAAAGCCCGACCCAGGGCGTTACGCCCGAAGACATGATGCGGCATCTTCTCGGAGAAGACCTCAATGTAGGCTGTGTACTTTCGTGGGGTCCCTGCTGGTATTTCCAGAAACAGTTTTTTGAGGGAAAGACTCACGAACTTTCAACCGATGACTACGTAATGCGCTACGATGTGGAGGTTTCGGGTTTCCCGTCCTCGCATGCTGGACATCTTTCACTGTTGCGGCTTACTGAGGACGACTACAGAGGTGTGGAACGCATCGAGGAGTGGCCCAGTTGGAACCTACCTGTCCTTCAGTGGGCGAAAGAGCAGGGTGCTGTGGCGGGCTACAGCCACAGCGGTTGGGGCTTGAAAGTGCCAGGGGACGAACTCCCCAACTACAATATGCCTCCCTTTGACAGCATCGGTGCCAACGAGTACATCGTGGACGTGGTGCATGACGCCGTTGATTTCATCTCTACAGTGGACACGCCCGCTGTTTGGGAACTTAATATCTGGTATCATACCTTGAATTGTGGCTTCCGCACTCGAATCAGCGGGGAGACAGATTTCCCTTGTATTTACGGCGATCGGGTGGGATTGGGCCGCGTGTATGTGAAAACCTCCGCTGGCCCGCTCGACTTCGATGAGTGGGTAGTGGGATTGCGAGATGGGCGTTCCTACGTTGGGGATGGCAAAAGCCATCTACTAGACTTTATCGTGGGTAATGTACCTGTCGGAGAAAAGACGCCAACCGGAGAGATTAGCCAGTTGGATTTGGAAAAACCGGGCACAGTGACTATTACCGCGCGTGTGGCTGCGCGACTTGACGAGAAGCCTAACCCTGAGATACGGAATCGTCCTTTGGATCAGAAACCGTATTGGGACCTCGAACGCGCTCGCGTTGGCGAAAGCCGAAAGGTGCCTGTTGAACTCATCGTCAACGGTCAGGCGGTTGACCGGCACGAGATTGTGGCAGATGGCGAAATTGTACCCGTTCAGTTCGAGGCGACCATCAACAGATCTAGTTGGGTTGCGCTGCGTATCTTCCCGTCATGTCATACGAATCCAGTTTTCGTCATTGTTGGCGGCAAGCCGATCCGTGCGAGTCGCAGAAGCGCCAAATGGTGTTTTGATGCTGTTGAGGTCTGCTGGAACAAAAAAGTTGACGGCATCCGCGAGAAAGAACGCGATGCCGCTCGCGAGGCATATAATGTTGCGCAGCAGACTTACCAGAACATTTTCGAAGAATCCGATGTGGACTGAAGCCACTGCGTTGGGTTTCGCTTTACGAGCAATTCATGCCAACAACATCTCTTAGCTTTCGGACATTTAGCATTAGCGATTATGGAGAAAATCTACGGTAGACATTCAGTAAATGCAGTTTTCAGTATTCGCCCGCGCGCGATTCGACGCATCATTCTCCTTGCGGGGAGAAAGTCCTCCCTCAACGAAGAATATATAGAACTTGCGAGCCGCCACAAAATTCAACCTGAGATTTTGCCGCGCGACAAATTCTTGCGCGCCGCAAATTTAGCCGAAGACGACAAACACCAAGGTATTTGCATTTTTACCGAGCCGCGAACAATTTACGGTGAGAAAGACTTGGAACAACTTCGCAACGGACGGGTTGTTCTTGCGCTTGACCAAGTTTCTAACCCGCAAAACTTAGGCACAATGCTTCGCAACGCGGCATTTTTCGGTGCAGATGCGGTCATCTTGCTACGGAATCGTTCAACAGATATTACGCCGACCGTAACGCGAGTCGCCGTGGGTGCTGCGGAATTCGTGAAACTTTTTAAGGTGATTAACTTAGCGCGAAGTTTGGAAACACTAAAAAAATTCGGATTTTGGGTGTACGGTCTAGACGAACGCGGGCAAAAAACCCTCGCCGAGACAGATTTTGATGAAAGAACAGTCTTCGTCGTCGGCGCAGAGGGAGAGGGGCTTCGTCTCCGAACAAAGAAATTCTGTGACGAACTTGTCCGCATCCCTGGTGGACGGCATGGCATTGAGAGTTTGAATGCGGGAGTTGCGACAGCCGTGGCTCTGGCAGAGTTTTTTCGCTAAATGAAAGGGTAATTTAGCGTGGCGCTTAGCACACTGCCTCGCACTTTTGATCATTGCAAACCGTGGCTGGAGGATGGCTCAACCATCCCAAGAAGTATAGGTTCAGAAAGGGGATAACGACATTGAAAGACACACTTCAGGAAAACGCTCCGTGCCGCGATGATTCGCAGATCGACGTGGAGAGCGTCTGTAACGCAGCGCAGGCGGGCAACCTCCTGCGGGTTCAGGAAATTCTCGCCACCAAGCCTGAGTTAGCCACGCAGGACCTCGCCTCAAATAATGAGCACCAACCGATCCATTTTGCAGCGGAAGAGGGACATGCTGAAATCGTGCGTGTGCTACTAGAAGCGGGTGCTGACCCGCTCAAAGGCATATATCCTCATCGTGAGGCTACGAGTGCACTGACAATGGCGAAAGACCGCGAGCACACCCCCGTCGCTGAGGTCATTCAGGGGTGGCTCAATGAGCAGCGGGGAACAACTCCAAAGGGTGAAGCCTTCACCTACGCTGCGGCGCGCGGCGATATTGAACGTATCCGCTCGTTGCTCGATGAAGATGCGGAGCTTATAAATGCAACCGATAAGGACGGGGGAACTGCGCTTTTCAGAGCGATTTATCGGGGAGATTTCTCGCTTGTCCTTGAGTTACTAGATCGGGGCGCCGATGTTGACCATCGTGCCGCGGACGGGAGCCGGCCGATTCACCACTGCCTCGCACACAGTTGGAAGGTGCCGGATGAGATGTACAAAACCTACGCTATCCTCGCAGGTGCACTTCTCGCTCGGGGCGCGGCATACGATCTCTGGGTCGCCTGCGGAATTGGTGATGTTGAAGGCGTGAAACAAATATTGGACGCATGCGAAGACAATATCGCGCTATGCAAGAGTTCTCAACCGTTTTGGAGTGACTACGAAAACCCGCTTGTCGTCGCCTGCTTTCAAGGGCATGCAGAAGTCGTGCGGCTGCTCATCGGCGCTGGGGCAGATCCAGATTCCCCGTTTGAAATCGACGTTGCTGGCGAGAAGGTGAAGCAGTGGGGTCACCCGCTCTGGCTTGCGGCGAATCGTGGACATTACGATGTTGTGAAATTGCTCCTTGAACGGGGCGCAAACCCAAACACGGAGGTCTACGCCTCCGGTAACGCTGTGTGCTGGGCGTATCAATGTGGACGCAAGCACATTGCGGATCTGTTGTTTCAGCACGGTGCGGTCGCCGATCTGTTGAGTTATTGTCTGACAAACAATCTCCCCGCCATCGCAGAAATTCTTCATCGGGACGCCTTGGAGCGCAAGGGCTTACTGTGGAGTGCGATCCTGGCGGGCAACGTTGATGCGGTTTCGATGGGACTGCGTGAGAAGTCACAGCATGCCAACGGGAAGTGGTTCGATATGCTGGAGCAATCAGTACGCGGTTGGAGGATAGGCAATCTGAAGATTGATAACGAGGGATTCGACCGCCGCAATTACATCACGATTCTGAGTATGTTACTAGAACATGGCGTCAATCCGAATCTGAGGAACCCGCGAGATGAACGGTTCAATTTTACGATTTTGCATCATCTCGCAGGCAATGGCTGCAACCCCATAACATACGGGCATACGGAGGACGAGGTTGTTGAATTTTCGCGACTCCTGCTTAACCACGGTGCCGACATCAATGCGATGGAGGACAAGCTCAAGTCAACCCCGCTCGGTTGGGCTGCACGATTCGGCGGGAAAAAGCTGGTCGGATTTCTGCTTGACGGTGGTGCAAACCCCAATCTAGCCGACGCGCCGTGGGCAACACCAATGGCTTGGGCGAAGAAAAAAGGACATACCGAGATTGCTGAAATCCTCCGTCAACATGGCGCAGAATAGCGCACCCAAGGTGCCAACAAGAAATTATACTTTCAATATTCTGCGTTAGAATCGACTATGCGCTGGCATTTGATTTCTCACCTTCAGGCAATCACTGCGTTGCGAACACTGTGCCACCGGAACAATTCAGCCCTTTGTCAAACCACCGCACGGTTCGGGCGCATAACTGGGCAATTTTACGAAAACTTCAATAGACAATGTGCTATAGGATTGATTCCATAGTAAAGGTTATTGTTGACAGACCGCTCGGATCACGGCATCCTGAACACGGCTTCATCTACACTGCGAACTACGGGTACATTCCCAGAACACTCGCCAGTGATGGAGAAGAGATTGACGTCTACATTCTGGGCGAATTTGAACCTCTGGATTCCTTCGAGGGGAACGTAATTGGGCTAATTGTCCGTAATGATGACAATGAGAATAAGTTAGTTGTCTCTCGATATGTGGACCGATATGGAGCAGATGAAATCAAAGCGCTGACGGAATTCCAAGAACGCTTTTTCGACTCCCATGTGATTTCGTTCGTTCAGAAGCCTGGGACGAAATATGCGGAAGGGCAACTAAATGCGTGAGGGTCTGGTTGTTCAAAGAACAAAAACACCTGCCACGGTTGAATCGCTGCAGACCGAGCTTAGCGCGCTAGGCGTTAGGGCGGGGATGGCATTGTTGGTTCATTCGTCCTTGAGCGCAATGGGTTGGGTGTGCGGCGGAGCAGTGGCGGTCATAATTGCCCTTCGGGAAGTCTTAGGCGCTTCCGGAACGCTTGTGATGCCAGCCCATTCAACGGACTTGACAGAACCAAGCGAGTGGCAAAATCCGCCTGTGCCTGAGTCGTGGTGGTCCGTCATTCGTGCGTCCATGCCAGCCTACCGTCCGGACCTGACGCCCACGCGCTCAATGGGAGTTATTGCAGAGACATTCCGAAAGCAAGACGGCGTTCTCCGCAGCGCACATCCGCACCACTCATTTTGTGCACTGGGTCCTCAAGCGCCGTTCATCACAAAGGATCATTCATTGGCGTTTGGTATGGGCGAGGGTTCACCGCTTGCCAGAATCTACAATTTGGATGGTTTTGTGCTGCTCGTCGGCGTCGGTCATGATCGCAATACATCGTTGCACCTCGCAGAATATTGGGCGGCTTTTCCAACCAAACACATCATATATGAGGGGGCGCCGATATCATCGTCGGGTCCAAGGAGATGGACCACCTTTGAGAATATCGAACTGGACAGTTCCGATTTTGAGCGTATCGGCGAGGACTATCTCCAATCCGATGCGGGAAACGGGGTACGTCGCGGCAAAGTTGGTCTTGCTGAGTGCCAGCTCATGCCGCAACGTGCCCTCGTAGACTTCGCTGTTGAGTGGCTTGAACTACACAGAGCGAAGTAAACCGATAACGCATTCGGTGATTTAGTGGAAACTTCAAACATCGTTATCATTGGCGGTAAATCGCAGGCTGGAACATACGTTCTGCGGATTTGCCTCATAGAGGACACCACATTACGGTTCGGGCGGTTCAAGAAAGGGAAGTTGATTTCGCTGCCCGCCGGTGAATATGCTTATGTCGGCTCCGCACTCTCGGAAAAAGGTTCGACCTCACTAGCGCGGCGGCACATTCGGCACGCAACGCGGAGCGGGGGTCAACGACCGCACCGTATTCGGGAGGAGATGATGCGCCGATTCGTTGAATGCGGTTTGGGAAGCGGGAATCTACTACCAAAGGGCGGCAAAACCTTGTTCGGGAACATAGACTGCCTCTTGGACTTGGATTCAGCGGAGATTGTGAGCGTCTACGTCATTCGTTCACCTAAACGATTGGAAAGTATGCTCGCCAAACAACTTGAGCGGGATTCACACACGCAAGTTATCGAACGCGGTCTAGGCGCAAACGATGTCCCAGGCAATACACATCTGTTGCACGTCCGCGCGGAGGAGCCGTGGTGGGAATCACTCCCGATTCAGCTTGCTAAAGTGGCTGAAGGTAGTTCTTAGTCAGCCTGTGACGGACGATTGTATCCCATCGGCATTCTGCAGGAAACAAAATCATTGACCGACCAGATGACTCACATCAATGCTCCAGCACTGTGTTCCTGAATCAATCTGCTGATATAGAATCGTGTCGCCATCGGGCGACATTGAGAGCGGATGTGCTGTTGCTGGAACGTGAAGCGCGACCGTACGTTCCGACGCGAATATCGGGGATGGGGATGGTGTACCGTCGAGGAATACCCGCTGCAATTCGCGGTTTCGTCCGAATGCGAGATAAGATGTCCCATCCGCTGACCAGCTCGACGCGATATAGCCTCTTTGCAACTTCTTTGCTTCTCCGCCATCGATTGATGCAACCCATACCTCTTCTGAATTCACCGCTCCTTGTATCACCAACTGGAAGGTCAACTGCTTTCCATCGGGCGTCCAAGAGATGTTGATTTCCATTCCAGGAGTGTTGGTTATTTGATTGGCGTCTCCGCCCGATGCCGGTACAACATAGATATCACCTTCCATCTCATCTGGGTCTAAGCCCTTTTCCTTTAAGCGTAGGTATGCGATCATCGTTCCATCGGGCGACCATTCAGGCATGGCGCACAGTTCCGAAGCTGTGAGCGTTTTCACTTGACGGTCCGATACGGAAACCACACAGAGTTGGGACTTGTGCATCCCTGATAGGCTCACCTTGCCGTTGATGAATGCAATTTCTAGACTGTTGGGGGACCACTGAGGGCCGAGACCAAAAAACTCGGTTTGCGCCAACTGTTCGGACGTGCCACCGGCCACCGGCATGATGCGGAGAGTCGCGATTGCCTCGAGAGATACACCTGCGAGTTCTGGGGTCGTCTTCTTGGGTTTCAACGTCACGTATGCAACCCGATCTTCATCGGGCGAAAGGGTTGATTCACCGAATAACGTCTCCTCTGGAAGTTCTATGGGTAACTCGGTGAATTGACCTGTTTCGACGTCAAGAATTCCGGGGCGTCGGTCTCTGTTAGACACAAGAAAAAGACGACTCCCGTCAGATAACCACTGTGCACCTTCAAGCCGAAACTCCGGATTAGAGTTCACGCGTCGTTGTTCGCCGGTTTTTACACTGATGGCATAGGTCACCCCTCTGGAATCCTCTTGCAGGACGATGATTTTCCCATCCGGCGTCCATCGCATAAGTCTTGCGTAATCTCTTGAGTCCTGCCGTCTGAGTAGAATTGGTTTGCCTGTCAATTCCCCCTGTTCATTGACGCGAGATGCGATTAAATCAATGTTTCCATCACGTAAATAGCCTCTATAGGCAATCCACTTTCCATCTGGTGAATGAATGGGAGGGTCGGAGAGATGGACATTCTTACTTACTACAGTTACTGTCGCTTTACCACCCTGAACAGGCTGTTTCCACACGCGGGAGCTATCAGTCCAGAGTCCTCGTCGTGATGAATAGAAGATCCATTTTCCATCAGGCGACCAAGATGGGTCAGTGTTCTCCTTCCCATCCGTTGTGAAGGGACGCACCGCTCCGGTGCTGAGCGGGACAATCCAAATATCCGTTTTTTTCCCTTTCATCTTGACAAACGCGAGTTCTTTGCTGTCAGGGGACCAACTCAGTCTGCCCGGATGCTTTTCGGAATCGGTTGTCGCTACGAAACGCATCTCGCCGCCTGAAGCAGGAATCAGATACACGTCCATATTCTTTCCAGGGTTATCCGCTCCCATAGAATATTCGTGACGATAAAAGGCGATCCGCCTCCCATCAGGCGACCACTTGGGCTGATAACAAGCTGCTGTGTCCTCATCTAGTAAAACTGTTGGTTCTGAAGACACATCTGGTGATTCGACTAGAAATGGCTGTACAACAAGACCAGGTGGAGTTGTAGATCTCCCCAAGCTGTAGTATACGATTTTCGTGCCATTGGGCGAAATATCAAGATCCCAGCTAGGTCGGAAATCATCAAGGAAGTGAACGCGCGTTGCAACTATTTCTTTTTTGTTGGTTTTCTCGACCCTCCCAATAGCAACAGGCAACTTGGGCGGTTTCGGTCTCTGCCCAAAATCGCCATCTTTCCCTTCAACACCGAGTATCGCAACCCGAGTTGCTTCCGTATCTACAGGGAGGTTGCCGTCTTCGACAACCTGTGTTTTCAGAGGTAAAGAGCCGCCCAGCCATTCGCCCAACGGATAAAGCGGGCTGTGCGGAATGCTCAAACTCAAGAGCAAAAGAATTAGTCCACCAGGCAGCGGATAGCCCCAAAGGCAGTGCGGTCTTGTGGGGCGCTGTTTGAATCTTAGCGTCTCTGATTAACTCCAACACACGAGCGGTGAATCCCGGCTGTACTTTTCTTTCGGCAAACGCGGTACGTATCATTGGAATCATCTCCTCACTTAACGCAGTTTTCAATTTTGCTCTAGCTCGCATGAGTCGTTGATTGATGGTATTCGGAGACACCCGCAACGTCTGGGCAATCTCTTTGCTTTTCATGCCAGCCATGTAACGGAGCACTAACACTTGACGGTGCATCTCAGGGAGAGACGCCAATGCTTTATGGAGTTGTTCAATTCTCACTTCCTCCGAATCGGCATCAACAGCCGCTTGGTGGTTCGGATTCCGAGCGAGAAGGTTCATAGTGTCAACCTGCTTCTTTTGGGCGCGATGAAAATTTTTGCATTGATTCGAAGCAATCGAATAGAGCCACGGATAGAAATTGTCCCATCGTCGCAAGGTTGATAGGTTCTTATACGCTTCAAGAAAGACGTCCTGAGTTAAATCTTCAGCGTCTTGAAACTGCCCAACTTTCGCGTAGACGAGCGCGAAGATGCGCTCTTTATATTTATCAACCAACAGGGCAAATGCTTCCGTACTACCCGAAAGACATTGATGAACGACATGACCGTCTCTGGTGTGCATCGGTGTTCCCTCGAATGAGATGATTGTTACTGCCTATATAGTAACCGCTTACCCTCGAATTATTACATCGGGTGAATTTTTTTCGATGAGAATAGTCCGTCCAAGAATTGGAGCGTATTTGGGTTAGCCATAGTGAGTTTTCAACGCATCAATCCTTACGTTATAGGAGATTTTGTTACTGTCAGATTTGTCGATGAGAAAGTTGAGACGCTGCATGTACAAGCATTATTGGCTAAAAAGATGTGCCAAGCGATGAAAAACGCCTTGTGTGTCGGGCCCACGATCTTCTCTCTACTTGAGAATAGCTGCCGCAACAATTATACCGTGGATGCGACAGATTCCAATCAGTCGCCACGGGGGTTTGTCTTTAGGGCATAGAGTTCCTCTAGGAATACCTCGTAATCAATCTGTTTATGGTCTCCCATTTTTCGGGCGATAGGGTCTCCGATGGCGTAAGCTAGCTTCGACCGGCGCAGTATTGGAAGGGACGCCCGACGTGAAAGATACTCCCGTATCGCCGCCAGCTCAACGTCCGTAACCAATTTTGGTTGAATCCAGTCCGCATAGACAAAAGTCGACTTTTGGACTGTCGGGGGATGCACTGGATTGGGAGAAGCCACGGCGTCCTCTTTAACAACGAGTGTACCAGCCGCTAAATCGCCCAGCCGCTGCCAGTTTTTGTTTAATAGCATAGCGACTAGCCCGGCACCGTAGAAGAATGGAAGAAAATCAATTATCCGGACCAAATTCCGTATCGCGGAATCTGAGATGTTAATTGGATATCCGTGCGCTTTGATAACCCGCAAGCCGAGCGCGCGCTTGCCCGGTGACTGCCCATTTGTGGTTATCTCAAACACCATGTAGTAGCCCCAGAAGAGCGCAAATATAGCTATCCCGGTGATTGCCACTAGCCAGTTGCCAAATTTTTCGTCTAGATCTAACTGGGCGCGTCTGGTAACATAGACACCAATAAAAATAAGCGGGATCAACAGGGCGATATCAACGAATGCGGCATAAAAACGGGAACCGATGCCCGCGATACTATAGCTGATTTTAACTTGTTCAGGTGTTTCAATAGATAGATGTTCGTTTATCTCTCTTTTTGTAGTCATTTGACCCCCAGTGACGTTTTTGAGAGCAAGTCTTTCACGCAATCATGCTCCGCACGGTGTGATTTGCACTTTCCTTCAGCATGAACTAACCGACGAACATTTAACCGATGACTTTAGAAGAATTTATTAACAAAAAACAGCCAATCTGGTCAGAATTGGAGAAGTTGTTAAACCGTACGCGACGGCATCACATCGGAAGCGCTTCTCCAACGCAACTCAGTCGGTTGGGATATCTGTATCGTCGTATCACCTCCGATTTGGCGGTTGCCCGCCGCGATTTTCCAGACGATCGCTGCGTACCATACCTCAACACGCTCGCCTCCCGCGCCCATACCGGTATCTACCAAACCTCCCCCTTGAAACGGAACACGATTCGCCACTTCTTTGGTTTTGATTTTCCAATGCTGTTTCGCAGCAACCTCCGTTTCATCGCGGCGGCGTTTTTGCTGTTCACTATTGGGTTTGCGGCGACATATTGGACGGCATTGGTGGACCCTCAATTTGCGGAAAAACTCGCGCCTCAACCCATCGTTGATACGATTCACGAGAAGGAGATGTGGACGAACATCCCGGAGCTTCAGAGAAATCTCGCCGCCTCTTTCATCATGACCAATAACATTAAGGTCGCGTTTTTGGCGTTCGCTAGCGGCATCATGTTTATGATCGGAACAGTTTATATTTTAGCCTTCAACGGTATACACATCGGCGCGATTGCGGGGCTATGTCACGTCCATGGACTCGCTCCTCCACTTTGGACGTTTGTATCGCCGCACGGTTATATCGAATTGACGACAATTTTTATCGCAGGCGGTGCGGGCTTAAAAATGGGCTACGCCCTGATTGGTCCGACGCTGTTCACCCGAAAACGCGCTTTGACCGATGCGGCGAAAACTGCGGTCAAGCTGATCGGGGGGTGTGTTGTCCTGCTCGTCATCGCCGGCGTAATTGAGGGCTTTGTCTCGCCTTCAAGTTTGCCGCCAACTGTCAAGGTCGGATTCGGATTCGCAACCGGTGTATTGTTGTTCTGTTATCTCTTTTTGATGGGCAGGTCGATAGGAACGACGAATCCGACTAATATGGCAGATTAGCATATGTCTGAATCTGAGAATGTCTCGAAGCGTTCATCCGAAAATTGATGCTTGGCAATCACACTCAAACCAATGCTGGAACTTGTGGGGTCGTCTCTCATGAGGCAATTTACCGACGCTGAAATAAAGCAACTGGAAGCGAAGATTAAAGACGAACACGAACGGCAAATTCAGTTAGCCAAAGAACTTGTTCGAAACCAGGAAGGGTCCAAAAAGAAGTCAACCTCAGTGAAATATGTATACTTGGGGTTTGTGCTCTGTCTGCTTGCTTTCAACGCGTTTATCCTGTTCGACCGGCGGAATTTCGGGTTCGATCAATTTGGCGGTCTAATGTTCGTGGTGTGGGCGCTATTTGATTGCATCGCAGTTTACTTCACGAAAACAGGTTGGCAAAGACGCGTGATGAAAACGGTTGCACAGATTTGGTTCGTGTTCATGTTAGCTTACGGGCTTTGGGTTCTTGCTGAGTTGTCGCTTCCATTAATGGCAGTCTGGGTGGTTATGATTATATTCATGGGAGTTTATCGGGTTTCAATTTGGCGCCCGATTTTCGGCAAAAACTGCCGTTACAATTGAATTGATGGCGATGGTTGAAATAGGAGTCGTAATCAGCACAGCTGTGTGGATTAAGAAGGGAATAGTTGCCCTTACATCGCTTGGTGTTATGGATTGTGTTCGTTGCCTAACCAACCGTTACGTCGGAGGAAGGACGACAATATTTTCCACAAGTGGTCAACGGTTCTCCACAGTGTCAAAGGAGGTCATCTCACATGAGGCAATTTACCGACGCTGAAAAACAGGAACTGGAAGCGAAGATTGAAGACCAACATGAACGGCAAGGTCAGGCGGTTAAAGAGATTACCAGTAAAGAGGAAGAAGCGTCAATGAGCCGAGCTTTGTCCGTCCTGAGTCCTTTCCGGAAATATCGTTTTCTGGGGTTTATTCTCTGCCTGCTCGCCTTCAGTGTGATTCTGGTGTTGATTTGGCAAGATCCTTCATCTGACCAATATAAGTACGTGTGTCTAGTGGCTCCGTTGATGCTCCTATTCAATCACATCGCATTTTACTTCACAACAAGTGGCTGGCAAAGTCGCGTGATGAAAACAGTTGCATGGATTTGGATAATATTTGGATTCGCTTATGTGCTCTGGCTTTTCGGTGTTCTGGTCTCCGAGATGGTCGTTGCCGCCGATGCCCGGCTGGATGGTCATTATTATGTCCTTCGGAGTGTGGCGGGTTTCATTACTCCCTAGGCGAATTGGCGTATTCCATACGAGATACTTAGATAATAGCATCTTGGAGATTTGCTGTCAAGCTACTCAAACTGAATGAAAGTACGTGTTTTCATTGACGGGAACTGATGACTGAATTAGGATGCTAATGAAAGCGCGTTGCTTGCTATTAGAAAATACTAGTTGACTTGACAGAAATTCAGAATGCGGAAAGTGACTTACGCACAGCCTTTCGAGTATAACAAAGCTGACGAGGAGCATCACACCATGATAAAACTGTCACTCTCCTCACGGATTGCAGAATCGTTCTATGACAAAACGAAAGCCACTACGCCATTTGAGGATGTAGCACAACTGGCAAAGGACAACGGCTATCGTGCAATCTGCATGCGGGCGTCTGTAGCTGGCATACAGTCGCCAAAAAAACGCGTCACAGCGGTGCGGCAGACGCTCGACCAACTAGGGCTTAAGGTTTCAATGGTGACCGGTGACTTCGCTATCCCGGAGAATCTTGAGCGCGGACCTGGTGTCCTACGGAACATCACTCCCTACCTCGATCTCGCTGAAGCGTTCGCGTGTGACCTGCTGCGGATTTGCATGAAGAAAGGAGAGGACATCTCTTGGGCACAGCGAGCGTCCGATGAAGCTGCAGAACGCGGTATGCGCCTCGCCCATCAATGCCACGTTGCGAGCCTATTCGAGACGATTGAAGGCTCGCTGGATGTGCTGCGGCGCGTGAACCGGCCAAATTTTGGGATTATTTATGAACCTGCAAACCTCAAGATGTGCGGTGAATCATACGGAATGGAGGCGCTCAACGCCTTTAGACCTTATCTGTTCAACGTCTACCTCCAGAATTATCTGGACAACCCCGAAGGTAAAGAGCACATCGAAACATGGGTGCGTGGGTTGTACCGTTTTGACCACATACCTCTTCATGACCCTCGCGGGGTGGATTGGCGTGAGGTCTTTGACGCACTGGAGGCAGTGGGCTATGGCGGATACGTCACTGTTCACCAAGCGCTCGCTGAAATCATGACGCCGGCGGAAGCGGCTCATGTAAGCGCGGACTTCCTGCGTTCGCTGCGAGAATTCAATCTGTAAGTCCTATCGACTGATACATCTGAATGTTGCTCCTTACAACCGATACGTTGCCACGACAACCTTGAGAGGAGGGATCCAAATGAAAAGAGTGAATTTAAAGTAGCATTGATTTCATCTGTCGTAAAGAAGATGGTTGCGTCTACGGTCTGATCTGGATACTCGCACGCCGAATCACTCAAGTAACGAGACTCAAAGTTCGTAATCTGTAAGTCTGAATTTGTAAGACTAAGGAGGAACAACAGTGAGAAAAGTATACGATCGATTTGTGTTGGGAAGCGTTTGTTCGCTCATGATTGCTGTGACCTTCGTCGCTAGAAGCGGCGCCGAGATCGACACAGCGCATGTCGTTGGTGCTTGGCTGCTGGACGAGAATGAAGGGAATGTGGCTAAGGACGTGTCCGGCGACGGCAATGACGGCAAGCTCCTGAACGGCGCCAAGTGGGACGCCGGCAAGTTTGGGTCGGGGCTCTTGTTCGATGGCGTGGACGATACTGTGCAAATACCAAGCAGTGCCGGAGACAAGCTGAATCCAGACACGCAGATTACGATTGCAGCCTGGATCCAGCGTCACGATGCCGGGGAGTCTCCGGGCTACATGATCGTGGGACGAATGGACACGGTGCAGTCGAGGACCTACTACCTGGCGTTCTGGGAGAACAAATTCCAGATGGAGGTCTCGCACGATGGGACGACGGGTAACCGGACGGTGATGGAGTCGATTGAAGAGATAGTCGACATGGAGTGGCATCATTTAGCTGGCACCTTCGACGGCGAGGAGATGATAATCTACGTCGACGGCTCCCTCGCAGGTCAGGCTCCGCCGTTCATAGCCGGTGAGGGAGGGATTCACCAGAACGACTCCGACGTTTTCATCGGGTACGATAAGGTGGATGGCGGCTTCTTCTTCAACGGCCTCATTGATGAAGTCATCATACTGGACATTGCGCTGGCAGAGAAGGATATCGTCACCTTGATGGAGGACGGCCTAAGACAAACGCTCGCGGTTTCGCCGGCGGGGAATCTCGCAACCCTATGGGCAACTCTCAAGCGCAGTTCGCACTGAACTGTGAATGCCGCGTCGAGCCAGTTACCTGAGTAATTGACTCCTCGTAGCGGACAGCTAGCTTGGAAGGAGGATGTAGGTGCGATTCAACCAATCTCTCATCATTTTCATCTTGGTTGTGGTGGTCAACCCGACGTTCGGCGCCGTGGCCGATGGCATCATCTCCGTCTGGACGTTCGATGGCGGAACAGCGCGCGACCTTTACGGCCGCAACGATGGGATTTTGCACGGCGGTGTGCAGTTCGCGGAAGGCAAAATCGGTAAAGCTGCGGACCTCGACGGACTCTTTTCCTACGTCGAAGTGCCACATAGTAACTCTCTCAAGCCCCTCGAACATGAAATGACCATCTGTGCATGGGTGTACGTGCGGGATACCGGCCGCAGTGCGGGCATATGGAAGGGGGAGAGGATCGAGGGGGGACCGCGCTACTTGTTTCGCATCAGTTTTGCGGCTGAGAACCAAGTCGGGCGGATGGGATGGGGCGGCAACACGGGTGCGGAGAGAGGCGAGGGAGCGTTCTTTTCAGACGAGGACTACGAACGCCGATGGATGCACGTGGCGGAGGTACTCAATGGAGATACGATTCAGGCCTACGTGGATTTCCAACCCGTACTCGCGGAGCCAAAGCGGCTCAAGGCGCCCTACGCGCTCTTTCCTAAAGAGCCGATCCGGATCGGGATGTCCCAAGGGATTGCCGGCGTTTTGGGCAATAAGACGTACCTCGACGGCATGATTGACGAGGTCGCGCTCTGGGGGCGGGGGCTGTCGGACGAGGAAATCGCGCAACTGGGGAACCTCCGCAGGTTCTTGGCAGTCTCGCCGGCGAGGACGCTTGCAGCCTCGTGGGGCGCCGTGAAGGCCTACATGCGATAGGCTGTCGCAGTCGTTGGATTCTCTTTCGTATCAGGAGCGAACCTTCATACTTACGACGATCCTCATTTCTTTACTACCACTCGATACAGCACTATCCATCCACTCCTTGGACACTTGATACAAGGTCATGCCCTTCCGGAACTTCCCGCCCGCCATCCGTATCAGACATACCTAGTCTCTTTGAAATGCGTCAGAGAGTATACACGGACGTAGAATTTTCGCCGCCCTATTGCCATCAGAACTCATATTTAACGTGAGTGCGATATAAGGATGTGGACCACAGGTCGATCTATAAGGGGGCGAGTGTGTGGATTTCCCCGCTTCTACGCTCCCACGTCGTCATTATTAGCACCAACATTCACTTTTTACGTCGAACTAACGTTGTTTAGCTACAATCATCTTTATAAGGCTTACTCCGATTGAGTTGTTCTTCGTCGGCATTAGGTAACCGCAGCGCGCCTAAACACGATTTAAGTTGGAAGACATAAATTTTGGTAGATAATTGTTGAGGTTGGTGATAAACTAATCCTGGCTGCAGATGCAATTTTTGACGCAATTTCAACGGCAATGCAGCGTCCTTTTTCTGCGGGAAAGCCTCATGGATTTGAAAGAAGCCAAAATTCGGATAGAGGATGAAGGCTATTGTGTGCTGGAATATCAATTGGAACCGCGTGAAGCCGAGCGTCTTGATGCACTGGCTCGCCCCTTCATGGACCACAACGAGGGATATATCAACCTGGAGGGTGCGCTCAACTATATCCCCGAACTCGCACCGTTGTGTATTCATCCCCTCTTGCTTGAACTTGCGGAGTGCATTCTCGGCGAGGGTTTCGTCTTGCCAAATGTCTGCATGAAGTGGTGCAAACCCGGAGCGGGTGCCGGAGGACTGCATGCGGATTGGCCGCTAGGGAACATGCAGAAGCCATGGCCCAAATCGCCGACACTGATTCAAATTTTCTGGATGCTTACGGATTTCACGGTGGAGAACGGTGCTACCCGCGTAGTGCCTTTCAGTCACCATACAAGACGGGCACCAGTGCCGGATCGAACGTATCCACAGGAGATACCTGTAGTTGGTAAAAAGGGATCTTTACTTGTCTTCCACAACAACCTCTGGCATCGGAGTGGCGCTAATACCACCCATGACCAGCATCGAATGGCTATGAATACCGGCTACATTCCCTGGTTTATCGACCGCCCGAAAGAAACTTGGCCGCTGGTGAAGCGTGAAATCCATGACCAATTATCACCTCGTTTACAGGAGTTGCTGGTACGTTCCGTTGAACGGTGAGTTCAGAGAGACTAAAGACTGCACCAGGAGTAAAAATGAAGGTTAATCCACAACAATTAATTGACGATGGCTACATTGTTATCCGGGAGTGTATTCCTTGCGAGCAGTTGGACGACCTGCGCGAATATTATGAAACCCTGGTGGAACGTCAGGGCGGTCAATCTTGGTTAGCGACGAGTGCTCAGCCGAGGCTCGCGGCGAATAGCTTAGTTGACGAAGCCACTTCGAATACAGTTGAAATCTGGTTGCACGAAAACACTTTAGGTGTCAGCCAACAACTGCTGTGCCTGCCAGAAGCGGGGGTATCGGGAATGTGGATGATGTGTAGTCCGACCCATGACCACGGGCCCTCTAACTGGCACCGAGATGTCCACCCCATTGATATGGCGCCACTACAGGCGCTCCAGATGGACATGCTAGAAAATATGCCCAGGTATCTTCAGTGGAACATCCCGCTCTACGATGATGACGTTTTTTGGGTGGTGCCCGGCAGTCATCGCCGCCTAAATACGGACACGGAGAACCAGCAGTTACTTAGTAATGCACAAGTACCATTGCCGGATAGTATCCCCGTAGATCTCAATGCAGGCGATGGGGTTGTGTATAGCAACTTCTTGCTGCACTGGGGCAGCAACTATAGCACGAAACTACGACGTACACTGCATGGAGGGCATTCTATTTTCACGCACTATACAGATTTGGGATTCACAAAGTCGCTTTCACCCGCCGCGCGAGAATGCTTTGAAGGTTGGGAGCGGAGAAGCAGAACGCTGCAGGACCTGACGGAATCAGCGCTTCGGGCAATCATCGACAGAGATGCAGGAGATTACCGTGAAGCCCTGGAAGGAATCCAGCCAGGTGCCGGGCCGATGGGCAAGTTGGTATTGACAATATATCTCTGCAAAGCGGCGTATCATATACACATCTTGAAAAGCTCGGACTTTGACAGTCTGCCCGAGGAAGTTCGTAGACGTGCGCGTGGGGACCACACAATTACCCTCAACTGGGGACCGGAATTCAGCAATCGATTCTCACAATTGGAAGCCGATACGCTCTGCACGCGGTTCGAGACATTGGACGAAAAACTCCAGGGAGATGAAGAAAATTTCGTACCGGGTTTTCAGTCTGGCCCAATGCGCTACTTTTTCGAAGAGATGCCTACCGATTTCAGTGTAGAAGAGTTTATTGCTAGTTGGGATACCTAGAGGACACTTGTAGAAGTAACGGAGCAGTTCGTCACAAAAGGGGCATCGCGATTGAAAATTGTCAAGGTTCAACATTTTTTCCCGCGTCAGCGGGCACGTCTTGTTAAAATCACGACTGACAATGGCATTGTGGGATGGGGCGAAGCGACGCTTGAAGGCAAACCCAGGAGCACAAGAGCTGCTGTTGAAGAACTAGCGGACTATCTGATTGGTCAAGACCCATTGCGGATTGAGCACCATTGGCAATATATCTACCGGGGAGCGTTCTATCGAGGCGGCAGTGTCTTGATGAGCGCATTGTCTGGTATCGATCAAGCGTTGTGGGACATCGCTGGGAAACACTACGGTGTGCCGACCTACAAGTTGTTGGGCGATGCCGTGCGAGATCGAATCCGGGTATACGCCCATTGGGGCATTGATAGTATGACCGACGAAGGCAAAGCCCGCGCGAAGGAGCGGCTTGAAACGCTTCAGAAGCTGGGAGGCTACAGAGCTTTCAAATCCGGGCCGGGTGGCAAGTGGCGGGGCCATGAACCGCCGGCAGTTATTGACGCGTTTGTCGAACGAGCCTATTTAATGCGAGAGTGGGTCGGTCCTGATGTAGAACTTGCCTTTGATTTCCACGGGAAGATGACACCCGCGCTGGCAATTGAAATCTGCCACGAATTAAGAGGTATGCGCCCGATGTTCGTGGAGGAACCAGTCCCCCAGGAAAACACAGATGCCCTGAAGCTTGTCTCGGACCATGTCACCTTTCCGATTGCCACAGGCGAACGCCTATTGACGCGGTGGGAATTCCGCGAAATCTTTGAAAAACAAGCAGCGGCCTATATCCAGCCTGATGTCTCTCATGCCGGCGGCATCACGGAACTCAAAAAAATTGCTAACATGGCTGAAGTCTACTATATGTATATCGCGCCCCACTGTGCGATTGGGCCGGTGGCGTTTTCAGCGTCGTTGCACCTCGATGCGGTAGTGCCGAACTTTTTGATTCAAGAGCAGACAGATTGGGTTATGGGCTCCGGATTGTTGAAAGAAGATTGGCGAGTTCAAGATGGTTACGTCGAATTGCCGACGAAACCAGGACTTGGCTTTGAAATTGACGAAAAAGCGGCTGAACAGAATCTCGACACCTACGAAGAAGAATTGGGCGGCGAACACTATCATGAGTCGGATGGTAGTTTGGTGGATTGGTAGCAGGTTGTTCAAAGTAGGTCGTCTGGACAAAAGGATTGTCGATACAGTTTTTTCAGTTGGCTGAAGTTCCAGCCGAAGGGAAGCATTCAATGACCAGCTTACATGACCTCCAGAAGCGAATTGCTGATGAACGCGAGAAACGGGGTTTTGTTACAGATCCTGTTAAGCTGGCGGTGCTATTGTCCGAAGAGGTTGGAGAAATTGCCTCAGAAATCAAACGCCTTTTGTCTAAAAACTACGATCAATTTTGTGCTGATCGGCTTGAGGAGGAGATTGCTGACACCTTCGTTGTGCTCGTGGCTTTGGCAAATCAGTTTGATATTGACATTGAGGAGGCTGTTGAAAGAAAGTTTTTCGATAAAGATGCGCAGAGAGAATGGAAATCCTCCCAAGTCGGTACATTAGCATAAGACATCGCAAGTAAGCCAAGAGGAATGTAAGTGAATGGAGTTATAGAGAAAGTTACCGCATTTGTAACGCGGGAGAGGGATGGGGTGAGAGAGCTACTCGTGTTCAAGCATCCGAAGGCAGGTATTCAAATCCCCGCAGGGACAGTTGAAGACGGTGAAAATCCTGAAACGGCAGTAAAGAGAGAAGTTTATGAAGAAACCGGCTTACAGACCGTAAAGATTGAAAAATCCCTAGGCTATATTGAAAATGAGTTGGAAGAGAATGAAAGGATAACAGCGCAAGCTACCCCGGTGTATATCAAACCAAATTTAAACTCAATCCCCTACAAGGAAAAGCTGACTAGAGGGCTCACTGTCGATTACAATTCCACGCACGAAGATTTCACGCACATTTCATACATTGAATACGACAGATTTCCCAATCCGACATGCGTCCTCTATAACATTACAGGATGGGTTCCGAATGAGAACCTAAGTCCGCACAAAGCGAGACATTTTTTCCAGCTAACCACTCTGAAAGAGACGGCAGATAGGTGGGAAGTGAGAAGCGATGGAAGCCATATTTTCAAGCTGTACGGGACTCCGCTTTCGCCGAAGTCCCGTATTGTGCCACCACAGGATAAGTGGTTGAATTTCGTCTACGAGAAGATTATTTAAATGGTCCATGGTTGCTTCGTAGGCGTTAGACATCGGAGCCAACCTTTGTTGATTTGAAACCTTTCAACTGTTGAAGTAATACTAATTTTCATGGGGGAAAAAGTATGCCGTTTACAACACGCCCCGTATTGATGGGTACACACGGAATTGTGACAGCGGGACACTATCTCGCGGCAGCAGCGGGATTCCGCATGCTTGAAAAAGGAGGCAACGCCGTTGACGCGGGTGTTGCTGCGGGGTTTGCGGTTAATGCTCTCGAACCGCAATCAAACGGAATTGGCGGTGAAGCCCCTATCTTAATCTATTCGGCGCCTCAAAAACGAGTTTACGCGATCAACGGACAAGGACATGCCCCAAAAGCCGCCACGATTGATTGGTTCAAATCTCAAGGGATAAACTTGATCCCAGGCGATGGATTCTTATCAGCGACAGTCCCCGGTGCGTTTGGCGCGTGGTTGACAGCCTTGCAGCACTTTGGAAAACTCAGTCTAAAAGACGTGTTGACGCCGGCGATTGAATTGACCGCAGAAGGGTTCCCGATGTACCCTGAGCTCCACAGTGCAATTAACAATCTTACGGACAAATTCCGGAATGCGTGGCCAAGCTCCGCGAGGATCTATCTACCCAATAATCGCCCACCCGCGGTAGGCGAACTATTCCGCAACGTAGACTGGGCAAACACGTTCAAAGATGCAATTGATATCGAAATCAAGAATCGGCATCGCGGACGCGAAGCGGCAATTGAAGCCGCGCGCGACTACTTCTACAAGGGAGAAATTGTCGAACGAATTGTCGAATTTACCCAGCGTACGAAGATTCGCGATGTTAGCAATCAGGAAAACAGTGGTTTGCTCGCGGCGGATGACTTTCAGGTGTATCAGACGAAAGTCGAAACTCCCGTAACACTGGGCTATCGCGGTTACGATGTTTACAAGTGCAATACATGGTGTCAAGGACCCGTTTTCCTGCAACAGTTGGCGCTGCTTGAAGGATATGACCTTTCATCACTGGGACACAACTCGACTGACTATATTCACACTGTGGTTGAATCTGCAAAACTCGCCTTCGCGGATCGGGAGAAATATTACGGAGACCCAGATTATGTCACTGTCCCACTAAATCGCTTGCTCTCGAAAGCGTATGCTGCTGAACGGCGCCAGCTCGTCAGTCCGGAAGAGGCATCAATGGAGCTCCGCCCCGGTGATGCACCGCCGATTCAACTAGAGTACGGAGAAAAGCATCCAAACGTCTATACGGGTGATACAACCCACCTAGACGTTATCGACTGCGAAGGTAACATGATGGCTGCTACACCAAGCGGTGGTTGGATCCCGTCATCGCCCGTTATTGAGGGATTGGGATTTCCTTTAGGAACGCGGGGACAGATGTTCTATCTGGATGTCAACCACGCGAATGCACTTGCCCCGCATAAACGTCCACGTACAACGCTGACCCCCTCTCTAGTAATGAAAGATGGGGAACCGTTTATGGTTTTCGGGACACCAGGGGGCGATTGTCAGGATCAGTGGACGTTACAGTTTTTCCTTAATTTCGTCGATTTTGGTATGAACCTACAAGAAGCCATTGACGCACCGAATTTTCACACAAGCCATTTCCCGAGTTCTTTTTATCCACACAATGCCGAGCCCGGCAGCATTGTCCTTGAGGGGCGTATACCTGAACCGGTGAGGGCTGAACTTGCAGATCGCGGGCATCAAATTTCGGTTGCAGAAGATTGGAGCCACGGACGAGTTCTCGGCATCACTTTTGATTCAAATACCGGCGTGATTTCCGCGGGTGCATCACCCCGTGCTCAAATGGCATATGCGATGGGGCGATGATAAGGAAGGGACTCTCTCGCTACATCTAAATGTTGGAGACTGGGGTTAACGCGCTGAACAATAGATGTTAGAATTGATGCTTGTATTGAAATTCATAATTGGAGGCATAAGAATGTGTTTAAGACAAGAACGCCGTCAATTCGGGCGAAGGCAGGAAATTGCAATTCTAATTTCTGCTATCATTTGGATAGGATTAGCTTTCATCTCGGATAGTCTAGCAGCACACAATTGGACAGAGCAGATTGCTGCCTTCAAACCGATGGTTGTAAACGTGGAAACCTCATCGGAAATTGTATTTGAAGCGGAAACGAAGGGTACAAGCTTCGCCACCGGTTTCATCGTTGATGCTGAACGCGGGATCATCGCAACCAACCGGCATGTCACTGGTAGCAGTCCATCTTACGTCAAGATTAATTTTTACGATGGTAGTTTTACAGAGGCGGAGATACTCTACTACGATCCGACACACGACTTCGGTTTTTACCGAGTCAACTCGGAAGAAGTGCGGTTTGAGTTACAAGCCGTGACAACGAACTCGTGGCACAGCCTTGCCTTGGGCGATGAATTGCTTCTGATCGGCAACAACGAGAAGGAGGAATATTCAATCAAATTTGGCACCGTTGCAAATCTTAACGTCAACAAGGGAGATCGGCACTCAAGTTACATCCACACGACGTTTGATCGCACAGGCGGAGCTAGTGGAAGTCCTGTCTGGAACACCAACGGTGAGGTCATTGCCATCCATGCGCGCGGGACAGATACTTCAAGTTTTGAGTTGCCAATCGACTATTTGACGGACGCCCTAGCGAAAATTCAAAGTCAGATTCCGATTCAACGTGGGGAAATCGGGGTAGATTTGGAACTAATCTCCATCGGTGAGGCGATTAAGCATTTCAGACTGCCCGAATCATCGCGTGTAGAAATAGGACCATCGGAGACGGGAACGCCTAAAGTCATTCAGGTTGAATCAATAATTCCTCGGGCAACTGGCGAGAAGCATCTGCGGGCTTCCGATATTGTCTATAAAATCAACGGAAAACTCATCCGCGATGAGCTCTACACCTTCGATGCTATTTTGAATGAGAGTGTGGGGCAGAATGTAATGTTAGACATATATCGTAACGGGCAGGCAATGTCGGTTGAGATGCCGGTCGAGGACCTCGAGTTGAAGAAGATCCGCCGGTTTGTTCGCTTTGCAGGTTCAATCTTTCACGATATCACGCCCAGTCTGAGACGGATGCTTTACTTCGGGGCGGACGGCGTTTATTTGACCCATGCGGTTGCAGGCAGCAGTTTTTCACGTATCGGGCTGCGCGAGCGCAATGGCAATTCGAAAGTAGTCATTTTGGAAATCAATGGCCGTCCAATTCGAGGTTTGGACGATTTTATTGATGCCTGTAATGAGATTTCGGATGGACAACACACGTATGTGGTCATCCGCGATTTCAATCTGTTTAACAGTTCACCAACCCCCAAGAGTGTGACAGTGAACCTGAAATTCGGTCCGCTACAGGTGTTTTTATGGAATGAGCACATCCTTGACTGGGAAGAAGCGGAGGTTGAAGATTAAGCTGCGACGGAACGAACGTCAAGTGGTTCACTGGATCTTCAACGAAGTGACGCCTGATTCGAGTTCTGCAGCTCCCCGGAGAGATTTCAAGGGCAGATAGATTTGGTTTAATTTGCCCTCCATACTGTTTCGCATGAATTCAATCTCTTCTCGTAGCTGAGCGGCTGCCTGCTGTTTTTCGGAAGCGGGCAGTTTGGGGGAATTCCGAATGGCTGCGATCTCACGTTCATACTCAAGAATCTGGGGCGACTGATCCTGCAACGATTCTCGATAGACTTTCAGATTCATTAATACCTGTAACGTGTAATCGCCCGGTTCTAGTTTGTAATAGGTATTCAGGTTCTCCAATACGGCTTCCCGAACTGTTCCCGCCTTCAAATTCACCCCTCGAATGCAACTGACATGGTTGCCATCCCGCATCAGGGTTTTGGGTTTATCAGCGAGGGCGATTGGATGCTTAGGTTTAACGATTTCATCCATCGCGTTTTTGACGACTAAGTTTGTAAATGCGCCTTTCCCTTCAACCGCAGCATAAGGCACAAGCAGATCGAATTTCCCCACTTGTATTGTAATCTCAAGAGGAACTGCCTCATCAATGGCATAGATGGGTTTCGATGATGACAAGTGGAGTTCCATAATTGTTGGCGGGTTTTCTACCGGAGTGGCTTGCATCAGCACTGACGTTTCGGACTTTCCACCCAAACAACCGATTACAAAGAAACTACAAACGACAAGACAAATAAAAGGCGAGTTCGGATAAGATCGATCTTTCATAGTGCTCTCCTTGTTTAAACCTGCTTTGGCGTGGACGTTCTACTGTTACCTCTCACCATTAGATTACAAACATCTGTATGAATTCATTCACCGATGTAGTTTCGAGCCGTTTCTGGTCAAGACAGAGATTCGTGATAGCGTCAACCCGCTTCGCTGGAAAACGGGTTGCTAGGTTGGCGATGAATTTATCCTCCAATAATGGAATCCCTTCAGCCCGCCTACGCCGATGACCAATTGGATATTCGACGGCAATTTTTTCAGTCGTCGATCCATCATTGAAGCAAATCTGGAGTGCATTTGCAATTGAGCGTTTGTGCGGATCAAGATAGTCTTTGCTATAGCCGGAAGATTCTACAACTACTATTTTTTCTCGCAAGGTGTTGATGAGAGAGTTATTCGCAAATTTATCTTCGTAGTGATCAGCGGTCAACTCGCCGAAGATAAGTCCAACCGCTACCATATACTGTAGGCAGTGATCTCGATCTGCGGGATTGTTCAGCGTGCCGGTTTTATCAATGATGCGAATTGCGGATTCGTGGGTCGTAATTGTGATTGTCTCTATTTCATCCAGCCGATTTTTTATCTGGCTGTGCAGTTTGAAAGCACATTCAACGGCTGTCTGAGCATGGAATTCTGCGGGGAATGAAATTTTGAACAGAATATTTTCTATTACATACGTCCCATAAGGACGTTGACGGATGAAAGGCTTCCCCTTGAAGAGCACATCGTAAAATCCCCACATTTGCGCAGACATCGCCGAATTGTATCCCATTTCACCCTTCATCGCTGACAGGGCAAGCCACACGGCGCGACTGGTTGCATCCCCAGCCGCCCAGGATTTTCGGGACCCGGTGTTGGGTGCATGGCGGTAGACCCGTAAAGTGCCTCCGTCGACAAAAGCGTTGGAAACCGCATTGATGATTTCGTCCGCTCCTCCTCCTAGCATTCTAGTGACGACCGCAGTTGAGGCTACTTTCACGAAGATTACGTGGTCTAATCCAACGCGGTTCAAGCTGTTTTCTAGCGCGAGTACACCCTGAATTTCGTAGGCTTTAATCATAAAAGTGAGAACATCGCGCATCACAAGTGGCGGTCGACCTTCAGCCACATTTCGGCGGCTAAGATAGTCCGCGGATGCCAAGATGCCGCCTAGATTGTCAGAAGGATGTCCCCACTCTGCCGCGAGCCACGTGTCGTTGTAATCCAGCCAGCGAATTAGACAGCCGATATTGAATGCAGCCTGCACTGGATCTAACTCGAACTGTTGTCCCGGAACGCGGGCGCCATTCGGAACGTGTGTACCAGAAATAACAGGTCCCAGGTGTTTCGTGCATTCGGGATAGCGCAGGGCTAACAAGCCGCATCCAAGCGAATCAATCAGACAGTGCCGGGCGGTTTCGTAAGCGAGCTGGCTATCGATTGGGTAGTCGGCTACATACTCGGCGATATCAACGAGTATTGGATCGGGTTCAGGGCGGTTGTTAGAAGTTAAAGCCGTCATAAAAGTTTCCCCTCTTTTTATTTCCGATTAGGCTTCATGCTGAGTTTGCAAGAAAATCCTCAAATTTTTGAAATTATCATGGGTAACCAGACTCTGTGTGATTATATCAAAATTCAATGTGCTGGCAATCCAAAAAATCCAAAAAAGGAGGCATAGAGGCGGGGGAAATTCGAAATGTAAAATTTACAAGAGCGAGTGGATTTGGTAGGTGTTGCGCGTTCTATTAGCAGAGGAAATAAATGTGTATTTGCACTCCCCCTAATCGAGATGGTCGGCAACTCATCCTGAGGGATTGTCCGTCAAGAAAAGGGCATTGAGAACCATGGAGTTAGAGTTGTTCAGCAATGGTAACTACCACACAACTATCAGTAACCTGTGGAAATCCGTATTCAAATCTCCTCAACTAAAATATTACAAAGGGGATCGCATCTTCAATGACGGCGCTGTGGAAATCATTCATCCAAAATATAATTTTTGGGGTTCTTCCAACTTCTCTTCTTCGCATGATAGACACCGTAGTGCAAATGCGGACCCGTGCTTACGCCACTATTGCCCACATAAGCAATGACTTCACCGCGTTTAACCGCTTTTCCTACGCGAATTCCATTGGCATACTTATTCAGGTGTCCATATACTGTTTCCATCTGTCTAGCCTCGTGTTTAATCCGAATCATCCTTCCAAGATATCGATCCCTTGTGACCCTAGAGACGACGCCATGGGCAGCAGCAAGGACCGGGGTGCCTCTCTGCGCCGATATGTCTAATCCTCGATGAAATTGACGTGTTTTTGTAATTGGGTGGGAACGCCATCCAAATCCCGAAGAATACCAATAGGGCTTAATTTCGTTTCCATCGGGGAAAATATTAAGGTAATTTCCTGCCTTGTAGACTACGTAGGCTTGGTTGTTTTCACTGTCATCTATCTTCCACTGATCTTCTTCCTTTTCAATCGAGATGGAAACGTTTTGAGAAATCGTGATTCCATTAGCTTTAAACGCACTCCGTAACTTCTCTGAGATATTTCCACTGGTCGAATCCGTAGGGTCTTCTAGTCTGACGCTGAACAGCAACTGTTCGCGCACTTTAATTGGCAAAATAGAGGGCATTTCATTGATTTCTTTCACAGCACTTTCCACGTGACTGTAAATTGGTTGAATCTCGTTTTTCAAGCGGAGAATTTGAGCGAGTCTAGAATCACTTGTGGCGGAATCGTCCGTTGAGCCGGGTGAAACTTCTATGCTATGCGTTTCTCGGGTTCGAGTTCTAAGAATAGATTCTTGCTCGATATCTTCAAATTCTTCCGTATCTAAACCAGCTCCACCTTGCCCGAGAATACCTTTCTCTGTGCTAATCCCCAAAACGTGTCGTATTTTTTCAGCCATGTCCCGAGTCTGTTTCATCTCGTTGTCTAGCGTGTCAAGCCAGTTCTGTTGTTTAGTTTTAAGCAGTTCGTATTCAGTATTTGCAGATTGCAATTTACTATGAATAGAGTGTACCATGCCCTTGGAATAAACGCCGTAGCCAATCCCTCCTAAGGCACCAACCAATACAATAAATGTCAGAATTATCAACCTGCGGAAAACACGACGTTCAACGGCATATTGGCGTATTGGTCCGTTGTCGGGTGACATGACAACAAACGTATAACTATCCTTCACAAATTTCCCCCTTAATATCACGGTCGCGCAATTTGGATTTGATGATGACAAGTATGTAGGACGATTTCAGAATGTTACTGAATGCGTATGTTACAGCGCGATAGTATAGCACAAATCCTAATTTTAAGCAAGCCAATTGTTCAAAATAGTGAAGCCACCAAATCAGAAGTCCTAGTCGAACCATTTGTTGAGCAAAGTTCCAGTGCGTAACGGAAAATACGTGCGATGTGACAAAGACGTTTCAGGAAACTGTAAGGACCGTGCATAGTCAAACTCGGCGGGGTCATAATGTTCCTTAACCCTGATCCTGCAAGGTCCAATTGTTGTGCTGGGGTATCGTCTTAGGTTGGGAAACTAACAGTGACACATCATGCTTGCTATGGTATACTATAAATGTGAAGAACACTGCCCGATGGATAGATTTATGGTCTAAATTTGGTCAATAGAGGGAAGGATGTCAAGTTGGATTCCGTCTTATGGAATCGGGATGTGGGTTGCGCATCCTTCAGGCAGGTGAAGAATCCGAGTTGATAATTTCACTAAGTAAGGGAGCAAGATATGCGAAACGTAATATTCATGATTTGCGATTAAGAGGAGGAAGATATTACTCGATGAATCACGGTCATTGCCGGGCAGATATGAAGGCTGATGTGTACCAAACCGAGGTCTTCGTAGTTCCATCTGACTTCTCCCAATGGGCAGGCATACGGGTATTATTTCTATTTATTTTACTTTGTTGTTCTCTTTTTTGTGCTTTCGCCGCAAAGAGCTATTCGGCAGTCCATGCGAAATCCGATTCCAATGGGATAACCGTAGAGTTTGACCTGCCTGAACTCAATGTTTCAACCATTGAACATCATGGATTTCGATATCGGTCAGTTCGCTACGAAGGAAGTGGGTTTACCAATGAAGCGGGCAATCCCCAACTGCCTGTTTCACGTGTTATGTTGGGTGTTCCGCCTAACGCGAGTTTTCATGTTGAAGTGACACATGCGACGCACCAAACACGACGCATCTCTCGCATCTCTCCCGTTCCGCACCGAGTTCGGCAGACAAGTTCAGAAGGAATGGAAATCTTTGTGGATGAGTGGCGCGAGGATGGTGCCGTCTATCAAAGTGAAGACGCCCATTATCCTCGATCGTTAGCACAAATTTCTTACGATGGCTACATTCGATCGCAACGGGTTATTCTTCTCGAACTTCACCCTGTCCAATATCAACCACGAACGAGATCGTTGCGGATTCATCCCCGCTTGGTTGTTCGTGTCCACATTGATTATGACCCGACTCGCCCGCGCGGGTCGCGCGCGCCAGGTGGCTCCGGTTCCCTTACAAATCGGTCTATTTCCTCGATTAGATCGGTTGAACCAATAGTGTTCGAACGGATGTTCCAACGGCAGCTTTCGAACTACGATGAAGCCAGACGTTGGCGTGTCCCAAGGGAACAACAGATAGCGTTTGCTCCTGCAACACAGCAACCAACTGTCGATGGGCGGTATAAGATTCTCATTGACAATACTGGTATATATCGGCTGACAAGTGAAGATTTGCTTCAGGGGTGGAATATAGATTTGCGAGATGTCGATCCCCGATATCTTCATTTGCGGCGCTACCGCGCAGAACACGGTAACGAGGGTCAAGAAATCCCAATATACATCCGCGGCGAAGCCGATGGACGTTTTGATCGAGGCGATTATCTTGAATTTTTTGGCTTAGATGCTGAGAGCAAATATACACACTGGAATGTCTATTGGCTCACCGTGGAGCGGACACGCGGAAAGCGCGTCACAGAAATTAACGCCCACCCCGGCGATCCGAGGGCGAAGACAGTACCTGTTTTCCGATCTAAGGTTGTCTTCGAAGAAGACCATCTCACCAGCAACCTAGAGCATGTTTCACCTGACGATGTATCGCCCGGGAACAAGCACGGCTGGTTCGAGTCACTTGACTTTTGGTATTGGACAGGAATCAAAAATGCTGGCGACTTCAATGACGATAATCTAGAATTTCCGCTGTACGATCTTACCCAAAGCTTTGTCCAACCTAGAATTCGGGTTTTGTTACAAGGAGGCGCACCTACAAAGCATGAAATCCTAGTTTCAGTGAATGGGATAAGAATTGACAATGCAACATGGTCCGACCAAAATGTTGCAACGGTCGAACGAACGCTACGTGCCTGGGACAATTTGCGAGATATCACCAAGAACGAAAGAAACGAGCTGACAATAACCCGTGTAGATACCACAACGGAAGATGATACCACCCGCTATCCTTACCATGCCTACATTAATTCCTTCGAGGTTGAATACACCCGTCTGTTAAAAGCGGTCAACGATTACCTTGCTTTCTCCTCTCCAACCAGTACAGAGCCGTATGCTGTTCGCAAACACCGCACGTTGGAATACACAGTTCAAAGCTTCCTCTCACCTGATGTGGAAGTTTTTGAGTATGACGGCGAGGTCCTCACTGCGAAGCTGCAAATTCCCAAAATAGACCGTGTGCCTCTCAATCGAGCTGATCGGGATCGCCTTCGACTAATTTTTCGAGAAAGCAGTGATGTGGGAGAAGCACATGAACAAACGATACCCCTAGGTGATATTCCACACCTCGCCTACAACGCAACCTTCCACGCACCGGATTCTCACGATGCCAAGTTCCTTGCGGTTTCGTCCGCCGGTGTGCGCAGACCCGTTCGTGTCGAATATGTTCCTCCTACTGATATACTTTCACCGTCCAACGGTGCAGACTATCTGATTATTAGTCATCCAGTATTTTTTGAAGCGTCCCATAGATTAGCCGAGTGGAGATCGACATCCAAAGGAGGTGGGCACCGCGCGAAAGTCGTCGATGTGAACCAGATCTATAATACCTTCAGCAACGGCATGGTAGACCCAAATGCCATTAAAGCATTCCTGACCTACGCTTATAATTACTGGGCACCGCCGGCACTCTCTTTCCTTGTTATCATGGGAGATGGGACGTTCGATTACCGGGGAACTGACGAAGAGATTTACCCCGATCCTCCGGAACTGCTGGGGTATATCCCCACACACTATATCTGGACAAGTTCCTTCGGACGTACTTCAATTGATCACTGGTATGCAACGGTGAGCGGGATTGACGAACTTGCGGATTTCTATGTCGGAAGACTCAGCGCAGAAACTCCTGAATCCGCCAATGAAATCGTCGAAAAAATCGTCAACTACGAGGGAGACAGACCCAATGGAAGCTGGCGTCGTCAGATTATTTCAGTTGCGGACGACGAGATTAATAACTCCGGAGATTTCATTTTCAAGAAAAGCTTGACTGAAGTTGCACAGAGCCATACCTTACTTGGCTATGAAACGACACGCATCTTTCTCGAAGACATTATTAAGGAGGTTAATGCAAATCCTGAAGCTTACGGCAGCAAATTACCTAAGCACGTCGCGAAGGAGATGATTATTAATACAATGGGCAAAGGCGCCGTCATTGCTCAATATGCTGGACATGGTGGAAGAATCGTTTGGGCGCATGAAGCGATTTTTGACAACGCCTCAATTGACCGCGTTGATCAGACAGAGCATCTTCCGTTTATGCTTGTGTTGAGCTGTTATAACGGTTATTTTGACGCTCCTGGCGAACCGAGTATGGCTGAGAAGCTACTTCGAAAAGAGAGGGGCGGCATAATTGGCATGCTCAGCGCGACTCGTTTGACGTACGGCAGTGGCAACGATACCCTCAACCGAATCATCTTCGACAATCTCTTTAAGCGAAACGTGCGTGGACTCGGGGAACTCAGCTTTGATTCCAAAGTGGAACTACTAATCCGTGATGGGATTGGTCAGATTGACGTGATGATGGAGTATACGCTCTTCGGAGATCCAGCAATAAATCTAGCAATAGCGGATTATGAGATGCAACCCGAGGTCAAGACAAAAACGGTAGCGCCAGGTGAAACACTCAGAATCGCTCCAGGAGAGATTTTTGAAGTCGAATACGATCCCGGACGCAAGCAGAAACAATTTACTCCATTGTCAGATTTTAACGGGACATTACAGGTTAAAGCTGTATTTCCTGGCACACATAAAACTGTTGAGAGAGAGGAAGGGGCGGTGGAAGCTTACTCCGGCGATGTCATCGTTACTCGGGACACAAGAGTCAGCAATGGTAAATTTCCTGCCATTTCACTTCCGGTACCTAAGGGTATCAGCGCAGGAAATGCGCATGTTGAATATTACGCTGAAAACACGTCGCACATTGCTGTTGGCGGCGATTCTTTCACAGTGCTTGTACCGAAAATCCTTGACATACAGCCGGAGGTCGTCAGTGATACGACCTTCCATATTTCAGTACAGGTCTCCGACGAACTTGAGAGTCAGGGCATAAAGGAAATCCACCTAGACTGGCGAAATCCTCTTACGCGGGAGTGGACGCAGGTCACAATGGACAGAGCCCCATCGCGCGGCAAGGGATGGTATACAACCCCGAAGCCCTTATCCTTGTCCCCCAACGGTGCGCCGATTCGGTATGAAATCATCGTTACTGATATTGATAATCGCACCACAGCCTCTGATACACTTGAATTCCGCCCGTTTGTGTTCCCGAACATAAGAGCCGTAAGAACCCAGACGTTCTCGGATGGGTTGATTTATTACGGATACTCATACGAAGCCAACGCATGGACGTTAAACGTAGACATTGAACAGGTCGAAGACCTCGAACTGAAGGAAAGCGTGGAAGTTGCTTTCTTTGAAGGCAACCCAGATCTCAATGAAGATTACGTTGTCGATCATAATGCTAAGTTGATAGATAGGGTCCTGATTCGCCCTAATGGTTGGCAGCGTAGGAATCCACTTGAACCACACAAGACCTCAATCAACGGCAACGGTCAAGAGCCCCCGCTAGCGTTTAAGGAAACACCACTCAACACGAACTGGATAGCGACCGCGACAATCCAGCACGAACTGGAGATAGGCGTCCATGAAATATTTACGTGGGTCGATCCGGTATTTGATTCTGATGTAGACATATCTGAGACAAAGTCGATACAGGGTAAAATTCGTGAAGGAAACGAGACCGATAATATCAATACCCGTCGCATCTCCGTTCAAGGAACGGTGGTCGGCCGGGCAGATCGACGCATTTTTAGTCAGGATGGCATCATCGATTTTCGCGTCCCGGCGCGCAACATCCCGCAGCCCGCTGTCCTGACAATTACGCCGCTGAGCAGCAGGGAACGACCCGCCTCCGCGCAGCAATCAAATCTAAAGCCGATTGGGCTGCCGAATGGAGTTGATACGGTTGCCTACGATACCGCGTTAGAATCTACACCGTCGGGAGACATTCAACTAAACGCGCCAATTATAGCGGAACTTCGTTTCGATCTCGAAGCATTACGGACAACAGTCAGGGGCGAACTCGGTTTAACGGATATTTTCAACCTTGAACTAGATCAGATTACTGCCATTAACGAAGGGGCTGAGCAACAAGCCAAGGAGATTGGCATGTACCTTTGGTTAGAGGCGTTGGACAAATGGGTACGATTGAATTCAGACTTGGTCACTGCTTCTAATGCCTCCATGGAGCTTCAACGGGCTCTAGCAAACGTGAGTGAATCCAATCGTGGAAATGGAGAAATCAATGGTGTTGAAATCGCGCCCACCGGGGCTAAAGTGGGCAAGTGGGTATTGAGCTTCACCTCTCCCAACACATACCGTCTATTGATTAGTGAGAACGAAGGGCCGTTAGAGATTATCAATCCGAATCGGAATCTGGAGCAATTCGTAGAAACACCTGGGCGACCAAGTTTGGGTTACGAAAATGACCTAAAAATTGGTGTGAGCCCGGGCGACAGCGAGTTTCAATTTGGTGATGTGCTAACCTTCGAGATTGCGTTTATTGCCAATGCTGACAGTGGACCTCCCAGCCTTTACGCTTCATCGTTCAAGGAGCGAAACAATGGTCCAGGCGCCATCCAGTACATTCGTCTTGACCCAAATTCGTCCATACCTTCAGATCGATGGGCGATTCTGTTTACGGATTCAAATCACTTTCAGGTGGAAGGAGAAAAGACCGGCATCCTGTCGCAGAACGGTCAACCAATCACTGGTAAAATCGGTGAAGAGTTTGCTTTTCCCGAATTTGGATTGACACTCAAGATTTTGGCAGGTGAGGAGGCTTTTGAGCCAGGAGATAGTTTTCGGTTCGAAACGAAAGTGGTCGGACGAGTGCGTGCGGAAGTTCCGATACTCGGCAAGTTAGCGTTGATGCGAAGCGACGATACTATCCCTCCAGATCTTCAATTGACCGTTGGCAAGCAGAATTTCATTGATGGAGATCCGGTTTCTAAAGAGCCGCTAATCCAAGCCACACTCACGGACGACAGCGGTATCGATTACATCACCCGCACCATTTCTCTAGAAATTAATCAGGACAACCGAGAATTTAAGCCGATTCAGCAGACGCAATATCGCTTGAGTCATCGCCCGGGGTCCAACCAAGTTGTTTTGAATTATCAATCTCCTGAGTTAGAGCCCGGTACATATCAGGTTCGCCTCACCGCAAGCGATCTTGAGGGAAATCAATCCGAAGAAGAGATTGAGTTCCGCGTGCACAAGATTCTCCAGTTGCTCAAGGCGATGAACTTCGAGAATCCATTTCGCCATGAGACAACAATCACTTGTGAGCTTACAAGCGCTGCAGATTATGTGACCATGAAGATTTACAGTGTGTCAGGACGTTTAGTACGTGAATTTGAAGAACCGGCGCCCGCTGGATTCATGATGGTACGCTGGGATGGGCTTGATGAAGATGGGGAAGAAGTGGCGAATGGGGTTTACTACTGCAAAATCCGCGTCAAGATGTCCGGGGAAAAAGATCTCACGGAATACATCAGGATGATGAAGTTGAAGTGATATGTAAATCTCTTTACCGATGCGTCCGTCCAAGACATCTCTTACTAGTGGATGGCTCAGATTTTGGAGGTAAATATATACAGTGATTAATGAGAAGGTCGAGAAAGAGAGCGTTTTTGTTTATCGCATTAAAGATGAAATAGGGAAAGCCATCGTTGGACAGAAGTATTTAATAGAACGATTGCTGATAGGGATATTAGCCAACGGGCATGTACTGTTAGAAGGCGTTCCAGGGCTGGCGAAAACACTGTCTGTAAAAACGCTGTCGCAGACGATCGACACAAAGTTTCAGCGCATCCAGTTCACGCCGGACCTTTTACCCGCCGATGTGATAGGCACCCTTGTCTTTGACCCAAAAGATAGTTCGTTCATAACTAAAAAAGGTCCTATCTTTGCCAACATCATATTAGCCGATGAAATTAACAGGGCGCCCGCAAAGGTACAAAGCGCACTCCTAGAAGCAATGCAGGAGAAGCAGGTAACAATCGGTGAGGAAACTTTTCAACTCAGTGAGCCCTTTTTGGTATTGGCGACGCAAAATCCTATTGAGCAAGAAGGTACGTACCCGCTTCCCGAAGCCCAAGTCGATCGATTTATGCTCAAACTGAATATCGGCTATCCAACCAGGGAAGAGGAACGGGAGATTATGGAGAGGATGGCTGTCACAAGTAAAAACCTTGACATTGAAACTGTTGTTTCGCCCGCGGAGATCCTCGCCGCGAGAAAAGTTGTCGATGAAATATACTTGGACGAGAAAATCAAGAACTACATCATTAATTTGGTTTTCGCCACAAGGGAACCCGAATCCTACAACAATCTCGGCGACTTAAGGCGACTCATCGAATACGGTGCATCCCCGCGCGCAACCATCTATTTAACAATAGCTGCCAAAGCGCACGCTTTCATGCGGGGGAGAGGTTACGTCACGCCTCAAGATGTCAAGTCGATCGGCATGGACGTGCTGCGGCATCGAGTTATCATCACCTACGAAGCGGAAGCAGGAGAGATGACCTCCGAGGATATTGTCTCGAAAATCTTCAACGAAGTGGAGGTGCCATAAGTGGGAAAGTGTTGTGACTTGCAGTTGGCTAATGGAAACACCGGTTCAACATTATGAAACGGCTGCTTGAACTCAATGTTGTATTGATTTTTCTCTTTCTTTACGCCCCAATTTTGACGTTGATTGTTTTCTCATTCAACTCTTCTCAGCCAACTGCTGTTTGGGGACCACTGAGCTGGTACGCAAAGTTGTTTCATAACCGTGATTTGTGGCACGCTTGTCGAAACAGCCTCATTGTAGCGGGATGTTCAACCGTTATCGCAACCATCATTGGAACGATGGCTGCATTTGCAATTGAGAGATACCGTTTTCCACTTCGACTTGCCCTGACGAGAGTGCTCTTTCTCCCGATCATAATTCCGGACATTGTGATGGCGATTGCGCTCTTAACGTTTTATGTGCAGGTTCATATTCCGCTAGGAATCGTTTCGATTATCGTCGGGCACGTTGCGTTCAGTATCTCTTATGTCACTATTGTTGTTCGTGCACGCCTCAAAGGGTTCGATAGATCTTTCGAGGAAGCTGCCTTGGATCTCGGCGCGAACAGATGGCGCACGTTCCGACATATCACCCTGCCACTCATCGCGCCGGGCGTTATTGGCGGCGCGCTGTTGGCGTTTACGCTTTCAATTGACGATTTTGTGATTACATTCTTTACCGCAGGCGTCGGCTATACAACCCTACCTGTTCGTGTCTACTCGATGCTAAAATTCGGAATCACTCCAGAGCTTAACGCCATATCAACGCTGCTCCTGTTTAATTCAATCTGCTTCGTTCTCCTATCGCTGAAGTTTCAAGGAAGAAGTGAAAGGACATTATAGATTATTTGCACTTGCGCAATCTGATGAAATGAATAAGACACTCCCCAGGTGGTAGGGAAGTATGTATAGTAGAAGTAGTACGTTTTACTTGTCCAGAATTACATCCTAATCCGCTGAGTCGTTTTCTTCAGCGATAATCTCTGTGCCGATTCCCTCTGAAGTAAAAACTTCCAACAAGATTGCGTGGCTGATTCGGCCATCGATTATATGCGTCTTGCTAACCCCGCGTTTGAGAGCTGTAACGCAGGCTTCGACTTTCGGTAGCATACCGGTGCTGATGACACCGTCAGAGATTAACTGTTCAATCTCATTAACTTGTACGGTCGAAATCAGCGTCGCTTCATCATGCATCTTCCGTAAGATGCCTCGCTGATTTGTCAGCAGGATGAGTTTTTCTGCCTGAAGCGCAGCCGCAATTTCCCCGGCAGTGATATCCGCGTTTATGTTGTAGGTGCAGCCATCTTCCCCAACGCCGCTTGGGGCAATCACAGGGACATATCCCGCCTGATCCAGCGCCATGATAACTTCAGGGCGCACTTCTACAATATCACCCACAAAGCCAAGATCGACGGTCGATGAGTCCCCGGAACCATCGACTATGTGGGCGAAATGTTTTGTCGCACGGATGAGGTTGGCATCTTTTCCACAGAGACCGACCGCGTTCCCACCATGCTGATTTATCAGTGAAACAATCTCCTTGTTAATTGTGCCAGCTAACACCATTTCGGCAATCTCAATCGTCTCCTGATCCGTAACGCGCAGTCCCTGCACAAACTCAGCCTCTTTGCCGATTCGCTTCATCCAACGGCTAATTTTCGCGCCTCCGCCATGTACAACTACAGGGTGCATGCCGATGTATTTCATTAAAACGATGTCCTGCATTACGCTGTGCTTGAGCGATTCCTGCTCCATCGCGGAACCCCCATACTTAATCACGATTGTCTTGCCCGAAAACCGGCGAATGTACGGCAACGCTTCAATTAGAACATCCGCTTTTTTAACGAGTTCATCCAATTCCACACTCCAAATTCTGTAAGATTATAGCCGATTGGGAGTTCTTAATGTGTTGGTGACCAGTGCCTGTTTTTCGACTGACCTCTCGTCACTAACCACTAGCCAGTGTCTCTTACGTCCGGTAGTCCGCATTTATTCGAATATAATCGTAAGAATAGTCGCACGTCCACATGGTGACCGCAGCATCGCCGGCATTCAGATTGACGGTAATGGTAACGGTATCTTTGGAAAAGAGGTCAGTTGCACTCTCCTCATCAAAACCCGCGCCCATTCCGTCCTTGACAAGCTGGTAGCCGCCCAGCCACACATCAACCTGATACGGGTCGAATTGCGCTTCAGATTTTCCAATCGCCATCATAATCCTGCCCCAATTTGCGTCCGCCCCGAAAACAGCGGTTTTCACGAGAGGCGACTCCGCGATTGCACGAGCTGTCATCTCTCCTTCCGCTTCGCTCTTCGCACCTTTTACAATCACTTCCACTAGCTTCGTTGCGCCCTCCCCATCTCGGGCGATCATCTTCGCTAACTCTATACAGACGAAATCCAGACCTTCGCGGAATGCGTTATAATGTTCACTGCCAACTTCTGATATGATTGGATTCTCTGCTGATCCGGTCGCCATGATTAACACGGTGTCGTTTGTGCTGCTATCTGAATCGACTGTCATGCGGTTGAAAGATTTTGCAACAGATTTGCGTAACACTGTCTGCAGCGCCTCACTGGCGATATTCACATCTGTCGCCAGAAAAGCGAGCATCGTGGCAAGATTCGGGGCAATCATCCCCGCACCCTTCGTCATGCCGCCAATCCTGACTTTTTTTCCTCCAATCTCAACCTCAGCGGCAATCTCTTTGGGGACAGTATCCGTCGTCATGATTGCAAGGGCGGCATCATGCCCACCGTCTGACCGCAATGCCTCCGCGGCAAGACGAATGCCGTAAGCAATTTTGTCCATTGGCAACTGCTCGCCGATGACCCCCGTCGAAGCAACTAACACATGGCTTGGTTCGATGCTGAGCGCTTCCCCTGCCAACGAGGTCATCTGTCTTGCATTCGTCAATCCGACATCACCCGTGCATGCGTTAGCGTTCTTGCTGTTGACGACAATCGCTTGAGCCATATGGTCGCCGAGATGTTCACGGCACGCCAAAACGACCGGCGCACAAACACGATTTCTCGTGAAGACACCCGCCGCAACCGCAGGTACATCCGCAGCAATCAGGGCAACATCTTTTTGGTTATCCGGTTTCAGCCCGGCATGTACCCCTGCTGCGCGAATTCCCGGCACCGCTGTAATTCCGCCTTCAATCTGTTTCATCAAAAGCCTCCCCAATTGGTGCTCCGAACCCTTGAAAACCTACACTCTTGTAGTATAATCAATCCGAACAATTATAGCGAGGGATCTGAGAATTGTCAATTGCAATTCTATTTTCGATTGCTAACAAATCGCTTTGGTGGTATAATGCTAAAAACCATCCAGTGCCCCATTCAGCGAATCTAATAATGTCTAATTCCTGATTCATCGTGAAGGAGTTGACTTGAATAAAACAAGAGTTCTCGTCCATACCACGCTCACGATTTTCATCTTCTGCCAACTTGCCCTTGCCGCTTCACCGAAAGTGAACACGCGCCTACCTTCTAACTCTGTTGCTGTCAGCGACGATGCGCTGGCAACATTTTTTAATCCGGCAGGCTTAGGAACCGGGCGTAGATTCAACCTCTACTATCTGCGGTCTTACCAAAGCGATCCGGTTGGTGATGATGCCTTTTTTATTTCTACGGCGAAAGGGGGTTTCGGTATGGAATTTGCCAACGCTGGGTATGATATAGACTTCAATCGATATACGCTGTCTAGTGGAGGACGCCTTAGCGGCTCATTATATTGGGGAACAGGTTATAGCTGGGTGAATTCAGATGATGAAGATTATGATAGACTCTCGTCGTTGTCGCTGGGGTTAATGTTTCGTCGCCGATATCTTTCAGTCGGCGCCGTTGGACGCGATCTCAACCGTCCCCGATTCCGAGGTCAAAAACTTGGTAGAATCTACGATTTCGGAGTTGCGCTTCGTCCGAGTACCTCACGAATCACCTTCTCTGTTGATGCACGCAAAGTCGAGGACATTGATGGGGTGCATTTCAGTTGCGCGCTTGAGGTTCGTCCTATCAAGGGGTTCACGTTGCGGGGCAACCTGAACGAAGATAGCAGCTTTGACTTCCATTTCGGGTTTAACATCGGGCAAATGGGGCTAGGAACCTATAACCGTTTCGACGACGTTGGGAAACATCAAGAGGGCGTGGGGTATCTTCACCTCTCCCAATTACTCCACACGACGCGGCACATACGGCGAAACATTTTCCTTGATGTGCGTATGGGTCAAATCGAAAAAACGCTCAAAGCGGCGAAACAGGATCGAGAGGTTGCTGGGGCACTAATCAGAGTCGGTGGAGGTGACTACGGGCTAGCACGTTTACAAGAGATGCGCGATGTAATCCTCGATTTCAAGTCGGCTGGAAAGAAGGTAATCTGTTACATGATAAACAGCTCGACCGGAAATTACACGCTGGCATCGGTATCGGATCGGATTGTCCTTCACCCTTCGGGCGAGGTGCGTTTGATTGGGTTACGATCGGAAGTTTCATTCTACAAAGGAGTATTGGACAAACTTGGAATCCGCGCGGATCTAGAACATATTGGCGAGTACAAATCGGCGGCGGATCTCTTCACGCGCGCGAACATGTCAGAAGCGCATCGTGAAATGCAAGAATCGATTTTAGATGACCTATACGACCAGTTGACCCAATTGATTGCAGAGGGGCGGAATTGGACTCAGGAAGAGGTGAAGCAACTCATAGATCAGGGACCATTTACCGCAAAACAGGCGCTGGAAAACGGACTTGTTGATCAGCTCGCCTACCGAGATGAGTTGGAGGATATTGCCAAAGCGTTGACAGAAAACCGTCATCGGCTGGTGAAGGCGCAAACATATTTGAATACCGATGTTTACACCTACGATTGGGAGTCACCACTGCCGAAAATTGCTATCATCGAAGCAACGGGAATGATGGTGACGGGTGAGAGTTTCACGGATCCGCTCACCGGATCAAAGACCATGGGCGCTTCTACAATCGCCCGAGCTATCGAAGCTACCCGAAAAAATTCATCAATCAAAGCGGTCGTGCTACGAATTGATAGTGTTGGCGGCTTGGTCATTGCCGCGGACAGAATCTGGCGCGAACTAATACAATTGAAATCGGTCAAGCCGCTGATTGTTTCAATGGGCGATGTCGCTGGATCCGGAGGATACTATATTGCTTGCCCCGCTGACGTAATCATCGCTGAGCCCGGAACAATCACAGGTTCAATCGGCGTAATCGGCGGCAAATATAGCCTCAAAGGGCTCTACAACAAGATTGGGCTTCACAAAGAGATTATTAAGCGTGGCAAACACGCCGACTTTTATACGGACTACAGCGATTATCCAGCCGAGGAACGCATTATCGTACAGAAGCAGATTCAAGAAATTTACGACTCTTTCATTGAGAAAGTAGCGAACGCGCGAAATATGACAAGAGAAGCGGTCGATACTGTGGGCAGGGGCCGCATCTGGACAGGTAGGCAGGCGAAGGAACATGGGCTTGTCGATCGACTTGGCGGATTAGCGCTTGCGCTCTCGACTGCGCGAAAGCGTGCCGGATTAGAGAACAGAGAAGTTGAGCTTGTCCGATTGCCAAAACAGAGTTTGTGGTCGCAGTTGGTTCACGCCTTTCACGCAGACTATAGAGCGCTTCCAATACGTGAGACTACCTCGCTAGATATGTTGTGGGAAACCTCTGCCGTCGTGAATCTCATCACAACGCATCGAACTTTTTTGCTGATGCCGTATCATATTACCGCCAACGATTGATAACAAGGATAGATTCTGCAGATACGACTTTTTTGCCAAGAACCTCATGTGTTCATCTACGAGATCGGAATGTAGGCAGGAGTTCACGATGCGTTTCCGTGGCAAACGGCCGAAGAATGTGTGCCAATCAACACCGAGTTCTTATGCGAATTTGCGAGAAGGAATGGTGCGCGATCAGATTCAAAAACGGGGAATAAAAAACAGAGATGTTTTAGAGGCGATGAGGAAGGTGCCGCGCCATCTGTTCCTGAAACCCGAATCTATCGACAGCGCTTACGAGGACCATGCGCTATCAATTGACCGCGGACAAACAATTTCTCAGCCGTATATTGTTGCACTTATGACAGACCAGCTTGAACTCGAGCCGGAATCAAAGGTGCTAGAAATCGGTACTGGGTGTGGGTATCAGACAGCTGTATTGGCGGAGATAATTGATGAGGTATACACCGTTGAGATTATCCCTGAGTTGGCGGAAAATGCGTGGCAACGGTTGGCAGCGCTCGGCTATCAAAATATCCATAAGAAAATCGGCAACGGGTATTACGGTTGGGAAGAGTGTGCGCCTTTTGACCGAATCATTATCACCGCTGCTCCGAAAAAAGTACCGGACCAGCTCATCGAACAGTTGACAGAACGCGGGCGAATGGTGGTTCCCATCGGCGACTTCTACCAAGATTTGGTAATTGTTTGCAAAACCGTTGACGGACTCGAGCGGCAAAAGATTACCGACGTTCGCTTTGTTCCAATGACCAGCGCACCGGAGCAGCCGTCACAGGTACAATAGAATTTACCTACCAGACAGGGTGACATGCTACAACAACTGCTACAAGAACTTCTCAGGTTTTTCTCCACATCAACGGGACACTGGACGTTGCTTGGAGTTGGAAGTATCGTTGCTTTCGCAGTGGTTTACCATAAGAAGCGGCAGATTGTCGATTTCACTGCGGAAGTGATTGAAGAGGATTCATGGTTTATAAATCGCGATGATAACCACAGACTGGCGATTGTCGTTTCCCTTCATCTGATTAACAAATCCGGGGCTCCCGTCCGTGTATGGAAATGTAAGTTGAGCGGCTATACGCCCAGAGAGAACCCGCCACGGTTCGTTCTTAATGGCTATGACAGAACAATCGAACTCGAACACCCTAAGTATGACCATTTTTACGCGGGGCAAGAGTACGTTGTTAACCCATACAGTGAGCAACGGATGTGGGCGTATTATGAGTCGCGGCTAGTGACGCTAAGCAATCTGCTTCGCGCTCCCATTGTTATCAAGGACGCCAACCGAAAACGAAAATCAGTGCCGGTTGCGATTCCCCGAAACGAACAGCAGATTGAGCTTTATAATGAGGCAGCGAGGCAATGGTGATAAGGGAGAATTATGATACGCCGGTATTAATTGATTCTGATATTTCTTCTTTTAGTGGGATTTGTGAGTCTCGTCGTTTTGTATTCTTTCTATAGAGAACAGAACAACACTTCAGATCACAGCATGGATATGACGTTGGAAACATTATCCGAGGAAAAACAGTCAGTCACTAATCCGTCAGTTCAATCATTAAACCACTCTTCAAGCCAATCCCACGTGTTAAGCCGGAGGAAGGTTACCAGTGAAGATTCATTAGAGAAACTTCAATTCCAGCCTCTAAGCAGGCAAGAATATCGGAATCGTATGCAGGCATGGCCAGCAACAACTCGTCTGATGGACCTCATCCAAAAAAGATCGAGATTCTGACTGAAGGCGTGATTACCTTGAACGCCGGTAAGTATCTTAAAGCATTGGGGCATTCTGATTACGCCCGCGAATATGCAGAAAGAGTCTTGGTTGAGAATCCGGAGTCATTTGAAGGACTTCTTCTATGGAGTCAACTACAGCCTCCTGATCAGAAAGCTGAAAGGGAATCTGCTTTTCGTAAATTACTGGAAATCAATCCAAATTCTGTTGACGCGTTAGTTGAGCTTGGGGCGGTGCTTGCCCCCTATCAGCCGTTGGAAGCGATACAATACCTTCAAAAGGCACACCGGATTGATCCACTCTATGGAGAAGGGCCATCCCGAGGTGTGGGGCCTTCCGAGTTGGGATTTTGCTATGAAAGACTGGGGGAATACGCCAATGCATTAGTCGCCTATCAGAAAGCATTCGAAATCTCTCAATCGCCAGCAATGCTTGCTCATATTCGAGCAATTGAATCCGGAAACCCCGTCGTTAAGCCTCTGCAGCGTGAGTCCCAGGAACAACTGCTCCAAGGAACGTCTTCCAATGAGACGTTTCCCAAATCCCCACTTCAGTGATGTAGGTTGGGTTGAACGGTAAGAAGCGAATCGCTATCAACGACAATAGAGCCTCTGGCTTTGAACAACACCGACTGATAACGGTCTTGTAGTGAAACCCCGACACTTAATCCAGCGAACGCGCTGATTATCAAATGTTGGGTTTCACTGGAGTTTCCCCGTCTACGTGGGATTTTTAATGGATTTCCGTTCAGCCCAACCTACGCACTGACCACAAGTGCCTGACGACTCTTCATAGCCGTTTTTATCGTATGTGGAGAGTGCCGTTGCCGTATTCAGTGATACCTATGGCAGCCGCGGCCTCGATTTGTACACTCCCGACACGTTCATCGACCGCGAGATTCGCCCTCGGATACCCATTTTTGCCAATAGTATCAATACGCCCGCCGTGTTCAGACATACTGATAGCCGCCTTCGGTTCTTCGGTCTTGCCGCGGGCGTCGACGAATCCGCCATATTCTTTGATACTAAATTCTGCATGTCCGCGGCTACTACCATAGGCTGGATGTAACGGCCATGTTTTTTATACCAAGCGATCTAACGTCGTGCCCGCCATCGTGGTCGCTACAAGCTGCACTGAAATGCCATCGGTAATTTAGACTGATGTCTAAACCGAGCTTGTGATACAATGACAATCAGATTAGAAGGAGATTCCGATGGCAAAAAGAAGAAAATTCACCCCTAAATTTACTATTCTGATGTGTCTGTTATGATTGGTACGAACTCAAGAAATGTCAATGCATGCAGGATTAACAGTAAGGTTTATGCACTAGTTATGCTATCCCTTCCTCAAATGGGGTCACTTCGCTCAAAGAACTACGCCATCAAATCGAGAGGTATAAAGAGTTGCTAGACAATCTATTCATATTATCGGATCAACAAGACGATGTTGCTTTTATACCCAGTCTAGCATCCAAGATACGCGACCACGCAGACGAATTTAGGAAGAATTTGGTTCCGCCTGGACCTTAATCTTGAGTATAGTAAGAAAACGAACAATCCAGCCCAATTGGTAAAGGAGAGCTAAGATGAATAAGATGTTGTCATTAGTACGCCCTGTGCTACTAGCTCTTGCTATCATCATAGTGCTTGTTCCCATATTTGGATTAGTAATGTTTCTTATGCAAACGGGAAAAGTTACACAAACTACTACAGGCTACACTCTACCCGATGATACGTCAATTCCTGATATATCATCGGCTAGTGCATCGTTGATTTCCACGCAACATGAGACGAGCATTTCGCCAAAAGATGTAGGTCATCAAGTAAACGAACCCAGTCATGTACCTGATGCTCAGTGGGAGCGGGACACAGGTTCCCATGAATAGGGTATGGGGCAGCACGTTAAACGTTGACCTGCACAGATGACAAGTCCACTCAGTGGTTTTATCGTGCACCTTTTTGCGGGCAAAACGTACTCGCTTTCACAACGCGGACACGTCGGCCTGTTGTCCCATCGAACCTTTTCAACCTGGGCGACGCAACTATCCTGAGTCGCAAATTGATGATAATTGACATCAAATTCATCCTATGACTAGGTTGTATCACGTGAGAAGCTTCTAATTGCGTATTTGAATATCACTGGATAACACATACGCAACCCCGCATTTGTAAGGAGGAGACGAAAAATGTGTGGACGATTCACGCTTTCCGCCAGTCCTACCAGCTTAACAGAAACCTTTCCCGGATTCGAGTTACCCGACCAACTGACCCCGCGTTACAACATTACACCCACACAAGATGTTGCTGTCGTTGCTAACAACAATCCCGGCAAAATAGATTTGTTTCGGTGGGGACTTATTCCGTCGTGGGCAAAAGACCCCACAATCGGAAATCGAATGATTAACGCACGTTCCGAGATACTTTCGCAGAAACCGTCATTCCGAACTGCGTACAGATGTTGGCGATGTCTCATTTTGGCGGACGGTTATTACGAGTGGCGAAAGGAGCCGGGAGGCGGCGCAAAAACGCCGTTTTACATCCGCATGGCGTCGGAGAAACCTTTCGCCTTCGCGGGGCTGTGGGAGCAGTGGCAACCGTCGAGAGACGCGGATGCGGTTCTGTCATGCACAATCCTCACGTGTCCACCCAACGAGATGCTGGAGCAGATTCATCATCGTATGCCGGTGATTCTAGATTATGATGCGTATGACCTGTGGCTAGAGCCAAACAACCAACCGCCCGCGGAGATGAATCACCTTCTCAAGCCATATCCCGCCGATGCGATGACAGCCCACGCGGTTTCTCGTCTGGTGAATCAGCCGAGGAATGATAGGGCGGAGTGCATTTTGCCGGTTTAGAGAACTACCTCACAAATGTAGAGGCAATTCGGCGGGATGGGAAAACAAAACTTTCAGTGTCTTGCAGGAGTCGTAGGTTGGGTGGAGCGGTTTCGGAAATAGTTGCTACATAGGGAGGATTGGTGTCAGGGGCGGAATTCGTTTTAAATTTGTTATGGTGCTGCGATATGCAACACTTTTATAACCTCCGGCAGTCCAAACAAACACCGAACACAATGCACCGTCCCAAATTCCGAACGAGGTCGTTGCCTTTTGTCGCTTTTTGTTATTTCGATTTTGGTGGTGTTGGTTTTAGGCGGTCGGCTGTCCGGACGTTTCAATTGCGTTGGGTTTCGCTAGGTGTTTATTGGATTTCTATCGCGGTCGTTATTCGCTCAGTTGATCTCCACCCAACCTACAAGATCTGATGTTTTTGCACCGTTACCTTACACAGGTCCGTAACATTCCGTGCCTTTAAGTGTTACGTAAAAAGAGATGCGAGCAGTTTGGGGGGTTTTACACTAGGAGGAGCGTACCAATCGGCATGAAAAGACAAGAAAGTGTAACCTCATTGATAGAAGGGTTGTCGCTGGGAGGAGATGCTGATACAGATTGGAAAGCGAGGTTGGAAAAGGCAACTAACGTTTCAAACACCGTCTGTTGAAACTTGAGCGCAGCTAAAACGGTTGTGCAGCGCCTGAGAGCTAAGAAGCGTTTCAATCAACTCCGTCTTGCACCAAACGCTAGGGATGAGAGTCAGTTCATTTTCGTGAGTGGTATGCTTGATACGAACGCGATTCGATACAGAGCCTGTCAATCTTCGGTTAGCGATGTCGTCCGAGATCGAACAATCTTATAGACAGTTTCGCCAGGTTTGATAAAGCCAAATTGTCGTACGAGCCGCTCTTGGTTGAGATCGTCACTTTTTAGTTTTTGTACCCTATCTTTCAGGCGATCCCGTTTCTGCTCAAGTTCCTTTAATCTCACCAGATAGTCCTGCTTAACCTGACGCACTTTCTGCCAATTCTGAAATCCTTCGACGAACCGATATGAACTGATAAGTAACACAGGAAGTGTAACGATGAACAACCAAGATTGAAGAAATCGCATGACGTTCCTTCCATTAACGCTTAACACACACGCTTGTATCCAGCGAATTTAGGGAAAATTTCATACTGGTTACTACTGAGAACTTGACTGCCAGAGTTCACGATTATCGGTTAAGATTTCCGGACCATCGGAAAGGATTGCGACAGTATGTTCAAAGAGAGCGGATAGGCGACGATCCGCCGTGACAGCTGTCCAACCATCTTCGAGCGTTACTGCTTCGTGCGTGCCTGCGTTGGTCATCGCTTCAATGGCAAGTACTGTACCAGGTCTTAATCGAATGCCCCTGCCGGGCTCCCCGTAATTGGGGACTGGAGGTTCCTCGTGCAGATTGCGTCCAATTCCATGACCAACAAAATCCCGAACACCTGAGAATCCGTGTGTTTCCACATGCGTTTGCAGTGCGGCACAAACGTCGCCAAGTCGATTGCTCGGCTTTGCAGCATCAATCGCTTTGTATAGCGCGTCTTTGGTCGCATCAAGTAGGCTTTGCGCTTCAGGCGAAATCCTTCCGACAGGAAAAGTGAAAGCATTATCCCCATGAAATCCTCCGAGAAAGATTGCTGTGTCAATGCCAATGATATCGCCCTCTTTTAGAAAACAGTCTTTCCTTGGAATGCCGTGAACAATCTCCTCGTTGATTGAAACGCATATAGTTGCTGGATAGGGCGGATGATTCGGGAGCTGATACCCTAAGAACGATGAAATACCGCCAAGTTCCTTAATCGCTTCTCGCGAGATTTGATCTAATTCGTAAGTTGAAATACCGGGTCTTACAGCCTCTCCAATTCTCTGAAGTACAATCGATGCCGCTTTTCCACTGCGGCGCATAGTCTCGATTTCAGACCGAGACTTAATTCTGACTTTTCTCATTTGACGCTTTTCCTAATGTGGAATTCACGAACGGCGATTGACCCTATGCGCGGTTAGCTTTCAACTGATTCGTGGCGTGGGGAATTGGCGTTTTATCACTCCAAAGATGTAACGATTAATTCCTGTAAAGAGATTCAACCGAGAATTCGCTTTCACCGACAATTGTCTTTATAATATACCTGAATTTTTGGTTTTTTCACTCTTACTTAGCGACAATCTCGCCAAGTAAGGTGTGCGCTGTCGCAGATTTGATATTCACCCGGACAAAATTGCCAACCTTTGAATCCTCTTTCGGAAACACAATCGTCTTGAAGCTGTCAGTTCTACCGCGGTACTCTTCGGGGTTGCGGCGAGATTCTCCTTCGACCAGTACCTTCACCGTGTTGCCAACTATCTCCTGATTGATTTCATGGGAGATTTGTTCTTGTAGTTCAACAATTGTCCGCAAACGTCGTCCCTTCTCTGCGTCGCTCACGTCGTCATCAAGTGACTTGTAGGCAAGCGTTCCTTCACGAGGTGAGTATTTGAACATAAATGCGGAATCGTACCGGATTTCAGCCATGAGGCGATAGGTTTCCATGAAATCGTCCTCAGTCTCGCCGCAGAAGCCGACGATAACATCCGTTGAAATTGCCAAATTGGGAATGCGCTCCCGCATTTTCGCTACAAGCTCACGATACGCTTCCGCTGTGTATGTGCGCCGCATCGCCTTAAGCACCTTCGTCGAACCGGATTGGAGCGGTAAATGGATCTGCTTACAGACCTTATCGCCGGCTGCAATTGCTTCGATTATTGTATCTGTTGCATCGCTTGGATGCGGCGACGTAAAGCGTATCCGTTCGATGCCTGCCACGTCGTTAATTGCAAAGAGCAAATCTCCGAAATCGTGGGTTCCATCGTGATATGAGTTCACAGTTTGACCGAGGAGGACAACTTCCTTAAACCCTTCATCGACTAACCTTTTGACCTCATTGACGAGAAGTTTTACAGGAACACTCCGCTCGCGGCCACGCACGAATGGCACGATACAGAAGGTGCACATTTTATCACAGCCTCGTTGGATGGTCAACCATGCTCGTATCCCATCCTTGCGAATAGGCGCGATATCGGCATAGTCTTCGTCTTGGTCTAGTTTCAAATTAACGAAAGCATCACCGGTTGTCACTGAGCGGAGCGCCATAGGAAGGCTGCGGTAGGCATCAGGACCTAGTACCAAATCCAAGAATGGTGCGGCGTCAAGAATTTTTTCCCGTGTGTGTTGTGCCATACAACCGCAGACGCCCAGAACAAGGTTGGGTTGAACGCGTTTCCGATAATTGAGTTGTTTGAGACGATTGAGCACCTTCGTTTCAGCATTTTCACGTATGGCACACGTGTTGAGGAGCACCACATCCGCATCCTCTAACCCATTCACAGTTTCGTACCCGCTTCGCGCCAAGATACCCGCCAGCAATTCGCTGTCACTCACATTCATCTGACACCCATACGTTTCAATGTAGACACGTATTGGAATCTGTTGCTGAAGTTCGTGAGTTGATTCGAATGTTGGCGCCGCTGACGCACTGTATAATGGCAATCGGGTTTTAATTGGAATTTTCGAGTTCACAGTTTGCTCCTGATCTGCCCTACGTAAACCAACATAAATCGAGGCGATATCGAGTGCTTTTATGTATCGTTGGCTTCAATCCGCTTTCTGGCTACATAAATTGATTGGGGATACGCTGCCTAGAGCCATCCCACTGATTCATATTATACCCCCGCTATTAGACATGACGCAAGCGAATTCACGAGTTTTTCACGTCTGATTCAATCGTCGCAGAATATCTTCAGAAGAGAGAAGAATTGTGTATAAAGAAATTTGCAAATGCCGCATTTTGGTGTATAATATCGGTTCAAAACATGCTCTTTCTTACCACAACATTCCTTCCTTGCAGAGCTATCTGTATTTTCTGCAACTTACCTCTAAAGATAGTTGAGCAGAGATACACTTTGTGTAGAAACTGATGATGAATTTAAGGAGAGATTAATGCCAAATTTCACACCAGAACAATTGAACCGGATTGCTACCGACATTTTTGAGGCAGCGTCGGTGCCGTCTGAAGAGGCACAGATTATCAGCGAGCTGCTTGTTGACGCGAACCTAGTGGGACATGACTCGCACGGCGTTATTCGCATTCCGTCGTACATCCAGCGGCTCAAGAATGGAAATATCCAGCCCGGCGCACCGATGGAGATTGAACGTGAATCTCCATCGCATGCTGTGATTAACGGCAACTGGGGGTTCGGACAAGTTATCGCCAAAGAGGCGATGTTGCTGGCAATTCGTAAAGCGAGATCGAGTGTTGTGAGTACCGTAAGTATTAACAACTGCAACCATATCGGACGGCTGGGCAGCTATACCATGATGGCAGCGGCACAGGGATTGATAGGAATAACAATGGTGAACGCCGGCGGTGCAGCGTTATCGGTCGCTCCGTTTGGTGGTATCGATAGACGACTCGGAACAAACCCAATTTCTATTGCTGTGCCAGGCGATCATGCGGGTCCGATTGTTCTGGATATCACAAGTAGCGTTGTCGCGCACGGAAAGATGGAGGTCGCTATTAACCGCGGTGATTCTGTTCCTCTTGGCTGGCTGATTGACAGCAAAGGAGAACCCACTACCAATCCGCACGACCTTGATGGCTCGCCGCCTGGTTCGATATTGCCGCTCGGCGGCCTGGCAGGACACAAAGGCTTTGGGCTTGGACTGATCGTTGACGTGTTGGCAGGTGCATTGTCCGGCAGCGGCTGCAGCGGCTCCGATAACACACGAGTCTGCAACGCCACATTGATGATTGTCATCGACATCGCGCGTTTTATCGCACTTGAAGACTACCACCGTCATGTTGAAAAACTTGTGACATTCATGAAATGTTCACCACCTGCTACTGGCTTTGATGAAATTCTGATGCCTGGTGAAATCGAGTCGCGTCAAAAACAACATCGATTACGTGAAGGAATACCAGTCGATGATGAAACATGGCGGCAGATTCAGGAAACGGCTGCCAATGTCGGCATTTCGGAGCTAATTTTTTGATTTGACAGTGCGGTGGTAGTATTTCATTTTGACGATGATTTTCGAGTCCTTACCAATTTCGTTTTCCTCGCCGTGATTTGGATTACGTTCAAAAATTAGATATTGCATCAATTGAAATATCCAACGTAAAGCATACGAACATGGAAAAGCAGGGCGCGTTTAAATCTGGCTACGTCAGCATCATCGGTGAACCGAACGTTGGAAAATCAACGCTATTGAACGCGATGATGGGTGAAAAATTAGCCATTGTCACTCCCAAGCCGCAGACGACCCGTAACCAAATCACAGGCATTGTCACCACGGATGAGCATCAGATCGTTTTTCTGGATACTCCCGGAGTGTTAAATCCCAAATACCGCCTGCATAGCCGGATGTTGAAGGTCGCGTACAAGGCACTCAAAGACGCGGATCTCATCCTCTATATGATTGATGCAAACCACCTAGCCACCCAGGTTGAAGAACGGATTTTTGCCGCGATTAAGAAAGGTGGACAGAAAGCGATTCTCGTAATTAACAAGATAGATTTGGTGCCAAAGTTAGCCATCTTGCCTATCATCGCAAAGTACAACGAGGAATCCCTGTTTGCCGAGATTGTTCCGATATCCGCGAAAACCGGTGATGGAGTTAGCCAACTTCGGGAACGTATCATTAATTACCTGCCGGAAGGTCAGCTCTATTTCCCCGACGACCAAATAAGCGATTTACCGGAGCGATTCTTTGTTGCTGAAACAATACGGGAAAAGATTTTCCTCAAAACCCAGCAAGAAATCCCTTATGCTTCAAGTGTCATCATTACAGAATTTAAACAACGGACAAACGGAACAGTTTATATCGGTGCTACGGTTTATTTGGAGCGTTCTTCCCAAAAGCGAATTTTAATTGGGAAAGGGGGAAATATGATTAAAATCATCGGACAACTTGCCCGAATTGAAATTCAGAAATTCTTGAATGCTTCTGTATATCTGGATTTGCATGTGTCGGTCAAGGAAGACTGGCGACGAGATGAACAGAAACTAGAAGATATGGGATATACCTGAAGAATGTATTCTTATTTCGTTTCAGCGAGATCACGGAATATCGAGTTTTCTTTTTGGGATATCCCCAATATGTTGAAATCGACAGTGAAAAATAAGCGCAAAAAATGCTTGATCTCTCTTTGGTTTTTTGATAGACTGTTATCCAATCGGGTCTCCTCATTCTTTCGTATTTTTGCGAATTAATTGTCCCGGAATAATCAGGATAGTGTAAGATAGATTCAATCTCCAATTCCAAGGAAGACAGTAATGACTTTGAATGGAGTTAGCGACGATACCTCCAGCCCATCCGACTTATCTGCAGAGTATCAGCCTTCCGAATTGCCAGCAGTCGCGCCAACTTCAGTCGCACGTACACCTCAAAATTCAGGATTGAATCACGCCTTAACCTTTGATCGATTTGTGGTAGGAGAAAGTAATCAAAAAGCTTATGACGCGGCGATAGCTGTGAGCAATCAAGCAGCGCACGTCGACAAGTTAATCGTTCATGGCGGTGTAGGGCTCGGCAAGACGCACTTGTTACATGCAATTGGGAACCAATTTCATCAAAACAATCTGAATCACACAACGTATTGCCCATCTGCTGAGAAATTCATAGGTGAATGGATTCAATCAATAGCAAATCCTCGGAAATCAAATGCCTTACGACAGCGGTATCACACCATTGATTTGTTATTGATTGACGATATTCACTTTTTATCCAACAATACGAAAATTCAAGAGGAATTTGTTCGCCTGCTCAACCACTTGAGTAGCCAAAATCAGCGAATTGTTTGCACGTGCGATCGCCTACCTCAGTTTCTCAAAGACTCTCTGGCGTCTTCGAATGTTCTCAAGAATGGCTTAATCGTTGAAATTTCTCCGCCTGAGTTTGAATTGCGGGTTTCTATCCTAAAGCGGAAGTTACAAGAACGGAATTGGGGTCCCGTGCCCTTGAGGGTACTTAAATATCTTGCGAAACATCTGACACAACACGTCCGCCAGCTCGAAGGTGTTTTAAACTGCCTTATGGCGGAAGCCTGCTTGGGGTCGGATTTAAATCTTGAAATTGCACGCCGCGTTCTAGAGAAGCGGTCAAACTTGAATCTTTCAGGCACAATCACATTTGAAACAATTCAAGAGGCAGTTGCTCGATACTTCCATCTTACCCTATCTGATTTATGCTCTCGAAAGCGTGGACGACGGTTTGTGCTGCCGCGGCAAGTGGGGATGTATCTTGCTCGCGAGTTAACTGCACTATCTCTATCACAGATCAGCAAAGGATTTGGTCAGAGCCATCATACAATCGTTGTGCGGAGCTATCAACGAATCGAATCACTTCTCAAGGTGGATCTGGTTCTTAGCCAGTCCATTGAATCCTTGAAAACAGAGCTGACACAACCTCAAAAATGAACAAATCCGTACCGATCATAGAGACCGCGACAAGACACACTTTCTGAGCGAGTTAACGATTGCCGATAAAATCGTTGATTTTCTCTTTTTTTCGTTCCTATCCTACTTATCGGACCAACGGGGCAGATTTGAAACCTGCCCCTACTTTTTTGACTGTCAGCGATTGACATCTTCACACGATTTGGTGTATCATTAGCCCGCCACCGAACCGCACACGAAGATTTCTTCACACCTTCGAATTCTACATTTACGGGGTGGAATTGAACGATGAAAATGGGGGCACATACTTCTCATGCCACGGTCCACTCCAAATCAAAGGCAAAATATTGTCTGAAATGCGCAGGTCAACTCGAAGACCGCATCATTGAAGAAAAAGTGCGCCAAGCATGCACGACATGTGACTTCGTTTTCTATGAAGACCCTAAGCCTGTCGCGGGCGTCCTTGCCCTGAAAGATGGAAAATTGTTACTGATACAGCGTGGAAACGAACCCAAGCGTGGACTCTGGAGTTTTCCAACGGGTTACATTGATGTTGGCGATACACCGGAAGAAACTGCGATTCGAGAGGCAAAGGAAGAGGCAAACGTTGATGTACAACTCAACCGCTTACTAGGGGTTTACTCCGATATCCGTCGCATGGTCGTTCTTATAATCTATACCGGCACAATTGCTTCGGGCAGCCCAGCTGTTGGAGCGGAGGCATTGAACGCACGATTATTCAATCTTCAAGCGCTGCCTGAACTAGCATTTGATCACGATTACCATATCTTGGCAAATCTATTGTCAGAAAAGACCGGAGCGTAAGAGAATGGAGATAGCAGAGGGATGAGCATAGTAGGAGGAAAACAAAAGAAAAGGAAGCCACTGTTGTTTAATTAACTGAAACACGCGACACGGATTATCCCTCATATCCACGTATTGGGAGGAAACATGTCACATACAATCCTGGAACGTTATCAGAAGGTTTTTTCAAAAGACCGAGAGTTCACGCAACGCGCAATCCATACTTTCCCGGACGGTGTAACGCATGATAGTAGGCATGCGGATCCGTTCCCGATTTACATCGATCATGCGCAGGGGTCGAAGAAATGGGGGATTGGTGGAAAGGAGTTTATTGATTATTGGGCGGGACACGGTGCGCTCTTATTGGGACACGGTCATCCCGAAATAGTGCAAGCCGTAATGCATCAGGCACAACGGGGTACGCACTACGGGGCTTGCCATCCTCTTGAACTAGAATGGGCAAGTTTGGTAATGGCGTTGATTCCTTCAGCAGAACGTGTACGTTTCGTCAGTTCTGGAACAGAAGCCACTCTGATGGCAATTCGACTTGCCCGCACCTATACCGGCAAGAACAAGCTGTTGAAATTCGCAGGGCATTTCCACGGCTGGCACGATTCCGTAATTTTGGGTGCAAACCCACCATATGAGGCGCCTGTACCGGGAATTCCACAAGGCGTCATTGACACAACAGTGATTTGCCCGCCGAATGATATTGACGCTGTCGAATGCTGTTTACAACGCGATTCAGATATTGCTTGCGTCATTCTAGAACCAACAGGAGGGTCCTTCGGTGCAATTCCAACAAATGCGGAATTTCTTCAGCAATTGCGAGAACTCACCCGTGATTACGGCGTGCTGCTGATCTTCGACGAAGTGATTACCGGTTTTCGCGTTTCCCCGGGAGGTGCTCAAGAATACTACCATATCACACCTGATCTGACAACACTCGCCAAGATCTTAGCCGGCGGACTACCTGGCGGAGCTGTTGTTGGGAAGCGGGAGATTATCAATATAATCTCTATCAAAGAGGAAAAAATCTCGAAGCGCGGCAAAAAAATGCCCCACCCGGGCACCTTTAACGCCAATCCGTTGTCTGCGTCGGCTGGTATCGCGACGCTGAAAATCGTTGGGACAGGTGTTCCTCACGAGCAGGTAAACCGCACGGCGGCGATGCTAAGGAGTCAGTTAAACGAGATTATCGATCAATATCATCTTGATTGGGCAGTTTACGGGCAGTTTTCAGAAATCAAGTTTCTCGTCGGACACGGCGCTCGCGGCATGCGCACTGCGGATTTCAATCCTGATGAGTGGGATTATCGCGACCTTAAAGAGGGTGGTGACAAAGACTTACTCAAGAATCTGCGGTGTGGTCTGCTACTTAACGGAATTGATATTTCTGAAGCGGGCGGCATGACAATGGCATCTCACACGGAATCAGATGTGCAAAAAACAAGCGCTGCGTTGAGTCAAACCGTTGAATGGATGAAAGCAGATGGGCTGCTAGACTGAACCTGCGTTTGTTCCTGGTTTACATCCGTCAGATTAGGGACAATTTACAAAATATGCCGCAGCATCGATCGACAACTATTCTGTGTACGCAAGATGTTTTTGACCAATTCAAAAATTAGGAGACTTAGATGAAGGGTATTGACGCAGTTGCAAAAGTGTTGAAAATCGAAGGCGTTGAATATCTGTTCTGTTTTCCAGCGAACACGCTCATTGACGCTTCAGCGAAGATTGGAATACGACCTATTATGACGCGCACCGAGCGAACCTTGGTCAACATGGCAGACGGTTTCAGTCGTATCACCAACGGTGAACGCATCGGCGTTGCCGTGGTGCAACGTGGACCTGGAAGCGAGAATGCCTTCGGCGGCGTGGCGCAAGCGTTCTCGGATTCCGTTCCCATTCTGATGCTTCCCGGCGGTCTTAGCCGTCGGAGCCTCGACATCCCACCCAATTTTGAGGCGGTCAAAAACTACACTGGCGTCACCAAGTGGGTCTCCCAAATTAATCTTGCGGAGCGCATCCCAGAAATGATGAGACGAGCGTTCAGTTTGCTACGGATGGGGCACCCAGGACCTGTAATGCTTGAAATGCTTCAAGATGTTGAGGATGAAGAGATTGACGATGATTTTGTCTACACACCGCCCAAGCCCGTCAAGCCTGCTGGAGATTCACAGGAGGTCGAAGCATCCGTCAAGGCTCTTCTCGCCGCGGAACATCCGATGCTGCATGTCGGGCAGGGCGCTCTTTACGCAGATGCGACGAAAGAGTTGATTGAGTTCGCTGAGTTGCTGCAAGTTCCCGTGATGACAACGATGGCAGGAAAGAGCGTGTTTCCCGAAAATCATCCCTTGTCGATTGGAGCGAGTGGCTACAGCGGTACAGGAATGGTCAAGCACTTCTTGAGTAAAGCCGATCTCGTGTTTGGGATTGGGTGTAGTTTTTCAAAGAATATTATGGCAACTCCGATTCCGAGCGGCAAAGTGCTCATCCAGAACTCAATTGATGAACTCGACATCAATAAAGATTACGCTGTTGACCACGCCATTCTCGGCGATTCGAGGCTCGTCTTGAAGCAACTAATCGATGAGGCAAAACAACAAATAGGAGACGAGGAACGACGTGAAAGAAAGACCGTGGCGGACGAGATCAAAACGGTGAAGACGAAGTGGTTGTCAGAGTGGATGCCGAAGCTAACCTCGGACGAAATTCCAATTAATCCGTATCGCGTCATCTGGGACTTGATGCACGCTGTCGATAGAACACAAACAATCGCCACGCATGATTCCGGAAATCCACGAGATCAGATGCTCCCCTTCTACGAGACAATTACCCCACGCAGCTACATTGGTTGGGGCAAATCCACACAGTTGGGATACGGTTTGGGGTTAACTATGGGAGCAAAACTAGCAGCTCCCGAAAAACTCGCCCTTAACGTAATGGGAGATGCGGCATTCGGCATGTCTGGTATGGATTTTGAAACTGCCGTACGGGAGCGCATTCCAATCCTAACGATTGTCCTCAACAACTCTGCACTCGGCGGCTATGAGAATCACATGCCGGTTGCTACAAAACGCTACGGCACGAAATTCCTCACCGGAGATTATGTGAAGGTCGCAGAAGGCTTAGGTGGCTATAGCGAAAAAGTCGAGAATCCAGCTGATATAATCCCCGCTATCCATCGCTGCCAGAAAGTGCTAGAAACTGGAAAGCCCGCCCTTCTCGAAATAATTACGCGGGAAGAAGGTAGGGTGTTTTCAAAGGGATTTTAATGCCTAATGGTGTTAGCACATCTTGCGCCCAAATCATGAAGAATTCTGGATTACCGTTATTCGTCTTTGGTCGGCTCACGCCCTGAAATGACTATCTTACTTTCCAACGTTGCACCTCGGACGATCCATCCATCAGTACTCGTGCGGCTAGATTGCTTGAGCAAAATTTATACAGAAGGAAATCAACGCCGAACAGTGATAGATGAACTGAGCGGAGGATTATACGAAGGCGAGTTTGTCTGTCTGCTCGGTAAATCTGGCAGCGGGAAAAGCACATTACTCAATCTAATCTCTGGAATTGATACGCCCAGCAGCGGGCATGTGTTCATTCGGAAGGGGGATCAGGAAATTGCCATCACCGGACTGAACGAACATCAACGAACCCGCTTCCGCCGTTGCCATATCGGCATTGTTTTCCAGTTTTTTAATCTCATTCCAACGCTCACCACCCTTGAAAATGTCAAATTACCACTAGAACTTGCCGGGATTGCAAGTGCGAACGAACTCTCCCGTGCGGGTGTACTCCTTGAGCAAGTTGGGCTAGGGGATCGCCTCAATACCTATCCAGACAAGCTGAGCGGCGGGGAGCAACAACGGGTTGCCATCGCGCGCGCACTCGTTCATAATCCTCTGCTGTTGTTAGCCGATGAGCCAACGGGTAATTTAGACGCAGAAACCAGCGAGACTGTTCTATCTCTTTTGCTAGAGATGAGGAGCAACGCCGGTAAGATGTTGTTAATGGCAACCCATGCACCGGAACTAGCGCGCCGTGCGGACCGAGTTTTGAATATTCAAGACGGAAAGCTAGTTGGCGATTAAAATGTTGAGATTCCCTCACCCAAATCTCTGAATGAACGAACACTGAGCTAGGGCGGGAGAGATTAGGAACAAGGTAACGAACACGAAAAAAGGGAACAGCCCACATCGTTTTTCCCACATGTTGACTGATGGTTATCCACAGAAATAGAAGCGGTATTAGCATTGTTCACACGTTGTTGCGCTTGGCTTTGGGACACGCTTGGCGTCGCCCTCTTCAGAGTGCTTTCCTCATCATAGGGGTAGCACTGGGGGTAGGAATTATCGTTGCAATGGACCTCGCCAACAACGCTGCCAATCGTGCTTTCGCCCTGAGCACAGAAGCTGTGGTCGGCAAAGCCACGCATCAGATTGTTGGCGGACCTACCGGGCTGGACGAGGGAGTTTATGTTGCTTTGCGACACCAGTTGGGTTATCGACTCAGTGCACCGATTGTGGCGGACTATGTTGCTGTCGGAGAACTAGACGCTCAACCGATGCAACTGTTTGGGGTGGACAGCTTCGCCGAATCTCCATTTCGAAGTTATCTGGGCGATAAGAATACCGGCTTTGGAGACACTAGAACGCTCAGGGCTTTTGTAACTCAGCCGCGAACCGTTTTGATGAGCGCCGATATCGCCCGCCGCTACAACTTGACTATGGGCGATCAACTCCATGTGCAGGTGGGAAGTCGCAATTATGCGCTGGAGATTGTCGGTTTGCTATGTCCAGAGGGCGAACGAAGTCGGCGTGCCCTAGAAGGTCTGCTAATCGCGGACATCGCTACAGCCCAAGAAGTTCTAGGCAAGATTGGCAGGCTGGATCGAATCGATCTAATTGTCCCGGATGGCGAAGCTGTCACCGCAATTCTCAAACACATCGCCGCAATATTGCCGCCCGGCGCCCGTATCGAAAGACCTGAAGCACGCAATGAGACGGTCGCAGAAATGACCTCCGCATTTCAGCTCAATCTCACTGCTCTCAGTCTGCTAGCGCTGCTGGTTGGCGTATTCCTGATTTATAATACCGTCGCTTTCAGTGTGGTGCAGCAGCGCCCTGTACTGGGCAGTCTACGCGCTCTGGGCATGACCCGAGGTGAGATTTTCACGATTGTTCTGATTGAGGCGGGGGTTCTTAGCATTATTGGAACGTTAATTGGTCTCGGATTAGGGATACTTTTGAGTCGTAGCGCTGTACAACTGGTAACGCAATCGCTTAACGACATCTTTTTTGTGGTCACTGTACGTCATATTAACGTCCCACTACACACGTTGTTCAAAGGCGTTGTCAGTGGTGTAGCAGCGGTACTAACGGCGGCAATGCTGCCAGCCTACGAAGCAACCTGTGTCACTCCCGCCGGGGCTTTTCGGCGCAGCAATATTGAGGAACGGACTTATGCTGTTCTACCTTGGGTCTGCGGAGCTGGCGTAGGTGTGCTAATGTTGGGCGCAATTCTACTCCTTCCAGAATGGCATCTAGCTATCACTTTTGCCGGGGTTTTTGCCATAATCATCGGCATCGCTCTGCTCACACCCGTTTTGACTTTGGGACTGATGCGGGTCCTCGAAATTGTAAACAACGCAATAATTTCGATACGATTTCGCCGCTCGGCCCAAACGACAACCCCTTGTATCGCGTCACCGGGCGCACATCGGCGTGAAGTAGCTCTATTCAATCCGAGCAGCAATACACAATACGTCAGATCAAACCTTGCGCACGTTTCACATTTTACGTTCCATGTCATTGCACGTATGGCAATCCGTGACATCACGCGTTCGCTAAGCCGTACCTCCGTCGCCATTGGTGCTTTGATGGTCGCGGTCAGCGCGATTATTGGTGTCAGCTTGATGATAAGCAGCTTCCGTCTGACAGTCGAGCGGTGGTTAACAGATCTGCTACAAGCGGACATTTTTGTTTCCCCTCCGACTCTAGGTCGCACGGCAGCGCCGCTTGATCGGGCGGTGGTAACTAAGCTGACATCATTTCCCGGCGTCGCCCAAGTTGCTACTAGCCGCGTGGTTGATGTACACGCGGGTGGGCTTGGCGCAATCCAACTAGTTGCAGTTAACATGGACATTGCTGGTGCCAAACGACACTACAAAGCCGCTGTGGGGAATCACACCGCCACATGGCAAGCGATGGAAGCCGGAGGGCTAATTGTTAACGAACCGATGGCGAATCGGTTCGATCTGGGTGTGGGGGATTGGGTCGTACTGCTCACGGATTTTGGTGAACAGCGATTTCCAATTGTGGCTGTTGACTTTGACTTTGATGTCCAACTTCGCGCGTTGATCCACGACCCCATCTATCGCAAATTCTGGGATGATCCCAATTTATCTTCTGTAGCACTCTTTGTTGAACCCGATGTCGATGTAGACGCCAAAATCGATACCCTGCGAAAGACATTTGCTGGCAACCTCGACCTGACGATCCAATCTAACCGGGGGCTTCGAGCGAGCAGCCTTGCTATTTTTGATCGCGCTTTCAGCACCACAGTTGCACTACAAATGCTCGCGACGGTGGTGGCATTTATTGGTGTACTCAGTACGCTGATGAGCCTGCAACTCGAGCGCCGCCGGGAAATTGGCACATTACGAGCAATCGGCATGACACGTCAACAGTTGTGGAAACTAACATTCCTCGAAACCGGACTCATCGGAGGATGTGCAGGACTAATCGCTATACCGACGGGTATTCTCCTGTCCGCGATTCTGATCTATATTATCAACCTCCGCTCGTTTGGCTGGACGTTGCAGATACACCTGCAGGCTGTTCATCTCCTTCAAGCGTTTATCATTGCACTCGCTGCCGCGCTGCTCGCAGGTATCTACCCTGCCTGGCGATTGGGCAAAATGACGCCTGCAGATGCGTTACGGATGGAGTAAAAACGCCCAATGCTTGAGTACCAACTGCATGATAACTCGCAAAAATTGAGGAGCAATAAACGAACCGTACGAAGCAACAGTCTAATATGCATTGAACCTTGCAATTGCCCCAACTTCAATCGGTGCTTGACACCTTTGGTAAAAGAATGATAAAATTCGTTCGCCCACGCTTACATGCCATCTATAGGGAAAAACAATCACGCCTCAGTGCAGGAGTGTAAACCATGAAAAAATTCGTCGTTTTCGAAGCCGTCGTCATCGTTGCGTTTGCGATTGGTGTCTTCGTTGGGTATCTGTGGTTTAACCCGGACAACAGTTATCTATATTACTATGAGAGAGCTGAGAAAGCATGGTCAGAAGCTGAGAAAGCGGATACGCCCCCCGTGACACTTGACGACCTGGATTTAGACCGTGTACGGAAGGTCAGAGCTGCATATCGCACCGTGTTCGATGAATACCCAGATAGTCGTTGGGCAGATGATGCAATCTACAAATTGGCTTCAGGGATTGCACGAACTGATGAAGAGGCGTTCGCTTTATACCGACGCCTCATCAACAACTACCCCGACAGTACATGGGCAGATGACTCCTTATACACTATTGCCATCGCGTCCTATCGGACTGCGGAGGATTTACGAAACGCGGATGATTTAGATTCAGCAGACCTGTATTATGATCGCGCCTTTGCTCTATTTACTCAGTTGATTCGAGACTACCCCGGCAGCGCGCTCGTCAATGAATCCCGTCTGAGTCGGGAAATGTGCCATTACGGTAAAGGCAACTTAAACCGTGCACTCGAAGGGCTCAACAAACTCACAGAGGACTTCAGGGATAACCACGAACTCTACCACCGGATTGTATATCAAACCGGTGTAATTAATACCGAAAAGCAAGATTACAACAACGCGCGAATTCAATTCCAAAATGTCGTGTTGTCTGGGCTTGGGGAATTGGCGCCGCTTGCGAAATTTGGCATCGCTCAAACACAATTCGCAGAAAAGCAATTTGAGGACGCAATTAAGACTTATCAAGAGGTCATTGATGGATATCATGAAACAAAATCTGCCGAGGATTCCTATTTTCACATCGGTTGGGCTCTTGAGAAGTTGGAAAAGTATGACGAAGCCGTTATCCAGCTTGAGACAGCAATTGAGAAATTTCCACATAACAAAGACACCCAGACTTACCAAGTTTATGTTGCTCAGATCTACTATGCGAAAAACGATATGGATGGGGCAATTCAGGCTTATCGGAAGGTCGCCGACAACTCAACATTTGACTACGATACAAGGAGATCCGCTCAATATTGGATTGGCAGTATTTATGAAAAGACCGAGGACGTTAATCAAGCGGTGGCGGAGTATCAAAAACTGCTAAAGAACTTCTTCGAACCTCACCGTGTTCCTCGTCACCCATCGAATGAAATCAGCGAGAACTACATTAAAGACCTGCAATCAGGAGAGTTGTAGTTTTCCGAAAGACCTAGATTGTTCTTGACCGAAAATTCGAAAGCTGATAAGATTGTAATCGGCTGCAGGGATTGACAGTAAAGACCATCGATTTTTAACGATTGCCATGGTTGCCTTAATCAGAAGCAGCCATTCGAAAACATCCAAAAAGGGGGGGAGCTATGCGTAAACTCCGCATCGGGATAATAGACCTCGTTACCAAAGGTCCGACGAAAGCATTGTGGGCGCGTGTGATGCATGCCAATTATGCCAGCATCATGCCCCAAGTCATCGGCGCGTGGTGTGAAGAAGAAGGACACGATGTCACACTTGTTTGCTATACCGGTTTTGAGAATCTGACCGAAGAGTTGCCAGAGGATGTCGATTTGGTCTTTATCGGCGCGTTCTCGCAGGCGGGACAATTGGCATATGCGTTGAGCAACCTGTTTCGATCGAAAGGCGCTATCACTGTGCTTGGAGGCCCCCACGCTCGCTGCTATCCGCAGGATTCACAAAAGTATTTCGACTATGTCCTCGGTTTCACGGATAAAGCGTTGATTCGCGATGTCCTGCGTGACTGCTCGCAGCACCGACCAATCGGCGTACACCTCGCAGCCAAGCAGCAACCTAGAGCGCTGCCCGGGGTACGCGAACGTTGGAAGTTTATCGAGCAGACGCTCCACAAAGCGCCTCTCATTAAGATTGTTCCAATGATTGGAAGTCTCGGTTGTCCGTACACATGCAGCTTCTGCATCGACTCTGTTGTACCGTATCAGCAATTGAGTTTCGATGTCATCAAGGACGATTTGCGATTCCTTATGCGGAAGTTTAGACGACCGCGCGTCGGTTGGCACGATCCAAACTTTGGCGTCCGATTTGACGATTACATGGATGCAATTGAGGAAGCCGTACCGCCCGACAGCATTGATTTCATCGCCGAGAGCAGTCTCTCACTCCTGTCGGAGCCGCATCTGAAGCGACTCAATCGCAACGGATTCAAAGCCATTTTACCCGGTATTGAGTCGTGGTACGACATGGGAAACAAGTCGAAGACCGGCAAGGCGAAAGGGATCGACAAAGTCCGTCAGGTCTCCGAGCATGTTAACACCATGTTGCGGTATATTCCCTACGTCCAAACCAACTTCGTGTTTGGTCTCGACGTTGACGAAGGATTAGAACCCTTTGAGCTCACAAAGCGATTTCTGGATATGACCCCAGGCGCGTTTCCCGCCTATTCACTGATTTCGTCGTTTGGGCAAGCTGCGCCGCTCAATCTCGAATTCCAGCGCGCCAACCGCGTCCTACCTTTCCCCTTCCACTTCTTGAACAACAATCACGCCATGAACGTCAAGCCAAAGCACTATGTCTGGTCCGATTTCTATGACCGGGTGGTCGATGTGAGCAAACATTCGTTTTCGCGGAATGCAATTTTCAACCGCTATCGCGTCATCAAGGACACAATTCCACGGTGGTTGAACGTGGTCAGGGCTGTTTCGTCAGAAGGCTTTGGTCGGATCAAGTATTTCACTGAGGTGCGCCAACGGCTAGACACAGACAAGCAGTTCCGCCCCTATTTTGAAGGTGAGACAACCGAACTTCCACAGTTCTTTGCGGATCGGGTGCGCAGAGACCTTGGAACGCTGTGGGAATGGCTTCCGGAGGGGGGGCTACATCACGACCCCAACGCTTATCTCAAGTCCGAGAGCAAGGCACTTCTAACGCCTTCGAGCGTCAGAGACGCAACCCATTCACTCCAAGTCGCTTCCCCAGATTTTAGCGAAGATGTCGCGAGTCTCAATACCGCTTGAGTTAACAACCTTACCTACAAGCGAGGGGGCTTAGTCGTGTGAAGGTCGCCATCTACCGTGATGGGGTGTAAGAATAGGTTAACGCATCACATCAATCGACCCATGCTGTCTTCGGGTTCATGATATTGGGATCGTCATCCAGTGTGAATCTTTCAGACACGCTTAACATAGGGGCCTCATCAACCTCTCCTTCTAGTTCGAACCCCGCATCCTTTACCATCTGGTAAACTTTGTTCTTCTGATCCCCCCGAGTTACGAGGTAACCATCGACAAACAGCGAGTTTGCTGGATATAGCGCGAGTGACTGTAATCCGCGTAAGTGTCCTTCGCGACCGCCACCGATGCGAATCTCGGCGGTTGGGTTGACGAATCGAAACATACAAAGAATCCTCAAGCACCGTTCTGGGGTCAACTGGTTGAAGTCGTATATCGGATTTCCGTGGATGGGAACAAGGAAATTGATGGGGATCGATGGGACTTTCATGCGCCGAAGGGTATGGGCAACGTTCAGAATATCTTCATCCGATTCCCCCATGCCAGCAATCATACCGCTACATGTTTGCAATCCCGCCTCTTTTGCCGCGATAAGCGTATTGATTCGATCTTGGTAGGTATGTGTACTGACAATTTTCGGTGTGTGTGTTTCGCTAGTATTCAGGTTGTGGTTGAGGCGGTCTAACCCAGCAGCTTTGAACATTTTAGCTTTTTCTAAATTGACAATTCCGACTGAAAGACAGGTCCTGATACCAACCTCATCGTTGATGCGTTTGATAATTCGAGCAAGCTGTTTAGTTTTTTTCTGGGTCGGCCCACGACCACCGGACACCATGCAGTAGCGGTAGACACCGTTCGCTTTAGCATCACGCGCCTCCTGGACAATATCATCTTCGTCCTTCATTGGGTATCGCTTAATTGGCGCCTTGGATATTTTTGATTGACCACAATACCCGCAATCTTCGGGACAGAGTCCATTTTGGATGTTGTTGATTTTGTGAATTTTGACCTTTTTCCCAAAAGTCGCCATGCGGACATCGCCCGCGGCGGTCGCCATGCGAAAAATATCGACACGCGGATTCGTCAGCATCGTTACGGTATCCGCTCGTGGCAATTCATCACCACGAAGAGCGGTTTGTGTCCATCTTTCATAGTCAATGCTCACAATATGAGCCTCCTAACCTCGTCGGAATTCAATGCAATTGGTAATTTTATCATGTATTTTAGATGCGAGCAAGCGATAAAACGCGCGAACCTGCATCAAGCGAATGGGCACATCAATTAATGAATTGTGGATGTGGTTGGAGCCAAAAAGAGAAGGACAGAGATGCCACGCAACATATACGTATCGCATCTTGGTACAGAGAAAATAATTGTCGTCTTTACAGAGTCATGTTAAAATATAAACGTGCTCAAATGCACGTGAACCACCTACGCAGCCGTTATCTCATGAACGAAACTGAGGGAGCACAGCTGTAAAGAAACTGCTCAAATTATCTTCGGAGGGATTCTATGTATAAAATTGGCTTAATTCCCGGCGACGGGATTGGTCCCGAAATTACGAGAGAAGCCATGAAGGTCGTCGGGGCAGCAGCCGAAAAGACTAACTTCAAGTACGATACGGTTGAATACGACTTTGGCGGAGATCGCTATCTCAAGACAGGTGAAATCTTACCGGACTCTGCGCTCAATGAGTTTCGAGGGTTGGATGCAATTTTTTTGGGAGCGATAGGACACCCAGATGTGAAGCCGGGGATTTTGGAGAAAGGAATCTTATTAAGAACCCGATTTGAATTGGATCTGTATATCAACCTCCGTCCCGTAAAGCTGTACCCCGGCGTGTGGACACCTATTAAAGACAAGGGGCCGGAGGATATCGATTTTGTCATCGTCCGTGAGAACACCGAAGGTTTATACGTTGGAGGGGGCGGCTTCTTGAAGCGTGGAACGTCCGATGAAGTGGCGATTCAGGAGCTCATCGCCACCCACAAGGGAACTGAGCGCTGCATCCGCTACGCTTTTGAGTTGGCGAGGAAAAGGAACAAAGCGATGAAGCTGACCTCGTGCGATAAAGCAAATGTACTCACTTATGCGCACGATCTCTGGCGGCGCGTATTCGAAGAAGTTGCTGCGGACTACCCCGACATTGAGACAGAATATGCCTTCGTTGATGCGACAACGATGTGGATGGTGAAAAACCCCGAATGGTTCGATGTAATTGTGACTTGTAACATGTTCGGTGACATTATCACCGACCTCGGTGCGATGATTCAAGGCGGTATGGGCGTTGCTGCATCCGGGAATCTCCACCCTGGAAACATAGCAATGTTTGAGCCGATTCACGGATCTGCTCCACGGTACACCAACAAGAACCAAATCAACCCCATCGCAGCAATTCTCGCGGCAGGTATGATGCTTGAATACCTAGGTCAAGCCGAGGCGGCTCGTTTAGTAGAGCAGTCGGTAAGTGACCTTCTAGGCAGTAAAAGACTTCGCGATCTCGCCGCTGGAAAAATGGGCTATACAACCTCACAAGTCGGTGACATGATTGCCGAATCCGTGTCGGCATGAAACTTGGCACCGCGAACTGGGGTAAATAGCACAGACTCTTTTCATGCTTAAGTTCGGCAAGTGATTCTCTCATGAGGCAACCCTACTACCTCTGTTGTTTCATTCTCATTACCCTTTGTTCTTCCATAGCACACGGAAATACCGGTAAATCGTGGAACACACTAGAAACAACACATTTCCGAATCTACTATCAATCTCATGCAAATTCAGCACAAGAGGTCGCTGATATTGCTGAAGACTTCTACTCACAATTGGGTCGCTTGATGAACGGGATGGAGACGATCGAGATTTGGATTTGTGATACAGAAGCGCAGTTCAAATCGGCTGTGCATGCCCCAATTCATGACTGGGCAATCGGTTGCGCCTTCCCACTGAGCCGCCGTATTGTCATCCAGAACCCGCGCGTTATCATTGAACGAAAGTTCCAGTTGTCACAAATCGTTCGCCATGAAATTGTCCACGTTGTTTTTGGACAGCGCACGCAAAAGACAATGGAAGCCATTCCCTTGTGGTTTGTGGAAGGAATTGCGATGTATCTATCCGACGAATGGACGCCTCATCACCACGACCTCTTGCTCAAACACATTTTCTCAAACTCGATTATCTCACTTACAGATCTCGTTGCAGAATTTCCTCCGTCAGAAACCCACGCTCAGCTCGCGTACGCGGAAAGTATGAATGCCGTTGTGTGGCTCGTGGAAATTGGCGGAATCGACAAGTTGTGGGAAATCATCGCTCGACTTGAAGGCGGTGAGAATTTGAACACCGCTTATGAACAAGCCATTGGTTGGAACCTCATCACATTTGATTCAGAGTGGCGCGCATCGCTTCCCCAGCGCTATCACCAAGCAGCGATATTTGCCAACCCTTATATCCTTTGGGGCGTCATTACGTTGGTATTCGTTCTGATTTTTATATACCGCCGGCGCCGGTTGCGACAACGACTTGTTGAACTCAATAGGCAAGAGTCGCAGATAGATCCGTTTTTTGGGTCAGACAGGAATCGCGCAAAGGACTGAAACTCAATCCTACAGGTAAGGCAGTCCAACCCCACCCCGCATTCCAAAGATTCTCCCTTTGGCAAAGGAGAGTTAGAGGGGGTATTCTACACCTTTCCCACGGTAGGCCATGACAATTCACGAGGAGTCTCAAGTTGAGGCTATTGTCATTCAGCGCACAAAAAAAGCCAGTATATTCATGTCGAATACTCGCTAGCGGTAAACGTCAGACAAACGTTCCGCGTTTGACAGCGTTATCGCGTTACCTTGACTCGAAGAAGTCGATTAAATCTCTGCCGTGCGCTTTCGCGTTTACCTGCTTATCAAGCTTGATTATCTTTCCAGCTTTATCAATGACGACCGTCATGCGGCTACTCATGCCATCCGGCTGGTCAGTAGCGCTGAATAGCAGGCTGAGCGAGCGGTCCGTGTCTACAAGAAGCGGAAAGTTCAGGTCGTACTGTTCGGCAAACTTTTTATGAGTTTCAGCGTCCTGTACACTTACACCGAAAACTTGTACATCGTGCGCTGCTAATTGGCTCGACTCATCCCGGAGCGAGCAAACCTCCGCCGTTCAGCCACTCGTAAAATCTTTGGGATAAAACGCCAGAACGACGTTTTTCACCCCGATGTAATCGCGCAGGCGATGGACAACGCCATCCGCATCTTCCATCTCTAAATCCGGCGCATCCACACCAACTACCAACGATTTGACATCTGTCATCTGTTTCTCCTGTGTGTTTGCTGCGTTAGGTAAGGACGGAATTATACCAATCTACACTCCAAGCGTCAAGATTGAATCAAGGTGCACATCGGAACTCCCTTGTTATTTCATGATTGACCACCCCCGGTTGCTCCAACTGCGACCACTACATTACGAAACCATCTCATTGTGTTAGAAAATACGGAAGAAAAAAGAGTATAATTGTCGGCACGGTGAGAATCGGGACCGCTGGGTACTGTTCGCATCGTGCAGAAATACCGGCAGTTCGTTCGGAAATGCTTCAACAGAAGAAGGAACGGTAACGATGACACAATAAAAGGAGTCGTCATGAAAACTAAAATATTTGGAACATCAGAGGGCTACTTTCGTAGGTTTTCAAAAACAGCATTGCATCTTCAAGAGGAGATAAATGCTTGGATTGCGGCTAATCCTGGAATCAAAATCATAGATATAAAGCAATCATCATGCGGAGGGAGTGTAGAACCAAGCAAAATTATTATTTCTTTGTGGTATGAGCTAGAGGACTAACTAGGGGATGCAAGCGAACAACTTTTATCGTCGTTGTCGGCTGATGCCCGCGCGTTAACGTTAAGTGGAAGCAGAGTGATAAAACAAAAGCATATTTCTACAGGCAGTTTTGAAACCAGTCTTTCCTTGCAGCATTGGGCAAAGGGGCTGCACTCGCAGGTCTAGGGGTCATTGGTGCCGGCTCGGATGCTGCCGTGAGGGGCCTGTTTGGCAGAGGACTCATTCCCACAGCACTTAGGGGGAGATTGGACAAAATTTGCTCGCAAAGCCGGATATGCTCGTACATTCGGAGAATCCTTTTAACGGCGAGTTTCCCCCGCAACTCCTTGATTGCTTTTAAGATGTACGGGGAGGCTTTACCCGCAGCTCACGGATTCCCCGCGAGACTGATTGTACCGGGTTGAATTGGCAGTGCGATGCAGAAGTGGCTCAACCGCATCTGGATTAGAGATCGAGTTCACAACTCAGGGAAAATGAGCGGATATTCCTATCGCCTACCAGAATATCCCCCGGTGCCGGGGAGTAAGTCCCCGGAAAACGAGACGATGATTATCACGTCAGGGCTCGTTAAGTCGCTCATCACCAGACCGGAATCGAACATCGGCGCAGATTCTCGCGAATCGGAAATCAGCGCAGGTACCCTTGTTAAGGTCAGAGGTCACGCTTGGGCGGGAGAAAACAAGGTAGACAAGGTATATATTTCAACAGACTTCGGAATCCAGTGGCACGAGACCCAGTTGATCCAACCTGCGAACCAGTACGCTTGGTATCATTGGGAAAATGAAATCACCTTTGACAATAGAGGGTACTACGAAATATGGGCACGAGCGTTTGACGATAAAGGGAACGCACAACCTTTCAGTCAGCCGTGGAATCCAAAAGGATATCTCGGAAATGTCATCCATAGGGTTCCTATTTTGATTGCTGCGTAACCGCAGATTGGTTGCGGTCAATGCCGGATTCGCAGTTGGAATGGAAAGCACGAATATTTCGACGCCATAATTGCTAGGGAGTACACAGTTGAGCGAATGGAGGGTATCATTCCGGCTGTTTGTGCTGCTATTGATTCTTAAAGTGTTCGGCAACTTTCTGTCATAAGGTGACCATCTGTTTTACAATCCAGGAATCGATACGCTCTCGCATGATACAACGAAATCCGTTACACCAATACTCTCCAGAAAGGTAATCAATGCCGTGGCATGGTGAGCTTGTCCAAGTTCGACTATCCTGTTAATCGTCTCCCGAAACTCTGCCTTTTCGTCCTTAAATTCCATTACTTCGTGGGCGACAATACGGGATTGGCTATTTCCGCAACACATTCCGACTAGCTTGGGACCGTTATGAAAGGTCAACACAGGACTACCAGACAATCCCTCTATAACAGCGTATGAAAGAGACATTAAACCGGAGCCCGGCATTTTTTCAGAATTTAAGAAGTTAACAATATTTCCTTTGAAGTAACCCATGTGGAGGTTGTTTTCAGAAACATAATAACCGAAGCTGTAGACATTTTCGCCCATAGTAATCAGACGTGGACTTAGAAGTGGAAAAAACTCAGATTTCTCTCTCTGCAGCGCATTTGGAATGAAGGCGATGTCATATCTGGAATCAGTCGGTACGTTGAAGTCTGAAATTGGAACGGGTCGGTTTAGTTCATTGTCGAAAATAGCCACGGTCTCATTAGCTTTTATGGCAACATCCACAACATGACGGCAGGTTAACAAACCACCATTCGACGTAATCGGGAATGCCGTGCCCAAGAACCGGCGTATTTCAAGATTATGGCTTGTGACAAAGACCTTATAGAAAAAAGGAGCAATTTCCATTAGTAATTCTTGATTCTATTGAGCCGCATAAATACGGCGGAAATTAAGTTCACCGAATTGTCGTCCGTCAGAACTCCTAGCAATACGTGTACAGATCCTTGGTTTCTTTGTTCAGCTATTCAATGGTAGTTTGTTCGGCTTGTTCAAAAGCAATTTTGACTGGGCGTTTGACACATCCATTTGGTGCCGATGTGTTTTCGGCACTTTGCTCTATCTTCCAAGTCATCCTATTGCGCGTACCGCCGTCAACATCAAAATGAGTCACCCTACAACGTTTATCTGCGGGGTTTTCAACTATAGAGACGTGGTCTAATTTTACATTTTTAACAATTACACAGCAGAATTCACCCATATAAGGCTTTCCTGCCAAATGTTCACATTCATCATAGTCCTCACTGCATATAGAACACTCCTGCTTACCTACAATCGTTCCAATACTAACAAACACTTGGTGAGGAAATACTACCCTCTCAATTATTTCTAAGCGATTGCGATGATTTTCGAAATGTCGAATACCGTCATGTGCTTTAGCGGCATCAGTTGCTTCCGTTTGCGCGGCGACAAGGAAATCCCATGCGTCCTCCGGTTTTTCCTGCTTTAACAATAGCCACATTTTCAGTTCATTAAGCAACGACTTGGCAACACACTCACAGGCTAGTAGTAGATTAGCATAATCTTCATCATTATTTTCAATTGCTTTCTTCTTTTCTTGAGCTATTTTTAGCAATAAATTTTTAAGATTTATAGATGCTTCCTGTTGTAATGCACTATCGCGTGCTATTGACAGAAACACTTGTGATTCTTTAACAAGATCGTTAAACTCAATAATAAAATTTGGTAGACAGTTACTCATTCGATACCCTTCGCACAACTTCAGCTAGGCTTGATATACCATCAATATGACCTTCATAACTAATTTTTGTGTACGTCTTAGATTTGTTTTCTACAACGATATCTAGTTTGGCTGTCTTTTCTCCACTAAACCCTTTAAAAAAACCCGTAAGATAATTAGCAATTACGCCAAGCGAAACAGAGATTATTTGTGGATTATCCAACATAAGTGCCGTGGAAAAGAAGAGCATTGGCCCTATCCATTTAAACGCGTTGTTTTGAATGTATGAGGGTTTTTCATTTTCCTTTCTTATTTCAGTATATGGGATATTACTACCTCTGAACAATTTTTTTATGGTTGGGGTCTCTGAGTAGTGGCTTAAATTCTCCGTTGATGTGGCGGTTTCAAAATTTACGGGTAGCATCGCTACACCCCCTGAGTAGCTACAGCTCAATTCATCTAGTCTTTTTGGGACCTGAACGTAATCCGAAATCTCTGTTGTCATAGTTCCCTTGCCCATAGCGTGCGGGGCTTTACCAGCGACTGTGAGCCCGGTGGAGCAGCTGTGGGATGTGCCTCCTTTTTTGTTGCCATTTACTTCGTTTAATTTTCCAGATAGTCAATTGCGGATTGTTCACCCCTCTCAATAGCTATCTCCACTGCCCGCTTAGCACATTCGAGTAAGTGATTGGACTGTCTTCGCAGGCTAAAGGATTCGGTGATTTTCTGACTTATTTGTTGTTGCTTTTCAAAAGACAGGCTAGGAATAGGCATTTGCTTAATAGTGGGCAAATCTGTATTTTGCCTTACGCTGGCTTGAGCAATATTTCTCATAAGATAGTAAGGTTTTGCAATGTTTTCAATATAGAGAGCGACAAAGTAGGGATCGTATTTTGATATGTCAGTAATTCTTATGCGAATTGTAAAGGAAGCAAACGCCCAATTTTCTTGCTCTTTCGACACGACGCCACAATTGCCCACTGTCCCCATCTGTGAAATAATTATATCTCCCGCTTTTGTGAACACTTTGTTTGGCAAAACATTAGTATTGGTAATATAATCAAGTTTCTCTGTATCAACGCAGAGTTTTTTAAGATTAAGTCCCTTTATGTATGGCACTCCTGAATTATCTTTAGAGTATGGACTTGTAGGGACAGTCCCATAGTTGATTTGGCTACAAATATCTTCTGCGAAAACATAACCCGCAGATTGTAATTTTTTATTTACTTCTTCATAGAATGGCTGGAAGTAATCAGCATCTATCCGCCCTGCTTGTTCCGTGTCGGAGTAGTTTTTGACGAAGGTCAACTGGTGTTTGGGTCGGTAGTCGACAAGGCCGAGTTCAGAGAGGAGAAGGGTTTGGGTCTCGCGATATGCAGTTTTTGATTCTTCCAGACTTTTAAATGATTTCTTAACCGTCTTTTCAATAGCTTGTTGGAGTTCTTCAGACGGAATAAATATCTGAATTTCTTTAAGGTCAGTTGAATTTAATCCTTCTTGTATTGCACCTCTCTTGCCTCTTAACGAAAACATTGTCCCAGAATTAGAATTGAGATATGTCAACAAGTAGAACGGGTTAATCTTCTTTGTCCTAATAATGGTACTTTTGCAGCTAAAAATTGACTTTGTGTCTTTTTGCGTTGCGATAGCTACTTTGCCAAGGGTTCCAACAACTGTAATCAACAGATCATTTTCTTGAATGTGAAATTGAGGTAACGAGTCGTATATCTCTTTTGACAATAGTGCCGGGTCGTCATCCTTAATAAAAAAGTTGTTTATGTCTTTGTTTCTGACATATCTATAGCTGGATTTATCTATATATTTATCGGTTGTTATCGTTGAACCAAATGGGCCAATAACAAATTCAACCAAGTTGTCTAAAATGTCTTTGTTGCATTGGTCTAATATGTTGAGGCGATTCAGTATTTCTTTTTTGTAGAATTCGGCATCAATTCTGAAGTCAGAATTTCTTGCAATTTCGCTAAAAGTTACGATTGAACACTGCATCATTCCCTCGGTTTGTGTTGTTCGTTTGGCCGGATTGCCCTCTCCAATCCCTATTGGTAGAGAACACAAGTTTGCGTTCTCTACGATAAGGTTTCGGCAATGCCGCCATACATCTCAGGATTAGATGATTTAATCTCTGTGACAAAATCATTTATATCCGCAATAACAGCTTTCACGATGCCCATCACAACACTATGTTCCGGCTTACCACACGATTCGGCAATATTCTCTAAAATCTGCTCAAATAGTGGCATCATTAATTCGATTACCAGAGCAATGTCTCCAACACTAAACGGATCAATATGAGTGCTCCTTCCCGCTGGACGAACCATAAGAGGACTCCATACAAACTGCCCGTGACTCTTTGCAGTAGACACGCGATAATATATTTCTGAAAACCTGGACCCCTTATCTACCTCGTCCATAATTTGTCGGAATGTCGGTTTAGCCTCCGGTGTATCATCTCTTTTCTTAATTAGAGGATATGCCCACCCATAATTACCTTTGCCCTGTTTTTCGTAACGGGCTTCATACCGCCTTTCTGTTTCTATCCACATATTATCCTCAGCGTGGGGATCATCTTCGGGGGCAAACATTGAGTAAAACTTCAAATATGCGGAATTCGTGTAATACAAAAACCTTCCCGGAAGATCCGCATCTGCCTTGCTAAATTTCAACATGAAACGACTCTTTATCAGGGTCTCGTAGAGAGTACGCCAATACACAAACGTCTCACTCGCCAATCCAGCGCGCAATTGATTGACTGTTGCAAATAAAATCCGCGTCGCCTCGAAAGAAAATAGTCCCAGTACGGAGTGTAGCTCATCATTATCGAATTGACAATCATCTATAAACCACCCAGTCAAATGTCCTAAATTGTCAAGTTTGCAAAACACCTCTCCCCAATCTCTGGCGATTTGACGACGCATACTCTGCAATCTTCCACCTTCGGAGACACAATCAGATGGGATGTTCAGCATGGAAACCACTTCGCCCAACATTGAATCAACTATTTCATTGTGTTCGACTCCAGCCTTCTTATAGCCCACAACCTTCTCTGAAATCTGTTTATACAAGGTCCTCTGCCCCAAGCCTCTGACAATAGGCGGATGTGATGGATCATTGCATATATATGTGATTGGAGTGACGTTACCATTCTTGTCTATACTATGGATTATATCTTTTTCAATACCATAGGTTACTGTAGAGGGTGTACCATCTCTTTTGATGATGACACTTGAAAATATGTCTTTTTCCATGTCATATGTTGCAGAAACTAACCTGCCATCGAATTGTGGTTTATATGCCCGCTTAATGAGATTATCACAATTATCTTCGTCTATCATAAAAATCATAATTATCTTCTCCGGACATGCTGTATCAATCACAGTCTTAGGACTTACGCAGTTGAGCGGTCAAAGTCTCCGTTCCGATCTCGATTTTCGAGGACTCCGATGAATCGGGCAACTACAGCAGAAACCCATAAGGAGTCCATAGGGAACAACGATCGTTGTTCCCTACGATGATTACAATCAAGTTTTAGGTGATGCTGGGGTGCCGTAATTTGCATAACGGTTACGGTATACGGAGTATGCCTACTACTCTATTCCTTTTTCCATATCGTTCATCGCATCGGCTAGCTGAGAGATATCGACCTCTTGATCAACTTAAATCTCACTTTTGCGATTGTTATCAAAATAGGCTTCGCGTCGCACTGTTTTTGTCTGATCTTCTAGATCTGTCCAAAAACTCAATTGTTCGTTCCTCGCCCATTCGACAAAGGCTTCGGCGATGCCGTCAGGCAATTCCCCGTCATGGCTGTGTAAATCGTGGTCAACGACCAGATGACCGTTTTTGTCCAATTTATACTGTCCGCTGTCGTTTTGGGCATAGACATAATCCCCGGAGTTGTCCTTTCCACCCTTGTCGCTCACGGCAAAGAAAATCGGGTAGTCTTCCACTTTGGAACACAGCTTGTCATCCCACTTCTGCACAAACAGGACGCTGGTTTTGGTGCTGGTGTGGGGCTTAAAGGTGTTAACGTGTAACCCGACCACCGCCAAGATTCGCCCCCGATCGGCGATAAAATCTCGGATATGTTTGTCGGATGTGTTGTTGAATCTGCCCTGCGGCAATACAATCGCCATGCGTCCACCGGGCTTGAGAAAGTCCAGATTGCGCTCGATAAACAAGATGTCACGCCCAACTTTGCTCTGCGCCGCGCCGCGTGCCTTGAAGCTGAGTTGGTATTGATGCAGCAAGCGGCTCTCCTTGATGTCACCGGCAAAGGGTGGATTCGCCATCAGGATATCAAAGTTAAACCGCTTATTTACGTCTCTTTCTGCCCTCAATCTTTCCAGCCGTTCAAATCCCTTGCCATAGGTGTTAATCCACTTTCTATCTTGCTCGGTTCGGTCGGTCCAGCGTTCAAAATCGAGCGTATTGAGGTGCAACACATTGGTTTCTCCGTCACCGGCAATCAGGTTCAATGTTCTGGCAACCCTGACCGTCTTTTCATCAAAGTCAATACCGAACACTTTTAGGACGTTTTCTTTCTCCTCGGCTGGAATTTCGACATTACTGAATAGATGCCCCGTCAGTTTGAAGATGGTATGCACTGGGAAACCGCAACTGCCGGCGGCGGTATCAATCATATATTCACCGGGTTGGGGATTCAGCATCTGAACGCACATATCAATCACATGGCGGGGTGTAAAATACTGCCCCTTTTCCCCTTTGGCAGATTTGTTCACCAAGTATTCGAAAGCTTCATCCACCACCAGCAGGTTGGAGTTGAACAGCTTTATATCTTGCAGACTAGATACACAGATAGCTAAATGGCTGTCCGTGAGTTCAAAAGTAGCGCCTTCTGGAAAGACGCCTCGCCATTGGTTTTTCGCCGCATCAAAAAGTCGCTGGATCTTGACTTTCAGCTCTGTATCGGTTTGCCCGGTATTTCTAAACTCCATTACTCGGAATGCGTCATCTGAAATCTCCTTAACCGCGGCCTTCAGGGCATCATAATCCTCTCCGCTGCGATCATTAAGTTCGGTTTGGTCATGGACGCGCGTCTTGATTAATGGTTGCAAGAAGTAGTTGATTATCCCTTTGTCGCGTTGACTCAGAAATTCATCATAGAGTTTGGTGAAAATCAGTTTGAAAACCTCCTCAAAGACATCCACCCCAGTATTTGCCAACACCTCATCCTCCATTTTCAAAACGATTTCTTTCAAAGATTTCCGCTCATTGGCAATCTTATCCTTGAGAATCAAATCTTTCAGCGTGAAATGTTCGGATAGGATATCCTCAAGTCTTTGGTCAACGTTGGGTATATCGGTGATTTCTTCAAAGTAATTCGGATCTTTGCAGTTGTAGTGTGAAATTTGCTCCCCGTTTGTCCAGACGCCGATTGGAGCCCTCGTGGCGTTGCAGTAGGAGCGAAGCTGATTTTTTCGTCCTTGAGTTTGGGATTTTTTAACTCGACAATGATATATGCGGAGTCAGGGTGGTCTTTGTCGAGGATAACAAAATCGGCATTTTTCTTTTGCCTGCCAAAGTTCACAGGGTGTTCAAAAGCCAATCGCGTCGCGGGGTATCCGTAATGGTGGATGAGCCTCGTCCCGTAAAGCTGACGGACAACCTCCTCGGGTCTTAGCTGAATATCTTTATTCCGGACGATACAGTTTACAAACGGGCGCTCTTTGTTTCTCAAAGTTTTAATGGAGATCCTATCATGCAGATTGTCAATTTCGTCTTCCTTGAACAGGGAAAGATGATAATCGCTTTCCTTGAGTATCGTTTGGATGGGGGTCTTGTTGCGTGATGATTGTTCCGTTTGATTATGGGACAAGCGGTAGTTGGTCTACAATTCAATCAACCGATTCTTGCGGAGATATTGTTAGCACTTCCTTGCCGAAGAAGGAAGTGTAAGATTGGGCGGGTTTTTGGGGTGTGAACGCGATACGCCTATCGGAATCTAGTATCGCATGAGATCGCGAAGTCGAGCGGAAATGGGTCATCATTCAGGCATAATCCCAAATCTGCTGCGTCTAGACGGCAATTTATTGACGTTTCTTGGCAAGTATGGGGCTGCAGCCTCCACTGATGGCTGGGATAAAGTGAATCTCCGTGTCCGCTTTTACAAGTTGTCGCATCCCTTCGCGTGAGATGAGACCATCAATGTACAACGAAATATTTTGACGTATTCGATCGCCATCGCAGAGACGTGCTGCAAAGCCTGGATAGAACTTCTCTAGATTGGAAATCACTTCTCGCAGTGTTTTGCCGTCCACGTTAACTTTATCTACGCCATTGGTGAGATTCTGCATGAGGGACGGGATTGATACAATTGGCATGGTATAGCCTTTCATGAATGCGGGTAAGCTGGGAATACAAAGTATGGTGAGTGCCACGTGCCTGCCCCTTCGCTTCAATCAGAGGCAGGCACTGTTTACCAGCTCAATGTTCAGAGTTTTCCCATCGTTTTGAGTATTCGACCAGGTGACATCGGTAGTTCCTTCATCCGAACGCCTATGGCACGATATATTGCGTTGGCAATCGCCGCGGGGGGCGGAACGATTGGGACCTCCCCCACACCTCTGACACCATACGGGTGACCCGGGTTGGGAACTTCAACGATAACCGTGTCAATCATCGGTAGATCCAGGCAGGTTGGCATACGATAATCGAGGAAACTCGCGTTGGTCATTCTTCCTTGCTCGTTGTAGATATATTCCTCATTCAACGCCCAACCGATCCCTTGCGTGACGCCGCCTTGCATCTGCCCTTCGACATAACTGGGGTGGACGGCTTTTCCAGCGTCCTGAGTCGCTGTATAGCGCAGGATTTGGACCTTGCCGGTGTCTGGATCGACCTCAACGTCCACGATATGTGTAGCGAAAGCGCCACCAACCCCCGTTGGATCGACGGATGCGCGTCCCGTAACTGGACCACCGACCTCATCAAGTCTCGCAGCCAACTCTTTGAAACTCATACGTTCATCTTTGCCGTTCACGCATATAAAATCGCCGTCGGAGAACTGCACCTCTCCTGAATCTACGTCCCACAATTTTGCTGCGCGTTCCATCATCTGCCGCTTGACATCCTGAGCGGCTTCATAAGCGGCGTATCCCGTCGCAAATGTGGTACGGCTGCCACCGGTCACATCTGTATAACCGACCGAATTTGTATCGACCACAGTGGGATAAACCGCTTCGGCGGGAATCCCCAATACCTCCGCGGCTTGCATTGCAATCGAAGCCCGCGTGCCGCCGATGTCAGTCGAACCTTCGACAAGGCTTATCGTCCCATCGGGGTTCACGTTAATTGAGACGCTTGATTTCAAACCGACATTGAACCAGAAACCGGAAGCGACGCCGCGCCCTCTATATTCCCCTTCGAGGGGAGCTGCGTAGTGCGGATGTTCCATTGCCGCTTCAGTTGTTTCGATGCAACCGATACGCGGGAATACCGGACCATCAATACGACTGACACCCTCTTCTGCTGCGTTGAGAACACGGAATTCGAGCGGGTCCATCCCGATTTTTTCACAGATTTCATCAACGACGGTTTCAGCGGCGAACTCAGCATTTGTTGCGCCGGGGGCGCGATATGCATTGCTTTTCGGTTTATTGACGACAACATCATACCCATCGATCAGCCCATTGGGAATATTGTAAGGAGAGAAAATACACATCGCTCCTGCGCCAACGGGTGAACCCGGATACGCGCCAGCTTCAAAAGCCAAGTAGCCCTCCGCCGCGGTTATACGCCCATCGTTAGTAGCTCCCATCTTTACACGGATGTAAGATGCGGGAGTTGGTCCCGTGGCTTCAAAGACTTCTGTCCGATTCATCAAGACTTTGACAGGACGGCCCGATTTCTTGGATAGCAGCGCGGCAACCGGCTCAAGGTAAATACTAATCTTTCCGCCAAATCCGCCGCCAATCTCCATCGGCACCACCTTAATCTTGGAAATCGGTATCTGGAGAATTTCTGCTATTTGTTGCCGAACCGTAAATGCACCTTGTGTGCTGCACCAGATGGTAAGTTGTCCGTCTGGATTGTACAACGCGGTTGCATTGTGAGGCTCAATGTAGCCTTGATGCACGGTACCCGTGACAAAATCGTGCTCAATGATTAAATCTGCTTCTGCGAAGCCTTTGTCGATATCTCCCTTTTTGTGCTGGAAATGAGTTGCAATATTACTCGACTTTTCAGATTTTTCTCCCATCGCGTCGGTTTTGAGATTCTCATGCAGCAGCGTCGCATCATGTTTCATCGCTTCGCGCACCTCAAGCACCGGCGGAAGCAGCTCGTACTCGACATCAATGAGTTCGAGCGCTTCTTCAGCCGTGTGGGGGTCGTTCGCTGCGAGTGCAGCAACTGCATGTCCTGTGTAGAGGGCTTTGTCGCTCGCGAGAATATTATCACACAGATATTTCAGATTAACCGCGCTCTCGCCGAGATCAGCGATTTTATCCGCTGCCGTAGGGAGGTCTTCCGCGGTCATGACTGCTTTCACACCGGGATGGGCTTCTGCCCGGCTAGTGTCAATCGATTTGATGCGTGCATGGGCATGAGGACTGCGCAGAATTTTGCCGTGCAGCAAACCAGTAGTTTGGAAGTCTGCGCCGTAGAGGGCACGACCTGTCACCTTATCGACACCATCATGACGGATGGGACGGGTTCCGAGTACTTTGTATTCTTTCTTCTCTGACATTATGCACCTACCTCCGAAGACACGATTTGAGCTGAATCGAGCACAGCACGGACAATCTTATCGTAACCGGTACAACGGCACAGATTGCCTGCCAGCCAGTAACGGACTTCGTACTCAGTTGGGTTAGGGTTTTTGTCCAGCAGCGCCTTTGCTGCTACTATAAAGCCGGGCGTGCAGATACCGCACTGAAGCGCAGCGTCTTCCAAGAACATTTCTTGAATCGGATGGAGTTTGCCCGGATCGGCGAGACCTTCGACGGTTTCTACCGTTTTCCCTTCTATTTCAACGCCAAGCACAATACAGGAATTGACCAGCCGTCCATCAAGAATTACGCTGCAGGCGCCGCAGTTACCGTTGTTGCATCCTTCTTTGGCGCCGGTCAACCCGAGTTCATCCCGCAAGACTTCAAGCAGGCTCTGGCGAGGCTCACTCAGAAATTCAACTGTTTCGCCGTTAATTGTCGTTTGAACATGAACTTTTCTGGGCATCTATTTTCGCGACTCCTTCACTCTTTGAATTGCACCATTTAAGGCGCGACGCGTCAGCACTTCAACGAGGTGAACCCTCTGTTCAATCGTTCCGCGCATGTCGCTGATTGGTCGGGCAATTTGGCGTGCTGCTTCAGCCGCTGCACTGACTGCCTCGTCGGAAACTCCCTTGCCAGCAAGCGACGCGCTGGCTTCCTCGGCGAACAATGGTGTCGGGGCGACTGCAGCCAGTCCGATTCGCGCTGAGACGAACGATGTTTTCGCGTCGTCCAGAACAACCGATGCGCCAGCGCCTACAACAGCGATGTCCATTTCATTGCGTGGGATGAATCGAAGATAGTAAGAACTTGAATTTTTCTTTGGTGGGGGAATCTTGAACGATAGAAGAAATTCTCCCCTTTCCAAGACTGTTTGCCCCGGTCCTGTACAAAACTGCACTGCCGGGACTTCGCGCGTCCCGTTTGGACCCGCAATGACGCAAATAGTTTCTAGCACAATCAGCGGAGGTATCGTGTCCGCAGCGGGCGAGGCGTTGCACAAATTGCCGCCGACACTCGCCCTGCCTTGAATTGCGGTGCCACCGATAATCTTGGCAGCGTCTGCAAGCCCCGGATATGCAGCGCAAATAGCATCATCTCCATAGATTTTATAGCAGGGCACAGCCGCACCGAGATGTAAGCCGTTTTCATGGGAATACGAAAGCACATTGGTTTCGGGGATGTCTTTGACATCTACCATCAATTCCAACTGCCGCCTGCCCTCTCTAACCATAACAATGAGATCTGTTCCGCCGCTCAGTGGTTTTGCCTGATCGCCTTTTTCAGCGAGCAAAGCCAGTGCCTCATTAACAGTTTTTGCGGGAATATAGTCAAACGCTCGCAAGGCATCAATCTCCTTTCAAGATAGATGGTTCACAAGTGGAACTTGGTGAGCACAGCAAAATCCCGATTATCGACCGGGGCTGCATATTTTGCGGCACTAGTTTGTCATGCGCTTTATCTTAATCAAAAACATCACAGATGTCAACAGAAAAAATCTAGAGATAGGGGCGTACCCATTTTGCAAAAACCATCCACGTCAATTCGCTTGGACCTCTATGTCTTCTAACTTATATTGACAACATCGGGTTGCTAGACGAAGTTTTCGTAGCGTGACACTAAAATAATATCTTAACAGACCCCAGATTTCAACTGAAAATGCCGAGCATTGAGTGTGTTGACAACGATGGGGGATAAGGTTTATAATATAATCCAGCATGCGGAACAACGGCACACGGATTGAGCGATAGTATGCATCCGTTAACGTGAGGTATTATTTTTGGACAAGTTTCCCGGAATGAAAAGCCAACCGCAAAGTGGGGTTTCCCTGAGAGCGCTGGCTCTCGGTGTGATTTTAGTGGTCGTCAATTCCTACTGGATCTCAGCCAACGACTACCTAAAAGGGCTAAATCACACGTATATGTCGCTGTTCAGTAATGCGGTATTCACGCTGTTTGTGCTGATATTATTAAATCTCCTGTCAAAGAAGATTGCTGGAAGAGCCGCTTTCAAAAACGCCGAATTGTTGGTCATCTATGTCATGGTCGTCATGGTGTCGTCGATATCCGGACACAGGATGACGCGACTGCTAGGGCCCATCGCTCACCCCTACTGGTACGCCACAGCGGAAAACGACTGGCGAAATCTCTTCTGGCATTATATCCCGGGATGGTTCACGGTCGAAGACGAAAACGATCTACGCGGCTTTTTTCTTGGCGAAACCTCTTTCTTCACCCTACAATACATTAAGGCTTGGATTGGTCCGCTGTTTTTCTGGTCTGCCTTTTTATTTGTCCTCTGCTTCATTCTCATCTGCATTAACACGATTATCAAACGACAGTTTTCCGAGCATGAGCGACTCACCTACCCGATTACTTGGTTGCCGCTGGAGATGGGGCGGGACCCGGTTGGATTCTTGAAGAATCGGTTAATGTGGGTAGGTTTCGGGATTGCGGCTGGCATTAGTCTCTTTAACGGTATGAAGGCATTCTATCCTATTGTCCCCTATATACCGGTTGGTTGGACACAGATTCATTTTCAGGAGAAGCCGTGGAGCTATATGCACGGGACTCGTATCTCCTTCCAGCCGTTTGTCATTGGACTCTCCTATTTTATGCCGCTGGATCTCGCGTTTTCGGCATGGTTCTTTTACTTTTTCAAAAAAATGACACAATTGTCGCTGGGCGCCACAATGGGCTGGCGCAATCTTTATCTCGATGAACAGGCTCAAGGAGCGTGGATTGGCTTGGGGCTTTTAGCGCTGTGGGTTGGGCGGAAACATCTCAAGCGGGTTTTTACGCAGATCTTCGCGGGAAAGGGAGAAATAGATGATGCGATGGAGCCAATGTCGTACCGGACCGCGATTCTGGGTATCCTCGCGGGTGTAGTTTTTCTGCTCGTTTTCGCCTATAATGCTGGGCTTTCTCTGTGGGTTATCCTGCTGTTTTTAGCGCTGTACTGCTGCGGCGCCTTGGGTGTGACTAAGATGCGAAGTGGACTTGGATTGCCTGTACATGAACTGCTTTGGTTGGATCCGGGACGGACAATGGTAACCTCACTGGGGACGCGGGCGTTAGGAGCGCGAAACTTGACGATTCTGTCCTTCTTTTATGGACTAAATCGAGACCAGCCCGGTCATCCGATGCCGAATCAACTGGAAGCTTTTCGAATCGGTGAAAACGCGAATATTAATCGTCGAAAGCTGACATGGGCGATGATTCTCGCCTTTGCCGTCGGCATACCGGCAACGTTTGTGATATATTTTGGGCTTTCGTACCACTTTGGCGTTGAGAATCAATCGGAAATCGGGGGTATGGGTCGGGAAAGCTTTACACAACGTCTCCAATTGTGGCTAACCTTTCAAAAAACAACAGATTACGCGACAATCAGTTTTATGGGACTCGGTGCGGTTATCACGGGACTTCTGTTAGCGATGAAGATGCGCTTTTTGTGGTGGCCATTTCACCCGGTCGGTTATGTGCTAGGGGTAAGCCCGGCAGAAATGGTATATATTTGGGTGCCGGTGCTGATTAGTTGGTGTCTAAAATTCACCATTCTTCGGTATGGCGGACTGCGAGCGTATCGGAAAGCCATCCCGTTTTTTGCGGGTTTGATACTAGGAGATTACGCCATGGGGGGCATATGGAGCATCATGAACGCTGCATTCAAAATCATGACGTATAATATGGGCTGGCACCCTGTCAGGTGGTGGGAGTAGAGATAGTCGTGTCCAAATGCTGTCCGTCTTGGAATTTAACGCTGCTAAGGAGGGTAAGACAATAAAAACACGGAAATCAACAATTCGGTTGGGAAGCGGCTCCGGTGCCGGCGGAGATCGCATAGACGCTGCACTTAAACTAGCAAAGTATGGGGAGATTGATTATCTAATCTTTGACGCGCAGTCTGAAAAAGCGTATTCTGAATCCGCCCTAAGGAAGGCAAAGGGCGGCATCGGATACGATGTAACGCTTGGTAGGACGCTGCGTACTGTTCTTCCAGCATGCATCAAGAATGGTGTTAGGATTATTCACAATGGCGGAAGTGCGGACGTACGAGGTGCCGTCAAGCTAGTAGCCGAAATCTGCCAGGAGCTGAACATTAGGGGCATCAAAGTGGCCTATACCCAGCCGGACAGTAGTCTCCATCTCATAAAAGAAATAGATCCAGTGACAACCGAGACGGGAGAACCAGTCTCCGCCTTCGGAGATAGGCTGGTAGCAGCCATCACCTATCAGGGTGCACCGCTGATTGTTGAGGGGTTGCAGCGTGGTGCAAATATCGTGATTACGAGCAGAGCCGGTGATTCCACCCAATTTCTCGCGCCGTTGATATTTGAAATGGATTGGTCGTTGGATGATTGGGATCTGATGGCGAGAGGGCTCGGCATTGGACACCTGATGGAGTGCGGTGCACAGCTCTCCGGTGGATTCCACGCAGATCCCGGGATGAAGGATGTATCTGGTTTAGACGACATTGGAATGCCTATCGCAGAGATGCAAGCGAATGGGGACGGCATTATCACGAAGGTTTCCAATACCGGTGGGGTGGTATCCGAGCGAACTGTCAAAGAGCAACTGCTCTACGAGCTCCATGACCCAAGCAACTACATCCATAACGATGGCGTAGTCGATTTCACGAACACCGAGATAAAACAGGTCGGCGCCGATTGCGTCAGCGTAACCGGGACGAGGGGACACCCTCGTCCTTCGATGGTTAAGGTACTTCTCGGTGTACGTGAAAACTTTGTGGCGGTTAGCCGAGCCTACTATGGTGGAACTGGGGCGTATGCGAGAGCACAGCTAGCAGCCGATACAATTGCCAAGCGGGCAACCCACGTTCACGGCATTGACAGGTCCGCCTTGCGGTTCGATTTCGTTGGCGCCAACGCACTCTTTCCTTGGCCGGATATAGATTTGTCTGCCGTAAAAGAAGTTGAGCTGAGAGTGAGCGGCTATTTTGAGACTCAGGAGCAGGCGTGGGAAGTGTTGCACGATGTTGAGTCACTCGCTCTGAACGGACCGGCGGGCGTAAGCCAAGGACTGCGACTCGATTACCAAGCAGGTCCAGAGGAAGTCATTGGACTTTATACCACTCTGTTACCTCGAGAAGCAGTGCAGTTTGACGTACACGAATTTGTTGTGGGGTAAAGGAGGGAATTAGAATGGCTAATCGGATTAAACTTAGACAGATATGTCACTCGAGATCGGGTGACAAGGCAGATACCGTCAATATCGGACTGATTGTCTACAACCAAGCTCACTACGAGTGGGTGAAGAAACACGTGACTGTGGAAGCTGTAGATGACTTTTTCAAAGACATACCACACGGGCATATAGAGCGCTACGAACTGCCGAAAATCGGCGCGCTAAACTTCGTTGTTCGTAATGCGCTTGGAGGTGGGGTTTCGCGTTCACTGATGATTGATGGACACGGTAAGGGATTTAGCGCGATTCTGCTTGAACTGGAGATTGACGCGTTGCCAGAAAGCTAGACTGCGGAAGAATCCTCTATCGGTTGAAATTTGGCATAAACCTTTTTTAGAATTCGCTGCAATGTATACCTGAAGATGCGTGCCTTATCGAGTCAGATGCCAAAGTAGATTTACGCAGCACCAAGCCTCCGAGGAAATTTTACCATCTGGTAAGATGGACATGAGATTCATGCCGAGGCACGAATCGCGTACCTCAAGAAGCATTTGACGCAGCCATCGCCCCTTCATTCGGCTGCTTCCAGTGATAAATCAATTTCCCATTTTCATCTCTCTTGACATCAATCCAGGGGGAATTGTATTGTTCCATCTTGTCAATCAAGCCCGCCATAACTTCAGATGCATTACCAATATGGTATTGCTTCCTTAGCTGGGATTCAGTTATAGTTTTCTGGTCCATAATGTATTGGATAGCCGTACTCTCATCCTGATTGAGCATAATGCTATCCTTTTTCTGCTCATCCCTTCCTCCGACAGGACGCATGTACATTCGCCTGCTCCCAATGGAGGGCGCATTGGGGTCTAAGGCAAAACCAGATCTTCTGAATGTAAGCCCCTCCCTTTCACTCAGAATCTTTTCTGACAGGCGTCGCCCTTCGGCGAGTTTCTCCTTCAACAAGTCCATGTCGGATTGCAACTGGCCAACTCGCTCCCGCAATTGCGTAATCTGGTGTATTACTTCAGTTGAATTTTCAACTGAACGTTTTCCTTGATTACTCGCACTTGATTGAGTCGAGTCTTTCCCATCCAAGGCGGTCTCTTCTCCACGAGGAACAGATAGATTATCCGCATTCAAGGCAGCAGAAAATGCAGTTGATTCTTCACGATCTGTGTCTCGCGTTTCAAAAGGTGAGTTCTCAAGAATCTGAATTTCATAGTTATGAGGTTTGATTTCCGCACCGTTATCGGTGTAGGACACCTGGACATAGCAACGTTCTCCAATCTGTAACCCTTCAAGTCTGATTTGAACCTTTCTGATAACGCGTGTGTGGTAGTCACGAAGCATGTCCGTCATGCCTTTGATTAATTGCTTAAGATAAGCTATGGGGTTACATTTCGGTTGAAGATATGGCGATTTAGTTAACGGTTGCGTCAGGTGTGACAATCGAACGACTTTCGGCGGAACTGAATCGCCGAGTGATTGAAATTCAATGCCCCATTCGATTGACGTTTCCCTCACGCAAGTGACTAGATAAGTATAGTGTTTGGTCATTTGAAATGGTCTCCTCGTTAATGAATAGGGGAAAATCAGCCCCAATCCTTAATTTGGGTTAATTCTATCCATACCAAACGCATCCCGTAATGAAAAGTTACAAAAAGAAATAAGGATGATTTTCAGAGGTATTACCCTTAGGTTTTGTTCAAGCCCGTCAATCCGTTCAGCAGATGTAATCGCGGAGCGTTAATTCCTCGCATGGAAAAGACACTAGCTTCACACTTCGCCGACAGCTCACCAAAACTGTGAATCCACCTGAATGGCATATTGTTGAGCGAGAAATGACTTGGTTGTCATCGATACAAGCACTCATTGTTGCAGATATGTGGAAGAAACACTAGGTAGCCGGGGGTAAATGAGGGTGTGACGCATTCAAGCGACGCTTTGATGGCTTCAAGACACATCGAGGTATATTCGCGGATACGGACAGTGTAGCTAATCGATCTGCGCCTTTTTTCACAACTGCGGACACACCGCGATGTCTAATGAAATTTAGTGATGGACTCCAAAAACAGCGTTGACAAATATGGGTGCAGGTGCTATACTGCAATCGTAAATTAAGAATTAAAGTACGGGGGATTTGAATGATGAAACGGCTCTGTTTTGTGAAAATGCTGATGTTCTTGTTAATTTCCGGCGGAAAGTTGGGATTTGCTTATACGGTTGATGAGATTTTTCACAGGTTTAAGGCAGCTTATGAAACGTCCAAGAACTTTAGCGCTGAGTTTGAGGAAACAACGCTCCAAGATAGCAATAAAAGCGTTGCGAGTGGCAAATTGGTATTTAGCAAGCCGAACCTGTTGCGCAAGGAGTATTTGAGCCGAGAGGATCCAACTCAGACCATACAATTAATTATTCTTGATGGCGATCACTCTTGGTCTTATACGCCGATGCTGAATCAGGTCAATAAGATGCAATGGAACAATCCGGATCGCAAGGAATTATTGCCAGGGATTGGGGCTTCATTAGAAGATGTCCAGAAAAATTATGCTATGAGCCTAGTTCCAGATCCCACTGCGAATAAGAAAGGCGTCTACCAGATTGCATTGACGCCCAGACCTCATATGTTATCACATCCCGCAGATGAAACCCGTCCTCCGCGCGAAATCCTAGAGGTTTGGGTTCAGTCAAGTGATTGGTTGCCTGTGCAGTTTGGTTATAGATCTGAAAGGGAAGATGGGAACAGCCTAAGTGTAACAGTTGCGTTGAAAAAAATTCGGCGTGATGAGAACGTAACACCTGATAACTTTAAGTTTGTCATTCCCGACGATGTCGAAGTCATTGATTTTTCATCTGATGAGTGAATCATACAGTTTACGACGTACAAAAATCTTATGATGAACATTTACAGCCTCATGCGCTTGGCGAATTACCTAACGATTTCACGCATCGTCATGGTACCGCTCTTGATGCTCTCATTTCGCTACCAACGTTTGCACGCAGCGCTCATCATTTTTGTGGCATCTTCGCTTACGGATTTCTTTGACGGACGAATTGCGCGGCGGCAAGGAACAACCAGTTTTGGAAAGTTTATGGATCCACTTGCGGATAAACTCCTGGTTGGTGCAGCATTAATCTGTCTTACCCGGTTTGGAGAAGGGCTAGTTCCAGGCTGGATGGTTGTTACAATCATAGGACGTGAATTTGTCGTTACAGGGCTACGGATTGCATTTATTGCAACGCACGGAACCGTCGTCGCATCAGCCAAGTGGGGGAAGTATAAGACATCTTCCCAAATGGTTGTCATTACAATTAGTTTGGCTTTACTTGTTATCTATGAGTTTGGGGGACTATCAGTTCTTTCTGCCGACCTTATTGTCCACCAGTTCGGACCTATATATTTTATGATGTACATCCCGCTCATTTTAACAGTAGTGTCCGGTTTGGAATTCTTGTATAATAATCGGAAAGCGATGTATGACCTAATGCGATCAGTGGATATGTACACCGATGACGATCTCTAAAGCGTTCGCATCAGGCATAAAGTATTGATGCCAAATCGTGACGTTGGTGATAACTATTTTTCAATGTTAGGTACATGAAAAACACAACGCAACGAGTTCGTTGTTTCGTAGCGATTGAAATCCCGTGTGCGATTCAAGATAGGTTAGCAAAGGTTCAAGATATACTCAGAAAAGGTATCCGCCAAGCGTCATGGGTCAACCCCAAGAAATTGCACCTCACGCTGAAATTCTTGGGAGAGGTTGAACAGACTGAACTTGATACCATCGAAGCTGCCATCGAACAAGTGACGATGAATCATGCTCCTTTTGCAATTGAGGTTGGCGGAATTGGTGCATTTCCGAATCTAACACGCCCAAGAGTAGTTTGGTGTGGCGTTAAAGTTGGAGCAGCGGAGATAAACGAACTAGCCCGAGAAATCAACCTTGAACTAGATCGGTGCGGATATCCCCGGGATGAGAGGACATCCAACCCTCACTTAACAATCGCTAAAATTAAAGGGCGAATGGATCTAAGACCTTTTGCTGACACATTTAACCGATATGAGGAAATTGAAGGTGCCTCAACGACAGTTCGTGAGGTTACACTTGTGCGGAGCCAACTTCATTTGAAAGGTGCGGTTTATACCCCCTTGAAATCTTGTAGATTGAATACGGAGGCTTGAGATGACAAGAGATGAAAAGAACAAAACAATCGATCTCGCCATTTCGCAGATCCAACGGCAACACGGTAAAGGCGCGATAATGCGCTTTAACAGTACTGATATTGTTCCTGTCGAATCTATTCCAACGGGTTCGCTTGCGCTAGATATTGCGCTCGGTGTGGGTGGAATTCCTCGTGGTCGAATCATCGAAATTTTCGGCCATGAATCTAGCGGAAAAACAACCCTTGCTCTCCATGTTGTGGCTGAAGCGCAAAAACAAGGTGGGATTGCCGCGTTTGTCGATGTTGAACACGCACTGGACCCCAATTATGCAAAACGAATTGGTGTGGATATGGATGGGCTACTCATCTCTCAACCCGACACCGGCGAACAAGCGTTGGATATTGTGGAAACCCTCATTCGCAGCGGAGCAATTGATATTGTTGTGATTGATTCGGTGGCAGCGTTGACACCTCAAGCGGAAATTGAGGGAGATATGGGAGATGCGCACGTGGGGTTATTGCCACGTTTAATGTCTAAAGCGCTGCGGAAACTCAGCGGTATCACAAATCGGTCAAAAACGTGCGTTGTTTTTACCAACCAAATTCGTCAGAAGATTGGGGTTATGTTTGGTAACCCAGAAACTACCCCCGGTGGACTAGCGCTGAAATTTCATGCCTCTGTGCGGCTTGACATGCGTCGGATCGAAAGCTTGAAAGAGGGGAACGAAGCGATTGGGAACCGCGTCCGCGTCAAAGTTGCCAAAAATAAGGTGGCGCCGCCATTCCGGCAAGCTGAGTTCGATATAACGTTTGGAGATGGCATCTCGAAGGAGGGAGGTATTCTTGATGTCAGTGTAGATGAAGGCATTATTGAGAAAAGTGGTTCTTGGTTTGCCTATGGAGGCGATCGGCTAGGACAAGGCAGGAATAATGCCAAACTTTACCTAAAAGATCATCCCGAAACTGCTGCCGAAATCGAAGCCAAAATTCGAGAAAATCTAGGAATTCATAGCTCACCAGGTACTGCCTCCGTCAGTGATGAGGTGGATGGTGGCGAATCCGATGCTGAAGAATAGGTACTACGTAACACCAACGAAAACGGGAAAATGCAATTGCCGAGGTTCTTGACAGTCTCGACGAAGTTCGATATGCCAAGCGAATCTCTGTCGTATGCAATCTTTGAGATTTAACTGAGGAAGCACTTTAAGGAATTAGATACCTAATATTAAAGTGCTGAATTCTTTAAGGCTGTCGGAAGGAATAACAGCCTGATTGAACGATGGTTAAATTGCCGTTATAGATTGTATGCCACAAGGCTTCCGTCCACGTATCTGAACAGCGCAAGCCTTGCTAGTTCTGGATATTGTTCTTGACACGATTATAGTCGAATGCTATAATCTAGCTGTCCCTGAACCAGTAGGATGATAGCTGCTGTAAGCTACCCTCACCGAAGGACAAAGCTACACGGTTGCGTACAAAACCTGACGCAAACGGTCAACCAGGGGCCTGGTACGGGTTATGCTAATGTCAAGGACGTGGGCAGTTTTAGATGCTTAAATTTTTCAAGCATAAGTTGTATTTTCCGTCTGGTTGCTTTGATAAGACATCTTTAAAGAAGTAAGTGAACAGGAAGAAGTTGATATGTTCTATGTAAAAGCGACGGGTTTTCAGAATGATGTGGAACGCAATCAAGTAATAGCCGAACCTCAGCGGTTCGTCCTTCGGCGCCTTCAGAGCGGTGATGCTGACAATTCTCAGTTTCACATTGGTTATGCAGCGGCAATCGAAGCACATATGGTGCGCCGCCCATCTGGTGCACTCGAATTTTCACGCGATCTTGCCGATAGAGATCTTTACCTGAATAACAAATCTGCCTGGAACGTGCAAAACCGGGGTCCTGTCCGACTTAATGCACAACCTAGCAGTCTAAACTCCCTCATCCCAGTTCAACAGGCAAACGTACAATATCAGACAGCGAGCGTCGATTTTACCTGATAGAGTTGTAACGGCTAGCGGCATCCCTGCGTGTTATCAGATGATTTCTGATAATGAGCTAAATCGCAATATTAAAAATTAGGTTGGGTAAGTTTATGGCTACCAAAAAAAGAGGTTCCACAACTCGTGAAGACATGCAGGAAACATTGGATATGACGCCTTCTTCATCAGAACAGGTTTCGAATGAAACACGGATTCGTGAATTGCAGTTCACTGTCGAATCTCTGGAAAGTGAAGTCGATAGTCTAAGAAGGCGGTTAAATGCTGTCCCGTCTGACGATGTCGAAATCCGGCTCTATGAGATGACGCGTGAGTTAATGCAGGCACACCGTCGAAATCGGAAACTGACAAGCGCATTTCAGGAAGCCAAGGAGAAACTGGAGCACCTGAAAGAAAAAGTAGAACAATTAAGTGCTCCCCCCAATAACTACGGTGCATTTCTCCAATCCAATGACGACGGAACAGTTGACATCGATCTCTCCGGCAAGAGATGGAAAGTCAATGTCGATCCGGACATCAACACCGAGCAGCTTCAAAAAGGACAAGAGGTCATTGTCAACGGTGTTATGAACATCGTCGCCGTTAGAGATTTTGACCAGCAAGGCGAGGTGGTCAAAGTCAAGGAGATGCTTGATGAGACCCGTGTAATTGTGAATCTCCGTGCGGATGAAGAGCGGGTTGTTCAAATTTCTGATCTGCTAAAATCAGAGCCGCTTCGGTCTGGCGATCACGTGCTGCTTAATCATACAACCGGGATGGTTATGGAGAAACTTCCCGAAGCTGAGGTGCAAGATCTACTACTCGAAGAGGTACCCAACACCAAGTATGCGAATATTGGTGGGTTGAATCCACAGATTGAAGCAATTCGTGATGCGATTGAAACACCATACTTGTATCCGAATGAATATAAGGAATTCCGTTTAACCTCCCCGGTCGGTATCCTGCTCTATGGGCCTCCAGGCTGTGGAAAAACCCTAATTGCCAAAGCCGTCGCCAATAATTTGGCGGAACGGGTGCGTCAACAGACAGGCCGAGATGATATCAGAGGTTATTTTATAAATGTCAAAGGCCCAGAGCTTCTCAACAAGTATGTTGGGGAGACTGAACGGAAGATTCGAGAAGTTTTTCAGAAAGCCAAAAAAAAATCTAAAGAAGGGGTGCCCGTTATCATTTTCTTTGATGAAATGGATTCTTTATTTCGATCAAGGGGAATGGGTATCTCATCAGACATGGAGTCAACGGTTGTTCCAACATTCCTCGCCGAGATCGATGGTGTTGAGGGGTTGCATGATGTGATTGTAATTGGAGCTAGCAACCGACAGGATCTTCTCGATCCCGCCGTTTTACGCCCTGGGAGACTGGATATCAAAATCAAAATCGACCGCCCCACGGCAGATGGTGCGAAGGACATTTTCTCCAAATATTTGACCTCCGACCTACCCATTGCTCCTTCTGAGTTGGAGAAGTTTGAGCAGGATTCGGAAGAGACGATTCAGCACATGATTAATCAAGCTGTGGATGAGATGTACGCCACAACAGAAGAAAATAGATTCATTGAAGTGACTTATGCGCGTGGTGAACGCGAAACTCTATTTTTCAAAGATTTCGTTAGTGGTGCAATGATTGATAACATTGTTTCCCGCAGCAAAAAGATAGCCATCAAGCGGCTGGTTAGTTCCGAAGATGCTGAGAAGGGTATCACGCTTGAGGATCTCCAGCAAGCTATTCGCGAGGAATATAAGGAAAACGAAGATTTACCAAACACAACGAATCCTGATGATTGGGCAAAGATATCAGGACGAAAAGGCGAACGAATTGTCAATATTAGAGCTTTGATGAGCGAGCCGGATCGCAAGAGGAAAGATGTGAGAGTTGTAAAAGGTGGTGCGTACCTCTAAAATTGTCAATCATCTGGTTTCAATAGCTTATGACAACACCGACGATCATGGGAACCGAAACTGAGTACGGCATCTCGGTAAAAAATGCGCGGGATCAAGATCCAGTTGCCGCTTCGACACTCATCGTAAATATCTATAAAGATCGAGGGCCGAAGGGAATCACCTGGGATTATGAGCAGGAAAATCCATTGATGGATGCGAGGGGGTTCGTATCTGAGGGAGAAATCAATTCTCCCGATCAAGAGAAGAACAGTCTCATCAACGATATTCTTATTAACGGAGGGCGATACTATATTGACCACGCCCATCCGGAATATTGCACGCCTGAATGTACAAACGCCCGAGATCTTGTGAAATATGAAAAGGCTGGAGAGTTGATATTGGATTTAAGCCGCATGGCTGCAGAAGAGTTATTGCCCGCGAACCAAGACATCATTATTTATAAGAACAATAGCGACTATAAAGGGCATAGCTACGGCAGTCATGAAAACTACCTGATGAATCGGAGTATACCCTTTCAGGAAATTGTTGATGGGTTGACACCTTTTCTGGTCACGCGGCAAATTATCACAGGCAGTGGAAAAGTTGGCACGGAGAACGGGGCAGCGGAAACGGATTATCAAATCTCCCAGCGTGCAGATTTCTTTGAAACTGAAGTTGGGCTGAGCACGATGGTGGCTCGTCCAATCATCAACACGCGCGACGAACCCCACGCCAATGAAAAACTATACCGCCGTTTGCATGTTATTGTTGGTGATTCCAATATGTCGGAGTTTGCCATCTATTTGAAAGTTGGAATCACATCAATTGCCCTGAAGCTAATTGAGTTAGGTGTTGTCCGGGATGAATTCAAACTCTCAGACCCTGTTGCTGCAATCAAAACTGTGTCACGAGATTTGACATGTAAAAATCCACTCGATTTGGAAGATGGGCGTAGGTGGACACCGATCGAAGTGCAGCGGGCGTATCTTGAACTGGCTCATACGCATATTCCTAAGATGGATTTGACACCTGTGATGAAGGATGTCATGGAAAAGTGGGAATTTGTTCTCGATCAGCTCGACGTCGATCCAATGCATCTACATCGGCATCTCGATTGGGTGATTAAGAAAAATCTCATCAGCGCTTATATCCGGCGTCACGGTGTCAATTGGTCGCATCCCTGCGTCCGCATGATGGATTTGCAGTACCACGATATACGACCAAACAAAGGACTCTATGTCAGGTTACTCAAAAATGGGTGCGTAGAACGGATACTCGATCAAGAGGAGATTGTTAACGCTGTCACCCATCCACCGGTTGATACACGCGCCTATTTTCGGGGTATGTGTTTACAAAAATTTCCCAACGAAATTCACAGCGCGAGTTGGAATTCGATGATTTTTTCGCTTGATGGTTCTTCCTTAGATAAGGTTTTAATGGACCGCCCACACTTTGGCACTCACGAAATTGTGGGAGATCTCTTGAGAACCTGTACAGCATCCGAACTTGTTCATGCAATTCTTGGTTCTAACAATAAATGTTAAGGGAGGGGAGATTAATGCCGTCCGAAAAACAGCAAGAACACAAAGATAAATGGACTGAAGATACTGAGGAAATTCAACCTGATCCGGAAGTTACTGAACAGGGCGAAGTAATTAAAGAAGATCTCGAGCAACTTCTCGACGAAATTGACGAAATTCTAGAAGAAGACTCAGAAGAATTTGTTGAGAATTATATTCAAAGAGGAGGACAGTAGTGCTGCTAGATGTGGCAGACTTCGGAAACTCCGATTTCCTTGAGATCCTCAAACGGAGACGTCCTGAACTCTATGCGGCATTCAGTACAGAGGTGCTATCTGGTGTGGCTTTACCAAAGGCGCAGCATTATACCTCTTTTCTCGATCTCCTCAAGGGCACAACGGTGTTAGCAGTTGTTTATAACGAGGGAGTGATTATCGCTGGGGATCGCCAGGCTGTGGAAGGGTTTCAAGTAGGTGAACGACGCATCCAGAAAGTTTATGAAGTAGATGACCATTCAGCAATTGCTATTGCCGGTGTCGCTGGACCATGTATTGAAATGGCAAAACTGTTCCAAGTTCAGGTTGAGTTTTACGAAAAAACAGAAGGCGCAACCCTGAGTTTGGAAGGCAAGGCAAATTATTTGTCAAACATGGTGAAATCGAATCTTGGTATGGCGCTGCAGGGATTATATGTCATTCCAATCTTTGCCGGTTATGATCCGAAGGAGAAACAAGCCAGAATTTTTAAATACGATGTTACTGGTGGGCGATATGAAGAAGCGGATTATCACGCTGTAGGATCCGGTGGCAAAGATGCGCAGACAACCTTAAAAAAACGCTACTGTAAGGGTATGTCTCGTGATGAGATTTTGAAGGTCGTTGTTGAAGCACTTTGGGATGCTGCAGATGAGGACCTAGGTACAGGTGGGCCGGATTTGATTCGTGGCATCTTCCCAACTATCAAAATCATCGATCAAACGGGCGTTTCAGACATTCCGGATTCAGAGGTCAAGGGGCTCTACGCGGAGTTAATTGAAAGCCTCAGAGAGATGTAGCGAGCACGGAGCCGTGGTAGAGGATTGAAGCCATAATTGACATTGATACATCTGAATCAATGTAATCCATCTTACAAGTAACTGTACACCAAGCCTCCTGATAGAGGCGCACAAAGTTTTCTCGCAAAATCTTGAACAGTATGATGAACATTTAAAGGGGCTGTTGATGTCCACACCTTATTATGTGTCGCCGGAACAGATCATGCAGGACAAAGCAGATTTTGTCCGTACAGGCATCGAAAGAGCGAAAGAGGTTATTGTTCTAGAATACCAAAATGGGATTGTGATGGTTGCGGAAAACCCGCTGACGACACTCTTCAAGATTTCGGAGATTTATGATCGAATCGCCCTCGCTGCTACCGGTCGCATCGCAGAATATGAAGCCCTAAAATACCTTGGCATCCAAGAAGCAGAAATCAAGGGTTATACGTTCAATCGTGTAGATGTGACTGCGAAATGGTTGACGAATAATATCTTCTCGCAGCGAATCGGCGCAATTTTCTGGCAATTAGATATCAAACCACTTGAAGTCGAACTTCTTCTTTGCGAACTTCGAGCGGATCCTGAATCGAGTCACAGAATTTACCAGCTTTCGTGTGACGGCACTTTTTGGGAAGAGCAGAAATACGCGATTATTGGAGGGCGATCGGATGAAATTTCAGAAATTCTTGAACGTGAGTACGAAGATGGATTGGAGTTGAAGGAAGCGGTAAAGCTTGCTGTAAAAGGCTTTGAAACAATTGAGGCGAAAGCGGACGAGGAAGAGAGATATCACATTTCGGCTGACACACTAGAAGTCGCTATCCTTGATGAAAACAGAAACAGACGCAAATTCAGGCGTCTCCTCCCCGATGAAGTGAAAGAGATTTTAGAATCATGAAACGTAGAATTTATGGGCTAGAAAATGAATACGGGATTATTTGCACATCCGATCGGCGGGGTGGCAAAGCTCTATCTATTCAAAATGCGGTGATGTATCTCTTCCGTGAAATAATCTCAGGCAGGATGTATCCGGATGTTTTTCTGGAAAATGGGGCTCGATTTTATCAGGATATTGGTTGCCATCCGGAATATGCAACCCCCGAATGCGACAAAATAATAGATGTTGTGATTCATGATAAAGCCGGTGAGCGGATTATTGAACGACTATCCGTTTCTGCAGAGCGTAAGATGCGATCGGACGGGTTCCTTGGGAGAATCTCAGTTTTCAAGAATAACACGGATACCCCCGGCAACACTTACGGTTGTCACGAAAATTACCTAATGGAGCGGCACGCAAGTTTCCGTCAACTTGCTTCACAACTGATTCCGTTCTTTGTCACTCGGCAAGTTTTTGCGGGTGCTGGCAAGGTTAAACCGACCAACCGAGGCAAATACGTGATTTCTCAGAGGGCACAGCATATTCGTGAGGAAATCTCAATTGCAACGACAACAGCTCGGGGTATCATTAATACGCGTGATGAACCGCATGCAGATCGGGAAAAATACAGACGGTTGCACGTTATCGTCGGCGATTCCAATATGTCTGAATTCGCTACCTTCCTAAAGGTGGGAACCACTTCAATCGTCTTGCGGATGATTGAAGACAATTTTATTAAACGACGTTTGGCTTTGCGCGATTCTGTTCGAGCGATTCAGCAAATCTCAGAGGATACAACGTGTACCCAACAGATTGAATTGGAGAGTGGCAAACGACTTTCGGCAGTCGAACTTCAACGGGAGTATCTCGATTGCGCTAGACTCTATTTTGAGCAAGAAGAATCGGATCCCGTCACTAACCAGATTATGGCAGCTTGGGATTATGTTTTGACCTGCTTGGAAACAGATCCTATGCAACTCGATCGGGAACTAGACTGGGTAGTCAAGAAAAAATTGATTGAAACCTATGTTGCCAAACGCCGCCTTAAATGGGATTCTGCAAAAGTCATGATGCTAGATTTACAGTACCACAATATCCGACCGGATCGCGGTTTGTATTACAAACTTGAAAAAAAGAATCTAGTTGAGCAAATCGTTTCCGATGAGCAGATTGAGCATGCTATGCACTATCCACCTGAAACCACCCGTGCAAAGTTCCGGGGGCGTTTTGTAAAATTGGCGAACGAGAGGAAGGTTCTCTGCGGTGTCAACTGGAGCTATATTCAACTATACGAACCCTACCAAAAGCTCTACCTTTCAACAGACCCTTTTCAGGTGGATTTTGACGAAGCAAGCCGTATGATTTATTCGATTTAGATTAGGATGGTGGTCTCTTCCGATCTGAGTTTATATTATCCCTCCCTCCGTGGAGGGATTTTCTTTGTTTAATTTTCAAACGTTCAACGGTAACTATAGTTTAGCAGATACCAATGGTCTCAAAGGAGGGGTTAAGATGTCACAACCCAAGTATGTTTTTTTCTTCGGTGAGGGGAAAGCCGACGGAAGTGCTGACATGAAAGCCCTGCTCGGCGGCAAGGGCGCGAATCTCGCGGAAATGACAAACTTAGGCATACCAGTCCCCCCCGGTTTTACTATATCCACAGAAGTCTGCAAATTCTATTACGCCAATCATAAAGAATATCCAGATAGGCTTGAGCAGCAGATTGATGAAAATTTACGGAAGCTCGAAGGAGCAATGGGGGCAGAGTTCGCCAATCCAGAAAATCCATTACTCGTGTCTGTGCGATCGGGCGCTGCGATCTCGATGCCGGGCATGATGGATTCGATTCTCAATCTTGGCTTGAACGATGACACGGTCAAGGGCTTGATTGCCAAATCGGGCTCCGAACGTTTCGCTTACGACGCTTATCGGCGGTATGTACAGATGTTCGGCAATGTCGTCCTCGATGTGGTACATGATACGTTTGAGCATCTGTTGGAAGCTAAGAAAGAGGCAAGGGGCGTTAAGCTGGATACCGAATTAGAGGCGCGAGATCTCAGAGAGCTCATTTCGGAGTACAAAACGGCTGTCAAACGGGTGACAGGAGCGGATTTTCCAGAAGACGTACGTCAGCAGCTGGACATGGCTCGTGACGCTGTGTTTGAATCGTCAAATAATGAACGGGTCATTATCTACCGTAGACTGAACAACATCCCCGAAGATCAAGGACAGACTGCTGTCAATGTTCAAGCGATGGTCTTTGGAAACTTGGGTGCAAATTCAGCGACTGGCGTAGCGTTTACGCGAAATCCATCAACAGGGGAAAATCGCTTCTACGGCGAGTTTTTGATGAATGCACAAGGCGAAGATGTCGTCGCTGGCATCCGCACACCGCTCCCCATTGACGGCCTCCACACCATTTTGCCGGAGGCATACAATCAATTGGTGGAAACTGGGGGTAGGCTTGAAACGCACTATCGTGACATGCAGGACCTGGAGTTCACCATTCAAGAAGGACGCCTCTTTATGCTTCAGACCCGTGCAGGCAAACGGACTGGACATTCGGCGGTGCGTATCGCAGTTGAGATGGTCAATGAAGGGTTCATTGATAAGGCGACCGCCGTGATGCGCGTACCACCGAACGATCTCGACCAACTGTTGCATTCAATGATTGATCCAAATGCAACTGTTGACGTGATTGCGAAAGGACTGCCTGCCTCTCCCGGCGCCGCTGTCGGCAAAATCGTCTTCACTGCGAATCGTGCTGAGGAGCTGGCTCACGAAGATGAAGACGTTATCCTAGTGCGAACAGAGACTTCGCCAGAGGACATCGGCGGGATGCATGCGGCGGCGGGCATTCTGACATCACGCGGGGGAATGACGTCTCATGCCGCTGTCGTCGCACGCGGTATGGGAAAATGCTGTGTCGCTGGGTGCGGTGCTATTGCCGTCAATGAGGCGAATAAGGAATTCCACGTCAATACACTACGATTCGCAGAAGGCGACTACATTACACTGAATGGGTCAACGGGTGAAGTAATTGCCGGCGCAGTTGATTTGATTGAACCCACATTGAGCGATGAATTTGCAATCCTCATGGAATGGGCGGATGAATTTCGCAAACTTGGCGTTCGCACGAATGCCGATACACCGTCGGACGCAAAGAAGGCAAGAGAATTTGGTGCAGAAGGTATCGGGCTTTGCCGCACAGAGCATATGTTCTTTGAGGGAGATCGAATTGATGCGATGCGCGAAATGATTCTCGCAAGAAATGAGAAAGGGCGAAGACGCGCATTGGCGAAATTGCTTCCTTACCAACTGGAGGACTTCATCGGAATTTTTGAGGCAATAGACGGCTATCCCGTCACAATCCGAACTCTTGACCCGCCGCTTCATGAATTTCTGCCAAATACCGAGGAGGAGATTCAAGCGCTTGCGGATAAAATCGGCAGCTCTTCCGAAACACTGCGCAAGCAAGTGGAATCGATGCGAGAGACGAACCCGATGCTGGGTCACCGTGGATGTCGTCTGGGTATTGTCTATCCAGAAATTACGGAAATGCAGGTACGTGCCATCTTTGAAGCTGCCGTGGATGCAACCAAACGTGGGATTAAAGTCATCCCTGAGATTATGATCCCCTTAGTGGGGCATGTCAAAGAGTTGGTGTTACAACGCCAAATTGTCATTGATACCGCCGAAGCGGTGTTCAAGGGAAGTGGTGTCAGGGTCGAATACCTCGTTGGCACAATGATTGAGCTACCGAGAGCTGCCTTAACTGCGGACGAAATCGCTGAAGCAGCGGAGTTTTTCTCCTTCGGAACCAACGATCTCACGCAAAACACATTCGGGCTGAGTCGAGATGATGCCGGTAAATTTCTGGGGCATTACGTTGAGAGCGGCATCTTCGAGGGCGATCCGTTCCAGATCCTCGATCAGGTTGGCGTGGGTCAGCTCGTGCAAATTGGCACAGATCTGGGACGTAAAACCTGCCCGGATCTCAAGGTCGGTATCTGCGGCGAACACGGCGGCGAACCTAGCTCAGTGGAGTTCTGCCATCGGTTAGGGTTGGACTATGTCAGTTGTTCGCCGTTTCGAATTCCGATTGCACGCCTCGCGGCGGCACAAGCCGCTATCAAAGATGAGATGTGAGATCGCCCGAAAAGTAAAAAATGTAACTCATGAAAGACAATCTCCCGCTCTCTTTTTTTCAGAGTTATACATCAAGATACTCCTGGTATGTTTCTTTTCTTCTCTCCCACCTTCCCTTGCCGCGGTTCCGCACTAGCCTCTAACCCTATAGGGTAGCGAAATCGTGCGCTGCATCACCTCCAAAGCTTGACACATGTAGATTCTTGTGTTAATCTTTGCCTTGATGGATATCATGAGTGGTAATCAGTAGCCAACGTTGCAGGCTGATAAAAAACAGGACTGCAAATCATTAAGGTATTCCGAAAGCAACATAAATATCTACCTCCGCCACTCCAACTTCCCCATCATAAGGAGGTGTCCAATGGTTTGGCTCAATAGCGTTTACATCGGTTGTACACTGTTTTCCGTGAGCATTACCGTCCTTGATTTCCTTGGATTTCTAAGTGGAAGTCAAGATGGTGGTGAAGACATTGCGGACGTGCCCGATGCAGGCGACGTGCAGGGAAGCGAAGTTGATTACGCAAATGTGAACTTCGACAGCGAATTCGCGCCAGATGAGACCCACACCGGGCAAACAGCACCCGCGGATATCACTCACCCAAACGGTAGGGTAGCTGTACTGTCAGTGCTTTCTTATCTGCGCAGCCTCGTGTTTTTCTGTCTCGGCTTTGGACCTACCGGCTGGGCAGCTATCGCAATGGGAAACAGTGCAGGAAAGAGTCTAATCTGGGCGGTGCCAGCTGGGATGGCTGCCTTTGTGTTGGCACGAGCGTTCTTCCGTTTCCAGCGCACCGATACGGATTCTTCGCTACAATCAGAAGAACTGTTCTTCCAGCACGCAACTGTTATCGTTCCACTAACTCATGACACAATGGGCAAAGTACGCGTGCGGGTCGGTATGAATGTGACCGAACAGTACGCGTTGGCTGCCGAACCAAATACCCAGTTTGAGAAAGGGGATACGGTTTGGGTGACCAACGTTACCCCCGAGTGTGTCTATGTTGAGCACGAAAAAATTGCAAAGGAGTAGACGAAAATGGAAGAGTTAATTACTCAGGGCGGCGGCATTGTTGGCGGTGTGCTCGCGCTCATTGTATTCCTGGTATTGCTTGCGGGACTGCGTGCTTTGATTCGTGTGTGTCCATCTAATCATATACTCGTCGTTACTGGAGGAATAGAAACCGTTGTTGACGGCAAAAAATACGGCTTCCGTCTCCAAAAAGGCGGATGGACTTTCGTCATTCCATTCCTTCAGAGCGCCCAGTTCATTGATATCACAATCATCCCAATCAACGTACAAGTTGATAATGTGAATTCTGCAAATGGTATCACCGTCGGATCTGACGCAACGGCGTGTGTTTGCATTGACGACACGGACAAGGTGTTACTCTACAGCGCTGTGCAACAACTGCTTGGAAAATCGCGTGCGCAGATCCAAGAACAGATTCAGCAGACGATGATTGGCAACTTTCGCGCTACACTCAACAAAACCACGCCGTTGCAGGCGATTGGGATGGGCGAGAGCGTAGAAAGTATAGAGCAGCAGGAATCGACTGCGACCTCGACTACGTCCACTCAGATGTCTTCGGAGGGACACATAGCTGATCGTGTTCAAGGAGCGGACGATGGACCTCCAGTCGAAACGCCCCAAACGAAAGACGGCGATCGGGCAATCTTCCGACATCTGTTGCTTGAGGATTGCCGTGAGGACTTGAGCGCCTTTGGAATGAATGTGGTCTCAGTATCACTCCAACGGATTTGGGATACCTCCAACTACATCGCGAATCTTGCGAACAAAACCCTTTCGCGCAAACGTCAGGAGGTAGAAATCGAGGAATCACGTTTGCAAGCGCGTGCCGAGCGCACCGAATCTGATTCAAAACGTCGCGTGGTAGTGGCTGAAAACCACGCCACCGAAAAAATCCTTCAAGCCCGACAGGACGTTGAACTGTTTCGACGCCAATGTGACGCAGCAATCCACCGCGCAAAGCTTGAGGCGGATAGTGCCACCGTCAAAGCTAGCAGTACGGGCCAACGGCGGATAGAGGAGGTCACAGCGGAACTTCAAAAGTTGAAGAACAGCTCTGAGGTTATTGTGGAGGCTGAAGCCAAGCGCCGCGCCGCGGAAATTCTGGCAGAGGGCGAGGCAAAAGCCGTTGAGGTTGTTCAACAGACGGAGAATGAGCTTCTCCAACAGAAAGTGGATTTACTCAAGGAGACCGGAGATACGGGCAAAATCGCGCTGTTTATTACGCAGTTGCCACACCTTTTCGACTCCTACCGCACACACGCGAAGTCATTGAAGGTCGATAACTTGCTAGTGCTCAACGAAGAAGATGGCTTCAATAGCGCTGTCAATCGAGGTCCTGCGGCATTTGTCGATTTCTTGAAACGCTTTGAGCAGGGCTTTGGGATTAGTGTAAAGAACCTCATTACCCAGAGGGGGACAGAAAATCCTCCCACCACGGAATCTGCGACAATCCAAGAAGGAGGTGTATCATGATACTCTTTCTCATTACACTCGCCCTACTCATCTTCGTTACGCTAATTCTTCAACTTGTAATGAAGATGAAGCTCATACCCCCGAGCGAACTTGGAGTGGTGCACGGTAAAGGCGGTAGTTTCAGCATGTTCCGAGGCGGACGTGTATTCGTGTTTCCACTCATCAACCGTTTTAGCACCATGGATCTAACCCCCCAAACGACGACGGTTGTAGTGGAGTCAGCCATCGCCGAGGGAATTGTCCCCTTAACCGTTAAGGCAACTGTCAGTTATGCCGTGGCGAAGACAGAGAAGGGGATCGTCAATGCGGTTAAGCGCATCCTGAACATGACCGGGAACTGGAATGACCTACAGGCGATTGCCACCTCTATCATTGAAGGACATCTGCGCGACTCGATTGCAGCAATGACGCCCGAAGAGGTCATGAGCAAAAAAGACCAACTCATTCAGAATATGATCAGGGTCTGCAAATCCGATCTGGAAGGCATCGGTCTGGAAATCACCACGATGAATATCGCTGATGTGGACGATCATCGGCTCGAAGGGGTTAAAGAACCCTATCTGTATATCGCACTACTCAAGCGGATACAAACTGCCGATGCCGAAACACAGTCCCGCGAAGCACAAGCGAATGCACGTGCCGCAGCAAAGGAGCAGGCGGAGGAACGTCGAGCTGAAGTTTCTGTTCGTGAACTTGAAAACGAGCATCAGCGGATTGACGCGGAGGCAAAAGTCAAGATGGCTGAAGAAAATCAGCGCGGTGCTATTAATGTGCAGGAAGAAACCCGTAACGCGGACTCTGAGGTCGCGGGGATCCAGGCGCAGACTGAAGCTGAAAAACAGCGCATTGAGATGGTGCGGGCAAGATGTGAGGCGGATACCATCGTTCCTGCGGCTGCCACAAAGGAGAAGATGATCCAAGAGGCAGAATCCCAAGCTGCGACAATCCGTGGACAGGCGCAAGCCGAACTCACCCAACTCAAGCGAACAATCGAAATCCTCCGCTCGGCGGGCGATTCTGGACTGACAACCTACATCATTGAGAAGTTTGAGGATTTAGTCGAACCGTTTGCTCAAACCCTTGAGCTGTTTCCTGTCGATCAGATTACCGTTATTGCGGGCGACCTTCACCAAGACGGTCCAATCTCTGCCATCCATCCGAACGCCATTGATGCAGAGACAAATCGCCGGGTCGAAGAAGCACTCGCCGCTGCTGCTGCCACAGTTTCACAATAGAAAAGTTAGATATTCAACCAAGAAAGAGGAAATTCGTGCTCCGTTGGTTAACCCGCGAGATCAAACGCTTGTATATTCTTAAAGGGCTTGGAATGCTTGTGGCTCTCAAGTTAATCGTTTCGTTCCTAGAAATCCACTGGCTCGATTCGACTTGGGCCAAGCGTGCTGTTTTTTTCTAGTCGGAAGCGTCGTGATTGTGTTTGAATCCTTAAAGCAATTAAGACAAACTTCCGAAGAATAAAGTATCACTCTCCGGCAAAGTTACCTGACACATCAACCAGAAAACGTGAGCGATTCTTTGAACAATCCAATAACAGACGGTGCCGAGCGAGAAAAGGCAATTCGCCTTGTCGATTATTTGACACGGATTGCCCAACTGCGTTCAAAGGTTGTGAGGAATGTTGACGAATACCAAAGTGTACTTTGGCTAAACGATGTTCCAAGTCTGAAGGGATGCTTTACACAGGCGTGGGGACGTGATGAGAATCATGATTCGGACATCTGGGTTGAAATCCAGAGACCGAATGAGCCGGAATTACCCATCGTTCCAGATCTTTGCAAGGACTGGATTAAGATTGAGTCGCTACGCAACACGAGCGATTTACCTGAGATATTACCCGAAATCACCGTACTGATCGATAACCTAGATTGGAGCGAAGATTCAGAACAACCGGAATCAATCCCACACACCAAGCGCCTTGAAGATTACCCGGAGGTACAGAAGGAATGGGACCTATATGTTGAAAGTAAGTGGCTAGATTGGGCGGCAGAGCATAATGCTTGGACGTTGATCTACCATGTATATTCCCAGCTCTTCGCCATTCGTGAGGAACAAAACCGACTCGCTGAGGAATTTGAATTGGTTCTCGCATTGGGTCTTCTTATTTGGCGATCTACCTCCGGACAACTCATACGTCGCCACGTGCTTGTTGCTGACGCGATGCTTGAATACGAAACAAAGTCGGGCAAGTTTACCCTTAAACCGAGCGCGGAAGGTGCAAAACTTCGCCCGGAACTCGACATGTTAGACGCTGAAGAGTGCCCCCCAAATGCCGAAAATGTGGCGATGCAGGCGCTGAAGGAAAACGACGACCCTTGGGAAAGAGAGATAGTTGATGGGGTACTAAAAGCACTTATTCATTCGCTAGATACTAAAGGTACATATTACGCTTCATTGGATGCCACCGACACCACAATTCGTGACAACCCCGTCGTCATTTATGCTCCAGCCATAATACTGAGAAAGCGTTCTACTAAGGGACTCACCAATATACTCCGGCGTATTAGGGAGCAAATTGAAAAAGGGGAAGACATCCCCAGCGAATTTCGTGACCTTGCCGAGATTCCGCTGATAAATGATGAACACAGCGACGGTGATTCATGCCAAATAAATTTGGAATTTGATGGCGAAGTATTCTTCCCAAAGCCATCGAATGAAGAACAGCGCCTTATGGTGGACAAAATTCGTACTACAAGCGGTGTGCTCGTGCAGGGACCGCCGGGAACGGGGAAATCGCACACCATTGCGAATCTGATTTGCCATCTCCTTGCTACAGGACAACGGATACTCATTACCGCGAAGACGACACGTGCGCTTGAAGTGCTTGAAGAGCATGTTCCAGAAGAACTGCGCGATCTATGGATTAACCTGAGTGGCAGCGGTCGTAAAGGAATGGATAATCTGGAATCCAGCGTTGGGGGAATACTTCAAAAGCACAATGATTGGAACGAGGATAGATCGCGAGTTGAACGCAAGAGACTTGAGGCGGAGCTTCGTCAATTGCGAGAGGAAAAAAGCGAGATCGGGCGCCGGCTTCGCGACATTCTCGAAGCCGAAGCTTATCCGAGATCCATTGCGGAAGGCGCTTATCCAGGGACAGCCGCCAGAATTGCAGAGGCTGTCAACCGGGATAGGAACATCTATGAATGGTTCATAGATGACGTGACTGAAGACAAGACGTGCCCAATCTGCGAAGACGATCTACGTAGAATCCTTAAGGAGTTGCGGCATTTTACACCGGAAAAACGGCGAGAATTAGAGCTTGAATTGCCGGGCGCCTTGCCATCCTCAACGCGATGGGAAAACCTCATTGAGAACAAGGATAATGCAGCAACAGAAGAAAAGCTTGCCGTGCGCGGCGCGGATGAACGTGTCGCAGATCTGTTGTCAAGTAGGAATAGCGTGAATATTGAAAGCATACGAGACACGCTCAGTCAGTTTCTCGACATGCGCCGAAATTTGATGGCGTTTGGGTATCCATGGATGGAGAAAGTATTGTGGGACGCCATTACAAGCAACACCGATTCGTGGCGACAGATTTTGAAAGCTACGAAGCATACATTAACAACAATTGAGCCGCTGGTTGAAGTCGCCGATAATACTGAAGTAGACAACCCAACGAACATAAATCTCAGGGCGCTTTGTGAGGGCGCACACAAACTGGAACTCCACCTTAAGCAGGGCGGCAAGCTAGGATGGTGGCGGTTCCGTCCGAAGCTAGTCAGAGTGCATATTGACTTGGTTAACACTATCAAAATCAATGGAAAGGCATGTTCTACGTCTAACGATTTTTCAGACGTGGCAAAGACATCAAGTGTTCACCTTGCGTGTGAGAAGGTATGGGGTATCTGGGTAGGACGCGCCGAAAAATCTCAAGGACCTTACCAGCTACAAATGCGTGAACTCAAAAGGTTAAGCGACGCTCTTGAAGAAGCATTGTCGCTTGAGGAGCTAACTAATAAGTGCCGCGAGATAATTCGACAGTATCCGGCAATCGGCGAACCGGTGTGGCTTGATGAATCACAAGTCGAAACAGTCGTAGCATCTTGTCGTCTTGCGCTTGCGCGTCAACATAAGCGTGAGTGTGAACGAGAGTTTCGGAAAACTGAAAATCCGATAGCAACCCTCGCCGCTAAGAGTATCGCGCACCCTCTAACTAGCAAGATTCTCGACGCAATTCGCGAACGGAGTACGGACAGTTTCGCAATAATTGCAAACGCGCTACAAGACTTGCGTGGCGAGCAAGAACACGTCCGAAAGCTTGATATGCAAGTGTCAGCAATCGCCCAGAATATTCCAAAGGTAATGGATGAATTGGTCCGAACGTGTAATGACCCGTCCTGGGACGATCGGTTAGGCAAGATTGAAAACGCCTGGCGTTGGGCGTATGCTAGATGTTGGGTTGAGGACTTCATCTCACAAGAAGATGCGCCGTCGCTTGCCCGGCGAGCCAAGCAGATTGAGGACGATATTAACAACACGGTTGCGCAACTATCAGCACAATACGCTTGGTCATTCTGTTTCTCGAGATTGACTGAGTATCATCGGCGACATATGGAAGCATGGAACCAGGCAATGCGTCGATATGGCAAAGGCACGGGAAAGCACGCGGCACATAATCTGCGTACAGCGCAACAGAACCTAGACCAGTGCTATCAAGCGGTACCAGCCTGGGTCATGCCATTGCATCGTGTTTGGGACACGGTGGGTTCAGCGCCGGGGATGTTTGATGTCATCATTGTTGATGAGGCGTCGCAATGCGGAGTCGAGGCATTACCACTGTTCTATCTTGGCAAGAAGATGTTGATTGTAGGCGATGACAAGCAGATTAGCCCGGAAGCCGTGGGCTTGCCCCGTGATGCTGTGCATCGCTTGATTAAGGAATTTCTCTATGATTACCAATTTAAGGGGACATTTGAGGTAGAAAACAGCCTATTCGATCATGGCAAGCTGCGATATGGCAAACAACATATCACGTTGCGCGAGCACTTTCGCTGTATGCCGGAAATCATCCGCTTTAGCAACGATCTCTGTTATTCCGATACCCCGTTGATTCCCCTGAGACAATATGGACAAGATCGATTAGTTCCCCTTAAACGTGTGTTTGTGAGCGGAGGCTATCGCGAGGGTTCGAGAAACCTCGTTAAAAATTGCCCAGAAGCCGACGCTATTGTCGATAAGATAGTCGAGTTATGCAATGATTCTACCGGGCGATATGACGAAAAAACTATGGGGGTAGTGGTTCTCCAAGGCACGGAACAAGCGCACTTGATTCGCAAACAACTGCTGGAGCGATTGGGAGCAAAGGAAATCGAAGATAGACGTTTAATTTGCGGCAACCCCAGCGATTTTCAGGGTGATGAACGCGACATCATCTTCCTGTCAATGGTAGCCGCCGCGAATAAACCCATTGGCACACTTGCAAACCCGGCGGCTAAAAGGCGGTTCAACGTCGCCGCAAGTCGCGCTAAAGATCAGATGTACCTTTTCCATTCAGTCAAACGTGAAGACCTTAGCGAAAGGTGCTTAAGACGTCGCTTGCTGGAATTCTTCGAAAACACTACACCGCAGCAGATTGATGGAATTGATTTAGCGACACTGGAACGGCTGGCTAGAGAAAATAACCGGCACATCGTCAATCCGCCGGCCCCATTCGAAAGTTGGTTTGAACTTGATGTCGCGTTGGAAATTGCGAGAAGAGGGTTCAACGTCATACCGCAGTACAAAGTTGCCACGAAGCGAATAGATCTCGTCATTGAGGGCGGAAATGCACGCTTGGCAGTGGAATGTGATGGCGATGAATGGCATGGACCTGATGAATACGAAGCCGACATGTTTCGCCAGCGACAGTTGGAACGCTGCGGTTGGGAGTTCTTCCGCGTTCGTCAATCTGCCTTCTATCTAAATCGCCAACGTGCTTTAGAGGGACTATGGCGTGCACTGGAGGAAAGGAACATTGTTCCTCTGAACCTGGGTATTGAAAAAGAACAACAGCACCAACGAATGGAACGGAACCTGGGACGACATCAAAAACGGTACGAAGCGATACAGGAGGCGAACAGGCACCCGCTGAACCGTCGGGCAGCGGAACTGTTGGTAAAGGCGAACCAAAAACCGCGGGACGCGGAGGTGCTGCACGCACTGAGTCTGATGTTGTGGGCACTGTGGGAGGAGCCATGGCGGGTCGAGCCGCTATTCCCTGGTACTATGGATGTGGATGAGTTAAATTTAGGGGTATCAAGACTGATTGATGATGAGCCGCAAAAGGCGCTCCGACGGCTCTTGGTGTACCCGTCTGGAACAGCGACGGAAGTTGCGGAGAATCTGGAGAATGCGGAGACACCGGAGGAAGCGGCGGTGGATCTACTGAACCTCATACAGCACCTGTTGGAGATTGGGGAGTTTGAATAACGCCAGAACTTGAGCCGAAACGCATTACGAAAGCGGACGTGACGCCACTCACTCAACCTTTCCGAGGGAAATACGGTTGTAAGGCAGATGTTCCCGAACGTTCAAGCACATCCTTACGTATCGGAGGTAACCCTGACGAAATCTGCAGAAATCGGGCAGATCGGGTTGAGTATTATTACCCTCCATATCGGTTGTCCTATGCCTTACCACCGATCGTGTCTATAGGTCTTGCGCTACCTCAATAGATTTCCCTTCGACTCTCGTAATCGGTGATCGACGATTCAAACTGGAGCGTCCAACCGATTTCATCCAAGCCATTTAGCAGGCACTGCTTCTGAAAATCCCCAATCTCAAACGGATGCGCCATTCCATCCGGTTGAATCACGTCCTGGGTTTCGAGATCGATTGTCAACGTGTAACCCTCTTGCGCCTCAATCTGTCTCATGAGATTTGCGACAATCTGCTCGGACAAAATGACCGGTAGGATGCCGTTCTTGTAGCAGTTGTTGCTGAAAATATCCCCGAACGACGGCGCGATAACTGCCTCGAAACCGTAATCTTGAATTGCCCAGGGCGCATGTTCACGAGAGCTACCACAGCCAAAGTTCAGTCCAGCGACCAGAATACTGGCATCCTGATACCGCGGGGCGTTCAAAACGAAGTCCGGATTGGGTTCGCCGGTGTCAAGAAAACGCCAATCGTGGAAGATATACGCGCCAAAACCGGTGCGTTCTATGCGTTTGAGAAACTGCTTAGGGATAATTTGGTCGGTATCGACATTGATGCGATTCATCGGGACACACAGTCCCGTGTGCTTCCGAAAAGCTTCCATGCTTCTGTCTCCTGTTGGCTCACCGATGAAAATTCTTGCGTACTACGGTTAAGTGTTATTCCCACGTCCGAATGTCGACGAAATGCCCTGCGATCGCAGCCGCTGCAGCCATCTGCGGACTGACCAAGTGCGTTCGTCCGCCTTTTCCTTGCCTGCCCTCAAAATTTCGGTTCGACGTGCTCGCACATCTTTGTCCCGGCATCAGGATATCCGGATTCATACCGAGGCACATACTACATCCTGCCTCACGCCACTCAAAGCCGGCGGCGCGGAAGATTTTATCTAAGCCTTCCATTTCGGCTTGCCGCTTGACGGCTTGCGACCCCGGTACAACAAGCGCATCCACCGTCTGAGCAACCATGCGTCCTTTAACCGTTTTGGCTGCTGCTCGGAGATCCGTGATGCGGGAATTTGTACAACTGCCGATGAACACCTTGTCAACCTGAACATCTGTCATTCGTGTTCCCGGCGCCAGATTTATGTACTCAAGCGCACGTTGGACTGCACTTTTCTGATCGAGTGTTGGCATGTCGTCCGGATCTGGGACAATTCCTGTCACATCGGTCACCATACCGGGGTTGGTTCCCCATGTGACCTGTGGTGCAAGCGTTCCCGCATCAATGGTGATTGATTTGTCATAATACGCCCCGTCGTCGGTCGACAGTGTACTCCAGCGCTCAACGGCTCGATCAAATGCTTCTCCTTTCGGAGCAAATTCACGGTCATCCAAGTATTCGTAGGTCGTATCGTCGGGGGCAATCATGCCGGCTCGCGCACCGGCTTCGATAGTCATATTACAAATCGTCATTCGCTCCTCAATGCTAAGAGACCGAATCGCTGAACCCGCATATTCGATCACGGTTCCCGTGCCGCCGCCAATTCCGATTTTACCAATAATCGAAAGAATGACATCCTTCGCGGTTACGTGTCGAGGCAGTTGCCCCTCGATTCGGACCTCAAAGGTCTTCGGAAGCTGCTGCAGGAGGCATTGTGTCGCGAGAACATGCTCAATCTCGCTGGTTCCAATACCGAAGGCAAGGGCCCCTAACGCGCCATGTGTCGAGGTGTGGCTGTCGCCGCAAACAATCGTCTTTCCGGGCTGTGTAATCCCAAGTTCAGGACCAATCACATGGACGATACCTTGTTTCGCACTGTGCAGGTCGTACAAGGTAACCCCAAATTCACTGCAATTTTTCGCCAACGTTTCTATCTGTTTGGCAGCAATCTGATCTGTGATTGGGAGCGATCTGTCCGTTGTCGGCACATTGTGATCCATAGTCGCAAATGCGAGGTGCGGGCATCGCACTTTTCGTCCGGCGAGTCTCAAGCCTTCAAACGCTTGGGGGGAGGTCACTTCGTGAATGAGATGTGTGTCAATATATAGAATTGTCGCTTCTCCCGGTGCCTCTCGCACAATGTGAGCATCCCAAATCTTTTTAAACATTGTTCTCGGTTTCATCTTGTCTCCTCACGATTGGGCTTTCAAATGTCATAGGGGTTCGATTGGTCTTCGTGTTTTTGGCGTGCGAAATTATACATCAAGCGTGGGAAAAGATCAAGCGGAAAGGCGTCGGCGAGAATTACCACGAAAATCTTGACTTTTCATCGGGTATTTGCTATGCTAATAAGCACCGGAAAAAAACCATCTCTGCAAACTACTATCGCTTCACAACCAAGAAAGGGGAGTTGATGCCAAGACATCTTCTGTTTACCATTGATGCTCTCGTTCTTCTGATCGCCCCGTCTGTTTGGACGGGCTGTTCGATGATTTCGAGCGCCAGTGAGTCTTCAGAGGAGCAGGTCGTCGCGATGAGAACGACGAAAGGGAAGTTTGTTTTTGAGTTGTATCCGGATTCGGCGCCTGTTACCGTTGAGAACTTCAAAAAACTGATCAAGAAACGGTTTTACAATGGGCTTACATTTCATCGCAAGGTGGACAATCAGAGTTTGAACATAATTCAGGGAGGCGATCCAAAGGAAGATGGTACCGGCGGTCCCGGCTATACCATCGTTGACGAGTATTCTCATCCGAACCAACGCCCTCACCTGAGAGGGATAGTTGCAATGGCTCGGACAAACGCCCCTAACTCAGCGGGTAGTCAATTTTACATTTGCCTCAAACCGCAACCTCATCTCGACGGACGATATACAACGTTTGGTCGACTCATCCAAGGCATGGACGTCGTCGATCAGTTGGAGATTGGCGACATCATAAAAACCGTTCGATTGGAGGTAAAGTCAAAATATGTTACGCCTCAGTAGCAACCGAATGTGCATCATCCGTTTTGCTTCGGTATTTCTCGTAACGCTGTGGGTTATATTTCTCGCAAGCTGTCCACAAGAAAAAAAAGAACCGCCCGCACCGAAAGCGCGTCCGACGAAAAGTGTGCAGTCAGTGCAGAAAAAAGCGCCGCAGATTGACATTCACAACGCTATCGCTGTTATTGAGACAGCCCAAGGAATGATGGAAGTGGAATTCTATCCCGACGATGCCTCCTTAACGGTAAAGAACTTCATCAAGAACGCCCGGTTGGGATTTTACAACGGTAGATCGTTGCACTCCGACAATCCCGGCGAAACCATTCAAGCAGGTTCTCCCTTAGTCGCTGACACTATTCCATTGGAGAAAAACGATCAACTCCATGTAAAAGGGGCTATTGCTATGGCAGGCGATGGGGCTGCAGAATCACACGCCTCCGAATTCTATATCTGCCTCACCGAGCTTGAGCCCGTTGGTCAGTACGCAGTATTTGGAAAAGTCGTCAAGGGTCTTGATGTGCTAGATGAACTCAAGCCAGGCGACAAAATTACGAAAATTAGCATCCGCGAAAAAAGCTAAAATTCGACACTACCTAGACAAAGACACGTCGTGAATGAAGCGATGAGTTCATGAAGGCTGAAGGTTTTTCCTACCCTTCAGCCTTCTTTTCTTATAAGGTTGAATTTGCCGTCGTTCACAAAGCTCAAAGGAGAACTCCATGCCGCTGAACGCGCCGATTCTGAGTGCAACACTTAATAATATCAGTCTTGAGGAAATCAAGAGTGAAATGGGCCCTCCGCCCTGGTCTCATCCAGTTGTTCTCGCAGAGCATGTGGTGGGCGTGGTGATTTACCAGAATCCAGGGCAGATTAACGACCGTCATTGCCACGATTATGATGAGTGGTGGGTGGTGCTTGAAGGCGAGATTGAGTGGGTTATTGAGGGGCGCGAAGATCGACCGGTCAAGGCAACGGCTGGGGAATTTGTCTATGTCCCTGCGCGATGTTTCCACCACATCTTCCCCAAAGGACACAAACCATCTGTGCGTTTGGGGATTGCTCTACCAGGGCATGGGCATTTACATGAAAAACCGAAGCGAAAAGCGAAGATTACCACAGAGTCGGGGATTATCAATCGCCCCTAATGAGAGATAAAACAGTCCGGCACGTGTAAAAAGAAGGTGAAAAACTCGGTCTCGGCAATCGCATTTAATTCTATTAATGAGAAAGGCGTCAATGTTAAGGAACCCGTTCAAACGAGAAAAGGATGACAAAGCACAGGAACAAACCGAGAAGGTGCAACAAGGCTCTGCGGAATCGACAATTTCTCCTGAAGCGGTAGAAATACCTGCTGAGAAGCCGGGTACCCTATCATCTCGACAGACTGATTCATCGGGCGATGTGGAAACGGAGAAGCGCAACTGGTTCAGTCGTCTTAAGGCGGGATTGTCAAAAACACGGGGGCTTTTCATTGGACAGATCGGTAGCCTTCTGCGCAGTGGCAGCAGCATTGATGAAGATTTGCTAGATGAAATCGAGGCAACCTTGATTCAAGCCGACGTTGGCATCAATACCACGATGAAGTTAATGAATAATGTCCGGGAGGCGGTCAAGACAAAGGGGTTAAAGCATCCTTCCGAATTGGAAAATATTCTCAAGGGGGAAATTCTGGATGTGCTCGGACAAACGGAAGAACGCATTGATGTCGAGGGGCGCCAGCCGTACACGATTCTAATATTGGGCGTTAATGGTGCTGGCAAAACAACGACAATCGGCAAACTCGCACATCGATTCAGATCTGAGGGTAAGCGTGTGCTCGTCGCTGCGGGAGATACGTTTCGCGCGGCTGCCGAAGATCAATTGGCAATTTGGTGCAATCGAGCGGGTAGTGAACTGATTAGAGGCAGCCACGGTTCAGACCCTGCATCGGTTGTCTTTGATGCCGTCGAAGCTGCGAAGGCGCGACAGGTAGATGTGCTTCTCGTTGATACCGCAGGGCGGCTTCATACGAAGAAGCCCTTGATGGACCAGTTATCGAAAATCGGGAGAGTCATGGCGCATGGACTTGAGGGTTCCCCGCATGAAGTCCTGCTTGTCCTCGACGGGACAGCCGGTCAAAATGCAATTATGCAGGCGAAAACCTTTAACGAAGCTGTGCCTGTTACGGCGGTTGCTGTGACAAAGCTAGACGGTACTGCGAAAGGTGGGATTGTTATTGCCGTGAAGGATGAAATCGGTGCACCTGTCAAATTAATTGGAATCGGGGAAAAACTCGACGATTTACGCGACTTTGTTCCGCGCGATTTTGCTGATGCGCTCTTTGCGAAAGAGGAGGCTTAACCGATAGCGTGTGAGTTTCAATCAGATGTCTCACTGAACCTATTCTCTTTGAAAATTGAGAATTCGTGAGTGTGAGGAAACGAGTAAAAAAGAAATAGAAGGTGAGAAATGAAAGTTTTAGTTGTCGGTGGGGGCGGAAGAGAACATGTCATCGCGTGGAAAATTGCGCAGAGCACGGCTGTTGAGAAGGTATATTGCGTTCCGGGCAACCCTGGCATTGCTCAAATCGCCGATTGCCGGTCAATTCCATTGGAAAACAACTTTGCAGAACTCGCGGACTTTGCCGAAACTGAAGGGATTGATCTGACTGTCGTTGGGCCCGAGGATCCTTTGGCGAATGGTTTAGTTGATGTCTTTCATGAACGTGGGCTTCGAGCGTTCGGACCTAATCGGAAGGCAGCAATCCTTGAAGCTAGCAAAGACTTCGCCAAGCAGTTAATGGTAGACAACAACATCCCAACGGCAGCACACCACACATTCGATAATCCAGATGCAGCGATTGCGTATCTCAAGGGAATTGACACACCCGTCTTCGTCAAAGCGGATGGGCTCGCGGCGGGCAAGGGCGCTATTCGCGGTCAAACACCGGATGAAGCCATCCGGGCAGTTGAGCAGATTATGGTAGATCGGACCTTCGGGAGCGCAGGGAGTAATGTCGTCATCGAAGAACTACTGGTTGGGGAAGAAGCTTCGTTCACCGTGCTGACTGACGGGGAGTATTGTGTTCCTTTGGTTAGTTCTCAAGATCACAAACCGGAATTGGATGGCGATCGAGGGAAGAATACCGGTGGCATGGGCGCCTACTCACCGGCGCCTGCCATCACCCCTGAAATACACACCCAAGTGATGAATACGGTTGTTCATCCGACCATCAGGGCGATGACTAAGGCAGGGCGTCCTTTCAAAGGTGTGCTGTATGTTGGCTTGATGATTTCCGGGGCGGATGTGAAAGTATTGGAGTTCAACTGTCGTTTCGGCGATCCAGAAGCGCAGGTGCTGTTGACGCGCATGGGTGACGATCTTGTCCCGTTGCTCGATGCGTGCATCGACGGAGGATTAGATGAGATTCAAGTTGAATGGAAGCCGGGAGCGGCGGTTTGTGTAGTTATGGCATCCGGTGGTTATCCAGATGCTTACGAGAAAGGCAAAGCAATCACTGGACTAGAAGCCGCAAATGCTTTGGACGGAATAACCGTCTTTCATGCTGGCACAAAGGCGGAAAATGGACATGTCGTAACTAATGGCGGGCGTGTGTTAGGAGTTACGGCGCTGGCAAGTGACGTCAGAGGGGCAATTGACCGCGCATATCACGGAGTTGCAGAAATCCATTTCGATCGAGCCCACTTTCGGAATGACATTGGGCATCGGGTATTGGGCAGAGACTCGTGAGACGTGAAGGTGCATCTTACTGGAGTGGTGAAAAATGCCTCAAGAACTCACCTATAAACTCGCCAAGTGTTGCTCGCCACAAGTTGGAAACCACGTAATCGGATACTTCAAGGAAGATGGAGCCATTGCCGTCCACCAATCCAGTTGCACATCATTAAAACACCTGCGGCAAGAGCGACTCCTTGATGTTACATGGCAGCAGATTCAGACGACAGCAACAGACGTTGAACCGGCTGAAGTCGATCGTGTGTTTGGTACACTAGACAAGATAGATTACCTTATCCTCAAGCATCATCAAACGTTTGGGATCGACTATTCAATCGCTGTCTCAGATACACTCGGAATCCCATTGGAAGAAACTTATAAACAGCATCGTAAATTACGGGGGATAGGCGGCTTGAAACGTGTCGAAAGGCGAATCATCCAATATCGTAAGAATATCGTCAAAGGCAAATGGATTAAGCACCGGAATCATACCTATTATGAATTGACCCCTAGGGGAGAAAAGTGGATTGAGATGTTTGAAAGAAATGGGTTGACGCAAGATGCCTGTAAACAAGACAGCGACGTATTTCGTCGAAGCTTGTAGGATAGGGGCTGATTGAATAGGAAGGTATGATTGCAGCAAAACAAAGAGCGACTCAATGGCAAAAAGCGCATAATTGCTCCTGGTGGTTACCGTGAAGTCTGGATGTTGGGGTATCCCGTTGTAATCACGATGACGTCGCGTACCGTGATGATGTTGGTGGATACGGCGATGGTCGGAAGGCTCGGCGCGGTTGAACTAGCGGCGGTCGGGTTTGCTGGATTATTGGCGTGGACACTGTTTTCTTTCTTCAACGGATTGCTCGTCAGCATCAATACCTTCGTTGCACAACGCATTGGAGCGGAAGATCGACGCGGTGTCGCCGTTGCAACTTGGCAGGGACTTTACTTGGCGATCGGATCGTACCTTGTGGTGTTGCTGCTGAGTCGATTCACGGAATTTCTTTTTGCCGTGATGAATCCTTCAGCAGAAGTTCAACGGTTGGGGGTCATCTACGCACAAATTCGATTGTACGGTGGGATTAGTCTCTTTATTTCCTTTGGGGTCAGTAGCTTTCTGCGCGGCATCGGCGACACGAAAACCCCGATGTGGATTGAGCTTGTTGCGAACATCGTCAACATCGTCCTCGACTTTCTACTCATTTTTGGACATTTTGGTTTCCCTAGGCTAGAAGTCGCGGGTGCCGCCATTGCCACGCTCATTGCGGGTATCGTCGCGGCAATTGGCTATCTCGCTGTTTTCCTCTCACGGAAATCCAACCAAACCTTCAAAACACGCTCCTATTTTCAGATAGATTTCAGCGAATTGCGCCGCATTCTCCGAATTGGAGCACCGATGGGGGTTCAGTTTTTTCTGGACCTATTGAGCTTTACGGTATTCACCGCTTTTATCGGGCAGATGAGCGATGTAGCACTTGCGGCGAATACTGCGGTAATCACTTTAATTTCTACATCGTTTATGCCCCTACACGGAATCTCTCTGGCGGCGACAACATTGGTCGGACAATATATCGGATCGAATGAACCACATTACGCTCGAAAGAGCGGTTACACGACAATCAAAATGGGGGTTGTTTACACCCTGGTGGCTGCGATTGTGTTCTTTACAGTTCCGGAATGGCTGTTCTCGTTAGTTACGCCGGATGTGGAGATTGCGCGACTTGGAAAGCACATCCTGTTTTTTGCCGCTATCTTCCAAATTTCAGATGCATTCGGAATCTGTTCGGTGGGTGCGCTCAAAGGAGCGGGGGATACGCTTTTCACGATGTGGGTTGGCATTGGTTACGCATGGTTGCTATTCATTCCGCTCGCTTATGGACTTGGCGTTTTTTTAGGGTTCGGCGTTGTGGGTGCGTGGGTGGGAGCCACGATTTATGTTATACTCCTTGGAATGACTTACTTTCTGCGCTTCCGCAGCAGCCGGTGGGAACACATTAAGATTTGAATTTATGCGACGACACCAAGTCTCGTCTGGATGAGCCGTTTAAGCCGTTAACTTGAAGTTTCACCAAGTTATAGCGTAAGCCTCCCACAACCTATAGCAAGTGAATCTAAGTTTAAAAGGTTTTCCCGATTAACAGAGGAAACCATCATGGCGCCTGTACGATTGACAACATTGGCTACCAGACACGAGCAGATTGAGCGCAGCAAAATACGGGGGCGATCGGCGTTACTTCTGTCTTTAATCGTACATCTAATTGCTGCAATCATCTATCTTTTTGCCCTTCAGCAGGACCCTGTCGAAGACGAGGATAGCATAGCAGTTGAATGGGTTAAAAACCTACCTAAACCGCAACTGCGAAAGCTTCGGACCAAGCCGCCGCTGAAAATGAAAGTCTATAGCCCCGATAAACCACTTGCACGCGAGGCAAAGAACAAACTGGTCGAGTCATCACCGAACAAAATTCGAGAAGTTCTGCGTCTCAGTGAACGGATTGTGTACGAAAATGTTGAAATGAATACGGCAGCGCCAAATGAGAAGATTCCCGAAATAATGACAGACGCGCAACTTCGGGATGCCGAAGCATCAAATCTTGAACGACTAGTGTCTCACCGTGGACGGGTGGACGGACAGGGCGAGGTCACAGGTCGTGTGCGGGTACGTGGACAACGTAACGGGATATTTGGTATTGATTCCTACGGCGACTCGAAAGATGGGCTACTTGGCGGCGGTGGAAATTCAGGAATCGCCGATAGATTGGGCATTATCGACTTTCTCGATGAATTTGAAGGACCGCAACACATTGTCTATTGCCTTGATGTTTCTGCTAGCATGCAAGCGGCAGGATTGAAGAAGCTCGAGATCGCACTCCAATCGATTAAAGAATCGATGTTTTCGCTTGGAAACGACGATTATTTCAATATTATCACTTTCTCGGCTCATGCCACACTGATGAGCAAATCGCTGCTTCCAGCGACGATCGAGAATATGGAAAAAGCGTCGAAATACCTCAATCGGTTCACCCCTGAACGCATCATGAATTTTCAAGGGACAAACCTCCTCGAAGCCGTCGAAAAAGCCCTTGAAATCGACACATCTATCATCGTATTGGTGACCGATGGACTTCCAACAGCGAGCCGCAACAGTCAAGATTACATTGAAACAGATTCTAGGAAAATCCTTGAAACCGTCAGGGCGAAGAACGTAAATGATGCGAGCATTTATGTTGTGGGGCTTGAAATCAATTTACAAAAGTCGAGGGGGGCGCAACTGCTGATCTCGTTGACTAATCAAAACAACGGAAAGTTTAAGAATATTGGTTCAGAGCAGCTCGTGCGGTACTCAAAATCAAATCTTAACCCACTGGATGATTAACTCAGCTTTGCTGGGGTTTTTTGCGCTTATCTCGCATCACGACAGGGATGCGTTGTGAAAAAAGGTCAGTGTCAGATATCCGCCTTCATCTTGCCACTGTTGTTACTAGTTCCGAATTCATTATGGTCGCATGAACATGGATTGGGCACGCACATTGTGGAAGCCCACCGAATCGAAGGTATACCACCTCCAAACATTGATGGGCGCTTGGACGATCCTGCATGGCAAAGCACTAGGTTCATAAGCCGATTCATTCAACTCACTCCCAATCGCGGTCAGCCTGCGACAGATGATACCGCGTTCGCTATCGCCTATGACCATAATCATCTCTACGTGGGCTTCCGTTGCTACGATGCCTCTCCCGAGAAAATTATCAATCGCATCACCCGGCGGGGAAATGTATACGAGTCGGATGTAATTTCCTTCTTCCTAGATCCACATCATGACCACCGCACCGGCTACAAATTTGCTACGACGCCTGGCGGCGTGCAAAGTGACGCTTATCGTTATGATGACACCCGGTCGGACTCCAGCTGGCAAGGAATTTGGAGGGTCGAAACACAGCGTGATGAACTGGGGTGGACTGCAGAGTTTAAAATCCCGTTTGCAAATTTCCGATTTGCAGCGAAGGAGGAACCGGTATGGGGATTCGACGTTGAGCGCGTGAATCGGAGAAAAAACGAGGTCACCGTTTGGAAGCAGATGTCCCAGTCCGGCGCAGTTACACGGATGGCTGACTTGGGTCATTTGGCGGGAGTTCGTAATATCGAAGCTGGCAAACAGTTTGAAATCTCTCCCTACTTCTTAGGAGGATTGTCTAAGGGTAACAACGAAAAATCTGCCTCTGAACAGGATGAAGGGGTGGAGCACCAACTGGGGACAGGTCTGGATATTCAGTATAACTTGACAGAGTCGTTAAAGACTAACTTTACCGTTAACCCTGATTTCGCCCAGGTGGAAGCCGATCAACTCGAAATCAATTTGACACGCTTTCCGACACGCTTTCCAGAAAAGCGCCCTTTCTTCGTTGAGGGGAACAGCTTCTTTGAAACACCGCTGGACCTCTTTTTCAGCCGGCGGATTGGCAGTCGCGGGAATATTCTCTGGGGCGCGAAGATGACCGGCAAGGTTGGGGATTATTCCATCGGTTTTCTCAGCAGCCAAACCGGCAGTTTCGATGCACTGGGGTTTGGGCAGTCGTCAGAACACAAGGAAGCGGTGTTGTATTCAGCAGTCCGACTCAAAAAGGATATCTTGAAGCGTTCAAATATTGGATTTATCGTCGCCAATAAAGAACACATTGATGATAATCAGGGAGATCATAGCCGCGTGGGAGGGTTGGACGCGAATTTGCTTTTTCATAAAACTTATCGATTGTCAGCGCAATTCGGTCGAAGCTTTCATCCCGGTCCCGACACAAAGAACAGCGCCTATCTCATCGAATTTAGTCAGCGAAATTACCTCTGGAACGCCACGGTAGGGGTTGAACGGGTAGATCTCTTGTTTGAAACCAATCAGACAGGGTACTTGCAAAAGGAGATGTATCGCGGGCAGCAGGGCGCCAATGTCGCAGCAGCTTATACTCCTCAGTTGGGTCCACATCAGTATTTTCTGGAAGGACATGGCAGCGCTTACCAAGCGCTTTACACTGAGGCGTATTTTACCACTTGGAAGGAGACAAGTCCGAACAGCACACTTTCTCCAGAGTTTGAAGAGGATTTGATTGCTTGGGAGGGAGACCTCTCAGCAGGTGTGAAGTTTACAGAGTCGTCTTTGGATGTCCTGGGGGTACACTATCGACGGGCGCGGGAAGTTGAACTGACGGATGTATTCATGGCAAACGGATACGGATTCTTTGTTGAAACCAACAGTGCGCGTCCCGCTTCGATAGGCGTGATGGGGGAGTTGGGAGATTTTTACAATTTCGCAAGACAAGCCAATGGAAAGAAACGGCAACTGTCGCTGTTTAGCACCCTACGACCTCGGAGCAATTTCACGACGGTATTTTCGGGAAGTTACGCCCAGAGCTTGGATCGAGACTCTGGCATCAACGGTCGTTTTTTCGCAGGCTCACTACGTATCACTTATCTGTTTACCCGGGATGCATTTCTGAGGGTGTTCACCCAAGCTAGACGTGAACAAACCTTCTCCGACAAGATGCACATTGAGAAGAACTATCTGGTCAGCATACTGTTCGGGTGGGAGTACACCCCGAAAAGCCATATCTTTGTCGCGTATAACGAAGACTGGATAACTGATAAAGAAGAATTGAGGTTAGATGATCGGGTTTTCGTGATCAAAGTGTCTTATCTCTGGAATCTTTGAGATTTTTCCTTGCCTCACCTCCTGTAATAATGCCATTTTACGAGAGCGATACGCTACGCATTTGCCCGGCGCACCCCTAATTTCAACTGTAGTCCAGACACGGTGTCTTCGGCTTGCACAGCCCCTACCTCTGGTTGATCCGGACGTAGTTCCAGACTCAATGTTTCGCTCGCGATAAACCCCGACCAATCAGCAATCACCTGTGTGAGCTCTTCGCCAGCCTGATATGTGGTGATAATGCGATCGTCCAGCTTGAAGTCGGCTGCTTTGCGCAAGTTCTGGATGTGGCGCACTACCTCACGCACCAATCCCTCCGATACTAATTCTGGTGTAAGTTGCGTTTCAACAGCAACCGTCATCCCCTGGTCCGTCGTAACTGCCAGTCCCTCCGGTTGTTCGTGTTGGATGAGGACCTCGTCTGCGGCAAGCGCAACCATCCCATCGTCCAGTTCGATCGCAATGGCTCCGCCGCTTTCCAGTTGCCGCACGGCTTCAGTTGCGTCTTGAGAATTCAACTCGGTTAATGCTCGCTGCACCGCCGGAAAGCGCGTTCCAAACCGCGGTCCTAGTTTGCGATTGTCTGGCAGCAAGCGGTATCGGAGCAACTGATTGGCATCTTCCACGAACTCTACCGCCTTCACGTTGAGTTCATCTGCTATCAACACAATCATCTCATCATCTAACTTCTGCCTGCCGGGAACGTGAACTAAGGCGCGGCTCAACGGTTGCCGCACCTTTAGGTTCGCAGAGGCGCGGGCAGCAAGCCCCAATGTCACGGCTGTGCGTGTTGTACCCATCGCCTCAATGAGAGACTCATCCAGCAACGCTTCTTGTGGTTGAGGCCAGTCGGCGTGGTGTATCGATTCAGGTGCTGCCGGGTCAACTCGGCGGACGAGATTTTGATAGATAGTCTCCGTGACGAAGGGGAGAAATGGTGCCAGCATATGTGTGAATGTTACCATGACGCTGTACAACGTCCGATAGGCGGATTCCTTGTCCGCATCCGCTTCTGACTTCCAGAATCGACGGCGACTCCGCCGCACATACCAATTTGATAGGTCGTCAAGAAAACGCTCAATCGCACGGCAGGCCTTATCGGGCTCAAATGTCTCTAACCCGTTTGTTACTTCGCGGACCGTAATCTGCAGACGTGATAGTATCCAGCAATCCAAAGTATTGCGTCGCGAGTTATCGCCCTGCGCCATCCAGAGTTTACTGTCCGGTTGCCACCCGTCAAGATTCGCGTAAGTGACGAGGAAGCTGTATACGTTCCACAGCGGAATCAAGCACTGGCGCCGAACTTCATCCGCCCGCTTATACCCAAAGAGTAAGTTTTGCTCTGGTTTCGCGACGCAATACATCCAGCGCATAACGTCCACCCCCATCTTTTCGGCTGCTTCATCGAACCAGATTACATTTGGGGAGGATTTGTGCATCGGTTTCCCATCATCTCCAAACAGAGTCGCGTAGGTGAAGATATGTTTGAATGGAGCATGTTTCGCCATGACTGTGCTCATCGCGATTAACGAGTAGAACCAATTTCGAAACTGACCGGGGAAACTTTCACTAATTAAATCTGCGGGAAACCACTTTTGCCAATAGTCTCGATTGGTGCGATACTGTAGGGTGCTGAAGGTGACGATGCCTGCATCCAACCACGGATTGCCTACATCTTGAATCCGCGAAACGGGGGCGCTACACTGTGGGCAGGCGATTCTTACTGCATCAACCCACGGGCGGTGTGGGGTATGTCCCTCAAACAGCTCCCAGCCTTCAACTGCGCGTTCCTTCAATTCTTCTCGGCTCCCAACGACATGGAAGTGGCTACATTCGTTGCATTCGAAGATTGGCAGCGCTAAACCCCAGTACCGTTTCTTGGATATCATCCAGTCGTGCATGTTGCGCAACCAATCAAGTTCGCGTGCGCGTCCGAACGCGGGATACCAGTTGGTTTGGTTTAGGACAACCTCCATCATCTGGTAGCGTAAATTCTGTTCCTTTTCCGGTTCGGTAATCTCCTCATAGGGCTTATCCAATCGCTCGCCCATTGAGATATACCATTCGTCTACGAGGCGAAAGACCAGTTCCTCCTCACACCGCCAACACACCGGATAACGGTGAGTATAGTCTTCCAGTCGATACACAATACCCTTCTGCTTTAGATTTTCAAAGATTTCTTCGGCGACGGAATGCACATACCGACCCGTAAGCCATTCAAACCCTTCGCCATAAATTCCGCCCGCTTCCAATGGTGCAATAACTGCCAGATTCTGTGATTTGCTCAACTGAAAGTCCTCTGCTCCACAGCCCGGTGCAACATGGACAATTCCCGTCCCGTCGGCTTTGCCCACTTCGTTCCACAGTACGACGCGGTGCTGTGCGGCTGTCCCGGCGGTCTGTTGGGCGGGTAATTCATCGAAGGGGCCATCATAGGTCCATCCTTCTAATGCAGCACCCAATTTTTCTTCAAGCACCTGAAAAGATCCTCGAATGGCATTCTTCAAAGCCCCCTTGCTCAGCCACATACGATACCCCTTCTGTTCAACGAGGACGTAGCTTAAATCGGGATGTACCGCTGCCGCTACGTTGCTAGTCAGTGTCCACGGTGTAGTTGTCCAAACTAACAGGCTTTCGTTAGGGCGATTACGCAGTGGAAAGCGCAGGAAGATGCTTTTATGACTCAACTCTCGGTATCCGTCAGTAACAATCTCGTGCTGGCTGATACCCGTATCACATCGAGTGCACCAGGGCATGACATCCGTACCCTTGTAAATCCAGCCGCGATCGAAGCAACTCTTGAGCATTGACCAGATTGTGTAATTGTTTTCATCTGAAAAGGTGAAGTAAGAACCTCCCAATTCCGGCCCGCCCAATAGTCCAACAATCTGTTCCACAGTAGCGGTTATAACGCCATTCGGCCCTTCTACGGTGACCATCGTCGATGGATCTTCCGCCATCTTGGCTTCCAGACATCGCAACTGCTTAGGGTCATCCCACTCCATCCAGTAACCCATCCGAATTGATTGTTCCGTCTGCGTTGCGGCGTATCGCAGCACCGACTGCTTGCATGCGTTGACAAACTCCGCCAGCCCGTAGGATTCAATATCCTTTTTGCTCTTAAAACCGATTTCACGTTCGACATTGACCTCGACCCAAAGCCCTTGGCAATCAAACCCGTTTTGATAGCGCGTTTGGTAGCCTTGCATCGCCTTGAAACGGTGGTAGAGATCTTTGTAGGTCCGTCCCCAGGCGTGGTGAACCCCCATGGGATTGTTGGCTGTGATTGGACCATCAATGAAGCTCCAACGCGGTTCATTTTGTCGTAACGCTCTGAGTTTATGGAACGCATCGCTGTCGCGCCACAAGTCGAGCACTTGGTGCTCCTGCGCGACGAAATCGACTGTGTTGGGTACCTCTTTAAACATACACTCCTCTCCCCTAACGCTAACCTTGGGAACGTCCAAAAAGTTTCCGAAAGCTAACAGAAATTCTTCTAAAATAAAAACGCCTATCATCGAAATCTGTTTCGATGATAGGCATTCTGAATAATAATGATTGCCTAACCGAATTTCGGTCGTTTTTATCAGCCCACCATCGTAAGACTCGTAAGTGGCAATGATTGTAGTCAAAAGCGATTGTCATACTCACCCATCATATTCTAAATGATGCATCGCATGGGGTTCATGCCATTGCAGTTGGAGGTGTACGGTTTCATGCGGCTTGAAAGGTGTTATAACTGATTCCACTGGGGTTCCTAACACATCAATCTTATTAAGGTCAGCCGTACCATAGCCCATCTCATTGGCGTAATGCATCAATCCAAGTTGCAACGGTTCAAAACCCATGGCCTTCGCCATCACGGCGTCAGCGGCAAACACGTCAGCACTCGCGACAGCAATCCCGAAATCAACGGCATCGGTTCCATTGGGGCCATTTCCCTGTAACCCAACGTATCCGTCGATAACGGCGATGTCGGGACGCAGATATCGGGACAACCGCATGAGATTGATATTCAGTGTCTGTGCCTCGCGGGGGAGTTTTCGATCCGAGTGACCGCGGTAACCGTGCATCTTGACGCGATCCTGTTTGCGGAGTGTCCCCATAATCATATTCTTGAGGGCAAGTGTAACCACACAGACATCGTGCGTTTTTGCGACACCGACGGAGATTGTGCACGGGCAATCGAGCACGGTTTTGGGCATGTACACGGTCACTTCACTGCCATCTGCGAGGAGGATGTGCGTCTCCTCCCAATTCTTCTCCTGATTAAGATCGACCAACCGAATCGGGATGGGACATTCGTCAATTAAAGCGTGATAACCGAAGTTATCGAACGCCTCTCCCGGCACCTCTTCGTTGCCTCCCTCCGCAACAATAATCTCCCGCGGTGGATCGGCGGCGGTTAGCAGAAAATCGATTGCACCGCGGATGGCGTCGACGTGTGTTGACGCCAACTGGTTATCGCCTGAAAGGAAATTGGGTTTCAACATCACCTGGTTCCGCAGCTTTGGAATAACATCGTCGCGAACCAGATCGAGCGCGGTGAAGACATTTTCGCGTCGATTTGCTCTGCGAGCAAGTCCAACTTTCGTTCGATTATCAATCATGACTTGACTCCGATAATAATTATGCCTACCCGACTGAGATGCGGTCTAGAATGCGGGATGATCAATCTCGTTTTTTCGATTGTAGCGGCAATCTCCCGCGCTTTTCCATGCCCATCGTGATTTTTATGACACCTCTTACCATAACCAACGTTCCCGCGGTTAAGAAAAAGATAAGCCCTAACCGTTTAACAAGGGGAGATGGTTGAAAAACATACGCCAGAAATCCGATGAGCATAATGATAGCGAGTCCGTTCAAAACAGTTTTGCTGACATACCATTTTTCCATTGTTACACCTTAGAAATCGTTTGAAAGTCATGTGAATCAAATAGTTTCTGTTTTTTATTCCTTCTTACCCAGTGCTAGAAGATGTGCACTGATACCGAGAAGTGCTACCTCATCTTCTATTAGGCGAAGCACTTCAAGGATAATCTTTCTCCGTTCTAGGTCATCCCACTGCTCGTCGAAATCTGCCAAGAGCCACGATGGCCCTTGTAGCCCTATTGTTCTCAAGTGGCTAAATCCTGCTTCTTTGATTTCCTCTGCTAGCTCTTCTGGCTTGTGAAAATATGCGGTTGTAAAATAACCTGGGACTTCCTTCGGATTGAGGTGTATTCCATCTTTCAAATCCCTTTGAATAATTTCACGGAACTCTGGATCGGATAAGAAACCCCGCTTCAAGCCACTAAGAAGAGATGCGAACCGCGAAACGGCAGCACAAAAAACCAAGCCCCCTCTTTTTAAGACTCTACAAGTTTCCTCTAGTGCCCGGATTCGATCCGAGCGATTTGGAAGATGATAGAGTGGTCCGAAAAGGAGCACCACATCCATAGAGTAAGATTCGAAATCAAGTTTTCTGGCATCTCCCTGGCGAATACTGGCAAGAAGATTTCCAGCTTCTGCTGTCTTTGCCTGCTCCACATGGAGGGGGACGATGTCAATCAGATGCACTGTGTACGATTTTTCCGACAGCCAGAAGGAATAAGCGCCTGGACCACCTCCGACATCGAGAACTTGTGCTGGTGGCGGCGGCAAGTGTCTGAGCAGGACTTCCTTCGTTCTTTCAAACTCTACACGGTGGATTCCCTCGCTGAGACGAGTTGCCTCTTCACCCTTCTCGTAATATTTGAGCATCTTCTCATCCATTATTAGTCTCTCCGAATATCGGGCATTCCCCACAATTTCTGCGGGTGGTGCAATGCCCTCAGAAAAGCGGTGGACGGGCTCACCCCATAGCTGTTCAATCGGCTGATAGCTTTAGCGCAGGGGTAAAATACCTTGAAAATTCGATGATTTCGACTCTCAATGGAAAAAAATATGGCTTAGCCGCCCACTTTTCAAACAAGCTCTTTATTAGTGGAGAAGGTGCTGATTGTGTGGAGCACTCCCGTTGGTTGTCTCCTTAATTTGCGCATCTAAATCAATCTCGTTATGAGGCTTGAAGCCAGGCAGAGTTACGACGTTGACAAAGGCATCCACCGCGCGATGTCCGGTATCCGGCGGAACATGGACGATGGCTCCCGGTGTGAGAGGTATCTGCTGGCAGACCGTCAAATTTGTAAGGTCGGGGAAGACATGTAGGTAGCTCTCGCGTCTGTCGGTGTTCAACGAATACACGGTTGGGTTGAGCGCCAAGTAGACTTCGTACTGCGGCTTTCCTCCGCCGACCGGTACTGCCGGGTGGTAGTGGGTCCGCGAGGTTTGGGCGGCAATATTAACAACATGACTATTTACCGTATTGATGCCGTCAGCCTCATCTGCAGTCCCTGTATTGCAATGCCATGTCATCGTTAAGCGTCGAAAAGCGTCGGATGCAAAATTGCAACCGCCTGCCGTATCTCGCAGATAGCGCAAACGACGAGCTGTTGTCAGGTGTGTCATGAAGATATTCGTGTTCTCAATCCACCAATAATAGAATTTTCCACGCACCCGAACCGGTTCATCATCTAGTGCGGTGAGCTGGTCACCAACTTGGATCGGTTCAAAAGAACTAATCTGTTTCGTAGACCAACCGATAGTAGAATAGTTTTCCAACAGAAGGTCAAAGGTGCGGCGCACCTTCGGACGGTTCGTCCATTTTTCGCGTGGAACCCCGCTCTCCTCCATCAACCAGATCTCGCTGGCGATGTCGCCGTCCCCTTCTTGTGTCCGATAGCCTGAATCCAGAAAGACCTCGCCCACACCCTGATTAATCCAGATATATCGGACGCCTCCGTATTCCGCAATGAGCTGGCCATCATCGCTATCGAAATGCCCGCACCCTATCTTGAAGCCGGGATGATGTCGTTCAAATTCAGAGAATACAGGCTCAAGGCTCTCCCTGTCTTCGATATGTCCAACAACAACGTCAGGCATGAACCTGAATCCTTTCCAAACCTTAGGGCAGTGTCAGGTACGTGTTGACAATCTTTGTCGAAGGGGTCACGATCGGATTATCGGGACCCCTCAACGCATATTCTGGTATTCAGCCGGCGTCGCTTTTCCAAGTTCACACAATGCAACGCAATCGTTGCAGAAAAACAATCTTCGCAGATTCTGAATGCTTTGCTTGACCACATAATTTTACCATGTTTAACTGCAAACTGAAAGTAAAACGCAACAACTGTGCGAAAAAAGTGTCTTTTGTGAAAATTATCCGGCGCGCAGATTATGTCAATTCGTCTGAGTTGTCTTAGCATGGCTTCAGAACGAGGGTCATCCCATTATTAGACTTAACAGCACCGAAGGTTTTGGCTTTTTCTCACCTCGTGTTGTATGGTATAATCATAATGAACTAATTTTTCGAGGTCTTCATCATGCACCCATCACAGATTATCAAAAATCCTCTCAAGAAATTCTTCTATGCCCTTTACCAAAAGCGCCTTGAGCAGAAAGCTAGTCAGTGGCACATTCCCCACCATATTGGCATTATCCTCGATGGTAATCGCCGCTATGCGAGGAAGCAGGGCTTCATTGACAGCATCAAAGGGCATTATGATGGCGCCCAAAAACTGGAAGAGATGCTCCATTGGTGTGATGAGTTAGGTGTTAAGATTGTCTCAATCTGGATTTTCTCCCTCGATAATTTCAAGCGTGAACAGTCCGAAGTCACAGAAATATTGGATCTCATAGAGAAGAAGATGCGGGAAGTTGTGACTATTGAAGGACTGCACACCAACCAGATAAAGATTCGATCGATGGGTAAAGTCGAACTGCTTCCGCAGAGCCTCCAAGAGGCGATACACGCCGCTGAGAGCGCAACAAAACATTACGACAGATTTATACTGAATGTGGCTGTCGCTTATGGTGGTCGTGAAGAGATTGTCGAAGCGGTCCGCAGCCACTTAACATCGGAACTCGCGAAAGGGCGTGAACCCGCCCAAATCACAGAAGACCTGAGTGTCGACAAGATTAGCCCGCACCTCTACACCTCCGATTTGCCGGATCCAGATCTGATTATCCGAACCAGCGGAGAGGTCCGACTCTCAGGCTTCCTGCTTTGGCAAAGCGTGTATTCAGAATACTACTTCTGCGATACGTACTGGCCCTCTTTTAGAAAGATTGATTTGCTCCGCGCGATCCGTGACTATAGCCAACGGCAGCGGCGGTTCGGAAAGTAATGAACATTTAGAAGAACACCATTTTGTCCGTGAAAGGAAAAATTGAGGTTAACTGACCGGAGCCGCACGATTCACTGGCTAATCGAACTCCTGATTCTCAGCGCATCAGTCTTTGTTGCAACGCATATCTTATCGTCAATCCATGTCAGGAACTTCGCAACTGCAGTCGTTGTTGCGCTGGTTTACGGTATACTGAAAACGGTGTTCACCAGGATTTTCGTTGTTCTAGCCCTGCCGTTGGTGATTCTGACGCTCGGTCTGTTTTATTTTGTCATTAACGCTTTTCTCCTTTGGATTACAGCGATGCTGATTGAAGGGTTCGAGGTTAAAGGCATTTTCAACACAACCATTGCCGCTCTCCTGATTTCGTTTATCGATACAGTCTTGCATTGGGCAATCCCCTGGAAACGCTCCAATCGTTTACTGCAGCTCCTGTGTTAACAGGAGGCATAAGCGTTAGGTCAACAAGGTTTTATATGGACCGCAATCAAGGACGAGTTATTCGCGCCCGAACGAGTTTTTACGATGTGCAGCTTAGCGATAGCGTACTTCGTTGCACCCTGCGTGGGCGTGTGAAGCGTGAACGGAGATCGGACGAAGGCAAGAAAATTTACGCTGACCCGGTCGCGGTTGGCGATGAAGTGATAGTCACCCCGCTCGATGATGAAGGGGGCGTTATCGAAACGATTCTTCCACGTGGGACAAAACTATCGCGTCGATTTCCCGGCAAGCGAGACACAATTGAGCAAATCGTCGTCGCGAACGCGGATCAGGTGGTAGCTGTTGTTTCAACCCGTCTGCCCGACCTTAACTTCCGATTTCTCGATCGATTCCTCATACTAGTCGAAGCAGGGGAGATGGACGGGGTTGTTTGTGTAAATAAAATGGACCTCATCGATTCGGTGGAACAACGAAAGGTGACCTCTATGCTGAACGTCTATGAACAGATCGGCTATCAGGTAATCTACACTAGCGCCAGGGATGTAAAGGGTATCGATCGCCTTCAAGGTTTTCTAGCAAAGAAGTTCAGTGTCATTGTCGGGGCGTCGGGAGTGGGGAAGTCGAGTCTTCTCAATGCGGTTCAACCGGAACTCGGCTTGCGCGTTGGTGAAATCGGGTTGAAAACAGGCAAAGGACGCCACACCACGACGTTGGTTGAACTCTTCTCCTTAGAGATTGGCGGCGAAGTTGCGGACACGCCGGGCATTAGAGAGGTCGGCTTATGGGGGGTTGATACTGAAAATCTCGACCTCTATTTTCCAGAAATGAATCCCTACCTTGGCGAATGCAAATACAACGATTGCTTCCACCTTCATGAGCCCGGTTGCGCGATAACTGAGGCTGTCAATACGGGCGATATTAGCCCAGTTAGATATCGGAGTTATGTTGTCCTCAAAACCGGTAGCGGTGGGGATGACATCCTCACACCCTCCGAAAGGAATATGAATGTCTGAAAACCCGAAACATACAAACCGACTCATTAACGAGACGAGTCCGTACCTCTTGCAACACGCTCACAATCCTGTCGATTGGCATCCGTGGGGCGAGGAGGCATTGGAGCGTGCTAGACGCGAAGATAAGCCGATTCTTTTGAGCGTTGGTTATGCCGCATGCCATTGGTGCCACGTGATGGAGCACGAATCCTTTGAGAACGAGCAAATCGCCGCGGTAATGAACGAACATTTCATCAACATCAAGGTAGACCGCGAGGAACGCCCAGATCTTGATGAAATCTACATGAACGCTGTCCAGATGCTCACGGGCTCTGGAGGCTGGCCGATGACCATGTTTCTTGCGCCAAATCTGAAACCGTTTTACGGCGGGACTTACTTCCCCCCCGATGACCGCTATGGTCGTCCGGGTTTTGCCCGTGTGCTGCTAGGGGTCGTTGAGGCGTATCGTGAACGTCATGAAAGCGTTGTAGAACAAGCCAATCAGATTACAGCTCGCTTAAATCAACTATCACAGACGGAAGCCGGCGATCAGCCCTTAGACGCAAATATGTTCGATCTCGCTTATCGAGATTATCATTCACGATTTGACTCTCAATACGGCGGATTTGGGAGTGCGCCTAAATTCCCGCCGAGCATGGGGCTCTCCCTCCTCCTGCGCCACTGGCATCGCACTAGAAATCCGAACGCGCTTGAGATGGTTGAATTAACGCTGCAAAAAATGGCGCAAGGTGGAATGTACGATCAGATCGGAGGAGGGTTTCATCGCTATTCGACCGACGCGGCTTGGCTCGTCCCCCACTTTGAGAAGATGCTCTACGACAACGCGCTGCTTACAATAACCTATCTGGAAACATATCAGGCAACCGGGGATGCATTTTATCGCAGCATCGCTGAAGAGACGCTCGACTACGTTTTGCGCGAAATGTACAACCCACAGACTGGTGGGTTTTACTCGACGCAAGATGCGGACAGCGAAGGTTTCGAGGGCAAGTTCTTCGTTTGGACGCCCGATGAAGTTAGAGATTTACTTGGGGCGGAGCACGCGGGAATTTTCTGTGAGTATTATGACATTACAGAGCCGGGAAATTTTGAAGGAAAGAACATCCTCCACGTCCAGACTCCGCCGGACATCTTCACAAGGAAACTGGGAATTGATTTGGGTGCGTTGGAGATGATACTCGCTGAAGGGAAGCAGAAACTGTTTGAAGTCCGCGAGCAGCGCGTGAAGCCTGGTCTGGACGACAAAATTCTTACAAGTTGGAACGGCTTGATGGTTCGGAGTATGACATCAGGATATCAGATCCTTGGACACAGCCGCTATCTTGAAGCCGCGGAAGCGTCAGCCAATTTTGTGTTGACTGCACTTTCACAAGATAACGGGTTGCTGCGAACGCATCGCGCCGGCAAAAGCCATCTGAACGCTTATCTTGAAGATTACTCGTACTTCATCGCCGGCTTAATCAATCTCTACGAGGCGACCTTCAATCTTCACTGGCTCAAGAACGCCCAACACCTCAACGAGATAATGATTGAACAGTTCTGGGATGATGCAAAGGACGGTTTCTTCTTCACCAGCAAGGGTCACGAATCGCTGATTGTCCGATCGAAATCGGCATACGATGGCGCTACGCCTTCCGGAACCTCTTTCGCTGTCCACAGCTTACTTCGGCTTTCGAAGTTACTCAATCAACCTGATCTGAGCGAAAAAGCGCAAGCGGCGTTGAGGCTCTATTCGCATCAGATGGAATCGGCACCAAGTGGTTCGGCTCAACTGCTGTGTGAACTCGATTTTCTACTATCAACCCCCAAAGAGATAGCAATTGCCGGGCATCTGAACAGCGAGGTCACGAAAAAAGTCTTACATGCCATTCACAGCCGGTTTATCCCACAAAGGGTCATGGCGCTGTTAGATGAAACCGCTGAAGAGTCTCAGGAATCTGAGGCTCTCGTTCCACTCCTTGAAAATAAGCAGCAAATCAACGGCGAAACCACCGTCTATGTATGTGAGAATTACGCCTGTAAAGCACCTACGACGAATCTTGCAGAATTGGAAAATCAGTTGGATTCGAGGTAAGGAACTGAAGGCAATGGTGGAGCGGAGAGGAATGTACCTGACATGAGGATAGCCCCCATCGGCAAGGTAGAGAATGATTGCAGCGGCTTATCAACGCGGAGAACTTTTGCTGTTTCTACTAGCCTCTATGAAAGTGGAAAATGTTGGTTGTTTGGTCTTGTGGTATCACACTGCTTAGAAAGGAGTACGGATTGTGGGCGCGGATGAGATATTGCTATTTGATGTCGAATTGAAATGCCAAACCGATTTAAACCGTGGGGTGCTCCCAGAGAATCTACGCCAAGCGTTTAAAAGGAACCAGATTGTTCTCTCTAGGAATGTCAAGGTTTCGATTGAAAAGGAAGATGACGAATGGTCGATCATCGATAAAGATAACGACCGAGTCTACACTGTCAAGAAAAGTGAAGATAGACTTAACATATACGACGATGAAATTGCTAACAAAAGAGAACAGTCGCTGTTCTACTGGCAGGATGCTTTAGAACATCAGCAGAAGGGCGAATTTTCCGATGCGATTGTGTTGTATCTACAATCCATTGAACTTTACCCGACTGCTGAGGCGCACACCTATCTCGGATGGACCTATAGCATGATGGGGCGCGTCGAAGATGCTATTGAGGAGTGTCGAAAAGCCATTCGGGTTGACCCGGATTTCGGCAACCCATACAACGACATCGGCGTATATCTGATTGAAATGGGCGAATACGACGCCGCAATTCCCTGGCTAGAACAGGCAACCCATGCCTCTCGATATGAACCGCGGGGATATCCGCATATGAACCTTGGGCGAGTGTGGGAACATCGGTTGGAGTGGGATAAAGCCGTAGCTAGCTACAAACGCGCCTTGTACGAAATGCCAGATTATGACGCTGCCTTTATCGCACTGAGAAGGCTAAAAGCGAAGCTCAATTAGGCATGTTTTTAGATTGACGTCGTCAGTCCCCCAGTCCAACGACTTGGGGCACTTTTTTTGATACCTCGTCTAGGTATTCATCAGCCCAATTACAAAAAGACTCAAGCGGGCTGTACTGCCAGTTCTGAAATCCAGGCAACGCCAACGAGGGGATAACGAATAGTTGCGTTCTCAGACCCAGTTGAGAGTCTAATCCAATTCTTTTTGTACGAACTTATCCCTTGTCTGGGGCGGATCTGGAAGTGATGGCAGATTGAATGAACGCCGAAATTCTTTGCAAACCCCCACCCCATGAAGGATGATAGCTTTCGATCGGATTTCTGTTACCAATGTACGAAATATCTCTTTTCCGCGTTTTTTCCCACCGACATGCTGTGGAAGGCGAAAGTCTTTTTTCCTCTTGGCTCCGTAGCAAATTACATTTGTCTCAAGTATCGAGCGTACGCCGACCTTCTTGAGTTTAGATGCAAACATCTCAATGTTATCTCTAGTTGGAGTTAACTTTGTTATCTCGGTGTAGAACTTCCTACATTCTTCTCCGTTTCTATTGAAGAGTGAATCAATGAAACGTTCATGATCTACGCAATCTGCACGATATGCGGTTGCTGGATTATAGCCAACGATGAACACTTCGGCTAACGTTGGATCTTTCATGTCGGTCATCCATGGTCGGGGATACTGACCGTTAATCTCTTCGGTGAGTTCCCTTATTTGCTGCTCGAACTTGTCCATGAGTATCCTATGTGCCTCCGAAATCGAAAAAGGTTCGTTCATGCGAAGACAGCGTGCAAAGAAACCGAGTTTTGGGCAAAAACTGTATGAGCCACCATGATGATTTACGCACGTTGCTGCATCCGTCGGAGAGTCCTCCCCCTTGCTTAGGGGGAGCGAGAGGATGTCAAGTCAGAGCGCCTTTTGTCCGGGCATTGTTTGTGGCGAAACTACAGTAATTACAGTCTATAAAAAAGGGCGGCTTTCAGTCTTCCACTTCATCGCAGAGGGAGATGAGATTTTCTTTTTTCCCCTCGTGCAAGATACAGTAGTTCTTGTGTTTGCTGTGAGATTGGCGACCTAAATCGAAAATATCTAGCAAAACATCAGTGTTTTATGCGAAAGATAATCGTTTCCCGCAGTGCTATTTCGGTGTTGTAAGCCCGGCAAAACGGGGACGCGATCTGCGATTTTAGTAACAGAATTTCATAGTTTTCATAGTAAACTCAGAAAAGAGAGCCGACAAAAATACCTCTAAACCTATGTGGGGCACGGGTTAAGCCGAATTTTGGGAAAAATGTTACTATGAAAATTTCATATTTTCAAAGTGATGTGCTACAACGGTATACTCAATCGCCTCGGCTCTGTTAGTGTCAGGTTATATTCCCTACGATGTCAATGTCAAGTTTGGATACGTCGAGCTGACCGGAGATGAGCTTGGGGAGCAGGAGATCGCGGGTTTGGCGGAGGTTGGCGTTTTTCAGTGTTAAGTTTGCCAATTGAGAAAAGATTGGTTCGACAATTTCCTCAAAGTCAGCTATTATTAATTTTGTTGGTTTTAGGAGTTGAATCCCCAACAGATCCCCTTTCGTGATTGCATTGAAAATGGTTCCGCTGCCCATTGTGTCTTCCTCTCGGAATTTATCTTGCAATTGTTGAAACATAAACGCTTGATTCCCGCTTTTGCTACGGATTGCAGAAAGCCCACGACCAATCACTATCTTGCTGTTTGCGAGGTTGATTCGTCCAACGGGAGCACGAACGCTAAATAGGATGTCTCCTGTCATCGCAATGCGATTTTCAACAGTGCAATAAATCCGATCTGTTGCGAATCGGTTCCCAAAGTCTGTAACTCCTTGGTGGAATGGTAGACCCTCCCCGGTCTCATTATAGAACTCAGATATCGGAGACTGACCCATTAACACATGGCACATTTCACCGAGCTGCATTACCTCCCACCCCTGCGGGATTAAGCCCAACTCTGACTCTACCATCGGGACGTTTTCATGTCCGGGGAAGCGGAATTCGACGAACCATTGTCGGTAGATTGTAGCCGCCATGCCTTCAAGGATTTTGATGCGACGGGTGATGTTTTCGATGAGGTCGTCGTAGGCACTGAGGATTGCGGCGATTTGGCGTTGGGCGGGCAAATCGGCAACCGCAACTTCAACTTCCTTGAGATCTATAATCGGAATCTGTTGTTGTGCTGAACCCGAAGCAAAGTTTTTCAGCTTTGCTTGAAAATCCTCACTACAAGTCTGGTAGAACAGATATTTTCGATCGATTATCTCCCCATCAGCTCGCAGAATAAGCATCTGTGCATTGATTAACCCCTTTGGAGGCTCGCAATCAAATAGTGCCACCTTTCCGATGCTTCCGCGTGTGGTCATCACAATATCAAGACGTTGAAGCCGTCCTTTTTTGATTTCATCGAATTTTTCTGGGGAGACGAAATTCGCTTCAGTCAAATCCAATCTATTTTGTAGGATGTTGGTCGTGTTGAGGAAAAGGACTCCCTTCTCTCGAAATTCACTTCGTTTTGGATACCTGCTGGATCGATCTCCGTCAATAATCGTTATCGGTAGATGCTTAATTTTTTTTGTACGAATCACACCACGGTCTCCAAAATCATCGCCGCATACTGTCTGAATCTGGATTGACAGGATTGATGCTATCCGTTGCCGTTTAATTTACTGAGAGTCTTAATTCTGACTGTTCACACCGCCCACTACACAATCCTCGTGTCATCCCGCGCACATCTTCTAACAGTGACTGTCTGAATCGCGGATTTCGCGGATAGTTATCTCAGTGTTCATCGGTTCTCGACTGACTTCGAGTTCTGTCTGCGTGAATTTGTGGTTCGCATACCGTAAGAATATCAAATCCAAGACGGGTATAGAATACTCAGATGCTCAGAGCAGTGAGTTTGCTCTCAATCCATCTGCCACCGCCCACAGGAACTTGTCAGTACCATTCTGGATTGTACTCAAATTCAACCTACAGTGCTTCTTTTCAACTCCTTTTGTGCAGGGTCAGATGTTAACCTCCAAATATTCTCCAATATTCTCGTAGCTCTCGCCAATGTCGATAAAGCACTCATCGGACACATCGCGGAAGCGCGTTAACACCTTGCGAGTCGCAGAACCTGCATCCTTGACGATACCCATAGAAGTAAAGGAGAGTTCCCATTCCTTAAACTGGTGCAACGCGATTGTAGCATCGCGAGCCCTATCGTCATTGGCAAGGGCATACACGAAAAGAGGTTGAGGCATCCCGTTAATTCGACAATCTACTTTGTAGTTTCCTTGAGGATCGCGATCTATATGGTACCATTCAAAAGTCATGCGTGTTTCATCCACCCTGTCATACAACAGTGCACGGAAATCTTGCATAAATGTGGATTGAACTTGTTCCCTCGACAGGTATGACACGTCAGTTATCTTGAGAAGTGCTTGGACAAACCCAAAGAGTGCGTCACCGTAACGCCCAGCTGACACATCAAGTATTAATTCTCCATTGTGCTCTTCAACTTCAAACATCGAAAGTGCTTTTAAGATAATCTGTCGGCGGTTGCCGTCATAGAGAAGATTCTTATCAATTTTGTAGGTAAGGTGCATGTAGGTATGCGCTTCGTCAGACAATACCCACCGCCCGCCTAGCTTTTTCAAGACGATGACCAATTGATCGCCGTCCTCAAATTGGAACGGAGTTAACACACGGAAGCGCTCTTTGCCATCGGCTGAAAGCCTAACCTTTGCCGAGACTTTATCAATAAAGTCTTGTTCTATGGTATTAATGGACATTGCTCACGCCTCCTAAAAGAGATTCAGCTGTAACTGTGGCGGTTCTTCAAAATTGGCATCATCAAGCAAACACTGTAGTGCGCTATCGAGGTCGCAGTATTGGGTAGTTTGGTTTGCGTAGGTCTCCTCATCTAGCCCTTTCAGTTGATACCGCTCCGTCGCGAAGTGAATGTGAAACCCAACAACTTCTTCTTTTTCAATTGGGTTGTTGTGCGGGCTAGTCGACCCGTTGTAACGACGGAGTCGAAAATCTTGATTTGACAAAGGAACACAAACTGTTAAGATGACTGAAAAATCTAACGGGTTGACGTTGTTCTGTCTGATCCTAATGCAGAATGTGTTTCCGTTGTTACCCTCGACAATCAACTTTTCGTGTTTGTAAACTTGGATGCGCCAATCATTTGGTAAAACCTTGCTTTCCCGCATCAACTCCGCGATCTCCTGATCTGAATACATAACTTCCATAAACTATTCCGATTTTACTTGTCCAACACAACTGGTGAGAAGACACTCGCATCTATGGAGGTCCTGCCATCAAGTGGATGATTGAACTTTCCGTCCCTTTTCATCAGGACCAAAGGAAGTGTTCGACAGGCAGACCTTATCTGTACATCTCAACGGTAAACGTTGCCACGCTGTATAGTGCTCGATTGTATTATTGGGAACTCCTCCCCTCCTCTAAATCCCCTGCGATGGGGAGCGACAGGCATCACCGGGCGGCGAGTCGCATCCTGCCACTGTAAGGAGTATACAAAGTCTAGCAAAGACAAAAAAACCTGTCAACAGAAAAAGTAAATTGTCTGTTGACACACTAATGCAAAGGCGCACAGTTCGCAGGCTTACAGACGGAACTCTTTGAAGTGGTGTAGGTTGGGTTGAACGGTTAAAACGAATCTCTATTAACGGCAAGAGAGCCTCTGGCTTTCAACAACTCCGTCTTTTTACGATCTTATAATGATACCCAACACTCAATCTATCCAACGTGCTTATTATCAGGTGTTGGGTTTTGCTCGAATGTCAACGGCTACGTGCCGTTGACCATGGATCGCTGTTCAACCCAACATACGGTCTCACAGTAGAAGTTGAGTCAAGAATATAGTTGGAGATGCGGCAACCGCGGGATTTGGGGGATGGTGCGTCCGCACGAGGTGCTCCTCCGGGACACATGGTTGGGTAGGCGATTGAAATTAGTGAATGGATTTGCGGTTGACTTCAACTAACACATATTGTATACTATCCGCCGTTTGTCAAGAAAAAGTCAAGCCCCAATCTACGGATTGCGAACGTAAGTTAAAAATGGCTTGGTTCTGCTCTACAGAATCCATGAAAGTCGATAACTACGGCAGTGAGAATGTTCAACTTGTAGGAGCGGATTGACAACAACGAGGTCTTTGCCTCAAAATAAACAGGAAGGAGGATTCGAGATGCTAAATCGACAAAGTGCACTGATTACGATCTTGATTGGATATGTTGTTTTCGTTGCTTGTGGCGATTCGGAGGATGATGGGGACGAAATGCTGGCAGAAGGTCTACCGTCAGACATAACCGGGTACGAGTCCTGGAGAGCTGTTGAGCTTGGTGCGCCGCCCGCGGAATTTGAAGTGCCACAGGACAGTGGAAGCGCACATGGGCTGGGAACTAGAACCGTCTATATCAACTCAACGGGTGTCGAAACCCTGGAAGACACGAGCGAGCAAACCTTTCATAGCGGAACCACGATTGTCAAGGACATCATGGACGAGGAAAACAGCTTCGTCCGGCGTGTCGCGGTCATGTGGAAGGTGGACGATACGATGTACGCTGACCACAACGGCTGGAAGTACATCCAGTATCAGCGCGATTCAGCGGATGCTGCGTTCATCGGTGTTGCTGGCGACATCAATGCACAAAGAGGCGTCGGATGCCATGCATGCCACAGCAAGGTAAATGATGAAGCCGTGCCGGGTAAAGACAGTGTTTTCGTTCAGCTCCCCTGAACCTTAAGATTTACATACTGTCAATAAGAAGAGGGTCTGCCATTTGTTGCGCAGCCCTTTTTTCTTTGTTGCGACTTAGCGGTTCAATCCCTAAAGCAGCAATCACATCCAACCAAAATCTCTTCGAAGACGGCTCCTCATTTTTTGCGATTTCTCGTTTTTGCATACTCTATCGCGGTATCTATGAGGTTTTTGTGCAGGCATAATTCTCCCTCCGAATCGAATTCAAATTGGATCCATTCCCGCATTTTAGGTTTTCTATAAGGCTGAAAATCTGTGATTTCTTTCTTTCCCCTCGCTTCATTTGCCGACGCATCAGGTAGCTTTAGCCCTACCTTTCCTTCGTAAAGGCAAGCAAACATCGAACGGCCTACGTAATATGCGGGATAGCCGAACATCTGGCCTATGCGCACCTCAATTTTTTTATAAAAGAAGTTATCCAGTATGGCTTTTTTGGGCTCGTTCTTCATCTAGCGTACACCTAATACATTGTCAGAGCTCTCTCGCTCATCGGTGTTGAATGTTCGAAACAGGGCGGAGCTTTGTGGGTTGTATAATAGAGACAATTCGGTTAAAATACCCTTTAGGCAGAAAATCAAATTCATTGACTCCCTTTGAAACCTTGATGGGTTTCTGAGTGGATGGACTCTTCGCTCACTTCGATTATTTCAGCCTTAGCAGATTGTAGCAAAGTGTCAAGTAATTCTCAAGCGAAAAGGCTGTTAGATGCGCTATGATGGTTAAAGTCACTGAAGGAGACGAACATGGAATCGGAACATGAACCGGTTGAAACCTTATATCTAATTGATGGACACGCCCAGATTTTCCGTGCGTACTTCGCTATTCGCGGCGGATTACGCAGTTCTGTTACCGGGGAACCGACCCACGCTGTCTTCGGCTTCACAGGCATGCTGATCAAACTCCTCTCTCAGTTTCGCCCAAACTATGTCGTAGCGGCGATGGATATGCCGGGGAAGACGTTTCGCGATGACCTCTATGACGAGTACAAAGGCACACGTGAAACTACCCCGGATGATTTAATCGCACAGATTCCTCGAATTCAAGAGGTAACCGAGCTCTTTGGCATCCCCATCATCGGTGTACCGGGGCTAGAAGCGGACGATGTCATCGCTACGATTACCCAGCGCATCCTCGACGATCGCTCGCGCGACGACCTCCGCATCCGCATCGTCTCTAAAGACAAAGATCTTGAGCAGCTTCTCGGCGATCGCGTCACGATGTTTGATATCCATACTGACGCGACCATTGATGTGGAATCGCTTCAAAAGGATAAGGGAATCACGCCAACGCAGGTTGTCGATGTGCTCGCTTTGATGGGCGATAAGGTGGACAACGTACCCGGTGTAGAGGGCATTGGGCTCAAAACCGCCGCCAAGCTGATACAAGACTTTGAATCGATTGACGGCATTTTCGAGAATATTGACAAGGTTAAGGGCAAACGTCGTGAAAATATAGAGAAGGCGCGTGCTCATCTGCCCCTTTCACGTACCCTTGTAACACTGAAGCGCGACGCCGATTTCCCATTTTCACTGGAACAAGCGCGAGTCGACTCAATTGACCGCCAGAAACTTGTGCTACTATTTGAGCAGTTGGGCTTTAATCGGTATCGGAAAGAGCTGGAGCAACTTACCACCGGCACCGACGTCATAGTTTCCGCAAAGACGCCCACGTCCAAAACAAGAAAGGAGCGCGTCGCAGTTTTGGAGGAGCAAACGACAGCGATTCTGGAAAAAGGCGAATACGAAACTGCCAGCACAAGCGACTACACCGCAATCACGACACAGCGGCAGTTGGAGGAACTTGTGGCGATGCTCCGTGTTCAGCCAATCCTCAGCGTTGATACGGAGACGACCGGTTTGGCGCGAGACGCAGCACTCTGCGGTTTGAGCTTCTCATGGAAGCCCGGACACGGCGTTTACGTCCCCGTCCGTTCTCCAAATCCGAGCGAACACCTTGATACTGGAACTGTCTTAAACGCCCTGAATCCGATTTTGGCGGACAGCAATCTACCCAAGTGCGGTCACAACCTAAAGTTTGATGCACATGTGCTGTTGCGGAACGGTGCAAAGATACGCGGCGTGGTGTTCGATACGATGCTCGCCAGCCTCTTAATCGATCCGGTACAACCGGGACACCGGCTCGATACCGTCGCCCTACTCCACCTGAACTATAAGATGATTCCGATTGCTGACGTGATAGGGGAGGGTGAGGAAGAGAGAGCCATCGACACAATTCCGCTGGGACAGGTTACGACCTATGCCTCGGAGGACACTGACATCGTGCTCCGCCTATATCACCACCTGCTACCCAAGTTGGAGGCGATGGGGATTACCGCCCTTGTGCGAGATATTGAATCTCCACTCGCGCCGATTATTGCCGAGATTGAGTTCAACGGCGTCGTCTGCGATCCAGAGGAGTTGGCGCGACAAGGCGAAGCCATCAACGAGCGAATCAACGCACTCCGAAAGGAGATTTGGGAGCTAGCGGGCGGCGAATTCCATCTGGAGTCTACACAGCAGCTTGGGGAAGTGCTCTTCAACAAACTGGGTTTCGAGCCAGTGAAAAAGACGAAAAGCGGTCGGTGGGGAACAGACGTGACTGTGTTGGAGCGACTGACCGCGAAGGAGGACCTGAATCAGCCACACACGACGGTGCCACGCCTTATCATTGAATATCGCCAACTCACAAAATTGACAAGCACTTACCTTGACCAACTTCGGAACGCTGTGAACAAGGAGACAGGGCGCATTCACGCCACATTCCATCAACTCACCACCGCCACTGGACGGTTGGCATCGCACGGACCAAACCTTCAGAATATCCCGGTGCGGACAGATGTAGGACGCCAACTTCGTAAGGCGTTCAAAGCACCGAAAGGCAACAAACTCATCTGTGCTGACTACTCTCAGATTGAACTCCGGTTGCTCGCCCATTTCAGTGAGGACCCTGGTTTGATCGAGGTGTTTGAGCGAGGACTCGACATCCATACGTCCGTGGCTTCACAGGTATTCGGCGTCCCGATTGAGAGCGTCACTCGTGAACAGCGCGACCGTGCGAAGACAATAAACTTCGGCATTATCTATGGAGTATCCCCATTTGGGCTCGCTCGGCGAATCAAGGGCATGGATGTGAAAACTGCAACGGCGCTGATTAACGACTACAAGCAACGCTTTCCGGGAATCGAGATATTCTTGCATCGATGTATCCAGCAAGCCTTGGAACACGGATACGTTTGCACGCTCACCGGGCGGCGTCGGGCCATCCCGGAGATTCACTCGCCGAATCGGAACCGTCAGAGTAAAGGCGAGCGGTTAGCATTCAACACCGTGGTTCAAGGCAGCGCGGCAGACCTAATCAAAGCGGCAATGGTGAACGTGCAGCGCCGTATTGATCTAGACGGTTTGCCGTTGAAGCTACTGCTCCAGATCCACGACGAGTTGGTATATGAAACGCCTGAATCGTTGGCTGATGCGCACGCAGCCGTTGTGCGTGAGGAAATGGATGGTGCAATGGCGTTGCGAGTTCCCCTTCGGACGGAGGTGGGAATTGGCGACAATTGGATGTCGGCAAAGTGATGAATGTGGCGCCGCAAATTTTAGAAGTGTGAGTGAAAGCAGGGTGTTTTATTTAGACATTCCCTGTAACCCATACCAATTCTCTTGGGGGTCCAAAAAGATGGCGAACATACCCCAAGGCATTTCCTTAGGATCCTGTAAAAATTCTACACCCCGCCCAGTCATTTCCCTGTGAGTTTGTCCTATATCTTCGCATTCAGACACCATTGATGGCTTTCGTTCAGCCCAATCTTCCATCATGCTTTTTGGGTAAATAACGATACCGGACTCGGCGTCTGGTGGAGCCATTTCAATCCATCTCGCTTCGGGACCCATGGGTAGATCTCGACGTATTTCAAAACCGACTTGTTTCCCCTAAAACTGGACAGCTGCATCCTGATCGGTCACATAGACAGCAGATGTAGCTATCTTTCCAGTCATTACTCTGTTCTCCTGTGAAATGACGCTCGATGAACCAGAACGCGCCGCCCCTCGAAAACATGGTTAAATCCGCACTTAAAGTCGTCAACCTGCAACGCCTTGTTATGGACCATGTCCTTGAATCCATCACTCGCTGTAAAGTTCAGGTTTGGCTGCCTTTATTCGGTTGACAATTTCAGAGAATTTCGCTTTGTCCATTCCGTTACCAAGCGCACGGTCAACAACAATTTTTGCCTCTTCCCATCTGTCAAGGTCACATAGTGCGGCCACGCGTGTATTCAGCAATGGTACGTAACGTGTAAACTCAAATCGATCTGTTTCCCTAAGAGCTTCTTGTGGCCTCCCTAGAGTACGTAGGCAAGACGATAGCACAGCCAATGCACCGGCGTTATTAGGAGACAATCTAACCGCACGCCGAGCAAGTTCTTCCGCTCTTACGTACTGACTGGAGTCCCGTGCTTTCTTGGCGCGTTTAAGCAATTCATGGGGATCGTCGATTTGCTGATCTTCTTCTTCTATTAAAGGCACCAAACACTTATTGAGCTCAGAGATCACTGACACAGGTGGTTTTAGATGTGTCTCGGTCTCGTACCAGGTCACCGAATCCCAAGTATAATTTTTCCCGTGCAATTGCAGACACTGAGGCGAACTCGCTTTCTCTACGCCTGTTCTAGGCTTTACAGTGTATCCATCATCATCAGGAAGGTTAGGGGCACTTGCTGCTTTCTTTGAAAGCTTATCACAAATCTCATTCCAATCGTGCCCTGCGTGTCCTTTTATCCAGCGAAATGTGACAGTATGTTGGTCGCACAATTTCAGCAACTTTGACCACAGGTCGGCATTTAAAGCCTTTTCTTTGTCCGTTCTCCACCATCCTTTAGCTCTCCATCGTCGTGCCCACCCTTTAGTGATTGCATCTGCGAGGTATCTTGAGTCCGTGTACAGTGTAACCGTGCAGGGGGGTTTTAGCGTCTCTAATCCGATGATTGCCGCCATGATTTCCATCCGATTGTTTGTTGTGAGACGGAATCCTCCAGATAATTGCTTCTGGTTACCATTATGACAAAGCACAACGCCGTATCCGCCCCTGCCCGGGTTGCCGAGACAGGCTCCATCAGTGTATATGAAGACCTCTTTTTCGATCATTCTTCCTGTTCCAACAATCAGAATTCAATAGTTACTGAACCTGCATCAGAAATTTCCGTAGGGTAACCATCCCGCTCCCACCAATCCAATCCGCCAATGAGCTCTTTCACGCGAAATCCTAACTGCGCCATCTTGAGTGCGCCTTTCGTTGACGCATTGCAACCGATGCCATCGCAGTAGGTAACATAGAGAACATTTCGATTAAAATGCGATGTCGTCTCTTGATTCATCGTCCGATGCGGAAAATTGACTGCTTCGGGAATATGCTCCTCGGCAAACGCTTCGGGAGAGCGAGTGTCAATTACGACAATCTTCTCGCCATTTTGGATGGCTGCATTGAGGTCCCACGAATCTGTTTCGTAGCTCAATTTCTCTCCATAGTGTCGGATTGAGTCATCCATTTCCAGTTTCTCCTTAACCTAAATACCCTAACGCGGGAAAGAAATCAGCTGAGTTATGAGTAGACCGGCTTTTTACACTTGCTTTTACAGCGCTTGATTTTCACAGGGGAGTTACACTTGGAGTGCAGAAACCTACTGCTAATTATAGTTGAATCTAGAGTGAAATGCAAGTATTGCGTAGGGATTGGGCAGAGGACAGTTGCGCTGCAGAGATTCTAGGTGGCGGAAATTGACCTCAAAACAGGAAGTAACGCTGTGTCATGGGAAGGACTTCGGCGGGTTCACAGGTGAGGAGTTCGCCATCGGCACGGACTTCGTAGGTTTCGGGGTTTACCTCGATCTTCGGCAAGTAGGTATTGTTTATCATCAACGATTTGTCCAAGTCACGGCAGTTTTTCACGGGAACAGTCGGCTTTTGTAGACCGAGACGGACGCCGACCTCTCTCTCAACCCCCGCCTGTGAGACAAAGGTGTAGGACGCGGAATACGGCACGCGCCCAAAAGCGCCAAACATCGGACGTCCTAGAACTGGCTGGGGAGTCGGAATTGAGGCGTTTGCGTCGCCCATCGCCGCCCAGACGAGGAATCCACCCTTTAGCACCAATTGCGGTTTGACGCCAAAAAACGCCGGATGCCAGACCACCATATCCGCGAGTTTGCCCGCTTCAATCGATCCGACATGGTCACTGATACCGTGGGTAATCGCCGGATTAATTGCGTACTTGGCGACGTACCGTTTTGCTCGGACGTTGTCGTTTTCGCCCGTGTCGTCAGGGAGAGGACCGCGTTGTACTTTCATCTTGTGAGCAGTCTGCCATGTGCGAAGAATTACCTCGCCGACACGTCCCATCGCCTGTGAATCGGACGCCATCATGCTAAAGGCGCCGAGGTCGTGCAGAATATCTTCGGCGGCAATTGTCTCCGGACGAATCCGCGATTCGGCAAAGGCGAGGTCTTCGGGAATCGAGGCATCGAGATGGTGGCAGACCATCAGCATGTCGAGGTGCTCGTCAATGGTGTTGACCGTGAACGGTCGTGTGGGATTGGTCGAGGAAGGCAACACGTTGCTTAGACCGCAGACTTTGATTATGTCCGGCGCGTGTCCACCACCTGCGCCTTCGGTGTGATAGGTGTGAATGGTTCTTCCTTTGAATGCGGCAATCGAGTCTTCGACAAACCCCGCCTCGTTGAGCGTGTCGGTGTGGATGGCGACCTGCACATCGTATTTATCGGCGACGGATAGACAGCAGTCGATCGCAGCGGGCGTTGTTCCCCAATCCTCGTGGAGTTTCAGCCCCAACGCCCCCGCCTCAATCTGTTCATTAAGGGACTCCGGCAGCGATGAGTTACCCTTTCCCAGAAAACCAAGATTGATTGGGAACCCCTCAGCAGCTTCGAGCATTCGCTCGATATTCCACGTGCCAGGGGTGCAGGTGGTGGCGTTGGTGCCAGTTGCTGGTCCCGTCCCACCGCCAATCATCGTCGTCACGCCCGATGAGAGGGCTTCGTCAATTTGCTGGGGGCAAATGAAATGAATGTGGACATCAAGTCCACCTGGCGTCACAATCATACCCTCAGCGGCGATTACTTCAGTTCCTGCACCGACAATCATACCGTCGCTGACGCCATCCATAATGTTCGGATTCCCCGCCTTGCCAATCCCGACGATTTTTCCGTTACGCACGCCAATATCCGCCTTGACGATTCCCCAATGGTCCAAGATTAGCGCATTGGTCAGGACGAGATCGAGGACGCCTTCCGCGCTAGTAGCACCGGGCATCTGTCCCATGCCGTCGCGTAGTGTCTTGCCGCCTCCAAATTTCGACTCATCGCCGTAGGTTGTATAATCTCTCTCGACTTCTATAAATAGCTCGGTGTCCGCAAGTCGAACTTTATCGCCGACGGTCGGTCCGTAGATATCTGTGTAGGTGCGTCGTGGGATGTTGAGTGGCATTGTCCTTTCCTTTACGCTTCATCAAGCGGTCCATTAATTTGATTGTTCAATCCGTGCACGATTCGTTTGCCCTTTAATTCTGTGAGCGTAACCGTTTTTTCATCGCCCGGCTCAAAGCGGACAGCGACGCCTGACGGGATGTTCAACCGCATGCCGAACGCTTTCTCCCGATCGAATTGGAGCGCGGCGTTGACCTCAAAAAAGTGGAAGTGCGATCCGACCTGTATGGGTCGGTCGCCGGTATTGGCAACGGTCAACTCGGCGGTATTGCGTTCAACATTGGCAATAATGTCGTCCTTTGCAAGTATGTATTCTCCGGGAATCATCTTTCTTACTCCTTAACTGTTCATTCTTACCGAATCGGATCGTGGACAGTGACGAGCTTCGTGCCATCGGGGAATGTGCCCTCAACCTGCACTTCGTGCAGCATCTCCGGCACACCCTCCATCACATCGTCGTGGTTCAGTAGAGTGGTGCCGTACCGCATCAATTCTGCGACCGATTTCCCTTCACGGATGCCCTCCAAGATTTCGGCGGTGATGATGGCGACCGATTCAGGGTAGTTGAGTTTTAAACCACGTGCCCGCCGATCTTTGGCAAGCTGTGCCGCGACGTAGATAATTAGCTTTTCTTGTTCACGGGGCGTTAGGTTCACGAATCATATCCTCCGAGTTTAATACTTTCGCAGATCAACTCTTTTGAGTCCGAAATATTCTATCTTCAGCCAATTCCAGATCGTCTGAAAGGCAGAATGAATCGTTCCTGCGTTGTGAGCGAGCATCCGGATAGCGATGCCGCCCCGGTGCAGTTGAGATAATCCGCCGGACGATTTTGAAGGCTGATTGAGCAGCAATTCGACATATTCACAAAGCAACTCCCACTCGGGCATTTCAAAATCGCCGATTAGATACCAACTTCCCCAGCAGGTATATCCCTCTAACACGCCTAGTTTGGTGAGATAAGGTTGGCGATCCGGTTGGAGGCAGCATGCGTCATAAAGCAGCAACCCCTCCGAATCCGAAGCCTCAACGCGACTCTGATAGCGTGTAAACACCAACGATTCGCCTCGTGCCAATCGTCCCGGCATGATAATTTCCTGCAGGACAACCTTTGCCCCACGCTCTAGAGAGAGGGAGATATGTTGACTAAAGTTCGTATCTTGAAATAGGATTGTTGAATCGGGCTGGTATTCAAAGAGTGCATCTTTCCCGACCTGAATTCGCATAGATTGCGCTGCGCCCTGGGTGGGCATGGCGTAAACTTTCGTCGCCGCTTGCGTCGTCAGAATTGCGTGAGTGTTAGCGGCGAGGGCAATCTCAATCTGGTAGTCGTCGCCCTGGACTATCCCCCCCGTTGGACTTAATAGGTATACACAAGCACAACCCGACACGTCGTAACGCGGCTTCATCACCTGTAACGGCACCCGAAAGAAACTTTCCGCCAACACAGTATCTCCGTTTCGTTGTGCGAAGGCGAGCTTGAGTTCGCCGTGGCGCCCGGCGGTAGAGTTGATGCGTGACATCTTAAACGCTGAGGTACTCCCGAATCATGTTTTGGTTGAGCGAGTCGGTTTCACCGTGCGCGACAATCTCGCCACGGTTCATAATGTAAAACTGCTGGCAGAATTCCCTAACAAAATCGAGGTATTGTTCAACGATAAGAATTGTTAGCTTTCTGTTTTCAACCAATTGTCGAAGCACCGTCCCAATCTGTTGAATGATATTCGGTTGGATGCCCTCGGTGGGTTCGTCGAGGATGAGAACCTTCGGATCGGTAACTAGGGCGCGTCCAATGGAAAGCTGTTGCTGCTGTCCTCCGGAAAGGTCGCCGCCCATCCGGCTTCCCATCTCTTTGAGAATTGGGAAGAGTTCATATATCTCATCCGGGATTTGTGTCTTTTTGTCCGCCCGTGCCGAGAGCCCAACCCTCAAATTTTCCTCAACGGTCAGTTTTGGAAAGATCATCCGTCCCTGCGGCACGTAAGCCAATCCAGCGCGAATCCGTCGGTGTGTTGCAACACCCACGAGTTCGCGCGCTTCGATCTTAATAGAGCCGGACGACGGTTTGAGCAGTCCGATGATATTGTTCATCAGCGTGGTTTTGCCCACACCGTTTCGTCCCATCATAGAAACAATTGTCTCGGCGGGCACGTAAATATCTACCCCCCGCAACACCTGGACTTCTCCATATGAGAATGAGAGATTTGAGACTGTTAGCATGATGTTGGTGATACGTGATGCGTAATGAGTAATGCGTAAAACGTAAATCTTGAGGAGCCTCTGTACCTCTGAACTAATTTCACCTTTGTTCTTGCCCGCCTGTTTTCTTGGTTCTATCGTCCGAGATACGCTTCAATGACCTCTTCGTTTTGCTGAACTTCACACATCGGTCATCGGAACCGCTTGGTTTGCTATCTTGAAAACGCCGTCAAGCACGTTTGATACTTCTGGGTCAATCATGTCCGACGGAACATATTGGACAAGAGTGTGATAATTGGTTTTTAGCATCAGATTCTCTAATCCCAGTTTCTTGCAAAAGGAATCGAAGAGCGGATTTAGGAAATCGTCACTTACTTTGGTATCCGGGGACCAGGGCAACCCTTTAGAGAGTGTCATCAGGGCATCTTCAATTTCTGCAATTGCCTCTTCCATTTTTGATACCCATTGATTAGCGAACAACAGACCTCCCGTCTGTTGTTCACCTTCGCCCTTCGCCCATGCCATCAACACCTCTTTCTGGCATAGGTAATTTTCAATCTCACGCCGCTTCCACTTATACTCCTTTAATACGGGGTTCATCTGAAGTTCGGGCTCAATCCGATCGAAGAGACAGAATCCAACCAAATCGGGTTTCGCCTCGCGCAATCCATAAAAGTGGTCACGGGCTTTCTGTGGTTGGTTTCCAACGTAGTGTACAAATGGACGTTCGAATATATCCTTCGTGCGGTGCTCTAGTTTTTCAGCAAACGCCCGTAAAATTGCCAGGTCTGTGGGACCTTCAAGATAGAGTACCCAGCCCGTCTGTTCCGCCTGGTAATATTGCTCAAAGCCAATCTCCTTCAGCGACTTCAAAACTTGGCTCCCACGGTCATCAATGCGATGGGGTGACCCGAGAAAGGCAATGACGACGTCACGCTCGGCTGCCTCGTTTAGAATGACCTCGGAGTGGCTAGCGGCAATGATTTGACTGTCATGTTGCGTGGCGAGTTCTGTCAGTGTCTGATAAATCTGCCTTTGCCGAAGTATCTCAAGATGTGCATCAGGTTCATCCAGCAAAAGAACTGACCCTGGATGTGCAACAATATATGCGAGAAGAAGTAACGTTTGTTGAAGCCCACGTCCCGATGAGGAAAGATCGAAAGAAATCCCCGATTTGTCCCGATAGCTCATCTCAATCTCCCCTCGTTCTACAATATAAATCGGTTCATCAAGTTCAACCCCGAATAGTTCTCGGATTTGCTGGAAGATTGTTTCCCATTTTTCAATATTTTTTTGATCGTGTAAAATCTGATAGCAGAGATTGCGGAGGACCTCTGCGGTCCTCCCTTCTCCAACACGGACATTGATCGCCCCTGGATCAAGGCGTGTTTCATTTGAGGCAAGTCCCGACATCGGTGGAAGAAAGGCAACATCAAGATTCGCCGCCTTTTCAGGTACAGACATTCGCTGCAACGCTTTACCACCCTCTCTTGGTAATCTGAGGGGCCGGCAGTAAAAGGATTCCTGATTGGCATAATCGAATTCCAAACCGCACTCCCACTGCCTATTAGCCGTAACGCCTTCAACAATAATATCCATACGGACGTTTTGTGTCTGTTGCCTGCCATCGATTCTGTGAGTATCTCGGACTTGCAAATTTCGCCAAAGCAACCTTGCATTTGGCACCGGGAGGGAAATGAGATCGCGTCGGTTGATAGCCACGCCCGGGCGCTTTTCTGGATTTGGCTTCCCTTTACGGTTTTCGTTCCAACGTTTGAGACCAATATCCCACAGCGCAAGTGCCTGCAAAGCTGTGGTTTTACCAGAGTTATTCGGGCCAATAAAAACGACGGGATTCCCCAATTCGACTTCTACATCTCCAAAGTTCTTGAAATTACGACAAATCAATTTTGTTAGCAATTTGGCCCCAAACAGATTTATATCCTTGGGTTTTGAGAGATTCAATCTCTCCAATAGGACCGACGCAAAATGAGTGGACTGTTGCGTAATTTCAGTTTAATAGGGAAAACTCATCGTACTGAATACCAGGTATCTGGCTTCTGGACAGACATACCTAGATGTCCCAACAAGGAAAGGCTACGGCTTTGAAAAAAAGGGTTTATATCGGTGAGGTCCGTAGTCAGGTGTGGTAAAAGTGGCTCTATTCGTGAAAGCGTGTCACACATTTACCACGTTCGATTGCGTTTGGCAGAATTATTATAGCAGAGCCGTACGAATAAATCAATACCTACTCTGAATCAGGTTCTAACCGCATAACTGCTCATCTGCCCAGATACGCTTCAATGACCTGTTCGTTTTGCTGAACCTCTTGCATAGGCCCTTCCGCCATGATAACCCCTTCATTCAGCACGGTCACGAATGAATCGAGTTGGCGTACAAAATCCATATCGTGTTCGATGACGATAAGCGTGTGGTCGCCCTTCAATTCGAGGAGGAGTTCAGCAGTCAATGCCGTTTCGGTATCCGTTAACCCGGCGGCAGGCTCATCAACGAGAAGCAATTTGGGGTCCGATAGGATGAGCGTGCTAATTGCCAACCACTGACGTTGTCCATGACTCAAGTATTTGGCTTCAAGGTCTAACGCATCCGCAAGCCCCACACGTTCTAGAATCTCCAACATGTGCTCCTGCTGGGCTTTCGTTGTATCTCCAAACAAGTTGGGCCACAAATGGAAGTGACCTGGTAGGGCGAGTTCCATATTTTCGTAGGTCGTAAGGCTGTCGAAAACGGTCGGCGTCTGAAATTTTCTGCCGATTCCCCGCAACGCAATCGCCTCTTCCGTCTGATGGGTAATATCGGCGCCATCGAAAAAGACATATCCGGATGTCGGTCGAGTTTTGCCACTTACGACATCGCAGAGCGTTGTTTTGCCCGCCCCATTGGGACCAATAATGACACGGAGTTCGTTATGTTCAATTCCCAATGCCTCTATGTCTAACGCTTTGAAACCGTCAAAGACAGCGGTAACGCCTTCGAGAAAGAGCAGGAATCTCTCTTCGGATAATCGACTGGCTCGTGGGCTGTACTCTTTATATTCTGCGATTCGTTGGGCTTGGTCCATAATAAAACCGGTTTTTCCTATCCATTACTGAATGGTATCGATGTTGACATTTCTGAACAATTGTGACCCCTACCCAGGGTAGAGGAGGTTTCCCCTTTCTCGCTTTTGAATCTTATCTCGCAGTACCCACTAAGCGGCGCCACAGATCAATCAAACCACCGGGGAACACGAGCACAACCCCAATGAATAGCCCGCCCAAGACAAACTGCCAATATTCTGCCTTCCAGACAAACAGGAGGAAGTTCTTCTCAGACGTAAAAAAGTTATAAAGTAGATTTACCACTAACGCGCCGAGAATCGCGCCGGAAAGGGAGCCGCGCCCGCCAACTGCGACCCAGACAACAACCAAAATTGACGCACTCGCCACCATGTTCGTCGGCGTAAAAATTCCCATCTGGGGCGCGTAAAGCATACCACCTAGCCCGGCAATCATGCCAGCAAGGACAAATGCGAATAGCTTATAGATGTAGGGTTTATAACCCGAAAAACGCAAAGTAGTTTCATCATCTCGAATGGCGATTAGGACGCGCCCTAAGCGAGATTTAACGACGTATCGACAAAGGGCGTAGACGCCAACAAGCGAGAGAAGGGTGAGGATATACAGACTCACTTTGACATTAGGGCTTGTTAATTTGAACCCCGCAATTCGATCAAACCGGGTCAGTCCGTTCGTGCCGCATAGTTTCATATTGTTCATGCAGAACACCAACCACCCTGCCACCGTAATTGCCTGTGTCAGAATAGCGAAGTAGACCCCGCGAACCCGGCTCCGAAACCCGAAATAACCGATTGCCATAGCGGCTAACCCTGGGATGATTAAACCTAGGAGCGTGGTGACCGGAAGCGTGTAGAAGGGCTTCCAGAACCATGGAACCAAAGCGTCCCCTGGTGCTTCGCCGACTTTGTAGGGAAAAACGACATACAGGCAGGCGGGGATTTTCCAGTTATTGGCGTCTATGATTCCCTCCGGACCGCCGTGGTGTGCCAAATACATCCCCATCGCGTAGCCACCCAACGCGAAGAAGAAGGATTGACAGAGGCTAAGTATGCCAGTATAGCCCCAGATGAGATCGAGCCCCACTGCGACAATCGCAAATGCCATGTACCGACCGAGCATGTTCACTGTTCCGATGGTAATTAGCCCTGTGTAATATAGCAGCGGGATGATGACTAAGCCGATTAAAAGTAGCGCCCACGGAACATAGCGCTGGACAAGAATTGACCGTCCCCCGGTTGCCCCATTTTCCATCTTTAATCTCAGTCTATTTGTCCGGATAGATAGGAACTCCGCTTCATCATTACCTCGATTGCTTGACTGCACAGTCACAGTGTTTCTAAACATCGCTGAGCCTGCCTTTCGGTGCAAACAGACCTGCGGGCTTAAACTGGATGAATGCGACAATGAGAAACAGGAGTATGATTTTTGCCCAAATCGCACCGACAACGAAAGAACCGATTTGCGTCGGTTCAATCACTTTCGTCAGCACGCCAATGCCCAGTCCAGCGCAGATAACGCCGATAAGTTCACCCACACCTCCGGTAACAACGACGAGAAACGAATCGATGATGAAATTGGTCTGTCCCATATCCGGTGTGACGCCGCCGATAAGCGTCCAAGCACAGCCCGCTACTCCGGCAATGCCGGAGCCGAAGGCAAACGTATAGCGGTCCACGCGCTGTGTGTTCACTCCCACACTGCTTGCCATATTCCGATTCTGCATCGTCGCTCGCATCCGCAAGCCCAGCTTGGTGTAGTTCATCAGGTAATAGATTAGCAGTACGCACAAGCCGCACAGGACAATAATAAAGCAACGGCTGTAGGGAAGGATGAGATCTTGCATAATTTCAAGTCCCCCACGTGCCCAAGTTGGGGCGTTAACACCGATGTTATCGCCGTATCGAATGCGGACAAGTTGAACCAGGACAAGCCCAATCCCCCATGTTGCTAGAAGCGACTCCAATGGACGTCGGTACAGGTAACGAACGACCAACATCTCCATGAGATAGCCTACCAAAGCCGCTGTCAGAAACGCTACAGGGAGTGCGGCGACATAGTACCAGTCGGATAGGTTGTCAGGTGTATGGCCGAACAATCTTTGCATTTCAAAGGTCGCATAAGCACCAATCATCATCAATTCGCCGTGCGCCATGTTGATGACTCCCATCAGACCGAAGGTAATCGCAAGTCCTAGCGCCATGAGGATGAGAACAGATCCGAGCGAAAGCCCACGAAATATATTGCCGACGCCCCCCACGAAACCTTGATAACCGTCAATTTGGTCAATCGCGAATCTGTACGTTTTCGTAGCATTTTCGTTTGCTGGTTTGGCTTCGTTGGCGCCTTTCATCAGTCCATGGAACAGTGCCTGCAGCTGCGGTCGCCCTCGCATACTATTCATGTTTCCCAACGCACGGGCAATTTCAAGATGGGCACGAGGGTCTAGTTCTAAGGACGTTTGGTTTAAGCGGATGAGAAGCAGGCTTTCATTGGCGATATACCGAATTTTTTTGACCGGGTCGTTTTCTGACATCTCCTGGAGTTGGGGTACTGATTCGACAATACCCGGTGGATCGCCGCATTTCTTAGCACCCGACATCCGGACCTCGCGATCCGGAGATGACAGCCTGAGAAGAAACTTACCACTATTCGCGAGTTTGCGTTCTGACCTCGTTGGACTAATCTCCTCAAGTTCTTGTACCGGGATTTCATGCGGCTCTCCATTTGCATCCAAAATTGATTCACCGGTCAGTACGTCTGAGACACGGCAGAATTCGTTGTAATCCTCGTCCTCAATAATCTCTTTGCAGAGAACGACCGTATCATTCCAGAGATAAAGCTCTCCCAATTTATACGATTCGAGAATTGCCTCCACGCGCATGTCACCGGTTTGTGCCAACGCGATGACAGCAGCTCTGCGGATAGGAGAGTTTTCGCTGGTGAGTTTGTGAATTTCAGAGCGGATGAACCCATCGTCCGCACGAGCAGAACGGATATAAGAAGCGCTGATGAGTTGTAGTAAGAGAGAGAGTGCGAGGGTTTTGAAAAGGATATTGACTTTCGGCATGGGGATGACCTCAGATCGCCTTCGCAGGAAAGTGGGAGGATTTTGATCTTGCGAAGGTTCGATTTGCAAGATGTAATTCGAAAGCGTAAAGCATCCGAAGACACCTTACGCTTTCCGAACTCTCTTAAAATGTCATTAGACATTGGCTAAAGAGCCGCTATCTAACGGCGGGGCACAAGCTCAGTTATTCTTCGGTCGATTCAACGGCTACATCTCTCCATCCTTAGCCTTTGGACCGCCGGTCGGTGCTGGGAAATTGCCGTCCGGGTGGAGATATATGCTGTAGGAATCGGGCGAAACTAACCCGTCTGATTTGTAGACAATCTTGAACTGAGCGTTCTTCTTAATTTCGCCGACGTAAACCGGCTTGAGCGTATGCTGGTTGTTTGCGTGCATCATCTTCTTGCCGCCGGGTGCGTCAAATTCCAAGCCGTAGACAGCCTCTCGCACCTTGTCAACATCGAAGGATTTTGCTTTCTCAACAGCTGCCTTCCAGACGTATACGCCAAAGTAAGCGGCTTCGATCGGGTCATCCGTGACCCGATCTGAGCCACCGGGCAGATTATTCTGCTTGCAGAACGCCTTGAAGTTATTGACGAATTGCTTGTTTTCGGACGTATTTATGCTTTGGAAATAATTCCAGCTGGCGAGGTGTCCAACGAGAGGCGGCACATCCATCGCTCGCAACTCATCTTCCGCGACAGAGAAAGCCATAATCGGGCAGTCGTCCGAAGTCAACCCTTGGTTGGCGAACTCCTTGTAGAAAGGCACGTTGCTGTCGCCGTTTATCGTGGAAAGAACACAGGCGTCGCCGCCCGCGGCGAACGTCTTAATTTTCCCTACGATTGTTTGATAATCCTGGTGGTGGAACGGTGTGTACTCCTCGACGATGTTCTCATCGGGCACACCCTTCGTCTTCAAGAACGCTTTCAACACCTTGTTCGCCGTGCGTGGAAAAACATAGTCCGTTCCCAGAAGGTAGAATTTTTTGGACCCGATTTCTTCCATCATGTATTCCGCCGCTGGAACCAACTGCTGATTTGGAGACGCGGCAGTGTAGAAAACGTTAAGCGACTGCTCTTCACCTTCGTACTGAACCGGGTAGAAAAGCAGAGAGTTATTCTCCTCAAAAACAGGGAGGACAGATTTCCGACTCACAGAGGTCCAGCAGCCGAAGACAACTGCGACTTTTTCTTTAACGATCAAAGCCTTGGCTTTTTCAGCGAACAGGTCCCAGTCACTAGCCGGGTCAACGACGACTGGTTTTATCTGCTTACCCATCACGCCGCCCTCCGCGTTAATCTCTTCAACCGCCATTAGGACCACGTCTTTGAGAGAGGTCTCAGAGATTGCCATGGTTCCACTCAACGAGTGTAGTACCCCAATTTTTACTTCATGATGCGCGGCATATACCTGCGTGACGCCTAGCATGCCAACAGCCAAAAGTAGCAAACTAATTGTAACGGTACTGCGCAATTTTGGTTTAAACCCAAACATACAGTGATCTCCTTAAGCGTTTTATGTCTACGAGGTTGTCATTTAGAACGTGAAAAGGGATTCGGCTGCAATGATTGTCTCTTCGGCGTCAATGCGCCGTTTGAATTCGGCGAGAAGTAACCAGTTATCCGTTGCTGCATAAGATGGACTGAACGTAAATTCTGTGGAGCTGTCCGCATCATCCAGACTGATGCCACTGAATCGGACGGTTACACCCACCGGCGCTGAAATTGCATCTTCCAGCGAAACACTCGCCAATCCCAAGAAGTGTATACCATTATTGCCATCAGCACCCCAGTTCTGCAACAGGTCAATTTCTCCAGCGAGGGTCAACGGTCCCTGGGCGAATTGCGCCCAAGCATTGAGTTCGCTTTGTGAATAGTCATCCATTTTGTCCATCGCATAACCGACCTTTGCGGTAATCTGCTCAGTTGGGGTCAGCGACAGTTGAACTTCGACACCCGGGCTTTTCACATCCGTATCGTTCACATCCCAGACGCCGGACAACAGCGCGACGTAAATTCCTATCTCTTTAACGGGGTTGACATTGACTGCGACACCGTTCTGATACCCAGGATAAGGAATACCCTCAGAAAAGGAAAACTGATAGAGACCTGTCGGCTCTGCAGCCTCAAAGCCGAACGAACTGAGAAATCTACCAGCGGTGATGCTTACACCGGAAATGACATCTTCGGGGAGCATGTATGTCACAAACCCCTGCTCCAGTTTGATTCCCTGTTCCGCATCTGTGCTATCAACATCAACGCGCCCAGTAACTGAACCGTAGTCAAGATGCAAGTCTAACTCGAACTGATCGAAAGACAGACCTACCTCGGTCTCATCACCCATAGTCGTAACAGTTGACATATCCAAAAAACCGGATAATGACAGGTTATCCGTCAATTTTATTTCGGCGCTGAGATTGCCGGTGACTAACGCGAGAACAACAAAAAGCAGTGTGGGTAGTGCGAATTTTTTCATGAAATAATCTCCAATATTTGTGATGGAAAATCTCTACCTTTCACCTTGTTAACCCTTCGCTAAACTCCAAAAACCAAAATCGTAACGCGAACATTTCCTAGCATCACAGGTATTAACAAAGATTTTAAGGAGTATTGAAAACAGGTAAAGGATCCTGTTTTGTAACACAGTTTCTCGACATAGACGCAAGAGAGATGCCAAAATCTCTTCTGGTCTCTAGCGCGTCATCATCATCGAATCACAGTGTCTCGTCTTTCCCCAACCAAACACAGAAACTACCAAGGTTCATGGCACTATCCAACACGATTTCGCTAGCGGCAATTTGTATTAGAAAACAACCATATTCAATCACTACAAACAAAAAAAACAGCATACTGCTAACATTTTATGCAATATGCTGTCTGAATTTTAAGCGATATTCAATATTAACGCCAATGGCTTCGTGAAGCCTCGGGTACGTTCAAAATCTACTGCTTGTTTGGACTAACTGTCCTGACCAGGTAGCGCTCATGTCGCCCCTGTCTCAGATGTAGCCCCTTTCTCAACTCCCAAAGATGCAAACCGTGAAAAGACTTTCGTCGGCTTAGGAGCACTGCAAATTGGGCAAACGAGATCTTGGTTATCTGCATTGATGCGCTGTAGGATTTCAAATTTGGATGCGCATGCTTTGCACTCATATTCATAGATTGGCATCTGTTTTTCTCTCCTTTTCGATTGAGCAACTACGCAATATTAAATACAAGATTTGAACATTGTTACACGACACCATGATTAGAGGACATCTCATCGGTCATACTCATCAGAAAACGTGTTTATTTTCTAGCTTCTGCTTGCATTCGTGCTGCCTGACCTGGATCGCCGATGTGCAGGGTATTATAAGCCTGCTGGGAGGTTTTGATAGGGCCAATGCCTTCATGACCGTGCCAATCCCCTTGAGTCATCATCGGGTTTTCCATGTCAGTTTCGCGTTCACGCTTCTCAATCCATCTTTGCATCCGCGTCTCTAATGTTGCAACAATATCTGGATTTGTCTCCGCGAGGTTGTCATTTTCGTGAGGATCTGCAACGAGGTTGTAAAGTTCTACCATCGGCTTAAAATGGAAGTCAGGCTCAAGGGCACGAATTAACTTCCACTCTGATGTGCGCCAGCCGTGCTTTCGCATCCAAGTGCATTCGGTGATGTAAATTTCACTGTCGTAAGAAGCAACCGCACCGTTAATCATCGGGATCATGCTTTTGCCATCAAATTCGACCTCAGTCCCGATTTCTGCCAGTTCGAGAATGGTCGGCACTAGGTCATTGTGCTGGTTATAACCGCTGACGCGCACACCTGCGGGAATCTTAGTGGGGTACCGGAGAATCAACGGCACATGCAAGGTTGGGTCGTAGAGCCCATGATGATCGAACCAGCATTCATGATCGTAGAGCGTTTCACCGTGATCGCCATTGATGATGACAATAGTTTCGTCCAGAATGCTACGGACTTTGAGGGTTGTGAGAATTGTCTGAATACAGGCGTCCATATAAGCGATTGCCCCGTCGTATTGGGCGATGACGTAATCTTTATCCGTTATGCCGGGGGGCATCCAACTGGCGAAAAAATCGCAGAACGGCTTAAAGTTCAACACACTGTCCATCGATTTATTGTTCGGGTCGCATTCATCCCCGTGGTAGAAAATGCGCTCATATGGTTCGGGCGGTAAATAGGGGGCGTGCGGGTCCATATGGCGGAGGAATAAGAAAAACGGTACCTGCTGTTCTATCAGCCAATCTAGCTCCGGGATTGCAACGTTGTTGAGATTTTGCGCTTTCGGGCTGCGCCCCTCAGCCCAACTACCCCAGCCTGGATAGTCTAGGTATTTGTCAAAACCGCGCGAGCTCGGGTTGCCGTTGAAGCCAACACAGGTGGTGTTATAGCCTGCTTCGCTGAGTATCTCCGCCAGCGATTTCACTTCCGGTCTAAGTGGTCCCTTGTGTCGCAGCGCAACGACCTGCGTACTGAAACAATCCATGCCGGTGAGCATTGACGCATAGGCGCTAGTTGTCGGAATATGTGGACTGTAAGTTCGCTCAAAGAGCGTTCCACTTTGGGCAAATCGGTCGATGTGCGGTGTAGTAAGGCGCTGATAGCCGTAACAACTCATGTGGTCGGCTCGCAAGGAGTCAACCCCCATGAGCACGATGTTGGGTTGTTGTGTCACGGGAATGTGAGGCGTGCTAATATGCCGCTCCTCCTTTCGGTATTGGTTTTCTCCGAGGTTATCGTTTTGTTCAATGACGGCGACTGTGCTGGGACCGGAAACGTGAGGAGATCTTCTACTTGTTCGTCGCATTTTACTTAATCGACCTTCCAATAAGCTCAAGTTCTAGCAGTTGTATTCGATAGTACGTACAAACTCATCTTCCCAGTTTAACTTAATCTCCATGTAACCTTCAGGGAGGAGGTCGAGCATTCTATCCGCCCATTCAATAATACAGATGCCGTCTCCCTCCAAATATTCCTCTAAGCCGAGATTTAAAATCTCTTCCCGGCGCTGAAGCCGATAGAGATCTATATGGTATATTGGGATTTTGCCTGCATACTCGTTAATCAAGGTGTAGGAAGGGCTGTTGACAATCTGATTCGGATCGATTTTCACTCCGCGTGCAATGCCCTGCGTCAGGCAAGTTTTCCCCGCCCCGAGATCGCCGATGAGGGCAACAATGTCGCCGGGTTTGAGGTTTTGCCCGACGCGCTCCCCGATTGCTAGTGTTTCTTCTGGACTATGCGTGCGAAAAGTTTGAGCCATTTTTTTAAATAGCAATGAATTGATTCAGAATTTGAAAAATCTGGAAATTTCCGAATTGTGCGCTAGTATCACTTCGTTAAGTATTTCTGATAGCCAAACTCCGATAACCGCGCGGCTTTTTGCGCCACTCCTTCGCTGAGTTTGGCTTTGTAGGCTCCAAGTTTAGCGTCGAGTTCCGGGTATTTCAGTGCGAGAATTTGGACAGCGAGAATGCCCGCATTTCGGGCCCCGCTGGATCCAATCGCCACCGTTGCCACAGGAATGCCCGGTGGCATCTGCACTGTGGCGTAGAGGGCATCGACCCCGTTAAGTGGCCCTCCATCAACCGGAACCCCGATGACAGGTAGCGTTGTGTGTGCAGCAATCACACCAGCAAGATGGGCGGCGCGACCGGCGCCCGCGATAATTACACGAACTCCCCGACTTCGGGCATTTGTGGCATAGTCTATCGTCAGGTCTGGCGATCTGTGGGCCGACGAAATGGTTATCTCATACGGAACTTCAAACCCCTCTAGAATCTTGGCAGCTTCAGCCATGCACTTAAGATCTGAATCACTTCCCATAACAATGCTGACCAATGTGCTTTCCGAAGATATAGTTTTTGGTGCCATGTAATTCCCTTTCATTTCTTAATTTTGGCAATTTCATTCTCAGTGACAGCTTTCAGTTTTTTGTATGTCTCGTCACCGAAGTTCGCATTGATGTGAAATACTAGGTTGCCGTCGGGGTTCACAATATAGAGGTTTGGCTCCTCTTTTTGCGTCCGGTAAGCTTTATGGGTTTCGCCTTTCCAATCGAGCAATAGCGTAACTGGCGGTTTGTTTTTCTTGAGTTGTCTCTTAACGAGCCCTTTCGGAATGAACCGAGGAACGCTCCGCATATCAGCGATGATGTATGCTACGATTTGATTGTTCGCTTGATAATCCTTCTGAAAGGCATGTGCCCATTTATCATCTTCTTTCCGAATCTTACGATTTCCCAAGATTAGAACGATAACCTTGCCACGCAGCTTTTTCAGCGAATGCGTTTGATCGGTGGCATCTTGCAGCGCAAAATCCGGTGCTTTATCGCCAACCTGAAGCGGCTTGCTAGCTTCCTCTTGGTTTGCAGCGGTCGAAGCGCAAGCGACAAAGCCGATTATTAATAGCTCGACTAGCTTTCGCATCATAACATTCCTCTTCCCAATCTGTCGACAGTCTCACTTATTTCTGGAGGAACAAATCTGGCCATATCCGCTCAAGCACTCTAAAATTCGCGGACGTGATGAGGCGAACGGGACCAAATTTCGTTTTAGTAAAGATATCACCATTGGGCAATTGGGCATCATAAGCAAATGATTGATCGTCCAAGGCATTCATAGCAGCTTTGAATGCTGTAAGTCCTCGTTCATAAGGCATCAGATCGACTTCTGCGTCGTGCTGTTTGGACATAATCTGACGACACGCTTCTTCTCCCGCCCCAACACCGACAGTGACGATTCTATCTACAAGCTCGTGCAACTGCACACCACGGACTGCACCGACCGCGAGTGTGCTATCCACTGCAATAATTGCTTGGATGTTCCCCGCGTAGTTCTTCAGCATCCGATTGGTATAGTCGAATGCTGCCTCCACAGTGAGTGCCGATGGGCGCGCAAAAACATGAATTGCGTCAGGGTATTGGTCTAAAACGCGGTAAACACCTATCGCAATGTTCCGCAGAGATTCAGTTCCAGCAGATCCTTCCAGAAGCAAGACATTTCCCTTATGCCCAATCTTGGCAATCGCATATCGAGCAGCTTCTTCTCCGAGCCTCACCTCATCAACGGTGATATGACCTCGCACCGGCATACTGACTAACATTCGATCCAGGGAAATAACAGGAACACGCCAGCGACGCGCCTCCATTAAAATCGGATAGGCGGCACTCACATCAACGGGCTTGAAGATCAGTGCCCGAATCCCATCTTCAAACATATCTTGGATCTGACGCCTTTCCAATACAACGGCATCCTGTTGTGCTCCCTCATGCCGCACCTCATTCCACAGAATCTTGACCCCGTACTCTTGCTCATGCTCAATCATCGCTTGTTTCATTAGCACATAAACAGGTGCTGTCGTCTCCGGCAGGCTGACGCCGATTTTGACTAACGGGTTGTTGTTGTCATCACAGCCGATGAAGGGTGCCGTCATGAAAGACAGAAGCAGCAACGTTGCGACGATTTCCGATACTGCTGCTGTTATCGGGGCGTTGATTTGTGTCATGTCCACACTGAGGGAAATTTTTGAAGTCTTGTACAGAAGAATCCTTCCCCCGGTTTCCTTGCCTCCCTTCATCCTCCCCGCAATCGGGAATTAGAACAAGGCAATCCCGCCAATTTGTTATTTTGATCGCTGAGAATAGCTTTCACGTTTAATCAAGGCAAAATGGCTGAATCGGCATTGATGGTCGACCCGTCATAATCAGCTCACAGATTAATTTGCCTGTAATCGGTGAGAGGAGGGTGCCATTTTTGTAATGCCCCGATGCGACAATCACAAAACTCAATGTCAATCTGGGTCTGGGCTTTTAATTCCTCCGCCAGCGACGAATTAAGTGAAAGACTTGCACGACATAACTCTGCATAAGGCTCTCGGGTTGAGGCATGGGAAGCCAAGATACCTGCACCTGCCTGTGAAGCTTCTCGACCAACTCCCGCTGCTTTCTCAATTATGAGTGAATTTACTGGCGCTTTGGCGAGGTTAAAGGTAATTGCACAGCCGATGACTCCGCCACCACTAATAATAACATCCGCGTGGCTGACACTCAAGGTCTACTTCCTTCGGGAATTCAGTTTCTGCCTTGTATTCGTCGTACGAATAGAGCGAATTTGTTCGCAATATTTAGGATTGTGTTATAATATCAACTATCAATAAGATTGGTACAAAACGACTAAAATCAGGAAAGGTTGAAGATTTAGCATTATCTTTGAATATTAACTGCCGACATATTCGATTTTCAATTCTGAATCAGAAGGAGTTATCCAATGAAAGCCGCTGATCTGTTTATACAGTGCCTCGAAGCCGAGGGCGTGAAGTATATCTTCGGTGTACCGGGTGAAGAAAATGCCGAGTTTATGATGTCTCTTGAGAACTCATCCATTGAGTTTATCCTCACTCGGCACGAACAAGCCGCCGCCTTCATGGCAGATGTGCATGGAAGACTGACTGGCCAGGCGGGTGTCTGTCTAGGTACGCTGGGACCGGGTGCTTCTAACCTTATAACGGGAGTGGCTGACGCCAACATGGATCGCGCCCCGCTTGTTGTCATCACAGGGCAGGCTGACAGCCGAAGGCAGCATAAAGAGAGCCATCAATACATGGACGTGGTCGGGATGTTTAAGCCTGTCACCAAGTGGGCAATGCCGATTATTCACCCTGGAAACATACCAGAAGTTGTCCGCAAAGCGTTCAAGTTAGCGATGACCGAAAAACCCGGAGCGTGCCATATCGAACTTGCCGAAGACATCGCCAAGTTATCCGTCGAAAACAGACCCATCCCCAGCAAGCGCATGCGTCGCCCGGTGCCAGATGACAAGATTGTCAATCAGGCAATGGATTTAATTCGCAGTGCAAAGAATCCAGTAATCCTAGCAGGTAACGGAACCATCCGCAAACGAGCAAGTACGCAACTGCGCCAGTTCGTGGACGCCACCGGCATTGGCGTGATTAGCACATTCATGGGCAAGGGATGCATATCTCGCCACGCACCGAACTACCTCTTTACAATCGGGTTACAAGCCAAGGATGTCGTCGCTTTAGCCATTGATGCCGCGGACCTCGTCATCACACTCGGGTACGACTTGGTTGAATACCACCCTCGGCTTTGGAACCCAAAGGCAGATAAACGAATCGTGCATATCGACTTTCTTCCCGCCGAAGTCGACGAAAATTATCGAATAGATGTAGAGGTTGTTGGCGACCTTGGGCACACCCTTTGGATGCTCCGCGAGCGTATCAAACAGGAACCGATACGCTATGATGTTAACGAATACAAACCGATTCGAGATGCCATGCTAACTGACTTCGCTGAACACAAGGACGATGACACAGATGGTAGCATCCGTCCGCAAAAAGTGCTCTGGGATGTACGGCAGGTGCTGGGCCCCACCGATATACTTCTTAGCGATGTCGGGGCGCACAAGTTGTGGATTGCCCGGTACTATCACTGTGACGAGCCGAATACCTGCTTAATCTCCAACGGCTTTTGCACGATGGGATTTGCCCTACCCGGAGCCATTGCGGCTAAGTTGGTTCATCCGCAGAAGCGTGTGCTTGCAATTTGCGGCGATGGCGGATTTCTCATGAATGTACAAGATTTAGAAACCGCTAAGCGGATTGGAACGAATATCGTCGTGATGATCTGGGAAGACCACGGATATGGCTTGATTGAATGGAAACAGCGGAACGAATTTGGTCATCATACAGATCTGTCGTTTAGCAATCCCAACTTCGTTAAGCTAGCAGAAGCTTTCGACTGGAAGGGAATCCAAGTTGAGAACGCTCGCGACCTTGTGCCTGCTTTAGAGGAAGCCTTCGCCGCGGATCGACCCAGCCTTGTCGTTGTTCCGATAGACTATCGTGAAAACGCCCTCCTCACTGAACGTTTGGGCAATATTGCCCATGCGATTTGAACCGCATTATGCTTAACCTGTTCCAACAGCTTCAAAAAAAGCTTGTTGGATTCCAGTGTACCTAATACTGATTATACACTAGACATGTTGATAATGTACAGAATATACTTTGGAGAAGACTGGTTCCCTTTGAGGCGATACATAGGAGAAGGATGAAGTGAAGGGGTATAGCGCGCAAACGAGACTCGTCCAAAATAAACCGAATTATTTTACCTTGACAGTCCACCTACCTGACAGTATACTACACATAAGATGTCCAATTTGATTGTAGGAAAGGGAAGAATGTATGAGAGCTTGGAAACAGCATATCATGGTTATGCTCATGCTCACTGTGGCGAGCGGTAGCTTCGCCCATATCGTCGATCCAGATTCTGGATTTCCTTTTCAATATAGAGCCAATTTAGCGGAGGTCGCCCCCGTAGTCGATGGTTTCCTCGACGACCCAGCTTGGGAAGCAGCAGAATTAGGTAATATGGAGTGGGACACGATAGAAAATAAACGCTGGGCGCAGAACTCAGATGACTTCATGGGCACCTTTGTCGCTGTGTGGCGTAACAGTTTCCTTTACATCGCAATCAAATTGACTGACGATCAAGTTGAAATCCATGAAGAAAAACTCTCTCGCCAAGACCATCTAGAAATTTATCTTGATATAGATCATTCAGGGTACAAAAGCAACTTTTATCATCACATACTCCGTGCCGGAGAGCATAACCCAGACCCTAGCTCACCAATCATAATGGTAGCCTGGAGTGACGATGGGCAATCTTGCGAACTGAGCGTTAACTTGAGGCAGTCGCCCAATAAAGATGACGCAATAGGGTTTGGCATCCATTATAACGATGTGGATGGTGGACGTCTGCACCACAAAATTGGCTGGGCTCCCACCGCGTCCACTGAAGAAGACACGCTCGCAGATTTGATGTTCACCGCAAAGCTAAAGCTAAATACCAACCTGAAAGCTATGCAGTGGGGCAGCATCAAGAGTCTGTACTGAACCTAAGCATCAAACGGTTTGTTCATGATTTTCCGTTTGACCCCGGAGGAAGCGTGTTTCTAATTGGCAAAACGTTGGAACTAATCGGCATGGCATTGCTCGGCGCAGGTTTGTATATTGGATGTATCAATCCACATGGACTAAGCGAAGGCAAAGCGATGGGCGCTGAGATGGGTTCATTGGCTATCGGCATCCTCATTTTCTTTCTGGGGAGGATGCTAGAAAAACATCGATCATAGCGGCAAATCTACCTGAACGCCCCCAAAAAATGCATACCCTTCAGCCAATGGTGACGAGACAGTGTATAAATTGATTAGCTGCCATCGTGACCCCTCCATAGCCACCATATCACGCGGCTGTTTTCTTGTTATTCTGCCGTCTCCGATTGAGGGTTTTACGAATATATTCCGCGGCGTCGGGCGTTTTGCAATTGGTTTCCCCGTGATCGACATTTACCTTCCCGATATTCGCAGCAACGGCAAGCGCCTGTTTCTCTAAATTGCTGTTGCGAATTCCAATGGCGATGAGCGCTGAATTCATGGCATCCCTGACCATGTTTTTTCGCGAGTGAATATCTTGCTCGATTATTTGAAGATAGTTTTCAAAATTATCGTCGGACAACCCTTCGTCCTTCATAGCAAGATGAGCGAGAAGTTGCCAGCCTGCACGCCCAATCCATTCGCCATCCGAGTTGCTCCACTGCTCCATTTTGGCGCGTGCAAAGGACGTTTTGCTGACGAGGTCTACAAACTCACCGGCTACCATGCCACTGTTCAAGTCATTCGCCCAAGCATCCAGCAGCGCCTGATCCGTCAACTTTGGGTCCGCGATCATGGCGGCTAGGAGCCGGGCTTCGAGCTGGCCTGTTGCCCAGAGCTTTAACGCCACTCCATGGTCAACCTTAATCCGCTTGTGCATCTTTCTCAAATTGGCAAAACTGACCCCGTACACCGTCTCATCGGCACCGTGGCGTTTGTATATTTTTCGATTCTGCGCTGTGCCGAGCGACTCCAGTTCTTCAAGTATTTCCTTCTCAGTCATTTAAGTCGAATCTCCTTTCATTGTAATCCAGTTAAGTTATCATGAGCTATACTTTGTTACTCCGAAATACTGCGAAAAATCTCTGGAATCCTGTGGTAGGAGAATTTTTATCTTCGCACAAGATGATGAAAAGTGAAGCGAATTGATTCATTGCCACTGAAAGTCAGTGAACATCGGCTTTCGCACAGACGTGAGAGGATATATGTCCAAACCCTTACGAAGATGTCACCAGCTTCGTTGAGATTTTGAGGCGACGCCGTACAAACTGTGACACAGAATCGATACCCATATTGAGTATTGCTGTGGTGAGAATCAGCAGTACCACTTTATCAATCTGATCATCAGAAATTGCGCTCTCGATGTAGAATCCCAGTGTGTAGATGCCAAGGATGCCGAGGATGGCAGACTCTCGCATTATCACCTCCCAGCGGTAAAACAGGAACGCGAGGAACTGTCCGTATACGCGTGGCAGAATCTCGTACAAATACCGGTCTATCCGTCTCTGAGGAGCATCTACCCGTAGCGAGAGCAGATCGGCGTTGTTGCTGGTCAGGAACCCAAGAATTGCTCCGTTATGCAGAAGAATCGCCCAAACAGCAGGGAGCATAGACGGTCCCCAGAGCTGTACAAGGATATACGCTAGGATGTACTCCGGTGTAGTGCGGATGACAATCAGTGCGTAGTGCGAGATTCGATTGATAATCTTCCCTGAGAAATGTCGGCACGCGAAGGGAAAACTGAGCAGTGCAAATACGCCCGTCCCTACCAGCACAATCTGGGTTAATACCACGGTGTTTCCTATTCCTTCCCAAGCCTCTTGGACAAAAATCTCGTGTGCCCAGATCGGGATTGACTCCCACACGTACGAGACCGCGTTCGTACCGTCGTGGACACCTTCCCGACGCATGGGCCACGGGAGGATGTCGTAGGTGAAAAATCGAACAATGTTCTCCCACAACACGGTGATTGTCTTTGACAACAACACGAACGACGCTGCAACGTAAAGTAGAACAAGGCGCGGCTTGAGCCAGTATTTCAGGGAGGCAATCAAGATATAGAAGGCATAGAGCAGTGCCCAAGCCTCGGAATACAAGCCCTCGCGAAACGCTGTCTCAAGGTGGAACCCGAGCGTCGGCAGTCCGATGAATCCGAGAATGGCGCTGGAGCGCAAGGCGCACTCGAAACGGTAGCCGGTGTAGTGTTTGGTGTCGGCATAGATTGCCGGGAGGACGCCGTAGACAAAGCGGCTCAACCTGTCGGACGCTCTAGGAACCCCTTCCAGTGGCCCCCGATCCGATTCCTGTATAATCTCTGCATACACCTTAGCAAAGATGCCTGCATAGGGAATCGCGATGGCGAGCACACCACATGTTGAATTGAGTCCAACGATAGGGAGGAAGATAAAAGCCCAGAAAATCTCGTGAATGGCGCGGATAAAGGCGCAGAACAACCTCACTAGTCTGAAACGGAAAACGAACGCCAGCCCGATACCGAGTATAACACCGAGAAAAGTACCGCAGACGGCAAAGATCGCGGTGTTGAGCAGTGCGGATTTAAAACCCCAGAGGGCAGGAACATCCGGGGTGATTGCCCCCCAAGCCAGTCGGCTCAGTTCCGTCCAAGGATGAAGTGTAGAGATTTCGAGATCCGCCAGTATCAGGGCAATCAGTGCAATCGCGACGAAAACGAGGCTGGTTCTTAACATGGAGATAGTATACCCTTTGAGATGTGCCGAATTCAAAGGGTATTCTCATTCCGATACAGCTCCGTAAGCATCATCTGAGTCACTTCCCCGGCTGGCAGATCGAATTGAACCTCTCCGTCACGAAGTCCAACCATTCGCTGCGCGAACTTTAGCGCGAATTCCACCGCGTGCAGCGATACCACAACGGTCTCTGCATTCTGCATAATGAGCTCCATCACCGTACTTGCTTGATGAGGGTCTACGGAGGATACCGGTTCATCTGCCAATAGGACATCCTCACCACGGTAAATAGCGCGCGCAACGGCGACCCGCTGCTGCTGCCCCCCAGACAGTGCACCAGCCTTGTCAAAAGTTTTCTCATCCATCCCCAATAAGTGCAGGATAGGGACAATTTCCTGCAGTACCTTCCTCTGCGGTTTAATCAGGTTCAGGAGGTTGTAGGTTGTGGAATATCGATCGAGCCGCCCAATATAGATGTTGTGGAATGCGGAGAGTTGCGGTACAAGGGAATAGTGCTGATGTACGAATGAAGGCTGGCCCGCAACGCTTTCGTAAAGTGTACGTAGCAAAGTGGATTTGCCGGCGCCGCTTGGACCAACTAGCGCGACCTTTTCGCCTCTGTCGATTTGCAACGTAATATTTCTTAATGCAACAGTGTCTTGGTAGGCTACACTTTCTGCATCCAAACTAAACAGCGGTATACCGGTGGATGATTTCATGTGCTAGGAATTGGAAATGAAAGCTGAAGAATTGCCCCTCATCAAAAAGGTTCGAACATACACACATCAGGGTATGAAAATGTTGTACTGCTCGACGAATTCATCATACGTTGTAAGTGCTTCTTTCGTGTCGCAATCAAGAATTTTAATGTTACAAGGCAACCATCCCAACTTTCCGAAAAGTCGTTTGGTATAAGATGTCCACGAAAGCGCAAAGGCGGTTTTCTCTTGGTGCAGTAGCCCCTGTGCAAGAAGTTCGACCAACTGTTTCGCGGGTTGGGTATTTTGGAAATCCCGTCGTATCGTCGCTTCAAGGACATCTATCTCTTGGGTGATTGGTATGATACACGCATGTCCCCACACTTGACAATCGGAGGTGCCAATGACACAACGCCCCTGCTCAAAAGTGTCGCGGATTGTATCCGATGTCTGTACGCGCCCGCATCTCTTCTCACGGCGAATCATGGCTGAGATGAGGTTGAAAAAGGAATTCAACGCCTCTGGAGAAAAAAGAGACGCTCGATTGGTGAAGATGAGCGTACCCTGTTTCGCATTCTCCGCATCGTGAGATTCATCTTCTTGATGCGCGTGCTCCTTCGTTGTCTCAAGCGGTGCGTTGAGTTTCGGGGCATCAGGTCCGAGCCAATCGCCAAAGATTTTTCGTTCCCGATTGAAGAAGTTCATTTCGCCAACCCGTGTTGAACCAAACGATGTCCTAAAATCGTGAGAAATCACGATGAAACTGTAATTCAGTGTCGGAGGTGTTCATCAAACTCATATCGGGCTGAAAAAGAAATACTTACTGTGTTATTGGTTCTCACAGATTCCGCTGTTGCAAGGAGAAGCGTGGCGGCTCAGCCTTCAGCGATGCGATGACCGGTTAAGTTAGCGGGGGAGTGAGACTTCATTCGGAACATCAATTTCACCGGCGATGATTTTTAGTTTCAATGATTCAACAGTTTGTAAAATCTCATCCGTGAGCAACGACTGGTTGTGTTCATCAACCGCATAGCTGACCCCGCCATCTTCGAGTCCGAAGTATCGGACCCCTGCCATAAAATTGCCGTCAACGGTTTCACTGATGATTTTCACCACAGAAGCCGAAAGCTCTTTGACCATACTCGTCAAGACGATTCCGGGTGCGAGATGATTGCCGTTGGAGTCAACCCATATGATATATTTGCCCTGCTCTTGGGCGGCTTCAAGCGCACCCTGACCGGATCCGCCGGCAGCGACGTAAATGACATCAACACCGCTCTCATGTTGCGCTAACGCTATCTCTTTCGCTCTGTCCGGTTGGTTGAAACCGGCTTCATTCACGCTGATGTATTCTATGTAAACCTCTGCGTCCGGATTGATAGCGCGAATCCCAGCGGTGTAACCGGCTTCAAATTCGTGTAATAACGGCACATCCGCGCCGCCAATATACCCAATTTTACCGCTCTCCGTTTTTAAAGCCGCAATCGCACCAACCAGAAATGAGCCTTCGTTTGCCTTATAGTTGATAGAGGCTACATTCGGGACATCAAGGACAACATCAAAAATTGCAAATTTGACATCGGGAAATTCGGGTGCCACACGAGCGAGCGGCGCTCCCATTTGGTATCCCGCCGCTAAAACGAGGTCTGACTCCTGCGCGGCTTCTCTTAACAACATTTCTGTTGCTGCCGGATCGCTTTCCATTCCGTCAACCTCGGTCAGGCTAATCCCGAGTTCCGCCTCAGCAGTTCTGACCCCAATATGGAAACTATCACAGTAAGATGAATCTCCAACACAGTCGCCTGGGTATACCATGGTTACGTGAATCGATCCAGGATCCATTCCGCTTGAAGGTTCAGAAAGGATAATTTCCTGAACTAAGTCACAACCACAGATTAAAAGTAGTCCTAATGCCCAAAGGGGGTATTTTATCAAGATACGCCCAAATTGTTTCATACGTTCTCCTCTTCGACAACAGATTGATATGTGTAAACACGTTAATGTTCGGTACGTCGCGACTTCTCACACCACACCGGATCCTCCGAGATAAAATCTAACTTCTCTGCTGTGAAACCTGACAAGAATAGTGGCTCCCCATCTACTTGAAATGTTAGCACAAGTCTCAGATTATTTCAAGGTTCGCAACAAACGTCAGCCACTCCTCAGCCATTTTGGGACTCTCCATTCTGACACTAATATCTATTCAGTTTCTCCAATGCCTCCTCTATCTCGGCGGAAACACCTTTATTGGCGGGTGGGTTGGATGAACGAAAATCAATGGAAAATTGCCGAGCATTAGACTTGACTTTCGCGTTTCGATTCGACTATAAGCTTCCCAAACGGCAGTTAAAACTAACCTACACCGCTTGCGATAATCTGAAACTATATTTATAAATGGATGGCTAGGACTGTACACGCGCTACCGATCTATTCTTGAGATTTTTCAACGTTGGCTTTCAAGAAATATGCTGTTTATCGGAGCAACTTGCACATCTCCTAGGCCTGGAATTGAAATAAATTGACATCCTGCCATGTCACAGGATATTTCTTCAAACTTTGCATCAACCATTTACGTTCGTACATTTCCACCTGATTTTGGCTACTGAGTTGACGCGCTTGTTTGGAAAACTCACGATTCGTAATGACTATCGGTTGAAATTTCGTATCGTATTGCTCTTGATAAAACGGTTTTGCCGCAACTATCTCGCGCACGGCAGAACTGCCTGGCTTACGATCGTTTCGACATTGTTTTACCTGTATCAAAAGCCCACAGGAGTCTCCTTGACGCCTGTGAGCTATGACATCCGCACCCTTGTCACCCGTTGATGGTGTTAATTCGACTTGGTGGCCCTGCTTATGGAAAAGAGCCGCAACATAAACCTCAAAGAATCTTGGCTCAAGTGTGTCAATATCCTCTATTGTAAGCGGTAAATCGCTTTCCCTTGTTGATTGTTGAGTCTGCATTTCACTCAAAATGTCTGCGGGGGTCACCTCTGCGCGTTCGGTTGGGAACAGCGCGCCTTGTGAAAGCTGACGTTTTCGTTCGAGGAGTTCGTGAAGGATGACATCGAACGTCCGAAACGCGGGATGCGTTGCCATCGGTAAGTAGATATGCACGGGGCGTTCTTGCCCTATTCGGTAGACTCGGTCACTCGCCTGATCTTCCTTGGCGGGGTTCCACCAGCGACTATAGTGAATGACATGATTCGCTTCGGTGATGTTGAGCCCAACACCAGCGGCGAGTGGGGACATGATGATAGTGTTGAAACCGGAACCTTCTTGAAAACGATCGACGGCTTGCTGACGGCTCATCTTCATCGAATTTTCCCTTTGTATACTTCCTGGTGTATCGCCATTGACGATAGCAACGTTCTCCAATCCGAAGTGTTCTCGAATGACATGGGATAAAAGATGTTGGGTCTTTCGGCGTTCAGCAAATAGAATCACCTTTTCGTCTGCACGTGCGACCTTTTCAAGAAGTTTTATCGTCACGATAAGTTTTGCTGACTGTTCGATTAAAATGGAGGTAGAAAGTTGTTCCCATTGAGAATCAGCTAACAACGGATGGTTGGATATGTCGCGCAATTGGTGGAGAATTTGCAAAATGAAATTGCGCGATTGCGGACCTGTTGATTGATGTTCCTGTGTGGATTTAAGCGCGGCTAAGTAACGGTCTGCTTGTCTTTGCCGCATCTCTTGTTGACAGTCTTCAATGTGGATGTGTTTTTCAGGAAGGTCGTGGAGAATGTCGGATTTTAGCCGTCTTTTGAAGTGAACCCCGATTCGTTTTCGAATCTGTTCGCCAAGTGAGTAAAAGTCCGTGTCAGGATCTTCGAGAGGACGGCAAAAATCTCGATCGAAATTCTTCGCGCTGTCTAGATAGCCCGGGGCTACAAAATCTGTGATACACCACAAATCCATCAGCGAATTTTCGACAGGCGTTCCCGTCAACGCAAGGCGAAAATCGGTTTTTAATGCTTTCAAGGCGTTCGTGACGAGCGTTCCCGGCGTCTTGATGCGTTGTGCCTCATCAATCACAACAGTCGCCCACGGAATCAAGCCCAAATCCAGCTGGAAGTCGCGGACGGTTTCATAGGTCGTTAGCACCAGATCGGCGGCTCGGAGGCGGTCCATATCGAGTGCACCACGCCTTTGTCGTAGTTCTCGGAAGCGCCCCGATCCCTGAATTTCTGGGATTTGGATGTCGATATCGGCGGATGGATCGCACTTGAACTTTTGTAATTCCTTCCCGTATAGTGTAATGAAATCTAGGTTGCCATTGTCAAAGAACTTTGCATATTCTGCCGCCCAATTCTCCAAGAGTGCAATTGGCGCGACAATCAGGTACGGTTTTCGTTGTGATTCTTGCAAGCGAAATTTCGCGTGATGCCATTCCAAAAAACAGAGCACCTGTAGCGTTTTGCCTAGCCCCATGTCATCGGCGAGCAAGCCGCCCGGATATTTCTTCTCCCACAGTTGTTGCGCCCATGCCAGCCCTTCCTCTTGATGCGGCAGGAGTTTTACGTCTTGCCTCAAGTTTGGTGCGGGATTCAGCAGATGGTGAAACGGTTCTTTCACCTGAGGGTCTGGTGATAGTTCAACATAATCAGAATCCTCAATATTTTCCTCAATAATCAAGACCGGGGTCTCCGGCTTTTCACCCGACCAGCCCGTTGGCTTCTGGCGGTGTTTGAGTTGCTTTTCGATGAAAGGCAGATATTGCTCAATCTTAGAAACGGGAACTTGCTCATCTTTCCATGTTACAGTTTTATTGCCCGTCTTCTTTGCCCGGTTAATCAAACCCTTCAGTTCGTCTAGTTCTTGCTTATCCTTGACTGGAATCTTCGCACGCTTTCCATCCGCCTTCTCTACTAAAATACCGGGAATCCATTCACTTTTGTACGGCGAAATGAATGGGTAAACCCTCGGTCGGTAGATGCCGATTTCACGCACGCGATCGCTGAAGGACAGAGGTTCATCGGGAGTCGGATCCAGTTCGACAACCTCTGGATCAAAATATGCCTGTGGGTGTTCGGCAATGTCGGCAAGTTGTTCGCGGGACACGCGGCGATTACGCTTAACGTCTCCTAGTGCCCCTAGCTGTTCTTCTTGGATGAGCACACGGGTTCGCCCACCGTCGGGTAGCGGGAGATTGTATATGGGTTTGGGATTCGGAAATTTGTCAAAAACCGCTTCAAATTGCTCGCTGTCAACCCCAGCCACGTCAGGGATAATCTCAACGGTATCGCCTGATTCGCGCAGACGCAAGCGAACGGTACTCGGTGCGACAACTTCCTCTTGGTTCAGGTATAGTTCCAACTCAGCGCCTGTTTGGTTTGCTAATCCTTTGATTTTTGCAAATTCAAGCAGATTGGATTGAAAATTCTTGTCTGTTTCTTCCCGTCTGTTGAACCCATCCAATTCCTCCAAGAGAGCGAACTGTTCCTCCGTCAGGAGATACGCCCACTCGCGTGTCAAACGCAACACACAGCCGATTCGCTCCGCATGCAGGGGCTTTCGATCCGGTTTTAGGAACTGATAATCGTACCGGAATTCCGGTTGATTGAGTGTGCCGAGCGAGCGAATCTCAAGATCGAACGGATACGGCTCTGGCAACCCGAGTAGGCTCTGGTCAACGGAATCCAAACGACATACTTCCCCACAGGGGATATGAATCCCCGTATCCGACGATTCCGCTTGACCGTTATCGAGTAACTCGTTGAGCAACAGCCATTGTGCCTGTGCGTGATATGCGTCAGTCGGCAGGTTGGCGGCGTAATCGGACAGAGAAAGATGGTTAGACGGAGAAGTGAACTCAATGCCGGAGGGTGTCCCATGCCAATTGAATTTTGGCGGTTCAGATTTGCTTTTTCCAAATAGACTTAACATCGCAACCACCTTATAGCCAATAGCTTCGCAACGGATTGATTCCGAGGTTACTTTTTAACCACAAGGCAAAATTTCTTTGCCACAAATATCTCTCTGAACCGGGGTGAGGTTGCCAATGTGTCTCACTGCCCTTCCAGCGCAACTCGGCCATTGAATACTGTGGATCGTGCAAGGAAAAGGGGCGTGCCACATCTTCATAAACATAGCAAGCTCCCGCCGTGCTAAACTCTACAAAGGTATGGTCGCCCATCTGAATGATGAATGCGTGCTGGCTACTGTTACCGCCTGTCAATGTGGCAGGGCGTCGTTCACGATAGTATTGCGAGGCTTCTGGATTGTTTCTAAGAAGATGATGAACTCTTCTGCCCAATATCGGACGACAGAAGGAGATGTGTTCAAGATACGCCAACCAAAACGCCTTTCGGTAAGCAAACTTTGGATCATTGCATTCTTTGGCAACAGTATCAAAGAAGAAGCGGAGATCCTCTTTGGTAATCCATCGCGTAAATATCTCTTTTGCTTCAGCGGAGACACTCCGCCAGCGCCCATCCCCGCCAGGAAGCCTCGGATCTTGCCATTTTCGGAAGACGTAAGATTGGACAGGCTGCCGCAAATCCGCAGACGCATCAAACCCAAGCCCCTCAATGATTTTTGACACAACAGCACGATTTGTTCTATCATCTGTGTGCATCTCAACAAATGCCACGATGTCTGCAACTGACTCCCTATCAAGACGCTGGTTAAGCTCGACGTACGCCTCCGCAACAACACCAAAATATCGAAAGCCATGCGTACGATCGCGCAAATTGAGACATGACCAAACAGTCGACAGATTCACCTCTGTCCGCAACAGATTAATAGCGAGCCGAGTGGCTCCGTTTTCTTCACAATACCAGGCCAAGTTCGCCCTTATGTTCTGAACAGATTGTCGGCGTCCGTCGTACATTGCGAGATGCCTTCTAACAAAGTCACGTAGCAACTTCGCACTCGGTGCATCCCAAGCTTGCAACAGCGCATCGAAAACACCAAGCACGGTACTCATGCGAAAACGGTCTTCAATCAGTTGGAGCGCGTCGTCGAGTCCCGGCGTGTCTACAATCTGGGGCAATCCATCTTCCGAAAATGTCAACGCCCACGCGAGCCGCCGGATACGCGTAGGCGAATCAAACTGGGTGTGTAGCCTTCCAGTTCGGACGGCATTAAAGAAGAGGTGATAAATCTGACGGAGATCTTCCGTCTCGGGAATATCGGACGTACCATCATGTTCTCTCACTATTATCTCCAATTCGTTAACTAGCTCAGCCGGGATTGGAATAGGCTGCGGCGCCCGACGGGCGAACGCGCCCGCATCAAAATCGAATTGAAGCAGCTCTCTAGCTGAATTCATTTTAACTTCCTTTGTTCTCCTCTTTAGGGGGAGGATATTCCAGTCTCTATTTCCAAGAGTTTCTCCGCCTTAGGCGAAACCATATCCCAATCCCGTAACCGAAACTGAAATTCGACGCGACGGTTTTGCGACCGACCTATTGATGTAAGGTTATCCGCAATTGGCTGGACCTCGCCTCGTCCGTTAACGGACAGCAATTCTTTCAAATCTTCCGCATAACGAAACGCTCCAAACTCGTCCGTAAATAAATATGCTGCCACACTCTTTGCACGGCGAAGGCTTAGACCTAGATTGTACTCATAACTACCAACATCGTCGGTATGCCCTTCAATAATCACCTGCGCTATGTGCTCCTTCACTAGCGGATCGGAGAGTAGAATTCCTACGTATTTGGGAGTAAATTGGCGAAGGAACGCTTTTCCTGCCTGCGTAAGTTCATCGTTCCCGAAATCGAACAGGATGCCTTCCGTGATGCGGATTACCCCTGTGTCAGGGTCAATTTCAACATCAAATTCGGAAAGTTCTTGAAGGAGTCGCCTGATGAGTAGTTTTTTGATTCGCTCTCGCTCATCAAATTCTCCGATCGTGCTTTCCAGACGTAACATGACAAACGACAGCAGGAGCACGAAAATCAACAGTAACCCTGCCATTAAGTCACCCAACGAAAGACCAAACGGGTTTTCATCTATGAGTGTTTTGGATTTGGTAGACGTTCTTCGCATTATCAATTACCTCACCGACGTGGTAGTCTTTCGATCATATCGTTCAAAATTTCAACGTTTTCGCCGAGAGCTTCAACGCTGCCCGCTAGTGCATTTGCGGCACTGGTCAACTGAGTAGAAAATGCACTGAGATACTCGTTGATTGAACCACGGGAGGTTGTAGCGTACTCAGTCAGGCCCCGCTGAATTTCCGCAAATATGCTATTCAACCCAACATCTATTGTTTGGAAGCGTTGCGCAAAGTCGTTAAGTAGTTCTCTTGATTGGACAAGTGTACCTTGGAGTTGTTGCGTCGTTTCACGATTCGCTGAGAGATAGTTTTCGTTTTCTTGGTTGAACGCACTGCTCGCCAGTGTCAGTTGTCGCCCTGCGGTTTCAAGCCGATCTGCGCCTAGCATCAACTGACTGGACAAAGTCTGGGTCGTCTCAATCATTTGGCGGACGCTTGTAACGGTTGTATTCATCTGTTCCAACATGTCGCGCCCTCTCGCTAGTGTTTCCTGCGAGTTAGCGATTTGAGCGTTGATAGCTCTAATTTGATCGCCTTGTTGATTTAGTAGCGTGCTGACACTTTGCTCTCCTGCTTGGATGACCCTCTCAAGCCGTTCCACGGATTGATCGACGAGTTGGCGCATTCGATCTGTTGACTCCGTGAAGGCTGCCGAAGTTTGCGAAGTGATGTTGCCGATAGCTTGCTGCTGCGTATCAAGGGTCGAAGTGAGTGCCTGTTGTAATTCGGTAATTGCTGCTTCAAGCGTTTGGATGCTTTGATTAGAAACCGCCTCCATATCCACCATCCGTCGGTTCAACTCATCGCCTGTCTGATTTGCCGCCGATTCCAATAGCTCGCGCATCCGAATTATCATTGCCTCGGACTCTGTGGCGTTTTGTGACGCGGTAGAAGTGATAGACTCTTGCAATTGAGCAATTGTGCTTTGGAGCGCTTGAATGCTCTGACTTGACACTGTCTGCATATCCGCCATCCGTTGATTCAATTGCTCATCTGTCCGATTTGCCGCCGATTCTAATAGTTCACGCATCCGACTTGTCATTGCTTCAGACTCTGTGGCGGTCCGTGACGCAGTAGAAGTGATTGACTGCTGCAATTCGGAAATGGTACTTTGAAGCATCTGAATACTCTGGCTAGAAATTGTCTCCATATCTGCTATGCGTCGGGTCAAATGCTCGTCCGTCCGATTTGCCGCTGATTCTAATAGATTTCGTATATCGGCGGCGATTTGTCTCATCTCCTCATTCACCCTGAGAGTTGTCTCAGACAGGCCTGTCTGCTGTGTATCAATCGCACGTTGAAGTGCGTTGAGCATTCCGTCCATCATGTTTTCCATCTGCCCCGTCTGTTCTTCAGATGTCGCATCCAACAGTTTACGGGTCTGATCGATTTGTTCTTGGACACCCTCTATCAGGCGCATCATCTGCTCAGGTAGAGTTATCAAGCCTTCACTCATTTTACCGACCGTTTCCGAAAGTTCTTCCATTTGTATTTTTATTGAACCTGAAATTGATTTTTGGAATTCCTCAACCAACTGTCGAATAGCATCTGTGGAAGATTCCTCTTTTTGCTCACGCAATTCTTTGACGGCTGTGTTCAGGTTATTGAGACTCGGTGCCAACTGTTTTGCCATCGCATTACTGAAGGCATCGGGGGCTTTTTGTAGTTCCTGAATAATCTCTTGTCTTCCCTCCGCGCTTTGGTCCTGCAACTGCGCCAGACTCTGATGCAAATTCTCCAGCCTCCCAGACATAATATTATCCATCGCACTTTTAATATCGTTTGCCAAATCCGTCGAAAACGATCTGAGTGCCGCTGTTTGTTGAGTGAGTTCGTCTTCTTGTCGAAACGAGATTTCTTCTTGCGTCGTCAAAGTGAATAGTCGATCGAGTGCGCGTTGCAAATTCACGATGGCGCGACTCGCTCTGCCAATACGCCATTTCTCCAATCCATTGAACAGAAGGGAGGTGAACATGCCCCAAACAGAGGTTATAAACGCGGTCGATACACCTGATAGGAGTGCTTGAATAGCATTCCGTATTTCTTCCGTCTGCGTGAAGTTAATATCGGAGAACGGTATCAATCCCCAAACTAGCCCAACGAATGTCCCAAGGATCCCCATTCCAACCAACAGCGCCGGGACACTATTCCAGTATCGGAGGTTCAAATGTTGTTCCAATAAGCGTTCTTCACTGAAAAACAATGACGCTTCGTCTGTTTTGTACACCACTGCCAGATTTTGATCGCGTTGACGTGTAATGAGGGAGTCTTCAAACTCTTGCCACACCTCAGCAAATACCCCGTTGCGATCGAAATTCTCTTTTAAATTGGGCAGAATCTCCGGTCTAGCAGGTCTATTAAATTCACGCACCATCTCGCCTAAACCGTCAATCAAACGGCTGCGACGGTAAGATTTCAACAAAAACCATATCCCCGACGGGATAGCGTACAAAACAATGGCGAAGATAAACCCGTCCGTAATCCAGTTGATACCACCCAACACTGGGATTATTAGATTAAGAAACTCTTTCATATAAGTTGCCTTTTCGTGTATATCCCCACTATCTAAATTTTCAAATCTGTAAGCATTGTCAGGGCGAATCCGGAAAATTCGCAGTTCACGTCAATTTTCTCTTTTCCGTTCGACCCAACCTTCACCTGAACCAAGCTTATAAAAAGCGAATTGCAGGTAATCGACATCATGGCTTCACTTATTTCCTTATGATTCCAACCTCAATAGCGGTGTCAAGAATAGGCTTGTACAAAGAATTGTCAGCGGGGATGAAGCTGGATCTCGGAAAAGCGTTGAGAATTGCTGGGTCCGTGATGTCGATAAGGGCTTGCTGAACTTTCTTGATGAACCCCTTGCCGTAAGTTTTTTCAACATCGCCACGAATTGTCCAGTTGTAGTCCGGGTAAGGCGGAGTACGCCAAATTACCTGCACCTTATTTGGGTCAACTTTGCCTGCATCAACCTCCTTCTGCCAGACTTTGAAATTCATCGCGCCGACTTCATAGCTGCCAGCTTGAACCAGAGCAAGCGTTTTGGAGTGGTCACCACTGAAGCCGACACGCTTGAAGACCTCACGAGGCGCCATCCCAAACGCCTCTCGAATAAAATACTCGGGCATGAGACGGCCTGATGTCGAGCCTTTGGAGCCGAAAGTGAATGTCTTGTCCTTGATGGCTTTCGGGAACTCTTCGGAAAACGATAAGCCTGTGCTCGTATTGGCGATGAAATAGGAGATAAAATCGGGATCCTCTGCACCTTGCGCGATTGCGACAGACTCTGGCACCGCGATGCGGGCTTGAACACCTGACAACCCACCAAACCAAGCGAGTTGAACCTCGTTGTTCTTGAATGCTTGAACCGAGGCGCTGTAGGATTTCACTGGGATGTATTTTACTGCAATCTCCAATTTTTCCGAGAGGTAGTCGGCAATCTTGCCGAAACGTGTCTGCAGTCGAGTGGTGTCTTGGTCCGGAATGGCGGTGAAGGTCAATTCGGCGCTCCACGCCGTAAAAGCGCAGAGGGCAGTGATTAGCAGCAGCGCCCCTAATTTTTGACATGTTTTGAAAACAGATATCATCCAATTATCCTTTCTGATGCTAAGAATTTGGCGAAGCTTGATGATCTGCAAATGCGAAGAAACCCGTAAAATTGAATATCCGATCCTTTTTTCGTTTGATTAGCAAATACAACTGGTGAACCAATCAACCATGCGACAACTGTGATAGTACTCAGATTTCGCCGCAAGTTTGTTTGCATTATCATGCCCTTTAAAATGTATTAACATAGAAAAACCTAGAAAGGGTAATCATAAATTATTGATATTTGGTGTAGATTGTTTTGGCGGGAAAATCGGGGGAAGGGGTAGCCAACGTTGCGTCTCCGTTAACATATCGGGCTGTGTACACCAAGTATACATTACATGTCATTCTCTTAACCAGAGATGAACTCATTGTAAACTAGAATCAATTTGGTGTCAAGCGAAAATCTGTTCCAAGCGGCTCACTGGTGCTTTGAGGAATCAGAGGTTGACCCCTAAGCGATTCTCACGGGTCAGCGTTCACGCGCATTTTTCCCCGCCTACTCTGCTTTAAGCATAGGCAGCAGAGGTGTTCGCAGTGCAAAGAAAACTGATACGGCACTCGCAACGATTCCAACGAGAAACACCGCAATTAAGGTTATTGCAAGCGAAAGCCAAGGAACATGTGCACCTGGGGCGATAACGTGTGGAGACACGGCTACAATCGCAGAAAAACTACCAATCATTATGCTTACTGCAAGGAGAAACCCATTTTCCGCCAGGAGCATTAACGATAATGTCGAGCGGCGAAAACCGAACGCACGCAAGGTCGCCAGTTCGCCCCTCCGTTCAATCACGTTTCTCAGCACAACAATCCCTAACCCCAATGTTCCAAGAAGCAGTCCAAGCCCGCCGAGTGTTTGAAAGGTGGAAAGATATGTGTTTTCAACAGTGCGATAGTTGGCTAACTTTTCAGATGTTGACGTGACATCAAAACCGTAATCACTCAACGTGTATTCCAATATTTGCGCAATTTCGTCAGTGCTACGCTCAAGAGTGGTACCTTTTTCTGAAGGGGGTTGGATTAAGAAATACGAATATCCGCTTTGACTGGGGAAATGTCTCTTGAGATTGGCTTCGGAAATCAACAACTCGCTTTGAAAGATACTGCCTCGCAAAAGACCCACCAAACGAAGGGTCAACACCTGCCCAAGTTCGTTCTGAACAATTAGATCTTCACCAAGTCCTAGATGCAAAATCCAGAGTACGGAGTTGTAATCGCCGATGGCTGGAATCACCCCCGATTCGGGTTCAACCTCAAGCGCACGCCACGGATTTCCTTCGTCCTCATGCGTCGTTGTCAATGCCTGCTGGAACTGAAACCCGCCGCGTTCGATTAACTCAGCGGGAACGCCTAGGATGCGAGGTTTTCGAGGTTGGTAGAGGTTGAGACAGCTAATATCCTCTCCCGGCAGAACCCGAAACGGGATAATCTCGGACTGATTTACAATCGCAGCGCCAGATTCAGAAAACCCAAGTTCAAACCGCCCCTTCTCCGATGTTAAGTTGTGATGCAACGGGACATCTGATTCCGCCGTCAGTGCAAACCCACCCGTTCCCGATTCCTTCTGCAGAAGCATACCATGTTCTGTTCCACTGTGACGATTGGCGCCGGCAGCAACAATCACAAAACAGGCGCAGCCGACCAGTGCTGCGCAGAGCATACTCCGTCCCTTGTGGCGTGCGCAATTCATTGCGCCCATTTTCACAATTCTCAGCCTTTGGCTCTGGAATTGCGCATTAGAGGGAGTTCGTAGCCACATTGAGAAGAAAGCCAACCCCGAAGCGAGCAAAAGCGCGCCGCTTCCGAAAAAAAGCGACGCAGAAGATGTCTTTCCAGATACAAGCACAAATAAAATCAAACCCGCTGCGAACCCCAAGCTGGATAAGGCGAAAATCGGTGCGAAACGTCCGGCGGTCTTGTGTTCCAAGATGGTGTCGCCAGCAAGCAGAGCGCGAATTGGCGATTTGCCGAATTTGCGAACCGTCCACCCAATTGAAAATAGCACCACGATGATACCGATGAAGTAGCCTAGCCCCAAACTCAACAGGTTGATGTGAAGGGCCAGGAAGGGCGTCCCCACCGCCGTCAACCACCAGCTTCGTAGACCTACCATCATGAGCCATGCGTAAATGACAGCGCCTCCGAGACCGATAACCCCGCCGATCCCGGCGAGCAGGCAACCCTCTTTAATAAAACGCCAACGGATGGTGGAGATGGGAAAGCCCGAAGACAACAAAAGCCCTATCTCACCCGCCCTTCCTTCAACACCCAGCCTGAAAAGCAGACCTACCAAAAGAACTGCGGACACGATGAGAAACAGACTAAACCCGATAAAAAGCATGCTGAAGTCTGTCGCGCCCGTTGCGGCTTTTAAGCCTTGGGCTTTGACCGGCTGGAACACGAAACCGACCTGTTCGGGGCTAATCTTTTCCAATAATTCCCTTTGAAAATCTGTCTTGGTTTTCTGAATATCGCCGCTGGAAGCGGGGAGGATCCACATAGCGGTCAAACTTCCAAATCTGCTTCGCCACAGCCGCTGTCCTGTCTGTTCTGAAACAAACGCTTTGGGGGTAGCACCGTATAGATCCCAGTAGTTTTCATCCTTGGAACGGATTTGGTTCAAATCGATCGGAAACGGAGCGTTCCAGTCAGACATATCATCTGCGTCGTGAACTCCCGGGAATTTTGGGGTCAATCCGCGCTCTGCTGCTAAACCTTCCAAGGCGAGAACGCCTTTCAGACGGAATTCGGCGTACTGTGTCAATAGTTCTTCCCGAGGTCCCATAACGTAATAACTCACGTTGATTTGGTCTCCGACCTTTGCGGCTAAATCTTCGGCAGCCCACTCATTGATAAAAATCTCATCTTCAGCAAGTGCGGGCGCCGGTGAACCGCCCGTTAATCGGAGAGAAATGGCGCGTTCCGGGTTTAACGCTGAAATCGTCGAATACGGAATCCACCGCTCATCCGTTGCGATGGTATTTACTAAGTAGGTTAGGATAGGTAGAAACTTAAGACTATCGCCCTCACTATTCGGTCGGTTGATCCTCTCAGTTGCAACAGCCTTAGCGGCTTCAATGACGTTCGGTTTCAGCAGGAATTGCTTGCTTTCGAGGGAGAAGTAACCGTTTCCCTGCCGTAGCAGAAGGTTGAGGTCTTCCAGTTTCATTACCTGATTCAGTCTGTTTTGTAGGGACTCTAGGACATCAGTTGTCAGGACCGGCGCATGGGTAGACTGAGAGACGAAGACCGCGTTCACCCGTTCTCCTTGTCTGATTGCTTTTTGTAAAATTGGTAGATGGACATAGGCATTCAGAGGAAGGCTTTGGTTGGAACGTAAGCTGAATCTGCCAATACCTCGGTCGGGGATGATTTTCGTGATAGTGAGTCGGAGGGTTTCCACAACATCGGAGGAATCTCGGCGGCCAAGCAAAAACTCACGATGGATATCGCTCTGCCTTTCAAAAGAGATTAGAAGAGGCGCTCCAACTTGGACGTTTAATTCCTTCTGTAGGGATTGGTTAATGATGACCGATGGGAACGATTGTCCTGGCTGTTTCGCCAGAAATTCGTCTAGTTTGGTTGTATCAGAATCCGACCACAAGTTCAAAAATCGTCCATCGATTCCCTGAACCTGGACACGAGATGCGCGGGCACGGGTAGCGGTGTTAACAGCAGTTCCAGCGAGAAGGATTGCAGGGGCTGCATCTTCAAATCGATCCGCAAGCGCCGGTTCGTTCAATACATCTGCCGCTAACGCTTCTCGAAAAAACTGCTCTGTTACCAACGCATAATCGATGCTGCCCAATCGATCGAGCGTTAAATCTCGTAAGCTACCTCGAACGGAATCACCGACGAAAAGCGCACCGGTGAGAACCGCTGTCGCTACCGCTGTACCGAGCAATACAGCGAGGTGGATTCGCCAGAAATGGATTAAACTTCGATACATGAGGATAGGCATTTTAGAAATTCTAAATCATACAACTTCCATTTTACGAACATATCAAGACCATCTCAACAAGGGTTTCGAGAAATTCCCGGCATCCACTCCCTTTCGGATAGACAACCGCGCAACGTTTCCGACGAATCCCTCGCCGATTACCATTGGCGCCTCATTCATCGCAACAGAGACATCAACGGATCTCTTTCCCACAATGTTGCCATCTATCCAAAAGGTCAATGTGCTTCCGTCAAACGACATTACGTAAGCATGCCAATCGTCATCAACTTCCGTCTCAATCACGTCACGGTTGTAACCATCCTTCGTCTCACCGCGCTGTAAATATCCCTGCCCACAGTTAATGAACGCCCTTGCACGCTGTTTTTCGGTCAAGCCAATCCCGAATGCACCGTCTTTGTTAACGAGGTTTGAGCCCGACGTTCCGAAGACGACTCGTTGATCGTAATAGAAATCGGGTGCACGGTTGGCTGACCAGTAGGTTCTTCCGCCGACCATCTGGTAGGCACTGTAACTCATGCCATGGCGAACATTGGGGTCAGTAATCGGTTCTATCCTCCAATTTCTGCCATCCAGATCGGATTCTGCAAGCCAATACTGCAGGGGTGTTTCGGACGTTTCCTGCTTCCCATAGCAGTAATACAGGCGATCTCCCATGATGCGGATGTGTCCGGGACCGGCATCGGTCAAATGGTCGGTTCGCTTGATAAATTGACGCCGGTGACCATTGAGTCAATGCGTCCGGTGTGCAGACGCGCAATTCCATTGTTGTCTTGCACAGCGAATGTCACAAAAATCCATCCATTCGCGACGAGTAACCGGCCCAAAGGACGAGCGAATTCATCGTGAATCTCAGCGATCCCCTGCCAATTACGCCCGTCAAAGTCCAATCTTGTGATGTAGAAGGTATCCTGCGGGTGCGTTTTCCAATAGCGACCGTAGTAGTAGTAAATGCCATCAGTTGCCGCTTGAAACTGCGGAATCCAACCTCCATCAGTTGTTCGCTGAACAGTTTGCCATCCGCTTCCGTCTAGATTCGATTGCGCTGTCCACAACTGCCATTTTCCGTGTTCATCCATCTTCACATAGGCGTGGTAAATACGTTCACCAACAACCTGTAAGCAACTCTGCTCAGTGCGTCGCCCGAATTCCTCAGGTGTCAATCGCGGCGTCGCCTGAAAATCGCTCCCGTCCAGATTTGAACGTGCCGTGTAGAATTCCCCAATTGAACGAGTCCCCGTGACATCTGGTCGTGAGTGGTCAAGAGCGAAGAAGTTATAATAGATCTGATTGCTGACGACCTGCATCTTCGGCTCGATTGGGAAAAAAGGAGTCACCTGATGCTCCCGTATTGTCCAGTTTTCCCCATTGGTATCAACAGAGCCGGTAATCAGATGATGTGCGATGCGGCGACGCTTTTCAGGATGGGGAATATCCGTATTCGTCGCGAAGTAGATGCGTTCGCCAACGACTTGAAAATAGAGATTCCGAGTCGGTGGGTATCCGGTGGTCATCTCCCGCCAGCTGAGTGGGGGGCCGGTTCCCTTTGCCCAGACCTCAATTGTGAAGGAGCCGAACAGGTTTAGGCATTCATGGTGCGGCACTCGCACGAAACCTGAACCATCGAATGACAAGCTGTATTGATGTGAACTGACTGTTTCCCAAGTGGCATTATGAATTTGACCGTGATTCTGATTAGGGGACGAATCCAACAGCGTCTCGCCGGTCGGCTTTTGGAAGGAAAAATCACAGAGAATCAAACGATCTACTGACATGGCGAACCATCCAAATTAATCTGAATCGAATTTGGTTTGCTCATATGCAATTCTACCATTTACCAGTTGAAGGTGGCGTCCAAGTCGACCTGCAAGTTCAAGGCTGTGTGTTACGACAATAAGGATGTTTTGTTCAGCTTGGTGTAGTTCAAATAGGAGCGAAGCGACCGTATCGGCCGTAGAATGGTCGAGATTTCCCGTGGGTTCATCGCAGAGGAGAAGTCTCGGACGATTAATTAGAGCGCGTGCCACAGCTACGCGTTGACATTCTCCGCCGGAAAGTTCGGCAGGACGATGGCTCAGACGATGGGCAAGACCGACGCTTTCCAGCAAATCTTTCGCTCGCTCTTCAGCATCGCCGTTGCGGCGCTTGAAAGCCATGGTGGGCATGAGTACATTTTCCAAGACCGAATACTGCGGCAACAGATGGTGGTCTTGAAAAATGAAGCCAATCATCTGATTCCGGAATTTGGCGAGTTGCGGCTCAGGCATCCCAAACGGGGTTTTATCGTTCATTTCGATTGTTCCCAATGACGGTCTGTCTAACGTGCCGATCAGGTGCAACAATGTACTCTTCCCAGAGCCTGAGGGACCCGTTATTGCAAGAGATTGCCCCTCACTCATTTCAAGCGAAACACCGCGAAGCACCTCGACGGTACGCGGTTCACGCCCGAAGTTTTTATAGACTTCCGAGACTTTGAGTGAGATTAAATCGGATGTCGCCATTGGTCAGCCTTTCGATGTTGAGTTCCTAGTTGAGTGTCAACTCTCGATTTCGGAGTGTGGGGCTTCTTCAATACGGTCCGCAATAAAGTCCAGTATCGGGATGGTGCGCACCCTTTCTCCTGGGTTGCAGATGCAGCACACAGCGGACAATTTGCCACGAGCGATTTCCACATCGTCCTTCGTAAAGACAAACTGGTAGGTGATGGATTTAGTCCCTTTTCTCCGAACTGTCAAATGGATGTCCAGTTCATCTTCAAATTTCGCGGGGTTGAGGTATTCGCATGATGCTGCTAACCTTGGCCAACTGACTATGTCTCCATTCAATTCCGTAGTGACGCTCGTTCCCAACGAACGTAAGAATTCGTGTTCAGCGGTTTCCATGAATACAAAGAACCGGGAAAAGTGAACAATGCCAGCCATGTCGGTGTCGGAGAACTCTATTCTTCGTTTTGTGTAGTATTCGTATGGCATGATTTGTGTACTGGTGAGTTATAGGCGTGCCTCATTATTCTTGGCGAATTCCTTGAAATCGCTTCCCGTCGGATGTTGAAAGACTCTCAAATCAAATTCAGGTACAACCGCCAGAATGTGATCGAATATATCTGCCTGAATCGCTTCGTAGTTTCCCCAGACCTTATCTTTGCAGAACACGTAGATTTCGAGAGGCAGACCGTGTTCTGTGGGCGATAATTGGCGGACAAGAAAGGTCATTTCTTGATTGATCATCGGGTGGTTTTTCAAATAGGCGATGACATACGCACGAAATGTCCCAATGTTGGAGAGCCGTCTCCCGTTCACAACGCTTGTCTCATCAACGTGAGACGCCGCGTTGTACGTAGCAACTTCTTCCTTTTTCCTTTCGATATATTCCGATATGTATTGTATCTTGGAAAAATCTCCCAGCATTTCCTCAGTGCACAGCTTAATCGTATTGACATCAATATAAACTGACCGTTTAATTCGACGCCCTCCGGATTCTTGCATACCTTGCCAGTTCTTGAAAGAATTGCTAATCAGCGCATAGGTCGGAATCGTCGTAATTGTTTTGTCCCAATTCTGAACTTTGACGGTTGTTAAGGCAACTTCTAGCACGTCGCCATCTGCACCGTACTTGGGCATTTCAATCCAATCCCCAGGCGATAACATTTTGTTGGTAATCAATTGTATGCCAGCGACAAATCCGAGAATAGCATCCTTGAATACTAGCAAGAGTATGGCGGTCAATGCGCCGATGCCGCTCAGGAAAAAGAGCGGTGTTTTATCCATTATGACGCAAACAACGAAAATACATCCGATGAAATAGATGACTATCTTTGCGACCTGGACAAAAACCTTAATTGGGATTCTTCTGGAAACCTCAAAGGTGAGATAGATATCAACAATTGCGTTGAAAGATGCATTCACAACCAGAATGCTGACAAGAATCATGTAGATCTGCACGACACCGGTAGTAAAAGCTATCGCCCCTTCATGTCCCTCTAATGCTAGCGGCGCCGTTAGGTAAATCACCAGTGCAGGTCCAAGTTGGGCAAGTTGATTAAGAACCTTTTTCTCAAGAAGCGTGTCATCCCATTTCGATTGCGTGCGGACAATCAGACTGCTCAATACAGCCAAAAGCGGACGTTTAACCAGAAAGTTAGTAAGCACGCTGAGAACGATAATAAGAGCAATGATCGCGCCTCTTGCCAGAATATCCGCTGTCGCGTCATTTATGCGTGAGCTCACCAACAGATCGGTGATGAATTCTAACATGGTAATTTCCTACAACCTTAAAGAACCATTTGGTATATATCTGATGTGATTAACCGACTGAATAAGGAGGGATCAAGAGAGCGAATAGCGACTGCGATAGCTTTCGAAGACTGTCGCGGTCTATTTCCTGTCGCTTGGGATTGTTCCTGCCTGTCGGTTAAAACTATCGCGCTCACTATTCGTTCGCTTGATCGTTTCCTATTCGGTCACTTAATCACTTACGACCCAGGTCTAAAAAGGGTCACGAGACAACCGCCGAGCGCTGCCAACAGGATGCCGAGAACAAATTGCCAACGCAGGGAACTCAGACCGCCGACGGGCGGGTGCATCACCATCGCAGCTATCGCATTGACAATTGGCGCACCGGCAAAAATGATAGACATCACCACACTCGGTACCCCTTTCGCCCCAAACGCCAATAAGACGCAGAACGCCCCCACTGCTCCAACGATACCAGCAAGGGTTGACCAGAGCATTCCCTTTACCGGAAAGTTCCATGAAGCGCCGTTGGTGATTAACATGACTATCGGCGCCAGAACCGCTATTAATACATAAGCACCCCCAACGAAGAGAAATGCTTTGTAGCGTCCATTGCTTGGGTCGCCCATAGACATCTGACCGGTATGAAGTAAAATACCATAAAGTCCCCATGATAAGACGGTAATTAGCGCAAAGTATAGCCAGGTGATGCTTGGTAGAGGTGTATCTGGAGTTGCCATTTATAAAGAATCTCCTTAAAGTGAATTGGCTCTGCTATCGATCGACCGAGTGGATAGCGAGCGCGATAGTTCTAATCGGTAAATGCTATCGCGCTCGCTATCCGCTCGGTTGATCGTAGTACTTTTTACTTTGCCACGATTATTGTGCCTGTTTTGAAGCTTTCACCAACTTGCATCTGATAGACGTAAACACCGCTTTCGACGACGTTGCCATCCTCATCCTCACCGTTCCATTCTAGCTGGCGTGCGCCCGCATCTCCTTTCAATTCACTGACAAGCCCGCCGTTAATGTCGAAAATTAGGACGGTGAACTCGCCTTCAGCATTTTCAATGGCGCGGGCTGGAAATACGACACGGTTGAAATCGGCATTGGTCGAAAGAGGAGTAAAGGGATTGGGAAACGGTTCGCCGAGAATCCGCAGGGTTTGAGAGGTCTGTTCCGACCTGTTGCCCGCTTCGTCGATCGCTTCGACAGCGTAGATAAAGACCCCAACGCCGAGCGCCCGCGCATCAATAAATTCGCGAGATTCATCGGCAGGTATCTTTCTCACCTCATTTCCTTCCTCGTCCACTAACGGACTAGGAAGTTCTCCCAACCTCCAGAAAAGGAGTTGATATTCTGCAACATCGCGAGTAGGGCTACCATCCCACGTCACCTCAATCCGACCACCAACCGCCTTTATCGTAACGCCCGCGGGTGGTTCTGGCGAGGCGGTATCTTCCAGAACATTAACGAAGATGGGCTCGGAACGGGTAGATTGCAAGAGTGGCGTCTTGTAGGCTGTAATGGTATAGCTGTGCGTTCCTAGAGGAACATTCACATCTTGAAAAACCGTTGCAGATGAGGGTTCGACATTGATTGGTCGATCCGCGTCACGATAGATGAAATAACCATTGACATCCGAATCAGCCGACTTTTGCCATCTGATAATCACATTGTTCTCTCCTGTTGAATTAATCTCAACAGCAAAGCCCTGTACGGAGTCAGGAGGAACGTTGGGTATAACTTGCAGGGAAAAATCATTATTATTTGACTTTCCGTCTACATTGCCCGGTTTGATAGATTCGCCAATCGGGCGATCTTCCTTATTTCTGAGCCGCACGCTAAAATTAGCGGATCCCGTAGTTTCAGGAGTCCTGCTATCGAAGACAATCTCGTAGAATGCATTACTCAAGTCCGTTATTGGATTGGTGAGAACAACTCGCAGAATATTGCCTGTGACCGCTGGTTCTACAGCGATTGGCTCGCCATCTCGAGCCACGAATCGGAAATCTATCTCCCAGAACTTCACAGTCTGTAACAATCTAATTTCAATTGTCTTGATATCTTCTCTGCCCGGTTCGGCGAGCGACCGATCGATGGTAAGGGCTGCAATTAACGTAACTGTTGAACTTGCCGGCGCACGTCCTTGATTGTCGCCTTCGACGTTAATTTCGCCTCTAGAGTCTACAGCAGCATTAGCACTAATAGCCGTAAACAGAACAATCAAGGTAATCATTCCAATTGTGAAATGGCGTTGTGTCTCTACCATGGTACTCTCCTTTGACCTAAAATATCAGATTTAACGAAACGCGCTGGGTCGTGTTGTCCTCAAAATCGCCCGTGAGAATCTGGAATGCGTAGTCCAGTCGCAGGTTGAATACGGATGTTGGAATTATCGCGCTTCCTCCGACTGCGACGGCAGTCGCACTATTCACACCGCTCTTCACCGCATAGCCGCTGCGGACGCTTATCGATTGACTGAACCACACTTCTGCACCGGCGTGAATCTGACGGTTGCCATCTCGAAAAGTTATTTCGAGGAGTCCTACACCTGACTTTAGCACCTCACGTAAAGATTCCTGAGCAATGGTCCCTGCAATCGCGCCAAGACTGTACGCTAAGCCGGTGCGAATATTGACAGGAACCTTATCTTCATTCGCCTCAAAGATACTCACATCGGCAGGGAGAAGGTTTTCCGCTGAGAGTCCCAAACTCAGTCCTGACACCGGTTTTGCTAGTATGCCGACATCAAGAGATAGGGCAGAAGCGGAGGTTTTCTCCGCAAAATACGGATTGGAGCGAACGGACACATTATCTTCATCAAAGCGAGTCCCTAGTGATTTAAAGTTTACGCCGAGTGCCAATTTTTGTGAGAATGCCTTGCCGTAAGTGACCTTAAATGTCTGTTCATGATAGATATCAGCATCTTCGCTCAGAATACCGATGCTCACTCCTACCGCGCCGGCAGTACCAAGCGGCAGCACCCCGCCAATGTGGTTGTAACGGATGAGTCCTTGGAACCGTTGTGCGTACGTTGCACTTAACTGAATTTCATCAATATAGCCGAGCCCCGCGGCGTTATAATTTGCCGCATTGCTGTCGTCAGCCATTGCGACGAACGCGCCACCCAACCCAAGCGGACGGGCTCCCACACCGATGTCGTTGAATGCGGCGACGGCTATACCGCTAAGCGCAATTATTAAACCAATTGCGGAGATGACAATTTTCAATTTTATCATATCTTTTCCCCTTTCAATCTCTTTATTTGCAAAGCCGATAATCAATAACGCATGATAGTCATCGTGAATTGCGCGCCACAAGTTAATATTTTGTTACTTAATTCGGAATAGACCTTTCGTTGCACGCATCAAATGTACCGAAAAAATGTTGACATATACCGTGGCAAGTATATAGAATAACGGTAGTTCCTCGTCTAAATACTTCAATATTGTATTTTTGAACGCATCCTGAGTGTTTATCTTATCCAGTTAAAATGTCAGCACAGCAAGGTCGTTGGCGTTAAGGACACAACAGCCATGATTTTAATCAGTACACGAAACGGCATCTACGGTTGGGATGAATCCAGCCAAGCTCTTAATTTTAATGCCTTGGAAGGCAAAGATATCCGCCAAGTTGCTGTCACGCTAAACGGAACGCTAGTCGCTTACGACGCTGAAGAATCCATCTGGCTGAGCGGTAACCAGGGAAAATCTTGGAATCGGGTCGTCGACTCCCCCATAAACGAGGAGATTACTGTGCTCTTCGTTCACCCAATAGACAGCGTTATTTACTTTGGCACGGAACCGCCCAAAATCTACCGTTACAACTGCATCAATGAACACTGGGAATTAGTAACAGACTTGAGCACACTTGATATTGCTAAAACTTGGTACACGCCCTGGGGTGGCCCACCTGCCGTACGGAGTATCGCACCAGCATACCAAAAAGGGCTCTATGTCAATATTCACGTTGGCGGTATTTTGCGAACTCTGGATCGCGGGACAACGTGGCAACCAACAAATGAAGGGCTTGATTTGGATGTTCATGAAGTTGCTACGTGCCGCAAGCGTGAGAACGCCGTATACGCGGCAACCTCAGGCGGCTTTTATCTGAGCGAGGATGGCGGCGAGTCGTGGAAAGTTCGCAATGATGGCTTAGCAAATCGCTATGCGCGCGGCATTGCTATCCATCCAGACGAACCGGGCACCGTCCTCATCAGTGGTTCACCAACATCTCCGGGGAGATGGCGAACCCATGGAAAACGGTTTTCTCTTTTCCGAACCACTGATGACGGAAAACATTGGAAGAAAGTGACCCATGGGTTCCCTGAAGAAAACGATTCGGAAATCGACACGCATGGCATCACATTCTCACGCGAAATCCCTAATCAGGTTCTGTGCGGTTTACGCTCTGGCGAACTATTCGCCAGCAGCGACGCGGGCTTATCTTGGTCAACTGTATCTGACAACCTACCGTCTATTCACAGCTTATGCGCCCTCTAAACGAAAACCCCCTTTCCATCATGCAGCCTCAATCCAATTGCGACCATTCGCCCGGCACGTTCTGCTGCAGTGGCAATTAGGGATGCTGCGTTTTCAATCGCAACTTCTAAAGGCATCGGCTCAGGTACAATATCGATCATCGCATCAATGCCAGCCGTGTAAACTTCATCGGCGTCAGTCGAAATGCTACCGGCAATTGCAATAACAGGGATGTTGTGCGTCTTGGCAAGCGTTGCAACGCCAACCGGCGTTTTGCCAAAAACCGTTTGGAAGTCGATCTGCCCTTCGCCGGTGATGACGAGACTAGCACCTTCGATTTTTTGCTCAAGTTTAGTTGCTTCGATAACAATCTCAACACCGGATTTTAGTGTTGCATCAAGGAAAGCAAGCAAACCCGCGCCCAAGCCACCGGCTGCCCCAGCGCCGGGGATGTTCGCGACAAATTTTCCGAGGTCGTGCTGCAAAATCTTATTGAAATGCGCTAGGTTTGCGTCTAGCAGCTCGATCATTTCAGGCGTTGCGCCTTTCTGCGGCCCGTAAACATGGGAAGCGCCTCGTTCACCGGTTAAAGGGTTATTGACATCACAAGCAACGACTGTTTCTGTTTCAGCGAGGCGTCTATCCAAATTAGAAACATCAATTGAAACGAGATTCCCTAAACCGGCACCTCCCCATTTTACTTGCTTCCCGTTAGCAGTCAGTAACTTAGCGCCAAGTGCTTGTGCCATACCCGCACCGCCATCGTTTGTCGCACTTCCGCCAATACCGATAATCAACTTCCGACATCCGCGATTCAAAGCTGCCTGGATGAGCTGTCCCGTGCCATACGTCGTTGTAACGAGGGGGTTCCGTTGATCAGGTGGTACCAGTGTTAAACCGGAAGCTGCCGCCATTTCGATTACGGCTGTCACGCCATCGCCAAGAGCACCGTACTGTGCATCAATTTCTACCCCGATCGGATCAAGTACACACTCAGTGATGACCATGCCTCCCGTTGCGTCAACGAGGGATTGCACTGTGCCTTCACCGCCATCCGCCATCGGAACCTTTTCAACCTCTGCAGTAGGGAAGACGCGGCGTAGCCCTATCTCCATTGCCTCTGCCGCACGCAGCGCAGTCAGGCTCCCTTTGAACGAATCGGGCGCAATGACAACTTTCATCGATTTTCTCCAAACTGCATCGGGCGGGGCAAGCGGATCACTATCGCGCTCACTATCCGTTCGCTTGATCCCCGCCTACGGAGTGTAGCGCGATGCGGCTACAGGGCGTGGTGTTGTAGGGGGACAAGAGGAAAATTTCTATCGCCCGGGGATTAGCTATTCGCTCAATTGATCTGTTCCCTTGCTCGATCTCCGCCTACGCCATTTTGCCCGTTCCGTAGCCGGGGATCAAGCGAACGGATAGTGAGTGCGATAGAAATCTTTCTTGTCGCGCCTATTCATTCGTTTCCTATTTCATGATAAGCATTTTCCGCGTGGCGGAATAGGTGCCTGCGGATAGGTGATAGAAATACACACCGCTTGCGACCGATTCCCCTTGATTGTTACGGCCATCCCAGTAAATCGCTGATGCACGAGATTCATACACCGCGGCTGGTTTGAAGCCGACCTCAATGCTGCGCACCAAGCGACCCGCGGCGTCGTAAATATCCAACGTCACTTCGGCAGCTTGCGCTAACCGGTACGGAATCCACGTTTCAGGGTTAAACGGATTCGGGTAGTTAGCCAGAAGTACCGTTTCCGACGGAATCTCGTAGAGTTCCAGGTCGGGCAGACTGATACGGATCGTCAACACCTGTTCCGCGCTCACGACAATCTGCGGAACCGGTCGAACACCAACGAATGGGTTGGGTGAATGCGCTACGATTTCCAGCACATCACCAGCCTTCGCTGCGCGGCGGCTCAATTCAACAAACGTCCCGCTGTACGCTGTCTCCGACAGTTCTGTTCCGAGAACGGTGTCGAGCGAGGCGCCCGTAGACAGGTTCTTCACAGTGACGCGCAGTTCCGGAGCCCGTGCCAACATGTTGAACTCGTCCATAACGCCGCCCTCAATATACAGTACCGGTGTCTGCGTGCCGTTGAACGCCACGGCGGGCGCAGCCGCAACGGCTCCGGAATTATCCCACGCGGAGCCGACTATCGGGATGCTGGTTGCTTCGGTTCCAATGTAAACTACAAGGTAGCCGACACCGCCCACGATAGGAGCGTCACCGTCTTGACCGGGTTCCCTAATCGTGTGGAATCCCATTCCATCGGCTTTGGAGACCGCGATTGCACCGACACCGTCGCCTAGCAGGTCGCTAATCATACTGAGACCCGCCGCCGGTTTAAGCGGTAGACCAACGAGGTTGTTCCCCACGTCAATGTTAATCATGGAATTGCCGCCGGCACCTAACGCATCGCCAACGAGTTCAAGCGTCTTGGCGTCGGACATCACCACAATCAAACCGGTATCGTCCTCGATTTCCGCGTCCGCCACGGTACCCGTGCTGATATCGCCGAGGTAGGTCTTCCATCCACCGTCGTCGCCGACTGTAATGATGAAGTTGACCTCATCGCCGAGCGCGTTGTATAGGTCGCCGACGGTCTCAATCGTCGCATCTTCGCCGTTAATCTGGTTAACAGCCAACGGGATATGGATTAGATGCGTGCCCGCTGGGATTGACAACGCAAACATCCTCACGGTTTCGATGGTCAGTGAGGCGACAGCCTGGGTATTTCCTTCGGCGCTCACGCGAACCGTGTTTGTGCCGGGCGTGCTGCCAAGGGTAAGTGTGCTCTCCGCCCTGCCGTTTTCATCGGTGGTGGCACGTGTGGTACTGAGCGTTCCACCGCCTGCAGTGACAGTAAACGTCACTTCGACACCCGGCAAGGGTTTCTCGAACTCATCTCGTACCTCCACGACAAACGGTTTTTCAAGCACATCACCGGGTAAACCTTCTTGGTCAACCCCAGAGACTATCTCCAATGTCTTGGGTATTCGAATGCCTTCGGCATTAAACGTCCGTGTTTCCTGACTCCCGGTAACAGATACAGTAACAGTGTTTGTCCCCGGATTTGGGCCCAATGTGAGAGTACTCTCCGCCCTGCCGTTTTCATCGGTCGTAGTAATTGTGGCACTGAGCGTCCCGCTGCCACCGGTGACCGAGAATGTGACCTCGACACCCGGCAAGGGTTTATCGGACTGGTCACGGACTTCAGCGACAAACGGCTTTTCAAGTGCAGAACCGGGCAGCCCCTCTTGGTCCGCCCCCGAGATTATCTTCAATGTCTTAGGTATTCCGATTCCTCCGGCATTAAAGGTGACTGTCCCCTGTATTCCAACGGAAGACACAGAGACGGTGTTTGTTCCCAGATTTGGACCCAGCGTGAGCCTACTCCGTGCCATGCCATGGGCATCGGTCATGGTGCTTGTGGTACTGAGCGTTCCACCGCCTGCGACAACGGTAAATGTGACCGAAACCCCCGCGAGCGGAGAACCGTTTGCGTCCTGCGCTTCAACGACAAACGGGTTTACTAGGGTTTCGCCGGGCAGCCGTCTCTGATTATCGCCTGAGATTTTCAGAAGGGCAGGATGCGCTTGGTCGTTAAAGTCTACTATAACCCCTCTACTTAGGAGGGTTGGGATGTGGGTCTTGATTGATAGGTAGCTCAGGGGGTTCTCACGCAAAAAAACCGTGTCTCCACTTCCCAACCCCGTATTTGCCACCAGGGGTGAGATGTCCGAGATGTGATTGCCATAAAGATCCAGCGATGTCAGGTTTGTCAACCCCGCCACCGCCGAGATGTCCGAGATGTGGTTGATCCCAAGACTCAGAAATGTCAGTTCGGTTAATCCTGCCACCACCGAGATGTCCGAGATGTGGTTGCCATAAAGATACAGGTATGTCAGTTCGGTTAATCCTGCCACTGCTGAGATGTCCGAGATGCCGTTGAACCCAAGATTCAGCGATGTCAGGTTGGTCAACCCCGCCACAGGTGAGATGTCTGATGCCGAGTTGGTGTAAAGATTCAGTTGCGTCAGTTTTGTTAATCCCGCCACCGCTGAGATGTCCGAGATGTTGGTTTGCCGAAGATTCAGCGATGTCAGGTTAGTCAAACTCGCTACCACCGATATATCCGAGATGTTGTTGTCCTCAAGACCCAACCACGTTAGGTTGGTCAACCCCGCCAGCGCCGAGATGTCCGAGATGTTGTTGTCCTCAAGACCCAACCACGTTAGGTTGGTCAACCCCGCCAGCGCCGAGATGCCCGAGATGTTGTTGTCCTCAAGACCCAACCACGTTAGGTTGGTCAACCCCGCCAGCGCCGAGATGTCTGATACCGAGTTGCGCCAAAGATTCAGCTCTGTCAGGTTTGTCAACCCCGCCAGCGCCGAGATGTCCGAGATGTTGTTGCCCCCAAGATCCAGCGTTGTCAGGTTGGTCAACCCCGTCACCGCCGAGATGTCCGAGATGTGATTGCCATAAAGATCCAGCGATTTCAGGTTAGTCAAACTCGCTACCACCGATATATCCGTGATGTTGTTGCCCCCAAGATCCAGCGTTGTCAGGTTGGTCAACCCCGTCACCGCCGAGATGTCTGATACCGAGTTGTCCCAAAGACGCAGTAATGTGAGGTTGGTCAACCCCGCCAGCGCCGAGATGTCCGAGATGTTGTTGCCCCCAAGATTCAACCACGTTAGGTTGGTTGCGAACTCAAGCCCAGTCAAATCACCAACACCCGAATGAGAAACATTAAGATTCCTCAATGTTGCTATCTCCGATGGAACAATTCGGTCACCTGATGCCTTGCCAAGGGCTAATCCAACCGCCGCATGGAGGTTAGTGTCCGAGATTATGACCCCTTCTCTCACCACAGTGGTAAAGGTGACCTTTTCCTCAATATCAGCAGCAGACACAGAGACGGTGTTCGTTCCCAAGTTTGGTCCTAGCGTAAATTTACTTTCTGCCCTGCCATCAGTATCTGTGGTTGTGCTTGTGACACTGAGCGTTCCACTCCCTGCGGTGACGACAAACGTCACCGGAACGCCTGCGAACGCTTTACCCTTTTCATCCTGCACTTCAACGACAAGTGGTTTCGGCAGCGGTGTCGCGGGGGTGCCGTACTGGTCGCCTGAGAATTTCACCAACCTCGTGAGTGTTCGGTTGTCAAACTCTACCGTAACCCCTCTGCTTTGAAGGGCGGGAATGTGGGTGTAGATGGATGGGTAGCTCAGGGAATTTCCCTGAACATAAACCTTGTCTCCCGCCCCCAATCCTGTGTTTGCTACCAAGGGTGAGATGTCTGATACCGCGTTGTGACTAAGAACCAGCGTTGTCAGGTTGGTCAACCCCGCCATCACCGAGATGTCCGAGATGTTGTTGTCCCAACAATTCAGGTCTGTCAGTTTTGTTAATCCCACCACCGCCGAGATGTCCGAGATGTTGTTATTGAAAAGCCATAGCACCTTCAGATTGGTTGCACCTTCAAGCCCGGTCAGATTTCTAATTTTCGCATGTCCTGCGTTAAGGCGGGTCAACGTTGTCATGTTTCCCCGGAAAATAGAGGCACTTGGCGACACCCCAATCGCTTCTACAATCGCAGCACGGAGGTTGGGATCGGGGATATCGATCTCAGCCACCGCCTCAAGACGGACCCCCATCAACCCAGACGTATCCCACAGTTCGACCGTGCCAGTTGTCGTCCCGGAAACAATGGTTGTCCCGTCCGACGAAAACGCTACAGAATAGATCTCACTTGTATGCGCGAGAGTGGCGAAATTTACTAGCGTCATCATGTCCCACAGCTTGACCGTCCTATCCGACGACCCGGTAGCAAGGGTACTCCCATCGCGTGAAAATGCCACAGAACTGACCCCACCCGTGTGATCTTCAAGGGTGACGATTTCTTGTTGCGTCTCCACATCCCATAACTTGACCGTCCTATCCGACGACCCGGTAGCAAGGAGGGTCGCATCAACAGGTGAAAATGCCACAGAACTGACCCTATCCGTATGCCCTTCAAAAGTGCCGATATCTCGGTGCGTCGCCACGTCCCACAGCTTAACCGGTCCATCATACGATCCGGCAGCGAGAGTCATCCCATCGGACGAAAACGCCACAGAACTGACCCCACCCGTGTGATCTTCAAAAGTGCCGATATCTCGGTGCGTCGCCACGTCCCACAGCTTAACCGGTCCATCATACGATCCGGCAGCGAGAGTCATCCCATCGGACGAAAACGCCACAGAACTGACCCCACCCGTGTGATCTTCAAGGGTGACGATTTCTTGTTGCGTCTCCACATCCCATAACTTGACCGTCCTATCCGACGACCCGGTAGCAAGGAGGGTCGCATCAACAGGTGAAAATGCCACAGAACTGACCCTACCCGTATGCCCTTCAAGGGTGACGATTTCTTGTTGCGTCTCCACATCCCATAACTTGACCGTCCTATCCGACGACCCGGTAGCAAGGAGGGTCGCATCAACAGGTGAAAATGCCACAGAACTGACCCTATCCGTATGCCCTTCAAGCGAGGCGATGTGGTATGGCGAAATTTCCACAAGCGAAAAAGAGGCGTCGCCTACATTCCCATCCGTATCGACAGCCATGACATGAATGCGATGTTGCACAGAATCAGACAGATTCGTGAAACCCTCTGTTGTAAAAGCGCCGTTATAGTCGAATTCAATGAGGGCATCTTTTTCTCCCGCTATTCCGCGACACTCTATCAGTCCATCAAAACCAGACAGGATAACCTGATGGAGTCCCTCTGAATCGCTGGCTTTGAATTGGATAAGGACACTCTTTGACCCTGCTGGGTATTGAAGCGATGAAATGAGCTCGATGGTTGGCGACTGTCCATCTTCAATTGGAATATCGGGATTGAAGTAGGGATGCACGGACAACTTTTCGGCATGGCACGCAGATAATTGACTCCACACTGGACCAATTGACGCTCCTGAACCATACGACAAGATGTACGCACCATCGCGGAAATCGTGACCCAATCCGAAGGCGTGTCCAAGTTCATGGGTCGCTAAATTCCCCGCTGAATTCCGGGAAAAATTCTCATTAACCAAAGCGACTCCGCCACTTCTACCGCTAGGAGATCCGATACCTGTTGCATTTTCGGTAATTGGCTCACCACTATTGTCAATGATGATTAAGTAAATGTTCGCTTCAAGATCGAACTCCCGTTCAATCTCTTCAAATATAAAGTGAGTGTTGTTAAAGTAACGGCTATCGGCGTATTGCCCATCCATCCGATGAACTATTGGCTCGTCTTGGAAACCAGTTTCAAAGCGAAAGGTTAGCTTTCCGTAGCCGTGTGCATCCATCTGCTCGGCAAAGAACGTCTGAATGTTGAGAATCTCATGTTTCATCCGCTGAACCACCTCAACGCGATACGGGCGGTCGTTGGGTAAGAAGTAAATCATCCGTACCGTGCGTGGTTCACCGACGTTCAAATTCGGCGCAAAGGTGCGGGCATAACGGCGGTTGTCTGGTTGCCAATCATCAAAACCGCAGAAATGCCCCCCGTTCTGGAATGGGGGTGAGGCAGTGACGGCTGAGTTGGGTGCGGATAGGGCGAGATAGGTTAGTATGGAATACAACGTGATCCGATAAAGTTGTGTTTTCATGAATTGGTGCCCCTCCTTACGGTTAAGGTAAATCACTCGTGAGATCCATTGAGCGCATTAAGACAACGGATGGTGAATTGCCTCCCTACGTGCTCTGCGATTATTGTCCTAAAAATCGGGTTGTAAGTCAACACTTTTTGGTACGCGGCGGGGCAGGCGGATCGCTATCGCACTCACTATCCGTTCGCTTGATCCTCGCCTACGGAGTGTAGTTGCGTAGGGCGGGGCAGGATGCCCCGCCTACAAAGTGTGGTGTCGTGGACGGGACAAGAAAAAGATTTTCATCGCACACGTAATTCATTTGCTTGATCCCCGCCTATTCACAAAATCGACTCGTTCGTTGTAGATTCGAGGGACTGTTTCGTACCTCCACCAATCGGCGACATTAACTCGTTTCCTATTTCAGCAAAACAATCCGCCGAGTTTGCTGATACCCCTTTGCCCTTAACTGAACGAAGTAGACACCGCTAGTTACCGGTTCACCGGCTTGATTGAAGCCATCCCAGTGTGCAGCGCGGTTTGGTGTTCGATAGACCCCCCTCGGCTGATAGCCTAATTCAAGCCGCTTGGCGACGTTACCAAGCGTGTCATAGATTGTCACCGTCACCGACGACGCCTCGCTGAGTTGGTACGGTATCCACGTTTCTGGATTGAAGGGGTTCGGATAATTTGGGAACAGCGTAGTCTTTTCAGGTGTAATAAGCATCAGGAGATTATCCAAGAAGGCAATTCCTTGCTGGAAACCTGCAGATTCATCGTTCGCTGCCTGTGCCTCAACTAGCCAATCCGTAACGGGAATTGGCTGTCGGATAACCGGTAGGTGAGGTGCTGCGGCTGTCTTTGCCTCAATACTCTTTGCCACTGTCACCAAATCGAAAACATCCACCAATCCGTTCCCGTCCACGTCAGCATAGATGCTTATCCCTGCAGTTCCTAAGGCGTTTCCGACGAGCACCAGGTCGAAGATGTCTACAACACCATCCCGGTTAACATCCGTCGGTGTTCCTACTGGGGCACCCACGACAAACGAAGGCGTTTCTCCGACTACATCTCTGAACGTGTTGCCCGTTTTTACGCAGCGGAAACCGACGTAAACATCCGTGTACGTTGGTCGGGCGGCAACGCGGAGCGATAATCGCATGTGGCGCGTGTGACCTTCAAAACTTCCACCACGTAGAGAGCGAGGCTTTTTAATGCGTGTAAAGTCGTCATCAACAAATTTGAAAACTTCACCGCCTAGTGGATTCTTCCTTGGACTTATCACGTAGAACAAAGATATGAACTCGTCCATACACCAATCCCAAACGTTCCCCGCCATGTCATACAAGCCATAGCCGTTCGGCGGGAAACTACCTACAGGAGACGCTCCACGCCACTGATCTCGGCCACCTATACCCGTATAATTCGCTTCATCACGCGTGATGGTATTCCCATTCGGGTACCGTTTGCCAACCAGTCCCCCGCGCGCGGCTTTCTCCCACTCCGCTTCGGTCGGAAGACGTTTTTCCACCCACTGGGCATATGCGGCAGCAGCATACCAACTGACCCAAGCAACAGGATAGTCCGCCTGACCACTCGGGTAGTTATTCCCGTCCCAGTCTTTCAGATAGTCCCGATCATGATATTTACGCGGGATGAAATCTTTGCTCCACTCCGGATTTGCACCAACGAATTTCTTAAATTGTACATTGGTTACCTCAAACGCATCCATGTAGAAATCGTCGAGATTGACAGTGTGAACTGGACGTTCAGGCAAAGTGTCTTCATTGAAAGGATCTCCCATCTCAAATCCACCCACGGGAATCAATCTCATCCGTGCACCGTCTTTTTCGGATCTGATTTCTTCCGGAAGGCTGTGACTATCGCTTACAATCAGACGCACTATAAGGTTTGGGTTTTTCACGCCCTGAAGGTCGACGCCAACATCCCAAACGATTCGTTTGCGTTCGCCGGGGTGAATTCCTTCGCCAACGTCACCGCGGAGAGTGCGCGGGGTAATCGTATATGACCCGCCGTTATCCTCCGATGCAGTTAGCTTGATAGAGAGCGGTTCTTCGTCAGGGTCAAAGAGATCGAAGGTGATGTCAACTAGGCGGGTTCCGAAGCGTTGTTGCGCGTGGATGTTGCGAATCTCAGGTAGGTCGCCATTGTCCCGGGCTATCGTTCTGGACTGACTCATAAATAGGAGAAGCGTTATGATGGTTGGGATAGCAATCCTGGTGGTACAGTTAAGGGCTGCTTGGAAGATTTGCGGCATGTGTCGCTCCTGTTTGCGAATTGAGGGACAACATGGAAGCAATGAATGACTATCTGATAGGACTTACGCGGAGCAGATAGACACGGACAGTAAAAAGCAGTAAAATAACGAACGAGGAGGTAAGTATGGTGAAACCAACCCGGCTTGATTACTGTCAGTATCTGCTGAGCAGTCCAATTAACTATACCTTAACGCACTTCGCCGACCACAGCGAAGATTTCAGTCATGATATGATAAACCGTTATCTGGCGGGAGATTGTATTCCTCCTCGCTTGGTGTGGGAAAACGTTAAACCTCATCTGGTTCAAGTTGAAGAAGGATATGTCATCTTTGATGACACGGTTTTAGATAAAAAGCACGCTAGGCATATTGAGTTAGTACGTCGTCAATACAGTGGCAACGCCCGGGGTGTTATCAACGGCATCGGAGTAGTTACTTGTGTCTATGTGAATCCACTGCTAGACCGTTTCTGGGTAATTGACTACCGGATTTACGACCCAGAAGGAGACGGCAAAACGAAGTTAGACCACGTCAGAGACATGTTATCTCTACTGGTCTACCAGAGACAACTTCTCTTTCAAGCAGTGCTGATGGACAGTTGGTATGCTACCAAAACCGTGATGCTACACATTGAAAACTTGGGAAAAGTCTACTACTGCCCACTAAAAACCAATCGGCTGGTTGACGATTCAAACGCCACTAAACCGTACCAACGCATTGACAACTTAGCTTGGACACCGACCGAACTTCATGAAGGCAAACGTATCAAAATCAAAGGGTTTCCCAGAGACCACAAGGTGAAATTATTTCGGGTGGCGTCTGATACCGGACGCACGGATTATGTCGTCACTAACGACTTAGCACAAAACGACACTTCAGTGACACAACAGGCGTGTAACTGGCGGTGGAAGATTGAGCAATTTCACCGTGAAGCCAAACAACTCACCGGTCTCGAAAAATGTCAATGTCGATTGGCACGGATTGTTCGCAACCATATCGGTTGTGCATTGTTAGTTTGGATTCGACTTGCAACTATGGCGTACCAGACTGGACGAACCATTTATCAGGTTAAACACGGGATGCTGGAAGCGTATTTACGACAACAGTTAAAATCTCCGGCTATTAACATGGTGCTTGCGTAAGTCCTATCTGATTGAAGCGCAATGACGACGGAGAGAGTTGCCATACCCATCCACTGGCAGGTTTTTGTGCGTATGCAACAGCTACTGAATTTCCCCTCCCGAATCGAGTTTCTGCGAGGCAGCGTGAAATCAGGGATCGGCAAACGATTTGATTGCCACCGGGCGAAAAAAATATCCGACGGCACCAAAACATCCTGTTCCTTCGATGAGGAACAGTCGCGAAACACAACTGATGCGTTACCTTCAGTTTTTCCGAACTCTACAAGTTATATTGACTATCCTCAAGAATACGTTAGCAAACGAAAACCTAGATGTCAAGGAAATTTTCGCAGAGCTGGCAAAGTTGTAATTTTGGTGCTCAAAAGAGGTTGCTTTTGAGAAAATGGTTGAAGTCCGCAATCCCAACAGAAAACGCAAAGATTTTCAATTGGTGGCAACTTAGGTCAAATAATCGTATACACGGCAGATCGCAAGACGAGACTAAGGATTGGCCAGAAACAACCCATCAGTGCTTCACCCAGTACCAAACCGACAAAGAAAGGAATTGCTCGACGATAGGCTTTAATCCCGCCATGCGTAAGTATGAACCACTTGACAATCATCGCGAGCATTAACGGAAGCCAGAGAGAATCTGTTATGCCGGGGGCAATGCCAATAACATAGCCCGCTGGGTGAAGCGGGCACCAGACAAATCGAGCGCGAAGGAACATAATGCCGAGATTCAATACAAACGTAAAGCCGAAGACAATCATGGCGAGCCAATCCGTCGGTTTGGGATTGATCAACCATGATGAGAGGAAATTATAAGTATCTGCGCCCCCGGCGTGAATCTGCTCTGAACCTGCCGCAACCCCCTCCTTGTAAATCGTGTATGGATAGAGGATGAGACTTGATTCAATCCCCACGATGCTAGCAATGAGCAGCGCTATTAGCATTGTTCGATTTCTAATGCCGGTTTGATCGGCTATCTTAAAGGCTTCGAGTTGGTCCGCCAAAGGATGAGTGCGAAATGAGGCGTAGCTCGCACCGCTGAGCCAATTCATTAGGGAGAGCATTGTCAAATTTCCTGTTCTGAGACGCCGCGTGCCAAGCATTGAGACGAGCAAGTGCTGCGGAGTGAGATAACCGATCGCATGCAGTGGCGGTCCTAATTCGGCTCGAATGCGAGCCAACCCTACGACGATCGACAGATACACCCCAATGAAGAGAGCATAAGCCCAGATTGACATTCCGCCTTTTACGCAGAAAATCATCAACAGTACAAGACAGATACACAATGCGATTACCACCCATCGATATGGGATGGGTTCACTTGCCTCTTCCTCTCGATTTGGACGAACGATCCGAGCGATGACACGAGCAAAATGCTTTCTGCTGTTCCAACATACTACCGCAAGTAAAGCAAGTAGCGCACCTGCACCTTGTTCGCCAAAGAAGGGGTAGCCGGGTAATATTGCCACACCAGCCATGCCGCCGTACAAAAGCTGCACTTTTTGGAGGAGATAGAAGAACGCACAGGAGAAGGAGAGATCCAACGGCAGGATAAAAGCGAGACCGATTAGATAGGGGGTGAAATTGAGCGGTGTGCTGCCCAGTGCGTTCCACGGCTTTTGAGTAAAGTAAACAGCCAGGTTATATTTCTTGACAGGAATCATCGGCAGAGCTGGAAAGAAAAACTCAAGCCCATTTATCAAGTCGATTGTTGCGGCAATCGCGAACCCAATCCACAGCAACCGGTTTCTGAAAATCGCTCCTGAACGTCCAGTGATTTCAAGGGGAATCTGAATAATCGGATACGCCAATTTTTCATGTGCTACCCATTGGCGTCGGATAATTATCGTCACGCAGAGGAAAACTACCATCAATAGGAAAATAACAATCGACCACGATAAGATTGGCCTGATCCAATGTTGCAAGTAGCCGCCGGTAAAGAAGTTGACCTCGCCTTCATAGAAATCTGTGACCGTTTTCGGATGGGAGACAACCAACCATTCGGGTAAGTGGTGAAATAGCAATGCTTCCCAATCGTTTTCAGGGGTAGCAAAACGAAAGGCATAAGGTATCAATCCCATCAAACGCGGAATGCAATCATGTCCAGTAAATGCACTGCCGACAGCAAGCATGGCGTAGATGGTAAGCAGGTCTTGTTGACTCAGGGCGGCTTTCGGGAAGGAGTGATTGACAGCCATATTCAGCCATGTTATCAGCAGGAGGGCAAACACGACATTGACTGACAACGCTACGATGGTCAGATGTGCAGTATGCCATATCATCTCGACGTAGGCAATCCAGTAACTGTTGGCAATTATAAGCAATATGCCGATTAGCACAGCTCGCTTGCTGATTTTGGTAAAGGGTTCTCTTTTCATCGGATTAAATCAATGAACACTGTACCTAAATTGGAGGTGCAAGCTGCTGCCAGCGTGAGTAATGAGCATCCGCTGCCAAGCAACCGGATAATAAAACTGGAAGAAACTGGGAAAGTAAGGAGGGACTGGAGAAGATACGCTCCCGATTACGAAAAATCTACGCGGAAAAAGTTCCGTGTCGGGAAAATGACGAGGCAAGTAAGAGCGGACAAAGTGGTCTTCACCAAGCTTCGTGACGTTTTGCTCACTGATTGTCAAACCCCAATAGTTTGACTTCCATTTGCAGATCGACACCCTTCTCATTCTTGACATGCGTTTGGATGTGGTGAGCTAAATCGAGTACATTCTGTGCCGTTGCGCAGTGGGTGTTGATGATAAAGTTTCCGTGAACTTTGGATACTTCCGCTCTTCCAATTCGATATCCTTTCAAGCCGCATTCGTCAATAAGCTGCCCCGCGGAGGAACCGGGCGGGTTTATGAACATACATCCTGCGTTCTCTTCAACAAACGGCTGGTTTTCGATTTTCTGCTTGTAGAGTTCTTGCATGTGCCCAGTAATCGTATCTGCATTGCCAGGAGTGAGGTTGAGAATGACGCCCGTAGTGCAGAAGTATGCTTCTAACTGGCTATGGCGGTAGCTAAACTGTGCGTCATCACGGCTAATGTCCATTAATCCGCCGTCATCTAACATCACTTGGATTTTCTCCACAAGATCTCCGAAGCAACTTCCCCAGGCGCCTGCGTTCATAATCAACGCTCCGCCGATAGAACCGGGAATACCAAGCGCGAACTCGGCACCGCTCAAGCTACGGCGCGCGGTAGTTTTTGAGAGTTTGGGTAGAGAAACGCCCGCACCTGCGCAGACACGGTTTCCGTCAAACTCGATTTGATCGAACTCCCCGATTAGTCGAACGATAATCCCTTCATACCCCGCATCGCTGATTAACAAATTGGATCCGCGACCGAGGATGGCGACTGGAATTCGCCAACGTTTTTTCAAGTCTGCCACGCCGGCAAGTTCCTGGACTGTGGCGATTTCACTGTAGGCAGTTGCAGTCCCGCCAATTCCAAAGTAAGTGTGCTTCCTCATCGGCTCGTCGAAGCGGAGCTTTGAGGCACTGGAGTGATTTTGAATAATTGAAGCGAGCTCCGTTTTCCAATCCATTGCTGTCTCTATGGAATTGACGTACGTCCCTCATCAAAACGAGGGATAGCCAATTGCTGGTTGTCAGTTTGCTTTCATCACGCCTCGTCAATGTACTTTTGCATCATCTTGAGAGATTGTGTTGCAGTTTCAACAGGTGTGATAGAGTCGAACGGTATCGCACTGACAAAACCGTCGTATCCAATTTTCTTCAGAGTGCGAAAGATGCTTCCAAAGTCGACTTCGCCATCGCCAGGCACAAGGTGCATATGTGCAGTTAACCCCTTGTAGTCTGGAAGCCCCACCATACTAACGTATCCCTTGGAGGCGTCACTGACGATGATTCGCTCTTGCTTGTAAGTGTCAGCGATATGAACCCACTTCAAGATATCGGCAGCATATTCGACCATGGCGGCGGGGTCTTCTCCCAAGATGAATGTGTGAGGACCACAATATAGGTATCCGATATTGTTGTGCCCAATCTCCTTGAGGATATCTACCGCTGTATTGTTGTCCTCAACGAAGTCACCGGGATGCGCTTCGAATGCAGCGTGCACAGACTCTCTTTCTAGTACCGGAACGAGTTCTTCTAGAGATACCTTGAACGCCTTAATACACTCATCCCGTTGCCTCGAAGTTCCTCCACTCATTTCGCAGGTAACCATCTCGCAGTCCAACATACGTGCAACAACAATCTGGCGTTCGACATTGCCCACCGCCTGACGCCGGGTCTCTTCGTTGAGAGAGGCAAGCGGTCCGCCGCCCCCTATAGCTGCTGGCTTGATCCCATAGCGCTGCATTACACTCCCATTTTTCTCGATTTCCTCTTGAGGTGCGTGTGGGTTAATGCCAGTCTCTACGTATTCATAGCCGATTTTGTTGATTTCCTCCATACGCGTTTCAAGGGGATATTTTGAGAACAAAAATCCTTCACCAAGACAGGTTTTCATATTACGACTCTTCCTTTTCTCTGATGTTCATGTTGTCAACTTAGGGCAGCCCTGTGCACGGGCATCCCACTCCATCGGCATAGTGTCAACTATCTTTGCCTTCCATTACAGTTTAATCGGTAGCAATACTAGCGCGAGAATGTCTCCCTACGACTCCGAAATGTATTTCTGAATCATTCTAAGGGATTGCGTCGCAGCTTCAACAGGAGTTGTGGAGTCGAAAGGTATTGCACTGACAAATCCATCATATCCAATCTTCTTTAAGGTGCGAAAGACACATGCGAAGTCGACTTCGCCATCGCCAGGAACAAGATGTAAATGCCCTCTTGTGTTCTTGAATTCCGTAGTTCCTCCCACAGTGGCGTATCCCTTGGGAGCAAAACTGATGATGATTCGCTCCTCTCGATACGAATCAGCGACGTGAACCCAATTCAAAATATCGGCGGCATACTCAATCATTGCAGCAGGGTCTTCACCTAATATGAATGTGTGAGGACCACAATATAAGTATCCGATATTCTTGTGCCCAATTTCCTTGAGAATATCCACACCCAGATTATTGTCTTCAACGAAATCGCCGGGATGGGCTTCAAAAGAAGCCTGTACACCTTCTCCTTCGAGCACCGGTGCCACTTCCCGCATAGATGCCTTAAACGCATCAATACATTCACGGAGTTGTAGAGAAGTGCCGCCGTTCATCTCGCTAGTGATATAGTCACACCCCAACAAGCGTGCAACAACAATCTGGCGTTTGAAACTCTTCACCGCCTGATCCCGGATTGCTGCATCAAGTGAGGCAAGCGGTCCTCCTCCTAATACAGCCGCTGCTTTGATGCCAACGTTATCCATGACCATCGCTTTCTCCTTAATCTGGTCATCAGACGCATTTGCATCGAGATGAGAGCCGGTGAGAAGTTCTACGTGGTCATAGCCAATATTACTGATGGCTTTCATTGCATCTTCGAAGGGGTATTGTCCAAACTGAAATCCTTCACCGAGACAGATTTTCATTTTTGATATCTCCGTTGTGATGAATCTAGGACTCTTACTAATTCTTTAACCGTCTTCTACTTCTACAGAAGGCGTCAACAGAAACTTCGGCAGATATAACACCGTAGGAGGTTTCCATTTAAATTTTTTTTCAAGACAACTCACACCGTTAGCAGATTATTCTGTGACGCTGTTGCTTATTCCCATTACCCCATCCTGCATGTCCATTTCTCATTATATCAAACATGCAAATAAGCGTCGAGCAAAATATCACACCGTATAAGATGCCAAATTCAGTTTAGAATTTTAGATTATCAAATGTTTACTTATACCTCATCACCGCGAGCGCCTGCTTGATTTAGATACACTTTGAAATTCGTCCGCCATCGTTAGGCCGGAAATGAATGCACTTTTAAGGAAGAATTTATGCTTGACAGGCAAAGTCAATATTCAGTAAACTAAGCTAGTTATTCAGATTTGCCGTTTCTTTCAGCATCTTAAGGAGGGCTTGGATAGCTAGGTGTACATGGCTCATTTTGCGGAACAACCATTAATGTTGGCTGTTGTCAGAGTGCAAGAATTATCTTTCGAATAGAACTTACCGTCAATAGTAGTTAGCGGCGAATCGGAGTTGTATCTTAACACCCTTGCATTCTGTGTCCTGCTTGACTATAAAGAACTCGATTACCAAAAATTATGAAGAGGAGAGAAAAATAGAACATGATGAGGTTACTGACGATACCGATGATCCTTATATTGGTTGCTACCACCGGGTGTAACAAAAGACAGGTGATTACGCAACTCGAAGTCGGTCGAGATAAGTTGCTCCTCGCAGGTCTGGAGATTGAAGCTATTGAACACCTAAAATTGGCTGAAACTAAAGAAGCCAAGTCTGAAATCGAAAAAGTGGAACCGCGAGCGCTGTTATTGATCGCCTATACAACCGCGCTTTCAAGTGGGGATGCTCAGACCTTGCGGGCAAATCTTGTCGATGATTACAAAAAAGACCGGGAGAAGAGATTAGCAGCGTTGAACACGGCTGAAATGAGGAAAATTCTAGATGTGCTTAATGAACGTCATCGTGTTCAGGACGATGCAATGCAAGTGTTAATTGATAAAGGGAGCGACACCGTTCCATTATTAATTGAAAGCCTAGGGAGGACTTGGAAGTATGCACGAATTGAAGAAGTGATCGAAGTGATGTTATATCAGATTGGCTCCCAAGGATTGGACCACATGATCGCCGCACTCAAGCAACCTGATACGCCTGCGGCTGTGAAGTCTACTCTTGTTGAGTTGATTGGAAATATTAACAATCCGCGCATGCTTCCAGATTTGGTATCAATTCGAGACAATCTAAACGAAACCGATGCGGGGCTGATTATGGGACTCAATGTTGCCCTTTATAAGCTTGGCAAGAAATCAACATACAAACCGAAAATTATTGCAGGCTTGAGTAATAGTGATGTTGCTGTGCGTCGGGCAGCGTCGAAGGCGCTGTCGGAGTTGAACGACTCCCCAGCATCTCAAATTGTCAGTGTTCTAAAAGACTCTGATACTCAAGTGCGTATGTATGCCGCACAAGCGCTTCAAAAATTTCCAACCGAGACGGCGGTGAATCCGTTAATTAATATTCTCAAAACGGATTCCGATGCGGATACCAAACAAGCGGCAACAAGGGCGCTAATCGCCCACGCTAAAAAAGGGTTGGGGAAAAGCATGGCGGTACGTCTAATCAATGAATTGAATCGGATAAATGACCCAAATGACCGGCTGCGGGTTGTTCAGATACTCAAAACCGATGAACTAAAAAAACAGATTAAAACCCATCCATCAGAGGACAATCTTGAATACAATCTCTGGAAATATTTTCAAGATGAAGAACAAAATGACATGGTGAAGGATGAACTGAACCTCTTGCTGGTTATGTTAGAGTCGGCTTAACGGGTAGGGATAGGGTTAACTATCCCTTCTCAACCCGAATAAGGGTGTTAATTATACATCGCTGCTACCTCTCACACCACCAATCGCCATTGGATAGCATACTCCTTGACTTCGTGGAGAAGGATAGTTAATTGGGATGACCTTTCATCGGTACCGCTTGTGTTGATCATTAACGGTGAATAATTCTCTGAAATGCAATTCAATCCGCTGTCCTGCCACAAACGCCAGCCTGATTCATAATCTTAAGAGGATCTCTCTTGCGCCCGTGAGCCGTGTACCCAGTGCACGCTTTCCGAATTGGAGCATCTTGTGCATCATCTGCCACCAAATATCCCCTGCCCAGTGATTTGGATGCTTCTCGAAATCCGAAGCGATTCGTCAACAGTTCTAACCACTCGATCGCCCGCAATGACGACCTTAAAGGTATTGAGCACAAACCTGTATAAAGTACCTTTTGATTTCAACGAGATCGCTTGAGCGATTTTAGCCTACACTCAGACTTCTAGCCTGACGTTCTGTTTGGGCAGTAGATGAAACTATGCGGAGAGACTCGTAAGCGAAAGGCGCAAGGGGTTTAAACCTATCACACCGCAACGCTAGTTGCTAAAGGTGCAACCGTTTTTCAAGAGCAACAGACCGGCATAATCTTTCTGTTTGGGATACTATTGTATTCGTCGTGCTACCCAAACATCCAACACAACAGTTCAGCAGAATTGTAACGGAACTGAGGTATTTTCATCATTAGGTGAGGAACTAGGACGGCGCAATTGGGAAGGGTAGGCTGTAAGCCTAGTTTTTGTATAAGTCGCGTTAAGACGACGGCAGCGTTTTCGAGCGCGAAGGTGGGTACTAGTTGGGAGACACTTGGTATCCATCATCATCAAATGTATCGGTTCTCGTCAGAGCAGTGTTTTCGGTTGACGGGGACCGTGCTTTTTTGATATGCTATACTTTAACATAATGATATTTGGACCGCGCTACATCTTTCCCATCGTAGCCCCGATAGGGTTTCCAGGATTCCCCGCTCGGGGCTGTGATGGCAAGCTGGGAAATTTCAACCAAGATTAGGTATTAAGTCCCCAGCGACAGCAGTTCTTTCTAATTATAGGTTATCGCAACGAAGATTCGAACAGGCGGTCGAATGCCGATATTCCGAGGAATACGGTTTAAATATGTTCGTAGACATCTGCTCGGTCATGCCCCAAACGACCGGGGCACAGACGCTTCATTTCCGGAGGCATGCGCTCATACGTCTCAGGCCAGAGCGGTTGGTGGCCACCTTCGTTCCAGTTGTTGAACCAACGCGGGTAGTAAGCGATGTTTAGCCCTACACGAATCTCGTCGGTGGTTGAATTGGGGCGAGCCATGTGGTACAAACCTCCGTGCCACATCATCACGGAACCCGCGCGGCCCGTGACCGGCTTGATGAGCGGGCTATCCGGAGTGATTCCTGGCGGTGGGCCCTTCAGACGGGACCGATGGCTCATCGGCACAATGCCCGTAGCACCGTTTTCAACGGTGAAGTCTGTGAGCATCCAGATACTATTCATTATCCACGGTGCGTCCGGTACCTCAACGAAATGTCCGGCGGAATCGACGTGCAGTCCCTGAGGTCCCGCCCCAGGCCATGTTGGTTTGGAACATGCCGCGGCGACACGACAATTTTCACCTAGAAAATGTCTGCCAATGGCTACGATGTCCGGATGACTGGCACAGTTCCAGACCCGGTCATCCAAGTTTAACATGCCAAACAGCGTCTGATAGTATTGGTCGCCGGTGTTATAGCGCTGGTATTCGGGATCTGCATGAATTTCTAAGAATCGTTCCGCCATGCTGCGGGCCATGTCTTCGGGAATGCGATCTTCTAGCACGCAGTAGCCGTAGGCGTTAACTGAGTCAATTGCAGCTCTGATTTCATCGTTCATGGATTCTGTCTTTTGCCTCCTGATCTGGTTGACGATGCAAATTCATTGCTAAGGCTATACGAACTTCATCTAGTATTCTAATCTCGGTAGAATATTTAGGCACTTGTGGTAAATGCTCTACCGTTCTGTCTTGCCCCTGAATCATGCAATTATAGCAATTAGGTGACAATTTTGCAACAAAAAAGGATGTAAAAGCGTGAAAGCCAAACGGATGGAGTAAAGATAATCTGAAATGAGACGCTACGTGTTAAATCGTAATAGTTGTCTAGTTCTACAAAACGCTCCCCCGCCAGAGCGAAGGTTGTCAACTAAATTAGGCTTGGACGTGCTGAACACTTTATGCAAGACTCAGTTTCTCAATAGCACTAGCACTGTGGTTCCCGCCTTGAGAATCAATAGCAAATCTTCTCCACTTATAGAGGAATTTGAATCATGACTTATTCTATGACCGACGAACAGCGGTTTATCTTTGATTTGAAGGGTTGGCTGCTGATTCCATCGGTGTTACAACCAGACGAGATTAGAGAGATTAAGGAATTTCTAGATGCCTTGCAATTTAACCCAGAGTCGCTTCCTGAGAGAGAAAGGCATGTTTGTGGGGGAGCATCTTCCCAACTGTTAGATCATCCGATCATAGTGGGCGTGTTAAACGAGATTATCGCTTCCCGGCAGAAGTCACGCGACCGAGACGTGCCTCCAGAATCAGGTGAAGAGCCGAAAGTTTACGGTTTCCGTTGCGATGCCTGGAATCTCACGCGCCGAACCTATGATCCGACTCGCAGCGCCTCAGATCCGCCGCCATCACCGCCGCATAACGGTGGAGTTGAGATGTTCCCGACTCACAGTTTCCGTGTGTTCAATGGTAGCATTACTTCGCCGGTGACTCGGGTAGTGTGGGAGTTGAACCCAGTGAAGAAATGGATGGGAGGCACACTGTTCATGTCCGGGAGTCACAAAAGTAACTTCCCCATCCCACCGGAGCACCGTCAGATTGACAGCCCATTGTTTGAAACCTATGGGTGTCCAGCAGGTTCTGTGTTGTTCTTCACGGAATCGATTTGTCACGGAGGCCCACAGTGGCTGGATCCGGAGAATGACCGTATGGCGCTTTTTTTCCACTATATGCACGCATCGGCAAAGTGGCATTACGGGGCGCCGCCTCACGAAACTGTCATGGCGATGCCGCCAAAGCGGCGGACCCTATTTCGTGGCGTATGGATAGGCGTCGGTCAGACGAACGACGAGTATTCCAATGAGAATCGCGCAATTTGACAAAGCAGCCCACGATACACTCCCGCCGACAGAGATGCTTAGCCGAGTCGCTCGCGAGTTCATTCTGTCAACTTGAACAAGCCCGTGGCGCGATACGTTAAGCAGCGCCCTGCACATTCGGGCTGGAATCGGCTTTATCAATTTTTTCGGTGTAACACAAAGCATTTTCCGAGGACACTAATGAAGAAGATACGAATCGGCGGAGGTGCCGGTTTTTCGGGAGACAGAATTCCGCCTGCAGTCGAGTTGGTAGAATCGGGCGATATTGATTACATCGTATTCGAATGCCTCGCTGAACGAACAATTATGCTTGCCCAACAGCGCAGACGGCTTGACCCGTCGAAAGGATATGACCCTCTATTCGAGAGACGCATGCGTGCCATACTAGAATCGTGCGCGAAGAAAAAAATAAAGATTATCACGAATATGGGAGCAGCGAACCCACGAGCGGCGGGCGAATTAGCGGTTCATCTGATGCAAGAAATGGAGATTGATAACCTCGTCGTGGCGGTAGTCACTGGCGACGATATTCTTGACGAGGTGAAACGCGGGGATCTTCAACTCCATGAGTTGGAACTCAGTTCTCAGGAGATTAAAGAGAAATTGGTGTCGGCGAATATCTATCTTGGCTCGTGCCCCATCTTGGAGGCGCTGCGACAGGGTGCGGATGTGGTAATCACGGGTCGTATCGCGGATCCTTCGCTGTTCGTAGCTCCCTTGCTGTATGAATTTGGCTGGGCGAACGATGATTGGAACCGAGTAGGTCGCGCGGTAATGCTGGGTCATCTCATGGAGTGCGGTTGCCAAATTAGCGGCGGCTATTATGCCGATCCGGGCTACAAGGATGTCGAAAATCTTGCGCGTCTCGGTTATCCCATTCTTGAGGTCTATGAGGACGAACGCGCCTATATCACAAAAGTACCCGGCAGCGGAGGACAAGTCAGCGTGGGCACATGCAAGGAACAACTGTTATATGAAGTCCGCGATCCTTCAAGCCTGATAACTCCCGACGCAGTGTCAGATCTGACCGATGTGCGATTCACACAGGTGGGCCCAGACCGGGTGCAGGTGTTTGGTGGGAAAGGAAGGTCGCATCCGGACAGGCTTCGTGTGCTGTTATGTGTTCATGAAGGCTATATTGGAGAAGGTGAAATTTCCTATGGAGGTCTCGGCGCCTATGAACGGGCTCAACTTGCTGCAACATGTGTGCATGAATGGCTGGAATCTGAATGTGTCGAACTGAGTGAACTGCGAGTTGATTTCATTGGCGTTAATCATCTGTATCAAGGGGATTCCCTATCGTTGCAAAGTCCTCCATCTGAAATTCGATTGCGTATCAGCGGGCGAGCAGGCACACGGAGTCACGCGGAAAGAGTGGGTGAAGAGGTTGAGAGTCTCTTTCTCAACGGACCCGCAGCTGGGGGTGGGGCGCGAAAGTATGTTCGTGAAGTAACTCCAATGTATACAGCCTTTATCGATCGGAAAGCTGTCCGAACCAAGATTGAAATGCTAACGCCGAATTGAACCCGCTCGTACAGAGCCGAAAAATGTAGTAAATGCAGTCGGTCAGAAATGAACTTCCTGGTTGGGCCCGCGAAACAGTCCGAAGATAGAATTGATTCATTTCAACGCCCTAGTGTGGCGCACGGGTGGATACATCGCTTGACTAAAAGGAGGATTAAGTTAAATATGGAGACTCTAGGCGTGGCAATGATAGGTTACAAGTTTATGGGAAAGGTCCACTCGCGGGCGTACCGTGATGCCATCGGGCTCTTTGACCCTAAAGTAAGACCTGAACCCCGGGTAATCTGCGGTCGTGACGAAACGGGAGTCCGCAATGCAGCCGCTCGCTACGGCTGGCAGGAGTACAGCACTAACTGGGAGGAGGTTGTGGAGCGTGATGACATTCAAATCATCGACATCTCGGTGCCGGGGGATATGCATCGCCCCATCGCCCTAGCGGCAGCGCGCCACGGTAAGCACATCTTGTGTGAAAAGCCGTTGGCTAACTCACTGCCAGACGCGCTCGTAATGGCTCAGGCGGTTGAGACGGCGAACGTGGTCAATATGGTCAGTTTTAACTACCGTCGAGTGCCCGCGGTCGTGCTGGCTCGTGAGTTGATAGAAGCGGGCGAAGTTGGCGAAGTGTATCACTGGCGAGGGTGCTGGTTGTCAGACTGGGGTACTAACCCTGAAGTCCCTATCACCTGGCGATTTCAACGCGAGCGAGCCGGCAGTGGTTCGCTCGGCGATCTCGGTTCACATTTGATAGACTTGGCACATTACCTTATTGGTCCGATTGAGAAATCAATTGGATTAACTGAAACCTTCATCAAGGAACGACCTTTGCTTCCTTCTGAGCAAACATCCGGACACACAACAGGAGCGGTGAATGTGGACGATGGCGCGCTATTCCTGGCGCGTTTCGAGAATGGTGCAATCGGTAGCTTTGAGGCGACCCGATTCGCAGGTGGCAGCCGTGAACGTTTCATTTTTGAGATTAACGGCAGCCGAGGCAGTTTGTATTTTGACTTCGAACGGTTGAATGAGCTGCGGTTCTTTTCTTGGCGCGAGCCTGCACGAACGCAAGGCTATCGCACCATCTTTGTCGGTCAGAACGATCACCCCTACGGGAGCCGTTGGTGGCCACCCGGCCTGGGGATTGGGTACGACGCGGCGTTTGTACACACTGTCTACGATTTTCTCAACGGCGTCGCCGAGAGAAAATCTCCGTCGCCCGATTTTCGTGAAGCGGTAGGGGTGCAGGCTGTCCTTGAGACGGTTAGTCAGTCAATTGAAGAAGAACGCTGGGTGAAAGTCTCAGATGTCCTCGATGAGACTAGCGGTCCGACAGATAAGTCTAGAAACGCTTGAATTATTCCACTATAAAGCACACTCGGTGTCCTGCCATTCAGGCAAGGTAAACGCTTTTTGAACTTATCCGTCCTAAGTAATCGGTAAACGACGGAGAATGCCTGAACTAAAGGTGCACTCCGCGCGTTGAATATACGCGATTCAAAAACTCAATTTCCAAACGAGGTGAACAACAATGAAGCGATCGCTTTTAAAAACGATATATATTGGGCTCGTTCTTGTATGTATCTTGGGAATGGGTGTCGGCCTCATAGCTAAAGCCCAACAAACAGTTTCGCCTAAGTACAACATCCTTGTGTTTGGCAAGTTGCACCTGAACCCGAAAGGAGACGCGGAAATTGCCGAAAAACTGATGGTAGAGAAACTGTTGCCGGCAGCAAAAGGGATTGAAGGCTTAAAAATTACGGCGCTGAAGCGGATGCAGATGCCGGGACTAACGGAACAGATGCAAACGGATCAGCCCGATTTTGTTATGATGGCGGAGCTAGCGGATTTGAGCGTTTTTGGCAAACTGTTGGCTGCAACGCCGGCAGACCTGAGAGAATATGGCGAACAGATGAAGGTCCAAGCCGGTAAACCTGAATTTGAACTGTATCAAATATTGGAAGCATCAACAGACTGAGTCGAGCAAAAGACTGTGATATCGAATGAGAATGTCAAAGCAACGCATGATACCGAAAAGCAAATAACAGATCTTTTCATCGCCCAATATGAAAAACCTGCGAACCTAGAGGAAATCGATCTGAGTCGATTAACACCTTTTCATCGTACCCTCTTGGTCACCGATGGAACAGTTACGCGGTTCCTCGAAGCCTATACCCTTTTGCCCGTAAGTGTTGTGTTGCTAATGCAGGAAACACAAACCCTAACAACCTATCACGAGTGGCTCAGAGCGAAAAGGGGCACGGTGGTAGTTCGACGTCAGGTGTCGCTGCAAACGGAGCAGAGTGTAGCTCAACCCCCTGCCATCCATACCCACGCGACTTCACTCATTGTACTGAACCGTACCCCAACAATAATTAGACAAGGCTTAGAACTCAAGAGTGATGGTTTAGGGGAGCTGTTGAAACTCAGTGGTTTGGAAACTCGTCGCGATCTACTGTGGTGCGGTTTTGAACGCCCGAAAGATTTGCCTGAAAATCTTGCTCACTTGCACGAGAAACCGTTCCTAACTCGCGCCTATCGCATCGTCGCCGATGGACAACCGATAATGTTAATTGAAGAACGATTTCCGCTCAGTGAGTCTACACCCACTATATCCAGCGACTCAAAACTGTTTTGAAGCACTCACAACATGCGTCAAAAGGACATATATGAAACTGACGTTTCAACGCATCTGTCAAGTCTTGGCAGTCTCTTTCTCGTTCGCGGTGCTACTGATCGGATGTAAGGAGGAGGTCACCCGCAAGGCTGATTGGGAAACTCATTTCACAGATCTCCACTTCACCAGTCCCAAACACGGCTGGATCGTCGGAGAAAAGGGGTTTATCATTCACACAAGCGATGGCGGCAAAACGTGGATCCGTCAGGACGTTGATATTGAGGTTGATTTTAAAGCCGTGTACTTTACGAACCGAAAATACGGTTGGGTAGTAGGCGACAATGGTGTAATCGCCGCGACCGATGATGGCGGCAGACACTGGCATCTCCAGAAAAGCAACACTTCAGGCATGCTCAGAGATGTGGTCTTTGCTAATTCTAACGAAGGCTGGGTAGTGGGAGAAGATAACTACGTAATTGCAACAAAGAACGGCGGAAAAACGTGGGAGCGTCAGCAGTATGTGAGCGACTTTACCCTAAACGGCATCTGGTTTGTCGACAATCGGCGGGGCTGGGCTGTCGGTGAATATGAGAACGTGCGTTACACAGACGATGGTGGTGACACCTGGCGAGAGCAGACTACTCGCGAAGGTATCGTACGAAATCGATTGGTGAATGACAACCGACGTGTCTTCTTTATCAACGATAACGAAGGCTGGATGGCTGGCAGTGATGGTTCAATTTACCACTCGAAGAACGGCGGCGCAAGATGGAAGGGGCAGGACAGCCGAATTCCGAGCATCAACGGTCACGTTAGGGAGACCGTCAACGGACTTCACTTTGTGGACAAAAAACGCGGTTTAGCGGTCGCCGATATTGGGTTTATCACGTTCACTGAAGATGGAGGCAACAACTGGCAATTGTTAGAGAGTGGCACAGAAAACAACCTGATGGCGGTTCAGTTCACGAGCCAGAGTGAAGCGTGGGCAGCCGGATGGCACGGCACGATTATGCACTCAAAGGACGGTGGAAGTACGTGGACGATGAAAAGCGGAACCACGTCAAACGACCTCGAAAACATTCAATTCGCTTCGGAGAACCGCGCGGTTGCTGTCGGGAAGCGAGGGACGATTGCAATCACGGAAGATGGCGGGCAATCGTGGGAGGAGATAGATACTGACATTTGGGACAATATTCGCAACGTCTTTTTCATATCCGATAAACAAGGTTGGTTGATTGGCGAACGGAACATGATCGCCCACACGACCGACGGAGGACGGACGTGGGAGCGACAATACGCCGGCCAGGGGCACATGCTTAACGGTGTCTACTTTGTGACGCCACAGAAGGGGTGGGTAGTCGGTGAACTCGGCACAGTGCTTTACACTGCTGACGGCGGCGAATCCTGGGTTTCCCAAACAGCGACGGAATTTCGATCGCTCAAAGGGGTCTACTTTCTGAATGGGAAAAAGGGCTGGGTCGTCGGCTGGCCGGGGGTCATCAATCACACAACGAACGGTGGGCTGTCATGGACACCACAGACGTCCGGAACCTTCAACGAACTGTACGCTGTCCACTTTACGGACAGCAATAACGGTTGGGTCGTCGGACAGTTCGGAGAGATTCTGCGCACGAAGGACGGCGGACAAACATGGAAATTCCAGTGGAGCGGTATAAAAGAGAATCTCAATAAAGTCTACCTCGCTGATACTTTACACGGCATCATCGTCGGCGACAATGGGACAATTCTAACGACAACCGATGGCGGCGCAAGCTGGGAAAAACAGGTGAGTGGTACGGAGAATGACCTCATGGGCTTTTCGCTCTCACCGGAAGGAATTGTGATGGTCGGTCGCGGTGGTATCGCTATGCGGTATTCCGTTGATTCAGAACAACTCCCCGTGACTCTCCCCCCGGTGGCAGTAGTTGAAGAACCCGAATCCCCTGAAGACGATGTGACAGTCGAGGAAGTGACCTATCACTGGGACATCGTCCGTCGTGCCACATGGCAAACCAACTTTTCAGATACATTCTTCTTTGATGAGCGTACCGGCTGGGCGGTTGGGAAAGGTGGCGTTATTGCACACACAACGGATAGCGGAAAAACGTGGCTTCCGCAGCATAGCGGTGTTGAGACAGACCTCTCTCAAGTAACCTTTGTTGACTCATCGCAGGGATGGATTACGGGGCGTAGCATGTTGTTGCGGACCGAGGATGGCGGAAATACATGGCAGGTGGTCAGAGGCGTTCTGCAAAACCTTCAACGCATCAGTGCAATGCAGTTTTTGAACTCAAAAGACGGGTGGCTTGGGGTTGATACCGCGCAGATACTCCGTACAACCGATGGAGGGTTGACGTGGCAGCGCCAGCAGACTGGCACCTCCGACCAACCCATTGCCGACATACACTTCATCAATCAGAATGAAGGGTGGGCGGTGCTAAGCGATCGCCGCGAGGGTGGACTAGTTCTTCATACCATTGACGGAGGCGATTACTGGAAAATACTCGTTAAGACCAATCAAGCGGGAATTGGCGTCTATTTTGCCGATTCAACTTCGGGTTGGGTCGTCATGGCTAACAGTTCATCAATTGTTACTCATGACGGCGGCAAAACGTGGAAACGGGTCGACTCCAATTCAGAGCCCGGACGGTCACCGGGCCGGCTTCGGCGGGTAACCTTCCGAAACCATAAAGAGGCGTGGGCTCTCAGTAGAGATGGTTCACTTTTCATCACGCGTAGCGGCGGTCAATCGTGGGAAGCGGCGAATGTACCACAGCACGAAGGCTCAACCACACCTCGGATAGCTGGCGGAGCGGATATCAATTGGGTTGCGCTTTGGGCTGGCGAAGGAGAAGAAGTAAGCGGCGAAGGCAATGACCAGCCGAGTAATACCGACAATCCGGGATTGGATGTGGATTTCGCAGAACAGTTTCAATCGCAGATGACCGATAGGCGTCAACGCACCGACCGCTTCACGCCAGAAGGTGACCTGGGTGGACAGAACGTACCATCTTCCAACGAAGCACAGAGACAGCAGAGGAATGCGCAACAAGATCGCCCGAGTCCACCACCCGCTAGAAGACGTGGTAACCGCTTACTTAATAGGGTATATTACGTCAATGACAAAATTGCCTGGGCAGTTGGCGATGCCGGACATATCTTTCACACCGCGGATGGTGGAGAAACCTGGGAACGGCAACTCGGTGAAAAACTTGATGACGCCATGGATGTCCTCTTTCTCAGCGACCAACAGGGTTGGATGACCGGCAATAACGGTCTGCTGCTGGAAACACATGATGGCGGAGTCACTTGGAAAACTTTGAACGTTGTCACACGGCAATCGCTTGTCGGCGTCCATTTCCCTAGGCTCGACCCAAAATGGGGTTGGGTGATGCAACGTGATGGTACAGTGTTCTACACTACTGACGGTTCCAAATGGTCTGCGGGGCCAATGCCATTGCTCCCAGGCTTATTCGAAGAGGATCCGCCGAGAAGATTCTCAATCAACGACGTTGCATTTGGCGAGTTTTCACAGGGCTGGGCGGCTGGCAGAGAGGGACAGATAATTCACAATCAAGATGGCGGTCCCATCTGGACGCCACAGCGAACATCAACTGCAAACGACCTGCTAGGTATCAGTATGAATTATGCGCCGCTTGGATGGGCGGTCGGGCGCGACGGCATAGTCCAAAGAACCATCAACGGCGGTGGCTACTGGAAATATCATGAAACGGATACGGGTTACGATTTGCACGATGTGTCATTCATCACAAAACGCAAGGGTTGGGCTGTCGGACGGTACGGCATCATTCTTCGGACAACCGGAGGCGGATTTAGTTGGGAACCCTTGTCGAGTGGCGTCACTATGGATCTTTACGGTGTAATTGCACTGACCGAGCAGCGGGTCTACGCTGTCGGAGCCAAAGGCACAATTCTCCATTCGACCGATGGCGGCGACACATGGGAACGAGAGCATACCGATATCAGCAACGACCTATACCAAATCGGTGTAGCTAAGTCAGGCAATACACTCTGGGCGGTTGGACAGTGGGGTGTGGTGCTGCAGCGGGAGATTAAGAGTCCAGAGATGTCGATGCGGTAGATTCATGCCTATCAATTGAATCTTCAGCAGATAGGAGCGTTAGCGCCAAAGCCACACCCAATCGCGGATTCGGCTTTTCGCATGATTCGGTTATCGAAAAAAAACGAACTCTTTCCAAACCTAACTGTCTTATGATAAGGATGTGTTCACACGATTAAGGACACGTATAACCCATATAGAAAAAGGAGATTTTACCATGATGAACAGATTGAACACCGCAAAATTCCGATATTCTGGGTGGTTTTTACTTCTCACCTCACTTGCAGTCACAGCAGTTATCGTTTTTATGACAAATCGGATCTCCCAAGCTCAACGGCCCGACCGAAGTGAAATGCGAGACAGACCGGGCGGTGGAATGCGTGGTCCTGGAGGTGGTGGACGCGGGTTTTCCCCAAGTTCTCTGATTGATAGTTCGTGGGTTGACTTGACCTTCGTCATCAAAGTCGATAATGAAACGCTCGTCAAAGCCCGACCAGTGTATCAGAAATCTCGCGACGACCTAGAAAAAGCGATGAAAGAGGCGCGTGACAGCGGAGAGTTTAGCTCGATGCGAGAAGCGATGATGGAAGTCCGCGAGTCGTTTAAGGCGAAGCTGGACGAGGTTCTGACTGAAGAGCAATCGGCAAAGCTCAATGAGTTGGAGCAACAACGAATGCAGCGGATGCAGAATCGGCGAGGCGGCGGGCGCGCTCGCTAAGTTGTAAAACAGGGCATTGCTCCCTCAAGGTTTCAAGATTCATCCAGGTGAATACTCAACTAGTCCCGAAGGGTTTGGCAAACCCTTCGAGGCTAGGTTGTCTGACTGGGAGATTACAACTCGACTGTATGTTTAAGAATGGGTGTCAAATTTAACACGTTCTCCCCGTGTCCTTGAACCCGTGTTTTACATTCAATAAGCTTGGTCTCTGTAGTCATAGCTTAACTGAGCTTAGAGAATTTCTAGTTCCAGTCACGCTTCATCCAATTTGCAAGGAGAACATCCGTTGAGAAAGAAATCGATAATGATTGGCATCATTGCGGTCGGCGTTATTGGATTTGGTGGTTTTATGCTGTATGACAGGCTGTTATCGTCAACCAAAGATGAGTCGACCAGTCCTGGAATGGCTAACTTAAGAGTTGCCACTGTCGAACGCGGTGATATTGACGTCGTGATTGATGCAACGGGTACGATCGAACCACTAAATATTGTCGAGGTTAGTTCCAAAGCAAGTGGCAGAATCCTCTCTCTGACCGTGGAGGAAGGAGACTCCGTCGAAAAAGACGACGTAATTGCGCGTATTGAAACCACATATGTGGCTGTTGACCTTGAACAAGCAGAAGCCGACCTTCGTGCCTCACAGGCAAGACTCAAGCAAGCCGAAATCAATATCCAATTGCAGAAGGATCAGTCGGAAATTCAGATTAAACAAGCCCGAGAAAAACTCGCTGAAGTCGAAAAACAGCTTGAGCAACTCCGCGAGCAGATTCGCATCGAAAAAGAGAGGACCAATAAACGGCAGGTCGCTGATGCTGAAAACAATCTCAAAATAGCTTCTCTGCGTTTCAAACTGCTGACCTCAGAGACGGTTCGCGCTGAAGAGATAAACCGCGCAAACGCGGCTGTCAGCCAAGCACAGGCGAGTCGAGATCTGGCGAAGAAAGAGCATGAAAGGAAAAAGGGGCTTTTTGAAAAAAAACTCATCTCGCAATCGGAACTTGATAGTGCTGAAACGCAATGGCAATCCGCAGAGGCGCAATATCAGTCCTCTGTTGAGCAAGCGAAGATGGTCAAACAACCCGCTAGCGAAGCGGAGCTAAAGATAGCTCAGGCAGAAATTGACAAAGCGAAATTTTCCCTAGATGCAGCACTAGAACAGATTGAAAAACAGAGATATCGCGACATGGACATCGAAATCCAAATCAATCGCGTCGAACAGGCGAAGGATTCCTTGAAGCTTGCACTTGCAAACAAGTCTCAGATTAACGTTAAGGAGAAAGAGCTTGAGAACGCCGAAGCACAGGTAAAGCGTAGCGAAGGGCAGTTACAACTAGCTCGGGAACAGATGCGAGATACGGAAATTAGAGCTCCAATTTCCGGAACCATCCTCGAAAAGAAGGTTGAGGAGGGTCAGATCATATTCTCTAGCTTCGGAGGCGGCAGCCGATCGTCACTCGGCACATCCGAAGGTCAGGTAATTGTAACTATGGCGGATTTATCAAAGGTTTACGTGGTGACCGAAGTGGATGAGACCGACATTGGCAAGGTTAAGGTCGGGCAACCAGTGACAATTACTGTGGAAGCCTATCCCGATCAACCGTTTGAAGGAGAAATACTTCGGATCGCGCCGCAAGGTCAGGTTGTCCAAAATGTGACCACCTTTAACGTCATTAGCGAAATAAAAAACACAAGAGCTCAACGGCGCAGTAGTTTCCGACGTGGTGCAGGAGGCTTTAATCCGGATCAGTTCACACCGGAGCAGCGTGAACAATTTCGGGAGATGCGCGGTCAGCAGCCTGAAACTGCAACCGCCGAGCGTTCCCCACCGGAAAACAAGAGCACAGAAAGTCCTGATGAATCAGATCCGTGGATGGCGATGATGGACAGCTTTATGGCCGGCGGTGGGGCGGAAGAGGCGACCCCGAGCCGCACCGATGAACAGGTTGAGACGCCGTTCCTGAAACCCGGCATGAATGCGACCGTTCAGATTTCTGCCGCAAGCAGACAATCGGTCTTGGTCCTACCAAACGAGGCTATTCTCTCATTCGGCGACCGAAAGATGATTCGTCCTGTAAGCGAAGATGGGCAACCGGGACGCCCGCAACCCATCGTCACTGGTGTCGCCAGCTTTGACACAACGGAAATCCTCTCTGGTGCTGAAGAGGGGCAGCGAGTTGCCATTGGAGGCGGACGTACTACCGGTAATGACGCGGATATGGAGCGATTTCGCAGGATGATGCAGAATCCCGCTTCCACTATGCGCCGAATGGGTGGCGGAAGAGGACGAGGGCGATGAGTTCGCCCATGTTCGACCGCAGTATAGTGATGATGTAATGAGTCACACCATACTGAATTCTGGATTGATCAGCCTGATGTTGCAGTCTGTAGCACTAATTTGCACCACGCGGCTTAAACAATAGTATGATACCAACAGGCGGAGAGAGTTTCACACACGACACAATTTCTATAGGGTGAGTACAATATGGGATTTCTTGAAGGTCTAGCGAACGCTGTCCGCAGTTTATTTGCCAACAAACTCAGATCCGCACTGACAATGCTCGGAGTCATCATTGGTGTGGCAGCAATCATGACGACCACCGCCATTGGCGAAGGTGCTAAAGCCGACATCACTGAACGCATTAAAACGTTGGGCGCAAACATTCTCAGCATCCGACCCGGACAGACTCGATTTAGGGGACGCAGCTTCGGCGAAAGCCGGCGAACGTTGAAATATAAAGATGTTGACGTGCTAGAACGCCGCCTGAAAAATGCGATTCATGTTGCTCCCCAGGTGAACCAGCGCACCCAAGCGAAATACCTGAACCGAAACACAAACACAAGCGTAGTTGGTACAACGCCCGCGTTTCAGTACACCGAAAATTTCCCCGTTGAGAGCGGGTCGTTCTTTACCGATAACGATGTTCGCCGACGGCAGCGGGTCTGTGTGCTCGGAAAATCAGTAGTTGATGAGCTGTTTGGCGAAAACGGTAATCCGATTGGGAAAAGCATAAAGATTAAAGGGCACAACTTCTATGTGCTCGGTGTGCTTAAGGAGAAAGGCGCATCTGGGTTCCGCAATCCCGATGACCAGATTATCATTCCTGTCAGCACGGCTATGAAACGCGTCTTCGGAACCGAGTATCTGTCGACTATCAGTGTGCAAGCCGCCAGTAGTGAAGCCATGGAACCCGCACAGGCTGAAATCGAAGTCCTGCTGCGGAAACAGCACAAACTTCCCGCCAATAAACCGCTCGACTTTCATGTCCGCAACCAAGCCATGTTCTTGGAAACGTTGGAGGAATCCGGTCAAACCTTCACCTATATGATCCTCGGTATTGCAATTGTGTCGCTAATCGTTGGCGGCATTGGCATAATGAACATCATGCTCGTCTCCGTAACCGAGCGTACAAGAGAGATTGGTTTGCGAAAGGCTGTGGGCGCTAAGCGCCACGATATCCTAGTCCAGTTCTTAATTGAGTCAACGGCGCTATCTGTAATCGGCGGTTTGGTTGGGATTGGTGTTGGTGTGTTTTGCGCCAAGATGGTGCCTTCCTTATTGGAGTGGCGAACCATAATTTCTCCGATTTATACCGGCTTAGCGTTTTTCGTTGCGGGATGGGTTGGAATTTTCTTCGGCGCGTATCCGGCATGGAAAGCCGCGAAACTGTCTCCAATTGAAGCGCTACGGCATGAGTAGCGAAGTGAAAACTTTTCAACCCTCCTGTCCGACTATCCTCATACAGGGTTCTAACCACGACTTGTCTCACCAACGATGTACAATAGGTTGAACTATAGCGATACCCAACCCAATCAATCCGACACCCGTGACAATTTTCAAGCATTGGGCAGACTTATCCCGGACGTACTCGGCTTGGAGGAAAATATATGGGACAGATAGACACATCGCATTTAGAACTCGAAACCCCTAACATCTTGTTGGATCTAGGGCGGTTGCAAGTAAACATCCAATTGATTCAGAACATCGCTAGTCAGCGCGGTGTCAATGTCCGTCCACATATCAAAACCCACAAGTGTCTTGAAATCGCCCGGCAACAGATAAACGCGGGCGCGGTCGGAATTACCGCTTCTAAAGTAGACGAGGCACTCGTTTTTATCAACAATGGAATCAGCTCCGTCACTGTGGCATATCCCCTGGTTGTTGCTTCAAAGTTAGACCGCCTGATAGCCGCTGCACACGCACATGACGTCGATCTTCGTCTCATCGTGGATAGCCCTGCGGGCGTAAATGCAATCGGCAAAACTGCGGAGAAACACCAAAAACAGATTAGTATCTTCTTGAAGATAGATGTGGGGTTGCACCGTTGTGGACTCACAGAAGACGATCCGGGCTTGGTCGATTTGGTGCAAAAAATTGTCCAAGAACCCGCTCTGAATTTTGTAGGGCTTTTATCCCATGCTGGACATACTTATGGGGCAGAAAACATGGATGCAGCGCGAGCCATCGCCAAGGAAGAGTGTGAGATCCTGATGCGCGTACGGAATAACCTTGAGAGCGTCGGCATCGAAGTCTCGGAAGTGTCCGTCGGATCCACACCCGGCACCCTTGCGAGCGATAGCTACGACGGCATAACCGAAATTCGACCTGGCAATTACGTCTTTATGGATAGAATGCCGCTGCGTCTCAAGCTCATTGAGCTAAACCAGATTTCACTCTCCGTGCTGGCAACGGTGGTGAGTCAAAACTCGGACTACTTTATTATCGACGCCGGATCAAAAACCTTGAGTTCTGATAAAGGCGCACACGGAATGTCGGGGATGGAAGGATTCGGACTCGCGTATCCCGCTAATCGGTTCGAGGATAAAGATTATAAGATGATTGTCGCAAAACTTTCCGAAGAGCATGGGTTCGTACTTCGCAAGGATTTCAATCTGGAAATTGGCGCTAAACTTCGATTAGTGCCGAACCACTCATGTGTCGTTGCAAACCTATTAGACACCTACACAGTGCTAAAAGACGGACACATCGCTGAACAATGGGAAATCGCCGCCCGTGGTCGCGTCCATTAACTGAATCGTAGGTTGGGTTGAACAACCAAGGGAATAGATAACAAGGCATCAAGGGAACGGATAGTGACTGCGATAGCGATCTCAGTGAAACCCAACACTCACGTTTCAGCGGTTTTTCTTCAATCTCTTCTTTTTACATGAACCTCCTCTTTCATTGCAAGACAAAACCTCTCTGGGGTAAAATATGTTTGGAACGTCAGCAATCAAAAAAACACAGCCCCAAATACTTGTTGGGTTGCCCGTCAACTCTTGGCTCATTGAACTCAGAACGGTTTGGGGAGTTTCCGGGTATTTTACGACAGGTCTATTGCAAGCACGACTCAATCAACCTCCTAAATACGGTACCAATCTAATAATTGCAAAATTAGAATACCTGTAATCGATCCCACAAACTAACCATAAAGGAGAAAACAATGGGAGTACTAATAATCGAAAAAGAAAACTTCGAGGACTTTTAATCAGCCATACAACACCATTACGGACTATTCTGGCAAGTAAAACATTTCACCACAACAGTTGTGCCACCAAAACCCAAAACCAAATCACACTACATCGTCTACACAGCCATTATGGAGAGAAACTTAGATTAAACACCATATACCCTTCTAGCTAACCAACCAACAGGCTCCGAGGCAAACTGTCTCGGAGCCGTGCAATTTCCCAATGTTAAATCTGTCGGGATAACCAAACCGGCACCGACCGGATCGAGGCAAAATACCAAAAACGTCAGTGCACCCTGATATGATAAATCCTAAGAAATACCGCCAACTTTTTCTAGACGACTTCGCCGTGGAAAGCATGAAAAGCACGACGCGTACACTACACTCCCCAAAGAAATGGGGGTCCGTAATCCACGGCGGGGGGATCCAGAGCCGTTCCTGCCCACAATGGAATTCGGCGAAAAAACTGTGGGAATGGTGGTATTTCGGTCAGCATTCGTACTATGCGGTCTCAGAAGACGGCGAGCACTGGGAACAGCCCTCCTTGGGGCTATACGAATTGGACGGTTCCAAGGACAACAACATCGCCTTCGACCCGCAGGACATAGGACCGGGACTCCCGTATCACGTTGTGCGCGATGAAACTGATCCAGATCCCCGACGCCGTTACAAAGGGCTGCTCAGCTCCCACAACCGCCACCCTGCCGTGTCGCCGGACGGATTTGACTGGACCCTCGTTGATACGCCTCCCATCCCCAGCCAAGACGAGTCCCAGTTTACGCATGACCTCCAGTCGAACCAGTTTCTTGCCATGGTCAAGCTGAGTACGGAATGGGGGCGTTCCGTGTGGCTCTCTACCAGTTCCGACTTCAACACCTTCTCCGAACCCCAGCTAATCTTCCACACCGACGAGACTGACCGGGAGAATCGACGCCGCCGTGTCCGCAAAATTATTGAAGACCCAGCATATATCACCCCACCCATCATCGACGACGAAGATTACATCGCCGAGTGTTACAATATGGCTGTCCTGCCCTACCAGGGGTTCTATATCGGTTTCCCGATTATTTTCAATCCTTTCGGTGCCATTCCGCCCCCGGCAACAAACTACACCCGCATCAACCAGATTGAGTTGACGGTCTCACGCGACCTCCATCACTGGGAACGCGTCGCCGATCGTGCGTTGTTTATTGAGCTTGAACCGTTCGATGGCGAAAATCATGGATGCAGCCAACTCCTGATGGCGGGGCATCCCATCGTGCGTGAGGACGGCGAGATTTGGTGCTACTACAACGCCTTGCGCATGCCATCAAATATCGAGCTGTATAAAGAGTTTAACCGTGCGAAGGAGTTGTTCCGGCTCAATGTCAAACCCAAACACTTTGAAGATGCGGGCGCGTTGACTCTCGCCAAGTTACGACCTGACGGCTTTGTATCAATCGACGGCGGTGAATGCGGTACAATTGTAACAAAGCCGTTTGAGTTGAAGGGTGAGGATGTCTACATCAATGCGGATGCGACTTGGGGCGAGATTTACAGCGAGATTGTCGATGCAGAGACGCAGAGACCTCACGAAGGATTCTGGGTACCGGGAGAGGAACCGCCGCCGTTCACCGGCGACAGCACCAAAGCGAAGATTCGGTGGAAATACCCGCACGACTTGGTATTCGAGAAGCCGGTGCGCCTGAAGTTCTATCTCCGCCAAGCGCGTCTCTTCTCGTTCTGGATTGAGTAATCGAAAGAGATTCTAGCGAAACCCAACGTTTTATTGTTTTGGGGGGTGCTATCGCACTCGTTTAATCGTTCAACACAACCTACGCACTGAAATACCAGTTGTGGATCGGCACAAGTCGACGTCGGTGCCGCCCGCCAGACGTCCTTCTGTCGTTCCAACAGTTCCCTCAACCAAACGAATATTTCTACGTCTAAGACAAATCGAATGCTCCACAATGACAACATATGTGGGAATGCTGATTTTTCGTAACCACACGCTCCATATTTGGAACTCAAGAGGAAGCAAGTGTTCATTCTCAAGAACTTGATACATCATCGCGATGTAAAAATTTCGCCTTTAGCACTAGTTTATATTTTTCTGCGCCTATCTATCTTCCTTCTCCTGCTTCAACTTCGCTTACCGTGTGCCCCGGAACATTCGCTAGCTTGGGGGCTCGGTTTTGCTTCCGAACTACAGGTGATTGATGACGCGGACGAAGATACCGTTTTCAGCCCAAACGAAGACGGCGTACAGGATAAGCTCCTTATCAGTTTTGCAGGCGACGGTTCGCTTGGTGATTACCGCATTATAATCGACGTGCATGGCGCAGGGGGGATTGGTCCGCCTGATGGGAAATTCAACCCTGACGATGATTGGCTAATCAAGGGTGTCATTGGCTCCGGAGTCTCCGAGAATGATCCGTCCAAAACAGTTCGTCAGGAATGGGACGGCAGAGATCTGTCCCCAGAACAAGACTCACCGCCCACAGCTCGTACTGTGAAGGACGGGACCTACGAGATTCGTGTTGAAATTGATGCCTTCCAAGACGGTAGAGTGGACGATATATTTGGATACACCTCCGATACCCGTTCTGCTACTATTGACACTGCATCGCCCCAGTCGTCTGTACAAGTTTCCCGTCGCGAGTTTTCACCAAATGCGGATGGCACCAAGGATTCAACGCAGTTCATCTATACGCTCTCTGAAGATTTGGCAACCCTCCAATTAGAATTTATCGACGCCAACATACTCGCAATTCTGTTTAATGGCCGTCCAAAAGGAAGGTACACCTACACTTGGAAGGGCGATGATAGTTTTGGCACACCGCTGAGTGACGGTATTTACGATTTGCAACTGCAAGGGAGTGATTATGCCGGCAACGTAGGCATATTCGAAGTTGGCGCGGTAACTATTGATACTGAACCACCGTCCATATCGCGGGTAACGCCGAGCGACAACACCTTTCAAAACACACCGACCTCAGTAATTGAGGCGATAGTCAATCCAGATAACGGATCCGCCATTGATTTCACCTCGACATCGACAAAGATTACATTGGAAAATGAAAGCGGCGATTCAATCGCAGGAAGACTCAGTAGCGACGAGAGTGAAAACCGTCTCACCCTGACTCTCAATTCGCCTTTGGATGGCGTTGACGAGAACGGGGTTTACACTGTCATTTCCGATGCGTTGGACACGGCGGGGAACAGTGTTCAACGCATCGTACGTTTCACTTTCGATACAAGCCCGCCGATTGCGACTAAATTCGCCGCTAACGGGGCGGAGCTGAAGCCGGGGACAGCAATCAACACGCCGCTGATGTTTTTCGATGCCTTCCTTGCGGATAACATTGCACTGAATCGCAATGCCTCGACCATCCGCCTCAGTGGTCCTAAAGGAGCAGTGGATGGGGTACAGAGCCCTATTGGCGAAAACGGTATCCGATGGTGGCTGAGTTTCCCCCTAGACACAGACGGGACTGACGACGGAACCTACACCCTCACCGTCGCGCCGGTAGATTACGCCGCCAATGAAGGTTCACAGTGGCAGATCCCCTTTATTTACGACACCCAAGCGCCTCAACTAATCTCCCTTCTGCCGATTGAGATTTCGGAACCGCAAACCTTCCAGAACGCTCCCCTTTCTCAGATTACCGCCGCCTTTGACGACGTAAATGGTAGTGGCGTCAATTTGGAGGCGACCACAATTGAGATGGTGCGCCATGTAGAAAATGGAGATGCAGTGCCGGTGGCAGGGGTGTTGATTCCGGATGTGAATAACAATACAATTGTCTTTCGGTTGAACCAACTGCTTCAAGTCCGTGATGGAAGTCAGGATGGGGTCTATAGGGTTCAGGTAAGCTTTGTGGACAACACGGGCAATGCACAAACAACGGACGCTGTTCTGATTTATGACACGCAAGCGCCTGCACTTGTTTCAACAATACCAGGGGACAACGAAACCGTTTCATCTCTCTCAGAAGTGTCCGTTCGCCTAAATGATGCGTCGAGCGGGATTGATTTTTCATCCACCACCGTCAGACTGCTCCAGGAAGGAAATGAGATGGGCGTTGATGCTAGCGATAACGGGCAAGACACCGTGACTCTGACCTTGGCGAAACCGCTCACAACCGACGGCTCGGACGATGGGGAGTACTCCATTGAAATCACCCCGGCTGATCGCGCTGGGAACATTGGAACGGCACGTGTTCATCGGTTCTTTCTTGACGCACGAATCCCAGAGATTCGGCTCAATACGCCTAGCGAAACTCAAATCAGCACCCTGACGACGATTGAGGCGCAACTCTTGGGTTACAGTGGTCCCGGAATCCATTTTTCCCCTGTACTGCAAGACGGCGTCTTGCGCCGCAGATCGACAATCCAGGTGATAGGACCGGATGGAAGGGTCGTACCCCCCAAGGAGGTAACGACCGATGCAGAAAACGCGCGTTTAATATGGACGATTGAAACACCTCTTCCTCATGACGGTTCCGCAGATGGGGAGTACACCGTCAGCATCCGATATGAAGATTTCGATGGAAGTTCCTTCACCGAAGATTTCGCCCTCACATTTGACACGCAGATTCCGACCATTGCAAACACAACACCAGCAGTTGGCGATTACGTCTCCCAGTTGAATCAGGTTCTTGTACAATTTGAACCGGACCCTAGCGGCGTGGATCTCGGTGCGTCCCAAGTGCGTCTACTCCAGCCTGATGGCACGCCGATTTCGTCAAACATCTCGGATAACGGTCATGACACGATTATTTTGCGATTCAATCCGCTGCGGACAGATGGAACTGCGGACGGCATTTACACGATCGAAGTAACTTCCGCGGATCGAGCGGGGAATGTTGCGGGAGCCCCATTCCTACTGGAATTTACCTACGCGACACGTGCCCCAGAGATTGACATGCTGGCGCCGGCGGACAATTCAATTGTCAACCGAGTGGAAGAGATAACTGCGACGCTATTAGATTACAGCGGTGAAGGAATTGATTTCGATCATTCGACGATTCAGCTTACGGGACCTAACGGCAACACTCTCCCCGGTCAGATGCGGGCAGATAAATTGACTTCGACACTCACGCTGGAGTTGGATGCTCCGCTGCCTCGAAACGGGGAGGCAGATGGAGAATACTCCATCGGACTAACAGTTGTCGATAAGGCTGGAAACCTCCTAGAGACTTCTAGGTCGTTTATCTACGATACGCAGATACCACAAATTGTGTCTGTGACGGCAAATACCGAACCTCCGACGCCAATCCCGGCAGAGCAGCTACAAATTATCAATCAATCGTTGACCGATATTGCAATCAGATTCTCTGACGCAAATGGTGAGATAACAACGGTCAGTGGTGTAGATTTCGTGGGAACGGAGGTTCGCTTGATTGCGCCGGACGAAACTCAGGTCGGTGTGCATGCTCGCGATGACGGTGTTGACACGATGGCTATCAGTTTTACTCGCCTGAACCGTTCCGGCACGTACACGCTCGAAATTACACCGCGTGACCTCGCCGGCAATGTCTCTGGGCACGCCATCCCTTACAGATTCCGCATTGAGTTAGCGCCTCCCCGTGTTGATGGAGTTACGATTAGCGGACACTCCGCGCCGGTTGAGTTTGTCAATGCGCTGGACGCTATAACTGCGTCGCTTGTAGATGTCAGTGGCATCGGTTTAGACTTGACCTCGGACGGATCGACCATTACTGTTGTTGGACCCAGCGGAGAGGTAGACGGAATCCAGAACACGAGTGGAACGAATGAGATTGTCTGGACGCCGCTGCAACTGGCAACAGACGGCACCATGGATGGCTCCTATACGGCGACGATTACTCCTGTTGATTCAGCGGGTGAAGTCGGTGTTCCTGCACGCCATCAATTCATATTCGATACACAACCTCCAGCGGTGAGACTGAATGTGGTCACTCCGTCGCGCGTTATTCCTCTCGACATTACGGGGGACGCATCCAACATAAGCGACCTGTTGACACAGGTCGAAGCCGTCCTCAGCGATGATAGTGCAGGGATAGACTTTAATCGCACATCGATTCAGTTGCTGAACCATGTCGGTGAAGCGGTTCCCGGTACACTCCATAACGACAGCAGCGAAATGGTATGGTGGCGGCTCGATACACCCCTCTCACGGAAGGGCGATGCCGATGGCCCCTATTCAATCCGTGTCCAAGCCTTCGATAAAGCTGGAAATCTTGAAGACAGAGCCCTCACGTTTCGTTACGACACCCAGGCGCCGTACGTGAAATCCATTCGTGCCGCACAGATAGGCGGTACAAGTATTGATATCCTCCTCCAGGTACCTACAACCATTACCTCTCCCATTCAACAACTTACGGCTGAGTACTCGGACGGACATGGCAGCGGCTTGGATTTCTCAAGAACAACAGTTCGTCTCGTTGATCCAAACGGGAGTGAGATTGGCGGAAATCAGACCGATGATGGCGCCGAAACTGTGTTTTTCAGCTTTAATCCGCTGCCGGCAGATGGATCAGCTGATGGGCGTTACCGCATCCAAGTGACGCCAACCGATCTCGCGGGAAATACCTTTACCAGTCCAATCGAGTTTCCGTTCTTCTATAGTACACAGAAACCAGAGATTGTTTCGACGACGCCGGCTGAGTTTTCAACTGCGACCCAACTCACGTCTGTAACTGCGACGCTATTAGATTACAGCGGTGAAGGAATTGATTTCGATCATTCGACGATTCAGCTTACGGGACCTAACGGCAACACTCTCCCCGGTCAGATGCGGGCAGATAAATTGACTTCGACACTCACGCTGGAGTTGGATGCTCCGCTGCCTCGAAACGGGGAGGCAGATGGAGAATACTCCATCGGACTAACAGTTGTCGATAAGGCTGGAAACCTCCTAGAGACTTCTAGGTCGTTTATCTACGATACGCAGATACCACAAATTGTGTCTGTGACGGCAAATACCGAACCTCCGACGCCAATCCCGGCAGAGCAGCTACAAATTATCAATCAATCGTTGACCGATATTGCAATCAGATTCTCTGACGCAAATGGTGAGATAACAACGGTCAGTGGTGTAGATTTCGTGGGAACGGAGGTTCGCTTGATTGCGCCGGACGAAACTCAGGTCGGTGTGCATGCTCGCGATGACGGTGTTGACACGATGGCTATCAGTTTTACTCGCCTGAACCGTTCCGGCACGTACACGCTCGAAATTACACCGCGTGACCTCGCCGGCAATGTCTCTGGGCACGCCATCCCTTACAGATTCCGCATTGAGTTAGCGCCTCCCCGTGTTGATGGAGTTACGATTAGCGGACACTCCGCGCCGGTTGAGTTTGTCAATGCGCTGGACGCTATAACTGCGTCGCTTGTAGATGTCAGTGGCATCGGTTTAGACTTGACCTCGGACGGATCGACCATTACTGTTGTTGGACCCAGCGGAGAGGTAGACGGAATCCAGAACACGAGTGGAACGAATGAGATTGTCTGGACGCCGCTGCAACTGGCAACAGACGGCACCATGGATGGCTCCTATACGGCGACGATTACTCCTGTTGATTCAGCGGGTGAAGTCGGTGTTCCTGCACGCCATCAATTCATATTCGATACACAACCTCCAGCGGTGAGACTGAATGTGGTCACTCCGTCGCGCGTTATTCCTCTCGACATTACGGGGGACGCATCCAACATAAGCGACCTGTTGACACAGGTCGAAGCCGTCCTCAGCGATGATAGTGCAGGGATAGACTTTAATCGCACATCGATTCAGTTGCTGAACCATGTCGGTGAAGCGGTTCCCGGTACACTCCATAACGACAGCAGCGAAATGGTATGGTGGCGGCTCGATACACCCCTCTCACGGAAGGGCGATGCCGATGGCCCCTATTCAATCCGTGTCCAAGCCTTCGATAAAGCTGGAAATCTTGAAGACAGAGCCCTCACGTTTCGTTACGACACCCAGGCGCCGTACGTGAAATCCATTCGTGCCGCACAGATAGGCGGTACAAGTATTGATATCCTCCTCCAGGTACCTACAACCATTACCTCTCCCATTCAACAACTTACGGCTGAGTACTCGGACGGACATGGCAGCGGCTTGGATTTCTCAAGAACAACAGTTCGTCTCGTTGATCCAAACGGGAGTGAGATTGGCGGAAATCAGACCGATGATGGCGCCGAAACTGTGTTTTTCAGCTTTAATCCGCTGCCGGCAGATGGATCAGCTGATGGGCGTTACCGCATCCAAGTGACGCCAACCGATCTCGCGGGAAATACCTTTACCAGTCCAATCGAGTTTCCGTTCTTCTATAGTACACAGAAACCAGAGATTGTTTCGACGACGCCGGCTGAGTTTTCAACTGCGACCCAACTCACGTCTGTAACTGCGACGCTATTAGATTACAGCGGTGAAGGAATTGATTTCGATCATTCGACGATTCAGCTTACGGGACCTAACGGCAACACTCTCCCCGGTCAGATGCGGGCAGATAAATTGACTTCGACACTCACGCTGGAGTTGGATGCTCCGCTGCCTCGAAACGGGGAGGCAGATGGAGAATACTCCATCGGACTAACAGTTGTCGATAAGGCTGGAAACCTCCTAGAGACTTCTAGGTCGTTTATCTACGATACGCAGATACCACAAATTGTGTCTGTGACGGCAAATACCGAACCTCCGACGCCAATCCCGGCAGAGCAGCTACAAATTATCAATCAATCGTTGACCGATATTGCAATCAGATTCTCTGACGCAAATGGTGAGATAACAACGGTCAGTGGTGTAGATTTCGTGGGAACGGAGGTTCGCTTGATTGCGCCGGACGAAACTCAGGTCGGTGTGCATGCTCGCGATGACGGTGTTGACACGATGGCTATCAGTTTTACTCGCCTGAACCGTTCCGGCACGTACACGCTCGAAATTACACCGCGTGACCTCGCCGGCAATGTCTCTGGGCACGCCATCCCTTACAGATTCCGCATTGAGTTAGCGCCTCCCCGTGTTGATGGAGTTACGATTAGCGGACACTCCGCGCCGGTTGAGTTTGTCAATGCGCTGGACGCTATAACTGCGTCGCTTGTAGATGTCAGTGGCATCGGTTTAGACTTGACCTCGGACGGATCGACCATTACTGTTGTTGGACCCAGCGGAGAGGTAGACGGAATCCAGAACACGAGTGGAACGAATGAGATTGTCTGGACGCCGCTGCAACTGGCAACAGACGGCACCATGGATGGCTCCTATACGGCGACGATTACTCCTGTTGATTCAGCGGGTGAAGTCGGTGTTCCTGCACGCCATCAATTCATATTGGATACACAGCCTCCAGCGGTGAGCGCGATAGCGCCAATCGATCTCACCGAATCGATCTCTTATATAGGTGAGCAAATCTCCCAGGTTGCCACATTGGTAGCTGATGTCGGTCCCGCTGGATTAATAATTAATGAGCAGAGGCTCCATCTGCTAGATGCGCAGCAAAACCTTATCCCAGGGGATCTAACCGATGACGGAACCGAACTGATTATATTTACCCTTTCTCAGCCTCTCGCGACTGATGGCAGTGACGATGGTGCTTACACCGTTGTTCTTGTTCTCAGTGACAATGCGGGCAATCTAAGTGGGATTGCACATCAGGTGGTGTATGATACGATACCCCCAAGGGTGCAAACGCATCCTGCAGATGGGGATGCAATCAGTGATGATATTCGTTTAATTAAGGTCGATTTGCAGGAGACCGGTGACGGCGGCATTGATTTCGGTGCTTCCACGTTGACCCTTTTGGACGCAAACGGCGTCGAAGTTGTCGGAGTGCCAAACAACGATGGTCGAGGGAGAATGACGTTGCGGATTCCAGGGCTTGTGGAGGACGGGAATTACACTATTCGCGTTTTAGCCGTGGATCGTGCGGGAAATGGTGCCGATACACCGTTTATGGCACGGTTCCTTTTTTCGTCAAGTATACCCGCTATCGTCTCAACCGTCCCAGCAACCTCACCTCCGCAAAAAGCATTCTCCAATCGCCCCCTTCGTCAGGTGGAAGCCCAGCTTCAGTTTGACGATGAAGACTCGGGGCGCTCACGGATTGCACTGCTTGCGCCCGATGGCAAGCCTGTGGCAGGCATACAGACCGAAGCAGGAAGCAAGTTGGTATATCGGCTATCACGTCCACTTGCCACAGATGGATCTGACGATGGACTGTATACCATTTCGGTGATACCAGTCAATCGCGCCGGACGACAAGGGGCACCACAGCAATTTACGTTTGTTTACGATACGGTTCCACCCGAGGCTGATCCGGATACGGTATCGTTGACTGTAGCGGAGCCAGGCGCTAACAACGCGCTAAACGAGATTCAGGTTCTCGTTTCTGACGACGAACCGAGTTCGGGGATAGATTGGGACAATTTGGCTGAATTTTGGCTCACGCTCGAAAAAATCGAAACAGCTCAGCGGATTCGCGGAACTCTGTTTAACGATGGACCGCAAACGCTCTCTTTCCGACTGACGACCCCACTTGCCAGTGACGGAAGTCAAGATGGACAGTATCGAGTAACGTTAATTGTTGCTGATCGCGCCAAGAATGTCTCAAAGCCAGTGATGTACGAGTTTTTCTACGACACACGCCCACCGTTAGTCATTACCCATTCCCTCGAAATCAACGACCTGCCTCTACTTTATGATAGAAGTCATCCCGACTACCCGGCGGCAACCAACAGCAGTAGTGGGGTCGTCATTCGGGCAAGACTTGAAGATATTACCCAAGATGGCGGACGTGGACTCGGAGTGGATCTCTCCCAATCAACAATTACTTTGCGTGACCCGGATGATAATCCGATTAACGGGAGCATGCGTCAGAACGGCATCGATGGAATCGAGTTAAAATCTGACGTCCTAACAGTAGAAGGGCTTTATCAAGTTACTATCACGAGCGTTGGGTTGGATGAGGAGCATCTCGGCTTTCAACCCAGCGATTCAATCTCTATTCAGTTTCTCCATGAAAAGATGGAACCGGTTGCCGCACTGACGGATTTCGGTGGAGTTACGTCGCTTGAAAATGAACCGATACCCTTGAAAGGCACGGCTCATGACCCAGAAACTGACGAAGTGTCCGCGTCTGGGGTTTTACTGGTCGAAATCGTTGGAGTCGGTCCCGACGGCATCCCAATCAATCCTGTCATCGTCCAAGATACGAGCGAGTCAGATGAAGAACCGTGGAGCCGTTGGTCGCTAGACTTCCTGCCCACGCAATCCGGGATATATAACCTCGATGTTCGTGTCACCGATCGCGCGGGTAACGCCACGGTCATTGACGGAGTAACGGCGACATTCTCGGTTTCGCTCTCATTCAAGGGATCGACGTACGTTTGGCCCAATCCCGTTAGACATTCAATCGGCGATACTGCCAACTTTTCGTTCGATATCAACGCCCCCGATGACGAAGTGCAAGATGTTCTCCTCAGCATCTATGATTTCGCGGGCGATCTCGTGTATTACGAGGAATTTCAAGATATTCGCGCTGGTCGAACCGATCAACTCGTGACGTGGAATCTGGAAAATCAATCGGGAGCAGATGTGGCGCGCGGGGTCTATATCTTCCGCCTTGAAGCACAGCGGACTGGTACCGAAGAACGCACAAATGCAGTTGGCAAAATTCTCGTGGTTGAGTAATTTGAGGTCAACTGGTTGCCGATTTGTCCACAAAGACCAATTCAGAACCTCGCCTTCACTCTAGGACATTCCGTAAATTGCTTCGAATCCCACTCAATCGGGGCTCAGTGCGGAAAATGCCATTTTGAACCAAGCCAAGAACCATCCATTGCACACGACGCGACAAATATTTGTGCACAATTCTATTTGTAAATTTGGTATAATATCCAAAGTAAGGGAACAGATTGCTTCTTCGATTTTGGAACTCTGATACACAATTACGGGAGAATTATAATGGACCAAACAACAACGAACCGCAACTCCGAAGTTGAAATTGAGGGTAGTGGAGGATTTAGGTACGAGGTAGCCCAGGGTTGGGAGCAGTTGCCGCAAGGATTGCGTTTTGGAGAAGTAGCCGGCGTAGCCGTAGACTCAAATGACCGTGTCTATGTTTTCCACCGCGGCGAGCCCCCGGTTATTATCTTCGAGCGCGATGGCACGTTTGTGAACTCCTGGGGTGAGGGAGACTTCGCCCGACCTCACGGCATCTTTATCGGACCTGACGATGCAGTGTACCTCACCGATGATTTCGACCACACCGTTCGAAAGTTCACCACCGACGGCGAACTCCTTCTGACATTAGGTGTCAGCGGTCAATGTTCCGATACCGGCGTGATTAACATGGATCCCGGCACCGTTGTTCGCGCTGGACAGCCCTTCAATTTGCCAACCAATCTGGGTCTATCCGAGAATGGTGACATGTACATCTCAGATGGCTATGGCAACTCTCGTGTTCACAAGTTTTCGGCTGACGGAGAACTCCTCTTTTCATGGGGCGAACCCGGCAACGGCCCGGGACAGTTTGTTCTTCCGCATGGCGTTGCTGTGGACCGCAATGAGAAGGTATACGTTGCGGATCGTTCGAACAACCGTATCCAAGTCTTTACCGCTAATGGTGAGTATCTGGACGAATGGACAGATACTCTATCTCCCTGCCAGCTTTTCATTGATGCCGACGACTACGCATATGTAGCGGAACTGCCTGGCCGTGTCAGTATCTTTAATCTCGATGGTGAACTCCAAGCTCGATGGGGTTCCGGTAGCGGGGCAGACATACCTGGTGACTTCCAAGGTGCGCACGGGATCTATCTTGATGTTCATGGAGATTTGTACGTAGGAGAAGTCGGCATATTGGCTGAATCGCCGAATCGACATCATCTACAGAAATTTATCCGAATTGGAAATTGACATCAATCATAAACCTTCGGAAGGTATACAGCCTTCCGAAGGTTCCACACCTCAACGCACCGTTTTGACCATACTGAGATTTATCCTGAAAAACTAGAGGTTGCCATGAGAACGTATGATTGCGAACCGACGTTAAATGACTTGCAAGTATTGGATTTTTGCCATAACGGTTATTTGATGCTAGAAGGAGTTGTTCCGGACGAGATTAACAAAAGAACAACTCAATTTCTTGAAGAACGCACAGGAGAGAGATTCGGCGAAATTGTGGATGAAGACTGGTTTGTTGACAATGTGCTCGCCAATCCTCAGGCCGCGGGCGCAGTGCGTTCGCTGCTTGGCAAGGATTTCTCCCTGACCATGCCTTATATGGCAAATCATCAAGCTGAAGGTCCGGGCCCAGCGCAAGGGTGGCACCGTGATGGAGGCTCCGTATACAGTCACGAACTCGATTCGCTGCAAGTTTTCTATTATCCGCAAGATACCCCCTTAGAAATGGGGCCAACTGAAGTGGTCCCGGGCTCCCATTTCCTCTTCGCCCTCCAAGGCTTTATGACGCACTACTCGGGTATCCGAGATGCAGTTTCTACTGCGGCGCCGGCCGGATCAATCTTCCTCACCGTCTATTCGATATGGCACCGACGCGGTGTATCCAAAGTCAGTGGTACCCGCAACCTGCTCAAATACTGGTACATGCGCACTGCGCCGCCGGAGCGTGACTGGGTTTTCGAACCGGAGTTTGATCTCGAACACGCCTATCACGTCCCTGTCAAAAACACCTTCAACCGGGAAGGACATCGAGCGCGCAACGACGCTGCGGAGATGTTCTACTGGTTGTGTGGAAAGCACAACGAATACCGTGCGCGAAGCAACAATTTGCCCGTCTACTACCTTGAAACGAGAAAGCTCTGCAAATATTGTGGGTATCGCGTGCGGTAAATGTCCAGAATTATGGAGATAACACACAACTATGAGAACGTACGATTGTGCACCAACGTTAACTGATTCGCAAGTATTGGATTTTTGCCGCACAGGCTTTCTGATGCTTGAAGGCGTCGTTCCGGACGAGATTAACAGAATATCGTTCGATTATCTTGAAGAACATCCGGAACATACGCCCATTCAAATCCTGGAGGAAGACTGGTTTGTTGACAATGTCATCCTTAATCCACACGCTGCGGGTGCGATTAGGTCGGTGTTGGGCAGGGATTTTGCGCTGACGATGCCTTACATGGCGAATCATCGAGTCCAGTGTCCAGAGACAGCACAGGGATGGCATCGCGACAAAGGCTCAGTATTTAGTCACGAACTAGATTCGTTACAGGTGTTCTACTATCCACAGGATACGCCATTAGAACTTGGTCCGACGGAAGTAGTGCCGGGGTCACACTTTCGCTACGCCGATGGAAGTGCCATGAGCCATTACGGCAGCATTCGAAATGCGGTATCTACGACGGCGCCGCCTGGCTCGATTTTCCTCACCGTCTATTCGATATGGCACCGACGAACCATCTCAACAGCTAGCGGTACCCGGAATCTGCTGAAGTATTGGTACATGCGGACGGTTCCGCCGGATCGCGATTGGATAATCGAACCGGAGTTTGAGCTTGAGCACGCTTATCATGTTTCGGTATCTGACACTGCGGAGATGTTCTACTGGATGTGTGGGATGCACAGTGAATTCCGAGCGCGGACGAACAATCTGCCCGCCTACTACTATGAAGCGAGAAAACTCTGTAAGTTCTGCGGATATCGAATCGGGTAGACATGCGAAAACTTTGAGGTAATTAATGCGTTAGATTCTCATCGCTTACGTTCTAACGGGCGCGCCGTATCTGTTCTGCTCGGCTGGCGGTCGATTGGGCTGGTATAACTCGAAATCCACAGTGTTGAAACTCTCATCAATAGGCAAAAGAAAATAGACCTTTCGCGGCGCAGTTGGAAATTCAACGATTGGGTCAGTGAACGACCGGATGAGGTCGTCTGTTAGTTCGTACACATTCCCGGGACTCGCATAAGGATTCAAAATGCGGCAGATTCCACCAACTGTGCTTTCGACGCTCACGAATTTGACCTGACCACCTTTCAACCGCGAGGAGACCAGAAACGCCCCTTCCGTACGGAGCCTGCAGAAAGAGGCATCGTTCCAAGCCTCTGGCAGCGCCGGAAAAACGCGGATAGTCCCGCCCCAACTCTGGAGTAACATTTCCATAATTACCGCGGGCGCCCCAAGGCTCGGTTCCAACGGTACGCCTTCAGCAGCCCTGCCCGGTTCGTATGGCGCGTTGGTGGCGAGACCAACGGGGGTAACATAGCTCCCATACGCTCTAAGGGCTTCGACGCACGCTTCACCCTTCCCAACGCGGGCATAAATCATCGCAAGGTACACGTAGGACCAGCACTGCCAGTCCGTCACAAATCCGTGAGATTCAACCTGTGCAAGGCTCTGATCGATGAGCTTTTTCTGTTCAGTTTCGCTGTCAATCGAAATCTGGTGCATCGGATATATCGGAAACAGGTGAGTCATATGGCGGTGCGGACGGTCTAGCGGCTGCCCACTCCAAATATGAAGCCCATCCGTCCCGTGTGGGAAGGCGGTGAGATTCGAAAGAACATCGCGCCAGCGTTCCGCATCCGGATCGTCTATTTCGAGAATCTGCACCGATTCAAGAAGAGATTCCGCTAGAAAACGGATGAGTGCCAAATCTGCTGAGGAGTCCAGTCCCCACGGAATTCCGTCCCCGGGGATGAATTCCGGTGAACAGGACCATGGAAGATGCCACAGTCCATCGTGGCCTCGCTCGAGCATGCCGAGGTAGGTCTTCATGAACTCGCGCATAATCGGGTAGGTGCGTTCTCGCAGAAAATCCTCGTCAAGTGAATAGCGGTAACGTAGCCAGTAGAAATGACACACCCATGCCCCGCAGCCGGGCCAATAGGTGGTGCTCGCATCGCCCATTAGGCTAATTGTGCCATCCGCTCCAAGGGCGCCGCCAAGCCATGGTCCTTCCCAGCCGAATGCCCTTCCGCGCCGGCAGAAGTCCGGGAGGTATTTCCAACCCCATTCACAAAGGCCGTTCGCCATCTCCAAGTGATTTGAAGTATAAATCGGCCAATAGTACATTGGCAAATCGAAGTGTGGTCGTCCAGCGCCAACCACCATGTCGGTGTCCGGTGTCCAAGGCGCCAAGAGTCCCATCGGCCAGTGTTTGCTGGGGTTCGAAGCCGAGCCGAGCTGGTAGATTCCCAAATAGTAGAGAGTTTCGAGTTGAGAATCGGGAATTGAGATGAAGGAACGTGACCAAAACGCTTCCCACCAAGCGGTATGCGCCTCCGAAATCGATGCAGGTCCCTCGTGTTTCGCTTCACGGAGCGTCTCTCTGGTGCGTAGGTCGGGATTGGGGCCCTCCGCGGAACTTGCCAGAGTGATGTAGAAGACAATTCGATTTGGCGCTGTTTGGTCGGTTATGCCGCGAACATAGAACGCTTCTCCGTTCAGCATCGCCTGTTTCCAACCCCATTCCCGTACGCCGAGATCGAGTACGGCAGAAGGATACGTGCTCGGCTGCCCAGGACCCGCTGCTCTAACATCGCCCGGCATGCCGCTGAAGCGGAATTGACTCAATTCCACCTCTGCTGGCTGACAGGTAACCGTAGGCGATAACGCACCGTCATCCGACTCTACAGTGATTACGAGCACATTTCGCTGCGGGGGAATGAAGGCAGACAGGTTGAGATTCAGGTTTGCTGAAACGAACCGTGCTTCCGCCTGCGCCCGACTCAACCGAAGCCGTCCTCGAAACTCCGTCGGCGGCGAACCGAGGTCTATTACGATTCGACCAATGGGCGGATGGTAAACGAGCTGCCAGCTCTCGGAGAAAATTCGTTCCGTATCCTGCCACTGTGCTGCTTCTAAACCCGAAACGAGTGTGCGCCAATGGAAGTCGGGGTGGATAACTCTTGTCTGAGGGTCGGTCTCGAAAAGATCGCACTTGTCAAGCGAGATGTTCAGCCGTTCCTCTTCAAACCAGAGCACAGCGCCGATGTCGCCGTTCGCGATCAGCATCCCTTCGTCCCAAATTTCCGGCGGACGCTCATACAAGAGATCGTGCTGCCTCAACCACAGTTCCATGTCTGGAAAAGTTATAGCTCCACACTGAGATGACTGTGGAGGACGTTCAAATGTCACGGTAACGCTCCTTCAATCTAATGATGTAAGCATCGGCACTAGGTATATGATTTTCAATATATGGACTGTTTAGGTGTATGCGGTGCTAATTTTTCAGTTTCACCTATTCTTGAGCCAATCGAGCGCGCTTGACAGCGGCTAAAAGGTCGGTTATGATATGCACGATTTAGCGTTCCCTCCGTTCCAAAGAAAAGAGAATAACACCCATCCACAAGCTTGTCCAGTATTTTTTCGCTCAAATTCAAGCGGGCGTTTGAATCGGTAATTTCGCTGCGTGAAGATGGTATGCCGGTAGTTCACCAACTCGCTTGCTAGATTTGAAGGTGAAACGCTTCGACTTAGAACCATACACGCACTCGCGTCTGCTAATTATGGCAACTCAAAAGAATCTGAGATATTACATATTGAACTAGAAAGGAACGTGCATGAGCAATCTGAGTCGTCACTTTTTGACGATGGTATCAACCCTCTACACCGCCGGAACAGATAATGAAAACAACCCCGAAACCGCTCATTTCCCATATCTGTGTCAACCGAACCTTTCACCGAATGGGATCGAAATCGCATTTTGCTATGCGGGCGATGTGTGGATGGCTTGCACCGCAGGTGGGCATGCTAGGCGAATTACGACTCACCCAAGCGATGATTCACATCCGCTCTTCTCTCCCGACGGGAGCAAATTGGCGTTTGCCTCTCAGCGTACAGGTGAGGGGAATATCTACGTAATCTCCCTCGATTCTAGCGCGCCGCCGAGGCGCTTGACCTATCACGGTGCATCAAGCCCGCCTTCCTGTTGGTCGCCCGATGGGAGTTGGATCTATTTTGCGTCGTTGTACGATGGTCTCTGCGGCGCGATTTACAAGATATCGGTTCATGGCGGCACCCCCATCCGGATTGCTGGCGACCCCTTGGAAGCCCACTATAATCTAGCAGTTTCCCCCAATGGCGGTACGTTAGCGTTTAACAACAACGGACAGGCATCGTGGCGGCGCGGTCCAAATCCGTCGGGACATTCCGATATCTGGACGATGAGCGTTACCGGTAACAACCACCAGCGATTAACGCAGTACCTCGGCAAAAATCTCAACCCGATGTGGAACGCGGACGGAGATGGACTCTACTATCTTAGCGATCGAGACGGTGAGGAAAATATCTGGTTTATGCTACTGGATGGCGATGGAACCGCTGAACAGATTACACACTTTACCGACGGACGTCTGTTGCGTCCATCAATATCTGCGGACGGCAAATGGATTACGTTCGAGCGTGATTTCCAGCTCTGGCGGCTAAACCTCAGCAATCGAGAATCTGAACCGGTAAAAATTGCTGTGCACACAGATGAAAAATCCAACCCAGTTATCCATCGAACTTACACTGGCGACATTAACGAATTTCAACTTTCTCCTGACGGCAAAAAGGTTGGATTCATTGTCCACGGAGAGGTTTTTGCCGATCTCGCGGACAAAGGGGAAAAAGTCAAAAAAGGAGGCGACTCATTTAAGGTCACAGATACGCCCGCCCGTGAGAGTCAGTTACGGTGGCATCCAGATAGCGATAGGCTTGTCTATGTTTCAGATCTTCAGGGGAACAACCAGCTCTTCGAGTACGATTTCAAAGCGCGTGAAGAAACCCAACTCACCAATTCCCCCGAACAGAAATACGCCCCGAAATTTTCTCCGGATGGCAAATTGCTCGCCTACATTCAGGGTAATGCCGAAATCTGGTTGTTGGATACCGAAACGCAGGAGAAGCACCCATTCATCACAAATCAGGTGTTCATCCATTTCCCGGTGCCGACAGATTTCGAATGGTCGCCCGATAGCAATTGGCTTGGGTTCATCGCCCAAGACCAAAATTTTTTCAGCAACCTCTACGTCCAACATATAGATGAGAATACGCCAAAACAACTCACTTTCTTGAGCAACGTCAGCGCTGGCCACCTGCATTGGTCGCACGATGGCAAGTTTATCATCTTCAATACGGGACAGTACCGGACAGAAAACCAGATTGCGCGGGTAGACCTCAAACCAATTCAACCAATCTTCAAGGAAGAGGATTTCGATAGACTCTTTGAAACGGACGAAGATAAAGATAACGACGAGAATAGACCAGAGACGGCTGACACAGACTCCGAAAATGACGGCGAAAAAGATGCCGGCAAAAAGTCAATCGAACAGGTTGAGATTGAATTTGAAACTATCAAGCACCGGATTCGCTTTCTCACCGACGCTAAACTAAATGCTGAGGCGATGCGGATTCACCCTGACAGTAAAACGCTCGTTTTCTGCGCTGCCATGAGCGGTCATCCCAATCTTTGGAGTATGCCACTAGAGGATGATAAGCGTGGTGAACTTCCCAAGCAGTTAACTTCAACCGCAGCAGGCAAAGGAGATGTCCATTTTCTGCCAGACGGCAAAAGCCTTTACTACAACGATGGCGGACGCATTCATTCGCTTGGAATGAGCGAAGACGGGGGTAAGGAAGGCGACTCAAGAGCAACCGAAACGTTAGCGGAGGTTGAAATCAACTTTCATCTCCAGAAAATGCAAGCCTTTAATGAGGCGTGGCGAATGATACGGGATAGCTTCTATGACGCAGAATATCACGGCTGTGATTGGGAGGGACTGTGGGAAAAATTTCGACCGGTTGTTCAGAGCATCCAGACGAAAACAGATTTCCGCGAGATTTTGAACCTCATGGTTGGTGAACTGAACGCTTCACACCTCGGGGCACTTGATGGCAATAGGAACAACTCTGACAGCTATCTCGGTGCGGATTTCGATCAGGACGAATTGGAGGATCGCGGGCATTTCAAGATTACCCATCTCCTGCCGGGTTCGCCGTTGACCCTGCCGCCAGAACCAGCTCGGGTCGGCGAATATCTGGTCACAGTCGATGGGGTCGAACTCAGTTCGCAGGTTAACCTCCCCAAGTTGCTCCAGCGCAAAAGTGGAAAGCGAGTCAGCCTAAAACTCAACGACAATTCTCAGCTTGACGGCGCACGCGATCTAATCGTTCAGCCGATTGACGGGACCCGATACGCCAATCTTCGCTACAAGGGTTGGGTGCGATGTAATGGAAAATATGTTCATGAAAAGAGTAATGGGCGGCTCGGATACGTCCATATCCATATGATGTCCTATGACGCCTACATCCAGTTCACCGCAGATCTTGATTCCGAAACGCACAACAAAGCGGGGGTCATCATTGATGTTCGCTTCAACCGTGGCGGACACATCGCACCGTTCATCCTTGACGTGCTGTATCGAAAAGCGTATACGAGATCTAGCTATCGCGAGCGTATCTCCACACCGGACTCCCACCTAGCTGGCAGCCGCATCCTTGAGAAGCCTGTCATATTGATTGTCAACGAGCATTCTGCAAGCAATGCAGAGATGTTCAGCGAGGGATTCCGCAGATTGGGGCTCGGTAAGGTCGTCGGGATGCCCACTGCCGGCGCAGTAATCTGGACAACGAACTGGAGATTGCTCGACGGGACATGGTTCCGTTTGCCCCGATTCAAGGTTACAACCATAGAGGGCGACAATACCGAAGGAGTTGGCAGACCGGTTGACGTGGAAGTGGACCGCCCGCTTGGAGAAGCCGCTCACGGCTTAGACAGTCAACTCGATATGGCGATTGAACAGTTGGTCGCGCACATCGACGGGGAAGAAGAAACATAAAGCACTACCCCATCCCGCCTATAACGAACACTACAACCTTTTCAATCGCTTCACATTATCTACAGCAGGAGACAACGGCAGGGATTCACGCGAGACCCAGTGCCTCAATCGCTTGATGTAAATCGGACGGAAGTGGACCAGCGTGTGCAGCGATGGCACTCTCCTCTACCTCAGCGGGGTTTTTGGCGCCAATCAAAATCGTCGTGATGTCAGGATCCCCCATGAGATACCGGACGCTGAGCGCGACAATCGAAAGACCGCTCTCGCGCTGCAGTTCATATAGCCGCTCAAACCGCGACCGTATATCCGGCGGGAAAGAGTCAGCGATCTGCTGTTGAGTTGCTGCAAAAGTTCCGCCCCGAAGTGCGCCTCCCAGCACCATTGCTACGCCTCGCTCACGCGCAAGCGGCAAGGACACGCGGCGCAGGTCTCGCCATATCAGGTCGTAGTGACCGGCGACCAGATAAGCGTCCACATCCACATGGCGTAAAGCGTGAGCCGTCTCAGTGGCGCTGTTGCCGGTCACACCGGCGAATCGGCACAGCCCCTGTTCCTTCGCCTCGCGAAGCGCTTGCGTGATAGCCGCATTGGCAAAATCGTAGTCTTTATCCGGGTCGACGTTTTTGTCGTGTGGTACGTCATCTGACCACCACGCGCGCCAATCGGCTTCATGCACCTGAAGCACATCAACGCTATCTCGCTGTAAGGTACGCAGGTTTTCACCAATTTGAACATGAATAGCCTCAACAGACCGGAAATGCCGTGGATTGCGGAAATGCCCGAGTTTCGTTGCCAAAACGTACTTGTCAGGGCGGGGCCGTAACGCCACGCCGAGAATCATCTGAGAAGCCCCATAAAGGGGAGAGGTATCAAAGTATGTGATGCCAAGGTCAAGCGCGCAATGCACCGTGGATACCCCGTCGTTCAGGGAAATATCCCCAAGATGAGAGCCGCCCAAACCTATGACCGTTACATTTTCTCCCGTGCTGCCAAAGGGACGCGTTTCAATTGTGCTCGTCAATGGTCGTTCTCCTTCCGTTTGTGAGTCCAATATCTGTTCGCCTATAGCCCCCGTCGTTCGTAGGGTTATGCGAGGGATTGACGCATTTTATGCCGCTTGAAAGGCATCAAGCGTAGCCTTTAACAGTCGAGACGCTCGAAACGGATCTGGGTGGCCCCACACATCCGCCTGAACCCACCGGTCATATCCAACGTCACGCAGCGCATTGAGGATTGCGTTAAGGTCAAGAATACCTTCGCCAGCACCGAGATGCCTCGAAACATTTTGAAAGTTAGTGTCATCTGAGTCGCAGAAGTGCACATGACCAATGTAGTCAGCATACTTCGTGACAGCTTCGAGCGCGTCGCCGTCAAGCATTTGCGCATGCCCGCAGTCGTAGATAAGGCGGAAGTTGGGTGAGCCCACAGCGTCAACCACCCGCGCGGCGAGCGCGTAGTTGTACGCAAGTTGGATGGCTTCCGGCTCAATCGTCGTCATCAATCCGAGCTCCTCCGCCCGCGCGGCGACAGGACGGAGGGCTTCTTCCATGCGAGACACGACTTCGTCCGTCGGAAGGTCGGGTTGTTTCATTGCGGGCCAAAAACCGCATTGAACCCCGCCCATCGCGTGGCAGAACTCTACCTGTTCAACTGCGCATCGACCCCATTCCACTCGACTCGATTGATCGGGCGAACCGATTTCGCCCCGTGTCACTCCTGCCTGGATACCCACAACTTCCAATCCGTACGAAGTGACCTGCCGCGCATAAGCAGCTACAGCCGCCGAATCGTGCACGTCAGGATACGGCGCAATTCCACCCCCGTCCCTTCCGTCGAGTTCGACGCCGTCATAACCAAGCTCTGCCGCGTGTTCAAGCACCTCTTCATACCTGACTTTGACGTTGTGGATAGGACCTACCACGGCGAAGCCGTTTATTCCAAGACAAAGTTTCCACATTTGTGATACTCCTTTATGTTGTCGGGAGGGTTAATACTAGAGATTTTGACCGGTTCGTAGGTGCAGATCCGATACGTAAAATCGCCGCACTCTATTGACTTAGGTCAATCTTGCTTGTAGCCGGCGTCGGCGTACCTCTGAGTCGCAGGTGTCCATTGACTGTAAAAGGCACGCTGCGCCGGATCCGGATGCTGTGCGAGACGTTCTGGAATGAGTACCCACTCCGTCAACACAGGACTTGCCTCGCGGCTATAATAGGTATGTTGTGTGCGCCGGCCCGCATCGGTCGTCCCTGCGAACCGCGCGTGATAGATTGCGATATTGTAAAGTATAGCAGTGCCTGCGTCGCCTCGGATCGGAACTTCTCGATAGTCGACCATCTCCGCTTTCGCCGCTTCCGCCGTGAGGTAAGGGTGACTATTCGGAACAACAGAGAAACACGGTGTCTCTTCAGTTACATCGGTCAGGTAGAAGATGCGGCACAGATAGTGGCACTGGTAAGTGTGATTTGGATCCCAGTTGTGGCGGGTAAGGTAGGAGTGGTCCTGGTGGAAACGCATGGGATTCCTTCCATCGCCATCCGACAACTCTCGAAAATCGAACTGAGCAAAGCGCACATCTTTACCGAGGATTGTCTCCACGAGTGGAAAGGTAGTTGGATGCTGAACAAAGGCGTCTAGCTGCGGGTGTTCGACGAGGATTTGTCCGTGGTCGTGAATATCACGGGTGCCAATACCCCATTCTTCCGGTATCCTCTGTTTGCTGCCATCTACAAAGTCATTGAGAAAGTCAACTTCATCGGACGTGAGTCCGTCCGATATGACCGCATAGTTGTTCCGCTGGAAAAAGTCCAGCACCTCTTCCTGCTGAACCGGTGCAAATATTGGGTGTTCATGCATGACCAGTGTCGATTTCCTATCAGGGGACGCAACAACTCCTCAACTTGTAACATCGCTCGAAAGTCTTTTATGATAGAGGTATCTGTTGATTAGCGCAATGCTACACCAAATTATGACTGAAGTCAAGAAAATTGTGATTACCGTATCGGACGACTTCGGTTCTGCAATTGTTATTGACACAAGTCTCAAAACCGTTATAATCTGTACATCTCGGACCGTGCTTTTCCACCGTTGCTCGGATCCAGTGAATATCCGAATCGCCCAAAACGAACACATTTTACCTGCCCACCATTCAACTTCTGAATTATGAAAACATCTCCCGAAACCCAAGCCGGCGCCCAGCTCGGCGTTACGCCCCGGGCGGTAGTCATCGGTGCGGTCTTGGTTGTATTGAACGCATACTGGCTGAATCATGTCATATGGCGAGGATTGTTGCACACCTATATGTCGCTGTTTGCCAATGCCGTCTTCAGCCTGTTTGTGGTCGTAGTGCTCTTCCACCTTCTTCTGAAACGAATCCTGCCACGATACGCCCTGCACGAATCGGAAGCCCTCGTCATCTATGTCATGGTGCTAATGGTTTCGACCGTAGGCGGCAACACAAACATGGGCTATCTCGTCTATATCCTCGCGCATCCGTTCTGGTTTGCCAACGCGGAGAACGATTGGAGCCGACTTTTTGGCGGGTACATCCCCCAATGGTTTAACGTTCGGGATAGGTCTGTACTAAAAGGTTTTTATGAGGGCGAATCCATTTTCCTGACCGCACCCAATATCTACAACTGGCTGGTGCCGTTCCTCGTTTGGTCGGCTTTTGTGTTTGTTCTCTACTTCGTGCTAATCTGCATGAACGCCGTTCTCAGAAAGCAGTTCTCAGAACATGAAAGGTTGAGCTATCCCATTGCCCGGTTGCCTCTGGAGATTGGGAAGAATCCGGAGGGGTTCTTCAAAAACAGATTGATGTGGATGGGCTTTTGCGTGGCTGGAGGAATCGAGATTCTCAACGGCGTGCGCTATCTGTACCCCGCCCTCCCATATATTCCAATCAAGCCCTGGGACAATATCCACCTGTTCCACGACGAACCCTGGGATGCGCTCGGAATGATGCTTCTCTCATTCAATCCCTTCATCATCGGTCTCTCCTTTTTTATGCCGCTCGACCTGTCTTTTTCCGCGCTGTTCTTTTATTTTCTTGGGAAAGCGTTACTCGTAGGGAGGCGCGTTTTGGGCTCGCACACCGGCTTCTACCTTGATGAGCAGGCGCAGGGCGCATGGATCGGATTAGGAATCCTCGCCCTGTGGGTGGGGCGAAGACATTTGAAAGGTGTGTTCACACAAGCGCTTGGAAGAGGGCAAATGGTCGATGATTTAGCCGAACCGATGGCGTACAAATGGGCACTATACGGAATGTTTGCCGGACTCATTTTCATCGCGTTATTTGCGTACCAAGCCGGCGTTTCTCTCTGGGCGGCACTGCTCTTTTTTGGCTTCTACTTCCTGATGGCTATCGGTTTAACAAAGGTACGCGCAGGACTCGGTCCGCCGCTGCACGAAACCATCGGGAAAGACCCCGCGAGCACAATGGTCGCTGCACTCGGTACGCGGACGATCGGAGCGCGGAATTTAACGGTGCTGTCCTTCTTTTTCTGGCTAAACCGCGTCAACACCGCGCACCCAATGCCCAACCAACTCGAAGCCTTTCACATCGGACGACAAGGCGGAATCAACAACCGAAGGCTTCTATGGGCGATGCTCATCGCCCTCGCGGTCGGCATCCCGTGGACGTTTCTCGTATATCTCGGCATGGCATATGATATCGGCGGCGGCGGCGCGTTCCATACAGTCGGAATCGGTTGGCAGAACTTCAACCTGTTGGAAAACCGGCTCAGCAACCCGACGGACGTCGACAGTTTCGCTATAATTGCCATGGGCACGGGATTCGGTGTGACGATGCTGCTGTCCGCGTTGAAGCTAAGATTTCTGTGGTGGCCCCTTCATCCCATTGGCTACGTAATTGGGACGGGCAACTGGGGCGATATGTCCTTCATTTGGCTGCCCGTACTCTTCGCTTGGGTGGTCAAGTCCCTCCTATTGAGGCACGGTGGTTTGCGGGTTTATCGGAGCGCAATCCCATTTTTCGCTGGACTTATTCTTGGCGATTTTGTCGTCGGCGGGATCTGGAGCCTCACCGGCATTGTGCTGCGAATCCCGATGTACGCCATCTGGACGCGGTAGCTCGTGACTTAATGCCATAAACTCAACTCGCTGAGAGAACGCCACATTCTTGTTGCGTTATTTTTTTTGCTATGATAAGATGGTGAAACATTCGAGTCGGGTGGATGGAACAGAATAGGGAACCCCTAGTTAGAATCTTCATTTCCAACAACATAAGGAGCGATCAACTGAGCGATTAGCGAGAGATCAAGCGACTGGATAAGGAGCGCGATAGTCTTTACCCGTTTTGGCGGTTGACACCCCCTTTTGATCCAATGGAGGAGAACGTTATGCACTACACCCTTGAAATGCGCGGAAGGTACATACAGGGTCCAGGCGCAATTCGTGAGATAGGAAGATTCACCGCAGGCTTGGGAGATAAGGCCCTCCTCATGGGCGGCCCCACGGCGTTGTCCCTGACTCAGGTTGCGATATCCGACAGTCTGAAAGAGCACAATGTGGACACTGTTGTGAATCCGTTCCGAGGAAAGCACACCGACGATGAGATTGAGCGACTGACGAAAGTCGCTGATGAATCTGGCGCCAACGTCGTGATCGGGATCGGCGGCGGTCAAGCGCTCGATACCTCAAAAGGTATTGCCCATAGCAGAGGACTTCGGCTTGTCCAGGTACCGACGGTCGCCTCGACAGATGCGCCCTGCGCGGGCGGTCCCTATCTGGTCATCGCCGATACCGAGATTATCGTGAAAAGCCCAGTCCGATACACCGTCGCCGGGATGGGCGACGCGCTCTCAACTCCGTTTGAGGCGGAGGCATGCATCAAATCGTCCTCACCAAATTTTCGAGAGGGTCGCGCGACAGAGTTAGCATTCGCAGCCGCGAAATTGTGCTATGATATCGTGATGGAACACGGGATAGAGGCGAAGCGCTGTAACGAGCAGGGGCGCCTGTCCGAGGCGTTTGAAAAAGTCGTTGAAGCAAATATCCTCCTGAGCGGCGTGGGATACGAAAACTGCGGGCTATCTATAGCGCACGGGCTATGGAACGGATTTAAACTTGTCGACGGCTTCCGCGATAGCGGCACGCTCCACGGCGAAGCGGTCGCTTGGTTCACGATTGTACAGTTGGTTCTAGAGGGGCGTTCAAACGAATTTATCAATGATATGCTCGCATTCTACAATGCGGTCGACCTTCCAGTCGCCCTCGACGATAGCCGCCTCATCGCTGTGGATAAAGCGATGATTGATGCCGGCGTGGAATTCACTATGGAGCCAGGCAGCTCGATATACTATACTCCGTTATCGATAGATGCCGACATGGTTCATGAAGCAATCGTTCAAACCGACGCTATGGGACGTGCTTCCAGAAACAATTAACCGCTGCGTTCGTCGCATACATCAGTCTGGAGGTTTTCAATATCTGACCTTGAGCGAAGTAGCTCGCTCAACTTGAAATGAATTCGTTATTCTTGAGAAAGGGTGAATATGATTCTTGTAATACTAGCAGCAGCGACTGTGCTGGTGTTAATTTCGGCGTCGGCGAGTCAGGCGGCTTCCATCATCGTCGCCGCTTCAAATTCTTCAACTGAATCTAAAGATCGTGCAGACTATATCTGTGACGGAACTAACGACGAGGTCAAGCTACTCGCCTCCATAACCCAGGCGAACCGATTCCCAACTAAGGTAGACACCGCCCCTGCAATACAGGCGGAGGTAGAGTGTTACGGCAGGCACTCGGTTGAGTGGCTCCCCGGCGACTACTATTTGAGAGAGACTCTGACTATCCCCGCCGCCGCAGATGTTGCCATTCAGGCAGAGGGAACATATTTCCATTACATACCCACGGAAGGCGATGCAGTCGTCGTCACCGGGATGAATCGCTGCCGATACTACTTCGGCACTATCGAGACCTATTCGACCGGCGCTGCAATCCTAGTGAAACCCACCGCAGAGATGCCCGCGCTCATGAGTTTTCTCAGCTTTACCGGTTTACAAGGAAGTGAACAGAGTGGAACAGGGCTATACCTCGATTCTACCCAGTCGGGCGTCTGCTGCAATCGGTTCGAAGGCACCGACATAATGGGCTTTGATACCGGCGTGTATGTCAGCGATGCTGTCGCAAAATGTGATACGAACTGGTTCTGGTTCAGCTACATCCGAATGTGCAAGACGGGTATCCAGGAACTCGGAAAAGGTGTGGATGACAATGTGTGGAATGTAAATGTCGACGCAAGCATCCCCGATTCACTCTCTATTCGCACTGCAGCAACGCATGGAAAATGGTACGTTATCATGGGCACGTGGACGTTTGAAGGTGTCAACAAGGCGGTAATCCTGGATCCGGGTGCACGCCAAAACGTAATCGAAGTCCATCCACCGCTGGAAAATTTCGCATGGGAGGACAACAGCGGTAACAACACAAACATCATTCTTACCGCGCAGCGGTATCTCAACCCACAAAGTATTTAGTGCTCACCATCTGCAAAAATCTTTTTCTAACGCTATGAGAGGCAAGAATAAATTATGAGAACCTTATTTTCCACCTTACTGATAACCATTTTGGTCACGTTGTTTTACGCTGCAGAAACCGATGCAGCCATTGATGAAGACATAGTGCTTGCCATGTCTTTTGATGAAGGCAAAGGCGAAACCACCAAAGACCTCTCTCCCCACGGTAACCACGGCACCCTCATGCAGAACGCTAAATGGGGTAAAGGTAAATTTGGCAACTGCATAATCATTGAACCGGTTGGCTATGTAGATGCCGGAAACGATGGAAGTTTGAGTCTGTTTAGAAAGGATTTCACGCTTGCCGTGTGGGTCAACATGAAAGATACCGTCGTCCACCAACACGGGTTCATGGCTCAGGATGAAGGCGGGGGCCCCACGAACAAATGGATTTTTCGATACAATAAAGGCGGCGGTCAGAGCATCAACTTCCATATCAATAGAGCCGACGCCGCAGGCGTTAATCAACTTGAACCCGGCGTTTGGAAAACCAAGCCCGATACATGGTATCAGGCAGCTGTGGTCCGAGACGGGAATAAGTATACGTTTTACACCGATGGCGAACGAGATGGGCAGTTAGAGAGCAATGTCGCCGTCCCAGAATTCATCGACGCACCGGTCACAGTCGGCTGGGCGGAAGGACCCATTGCGCTCGACGGTCGCATTGACGAAGCCATAATCGCGACGCGAGCCTTCACCGAGGATGAAATCAAAACACACTTTGAAGGTGGCGTCAAACAGGTGTTGGCAGTTCAGCCCGAAGGGAAATCTGCTGCCGTCTGGGGCGCCATCAAGGCGCAGATATTGCGTTAAGATTTCCAATGAAAGCGTTAGTTTCGACTTTACTGATAACCATTTTGGTCACCGCTTTCTGCTCGGCAGAAGCCAGAGCAGCCGGCATCGGAGACATAGTGCTTGCCATGCCTTTTGATGAAGGTGAAGGCGAGGTCACGATGGACATCTCCCCTCACGGGAACCACGGCACACTCATGGAGCACGCGGGTTGGGGAATAGGTAAATTTGGTAACGCCATACAGGTCGATCCGGTTGGATATGTGGATGCCGGAAATGATGAAAGTCTGAGTCTGTTTGACACAGACTTCACGCTCGCCGTGTGGGTCAACATGAAGGAAACTGTCGTCCAACAACACGGGTTCATGGCTCAGGATGAAGGCGGCGGACCACATAACAAATGGATTCTTCGATACAATAAAGGCGGCAGCCAGAGCATCAACTTCCATATCCATAGAGCCGATGGCGGGTCTATGCAGCTTGAACCCGGCTTGTGGAAAGCGAAGCCCGATACATGGTATCAGGTCGCTGTAGTTAGATCTGGAAACAAGTACGCGTTTTACACCGACGGCAAACGGGATGTGGAGTTAGAGAGCGATCTCGCCGTTTCAAAATTCATTGACGCACCGGTGACAGTCGGTTGGGCGGAAGGACCTATTGCGATGGACGGTCTTATCGACGAGGCCCTGATCGTGAAGCGCGCTTTTACCCCTGATGAAATTAAAACGCACTTTGAAGGTGGCGTCCAACAGGTGTTGGCAGTTCAGCCTGAAGGGAAATCCGCTGCCGTCTGGGGCGCCATAAAGGCAAGGACATTGCGCTGAGGTTTCCAATGATTATCCTATGTAAGGAGGAACAACCTAATGAAAACGTTAGTTCCGACTTTACTGATAACCGCTCTGGTCGCCGCCTTCTGCTCTGGAGAGACCGATGCAGCCGTCGACAATGACGTCGTGCTCGCAATGGCGTTTGATGAAGGCGAAGGCGAGACTGCAAAAGACCTCTCGCCCCACGGAAATCACGGTACGCTCAAAGGGAACACGGGTTGGGGAGTTGGCAGATTTGGTAACGCTGTAAAGTTCGAGCCAATGGGTTATGTGGACGCCGGTAATCGTAGGAGTCTGAAGCTGTATAAATCAGACTTCACAATTGCCGTGTGGGCCAACATGAAAGAAACGCTTTTCGGACACCGACACGCGTTCATCGCTCAAGATGAAGGCGCCGGGGACATGAACAGGTGGATTCTTGGATACGGTTTAAACGGCGATCCGATGTTTAACCTCCATGCACGCATTGTATTCGACGATGGACATAGGGAGAGGTTTACCGGCTTCGGTGGGGAAGCGCAGCCGAATTCTTGGCATCAGGTCGCTGTGGTGCGCCGCCGATTCCCGCGCATGGCGGAAGAAGAGAACACAATTTACTTGGATGGCAGACGAATTTCATGGTCGAGGTCACGATCGAATGTGGCGGATGATCACTTCCTTTCAAAATTCATCGACGCACCCATCACAATCGGTTGGGCGGAAGAAGATATTTCGCTCGACGGTCTCATTGACGAAGTCCTGATTGCGAAACGAGCCTTCACTGAGGATGAGATTACTGCACACTTTCAAGGCGGCATCAAACAGGGGCTGGGGTTGGCAGTTCAGCCCGATGGGAAATCCGCCGCCGTCTGGGGCGCCATCAAGGCGCAGATATTACGCTGAGATTTCCCACAATAACCCTACTAAGGAGGAATAACTAATGAAAGCGTTAGTTTCAACTATTTTGATAACCACTTTGGTCGCCGTATTCTGCTCTGGAGAGGCTCAAGCAGTCGGCAGCGAAGACATTGTGCTTGCCATGCCGTTTGAAGAAGGCGAAGGCGAGGGCACCATGGACATCTCTCCCTACGGGAACCACGGTACGCTCATGGAGAACGCGAGTTGGGGAGTAGGTAAATTTGGTAACGCCGTACAGTTTGAGCCGGTCGGCTATGTAGATGCCGGAAATGATGAAAGCCTGAGCCTGCATGGCACAGACTTCACGCTCGCGCTGTGGGTCAACATGAACGAAACCGTCGGTCCCCAACACGGGTTTATGGCTCAAGATGAAGGCGGCGGACCAAAGAACAAGTGGATTCTTCGATACAATAGAGGCGCCAGTCAGAGCATCAACTTCCATATCAATACAGCCGACGGCGGGTCTATGCAGCTTGAACCCGGCGCTTGGGATGTGCAGCCCAATACATGGCATCAGGTCGCGGTAGTTAGGGCGGGAAACGCGTACACGTTTTACACCGATGGCGAACAAAGCGCGCAGTTAGAGAACGATCTCCCCGTTCCACCTGTCATCGACGCACCGGTCACAATCGGTTGGGCGGAAGGCCCTATTGCAATGGACGGTCTTATTGACGAAGCGCTAATCGCTAGGCGAGCCCTCACCGCTGATGAAATCAAAATGCACTTCGATGGCGGTGTCCAACAGGTACTGACAGCAGTCGAGCCTGAAGGGAAATCCGCTGCCGTCTGGGGTGCCATCAAGGCAAACATTTTGCGCTGAGATTCCCAATGTAATAACCCTAACCCAATGAGGATGGTTTACGGACGTTGCCGCTTCCATCGGAGATCCGTTTCCCCTAGCAAGGGGGACAACGTCATCACATTACGTTCTCCCCCTTGCTAGGGGATCAACCGAGTGAACAGCGAGGGATCAAGCGAACGAATAGTGAGTGCGATAGTCTTCACCAGTTTTGGGGGTTGACGCCCATGTTTGATCAGATTGAAGATGTTGTGTAAAATTTTGTTGCAGAGACTATAGACCGTGCAAGACATAGTCGCCAGTGTCTACCGTCCCCTTGACCACTAAACTATTTCAAAGAATTGCATACGGCGTCGTTTTGCATGGATCAAATCACCCTTCAATTGCCTATGGTAATTGATTCCACATGCATGAGCTTCACATCGCAAATGTTAACGAAGAAGCAACGACAACACTTTGATTCTTTCGGATTCGTGCTGTTGCGTCAATTGTTTGACGCTGGCGAAATGGACAGGCTGCGCCGCGAGTTTGAAGTCGGGCTTGAGAGTAAGTATCGTCATGCGCCCTTTGACGGCACGCAGATGCACCACACCTACTTGATGGAAACGACCACCCCGTTCTTTGCGTCCCTGCTCGAAGACGCGCGCTTCATCACCGTCGCCGAGTCGCTCGGAGGACCGGACATCCTCGGCATCAATGCGACAGGTAATCGTCATGTCGGCAATACCCCTTGGCATGCGGATACCGACAGCTACCATCAACACGGTGTAAAGTTTGTCTTCTATTTCGATCCCCTCACCGCCGCGAACGGAGCGCTTCGGGTTGTCCCCGGCTCGCATCATCGTCCCTACTTCGATCAGATGCGCGAGTTCAGGAGGGCGCACCAAAATACCGATGGCGCCTCTATAGATGAGGTGCCCGGCTTCAGCATCGAATCACAGCCGGGCGATGTCATTGTCTTCGACCATCGCCTCTCACATGCCAGCCGCGGCGGCCGAGGCGATCGACGCCTCGGCGCTGTTGTGTATTACCACAACCCCACAAACCTCGAAGAAGAAAAAGCGCTTCGTTGGGCGTTTCACAAACGTAAGAAATCCGATCTCGAAAAATTCGACCTGCCCGTTGGTTCATGGTACGACGCAGCTTGGTGGTCGGCTCCCGACGCTAGCCCCAGACGCTTGCGGTGGCGACAACGCCTCGAATCCCTCGACTTCTTCTCACCCCTCGCCGATCAAGGGAGCGAATAGCGACTGCGATAGTCTTTCCCAGTATTCCCCGCTCATCAAATCCTCCCCCTTGCTAAGGGATCAACCGAGTGAATAACTCTGTAGGTAAGGTAGAGATTAACTCGGCGGATGGTTCTTGTAGGTTGGGTTGAGCCGGCTCCCGAAACCCAACGATCAACTTGCATTGCCCCTTTGGGGGGCGAAAAATCCAGAAAATTCTACAGATTCTAATTTCCAAAGAAACATTTCCCATGAACCGCACCATTGAAAATTCGGCACCGAACGAAAGGATAGGTCAAAAATGAAGTTAAATAGATTGTGTGTATTGTGTATTCCGTTTCTATTCGTTGCAGCCGGTTGCGCAAAGCCGAAGTCGACCAACTACCCCAAGATCAGTCCGGACAAGATTGTCGCCATGTGGCTTTTTGACGAGGACAAAGACAAAATCGCCATTGATTCGTCCGGCAATGGACACGATGGGAGCTTGAGAGAACACCCCACACGAGTCCCCGGCAAGTTTGGCACTGCTTTACAATTTGATGGTGCCGGTGATGTCGTCGTCGTACCGGATTTTGGTGAGTCTGTTCCCGGTAGCGAAGTGACCGTCGTGGCATGGGTCAAACTTGAAGAAATCAAGAATCACGACCTTTTCAGTTTGGTTCCAATTAACCGGCCTGGTCATCGGAGCGCTCGGATAGTTGACCGCTTCACCGTGCACTTCCCGTGGAATACGCCCATACCTAACGCTATTCACTGGCAATTTGGTCGTGAACAGATTTGGATGCATCGTCCCTCGGAAACTCTGGGCAGGTGGGAACATTGGGCATTTGTATGCAGCGCAAGCCAAAATTTCATGAAAATCTACAGAAACGGGTCCGAGGTGGCGTTGTATAAGAGTGCGAGTCAATATTCTCCCCGTACTGGGGATTTGCACATCGGAGGTAGACCTAGATCCTTTATATTTCGCGATCCTGGAGATACTTTTGGCGGCATTATCGACGAGTTCGCCGTCTTCAACGTTGCGCTAAGTGAGCGCGAAATCATAGCGTTGATGGGCGGAATTCAAAATACCGTCTTGCCGCGAAATCCGTGACGTGGTTTGCAGCGTATTCTGCGGCGGTAGTTCTTGTAGGTTGGGTAGAGCGGGCTCGCGAAATAGCAGAACTGTGCTTTCGTGTCGCCGGGAGTATCAACGTGCAATTTTTGGGGATTATATACAATAGTGCCGTGCAACCACTATATATTGGGGTTCAGGTAGCATTTTTCCTTGACACTCTATCAATCACAATGTTATAATCGCAGACGTAAGGCGGTGTGCTAAAGTACGCTTTTATCTACCAAGGGATTTCAATAAGCTATAATATCTGTAACATGTAACACGAAATGAAAGGAAAACTAACATGAGGGCTGCCCCCCCTACTTCTGAATTTACTGTATATTGTAAATTTACTGTATTCTTAGACCCACAAGAGGAAGGCGGGTATACTGTGACATGCAAAGAATTACCTGAATTGATAACTGAGGGTGATTCAATAGAAGAGTCATTAGATAATGCTATTGATGCCTTTAAGTCAACATGTGAGCTATATGAACATATAGGGCGAGCATTGCCCGAATCAATAGTTATATCACGTCAACAGCGTCCAAATAAAATAAGTCGTTTTGAGACGATAAACCCTAAGTCTCAAGGTGGTGGTAGCAAAATCCCTTATTGCTTCAAAGCTATGTTGGATAAATCAAGTATTGGTGCTTATGTATAATGAAGTACAAACAACTGGTGAGTATACTGGTTGATTCTTTTAACTGCGAAGAAGTGTTGCCTAGAAAATCTGGCTCTCATCGCCTATGGTATAATCCTAATACTCAATTGTACTCAAATATTCCCGACCATCGGTCTAAAGACTTGAAGAATGGAACTATTCGGTCAACTATTAAGCAGTTAGGAATAAGTTGGAAAGATTTTGATAAACTTCGTTGAGTCTTATTCAATTTTTTACAGCCGAGGCTAACCCTCTCGGCTTTTTTGTTGCTTACTTCTTCTTATTGCCTTTCTATTTCCTGCCTGCCTTAATCCCGAACAACGCCTTCGCTACATTCTCCGGCGTGTCGGCGATTGATTTAAAATTCTCTTTTTTGTGCGTACTTGCCCTTTTGGCAGAGCGACTAACTTTCGCTTTTTTGTGACGTGTCATTGAAACCCTCCCGAATTGAAACAGTCGTTGGGGTGACAATTACCAATCCTTCCGGAGACGGTAATAGATTGCCAACAAAATGATGGCGATGATTGCGTACCAATTCATCAGAACAAATCCTCATAACTGTCAAGAGATTGAATCCGCTTCGCCGTTTTCAACGTTGCGCTAGATGTGCACGAAATCATAGCGTTGATGGGCGGAATTCAAAATACCGTCTTGCCGGGGAATCTATGACACGGTTTGCTGCGTATTCTGCGGCGGTAGTTCTTGTAGGTTGGGTTGAGCGATCAACCGACTGAACAAGGAGGGCGATAGTTCTTATTTTCTGTGAAACACATAACATCCCACGCACGAGTGCCGACGCTATAATCCGTTTCAAAATCGCCATGACGTAGCGAACCCAACGCTTTTCCTGTCTGTCCTTGCGGTAGCGTTGATGACTCATCGTAAGTTGCCAAGATTTCGCCACCGACGTTCAACGCTATCCCATCTCCAATTCGACATCTCACCGTTGCCCAATGTGTTTAGGTTTAGCTGCACCCGTGCTGTTCCGTTTCTGCTGTAGGCACTGACGAGCCCCCCGGTTGCATTGGTACCTAACCATGTCGTCAATGCCCTTTCTTTGCTGTAGGTACTGACATACCCGCCGCTTGTGGCGATACCGAGGATTGTTTCCGATTTCCCGTCATTGCCAAAAGTAGCGACACTGCCGCCATACTCGCCGACACCAAGCCCCACCGCCGGTTTGCCATCTTTGCCATCGACAGTGACAAACGCGCCATACTCTTCGATACCGAATGCCACACGCGAATCCAAATCTTTGCCATAGACATCGACGTGCCCGCCGTGTGCCTCACTAGAGAGCGACACCGAATACCAATCTTTGCCACGGACTTGGACGCGACCGCCATAGTAAGTGATACCGAGCGACACTTTCGGAATCCCGTCCTTACCATAAGCGTTCACACCCCCGCCAAATGGATAGTTGCTGAGTTTCGTCCCCAACTTTCCATCCTTGCCATAGGTAGTGACGATCCCGCCGAGTACATCGATGCCGAGCGATGCCCTCGATTTCCCGTCTTTGCCATGGGCAGCGATGTGCCCGCCATACTTACCAATACCGAGATGCGCCCCCAACTTCCTATCTTTGTCCCAGACACTGACGAGACCCCCATTTTCATCGGCGCCGAGCCATGTCGTCATTTTCCCATTTTTGCCCAAGACCCCAACATATCCGCTGTGTTCGGTGGCGCCAATCGCCACCGAATGGCCATTTTTGCCAAAGGCACTGACAAGCCCACCATCTACATCGGCAGAGACACTTGCCTTCAATTTCCCATCCATGCCACGCACACCGACCATGCCGCCGTTTTCATCGTCGATACCGAGCCACGTCGCCGATTTTTCGTCTTTGCCAAAGACATCAACACGCCCGCCATGCTCATCGACGCGCAACCCTGCCGATACCTTACCCTCTTTGTCATTGACAGCTACCAGTCCGCCCTGTAAACCGGCCCCGATTGATGCCTGACTTGTCCCATCTTTACCAAAGGCAGTGAATCTCCCACCCCGTTCATAGGCATCAAGCGCCGCCTTCACGTTCCCGTCCTTACTGTAGACATATACTCGACCATCTCCACGATCTTCGGCGCCGAGGGTCACTAGTGGCTCCCGATATTTGCCAAGGAGAAAGATTCCTCCACCATGTTCATTAACGCTGAGCGACGCGGATTTCCCGTCTTGGCCCTCGACCGTGACAAAACCACCGTGTTCCTCTGTACCGAACACCGCCTGCGATTTACCATCCTTGCCAACGGCGTTGACCCGCCCTCCGTGTTCACCGATACCGAGCCTCACCTTACCCTCATTTGAGCTATCAACAATTTCAACTACTGCCCCGTGTTCATCGTGACCCAGCCACGACAGTGAAGTGAATCCTTTGTTAGTGGCAATGACACGGCCGCCGCCATGAGTGTGGATGAAAAGTTCTGCAGAACTTGATTCATCTTTGCTAATGGCAGCAACGCTTCCACCGAGATCGCCAACGAGGAGGCGAATAACACGAACGCCTGCTTTATCAAAGACGACAATCTCTCCACCGTCGCCGTTCTGTCCGGCGCCCAAGGTAACAACGGTGTTGCCCTTTTTGTCAACAATGTTGAGCCGCTCACAACTAATCGTCTTCGCACTGTTCATCGTACGACTACACCCGCCCAATACCCCAGCTAACGCGATTATACCTCCAACCGCGACAATTGCCAATTTTCCTCTTGTTGACTTCATCAGAATTCCTCCCAGTGTTTGAGTTTTGCGTTATTTCTGCCTATACCCGTTCTTATCCCAAGTGGCCACCACGCCGTTGCCGTATTCGTTGATGCCCATTCCCGCCTTACCCTCGCCTTTGCTGAATACTTCGACCTGCCCGCCGTGTTTTCCAACACCGAGCGATGCCTGCGATTCCCCATCTTTACCCCAGACTGTGACATTTCCACCGTGTTCAACATTACCCAGCGCCGCCGATGACTGTCCTTCTCTGTCGCGGGTGAAGACAAAACCGCCATGCTCAGCGATAGCGAGCGACGCCGTCCCCTTTCCATCTTTGCCATAGGCAGCAACCCGCCCGCCGTGTTCATCAATGCCAAGCGACGCCAACGATTTCCCGTCTTTGCCCCTGGCAGCGACAAACCCGCCGTCTTCAGTGATAGCAAGCACCGCCTTCGATTCCCCGTCTTTGCCATAGGCATCGACACGCCCGCCCTGTTCACCAACACCCAGCGCCACCTTCGCTTTTCCGTCTTTGCCCCTGGCAGCGACAAACCCGCCGTCTTCAGTGATAGCAAGCACCGCCTTCGATTCCCCATCTTTGCCATAGGCAGCAACCCGCCCGCCGTGTTCATCGATGCCGACCGACGCCCGCGATTTCCCATCTTTGCCACGGGTAGCAACTAACCCGCCATGCCCACTGCTACTGATGATCACTTCTGGCTTCCCTTCTTCACCAACGGTGACAACACCTTCCCCTTTCTCATTTACTTTGAGATCCACCTGCGGATACCCATTTTTGTCAAATACGCTCACATACCCTCCGTAATCATACACAGATGAAGATAGCGATACGCTCGCTTCACCATTTTTTCCATAGGTACCAACACGCCCCCCGATTCCTGTGCCAAGGATCAATACCATCAATTCGCCAGAACGGAAGTCTTTAGCCACATCAAAAATATCGGTAGTTAGGAGAACCCGTGCTTGCCCATGCTTGTCGACAACCCTTAAACTCCTACACTCAATCTCCCCAAACTTATCCCGCTGCGCCGTTACTGGCGACACCAACAGAGCCGTCAACAAACTCCCAATGACCCCGCCCACAATTCCGTTTATAACCAGATAGTGTTTCGTATTCATTGCTAAACCTCCTCTGTTGAGAAACAGTAGCTAGTTCCTGTAGGTTGGGTAGAGCGGGTTATTTCAAACACGTACCCATCCCAACAAACATCCCGATCATCAAACAACGCCCCTTGGCTAAATGGCTGTAGCGAAACCCAACGCTTTTAAAACGTCTCGACGAGCAAAAAACGTTGGGTTTTGCTACACGCTAACAAGTAAACGAATACCGAGTGCGTTGGTCTTCTCCTTAAAGTTTATGAGAAATTGCGTTGTTGCCGTCATCCGCGCCATCAACCCCCGCCACACGCGCCTCGCCGCAAATGATAATCGGCTGCTTCTTCTCATCGTAATACTTACCGTAATGATGGGTTTCCCCAAATTTGTACGGCACAAGTTCAATCGTTATCGGCTTCACTGATTTTTTGTCCTTGTCGAAAGCCGACCACCACCGCACGACTTCGGGCGTCGCTTTGTAGTAGTCTTTACCAATCACAATATAGCCTGCCACTGCAATGTCGTACGCCAGTATATCTTTCAATGCCACAGCGATTGCGCAGCCGCGAGCACTACGGACTTGCGCACGGTCGATGTCCTCCTGAGTTACTTCTATCCTCTCCATATTGAAATCTCCTTCCGAAATGAGAAAGTTAGTTAACCGTATATACGTGAAAATTATACTATACGGGTGTTTACTTTGTCTACCTGATTTTCAACTTCTTTCTGCCTTGTTTTTTGCCGCGTAGGTTGGAATGAAATCAACAATTCGACTTGAAACGCTGGAAAAAAACCGACCGTCGAAATAATATTTTGCGTCATTCCAAGCAAAAAATTGACAAAAACACAAAAAAATTGCAAAAACACGCATCTTTTTGTTGACATCCTTTAATAGACGGACTAAAAACCTATTGACACTTGTGATTCCATCATGTATTATTACGGTAGTAACGATACCCATAACCAAAGGAGTGCCGATATCGTCTTCTAATCGTAATTTGTCGCAGAAGAAAGGCAGGAGTCACTGACGGCTCATTGCTGCCTTGCCTGTGAGCTACAAATCAACTAAATAACCGCCCTGTAGGCGTTAGCCCCACAGATGGTAGCTTACACGATGGCGAAAGGTCCGATTCCCTCGCCGCAGAAGTGTCACAGCTTCTGCCAAATGCTGCCGCTGTGGGGTTATTTTTTTTTGAAAATCGTGGTCGAAGTTGTGACGCGCTACGTGCCGAAAATGGATTAAAAATGGATTACCGAAAAAGTCACATCGCCTAAAACCGCTCCACAACAGGTTTCCAAAAATTTGCGTTTTCGTTCTTAATCCATTTCCCTATTTTCTCAAGTCACGGGAACCCGCGCTATGACGAAATCGCGCTTCGAAAAAATCAAATTCTTAAATGCTAAAAAGGATTAAAAATGCAAGACAAACTCAAAAAAACCGTGAGACGCCATAAATGGGCGACCAAACTCAAAAATGACGACCTTAAAACCGAAATCGCCTGCGACATCGCCGTAAACGGCGTGGGCGCAGTTGTCAATTCGCTCTATGCACGCTTCCCAAAGTGCCAACGTCACGAGGGCGACCCCGAGTCCGATAGAACCGCCGACGAAACCGACATTCGAAACGCAATCCGTAACTGCAACCCGCACAACCGCCGCTTCAATAGAGACAAATTCGGCGAAGCCGTGCGTGAAGAATTTTCAAAAATGCTGGACATCGCCCTCGCCGAAACAATGCCGCAAATCGTTCAAACTATTAATTGGTTCCAAGAAACCAACCAACTCGCAAGCCAAATAAAAACTCCGGAACAATTAAACCTGTTGCACCGCGCACGAGTACACAAACTGTTTCTCGAATTCTATGCAAAACATCTCGACATCTTCAAATACTTTCCTCATCAGCCCGATTCGGAAGAGGACTAAAACGACGGTCAGACCGAACCTAAATCTAATTCGGGAATTTCGAAACCTGTCGCTCGAAGAAGCCCGGCTGCGCGCCACTAACCGTGAGTGCCGCGTGCACGCCGCATACGTCTATCCTCAACTCTTTGTCGAACGCTATCTGCTCGACCCGAATTCGATGTCGCCGTTGCAGCCGCACCATGTCCGTCTGCTGAACCTCATCCCGTATGACAAAACGGGTGTCAGAGTAAACGTCCAAGCCCCGCGCGGTTCCGCAAAGACAACCTGTTGCGCTGTCTGGTACCCGCTCTGGCGAATCTGCTTTAAAGCCTTCCAACTCGCTGAAGGCGTCCCGGACGAGAAATTTATCCTCATCATCAGCCGCAACGAACGCATGGCACAGAAGATTCTGCGCGACATTAAAGGTTTAACGGACTATCCCACGATTGTCGAAGACTTCGGAATCCTCCGTGGTTCAGTATGGAAAACGGATGAATGCGAGACCGCAAACGGTGTCACCCTCCAGCCGCTCGGACGCAACCAATCCCCGCGCGGCGCGCTCGTCCACGGCAAACGCCCGTCGCTCGTCATCGTCGATGACCTCGAAGACCTAGAACGCTGCAGGAACCCTAAACTCCGTCAAAACGATTGGGAATGGTTATTTTCCGACGTCATGTTCACCTCAGACATCGGCGGCAACCTGAACTGTATCTACTCCGACACAGTCAAACACCCGGACAGCTTGTCCGTCCGACTCACGAAGACGCCCGGTTGGACGAACGTCCACTTCAAAGCCATCCTCGAACCCGAAGACCTGTTCCACCCGACTCACGAACATCTCTGGAAAGAATGGGAGGGAATTTATGGAGATTTGACATTAGATGACGCTGAACGCGAGGCGAAGGCAAACGCATTCTATAACGCCAACGCGGAGGAAATGAACAGTGGCGTCATTGAGCTCTGGCCCGATGCGCTATCCTATCTCCAAGTCCGCAAGTTGGTCGTTGAACGCGGATACCACTTCTGCTTGAGAGAACTCCAGAACATCGCCCGCGACCCAAGCATGTCGCTTTTCGACATGGAGAACGCCATGAGGTTCAAGCTGACGCAGGACGGCTTGTTACGTGCTGACAAACGCATCGTAAAATGGAGTCAGATTGGCGGATTCACCACCTACCTCGACACCATGGGCGGGCGCGACGCGCAGCAGAATTCCTATGCCTGCGCCGTCGTCGTTGCATGGGAGCCGTTGCCGGGCGGGCACAAACTCAACCCGGACTCATTAGTTGGTATTAACGCGTATGTTCTGTTTTGCTGGATGGCGCGAAAAGGGCTTACCGAACAGTTCGAGAATGCAATACTACTCCACCAACGTGCGGACGCCATTATATCCAGAGCCGTGCCGGAGTCGCATTTTGTGGTTGAGAAGCCTCCGGACAAAGACTACACCATCGTCCGAGCGTACGATGCCGCATTCAAAGCGCTGAAGGAAAAGCTCAAGTTCGAGAAGACACTGGTCTATCACTCGCAGACGCAAAACAAGGAGGAGCGCATCGCAACGCTGGAACCAGCTATCAAAAACGGTTGGCTTGCATTTAACGAGGTCGGTTTGCCGCCGGAGTTCTGGAAGCAGTTTCGCGAATTTCCGACCTCGGAGCACGACGACGCACCCGACGCCGTTCAAGGCGCAAACCGCGCGCGAATCCACACTACCCCACAAGAACGCCAACGAAAGCGCGAACGCGACCATTGGCAACGCGAATACGTAACCCGAACCGTTCGCCTATAACCCAAGAAAATCCTCCCCCTTAACAAGGGGGAGCTAGATGGGGTTAGGTACAACACGAAATTCCAGAACGAACCTTCATTTTCACGTATTATTTTCAGATGTCACCCAGATGTCAACATACCTTTGACTTCACCCTTGACTTCTATTTCGTCTTTGTGACATAATCCCAAAATCAGCGGATCGAACGGAAATGTAGGAGACGAATCAGACAAAACGCTCATCATAGAAGACTATTTTACGCTTGACTCAATAGCTTGGAAAAACAGCCCACTATACTGTAATCGACAATTAACAATCATGAGGAGACTGAACAATGGGCCATATACGTATAGGCGTTCTTCCCAAGTCACAACAATGGCAAGATATCGTCCAACAGATTGCTGGGAGCTACGTATCTGAGACTGAAGTTGCGGATATTGCTCAACAAACAATTCAAAATGTTAGGTCTCAATTTCGCCATATTATACGGGATAATGGCGTTTTAGCGGCGTTTCAATTCCTAGTCAATCTCGCCGTTGCCTCGCGTGAAGAAAATCCCCAAGTATGGTTGTTAGATATCGGAATCGAACTCCCCGACAATCCGACACCGATTTCCTTTGCAAAAGCAGTCAGTGCATGGATCAAACCAAATAGAGACTCTTTTGAGTACGGCGAAATTGCACAACAAGCTGCTGGTGATGCGATTTCCAATTGGTATCGCGAAAATCAACCAACAACCGGAAGTCTTTTTAGCTCGCTAAAAGATCCATTTGAAGTCTGGCGTAAAGCCGGGAATGGTGCTGGATTCTGCGAGTTATCTCGTCTGTTTATCGCGAAGTTTACACAACGATATTTAGCATATTTCCTGGACAGAGAAGCCGCGGCGGCTTTGGGAGATTTTAGCCAACAACTTGAAAAGCACGTTGATACTATTTCTTTGCACGCCTTTGAAACGGCAAAGATTACTGAGTCTTTTGCAGCAGGCTGGTTTAACAAGCACGTCAAAGAGGGAGTTCCCAGCGAAAAAGAAATTGAAGGATTTTTGTCATTTGCTTTTGGGAAAATGCGTGATGAATTACAACGGGAGGGCGATAGGGAATGAAAGACGGCTCTCCACGAATTGTACTGTGCAACGGTGCAGATCAGCCTAAACAATTGGATCAATCTAAGCTTATTAAACTTGAATATCAAGAGTCTACCGGTAACAGCCGAAATGTCAATCTTGCCCTGCCTAATTTTGTTCTTGATGTATTTCATCTTCCCGATCGTATCCTTGATTTGTTGGAGATTGCCACCTATGTCTTTTGTGCAGATCGGCGAATCTCCCGTGGACGTAAAGACAATGTAGAGTACCATAGCTGGTCGAGATTATTTCACTTTGTCATTAAGGTCCGAGACTTCGACTTTTGGAATACTCACGATGTCAAAGAAAAACTCAAAGAAGCACTTGTTTTTATGTCCGGTGATCGAGCGTATCATTTTACCTTCCAACCCGGGCATTCAACGCCTCAATCGGGCCTGTTTGATAGCGAGGTATTTCAAATTGAACCACAGCCCAATACAAAGCTAATTCTTTTTTCAGGTGGACTTGATTCATTGGCGGGAATTGTTGAATGCCTTGAAAATACGTCTGACCAGCTTTGCCTCATTAGCCATCGCTCTGGTCAACCCAGGACAGCAAGAACACAAGATCGACTTATTAACGCACTAGACGCACGCCATCCAAATCGAATTAAGCATTACAAATTTGATTGTAGCTTACGCAGAATTCGAGCTAAAGAGGAAACACAGCGAACTCGTGCTTTCCTATACACATCCATCGGTTATGCTTTGTCACATGTGCTGTCCCCGGTTTCCCATAGAGAGGTTTCTGTTTACGAAAATGGAGTCACTTCGATTAACTTTCCGAAACAACAGGATCATATGAATGCAAGAGCCAGCCGCACAACGCATCCAAGAACAATAGCACTTCTTGAAAATCTCTTCTCAGAAATTGACCAATCCGAAGTCCAAATTACTACTCCTTTCCTGTGGAAAACCAAAACAGACGTCTTTCATCTCATATCTGAAGTGGGACGAAAGGATTTAATCACAAGTACAGTGTCCTGCAGCCATACATTTCAACATCTTGATCAAGCGACTCATTGTGGCGGTTGCTCGCAGTGCATTGATAGAAGATTTGCCGCTTATGCATCGGCACTAGATGATGCGGACGAAGGTGGCATTTACGCATTCGATTTTATTCAGAGAGAAGTTATAGATAGTGAGGTCAAAACGACATTGCTGGATTATGTTCGCCAAGCAAAAGAATTTGCCTCGCTTACATTCAAGGATTTTTACTATCAGATGCTTGGTGAGTTTGGAGATCTTAGTGAATATTTGCCCGGATCGAGTGAAATCGAGAAGATTGAGAGAGTTTGGAAACTGTCCCAGCGGCATGGTGAGCAAGTCGGGCGCGCCATCCACAGAATGCGGTCTACACATGATAATCCGTACCACCCATTACCGCAAGGTTCATTCCTTCACATGGTTGCAGAGAGAGAATATCTTATGCGTCCAATATCCCACCCCAATAGTTTTGAAGTGTTCTATTCTTATTCCCACAGAGATGAGGAGTTACGGCAACAACTTCAGAACCACCTCACCATTCTGCGACGCCAGGAGATTATTACAGATTGGCATTATCGGAAAATAGGCGCAGGTAGCGAATGGGAAGGAGAGATAGATGAACATCTGAATAGAGCCCGCATAATTCTTTTACTAATCAGTTCCAATTACATTGCCTCTGACTATTGTTATGAAATTGAGATGCAACGAGCGATGGAACGGCATGAAGCTGGAGAAGCACGTGTTATTCCCGTTATTTTGCGTCCCGTTGATTGGCAACATGCTCCCTTCGGCAGGCTTAACGCATTGCCCACAGGAGTGAAAGCTGTGACACTATGGGACAATCAAGATGCAGCATTTACAGATATTGTAAAGGGTATCAGGGAGGTTGTTGAAGAACTCAATCAGACATAATCACATCGAAACTTTTGAAAAAGGATAAATTCAATGAAAGTCAAATACTTTCACGATACAGATACCGCCTTGGTTGAATTCTCAGGGCGCGAAGTGACCGAGACAAAAGAGATTAACGAGAATATCTATATCGATCTGGATGCCTACGGGAATCTGGTGGCAATGACCATTGAACATGCCCATCAACAGGCAAGTCTACCCGAACTGTCTTATGAACAGATAGAAGCCTCAACTGCGAATCTGTCGAATTAGAAAATTCACAGAAACCGACACAATGCCAACTCTCAACCTCAAACCCACTCACAAACCCATCAAAAACTACTACGCCGCGCTCAACCAATTCGACCGGCTCGGCGTTACCCACGAAACTGCGGTCCGGTCGGCATTTCAATCCCTGCTTCAACACTATGGACGAAAGTTAAACTGGACCCTAGTGCCAGAATATCCGATTAACCGTCAACAAAGGCGAGTTGTTGTTGACGGCGCGCTCATTGACGATTTCAAGTTAGCGCACGGCTATTGGGAAGCGAAGGACATCCATGACGACCTGCCGACCCAAGTGCGGCAGAAGTTTGAATCAGGCTACCCACGCGATAACATCCTCTTCCAAACCCCGCATCGTGCCATCCTATGGCAAAACGCTCAGCAGGTGCGTGATGTTGATTTGACCGACCCTACAGAACTGATAGGGACGCTCGAAACCTTCTTTTCCCACCGTCCACAGGAATACGCCGAATGGGAGGAAGCAGTCGCGCAGTTCAAAGCGGTCGTGCCCGCACTCGGAGACAGCTTGGCGTCCCTTATACAAACAGAGCGGGAGACCAATCCTCAGTTTAAGGTCGCCTTTGCCGAATTCCATGAGAAATGTCGTCAAGCAATCAACCCCAACCTCGCCGAAGCCGCAATTGAGGAGATGCTGATCCAGCACCTTCTTACCGAACGCATTTTCCGCACCGTCTTCGATAACCCCGACTTCACCCGCCGCAACGTCATCGCCAATGAGATTGAGAAGGTGATTGATGCCCTCACGTCGCAGTCGTTTAGCCGCGACAGTTTTCTTCGTAGCCTCGATCACTTCTACATCGCAATCGAACGCACCGCTGCGACCATCGACGACTTCTCCCAAAAACAGGGGTTTCTCAACACGGTTTATGAGCAGTTTTTTCAAGGGTTTTCGGTGAAGGTTGCAGACACGCACGGAATCGTCTACACACCGCAACCGATTGTCGACTTTATGGTGAAAAGCGTCGATCAGATTCTAAATACCGAATTCAATCGATCGCTCTCCGATTCTGGCATTCACATCATCGACCCGTTTGTGGGAACCGGTAATTTCATCGTGCGCGTTATGCGCGAGATTCAGAAGACTGCACTGGCAGACAAATATCAGTCCGAACTCCACTGCAACGAGGTGATGCTGCTGCCCTACTACATCGCGTCGATGAACATTGAGCATTATTTTTACGAAGCGACGGGGGCATATCGTCCCTTTGAGGGTATCTGCTTCGTTGATACTTTTGAGTTGGTGGAAGACCCGGACGACTATCAATCTCTGTTTGCAGAGAAGAACACCCGTCGCGTTGAGAGTCAGAAAGTGACGCCGGTGTTTGTGGTTATCGGCAATCCGCCATATAACGTGGGGCAGGTCAACGAGAACGACAACAACAAAAACCGGAATTATGAGACAATGGCTGCACACGTGGCTAAGACCTATGGGAAAGATTCCAAGGCGAGGAACAAAAAGGCATTGGCGGATCCGTATGTCAAGGCAATTCGGTGGGCATCGAGTCGCATTGGTGAGGAAGGAGTTGTAGTCTTAGTGACCAACAACAGTTTTCTCGACGGTGAGGCGTTCGATGGGATGCGGAAACACTTAGCGGACGATTTCGACGCGATTTACATTCTAGATCTGAGTGGGAACGTCCGTAAGAACCCTAAACTCTCAGGCACAACGCACAACGTTTTTGGAATTCAGGTCGGTGTAAGTATCAATTTTTTCATCAAGAGGCGAGACAACGCAAATTCCCAACCCGAAATATTCTACGCCCGTGTTGATGAACTTTGGCGCAAGGAGGACAAATACCGCTATCTTGATTCAAATAAGCATTACCGAAACATTGAATGGAAACCGATAACGTCCGATCATCGCCACACATGGCTGACAGAGGGGCTGCACACCGAGTTTGACGCCTTTTTGCCAATGGGAACTCACAAAGCGAAGGAGGCAAAGGTGCAGGCGCGGAATGTGATTTTTAAGACTTACAGCAACGGTGTTAAAACCGATCGTGATGCTTGGGCTTACAACTTCAACCTAAACGCCCTAGCGGAGAATATCAATCAACTGATTGGGGCTTATAACGCAGAGGTTGATAGGTGGAAGCGTCGAGGAAATCGGGACAGATCAGTTGATGAGTTTGTGGTTAATGATGGAGCGAAAATCAAGTGGAGTGAGTCACTAAAACGCAACTTGCAAAGAGGGAAAACCGTTGATTTTTCGCGGGAAAAGGCGAAGGTTTCTCTCTATCGCCCCTTTACGAAATTAAACCTGTACTTTGACCGAATGATGACCGAGCGTGTGTATGTCTTTCCATCCATCCTACCTACACCTGAGACAGAAGCGGAAAATCAAGTGATTTGTGCCAACATACCAAAGGAAAAACCGTTTACGTGTCTCATGGTCGATTGTATTCCCGACCTTGTAGCAATAGGAGGTTTTGGCTCGCCGGGACAATGCTTCCCCTTCTACACCTACGACGAAGACGGGAAGAACCGCCGGGAAAACATTACCGATTGGGCGTTAGAACAATTCCGGGTGCATTACCGAGACGAGGCAATCACCAAGTGGGACATCTTCCATTACGTCTACGGCCTGCTCCACCACCTGCCATATCGCGAGCGGTATGCTGCGAACCTAAAACGTGACCTGCCGCGCGTTCCCTATGCGCCGGACTTCTGGGGCTTTTCCAAAGCGGGAGGACGCTTAGGGGAAATCCACATCGGCTATGAAGACGTGGACGAATATCCGCTCAGCTTGATTGAAACACCGGATACACAACTCGATTGGCGTGTCGAAAAAATGAAGCTGTCCAAGGACAAGACACAGATAAAATACAACGATTTCTTAACCCTCGACGGTATACCGGCAAAAGCATTCGACTATCGGCTTGGAAATCGATCGGCGTTGGAATGGGTGATAGACCAGTATCGCGTCAAGACGGACAAACGCAGCGGCATCGTCAACAACCCCAACCGCGACGACGACCCGCAGTACATTATCAAACTCCTCGCCAAAGTAATCACCGTCAGCCTAGAGACCGTTGAGATTGTGGAGAGCTTGTCGGACCTGGGATCAGAATAGACATGGAGGAAATTCAGCGATGTCAAATTCTATTGTGAACTTGGGGGACTTAACGAAGCCGATTGATACCTTAATAAAAAAAATTAGCACTGCAACCGGCGTGTTGTATGAGCCGAAGAGAATTAGGCGTAAAGCTAATGCAGAAGCGGATGCCGCCATTATATCAGCTCAGGCCGAGGCTGCAGCTACCATGATAAAGAGCGAATCCGAAATTGAAATAACCGACTTGCATCGACGAGCCACACAGCGCTTGATTGAAGAAGAGGCAAAGCGCCAAAAAAAAATGGAAGAAATTATCGCTAATAGCCGTACCTCATTTGAAAGAAGAAGCAAAACCCGATGCCATGGATGACGACTGGATTGCCAACTTCTTTGACAAATGTCGGATAGTCTCTGATAGTGAGATTCAGAGCCTCTGGGCACGTGTTTTAGCAGGCGAAGCAAATGCCCCCAGCACCTACTCAAAGCGGACAGTCAATTTCATTGCCGAACTCGACAAGAGTGATGCTGAACTGTTCACTAAGCTCTGCGGGTTTGGTTGGATAATTGGAGATATTGTGCCGTTGGTGTTCGATTATCAGGCGGAAATCTACAACAAACACGGAATAAACTTTGGCACTCTGAGTCACCTTGAGAGTATTGGACTTGTTCATTTTGGAGGCGTACTTAATATCAAACAGCTTAATTTATCCAAGACATTTGTTGTGCTCTACTATAGTAAACCTTTGTTCTTGGAGCTTCACAAGGAATCCGGCAACAAGCTTAAGACTGGAAAGACACGTCTTACAAAAATCGGACAGGAGCTTGCGCCGATATGTGGCAGTAAGCCTGTGGATGGTTTCTATGACTACGTGAAGGACCAATGGAAGCAATATTCGCCGAAAGTTGAAGACCCTGAACAGTAACAGTTTTCGTAGGTTGGGTAGAGATCAACCGAGTGAATAACGAGGGATCAAACGAGCGAACAGCGACTGCGATAGTCTATACTTCCAGAACCGCTAACGATTGAGACTCTGACCTTCTACAATGCCGACTTATGCATGAATCGAACTCCGAAACCTAGACGCAATGCACGCTGTTATCGGTAAGTGCCGTTCAGCCGAACCAAGGCGCTTTTGAGTTTCAAAGTCATCACAGAGAGCTTCTACCTGAAAGGAGAATAAAAATGAAAACACTGATTCTGACTTTGCTGACAACCGTTTTGCTTGTGGTATTCTCTTTTGAACAAGCCGCAGCCGCGGTTGACAAAGATGTGGTACTTGCCATGCCATTTGAAGAAGGCGGCGGCGAGGAAACCAAAGACCTTTCCCCTCACGAAAATCACGGCATGTTCAACGGGAATGTTACATGGGAAGACGGTAAGTTTGGCAGTGCGCTGCGGTTCGAGCCGGTCAGCTTTGTGGATGCCGGACAGGATGAGAGTCTGAGTCTGTTCAACACAGACTTCACGATTGCCGCCTGGGTGAACATGGCGGAGACAAGCGTCCAACAACACGGGTTTCTCGGTCAAGATGAAGGTGGCGGGTCGAAAAACAAGTGGATTTTTCGGTACAACAAAGCCCAAAGTACGAAATTGAATTTCGTGGCATATAACAGCGGACCCGCGCGCGCTGCGCAGCTCGATTCGAAGTTGTGGAAACCCAAACCCGCACCGAACCGGTGGCATCAGGTCGCTGTCGTGAGGAAGGGCGACGACTACATTTTCTATATTGATGGCAAACCGCATAGCATGGCGACCGATGACTTGGTGATTCCACCAATCATTGAAGCGCCTCTGACGGTTGGGTGGGCTGAAGGCCCCATTGCCATGGATGGCACTATTGACGAAGTCCTGATTGTGCGGCGGGCTTTTACCGACGATGAAATCCAAACTCACTTCAACGGCGGTTTGGCAAAGGTCCTCGCCGTTCAATCTCATGGAAAACTCGCAACCACTTGGGGCAACCTAAAGGCGAAGTAGTGCGATCAAGGGAGCGAATAGATCAAGTGACCGAATAGGGAACGCGATAGTCTTCTCCGTAACCCAACACTACTTTCGCCTGTCATTACGAACCAACTCGTAACTTGGATAAAACATTCTGGCGCGCGAATTGATTACCATCGAAACTAATCAGGCGTGCTGCCTGCAAAGTTGTAATACGGTCGTTACCATGTTATGGCGGACGTTGAAAATTCTCAATACGATGACCGTCCTGCTAAGGGTTCTAAACAACCTGAAAAGGCGGAGGGTGGGTAGGTTGCTCTGGTGGGGCGTCTCAAGCCGAAGATTGACCAGATTGGGTAGCCGTTTAAGATACATGCGCAGCAAGCTAAGAATCATTTCGCGCGCCTGGCGATGGCTGCGGAACAGAACGCTGCGCTAGTGAAACAGTTTTAACGATTGCCTTCCCATTTGGCGTTAGATATAATAAAGGCATCTGCTGTATAAACTAAAGAAAAACGAGGAGGTGCGGTTTCCACCCTGTCCCGATCATGTCCAAACCTAGAGAAAGAAGTGATCTGGAGGTGATTCCTACCGCGAAGAGTAGATGATAAAAGGAATGTGGAACTACGGAGTCAAAGTCGAAAATATCGAGGAAACGACAGAATTCTACACCCGCTACATGGGCGCCGAAGTGCGTATCAAAAGTGAGGTCTTAGGTTGTCAATACACGCTGATTCGATTGGGTGAGACCAGGATTATCCTGTTCGACAAAGCGCCCTATGAAGATGATCTCGGTCTGAACCTGCCGCTGGGCTTTTTGCACGTCGTCTACGAAACAGACGACTTCGAAGCTGAAATAGCGAAACTGCGTGAGTCCGGCGTTAAATTCATCATGGGTCCCATGGTCATTACGAGCGACTTCGGCACACGGAAATTTGCATTTTTTGAAGCCCCCGACGGAATCCGAACTGAAGTCATGCAAGTGATTGAAGACACCGGAAGGGCTTGACATAACCCCCGATCGAAAAGAGGTAGGGTCTACTCGCCTGACAACCGATTACACCTGCGGAAAGTTCAGTATAATAGAACTTAGTAACGAGAAAGGAAACATCAAATGAAGGTTACCGGTATCCATCACGCGACACTTCTTGTGGACGATGGCGAGCGTGCCGCTTGGTTTTATGGTGAAGTTTTGGGACTTAAAGAAAAAGCGCGTCCCAGTTTCAAGTTTCCCGGACTATTCTACACCTCCGGGAACCAGGAGATTCATATCATCATCGCTTCACGTCCCCTCTTCTATGAAGACCTGTTCATAGATATCGGCGGCGCTGCCGACATTACCCGACGCCACATTCACCGTCATGTAGCGCTGGCAGTTTCCGAATGGGACGGTCTTGAAGCGCGATTGGAAGAGAACGGTATCGAAATACTCTTCGGTCCCAATCGTGTTGAACCCGACGATGAACTATCACGAAACATGATTGACGGATGGATGAGGATGTATCAAGGGGTACCCGTCTTCTGTTTCGACCCTTTCAAAAATCTCATTGAGCTGATCCCCACTCGATTGGAGTGAGTTTGCGTCGGTGATTTGAAGGGTGTTTAATACCATATCCTGACTGACGAGAAGGTTGCGATTATGTCCTCAATCATCAAAAAGATTTTTGTCGCCGGGGGAGGTGCTTGGGGAACGACGGTCGCAAATCTGCTTGCTGAAAAAGGGTTGCAGGTCTCTATTTGGGCGCGTGAGGAATGGCTGACACGGCATATTGCGGACCATAAGAACAATCCGAAGTATCTCCCCGGAGTGTCATTGAGTCAGAATCTGCACGCTGCGCACAGCTTATCAGAGGGCATTCATAATGCAGGGCTAATTATTTACGCCATACCCGCCCAATCGCTGCGTGCTGTCGTTCAACAGACACAACCCGACCTTCAAGAAGAGGTCATCCTACTCAACCTAGCGAAAGGTATTGAAGAGGGTACGGGGCTGCGCTGCTCCGAAATTATGCAGCAGGAAACTAACGGGAATCATCCGATTGCGACGCTCTCAGGTCCGAACATCGCCTATGAAATCGTCCGGCAGATCCCTTCCAAGACGGTCGTGTCGTGCAACAACTATCGATACCTCGGGATACTCAGGGATTTGTTCTCGACCTCGTATTTGAAGGTCTATGAAAACCCGGATATGGTGGGTACAGAGTTAGGAGGGGCGTTAAAGAACATTGTGGCAATCATGGCAGGAATCGGTGACGGTCTCGGCTTCGGCGTCAACACAAAGGCGGCGATTATTACAAGGGGGCTGAGAGAGATGATAAAGGTCGGTACCATGATGGGTGCAAATCCGGATACATTCTTCGGATTGTCCGGCATTGGCGATCTAATGGCGACCTGCCTAAGTCCCCATAGTCGGAATCGGACGTTGGGCGAAAACTTAGGGCGCGGTATGGCGCTTGAGGAGGCAGAAGCCGCACTAAACGGTCGTGTCGCTGAGGGGATTCGGACGGCGAAAGCGCTTTATGAAGTGAAGGGCGAACTGAACGTCGAAATGCCAATCGTAGACCAGTTATACCAAGTTTTATACAGAGGGCTGCCGCCCAGCGAAGGGTATCTTGCCATCTGGAATCCTGGGGAAGCCCAAGAATTAAATTAAGGGGCGAGAATGTCAACGTCAATCGGTATCATCTTAGCGGCTGGTGCCGGTTCAAGATTACGACCGTTGACGAATGACGTGCCGAAATGCCTAGTCCCGGTCGCTGGAATCCCCATCCTTCAACGCCAAATTGAGACTTTTCTGATTTGTGGCATCGGGAGAATCATTGTGGTTGCCGGTTATAAGTGCAATCAAGTTCTCAATTTTTGCCAAGATTATTCGGACGTCGTTGAGGTCGTGCTTAATCGGGAGTATGCGAACACGAACAACATGTATTCATTCTACACGGCGGCTCAAAATTTTGGCGACGTGCCCGTTTTGCTTTGTAACGGAGATGTTGTTTTTGATCCTGAAGTAATATCATCGCTACTGAATTCCGAATGGGGTAATCTCATTGCCGTGCATCCGAATCGGTACGAGGTTGAAGCGATGAAAGTGGTCGTCGATTCGCACCACAGAGTTGTTGAACTGAGCAAAGCGGTTCTCGCTTCCAACGCTTATGGCGTTTCGATTGACGTGTATAAGTTTTGCCCTTTGACCTCCAGAGAGATATCGAAGATAGCAACTCGAATCATCGTTGACGAGCGGAGGAGAAATTTGTGGACCGAAGTTGCAATTAGTGAAGCGTTGCGACTCGTCGAGTTTCGACCGTTTGATATTGGAGCGCATCGTTGGGTTGAGATTGACAATTTCGCCGATCTGACATTAGCTAATGAAATTTTCGCAAGCGTTGCCTGAAGAGATACGAGATAGATTCGCCCAACTTGAAGGCTTCCTCGTAGATCTTGATGGTACGACATATGTAGGGAATAGCGTTATTCCAGGCGCAACGCTATTTTTTGAAGCCGTCCGGAAACTGGGGAAGAGTTATCTGTTCTTGACAAATAACTCTTCTGAGTCCGCGCATACCTACTTGGAAAAGCTCCGTCATCTTGGAATTGATGCTCAGGGAGGAGATGTCCTAACCTCCGGCGATGCCACGGCGATGTATCTTGCACAAGCGGGTTATACCAAGTTATTTGTTTTGGGGACGCCTAGTTTTGAAAATGAACTAAAGAAACTTGGATTTCTGCTGACGCCGGAGAGTCCGGATTGCGTTGTTCTAGGATTCGATAAAACGTTGTCCTATCGAAAGCTTGAGATTGCAACACTGTTGATCCGGACGGGAGTTCCATTTGTCGCAACCCATCCGGATAAAGTCTGCCCCACTGAATACGGCTATATTCCGGATTGCGGCGCGATGGCTGCCCTCATTTCGACAGCGACTGATGTCGATCCGCTCGTTATCGGTAAGCCTCAACCGCTAATGGTTCAGATGGCGCTGAAGCGGCTGCATCTCGAAGCGAAAAACGTTGCCATAATCGGCGATAGGCTGTATACGGATATAAAAATGGGGTGCGACGCCGGTCTTATGACGGTACTTGTACTAAGCGGTGAAACAACCCCCGAATTGCTCCAGCAGGCAATCGAGATTTCGCCAGATCTTGTTGTGGAGAGTCTCTCCGCACTTGAAGCGTATTTTAGTACCTGAAAGATAGGCACAACGGTTTTCCAATTTAGAGAATTTCATGGAGTATTGTTGATGGGGTTCATTCTGTGTTTTATTGGAATTTGTATGGTTGGCAGTCTCGGTGTTGCTCTCTCGTGCGCAGCCGAACAAGGCTACCGCGAGACGCGGCTTCACGAGAAAGTCGTGGAACGCATCTACGAAGACGGTCGACGGAGCTTGGTCGTCAACGGCGATGAAATCGAGGATCGAACCCCTAAACCCGAACCTCAGCCGCATGGTATTACAGTCGAAGAAGACGAACGCGGCTTCATCGTCTATCGGCGATCGAAATCTGACGCTATCTTTCGCTACAGCAGTCCCCAGACAGGAGAGCGGACTGTCACGCTTTCCGCCGCTGCGAGCCAGAACGAGAAACAGCACGCGCAGTTTGCAATTCACGCACTCCGAGATTTGGGTCGGGTACATGTGGACGTTGGAACATTGTTGAGCCAAGATGGGGGCACGCTGCCGGCTTCCGCCATCACGGTTCGACCCGTGCGGATAGGCATGTGGAGAGACTACTGGGACCCGTTCTTTGTCGAGGCACCCAAGCTCATAGACCATCAAGACGCCGTAACCCGCGTTCAACGCGGACAGAGTCAGCAGTTTTGGATCCGGCTCCACATCCCTCCGGGGACACCGGTCGGTCGTTATGCGGGTGACGTTCATGTTCGTGCCGAAAATGGCGGCGAAACGGCGCTGAAGTTCGAACTGCTAGTCTATCCCTTCAGACTCGTTCCGGGCCGCTGGTGGGGCATCTACTACTATAGCTTGCCAAGCGAGAAGACCGCGCAGGACTTCGCCGACATGAAAGCACACGGCGTCAATTCGATGCTTTTCTGTCCTCCAGGGCACGTGTCCCCTGTCCTTGAGCGGGTCGGCAACCGTGTCGTCGCGAGTTTTCCGCACACCGACAAGCTCATGGCTGAGTTTAAACGTCAGGGGTTTCGCGGTCCGGTGCCGTACTATCCTCGCTTGCTAAGTTGCCGCGTGCTCGATCTCTTCAATCGAGTGGACGGTAAGAAATTCAAGCCCGCCGACTACTACGGTCAGCGCTGCATCGACTACCGGGCGCAAGACTATCCCGAGGATCTCAAGGAGGTGCTCAAAGATTTGTTTCGCCAGATGGTTCGCCACGCCAAGGAAGCGGGCTGGCCCGAAATCCTCTGGTTTCTCGTGGATGAACCCGGTGCCGCGGCTATCCATGCGCGTGAGCTTGAATGGGCGAAGATAGAGTTCAAGCTGTTCGCAGAGGCATGTCCCGGTGAGAAAATGCTCTGCACCGCTTACTCACAGGACGTGATTGATGCGATCGGTGTCCCGCTCGATGTGCGCGTTGGGGAACTGTGGCGGCTTAGCGACGACGACCTGCTGCGTGCCGAAGCCGACGAGGCGCAGCTCTGGGGCATCCGTTGGCTGTGTCAGCACAATGCCTACGCATTTCCACGGTACTTCGCGGGATTCGGGCTTGACCGCATGGGGCTCCACGGCTTTACCGAGTGGACATACTACGGTGCACCGGTCTATCGACCCTACGACCAGATCATTAACTGGCAGGGTTGCAGCTATGCCTTTGAAGATGAAAAAGGAAACCTGCTGAGCACAATTACTTGGGAAGGGGTTCAGGAAGGCATTGACGATGCTCGCTACGTCGCGACCCTGCATTCATTGATTGCTAAAGGTGAGTCCTCCTTGAATTTGGAGCATCAGCAGCTTGCCCGCGATGCGTCGGATTGGCTCGCAACGCGCATCGCCGATATTCCCGAACGTCCCGCTATATCGCCCGAGCCGGAGCTCGACAAACTGCGCCTGGAGATTGCGAACCGGATTGTAATGCTCATGGACGCCGGACTGCCCGCTGAATGATACCGAGGTGATTTTGCAGGATGCCTTCCGTCCGCAATCCATCGGTGCTCTTACTGCTCAGAGCGGCTTTATCTTGTATAAACACGGCTGATTAACGCTTCAATGGAGAAAAATTGATGCCTTCTGCAAAAAGCATATCGCTGTCCGCGTTTCTTGCCGTCGTAGTAGCGAGTAGCGCCTTTGCACAATGGCTGCTTGTGCCGATGGATAACACGCAGACCAACCATCTGAAAGCTTATGGATTGACTTACTGGACTCTGCAAACGCCGCGGGAGTACAAAGCGATGTGGCTTCTGAACTATCGTGGCGGCGCCTTCCTGTTGAAAGATTCATCTGACGTACATGTCAAGGCGAAGGCGATGGGGGTTCATGTTCAACCCATCTCCCATCTCGATTACGGCGGTATTCTCATTGAGATGGAAGACAGCAATATGGACGAAATCATGTTGGAAAAAGCACCAAAGATTGCTGTTTACGCCCCTCCGGACAACACTCCCTACCGCGATCCGTGGGACGATGCGGTGAAAATTGCTTTGGATTATGCCCAAATTCCGTATGATGTCATCTGGGATAAGGAAGACGAAAACGGCAACCTGTACATGGAAAGATTCGACTGGTTGCACCTACACCACGAAGATTTCACTGGTCAACACGGCAAATTCTATAGCGCCTTCAGGGGACAGGTGTGGTATCAGCAGCGAGTCCGTCTGTTTGAGCGTGCGGCTGCTGAAGCAGGCTTTTCCCGGGTGCCGAGACACAAAGGACAAATTGCGCAACAAATCCAGGACTATGTCCTCAGGGGTGGATTTCTATTTGCGATGTGCTCCGCGCCGGAAACCTTAGACATTGCAATCGCAGCGGACGGAGGGCGTGTCGATATTGTCGCCCCTGAACTGGATGGAACCCCCATCCAGCCCGACTATCAATCTCAACTCAATTTCCAAAAAACTTTCGGCTTCGAAAACTTCACGCTGTATACGAGCCCGAATCGATACGAATTTTCTAATATCGATAACCCGAAACCAGAGCCCAACCCGCTATCAGGCTTAGAAGATTTCACGTTGTTCGAATTCTCCGCAAAACATGATCCCATCCCCACAATGCTTACCCAGAATCATGTGGGTAAAGTGCCGGGATTTCTTGGTCAGACGACTTCGTTCAATCGAGACACTATTCGCGATACAGTGACCATCTTGGGCGACATTGAAGGAACTCCCTATGCAAAGTACATCCATGGCACATTAGGAAAAGGGACGTACACCTTCCTCGGTGGACACGATCCGGAGGATTACCGGCATCTCGTCGGGGAGGGAAGGGTCCCGACCAATTTAGATCTCCATAAGCACTCGCCGGGCTATCGGCTCATTTTGAACAATATCCTGTTCCCTGCTGCAAAGAAGAAGCGGCAGAAGACATAATATCTTCTAGCATCGTATAAACCTAAAAGCTTAGGCGAGATTGCATGTCTTAGCATTCCACCTTCAACGCTTGGAAAGAGAAGAAAAATGACTAACACTCAAAAAGAATTATCCACACAAGATTACCGGAAAATCGATCAGGCGCATGTTTGGCACCCGCTCTTTCAGCATGAACTCTTAAATCAAACGAATCTGATAGTGTTCAAAGCGGCGCACGGGACAACCATAATTGACTCGGATGGACACGAATATTTAGATGCCTATGCCGGTCTATGGAATGTCAACGTTGGATACGGACGGCACGAGATTGCCAAAGCGGTCTATGAGCAGATTCAGCAATTGCACTACTATCCACACACGCAGATAAACATTCCGGCAGCACTATTGGCGGACCGACTCGCTGAGCTATTGCCGGGGAACCTCAATCACGTCTATTTCAGCAACAGCGGTTCTGAAGCCAATGAAACCGCAATTAAAATTGCGCGGCAGTACGGCAGGCAAAGATACCCGGGGCAGAACCGGTACAAGATTATTGCCCGCTATCGCGGCTATCACGGATTCACGTACGGGGCGATGTCCGCAACGGGGCAGGTCCAGCGAAAAAAGCCGTTTGAACCGCTTGCGCCCGGTTTCCTGCACGTTCACCCGCCCTATTGCTATCGATGCCCATTTGAATTGAGTGTGTCGGACTGTAACATGTTCTGCGCTGACGAAATCGAGCGGGTCATTCAGTGGGAAGGAGCGGAAACTGTCATCGCGGTGATTGCTGAACCAATCATCGGCGGCGGCGGGGTGATTGTCCCGCCGGATGGCTATCTTTCACGACTAAGAGAAATCTGTGATCGCTATGGAGTTTTGCTCATCCTAGATGAGGTGATTACGGGGTTCGGCAGAACGGGAACGCTGTTTGCGTGTGAGCGTTGGGGAATACAACCTGACATTATCACATTGGCAAAGGGACTGACGAGTGGCTACCTTCCGCTCGGCGCTTGTGTGGTAAGCTCTGAAGTTTTTGAAGAATTTCTCGGCGCTCCAGAGGAGAATCGAGAATTCGCACAAGTATGCACCTACGCTGGGCACCCTGTCGCCTGTGCCGCCGGCTTGGCAAACCTGAAAATTCTCACGGACGAGCGATTATGGGAAAACGCTGAACAGGTAGGAACTTACCTATTGGAGAAACTTGACACGCTGCGATCGTTGCCGATTGTCGGAGATGTCCGAGGAAAAGGGCTCATGATGGGAATCGAGTTGGTTCAAAATGGTAAATCTCATTTAGATACAGCGAAAACAAACCAGATTGTTGGGACAATGCGAGAAAACGGCATCCTAATTGGGAAAATCAGCCGCGCTGTAGATGAGCCGGAGAATATCCTCTTCGTTGCCCCACCGCTAATCCTGACGACCAAAGAGGCGGATCGGATCTTCGAAACACTCCGTGACGTACTTGCCAATTTTAAGGGTTGATACAGGGCACGCTATCCTTCGGTAATTCTGGGCGGGTAACAACAGTCACTGATGTCATTTTCTTGATGGCGGGAGAGGGTGGGAGTCGAACCCACCTACCCACTTGCATGGGCAAGCTGGTTTTGAAGACCAGTAGAGCCACCGGACCCTATCCCCTCCCACAATAAACTGTCAACCCGCTTTCGAACAAGTTTCAACTGTCGCGGCTTAGGCTCGCTGCTGCGCCGATTTCCGCAGACTGCGGTGGTTCCCTTCACGAATCGTGATGCCTTCTCCATCACAGTATTCAAGAAACGGCACAGCATATTTTCGGCTGGTTTCGGCGAACTCGCGGAATTCAGCTATAGTAACTATGTCATTTTCTTGAAGGTAACCCGTAAGTAAATTCATGATTCGTTGGAACGTCTGTATATGGATAAAGAAGTCATCCGCAATCTTTATGAGCCGTCCAAGATTAACAAGTGCGTAGAAAGTTGCCCCAACTGATTGAGAGGCATATTCTGGAAGTTGCTCGATTAGCGCTTTCATATTCGGAACGTTCATTCCTGCATCTAAAAAGACTCCCTCCACTTTCTCCTTGACTGCCTCCTCTTGCTCAGAAAACTGGATCTGGTGCGACGCCATACGCAGGAGATTCCCGTCTTTAACGATTCGATTCCGCCGAATCAAGTCATCAACAATCTTCTCAAAGGCAGTTTCGTCGAGGTCTAGTTGGAGACGGAGTTGTGCGGCATTTTGACCGGGGGCGAGTGGTGTTCGTTCGTGGAATTGCTCCAAAGCATTGATGAGATTGGATTGTGCCGTTTCCGCTCGATCCCTAGCGGAAATAAGTGGGGTCCCACCGCCCCATCGCTTAATTTTGTGCTCTTGCTCAAGTGCTTTCAGAATTTCTCCCAGAGTCGAACAAGGATGGCTAAGATAATATCGCAGAGACATTTCTGTCGTGCAGAGTTCGCGGCTTTGTGCCAATAACAGATTTATCACCCCCACATCATCAGCCTTTTTCCATAGATCTAGTGTTTCCGAAGTCTGTGTCGTAAACCGCTTGTGGCGCGGTGCAAACGGATTAATCACCGTCCCGCCTCCGACGGTATACTGTGATGCGAAATCACGAACGATAAGTCGATCTCCTCTAAAAGTTAGAATCGGTTTCTCTAAACGCAATTGAATCTGAGCCGACTCGCCTGGCAAGACCGCTTCATCCACAAGCAGAATCGCCCGACAAAACGCTTCGCTTGTACCGAGATAAAACCGCAACCGCGTCCAGTGTTCGAGCATTCTTGGGAACGACGACAGCACATGCAGAGACACATCAATGTTGTCTGTCACTTTTGATAACCCAATTGTGCTAAGCACATCCCCGCGACTAATACCTTCTTTTGTGATGCCCGACAAATTTAGAGCGGTCCGCTGTCCTGCATGTGCCTCCTCTGCCGGTTGGTTGTGAACTTGTATGCCGCGCACACGAACTTCGTGTCCCTGTGGCAAAATCATAAGCCGTTGTTCCCGGTGAATGGAACCGTCAATCAGCGTTCCTGTAACAACTGCGCCAAACCCCGGCATCGTAAAACTCCGATCCACATACAAGCGTGGGATACCATTGCGGCTCTCCTTTTCTGCAAGGGCGTTCACACTATCGACAATGGTTTGCTTGAGGTCATCTACCCCTTCATCCGTCACAGCCGATACTTGAACTGTAGGGGCGCCTTCGAGAGAGGTGCCCGCGAACATCTCCTGAGCCATCTCGGTAGATTCAGTTAATTCCTCATCCGTCACCAAATCCACTTTCGTCATCACCAAGATACCCGTCGAAATGCCAAGTAGATCGAGAATCTCCAGGTGTTCCAACGTCTGTTCCTGTACACCTTCTTTCGCATCAACCACAAGTAGCACAACGTCCATCCCATAGGCTCCGGAAAGCATATTCCGGATGAACTTTTCATGTCCGGGAACGTCCACGATTCCGGCGCGTGAACCGTCGGGCAGATCGAAATAAGCAAATCCCAACTCGATTGACAGTCCTCGTTCTTGTTCTTCCTTGAGCCGGTCCGTTTCGATTCCTGTAAGGGCGCGTATAAGTGCCGTTTTACCGTGGTCAACATGACCGGCAGTACCAATTATGACGTGTCGCATAGCGTTATCCTAGATTATAGCGCTGGTACCCATGACATTTTTCGCCGCATCAACGATCCAATCCAATTCTTGTTCGCGAATCGTTCGCACGTCCATCCAGAACCGACCATCCTGCGTTCGACCGATCACCGGCCTCGATTGAGTGCGGAAACTCGCGGCGAGTGCTTCCGCTGAAATGCGTGGCGATTCTAAAACAATTGCGAGGCTGGGCAAAGTCTCAATCGGCAGAGAACCACTGCCAATTTGTGCATGGCTCTCTTCGATGGTGACTGCAATCGCCTCACCAAAGATTTGCCGCAGGAGCATTACTAGCTTCTCTGTGATGATTCGGAGCTCGTCAATCGATCGGGTGAAGCGATAAAGCATGGGAAGTTTTTCGGTTAGGTTGTCTTCGTTGAGATAGAGCCGTAAAGTAGCTTCGAGTGCAGCGATTGTCAACTTTCCAACGCGTAATGCCCGCATCAATGGATTTTTGCGAATTTTCTGAATTAGATCCGATTTGCCGACGATAATGCCCGCTTGGGGACCGCCGAGCAGCTTATCTCCGCTGAAGGTTAGGATATCGACGCCAGCATTAACCCGCTCACGAACAACTGGCTCATAAGGTAAATCGTACTTCGTCAAATCAATCAGTGTCCCGCTTCCGAGATCTTCCATAGTTGGAATCCCATACCGATCGCCAAGTTCAGTGATTCCCTCAATCTCAGGCGTCATGGTAAAGCCTACGATTTTGTAGTTGCTGGGATGGACTTTCAGCAGAAGTGCCGTGTTTTCGTTGATTGCATTTTCGTAATCCCTGAGATGAGTCCGGTTCGTTGTGCCCACTTCCCGCAGGATTGCCCCGCTCGCCTCCATAACATCCGGAATTCGAAACGCACCGCCGATTTCAATCAGTTCTCCACGAGAGACGATGACCTCTTTGCCTCGCCCCAATGTGTTCAACGTAAGCAGAACTGCCGCCGCGTTGTTGTTCACAACCGTTGACGCACCGCAGCCGGTCAACCGCTGTAGTAAGGGTTCAGTGATTAGATCTCGGTGTCCACGATCCCCTCTCTCAAGATCGTACTCTAGGTTGACATAGTTACCCCCGGCTTGAAGAAGTCCTTCGCACGCAGATGCGCTTAGAAGCGATCTGCCCAGATTTGTATGGATAATTGTCCCGGTCACGTTAATCACTGCCAGGTATGTGGAAGATGTTATCGCTTCAAGTTTAGCGTGGGTAAGATCAGCAAGTTGCGCGTCATCAAGAAAATCCGAAATTTCTTGGTTGGAGAGAATTTGCACCCGAATCTCCGCAACTACTGAACGTAACGCTTCGGTTACGAGATCTCTAGAATACTGTTTCTGCATAGCGAGAAACGTACCATGAATCAGCAACTGTTCAATGGCGGGTATGTGGCGTAAAGCGGCTTGTTGTTTTTCTGTCAGTTCTTTTTCGGGCATTTGTGGCTGATGGTAAATAACGAGGGGAAATCTTGATTGTTAGGATTTGCTTGGAATACGGTCAATTATCGTTTTGAGGAGTGCCTACGGCATTTTGGAACTTCGTTATTATATAATATTTCCCTGAATTTAACAACCTCCGAACTCCCATGCTACAAACCTTGACCTCACCTCCGCTTTCAGATGTGTGCGGGAATATTGGTTTACCGATAGTAGCGCTGTGTGCTATAATATAGTTGTCTTCAACCAAGTAGATGCAGGATTGCAGAAGACTCGCCGCAAGCGAATCCACACCATCTCCGGCATCCATGTTCCGGTATTGTACTGACGGTTAAAGTGATGGGCATACAATTTTTCATCGTCTTCGCGCTATCAATTGTTTTTCTATCCATGGGGGTGACCGGGTGCCGCGACTTTGCTTCCGTATTGTGGGGAAACGGAATTCCCAAGCTGAATCTCGAGCCGAACACGTCTGCAATCATCCAATGTGTATTTGGCTTTCTACTATTTTTTATTAGTCTGTATTTGATGGGTTTCTTTCTCTATCTTGAGGAGCGAGAAAGTGGTCGAATAATGAAAAACATCAAAAGTTTCGTGAAGCTCAGGGAGTTTCTTGAACGACATCAGAAAGAGGAAACGGGGGAATGAGGTTTTGGAAAAATCATGAACCCCCTGTCAACCCAAAAACGATTAACCGACCCTATGCCAAAGAACGATCTCCTGCTTCGTGCGGCGCGCCGACTTCCCGTGGAGCGGGTACCGGTCTGGATGATGCGTCAAGCCGGGCGTTCAGATCCGGCTTATCGGGCTTTACGCAAGCGTGCACAAGTCTCCTTAGAACACCTATTTCGGGATGTCGAACAGGCGATTGAAATTTCGCTTTTGCCGCAACGCGTCGGAGTTGATGCAATAATCATGTATCAGGATATACTTACGCCGCTTACCCCGATGGGGGCGCACTTCCAATTTGCGCCGGGACCCGTATTGCCAACTCCGATTCGCACGCGAGTGCAAGTTGAGGCATTACGCCGCGTCCAGCCGTCATCAGACCTGAAATTTGTTGGGCAAATCTTGAACGGGCTGCGGCAGAGGCTGAATGGAGAATTACCAGTAGTCGGTTTTGCCGGTGCCCCGCTGACGCTGGCTTTTTTTATGGTTGCAGGCAAAAGCCCGATGAATCAGGGACATGGAGTCTCAAATGAGGCGAGCGTCGTTTTTCAGTTGATGCATGAGGAACCGCGTTTGTTTCATAACTTGTTGAAACATCTGACGCAACTGACAATTGATTATCTCAACTACCAAATTTCAGAAGGCGCGCAAGCGGTACAACTCTTTGAATCCATCGCGGATGGTATTAGTCGCATGTGCTATGAATCCTTTGTCCAGCCTTATCACGAACAAATCTTCGCGGAGTTAAATTCCAGTGCGATATCTATCCTATTTACGAAAGAATGCCCTCACTTGGATCTCATGCTGAAATGTGGCGCGGACGTTTTGAGCGTCGGGACATGCGTAGATCTCGCAGAAGCACAGGCGCAAGCTGCGGGGCAAGTCGCCTTTCAAGGAAACGTGGACAATATAATCCTGCGAGACGGTACAGTCAATGACATTACGGCTGCTGTCAACCGATGCCTGCGACAGGGCGGCAAGATTGGGCATATCCTGAACCTCAACCACGGACTTTACCGGGATACCCCGTTCGAAAATGTGAAACATTTTGTGGAGGCTGCCAAAACGTATGTCTGGGATACTAAATCGTCAAAAAGACCATCGTCAATCTAAGGGAAACGAATGACACCACCGCGAGAAAATCCTTATGCCCCAAGGCATTATGGAAGCCTCGAAAAAGTCGCCGATCGTGTTTATCTCTTTCGCAATATTGTCAATTCATCAATTGTCATCGGCGATAACGGGGTCGCTGTGATTGACACACAGGTCAACCAACCGATGGCGCGTCGCTTGCTTCAAGCAGTTCGTGCTATAACCGAAAAACCAATCCTTTACACCATTAATACGCACTACCATTGGGACCACACCAATGGAAATATAATCTTCCACGCCGAGGGAGCTACGATTCTCTCAAGGGAAAAGACGAAAGAGTTCATCGTCAGCCGTGCCCCTCGTCAAAAAGCGTTCCTCCAATCACGTGGATTTGAGTTGGGAGACGATCCGTATCTGCCCGATCAGACCTTCTCAATAGAAACGGAAATAGACCTCGGCAGTCAACCTCTCCATCTCATTCACCTCGGCAAAGCGGAAACCGATGATGCAATTGCGGTTCGCATCCCAAAAGAAGGCTGCATCATCTCTGGTGATACTATTATGACGGGCAGCTTTCCCATTTTTGGTCAACCGGTGATGAATGAGGGACTCACCGCAAATCACGATTGGATTGATACCATTCGGGAACTGAGAACTTATCATCCGCGTCATGTGCTGCCTGGACATGGCCCCCTTGCACATGACGCGGAAATAGATCTCTTGATTCAAATTGAAGCTTATTTCCTCAAGGAAGTCGCGGAGCGACTTGAGCGTGGCATGAGGCTGCCTGAACTCTTATCGGATTTAGAGGGGGCATTGCCCGACTGGATTACCCAAATCGCTGAGGTCTGGGGAACACCCCGCTATGCAATCCTGCGCGTGTATCGAGGACTGATTGACGATCCAGAGCCGGGGTGGCAACATCTGAAACCATCGGCGATTCCTTCGGCGGATGCAGCCGAAGTCGAGGCGAGAACAGTCACACTAGAGAATTACGAAGGTTACCGCCAAGCGTCTGAAGAGGCTGAGGAAGGCGGTGACATCGGATTAGCAGTTGAGATGCTGCGTGAGTCAACACGACAATTTCCCGACAATCCCGCCGCATGGGTGGAACTTGCCGGATTGCTGTACCGGAGTTCGCGCATTATACCAAGTATCTTGGAAAAAGGAGATTTTTTCGCAGAAGCTAAAACCGCCATAAAAAGGGCATTGGAATTAGAGCCTACCTATGTCCCTGCGTTGCTCTTATCCGGGCAATCACTCATTACAACAGCTCATCGCAACGGTGACGATCCAGCGCCTGGATTGCGATATATTCGTCGAGCGCTAGATCTGAATCTCACAAATGCACAACTCGCTCAAGCCTATTTATGTGTGGGACTCGCACACCGCACCAATGGTGATGAGACGCAGGCGAAAGCCATTTTTTCAAAAGCCATTGCGGCAGATCCGAAGTTCATGCCGGCTCAACTGGCGAATATCGCTTGAACCCGACGCTATGCACCAAAACCATTAAATTTGATAGAATGACAATTCCAAGCAATTCATTAGTAGTATTGCACACTACGTTAAACTATGGCGCTAAAGAGAAAACAACAGAATGACCAATGTCGAGGGATATGATAGTATATTATTAATTGCATTTGGAGGTCCAACCCCCGGATGCTGCCAAAAATATGACGCCTGCCCGGGGGAAGCACACTGTTTCGTCGAGGGAATTGTCGGGACCGCGGCGTCTCAAGCGGAGCGGCTCAGAGAAGTTACCAGCCATTACATAGCGCTCGGTGGTTTTTCTCCTTTTAACGAACTGACCTTCAAACAAGCTGAGGCGCTTGAATCGAATTTGAATAACAGGGGAGTTGATTTGCCTGTCTACGCTGGATTTCGGCATTGGACGCCGTACATTCACGAAGTGATTGCGGCGATGGCAAAAAAAAAGCATCGTAGAATACTGGGCATCATCATGGCACCCCATCAGTCCAAGGTAAGTTGGGATTGGTATCAGCAGACAGTGAGCGAAGCGATAGAGGCGTTAGATGTGGAGCAGCCAACAATCAGCTACTTAGATCCCTGGTACACCAATCCGGGCTACATTCGCGCCATCACCAATCAAATTGACGTTGCCAGCAAAAATCTGACGAAAGACCGCTGCGATAAGGCGTCCTTAATTTTTACCGCACATGCTGTCCCGCAATCTGTAGCGAAAACCTCGCCATACGCCCAGCAGTTCGATGCAACCGCGAAGGCTGTAGCCACCCTAATTGGTAAGAAGGATTACAATCTCGCATATCAGAGTCAAGCCGAAAATACGACGATTCCTTGGACGCAGCCCGATATCAATGACCAGATTCGAGAGAAAAAACAATCAGGAGTTCATGACGTTATTGTGTCCCCGATTGGGTTCCTATGTGACCACGTCGAGGTGCTTCACGACCTTGACATAGAAGCCAAATCGACTGCAGAGGAATGTGGAATCCATTTCATTCGCGCCAGGGCAGTCGGCGATCATCCCGAATTTATCAACATGCTGGCAGAACTTGTGTGCGACAGATGCAGTATGATTTAACGACAAACATGGAGGCAATAAAATGAACGAAAGGCGTAAACCTTATGTCTTTGTGACACTTGAAGGGCCTGATGACGGTGGTGATTTCGGGCCGAACACTCCGGGTACCAAAACGAGCGGCCTTCAAGAGGCCATAGACTACGCGCATGACAACTGTAGAGATGTCTATATCTACGGAGGTCGAGGCGGTATGCATGAAGGAGAAGGCGTGCAGCTCAACGTTTATACGCTTGATGAAACGTTGAAAGTTCCCTGGAGCCAGGATTTCCGATTGGATGGCGGGAATTACGTCCTATCATATCGAAAAAACTCCGGGGATGCGATTCACATCGACAGCCAAATGAACTGCAGGTACAAGTTTGGTCTCATTGCCAGCGCTTCCGATGGCGCTGCAGTCCGTTTTAAGCCTGAAACGCCGGGTCCAGATGATTTTGTCGTCATTACTGCCAGCGTATTTGATTTTTCAGCGGCATGCTCGCGTGGAACCGGCATATTAATCGACATTTCCGAAGGACCAATTGTCAATAGTAAGATTTTCGCTGAAGAAACAAACACCTTTAGCAAAGGAGTCTATATACAAGACGACGGTTCGGGGAAGGGGTCTTTTAGCAACAATTGGTTACAGGTAATGTTTACCAACCAGTGCCACGCAACCGAGGACGCCATTGGCTTCCGCATAGGGGACCCTGGATCTAGTAAAATTTCCCATAATCGGTTTTTTTCGTCTCTGCATGCGCCCACGGGTGTGTATTTTGATGAAGAGACGAAAAGGTTCACGACCCCAGAAGTATTTGAACCTTCAGCGGGAGCAATTGGGGCGGATATCTTCGCCCAAAATAACCGTTTTGAGTTCGCGTTCCATGGGAGTCGAGCACCTGGAAATGACATCATTTTTGAAGCGGAAGCGAGAGACAACACAGTATCTGTCTGGAACCTACCGTACGGCATCACAAATAAGGCGAAGATTCCCACCAATCGAATCATACAAAATGAGCCTGTCGGTTTTAACGTGGTCACTCCCGCGGTTCCCGCTTCAGGAGCATATCTCGTAAACACTTCCGCCTATCTCGTGGAAGTTTTCATTCTAACGCCTGGACAGGTTTTGGATTGGACGATTGTTGATGCCGGAGATAACGCGCAAACACTGACAGCCGGGCTTTCCGCCGGTCAAACTTTTCTCTTAGAGCCAGGCGATAAAATCAAGTTTAACTATTCGGACACCCCAACCTGGAGGTGGAGAGCGTTCAGATAAAGCTGAAGCATACCGGCGCAGTTTAGCTGAGAGGGAAAGGGTATGACGAAAATCAAGCAATCTGCAGCTGCATGGTGTTTTGTTCGAGACGGTGTTACCCCCGAGCAATTTGTCAGAGGCGCAGCCGAGATTGGTCTTTCAGCAGTTGAGATGATCGATCAAAAATATTGGCAGTTGGCGAAATCATTGGGACTTCGGATTGCGATTACCTACCGCTCGGGGCTTAGATCGGGTCAGCCGGTGCACTCAATCGGGCTAAACAGACGTGAAAACCACGGTTGGCTCGGTCAAGAGCTTATCGAATACATTGAGCTCGCGGCTGCAAACGATGTTCCCAGCGTAATCTGTTTTGCCGGCAACCGGTACGACGACATATCCGATGAAGAGGGAATTGATATCACCGTAGAGGGATTGAGCCGGATTATCGACGTTGCAGAAGAAAAAGGAGTGAATCTCTGCTTGGAACTGCTCAATAGTAAGATCGATTGCCCCGGTTACCAGTGCGATCATGTCGCATGGGGCATAGCGGTGTGCGAGCGTGTGAACTCACCGCGGATGAAGCTTCTCTTTGACATCTATCATATGCAAATTATGGAGGGGAATCTCATCCGACAAATTAAGGAGAACATCCTGTATATCGGACACTTCCACATCGCCGGGAATCCAGGCAGGCGGGATATGGACGAAACTCAGGGGATTAACTGCCGGGCTGTGATACAAGCCATCGAAGAAACCGGCTACGACCTCTATGTTGGTCACGAATTTATCCCAAAAGGTAATCCAATTGACGGGTTAAGGGCTGCGTTTCACCGGTGTGATGTGGGTTAGGCCTCAAGATGTGGGCTTGGGAAACGATTTGTCACCTTTCCCAAAGGCGAATACAGCTCGGCGGTTACGGAGAAATTCAATGACAGTAAAGCGAGGCGACGTGTGGCAAGCTGTCGTCATCGGCGGCGGTGTCACTGGACTGGCGACTTGTAACCGTTTGATCGCCGAATCTCATAAGCGTGACATTCCACTTGATGTTAAACTGTTGGAAGCGAGTGATCGGGTCGGAGGCGTTGTCCGCACCTCAAACCAAGATGGTTTTATCGTTGAACACGGTCCTGATGCCTTTATCTCCACTAAGCCGTGGGCGAAAGCGTTGTGTGAGGAACTTGGAATCGGCGATAGACTCATTGGCACGAACCCAAAACAAAGACGCAGCTTTATCCTCCACAAAGGCGTGCTGCATCCCGTTCCTGAAGGCTTTTACATGATGGCACCCGCGTCCTTTCTGCCATTTGTAAAGTCCCCAATTTTCACTTGGCGAGGGAAGTTGCGAATGGCGATGGATTTCTGCATGCCGCGTCGTCGGGACGGTCAAGAGGAGTCCGTAGAACATTTCGTCAAGCGTCGATTGGGAACAGAGGCATTCACGCGGATAGCGCAACCGATGATAGGTGGGGTTTATACAGGGGATGCAAAGCATCTGAGTTTGAAAGCGACGTTGCCCCAATTCCTTGAGATGGAGCAAGAGTACGGAAGCATCATCAAAGCGTTGATTGGGAGAAAGAAACAATCCAAGGCAGAAATCAGCGGTACGAGCGGTCCTCGCTACAGCTTATTCCTTTCCCTTGAATCTGGGATGCAAACGCTGATTGACGCCCTTGTTGAGCGTTTGCCTGTCGATTCTATACAGCTTGCGGCAGAAGTCAATCGGATTGAACAGCTTGTTAGCAGAGATGGCTGGTGTATCCATCTCAATAATCAAGAGAACATAAACGCAGATCTCGTCTGTATTGCGCTGCCCGCTCCCCGAGCCGCGACGCTGATCAAAACAGTTGTTCCCGAACTTACGGACCTTCTCGCCTCCATTCCTTACGTCTCCTCTGCTGCAGTCAACCTGGCGTTTCATCGCAAGGAAATTGAACATCCACTAAACGGTACGGGTTTTGTCGTTCCTGCCATCGAAGGACGATCAATCTTGGGATGTACATTCAGCAGTGTCAAGTTTGCCGGACGTGCACCCGCGGATGGGGTGCTTTTGAGGGCATTTTTAGGAGGCGCGCTGCAACCGAATTACTTTCTCCAATCAGAATCCGAAATGGTTGAATCAGTCCTTAAAAATCTGCGTGATTTGCTGGGAATCAACGGGGAACCAACGTTGGCTGTCGTGAGCAAGCACAATGACGCAATGGCACAGTATCATGTGGGGCATCTGGACAAAGCGGCGGAGATTAAAGCGCAATTGAAAAAACTCCCCGGACTTGCGCTTGCTGGTAATGCCTACCAAGGTATCGGCATTCCGGATTGCATCCATAGCGGGGAAAAAGCTGCGTACGCCCTATTGGATTACCTCACTACAGATTATATCAGGGAAGTCGTTACGCTCAACTCACGAAGCTTCCATTGATTCTGTTGCCTGCGAGTTTAGTTTAGCAAGCTATAGGACTAAGGGTGTTGGGTACAATGGGAGAGAAAAAAAGCCTTATTCCATGTTTCGCGTTTCATGCTTCAAGGACACAGCATTGCCCATCATCTGTTACATTGATTAACTTAATAATCCTGATTTGTGTCTCTCCGGTATTTGTTGCAAACGCAGAACAATCGAACGGGACCGGGGAGGATGCGGATCGACACCTCGACAGCGCTTATTTGGCGTACAATGGTATTCATGAAGAATTCAATAGAGGTAGGTGCAGGAATTGTCATCCGGCAATCTGGCGGGAGTGGGAGAAATCTAGGCATGCACAGGCATGGAAGGATCCAATTTATCAAGAAACTGCGGGCAGAATCCCTAATCGGGAAGAAAGCTGCGATCCATGCCATGCACCTCAACCAATTTTGATTACCGGAATCGAAAAGATGCCGAAGTTGCGAGAGACGGATCGAGGCTCTGGCGTATCCTGCCTCGTGTGTCATGTAGATGCAAAGGGCGGGATGCACGGTCCCCCGGCAAGCATTGACGCTGTCGTACATGCAAACATCACCGATGAGGCTTACCAGAACCCTACTGAACTTTGTGGTACCTGTCACGGTCAGCCTAGTGTTCCTGAATACAATCAACTGGCTAGCTTTAAGCATAGCCCCGCCGCAACAGCAGGCAAACACTGCGCGACTTGTCACATGCCTGCCATTAAACGATTACAAAGCCTTCGGAGTAACGAGCCGATCCCAGGCGGGCGTCACACCTGGATTGCGAGTCGCAGCGTTGACATGCTAAAAAGCGCGGCGGATCTGACAATTACTTTCGCCAAGAGTAAAGCGATGATTCACATCACCAACAAGTCAGGGCATGTTCTCCCCGGTGGGTGGACGCGCAAACTTCTCCTTGATGTGAAAATCTACGATTCTGGTGGCTCAGTGGTCGGCCATGAACAAATTTCAATTTCCGGCACGTCGGGGGAAGGTGGAAGCGATAACCGCCTACAGCCGGGCGCAACTCGGCAGTTCACCTATGAGTTCGGCAGCCAAGCACAGATTGAGGCAAAGTTGCGTTATCGACTGCGACCGACAACGCCGGAAACAGAATGGATCACGATGGGGGAAGCTCGCCAAATCGTGCAGTGAATTGGCAGGCGCCGGGTTCCTTCCATGGGTTTCGTTTCCTACGTGCCCAACATTCTCATCTTTGCCCACAACGTGACCTCCATTCCGAATCTGATGAAGATGAAGCGTGATAAAACAGGAGAGTTGAATTCCCTTGATCGAGCGATGACACATCCTTTATCGTTATATATTCATATCCCTTTCTGCACCACGAAATGCTACTATTGTGCCTTCAATACTTACGCTTTCCATAAAGAACAGGCACAATCTTATCTCAACGCCCTATCCACAGAGATGGCGCTGTATGCGCACTCTAGTCCACCATTAAAGACAATCTTCTTTGGAGGCGGCACGCCATCAATTCTTTCCGCAGCAACTTTAGATTGTCTATTTGCCGAACTCCAATCCCTTTTCCAAATCTGTCCTGACGCAGAAATCACGGTTGAGTGCAATCCCGGCACGGTGAATCGAGAAAAGTTACAGATTATGCATTCTGCTGGCATCAATCGGTTGAGTTTCGGGGTGCAAGCAATGGATGACGCAATCTTGCGTCAAATTGGACGAATCCACAAAGTCAGCGATGTGGTTCAAAGCTATCAACTAGCGCGTGAAACCGGATTTGACAACATCAATCTCGATCTGATTTTTGCCCTGCCAAACCAAACCATTGCTCAGTGGAAATCCTCCTTGCAAGCGGTGATTGCGTTTCAGCCCGAACACATTTCAACATATAACTTGGTATTGGAAGAGGGAACGGCTTTCTACGAGTGGCGGCAAGCCAAGAAACTGAAACTTCCCCCAAATGAGCTTGAAGCCGATATGTATGAACTTGCAATTGAGATGTTGACCTATGTGGGCTATGAACACTACGAAATCTCCAATTTTGTGAAGCCTAGTCATGAAGCTAGGCACAATCTGGTATACTGGAACAATGAACCGTGTATGGGCCTTGGGGTTAGCGCATGGGGTTATCTCAATGGGGTGCGCTATTCAAACATTCGCAGTTTAACCGACTATGTTGATTGCCTCGCTCAATACAAGAAGCCGATTGCGTATTCAGAGAGATTCACCGGTCGAGATGAAAAGGCTGAAACCGTTATGTTAGGTCTACGGAAGCGGGAAGGAATTCAGTGCAACAACTATCAGCGCCGCTTTGGCGAGCCAATTGATGCAGAATTTGGGGAGGTCATAGAGAAGTGGACAAACCTCAAACTTTTGGAATGGAAGAACGGTTCCCTACGACTCACCGGTCAGGGGCTGATGCTCGCAAATGAAGTGTTCATGGATTTTCTGTAGCAGGGCTCTTCGTTTTGAAATATCGGTGCGGTTGGTTAATCAATGCCGCGCTATAGCCAGCACCAAACCCGTTATCAATATTGACGACGGTTACGCCAGCAGAACAGCTATTCAGCATACCCAACAACGCCGCCAGACCTCCAAAACTCGCGCCATACCCGACACTTGTTGGAACAGCAATCACAGGTTTATCCACCAATCCACCGACAACACTTGGGAGCGCCCCTTCCATCCCCGCTACAACAATAATCACGCTTGCATTGACCAGCTTCTCGTGATAACTGAGCAGACGGTGTAGTCCCGCGACGCCGACATCATACAGGCGTTCAACGCGGTTCCCCATAATCTGAGCGGTTTCTACAGCCTCCTCAGCAACAGGAATATCCGATGTACCCGCCGATATCACCAAAATGCCATCATGCAATTCGCCAGATGGTTGACCAACGGTAATCGTACGTGCGAATTCGTTAAAGTGCGCAGATGAATCAAGGGTAACCACCGCTTCGTAAAATTCCCGTGTGGCGCGAGTGGCAAATAGGAGGTCACCTGCTGCCAGAATTCGTTTGCTGATTTCTGTCGCCTGATTAACGGTTTTCCCCTCGCAGAAGATAACCTCTGGAAAGCCTTTCCGCAGTTGACGGTGGTGATCGACTTTAGAAAAGTGTATATCTTCAAACGGCAGATAGCGTAGTGATTGGATTGCCGCATCAACGTCAATTTCACCGTGTTGAACACTTTCAAGGAGCGTTCTTAGTTTATCAAGATTCATACGAAACGTAATACGCAATGCGTGACTAAACAGAAGCCACAAGTGGAAATACGACCTGTGGCTTCTGTTTTCGTCGATAAGTCATTTGAAATTAGCTTGCATCAGCAATGCGCGCCAATAAAAGTCAGGGTGATTTAGAATTCGCACTTTGTCTGAACATGAGCCGAGAAATTCTAACTCGCGGTTTCTCCATCGGTCTTATTCGAATCACCATCTTCATGAACAGCCGCATCTGTCAGCTCACCCTTCTTTTTGACGAAGGCTTTTTTGCCGGCTTTAACCGCTGCTTTCATACCGCCCCTTGTTTCATTGATTCGTCCTTTACCTTGATTGACGAATTCGGTCGCTCTTCCTTTCGCGGTGTGAACAGCACCAACAGTCCGGTCTTTGGCGTCCGTAGAGACTTCACGTATCCTTTTTCGCGTCTCACTGCCCGTGAATGGAGCTAACAGCAAACTGACGACAGCACCAACCAAACCGCCCATGAAGAAAGCAACTACGTACCCAAGTCCGCTTCCACGTTCTTCATTCTTCACTTTGATATCCTCATTTTCTCGAAATCATTATGTTTCCTCGTTACGCTATTTGGAACCATCTTTTTCATCTGGTTTCCATGATTGACTAAATACCTCCCAGCCAGTCTTAATTCCACTCCACAAACTAATGATGTCTGTGATGGGGACAGGGAGCTGATCGCGATAGTATTCAGCACGTTTGACCGTATTTTGGGAAAAATCGCCGAGCAAGTTCACCAACTTATCAAGCCTGGCAATACTCTGACTCACAACGACAGTCATTTCATGAATGTTACGTGTTATCGGTTGGACTTCAGATTCGCTAATCTGCTGGATGGACGCTGTAATTGCATTGATACTTTTGAGCAGTTCCGGCATTTCGCTATTTAACTCTTTAACAGTTTGATCGACGTCCTTCAGCAAATTATTCAGTTCTTTGTCCACCATTGCTTCTACTGATTTGAAGGTAGCACCAATGTTTCCCAGCACACTGCCTAAGCGTACAACCAGATATAAAACTGCGCCACTGAGTACGATCAAGAAAACAGATAAACTTAGTTTCCAAACTATCGAAACCCATTCCATATCTATCGGAGCCCATTCCATATTTTATTCCTTTCTACATCATCGGATTGCCCTATATGTCAAGCTTGCGCAAAAAACTTCAATTCTCCTGATTGGCAACAATCTTCACGACGGCATCAATCGCGCATTTCATCTTGCTCGGATTTTTGCTGCCCCCCTGAGCAAGTTCGGGGCGCCCACCACCGCGCCCTTCAGCAAGGCGGGTAACCGCTTGAATAATCTTACCGGCTTGCAAATCGTGATGTTGCACGAGATCGGGAGTAACGCCAGCAGTGAATGCGACTTCGTTCCCTGTTACCGAAGCGAGAACAACAACGCCGGATTCGATGTGGTTTTTCAGTTCATCGGTGAGTCGGCGCAACCCATCCCTGTCTGTATTGTCCACAACGGAAGCTACGACGCGGAAACCATTCACGACAACAGCTCGATTCACAAGATCAACGACACGGGATTTTGCGAGGTTTGTTTGCAGTTCTTTGATTTGTTGCTCAAGTTCTCGATTGGCCTGAACCAATCTTTCCACCTGTTCCGGCGCACGATTCTTTTGGGTTTTGAGTATGCTTCCGATGGAAGACAGTATCTCGTCTTCGGAGCAGATATGTTGATAGGCTGCCCTTCCTGCCACAGCTTCAATCCGGCGGGTACCGGCGGCGATGCTGCTTTCGCTGATAATCTTGACGAGAGCAATATCACCAGTCGCGTGAGCGTGCGTGCCGCCGCATAGTTCCATGCTGTAGTCGCCAATCTCGACGACCCGAACAACATCGCCGTATTTATCGCCGAAAAACGCAAGTGCTCCCTTACTCTTAGCTGCTTGCAAGGACATGGAGTCGATCTCAACTTTGTCATTCAAACGAACGCAATCGTTAATAAAGCCCTCAATCTCGCGGAGTTGATTTTTTGTAACAGCCTGAAAGTGTGTGAAGTCAAAGCGTAATCGCCCCGGCTCAACGAGCGATCCCGCTTGACTGACGTGCATTCCGAGAACTTTGCGCAGAGCGCTGTGAAGCATGTGTGTCGCGGTGTGGCTAACAGCAATATGACCCCGACGCTCGGCATCAATCTGCGATGTGACAGGTGTCTGCGGGACAATCTCGCCTTCGATAACCTTGCACTTGTGAACAATCAGATTGGGGTTCGGCTTGAAACTATCGACGACCTCAAGCTTAGCATTTTCGCTCTCGATTGTTCCGATGTCACCGACTTGACCGCCTGATTCGCCATAAAAAGGCGTGCGGTTGAGGATAGCAGAAACCTCATCGCCCTCGTGGATTCCCGACACCAGTTCATCTCCGCGAATCAAAGCGATGACCTCTGCCTCTGCAGTCTCCGCATCATACCCCAAAAATTCGGTTTTCTCATATTCCCTGAGGATATCTAAATAAATCTCATCGTCCTTCCCACTGCCACCTGCGGCTTTCCAGGCGGCACGACTGCGCTCTCGCTGCGTAGACATGCCCTCAACAAAACCTTTCTCATCGACTGACAGTCCACGTTCACGCGCCAAAATCTCGGTGAGGTCTAGCGGAAATCCAAACGTATCGTAGAGTTCAAACGCGCGTTCACCGGGAACGACAGAACGCTGTTGCGTTTCCAGTTCGTCAAGCGATTGTCCGAGAATATCCAGTCCCCGATCAAGGGTTTGATGGAATCGCCCTTCTTCGCCCTGAATAATCTGTTTCACAAACTCCCTACGTGGGGCTATATCGGGGTAGACAGAGCCGAGTGATTCGATGACTTTATCCACGAGTCGATAAACGAAAGGAGCGTCCATCCCTAACCGTTTTCCATAAAGGACCGCTCGGCGCAAAATTCGTCGAATTACATAGCCGCGCCCCTCGTTAGAGGGCATCACACCATCGCTGATAGCAAACGTCAGACACCGCACATGATCGGCAATGACTCGGTGGGGAACGCCTAGGGCATCCTCCGAATAGGTGCGATCAGTAATGTTTGCGATGGTATCAAGCAAGGGAATGAACACATCAGTTTTGTAGTTTGAATCGACGCTCTGCAAGATTGCAACTGCGCGTTCAAAGCCCATACCTGTATCAACGTGTTTTTCTGGCAGCGGATACAGTTTTCCCTCCGCGTCTCGGTTGTACTGTATGAAAACGAGATTCCAGAGTTCACGGTATCGATCGCAGTTGTTTACACCGCACTTGTGAGCTTCATCCGGGGTTGGACATGCCTCAGGTCCGAGATCTATGTGAACTTCTGAGTTGGGACCACACGGACCGGTATCCCCCATTTCCCAGAAATTGTCCTTGTCGAATCGGAGCACCTGTCCCACGGGCACATCGGTTACTTCCGTCCACAGTTTCTCGGCTTCATCGTCATCTAAATGAATCGTCGCCCACAATCGATCTTTCGGAATTTTCCAGAATTCCGTAACCAACTCCCAAGCGAAAGCGATAGCTTCGCGTTTGTAGTAGTCCCCAAATGACCAGTTGCCCAGCATCTCAAAAAAGGTATGGTGTCGCTTGGAGTAACCGACCTCTTCTAAATCATTGTGTTTGCCGCTGACGCGAATACATTTCTGAGTGTCAGCCGCACGCTTATATTCGCGTTGACCAACACCCAAAAACACGTCCTTAAACTGGTTCATACCAGCGTTTGTAAACATTAGAGTCGGATCGTCTGCAGGCACCACCGGTGCGCTGGGAACAATGGTATGACCACGCTCCCGAAAATAATCCAAAAAACTCGATCGAATCTCATCGGATGTCATAAACGATTATTCTCTCTGATCTGGAGTTTACGATCATTATTCCAATCTCAAATGTTTCCGCTGAGGACGATTCTCTAATTTGGCTAATCGCCCTTACCCCCCGAACGGCCATCTCCATCGGAGTAAGTCGCCATTACAATTATATCAGATCGCCAATCCCATTTTCAAGACTGATAACGTCCCCGTCTTAGTTGATGTGGGGGCGGATTTGTCAGTCATGCTCACTAGGGTGTCAGCATTGCGCCGATGTCTTCCGGCAGCTTAACGCTATGTTTTTCCTCGAAGTCCGAAACGCTTGCATAGTCGTTGCAAAATGCATCAATGATAATTACTCCCATCGCCTCCGCAACGGTCAAATCTAATTTGGCTTTCTCCCATTCTCCGATGTGTAACCACGTCTCACCGCGATTGTAATAGGCCTCAGCATAATCACGTTTGAGTCGTATTGCCTTGTTATAGTCTATGATGGCACGTTCATAATCGCCCTGTTTGTTGTAAGCCACCCCGCGATTGTTGTAGGCTTCAACAAGCGTCGGTTTCAGCTTTATCGCCGTGTTATAGTCTTCAATAGCACTGTTATACTCTTCCTTTTTGCCGTAAGCTACTCCCCGATTGTAATAGGCCTCAGCATAATCACGTTTGAGTCGTATTGCCTTGTTATAGTCTATGATGGCACGTTCATAATCGCCCTGTTTGTTGTAAGCTACCCCCCGATTGATGTAAGCTTCGGCAAGATTCGGTTTGAGTTGAATCGCTTTGTCACAGTCTTCAATAGCCCGGTCAAAATTGGCTATGTTGTAGTGGGAAATGCCACGATTGTTATAGGCACCTGCATAATCGTCTTTGAGTTCTATGGCTTTGGTATAGTCTGCGATGGCAAGGTCAAACTCGCCTTTACCCCCGTAAGCTAAACCCCGATTATTATAGGATGCGGCAAGGTTTGGTTTGAGTTCTATGGCTTTGTTATAGTCCACTATGGCGCGATCAAAGTCGCCTCTATCTCGGTAAGCGTTGCCGCGATTGTAATAGGCTAGGGCAAGGTTTGGTTTGAGTTCTATGGCTTTGTTATAGTCCACTATGGCGCGGTCAACCTTACCTTTATCTCGGTAAGCATTACCACGATTGTTATACGGCTCGGCATAATCGTTTTTGAGTTGTATTGCTTTGGTATAGTCTTCGATTGCGCGGTCAACTTCGCTTTTTTTATAGTAAGCCTCTCCACGATTGTAATAGGCTGAGGCGAGTTCTGGTTTAAGGCCTATCGCCGTGTTGTAATCTTCAATGGCAAGGTGAAACTCGCCTTTATGGCTGTAGGCATTGCCACGGTTGTTATATAATTCGGCAAAGTCGTTTGTGAGTTGTATTGCTTTGTCATAATCTTCGATTGCCCGGTCATAATTGCCTTTACCCTCGTAGGCATTACCGCGATTGTTATATGCTTCAGCAAATCTGGGTTTGAGTTGTATCGCCCGGTTGCTGTCTTCAATAGCAAGGTCATAATCGCCCTTGTCGCGATAGACAATCGCGCGATTGTTATATGCCTCGGCAAACTTGGGTTTGAGTTGTACCGCTTTGTTATAATCTACAATGGCACGCTCAAACTCGTCTTTTACCGCGTAAGCCAAACCGCGATTGTTATAAGCAATCGCGTAGTCGCGTTTCAGTTTTATCGCTGTGGTATAATCTTGAATGGAGCAGTCAACTTCGCCTGTTATGCCGTAAACAACCCCGCGATTGTAATAGGCTTCGGCGAGGTTTGGTTTGAGTTGTATGGCTGTGTTCATATCTGCGATGGCAAGGTCAAACTCGCCTTTAACCCCGTAAGCAACCCCACGATTGATATAGGCGTCGGCATAATCGTTTTTGAGTTCTATGGCTCTGTTCAAGTCATCGATGGCACTGTTGTACTCGCCCTTTTCCCGGTAAGCGTAGCCCCGAAAGTTATAGGTGGGTGCGTAGTCCGGTTTCAGCTCAATTGCCTTGTCGTAGTCTTCAATGGCTCCATCGTATTTCTTTGTGACCAATTTAACATTGCCCCGTTGAAAATAGTTGTAGTAGCGCTTATCTTCGGCTGTTGAGCTATTTTTCACGGCAGGGTTTCTCCATCGTTGAATGTGACAAGTCCTAGGTCATAAGGTTGTTCCTGAGTGTTTCTCTCAAAGAAACCGAGCAGATCGGAAAATAGCGTTTCTTCCGAGATTCCCATTTTTGCCAATTCCGATCTCAGATCTTCTTTGTGTTCAGCGGGGATGAAAATTTTTTGATCGGTCATCCCCCCATCCATTTCAGGTAAGCCAAATAGAAATACCGATTGCTGCATGGTCATGCGTTCAGTGTCTACCGTCCGGCTGTCCAAAGTGGGAGACCAAAGATACCACTGCTCTTGGTTCTCGCCAAAAAACGTACCTAAATCGCGCTGAAGCGTTTCAAGTGTGTCTATGTCTTTAATTTTCTCATTCTCATTTTCTAACACAAATACTTTGCCATTTATATCCTTATTGGCGCAGGCGACCCAAAGAGCAACCAAGGGGCTGAATGTAAAATCAATCAATCCTGTCGCCACTCTGTTATGCTGTAGATGTGCCATACACTCTAACGGGTGCAGGTTCCTGTATGTAGATGGATATCTTAGTTGTATCTCATTGATGATTTGTTTAAGATAGTATCGCCACAGAAGATGTAACACATCAGACGGAACATCAGATGGAACAGCTTGTTGCCTTTCTAAGCGACGATAAGCGCTGCTGTTCACTTGCCAGTCTTCATTCTCCTGCCCACGATAGAGATAACTCTTTTCGGGATAGGTTATCGTGTCGATTTGGTTGATGTAGTCCGCTAAGCTAGATATCTCAATTTGCCCGTGCATGCGTTGATTTTTCCATTTTATGCCCCGAAATGCGTTGTCTGGATTCGGAATTCACTGGATTTTGGATTCTCAGGATTTGTTGGAGACAGCCTTTCTTGTCTTACGGGAATATCACAGATTAGTTCGGGTTCGTATCGCAGAAAACGGATATCACACTTCAGATTTCCGCCGCTGTTGTAAAGCTATCCGGCACTTTGCGCAACTGCTCTCCTAACACAATTCCTTCGCCATTACACCTGCTCGGTTTGGGTTCGTTTCGTAAAATAAAAACGGATATCGCGTTTTCATGGTGACAACTCTTTTCATCCCCAATTATAGGTGTCCGTTTGACTATATTCATGCCTGCAGAGGTTTCAGCATTTCAGCAATGTCCTTCCACTGTACCTAGAAATTAAATTAAGCCATCGTAAAAGCGAGGCGTGCTTTGAAGTAGACCCAACAGCCATACGTCACTTTCTTTGAATCTAACGTCAATACCAACAAAATAGGTCCTATTAACATTCGACAATTTCATTTGCCTCGTCGGCACAAACGCATATTGGGAGATCGACCTTGGCAAACGTTGCATCGGCAAAAACAACCATTTGGTGACTGACCCCATCAATGAGATGTTTGAAATGACTGCCATCGTACACATTAGCGGTATCACAATACCAAACGACAATCCGTCCGAGATATAGGACTCTTGCTGAATTCGAGGCCGCGTATAACGGGCATCAGAACACAATTCGGAACTTGGATATTTCATTCTGAATTAACAACCTAGCACTAACATATTGCATGTGAGTCCAAAACTTCAAACACCCTCTTAATATAATCAATTTGTGTCCAGAAAAATGGGGTCACTTCAAACGAGATATCGGTGCACACAAACCGAGCTCCTGAGAAACCCGAATCTTGTCACTTTTCTAGTTAGGGCAACGATGCTATTACCTTCCTAGCTTCATCAAAAACTTCAACCCTTCCCCCTTCTTTATCGACCGCCATGCCAATCGCAGCCGTCCTTGCTTTATCCGAGATCACAATGCTGCCTCCATCTTCAGGACTAGCAACCATACCAACGATTCGCTTACCTGTTTCGTTATCATAGACAGATACTGTGCTGCCGTATTCAGTGCTTAGCAACCCAGCGACCCGCTTTCCTGCTTCATCAAAGACACTCATCTGTCCCCCGCTGGAATCTTTATTACCACCAATCCCAGCGAGAATTGTGCCCAATTTATCATAGACAGTTACTGTGCCCGCGTTTCCATTCTCAGCAGCCCCCAAGACAGCAAGCGGCCATTCTGCCCGATCATAGACTTGTACCATACCGCCGTCTTCAGTAACACCCAAACTAATGGCAATCTCCCCTGATTTGTCACAAACATCTATGGCGCCCCCATCTTTGGTGACGCCCAATCCAATAGCTTGGGTGCCCGATTCATCATAGACCCATACAATACCTCCAGGAATATGTTTCCTGGTGTATAGCCTAATACCAGTCTGCCCTTTTTCATCAACAACTTCTAACTCTGTACAGGTAATTTTACCGAAAGTGTCGCCAATTCTTTGTGCGACGAGGTTAGGAGTAATAACGGTTGCTGTTATCATCCCGATTAGCATCAATACACCACCAAGAGCGATATATGTGAGTTTGTATATGAGTTTCAAAGCAAATTCTCCTTTTGATCAAGCTTTGGGGACTATTCCATTTTGTTAAACAACTTGTAGTTTAGGTGTCAATTGTTGAAGCGTGTGACTCGTAGCAGATAGATTCGCTGATTTGCCAATCTAGCGGAAGCAGTCTAGTGTTTCTCCCTCTTGATAAGGGAAAGCGATAAGGTCTCAGGATCGGGATTTGAAACGAGGCATGGCAAGCCTCTTATCGACAATCCTGCAGGTTCAATTAGTCTAAGCTCTGATGATCGAGAAGGAACACTCGCATAAAGTTCTAACTCAGGATTTTTCGATTGAATCGACTTCCAAAATCTGATACAATCCAAATCACGCCGTTGAGCAAATTATACGACCCGTCCCAGAAATCGTCAAGGATAAGTGGGAATCAGGCGCCACGTATTGATTGGCAAGCAAACCGAAGAACAGATGACAGAGAGTGCTACGATGAAAAATGAAATCGAATCGGCAATTCACCACCTTGACACCTATGGCTATTGCATACTCGCGGATCGAATGCCCGTGAATCTTGCGGCTGAGATTTCCGAGCGTTGTTTGGAGATGCATGACGACTCGCGTTACCAAGACTACAACTCTGGTGCCCCTCATGAGAGTACGACAATGTCGGGCATGTACAACTTGGACGATCGGGTCTGGCAATTCATGACCCACCCGGACGTGCTTGCGGTTGCACACTACTTCCTCGGTTCGGATTGCCGGGTCACCGAGGTGTGTGCTAAGCCGATATGGCCCGGGTCGCTCGGATATGGTCTACACGTCGACGAAGCCAATTTCTTTCACAAGGTACCCAATGTTCCGTGGCTAATTAACACCATGTGGATGCTCACCGATTTCACGGAGAACAATGGCGCCACTGCGGTTGTACCGATGAGCCACAAATGCCGTTTCAAGTTTCAGCCGACGGAAATTCCCTTTGCGAGTCCACTAGTCAAAGTTGCTACCGGTCAGCCGGGTTCGGTTCTTCTGTGGCACGGCGGCACACTCCATACTGCTACGCCCAACACCGGAGATCAGATTCGTGTTGGGTTGAATATCGCGTATCACGCCCGATGGTTCAATCATTACGTCAATTCACACATTGAACCAATCTGGCCTGAGACATACGTACGAATGCCGCCGGAGATGCAAAAACTCTTTTCGTTGCGGCGTGGTAGAACCAAATCCGATGTTTATGAGATAGACTAGAAATTACCTTTCGCTGGATTCTTGGAGACCCGCTACAACAAAAGGTTGAAGCGATAAGATCTCCAATTTGGATGTGCGATAATTTTCTCGACGTTTTCACAGTTGCTGTATTTGTATGCTTTCTATGCTTGACACCTTCTCAAGAAATATGTTATATTTTGGCTTATGTTATGTGTGATTTTGAACAAAAAGCACACTTCCTGATTTCACAATGGGTGCTCTTTTTTTGGGAGTTGGATGTGAACGTGAGGGAAGTGTAAGAAAAACCCAGACATTAAGGAGGATTTCTTGACAGTTACGATGAAAGAACTCCTGGAAGCGGGAGTTCATTTTGGTCATCAGACACGACGATGGAATCCCAAAATGGCAAAGTACATTTTTGCCGAACGTAATGGGATTTACATCATCGATCTCCAGAAAACCTTGGCATTGCTTCAAAAAGCATGTCAATTCTTGCAGGAAGTTGCTGCGCGTGGTGGTGCGGTACTTTTTGTTGGCACTAAAAAGCAATCTCAGGAGACAGTGGTGGAAGAAGCGACGAGATGTCAAATGTTCTATGTGAATCATCGTTGGTTAGGGGGCATGTTGACAAATTTCGAAACTATCAGACGCAGTAGCGACCGGTTGAAAAAACTGGAAAGTGACGACGAAAGCGGACTTTTTGAGAAACTTCCGAAAAAAGAAGCCATACAGTTAAGACGTGAGAAGATTAAGTTGAACAATAACTTAGCCGGAATTAAGACCATGGGGCGTCTTCCCAAAGCCATTATTGTTACCGATGTCCGCAAGGAACAGACAGCTGTTCGGGAAGCGAATAAGCTTGGAGTTCCGGTGATTTCGATTGTTGATACCAACTGGGATCCAGACCCTGTTGATTTTCCAATACCTGGGAATGACGACGCCATACGCGCAATCAAACTAATCTGTTCTGTCCTCGCAAGTGCGATTATCGAAGGCCGAGCGAGTGCTTTGCAGGGTGCGGATGACTTGGAAATATCACAACCGGCGAGCGGGGTACCGGAGCCAAAAATTGATGTGGAAGTTCACGAAGAAACACCAGAACCTGCCGGAGATTAATGATTTTCCTCCCTCTCATTACGCACCTCGTTGGAGAAGATAATCTCGCGAAAGAAACCACAGATGGGCAAGCAAGCTGATTCAAGGCTTGGTACTGTCTTCCGTCAAAACAGAACGGAGGTAAACAATTTAATGAATATTACCGCAAAAATGGTCAGTGAGCTGCGCGTACGCACGAGCGCGGGAATCATGGATTGTAAGAAAGCCCTAATGGAATCTAACGGTGACATGGAAACTGCGATTCAATACTTGCGGGAAAAAGGTCTTAAAGCGACGGAACTAAAAAGCGCGCGCACCGCCTCTGAAGGGCTCATCGTCTCATATATTCACCCCGGTAACAGGATCGGCTCACTGGTTGAACTGAACTGTGAAACAGATTTCGTCGCTCGGACAGAACAATTTCAGAAACTGGCAAAGGACATTGCTATGCAGGTCGCAGCATCAAAGCCGAAGTATATCAGCAAACTAGATGTCCCAGAAAACGCCTTGGAATCCGAGAAAATAATCCTGAGAAAACAGGCTCTAGAAGAGGGAAAGCCGGAACACATAGCTGATAAAATCATTGAAGGACGGATCTTGAAGTTCTATTCTGAAGTTTGCCTGCTGGAGCAGGCTTACATTCGGGATACCGACAAAACTGTCAATCAACTTATCCAAGAAGGGGTTGCACAGCTTGGGGAGAACATTGTTGTAGGACGATTTACACTTTATGTGTTAGCACAAAGCGAATAGACGCAGCGGACGATTAGGACGCCTTAACGCGGGTATCCTTACAAACCAAAGCGTTGACAGCGGGTGTATCGCCATAATGTTAAAATTTGAAGCGTGATGGTAATCAATGGTGCGAGTGTACATGGATTGATGATTTGGGCACAAGATGTACTAGTCTTCTTAGATAATGCGTTGAAAAAGTGTCCAAAAAATGAGGAGTTTCCAAATGTCTGACACGATTATTCGTAATGCAGAAATGCGGATGAAAAAAGCTGTAGAGTCCACTGCAAATAATTTTGCACGGGTACAGACAGGGCGAGCTTCCCCCTCGTTACTGGACGGTGTATATGTCGAATATTACGGCACGAGGAACCCAATAAATCAGGTTGCAACAATCACAACCCCCGAACCTCGCGTCATTATGATTCAACCTTGGGATAAGACAGTTAGTAAGGAAATTGAAAAGGCGATTTCCAGATCGGATTTGGGATTAAATCCGAATAGCGACGGACACGTCATCCGCATTCAGGTTCCTGAACTTACAACGGAGCGGCGAATAGAATTGGCGAAATATGTCAGTAAGTTAGCTGAAGACGGACGCATCGCCATAAGGAATGTTCGGCGTGATGCGAATGACGCCATTCAAAAGCTTGACAAATCACAGGATACTTCATCGAAGGCAAGGAAAGGAAAAGAAAGAGGAGGGGAAAAGAGAAAGGGCGACGATGATCCAGTGCAAAAGATAACGGACAAGTATATCGATCGAATCAGTCAACTGCTGAAATCGAAAGAAGAGGAACTAATGGAGTTGTAGACAGCTTGTGTTAAGGCTATCTTGATGTGTGTTGCCCAACCTCAAGAAAATCTGAATCGGATTCTGTAGAGGAGTGCCTTCTCGCATGCAAAGTGGGAACTAGATAAAGTGGTGTTTGAAACGTAAGATGTATAGCGCAAAGATAAGTCAGTCGGAATGTGTGCATGAGCGCATCTTCCAGCCAACTCATTTTTCTATGACCTCATGACCCAATTAGCCCATGGCTGTACCCATCCGTAGCCGATGTTCTGTAAGCGAGCGGTCAGTTGCATCGTCCTTATCCCTATCGTCATCTTCGCTGTCCAGTGGAGTGAACCCCATCTTTACTTCGCCCTGGTCATCGGCGTAACGTGCCTTATGCTGGTCGAATTCTGCCGATTATCCAAGTTGATTGGATTGGGGCAGATTCGGATTGCGATTGTTGCATCAGGAATCCTATTTTGTGCATCTGCACTAATCGAGCGTCTTTCCGTTGAATTTGTTCTCTCCTTTACGCTTTTTTTCGCCTTTGTCATCCAAATTTTTCATCGTCAGGTCAATAGAGCATTCATTGCGGTAACGAGCATCTTGACAGCCGCTGTTTATATTGGCTGGATGTTTGGGCATCATCTGATTTTATTGCGCAAATTAAGCGATTCCGCAGGCAAGTCGGTTGGCAGCGAGTTGGTTTTATTCCTCCTTGTAGTTATCTGGTGCGGTGACACAGCCGCCTATATCTTGGGAAGGTGGTTGGGCAAACACAAATTGATACCCGAAATTAGTCCCAGAAAAACGGTTGAAGGCACCATTGCCGGTTTGTGCATTGGCACCCTCGGTGGACTTGGCATTTGGTTCTTATTACTGAAAGAGATGCTGAACCTTGCTCACGCATTGGGTCTTGGAATTTTGCTGGGAACTGTGAGCCAAATCGGCGACTTAAGTGAGTCAATTATCAAACGAACCGCTAATGTCAAAGATTCAGGTACCCTAATCCCTGGGCATGGCGGTTTTCTTGATCGTTGTGATAGTTTGATCTTTGCCGCTCCAACGCTCTATTACTACTTTCAATATGTCATTAACGCTTGATTCGTAGGTTCGATATGAAACGTCTGGCAATTCTCGGTTCAACAGGGTCAATTGGAAAAAACGCTCTCTCCGTTGCACAAGCCCATCCTGGTGAGTTCACGGTCACTGGACTCGCTGCTAATACTTCTGTTGACCTAATGGAACAGCAGATTCGCCAATTTCGCCCGAGGCTTGCGGCATTGCACGATAGAGATGTTGCTAGTCAGCTTCGCGAACGCCTGAAGGACTTGAAATCTGTTGAAATTCTTTCAGGAAAAGAAGGGGTTCTAGCGATTGCAACGATGGAGGAGGTTGACCTAATCATCGAGGCAATCGGTGGTAGCGCGGGATTGCTGCCGACGTTGGAAGCGATTAAATCCGGTAAAGATTTGGCGTTCGTCAACAAAGAAGTGCTGGTTATGTGCGGTTCGTTGGTTATGAGGGCGGTCGAGGAGTACGGTGTTCGCCTGCTACCTGTGGATAGCGAGATTAGTGCGATTCTCCAGTGTCTTTCCGGCTACCTTGGAGATAATCAGAAACACGACCAGATTCATCGTCTTATTCTTACCGCTTCTGGTGGTCCATTTCGCCAAACACCTCTCGATCAGCTCCATTCGGTGACTCCTCAACAGGCGTTGAAGCACCCGACTTGGAACATGGGGAACAAAATCACTATTGACTCCGCAACGATGATGAACAAAGGACTAGAAGTCATCGAAGCAAGATGGTTATTCGATATAAAAGCGTCACAGATCGATGTGATTATTCAGCCGGAAAGCATCATCCATTCAATGGTCGAATTTGTCGATGGCTCTTTCCTCGCTCAGCTTGGCGTTGCCGATATGCGGGTACCAATCCAATATGCTTTAACTTATCCCCGCCATTTGCCGAGCCCTGCAACCCATCTCAACCTCGCTCAAATCCGCGCTCTCCATTTCGAGACAGTTGATTTTGAGAAGTTTCCCTGCCTGTCTCACGCTTATACTGCTACCAAAATTGGCGGGACACTGCCCACTGCTCTTAGCAGTGCCGACGAGGTTGCTGTAGGCGCCTTTCTGAATGAGCACATCGGTTTTATGGACATTCCAATGGTCATTGAAACAGTCATGAATCAACATGACGTAGTGCTACAGCCGAACCTCAATGATATCCTTGCCGCCGATCGGTGGGCAAAATCCACCGCACACCAATTAATCCAGAACCTGTATTAAGTTAGTTCTCTTGTGGTTAGGCATTGGGAACTGTGCTCAATCATTCACCGCAGCCTCACCGTTAGTACGCCGAGGAATGCCCTCCGATTTCATATAGCTTGTGATTGATGCGATTTGCTGTTGTGCTCGCTTTAACGCTCTGGTGACCTGCGTATTCGTCGGAGGCTCTGATTCGTATTTTCTCCACAGCTTGTCAAACCAATCGAGCGCATCGTTGTAATAGTTGTCGTCTTGATCTGCCAATATCATGTAGGCTTCGCCGATCTGTACGTGAGAGAGATCTCCAAACTTTGTATTGGGATAAGCGTTGATGATTTCGTTAAATTCAGCAATCACCTTCTCGATTGCGGGCCTTTGGGCATCACCACGCGTCACCTTTGCCTTAGCAAAATTGGAATCGGATTGAATATAGAAAGAACTCGCGAGTGCCGTTTCCGTTTCCACCAAATACCCTGAAGCAGTATTCTTGGACGATGCATCGATACCCGGTACCTTCAATGCCCGCCGGTATTGCTCAACAGCTAGGTCGTAGAGGCGGATGCGCTCGGCATTGTCAATATCTGCGATTGACCCTTGGTTAAAATAATCGTTGCCAAGGTTTATGAACGCTTGAGCAGCGTAGGGAGTGCTTGGATAGTTCTTTGCGAGAATCTCGTTTATTTCAAAGATTTTCGCATTCCATTTTTCCTTCGTTGCCGTATCGTCCCCCGCGGCTGTAGCCAAGCTTGAATAACAGGAAGTAATCGCATTGAGTGATTCTGCCGCTTTCTCATGCTGCGGATTCAAGCCTCGGACCCTTCCATACTCATCAACCGCCTGTAAAAACTTCTGAGCGGCGAAGTAGGATTCCCCAGCCTGATACTGCCACAATGGAGCATCCTTTTCCTTTGGGAAACGGCGAACCAGTTCTTTGAATGTGGGGACCGCCTGTTCAAAATAGGCTATGGTCTGATTCGAGTATTCAGCGTCAAGGCCGAGTTGAACCCGACCTAGCTCAAAATTGGCGGATCCAATGTATGTCAATGCAGTCTTGATATTGTCCGTCAAATCTTTTGAGGCTGGAAAAACGCTTTTATCGACGTATCTCATGAACAGCGTCAACGCCTTGGTTGCCATTTCAAGATCCACCTTGGGTTCTTCCGTCAACTTAATCTGAGAACCAACCGAATAGGAAATCTGTCCTGCTTGGAACAGCGCGTTTTGGACAAATGGAATAACGGATTTATCAGCCTTTTCAATAGGCGAAGCGATATCATGTACTTCCAAGTAGGTAGACGCAGCCTCACGGCTTCCAACGATATACGGTCTCATATCGGCGCCAACTTGATCGTCAAAAAGTTTATACGCCCTGTCGAAGTATAGGAACCCGAGGTTATACTGGGCGGAAACTTTCTGTGGAACCGTTTGGGCAACCTGTCGCGCCTTTTGAGCCTGAGCGATTGCCTCGTCCAAACGCCCTAATTTCACGTAGAGGTCAGATTTACGAATTCCAGCGTCTGTTACCATCGCCCGAATATTTGTGTCGGATTCATTGGCAAAATCCGTCGTAACGACCTCATATGCCTGCAATGCGTTTTCAAGCTCCTTCAACTTTGTTTCATAAATCAACCCTGTACGATAGTATGATTGCGCCTTAACGAGCGAATCGCCTACCAATTGAGTGGCGTTCTGGTAGCTGAGCAAAGCAGCACTATACTGTTTCAGATGCTCATCCAGTGCATAAGCCATTGCGAAATAAGAGCGTCCCTTGAGGTCAGAGTCTTCTGTATGTTGAATAACATGCTGATATTCTTCGACTGCAGCAGCGTGATTTCCGACACTGGTATTCAATTCCGCGAGCCGAGAGTGGGCTTGATGGATTAAACGCTGACGATCTTCATCTTCCGTTTGTCCTTCATACGCAGTAGTTTTTTGGAACGCCACAATTGCACCCATTAAATCATCCAAGCCAAACTTGGCAAGCCCCAACGTGTAGTAAGCACTAATCATGGCTTCAACGCCGGGATTTTTCTCGACAGCTTGCATTGCGTACTTGGTAGAATTCTGCAATGCCAATTTTTTGGCGCCTTCATCCGCAGTGTCTTGCGCTATCTGATAGTAACAAACGGCGATTTGGTATAACGCATTTTTCAATAGTTCGTTGTCAGGGAACATATCAACGAACATTTGATATTCGGTAAGTGCTTTTTCATGCTCGCCAGCGCTGTAAAACGAATGTCCGATTTTTAACTGAGCCCGCGAGCGAGCATCTTCCGGCGCTACCGTATTATGTGCAATACGCCTAAGACTCGCAACATGTTCCGCCATCTTTTCTTCGGAATCAATGCCCTGCTGTTCGATCGCTGTGGCTTTTACGAGGTCAATATGTCCCAACGCTCTTCTTATCTTTTCATCGTCGCTGCTACCGTATTTGTCCTGCGCGAGATCCGCCGCTTCAAGCACTTTGGGCCACTGCGAGGCATCACCCTGTTTAGCCATATCCCGATAGGCGAGGACAAGACCATAATATCCCTCAATAGCATTTGGGCTGTTACCATATTGCTCAACCACCTTTTGAAAAGCAGAAACGGATTTTTCTAGTAAAGCGGGATCGTCGCTCGCCGCTTTATAGTAACAGAGCCCAATAAGATATTGAGCATCATCTGCGAACTCACCTTCGGGGTTTCTTGCAACGATGTTTTCGTATTGAACGGCAGCTTCACCGAATCGTCCTTCAGAACGCAACAGATCTGCCAACTTAATCTCTGCCAGTGAACGGTTATCCGGGCTCAAAGAGTCAAGTATTGATTTATATGTTGTCACAGCCTGCGATGGGTTTCCTTCTCTGACGTAGCTTTGCGCGTTTAATAACTGAGCCCGTTCGTAATTTTCACTACCAGCAGCGATTGATGCGTAGAGTCCACGTGCATCATCCCACTGATTTAGCTTTTCATAAGCAAGTGCCTGGTTCATCTTACAGGCTTCAACCTGCTGGGGACGAGCGGCAAAGTCATCATAGCGACCGTCCTCCACACCGCCCACAAATGCTTCCTCTTTGAACTTATCTATTGCCTGTTGATAGGCGCTAACTGATTTCTGCAGCAACGTTTCATTGAATGTGGCTTCTTGATCTCCCTCACGGTAATCCGCCGGCTTACTAGCTTCGTAGTAGGCACGCCCTTCCTGAAATTTTCCGATCAACTTGACTGTGTGGAATTTCGGTAGCTCAGCATAGTCCCAGAGTTTGGCATATTCTGCTGCCGCTGCCTCGTATTGCTTAAAGTCGTCAAATTTGATCTCAGCGAACTTTAGCTGAACTTCCGCTGCGAGAATGTCGAACTCTGCATCGGCACGATGTTTATCAATAAATTCTCGCGCGACTCTTTCAAGCTCATCCTTTCTCCCAAGATCGTTCAACGCCCAGATTGCGCCGTAGAGAGCATGGGGGGCAACAGGGTCTGTTGGATACTCATCAATCGCCCTTTGATACCAACCCAGCGCCGTTTCAAAATATCCCCTCGCTTGATCGGTCTCACCAGAGTATTTCAGATTAGATGCCAATTTATAGTGCGACTCTCCCATTTGATAGGTAACATAGGGCTTAAAATCGGTCTCATCTGCGTGTTCATCAAGGACGCGTTGATATGCGGCTACAGCTTCACTCCAATTTTCCAACCTGAAGTAGCTATCCGCAATTCCCAATTTACCCTCGGCGACAAAGTTGCTCTCAGGATACTCATCCAGGAGCTTATTATAAGATACAATGGCGTTTGGATAATCCTCTTGATCGTAATACGTGCGGCCAATCGTCGCTTGAATTTCAGCTTGCAAATCCCGGTCTTCTGTGTTTTGCAAGGCGAGTTCATAATTGACCCGCGCGTTGTCATAGTCTCTCTGTTTGGCGTAAATTGTACCTATATCGAAGTAAGCCGCAGTGACATATTGGCTATCCGGGAATTTCGTAATGAATGTCGTGTAGCGCCCAATCGCTTCTTCATCACGCGCCAGTTGGTTCAAACAGAAAGCAGCTTTATACATCGCTTCTGCTTGCAATTCCGGATAATTTTTAAACTCTTCAGTCGCAAGCTTGTCGAATTCCTGATAAGATTGTTCATAGTTTTTTTCATTGAGGAAGGACTGAGCAATCAGATGTTGCGCGTCATCCTTGAAATCTGAGTTTGGAAATCCGTCAAGCACCTCCTTGAAGGCGTGGCGGGATCCCTCATACGTTTGCAGTTTATAGTTGAGTTGGCCGATTGCATACCAAGCATTTTCAACAAACAGGCTATTCGGGAAAGTCTCGATTAATGCCTGAAATTTGGGTTCTGATAGCTCGTACTTTTCTTGCTTATATAGGATATGGCCCCAGAGGTAAGTTAACCCCTCCTGGTGTTTGGGGACGCTTGCATTGGCGGCAACCTTTTCAATATACTTTACCGCTGTGTCATAGTAGTTAACATCACCGCTCTGTTCTGCCCATTTAGAATAGCTGACCGCAATCTTGTAATGCGCAAGTGTAGGAAAATCCCTATCAATAACTTCAGTCTTAACACCCCATTTTGTTGATTCTTCAAGGGCTTCGTTGTATCCAGCGATTGATCGTTCATAATCGGCCTGACTAAAAAGTTCCTCTGCTTCGTTATATAACCGTTCGACCTTCTTGGAGCTGCCGGAGGGCCAAAGTAAAACAGCAAGTAAAGCAACTCCGCCAAGTATTCCTAGTGTTTTGGGGTTCATCACAATCTCCTTTTGAGTTTTGAGTTAAGCATGAGGTATTTCGAGGCGTTAACATCTAACACCTTGTAGCTCCAGCTAAAGTTTCACAGCATCATAAACTTTTTGCGAGTGATAGACCGGGTAACGGAACATCCGCCATCACTTCGCTCGTAAAGCTGCTCAATCGGTTGCTTTCCTTTTACCTCTATCCGGAATGCTTATCACAACCCCTAAGGGCGACGAAAAATCTTCTCTAGCGAGAATAGATTCTGGGGTTGATAGCTGAGCGAGAACTAGGGAATCGGAAGAGGTATAATGAGTTATTATCTCCTTGAGCCCTTTCCGATCCCAGTTTTCTGTTGTCATATCAGTAAGAATTGACTGCCTCAACGTTTTATGTGCAAACCAATCGGGAAAAGATGGAGGAATCCTCGTAATCTTTTTGAGATTGTCGCTAACTAGCTTTCGGCTCCCCTTAACATACGTCAGGTAACTAGGAGACGCATTCAAAAAGTGTGGCACACTGGTTGGATTTAGTCGGTCATTCCGACTAGTTTGGAATCCTTGATACACCACCAGTGTCGCAAAGGTTACGAGAAAGATGACCGCATAAGCGGGCGATAGCTTCGCCCATCGCCAACCCCACTGCATGGGGTGTCTAATTAGCGAATTCAAAAAGTAGCAGCATCGGTCGTAAGCTTGTGGGCTTCCACAAACAAATGACAGCCATCGAACAACGATTCTCCACCATGTCGGTCGGGGATTTTCCTCAATCAACCACTGAAGTTGCTGCCAAAATAGACCGCCATAGCCATCAGGTGAAGTTGGAGGAACGTAGTAATGGAGTAAAGCTTTTATATTTCTTAAGGACTTTACTTCGTCGCGACAACTGCGACAAGTTCGGAGGTGTTGAGCAACGGTGGAAGATTGTCCCCTTGTGAGTGTGCAGTCTATGTATTCAGATAAGTAACGTTGGACGGATGGACATCGAGGTTTCACGATTGCCTCATTGTTCAATGTAAAGGGTAACAACACAACATCTTATGGAGAGAGATCAGTTAATCCCACATAAGATTTCAACCGGTCCCTGAGGGTTTTTCTGGCGTAGTGCAAGCGAGATCGCACTGTCCCCTCAGAACAGTTGAGAATCGACGCAATTTTGGGGTGCGTTAATCCTTCAAACTCGTGCAAAATGACAACCATTCGATGCTTCATTTGCAAGCTATCTACTGCCTGAGTAACCCGTCTCTGCAGTTCTTTTTTTTCAACGCTCAAATGAGGGTTATTCCTTCAAATCGGATGCTTGCTTCAGATCTGGACGAATCTGAAATTCACTTGTCTCTGAAATTGAGGAGTCATGCCGGCGTTCCCGATGCTTGACAAGATTCATCGCCTGATTGACAACAATGCGATAAAGCCAAGTTTCAAAAGCGGACTCCTGTCGAAAGTTATGAATCGATTCATATACTTTTAAAAACGTATCTTGCATGATATCGTTAGCATCTTCATTATTTTTGGCAATCTGGAAAGCGAGGCGGTAGACAAGCCTTTTGTATTTTTCGACAAGAATCGCTAACGCTGTCATATCTGGTGCGGGGAGGTCTTCGATAAGCAGAACTTCGGTTCGCTCCACAGGACATTATCCCCCTAGTTTGCTGCTTTCAATTTACATTAGACAACGAAGACTCAAAATCCGTTCAAAAATTTCTCGCTGTTTTCTCATGCCTATCGAAGTAGATCTTCGCCATTTTCAGGATAAAATATTTTGGCGAAAGGTTGCTGTACTAGTCACATGTATGACTCAGCAACAAGTCCCTTTCAGGTCGCGAGATTTGGCGGTCAGCTAAATTCTGTTGACGCATATAATACACATGGAGGGAATGAAGTTGTGTCATTCCGATGTGTGATTCGTTCCATTGGTGACACAGATAATCTCCATAATGGGCTCGATACGAATCGCCCAACTTCACAAATTTTCGCATATATCGCCGCCACCGTGGGCTCTCGTAGAGTGAAATCACCAGTTCGGGCTTGTCCCAATAATCCGATTCTCCAGGCTTCAAAAGGTTCACCCTTGTACCGTCTTTCAGTTGCCCAGTGATAACATACCAACCGTTCTTTCTTGACGGTCCTGCGAATAAGCCCCACGACTGATTTAATCCAAGGGCATATCCAATCGGATTGATAACATCCGGAAAAAACCGATAGAGCGGTTTGTTAGTGGTTCGAAGGTTCCAAAACAGCACATAAATCAGTAGAAACGCAAGGATACCATTCAATAGACGCCCCCGAATCGTCTTATTTCCTTGGCAATCGATAGAGTGTGATTTCTTTTGCAAGCGTTCCCAAAACCAACTTGGGATAAATAGCAGCCACGCTGCGCTACAGATGTATCCGAACAACCACAACTCCAGACAAAGCCCCATACCCAGGTGAAACAACCAAAACGCCACGATGATGCCACACCGAGTCGGGCCCCTGGCAAAAGGGAAAAGTGCGAGTAATGGTCCAAATAGTTCAAGTCCCAATGTGCCATAGTTGAGCAACTTCAACAGAATTGGGTTAGCATCAAGGAACCACTTACCGATGGGCGTCACATATCGATCAAGCATCAACGCATAATAGACACCGTCGCCTTGGAGATACCAGGTAGTGCGTGATTTCAATAGCCCAGCGAACCAATATATCACGCAGACCTGGAGCAAAATCGCAACAGCGCTCATCGAACGGGACGAACTCGCGGCGTGACGGGAACACCGGTGTCGATAGGCATCAATTCCGTACCGGTTCCCGAGAGGCAAAAACGTACTCCAAAACAACAACATACGCATTACATGATCGCCACCTTGGAGTACCTGCGGGTTTCGCCGATGCAACGACAGCGTCAAAAGCCAAACAATCGGTGTCACAAGCCGGGTGTGGTAACCAACAAGCATCGCAAGGGCAAATGCACCCGTGATGAGGAATAAAATAGCCTGAAACTCAGCAGAACCATTGAACAAGTGTATCGAAAATCCCCATATGGCAAGTCGCCTACGTGCTGCTTCCACCGGCCATACACCATGGTCGGTATAATGCGCCGTTAAATCTCCTGCGCGCGTCAACAAGTCAATCAGAATCAAAGTCGCAATCGCAATGCGAAACACCGCTAAGGAACGCATATCTATCGCGAATAATTCGCAGATATTGGAATACCACAGCGATAACTTGCTTGCCAAGAATGTGTACAACTTTGTGAGTTTCAACCCACCTGTCCCAAAAATGAAATCCCGAGTTGTTACGTGTACGACCTTTCCCCGGTTGATTGCTCAGGTCAATATTCTGCGACAACCGTTAAACTTGAACACAAGATAAACCCGAAAAACCGTTGCCTACGTAAGTGACGGTCGGCAGTCGGTTAGAGAACTGACACTATGGGCTCTCAGCGTAAATTTCACGCTCCACGCAACCTTTTCTTTTCGGCGATTTAATCACTGTCTCCTTCCCCGAGTTCTTCTCGCCCTTTGATTTCTTGCATCCTCTTGATATTACGCAGTGTATGGGAGATGCGCGAATCGTGTTGATCGGAAATACCTAGCAAACTTTCCAGGAATTTAGCTCCATCCAGACAATTTCCTATCTGTAATTCGCTCTCACCAGCGGCAATTAACCGTTCAATTGCGTTCATATCTACTGATGCGAGTTGCCGGAACATCTCCTTGGTTTTGTCCCATGCAGCCATCTCTTTATAGCAAATACCAAGGTTAAGATAGAGGTTTGGACGGTCTGTATCGCGAACCTCGAGATCGACGGCTTTTTCCAAACAAGCGCCAGCACGCTTGTAATCTTCCGACATATAATACATTAAACCCAGATTATAAATCACATCATTCAGCAAAGCGCCGTCTCCAGCCATATTTGCCCGTACGTCTGGTCCCTCAAGTAGACCGCTTGCCGTCAACAGACAACGTGGATTGAATCCGAATGTAGGGGAAGCAACCCAACTGTCGATTTCAGCCCCTGGATTTAGGGATGTCTTAGGCTCCACTTGGCGAATCTGGGTTGGTGTTTCATCTTCGTTATGCGGTAGCGACTCAAGCGCTGATACTGGTGATGTTTCGGTCCCAAAAAACACAAATCCACTAAGCGCTCGAAGTCTTTGCTGAGCAAGTTCGCGTTCCTCCGTCACATTTGGAAACTCATCAATTACACGCCGGTAGGTTATCAACGCATTTTCTGACGATTTAAGGGATTCATGAATTGTTCCGACCTTCAACAACACGTCAGGAATACGCGAATCAGCGGGATAACGGGCTTCATAATCTGCGTAAGTTTTGAGCGCAACTGCGTTCGCCCCCAAATGGATGTAACAATCGGCAAGTTGTAATCGCGCTTTTTGTGTTCGTAAATCCTGGGAGAAATCCAGGATGAATTGAAGGAGTCTCTTTTGAGCAGTGTCGTAGTTCCCGTTTTCATAGTCATGATTTGCAAGCATCCACAACGCATCTCCCGCCTGTGAACTTGTAGGATAAGATTGGACGATTTTCTCAAAAATCTTGATTGCCTTTTCACCTTCACCTGCCCGTCTATCGTAAATCATCCCAATTTTGAGATGCGCGGTTCTAGCCTGTTCCGAACCGGGATTGGCTCGCATAATCTGTAGATAATGGACAATTGCACTTTGAGGGTCTCTTTTGGGAAGCTGTTCATCAATCCGAGACATAGGTGACCGCAGTGAACAACTCATCGCCCATAAGAGGAACCAAAGGGCTCCGAGACCAGACATAACATGTCGTAGGATACACAGCACCATGGCAAATATGGATTTCCTTCACGTAAACACAAAATCAATGGGGCACTATCTAGCACTCCCAATTAAATTCGTTCAACTTCGGCGAAGCGAATGAAAAACAAAAAAGGACAATATGTCGTATCCATATTGTCCTTTTTTGCATACTGGAACCTTTAAGCGTAAAATATAAACTGCAATTATTCTTTGCTTTTAGTTGTGAATGAAATTGTTGCATCCAATTTATTCGCGCTTCCGTCCTCGGTCGAAACTGAAATTTCATATGATGTTTCGTTACCAAGTTCTGCGCCTTTTGCAGGAACAATTGTTACGGAGTTCGCACTCCAATCTGCCAACCAATTGAGTGAATCTCCACCCTCGATTGAGATTGAGATATCACCTGCAGTTACATCTTCGCTGAACGTAATTGAGATGCCATCCGTATTCAGTCCTGCCGGGTCGACATCTTTGTCATTATTACTCACCGTACTGCTATCAATGGCGGGCGCTGTCGTGTCTGCCTCAGCTTGTATGGTTAAGGCGACACTCGCTCCTGCACCGGCGCTGTCATCTTTGTTTGTCCAGCCGATATTCAGAGTTGCACTCCCCGCGGGCAAATTAAGAACCCCAAGATTAATGGTCCAAGTTTTCCCGGAACCCGCAGCAGCCGTACCATTGACCGTCACGGCGGTAACTGCTTCATCAAGCGTAATCGTGAGGCTCGCATTTGGGGCAACTTCGCTGCCCGCTGCGGGAGCCGTATTAGCAGTGGTCGCCGAAGGTGCCACATCACCATCCTCCTCACCATCCTCCTCACCACCTTCATCGCCACCACAACCGACCATAAAAACAACTAGCATTGCAGCCATTATAACAGCTAAGCTTCTCAACAGTTTTTGCATTTGTCTACTCCTTCATTGGTCCTTCATTGGAAATTTTAGGAACGATAAAATGACTGTGTCAAATTTTTGAAACCTGATACAGTTTTCAACATCAAATTCTTTGTATTCCCTAGCGGGAAGATGGTTAACAAGAACATTTAGAACGCTGTTGGAAACGCCTTCACCTTCAAACAACAATATTCATAATTGATACTCAATGGTTGTTTGACAATGAGAGCATGGCAACCTGACAAACGCTCTTTAGTCTTAACTTCTCCTGAAGCGTTGGTTAATAGTCTACCAAATTTTGCAATTTTTGTAAAGAAAAATCTTCACATAATTCTAAAAAAATTTGGTCGTCTAGCGGTTTGCTTTTGGATTGGCGATTAAGTTTCTTTCACCATGCAGGCGGATAACTGTTCGAATAGCTCCATCTGCTGACCCAATTACATACGCGTGTTGAGTTTTCAGGCATCTCAAGTTTAACAAAGCATCAACACACTCATTCAATTGGGAGCAATTGGATATGTTCCACGCCGAATAAAACGACGTGCGCCCCAACTCAACTGATGGTGTTGCCCCCAACCACACGCGAACACACGACGATTTTGGAGCCATTTGATGTAGCGGCGAAAATTCGCGCTGCCAACAAAGGATTAAAAAGCGGCAGCCGGGCAATTTCGGGGAGTGCAGCTTCAAAGACGCTATCAATGGTCCCAAAGCGATCTAGTAACCGCTTGATTCGCATTGGACCAACGCCCTCAACTGACGCAAGCGCGAGCCAACATTCTCTTCCAAACATATAATGATTTATTCCAGTTCACCATCCCGAACTGCAAGTTAACACGCGTCAGGCTGAAAAATCAATACAAACAGCAATTTTTGCCCTTCCTCTTGCGCGAACGGCGCAAGTATAGCACATTTCAAATAACTTTGCAATAAAAAATTTAGTTAGAATGTCTTAACAATCACTAAATGTTTAAAATAATCGACTCAATTCCTTCGACTGAAAACAATCTGAAACGCGCATATACGAATGCTAAAGTCAGGACTATTGCTTAAAGCATATGGGCTGCTAACTACTGGCCCGTTGTGGCAACCTGCGGATTATCCCCCCATGCTTCTCCGCGGGGTACCCACAACCATTGTCCTTCATAAATTCGATCGCGGTCAAAATCGTAATCATCTTGATTGGCTTCAACTAGTCTCGACCAGAGATTAGCGTTGTCGTAAACCTCTGGGCGAGCAGCAACCATTGTAAGGGTTTCACCTTTACGAACACTGTATCGGCTGACCTTTTCTGGGGAAGAAATGATGAAACTAAACGTGTAAGATTCAGCAAGAGCGTTGCCGGACATATCTGTGACACCGGATACTGCAACACTGTATTGCCGTCCTGCCCGCATTGGTGCGTCCGAAGTAAATGTTATCATATTTTCGGATCCGCCGATACTCCCCGAGACTGCGCCGGATTCCTGACTCATTGAATCCGGGGTCGAATCAACTTGAACTGCTATAGACCCTGATTGACTATCAATGTTTTCGTCAAAGGCAATCGACACAGTACCTCTTACATTGAGAGAATCTCCATACTCAGATATTGTTTCGCCATCAGAGGGTTCTGTCGTGGCAACTTTTGGCCGAGTGGCATCCGTGTACACAAATTTCTGACCCAATGTCGCAGGCTGATCGGGTTTACCGTTATTTATTACAACGACTTCGGCAGACTGTCCTGCTGCTCCCGCTGGCGTTACCGCCGTAATTTCAGCTTTGCTTGGAACATTCACATTTGTGCCTGCTTTCCCATCGAACGTCACAATCACGCCCTTCTTCATGTCAAACTTGTCGCCTGAGATCCTGACCGTTGTCCCACCTGTCTCCGGCCCTTCCGTTGGGCTCATACTTTGAGGTTCAGGTGGTGGAGCGCAACCCGAGCAGCCGGATATCAATGCAACCACAAATATTAAAGCAACAACTGTTGCGATATTTCTAAATTTCCTCATGCGTTTTCTCCTGAACAATTGAGATTTAAAAATCATCCAATGCAAAGTCACCTAGTGATACAAGAGGCTAAATTTCGATTGATAATATTTTCTAGTATACAGGCTAACACGAGCTTTGTCAACAGCAAAAAAGATTCACAATGAATAATTGTTGGTTGCCAGTGCGGACAATACACCTAAGTACTACAGTCTGACAATATCTGCACCAACACCAGCTAGTTTCCTTTCGATGGATTCATATCCCCGATCAATGTGGTACACGCGGGCTACAACCGTCTCACCTTCCGCCACAATGCCAGCGAGCACCAAAACTGCTCCGGCCCGGAGATCTGATGCCATAACAGGCGCTCCACTGAGTTTAGGGACGCCGCGAATTAGGGCGCAGTTCCCATTAAGGTCAATATCGGCTCCCATACGGTTGAGCTCACTGACATGCATAAATCGATCTGTATGAATAGTTTCCCTAACTGTGCTGGTTCCAGGAGTAACACTGAGAAGTCCGATTATCTGTGCTTGCATGTCGGTCGGAAAACCTGGAAAAGCGTCAGTACGAACATTGACAGCGTTTAATTGGCGTGGGGCTGTCACACGAACTCCACATTCTTCCCAATCTAGTTGAACGCCTGCTTCAAGTAGCTTGTCGGATACTGCGCCAAGATGTTCAGGGAGTGCATTTTTCACAAAGACATCTCCCTTAGTGATTGCACCTGCCACCATGAATGTGCCTGTCTCAATGTCGTCTGGGATGACGGTATACTCAGTCCCGCGTAATTGCTTGACACCATGTATTTTCAGAACTGGAGTTCCAATGCCGTAAATCTCTGCTCCCATCGCATTAAGGAACTTTGCGAGATCGATGATGTGTGGTTCACGGGCCGCGCTGTGGATGATTGTCGTACCCTTCGCTAAGGTAGCAGCCATCATGACATTCGCTGTCGCACCAACGCTTGGCCCATACCTTCCTTTCAAATCCATTTTTGCGCCAATCAGTCGATTCGCTTCTGTAGTGAGGTAACCACCTTCGATTTTTGTTCTAGCCCCTAGGTACTCTAGTCCTTTCAAGTGCAAATCTATGGGACGCGGCCCAATTGAGCAGCCTCCAGGGAAGGCGACTTTTGCCTTCCCTAGTCGCGCGACTAGGGGCCCCAAAACATAGATCGATGCACGCATCTTCCGAACCAAATCATAAGGTGCCTCATAAGCGAGACGATTTATCGGCTTGATATAGAGTGTGGCATTTTTGTACTTCGTCGTCGCTCCCAGCGTTTCAAGGACACCGCATAACGTCTCAACGTCTCTGAGATGGGGAACATTGTGGATGACGCTTGCGCCATCTGCTAAGATTGCTGCAGCAATGGCAATGGGAAGCGTAGCGTTTTTTGAACCGCTAATTGATACTGTGCCTTCAAGCCGTTTGCCACCGTTGATGACGAATCTGTCCATCGTACAGCCTCCTTGTGTAATCTTATCGCCGATGTCATATCGTATCAAGCGTCACAAAAGGTAAATCAACAATTCTTAATTTACCTGATGCTCAGGAAAGAAGTTTTATGAGAACTCGTACTCTATTTTCTCGATTTTAGGATTGACCGAAAAAAGAGGACTTCAATTGGCAATAGTTAATTCTTATGACACCAGCAAAATGACTTCCTAGTGTTAGGCATCAACGATGTCAATGCGCCCTTCGTTTCGCTGAAGGCCAAACCGGTCGTAAATGCAATATAAACCATGTTAAGAACATCCATGTTGGTAATGTGCTTCAATGCATGAATTCGATGTGAAGGAATTGACTGACGAATGCTGATAGATGAGGAATCGTTGTTTCGTTTCTAACTCGGCATCTAGAAGGGTCTGCCCAACCGATTGAGAGCCGCCGGGACTTCATTCTTAACAGGCTTGGTTGATTTCAGATAAGCCCAGATCGCCTTAAGATCAGCATCGCTTATATGTGTATACGCGTCCTTGGGCATCGGTGGGAGAATGCTTCGATTACCTTTGTCACCTTGATGGTATCCGGTCCGCATTGCATTAACGAACATTTTTTCTGTCCATTCACCGAGCCCTGTTTCTTTATCAGGCGTCAGATTCGCGGCAAAGGTTGTTCCAAAGGGGAAAGAAAATGCAGCAAGTGTTCGTGCACTTACCATGAAAATACCCTGCTGCATCAAGCTAATGTCGTACTCGGGGTATGGTTCATTTGCCGGATGTCCCGCGAGATACATATTCATGTCAGGTTCGGCCCCTGCACGTGGCGTGTGGCACTGACCGCAAGCGCCGACCGCATCCACAAGATATTTTCCGCGTTTGACCATGTCACTTTGGCTTTGTGCGTGATTAAAGGTAAGTATCATCAGCGTAAATGCTGAAAAAATAGTCGTTCCGAAGAACCACCGTTTTCTGTTCATCCTCATCAATCCTCCTCTCGCATGTTCTGTGAGCCAACTCAAAAAAATTCGAACTTTGCTGTATTATATCACTGCGTGCAGACGTTTGCAATATTGGCTTTTGCCCCTCTTCACCAATTGGGTCAAATTGTTGTGATTCCAACAAGAATTCAAAAGAGGCTTGATCCCATGAGTGAAGTTTGTTAAACTGAATAGTTAGGAAGAAGAAGGAAAGTATGCTTCGCCTTTACTACAGTAACATGAAATGAGGCAAATTATGGACTGCATATTTTGCGCAATAGCCCACGACATCATACCAGCAACGAAGGTTTACGAAGAAGACCAGCTTCTCGCTTTTATGGATATCAACCCAGCGAATCCGGGACATCTCCTTGTCATTCCGAAACAGCACTATCGAAATATTTTTGACATCAACACAGAGATTGCTGGCAAGATTATGCAGGTTGGAACGCAGCTTGCCAGCGCCATCAAGACTGCCTTGAATCCGGATGGGCTGAATTTGTTCCAATCTAGCGAGCCCGCGGCATTCCAAACTATTTTCCACTTTCACCTACACCTCATCCCGCGTTGGGAAGACGATTCGCTTGCTCTGCCATGGCAGCCCAAACAGGGCGATATGAATCAGATTGTGGAAGTAGCAGACAAGATTAAGCAGCACATCTAATAATCGGCCCAAGAGCTTACTGTTCCTTGGTAGTGATGTCCATCAGCTATAGTGTGAAACGTGAAAAGTATTGAGAACCAAAAAGCATTTGTGCGCCCATACTTCATGCCGCTTGAAATCAAGCGATGATCGATTCTCCTTTACATGAATTCTTTTTCGAGCAAATTCGAGTAATTATGATGAAAATCGCTTGTCATTTCGGAAAAATCTCTAAAGTGAAGCGTGTAAAAAATCAGATGCGACATCTAAGCAAAATTTCTAGGCAAAAAAAAGGCAAGAGGCTCAATTTGAACCCCTTGCCCGATTTTTTTATCAAAACGAACTTAGATGCTGAAAGATTCTCCGCAACCACACGTGGACTTCGCATTTGGGTTGGTAATTTTGAAACCCGAATCCATCAAGCCGTCTGCGTAGTCTAGCGTTGAGCCAGCGAGGTAGAGTGTACTGCGTGGATCCAGAAATATCTTTGCCCCGTAATATTCAAAGATTTTGTCACCACTTCGCGGCTCGTCGAATCCAAGCTCGTACTGAAAACCGGAACACCCCCCGCCAACAACCTTCATACGCAAGCCATATTCTTTCTCAGCTTCGTATTCTTCTGCCGTTTTTGCCTTTTCTAACAATGATAGCGTTTTTCTTGCGGCAGATTCCGTTACAGCGATCATATTAATCACCCTCCTTTCTAAACTTCCGCATTTGCGCGCGAAACATAGTCATGAATCGCGCACTTTAACACTTCTTCGGTAAGAACAATGTATCGAATTTTATCCGGTGGCAGCTCGCCGAGCGCCGCTTCAACTTGCGAATCTGTAATTTTCAATGCTTCTTCGATTGAGAGCCCTTTGATGAGTTCTGTTAAGACTGAATTCGCAGCAATCGCGGCAACACAACCAAATGTTCTAAATTTTGCGTCAAGAATTTTATTTTGGGAGACTTTGATTGTGAGCTTCATCATGTCACCATTAGCGGGTGTACCTACGATGCCCACTCCATCAGCATCTTTAATCGTGCCGAGATTACGGGGATTTTCATAATGATCGATAACCTGTTTCGTATACATAATACTTGTTTTCAAGCTACAACTTGACGGCGCCAGCAAATAGACAAGTACAATTATATTCCACACCATCGTAAATGTCAAATATCATTTTTCAGTACCCGATCAGAGATTCCAAATGTCGCATCACTTTTCATTGCCTAAACGACTACAACGGCTGTGGCAGCTATCCAGCTTTCGTCAATCGCCTTCAACAAATCCATTTACTTTGTTGAGAAATTATTGTACAATGAATGCGGAGCCATGCTTACAGATTTCAAATTTTAATTATTTACAGGTGGACGACTTCAAAGCACTCGGACGGCTGGTGCTCAAGAGATAACGCAGCCCCAGTAGAGTCAGGTTGAGCGTATAGGAAATTGATTTCAACATGTCCAATTCTCAAAAGAACGATATAGAAAAAGTTAACCTTTCGATTGTCATTCCTGTTTTCAACGAGGAGGAAAATCTCCACGAGCTGTACAGTCGACTAACAGATGCGCTTGCAAAACTCAAGAAATCGTATGAAATCATTTTTATCGACGATGGAAGTGCTGATCGCAGTTTTGAGATTTTGCGAGAGATTGCACAGATGCACCCTAATATTCACGCCATCCGTTTTCGCCGAAACTTCGGGCAGACAGCTGCGATGAGTGCGGGGTTCGATTATGCGTGTGGAGAAGTCATCATCCCGATGGATGCCGATCTCCAGAATGATCCTTTCGACGTAGAAAGGCTGCTTGAAAAACTGGATGAAGGCTACGACATCGTCAGCGGCTGGAGAGCGAGTCGGAAAGACGCATTTGTCCTGCGGCGCCTACCATCAATCCTTGCAAATCGACTTATCTCACGGATGACGGGTGTTTATCTCCACGATTTTGGTTGTACCCTGAAAGCCTATCGGCGTGAAGTGCTCGAAAATATCAATCTTTACGGGGAACTACACCGCTTTATCCCTGCGTTTGCGAAATTAATCGGCGCTGAAATCGCGGAGGTCAAGGTGATGCATCGCCCACGGGCGCGTGGGAAATCGAAGTACGGCATCTCTCGTACAATTCGGGTCATTTTGGATCTCATCACAGTTAAGTTTCTAATGAGTTATTCAACTCGCCCAATCCAAATTTTCGGTCTGGTTGGCTTAATCTTCTCCCTTTCAGGTATAGGTATCTGCGGTTATCTTTCAATTGGCAAGTTGTTTTTCCCCGCAGGGGTTCAATCAGGCTTATTGTCATACCTTTACGCCGCAGCGGGCGAGCGTGGATTTAGCCTAATTGAACGTATGCCAATGCTGATTTTTGGTGTGCTTCTTCTGTTCACAGGCATCCAGTTCATCACGATGGGGCTACTGGGAGAACTGGTAATCAGGACATACCACGAATCCCAGAAAAAGCCGATTTACGTCATCCGCGACATCATCTGAAGAGAGGGAATATACCTGCTGATGAATAATGGCTTAAGTTTTAGACTTGTCCTATTGCTCCTTATTAATGTGTTATTAACAGTCATTGGTCAACTGCTACTCAAACGAGGAATGATCTCCGTGGGGCCGGTTCAGTCTTTGAAAGACGCAATTCCCAAGCTGGTCCAAGCCTTTCTGAACCCATTCGTCATTGGGGGAATTTCAGTGTACGGAGTTACAACGATGGTTTGGCTTGTTATCTTATCGCGCGTTAGACTGAGTGTTGCCTACCCAATGATTAGCCTCGGCTATGTTTTATCAATTCTTCTGTCGTGGTTATTTCTTAAAGAATCCATGTCCAAGATTCGAATCATCGGGGCGATTGTAATCTGTATCGGTGTTTATCTGGTTGCCCGCAGTGACTGATGCAAGGGGAGGTCGAAGTAGTAGGGATGAGTGCCGCGAAGCGATCGTACCTCGCGATGTTGTTATCGATGATTCCAGGACTGGGACAACTCTATCTGCGTCAACCGCTGAAAGGTGTGATTCTATTTCTGGGAGTTCTCTCTGCATGCGCGGTAATTTACATCAGCTCGATTCCAGTAAATGATTGGCGTGACTTGTTGCGCTTGGATGGGCTTGAAACATGGTGGGAAACTCGGCAAGCTGAGATAGAGACACAGGAAGATTCAGAAAAGTCCCAACTTGTTGCAACGGAGGCAAAAGTAAAGCAGGAGCGTGATTACCATTTATACACATTTGACGATAATTTGCTATTTTACATTGGATTGATGTTCCAAAAGGATTTAGACAATAGAAATTTCTCGGAGAAATTGCGACGTACATTTAAGGATAACGGTATCCTACTCTCTAAGGACGCTGTAATCTTGACAAAAAAGACCAACAGCCGGTGGATAATCACACATGGCAATCGCGCATACGTTGTCAGGAAGATAGATGGGCGATTAAACATCTATGCCGTCAAGAAGCTAATGTATCGCCCATCTTGGAAGTTCAAAATTAGTGGCTTTATTCAAGGCATTACCTTCTGGATTTATGCGATTTATGATGGTTGGAAGGGTCGGAGAGGATTCAATCGGCAGCTACTTAAGAAAAAATTGAAGAAAGCAGAACAAGACACAGCAAAAGAAAGTGAACAAATCGATGATGGAACAGCAAAGAGTTGAACAAGCAAACGTAAACTTTTATCGAGCCATGCACCATTTGAGTACCGACATAATGGATGCAGTTTGGCTGCATGTAGATTGGGTACAGTGCATTCACCCGGGTTGGGAACCACTCACCGGTTGGAACAAAATCTGCCAGAGTTGGGAGAATATTTTGCGGAATACAAGCCAAATGGATATTCACCCGAGTGAAGTTTCCATTTATGCCGATCAACAATTCGCATGGATGACGTGTCTAGAAACAAATAACACTCTTGCCGGTGGGCAGATGAGCATAGGCTTTGCTCAAGCGACGAACATTTTCAAACGCGAAGGGAGCGACTGGAAGATAGTGCATCATCATTCTTCCTCATTGCCGAGAGCAATACCGCTTACTGGCACGGTTGCCATTACCTCACTTAATTAGATATCTTGTTCGAAGTTGAGATTCTGGCACCGTCAGAGATGGGGCGCCCGGTCTCTCCGGTCAACACATACCACTCTGTTTGTCCGTGTAACATTCATAGAAAGAGAAAGGGGAAATATGCCGTTTATCGCTTCTGAGAAACTACCTAGAATGCAATTATTCCCGGGCGCGCTTAGTGGTATCGTCTCCGGCGAACATCTACAGCTCTCTTTCCTTGAAATGGAAGAAGGGAGTGAGGTTCCTGCACACAACCACCCACACGAGCAAGCCGGTATAGTATTATCGGGGAAGTTGCGGTTTAAGATTGGTTCGGAGGAATGCCTCATGGAAGCAGGGGATGCTTTCATTGTTCCCCCTGACGTGGTGCACTCGGGGATTGTGGTAGAAGGTCCGGCGCACGTTCTGGATATCTTCACCCCGCCCCGGGAAGACTATATCGACAGGTACAACAAGTATACGAGCACCTCAGCTCAATCCCTGTGGAAATAGAGGGTTTTTGGTGTTACAAAGAAGAGCATGAATCTTGTTGTGCAAGTATCGTACAATTTTTCCTGCTCCTTGACTCGGAGCTAGAAATCTGATTTAACTATTACTAATCCACTATTCTGGAGCCAAATCCAAACGTGAAGTATCAGGAATATGGCATGAAAAGGTTATCGATTAGCTTCTGCCTCATATTGTTCACGATTACGTTTGCTTGTTCAGATAGAAACTCGCCTGAAGACGTTGCTGATGATTTTGTCTATAATTACTATCTGCGAGCGAACCAGACAGCTGCCCTGCGTTTGAGCGCAGCGTTGGCTGAAGAGAAGTTAAAATCAGAAATCGAGTTATTGCGAGATGTCCGGCAACCGGGTGAAGCGCCGGAAGCCCAACCGAAAATCAAATATAAAATGACCGGGAAAAGGTTTTATGATGAAAGCGTTGTCCGGCTCAAGAACGGGATAGAAATCATTGGCGTAGTTGAAGGAAATGAAGTTGTCGCACCTACAACAATAACAATTAAAACCCGTGATGGCGAGATAATGACAATATCCGGTGGAGAGGTGGACCGCGTCGTTGAACAGAATGGAGTATTTTTCAGGTATCGACTGATAATCAAGGACGCAGAAAACTCGATTCCGTCTCGCAATGCTGTGCTTTATACGGAATTAATTGATGGTCACTGGAAGGTCGTGAATTTTGACGAATACTAAAGGTTATTAGCCCTTTACTACACCGATTGGACGCAAGCGCGCGACACGACGTGAGAGCCCCGCCGCATCAACAACCCTGACAACCTCATCGACATCTTTGTAAGCTTCGGGAACTTCCTCGTGGAGTGTTCGGCGGCCTACAGCCCGCACGAAAATTCCCTGTTTTTCAAGATACTGAGCAATGTCACGACCTTTTGTCAACTCCACCGCCTTACGACGGGATAGCATACGTCCTGCGCCGTGGCAGGTTGTTCCCCAAGTCTGTTCCATTGCCGATGGGCTGCCAACGAGGACGTAAGATGCGGTTCCCATGTCGCCGGGAATCAGGACAGGCTGCCCTATTTTCTGGTACTTCTCAGGAATTTCAGGATGACCGGGTGGGAACGCTCGCGTTGCACCTTTTCGATGTACGAACAGTTCACGTTCCACACCGTCAACGAGATGTTTCTCAAATTTCCCAATGTTGTGAGCAACATCGTAAACTAGCTCCAGACCTAGTTCATCTTCGCTAGCATCAAAGAAAGCCATGAATATCTGACGCACCCAGTGCATGATGCACTGACGATTATTCCAAGCATAATTTGCGCCACAAGCCATTGCCGCGATATAGTCTTCTCCTTCTCTTGATTTAATTGGCGCGGCTGCGAGTTGGCGATCGGGGAGATTGATTCCATACTTACGGGCAACCTCAATCCATGTCTTGACGTGCTCGTCACACACCTGGTAGCCGAAACCACGTGAACCCGTGTGGATCATCACACAAATTTGACCTTCGGTTAACCCCATAACCTCTGCGGCTTCACGATAGAGAACTCGATCAACAACTTGAACTTCTAGGAAGTGATTCCCGGAACCGAGCGTGCCGAGTTGATTTTTCCCACGCTCTAGTGCGCGTTTGCTGGGTGCGTTGGAATCGGCGAATGACAGAAACCCGCTTGCCTCTGTAAATTGAAGATCTTCGATATGTCCGTATTCGCGCTCAATCGCCCAGCGCGATCCTTTCGTAAGCATCTCCTTTTCTTCCTGAACGGAGAGCCGTATTCTACCACTGGATCCAACACCACAAGGAATGTTGTCAAATAACTTCCCCACGAGATTTTTGGTTTTGCCTTCTACCTGTTTTATGTCGAGGTTAGTACGTATTAGACGCACACCGCAGTTTAGATCGTAGCCTATTCCGCCCGGAGAGACGACGCCATCCGCGTGCGGATCTGTCGCCGCAACGCCACCAATCACGAAGCCATAACCCCAGTGCAGATCTGGCATCGCAAGTGAATACTTAACGATTCCCGGTAAATGCGCCACGTTGGCAACTTGTTGTAGCGCTTCGTCGCTCTTAGCTTGTTGGAGCAATTTCTCATTCGCATAGACTATCCCATCAACACGCATCCCCTGCATATAGCTTTTTGGAATGCGCCATTGATATTCGTCAATTTTCGTCAGTGGTATTTCCATGGTCTGTTATCGCCTCCAAGGCGTGTGTGTTCCAACTCTATATGCCTTACAAGAAGGATAGATGCAAATCTATTGCAACCCAAGAACGAAATTCGGTATCACACCGGCTTAAGTGCAGGCAAATTGACCCAAGCTCGCGTTTTCCAAGATTCCCTCACTTTTTCAGCCAACTGCACGCCCTTTGCACCTACCAAAAAATCCCAGGGAAAGGGTTCATCTTTGACAACATGCTTGAGGAAAAGTTCCCACTGCACCTTAAATGTATTGTCGTAACTTTCCTGATCCGTAACTTTAAGCCATCCTTCCGTAAAATCAATGGGTTGTTCGATAACGGGATTCCAAACGGAATACGGGGTTCCGCCAAGTGGTTGAATCCAGCAATCCGGCAATGGCAGAGGCTTTTGTTCCGTCAACTTGAAGGGTCAGCAAATCGTCACGCCTTACTCGTACCGCCCAAGATGAATTGAATTGAGCCACAATCTCGCCTTCCAAATCAAAAGTAGCGTATGCGGCGTCTTTAGCAGTACATTGATAAGGCTTTCCCGATTCAGCCCAACGAGTTTTAACATGTGTCGCGCCGAAACAGGAAACTGCTTTAACATTTCCAAAAAGATTGTCGAGTAAATAACGCCAATGACAGAGCATATCTAGAATAATCCCACCTCCGTTCTCTTGACGATAGTTCCAAGAAGGTCGCTGTGTGGGAATAGTGTTCCCTTCAAAAACCCAATATCCGAATTCCCCGCGAACCGACAGAATTCTGCCTAAGCACCCCTTATTAAGTTGGTGTTCTAATTTTTTCATGCCGAGTAACCAGAGCTTATCCTAAACGACACCATTTTTGAGTTTCGCTTTCGCCGCAAGTTGGTATAAATTATAAGCCTCGTCAGTAGTAGCAGCCGTTGGTTTTTCACAATAAATATGTTTTCCGGAAGCAATCGCCTTTAGCACCGAATCGACCCGCATTGAAGTAGTCTGCGCATCAAAATAAACGGGAAAAGCCGAATCGGACAGTGCGTTCTCCAAATTTGTCGTCCACTTTTCTACGCCGGATAATTTAGACAGTTCCTCGAGTTTGGCAGGATTGCGACCAATTAGTATCGGATTAGGCAAAATGACTTCCGAATCGCCAATTTCCAGTCCGCCCTGCTTAATGATAGCTAAGATTGAGCGGAGGAGATGCTAATTGGTTCCCATCCGACCGGTTACCCCGTTCATGATTATGCCGACCGTGTATGCTTTGATATTCTTCATCAGAGAAATCTGTTAAGTGTTTTCCCTGGGTTTGTCGGTACATCCCGGCTTGCGTGCTTTCGGTGAAAACAGAATATCTCAACCTCTGCCTCAGTTGGTTACAATTTTGACAGCGCTTTAAGAAAAAATGTAACATCAGAACTCCCATTGTAGACATGAGTTGAAATCCGCACACGGCCAAATTCGCCCCAGCACAACACTCCCTGCTCAGCCAGTTGATTCTGAATACCTTCAGCATCCTCACTCCGAAAACAGGTATTGCCCGATCGTGCGGCATGGCGCTGAAGGGTGATAACGGAAAATCCCAGATGCTCCAGTCCAACACTGACCTGTTCGGACAGAGAGCGGGCGTGATGCTCAATGCGATCTATGCCAATTGAAAGCAAAACCTCCAGTGCCCGGTCAAGATGCATCATCACCAACATCGCAGGATTCCCCGGCTCCAAGAGATAGGGCATGCGTTTTTCTGCTGCCTCCGGTAGCCGCTCGGCTTGTTGTGCTGGCCATATTTCTAGGTTACGCCATCCAAAACAAGAAGCCTCAACCTGTTCCTCCGCCCGTGTGCTTAAATAGCAAGGTGCGACCCCATGCGTAGCGAGCATCCACTTATAACTGCTACTAACCGTCAAATCTGTTAACTCCACAGGTACGCTCAAGACTCCTGATGAGTGCGTTGCATCAACTGCAAAAAGCGCACCCATCGACTGCACTCCATCCGACAGTTGTTGGAGGTTCAAACATTGTCCTGTATAAAAGCTCACATGGCTTACTGCCATTACCCGAGTTCGGGCATCTACCGCCTCCAGCAAGTCTTCCTCGTGCACAATCCAGTTGCGGTGAGGCACAAACCGAACTTCTACTCCCTGAGATTTGAGGCGTCTCCAAGCGTAGGCTACCGACGGAAACTCCAAGTTAGTTGTCACTACGTTATCGCCCGATCGCCAGTCAACGCCACGCGCCAACCAGTTCATTCCCTCCGTCGCTGATGGCATGAATGCAATCCTATCCGGCGAAACCTTCCAGAGTAGGCCCATCCGTCCTCTGCATCGCTCGCCTCGCGCGTAAATCTCTGCCCGTCCGTTAGAACCAGCACTCTTCAATCGAGCAAAGTCTGCGTACACCAATTCCTGAGCTTTAAGCCAGGGCGCCTCACCGCCCACACATAGATGTGTGACACCTTCTAGTCCTACAAATTCGTCTGGGGAAATTAGCGGCTTAATTTGCATATCGTGAGTTCATACACCCCTTTCATCAATTCGTGTATAACGAAAATGGAACTTTCTCGACGCCCGACAGCAAAAAGCAAAACAACTAATACGAATTCTGTGTTGAGAAACTAAATCTTTCTTAGTCAGGTAGGTAACGTTGGAATGCTGTATCACTCATGTTTTGCACGCTCAATCTCAGCAAGGAGTTGGCGTGTTGCTAAAACTGGATCCGGTTGTGCACACACGGCTGAAATGACAGCGACTCCATGCGCTCCTGCACGGATGGTTTCATAAGCAGTATCAGCAGTGATGCCGCCAATCGCAATGACAGGGCAATTAGCAATTTCAGATATCTTTCGAAGCGCCTCCAAACCTCTTGGAGATTCGGCATCCGGTTTCGAAGATGTCTTGTAAATGGGCCCGAATCCAATGTAGTCTGCACCATCTGTGACGGCTTGCAGTAGCTGTTCTTGGGTACGCGCAGAAGCACCGATGATTGTCTTCTGTGTGAAAAATCGACGTCCGATTGCAATTGGTAGATCGTCTTGCCCAAAGTGTACTCCTGCTGTTTCAACAGCTATCGCGATATCCGCTCGATCATTGACGATTAGGGGAATTCCGTACTGCCTACAAATGGATTGAAGTCCTTGCGCAGTTTCGATCAACTGACGGGTCGTCCCAGTTTTCTGCCGAAACTGAATGGTATCGGCGCCTCCTTTGATTGCCATCTCTGCTAACTGGTAATGGGTGAATCGAGTTTGGGTGGTTGTATCGGTGATGACATGGAATACACCAATGTTTTTCATGGTTTCTCCCTAGTCAACAATGCGGTCCTAACAAAAAAATCCGAAGATGTTCATGCAGTGGTAGTGGAAGAGAATTGTTTTGACGGGATATGAATGATGCGGTATAATTTAAAATCTTAACGGGTTTAGAGTCTCGATTAACGTTTTGTGGAGGTACCTCATGACAGCAGAACAAACAATAACCCTGAAGCAAACACTGGAATTGATGTTTGACAGCATTGCAAAAAAGCAGAATATCATCGAAGCACTTATCCAAATCGAGAAAATACATCAAGAAATTGCATCAACAGCGCCGCCAATGCTGATTCACTATCTGAAACGTCGAAGCTATACCAAGGCCCTGGATTTTCTAAAGGAAGTCACTGTTGTAGAAGATAAAAATCGTCCCGAATGTGAAGACTAAAAGTTCGGGTAACCACTCACGCGTATCACAACGGAGCAATCGGGAGTATAGAAGATGCATTAATCCACTCTGTTGACTTGTAAACTCGCCCTGGGATTTGATTAGAAATGAACATGGCCATTATCCTAATTCGCAGCAGCCATATGAATACCGTAAGCTTTAAATCCATCAGCTTCGGCGCATTTACGGTAATTGTTCGTTCGGTTGCTCTTCTCGCTTCAATCGCCCCACGATTACAGTCTAGCCCGCACGGTGATACCCATGCCCTTCACCGGTAATTTGGAATAGGGCATCTGCTGTCCAGAAATGAATCTCAGGATCTTCATCGTTCAAAACCTTTTCGAGCACAAGTATAGCGCTTCGATGCTTGGATGCGGAAAGCCCCTTAATTATGTCTAGTCTCAGATTCTTAGTCATTGGACCGGTCGGAAGAGCTTGTAGTTTCTGTATCAATGCGGATACGGCGGCGTCAGTCCCTATTTTTCCAAGCGCAATTGCAGCATCGCGACGAATCTCCTCATGATTGGTCTCAGTGTTGAATACTGCGATTAGATCTGGCACCGTGGATGGATCTGCAAATTCACCCACACCTTGCGTTGCCCCGCGCCGCACATCTTTATCTGCTTCTGTTTCACCTTTCATAATTTTCACTATTTCATCTTGGAGTTCTCGAAGTTTGCCTTCACCAATGCCAAGTGCTGCCGATTGACGGACTCCTATTCTCCGGTCAGTCAGCAGTTCTCTGAGCCTCAATATGGCTTCTGGAGTTTTGGACCTTCCAAGTGCATTAGCGGCTGCAGCCTTAATAGGCCAACTTTCAGGTTTACTCCGCGCAATTCGCTCAATCATCTTGTGCGCAACGAACCCCGGCAGTTGAAACGATTTGGAAGCTTTGACGAACGCTTCAAACATCGGGTTGTGGGTGAATGTATCCGGTGTTATTGTCACTCCATATTCTGTGTCGTCAACGAGCCGTCTGCTTATTGATTCAGCAGCGCGGCTACCTCCAATTGCAGCGAGCGCATCGGCGGCTTTTGTACGGGTGTCTGATTCCATGCTTCGATCTTCGAGAATTGCTATCAATTCTGTCACGGCTCCGCTACTCTTGAGTTTTCCTAGTGCCGTGATTGCGCTCTTGTAGACAGTTCCGTTTTCTGCTCTGAAAATGTGTAGGATTGCTACTTCCGAGCTGTTGTCGCCAATCAATCCAAGCGCAGTTATACAAGCCGCTCGTACTGATGTATCTTCTAAAGGGGTTTGGAGAATTTCAACTAGTTTTTTGACAGCGTTGGCGTCTTTGATAACGCCCAACGCCGTCGCAGCCTGCAATCGAACTTCAGCATGCTCGTCATCTAACGCAGCAAGGAGTGGGGCGGAAGCATGCTCGTCAAGCAACATCCCCAATGACGTGGCAGCCGTCGCTCGAATTGACTTAGACTCATTCGTATCTTCAAGCACCTTGATGAAGTCTGCAACAGCTTTTCGATCTTTTAGTTTTCCAAGCGCAGCAACTGCCTCCTTGCGAACAAGGTAGCTCTGATGTGCCAACTCTTGGCGAATCGCATCCATCATATCTTGATGCAGCACAGCCGTCATTTTTATCTTGTCTGACTTTGCCCTGATTTCTCCGATTGTATGCACAACTGCCCAGCGTATCCATTCTTCATCTTCATCCGCGGATTCCAGCGCATCAAGCAGAAAATTGACTGTAGACTGATTGCCATCCGTGATAAGGGTCGTAATCACCTCATTCATAACGGATTGGACTTCATGCTTTTCTTCAAAAGGCCCCAAGCCCTTTTTCAGCACATCGACCAACCCACCGTCTGCTAATTCTTGCTTCAGATCACGCAAAGTGATTGCCGCTTGTTTACGGGTTTTCTCAAACTTATCCTTTTTGAGCGACGTTAACAGAGGCCCGACAATCTTTTCTCCTTTGATTTTACTGAACGCAGCCGCAGCCTCCTGCCGCACAATTCCTTGCTCATCTTTCTTAAGAGCATCTATCAAAGGGGAGATAACGGACTCTCCATTGATTTCTCCCAAAGCTAGCGCAGCACTCCGACGCACAGATGCACGCTCGTCGTCCTTTAGGGCGTTGAACAGCGCATCCAATACCTCGTCACCTTGGGTGTAAATGTTTAGATTGTCCCCAACTTTCCGGAAATGGTACCGTTGCTGATTTTCCTTATCGGTTACAAACCAAATTTCACTTGCTCGGTCGACTGAAATAGTGGGGTTTTGAGAAAGTGCGATTTCATTATTTTTAAATGCTTGTCGTAAATGTTCTGGAAACTTCCCACTGTTCAGATCGGTGACATACTTCGCTAATTCAGTGCTAGCAAACTGTAATTTTCCTTTAATCTTACCAAGTGAGATGGCTACCTCGCTTCGAACAGGTCCCGGAATCGGCTTTAACTCTCCCCACTTTTGATAATCGGGTTGGGGATATTCAGGCGTCCATTGAATACCTAAGGCATCAACAGCAGTACCCAATTCTACAAGGGTCTTGTGCTGTCTTTTCATGTGTCGTTGAAAATCCTTAACGTCTTCATAGCGTGTTGACAAAACCCATAAAAGCGCAGGCACCGTTTCTTGCGCTTTGATTTCTCCCAAGACCGTCACCGCTTTTTTCCGAATGATTTCGCTAGTTTCATCGCTAAACATCAACCGCATCATTGGCTGAACGGCTTCAATTGGCTTGAGTTGACTTAATGCGGAAAGTGCTGCCCGCCTAATCGTCTCGCGTCCACGTTTGTCCATCGCCATTGCAATGAGTTTGCGGATTGCTCGCTCATTATTAATGTTGATATGGCCGAGTGCAATGGCAGCGTTAGTCGCAGTTGTATCATCTAGATTCAGGGCTTGAGCCAGTGCATCAACAGCGATGTTATTCCTGCCAGGGGTTTTCATTGTACCAAGGGACTTAGCCGCTGCCGCTTTGACTTCCTTTCTCGGATCGCTCTTTAGGGCTTCGCTGAGAGAGTTTAACGTTCGCAAATCCCCAATCTTGTCCATCACCTCAGCAGTCCGAATCCTGACAATGTCTCTCGAACTTATTAGGTTATCCGCTTCTTTTCTGACAGTGTATGTACTTTTTTTATGCTTTGCTTTTTCAGTTATCAACCATTTGCTGCCTTCCTCCTCAATGAAAATGGAGGCATTTTGGGAAAGGGAGATGCCATGATTTTCCAACGCCCGTTGCAAATTCTCTGAGATGTTTCCGTTGTTTAAATCGTTCTGGAACACAGCGCTGACACTAAACGACGGATAACGTAGTGCTTGAATCAGGTGGGGAACAGCAACTTCCTTCATTGCGGTCAACGCACTGGCCGCATCTCCATGTAAATCATCATCTTCAAAAAGATTGACTAGCCGCCCAACAGCTTTCCTAGCTCTTAAGGCACCAAGCGTTTGAATCGCTGCGGCTTGGGTGCTGATTCGACGGTTTTTCAGCCGGTCCGTATCAATATAGACATTCGCAATGTACTGATACTCATTTCTGAAATTTGGGTCGTCGTATTCCTCTGGAATTACGTTTTCAGCCCCTGAGTCTAATACAGCAATCAAAGGATTGATTGATGACGGCCCAATCTGGATCAAGGCGATCATCGCGCTGTTTTTGACGTATTCATTGGCATCTGCGAGCAACTGGACTAGATCTGCTATGGAATCTTTGGCATTCAGTAGACCGAGCAACTTTGCGGCTAGCATACGTACTTGTGCCACGTTAGTTCTTGTTGCGAGCTTCAGTGCTGGGATGATCATTTGCTGGTCTTTTAACCCTTCTAGAGCCACAATCGCCTCGTACAGCACCTCTGGGGATTCGTCTTTTTTCTTCAGAACGAATTCTAGTTCCCCAATGAGTCTCGGATCTTTCAGGTTTCCTAAATGCTTAATCGCCTGTTTTCTTATTGCGGCATCGGGGTTTTGAATCTCATCCAGCAACAGATTGTAAAGCAATTCTTTATTATTAAGTTGCTGGATTAGTGTGGATGAGGCTTGACGATGCTTTGGATGAAAGCAGTTTTCTGCCTCCAACAGCACCGCGGTGACTTCGGAATCTGCTTGACTCGCTAAAGCTGAAAGTAGCTTTGGGTTTTGCTCAACGGCTTCGGCTAGTTGGTTAGCAAAGATGCCAACAATCGAATTTCGAGATCGAATAAGCCATTCCAGTTCATCCAACTCATCCGAATCCGGATCTTCAAGCGACTCCGATATTTCAATCTCATTCTTCAGGGGTTGTAAATGACCGAGAATTTTTTCTATCGCGCTGTGCCAGTCAATCGCTTCCGTTTTCCAGCCTGTACCTGAGGCTGCGCGTAACCGAAGCAACGCTTGTAGTGATAGGGCTTCGAGGTGATTGGGTTTGCTCGAAAGCACGGCTTGTATCGCAGATCGAGCAACGGCATAATTTGCATCATCCATCGCCTTTCGCGCATCAAGCAGGTCTTCATCTTCTTTCTCGCCACACCCAGCGAGCAAACCGATAACCAATACGAAACTGATAGACAGGAGAAACCTGCATTTCATTTTCAAACTCCTTTCGATCCGATACAGATGCAGAAATTAAGACATGATGTGTGAAACGTGACGTGTAATGCGTGGGGATATTATTGCCATTCTACTTCTCTAATGAGTGTTATACGATAACCTAATGCACAAGCTATTTTTACATATTGAGGCTGTCAATGAATTTTAAGCTTTTCAAATCACGCTCAGTACAATACGAGACGAAGGTTGCAAGCACAAACTTGAGCTCACGATGATTGAGAACTGATGCCCGATACCGCCCCAAACGCGATAGACTAGATTTTTGCAGTTGCCGCATTAACTGACAACTTCCTCGTGAAATCGATAGTGCACTTGCATCACGATCTCTACATCCCACACAGAGTAGTCCACCGAAGCGGGAACTAAAATGCAACGTTGCATCGTGAAAAACGTGGGCACAAGCCACACAATGGGAAAGCTGAGGTGCATAACCTGCTAAGCCAAGCAATTGTAACTCGAAAGCGCGAGCAAATAACGCAATATCATGAACGTGTGTTAACGTTTCAAATCCGTGTTGTAGCAGATGAAATATCCGTTGGTTCACTGAATGATCGGACTCAATTGCGCCAATTAGCTCCGCTAGATAACAGCCGTAGGTTGTCCGATCGAAATCCGCTTTAATTCCTTCAAAGGAACTAATTAAATCAAAGTCATTGACAGTCTGGAGATCTTTATTCGGACGTTCAAAAAATACTAGCGTTCCGTAATTCAGGAGTTCAAGTCCCCCTGCGAGACGGCTCTTCGGGCGCCTGACACCTCGGGCGACAGCTTTAATCTTGCCAAAATCAGCTGTATAAAATGTTATGATTTTGTCAGATTCACGGAGAGGAAAAAATCGAATGACAATCGCAAGTGTTTTTTGGACTGGCATTTTACCATAACAAAATGGGACAATAGGCCGCTTGATCAATCGAGCCATTGTCCCATGACATTGTGGATCGGGGCGAGAGGATTTGAACCTCCGACCTCCTACTCCCGAAGCAGGCGCGCTAGCCGGACTGCGCTACGCCCCGATGGATTAAAAACCAACGCATCGCACTCCTGATTGTATCATAATCACTAAGAACCTGTCAAGCTTCCTTTGTTATGTCTTCCATGTGCGTTGACGAATAGAAAAGATTAACCTACTGTCCGATAATTTCAGTCCGATTAGATTCGCCTTTCTTCATATTAAGGGTCTGAATCTGAATCCGGTTAACCCGCCGTTCATCCGCTTCCAATACGGTAAACTCCATGCCCTGATAAGAAAATAGATCTCCTTGCTCAGGAACTTTCCCGATGTAATCGACTACAAAACCGCCGATAGTGTCTACATTTTCCGATTCTACCTGTGAGCCGAGTTTTTCATTCAGATTGTCTATACTCATGCGCGCGTCAACCGAATACACATTTTCGCCCAACGGAAAGCATTCTTCCTGCTCGTCGAAATCGTATTCGTCTTGAATTTCACCGACAATCTCCTCAATAATATCTTCCAACGTAACAACGCCAGCCGTACCACCATATTCATCGACAACGATTGCCATGTGCTGTTTGTTAGCGCGTAAATCTCGAAATAGATTCGAGATTTTTTTGCTTTCGGGTGTGAAAAACGGGAGTTTGTCCGTGACGAGCGCCCTTAAATCTATCGGCTTGCCTTCAGCCCAATAATCCAACATGTCCTTCACATTAAGGATGCCGATGATATAATCGATTGTTTCTTCGTACACAGGAATTCGGGAATGTCTCGACCCAATCGCTGTCCTGAGAACTTCTTCCTCAGAAGTGGAAACCTCTAAGCATACCATATCTGTTCTAGGGATGATAATCTCGCGCGCGACGATGTCGGGCAGATCGAGTATACGCGAAATCATCTCTCTTTCATCCGCTTCTAATATCTCCTGGCTATCTCCAACATTGACTACTGTTTCTAGCTCTTCTGGTGAAACAATACTGTCTTGTTCAGTTTGAACCTTTCCACCCAGGATGCGCACACCGAAGTATCCAAGCAAGGTTAATGGTTTGATTACAAAATATAGAATCCAATGGGTAATTCGCAGAAAGCGTAAGGCATGAATTGTTGAATTCTCTGAACTTCCTCGTACATAGTTTTTCGGGATAAACTCGGTGATGACTACAATGGCAACTGCGGCAAGAATCGCCCCAATAACACTCCTGATTACCGGAGGCCCAACATTGACCATGGACATAAATGTCACAACAATAGCGACGATTAATCCGCTCTTGGCGATGATAATCGTCGCTGAATATCTCCGTGAATCCCGAAGGAGAGAAGCCAAGATTTCATACCGCTTGCCACCCGCTTCTGCTATATTCAGAATATCATTCCTGGTCAGTCGGCTAAGTAACGTTTCTGCGGCAGAAAAAAACGCTGCTAAGATAAACAGAGCAAGCAAACTAACCAGTTTTAGGATACTGTCTATGTCGTCCAAGTGTGAAATCACACTCCTAAAGTTGAGCTTTCAAAATCATGCAAAGTGAAAAACTGCGCTCTCAGAACAAAGTTGCGTGCTGATTGTAACTAAATTAGTCGGAGAATCGCTTCCTGTTTCTCGAACATAATTTCAGCTTCTTGTGGAGTTTGATGGTCGTAGCCGAGGAGATGAAGCATGCCATGTACAGTAAGCCAGGCGAGTTCAACTTCGAGGGAATGGTGTTGGACAGCGGCTTGGCGCTGAGCAGTCTGAACAGATATTACCAAATCGCCAAGCAGTTGCGGGTGTAGATCGCCATCAATGCCCTCATGCATCGCAAAGGTTAACACATCAGTTGGCGCGGTAATATGACGATATTGCCGATTAAGGGCTTCAATCTCAAGGTCGTCCGTTAACAGTATACTTACTTCGCAATCTTCCAAGCCGTGCGTTCTTAACGATGCCAACGCCGCGTTACAGATAGTTGTTTCATCCAAATCGGGGTTCTGACTGTTATTGCTGGTGATAATCATCGGAGCGACTGTTCAGGTTTGACGTTCATTTTCCTCAGAGTGGTTGGGGTTTTGGGATGGACCAACTTCACGACTTTCGTAAGCCTCAATAATCCGTTGAACTAGCTCATGTCGAACAACATCTTCGCTTGAAAAGTAGATAAACGCGATTCCCTCAATGGTGGAGAGCACAGATTGAGTGTCAGCAAGCCCCGACACCTTGCCGAAAGGTAAGTCCGTTTGGGTGATGTCTCCAGTGACAACCGCCTTGGAATCATAACCGAGCCGAGTGAGAAACATCTTCATCTGCTCAACGGTTGCATTTTGCGCTTCATCAAGAACAACGAAAGAGTTATTGAGAGTACGACCTCGCATAAAAGCGAGCGGAGCAACTTCAATAATATTACGCTCAATATAACGCTCAAGGGATTCAGGGGGTATCATATCGTAAAGCGCATCGTATAAAGGCCGCAAATAAGGGTCAATCTTCGCAGCAATGTCACCAGGCAAAAAACCGAGCTTCTCACCTGCTTCAACAGCAGGGCGGGTCAAAAGAATTCGGCTAATCTGTCCACCTTTTAAGGCTGAAACAGCCATTGCCATTGCAAGGTAGGTTTTCCCCGTTCCTGCCGGACCAATCCCGAAGACAAGATCGTGGTACTTAATCGCTTCCACATAACGTCTCTGTCCAGGGGTCTTCGGACGCACAGTTCCACGCTTGGAAAATACGGGAATCGCTGCTCCTGCTGTGTTTTCCGACTGAACGAGTATCTCGCTTTTCGAAGCCCGCACCGCGTGTTTGACATCGCTCGCGTCGATTTGTTGACCGCTTCGAACAAGATTGAGCAGCGATTCAAACGTCTTCCCTGCACGGCGAACATCTTTGGAATCATTGCCGACAATATTCAAGCCATCACTTTTCAGAATAACTTTGGCCTTAAAGCTATCTTCGACAATTTTTAGAAAAACATCCGCTTGACCAAAGAGCACTTGTGCTTCAGCATGATCCTGTATCGGAACGCTCAAGGACTCTCGATTCCGCAATACGATTCACTCTCCCTTTTTCATTTGCATTGCATTGTATAGGAAGTTGAGAAAAAATGCAAGCCGAAAGGTTTAAGCTTGCGAAATTAACGATTAAATTCTTCTGCCGAATCGTACCATGAGCACTTTTACACCAAGTATCTGGGATGTCCAAAGCCATCGTTAGCAATATGGCTGCGTGCGGGGATCTCTGCCTTATCCGGAATAATGAGATCGATTGCGGAGATGTTTTCGATAATTGTGCCGTCACCGACACGGACGCTTCGTCCTATACGAATCATGCCCGGTTTGACAAATTCGTTTCTGACGGTACCAATTACCACCGAGGAACCGATATCACAGCCAGCTTCGATTTCTACAAAACCATGGAGTTCTGCGTTAGGTCCGACGGTAGAGTGGTTTCCAATCTTTACAGGACCCAATAAACTCGCGTCCGTACCAATCCGTACAAAATCGCCGATGACGGGATGACGTTGCTTCACTCTGACACTCATGCCCCCGAGCGTGCAGGGATAGATAACGCAGCCCGACCCGATGATACCAGTTTGCCCGGTGGTGATGCCGCGGTGAGGGTGATCGAGAAAGTTGGCGTCGCCGATTTGGGTTTCGGGGTGAAGGTCTGCCTGATAGTAGCGTCCTCCGAGTTCAGACATTGCACGAGGCAAGAAAGGTACGGGGGTTCGATAGAGATCGGGGTTGCCTTCGACGGAGCCCGATTTTGTCAAAGCGTGGGCGACATCGTGGTAGAAGAGCAACCGCCAACCGGGATAAGTACTCATAACCAGTTGCATCTGATAGTCAAAAGCATATGCCAAATCAAGACGATTCAGGGCACTTTGATAGGGTTGAAAGTCCCTTGCAGAGATAGCTTTGTCTATTTGTGCGCCGATATTAAGTTCAGAGAGTTTTTCGCGGGAAACACCGCCATGAAGGAGGTAGGCATCCCACACGGCTGGGTCTTTAAAGGAAGCGAAGCGATTCCATTGCGCGCGCATTTTGAAATGGGGAAGTTCCCAGAGCAGTGCAAAGGTAATGTGTAGTGACCGGTCTTCCAAAGTGTCTTCGTCGCCAGCAGCCAAAAAGGATTGGGTAATCATCGCGTAGAGCTGGTCTGCAACTTCCTCAATTGCTTCTGGCAACTCACGCTCTTGGTGCAACGGATGCGGGGCGTTGTGCGAACCGGGCGCCACACATTCTAACAGATTGCCTAGTACGATTTCGAGAATTTCCCGATTGACAAACCCACGTCCGGAGCGCAGAGACAGGACCTCCTCACTGATTCTGTCAATGCGCAAGACTTTCAGTTCATCCGACGAGTACATTGGACGAAGTTGATCCAGAACCTGGTTCAGCCGCGGACGTTTCCGGGTTTCATAAGATGAATCAAAGAGAGTCGATTCAACCATGTTGCACAATACCTCAAGAGTACGTATAACATTTAGATTTGAGCTTTGCCTTACACAAACGTGGGGGTTATGTCCGGCAGTGCTAGACCGTACTTAACCGCAAGTTCGTAAAACTTCATCATACCTGCAATTTCCAGCTCACCGAGGTCATAAAATATATGATTAGTCAGATAATCCTGACACATATCGTCCGGAAACCCGAGTTTTTGAGCTTCCGTATGTGCAATTTCTGGAATCTGATTGATGCCAATTTGCTTAGCACGTTGTAGGATTTGAGGCACATTCCGGAGCTTGACATTTTCCCTTGCCACCCAGCATGCATAGACGAATGGCAAGCCCACGAACTCCTGCCACTCTGCACCGAGATCTAAGGCAGAATCTGCTGGATACCGCCATCTCATCGCAGCATCGCCAATTAGTAAGACCGCGTCCGCATCCACTGAACGTGGGTCGGTAGAAGGTGGACATGAAATAATCTCAGGGTAGAGATGGTACTTCTCAGCGAGCCAAATCTGCACAAGGGCGCGAGAACTTCGTGAACTCGTGTCAAATGCGATGCGGCGGATGGTGGCAATCGGTACATGGGTGAAAAATTGGATGCTACGGACAGACCCCCGAGAGGAAATTGAGATGTTGGGAACGATCCGATAGCCGGGGATCCGGAAATACTCGATGATTGGAATCAACGCCACATCAAGGTTGCCAGCTTTCAAGTCGTCAGCCAAACGGCTGGGATAATCGAGGAAAAGATCAATCTCTTCATTGGTCAGATTTTGGGAATTGTTTAGGAGTGGATAGATTAGAGGTTTTGTGTTCAGGTATGAAACCGCACCGACCCTTACGCGGCCTTTCTGTACCATTGATGCCCCTCTCGAATGATTTCGTTATAGAGCGTGTCACGTTCAATGGGAATCTTTCCCACTTCTCTGATTAAGCGGGCAATCTCAGCCACGGTGATAGCTTCGGGTGTCGTCGCGCCAGCCATGTGAGTAATCTTCTCCTCCGTCACTGTCCCGTCGATATCGTCTGCGCCATAGCTCAATGAGATCTGCGCAACCTTCAGCCCAATCATAATCCAGTAGGCTTTGATATGAGGGAAGTTGTCTAGCATCAAACGGGATACTGCAATATTCTGTAGATCTGTTAACCCCGACGTGCTCGGTAGGTACGCCATTCGCGTGTTCGCTGGGTGAAACGCAAGCGGAATGAACGTAACAAAACCGCCAGATCTGTCCTGTTGTCTGCGCAAATGAATCAGGTGGTCTACCCGATCTTCCACCGTTTCGAGGTGCCCGTAGAGCATTGTTGCGTTTGTTGGAATACCGAGACGGTGGGCGATGTCATGCACCTCAAGCCACCCTTCTGCACTCAGTTTGCCGGGACAGATTTTTTCCCGCGTTTCCTCCGCGAAGATTTCCGCCCCACCGCCGGGCAGCGAATCCAGTCCCGCCTCACGCAACGCAAACAAGACCTCCTCAATCGACATCTTGAATATCCGAGAAAAGTGGTGAATCTCCACTGCCGTGAAAAACTTTAGATGGACCTGCGGCATCCGTTTTTTGAGTCCACGCAGCATGTCGAGGTAGTATTCAAACGGCAACTTCGGGTGCAATCCGCCGACGCTGTGAATTTCCGTGCAACCGTGGTCGATCGAATACGTCGCCTTGTCAAGAAATTCATCTACGCTCATCTCCCACGCCCCTTCCGTCTTTATGTTCTTACGCGCAAACGCACAGAAGTGACAGCGTGCATGCAAAATACACACATTCGAGTAGTCGATATGTTGGTTAAGATTGTAGTAGGCCAAATTCCCATTCTGGCGCTCTCGCACAATGTTGGCGAGATACCCGACGCCTGTGATGTCAGGGCTTTCATAGAGCGTGACACCGTCGTCAAATGAGAGACGCTCTTCCGCTTGTACCTTGCCGTGGATGGGGTAAAGATTTGAGTCAGTTATCGGTAGATTTTTTCCCATTATTGCTCCTGTTTCGGTTTTGAATCAATTCCTAAAGTTTTCAAAGTATTGATCGATCTCAGGTCGTAATTCAATGCCAACTTTTTCAAAACAGTCTAATAAATCCTGATACACGCCATCTCCACCTAAAAAGTCCCAAAATTCATCGACTAGACGCTCCACAATCGCAGGACAAACTCTGATAGACACGAATAGCATGAATTCGCCGCTTGACTATGCAGCATGCTTAACTCCCGACACACAATATTAGCTGAAATGAAAAACTCGCTGGTAGCCTGCGTGATGTCCACCGTCACCATATCAGCTGCGGGACACTTGCTGGAGAGTCGATTTTGGTCAGTTCAGAGGGTGCAGAAGATGTATAGAGGGAGCCTCTCTTGGTACCGACGACCAAACCACATAGCTGGAATGGAGGGAGATGCCTGGTGTTTCACGATGGTAAATGTGATTGAGTAGACAGCTTCGCGAAGGGATTCACCTTCTAACCTGAGACCATCCGTCGTGTCGTTTTCGCTCGCGTGTCACCTGCGGGTATATTTCCTCATCCTTTTCCCCGCAGGGATTCTCGGAACTGGTCCGGGTTCCGATGTCGGAAGGCGTCAAGATTGTTACAAATACATTACAAAGCAGATGAATCCCGTTAGGTTCACCCTTCGTAGTGCTGTCCAAAACCAATGACGTGGCCATCTGGATCGCGAACGCCAAACTCTTTCATGTCGTACTCTGGCCGAATGCATGGTTCATAGTCAACGATTACACCCTGTTCTTTGTATTCCGCGAATAGCGCGTCGGCATCGTTAATCCAAACGTATGCATCCCAATAACCACCTTGATCACGGTTAGTTGTTATCTCGGCGCCTTGTTTAACTTCTTTGAGCATGATGACAAAACTGTCCCGGGACGGCATTGCGAACGAAGGCGGTTCACCCCAAAGCGGCGGCATATCGAAACCGAGCACGTTGTGATAATAGTCCAGCGATGCTTTTAGACTTCGTACCATGAAGTACGGAGCCGTTGCTCTGAATTGACACTCTTCCTTGTTAGATACCATCGCCTACCTTCCCATTAGATGCGCTTAAAACACTAAACTGACGTCGAGTTCATTTAAGTTTAGATCTAAGCGAATCGCGCTAGCTTGCCTATTCTTGAGCCCCCACTCAACTTACTGAGATAAGGCATCAGTATTATAGCCCAGAGTATGTTGTCGTGCAAGCGAATATTTCGTCTTGCTTATGGCTTTTCTTTTTGGTACACTTTCGAAAATCTTGTCAACTCTGCGAGGTGATTTACAATTGATGCTTCTCCGTCCGGCGTCATCACACTGACGACCGATTTTGGAAATAGAGATCCTTACGTCGGCGTCATGAAAGGTGTAATCCTGAATATCAATCCACAAATTAAAATTGTTGACATCACGCATGCAATTCCGCCTCAAGATATTCATGGTGCTGCATTTATCATCGATTCAGCGTACCGTTATTTCCCATCCGGAAGTATCCATGCGGTCGTCGTAGATCCAGGTGTTGGTAGTATGCGCAGGGCTATCGTCTGCCAAACAGAAACGGCGTACTTCGTCAGCCCAGACAACGGCATATTGAGCTACGTTCTCAACGATGATGTTTTATATCGTGCTGCCGTTGTGGACAATTCTGTCTATTGCCTACCTGAGATTAGCAATACCTTTCATGGCAGGGACATTTTCGCGCCTGTTGCCGCGCATTTATCACGCGGGATTCCTCTAAGTGAATTTGGGCGTGCGGTTAACGACTTCGTGCGACTGTCTAGCTCTATGGCTCAAGTGACAGAGACCTCAGTTATCGGGCGCGTCATCTGGATCGATCGTTTCGGCAACCTAATCACCAACATTTCCCGTGAAATCCTCGAATCAACAATCGTCCATGAAAATTTTGTCATCCAGGCAGGAAATGTCGAGATTAATCGGCTCAATCGCTCTTACGCTGAGTCTAAAGTTGGAGAGTGTTTAGCGATTATAAGCAGCTTTGGACGGCTCGAGATTTCGGTAAACCAGGGAAATGCTGCACACCTGCTCGAATTGAAGCGCGATGATCCAATCGTCGTTCGTAAGACGTAAGAATTCGATAATGAACCATCTCAACAGTTCGCAGCGAGTGTTCGCTCAAGCCAAGTTCCAAATAGTCTCACTGCCCTTTTTTCACCCTGTAATCGTTGTGACAGCTTTTGCAGTGGATTCAAGTAATGCTCACCGATTTTCTTTAACAGCGCCCGCAATGGGAACGATGGTGCCGCGTTAAGGGTAGCGATTTTTTTGTTGACGGGATAGGTGATTCTTGCTACACTATTCTAAAATGGATTGGGGCTCAATAATTCATGCGTCCCGATCCTTGGGAGGCGTATGATAGATGAGCTCTGTTAGGAAAGTCGCCATCGTCACGGGAGCCGGGACCGGCATAGGTAAGCGAACGGTGTTGGCTCTTTTGCAGGAAGGATATTGCGTTACGCTTGCCGGGCGTCGTGTGGAGACGCTAGAGATGGCTGCGGCGGAAGCGGAACAGTCCGGTTCCCGAGCGTTGGTTGTACCAACTGACGTGGCCCAGCCCACCTCCGTTCGAGCCTTGTTCGCCAAGACGAAGGAGGTTTTTGGCAGGCTCGATCTGTTATTTAACAATGCAGGAACTGGAGCGCCGCCCGTACTCCTAGAAGATTTAACTTACGAGCAATGGAAAGCCGTTGTAGATGTCAACTTGACCGGCGCGTTTCTCTGTACCCAGGAGGCATTCAAGATTATGAAGAGCCAGCTACCTAGGGGTGGGCGCATCATCAATAACGGCTCGATATCCGCACACGTACCACGACCCAACTCTGCACCCTATACAGCCACTAAGCACGCTATGACCGGACTCACCCGGTCCTCGGCGCTTGACGGACGCAAGTACGATATCGCGTGTGGTCAAATCGACATTGGGAATGCTGCGACCGAAATGACTGAAAGGATGAACGACGGGGTTCCGCAGGCAAATGGCTCCGTCATGGTTGAACCGAGAATGGACGCAGACAATGTCGCACGTGCGGTAGTCTACATGGCTAGTCTCCCACTGGATACCGTAGTGCCATCCATGACTGTAATGGCGACGAAGATGCCTTACATTGGGCGTGGCTAACCGGGAGATCCCGTTAACAACTGAAGTATCGGGTGTTCATCCTTATTGAGCCCTTTTACCGAAGAGCGATTTCCAAAAGAAGGGGCGGGTGGAGATTAGGTCTGTGTCCGTTATTGTCACACGTGGTCTTTCACGAATGGGGGATGGTAGACATGCCAAGTTGGGATATTTTCGGTTGTGGCATTGTTGCTGTTGATGATTTTCTCACCGTGGAAAACTATCCCCCACCTGACACGAAAATCCCTGTATTGTCCAAGATTCGTCAAGGTGGAGGCTTGACAGGCACCACCCTGGTTGCCGCATCACGATTGGGAGCGAAATGTGCGTATGGCGGTGTGTTAGGCGACGATCCGCTCTCCGCTTGGACGATTGAGGAGTTGGAACGCGAAGGCGTCGATTGTAGACCGGTGATTCGTCAGACCGGTGCTCGACCATTCCACTCTGTCATTATTGTTGACCAAACAGGTAAGACTCGCACTATTTTCTATTCAGACGCAGAAGTTATACCGCGCCCGTTAGAAAGCATAGATGAATCGCTCATTGGACAGACTCGATTGCTCTTTATAGATCATCATTGTGTCGAGAACATGTTGTACGCAGCCGGAATTGCCAAAAAGATGGGTATTCCGACAATTGCAGATATTGAACTCGGTGAACACCCTCGAACTGACGCATTGATGGCACACATCGACTATCTCATACTCTCCGCCAGTTTCGCCGCTGCATTCACCGGCAAAAATGACCCCGCTCAGGCGGTTGAACATCTAGCATTTCAGACACCTCGTACCTGCACAATTGTTACCGCCGGCAATCGGGGCTGCTGGTACGCCTGCGGAGAAACGCCCGGGGACATCAGGCACATTCCGGCGTTCATGGTTCAGGTCGTAGATACAACCGGCTGCGGAGATGTTTTTCACGGTGCATACGCAGCAGGTATAACGTGGGGATGGTCAATTTCGCGGTGCATTCGCTTTGCCTCTGCTGCTGCGGCAATCAAAGCCACAAAGACAGGGGGACGTGCGGGGATCCCAAATCGCGCCGCCGTTGAGCAATTCCTTAGAGAACGGGGGATGGTGTGATGAAATTGTAGGTCGAAATCCATATCTCGACGATTCGGTCTCCTGTCGATTTTTGGAGAATCGTCCTACATGTGATTCAGGAGGATTAACTATGAAGAACGGTTCTTTTACTCGCATGCTGGAAGAGGGCCTAGCCGAAATCCCTGCCCTTGATTGTCATTCCCACATTGATGCTTCTCACCTCTCAGCGCGTGGGCTTCACGATGTGCTCCTCTACCACATGGTTATCTCTGACTTGTATAGCGCCGGCTGTCCAAACGGCAGCCGCCTCTCCGAACATCCTGACGAGAACGAAGTTCGCCGTCGGTTGTCGGAAGCCATCCCGTATTTGAAGTATATCCAGAATACCAGTTGCTTTTGGGGATTGAAAATCATTCTAAAGGACCTCTACCACTGGACAGAACCAATCTCTGAGGACAATTGGCTTACGCTGGATGCCCTGGTAAAGGAGCGGTCAACGGATTCAGACTGGCCTCGTGAGGTAATGCGCAAAGCAAATAGTCGCCGCATCGGCACAGAACTGTGGCGCGGTCATGATGGTTCAGCCGACGATATATTGCAGTATTGCTTGGAATGGGCTTTTTTTACTCGTACCCAATGGGGACAGAACGACATCCCGCTTTTTGAATTAGAGAAAGCGTGGAATGAAGCAGAGCCATCCCCTCCCCTACCTGTGACCCTCGAATCCCGCCCAAAACTAAATCGTGCCATCCGCACTATTGGTGACGTGCATGATGCAATTCAACACTACTGCGATAAAATTCCATATGATCGGGTGTTGAGCACAGCACAACATTTCTCAACGGACATCAACTACCGCCTGGTGAGTGACAACGAGATGGAAGCCGCCTTACGCCGCCGAGCGGACGCCACAATCCAGGAGCGCGATGTCTACGCGAACTACATCCTTGAAGCTTTCCTGACAGAACTGGACAAGCATGCTAGCGAGATTGTTTATCAGTTTTCCCTCGGCGCAGAGCCCTTGCCTTATGAAACGGGGAGCAAACTCAGACAGGAAACCATTTTCCAGTTAGCTGAGATTTTTCAACGTCATCCACGGCTGAGATTTCAGGTTTTTCTAGCGAGCGAGCATGCGAGTCCGTCCTTGTGCACATTGGCCAGAGAATTGCCCAATCTCTCTTTCGCCGGATATTGGTGGCACAACTTCTTCCCATCAACCATCCGCAAAGTGATAGAGGACAGACTAGATATGGTGGCGGCAAACAAACAAATCGGCTTTTTCAGCGATGCTTACACTATGGAGTGGGCTTACGCGAAAGCAGTATTAGTCCGCAAACAACTCGCAGAAGTATTCGCTCAGAAAGTTAGCCAAGGACAGTATACTATTGATGACTCACTTTCCATTGCAAGGCAGATTTTGTTTCTAACGCCACAGAGCCTCCTCGGAATGCAGCCAGTGTGATTGTAGTCTTTTACCGATTCCGGTTACTGATTCCCCTAAAATAGTATCAAATGACAGGAAAATGACACCAACCTTCCTCGCCATCGGCCACTTTTGTTACGATGTTTCACCTAGAGGTTATGTACTTGGAGGTTCGGCGGCATTTTCGACGATTACCGCGCGAAATCTTGGCTGTCGTGCACGCGCCATTACAGCTGTAGGTAGTGATTTTTGCAAACGGAATCCGACGTTAGATGGTATCGAAGTGATTTACCAAGAATCGTCAAACACGACTATCTTCGATAACCGGTATGACGCAGATGGTCAACGTCACCAGTTGATCTTAGCTCAGGGCAGCAAATTGATGCCCCACAACATTATGGGGGATTCTCGTAACGCAGAAGTTGCCTATCTGTGTCCAATCGCCGATGAAGTTGATTCGGATTGTATCCACAGCCTCAATTGCTCCTTGATCGGTGTCACGCCGCAAGGTTGGATGCGGCAGCGGGATAGCGACTCGCAAGCTGTTCGCCCGAAGCGATGGAATTCTGCCCCTGCTATTTTGCCGTATGCTGATGTGTTAATCTTGAGTGACGAGGATTTGAGCGCATACCCCGATGAGCTTGAGAGATATATCGAATTGACAAGTATTGTCGTTTTAACCAAGGGAAAGTATGGCGCGACACTGTATGAAAATGGTCAAATTTTGGATTCCCAAGCCTATCCTGCGAATGAAGTTGACCCTACAGGTGCTGGCGACGTTTTTGCTGCCGCCTTCTTAATCAAATATTATGAAACTCGGTTAACGCGGGAGGCTCTCAATTTTGCGCACTGCGCAGCCTCATTCGCTGTCGAAGGAGCACATACAACAAACATCCCAACGTTGGATTCAATCCATAATCGTTTGAGACCAATTTAACGATGGGGTTCAAGAGCGCCAATCTTGATGTCATGACATTTTCTCTCGCAGCGTCGATTCAGAGGACATTTCCGTAAATCCGATCGTCGCGTGACCAGTTGGAAATATTCGCTGGAAGCGAAGTTTTATACGGTAACATCGCCTCTTGCAAAACGCAAACAATGTGCTTTCCGCTTATCATCTGATTCAAGTCTACCGATATGTCAATTCATCTGCATAGCTTGCCGCCATTCAAAACAACGCACCATCTGATCCGTATCAACCGTCTCTAATTTAGGCATTTCACTCCTGCATTGCTCGGTTGCAAGCTCACATCGTGACGCAAACCGACAACCGTCAGGCATTTGCGTCGGCTCTGGAACACTGCCTTTGATTGCGAACAGACGGTCTGTGCTTCCTGTTAACTTAGGAACAGCGTTCAGCAATCCTTTTGTATAGGGGTGGCACGCCCGTCCAAATAGCCTGTCGATGTTTGCGCTTTCCACGATTTGCCCTGCGTACATGACTAAAACTCGGTGTGCTACCTCTGAAATCACACCGAGATTATGGGTAATCAGCAACACTGCCATGCCCATTTCGTCTTGAAGTTTGCTGATTAATTCCAGAATCTGTGCTTGAATTGTGACATCCAATGCGGTTGTCGGTTCATCGGCAATTAGGAGGGAAGGGGAGCAGGAAATTGCCATCGCAATCATAATGCGTTGGCGCATACCGCCGCTCATTTGATGGGGATAATTATGCACACGCTCCTTGGGAGCGGGAATGCCGACAGCGGCAAGGGATTCTATACTCTTTTGCCATGCTGTTTTTTTATCTAGACCTTGATGATGTCTAATTGTCTCAGCTATCTGCTCGCCGACAGTGAATACCGGATTTAGCGAAGTCATCGGTTCTTGGAAGACAATCGAAATTTCATTTCCGCGAATTTTGCGCATTTCGGATTCTTTTCGGGCAAGCAGGTCCTCACCCTTCAACCAAATCTCACCTGCCACAATTTGTCCGGGAAGGGGCACGAGACGCAATATCGAAAGTGCGGTCATACTTTTACCGCATCCTGATTCACCCACAATGCCAAGCGTCTCACCCTCGTCCAGTGTGAAACTCACGTCATCGACAGCGGGAACAATACCATCATCTGTATCAAAATAGGTTTTCAGGTTATTCACGCGAAGCAGCATAATTGAAATTTAAGGTTGAAGAATCACATGGATACTGACATCTGTGCATCTATTGTTCGCTTTTACAAAATTAGTTCGTACTTGCGAGGAAGTTGAGTTGCGCATCTGCATATCCCGCTTCCTCGTTTCTCATGCCTGATACCGCCAATCACTCCCGGCCATATAACCGCCATCAACGAAGATTACCTCGCCAGTAACGAAATTAGAAGCCTCAGATGCTAAGTATATCGTCAAGCCGACGAGATCCTCTGGCTCTCCCCAGCGGTTGGCAGGTGTGCGATTTAATACCCACTGGTTTCGCATATCTGCTCGCATCGGTTCAGTGAGCGCGGTTCGGATGAAACCGGGGGCGATTCCGTTGACTTGAATATTATGGAGCGCCCATTCCACCGCTAGCAGCTTTGTGATTTGCATCAATCCGCCTTTGGAAGCGGTGTATGCCGTGATAGTAGGCAGTCCAATCGCGGAGGCTAATGAAAGGTTGTTGATAATTTTTCCCGCTTTTTGCTTAATCATCACTTGCCCACAAGCCTGCGTAAGGAAGAAGGTTCCTTTGATGTTCACATTTGTAACCGTATCCCAGTCAGCTTCGGTGTACGCTTCAGCGGGACGACGCACATTTATTCCTGCATTGTTTACGAGAACGTTAATCTTGCCAAACCGATCTATCGTCTGTCTAATGATCTCACCGATATCATCAAGGTTGCCGACATCAGCTTGAATCGGCATCACGTGTCGACCGCTGTCACTCGCAATGCGTTCAGCAACCGATTCGAGCGACTCGAATCTTCTACCAACTATGGCGAGATTCGAACCTGCCCCAGCAAGCCCCTCCGCCATTGCTAATCCGATTCCGCGACTTGCGCCGGTAACAATGCTGACTTTGCCATCGAGTCGAAACTTGTCGATCGTTCCGATTGCAGATGTTTGCATCATGAACCTTCCTTAGCAAGGTAATATCAACTGAAGATCTGATTTGCCCAAAGCCTGAATTCTTGTGGTTCCGTTGGTTTCGGACTCCTATTCATTTTTCTCATCGGTCATAGGAATGGCGCTGATTATATCACTCTCTCGTAGATGGGGTCAAACAAAAAAAGGCTGAAATGGCTTTACTCAGATTTACCCTTGTGCTACAATAAAACACCGTTACGATTTTTGTACGAAACCGCCAACAATCGGCAATCAACCTGATATTTCCGTTAACCGGAAGGATGTAAATCAAAGACCATGAAAATCGCAGCCTTAGTCTCTGGCAGTGGGAGCAACCTACAAGCCTTGATCAATCAACTGCACAGAGATACCACGTGCGACATTGAAATTTCCGTGGTGATTAGCGATCGAAAAACAGCTTACGCGCTCACCCGTGCGAGGCAAGCGAACATCCCCACCCATCTGGTAAGGCTACGAGATTTTCCAGATTCAAATGTGTTTGATGCAGAGATTTCAAGGGTTATTGACAACTACAAAGCAGAGCTGATTGTCCTAGCGGGATTTATGAAACTGCTTCAATCACATTGTGTGCAAAAGTATCGTGACCGCATCATCAATATCCATCCAGCGCTGCTGCCTGCGTTCCCGGGCGCACATCCGGTACCCGATGCCCTAGCATATGGGGTCAAAGTCAGCGGGACGACCGTCCATTTTGTAGATGAGGGGGTTGATACCGGTCCTATCATCGCCCAAGTTTCAGTCCCTGTATACGACCATGATAACGAGGAAAGCCTGCATGCGCGAATTCAGATTGAAGAGCATAAGATTTACCCGAAAGTGGTTAAATGGTATGCGGAAGGTAAGCTCGAAATTATCGGTCGAAAGGTCACGGTGAAGGAAGACTTAGGATGATAGCTATTTCGACAATGTGGAATGCAATGAACCAATCGGATGGGGCAGCGATGATTGACGAACTCAAAGGCCTCGGATTTAGTACCATCGAACTAAGCCGACACCTAACAAGAGATCAGCTCGAACAGCTCAAACCACATTTGAAACAGACAAAGCCGTGTTCCATCCATAATTTCTGTCCCGTTCTCCCCAACCACCCGCAATCTGAAGCGGAAAACGATCCGGTACAGCTATCAAGTCTGGACGTGAATGAGCGGAAGGAAGCTCTCAAGTGGACCATCCGAACGATGGAAATAGCTGTCGATCTTGAGATTCCGATTGTTGTGCTCCATCTAGGGGAAGTGGACACCCATGATCGGTCTTACCTGATGACCAATCTCTACGAATACGGAGAGCGGGAATTCGAGGCATTCAGTCGCAAGGTCGCGGAGGCAACCGACTGGCGTAAACGCAAACAAGTCAAACATCAGGACGCCGCGCTGTTCAGCCTCGACGCCTTAAATGAACTGGCGCTGCGGATGGACCTCCATCTTGCAGTTGAGAATCGACCCCGCTACCATGAAATCCCAGATTTCGATGAGATGGGGATGTTTTTGGAGAAGTTTGAGGGAAGCAACATGCGATATTGGCATGATGTCGGACATGCAGCTCTGCAAGAACGCATTGGGCTCTGTTGGTCAAATCGTTGGCTGGAGGCGTACAAAGACCATCTCATCGGCGTCAACCTGCACGATCTCAAAAACCTCGAAGCCCATTATCCCCCCGGCTTCGGAGATCTCAAGTTCAAGGGAATTATAGCGCAGATCCCATCAGATGTTCCCAAGGTCATCGAAGTCCGACACGGTGGAGCGGAGGAACTAGAAGAAGCAAGGGAGTTGTGTCAATCGCTCGTGCAGGAAGAATGATGTGCGAAGCGCGTGCTAGAATCCCTGGTTCCGATTAAACGCGCCCAACAAGGGTTCTCCGTTTATCCACCGAGACAAGTTTTCTATGAACTGATCCCAACTCCGTTCTAGTCGTACCGGGGATGCGCCGGCGCAGTGCGGTGTGATGACGACGTTTTCCATTCCCCAGAGCGGGTTGTCCGGCGGCAACGGCTCTTCGGGCACGACATCCAACCCCGCGCCGGCAATCCAGCCTTCCTGTAGCGCCTCAATTAACCCATCCATATCCATAATCTGCCCGCGCGTGACATTAATCAGATATGCCGTTCGTTTCATCTGCTGGAACGCTTCCCGGTTGAACAACCCTCTCGTCTGCACTGTCAACGGCAACCCAATCATCACAACGTCGGATTTGCGGAGGAGCCTCGGTAGCTGATCGAGTCCCCAAACCTCCTCAATAAAGTCCGGTGCCGGGACATCATTGATGTCAATCGCGAGAACTTGCATCCCGAAGGCATGTGCACGCACGGCGGCTCCCCGTCCGGTTCCGCCAAAACCGAGGACGCCCATTACTTTTCCGTACAACTCCTGGCTCTCATACGGATAGCCGCCCCACTTGCGGTGATGAACGGCGGGGGCAATGCCGCGGGTCAAAGCAAGCAGCAGTCCAAAGGCGTGTTCCGCAAGATGAATCCCAACAAACCCTTTGCCAGACGTGAGAACAACATCGCTGTCAATGAATTCGGGGAAAAGGTACATATCGACACCGGCGCTGTAGGTCTGCACCCATTTCAATTTTCGCGCCTTCAAGAACAACTCCCGATCGAGGACGGGAAAAAGAATCTCAGCATCTTCAACTTCTCTGAGCAACTCCTCTCGAGAAGGAGCGAATGTGACTTCTATTTCTTGCTCCGGATGTTCGTGAGCAAACTGCTGAATACGATTCACTAGGTCATGGTTTTGAGCTTCTGCGATTAAAAGTTTCATTGATATCTCCTTCACGGTTTTGTCAACACAGATTATAACAGAAGGTACTCCCGCGGCTCAACAGAAAACCGAAGCGCTTTTAGTTAATCCTTGAATCTCAAACGCCATACCTGCTATAATTTCAGACATCGTCGGAATCTAGAAGATGCGCGTTCTGCCAGTGGTTTTGCGAATGTGATACCGTATGCGAGAGGAACGCCGAATCTAACGGAAATTTTCCAATGTCGAATCCATTCTTTGATCATCCCATCCTCAACTCGCCCTACGAGCCCCCAAGCCGTCACTGGGAGCTAGATGAGACGGGACAGCCAACCCAGAATAGAATGGACAACCGAAGGCGGGCAGATTTCATCACGCCGGTGCCCAAGCCGAAGAAGCGAAGGAAATCCTCCCCAAACCAAACGGAGATTGTATTCGACGAGGGGAAGGGGCTTTCAACACAGGAGCAGCAGTACGATCCTACAGCGATTATCAATGAGGTACGCCGCCACGTTGAACTGTGGCGAAACATGCCGAACTCAAACCAATGGCAGGTGACGCCTGAAACTGCACGACTGCTTCAGCACTGGCGCAACCACCAATTCAGCGGCATCCGACCTTTCTTCTGCCAAGTTGAAGCCATGGAAACCGTCATCTGGCTCACCGAGGTTGCGCCACGAAGTGCCCAAGCTCGCAATCGCTTCCTTGACCACCTCAAGAACGCCAACAACGACGCCAATCCGGAGCTGTCACGGCTGGCGCTCAAGCTAGCGACGGGCGCCGGAAAGACCACCGTCATGGCGATGTTAATCGCTTGGCAGACGGTTAACGCCGCCCGGCGTCCACAGAGCGGAAGGTTCACCCGTGGTTTCTTGGTGGTTACGCCCGGAATCACCATAAAGGATCGCTTGCGTGTGCTGCAGCCCAACGATCCGGACAGCTACTACCGGAGCCGCGAGTTGTTGCCAAGCGACATGCTTCCCGACTTGGAAAAGGCGAAGATTGTCATCACGAACTATCACGCTTTCAAGCTGCGCGAGCGTACAGAACTCTCAAAGGGTGGGCGTGCCCTGCTTCAGGGACGCGGGAAGCCAATCGCGACCACCGAAACCGCGGGACAGATGCTGCAGCGGGTGATGCCCGAACTCATGGGGATTAAGAATCTCATGGTCCTCAACGATGAAGCGCATCACTGCTACCGCGAGAAGCCGGGCGAGCCGGACGAGGAAAAACTCACTGCGGATGACAGGCAGGAAGCCAAGAAGAATACGGAAGCCGCCCGACTCTGGATTTCGGGGCTAGAGATGGTAGGCAAGAGGCTCGGCATCAACCGCGTGATGGATCTCTCGGCGACGCCGTTTTTCCTGCGCGGCTCAGGTTATGCCGAGGGCACCTTGTTCCCGTGGACGATGAGCGACTTCTCGCTCATGGATGCCATCGAGTGCGGTATCGTCAAACTTCCCCGGGTGCCGGTAGCGGACAATATCCCCGGCGGCGACATGCCCAAGTTTCGCGAGTTGTGGAAAAACATAAGCGCCGACATGCCGAAGAAGGGGCGGGGCAAATCCAAAAATCTTGATCCGCTGAGTCTGCCGGTGGTACTCCAAACGGCGCTTGCGGCGTTATACGGGCACTATGCGAAGACCTTCGAACTCATGCAAGACGCCGGCATCGAGGTTCCGCCCTGCTTAATTGTCGTCTGCAACAACACGTCGACATCCAAGCTGGTCTACGACTACATTTCCGGTTTCCACCGTGAAAACGCAGATGGCTCAACAGCGCCAGTCGCTGGACGGCTCGAACTGTTTCGAAACTTCGACGAATACGGCAACCAGTACCCCCGACCCCGCACGCTGCTAATCGACAGCGAACAGTTGGAGTCCGGCGACGCGCTAGATAAAAACTTCCGCAAGATGGCGAGCGACGAGATTGAGCGGTTTCGGCGCGAGATTATTGAGCGCACCGGCAATCGCGAGGAAGCCGACAAGATAAGTGACCAAGATCTCCTGCGTGAAGTCATGAACACGGTTGGCAAACCGGGGCGGCTTGGGGATTCGATTCGCTGTGTGGTGTCGGTATCAATGCTCACCGAGGGCTGGGATGCCAACACCGTCAGCCACGTGCTCGGCGTTCGCGCTTTTGGGACGCAGTTGCTCTGCGAGCAGGTCGTCGGTCGCGCGCTGCGGCGGCAATCCTACGATCTCAACGACGAAGGCCTGTTTGATGTGGAATACGCGGATGTATTGGGGATACCCTTCGACTTCACGGCGAAGCCTGTGGTTGTCCGGCCCATACCGCCCAAACCGACGATTCAAGTGAAGGCGATGCGGCCCGATCGGGATGCGCTTGAAATCCGATTTCCGCGGGTGGCAGGCTATCGCGTGGAATTGTCCGAGGAGCGGCTCGAGGCTGACTTTAACGAGGATTCGGTGCTGGAACTTAGTCCGGATCTGGTTGGTCCGTCGAAGACACAGAATCAAGGCATCATCGGCGAAGGAGTCGATCTCAATCTGGTTCACACCGGCGACCTTCGGAACTCAACGCTGCTGCTTAATCTCACGCAACGGCTGCTCATCACAAAGTGGCGCGATCCGGGCGGCGAACCCAACTTCCACCTCTTTGGGCAACTCAAGCGCATCACCAAACAGTGGATCGACAACTATCTCGTGTGCAAGGGGGGAACCTTCCCTGCCCAACTCATGTACCAAGAGTTGGCTGACATGGCATGCGAACGCATTATGGCTGCCATCACGCGAAAGGAAATCGGCGAGCGTCCCGTCAAAGCGGTACTCGACCCGTACAACCCTGTCGGCTCTACCGCTCACGTCAATTTCAGCACGTCCAAGACAGACCGCTATGAAACGGATTCTCGGCGCTGCCACATCAACTGGGTCATCCTAGACAGCGACTGGGAGGCGGAATTTTGCCGCGTCGCGGAATCCCATCCGCGCGTCAAAGCCTATGTCAAGAATCACAACCTCGGACTTGAGGTTCCTTACCGCTACGGATCCGAAACGCGGAGGTACATTCCGGACTTTATCGTCCTCGTTGACGACGGCAAGGGAGATGACAACCCCTTGCACCTCATCGTTGAAATCAAAGGCTATCGCGCGGAGGACGCCAAGGACAAGAAATCCACGATGGAAACGTACTGGGTGCCCGGCGTGAATCGGCACGGCAGCTATGGCCGCTGGGCGTTTTCGGAGTTCACCGATGTGTATGAAATTGAATCGGACTTTGAAGCCAAGGTGGAGGCAGAGTTCAACAAAATGATTGACGCACACATCACTCACGAGGATCAGTAGGTAGGTTAGGTGAACCATGAGTAGTCGGCGCTTACAAATAACATTGCAGCCTGACGTGTTGCGTTGGGCGCGAGAACGAGCCAAACTTCAGCCCGAAGAACTGGCGAAGAAAATGGGCGTGAAACAGCCGAAGCGCGTGTTGAAGTGGGAGAACGATGGGGCAATTAGCGTTGCACAGGTGGACAAGCTCGCCAAATGCACCTATACGCCTTTGGGGTTTCTATACTTGAAAGAACCGCCTGACGAGCGCTTGCCAATCGCCGACTTCCGATCTCGAGAGGGCACTCCGCCACCTAGTCCCGCCCTGCTTGAGACGGTTTATCTGATGCAGCGGCGGCAAGGATGGATGCGCGATGAACTCATTGAAGATGGCACTGAACCGCTGGATTTTGTCGGGGCTTACGGGTTGGATTCCCAACCTCGGCACGTTGCGAGCGCCATGCGCGAGGCGCTCCAACTTGTCAATGGATGGGCACAGGCGGAAGGGACCAAAAGTGACGCTCTTAGGCGTCTGCGAAGCCGATTTGATGCCGCAGGTGTGCTGGTTTGTTTTAACGGCGTGGTGGGCAACAACACGCACCGGAAGCTGGATCCAAATGAATTTCAAGGGTTTGCCCTCGCGGATGAGTATGCCCCGCTCGTTTTCGTGAATAATGCGGATTTCAAAGCCGCGCAGATCTTCACCCTAGCTCACGAACTAGCTCACCTCTTTATCGCCCAGAGCGGCGTCTCCACTTTCGAAGCTCTTCAACCTGTCTCAAATGAAACCGAAGAGTTTTGCGATAAGGCTGCGGCAGAGTTTCTTGTGCCGGAGGATGAATTACGCGCTTTCTGGCCTCATACAGATCGAGAAAACGATCGCTATCAAGTTATCGCTGGTAGGTTCAAGGTGAGTGCTGTCGTAGCTGCACGCCGAGCGCTTGACCTGAAGTTAATCAATACGGATACTTTCTTCAACTTCTATAAAGAGAATGCCAATGAGTGGGACAGCAATCAGCCGGGTGGAGATGACGGTGGAAACTTCTGGAATACCCAAAAATGGCGTATAGGGCCCCGATTTGCCACTGCAGTCGTTCGAGCGGTCAAAGAAGAACGTATTCTCTATCGCGAGGCGTACAACCTCACCGGTCTGAGGGGAGACGCCTTTGAAGACATACCTGAGAAGCTGGGGGTGCCGATTTGATGAACAACCGTCGCCCTTTGTTTGTGCTGGACTCGAATGTCTTTATTGGAGCACACCGCCGTTACTACGCACTGGACCTGTGCCCGGGATTCTGGGAGTGCCTGATACATTATTGTGGAGAAAGTCGGGTGCGGAGTATTGATCGAGTCCGTGACGAAATTCTCGTCAAATCAGATCCGCTGAGTGAATGGGTAAAGCAAGCACCGAAAAATCTGTTTGTATCCACAGCAGAGGAATCGGTTATAGATGCCTTCATGAAAATGAATAAATGGGTACAAGAGAATTCGCGGTTCCAGCCTCAAGCAATAGAGGAGTTCGCGAGAGTAGCTGATGCGTGGCTAGCTGCCTATGCAAAAGTCAATAACGCAGTCGTGGTCACGCACGAGGTGTTCAGAAGAGATCGCGACGATAAAGTACCTCTACCCAACGTTTGCAAACAGTTTGGTGTCAAGTATTGTAATACTTTTGCAATGCTGCGCAGGCTTGATGTACATTTTGACTGGAGGCGTCCATAATGCCCACCGACAAAAACCTGATTGCAACCGAACACCCCGATGTTGAGACTGAGTATCCGATATAGGACGAGAAGGAGATTCCGCTTTAGAAGTAGAGGACGGCCCCTGTAACGTCCCAAGTGGACAACCACAAGGGATTGTCCCTACCAAGCGGTACCTAAGTAGGGTTGAATGAAAATCCATAAAACTACACGTGCGTGTTGGGTTTCGCTATATTGTTTCATAGGCGGGGCGTCGCAAAGCAGTATTCTCTTTGAGATTCGACAATATTTGGTTGTTGATCGCTCAACCCAACCTACACCGTTGGTGGATTGATGAATCGAGATGAAGTCTTGAAGGTGCTCCGGGCGCACAAAGCGATTCTTGCGCGACGCTTTGGCGTGGCAAATCTCGCCCTATTCGGCTCAGTCGCGCGTAACGAGATGTCTGAGGATGGTGACATTGACATCTTGATACGGTGTGACAGACCGGCAACCTCAAAAGCTTACTTCGGGGTTCAGTTTTACTTGGAAGACCTGCTAGGCTTTCCGGTCGACCTGGTCACAGACAAGGCGTTGCGGGTGGAACTACGCCCTTACGTAGAGCGGGAGGTTATCAATATCTAGGAACACCCAGGAAACCCACGGCGGACGTTCTTTATTTGGGACACAATCGAACTCACGGAGACGGTTTTTTTAGCGGCTCACGTATGAGCAGCAAATAACGTTTGTCGCTCATAAAATCCAAAATATGAGTAACAAATGGAGTTGTTGTGCACAGATGCATAACAACTCCGTTTGTTGCACACAAAACGAAAAATATGCGCAACAAATCCATTTGTTGTGTACAGATGCGCAACAAATTCGTTTGTTATACAAAAAATGGAAAATATGCGGGACAAAACCTGTTTATTAACTAGCCACTCTCCACTGACTTATGCCTAAACTCAAAAAGAACACAAAGACCAAGACCGTCGAAACACTCACACATCCTGACAATAAACGCCCCAACATCCCGACCGCCGAACTCCAGCCGGTGATGGAGGACGATAATCCCGTCCCGGTCATTTACGAGCGCAACCGCGACCTCGATCCCCAATTCGTGTGGCGGGGCAAGGATGAACAGGACTGGTCGGATCTGGTGGTACAGGCGCCACCGCTTTTTATTCAGGAAAAGGTGCACCCGAAGGTGCTGATTGATGACCTGGTACGGCACTCGCAGTCCGAGGGTGAGGCGCCTAAGGAGCAACTCGACCTCTTTGCCGACTTCAACGGCTTGCCGAGCGAAGACGCCAAGACGGAGTTCTACCAGCACGACGCCAACTGGTCGAACCGGATGATCCTCGGCGACAGCTTGCGGGTGATGGCGTCGCTGGCGGAGCGCGAAGGTTTGCGGGGGGTGGTGCAGTGCATCTACATCGATCCGCCCTACGGCATCAAGTTCAACTCCAACTTCCAGTGGTCAACCACCAGCCACGAAGTCAAAGATGGTAATTCTGCCCACATTACGCGCGAACCGGAGCAGGTGAAGGCGTTTCGAGATGCCTGGCGGGACGGGATTCACTCGTACCTGACTTATCTGCGAGATCGGTTAACGGTAGCGAGGGACCTACTAACGGAGAGCGGTTCAATCTTCGTCCAGATAGGCGACGAAAACATCCATCGAGTACGTGCGTTGATGGAAGAGGTCCTTGGCGAGGAGAATTTCGTTTCTCTTGTTACAGTTAAAAAAACCAGTAGTCAAACGGACAAGAATCTATCTTCCGTGTCAGATTACTTACTTTGGTTCTCCAAAGATAAGACCGCATTAAAATTTAGGAGACCGTTTATTCAAAAGGATGATAGTTTCACTGCTGGAGGACAATATTCAAAACTACAGATGCCCGATTTGAATCGCACTTCAATGACGAAGGACGAAAGATCCAATCGATCAAGAGTAAGCTCTGACGCTAGAGTGTACCGCCACGACACTATTACCTCCCAAAGTGGAGGGGAAAAATCAAGTTATGAGTTCTACGACCAAGGACGGACCTTTCGTCCCGGCCGAGGATACTGGAAGACAAACATCGTGGGTATGACACGTCTTTCTCGATCAATACGTCTAGGGCATGCGCAAAACAGTCTAACCTATATTAGATTCATTGACGACTTTCCTGTTATACCAATCGGCAATCTTTGGACTGATACGTTGACAGGTTCATTCACGGAGGACAAGGTATATGTTGTTCAGACAGCGCAAAAAATTATTCAACGCTGTCTCCTCATGACTACCGACCCCGGCGACCTCGTTCTCGATCCGACGTGCGGCTCTGGCACCACCGCCTACGCCGCCGAGCAATCGGGCAGGCGATGGATTACGATTGACACCTCCCGTGTGGCGTTGGCACTTGCCCGCGCCCGCATCATGGGCGCACGTTACCCCTACTACCTGCTGTCCGACAGCCGCGACGGGCAACTCAAAGAGGCGGAGATTGAAGGGAAGATTCCCTCGGAAGCCCCCACTTATGGTGATATTCGTCAAGGTTTCGTCTATGATCGGGTGCCCCACATCACGCTCAAGTCCATCGCCAACAACGCCGAGATCGATGTCATGTGGGAGCGGTATGAGGAGGAATTGGCGCCGCTCCGCGCCCAGTTGTCAGAGGCTTGCGGTCAGGCGCAAACGCTTGAAGAGTGGGAGATACCGCGCGAACGCCCCGAGAATTGGTCTTCCGCCGCCGAGCCGCTGCTCGCCGAGTTCTGGGAACTGCGCATCGCCCGCCAGAACGAGATTGATGCCTCCATCGCCGCCAAAGCCGAGGTCGAATACCTTTACGACAAACCCTACGAAGACAAAAAGAAGGTGCGCGTGGCGGGTCCCTTTACCGTGGAGAGCCTCTCGCCGCATCGCGTGTTAGGGGTTGACGAGGACGACGAACTGATTGACAACCTCGCTGAAGATAAGCTCGGCTACGGCGGGGTGCAGGATTTCGCCACCGTAATCCTGGAGCACCTCAAGACCTCCGGCGTCCAACAGGCGCACAAAGGGGACCGCATCTCCTTTACCAGCATCAAACCTTGGCCCGGTGACCTCGTCTGTGCCGAAGGACGGTATTTCGAGGGATCAACTGAGCGGATAGCGAAGGCGATAGTTGACGGCGACCCCGACTCCGGGCTTGAGAAACGCGCTGCCATCTTCATCGGTCCAGAATTTGGCACCGTCTCCCGTCCCGACCTCGTCGAGGCTGCCCGCGAGGCGGCGGACGCCGACTTTGATCTCCTGATAGCTTGTGCATTCTCCTACGAAGCCCACTCCACTGACTTCCACAAACTCGGTAAAATCCCGATACTCAAGGCACGGATGAACGCCGATCTCCACATGGCTGCCGATCTGAGCAATACAGGAAAGGGGAATCTGTTTGTGATTTTCGGAGAACCGGATATTTCAGTAGCCAGTGGCCTGTGGCTAGTGACCAGTAGAGGAGCGAAATTTGCAAATTATGAGCAGGTTGCAGAGTTGTCAGGACTTGGAAGTTTGGAAGAAGTCAATCGAGTTGGCAGAGATGGTCTATCGAATCTCTGCCGAGTTTCCGCCGGAGGATCAAACGAGCGGACAGCGAGTGCGATAGAGATCTCTAACGGAGACATTTCTGATTCTGGCGCAGCGGTTGGGGATCGCCAAAGCCGAACAAATCGATCCCTTACTAGCCCTGGCGGGGGACATTGGACGGATGCTCAACGGTCTCAAACGCTCATTGCGCTCCAGAACCTGACCGACGCGGACTTCCCGCTGGCACTGACCACTGGCGACTGGACACAAGTAACGGTGCACGGAGTTGACGTTTTCCATCCCAACACGGGCGAGATTCGGAGCGACAGCACGGACGGCATCGCCTGCTGGTTCATTGATACCGATTATAACGCGGAGAGTTTTTTCGTGCGCCACGCCTATTTCCTCGGCGCAAACGACCCGTACAAATCGCTCAAGACGACGCTGAAAGCCGAGATTAACCGCGAAGCGTGGGAATCGCTCCACAGCGATACCTCACGCCCGTTCGAGAAACCGAAATCCGGCAGGATCGCTGTTAAAATCATCAATCACCTTGGAGACGAAGTGATGAAAGTGTTTCGCGTATAGGCAGGTTGCCATGCCTACACTTGACTGGATTACTGTAGATTTTTCCACTAATCACTCGTCACTAAACACTGGCTACTGTCTTTTGAGTTTGCAACACCTAAATTTGACCGATTAACGTAGGTTCTCTCACTAACCACTAGCCACTGCTTCTTGATAAGGAGAGGTTCTTAATGAAAATAACCTTGATGTTAGTGATTTTACTAACCCTATTTTCACTGAACACGTACGCTCAAGATTACTCGCAATGGGATTTACCCGAGGGTGCGACACAACGCCTCGGCAAAGGCTGGATACGAGAAATTCAGTATTCCCCTACTCGTACGCATCTCGCTGTTGCAGGTTCAATCGGAATTTGGATTTATGATACAACAACCAACCGTGAGATTGATCTGCTGACCGGACATACGAGTACGGTCAATGCGATGGCGTATTCTCCAGATGGCAACATGATTGCGAGCGGGAGTAGCGACGGCTCAATACGGTTCTGGGATGCGGTTACAGGCGACGAGATTAGTACGATATGGGGACATGAAGATGCTATTCGGAGTTTGGCATTTAGTGAGGATGGCGCCACACTTGCCAGTGGGGGCGACGACAAGACAATCCGTATATGGGATGTTAGCACGGGTGAGGAGCTTAGAACTATCACTGGACATACCGACTGGGTGAATAGCGTCGCTTTCAGTCCGACGCGCAATATTCTCGCCAGTGGAAGCTGGGATCATACCGTCCGCTTGTGGGATTTAGACACAGGCGAGGAAATAAGAACCTTCACGCCGCATTCATCGCTTGTCCGGGCTGTGGCTTTCAGTCCCAACGGGGATATGCTCGCCAGTTCGGATTTCGACGCTGTGACCCGCTTGTGGGATGTTGAAACTGGAACAGAACTTAGAACGCTCAGGGGTCACACTTCAGATGTTTTCGACATTGCCTTCTCGCTTGATGGCGGGACACTTGCGAGTGCTAGCGAGGACGACACCATTCGGCTGTGGGACACCGAAACAGGTGCAGAACTCAAGACAATCACTGGACATACGGCTGATGTCTACAGGGTTGCATATAGCCTTGATGGCAAGACGTTGGTCAGTGGCGGATTTGATGCCACTATCCGATTTTGGGATGCCGAGACGGGAGACGAGATTAGTAGTATCACAGGACACACCGATCTCGTTTTGATCGTGTCTTTTGCACCTGATGGCAGCACGCTAGTCGGAAGGAGCTTGGACAAAACCGTCCGCCTCTGGAACACTGAGACGGGTCAGCTTGATAATGTGCTCGTAGGTCATACGGACGATGTAGATGTCGTCGTGTTCAGTCCTGATGGTAGCAAGATTGCGAGTGGTAGTCAGGACGACACCGTACGTGTATGGGATGCGAACACCGGCGAACTTCTGAGAACACTTGTTGGACACTGGGCTTATCTGATAAGCCTTGCTTTCAGCCCCGACGGGAGCATACTGGCAAGCGGCAGCGAGGACGACATTGTTCGGTTGTGGGATACAACTACGGGTCAGCGGTTGGACTTTCTCTACGGTCACCAGACAGGAGTTGAAAGCATCGCTTTTCATCCCGAGGGTGAAGTCCTCGCCAGTGGGAGTCGAGACAACACGATTCGTATATGGGATGTTGCCACCGGTAGAACACAGATAGTGATTAGGGAACATCAAGGAGATGTGCTGAGTGTCGCTTTCAATTTTGATGGATCTCTGCTTGCCAGCGGCAGCCAAGACCGAACCATTCGGCTGTGGGATCCTACGACGGGAGACGCGATAAGAACCCTTCCGGGACATGAAAGTGGTGTCCGAACCCTTACCTTTAGTCCCGATGGAAGAACGATAGCCAGTGGAAGTTTGGATTCCACGGTTCGTGTCTGGAATGTTGCCTCGGGCGAACTCATACGTACGTTTGTCGGACATACCTCTAGCGTTAGGACCGTGGCTTTTAGTCCTGATGGCAGCACAATCGCCAGTGGAGGGCTAGATGGCACCGTTTTGATTTGGGATGCGCCGGTACTGCCTCCTGACACTAGCGAAGAACCGCCGTCCGCTGCCGCGGATGTAGATGGGGATGGGGTGGTCGATATATTCGACCTCGTGCTGGTTGCTTCAGCCTTTGACGATGCGGAGGAGAATGCGGCAGCCGATGTGAATGGAGACGGCGAAGTCAATATATCCGACTTAATCGCGGTTGCTAGCGCGTTGGGAACAGTGACCGCTGCATCACCGGGGCGTCCTGGTACAGTGGCAGCGCTGAACGAATCGGACGTGAAGCAGTGGCTTACGCAAGCAAAGCAATTGAGGCTAACAGATCCGGTTTCGCAAAGAGGTATTCTCTTCTTGGAGCAACTCCTCACAGCGTTTCGTCCAACGGAGACTGCGCTGTTGCCGAACTACCCAAATCCGTTCAACCCAGAAACGTGGATTCCGTATCACCTTGCCGAAAGCGCGGATGTGCAGTTTACAATCTATGACGCCAACGGAAAGTTAGTAAGGCGCATAGATTTGGGACATCAGCCGGCAGGTTTCTACACCGATCAGAGCCATGCGGCATATTGGAATGGCAAAAATCAGCGGGGCGAGGTGGTAGCAAGCGGTGTGTATTTCTATACCTTGTCTACCGCGGGATATGTGGAAACGAGGAGAATGTTGATACAGAAATAGGCTTAAGCATGGAAACCATTACACGCAAATAATTCGTAACACACGTTACTAATTATGGAGAATTCTAGCATGAAAACAGTTTCGACGATATTTTTCCTTCTGTTCGGAATTTCACTAAACTGCTTTGCGCAAGACTCTACACAGTGGGATTTGCCGGAGGACGCCCAAAAGCGCGTTGGCAAAGGCTGGATAACACAAGTCCAGTATTCCCCTGATGGCACCCGTCTCGCGGTAGCTAGCTCCATCGGAATTTGGATCTATGATACTGAGACGTTGGAAGAGGTCGCGTTGCTTTCCGCGCATACGGAGGAGGTCACCGCTTTGGCGTACTCCATCGATGGCAGTGTGCTTGCTAGCGGGAGTTGGGATGCGACAATACGGTTATGGAATCCTGAGACTAGTGAGCTTTTGCACACGCTTGAGGGGCACTGGAGCGGAATCCGTAGCATAGACATTAGCTCGGATTCAAACACGCTTGCCAGCGCGAGTTACGACCGGACTGTCCGGCTTTGGGATATTACAACGGGCGATGAAATTCGAACTATTTGGGGACATAGCGATCGCGTCAATACTGTAGCATTCAGTCCGGATGGTACCATGCTCGCCACGGGGAGTTGGGACCAAACCGCGCGCTTGTGGGATGTCGCCACGGGCACAGAACTCCAAATCATCACGGGACATCGGTCGCTTGTCCAAGCGGTCGCCTTCAGTCCGGATGGGAAGACGCTCGTCAGCGGAGATTACAACGGTGAGATTCACTATTGGGATATTGCCACAGGCACGCAGACTATGATTCTCACCGGTCATACTTCTCTTATCTTCGACCTCGCATTTTCTCCATTAGACGGTCACACGTTGGCGAGCGTAAGTGAAGACGACACAATCCGCCTATGGGACGCCGAGACAGGCGTGCTAAAGAGGACGATTACTGAGCATACCGCTGATGTAGTCAGAGTTGATTTCAGTCCCGATGGCAGTACAATCGCCAGCGGCGCGTGGGATGCGACTGTCCGTTTTTGGGATGCCGAGACAGGCGCGCACCTCAACACCATCACCGGGCATGCAGACGTCGTCTTGAGCGTTAGTTTTAGACCTGACGGCCGCGCGCTTGTTGGTCGAAGCTGGGACTCCACGATTCGGCTATGGAACACTGACACAGGAAAACTCGATAATATTTTGTTTGGGCATACAGACGATATAGGTATCGTTGTCTTCAGTCCAGATGGGCGCACACTGGCTAGCGGGAGCGAAGACCACACTGTACGCTTATGGGATGTTGACACGGGCGCACACCTGAAAACACTCGTCGGGCATAGAGCCTATCTCATAAGCCTCGCCTTCAGCTCCGATGGGACTACGCTTGCCAGTGGCAGTGAAGACGATGATGTCCGCTTGTGGGATGTGGCGACTGGGGCGCGGCTGCGAACACTCGTCGGTCATGCGGCAGGCGTCGAAGGATTGGCTTTCAGCCCCAATGGTCGTACGCTCGCAAGCGCAAGCCGAGACAATTCTGTCCGTTTATGGGACGTCGCATCCGGTGCAGCACTGCACAGGCTCATAGGACATCGGGGTGATGCGCTTACTGTCGCCTTCAGTCCTGATGGGAACACAGTTGCGAGTGGAGGTTGGGACGCTGTCATTCGCTTGTGGGACGTTTCGACCGGCGAGTTGCAGAAATCCGTTGACTCGTATCAATTCGTGGTAAAGAGCATAACTTTCAGTCCGGATGGGGAAATCATCGCTACAGGAAGCTGGGATAACACAGTTCGCCTTTGGGATGCTAATACATTTGCGCGAATCAAGACTTTGCACGGACACAAGTCGTTTGTCTACAGCGTCGCATTCAACGGCGACGGCAGTTTAATTGCTAGCGGCGGCGTTGATGGCACTCTATTGCTATGGGAAACGCCGCCGTTCCCGCCAATCTTTGTCACGACGCTAGAACGGGGATTGAACATGATTTCCCTGCCGCTTATGCCCGAGGATCCGATTTCCGCCCGTACACTCGCTCAAATGGTGAATGCTACCGCTGTCATTCGATTTGACAGGGCATCCCAAGGTTTCATTGCTTTCACGGAGGATGAGTTCGGTCAGGGATTCCCGATTGAAGGCGGCGAAGCCTATATCGTCAACACGCCCGACGGTGGCTCTGTCGCATTCTCCGGTGAGGCATGGGAAAACGAACCCGCGGGAGCACCACAGATCAGTCATAATTTTAGAGAAGCTTGGGCATTCGTCGTGACTAGCGATTTGCAAAATGCGCAGGCTGAGACCAACTATACTGTAGTTGCCAAGAACCTGCGTACTGGTACAATTGCAACTGATCAAGTCGCCCCTAACAAGACACGCGTCGCCGCTGTTTGGGCAGATCTCAATATGAACAGTGTCGTGCAAGCGGGTGACAGGCTCGCCATCACAGTGATTGATGACGGCGGGAACATTGTTTCTGGACCGCATCACCACACGGTCGACATTACGGACATCCGAAAGGCTTACAAGCGGATGTTGTTGGCAATTGGTGACATACGTCCAGAGCAGACGCGACTAGCACAGAATTTTCCCAATCCGTTCAACCCTGAGACGTGGCTGCCTTTCCAACTTCGTCAGTCTGGCTTTGCCGCCATACAGATATTTGACGCGTCTGGTCGCCTTGTGAGGACGCTTGACCTTGGGATCAAGCCCGCTGGTTTCTACATGACACGCTCCACAGCCGCATACTGGGATGGGCGCAACAGCGCCGGTGAGCACGTTGCATCTGGTACTTACTTCTACACTTTTGAGACGGACGATTTTTCTGCGACACGTAAGATGTTGATTGCCAAATAGGATCAAATGACCACTGACCGCTGGACACAGGTTACGACACACGGTGTTGCAAGCGTATCGGGTATAGAGAGGTTGCCATGCCTACACTTGACTGGATTACCGTAAATGGTTTCAAGAGTATCAAATCCGTCGAAAAGTTGGAGTTGCGTCCAATCAATGTCCTGATTGGACCGAATGGTGCCGGGAAGTCGAACTTCATCGGTGTCTTCTCATTCCTCAATGTCATGCGTCTAGGGGGTCTACGGGATTACGTGATGCGTTCTGGCGGTGCCGACAAGTTACTTCACTTCGGCTCGCGGACAACGCCGCATTTGACGGTTCGCATCTCATTCGAAAATGAAATAAATCAGTATGAGATCACGTTGGAGGCAGATGATGCCGACGGTATGTTCCCTCAGATAGAAACTGCGTATTTTTGGGACAAGGAAAGATATCCCCAGCCGCTCGGTAAGACGCTTTACGGGCGGGATGGCGAAGCGGGGATCAGTGATTCACAAGTACAATCAGGTATAACTCGTTACGTCCGCCAACATCTTGATAGCTGGCGACTGTATCATTTTCACGACACAAGTTCGACATCACCCATAAAGAAGACGATGGACATAAACGATAATAGATTCTTACGACCTGACGGTTCGAATCTCGCGTCCTTCCTATACTACTTGCGGGAGAAACACGAAAACTCATACGATCTGATACGCCGCACGGTACGGCTCATCGCACCGTTTTTCGACGACTTTCTGCTTGCGCCGCTTGCTCTAAATGAAGATAAGATTCGCCTTGAATGGCGTCATCGCGGATCAGATAGCTATTTTGACGCCGCTTCACTTTCCGATGGATCGCTGCGGTTCATCGCATTGGCAACATTGCTGCTACAACCGAAACAATGGCGCCCTTCGGTCATTCTCTTAGACGAACCGGAGCTCGGATTGCACCCCGCTGCAATCACGATTCTGGAATCCCTCGTTAAGCAGGCTTCTGAGGAGACTCAGATTGTTCTTTCCACACAATCGTCCTTGCTTCTCGACCATTTCAATCCTGAAGATGTGCTCGTGGCGGATCGTGTAGAGGGAGGCACTCAATTCACAAGACTAGAAGGAAAAAAATTAGAAAATTGGCTGCTGGACTATAGCCTCGGTCAACTCTGGGAGAAAAATGAGTTCGGCGGTCGTCCGGCTCCGGAGTCCGCAGATTGGGAGCCAGCGCAATGACCAGGTTGCTCGTTCATGTGGAGGGTCAAACCGAGGAGAGCTTCGTCAACCAAGTGCTCGCGCCGCACTTGTCCGCTCGTGGTTTCTCAAACGTCGGCGCACGACTAATGGGAAATGCGCGTCAACGGTACCAGCGCGGAGGGATTCGGGCATGGGCGACGGTGCGAAAAGACATCGTGAATCACTTGAAGGAAGATTCCGCGTGCGTTGTCACTACAATGGCGGACTACTACGGGTTGCCGCAACACGGTCCAAAGGCATGGCCTGGACGCGCACAAGCCCGTGAACACGCGTTTCCTTGCAATGCGGAGACAGTTGAAAACGCGCTCGTAACAGATGTCTTGGAGCAGATGGGGCCGGACTTCAACCCAGAGCGATTCATCCCTTATGTGATGATGCACGAGTTTGAAGCCATGCTTTTTAGCAATTGTGAAAGATTCGCGGAAGGCATTGGTGAGCCTAAACTGGCACCGAAGTTCCAAGGAATCCGAGATACGTTCGGGTGTCCGGAAGAAATCGACGATTCGCCCGAAACCGCGCCATCCAAACGCATCGCGTCGCTAGTTCCCGGATATCAAAAGCCACTTATGGGAACCTTGGCTTCGTTGGAAATTGGACTTGCAGCAATCCGTTCATCATGTCCGCACTTCCGAAGTTGGCTGGAACGCTTGGAACGCACACCGAGCCGAATGGATGTGTAGAAGAAGGAGCATCAAAACAATTCCTATTTGAAACACATTGGTGAATCTGTTTTCGTCTTTAGGGATAGGGTATTACCATGGCAACAAACGAAGAACTAGAAATCTACAAACAGCGGTACGAAACGTTTCGTTATCTTGACCGTCTACGTTGGCAAATGTTGCAGATAGCAGTCGGAGCAGGGGCATTGATTCTGAGTTTTGGACGGGACGCATCTGAACCAGAGCGATGGGTATTCGTGGTAGTTGGTGTCTTACTCACGATTTTTGGATTTGCAATGCTCAAGATAAGACACGGAATCAATAAGAACAACCAAGTCCTGCATAATGCCGCTACTCAGGTCGGTGACAAAGAGATTCCGCCGGTTTCGAAGTGGTGGAAGAGCGTTGGATGTTGGATTTCTTTGGCATTGATTGGCATCGGGATATTATGTATCCTGATAGCCATATCTCCACTATAATTCAGGGAGATACCGGTGCATAAAGTCTTTATCAGTTACCATCACGCCAACGATCAATACTACAAAGAATGTCTTGTCAACATGGGCAAATACTACGAGATATTCATTGATCGGTCAGTTGATACCGGCGATATATCCGACAATCTCACCGACCAAGCAATTAGGGAGAAAATCCGCGATGAGTATCTGCGTGACTCGACGGTCACCATAGTGCTCGTAGGCTTAGAAACGAAAAGACGAAAGCACGTGGACTGGGAAATCTATTCCAGCATGATTGATGGCAAAATCAACAAAAAGTCCGGGATTCTTGTCGTGAACTTGCCATCAACGCACTGCACTTATTTCGGCGTGAGCCATACTTATGAGAAGGAAAAAGTCTATCCTGAGTGCACAAGTTGGGGATCCATTGATAACAGGGCGGAGTATGAACGCCGTTATCCTCACATGCCCGACAGGATTATTGACAATCTACTGAAAGCTGAAGCTAAGGTTTCGGTCACCAACTGGTCCAAAATTAAAGACAATCCAAAAATCTTGCAATTCTTGATTGACGCAGCGTTTGAAGACCGTGCTAAATGCGAATACGACCTTAGCCGACGCATGAGAAGACATAACTCTTGATGGAATTCCGAATTGCCAGCACCTTCGTTGACAGCCTCGCCAAGCTGACGGGCAGCGAGCAGAAGGCTGCTAAGACCACAGCCTTTGATCTCCAAATGAATCCGGCGCAGCCGGGACTACAGTTCCACAAGCTCCGTAAGGGAAGAGACCCAAATTTCTGGTCTGTCCGCGTCACCCGTGACCTCCGAATGATTGTGCATCGGAGCCAGCGCAGCTTGGTACTGTGCTACGTTGATCGCCACGACGACGCCTACCAATGGGCGGAACGGCGCAAACTAGAGACCCACCCCAAGACCGGCGCAGCTCAAATAGTCGAAGTGCGGGAGACGGTTCAAGAAATCACCGTGCCCGTCTATGTGGAATCAGAGCAGGAGGCACCACCCAAACCGTTCCTTTTCACGGACATCCCCGAAAGCGATCTGCTGGGTTATGGCGTGCCGGCTGAGTGGTTGGGAGAAGTGCGAAAAGCGAATGAAGATAGTCTGCTACAACTCTGCGAGCGTCTCCCTCACGAGGCGGCGGAAGCACTGCTTGAGTTAGCTGTTGGCGGAACGCCGCCGATGATTCCACCCATAATTCCCACCACTAATCCCTTCGATCATCCCGACGCACAGCGCCGCTTCCGGTTGATGACGAACGTGGAAGAACTGGAGCGTGCTCTCAACTATCCTTGGGAGAAGTGGGCGGTGTTCCTCCACCCGGCACAACGGCAGGTCGTAGAGAAGGACTACAACGGTCCGTTCCGTGTTGCTGGCACTGCCGGCACCGGCAAAACTGTGGTAGCTATACACCGCGCCGCGTTCCTCGCACGCGCTAATCCGGACGCTAGGATTCTACTCACCACCTTTTCTGATACGTTGGCTGATGCGCTACGGACGAAACTCAAGCGACTAATCTACAACGAACCTAGACTTGCAGAGCGCGTGGAGGTTGATGCCATTGACGCGGTTGGCGAGCGGCTTTATCGGGCTCAGTTCGGTTCACCAAAGATTGTGACTCAGGGGCAAATTCAGTCATTTCTAGCGGATGCTATTAGCCAAGAGCAGACGAATCACTTCAGCCTCCGATTCCTGTTGAGCGAGTGGGAGAACGTTGTTGACGCATGGCAGTTGGATAGTTGGGAGGCATATCGCGATGTCAGAAGGCTAGGGCGCAAAACACGTCTGCCCGTAACGCAGCGTTCTGCGCTTTGGTCCATCTTTGAACGGGTCAAGGCTGAACTTCGAAATCGAGGTCTCGTGACTAGCGCAGAGTTGTTCAGCTTGCTTGCGGAGACGCTCAAAGATCGCCGGAACCCTCCGTTTGACTTCGCAATTGTGGATGAGGCGCAGGACATCAAACCCGCCCAACTGCGGTTCATCTCCGCATTGGGCGGCAGCCGGCGAAACAGCCTCTTTTTCGCGGGCGATTTAGGACAACGCATCTTCCAGACACCGTTTTCCTGGAGTGCCTTGGGTGTTGACATCAGAGGAAGATCTCAGACGCTCAAACTCAACTATCGGACGTCCCACCAAATCCGGATGCGCGCCAATCTGTTGCTGGGACCCGAGGTCGCGGATGTTGATGGAAACGTCGAAGATCGGCGGGGAACGGTCTCGGCATTTAACGGCGAACACCCGGCAATCCACCGCTGTGAGAGCGAGCAGGAGGAAGCTGAAATTGTCGGTGTATGGTTGCAGGAGCGCCGTGACAAAGGTTTGGAGGCTAAGGAAATTGGGATATTCGTACGATCGAAGAAGGAGCTTGTCCGAGCCTGTTCGGCGGTGCGCGACGCTGGGTTGCGTTTCCGGGTCTTGGATGAAAGCGTAGAAGGGGGCGAAGACTGCATATCAATCAGCACGATGCATCTGGCGAAGGGTTTGGAGTTTCGCGCCGTAGTAGTCATGGCGTGTGACGATGAGGTCATTCCCCTGCAGGAACGGATCGAAACCGTCGCGGACGATGCGGATCTTGAGGAGGTCTACAACACCGAGAGGCATCTACTCTATGTCGCATGCACACGTGCGCGCGACCACCTGTTGGTCACGAGTGTTGAGCCCGCTTCGGAGTTCTTGGATGATTTGCAGATGCAACTAGTTTGAGTCCGTTCGAAAAACAGACTCAACGGCTTTTTCCTCCTTGCGAGCTTATTCTTCGTCGGAGCAATCCGTCAGCAGCCCAACTTCCTCCAAACAGCGGTTCATCTCTTTGAGCAGTTCCTCGTACTGGGCGCTGCGGAAATAGGCTTTGGCGCGCTCCATCTGGTGTATGCGCGTTTTGTCTAGGTAGCGGATCGACCCAGTGTAGACGCCATCTGCGGCATCTTTAAGCAATTCCGCGAATCGTGCGGGGCTACAGTAGAGCAGCGGCGTCAATGATGCCATTACGTGAATACCCGCGGCTCTGAGGCGCCGCATCGTTCTCAGGCGCACCCCAATGCGCGGGGCGTGCGGCTCCAGTTTGCGCCGCACCCGATCGTCGTCGGTGGGTACGGAAAAGCCCACCCGCAAGCGGCTACCAAATGCCTGCAACATCTCTAGGTCGTCCAGGATGAGTGGGCTGCGCGTGTGCACCACGACGCTTTTCGGGTTGCTTTCCAACACTATCTTCAAACAGCGCCGAGTGAGCCGGTATTGCCGTTCGATGTATTGGTACGGATCAGTGGCTGAACCCACGAAAATCCGACGACCCCAAATTTTAGCGCGCGCCTTGCCGAGTAGGAAGGGGGCGTTAATCTTGGGCTTGACCCAAGTGCCCCAGGCCAAAGGGTGCTCGCGGGCATAGTGGTACTTCATGACATAGCAATATGCGCAGCCCATGCCGCAGCCGATGTACGGATTGAGGGTGTAACCGCTGACCGGGATACCGTCTTGGGGCATCAAGACCGAACGCGCCGCGTGCTCTTCTATGTTTAAGTGGGCGTGTGCCATGCCCTAAAATATACTATACAAATGTATAGTTGTCAAGTGTAAAATGTTCTATCGCCGGGGAAATTGCATCTAAAAGTCTTACAAGTGTGACACGGTTTCCTCTTCTGCCTCCCCAGCTTTATCCCTGCCGGCGGTTCATAATGATTCCGCTATACCTACGCCTTCGCGCCGGCTGCTTCCAGGAAGGCAATCACCTTCTTGTGCTTCTTCTCCTGCGCTCGCGCTAGTGGCGTGCACCCCTGTTTGTTCTTCTGGTTAATCTTGGCGCCGTGATCTAGCAGCAACTGCACCATCTTGTCGCTGGCACCGAAATACACCGCCACGTGCAGGCAGTTTTCACCGTCCTTGCTCTTGATGTTGTTCGGATCCTGACCCTTCTCCAGAAACCACCGCGCTCCCTGAATGCTGCGGCACGAGACAGCGCAGCCGAGCGGAGTGTAGCCGCCATGATGCTCGGTGCCACGGGTGCCGTCGAGCGCCCCTCCGTACTTCAATAACAGTTCAAGTGCGTCAAACTGTCCGTCGCAAGCGGCGTGGTTGAGCGTGTCGTCGTCGGCGCAAGTTCCCCCTGCTTTGAGGAGTGTCTCGAATACCTCCAGGTTGTTGCTGTAGATAGCTTGGTCGACGCAGCCGGTGAGGTCGGCTCCGTGATCGAGCAAGCTCCGCGCAATCTGTTCCAGTGCCTTCCGCTTCTTCTCGCTATCTCTTCCTACATGCAAACTGACACAGTAGGTCAATGGTGTCCAGCCCTCATCACTCGTCCAGGTTTTAGTTCCCTCGTGATGCAACTTTGCCAGGGATGAGTCGTCCTTCACAAGAGAGTTCACACGCCCGGCGTCAATGGATCGGCGCCAGCATCGAGCAACAGATTAACCACCTGATGATGACCGTCGTGCTTGGGGGCTGTCTTCTTGTGCTCCACTGTACGGTGGCGGGGACGGTAGTGGTGACCCCCCCGCCCCGGCTTGGATTTCACATTCGGATCGGCGCCATGCTCAAGCAGAAGGGCTACAGCGTCCGCTTGTCCGACGTGGCAAGCATCCATTATCGGCTTCCAGTCGGTGGCGCTCGCGTCGTCTTCGTTGAGCATGGCACGCATGGTTTTGAGGTCGCCTGCCGCGGCTGCAAGTACTTTCGCGGGTTTCATCTCAAGTTAGCTCCAATTCCGTCTCACGGCGTCGCAGCGCCCAAGCCTGACGATCACTGGCGCCGGACGTTTACTGTTGAATTTCTCAAGGTTTACCGAACGTCGATTAGATCTGATAGAGCTGTATGAGATTGCCGCAGGTATCATCAAATATGGCTCTAATCACCGGTCCTGTTGCTGTTGGCTCCATCGTAAATACGACGCTCAGTTGGGTCAATCGTTCGTACTCTATTTGGACATTTTCAACGGCAAATGCCGTATGCGGTATTCTTTGCTCAAATAGCGACTTTTGGTAAGTCTTGGCTGCCGGGTTGTCGTTGGGTTCAAGCACCAACTCAATATCATCCGGTCCCTCCGGCGAAACCACCGTGATCCATCTAAATTTCCCGACCGGAAAATCTTGTTTCTTAACAAAACCCAAAACCTCGACATAGAATCTAAGCGCTTTGTCTTGATCGTCCACAAATACACTAGTCAGTTGAATCTTCATAATCTGCTCCTCGATTGGCGCTGGGGGTCATCTCAACGCCGTGGCTTGGCCCGGCGGATTCGGCAGAGTGTTGATTTACTGCGACGGTGTCGTAGAAGACACCGCATATTAAGTGGCGACCGTCAACTCCGTAGCCAACTCCCGGTAACGGCAGAAAGCGTTCGCGAGTTTCATTTGCCGTGGCGTGTGGCACTCCGGTTCGAACAGCTTCGGAGAAGCTACCAACACGCAGACACAGCGTGCCCGCGAAGTAGCGACGTTGAGGCGGTTCAGGCTATAGAGGAATTCCATTCCTCGAGGCGCGTCCTCCGGTGACGATGTCGCCATCGAGTAGATAACGACCGGCGCTTCCTGCCCCTGGAACTTGTCCACCGTTCCAATCCTAGCATCCGGCAGTCGGTTTATCAGCTCCGACACTTGGGCGTTGTAAGGGGTGATGATTAGCACGTCGCTCTTGGTCACCGGCAGTATTTCGCCGTTGTGGTTGGTCCAGACGCACGTGCCATCGGTTAACCGCCGGAACAGCTCGGCGACCCGGTCCGCCTCTTCAGACGAGGAATTACGATTCCCTTCGTGGTGCACCGGCATCAAGCGCAGCCCGGTGCCCGACACGGGAATGCCGCAAGCGATGTTTTGCATCTCCATGCCCGGGCGCGACTTCAACCTGCCTCGGTAGAACACTCCCGAGGTGAAATCGCAAACAGCGGGATGAAGCCGCCACGTCTCTTCCAGGAACAGACCCTGATTCTCCTCAATGGTCTGGCGATCGCCCAGCAGATACGCTAGAGCGGAAACGCCAGTGCCGTCGGGATGAGTCCCCTTGGTGGGTTGGTCTAACTGCTGCGGATCGCCCAGCAGAACCAGACTGTCGGCGGCTTGGGACACCGCCAGCACATTGGCTAGGGACATCTGTGCCGCCTCATCCACGAAAAGCACGTCCACCGCACCCGCTGCTTCCGGTCGGCTCCACAGCCAAGCGGTTCCGCCGGCGACCTGTGTCCCACGAGCCAGGGCAGTGAAAAGGCTGCCATTACTCTTTGCACGTGAAAATCCGTACTCACTTTCCCCGAAGTCCTTTTCTGAGCATTTCTGAATCGCCTTGACCGGGATATCCAGCTCCTGAGCAGCGACCATCACCGCGTCCAACAGATTCCGTATGACCTTGTGGCTGTTGGCGGTGATTCCGACCTGCTTGCCGCAATGGATTAGCTCCGCGATCATCCGTCCACCGGTGTAGGTCTTGCCCGCACCTGGCGGACCTTGGACCGGCAACACTGTGGATCTCAGCAGAGGCGCGATGCGGAGCGCCGCCTGCAACGTGGTTTCCTCGGTCAGGCGGATTGGTTGACCTTCCAGTCGCGGCGGCTGTCGCAGCAAGAGACCTCTGGCTGCGCCGTAGTCACCGGTGCCGGTAATGCCGTTTTCAGAAACGTAGTCGCCGATGCGCAAGAGGGAGTCTGCAAGCACACCAGTCGGGATGTGGTCGTGGGCATAAACCGCGGGCGGGTGTAGTTGAGCAGTATTGCCCTGTTTCTTGATGTCAACGGTGTGGGTCTGAAGATCAATCTGTTCCAGCTTCCCGAACCAGTCCCCTCCAACACTGCGCAGAGACTCGCCTCCCTTCAGTTCGGTGTCCTGAGGGTCAAACCGGTATCGGTGCACCGGCGTTGCGGCTGTGCCGCCTACGATTCCTATGAATGCGAGACCGGAGAGCGCTGCCCGCTCCTCGCTCAACTCTTCTGCGGACAAATCGGCGAGTCTGAAATACTCCCACCAAGTCGCCTTGTCCTCCCGTCGGTGCCATTCTAGTAGATTAGCCAGCACCCACCTCGCCTGTTGCTCGTCTGTGCGCTCTTCCGGATCCACCGGGACATCGCCAGCGATGGCTTCGGATAACATCGCGACCTTTTCTTGGTGTTCGCTAATCGCCTCCGATGCGTCGCCATCTCCCAGGTCAGGCCTATCAATGTCCTCGCCCGATTCGATGAGCTCTGCCCGTACCCTTTCGATCCAATCGCGCAGCCGTAGTGCGGAGACGCAGTAGTCTCGGTTGGAGCGCTCTACGGTCGCCTTGTCCTCACCGCTGACGCTGAGCCCGTCGCCCAACTCCAGAGCCGACTGGACGCTGAAGCGGGACAGATTGGCTTTCTGCACCGACACGGAACGCCTGAAGCCGTAGAACGCCTCCAGATGCTTGAGCGAGTAACTCTCGACGCTGGCACGAATCCCGTCGCGCACCACACGGTGGAGATTGACAAAGAGATCTGCCCGGAGCATCCGGTCAACCTCCTCCTCGCGGGTAGCGTAGCGCCCCATCAACCGCTTCATCGTCCCCGGCTCGTAGGGACCGAAGTGGTAGATGTGCATGTCGGGATACTGCGCCCAGCGCTCCATCACCCCGTCAACGAAGCGCTCGAAACTGTCCTTTTCGTCCGCCCTAGTGAGAGCCCAAAGGGCGGCGTGCCGGTGCCCGCCATCGGCGTTGCTGACGACATGACCGAACAGATAATCCAATCCGCCCTCTCCGACGAACGGGTCGCCTTCGAAATCGAAGAACATGTCCCCCGGCGACGGCTCGGGTAGAACGGAGAGACCACGATTCGGCGCTAATTCCAACGTCTCAAAGATCGGCTGATTCTGTGTCCGCCCTTCCACCTGAACGCGCGCCTGCTCCCGAACCCGTTCATAACTCCACTTGGCGCCGCGCTGCGGTCTCCATTCCAGCGGAAGCGGCTCTGTTGCGAGGGTTGCGGTGGTGCAAACACTGCGAGACTGGAGTTCCCGAATCTGCGGGTTCGAAATCCCCGCCACCAAGCAAAGATGATCGTCGTCGCGACGGCGCTGGTCACATGGACGTCGCCAACGGCAGATGTCGCAATGGGGTTTGGGGTCCGGGTAGGTATCGGCGGGAACCTCCTGATCCAGCGCCTGCTCTAGGCTGCGCCGAACCAGCCGGTAGTAGGCAGCGTAATCGTCGGTGCGGAACGACTCTGCCTGATAGTCCGACCACGGTACCACCACGTGCATCTGCTCCGGACGTCGCCCCTGAATTCGCTCCACCAGATCGGAATAGAGCGACAACTGCAGAATGGTCCCGCCCTTGGTCTCGCGGGAGAGCTTGGTGTCGTAGATCTCGTAGGACCAGCCGCCGAGCTGACTGGGAGCGTCAACTCGCCGCAGGATGTCGGCGCGTCCGCACCACCGCCCGTCCGCAAGCGTGCCCTGAACGATGACTTCAACGCCGCGGCGCATGGCTGCGACCGTCTGCTCCACGTGCAGGTCCTCAATAGTGTCGCCGTCAATGCGGACGATTTCCAATCCCTGCGCCTTCAGGTGCTGGATATAACCCTCCTCGTGGTCTGCCCCCCGCTTCTGCAACAACTCCAAGAAGGGGTCGTGGTATGATGGCGGCTCCATTTCCCCCACTGCTACCGCCGCGTTCAAGCGCGTCAGATGGCGGCAGCTAAGATGATTGACGAGGTCAGAAGCACTGAGGCGAATTGCGCCGTCGTGAGTGTGCATCACTTCTCCTTCAGGGAGACAGTCGATTTAAGTCCTGGAGTGCAGCGCCAGTCGATTTCCTTCGGAATCCTCGAAGTGGGCGATGAAACCGTATTCACCGATGCTGGTCTTGGGCAGGAGTGTCTTTCCACCGTTGGCGTTGACCTTCGCCAATGCCCCCTCAATGTCGGGCGCGGTAAAGTAGATTAACGTGCCGGCGTGCGATGGCATGAAACCTTCCGATTTAATGAGCGTACCTGATGCACCGATTCCGTCCTCCACCGAAGGAAACCATGCCATCTCGAGCGGCCCCATTGTGGTGAGAGTAAGCTGAAGATTCGTTACTGCTTCGTAGAATTGCTTGGCTCTGTCCAAATCCATCACTGGAATCTCGAACCAGCCGACCGGGTTGTACTGTTTGGTCATACTATCCTTCCCTTCGTCGCGGGACAGATTTCGCGTATCATTAACGCTGCTTTGGACCGGACGCGATTCTCTGACCCGGGCGGGGCGTATGTCTTGGAATTGGTGAATTACTCCTCACCTTGGCTCATGTGGAACACTTCCCACATATGTCCATTTGGGTCCTCGAATGTCCTGCAGTACATCCAGGCTTGGTCTTCGACAGGTATCGGTTCGGCGCCGCCTGCGTTGAGTACCTTGCTCATCATCGAATCTACCGCTTCTCGGCTATCGGCAGATAAAGCGGTGACAACCTCTGTTGTCTTCGATGCGTCGGCAATTTCTTTCTTGGTAAACCGTTGGAAAAAAGACTCAACCACCAGCATAGCACGGCAGCCATCAGCGATGACCATGCACGCGCATTCTTCGCCGCTAAAGTCGTCATCAAATTCAAACCCCAACTGCGAGAAGAATTCCGTAGTTTCGTCGAGATTTTTGACCGGTAAATTTATAAAGGTATGTCTAATCATGATTCCTCCGATGTTTCAGCTAATTCTTTAATGACCTTCAGCGCCTTGGGCCGCACGTCTTCGAAGAAGCCCTGTTCCGCTGAAGTTGTATCCATATCAACAACTAACTCGGTACTGCCGTCAACTTCAATTAGTGTGTAATTTTCATAGGCTGGTGACCACGCTTTTACCTCGTGACTTTCCATATTCAACGGATTCGATGCGATTGACATGTGGGGCATACCAGACTCTGCGTGTCGTCTGCACGAGTATTACCTGCGAAATCGAACTTCTAGGGTACGGCGTCGACTCTGCCTGTCCTGAGGAGGATGCGTAACGCTTGGCGTTTGCTCAGTGTGCTTAGTCGGTGCGCGTTCTTCTCAATATAGGCGATGATCTCCACTGGATCGGTTTTAGCGTACTCGCGCAGCGCCCAGCCAATCGCTTTGCGCAGGAAGAATTCAGGATGTTCGATGGACGGCTCGACGCAGGCTTGAAGAAGGTCGACGTCTGTGGTATCCTTGAATTTCAATTGACAGATGATGGACGTGCGGCGTTTCCAGATATCCTGCGAGTGCGCCCACTCAAGCATCCGGCGTTTCATTGCCTCTGGATAGCGTGTGAGCAGTCCGCCGACAAGGCGTGGCGCGATGGTATCGACATAGTCCCACCACGCACCGTCGACGACCATCTCCTCGTAACAGGGAAGCGCTTCAAGGGTCTGAAACTCATGGTAGGTAGGATGTTCGCCAAGTTTGATGGCAGCGTAACGCTCTTCACGGTAATCCGCATCTCGCCAGATGGCAAGAATAGTGTCAATCCAGCGGCTCTGCGTCTCGATCGGGTGAGTGGCGAAGACTTGGCGGCACACTGCTTTCAGAGCGGGTGCCTGCACGCCGAGATAAGGCATCTCCGACTTCATATACGACTGCATCCCCGGCGCCTTCGCGGGATTAGCGTTTTCACGCAGCGCTTCTTGCAGTGCACGACAGAGTGCACGACAGAGTGCACGGGACGAATAGAGTCGAGTCTGACCCTCTCGTATAGATTCAGAGTTTACGGACTTCACAAATACACTCCCGTTCTGTAGCTGTCAATGAGACAACTGCAATCGACCGGGCTGCTTAAGACACCGCTAATCGTTTCAATCCTAACGATGTCTACGGTAAACACCTCTGAGAGGAATGATTCGTCCAGGACAAGCATCACAGTGTCCGGACCTGGACTTTTCGCTAGCAGCCAGAATCTGCCCATGGGTCGTAAGAGCCAGAGTTCCACAAATGGCGCTCGATGTCGCGGCAGCTATAGAGTCGACCGCCATAGTCCTGGTCAGCCGGCTCCATTACGATTTCCGCGCCGGCGGCACGTGCGCGCGCGCAGTGGGCATCTACATTATCGACAATCACATATGGTGCCTGGGTTACCGCGCCAGCCTCTGTCGGCTGAATCATCAAGTCATCATATACACCTTCGCTCACCGAGCCCAGCATAATCATGCTGTTTCGAAAGGTGAGCTGGGCGTGGGCAATCTTGCCTTTGTCACTCGGCACAAGCAAATGCTTCTCGAAGCCGAACGCCGCACACAGCCATTCTATTGCGGCTGGCGCATCCACGTAGCGCAGCCCCGGCACGATCTCCGCCCCTAGGTGTCGTGTCTCGTTCGTCATCCTTATTTTCCGTCCCTCTTCCTGATTTCCCACTGCGCGGCAGATATTTGCCTCGAGCCGAAAAGCAAGGCTGCTTACTGTTCATTCGTGTCGCGCTTTGAACGACTCATGGGATTCTGGTTCGTCCGAAAACGCGGAAGGGCGGAAGCGGAGACGCACATTCCTGCGTTCCAGGTCAATTAACCGGCAATCGAGTCCCAGCGGTTCGCGCTGGAATTGTGTGTCCACCGTTCGTCACTCGATTTCTGCGGCGAATGTTGACAAGGCATCTGACCAAAAACTCTCCAAGTATCTCCGCATCTCGTCGATCAGGTTGTCCACTACTGTTGATTAGAGATTACTTGGCGAAGCCGCCCTTCCTGCGCCCGCAATTCCGGTGCGAACGCAGTCCCGAAGTCTTCAGCTTCAAAGACCGCACGCAACTCAATCGTTTCTTCCTAGAAGGGGGAACGCCTGATCCACTCGATGGCATCATCTAGCGAATGTACCTGCCAGAGCTAGTAGCCGGCAATCAGCTCTTTTGTCTCGGCGAACTGCCCGTCAACGATAATTCGCTTGCTGCTTTTGGTAGAACGTACTTCTCAACGAGTTCAATAACGGATGGCGGCTCGGATAAATTTGTCATACTTTTTTCTCGCAGCAAAATCAAACCCCAACCCTATCCCGAGGAAACACTCGCCAATTTTAGCCTGTATTAGCCCAGATGAAGATTAACTGGGCGGTTTGGTCGGTGGAGAGAAGCTACTTAATACAGTCGCAGTCCGCGTTGACGACGTGATGGCTTCGGCTAAAGCAGAAGGTTGTTGCATATTCCGGCTAATGGTTATAATTTGGCGGTTGCCGCCATTCGATGATTGTTCCGACTTGTGTGTCTACCACCTCCGTGATGTCCATGTCATCCGGGCTCTCGCGGAACGTCATAAGCGTTTCAACCTCGCCGCCGAAGACCGAGCGATAAAATTCAAACACTTCGCGGCAGTTGTCGACGAAGTTTAAGTATGTGTTGAGAGAAATCGTTTCCTTCCGAAAATAGCGCTAAAATCTATAAATACACGTGAGTATACCATAAATACGGCGCGGAGGTCAACATACGCACGGCGAATCGAATCAACGATGGGTTCCCCGCAAGGTAGATTGATACGTTACCCCAGGCGTCGCTTCAGTATTTCGACTGCGTCCGCCGCACCCTGCGATTCTGCCCATCTTTTCGGTGTGCCACCGTGGGCGCCGTCAACAATGGTCGGATCGGCTCCTCGCAGTTATACTGCGCTGCTAGGTGCATGGCGACAGCATCAACGCCGTGACCTTCGCCGCCCCAATCGTGCCGCAGATCGGGGTCCGCACCATGGTCCAGCAACCACGCTGCCGCTTCGACCTTGTCGCTGTAACATGCCCACAGGAGCGGCGTGCCGTGGAATGGGTTCGCGTTGATGTCCGCGCCGAGTGCGACGAGCGCTGCCATGGAATCGCAGTGGTTGTTTCGCGCCGCCCAGTTGTCTTGGTCGGCGGCGGACGGGTCTGCGCCTGCGTTCAGAATAAGGTCAACTGCGGCATGTTGTTCGGGCGTGCCCGGGTTCAGAGGTATGGCGATGTCTCCCGTCGCAGCGCGGCAGGCAAGATCGAGCAGCATGCGTCCTTCGGAAGCCCTCGCCGTGAGAGAACCGCCGGGGATGAGGAGAGCAGCTCTCCCAGCGCCTCAAGGTCACCCTCGCGTGCAGCGGCGGCGGCTTGAGTTAGAAGGTCTTGTGCCATTTCGGTAGTCTCGGCAGCGGCTTGTTACCGCGATCAGTCGAGCACGTTCGCGCCGCCGTCATCCAGTTCGGCGGGGCGCTGCCAATAGGTGTACTGCGGCGTCCATTCCACTTCGCCGAGACCCGCCAAGCCGAGCAGGCTCCACATCGCGCAGTAAAGGTCGCCGGGACCGAACACGCACGAGTTCTTGCGCAGGATGGCGTCGCCATCCCGTTCGTAGACCACGGCGCCCGGGAAATTGTCATCTCCGTTAACTACCGACTGCTCACGAATGTATGCCCCGCCGCCGTGCGACGCGAAGCGAAACCGCCAGCCGCGCGCGTTGCCAAACCGGCGCTGAACTTCCGGCGGATCCTTTGAGAGCAGCACGACGGACAGAGCCGATTCTAGATGGGCAAGCAAGCCGTTTAAGCCGTCCGCCCACAACGTGCAATAGCGGCAGCCCTGCCCCATGTTGTGGATTGCCAGGAGTTTGTCCTTTCCGCCGAACAGTTCGAGAAGCGACACCTGACCGGTCAGCGTTGCAAACGTGTAATTGGGGACCGGCGTCCCCGGGCTGGATTTGCGCAGAGCGTTTAGCTCGGCTATTAACTCGCCGATATTTTGTTCGAGTTCGACAATTCTCTCACTTGACATTGCTACCTCACAATCTCTCTTAAATGACTGTGCATCAATGGCGTGAAGTTCGGAGAAAAGCTATCGCCTTAGGATCTCTATCGATCAACCGACTGGATAAGGAGGGCGATAGAAAATCCTACTCGCTATTCGCTCGCTTAATCTCACTCTGGAGCCTTTAGAGGCTGGTGCGCAGTGCGCACCCTACAAACTTCACTGTTCAAACAGCCCCTTAGGCTCTCGTTGAGGTGGCGGCTAGGTGTCAGCATGCGGAGTATGCTACAGAGTTTATCCAACTATGGGCATCCGCACGATTGTCCTGAGCTTGTCTGGTGCCGTACGACGGGGATCGCTGAGATATATCTCATGCCCTGGACACTGCAGAGCGATGTTATCGGCTTGCGCCCTACGGTGAAGCTGTTCGTAGACAGACCCAACCTGGTCATACGGTCCAATATGCAGAACCTGGAGACTTTCACATTCTTCCCACCTTACCAATCGGACGTCAGAGGAGTCAGTACCCGTCTTCTTCATAATCGTTTTCTGCGCTTCTTGCAATTGCTCGCTTTTCACAAGCTCCGGCACTCGGATTATCGTCCTCCAACACCATTGAGAAATGTCGGGAACTTCATTAGGATTGTCGTAAAAAAGCGCCTCGAGAGGAGGGACAACAAAATCAATCGTCCCCGCTTTTTTCAGAGTGAATTTCACCGTGTAGGCAACCGAGTAGAGATCTTGAATCGCCTTTTCAAACGCTTCGCCGCCAGGAGCTCCTTGCCCGTCCACAGCCAGGAAGGTTCCCTTGCCCGGCTTGACGCGCTCGACCTCGCTTGTGGCACGATATAGCTCCGTCATCGTCTTTTTGAAGTCAATCTTGTCCATGAAACACTTCCCGTAAAAGGACTGCTGAACGTCTCGGTCAGGCGCCGAGTGACGGTAGGTGTTTCACACGATGATACGTCAGAGCGAGCGAGATGCAGTGCTTCAGCGCGTTGACAGGCAGATCGTCGATTTCGCCGAAAACAATTGCTCTACTGCCCTCGAATGTGAACACATCCCCGTAGACCGCTTTGAACGTGTTGACCAACGACGTGTTGCAATTGAAGCACATCGCGTACTGGTCCGGCGTGCTGTCCTTCCAGTCCATTCTGATAGTGCTGCCGCCCTTGGTGAGGTAGCTGGGCTCACCCCATTTTAGGGTCTCCTCTAACGCGTCGACGCCCTCCGTCTCCAATGCCGTGTCCAAGACGAGTTGCCGGAGGCGCATCATCTTCTTGCGTATGGGCTCCGGGTAGCTGTCGAATACTCGCGCAACATCAGGGTTCCCGATTTTGGACATGTCGAACTCGTTATCTTATTGCTTATGCTGTAGAAGCCGCGTTCGGGAATATCACATAGGGGGGAAGTTCGAATGGGTGAGTGGCATGAACTGGCATATGCCGATAACCCCCGAACAACGCCGTGTTTGTGGCAAACGCATTGACTTTCGAAAACACGTTGCGCTCACCCGTGTGTCCCGCGTGCTTGTCACCGATAGAAAATGGTAGACATGGCGAGCTGTTGGACGCGTGCCTCATCAATCTTGCGATTGCTCGGCGATAACCTGCCAGTTGATGCCGAATTTGTCCGTAAAAGCGCCGAAGTATGCGCCCCAGAAGGCGTCAGCCATCGGCATATTCACCGTGCCGCCGTCTGACAGTTCAGCGAAGACCGCGTCTGCATGTTCTTTGCTCTCTGCTTCAAAGGACAGTGAGAAGTTGTTGCCTACAGCCAGCGGCGGGGAGAACGAGGAAGTACTGTCACTGCCCATGAGGACGCTGTTGCCAATCGGGAGAGAGACGTGCATGATGCGGTCAAGGTGATCCTCCGGAATCTCCATCTCTTTCATCTCTTCGGGACCTTCGCGGAATGTCGAGATATATGTGAACTCGCCGCCGAAGACGGAGCGGTAGAACTCAAACGCCTCGCGGCAGTTATCTTCAAAAGTTAAGTATGTATTGATAGCCATAAATTCCTCCTAATATAAGGTTGAATGTAATTGCTAACCTATATAATACCCAACGACGGCGACGCGCCGGTTGGGATGTCATTGTGATGCTGATAAAGGGCGGGCGAGTTACTTCGCCCTCATTCCAATACTCCCATTGCGCGTTCAATGACAGTGGGATTTATCCTCCGAAGCTCATCATATTTTTAATATCGCCAATTCTCATGAGAAAGCGGTGAACGGTTGAGTTCGTCCCTATAGGTGCGCCATTGCGGAATAAAGTTATCCATCAACTCGCGAAACCGATCGTTATGCTGACGTTCAAGGAGATGCACCATTTCGTGTACGAGGATGTAAACCAGACATGAACTCCGTTTCTTCGCCAATTCTAGGTTTAGCCAGATTCGTTTGGCTTCAACGTTACAGGAGCCCCAAAGCGTTTTCATTTTCTTGATCCGTACATCATGCACAGTCACACCGACCTCCGCTTCCCATTTGGCGATGAGTGGCGGCAACTGATCACGCAGGTGGCGGCGATACCAACGGTGAAGCGCCACTTCCCGCGCCTCCCGGTCCGAGTTCGGGCGAACACCTAATTCAAGTGTTGTGTTGTTGCGCGGTTTAACCGTTGGTGGCGCGTTGCGCTCGATCACATTGAGCCGGTAGCGTCTGCCTTCGAAGTAGTGACTCTCACCGGTTACGAACTCGCGCTGAGATTGACGAACCTGTTGTTGGAACTCCGCCTGCTTACGGCGAATCCATCCAAGACGTGAAATGAGGGCGAGCCGCACCGCCTCATCATCAAGGCGCAAAGGCGCTGCCACCCGAACTCGACCGCTCGGGGGATAGACGCCGACATGGAGGTTCTTAATCTCCTTGCGGACGATTTCTACCGGAATTCCCGCAACTTCTATACGGCGACTATCAATCTCAGTACTCATGCTGATTCTTCACTAGCTCAAAGAGCGTGTCAATGTCAACAGGATAATCACTAAATTCTTCCGCGACAACCTTCGCCATTGCTTGGCGTACTTTCCGTTCTTTGAGCCTATGTCCTTTCCAATCGTCTTCCTTCGAATTTAGGATAGCTTCATCCAGTGCAATTGCTGCCCTCGCTCTGATTTCTCGGGTTAGGAGGTTTTCGTTCTGACCGAGCGTCTCAGTAATCTCCGAAATGTTGGATATCTTTATGTTGTCGAATAACGCCTGTTTCGCTCCGCTGTTGATTTCAGGAGGATAGGTTGCTCTGGTCTCATACGTATCGATCCGCTTTGTCAGTTCGACGATTTTAGACAGATACGTTCTGTAGTCAATTGCTTCCTGTTTTCGCTGTTGGATTAACGCATCAAGCAACTTGGACATGTTCTCATAATATTTGGGATTCTCTGGTGTCCGGTCGATAATCACCCGACGGACGTTGTTGTCAATCGTTTCCGCCGCGGTTTTGCGATTTTTCTTGATTCCCCCGGGTAGCAAATCAACTGCGGCTTCGCCACGCTTAACAATCAGTTCCACTAGCGTCAGGTCGTCGAACTCGGAGAGTGTCTCACTCCCCTCTGCCCGAATGTAGGTGTCCAGCAGATGACGCATAGCCGGTTCATACATTTTCAGGTCAATATAGTCGCCGCTCGCCAGCTTGACTTCTTGCCGCACCTTCTCGTAGTAGTCCACTTCGTCTCTGATTTCCTGTGCCTCAGCATGGCTATAACCCGCCTCACTCATCTCGTTAGCGATATTGGCGTAGGCGCGAAGGAACCCCGCAACCAGTTTGTAGAGGGTTAGGCGCTTTTGCTCGTTGGCTTTAAGCTGCTCGACGTTGCCGCTCTCAACGGCACAAAAGAAACGCAGGTAAGCCGCCGTGTCGCGTGGCGGTTCAACCGGTTCGCAGAGCGCCTTGACTGCCTCGCGTACCTCCTCAAGCCGTTCGCGTGCCTTCTCAAGTCGGTTTTCCAGCAGCCCCTGTACGTCTTCCGGGTCGTAAGCGGCGAAGGCTTCTCCGGTGTAGTCCGAGATTGACTGTTCTAGTGAGCGGAACAGGTCTTTGTAGTCGATTATGTAGCCGTATTCTTTGTCCTCGCCATCAAGGCGGTTGACCCGGCAGATCGCCTGAAACAGACCGTGGTCCTGCATGTGCTTATCAATGTAGAGATAAGTCGCTGGCGGAGCGTCGAAACCGGTTAGCAGTTTGTCCACAACAATTAGGAGTTTCATCTGTCTCGGCTCTTCGACGAAACGCTTCTTGACCTCTTGCTCGAACAGATCTGCCTTGTGCATCGCAGCGTTTTCCGGTTCGCCAAAGTGCGCCGCGAGCATCTTCCGGTAGATGTTATATTTGAGAAGCTTTTCGGTTAATCCCTCGCCAGTTTCCTCACCTTTGATGGCAGACGGAGACGGATTGTAGGAGGTCACAATAGCGCATTTACCCTGCAGTGGAGTTCCCTGAAACATCTCAAAAAACCGGCATGCCGAGTAAATGCTATCGGATATTAGCATTGCGTTTCCACGACCGCTCACTAAACGATCGTGTCTCTCCATGTCCATCAGAATATCAGCGACAATCTGGTTCAACCTATCCCGTGAACTCAGGACTTTCCGCATCGTGCCCCAACGCTGTTTGAGTTGTGCCTTTGGCACATCAGCCAACCCACGTGTCTTGCGTTCAAACCACTCATCAATCCGTTCCTGCGAGGTGATGTGCTGGTCGATGTCCCGCGCCTCATAGCGCAGGTCAAGGACAACGTTATCTTCAACCGCCTCGTCGTACTTGTAGGTGTGGATGTACGGACCAAAGGTTTCGATACTCTGGGGTTTGTCGCGCTTGAGCAGTGGGGTGCCGGTGAAGCCGATAGACATTGCCCCCGGTAGAATAGTCTTCATCGCCCTGTGGAGTTTGCCCGACTGTGTGCGGTGGCATTCATCCACAAAGACGAAAAACTCGCCGCGGGGGTGAAAATCGGCGGGCAGATTCTGTTTGATTTCCTCGACATATTTCTCCACATCTTGGTCACTGATCGCCCCCGATGCCCCGAACTTGTGGATTAGCGAACAGACCAACCATTTAGTCGTGTCACCTAGTGCGCCTACCAAGTCAGTACCGCTCTGAGTACGGTAGATATCCTCGTTGACGCCCTTGAAAACCCTCTCAATCTGTTCATCTAGTTCGGTGCGGTCTGTAATAATCAGTACTCGACCGTTGGTCACGTTCTCACGAATCCATTTCGCGAGCCAGACCATAATCAGACTCTTTCCGCTGCCTTGCGCATGCCAGATGATACCGCCCTCTCGCTTCTTGACGCGCGCTTGAGCCGCCTTCACGCCGAAATACTGATTATGACGACAGATTTTCTTCGTCCCGGCATCGAAAACGACGAAGTCGTGCAGGACTTCAAGAATCCGTTCCTTGCTGCAGAGTTGGCGTAACTCCCGATGCAATGGGTCGTCGTCGTCGTTGATGTCGTCGGCTGCCTTCCAGCGCAGCCAATGTTTTTCAGGCGTCTCGATCACACCGTAGCGCACCCCCTCGGTCATGTTCCCCGCCATTATGAGTTGCACCGTCGAAAAGAAATGGGGGATAAATTTCGGCTGCTGGTTGCCGAGGTTCTGGCGGATGCCCTCGGCAACCGACACCGTGGAACGTTTTAATTCCAGTACCCCGATTGCAATTCCATTGACGTAGAGCACAATATCGGGTCGCTTGACGTTTTCCCCGGAAACGGTCACCTCCTCGGCGATGCCGAAGTAGTTGTTATCTGGGTTTTTCCAGTCGAGTAGCCAGACGGTCTTGTGTTGCTCGCCCACTTCAGGCTGAATTTTCACGCCGTATCGGAGCAAGCCATACACTTCACGGTTTGCGCTGTAGAGTGTCTTGCTCCCACCGAGGTCGGCAGCCTTACGTACCTGAGATACAGCTCTCTCAATGATTTTGTCACTGTGTCCCTGACCCTTCAGCCAGTCGGTCAGAAACTCTGCCTCGACATTGCGATTGCCGGTGCGCTCCTTCCAATTGCCAAGAGAGTTATAGCCCAGGGCAAGTTGGAAGAATGAAATCACGCGCCGCTGTGTTAAGAATTCCCGTTGCCCTATTGTGTTCATGTCACTAGTTCCTTTGGATTACCCACGCCATTGCCTTAAAATTCCGCGCAATTCATCCACGAGCGGCTGAATGTCACTCTCTCTCCGATTCGCTTCCAGCCGCGCGACGATCCGACAAATCTCCGACGCCCCCCTACGCAGACTTTCGGATAAACTGCGAAATTTGTTCTTCGCAATTTCTGAAGAACTTTCGGATGCCAAAGCATAGGTAGCATCCAAGCTATTCATTAGGTTGGACAGATCCCCCGGGTCAATCTCAAGTCGAGAGGCATGAATTTCAAGGTGCTGATGTAGTTTCTCCAACACCCAACTTTCCGGTGTTCCACCGCCGGGAAGGAACAATATCGAAATATTAACACCACGTCCCGCCGCTTCTTGTATCCTGCCTTCTACTTCTCCACCGCGTTGGTCACCGTCAAGAATAAAGACGGTGTCTTGAATCTGACCGAACTTTGCCAAAGAGAGCGCGTGCATCGGAAACTCACTCGCCCCCGTGTCGCACCCGATATGAACCGATTCCCACTTGATTCGTTCTTGCGGTAGCAGAAAATCAAATACACCTTCCAAAATACCTTCAGCAATTTCGTCCTCACAGAGCAGTTTGAGCTTCTCATTGGAACGCCCATAGAGCGCGTTCTGAATTAAATCGCGGTATGCCGGACGCACCACGACCTCACCAGATAGCTCATCTCGGTCGAGAAAAATCCTACCGTTGAGAGGCACTGATTCGAGAACAACCGGACTGTGAGATGTTACAATAATCTGGAGATCTTTGCGCAGTGCCAATTGTTGTAAATGTACCATGAGCAGCTGCTGCACCCAAGGATGCAGCCCCGCTTCCACTTCGTCAATTAGAACGAGCGCACCGTCGAGCTGCGTAATTTCTTTCGACAACCGCAGAATCGCCCGTTCCCCAGCAGCCATGTGTAATTCAGAGTAAGTCGCCCCACCTTCCTGTGCGGCAAAGAGGAGATTTTTCTTACCACTGGACAAATTCACCACCTCCGAATATCTGAAAGGAAGCATCTGATGGGCAAATTCAATCTCTGATGCTGTTAAGGGGGTCTCTTCCGGTTCAGTCTTCAGACGCGACATGTTAAGAGCACCACGCACCTCAGATGGGTTACTCAGATTGCTGAGCGTTCTGAGATAGACTTGTCGCTCCGGTTGACTGGCATTTTTGCGACCGAAAAAACTCCGATTCCAGCCTTTGGCACGTCGCCACCGCATGGAAAGCGGACCGTTAAGCGTCAGATGATTGAACTCTATTGTGACCTCTTGGCGCATATCCTCTCGTCCTCCGAGTTTAGGGCGATAATCCGGAAAGAGCGTGGATGGCACGAAATCCTTGATACCGGCACCCGGGACCTTGTAAGCACAAGCAGCTGCGAACAACACCGTCGATTTACCGGTAGTGTTTCCACCAGCGATCACGCTCACCGGGTAATCAAACGGCACCCTTAGATTATTAAATCCACGGATACCATCCAAACGGATTTCCGACAGAAAATGCGGTAGATGCGGTTTCTTGCCTTGCAAATTTCCCCAGAGTTCTTCTAAGCGTCTCTCAATCATGAATGACTGCCTCCATGTGCTTTGATGTCGTGGCGTGGCAACCAAATTGAAGTTTCTATGGTGTGATTCTGGCTATATCTTATACTGCAGACATAGCACTCCGCTGGAGTGCAGCGTGTTGGCGATCCATATTCTATAGATATATTGCTCCGCTGGAGCAAGGAGAATGATTTTTCAGAGCTATTGAGTTTTCAGGTTTCGCCGCTTTTATCAAAGAAGTCGCGATTCGGAAATCGCTCCTACCGGAGAACCGAATGACTCCGAGTGCATACGTGCTTATACGTCCGTTTCGGTGCCCTCTCCTCATGCCAGAGGCGTGATATATCTATGGAAACAGTTGTGGATCTTCTCGCACTCCGCTGAAGTGCTATGTCTAAAATATGTCCAAAGTTTAGTACAGTTTTACCTACGAACCAATTGTCTGACCCAGGATTATTGTGTTTTAGGATGTATCAGTTCTGTAAAGGATTGGATATTGTTTCCATTACCCATCCTTCAAAATTCAGTGGTTCATGATGTGAAAGGTATTCTTCAGGATTCATTACTTTAATACCAAAATCTTCAAATGCTTTTTCAAAATGTAAGACTCTACTATCCCATGTGAGAAAATAGTTTCTACTATACCTATAATGTGTATGAATATGGTCCCAGTCACGCCAATCTGGGCGTTTATCTTTGTTCATGTGATTGAATTCATCAGAGGTTTCAATCGATTCGATAAAATTCACGAATTCAGTAACACCTACTGTGTCAGTGCCAGCCTCCCATTTGTTAAGGCGCATAACTGCCCCGATTTCATGGATTAATAAGTTCGGAAGATCGTTAATTTTGGCAGCTAACGGCTGATTTGGCACATCTTCGTGAATTCGCCGTGTTACGGCTAAATCAATTTCAAATGTTTTCCCGAGATCTAATAATTTTTCCACATATTCAATTTTAGATCGATTGTCCCACCATTCTCTTACCACGTTTGTATCAAGTGTCACGGTTGGTGGTTTAAAAATATCGTTTATTAATACTATCCCATTTGACTCAACGTAGGTAAACATGCGTGCTCCACGCCGACTGGGAGCATAGACAAAGATTCGTATGTTCGGTCGATTAGTTTGGCATTCTGGAATAATGTTATTTATATAAGTAAGATAGTGGTTCTGCTGCCCCTTGGCAACGGCAAACTCGTAATCCTCCTCTATTTGATCCGATTTGTTAGCCTCTGATAAAGAGATATGAGAGGGAGTGAAGGTTAATTCAGTAGGCATGATTGGCCGACCAAGTTCCTTTTCAATTCGGGAATATATATCTTTGCGAACGACATCCTGAACTTGCCTTTGATACTCTAACAAAATTCCATCAAGTTGTCTTCTTCCTAATGTTATTGAAATTTCAATATCATTCTGACTAGTAATTTTGGCATCCGTGAGCTCTGGGTTCTGATCGTTGAGCTGGGTTAATAATTTTTGCGACAATTCTTGGATGGCAGATTTAAACTCAGCATGCTCCTGTTCAAGTTCTGCCTCGAACTCCCCAATCGGAAATTTCGGAAATTCAGGTGTTGAAGATGATTTATTCATCATAACCTTCTGTTAACACTAAGTTTTGGACGATTTTTAGTGACCCGCATGTCGCCTTTCAGGGGATTGTTTTGGTTGTCAGTTTTCAAAAAAAATCGCGAGTGTAGGAGTCGGGAATCGGAGTTCCTTCCTACAAAGAGCACTCATCCTGAAATTATTCCGTTTTCACCAGACGCACGCGCCCCGTGAGCAGCTGCTGCATCATTCCCTGCTTGATGGCGGCGATAATCTTCCCGCCCATGTCGAAAAGGCGGGGTTAGTTTGGTGGCGGTATCTAACATTGTCTGAACTGTGATTTATGGGATTTTGGGATTGCCTTGATTTTTTACTTGAAGTTCTTGTTGGAAACTCTTTTGAACTCAAGGCTTCTTGCGCCAAAGGTGATTAGTAACCCAACCTCCAGATTGTATGCCTCCAAATAATTGAGCGCCTGTGCAAGGTGGACATCATCGAGTTGCATATTAGCCTTCAATTCAACAGAGACAACGCCTTCTATCAAGGAATCGACTCTTCGCGTGCCGAATTGTTGCCCTCTGTAACAGATAGGCATCTCGTGCTCACGGCTGAAACCAATACGTTGATCTGTCATTTCGATTGCTAACGCCCTCTGATAGATGACTTCCTGAAATCCATTGCCCAGCGCAGAATAGACCGTCATGGCACAGCCAATCACCTTCCCCGTCAACTCCGAATGCTTATGTTCTCTCTTAATCATAGCCCATCACTCAATCATACAAATCACAGTTCAGACCGTGGCTGCATCAGATCTCACCAACCGCACCCGCCCTGTAAGAAGTTGCTGCATCATTCCCTGCTTAATGGCACGGGTTTTATCCCTACGTTGCGCCAAGGCAGCAATTTCGGCGTCCATGTCGGAGAAGATGTCGGCAATGGCACGTTGTTCGTTTTCGTCGTGTGGAAGGTAGAGTCTAAACTGCCCAATCTGTTCTGAATTGGCAGCGGTAAACGTACTACCTTGTTCAAAAATCTGCCAACGTACTTGTACATTGTTCAAGGCATAGAACAGAAACCTAGAGTCACCAAAAGGCTTCAATCCGCACACTCCACGTCCGAGACAAGCCCTTTTGCTTGCAACCGCAACAACTCCAACAGGTGCCCGGACAGTGAGTATCAGGTCTCCTAAATCACAATACTTGCTCCCTTGTGTAGTCCACACACGATCGATCGTCCTACGGTCTTTGATGTCGGCATTGCCTTGAATCAATGGTACTCCGTTACCCCGTTGATTGTAAGACATTGAGGGTGGTGATTGACCCATAGTAATAGTTGCAAGGTCAATAAGCGGTTTTTCAAACCACGCCCCACCAAACCCCGGCAGGCGCGTCTTGCCGGTGAGGAGCTGCTGCATGGTTGCCTGTTTGATTGCCCGCTTCTTCGCAATGAGTGTATCCAACGCCTCAATCAACCGATCCACATCCGACAACACCTCGGCGATGGCGCGTTGTTCAGCAATATCCTGTGGCAGAGAGAAAGAAAAATTCTTGAAAGTTGGTAGACGTAACGAGTCGACAGTTGATTTAACCGTGTTTTGCATAGCGTGGCTTCCAAACTGCAATACCATGCTGTAGTATACCAACTTTCCACACACGTCATTCGAGAATATGTTGATCATGTAAACGCGTTGATGACAGTCAAAACGACCATTGATATAGTGAAAAATACTTTCAATTCCTCCTTCACCTGGAACAAGAATTGCCTCACCGTCAAAGCAATAGCTGTTAATTCGTTCAACAATTGCCGAGCGAACGAAAAATGGGTACTGCCCATTTTCATTTTTGTCTTCGTTGTTTTTACATCCTACATTGATATGAGCAATCTCCCCCAACTGCTTCGTCTTCCACTTGCCGCTGAACCTCTGCAGATGTGGTATTTGCGAAGGCGGTTTTGTTGTGTTCATACCCAATCAACCCCCATGTTCCGCAAATGTGCCGCTACCTTCACGTCAAACGCCTCCACCTCGCGCGCCAACTCCGGTAACGGATTCGCGTAACGTTCCTCCAGCTCCTTCACGCGTTCCGCGAGTGCCTGTGTCAACCGCTGGACCTCACCATCAATCGCTGCGTGAATACTGGCGAACCATTTATCTTCAACCACAAGCACCTTGATCTCGTCCTCGGTGAGCGTCGCGTAGTGTGTCAGCACCTGTTCATCAAGCGCGAGTTGGGCATCTTTTACCGCCTTGTCCGCTTTCGACTTCGCATCAAGCAGAGATAGACAGTACTCAAGTACCTCCCGTTCATCGTCGTTATCTTGCGTCTCGTGCGGCGTTGTGAGTGCCTTGAGCCGTTCCTTCATACTGCTAGCGGTGATATTGCCTTTGTCGTTGACAGCATCGGCAAGCAATCCGTCCTCGCCGGCGTGTTCCTCAATGTATTCCTCTAAGGTTTGCACGGCAGTTTCTTGCTTTGCCTGCAGCATCTCAATAGCATCTTGTTCATCGGCGAAATAGCGTGCAACGATCAACGCCGGCGGAATCAGATCCATCTTATACTTCTTACGATTAACAACGAGGTCGGCGGTCTCCTTAATCTTCCTGTCCTTATCCTCAATGATACCGCGAGGTTTCGCCGCCGCGACCCAACCCTCTGTTGCAATCAGATAAACATCGTCCTGCATCACCTCGTCCCAATAGTCCATCAGTCGCTGATAAACATCGTACCGATCAAGAAGTGGCAGGGCGCTAAACCGGACCAACAGATCTTCTGAGAACGTGTCAATGATTTTTCTGGGGAGCGTGCCCACCGCAATACACAGCATGCGTGCTTCGTGTGCCTCGCGCCACGTCTCAAACACAGCATCAACCCGCTGCTGATAGGACGTAAACTCGCCATGCGTAAGGATAGCAGCCCGGACCTGATGCGTCGCCACGGTCGGGTCGCTGTAACCTGGTCTGCCGTTACCCTTGAACAATTTTCGGCGCAGCGAAGGAAAGACCGTCCAATAGGTGTCAAGCGCATCAATGTCAATGTCGGGGATGCCGCCGTTCAGATGAGCGTCAAGGTCGTGCAAGTCTTCCGGTTCGCTGGCGTCAATGTAGCGCGGGATGTTGAGGTTGTAATCGTTGGCGGGATCGGCAATCTCAGAAACGGGCACCATGCGGGCGAAGCCCTCAAGCTCAGTCTGCTTATTAAAGACCTCCACAATCTTGTGAATATCCTGGGTGCGAAGGCGGTTCTTGTTGCCGTCTTTGAGGAAGCCCTTGCTGGCGTTAATCATGAAGATGCCGGTGCGGGCGTGGGCATTCTCCTTGTCGATGACCAGAATGCAGGCGGGGATGCCGGTGCCGTAGAAGAGATTGGCGGGCAAACCGATGATCCCCTTTATCACACCGCGTTGGATAAGCCTTCTGCGGATATCCGCTTCTTTGTATCGACGAAACAGTACGCCGTGAGGCAGGATTATGGCGCCTTTGCCCCTGCTGTTGAGCGACGCAATGAAGTGTAGGAGAAAGGCGTAATCGCCGTTCTTGGCGGGCGGAACCCCGTACTCGAAACGACCAAATTCGTCGTGTGCAGGATTGAGCCCATTAGACCACGCTTTATCGGAGAAAGGCGGATTGGCGACCGCGAAGTCGAAGGTCTTTAAGCCGTCGTGTTGATTCTTGAAGTACGGTGCAGCCAGTGTGTTGCCATGCCAAATGTCTGCGGTCGGATAGCCGTGAAGGTACATGTTCATCCGCGCAAGTGCGTAGGTGGCGTTGTCCTTCTCCTGACCATAGATGCTAATTTCGTTTGGCGCCTCGTCGACAGCTTTGAGTAGCAGCGAACCGGAGCCGCAAGCGGGATCGTAGATGGTGTCGTCCTGACGAGTGTGTGGACCAATCGCAATCACCTTCGCCATGATACGGGAGACCTCGGCGGGGGGGTGTAGAACTGACCCTTGCTTTTGCCTGACTCGGTGGCAAAGTGACGCATGAGGTACTCGTAGGCGTCGCCCAGCAGGTCGTCACCCTCGGCACGGTTGGCGCGGAAGTCGAGGGATTCGAAAATGGCAACTAGCTTGGAAAGCCGATCTTGCATCTCTTTGCCGGCGCCGAGTTTGCCCTCATCGTTGAAGTCTGCCTGATCGACGACCCCCTTAAGCTCGTTTGCCTCCGCAAACTTGCCGATGATCTTGTTGATTTTGTCGCCAATCTCCTTGTCGCCTTGCAACTTCACCATGTCGTTGAAGCCGCCGCCTTCAGGGATTTCAACCAGAGCGAAACTATCGTCGGCGTACTTGTCCGAGACATACTTCATGAACAGCAGCGTCAGGATGTAGTCTTTGTATTGTGAGGCGTCCATGCCGCCGCGCAACTCGTCGCAGCTTTGCCAAAGTGAAGCATAGAGTTGTGATTTCTTCAGCGCCATAGTTGTCTGGACTGTGATTTATAGGATTTTGGGATTACCTTGATTTATTTGCTTGAACATGTTGTTGGTTACTCTTTTAAACTGAAGACTTCTTGCGCCAAAGTTGATTAGTAGCCCAACCTCCAGATCGTATGCCTCCAAATAATTGATTGCCTGCGCCAGGTGGACTTCATCCAGTTGGATAATAGCCTTCAATTCAACAGAGACAACACCTTCTAACAAGAAATCAACTCTTCGCGTGCCAATTTGCTGCCCTCTGTAGTAGATAGGCATCTCGTGCTCACGGCTGAAAACAATGGGTTGATCTGCCATTTCAATTGCTAATGCCCTCTGATAAATGACTTCCTGAAATCCATTGCCTAACGCAGAATGAACCGTCATGGCACAGCCAATCACGTTCCCCGTCAACACCGAATGCTTATGTTCTCTTTTAATCATAGCCCATCACCCAATCATACAAATCACAGTTCAGACATTCACGCCACAAACTCCGTTTCTTCCTCCGCACGGTGGTAGGAGCAATCTCCGAATCGCGACTGCACGAACCTGACGCGCACGATTTTCGCGTGATACTTTAGATTTGTTGAGGATTATGTTTCTTGGGGTTCCTTCCACAACCGCACAATGAAACGGCTTTCTTGCTCAATAAGATCGGGTTCGGTGCCATTATGCTCGCGCATCCCCGGAATAATCTTGTTCCTAACCCCATTCTGTTTAAGAAGGCTCTGATTCTACACGCTTTTCATCTTTAAGAGTCTGTTTGAGATCTTATTAAAAAAATAGAGGGCAAACTTATTTTGGGGCAGCTGAGTTATATTACCTGTCGCCCTGCTGCCGCTTTCAAAGACTGGTGAGCAGTGTGCACTCTACAAAACTGCGGCTCTCAGGTCAACTCCAGACCGCGACTATCACCGCCTGCCCGAGAAGCGCCACTCCGTTATAACCTAGGTTGAGCCAGAAAAGCCCCACCTTCCGCCCCTCATAAGTGACCGACTGGTAAGCGACCGGAAGGATGAAAGCAATCAGCACCATGACCGCCAAGTAGACGCCCGCCAGCGCGTCCCCGCTCTTGCCGGTGATTGAGACTATGCGTGCGGCTTCACCCATCCCAGTGAATAACTGCGCCAGGATAAACGCGGTGACCAGTGCTAGCAAGAAGCTCACACCATAAGTCTTCAACGGGTTGAAACCGTCTTGAATCTCCTCCGCTGTGGTCTCCATCAGTTCAAGCCACCGCTTGCCGAATAGCGGGCCATACCAGAGGGCGCCGATAATCATCGGGACGATTGCGGCAACCAGCACCGCCAGAAGATTGACTTCATGCATGATTCTGTTCTCCTTCCCCTGAAAAAAACTCCAGATACGACAAGACCCCAATGGGGCTGCCCACTGGGGTCTTGTATTAACTCCTAGGTCGCCGAAGTGGCGATAAAAAATTGGCTCCCCCGGACGGACTCGAACCGCCGACAAGGTGGTTAACAGCCACCCGCTCTACCAGCTGAGCTACAGGGGAATAATGTCTCGCAGGTGAAACCCCGAGCAATTTTAGAAAACAGGGCTTCATTATACATAATGCAACGTCCGATTGCAAGTAAAATTTCATCCTTTGTGGAAACGGGAACTTTGTGGTACAATGTGGGGTGTCACAACGAACTTAGGAACCCATAATGCCAATTAAAATTCTTCCGCCCGATATTGCCAATAAAATCGCAGCCGGTGAAGTTGTCGAGCGGCCCGCGTCCGTTGTCAAAGAACTGATTGAAAACGCCATTGACGCCGAGAGCACCAATATCAACGTTGAGATTCGCGCAGGCGGCAAGCGGCTCATCCGTGTCTCAGACAACGGGACGGGTATGCCCCGGGAGGATGCCCTGATAGCTTTAGAGCGCCATGCGACGAGCAAAGTCGGAACCATTGAAGATTTACAGCGCATTCAGACGTTTGGATTTCGCGGCGAGGCGCTGCCAAGCATCGCATCCGTATCGCAGCTTGAATTGCTGTCGCGCACGGCTGATGGGCTCGTAGGTACAAAGATCGCGGTTGAAGGCGGGGTTGTAAAATCTGTGCAGGAAAGCGGTTGCTCGCCGGGCACCCACATCACAATCAATAACCTGTTCTACAATGTTCCCGCGCGTCTGAAATTCCTGAAAAGCGAAACGACCGAGTTGAACCATCTTACCAACCAAGTGACTTGGGCAGCGCTCGCGCACCCGAAGATTCAATTTTCCCACTCTCACGACCGCCGTTCTCTGATTGATGTCCGTTCGTGTGACTCCTATATTGAGCGGATTCGTCTGCTATACAGGAAGGAGTTCGCCGAAAATTTAATCGAATTTGACGCTGAGTTGCCCAATCTTCGCCTGCACAGCTTCATCGGCAAACCGGACCTGACTAAAGCGAATCGCAGTTATCAACTGTTTTTCCTGAACTCTAGACCGATTCGCAGTAAGATTCTCGGCGCCGCCCTCGGCGAGGCGATGCGATCGATGGTGCCCAAGAATCGATTCGCTGTCGCCTTCCTATTCTTGACGATGGACGCGCAGGAGGTCGATGTAAACGTACACCCCGCCAAGGTTGAGGTACGGTTTAGAAATGAACGGGCAATCTACAGCGCGATTTCGCGCATGATTCACAGCGGTATCCACAAGCACAAGTATATCCCGAAGATTGAAAAGGCAGCGCAACCGGTATCGTCGACCGATTCACAAGTGGAAAAAAGGGACGATGTGAAACCCCGCATCGCCTCCCAAGCTGCGGATACAGAGTTGGAAATCGGAGTTGGCGTCGTGTTTTCCCCTACCCCGCCGCGGCAAGCTGGACAAACCGCTGGAAAAGCGGCTGAATCGCTTCCATCTAGTGCACCAGTAGGAATTCAACCGCCTGACCGTTCAATCCCTGACGGCACCCCCCTCGAACTCTTTGATTTTGAAGATGTACAACTGAAGACAAATCTGTTCAATACTTACATCGTGGCGGAGTGGAAAGATCGGGTGTTTTTTATCGATCAGCACGTCGCAGCAGAGCGGGTGCTCTATGAGCATTTTGTCCAACAATTGAAAGCAGACGGGATTCCTGTGCAAGGCTTATTGCTTCCCGTAACAGTTGAGATAACCCCTCAACAGTTAACGACACTCCACGCTCGCACAAATCTTTTCGAAAAACTCGGCTTCGAGTTTGAACAATTCGGCGGAAACACCATTCTTGTCCGCTCGATTCCGGCAATGCTTGCCACATCGTCCGTCGCAACGACGGTGACCGACCTCTTAGATCGACTGCCGCAAACTGTTACCCCTTCTGACGAACTGCTTGACGTGCAGGATGAGGCGCTGATTATGCTCGCCTGCAAATCCGCTGTCAAGGCGGGCGACGCTCTGACGATGAACGAAATGGTTGCGTTGGTCAAGGACCTTTCCCAAGCAAAATTGCCGTTCAATTGCCCGCACGCTCGCCCAATCGTAGTGGAGATGGGCAAAAATGAACTAGAGAGTCGGTTTAAGCGGCGATAGTGAATATCCAGTAGCCAACACCCGATTGATTTCACGGTTTCAACACGCCCCTGTGGTGTGACTTGACCTTCTGACGTTTCCGGATACAACGCACGATTGAGGGTAAGTTTCATGAGACTATTGGTTACCGGCGGGGCGGGATTTATTGGATGCAATTTCAGCCGATACTGGCTTGAACGCTATCCGACGGATTCAGTTGTCAACATCGATTCCCTAACTTACGCGGGCGATCTCTCAAATTTCGCAGATGTTGCTGACAGATACCCGAATCGGTATCGTTTTATTCATGGGGATATTAGAGATTACCGCTGCGTTGATGACCTCATGGACAAACATCCCCCAGATGTGATTGCGAATTTCGCTGCGGAATCCCACAACAGCCGCGCGGTCCTCAATCCGCGCCGATTCTTCGAGACGAACGTCATGGGCACACAGATGCTGCTTGACCTCGCTCGCAAACATGAGGTCGCCCGATTCCACCATATCTCCACCTGCGAAGTCTACGGCGACCTCCCTCTCGACTCGCCGGAGAAGTTCACGGAAAAACACCCATATCGCCCACGCACACCGTATAACGCCTCCAAAGCGGCGGCAGACCACGCGGTCCGCGCCTACTTTGAAACCTATCGGCTTCCGGTCACGATTTCGAACTGTTCGAACAACTATGGACCTTATCAGCACCCCGAAAAGGTCATACCACTTTTTACAACGCACGCCCTCGATAATAAGCCGCTGCCGCTCTATCGTACCAGCCGCAACCGCCGGGAATGGCTCGCCGTATTAGATCACTGCCGCGCCATTGATCTGATTATTCAGGAAGGGAAACTTGGCGAAACTTACAATATCGGCAGCGGGGTCGAACAGAGCATCGAGGAAATTGCGGACGCGATCTTAGCCGCATTGGACAAACCTACCTCCTTAAAAACTTACGTCCTAGACCGACCCGGTCATGATCGCAGATACCTTCTGGATTCGTCGAAGATTCGGCGGGAACTCGGTTGGGAGCCGCAGATCGATTTTGAATCGGGGCTCCGGGATACCGTCCGTTGGTATGTCGAAAATCGAACCTGGTGGGCCGCCATTCGTAACAAGGAGGATTCACAAGCGATTCAAGAAGATGCGTGGCAGAAGATATAACGTCAACCACTATTTTTTTGAGAGTTGATGACGGGATCCGTAGAGACGGAGTCTTCTCGCGCGAATCAACGCTGACTCATTTGACTTCTCACAGAAGGGGGAAAACATGTCCAAAGAGCTTGAACATCAATACCAAGAATTTCGCGAAGCCTTCTATCGTATCCAAGACGAGATATCCAAACGCATTGTTGGGCAAGAGAAGATTGTCGAAGGCGTGCTAATCTGCCTGATGACGGGAGGACACGCGCTTTTGGAGGGTGTCCCCGGCTTGGGCAAGACCCTGCTCATTCGGACATTGCATGAGGTGCTAGACCTCGGATTTGCCCGAATTCAGTTCACTCCCGATCTGATGCCCGCCGACATCATCGGCACCAACATCGTCGCGGAGGATGAGGATGGACGAAAGTTCTTTGATTTCCAAGCCGGTCCTGTGTTTAGCAATCTCGTGCTCGCCGATGAAATCAACCGTGCGGCGCCCAAGACACAATCTGCACTGTTGGAGGCGATGCAGGAAAAATCTGTGACTGTTGCGGGAAAACATCATACCCTGCAGCTCCCTTCTTCGTCATGGCAACGCAAAACCCCCTGGAAATGGAGGGCACATATCCACTCCCTGCAGCCCAACTCGATCGCTTCTTTTTCAAGCTCAAGGTCGAAAATCCGAGCCTCGATGAACTCGACCTCGTCATGGAACGCACAACGAAGCGCGAGATGCCCGCGGTTGAAAAAGTCTGCGATGGCGAGCGAATCAACGCATTGGAACAGATTGTCCGTGACATCCTCATTGCCGAAGACGTTCGCAGATACGCCTTGCGGATTGTGTTGGGTACGCACCCGGACCCAGCACCAATATGAACTGTCTATCCCCAGCCGCACTATTCCTATTCGGTATCGCCGCCCCAATTATCGCCCTCTACATCCTCAAACTGCGCCGCCGCCGCGAGCCAGTCTCCACGTTGATGTTTTGGGAACAAATTTTCAGAGAGAAACAGACCACCTCCCTATTCCAAAAACTCAAGCATCTGTTATCTCTGCTCCTACAGTTGCTGTTCCTCACGTTGATCGTCCTCGCGATTGCTCGACCACAGTTTGGATTCATGACGAAATTGGCGCGTCAGATTGTGCTGATCATCGACAATTCAGCGAGCATGAACACCCGTGAGGCGACGCTGTCACGTCTCGAATCTGCTAAGCAGCGTGCCCTGAAACTCGTAGACAACCTCCGATTCATTGATGAGATGATGGTGATTAGTTGCGATACGCAACCAATTATCCACAGCCCGTTCACCAACCATCAGAAATCCCTACGCGCCGCCATTGCGTCAATTCAGCCCACCGTTGTGAAGACCGATTTGGCGCCCGCATTGACGCTCGCCTATTCCGTGACGCAGACCAACACCAACCCTGAGATTGTGGTTCTCAGCGACTTTGCGATAGGAGCCCAGAGTCAGCAGGTCGCCGAGATGCTCCAAAATCCGCCTCCCCACGCCAAACTGCACCTGTTTCCGGCTGCGGACAAGGTGAGCGATAACGTCGGTATCACGAAATTTCGAGTGCGGAAGAGCATCGTCAACGCCTTCGACTACCAGACCTTGTTGACTGTTGCTAACACTTCGGACGCCGAAAAGCCAATTAACGTAGAACTTTATCTCAACGATGGTCTCCTTGATGTCCGCCCGTACACCCTTGCACCCGGCGAGGACAGGTCTGAAATCTTCAGCAATTTCACTTTTGAAGGCGGCAGGCTCAAAGCGGTGCTTGATGTTGATGATGTGCTGTCCACCGACAACGCCGCTTATGCCGCTCTGCCGAAGCGCGAGCAAATTCCTGTTCTGCTCGTTACGCGCGGCAACACTTTCCTCGAGAACGCGCTCGCTGTCGATGAGAAATTCGATGTGACGGTCATATCCCAAGACCAGTACAAACCCGGTGAGGCGGGATATGACGTGACGATTTTCGACCGATATAACCCGCCCACTCTCGGCGATGGGAACTATATAATCATCTATCCACCGAAAGCGGGGGCGATGTGGGAGATTGGGGCGCTGCGTGAAACGCCGATTATTACCGATTGGGTGCGTGACCACCCCATCCTTCGCTATGTCCAACTCGACAATGTCCTGATAGGAGAAGCGTATCAGGTCGCGGCGCCGCCGCCGCCGAAAGTCCTGGTCCGTTCATTTGACGATCCGTTGTTGATTGTCGATGAAACGTCAAATCGCAAAGTCGTCTTCGTTGCCATCGACATCCTTAAATCAGACCTGCCCCTGCGCATCGCCTTCCCGGTAATAATTGCCAACACGATACAGTGGTTTCAAAGCGGTTCGGGAATCGAAGACTACCACCTACAGACGGGCGAGATTTTGAGCAAGCAGATTGACACCCCTTCGACGATAGAAACGGTGACCATTACCGGCCCGACGGGTGAGCCCACGGAAGTGGCAGTTGAGGATGGTCAACTCCTCTTCGATCAGACAACCATCGCCGGGTTTTATGAACTACAGTTCGGAGAGCACGAGGAGGTTTGGGCAATCAATCTTACGGACGAATCGGAATCGCAGATTGGTGCAACGCCTTCTATCGAAGACCTTCTGGACGAGGAGATGATTGGACTCGGCGGCTTTGCGCTGCTGCGTTACCCGCCGTGGATTTATCTGGTCTTTCTTGCCGTCGCGCTGAGCGCTGTCGAGTGGTGGCTCTATCAACGGAGACGGATCGACTAAGGTAGAAACCATCCCGCCTCTATCTACTCCACAATGACGAAATCGAGCCGTCGATGTGCTTCCCGGAGCGCCCCCTCGACATCTGCAGGGGTGTTCCTCCGTGCGAAGATGAATCCGAGGTAACGCGAACCCTCCGGGAGTGGAACAACCGCTTGTCCCAATAGTATGCTGATGGTAATATTCTCAATTCCAGCGACCCCCTCAGCTTCTGTTTTACCTCGAACCTCACGTAAAATGCCGGGACGAGGAATGGGTATCATCATGACCCCAGCAGCCTCCCACTCCCGTTCCAATGATTGGACCTCCATACCGACAGCATGTCGAAGGATGAGCTCCTCTAGCGAAATTCCGGTGCCGAAACGCAATGTGCGTGAGCAAAGCCCGCCGATCGATCTTGCCGCAATCTCAAGAAGCCATGCACCCTCGTCGTTCAACCGAAGTTCTGCATGCACGGGACCTTCCTGCAAACCGAGCGTTTTTGCCGCTTGCGCTGTAACGGCTGCGATATCCTCCTGCATATGGACTGGCAGTTGTGATGGCGTGATATAGAGCGTTTCTTCGAAATATGGACCGTCCAACGGATCGGGCTTGTCGAAAATTGCAAGGGTTTTGAGTCTGCCGCCCAAAAGAAGTCCTTCAAAGGCAACTTCGATCCCAGGAATAAAGCTTTCAACAAGCACCTGTTGTGCTTCGGCATCGCCTCGATTGGCGGTGCCCGACGTTTGTAAAATCGTGGCTACCCGATGAAACGCGTCTATGAATTGATCCGGTCTGTCGGCGCGAATAACCCCACGGCTCGCCGAAAGGGAAAGGGGTTTTACGACACATGGGAAGAGCACCCGATGCGTGAGTGCCGCAGGATTGTCGTCCGTTGAAAAGAGGTTGAAGTGGGGTGAACGAATTCCGGCATCAGCAAGCGCCTTCCGCATACGGTATTTGTTACGGGTTGCGTAAGCAGATTCCACCGTATTGTGGGGGATAGATAACGCTTTCGACGCCATTGCCGCAAGGATAGTCGTGTCGTCGTCAACACCCACGATAGCATCAATCGGATATGTTCCAGCAAACCTGACGATTTCTTCCATCCCCTTCGCAGGATCCTGAAAGTTGAGCGTGAGGGTCTTGCGGGGGGACAGTTCTGAAAGCGTTTGAGGGCGGTCAGAACCAACCACGACCTCTATGTCCAACCGCCCTGCTGCTGCCAAAAAGTCCGTTGCACGATACGTTCTCGTGGGCAGTAGAAGAAGAATTCGCTTCCGCTTCGACGTCATCATGAATTCCTCCGGAGAATTCTCCCCCTTGCCAACGGGGGGCAACTGACCGAATAGGGAAGGTGATAGTGTTAATTTACAGTCAAGACTATCGCACTCCCTATTCGGTCGCTTGATCGCGCTAAATCCGACAAATGGTCTGAATTTGGCAACCTAACAAAGCGAGAGAGAGTCGTCAGTGTCTACAATTTCCCGAATATTTTTCTAGTCTCTATATTCCCATATCTTCCTTGACTTCAACGAACATATTTACCGCAATGTCAAGATTTTCCAGAAAGTGCGGGTCGAAATTTCTGTAGACCGTAACTCGTGTACCAACTTGATGAAATTGCGCGGGTTAGTAAAACTGAAAATTTACATTTCAAGTTTCGCACCGGTATTGTTCGCCTGTGTAATGAAGCAAGTTCCCCCGGCTGGCAAGTTTTGGAGAAACCCTTGGGTTTTTTTCTGTAATTCGGAAAGATTCTCTCCGACAGCAAAAATCGCGGCACCCCAACTGCTAACACCGGCGCCAATCGCGCCGTTATCCCACAAAAAATTCAGCGTCTGTTGAAGCACCCCGCCTTGAGCGTCGATTTCGACCTGCTTCCATCCAATCCCTTGGATGCAGTTGATGGCTTCCCCAAACGCAGCCAAATCTTCTTCGAAGATTGCCGGTAGCAGTTTGATTAGGATGAGGTGGGAAAGTTGTTCAGCGGTGGATTGAGGTTGAGGACATAGGTTCTGAAAGAGATTAATCTCTGTTTGACCGGATATCTGGGTGCAATTTGGAACAGCGATGAGCACATCCCAGTCAGGGAAGGGGTGGCGCAGGAGTGTGGGAGGCGGTGGCGCGTCTCCTGCTGCGGAGGAGGGCAGAAATGAGGTTTTTTGATCTGGGAAGGAATGTCCGCCATCCAGGATGAATCCGCCGCCTTCAAATGCTGCGACGCCGATTCCTGATGTGCCGCCGCGCCCCACGGCTCTCGCCAAATCCGTCACACTTAAATTAAGGTCATAAAGGACATTCACGGACTGAGCAATCCCTAAAGCAAGTTGCGTACCAGAACCAAATCCGGAGTGAAAGGGGATTTCAGATTGGAGTTTGAGTTTAACCCCCGCTACTCCATATTTCGCTTGCAGGCGTTCAAGAATACCACGGGCACGTTTTTGATAATGGATGGATTCAACTTGGATCTGATTCGAGGGTTCAGCAACAATCTGAAAATGCGGCTCGTGTATTGCGAGACCGATGCTTCCATCAATCCTACCTAATGCTCCGTTGAGATCTATAAGAGCAAAGTGAAGCCGGGCTGGTGTTGTGATTGTCACTCGGCGCATACTAGGTGTACCGATTCGTGATGGGTAATCGGAGAACTTTCCTCCTTACTAAGGGGAAGCTAGAGGGATCAACTGAGCGAATAGCGAAGGCGATAGTCTTCCAAACCTATCGCACTTCCTATTCACTCCGTTTGGCTTTCTTTGTATTCTTCCCATGCTTTGTTGACTTGTTCTTGTATGTTCGGGTGGTTTGGGTACAGAGAGTTTGCCTGCTCGTCTGTTAGGTCGGGGTTGGCTTCAAAGAATGATTGTATCTTGGCTTGGTCTGCTTCTGTTAGTTGCTGTTGAATTTTGGTGTTATCGTTTATTTCAGCCGTTAATCTCTTAACCCAATCTACAGAAGCTTGTTTATATTGGCTTAGCTTCAACAACACCTCCGCTGCCGCGAATTTCAACCAAATGTTTTCGTTGCCTCCGATAATTTCGATTAGTAGTGCAGTCACAACACGCTTATCCCCCAACTCGCCCAGTGCACGGGCGGCGGAACTTCGCACCGAGTCATCGCTGTCGTTGAGGGCATCTATCAACACGAAGGTGACACCACGCTTATTATTCCGTAAACTTAAACTTGACAGTGGTGCTACGTAATCGCTTTCGCTGAGGGCATCTATCAGGGCGAAGGTGGCACCACGCTTATCCCCTAATCTTGCTAGCGCACCGGTGGCGTTATCTCGCACCCAAGCATTGTTGAGGGCGTTTATCAAGGCGGGGACAGCACTCCTATCCCCCAACTCCCCCAACTCGCCCAGCGTATCGGCGGCTTGAAGTTGCACCCAGCGATTGCTATCATTGAGGGCATCTATCAAGGCAGAGACGCCATGCTTATCCCCTAATTCTGCCAGCGCTTCAGCGGCGTACATTCGACCCCAGCCATCACTATCGTTGAGGGCATCTATCAAGGCAGGAACGGCACGCTTATCCCCCAACTTCCCCAGCGCACGCTCGGCGGAACTTCGCACCGAGCCATCGCTGTCGTTGAGGGCATCTACCAAGGCAGGAACGGCACGCTTATCCCCAAACTCGCCCAGCACACGGGCGGCGGAACTTCGCACCGAGCTATCGCTGTCGTTGAGGGCATCTATCAAGGCAGGAACGGCACGCTTATCCCCCAACTTCCCCAGCGCACGCTCGGCGGAACTTCGCACCGAGCTATCGCTGTCGTTGAGGGCATCTATCAAGGCAGGAACGGCACGCTTATCCCCCAACTTCCCCAGCGCCTCGGCGGCGCACACTCGCACGCAGTTATCGCTATGGTTGAGGGCGTTTATCAAGGCAGAAACGGCACGCTTATCCCCCAACAACCCCAGCGCTACCACGGCGTTCGTTCGCACCCAGCCATCGCTATCGTTGAGCGCATCTATCAAGTAGGTGACGCCGCGCTCATCTCCTAATTTTGCCAGCGCCTGGGCGGCGGAACTTCGCACCCAGCCATCGCTATGGTTGAGCGCATCTATCAAGGCAAGAACGGCACGCTTATCCCCCAACTTCCCCAGCGCTACGAGGGCGTTCATTTGCACCTCGCCATCGTTGAGGGCATCTATCAAGGCGGGGACGCCGCGCTCATCTCCTAATTTTGCCAGCGCCTCGGCGGCGTACACTCGCACCCAGTTATCGCTATGGTTGAGGGCGTTTATCAAGGCAGCAACGGCACGCTTATCCCCCAACTTCCCCAGCGCCTCGGCGGCGTTCGTTCGCACCCAGCCATCGCTATCGTTGAGCGCATCTATCACGTAGGTGACACCAAGCTTATCTGCCAATTTTGCCCTCGCTTCGGCGGCGTTCATTCGCACCCCGACATCGCTTTCGTTGAGGGCACCCCGTACGATTTCAAATAGCAACTCGGGCGAAATCGTTTCGCTTAGCTTATAAAATCAATGATACTCCGTGAATGCGCTGTCGGTTTGTCCATCCGCGGCAAGCACCCTCGCCAGCATGGCACGCCCAATCGGTTTCTCCGGGTACCGCTGAACATAGCCCTCAACCAATTTTAAGGCGCGCTCATAGTCACCCACTTTAAGGAAAGCATCTACTTTGCGTTCTAGCCGCGATTTTTCAGAAATGCAGCTTGAAGGTATCACCGCGAGACAGGCAAAGACCCCTATGGTTACAAGAACTGTTATCGTCGTGCGCAATCGTTTCATTTTTGAACTGCACCCGTTTGTCCGTGTCTACCATCTCCTTAGACTAATATAACATTTGCTGATTAGGCACGTCTTTCATCCTGTTCGATTAAGCCGTCGCGAATGTGGAGGATTCGCTGCGCATGGGCGGCAAGATCTGCTTCGTGCGTCACCATGATGATTGTGTTGCCGCCTTTGTTCAGTCGCTCGAAGATTACCATAAGCTCTTCACTCGATTTCGTGTCCAAATTTCCCGTTGGCTCATCTGCGAAGGTAATTGATGGGTTATTCACGAGCGCACGCGCAATTGCAACGCGCTGAATTTGTCCGCCGGATAGTTCATTAGACTTGTGGTTGACGCGATCCGCTAACCCGACGGCTTCTAACGCTTCAAAAGCTCTCCGTTTTCGTTCTTTTCGCCTTACTCCACTGTAAATAAGCGGCAGTTCGACATTGTGTAACGCCGTTGTCCGTGGCAGAAGATTGAACGATTGAAACACAAAACCGACCTTTCGATTGCGAATCTCGGCAAGGCGATCATCTGACAGCTTGCCAACCTCTTCCTCCTCAAGATAGTATTCACCTTCCGTCGGCTTCGCAAGACAGCCTAGAATATCCATCAAGGTGGATTTTCCTGAACCAGACGGCCCCATGATGGCGATGAACTCTCCGTGCGCAACAGTGAATGAGACACCCCGCAGTGCGTGAACTTCAACATTTCCGATTGCGTATATCATTTTTAGATTGCGGACATCAATTAACAATTGGCTACCCTTAGGCTAGTAATTCCGTTCGTTAGGTTTTGACCTGTGAACTTTGGTTTATTTAATTGAGGGTCCTGTTTTCTTCATTGGAGAATTCCCATGGCGCGATGCAAAGCCGCTTGTGCAATTTTATAGTCGTAGAAAGCGCGAACCTGATTCGTCAATGCGCCCGCAAATTCAGTTTGCGCATCAAGCAGTTCCAACAAGATGGCAAGTTCTTGTTCAAATCGTCCTCGGGTTACTTCGAGACTTAACTCAGCGTTTCGGACTTGGGTATTGGTAATCTCAAACGCCCTTTCAGCCCTTCTCAGACTGAGGTAGGCCTGACGAACCTCTAACGCGATGGATCGCTCAAGATCCTCGGCTGTCTCATGTTCCTGTTCAAGGGCTAGTTTAGCCTCTTCGGCACGCCGTCTTGCCACACCACCATCGAAAATGGGAAAACTCAACATCGCAGTAATGTTCCAATTCTGAAACTCTCTGAAGTTCTTGGGTTCATCGAGCGAATCATTGACGGAGAGCTCATAACTCGACTCTGCATTTAGCCGTGGCCACCGCTCCAACTTTGCCAAGGTCAAATCTGATTCAAGTTGTTTAATTCTGGCTTCAGACTCGCCAAATTCGGGGCGATTCTCAATGGCTCGTTGAACCGCTTCCTCAAGTGATATTTGGATCGATTCGACCTTGCCCTTTTCACGATACAGCTGATACGTTATGTCCTCCGCAACCGTGATTAATGTGCCCGGATCCAACCCCATAATTCGTGGCAGATTCGCCATGGCAATCTCGAGTTCGTTTTGGTCGTTCAGCAGGTTTAATTCGTCATTAGCCTCTCTGACTTGGGCTGTCGCAACATCGGCTTCAATCTGTACCCCTGCTTGTACAAAGTCCTTTACCCGTTCACGGTTCTCTCTTGAACGCGCTAGGATTTCCTGATCGACGTCTATCAGCGCGTGTGTTTTAAGTACATTATAGTATGCCTGCGTCACGTCAAAAACCAGATTCCGTTTAATCCTATGGTTCCGCTGCTTGGTTACGTTGAGACTCTCATTTGCCCGCGCAAAATTAGCCTTTCTTTGTCCGTGGTCCCATAGTGTATACCGCGCGGTGATGCCTGCATTATAATTGTGGCGCATGAACCCAGAATCAGCCTGATCGGCGGCAAGCAAACGCTCATTGAAAATTAGATTCGAGCGATCAGAGACAACATATCGTCCGTTGATGAACAAGTCTGGATAATAGAGCGATCGTGCGTTTTTGATTCGGAGCTCCTGAATCGCCGAATCTATTCCTGCATTTCTCATTTCAGTCGAATCTTCAAGTGCAATCTGAATACACTGTTCAAGTGTAAGCGGTTGTGGCAATTCAAGCTGTTTTTGATCGTGATTCTGAGCGATTGTCTCCAAGACGCCTGTGAGCGGGTCAAAAAACAACGTACAAACAAAAACAATAAGTATCCACATCTTGTATCGAATCATTCTCATCTCCTAGTTATAATTGAACATCCGTCTTAGGTCAATCCGACTTTGATTATGACGGAATCGAGAGATTAAAGTTTAGGGAGAAGCAGGCATGCGATTGGACAATTCGCGCCGTTGTATAAAAGTGGCAATCACTAGCCAAGTGTCCTCATCATCAGAGGCCCCAGGATTGCCAACCTGATCGATGATAGAACAACAATATGGGTGTCAGCAGCGTATTAACCTGTGTCTCGATTTCCTCGTTATCTTTGTCAAATGTAAAGACAGAGGCAATTGACGCATTTGAAAGAAAACGCGTAGGCACAGTGATTCTGATTCGATTTGGATTGGGACGCCATTCACCAAACAAATTAAAACCCCACTCACCAAAGCTCGGCACATAGACGTGGTAAGGGATTGCATCGAATCCAGCCGCTTCGATAGTCTGATGGATACACCAAAACGCTTTCCGAGCAAAGACGGGGGAAGTGCTCTGTGTTACAGCGAGTCCATCTCTAGTTAGGTGGTGTTTGACAAGTTGGTAGAACTCTCTTGAATAAAGCGATACCAACCCTTCATCATCTGGATCCGGTAGATCAATGACAATGAGGTTATAACGCTGCTCCGTCGTCTGGAGAAACCGCTGAGCATCCTGGTTAATCACGTGCACCTTCGGATTGTGGAAGGCATCGCGGTTCAGTTGGCGGAACATACGATCTGTACGCGCAAGATTCGTAATCATTGGATCGATGTCAACAACTGTTATCGAATCCACATCATTGTATTTCAATATCTCTCGTACTGCGAGCCCATCGCCGCCGCCGAGCACAAGAATCTGCGATCGTGACGGGATGAGCGATGCCGCCGGATGAACAAGGATTTCATGATAACGATGTTCGTCCATCGCGCTGAATTGCAAGCGTCCGTTGATGAAAAGGCGAATATCCTCTTTCCAACGGGTTAAAACAATCCGCTGATATTTGGAGGTTTTTGATAAAATAATTTTATCCGCATAGATGCGCTGTTCAAGATAACCACTAACTGGATCGCTGATTAACAACCCGCCCGCTAGCCCCAAAGTGATGAGCACGCTCACAAGCGAGATTGACTTCAGATGTTGAATTTCACGTCGAAATAAAATCAGGTTGCCGAAGACAACAGCAAGATTGGCAAGTCCCAGAACCATTGATGTATCAAAGATTCCGACGACAGGAAGCAGCAATAGCGGGAAGGCAATTGCACCAATCAATCCGCCCAAATAGTCAAAGGTCAAGACGTTCGCTAGCGCGATTCGGATAGGGGTGTATTCGCGGAAAATACGTGTCAGCAGTGGAAGCTCCAGCCCGGTGAGTGTACCGATTAGAATGATCAAGCTCCACATCATCGGCGTGTAGAAAAAATTAAAGCTGAACGCTGCAAAGAGAAGAGGGCAGGAAAAACCGCCGATGCATCCGATTGCCAATTCAACGGAGATAAAGGCGGTCATAAGTCGTCGTGTAAGATATTTGGAGAGGTAGGATCCAACGCCTAAAGCCGTCATGAACAGCCCGATGGTAATCGAAAATTGATAGACAGTGTTACCTAGCAGATAGGATGATAAGCTCCCGATGCCGAGCTCATAGACAAGCGCGCAAACAGCAATGATAGAGGTAGAGAGCAATAGTATGACGCTTCGAGACCTGACAGATTGAAGCATTGATTCGGAGGGGTTTGCGTTCATATCAGTTCAATCTGTGTTTGCGTCGTAACGATCCCGAATTCGTTCGGATAGGTATGGCAGGTTTGTATCCGAATGTGCTTCGGTTGGCAAACATACTCAATGAGCGTCAAGGCAGGGTGTTCAAAGCCGAATGATTCACCTGGAAATTCATAGTAAACCCCCGCTTCCTTTCGCTGATGTAACAGGTGGGAATGCTGTAAAAAGTCAGTTGGTGTGAACCGTTGTATCTCCCAATCAATTGAATATCGCAAATTGCTGCGACAAACTGCCTCGCCTCCGGATTCACGCAGTCGCTTAACACAGAGTACCGGCTTTTGCAAGTTGTCAATCGTTGAACAAGCAACTACCTCTGTTAAGGTTGCAAACGGCGTGACGATTGATAGGGCATGGCTCGTACTCACCACACGTAAATCAAGCTGATAGTCTGATTGATAAAGATGCTTATGTTTCAGGACTTCTATGTTCTCAGGTAGATCCTCTGTTTCCAAAAGATAAAAATTCAGTTCGGAAATTGACTGATTTTGATACCGTGTCATGAAAGTTTCCCCAGCGTCATATTATCTCGTGGAATAGAAGATAGCCATTGTGTTTTTTTGCCGTGTGTATCATGTGCCTACTTGTCTCTAATTTGAGATTTTAGCATGCGTGTAATTACGGGTCAACAGAAATCTCTATTGTGAATCAGGGCTTGACATCGCGTGCATTTCACGTTAAAATTAAACTTGTTTTTTTGGCTGTCCCAGCCATCAATCAATACGGCGAATCACGTCTTGCGCATAGACTATAACCGCCCGGAGCACAAGTGCGCGTTTTTTTCACACAGCCAAATGGAGAATCGCGTGACCCAAGCAAAACTCGTTGACTCATATCAGAAAGCCCAAAAATTGTTGGCAATGCCTACGCAGGCAGCGGAGGCGTTGTTCCAAAGTTATACAACGGGACAGCAATTAGAGATTATTTCATCTACGCGGAACGCTAGAGATCGCGAGGAACTGTATTACCTTGTGGAAGATTGTACAGAACTTGTCCAAAAAAGCCCAACGGAAGATGTGTTGCAAATTTTAGATACGACGCTCGGGACGGGGCTCGCATCGGTAATGTTGCAATGTCTTTCGCCAGAACAGTTTGAAGAAGTAATTGATTTGACACTATGGCGAAACGGCAAACTCGATGAAAAATCACTCAATCTCTGGCTTTTTGAGTTGTCAGAATGCGACCGTGATGAACTCGGAAGTCTACTCTCTCGGGTGGATGTCAGGTTAATTGCCAACATGCTGCGCAATCGAGTTAAGGTAAAAACAAACTATAAAGCACTGTTTATCGAGGCAGGTTTGATTGATCCGACATCGAAAGAGATTGTATATGCGGACGATCGGGCAAGAGACATTATAACAGCAATCTGGGAAGCGGATGGAGAATTGTTCACACGCCTTTTGCATGAAATCTTTACACTGGAGGCTAGTGCGGCAGATCGTGAAAAAATAGATTTTGACCCCGAGCGTGTACTTGGACAGGTTAAAGAGCAGCGCGATGAACGGGTTCAAAAACGTGATTTGACGGCTGGCATAGATATCACAGAGGAGGAAATCCTTGAAAAGGTCGATCTTGATAATCTGAATCTAGTGGGCGACAATCCGGACGAGGTATCCGAGAAATCTAATTCTAATATAGAAGATGACGAATAACAAAGAAATACTTGAAAGCGATGCCCTGATTCAATATAACAATCGTCTGTTTTTCGCACAAGCACTCGCACATGGGCAAAAGACGGGGGAAATTACACCTGAGAGAATAGATGAAATTCACAAGGATACTGCCGTACTTTCTCACAAGCTGATTTCGATTAGAGTTGAAGATTTCACATCGTCTACAGCAATTCGAAGACATATTCAGGAAGCGTTTGCGCTAACAAGTATAGGATTGGAGTACGGCAGCAAGGGCGATTTGGATAAATCCGTCCGTTTACTGAATAAGAATCGCACGATTAAGTTTTTTCAAATCGGCAATACGCTCGTTGATAAATTAGTTATACGCTCCCAGAAGACGCTTGAGACGTCAAAGCTCACCTCTCCAGAGCAAACAATGTTGCCGGTTGCCGCACCAGATGAGATTAAAGTTTACAATGATTGGGAACGCGAATTTCTGGAATCTATTTCCGAGCGAAAGCTAGTGATCGACGCTGCCCAGGTGGTGCTTCATCAGGTTTCGGCACCTCGTCCGCTAACCAGGCTTGAGGACATTGCGATTGCTAATCGACAGTTGGATGACCTAGACTTACGATTGGACTATTTCCAGGCACTTCCCCAAGAAAAGGTTTTCGCGCCTGAATACCTGTTTCCCATTAGTGGCGACATCCCTCAACAGATTACGAAGTCATTGATGGTCAACTTAATTCTGTACCGTGAGATTGATTTTCACCTCTCGCTTGAGGATTGGAACAATTTTCATGAAATTGCTTATGATGCAGAGGGTAACACCATCAAAAAGGATACGCGCGACCGGCTGCTTGGATGGATTGGGCACTATCTCGATAGGATGGGACAAGCGGATGAAGTTAGAAAATACGCCATCAAATATTGGCGACATTGCTTAAAACAAGTGGAAACAGAGTTGAATCGTAAGCCAAGGCACGAAACTGCTAATAATTCACACCCCTGAATTCTGGCTCCAACCCACCCGCTAGATGCGTGATACTGCTTCTATTACACGGGGCACTAGCCGCTCCGCCTTTTCCAAATCAAGACACTTCCAATCTCTACATCTGTTTCATAATTCGATCGAATATACGCGGCGACTAGTGGAACCCTATCCACAGTTGGGATACCATCCGGAGCGTTACCCCATCCGCTTCCTGTTTTGAAGATAACATACTTTGGCTTCGCCTGTTCTAGGTCAGCAATAACTTCTTTCTGTAGCGGTTCAGGAGAAGCATAGACAACTAGAGGAAACCGGGTTGGGTTAGGTCTATCGGCAAGGAAGTAATAGGCACCCTGATTTGATAAGTCAAAGATTGGCTCGGCAGGTGTAGTATTTGTCTGAAGATATGCGACAACCCTCTCAATCTCATTCGCCTGACTAGGAGGAGTAAGAATACTTCCCGCACGTTCGATGCGAGGCTCAACGTACTCTTCATACTGTGGTGGGATGGCTCCGTATTTCGGCAGACGCATTAATGTCCGTTCAGCGAGTGCGAGTGGCTTGTACAAATCCGCTTGAATGTACCAGATTACTCCTACCAAGATAACCAATGGGAAAACAAACCGAAGAATCTCTGTTGAGAACCGATGCGTACCGCACACAGAGTCAGACAATTCATTGGAATTATCTTCTGCTGATTCTGCTCTGTAAGATTTGCATGTGTGAAATCCCCGCTCAAGAAAAAAGCAGCAGATGAGCCAGAAATATGCCAAACTGAACGTGATGTGGTTCCAGTCTGAACGGCCCAAAGCTGTACGGAAACAGATAATTCCAGCCAGTAGAATCAGTAGCAGTTTCCACTCATTTATTCGTCCTCGATTGGCAATGGCACGAAACAGAAGGAAGGTCAAGGTCATCAAGTAAATAAGAATTGGAAAATACCACATAAACGCGCGACTTAAAATGAACTGCGAAAACGTAACGAGAGAAGTCACTTTTGAAAGTTCCGGCGATATGGAAATAAAGGGCGTTCCAAAGATTGGGACGTGGTAGACGGTTTGTATCCATGACCCTTTTATCACATCATCAATTGCGCCGTGCGCACCAAAATAGATAAGAAACGGCAGAAAACCGATAAGCACGCCCAACTTATACGTGAGAAACGGCGACAGAAAAAATTCTTTGGCCCTTCTGTTTGGGAAAGCAGTGTCGGGCAACTCCCCCCGGACGGAAATGAAGCCGAAAAGCAGCAGAAAGATACTGGACGCTGCCCATGTATATAAACCGACATCTAGACTGTTAAACACCGCCAGCGGTGTGCAGATTCCTGCCGAAATGAGGAGCGGTTTTCCAGACGTAACTCTCTTGTTTAACCAACGGCACAGCAGCGCAATTGTGATAAAGCCAAAGATGTGCCTGTCTGTTGCTGGAAGGTAGGCACGCGTAACACCTGCGTACACTGCCGTCGCAATGGCAATAAAAATGAAAGCGAAAGTGAACAGATGAGCAGCGGCTCGCTGCTGAAAAAATTGTAGTGCGAGCAGATAAAAACACACGTATCCCAGAGGATACACGAGATGATAAATTCGTCTATCTGCTTCAAGCGTTTCCCCAAAGAGCTTCATCCCAAGCAACGATTTGTAGGCATTATGAAAGAGCCCATGTAAAAGGTGTATATCTCGATACACAATTTCGCCCCGAAGCAGTTCGTTGACAACCCCTACTCGTTCCCCTTCGTGGAATAAATCGATTCCACCCGTATGCCACGCATGATTTAGACGGAAATTGCTATCATACAAAAAGACATAGATGAGCCCTGAAATCATAATGACATTCAGTACAAAAATGGCAACGTGCGGCTCAAGTGTGCTGCTAGACGAACGAAGTTGAAAAAAAACGAGGATTTTCAAAACAACAAACGCAATGACGACTACAACCGCCAGGATGGTTGCCGCCCCCTTGACTTCAAAGAGCACTGCCAGGAATAGAAGTAGAAAGGTTGGAAAGTAAGTCACCGAATCACACCGGAGGACATCAGCGAAGCGGTAACCCGTCAAACCGCTTAGCAACACCGAATAACCCAACCAGAGTGTCCATGTTCCCAAGACCACAAAAAACAACAACTCCCAACACTGAATCGGTGTTATATCCTTCGGGCTCCCACGAATGAGTAGAAAAACCGCTAGGCACACACCACTAGCGAGTGGAATACCATGAAACCTCAGAATTTCTCTCGCCCAAAGCACAGAGCTAACGCCAATTTCCGCAGTTGGGATATCATCTTTCGGTTTTTTGGTGACTTTTCTTTTGATGGCCAACAGATGGAAAGCCAAGAGAAACCCTTGAGCAACAAGGCAGAGGAGGATAGGAATTCCCACAGTTCCTGCAAGTGTGTCGGGCAAGTACCCCTTTTCCAACGCTAGCAGCAAGAGAAGATATGTGAAAGCGTGTTGTCTCAAGATGCTTTCTTGAGGCAGCTTCGCCCAGACCGCACAGAGCGTAGAAATCACAAGCCAGAATCCACAAGCCAAAAGAGAAAATAACGGCACGAAAATCATGGCTGCAATGTAGTTTACAATCTCCATCCGCTTTATATAATTATTTACTGAAACCCAACCCACAATCTCTGTCAATTCATCAATTCTTCTTTGGCCTAAAAACTGCAGATGTTCTTTGAAAGCGAAACTGAGTGCCAAAGCGAAGATGAAGCTGCTAATGGCAACTATTGCCGTATAAGGTTGGTTTCTAGGGTGTCGTGCGAGATTGAAGGTATTATAGATGGCGTCGCGCATATCAAGACTTTCGTTCGTAAGTACGTCCCCGCAATGATTTTTCCGCGTGATATAGTTTGCCAGATTTTACGAAGCACGCAGAATTTGGTGGCTAAAAAAGGGATCGAGATTCAGTCTATCAGAAGATTAAAGGAGGGGTCAACATCAAAATATGGCGTCTTAAGTAATGCCGAAAGCGTCAACAACCTTGCAAAGAACGACCAACTCAGCTTAAGACGAGTATGCAGGAAGATGCAGATTACCTTCGTCCCATGTGCATTATGTGCTTTACGAGTGATCCATTTGTAGCGATTAAAGTCCTGTGAAAAATAGTAGAGTTGGAAAAGATGGGCGAGATGCAATGATGGGGGTGTGACATCTGTCAGAAGATGAAATCGCCCATGATTGCGCCAATTGTCGGAGTGTGCGAGGAAGGGGTGGATTAGAGCGTAAAATTATTCTTATATGAGCTTCTCTCCGGAAAGTAACAGCTTGCGCCGTGTAGCGAGAAACGTCTAAGATTAGCGCATGCAAGTATTGGTTTAGTATCACTAACAAGGAGCACAAACAATAACCTCCCAGATTGGTCAATGTTAGTTCCAGTTAACCAACGCATTTCTCTCTTGCTTTGACTTCTTCCCAAATTGCATCTAGTCTTGCCAAGTCATAGTCCTTAAAAGATTGACCTCGTCTTTCAATTTCGGTCTCCACGTGTTGAAAACGATTGATAAACTTGCGATTAGATTTCCGCAACGCCTCTTCTGCCTCAACACCTAAAAAGCGGCACAGATTGACAATGGAAAACAACAAATCTCCAATCTCTAGTTCGATTGCTTCTTCATCCGCCGCTGTGACACTCGATTTGAGCTCTTGAATTTCTTCTTCGAGTTTCGGAAGCACATCAGAAACGCTGTCCCAATCGAAGCCGACGTGGGCGGCTTTGCGCTGAATCGTTTGCGCTCGCATTAGGCTTGGTAGATGGTCTGGAATACCGTCGAGAACGGAGCGACGATCTTCGTAGCCTGGTTCGCTTCGTTTAATCTCTTCCCAATTCTTTAGCACTTCTTCTGTAGTCCCGACATTGATGTTGCCAAAAACATGGGGATGCCGACGGACAAGCTTATCCGTAATCAATTGTATGACCTCGTTGATACTGAAAGCCCCACCATCCTTGGCAATTTGCGCATGCAACATCACCTGCATGAGGAGGTCACCGAGTTCTTCCGGCAGTTTGCTTGAATCTTTCGCATCAATTGCTTCGATTACTTCATAGGCTTCCTCGATTAAGTCCGGTTTCAATGTTTGGTGAGTCTGGGCTTTGTCCCATGGACAACCGTTTTCGCTGCGCAGCGTGGCAACCACCTGAACGAGCTTGTCAAATAATTCTTTGTGCATCGTTATACGAATACCCTTGTGAAAGTATGCTTTTGTCCAAATCTGCCATTATTGATTGAACACAGTATTTCTCCCAAACAAGCTGACAGTATATTCAATTCCTACTGACTACCATTATATCTGATTATAGATGCTTGTCAAGTTGGAAGTTCACAGAATCATCTGTCGTGGAATACCGTGCTTTACAGCGGGTCCAATAAATGATTGACACGCCCAATGAGGCATAGTAAAATTATTAAACAAAAAATTTGGGACAAATTTCAGTACGCCCGATAGCTATTTCGAAAATTACGCAATCGGGAGCACGTTAACTTGCCAACGGAAAACCAGTTGAGTTTCGTGCGAGCTTTACTGATTGACCGTACGCGCGCAAAATGACCGCTCTCCCACCGTTTCTGTCACAGCCCACTGTGAAATTGTCAAAACTTTAGTGAGTAGGGTATTTGCAGTTACCAAGCAATCTGCCAAATTTTAGTAGTTAACACTTGCTAATGATAGGAAGCGAATGTGACTGTCCCCCAAGATAAACAGGAGGAAATCGAAATGAAAGTTACATTAACATTGTTATTCATGGAATTCGGTCTCGTTCTTTTTGGGTTGATAATTTCCATGGAAAGCGATGCAAAAATTGAAGCCTCTGGCGCTTGGCTTTTAGATGAAGCCAAAGGAGATAAGGTAGAAGACGTTTCCGATAACGGCATTTCTGGGGAAATCCGGGGGGACTACAAATATGTTCAAGGCCAGTTCGGTGAGGCATTGGAATTTAACGGACAAAACACGCTTGTTCTTTTCGAGAATGACAATCCTGCGCAGGCATTTGTCCTTCACCGTGACAAGGATGTCTCCTTGGTCTTTTGGGTAAAGCCTTTTAGTGTCGAGCATAAAGCCATCTTCTGGACACGGGGTGATGGCATCGATGCAGATAGATTCAATATCCATTCAGGCGGTGGCCCAACCTTTGGTTTCGATTACAGGGAAGTGGATGGGAATATTCACCAAGGACTCTACCAAAATGTAGCGCTTCTCACAAATGTATGGACACATCTTGCAATTACGAGAGATGGAAATACCTACAGTACTTATAATAATGGGAATCTAGTTTCGCGGGGAAAAGATCAGAATTCAGCCCTGCCTCAAGCTACAAGCTGGATGATGTCTGGCAGACCCGGCTTTATTTTTGATGGGAACATTGACGACGTTGCGTTCTTCGAGTCCGCACTGAGTAGGAATGACATCACCAACATCATGGAAAATGGACTTGAAATAGCCGCGCTTGCCGTCGAACCATCAGACAAACTCGCCACAGCGTGGGCACGGTTGAAGAGCAGTAGATAATTGCGCTTTTGAGATTTAATCTGAAGAATTTCCGAGAATTATGTTCCAGACCGTTTAGCGTTAACTCCCTAATTCTTCACCACCCTAGTCACAAAACACGACGGGTGCAGAAAAAATTATTGACGCGCCCAATGAGAACATGGTAAAATTGTAATTCTAAGAAGTTTTGGTCAGTTTTCAGTGAATCGGACAGTTGTTTCGATAATTGCGTGGTCGGGGTACGTCACCTTGTCAACGGAAATCCAGTTAAACTCTTGTTAGTTTGATTGTCTGAAGTTATGAGTGTAAGATAGATGATTGAAGTGACCTCTACCATTTGTGGCACAGTCCGCTCTGAAAATGTCTAAACTCTCTTTATAGAGTGTTGGCAGTAACAAAACAACCTGCCAATTCTTAATAGTAAACTTGTCAATAATGGGACGCGAATGTGACTGTCCCCCAACATAAAGAGGAGGCAATCGAAATGAAACTTACATTAACGTTGTTATCCATGGTATTCGGTCTAGCTCTCTTCGGCTTGATACTTACTATGGAAAGCGATGCCAAAATTGAAACCGCTGGCGCTTGGCTTTTGGATGAAGTTAAAGGAGATAACGTTGAAGACGGTTCCGATAACGGCACCTCTGGGGAAATTCAGGGTGACTACAAATACGTTAAAGGCAAGTTCGGCGAGGCGTTGGAGTTTAACGGAAATGACACGCTTGTTCTGTTCGAGAATGAAGATCCAGACCAGGCTTTTGCGCTTCATCGTGACAAGGATGTCTCATTCATGTTTTGGGTCCAACCTTTTGATGTTGCCCATAAAGCCATTTTCTGGACACGAGGCGATGGCGCCGATAAAGATAGATATAATATCTATTCAGGCCCTGGTGAAACCTTTGGTTTTGATTACAGGGAAGTGGGTGGTGATATACATGGTCTCATCCAAGGTATAGAGCTTCCCATAAAGGAATGGACCCATCTTGCGGTCACGAGAGAAGGGAATACCTACAATCTTTTCCACAACGGGAAACAAGTCTCACAGGCGAAAGATCCCAATCCGGCACTGCCTCAAGCTACAAGCTGGATGATGTCTGGTAGACCTGGTTTTATTTTTTCCGGGCTCATGGATGAAGTTGCATTTTTCGACTTAGTCCTGAGCAACAATGATATCACCAACATCATGGAAAATGGACTTGAGAAAGTCGCACTTTCCGTTGAGCCTTCAGCCAAACTCGCCACAGCGTGGGCGCAGATAAAAACCAGCCGATAATTTCGGTTCTGAGATTTTCGGAAAGTATTTCCGAGAATAAATGTTCCAGACCGTAATATTGAGCGATTCAACCCGTCAGCGCGCTACTGGCAATTTATCTGCCAGTAGCCGCTAATGTGTCTCCAATCGGAATTTTCTTGCGTGACAGGTGTTTAACAAACCTAATGTTATTCCCAGTTAGCCACGAAGGATATACTTAATGGCTATAAGTAAGCTTGTTTTACTGACCGTCAGCGTTCTCGCCTTCGGATTAATCCTTGGGGGGCAGTGCGCTGCGAGGATTGATCCTAAGACCATTGTAGGCGTATGGTTGCTTGATGAAGGCAAAGGGGATGATGCATCTGGAAATGAACGACACGGTCGACTTACCGGTAAACCAGAGGTCGTGGAAGGGAAGTTTGGAACGGCGTTGAATCTTTCCGGCAAAGGTGATACCGTCAAGATTTCAGATTTAGCTCAAACCCTGCCCACGAAAGAAGTGACAATCGTGCTATGGGTTAAGATTGAGGACATCGCGAATAATCCAGATGTTTTCAGCCTGGACCCTTGGGAGCCAGGTCGTATTGCAGTTGTCATTTGGGACAAGCAGATATTCTGGCATTTTGGCGTTGGCGACAAATGGATCGTTATCCGTTTCATTGACGAGGAATGGATCGGTCAATGGAAGCACTGGACCTTTATAAATAACGCTGAAGAGAACTTCATGGCAGGATACGTGGACGGCGAAAAAGCAGCTAGAATTAAAGGGATATCCGGAGAATACGCTGAGCGTGACGGTAATTTTCATATTGGAGGCCGGCCGGGCTCCTCCTTCTCGGGAGCGGTTGACGATTTCGCCATTTTTAATACTACCTTGAGCGAGGATGACATCAAGATGATTGTGGAAAGAGGACTCGCGCGCGCGGCACTTTTTCAGAGTGTGAATAGTGCTGCTAAGCTGGCTACGATTTGGGCTGGACTTAAGGCGTTACCATAGCCGGCGCCAGAAGGAGAATCAATGGAACTGACAGAACAATTGTGGCGGACTACCATTGAAAGAGACACTCTGCTAAAGGGCATCAACAGAGCTATACTACCAAAATTAGCAAAGATTACGGTGCAGGCTTTGACATGTACGCTGTTAATGATTGCTCTTGGGTGGGTGGTTTCACCTGTTGCTGAAGCGATAATAAAACTCGATTCGCTTGTCGTTGCGTTGCCGTTTGATGAAGGAGCTGGCGACACAGCGAAAGACCTCTCGCCGCAGGGAAATGATGGCCTTCTGATAGAGGGCGCCAAGTGGGGAGACGGAAAGTTTGGCAAATGTCTCCGCGTGAAAAAACCTAATCATGTCGAAGTTGAGAATAACGAAAGCTTCCAGTTGCATGACAAGGATTTCACCCTGGCGATCACGATAAACTTTTCTCAGGACCCTGCTACCACTGGTCTGATAGGACACGATAATGGTCTTGGTGCAGAGGCTTTGAAAGCTGTGTGGGAACTGTTGGGTGGTGTATTTGTGTTCCACATCAATAACGGTGCCAATAAGGTGGCGTGGATTCGATCCGACTTTCTAGGCCTACCGGAGCTTAATCGGTGGTATAGCGTCGTCCTAGTTAAGATGGGTAAGACGTACACACATTATCTTGATGGCGAATTGTTCGGTGAAGCGGAGGAAGACGAACCGATTCCCGAAGGAATCGAAAATCCACTGACGATCGGTATGGCGGAGCACACTTTCTATTTCGGCGGTCTTATTGACGAAGTTGTTGTCTCGCACACGCCGTGGGCACAGCAAGACGCACAGCGGTATTTTGCTGGAGGCATTCAGGGCGTTTTGGCTGTTCAGCCTGGCGGTAAGCTGGCGAATATGTGGGGCAGTCTCAAGTCGGACCGCACCTTCTAGTAAACCTACCACCGGAAGGAAAGTACTTCGCGCACTTATTTTACTATAAAGCCTCATCATCATTATAGAGAACTGAAAGGGGGTGTTGCCGGGATATCATCCATTTACCCTTAGGAAAAACTAACAACGACCAAGGGTATTATCAAAATGGAGACATTTCGCTGAAATTAACTGTCCGGAATTTGCGCCGGATTGCTGATTATTATCAATATATTTAGGGGACGTACGTACACAGTTCCCAAATCCAAAACTAAATTGGAGGAAATCAATTTAATGAAAACTAGAATCGCAGCACTAGGTTTAGCCTTTTTCATGGCCTTCGGGTTAATGCTCATTGGACAAAGTGATGCAGGGCTTGTGGGTGCTTGGCTGTTCGATGAAAATTCGGGAGATGCAGCCGGTGACTTTAGTGGCAACGGTAATGATGGGATGTTAATGGGCGCCGGTTGGACCGATGGCGTAAGAGGATCGGCAGTCTCATTCATGGAACCCGATCCCCAACACGTTCTATTCAACGCGGACGAGGATCCGGCAAAATCCTTTATTCTCCATAGTGATTCAGATGTCACTCTCGTAGCGTGGTTACGTCCTAGTGAACCACTCAGACATGGCTCATGGATGTGGTCTCGAGGCGATGCCGGAGATGCCGGTCGGTTTAACGTCCACAACGGAGGAGGCGACGTTTTCAGCTTCGACTACAGAGAAGATCCAGACAAGGATCCTAGTGTGCCGCACGGTCCGCCCTGGGACCAGTTTAATGTGCCTCTTACCGCGGGTACGTGGACTCACGTCGCAGTAACGCGAGTCGGAAACGAATACACGCTCTGGGGAGACGGCTCACCAACGGCGTCGTGGGTAGAAGAGAATCCGGTGCTTCCCAGTGCCAACGCTTGGATACTCGGGTCGCCACGAGGGTGCTGTCCGCTGAATGGCTCAGTTGATGAACTTGGGTTCTTCGATGTTGCGTTGAGCCAAGATCAGATTAACGCGGTCATGGGCGGCGTCGAGGCACTTGGCGCAGTTGAACCGTCAGGCAAAATCGCCACGACGTGGGCACAGATCAAGGACCGCGACTAAGCCCCCGCGTCATGTCCAATAACTTCTATTCGCCTATGTTTTGGATGTTCAACTTTGTTTTCAAAGATAATGTCCCAGAAGGCTGAAAACCTAGTGGAAGTTAACACTTCAAACTTTTGTCTTTCCAACGTTTAAAGTTGGATGATTCAAACTTAAATGTGGTGTGTTGAGCGATTTCTGACGTAGCAACTCAACACACCACCCATGTTTTCTTTGAGTTCCCGCCTACAACTATTTATAATTCCTGCGAAAATATCCCAACCTGTTAAGATAATCCAATCCGATGCACTTTGCGCGTCAAAACCCGCCTCGTGTTTTATCCATTTCTCACAGTAACTAGCTTACCGATTACTCTACCAACAAATCATCCAGTAGTTTGCCAAACGCTATAGAACTCTCGCCGTGATAAGAAAGAACCAGGTATATTTCACCCTGAATTGTTTAATCTGAGAAAGTGGTCATATGCTAAAAACCCGCGGGAAATCTTACAATGGATTCCGATAGATTATGACCATTCGAAGTGAGGAACTCGTATACGCCAGAAGGCAAAAACTGTTGACACCTTAACTCTTGCATGCTATGATAGCTCCCGCAGAAGATGTGAACTTTCGGAGGAAGAAATGGAATATACCCTCAATAACTGCCAAGAACTTGTTGACAACTGGATTCAATCTGTTGGCGTTCGCTATTTTTCCGAGTTGACGAATACCGCAATTCTGATGGAAGAGGTTGGGGAGATAGCACGGATTATGGCGCGCCAATATGGCGATCAGAGTTTTAAGGGGTCCGAAAAAGATATCGATCTAGCGGAGGAGATGGCGGATGTTCTTTTTGTGCTAATTTGTCTGGCAAATCAGACAGGGGTGAACCTAGAAGATGCATTCCTGAAGACAATTGAGAAGAAGTCGAAGCGAGATCGAAAACGGCATCAGAACAACCCGAAACTTTGACTCAACTGGGGTGAAGTCTGTTTCGCTGTCCTTTTGTAAGAGATGCACCACGGATTAGAAGTCCAAAGTCTTGTAAAGAAAACAACCTTCCAAATGACTCTAACCCTGTAAAATCAACAAGACAATGTACAAAATGAACCTTGACGAAATCCAACGCATTCTGAAATCATGCGAGATTGACGGTTGGCTGTTGTGTGACTTCCGCGGAATCAACCCGATTGCGCAACGTGTCGCCGGCGTGGCAGAAAACATGCTAACACGGCGTTGGTTCTGCTATATTCCATCAAGAGGGGATCCTACCTGGCTGATTCACCGCATTGAACAGTCCCATTTTTCCCAAGTTTCCGGTCGGATAAAAAACTACATGAGTTGGCGTGAGCTTCACCATGAAATCATGACCCTGCTCTCAGATATCGGTAAAGTAGCGATGGAATATTCTCCCAACGCCTCGATTCCTTATGTCTCAAGGGTAGATGCAGGCACACTGGAATTGATACAATCCTTCGGAGTTCAGGTTGTCTCCTCCGCCAATCTAGTACAACACATCGAAGCGTGTTTGACAGAAGATCAGCTTGGAACACATAGGGAAGCAGCACGTCTGATTTTAGAGGTGAAAGACCTCGCCTTTGCTTGGATTAGCGAACAAGTGAAAGCCGGCAAATCCATCTCGGAATATGATGTCCAATGTCTTATCATGGCGCACTTTGACTCCATGAACCTTACTGCGGGACATCCGCCGATTGTGGCAGTCAATGCGAACAGCAGCGCCCCGCACTATTTCCCAACATCCGCCAAACACCAGCCGGTTAAAGAAGGTGATTATATTCTAATCGATCTGTGGGCAAAAAAAGATTCGCTAAACGCGGTTTATGCAGACACAACCTGGGTCGCCTATGCTGGAAAGCAGGCTCCAGAGCAGTACGTCAAAATCTTTGAGATTGTTCGTAACGCTCGCGATCGTGCTGTCACATTTATCCGTGACATGACCGCAGCGGGCAATACGAGTTACGGCTATGAGGTCGATGATGTTGCGCGAGCTTATATTGCGGAGAAGGGATACAGCGAGTGTTTTGTCCACCGCGTGGGACATAACATTGGCACAGAAATACATGGGAATGGTGTCAACATTGACAACTTCGAAACCCGAGATGAACGACCACTAATCCCCGGTATCTGTTTTTCAATTGAGCCGGGAATCTACCTCCCCGAATTCGGGATCAGAAGCGAAATTGACGTTTTTTTAGCTCATCCAAAGCAAGGCGGCGTAATAGTGACAACCGTCCCAGTTCAAAATGAGGTATTGTTACTGCTGTAACCTTGTAGTTGCGTCTTTTTAGATCGACTAACACTCTGTTGAAATATATTTGACAGTTGATAATCCACTGCATAGCGTCCAGCGGGTTCTGATCATCCCTTACAAGATTTGCAACGCCGAGGCGGTAGACGAGATACCGTTTATCATCACGGGTTTTCTGTTCAGGTACAAGAGTTCTGTCTGGATCGCCGTCAATGCCAGCATCAATTTCAAGAAACCAGAAAAAATAATCTTCGTTATATCCGAGATAACCCATCTCGACATCAAGGCGATTATCAGGTTCTGTGGGCAGGGATACTATCCCAAAGTTGCGATTTAGAACCTGCGGATAGATTGCGCTTAGAAAAATCTGATCAAAACCAGAGGGATGCTTTGCGCGACTGAGTAGTTCCAACAAACTTTGTCGATGCTCCATCTTCAGTTTGAGGCAGATTTGCGCGAAAACCTCATTACGCAAGCTGATCACGCTTTGATCCAACGGAATTAACTGCTTGATGAGGTCCTTAATTGCACGACGTTTCAGAGAAATATTCCAGAGCAGCCACCGTCCAAGCTGATACCATGTCTCCATATATAGGAGACGCCTTGGCGAAAAATATCTGAGTTTATGAAGAACTTGCCTGAACCGATTTTCATGGGGTGCTAGATTCTGCTGATTCACAAATTCACCTGCTTCAAATACTCCAACGAAATTATGCTTGATGTTGAATAGTTTTCTACAACCCCGAATAGACAATACTCAACACCAACCGTCCGACGACTTCCAAACTGTTAGGGCTACATTTATCTGGCGTATCCTCAACTGTGTGCCAATAGGGGTAATTGAAGTCAATAATATTGACGGTTGAAACGCCCGCTTGAATCAGTTGTAGATGATCATCAATAACAGCGTCGCCCAACCGGCGCTGAAACCCCGGGAGTCCAATTTCCTCGGCACGTCTCCAAATCGCCTCTGTCAATTCCCGATCGGCGTTCCAAGAATACTGTTCCATGGGCAATTCCAGATCTCGATCGCCAACCATGTCTAATAGAACACCGAAATCCGCTGTCCAACTGCCCATATTTTGTGCAAAATATTGAGATCCAAGAAACATATTCGTGGCTGTTTTGCCATAATCTTCACCGTCAAACAAAACGATAATCACTGGATTAGGAGGTGGATAGGATTTCAATACCCGCGCAACTTCTAGAAGAACGGCGACTCCCGACGCCCCATCGTTAGCACCAAGAATCGGTTTGTTCCGGTTCGCTGGATTTGGATCTCTATCTGCGAATGGTCGAGTATCCCAATGCGCGGCGAGGAGAATTGTTCCGCCCCCATTCCATCCAAAACGGGCAAGCATGTTATTCATCTGAACAGATTGGTTTTGTTGACGGAACTCAAACGGCTGAAGCGTGACCTCTTCGGCAAATTTTTCAAGTTCAGCAAAGAGATAAGCTTGCGTTCTTTCGTGTGCAATAGATCCAGGGACTCGCGGACCAAATTCGCACTGCTTTTCGAGATATGCAAAGGCACGCTCCCCACTGAAACGCTTACCATCGATTTGGTCTTCCGCTAAACTGTTTGAGGTATCATCAGCATAGGCTTCGAATCTTGGGCACACTGCAAACTCCAGCCGATTGGCGCCGAGGAGGAGCCACCCTAGCAAACACCATAGCAACACTTGCTTGGATTTTTGGGAATAGGGATTCATAAGTTCACCGTGTCCTCTTAAATCTCTCGGCGACCTTCCAAGGCTCTAGCAAGTGTGACTTCGTCAATATACTCGAGATCGCCTCCCGCGGGGATTCCATAGGCAATTCGAGTAATTGGGATGCCTAAGTCTTCCAGATATTTTTTCAGATAAAGCGCAGTGGCTTGCCCTTGAGTGGTATAATTTGTTGCAACAATTACCTCTCTGATATCCTCATTGTGAATCCGTTTGAAGAGTGCATCAATTCTGAGATCTTTCGGTCCAACACCATCTAGAGGAGAAAGGACACCCATGAGGGTATGATATACACCTTTGTATTCCCTTGTACGTTCAATCGCTAAGAGATCGTCAGGCTCCTCAATCACACAAATGACTTGGCTATCGCGTTCGGCATCTGTGCAAATGTTACATGGGTTTCGATCTGTGATATTTCCGCAGGTTGTACAATAAGAAAGATGGGTTTTGACATCAGAAATTGCTCGCGCCAACTTTGTCGTTTCCGCTTCAGGCATTTTTATCAAAAAAAATGCTAGACGTTGTGCGGTCTTCGGACCAATCGTGGGCAACTTCTGCAATTCGCTTATTAATCTTGCTAGAGGTTCTGGGTAATGGAGCATTTTGGGATTGACATTGGATTATTGATTTACATGAGTCCTGGAATTTTTAGCCCTCCAGTCAACTTGCCCATTTCCTGGTTCATTAATTCTTGAGCTTCGTTTCTGGCTTCATTCGCAGCTGCAACAATCAGGTCCTCAAGGATTTCCACGTCATCTGGGTCAACCACATCGGGTGAGATTTTTATCGATACTAACTCCTGCTGACCATTGACGACAGCTGTTACCATCCCACCTCCGACCGTTGCTTCGACAGTACGATTCGCAAGTTCTTCTTGAATTTCAAGCATGCGTTTTTGCAGTTGCTGCGCTTGCTTCATAAGATTGTTCATCTTCATTTCGATTACCCCTCAAGAATATTGGTTATTTTACGACTTACGCGAAGCCCATTTGTAGCTATACACATCACCGCCCTGCATAGCAGGCATAGACAAATACCGCTTCAATTTAGTAGGAATGCAGAAGAATATGCTGCGGGCGGTAGGCGGAATATTCCCCTTTCCTCTATCTATTACGAACGCAAGTTACTATTTGGGTTCAATTTTAAGAATCTTAGCTTCAAAGAGATTGAGAGTCGGGGCGAGTTGTGCGTCTCGTTCAACCTCAGATTGAAACATCATTGAAGCAGTTTTCGAGGTCGTCATTGGATCCATATCAGTGGACGTACTTGAAGCGACGAACTCGATTTGGACAGGATGTCCAATTAGATTTCTCAGGAGTTGTACAACAAGAGTCTTCTCCTCTTCACTAATAATGGATTCACTCACCAAAGCAGAGGAACAAGCAATTTTCAGTTTTGGTACAGCGTCGAGTGCGGAACCATTGTTTTCCTGATTGGGTAACGGCGTAGTCATTTTAAGGCATGCATATAGCGCCATATTTTCGGCTCGCAATGTTTGTAAGACCTGTTCCCAGACTCTTTCAAGCTGCTTTGAATCGCGAAGCGGAGTGTAATCATGTGAAGGGCTGGATTTGACGTTTGTGTCAGCGTGAATCTTCTTATTGTCATGCGCGGGCTGGGCAACTAAATTTATGTCGGCTTCCAAAGATAACGGTGACGCCGAACGATCAATAACAGAGGATTTGGGGTTAGTCCGGTCCGCAGCCGATTGGGAATCAATTTGAGGTGGTGAAGGTAAAGACTGATTTTGGACGACACTGTGTCTAGCAATTCTATCTTCGATTTCCGAGAGCTTTCTGACAATTTTCCCCAGTTGAATGCCTTCTTGAATCGAGCACATATCAATCAGGGCAGATTCAAGGTGGACTTGAGCATACCCATGACGCTTTATCTCACTATTTGTTCTAGTCAAAATTTTGATAATCCGTGATAATCGCTCTGGGGTAGTTTGATTTGCTTGTTCCCGCATTCGTTTGAGTTCCGACCTTGAGCTCTGGATTAAATTCTCCAACTTTGAGTTAATCGCCAGAATTCTTAGATGTCTAAAGTAACTAATGAGTTGGTGTAAGCATTGGAGCAATTCCACCCCCTGCTTTGCTAGGCTGGCGAGGGTTTGGAGTGATTCAGACAATCTGCATTCCAGAATTGCTCGGACGAGTTCATTGATTAGATGGATCGATCCAAATCCTAAAATCTGGTTAACCTTCTCTCCATCCAACGTTTTCCCAACTGACGCCGTCATTCGCTCCAACAGGTTTTCGGCGTCTCTGAGACATCCTTCCGATTGCTCGGCTATCGAAGATAGTCCCTCATCGTCAATTAGGATCTCTTCGGCGGTGCATATACTGCGCAGGCGATTGGCAATCTGATTAAATTCCATGTAGCGAAAATCAAAATCCTGACAACGGGATATAATTGTCTTAGGAATTTTATGGTGTTCAGTTGTAGCGAGGATGAAGATGACGTGCGAGGGAGGTTCCTCAAGCGTTTTCAACAGGGCATTGAAGGCTTCCTGAGTAAGCATGTGCGCTTCGTCAATGATATAAATTTTATAGAGATAGGAAGCCGGCGCAAGTTTGACACTTTCTCGAAGTTCGCGGATAGGATCAATCCCCCGATTGGATGCCGCATCCATTTCAATTACATCGAAGGATCTGCCCTTAGAGATTTCCACGCAAAACTCACACTGATTACACGGTTCAGCCGTGACTTCCTGACCAGATTCTGTCTCTTGACGGCGGTTGGGGCAATTCACAGCCTTTGCCAAAATACGTGCAACCGTTGTTTTACCAGTTCCTCGTGGGCCCCAAAACAGGTAGGCATGACCAACCCTATCAGAAAGAATCTGGTTCTTCAAGGTTTGTATAATGTGCGTTTGCCCAACAACATCTTCAAATACGCGGGGGCGCCATTTCTGCGCTAAAACCTCATAGGACATGATTTCTCCTTCAAATGAGCGAGGCGGGGTCAACCTTCAAGAGGAACATCAATGTCAGAACGAGTCACTCTGTTCCGATAGCATTACCGATAATAGAAGAGAGAGGAGAAAAGGTAGAAAATCTTGGCTATGCACCTGAGGCTTGACGTGCCCTCCTAAGCGTTACCCAAGCAGTTAGCTCCGATTAGGTTGCCCTGCGTCACACCTGAAGATTTATCTGCCGCTGCTTCTTTCCAGACCTGACGGAGTTTGATAAATTCAAGTTGCTCAGGACCTAATCTTCAACACCACTTACATGGGCCGGACCTCAAAAGAAACTCGCCGTACCCTAGGAATTCAGCCCTGCTATAGCGGATTGCAGATTCAGGGCACCGCTACCTCCCCGCTTAGCATAGCCAAGGCATTACGAAGGTCAAATCAGCGGAGAGAGTGGGATTTGAACCCACGGTACGGTTGCCCGTACACATGATTTCCAGTCATGCCGATTCAGCCAGCTCTCGCATCTCTCCGATAAGCTCACACAAGCACAGAAAATCAAACAGTCTGATTACCTGTCAAAAATGAAGGAAAGTAATGGAGCAGACGGGATTTGAACCCGCGACCTCATCCGTGCGAGGGATGCGCTCTCCCCCTGAGCTACTGCCCCTTTAGGCGGAGAGAGTGGGATTTGAACCCACGGTACGGTTGCCCGCACAGCAGTTTTCGAGACTGCCCGATTCAGCCAGCTCTCGCATCTCTCCACAAGTTCAAATTCGACGATTCTGAAAAAAAGATTTGATAAGACAGCTACTCTCTTCTTCTAAGATGCCCGATGTAACATCAACCTGGTGATTCAAACATCCATTTTGTAACAGGTTGAACAGCGTCCCAGCCGCTCCAGATTTGGAATCGGAAGCAGCATAAACAACACGCGGGATGCGAGCCAAAACAACTGCTCCCGCGCACATCGGACATGGCTCCAACGTCACATAAAGGGTGGTGTTAATCAACCGCCAATCACCAATCTTCTTAGAAGCCTCTCGAATCGCAAGCAACTCAGCGTGGGCTGTTGGATCACTAGTCTGTTCTCGGAGGTTGTGCGCGCGGGCAAGCACCACGTCATTTCTAATAATGATTGCTCCAACGGGGACTTCACCACGCGCAGCTCCCTGACGCGCGATTTTAAGCGTTTCGCGCATCCAGAGCAGATCCGACATAAATCCCCACAACCTAGAGGGTAGGTGCTAGTTTCCAATTGTTTGTATCGTTCATTGGAAATCCTTAACCTACCACTTAAAGAAACATAAGCGCCTGAGAGGATTCGAACCCCCGACCTTCTGATCCGTAGTCAGATGCTCTGATCCACTGAGCTACAGGCGCATCATCATGGCGGAGAGGATGGGATTCGAACCCATGGTGGCTTGCGCCACAACTGCTTAGCAGGCAGCCCGATTCAACCGCTCTCGCACCTCTCCATAATGTATTCTGAATGGCGGTGGGAGTAGGATTTGAACCCACGGTGACTTGCGCCACAACGGTTTTCAAGACCGCCGCATTCGACCACTCTGCCATCCCACCACAAAACATCGGGTTATTGTACCAAAAAAAAACAGTCGTTGTCAATGGAAAATCAGATAATGAAAGCTCACATGTTGTTTTCGTTAGACCGGTCTCTGCAATACTATGCCTAAACATTTTTATTCCACGTGAATACTTGATTTTTGTCGAGGAATCGTACGGCTTGACCATTATTTCCCTTTTTCCCACATCACGACTTCTCTTATTTTGGAGAGATCCAACACATCACGCGTCGGAACTCGCCCATTCGCAGATATATAGTCCCAGACTCCAATATAATTGTAGAATTCTCTTTTTAATCTTACAAACCATCGTATAGGCAGGATTGAAAATATTGCCAAGATAGTATTCCACGCACTGCCCAAGCAAGATGTGTGCCGCGTTTCCTTCCAGACCTAATTCTTCAAGCCAATGGATCATCTCCGTTGTTGCATACTGCACCGCTCAATCCAGAGGCCGTGGGTTGCCAACTGTTAGAAGATACGTATCATTTTCTTCCCTTTTAGCAAATTGACGGTGAACTGGACCTCGAAAGAGATTTCTATCCCTGTACCGACAATCTCGCCATCTCCCTGGAGGGCGTGCCATCGCCGATTTGAAACAGCGCGCCGGATACAAAGACAGGCAGGTAAGCCGTGACGCCCTCAACAAATCCGCGACAGTCCATATTCCCGCCGAGCGTGGAGGAAGTTGCCGTAGAGATTGCTTGTCCATGTGGCGGGCGGTGCTACGCCAGAATAACCAACCATAGGCGCTAACGGGAGCGTAGGAGTTCCCAATTTTGTGTTTGGAAAAATCAGGGCCGCCGTCCACTCTTCTAAGTCAATTTCCCATTCTGCCGGTCCATCTTTCGGTATATTTGAAGAAATATAATACGGGTCAAGGACGTTCGGAGCAACAACTGTCAGCGTTCGTCGAATCTTCCGATTGGGCGCAATCTCGTCAAAATGAAGGGCGAGAGTATCACCCGGCTCCGCATCGGTGATGTAAAACGGGTCTGTCTGAGGGTTGCCATCGGCGTCACTCTTTCATCCGCGGCATTTTGTCCCCAAGCATCCACCGTCGTTGTGATGACGGTATCACCGCTTTCAATGTGTAGCACCGGCTCATGAGATCCGATTGCTGTATGATAAACGGTAGGTTGAAAGTGATTAATAGCCATGGTTTGTTTCTCAGTTTTTTTTCGATTACCAAACGCTGTCTGAGGATGGCACGAGTCGAAAATGTGCAATCTCCGGTAGTGTCATAAATCGGATCGGAAGACCAATCACACCGAGTCCACGACAAACATAGAGCCTAGATTGACCAACATAGAAAAGCCCAGCAAGATATTTTCTGCCAATCTTCGGTGGGACAAATGGCAATGAGATCTGCCCTCCATGGCTGTGCCCTGATAACACAAGATCGAATCGATGGTGGGCGATGGATTCAATAGGGTAGGGATTGTGCATCAAGAGAATTCGTGGTTTAGCAGATAACGGAACAGCGGCTAAGGCTCTCTCCAAATCAAAATCCCCTGATAAAAAATCATCACAGCCGATGAGCCATAGGCAATCCCTGCCCCGACGTAGAGGTACGGACTCGTTCATCAAAACTCTTATCCCCGCATCGGTCAAAGCGTTGAAAACTACATCGCCATCACCCTTCCAACGTTTTCGCCGAGGAAACACGCTGTTTTCGAATCTAGGTGTTGATGTCCCACTTGCGCTCCAACACTTTCGCCGAAGAAATATCCCATTCTCGGAAGCATCATTCCAGTGATCGTGATTGCCTAGCACCGCACACACCGGAATACTTGATTCAATGATGATTTGTCGAATCGCCTGTGCTAGGGGCTCCGCGTACTTTGCCTGACGAGTAATGTAGTCGCCTGTGAGGACAACCACATCCGGTCGTAAATGAACCACCTTCCACAAACAGGTTCGGAGGTAATCAAGTTTGACAATTGAACTGTGGTGCAGGTCAGTGAGTTGAACAATTGAAAACCCATCGAAGGATGGGGGAAGATTATTAATCCTAATATCGTGATGGGTGATTTCGACCCAATTCGGTTCAATTGAAGCGGCATAATTTGTTAATGTGATACCACTGATGCCAACAGTGTGAAGAAGTCTGTGCAAGAATTTAGGTTTATTTTTTCGCATCGAATGGACTACCCCTTAGCAGCCATGAAACCCTTTTTTAATGAACAGCCGCACGCAGGGAATACCTCTTAAATGATATAATTCCATCAGGAAAACATAGATTTGGTCGGGTGGGGGTACAAGGGAGGCAAAATGTACAGTTGGTGGTAGAATAACATATTACGTGCAATTTTTGCAAGATGAAGAAAACATTTCACCGATTCCTCAATGGACCTAGGGATTAGAGATTCAATCGAAATCAGTACGCCTAATACCAGCATTTGTAACGCCGGTACACGAAATTTATTATCCGTGTGAATTTACCGGGTCCATCGCCTCTATCGACTATCGCGCATACAGCATTCTGGAGCAGAACGAATGGTACCCGCATGCGGTAAATTTGAGTCAATTTTATTCGTGGTGATTAAGAGATTACGAGCGTCTTCATAACCCAGACCGCCCAATCATGCTGCCAAAGCGTACAAGTAGCGGATATTCCTTGCTTTTTGCATTGACGGCGCGGACACACAGTTATACAATTCAACAGAGTTGGGTTTCTGTTGGGATAAATAACCTCAGCTGTGAACTAGCACCATGCGATACGCAGGTTAATTAAATTTCTCCGGTTTTGAAAGGCTGCCCTGACTATTGCCAGTTCCAGTCACCGCACATCAACATGATTTGAGCATATTCTAAATGTTAAATTGGCACAGTTGAGAACGCGGATTTCCGGTTAATATTGTATGAGAATGCACATCATTACCCGTGACCACATTGTTTATAGTTTCAGCCGAGAGCATCGCCCAGTTCGACAAATTGATGCGGGCGACAAAATCTGCTTTGAAACCTATGATGCGAGAACCGGTACCATTCGGAGCGAGGACAATCTGCTGAACCACCCGCACCCACTCGGTGCGAATCCAGCAACTGGACCGGTCTTCGTACGCGGTGCCCAACCGGGTGATACGCTGCGCGTTGAGATTCTTGAGGTTCAACTTGCATCACAAGGCTTCATCGCTATCAAGGCGGGGTTAGGGAATTTGGGACATCTCGCCGAAAGGTATGTGACCCGGCTCGTTCAGATCGAAGACGGCATCGTGTACTTTGATGATCGCCTCCGCTTTCCTGTTCGCCCGATGATTGGTGTCATTGGCACCGCGCCTGCCGGAGAAACAGTCTCTACGCTTTACCCCGGTCCCCACGGCGGCAACATGGATCACAATGACGTAAAAGCAGGCTCATGTGTTTATCTACCCGTTTTTGTAGAAGGCGCGCTGTTTGGGCTTGGAGATGTTCATGCGTCGATGGGAGATGCTGAGGTCACAATGACCGGAATAGAGATTTGCGCTGAAGTCACTGTACGAGTAACTCTCATCAAAGATGAATCAATCCTCCGTCCTTGGATTGAGACCAATGAGTCATGGATTACGACGGGAGACGCGCCCAAACTTGCCGATGCCATCACCATTGCGTGCGAAGAAATGGCAAATCTTCTCCAGCATAAACTCTCCGTTACATTCGACGACGCCTATATGCTGATGAGTGCCATCGGCGACGTGCGAATTAGTCAATCCTGCCAACCGAATCAATTTCCTGCCACAATTCGCGTTGTTTTTCCCAAAATAAGTTGATACTTCTAGGCACAAAAGAAACTGAGCCTCTTTCCTGCATTGATGTTTTGTCATCGTACATGAATCTTGACCTTGTGGCTGAGATATGGTATATTTTTCACGTTCTGAGCGGACTTGGAGTTCAAGTTTTGTAGAAGGCGAGAATAGAAATGTAGACAATTCGCCCCGGCGATTCGAGCACATAATTCAACTTCATACACATCGGGTCAATACCCAAACGATACCAAAGTTAAGACGACTAAACGGAACGATGTATTGATGTGGCGTCTGAAAATTTAGAAGAATTTGTCAGCTCCGACCAAGGACGTTGAATAACTATCGAAGAAAAGCCCATGTCTGAGTTCGGTTCCGAAAACTGGATTCGGTTGTGGGCTTTTTTGAATATAACGTTCCACTAACACATTGCAGGTTTGACAAGCGTTGTGAATTGATGATTGGAACGGATTTTGTATTGAATATTGCAGATTCGCATGCGAGTTACGCGAAGGGACGCAAAATCGCGGACTCTATCAATAATCGCGCCCACCTCACAAGTTGGTAGACCGCTGGAAAAGGACAGTTGAATGACAATTGACGAAATTAGTGAAGTATTGAGAAATATTAGCAATTTGCTTCAGATTCAAGGTGAAGACTCCTTCCGCGCCAGAGTTTATGAGAGATCGGCAGAGTCAATAGAGTCGATCGCCGGCGATCTACATCAGTTGGTTGAAGATGAACGGCTTCGCTCGATTCCAGGTATCGGCAAAGCGATTGAACAGAAGATTATCGAAATGCTGGAGACAGGGCGATGCCGTTTCTATGATAGCTTAATTCAAGAAATGGGCTCCGAGGTGCTGGATTTGCTGCGAGTGCGAGGGGTTGGGACGAAAACAGCTTGTCGCTTCTACCAGGAGTTAGAGGTGAAGAGTCCCAGCGATCTCCGGAAAGCGCTTGATAGCGGTCGGCTCCATGAAATGAAGCGGATGGGTGCTAAGACAATCGCGGCAATCGATGAAGGCTTGCAATTTCTTGAATCGCAGAGGCAAAAGCGTCCACTCTGGCAGATTCTATCGATTGCTCACGTCGTTCTTGATGCGTTGGAGCATTGCGATGAAATCAAACGAATTGAATTCACCGGAGGTTTCCGAAGGCGCGAAGAGGTATTACACAGCCTTGAGTTAATTGTTGAATGTGAAAACCCAGCAGCGATTGCTGAAATCTTGTTTGGGATAGATGGCGTTAAATCATCGGAATTGGAGAATGATGTATTGGTCGTTGCATCTGTGGATGCTGGATTTCCGCTACGCATCTATTGTTTCGAGTCAGAGACGTATGAAGAAGGGTTGCTAATGACGACGGGTGTGGATGCACACATAGCGAAACTCAATCAGATTGCTATAACGCGAAACCTTGATGAGTTGCGCACCCCATTGCCTGTCTGGTGCGAAAATAAGACAGAATCTGACATCTACAATCAACTTGGATTGCCTTTCATCGCTCCTGAATTACGAGGGACCGCAGATGCGATTGAAGCGGCATTGACAGGCAATCTTCCGATACTTATTGAGCCTAGAGATCTTCGCTGTGATCTTCATACCCACACCGATTGGAGCGATGGACGGCATTCAATCAGAGAGATGATAGAAGCTGCGAAGGCGTTTGGACATGAATACATCGCTATCACTGATCACTCAGAATCATCACGGGTAGCAAATGGATTGACTCCTGAACGGCTCCTGGAACAGATTAAACACATCCGCGAAATCAATGTAGAAATTGACAATATCGAAGTGTTAGCTGGTTCTGAAGTCGATATCCGCATAGATGGAAGTCTCGACTTTTCCGATGAAATCCTGGAACAACTCGATATCGTTATCGCAAGTGTTCATACTGGCTTCACACTGAGCGAAGCAGAGATGACAGCGCGTGTGATTCGTGCCATTGAAAATCCGTTTGTCACGATTATCGGTCACCCGACAGGACGGTTACTTGGTCGGCGTCCGGGGTATGCAATTGACCTTGATGCAGTCATCAGCGCAGCCGCTGCCCATGATGTTGTGCTAGAAATCAATGCATCCCCAAGTCGGTTGGATCTCGAGCCTAGTGTCGTCCGACATGCACGACAAAACGGGGTTTTACTGGCGATCAATACAGATGCTCATGCGACCAAACAGGTCGAACACATTGCGTTTGGCGTCAACGTTGCCCGGCGAGGTTGGCTAGAGAAGGAGGATGTAATCAATACCTATCCCTTAGAGGCGTTGAAGCAGATTATCTCTTAATCTTGATAAGGAATCTATCTGGAAACCTTTCCCCAAGCTGTTCTGAATCGAACGGCTCCGATAAAAGGATTAGAGGGCGAGGGAATGGCGAAACCGCTAGCTTCTATTGATTCTCCATTAACCTTCATCTTTCAAAATCATACCCGAGCAAAACGCTTTCGTACACTTTTTCTTTGACATCACCGGGCGGTTATGGTAGATTTCCGTTGAATCTTACATTAGGTCGAATCCAAGTAAACCATGAAAATCCGTTATGAAAATCAAATCTCTGATATTGACGAAGATACATTGTCGGAATGGATAAAGATGGGGCGTATCTCCGCAGACGCATCCATTTTTTTCGACGGTCGGTGGCTGCGGGTTGGTGATTTAGAAGGTTTTCACCAGTTAAGATCAGCTGAAAATCAACCGGACACTGACAGCTCACAAGGTCAAGCATCTGAGAGAGGTTCCCTTGCGGAGAAGGTGTTTCTCGCCTCTCAGCGGAGCCGTGCAACTGTTACGTTGAGCCTAATTGCGGTAAATACCATCATCTTCCTGTTGCTAGATGAAGGGATGAGAGGTTCAAGAAATGCACTGACCCTGATTCAATTTGGCGCATATTCCCATCGTCTAGTCATTTACGATGGCGAGTATTGGCGACTCATAACGCACACTTTCTTGCACGGCGGCAGTCTCCACCTTCTGCTAAACATGGGGGTGCTCTTTGTAGCTGGGAATTTGCTTGAAAAACTATATGGGGGATCCCGATTCTTGATTCTCTATCTGTTTTCGGCGATTGGCGGTAGCTTGGCGACTTTGTATTTTGTCAGGGATGCACCTAGCGTGGGCGCTTCGGGCGCAATCTTTGGATTAATGGGAGCTCTGGTTGCACTTGGGCTGCGGTACAAAGATCGGCTCCCCCGTTGGCGAAATCGGATTTTCGGCTTGGGACTTCTCCCATTTATTGCATGTGATATCATTCTCGGGTTTACCTTTCCACACATCAACAACGCCGCTCACCTTGGTGGTTTAGCGGTCGGATTTGCGGGGGGGCTAATTTTAACACCGGCAATCTACGCCAGCTCTGAACACGAACCGAAATCAGTTCAAGCACTTGCATCAGTTTTGACGGGTATGGTCATCACGTGTAGTGCAGTGGCGGTCTGGCATTTTTTTGCAGACTCAGAGCAGACGATTGAAAGACGGATGAATATGGCTTTCCCCCCCTTGTCTGTAGAGAGTCTCTCCGATTATATCCAACGCTATGAAAAAGCGTTGCGCCGAAAGGGTTATTATCCTGAACAATACGCATTTCTCGAGGAGCTCTATTGGTGGGCGCGTGACAATTCGCCCGAAGATACTTCATGGACGGCTAAGCTCATACAGCTCTACGAACAAGCGCTCCGCGCAGACCCTGATAATGCCGCGTGGAATAATAATCTGGCTTGGCTCTTCGTTGAACAGCACATGATGTCACAAAAAGCCGTTGAATACGCGCAAAAGGCGGTGATGCATGTACCCAGAAAGATCGTCTTTCTGGATACCCTTGCATGGGCATACCTACGGAACGCGCAGCACGACAGAGCGCTGAAGACATTCGAGCAAGTTTTCTTAATTGCTTCCGAAACTGAGGAAGATCTGCATGCCCAAGAAAGTAGCTGGAAAGGCTTGACGGACTTAGTCCAATCCGAAGTTAATTCAGAAAAGTCAGATGAATTCAATCGAGAATTCCTGAAATTTTATGATCGTCTGTCTCAGCGACTTGGGGCGGATACGAACGCTCGAACGAAACTCGAAACGGTTTTCAACCTATTCCAAAGACATCATAAAGAATAAAAGATACACCGAAGGGTGGTACAAGGACGGTCGAATGCCCAATCTTTACGTTTTACCCATGGGGATGAATAAATGGCACAGAGAATGATACGCACTACATTCAATCTGATTCTGATTTTGCAGTTCGTTGCCGTGATCGCCCTTCCGTACGCGAATGCGCAAAGTGACGTAGAAAAACCGTTTTGGGAGAAATGGGGCGTATATGTTCTCTCGATAGCCCTGCTTTTCCTTTTTGCCACGATTAACTACGCAATTGATATCTTCAGAAAAGACAAAATCTTAAAGAAATTGCTGAAAAAGTACGTCGTATTTGAGATGAATGATGGAAGACGATATCGCGGAACAATGCGGCTTGAATCCAACGGAATCGAAATTATTTCCGAGGAATCCCGGCAGCGAGGACATGCGCCAAGTTACATTTTCAGAGGTCCGGAGCGAGAGGGGATTGGCGCGTATATCCGCTACCTCGATTCGATGAACGCGCGGGAACGACTAGAACGAGATTGGGATTTCGATCGCATTTATCACCCTCGCTTAGCAACGCGCCTCCAGCGAAAAATCCGAAACCTTGGTGTCGCCCTTAGGACCTCGATTAATAAAACTGTAGAGATGGTCTGGGGACAGATTAAGAAAACGACAGCTTTCAAGCCCGTTACTCAGACGTCGCAACAACAGGGGGTTAGTCCCGAAGGTGAAATCGAGGCGTTACGAAAAGAACTGTGGGAATATGCAATGGAGGAGAGCTATGAGCGGCTGATTGAACGGCTCGTGGGCACCCGTGTCAAGGTCAAAACCAGCAAGGGAGAAGATTACACGGCTGTCTTGAAAGAGTACACCGACAAGCATATCTACGTAATGGACGTTAAATGCTCGACGGTCGTGCCGCCTGTCAATGACCTAGTATATAAACTTGGTGGCGGGTACAAGGATGAATGGGATGTAAAATTGGACATTAAGCAAGGTAAGATCAATATAAGAGACGAGCGTGGACTGCGAAGCAAGATTGAAGGCGATGAGCTTATCCTGGAAAATAATGCCCCCTATGAAATACAGCTTTGGGGACTTACGTATGAAGGTCCCGATAAGGAACCGGATACGCACGATTGGAAATGGGGGTATAGCATTCCGCCTTTTAGCGTACAGAAAATCTCTCTCGAACCAAATCCGAAGCATCACAATGTGGGCCCTTTTACACGAGTTGTGGTTCAGGAACCGCGGACATACAGAGCCTTTCACCTGCTCACACTCAAGTTCCGATCATTTCGAGATGCAGACATTGTTTTCACGCGAGAATGCAAAATTATCGAAAGTGCTGAGAAGTATGAGCGGGACTCACTTGATCTTGGTGGGTTGACGACAGCTCTCCTTGCATCCCAAAAGGTGGAAGATGTCGCAATTACGGATGAGTCCGGCGAATCCATCCACGGCTTAAATGTCATTCGCGGCTATATCACGAACATCAACGAAGATCGGATCGACGTTAAAGAAATCGATCGCTGTTACGACGGGCGTTGGTCCGTCGAAAGCGCGTTTGGTCAGTTCGATAATAAGTTGAGAAAGGTTGGTCCTCCACATGTCAGAATTTTGCCGCCTTATCGCACCCGCATGGCTGCTCAGTCAATGCTGGTAGAGGAAATTGGCGAGAGCAGAGGGAGGCGAGAAATACTGTCGCCCTTCCTGTTTACGCCTGTCGCCTCTCGTAGGAAATCGTATAAAAAACCCGAGCTTCCCTTAAAAGTGATGGCGCTGACAGGTAACGTTACACAAGCTGAATTCCCCGCTCTGCAGCAGCTTGAGTATGTCAACGGACATCATATCATCTACGAACCGGTCAAAGATTTGCGAACAGCTTATTTGGCGAAAGCGCATATCCTTTGGATTGGACATGGGGAAATCTACAAAGATGCCTACCGTTTGAGTATTGATGCCGAGCATCGAATCAAAAACTTCGTCGGTAGGGGTGGGATTGCAATCGTATCCGGTCAGGATATAAGCAATATGCAGCGACGCCGTCAAAGCGTCGGCTGGGTGCCAGAGCCACTGATTGGTGTTGAATACGACGAAACTCAGAAATTTACGCCAACACGGGCAGGAAAACGGGGGAAAATCTTCCACTATCCTCACAAGATTAAGTCCGGTGAGATTAAAATGGATGACATGTGGATAGACAAACTCAAAAAATACACTTCCCTTGCGAAAGCAAATGGCGGAGACGAAGATGCGATACTTCTCCTACCCTTTCAGGCGGGATTGTATATTGTGACCAGCCTAAAAAACGAAACTGAATCAGATGTGCAGTTCAATCATGCCATTATGTCGAATTTGCTCCACTTCTCTGTGAAGTTCATCGATAAACAGAAGCATTCCCACCTTTACTATGTGGCTAAAGGTGCATAACCGCAATAAACTGATGTTCTTTGAACTCCTACTGATACTGCTTCGCTTGCAATGCCCTCAAAATCCTCTCAAGCTCTTTGAATTCTTGAGCGGCTTCCATGACCTTTGCCTCCCCAGTCAACTTCAGATATTGATCGTACTTTTCATTGGCTAAACGAATAAGTTCCGCCAACGGTGGCAGTGCCCCCGCAGTCCCCTCCGCTGTCTCTGTCGTGGACTCAACACCTATGCCGACACCGAAGATTTTTTTTAGGGCTTTATCGAATCTGTCCGCGTACGCAAACTGATCGCCAGCTCTTATAACAACTGTCTTTAATTGGGCGCGATTGCTGTTTTTGGGCTTGAGGTAGATAGGCTCCACATAAAATAGGGTGTCTTCCACAGGAATCACAAGCAAATTGCCGCGAATCACTTGAGCCCCTTTTGCATCCGATTGTCTAAACCAAACCTCGTTTGCCAGCGCATTTTCAATGTCTTCCTCGACCTGCGTTGGACCAATTACAGTCGCCGCCGTCGGCAGCCGGTAAATTACCAATTGTCCGTATCCCGCCCCATCGCAGCGTGCTACAAGCCATGCGTTCAAGAGTTTTACGCGTTTCGGTGGAGTAAATGGAATCATGTTCACGAACTCCGGTTTTTTTTCGCCCGGCAACTTAAAAGTCGCGTAGTAAGGCACCATCCTTTGCTTTTCCGTGTAGTATGTTTCGTCGGGGATATTCCACCGGTCGGAACCGTGGAAGAAAGAATGGGCGTCCTCTACATGATAGTTCGTATACATTTCTGCTTGGGTGCGGGTGAGATAATCGGGGTATCGAAGGTGGTTTTGCAGTCCCGCCGGAATCCGATCTTTTTGTTGGAAGAGGTTGGGAAAGGCACTCTGGTAGGCAGCCGTAATGGGTTCTTCATCCTTGGTAAGGTAGAAATTGACTTCCCCGTTGTACGCATTGACAACCGCAATAGCGGGGTTGCGAATATAGTTAAAGCGGTCAAATGTGGGTTCGGTGTAAAGTGGCGGATTTTCAATTAGATTGGTTGTATCGACATAAACTTTCGCGTTCGGGTAGTTCCGACTCGTAACGTAAATATCGACCATCCACCAGAGCTGTCCGTCATCGCCAATCACGATATAGGGGTCCGGGTCATATTTTAGAAATGGCGCGATGTGTGAGAGGCGATCTGTTATCGTTCTGGCAGTGATAGGGTCATGGGTTCCAATTTTTCGCCAAAAAAGTATTCTGCTTTCAGGGGTAAGACTCTTGGACAGCATTATACGCCAGAAGTCGAAACGCGTCGCAAAACAGAGCCGCCTAAACCAACCACCAATTTCAACGCCACTCTCTCCATTGTATCGTTCCCCTTCAGGATCTACCTCTTTTTGCTTGTAAATCTTTAGTTCACCCGCCTCCTTGCTAGCAATGTATCCACGTTCATTGTCCTTATCAGTAATCAGCCACTGGCTGCCTTCTACCTTTGTCGAAATGGTAACCTTCTCAGACAACGTCGTTTTCTGTGCTTCAAACTTTTGTCGTAGGTCGTCGGAGAGAAGCCCTTTGTCTAAGTCAACCAAGAACTTTAACTCGATTTGTGAACTCAATTCAAGGCTAAATCGCAACCATTTCTCCCGCTTGAAGTTAAACAATTGCCATCGCTCCTGTTCATAAATCCTTAGTTCCCCTTCTTCTTTACTAACAACGTACTCCTGTTCATCAGCCTTATCCGTTATCAACCACTTGCGACCTTTCGCCTTGATGGAAATCGTGACGTTTTCAGAAAGCGGCGTTTCGTGCGCTTCAAACTCTTGTCGCAAATCCTGCGGGAGATTGCCATTGTCCAGAGCCGTTAGGATTTCTGACTCAATCCCAAACAGCAACTGTTTCTTGGTATTGACAATGATATAATCGTTCGTCAACTCGCCAAAGTAGATTTGAGGTTTTGTCACGCGGAATTGCTTGTCAAGTTTGTCAGGGGAGACCATTGGAATCCCTTTTATCCAGAAGATAGGATCGGCACCCTCTGTTTTGAATTCATTCACCGGAACAACACAAACTCCGTATCCGTGGGTATAGACCATCTTCCGACTATCCCAATATTGGGCTTCGGGTAATTCCTTTGGATCGATATCAATCTCCCTCGCGGCAATCAACACCTGTCGATATTTTCCGTCTATCCAGTACCGATCGACATCTGTATAGGGGTGGAATTCGTAATACTGTTTGATGGTCTGTTTGTCCCTCAGCACCTCGTAGAGAACGCGCCGGTCCCACAACTGGATGTTCTCTCTGATTTCAGGGTTGCGGTGAATCATCTCCACCGTTGCGGCACCTTGGATGTGGTCGCTCTCCACAATTTGATTTAGTCGAAATGCCTGGCGGGTCGATTCAATATGACCTTTCAGGAAGGGCACTTCGGCGGACGCTCGATTCGGACGAACTTCTGTCCAATGAACAAAAATCGGGTAGGCTTGAATCAATACAATATAGCTCGCCCCCCAAATCGCAAGGGCGTAATACCAGACCAGCCGTTTCCGCCAAAACATGTTAATTAGAACAAGAACACCAATCCCGGCGATGCAAATCATAAAGATTTGGGTCGCGCCAATCAGCACCTCGTCAACGTAGCCCATCCCATCAACCCTACCGAGCCCCCAAGGTGTTCGAGCGGTGTATAGGACGTTCCAGATGTTAATCTGACTCCGGCACAAGGAAACGCCGAGTAGCATGAGCCACAGCATCGAAGCGTGAAAGACAAAAGACCGTTTAACGCGAACCGATCTCCGCACATCTCGACGTCGGTAGAAATGGTATAAGAATCCCACAATCACTATCGTCGTCCATAGCACAACTTTTAGCCACAGGCTGCCCCAGCGATAGATTGGAAAGGTAAATAGATAAAAACCGAGTTCTTTTTGGAGCGCACTATGAGAGACGAATGTGATTACGTCCGTCAACCCACGATTTTCGTAACGAATGAAATCGTCCCATAGAAACATCATCGGTACTGCTAGAAGGCTAGCGACCAAAACAATCGAGATTAGCATGGTGCGGTAAAATTGCGTTGTCTGTTCGCGAGACCATCGCGTGCCTTCACTAGCGACGGGACAAAGCCGAGCGCCGACGAAGAGATTCAATCCCATAAACCCAATCGCTACGGCAGCGAATTTGGCAAAGAGCCCCCATCGTGATTTCAGGACTCCCCAGAAGATATTGGCGTAACCGACACTCTCAAACCAGAGGTGTTCCGTGTACAAGTATGCCAGCGCGGGCAAAAGCAGCACCACCATCAGCAACAGACTCACAATCCAGACTCCGTAGGCTTTCATTCGTAGCCCGAGATTCTGTGTCCGCCTAGCTCGCCGATATATGAAAATGCCAGCGATCAGCGTAATCACGCCTATGACGAATCCAATCAATATTTGAGCAATAGCAAGGTTAGCTTTCATCGTATTTGCGACTCAAACAATTTAGGGGTTAACCAAAGATAACCACAGCAATCCGCACCACAAACAAGGGCGCAATCGAATCCACTCAACAATTATCAAGCGTTGGGTTTCGCTGTGCGCTACCCAGGCTATATGCTACTTCACAATCTCCATCCGCTTCACCTGATTGAAGGATGGCGTGGATAACTGGTAGAAATAAACGCCACTTGAAACCGGCTCACCCAAGTTGTTACGACCGTCCCAATAAGCGGCACGTGAACGGCTTTGATAGTAACCCTCTGCCCGGAACCCAAGTGATAACGTCCGTATCTGTTGCCCGGTCGCATCGTAAACCGATACCGTCACAGCACCCGCCTCAGATAGACGATACGGAATCCACGTCTCAGGGTTGAGCGGGTTTGGATAGTTCTGTAACAAGACGCTGTGCTTCGGTCTACCGACACTATCAAGCACTACCGGCAGTACCGCATTAAGAAGGACATCCGGTGTCACGGTGAAGTTAAACGTCTCCGAAGCCATCTCACCGCCTGCATCGGTGACGGAGACCTCTAAGACATCGCCAATGTGTACCACGTTCTGTCGAGCGAGATTCGCAGTTGCTGCGGCGAAGTAGCCGTCTCGGACACGACCTGTCATGATGTAACCCGTCATCCGGTTTCGCACTGTGACGAAATAGCCGTCAAGGTTTCGATAGCTTTCTAAGTGCCCGCTGACAACGAACGCCCAAGTGTCGATATGGAGTGTTACGCTCGGTGCTGCTGCGACTTGCGGTTGAATTGTCCAGGCTGTCCCGACAAAGGCGACTTTGCGACGTTGTGGGACATTAACGATGTAGCCTTTCGCACCTTCAATCGGAAACCCGTCGTCGGGGGCGTCCGGGGTCCACCCGGCAAATCGTTGATTGGCGGCATCGAGGGTAATCACCGCTGTCGCACCAACTAGCTTCGCTAGGGAACGGGCGTTCATTGGCGTGTCGGGTTTCAAGGGAACGGAGAGCATGTTCAAGCCTTGAGAGAGCGACGCAAAATAGACGCTCTGACCGAGGACGGTGGCGGGGCTGGCAATGAATCCGTGTGTGCGTCCGTCCTCCATGTCATAGTAACCGGCAACTTGTCCTTTCGCATCAATATCCCGCGCTACCGTAGTCACACTGCCGGGGAATCGCAACTCCATCGGCTCACCGTTCGGCATGAGGACATAGGACCGAGCAACATCGTCCTCCACCTTGGCTCTGAACACCGTGACACCGGCGTCGTTGATGGCGTTCACGAAAAGGAACTCTAAGTTCGGCGGAATACCGGGAAACTCTATATTGGTAAAGCTCCCATCGAGGTGTCGCATGTACCCGTGATATATCCCGTCGGCATCAATATAGCTCCCTACGAGGACGCCCCCGGTGTTCACATGGTCGGCATACGTTGTCGCCGCACCGGGGTAGTCAACTTGTGCATCGCCTATAAAACCGTGATTCGCACCAGTCGCATCAATAATGTTGCCCGCGGGTTGCCCGGTTTCACTAACCCCAAAGATTTGCGTCTCGGCCGCACCCGGAAAATCGAATTGTGTGAACTCGCCGTTTTGCACGATTAAACCGTGAGAAATCTCGTCAGGATCGTCGTAGTAACCCACAGTCTGTCCTGCGTTATTGAGTCCGTAGAATACCGTTCTTATTGAGCCGGGGAATCCATGTGTGGAAAAGACCCCGTCAATCAGCGTAAAGCCGATGAATTTCTCTCCATCAGGGCTGAGGGTGTTACCTGCGTAATGTCCGTGGTCGTTGCTTGAAGTCAACTCCAGAAAATCAACACCGGGCACCTCGATTGTCTCGAACATATAACCTATCGCGGGTTCACCCAACACAGGAACAGTCCACAGTAATATGAAAAAGGCGAAGCGAAAAGTGTGGGTTTTCATAAAAATTTTGTTCCTTCATTCGTTTTGATCTATCAAATTGTCGGCGTAACTTTTTAGTTTATATTGTAGGGATCGCAGGCTGATTCCCAAGGTCTGCGCCGTAAGGGTGCGATTGTTTCCCATTCTTTCAAGTGTTTTGAGGATTAACTCCTTCTCCATCTCCTTCATCGTCATATTGAGCGAAGCGAGATCCCGTGTATCGGGCAGTTTGCCCTCAATCGGGCGTTTTGGAGGAAATTGTATTTCTTCGGGAAGATGTTTCGGGAGGATAACATCGCCTTCGGCGAAAAGAACAGCTCGCAAAATGGAATATTCCAGTTCACGAACGTTGCCGGGCCAATGATACTGCGTTAGGAGATCTCTCGTTTTTTGACCAATCAACGGTATGGGTTGGTTATGTGTACTGCTGTGTTTCTTAAGGAAGTATTCGGCTAAAATCAAGATGTCTTCACGGCGCTGCCGCAAAAGAGGCAGGTTAATCGGAATCACGTTCAGCCGATAATAGAGATCCCGTCGGAATGTCCCATTTTCAACCGCCATGCGCAAGTCCTTATTCGTCGCCGCGATGATTCGGACATCAACGCGGATGATTTTTGTTCCGCCGAGCCGTTCGATTTCTCCTTCCTGCAGTGAGCGTAACAGCTTCGCTTGCAATGAAATCGGCATATCCCCGATCTCATCCAGAAAGAGCGTGCTCCCGTGCGCACGTTCAAATTTCCCAATCTTTTGGTAAGTCGCGTCGGTAAAAGCGCCTCGTTCATGTCCAAAAAGATCGCTCTCCAAAAGATTCTCCGGAATCGCGGTGCAATTCACGACAACCATCTCCTTATTGGCGCGTGAACTATTGTGGTGGATCGCGCGTGCGACTAACTCTTTCCCGGTACCGCTCTCTCCCTGAATGAACACCGTGGAGTTTGTGTCCGCAACCCTCTCGATAGTCTTAAAAACTTCGACAATCTGGGGGCTTTCGCCGATAATTTCTTCATAGCTGCCGATGAGCTCATCTCTGAGGCTGTGTGCTGTTGTGCGATGATGATCTAACGCTTGATTGACTTTTTGTTGAATGTGTTCAGGTAGAAAGGGTTTCTCCAAAAAATCGTATGCGCCAAGTTTAATGGCTTCGACGGCGCGTTGGATTGTTCCATGCGCTGTCAACATAATCACCAGTAAGCCCGGATACGCCTGACGGAGATGAGCGAGGGTTTCTATGCCATTTATGCCCGGCATCTGGATGTCCAATAACACAAGATCTGGCAGTTCTTGATCGATTAGCGCGAGGGCTTCATAGCCATCGGAGGCGGTCCCCACAGTGTAGTTGTCCATCTCAAGCCGATCTTGCAAAATCATAATGGTGTCGGGTTCATCATCGACAATGAGGATTCTTTCTCGTTCGCTCACCCTTGAGCCCCTGTATCCTGTGCTATCATCCTACTACGAACTATTCATTGAAGAACTGATGTTAATTGTACCAGAAATGAGCAGGTGCATCAATATAAAGATTCCGAGCCTTTGAACCCGTCCGAATTTCCTCTTTTTCCTAGATTGCAAAGATGGAATTGTGCTATGATTAAGATCCAATCCAGCGACCATTGGAGTTAGGAAAATCGTGTCTAATTGCCGCCTTCCCAACATCTGCAAAATCTTAATCATTCGTAATGATGGCATTGGAGATTTGCTCAATTCGACGCCTGCGATTTCACTGCTGCGTCAGAACTATCCGGGCGCAGAGATTACCGTACTTACGCAATCGTCAACCGCTCCAATATTGATTGGAAATCCTGATGTCGACCGAATTCTGACTTTTGATCGACATTGCGCCCATCGACGACTGATGAGCCGCCTGAAGTTCTATCTCGGTTTGCGACGGGAAGAGTATGATCTCGTTGTAGCAATGCGGACAGCGTCGTGGTCCAATTTTGTGGCGCTTCTATCGGGGGCAAGGTATCAGCTGGGACGGCATCAAAAGCGGTTCAAAAGCACACTGACGCACGTGTGGCGGAAACGATACCGTAAAGGGTATGTCCACGAAGTCGATCGTAATTTCGATCTGGTCGGGTTAATCTGTGACGGGGATGGAAATCGGCGGCTCGTCCTTAACGTTCTAGATGAAGAGATTGCCCGCGCAAAGAGTCAATTAGCAAGTTGGAGCGTCGCACCCAATGATTACTTGGTGTGTATTCACCCTGGCGCAAGTTCGTTCGATAAACGTTGGCCCGAAGAGAATTATGCTGAAATTGCGGATGCGCTTGTACGTGAACGTGGGGCGAAGGTTTTGATTCTACGAGGTCCTGGGGAAGCCGCATTGGTATGGAATATCCAAAACGCCATGCAAACAGATTCTATTGTCTATGCTCCCAATTCGGTGCGCGAGCTTGGCGCGCTGCTCCAATGCTGTGGTCTGGTTGTGTGTAATGACTCCGGTCCAATGCATATCGCCGCCGCACTTGACGTACCGACTGTTGCGATTTTTGGTCCAACGGATTATGTTGCGTGGATGCCGCTCTCCAAAAGCGCAACGGTTGTTAGGCGTGATATGCCCTGCTGGCCATGTAGCGCGCACAAATGTAAGATTGGCTGGGAATGCACCAAGAAACTGCCCGTTGATATGGTGTGGGAATATGTTGAAGCACACACCACATCAATTCACTCTCCGCTGCGGAATTATTGAGGAGAACCATGAAAATCGTACTGAGCACATGGGGTTCAACCGGTGATGTTCAGCCTTTTTTGGCGCTCGCGCGGCAACTGCTAAAAGCGGGGCATGAAGTCCGCGTTTGCACTTCAGAGATTTACCGAGAGCGTTTTTTCAAGCATGCAGTGGACTTGTACGCGGTCGGTGTTCCTTTTGATTTTGATTATATGCACCGCGCGATGGATAAGGTCGCAAAACTTAAGGACCCGTTCAGATCGGCAGTCTTACTTGTGAAAAACGGCATCCTTTACAGAGCGGATACGTGGTATCAGGATTGCCTCAAGGGAATGGCAGGGCATGATTTGGGAATCTGCCATTCCGCCGACGTAGCTGGTCAAGAGGCGGCGATTCGGCAGAATTTGCCCTGGATCAGTGTCAGCTACTGCCCTGGCTTTGTCAAGACCACGGAGGAAGCGCCGCATCCGGTACCAAATCTTGGTAAACCATTGAACACGCTGGCCTGGAAGTTGGTTGAATGGCTGATGCGAAGTCAGATCGATCCGTTGTTCAACGACTTTATCACCTCTATTGGCGGGCATAGGCGGCAACTCATCGGTTTAGATGGTATGTATTCGCCAGAGCTGAATCTCATCGCTGCGTCGCCACACATTAGCAAACCACCGCCGGATTTTCCGAAAAAGCATAAATTCACAGGTCCGTGGTTTCTCGATGAGCCGGATTATGAACCGCCTCCAGATCTGCTGAGATTTTTGGATCGAGGTGCGCCACCTGTTGTTATCTCCTTTGGTTCAATGGGTGGAACCAAAAGCGTTGAAACCACAAAGATTCTCGTTGAAGCCGTTCAACGCGCTGGTCAACGCGCCATTATTCAAGCAGGATGGGGAAACTTGGGTATAGATGGGGTGCCTGAATCAATCTTCTTTGTTGGATATATTCCACACTCATTTCTTTTTCGCCAAGGGCGCTGTGTCATCCATCACGGCGGGGCAGGAACGACCGCGGCCGCTTGCAGAGCTGGCGTGCCCTCCATTATTGTTCCTCATATCTCAACAGATCAATCTTATTGGGGATTAGCGCTTCACAAATTGGGGGTCGCCCCCAAACCGTTACACCGTTGTGACATGACCGCTAAACGATTAGCAAGGCGCATCAATGTGGTGATCTCTTCAATATCCATATCGGAAAGAGCAAGAACACTAGGAAAGAAAATTGAGGCTGAAGACGGCTTGAGGACAGCGGTAGAACTGATTGAGGAATTTGCTGCCAATCGGGATTTAGGTGTTCATTAGCATACAAATTTCACGTAGAAACAAGGCGAGACGTAGGAACATCTTATCGCTGCTTCTTGGGCTACGTCGAGCTGAGGCTCACCAAAGATGGGAACCCTTCATGATTGACACTCGGATTCAGAAAGTTTTGGTCTTCAGCTTCAGTTTTATCGGCGATGCGGTGCTATCAACAGCAGTAATCCGTCCACTGCGCAGGCGTTTTCCCAACGCGCAGATTGCTTTCCTTGTTGGCATCCAAGCGGTAAATCTGTTCACAGATGACCTACAAATCGATCAAGTTTTCGTTTACGATAATCGCGGTGAACATGCTGGCTGGCGTGGGAAAGTTAGGCTCATCCAAATGCTGCGTCGTGAACAGTTTGATTTGGTGGTAAATCTTCGAGATAGTGTCTGGTCTAGGCTCATTGGAGGGAAACATTGGGGCATGAAATTGAGAGGTGCGAATGTGCACGCCGTGACACGCTACCTCGATATCCTTCACCGGCACGGGGTAGATACAACTGGGGCGCAGCCAAAACTAGAGTTTACCGATTCGGAACTTGTGAAGCGGGATGAGTTTCTGGAGGAAAGCGGAGTTGACCGTAATCGGTTGCTGATTGGAATTCATCCCGGCGGCAATTGGATTTACAAACTGTGGACACCTAAGAACTACGCACGGATTTCGGACGCGTTACATGAAAAATGGAACGCTCAGATTCTGTTGTTTGCAAGCTCCGACGAACAGCCTTTGCTAACGCATGTGGCTTCCTTGACGAACTGTCAGTCAACCCTCGTTAAAACCCACGATTTGCGTCAGGTTGCGGGACTAATTGAAGCGTGCAATCTTTATATCGGCAATGATACGGGACCGATGCACATCGCTGCCGCTGTTGGAATCCACGTTGTCGCCATTTTCGGATCGACGAACCACCACCGTAGTGGGCCTTATGGAGAGAGACATATTGTCGTTCAGAGTGGGTTAAATCTGGGTTGTAATCCGTGCCACCCCGGCAAGCACCCCGGTGGCTGTGGGAAGGGCAGTTGCGCGGTCATTGAAGCAGTAACCGTTGAACAGGTGCTTTGTGCTATTGAAAAGTTATGCGTGGGATGGACCGGAGATTGAAAAATACATGACAGTGCAAAATATGAAGTCAGTCTGCACGAAGCACCAAACCTAACAGAATCGCTTCAAGACAAGGTTAAACTGCTGAATTTCGCGAGGTAACACACATATTGCGGAATATGCACTACAATATTACGCAACATTTCCAATATGTCGGCATCTCAGCGATATTGTAGAAAATCTGTGACAATCTACCAAGAGGTGAGAAAATATGGCATTTCCATCACACGGTATCACCCATCGTTCGACGGTAACCGGTACGCGCGGCATGGTTGCCAGTGCACACCCACTCGCGAGTCTAGCGGGTGTACGCATACTGCTCCAAGGCGGGAACGCTTTTGACACGGCAATCGCCGTCGCCTCCACGCTCAACGTTGTCGAGCCATACATGTCTGGCATCGCGGGCAACGGCTACATGGTGCTCTATAGTGCGAAGGAGAAGGCTATTCGCGTGCTCGACTACGTGGGGATGAGTCCGTCCGGGGCATCGCGTGACGCCTATCCAACGCCGGAGGTAATGGATGTCGGCATCCGATCCGGAATGGTCCCTGGGGCATGCGGGGGTTGGATGGCGGTACTTGATCGATACGGTAGCATGAGCAGGGCGGAAATCTTTGCCCCTGCAATTGAACTCGCGGAAAACGGCTACGCGGTAACGGTCAAAAATGCTCAGTATATGGCGGAGGTAGCGTCTCGCTTTTCGCCAACCGCGGAGAAGGTTATCATGGCTCGAGGACGGACGCCTTTGCCCGGCGAGATTCTGGTGCAGAAAGATCTCGCCCGAACTTTCCAAAAAGTCGTCGAGGGTGGGGCGGAAGTCTTTTACCGCGGCGAAATCGCCCAGCAGATTGCTCAGTTCTGTCGTGAAAACGACGGCTTAATTACTGAACAAGATTTAGCCGATTTTCGCGTGGAATGGCAGGAACCGATTTCGACTTCCTACAACGGATACGAGATATTCTGTCCACCACCGCCATGTTCAGGATTCCAATATCTGGAGACACTGAAAATTTTGGAGAACGATGAACTCAGAAATGTCGGTCATAACTCAGCGCAATCTCTCCATCTGCTGATTGAAGCGATTCGGCTCGCGAGCGCGGACCGCGCGGAGTACGCCCCTGTCTCCGATCCACCAATCGCCGGGCTGCTATCCAAGGGTTACGCCTTTGAGCAGCGGAGACGAATTGGCAATCGGGCATCTGTGAGCGGCGGTGAGCGGTATACGAAAGAGAAACTACCCGGTGAAGTGTTAGCAGGCAATCCCAGCGGATGGATGCGTGAATGTACAACGCACTTCGATGTGGTTGACGCTGAAGGCAACTCCGTTGCGGTGACGCAGAGCATCGGAAACGCATTCGGCTCTGGAACAATTCTCGGTGAGACCGGGATGTTCCTCAACAATTTCATCTACTGGTTTGATTATCTGCCGGAGAGCCCAAACGTCATCGCCCCGCACAAAAGGATTGAGATGTGCGTGTCCCCTTGCCAAATTTGGAAGGACGGAAGGGTATTCGCAGTACTTGGGACACCGGGCAGTCACGGCATCTTGCAAACGACAGCGCAAGTCATCCTAAACCTAATTGAGCACGGAATGAATATCCAAGCCGCAATCGAAGCCCCGCGAATTCGGCTTGAACATCCCGGTACAGATGTCGGGGTAGAAAGCCGCATTCCACCTGAAGTCAGGAACACGCTTGCAGAGCGCGGTCATGATGTTCGCCTGCTGCCCGACTGGACGGCTCTCGTCGGGGGGGCGCAAGGCATCGTAATTGACTCGGAGGAAGGTTCGTTCATGGGCGGTGCAGACCCACGTCGTGATGGATACGCCATTGGAATTTAGGAATGCGGTGCGATTAGGCTTCATTGAACGGGAGACCGTGTATGACGTTTTATTAACGATATGGCTAACGGAGAAATTACCCTCAAAAACGTGACGAAGTGTTTCGGTGATACTGTCGCCGTTGACAACGTGTCGCTCCACATCCAAAGCGGCGAATTTTTCTCACTGCTAGGTCCCAGCGGCTGTGGAAAGACGACTACGCTCCGCATGATTGGCGGGTTCGAGCATCCCAATTCGGGCGATATTATCATTAACGATGTGTTAATGGAACAGACACCGCCTTTTCAACGCGATGTCAACACCGTTTTCCAAAGTTATGCCCTGTTCCCCCATAAAACGGTTGCCCAAAACATCGCCTTCGGAATTCAGATGAAAGGATTCGCCAAGTCAGAAATAGTCGATCAAGTGAATCAATTCTTGGAGATGGTTCAACTGCCGGCGTATGGGAGTCGAAAACCCGACGAACTGTCCGGCGGAGAAAAACAGCGCGTGGCATTGGCACGCGCACTTATCAACCGCCCATCAATTCTGTTGCTCGATGAGCCGCTCGCAGCGTTGGATCTCCAGTTGCGGAAACACATGCAATCTGAACTCAAAGCGCTAAAGCGCGAGATGGGAATCACGTTCGTGTATGTCACTCACGATCAGGGCGAGGCATTGGCATTGTCTGATCGAATCGCTGTTATGCATCAAGGAAAAATCCTTCAGGTCGGTACGCCCGATGAAATTTATGATTTGCCGAACAACCGCTTTGTGGCGGATTTCATCGGAATATCGAATTTCTTTGACGGCAATTTAGCTAAGATTGAAAATGAGTGGGCGGAGGTCCAATTAGACATAGATCCGCAGACTCGATGCGTCGGACGGCGTAATGGCAACCTCGGACAGGGGGATGCTGTCATAGTGGTTGTACGTCCTGAACGAATTCATATGACACCCCAGCCCGTCGGGAAAGATGTCAATCAGATTGAAGGGATTGTGGAAGATGAAATTTATCTGGGCACCTCCATCCAATATACGGTGCTCGTTTCTCATCAGATTCCGGTTGTTGTACATCAACAAAATACGGGGTTGATGAAAGGCGATCGCATCCAAGCCGGAAACACGGTTTACCTGAGTTGGAAGACTGACAACGCGACGATATTGAAACGTTGACCAAATCGATCCTAACGATGCCCACGCTGTGGCAGGTTTTCCGCATGTTGACAGTGGAAAACAGGCGTGTTAGAATGGCTTTTGTCACTCTGAACAGTTCATGCTGGCGTACCCATAACTAGCGACTTCTATGAGCCGCGGAAAGAACAAAGAGGTCACGGTACGTGCTTGTTTGTGACAAGGAGATTAGTAGATGATAACGAATTTGCACCATGTTGCTATCCTCACGTCAAATATGGAAGACGCTATCGAATATTATACGAATCTGCTCGGAGTTCAGACACCAAGAATTGCTCAGGTCAATCGCCCCGGCGTAAAGCTGAAATCGGCGATGCTACCAATCGGTCCATCTGGAGAAACGTACCTCCAGCTCATTGAGCCGTCGCTAGGCCCGGGCGTGGCGGAGTTAGAGCGCGGCGGCGACGGAACGTTATTCGAGGTCGGTTTTCAGGTGGATGATATAGAGGCATTCCACGACCAGATGGACACTAGAGAGATTAGACCACAAGACCTTGCAGGAGATTCGATAGAAGATAAGTACATTGAATCAAAGTTTGGAAATCGGTATTTTTTTCTGCCGAAAGACAAAACGAAAGGCACAAGGTTGGAGTTTGTGCAGGTGATTAACAAGTAGCGCGTACCGGCTGCCGGAAATTATAGCCTCTTACTCCTTTCACTCGTTTGGATGCAAACCCTGCTAACGAGAACACTTCGGTAAGGAGCAGAAAATCATGAAGCCAGATTTCGTTGCGAACATGATGTTCTCAATCCTGTGTGGAATACTAGCAATCCCATTCCTTGCCATCGGCATTCGCGGTCTCAAGACTCGGCGGCCCTTCCTGGCTTCATTTAGGTTGCCATTTTGGATGATGTTGAACTATTGTATTTCGCTACTCGTATATTTCCTCTTCTTTTCGTTTTCAGAACCCATTCTTGTTCTGAGATGGGCACCCCTTTTACTATGCGCGTGCAGCTCTTGATGCTATGTTACGCGACGAAGGGTTACATGGCATTCGGCGTGACATATACGCCATTTCGCCAGGGACTACTGGCAACGCTCGAAAAACTCCAGTTTCCGTACGAAGAGCCCTCCTCCTTAAGAAGGCTTCAATTGCCTCTTTTGGGACGGGCGATACAACTGAAATCTGGTGAAGCCGAGCTGCAGGCGTCGATGTGGATGGGAGCTATCCACCTCAAGGTGAAACAGAGCCAGCACTATCCCTTGCTCAGAGAAATCGCCGACGCAATGAACGAACACTTCCGCACTTCTCCTGTGCGCACAAATATAACACCCTTCGCTTTCGACCTGATCGTGGCGCTTCTTTTCCTCACAATTGGCGCGATATTCTTTTCAAGCTCTTTTTAACAAGCCAATGAGTTGCCAACGGAGATTGGCGGTTGTTATTGTGTTTTGTAGATATGCGATGGTTTTAGGCTTGTCAGTATTTTACGGCAAAATTCAACTGTGCTAGCCTGATTTATCGGAGAACTAAACTTTTGCAACAATGCTTTAAAAGGGAGAGCTTTCATCAGGCATCTCAGAAGGCACGCCTACGGTTTAAGTGCAGAAATTCGGCACTAAATACCAGAAGTACGGGACCAAGATATCAAGATATATTGAGATTGACGATCGGCTTGCTAAGTTTTTGGAAGGGAGTGCATAATTAACCGATCATTTTATATGTCATTGGAATTATCCGGTGGTTTCAACCGGAAAACTCTCAATAACGGGATTATGTAGAAAAATCCGCCCTAATCAACGTTTCGGATCAACATATGGACGAAAAAGACCTTCAATATCTAGAAAGCCACTGGAAAACCGTTCCTCAGCCCGTTCTCGCCGAGAAATTTTCCATGACTACGCTTGAACTAACATCGCTTCTTCGGCGAAAAGGCATTGTGACTGAAATACAGCCAAGTGAATTAGAGTATATTAGCGAGAACATTGACCGGATGCCTGCAAGTGCAATCCAAGAAAAATTGTCCTTAACGGAAAGCCAATTCTCCCAGATTGTGGCAAAAGTTTTAGGCAAGAAACGACGAAAATCCCCTGTCGAGGTATCCTTGTCCGAGGCGACCGAAAAAACGAAGTGGCTGATTGAAATAAAGCTTAAATTTAAAGTAGACGACTTACTCCCCAGAAAACTCGCGAACAAGCACTTTGTGGACAATGACTTGTACGATTGCATTCGATATGCTGAAACTGAGAAGAAGAAGGACTCTCTTTACAGGCACTTTACGGCCAAGGCGTTTTTAGTCTGCCAGGCATATCCACGTACGTTTCAACCTTTTCAATTCAGGCATCCAAAAACAAACGCATACTTTCGGGGGGCCAGTGGAAGGAAAAACCTAATCAATGCGGCAAAATGGGTAATTGAAGAGAAATTGCGATACAAACCAGACTTCTTATGGGTGACAAGTAAGAGCAAGTCCTTTCTCCGATCGAAAGTTCTCCAGTTCTACGGTATTGGAAGTCACCAGTTCAGGATACATTTTTCTTCTCATGATGAGTTTGTTTCAGCTATTCTTAAAGAATACCAAGTAGTCCCGAATAAGTCCCGGATTGGAACAACAAAACTACGTGAAATTTTAACAGAGTCCGGAAGACATTCGGAAAAATGCGAGGTTCATGGGTGTATTTTTGATAATGAGTTCGGGATTGAAATTCATCACATAGTGCCGCGCTCCGCTTCCAATCAAGTAAGAATCGATATCAACCGCATCGAAAATCTCATTGTTCTTTGCCCCAACCACCATAGAGTCGCTGAAAAATTCGACTGGAAGAACGACCTGAATTTAAGGAATTGTAAGACATGGATGGAAACAATTTTGCGGTTCATTAGTAAGAGAGAAGAAAGATCCGAACAAGTGGATTAACCTGACTACTTACTGTGCCGAGCATACTTTTAGATTTGGGAATCTTTTTCGTTAGATTGCTGAGATGGAGAAGTGAAATGGCCCGATTTTGTATCGCTTCGCTTCTGTTAGTTGTCGTTGTAATAACGGGCTGCGTATCCCAGAAAGAACCACCCAAAATCGACATTGAGTTAACTCCGCCGCTTGCTGTTTCGCTTGTTAATCAATGCTGAATGACTTTAGGTTTGGACAGGATTGGTGTTTTACTGTCGTTATACACACCTTCTATCCAATGAACGCACCTAACCCGGTATTGCAGTCTTTTGAGTCTCGATTTATTGAGGTAAGGACCGAAGATTCAGAAAACCCCGTCGTGCTCCTGAACTTGGGGTGTTAGGTCCAAAAGAAATCATCATAATTGAAAAAGAGGGAATATTTGAAGAATGTCAGTTAATGCTGCCCAAGAGATTAAGAAAACCGAAGATACCATAGACGATTTACTTTTGGAGCAAATAGAGGAACTCGATAAATCCTTAATCGAATATTTTCCCGATACGCTGGTCGTTGATAATGCTTTGACTAGAAAACTGGTCAGTTTCCAAGCGAATAAAGCCCGTATATACTATAGATGGTACAAATACAAAGAAGCGTTTTCCGCGGATTTAGTAGAATATCTTTTCCGCAGGTATCGGGTAGTAAAAGGTAAAATACTGGATCCATTTGCGGGTGCGGGGACTGCTTTGTTTGTCTGTTCCTCTTTGGGCTATCACTCCGAAGGCATTGAACTTTTGCCGATTGGGCAAAAAGCGGATACAAGGCACATCCGCGGGATGGCTCCGCAGCCCGAGTATATCAGAACAGGGACTAAGGAATGGCAATCAAAATCATAGATGAATTGATTGAAGAGCGAATTGACGAATTCCGTTCCGCGTTTGTCCAACGTGCAAAAGTACTCTTTCGCGACGATGGTAAGCAAAACAGGTTAAGCCATCCCGGGGAATTTGGCACATACCGAGAAGCAATCCTTTTGCCCCAAATTGTCATATTTTTCGCCAACTTGCACCGAATGGTGCAAACGCGCTTAATGAAGTAGGAGATAGAAAAAATGCTCTGCACCGTTTCAAAAAGGACACAACCAATGTCAGCACCTGTTTAAAGCCAATAGCGAAAGCACGCCAAAACTAGGTGTACAAAAACGTAAAGATTTGGCATATTTATTGCGACAGTATATAGCATATTGAGAGGAACCGGTCCAACTGTTAGATTACTGAAGAGGATCTTTACAAAGACTAAGGAGGATCAAAATGTTCTCTAAGACTGTTGTCACCGCTTTCGTTCTAACGGCTATCGCATTGATGGTCTATCCTGTCAACGTAGCAGAATCCGAAGGATATGTTGCTAAAGGTCTCATTGGCTATTGGACGATGGATAGAGCAGATATTGATGGGGATACCGTGAAAGATATTTCGGGAAATAACAATCATGGGGAAATTAGTGGCAATCCCCAAATCGTCCCTGGAAAAATCGGGGAAGCTCTCGATTTTGATGGCGTCGATGATTTTGTAGCTCTGCCGGATTTGGGGCATGAACCCAAAGTGACGGTGGAAGTATGGGCGAGAGGAGATCAATCTTTCCGGGTTCATGGGCTGGTTTCCACGTCTGTTATCCCAGAAGAGATGCCAGGAGGTGTGACCTTCACCGTTAGATTCAATCGAATTGACCTCAACATAAAGGACAAGGGTGGATACAGAAACCTCATAGGCGGTACAGTGAAGCCTTATACGTGGTATCACTTCGCCTATACTTTTGACGCCAAGGAGCTGGTCCATGAACAACTCACGCTGCACATTAATGGAGGAGAACAGAACAGGCGATTTGATGCTCTGGGGGCGTTGCCAAACGTTGAAGCGTCACCAATCAACCTGACCCGTCTCAGGATCGGAAGTGAGCTCAAGGGCAGATACTTTCCAGGTATCCTTGATGAAGTTCGCATCTATAATCGCGCTTTAACGCCTGAGGAGATACAGCAAAACTTTGAATACAGAAACAACGCACGGGCGGTTGCGGTTGATTCGAAAAGGAAGCTGGCTGTCACCTGGGGTGTGTTGAAGACAACGAAAGATTAGATGTCTGTGAACCCATCTTGGCAGACAACAAACCACTTTGCCTCACAATTCTGTCGGGTTGAACCAAAGGGCAATCTCGACCTCAGCGAATGGATGTCGAATCAGTCAAATCGCTGAGGTCGAGATTGCCCTTTGGTTCAACCCGACAGAATTGTGAGGCAAAGTGGTTTGTTGTCTGCCAAGATGGATGTCGAATCAGTCAAACCCACATTTACCTTCAGCAGAGTTAGAACGTTAGCAGCAGCGATTAAAGGAGCAGAGAAATACCATGAAAGAAATTACAATTGGCATAATTGGCGCTGGCGCAATCGCGAAAGGGAAACATCTGCCGGGTCACCGAGACATCGAAGGGGTTTCCGTCATCGCAGTGTGCGACATAGATGAAGAGAGGGCGAGGCATTTCGCCCAAGAACACGAGATTGAACATTTTTTCACCGACTACCATCAACTGATTGCGATGCCTGAAATTGATGCAGTCAGCGTTTGCACCCCGAATAACCTGCACGCCGCTCCAACGATTGCCGCGCTGAATGCGGGCAAACATGTAATCTGCGAGAAGCCGCTTGCTGGCAACGCTATTGATGGACAAGCCATGGTCAACGCCCAAAGCGCATCCGGAAAAGTCCTGCAGATTGGGTTGCAATCCCGTTTCGGGAAGGGTGCCAGAACCCTGCGTAAACTGTACGACGAGGGGCTCTTTGGCGATGTCTATTACGCCCGCGCGGTCACAATGCGCCGCCGCGGTATGGGTCTTACGCCAACATTCATGCAGAAGTCTATTGCTGGGGGTGGGCCGCTCATTGACATCGGTGTGCACGAACTTGATGTGCTGTTGTGGATGATTGGTTGTCCCAAGCCGCTTGAAGTCTTTGGATCGGTTGCTCAGAAATTCGGGCATCGCCACGATATTGTAAACTCCGTAGATTGGGATCGCGCTAAATTCGATGTTGAGGATTTCGGTATGGGTGTCATCCGTTTTGAGAAGGGTTTAACCGTGACATTGGAATCCGCCTGGGCGACTCACATCGAAAATACCGGGACGACATTCTTCATGGGCGACCTGGCAGGCGCAACCTACCACCCCCTGCGCATCTACACCGACAAAGACGGACAAATGATCGAATACAAACCTGAATTCATTACCGACAAACCGGGCGAATTTGAATCTTTTCACAAGGCAATCCGAGAAGGACTACCGTCGCCCGTTCCAGCAGAAGAGGTGCTGCTTACCACCAAGATTTTCGACGCCATTTACGAATCCGCTCGGATTGGTAGATCCGTTCCAATTACGTAAGCATAACGTCCCTATTCTTGACCGTCTGATGTCCCAATAGGATTTGGACATCTAGCCGAAGACACGCAGGAGAGAGAATATGGTTAATATCGCGATGTTGAGTTTTGCCCACACGCACGCCAGAGGATACGCCGATCAGGTTCAGCATAATCCAGACGCTCAGATTGTTGCGGTTTGGGATGAGGAGGAGTATGGCGGGAAGGAAGCCGCCAAAGACTACAACACCTCATTTTACGCCGACCTCGACGCCGTTCTCAATTTAGACGAAGTGGATGCCGTCGTCGTAAATGCTCCGACCGCAGACCACCCAAGGTTAATGATTGGGGCGGCAGATGCAGGTAAGCATATCTTCACCGAAAAAGCCTTGGCAATTACAGTCAATGAATGCGATGCGATTATCGGAGCCGTTGAAAAGGCGAAGGTTAAATTCATGATTTCGCTGCCGTCACGTTGCAATCCTAGCCTGTTATTGGCGAAAAGAGCAGTCAATGATGGACTGCTGGGTGATTTAACCTTTGGTCGAGGACGCATCGCGCATCCAGCCGCGGTTGATGGATGGCTCAGAGATACTAGTCTCTGGTTCACGGATGTTAAACGCGCCGGCGGCGGTGCGCTGTTTGACCTTGGCTGTCATCGGATGGATGTTATCCCGTGGCTGATGGGGACTCCGAAGAGCGTTATCGCAAAGATTAACAACCGGAGCGGCAACTACCCAATCGACGATAACAGCGCGTCTGTGATTGAATTCGAGAATAGGGCGCTTGGCGTAGTAGATGTTTCTTGGGTGCATCGATACGGTCCAAATATGCTCGAACTTTACGGGACGGATGGATCTATCGTCAGCGGTTACGGCGATAAACACTTTGAGACGCTTCATTCAATCGCCATCGGTCACGAGAACATGCACTTTGAGACTCGTAGGCTGTCCGACGAAGAAAAGGCGGAATACGTCGCCAGCAGCCCCTCGCCGCCACCGCCGCCGATGCAGCAGTGGATTAACGCCATCCTGCGTGATGAACCGACGACCATAACCACCCAAGATGGACGCAACTTGACTGAACTGATGCAGGCGTGCTATCTATCAGCTGAACGGGGTCGATCGATAGAGCTGCCGTTGTGAAACGTAACTGGGGCACAAGTCGGGTGTGGTCCCTTATTGAACCTATTCTCTTTGGTAGGGTAGGGCTAGGGCAGCAGGGGGTCTGGCATGCCCAACAAACCCGGCTAGAACGAGAAGCGTCAAGATGTAGGGCAACATCAGAAAAAATTGATAGGGAATAAAACCGAGATCGGGGATTGCTTGCAATCGATTCAGCAGGGCATTGCACAGACTAAATAAGAGCGCAGCGCCGCAAGCCTTGACAGGGTGCCATTTGCCGAAGACCACGATTGCAAGCGCAATAAAGCCGCGTCCAGCGGTCATCTCCGTGCTGAAGTATGGCACATCGACTAGCGAGAGATAACAACCGGCAATCCCAGCCATAAATCCGCCGAAAAGCACACATTTCGCTTGCAACCCGTGCACACTTACGCCAGCGGTATCCGCCGCTTTCGGGTGTTCACCGCAGGCTTGAATCGACAGTCCGGGATAGGTATGAAATAGGTAAAAATAGATGACCGGAACTGCGAGAAAGGCGCCGTAGACAAGGAAGTTGTGCTGAAAAAAGATGCTGCCGAGAAACGGAATTTCTGACAACACTGGGATATGCAGGGGCTCAAAAATGGCAACCTTGAGCGACTTTCCGGTCGCTCCGAAGATACGACGATACATCACTTCGACAAGTCCGAATGCCAATAGGTTGATTCCCGTACCTGTCACGATCTGATCGGTTTTCAAGCGGAGAATGAGGAAGCCAAAAAAGGCAGCGAGAAGAACGCCGCTGACCCCGCCAGATAGAATTCCAGCCCACGGGGCAAGTCCCACCGATACACCTTGGATAGCGTACGAACTCAGCCATCCAATAAAGGCGCTGAAAATCATGAGACCTTCAAGCCCAATATTGATTACACCAGAGCGCTGAACGATCACCTCGCCGAGCGCGACAATCAGAAGCGGCGTCGCTTGACGAACCGTTGCCTCTAAAATGTCCTCAATCATATTAAAACACAGATTCTTAGAATTTCGTAGATTTGAGATTTCGCTCTGTTCGACCTGCTCACGTATTTATCTTCTCTTTTCCCGCCTCATACATGCTTGAACCCAAGACAAGGAGCAATACCGTCGCTTGAATCACCCACGTCAGTTTTGTGGGCACTTGCGCTTCCAACTTCATCGCCTCCGATCCAGCTTGCAAAACCCCGAATAACAACGCCGAAAAAATAATCCCAATCGGATGGAGACGTCCAAGCAACGCGACAGCGATTGCGGTGTAGCCATAGCCGGGGGTATTTTGATCAAGCCGATGCGGACTGAGCCCTGTCAATTCAATGGCTCCTGCCAAGCCCGCTAGCCCGCCGCTAATCAGCATGGCAATGATAATATTTCTGGAGACATGAATTCCCGCTGCCCGCGCTGCAACTTGGTTTTGACCTACAGCCCTGACTTGGTAGCCGAGCGAAGTATGAAACAGGACGAAATACAGACACACAGCGAAAATAAATGCAAGAAGGATGCCCAGGTGGAATCGGTTGCCGGGTATCCAGAATTTCGGAACTAGATGTGGCAGCAGCGCATTAGGAACAATTCGATCGCTCCACTGGTATGATTTCGACGCTTCTTGGAGCGGTCCCCCATCGACGGAATAGCTCACCAGTTTGATGGCAATAAAATTGAGCATAATCGTGCTGATTACTTCACCAACCCCACGATACGCCTTGAGGAGTCCTGCGATTGCAGCCCAAAACCCGCCTGCGACAAATCCTGCGGTGAGCGTCAGCGGGATAAGTAAAATTGATGGCAGGCGCAAAATTGATGTCCCAATCCATGTCGCAATCAGGGCGGCGATGAGGTATTGCCCCTCAGCTCCGATGTTCCAGATACCACAACGAAACGCAAATGCAACAGCTAACCCTGTCAGAAGCAGCGGACAGGTCTTCACAAATGTCTCTGTTACTTGTTTTGGACCTCCCAATGCTCCCTGAAAAAGCGCCACAAAAGCTTTAGTCGGTTGATAACCGCACGCGAGCATGATAAGGGCATTAATGAGCAGTGCCAAAAAGATAATGAGAACTGGGAAGAGGATTTGGGCTGGTTTGACGTGCAAGTTGGCAATTTTACCAGTTCAAGGTGGGAGCAAGTGGGGCGAGCGGTCAACCATTAAACTTGAGGGCGCATAATAAAGGTGTTATAGTCATACAACTAAAATTACACATATTAATCCGATCAAAAAGGGGTGTCAACCCCAAAAACTAGTGAAGACTATCGCACTCACTATTCGTTCGCTTGATCCTCCGCTATTCAACACGCCACGTATCCGCTGCATTGAGCAACGCTTCAAGGTCGCCTTCACCCCGCACCTGCTTGGCGGTCTCAATCTGTTGTGCCATCAAATCTTCATAGCAGGCGTGCTGGATGCTACGGAATACCCCAATCGGATGCGGCAGATCCGGTATAACGCTCATTCGAGCAAGAAAGTATGCCAGTGTCGGATTCTCGGCAAACTGATTGTGCTTGATGAGTTCATCTGGGGTGTACTGCCCCTCGGCGAGGGAAACGACCTCTGGTTGAAATTGGTTTAGGCGGATGCCCTTGTCGCGTTCCTTTCCAAAAACAAGCGGTTCTCCGTGTTCTAAAACTACCGTGTTGTCGGCTTTTTTATCCTTTTCGGTATAGGAGAAGAAGGCTCCGTCATTATACACGTTGCAGTTCTGATAGATTTCCACAAACGACGTGCCCTTATGTTCAAACGCCGCTTTGATAATGCCTCGTAGATGTTCCGGATCTCTATCGAGTGAACGAGCAACAAATGTTGCGCCCGAAGCTAATGCAAGACTAACTGGATTGAAAGGGTTTTCAAGTGATCCCATTGGCGTTGAGGCGGTTTTCTTGCCCTGCTCGGAGGTTGGGGAGTATTGTCCCTTAGTCAGTCCATAAATTTGATTGTTGAACATCAGAACGTTGATATCGAAGTTCCGCCGCATCAGGTGAATAAAATGGTTTCCACCAATCGACAGCGCATCACCATCGCCGGTGGTCACCCAAACCGATAGTTCTGGGTGAGTAGCTTTTACTCCAGCCGCAAGCGTTGGCGCCCGACCGTGAATCGAATGAAAACCGTAGGCGTTCATATAATATGGAAAACGACTTGAACAGCCAATCCCAGAGATGAAGACAAAATCTTCCTTGGGTATTCCCAAGTCCGGGAGAATTCGTTGAGTTTGAGAGAGTATTGAATAATCGCCGCAGCCTGGGCACCATCGGACGTCCTGATCCGATTCAAAATCCTTTTTGGTTAATGTAGGAACTGCTACCGGTATTTGGGTGGAGGTGTTCTTTTTCATACATCATCTCTCAGCATTTCATCAATTTTAGTTTCAACTTCAAAAACATAGAACGGTAATCCTTGGACTTTATTTAAACCGACGGCATTTATCAAATAGTCAGCGCGAATCAGTTTGAGCAACTGCCCAAAATTGAGCTCAGGAACAAGCACCTTGTCGAACTGTTTAAGAATGTCACCTAGGTCGCTTGGAAGCGGGTTAAGATAGCGCAGATGAACGTGCGATACGGATGCACCTTCTTCCTGTTTATGTTCGACCGCGGTTCTTACCGCGCCGTAGGTTCCTCCCCAAGTTAATACAAGAAGATTTCCTTTTGGTTCACCAAAGGGCTTGGTAGGCGGGATGTCATCAGCAATTCGCGAGACCTTTTCTGCCCTGAGCAGTGCCATTCGCTCATGATTCTCGGGGTCATAACTGACATTTCCGGTGATGTTCGCCTTTTCCAAGCCGCCAATCCGATGTTCCAGACCTGGTGTGCCGGGGATTGCCCATGGACGGGCAAGTGTCTTTTCGTCACGCAGATAGGGCTGAAATCCATCGGGCGCTGTCCGGAAATTCACCTCTATCGACGGCAAATCCTGAACCTTCGGGATGCGCCAAGGTTCCGCGCCAAAAGCGATATAAAGATCGGACATGAAAATCACCGGCGTCATGTATTTGATAGCAATTCGGCAAGCTTCATAGATGGTTTCAAAACAATCTGATGGGTGCGAAGCCGCTATCACAGGGACGGGCGACTCGCCATTGCGGCCATAAATCATCTGTAGCAGATCAGTCTGTTCAGTCTTTGTGGGCATACCTGTTGAGGGGCCCGCTCTCTGGATGTTGCAGATGACGAGCGGCAGTTCTGCCATCACCGCCAGATTAATCGACTCCGCTTTGAGGGCTAGTCCAGGTCCACTGCTGCCGGTTGCACCCAATGCTCCACAAAACGCTGCCCCGATTGCAGCGCCAATAGCTGCAATTTCGTCTTCCATCTGCATTGTAATGACACCGAAGTTCTTGTATTTTGCAAGCTCATGGAGAATGGAACTTGCAGGCGTAATCGGGTAACTGCCATAGACAAGCGGCAGCCCCGACTGTTGAGCAGCAGCAATGAGGCCTAATGCCGCCGCCACATTTCCTTCGATGTTGCGGTATGTTCCGGGGGCAAACTTCGCCGGCTTGACTTCATAAGAAGTTGCAAACTGCTCCGTCGCTTCACAATAAACATTACCCGCTTTCAATGCGAGAGTGTTGGCTTCAACGTACTGGGGGTTTTTGCCATACTTCTCTCTGATGAACTTAAATGTGTAATCCATTTGCCGGTTATAAAGCCAGCAAACCATTCCGACCGCAAAAAAATTTTTGCACCGATCGGATTCTCGTTGACTTAGGCTTGTGCCTTTAAGCGCCTCTCTTGTTAGTCGAGTCAATGCGACAGGGAAAACTTGAAACTTTGCCAACGACCCATCTTCTAAGGGATTTTCCTCGTATCCGGCTAACTTGAGATTCCGCGCTGCAAAATTGTCCGTATTGACAATCAGAATACCGTTGGGTTTGAGCTTATCTAGATTGACTCTCATTGCGGCAGGATTCATTGCGACAAGGACGTCGCAGGTATCACCGGGGGTATGGATGCTTTCGCTGGAAAAGTGCAGTTGGAAACCGGATACTCCAGCCAGTGAGCCCGCAGGGGCGCGAATCTCCGCAGGGTAATCTGGAAGTGTAGCCACATCATTCCCTGCAATCGCAGAAGCCTCAGTCATTTGCGTTCCGATTGTCTGCGAGCCGTCGCCGGAGTCCCCGGCAAACAGGAGCGTAGCGTCCTCAATGGATTGCACTTCCTTTATCATTACATCTGTCCTTCTCTCTGTTTATGCTACCACAATGTGTGTGCAGGGACTCCAAGAATAACACGTATTTTAACTATTATCAGTTTCATCTGAATCGTTATAATGTTCGGTTGCTCACCTACCGTTCTACTCAGCTACAATATGCGTGTGATGGTCCTATCTACGCTCCTTCGCGGGCTTGCATCGCCTCGCGAACAGGTTTTGGTGGCAGTGTTAACACTTCTTGGGGGAAATGATCGATAATGTAGGAGACAACATGGCGAGTAGACACCATCCCTACAGGTTGATTCAGTTCATTTACAACTGGGACATGGCGGAAGCCGCCCTTCGCCATATGCAATATTGCCGTGTCAAGCGAGTCCTCAACCTGCGCGGTATGCGGATCGATTTTCATAAAATGTTCGACGGGAATCTGTGCTACATCTCCCACTGGCTTGTTCAAAATCTTGAGAAGCACATCCCTCTCACCGAAAATTCCCTTGAGTACCCCATCGGATACGACTAGGATAGCACCGATTCTATTTTCAATCATGAGATTGATTGCCTCTTGTATACTTGCCCCCATTTCAATCGTAACCGGCAAACGCATCAAAGAACGAAGCGGCACCTGAATTTCGTGCGCACTCAAGGTTTTTGAGGGTTCATCGGGCTCTTCATCCATAATCGCCAACTCTTCGTCAACAATTTGTTCGTAAAGCATACTTTATTCCTCCTTAACTGTCTCCAAAAACTCAGCAACATGGTTCAGAATGTCCTTAATCGAGACAACACCTACGGGATATACGTCTTTCTGATCATAGATGACTAAAGGGATATGACGGTAGTGGCCCAGTTGCATGAGGTTGAGGGCAAATGCAATTGTATCGCTCGCACGCAAGCTCTCCGGGGATGGGGTCATAATCTCATCGACAATTACATCCTCCGGATTAACCTGCTTGCCCATGATTTTGACAAGACAATCACGCTCGGTGACGATACCAGCAAGTGTTTGTTGGCTATCAACAACCAGCACACACCCAAATTGACCTTCCTGCATGAGGTTGATGACCTCCGGAACGGAAGTGCCAACTTCCACATAGCAAGGTTGATTGAGATTTAGAGTGCTAATGGGTGAAGATAGTGTTCGTGCATCCATTGATCTCCTCCCTTCAATCAATGATAGGACGACACATTTTATCGAGCATGAGAATGTCTATCCGGAGAAATCGAAGTAGACGTCCAACGATTCCAAGCCAAAGACACATCACTTTCGTGGTGCGAATCTTCTGTTGAGAGCCTGCGTATCAAAACAGAATCCTAACGATAGGATTGTAACAGAAAATCAATTGAGTATCAAACAAAAAAATCTGTATTAATCCAAAGGAGAGAATAAAATAAGTCGAGTAGAGAAAGGCACTCTCCCTCGGCTTTGAATCACCAAATCTATGTGTTGAGTAGGGCGTTACTTTAGTAGGGCAAATAACTAGCTATGAACGAAGCTTTTTGTAGAGGAAAATCACCGCGGCGCCAATCGCAATGAGCAGGGCTAGCGAAACGATGACCTTAAAAATCCAGAAGATAAAAGGGAAGACATTAGAGATGATAATATCTAGACCGATATAGACAAGGACCAATATTAACGCCAGTAAGAGGAGATTTCTGAGGAGTTTCATTGTTTTGTCCACCTTGAGAAATAGAGTTTTTCGGAGATATGAACGTGACTCTCAGGATGATCGCAATGAACCGTTGGACTTTATATCAAAGGTTAAATGACCGCAAGGTTCATTCTAATCCGCGATAAGTTCGCATTGCATTGAGAGTTACGGATTCAGCGTTTCGATTCGGTTCGTCAAACTCAAGGATTACACACTATATCGTCCCAATGTGTCCTCATCTAAGTTCTCCAGGGTGCCCTTTGAATCTTGCTTTTGAGAATCTTTCAAATCTTCTTCGGAAAAACCGTTCTCTTCCAGAATATGTTCAGCAACATGAATGGGTGCTTTGATTCGTAATGCGAGCGCGATTGCATCACTTGGTCGGGAGTCAATCTCTATCTTCTCACCCTTCACGTCAAGGTTAATCTGGCCCAAGTATGTTCCACTTTCTCCTTCCGAAGGAAGCACCGAATGAACGAAGATGGAGTCAACCTCTGCATCAAGGCTTTCAATGATATTCTTCATCAAATCGTGCGTCATTGGGCGAGGAGGGTCGGATGTGTTCTTAAGTTTTAATTGGATAGCCATTGCTTCTGCCTGTCCAATCCAGATTGGCAATACTCGCTTCGGACTGCCTTCCTTCTCTTTCAGAAGGACTATTGGCATGTTTACTCTTGTGTCAACAGAAATGAGTGCAACTTCTACCTCCACCATGGTCGCTCCTCCTTGATATTTTGATTAGTGCACCGATGATGCGCTTTGTATTATAGCTTTTTTGCCGTATACGGGGCAAGGGCGTAATTCAGTTAATCGCCCTGACCTACTTACCTCCGTGGCTGTCTTCCAAACTATCTTCGTTAAGTTGCTGGACTCTATAGCAATTCATCTGTGCATCATAGTCCCACAACACGACCCTTTCGCCTTGTGTAATACGCGATTCCCCTTCGTCGATCCGGCAGAATATTGTCATGTTGAACGGAACATCTTCAGTGCGTGCCATGCCAAACTCAGTATTCACGTCAATGCTCGTAACTGTCGCAACCGTTCCCACAAGGTCGGCTCGATGAATTGCATCCATTTGGGCAGTTGGGAATACGAAGGCGATGCCTTGTGATAGGAAGCGAGTCATCAGACTACTGAGGATAAACGCGGCGGAAGCGGAGACAAGAAGGGCTGGGAAAACAAGACCTCCAAACAAAGGGATGAGCCAATGATTGCACACGAACCCAACAGACCCCCAGCAAAGAAAAAAGGGAGCAACAACCATAAGGGGAGGGAGGCGACCCGCGTTCAGAAAAGTGAAGAAACGACTTAGTGCGGTATGTTCCTGGGTCGTGGGCAACCTATCCGCCGCTATGACGCCCAAATCCCCGAAGCCCGCATCCAAACCACCGATATCTGAGGCTGTCAATGTATGCAAGAATAGATAAATGAGTGCGATGAGTATAGGTAGGACGAAAAATAGATTATACCAACGGGTGAGTTCAACGAGAATATCCAACATGTTTAATATCTCAGACGTGAAATCGAATACGTATGTAGCAAGGAAATGAAATTCATTCTCGACCCGATGCAATCTGCAAGGAAATCAACTCAAGCGCTTGTTTGGCTCCACGGTTATCGATCAACCGACCAAATAGGGAGGGCGATAGTCTTCCAAAACTATCGCAGCCGCTACCCGCGCCCTTAATCGTTACTTTTATCAATTTCGATGCAGGCTTGGCGTAACAGACAGTGTTTCCAACGGCGATTCAGCTTTACCGCCGAAATTTCAGAGAATAGCGATTACACCGGATGTTGGTGTAGGGGGCACCCAAGCTGCCCATACTGCGTTCTTCCAACATCAGCAATCAATGCGAGGTGATGATAACAAAATCAGGGCTCAGGAAATTTGATATGCCAAGCAGGTATAACTGGATTTGCTCATTAGCGCTCAGTTGCGATCTGGCTGCATCACGAATTCGAGATGGCAGGCGTTGAATCTCAGCCATCTTGCCCAAAACTCCTTAACTTACTTCTATCCTTGTGCTGCTCAATGTGTTCAACGCCACCTTAATGCCTTGCTTCAGAAAATCAGGCGACGCAGTAAGAGGTGCTGGATTTAAAACAGAATATATTCTGTGGTAGGTTACGAATAGAAGGCGTGTACAAGCCACAGAGATTGGGTAAGGGTACTATTATAAAATAGGCATGGTCACGAGTTGGAAGGCGTGAGTTCACACCTGACGACTGATGACCATGCCTCAACCGAACCAGCAAGCTAAAAAACGTTATGGAGGTGGCGGGAATCGAACCCGCGTCCGGATGCATTTCAACAAAGGCTACTACATGCTTGGCATAAGTTTTAATTTTTCGCTGCAGCGACTCCCTTATGCCGGATTCACTTTAGCTATCTCCAGTTAGTCTCGCGGGTTGCCCCTGAAGAACAGACAAAACGCAGAGCCCGTAACTCGACGCTCGGCTAACCCGACGGGCCGCAAGTTATCCGAACGTAGCCGCTTTAAGCGGCTAGAGCCAATTCTTCGTAATCGGCAGTTGTGTTTGTTCCGCCTGTTTAACGAGGCCTGCGGAGACCTCGGCATGCAACCTTCATCTCATTTACTTCCGTCGAAACCTTTTCACCCCCCGAACAGTGAGCAAGAGTTCCGTTATCAAGTCCTATCTTGCCCTATTGTCATACCGAATATCGTTGTTTGTACGATTGGATTGCGCGTCTATCCGCATCTTTCTTGAGATCTTCGCGCTTGTCGTAATGCTGTTTGCCGCGCGCCACCGCGATTTCGACCTTTACCTTGCCGCTGATAAAATAGGCTTTGGTCGGCACTATCGTCATCCCCGATGAATATGTTTGGTCGGCGATTTTCTTAATTTCTCTGCGATGTAACAGCAATTTACGTACCCGCTTCGGATCGTGGTTTTCACGGTTTCCATGCGCGTAAGCTGCAATGTGCGCATCAAGTAAGAACGTCTCGCCGTCTCGGATGCGTACATAACTGTCTGTCAGACTAAAGTTGCCATCGCGGATGGATTTGACCTCTGTACCCTGCAGCACGATTCCAGCCTCAAAACGATCCTGCAGGTGATACTCGTGACGTGCTTTTCGATTAACAATAATGGTCTTGATTGGCGCAGCCACGTTTTTCACCCGGTAGAATTATAGCATAATCACAGCGATGACGCAAGGAAAAGAAAGGTCGAGTGTTGGGGTTCGCTTTAGAAACAGTGATCAGTGGTTAGTGTCCTGTTTTTTTTCCTACCACTGGCAACTATCCACAGGTCACTGCATTTAAATGTTATTAACATACGATCCCAATCCAATATGTGTAATTATGAATCAATGTCGTCATGATTTGCGGAGTTGAGCAGATTGAGTGTTTTTTCGTTCAACTCAACCTGCTTTTTCTTGCGGCGTTGTCTGAAACTGTGCGTGTAAGCCGACGACAGCGAGTTTTTCTTCATCCCTCAATTGATATGGGTTTGCTTTGCGCTGCTGTAAAACCGGACACCTGCGGTGTTCCGTACAAATTTAGAATGTTAATTTGATAAGCGGTGTGAGTTGGGTTGAGCGGATGTGCCGATTATTGGGTATTGAGTTTATGTATGTTAAGTATGCTATACTTGGCATAGGGCTGTCAAGGGTATTTTAGTTTTATTTAATCCACTCTCGTTGGTTAATTGAAATTCGTCTTTGGATTGCTGCTAGGAGGGCGGGGTTGGAATTGACTTCAGGCGATCTCTTGGCCTTTGTACTGAAGTTGATAGAGCCGATAATAGATGCCTTTACATTGAAGCAGCTCGTTGTGAGTGCCGATCTCCCGTATTTTGCCTCGGTGCAAGACAATAATCTTGTCCGCATTCTGGATCGTTGACAGCCGATGGGCGATTATGATTGAGGTACGATTCGCCATTAGGCGTTTGAGCCCATCTTGGATTAAGCGTTCAGTCTCTGTGTCTACACTTGATGTGGCTTCGTCGAGGATGAGAATATCGGGATTAAACACCAAGGCGCGGGCAAAGGCGACGAGTTGTTTTTGACCGACGGAGAGCGCGCTTCCACCTTCTTTGACCTCAGTCGCATATCCGTCCGGCATTTTCTGAACGAACGGATCGAGATGTACCTCTTTTGCTGCAGTAATCGCCTGATTGGGCGTAATGTCTTCTTCGCCGAGGCGGAGGTTGTTATCAATTGTTCCTGAAAACAGAAAGATGTTTTGTTGAACGATACTGATGGCGCGGCGCAGATTCTCTAGTTTCAACTCCCGGATATCTATCCCATCAATTAAAATGTGTCCGCTGTTGACCTCGTAGAAGCGGCACAGAAGGTTGATAATCGAGGTTTTGCCTGCGCCTGTTTGACCGACGATTGCCACTTTTTCGCCGGGCTTAACTTTGAAGGAGACATCGCGAAGGACGTAGTTTTCATCATTGTAAGCGAAACAGACATTTTGAAATTCAATTTCGCCTTTCATCGCCCCAATCTCTTTCGGTTCAACAGTATCCGCAATTGTAGGCTGCCTATCCAAGAGGTCGAAAATTCGTTCGGACGACGCCATCGCGGATTGAAAGATTGTGTATTGTTCGCTTAACTCACGGATGGGCCAGAACAGGCGTTGCCCGTATTGGATGAAGAGGACCAATACGCCAAATGTCAGCACACCCGTTAGAATCTGCACACCTCCATACCAGACGATAATCGCTGTGGCAAGCGAACCGGCGATCTCAATCAACGGGAAGAAAATCGAGAAGTAGAAAACACTTCGGAGCCCTGCTTGCAGATAAGCCTGATTCCGTTCGTCAAATTTTAAGAAGCTGCGACGTTCCTGGGTGAACAATTGGACTGTCGTCATGCCAACGATATTTTCCTGCAAAAACGCGTTGATACGTGCGAGATGTTTTCGCTGGTCACGAAACGCGCGGCGGGAATAGATTTGATAAACTGTTGTTGCGCCAAAGATAATCGGGAACACTACGAACATAGCGAGGGCAAGTTTCCAGTTCATGCACAGCATTATCACCATTATGCCGACGATTTTAATAAGATTGGCGAAGATTGTGATAACCCCCGAGGTAAATAGCTCATTGAGTACCTGGACATCGCCCATCACGCGGGTCATGAGGCGTCCAACGGGGTTGCGATCAAAGAAGCCTACATCCAACTTCTGTATATGCGAAAAAATTGCCATACGCATATCATACATAACGCGCTGCCCTAACATTTGCAACCGATATTCTTCAAAATAGCTGAAAACAAAGTCCGCCAACATCGCCAGGAGCATATAAAGCGCAAGCCTGCTCAAACCGTCTGGCACCCCCAGTTTAATGTACTGGTCAATACCAATTTGCATAAGCAGGGGACCTGCCAGTTGCGCGCATGTACTTCCGAGGTTTAGGAAGAGGATGAACACGACTTGAAGCCGGTACGGTTTCAGGTAGGCGTAGAGCCGCTTCATCAATACGCGATCATAGATTTTGCCGAGGTCGTCTTCTTCTCCACTGTATTCGTGCAGATCTCCACCTCCAAACACAGGTTAAGCCTCCTTATTGAATTGACGAACGGTTTTTTCCAGGTTCAAGGAAATAGAAGTGATTTGTTGGCCCATGCCCATGCCCGATGTCAAGCGAATACCGGATAGCGTTTGTGATATAATCCTTCGCAGTTTGTATCGCCGTGATTAGATCTTTTCCTTGTCCGAGCTGGGTTGCAATGGCGGCGGAATATGTGCATCCGGTGCCATGAGTGTTTTTTGTTTTAACTCGCTCGGCATCAAAAAGGGTAAACACGCCGTCGGCACACAAGACATCCGTCGCTCGATCTTCTGCAAGGTGTCCGCCTTTTACCAGCACGCTCTGACACCCGTAACCCAGAATAATCTTCGCGGCTCGCCTTGCATCCCCTATTGATTTAATTTCACAATTTGCAAGCAGTTCAGCTTCATGGACGTTCGGTGTAATCACCGCCGCCAACGGAATCAGCTTGGTACATAAGCTCTCGGTCGCTTCGGGCTTAAGGAGGGGAAATTTACTTTTCGAAAGCATGACAGGGTCGATGACGATGTTTTCGGGCGTATAACGATACAACTTTTCGGCAACCGCTTGCACAATTGCCGACGAAGCCAACATCCCGGTTTTTAGCGCTGCCACGTCGAAGTCTGAAAAGATGGCATCAATCTGCGCCTCGATTAAGTCAGCCGGCAGATCAAAGGCGCGAGTCAGTTCCCGCGTGTTTTGCGCTGTGACTGAGGTAATGACGGACAACCCGAAGCCACCATTGGCATGGATGGCTTTCAGATCGGCTTGAATGCCCGCGCCCCCTCCTGAATCAGAGCCAGCAATTGTCAAGATTTGTTTCATCGCTAAGAGCCCACTCTATCTTTAACACGACCGAGCTGCTGCAAATATACTTTTGCGTTCTGAATCCCGGTTTCACTGGACATGACACTAGACATTACCGCAACCCCATGCGCTCCAGCATCTATACACACCGGAACTCGTTCGGGCGTTACACCTCCCAATGCGAAAACGGGGATTTCTACGCGCTCTGCAACCTTTTGAAGGTTTTCTAAGCCAACAGCCGGTCCGTATCCAGGTTTACTTGCTGTCAGGTAGATGGGGCTATAAGTTAAAAAATCCGCACCCTCCAATTCCCTCGCCTTCGCCTCATGTTGGCTGTGGACCGAACAACCTACGATGAGGCGGCTATCCGCCTGCTGGATGACTTCCCCAACGGGCGCTGAGTCCGCCGGCAAGTGGACTCCATCAGCGCCAAGTTCCGCGGCAATTGCAACGCGCGAGTTCATGAACAGTTGAGCGGTATAGGCACGACAAAGCTTGACGATAGGTTCCCCCAAGTTGATGAAATCAGCATCGCTCAGGTCTTTTTCGCGGAGTTGAATTGCATATGCTCCCACGTCTAGGAGATTATGGATAACGTCATACACTGGACGTGGCGAACAGCGTACTCTGTCGGTGATGATGTACAGCTTGAATGGTATCACTTCTCAAACCGGCTCTAGAGCTGACTCCAATCGAATACAACTCCTAGATAGGAATTCTTGCGCTCGTGCAGACCTAGGTAGGCATCTTGGCACGCTTTGGGCGAAAGCAGGTGCGTCAACAACGGTTCCGTCTTGAGATTATCTGATGCAATCCAACCGAGAATTTGCTGATAGTTCCGCGTGATACTGTCCTTTGAAACATCGGTCTCAGGGATTGAATAAAGCCATTCGAGCGCGCCTATCATCCGAATGCCCTGCAAGTGAATTCGGCTCAACATGGGGGTGACATCCACCGAGACTCGCGCACGGGGGCTTCCTAGTAGGATGACCTCTCCCTTTCGGCGAGTCATCTGAACCGCCTGCGCAACGAGATCGGACTTGCCTATGGCTTCAACGCTGATATCTGCGCCACAGCCATCCGTCCAATCCATCACGGCTTGTTCTATTGGAGTTGCACCGGGATTGACCGCGTTCGGTATGCCGCACTGCTCGGCAACCTGTATCCGAAAATCTGACAGATCGACTCCCATTACTTCTGCTCCGGCAAGCCTGAAAAGCTGCGCTGCGAAATTTCCCACTAGACCGAGTCCGATGACGAGCACTTTGTCCCCCGGTGAAACAGATGCTGAACGCAGTGCAGTGATTGCCACTCCTGCCATTCGTGTGAAAACGGCTTTTTCCCCTTCAAGTTTGGGTGGCGTTTTAAGGCAAAACCGCTGTGCATCCACTTTGACATGGGAGGCATGATTGGAAAAACTTAAGACGCGATCCCCCACACGAAGGTCACGACAATTCCCGCCCAAGGCGATAATCTCGCCGTAGTTACCATACCCCGTTTGCATTGGATAGGTAAAGGGATGATCTCCTAGACCAGGATGTTCTGCCTCTAGGCCGGAATAGTGAGATCCTTCTGTACCGGCACTGATAATGGAATGCACGGTTCTTACAAGAACCTGACTGTTACCAAGCTCCTCATCAAGTTCGAAAGTTTCCAAAACCGCATGTAACGCTGCTGTGAACGTTACTCTGTATCCCTGCATGTAAGGCTCCGTAGTTGATTCATCCTTTGAAAGGCAGAAAAACCTGCAAACCTTCAACAAGCCAAAATTCGCCGCTGCTGGCGTCCGCGAGCATTTTTAACAACACCGCACCGGGGAAATCTTCAGCCATTTCCGTTGCCATTGCAAATATTTTTGTCTTGACGGCAATATGTTTCTTGACTGCCTTCACATCTGGGAAGCCTGAGGTCAAAATGCCGTCACTGAACAGAACGATAATTGTCGGTTGCCCTTTTTTCGCCTCCTGAAGCGCTTCAAACATGTCCTTGTCAGCATAGCGCGAGCTTTTCTCGGGTTTCGCGGCATTGAGGTACACGACCGCACTGGAGACATTGTCATCATTGACAGGGATGAAATTGGGCTGATAAAATTCGACTTCGCTACTGAACGTCATGATGTTAAACTGATCATGCGGCTCAAGAAATGTCAGCGAATCCTGCAAAATGGCAATAATCTTCTGTAGTTTTCGCGGATTTAATCCAAGCATGCTCGATGAGAGATCCACACAGTAGAGAATCTGTTGAGAATCTGCTTGCCTCTCAATGAATTTCACCAAGCGGCTTTTTGTACGCTCTTCCTCAACCGACTCTGTCTTTACGGGCGATTTCACCGCTTCGTGCATGCCTGGCGCAATTCTCACGAAGTTGGAGGTTAAGTTGTCGCCGCTGAAATCTAGTGAACCGACGTCACTTAACTTTGTGGGTGTCGCTGCTGAAACTACCCCTCGCTGAGTCACCGGGGCGTTACTTGTCAGGATTTTCAAGTTCGGTTGGTTCGTTGTACGGTTTGTTTCGGCGACTTTTTGAATCCGAGCCCTTTTAGGTCGATTGATCCGTTTAATCCTCTGCTTTTCGATCTTCATTAACACAGCGCTCACTGCCCCTTCATCCAACGACAGTTCAGAGGTAGGCCAGAAAAAGAATCCAACAATACCGGCGATGATATGTAAAATAATTGAAACGGCAACCGCTTTTCCAGATTTGTGTTTTGATTTCATGTGGTGATTCACATTTGGGATGAACAGCGACTAGTGATTTACTGACCTCTGTCAACTGCTGTTATGATTGATTGCGAATTACTAGCCCGGCTTTTTTCGTTGATTCGGGAGGTAGATTTCGAGTATAATTGTAAGTGTCGTTACGTATTATAAACCTTTTCAGGTGCATGCAACAAGGAGAAAATATAATGGGGCGAACAGGCAGAGCAGTTATTGCACAAGGACAAGATTTCGAAGTGCGTGAGTATCCTGTGCCAGATCCGGAACCGGATACCGTTCTACTGCGTCAGGAATTGGCGGGCATCTGTGGAACAGACCTGCACAACTGGCAGAAAGGGTTCGACGAAGAAGTCTTACTGGGGCATGAAAATGTAGGGATAGTCGAGGCGATTGGAAAGGGCATAAAGACAGACTACGTCGGCAATCCCATTCGCGAAGGCGATCGCGTCATATTCGCACCGGGAACGGACTACGGCGGGTACGGTTTCCAATATAATCCCGATAAACCCCCGCATTTTCGCGGCGGGTTCGCCGATTACATTTACCTCTGTTTTCCGCATACCTGTTTCATCAAAACAGATGTCCTGCCGGAAGTAGCTGTGATGACGGAGCCATTCACCATTGGCGTACATGCCGTGATGCGCGCCAACCTGCAGATTGGAGATACGGTTGTGGTTCAAGGTTCTGGCGCGATAGGGTTGGTGACGTTGGTTTGTGCAAAGGTTAGCGGCGCTGCGAAGCTGATTATGGTTGGCGGTCCCGCAGAGCGGCTCGAACTTGCAAGTCGAATGGGTGCTGATGTAACTGTTGACATTGAGAAGGTAACGTCCGTGGCGGAACGTACCGAGCTAGTCAAATCACATACGCCCAAAAACGCCGGCGCGGATGTTGTCTTTGAGTGTGCAGGATTTCTACCAGCGATTCCTGAAGGATTGGGCTACGTTAAGCACAGCGGCACGTTTTGTGAAGTGGGCCACTTTGTCGATATCGGCTCGATTGACTTCAATCCGAACCAATTGCTGATGGTTAATAATGTCCGTTTAGAGGCTATCTGGGGCAGCCGAGATGAGCATTTTGTGCGCGGGCTCCCGATTCTTGAGAAAAACGAGTTTCCCTTCGCTGACATGGTGAGCCACAAACTGCCGCTTTCCCGCGTCCGTGAAGGTTTTGATGCGTTAGATGGCAAGTATCGGCTAGGTAATGAAACGGTTATAAAGATTGCTGTCCACGCTCAAGCGGAGTAATCAAGCTGTGGTTATCGACGGAGGGGTAGTCGTGCGTCCGAGATGGTTTGAACTTTACTGATGCCGCTCGTCCTTTTATCGTATTTCAGCGTTGTACAGGCACGATTGTAATGCCTCAATACTTGGGTTTAACGGCGTCGCATTCAACGGTTGAGACTTAAGTCCGTAACCGTTCTGCGCTTTCTTCTATTCTTTCAACAATGGCGCTCGCCAAAAGCGGAATCATGATTTCGTGGTGTCCGGTAAAGGTATACCCCTTTCCGCCGATGTTTGTTGGGCGTTTGACGACGTTTTCTAATGGACGATACTGCTGAATCATGTCGAAATTCGCAGTCGTGAAATGGGTGACCTGATTTCCCAGATTGCGCGCGATTGTTAACGCCTTGAGAAACACCTCCGGCAATATCACTGCAGAACCGAGGTTCAGGGTTACACCGCCGTCCCCGAGTTCAGCGACGACCGCTGTGAGTGTACGAAAATCGGTGAAGCTGGTCTCCCCGATTGCTGCACCATTTGCCAACGGGTGTTGATGAATGATGTCCGTCCCAATTGCAACATGGACTGTAATGGGAATGCCGAGTCGGCAACCAGCGATGAGGAGACTCTTATCCTGATATGGAGCATCTAGCTCGATCAATTTTCTTCCCAGACTTTCCCCCATTCCGATGCCTTTGGCAACTGCGTCACAAATCGCTTCATTCATAAAACGCCCTGTTTCTTCGACCATGCCAAACTGTCCGGTTTGAAGGTATTCACCAACATCCTCGGATGTTTCACCGATGAGAGCAATTTCAAAATCGTGGATGCTAGTTGCACCGTTGAATACAAGGGCAGTGATGACACCGCGCTCCATCAAATCGATTAGAACTGTGCTCAACCCACACTTGACCACATGTCCGCCCGCCATGACGATGATTGGCTTTTGCCGTTGATAGGCTGAAGCGATTAGATCTACTAGTTTCAGGAGATCCGCTGCTTTAAGGATTTTGGGCAAGCATGATAAATATTCCCCTATCCCTGTGTGCGCTGAAAGCGGAGCGGCAAAATCGCGGACTGACACTTTGTTGATTCGATCGCGAATGGAATAGGTCTTCACCTTGTCCAGATTAACAGGTTTCCAATTCCTCTTCTTTTTCATTGAGCATTAGGGTAGGAATCTGACGTTTCAATTTTCAAAACTCTGTTTTCCTATTCAAAATACCTCTGCAAGCATTAATGTTTTCCCGTCAACGGAACAAACCGGACGGGCATCATCTGTTTGGTTACGATAGAACAATCGGCTTCTTTTTGCACGAGCATCAGGGTTTGTACCTGAAATCGCCCGCCGACCGGAACGCACATTATCCCTCCCGGCTTGAGTTGACGTACCAGGGGCGGCGGAATGTGATCTGCAGCGGCGGTGACGATAATGATAATGATGTCGAATGGTGCATGTTTTTCCCAACCGTAGTAGCCATCCCCAATCTTTACCGTCACGTTTTTGTACCCGAGGCGCTCGAGTCGAATCTTTGCCTGTTGACCCAATTTCTTAATAATCTCAATTGTATAAACGTGTTTCACCAACGCCCCCAAAACCGCCGCTTGATACCCTGACCCTGTGCCAATTTCGAGGACTTTGTGCTCTTTTTTGGGTTTCAGAAGTTCGGTCATGTATGCGACAATATATGGTTGTGAGATTGTCTGATCGTATCCGATCGGCAAGGGTTGATCCAAGTAGGCGTGGGGTTTGTCCGCGTCACGGACAAATTCATGGCGAGGCACACGCCGCATTGCGTCTAAAACTCGACTGTCCTTCACACCGATCCGACCGTCCCTGACGCCGTGCTGGTCGATTTGTGTCGCTACCATCTTGTCGCGCTCGGCTTTGTAATGCGCATCATCGCGATTGCCTATGCTGGATTGCGGTGTGGCTACAAATAGGGAGCATGCAAGCAGTAATGTAATGTGGTTGGCAATCCTCAGTTTCATAATCCTCTTGATTATCTGTTTGGGGAGGTTTGGATGGCTGAATTTAATGCCAAAACCTGTACGAAATCCCGTGCAGCGGGAAGTCCATCCTGCCTAACAGAGTGTGTGGAGATCGGTGTAAACTAGACCTAAAGTATCCTTGTTAGCCTACTAAGAAATTACGGGCTCACAAAAAGCGCTTGAGTTGGGAATAAGCCGGGTTCTGTTCCCTGATTTGCTTTCGCGCATCGGGGTGACGATCATTCATCTGGGATTGATGTTTCCATCAACCTCATGCGGCACACCCGAGGACTAGGCGGGCACACCTATATACGTCCTCCTATTTGGCCTTGCTCCAGGTGGGGTTTACCTAGCTCCCGATGTCACCACCGGGACTGGTGCGCTTTTACCGCACCGTTTCACCTGTACAACGCATAGCGCGTTGTAGTCTACTCTCTGTTGCACTTTCCATAGCGTCACCGCTCCTGGGTGTTACCCAGCACCCCGCCCTGCGGAGCCCGGACTTTCCTCATTCCGAGTTGTTCGAAACGCGATCATCTACCCAACTCAAGCTGTTTAAATTATAACATATCGCTTTGTACACGTCAACTTGCGGACAGGGAATCGGTAGAGTCGCGTCGACTGAGGGGATTGTCTCCTTTGTCCGCACTGGATTGTTTCGTCGAACGGTATGATGGCGGCGACAGGTTCATTACGAGACAGTGCAATCCGTCTTAATTTGGTGATGCGGCAATCGATCAGGAACCGAGCTAGCATCTTGCCCTATCTCTTCTTCATTTTCCGATACAACGGTTGAATTTCCACCTCATATTGCAGCTCTGCGACCGATTCATTGCGTTTGGAGAGATTGATGACAAGATAGGTCGGTATGCCCGGGGATGCTCCGTAACCGGTAGTGAAAACAAGTTGACGTTTGCCCAACCTCGCCACGCCATCTTTGACATTTTTCTTTGGAAGATACCCCAGCGGTGTGTGCCCAACGATTAACAAGCTACCGCCGATTTGTTGAAGGAAGTTGTCCGTTTCTGCAGGCGTGTATCCGCCAGCCTGTGCAACAACAGGGCGACCCCAAAGCAATTCTCCAAGTACCTTTGAACTTGGTTGTGCGAGACTAGAAAGGCATTTAGCGGAACCTGAAGTACCAGCGTGAACGCCAACGAAACCGTTTTTCCCTATGGCAATGGTTGGGAGGTCGAGCAAGTAATTATACTGTTCATCCGTCATCCGTTCGATAAAATTGAATTGCTGGAAATAGCCGCCTTGCGGACTGCGATAAAGCGCATCAATTAGTTGCTCTCGGTTGGCTGCGTTCATTCCTCCTTTCTTGAGCATCGCATAGGTATTCGCGGCTTCGAACTCGTGATTGCCTTTGAGGTAAATCAACCGCTTCCCTAATGCTCCGAGCTGTTTCTGGAGTTGCATCAGTCTGTCAACAATCCTTGAGTCACCGTACGGTTCAAAAATCGGATCGTCCGGTTTGTGGTCCACAACATCACCGAGGATGAGTCCGTAGACATCCGCTCCCGATTCAATTTGAGAGATTAATTTGGTTCGGTCAAGCCACTGATTAAAGTCACGCCAATGCGCATGAAAGTCAGCCGCGATGTAAACCACTCCGTGATCTGGGAGGATTATCAATTCTCCATCCCGCACCAGTTGATTGGGGTAATCGGCAAGTTCCTTCGAACCTTGATCCGTTCGGGACGCGTTCGGTTCTGCGGCTTTGCTATAAGCGATTGATCCCAACCCGAACAAGCAGTAGAAACACAGTAACATGTAAAGTGCGAAATGTGAAGCGTGGAATATAAAAGAGCGGGATGGTACCGATTGATCCATCGGTATTGCGAAATGTTGATTCATTGATATGCCAAATTTTTCCCTATTAAATCAGAGTCCAGCCTACGCATTACGTATCGTGCTTTACATCTTCCATATTCCAGGTTGAGTGTGGAAACGCAGCATCAAATCCAGGTGAATAGGGTAAAAAAACGCTGCAGTTTTCATTGGCCTATTCTCCTTTACCCCGATCGAATCGGGAATAAGAAATTCGGCACGATTTGTGGCTCAACGTAATGCAACCTAACTTGTACCTGATACTGACACGTGCTAGTTAATCATAACTCAGGAGGTTACGTCAATCAACAAATTCGATACGTCTTTGGAAAGATGGAAGATGTCCCTGTATGTGAAACCGATGCGCTGCGCGATGGCGGGCATTTTCTCTGTGCCCCTTGTTATACCTTGACATTCCGATTTTACCGACGTATTCTAAACCGTAAACCAATATACCCCGCTTACACGCCGAAAGGTTAATCATGAAACCAACTCGTTTCCAATTTCAACCCAGTTTCACTTTTCAGATATTCCGAAAGGTTAATCGGAGAAAGGGGAACACATGAAAGTCATTGATGTCGAACGTACTGTCGTTGATGTGCCGTTTACGCCTCGGCAGAGCCAAATTACCATTGAGAGCGTATCAACGGTATATAACTGGTCTATATTGGAGTTGTGCAAAGTGACCACCGATACCGGGCATGTTGGATGGGGCGAGACAGTGATTCATTACACCTATGGACGCCCCACTGACGAAAGTGTACAGCGTGTCTTGGGTGAAAGCCCTGCCAAACTGATGAACGACGATTCTCTTGGCGCGGGTTTGCAGATGGCACTTTTCGATGTTGTAGGCAAAATCCTGGGAGTGCCGGTCTATGAATTACTTGGGACGAAGGTGAGGGATTCCACGCCAATTTCGTGGTGGTCAATTGACGCATCACCACAAAATTGGGCGGCTGAAGCCAAGGATGCCGTGGAGAGCGGTTATACCAGCTTCAAGAATAAGCCGCGTCCGTGGTGGGATATCGTCGAACAGGTTGATGCGATTTGCAAGGTTGTCCCGCCGGATTTCAAACTCGATCTAGATCCAAACAGCTCCTTCCGTGATGCAGCAACCGCCATTCCTATCATGGAGAAGTTGGTTAAATACGACAACGTGGCGATGTTCGAATCACCAATACCGCAGGAAAATGTAGCGGACAACAAACGGATTCGTGAGGCGATAGACCGCCCGATCGCGATGCACTTCGGCTCGCCACCCTACACCGTCAACATCCGTGAGTCTGTGTGCGACGGGTACGTCATCAGCGGCGGAAAATCCACCGTCGTGCGACAAGGGTTGTTGAGCGCGGAGGCAGATTTGCCTTTCTGGTTGCAGATTGTGGGAAACGGGCTGACAACAACTTGGGCAGGTCATCTGGGCGCGGTGCTTACCCACGCTACGTGGCCCGCGATTACCTGCCTAAACCTTTACAGCCATCACCTACTGAAAAAGCCAATCGAAATCGTTGACGGATGCCACAGGGTTCCGGACGATCCGGGCTTAGGCGTTGAAGTTGATGAAGATGCCATCGAAAAATACCGCGTGCCCGACGAAGAGCTCGATGCGGAAGGGTTTTACATACATCCAGAACCGCGAATCATCAAGACCGCTGCATATCCAGATGGCAGTTGTATCCATATGGAGGGCGATCGCCTCAACTATTTCAATGACGGTGAGGGAGAAGCCCAGGTAGAAGGTGCGCGTTTGGAGGTGTGGTACGACGATGGCTCAAATGAGTGGGCGGATCTGTTCCACCAAGTTCAGAAAAATCCAGAGCCGGATCGTTGGCAGGGGCGCTAAGTTTATCGGAACATCGGTCACATAGTTCGTCTTATTGGCGGAAAATGCAATGGGTTAGAGAACCATGACAGAGAAGACCTATGCTGTGCGCTATGAGCGGCCGTTTTCACTGTATTATTTGTTATTTCTAGACATTCCTCTTCTACTAACGTATGCTAAATACTGTAAACCTAAATAAGCGGCTTTCACACCGAGAGAATTTGTCATGAAAACTATCCGCCTCCGGTTGCCTCAGCCAATCCTGTGGATCGTCACAATCCTGATCCTGATGCACTGCATCGGTTGCTTGAACGTCATTGATAAAATTCTTGACAATGCCGGTGAACCACCAAACGGAGACAGCCATGATGATAGCTGGATTATTACCGATATGCCCGTCAGAGAAGTTGTGGTGCTGATTGCAGAGAGTCTACCGGTTCAAGTTTCCGCGGAGGTCATTGGGTATCTACCGGACGGCTGTACCACACGCCATGAGACGCATCAATCGAGAGAAGGAAACACTGTCACAATTGAGATGACGACCAAACGCAGCAAGGATAGAATTTGCACGAAGGTCGTGACAGATATTCGAGAGCGAGTTTATATCGGGACTTTTCCGCCCGGTAATTACCTTGTCATCGTTAACGGTGTGAAAAAGGAGTTCCGCGTTGACTAAATCTTACGCCTTCTCAACTCTCTTTCTCCACCCTAAAACATTAGCCTATACAGGAACTTGATGTTACGTCCCGGCTCCGGCATCACCGATTTGATTCTCGAAAGGTGTTGGCGGTATTCGGTGTTGAAGATATTCTCGACTACGACAACGGATTTATGCTGAAGTCGCCACCTCGGAAATGTCAACTGCAAGCCCGCATCGTAGACGATGTACCCGTCGGTCTCCTCTTCAAACTCCCCGAGCCGCTGCTGATTATCTGAAAATCGCGCTGTGAGGTGCAAGTTTAGCGGCTGCGTGACATATCTTAGCCCCACTTTACCGTTGAGCGGCGGGATGCGTTCAAGCGGCAATTTGCTGGTCGCCAAAGTGCCTTTGACGTAACTCATGCTCGCCTCTGCTTGGAATCGCGGTATAATTTCGGCGTCAATACTGAATTCGGCACCGTCAAGGATAGCGTCTTGTCCACGGTATTGATGAATCCACAGCCAGCCCGCCGCACCGCTACCCCACTCCCTTTCGCCTGTGTTGGTCGGAATCAGATAACCGTATATCTGGTTGCGAAAAACGGCGATATTTAGTTTCACTCGATTACCCGAATATCGCAAGAACGCCTCCGTCCCGAAGCCATCCTCCGAACCGAGTTCGGCGTTACCGATTTCGTAGGAGTAAACTGCGAGATGCGGTCCATCTGAAAAGAGTTCTTCGATTCCCGGTGTGCGGAACGTCCTCATCAGAGTGGCGCCCAACCTCAAGTTGTCGTTCCAGTGATAGATACTAGAGACGGCTCCAGACACACCACCAAAGTCCCGTCGTTGCACCCTTCCTGCGCGAATGACAGCACCCTCCACAAACGGCTCAACTCGTCTGATGTCATAACGAATCGCACCTTGTAGCGTGAAGTCGTGGTGTCGTTTCTGTTTGAAATAGAATCCCGCCAAAGACATCTCCCGCGCGTGCGGCGTCCAGTAAAATCCGCCTGTCGCATGGTCACGATACTCACTCCAAATCCCTGCGACTGCATCACCGCGCAAGTGTGCCAACGCGGACGTGTTGTATGTCAATACACCAAACTCAACGCCGAGCGTGTTGTTCGACTCAATCTCCTGATGCTGATAGCGCGTGTAGGTCGAATGCAACTTCAACTTCTCAAGAAACGACTCCTCAAACGCGTATTCCAAATTGCCCTCATACCGCTGGCGATCGAGGTCGATGGAGACGCCTTTAATGTGTCCCTCGGGCGAACCGGGGATTCCGTAATCTGAACGGTAGCGCCCCCCTGAAATTCCAATGTGCCCCCAATCCTTTACCATTGAAGCACCGGTTGAAAAACTGGCGTTCGAGAGCGACGTGTTTTCTAAAATTCCGATGGGCGTGTGAGTATTGTCGGCGTGACGGCGGTTTAACTCCAGCCGCCAGGCGAGGTCACCAATCGGAATCGTCACTCCAGTCGTCCCGGTCAGCCCTGAGTTGACCGATTCACTCTGAAATGTGAGATTTATCGTTGGGTGGTTGGGGAGGGTTGGTGGGATGGTTTCGCGCTTGACATTGACGACACCGCCGAGTGTACTTGAGCCATAAATCAGCGACGCCGGGCCACGTGTAATCTCAATCTTTGTCGCCGTGGTAGGGTCAATCGCAACCGCATGGTCCGCTGAGGATGCCGATTTATCGCCGGAGCGCCCGCCATCTTCGAGGATAAGCAGTCGGTCGCCGCCCATGCCCCGGACGACTGGACGCGCTATCGCTCGACCCATCGTCCGCTGGGCAATCCCTACCTCCCCGCTAAGTGTCTCGGCGATGGTTGCTCCCATTTTTTGATTTAGTTTCTGCTCTGAAAGCCTAAGGTCGGTTGTTTTCTCGAACTGAGCCAGTTCTTCGTCACTAGGTGTGACAACAATTTCTCCGAGCTGGAACAGACTGCGCTTCAATTTGGCGACAATCGCTATCGGATCGGCATCGACAGCAATCTCCTGATTTAACATCTCATAGCCAACACAAGTGAATTGAAGCGCACATGTCCCTGGTGCGATTTCATCAAACCGAAACTGACCAGCTTCATCGGTTTGAGATAGTAAAGTCCATCCCGCGGCAACAAGCGTTACTTGGACCTCCGCAATCGGTTTCTCCGTCTCTGCATCAATTACCTGCCCTGAAACGGGGCGGGACTGGGACACCCCGTCTACATTATGAGTCAAGAGAATGGCAAATAGAGAGAAGATTAAAAGCCTAGTTTGAGTTATTTCGTTCCTGTCTTGCCTGAAAGATTGGACCATTTTCGAGTCGGCTTCAGCCTGCGCGATGGCTTATTGCGGTTCTCTTTCGCCGCCGAGGGTGTGGACAATCAGGTTCACGCCCCATTCTAGCCACTTGTCATTATCAGCATTTTCTCCCCACTTCAAGCCAATTCCAGCGGCGTCGTAGAACACGGCGATGTGTCCGTTGAGTCGGAGAGCGTAAAATTCGCCGCGTTTTTTTACGACGTGCGGTGCGCCTTTCTTAAATTCAAAAAAGCTGTGACAGAGAGCATCCTCTCTGTTAATCGGTACGAAACGTGCTGTTTCTCCGACAATCTTCTAGACCTCGAAGCGAATGGAGTTTGCCACAGGGCCATCAATCCCCCAAGCGGTTGATACGTCCGAAAAAAGGAGTGTTCCACCGCTCTGCAAATAGCTTCGGAGGTTCGCACGCTCCTTCTCAGAGAAGGTGAAAGCATCCCGTGCGGCGATGTACACCAACGGAATCTGGTGAATCTCAGGAGAGGCGAGCGGCATCGTCTCAGACAAAAGTTGTGTCCGTATGTTCGTCCATCTATTCATTGCATACACCAAGCGGCTCAAGGCTTGGGTACGAATGGCATCTGCCGTGTCTTCGTATTGGACCACGACGATGTTGTAATAGCCGGAAATCTCTCGACCGGAACCGCGCACCTCTACCTGAGCCGTGTTCCTCGCCTTACGCTGAATTTTGTCAAGGATGCCGGTCGCGCGATTTGGAGCGCTCACCGTTCCCTCAAGGTTTGAGCGTCCAACTATCGGTGAACCACCCACTGACAAATTGGGGTGGGAAACCGCATCCGCATCTATCTCTTTGTTCCCTTGGAATGCGGTTTCCGCCAGCGGATTCAAGGCTACCTGAGCGGGGGAGTGAACGATCTTCGCCGTTTGCGTCGTCAGCGGTCCTGGGCGAAGTGACACCGCAGTAACACGCCGGTCAATCGGGCTCTGTTGAGCCAACTCGACAGCAGTTACTTGCCGGTGTGGCTTGGCACGACGTTTCAGAGGTGATGGCTTCGGCAATGACACGACATCAACTTGCAGTGCAGTCTCTGCGACCGGCTGCAGTGTAGGCAACATCGCCACCCAAATAAGGACGAGCGCATTCAGCACCAATGACAACAGCCACGCTGCTGTGACAATTCGCCGCCGACGGGCGACTGTCGATAAGCGCGGCGTAACTACCGCGTCTTTTTTGCGTCCAGGAGAAAACTTGGGGCGTCTTTGGAGCAATTCGAAATTGCCGCGTCCTTTCAGGCGTCTCCTCTTTGCCCGAATATAATTCAAACGACCAATTTGCCGAAAAAGAGTACAATACATTAGGAGATACTCAAAGACGTTTTGGTTTCTCGGTTCCTAGCCCCGTGTACAGCGTAAAACAGGTTTAGAACAGTCCGCCGTAGGTTGGACCAGCCGTGTCCCGAGAATCGAGTGCTAGGAAGTCTTGCCTGCGAACGTTGTCAATACTTAATCTGACGCTGTACTCGCCTCGTTTACGGAGAAACCAATTGAGAAGCAATCCGCTTTCACTCTCCAGAATCTAAGTGCCTCAATCTTATTGGGAAGAAGAGCATGTCCTTTTCGACATTCTATCTTTCGCTTGCGAACGCACGATAATCATCGGTCCGAAAGGTTGTCCACAGTTCAGTTGACAGATCGTAACGACAAACGCCAGCGGAAAATGTGCCAATCCAGACGTATTTCCCATCGAGGCTAATGCTGCGGATGTTGTTGTCGGACAAGCCATCGTCAATGTTGAATCCCTCCCACTGTTTTGTGGCTCGGTTGTATCGGCTGAGTCCTTATCCGGCAGTGCCGACCCAGACGTATTTATTGCCAGTGGTGATTGTGCTGATGCCGTTTCCGATGAGTCCGTCGAGCATTGTGAACGTCTCCCATCGCCCTTGCGGTGAGTGATACCGGAATACGCCTTGACTCGTGCCGACCCACATGTTTTCAGGGTCCGATGCCAGCGCGGTGATTTCGGAATTCTTCAGATATTGAGGGACTTAAAATCTGTGTTCCAACGTCATTCGCTGAGAATCCGTTTCAAAGATTCTCAACCCGTTTTCCCGCCCGAGCCAGAGTTGGTTGTTTAGAAACGCCATCGCTGTGCAGTTGTAAATCCCCATATCTTCGGGCGTAGTTTCTAAGCGTTCAGTCACTGCCATACTGGTCGGCATCTGTGTGTGTTCGACGACTTGACCATTTGTCATCAATATCCAAGAGCCCGCTTTCCGGTCATAGATTGCAATTTGGTGGTCACTGAGCACCCAAACCTTGCCCTCTTGATACTGAATATCACGCACCCACGGGAGTAGGGGATGGATTTCCGTTGCTGCATCTGTGGCTTTATTGTAGATGATAACGCCCGCTTCTGTGCCAAGCCAGAGTTGACCGAGGACGGGCGGCGATTGAACGGATGGTCGGCACCGGCGGGAATTCAACTTTGACCTTTATAAACGGCGATGGCACAGTTGGGTCACCCGGCTGCAGAGTCCTCTTCTCCGTCATGTTGTGGTGAATAGCTGCAATCGCCTTCTCACGCGCGTTTTCTGGATGATAATCGACGTAAACCTTCTGAGTTCGGGTAGGATTTCTGGCTTGTAGCGCGGATTCAATCGCCTGTACACTTGCAGCCGCACGCTGTTCTAAATCGGCGGTTATATTATTCGGTTGAGCTGTTTGAACAGCTAAAGTCGCTATACGCCATGTGTGCGAGATTTTATCATAAATAGCTAAGCCGAGCCGCGTACCCACCCACAGATAATCACCATCCGACACAACGACTTTGATGTTGTTGTCGATCAATTCAGACGCGGTGGATCCGATATCTGCGGGGGCTTCCGAATAGGTTATCCAATTGCCTCGAACCCAGTGATGTCGGGCTAATCCGGCGTTCGTACCGAACCATATTTCATCGCCATCAATCGCGATGACTTGGACATCGTTGGAAGGGAGTCCCTGCGCCTCGGTAAAATCACGGGACAGGTCAGTAATCTGATTGTAAAGCGTTATGCCTTCGGAGGTACCGATCCAGTGGTATTTCTCCTTTGAACCGATGCTTTTGGCGTCCGGGGCGGCGAGACCATCGGCCTGTGAATAAGGTGTCAGGGATTCGACCTCTTTGTCGTACATTGTGACACCGCCCGGCGTTGCGAGGAAGATGTACTTCTCATCAACACTGATTGAGGTGACAATATTGTTGATTAACCCGTCATCGGTAGTGTAGGTTGTCCACCGATTCTCATCGTGTGAATATTTCACCGCCCCCCGATTCGTGCCGAACCAGATGTCAGCCCCATCAACCACGACCGACCAAACAACATCATCGGGAAGACCATCTGCTGGTGTCAGTGTTTGCCATTTCCCCGCTTTGGTGTCGAAACGCGATACGCCGCTCTGTGTCGCTATCCACAGGTTGTTTCCATCTAGCGTGAGTGCGTTAACGCCATTATCGCAAAGCCCATTGGCAGTGGTCAGGGATGTCCACCGGTCTAAGACCAAGTTGTATCGGCTGACACCACCGTATGTTCCGCACCACAGTTCATTTCCCACTAACAACAAGCTCGACACATAGTTGTGCCGAAGTCCATCGCGGGTTGTATAGTTGCGCCAAGTATCCGTCGTTTTATCGTATCGGCTGATCCCTCGCGGCTTGGCGCGTATGTCCACCACGAATCGGTGCGCTTGATGTACCGGTACATGCCGCCATCCGTCACGACCCAGACATATTCATACGAAGGGTGGATATCGTGAATGCGTACATTCGAAAGCCCCGGCGCATCATCGTCCGTGAATTTCCGCGTTTACCCGAATGAGAAGTCGTATCGTCTCAAATTTCGCCAGCCGCCGCCCCAAAGTACCCCGTCGTCAAGGGCGATGACATCAATACTCGCATCGGGGTCGATTTCAAGTTTCTGCCACGTTTCACCAGTTTCGTCATCGCGGAGATGAACCCCCATTTCGGTTGCAACACAGATTATCCCGTCGGATTCATCTAACGCCAGAATCGACATTCCTTCAAAGGCAGGAGTAGTATGACATTTCTGCGTCGATTTATCGTACCGCGATAGCCCATTCTCCGTACCAACCCAGAGGTGTTGCGAACCTGCAGCAAGGTCTGTGATTTCGTTATTGGACAGCCCAAACCGACTTGAGAATGCGATCCATTCATGCGTCGTGTTGTCGTAGCGGTTCAAGCCGCGTGTGGTGCCCACCCAAATCGACTTACCATCGACCAAAATTTTCGTAAATTCATCGGCAACTAAGCCGCTTTTTGCTGCCCGAAAGTATTCCCACGTATTGTTAGATTTATTGAACCGCGAAATCCCTTGGTCACTACCAATCCATAGGTAGTTGCCCACAACATCAAGACAGGTAAGCGTCCCCACACCTAAGCCATCTTCGTTGGTGTAAGTTTGCCACCGTTCGGTTTTGGGATTGAACTGACTCATTTTGACGGCGAGAGAATTAATCTCGTTAGATGCCAATCCCATGTCTTGATGGAACCATTGCATTGTTCCAAGTTTCGTATCGAAGTTCAGGAGACCATTTTTCGTCGCCATCCAGACCCTGCCTGCTGAGACCGCGAGAGCTTCAATCTGATTCGGTATCAATTCCCGTGTATCACGATTCTGTACGGCACTCGACGGCCTGAAAACTTCCCAGCCGAGCATTTTCCACGCATCTACCTCCCGTTTATCGAAAGAACGCTCAGCGCGTTCATGCTCTAATTCGGCAGCACGAAGTTGATCTTCTGTCAATCGATGGCTGCTTGACGGCATAGAGCCTAGAAGCGGTTCCAGTGCATTCGATTGCAATGTTTTCAGTTTGCCATATGCCATGTCCTCGTTGTGGAACTTTGTGGCGGCCTCGAATTTCTTGTTGGTGATGCGGATAAGTCCCGAATTCGTCGCAATATAGACACTATCGCCGCTCTCCTTAATGTCATTAACAGAATCACCCAGAATGTCCATGATTGAATTGCCCCGCGGGTGTGAAAGCGATCTAGTGCCACCTCGGGTTCCCACCCAAAAGGCGGTCTGTCTGGTGAAATACTCCCACTTGTTTTGCTTGATGTTATACCGCGATAGTCCCCCGGTCGTGCCGAGCCACACGTACTTTGAATCGTGATGGATTGCCGTGACAGATGTGCTTTCAATGCCCTTAAAATCTGTATAAGAGCGCCACCGATTACTCTTCCATTGAAACGCACTCGCACCCTTTTCAGTCCCCACCCAGATCCAGTCACCACGCGCCGAAATACACCGAATTTTGTTTGCAATCAGCCCATCTTTGATGGTATAGCTTCGCTATTCGTCTCGATTCATGTCAAAAATTGATAGCCCAGAATCTGTTCCAAACCACACGTGCCCGGACGGTTTTCGCCCGAAAACCCCTTGCTTCCACTCGATCGCGGTGCAATTCACTTGATTGCTGATGAGCCCATCCTTCGTTGTGAAAAAATCCCACGTTTTTGCATCAAAATTGTACCGGCTGACTCCTGCGCCGGTTGAGAGCCACAAATAATCACCGCCAATCTCAACACCGCGCACATCCTCGACAATCAACACGTCACCAATTTCGTCTTCGTCCTCAGCGGCTTCTGTCCACGGCGCGTCATTGGCGAACAGTACACTCAACAAAATCAACATTTCGCATACACGTTTGACCAATCTTGGAAAAGTCATGACTGTCTCCTGTTTTTGGAAAGTATTCACATAATGGTAGATTACGCATTTACCGATAGAGGGAACATCTTCACATGCCTGTCAAATCAAGACCACAACGGGGTTTAATTGCTACCACTCTTTCGGTTGGCAAAATTAGACCATAAATCTACCATAAGGCAATACTCTCCGATTTTGGATGTTTGCCGGACGTTGGGCAATTGTGATGCCAATGTTATTCCGAAGGCTAACCGAAGCGATATTGAATATAGATTTAGCAACCGGTGCGTAAAACCAAGGGATTCGACCATTGGACTCAGTTCGCCGAAGTACGGATCATCAACAAGTCCGCGCGCAACTACAAGGGAAGTCCTGACGTCTCATCACGGCAGAAATCTTTGCCCCCTCGAAATTGGGCAGATCCAAGTTGAGAAACGTACTCAGTTTAAGCCCGTCGGCGGGCGGTGCATGTGTGACATAAATGAGACATAACTGTTTTATTGAGGACACAACTCATTTTGCCTACGATCGCTTCCCCGAAAAAGAACATCGCGCTTTCTTTAAATTAGAACGGATTTCAGCGGAAAAATCAAGACGAAAGAAGGATTTCCCTGTTATCGTAGACGGGCGCTGCTGCATATACACTACCTGCGTTTTTCGACAATGTAATACATCACCGGTAGGACGAGCAGCGTCAAGAGTGTCGCGGTTATCATCCCACCGCTGATGACGATTGCGAGCGGCTTCTGAAGTTCCGCACCTGAACCGTGCGCAAGTGTGAGCGGCAACATCCCTAGCCCCGTGGTCAACGCTGTCATTAACACTGGGCTAATGCGTTCTTCGGACCCCTTTAACACGGCGTCGTAGAGTGACATTCCTTCTGCACGCAGGGTGTTGATGTGCGTCACCAAGATAATGCCATTCCGCACGGCGATGCCGAACAGAAGAATAAAACCCACCATAGACGGAATACTCAACACGCCGCCAGTGAGGAAAACGCTGATGACACCACCGATTAACGCCAGCGGCAGGTTTAGCATCACCAGCAATGCAAGCCGCATTGAATCCAATGCAAGATACAACAGAATACAGATGCCGACGAGGACAAAGCCGGTTTGAATCAGAATCTGTTTTTGCGCTGCCTGTTGACTTTCAAACTGTCCGCCGTAGGTGAGGAAGTACGCCTCGGGCAGGTCAATATGTTCGTTAATCTCCCGTTGAACTTGAGCAATAAAGTTACCGAGGTCACGATTTTGTACGTTACACTGAATCACTATCCGCCGAGAAACATTCTCGCGATTGATGGTATTCGGCCCGTACCCAATGCCAACGTCAGCGACCTGTTTTAACTGAACGAATGTCCCGGAAGGTGTTCTGAGTTTTAGGTCTCGAACGGATTCGACGGTCTTGACAAGCGTCGGGTCAATCCGAATCACGAGTGCGTATTGCCGTTGTCCTTGAATGACTTGACTAACTGCTTCGCCTTTGAATGCACTCTCTGCGAAATGCGTTACGTCTTCAACTCGTAAGCCGTAGCGAGCCGCTTCACGTCGCTTGACCTGAATCTGGAGTTGCTCTACTTGTACCTGTTGCTCCACCCACAGATCCACCACCCCGGGAATTTCCGCGATAACCGCCCGAATCTCCTCAGCTTTCTGTCTGAGTGTGTTGAGGTCTGGCCCAAACAGTTTCAATGCCACTTGTGCGTTAACACCCGACAAGAGATGGTCAAGGCGATGTTGAATCGGCTGACCGACGGACACCAGCACACCGGGAAAGTTTTCCGCAGATAGCAGAGCGCGCACCTCGGTAAGGAGTTCCTCACGTGTTTTCTCTCGTTCCTCGGGGGGAATGAAGTTCACAACGATCTCGTGGGTATCCACACTGTGGGCGTGTTCATCGGCTTCTGCTCGCCCGGTGCGGCTACTGACGCTTGTCACCTGTGGGAGCGTTAAGAGTTTGGTTTCCATCTCACGCCCGATACGTGTGGATTCTCCCAACGAGGTTCCTGGTGGTGAAAGAACGGCGATAGTAAAAGTGGCTTCGTCCATAACGGGCAAAAATTCGCGACCCAAGCGGGGTATTGCCGCCACTGTCAAAACTATCAGCAACATCGCCAACGCGACAACACCCCAGCGCAGCCGTATGACCATGGAGAGAATAGGACGATAAGCCCGTTTAATCCAAACAACCACGGGGCTCTCCTTCGTGCGTGACATTTCCGATTGAGATTCTTCTTGCGTGCGCCGCGTTCGGAAACGTGTCAACAGCAGGTCACTTAACACAGGAACAACCGTTAGCGCGACGAGCAGCGATGCTGCCATTGAAATGACAACGGCCCATCCAAGCGGGCGAAACATCCTGCCCTCCATACCGCTCAGGTTGAACAGCGGCACAAAAACGAGGATGATAATCAGCGTCGCGAAAACAATAGATGACCGAATCTCATCACTTGCACGTTTTACAACCTGCGTAGGTGTTTCATCGGTTGCCTCGCCTCTGTAGCTACGCCGAAAATGCTCCTGCAATCGTCGGAAGATATTTTCGACGTAGACAATCGCATCGTCAACTACCATTCCAACGGCAATCGCCAAACCTGCAAGCGTCATGATATTGAGTGTATCCCCCCGCGAAATCAGCACGATGACTGCCATAATTAAGGAGAGTGGGATAGCAGTCAGCGTAATCAGTGCTGTGCGAATGTTGAACAGGAAGATAATCAGAATCAGAACAACGAGAATTGCACCGTCACGCAGAGCATCTTTGACAGTGTCCACAGCACGCCGAATCAGGTCGGCTTGCGCGTACTCAACTTTAATCTTGATACCTTTAGGCAGCGACTTTTCGAGCGACTTCAAGATGGAAACCACTTTGTCGCTGAGGCTCAACGTATTGACCCCCGGTTGCTTAACCACCTTGCCTAATACGGTTTCTTGCCCATTGCGGCTTCCTGCCCCGCGGCGAATTTCTGGCAGCTCACCGATGTTCACCTTTCCAACGTCTTTGACGAGAATCGCTGTGCTGTGTCCCCGCACATCAATAACAACATTTTCGATGTCGGCAACTGTTGAAATCCGCCCCAACCCGCGAATCATTAACTCACGGGTGTCTTTGATAAGGAACCCGCCCGCAGAGTTTTCGTTGCTTTTCGCGAGCGCATGCGCAACATCTTCCAGCGAGAGGTTATAGTTAATCAACTGTTCAGGATTAACGAAGACCTGGTATTGTTTCACGTAGCCGCCTATGTTAATTACATTGGCGATACCGCCTTGGGATTGCAGTTGATAGCGGATGACCCAATCTGCGAGATCTCGCATTTCCATCTTGTCAAATTTTCCGGTTTCATCAACGACCGCGTATTCTAGGATCTCGCCCAAAAGGGAGGAAGTCGGCAAAATAATCGGTGCGTCTACACCGTGAGGCAGATTTGGTGCAACGAGTTGAAGTCGTTCAGAGACCATCTGCCGCGCCAGAAAAATGTCCATTCCCCAGTCGAATTCAACGAACACCAGCGACAAGCCGATGGCAGAGGAGGACCGAACCCGTGCAACATACGGCGCACCGTTAATCGTACTCTCGATAGGTAAGGTGACTAAGGTTTCCATCTCTTCCGGGGACCAGCCGTGCGCCTCGGTTAAGATGGTAATGCGCGGTGGATTGATGTCGGGATAGACATCAATCGGTGCCGAACCAAACATCCTGAAGCCGATGATAACTATCACAATTGTACATACGACGGTTAGAAGTCTATTTTTGAGCGCAACCTCCGTGATTTTCGACCACATTAATTCTTCCTCCTTTGCGCACTTAGTGAGAATGCCCCGCGTGCGCATGTTGCCCTTCGGCGACCTTCACGGTTGCCCGCAACAACTGGTGCTGTCCGTGAATCACCACACGCTCTCCCGGAGACAAACCGTCCCTAATTTCGATATACCGGTCATCGGCTGACCCCACTACGATTTCACGCTTAGTGTAGGCGGATCCTTGCTCAACAAAAACAAAACGGCTCCCTCCGTCTTCAAGCACTGCATTCAACGGAACGCTCAAAACCTCTGCCATTTTTTCAAGGACAATCGTCTGTTCCGCGAACATCCCCGGCTTGAGCTGATGAGCCGCATTGTCCACTTCTGCCCAAAAGTGAACGGTACGTTTATCGGGATCCATTGCATCTGAAATGTGTGAGATTTTTCCGGTGAAAATCGTACCGGGATGCGCCGTGACGCGAATGCGTACCTCAAGACCTACCTGGAATTTTTCCTGAATGAGTGCGAGCGTGTCTTCATACGCTTCACCTTCAACCCAGACGATGTCGGTGTTCAGTACTGAGAAGAGTATATCGCTTTTTTCAACCGTGGCGCCGAGTGTCACATGTTGCTTAATGATTTGTCCGGAAGCCGGTGCCGTGACGTAGAATATTGGGGACGGTTGACCCGTTTGTGTAATCTTTTTAATATCGGCGGGTGCGAGTCCGAACACTCGAAGTTTCTGCTGAATCTTGTTCAACGTGATGACAGCACTGCGAAGTGCTTCTTCTATTTGAAGCAGTCCTTCTAACGCTTCCGAACTCTCAACGAAGGCAAGGTAAATCTCAATAAGTTCCTCGGCGGATAAATCGTTGAACGATACAATTGAGCCGGTTTCTGCGAGGGTTTCGAGAAGTGTCTCACTTAAACCAGCAGCCAATGCGCGTTGTTTGTTCGCTGCAACCTTAATAGCCGCGATTTTGTACGCCGCGATTGCATCAACCAAATCCGCCCCTTCTTCAGTGAGCATTGCGTATGTTTCCAGCAAGGTTCCGCTATTGCTAGCCATTGTCTGATCCGAGTCTAATGTGTCTATACCCAGTAGCGATAGAATTGGGGCTTCCCCCCCATCGCGAAGGATTTCTGTTAGTGTCCGTTCGCTGACACCGAGAATCTGGAATTGCCGCTTCGCATCTGCCAGCTCATTTTTCCCTTTCTTGTATTCTGCCTGTTGAGCGATTACTTCCTTTTGCGCCGAAATGCGCTTTTCTGCGAGGGTTTCAGTCCTCTTGAGCGTGACCTCCAGTAATCGGAGTTCAACATCGGCTTTGACCAACCTAAAGCGCATCTGTTCTAGTGCTGAGATGGTCTTCGTCACAGCAAGGGCTTTGCGTTTGTGAACTGCCACTTCCATCTGCTTCAACTCGGAACGCGATTCCAAGTAGTCAATTTGCCGAGTTTGCAATTCGCGCCGAATCTGCTTGGCAAAAACTTCCGTCAACCTTTCCAATTTGGCGACTAACGATTTCTGTTGAGCTATTGCCTCAATTAGTTCAATCTGTGCCATTTGCAAGTCAAGGCTCTCCAATTCAAGTAGGACATCGCCCTTTTTGAGCGAGTCGCCGAGACTGAAATAGATGTGCCTTACGATACCACCGATTCTCGGTGTGATAACGGTCTGCCTGGCGGGGTGGGCGATTACATTTCCGGTAACTTGCACACCCCTCTCAATTGTGCGAACATCAGCCCCGGCAGTTTTTAAACCGATGTTGACTTTTGCTTTATCGGTGAGTATCACCGTATTTTCTTGGCTTTGCTCATGACCGGCGTGACCGCCGTTAGAGTGTCCATGATCCGACGTGTCATGCGTGTGAACAGCACTTTCTTCATGCACACCCGCATCGTGTGCCCAAGTAAATGTCCAAGCGACATTTAGTAAAACCAAGCACCCTGTCACGATACCAGAGATTGCCAAAATTCGTGTGAAACGAGAGTAGCGCACCATTTTTATTCCTCCTTTTTCTCCTTGTCCTGCTGGATTAACAGACTTTCAATATTGACTCACAGGATGAACAGCGGTCGGCACACTCCGTGTGCTATCAACCTCCGCTTGGCTGCGGCAATAATTCGACTGATGTGCCGACGGCGGCTTCAAGGTTTGCCACCGCCTTGTGGTATGTCGCGAATGCTTCCAAATGTGCAAACCGTATCTTGATAAACTCGTTCTGCATCAGAATTACCTCCAAAAGCCCGGCTTCCCCGAAGTCGTAGGCAGTGCGCGTCAGTTTAAGGTTTTCATTCAGCAGCTTTAGCAAATCGCCTTCATAGAATTTGAGATTCTTTTGCGCAGTTGTCAAAGAAAGGAACGCCTCAATCACTTCACGGGTAATTTGCCGCTCCTTGTTGCTAATTTCAACGGTGTTGACCTGCTGTTCGGCTTGTGCGACATCAATCTCGGCGCGATTTTGGTCGAACACCGGCAGTGGAATTGAAAACTTCACACCGAATACCCTCTCGCCTGGACTGCGCTGGGCGATGCCCGCGATGCCGAGGTCAGGAATGTTCGCAGCTCGTGCCAGCCGAAGTTCACTGTCAGTCAACTGTGCGTTTAATCGAAATGACTTCAGGTCCGCACGATGTGCCAGCGCATGTGTCGTCAAGATGTCGAGCGTCACATTCTGAAGCTGGTTCGGCGATTTCTTTTCTGACAAAGTGCCGATGGCGGTAGGCGTTGTTTCAAGTAGGGCACCCATCAGATTGTTGATTTCAAGTTGTGCTAGTTGCAATTCACCTTCTAATGTTGCTGCGTCACGCAGCACCGTTTGCAGTTGAACCTTCGCCAGATTAACATGCGTCACCGGGATATCGCCGGTTTCAAATTGTACCTGAGCGATGCTGCGCATCTGTTCGTAGTGCTGGATGATTTCTACCGTGAGTTTAAGTCCCTCTTGAACAAACACTAGATTATAGAAAGCAAGTTTCACCGACTTCGTAAGCAACCGAGATGCTTCAGCGAGCTCAGCATTCACCTTTTTAAGTAGAATATTCGCGATTCGTTTCCGATGCCCGCGTTGCCCACCGAGTTGAAAAGATTTGGATAATTCGAGCCCCTGCTCGCCATCAATCCCTCCAACAAACTCGGTTTCCAGTTCAGGGTTACCAAGTAATGCGATGCCGTCAATTCGGGCGTGGGCGACTTTGACTTTTTCGCGAATGGCAGTGAGTTCTGGGTTTTCGCGCAGCGCTGACTGGATTGCAATCTCAAGCGAAAGTTTGCACTCTGTCTGTGAAAAAGCGGGCGGCATTTGCACGGCGCTTAATGTGAATAGGTAAATGCCCACCATTCTGAGAATGTGGTTGGATGTGGCTTTAATACGCAATGTTCTCCTCCAAGTGGAATGGACGAATAGATTAAGAATTTCTGTCCGTATTCTCCGGGGATGCAAACCGCGCAGGTTTCCGCCAAATATCACTGGTGCGCCTACAAATAGATCGGCGCGCAGTTGAAACAGACTCATGTCAACGCCAGTCAGCGCTTAATTTGTGATTAAGCAGTACGCGATGAGACCTGCGCGTGGATAGCATGGGGAAACCGTGTCTAAATGAGGAGTGTAGTAGAACGAAGAGATATGAGGGTTGGATTGATTAGCGACGGGGAAGCGAAAGGAGGGGTGCAGATTGGAATTGTATGGACAAACGGTTGAAATGCCGTTAGCACTACAACTGAATTCGCGTGGTGTGCTAGCACATTTTTAGCAGGAACAACATGCCGTTGTTTATCTAAGGGGAAAAAGATGGCGAGATCGATGCACGAACCACAGTGGTCCGCTGCGGATGCGGATTCCGATAGCATCGCCTCTTCGTGTTCCGAGTCAAGAGCGAGTGCGTCGGTACACCGTCCGTTAGCGCCCACTTCAAATTCGATGTGACCGTCTGCACCGATACACAGAACATAGTTCGACAGCGACACCGGTGTAATAACGATATAAAGAAGCAGCCAAATCAAAGAGATTGTGGTACTCTTTTTTGACATCAAAAGAGATTCCATTCTGGTTGTCCCGGAAATTGGCTGAAGACTCAGGGACACTCATTTCGGCGGAGATTGTTGAACGTGCTGTTGCGAGCGACGCTCGCTCCTGTTTTGTATTATAAGTCAATATCGTTCAATTGTCAAGAACAACAGTTGCAAAGTGCGCGGCAACTACGGTCAAATTTTGGCTGTAGGTAAAGGTGCTTTCTACGTCGGGCTAGACCGTGTGTAATGAAAAGGGATACAGAAAGACCAACATAAATTCGAGATTTGACAATCGCAGATCGTATGCTGACGAAGCGTTGGGTTTCGCTTGAAATTCGACTCGTACAGTCGAAATGAAATCTTGATGGCCCTCTTGTGAGATTTTCCATGGATTTCCGCTCAACCCAACCTACACACCGCTCGTGCCAGGACACGGTGTGTCAGCACCAATTGTAACGGATTGCCGTGTGTTCCCGGGGCAACATAAAGCCGATTGGACCGTCTGTGAAGCCGCAACGGATTGTGCCTTTAGGGCGATTGACAGCGTGATTATGAGTGTCAAAAGCGCGTGTTATCGAAGGCTACGCCGAACGATAAATGACAAGCTCATGCATTTTTTCAGTCTTCTACGTGAATCGGGTGTTACGAGATACTTCAGTTCAATGTTACATATTCGTGCTCAATGTGGGATTCGGTAGTACGTGAAGTCTAATGATGTGCCCTGATAATCAGGGTTTAAAGCATATCCGGATATTCATTAGGATGTTGCCGCGCAAGTCGCTGCCTATCGCCGAGCTAGGACCTAGGTGATTCGGTTGTACTATATACCTGTCGCACCTATGGCGCTGAAGGCTTTATTAGGTATAACCAACTACTCCCTTTATGCACACTCTCCCGGTAATGCAACCGGATGCTTTTAGATGCGATTGCCCTACTGCTCACGCACGATTCACTTGTGCGAAATCTGTTGTCGCGTCAAACTGCCCCAATACTCCTACATAACATGACGTTTTCTAACGCGGTGTAACCGGGGAACAGATTGAAAGTTTGGAAAAAGGTAGCCGATGTGGCTGGCGCGTAATCTGTCACGCCTGGACTCCGATAGGGCAGTCATCTCATCGCCTGCAACAACGATGCGTCCGTGATAGGCGTGCAGAATTCCAGCGATGGGATTGAGAAATGTCGTTTTTCCGGCGCCTCTACTTCCCATGAATGCAATCTGCGTACCTTCCTCCATCTCGAAATGGGGAATGTCAATGATGCAAGTCTGTGAACCTTCAGGCGAAACATAGGCTTTTTGGAGGTCAGCGATTGTCAAGAGTGGCATAACAGACCGTGATCAGTTGTCCGACGTTCTGCAGAATTGACAGGCACGGCAAAGGTGACGATTGATGAGGTGAACGATTGCAAGCAGAAGTCCACCCCTAGCCATACAAGATGATTTCGGCATCCTCTGAAATTCCAAATCGTGCGATGCAGATTAGGGTTAACACTCCACCTAAGTTTCAGAAATACGCGCCATTTTCGATGGTGTCGATAGTTCCAAGTGAGACTGCCTACAGCAATACCCACTGCACCGACAATCATTGCCAACTCCGCTGACTCACTGAGGATAAATCCAAGCCCAATGAGTGGCAATACGGTCATGAAGAGCGGAGTTGCCATACAGTGTATGGCACAGGCAAACGAGAGGCTTGCGCCCACATTGTCCACGATTGCGTGTTTCAGATATCTGTTCAATCGTAGACTTGTAACATCATGCGGTACTGTTGCTAGTATTCGCTTTGCCAATCTAGCTTGCCAAATCCGGACGAACCATTGGAATTAGCTAGCCGACAAAACAACCTACCAAGCATCCGCCTCCAACTACGGCGTAACCGTTACGGGAATCAAGAGCGCCGCCGTAAAATCGGGATGGCCGCCGTGCATGAGTTGGAGTTTGAGTTCCGTTTGACCGGCTTTAAGTCCCTTCACCTCAAAGGTGAATTTCTCGGCGAGCTCATTGTCGTGTTCCTCGCCCTCCTCGTCGTGCGCTTCATCGTGTTCATCTTCCTCACTTTCGTGAAGGTGTACCTCAATGATTGATGAATAAAATCCGCTGAGCGCTAAGGCAAACACATCTTCCTCACCATGTTCGTCATCGTCGTGGTCATTTTCCCCTTCAGGGGCTTCAGGAAAAAATTCATCGCTATAGTTGTCAAGAAACACGGTGACAACATCCAGTTCGTCACCGACTTTGAGGGTGATACTTCCCTCATGCGTCCCCTGAAATTGGCGGTAAATCTCGTTCCCGTCAACCTTGAGGATAAAGCCGTCAGCATCGGCATGAAATGGTTCATCGCCATTGTCACCGTCAACAATGGGATTGTCATCTTCGCCGCAAGCAACGAAAAGTGCAACAGATACAAGTAGCAACAGTGTGAATCTAAAAACATGCGTAAACATAATTTCCTCCAAATATAAATAGTTGTTATTCCCAAGCATTGCTACCGATGAAACGGCAAAAAAGATAGGCAAACTACTGCCGCGATTAGATACAGGTGAGCCGGGAACAGATAGTAACTGATTTTGGACATACAAAGACAAAAGATATGAGGTAAACGAGTGGATTAAACGGAGAACACTGGCGGGGCACGACTGTGGACGCTGCTGGCAAGGATTGTGGAGATGAAAGTAAAGTTGATGGGGTTGGGAATTGAGATGCAGGCATCGAGATTGGTAAGATCTACGGCGTGGGGCTCAATACCGAGGTGGTTGGTATTGAAAAAACAGGCGGAGCAGTACTCTGAACCGAAAACGTCGTGGTCATGCTCGTGTGTAAGCACAACAATGTTTGCCGCTATCAGATAACAAACGATCCCAATCAATATCACCAAGCAGGTGGGATTGTTATGGATTCGAGTGTTTCGCAAGACTCCTCACCTCCTTCAGACGTTGGAAAATTCGGAAATTCAGGTCGGTATTTTAACACAAGCTGATTCGTTCTGTAAAATTTTTTTAATTTCATAACTGACCACAGCGGGCATCATAACCTAGTTCATCTGACCGTCGTTTAAGCACCTTGACAAAAAGGGGTTGTGATCGTTTATTCTAACCCGAGTTGCTACCTGGAGCAGAAACTGAGTTTTTTCGATGAGAAGAAAGGACAGTAACGGAAATTGTATAGATTCACGCCCGTTTTGATAATCGTTTGTATCCTGGTCGCTACCGGTTTTTCAGTCTACGCAGAAAGTGATGAAGGTGAAGCGTCAGCCGAAAAATGCTACATTCCCGGCTGGTTCCGAGTCGATACGGATAGTTTAGGCACGCATTTCCTGATTGGGGCAACCCATTGCGTCGGCAGTATTTCGCTCGAGTCAAATATTTACATTGACGATACCCTCGGCGAGTTTGACCTGGGTGTTTCCATACCCGCTATTAAAGGCGACAGTTTCAGCCTAACGGTGCTGCCCATGCTCGGTCTTGGGTTTGATTATAGGATGCCGGATAGTCCCTCCGCTATCTTCCCACACCTGTTTGTTTTTCTACCCGCCGGTAAGATTTTTTTCAAATCGTGGACGATCGGGTCTCTCTATTCTGTGTTCGATGAGGAAAAAGACAATGAACTCTACACCCGCAATTATGCCACCTATTCCCTTAACAGGACCGTTGCGGTCGGTCCTCAAGTCGAAGCCGTGCTGGGTCTGGGCGATGAGGCGAAACTCTTCAGCTTGATTCTCGGTGCGCGAATCAACATCGGCTACGGCGAAAATAACACGCTCGGCATACTTTATGGGTACGATACCAAAAAAGCGGAAGAGCAAACCGGGCTAACCGGAAGGTTGAGTTTTACTCGCAGATGGTAGTGTTATGGCATCCCCCGGCAGTAATTGCACTTGTGGACGTGCGTAGACGTTCTCCTACTGAAGAAGGCGAATAATTTCCTCTGGCCTCTCATGACGTTGTGCATAGTCGAATTGAGTGTCACCCTTGGCGGTCTTGATGGTTTTGTCAGCACCCGCATCACGTAAAACTTTGATTGCCTCTTTATCCGCAGTTACAGCGGCAATGTGAAGCGGCGTCTCTCCCCAAACTTTGTCGAAGAAATCCATCTCTGTACTACCGCCGACTTTGGTTTGTCGATTGACATCACCGCCCCGTTGAATCAGGAGTTTCACTGTTCCAGTTTTATTCCGGACAGCGGCTTTGTGCAGCGTTGTTTCCCCACCAACAGGAAGTTTCAAATTTACATCCGCTCCAGCATCAATCCGAAAAGACGCGAATTCCACATCTCCTCTGACAGTTGCACTCATAAGCAACGTCATCTCACTGAATCTATCGTGATTGATGTTCCCGCCTTTACTGAGCAGCCACTTGCATATATGGGTGTGACCTCTGAAATATGCCCACAAAAACGGTGGAATGTCGCTGTTGTTGACGTCTGCACCCTGTTCGACCAATTGGCGGACTTCATCAGAATTGCCGTTCTTCGCTGCATGGATCAGCGCCTCGTTGATGTCTACTTCCTGTTCCATGATTATTTCCTTATAGTTATGACCTAAGCGACGAGTGAACATAAAGCTGGATTTTCCGTAGTTTGAGTTGTCGGCAATCACCTATCTGCAACAATCCATCCACCGTCTAAAAGTTCAATACTGGCACAACTAGGTCCACCTTCCTCATCTGTTCCCATATACCTCGCCATAAGAACCTTGTTGGGATTTTGGGATGCCTCTTTCACCATCTGCCAAGTCACTTCCTCCTGGAGGTTAAATTTTGGATAGCCCGTTGAAATCCAGATTTTTGCCCTTCTGCTGCGTGGACAATCCGCTTGCCCTGCGCTTTCCCCGATATTGATGTAGAAGAACCGCTTCGAGGGAGTTCCTCGTGCGAATGCCCCTGTAAAGTTAGGAATACCTGTGTTGCGATGCTCCTTCACAACCGCGTCAAAATCGAACGTGATATCACTCCCCGTAGGTTGGGTAACCGAAACCAAGTTCCCGTTGTTTTCCAGAGAGAAATTAACTCCGACTGGAGGACTCACAACAACGATGCGCATTGGGATTCTGTAATCTATAATTTTACCCTCGCATTTCTAATTAAGTTACAACTTAAGCTGCCGTCATATCAGCAAGAGGGATTCTAACATAATAGGAGATGTCAGAACAACAGACTCGATTCATCCCTCGGTTTTTTCGGAATTTGAACATCGCCGATTCATTTGAGGCGGTCTATTTGACCATTAGCATACGGCGCGTTGTTTCGAACTCACCTGTACGCAGACGGTAAAAATAGACGCCACTTGCCACGGCTTCTCCACCGCTGTTTCTTCCATCCCAGTAAGCTGCGGTGGTCTTCGTGAGATATGCGCCAGCCGAATTTTGTCCCAGATCGAGTATGCGTACCAGTTCGCCTTGTGCGTCGTAAATTTGGATCGCCACGGACGCATCATCGGTGAGATGGTAAGGCATCCACGTCTCAGGGTTAAACGGGTTCGGGAAGTTTTGCAGCAACAAGGTCCGCTTCAGTCCGCCAAGTGTAGTCGCTCGTTTGCCTTCGGACTCGATTGCAACTGGTACCGGCAGATTCACCTCCCAGACCAGTGTTGTAAGGTCACTGCCGCTGGAAGCGAGCCATTTTCCATCACGACTGAAGGCAAGGAGGTACACTGTGCCAGTATTACCAAGCAGTTCAGCGACCAACTCCAGTGTTTCAACATCCCAAATCCGAACGGCTGACTCACGCTCAAGTCCCAAGCCACCATGGCCTGAGGCGAGGAACTTTCCATCGGGGCTGAACGTTCCATTAAGAGCGGTTCGATCCAAAACATCAATCTGTGTTCGATTGGCTACATCCCACAGCCTCACTGTCCGATCGACTCCGCCCGAGACGAGTGTCCGCCCATCGGGGCTGAAAGCGACAAACGAAACCCAATCTGTATGTCCCTCCAATATCCCTAATTCACGTTGCTACCCCACATCCCACAAGCGAATGATACTTCCGTCATTCCCCTCCACCGACGCAATAATCTCTCCCGTCGGGCTGAAGGCGAATGAGTGCACACCTCTTCCTCGTTTGAAAACAGCGATCGATTCTTTTTTATCAATGTCCCACAGGTGAATACCTCTCGTTTCCTTTACCGCAAGGCGCCTCCCGTCGGGACTGAAGACGACTGGCGTAGCACGTCCTGAAAAATCCGTCAACGCCTCGATTTTTCGTTGTTCCTCAATGTCCCACAGTTGGACCGCCTTGTAGGCACTGCCGGCCGCAAGCGTCTTTCCATCCGGGCTGAAGGTAAGCAAATAAAGGTGGTCGGGTGCGCTCTCCAATAATCCAACTTCCGTCATGGTTTCAGCGTCATACAGCCAGACACCGACGCTTCCCGCGGCTCCAAGCAGGTTCCCGTCGGGGGAGTAGGCAATCTGGCTGATAGTCCCTTTGCCTAGACGCATAGTCGGCTGGTCAGGAAATGGGTGTCCCTTGGCAATGTCTGTCCAAGAGTACAATGCGCACGATATGAGAATTGTGAGTTTAAACAGATATTTTTTCGCTGCACCCTCTCTTTCGAAATTAAGTTGCACCGTTTGGTGCAGCGATATAAATCGCGGCAAACGAATCACTTCACCTTAGATAATATTGTTATTTGTTCATCTCCTTTTCTCGGTTTGAACCCTTTATAACTGTCGTGGGAGGTATTCACCTAACCACTCCCCTTGATGACACTGATTTAGATTCGGATGTAGCTTTCCAATCGGCGGGAGAAGAAATAAGCCAAAAGCGCTTCAAGAATCAATGCTATCGTAATAAATAGCAATTGTTATGCCATTTCTCTTTTTGAACACTTTTCGCCGCGCTTTTCGCTTGACAAAGATGCCGGAATGTGATAAATTCAGTTTATCATCTCCAGTGGACTAAGCGTATACTTGTGACACCCCTATAATTCTATAGGTTACGGAGGGGGACATGGCAAAAGAAAAGGAACTAAATCAGAAAAATGAATCAGTCATCTCGCGGCGCGGTTTCCTGAAAGGTATGGGTACAGGGGCAGTTGCAGCGACGGTTGCACCGACTGCACTCGTCAGCGCTGAAAGATCGACAAACGCCGAGATGGGCGAAGCGATTACCCACGCCAAAATCAAGCTCCATATCAACGATAAGACGTATGAGGTTGAAGTTGAACCGCGTGCGACGCTGTTGAGTGTGCTTCGGGATGGAATCGATACCAGCGGAAAACGCATTGATTTGACTGGCGCAAAGCCCATCTGTGATCGCGGTGAGTGCGGCGGTTGTACAGTGCAGGTGGATGAGAAGCCGGTCTACTCCTGCATGATGCTTGCGATTGATGCCGCAGGGAAACAGATTACGACGGTCGAAGGGCTTGCGAGCGGAGATCGGTTGCACCCTGTGCAGGAAGCGTTTGTTCAACACGACGCCCTGATGTGCGGGTTCTGTACGCCCGGATTTGTTGTGGCGTCGAAATCGTTGCTAGATGAAAACCCGGCTCCAACCCTCGAAGAAATCAAGACGGGATTGTCCGGCAACATTTGTCGATGTGGCACCTATCCGTTTATCTTTGAGGCAGTGAAAACAGCTTCGCGCAATATGGGAGGTTAGACGAATGGCATCGTGGGGAGAAGCACATGAATCACGCCTGATTGGAAAACGTATCCCTCGTTTGTCAGGCGCGGATAAAGTCACGGGGAAGGCGAAGTACACGTTCGACATTAATCGGCCGGGGATGCTTTACGGTCGTATTCTGCGGTCACCGGTTGCACATGCGACGATTACGGCTATCGATCTCAGCGAGGCAGAGGCGCTGCCTGGTGTCAAAGCTGCCATCCCACTGATTGAACCCGGCAAACGCGCACGTTACCAAGGACAGGAAATCGCCGCAGTCGCTGCAATCACTGACGACATCGCAAAGGATGCGGCTCGGTTAATTCAGTTCGATTATGAGGAACTGCCCTTTGTGGTTGATGTTGACGAGGCAATGGGTGAAGATGCGCCACAAATTCGCGATGATTGGCTCAGAAATCAAAGTCAACCTAGCATTGAGGAACGGGGGAACGTCGAAACCGGCTTTGCTGAGGCGGTCGTGGAGGTAGAGACGACTTATAGCGCACCTGTTCAAACCCATGTCTGTTTGGAGCCCCATGGACACGTCGCCGAATGGGATGGAGATAGCCTGACTGTTTGGGCTTCGACACAGGCGGTGTTTGGGACACGTCGAGATTTTGCCCAACACTTTAAAATACCTGAAGACAAGGTCCGCATCATCACTGAGCACATGGGGGGCGGTTTCGGAAGCAAGTTTGGCCCCGGTGTCGAAGGGCGTGCAGCGGCAGAGCTTGCCCGAAAAGCCGGAGCGCCGGTGAAACTGATGTTGACGCGCAAAGATGAGCATCTTGTCGCAGGTAATCGCCCGTCAATGACACAGCGCGTCCGTGCAGGCGCGACGAAAGATGGTCGCCTAATTGCTTACGACCTGCGAGGCTATGGCACAGGTGGAATCAGCGGTGGCGCTGGTTTTACGGGGCCCTATGTCTACAGTGTTCCAAATGTTCGGTCTGAGAAGTTTGCTGTTGCAATTAACGCCGGGAATGAACGCGCAATGCGCGCGCCGGGACACCCTCAAGGCGCGTTTGGGATGGACTCGCTGATGGATGAACTCGCCGAAAAACTGGGAATGAATCCGTTAGAATTCCGTCGAATCAACGATACTGGCGAGACTAGCAAGGTGCGTCAAGCGGAATACACCCTCGGCGCCCAGGAAATCGGCTGGCACCGACGCAATAAAGTCCCCGGCGCTGGGAAAAGCGTCAAGAAGCGCGGAATCGGCATGGGAAGCGGACTCTGGGGAGGCGGCGGACACGCAGGAACGCAAGCGCGTGTGACAATCCACGCAGATGGCACGGTCGAAGCGGTCACAGGCACACAGGATATCGGCACCGGTATCCGAACGGTCATTGCGATAATAGTTGCGGAGGAACTCGGTCTACAACCCCAAGATATCAGTGTGAAAATCGGTGACAGTGGGCCAGGATTGCCCTCTGGAGGCAGCGGCGGAAGCACAACAACGCCCTCTGTTGCCCCGGTAGTCAAGACTGCGGCAACAGCAGCTAAACAGAAACTCTTTGAACGAATCGCGCCACTGTTGGGAACCCAACCGGAAGACTTACGTGCTGTAGATGGCACGATTTACGCCGCATCGGATCGGACGAAGAGCCTGTCGTGGAAAGGTGCAGCCGGTCATCTCGGTATGGAGACAATCGCCGGGAACGGAGCCTGGCACGACGATCTCAGTGAACCTGGGGCTGCCGGAACACAGTTTGCCGAAGTCGAGGTGGACACGGAAACCGGCGAAGTGAAGGTTATCAGGATTGTGGCAGTTCAGGACTGCGGTCTGGTTATGAACCGCTTAACCTGCGAAAGCCAAATCAACGGCGGCGTCATTATGGGATTGAGCTACGCTCTCCTTGAGAACCGCATCATGGATCCCCAGACAGGCTATATGATCAACCCGAACCTTGAGGATTACAAAGTTGTTGGAGCAATGGAGGTGCCTGAGATTAAGTCCATTGCTTTCGATACCGACCGGAAAGTGACGGGTGTCGGTGAACCTGCAACCATCCCGACGGCGGGTGCTATTGCAAACGCTATTTATAACGCAATTGGCGTCCGTATCCGAGACCTCCCGATTTCGCCTGAAAAGATACTCAACGCACTGGCTGAGTAGGAACTAGAATTCGGATAAATCTATCCCCATACGTGAAACCTTCCAATTGTCACGTGGAAAGAAATGAGGAGATGGAAATATGGAAAAATTTGCTTACGTGAATGCAACAAACGCCGAACAAGCCTCCTCTCTATTGAGCGGCGAATGGGGCGAAACGATGGTTATCGCGGGAGGAACGGATCTTCTCGGTGAGCTCAAGGAGTACATTGAAACCCCTGCGAAGGTGGTCAACCTCAAAACTATCCCCGGTCTGGATGAGATCAAAGCAGATGCGTCGGGATTGACAATTGGCGCATTGACGACACTGGGAGAGATTGCTGCACACCCAACAGTTCAAAAGCATTACACCGCCCTGGCAGAAGCCTCAGCCTCGGTCGCGTCACCGCTGCCTTCGAGATGGATGGTGCAACTTGCCGCAGGGCAAGCATCGTGCTCGGCGGAGTTGCCCCAATCCCCTGGCGATCTAAGCCGGCTGAAGCTGCGCTCAACGGCAAGCGCATCACCGAAACTCTTGCAAAACATGCAGGAAAAGAAGCCGTCAAGAACGCAGAACCAATGAATGACAACGGTTATAAGGTGACATTAGCCCAAAATCTCGTCAGCCGAGCAGCAAGGAAAGCATCTTAGTGTAAGGAGAACAGACATGGAAGAAGTAAAAAGTTTGTCCCTCTTGAATCGAGCGATATGTCGAAATTTACGCACAAAGGCGCTTTATATCGCCGGTGGGAGTTTACAGAATCTTGTCGAAACCAACCCCTACTCGCACTATTGGTGTAACTGCACAATGACAGCGGTTGGTCCAGACGATAAATTTGTTTCACCGGAAGGCTGTGGTCGTTCTCGAACGTGCTTCGAGCGGATTGGCGGCGATATCGTTGCGTAGTTACCTCGATCCGGGCGTACAGTCATAGTTCAAGAAATTGTAAGCGGATGAACCGCGAAGCGCATAATTGATGGGATCCAAGTTCGCAGAAGCACGGAAGTGCCGCAATGCGATGAGATCAAGAGAGTTGGTTTGTCTCATACACCGAATTCTACCTCACACGGCTATTGGGTCATCCTGATATCCTACGCTTAATGTCCATTCCAGCGTTTTCCGTATCACACTTCGCGTCAACATGACATTTGTACCCGCACTGATACAGTGGCTGCACATCGCATCTGTCGTCCTGATGATTGGCGGCTTCTTCTTCCTTCGTGTCATTCTTATTCCTGCTTCCCGTAGCCTCCCCGGTAGTCACCAACCAAAACTCATCGAAGCAGCGTTGCGCCGATTCAGAGTTGTCGTCTGGATCGCTTTGGGAACCATCTTGGTATCAGGGATTTACAACTTTGTCTCATTCCTAAGATCCGCAAACGCAACAACTGTGTCGGGGGTATCCCCTGACTTTTCCTATTATATTCTCGTCTTAGGCATCAAGCTCTTCATCGTTTTTCTTATCTTTACGCTCGGCATTGTTCTCACGTTTCCGTACCCAGTTTTTGACCTCTTCCAAAAACGCCCTTCGCCGTGGATTAACCTGACGTTAATATTGGGGCTAATCGTTATTTTTTTGTCTGCATTCCTGCGAAGGTTGTAGCCAATCTGGGAAGCGCCGAATAAAACTGGATGGGAATCAAGTGTGAGTCAGGCAGACATTTGTAAGATGTTATAAGAGAATCGCCCAAAGCGAAAAAATTACGTTGATTGAATCAGATATTGGATGTGCTGAAAAAGCGATTCACCCAGATTCGAGATTGGGATAGGAACTGTTCTGAATATGGATGTGACAACACTAGAATTACCGTTCGGGCGTTCAGCGGTGAGCGTTGATGCACCGACCGAGAATATTCTCGGTGTCTATACACCACAAGCGAATGGAGAAGTGGTCGACGAGGATGTACTCCTACGCGAAGCATTGGAGAAGCCTGTATGTTCTCCGCGCCTGCGCGACTTGGTTCGACCGGGGCAAAAGATAGTGATTGTGACCAGCGACCTCACCCGTCCCTGTCCGTCTGAGCGGCTGCTGCCGCTTATCCTTGACGAACTAGCGGCAAGCGGGATCTCCGACGCGGATGTGACTGTCGTTATCGCACTAGGGTTGCATCGACCAATGGCGGAGTCGGAACTGGAGGCTACAGTTGGTCCAGATGTATATCGCCGTGTGGCGGTAATCAATCACGACCTCAGGGACATCGTCCGATTGGGCGTAACTGCTGCCGGCACACCAGTCGAGATTCTTCGCCCCGTTGTTGAATCTGATGTACGCATCTGCTTAGGTAACGTTGAGCTACATTACTTCGTGGGCTACTCTGGCGGTGCGAAGGCGATTCTCCCCGGATGCGCTTCGGAAGCAACGATTACCGCCAATCACGCCATGATGGTACGTTCTGAGGCGAGTGCCGGTCGATTGGAAGGCAATCCGGTCCGCGGTGACATTGAGGAAGGGGTTGCCATGGTCGGTGTCGACTTTATTCTTAACGTAGTGTTGGACGGTCACCATTGCATCATCGGCGCTGTCGCGGGCGATGTAATCGTCGCTCATCGACGAGGGTGTGAGATAGCAGCGCAACGCAGCACGGTTACAATTCCTAAGCAGGCGGACATCGTTCTGGTAGGCGCGGGGGGATATCCTAGTGATGTAAACTTGTATCAAGCACAGAAGGCGTTGGACAATGCACAATACTCCGTCCGCGATGGAGGACTCATCATTTTGTCAGCCGAGTGCAGCGAGGGCTTCGGCAACCAGACCTTCGAGGCATGGATGACGAGTGCCAACTCTCCCGAAGATGTTTTAGGCAGAATCCAGCAAGAATTTGTGATAGGCGGTCACAAAGCAGCTGCTATTGCCGCCGTGTTGCGGCGAACTACGGTTTATCTGGTCTCAGCTATCTCGCCCGATTCAGTACGAGATTGTGGTTTGGTCCCCTTTTCTGATCTGCGTGAAGCTATGCAAGCCGCGTTTGATGAAGTGGGGCAGGGAGCCGATATAATCGTGATGCCGAACGGTGGTTCGATTCTTCCGGTTATGGGGTAGTGGGAAAGCGTGCTGCCTGGTGAATAAGGGTTTGCCTCTTTATTGATTGCGCAACTTTGTTCTAAGCAGACGCCAAAGGTTAATCGTCACGAGTTCCACCTTTGGTAGGTGATGCGGCGATCTGGCTTTCGAAAAATTCCTTTGCCGTGTGATATATCCTATTCAGTTCTGATCGAGAAGGACGATGGCGAGAAAATTGAATCATATCACATGTGCGGAGAATTTCGCCGACGTGATCCGCAACACTATCGGTCAAATCGTGAGGCAGACGTTCTAAGATTTTACCGGTGTCTACGATTTTGATTTGGTGCTTTTCGCTGATATAGCGCTTCGTGGTCATGGCAATGGATTCGTAATATTGAGGGATGTGACCATCTTCACGCAGCCGTAAAGTTTGTTCCAACTCCTTCAACGCGGTGCTCTCAAGCGTAAGTGTGTCAGTCTCGGGTTCTAAGGGAATAAGCTGTTCCGTACCTTTGTCTTCCGACCGATTGGCATTCGTCCTAGGCGTCAATAGGGGGATCCTGTCGTGCAACATTTCACTATGGTCTGTCGATTCATCATCGCGCAAGAGACGAGGCAAGTTCATTCTATTTCGCCGGAGCCAAGCGTAGATGCCAAGAACAACCCCCGCCACAAGTAGCGCTGGGATAATTATCGAGACAACCGTAATTATCAAATCGAAAAAACTCGTCTGGTTTTCACCCAGAGTGACGCCCTGGGAAAATCCACTTGAGACAAGTAGGAATAGCGGCAATGATGCCATTAATATCAGTTTCACGTTTCTCCAAAAACTGAAATATTGTGGTAATGGGATGCGATAAACGCATGAACCATATTGGTTAGTCATCGATCAAGTCATATTCCTTAATTTTTCTAAATATAGTTCGCTTTGAAACGCCTAAAATCTTAGCTGCTTTGGCTTTGTTGTTTTCAACATGCTTGAGTGTCGCTCGAATTGATTCCTTCTCAATCTCCGCCAAAGAAAGCCCAACCTCAAGATCCAGATGAGATGCGGAAAGTTCGCTTTGCGTTGCATCAGGAGCGGTTGGTGCTGAAAAAATAAACGGCGGGTTCGCACTGGCCACCTTTAATGTATGTTCGGGGAGATCTTCGATATTTAGCTCCGATCGATTTGACATCACGACCATGCCTTCAAGGCAGTTTCTCAACTCGCGGACATTTCCGGGCCAGTCATGCTTCATTAGGGTTCGCAGGGCACGGGGGGTTATGTTCTTAACTGCCTTTCGATTTTCTCTACTAAACTCCTCAATAAAGACCTTGACTAATATTGGAATGTCCTCTTTCCGTTCACGAAGCGGGGGCAAGGTAATCTGAATCACGTTTAACCGATCATAGAGATCCGCCAGATAATTTCCACCCTCTACTGCTTCCTCAAGATCGCGGTTCGTTGCACAGATGATGCGAACATCGACTTGAACCGGTTCATTGCCACCAACCCTCTCAAACGTGCTCTCTTCAAGTACACGGAGCAGCCTCGATTGATTCGATAGGCTTAACTTGCCGACTTCGTCAAGGAATAGGGTGCCACCGTGCGCTGTCTCAAATCGCCCTTTGCGAAGCCGATGAGCTCCTGTAAATGCGCCCCGTTCATGCCCAAAAAGCTCCGATTCAGCGAGGCTTTCGATCAGGGCGGCGCAATTAAAGACAACGAGTTGACCCGGTCGCAGACTACGATGATGGATAGCACGTGCAACCAGCTCCTTTCCAGTGCCGCGTTCACCGCGGATCATGACCGTAGCTTTTGTCGGAGCAACTTGCGAGATAATCTGCCGAATCTCCTGCATCCTCGGCGAGTGCCCTGTTAATTGGAGGGGCCCCACCTTGTTATCAATCTGGGACTGTAATCGACGATTCTCCAGGGTAAGGCGGCGAGTTTCTAGTATCTTGTGGAGAAATGCTTTTAGGTGAACGGGGCTGAGTGGTTTCGGTAGAAAAAAGCTTGATTTGTGGTGAAGCGTTGCTCTGATGCCAGTATCTGTTTCCAATACATTCGCTGCCGTTGTGAAAATGACGCCGACATCTGGATTTCTGTCATAAGCGGCTTCAAGGAGCTTTAGACCGTCGATTCGGTCTGCTTTAAGCGGAGCAATTAGAACATCAATTTCTAGACGCTCAATGCGATCTAACGCTGCATATTGATTGTCGGTAACAAGTACATGCAAGCCTTCGCCTTCAAGCGCGTGACAAATCGTGTCACGTTGTCGCCGGTCAGAATCAACAACGAGGGCATCTGTCTGGTCGTTCATTGTTCTCACTCAATTCTCTTGGATAACAAAGGCGTTGTCTATTTAGCCACTACCTGAAGGAATGAGTTTTCGCATATTATTTTGTGTTGATGTTGCGTTTGTCTCTTTTCGATGACCCGCACAACGAGCGAGTCAATCTTTATTTTAGATTGTTGAGGTACTGGGAATTTCGACAGAACTGTAATTTAATCCTCTCTTTCTGAACGAAATCGCAGCGATTAGAGTTTCGCAAGTTCACAACTGCATCCCTAGCTCTCGCGGGAGAGTCTCCAATTTGTTTTGTTAAATGAGGAATCTTATCGAAAATTCAGACAGAAAATGATACCTCATTCCCACAACGTCGTCAAGCGGAAAACAAGAAGATACATCACGCTTTATCTTCCCTCCGTATTTCCACTCCTGAGTAGAGTAACAACCCGCTGCATATCCATAGGAATCGGCGCCGAAAACGCCAATCTTTCGCCCGTTTTAGGATGATCGAATCCAAGTGTTTGTGCGTGTAACGCTTGGCGATTGAGCTTCGCAAATGCTTGCGCTAGCGATGCAGAATGGGCGTTGCGCAATGCCTGATGTCGCCCACCCCCATAGACGGCATCTCCTGCAACTGGATGACCGATGTGACTGAGATGAACGCGAATTTGGTGAAGACGCCCGGTTTCCAAATTCAACCGAAGTAGAGCGAACCGGTCATAAACTTCCAGGACACGATAGTGGGTGACTGCATGACGACCTCCAACTTCTGTTACGGTCATTTTTCGTCTATCTCTGCGACTTCGTCGGATTGAGGCGTCGATTGTCCCGGCTTCTGATTTGGGAACACCGCAGGTCACAGCGACATACTCGCGCGTGGTGGCATGGGCTTCAAATTGAGCCGAAAGATGACGATGTGCATCATCCGTCTTCGCGGCAACGAGCACGCCTGATGTATCCTTATCGAGTCGATGTACAATACCGGGTCGCTGCACACCGCCAATTCCAGCCAGATTTCCACAGTGCGCTAGAAAGGCATTGACAAGCGTTCCCGAATTAACACCGCCAGCAGGGTGAACAAGCTTGTCCGCAGGTTTGTTCACAACGATGAGGCTGCAATCTTCATACAGAATATCGATCGGGAGGTGTTCGGGTTGGATGATTTCCAGTGGGAGAGCATCTGGAAGGATGAGGGTGATTCGATCGCCAACTCGCAGTTTATAGCCAGGTTTACTAGCTTTGCCGTTGACTGTCACGGCACCTTCGCGGATTAATTTCTGTATAGCTGTTCTAGACAACTGATTCGGCTGGGCTGCAACATGTTGTTCCTCTACAAACCGATCTAATCGGGAACTATGGTGCTCTAATTCAACGAGATAGGTGTAGATACTTGCCATATCAAAGATTGGCTATGCTTGTATTTGATCTTCACACCCCTACAAGTTATTGAACCTTCCGTGGGTTAGCATCACGCTCCACCCTCTTTTTATAGGCTGGAGATATGGTACGCATCTGCTCGACAATCGCGGGCACTTTTTCGATGACTTCTTCAATTTCGTCCTGCGTGTTATCCTTGCCGAGAGAAAACCGAACCGTGCCTTGTGCCACCCGCGGCGAAACACCCAGCGCCGCCAACACATGCGAAGGCTCCATCGAGCCAGACGTACAGGCGGAACCGGTCGAAACACAGATGCCTTCCATATCCAACCTCAAAATTAGGCTCTCCCCTTCGATGAACTCAAACGAAATATTCAGCGTTCCCGGGAGACAGTAGTCCGGATGGCTGTTCTCGTAGACATTATCCAAGCGTTCATGAAGCCCTGCACGCAATTTGCCTGTTAGTCGGTTGAGATGTTGGCTATAGGATTCACGATGTTCCTTTGCCAACGCCGCAGCTACACCCATACCGACAATCGCAGGGACGTTCTCTGAGCCTGCGCGGCGGTTGCGCTCATGCGTTCCGCCGTGAAGGAGGTTCTCCAAACGGGTACCGCGCCGAATATACAGGGCACCGATGCCTTTGGGACCGTAAAATTTGTGTGCCGAGAGTGTGAGCAGGTTTACTCCTAACTCCTGGACATTGACCGGCAGCTTGCCAACCGACTGTACTGCGTCTGTGTGCACGGGAATGCGATGCGTTTGCGCGATTTGGCAAATCTCTTCAATCGGTTCAACTGTTCCGTTTTCATTGTTAGCATGCATGATTGAAATCAGGATTGTCGTGTCACGAATTGCATCGGATAGATTTTCGATTCGAACTCGTCCATACCGATCGACTGGTAAATAGGTCACTTCAAACCCGTACTTTTCAAGGTGTTGACACGTATGCAGCACCGCGTGATGTTCAACCGAGGAGGTGATAATATGGTTATTGCCGCTACGACTTTTTTGGAGCGCGGCAATCCCTTTGATGGCGTAATTATCCGCTTCCGTACCACAACTCGTGAAAACGACTTCACTTGGACTTTTCGCGCCAATTAAATCTGCCACTTCTTCACGCGCGGTATCGATTGCGTTGCGTGCTTCGCGTCCATAAGCGTGGATGCTTGACCCGTTCCCAAAGTGTTCCATCATGTAGGGTATCATCGCTTCTCGCACTTCAGGATGGATTGGAGTTGTTGCATTGTGGTCTAAGTAGATACGCTGCATAAATTTTTCATCCTCACGTATTGACGCCTAAAATCATAATTGTTGTCATGTCCCTATCGCTATGGCACATTTTCTGCCCGCTTATATTGCGCCAGAACCTTGTGGCCTCGACTCCGATATGCTTAACAATCAATCGGATCGAGCAGCGATTTGCTCTCGCACTAAAGCGATGAACTGTTGGAAGGGCATGCCATTTTGACGAGAGCCATCTCGTTTTCGAATAGAAACAGTCCCATCACTAACTTCTCTGTCGCCAACTACGAGCATGTAAGGTACCTTCTTCAACTGGGCTTGGCGAATCTTCGCATTCATCCGCTCACTACTCAAATCCGCCTTAGAACGGAGACCTGCGTCCTTTAACTGTTCGACCAATTTGTGGGCGTAGTCGTTATGATTGTCGTTGATAGGAACCACCCGGACATGCTCTGGAGAAAGCCAGACCGGGAATCTACCAGCATAATGTTCAATTAAGAACCCGATAAAGCGTTCGTGTGTACCGAGCGGCGCACGGTGGAGGCAGATTGGTACTTCAGGATTCCCCTCCTTGTTGACAAAACGCAAACCTAACCGTTCAGGTTGGGCGAAATCGACCTGATTGGTAGCAAGTGTGAACTCGCGGCCAATGGCGCTCCAGATTTGTACGTCAATCTTGGGTCCATAGAACGCGGCTTCATCGGGGACCTCGACAAAGGGTACATCGCCATTTTTCATTGCGTTTCGTACCATTTCCTCCGTTTGCAGCCACATTCGTTCGTTATCCACATATTTCTTACTAAGGCCACTTTTGTGGTGTGTACTGAACCGCATGACATATTTCTCAATGCCAAATAGCCGAAAATATTCAAGATAGAGGTCCACAACTCTGAGAAATTCATCCTCAAACTGTTCTTCGGAGCAATAGATGTGGGCATCATTCATCTGCATCGATCGAACCCGCATTAGACCAAAGAGTTCTCCGCTTTTTTCAAAGCGATAGCAGGTCCCATATTCGGCAAGCCGAAGCGGCAGATTCCGATAGCTGCGTGGGCTACTGGCGAAGATTTTGTGGTGAAAGGGACAGTTCATCGGCTTGACGTAGTAACGCACACCTTCCATTTCCATCGGTGGATACATGCTGTCAGCATAGTGTGCCAAGTGACCACTGCGATTAAAAAGAGAATCCTTAGCCAAGTGGGGTGTGCGAACCCGGTCGTATCCCGCTCTTAGTTCCATTTCTTTTGCGAGCTTTTCCAATTCCTCGATAATAATTCCGCCGTTCGGTAACCACAGCGGCAAACCGGGACCTACTTCTTCATCGAAAATGAAAATCTCTAATTCCTTACCAAGCTTGCGGTGGTCGCGCTTTTTGGCTTCTTCAAGTCTTTGGAGTTGCTGCTTAAGTTCTTCCTTTGTGTGCCAAGCTGTACCATAGATTCGCTGAAGCATTGGGTTATTTTCGTCGCCACGCCAATATGCACCGGCTGTATTTAACAGCTTGAAGGCGTCGGGCCGGATCTGGTCTGTACCGTCGACGTGTGGTCCTCGGCACAGATCTTCGAAGGTATCATGACGATATGTGCTAATGACAGGCGTTTCCTCGGTTGCGTAGCTGTATTCATCCGCGCCACTCTTGACGAGCCCATCAATTAACTCTAACTTATATGGCTCGTTCTTGAACAGTTCGCGCGCCTCGTCAACGCTGATCTCGCGATAGATAAATTTGTGGTTGCCTGCGATGATTTGTCGCATACGTTTTTCAATTGTTTCGAGGCTCTCGGGCGAAAATGAAAGCAGGTTGCCATCTTCATCCGTTCCCAAATCAAAGTCGTAGTAAAATCCATTCTCAATGGGCGGTCCAATCGCGAGTTTAGCATCTGGGTTAAGCTCCACTACGGCTTGTGCCATAATATGGGCTGTGCTATGCCTGGTTTTATAAAGCACATCCTGTTCAAGTTCATCTGATTTTAACATAATCTGTCCCAAGGAAACGTCGTATTGCTCTAGGCAATACCTCTTAAACTAACGTTTCATTGATGTTGCAGTTGAACTCCTCAACTTTCACGGGCAACCCATGAATCTTCGATAAGTTAGGAACTTGAGCTACAATTATAAAAAAAGAGCCTTTCGGCTCTTTGAGGTAAAGGGAAACAATTATTATGGGCGGTATAGGATTTGAACCTATGACCCCTTGCGTGTCGAGCAAGTACTCTAACCAACTGAGCTAACCGCCCAGAAATTAAGGCGGCGGTCGGAATCGAACCGACGTATAAGAGTTTTGCAGACTCTCGCCTTACCACTTGGCTACGCCGCCATGAAAGCGGGAGACGGGAATTGAACCCGCGACCTCTACCTTGGCAAGGTAGAGCTCTACCGCTGAGCTACTCCCGCAAAAGCACATAATTAAGTGTACCAAACCGGATTACGTTTGTCAATGAAAAAGTATGCCGAGGGCGCCCCGATGAACGATGCTAGGTTGCTACCTTTTTGACCGCCCAATTACAGTCTCTAAACTAATTTGACTTCAATAGTTACTACTAGAGACGTTCAGATCGTAATGTTATGCGCAAGAGTGAAATGCGATAAATGGCTGTAGTCAGTCGTTCGTTTATGTGTATGACAGCAACTGTCCTATTCTCATCATTGCAAGCAAAATTATGCAGAACGGCACAGATATTAATTGTCCAACCGTGACAAAATGACACCCAGCCTGGTGTATGGAAAAATAGCGACATTTTGGCTCGATAACTGTCGTGTCATAATGTCGTCTCGCGCGAGAAGATTCAATGATATTGGGTTGGCATATTTCTTGCGCTGACAATACAGCGGATAATTTAACATGTATCCATCATTTATGAATCATCTATCTAAATATCTAAAAAGTGATCTGAAGAGAGGAGAAGACGAAATGGCGCTTACACCCCTTGGCGATCGAATTCTCATCAAGCGTCTTGAGGATGATGAAGAGACAACGAGTGGAGGGATTATTATCCCTGACACAGCCAAAGAGAAACCTCAGGAAGGTGAAGTGATTGCTGTTGGCAAAGGTCGTTTGCTTGACAATGGCAACCGCCAACCTATTGATGTTGCTGTGGGAAACAAGATTTTATTTGGAAAATATTCGGGCACCGAAGTCAAATTCGAAGGTGTTGAATATCTAATCTTGCGTGAAGATGACATTTTAGCAAATATGAGCTAATGAGCTAGGAAAGAAGGGAGAAATTGATATGGCAGCCAAACAACTGGCTTTTGATCAAGAAGCGCGAAATGCCATCAAATGCGGCGTTGATACCCTAGCTGAGGCCGTAAAGGTCACGCTAGGGCCTAAGGGCAGGAACGTTTGCCTGGATAAGAAATTCGGCGCCCCGACAATTACAAAAGATGGTGTTACCGTCGCAAAGGAGATCGAACTCAAAGATCCGTATGAAAATATGGGGGCGCAGATGGTGAAGGAAGTTGCTTCCAAAACTAGCGATGTCGCTGGTGATGGTACAACAACAGCAACCATTTTAGCGCAATCAATTTACCGCGAAGGCTTGAAAAATGTCGCCGCCGGTCACAATCCAATGGCGCTCAAGCGTGGGATTGAGAAAGCGGTTGATGCGGTCGTCGGCGAGCTAAAGAATCTCAGTCGCGAAATTTCGGAGAAAACCGAGATTGCGCAAGTAGCCGCCATCTCGGCAAATAACGACCAAGCGATTGGAAGCCTGATTGCCGACGCGATGGAAAAAGTTGGCAAAGACGGCGTGATTACTGTTGAGGAGGCGAAGAGTCTCGAAACAAGGCTCGACGTTGTCGAGGGAATGCAGTTTGATCGAGGATACCTGTCGCCTTACTTTGTCACCGATGCGGATCGGATGGAGTCGGTACTTGAAGATGTCTATATCCTGATCCATGAAAAGAAGATTAGCGCTCTGAAAGATCTTGTTCCGCTGCTTGAGAAAGTAGCGCAGCAAGGTAGGCCGATACTAGTCATCGCCGAAGATGTTGAAGGCGAGGCTCTCGCAACCTTGGTTGTCAACAAGATTCGCGGAACCATCCGTAGCGCAGCCGTTAAGGCGCCAGGATACGGCGATCGGCGGAAAGCCATGCTTGAAGACATTGGTGTACTTACCGAGGGACGGGTTCTTTCCGAAGACCTTGGCATCAAGCTTGAGAATGTAACTATGAACGATCTCGGGCGGGCGAAGCGCGTGGTTATTGATAAAGACAATACCACAATTATTGAAGGTGCAGGCAGCTCAGAGTCTATCCAAGGGCGAATCAGTCAAATCCGCAGACAAATCGAGGATACCACTTCTGATTATGACGAGGAAAAACTGCAAGAGCGTCTAGCCAAACTTGCCGGTGGCGTCGCCGTAATCAACGTTGGTGCTGCAACCGAAGTTGAGATGAAAGAAAAGAAGGCACGCGTTGAAGATGCGATGCACGCAACCCGTGCTGCAGTTGAGGAAGGAGTTGTCACGGGTGGCGGCGTGGCGCTAGTTCGTGCCAAGGCTTCGCTCGACAACTTAACAATCGAAGATGCCACAGAAAAAGTTGGCACCGAGATTGTTGCTCGATCGCTTGAAGATCCTCTTCGTCAAATAGCACGCAACGCGGGTCAAGAGGATTCGGTCATCATTGCGAAAGTAAAAGACGAGGGTGGCAATGTCGGTTACGATGCCTTGAGGGATGAATTTAACGATATGTTCAAAGCAGGCGTCATCGATCCGACAAAAGTTGTCCGTGTTGCATTACAGAATGCGTCCAGTATTGCAGCGTTAATGATCACGACGGAGGCATTGATTGCGGAAATTCCTGAGATGGAACCTCCTGCCCCACCAATGCCGCCCGGTGGTGACATGTACTAGATACGCATTGATTAAGACGCAAGAGAGCAAGGGGAGTGAGACACAATCTGTGTCTCACTCCCCTTTTTTATTTTCAAGTTTTCCGAGATCAGCCGATTTTCGGTTGGGGTGTTTTAATCTTCTAGCAGATTTACCTGGAATTTGACGGCTTGTCTATTTTGCAAAACAGTATCTATATAACTTGAAAAAATATACGTTTTGTGGCATCATAGAAGTGTTAGGGAGGTGTGCCGATGACTGTTTCGGAACACCTATAGTAGAATTATCGGGGTGAAGATTCGTAGAGGTTTAACCCCCTCTTTACAACAGAGGTTTCCCCGTCTATTAGGCAACCCCAATATATTAATTATTGAAACGCTAACTTAGGATTAGAACTTAATCCAATCGGTTCAAAAAAGCGATGATGGACCAGCGACTTAAAGACAAACTCGCAAATCTCCCCACCAACCCCGGTGTCTACTTGATGAAGGATGTTGAGGGGAAGATTCTGTACGTCGGCAAGGCGACATCCCTGCATCAACGCGTAAGATCGTACTTTCAAAGCAGCGCCTCACCGCATGCCCTGACCAAGCCGATGTTGCGCTACGTCCACGATGTCGACTATGTCCTCACCGCGACCAACATTGAAGCGCTAATCTTGGAGAATAACCTTATCAAGGAACACCAACCTCGCTACAATGTAAAGCTGAAGGATGATAAACGATATCCCTACTTGAAGCTGACGGTCAATGAGTCTTTTGCGGGGCTTTACATCACTCGTCAAATCGAAAACGATGGAGCAAAGTATTTCGGACCATTCGTGCATACCCGTGCAACACGCCTCACAGTTAAGCAACTCACGAAGACATTTCCTGTCCGCACCTGCAGTTTGAATTTGAAGGAATCGGGGAATGCGTATCGCGTTTGTCTAGACTATCATATCAAGCGCTGTCCCGGGCCGTGTGCTGACCTTATCAGAACTGAGGATTATGCCCAGATTGTGAAAAACGTCCGCCGATTCCTTAGTGGAAACACTGAACTCATTATTCAGGAACTTGCCGAGAAGATGCAGAAAGCTGCTGCCAATCTTGACTTTGAAGGTGCGGCGAAATACCGAGACCAAATCGAAATTGTTAACCAGGGCATTGTTAAACAGCATCTTGATAACCCGTCTGTAGAAGATGAGGACGTAATTGGCATCGCTTGCAAAGGTGATAAGGCGTGCGTTCAGGTGTTGATGGTACGGGATGGAAAACTAATCGAGCGCGAACATTACTTTCTGACCGATGTTTTGCCTGAATCAACGCGCGAGTCAATGACCGCTTTTGTGCAGCAATATTATCAGGATGCTTCCTTCGTCCCAAAAACCGTCATATTGCCTGGCGAAATCGAGATGCTCGAAACCATTCAAAACTGGCTTTCTGAGAAACGGGAGAGTCGTGTGACAGTGCACATCCCTCAGAAAGGGCGCAAACGTCAGTTGGTTGAAATGGCGTCGCAGAACGCGAGCTTGATTCTTGAACAAAAGGATCTAATGGTTGTGCTTAAAGCTGGGGATAATCCTGCGCTCATTGAACTGCAAGAGTTATTGGATCTAAGTCGTCCTCCTCAACGAATCGACGCATTTGACATCTCGAATCTCGGCGATCGATTCGCCGTGGGGTCAATGGTTGTTATGGAAGACGGTGAACCTGCGAAAGCCGAGTACCGACGCTTCAAGATTCGTACGGTCGAAGGACAGAATGACTTCGCCATGATGAAAGAGGTGGTTACCCGCCGATTCCGTCGTGCAATTGAGGAAAACCGTTTTCCGGACCTCATTCTCATCGATGGCGGTAAGGGGCAACTAAGTGCGGCTTGCGAAGCGCTGAAATCTCTTGAGCTTGCCCATCTTCCAATTATAGGGCTTGCGAAGAGATTTGAACATATCTTTTTAACTAATCGCCCAGATGCGATAATTCTTCGACGTGATAACGCAACACTCCACCTTATTCAGCGTCTACGTGACGAAGCACACCGGTTTGCCATTTCCTATCATCACAAACTCCGCAGCCGGGCAATTAGCCACTCCATCCTTGACGAAATTCCCAATATTGGTTCCAAACGGAAACAGAGATTACTCCAACACTTTGGATCCGTTGAAAAAGTCCGTCACGCTAGTTTGGATGAATTGCTCGCCGTCAAAGGAATTCCCCGTAACGTAGCCAATAGTATCCGAAAACATCTGAGCCAACGAGAAGATGAGACGTATTTGGAATAGGCATGCGTAATGCCTACTCTGCATTTGTACAGGATGTGGATAGGTATGTTCATAATGCCGCTGCATCGACCACAGAAAACCAAGTACAGGGTTTGAGGGGGACATCTAACTAGCCATCCGTGGTGTAGCAACTCGGATATCATATGCGTTAAATTTTCCTTTTTAATTTAGGCGCATCTTGCACCATTTGGTGCAATTTGATGGGTAGATTGAACCGTTTTGTGCAAAACTTCTCAATAATCGCTTGCAGTACAATGAGCTCGTTTCATAAATCAACAATTCTTTGGGTGCCACGTGGGAAGCGAGAAAACAGACGTACCAGCAATCGAAACACAGTAGTGAAGCACAACCGACAACAAAGCGCTTTTGACTTTTCATCACGGTTTTGACACGTACGCTTAAGTTTTAAGTATCATCATCTACTGAAAATGTAACTATGGCATATAAATTGCTTATTTTTTATTGCAAATAGCCCCGTGCAATATAGTAAACTTTAATGAGATGGCGGTTTTTTTCAGATGTTCTATCAATTACAACATGACACTATGAAATGAATTTTGGAGGGAAATAATGAGTGCTAAGAAGACCTCAGGTGCTTTGATGACATCGTTGGTTCTTCACGGAGTTGCTGTGCTGATTCTCGGTGTTTATCTGGTCACGCAAACCCCGCAGTTCAAAGACTTAGTCGGCGCCGAAGTGCTTAATCCACGAGAGCCACCTAAACCACAAGTACGTAAGCCAGTTATCAGACAGATTAAACCTACAATTCTAACTAATGACACCGTGGTCGTTGAACAGGTTCAGGTCCAACCTAGAGTCACAACCGCAGCCGTTGTTCGTACAAGTACCATCGAGCCGCAAACGGTGCTCGAATTCTCGAATAAAGTTGTCAAACTCAACCAACCCATCAATCCTAATGTTCCCAAGGTCGTTAATCCGAATGCCCCAATACCGCAAGTGACGACACATGCCGATTTGCCGGTTTCTGACGCACCGGGCGCATTGGCATTTTCTGGTCCTGTTGCGTCTGCCCCAAGTGCGGGTCCGTCGAAAATTGGACGCGGGATTGCTGGGGGGATAGTGCAGGTGAAGGCTGGTTTTCAACGTCCTCCGGGCTTGATGATGGTGGAGCAGGTTGGCGCTGCGCGTGATGCGCTAGGCGATGTAGTTGAAAGCATCACACTCGGTAATGTTGCTGTGCCGCCACTAGCGAGAGGGGAACCTGGGGGTCGAGTCATCGGTAAAGGTCGCGATATTCAAGGTGTCTTCCGTTTTACCCGCATTCGCCATACCCTCTCTGATTGGTGGGCCGATGCGTCTTCGTTGAATGCGCTGACCAAATGGCTGAATGAGCGGACAAAAATTAAGGCGGACATGAATGTTGAAGGCGGTGCGCTGAAATTGACGGATGCCAACTTACAAAAAACGCCTATGTCATTTATGACAGGGCATGACCCCGCAATTGTTCGTTCCCATGGACTCGCTCAGAAGGGTGGTTTTGGTGCGACGCTGAACAGCAGATTTACGGAACCGGAAGCGGCAGGAATGCGCCGATATCTTGTTGATAGAGGCGGTGTCCTTGTCTTTGACGATTGCGGCGTGAACGCGGCTGGTCAGGCGATGGTTCGCATATTCCTCGCCCAAATGCGCTATGTAATGCCAGAATATCAGGTTGAGCGGATTCCTAACGACCACGAGGTCTATAACAACTTCTATGAGATGGGCGGTCCGCCGGTTGGGTTCGATATCTTCTGGTTTGGCACGAAAGCACCGAAACGGAATTTTCTCGAAGGAATCTCCGTTGGTGAGAAGCTTTCGGTGCTGTTAGTGCGCCGTGATTATATGTGCGCGATGGAGGCGGTAAGCCTACCGACGCGTTCGGTGCATTACTCTCCAGGGGTATATCGGTTTATGACAAACGTTGTTGTTTACTCATTGACCCACGGTCAGATTTCCGATTACTCCAACTATATCCCGGAGGATCAGTTAGCTGAGCAGAACCTGCCGACACGCGCGCCAGAAGCCGCTAAAATCGGTAAGGTTAAGTAGAGCTAAACGGATTTTCTTCAAATCTCGCATAAAAAAGGCAGCTAATTGTAGCTGCCTTTTTTTATGGATTATACACTGTTTGTAGTTTTAGTCTAGGATTACACCCTTTGTTACATATCTCTTTAGGGTGCTTAGCGATTTACCAATACGTACTTCCCCTGAGAAGGTGCAACATCGTCTTGACATTGAAACAGGTTTAAAAGTTCCGTTCCTATTTCTGACAAGGTGCCTGCGTTAAGAACGCTGGGGTTCCGAAATACGCCCACATTTCCTCTTCCCGTCCCTCAACAGTGACCTTCCGCTTTTCACGTTGATATACAGGTGTTTCCGTATTACATCCTTCATACCAGTCCAAGATTTCAAAATCCTCAACCGTCAAATCTCGCCAAGCAATTCCGTTGACGCTAGACTCTTCAGCAGGTACCATTACAGGATATCTCCACTTAGAAATGACAGTTGTAAAGCCCGGGATAATTGCTCTTGCCGGCTTGTCGAGGAAACGGTTGAGAAGCGACTGGATAAATTCCAGATCTTTTAGAGTGCCATAGACGAAAAGATTCATCACTATCCTCTACCCTACGTTGACGAAAAGATTGATTGATAATAATCTATCGCATCAGTGTAATATAGAAGCGACTTCCCCCACCAAATTCGCTTTGAACCTTGACCTCCCCACCGTGCAGTTCGACAAGATTTTTTACAATGGGTAGTCCTAAGCCGATTCCACCGATGTTGCTATTTCTCGGTCCGGCGACGCGGTGAAAGCGATCAAAAATCAAATCGAGGTCTGTTTTAGCAATACCAATGCCGGTATCCTCGACGCAGATTTGAACCTCCCGATTCGATACAGCGGTTACCACTACACTTACATATCCCCCTGTTTCAGTATATTTGAGCGCGTTATCCAAGAGATCCGTCATGATTTGCCTTATTTTATCGGCGTCTACCAATGCCGTAAGCGTAGCCTCACAGTTCAACTCAATGTGAATCCCTTTTTTGTCAACTAGAGGCTGAATTCCAGCAATTGCTTCTTCGAGGATTGGATAAAGCAGCCTCTGTTCAAGTTGTAGTGACATTCTGCCGGATTCTGTTCGTGAAAGATCCAGAAGATTATTAATTAATCGGATTAGTCGATCGCAATTGTCTTTCACCCGTAACAGGTATCTCCTCTGCCTCTCTGCAAGTTCTCCACCGATTCCGTCGAGCAAATTGTCCACGAATCCCTTGATATGCGTCAACGGCGTCCGTAGCTCATGGGAGACGTTGTCCAGGAATTGAGATTTAAGTCCGTCTAATTGTTTAAGCTGATCGTGGCTCTCTTTGAGTGCGGCAGCGATATTATTGAACTCTGCGACCAAATCACTGTCCCGCTCTGCAGGCTGGAGTTTCGCTTCACTTAAAAGTTTCGGAATTGTTCCGCCATAAGTGTCTAGGTACGTAGCCATCAGTTCCTCACGCGCCTTCTCCATTGCCTTCGTTCGTGCACTTAATTGAGCATAAAGCGTTGCATTTTCAATCGCTGTCGCGCCCTGATGGGCGAGCGTTCCAAGTAACGCGAGATCTGTCTGGGTGTACGGTTCTTCCGATAGCTTTTGTCCAAGCACGAGTAAACCGACTAGATTTTCTTGTTCCTTCGTTCGCGTCACAAAGGGAATCCATATTGCAGATCGCAGAAGGGTACTGAAACCTTCTACATCATGTGAAAGCTCTTTGCCCTCTAATAATTGGATGCTATTCGGATCTGGCAGCTGATTTGAAAAATCTAGCGGCTTCTCTGCTTTTTTTAACAGGTCTATTAGTGAAGGCGATAATCTCACCTGTACTCCATCAGGGATGGAATCCATGCCAATAGTTGCCTCTGTAACAAACGTTTGTTCGGCTGTTGAAACGCGATACATTACGACGCCTCGACTGATGTGCATCGCTTCAGTTACCTGGCGAAGCAGGGTATCAACGAGGATTTCCAAGTCGAGGATGGAGTGAAGAGTTTGGCTCAATGCCAAAAGTGTTTGACGGTAATTGTATGCTTCCCGATTAAAAGCCCGATCAATCAGATTTTGTATGCGCGTCTTGGCAGGCGCAAAAAGCACAGCGGCGATAAATATTGATACAGCCGTCACCGCCCATGAACGTTCTTCTGTGTGGAAAAACCTCGCTAAGCCATGAATACTCAACAAGTACATCCCCAACGCGAATCCACTCACGAGGGCATATACCACGCTGCGATTGATGATTAGCTCGATATTCATCAATCGATGACGAACGATTGCAACAACATAACAGATTGGGATGAGGCATAGCGCGTAAGCCGAAAGGTGAACATAAGGGATGGATACATCCCAGACCCTCGGAATCGTCGTGAAAACCGCTTGCGGGAGTGTTCCAGCAGTGATGCCAAGCAGCAGCCACCGTGCTTGACGGCTTTGTGAAGGTGAAGGGGCAGCAAAACAGGAATGTAATAGGAGCAATTGCCCCGCCACTGAATAGGTAAAGAGAAATCCACTGATGGTATCCCCCAGCAATGGTAATTGTAAGAATTGCACGAGGAAAAGCTCGCGAGAATAGTTGTTCCCGCCCAAATAAAAGAAGGACATCGCGGAAAATAATACGATTCCTGGTGCATATAGCAATCTTAACATCCATTCATGGCGTTGAATGACTCTTTTCTCTACGGGAAAAATCAGAAAGCAGTGAAGAAAAAGGCAAGGTAGGATGGTTGCCGACAAAAACTGGAAAATCGGTAAAATTCGACTGCTCATCGTTCTTTCATCAATTGAGAACGTAGCATCAACCGAGCAGATACTCATGAAACCGATACTCATCAGGTAGGATATGCGTGCTGCACGGTTGTCTGTCAGTTGCATCCACACTAGCGTTGCAAGCACCCATGTTACTAATCCAAGCAGGTAAAAGTAGCTTGTCTCAAGGGTATCAGGCGCTCTGGCAAAACTCCGTGCTCCGATGATGAGATATACCCCGGAAGCCAGAATATAGAAGATGGTCGTAAGATCACGTTGGAGTTTCATCACCCAATTTTCTTATTGCCCCATTGAAGCTGGTTAATGACAACCACCAATCGTCCCTTTCGAACTGAGATCTCATCCGATTACAAGCCGCCTAATCGCCGAGACGCAATCTGCAACGTACCAATCACCACTTGTCCTTTTCTGTTGCAACAAATATTGTTGTCTGATGATTGATCCGATTGTGTTTAGATGGTTCGAATAATTAACTATGTATAGTTCTGTTGGGAAGTTTCTTAAAACACAATCATCAATTCGGTAGGCATAGATTGACCCAAGGTTTTAAGCCGCGCAGGTTTATCCGAAATTTCTGCCTAATCTTAAAAGCAGATTCGCGCTGATTCAACAGATACTCAAGCATTGACTGTTGGGTAGTGAGGAGCACCATCCGCCCGGTCGGTTTCAAGACGCGCTCGCACTCCTTGAGGAACCGTCGATACAGATCTCTTACCTCGACATCGTTCCCCCGTTCCCCAAAAGGCAGGTTACAGACGATTTTATCGACACTCCACTGATTCAGTGGAAGGAATCGAGCATCCCATAGGAAGAGTTGACGCGGACGATGCTTTCTGTTGATATTGATTTGCGCTGCCCGAATTGCTCCGGGAAAGACATCGCCACCAAGTAGATAGCGATAACGACCAGAATAGGCTCGTTCAATTAAGATGGTTCCGGCGCCGCACATCGCGTCCAAAAACACATCGTCCCGCTGTGGATCGGAGAGACGGACGAGGCAGTAAGCGACCGTGGGTTTTAGAGAGGTGGGTATATGAGCTTGCTTATAATCTCTTTGCGCCATTTCGATTGGGGAAATCCTTAAAGCCACATACGCCTCATTTCCGTGAATTTCCACCCATACATCAAGCGCGGGATTCTCATCAGTCAGATACCATCCACAAGTTGTAAGCACCTCCTCAACAGCCCGCTGTGTATCGATTCGACGGAAATTATGGCGAGTAGACATTCGACTTGTCACGCGAAAGGTAATCCGGTGCCGGAATCGAACTCCGGCGTTTCGACAAATCTGAAGATGCGGGCGAAAATCAAACCGTCCGAGCGATTTTTTCAGCATTGCTAAAGAGCGACGAGATTGTGTGATATTCCTCAAAATTTTGACAATTAGAAAGACATTTTCGGCTGCACGGAGCGATAACAATTGCTCCGCGTCCCCAGAATAGCGAAAGAGTATGCGTTTCGGTCTATGTCCAACGACCTCTAATTCACCTGTGTGATGAAATTGCGCTCGAATCTCTTCAAGCGCAATTTTTTCGAGTCCATCACATACCGAAATGGAATAAAGCGGCGCCATCATTCCTCCTAAAGCAATTATCCCGGGGCATCATTGTAGCCGGTGATACTATCCCAGCCTCGTCGCGAATTGAACTGACTCACTTTTAGTCGATATTTCATTTTCCGATCGCTATATGCGATGCAACAGCTAAATACTTGTGTTGACCTCTATTCGATGTACGTTCAGGTAAACGAAAACTTTTTGGACACGCTCGATGCGTTTCTGGATGACCTTCGCTCGCTCGAATTGCAATTTGTCCACAGCTCGATTGCGTTGATCGGTAAGTTCGTTGACGACGTGGCGATGTTCGCCGTCCAGTAAACGGCTGACATTTTCAATCATGACGTGGTACTCAGTCTGGCTGACCCGTGCGGCACAGGGCGCTCCACAACACCCCACATGGTAACTAAAGCAAGGGCGAAAAGCAGGCTGAGGTGTAATTGACCCCTCACACGTCCTAATTGGAAAAATCTTGTGCAATATGTCGATTGTTTCTTCTGTCCAGCGTCGACTGGAAAATGGACCCCAATATCTCGCCCCATCAGAAACACTTTCCAAAACAAGGTCTATTTTAGGGAAACGACCGTTGGGATCAGTTCGAATGAACCAGGACGGACGGTTTAATTTTAGGGTAGTATTGTATGGCGGTTGATGTTCTTTAATTAGGTGCGATTCAAGCAATAAGGCCTCCAATTCCGATTCACACACCTCGCAATCAATTTGCGCAGCACGTCGTACCAACCGTTTAACCTTGGGGTGATGGCGGCGGTTATGCAGGTAGGATCCGACTCGTTTGCGTAGCGATTTTGCTTTGCCAATGTAGAGGACATTCCCGGATTTACTTCGGAAAACATAGACCCCAGGAAGTGATGGGAGACTGGCAACCATTTCTTTGTTGAGCATAGGTGATACTACCGTCTGAAACTGAATTTGTACACCGTTCTGAACTTGAAAAGGTGCCCTGGATGCGAATCGCGTTCAAAGATGCGTTGTTTTTTTGAAGTGCTCATTGTATAATATTTTTCGCTTGTTGCAGCAAGGCATGAAGTCTATCTTCTCAATTCAGTGAATCTGCGAGCGTTTCTATCTTAGCACGAATCATTATTTCACACAACAGCAAGTTCAATACTGATTCCTATGCGTAATTTAGGTTCGGCAAGATATGCACAGCGGCATCTCAAATGAAAAAGATAACAGACGATGATATTCAATACTTTGATGAGAACGGTTACGTCATCCTGCGCGGAATCATCCAGCCGGACGAACTTGGGGAGATTAAGCGGGAAAGCTTACGTTTAATAGATGAAGTCTTAGCTGGTGGACCGGCGGATTCCTGGTGTTCTCGTGGACCAGAAGGTGTTCCCTATTATCTGAGGTATATTCATTCCCACCTCAACACCTTTTCACTTCGATTGCTTGCCCACCCTTTCATTGCTGATCTGCTGCATCGAATGGTTGGGCCTGACTTCATCCCGTGCTTCGAGTCACTGGTGTTCAAACTCCCGGTAAACGGCTCTTCTGTGCCGTGGCATCGTGACGATCAGCGCTTTGCGAAAACTCTGCGTATTTTTAACGTTGACATCTACCCTGACGCATCTACCGTCGGCAACGGATGTGTCTGGGTAGTTCCCGGCAGCCATAAGTGGAGTATTGAAGAAGCCGCGGCGATGATTGAGCGTGGGGGCAAAAATTTCGATCTGCCAAATGCAGCGCCTGCAGAAATGGAACCCGGTGATGTTCTTCTCCACCATACGAAGGTACTGCACGGCAGTCAGAACAACACTAGCAGTCAACTTCGCCGCGTAATCTACTTCGATCAGCGCACAATTGCATGGAACGAAAAGTATTGTTGGTGGCACCACGAATTTATTACACAACGATGCAAGCTACTTCAACGCGCCTTCCATGAACGCCGCAAAGCCCCCTACCCTTCCGATGAGGAACTGTTCGGGTATCAGGTGCCGCCAGGGATGCCGGTGTGGGACATACTGGACGATTTTGATTCGCGGATTGAGCACGGCAAATATACGTGCCAAGGGAAGTAGTAAGGGAGGTCAGTTGTTCGTGCCTGCTCCAACGGATGGGAAAGAAGCCGAAATGTAGTTGCTGATGGATTCCGTTGTGTTCTTGAGGAGTCAGCCCTTTCAGCCAATGATTGCACAGCCATGACTTCACGTCTTCGCGGCTCACATCAACACGGTGGCGTTCAGACTGCAGGTAGTAAGGCAGAATTATTTTAATCAAATCACATCAAGTCGAGCAGCCACATCAGTACTTCGACGGATTAAACATTAACCGAACTTTGTCCGATACCTCCTGTTTAATCGTTCCGTCTCACCCGCTTGAGCCAGCCCCAGGTCATAGGGCGTTTGCCAGCAGGAGAAACGGAGAACTCCACCACAAAGTCCGGATTGAACCAAGCAGGTGAACGATTGAATTGGCCAAGTTGCGGTAACACAAGGCGATTTTGAGGCTTATCGGGATCGATCACAAGAATCTTGCATGTCCCGGCCCCACAAACCTCGTAAGCAACCTCCTTGCCATCTGGAGACCATATGGGCGCCCCGTCGATTCCAACAAACCCAGGGTCAGGCTCAAAATTGATCTGTTTCTGATTTTCCCCATCGATATCCATTAGGAAGATATCACCGGCTCCATTCCGTTCAGAGGTAAAGATGAATTGTTTTCCATCTGGCGACCAGCGGGGATCGAGGTCCTTAGATCGATTATTCGTAATATTCTGAGGGTTAACGCCATCTGCATCCATCACAAAAATGTCTCCCAAGGTTTTGCCCCGCTTGCCGGAGAAGGCGATCTTTCGAGCATCTGGTGACCACGCAGGGGTAATATCGTTACCGGGATCGTTCGTGAGATTCTCAATTACTTGTCCCGCTGCTGTCATCGTATAGATTTCAAAGTTGCCGTCCCGATTGGACTCGAAGACGAGTTTTTGACCACTGGGATGCCAATGGGGTGAACTATCTTCCGCCTCATGTTCGGTGAGTCTCTTGAGATTCTGCCCATCCGCGTTCACCACGTAAATATCGACGTTGCCCCCTGCTTTAGTATGGAACGCCAGCTTTGTGCCATCGGGAGACCATACTAAACCTAGCGGTTGGTCCCCGCCTGCATGTAGAAGGCCTCGCTCATTCGCGCCATCGGCGTCCACCAGCCAGATGTTGGCGTCCGCTCCCCTCGTAGTAATCGCGATTGTCGGCGCGTCGGGCGCTTGTGCTTCGCTGACCACTACAAACATGACGCTAAATAAGAATAACCCAACAACCGAAAGGAAAAAGATGGATGTTATCCGTATCCACATTGATTGTCACCTCACTTTGGATCGTTTGACATCGTCAGTATATTTCCGGACATTTTCTTGGTGTCTCAGTTGTCATTCAGGATTGATTGGGTTTGAAAGAACATGCTTAGGATGCCTAAACCATTGATAAAGGTCGAATGCGCCGCTCGTATTAACGAAACCGCCTACGTTGTAATCTCCCCACTTCCGGCATCGCCAGATTCAAATAGCATTACCCCGCGGATGAAATCGGAAATGGTTGGACTATTCTACATAGTTTCTCAGTAGATGTCAAGTAGCATAACTTTCCTGACTCACACTACCAACCATATTCGACACATCGGCTAATTGAAGATAAAAATTACAGGGGCTCGCCGTCAAAGTATTGTTAGGAGCATGAGTAGTGATACAGGTGTTATGGCTGTATAATTCAGTTGAACAAATAGCCCAAATCTAATACAATAAGAGATACAGTTAACTACCGATACTGAGCAACAATGTCAAGCCACAAACGTATCGTTCAGAAAGAAAGTCGAAACACCCCAAATCGAAAGGAGATTGAAATGGAAAAACCGGAGCTTTCAGGATCAGGTGGTAATTCGTACTCACTTCCAGAGGAACCTGAACGCGGCTCATCAAAATGGGGCTACGATGATGAGCGCGGCGCAGCCAACATGATGACCTCAGAAAAAGTACTGGAATCCATCAGCCTCATCAAAGAAGGAAAAATCTATCAGCTCGGTCGGATGTACGAAAACGGCATGCCATGGTCGTGGGAGCTACATATTCCAGTCCGCCCAACATCACCCCCACAAGGTATAAACAACTCAACAGGTTTTCATGAAAAGTTGGAGATTTCTAACATTCATGTCGGAACGCACATGGACGCTCTGGTTCATGTAGGAATTGGAGATTCCTTCTATAACGGATTCGATCGACGCGAATTTTTCACTCCCGAGGGAGTGACTAAACTCGGCATCGAACAAGTGGGAGTGTTTTTCACCCGTGGAATCCTACTCGACATTCCGTGCCTCAAGGGGAAGTCTGCGCTCGATAAAAACTATGAAATCACCGATCAAGATTTGAAACACGCGTTGCAGAAACAGAATCTGGAAATACGTTCCGGGGATGTGGTCCTAATTCACACCGGCTGGGGCAGCCGCTGGCGGGATAACGATTCAGAACACGGTTACTTGAGTGGAGAACCCGGACTTGGTGTTTCTGCCGCCCACTTCCTTGTCCAAAAGCAGATTACGCTTGTTGGATCGGACAATTGGGGCATTGAAATCTTGCCATCCAAAGAACATGACGCCTTTTGTCCTGTCCATCAGATTTTTATAACAGTGAATGGTATCTATCTTCTGGAAAACTTGAACACCACCGACCTGATTCGCGACACCGTCTATGAATTTGCGTTCTTTTTCGCGCCGATACCTATCAAAGGGGCAACCGGCTCATTTGGTAATCCCGTCGCCGTCAGCTAAGGGCAACATTTTATACCGTCGTTTGAAAGGAGTTATTCTCCTGAGAAATGTACAGGGATTTATTAATGCCCCAACTTAGATGGAAATTGTCGTACATCGCCATCCGAGTCATTCCGAGACAATAGGAAGTTCGCATCATGCGGAAAAATTTGACCGCGAGCACAGAAAAATCCTCCGAGGTAACCCTACGTGCGACTCTGATCGGCGTGTTGCTCATCATCGTGAACGCTTTCTGGATTTACCATATGGAAATCGTCCGCTATTCTCCAGAAACCACAACGGTCGCGCTTATTCTGAACGCGGTAATCTGGCTAATGGGGTTAATCATACTGAACGTCTTCTTGCAACGATTCCTGCCCCGACACGCCTTCAGCCAGGGCGAATTGATGGTCATATACGTAATGATGGCAATCGGAGCAGCCATCTGCGGTTTAGAGTTCATAGAAACCCTCGTTCATTCAATCGGACATCCGGTGGCGTATGCTACTCCGGAGAACGACTGGGCAAACCTCTTTTTGCCGCATCTTCCCAAATGGCTCATCGTTCATAGTGAGAGGGTCGTCAAGGACTATTACACAGGGGAATCTACCTTATACACTGCCGAACACATCCGAGGCATTATCACTCCTGTCCTCGCTTGGGGTTGCTTTGCGTTCGTTCTTACATCGACGCTTGCCGTCATAACGGTGTTCTTCAGAAATCAGTGGATCAACGCCGAACGACTCACATATCCGATAATTCAGATTCCGCTTGAGATGACGCAGGATACCTCACAGTTCTTCAAGCGGCGCGCGATGTGGACGAGCTTCAGTATTGTGCTCGGTTTCCAAATTTTCAACGGTCTCTATTTCTTCTTCCCTCAAGTGCCACACGTTCCAATCTGGTACGTCGATCTCGGCCATTTGTTTCGAGAAAAACCGTGGACTGCGATGGGAATGACACGCATCTCCTTGTACCCTTTTATGATCGGTCTAATCTATTTCAGCCCGTTAGACCTTTCTCTGTCCGCCTGGTTTTTCTTCTTGGTTTGGAAAGCTGAGTTGGTCGTCAGGTATGTGATGGGATGGGCGATACCAGCTGGAATGGCTTTCAATCACCAAGCTAGCGGCGGTGCATATCTGGCGATCTGCTTGCTAGCAATCTGGGCGAGCCGGAGGCGACTGATTCAGATTTTGAAAAAGGTGTTTCTCGGAGAGGCGGACTTGGATGAAAGCTCTGAACCAATCCCCTTTCGGCTTGCATTCTTGGGTGTTGCATTCGGATTGGTGTTCCTAATCTGGTTCTGTTATCTGGGCGGGATGTCTCTCTGGGTGGCTTTTCTGTTCTTCGCACTCTACGTCGCTGTTTCCATCTGTGTTACCAAGTTGCGAGCCGAGTTGGGTGCACCGGTCCATTACTACCCTGAAATCGGACCGAGCAACCTCCTGTATTATTCACTCGGCACACGTAGACTTGGAGCGAAGAACCTCGGCATGATGGCTTTGCTTCGCTGGTTTTCCCTTGCCAACCGGAATAATCCGATGCCACACCAAATGGAGGCTTTCAAAATTGCTGAACGCGTTGGTATAGACAATAGGAAGTTGTTTGCCGCCATCATCTTAGCAGTCGGAGTAGCAATCGTCGCTGGACTCTGGGCATCGCTTCACACGCTTTTCGAATCTGGAACTTCGAACGGTCGAACCTATCTCGGATGGATCCTCTATGGTTCTCTAGAACGTTGGCTGGTCTACCCGAGCGGCATGAATTACACGGTCATGGCGAACGTCGTACAGGGTTTCGTTGTTGTGCTGATTCTTGCCTTGATGCGTTCTCGTTTCCTATGGTGGTCGCTGCACCCGGTTGGATATCTTATGGCAAACGATCACACAATGAATTATCTGTGGATGCCATTCCTCATCGGATGGCTGGTCAAATCTATCGTCCTAAAATACGGCGGTTTGCGCGCTTATCGGAAGACCATCCCTGTGGCTGTCGGCGTCATCCTGGGTGACTTTGTATCAATGACTATCTGGAGTGTCATCGGCATTGTTCTCGATGTCCCCACCTATTCTCACTTCTGGCACCCGATTCGGTGATGAATTATTTACAGATTAGCGGCGGGTGGGATTACTCTTGTATTTTTTGTTTTGACTCGAAATTAAAATTAGCTCTAGTTGTTTGGATTTTAGAAGTAGCTCAATCCTTAAAGAAGATCTTTTTTATCCTTCTTAAATAATAGCTGGCAATGAATCTCAAAATACTAAACTTTCCTAGGAGGATTAAATCATGGAACTAAACAACAGAGAGCGGTACAGCATACCGCAGAGAACGTATGACTGCGAACCCACCCTGACAGACGGGCAAGTTTTACAATTTTGCACACATGGCTTTCTCGTGTTAAACGGGGTAGTGCCAGACGAGATAAATCGCAGGACAATTGAGTACCTCGAAGCAAATACCTATTATGAACCAACCGAAATCCTAAGGGATGACTGGTTTGTTGAGAACGTAATTCTCAATCCCCAAGCGGCAGGTGCCGTTCGGTCATTGCTTGGGATGAACTTTGGCTTGCCGATTCTTATGAGCCAACATAGGGGGCAGTGCCCTTCACCTCCTCAGGGCTGGCATCGGGATGGTGGTTCAAAGTGCGGTCCGGACCTGAACTATCTACAGGTCTTCTATTATCCGCAAGATACACCTCTACAGTTGGGACCCACTGAGGTATTGCCCGGTTCGCATGTTAACGACTGGCCAGCTCGGTACATGCAACACTACGGCGTCATTCGAGATGGGGTCAAAACCGCTGCACCCGCGGGGTCAATTTTCATCACAGTCTATTCGATATGGCACCGTCGCGCAGCCTCAACGGCATCGGCGGTGCGCGATATGTTGAAATATAACTATTGGCGGACCGAGCCACCAGCGCGGGATTGGATTCGTGAACCGGACTTTGACTTCCAAACGGCAAGCTACGGATCGATAGAGACTGTTCGTATGTTTTACTGGCTCTCTGGAAAGATCGATGAGTTTCGGTTTATAGGCGGTCAGGCATGGCCCTCGGGGAGTAGGGATTGTAACTACAAACCTTACGGATTTCCGTCTGGTCCAGCACGCTGGTAGAAATTACGTTTTTTTAAAACCTACGCTGTCCAATACGCAACGGGCAGGATCCAGGCACGCCTTTCAGTCATATTTCAGAGATGCTTTAATTAGTGGATTTTGTGATAAGGGGGAGTTGGACGAAGCTATGAAACTGACTATTGCACCGTCAATTCTTAATTTCCGAGTTTCCGGTTAACTCATGTCTTTCAAACGGAGGTACCGATTATGAAGAATAAACCCATTGAACTGTATCTGGTCGGCGGCATCACAGGGTTGCTCGGTGGCATTTTGATGCTCATATCGAGTTATCTGTTCATGTTTCGTGTGCAGGCGTCGTATCTTGGAACGCCGGATTTGAAACTCGTCGGCATCGCACACGGATTAAGCGTTGTCAGTCTCATCCTGATTACGCCAGCGGTCATTGCGCTATTTGCGCTGCTTAGAACAGCGGCGACGACACGCAGCTATCTGGGGCTCGGTTTCGCGCTTCTTTGGATTGGCATTGGTATTGTCGGCCACCTCTCGCAAACAGCACCGCTGCGTACCTTGAGCGAATTATACGATAAGCCGCCCTCTCGTGAAACCGCAATGTTAATTTATCACGTTTCTGAGGAGTTCTGGGAAGCTCTTTCGCGGACAAGTACATTTTTTGCTGTTCTCATGTCCTTATGCTACGGTTTGGCGCTGATTGGGAGTTGGAATCGTCCGTCAGGATATCTGTTCCTGCTTGCAATCATCGCCTTCCCAATTGGGTTCTTAATTCCCCAAGCCGATGTTCAACTGCATGTCATCTTACGTAGTTTGGGATTCATAACTGCCGCCGGTGCCCTGATTAAGATTGCAATATCAAAAGAGGAATCAGGGGTAGCGGAATGATTTGGGAGAGTCTCAACTTTTGTGTCAAATCTTTTCTTAACAGCAATCCTGGACTTTGATAAGACATGCTTTAAGGCGCCAAGATGCGGAAAATTTAGATGCCAACGCATGCCGAAATTAGTGCCAAAACTGCGAATCTTACAACACGAGATTCACAATCCTTCGTACGCGTGAAAGGGCTGGCACATGAATGCAAAATTTGAGGCCGCAGTCGAGGCTATTATCGCTGGCGATTTAACAAACTTGTCGGAGTTGCTAGCCGTCAATCCAGATCTGGCGATAGCGCGCTCTGCCAGAAATCATCGTGCCACCTTGCTTCACTATGTATCAGCAAACGGAGTCGAAGACGAACGCCAGAGGACTCCCACAAACGCTGTGGAGATCGCAAAGGCTCTGCTTGCCGCGGGGAGCGACATCGACGCCACTTTTCTGGATGGTAAGAGCGGGACAACGCCTTTGGCATCCCTCGTTACCAGTGTTCATCCTCACAATTCCGGAGTCGCCACAGATCTGGTCAAGATCTTTGTCGAGGCGGGAGCGAAGTTGGAAGGGTTAAATGATGATGGTGAGCCATTGCGCCTTGCGATCGAGTTCGGGTATGCCAAATCCGCCGAAGCACTCATTGAGGCAGGTGCCGCGATCGAACAGTTGCAATATTTGCGTGCGGGAAGTCAGGCGGCTGAAGAGGTAAGACAACGTCACATGGAAAGGAAAGCTGCACCGGTATCGTAAACGACGGTACCAATTCAATTGGATTCCCAAATCGTCGCTGCAATGTGACATTGGTCCACGTGTTTTAGATATAATTTGCTACTCAATTAGCCTTCGCTTGATATCCTGTGTAGTCAGCATAACTTGGATTAAAATCATGAGTCGATACATTGGTTTAATCAGTGGTTTACAGTCCCAAGCGTTAGATATTTGCATATGGAGTTAGCAAAATGAAAATTCAAAGGATTTGGTACTTACTTGCTTTTCTGGTTGTCGTTTTCATCCTTGTCACGACAGTTTTCAAAATCTCTCCTAACAAATCAAGCAAACCGTCAGAAATGTCAGGTTCTTCAAACACACGCAAGGTCGTTGCTAGTGGAGGGTTACTCCCTCAACAACTACGACAAGAGGAGCCACAAAGCGAGAGTTCAGACACACAATCGGTTCAAAACATTACTACCATCCAAACGCAAGAAGGTTTAGAAGAAATCATCATGTGGCTTGAAGCACTTGATAAGCCGGTTAATTTACAAGGCGATGACGTGTTAGACTGGGCGACAAACTGGCCTGCAACGGGCAGATATTATGCCCGTGATTACTTACGATATGTTTCGGATGAAAGTCAGGTCAGAGAAAGACTTCAAACGGAGGCCTCTGCCAATCCTGACGCTACATTCGGACAAGTGAATCCAATGGATCCTAACTCGGGTGCTATGTTTCATGCGTTAGATGGTACTTTAATTCCAGCGCACCAGTTTGAGACTCGATTTTTGGAAATCCTTGATGCACAACGGCACTATGCAACATCAAGCGATACAAGCTCTGGAGACACCGGGGATTTCTCGGATGGATATGACCGTTCTCATAACCATGGTAGCTCGGAATTTGAACACGCTGAAGAAACCGAGGAGATGCGTGATGAACAGTTGATTACAGTGACACCAAATAAGCGAGTAACGCAACAACAGTCAACTGGCAGGAAGGGACACAAGCCAACGGACGATGAAGGAAAATCCGAGTTTTCGCCAGAAGGCAAAAACGATCGACTGGTACCTTCTGAATCGGAGAACGCTCAGCATTCGGAAACTGGCGAGGGTAGTGGTGATTCCGTTCAAATGGAAAGGGCAGACGAACCAATCGGTATGGATGACAGGGTGGGAACCGAAGACGGCCCTGAGAATTAGATAATGACACAAGAATCAGAAATTTCTTGCGCTTTAAAATTCGTAGTTACTCAACTCGTATGACGTTTGAGTTGCGGCTCTACATCAAACAATTCAGGAAAAGGTGTTCCGTCAATGTTCGGTAACCCATGCTGTTCCGGTTTCGCGCCGTGGACAGCGGTACTTTTTCGTTAGGAGGACTAGTATCAATGAAGGCGATTGTAACACTATTGGTTATTTCGTTCGCCATATTGGCATGCGGCGGTGATGAGAGCGGTCTCCAGAATAACCCGCCTGTCATCGATCATGTGATCGCGCCTGAACCAGTCGAACCCGGCGCCACTGTGGAACTACAGGTCGTTGCGCATGATGCAGATGGCGACGTGTTGAGCTATGTATGGGAAGCAAAAGAAGGTAAACTCGATTCTAGTATAGGACGCATCGTGAAATGGACAGCCCCCACGAATGCGAAATCAGCAGTTGTCGTCGTTCACGCTAATGACGGTGTGAACCAATCGACTGTTAAGTCAAAAAAGATAGCCATCAATCTCCAAAATTCAGCACCTGTCATCAAGAGAATCCTTGTCCCGGACAAGGTTCATGCGGGCGCGCGTATACAACTTGAAGCGATAACTGATGACGTAGATGGGGATACGCTGACCTACAACTGGGAAGCGGCGGGGATTCTCAGTTCAGAGACAACGCCGACAACGATATGGACTGCCCCATTTGATGCGAATATAACAACCGTTACGTTAGCCGTGGACGACGGTATAAACGAAGTGGTGGAAAAATCGGCAGATGTCATAGTCAATCACTCCCTAATTGTGCCCGGGAAGGGAGCTGCTGGCATTCAATTGGGGGATGAATTTGATAGGGTGAGAGCGCTGTATGGAAAACCCGACAGAGAAGAACGTGGAATAGTCGGAGGTCTTGACTATTGGGATATTGGCCTATCCGTTTCCGATGATGGAATCGGAAATGTCGAGCATCTACATATTTTCAAGCCACTTGTCCTTCAGGGAGATATCATAAGGCCAATTCGCCACAAGCCAAGTTTAGCTAAAACGGTGGGTGCCAACGGTATCGGCAGTACCCGCAAGCGTGTGGAGAACGAATTTGGGCTTGCGGAGCAAATTGAGGCCAATGAACTTGACGAGGGTGGAGAACGTCACTACTATTGGAAAAAGGGAATGGGATTCACTTACAGTGCCGCTTCCAAAGTCACGCGTATTTTCATCACCAAGCCGCATTAGCGACATTGCGTCGCACCTGCGAGATTCGTCAAGGTGATACAGCAACAGCAGGTCTTGAAGAACAAGGCAGCCTTGATAAATACTATGCCGAAGAGTAGGTTTGTTTACGGCCCTGGACCCTTCAAACAGGCTCTGAAACTCAATGACCTCGCTAGAGTTTAGGAAATTAGAAATTCGTAATCTTCGTGGATTGGTGTTAGGATGGGCGTAGTTCAGAAATACCTAGCAATAGATCTCGGCGCGGAAAGCGGACGCGGTGTGTTAGGCAAGTTCGACGGCGATCTGCTTGAATTGGAGGATTTACATCGTTTCCCCAACGGCGGCATTCGTGTGATAGACAGCCTCCACTGGGATGTGTTACAGCTCTGGAGCGAGATTAAGCGTACCCTTTCCATCTGTGCCCGCAAGCGTGTAAATCTCATGAGTATTGGTGTGGATACATGGGGTGTCGACTTTGCGCTTCTCGGTGGAGACGATACGTTGCTTGGATACCCCTATCATTACCGGGATTCGCGCACAGATGACATGCTAGAAGAAGCCTTCCGCCGCTTATCGCGTGAGGAAATCTTCAAGCGAAGCGGGACACAATTCCTCAAGATTAACACGCTCTATCAGTTGTTATCAATGGTGTTAAAGGAATCGCCGCTGCTTGACGTTGCAGAGACATTTCTGATGATGCCAGATCTCTTCAACTTCTGGCTGACAGGACGAAAAGCATGCGAATTCACTGATGCGACAACAACACAATTTTACGATCCTCGTCAAAACAGGTGGTCGAAGGAGATTTGCGGCGGACTTGGCTTGCCTACTGAAATATTCCCAGAGATTGTGCCACCGGGTACACAATTTGGCGTACTTCTATCCACTGTTGCTGGCGAGGTTGATCTTCCAAAAGTTCCCGTTATTGCGCCGGCTTGTCACGATACCGGTTCAGCCGTTGCAGCGGTTCCCGCTCGGGGAGAAGACTGGGCATATATCAGCTCCGGCACATGGTCATTGATGGGGATCGAGGTTCCCGAACCGATTATTACCGATCAAGCGCTCGAACTCAATTTCACAAATGAGGGCGGAATTGATAACACCTTCCGTTTTCTCAAAAATATCATGGGCTTGTGGCTGGTGCAGGAGTGTCGGCGAACTTGGGCGCAAACGGGCGATGACATGTCCTACGATCAGATTACGCAGATGGCTGTGAGCGCAAAGCCTTTTGCCGCGCTAATAGACCCAGATGACAACAGGTTTTTGCCCGCTGGCGATATGCCATCACGCATTGCTGACTATTGCAAACGCAGCGGGCAAACTATCCCATCGGACAAAGGACAAATCATCCGCTGTGCGTTGGAAGGCCTCGCGCTCAAATACCGATGGGTTCTAGAAAAGCTCGAAGCTGTTTGGAGTAAGCCGATAAACGTCCTTCACATCGTCGGCGGTGGGACGCAGAACAAGGTGCTCTGCCAATTCACCGCCGATGCCACGGCGACACCGGTCGTTGCGGGTCCCATTGAGGCAACTGCAATCGGTAATATCATGGTACAAGCGGTTGCCAGCGGAGCAATCAATTCGATTGCTGATGCACGCGAGATTGTCCGTCGTTCGTTTGAGGTCGCTATCTACGAACCGCAAGATTCGGCGGGTTGGGATGAGGCATATGATCGGTTTCTTGCAATAACGGGGTTATCCTCTCGTGAGTAACTGCTAACCAGCACACATTGAGGTTAGATTCACCTCGATTCTTGGCTAATCTTCATCTTTACATGCAGTGAAATTGATTCGATCAGAATGTCGGTTCCAGCGATTAAACGTATACATGTCATAAGCGCTGAGCATTTTATACCCATTATGCTGTAGCAGTTTTTTAACAGTGTTGACTCCGAAGATTCTTTGAAGATGCACCTCTTCAAATCGGCGAAAAAATTCTCCGTCACGCAGGAAAAAGGTCAATGAAGTGCGGCAGATATTATCGCGATACGAGTAGAGATTCCTCCAGATATAGGCATAGTCATCTTTGTTCTCTGCAAAGGTCTGTGCATGAAAATGTCGAACGATGTTATGCTCGGTTGTCACATCGAAAATGAACAGGCCCGATGGAGCGAGATGTCTGCACACGGAGCGAAATACATTGGCTAATTCGTCTTCATCAAGCGCATAGTTGATACTATCGTAGATGCAAACAACAGCATCAAATTGTTGTTGCAGCTCAAAATTGCACATATCGCCCTGAAAAAACGGAATATTCAGGTCACAATCCTTAGCTTTTTGACGTGCAATTGTCAGCATCCCCTCTGCACGATCCAACCCCCATATTTCATACCCATGCTCCGCCATCAACACCGTCAAAGCTGCCGTTCCACAAGCTAAATCCAAAATTTTTCGAGGGCGGAAATTGTAATGCCTGAAGAGGTTTTCTAAATAGTTAACCCAACGCACATAATCCACGTTGCTCATCATGCGATCGTAGGCGTAAGCAAACTTTTCATAGGGATCCGTTAGCTCAACCATCCGCTACTTTTCACCTCGCTTGAATCCCACAGCCGCATTCATCATGATTAACATCGTGTTGACCTCTTCTGAAGTCCATTCTCCATCCGTGTTCGCACTTTTCGCGTAATTCGCCGCTGCTTTAATTTTCCTCAGACCGATCTTGCCTGTGATGTAGCTCACCGGCATTTTCATCAGCGCTTCTCTAACATTTTCAAATGTGCTTGTAATCTCCGATACCTCTACACCTTCAGGTGCCCGCCGTATCAGTTCCTTCTCGACCAGATCGACAGTCAAATCCAATAGCTCGGTAATTAGGTACCATTGTGAAAAAAAGAGGATGAGCATCAACACGAGTGCGACTGTTAGCAATCCCCCTATGAACGGATTGCACAGTGCCCGTCGAATAAAACCAGTTGGACGTGCTTCCATGTCTGAGATTCCTTAATCTGGCTCTAAATTGTAGCTGATAATGCAGTAATCACACGTTCAACGCTTCAGGTAGCCATCAGACTCTTAGATTCGAATTATGCAAATCTATAGATTGTGAACGGCAACAGGTTACCCGCAGAGTCAAATTCAAACGAACTCAACTTGCCGATGATCTCCAAATCGCTGCGCATTTTTGCCGCTTCAAGCAGCGATTCGGAGATGTCTACTTCCGTCAGTTTCAGGGTGTTCTCAATGCGAATTACGCTCGCCTGCTCAGGCGAAGTCAGCCCGATTGTCTGCAACGCTATCTCAATAGCTTCCCGATCGGTGTCGTAGTGGAAGGGGATTCTCGATTTCTGGGGAGCCAAGCCGGTGATGCCATTCATATACGTAGCATGTCGGTCAATCTTTTCTACGAGACGCGTCGTCGAGAAATCTGCCAGACCAATTCCCGTAGCATTGCCATCGCTGGCATCTGTCACATCTCGAACGAAGATTCGTAGAATCCTGGGTTTCTCAGGTTCTATCCCTAAAGTTTGCATCCGTCTACCAATGATGTTTGTGTCCATCCCTGTCCCACTGATATTTTTCCCCATATAGTCCACAATCAGGAAATCCAGCGTGTCAAAAGGTAGTCGCCCCATAAGGGCTTTGGATTCAATCAGAAGTTCACGTTCCCCAGATATCATTTCATCAGATCTCAATGCAACAACTTTCGCCGTCTGCTCGTACGCGTTTTCGATAAGTCCAATCCCAAATGCGACTTTACCAGTCCCCAGCACCAGACTACCTACCGTAGTAATGATATGTTCGAAACCGTGATGAACAGACGCACGATGGTACGTATTTGCTCCCTTCTGTTTACCCAACCCAATCGCCATTATCTTCATTAGACCGCTTTCAATAGAACCACTGAAGTCCGTATGGGCTTTGATTCGATTGAGGGGAAGGATATAATCGGCTTGGGCGGCGTACCGATCCAAAAACACCGGCAATTTGTCTGCTGTCTGACCGATTTCCACTACATCCATGGTAGCCTTGATCGGTACCCCCATACTTTCTTCGGTAATTCCATAATGCGCCAACACCTCACGCTGTCCCTCCGCGGTGGCGCCGCCGTGACTTCCCATCGCCGGCACGATGAACGGCTTGACGCCGATTCGTTTGAGGTAATCGACCGTCGCCTTAACGATTACAGCAATGTCTGCAACACCGCGACTCCCCGCAGTTACGGCGACGCTGCTACCCTTACCCACAATTGATGCGACGTCAACACGGTCCAATTCGGCGGTAATAGCCGTGGGAAGATTGTTAACAACTGGCGCCTCAAATCGTTGTTTCACACGTATCATCCTCGGTAGTTCCATTATTTTCCCCTCCGTTTGAGTGTCAGTATTCAGATTTGAGTATATTACCAAAAGCTGTGGGCGATTGCAAGCACGAAAAGTCGGTTGTCCTTATAGCGTTGCAATAATTCCCTTTTCATGATATGATAATTCCAATCTTCAATCCGTTCGTTTAGTTAATATAACAAATGGGGACTGAGAAATGCTTACTGATACCCAAAAACACCAGTTCGAAACCCTAGGATTTGTTCTTCTGAAGAACTTCATTCCACTGGATGAGATACACACCTACACCAAGGCGTTTGATGGGACGTTGCGGGAGGCCGCGGGACCAAGGTTGAAGGAACCATACACAAATGTTAACAAGACCATAGGGGTGATGCGGTTCTTTGAGCATAATCCAGAGATCTATCACCACCTGCTTGACAGTGACGCGGTCAGTGAGGTGGTCGAGGAATTGCTCGGCGAGGATTTTGTGTTTAGCACATCCGAAGGCGCGTATCGGTTTGGTAACACTCGGTGGCATCACGACGATGTATCGCCCGAAGGACATATTCACCTGAAAGTTGTTCTTTACCTAGATCCAGTCCACGCAAACACCGGATGTCTCTCAGTGCTGCCGGGTAGCCAATTTTTGCCTTACCGCCAACGAATGGAACAGTATAGCGGAGACATCCTGCCGTTAGGAAAGGATGTTCCCGGCACCTACCCCATCGCGTCCAATCCGGGGGATGTCGTAATTTTCAATGTAAAACTCTATCACGCCGCGTTCGGCGAAGGAGTGGGACGACGAGCAATCTACATCAACTACCTCCAGAAACCAGGGACCCCAGAGGAAGAAGACCATCTAAAATGGCTCTACCACAAGGACGGAGGCTATTATACACCTGAACTGTTTGAAGACGCGACACCGAAGCGGATGCGGATGCTGGCTTTCTTGAAGCATACATGTTACGACGCAGCGTTTTGATTCTCGTCGTTAACTTCACTAAGGAGAACAACCGATGAAATCCCTTAGACAATCTCGCAGCAGCCTCAGCTATACATTGATTTTGCTTCTGGCTGTGTTCTTCTTCACAGGTTGTACTGCATTAAACGAAGCACAACAGCGAAGACAAGAACGAATCAAGAAGGAACGAGTAGAACGTCACGTGCTATATGAGCGACCTACTTCCGAATTTAACGCAACCCCTGATGGGTTAGTAGTCAATAGCGAACACTACACATTGACCTTTCACGAAACGCTGCTACAGCATGAGGATTTTGATGAAGCGCAAGAACGACAGGACACAGGTCAGGGGATATTGGTGTCCTTGGAGAGTTTCTACAAATTCGTTCACAACATTTTGAAATTTGAACCTAACTACCGAATTGACGTCTTACTTTTACCGCCTATTCAAGGCCGGATACATAGGGCAACAACCGCCTCTACCTCTCAGATTTCCGTTAAAGGGGATCAGCTTGTTAAGCAAGTTACTAGCGCGCAAATGCGTTTCCCGCTGAACATGGTGCAACAAAAAGGGACTCAAGCACACGAATTAACCCACGCTTTCACGGAAATCTATAACATCCCTTCATGGTTTGCGGAAGGAATGTCGGTGTTAGTCGAAGTTGAATATGTAAAACGTGGGTATTTTGGTGAAATTGACATTGAGAGCAACATTAAAGTCAACCCTGATGGCGCAAATTTGGTTCAAGATTGGGAATCTGGTACACTAGATATTCTTGCGCTTACCAAATGGAGATATGATTACTCTTATTCGCTCGTTTCGGCACTGAAATCTCGTTTTGGGGAAGACTTTTACGCAAAGGTTTTCCGTTTAATTGAAAAAGAAAAGATATACGAAAAAACACCGAATCGGATGAGCACGAGCGTTCTTGTATATTACTTGAGTAAGGTAGCCGGCGAAGATCTTACTCCGTTTTTTGAAAAGCTCAAATTCAACGTACGTAGCCTGACCAAATCTGAAATTCTGTCCATTATCAGACCGCCAACGCAATAAAAGGACTCGCTTACACCGCTGTATCAACATGGAGACAACGATGCCACTCAAATTTGCCTTCTTGGGCGTTTGGCACAGTCACGCCGTTATGCACGTACGGGAGACAGCTCAACGTCCTGACGAGTTTCAGCTAATTGGGATGTATGATCCTGATGTTGATGTCATTCAGAAAAGGAAAGAGTGGACTGAATTTCTACCCTCCATCCCGGTTTTTCCCTCTCTCCAAGCCGTACTGGATAGCGACGCCGAAGCAGTGGTTGTTGAGGGACATGTTTACCAAAATCTAGACTATACTCAACGTGCATTGGAAGCAGGTAAACATGTGTTGTTAGAAAAGCCGGCGGGCGTGGACCTGGAACACCTAAAGCGCGTTCAGGGAATCGCGGCACGCAAGGGACTGATGCTTCAGATGGCGTATATGTGGCGCTACAATCTTGCTGTCCATGAGATACTCCGTTTGGTCAAATCTGGTGCGTTGGGAGATATTTTCTACTATCGCGGGCATATTCCTAAGCCCAAGGCGTGGCATCCACAGTTGGAATCGGAATTCGGCATGTACCACGGCGCTGTCTATTTCGAGATGGCTGGTCATTTAGTGGATTTGATGGTTGCGGCGATGGGGAAACCGAAGCATGTGTATCCCGTCTTGGGAAAACACTATGGAGACAATCCGATTCACGTGGACAACGCGGTCGTTGTACATGAGTTCGAGAGCGGTCTTGGCACCATTGAAACCGCAGCCATGCATGTAGGGATGGATCGGACACGCCGTATTGAGGTCTACGGCACCGAAGGCACTGCCATCCACACTCAAATTGGATCATCCAATCTCAGTCTATGTCTGGAACGACCCGTTGAGGATTACCAGACAGGGTGGCAGCACGTGACAATCGCTCCTCCGGAGGAGTTTCCGTCGCTTTTGAGCGAACTGTCCGCTTGCATTCGGGGAGTCAAGGGGCCAGATTACACGTTAGCACACGACCTTACGGTTCAAGGCGTGCTATTAGCCGGCTGTGGCGTAAGAGATGGCAAAGCATTAAAATGAGGAAACGACCGATTCATCCAACAATAGGAATTGCTTAGGACTTGACGCAATCAAAGACCTACCTAATCAGTGGGTAGCTTGTCGAGAGTCAAAACCGCATCACATTGTGTTTCTGAAACAACAAAAGAGCGATGCTATGGGCTATCGATGTGTCTCCGCGGAATCCTGTGGTTCAAAGCCGATGACTTCACGTGCGTGCGAGAAGTCCCGGTAACCCCATTTGTTATTTGAAACCGCATAGAAGATGTCAAACCGCACGCTGTCAGGCGCTTCAATACACTTTTCTACCATCTGGGCAATGTCTTGATGACTGCACCAGACCGAAAACTCACGTGGCTGTCGCGGACGATTTTCGGGCGTAACTGCGCCGATGCGAATGCAGATGGTAGAAATGCCACAGTTGTCCGAGAAATGCCGCGCCAACGCTTCTCCCCATACCTTGCTGGCTCCGTAAAGTCCATCCGGGCGTACCGGCGACCTGTGCGTTATTTTCTCCCACTTTTCGGGAGCTTCATCGTAACGTCCTTGGGCTAAAGCGCTATATGGAAAATCCAGTTCCCACCGATTAATCGTTGAGCCGCTGCTAGCGTAGACGATGCGTTTTACGCCCGCTTGCCGTGACGCCTCGAAGACGTTATAGGTTCCAATGATATTCGGTTCCAGCACCTCTTCCCACGTTGCGTCCCCTTTGGCCATTGCTGCTAGATGCACTACCACATCCACCCCTTCAAAAGCCGGCCGTATGGCATCTAGATTTGCAATATCTGCCTGATATAACTTGATTCCCGGCACATCACGACGGTTGAGTGCGCTCAATGTGTACTTGCCTGCTAAGTGATTGTACACTACGCCTCCAATCAACCCACTCATTCCGGTGATTAGCACGTCCTTAGCTGTCATCACTTTCCTCCATTTTGGATTGAAGTGAACATATTCCCACTGGGCTTCCGTTCACCTATTCGGATTATGAAGATTATCTATTATACACTACACCTAACAAATTTTACCAACCTTCAAATCTTTTTTTGAGGACCCAAAAATATATTGACAAGGTTTCTATTATGATCTATACTGTGGCTCATACTCGTGTAACAGTAACAATACCAAATAAACTAAAGAGGAGCAAGAGTATCAGCCAATGGCATTTAACGTGATCAATACGCAACACTATTTAACCAATGATGCTAGAACTTACTTGAAGAAGAATGGCTGTGAAATAATAGACGACTCGCTGAGTTGCTTAACGGAGGATGAATTCTGCCGGAAAATACGGGATATAGACGCGGTCATTGCCGGAGGTGAACAGTATACTAATAAGGTCTTTCGGGCGGCTGACAAGCTGAAGATCATCGCTCGGACGGGAGCCGGCTATGACCAAGTTGACTTAGGAGCGGCGACAAAGAATATTGTCTGGGTTACGACGACTCCGGGCGCAGGAATGCATGCTGTATCCGATTTCACTCTTGGTCTAATCCTATGCCTATTAAGAAATATTCCCGCTATGGTTCAGGAGATGAAAAACGGAGAGTGGAAGCAGTTCGCAGGCAGAGAATTGTCAAGTATGACCCTGGGTGTTATCGGGGTTGGTGCAATAGGCCAGGAAGTCATTAAGAGAGTAAGAGGATTTGATGCAAGCGTCCTCGCGTATGACATCTATCATGACCATGCTTTCGCTGAGAACTGGCAAATCCGATACGTTCCGCTGGATGAATTGATGGCTCAGTCCGACATTGTAACTCTGCACACCGCGCTCAATGAGCACACGCTAGGGCTAATAGATGAGCGAAGGTTGAAGTTGATGAAGAAGGATGCCTATCTGGTAAACACTAGCAGACCGAGTGTTGTGGTGAAGGATGCCTTGATTAATGTACTAAAGGCAAAGGAAATTGCAGGTGCAGCAATGGACGTACATGACCCCGCGCCCTGCGCGCCAGATGATTCACTCGTTCAACTGGACAACGTTATCGCGACGCCGTGGACGGCGTATAAAACGGAAGAGGCTATTGATAGGATGTGCGACACTGCAGTAAAGGATGTAGTAACAGTTTTGCAAGGCGGGACACCACGTTTTCCAGTGAATGAGTTGTAGGCTTTACTGTTGTTAGAATTTTTAGCACGTTGATTTTTGCCGATTATAGAATTTTTCAAGAGGTATAACCAATATGGTATACGGTTCAGGCAAATACACTTACAAAGTTGCAGCGGGTTGGGGGGCGTTGCCAGAAGGTTGGACATGGGGATGGATTCCGGCGGTAGCGTGTGATTCGCAGGATCGCGTTTATGTTTACTCGCGCAGCGAACACCCGCTGGTTGTCTTTGACCATGACGGAAACTTTCTGGCATCGTGGGGAGAGGATTTCCTGGAGGATGCACACGGTATCTACATTGATGCTGACGACAACGTTTACTGCACCGAGCGTAACAGCCATTGCGTCCGCAAGCTCAATCCAAATGGAAAACTAGTGATGACGCTCGGCGTTCCTGGTCATCCCGCCCCAGAGGACGGTGCCCCGTTTAATCTTCCAACAGATTTGGCAATTGCTTCAACCGGAGCGTTGTTCATTTCGGATGGATATGGGAATGCACGAGTCCATAAATATTCGCCAGATGGCAAACTGTTGCTGTCTTGGGGCGAGCGAGGTAGTGGGCAAGGGCAATTCGCACTATCACATTGCGTGCGAATAGACAAACATGACCGTGTTTGGATCTGCGACCGAGAGAACAATCGCATTCAAATCTTCGATACTGACGGTCATTTCTTAACAGAGTGGACCGGTATGCGGCGCCCTGATACGGTATATTTCGACCCGAATGAGGAGGCGGTTTACATCGCCGAAGCAGAAGGTCAAGTCAGTATCTACACGCTTGACGGCAAACCGATTACTAAGTGGGGTGGCACGAGAAAAAGCGCGGTGCCCGGTGAGTTCCTCGGTGCGCCACACGGAATCTGGATGGACTCCCATGGAGATCTTTACGTAGGCGAGGTGGCGGTAGAGGGACGGCTCCAGAAGTTCATTCGCCAATAGCTAGAGTTAGGAGAAGTCTGATCATACGAACGAGACGCTGTCGTCTGAAATTCAGCGTAGATTGCACGAGATGCCGATGCAGTGGAGATGTTAGATGCAAATGATACTTTGTAGCGAGATTTATCCTTATAGAACCGCTACGGTCTATGCAAATTGCATAGATTGAAGACATTCCTACAACCGTACAATCGGAGTGAATCCATAAGAAATTTAGGAAGATATTATGAAAAAGATAGCGAAACACTATTTGTCAGGGGTTTGTTTCCTTGTTCTGATAATTGCCGTTCCCGGGTGCAGTTCCCAAAAAAATGTAGAGCGCATTGAAGCGGACACCACGATTGACCTATCAGGGCGATGGAACGATACGGATTCCCGTGAGGTTTCCGAGGCGATAATTCTGGACTGTCTGAATCACCCATGGATCACGAATCACATGACCCACTCCAGAGGCGTGAAGCCTATCGTCATCGTTGGAGCGATTCGTAACAAGAGCATGGAACACATCGCGATTAATACATTTATCAACGATATTGAACGTGCTATCATAAATTCGGGTCGAGTTGCCGTCGTCGCTAGTGCAGAAGAACGGGGTGAACTTCGCGCCGAAAAGGAAGATCAGAGGGAGTTCGCAAGTGTCGAAACTATCAAGGGGATGGGACGTGAGCAGGGAGCAGACTACATGATGACCGGTGAAATCAACACCATCCAAGATCGAGAGGGTGGAACACAGGTCACCTATTACCAAGCGGATCTCAACCTCACGAATATCGAGACAAACCAGAAGGTTTGGTTGGGACAGAAGAAAATTAAGAAACTCATCGAACGTAAGAAGGCTGTCTTCTAGTGCATGCCGACGCAATTCTTTCCCCACACAGCCTCTTTAAGCCGGCGAATTGGCACCTTGTTTCTATCGTTACAATTGTCGGTTAAACCTCGCCAAAATAGACCTTTCCTCTATCGTCTGTTGACGACACACTTATACCAACAATTTTTCAAATGGAGAGTGGGTTTCTCGCTTATTCTGCCAGCTTTAATCGGATGCAGCGGCTACAGTATGCACGAAGTACGACTCGCAATTGAGCGAGGAGAATTTGAAACCGCATTAGCGCATCTCGATGAAGAAAATTCGAAAAAAAGAAAGCTCCCCTATCTATTTGAGCGAGGTCTCATCGCCCACTACGCTAATCGCTTTGAGGAAAGCAATCAGGTGTTTGAGCGCGCGGAGATAATCGCTGAAGATCTTTACACGAAAAGAATTTCGCGGGAAATTGCATCACTTCTGACCTCAGATGCTGTTCGTCCATATCCAGGCACACGCTACGAAAGGCTGCTTATCCACTACTACCGCGCCCTCAACTACGTCTATCTGAATCTTCCAGACGATGCCTTGGTGGAATGTCGGCGCGCAGGGCAACTTCTCCAATACTACGCCGATGAAGATGCAACCTACAATTTTGCAGGTGCAGCGTTCGTCGCCTATCTTTCGGGCATTCTCTACGAATGGGAAAAAGACTGGAATAACGCATACATTGCCTATCATTGGGCGGAGGCGGGGTATCAGCGTTACGCGGAACAACTTGGCGTTTCACTCCCTGAAGACATCGGACATTCACTTGCTCGGCTCGCACGGTTTTTGGGATTCAATGAAGATGCGGAGCGTTACGCGGAGTTTTATGGAGAACCTCCTCTGCCCGCTCCCGGTTTTGGTGAACTCATCTTCATCTACGAAAGTGGTTTTGTTCCACCTAAGACCAAGGAAAACCTCTTTTTTCCCATCTTTAAGACAGACTCGTTCGTAAGCGAAGAAAAGAGGGAGGAAGAAAACGACGAGAAAATCTGGGAATTCGCGGACACGGTCGTACGACGTCGCAACCTCCGTTATGAGAAGCTAGAGCTCGAATATCTGTTGCGGGTGGAAATTCCGGTCTATATATCGAATCGCCCCCGATTGGTGGGAGTCAAATTAGAAATTGAGCCTGTATCCCACCAATCTATATCCGATAGAATTGAGACTCCTATCGAATCCCAGTTTCATCAACATACCAGCAGAGCAGGACTTGATGAGGTCAGGGTTGAAAGTGAACAGCGTGAAACCTTCAATATCGAATTGGAGGCAACGGACATTCAGGCTATTGGTGTGCTGGTCGAAGATGTTGAGGGTGCTGCGCTTGCAACGTTCGCTTCCGATCAGAAGACGATTCTGCTTCGAACGGTCGTGCGCGCGATTCTAAAATACCTTGCCTTTCGCCGCGCAGAAAATAAGGGGGATCTCCTTGGTGACCTCGTCAATTTCTTCAACGTCGCCACGGAGCGTGCGGACACCCGCTCCTGGGAAACACTTCCGAACCAGATATTTCTCGTGCGAATGTCGCTTCCCGCGGGAACGCACAACGTTACACTCTCCTTTCTGGACGATGGCGGCAGATATGTGCGCACAGAAACGATTCCATGCGTGGAAATCGAAGCAAATGGAAAGACGTTTCTGAATCACCGGACATTCGAGTGACTTGCATGTGACACCAAATTTGCTTGATAATGCTGTTTATTCTTAATCCAGAGATGGATGCAAAAACAGAAGCCCGACGATGGCCCTTTAGGATGGCAATCTCAACCCAAACCTGACATCAGCGGTAACAGTGGTACATTGTATGTCAGATATTCGTGCGAAACCTGTTGAAACCGAATAATCGGAACAGGCTCATTGGTATCCCTACTTAAAGAAAGGGAGAACGAATAGTGCAGAATGACATGAATCCTCCCGTGGAAGGAGTAGAAATGGCACCTTCCGAACCGACAGCATCATCCCAGAGGCTGGCTGACGACGAGAATTGCTCAACAGAGTCGCTTCATTTGACGGCACTGCCAGCAGCGCGCCGCCTCGCAGAAGGTCAGTTCGTGATTACGGTGGAACTCCAACCGCCAAAAGTACTCGATGACCCAAACTTCCAGAAGCAGTTGAAGCGCTATCAGCGTCTAGTGCGGACGGGATGGGTAGACGCGATTACTGTCGTGGATTTTCCCCGCTTTGCTGGGAAAATGGATAATTTGACGGTTCTGGGAGATACCCCAGAACCAATCTTCACGATTGCAGCCAACGCTCGGAGGTGCAGGACAGTGGTGGATCGAATTACCCGCGCTATCGACAGTGGGGCAAAGGGCATTCTAGTGGTTTCGGGGGGGCACCCCATCCGCAAGGTTCCTGGCGCATCACGGATCTTACCGATGAACTCGTTCAGGATACTATCGCTCCTCCACCTTATGCGTGGAGCGGGCCAACTTCCATCTGATTTATCGATTTGGGCGGTGGAAAACCCCTTTGCGGGGAGATCCGTGACAGATAGCGTGGATCGGTTGCAGCAGAAGTTAGACGCTAGGGCTGAAGCGATTCTGACTCAGCCGCCCCTGCTCTGGGAGCTATTCGCCAAATGGTGGCATCTAGCGTTTGAACGCGGTTTAACACAACAGATCCCAATCGTGGTGGGGCTGCCAATAATCGCCTCGGTAAAGGCGCTTCGCTTCTGGTTCTTGCTGGTCGGCATCAGCCAACGGAATCAGGGGGCACACGCCCTCCTCGAACAATTTAAGCAGGCGGAAGCAGCTGGCAAAGAAGCTTTCCGCACATTCCGTGGGAATTGGACTGTCGAACTCATACAGAAAATTTGTGAACTTCCCGATGTTGCCGGGATACATCTCATGCCAATTCAGGCTTCGCGCGACATTGAGAAGATTCTTGCGGGAGCGAAACTGGCACCAGCGGATCGGGCTCGGGAAGATATTGAACAACTCATCCCACGTTTGCAAGGGATGGGCGCTGTAGTCGTTCACGAGCCGGGGCTCGTCGATCCAGGTTACGTCGAGGAGTTTGGCGATGCATTGGAAGCCCTGAAAAATACGTTAGGGGAACTGCCAGCTGAATGGCGGCCGGGCCGTTTTAGAACTTACTGGAACAGGATTGCTTACAAGCACCATTTTCGAGCTCCCATCGCATTTCGTCCCTTTGTGAAGAAAGCAGCGGATGAGGTCATCCCCACAAGGGAATGGGAACTGGCGATTGATCTGCGCCAGCACACATCGACAGAAGCACTAGCAAAAGCAATCCGAAGGATGTTAAAACGGGTGGCGCACGGAGAGACAGAGAGCGCCAACGGTGTGGTGATTGGCGAATATGTTCCCTATACTAGGAGTCTTGTCTGGCAATTCAATGATGCCTTCTGGCAAAATAAAACCCCCTTCATGACGGCGCATGATCGGGACTATCGCGATTCCATACACGGGTCACCAGATATGAACGAGGCGTTGACTCGTTACACCGCTGAGAAATTCTTGAATCAACTTGAAGTAATCGGCGATACCGGAGATGAGTACGTCTACGTGGAGATTGGTATTGCCAGTGTGGAACGTGCTCGCATCTTTATTGAAATGTTGGGTAAACTTGCGCGTTCACAAGGAATCGAGCGGTTGTTGAAGCAGATGAGGTATGTTCTGGCTGATTTTTCAAAATCGGTGCTGTCAGAAGCAGAAGCAGAATTGGGAAAGGTGCGGAACGGGATACAACTTGCGTATCTGCTCCTACACGCTGAAGCTCCTTTGCAGATACTGAGCCCCTATGCCGGTCGCATCCTGCGAGTTCATTCAACCAACGTTACAGATAACGTTCCAACGGATAAAGTAGCACAGATAGACGGACATCACTATCGGATTGAGGCTCGCCTCTATCTACCAGCAGAAACATTAGAGGCATTAGTGGAAAAGTATAATCTGAATCGACAGAGATTGGCAGCAGATCTCCAAGAGCTTTCAAAGCGTGATGGGGAAGTGAAGGAGTTTCTGACTCACTATCAGTTGGATTTTCGGAATAAGCTTGGCCCGGAGGAAGGGGACCGTCAGTACTATCACTTCTGGTCGGACCTCTGGAATGGATTCAAGTTAGAGGAACGCTACGTTGCCATCCCATCTTTGGTGGACCTGCGTTTCATTGAGACTCCAGAAATTCCCGACCAAGGGAAAGTCCTGCAGGAAATCTTGGCGGAGTATCCCCATAATGTATGGATGCACCTTTCCAATCGCGCGATTGAAGGCGGATTACAGATTCTTCAACTGCTCCACCCGCAGGGGGTACTAGAGATTATTGACCTCCTAGTGAAAGAGATTTCGGACTATCACCATGTTCCTCCGCGTGTGTCTGGTAAGACCGGGCGTCCTCTCTATCGAAGTGGATTCAAGGGACCAGCCAAGTATGAGGGTTCTGCAGTGGATTGGATAAATGCTCGTCTCCTTCGAAGAATGGCAGAGAGACTTTTCCCGAACGCCGTGACAACCTTTACGAGCTTAGAGCAGTTTGATCCCGCCAAGGAGCACATGTCCATTATGGAGCTATGCCCCAATTCGGTTCAGATGGTTGGCTCAACGAATTAGCAATCAAAGGCAGATGAGTTGACTATGTAGGAGAAAATCACCACGCTTAATGAGTTTATGAACACCTTCGAAAAGTTCTGGATTAATCTCCGTGCTCAGTGGTGTGACAACCATGACTTTGATGGTGCACGGACGTTCAACAGCAACCGGTTGAAGACTGTCTTTTTCATCCTGTTGTATAGGTGGGTTTGGAGCCGATGTGAGTGGACTACCTAGCTGATGACGCACCTGCTTATTCCGGGACAAGGGCCTCGATTCTGAAAGCCGTTACTTGCAGCATCGCCGAGCAGTTGTATAAGCGACCCGGCTTCCGTATCGCACATCATCGACATTGATACATCAATACATTTCACTCGCGAATCAGTCGAAAAAGCGCTATTTCGTTTTGTTGGGAAATAGCTCTGTAAAAGCACTAGACAATCGAGTTGCTAACGTGTTACAATAGGTTAAACTGTTGGTCTTGCAGTTTCTCACAGTCTCCGTTTTACGTCATAGGGTAACACGTAGGATTTGAATTGAGATGACTTTTTCGGGGAAACAGATTGCCGTTTTTGGGATGCAGCGCAGCGGCGTTGCCGCCGCCAAGCTGCTGGACGACCTTGGCGCAAAAGTGTGTGTCACCGATAAAAAATCTGTCCAAGAACTTCGGTCAACGGTAGAGGCACTAAAGGATCGGTCAATCGAACTTATCCTCGGCGGACACGATTCGCGCTGCATCGATCAGGTGGATATGGTTGTTGTTTCGCCGGGTGTGCCGCTGGATATCCCAATTTTGCAGGAAGCGCGTTCAAAGGGTATTTCCATCGTTGGGGAACTAGAAGTCGCTGCGAGCGTATGTCCTGCGCCTATCGTTGCTATCACAGGAACAAAAGGCAAGTCGACGACAACTGTGTTAACTGCTTCGATACTGAAAAATGGGAACTTCCGCAAAGTGCATGTTGCCGGCAACATCGGCATTCCTCTGTCGAGCGAAGTTCAAGATTTCACGTCTGAGGATCTCGTCGTAGTGGAAGCTAGCAGTTTTCAGCTTGAAACTACAATGTCATTTCACCCGATAGTGAGTGTGATTCTGAATCTTTCACGAGATCACTTGGATCAACATCGAACGATGGAAGCCTATCGATCGGCAAAGTTGAAGATTTGCGCGCATCAGACATTGGAAGATTGGACTGTTTTGAATGCAGAAGACCCTGTCATCGCAACATTTGCTGCGGAGACACGGGCTAAAACCGTTTACTTCACGACAAATTCCTCGCCTGCTGGTTTGGGGACCTATGTACGAAACGATGAAGTTTTTGTACATAGGGACGGCGAGTCACATCGTGTCCTCACTAAACGAGACATTCCGCTAGCTGGAAACCACAATCTCCGAAATGTCCTTGCTGCAGTAGCCGTTGGGGAGGTTCTTGGTATTACACCGCCTCAAATGCGATCCACAATTCGCCGGTTTTCACCTGCGGCATATCCCGTGCTCGAACATGCATTCGAGACAGTCAACACAATCAATGGCGTCCAATTCATCAACGATTCCAAAGCTACAAATGTTGTCGCGGTCGCAGCTGCGCTTGAATCGTTATCTAATCCGATTTTGTTGATTATGGGTGGATACGATAAAGGCAATGACTATACACCGTTAATTCAGCCTATTCAGTCCAAGGTCAAAGGATTAATCCTACTCGGTTCACACACGCAAATAATCCGAAACGTGCTTGCATCACAAGTCGTTATGTGGGATGTTGCAACAATGGACGAAGCCGTCAAGATTGCATACACGCACGCAACACCAGGTGACGTTGTACTTTTGTCGCCTGCCAACGCCAGTTTTGACATGTACGTAGACTATAAAGAGCGAGGACAAGCGTATCGGGAGGCTGTGAATCGACTTGAATAGGCGATCAGTCAAATTCCTTTCAAATCAGGAAGACGCTTATCCAATAAAAGGAGGAATCGATCACTTTCTGCTTTTCATCACTTTCTGCTTAATCGCAATTGGCTTCGTAATGGTCTACAGTTCGAGCAACAGGCTTGCCTATGATTCGTATAACCAAGACAGCTTACGCTATTTGAAGACGCAACTAATCGCCGGTGCGCTTGGATTGATTGGTTTGTTCATGGCTTCGTACATCCCATTCAGGTTCTTCGAGAGGTACAATAAACATATTCTTCTTCTTTCCATTCTCGGATTGTTGCTTGTTTTTTCTCCCCTTGGGCATAACGTTAGTTCGGGAACAGGTAAGGCATTTAGTCGGTGGGTGCGAATCGGCAAGTTTCAATTTCAGCCTGTTGAACTCATCAAGCTATCTATGGTTATCTATGTTGCCCACTTTCTCAGCCGCAAACGTGACAAAATTCAGAGCCTCACCCACGGTGTACTTCCGAGCATCGTCATTCTTTCGATTGTTTTTCTGCTTTTATACATACAACCTGATTTTGGATCGGCAGTGTTGTTAGGGTTAGTGATTGTTACGCTTCTGTTCGTAGGAGGAGCTCGTCCATCGCAGATTATCTTACTGACGGGAATCGCTTGTTTTTTTGTTTACGCTTCGATTCAACACGATTCGTATAAGATGGGTCGAATTCTTGGTTTTATAAATTCTCTGAAATCGCCTGACGATACAAATTATCAACTTTCTCTGTCGTTAGGTGCGCTAGCGCATGGCAGCTTATTTGGCGACGGGATTGGTAAGAGCATCCACTTACGGTATCTTCCATATCCGCATACAGATTTTATCTTCACGATTATCGGTGAAGAACTCGGCTTCATTGGTGGCGTTTGTGTTATTGCTCTCTTCATGTTGTTTATTTGGCGTGGCATGCATATTGCGCTACATGTTACAGATAGGTTCGCTAGTTTACTTGCGTTTGGAATTACCATTCTCATCGGCTTCCAGACAATTGTCAATATCGGGGTGGTGACAGGTATGATGCCCACAAAAGGTCTCACCTTGCCCTTTATCAGCTATGGAGGTTCGTCACTTTTAGTCAGTTTAATTAGTATTGGAATTTTGCTGAATATCTCACGTGGAATAGAGAGTAAAGAAGTAGGAGAGCAGGAAAACGAGGAGAAAAAATGGGCGGATGGAGGGGAAGAAGTGAAGAGTAAGAAATGGATGAATGGAGGATTAGGAATGAGAAAATTGGGAAAGGGAAAGGAGAGAAAAAGAGGAGATAGACAAGAACAAGAAATAGAATTTAGATTCGCGAAATTTCCTCGGCTTCCCTTTGAAAACCCATATTTTTTGGACATTGGGTGCTAAGTTTCAAAAATACCCAATGTCTCAGCCCGATTACCAATATTTTCATTTCACGCATGAGGAAAACTGATGCCGCTTATCACAATTTCCGGCGGTGGGACAGGTGGCCATATTTATCCGGCGATTGGTATCGCAAAGGAATTAATCTCTCTTGATCCGAGCATTGAAATCGTGTTCATCGGAGGGGAGGATCGCCTTGAATCGACAATTGTTCCGCAGCATGGATTTCGTTTCCTCCCTATCCCCGTCGCGGGGTTCCCGCGGAAGCTGACGTGGAAGTGGTTGTCCGTTATTGGTCAGGTCTCTTCGGGCTTTGTACATTCGCTGTGGCTTCTTATAAGGTTGAAACCCAACGTCGTGGTAGGAACGGGCGGCTATGTTTGTGGTCCTGTGCTCTTTGCCGCTTTACTGCTGGGGATCCCAATCATCGTCCAAGAACAGAATGCGTATCCCGGACTCACAAATCGTGTCTTGGGACGTTGGGCGAAATCGGTCTACCTCGCATTTGCAACGGCTGTAACCTATTTTCCAGCGAGGGCTGCTAAGGTAACAGGTAATCCCATTCGTCGAACGATTGGCACTGTCAAACGTTGTAACGCGACTTATGAAAGACTTGGACTAGATGCGAATCTGAAGACTGTGTTCGTGATGGGAGGAAGTCAAGGCGCACACGCAATTAACCAGATTGTAATGGATGCCTTGGGTAATCTGGCGACGCTCAATCAGCAGTTTCAGATTATTCATCAGACAGGAGAAAAAGATTACCAAGAGGTCACAGACAGCTACAAGAGTTCGCCACTGCGGCATCTAATTCAACCGTATTTTGATTCGATGGAGTCGGTTTATAGCATCGCAGATTTGATGATTTGCAGGGCTGGCGGAATGACAATCTCCGAAGTCACAACTTGCGGTATTCCGGCGATATTTGTTCCTTTGCCAACTGCTACCGGAGATCACCAGAGATTGAACGCTCAAGCAGTTGCAGACCGGGGCGGAGGGTTCGTACTGAATGAGGAAACATTGACCGGAAATGACATCGCCGATTGGGTCATCCAAATCATTAACGATTCAGCACAACTTCAACGAATGGCAGACGCTGCTTGTCAATTGGGAAATCCGAAAGCAGGTGAGGAAATCGCAACGTTGATTTATTCTCTCGTAATCACTTTAGAAAGTTAGACATCTCTATGTTTGGAGCAACACGCCATATTCACATTATTGGCATCGGTGGCGCTGGACTCAGCGGAATAGCAGAAATCTTGTTAAGCCTTGACTTTTGGGTTTCCGGATCTGATTTACGCCAATCAGAAACCACTGAGCGTCTTGTGACACTAGGTGCAAAGGTGTATTATGGGCATGTAGCTGAACAGATTTCAGGTGCCGACGTTGTTGTCGTTTCACCCGCCGTTCCAACCCAGAACCTCGAAGTAGTTGCTGCGAAGAACCGCAAAATCCCTGTTATACGCGGCGCAGAAATGCTGGCAGAGATAATGCGGATGAAGTCTAGTGTTGCGATTAGTGGCACGCACGGCAAGACCACTACGACTGCGATGACAGCCGCCGTGTTGGAAAAACTTGACCCGACCGTGATCGTCGGCGGTAAACTGGTTAGCCTGGGGAGCAACGCACGGATTGGGCGCGGCGAAATTATGGTGGTTGAAGCAGATGAAGCTTATGGTTCCATTGAGAAATTCTTCCCAGCAATCGCTGTGGTCACGTCAGTTGATGCAGATCACCTCGATTATTACAGCAGTGTTGAAGAAATTGGCGAGACGTTCCTGAAGTTTGTCAATAAGGTGCCGTTTTACGGAACTGGGGTGATGTGCTTAGACCAAGAAAACATTCAGCGCCTCATCCCTCGACTTGAAAAACGTTATGTGACCTATGGCATTGAGACTCGGGCAGATTTAACGGCAGAACAGATCCGGATTGACGGGCCTACTTCTCGCTATTGCGTAAGAGCGAGGGGAGATATTGTAGGTGAAGTCCACTTAAAGATGCCAGGTCGGCACAATATTTCCAATGCATTAGCTGCTATCGCTGTTGGGATGGAATTGGAAGTACCATTTGATCAGCTCCGCGAAGCTCTAGAATCATTTCAGGGTGTGCATCGCCGCTTCGAAGTCATCGGTCAGGTCAATGACATCATCGTGGTTGATGATTATGCACACAATCCGGCAAAGCTAAAAGCTACCTTTCGCGCTGCTCGCGAGAGTTTTGATCGCCGCATCATCGCTGTCTTTCAACCGCATCGTTACCAGCGCGTCAAGCATCTTGCAGAGGAGTTCTCGAAATCGTTTTATGAGACAGATGTGCTAATTGTCACCTCAATCTATGGAGCGGAGGAAGCTCCAGTTGAAGGGGTCACAGCGGAAAAACTGACGCAAGCCATTCAGGCGCATGGACATCGCAATGCAATCTATATTCCGGATAAAACGGAAGTTGCAAACGCTTTGATGAAGATTGTTCGTCCCAATGATATTGTTATCACAGTTGGCGCCGGGGACATCTGGTGTGTTGGACGTGAACTATTGGCAAAATTGAAGACAGAACCAACCCCTTGTGCGATTTATCAGCACATCTAACGTCAACCAAGTAAATTAATACGCCATAATCTTTCTGGTTCTCAGTCATGCGAAACAAATCCTCTTTCAATAAATTACAATCGCAGACCCGCGGCGGCGCTGAAGGTAAACAGCTGCCATCAAATCAACTTTCGACACAGCGGAAAGTGTGGCTGCACCCTGAAAATGGAGATTCACGGCTTCAGGTTAAACGGAGGTTTGCTATCGGAATGACGTTTATTACTGTACTGTCGTTCATCTATTTTATCACGTCCGAACGCGATATTTTCGATGTGAGAGCCAAGAATGTCTCTGTGTTTGGTAATGAACATCCTGAAAAAAGCGACTTCCTCGGAGCTTTAGGATTGACACCTGAACAAAGCAATGTACCTGAACAAGAGACGGAAGACCGCATCAAGCGCAGACTTCCCTATGTCAAAAAAGCAGATTTTTCCAAAAGCGGCGTTGTAAAACCAAATTTGACAGTTCAGAAAACTGAAAGAAAGCCGATAGCATTGTTAAAATATCATCTAAATCGCGAGGCTCGTTTTTTTCAAGTGGATTCGGAGGGGTATGTGTTAAAAGATATCGATACTCCACAGGCTTCGGATACATTAGTTACCATTGTTGCTGATGGACAGGGACAACTGCCTAAACTCAGCAGTCAGGTTAATTTAGAAGACGTTCAACTGGCACTGCGCGTGCTGCGTTCCGCCCAGAGTCTAACTCCTGAGATTGTCACTAAGCTACGTACAATTAATGCCATGCAGCCGGAAAAAATCATTCTCCACCTTGACGACTTGCCTGTGGTGTGGCTCTCGTCGGATCTCATAGAAACTGGCCTTTATCACATAGATCTTTTCTTGAAAAATCGAACAACTATTGTTAAGCATAAAAAACAGGGTTCACACAGTATGAAGGGCTATTTAGACGCAAGATTTCAGGATGCAATTTATTGGGGAGGCAAGCATGGATAGAGACGATATCGTCGTCGGACTAGACATCGGGACCAGCAAAATCGCTGCAATTATTGGAAATACTTGGCAGGGCGATCCGGAAAAAATTGAGATTATTGGTGTTGGTACAGTTCCCTCCAACGGTTTACGTAAAGGGGTTGTCGTTGATATCGACCTCACCAGCACAGCGATTCGAGAAGCAATTCAAAACGCTGAGTTAATGGCAGGAGTCGAGATTGGATCCGTGTACGCGGGCATTGCGGGAGGACACATAACCGGACAAACCCAGAATGGGATCGTTGCTGTTGCAGGTGAGGGACGCGAAATTACCCAGTCTGATGTAGATCGAGCGATTAGCGCTGCGCAAGCCATTTCGATACCAGTTGAACGAGAAGTGCTCCATGTTATCCCGCAGGGCTTCGTCGTTGACAATCAAGATGGAATTAAAGAACCGGTGGGTATGTCCGGTGTTCGTCTCGAAGCATACGTCCACATCATTACTGGCGCAGTTGCTTCAGCACAGAACCTTCTCAAAAGCGTTTATAACACAGGTCTCTCCGTTGAAAATATCGTTCTGGAACCAATTGCTTCCGCTGGCTCGGTTTTATCAAGTGAGGAAAAGATTCATGGTGTTGTCCTAGCCGACATGGGAGGCGGAACCACGGATACGGTTGTTTATAAGGATGGTTCGCCCCATCATACCGCTGTGCTCTCGCTTGGTGGAGATCATGTGACCAGCGATATCGCTCAACTGTTGAAGATGACACATCAGGATGCCGAGAAACTCAAGCTCACTCGAGGCTGCGCATGTGTAGACATAATTGATACAGATGATACCATTCCAATATCAACCGTCGGCGGGACTCGGAGAACTCGCTTTGTCACTAAACGGGATTTAACTGAGATCATCCAATGTCGTATGGGAGAGATGCTAGATTTAATTGGTCAAGAAATTGCCAAGAGCCATCTCAACATGCCTTCCGGTGTGGTGCTTACAGGAGGAACCGCGCTTATTGATGGACTTGTTGAACTTGCCGAGCAGATTTTTCCGTATCCGGTAAGAATAGGTTATCCGCGCCCCCTAAAAGGATTAACTGACAGGATTCACAGTCCAATTTATGCAACAGGTGTCGGCCTTGTTATTTACGGAGCGTTGCAACGTCAAATTGAACCCAAACGCACCTTTATCAAGGGAAACCTGTTTGAACAAATTTTCACACGTATGAAAGAATGGTTTTAAATAGGATTTAGACATCCAGCTAAATCTGAAAATCTGCATATCCTACCACCCTTCAATCCCACGCAATTTCCTATTCAGCATTGATTTGGAATGCAATTTCGAATTCTTCTTGGAAGCAACCAGAGACACTCTAACCCTTTACTGTAATCCTCGCTACATCCCCACGTCAAGTATGAGGTATTCCGCAACTTTGCCGGCTTCCATCGGAATAACTGTATCTGAATATCAGATCCGACCCCTCCATATTGTCAGCAGCTAAAACAACCATAAGTAAAACTTCGCCCATTAAATTTTCTGCTTGTCTAGAATGCATTGGTCGTGGATGGAAGGAAATTTGCCTCCCGCTGGTTTAGACGAGGTGCCTACACACGCCAATTTTTCAATACACCTATTGGAGGTAATGTACCCTGCATTCATTAGGAGAAATTGAGTTCGCGTTGTTCGGTCTAGCGTCTGACACACTGTCATAAGTGCACGATTCTGCGCTATCTGCTAATGTATTGCGCAGTCTTGAATTATGTGTTATTCTTGTAATACGCGGGACATTGAAAGCAAAAACTTAACGACGGATAAAGCTGTGCTTCTGTATCTTGGTTACATTCTATGCAATCCCCTCACGCTCCCACCTCCCGTTTGATTTGCCATAGAAAGGAGGAGAATCTGGATGACGGAATGGAAATTAAGGGTTCTCGGTGTACTGACGATCCTCGCGATTATTCTGTTCCTACATGTTAAACTGTTTCGGTTTTCTGAAGTTGTCTATCAAGGAGCATTGAAAACCCTTATTTGCCTAGGTCGAGTGACAATAGTGGATACGAGTGAAGAAGCTGACCAGATTTTGACCTTTCAGATTATTTCAGGGGAATTTCGGGGAAAGAGCGTTCAAGTCAAGAATATCTGGACGGGTCGGGCGTTCGGAGATCGGGTACTTCGAAAAGGCGATGTGCTCTTCCTTGAAATTCCCCGCAGATACCAAAATCAAACGACAATCGAAGATGTTCGGATGCTCGAATATTTCCGAGCCCCTTTTTTGATTTACCTTGCAGGCTTGATGGGCTGCTTGATGATTTTGGTTGCCGGCATGAAGGGATTACGGGCAATCCTGACGCTCTTTGTTACGGCATTTGTTGTTCTATACGTCTTAGTTCCTCTGATAGTTAAAGGTTTCAATCCTATCCTCGTTACCTTATTCGTTTCAGCTTTTTTGACTCTCGCGACTTTTGTTCTGATTACCGGGTTTAGCTTCAAGGTTATCCCCGGCGTGTTGGGAACGCTCGGCGGTTTGGTAGCCGCTGGAATTCTTTCCGTCATTAGCCTGAAGGTGATGATTCTGACCGGGTTGGCTCAGGAATTCGGCTTTCTTGAACTTGGGATAGCTCTCTGGCGAACGCCGGTTTCCCACAATTGGAATTTCGAGGATATACTCGTGTCAGGGATGATTCTGGGGGCGGTTGGCGCCATGATGGACGTGGGCATGTCTATCTCTTCATCTGTTTATGAGGTCAAGCAGGTCAACCCAAATGTCACGGTGCGTCAAGCGATCCGCGTTGGGCTCAATGTCGGTCGAGACATTATGGGGACGATGGCAGACACTCTCATCTTCGCCTATCTCGGTGCACACATGATCACAATGCTGCTTCCACGGATTGAGTTCCCAGAAGTTGGAGCGCTCTATCCGTTCATCCGACTGATGAACGATGAAGCAATCGCAGTCGCAATCATACGAGCCATTGTGGGAACCATTGGTTTAGTGCTGACAGTTCCCGTTGCCGCGACAATCGCTGGCATCTTGACTCGGTATACAAAGGTCAAACCGTCCGATATTCATGAGAACCTACCGTCAGCAGAAGAAATCGAAGAACGTTTTCGCGGCCATACGGGCGGTAAAGCGCGTTTGGCGGTACCCATTGCATTGATAGTTGTGTTGGTTGGCATACAATTCTTTCACAATCGCGTTAACAATGCTTCAGCAACCATTATTGAGCAGCGAAATGAGAATGGTGAGCTTTTATTCCGATCCGAGTATGCAAAAGGGAAAGTAATCCGCCTCCTCGAATCCAACCCGATGAATGAGATTACGGAGCATCAAATCCTTGAAGTTGAAATGCTTTCAGGACTTTACAAGGGGGAACGAATTGTTCTGCGAAACATCCTCAACCACAGCATGCCGCTACTTAGCATTCCTGCTGAACCGGGAGACACTATCCTTTGTCGCGTAGGTGGTTCACCGGACCAACCCGGTCTTGTCAATATTGTACAGGAGTATGGACGGGATCGATTCCTGCCGTGGATGCTTGGATTAATGCTGATAGTAATCATCGTTGTGGGACGAAACGAAGGGGTACGCACTGCCTGCGCCATGGCAATTTCAGGACTTATTCTCTACTTCTTCATGCTCCCTCTGATTGCACAGGGTAAAAACGCTGTGATTATCGTCACTCTGACCTCCGGTTTAATCGCGTTTGTGTCCCTGGTGTTTGTGATTGGACCGAGTCGCAAAACCTTCTCAGCCGTGTTCGGGACAATGGGAGGCATTCTCATCGCCGGGCTAATCGTGATGTACTCGCAAAACTACCTTCACTTCTCCGGATTGGAAAACGCGGTCTCAGCGGACATCATCGAAGCCATACGTAAACCGCCTTTTGATTTTCGTCAAGTGCTCCTCGCAGGGATGTTGATGGGCGTACTAGGTGTAGCGGTAGATGGCGCGATCGAGGTTTCGTCGTCAATGGACGAGATTCGCCGGGCAAACCCGAATATGCCGACATGGCGATTGATCGCATCTGGAATGAATGTCGGCACCGATATTCTTGGAACAATGGTGAATACGTTGGTGTTCGCTTATCTCGGTGTGGAGTTACTGTTTGTTTTAGCAGCAACGGCACCAGACTTAGATCTTTTCCGATCTCCTACGGTGGAGCTTTTGAGTATTGGAACCGTGTCTGCAGAGGTTGTGCGCTTACTGGCTGGCACACTCGGTCTCGTGCTAACGATTCCGATTACGGCGTTGATTTCTGCCTTCTGGAATCCGAAGAACGAAGCGAGACGTGGCGCCTAGGAATGAAGACAACCCCTCAAAGGGTTATCTACTGGCAGCTAGCTCACGTTAGGTCTCTCGGATAATCTGGGTAATTTCGTCGGAGAATTTGTCCATCGTTACCATTCGCGTGCCTGAAGTGGGTCAAAAAATTTTAGAGGCATGCTTTATGAGCACCTCATCAACAATCGAAGCGGTTATCATGACTAAAGGAATCTTATGAGCACAATATTACGCCAGGCCTTCTCCCAGCTTTTCGTTGGAGTCATCAGTCTATTCTTCGCACTTGCTTCCGCAGAGGCTCAGATGAGCACTCCAGAAGAGGTGCTTGGCTTTCCCGTAGGCGCCGACTACAAATTGGCACGTTGGGAAACAATTACGGACTATCTAAGACAATTGGCTCAGCATTCTGATCGAATGATGCTGGAAAATCGAGGCAAAACTACAGATGGACACAATTTTGTGCTCGTGCTAATATCTTCGCCAGAAAATTTGGCGAATCGAGAGTATTACAAGGCGATTCAGCGAAAACTCGCGGATCCTCGCGGACAGGACGCAGTAGATTTGGAGCGGCTTTGCGGCGAAGGGAAAGCAGTTGTTCTAATCAACTGCAATCTACATTCAACAGAGATTGCATCATCACAGATGTCGATGGAACTTGCCTATCGACTGGCAACGGAAAATTCGCTCCAGATCCAGGAAATTCTGGAAAACGTGATTATCCTGCTTATTCCCTCCACAAATCCTGACGGTCTGAACATGGTCATCGATTGGTATGATCGCTGGGTTGGGACGCCGTATGAAGGTTCGCCAATGCCGTGGCTCTATCACAAATACACAGGACACGATAATAACCGTGATTGGTTCATGCTGACGCAGATTGAGACGCAAATCGTAACCCCGATTCTCTATGAGGAGTGGTTTCCTGAAGTGATCTACGATGTTCACGAGATGAGTAATAGAGGAGCGCGGTTTGTCATTCCACCTTATTTCGATCCGGTCAATCCCAATATCCACCCAATTCTACAGCGTGAACTCTCCCTGATCGGCGCACACATCGCGCTGGATTTCACCTCACAAGGATATACCGGTGTCCTCTCTAACGCGGTATACGACACGTGGTGGCACGGAGGTTTCCGGACCGTACCCTACCGGCACAACATAGTGGGTATTCTGACTGAAGCTGCAAGGGTCAACATTGCTTCGCCAATATTTCAACCTCGCGGCGCCTTGAAGGGGCATCGACGTGGTCTCGGAAGGTATACGCTGCAGACCAACTTTCCTGAGCCGTGGCCCGGCGGTTGGTGGCGGTTACGTAATATCATTGACTACGAACTATCTGCGTCGTATTCAATCCTCTCTTGCGTTGCCAAACACAAAGAAATGTTCCTCTCTAATTTTGTCAAAATGGGACGTATTGCGGTAGAAAAGGGGAACAATGAACCTCCACGAGCATTTCTCGTACCAATGAACCAACGCGACCGCAATAGCGCACTAAAGATGCTAAGAATCTTGCAGCGCGGTGGTGTTGAGATTCATCGGGCAAACGCAAGTTTTACTGCGGATGGCGTCGAATATCCCGCAGACACTTATGTGATTTCGATGGCGCAGCCATTTCGCGGACACGTCAAAGATTTACTTGAAGTGCAGAACTATCCCGAACACCGCGCGGGTCCCAAAGCGCCGCCCGAACGTCCGTATGACATCGCTGGCTGGACACTCCCGTTGCAGATGGGCGTCGAAGTCGTCACGGTAGTTGACGACTTCGATGCTCATCTCACACGTGTAGGGGAGATTCAAAACGTACAGGGCAGATTGCATTCTGTTTCGGAACCTATCGCGTATCTTTTTAAGAACAAAACAAACGCAGAGACCATCGCGCTCAATCGATTGCTGGGCGCGGAAGGATTCACACTCTACTGCTCGCCCAAAGAACATACCATAAGCGGTCAAAAATTTCCACGCGGATCCATTTTTATCACAACCACAGAGATTCCGCAGCATGAGTCAGCTTATCTCCAACAACTTGCCGAATCCCTAGGCATTGAAATCCACGCGCTGGCTAACCTGCCAAACAATGATCCACATGTGAGATTGAGGCAGCCGCGCCTAGGACTCTACAAGTCCTGGATCGCCAACATGGACGAAGGTTGGACTCGGTGGGTGTTAGAACAACACGAGTTCCCCTATCGGAGTCTAACTGATGCCGAAATTCGCGCGGGAAATCTAGCCGAGCGATACGATGCGATTATTCTGCCCGATATGAGCGCATCAAAAATGATCGACGGACACGCTGAAGGCGTGCTGCCGCCGGAATATGTCGGGGGAATTGGGTTGGAGGGCGCGGCGAATCTTCGCACTTTCGTTGAAAACGGTGGAACTCTCATCTGTTTGAACCGTGCATCACAGCTCCCAGAGAGTTATTTCGGCTTGGACGTTACCAACGTTCTTGAGGCACCCAGCGAATCCAACCAAAAGGGAACCAAACCGGAACCGTTTTTCTGCCCTGGATCGTTACTCCGCGTTTTTGTCGAGACAACGCATCCGATTGGGTACGGACTCGATCGTGAAATGGCGGTATTTTTTAAGTCTGGACCCGTCCTTGAGGCAAGGGGCGGGGAACCAGTTGCCTCCTATCCTGACTTTAACCCGCTTATGAGTGGCTGGATTCACGGAGATAAACGCATCCGCGGAAAGGGTGCGCTATGGGATGTCAATTTTGGAGAGGGGCATATCATCTTATTCGGCTTCAAACCTCAGCACCGCGCTCAATCCCATGGCACGTTTAAGCTGCTGTTCAACGCAATCTATTATTCGTCATGGGGCAAGCAGGGCAACGAGAGAAACAGTAATTAACAAGCAAAGAAGTAGATATGCCTAAGTCAAGAGTAGCACCCTGTTATTCAAATTTTGATTGGCTTGACAAAACCGACAAACAGCCGGCATTCCATTCACGCCATTGCTGATTTCGCAAAAAGATCGCCCGATGACAACAAGGTCCAATATAGCCGAAGATTCACAGGCAACCGAGTCTGCCGCTCGTTACCGAGCCATAGATGTCAATGTACCGAGGAATCTGAAGAACATCCGAATCATTCTGCTTGAGCCGAGGGAACCGGGCAATATTGGATCTGCCGCTCGGGCGATAAAAGGGATGGGACTGTCGCAGTTCTATCTGGTAAACCCCGTTCCATTTTGGGACGTCAGTGCAACATGGTACATGGCGCACGGTGCAGCGGAGATTGTCGAAAACTGCTGCGTCGTAGAAACGCTGGAGGAAGCGCTTGAAGGAATTCACTTTGTCGTTGGCACAACCCATCGGCTACGCGAGCCCAAGTTGCCTCCTGCCACCCCCGCGAGGGAAGCAGCGCAGGAAATTGCCGCTATTTCACAAAATCAACCGGTCGCTCTGCTTTTCGGACGTGAGGATTTTGGTTTATCGACCCATCACATTAGCCGTTGCCAGTTGACGGCGAGCATCCCGATGGCGACTAAAAACCCATCCTTGAACTTGGCGCAAGCCGTACAGGTTTTCGCCTACGAAATTTTTCTCGCTAGCGCGGGAGATATTCCATCTGCCGAACTGAATTATGCTGAGATAGGGGAGGTTGAAGCGTTTTACAATCGGGTAATTGATTTACTCAAGCAAATTGGCGTTTCGCCTTACAATCGCGACTGGGAGACGTATCTCCGCTCGTTGAGGCGCGTATTTTCAAGAACACGACTGGAGGAGCGGGATATTGCCACGTTGGACATGTTCTTTTCAACGACGAGGCGGTACATTGAACGGTTGAATCAGCGTTTTGAAGAAATCGCCAATAATCCATCGACAGAGCTGTAGGTTGCACGCTTTTTTCTTTTCAAGTTTTGCGGAGATTCAATGAAAACATCTCATAGCTACCTAGATCCCGTTGCGCTTTCTCGATTAGGCGACATGGAGTTGGTTGCACGTCTCGTTGTAGAAGGTTTTATCACAGGTCTGCACAAAAGCCCCTATCAAGGCTTCAGCGTTGAATTTGCCGAACACCGTCAATACATGCCCGGCGACGAAATCCGATATATCGACTGGAAAGTGTACGGCAAATCAGATCGCTACTATGTCAAGAAATTTGAAGAGGAAACAAACCTTCGTGCCTATGTCTTGCTTGATGCGAGCGGCTCGATGAGCTATAAGTACGATGAAAAAACTCTCTCAAAGTTTGAGTACGGTTGCTACCTCGCCGCATCACTTTCCTATCTAATGCTCAAGCAACGCGATTCCGTCGGTTTGGTGGTTTTCGACAACCATATCCGGGAATACATTCCACCCCGTGGCGCCGCGCCCCACCTGCACGCAATCATGTCGGTGCTCGAAAACGCTCAACCCGGAAACGAAACGAATATCAGCTCAATCCTACATGAACTCGCCAAGCGGATTATTCGCCGCGGTTTGGTGATTGTCATCTCCGATCTCCTAGACCAGCAATCAGAGGTACTCTCCGCACTCAAGCACTTCCGCCATCGCAAACATGAGGTCATTGTTTTCCATCTGCTCGATAGTGCCGAGATGACATTTCCGTTCGAAGGACCGACTGTCTTCCAGGACATGGAGACCGGCAAAACGTTGCCAACCCAGTCAGAGGCGCTTAAAGCGGGTTATCTCGAACAGCTGCATACGTTCATTCAGGATTATCGGCGGGGATGCGGGGCAAGCTTAATTGACTATGTGCAAATCGACACGTCAACGCCGTTTGATTACGCACTGTCGTCATATCTCTCACGGCGCAAGTAGGCTTAATTTAACATAACTCCCCTCGGACAGCAAATTTCTTACTCCTGTCTTCACCAACGTATTTTAAGTGCCAACGCTAATTTAGACCAGAAATAAGCGAAGTTAAGACAAGTATTGTTTCTCAAATTCAATCGGCGTCAAGTAACCTAACGCTGAGTGAGGTGATTTCTGATTATAAACCTGTACAATAAAATGCCCGATTCGTTCTCTAGCGTCCATTATATCATTGTACTCATTTTCCTTCAGCGTTCGGATAAGTCTTTCGGCATAGCCGTTCTCCCAAGGACGTCCCCTATGAGCTAAGGAAATCTCAACCCCATAACCGATGGGAGTGGAAATATAAGCTGTCGAAAGATATTGAACCCCCCGGTCACTATGGTGAATTTCCGGAACGCTTCGGCTTAATGCCTGTTGCAACGGTCTCAATGTGAGAGGTTCTGTCAAATGTTGACTCAGTTGCCAGCCTCTTGCTATTCGGGTGAATACGTCCATTAATACCGAAACATAGACGAATTGCTCCTTGAGTCGGACACTAGGTAATATCACCGACCCAAACCTGATTAAGCCGACAGATGTCAAGGTTCTCAAGCAGATTGTCCCAAGGGTTCACATTCAAAGAAGCGTTAGATGCGTCGCTTACCGATTTAGATGGCTCGTTCAGCTACCTTGCGGCGACAGAGAATTATATCGGGTTTTCCAAAGATCCCTTCGCCTTCAAACCGCTACTCCTTACCGAACCGAAACGGATGATTTTGTCGCTGTCGCAACTGAGGAGATCGCGATCCGGGCTGCCTTCGGGGACTGCTTTTAGGTGCGCGAAGCACAAGCAAAGGATGTGAGTGTATGGCAGAGATAGCAGGATTACAAATCAATCGACAGGAAATTTACGGGAATTGGCGGGCAGGATATGCTTTAGATTTTCACACGGTATCAAGTCGTCTCTTGCCAGATGGAACATACGATACAGAGCGCACTGAAATTGGCGAATTAGTTTATCAGGTAAAATATCGCCATGACCGGAGTAGGATTCAACCTATCGCAGAAATCGCAGCTAAATTCGTCAAAGAAGAATTTGCAGTTGATGGCCACCCTGTCCTCCCTTACATTAGGGCAATTATTCCTATACCCCCTTCAGATATAAATAGGTCTTTTCAACCCGTCCTCAAAATCGCAGCGAAAATAGGAGATCTGTTGAATCGACCAGTCCGCACTGATTATCTGACTAAGGTTAAACGGACGGCATTGCTCAAGAATCTTCCAGATGTAGAAAGCAAACATACGGAAATCCAAGGGGCGTTTGTTGTGCAATCTCAGGATTTGAAGGAGCACTGTGTCTTGCTATTTGATGATCTCTATGACTCAGGGACAACCTTGAAAGAAGCAACCGATGTTCTCTATGAACAGGGGCGTGTAAGTCGTGTGCTCGTCCTAACACTTACGCAAACGCGGACAGGCAAAGATTCAACTAAGATTCTATACCTACCAATGCTTACCCAAACAAGGACGAAAAGATGAACATCGAGGAAGATACTTTTTTTTGGTTTTGGCTCTTTAGGACGCGCGGAATTGGCCCTAAGGCTCTAACTTCGATAGCGACAACACTCGAAAAGAAAGACTTCCAGTCTGAAAGGTTGCCGAGGCGACCAAGTGATCTCTCAACCCAATTTCCAGAACTATCGAAATTTCTTAACAGAATTCGCGCAGATGATGAGGAAAAAGTATTTGCAGAGTATGAGCAGCTTAAAAATATGCGTGTCGATATTATTCACCCAAGACATCCCGATTTTCCACCGCGTCTCCTCAAAAATGCGCCAATGCTGTTTATCAAGGGTGAACGAAAGCTGCTAACTGCTGATGGGGTTGCAATCGTAGGATCGCGGAATGTGTCGGATACGGGGATCCGCGTTGCACGGAAGCTCGCCGCTGAACTCGCAAACGAAGGATTAAATGTCGTATCCGGGTACGCCAAAGGGGTGGACTCAGAAGCCCATTTGGGCGCGTTAGCTGAAAAGGGAACAACGACAATGGTGCTGCCTTACGGTATCAAGAAACTGCGACAGAAAAGCGCGTTCAGAGAGTTTGACTGGCAGGAGGATGTGCTAGCGGTTTCGCAATTTAATCCGGGTGTCAAGTGGTTGGCGCATAATGCGATGGCTCGGAATAAACTCATTTGCGGGCTTTCCAAGGCAGTTGTCGTGATTGAAGCACCGCCTGAGAGAGATTCACAGGGTAAGATGTCTGGAACCTTCAACACCGCACGAACGGCTCTCAGTATGAACCTGCCACTGTTTGTCGTAGATCCAAGATACTTTGACAATCCACCAAGAGGTAACGCGGATTTAATTAAGTTGGGCAGCGAGAGTTTCGATCCGGCTGATGGTGCAGCGAAAATTATTTCTGCTGCAAAAACGGAATTGTCCCCCGTTGAGAATCAGGATTCTCCTGAGCAATTAGGGATTCGTTTCTGATGGCATAGCAATCCGGGCCATGCTATCCGGTGCAAAGATGCTCCCATCAAGGCAACATCCACCGATTCACGATTCGGTTCGTAAATTCCTATTTTATACATCTTCGAGTTCATTACCTCTGATGTGCACGCGGCGTAGTATTATCTTGCTGTGGTGGCCAACCTTCAAGACATGTGCAAGATACCCTTCTTGATCGGTTGCGATCGTGATGTGTCGACTACAGTGGGATTGGCCCCCAGTATGCTGTGATTTCCCAGTGTCCGTCTTCGCGCTGAAGGGCAACGAAGCAGTCGCCTGGGCGCACTCTCCAATCCCAATATTAGCTTTCCGGTATCGCCACGTACAACAGCCCAGAACCCCAACCTAATCTTACACGTGTGCATGGATTGAAACCTCCGGCAGACTGCCCATGTACATTTCATCCCGATTATTCCCATCTGATTCTCTGTAAGGCCTGTATTTCGACCTTGCCCCGAATTGGTGTTTCATCTTCACAATATCGAATCTCCGGCAGATGAAGCCGCTTTCGAAACCAGCGTGGCGTATAGAGCACAGAAGTTTGCCTTGACAAAACAATAATACTGTGAGATGATAGAAAAATACAGGTTTCACGCCGCTGAAATTCATCAACACATAATCCAATTAGTATAGACCACATAAAAACCATTATAAGTCAGATGCACATTCCAGACTACTATCGTATATTGGAAGTCAATCGCAAAGCCACAGCAGCGGAAATCAAAAAGGCATTCCGTAAGCTTGCGAAGCGATACCATCCAGATAAGAACCCGGGGCGTGAGGAATTCGCCGAGCGGATGTTCCGTCAAATCTGCACTGCTTACGAGACGCTTTGCTATTCCCAGCAAAGATTGAAATACGACATGACGCTAGACGCCGCAGATGAAGAACATCAACTGCAGGCTGCCTACCTTAAGAATCTTAGAAAGGCAACGCAAAAGCGGCAGAAATACGAACTCATGTTTCAGGAGTTGCTGAACCGAAATGATGAAGCAGGCATCCGGATTTATGAACAGTTGCAGCGTGAGGACAAAAAAGTTCATATTGATGAGTTTCTGAATTACGCGGACAGTCGGGACTGTGAATTCCTCATTGCGGAAGCGTACTATACCCTTGGAAACTATCGAACGGCGATGCGAATTTATGAATCGTTAATCTCACATGAAAAACGTCGCGTGTTTTTTCACCATTTTGCTGATGAAATCAAAGCACGGCTTAGACAAGTCTATCTTTACTTTCTCACCCATCCGCAGCGTCTAGAAGACATTCCCGCCGATTTAGAAAGGGTCTGTGCCCTGAATTTGCCAAAACGTGAAACAGCGTGGATTTATAAGAAGCTCGCGGAGTTTTATTTCGACATCAACCGGCACATCCAGGCAGAGCGAATGCTGAATACAGCGTTCGAGCTTTATCCGCGACTAACAGGCGCGAAAAGAATCTGTCAAAAGTTGGGTGTGGAGTACTTACCGTCTCAGCGGGTTTAGCACTCGTGAGTGGGTTCGATATCACTGTTAACACCCGGCCCCCAACCTTGGATGTTAACCAATCAGCCCGGGCGATAGTGGACGAACAACTCGTACTGCCACCCCAAATCGCATGAGCGGGAAAAGTAAAGTTCATCAAAGGAGAGAACGGAAATTGGGTCGCGGAGACAGTCTATATGAACAACTCAACCAACCAGCTTGAACAGGTATTGACCAATCATATTGAAGGCGAAGTGCGCTTCGATCTGTATTCTAAAGTTCTATACAGTACAGACGCAAGCATATATCAGATTGAGCCAATTGGAGTTGTGATTCCCCGGCGTAAAAAGGATGTGCTCAAAACAATTCAAATCGCTTACGAGCGGAATGTGCCAATCCTCGCACGCGGTGGTGGGACGAGTCTCGCCGGGCAAGCAGTTGGTGAAGCCATTATCATAGATATGTCCAAATACATGGACACTATCCTTGAGGTGAACATCGAGGAGCAGTGGGCACGGGTGCAGCCGGGCGTTGTCCTCGACGAATTGAATCACAACCTGAAACTGCATAACCTGATGTTTGCGCCGGATGTGGCGACAAGTAGTCAGGCAACTGTCGGAGGTATGATTGGAAACAACTCGGCCGGGGCGCATTCGTTAATTTACGGGAAAACTATCGATCATGTGATCTCGTTAGATTTGATACTTCCCAACGGCGAGGAGATTACGGTTGAACCTATCTCTCTCGACGAGCTCGAAGCTAAAAAGCAGGGAAATTCTCTTGAAAGCCATCTATATCGTGAAATATGTCGTGTTACGACGGAAAACGCTGAAGAAATCCGAGCACGATTTCCCCGGATTCTGCGCCGCGTCTCTGGGTATAACCTTGATGAGTTCATCCCCGATGCCGGATCAAAAGAAGTAACACCATACAGACGAGATGGCTGTGATGCTAAGCTTCCGTTTAACCTAGCCAAAATCGTCGTTGGATCTGAGGGAACGCTTGCCGCAACGGTCGAAGCCAAGATTAACCTCGTTCCACGTCCCACGAAAACATCGGTCATGGCAATCCACTTCGAGACGCTAATCGAATCCTTGGAAGCTGTGAATCCAATTCTCGCATGCCAACCAACTGCAGTAGAGCTAGTTGATAAGACCATCCTTGATATGACGAAAGGGTCGCTAGAATATTCGCGTCTGCGCACCTTCATTCAGGGGGATCCATGCGCGATTCTCGCCGTGGAGTTTTATGGCGAATCAGAAGCCGAATTGGTAGACAAGCTCAATACGCTTGAACGCAAAATGAAGTCGATTGGATTAGGCTATTCGTTCGTTCGATGTATGACAACAGCTGAGCAAGCACAAGTGTGGAATATCCGCAAGGCAGGGCTTGGGTTGATGATGGGCATGAAAGGGGATTATAAACCCATACCTTTTGTCGAAGACGCTGCTATACCCGTAGGTAGTCTGCCAGAATATGTTCGTCGCTTCGAAAAGCTCCTCATCAATTACGATACGACAGCTGTCTATTACGCCCATGCGAGTGTTGGGCTCTTGCACATTAGACCGGTAATAAATCTTAAACAGGTCACAGACATCCAAAAAATGCGCGACATGGCACACCGTGTTCTGGACATGACGTTGGAATTCGGTGGAGCGATGAGTGGCGAACATGGTGACGGTCTTGTGCGAAGTGAATGGATTGAGACAATATTTGGTGCACAAATCTACAATGCGTTTCGAATGGTGAAAACTGCGTTCGATCCAACGGGTATCATGAACCCGGGCAAAATCATTGACCCGCCGCCCATGACCGAAAATCTGCGCTACGGTTCCAACTACCAAACAATTCAGATTGATACGTACTTCGACTTCTCCAGTCAGGGCGGATTTGCCGGCGCCATTGAGATGTGTAACGGTGTTGGAGCGTGTCGCAAGAAGCTAGCCGGCACCATGTGTCCCTCCTACATGGCGACGAAGGAGGAAGAGCATTCGACTCGCGGGCGGGCAAACGTGCTCCGAGCGGTGCTGTCCGGAAGTTTACCCGCCGAACATTTCAAAAGCAAACGGCTATATGACGTGCTTAGCCTCTGTTTGGAGTGTAAGGGTTGTAAAGCAGAGTGCGCCTCCAATGTGGACATGGCAAAGCTCAAGTACGAATTCCTCGCTCACTACTATAACGCGCGCGGTCTACCCCTGCGGAACCGGCTATTTGGAAATATCGCCAAACTCAGCGCAATTGGATCTGCGTTCGCCCCGGTATCTAACTGGTCTATGAATAACGGGGTCTCCAAATGGGCGATGGAAAAAATCATCGGAATTGACCGGCGACGAACGCTGCCAACTTTCGCTCGGGAAACGTTTGAGAGGTGGTATGCAAAACGAGAATCGCAAAATCGATCGGGGAGCCGTAAGCAGGTTGTTCTTTTTCACGATACCTTCATGAATTACAACGAACCTCAAATCGGAAAAGCCGCAGTCGCCGTGCTTGAAGCCGCAGGATTTGAAGTCATTTTGCCGGATAAGCGTTGTTGTGGTAGGCCCATGATATCTAAAGGGATGCTTGAGCGTGCAATCGAAAATGCGCACTACAACGTTAAGAAACTCCTCCCTTATGCTCGGGAAGGCATACCCGTTATCGGATGTGAACCCAGTTGTATCTCGGCGCTGCGTGATGATTACGTCGACCTAATCCCCGGCGATGACTCCAAGCTCGTGGCAGAACATGCTTTCATGATTGAAGAATTTCTATTAGCATGCCACAACAGTGAGGAATTGCATCTGCAATATACGGACACGGAGAAAAATGTATTATTGCACGGTCACTGCCATCAGAAGGCGTTGATTGGAATCTCGCCATCCGTGGAAGTTCTGAGTTTGCCGACGGGATACAATGTGGAGGTTATCGATTCCGGATGCTGTGGCATGGCTGGGTCGTTCGGATACGAAACCGAGCACTACGAGGTCTCAATGGAGTGTGGTCGCCGCCAACTTTTCAAAACTGTCGAGGAACAACACGGCAACTCTGAAATTGCTGCGGCGGGGTTTTCTTGTCGTCATCAGATTGAACACGGAACGGGCAAAACGACGAAACATCTGATTGAGGTGTTCCGTGATGCACTACGAGAAACGCAAATATAAAAACTTATCTAAAAATCCTTGAGCTCATACATGCAAAAGTTGAAGGTTGGCGTGATTGGGTGCGGGTTCTTCGCGCAAAATCACCTCGCAGTATGGGATGCAATCGAAGATGTTACGCTCGCCACGGTCTGCGATCAGCAGGAACATCGGGCAAACGCGGCGGCGGCGAAGTTCCACGCAAGAAAAGTCTACACCGATGCAGAGGAGATGGTTGCAAACGAACCGCTTGACTTCGTTGACATCGTTACAACGCCGCCGACGCACCGTCCGCTTGTAGAGCTGGCTGCCCGCTATGGACGACACGTCATCTGCCAAAAGCCGATGGCGCCGTCGTTGGAAGATGCTAACGCGATGGTCAATGCGTGCCAATCTGCAGGCGTCGCCTTTATGGTCCACGAGAATATCCGATGGCAAGGCATCATTCAGCGTGCAAAACAGATCGTCAATTCCGGAGAAATAGGCGACCCATTCTTCGCGCAAGTGTCATTCCGTACGGGCTACAATGTCTACCCCAATCAGCCTTATCTCGCCACTGAGGAACGGATGGTTCTTTACGATATGGGGGTCCATATGTTCGATCTCGTACGGTTCTTCATGGGAGAAGTCACCAGCCTGTCAGCACAAATTCATCGAATCAACGCGAATATCCGCGGCGAAGATGTTGCCATCGCCCTGCTGCGACACGCGCACAGCACGAGCATTGCGAATATGCACTATGTCTCAGCCGTAGAGCACGATGACTTTATACATATTCCGGTGCGAATCGAAGGGAATCGCGGCTCACTGGAAATTCGACGCGATTATCAACTCAACGTCGTGTCGAACAAGCGGCTTACTCGCCACCGCGTCCCGCCAGCCCAATATCCGTGGGGCAGCCTGTTGGGTGGGGCACTTGTCGAAAGTGTCATGAATACCCAAAAGCATTGGGTGGACTGTCTACACGGCGGCGTGGAGCCGTGTACATCCGGCGCCGATAACTTGAAAACGCTCGAACTCGTATTTGGCGGATACGAATCGGCAAGCCAAAACAAGATTTATCATATCTAAGTGTTGAGGTACATTCTCTATGAGTAAAAATGACATCAAACCGTATCGAAATATTTTTGTCGCTGCAATGCTCTGGGTTCTCGTCCTTTCAATATGCGCCGACGGTGCTACACCAAAAATTGGAGGCACACTGATTTTTGGGCGCGGAGGGGATTCCATCGGGCTGGACCCAGCTCATGAAGAAGATGGAGAATCTTTCAAGGTGTGCGGCGTTATCTACGATACACTAATACAATACAAGGATGAGAGCACCGAAGTCGAACCGGCGTTGGCGGAATCGTGGGAATCCTCGGCGGATGGGCTGACCTGGACCTTCCATCTCCGCGATGGCGTCAAGTTTCATGATGGAACGCCATTGGACGCCGAGGCTGTGCTCTTTTCGCTTAACCGACAGCACGACCCAAACCACCCGTTCCACAACGTCGGAGGACCCTACATCTACTGGTCTGACACCGGACTGGCTGAAATCGTAGATGAAATCACGGCTCTAGATGCCTACACCGTCCAGATTACACTGAAACGCCCGTACGCGCCATTTATTTACACTATCGCGATGACGCCCTTTTCGATTGTTAGTCCGACCGCGGCACGCAAATGGCGGGAGGATTTTACGAATCATCCCGCCGGCACTGGACCGTTCAATTTCGTGCGTTGGGATCGCGGCGATAAGGTTGTCCTTGAGGTGAACCGCGGCTATTGGAGCGGGCGCCCACCCCTTGATCGAATTATCTTCCGATCAATCCCTGACAATTCGGTGCGACTCATTGAGCTACAGAACGGGAGTATCCACGCAATGGAGTTTCCAAACCCCGATGACCTCCCCCATATCCGCGAGGATACACAACTGCAAATCATTGAGCAGCCCGGCATGAACGTCGGCTACCTCGCAATGAATATGGATAAAAAGCCGTTCGATAATCTCAAAGTTCGCCGCGCCATCAATCATGCCATTAACAAACACGAAATCATCACGCAATTGTATCAAGGGATGGGAATTCCCGCCAAAAACCCTATCCCGCCGACGATGTGGAGTTACGATGACTCAATTGAGGAATATATGTATGAGCCTGAAAAGGCAAAACAGTTGCTCCAAGAAGCGGGTTATCCGGACGGTTTCGAGACAACACTCTGGGCGTTGCCGGTGCCACGACCGTACATCCCCGCCGGACAAATTCTCGCGGTCGCTATTCAATCGGATCTGCGTCGCGTCGGAATCAAAGCAAAGATTGTGACCTTCGACTGGGGGACGTATCTGGAGAAAACCAAAAACGGAGAGCACGATATGGCGATGCTAGGGTGGTCTGCCGACATCGGCGATCCGGACAACTTCTTCTACTACCTTTTGAGCAAGGAAGCTGCCCAAAAACCTGCGGGCAATATCTCCTTCTATCGCAGCGATGAAATGCAGGAAATACTCGTCCAAGCACAGTCAGCCACCAATCAAGCGAAACGGGTTGAACTTTACAAAAAAGCTCAGCGAATCTTTCACCGAGACATCCCTTGGGTTCCACTCGCACACGCCAAGCAGATGGTAATCATCAACAAACAACTCAAGAACCTCAAGCTACACCCGACGACGTGGAAATATTTCCGGCAGATCTGGCTTGAGCAGTGAAGCGGAAACCGTTCAAAGTTCATCTCGTTTGATCCAACACGCAATGGACATGTCACAATTTAGTGGTGTAGATTGGGTGACCGGTTAATAGTAAATCCACATCAAGGAGGGTAAAGGGAATCTCTTTCAACAATACCGCCTTGTGGATAGATACCGTGAAACCCAACACCGATTCGAGATTTGGAAGACTTAAAGCAGAATCCAACCCTGCAATCCAAGTCTAATGCTCGGCATTTCTCATCGGTTCTGTTCAACCCAACCTCCGCTTAACTGAAGTGACATACTTCATCCTCGCTTTTGGCTAGTCAGTTGGACGTCATTTTTAGTTAGCTCCTCGCCCAGACATGAGGTAACATTATACCCGATGAAAACGCAACTATGTCGCCTCGTCCTGTGTTCGACGGCGATGTATTTCATCTGCCTAAACCTACCAGTTCTCCCGGCGTCGCCGGTATCGAAACACATCTGTGTGGCTTTTCCGAGCAGCAGACAATCAACCGTCGATATGTCCGTACCTTTGCGAATCTGGAAGTTGGTGTGCCGCGCAAAGTGCGGTTAGTCTACTTGCTGCCTGTCGACCGCCCACCGAGGGGTGGCATTGGGGAGAAAATGGACGCCTTGATTAGAGATGTCCGCGAGTTTTACGCGGACCAGATGGAAAACCACGGCTTTGGCAGAAAGTCCTTCGTTACGGAGGATTCAAGGCGGTTGCACGTGCGGGCGATAATGGAGATAATCCCATCACCGGAGGTCAGTCGTTTATCATGGTCGCGCAGTCCGACTCAAAACGCTGAACACGGTATGGAATAGCGAACTGGCTGGCGGGGCAAGGAAGATCGCTATCGCACTCACTATCCGTTCGCTTGATCCCCCGCCTACGGAATGGGGACAATGGCGTAGGCTGGGATCAAGCAAGTGAATAACGTGTGCGATAGAAATCTCCCTTCCCCCATCCACAGCTCCACACTTTGTAGGCGGGGCAAGGAAGATCGCTATCGCACTCACTATCCGTTCGCTTGATCCCCGCCTACGGAACGGGGACAATGGCGTAGGCTGGGATCAAGCAAATGAATAACGTGTGCGATAGAAATCTCCCTTCCCCCATCCACAGCTCCACACTTTGTAGGCGGGGCATCTTGCCCCGCCACACGGCAGACGGTCATCGCCGCGTACCAAAAAGTGTTGACTTACAACCCGAATTTTAGGACAATAGCCGCAGAGCACGTAGGCGGGCGATTCATCACCCATTGTCTTAATGCGCTCAATGAATGGCACAACTGACTTACCTTAACCGTAAGGAGGTCCCACACTCATGAAAAGCCAACTTTATCGTATCACGTTGTATTCCATACTAACCTATTTCGCCCTATCCGCACCCAACTCAGCCGGTGCCGCCTCCCAACAATCCGGGAGGAACGGGACACACTTTTGCGGTGTTATTGATAATCAATGGAACAAACGGTATTCCGACCAATTTCCCAGACGACGCTTTGCCCGATCCTTTGCGCCGAAATTGAACGTCGGCGAACCGCGCACGGTGCGGATGATCTACTTTCTGCCCAATGACTGGCAATACCGCGCCGACGTGGTTCAGAAGATGAAAGATGATATTCGCAACGTTCAGACCTTCTATGCTGAACAGATGGAGGCACACGGCTACGGGGAAGTCCCCTTCCGCATCGAAACCGACTCCCAAGGCGAGCCGATCGTGCACCGCGTGGATGGGCAACACCCCTTTAGTTACTACGACAATACCCTTGGTAGCGAGGTGTTTTCGGAACTTCAAATGGAATTTGATTTTGGTGAAAACATTTACTTCATCGTCCTTGGTACAGATGCGCTTCGTCAGGGTAATGGCCAGCCTGCGGGAGGTGTCGGGTACCGCCGATCGAAAAATGGTGGGATGTTCTTGGTTCCTAATAAATTTTCTTGGGACTTAGTGGCACACGAACTGGGACACGCCTTCGGATTAAATCACGATTTCAGGGATGGTGCACACATCATGTCGTATGGTCCAGGATGGAATCGGTTATCTGTGTGTGCTGCCGAATTCCTGTCTGTGCATTCCTACTTCAATCCCGACACCCCAATTGAAGAGGAGCAGCCGCCCACCATCGAACTCATTTCAGCGCAAACCTATCCGCCGAGTTCAATGAGTGTCCCGGTTCGAGTCCAAGTCAACGATTCAGACGGGCTTCACCAAGTGCTCTTACACGCGGTTGGTGCGCTACAGATGTGTCGCAAATTAACGGGTGAAAAAGATGCCATCGTTGAATTTGAGTATAACGGTGGTTTTGGGTTGGACGGTTTTATGAGTTTTTCTAGCCCTATTAGACATGGGATTCGTGTTGAAATCGTTGATACGGATGGGAATGTGAGCAACACATCTTTTGTCTTCGCGGAAAGCTCGCCACATCACATTGCCACACTCGAAGGGCACGCGGATTTGGTCCGTTCTGTATCGTTTTCGCTCAATGGAACCCTCGCTTCCGGGTCGCGGGATAGGACGGTCAAGCTGTGGGACGTTGAGACACACCGAGATATCGCTACACTCCCGCATACAGGTTTGGTCTTGTGTTTATCATTTTCACCCGACGGGGCAATCCTGGCTTCCGGAACATTGGGAGGGGCGGTCCATCTGTGGGATGTTGCAACACAAGTAAATATTGCCTCCTTGGGGTATACATCGCACGTCCATTCTGTGTCGTTTTCGCCCGATGGGAGAACTCTCGCGGCCGGGACGGGAGGTTACACCAATTCCGGCGAGGCAGTGAAAAGCACGGTCAAACTGTTGGATGTAACAACAGGAGTGGAATTCGCTACGCTATTGCATGAGGGTTTTGTTAGTGCGGTATCGTTTTCCAACACGGGGATGCTGGCTTCCGGGTCGGGGGATGGAACGGTCAAACTGTGGGACGTTACGTCGCAACAAAATATAGCCACCCTCCCGCGTGAGAATATTATCCATTCCGTGCCGTTTTTTCCCGATATCCTATCCGTGTCGTTTTCACCCGACGGAACAATCCTTGCCTCCGGAGGACGGACTGGAATAGAGTTGTGGGACGTGGCGACACGACAAAATATCGGCACCCTGACGCATGGGGGTACTGTCTCTTCCGTGTCATTTTTCGACGGGGAAACTCTCGCGTCTGGAGGGTCGGATACAACGGTCAAGCTGTGGGACATGACGACGAGAGTAAATTTCGCCACTTTCCCGCATACGAGTGAAATCTATTCTGTATCGTTTGCGCCTGATGGAGGGACCCTTGCCTCCGGGACGTCGGGGGGCACGGTCGAACTGTGGGATACGTCGGGGTTGATGGGAGCTCGTCTTGAGGCACTGACTGAGATTGATATCCCCGACCCCAACCTTCGCTCTGCGATTGCGGAAGCGATTGGGCTGTCGCCAAAAACCCCCATTGTCCGGGGACACTTAGAAAATTTGACCGACCTTGAAGCAAGAAACGCCAACATAAGCGATTTGACCGGGATTGAAGCTGCAACCAAACTGAGGTCGCTGTTTCTTGAGAAAAACAACATCTCGGACATCTCTACGGTTGTGGGTTTAACAAACCTGACGAACCTGACTCTTCGGGACAACAACATATCAGACATCTCAGCGGTAGCGGGGTTGACTAATCTGAAAAGACTGGATCTTGAGGGTAACTCGGTATCGGACATTTCGGCGGTATCGGAGTTGACTAACCTGACATGGCTGAATCTTGCAAACAACTCGGTATCGGATATATCGGCGGTAGCGGGGTTGACTAACCTGACATGGCTGAATCTTGCAAACAACTCGGTATCGGACATTTCGGCGGTAGCGGGCTTGACTAACCTGAGAACGCTGAATCTTGGGAACAACTCGGTATCGGATATATCGGCGGTAGCGGGGTTGACTAACCTGACATGGCTGAATCTTGGGAACAACATATCGGACATATCGGCGGTAGCGGGGTTGACTAACCTGACCTACCTGAATCTTGGGAACAACATATCGGACATATCGGCGGTAGCGGGGCTGACTAACCTGAGTACGCTGCATCTTTGGAACAACTCGGTATCGGATATATCGGCGGTAGCGGGGTTGACTAACCTGAGAACGCTGAATCTTGGGAACAACTCGGTATCGGACACCTCAGCGGTAGCGGGGTTGACTAACCTGACATGGCTGAATCTTGGGAACAACTCGGTATCGGATATATCGGCAGTCTCAGGCTTGACTAACCTGACACAGCTGTATCTTTCCAACAACGCTATCTCGGATGTGTCGCCCCTAGTAGAAAATACCGGGTTGGCGAGTGAGGACGAGGTTCATCTTAGGGAAAACCCCCTGAACTACCAATCTATCCACACCCATATCCCTGCCCTCCAAAGCAGAGGGGTTACAGTAGAGTTTGACAATCGAACGGTTACGACACTTTTGAACATCTCAGGCGCGATTTCGGCGTCAAATAACGCGCTTACCGTTGAAGTGCGAGATAGTGATGGACGCAAATTTGAAGGGGTTCCGGTGACATTTACTGTCACCTCAGGCGGTGGAACACTCAGTGCTACGAACACAGCCACTGATGAGAACGGCAGGGCGCAGAGTACGCTCACGCTGGGGAAGGAATCGAACCGCGTTACCGTGTCTGCCGTTGGGGCTGAACAGACGGTAACCTTTAGCGATGTGGCGGAGGATGGGGTACAAATCCCCGACCCGAACCTCCGTGCTGCGATTGGTGCCGCTCTGGACGTGACACCGGGTGACCCAATCAGTCCGGAGGAGATGGCAACTTTGACGCACTTTAAGGCGAGAGACTGGACGGATGGAGCTTCCATTAGCCTGCTGATTGGGCTCGAATTCGCAACCAATCTAACAGAGCTGCGTCTTGGGAACAATAGCATAACGGACATCTCACCACTTTCAGGGTTGACCAACCTGAGGACGCTGGGGCTTGGGAGAAATAGCGTAACGGATATCTCACCGCTTTCGGGGTTGACCAACTTGAGGACGCTAGGGCTTTCCAACAACGGTATAGAAGACGTGTCGACATTCGTAGAGGTGCTTTCGGGCTTAACCAATTTGACAAACCTGCATCTTACCGGTAACCACATAACAGACATTTCGTTTCTGTCAGGCTTAACCGGTTTGACAGTACTGCGTCTTGAATACAACCGCATAACGGACATTTCGCCTCTGTCAGGGTTAACCGATTTGACAGAGCTGCGTCTTTCTGGTAACAACATAACGGATATCTCACCGCTTTCGGGATTGACCAACCTGACAAGACTGGAACTTCCCAGCGGAATAACGGACGTGCCGGTAATTGTACGGATACTTTCGAGGTTGCCCCATCTGACATCACTGGGACTTTCCAATAGCAATATAGAGGATGTGTCGGCACTTATACCGGTGCTTTCCGACTTAACCGACCTGAGAGATTTGAATCTCGGAAACAGCGGCATGACAGACCTCTCACCTTTGACGGAATTAACGCATCTGACAACGCTGTCTCTTGGAAACAACTCGATATCGGATATCACGCCTTTATCGGAATTAACCAATTTGACAAGCCTAAATCTTTGGGGCAATAATATATCGGATATCTCACCCTTGTTGGAAAATACTGGATTGGGGAGTGGAGACTGGGGTTGGGTTGGTGTTCGGGAAAATCCCTTAAGTTACCAATCAATTCACACACACATCCCAATCCTCCAAAGTAGAGGAGTTACGGTAGACTTTGACAATCAAGCGCATCCTGCCCTTCTGAAAATCTCAGGCGATAACCAGAGACGTACGCCCGGTGAAACCCTAGTGAACCCGTTTGTCGTTGAAGTGCAAGATGAAAGCGGTTTAGTGCTCGCAGGGATTTCGGTGACGTTTATCGTTACTTCAGGTGATGGCATGCTCAGTATCCGAAGTGCAACCACCAATGCCAACGGTAGGGCACAGAGTATACTCACCTTAGGCCCAAGTCTGGGAAGGCACACCGTCTTGGTGTCTGCCGCTGGAATTGAAGTACCGGTGACCTTTAATGCCGAAGGCAGCCGCATACCCAAGACATTGGAGATAATCTCTGGGGCTGACCAAGAGGGTTTACCCGGTGATGCGCTTGAAAAACCGTTTGTGGTGGAAGTGCGCGATGCGGACGGTTCCGGACTTGAGGGGGTTCCAGTTACATTTACCATCACCGCGGGCGATGGAACGCTCAGTACACAAACCACAACGACCGACTCTAACGGCAGAGCAAAGAGTATTCTCACATTGGGCCCAAATCCGGGGACAAACACTGTTACTGTATCTGTTACCGGGAGTCAGAAAACACGGACGTTTACTGCCGAAGGCAACCGAATACCCAAGGCATTGGAGATAATCTCGGGCAAAGACCAAGCGGGTTTACCCGGTGATGCGCTTGAAAAACCGTTTGTCGTAGAAGTGCGCGACCAGTTCGATAAACCCTTGCCGGGTGTCGAGGTCACGTTCTCGGTCACTGCAGGCGATGGTACGCTCAGTGCGACAAGCGCCACGACGGACAGCAATGGGCGTGCAGAGAGTACTCTCACATTGGGACCAAATCCGGGAACGAACACTGTCACTGTATCTGTTACAGGCAGTCAGGAGACACGGACGTTTACTGCCGAAGCCAGCCGAATACCGAAGGAACTTGAGATAATCTCGGGGGCTGACCAAGAGGGGTTACCCGGTGATGTGCTTGAAAAACCGTTTGTCGTGGAAGTGCAAGACCAGACAGATAAACCCTTGCCGGGTGTCGAGGTCACGTTCACGGTCACTGCAGGCGGTGGTACGCTCAGTGAGATAAGCGCCACGACGGACAGCAATGGGCGGGCAGAGAGTACCCTCACATTGGGTCCAGAGCCGGGAACGAACACCGTCGAAGCGACTGTAACCGGGATTGAGGAGAAGCGGACGTTTACTGCCGAAGGCAGCCGAATACCCAAGACATTGGAGATAATCTCGGGCAAAGACCAAGAGGGTTTACCCGGTGAGGCACTTGAAAAAGCCTTTGTGGTAGAAGTGCGCGACCAGACAGATAAACCTCTACCGGGTGTTGAGGTCACATTCTCGATCACTAGTGGCGATGGTATGCTCAGTGCGACAAGCGGCACGACGGACAGCAACGGTCGGGTAGCAAGTACCCTCACATTGGGCCCAAATCCGGGAACGAACACTGTTACTGTATCTGTTACCGGGAGTCAGGAAACACGGACGTTCAATGCCGAAGGGATTCGAATACCCAAGAAATTGGAGATAGTCTCGGGCAAAGACCAAGAGGGTTTACCCGGTGAGGCACTTGAAAAAGCCTTTGTGGTAGAAGTGCGAGACCAGACAGATAAACCTCTGCCGGGTGTGGAGGTCACGTTTACCGTCACCGCAGGCGGCGGGACAGTCCAACCCGAAATCGCCACCACCGATGAAAACGGCAGGGCGGAGAGTACCCTTACCCTTGGCAGCACGCCCGGCACAAACACGGTTCGTGTGAGCGTTGAAGGAAATACCCAGGTTGTCGCTTTACTGACCATTGAGTCCGTGAGGATGTTTGCGTTGTCAATCCCAGCGGGCACACATGCGATTCATATTCCGTTGGCTGTTAACCAGATTAACGGTGAAGATATGATGATTGAGACCGTCGGCGACCTATACAACGCGCTCGGCGATGCGGTCAACTTCATCATTACAGTCGGCGACGACGGTGGATGGAAGACCTACCTCGGCGATATCAGCACGGGTACCGTGGCGGACGCGGAAATCGAGGACGATACCGGTTTGGTTGTGGTGATGTCCGACGCTAAGACGCTTGAACTCGTTGGCGATGCGTTAGGTGCCGGCGGCGCTTCCATGATTAACATTGACGTGGGGAACAATCTCGTTGGTCTACCGCTTAAACCGGCGGCGGGTCTCAGCATGATTAGCGACCTGCTAGGCGACGGTGTCGGTGCAATCGCGGTCTCCAAAGCCGATGGAATGGGATTCCACACGATTAGGGAACCCGGTCAAGACGGTGACGCTCCTATTGTGGGCGGTGTCGGCTACCTTGTTGTCTACATTGGAACGGAGGCAACCAGCATCCCGATAGTCGGCTCGGCGTGGGAGAATTCCGGAGCCGTTTCGGCAGCGCCTGCAGTGGCGTTCGACGGCACGCAGACACCGGTGCTGTATGTTGAGGGCGGCGTTATGGACGAGTTCAACATGTTGGCACGGGCTCCGGAACTGCGTGTCACTGTGAAGAACCTGTCTACGGGCGCCTCGCTCGACACCGTTCTCGGAACGGAGCTATCGGCGACAGCGTACAGCGTGACGTTTGTTGAATTGAGCCGCCACGCAGCGAAGGCTGGTGATGTGCTGGAAATCGTAGCGCATGCAACCAACCCATTCGTTGGTGTTCGACCGGTTCCGCAGATTGTCGTGAGCGCGGAAGAGGTGTTGACGAGCCGTATCAAGTTGCCCGACCTTGAACTCTACGAGATTCCGTCGGAGACCGAGCTGTTGGCGAATTACCCGAATCCATTTAACCCGGAGACGTGGATTCCGTATCAGTTGGCAGAAGATGCAGATGTCACGTTGACGATTTATGATACCAAAGGTGTGACGGTTCGTCGTCTGGATTTAGGGCATCAGTTGGCGGGTTATTATGCAGATCGAGGCAAGGCAGCCTACTGGGACGGTCGGAACGATAACGGAGAGTCTGTTGCCAGCGGTCTCTATTTTTACCAATTGGGGACGCCGTCTTTCAGTCACGTACGGCGGATGGCAATTTTGAAGTAGGTGGTTGTTGCCCAAAAAGGAACCCGAGTCAGAGAAGTAACGCCTCACTTGCTAGAAACCGCTTACGTTTTGCGTATACGTTATGATTAAGTACATCTCACAACGACTGCTCTCCATGGCGCTTTCCCTCTTTGGTGTGTCGGTCCTCGTCTTCTTTATGGTTCACCTGATTCCCGGCGATGCGGCGCTCACAATTTTAGGCGAACGCGCCACCGCGGGAGCGTTGGCTGAACTTCGTCAACAGATGGGGCTGGATCAGCCGCTTTATCGGCAGTATGGGGTGTTTCTTTGGGACCTGATCCACCTGGATCTCGGGCGATCGTTTAAGACAAATGAGCGGGTAATTGATGAAATCCTACGCTATTTCCCGGCAACGGTTGAATTGACAGTCGCGGCGATGGGATTATCGATAGTTTTCGGCATCGGTGCGGGCATCATAGCGGCGGTCAATCGCGGCAGGTTTTGGGACTATACCACAATGTTTGGATCGCTGGCGGGAATCTCAATGCCAATTTTCTGGCTGGGGTTGATGTTAATCTTGTTGTTTGCCTACGCGTTTCCGATTTTCCCAAGTTCCCAGCGATTGGACACTGTCTTGGATCTTGAGATCAAACATCGCACCCACTTTTACTTGCTCGACACGCTGCTCTCCGGGAACTTTGCTGCGTTTCGGGATGCAATCTGGCATCTGATTCTCCCCGCGGTGACGCTTGGTACAGTTCCGTTGGCAATCATTGCACGCATGACGCGATCCAGTCTGCTGGAAGTGCTTAACCAACAGTACATCATGACGGCGCACGCAAAAGGGCTTCCCAAATCGACGGTTGTGCTCAAACACGCGCTGAAAAATAGCATCAATCCCGTGTTGACTGTGATCGGTCTGAATTTTGGATACTTACTCGGCGGTGCAATCTTAACCGAACACATCTTTTCCTGGCCCGGACTCGGTTCATGGCTGCGCGCCGCTGTCGAAGCCAGAGACATTCGTCCGGTTCAAGGAGGTGTGCTATTTGTGGCGACGGTTTTCATGGCGGTCAACCTGATTGTTGATTTGCTCTACATCTACTTCGATCCACGTATCAGAATTGGAGAAGACGCATGAGCGGGAACCGTCGCAGGATTTATCGAAGACTTCTGAGTCACAGATCCGGCGCGATTGGCGCCTCAATTATCCTCTGCTTTGTCCTCGTGGCAATCCTAGCGCCATTTATTGCAACGCACGACCCACGCGACGCTGATGTCGTCGCGCGTCTCAAGGGATGGTCGTCAGAACACTACTTCGGCACCGATAGGGTAGGCAGAGACGTTTTCAGCAGAATCGTTCACGGCTCGCAAATCTCTATCAAAGTAGGGCTGGTTGCGATGACGTTTTCAATCTCCATTGGTGCGCTGGTGGGAATTATCGCCGGCTACTACGGTGGTTGGCAAGACAACACCATTATGCGCCTGATGGATATGATGCTTGCCATGCCGAGCATTCTGCTCGCCATGGTGATTATCACCATCTTGGGACAGAGCCTCATCAATGCAATCATCGCTGTTTCGATTGTTTATATCCCACAATATGCCCGCATTTTGCGAGCGTCCGTCCTAAAAATCCGTGAGGAAGAATATGTGATGGCAGCAAGAGTCATCGGTGCCAGTGACTTTCGTATTTTGACAACGGCAATTATACCGAATTGCCTTGCGCCGCTAATCGTTCAGGCAACGCTCGGCATGGGAGCTGCCATCCTTGACGCCGCGGGACTCAGTTTCTTGGGGCTTGGCGCCGAAATCGGCGAGCCGGAGTGGGGCGCTATGCTCAACGAAAATCGTGCGCTCATCCGCCGGGCGCCTTGGACAGTCATGACGCCAGGCGCTGCCATTTTCCTGATTGTCTTGGGTTTCAACTTGCTAGGAGATGCCTTGCGCGATGTCTTAGATCCGCAAGTAAAGACGTAATTCGGAAGCCCCGCTAGGATGGCTGAGAAACCAATGAAATCTGAACAAGGAGTATCGAAACATTGCCAACAAATGAAGGGCGGAAATTATCTTATCCGTCCGTTAAACTTCCAATAAAAAAATATCAAACCATCGCTTCGGTTGCCGCTTTAATCGGTTTCCCCCTGGGAGCACTCATTCCACTCTCTGCCTTTGCTTTGGGAATCTGGTCATGCCCGTTTGGATCCGGCATGGTATCCACCGGCGGATTTATGTTGCTAATGGGTATTCTGGGTGCAGTCCTAATCGGCAATGGGGCTGCTCTAGTGTTGATTTTTGTGACGAAGCGCCGTCAGGCGCCAAATTCTTGCTACAGAGAAAGGACTAAAAACTGAGATGCAACCGCTTTGGCAAATCCCCCTAATTCTAATCACCGGTATCGCCGCAGGCTTCCTAAACGTAGTTGCGGGCGGCGGTTCATTACTAACGCTACCGATGCTAATATTCCTCATGGAGCACAACGGCTTACCTGCCACCGTGAAGGCGACCGCGAAGGCGAACGGTACAAATCGAATAGCTGTTGCTATACAGTGTGCAACCGGCGTCGTGGGATTTCGAGTCAAAGGATTTTCTGACTTTCGCTATAGCGCTTTACTGACTATTCCAGCAATCCCAGGAGCTATAATTGGAGCTATAATTGCGGTTCTCATTGGCGAGGTCATTTTCAAGAGAGTGTTGGCGGCTATCATGGTGGGAGTGTTGGCTTTGACTTATCTTAGTCCGACGAGAGAACCTGAAGGCGAGGGTAGCACCCAGAGCGTGAGGCGCAGGATTGTCACAACGTTCGTCTTCTTTTTCATTGGCATTTATGGCGGCTTTATCCAAGCGGGGGTTGGTTTTATTATTATTGCTGCACTAACATCAATAAACAGTTTTGATCTCGTTCGTGCAAATGCAATTAAGCTGTTTGTTAGTTTCTTTTTCACGATTGTCGCGCTAGGAGTCTTCATTCAGAGTGGCAATGTCGATCTGTTTTTGGGGTTAACACTCGCACTTGGGAACGCGACTGGCGCGTGGTTCGGCAGTCATTGGGCGGTTGACAGAGGAGAAAAATGGATCAAAGTTGTGCTTGTTGTCACCTCGATAGCTTTTGCAATTCGGCTCGTCTGGCAAAGTTTTGGGTAAACGAAGAAAGACGCATGTTGATGTCCAAAATGCAAAAGGTACACGTCGGTGGGCGAATAGCTTGCTCAGTCGCGTATTGACGAGCGAATATGTCGATTTCTAGGTTTCTAGTTTGAATGCAAGATATACTTAATATCTGTTGACATTGAGTGGGGTTTGTGGTAGAATTGCCGAAGTTTAACTTTTTAAGTTTAGTGCTCATCTCTAAAGCTTGAAAGCTTGCCCGGATTTGAAAGCATCTGTAAGTAACGCAAATGTAAAATGGGGGTGTATCGAATCTACATCAACTGCTAATCTATATCTTCATCTTCGTCGATGCTGAAGATAGTAGCTCATGTATGTTGAGTGGAGGTTGGCTGCAAATGCGCAGTTGTGCTTTGCTATTGTTATTCAGTTGTATCGCTCGTCCGGTATACGGTGAACCCATCCATCCGAGTCTTCCGAGTGGTGCACATTGGCGTTGCGGGACGCCAGAACTCATTCGGCATGCACACCCCGCTCTACAGTTTCCACAGATCGCCGCCGCTCCGGCGCCTGAAGTGCACGTCGGGCAGATTGATCGGTTCTTCACTCATATTCCCGAGCAATTGGTGAAGGGAACCTGTATTGCCATCGGCGAACATATCTACATTTACATCGAAAATTCGGTTCTTGGTCTGATAAACGAAGCTCAGGCACTGGATATTGCGGCTGAGTTTGATTCGCGTATCTACCCGCAAGTTCACCGCTGGATTGGCAGCGAATGGAAACCGGGTTTGGACCGGGATGCGCGAGTAACACTCTTATTACACGACGTCGGATTGAACGATTCAGCTCGGGACATCGGTGGCTATTTCTCACCGACCGATCAACGCCCGACCGATTTCAACAGCAATCGGCGAGAGATTATCTTTGCCGATGTGTTCCTGCTACAGGAACGGGGACGCTTTATCCTCCTCGCCCTCCTCGCTCACGAATTTACGCACCTCGTGAACTGGTACCAGAACGGTGGAACTACCGATGAGCGGTGGTTGGAAGAAGGGCTCGCGTCGTTCGCGGAGTGGGCAATCTACGGAAATGTCCATAACATCTTTGTAGATGGCTACCTAAGAGATCCGAGTGTTTCGGTGACATCTGGAAATACCCGCGATGTCTACTACGGAGCGGCTTTCATGCTCCTGCTTTATGCATTCGAGAATCACGGCGGCGATGAGTTCATTAGTGAACTCGCTCGCCAGGATCTGCTGGGAATAAACGGAATTAACGCGGCTTTAGCGTCGCTAGGTAGGTCTGAACGTTTTACCGATGTCTTTCAAAATTGGGCGATTGCGAACTTCGTCAACGATATCAGGCGCGGTCCAATTTTCGGGTATGAGAACCTACCGAATAAAAGGGTCGAGAGAGGGGTTGAACGTCGTGTTAACAGCTATCCCACGATTCGAGCTGATAGCTTGGAGGACTGGGGAGTTCGTTATGTAACCTTTCAGAATCTACCGCCTCAACTCGAAATTGCACTGGACGGCGCTGGCAAGGGGGAGATGTATGCACAAGTTGTGCGTATACCGAACCGTGGCACTCCATTGATTCATCCACTGCGATTCGATGGAAACGACAACGGTCGCCTTGAGCTGAAAAATCTAAATCCGACAGATCAGGTCATCCTAATGGCAACAACAAACACCACGCAGTCCTTCCGGTATGCAGCGACATCTGATGGGAGTTCCGGCATCGTTGTTGGCGCGCCCCGTCCGACTGATGCGTCAATCGTTGCGCCGGGTACAATTACGCGAGCCATCGGCAATCGTGGGCAGTCGAGTCCGAAACGATCAAATATCTCTTATAAACTAGAACCGATGAGTCAGGTTCACCTGTCGAGCAGTTATCAGAATGTAGTCGTTGTCGAAAAATACGCCTATGCCGCGAGTGACTGGGGATTGGAAATCTTCGATTTAGCAATCCCAACACAGCCAGCGCGAATCGGGGAGATTGCCACACCGGGAAACGCCCAAGAGGTCGCCGTTCACAAGGACACAGCCTATATCGCAGATGGAGCGGAAGGGATACAACTCATTAACATCCGCCAACAGGCGGCGCCGAAACTAATCGGAACGGTCAAGGGTTTCACGTTCGCCCATCGAATCCAGATTGCCAACGGCTATGCTTACATAGTAGATAGGGAAAACGGGCTCTTGATTTATGACTTGCAAGAGTTGCACAATGAAATCGAACCGAAACCGATTAGCACGTTTCACACGGTCGGTGAAGCCCTGGCTGTCTGGGTTGATGGTCATACCGTGTATCTGAGCGATCGAAATCAAGGGTTTCAGATTCTCGATTTTGAACGAATCGACATCCCCGCCATCGTTGGCAAGGTTGGTATCATCGGCTTCGATTTTCAGGTCGAAGACGGATACGCTTATGTTGCATCGGGGGACTTTCGGATTGTCGATGTGCGAGATCGATTCAATCCAAAAGTAATCTCGACAGCGCGGACACCTGGAATCGCGGCAAGTATTAAATTCCGGGAGGGGTACGTCTATCTGACCGACGTGGAGGCGGGATTTTATCTCATTGATGTTCGTAATCGACTCCGCCCTGATTTCGTCGCCCGCCAATCCGTAACCGGCAACGCAATGGGAGTGAGCCTATTTACCCCTGACGACAGAACCGCTATTGCGTACATTGCGGCTGAAGGTGGAGGTTTGCATACCCTCGACGTGAGTCAACCGAGTAATCCGCAGTGGCTGCACCGTTATGACGCTTCGGGTGAAGCTAATGGACTGGATGTTGTTCACGGCGAAGACGGTAGGCGAATGGCATACATCGCTGATGGACGTGGCGGGTTGAAGATTGTCGAAATAAAGGAGGTGTTTGATGCGACCTTAACACACCACATACCGATTGATGCAGCTGCGGCGGATGTTCGGGTTGAAAGCGGTCATGCGTACATCGCAGCAGGTGAAGAGGGAGTGCTCATTCTGAATGTGCGAGATGCCAACCGTCCGAAGATGACTGCACGAATTTCAACGTCCAAACCGGCGATGGGCGTTGAGATTGACAACGGATACGTATATGTCTGCGCGGGCGAACTCATCGTCATTGATGTTCGAGACCTCAATCGGATTCGTGTTGTCGCACGACACCGCATGGCTGGCAACGCCCATCGGGTGGCAATCGACGGAGTAAACGCTTACGTCGCCGCTCTTGACGGGGGCGTACAGATATTCAACATCCAGAATCCAGCTAAGCCCCGCGCAGTTGCGAGTTACGAAACAATGGGTAATGCAACGCATGTCACTGTCGCAGAGGACCGGGCGTATGTGCTGGATAGCCGCGCCGGCATCCAGATTCTGGATGTTACCGAGCCGCAGCGACCAGTCCGCATCGGGCAGTACGAGACCGATGGACTGCCGATTGATGCCCACGTGAGCGGAGATTATCTGTTCCTGCTAGATGAGACGACCGTGCAGATTGTGGATTTACGTAATCTTGAGTTAGTTTCGCGTTCCAGAAACTTGCGCTTCCCTTCGGGATTGACGGTCATCGGCGATGTGGTTTATGTCGTCGATCTCTACGCGCTCCATATCTTCAAGGTTAACGAACACCTGTTCGAGCTTTCGGTAAATGACCCAACGGTGTTTGGAGAACCGACCCGACTTGACAACGCCATACCGGGTTCGGCGCGGTACGTAAATCAGCTCGGGCAGAATTTCCCAAATCCGTTCAACCCCGAAACGTGGATACCGTTCCGCTTGGCGCAGGATGCGAATGTCACTGTGAACATTTTTAATCGGAATGGAAACTTAGTGAGAACAATCGAATCCGGTCCCAAAAAGGCTGACGTGTACGAAAGCCGAAGCAAGGCGGTCTATTGGGACGGGCGCAATGAACTCGGCGAATGCGTGGCGAGTGGAACGTATTTCTACACCTTAACCGCGAACAAATTCTCAGCGACTCGGAAAATGGCAACTCTCAGATAAGCTAACATTGTTTCACCGGTTGCAAAGCAAAGAAAAAGGGTTACACTGGTAAGCAAAATGACACGAGACGAAGCATTGGGAATTTTGGCGTTAGAATCCAACGCGACACTCGACGATGTCAAGAAAGCCTATCGCGACCTCGTGAAAGTCATCCACCCAGACAAAGACCCTTCCCCTGGCGCAAAACAACGCTTTATACTTGTCCAGGACGCATACCAGATGATTACGAATGCAGATCAACAAGTGCAAGGCGAGCACGGAAGAGCGGAAAAAGCACGGCGGGACAGAGAGCGAGAGCAAAGAGAAGCGAAAGTCAGGGCGGAAAGAGAACGCCAAGAAAGAGAAGCGAAGGAACAAAAGGAAAGAAAACGTCAGGCAAACGAGCGTGCGGAACGAAAACGTCAGGAAAAGGAGCGTGCGAATCGAGAACGTCAGGAAAAGGAACAACGGGATATAGAAGCCCATGTTTTTAGCTGCCTTGAGCGTGGTATGGAAAATATAGCAAAGTTAAAGCAATATGCCGCCGCAATCAACGACTTTGACAATGGTCTCGAAGTTCTCGAAAAACTGTATCCTAGACATACTCCACGTTATGTTCATGATGTCTACTGCTGGCGTGGTTTGGCTAAGTACTTCTTAATTCAATACAATGGTGCTGCTAAGTTAAACCAACTCTTAGATGTTAAGTTACTCGAATACAAAGATGTTATTCAGGACTTTGATATGGCGATATACCTGAGACCGGATTCTGCCGGTGCCTACTATTGGCGTGGTAACGCGAAGTTTGGGTTAAAACAAAACGATGCTGCCTGTCAGGACTATGAAAAAGCAAATGCGCTTGTAACCGAAAAAAAAATGATGCTCGATTCATGGGGAGAGTCGCTGTAACAATAGACTCCTAGCAGGACAATACGCCGCCGCGGTCAAGAACTTTAACAAGGCGATAGACGTTGAACTTGTTTCCGCCATGTATATCGGCTTCTGACAAGGGCACGAGAAACAAGAAGATAGCACGGCAATTCTTGCTAATCTTATATAACATAAAAATTCACGGACGTCGGTTTCCGTCAATGAATTTAGGAACGGCGCAATCTCTACATGGGATAAACACGGCAATCGTTATCAATACTGAAGGGAATGAACAATGCAATTCACGGCGAAACAAGAGAATCTTCTGAAAGCGATCAAGTCACTCCAGTCGCAAGCGGCGAGGGAGAATCAGCTATCCTACATCTCCGATGTTAGCGTGCGCAGCATCGGGACAGATAAGCTAGAGCTTTCAACCACAGACACAAGAATCACAATCGACGCGGAGGTTACGCAAGCGGGGGCGGTAATTCTTCCCATCAAACGGCTGAGCGAAGTTATCCGAGCGGGCGAAAGCGTCCAGTTCCGAATGCTGCCGGGTGAGCAAATGCAAGTGGATTGCGGAGGACAGACCTACTACTTGAGCGCGTCTACCTACGAGACCGAGTCTCCAACGACACAAACGGCAATCGCGGTAGTAACCCAAAAAAGCCGCACTGTACGTAATTCGATGGTAGCCTCTGTGGTTGCACACGTTATCCTGGCTATCGCTATCTTCCTGGTCGCAATGGACGATTCGGACGTTATCGAAGATTCCATTTCGGTCGAGATGGTGAAGCCACAGCCGAAGGTTAGGCGTCTGAAAAGGATTAAGCCGAAACCGCCTGAACCCGTGCGTCAATCGGTGAAACCTATCACTCAGCCCGTTCGGGTGTCTGCAGCTCCAAGAGTTGCTAGGCCTGTCCCGGCAGCCCCTGGCAGTGTGTCGATGGACGTTTCACCGTTAACGCCCGATACGACTATAAACGATCCTGTTACGACGGTAGCGGACATCGAAGCCAAGCGTAACGAGGAGGTCATTGCCCCTGCGGTCGGTAGGCGTCGCGGTCCCAGCGCAGGACGCGGGACTGGTATAGAGGCGATTGACGGGCGCGGTCGAAGCGGAACGGGCGGTCTTGACTCGCTTGTGGGGTCGGTCGGAGCTGCTGACGCCGGTGCCGGAGGCTCTGGGGATGATCCGCTGGCTAAAATCACCACTGTTCCTGATGATAAGTTAGGCGCTATTCTGGAGGGTGAGGGGGCAGACATACAGGGTCACATCCGCTTCACTCGGTTAATACACTCCCTAGCAGATTGGTGGCAGGACCCGTCGGCTCTGCCGAGTTTCATGCGGTGGTTATCCGACAACACGCGGCTCCGCGCGGATATGAAGCTAGAAGGAGGTGCTATGCGGATGACGGATCCGCGAATCCTCGATGCCCCAATAATTGTGATGACGGGGCACGATAAAGAGCTGACGACATCCCGTAATCTAATGCGAGGCGAAGCATGGATGGTGGGCTTTACCCCAGCAGAACGGTCGGCGATGAGAAAGTATCTCGTGGAACGCGGTGGCATGCTCTTTTTCGATGATTGCGGGTTTAAAGGCCTGTTTGCCGCGCGTGTCGCAGATGAATTGAAAAAAATCATGCCAGAGTATCCGCTTCAGTCTATACCCCATAGCCATGAGATTTATTCCATCTATTATAAGCTATCCACCCCTCCGAATGGGTCTGATGTGTATTGGGGATCCGAAAATAATCCGAAAGTCTCGAAGTTTAAGTTTCACAAGGGGATTACAGTCGGGCGGCGTCTCGCGGTGCTGTACAATCGGAAGGATTATCTCTGTGCGATGGAGACAGCGGAAATCCCAAGTCGGACGATGCTGCGGATGCGTCGTTCCACCGACGTGCATCGGTTCATGGTTAATATGTTCGTGTATGCGATGAAGTACGGGGGAAATACCGACCGATCCGCTTATAAGAAATGAGTGCATGTTCCATACAACATTTGATTCATGATGTTCTTCTCAACAGTCCAATGAGAGCGATATATATGTTATTTGACATTGTAAGCCACAACTTGAGAACAAATCTTGCCAAAACTCAAAAACAGCTAAGAAACACCTTGACATACACCAATGAGGTTTGGTATAATCACCCCCTTAATGACGTGTTACAATTTGATACGGCATGAAGGGAGGGATTCTAAGCCAAGAACGCTTCAATAGTGTTTTTACGGTTTACTCATGATAGAGAAACATTTATGAGCCCCTTGAGTCCCCGTGGGGCTTTATTTATGCCTAACGGAAATTCACATAAAGCCCCTAACACCGCGTAGCCAACGACCAAATAATTGAGGGAAATATGCCAACCATAAATCAGTTAGTCAAAAAGCCTCGGAAAAAGAGTCGGAAGAAAAGTAAATCGCCAGCCCTTCAAAACTGCCCGCAGCGTCGAGGAATCTGTGTGCAGGTCAGAGCCATAACGCCAAAAAAACCAAATTCAGCACTTCGTAAAGTAGCTCGGGTTCGCTTCACAACTGGTTTCGAAGCGACCTGCTATATACCGGGCATCGATCATAACCTGCAGGAGCACTCTGTTGTTCTTGTCCGCGGTGGAAGAGTCAAAGATTTACCAAATGTCAGATATCATATCGTTCGCGGTGCTTTGGATACTGCGGGGGTTGAAAATCGAAGGCAGGCCCGTTCCAAATATGGGGCGAAGAGGTAATTGAAGGAGTAAGGTATGCCACGGCGCAAAGTCGGTGAAAAGCGAGAAATACTTCCAGATCCGAAGTATAGCAGTAAACTTGTTGCAAAATTTGTCAATTGTCTGATGACCTGTGGGAAGAGGAGCCTGGCCCGGCGACTTTTGTATGAGAGCCTGGACATCATTGAGGATAAAACAAAGGAAGATGGGTTCGCGGTTTTCCGTCAGGCGATTAATAATGTTAAGCCTGTACTCGAAATTAGATCGAGACGTGTTGGCGGACAAACTTATCAGGTGCCTATTGATGTTAAAGCTGAACGGCGAACCACGCTAGCAATTCGATGGATTATCAAATCCACGCGACGCAAGCGAGGATACGCCACTGTAAGCCAGCGACCCGAAAAAACGATGCAAGAGCGGCTAGCTGCCGAATTGTTAGATGCTTACAAAAATGAAGGATCTGCCTTCCGCAGGAAGCTCGATCAACACAGAATGGCAGAAGCAAACCGGGCATTTGCCCATTATCGCTGGTAGATAGATGGATGATATCGTCCGGGCAAGTTTGGAAGGTGAATTTAGAAAATGACGCTTGCACAAAATGACCGTTCTACATCCGCAAAACCGAAATTGATAGATCCCCGTCGGTTTCATGTGGGTAATACGCGCAACATTGGCGTTATGGCGCATATTGATGCTGGAAAGACAACTATAACCGAACGGATATTATACTATACAGGTCGAGTCCATCGGATTGGCATAGTTGATGACGGCACTACAACGATGGATTGGATGGTCCAGGAACAAGAAAGAGGGATCACCATAACCGCTGCGGCAACCGCATGCCGATGGAAGGACCACCGTATCAATATGATTGATACACCGGGGCATATCGACTTTACTGTTGAAGTCGAACGCTCACTCCGCGTTCTTGATGGTGCCGTTGCTGTATTTTGTGCGGTTGGCGGTGTCGAGCCTCAATCCGAAACTGTGTGGAGACAAGCGGACAAATATGAAATTCCTCGCATTGCGTTAATCAATAAGATGGATCGGACGGGCGCGGACTTTTTTCGAACTATTGAAATGATGATTGAACGGCTCGGTGCACGTGCTATACCAATTCAGTTGCCTATCGGTTCAGCAGAGCGATTTAACGGTGTTGTCGATTTGATTTCACGCAAGGGTTTAACATGGAATGAAGCAAGCCTCGGCGCCGTGATTGACGAAACAGATATCCCTGAAGAAATGACAGAAATAGTTGAGGAGTACCGAGGGCAGATGGTGGAGGCAGTTGCTGAATGGGATAACGAGTTGCTGATTAAATACCTTGATGGTGTTGACCTTTCTGAGACGGAAATTAAAGCCGGTTTAAGAAATGCCACATTGAGCGGTCACGTTGTTCCGGTTCTATGTGGTGCCGCATTAAGGAACAGAGGAATTCAACCGTTATTAGATGCTATCATTGATTATTTGCCATCCCCCGTAGATGTCCCTCCAATGACCGGATTCCACCCCCAAACCCATGATGAAGAAAGACGTTCAGCCAGTGATGAAGAGCCTTTTTCAGCATTAGCCTTCAAAATCATGACGGATGAGCACGTCGGGAAATTGACGTTTCTCCGTGTTTATTCTGGTGTTCTAACCAAGGGTGCTGCCGTATACAATAGTACCCGTCAGAAGCAGGAGAGAATCGGTAGGTTGATGCAAATGCACGCGAATAAACGCGAGGAACGTCACGCAGTTTATGCAGGGGACATCGCCGCTGTGATTGGGCTGAAGGATATATCCACCGGCGACACTATCTGCCAGCAGAATTCTCCCATTACTTTTGAATCGATAGATTTTCCATCTCCTGTCATGTCGATTGCGATTGAGCCAACAACGCAATCCGATGTGGACAAAATGAATCTAGCACTCTTGAAGCTGGCTGAGGAAGATCCAACTTTTAAGATTCATCAGGATACCGAAACGGGGCAGACGCTCCTGTCAGGTATGGGAGAATTGCACCTGGAAATCATCGTTGATCGGCTAATTCGGGAGTTCAATGTTTCCGCCAATATCGGGAAGCCGCAGGTAGCTTATCGTGAAACCATCCGGCGGCACGCGATGGCAGAGGGACGGTTTGTCAGACAATCCGGCGGACGCGGTCAGTACGGACATGTTGTTCTCGAAATTTATCCTATGGCGAAGGGAACTGGATATGAATTCGTAGATGAGATAAAGGGCGGCGATATTCCAAAAGACTATATACCCGCTATTGATAAGGGGATTCAGAATGCGATGAACGTTGGAATTGTATGTGGCTATCCCGTCGTTGATGTTGGCGTACGTCTCTACGATGGTTCTTACCATCCTGTTGATTCCTCCGAAATAGCGTTTTCAATCGCTGCTTCGATTGCTTTCAAAGAGGCGATGAAGCAAGCACACTCAATTTTGCTTGAACCCATCATGGATGTTGAAGTGATTGTGCCAGATAGCTATTTAGGCAAAGTTATGGGAGACTTGAATGCACGTCGAGCACAAATTCTCCGCACAGACACACAATCAAAATCTCATATACAGGTCATTCAAGCATATTGCCCACTTGCTGAGATGTTCGGTTATGTCAAAACCCTTCGCTCCTTAACACAAGGGCGAGCGACGTATTCAATGGAACTCTCGCACTACAGCGATGTTCCAAAAAGCATTGTTCAGGAAATTCTTTCGTCAAACAAACAATCTTAGCTCTATATTTCTAATCCTTTACCACTTCATGAATGGTAAACGGCCCTCATCGTCAGAGGCTGGCAGAATTATGGGCAACCGTTAAAATTCTTATGAATGTGAGGAGATTTACACATGGCAAAAGCAAAATTTGAAAGGACTAAACCACACGTTAACATTGGTACAATTGGGCACGTCGATCACGGTAAGACGACATTAACGGCGGCGATTACAATGATCTTTTCAAAGCTTTCTGGAAAAGACTACGCTAAGACCTACGATGAAATTGACGCCGCTCCGGAAGAGAAAGAGCGCGGTATTACAATAAATACAGCTCACGTTGAATATGAGACTGAGAATCGACATTATGCTCACGTGGATTGTCCCGGACACGCTGATTACATCAAAAATATGATTACTGGGGCGGCACAAATGGATGGTGCTATCTTGGTGGTCTCCGCTGCTGATGGTCCCATGCCCCAAACTCGTGAACATGTCCTGCTGGCACGACAAGTAAATGTGCCTTCTATCGTTATATTCCTAAATAAGGCGGACATGGTTGATGACCCCGAACTTATGGAATTGGTTGAGTTAGAGGTTCGAGAACTCTTGACTCAATACGAATTTCCTGGCGATAAGATTCCTATCATAGCCGGTTCTGCACTAGAGGCGATGGAAAGCGGCGACCCTGACAATGAAGCTTGTAAGCCAATTTTAGACTTGATGGAAGCCATTGATGCATATATTCCTCAACCGGTAAGAGATATTGATAGACCTTTTTTAATGCCGATAGAAGACATCTTTTCAATCACAGGCCGAGGAACTGTTGTGACAGGGCGTGTCGAGCGCGGTATAATTAAAGTCGGAGAAGCTGCTGAAATTGTTGGACTGCGACCGACCCATAACACGGTAGTTACAGGGATTGAGATGTTTCGCAAGTTGTTAGATGAAGGGCGTGCCGGTGACAACATCGGTCTATTGCTGCGTGGTGTCGAACGCGACAATGTTGAGCGGGGTCAAGTAGTGGCTGCACCGCGTTCAATTACCCCCCACACAAAATTTGAAGCTGAAACTTATATTTTGAACAAAGAGGAAGGTGGTCGTTGGACACCTTTCTTCACAGGTTACAGGCCGCAGTTTTACTTCCGTACGACGGACGTAACAGGCGTAATGCATCTTCCTGAAGGGGTGGAGATGGTTATGCCGGGTGACCACATCCACATCAGCGTTGAACTGGCCAAGCCAATTGCATTAGAGGAAGAAATCAGGTTCGCGATTCGTGAGGGTGGACATACTGTTGGAGCGGGTGTTGTTTCAAAAGTAGTTGAGTGAATACCCCTACGTCGCGTATTGAAATTAGAACGGGCTATCTCGGCCAAGAAACACCTGACAACCCGGCTGCATTGAAGCCGTGACCACCTTTTTATTGCTAACACATAGCTCTCAATAGGGTATTGGATTTGTACTATTTCTCTCAGTCACTATGAGGATTGTGGTGCTAATGCCGGTGTGCCTGATTTAGGTGGTATAGCACGACACTCGACAGACCTAATTGGAGAGGTTCATGGACAACCAGAAAATTCGTATTCGCTTGAAAGCATTCGATCACCGTTTATTAGACCAATCTGCAGCCCAAATCGCAGAAACTGCAAAGCGATCAGGGGCCGTTGTTTCTGGACCAATTCCGCTTCCGATAAAGAAACATATTTATACAGTTCAACGATCCACCTTCACAGATAAAAAATCTCGTGAACAGTTTGAAATGCGAATTCACAAGAGAGTTTTGGATATTTTAGAAATAACCCCTAAGACTGTAGATGCCTTGATGCGCCTAGATTTGCCTGCCGGTGTCGACGTTAAAATCATGCTGTTATAAGCTAATTTTACGGCACCGATTGCGGAGATGCATATTATGAACGATGGAATTTTAGGAAAAAAGATTGGAATGACCCAAGTTTTTAACGAATCCGGCACAGCGATTCCAGTTACGGTCGTTGAGGCAGGTCCCTGTCCGATCGTGCAAATCAAAACGGATAAACAAGAAGGATACAATGCAATCCAATTGGGTTTTGGCGATCGAAGCGAAAAGAAATTTAATCGTCCCAGGCGTGGTCATTTTACAAAGGCTAATATAACACCTCGCCGGTATTTGAAAGAGATTCGTGTCAATACAACCGAGGGATTATCCGTTGGAACTGTCGTTGAAGCGGGGATATTTTCAGTGGGTGACACCGTTGATGTAACTGGAGTCTCCAAAGGGCGTGGATTTACCGGCGTTGTTAAACGTTGGGGTTTTGCCGGTGGAAAGAAAACCCATGGAGGCGAACAGGATTTAAGACGCGGAGGCTCGATTGGAGCAGGTTCTGATCCTTCGCGCGTATTCAAGGGAACCCGTATGCCAGGACGACATGGAGGAAAGCAAATTACGGTCCAAAATCTAGAAGTCATTGAAGCTGATTCGGAAAGAAATCTGTTGGTTATTAAGGGCGCAGTTGCCGGTCCGCCGAATGGATTGCTAATCATCAGAAAAGCGGTTAAATGAAAGTTTACTCTCCCGTGAAACGAAAGGCACCAAGGTCAGTTTGGGATGGTTCGCAATTCCGCTCACTTGCCTAATTCATTGACGTACCAGTATAAAGACTGGAATCGTGCAACGAATTTTCGTTTTTTTAAGGATCATTAACTATGGCAGCTTTTGATATATATGACCGGTCAGGTGTTATTCTTCGACCGAAGGAACTATCGGATGCATTTGTTAATGAAACTGTTAACAAGCCTGTTATACACCAATGCGTCGTTGCATACCTTGCTAATCAACGGAGCGGAACGGCTGCGACCAAATCGCGGTCGCAAGTTCAAGGAAGCACAAAGAAGCTATATCGCCAAAAAGGAACCGGTCGGGCTCGCGCTGGCGATAGAAAATCACCGACACGTGTAGGCGGTGGCGTTGCCTTTGGACCAAAACCGCGGAGCTATCGTCAATATACCCCCAAAAAAATTCGTACACGTGGGCTTCACTCAGCTTTGGCGGATAAATTTCAAAATGACAATTGTTTTTTGATGGAGAATTTCACGTTGGAGCAGCCCAAAACAAAAACGATTGTTGAGCTACTAGACGCCTTTAAACTTGAAGGTAAAATTCTGTTCGTCGTAGGTACCCATGAACCCAATATTTATCGGTCCGTGCGGAATATTCCTCGAGTGAATAGCTGTACTTGGGATACACTGAATATTTATGATGTGCTTTGGCATGATAAAATCGTCCTCACTGAAAGTGCGGTGGAAAAGCTCGAACGTAAATTCGTAGGAACGCAGGAAGTCGAATCTACACAAAATACTTCAAATGAGGCATGAGCCAACAAATGAAAGAGCCGTATAAGGTTATCTTGAAACCGCTGGTTACAGAAAAAAGCACGATTCTTCGAGAATCCAATAAGTATGCTTTCGTTGTTAATTCGAAAGCGACGAAATCAGAAATTCGTCAGGCTGCCGAAGAGATTTTCAATCTCAAAGGTAAAATAACTCAGGTGAATACCCTGCGTGTTCATGGTAAGCCAAAGGGGAAGTTGTTTCGGTATCGGATCGGAAGACGTCCTAACTGGAAAAAAGCAGTAATCACCATCGAAGAGGGAGCAACGGTTCAGCTTTTCGAAGGGATTTAAAACTGTGATATCTTGGGCTTCCGCCTTTGTTAATGTGTCATCTGACGCGCCCATTTCGATTCGCAAAAGGAATTCAGCATGGCTGTCAAAACATATTCGCCAGTGACACCTAGTCGCAGATTCATGACGGGGCACAGTTTTGAGGAAATTACCCGTCCTGCACCAGAAAAATCCTTAGTTAAAGGGATGAAAAATAATGCAGGACGCAACGCTTTAGGACGAATTACTGTCCGAAGGCGTGGAGGTGGGCACAAACGGCGATACCGAATCATTGATTTTAAGCGTGATAAGTTTGGAATTCCAGCAAAAGTCGCTTCAATTGAATACGATCCGAATCGATCTGCCCGAGTTGCGCTTCTACATTATACTGATGGTGAAAAACGATATATCCTTGCGCCCTTGGGGTTGCAGGTCGGTGATATGTTAAGTTCCGGAATAAATGCGCAGATTAACGTTGGAAATGCTTTACCGCTTGAAAAAATTCCCCTCGGGACTGCCATACATAACGTAGAAATGATGCCCGGTAAAGGAGCACAGTTGGTGCGAAGCGCGGGGGGTGCTGCCCAGCTGATGGATCGGGAAGGCAAATATGCACGCATTCGCCTGCCATCTAGCGAGGTTCGCCTAGTTTTTGTAAACTGTATGGCTACCATTGGGCAAGTTGGCAATGTAGACTATGCCAATATCTCGATCGGTAAGGCTGGGCGATCCCGATGGCTAAGGCGTCGGCCAAAAGTTCGTGGCGTCGCAATGAATCCCATTGACCACCCTCATGGCGGCGGTGAAGGAAAGAGTTCTGGAGGCAGACACCCCGTAACACCTTGGGGCGTTCCGACAAAGGGTTACAAAACACGAAATCCTAAGAACAAATCGAGTCGATATATTTCAAGTCGGCGAAAGTAGCTGATATCTGTAACTATTGTCAATTGCACGAAGGCAAAACGTACCATAATAAATATTAAATAGACTGAACAGGAGAGGTTGATGCCGCGCTCTGTGAAGAAAGGGGCTTATATTGAACCTAAGCTTCAGAAGAAAATCGAAGTCATGAATAGATCGGGTACCAAGCGTGTTATTCGAACTTGGTCGCGTCGTTCGATGATTACCCCGGAATTGGTGGGGCATACCCTCGCAATTCACAACGGAAAGAAGTTTTTCCCGGTTTATATTACCGAGAATATGGTAGGGCATAAATTGGGTGAGTTCGCACCCACACGGACATTTAGATCGCACTCTGGTGGAAGAAAAGGCGTTTAACATTCAATGGGGTAAGGAGATCTATTAGATGGAAGCGAAAGCACGCACTCGAAATGTCCCTGTTCCGCCTCGCAAAGCGCGTTTGGTTGCCGATTTGGTCAGAGGTCGCTATGTGCAAGATGCGTTAGATCAATTAACAGTTACACACAAAGCCATTTCACCGATAATTCGCAAACTAATTCAATCTGCGGTGGCCAACGCACAATACCAAGATGCTAATATAGATGAAAGCAATCTATATATTAAAACAATTTTCGTTGATGAGGAGATGACCCGAAGGTGGTTTCGTGCAAGATCGCGAGGTATAGCGAATCGGATTTTACATCGAAAATCTCATATTACAGTCGTGCTAGATGAGCAAAGGGAGGGAAATGAAGATTGAGAATTTGATGAACCCTCATCAAAATGAATGGATGGATATACTACCCCCTCGTCTACCTAGAAGTTTCCCCACCAATAAATTTTGTGAGGAGGTCTGATTGGGACAGAAAACGCATCCACGCGGGCTACGGTTAGGAATCACTGAAACCTGGGATTCTAGATGGTACAATGAAAAAGAGTATGCCCAGTGGCTCCATGAAGATTTAAAGATTCAGAATTTCGTTAAGGAGAGGTTGTCGCGCGCAGGTATTTCACGTATTGAAATCGAGAGAGTTGGAGATAAATGTAGCATTAATGTCCACACAGCACGCCCTGGTATTGTGATTGGGCGGCGTGGGGCAGAAGCTGAGAAATTACAGGCAGATGTGGCACAACTCACCGGACGAACAATCCGAATGAATGTGACGGAAATTAAGAAGCCTGAACTTGATGCACAACTTGTAGCAGAAGCGGTTGCGATGCAAGTTGAGCGGAGAGCGAATTTCAGACAAGCGATGAAAAAAACGATTGCCTCCTCCATGAGAGCCGGTGCTCAGGGTGTTAAGATAGTTATTGCTGGACGCCTTGGTGGTCATGAGATGGCACGTTCGGAATCAAATATGGATGGGCGCGTTCCGCTGCACACGCTCAGGGCAATTATTGACTATGGGTTCACGGAAGCCAATACGACCTACGGTAAGATTGGTGTCAAGACATGGATTTTCAAGGGAGAGATTATCGGAAAACTCGGCGTCCAGGAGACAACATCGGCCCCAGGTCGTGTGGCAAAGGTTCCCCCAGACCAGACCACATCAAGACAGCCGTCACGTCGTGCTCATGATAGATCGGAAGGTCAATCCCGCCAGCGTGGCTCGCGTCGCGGTAAACCAAAACAGCCACGGCTTGGATCTTGATATGTTATGTGGTAATCGTCGTACTTCAATCGTATTTCTTAATCGTTAATCTGCCGTTAGTAGTGTGAAGCACACACTACCGAAGTATTAGGGAGTTATGTGACATGTTAATGCCAAAACGTGTATTACACAGGAAGGTGCAGCGAGGGAAGCGACGTGGAAAACCGTATCGAGGTTCCCGGATAAATTTCGGTGAGTTCGGCTTGCAAGCAGTTGAGTGTGGTTGGATTACAAGTCGTCAGATTGAGGCAGCCCGTGTTGCTATGACCCGGCATGTACGGCGAGGTGGAAAAGTATGGATTAAGATTTTTCCGCATAAGCCTGTCAGTAAGAAACCCGCCGAAACGAGAATGGGAAGTGGAAAAGGACCACCCGAGTTTTGGGTGGCAGTTGTAAAACCAGGACGAGTCCTGTACGAATTGAGTGGTGTCGCTGAGACTGTAGCAAGAGAGGCGATGCGAAGAGCCGCCCACAAATTACCGATTAAAACACAGTTTCTTAGCCGATCTGGAGTATAATAAATCAATGACTGCGGCAGAGCTTCGTAGCAAATCAGTAGAAGAGTTGAAAAACGAGCTAAGCAATCTCATAGAGGCACTATTTAATCTGAAATTTCGAGCCATGCTTGGTCAACTTGAGGATACTTCTCAGTTCAAAAAGATTAAAAAAGATGTCGCGAGGATTCGCACAATTCTTCGCGCACGTGAACTCGAAATCGACAATTCACCACAGATTTAAGAGAGGACGAACTTGAATCGAAAGAATCGAGGTAGGCGCAAACTTCGCACGGGTGTTGTAACGAGCGATTCAATGGACAAAACGATTGTAGTCACAATCACCCGAACTTATCAACATCCGTTCTATAAGAAAGTTTTGAGAAAAACAACTAGAATTCTAGCTCACGATGAACAAAATACGTGTAGATTAGGTGACCTTGTTCAGGTGGTTGAAACGCGCCCAATCAGTCGCGGAAAAAGATGGAAAGTTCGTCAGATTGTTTCAAACATTGGGGATAACAGCGACTAAGCCAAATACACAGATGCCAGAAATATTAGAAAGGGACAGACAATGATTCAATCCTACAGTCGTTTAACTTGTGCTGATAATACAGGTGCAAAACGGCTCATGTGTATTCGCGTGCTTGGTGGCAGTGGAAAACGTTATGGGCGACTGGGAGATGTAATTGTCGCCAGTGTGAAAGAGGCAAGTCCAAATAGCCAGGTACAAAAGGGAGAAATTGTCCGAGCTGTTATTGTGCGTACGGTTAAGGAGTACCGTCGATTTGATGGATCCTACATCAAGTTTGATAAGAATGCAGCCGTGTTAATTGATGCCGAAAATCAGCCACGTGGAACACGTATCTTTGGTCCCGTTGCTCGCGAACTCAGAGATAAGGCGTTCACACGAATCATCTCTCTAGCCCCCGAAGTTATTTAGGCAGTCATTCCTGTTTGTAGGAGGTACCCGTGTCGCAGCAAAAATCGCATGTAAGAAAAGATGATCTCGTGGTGGTCTTGACTGGTAAAGATGCTGGTAAGAGAGGGGTTGTGCTTGAGACTTTACACAGTAAAAATCGTGCAGTCGTTGAAGAAATCCACATGGCGAAGATGCACCTCCGTCCCAATCAACAAGGACAAGGCGGGATTGTTGAGAAAGAAGGTACTATTCACATTTCCAACCTGAAGTTAATCTGTCCAAAATGTAACCAGCCAGCGCGCACGAGACGCCAGGTTTTTGAGAAGGATATCGGAGGTCGAACGAAAAAGCGCAGTTTGCGCGTATGTAAAAAGTGTGGCGAAGTAGCAGAACATGATTAGTTCAAAAAACACATTAACTTTCTTATCTCCATACAATTTTCAGGTAGCGAGTAAAAATAGATGAGTCCATTTAAGTCGTTTTACAAAGAAGAGGTCGCACCTGCATTACAACGGCGCTTTGCCTATTCAAATATCATGCAGGTTCCAAAACTTGAAACAATTGCTCTCAATATAGGAGTTGGTGCTGCAACGCAGAATCCTAAACTGTTGGATAATGCGATCGAAGAACTGACGCTTATGGCAGGTCAACGTGCAGTTATTACGCGAGCAAAAAAATCCGTGGCAGCATTCAAACTTCGCGAGGGTATGCCTATCGGTTGTAAAGTCACTCTGCGGCGAAACGGGATGTATGAGTTCTTCAACCGGCTTATTAACGCTGTATTGCCGCAGATTCGAGATTTTCGAGGGCTTTCTCCGAATTCATTCGATGGGCGTGGAAACTATTCGCTAGGTCTCCATGAACAGGTTATTTTTCCGGAAATTGACTATGATAGTGTGAGCGAAGTCCGAGGATTAAATATTTCTATTGTTACAACAGCCTCAACGGACGAAGAGGGACTTGAATTATTACGTCTCATGGGCATGCCATTTAGAGAATGATTTACATGCTTTGTCTCGGTCATAGCAGAAGAAAGGAGGATGGGGTTGGCAACGAAAGCACTCATCGCCAAGCAGAAAAGAAAACCTAAGTTTCGGACGCGCAAGTACAGTCGGTGTCGAATCTGTGGGCGCTCTCGGGGGTTCCTGCGCCAGTTTGAATGTTGCCGAATTTGCTTCCGATTATTAGCCAGGGCTGGCAAGATTCCCGGTGTGAGAAAGGCAAGCTGGTAAAGGAGAAGAAAACTAATGTCAATGACAGATCCAATTGCGGACATGTTAACTCGTATCCGTAACGCGAATATGGTCAGGCACGAGCGTGTTGAGATACCCGCGTCGAAACTCAAGCTCGAAATCGCCCGTATCCTACACGAGCAAGGGTTTCTTCGCAACTATCGCTTAATTGAAGACCAAAAACAGGGTATCTTGAGGATTTTTCTGAAATACGGGGAAAGTCAAGAAAAGGTCATTACCGGAATTAAACGAATCAGCAAACCAGGAAGGCGCGTCTATGTGGACGCATCTGACCTTCCTCAGGTGTATGGAGATTTAGGGATAGCGATACTTTCGACCTCCCAAGGTGTGAAGACCGCATTTCAATGTAGGAAAGCCAACGTCGGGGGTGAAGTCCTCTGTTATGTTTGGTAATTACGTGTTGTTGAACCTCGGAGATGAAGTGAATGTCAAGAATAGGACGAATGCCAATTGAGGTCCCGGCGAAAGTGAAAGTAGTTGTTGACCAAAGGAACGTCACTGTAGAGGGGCCACAGGGCAATCTAAATTGTAAGATTCCTGAAAACATAGACGTGAAATTGGTGGGTGGTATTATCACGGTTGACCGTCATAGTAATGCAAAACTACATCGTTCTCTACATGGACTAACGCGAAGCCTTATTGCGAATATGGTAACAGGGGTAAGCCAGGGCTTTGAAAAAAAACTTCGTGCCGTGGGTACAGGGTATCGGGCAGAAATGGATCGGCAGAATCGTCTCATTTTAAATGTTGGATATTCTCACCCTGTAATTTTTTCTCCACCTGATGGTGTCACCTTGAGTGTCGGTGGTCCTGAAAACGTGGACGGACAACCCCATATCCCTATCACGGTAAATGGCATTGACAAACAACTTGTGGGGCAGGTTGCCGCATCAATTCGTCAGATAAAAAAACCTGGAGTTTATGCACCGTGTAAAGGTGTCCGCTATGAAGGTGAACATGTCCGTATGAAAGAAGGGAAAACGAGGGCGTAACCCCTAATACATTCTGGAGGGTAGTCTTGGATCGAATAAAAAAGAAGTATATCGCTCGGAAAATGCGAAAAAAGCGAGTTAGAAAAAAGATTATGGGCACCAGTGAAAGGCCAAGGCTTGCCGTCTTTAGAAGTCTCAAGCACATTTATACGCAGATAATTGACGATCAAAACGCGATCACACTGGTTGCAGCATCAACCCTTTCACCGCAATTAAAGAGTAGCTTATCTACGGCAGGTAACGTGAATGCAGCTCGTGAAGTTGGGCAATTAATTGCCAGCAAAGCGAAGGAACGAAAAATCGAATCCATCGTGTTCGATCGGGGCGCTTATCCCTATCATGGGAGGATTCAAGGGCTCGCGGAAGCAGCTAGAGAAGGCGGATTAAAGTTTTAAAGAATACATCGTGGAGGCATACTTTTTTGCTGAAGGAAAAGATTAACCCGGAAGAGTTTGAGTTTGAGGAACGTCCAATCGACATTAACCGTGTAATGCGCGTCCGCAAAGGAGGCAGAACACCAAGTTTCAATGCGCTTTCGGCTGTTGGGAATCGTGATGGTATCGTTGGCCTCGGATTTGGCAGTGCCAATGAAATTCCATCGGCAATTAGAAAAAGCATAGCTGATGCCAAGAAAAACCTAATCCGTGTGCCGCTATCGGGAAGTACGATTCCCCACCAAATTATCGGTCATTTCAAAGCGGCTAAAGTCCTACTGAAACCAGCACACCCTGGTACAGGGATTATTGCTGGGCTTGCAACACGGATAATTCTAGAGTTTGCTGGCGTCCAAGATATATTGACCAAAAGCCTGGGTTCTCGAAATGCAAAAAATATAGCAGAAGCAACCATGCAAGCACTAAGAGAGCTAAAGGATATTGAGGAAGTAGCTCGCCTTCGTGGTAAAACCATTGAAGAACTTCAAAGTTAATTGGAACTTCACTAGGACAAAATACTAATGAAATTAAACGAGCTCAAGCCAGCAAGAAACTCAAGACGTCCGAGAAAACGGGTTGGACGCGGGAATGCTTCAGGTTGGGGAAAGACCTGCGGGAGGGGACACAAAGGGCAGAAATCAAGGTCCGGCGGATCTATTCCGGACTGGTTCGAAGGCGGTCAAATGCCGCTTGTTAGACGGCTTCCCAAGCGTGGTCCGAGAAAAATAGCGCATAAACACATCACGTATGATGTTGTTAATGTAGAAACCCTAAATCGTTTCGAAAACGGGAGGACAATAACTCTAGATGTTCTGCGAGAAGCGAGACTTATAAACGGCAGGAATATCAGAGTAAAAATTCTGGGGACTGGAAATCTTGAAAAGCAATTAACCGTGCAGAGCCACAATTTTTCAAAGTCTGCAATTGAGAAAATTGAGTCGGTTGGTGGTAAAGCTGAGGTAATGCAATAATGATTAGAGCTTTTCAAAAAGCTTTGAAAATTCCAGAATTACGCAACCGGCTGTTTGTCACGGCGATGTTGTTAATTGTTTATCGATTGGGTGCTCACATTACCCTGCCCGGGATTGATGATGCGGCGCTGAAAGACTTCTTCGAGGCGTTAAAGGAACGCACAGGAGGAATGATTGGACTCGTAGATCTGTTTTCCGGTGGTGCGTTCGGCCAAATGACCATATTTGCGCTTGGTATTCAACCGTACATCAGCGCCATGATTATCATGCAGCTTCTCACTGTAGTTATTCCTTCACTGGAGAAACTCTCTAAACAACCAGATGGACGTAAAAAGATTACGCAATATACGCGTTACGGAACCGTCATTCTAAGTGCTGTTCAAGGACTCACAATTAGCTTTATATTGCTTAACCCCGGAGCTATTGTTGGTTTAGATAGAACAATCGTAACGACTCCGGGTTGGATGTACCATTTCGTCACTGTCATCACCCTGATGGCAGGTACAGCTTTTGTGATGTGGCTTGGTGAACAGATTACAGAGCGGGGCATTGGGCAAGGCATTTCACTAATCATTACAATTGGCATCCTTGCAGGTATGCCAGGCGGGGCAAGTACACTATTTGGTCGCCTATTTAGCGATCCAAGATTTGGATTGCCGCAACTCGCTATATTCGTCGTTCTGGCTATCATAGCCATCATGGGAACAATCTATATTCAACTAGCCGTTCGCAAGATTCCCGTGCAATATGCCCGGCGAGTAGTTGGACGCAAGGTATTCGGTGGTCAAACGACGCATTTGCCTCTACGTGTCAACGCTGCCGGTATGATTCCAATTATTTTCGCCGTGACACTGATTCAATTTCCTTCGACCGCTTTGGGTTTTCTACCGCAAACATGGGGCTGGGTTGACGGCGTGGAACGCGTTTTCAGTTCAGGATCTCCCTTGTATATGATCACTTATGCACTCCTGATTATTGGATTCACCTTTTTCTACACTGCTGTCCAGATTAATCCGGTACAGATGGCTGAGGATTTAAAAAAATACGGTGGATTTATTCCCGGAATTCGTCCGGGGAAGCGGACGGCTGAGTATATCAACGACACATTAACCAGGATTACTTTGCCGGGTGCGCTCTTTCTTGCCTCTATTGCCGTTATTCCGATTATTTTGCAGACGCGGCTTGGTATTGGAACATTGATTCAAGGTGCCTCAATTTTGATTGTTGTAGGCGTTGTTTTAGACACAATGTCTCAAATCGAGTCTTATTTAACCATGAGACATTATGAAGGATTTCTGAAGGATAGACGTATGAAAGGGCGCCGTTCAAGATAAGTACCTTTGGCAATACCACGCCTATTCATACATCGTTTGCTGCCTCAATTTGAACATCAGCACAAGAAGGGAAGTGTGATGAAAGTCCGCGCTTCAGTTAAGAAAATATGTATTAAATGTAAAGTTATTAAGAGAAAAGGGGTTGTCCGCGTGATTTGCCCTGCAAATCCAAAGCACAAACAGAGACAAGGATAGTTCTGTTAGGGTTAGGTGATGTAAGACCGAGTAATCAGGCAATTGCTGTCCCATATCAAGCTTTGAATCCGTTTCGGACATACGAGTATTTCAATAGAATCTTGCATCCATTGAGGAGAAAAGCCGTGGCAAGAATTGCCGGAGTCGATTTACCCCGAAACAAAAGAATTGATATTGCCCTCACGCACATTTATGGAATTGGTCGTCGCACTGCATCAAACATGGTGGAGGAATTGCATATCCATCCCGCAACAAAATCACAAGATCTCACTGAGGACGAAATCAGCCGTTTGAGGGACAACATCACTCAAGATTGCAAAGTTGAGGGGGATCTCCGGCGTGAAATTGAGCTAAATATTAAAAGATTAGTTGACATCAACAGTTATCGTGGGTTGCGTCATCGTCGGCAGTTACCTGTACGAGGGCAACGCACGAGTACAAATGCGCGCACGCGAAAAGGAAAAGTAAGAACTGTTTCAGTTGGTAGGAAGGCGAAAGAAGCCGCGCGTAAAGGCGGCTGATGTCCATCCGAAACTCGTGGACAATCAGGCATATAAGATATTATGATGTAGCATTCCAAATTGAAGAAGGAGTTTGCTTTTGAGAAAAAGGAAAGAAAAGAAGGACATTCCTGAAGGAATTGCCCACATTCAAGCAACATTCAATAACACGATTGTTACGATTACGGATCCAAGTGGTCATACAATCGCATGGGCAAGTGCAGGGATGAACTTCCGTGGCTCAAGAAAATCTACACCGTTTGCTGCCCAGCAGACAGCAGAGTCCGTCGCGAAGAAAGCAATGGAACATGGCATGAAACGTGTTGAGGTTCGTGTGAAAGGGCCAGGCGCCGGTAGAGAATCCACGATTAGAGCACTTTCGTCCGCCGGATTGGATATTACTTCCTTAAAAGATGTCACTCCAATTCCCCATAATGGTTGTCGTCCTCCCAAACGTCGTCGCGTTTGATTGAATTTCAGATATTCGGAAACTTAATTTCAGAGAGTAAAGATGAGCAGATATTTAGATTCGGTCTGTAAATTATGTCGCAGGGAAGCGGAAAAGCTCTTTTTGAAAGGGCCACGTTGCAATTCCCCGAAATGTTCGTTTGAACGCCGTGCCTACCCGCCCGGTGAACATGGTCACAAGTCACGCAAGGTCAAGGAGTATGGGCGACAATTACGTGCAAAACAGAAAGCCAAGCGCATTTACGGTATCTTGGAGAAACCATTTAGAAGGTACTATTTGAAAGCAGCGCGTCAAAAAGGGATAGTCGGACAAAATCTAGTTGTACTCTTGGAACGTAGGTTGGATAATCTGGTTTATCGCTTAGGTTTTGCAAGTTCACGTTCACAGGCACGGCAACTCGTTAAACACAACCACTTCCTTGTGAACGGAAAACGGGTTAATATTCCCTCCTACTTGGTACCTATTGGGGGAGTCATTCAAGTCCGGGAAAAGAGTCGTAATTTAGCGATAATTGGTGAAGCCTTAGAACTTGCTCAACACAAAGGGACACCGGATTGGCTAGAACTGAATGTTGATCAGCAGGAGGGAGTTGTGCGGGCATTTCCCAAGGTAGAGCAGGTTGCTGCCAACCTCCAAACACAACTGATTGTCGAACTTTATTCCAAGTAATGTATGCAGGGAGATTAAATTGATGACGGGTTGGGAAATTACTAAGCCGCAGCGTCTTGTTGCAGAATTGGACACTTTGAGGGCTGATTATGGGAAATTCATTGCTGAACCGCTTGCACGAGGATTTGGGATTACACTCGGCAACGCTCTGAGGCGGGTATTATTGTCATCGATTGATGGCGCAGCGATTGTCACTGTTGCTATTGAAAATGTAAAGCATGAATATTCGACAATCGAAGGGGTTCGGGAGGATATCGTTCGGATTCTCCTTAACCTCAAAGAGATAAGGTTCCATGTCCATACCGAAGATATTGTTACATTGCGCTTGTTTGCAGAAGGCTCGTCTGAGGTTACTGCAGCGGATATCCAACCGAGTAGTCAGATTGATATAATCAACCCGGATCAACACATTGCAACACTTGATAAATGTGATGGTTTAAACATGGAAATGCAAGTTTGTAAAGGGCGTGGTTACGCGCTTTCTGAGGAACATGTGAGTCCAAATCAGCCGATTGGCGTTATTCCACTTGATGCCCAATTTTCCCCTGTCACGAAAGTGAATTTCCATGTTGAAGAAACGCGGGTTGGACACATGACAAATTTCGATCGTCTCATCTTGGAGGTGTGGACAGACGCAAGCCTCACCGCAAAAGAGGGGGTAACGCAGGCTGCAGAAATATTACTAGATCAGCTGCGGCTATTTAGTGATTTCGATGAAACTTATATTGAGGCTGTTGTTGAAATTGACGAAGAAAAGGTTCAACGCGACAAATATTTGGCGAAGCCTGTTGCCGAGCTAGAACTTTCAGTGCGTTCTGCCAATTGCTTGGAAGCTGCCACGATTGTAACCATTCGAGATCTAGTACAAAAAACCGAGCAAGAAATGCTCAAATACCGCAATTTTGGTAGGAAATCTCTAAATGAGATTAAGGATATTCTTGCAATTATGGCACTCTCTTTGGGAATGAGTCTTGATGATGAAAATGATGAGAGAGGTGAGTAGTCATGCGTCATAGAAAGAGCGGACGAAAGCTTGGTAGAACGAGTAGCCATCGTAAGGCACTGTTCAGTAACCAAGCAACGGCTCTATTTGAACATGAGCAGATTCGAACTACATTGCCTAAGTGCAAGGAACTCAGGCGAATTGCTGAAAAGTTGATTACGTTAGCCAAACGAGGAGATCTGCACGCACGACGTCAAGCTGCTCGAGTCATCCACAATCATAACATCTTACAGAAATTGTTTGATAACATTGGCCCACGTTATGAGAACCGAAATGGTGGCTATACTCGCATCATTCGAGGCGAGTTAAGAGGTGGCGATGACGTCCAGATGGCTTATATTAGTTTAGTTGATGAGTAGGGTATACAGCACACGACCTCCTTTAATTCGCCCCAAGTGTTTTTACGCCGCTAGCTTAGCTTTACGCCATTTGGCTACAATCCTCTCTGTGTTTGCTTAGATAACGCCTTAAAATACTGCTCAATCAATCCACGATACTCAGGCGGAAACCCTTCGCGCGCACCAGACTTGAGGGCGGATTCAAGATAGTGTATTTTCTCTAGCAGATTGGAATCGAGTGGTGCCGCATCTGTTGTGGAATCTGTCGGTTTATTTGCGACCTCGCTTCTGCGCTCTTTGCTAATCTCTCGTTTCTGTAACGATTTGGAACTATCGAGCATTCGGGTTAGAATCCGGCGTTGTTTTTCCAACACACGTTGATTCAGGTCTCCTCGCTGGAGTTCTGCTTCCACCTCTTTCATTTCCTCGGAAACACTATTGAGATCGCCCAGTACTTGGGACATCTTTTCCATCATTTCAGCCAACCTTTCAGTCGCTTCACGAATCATCTGCTGTTCAAAAGCCAATCGATTAAGCAATTGTCCCATCTCAGGTGTCCGTCCTTGGCGCCGCATCTGCTCGTGCACATTTTGAGCCATCTCATTCAACATTTCCTGATTCTGGGCCAGTTCCTGAAGTTGTTCCAACATATTCTGTAATCCTGCCATATTCATCTGTTCGTTCATCTGGTTTATTGCATTGAGGAGATCTGAGATTGATTGGTTTAGGTCCGCCATTCCCTGCTTCTGGATTGGAGTCGCCAAACTCGGTTTTCGATCTTCTAACGCACGCGCCGATCTCTCTAGGGCATCGCTCGCGGCGTTGAGTCTTGAGATGATTTTCGGATCGATTTGCAATTGTTCTTTGCCTAATTCCCAGAGACGGCTGGCAAGAAGATTGATGCCCACGCCAATGCTCAACTCAGTTGCCGCAAATCGCTGCAATCGCTTGATTTCCGATTGAATATAGCGTCCATGTCCCGACTGCAAGAGTTCGTCTGTCCCATCAATCACCTCCTCGTGGAGATGGGAGAGATAGAGACCGTTGCGCACGGCTTCTCGCATACCGGCTAAAGCTACATCTGCATTCGCCCCCATGAATTCCATCGCGTTGTTTAATCCTTGCGCTAGTTCATTCAAACCTTGTTGCGCTTGCTGTCCAGGCATCATTGCAGCTTGCATGCGAGATCTCCGAATTTGTGAACTAGCATATTGGAGTTTTTGAGCGATTTCCTGCTCTCGCGCATTCTGATTAAGCCGCTTTATTTCATCAGCGACACGTTGAAGATTTGCCCGTGTCGACATTTGTACACTTAGTTCATCTAGCGCTTCATGCATGGATTCCAATCCTTCCATAACACGATTTTCTTGTTTCGCGAGATCCCGTGACCTCATTTCGAGCCCTTCACCGTTTTGATTGGGTTGGTTCACCACATCTTTTACCGCATCGATTAAGCGTGTTTGACGTTCAGCAAGTTCCATTGCCCGCTTTGCCGCCGCTTCCAATTGCTGCTCAAGAATCATCTGCTGATAGAGCTCTTTCAATCGACTCAGTTGCTGAAGGAATTGTTCTTGGTTGAAGTTTGCTTCCATCAATTTCCTTTCTTGTTCGGATAGCTGTCGCTGCTGCAACGCTTCAGACAACTTACGCAGAAGTTCCTTATGCGTTTCTGACAGCGCTTGTGCCATCAGTTCTCGCAGTTCCTGATACTCCTGAACGGTCTGCAGTTCAAATAACTGATTCTTTTCCATTTGCTCGGCAGTTTGCTTCATCTCTTCGATAAGATCTTTTGCGGTTTGCTCGATTTGTTTCTGAGTCTCAAACACCTGTTTTACTAACTTTTCATCGTTGAGAGTAAGTTGCTGACTCTTGCGAATCTTGTCCAATAGGTCATTGATTGTAGCTGTCACTTCAGCTTGCTCATTAAAGAGGGCTTCGAGCCCTTGCTGTTCGAACTCTTGCTCAGCCTGAATTGCTCCATATAGTTCTGCAACAGACGGAAAACGGATTGAGTAGGTGTTGGATTTTCCTACGTTTGGCCCCATGATATTATCTGAGTCAATCGCTTCGACATGATAAGAAACCACATCTTTAGGAAATAGCCCAATTGAGTCAATATCCCAGCTAAACTCAATGTAGAAGGCTGTTTGGGGCGGATTGTAAGTCTTCAGAGGGATAATCGTATCAATTTCATTGTCCCCTTCAACCCGATAGAGTAGGCGAATCTCTTGCACCCCATAGTCATCTTGAGCATCGATCTGGAGATTTACAGTCATGGTGTCATCAAGGGTGACATCTTTCCCGGGCTCAACTATTTCTATCTTCGGTTCGGCATCCTTCATTGTATGAATCGTGTAAACGATTGGCTGTGAATTCGAAATTCCATCGGTGTCAATCAGTTCGATATGATATTTTTCGCTGTGTTGGACAATGAAACTCCCGATTAATCGGTTTTCGTCTAAAACTTTGAGTTTCACAGCCGGTGAATTCTCAAAGATTAACGTCGCCGAAGCGAGGGTTTTGTTGCTTTCTCCATTGAACTGCACCTCGGTACCAATCAGCGTGCTCACATCGCCGAAATTCTCTTCCAAAAGCTGCGGAGAGAGTTGGGTGTATTTGGGATAGCTGAGTTTAAGCTGAAAACGGCTGACGAATGGATCGCGTGCAACGGTAATTCGGAGGCGTTCTGATTCTGCCTCTTTCGCCTTGATGCAGTATTCCATTGACTGCGTGGCATTTTTGAGCGTAATGTGATAGCTAGTCTCCGTATCGCTTTGTTCCATTAAAATCGATCTCCATTTTTCGGCAGGTGGAGCAGGCTGTTCGGTCTGCTGATTCATCGGACTGAGAGCCTGTACCACATGATAGTGAAGATATACTGGGGCGCCGAGATGTCCGGTCACTTTTGCGGAGATAGTGATATCTGCTCCAGATTTAATGAGCACATTGCCCGGCTCGATTTCATTGATCTGGGCGACAACAGCTTCTTGGGGTGGGTTGGGAGGTACATTGAATGCCTGCACGAAATCTTTCAAAGCGGCGGGAAAAATAAGGTTAACCAGAATCAGTAAAACCAATGCGCCCACGGCTAACCCACCGTTTTTCTTGAGTTTGATTAATTCCTTCTCAAATACCCGCTTTGTTATGATTAGATCGAGCGAATTATGTGCCTGTTCAATAAGCTTCTCAATGAATCCCAAGGCATACCCAAAACGGTTATTTTCCAACTCCGGCTTGAGTTGAACCGCACTCAATAGACGGTTTTCAAAGCTAGAATTACTGCTCTCAACATATGCCGCCACACTATTATTGGTGAGTCTTTGAAAAATCGGGCGGATTAGATAGCGAAAAGCTGTATAGGCGGTAATGACTAGCCACAGTAACACAAGCCCTATACGTAGATGTCGCGGCAATTGTATGAGCGAATCAGTCACGAGCGCAGTAGCAAGGCTTATTGCAAGCACAGCAACCCATCGTAGTAAACTATGAGCAAAAAGCAACAATCTCCATTGAGTACCCAGCAGTTGGAGTCGGTTTATGATTTCACGATAGTATTGATCAGTGGTTCGATTTGACATGTTTCACCTTCCATGAAATTGAAACGCAGTACATAATGTCTGGTAGACCTTTTAACTCCGCTTTCGACGCCATCCCCCTCAAGTCTGTTTTTCATCTTGGTTGATTAGGAGTTGCTTGAACCTTGTTGGATTTCTGAATCGAGTCAGCGTACACTCCCGTCGGGGATCAAGAACGCAGGCAACCTAGGTCTAATGATACGACCTAAGTTCTTTACGGTTATGTGTTTTGCTTCCCAGCCACCGTACTTCCTCCCGTCTCACCTAATGTGTTAGCGCATATACTGCGATATTAACCGCCATCTTCGCGGCGAGTTTACGAACTTCAGGGGTATCATTGGGATGTACGTCTGAATCTTCCAGCCCATCCCCGATATCAGCGCTATAGGCGTAATAGACTACCATTCGCCCCTCGTGAAATAGCCCAAAGCCTTGAGCTGGTTCAGCTTCGTGCTCGTGAATCTTCGGTAAGCCGTTCGGAAAATCGTAAAAACAGTGGTAGATAAGATGTGAATTTGGTATTGGTTGAAGTTTCTGATTCTGGAACACACGGCGCATTTCACGGCGAAAACTCTTGTCTAGTCCGTAGTCGTCATTTACGAACAGAAAGCCGCCGTGCGTAAGGTAAAAGCGTAATGCTTCGACCTCTCTCTCAGTCAGATGGATATTACCGTGCCCGGAAACGTACAGCATCGGATATTCGTATAGGTTTCGATTCGTAAGTTTCACAATCACTCGATTCTCCGCTGTCTCAATTTCAGTGTCCCTACGAAGCCTTTTGAGCCAGTTACGAATAGCTGTCTGATCTCCGTACCAATCACCGCCGCCGCCATATTGAACCTGGGCTATCACGAATTTCTCGCTCGCGGCTTGGGCGGAGGCGATTAGGACAACTAAACCGAGGAAAAATGAATAGATTGCCTTTATTCGATTATTATTCATGACGACACTTGCTCGATTGAGGTTGATGATGGTTATCACAGTTCAATTGGCGTCTTTCCGGAATGCAACTTGTGCCGCCACTTTTTTTCGCAATCCACGTTTCTAAATTCATTGTCAGTTATCTACAAATGCAGTGATTAAAGAAGACTTTCTATTGCGTTTACACCAACCCTTTGTGCTTCCGCAGAAACCATTCCGCACCTAACAAAATAACCACAAGGATCAAGATTATAGGCGTATCCCACAAATCCCGCTCCTGAATAGCAAAAACTTTCTCTTCAACATCTTTAATGTTTTCGGGTAGAGATTTCACATCAACAATCGGTGTGTAAATACCGCCTGTATTTGCAGCTAATTGCTTAAGCAACTGCTCGTTGAGTTGTGGACTTTCAAACTCCGCAAGTGGAGATTGAACGAAGATTTCTGTTGAATCTTCGCCTAATGAAGAAAAGTCTTCAACCCCTAGAGCCTGAATCTGGTAGTTCCCTCTCTGGTTGACCTCAAACTGAGCAGTGTAGGCACCCGTAATCTGTGAACTGGCAACCGTACGAACTTGAAACGATTTTCTGTCCGGGGGAATTACGTCAATTTTGAACGCTGCATCTGTCAATGGACGATAACTCTCATCATAAGCGTATACCGTAATCTGAACCTCGTCCCCAACTGAATAGGTTGTCAAATCAGTCGTAAGGTTAATCTTTTTGGCGTCAGTCCGTGTTGCCATCCAGCGAATAGCCCCTCCCCAAATACGAGGATAAGCGTCGTCTTCATCCTTGAATCCCCAAGTCCACAGCCCTTCTGCCGCAATTAGCAGACTCTTTCCCAAGCCGGATCGCTGAAAAATGACGATTGGCATTGATAATTCAGCTCCAGATTGTTGATGCACTGCAAGAGTCGTAGCCCCGCCTCTGAGACTAAAGCCATCAAACCATCGCGATAGGGTCGGCATGTCTCTCCAAGTGGCTTCAACTTTCGCTTGCGTATCTCCCAACTGCGTAATTGGATGGTAGAATCCTTGATGGGTAAGTTGCAGATTGAAATCTTCTTCTCGAACGGAGCAACCGCTCGTCGGAATAACAATCGGCAACAGGCGATTCAGAGACGTTTCTCCTAAACCATTGACACCAAGTGAGTTTTGTCCCCCAAGAAAGATAATGGATTTGCCCTCATTTTCTACGAAATCAACAATTGCGGCGTGCTGCGCTTTAATCAGGGTATTCGATCGCAAATCCCCAACAATTAGCACATCGTACGTCAGCAACTCAGCGAGCGTATCTGGAAAGTACGGCAGGCGGTCCAAGACAGTTGTCTGTGGATAGTATTGCTTCGTGTGTTCCAGCAGCGTTCCGTGAAGTTGGCGGCGCGTCCGACTCGATAGAATCATACAAGTTGAATCGATATTCGCATCCCGCTCCAACAATCGTTTGAGGAAAGCATATTCCCAACGTGGCCTCCCATCAATGTAAAGCACACGTAGCTTCGTTTTGATAACTTTTAAGGTAAAGGCTTTCTCGTTATTCTCATGCGTGAGTTCATCCGGCAGAGTCGACACGGAGATGATGTATTGAAAAACGCCTTCTTCATGAGGATTCAATGTGAATTCAATGGCCTGGATTGGTTGATTAATCAATGTTACCGACGCTGCGTCCGCCACACGATTGTCCTGCATCAATGAAACACGAATCTTGCTCCCTGCGTAACCTGTATGCTCGACAGTGACGCGGACAGGTACCTCGTGTCCCATGTAAACAACAGGACTCGTCTCAACTTTTGAAATTTTTAAATCTTTGGGGGGTTTAGGATCGCCGACGCCGACCGTGTAAAAAGGTACTTGCATATCAGCGAAGTTTTCGGGTTGAAACGTTGAAGCGTTATGTGCACCGTCAGTAATCAACATTACACCAGCGAGTCGTTGACCTCGCCACTCTTTGAGTACGCCCTGGATTGAGGCAGCAATATCTGTTAATCTGCCTTTCGCTTCAAGCGGCTCAACAGGGTCGGCGATTTTCATAGGTTGCGTATTAAATTGGTATAGATGCACCTCAAATCGATTGGCGAGAGCCGCGAGGAATTGGCTTGATAAATCGAATAACAGCTGATTCACAAGGGTCAAGCGGTTTGTTAGCTGACCGTCTAACTCCGCATCGTCAAGCGTCATGCTTTGGGATATATCTGCAAGAATCAACAGATTTGCACGCGGGGTAACGTCATTCCTCTCAATTAACACCGGCTCCAGCAAACAGAACAACAATGTCAATGCAGCCGCAACTCTTAGTCCAATTAGGATGAATCTAAGCTCTTGACTGAGCGAACGTTGTAGACGAAAGTAAGCATAAACTGTAACACCCACCACAATCGCAAGCCCTAACGCAGCTGCCCACACTGGCCCAAAAAAAGCAAATCGCATCACACTCCCTTTTCTACAAGCGTTGGCGAATTATGCTTCACCTCTTGAAAACTCATACTACTCTCAGCGAATCTTTGTGTTTGATTGTTGTTTTACATCTCCCTTTTTCCAAACACAATAACGTCTCTTCGCTTGTGTCCTGTATGAATTCTAATGCATAATGTTCTGTCCCTCAACGATTCTAAGCCGCTGGTTTGCGTTGATATTCCTAAATTTGGATTTCATTCCGTTCAACCAGACCACCTCAAGCGAATCGATTACTTTCCGCGAACCTAGCCCAAACTCCGCAGTTAAACTGTTGCATGATAGGAAACTGGATCCGGCGTTGATTTCACGGAACTGCGTTAAATCGCTCGTCTTCAACCAGATTTTTGCTCCAACGGCATCACGGTTCCCCGTTGTGCCAATTAGTTTCACTTGCAGCCAGTTGTTTCGATTTCCGCCCTCGTTCCGTAATAAAATCCCTGGTCCATGATTGTTGACAATGAAGATATCAACGTCGCCATCGTTATCGTAATCACCGAAGGCTGCACCACGTCCAACTTGCCGTGACAGGGTGATGATGCCAGCACTCTCGGTTACATCAGTAAAAATGCCATCCCCAGTGTTGCGAAAGAGTTGATCTGCCTGTGGAATAAGCCTTTCACGCTGATTCAGATATGGAAACGTGTGGCCATTGACTACGAAAATGTCAAGGAAACCATCAAGATCATAATCAAATAAATCTGTTCCCCAGCCGACATAGTCGAGACTCTCCTCGCCTAGCGAAGCGTTGTACGATTCATCAACGAAGCGAATAAACCTTGCTCTCTGTCCGTCGGACCCAGAAGAAAAGGATATCTTGTCCGGTTGCGACTTACCCTCCTCTGTCCAATTCTTTGGATCATAATTCTTAATCTCCTGGCCTGAGTCACGAATTGGGATTAACGGTGAGGGGGCGGTCTGATCAATATCGCTTTCCTCCCGCCACAAGTTTCTGTAAATCGCGTTTTCCTGGTCCATCCAGTGGCTTATAAAGATGTCCAGATCGCCATCGTTGTCGTAATCTCCCGCTGTCAGCCCCATTGAACCACGCACATCCGCCGCCCACGATTGGTTGCTTACATCTGTGAATATTCCATTTCCATCATTGCGATACAACGTGTTGGGGGAGAGATCGTTTGCAATATATATATCCAGATCGCCATCCAAATTTAAGTCTGTAAAGAGAGCTTGAAAGCTTCGTCCACCATGATCTTCAACGCCCAGATCGCTGGTGACATCAGTGAACGTGCCGTTACCATTGTTTCGGTAAAGCATATTATCTTGGGGATCAAAGACAACTGGGTTTAATGCACTTGGAACGTATTGTCCATATTGAATCGAATTTTGCTTCGCAGCTTCTAGTTTTCTGAGATCGTAGTCGAGATAGTTAGGTACATAGAGATCGAGATTGCCATCGTTATCGTAATCACCGAACGTTGCACCGGTGCTCCATCGTGGATCGCCAACGCCAGCTTCAGTTGTGACATCGGCAAACGTGCCATCTCCATTGTTGCGATACAGTATGTTCGGACCGTAGTTGGTGATGTAGAGATCGATATTGCCGTCATTGTCGTAATCTCCAGAGACGCAACCCATGCCAAAACCCTGATCGCCAACGCCAGCTTCAGTTGTGACATCGGCAAACGTGCCATCCCCGTTGTTCTGATAAAGCACGTTCCCAGGAGATGATTTTGTAATTTCGGTGTTAAGTGGGCCGGGGTTATTTACAACGTAAAGATCCAAATCACCGTCATTATCGTAGTCAGTGAAGCACGCCCCTGAACCTACATCTTCCGGATACAATCCATGGGATGTTTCTTCTAGTGATCGAATGTTGTGCGAGTGGACGAAGTTAATACCTGCTAATGCGGTAACATCTTTGAATATAACGGTCCTGTGGAGTCCATTTTCACGACTTACAGGGATTGTTTGAGCGAAAATAGCTCTGCAACAAGCAAATATACCTATTAAAATCAGTATTTGGACGCAACAAGAAATTTTCAATTGAAAAATCCAAGTCGATTCTCGCATCAGTACATTTGCACAGTGAAGTTAATCCATGATGAGTTCGGTGACGTAGGCTCAAGCACTTTGGTGCTCATTGGAGGATAGAGAATGGCAACGCTGTCTATAATCTCCCAAGCTAAATCTGTCATTACTTAAATTGCACTCACGCGCGCGCGACTATCTTGATTTAAGAACTGGAAGGGATGATCCGGCACAGTCGGTTTAGGTGTTTTCGTCAAAGACTAGCCACAATGATGCGCTCTAGCCCTGAATAATCTACAATCACTTGACAGTCATTATACGCCGGATTTGATTGGATAAGGTTTTGAACTTGCTCGCTCTGATTATTGCCAATTTCCAAAATGAGGCGACCGTCGGGATTCAAAAACTGTGGCGCGCCTGTTATGATTTGGCGGATGATGTTGAGCCCATCGCATCCGGCAATGAGCGCAGTTTTCGGTTCATGATCGCGTATATCCGTAGGAAGCGTAGGAAAATCTTTCGAGCTGATGTAAGGAGGGTTGGAAGCAATCCAGTCAAAACTACGATTTTCTAATGTTTTCACAGGAGCAAAAAGATTGCCTTGTAAAAACGTAATGCGCTCAGTGCAACCATGGATAACGGCGTTTTTTCGAGCAACTTCAAGCACATCTGCTGTTAAGTCGGTAGCCACAATCTCCCAATCCGGTAGGTTGGTGGCTAGACTAACTGCGATTGATCCGCTGCCTGTACCGATGTCAATAAGTCGACGTTTTCCACTTTGTTGCTTCAAAACAGTCTCGACTAAGATTTCTGTTTCAGGGCGGGGGATAAGCACACGTGAATCAACATAGAAGGCTAACGACATGAATTCCTTCTGGTTCGTGAGGTAACTCAAGGGAGTATGTCCTGCCCGCCGTTTAATTAATTCTCGAAATACCGAAAGCGTCTCTTGAAAAACAGGCATGTCAAAGTTCAAGTAAAGCTGCAATCGGCTCTTTTTCAGCACATACCCTAGAAGGAGTTCGGCATCTAGACGAGAACTAGGAATATTGTGACACTTAAGGTAATTGGTTGTCCATTGAATTAGATCGATGACGCGCCAAGTTTTCACAGCTACAAATGCTTTAACCTCTCCGTTTGATCAGCAGCTATCAAAGCATCAATGAAAGGATTTAGTTCTCCATCCAGAACCGAATCTAGTTGATAAACACTCAATCCAATACGATGGTCTGTCACACGGTTTTGAGAGAAGTTATACGTGCGTATCTTTTCGCTCCTATCTCCACTGCCAACCATTGATTTACGGGTCTGAGCTCGTTCTGCTTCCTGATCAGACTGAATCTTTTCCAGCAAACGCGAACGCAAGATTTTCATTGCCTTCGACTTATTTTTGTGCTGTGATTTTTCATCTTGGCAAGTGACAACAAGTCCGGTCGGCAAGTGGGTAATCCGTACTGCGGAATCGGTTGTATTCACGCTCTGTCCGCCTGGACCAGATGATCGGTACACATCGATCCGCAAGTCCTCCGAATTGATGCTCAAATCAACATCTTCAGCTTCTGGCAATACCGCCACAGTCACAGCCGAAGTATGGATGCGGCCGCTGGCCTCCGTTGCAGGGACACGTTGGACCCGATGTATTCCCCCCTCATATTTCAGCTTGCTATAAGCACCTTGTCCCTGAGCCGAGAAGATAATCTCCTTGAATCCTTTTAAACCGGTGTGATTAGAACTAAGCAAATCGATTTTACAGCCCTGATTTTCTGCGTATCTTGAGTACATTCGAAAGAGTTCAGCCGCAAATAAGCATGCTTCGTCGCCACCTGTGCCGGCCCGGATTTCCATTATCACATTTTTCTCATCATTTGGATCCTTAGGGAGTATTAGAATTTTGAGATGCGTCTCTAATCGATCCTTCTGATCATTGAGAGAATCGAGTTCATTCTTGGCGAACTCAATAAACTCTTCTTCGATCTCGTGCTCAAGGAGCGATAAAGTATCTTCAATATCCTTCTCTGTCTTTTGGTATTCTATATAGGCAGAAACAACCGGTGCTAATTCAGCGTGTGCCTTGCTGAGCTGTTGTAGCTTTTGGTGATTGACTATCTGTTCTGGATCAGCTAATGCCTTTTGAATATCTAGATATTTGGATTCAATATCTTTTAACTTTTCAAACATATTTAGTTAATACTCTCTTTGTTTATCTTTCACACATAATTAACAAAGAAATTGCGGTAGCGTGTGCTTCTTGATGATTGAGTTACTGCCATCTTTGAGCAGAGTAAATTTTCTCTTTACGCAATAACGAAACACGAACTACTGCTAGCAAATGGGGGCATGCATCACCACTTTCTGATGGTTGCTTGCCCCCAGTAATTCTGAACGCATCCATAACATGCTCTGCTTGGCTCCGCAATCTTCTGCTATAGGCTTACTCAGTTTCCGCCGATAGCCCATATTTTCTGCGGAAGTTTTCTACGCGACCGGCCGTATCAATCATCGTCTGCTGCCCGGTGTAATAAGGATGACACTTCCCACACACTTCAATTCGTATTTGAGATTTCGTCGAAATAGTTTTGTATATTGCGCCGCATACACAATTGATGACACATTCCATCGTCTGCGGATGAATATCTGTTTTCACGCGGATAACCACCCCCTTTGAACTGACACATTAACGAAAAGACAAACTACCATTAGTAACGCCCTCGCGAAGGAGGATTTTTCGGCTTGTTATTAACCATCATTTCAAGAAACGCCTCGTTGGTGTCCGTTTTGCCTAACTGTTCCACAAAGAGTTCCATTGATTCAGCGGTACTCATCTGACCGATGAACTTTCGCAAAAGCCATACTTTACTAAGGACCTCTGGTTTAAGTAATAGTTCTTCACGTCGCGTCTTCGATTTGTGGATGTTAATTGATGGAAAGATACGTCGATCTAACAAAGAACGTTCTAGGTGTATTTCCATGTTCCCCGTACCCTTAAATTCCTCATAAATGTGTTCATCAGCACGACTTTCCGTGTCAATCAGTGCGGTAGCCATAATTGTCAGACTACCCCCTTCTTCAATCTTCCGCCCAGCTCCAAAAAGCTTCCGTGGTTTAATGAAAGCAAGTGCATCCAACCCGCCTGTTAACGTCTTCCCGCTGTGGGGTGCCACGACATTATATGCCCGGGCAAGGCGTGTCATACTATCCAACAAAATCATTACATCTTTCCCATATTCGACACATCTTTGCGCCTTTTCAATAACCATTTCTGCAACTTGCACATGACGCTCTGGATGCTCGTCAAAGGTTGAACTGATGACCTCTCCTTTAACAGAGCGGGCGACATCTGTAACTTCCTCTGGACGTTCATCAATCAAAAGGACAATCAGCATCACCTCCGGATGATTCGCGGTGATACCGCTGGCAATGTTCTTCAAGAGCGTGGTTTTACCACTGTAGGGCGGTGCGATAATAAGACCGCGTTGTCCCTTACCAATTGGGGACATCAAATCGACGATTCGCGTTGAATACTCTAGCGGGTCATGTTCAAGTCTTAACCGTTCATAAGGATAGACGGGAGTTAAATTATCAAAAAGAATCTTGTCCTTGCCTAATTCGGGATTTTCACCATTGACTTCTTCAATCTTTAATAACGCAAAGTAGTATTCTTCTTTGTTGCCATCCTTCTTAGGTGGGCGGATTTGTCCCTGAACCTCATGTCCCGTGCGCAGATCAAACTTACGAATCTGAGAGGGAGACACATAAATATCATCGTTGCTCTGCAAATAGTTATATCGAGATGAACGGAGGAAACCATACCCTTGATCTCGATCTCTTAAAATCTCAAGAATACCCCCTCCAAACAACGAACCACTGCTCGCTGCTTTGGCCTCAAGAATCCGGGCGATCAAATCTTGTTTTCGGAGGCCACTATAACCGCTCAGTCCAAGCTTGCGAGCCATAGGATTTAGTTCGGCGATTGTTGATTCTTGGAGTTTAGTAATGTCTACATTCTCCATAGTTTTTCGTTACTCCTCATTAACAACCCACACACAATGTAAGTTGTACGTAGATAGTTTACGCACTGCTTAATCATTTCAAAGGTAAACATGAAGCACTCCTAACAAGCAATTTATCACTAACTCCTATAGTAAAGAAGCACAAAGATAAGGGCAAAAATAGGATTGGATTATCGGGTATGAACATACAAAACTATCTTTGGTTGGATTCTAGTTTAAAGGGCTTACCCAATCTAGTAACATGCAGAAGATACGCATTTTACATTCAACTTCAGAAGCTTTTCACAAGGTTTGGATAGGTATTACTACTCAACACAAGATGCTGGATCAGTAGAGACTTAAAGCACTAACATAAACTTCCGAAAATTGGGGCTCAGATCCGCCGTCACTGAAAAAGTCGCATAGAAGAGGTTTCAAATGTACTTTGAAGGAATAAAGCGGGTCCAGACGAAGCAAATCTCTGCGGCGGATAATTACTGGCGGGAATTTTCGTCATCAATCCCGATATTATACATTAGTGAGTAGTAGATCGTCAAGTATTTGTTGCATAAAACGCAGAAAAAAAAGAACTGTTTCCAAATAAAGCGTCAATTCGTCCACGTTAACCGCGGGGCGAACCAAAAAAACCAACAACTATCGGAGGCTAAGATGGCACTTTGCCTCAATCAAGCATTCATGCCGAGTGTAATCGGTTAGGTCAACATTTGACGGATTAAATCAATTCTATAATGCCCCTGAGGTGATTTAGGGCCAAAATCTTGGTTTGTGGAGGGCGCGTGATGATTACAGCGTTTCCCGAATCAGTGACAACGAAATGTTAACAGAATCTAGTCAACTCTTGCGTTCGACATCTGCTCCAAAGCCAGCATGAGTGCCTGTGTGCCAAGGCGCCCATGACCTTGAGCCTTAACGGCAAGATAGAGCTGATGTACTAGTGCAAGTCCGGGAAGACTCAGATTCATCTTTTCGGCTTCACCAAGCGCGATGCCCATATCCTTTATGAAGTGCTCGACGAAAAAGCCCGGATCGAAATCGCGCTGGAGAATACGGGGTGCGAGATTGCTCAACGCCCAACAAGCTGCTGCACCGCCGCTGATTGATGAGAGCATCGTCTTCAAATCCAAGCCTGCCCTGTACCCGTAGAATAAGCCTTCACAGACACCAATCATCGTTCCGGCGATTGTTATCTGATTGCACATCTTGGTGTGCTGACCGGCTCCTGCAGCACCCTGATGGACGATGTTTTTCCCCATCGATTCGAGAAGTGGCATGATAGTTTCAACAACTTCGGAGTCTCCACCTACCATAATGGAGAGTCGTGCTTCTCGTGCACCGACATCGCCCCCTGAAACCGGGGCATCAACGGAGGAAACCCCCTGTGCCCTTGCTTGCTCATAAATTTCTAGCGCCAGCGATGGCTCGGTTGTTGTCATGTCAACCATAACGTTCCCTGGTTTTGCACCTTTTAGGATGCCTTTATCGCCAAGATATACTTCTCTCACATCCGGCGGAAAACCAACGATTGTGAAGATTACATCTGACGCTGCGGCAACTGTACTGGGGTCATCTACCCAAGTTGCCCCGCTATCAAGTAATGGCTGCGCTTTTTCTTTTGTTCGGTTGTAGACAGTTACTGAGTATCCGAGATTCAGGATATGCTGGCACATCCAGCGTCCCATAACACCGGTGCCAACCCAGCCGATTTTTGTCTTTTCTGAATGAATTGTTGTACCCATAAATTGCCTCCTTGTTGTTGAGCAAAAAATAAATGGTGCGACATGAATCCATGGACCTCCGAGGTCTTAATCCTTTTGCCTTATGTCCTCTCTTCCATTATCTTCTGTCCTCACTGAATTTAGAGCCAACGATTTTCTAGATACCAGTCCGAGGTTTCCTGAATTCCCTTTTGAAGCGGATATACCGAGGTATAGCCAATCTGCTGTTGCGCCTTTGTACTATCACAAATCCAGAATCGTTGCTTGAGTTCTTGTATTTTTTGCCGATTCAAAGATGGGGTTTGGTGTGTTACTCTAGCTACGGTTTCTGCACAGATCGAAATCAAGTCTAAGAGTGCAAAGGGTATTTTCAGTTTGAAAGGGCATTTCTTTAACGCGAAAGCTATTGTACTTCCAACGTCCATCCATGAATGCAGCACACCATCCGTTAGGAAATAGGCTTCGCCGATAGCAAGATTGGATACAGCAGCAGCGTAGATTCCGGCTACCAAGTCCTTGACATGCACCAAACTCAGCAGCCTCTCCTCATCGCCGAGGATTGGCATTAGCCCTTTATCAACGAACCGGAAATAGAGAAAAATATCTGTGTCCCTTGGACCATAGACAGCGGGTGGACGAATGATGGTAATGGGCAAACGATTAGCATATTCGTTTGTTACAATTTCACCTTTGAGCTTGCTTCTACCGTAGTCTGTCAACGGTTGCGGGGAAGCGTCTTCAGTCATTGGTGTTGCGGAAGGACACGGTCCCATTGCAGCAAGGCTGCTACAGTACACGAATCGGTCCAATTGGGCATTCGTTTGTAAACAAGCTTTAATCAGGTTCTTTGTTCCCTGTACATTGACGTAATCGTAAGTAGCAGCGTCGGGCGCTTTAGTCAATCCTGCAAGATGAAAAACGAGGTTTGTATCTTGGACCAATTTGGTGAGTGTATCATAATCGCCAATATCCGCCGTAACCAATTCAATCGGGACAAATTCCGCATCTATCAGATGGTTAAGCCAGCATAAGTCACTCGTTTTGCGGACAAGGCAGGTTACGTGATAACCTTTATTGACGAGAAACTCAACGAGGTAGCTACCAATGAAACCCGTACTGCCAGTAACGAAAGCCTTCATACTAAAAAACAGAATTGAACTCAGTGCTCGGTATACGAACTATTTCACTTCTCCCTGCTTCAAGTCCTTCGCCAGTTGTGATACCAAAACGGTTCCTCCGATGGCGACAGCAAAATACGTTGTGAAGAAACGTGTCAATAGTGCGTACAGTCCGACCACGTGGGAGTTAATCAGGTTCTCCATTAGAACGACAGTAAGAAATTCAGCGATTCCACTTGCACCCGGACTTGGTGCAAACAGTGTTGAAAAGTGTAGTATTGCTTGTGCGGCAACAACGTCCCAAAACAGTGCGTTTCCGCCTAACACCTGAACAATAACATATCCGCCCACAAATCGGCTCATGTATATGCCGCCCGATAGGATGAGACTCAAAACAAAGACTCCCTTGTGGTTGGCGATAAACATGTGGGTAAATGCTTTGTGTTCCCCAATTACTTTCTCGAGCGATCGAGCCAAACGATTCAACACCTTCGCGGGGAAGCGGAAGCCACGACGATTCATCAACCGAATCCTCGTCAACGGCAACAGCAGAACGCCGGGATTGATGACCATTGCGAACAAGAACAAGAGCACTATGGCAAACATCGCTAGACTATATTGACCGAAAATGGCGAATCCCTTGGGTAAGATATGGGGAGCCTGCCAGACAGCGTATCCCGCCGAGAAAATCAGAAACATCAGTGTACCGATAAAGCTGATGATGCCTAGCGTCATACAGCCCGAGAGCGGTACCCCGCTCCGGTTGAAAATGTAGATGTATCCGACTCCCCCAATCTGAAACGGTGTGATTCCGCCCACGCAAAGTGTTGCTAAGGTAGCGCGGATGCTATCAAAGAAGGTCACTTGTGGTGACATCTTGTGAACAAAAATGTAGAAGCGTGTTGCGCCACATAGCCAATCGGAGAGCATGCAGAGCAGTGCGATCAATAAGAACTTGCCGCGTATCGAAGTCAGTGCGCTGCCTATGTTCTTCGTGTCTGCCCACACGAAACTCACGTACAAGCCAATAAGGGTGCAGAGTGTAAAAAACAGAAATCCACGAATTATATTCTTTCGGTTCAGTGACTGACTCAAGAACTCTTGCATCGGTATTTAGTTCGATACTATCCTAACTCTTGCTTTTACTTTAATCCTATCACTTCAGATTAGCGTTAAATCCAAACTAATATCTAATGGCATCGCTGAATGCGTTAACACCCCGACGGAGATAAGATCTACTCCCGTTTCAGCTACAGCGTCGACCTTGTCTAGCGTTATATTCCCCGATGCTTCTATGAGGACTCGACCAGCAATTTTCTGGACTGTAGTTCTCATCAGTTCCACCGGCATGTTGTCGAGCAATAAGATGTCAACTCCTGCACGCATGGCTTCTTCAACTTGATCCGGTGTCTCGACTTCAACCTCGATTTTCAAGGTGTGAGGAACTGTTAATTTTGCCTTCTCAACGGCTTTGGCAACACTCCCGGCTGCGGTGATGTGATTATCTTTGATGAGGATTCCATCAAAAAGCCCAAAACGATGATTCTGTCCACCGCCCATAAAGACGGCATACTTCTGGATGGCTCGCCAACCAGCGGTGGTCTTGCGCGTATCCGTAATCTGGACATCGTATTTCGCAGCTAGAGCAACAAACTGTGCGGTCAGTGTTGCCGTTCCAGAAAGACGTTGCAAAAAGTTGATGGCAATACGTTCACCAGTGAGGATGGATTTCACATCCCCCTTTACTTCAGCGATTGCGGTCATCTTCCTAACCCTATCGCTATCGGAAACAAGTTTCCGATAGTCAAGTGACGGATCAATCTTTTGAAAAACGCGTCGAGCTACCGGAAGTCCAGCAATCACACCGTCGTCCTCGACAATAATTACGCCAACCCCTTTTTGCGTAGGGGAAACTGTGGACTCGGTGGTTATATCGCCAGTTCCAATGTCCTCCGCGAGCGCAAGTTCAATGAGTGGATCTATGGAACGAAATTCTAGCATTTTGGATATTAGACTATTGTCTCCGTATCATTTGGTCAAAGGGGAATCCCCTTCAATCGCCCAACTATTGCCAAATGGCGAAATCCCTTTTGGCAGTTCAACAGTCATGTTCTTTTGTCCCATTCTATATTCTTTTCTGCGGGAAAAGTCTAGGATCTGTTCAGGTGGTGGTGCGTGCTGTGGAAGTGAGTATGTTTCAAATCGTGTTAAAAGGCTATACCCATGGAGGCGGTAATTACCAACAAGACCTGCAAATTGATGCTGTGCTTGGCTGTTGACCATGAGCAGCAGCCGGTGAGAAGCACCAATCCGCCAGTAAGCAGTGCTGCTTTGAGCATGCTCAACCATCCCCCGAAGATTACGACAAGAATCATCCCAGTCAGAAGTGCAAGCGCCACCCAAGTAAGGTTGTGACGCGGAGGATTAGAATTCTCAACTTGGCTGACGAGAAAAAAACTCTTAGAGTTTCGTTGTTGCGCTTCGAATGATGGAGAAGTTTCCAACAGAAGCGTATCACCGGGATGTAAAATGATGTCGCCAACTTTCCTACGGAGACGGTCACCGTTGCGAGCTACTGCAATCACTACAGCGCCATACACCGTCAGGAACCGACCTTTGCGGATGGTTTTGCCAACGAGAGGACAAGTGTTGGAAACAACCGATTCCATGAGACAACGCTGTGTTCTCGGACTGTCGAGTTTAAAGATTCCATCTGTACCTTGGCATCAACCCATGTATCTCTTGTAAATCTCTCACTGATTCTATAATGCCGACGAAGATTAGGCGACCGTTTGCCTATAAACGCTCGGTAGGGTGATACAGCCGCTAGGACTTGGTCTCCTCGGTCAAATTCCAGAAGGCACAGCCCTAGTAAGTGTGGCTGACCTGCCTGTTAGCATAGTCTATCCAACTAACTAACTACCTGCATCCACCAGCATTTCTACAGTGTATTCCCTTGGGTTCTCCGTCAGGTGAATTGCTGCACGCCGCTCAGGTAGTAACCATCGACTGAATACCAACATGTACGCCGAACCCACTATAGCACAAGACACCCCAATAATATAATAATCAACCCTAAAACGCTCAGCGTTCCCGACGCTTGCCAGCCCAATGCTTCTCCGCCCATGCACAATCCTCAGTCGATAATCCTTCAGAGCCCGGTTCACCCAACTGACCGTGCGACTATGATACAGTCAATTTAGAAGAAAGGATTTAGGTAAGAATGCGCTAACACCCGCTTCACTCGGTGAAGCCAACAAAGGATAGCATCTGATCGGTTGCTTGTCAAGAGTTTTTACAGACTGATAGAATGACAGCCTTTCAAGAACAGAAAGCGGGCAAAAGGCTATTTCAGGAATTCAGCGAAAGAGCTTGACCTTTTTTCCTAACCTGACTACACTGTAAAACCAAAATCGCGCACAAGCACAATGTAAGGGAGAACAGGGATCTAGCGAGTAAACGTAGGTGAGCACTTTGTTCAGAAGAGAGGTTTTTCCGTAGTTAATTTCGCTTCAAACCACGTTCTATGACGTAAAACCGTTGGCTTGGGTTTACTCCCTGATGAAAACCATGCTTAAACAGAGAACAGGTAATACGACTCGTTTCTCTTCGAGCGAAGTGATTTGGCTAGAGCGGCGTTTCCAAAAGGCTTGGGTCACACAATTTCATAGTAATCGTAGAAGGCCTGAATATTGCGCCGTGGCATTAACGCTTGGTACGGAAAGTAAAATCTCAGGTTTGCCAAACTGTTCAATGCCTCTATTCGATTGAGCAATTCGTTTGCGAGCAAGTCTTTGACTTGCCAATTTCTATCAAAAAACTGATCCCACAGAGCCATGAATTGGAATTCATGCGATTCATTCGCTACCATCTGTGTCGTGTATTCTGGCGGATAAAGCCTTCTGTAAGCCTCCAAATTGTATAGCCATGTGTTGCCTCTAACCGTTTTGGCCCCGCTGATATTGTCCTTGATAAATTGGAACATTCTCCTCAAATTCCGTAGACTTTCAGCCATTCTCTCATTACTGATGACGCTATGCGGAGATGTATCATCACCCAACTTTATGAAATGTGGTCTGATTACACGATTGTCACGAAGGACGAAATAGAAGGAACCGAATAAAATGTTACCATTGAACGCCTCGTTCTTGGACATCGGGACGTTGGCGCAATGGTTCAAGTAATAAACGTGCGTTCATTCGGCGTCATCTACCGCTTTACATAATCCTTTAATATAGGTATTCCAAACAGGATTCGACTGATCGAACGGTCTTTCGGCTGCCAAATTGATACTCCTGGAAAATGTGGTGTAATTGAACAGAATATCATCCAGATTTCGCCGAAATCTCTTAGCGAACTTATGTGCATAGGATAGTTGAAGCGCAAAGAAGTCTTTGGAATAGGGCATGGGCATCCTCCGAAAGCTTGATTTTTACTACATTCCCACTTCATCTAATGTAAGAAGGAATTGACAGTGGAAAAAGTATATCGGACAATTGAACAAGGTCGTGGGAAGTTATGCAATCTTTTGAAAGAGTTTGTTGCCGTGGATACCACTAATCCACCGGGCAGAAATTTCGTGGAAATGACTGATCTGCTCAAAAAGCGGTGTGAGGAACTTGGCCTTCAAACAGTAGTTTCTACGGTGCCACTGTCGGACACGTTGAGTGTAGTGCCCCATGCGGACGCTTATCCGCGCCTGAACTTAATTGCCCGATGGAATGTCGGCGCGGAAAAAACGATTCATTTCAACGCCCACTACGACGTCGTTCCAGCTTCTGGGAACTGGCGATTTCCGCCGTTTGCGCCTGAAATCGAACATGAATGGCTCTACGGCAGAGGCGCCGACGACATGAAGGATTCGATTGCTGCCTTGTTATTTGCGATTTCGGCCGTTCGAGAGAACAATCTTCGCCCCATATTCAATATTGAATGTTCGTTCACCTGCGATGAGGAAATCGGCGGGGAGCTCGGCGCAGGTTATGTGGTTCGAAATCGGATGGTTCAAGCGGATTATGTCGTTAACTGCGAAGGAGGTTCCCTCTTGAATGTCGGGGTCGGTCACAACGGTGTCGTTTGGCTGGAGATAACGGTCCACGGAGCGGCAGCACACGCGTCACAACCGGATAAAGGAGTGAATGCGTTTGAGAAAATGGTATCATTCGTTTCTGCACTTCAACCCCTAAAAGAGCGTCTAGCTCCACCTGAACGAGTTTTCGAAACCGATTCGGGGCAGCAACGGCGTCCGACGATTAGTATCGGTGGCGCCTTTCGCGGGACCGAGGGGGATAAAGTGAATACGGTTCCAGCACGAGCTACCTTCTCAATTGACCGACGCGTCATTCCTACGGAAAACCCTGAAGATGTTGAACAAGAGATTCGGGAAGTCATCAAGGAGATTTGCATCGCAGACTCAGAGTTAAGGGTGGATGTAAATACAATCCTCTCTATTGCACCTTGCATCGTAGATGCGAGGCACCCATTCGTGCAAGCCTTCGGCGAAGCCGTGCGAGCCGTTCGCAAACAACCCGCTAGCTTCAATACTACGAGCGGATTCACCGATCTTCACTTTTTCGTCGTGGAGGGCAGCTTGCCGGGAGTTGGATACGGCGTCGATGGCGAGGGTGCTCACAGCGTTGATGAGCGGGCGAGTATTCCAGATCTGGTTGCAGTTGCTAAAATATATGCGACCCTAATGATGAAAGCACACAAGTCAATGCACACTCTATCAGGCTAATGAGATTGACCATCAATCTGGTGGAGTTGCGCTCGACTGCATGCGCGATGCGCGGCAATCGCTTCGACCGGACGCCGATGTAACATCGCCGTTTGACCGACGAAGACAATAAACCCTGAGATAACTGCCTATTCTACAAGTGGCGACATCAATCGGATTTGGTCTTGGATTGAATTCCGATTCTGCTTGTGTCAATAGGTTGAAATCCGAGCTTGAATGCCGGTGAATCTGGATGCAAATTGAAGTTTTCGTTTTCAGGTTCTATCAACATTGGGTCGGCAATCACTGAAGTAGTGTCGTAACCCATTTTTTGCCATTCATCGAAGGTATACACTACCATGGGTCTTTCCATCCAAGTTTCTCCTATCTGATAATTCTCATGTGTCATGTAGTACACATTTCCCTCTGACTCAGCGATGCGCTTCTCATTGAGAAGATCGAACTCTTTGTCGTCGGTGTACAGCCACCAGAGATTCCCTTTACCTGAGTGATAGACGTTGTTCCGAGCGCGATTACCCACACAGAAGCCCCACATCTCCTTGGCACTTTCCTCAGGACGATGAGTCAAATCATTAGCCATGTAGACCATACACGCGTTATCATAGAAGATGTTGTTCTCTATCAGGTTGTTTTTTCCACCGTGGATGGTCACGCCATTCCACACGTGGGCAAAAATGTTGCCGTATACCAAGCAATTGCTCGCCCAGTCATCCAAGTAGAACCCCTGCACAGTGTCCGCGATGAAATTGAATCGCAGGATGTGCCCTGCGCGATCTGTCCTGTTGAGGACATAAACGCGGCCATCCTCGCCGATTTCATAGGGATCCATCCACATATTGACAGCCCCTGTATCATGCAGGACTAAGCAGGTACGGCGGATGTCGTTGTATTCTAACAGATTGCGACCGTGGCCGTTCGTGGCAAGGTTCACGCCGTGATGCGGAACGTCATGGATTTCATTATGGGCAATCCAATTGCCATTGCTTAGACCCGCAAAAATGGCGGCTGTGTAATGTAGGATACACCCCGTCCGGTCAAAGTGATTATTAACGATGTGGTTGGACATGGGATGCGCCTCGGAGGTTCCTAACAGGGCTACGCCATTGGCGCCAATATAGTTGAATTCGTTGTATCGAATCTGGTTCTTTAAGTTGTAACCTTCAAAGTAAACCGCATTGCCGCCCAAGGCATAGAAACGGCTATCTTCAATAACGCAATACGATGCACCCTTCAGGTGAATTGCTTCACCACAGTAGTCCCAGCCTTCGACCGGAAACATTGCCCCGTACCCATCGAGGCCCGTGCGATGATAATTGTTGCCGCTAGTTGTTTCGGTAAACGTAAAACCAGATAGCGTAACGTACGAGGCGCCCTGAATATCGACTAAATTGTCAAGTCGTGGCAGCACGACGTCACTCTCCGGCGTCAGCACCGAGGGTGGCCAGAAATAGACCATCTCATCTTCAGTATCGAGGCACCATTCGCTAGGTGTATCTAACTCCTCCAGGATATTCTCCATCACGAATGGTGCGTCACGCTCACCCCGTTTTCTAAATGGCATGTGTCGATAACGGACAAAATTGTCGTTCTCGCTATGCCATGTGCGGTGTTGCAACTGCACGATACAGTCTTCACTGTCCACCGACGCGACAGGGACAACGTTCGTGCTCCATCCGCCTGCAACCGTAACAAGTGCTTCTGCCAGGTGAGGTTTCTTCCACGTACGAGGAAGTGCGCCCTCATCATATTCAAAAGAAGTATCGCTCCCAGGTTCTGCGGCATCCTCAATGTTCAGATACGCACCAATGATTGGGTTTACTTCCGCGTCGAAATTGGGCAGACGCGCTCGAATCTGCAATTCGCCATTGTACGTTAACTGGCGGCTCTTGCTGACGCTCCAACTGCCGGGCGGGAGTTTCGCCTTAAGAATACTATCTTTATGTCGTTGCCACTCGGTGAGTTTCACGCCACCGCTGATAACGACCTCTTCGCCCGGATGGCTCGTGTAGATAACCGGAAACTCCCGACTGCCACTATCCTCATCGGTCAAAACCAATGGGCTGTCCAGAAAATATTTCCCGCCTTGCACCAGGACAGTGACGGGCATTGTCAATCCGTTATCCTGTTTGAGCTTGCGCACTGCATCGCGCGCACGATGTAGCGTCGCAAAAGGTCTTTCCCGCGTACCCGGATTAGTATCGTCCCCGTCCACTGCGACGTGGAATTCCTTCTCGCTCATTTCCTGCATTAGACATCTTTCCAAAATAAGAATCTGTTTGTTTTGATTTCACGTTATATCCTTTCCCACATCGTCTATTGTCGAAAGGATACCCATGAGTCAATATGAAAAAGCAGTAGAGTTGTCAGATGAGCAATTTCTGCGAGCCGTTGGTGTAGACAAGGCAACTTTCAATGTCATTTTGGAGCGTGTGGCTGTTCATCTCGAAAGCCTTCGAGATGAACAGCCGATGAAGAAACGAGGACGGAAATCGGGGCTGCCATTGATTGACCGTCTTCTATTGACATTCACCTATTTGCGTCACTATCCAACCTTTGCCAGGTTAGGCTCGGAGTTCGGTATCAGTGAGTCTTATGCAAATAAAATCTATCATCAGATACTTGATGTGTTGGTTAACGTGTTTTCGATGAAGAATCGAAAGCACTTGTTAGAGAGCAATCTCCAAACAATCGTCATTGATGTCACCGAGCAACCCATTGAACGCCCAACAAAAGGACAACGCGCCTACTACAGCGGTAAAAAAAACGGCACACCATAAAAGTTCAATTGATTGCGTGTTTGGCGATGTTAGAACTATTGTCGCTTATCTGCCGCAAAGGGAGCGTTCACGATTATAGAATTCTAGAGGAAAGCCGTCTGGCAATTTCCCCTGAAACTGAGAAGTTGGCTGACAGTGGTTATCAGGGCATAGCCAAACGGTATGCCAACAGTTCGACGCCCATCAAGAAATGTCGGAGCAAGCCGTTGACTCAGGAGGCGAAGCAATTCAACCGACGGTTGGCAACACGCAGGATTGCCATTGAGCATATCGTCAGACGGTGTAAGATTTTTCGCATCACCAAAGATGTCTATCGAGGCAAACATCGCAACTATGGAAAAACATGGAATGTGATTGCCGCAATTGTTAACCTGAGACACTCCTCGACATGTTGCCAAACGCCATAGTTATTCTATTCTACAAGATTACTATAACTATAAAACTTGATAAATCTATTTTGGAAAGATGTCTATTGAACCCAACCTTTCATGATGGAGTTGCGTAATTGTCAGCGTTATTGTGTCGCCAGTTTGGAATAAAACCCTCCGGTTCTCCAAACCCATAGGTTTTGCCAATTTGGTTCATGCTTGAACCTGAATACGGCCATGCTTGGCCTCCGATTATCCGAAATTCATCCGCCTTGCCGCATAACCAATGGAACATATGCGCAATGTATCTGGCAACACCATGGCTCCCATAGTCGGCGGTATGAAAGTCGAAGTTCGGTTCGACAATCCAATCTCTTTGTGGCGGTACTGTTCGCCAATAGTTGTATTTCAGCATATGCCGAACCCCTTTTCCAGTGGCTTCACCTCGGCGATGAAGAATCTGAAAAAAGTGGACGACAAAAGAACCGGCAGGGGCAGTGGTTGAAAGCCCTCTATCCCCCGCGTCACGGTGGGTAGGACGGATATGCGACCCTGGCACAATCTCTGTTGGCCCCATTTCCAATGGGGTATCCTGTGGATAGTAAAAGGCTTGGATAAACCGGACTTCAGGGCCAAATGCGTGGTCTGCATCATGATGCCATCCCTGCGCCGGACTTGGACATTCAGCGCGATGAAGACTCATCAGCACTGGCAATCCGACGTTTCTTCCGAGGAGTGACCGTACTACCCCCGCGACCTGTGGATTGAGAACAACATGCTCGACAAACCAATCCTCAAGAAAGATTGTGCTGGGTTCATGAGAATTACGAATCCGCTCTAAATCCTCATGTGTGAGCCCTTCGGGAATATAACTGGGTTCAGCCGGAATTTTTCCGTCCAAGTAATCACAAGTGCGTTGATTGATGTCATCATCGACAACGCCTTCCAGAATTAGGAACCCATTTTTGCAAAATTCGAGCACCTGTGTGTCGGTCAGGGTGGGTTCGCAGTCAAATATTCTATTGATATTATCGTATTTCATCGTGGAGAACCTCCATCCTTCTCACATACATGTGTGGCGATCTGTTAATAATCTGCTGTATTATAAAGGATATCCATCTGGCAATCCCATCATTTCCCAACCTTTAAGCCGATATTTTATAACTAAATCCACCCTATTATCCGGCTCCTCCGCAATTGTTAGGACAGAAATCGGTTATAGACGTTCCGCCATCACGATGAGAGAAGTTCTTAATGGACGACGCTAATCTCCAATCGTGACATCATCCTCATCCAATACCGGCATACCCTTGAAGCGGAGCAAGAGCTGCGCAACGGCGATAACATCCTTCTGGCAGTATCGGGTAATTCGATCCACATCATCCTTGTGCCAAAAGACCGATCCTACTTCGCTCCCATCAATATCATCCTTAGGTGTGGGTAAATCAAAAAGGGAAGAAAGCAGGGCTAGAGAAGTGTAGTTCTTGTAGTCCCCGAACTTCCAGAGGTTCAGCGTATCTACAAAATTGGTCTCCCAAGGCTTACGACCTGAAATATCCAAGATCTTGGGAAGGATTAATCCATTTAACAAAGCCCTCCGACAGATATAGGGAACATCAAACTCCTTGATGTTATGACCAGCCAAACCGATTTCCGGTGTATTGAAGTGCGGGTGGTTAAGCAACTCAAAGAACCCTTCCAGTATCGGTTTCTCCTCGCGACCTGAAAACGACTTAATACGGAGGTTTAGCTTATCGGCATTTTTATTGTCTTTCAGGAAATAACCAACTGAGATGCAAACAATCTTCCCAAATTCCGCAAAGATGCCAGCCCGGTCGAAGAAATGGTCATGCGGCGTCACATCTTCCGGGCGATGTTTCGCCGCCTTCGACTCCCATGCGTCCTGCATCGCTTCCGGTAAAGATTCCAATTCCGGTACGACCGGAGCAGTCTCAATATCTATTACAAGCAGATTCTGTAGTACAACGTGATTAAGCATATTATACCATCTTATATTTCCCACCTACGACGGGTAAAATAGGTTAATAAAGGGACAGTTACGTGCATGTGGAGGTATGGAATGGCAACATTTACCCTGCCACGAAGACCCAAAAAGGCGTATGGTACTTCACGTATTCGGGCCGTAAGCGGGATTCGGACGCCCGGTGGTGTCGGAATTCAGGATAGATCGATAATTGCCCCGAAAAACACTAATTTAGACAACTTAGAGCTTTCCAGTCGCATGGCTAAGTTTCGTCCAATCGTCTACAACCTGAATCTATCTCCGGGAAAAAGGCGCTTTATATCCTGTTTATCCTCATAATTACTAGGAATCGACGGCTACTTGTTTTAAGGCATAACCACCTTCAAGGATTTGGCGATATTTGGAAATACAGCGAAATGAACTATTGGAGCAAAAAGCCCTATTTGAGGCAAAGATTGACTCACTTAAGGGAGGTACGATCTGTCTTGAGGCCACCCCACGCTACCGCCAGCTTCGCACCAGGCTCAACTGGCAGAACGCCCTGAATGCCTCCATTGAAATGCTTCAACACGTCTGGGTGGGTCCACGCCTGGTGGGCAACGATCGCTTCATCGATAAGGCCCTCGAAAAATAGGTAGTGCTCTGTCATGCCGATTGTGAGTGGGTTGTTGATTCCCTCGGGAATCTCCTGCTTTGCCGTCTGTTCACCAAACAGTTCACCATCGAGATAATGTGTGTACTGTTTTCCCTTCCTGACAAGCGTGGCGTGGTACCACCGGTCAAGATCGGGAGTCCCTATAAACTCAGATCTGATCCAGTCGACGTTATTGTCCCCTCGATTGACGTGGAACACGAGCGTGCCGCCTAAAAACTCCCAGACAGCCTTCTTCGACTCTGCTGCACCGCCATCATCGTGTCCGATTAGGCCAAACACGCCGGGTTCTTTGGAGAAATTTATCCACATCGCCAACGTAAAGTCAGTGCCATGCAGCTGGAAGCTTTCATTATTCGCGACCTCCGCGCGGGCGGGTTCTTTCACGCCCAGGCACTTTCCGAACTTCCCGTTACCCCATTTGGCGCCCTCCACCAGGACGGCGTGGTTACCATGTGGAGAGACGTCAGCGGCCTCTTTGCCTGCTCCTTCGTCAAACGGCAACGCAACCACAAGCGCATCCCGGTCAATTAGTGCCTCTGCTCCAACGGAAAAAGCCCACACCAAAGCGATGAACAAGGCGACGCTAATCAACGCTCTTTTTATTTGTTCAGTGAGCCCCACAATTTTTCCTCTTAATAGTTTAGTTAGTATTGACTCCGATCAACAGAGTCAGATGAGAGTGGAGACAAAGTTACGAACTCCAAAATAACGGACGACTAACTTCTCGAACCGAGAGAACACTCGACGCCCCCCTTTTATCATGTTTATGAACCATTCGTTCCGCGAACTCAAGACCTCGGCGCCCCCTGCCGAATCGTCGAGCTGCCGATGCGTCCGCCGAAGGTTATAGCATCATTCTTTTACTGCCACAACTCTCCATTCAACTGTCAACACAACCTAGGGTATAATGGGAGGAACTACCCTAGAAATTTGGGAGGATTATCGTAATAGTTCAAGATTTTGTGTCGGCAACAGATTAACTCGTTGACATTTTCCCACTTACTTCGATACTGCCACTACTTCAGAGTTCATTTCGACTATTCTGCGCCTTCCTTAGTTTTGAGCATCCGCGTAACCGTCGCCGTTATTGTATCGCCAGTTCGGCAGATAACCTTCCGATTTCCCAAAGCCATATGACGGACCGATTTGGTTTCCTGTTGACCACGGCCACCCTTGTCCACCGATTACCCGAAATTCAGCTCCCTTGCCGCACAACCAGTAGAACATATGGGCAACATATCTGGCAAAAGTGTGTCCACCATAATAGGTTGTGTGAAAGTCAAAGTCGGGTTCAACAATCCAATCCCTCGTTGGCAGTTCGGTTCGCCAATAGTTGTATTTTAGCATATGGCGTGTACCTGTAGCAGTGGATGGACCTTTGCGATGTAGAATACATTGATGGTGGATGATAAGTGAACCAGCGGGACCGGAGGATAGAACCCCTCTATCTTCAGGTCCACGATGCGTGGGCTGAATGTGCGACCCAGGCACCAGCTCAGTTGGTCCTAGCTCTACTGGGGTGTCCTGAGGATAATAGAACACTTCCACAAAGTTGAGTTCTGGCCCAAATACATGGTCGGCATCATGATGCCATCCCTGCGGTGGAGATGGACATTGAGTACCGTGATGACTAATCAAGACCGGTAGCCCCACGTTCTGACCGAGCAGCGATCGAAGTGCACCACCGATTTGGCGGTTGAGAACGACATTCTCAATGTACCAATCCTCAAGAAAGATTGTGCTTGGTTCGTGAGAGTTACGAATTCGCTCTAAATCTGCAGTTGTAAGTCCTTTGGGAATATAACTGGGGTTAGCAGGCAGCCTTCCTTCCAGGTAATCACATGTTCGTTGGTTCGTTTCATCATCGACAACACCTTCCAGGATTATGTAACCATTCTTACAAAAGTCTAGAACCTGTGTGTCGGTGAGGGTGGGTTCGCAATCAAATGTTCGATTTGCTTTATCGTATTGCATCGCTTGATTACCTCAATCTTGATTTTCTGTTGTAAAAAAAACTGAGAGGAATTATAGAGGTCGTTATGCGCTTGAACGATTTCTGACCTCAAGATAGTTTGAAATTATAGCACAACATGGAAAAAAAAGCAAAAAATCTGTCGAATTGTTAAGATTCAGTGTCTTCCGCTGTTTGTAGGATGGATGCGGTGGCGTAAGAAAGACGTTTTGTCGTTGACGACCATCGTAAATTTTACTAGACTTAGAGAACAATAGACCTGAGTTGTGACTGCTAGCTAAAGAGAATTGTCTCAGTCAAGTACAGCTTGGGTGACTACACCAAGAGAATACCATTGGAGTTACTAGTGCGCTGTTGGACAAATTCAAAATGGTTGTGCCGTCCACTATAGACGGGACGTCGCTGTTCCGATCTTCGCGAGACTAAAAAACTCCTCCGATCTGTATTGTCAGTACTCAATCCAGCGCTGTATTGATGATACTTGTACACTAGGTGATGCGATTACCTCGCCCCATTCAGACAACTGTAAGTGCTACGCGGCAGTCAACGGTCTACGCCAATGTTTCATTACTTCCTTTCAATTTCCCTGCTATCCGGTTCTATGATCGCATACGAAATTACCCTGATGCGCCTGTTCTCTATTGGCCAGTGGCATCACTTCGCGTACATGATCATCAGCCTAGCATTACTCGGATTTGGTGTGAGCGGGAGTGTGATTTTCCTCACGCAGAGTTGGCTAATGGAGCGTTTTCAACGGATTTACAGTATCTCTGGACTCATCTACTCAATCAGCGTCCCCTGTTGCTTTGCGCTGAACCAGTATGTGCCATTTAACCCGTTCATGCTAATCTGGCAGCCAGCTCAAATTTTGCCGCTTCTCGTCCAGTATCTCATCTTATCAATCCCGTTTTTTTTCGGCGCGGCGTGCATTGGTATGGTGCTCCTGCAGTTCAAGCATCACGTAAATCGGATGTATTTTTTTGATCTGCTCGGATCAGGAATCGGTGCGTTCGGAATTGTTTTTTGCATGTACGTAGTTGCACCTGCCCAAAATCTCACGGTGATTTCAGCAATTGGGATTTGCGGCGTCTTAATCTCGAATTTGGGTGAACTAAGAACCAATTGGCGTCAGATTAGTCTGATTGCAGTCAGCGGTGTTCTAGTTATCGGTTGCTTGTTGCTCAAACCAATCTCAATAAAAGTTTCACCCTACAAAGGTCTGAGTGCAGCACTGAACTTTCCGGATGCAGAAATTCTGAGCGGCGTTTACAGTCCACTTGGCGCCTTACACGTTGTTCAGAGTGAGTCGATACGATCGGCGCCAGGACTGAGCCTGGCATCGCAACATCCAATACCGCCGCAATTGGGTGTGTTCACAGACGCTGATGCTATGACGGCAATCACCAATTTCGGCGGAGACCTATCGAAACTGGCTTATCTGGACGATACCACTTCTGCGTTGGCGTACCACCTGCTCGATAATCCGCATGTACTGGTGCTGGGTGCGGGCGGCGGGGGTGATGTCCTCAACGCCGTATATCACAATGCAGATTCGGTTGATGCTGTAGAATTAAATCCCCAAGTCATCGATCTGATAGAACAAGCGCACGGTGATTTCTCGGGGAGTATCTACGCACTAGATTCGGCATATTCGGTTCGGGTTCACATCGCTGAAGCGCGAGGATTTGTGAGATCGACAGCAGAGAAATACGACCTCATCCAAATCGCGCTGCTGGATTCTGTGAATGCGTCTGCTGCAGGGACGCACGCCCTGAGTGAAAGTTACCTTTACACGGTTGAGGCAATTTCGGAACTCTTCCAACATCTGAAACCCAACGGCGTCGTGTCGATTACCCGCTGGTTGAAAACGCCGCCGCGCGGCATGATCAAGTTGTTTGCAACGGCGGTCGAGGCTTTGGAACGGAACCATGAGGAGAGTCCCGCCGAAAAATTAGTTATGATTCGTGGCTGGCGTACAGGGACGCTGCTGATTAAAAACGGGCACTTTCAACCGCACGAGCGAGCGATTATTCGGAACTTTTGTAGCGCGCGTTCTTTCGACGCCGCCTACTATCCCGACATGGAAGCCTCCGAAGCAAACCGCTACAACCAACTTACCGAACCGTACTATTTCCGTGCCGCGCAAAAAATTCTGTTCGGAGATCGAGAAGGATTTTACAAACAGTATCCGTTTTACATCCGTCCAGCGACCGATAATCGACCGTATTTCTTTCGGTTTCTTCGGTTCGACACACTATTTCAAATGATTCGTACAATTGGCAGGAGTTCCATCCCGTTCATTGAGTGGGGCTATCTGCTTCTGATTGCAACACTGCTTCAAGCCGTTCTGGTAGGATTCATCCTGATTTTCGTGCCGCTCCTCTTTTTGCGGCGACAATCCACAGATGTCGCACAACGGAGGGATCCGAACTCTCGAACGCTAACCGATGGTGAAACACGAAGCGTTAGGTATTCAAAAGTATTCGGTTATTTCTTCTGCTTGGGCGTCGGATTTATGTTCATTGAAATAGCATTCATCCAGAAATTTATCCTACTCCTCTCTTACCCAACTTATGCTGTTGCGGTTGTGCTCTGTGCCTTTCTCATATTTGCTGGATTGGGGAGTCTTTCCTCTTTGCGATTCAGGGACACGCTCGTAAAATCGAGAGTGTCATCTCTGCTGCGGTGTCCCATTCCCCTTGCAATCGGTGTGTTGTCGGCGATTGCCCTCCTCTATCTGCTCCTGCTTAGCCCAATTTTCCATCGTTTCCTCGAAAGTTCGGATCCAATTAAGATAATAGTATCGATTTCGCTCATTGCACCGCTGGCGTTTTTTATGGGGATGCCGTTTCCACTGGGGATTGACTTGCTGCGAAGGCGCAATCCACATCTAATCGCGTGGGCGTGGGCAATCAACGGCTATGCCTCAGTGGTGAGTGCAGTTCTGGCAACCTGTCTTGCAATTTCATTTGGGTTCAGTGCTGTAATCTTGCTGGCAATTGGCATTTATCTAGCTGGAGCAGCGATAGTCCCGCGTTAGGATTCAAAGGAAAAGATACCTAGCCATGCTTGTGGAGCGGAAAATCTGTTTACCCCTTCTTCGGGGTATGATATAATTGCTGGGATTGAAACCATGTGGTTATGCCACGCCGCTCTGTGGACCAACTATAAACCTCCCATCCTATGGTGTCATTAACAGGAGACACAGCGCACCCACGCTAGCGAGCTTCTAGGGGCTTGGGAACATTTTGACTTGTCAGGACGATGGTAGGTAGGCTGCACAGCCGCAACTTGGTATTCACTCAGGAGGACATAATGCGAATCTTTATAATCGGCTGCGAGTATACCGGCAAAACGACGCTAGTTAACGGAATCACCGAATTGATTGCGCAAACCATGGGTACCTACACCGGCTGCCACGACCACTTTACGCTGCCCAATGTGGGTCAAGGGGAAGGTATGGACAAAATCGAAGAGGCTGTCATGGGGCTCATTGAGACAGTCCCTTCGTTTGTCGAACAGTTTCAGCGTTTCCAGTTCGTTTATCATCTACAGCCTGTTCTGTTCCATCGTGATGATTACCTAATTGTGAACTGGTACTACGCAGATGCTGTTTACGTGCCGCTATATTATCCGAATCTCGGCGGACACGACCGCCAGTATCTCGCGCGGTTCATCGAAAGCGACCTGAAAATCTTGGCGCCGGATATGGTCCTGGTACTAGTAAAAGCTTCGCCCGATGTTGTCCGTGATCGCATGCGTCAGGAGGCGCGTCCCCAGTGCCCGCTCAAGAACTCGCAGGATGTCGAGTTCGTGTTAGATCGCTTCCAAGAAGTCTATACTAACTCAATACTCGATGCAAAAATCACAATTGATACAACTAGTACGTCATCTTCAGAGACTCTACAGGATTTTGTGCGTCAAGTAGAGCCTCACTTGCGACCTGTGGACCGGCAGCGAATTCTCAGCCATCAGACCCTACAGAAGGCGAAATCCACCACGTGATAAATTGCGATACCGGAACATCCCGCGATAGTTTGTTCAAGGAGATAACAACAATGAAGGTTAATCCCCAACAGATACTCGATGACGGCTTTATAATTCTACGCGACGTCATTCCGCCTGAACGGTTAAATCAGCTGCGTGACAGTTTTGAACTTACGGTTGAACGACAGAAGGCAATCTGGGCGCAAAACCGGAAGCCCGACGCTCCTCACGGCGGTGAGTGGGAGACGAGCCCACAGCCGCGAGTAATGTTTTCCACCGTTGCCGACCAAGCAACCGCGGACACAATTGAGTTTTGCCTGCACGAAAATACACGAGGTGTTAGCCGCCAACTAATGCGATCGCAAGAAGCAACCGTGACGTTAATGTCACTTATGTGCAGCCCAGTGCGTGACCACGGACCATCGAACTGGCATCGCGATATTCATCCCATCGATCAAGCGCCGTTGGGTGGGTTACAAACAGACATGCTAGAAAACGCCCCCGGCTACCTACAGTGGAACATCCCTCTTTATGATGATGATGTACTCTGGGTTGTACCAGGCAGTCACCGCCGATCCAACACAGATCCGGAGAATCGCCAGTTGCTTGAAAACAACCGCGTGCCGCTTCCCGACAGTATACCAGTGGAACTCAAAGCAGGGGATGGTGTTGCCTATACCAACACGATCTTTCATTGGGGCAGCAACTACAGTCCCCAACTGAGACGAACAATTCATCTCGGCTACCGCGCGTTCGGAGGTCCCGTCTATCCGTATGTGCCTCACCCGTATTGGAGATTGGATTTTGGCGAGTATCTTTCGCTCTGGGGACTGGAGATCTTCGAAGGATATTGCAACCTACTCGCCGAAGAGTGCGATCGTATCGTGTCCGTGTTTCATTCAATGATCGACAAAGATGCCGCCGCTTTTCGTGAGGGAATTGCCGCACTCCATCCCGGCGTGAAAGGACGGATGGTGTGTGTCACGCTGTTGTCCAAATTTGCGTATAAAATTCGATTTGAACCACCGGGATACGGAGGCGATATTACAAGGTCTAAGGACATTGGCAACCGTCTTTCGCCGGAACAAATCGAGGCGCTCTGGAATCGGTTCGCCCCATTGGATGCGAAACTCCAGTCGGATTCGGAGCAATTTCTTCCCGGTTTTCAGTCCGGTCCGATGCGCTATTATTTCTACGAAATGCCATCCGATTTCGAATTAGAAGACTTTATCGCTAGTTGGGACGCGGGATAGAGCGTGTAATTGCGAGTGCTGCGCAGAAATTCTCCTGGACAATGCTACGGATGCCTGCCGACTTCTATCACTGCGGTTACTTCCTTAAGGAGCAACAACATTAGTGAGAAATATGTTCGAAGATAAAAGCAAAAATTCCCAATAAAACCAGCACCGCACCGGTAATTCCCCGCTCATGATGTTCTAGAAAATGGGAGCGGAACCGCTCAATGCCCCGCCGACCCAAATCGACCAATAGCAACATCCCGAGCACTGTTACAACAAGGTAGGTAATCGAAACGGCGCCAATGCCAAACCCTTCCGATTTAGCACTCGCCCTAATATAGTAGGCCTCAATCTCGATACACGGCGAAAAGAACATCGCGGCGGCTAACGAGGTAACGATCGCGAACTTCGATTTCCGCGAGATATTGTCGTTTTTCACATTATGGTGCCCGTGGTTGGTCTTGGAATCCAAGACTAGATAAATCACGCCCAAACTCAATAAAACCAAAGGCGCCACGATAAGCGAAAAATCCTTGTATGATTTAGAGAGTTTGATACTGAAGATCCCGACAACAATCCCAATGAGAATTGTGCTCAGCGAATGGGCAAATCCGGTGATAGCTGTCATCCCTAGTGTTTCTCGACGTGACCACTGCTCTGTCTTCCCGATGGCAACCAACGGAATCCAATGGTTGGGAATCGCAGCGTGAGCAACGCTTAATAAAAAGCTTTCCGTGAAAACCTGTATAATGTCTCCCATCTCTATTCTTCTCCGTTTTTCATCGCGGTAGCTATGGATAAGGAATGCTTCAGCGACCGTACTGGTGTTCTGAGGAATAGCAATAAGCGTTCCAGAAATCGCTTGCGGTACTTTTGCCGATAAGCCCTCTGAGAAATGTGGTATGTTTAATGCCGATATGGTATTTACACATGTGTTGCATTGATTTCCATTTTTTCTGCAAAGAGCGGTCAGCGAGTTGACATGACCCTGCCCGTGCGATATAGTATATACAATCCGATGAATTCCGGCAACCCTTTTCACGCCGTACGAGAAATCCCTCACTTCAGCAGACTAACGGGATTTAAACTTACAAGGTGTTGGACGTGCGAGAATATGCTCCCCCCTTGGCAAGGGAGAGGGAAAACTGCCGGGGCATTTTGCTTTTCATTTAGTAAGGAGGAAACAACCGATGAAATTCACACACTTTAACCGAATCGCGCATCTGCGCAGTTTGATTGTGATGCTGGGCTTTGTCCTCATGTCGGTTAATCAAGCCCAATCGCTTGACTCAATGATTGCTTTTTCTTCAGACCGTGACAACCCCGGTGGATATCGGGACATCTTTGTAATGAAACCTAATGGGTCTCAGCTGCGCAATCTCACGAATGACCCAATGACAAGTGATATCTTTCCTGCTTGGTCTCCAGATGGGACGAAGATCGCTTTTTCTTCATATCGCGACGGGAACAGCGATATCTATGTCATTGACGCTGACGGTAAAAACCTCATCCGGCTTACGCAAGACCCCGGGTACGACAGCATACCTAACTGGTCACCGGACGGGCAGAGAATTGCTTTTACCTCGAGGCGCGATGGGAACTTTGAGGTCTATGTCATTAACGCAGACGGCGAAAACCTCATCCGGCTTACGCAAGACCCCTGGAACGACGGTCATCCTAGTTGGTCTCCGGACGGGCGGAAAATTGCATTTACGTCACATCGCAACTCGGAGATATATGTCATGGACGTTGGCGGCAATAACCTGATCCGCCTTACCAGAAACCCCGCGTCTGACGCCCACCCTAGCTGGTCTCCGGATGGGCAGAACATTGCCTTTGTGTCCGATCGCGCCGGAACTTACGATATCTATGTCATGGACGCTGAAGGTAACGACCCCGTTCGGCTTACGCCGATCCGCGGGCTGCCACACGGACGGAGAGACCGCTGGCAGAACCTTGGGAGGGACCTTCATCCGAGCTGGTCTCCGGACGGGCGGAAAATTGTCTTTACCTCCAATCGCGATGGAAACTATGAGATTTATATCATGGATGCTGACGGCGGCAATCCGACCAATCTCACCCAAAACGGAGCAAAGGATGAAATGCCTGCGTGGTCGCCTGGGCGATTGGCGGTTTCTCCAAAGACACGGCTACTGACACTATGGGCGACGATAAAATATTCCCATTGATAAACATGGAAAATTAAGGGCCCACAAAATCTCATAGCGATGAATAGAAACACCTCCATAAAGTAAGCCTACCCCCTTTTCCTCACTATGATTCTCGCAGCAGTTCTTCGAGTGTCTTATCCCCTCGGATTCGATTTCAAGGGTTTATAGCCATTGCGAAAAAAAATTATACATTTACTCATTGGTTTGTGGGAGAGGCTTCCTAGCCTCGATTATCAATCAGTCGAATCCTCCTTGTGTAAATATGAACCTAAATGACTATAACCCGTTTTTATTCGGCGAGAATTGTCCTACTCGTCAGTTACTGAAATAGTATTGGAAGTGTGTATTCCTACTTCATTTCGGATCATGGCTCACACTTACAGAGTTTGCTTTGCCCATCCTAGTTTCCTCAATACTACACTCGTTTACATTCCCCGCCAATGAAGGTCTGTTATTCCAATCTCTCGTGAGAGGTTTTCAAACTTTTTTATTTTCAGGGCGGCACGTGTTCCAAAATTTGTACAGAGCTGTAGCGTAATTGACACAGTTCTGTCTGCAAATCGCTACATTGTCAATTCGTTATCTTTATCTCTAATAGCGGGCGCCCTTAGATCTCCTACAACGTTCTGTTCTTGCAACAATGGCACGGAATTTGCTCCTTGAATTGTAGGACAATTTTGATAGTTGCTGCCATTGTTCATCTGTCAAATCGCTGGAATAACGCTTGCGGTTCAAATTTACTCCTTATCATTGGTTCAGAATTAACTTCCCCAACGAGGAAACGTAAACATAAACCGTTCACCTAACTTTTTATTTTTTCAAGCAAGCTCTAAACCCGCGGACGTGCTCCCAAAATAGAAATCGAGTCGAAATACCCCCGAACTTAAACATGGAGGATTAATCCAATGCAGAAAGCGATGATTTTCAAATTTAGCTTATTCTTCGTTTCCGCTCTATGTTTACCGTATAGTTTCGCCCAAGATTCTCCGCAATGGGGTCTACCCGAGGGTGCTAAAGCGCGGCTCAGTAAAGGTAGCGCACATGAAATGCAGTATTCGCCCGACGGCACTCGACTTGCGGTGGCTAGCGGTATCGGAATTTGGCTCTACGATACGGAGACCCATCAAGAGGTAATCCTGCTCACCGGGCATATGAGTGTTGTCTCTAGCGTTGCGTTCAGCCCCGATGGACACACCATCGCTAGTGGGAGTTATGACAATACCATCCGAGTGTGGGACGCAGATACGGGTAAACACCGGCGAACACTCACCGGACATACGCATTCGGTCATGAGCGTTGCGTTCAGTCCCGATGGCAGCATCATCGCTAGTGGGGGTTTGGACAATACCATCCGGCTGTGGGCGGCCAATACGGGAAAACTCCGGCGAACACTCACCGGACAACACGGACATGCGGATTGGGTCACGAGCGTTGCGTTCAGTCCCGATGGACGCACACTCGCTAGTGGGAGTTTGGACAATACCATCCGGCTGTGGGACGCCCATACGGGAAATCACCGACGAACGCTCACCGGACATACGGATTGGGTCGCGAGCGTTGCGTTCAGTCCCGATGGACGCACACTCGCTAGTGCGGGGAGTTGGGCCGGTACCGTCTGGATGTGGGACGCACATACGGGAAAACACCGTCGAACGCTCAAGAAGCATGCGAATTGGGTCATGAGCGTTACGTTCAGTCCCAATGGACGCACGCTCGCTAGTAGCAGTGGGGCCCATACCATCCATCTGTGGAACGCACATACGGGGAAACTCCGGCGAACGCTCGCCGGGCATATGAGTGTTGTCTCTAGCGTTGCGTTCAGTCCCGATGGACGCACACTCGCCACTGGGAGTGCTAGCACTAACATCCTTCGTATGTGGGACGCAGATACGGGAGAACTCCTCCGAACACTCACTGAGCTTACGAGTGTAGTTGATAGCGTTGCGTTCAGTCCCGATGGACACACCATTGCTAGTGGGGCTGGGGCCGGCACCATCTGGATGTGGGACGCCGATACGGGAAAACACCTGCGAACGCTCACCGGGCATACAGATAAGGTCTCTAGCGTTGCGTTTAGTCCGGATGGTGGCACCATCGCTAGTGGGAGTTGGGACAATACCATCCGTCTGTGGGACACCAATACGGGAGAACACCTGCGAACGCGCAACGGACATACGGATTTCGTTTGGAGCGTTGCGTTCAGTCCGGATGGTGGCACCATCGCTAGTGGGAGTTGGGACAATACCATCCGTCTGTGGGACACCGATACCGGAAAACACCTGCGAACGCTCAACGGACATACGGATTTCGTTTGGAGCGTTGCGTTCAGTCCAGATGGACGCACGCTCGCCAGTGGGAGTGGGGACAATACCATCCGTCTGTGGGACGCCGATACGGGAGAACACCTGCGAACGCTCAACGGACATACGTATTCGGTTTGGAGTGTTACGTTCAGTCCCGATGGACGCACGCTCGCCAGTGGGAGTCGGGACAATACCATACGTATCTGGGACGCCGATACGGGAGAACACTTGCGAACGCTCAACGGGCATACAGGTACGGTCTATAGCGTAGTGTTCAGTCCCGATGGACGCACGCTCGCCAGTGGGAGTGGGGACGGCACCGTGTTGCTGTGGAAACTTACCTCTTCGCCAGCATTTGGAGTGGAACCGCTGGCAAGACGTGCCACGACGCTGGGAAACATCAAACGCACAGCATTGCTTCAGAATTATCCGAATCCGTTCAACCCCGAAACCTGGATACCTTATCAGTTGGCGAACGATGCAATCGTGACCTTGAGCATCTATGACCAGAGTGGTCATATCGTCCGCAAACTCGACATTGGACGTAAAAAGTCGGGAGTCTACCGAGACAGAGCAAGCGCAGCGTATTGGGATAGTCGTAACCAAAACGGCGAATTCGTCACAAGCGGCACCTATTACTATCAACTCCGAGCGGGTGATTACACCGCGTTACGGCGGATGGTGATTGTCAAGTAGCACCGCACAAATGAGAGGGTTTTTCCAATGAAGAAAGCGATGGCTTTCAAGATTAGCCTATCATTCGTTTCTGCTCTATGTCTACCGCACAGCTTCGCCCAAGATTCTCCGCAATGGGGTCTACCTGAGGGCGCTAAAGCGCGGCTTGGTAAAGGTAGGAACTCAGACGTGACCTGTGAATTGCTGTGCGAAAACGCCGGGCGGATTTAAGCAGCGTTATTAAGGTGTGAATATTTTCAAAAAATCAAACCGATGCTTCAACAGTAAACCCACCGACTAGCGAATAGTTCGCGGCATAATGGTACAGCTTCGCGTTGACTTCCAGTATTCCCTCTGGTGTGTGATGCACGCCTTCCTTCGACCAAATGGCGTTGTTTGCTTCCACACTCTCCCAAAGTGTCATCCAGGCATAGTCATGCTTTGACGGTGCGACCCCCACAAAGTTCCCCTTGTATCCTTTGAGAAATTCAACCTGCAGACACCCGGGGAGTGAACGTGTCGCAGGCAAATATTCACGTGACATAAAATCTTCGAAGAATTCGGAATCCACATTCTGTTTTAATTCAATAGTATGAATTGCACGGAAACGAGGCATGTTCTACTCCTAACTTGATATAAAATTCTTGTCAGTTCTTAGAGCACAAATGTAATGCTGTACGGCGAACACCAGTTGTATCGGAGCGATTGAGTCTGCTTCCCCACGCGCTCCGCTCCAACGGTAAAATAAAAATGGGAAAGCAGAAAACCCTTCTGCTTTCCCCATTGAAGACTGCGTAGACCGCTCTCGAATACTATCGGCCCGCAATGAACGCTTCTAACATCTCTCGCGCTTCGGTGTCAGCATATTGGACCGGTGGTGACTTCATGAAGTAAGCACTTGGACCATAGAGCGCGCCGGCGATGTTGCGATCCTGAGCAATCTTGCAGCAGCGTATCGCGTCGATGGCGATGCCAGCGGAGTTTGGCGAATCCCAAACCTCCAATTTAACTTCAGCCCGGACGGGAATATCCCCAAATTCTGTGCCTTCGAGATAAAGATAACACCATTTCCGATCTGCCAGCCAAGGAATGTAGTCGCTGGGCCCTATATGAACGTTGTCCGGCGAGATGTCATGGTCTAATTGGGAAACGACCGCGTTTGTCTTGGAGATTCGCTTCGATTCCAAGCGCTCCTTCTCCAACATGTTCTTGAAGTCCATATTGCCGCCAACGTTCAACTGGGAAGTCCGATCAAGTTTCAAACCGCGGTCACTCATCAACTTTGTTAACGCCCGATGCACAATTGTCGCCCCGAATTGTGCCTTGATGTCGTCTCCCACGATGGGCAATCCAGCCGCTTCAAACTTCGCCCGCCACTGATCGTTTCCCGCAATGAATACGGGCATACAGTTCACAACGGCGCACCCGGCGTCCAGCGCGTGAGCCACATACCACTTTGTAGCCTCTTCGCTGCCCACGGGTAGATAGTTAATAAGAATATCAGTTTGCGTTTCGCGCAGCACGGAAACGACATCGACCTCTTCGGCGGTAGACTCTTCGACAGTCTCACGGTAGTATTTTGCGAACCCGTCCATTGTGGGTCCGCGTTGGACACTAACGCCCGTTGTGGGCACATCCGAGAATTTGATTGTATTGTTCGGTTCAACGAAAATGGCGTCAGCGACATCGCGTCCTACTTTGTTACTATCAACGTCAAAGGCTGCCACCACTTTAATGTCACTGATATGGTAATCGCCCAGCCTCACATGCATGAGACCGGGGACGAATTCACCCTCCGTTGCATCCCGATAATATTGAATCCCCTGAATCAGTGAGGAAGCGCAGTTCCCCACGCCGACAATAGCAGTACGTATCTCAGACATAAATTTGCTCTCCCATTTGGTCTATTTGATAACTTGTATATTTATAGGCATCATCGGTAAGATGTTCTCGGACATCTGAACCAAATGCTGATGCTGACAAATAAGAACTGGTAAGGCGGAAAATGCGGCTAGCGCCCCATTGGGTCTGTCCGTAACCTGCCATCGTTTTCAACGGTCATTTTCCAACGTTTGCCATTGGGAGAACGCAAGATTACGCCGCTTCCGACGGACGAAAACTCCACGTCTCCACTGTCAGTAATCTCTACTCTCTTTCTGTAATTTCCACCATCAAATCCGCTCTCAACTACAAGGTTTGAATCCCCGTTCTTGTTTTTTACATCTACGTTTATTCGCCAGTTGACCTGATGAGCTATCTCTCCGTCGTGTGTCTTCCCAATCCATCTGAGGTAATCAGAATCGTAGGCGCCCATCTTTTCTGGATCGGGCTGATGGATGGTTAGGCTGTCGACTGGTCGCTTCAGCTTGCCGCCAATTCGGGTTACCCCGAGCGTGATTGTGCCGTCTTCATTCATTCGCATGGCTTCTGCCGTGAAATTTTCCTCGCCCTTGTTCAATCCCCCTTGCACCGTCATGAACACTAGTGGTCGCAGCTTGCCTTTTCCGTGAGCCTCAACAATTATTCCATACACTCCGTTTTTAGTGCCCAACGCGCTGTAACTAATCATCTCGTGATCGGTCGCTGTAGGGTGAGTGCGATGGATTGTTAGCTCTCCAATAGCGTCCAAATCGGGAAGTTTGCCCGCTGTCGGAAGCAGGTCGATGGCGCATCGCATGTAATCGCCCTGCGGCTCAAGAGTAATGTTGCCACCTCTTTGCGCCCGAATTAAATCTCCGATGGGCGCAGCGCCAGGTCCTACGCCGCCATAACCCAGCCGCAAATTATTTGACCACTCCAGAATACCGCCCGGGTGTAGCTTAAAATCTGGAAGAGAGATACGATGGCTTAAAGAAAGTGGTTCTGTTACTCGTTTTGCCGGCGGTGACACCAAAATTGGTTGGCGATCATCAATGTCCTCATCATCGGAGTCCCCATGAGCAGCGATACCTCCGGCACCAACCAACAGAAATACTATTGACACTACAGTTGCAACCGACAAATACCAACCCGAACGAACGTTAGTCACTTTCATTTTCTTCTCCGTTAATCATCACATTCATCTAATTGTAACATTCATCTCATACAATTTTCCACAAAATCTAGGAACTCTTCACCTTTGCATCACAGCGCTAAACGAGGCTTCAGTGCTAGATTCGCTGACATCAATCGCCGTACAGATCAAACTAAAAGCGCGGCAACTCATGTCGTACCCGCCGTGTGTTGTATTCTAGTCGATACCGTAGATGCTCTAAATCGTTGGGATAATTCTCCCCTTCAGGATATGGATATGCGGACATGTCGTGAAATGGCAGCGGTTCGGCGGTCTGCGAGAAAAACGTATTGATGTCGCCATCTTTATCCCAACCGTCGCTGTACAGAATAAAATCTCGTACCCATCCATCTTTCAATGGCGGCAACTGCGCCGCGTCAAATTCAACGGTCATTTCGTCGCCCGCATTCAAAATGACATACATGTCATCTATGCGCTGGAGCAGCGGCGTGACATCTCCAAAGCGGGTATAATTGCCTGCAAGATCACGCCATTGCGCATCTTTGATGACTTTTTCATAATTAAACAGGTGTGGCGCATGGGGTGTTGGACGATACATCTCAGAGAAGCCGCGATAGTGAAGATCCGCGCTATGGGGAGGTAATTCTGTAATCTGCATGGGCACGTCAGGTTCGCCGACTGTGAAGAACGCCGAATCCCAATATATCTGCATATCTGTTGAAATCTTCACCTGCCGATCCGCAGAAAGGAATTTGCCCGTTAAATCTACAACGATTGTTTTGTTCTTCCCCGCTGGTATTCCAATCACGTCAACGACCGTTTGCCAGTTGCCCTTACTGTTTCGCACCTGTAGATAAGGAAATCTCGGACTGAACGACGGATTTTGGGAGAGCGAAACGTTGATACTCGTGTCTGTTGGAAAAATCCAACCGGAGAGAAACAACGTAAGCGACTGGTCATTGGGCACATCGCCGAGGTCGAGAATGACGGAATGCGGCTCAACGACGCCTTGAAACTTACCGGGCTCATGTTCGACAGCATAGCGATAGTCAAATTCCGTGAGTGCATCGGAAACATCGTTTCCGTGAGAATCGAATGCGGCGTGCGGTCGGTGAATCTGCTGCGTTGGGTAAATCTTAAATTCGGGAAACGGCGGTGGGCTGTATTTCTCATCAACGAAAATCTGCGTTCCGGCTGGGTGGTCCACAACAAGCAGTTTAACCGCATCAACATAGGCGGTTTCCCAGAGCTCCTCTGTAACTTGCAGTGAATAAACGCCAGATTTGGGTTTCATGAGATTGCCCGGGATCTTGACATAATCGGCAGTTTCGGCTGCTGCGAGGAACCCCATCGGCGTAGCCATCCCAAGCGGGCTGCGCCACAAGAGATCTGTCAGAAACTGATAGTTCTCGCCATCGTAGACGTACAAGAACGGGCAAGATCCCTTCAAAACCTGTTTCTCAACGATTCGCTGATTCGCCTTGGGCAGGATAAGATTCTGGGGAACGCCGTTCGTCCAGACCACCCTCAACACATCCCCCTGCTCTGCAGGTCCCAATCCGAAATGGGTAATTGGATCGGTTACATTTCTCATCTGGTAAAGATCGCCAGCCTTGAGTTCAACCTTGGAAGCGATACCGTCGATGTTGACCTTGTTATTGCCAGCAGTGACCCCTTCTAACCGCACTTGCAACCATCCGTTCTTGTTCCCACCGTCATTTCGTAATGCGACAACTTGACCCTCATCGTTAATCAAAAAGAGATCGAGAGCACCATCGTTGTCGTAGTCGCCTACCGCGCCATCAGTACCGGCGGTGATACCGTCCGGAAGCCATCCGGAAGTATCGGTGAATTGCGCGGTCCCGTCATTTCGGAATAGCAAAACACCCCTCCCATCTCCGTCCTCTCGTTGACCGATTACCCAAAAATCCAAAAAACCGTCGTTGTCATAATCGAGGAAATGGGCATCCCAACCTCGCACGCCGCTTGTCGCTTCCATTCCCGCCTCCGAACGGTTATCGTGAACAAACGTGGCGTCCCCCCGGTTGTGATAGAGCTGATGAGGCGTATCGCCGTCTGTTGTCAAAAAGATATCAAGATCCCCGTCATTGTCGTAATCGCCGACTGCTACCGTCGTGAAGGACACATCCTGTGAAACGCCTAGTTCATCGGTTACCGCCCGCATCTTTCCCTGGCGCAGATTTGTGTACAGGGTGCACCCGCTTCCTTGATTCACGATGAGTAAATCGACATCGCCGTCATCATCAAAATCTCCGAAGGCCGCGTCAAGACCACCCTGCGGCTCAGGGGGCAGAAATGTGTGATGCGTCACATCAGCGAATGAACCGTCGCCATTGTTCCGATGCACGCTAGTTTCAATATCGCTGACTATCATCTTATCAAGGTCGCCGTCGTGATCGTAATCGACAAAGAGCACCTCTGCGCCAACTCTAGGTTGTGATTGAAGTTCAAACCCTTCGCCCACATTCTCATGCAGCCTCTCCTGTTTCTTCACGAGGACGTATAAATCTTGGTCGCTGTCCTTGTCAATGTCGATAAAGGCGGCGGCATCCCCGTATTCCCCCGGTAGACGAGATACAAACTTCCCGTCTTGGTTCTGGAAAAAACCGCTAGCGGTTTCCTTGCTGTTTCTCGCAAAAAGCGTATACAGGTCCAAATCGCCATCGTTGTCCGAATCCGACAGTATGACCTTAGTTCTTTTTCCCGCCAAATTGCTGAGTCCAACTTCCAGCGTAACATCGACATAGCGCATGTCAATCGGTGGGTTTAGTTTCGCAACCACGCGGGATTTGAAACCGGGGCTGAACTCTTCAATGGGATGCCCTATAATGTTAGTTACGAGCTCTCCAATTCCCTGCTGGTAGCGAGGCGTGTTTCTTTGGACATTACTAAATATCCGAACATTGCGAGATGCCCCCTTGATATCACCTTGGTTAAGCAGCAGTAGTCCCTGTTTCAAGAACTTCAGGAACTTCTCATCGACATCCCACAACAGCGCATGTAATTCTAAACAAATCTGCTTCGCTTCTTCAATCTGTTCGCGTTGCAGAAGCGATTGCGCCAACTGGAGTAGCACAACCACATTTGTAGGAGCGTTCTCGCGCAGCGTCCGCAGGTGTGCAATTGCCCGTTCAATCGCCTCAGGATTGTTCCGTTGACCCACATAGTGGCGCACTAGCCTATACCGCATCTCCAAGTCATCCGGCGCGAGTTTAACAGCTTCCTGGATCTCCGCTGCCATCTCCTCTGTCTTGTCCTGCCATTGATAGACCTGCGCGAGGATAAAATGCAACTGGCTATCCATCGGTGCAACTTCGAGACCTCGTTTCACCCAAGCTTCGGCTTCTTCGCTTTTTTGGTCGCGAAGATACGCAACCGCCAGGTTGCCGTACCCAATAGGCTCGTCGGGGATTAAATCTACGAGCGCGTGAAATTCCGGGATCGCCTTGCTCGTTTTAGACTCTTCAAGGTACGCGAGTCCGAGGTTTTGGTGGCGTATCGCGGTCTCAATGACGTTCGAAGGACTTGGCGGCTGTGCAGACACAGTCCAGAAGAGGTGAAATGTAAAAAGCGTGGACAGCAAGAAGATGCGGACGCTAATGCGTATTACTTTAATCGTAGACATCGTGGTCGTTCCTTTTTAGGCGGGTCGTATCAATTTACGTAGCTGGGTGTTTCTCCTCGTTATTTGATTTGCGTGTTCGCTGCTACGCTGACACATCGCACATAAAAATCGGTGGATAGTGATAGTAGGTAATCTCCGGTGATGTACCTCCTACAAAGCTCTGCGCCATCTCAATCGCCTCAGTTAGGTCCTTCGCGTAGTCAAAACCCATGCGACGCACCGCTTCGACGCTTCTCGGTTTGACGAAAATCACTTTCCCCAGATAGTCAAGTGCATAGCAGCCCCAATACCACATGTAAAAAGGATGTACACCGTGATAAGCGTAGGAATTTCGATAGAGTTCGATGTATCTAGGGTTATGAGCAAACGACTCTTCGTACTTCTTTTCGATTTCGATTGGGTCGGTTGTTTCCGTAAGGACTTGCTCGAAAAAGTCAATGTATGACGGATGATGGACATTATGAAATTCGTAATCGACAGGATGAGTGAAAATTGCCACGCCCCCTTTACGTACCAAAGGCAGGTTGTGATAAAAATTGAAGGCGTACCCCAACGTCATGCACATGACCAGAATTGGGTTCATAATCGAATTCACGTTGTAAGGTCCCACATACGGAACGCCTGTGATTACGATATCCGCCTGACCCTTGACGTGGACCAGCTGCTGTTTATATACATTTTCAAGCGTCTTCTCATGAACCGGTTCTGTGTGGCCCGCGTGCACGCCCGTTAATCCGTAGGGGGCGCGCATGCTCTGCATCACGGTACGAGCCATAGCGTTCGGCATAATATCAAGGCTGGTTTTGTTGATATTGAAATTGAGCCGATCGAAGAGATTTAAGTCTTTCTCGCGCTTTTGAAGGTAAGGGAACAATTTCGGGAAGGTGGCGCTGTTGAGGGTGGTTTCTATCGTAAAGAAGTTAATATGTTCCGTTATCACCTTCCAAATCCGCTGACAGGAGTGATGCAGCGCGGATTTTGGCGGGTGCATATACGACAAAGAGTGCATCAAAGTATGCGTGTTGTGGTGATGACGAATGCTTCGATAACTACATATGCCGGTCGGTAGCGATTTATATCCGCCATCCATCGCGACGAGGTTGATATTTACATAGATTAACAAATCTGATTCCGCGATTCGGCGATTGATTTCGACCTCTTCCCCCATCTCAGTTTTTCCCAGGAAAGAGAGATTTTTTTTGTCTTCGGCATCGTGATTGTACAATCGATCCGGAGAGAACTGATTAAAAGTCTTTGCGCCCACGCACCGTTTAAGTTCAGCGGGTGTCATACGCCGGTGGAGCCCTAATGCCGCTATCAGGTGGATATCATCAATTCCCGCGCCAGCGAGTTCTCTGAGGACAATTTCGATGATGCGTTGGCGTACATCCGGTGTTTTCATCGGCGGCAGCGGCAGCGAGATATCGTCGAACGCAATCGTCACCTTCATGCCGGGGCGGAGTTGAGCTGAAAGCGGCGCCGCACCCAACGGATTTTCAATCGCGTGTTTAATGGCGGTGGTGTCATCCGCAATCGGTGTTAGCGGAGTCGGCGGATAGATTACGCGAGTCCCTTTGGGAAGGCGATCATAGAGGAAACCATCCCCATAGTGGAACAGATACTTTTGGTTGGAATCCTCGACGTAAGTAATAAGGTTGCTTCTGTCGTTATCGTTTCCCATATATTTTTCCCTTTAACCCTCAGTTCACGGTTTTGAAGGATACAATTTGTCACGTTGAACGTAAATCGAAGGCAGTTTTCACGGAACCGAATTTCCCGGTGTGCAGCGCAGTTTGAATGGCTTGCCGATAATCTTTTAACGAAAATCGCCCCCCGACTAATGGTAATAGGTCGCTTCCCATCTGTTGCAGAAGACGAATCCCTAGCGCAAAGGTACGTATCCGTTCGGCTCCGTAGTTTTCTAGACCGTAAGCGTACACACCTCGAACCTTCAACTCTTTGTGCCAGAGTGCTGTCCAATCAATATTTTTCGGAATGGCAGGCATGCCGACAAGCATCACTCGACCACCTGCACGTGTCAAGCGGAGGGCATCGTCAATTGTCCCTGCGGATGCCACACAATCGAAGGTAAGGTCAACACCGCCAAGTATGACCGGTTTGCCGAGTTCTGGTTTATAACTTTCAGCCTGAGTCAATTCGCAAAAGTCTTCGTATATCCCACTCCCAGGTGAAAGCACATCATCCGCGCCGAGTTCACGAGCGAGTCTCCGCTGATGTTGATGCTTCCCAACGATTAAAATTCGGCTCGGTCTTGCGAGTTGTCGGATCGCTGCGAGCGTGAGCAATCCAATCGTTCCAGCGCCAAGTATCAGGATTTCATCGGTGTCTTTCACATTGGCTTGCAGTACCCCGTGCAACGCACACGCAAACGGTTCGATCAGCACGGCGATTTCGTCAGGCACTTCATCCGGCACGCGATGTATCTGATTCTTGTGTGCTACAAAATACTTGCTCCACCCGCCGCCGGTGTCCCGGCAATACCCTGTTTGAACCCCTGCAGAAATATCGCCTCGCGCAATGTTCTCACAACCGGCATAATGCCCTCGTTGACATTGATGGCATTTTGGATTGATGCCCCTAATCTCGCACGATAAAACCGGTTCAATGACGACGCGATCGCCAATGGCATACCCTTCAACACGAGACCCAATCTCCGCTAGTTCTCCAACGACTTCATGACCAAACACGAACGGACAAGAAGTGAAAGGCGAAAAATACGGACTCCCTTTGGCAGTAATCGTTGCGAGGTCAGAGCCGCAGATCCCACTAAGCCGCGTTTTGATTTTCACCCATTCGGGCGAGGGGAGTGGAGGGGCATCAATATCGACCAAACGAGCACACGACAACCATGAAGTGTAAAGCCAGTTCCACCGCTTTCCGAAAAATCGCGCAATCAAATAGCGCGGCACACTTTTGCTGTACTGAATGGCTTCCATTATTTTACGTCGACCGATACAACGACTGACTAGCCCATTGTCATGAGCTTCCAACTCCTCCCCGGCAAGTCGGTGCGGAAATACTCGAAATTGCCCCGATCGGCAAGGGTGACATAGCAGAGACATCCATCGCGCCCACCGAATGCAAGATTGGTACAATTCTTCCCGGCAAGCTCAATTTCCAGAAGCACTTCGCCCTGTGGAGAAACTTTGGCAACCGTGCCTTTGCCCCAGCGCGTCACATACAGATTGCCTTCAATATCGCAGCGCATACCGTCCATTCCAAAATCCGCGAACTGGATAAGGAGACGTTTATGACTAATTTCGCCTTTGGGAGAAAGGTCATAAGTCCAGATGTTGCGTTGGTCGCTTTCATTGACGTAGAGAAGTCTTTCATCAGCGCTAACCTCGATTCCGTTGGTGGTTCCCATATCCGATTCAAGACAAGTTACCGTTCCGTTCGTATCAATCCGCCAGAGTTGCCCGGTTGAGTTGGTCCAGTTGGGGTCGCTGGCATAGATAATATCGTTCGCGCCGATTGCAATGTCGTTCGGCTGATTCATCGTCGGTGCATGGGCGTAAACGCTAATCTCTCGCGTTTCCATATCGACCTTCAGGATATTGTGGTTGATATAGTCGGCGATAAACATAAAACCCGCACGATTGAATCGGATACCGTTTCCAACGCTTCCGTTCGGCAATTCGAGAAATATGCTGCACTCGCCTTCTGGCGTGACTTTCCCAATCGTGCCCTGACGAGCGTAGTTGACGGCATAGGGGTTTCCTTTGTCGTCGCAGGCGGGTCCCTCAATGCCCGCAGTAAATCCACCGGGCGCTGTGAAGGGGCGGCTCATGAAGAGATGTTTGCTCATCGCAGAGCCGGACATTTCAGAGTTTTCAGTCCTCTTTGGGATAGATAAACCATCAAACCGCAACCTAACATGGGGCGTTAGCCTGATTCAGAACGCTTATCCGTTATCTGCGCCTGTTTTTTCACCGTATTGTACCAGTTGCTGAAAAGCTGGCTTTTCTTCGACTGAAGCAGTGACCGGCGGATTTTGGTTCTCTCAGCAGGGTTATTTTCAAATTTTTCCATGTCCGGTTCCTGACGCTCTACAAATTGGATGATGTAAATGCCGTCATTGCCATCATAGGGTCCGCCAACTGCATCAATTTCCATGTTAAAAGCCGCAAACATAACCTCGCGCGATGTTCCTAACCCTGAAACATAATCGCTAGTTGGAGAGATGGTGAACAAGTTACTCTCCTCAACGGATCGCTCTTTCTTGGTCACACTTTCCGGCGCGTCATACTTCTTTAGTAGTTCTTCGAGCGACTCATCGCCATCGCGGAGGCTGAACAATCTTTGTGCATCCTCCAGCGCCATATGTTTGGCTCTCTCTTTTTTGATGTCTTCAACCACTTGTTCTTTGACGGTACGTTTCGGAATTGCAGTCCAGGTGTCATCAAGCGCAGGGATGCCTCCAACCTTCTTCTCAAGTACCCTCGAAACAAAATAGGCTTCGATGTCCTCATTCCCTTTCTTCTCTTCGACGATGTCGCTTACGTCCACTTCCATGTTGAACACCTTATCAATTAGACCGCGATATGCCCATCTCGACCCAATTTGCGGGATATTGGTCGCATCACGAGAAAACAGTCCCGTGTCTTGCACAGAAATCGACAGTTCCTTATATCTTTCTCCTTTGACCGCCGTTTCAAAATCCTGAAATTCAACGTCGAATAGCAGATTTTCTGCCACTGTCTTCGCTTCGTCAGCTCCATCAATCTGGATTAACTTATCCCTGATTTCTCGCTCGGCTAGATCGAAGGTCTGAATCTCTTCCGGTCTCCTCTCTTCCAATTTGATTATGTGAAAACCGAATTGCGACTCAACTAGGTCGCTCACCTCACCGGGTTGCAATTGGTCAAAACACGCTTTTTCAAAAGGTGCCACCATGTCGCCGCGGGCAAAATAATCTCCCGGCGGTAGTTTCGGGTCACGTCCTCTCAATGCACCTCCCGATTGAGCGGAGCCGGTGTCTTCGGAATGCGTTTTCACGAGGTCGGCAAAATTCGTCCCCGCCTCGATTTTAGTCTTCACTTCTTCTAGGAGTTCTTCCGCTCTCGTCTTGACTTCAGCTTTCTGTTCATCCGATGCGCCATCCGGAAATTTCGCGAGAATATGGCGCGCTTTTACCACTTCAGGGGTTGTAAATTCACGTTCACGTGCATCGTAGTACGCACGTACTGATTCGTCTGTGACAAAGTCCTTAGGATCGAGTTTGATAAACCGCAAATTAATTCGATCGTCGATTTTATAATTCTCTTTGTGTTCTTCAAAATAGGTGGCAACTTCGGCATCTTCCACTTCGATAGCGCTCGTATATTCCGTATGTTGAAATTGGATGTACTTCAACTTCGCCTTATCATTCTGGAGACGATACTCATTCTCAATCTCTGTATCTGTGATGAGATCTAGTCCCTCAAACTGGCTGCGTAGAGCTTCAAAACTCATTTGTAGACGAACGACTTGGCGGATGTAGTTCCTCCCTTCCGATTTGGACGCATTGTATGCAGTCAGAAGCTGAGAATAATCGCCGCGAAGACCGGTCTCAATTTCAGCATCGCTAATCTCAACGCTGTTCAAATGAACCTGCTCTTGAATAATCTGATCGATCACCTGCTGCTCAATGTCCTCGCGTTCAATCGTCAATCCTCCCGGATTCTGCTGTTGTCGTCTCTCTAATTGGTTCTTGACCCGCCGTTCAAATTCGCCGCGCCGCACTTTCTCTCCGTTAATCTCTAGGACGACGACGTCGTCGCCAGGTCCAGAACTCGAGTTCCCTGACATCGAGGAATACAGCAAAAGAGAACCAATTACAAAAACAATTGCAATAACCCACATAAATATCTGCGCAATAAACTTTTCCCTCAGAAAAACCATCATAGCGTAAATTCTCCTAACAATATCTTGTCGATTTTCGTCTATGTAATCCAAACCCCAAAATAATACTTAATCGATATAAGTTTTACAAGCAGTTTTTCATAAGATACCTTCAACACACGCTATCCCAGTTGGTACAATTCGCTCAGTTTTTTTGGAGGTCTCTGCAAAGGTACTTCCCTTTGCCAAGCTAGCATAAATATCCTCCCCCTTGCCAAGGGGGAGCGAGAGGGGGTCAGAGTCTAAAGTAAATCTTCTCACTCTGTTCACGCTTGAGAGTTGCTCTTTCGCCGAATCTTGACGCCAGCATAGGTCAATTCCTGCGCCATTGGGGGAGATAGCTTTTTAACGTCGATCCGGACTTCATAGACAGGAAACTGCTCCAAAATCGCTGACGCAACTGATTCGGCAATCGTCTCAATGAGTTGAATTGACCGCTGAGTGCCAATTTCAACTATCAGATTAACAACCTGTCCATAATCAATTGTGTGGGCAAGTTCGTCGGTCACTCCCGCCAAGGAGAGATCGCACGTTAATTCTGCATCAATCTCATACTTCTGACCAACTTGGCGTTCGGATTCCATAACGCCGTGATATCCGTGAAATCGAAGACCCTTGAGTATAATTCTATCCATTGTTCCCATTATTATGAAAGATGATTAACCTTTCAAGGATCCTTTCCCGTTTCCATAACGTCAAGGCAGTCAAGATAGCTATTATAGCATAGAATCGCCGCGCAATTCTACGCTATAATTACCAGTTCCTGCCATTCTCTTTCGCAATACTTTAATCAAAACGGTTTATCCCCTTAATCAAGGGAGTTCACGCTTCCTTTAGCGGCCCCCATCTCCTTGCGTTTTCTTGAGATTCTTCGTTTTTTCAAATGATGTCTCGGACGATTGGGTTTTGCATTGACACAAACCCACCTTTTCCTTTATACTAAAGGCATCGCGTCTGACTCACCAAACGTCACTGGTCCATTCTGCGGCGCGCCTCTCCTTTCCGAAGACGTTGGTCGATTGACTGTCTTTTTTTTAAAATACCAAAATACCAAAGCGAAATGAATACAATTCCTGACTTTTTCCGCGATAAAGTTGTTTTGATTACGGGAGCCACAGGATTCCTCGGCAAACCGTTGCTCGCTAAAATTCTTACGGATGTCCCCGATATCAATAAAATCTGCCTGCTAATTCGAAGTCGCACAGAGCCCAACGGTAAAGTTCGTTCCGCGGCTGATCGGTTGGAAGAGGAGGTTTTCACTTCCAGTGTCTTCGCAAAATTGAGGCAAATTCACGAGACTGAGTTTGATGGATGGATCCGTGAAAAAGTCTTCGCTGTAGACGGTGACCTCGCAGAAGAACGGCTCGGTCTGTCCGATGGCGACTATGAGCGCCTAAGGAGCGAAGTAGGGATTTTCATCAATGGTGGAGGGCTTGTAAAATTCGATCCAGCCATTGATGCGTCCTTGCGGAGCAACACGCTCGGCGCAAAATACGCTGTTGAGTTCGCAAAAAGCTGCAACGACGCAGTGTTGATTCATGTTTCGACGGCTTACGTCTGTGGAATACGACCGGGAAAAGTCGCTGAAGTGTTGCATCAGCCGTATGAAATTTACGCCGAGGAACATCGTGTAGAAACAGGTGATACGATTCCCGGCACTCTTGAAGCGGAAATTGACGACATATTACAACTTAGCGAAGGCGTGCGTGCTGAAGCGCACCATGCCTCGTGGACCGTTCAATTCCGTCGCGAAGCCCAACGGCAATTGGGGGGCGGGAAAAGGAAGAGCCAGAAACTCGACGCACAGATTGAAACGGTTCGGAACAAGTGGATCGAAGCCCGTTTGGTAGAGGAAGGTCTAAAACGGGCGAAGTCGCGCGGCTGGAACGATACCTACACCTACACTAAATCCCTCGGTGAACAGATGATTGCCAAGGTAAAAGGCGATTTGCCGACAGCAATTGTTCGCCCTTCAATTATCGAAAGTAGCCTTGAGGAGCCCGAACCCGGTTGGCTTGACGGTTTCCGCATGGCTGATCCGATCATAATCGGTTTCGCGAAAGGGCGGCTCCCAGATTTTCCCGGCAAACCTGAAGCCATTACCGACATTATCCCCGTTGACCTCGTTGTCAATGCCATCTTGGCGATAACTTTTCAAACATACCGAAAACGCGGGATCGAGGTTTATCATGTGGCGACGGGATCGCGGAATCCATTGTCCTTCCACGGAATCGTAACGGCAACCCACGACTACTTCGTCCAGTCTCCCATGTTAGATAAAGGGAAGCCGATTGCGGTTCCTGTCTGGAAATATCCGAGCTTGGAGAAATTTCAACGTCAGTTTCGTCTCAAGTATCTCATGCTTGGCGTGAGCGGTCGGATGCTCAGCCGGTTCCCACTGAAATCGGCGGCGAAAGCCAACCGTCGCATTGGGGTGATGCAGAATGCGATTGAGGGGTTGCAGAATTATATCCGGCTCTACGGCACATACACACGCTTGAGTTTTGAGTTTGAAACCGACAAGACGGAGGAGCTGTTTCGTTCGCTCACACCGTCGGATCAACAGCGGTTCAACTTTGATGTCTCGCGATTTGATTGGAGGCATTACCTTCAGAAGGTTCATATTCCGGGCATCAAGCGGCACATCCTCAAACTTGAAAGCGACGAGCGGCAAAAACCCGTACCTGAACGAAGCGAAAAGGGCGACAGCAGCCGAACCGAGGATACTAGCGGCAATTCACAATTCCCATATCGAACCATTCCAGACCTGATTGCCGACCAAGCCAAAGCCTATCCAAACAAGACAGCGCTCCAAATGAAAACCGGAGACAAATGGGTACGATATTCCTATCGCCAACTCTATGACATTTCGCGGCGAATTGCCTGTTCACTCTGGAATCGTGGGTATCGCACAGGCGATCGCCTCATCCTCTTTGCGGAGAACCAACCAGAATGGGGTATCGCTTATTTGGGTGCCGTGCAGATTGGCATCACTGTTGTTCCGGTCGATCGACAAACCCCGGAGGGTGAAATCTTTGCGCTTGCCAATTTTACTGGTGCAAAAGCCATTTTAACTTCGGAGACGCTTGCTAGTCATCTAAACCACGCCATGCTCCAGTCCGCCGATGAAACACCGTCGGTAGCCCTCTTGAACATCAATCATCTCTGTCAACCGGTTGAGTTTGAGCATAGGCAGGAATCGCAATCTGCTTCATTCGACGGGAGTGACCCTGATCAGCCAGAAGCAACTGGCGACTTCCCCGACGTGGATATACAGCCTGACACAATCGCTTCAATAATCTTTACAGCGGGCACTACGGTCGAGGCAAAGGGAGTCATGCTCTCACACAAGAATTTTATCGCAAACGTTCTCGCTGTTGCGCATGCGTTGCCGCCCCGCGATACAGACCAGTTCTTGTCAATATTGCCATTGCATCATGCGCTGGAGTTTACCTGCTGTTTTCTGATGTCGATTTATGGCGGCGCCACGGTGACCTATCCCAATACACTCAAGCCGACGGTGGTTCTGGATGCAATGCAGGAGACAAAGACGACCGTCGTGATTGGCGTGCCGCGTATGTTCAAGTTGATTTACGACACAATCATGCGCTATGTTGTGAAATCTCCCACAGATATGGATTCCCCGCCCGATGAAGCGGTGATTGAAGCGTTTCAAACTGCGCTAGGCGGTAACATGCGCGTCCTCGTAAGTGGCGGTGCTGCGCTGTCCACTGAGATTTACGACGCATTCCAGCGTTTCGGGTTGACAATCTATCAAGGATACGGCTTGACTGAAACAGCGCCCGTGCTAACTGTGAATCCTCATCACAAGAGTAAGCGGGCATCAGCCGGCGTTCCCGTAAATGGCACACAAGTTCAGATTCATCGCCCCAACGCCGACGGCATTGGCGAGATTATCGCGCAAGGTCCTAGCATAATGGCAGGCTACTATCGCAACCAAGGGGCGACAGAGCACATGATGCGAGAGGGGACGCTGTATACGGGAGATCTCGGCTATGTCGATGCGGACAGCTATCTCTATATCACCGGGCGCCTCAAAGATGTCATCGTCTCAAGTGCAGGTAAAAACATATATCCGGTTGAGCTTGAGGAGCTCTATCATCACAGCCCGGATATCGCGGAAATCTGCGTGGTCGGTGTAAATATCGGTGATTCGCACGGCGAAGAAGTTCACGCTGTCATTGTTCCGAATCGTAGAGGTAAACCCGAGCCAGCGGAGGTCGAAGCTGCCATTCGCCAGCATCTTCAGAAGTGTGCGCGCGACCTGCCCAGCTACCAACGTCTCCACAAAACTCATTTCTGGGAATCTGAGTTGCCCAAACTGCCGACATTTGAAATTCACCGGCGTCGCGTTAAAGAGATGCTGCTGGAGCAACTTTCCGAGAAGACACGAGACAATGCTGCATCGGGGGGAAGTACCTCGTCGATCGCCGCCGCCGATCCTCACGAAGCACAACCCTCAACGCAACCTGATTGGATTTCTGAGGGTTGGGAGGGTGCCATCGCTGCGGAATTGAGCCGGTTGTCGCGCCTGCCGCTTGAAAGGATTCGCTTGGAAGATCACTTAGACTCAGATCTCGGATTGGATTCGCTTGCGCGGGTGGAATTGTTGTTATTGCTGGAAGCCAAACTCCAACTTCCTATTCCGGACGAGATGGTTACGCAGATTCGGACCGTTGGGGATGTAATTAAAACAGTCAAAGCCCTGCAAGCCCAACCCGACCTCCACAACGTTGAGAGCGGTACGGCCTACTCTCCCCGTGTTGAACGATCGTCCTTCACGGAGATTGGTCTGCCGCACATGTCGATTAAAACGCGGCTCTTACGATTCGGGATGCGTTTAGCATATAAGGGTTATTTCTCAATAAAAACCTACGGAACGGCGAACATTCCGCGCGGGCAACCGTGCATCTTTGTCGCTAATCACTCAAGTCACCTAGATACCGGCGCAGTTGTCACCGCCCTAGGCAAAGCAGCTAGAGGCATCAAAATCCTCGCCGCAAGAGATTACTTCTTTAATACCCGCTTCAAAGCGTGGTTCTTTGGAAAACTGTTTAAGTTTCTGCCTTTCGAGCGGAAAGACAACTTTTCACAGTTTCTACAAGATGTCCGAGCTTCGCATGAAACCATGCTTGAAAACCGATGCTTACTCATCTATCCGGAGGGCACACGCTCCGTCACGGGGGAACTTCAACCGTTCAAAGCGGGTCTCGGCTTGCTCGCGCGTGAAACTGGGGCGCCGATAATCCCAACCTATATCGACGGTGCATATCAAGCGCTGCCCAAAGGGAAACACCTGCCGCGCAGGAAGTCAATTAAAGTGGTGTTTGGCGAGCCAATGACGCTCCATTCCTCCGAAGGCGGTGCGACAATCAATCATGAAGCCTATCGAGCGTTTGTTGATGAAGTGAGAGGACGCATCGAGGAGTTGCGGGTGAATATGCACAATGCGTGAGTAACCCGTGTGTTACGCAGAACATTTCAAACTGGAGTTGAGGCCGATGTCAATAATCCAGCCGCATGAACAAAAAACGGCTGCCTTCTTCGATGTCGATGGCACCATCGTCAAGAGCACCATTGTCCACTACTACGTTTCGCTCCGCTTGCCGCTGCTTCATCCCGCTTTGCGCCTGTTGTGGCTGATTCGCTTCGCCCCCAAGATTCTCTACTACCTCTTTCTCGATAAAGCCAGTCGCACAAAATTCAACCAAGTGTTCTACCGAAACTACCGAGGTCTGCATGTAGAGAAACTCAGTCGGCTCGCTTCCGAAAAATTTGATACGCTCCTCCGCCCGAAAATCTTCCCCGCTGCGTTAGATCGCATCCGTGAACACCGAATCCGCGGCGATCTGGTCGTTCTTGTGAGCGGGTCGCTCGACTTTATCATCCAGCCGCTCGCTGATTTTCTTCAATGTGACCATGCCTTAACGGTACAGCTTCACGACGAGGACGGAAAATTCACAGGTGAGCTCACAACACCGCCGCTGAGTGGGGAAGAAAAGGCTCGCGTAGTCACAGAGTTCGCTGAACGTCATGGCGTCGATCTCACTGTGAGCTATGCCTACGGCGATAGCAGTGCGGATCTGCCGATGCTGCAATGCGTAGATCATCCGGTCGCTGTCAATCCCAGCAAGGCCTTTCGGCGGATTGCGCTCCAATCCCGCTGGGAGATTCAAAATTGGACACTCCGCACCGAACCCTAAGCCCCGCAATCCGGATTCGGCGTCACTTATCAAGAGGAAAAAGTCATGAAAGTAACACGCTACCACGAATCGCTATCCCAACCCAACGATACCATGTTTGTCGAAATTGACGGTCCATACCGTTTTACGAGACGTGGACAAGATTGGATGAAATTCCGCGAACACCTAATAAATCTCATTAAAGACACCATCGCCGAAGATCTCGCTGATACATTTGCGAACGAAACGGAAAATTGGAGTTCTGAACAAGTCCCGTAGTCCCGTAGGTTGGGTAGAGCATCTTTCATTCTCCCCCTTGCCAAGGGGGAGCTAGAGGGGGTGCGGTGCAACACAGCCTCGAAGGTTGGGTAGAGCGATCAAGGAAACGGATAGTGACCGCGATAGTGTGTTTACCTCCCAAATCTAGAGAATCCCAACACTTGTTAAATTTCTCCCCCTTACTAAGGGGGAGCTAGAGGGGGTAAGGTGCGTCGTTGGCATCTACTATCCCCTTGCTTAATACAAAAAAATCAGGTCCCGTCTCAATGCAAAAAAACTACGTATCCACCCAAAATCAGGTTCGCTCTGACATAGTCAAATTTGTCCACTACGCCCAATCGCTGGAAAAGGAGGACAACTTCCCGAGAGCCATCCAGGTTTGGGAAACCATCTTGTCCGTCGAGGCGGAACCCGAAATCCACGCCCAAGCCAACTTTTATCTTGCGAGAATCTACCGAAGCTGGAACGAAGTGTTTACCGCCCAAAGGTTTCTCGGACGTGCGATTCAACTGAATCCAACCGATGCGGAGATTAGGGCAGAATTCGGGGATCTCAATCACCACATCGCCGAAAATCAGGAGATAATTGTTGACGAGCGGGATCGAAAAAATAGCGATCAGATTGTCTCCCTTTTCCGAATCGCCACAGGGTTTAAGCTGCTCCAGATGGACAAAGCCGTGCAAGCCTATCCATTGATGAAGAGCCGCACAAAAATCTACCCAAACGCCGCTGTTGCGGTTCACCTACTCACCGACATCATCATCACGGAAGATGACAAGAACTCCGCAATCGAGTACCTCGAGGAGAGAGATTGGCTCATTCATACGGCGCATAATCGGTACGCCATTACCCATAGTGGACTGTATGCGTTCTATAGTGAATTGGCGAAACTACACGATGCCAATGAGGTCTACGACGAAGCCGCTGCCTGCTACGAACAGGCGTACTGGTTGGACAATTCCACACCACAATTGCTCTATTGCAAAGTAGTCTCTGAAGCGAAATCCGAAGCTTGGACGGCGGGGTTAGCGACGCTAGACCGCATCTCCGACCATGTCGGCACATCTACGCTGACGCAATCCACAGGGTTTTCAAAGGATGTGGATCTAGCGGAATATCACACCGCCGCCGCGAAGATTTGTGCGTTTGCCTATCAGTCCACACAGGACAGTGCGATAGGAGTACGCGCAATCGTAGCGTGTGAGGCAGCACTAGCGATTAACAAGAAAAACAAAGCCGTGTCCAAAATTCTCAAATCGCTGCGCTCAGCGGGCGTACCCACTGCCTGAGATGCACCAATCCCTGTCGTTAGAAATCAAGAATTCCTCGGTTACGCGCCAAACTCGAAGCAAATGAAAACCTTCCACCTAAAAACCGATCAGAAAATCCAGAAGCCGCAGGACGAACTGTTCAGCTTCTTTTCAGATGCCCACAACCTCGCTGAGATAACGCCGCCGCGGCTGCATTTCCGTGTGTTGACACCCGCTCCGATTGAGATGAAGGTTGGAACTCTAATCGACTATCGCCTGAAACTGCGCGGTATTCCCATCCGTTGGCAGAGCGAGATAACCGCTTGGAACCCGCCGCACACTTTCGTCGATGAACAACGCCTGGGCCCCTACCGCCGCTGGATTCACTCGCACACCTTCGTTCCAGTCCCCGACGGCACGCTGGTCAGAGACGAGGTTGAGTACGCAGTCTTCGGCGGCTTGCTCATCCAAAAGTTCTTCGTTGCCCCGGACCTAGAGAAAGTCTTTGCCTACCGGTCCCAGAAATTGAAAGAACTGCTCGCGCTTCCCCCTACGTGTTAACATTACCTGTAAAAGAGATTTCTAATCTGTAGGTGGGGCTGCCTAGCCCGAGATGTTCCTCCCACAGTTGTTCTGGTCGTTAATCTACACGATCCGCCATGCCTTAAATCTGTCTTGACAAATTCCGATTTTTTATGTATACTCATTGTATCTACAATCTGAAGGAGGAGAGACATGGAAACCCGTGTGCAGAAATGGGGCAATAGTTTAGCACTGCGAATCCCCAAACCGCTTGCGAACCAGATTGGACTTGAACATAATTCACCCGTCGATCTATCGCTTCGTGGGACAAAGTTAGTCATCGTGCCTATGAGGCCACCCGGTCTAGCGCTAGATTACCTTTTAGCCCAAGTAACGGACCAGAACCTGCACGGTGAAGTAGACACTAGCAGCACGGTAGGCGGCGAAGCATGGTAACTTTATCCGAGTACGTCCCTCAGCGCGGCGATGTAGTATGGATTGACTTCAATGCCAACGCCGGGCGTGAGCAAAGCGGACGCTGTCCCGCCGTTGTGCTTTCACCGAGAGCTTATAACAGCAAGGTCAGTTTGGCGATTCTCTGTCCAATAACCAATCAAGAAAAAGGCTATCCATTTGAGGTCACCATCCCCGCGGGGCGGGATGTGACGGGCGTTATTCTCGCGGATCAGGTCAAGAGCATCAATTGGCGAGCGAGAAACGCAGAGTTGATATGTCCTTTGCCCACCGAGACAGTAGACGCAGTTCTACAAAGAGTCCAAACACTCTTGGCGTGGGAGGGACGTACATGATGATTCCCCAAGTCCCAACGATCAATTCGCGCAGGTCCGTTTCAAACTCAATCTCATCAAGTCATTAATTCGAAAACCTTTAACGCATTACATGGCGGGTTGGTCTCCAAGGCACAATCGGAAAACTGCATCAAAATGAATGGGAATTGAAATGCCATATCTCACAGATGAGGGGTTGCTACAAATCATCGAAGGCGATGAATCTGACCGCGTCGAGTTCAAAGAGTCTTTGTCCGGAAGTGCTCCGAAATACATAAGGGAAACCATATGTGCATTTGCCAACGATTTGCCGCACCATGAAAAACCAGGCTTTGTTTTCGTAGGGGTAAAGAACGACAAAACTATCGCGGGGCTAGCTGTCACGGACGAGATCCTCCGGCAGTTGGCTGATATGAAAACCGATGGGAATATCGTGCCGCCGCCATCGCTGACCGTTGAGAAGCGTGTGTTGGGTGGTAAGCAAGTTGCCGTGGTCGCAGTGCTACCCTCCGACTCGTCGCCAGTTCGATTAAAAGGTAACATCCATATCCGCATTGGTCCGCGTCGCGGCATCGCTACGCCACAGGAGGAAGGAATTCTCAACGAAAAGCGGCGATATAGAGACATCCCTTTCGACCTGCATCCCGTCCCCACCGCTGGCGTCTCCGACTTAAACCTCGCTCAGTTCGAGAACGAATATCTACCGCGGGCTGTTGCCCCAGAGATACTAGAAGCCAATGAACGTACGCTCGAGGAACGTCTGGCAGCAACGAAGATGATTGCTTCAATCAATGAACGAACCGCGACTGTGTTGGGAATACTCGTGCTCGGCAAAACCCCACAGGACTTTCTGCCGGGCGCATACGTGCAGTTCCTCAGAATTGATGGCAGCGCACTAACGGACAATATTATTGACGGCGAGGAGATTCGCGGCGCAATTCCGGACCTGATTCGCCGTCTCGAAGACAAACTGAGCTCCCACAATCGCACCGCGGTCGAATTTACAAGGAGCGTCGTCGAACAACAGACACCGCTTTATCCCATCGCGGCGTTGCAACAGATTGCTCGGAATGCGGTGATGCACAGAACCTACGAAGCAACCAATGCGCCGATTCGCGTGTCTTGGTTCAACGATCGCATCGAGGTATTGAGTCCTGGTGGCGCGTTCGGGGCGGTGACCGCCGAGAATTTCGGGATGCCAGGAGTTACCGATTACCGCAACCCCAATCTGGCGGAGGCGATGAAAAACCTCGGTTATGTGCAACGATTTGGCGCAGGAATACCGATAGCTCAAAAGTTGCTCGAAGAAGCAGGTCATCCGAAAGCGAAATTCAATGTGAAAAACGGTTACGTGCTCGCCACAATCAATTCAGCGAGAAGTCCTGTGAGGACATGATAATGCCTGTTCCAGTTTTAACCTTCTTTAACAATAAAGGCGGAGTCGGCAAAACATCCCTTGTTTATCATCTGGCGTGGATGCTATCCGACATCGGTCATCGCGTGCTTGCCTGTGACTTCGACCCGCAAGCTAACCTTACCAGCATGTTTATCAATGAGGAACGCCTAGAAGTATTGTGGCCTGACGATGGACCGCGAAAAACTATCTATAGCGCAATCCAACCGCTTTTGGATGGGACAGGAGACATAGAGAAACCTCACTTGGAGCGGATATCGCAGACACTAAACCTCATCGTAGGAGACCTAACCTTATCTGCCACCGAAGACGAACTTTCGAGCCAATGGCCGGCGTGCCTAGACCGTAGTCCACGCGGATTCCGTGTGATTTCGGCGCTATGGCGCATTTTGCAAAAAGCAGCGGAAGATAATCAGACCGAGATAGTTTTGGTAGACGTTGGTCCTAATCTAGGCGCTTTGAATAGGGCGGTGCTAGTAGCGACGGATTACGTTATCGTTCCCCTTGGCGCCGATCTATTCTCGCTTCAAGGACTGCGGAACCTCGGCCCAACACTAGAAGTTTGGCGCACCGGATGGAAGGATAGACATGACCGCAACCCTATCCCTGACTTACCTATACCTAGTGGATCAATTCAACCGATAGGTTATGTAGTACAGCAGCACAGTGTCCGTTTGGGCCGTCCCGTTAAAGCGTATGACAAATGGGTCAACCGGATGCCGGAGGAATATGCGCGGAACCTGCGGAATAAGAACGACGGGCCTTTCCCTGCGACACCAGAAGAGGATACAGAAAACGCCCTCGCCACCGTTAAGCACTACCGAAGCCTGGTGCCGATGGCGCAAGAAGCGCGAAAACCAATTTTTCACCTAACCCCAGCCGACGGAGCTATCGGCAGCCACGCCGTTGCTGCAAATGCCGCCCGTCAAGATTTCAAAGAGTTAGCTGAGAAGATTATGGCACGGATTACGCTTGAGTAAATACGTCGTCGTAGATTGTAGACGTGCAATTATTTGCACTCTGTCAATCAGGACTGTAAGAATGCCAAAGATAGAAGGGTTCAGAGTAAGAAACTTCAAGGTACTCAAAGATGTAACTTTGGGGCGCCTGTGGAACCAGCGGGAAATGCAACCGCTCACCCTCATGACTGCGGTCATAGGCAAGAACGGTGTCGGCAAAAGCGCGCTCTTCGATGCGTTCGGGTTCCTTGCGGACGCGCTCAAGTCCGGCGTCGAGGAGGCGTGTGACGCACGCGGACGCGGCGGATTCGAGCAAATCCGAACGCAAGGAGAGCCGGGGCCCATTGAGTTCGCGGTGTACTACAGAGAACACGGAAACGCCCGACCCATGACCTACGAGATTGCCATCGCGGTAGACGAGTTCGATCGCCCCTATGTGTTAAGAGAACGCCTTAGACAACGCCGGAAAGGTCAGAAATACGGACGTCCGTTCTCTTTCCTATTACTGAACGGTGGCAAAGGTGTGGCATGGAAGGGCGAACAGGCGGGGCATCAGATTGACGAAAAGATGGAGCAGCTCGATTTCCCAGAACTCATCAAGTTGATTATCGCGGACGAATCCAGCGAGACCGAAATCATCGAATTGGAAGACCGGCGCAAGCTCGGCATCGCCACGCTCGGCGCCTTGAAACAACACCCGCGAATCTCCGCGTTTCGCCAGTTCATTGAGGGCTGGTATCTAAGCTACTTCACCCCGGACGCAGCCCGCAGCTTACCGCGCGCAGGTCCCCAGCAACATCTCAATATCCACGGCGATAACCTCGGCAACGTCGTGCAATTCATGGCGCGCGAACACCCGCGCCGTTTTGGTGCGATTCTGAAAGAGATTGCCGATAAGATTCCGGGTATAGACCGGATTGACACGGAAAAAACCAGTGACGGGCGGCTGCTGCTCAGGTTCAACGACAAAGGCTTTCAGTCTCCCTTTTACGCCCAGCAGATGTCGGACGGAACGCTCAAGGTCTTCGCTTACCTCCTGCTGCTAAAAGACCCGACACCGCCCCCGTTTCTCTGCATCGAAGAACCGGAGAACGGTTTGTACCACAAGCTCTTAGAGTCCCTAGCCAATCAGTTCCGCGAATTTGTCCGCGGACACAGAGGCGGCTCCCAGGTCTTCATTACGACGCATCAGCCGTACTTTATCGATCTGTTAGAGCCGAAAGAGGTCTGGATTCTCGAAAAGGGTGAAGACGGCTTCTCCACGATTAGCCGCGCGAGCGACGATCTCGACGTGAATAATGATGATTCAGAGAAATCGCCATCGGGCGATCTCTGGTACAGCAGCCATCTCGACGCGAGGTGATTATGTGCGAATTGAAAATGAGCATTCTCAACTTATTTTCCCTGGGACTTCAGAATAATCGACGCTTGGAGCCCGCTCTCTGTCTGGCTTAAAGCCCCATTGCACACTTTTTTGGATGTACAAAATACTCGCAAGATAAGTAAAATTGTAATAGTCAAAAGCTAACATCCTCCCCCTTGCTAAGGGGGAGCTAGAGGGGGTCAATTAGCCCAACGTTCTTTGATTGTTCCTACGAAGTTTTTGTAGGTTGGGTAGAGCGAGTTTTGTAAAACAAGCCACAAATGGCGCATCGGTTACGGCAACTAATTTTCTTTGAGATTCGTCATGATTTAGCGAAACCCAACGTTTTTCATGTTAATACTTGCGAAGAAGTCGAGAAATGAGCATTCTCAACTTATTTTTTCAAATGCTCAAGAATGCTCAATGCCAGAAACCCGTTCCCTGTCTAGCGTTTGAGCCTCATTGCACAGTTTTTTGGAAGTACAAATGCTCACAAAATAAGTAAAATTGTAATAGTCAAAAGCCAACATTCTCCCCCATGCTAAGGGGGAGCTAGAGGGGGTCAGGTACTTTTACCTCGGAGAATCCTAGGATGAACCAACCGAAAGAAGAAATCGAAAGAGTACTAAAACGCTTCAGCGATGGAAACCTCGCCGAAAACGCGCGACACCTCATCAACGTTCTCGGCTACCGCAGCGAACGGAGGATGGGCCTTGAACCCAACACTGCCGACGGGTTTCTTTCCGCATTGAATCCTGACGACGAGGAGGACTTCAAGCCCGAACGAGCGTTAACAGAAGAATGGGAATCGGTTGACCTCCTGTTCCAGTTGATGGATGAGGATATTGACGCTAACGAGCAAATCGAATTCCAATTCGCAGGCGGTGGCATTGACGATACACGAATGGAATCCTTTCTCTTTTTCGCCCTAAAGCTCTGCGGCGCTCAATACAACCGCACTCAACTCTCTCAAATCACACGCGAAATCAACAAGCTCACGCCGATGCCCGCTATGATTCTCTTACAACACGGGAATACGCTCACATTCGCGGTTATCGATCGCAGGCTGCATAAGCGCAAAAAAGACAAAGATGTCCTCGAAAAGGTATCGCTCATCAAGGACATCAACATCGCCGATCCTCACCGTGCGCACATCGACATTCTGTTTGACCTCTCGATTGCTGAGCTATATGAGAAGCACAAATTCAAAGATTTCCCGCAACTTCATGAGGCGTGGAGAAACACGCTAGACACCGAAGTGCTCAATAGGCAGTTTTACCTAAAGCTGTTCAACTGGTTTGAATGGGCGGTGTTAGAAGCGAAGTTTCCAGCAGATGAAACGAAGACGTTAAGCCCGCAGGAACACGTCATCCGCTTAATCACGCGCATGCTTTTCGTCTGGTTTATTAAGGAGAAGGGACTAATTGCGAAAAAACTGTTCAATGAGGATAGAATCCGTGAGCTTCTGAAGGACTATGACCGGGACACCGGCGATTCTTATTACCGCGCCGTGCTACAGAACCTGTTTTTCGCCACACTCAACACAGAGATAGGTAAGCGTGAGTTTAGCAAAGAGGGCAACCCAGGCCATCGCAATTTCTCACGGTATCGCTACAAAGATCAGATAAACGATCCCAATGAACTGCTAGCATTGTTCGCCCAGACGCCGTTCGTCAACGGCGGTTTGTTTGATTGCCTCGACAGTTTCAAGGGAACAAAAGATGGCGGCTATCGGATTGACTGCTTCTCTGATGTGCACTATCGTATGCTGAGCATTCCCGACCGTCTCTTCTTTGATAGGAACCGTGGCTTGATTCCTCTACTGAAACACTACAAGTTTACCGTCGAGGAAAGCACGCCGATCGAGCAAGAGGTCGCGCTGGATCCTGAACTGCTAGGCAGAGTGTTTGAAAACCTGCTCGCCACATACAACCCCGAAACCGGAAAATCCAAACGTAAACAGACCGGTTCCTACTACACCCCGCGTCCCATTGTGGACTACATGGTGGAGGAGGCGTTGGTCGCAACGCTGGCAGGGCAAGTATCGCCAACGGATGGCGATGAAAAATTGTGGAAGGAGCGCTTGCGCTATCTGATTGATTATGCAGAGGCATTTGACGACGCTAGCGAATGGATTGATGACGATGAAACAGACGGGCTTGTGCGGGCAATTTCGGAACTGAAGATACTAGATCCAGCGGTCGGCTCAGGTGCTTTTCCGATGGGTGTGCTACACAAACTGACCCTCGCACTGCGGCGCCTTGATCCCGACAATAACCGCTGGGAAAAATTACAGAAAGACCGTGCCGCACAGAAGGCGGCGGATGCTTTTGATACAATAGATGACCAAACGCGACCTGAAGAACTTCTCGAAATCGACGAAACGTTCAAACGGTATCGAGATTCCGACTTTGGGCGAAAATTGTATCTGATTCAGAACAGTATTTTCGGCGTAGATATTCAACCTGTAGCGTGCCAAATCGCCAAACTCCGCTTCTTTATCTCCCTTGCCATTGAGCAGGTGCCCGATAAGACCGCCGACAATTTCGGAATTAAGCCCCTGCCGAATCTGGAAACCCGCTTCGTCGCCGCAAATACGCTGATTGGCTTGCAGTCATCCGGAGGCACATCGCTACTTCAAGATGACGCGGTACAACGTTGGCTGCGAGAAATCGAGAGAATTCGTGAAAAGTATTTCCTCGCAAACAATCGAACAGAGAAACTTAACCTTGAAAAGCGTGAGGAGGCATGCCGCGAGCAGTTGGAAAAGGAATTGGGTAGCCAGAAAGCGAAATGGGAGGCGATTCAGCAGCGAGAAATAAAGCGAAAAGTTAATCAAATTCCCACCCCAGAACACCGCCAACAGCTACTAAAAGAAGAACAGAAGAAGTATGAGTGGCGTGAGGCAAGATATGATGCCCACCTTGAAGAAGCCCGCAAAATCGCCGGTTGGAAGCCCTACGACCAGAATGCAACTGCCGATTTTTTTGATCCGGAGCGGATGTTTGGTGTCAGGGTTGGGTTTGATATTACGATTGGCAACCCGCCGTATGTCAGAGCGGATGCGCGGGGCTTACTAGCGGCGCGTCGGAAAATCGAAAATACTAAACAGTATGAAACACTTTGGGAAAAGTGGGATTTATATATTCCCTTCATTGAACGGAGTTATAAACTACTAAAGCCGTGTGGGTATACGACAATGATTGTTTCGGATGCCTATTGTCACTCCAAATATGCCCAGAAGTCACAAGACTGGGTTCTTAAAAATAGTCGTATCCTACGACTTGACTTCTTTAGTAAGATTAAAATCTTCGATGCAGGAGTCCGTAACATTACTTATTTGTTTCAAAAGGCAGACGGTAGCCATCAACAACCAGAACGCCGTGTTCATGATCCAGAATTTGGTATTGTCAATTTGTTGCCAACTAACGAACAGCGTGAATTGACTTATCGCGTCTTTTTCCCGGAAGATACCGAGTTTCTGTCATTTGTAGTGCCAGCGGTATCGCTTGAGGAAATTTGCTACATCACAAAGGGTATGGTCGTCCATGCCCACGAAAAAAAAGCGCGAGGTGAGTTTGAGTTAAGAGATTTAGTTTCAGATATAGGAGATAATCGCCATCCAAAACCGTTTGTAGAAGGTAAACATCTTGCGAGGTGGCTTCCCGCAACAAATAAATGGCTGGAGTGGGGTACGAAACGAGCACCTAGCTTGTTTAGTCGTCCAACGTTTCCTGAACTATATGAAGTGGAAGAGAAATTGATTTCAGTTGACATGGCTGCCGGAGTGGAAAAACTGCGTGTTGCCTATGACAATCAGAAATTCTATCACAATCATTCTGCGTGGTCTTTTATCCCGTGGCACAGCTTGTCCGGCGTCCGTAATAGATCCATCAAAAAACAGACGCGCTATCGTGACGAAATGCCACGCCCAGACTTGCCTGATCGGGAAGAACTTGAAATGTCAAGTCGTCGTTTTGCCGTGAAGTTTCTGCTTGGAGTGATGAACTCGACTGTCGCCCATAATTTCTTGAAAGCAAATCGTCGTAGCAATATCCACCTTTATCCTGATGATTGGAAAAAACTACCGATTCCCAATGTGTCATCTGAGCAACAGGCACCAATTATTGAACTGGTCGATCGAATCCTCGGCACCAAACGAATCTCCCCGGACGCCGATGTATCCGAACTTGAAAATGAGATTAATCAGATAGTATACTCATTATACAATTTGACCCCTGAAGAACTCGCTATTGTGGAGGAATCCGGCGGTAAAGGTGATTAACCATTTGATCAGACAAGTCCCTAAACATAAGCATATGAAATCAGGCACATAATTGTAGGCTTCGAGATAAGAAAGGAGAGTCGTTGATATTATGCCTTACAGAAACAAGACATACGTTTGTTTTGATGGCGACAATGACATCCACTACTATTGGTTAATGAAGGCTTGGAAACAAAATGATGGTATCTCTTTCAATTTTTTTGATGCTCACGATTTAAATACTGCGCGTGATACAAGCTTAACAGAATCAATCAGGAATCAACTTCGGGACAGGTTGAAAAACAGCAAGATTTTGGTGGTATTGATCGGAGAGCAAACACGATACCTTTATCGCTTTGTGCGATGGGAAATGGAACAAGCCCTATATTTGGGGTTGCCGATAATCGGCGTTAATCTGAATGGACTTAGACAACAAGATTCGAAAAGATGCCCGCCGGTAATCCGCGATGAACTTGTTGTTCATGTTAGTTTTAACGCTGCTATTTTACAATATGCTTTAGAGAATTGGACCATGACTCACTATTCCTTAAAACAGCAGGAGGAATCGGGTCCGTATTATTACAACCAAAGTGTTTATACTGGCTTGGCCTTATGAAATTCCCTTTGTTTCTTTCCATGAACCACTTGAAAAACTGCTGGCAGTACCGGCTGGTGCTAAGTCCAACGTGCTATACTATTAGCGGGATATGGATAGTAATTGAGATACTATCTCATTTCGTTGCCGCGTTTGCCGAATGGTCGCGTGGTAACCTCTGGATGCTTGTTGCGATTCTTGTGGTCGGATTATCTATAGGTATCATCTGCTTCCTGCGAAAATGTAAAAAGATGCTTTCGGTAAGCCACAAATTAGCAGAAACCGACATTTTGATAGAAATTCGAGTCGACGATCTTTTTAATATTGTTGAGGGGGCGTTTGTTATAAGCACGAACACGACATTCGATACCGATATGTCAGAAGGTTTGATTTCTGAACACAGCTTGCAGGGAAAATTTACACAGAATTACTACCATGGCGACGTGGGACATCTTGACCACGATCTAGAAAAACATCTGGAAAATCAAGAGTTTACTTTGATTGAAGATACGAGGAAAGGAAAGAAAAAACGTTACGAGATTGGAACTGTCGTAAAGCTACAGCCCAAAGGGCGAGTGACTTATTTGGTTGCAGTTGCTGATATGAATGAGCACGGTGTAGCCACAGGGTCATTGGAAAAAATGATAGAGTGTTTAGGTACACTTTGGCATTATATTGGTGAGCAGGGTGAGCTAGGACATCTTATAGTACCTGTCTTGGGCACAGGGCGTGCAAGGATAAACGTCTCAAGAGAGGTGATGATTAGAGAAATTATTCACTCATTCATTGCTGCGCATTCAGAAAATAAATTCTGTGAAAAAATGACAATAGCTATTTCCGAGAGTGACTATCGTATGTATGAAATAGATTTGCAACAACTGGGCTGTTTCCTTAGACATAATTGTAAATACACAGATTTTAAAAAAAAGACAGATACTGGAAAAGGGAAAGCAATCCCTTGAGGTGATAGAATCATCAGCAACTACCACAAACGAACGCCTATGATTCTATGCGATTTCCGCTCTCGAAATCTAAGTTGAGGATAGGTTTCTGTATGATTGCACAGAGAAAATGTGAACCCGCTCGAAGACATCGCCGCCATACGCGTGAATGATGACAGACTAACATGTCCTGAAGCCAATGAGAAAAAGAAATTGCCGCAATGAAAACGCGATACACTTTTTGCGAAACGAAGCCAAACGAAGCCAAAGGCGATAGAATTTTTTCAATCCGTGTCATCCCTGAATTCGTGGCGATCCGCGATTCAGACATTGAGAAGATTATCAATGAGGCGGCAATTGTCTGAATCACGGATTAAACAGATGAAGCGGATAGCGCGGATTATTGAATCCGTGTCATCCTTTAATCCGATCTTTAATCATCAACTTTGATCGTTAAATCGAAGATGAAATCCCTTACAATCTGCGATCTTAACAATGAAGAAATGACCATCGTTGCGGAAAAATCATTAGCATGGAAAATCAATCCAATCCCCAAGATGATCTAAGTGCTATTTTGGGGATCATCGGTAAGATAGCACAAAAATCAGATAGTGGTAACTACATCTACCGCGGCGAACCCAGACGCCATAGAAAAGTGTCGTCAAGCCTTTGGCGTGAATGCAAGAAAAAAATGCGGACCGAGGATTTTGACATACGGGCTATTGAAGAGCTAATACTGGTCTCTGCTAAAAACTACACCCTCGAACAAGGGGAAATTGAAATTTGGGCTGAACTTCAACACTATGGGGGGCACACCAATCTTATAGACTTTACGACCGATAGCCACATAGCCCTTTTCTTTGCCTGCGATCGCTTCACTGACAAACCCGGAAGGGTTATTTTCTTGGGAGAAGGAGCGCAGGACGAAAATCGAGTTGAGAGAAAACCTCAGAACCCGCGACACCGTATCATTGCCCAGAAGAGTGTGTTTATTCGACCGCCCGCAGGTTTTGTTAAGCCAAACGTTAAGCCCAACGATGTAATCACTATCCCAGCACACCTTAAACAACCAATATTAAGTTACGTGCAGAAACATCACGGTATATCTACAGACACCATTTACAACGACCTTCATGGATTTATTAGAAATCAGGATATGCACCAGATTGCCGGTATAGAGTTTTATGACGGTTCAATCCAGCAACAAGCAGGAGATTCGGAGAATGAAAACACAAGCGAAACTTGAACATTATGATAAGGCAATTGAGCACTATAGCAAAGCTATAGCGCTCAATCGTGATTTTGTGATCGCCTATAACAATCGCGGTATTGCGTACAGTGATAATGGAGATCATGTTCGCGCAATTGAAGATTTTAACATGGCAATAAATCTAAAACCGGATAATGCCATCGCTTACAACAATCGCGGGGTGGTTTACCGCATCACCGGCGAGTACGACCGCGCGATCGAAGACTGTAATAAGGCGATTGAGCTCGATCCTAGTTATGCCGAGCCCTATAGCAATCGTGGTGCGGCTCATCGTGAAAAAGGAGAGGAGGACCGCGCAATTGAAGATTATGACAAGGCGATACAACTGAAACCTGATTTTATTGAGGCACATTACAATCGCGCGGTTGCTTACACCAAAAAGGGAAATTTTGACCGTGCCATCGTAGGCTATACCAAGACGATAGAGCTGAAGTGTGACCTTGCTGCTGCATATAACAATCGTGGTAATGCGTACACGAAAAAAGGGAAGATCGACCATGCAATTGACGATTATAACAGAGCGATAGAACTGAAACCTGACCTTGCTGAGCCTTATGCTGGTCGCGGGGTAGCGCAGTTGCACCTGAAGGAATGGGAAAAAGCGAGAACAGATCTAACAAATGCCAAGAACATGGGGCTGGATATTATCACAGTATTTCATTACTTCTACGAAAGCGTCCCGGACTTCAAACGGGAAACTGGAGTTGAGTTGCCGACAGAACTCGCCGCCATGCTGACGCCGCCGCAGGCGTAAATGATGACAGACGAACGTGTCCCGTTGACGATGAAAAAAAGAAGCTACCGCGATGAAAACATGATACCCATTTTGCGAAACGAAGCCAAACGAAGCCAAATCGCGCAGTAGGAGGATTAGGACACACACAGCACACTAAGGGTGGAAAATTCAGTGTAGGTTGGGTTGAACAGTTAAATGCGATTATATACTGAGGCAAACCGTAGTCCCGCTTTTCAACGATACAAGGATTGTGACGCATTGTCGGGAATCGGAATTCCCTCCTACCGGCAACATGGGGTAGGAGCGATCTCCGAATCGCGACACATACGATAATTCAACCCAACCTACGTGCTACGCGGTACAGGAATTAGAGCAGTTGCATTCAAAAATCCTGAAAATCCTAAAATCCAGTAAATCCTGGTTCAGACAATATAGGGAATAGGCTCCCACATAGAAGGCGTCGTACAATAGGGGAATATCATGCACGAAAACACTTCACCATCCTCGTCAGGCATCCGCGACAACCGCGAGCGGGGCACAGTCGGCGAGTTCCTGGAGTCGCAGATTGAGAACGGTTCGTCGCTCTCCGTTGTATCAGCCTACTTCACCATCTACGCTTTCGATAAGCTGAAATCATGTCTGAATCAAATCAATGACCTTCGCTTTCTGTTCGGCGAACCCCAATTCATCAAACTGCTTGACCCGGACAAATCGGAGAAAAAATCCTTCATTATAGATGTCGACGGTTTGCGGTTGGAGAACCAGCTTCAACTCAAACGGGTGGCGCGGGAATGCGCTGAATGGATTAAGGATAAGGTGGAGGTCCGGTCGATGCAGGAATCAAATATGCTGCACGGAAAAATGTACCACATCGCCAAGAACGGCGTGGAAAATGCGATTCTCGGCAGCTCCAATTTTACGGTGAGAGGCTTGGGGCTAAGTGAAGCGAGTAGTAACATTGAACTCAATCTGAAAGTGGAAGACAGACGTGACCTGAACGACCTGAAATTGTGGTTTGATGAGCTCTGGAATGATGAGAGTCGGGTGAAGGATGTTAAGGATGAGGTGTTGTCCTACCTTAACCAGCTCTATCAGAATCATGACCCAGAATTCATATACTACAAGACCCTTTTTCACCTCTTTGATCGATACCTGGGTGACCAGGAGAGTAGGGGGTTGCTGGACGAACCCGAGCAACTAGTTGATACGGAGATTTGGAGTGCGCTCTATGAATTCCAAAAGGACGGCGTGAAGGGGGCAATCAACAAAATCTTGACGCACAACGGCTGTATAATAGCGGACAGCGTCGGCTTGGGCAAGACCTACGAGGCGCTGGCGGTGATAAAATACTTTGAACTCCGCAATGACAGAGTCCTTGTGCTATGCCCCAAGAAATTGCGCGAGAACTGGACGGTTTACCAAGCACACACAGGAAACAAACTCAATCCATTCCCGGACGACCGTTATGGGTACACCGTGCTTTCGCACACCGACCTGAGCCGGAACAGTGGTATGTCGGGCGATATTGACCTTTCGTCGTTCAACTGGGGAAACTACGGTCTGGTCGTCATTGATGAGTCGCACAACTTTCGCAACAACACCCGTGGAAAGAAGGACGAGGACGGGGTTCCAATTAGCCGAACCCGCTACGAGTGGCTGATGGAGAATATTGTCAAGAGTGGCGTAAAGACCAAGATGCTTCTGCTGTCCGCGACGCCGGTCAACAACGACCTAAGGGATTTGCGGAACCAACTCTATTTTCTTACAGAGGAACGTGAGGACGCTTTCGACGAATCGCTCGGTGTCGCAAACCTGAGAGAAACTATCACAGTCGCCCAAATCGCCTTCAACAAGTGGGCGAAACAGGACGGTGCCCGTAACAGTCAGGATTTGCTGGAGGAACTAAGTACCTCCTTCTTCAGATTGCTTGATGGGGTGACAATCGCCCGCTCGCGGGTGCAGATTAAAAAACACTATCCCAAATCGTTGCGCGATCTGGGAGGCTTCCCAGATCGCAGTAAGCCCGAATCCATCTATACCGAGATCGATCTTGAAGGGGAGTTTATGTCTTACGACGCGCTAAACGAGGAGATCTCCGAATACCAACTCTCCCTATACAATCCCACCAAGTATCTCCGTCCCGAATACCATGCCGAATATGACCTACAGACCGTCAATAATTTTACGCAAAGCGACCGTGAGCACTACCTGATCGGCATGATGAAGGTGAACTTCCTTAAACGCTTGGAGAGTTCCGTTCACTCCTTCAAGATTACGCTGAAGCGTACGCTTGGGAAAATCGAGGAGTTGGAGGCTCGAATCCGGCGGTTTCAGGCGTATCGCGCTGAAAATCCTGATGTGGATCCGACGGAGTTGGGAATCGACGCCGAGGATGACGAAGAGCTGCAGGCGGCGTTCGAGGTGGGTAAGAGCCTGAAGTTCAAGATGGCGCACCTTGATGTTGAACGGTGGCTGGAGGATTTGCAGCGAGACAAAGGCCAGCTTGAGGGACCTTACCGATCGGCAATAAAAGTCGACCCCGCACGTGATGCCAAACTCGCGAAACTCAAAAAACTGATTGCCCTAAAGGTCAAAAATCCGACGACCACAAAGCGAGGTCATCCCAATCGTAAGGTGCTCGTATTCACCGCCTTTGCCGACACTGCCGACTACCTCTACAGTCAACTGTACGAATGGGCACAGGCGGAACTGAATATCCATACCGGGCTGGTGACGGGATCAGGTGCGAACAAAACTACGCTTGACCGTACCAAGTTCACCCGCATCCTCACCAATTTCTCGCCAATTGCGAAAAACCGCGCCAGTGACGGCTCAATGCCTCAGGACAAGGAGATAGACCTGCTCATCGGCACGGACTGTATCTCCGAAGGACAGAACCTCCAAGACTGCGACTACCTAATCAACTACGACATCCACTGGAACCCGGTGCGCATTATCCAACGCTTCGGGCGGATTGACCGGATCGGAAGCGTCAATAACAGCGTTAAACTTGTCAACTTCTGGCCCACCGACGACCTGAATCGATACATTAACCTAAAGAACCGGGTTGAAGCGCGGATGGCGCTCGTTGACGTAACCGCTGCGCAGGGAGACAACCTGCTCGATCCCGAAGCACTTCGCGACGTGATTGCAGGCGACCTCAGATACCGCGATCAGCAACTGCTAAAGCTCAAGGATGAAGTGTTTGACCTTGAAGAGTTTAATGAAAGCGTCACCCTCAACGACTTCACGCTTGACGATTTCCGCATGGAACTCATTAAATACATTGAAAGCAACCGGAAAAAACTAGAAGACGAGCCCTTCGGACTTTACGCGGTCGTGCCGCCGCCTCCAAATGACTCGATAGTTAAACCCGGTGTCATCTTTTGCCTCCAGCAGAAAATCGAGTCGGAGGAAAACGAGAAGTTGAATCCTACCCAACCCTATTTCCTCGTCTACGTTCGCGAAGATGGCGTGGTACGGTTTTCTTTTATGCAGCCGAAGCAGATTCTTGAAATGTACCGCCAACTCTGCGCTGCGAAAAATAGTCCGTATGACGAGCTCTGCGCGTTGTTTGACGAGCACACAGCCAACGGCGCCGACATGTCCAAATACAACCGCCTGCTTGAAAGAACGGTAGGGTCTATCACTCAGACTTACAAGAAACGCGCATTCACCAACCTAACATCAGGTCGGCGCGGCGCCTTGCCCCCCGTAACCGATCAGATTACCGGCACAACCGACTTCGAACTCGTGACATGGCTGGTGATTGAAAATCCTGAGATTCACCAAGAGGACGCACCCTAATATCCGGTCCTTCACACAATAGGGAGCAACAATTCTCCTCGTTAGCAAATGGAAGACTTGAGCGGAGCTTTCAGGTGAGAGCTCGCCTTAGAAAGCCACAAAAGGTTCATCCCCCTCCTTACTAAGGAGGGGTTAGGGAGGGGTTAGGGAAGGTTTATAACAACGTAGGTTGTGTTGAACGGAACAAATGAAGAAGTGTGTGCACGATTCGGAAGTCGATTCTACTGCGTGTTGTTGGTAGGAGGGAATTCCGATTCCCGGCAATACATCATTGACCCCCTCTCGCTCCCCCTTAGTAAGGGGGAGGACTTCTACGATGGACATGCAGGCGAGCGGTTGAATGAGAACGTGACAGAAACATCATTCCCCTCCTTACCAAGGAGGGGCAAGGGGAGGTTCATTTACGCTTTCGAGGTTCGCTTCTGCGTGCAATCTCCCAAATGGTAGTGAAACCCAACACTTTTCCTCACGACGGAAAGGAGTTCGTTAGATGAATGCCACCGCCAATAGGCGGCACGACCTCGATGCCTTGCGTGCTGTCGCAATGCTCTTAGGCATCGTCTTGCACGCTTCACTCGCGTTTTTTGATGCCCCGTGGCCCGTTCAAGATACCCAAAAAAACGCCGGACTCGGTATCGTTTTTGGTCTGATACACGGATTTCGAATGCCGGTATTTTTCGTCATGAGCGGTTTTTTCACTGCGATGCTGTGGCGAAAACGAGGGTTGGCGTTGCTCTTGCGGCATCGGGTTCGTCGCGTACTCCTGCCATTTATATTGGGGCTCTTCACAATCGTTCCTGTAACGCATATGAGTTTCATTGCTGCTGCGACGAATTTCAGTTTATCGGTCGCAACTGTCCCGGTAGAATCTAGTTCGGCGTCAGAAAGGAGGCGCCTAAATATCTGGACGGCAGCAAAAAACGGAGACACTGAAGCGCTCAAGCATTACTTGTCGAACGGCGAAGGTCCCAATCGCTTGGATCCGAACTTCGGCGTTACACCTCTGTCATGGGCAGCCCTTGAGGGCAGGTCCGAAATTGTGGAGATTCTCATCGCAGCGGGGGCTGATGTGAACGGGGTAAATAGAGACGGCGCAACGCCGCTGCACGCAGCTGCTTTTATGGGACAGCTCGAGTTAGCAAAATTGCTTCTGGAAAACGGTGCAGATGTCGACGCAAAGACACATAATGGCGACACACCGCTGGATAGCGCGCAGGCAAATTGGCAGGATACAGAGGCAGTCACAGGGCTGTTACAAATATCACTGGACTCGAAAGAAGTAAAAGCCGGTAGAGCACAGGTGGTCGAGCTTCTCCGAGAACAGGGGGCGCAACGACGTAGGTCAATATCAGATAGCGAAGCCGCGAAAACGAAGGGCACGGATTCGATCGGCGCATGGGTCTGGTATTTCCTTACCACAGGCGAATTACTCTCACACCTCTGGTTCCTCTGGTATCTCTGCTGGTTTGTGGTCGCCTTCGCCTTATACACAACCGTCGCCAATCGGATGGGATGGGCACGTCGGTTTCAAAAAGTCATTCTCCCTTGGAGCCGCTATCTGTGGCTCATTCCACTGACGATGCTGTCGCAATGGTTTATGGGAAATAGCGGCGAACTCCCACACTTCGGTCCGGATCTTTCAGCAAATATATTACCCATGCCGCATATGCTAGTCTATTACGCCATCTTCTTTTTCTTCGGCGCCCTGTATTACGATTGCAACGACGACGCGCGCAAAGTCGGCAAGCGGTGGGTGTTCACCCTGCCTGTAGTCCTGTTAATTGTGTTTCCCATCGGTTTAGTTTTCGGTCGCTCACCGTTTTCGTCAGTACCAGATCATATCATCTCAGTCGTCGCGCAGGCGATGTTCGCTTGGATGATGGTGTTTTCCTTGATGGGGGCGTTTCGGCAGTTGGTGGTAAAAGGGAGCGCGGTGTGGCGATACGTCTCGGATGCGTCCTACTGGTTATATCTGGTGCACCTCCCCTTAATCGTCTTGGCGCAAGGGTTAATAAGACCTTGGCAACTCCCGGCGCTTTTAAAGTTCAGCCTGTTATGTATCGTAACCACCGCAGTTCTGTTGGTGGCTTACGAATATCTGGTTCGATATACGCCTATCGGCACACTTCTGAATGGACCGCGGCATCGCCCTCAGAAGGTGGCGGGCTGAATCGTAGGCACGCAATGAAACCGAGTTTTCCAAAAAAACTCAGTTTCTCCCGACTACACATCACTATCGTGGAAAAGAAGTATTATAATTCCGTTGATATTGATTTGCCGCATTCTCCCCCTTGCTAAGGGGGAGCGAGAGGGGGTCTATCAACAGGATTCATGAAATTCGGACTGAACCAATGTTTGAATGGTGAACCAATTTTGACAGACGATAATCTCATAAAACTCAAAACGCCGGATGGCGGGGAATGGGATGACTGGAAGCAAACCAGATTGTCATTCGCTGAATCTGACGATCCGGCGGTGTTGGAGCACCTCATTACCCGGTATTGGCGGTGGCATCTTGATGCGTCGCTGTCAGACGCAGTTCGGACGCTGTTGACGGCGGATTTGGGCTGGGAAAAATCGCAAGATCTCATGACCCCGCCGGTTGGCGAGGTCATTTCGCCGTTGGGACACGCGCTCGATTCGACTGACGGTCGTATACGCGAAGCAGCGTTTCAAGTGTTGGACGCGATGGTCGAGGTTCCCACCGGATCGGTCTTGATTGGCGATGAATTGACCCCGCTACAGGTAAGCGCATTTCAGATTGGTCGTTACCCCGTCACCAACGCCCAATACCAGCAGTTCGTTCGAGAAACAGGACATCGCCCGCCGCAATCATGGGAGGGCGATTCGTATCCTGAGAAAAAAGGGGATCATCCCGCTGTCTGGGTGAACTTTGAAGATGCGGAGGCTTACGCTGAATGGACCGGCTGTAGGCTTCCGACTTTTGAAGAGTGGACACGAGCCGCCCGTGGAGACGACGGACGTCGCTTTCCATGGGGTAACGAAATTGATAAGCCGCGCTGCAACACTGCGGAGCTCGGCGCGCGCGGGACAACGCCGGTGTGCGCATTTCCCGATGGCGTTAGCCCCGTGGGTTGCTATGATATGATGGGCAATGTATGGGAATGGACGGACACTTGGTACGACGAGGAAGAACGCAATTTTCGTGTCGTCTGCGGTGGAGCGTGGTATTACAATCACGATGCTAGTACCTGCACCAGTTTCGACTATTTCAGTGTGGACTACACAGAGCTCATTATCGGATTTCGCGTTGCTCGCTGAACAACAGATCGGGTCTCACGAAAATCGTCTCGTTCGTCAATGGGCAGTTAAAAAGTAGTCCCTAAGTTCACATGAATCTTCCCTTGCAGTGCCGAACTTCCCTCAGCCAGTCCATAGTCCATACGGAGTGCACCGCCTTTTGATTCGAGTCGCATTCCAAAACCATAGCCGACGCGCAGAGGGTCTAGCTTCGCTGGCTCATCAATGTCCGTCACCGAGCCGACATCGACAAACGCGAAAATCTGTGAGGTTCGCCCAGTGAGAAACCGATACTCGATATTGGCGTGTACGCGCCGCGGACCAGAGAACCAATCTTCGTCGTAACCGCGTAGCGTGTTCGCACCGCCCAGATAGAAAAGTTCTGTCGGTGGGATATTCGTGCCCCACGTAGCCGCGCCGTGCAATCCGATCGCGATGACCTGCTTGCGCCACGTCGGGAAATACTGCTGGAAATCCAACCACAGTTTGCGGAGCTTGAAGTCGCCACGCGAAAATTCAAATGCGATGTGGTCGCGGCGGCCGCGTGTCGGATTCAGGAAGTAATCTCTGCTGTCCCGTGCGAGGCTCAACGTTGCCCCGTACTTCACACCGTTCTCTCCGAAAACGGAGTCCTCTCCATTTGAGGTGTTGTGCGGCTCGCTCTCCGATTGAACTGACGCACCTAATCGGGAAAATGGATCGGTTGGGCTTGAAAGGGTGAAAGGTGCGGTGAGGGCTGGCAGTTCAATCTGTTTGTACGAGAGTGCTAAAGACCCTTCAAATAAACTGCGAAAGCGGGTTCCGATGATTATGCTGGTCGATTGCTCTTTAGATTCTGCGTCTGTAAACTGATTCCTCTGTTTCAACCGGCTGAATTCAACCCCGATCTTGAACGGCTTGCCGAAGGGCCAAGGTTCCTCATAACCGATCTGGAGGGTTGAGAGCAAGCCGGATTTCCAAAAAAAGTTCGCCCGTCTGCCCGTGCCGAGAAGGTTTGTTTCGCTGGCTTCTATCACGCCGGTGAGTTGAGGGGCGTTATCTAGTCCAGATGTCGGTGGGGCGTAACCAATTACACCGCTAAATCTGCCCGTTCGTGCTTCCGTGAGGTGCGCGTTAAAGATAATTTCGTCCGAAGCGTTTCCCGGCTCCAACACGGCTGGACTCACTTCGTAGAAGTAGCCGAGGTTCACCAGTCTGTGAAAGCTCTGATCGATTTTGCGCTGGTTAAACACCTCCCCGGCTTGTATCGGCAGCTCGCGGCGAACGACATCTGCCTTTGTCTTCTTTAAACCGCTCAACTTCACTTTGCCGATTCGGATCAAATCGCCTTCGCTGATTTGGAGGTGAAAATCAATCTTACCGTCATCGGGCGATAAATTAAAATCCATCGGGCGAATCTCAACTTTCGGATAACCGTGCTCGCTGTACAACGCTAAGATGCGTTCAATACCTTGTTCCAGAGTGGTATGGCTAAATGGGGCTCCTTTGCCGATACGAAGCTCTCGTCGCAGATCGCGAACGGAAAACAGTTGATTGCCTTCAATCGTAATTTCACCGGTGCGGGCTTGCGCCCCTTCGTCAATGTGAACGCGGATGAGTACCTGATCGGCTGAAATTACATTAACTTCCGGGTGAATCGCCACAGAAATGAATCCATTATTCCTGTATTCTGCAGTGATGCGATTCAGTCCTTCGAGGACTTCTTCTTTGTCATACGGCTGGCCTGCCTCAACACCAATGCGCTGCGCCAACTGTTTCCGATTGAGGTATTCGTTGCCTTCAAACGTGATTTGTCGAATCAAATAACGCGGTCCAGAGTCGATAAGGATGGAAGAATCGGTACTGTCCGCATTACCGAGCGTGGTAGGCGGGATTGCCAGAAGTGAAAACGTGAAGAGAAACGTGGGAATCAGATGTCGCATCGGAGCGGATTTGAAGACACACATTGGCTTATGCGAAAGGAGAGTGCAGAGCGCAAAGATAAACCGAGTTTTTGCCAAACGCTCGGTTTCTGTTGCGCGATGATTTAACATGAGCCGACGAATATTAATCTGCATTAGGTATCACGCGCAATTGGATTTGAGGTTCGACAATCCGTCTACTCTCACTTCTCCGCACCTCAATTTCATGGTTAATCGCTGATGGGGTTCTTCGTGGTCTTTGTATCCTCGCTTCCGTGCATCTGCCGTCGGAGGTGCAAATCTGAGTATGAGACCCGGTAATTCTAACACTTTGGATGGGCACCCGCAAGAAAAAGGTTGAGATTTCCCATAGACTTGTGATATAATTCTAGAAACTACACTGCTGTGAAAGATAAGTTGGAGGTAAATTGTGTCGAATGCGCTATTAGTTTATCCTGAGTTCCCCCCATCTTACTGGGGCTATCAGTTCGCTTTAGAATTTATTGGCAAAAAAGCGTCAATGCCGCCTCTAGGACTGCTCACGGTTGCGGGCATGTTCCCCAAAGAATATCAACTCAAAGTTGTTGACATGAATGTTGACACTTTAACGGACGCAGATCTAGATTGGGCGGATCTGGTTTTAACGTCCACAATGATTGTTCAGAAAGAATCGTTGTATGACGTTGTTCGGCGATGTAACCGCGCAGACGTTCCCATCATTGCTGGTGGTCCTCATCCGACCTCTTATTACGACAATATTAAAGAGGAAGCGGGTGGAACAATCAATCACTTTCTTCTTGGTGAAGTTGAGGAGATTTTTGGTGATTTTCTCACTGATCTGAAGAACGGGGTCGCCAAAGAAATATATGCGGAGACGAGAAAGCCGGATGTCACGCTGACCCCGATACCACGTTTCGATCTCATCAATCTTCAGAATTATGGATCGATGGCGCTTCAGTTTTCGCGGGGTTGCCCGTTTGATTGCGAGTTTTGCGACATCACCAAACTGTTTGGGCGGGTTCCTCGCACCAAGTCCAATGAACAGATGTTAAGCGAGTTTCAATTGCTGCATGATCTCGGGTGGCGGGGATCGCTTTTTCTTGTTGATGACAACTTCATCGGGAATAAGCGGGATGCAATGCGCCTATTACCCGATGTTACGAAGTGGCAAAACGAGAGAGAGTATCCGTTCGCTCTGTACACCGAGGCGAGTGTGAACCTCGCCGACATGGATGCGCTAATGGACGCAATGGTCTCCGCCGGCTTGAGTGAGGTGTTTTTGGGCATTGAAACCCCTAATCCCGATGCATTGCTGAAGATGAAGAAGAAACAGAACACAAAAAAAGGTGAGGATAATTATCTGGTCAAAGCGGTTCGGAGAATTCAGGAAAAAGGCATGGAGGTAATGGCTGGATTTATCCTAGGCTTGGACGACGATACCGAAGATGCTTTTGATGCACAAATTGAATTTATCCAAAAAGTCGGCATTCCGAGGGCAATGGTTGGGCTCTTAACGGTTCTGAAAAATACGGATCTCTTCTTCCGACTGCAAAAGGAAGGCAGGCTCTTGGGAGAATCGGATGGCAACAATGTCGGTCTCGACAGCTTGAATTTTACGACGGAGATGGATCGGCAAACGCTCCTTGACGGATATAAGCGCGTGCTTTCAACGCTATACGATCCTACCCTGAAAAACTATTTTGAGCGGTGTCTGTCAATGTTCAAGCACCTGAAACCGGTGAAACATGGACCCCACAGCTTTGGAAAAACTGAGTTGTTGGCGTTAATCAGGTCAATCAAGAGACAACTCTTCTCCAAACAAGGTCCCGCTTACTTTCGATATCTGATGAAAGTGATCGCAGACCACCCGAAGCTGATTGTGGAGGCGGTTACCCTTGCGATTCATGGGTATCACTTTGAAAAAGTCACGAGTCAAACGGTTGCGGTTGACAACTTCAAACAGTCCCTGATGTCTGAATCTGAAGCGTTCAAAGAAACAGTGTCGCAACGATCTCAAGGCGATCGGATCGGCGCGGTTGGGACGTATGCACAAGCGCTTTTTGCGCGTGTATACAATCAGTATGAGCAGATTCACCGCGATTTTAGACATAGCGTTCACGACGCGGTCGTTTCTTTCCAGACATCGGTGTTCAGGCAGTATCTTGACGCTGAATTAGGCGTGTTTGAGGAAACCGTGTCCCGATTTGCGAAAACACAAAGCAATCGAATCGAGACAATAAGAGCACGGACGCACGAGCTACTCGCGCGCGTGGAGACGCAATATGACCGTGTTCACTACGATTTCAGAGACCATCTGGAAGACACTCTCGATTCCTTCAAACTGTCTGTGAAGTCACATTTGGATCAGCTTGGCGTTCCGATCGCACTCAATGCCTAATGCACAAATACCATTGTATGGACGTGGCAGGACGCTATAGACGACCACAATCGGCAATGTTCGATCCCCATACAGATTTGGTATAAATCCCTCTCCGCTCATAGTAAGCCAGATTCCTAGGCTCTCACCTTTTCGAGGCATTGATGGCACGGTGTATCGAAATCGAAACGCTCAGTTTTGTCTATCCGGGGCGTAGCGAACCCACACTCTCCGGAATCAGCACACGTGTCGATTCCGGAGAGTTCGTTTTGTTGATAGGCCCTACGGGGTGCGGCAAATCTACGCTGTTGCGAACGATAAACGGCTTAATCCCTCACACATCGGGTGGAACGCTATCCGGCAGCGTACGAATCAACGCGGTAAACGTTGCGGAACAGCCGCTGAGCGTCACGTCGCAACAGGTCGGGCTATTATTCCAAAATCCCGAAGATCAACTTTTTTCTATCGTTGTAGAAGATGAGGTTGCGTTTGGGTTGGAAAATCTCGGTGTGCCGCCGGATGAGATGGATCGGCGAATCGATCTCGCTCTGGCGCACGTTAGGTTATCTGGATTTCGGGCACGTCCGATTGTTTCCCTCTCCAGCGGACAGAAACAACGAGTAGCTCTTGCCAGTCTGTGGGCGATGCAGCCGCAGATTCTCCTGCTTGATGAACCAACGAGTCATCTGGATTCCAAGGGCGCGGCTCATCTACTCGAACTCGTCCGTCAACTGAACGAAGCCGCTGGCACCACCGTGATTATCGCGGGGCATCAGGTCAATGAGGTTGCCCCGTTGTGCAATCGTGTCTGGTTGATGGACAATGGCGAAATTGTATCTGATCTGCCAAGCGATCGAGCTTTCCACGACCTAGAGCGATTTCGCCAACTGGGGGTTCAGGCGCCTGAACTTGCACAGATCGCAGAGGAGTATGGACTCACCGACCGACCGCTAACCCTAATAGATGCTTTGCGCTGTTTTAGTAGCGATACAAATGGGCTCCGTCCGGTGCCTTGTGTGAAGGTTGAAGTTAGCGGTTCGACCGCCCCAATCCGAAATAGCCAGCGTCCGGAACAAAGAGACGCATGCCTGACCGACCTCCGGTCCACCTCTGTAGACGATGTGTTGATAGACGTGCAAAATCTCACGTTTCGTTATGATCGGAATTCGCCGGCTGCCCTAAAGTGTATCTCTTTTCAGGTCAGTCGCGGTGAAACGATAGCGATTATGGGGGAAAACGGATGCGGAAAAACAACGCTGCTCATGCTAATGCTTGGGCTTCTTAATCCGTCAGAGGGACGCGTGGTTCTCGATGGACGGGACGCCAAGCGTTACAAACCCCATCAGCTTGCCGGGTTGGCGGGATTAGTTTTTCAAAATCCAGATCTGCTGCTGCAAGCGGCGACGGTAACCGATGAGGTCGTCTTTGGACCGGAAAACCTCAAATTAGGTTCTCAAAAGGTTGCGGAACGGCTTGAGAGTGCCCTACAGATATTCGATCTCACGAATCTCAGGGCAGAGACGCCTTATGCACTCTCACAAGGGCAGCGTCAACGCACGGCGGTCGCCGCGATGTTTTCACTCCATCCGGAGCTTCTTCTTCTCGACGAGCCCACAACGGGCCAGGATCAATACCATCTCCATGAACTCATGGGCGTGCTTTATGACGCGATGTCAAAGAATAATAGGACCGTAATCTTCTCGACCCACAATGCCCATCTCACGCTGAAATACGCCAATCGGGTGCTGTTGATTCACCGTGGCGAATTAATCTTCGACGGAAGCCCCGATATCGCCTTCGCCGACGCTGAGCGTTTGGAGCGGGCATCGCTTATTCCACCGCTGTCAATACAATTGGCAAACGCGCTAAAAAGTGGAGACGGGAATATAGAGCTGTAAGGACTATGCACCAAGAGGAGCGCGTGAAGGCATGAGTGCGTTCCGAGGTTGGAGTGGATTCGCCGACAATCATGACGCTGAAGCTGGCGAAAGGTATATTGTCTCTACCGTTACTATTGCCCCGGGCGAATGATTTACGAAAAGTAGAGTGGGGGAGGGGTGAACGTGCAAAAACCAAAGATTTTTGTCGATGGACAATCCGGGACAACCGGGTTGCAGATTTACGATAGAATTAAGACGAGAAGCGATGTCGAAATCATTCATATTCCGGAGGCAAAACGAAAAGATAATGCTGTAAAGCTAGATTGCATCCGCCAATCCGACCTCGTTTTCTTGTGTTTGCCGGATGATTCCGCAAAGGAAACGGTATCGCTCATCGAAACCGAAAAGATACCGATGAAGATTATTGACGCAAGCACAGCCCATCGAACCGCGTCAGGATGGACATACGGATTTCCAGAATTGAAACCCGACTATCGAGGGAGAATCGCCGCAAGCAGTCGAGTCGCCAACGTGGGATGTTACGCGTCAGGGTTCATCGCACCGGTAAAGCCGCTAATTGACTCGAGTCTTTTGCCGCGCCATCAACCGTTTACTGTGAATGCTGTATCTGGTTACTCTGGCGGGGGAAAGAAAATGATGGGCGTGTTCTCAGAAAAGTCGATGGGTGAACCGGATGAGTTATACCATTTTTTACAATACGGGCTAAATCTCAATCACAAACATCACCAAGAAATGACGGGTATCACCGGATTGACACACTCTCCGTTGTTGCTGCCTGCAGTGGATTATTCGAGACAGGGGATGCTCGTCAATATCCCAATCCATCGGAAATACTTGGAGGAATACAAGATTGCTTTCGATGACGTCTTCCATTGTTTGAAAGACTATTATCAGGGAGAAAAATTTGTTACGGTGTCCAAGTGGACAGAGGCTCCACTGCATAGTCATCCTCAGTTGCCTTATACTTTCCTAGACGCCGTAAGTTGCAACGATACCAATCGGCTCGAAATTATTGTGTGCGGAAGTAACGACACCCATGTGAACCTGTGTTCTCGGCTAGACAACTTGGGAAAGGGGGCGTCCGGCGCCGCGATTCAGAATATGAACCTTATGCTGGGGTTACCAGAAGATAGAGGTCTCAACTGACAAATTGAGGTGGTGTGTCAATCGCGTATCTCCATCCCCGCACCAAAATTGTCATCTTAGCAGTCGTCGGCTGTCTGGTGATTTTGCTCGACAGCCCAATCTCGCTGGCTGTCTGTTTTCTCGCTAGTCTTTGTCTGATTGGGTTCTCTCGAGCATCGTGGCATCAGATTCGCCTGCTGATACTGTTTCTGTTATGCGGGACATGGGGCTTGGTGTACAGCCAAGCAATATTCTACAATGAATTCCCGCGAACTCCGATTTTTACCCTTATTGATGGGGATTTCCCAGTTATCGGGGGATTTACCGGCGGCATCCGTTTTTACCGCGAGGGATTATTGTATGGCGCGGTTCAATCCCTGCGGTTCAGCACAACGCTCGCGATTGGCTGTTTCATCGTCTGGACGACTCCGCCGCGTGACCTGCTTCTTGCTTTCGTTCAACTGCGTGTTCCCTACAGCTTGGCGTTTATGGTAACCACAGCACTGCGTTACATCCCGCTCATTGGCTCAGAGGCGATGACAATCGTCAAGTTGCAGCGGCTGCGAGGGTTTCGCTATTTGCGGCTGAATTTAATTCACACCTGCGGGGGCATCTTGAACAGTCTGCGTCCAATTTTAATGAACAACATGCGCCGTGCAACTCAACTTGGCGAAGCCGTTGAGAGCCGCGGGTTTTCCACCGAAGTTGCGGCGGGAAATCGCACTTCGTTGCGTGCGTTAAAGATTAAGTGGTGGGATGGGGGCTTGATTGTGCTCTTACTGACCTGTTTGTTCAGTGTTATCAGTTTGAAAGCGCTATATTTCCTGTACGCCAACGGACTCTATTACGCATCGTGGCTGAGGGGGATATACACGTTTGTACGAGAAATGTTGTAGTCGTTTTTGAGAAACCGGAATCGGGTCGGCGCTGAATTCGGAGGTCGAACTTTAATTCTAAGGAGGCAGACATGCTCAGCGAAGCTCAGAAACACCATTTTGAAACGCTCGGATTCATCATTTTGAAAGGTTTCCTTCCGCGTGAGGAGGTGCAGTTGTACGCTGACCCGTTCGATGATACACTTATCAAAGCTAACGGTGGGGCGCCTTGGTCACGGGCGCCTGTGCGTCACCAAATACTGCCGTTCTTCAGGCATAACCCTGAGGTTTACAACCGCCTGCTCGACGATAACCGCATCATTGAAGTTCTTGAGGACTTAATCGGTGAAGGATTTGTGTTTACAGTTTCCGAGGCGATAAAGCATTGGACCGGAACCTCGTGGCATCACGACGCCATCTCTGCCGAGACGCATACCCATCTGAAAGTATTGCTATTTCTTGACCCCACCACGGTTGACACCGGTTGCCTCTACCTATTGCCGGGCAGCCAATTTCTCCCATATCGAGAACACATGCAGCAGTACGGAAACGAAATCTTGCCCCTGGGTAAAGACGTACCCGGCGCCCACCCGTGTGAGACCGAGCCGGGGGATGTAATTGTCTTCAACGTGAAGACCTACCACGGTGCGTTTCCGGATGGTGCCCGCCGCGGACTGTATCTGAACTTCATGCAGCGACCCCAGACGGAGGCAGATGTACGGTACGTCTGGGACGTTGGCGCTCAGGGCGGCTGGTATACGCCCGAACTCTATCAGGATGCTCCGCCACAGCGGCAAAGTATGCTGGCATTTTGGGCAGACCGTGTTCAGCAATCCGTATAATGCAGCTTTGTGCACAAAATTTCGTAAGAACAACAGGACTTCTTGCTGAATATCAAGCTAAGAGGAGGCACGAAACCATGGGAATTGACAAATTAACGCTGTGGACCAAATTAACCGGATTGCTGGTGTTGGGTTCGTCCTTGTTTCTCGTAAATTCTGAGGCGAAACCACCTAGCAAGGGGACATTTGTCCTCTCCGCTGATGGCGGTAAGTCGAACATCTGGTTAACAGACGACAACGGACACAATCCGCGTCCGCTCTTACATGTTGATGCGAAACCGCTGCCGCTTGGACTGGTCTGGTCCCCAGATGGGAATCATATCATCTTTCACTCGGAAGCGCAGGGAAACGTTGACATCTATATAGTAGGTGCTGAAGGCAAGAACCTTCAGAGACTCACCGACAGTGAGTCGGAGGATAGCTTCCCCACCTGGCACCCCAATGGTCAGCGCGTTGCCTTCGGAACGAATCGGGACGGCAATTTTGAAATCTATGAGATGATAATTGTCGGTAGAGCTCTGAGAAACATTACCAACGACCCAGCCAACGACATTCAACCGGATTGGTCGCACGACGGACGAAGGATTGCCTTTTCTTCTAAACGGGGTCGGACTATTTCAGACATCTATTTGATGGACCCAAGCGGCGCCAATCTCGTGAATCTCACGAACCATAAGGGCGGAGACTTCGAGCCTACATGGTCGCCGGATGATTCGAAGATAGCCTGGTCTTCATCCCGCCATGGAAACGGAGACATCTTCGTGATGAATGCCAACGGAGAGAATGTAATTCAACTCACCGGATTTGCCGCCGGGCTAGAGGGGCAGTGGGAAGAGAGCGACCTAACTTGGGCGCCGAACGGCAAGAAACTTGCCCACATTGCCTTTATGGGTGGGGTAAGTTCTTTGTACATCACTGACCCGGACGGCGAGAACCGTGTAGAGGCACCGGATGTGGGCGGCGTAAACCGTGCTCCATCTTGGTTCGATCCAAGATTTGTGCAGGTGTTCTCGGTCTCACCGCACAAGAAACAAGCTCTGACTTGGGGCTGGCTCAAGCAGGTGGGACGTAACGAGTAAGCGGTAGCACACGGGTAGGTTAACCGATAATGCCACATTCTAAAACCGAATTGGTGTAAGCCAAGTTGCTCTAGATTTTCTGAGCACGGAGACAGACAGCGTTGATCCTATCGAAGCATTGCCAAAACTGGCAAAATGGGAGGATAATCGTGCAGTTCAGAAAAAAATCAGTCATGCGAATCGTTGTGTACATCAGCATTTTTCTCTTGAACAACGTTCTGCTTCCGGTGAACACCCGCGCGCAAGCACCCAATGAACCCACTATCGCGTTCTCCACTAACCCGGACAATGGCGCGGGTATCTGGTTGATGGGCACCGATGGCAAGAATCAGCGCAAAATTCTAGAGATTCTTGCGGACCCTGTGCCCCTGGGTCTGGTGTGGTCTCCAGACGGCAGTAAGCTGGCTTTCCATGCGGAAATTGATGCGAACACAGATGTCTACGTGGTGAATGCCAACGGGGAAGGGCTCCATAGGCTTACCGAGGGTGAGGCAGAGGATGGCTGGCCGAGCTGGCACCCAAGTGGCAAAAGGATTGCCTTCCACACCGATCGGGACGGAAATTTCGAAATCTTTGAGATGACGGACAGAGGAGACGTTCCGAAGAACATTACAAATGACCCTGCCAAGGACAGGCATCCAACCTGGTCACATGACGGTCGGAAAATTGCCTTCGCCTCCAAGCGCGGAAAGTCCCTTGGCGACATCTGGGTGATGGAGACAAATGGAGGGAACCTGAAAAATCTTACAAATGTCCGTGGCGAGGATTACCAACCTAGATGGTCGCGAGATGATACAAAGATTGCCTGGACCTCGACTCGAAATGGACAGGGTGAAGTCTGGGCGATGGATGCGAATGGCGAGAATCTGGTGAAGGTCAGCGACCGCGGGGACCCAAAACAACTCGGCAACCGGAATCAGGAACCGAGTTGGAACCCTACTGGCAAACAAATTGCTTCAGCTGCACTGCCCGGATTTCCTCCTACCTTTGTCCGAATACACCCTGCAAGCGGCAATTTAGGCTGGAAAGACCTGCCGATTGTCGGCGATCAGAACCGTTCCCCAGCATGGTTCGACCCCGATTTTGTGATTGAATTCTCTGTTTCGCACCTCAAGAAGCAACCCTTGACCTGGGGGTGGATCAAGCAGATGGAACGAGACCATTAATAACAGTCTGGGGTACTGCACTTTCTTGAAGGGACCGTGCCGGGTGGGCTAAAAGTGTGTCTGGTGGTTTGGTTCTTCATTAATCGCGGGTGCTTAAATCGGCTGCACGACTATTCAGCGATTCCACCAACTCTGAAGAGCTAATTCATGTTGAAAGATTGGAGCTTATCCAATGCAAACATATGACTGCGATCCTACGCTGACAGATAACCAGGTGTTAGATTTCTGCAAACGCGGGTACTTGGTGTTGGAAGGCGTAGTTCCAGAAGCGATTAACCAGCGAATGTGTGAATACATTGATGTGCACAAGTTTCGCACGTTCGATGCCACCATAGACAACCCGCTTGGTCGAGAGGACTGGTTTGTCGAGAATGTACTGCTCAATCCGCAAGCGGCGGGGGCGGTGCGGACACTGCTCGGCAAAAACTTTGGTCTACCCATCAGACCCAGTAATCATTGGGTTCAGTGTCCCGCACCAGCACAACAGTGGCACCGGGACGGCGGCTCGCACTATGGTTCAGAGCTGAATCATCTGCAGGTGTTCTATTATCCTCAAGATACCCCGGTGGAACTTGGTCCAACGGAGGTGTTGCCGGGGTCACACTTCTTATTTGCCTTGCAGAGCTGGATGTCCCACTACAGTAGTATCCGTGGTGGGGTCAAAACCGCCGCGCCGGCGGGCACAATTTTTATTACCGTCTATTCGATATGGCATCGGCGTTCAGCGTCCATTGCCCGTGGAATCCGAAGTCTGATAAAATACTGTTACTGGAGAACAGTACCCCCGTGGCGGGATTGGATTTGCCAGCCAAACTTTGATTTCGGCACTGCCCCATACGGTTGCGATGGTTGGTCTTTTCCTCCTGCTCGGCAGCAACATCGGGACTGGTATGATGCCGCGAAGATGTTTTTCTGGGTTTCGGGGAAAGCGGAAGAGTTTCCCGCTTTCGTAGGCGGCGGCGAGTGGCCAATGGCCTATTCCCCGTCTCGAAAGCCGGAAGGTTTCCACAAATTCCCAGCAATCGGATAGATGCAAGTTAATCGTGCCTAAACTAATAGACACTGAATGCTGCAAAAAATCGCCGCTTAACCGTTTAGAACCATACTTGCATGGCTCGGTTTTTCTAAGCGAAAAGCACTCAATCATACTAGATTTCGCAGCGAAGACGGTGACATGTCCTGAAATAAGGAAAACTTGTCATGATTTTCATCCAAACTTATAATCCACGTTCTAAACTCATTCTGAATAAAAATGGAGTCTATCTGTAATGAAACGAACATTTGATTGCGCACCAACAATGACGGACACACAGATTTTCGAATTCTGCCAGAAAGGGTATCTGATGCTGGAAGCTGTTGTGCCCGACGAGATTAACCGCAAATCAACCGATTTTCTTGCAGGTGTTCAGCCTGGTGAAGCAGATGATATCCTTAATGAGGATTGGTTTGTAGACAATGTGATCCTCAATCCTCAAGCGGCGGGAATCATCCGCTCTTTATTAGGTAGAAATTTCCAACTGCCGATTTTCATGAGCAACCATCGGGCGAAGTGCCCTGCGCCGCCGCAACATTGGCACCGCGATGGAGGCTCGATTTATGGGCCTAAAATAGACGCTCTGCAAGTTTTTTATTATCCACACGACACCCCTGTGGAAATGGGACCGACGGACTTGGTGCCCGGCTCTCATTTTTTCTTCGCTTTGCAAAGCTATATGGCGCATTACACGGGAATCCGTGGAGTCCTATCAACCGCAGCGCCCGCAGGATCCATCTTTGTTACTATCTATCATATGTGGCACCGAAAGGGAGCATCTACTGCAACTGGCATTCGCGATATGTTGAAATACTGGTATGTGCGATCCGTGCTGCCACAGCGTGACTGGATTGTCGAGCAGAATTTTGACATTGATAACCTATATAATATGCGCTCGGGCCATTACCCTTACGGACGGGAAGCGCACCGGGCTTTCAATGATACCGCCGAGATTTTCTTATGGCTGTCTGGCAAGCATGAGGACTATCGCGGGACTGACAGTAGTTTGCCCATTTATCTGGCTTAATCGAGATAGCAGCACAGCCAAATTAGGTTTAGTAAGGCATTAACTTCAGCCAAGTAAAGAACTCTCTCGATTCATGACAGTGAGCGGTTGCCGAATCTTGTTGCAGCGACGCCAGAACATCCTGTGATGCCGTTTATTCAAGTCAAAAATAAGCCCGAGGCGCAATTCCTCGGGCTTTAGATTCAACGGTATCTCTGCTCAAGATGTCAGCAATTTCTGCACGGAGGGTAAACAAGAATCTCTAATCTTCGAGATACTAATATCTGTTCGCACCTTTAGGCTCACGGAGAGGCTCTGCTGCGTCTTTTCCCTTCAGCGCATCTACCGGCTCGTAGCGCACTGGTGGGCGGTGTCGCCTTTCTGTCATTTCGGCGTCTACCTTCTTTGGACGATGTTCCTGGTCTTCAAGTCCGAATTGACGGAGTAATGACCGTAATTGCTGTTCACTATCTACCGGCATCGCCTTTTGAGGTGCGTCCGCTTCTACTTCAGAAGGTGTGTTATCAGCGGCGAAATTATCGGTTTGATCAGGATAGGCTCCCATGTCGGCAATCCCGTCGTCGTTCATCGCATTAACGACAGCAGTATTAGTCCCTTCAGTAGAGTAGCCCTCCGTTTCCATTTCGGCAATAAGTTCCTCATATTGAGCCGGGTCAAGGCCTCGTTCTAAGAGGAATTCTCGCCAATCCCCGGACGCGATATAATCCCGAATCGGATCGCCCTCCGGGCTGAGTTCTACAACCTTAACGCCCGCGGGGATTGGCGCATCTTTGGGTATCTCTACCGTACCGAACGAGGTCTGACCTACCAAGTACACTCGCCCCTCTTCGTTTACACTCTCTTTGCGGGTGACGTATACTGTGTTTGGGTATAGCGGGAAAAACTTGCTACCCCCGCGATCGACTACGCCCATCGTTGATGGATCCTTGTCATAAACCTCCAGAAAGCGTTTCGCAAGTGCTACCTCGTCTTCTAATGTTAGCTGCCGAGGTTGCGGTACAAGCGTACCGTCCGGAAACCGAATCGGAACCACCGGTGTAGGCGAAGAATCAGCCGTTGGGTTACCGCCTGACATCGCTTGATGAACGGGTTTCTGGTCTGCAACACCGTTTCCAGAGGTGGAGGTGGAACCGCCTCCCTTCGTTCGACCGTCGGCTTTTGGCTTGGATAGAGTAGCCTCGCTGGTTGTGAAACCATTCTCCTAAGTTTCCTTCGCCCCGGTGTTGCTTAGATTGAAGAGGGAATCGTGCTTGAATATCACAAAAACAACGCCTAAAGCCACGATAATGGCAACGGAGCACAAACAGAACAACGTTCTAGAAGATTTCAATCATCCGTTCCTTTTCGTTTCTCTTGGAGGGCGTACGCTTGACTTCATAAGAGAAACCAGCAACAATTCAATTCCCTGCTGACGCGTGCGTGGTGTCTCCAATTGCCGTTATCCAACCGGTTGTACAAGCGAACTCGGTCTCAGCTCCCCTTAATTCGGCATTAAGACGCATCGTCTAGGTTCCGGGCTGAGAGGCGTGACCCATAATCTTTGGCAAATATCTGTAGTGCCAATCCAATACGACGGCTGATCGACCCCTGACCATGAAGCCTTTGACACAGGTAACACATACGCGTACGTGGTAACTGTAGATACGACGAAAACCGCTATGGAGAAACAGATAACTCATTCTCGATTGCATTGTGTACCTTACTCATCGTATTTTTGTAGAATTTGAAACCCGATTACCTATCTGTCAACTGCTGAAGGCTCTGTAATTGTTCCTCATTCAACCCCAACAAATTAGGTGGGAGCGGCAAAAATTCTTTGTGATGAAGGTAGCGGTCAATTTTCAACTTCAACTCAGTGTTTTCACGACGCAACTGGAAATGGATTTCATGAGTCCGATTCCGCTTTGCGATGTCTCTTGAGATTTCATCCGCGAACCGAGTGAGTTGCTTTATTCGCGCCTATATCGGAACACCTTCTTCCTTCAACTGCTGGTTTTGGTCGGTGACCCGCCTCAGAAGTTCCTGTAAGTCCTCGACAGTTGCCTCGACAGCAGGTACATCTGGAAATTGTTTAAGATAATCGTCGCCCCACGCTTTCAGTTGCAACCTCGTCTGCTCCAGGTCCGCCGTCACTCGATCCGCTTCGTCGCTGAGCACGGGTGAATCTGCTGAGGCGTCGTCACTGTTGCTGCGGTCTGGGGCATTCGCTGTTGCCGCCTTGTCCCATACATACGCGTTAACTGAGGCAACTTTCGTCGCCGCGGATGGCTGTGGAAACTTTGAAGTATCATCCGGCAAATCTCGGTAAATCCAGCGTCTCACGAAATATGCACCGCCCACAATAAGCAAAGCGAATGCAATTGCCCCAATTACCAGTGTGTTGAATCGGATATTCATCAACCAATCCCCTATCATAGTATTCACACAATTCTGAAGTTCTTGTCAAGTAAAAATAAATACGCACATGATAATGCTTACATTTCGTGTTAGTTACGAAACTAGCTGCACGCCATTGCCATCTAAGGAGACATTTGCCCGCAGCCTATTTCTTCGCCGCTAGAAGTTCCGCTTGCTTTTCCTCAATGGCTTTGCACATTCGTAAGTGCAAGCGTTGCGGCGGCGCCTCGTAGCCTTTCCACGCATACGGATCGGTTCCCGCAACCGGTACAATGCAGCGCCGATCGGCATTTGCGGGGTGTTCACCATCTCGCAGACCCCACGGAAGGAGCGACCACGCATTGCAGTAGTGATTCACCAAAACTCGCCGATAGACCTCACCGCGATTCTTGCGGGAACGGTGCAACAAATAACCGTTGAAAAAAACAACCGTTCCCGTTTTGACCTCGACTGGAATCTCACCAGAATCATCGAAATCGTAACTCTCCTGAGCAAAATCAAACTCATCGGAGTTGTTATGGTCCCGCTGCGGATAGAGGTAGCCTGTGCGATGCGAGCCAGGGAGCACCCACAAGCATCCGTTTTCGACCGTGGCATTATCCATGGCAATCCACGCGCCAATCAAGGAGCGATCGCGCGTTGGAATGTAAATCTCGTCCTGATGCCACGCTTGCCCTTGAAACCCCGCTGGTTTGACAAACAGCATTGATTGCATGCACTTCACACTGCCATCCCAATAAGGCAGGTGCGCCGCAGTGAGTTGGCTCAAGGCGCCACTAATCTTCCGATGCTTGACGTATTTCTGCATGACAGGACTGACATAGTGTGGTTGATGGATACAGAGGATGTTTTGCAACGCATCTTCATCATTGAGTACAGCCGGTAAGGATTCAGAACCTTCGTATGGATATTCACCGCGAGCCAGTTTGGCGGTATCCCGACGCAACTCCTCGATTTCGTCAGAGACAACCAAATCTGGGACAGCGAGATAGCCCATCTCAACGAACGACTTGACCATTCCCTCAGAAAGCACCTTTGGGACATCGATTTTAGATCCCAATTCCAACTGCATATCGTCCTCTTTTCGCGAAGCTAGAACCTCGGGTTCGCCCCCTAGGGGATATGTTGTTCCTGCTTCCCATCTACTATCAACGGCTCGGCGTTTCCCCACAGTTTTGTGCCGTCGGCAGAAAGAATCGGCTCTGCCGAGTATTGTGCTAGATATGTGCGACGAAATCGACTCGTCCGATTCGGTCCGCTTCGATGGAAGTTAATACTAGTAAAAACAGCAATGCTGCCTGCTGGAGCAATAACCGGAATTCCGGAATCGTCTCCGAAATAGCCGACCCGGTCATTGCTGCCCGCCTCGTGAATATGTTGAACCCACGAGCGGATACCGATTCGGGAAAAGGGCATGATGTAAGCTGTACCATTTTCCTCCGTCATGTCATCCAACGCACACCAGCAAGTCAAATACGGCTTGTGGTCTGGGTAGCCAACGTATCCTGAATCCTGGTGCCAGCCAAACTTCATTCCGCCATCAGCCCCTTTGACGACATACTGTTCCCAGAAAAGGTATGCGGTGTCGCCGAGCGTTGCCCGACAGATTTCCGCCATCAAATCGCTAAACAAGAATGTACGAAGTTTAGGCTGCTGTTGGAAGCAGTTGGCGACAAAGTAGCGTTTGTTCCGGTGGTTGAGACCGAGAACATCCGTATTCTGCCTATCCATTTCTGCATTCGCCAGATCGATAAACGTCTGGCATTCGCCTCGAAGCAGTTGCAGAAAGTGAGTTGGGATAACACTCTTTAGAATTAAGTAGCCGTCTTCCTGAAATTGTTGCTTTTGGGCATCGGTGATGTGAATGGAGGAATCCATCACACTCTCCTGTTTTTTTGTAGAAACACTCGGTTTCTATCTACTAGCTAAGGCGTCGCATTCCCAAGCGTTGGGATTTATGCGGTTAAACCGCAGTAGAGAGCCTGGGCTTAAGCTGCCTTGCCATCCATCCGCCGACGTAGCTACCCATGGAGGTACGCAGACCTCAATCGAGACTGGATTTCTCGTATGCTTCGAGGACGGTCAACGCTTCGGGGGTACCAATCCGCTTCAGCGCTGCGGCAGCCGTAATGCGAGTCTCCGGATATTGGCTCTGCAAGTTATTTTTCAGCGCCTCAATCTGTTCGGACACTGATTCCGTGTTCTTAGCTTTGATGGCGTTTATATGAATACACCGGCGATAGGGTCTGTCGCTCAAGGCAGCATGGTGCGTCTTATGATTCAGAAATATAACATCCCTGGGCTCGTTCACGACCGCATACCGGCCTGGCACGTCCTCAGGACGGACCCCCAACCTACCAAGATTCTCGACAAGACTCTCTCGGAACTCACTGAAATGGCTGCCTGGAATTACATTGAGACACCCATCCTCCGGGCCAAGGTAATCCAAATAAATATGAGCCCGCATTGTAAAGTAAGGAGGTTCGGCAACGTTGTCATGATGCCAGCCGGATCCGGCGGTATGAAGAAGCCCCTCGCTGATGGGAAGGATAAAGTCGTCGCCCAGCAAGTTTCGGAAAATATCGACGAACCGTTCATCGACCAATAGCGGGTAAAACACGTCGGGGTTAAGGTCGAAGAATGAGATATGGGGTGGGATGCTGGAATTAATCTGTTGCCTAGGCTCATTTGGTTTTGGCGGCGGCGCACCGTTTCTCCCTTTTAACATGGCTTCGTTGAAAGCCTCCGAGAGCATTTCTACCTCTTCCGGATCCAGAAAATCTTTGAATTGGATAAATCCAAACGTCCGAAAATAGTTAACCTGTTCTTCTGTCATAAGGTTATTCTCCTAAATTTTCCGAAACGGTCGGGTTTGATAATGTTGCCAAGTATCGTACCCTCTGTGCCTAAAACAATTCAACTGGACAGCACTGCTCGGCACCAAATATCCCTCAGATTCTTAGCAGCTATAAAGTCCAGGCTTCAATGAATTCTGCGCGCACAAGGACATCGCGGTGAAAGTGCGCCTCTATCCTAAAGAGGCTGTAACATTGTACTTCTCAGCGCATTCCAGTAGTTCTTGTCGAATTTTCTCCGGCAGTTCAATCCCTTCGCGTAATTGTTCTGCCTCTGCATTCCGTTCCGGGTCCCCAGGAACCAGTACTTCTGAGAAGCCGGGCGCCGGTGGGATAGATCGGATACCATTGAGGAACGATTTCACGGCTACTTGATAATCCTCAAGTGGCTGAAAGGCGCTGATGTCAATCGCTTGAAAATAGGTTCCGCCCATATCGCCAGAGTCGGGGGTGACGCCGGCTAAACCGCCGAGCAGACATGTCAGCAAGGAAATCGCATAGCCCTTGTAGCCGCCGAAGACGAGAAGCCTTCCACCATCGTAAAAATCTTCGGGATCGACACTCGGATGTCCATGCTTGTCAATGATAGACCCAGGAGGAAGCGTTGTCCCTTTAATACGTGCGATGTGGATTTTTGCACCCGCGATTGCCGTAGTGGCAAAATCCGAGATAAAGTGCCTCCCATCTGCACTTGGAAAACCGAACGCAATAGGGTTCGTGCCCAACGCGCCTTCAGCGCCGCCAAATGGACTTGCGCCACCTACCGATCTGCCGCCAGTCACAAGAATGGCGGCAAAGCCCGCTGCGGCGGCTTGCTCGGCGTATTCACCCAATCTGCCGATATGGTGAGAATTTGTGATACTGACTGCCCCCATCCCGGTAGCACGCGCTTTCTCAATCGCGAGGTTCATACACCACCGACCAGCGTAGTGACCCCAACACAATTTAGAATCCACGAAAGCTGTGCTCGCAGTCTGTCGTAAAATCTCAGGAGTTCCATCAGGAACCAACCCCTTGTTTTCTATTGACTGTATATAACCGGGAATCTGGAACACACCGTGGGAGAGATGTCCTTTGAGATCGGAATTGACAAGAATTCGGGCGACCACCTCTGCAATCTCAGAAGGTGTTCCAACAGCCTCAAAAAGTTGTGTACAGAAGTCCCGTAGTACATCCGCTTGAATACGTCGAGATGCTGCCATTTGTTCATCCTTTTATAATCATTTAGGTCGACTATTCAGAATCGACACGTCCGTGATTCGTAGAATTCGGAATCTCAACCAACGTGATGTTGCAATTTTCTGTTGTTAAAAAAAAACTACGTTCCATGACTGCCAAAAAGTGTCATCGCTTTCATCAAGTCCCGGCGGTGGAACTCATTGCTTGAGGGTACGGTCGTATTATAGCATAGATTGATTCCGAGTTCTATGCTATAATCCTAATTGATTCAATGGCGCTACTTATCTGGCGGTGCGCAGCAAATTTTAAAATGGGTTGACATCCGGCTCGGCAAATACATAACTAATGGAGAGTGGCAATATTAAAGTCAAAGTAGAACAGACTCTACAATTCTAGAAAGGTAGATTGTCTAGTTGAACTCAAAGATTAAAGCGATTCGAGCACGAGAGATTCTGAGCAGCGGGGCATTCCCCACGATTGAGACCGCCGTGACATTAGAAAGTGAAATTACCGGAGTTGCGTCTGTCCCATTTGGTTCTTCCGCCGGGAGATACGAAGCCCTAACTCTGCTAGACGGCGATCCGGCAAGGTATGGCGGTCATGGAATGCTCAAGTCGACGTACAATGTAAACAACGTGATTGCGCCCGCGGTAGTGGGAACGGAGGTATTCGATCAAAAAGGAATTGATGCGCAATTAATCGCTTTGGATGCCACCTCCCGACGGAAGCATTTGGGCGGTAATTCTATTCTTAGCGTTTCTCTCGCATGCGCGCGAGCCGCATCCGCTTCGCGGGCTGTGCCACTCTACAAGTATATCCAGGAAACGTACGGTTTGGCAGGTGAGGTGGCTTCTCTGCCGAAACCAATGATGGTTGTTATTGAAGGTGGACGTCACGCAGACGATTCAACAGATTTGCAGGAATATATGGTGGCGGTTCGCGCAGGAATGAATTCCCGCGACGCGGTGCGAGCTGGAATCGAGATATATCATGCACTCGGAAACGTGCTCAAGTCCCAGGGGTACGCTATCAATGTGGGATTAGAAGGTGCCTACGCACCTGCTGGCATCCAATCGAACAAGGAACCCCTAATCTATATCCAAGAGGCAATCGTTGATGCCGGTTATCAGCCGATGAATGAGGTTGCGATAGCGTTGGACCCGGCTGCATCCGAATTCTATAAAGATGGCTCGTACCGTCTTGACAGGGAGAACAGATCCTTATCCGCTGAACAGCTCATTCACTATTATGAAGAATTGGTGGGCGAATATCCTATTTTCTCGATTGAAGACGGTCTCGGAGAGGACGACTGGGACTCATGGACAGTGCTTAACGAACGCTTAGGTCAGAGGGTGATGAACGTTGGTGACGATCTTACGACAACGAACGTAACTCGCCTGCAAAAAGCGATTGATCTCAAGGCAATAAACGCCATCTTGATCAAGCCGAACCAAGTAGGAACGCTGAGTGAGACTGTGGAGGCGACAACGCTAGCAAAGGAGCATGGGCTTAAAGTCATTGTTTCCCATCGAGGCGGTGGTGAAACGACAGACACGTTAATTATCGACCTCGCTGTAGCAGTGAGTGCGGACTTTGTTAAGGTAGGTCCTTCGCGGGGTGAACGCGTTGTTAAATACAATCGGTTGATGGAAATTGATGAAGAGATTATGTCTTCACCGGAGTGATTGTTAACAATCAACTCCGTTGGACAGGTCCTTCAATAGACCAGTGGCGATCCGAGCTCTGAACGACACTGGCGTTGGGAAAATTCACTTGGGCAAGCATCGCCTCAACCTCGGGAATTGTAAAGGCGGCGCGGAAGGAGTCATAAAGAAGTTTTTTCTGGTAGGGAGTGTCATTTGCTGTATATTGGTCTACGAGGGCTTGGGCAGCTTCGGGGGTTTCAGGACGTATCAAATCTCGAATCAGAATCAAACCGCCACAGCGGACAGTCCGACTAATTTCCCGAAGCGCCGGCATCGGATCAGGGATGTGGTGGATGATGCTATTGGAGATGACCCCATCGAACGATTGGTCTGGATAGAGGAGGGATTTTGCATCGACACGATCCAATACAATTCGATTGGCTAACCCCGCTTCGGCAATGTGAATCCCGCCCAATTTTAGCATGTTCACGGAGAGGTCAATCGCGACAATGTGAATCTTCGACAGGCGTTGGGCTATCAGAATGGGGATGTCTGCTGTTCCTGTCCCAAGATCTAGGAAATGCCCTTCGCACGCACCAAGTTCAATGACGCGCTCTACAAATGACGTGTTGACTTCAGAGTGATCCATCGCATCATACGCTTCGGCTTCTTCACGGGTGTCCATCACTTCCGGTTCTAATATGCGCTTCATAATCTCATTTTCTGCTGGGCTTGTCTCCAAGCAGAATGTCCTCTCTTGTGGCCGATTTAGACCGTTATAAATTTCTTGATTTGAAATCTTCCCAGACAGCTCATAATCTCCCAGCGATTGGCTGGGTCGCTGTCGGAATGACAAAGTGCAACTGTGTTTTCATCTGGTTCAATTCTCGTTCGGGTTTGAGAACATCTGCATTTACCAAAAACGAATCCTTTCGATTCGCGGTTTCAATTCCTGTTGTGTATTTTAATTCTCCCTTGTCACAACCCTATCAATAGGGTACAATATCACCGTCCTCTTGACGACGAAACCGAGTTTTTTCTCGAAACCTCAGGTTTTTCACTTCCGCAGTTCTGTAGTGTGAGACACTCAACCATCAAATCGTTGATTTCCATCGGGGATCAATTGATTGAATAGCGAGTCTTAGATGGAATCTTCTACATGTGTAGAACAACCAACTTTCAAATGTATTCTAACAACTCATGAACTCAACAGGAGGCAAAATCATGAAGATTTTAGGGGCGGTTGTATTGATTGCACTGTGCTGCAATCTTGTGACAGCTCAGGAAGACCTCTACACGGTCCAGAAGGGCGATACGCTCGAGAAAATAGCTGGAGAGAAACTACAGGATTCCTCATTATGGCTGAAACTGGCTAAATACAACAGCATCTCAAATCCAAACCTGATTAAAACGGGGCAAAAGATAGTCATCCCCGGGAAAACACAATTATTGCTAAAGGTTCAGGAAAAGGAGAACTTTGAAGCGAGGGTCGAAACACTCGAACGGATGCTGTCTCAACTTCGCGGCTCCCGCCGCGAAACGCTGTTTGAGGATAACTTTGAGAGTAGAACGCAAATGGAGGGTCAGAAAGAATGGATATTTCCTTCCGGTGGGAAATGGGGTATCTCTACCTTTGGCAGTCGTGTATTGGAACAGTCGGATAGAAACGCCCCAAATAGCGCTGCAATAGTTGGAAAAAAGGATTGGTCGAGCTACGTCGTTCAGGTTGAACTCCGGATAGAGCATACCGGCGATGCTGGTGTGTTTGCCTATTGGAACTCCTCCCTTGAGAACTACAGGCTCCGAACGTCCGATTTCCACAGAAAACTTCAGATTGCGAAACGCATCCCCATTGAGCAAGGAAGGTATGGTAATATCTACTTGAACCAGACCTCCATGCATCTTGAGGATAACCGATGGTACGTTTTTAAATTGGAGGTAACGACCCACGACGCCTACACCTATCTGAGAGGGAAGGTGTGGCCCAAGGGAGAGACCGAGCCAGGAACGTGGTTGCTGGAAGCCTCCGACCACTCTCCGAAGCGCTACGAAAGTGGTCAAGCGGGTGTCTGGACAATAAAAGGTGGGGCATCGTACAGAGGCACTAAATTCAATAATTTTAACTTATCTCACTTATACACTCATTCTGAAAAGCGCTATTCTGGACCGTCATATTAACCAATGGTGCTAGTTTAGAACTTTGAAGTCACTAGGCATAGCCAAGCACTTTGAGTTCGCGTTGCTCCATTTTGGATTGGGGTCATGAGACGATTTCCTTGATTCCATCGTTAATCTTAAGTGTTAGACAATTCTTGATTAACGGGAGGAAATCGAGACTCATGACCACAATCGATTTTGTCACACATTTGTTCTGTCGTGTTGATGATAAACTCACACAACACCAGAAAAACCAAAAGCATAGCCAAGCCAATCTCTATCCCTCTGAAGTGGTTACCATCGCCTTGCTCTTTGCCCTCAAAAGCATCGGCAACCGAGCCTTCTATTGATGGATAGCAAACAATTACAAACCGTTGTTCCCGAATTTGCCCGAACGAACCCGATTGTTCCACTTGTTTAACAGCCATCAGCATCTCACCGAGGTTTTCATGGCAAATCCTTCGCTCCTCGGCGTGATTGACACTTACGGTATCGAATTGATTCACCCGCGCCGAGAAGGACGCTCTAAACACCAAATTGGTCGGAAAGGCATCTCCAACCAACGATGGATTGTGGGTGGAAAACTCTGTCTGCTGCTCAATCATCATCGGACAGATTGTCGACTGGGATTGTGATACTGCCAATGTGTACGACGGCAGTAGTTTCCAACATCTTGTTGATGGGGTCTGTGACCGGATGGTTGTTTTGCCGATGAAGGCTTTGCAAAGGTCGATTGGTTTGCTCCGAATTTGCGTCTGTGCCGACGTGGGGAATGGAATTGTCGGATGCTGGTAGAAACCGTTTTGTCAATGTTGACGTCGGACCTTAAAAAAGTCACACATCGCTGTTGGGACCATTTCAAAACGCGCCTCGCTTTTACGATGGCGTTGTTTAATCTCTTGGTGCAGTGGATGGACTTACCGGCTGACGAAGATGGGTTCGTTCCTTTATCTATGGCTCAATTTAGTCTCTAAAACTAGCACCATTGGTTATTAGTAGAAGGTTTGGCTGAACGGTTAAACGGAGATCCATTCAGAACTACATCTCAATTGTAATATACAATGTCAAGAGAAGAAATACACAATTTCGAAGCGATACGGCACTACAATATCGTCAGAAGCTTATCCAGCGCGTCCGGGAGGATAATGATAAGTCAGTCGAGGCGTTGACAAAAAAAGCTGGGATTCAGGTAATTACCATCGGCGATTCGGAGCGGGAGCAGTGGAAGACCCGATGCGCCCAGATGCGTGATGAACTTGCGGGAGAAATTTATCCGCAGTCATTGCTTGAACAGGTGAATGCATTGTTGAAAGCGTATCGTTCAAGTCATTAATTCGCACAACACTTGCCAATCGGCTGAGATTTTCAGATTGAATGCCGTCAAACGAATCAATACCTTCCTCGGAAACATCGAAACCGCGTTGCTATGCCTGATTATCCTGTCAATAGTCGGGTTGGGGATTCTGAAAACTCTTCTTCGGTATGTTTTTCCGGTTAGTCTCCTGTGAAACCAAGTTGTATTGCAGCATTTCATTTTGTGGTCAGCGTTCTTGGGCGCATCGCTAGCCACATGCGAAAACCGCCATATCAGAATTGATGTCCTCACCCACTACCTACCGAGGCGCCTTGTCCAATTTATCAACATCCTCATTCAGATTATCAGCTTTGTTATCCTCTCCATCCTCGCGTATACCGGCTTTGAATTCATACGCGACGAGCAGATGAGTGGCGCAACATTCGCCGGCGCTATCCCAATTTGGTGGGCGAAGCTAATCATCCCGCTTGGGTTTATATTGATTGCGCTTCACTTTGTTCTCCATACCGTCACGGAGATAATTAGCAAAACAAAAAGGGAAGCTGCATCAAGGGAGCGTTGGTTGCGGTCGGTTTGCGCTCTTCGGCGACGCATTATTTGTCCTGCTCGGCGGGGTGGCGATTTTGGGTTGTGCAGCGGCGGGCGGTACGATCAGCAGCATCAATATTGATCTTAATCGCTTGGCGCGAAATCCGACAATCATGACAATCCCGCTGTTCACCTTCGCCGGCTATGTGATGGCGGAGAGCAACGCCCCCAAACGCCTCATCGCCTGGCACAGACGAATGTTGGCTGGTTGCCTGGCGGTATTGCTATGGTTGTGCTGGTGACTTGTGCGTTTTTCGCCACGTTCACCGGGGCTTCCGTGGTGACAATCATCGCGCTGGGCGGGTTACTTTATCCAATCCTTCGTCAGCATTATCCGGAACGCTTTTCACTTGGATTAATCACGACATCGGGCAGCCTCGGACTTCTTTTCCCACCTAGTGTCCCCCTTATCCTCTATGATATCATCGCCCAGGTGCCGATTGATGTGATGTTCTGCGCCGGAATTATCCCCGGATTTCTCCTACTACTGATTCTCGTCGGGTACTGCTCTGGCTGGAGTATCTTCAAAACAGTCGAACATACCCATTTTGATGTACGAGCTTTTGGAACGGCACTATGGAATGCTTTAGGTGAGGTACTTCTACCGTTCATTGTGCTTGGTTGTATCGTATCGGGCATTGTAACAATTGATGAAGCGGCTGCACTGACAGCAATTTATCTGTTGATTGTTGAGATGGTTATCCATCGCGACATTAGTGTCAGATAGTTGCCGAAAATTGTTCGAGAGAGTATGTTGCTCGTCGGCTCCATCTTGATTATTCTCGGCATCGCGCTAGGGCTGACGAACTATCTCGTCACAATTTAATTGTCGAGCATTGCGCTTGACTGGATTCAAGGGCAGACACAAAACAAGATTGTTACCCTGATTGGACTCAATCTTTTTCTGATAGCCGTCGGTTGCTTGATGGATATCTTCTCCGCTATTGTTATCATTGTTCCCTTGCTGATTCCGATTGCGGAGGGATTCGGAATAGACAAAGCCCATCTTGGTATCATCGTGCTAGCAAATCTGGAGATTGGCTACTTAACGCCGCCCATTGGCATGAACCTCTTCATCTCAAGCCTCAAGTTTGATAGATCGATTATTTCTCTGTATCGATCTGTGTTGTTATTCATCGGGTTGCTCCTATTCGCGCTGATAATCATCACCTACGTTCCCGCGCTAAGCTTGTGGCTGCCGCGTGTATTAGGCAAAATGTCCACTCCACTGTTGCTTGAATAGGAAACATTGTATTATCGCGTAGGTTTGAGCAAATCAGGTGTGGCCCGCGGTACTAAACTAGAATTTGTAATTATCAGTTTTTCTGGATGTGCTTGGGAGCTAGGCCTGTTAGCGATAAACCGCGTGCGGCTGAATATAACGTCAGCGCCAACCAGAGTCCATGGTTTCCAAGCGGCTTTAGCAGGTAATATGCTGGTAAGAAGACGAGGAGTGTCGATATAATCATGGCATTTCGCATCGGTTTTGAAGCGGTCGCGCCGAGAAAGATTCCATCCCAGAGGTATGCCACGGCATTAATGATTGGTGAAATGGCGATCCAAATCAAATAAGGGAGCGCTTTTCTCACGATATCAGTCCGGTTCGTGAAGACATAAAGCAGTGGATGTCCGAATATTCCGTAAATCAGACTAAATACTCCCGCTAAGCAAAGCCCCCAGATGAATAAATATCGAACCGCCTTCCTCAAGTTGTGCATCTCGACTGCCCCCTTATACCTACCGATGAGGCTCTCCGCTGCAAAAGCAAAACCATCAATAGCATAGGCTAGAAAATTTATGAACTGTAGGAGGATGGTATTAACTGCTAGAATAATATCGCTCACAGCAGCCGATTTTGCAGTGAAAAATGTATGGGAGAAAACCAGACATAGAGTGCGGATGAATATATCCCCGCTAATTGCGAAGAATCGTTTCAGATCGGGTAGATACAATGCTTCTTTCAGGTTCCATCCTTGCAACATGTCCCCATGTTTTCTAAGGTATAGAATAACGGTACACACAAGCCCAAGGTACTGAGCGATTACAGCTCCCAAGGCGACGCCATTTGACTTTAGCCCCATCGCCTTCACAAAGTATAGATTGAGTCCAATATTCAGCACGTTCATCAGGACAGTGAGTATCATTGGGTATTGCGCATTCTGGACACCCAAGAACCATCCGTGAAACACAAAAATACATAGAGCAGCCGGGGCAGCATAGATACGGATGCGAAAATATTGGCGCGCTAACCGTTCGACTTCGGTGCTGGTATCAATGAGATAGAAACTAATTTCTGCAAAAAAAGACTGAATTAAAATAAGCAGAACGCTTACAACAAGCGCAACGAACAGACCTCTTGTAAGAATTAGGATACTTTCTCTTTGATGGTTCGCCCCATGGGCTTGTGCTGTGAGTCCAGTTGTGCTCATTCTGAGGAATCCAAATCCCCAGTACAACATATTAAAAATGGCTGCCCCAATAGCAACGGCGCCAAGATGTTGCTCTGATGCTAGCCGCCCCATCAACGCGATGTCAACAGCTCCCAAGATAGGAACGGACAAATTGCTGATGATGTTTGGTATCGCCAATCGAATAATCTGTTTGTTCATATAGTGATGCTAATGATTGACAAACGGGTAGTTGTAGCCAAAATGTAAGTTCTTGCGGACAAGCCGGCAGTTGCATCGTCTCAAGATTCAACAATTTTTTTGGCTACAAGTATACCGTATTCCACATTATATATCTTTGTTCGCCACTCCGATGCAGCCTCCAAATACGGTTTTAGTAATCTGCCCTTGTCCCCCCATAAGACATCATCAACAATAATTATGGCATTCTCTCCGAACAGGTCTTCAACAGCCTTGAACTCCTTCCAGATATGATCGCCATCGTTGACAGAATCAAATAAGGCGAAATGAACCGCGTCAAAGACATGTTCGTCAACCATTCTGGTCAAGTTTTCAACTGAATCGCCGCCAACATAGTTAATGTACTGGTTATAGTCCTTGCACAATTCTTGACAAACCTTAATGTGTTCTTTGCTAATCTCAAATGTGTAAAAATCACCTCGGCTCATCAGCACCGAAGAGATGACTAAGGTACTCTCAGTGCCTTCCATGGCATCCCGAATACAACCAGTTTCAATAATAACCGGGTGAGGTGTTGTTTCAAGTATTTCTAACAAATATCTCTCGAGAATTGACCTGTGTGCCCGCATATGCTGCCGCAACCCAAGCTTATAGAGAATAAGATGCAGCGCTTTCCAAGTTTTGTTTGCCAATCGACTCTCTCTAATCGACATCTTCTGAATCTCCTCTTTGACGTGCTGTCTGCACCCGTCCTAGAGACGTTCTTTATCCTTCCCATTCTATTTATCAAGTCGCCAATGATTCGTCGTTGTAATTCGATTTTTCGCCCGCTTGGCAGTTGTTTTCATAAGGGCAAAGGAGATCAATAAAAGTATCAGCAGCACTCCCATGATTCCTTTCATGAGTGCATAGGTTTCCGGCTTCTTGACATAGTTCAGGGTAGCTTGTGCCTCTTCACAATTGGCGTCCAAGTCCAGTGCAGCTCCAAGATGCGTGGTTGATTTCTTGTAGTTCTTATTTTTGAGATAGACAATCCCCAAACTATTGTGCGCTTGGGTGTTTTTCGGATTCATCTCTAACAGTTTTTGATACGTCAGAATAGCGCCATCTAAATTGTCGTTTAGGCTTTTTCGCCAGCCGACTTGCATCAAAGCTGCTTCTAGATTTTGGCTGGCATGCCAACTATCCGGGTGGTGCTCCAACGCACGTTCATAGCACCGTATTGCTCTCGTCCAATCCTCGTTGCGCGCGCGCTGTGCGCCCATATTATTCAATGTTGATGCAATTCCGACTTGGGCCGCTTCGTTCTCGGAATCGATCTCCAATGCGCGCTCATATACGCCCAAGGCTTTCTGATATTTTCCTGCCGCATCATAGGTAACAGCGAGATCGTACAGCAGAATCTCGGAGAGCGGAAACCGCATAAGCCCTTGATTGAAGCATTTGATTGCTAGTGAAAGCTGATTTGACTGAAGCAGTTGGTAACCCCAACGGTGGTAAGTTGCTAGGAGATTATTGTTTAGCTCAGACGAATCGGGAGCAAGCCGTAACGCACGCTGAAAATAATTTGCCGCCTGACTAAACTGACCTTGAAGTAACGAGATCGTACCTAAAGCCCCAATCACTTCCGCAGTTGGCTTTGTGCTCAATGCCATTCTATAGTGCGTAATTGCCAAATCTTACATTCCCTTCGACTGGAAGATTTGAGCAAGTTGAATCGCCGAAAAATGGAAAGATGGATTAATCTCAAGGGCGTTTTGAAAAGCATCAATTGCTGCGTGATAATCACCGAGGTCCGCATGAACCATGCCCAGCGCGTAGTAGGTTCCGGCAGTGGATGGCGATGTTTTGAGTTCTTCCAGAAGAGCGCCAATAGCTTGGTCGTGAAAAGGAGTGGTCACAGGCGTTTCTCGCACCTTCATCCACGTTGCCACATCTCGCGCTGTCGGTTTTTGAGCAGTTGTAGCGAAATACATCACATCATTTGGATTTTCGCTGTGTCCCCACAGTCCGATCGCGTGCCCAATCTCATGTAGCATCACTGCTTGAACTACTTCCGGTGAGAGCAATTCCAACGTCCGATTGCTCTGTAGAAAAATCTCGATTTCGACATGAAGTCCGTCCACTTTTCGGATTAAAATTGCCTCTCCGATATTTTTGTACATTCCGGCTCGACCTCGCCGATGTACCCACTTGAGTCGAATTTCCGCCGCCGCGGCGGTTGGTGAAAATCGAAATTTTACAAGTCCCTTAGTTGCCTCCTGCCATAGATTTAGAGATTGATTCAACGCCTTTTCGTAGACTCTTGCCAGATCCGCCTGAAGTGGAACAACTTCCATAGAGATTGAAATTACTTCGCGGTCAAACCGTGTCAGACGTCCATTCGAAGCCATCGTGATCCGATCGAAATAGTCATCCGCACAAACAGTGTTTCCAATGAGGATACACACAACTCCGCCAATTACACCGAAAATCCGGAAACGTTGAAATTCGTAAAAACGGTTTCTCATAGCTCTAATTTTCGTGCGCACCAGCCTTTTACCTTTTGTTGATTCCACTCCCCAACCGCTCCTTTTCATTCCCACTTCCACAATGATTGAAAAGCAATGGTATCACCTTGATTTGTTCTTTGTCAATCATCTTTCATTAAGTTAGATATGGCTTGACAGCGGTTGGGCTCATTGCTATAATGGCAATCCTTATATGGGCGGGTATCAAGAATGCCGCAACTCTCTGACGAATCTATTGTTCACACTACTTCGCATAACCCACTGGCACCGCGAGTTGCTACGGCGGATGTGAGAATTTACCTAAAACAGTCTTGGAACATGAGGTTTAGAAGGATAACGCTATGAAAATTTTGGTCTACCAGTCTATCGGCGATGATTTGGGCCACTTAATCCGTGATGCTGCGAGTGATAATACTGTCGTGTTTGCAAACACAAGCGAGGATTTCCTTGAAGAAGGCGCCGACGCGGAAGTCTTTTGCGGTAACTGTAGTGAAACGGAATTTCAACATCTGCCCAATGTGAAGTGGATGCAGTTTGCTAGCGCGGGGATGGATGCCTTTTTGTATCCCGCACTCCGGAACAGCGATGTAATCGTCACTAACGGAGCGGGATTGTACGGACCAGAAGGTGCAGAACACGCTTTCGCACTACTGCTCAGTTTGACACGGGGAATTCATCACTGCGCCCGTCATCAGACCCATCCACCTGCTGACAGTCCTGCGATTCAATGCGGCAGAAGCTGGGGGATTGAAATTAACGGATGGACGCTTGGGGTCATTGGTGTGGGTGGATTCGGGATAAACATGGCAAGAATTGGCAAAGGCTTTAACATGCACGTCATCGCTGTAGATGCGTATCGCACCGATAAACCAGACACTGTCGATGAACTAACACCAATGGACGGGCTGCCAAACCTGATGCGAAGAGCTGATGTGGTGATGACTGCGTGTCCGTTAACAGAGGAGACCTACCATCTGATTAATGCGGAAAACTTGGCGCTGATGAAACCAACCGCTTATCTAATCAATGTCACTCGCGGAGGAGTAATTGACGAATCGGCTCTCATAGAAATTCTCAAAGCAGGAAAAATCGCCGGCGCGGGGCTAGACGTTGTTGAAGTTGAGCCGCTAGCAGAAAATAGCCCCCTTCGAGATATGGATCATGTAGTTATTTCTCCTCACTGGGCTGGTACTTCACAGCAGTCACCACGTCGTTTCGTTAAGTTTTTCTGCGAGAATTTGAAGCGGTATGTCAATGGCAAACCGTTGAAAAACGTCGTGGACAAACGGCTCGGCTTTTAGGAATAGCCAGTAAGTTTAATCCAGCTTTTGCTTGCCCTCCAGCGTTCATGCGGTAATTATCGCCACCTTCCTAGGAATCGCTTAATCTCAGGAATTCCTCCCACTATTGCCTGAACAAATTCACAGTTTCAGCAGTCCACGATTTAAGTTCGTCGCGAGGCACGAAATGGGGGAAAGTGCTATCGAATCCCTACCTGGCTAATAAGCTTACTACAAACCCAATATAGAATTCACTGAGTTTGAATTATGTGTGATGATTTTAGGAAATCTTCAAAAAAATGAAATCTGATGAGGAGAAAATCACGTGTCAGAGATGACAGCAGAACCGCAGCGCGTAAAAGACTTTTGCATACGCGCATTGGAAAAGGTCGGCATGGGACTCGATGACGCTCGCATAGCTGCAGAGGTGCTTGTAACCGCAGACATGAGGGGAACCACAACGCACGGCACAATCGGATTAAAAGGGTATATCAGACAGATACAGGAAGGCGGGATGAACCCCAAAGCCGACATCGAAATCGTTCGCGAGGGACCGACATGGGCAGTTGTAGACGGCCACTCTGGATTGGGTGTCGTGACATCGTACAAGGCGACGAAGCTAGCGATCGCCAAAGCGAAATCAAATGCCGTTGGCTTGGTGTGGGTCAAGAACAGTAATCACTTCGCCGCAGCTGGATATTACGCCATGATGTGCGCCGAATCAGACATGATTGGTTTGGCGATGACCAACGCAGACATCTCGCTCAGCGCCCCAGGCTCCGCGGGGCGGGTAATCGGAAATAACCCGTTTGCCTATGGAGCGCCGGCAGGAAAGTCACCCCCGGTCAATCTGGACATTGCGATGGGCGTGGTCGCTGGCGGCAAGGTACACGCTGCGGCAAGAGAGGGCAAAAGTATTCCATTGGGGTGGGCAATTGACAGTCAAGGGGTTCCTACAACTGACCCTAAGGAGTATGAGGAGAGAGGCGGTGCAACGGTTCCCTTGGCAGGACATAAGGGTTTTGGACTGGCACTGTTGATAGAAATACTCGCCGGCGTCATGACAGGCGGCGGTATACGGACGGAAGTGAAATCCTACGCCCAGCATCCTGACAGTCCGAGCGATGTAGGACACTTCTTTATGGCTATTGACACTGGTGCCATTATGCCGATTGAGGAATTCAGAATTCGAATGGATAGTTTGATAACAGGAGTTAGTGCCTCACCCAAAGCACAGGGGGTCGAGCGAATCTATCTTCCGGGTGAAATAGAATATGAGCGGGAAGAAAAGGCAAAAAAAGAGGGGTTTGTTCTTGATGATGGCGCTTTGAACAGTCTCAAACAGTTAGCACAGGATTTGGGATTGGATGACGAGAGATTCTGGCATTTTTAAGCAAGATGTTAGTTCACATCGCATCGAAAACAGAAACAGAAGAGGGTCTGTCTAATGACTGTAAGTCAAACTGTGAGATTCACTTTGAATAATTTCGTCTTATGCAACTTGGTGTCGATTTTTCTAGTCGCCACCCAACCTCCATTGTCGGCTGAGGATCAGAAAGCAAATCTTGATGTCAAAGCTATCGTCAAACGAATGGACGAACTCTACCGTAGCGAAACGAGCCAGACGAACATGGAGATGCAGATTGTTACACCGCACTGGGAGAGAACCTTGGCTTTGGAAGTCTGGACACAGGGGATGGACAGAACCTTCATCTTGATAACATCGCCGAAAAAGGAGAAGGGTGTTGCGACCTTACGGATTGGGAATGAAATGTGGAACTATCTCCCCAAGACGAACAAGGTGATGAAAGTACCGCCGTCAATGATGATGGGATCTTGGATGGGTTCTGACTTTACGAATGATGACCTCGTCAAAGAATCGTCAATGGTTGACGATTACACCTACGAAGTGATAACACCGGCGGATGCCCAACCTGATCATCTGTACATTCAGTTGCTACCGAAAGAGGATTCGCCGATTGTCTGGGGCAAACTTATCGTCGCTATCCGAGTGAGTGATCGGATTCCGGTTTGGCAGCATTTCTACGACGAAGCGGGACGGCTGACGCGAGTCATGAACTTCAAAGACGTCAAATCGTTTGACGGAAAAACAATACCATCGGTGATGGAGATGATGCCGCAGAACAAAGAGGGGCACAAAACCGTCGTACGGTTCGTGGATGCCGAGTTTGACAAGGGGATTGACGAAAAAATCTTCACCCGCCGTAACCTTCAGAAGCGGAGATAGTAAGAGGTGTGAGCGAATCTGTGTAGGTTTAATGCTTCGATATACGCTATGACGACACTTAAAATTGCATTCCGCAATATCTTCCGTCAAAAACGACGTACAATCCTGACTGCACTCGCAATGATTGTCGGGTTTACACTTTCGTCCGTGTTCATTGGCTGGTCCGACGGCGCGTATTCCGACATTATCGCGATGTTTACGCAGAACCGCATCGGGCACATTCAGGTGCATCGGGGTGGCTATCTCGATAAACCGTCGCTCTACAAAACGATGGATGACTACGAGTCGATCGGGGAAACCATCGGGGGCGTAAAAGGGGTGGAGGCTTGGACGCCGCGGGTGTACTCGGCGGGACTCGGCTCGGTTGGTGAAAAAAGCACCGCCGTACAAATCATCGGCATTGATGCGGCGCGTGAAGTCGAAGCGACCCGATTTGATAAGAAAATCATTGATGGGAAGGTAATCTCAGCACAGCCAGCGCGCGAAGCGGTTTTAGGCAAGGGGATCGCGAGAAACCTTTCTGCGTCGGTCGGCAGCGAAATCGTGATTGTCTCCCAGGGTGCCGATGGCTCGATCGCTAATGATTTGTATAAGATTGTAGGCATTACAGAAAGCGGCGACGACATCACAGATCGAATGGCGTGTTATCTCCACATCAGCGACGCGCAGGAGTTACTTGTCCTTGAAGGACGCTCCCACGAAATTGTTGTGATTGTGTCAAACATTAATCGTGCCCTCAAAATTACGAAGGCAATCGAAGCCAATCTCAACGATTCTACGCTCGATGTTGCTCCTTGGCAGGTGGTCGCCAAGGATTTTTATCGGGCGATGCAGGCAGACCAGCAGGGCGATGCTATCGGACGGATTATCATCATGCTCATCGTCGCTATCGGCGTACTGAATACGGTCCTGATGTCGGTGCTGGAGAGAACAAGCGAATACGGCGTATTGAAGGCGGTCGGAACGAAACCGGTGCAAATCTTCTGGTTGGTGATTTGTGAAGTTCTCATCATCGCCCTCGGCAGCATTGTCGTCGGTGCTGTACTCGGTTCCGCAATCAATCATCTGCTATCTATATATGGTATCACAATGCCACAGGAATTTACTTATGGCGGTATCAAGTTTCAGACGATGTACGCCGAAGTCAACGCACGAAGTCTCATTATTCCCGCGATTACCGTCATTCTATCGGCAGCGATAGTCAGTATATTTCCCGCACTGAAGGCGGCGCGCATTCTGCCAGCTAGGGCAATGCGTGCCCATTGAAGTCAGCAGTCAAGAGACACAATAAATTACCTTACCACGCATCACGTTTCACGGTTCAAAACTATGTGGTTAATCCTCATCAAACTGGCTTGGAGAAATCTCTTTCGGAATAAACGACGTACCATCATTGCTTCGATAGCGATTGGTATCGGTCTGGCTGCGCTTATCTTTGCCGATGCGCTATGGGTTGGGATGGAGCAGAACATGGTCAAAACTGCGACCGCTTCTTTTCTCGGCGACGGACAGATTCATCGGGAAGGGTTTCGCGACACACAAGCAGTCGAAATGACAATCAATCAACTCAACGAAGTGATTGATGCCCTCTCGCAAGAAGCAATTGTCCAACAGTTTACACCTCGAACGTTTGCTTTCGGGATGATTGCCTCGTCGGCAAATGTCAGCGCAATCAGCCTAGTGGGAGTCCAACCACCGACAGAACGATTCTTATCCCAGATCGACGACGCGATCATAGAAGGGGCATACTTTGAAGGGGACAATAACCGCGATATTGTGGTCGGCGCGAAACTAGCGGAACTCCTTGAAGTTACGCTTGGCAATCGGGTCGTCGTCACCGTCGCTCAGTCCGAGAGTGGCGATCTATCCCAAGAGATGTTTCGGATTTCAGGAATCTATCATCTCGGCGGTGACGCAATGAGTGGGGGTATGGCATTTGTGCGGCTGGGAAAAGCCCAAGAGATGCTTGCCATCGGTTCCGGTATCCATGAGATTGCTATCAAATTTGCCGACACAAGATATGGGCAGGATAAAAATCTTCCATTTTGGGAGCGGTATTCCCAACACGGCAACAAAGCGTTAGGCTGGACGGAAATCCTACCCCAATTGCAAGCCGTATTCGAGATGTCCAAGTATAACAAATATATCATGGGGGCTATCCTCTTTGGTGTTGTTGTGTTCGGAATTATCAATACGCTTTTTATGTCGCTGTATGAGCGGATGTTTGAGTTTGGTGTGTTACGCGCTGTCGGCACCCGTTCTTTCGGGATGGCGCGACTGATTCTATTTGAAGCTGGAGCATTGGCAATTGTGAGTATCGCCCTCGGTGCCCTCCTCGGTTTCGGCTTGACGTGGATATTCACAAGGGTCGGGATTGATTACACCGGCATTGAAATGATGGGCGTGACAATACAGGAACTCATCTACCCCGTCATGACGATTAAACCGTTCATTTTGTATCCGCTCTGTGTGTTTATCTTTACCATTATTACCGGACTATATCCCGCTCGATATGCAGCGAAGATAGCCCCGGCAACTGCGATGCGTAGGAGTTTTTAGGGTCAGCAAAAGCGGTGGAAGGAAAGAACGGAAGGATCTATTTTACGCGAGGAACTTAACGTTGACAAAGACTGATGTGATTGTTACAGAGAAGATTACAAAGGTGTATGCGGAAAATGGCGTGCCCGTCGAAGCCCTTCGGGGAGTTAATTTAACGATTCAGTCAGGGGAGTTTACGGCATTGGTGGGACCATCGGGATCGGGGAAAACCACGCTTCTAAACATCATTTCCGGGTTGGATGCACCAACAGATGGGAAGGTCTGGCTGTCGGGCAAGCTGCTGTCGGGCATGGGTGGTAATGAGCTATCCGATTTTCGCCGGGACAACATCGGCTTCATCTTTCAGGCGTACAATCTCATTCCCGTGCTGACGGTGGAAGAGAACGTGGAATACATTATGCTCTTGCAGCGTGTGTCCAAGACGGAACGGCATAGACGCGTTGCCGCAATGCTTGAGGAGGTTGGGCTGGCGGGTTTTGCGGAACGAAATCCACCACAACTCTCAGGCGGGCAGCAACAACGTGTCGCGATTGCGCGGGCGATGGTCTCTGAACCTGCGATTATCCTTGCGGATGAGCCGACTGCGAACCTCGATTCGAGAACAGGTGCAGATCTGCTCGATATGATGAGTCGCCTCAACGCGCAGACAAACATGACGTTTGTATTTTCAACGCATGACCCAATGGTGATGGAGAGAGCGAGACGTTTGATAACGCTGAAGGACGGACAAGTTGAGAGCGATGAAATTAAAGGGTAGAGTGGACATCATCTGCCAAATATATCTATGGTGGGCGATGATCATGCTCTCAACTATCGCCTTAGCCAATGATGAACTTCAAATCAGCGGGTACTACAAAAACTTTTCCACAGGTTTGGATTCCCCCTTGCCGGACGAACCAATTATCGGTGCGGTGAACAATCGACTGCGACTGAATTGCACTTACGCGCCCATTGATACGCTCTCGTTTGACCTCTCCTACGATTTTGCACCCCGTATTCAAGACCCCTCGCTGTTTTCTGAGCCACCAATCGCAGCTGCCACGGATTCACCTCGCTATCGCGTTGCGGACTTTGATTTCACTATCTATCCGGGCAAGAATGATCCGGCAGGTAGTTTCGGTCTCTTCCAGAATCTCGATCGGGCTTCAATTGCGTACGGTGCCGATTTTGGGGACATCACAATTGGTCGTCAAGCCATCGCGTGGGGAAGTGCGCGGGTCGTGAACCCAACGGACGTTGTTGCCCCCTACGCCTACAATCAGTTGGATACGGAGGACCGAATCGGTGTGGATGCAATTCGGGTTCAGATCCCGATTGGTATGTTGGGAGAGTTTGATACCGGCTATGTTTTCGGAGAGGATTTAGCACTTGAAAAGAGTGCCTTTTTCCTTCGAAGCCAACTGAATGCGATTGAGACCGACTTTTCAATTATACTGTTGGGATTTCGTGAACACCTGATGACAGGCTTTGATATAGCACGGGGGATCGGCGGTGCCGGGTTCTGGCTTGAAGCGGGCTACGTTTACGCCAATGCGTTCGATAGCGAAAACGCGGAAGCAGAAAACTATCTCCGCGCGTCAATAGGTCTGGACTACAGTTTCGGTGGGGTGGCTTACGGATTCATCGAATATCATTTCAGCGGCGCAGGGGCAGGGGCACCGGAGGATTATCTTGCCAATCTGGCTCAGCCAGCGTACACCGATGGGGGAGTCTATCTCATGGGTAAGCACTACCTTGTTCCCGGGCTGACCTACCAAATCACGCCGCTTATCTCATTGAGTGGTGTGATACTATCGAACGTCTCTGATCTTTCAGTATTTCCCTCTCTGCAGGTTGAATACAACCTCGCACAGGACATCTATCTCTCCGCCGGTGGGTTCATCGGAATTGGCAAACGTCCGGAAACTGAAGACGAAGAAACACAATTCAGATCGGAATTTGGTGGATATTCTAGCTTCTATTTCCTTTCGTTTCGGATTTATTTCTAACGATGTCTTGATTGCAAATGGCTGATCCTCGAATAAATAACTCTGAGCCTTTTAGATTATTTTCTTGCAATTAAAGATCTAATATGCTATACTCACATTTGTCTTTAATGTTGTCGAGGTCGAACAAATTCTCCTTTTTAATCTGATCCGGCGAGGTTAGAAAAGGGTGCAATACGCAACCTGCAACTATTATAATTATTCATTTTCTATTGCCAAATAACCTCCCTTTCTTGAGGGAGGTTTTTTTATGCACCGGATTCCCCGAACGATTATGAATGCAAAAGCCGTGTTAGACTTGATTGAAGAGATTGGCGTTCTTAAGAATCTTCCCCGTACTGGTTGGCTGTTTCGCGGGATTAAAAACGCTGAGAGTGTAGCAGATCATTGCTATCGTGTATCCTTTTTGTCAATGCTGTTGGCTGACGTGTTGACTAAACAGAATGTTAGGCTCAGCGTAGAAAAGGTAATGCGAATCGCGTTGTTACACGAAGTTGCCGAGGCAAGGATTGGTGATGTGCCATTTCCAGCCTTAGAATATATTCCTGAAGATATCAAAGAGGCCGGCGAAAAAGCCGCGAGGAGGTGGGAGTTTTATAGAAAAACACGTTGGACGGATCTTGGTAACCACACTTACGGTCCAGGCCCTGTTTATTGGAACAGTACTTGTAGTGGTTCCAGCTACCCAAGTTGCCCTAGAAGTACCTTTGTTACCTTTATGAATAAACGCTTAACTTATTTCTTAGGAGGTAGATATGTTTAATATCAAGTTTAGGCGTTGCCTCATTGCATTGGGTGTGGTTTTTCTATTTGGCGTTGGATACCATTTTTACAACAGTCATGTTGAATTAGGCGAATTTGCGAGGGACCATTTTCAGTTTGAGAAAACATATCCGGATACTAAGGGTCTGGATACTGAAGGGTCGCAACATTCGCTTGATAAGGACGACAGCGTGACTAATGTTAGCTCCGAATCAGTTGAACGACACTGGTCAACTTATGATAAGCAAGAGTGGGAAGCGTATTGGTCAAATCAAAAGCCCGTAAAGGTCAAGTACGCACAGACATTGATGCCCGATGATGAAGGTGTCACAACGGTTCCTCATGAGGGGCCGCCTAGAGTATTTCATAGAGAGGATTTGGTGCCGCAATTGATTGAAACCCCTGACGGGCAGGTACTTAAGATGTTCTGGTTTTCTAAACTTAAACCTGGTCAAGCTGTACCTCATCCCAAGTGGTGGTTGGGAGATAAGGTTATCATAGATGGCCTCGTGTATGAAGTTCCGCCCGACGAAACCACTGATTCGTACAGCGAAAAAATTATGTTGAGTACAATATATGATGTCCCTCTTGATTCTGTTGATAGCCTGATTGAAAAGGGTGTAATTCCAAGTTCGTCTCTAGATGCGCAATACGACCCTATCTTTGACGATCCCCTCTTTATAACCCGCGAGGACAGTAGACCGGTGGAATCCAGTTCTGGGGCACTGCCTTCTGATTTTGGTGAGCCTAATGAGCCTCAAGTCATCTACCTCAACGAAATAAGTAATAATTATCCGAATTTGTCCGAACTTGTCGACCATTTCATTGAGAATCCAAGCGACAATCAGCCCAACTTCGACGACTTGGACGAGCTTATCAGCCAGCTCATCAAAGATCCAAACGGCGATCATCCTAAATTGGACGCACTTATCAGCCAGTTCAACAAGGATTCAAGCGGCGATAGTGGTGAAACGGAATGGGGCTCAAGCGGTGAGATAGACACGGTGGACGACTCAGCAGCTGATGACTTTGAGCAAAAGTCCTTTGAGGTAGAATCTAAGGCGTTTAAGTGGATACCGAAGGGGATTGAAGCCGAGTTGAGCGAAGGGGTATCACCGGAGGGAAGTAATAATAAAGCGCAAAAGGGGATTGACCAGTACAGCACGGAGGAAGAGTACCGTCGCCTGCGCGAGACGCGGACGAATCCTGACTCGGCTCGCCGGTTTGAGCGGGAGCGTCTCCAATCCCAAAGGATTCGACCTTCTATGCCTTCCCGTGAGGCGCCGGATGACGGGCAATCAGAACGCTAAATAGCTATTAGGCTTACGCCTAGCAATCCAAGCAAAATTCTAACAGATAGGGGGTATATCTTCAGATTTGAGGATATACCCTTTTTTTTAAGTCTCGCATTGCTCTTAGCTAGGTGAATAGTTTTTGAATGGGCTGGGCAATCTTTTGGCGGGGCGCTGCAACTGGGCAAGGAGCTAGTTAAACTGCTCAAATCGAGTCAATTACCTTGAGCCTTCAGGATATTTTCTTGCAAATAAAGATCTAATATGCTATACTCACAATAATCCTTAATGTTTTCGAGGTAGAATAATTTCTCCTTTTTAATCTGATCCGGCGAGGTTAGAAAAGGGTGCAATACGCAACCTGCAACTATTATAGTTATTCATTTTCTATTGCCAAATAACCTCCCTTTCTTGAGGGAGGTTTTTTTATGCACCGGATTCCCCGAACGATTATGAATGCAAAAGCCGTGTTAGACTTGATTGAAGAGATTGGCGTTCTTAAGAATCTTCCCCGTACTGGTTGGCTGTTTCGCGGGATTAAAAACGCTGAGAGTGTAGCAGATCATTGCTATCGTGTATCCTTTTTGTCAATGCTGTTGGCTGACGTGTTGACTAAACAGAATGTTAGGCTCAGCGTAGAAAAGGTAATGCGAATCGCGTTGCTACACGAAGTTGCCGAGGCAAGGATTGGTGATGTGCCATTTCCAGCCCTAGAATATATTCCTGAAGATATCAAAGAGGCCGGCGAAAAAGCCGCATTGCAGTCGATGTTTGAGGGTTTTGACAGCCTTCTACAAAATTACACTGACTTATGGGAAGAATTTGAAAAAGGCACATCGCTGGAAGGAAAGTTAGTACGAGCGGCAGATAAACTTGAACTGATGATTCAAGTGTTTGAATATGAAAAATTGGGCTATCGATCGCTCGACAAGTTTTGGACGAACGCTTGGAACCATGAAGGATTTGATGATTATACACTGGTTCGCGAAATCATGGATTTACTTGTCGACAGAAGGGAAGAGGTGTTATCGAAATGCGCGAAAAAGCACAAGTTATGACTTCCGAGGACATTCGACGTGCTTTGACCAGAATCTCACACGAAATTCTGGAACACAATCATGGTGAAATTGCCGATCTCGCGCTGATTGGGATTAAGAGCCGAGGAGATTACTTGGCTCATCGCATCGCCAAAAACTTGGAAACTATCGAAAATATTAAAGTTCCTGTGGGTGTAGTCGACGTGCGTTTGTATCGAGACGACGTAAATCTCTATGAGGAAGAGATAAAGATTAACCGAACAGATATTCCCTTTAGCGTTGCAGGCAGATGTATTATTCTGGTTGATGAGGTTATCTACACAGGGCGCACCATACGTGCTGCGATGGATGCCGTCATGGATTTTGGACGTCCAGCCGCAATTCAGCTTGCTGTGCTCATAGATCGAGGACATCGCGAACTACCAATCTCTGCGAATTATGTCGGCAAAAATATTCCGACTTCGCGAAGAGAAATCGTGCGTGTCCAAATGGTAGAAGAGCATGGGTCGGATCGAGCAGCGATTTATGAGGGGGACGAATGAGTCGAATTCTCATCCGCAATGGACACATGGTTGATCCCGACAACCAGATTGATTCCATTCAAGACCTTCTCATCTGTGATGGGAGAATCACTCAAAGTGGTGAACAGATTGAGGCTGAAGGGCATAGAATTATAGATGCTTCAGGGTTGATTGTCACGCCGGGTTTGATTGATATGCACGTCCATTTACGGGAACCTGGCTTTGAACACAAAGAAACCATCTCATCGGGCACCCATGCAGCGGCGGTGGGCGGATTTACATCGGTTGTCTGTATGGCGAATACTAAACCGGTTGCTGATTCCCCGGACGTAATTCGATTTATCCAACTACAGGCAGAGAAAGATGGCGCCACTAATGTGTTCCCAATCGGCAGCATCACGAAAAATCTCGCAGGCGACGAGGCGACTAATGTTCCAGCCCTACTGGAAGCTGGAGCGGTTGCGTTATCCGATGATGGTAAAACCGTCATGAACTCCGCGCTAATGCAGAAGGCTTTAGTGTGGAGTGCGGAGCTAGAATTTCCCGTCGCGGTTCATTGCGAAGAGCACAATCTGAATGAAGGAACGGTGATGAACCTCGGTAAAACCTCGCGTAGGTTGAATTTGCCCGGCAGCCCCAACGCAGCAGAGGACATCATCGTCGCCCGAGATATTATGCTTGCCGAGTTAACAGGGGGTCACCTTCACATTTTACACGTCAGCACCGCTGGAACTGCCGAACTGGTTCGTTCGGGAAAGCGCAGGGGCATCCATGTGACAGCCGAAGCAACACCGCATCATTTCACTCTCACCGAATCTGCTGTCGAAGAACACGGTGCGAACGCAAAAATGCATCCACCCTTGCGAACTCAGGCTGATGTTCATGCCGTGATTGAAGGACTAATTGATGGAACGCTTGATGCAATTGCTACCGATCATGCTCCTCACACTCCGTTTGAGAAGGAACAAGGGATGCACGACGCTCCTCCCGGCATTGTCGGTCTTGAAACCTGCGTGCCGCTTGTTTTCACTCAACTCATTGATACGGGCAAGCTCACTCTATCGGAAGCAATTGCGAAGATGACGTGCGTCCCTGCGAAAATTCTGCAAATCGACCGCGGTACACTCTCGATCGGCGCGGTCGCAGACGTAACGCTAATTGATCCAAAACGAGCGGTAAGAGTCGATCCGACACGATTTGTGTCCAAAAGCCGTAATACACCCTTCAGCGGTCGGGAGTTGAAGGGTTACCCCGTGATGACTATCCGGGATGGTATAGTGACGCATTCAACATTCAATTCCTGCTGAGGTCCAAGAGATTCCGATAGATTGTCCAGAAAAAAAGGACACAGTCTTCCGTCTATGTCATAAAGTGCAGTCAAGGGAAGCAGATTGCTAGTGGAATCGGGGATAATAACTGTAAACTGTGTAATCTTCTGTGAGGATACTGGACTTTCCTTTTTCGTTTGAGTAAAAGCAACGACCTCAATAACAACCACTGCCCTAGTTAAGGAGATTCAATCCCAATGAGAGCAATCTTAGCATTAGCAGACGGAACAATCTATGAGGGCGAACATTTCGGTGCGATTGGCGAGTCTTCGGGTGAGGTGGTTTTTAATACCAGTATGACAGGTTACCAAGAAATTATCACCGATCCATCCTACAAGGGACAAATCGTCACAATGACATATCCGTTAATCGGAAATTACGGCTGTAATGATGTCGATGTCGAATCGGTTGCTCCACAGGTCGAAGGGTTTATCGTGAGTGAATACAGTGCCCACTATAGTAACTGGCGTTCACGCCGTAGCCTCGGTACTTACCTCGAAGAACATGGAATTATTGGCATCCATGGTGTCGATACCCGTGCTTTAACCAAAAGGCTAAGGGTTCACGGTGTTATGAATGGAGTCCTATCGACAGAAGATTATGACACTCAGCAACTTATTGCAAAAGCACAAGCGTGGCAAGGGTTGATAGGCGTGGATCTAGTTCAACGTGTGACCTGCCCAAGTCCCTATTTGTGGGGGGACTCCAATTCCCACCCAAACGCTTACGCCGATTCAGATTCTCCAAAGTATCAAGGCAGTACGCAACTGGAAATTAATTGTGATTCATCGTCAGTAGGAGTAGTACCCGAGCCACAGTTTCGTGTCATCGCAATGGACTTCGGGATTAAACACAATATTTTACGCAAACTAACTCAACACGGTTGCCAAGTACAAGTTGTCCCAGCCCAGACCTCTGCTGAGGATATACTTGCCGCTAACCCTGATGGGATCTGTTTATCAAACGGTCCCGGAGATCCAGATGCGGTTGACTATGCGCTTGAGACAATCAAGCAACTTATAGGAAGGAAGCCAATATTCGGTATCTGTCTGGGTCATCAACTATTAGGGCTTGCGTTCGGAGGAAAAAGATTCAAGCTCAAATTCGGACATCGAGGCGCAAATCAACCTGTCAAACGGCTTGAAACCAACAAAGTGGAAATCACCACCCAAAATCACGGTTTCTGTGTGGACATTGATTCACTGCCAAATACCGTAGAGATTACACACGTCAATCTGAACGATCATACCCTCGAAGGAATGCGGCATTCTAAACATCCTGTTTTCGCAGTGCAATATCATCCAGAAGCTTCGCCCGGTCCTCACGATTCAAGTTATCTCTTCAAGCAATTTACCGACCTAATGAAAAAGGAAGACAAGAGATGAGGCATTAAAGAATTCGACACGAATCTTGTTATTGGTGCCTGACACGTACGTAGATTATGCCAAAACGAACTGACATTGAGAAAATTCTAATCATCGGCTCCGGCCCCATTATTATTGGTCAGGCTTGCGAATTTGATTATTCCGGGGCACAAGCCTGCAAAGCCCTGCAAGAGGAGGGGTTTGAGATTGTTCTGGTAAACAGCAATCCCGCGACGATCATGACAGACCCTGAATTTGCAAATCGAACTTATGTCGAGCCGATTACGGTGGACGTGGTCGAACGAATCATCGCTAAGGAACGTCCCCAAGCCTTGCTGCCAACTTTGGGGGGGCAAACTGGACTAAATGTCTCCGTTGAACTTGCAGAAGCTGGTGTGCTAGACAAATATAATATCGAACTGATTGGTGCGAAACTTGACGCGATTAAGAAGGCAGAAGATCGCGAACTCTTCAAAAAGTCAATGCAGCGAATTGGGTTATCGGTGCCAAATAGCGAAGCCGTACACTCCGTCGAACATGCTGTGACGATTGTCTCCATGATTGGCTACCCCGCAATCATCCGCGCCGCATTCACACTTGGTGGCACTGGTGGGGGAATTGCATATAACATCGAAGAGTTTAAAGAGATGGTCGAACATGGCTTGACATTGAGCCCGGTCAATGAGGTGTTAATCGAGGAGTCCGTAATTGGTTGGAAAGAGTTTGAACTAGAGGTGATGCGCGATCACACAGATAATGTCGTGATTATCTGCTCAATTGAAAATGTGGACCCAATGGGAATCCATACAGGCGATAGCATCACAGTCGCACCTGTTCAGACGTTGACAGATAAAGAATATCAGCAGATGCGAGATGCAGCAATTAAGATTATTCGTGAAATTGGTGTTGATACGGGCGGTTCAAACGTCCAATTTGCTGTCAATCCTCAGACAGGAGAGCAGGTCGTTATCGAAATGAATCCACGTGTTTCGAGGAGTTCTGCCCTCGCGTCCAAAGCCACAGGATTCCCAATTGCCAAGATTGCGGCAAAGCTAGCAGTCGGCTATACGCTAGATGAAATCCCCAACGACATCACTCGCCAAACACCCGCTTCCTTTGAACCTACGATCGATTACGTTGTCGTCAAGATCCCGCGCTGGGCATTTGAGAAATTCCCAGATGCCGATGTAACCCTGACCACCCAGATGAAATCGGTTGGAGAAGCTATGGCGATCGGACGCACTTTCAAGGAAGCGTTGCAGAAAGGCTTGCGATCGCTGGAAACAGGGTGGTATGGACTCGGGAATCAGCAGGTCCCAAATCTTCCTGTTGCTGAACTGCCTCAGAAACTGACGTTTCCCAACGTTGAACGACTTTTTTATATCAAACAGGCTTTCCAAGGTGGTATGAGCGTAGATCAGGTTTATGGCTATACCAGAATCGATCCCTTCTTTTTGTATAACATTAAAGAGATAGTTGACTTTGAAACGCAACTAGAGAAACAGGGAAGGGAGGAAATGAAAAAATGGGGATCGGCTTCACCTATGAACCCATTGAATCGCCAATTGATTTCCCTGCTGTGTAAGTCGAAACAGTATGGATTTTCAGATCGCCAGATTGCTGAACTGTGGGATGTTTCTGAATCATATGTCAGGTTGCTGCGAAAGGAAGCGGGAATTGAAGCGACTTTTAAAACCGTTGATACATGCGCTGCTGAGTTTGAGGCGAAAACACCTTACTACTATTCAACTTACAGCAGTGAAGATGAAGTTCGCCCGACCTCCAAAAGAAAGGTAATCATTTTGGGAGGCGGACCAAATCGGATTGGTCAGGGAATTGAGTTTGACTATTGCTGTGTTCACGCAGCGATGGCGCTTAAGCAAGATGGTATTGAGACCATTATGGTTAACAGTAATCCTGAAACAGTGAGTACGGATTATGATACCTCGGATCGCCTCTATTTTGAGCCGCTCACACTTGAAGATGTTTTGAACATTAGCGATCGTGAGCAACCCGATGGCGTCATCGTTCAGTTTGGCGGGCAAACACCCTTGAATCTCGCGCTTGCGCTCAAAGACGCAGGTGTGCCTATTATCGGAACCAGTCCTGATGATATTGCGCGGTCAGAAGATCGGAAATTGTTCAAAGCGGTGTTGAATGAAATCGGTCTGGTGCAACCTCCAAATGGAACCGCAACTTCGATTGAGGAAGCAAAGCCAATCGCTGCATCGCTCGGGTATCCCGTCATTGTTCGTCCCTCTTATGTGCTCGGCGGACGGGCAATGCAAATTGTCTACGATCAAACCCTTTTGGAGGAATACATGGACTCCGCAGTTGCCGCTTCACCAGAACATCCGGTACTGATTGACAAATATCTGGAAGATGCGATTGAGGTGGATGTCGATGCAATTTCTGACGGAAGAATGACCGTCGTCGGGGGTATCATGGAGCACATTGAGGAAGCTGGAATCCATTCTGGAGACAGTGACTGTGTGCTGCCGCCCTACACCCTCGTTGAGGAACAACTTGAAGAACTCAAGAGCAGTACTTACGCACTTGCAAAAGCCCTCAACGTTCGAGGACTGATGAACGTTCAGTATGCCATCAAGAACAACGAGATTTATGTGTTGGAAGTTAACCCGCGTGCCTCGCGGACCATACCGTTTGTCAGTAAAGCAATCGGGGTACCATTGGCAAAACATGCTGCGCGGCTCATGGCGGGAAAAACCCTTGAAGAACTCGGTTTCACCAAAGAGATTCAAAGGAATTATTTCTGTGTGAAAGCACCCGTTTTTCCATTCAATCGCTTTCCAGGGGCAAATTCACAACTCGGTCCCGAGATGAAGTCAACAGGCGAGGTCATGGGAATCGATAAGGACCTTTCTCAAGCCTTCGCCAAAGCTCAAAAGGCATGCGGCTACCCATTGCCCGTTAATGGACATGCCTTTATCAGCGTCAAAAATAAAGATAAACGCGCCATCATTTTTATCGCCAAAAAACTATCCGACATCGGATTTCAACTAATTGCCACTCACGGGACAGCGAAAGTACTGCGTAGGAATGGGCTGGAGGTTACATTGGTCCACAGTATTGGAAAGGGACGCCCTACAATTCACGACTATGTAAAGAATCACGCTGTGAATCTTATTATCAATACTCCAACAGGCTATGAACACCATCCTGCAGAACAGTTGATTCGAAAAATGACAATTGATTATGGCATTCCGCTCTTTTCCACCATCTCCGGTGCATCCGCGGCCGTCAACGGAATTGAGGCACTTCGTCGTGAAGAGTTGACTGTTATCCCGCTTCAGGATTATTACACAGATATGTAAAGTTGGATTTAGTGACGGCATTTTGATTTTTGTGTTTTTGTTAAACATTCCGTTCTACAGTGTGCGTCATTTACGTCCTCTAGAGGCGAAGCATGTTAAGCCAACCGGAGCGAAATCCCGTCGGATTTAGCCGCAACAGTACAAAACAAGTATGCTAGGACCGTTCAGCGAGTTAAATTATTATTAAACTATAATTAGTAGTCGCATCACCAACAAAGAAAAGAGGTAAAGATGAGAGATCAGAAAATGGAATCCTATTCTAACGACTGGAGAAAACTGGAAGAAGCCGCCGAGTCAATGATTCCGCTGATTGGAAAACTTTATCGGAATCACGGCGTGGTTACTACGGTCTACGGTCATTCCCTAGTTCATGGCTCCACAATTGATATTCTAAAAGCTCATCGATTTACTCGCCAGATTGTCAAAGACGAACTCTCTGCCTTCACAAGCTTACGTATTCTTCAAGCGATGAGCCAGTTGAACCTATCACCAGCTCGGATTGACATTGGTAAGTTGACTACTAGGTACCGGCGCAATGAGACAGACACGACCTTAGACAACTTTGTTAGACAAGAACTGGCGGGAATTAACATTGGTAAAAAAACGACCTTGGTTGAACCGCAAGATGTTGTCCTCTATGGATTTGGACGAATCGGTAGAACGCTGGCTCGGATTCTCATTGAGAGAAGTGGGGGCGGCGCTAATTGGAGATTGCGAGCTGTCGTAGTGCGTAACGAGATTAGAGGCGATCTTCTGAAACGAGCTAGCCTACTACGACGCGACTCCGTCCATGGTCAGTTCAAAGGGACCATTATTGTCAACGAGGCAGAAAACGCTTTCATTGCCAACGGCAACATGGTACGTCTCCTGTACGCAGACACGCCAGAACATGCCCGCTATAGCGAGTACGGAATCCACAATGCGATTGTCCTTGATAACACGGGTGTCTGGCGCGATAGAAGTGGGCTCGAGCGACACCTCAAAGCTGAAGGCGTTGCAAAAATCATCCTTACCGCACCGGGCAAGGGAGATATCCCCAATATCGTTTACGGCGTAAACAACCATGCCATTATAGCGGGCGAGAAGATTGTTTCCGCGGCTAGCTGTACTACTAATGCAATTGTGCCCGTCATTAAGGTGATGCACGAACGTTTCCAAATTGAAGAAGGTCACATTGAAACTTGTCATTCATACACCAATGACCAGAATCTTATTGATAACTACCACAAAAAGAGTCGGAGAGGCCGGGGTGCACCGCTGAACATGGTTATAACAGAAACAGGTGCTGCGGAAGCGGTAGGAAAAGTGTTGCCGGAATTGGCAGGCAAATTAACAGCTAATGCGATTCGCGTACCAACGCCGAATGTATCACTTGCCATTTTGAATCTGACACTAGGGAAAGAGAGCACGGTAAAGGAAGTAAACTACTATCTGCGCGGCATTTCGCTCGATTCAGCTTTGCAAGGACAGATTGATTTCACCAGTTCCCCCGATGCAGTTTCCAGCGACTTCACAGGGAATTTGAAAACAGGGATAATTGACTCGTTAGCAACCATAGTGTCTGGGCATCGGTGTGTGCTGTACGTGTGGTATGACAACGAATTTGGTTACAGCCACCAGGTAGTTCGCATTCTTCAGTATATTGCAGGTTTGGAACTTCCCGCTTTTCCTCGATAACTCTTTCAATCACGAAAATCTCGAATTCAAACTGATTTTCGCTAAGCTAGCTAATTTCGCGCAGTAGGACGATAGCCGCTACTGTGAAAATAACTCACATTGACTGGTGAATAAGGGTATCACTACTAGTCTTTGTTTATCCAGCGGCGTAGCTCTTTTAGCGAATAGATAAGCACCTCATGCATAATGAAAAAATTAACTTCAGTGCGCCAACTTGCGTTGGACTGTCTGATTCAACTGGAAGAAGGCAGAACAACTATTGCTCCTCTAATTAATCAAGCGATTGAGCGAAGTCATTTGAATGCTATAGATCGTGGATTGCTTAATGAACTCGTTTATGGAGTGGTTCGGTGGAGAAAGCAACTTGATTGGACTCTCCGCCATTTTGTGGAGGGTCGCTTTCATTTGGATCTGAGGAGCCGCAACCTTTTGAGGTTAGGGATATATCAATTGCTTCACCTAGACAGGATTCCTTCACATGCCGCTATCTATGAAACAGTCGAACTGGCAAAACCAAAACTGAAGCGGGCACGATTTATCAATGCCGTTCTGCGTACAGTTCAGCGAGATGCTGCTAGCCTTCAGTATTCAGCTCTAGAATCCGATCCTCTCCAGCATATCTCGATTTCACTTTCCTACCCGTTGTGGTTGGTGAAACGCTGGCTGATGCACTACGGTGTTCAGTGGACGCTCGCGTTCTGTCGCGCAAGTAATCAGGTCGCACCACTATCTATCCGTGTCAATTCCTTGAAAACCAGTCGAGTTAAGTTAGTCGAATCACTCACGGCGGATAGCACTTCAGTCAAGGAGAGCCAAATAACGCCCGACGGTTTGTTGCTTGTGGATTCACCTTCTATCCAGTCATTGCAAGCTTACCAGAATGGCTGGTTCTACGTACAAGATGAAAGTGCGATGTTAGTAGCGCACTTGCTATGTCCCCAACCCGGTAAAAAGGTTGTAGATCTTTGTGCGGCGCCCGGTGGGAAGACGAGCCATATCGCGCAACTCATGGAAAACGACGGCCAGATTATTGCTGTGGATGTTTCACAAAACAGGGTTCGACGAGTTGAGGAAAACTGCCAACGCCTCGGTATAACAACTGTCCAAGTGCAAGTCGCGGATGCTGCCAACGCCCAACTTGATTTCCTCAAAGATGCGGATTACCTCCTCATTGATGTGCCCTGTTCTGGATTCGGAGCGCTGCGGCGCCATCCGGATATACGCTGGAACAAAACACCTGAACAGATTAACGAGCTTGCTCAACTACAGTTTAACCTTTTGCAAAACGCGGCGCGAAACGTTAAACCAGGTGGTGTTCTTGTTTATAGTACATGTAGCACCGAACCGGAAGAGAACGAGATGGTTATTCAACGTTTCCTCAAGACCCATCCGCACTTTGTCGTCGAAAACGCTGGAGAATTCCTACCCGCTATTTCTTCTCGCGCAATCACTCCTGAAGGTTTTCTACAAACCTTTCCGCATGACCACGGCATGGATGGTGCTTTCGCAGCGCGTCTAAGAGTCAGGCAGACAATCAATTGATAAGAAGTAAACCACGGTTGCCCGAACGCGATTCTTATGAATTTAACTATGGCACACCCTCTTCTCGAAATGCAATCCATAACAAAGGACTTCCCGGGTGTCCGAGCGCTTGATGACGTTTCATTTGATGTGCGGCACGGAGAAATCCACGCACTTTGCGGTGAGAACGGCGCAGGCAAATCAACTCTGATTAAAGTCCTTGGTGGCGCTTACCCTCATGGCGCTTACACGGGTAGGATAAGCATAAATGGTCGTCCTCATCATTTCAGCACTGTCTGCGACGCCGAAAATGCCGGTGTTGCGATAATCCATCAAGAACTAGCATTGGTTCCAGAAATGACAGTCGGCGAAAATATCTATTTGGGTCAGGAACCCAAGCGGATTGGGTTCATCAATTGGAATCAGCTATATCATCAGGCAGTGTGTCTGCTAGCAAATTTTGGACTTTCTCTTCAGCCTCAAACCCCAGTGAATCAATTGGGGATCGGCGGGCAGCAATTGGTGGCAATCGCCAAAGCCCTGTCTCGTGAAGCGCGTCTGCTTGTGCTTGATGAGCCGACTGCCGCACTGACTGAAAGTGAAATAGAAAACCTGATACACATCCTCCGTCAACTGCGTGAGAAAGGTGTCTCTTGTATTTACATCACGCATAAGCTGAAGGAAATTTTTGAGATTGCGAATAGCGTAACCGTCCTGCGTGACGGTAAAACAGTAGGTACTTTTCCGATGGATGAGTGCAATGAAGGTGAACTGATTACACGGATGGTTGGACGTGAATTGGCGGATTTCTACCCGAAAAGCGAAAAGCAAATCGGAGAGGTCGCTCTACAAGTGCGAAACCTCAATGCCGATTATCCGGATAAACCCAATCAGAAATTTCTCAGAGACATAAATTTTACGGTGCGCTACGGGGAAATTATCGGAATCGCAGGACTGATGGGATCCGGACGGACAGAGCTAATAAATGCCATTTTTGGTGCCTATCCGGGCAGGTGTACAGGCGAAATCGTCGTCGATGGCATTCAGGTTTTGATCGATTCTCCTCACGACGCGATTAGTCACGGGATAGGTCTTGTCAGCGAGGATCGCAAGCGGTACGGATTAATCCTTGACACCGATGTTCCCCGGAACATGACGCTCGCTAGCCTTGATGCCCTAAGTATGGAACCGGAGACACAGCTTGCGCCTCGTGGGATTATCAATCGGAACGAAGAGTTTCGCCAAAGCAATCACTATGTTGAATCTCTGCAGATTAAGGCTACCTCGCTTGATGCACCTGTCAATCATCTTAGCGGCGGCAATCAACAGAAGGTAGTATTGGGCAAATGCCTGATGACTCAGCCGAGGATTCTTCTCCTTGACGAGCCTACACGTGGCATTGATGTGGGCGCCAAAGCGGAGATTCACAGGTTGGTTGCTCAACTTGCCCGAAAAGGGGTTGCAATCGTGATGGTCTCATCCGAGCTCCCCGAAATCTTGCACATGAGCGATCGAATCCTTGTGTTGCATGAGGGGGAAATTTCGGGGGAATTTGTTAATGACAATACTACTCAAGCGGAGGTTCTACGCTGTGCCGCAGGCGAACGGTAAATGTGTAACTATTCTAATGGAATTCAAACTTAATGGAAAATTGATATGGAAAACTCAAGAATAGTTTGTACAGGTCCCATTGACAATATCGCAGTTGAAATTTTGCGCCCATACGGCGAAGTCATTATTGCTTCAGCTTTTGAAGAGGAAGTGTTACTGCCGCTCTTAGATGGAGCTATCGGTCTAGTCGTACGCGGTGTTGAGGGAAGCGTGAGCGCTCGCGTCATAAATGCAGCGACGGAATTAAAGGTAATCGGTCGCTCCGGTGTAGGATATGACAATGTAGACATCAAAGCCGCCACCTCACGTAGAATTCCGGTGGTTTACACACCCGGAGCCAACGCCCGCGCAATAGCAGAGGCAGCAGTTGCTCTCATCTTCGCCTTGTGTAAGAAGGTAGTCTTTTGGGACCAACAGCTAAAGCTTGGCAACTGGAATAGCCGCTTTGAAACCCAGCCAGGTGACTTGGATGGCGCTACCTTGGGAATTATCGGCTTCGGACGAATCGGACAAATCCTGGCGGAGTTGATTCGGCCGTTTAATGTAACGATTCTAGCGTACGATCCCTATGTATCAAACGAACGAGCGAAGCAGCTTGAGACTGAACTTGTTGACCTTGAATCTCTATTGAAGCGGTCAGACTTCGTCTCTATCCATGCTGCCCTGACCGATGAAACACAGGGACTAATTAACCGAGACCGGTTGCAAAAGATTAAGCCAGGCGCTTACATTGTTAACCTAGCACGGGGCGGGCTTATTGAAAGTCTGGATGTGCTTTTTGAAGCCCTGGAATCCGGTAAATTAGGAGGTGTTGGACTAGACGTTTTCCAACCGGAACCCCCAGATGTCAGTCATCCCATCTTTCAATCGCCCAACTGTGTGACATCGCCTCATGCGTTGGGATTGACGCCGCGGGCGATGACGAAAATCTTCGAGAGCATGGCTAACGATATGGCGGCGGTGTTCAAGGGAAAGTCCCCACGGCATGTTGTAAACCCGGAAGTTTTTGAGTAGTTTTGGGGAAATTATTGTGAACGGTGGATAGGATCCTCACTTGGGCAGAATGTGTTGAGGCTACAGCATGAATAACTCTTCTGAATTCGAGAAGAAAAGCGCTAGCGGTCTTACCCTCCGTGTACTAATCATCGGGCTTCTTCTTGTCATCATCAACTCGTACTGGATCAATCTCTTCATCCCCTTCTACGGCGGCATCCTGCACAGTTATATGTCGCTCTTCTCGAACACTGTCTTCACCCTGCTAGTCATTCTTCTTCTTAACCCCCTACTGGCACGTATACGTCCTCACTATGCCCTGCATGGTTCGGAGGCGCTGGTGATATATATCATGCTGATTATGGTTTCTACTGTAGGTGGTGCCCCGCACCTGAGCTATCTGGCTTATATGCTACCCCATCCGTATTGGTTCGCCTCCTCAGAAAATGACTGGGATAACCTTTTTCTAGGGCACATTCCCGACTGGATGACGGTGCAGAATACACAAGTGTTGAGAGGATTTTATGAGGGCGATTCGTCGTTTTGGATGTCGCAGAACTTCAACAGTTGGCTGGTCCCGCTGCTAACTTGGTCTATTTTCATGTTGGTTCTCTATTTTGTACTGATGTGCATGAACACCATTTTGAGAAAGCAGTTCACCGACTATGAACGGCTGACGTATCCGATCACGTGGTTACCGCTGGAAATGGGGAGAAAACCAGCCAGCTTCTTCACGAACAAGTTGATGTGGATTGGGTTTGGCATCGCGGCAGGTGGTGGCTTGATTAACGGCTTGAGTCATTTATTTCCTGCGCTGCCTTCGCTGCCGATTCGAGCGCTGGACAACCGAATCACACACCTATTCCTCGAACGGCCCTGGAACGCCGTTGGAACCATGCTGATAGCACTTCACCCTTTCGCTATTGGCCTCTCCTTTTTTATGCCCTTGGATCTGGCATTCTCATCATTGTTCTTCTTTTTCTTTGCAAAAGGTGTGCTCGTGCTAAAAAGTGCGTTGGGACTGCAGATGGATCTATATCTCGATGAACAGTCAGAAGGGGCATGGATCGGATTGGGTCTACTGGCGTTATGGGTGGGGCGCAGACACTTGAAACAGGTTTTCACCTTAGCCGCAACAGGGAAGGGGGAAATTGACGACGCGAAGGAACCCATGAAATATAAATGGGCTATTTGGGGAATCGTCGTCGGAGTGTTTTTCCTTATATTGTTTGCAGTAAAAGCAGGGTTTTCCATTTGGGTGTTTCTACTGTTTATCGCAATTTACTTCTTGATGGCAATCAGTCTGACAAAAGTCAGAGCAGGTCTAGGCCCGCCCATGCACGAGGTAATATTCAAAGATCCGGCAACAACGATGGTTGCCGCACTGGGAACGAGGACCGTTGGCGCAAAGAACTTAACCCTCATGTCGTTCCTTTACTGGCTAAACCGAGTCAACACGTCGCATCCAATGCCTAACCAGCTTGAAGCCTTCCGAATCAGTGAACAGGCGCAATTAAACAGTCGAAAACTCACCGTGGTAATGCTAGCTGCGCTTGCTGTGAGTATCGTTACGACCTGGACGGTCTATTATTCCCACGCGTATGAGCGTGGCGCCGGTGTAGGTGGAGGGGGAATCGCTTGGGAATGCTTCAATCGTCTTCAGCGCTGGCTAAATTCGCCGACGGAATACAACTATCCTGCGATAATCGCTATGGGCACTGGGTTCGGAGTCACCCTTATTCTATCCGCGTTGAAACTGCGTTTTCTCTGGTGGCCCTTTCATCCAATCGGATATGTAATCGGGACAGGCAGATGGGGCGACCTATCCTTCATCTGGTTTCCTATGCTTCTCTGTTGGGCGCTCAAGTTGGGAATTCTACGGTATGGTGGGTTGAAAGCCTATCGAAAGGCGATCCCCTTTTTTGCAGGCTTAATCCTTGGAGACTATTCAATGGCTTGCCTATGGGGCATCATTGGGTGGGCATTTAAAATGCAAATGTATCAGACATGGGTTTAGGTAAAAAATCTCTTCCGAACTTGACACAGACCAAAGCTGACAAAACCCACAACACACGAATTTCATCCGTGCTTTTGTAGCGTATGGTTACTCCCCACCGGTAGCAGCAGCCTTCCCGCCCTCTGAATTCAGCAGTGTAGATTTCAAGGAGAGGCTGTAATCCAGCAACATCCTTGCGTATGGGATATTGTGTAGCCCATAACCGCTGTCGCCTTTTACCATGTCATAATTCCACTTTGCCGCCTTATACGCTTCACTGTCTGAATCGGTCGCACGGTCGAGCATGGCTTTTGCCGCTTGCATTTTACCTTCAATCTCTGCACGATACCCTTTAAGCCTAGCTTCCATATTATCGTGGCAATCGGCACAAATCGAGAAGTCCGCGATAAAGGTATGTCCGCCGCGTTGAGCGACTTCATCTTTCGATTCTTTTTTCGCCATGTGGCAATGTATACATCGTTTCTTCATGACTCTAACGTGTGGCGAAGGCTTTCGCCTGATGCCCTTCCCGTCACGGCCCAAGAACATCTCCGCCTGAGATTGGTGGATAATCCCCGCTCCGGCGCATCCGCAATCTATTTTATGGCAGGAAACGCAGAGCTTCCTAGGCGATTTTACCAAGAGATGCTCGCGATTGCTGCTATGCAAATGGCACGATGAGCAGCTGACAGCGTTCACAGCAGTTTCTAGATTGTACGGGCGTTCTTTTGGATTGGCAATCTGGGAATGAACCGCATATCCAGCAGAATGGCAACTCAGGCAAGAGACGCGCACTGGATGGTCCCCGTGGTCAAGGTTGATCAATGCCTTCGCATGTCCAGCAGTCTTCCATTCAGCGTAAGCTGCTTCATTTCCGTGGCACATGTAACACTTCTCGCGGAAAGGGGAATCATCTTGAATAGCAATGGGACTGGTAGCGGGCTCAGAATGCCCTCTCTCGCCCGCTTGGAGGTGGTTAATGGAAATTAATCCAATGATGAGCATAAATGCCGTCAGCAATAAGAATAAGAACGATTGTTTCAAATGTTGCAATGCTTCTCTCCTTCTGGCGACAACGTAATGTAGACACGGTGCCTACGGCGCCAAACAACCAAGGATCAACCGAGTTAATAACGTGGGCGATAGTATTCCCCGAAAACTATCGCAGTCGCTATTCGCTCCTTCACCGCTCAACCTAACCTACGTGCTGACACTCTCAGTCGCATCTAATCATGTCGCTCGCAGACACTTCAGAAACTGGTTTTTTGAAATTCTCGGTTCTTACCCCAACTGTGTGGCGCTACTTGACAATCACCATCTGCCGTAACGCGGTGTAATCCTCCGCCCGGAGTTGATAGAAATAGGTGCCGCTCGTGACGGGTTCTCCGTATTGGTCACGAGCGTCCCAATACGCTGCTTTTCTATAATCTCGGTAAGGTCCCCGTTGACGTCCAATGTCGAGCGTGCGGACGATATGACCGCTCTGGTGATAGATGGTCAAGGTCACGAGACCATCTCTTGCCAACTGATACGGTATCCAGGTTTCGGGGTTGAACGAATTGGGATAATTGTGCAGCAACGCTGTCCGTTTGATGTTCCCCAGCGTCGTAGTGCCTCTTGCCAACGGTTCCACCCCAAATGCGGTTGAAGAGGACAGTTGCCACAACAATACGGTGCCGTCCCGACTCCCACTGGCGAGGGTGCGTCCATTGGGACGGAACAGCAACGCAATAGACCTCACGCGTATGCCCGTTGAGCGTTTGCAGATGTTTTCCCGTTGCGGCGTCCCACAGTCGAATGTCATCGTCCCAACTTGCCCCTGCGATTGTGCTGCCATCGGGAGTAAACGCAATGCTGTCGACGTCCGTATTCCCGGCAAGCAGGTCGGCTTCCTTATGGGTCGCCGTATCGTAAAGCCAAACACCGATTCCACTGGCGACCGCGAGTCCGGTACCATCGGGCGTATACACTATTTCGTGTATCCTGCCTTGACCAAGGCGCAATTTGGCGCCCTCGGGTAATCCCCACTGCAGAGAATCCTGCGCGTAGCTGTGCGGTAGACTATAGAGCCGAAACGAATAATAGGCTAAACTTGGAAAACAGCGCTTTCTTCATAAGAATAATCCTCCATATTTGAGTTCGGGGGAATATCCGCTCGATTTCTATGTTTGGGGCACGACCTCGAATTTAGAGCCTGTTTGAATAGTCCAAATCCCTCTTCGAGAGAAGCCATTTTGGGGTAAATGCCCTGTAAATTCGATGATTTTGATTTTCCAATGATCGACCAATGGTTTCCTACCTACTTTGCACATAGGCTATAAGAGCTGGACAACTTAACCAACGGACGCTTGCCCATTCCCATCATCGCTCGTTCCACAAATATAGACACCGTGAATTCACACTCCGCCAACCTAAACCCTACTGCATGACAGCCCTTAGACGTTGATCGTTGCTGGAATCAATTGGAACGCGGCTGCTGGTCTCGCACTATTATCTAGACGATGAACTTCCCAACTGCTTGATCCAGCCCCAACTCAAAGGTTGCTTGCCGGCAGGAGAAACTGCGTACTCAACGATAAAGTCCGGGTCGAACCACGCCGGAGCCCGGTTGATTGAACCAGCCTGCCCAATTACCGGCATATCGAGCCGAAGTTCGTGATTCCCCTCGCCTGCCTTCGCCTTCACTTCGTATATAACAATCCACGCGGAACCGCCTGCGAACATAATCGTTGCTACTTCCTTGCCGTCCGGATTCCATGTTAGATCTTGTTTTTCTTCCTGGCTAAAAATTTCATATACATTTTGGGCGCCATCTTCACCGAGTTCGGCGTCCATTACCCACACGTTGCCGGTTCCGTCCCGTCGCGTAATCCATCCAATCCGGTCCCCATCGTGCGAAAATTCGGGCTGGATGTCCTCACCCTTGTGATTTGTGAAATTTACCTGGTTCCCCCCATCTGAATTCATCACGTAGATGTCTCCGAGCGTCCGTCCTCGTTTGGAAGCGAACGCAATTCGCCGACCATCCGGCGACCATGAGGGCATTCTATCTGGGGCTGGGTCGTTTGTGAGGTTGGCGATAGCATTCCCGCCGTCCGATATTACGTAGATCTCGAGGTTCCCGTCCCGGTCGGAGGCGATAGCGAGCTTCCTGCCTCCAGGGTGCCAATCTGGCCAACTGTCCTCTCCTTCACGGTCTGTAATTCGCTTGAGATTCTTGCCATCAGCCCCTATTACATAGATATCGGTGTTTTTCTTTACCGTAGCATGGAACGCAAGCCTTCGCCCATCCGGAGACCATTCGATTCCAAGCGGTCGCCGGTCGTCGTTATCTGTCTTTATATCCACCAGCGCTTGCACGTCGCCGAGTTTTGCTTCAATGTCTGTCAAAAAAATAGCTCCCTCGCCAGACACTGCGAAGGTGGGTTTGTCGGGGGCGATCGCCCGCGAACACGTTGGATAGATGATAGTGATTAAGAAAACCAAGCTAGTGAATATCCTGATTCCCATACCTGATAGCTTATTACTTTGCATTTTTTGCCTCCTCTTGATGAGTTGAAAATCACGGCAAGCGCCGGTCTCTGAATTTACTAACTGAAAAACGCTCCTGTTAGGGAATAAACTAGGGTAACGAATTGCTGTGCGCCAATTTCATCTGTATGTTACGACGTGTCCGGATAGGCATTGTGGCATACGGAATCATCCCCGATCGACCAACGAACCGTGGAGTCTACTCAACGATTCCAATTTTAGCGGCTTCTGGCGCGCGCGTCGGCAGGTTCTGCTCAGCTAACTGATCCTCCGGGATATAGTTGGAGTAATCGGAAATCTGACCGTGGGTCAATGAGTAAACAACAACGTTTGTCATAAACCGATATACCCCTGGAGAGTAATGCACCGAACGCGTCGGTAGGCTTACCGCCTCCATCGCGCACATATAATCACGGCGCACTAACAGCACCGAAAGCTTCTCACCAACGGAGATTCCTTCGAGAAAATTCCGTTTCGGTGCTTTCGTGCCAAACCAGAAGATATCGAACCCAACCGGCGGACCGCCCATCTCATAGAAGTTGTTATAGACCTCGTGGTCGTTAGGAATCCGCTCAACCTGATATTCTGGCATTACATAGCGCATTTGGGCGAGGAATATGCGAACCATCGCCTGACCAGCCGCGTTCACGCCGCAATCGTCAAAGACAAGGACACCGCCTCTATCAACAAGATATCGGCGCATTCCTGCCGCTTCCGGTTCCGTAAATCTGCTGTTCAGCGTCGCACCAAAACCACCCTTCTGAGCGAGTCCATGGGAACGAACAATTGCGGGGTCATGCCCTGTCATAAATGACATAGGCGTTTTTTGTAAGTTGGCATCCGTCAATTTCAGCGCACCGCCTTCAACATTCATGTCCGCCTTAATTTTTGTCCGCTCATTCAGCCATTTGGTCAGCGCATTCAACGAAGACGCATCGGCCCACCAATCAGAGAGGGTATGGCGAATGCGGGTAAAACGGAAGACACCTTGAATATCGCGACCTTTACCGATGACTCGACCCCCAGGTTCCCCTCTCGCTAGTGGCGGCACAGCAACATTACCGAGTGTGATGCTTTCAACTACATCGCCTAGCGCATCACGCGCAGCGCCAACCTGCTCCACCATCATCAAGCCCGGAGGACGTTGAAAACCAGCCTTCACCTGCACTATCCCCCCAGCAATCCCGCGTCCAATTTTCGACGGACCCGCACTTGGGGCAGACGCAACAGGACCAGAAAATGCCAATGCGCCCGGTGCGTCAGAAACCGGCAAATCGGCATGTGTCGTCACTTGCGGTATTGGGGCATTCGGATTAACGACCTTGGGAACATTAGGATTGATGGGTTGGTTGAGTTTGACAACTTTATTCGAGAATTCGAGCACCGTTTGCGGCTCGATGGTACTTGTACGAACAACGGCTGCGGTTGTGACTCTAGGTTGGACCTGAACCTGTTCAACGACCACGGTGTCATTAGTTAGAATTGTAGGTTTAATCTGTCTGATAACTGGCTTACGTACTTGTGGTTTAGGTGGCTCTCCTGGATTAAGCACTTCGGCGCCGACTAAGTCTTTGAACTGCGGGGTTTGCGTGACCAGATAAACACCGAGAATCAGCACAGCAACTCCGTGAAGAACCAACGATGTCATCAAAGCACCTGAAGTCTTCTTAGCACTCATTATCTGCTTGACCTCCGATTGTTAGAAAAATACCAAGATTGTGTTTTTTGCAGTTTGCCATGGCACAGATTTGAGATTCCCCTACCGGTTCGTCATCTTAAATTGGTTTATTACTCCCTGTGTCCCACCTGCTTAATCCAACTCCAGGTCAAGGGGTACTTATTGCCAGGAGACACAGAGAACTCCACAGCAAAATCAGGGTCAAACCAGTCTGGGGAGCGACTTCCTTGCCACTCTGCGCCCAGTGGTAGAACTCTTCCGTCGGCACGCAAATCGTTTATGACTTCATCTGAGTCCATTATGGCGATTTCCACAAACGGCGCATCCGATAGGACGAGCATTGTACCATCCGGAGACCACGCCGGGTCAAAGTCACAGCGCGGTCCGGGCGTGAGATTCTTTACATTTTCTCCATTAGCATCCATTGTGTGGACATCGCCGGTACCATTGCGTCGGGAGGTCCAGACAATCTGTTGGCTGTCTGGCGACCAACGGGGGTAGCCGTCATCGCCGCGATGGTTGGTAAGATTCAGCAAGTTTTCGCCATTTGCATCCATGGTGTAGACATCTGAAAGAGTTCTGCCCCGCTTGGTAGCGAACGCAATCTTTCGACCGTCTGTCGACCAATCCGGTTGCTTGTCGGGGGCGGGATCGTTTGTGAGATTCACCCCCACGTTTCCCTGAGCTGTCATCGTGTAGATTTCATAGTTGCCGTCACGATTAGTAGAAAACGCAAGCCGCTGACCGCTGGGATGCCAAGTGGGCCAGCTATCTTCTGCGTCATGGTTGGTTAGTCTCTTGAGTTTCCCCCCGTCGGAGTTTACAACGTAGATATCAACGTTATCGTTCAGCTCGGCATGGAACACAACTCTTCGGCCATCCGGGGACCACCTTACGCCTAAGGGTTGGACATCTGCTTTCAGTTGTAAGTCTACTAGCGGACGCAAATTTTCCCCATCAGGGTCCATCAGCCAAAGATCGCCGTCCGGTTGGCTGCTGGAAAATACGATTGTCGGGTCATCGGGTGCCTGCTGTGCGTAAGCGCCTGCGGAAAGAACCAAGCTACTCATAAAAAGCAATAGCAAAATAACTGAAAAAAGAGTTTGTGTAAGTGATGGTAATCTGAGTTGCATTCCTATCATCTCCTCTAACTGGGTTGGAATTTTGGATCGGACGACACGATACTAGGCTGAACAGTCCCAAGGTCACCTTAAATTCCTCTATTCGGTGCTAGGAATTTGAAACTCTCGCATTGCTCAACTCAACATCCGAAATGAACGCGATTGAGACCTCAACAGGACGCGGTTTCACTCAGTCCTAGCAATATTTTATACCCTATGACTCCAAATGTCAACCGATTTACAGTGCGGCTGCGCAACCGTTCGTGAGGGAAGGAGTGTAGGATTCGAAAACCCGACTCACCGTCTCAAGATGCATGCAAGGATGCAATAAGGTCGAGTCACTACGAGATTAGTGACGTGTAGTATTACTTGCCTTGTGTCCCACGAGATTGTTGAATGGCTTGAAGCCCCTGCTGATAGGTTGGGTTATCTGGCTGTAGCGTCAGCGCTTTCTGGATTGTGTCCTCTGCCTTCACGTAGTTTTTGCTGCGGTAGTATAACCAAGACAGTGTGTTCAGGTATTCCGCCGAGTTGGGTTGAAGATTGACTGCTTTTTGTGCTAGTTCAAGCGCCCTGTCAATGTAAATGTCCTGGGCGCCGTATAGATGTGCCAATCGTTCAAAAGCGTGAGGAAAAGAGGTTCCGAGAGATACTGCCCGTTCATATGCCTGCTGCGCCTCATCAATCTGATTTTGCATCGTATAGATTGTACCCAAGAAGTAATATGCATCTGCCATGTCCGGTTGGCGTTTCAGCGCAGCGTTTAAATTATCTGCACCCTCGTCCAAACGTCTTTCCTTGACAGCGATAGCACCTAAGATGTAATGCGGCTCAGCAAGGTCGGGGTCGTTACTAGCAACCTTCTTATAGTGATGAACTGTCTGTTGCACCATTCCTTGGCGTAAGTAAACGCGGGCAAGAGCTAGGTGAATCTTCGGGTCATCTAACCCAAAGGAAAGGACTTTTTCAAAGGCCTCTTGAGCTTCATGAAATCGGGACAGTTGAAACGCAATGTTGCCCAAGTTCTGCCACGCTACTGCGGAATCGGGTTCGAATTCCAGAACCTTACGATACGCTGAAAGGGCATGGTTATACTCGTCTTCATTTTTAGAAATCTGTGCTTTCTTAAACCAGATCAATCCCAAGTCGCTGTGCGCGCCAGCTAGCTCTGGCTCTAATTCAACCACGCGCTGCTGAGCCGCGATTGCTTCCTCAAAACGCTCTTGTATCGTATAAACATGAGCGAGGCCTTTATGAGCCTCGGCTGAGTTCGGAGTGTGTGTGAGGGCTTTTTTGAACTGTTGTATTGCGTCTTCGTATATTTTGTCACGGCTGTATTCCCAGCCCGGCTGTATTCCCAGCGCATCAGCCTGTGCCATGCTCTTGAGGCCTTTGTCAATAGCCTGCTTCGTCGCCAAGTGTCTCTTAATTTGCCGATATCGCTCCATCTCTGTTGCCGCTTCCGCCGTTTTGCCCTGCTTAAAATACAACAGTCCCAACTGGTAGCGAGCGCCTTCCATCTGCGCGTCAATGCGAACAGCCTCTTGGAACGCTTCTTCTGCTTCATCCTCCTGTTTCTTTGAAAGATAAACCAATCCAAGTTGGAAATAGACCTTGGAGAGGGGCGGTCCCAAGCTGATAGCCCGTTCGTAGTGTTCGGCAGCTTGGTCAACCTTGCCCCGCTCAAACGCAATACGCCCTAGAAAGTAACTAACATGGACTGGCAGCAGGGAGTCCAGTTTGTATGTCCTAACTCCCGCTTGAGGCGAGGACGGTTCAGTTCGATACTGCGGAGATTCCGGCGACATCATGAGCAAAAATGCCTTCTCGAATTCAGCGTTTGCTCGATCATAGTTATGCCGTTGAAAGTGAACCATTCCCAGCTGCGCGTGAGCCTGATCCCAGTCCGGAAATTGGTGGATAGCTCGTTCAAGCACAGCTATCGCCTTTTCATATTTCTCTTGTAGGTAGTACATGCCGCCCAAGCGATAGTACACACTGGTATCATTTGAATTCAACCCAAGCGCGCTTTCAAACGCCCTTTCCGCCTCGTCCGTCGCATCGAGAGACAGATACGCCAAGCCCAGATTCAGGTGCGCCTCGGCGGATGTCGGGTTATCATTTACCGCCTTTTGAAATTGAGCCACCGCTTGAGACAAACCCAGCGTCGCTTCCTGGGAATGTGCTGCAATGCACAGTCCCAGTAGCATAACTGAAAAAAAGGCTACAATTCTACAACGGGCGCTTGTTCGAAGGGGGAAATATGCGTTCAAGAACTCTTCTCATCTTCGCAGTCGTGCTTTTCGCTATCCATTAAATTGATGCTGGATTCTAGGAACTGTTAATTGCTTGGTCCCAACTGTTTGAGCCATCCCCAAGTTAACGGGCGCTTTTCATCGGGCGAGACACCGAAAGGTGGCGCAGCAAAAGCGGGATCGAACCAAGCTGGAGATCGGGCGCGTTTGCCTTTATCTAGCACCATAATCTGTACGAAATTATCAGCCGCCTTGAGCTCCGCTTCAAAGGTTTCCCCGGCGCCAAGATTGTCGATCTCGTTGTAAATAAAGATACCCTGTGGAAATGACAGGGAGGCTATGCTTTTTCCGTCCGGAGACCACGTAGCGTCCTTCTTTTCCTCTGTGCTCTTGACCCACCGCTGATTCTCGCCATCTGGATCGATGAGGTTAACGTCGCCTGTTCCATCCCGGCGAGACACCCAAGCCAACGTTTGACCATCAGGTGACCACCTGGGTTGGATGTCTTGGCCCTTGTGATTGCTGAGATTCTGCAGGTTTTCACCGTTCGAATCCATCACATAGATGTCTGCAATCGTCCGACCTCGCTTGGTCGAGAACGCAATCTTTCGGCCATCTGGCGACCATGACGGTTCGGTGTCGGGCGCGGCATCTGCAGTGAGATTCGCGCCGACGTTTCCTTGAGCCGTCATCGTATAGATTTCAAAGTTCCCGTCGCGATTGGTGGCGAAAGCGAGCTTTTGACCGCTGGGGTGCCAAGTCGGCCAGATATCTGCCGCCTCGTGCTCGGTGAGCCTTCGGAGATTCTTGCCGTCAGCTCTCACCGTATAGATGTCAATGTTGTTCGTCAATTCAGTATGGAAAGCTAGCATTTCACCGTTTGGGGACCATACCAAGCCCGTAGGTACAGGTTCCCCGCCAATCTCTAGAAGCAGAAGTTCATTCTGACCAGCCGGATCCATTGACCAAATTCCAACCTCACCACCCAACCCGTTGGTACCAACCACGATCGTTGGCACAACAGGCGCTTGTGCCCGTGCGCTCACTATCAGGACAACACCGTTCAAGATAAGCACGCCCATGAACACAACAGGCGCGCATAGGTTCCGAATCTGCACAACTTGTCTGATTTGCATAGCGTATCACCCCTTTGTGTAGTTGAAACTCTACCGAGGAGTCCGGAATTCCGAGAGATCTTTTGAACCACGGTTTCTCCGGTCTTCTCACACTTACTTCAGATACAGACTTGTTCAAGTCGTTAAATCGCGGTAATGGTTTGCGTGTCGAATCTCGAAAGGTCTAGAACTTGCTCAAGCCTCCGTTGGAGCTTTAGTTATCGCATACTTCATCAATGCTGTTAGCAATCTACTCACCACTGGGCTCTATGACGACAATCTCCTGATTCGGCGCAAGGTTTTTCAGAATTTGTAATATTCCACTCGGCCAAAGAATCTCAAGGCGATTCACTACGGCAAAATCGCCAAGACCAAAGAAACAACGTGGATCATTGCTACACAGAATACTTGACCCAGCGCGCGCCTCTTGAACCCACGACTGAGAGCCCGCCGTCAATGTCAGCCGAGCACCGATGCCGTCCCGATTGGTAATCACGCCCACAAGCTTGACCCGCAGCCAGTTGTGAAGATTACCGCCTTCGTTACGCAGTAATTCCGCGGGCTGATTCACTTGTGTCGTAACTATATCGATATCGCCATCGTTGTCGTAATCCCCAAAGATTGCGCCACGGCTGACACTTTCTCGCTGAAAATACGTTCCCGAGTTGGACGACACCTCGGTGAATGTACCATCTCCGTTGTTATGAAAAAGTTGATTGCGCTGTGCATACGTGAGAGTGTCTGTTACCTGCGCAATATTGTCGATTATATGTCCGTTCGGGATGAAGATATCCAGATATCCATCGTTATCATAATCAAAAAAGCGCGTCCCGAATCCTACAGACAGGAAGCTCTCCTCCCCTAGATGGGCGCCGTAAATCACATCAGAAAACGTACCATCCCCGTTGTTTTGGTAGAGTGCGTTCGTTTCATAGGATAGGTTGGTAACAAAGATGTCCTGAAACCCGTCGCCATTATAGTCGCCTGCATCAACTCCCATACCAGCCTGTGCCACTCCATTGAAGCTATAAGCGCAGCCAGCTAAAAGCCCCATCTCGGTGAATGTACTGTCTCCGTTGTTGTAGTAAAGGTAGTTTGGGGTATCGTCGTTGGCGACATAGATATCTATTTCGCCGTCACTGTTGAAATCCGCTGCGACGACGCCCAATCCTTTCCCGCTATGGCGTCCTTCAATAGCTTTGAAACCTGAGGCTACGGTGACGTTCGTGAACGTGCCATCCCCATTGTTGTGATAAAGTTGATCGGGCGCTCCGTCGAAATTCTTGGGGTGACAGAGAATGCGTATCCCGTCGACTTCACAAGCAGCGTGGGGAATATCCAGCGAATACCGCAAATGGTTTACAACGTAGAGATCGAGGTTCCCGTCGCGGTCGTAATCAAGAAAAGTGGCGCTGCTGCCCCACAATGGGTCACCCACCCCCGCGACCTCGGTTACATCCGTAAAATCGCCTTCCCCATCGTTCCGATAGAGCACATTGCGACCAAAGTTCGTCACGTATAAATCGGGGTCCCCATCATTGTCGTAATCGCCGCAAGCAGCACCAATACCATAATTCCCGATGTTTCCCGCGCCTGCCCACTGGTGGCATTCGTGAATGTGCCATCGCCATTGTTGCGATAGAGAACACTTGTGTACGTTCCCTTAGACGGTCCTCCTGGCAAATCACCACTGTTGACGAGATAAAGATCGCGATCCCCATCGGTGTCATAGTCAAAGAACGCTCCGCCAGCGCCGAGCTGCTCGGGCAAATGGTAATCACCCTTTGCCCCATTCTCGTGCCGAAACTGAATCCCCGCCTCTGCTGTCACATCAATGAACTGAATCCGATGCACATCTGCACATACGTTCAGGCATATCAGCATGAGCACCGCTGCAGACATGAGCGTGAGATTTGAGTCGAATTCTTCCGATTGACTACTGTTGATTGTCGATGTCCTTTGCCAGACGAAAGCCAATAAAACTCGTTCCGATTGCAGGATGGTGTCCCATGCGCGTCATACATCGGGCTAATTGTGCTCCATTAGCCCATGATCCGCCGCGCACTACACGGCGGCTACCCACTTCAGGACCTGTTGGATTTTGTGAAGGGCTCCGGTAGTAGTACGATTCGGAAAACCAATCTGCAACCCACTCCCAGACATTCCCTCCCATATCAAATACGCCACATGGACTTGCACCAGTTGGATAGTTCCCTACAGGTGCTAGACCGTTGTCATAACCATCTTGCCCATTCCACACATTAGCGTGGACATTTACCCCGCCAATCGAAACGAAGAAGGCGTTTCCCCAGGGCCAAACACGCTCGTCCGTTCCGCGCGCCGCGTTTTCCCACTCCGCTTCGGTCGGCAGTCGTTTCTTCACCCACTTCGCGTAGGCGTCAGCAGCGCCCCAGGAAATCCCGACGACCGGATAATTCGGCTTCGTCTGTGCGATTAGTAACCAATCCCCGATACCGCTCTCCTCACCGTAACTAACAGGGGTATTCGCGCTGTTTTCTCCGCCATCGGCAATCCAGAAGGAATAATATTCCGCGTTGGTGACCTCATGTTTGTTCATGTAATACGCATCAAGCGAAATATGGTGTGCTGGTTTTGTACCGATCCCTCCTGCATCGTCGCCCATGGTGAATTTTCCGGCGGGGATAAACACCATCCCGTCAGGTGGCGCCAAAGGTTTCTGGCGTTCAGCCGACACAGAGCGCACTTCGGTTGTCAGGAGATTCAGGACAACTCCTAAGGTACAAAATATATACAGGGTGATACGATAGTTAGTTGACATCGTAAACTGGTTTATTTTTCAGATGAGAGGCGCTGATAAAGGCGGTATTCTTCTTTCGCCTTTTCGTTTTCCCCTGCGAGCTCATAAGTTTTCGATAGATTCAGGTGAAAACGTGATTCGGAAGGGTTTAGACGAATCGCCGTTTGAAACTGTTCAATGGCTTCGGGGTATGTCCCATTCATCAAGTAAATACCGCCCAGACTGTTCCGATATGTCGCGACATTTGGACGTTGCTTAACAACCTCTTGATATACCTCCATTGCCTTCCAGTAAGCTTTCAATTTGAAATAAACGTATCCTAACGCTTCGTAGCCGCGTACGGATTGCGGGTTGAGCGCGATGCACTTTTCAAACGCGAACGTGGCAGCACTCCATTGTGCCCGTCTCAACTGAACCCGACCTAGCTGATACCATGCATCATGGTTTGTGGCGTCGCTGCCTACTAGGCCTTGGAGATGCTCCATCTCTTCCTCCTCTCGGGTTAGCCTTTGAAAGGTTACTAAAGCCTGCTCTCCATCTTGTAATCTGTCCATACGGCGATAGCAATTTCCAAGGCTCAAGTATGCCTTGGCATGGAACGGATCTTTCTCGATTATCTGTCTGAAGTGTACACTCGCAGATTCAAAGGCGCCTAGCTGAAAATAAGCCAAGCCGAGCGTATAAAACGCCTCTCCACGCGACGGGTCAAGTTCTATGGCGCGTTGGAGCTCATTAATCGAATCATCAAGGCGCTGCTGCCGGAAGTACGCTATACCCAAGAGTCGATGGCTCTCCGCATGGTGAGGATCCATCTGAACTGCTCTTTGAAGCGGCGGAACCGCCTCCGATGCGCGCGCAAGCACTTTCAGATATGTATCGCCCAATTTGTAGAAGGCTTCAATGTAGTTCGGATCCGCAATCGTAGCTTGTTGAAATGCTTGGGCTGCCCTGTGCCACTGTTGTTGCGTCCCGTAAACCATTCCCAAGTAATAGTGTCCGTCCGCAAGTGACGAGTCAAGCGCAACAGCGCGCTCGAATGCTGCCTGCGCCTTTTCATAATCTCGATGAAAAATAGCGCGCTGTCCTTCGTCGTAAGCGCGAGCAGCCTGATGAGTCTCGATTCTCGCCACTGTGGCTCCATTTGCTCCCGCCGCAGACAGCAACAAAACTACACCTGCTAGAAATGGTACATTCCATATCATTTGAGAATTTCTTCTATCATCGCAAAAATTTTAAACGGATAAGGAAAAACCCATCCCGTGCACACGACGGGTTTTTCCCTAACCAATTCCACTCTGAACGCCGGGAGTTGTTAAGGGCTAACATTGCTCACAACGTTGCCGTTAAGGGCAGATATGTCTTAGTTATTTGCTGGTCTTTATCTGCCCCCAACGTCGTTGATAGTTTTTCAGCCGGTTCAACATCAAGCGCAGCAGCAGCAACTGCAAGCCCGTCCTGCATGATAGAGGCAATCTCGCCCTTGCTCAAAACCCGGCTGAAATCACCGATGTCATCCACTGTGACTTGAGCAGAAGAACCGAATCTGCCGCAGATGTGCCAGGCTCCGTGTGCATCGGTTCGAACTAACGGGCTAGCGCCGGGGCCCAGATTCACAAATTCACCGTTCTGGTATATGACTGTCTCTTCACTGTTGCCTGTAAAGGCGTAGTGATTCATCTTCCCGCCGTTTGCAGGAAACCGCCAGTGACCGAACGGGGCCGGTTTGCCGTACTGCCAAAGGACAAATTCGCCCTCGCCGTCATCCCACGGAAAGTGCACCAAAATACGTTTGTCCCATGGACCGCCCGGCTCAAAGGAGAAGAGATCTTTCTGCGCCGCGCTGCCGATTTTATCGTTGCGCTGCACCCACGCGGTTATGGTAATTGCTGTCTCGTCGGGAAGATTGCCGTCCGCCAAATCATCCTCGTCAGGACCCAAGCGCTCATCCTCGTTGAAAATCGGGATGCTGATAACGCTGCCAACACCTTCGCATTTCAGAGCTTTGCCGAACCTGCCGTCAACCCACTTTGGTCTGTGGCGATTGTCATCGTTCGGACCGCCTACCAACCTGCCGTCAACCCACTTTGGTCTGTGGCGATTGTCATCGTTCGGACCGCCTACCAACCTGCCGTCAACCCACTTTGGTCTGTGGCGATTGTCATCGTTCGGACCGCCTACCAACCTGCCGTCAACCCACTTTGGTCTGTGGCGATTGTCATCGTTCGGACCGCCTACCAACGTGCCGTCCATGCCTCTTTGGGGTTGCCCGAAGCATCTTCGACTACGTCGCCTTCGCCCTCATCAAAGAGCCAAACTGCGATGATGTCGGCGGGGTCTATAGCCGCATTAGTCGAGACTGTAAGCATCAGCCCGATGAATGCAACACTGCTGACGCATGCCAGCGTTCTTTGCGTCGACTTCATTTGGCATTGCCTCCTTCTACACCCGGTACGGTGTAGGCTGCTCGAAATACTTACCGCTAAAAAAAACCCATCCTACACACTCGTGCAGGACGGGCTTTTTTTGGACCTAAATAAGCGCCGCGAGTTCCTAAGCGTTATCACTTTTATTACTCACAGTGCTTGGGTTAAGGGGTTACAAGGGGAAACTATTTGACAGACTTTATCTCTCCCCAAGTTATCGATAATTTCTCAGCCGGTTCAACACCGAGGGCAGCGATGGCAAGCCCTTTCTGCATGATGGATGCAATCTCATCGTCGCTCAGTACTTTGCTGAATACCCCGATGTCGTCAACTGTTACCTGAGCAGAAGAGCCGAACCTCCCACCTATGTGCCAGGGACCGTGTTCAACGGTCCGAACAAAAGGTTTCGCACCAGCACCTAAATGGACAAATTCACCATTCTGGAATATGACCGTCTCTTCACCGTTGGCTGTAAACGCGTAGTGATTCATCTCCCCGCCGTTCGCAGGAAACTCCCAGTTTGTGCCCTGGAAAGGTTTACCATACTGCCACATGATAAACTCGCCCGCGCCGTCATCCCATGGATAGTGGACCAAAATTCGGTTATCCCATGGACCGCCGGGCTCATAGGAGAAGAGATCCCTCTTCGCCCCGCTTCCGAGTTTATCGAGTCGCTGCGCCCATATGGTTATGGTAATTGTTGTCTCGTCGGGCAGATTGCCGCCAGCCTCATCGTCCTCGTCAGGACCCAAGCGATCATCCTTGTTGAAGCTCGGGACGTTGACAATGCTGCCTTCACCTTCAAGTTTCAAAGCACCGCCGAACTTACCATCAACCCACTGCGGTCTTAGGTTGTCGCTATCGTTAACTCCGCCCATCAGCGTGCCGCTCATGTTGGGGTTACCCGAAGCATCTTCGGCTTTATTGCCTTCGCCGTCATCAAAGAGCCAAATTGCGACAATGTCAGCGGGGTCCAGCGCAGCATAAGTCGGGGCTGCAAGCATGCACCCGATAAATGCAGCAATGCTGACATATGCCAGAGTTTTTAGACTTGATTTCATTTGATAATACCTCCATTTTTGTTGGTGTATTTACCAACATGTTAGGGTTGGTGCCAAGGCGATTATCACCTAAACACCGTTGTAGGAATGTAGCTTCCTAACACAACCGCCGCCACATCCCTTTCGTGAACGGGTCGCTATGCTTCCCGCTCAACGCACACAACGCCATACCCTTCCAAATCCAAGGATAGAATAAAACGTCGCGCAAACTCGTAAGAAATCCTCACCAAATTGCGAAGCCTTCCGGCAGATTCTATCACACTGTCCGAGTGACTTACCGAAGGTTTCGAATTCGCCAGGTCACACCGACTATCGGTAGGTAAACTACGCCATCTATTCGCGCAAATTGAGCCGAAACTCGGTTGTGTCGCAGGCTCGTCCAGACCTAATCATGAAGTAAGCGGACTAGAAACACTGTCACGCTACTATATTTTCAAATAGTATACTATATCCTGTCACTCAATTGCAACAAAAAGATGATTATTGCCGATGCCAAATTTCTTTGGAAGTAAGTAGAAAAATTACAAAATGTGCAAGGGTATCAACGCTCCTCGGGTTTACGGCTGAAACCCACCTATGATCACTAGAAAATTGCCGTTAGTAGACTCCGCTAAGTTTTTAGGATTTCCATCACAAGCGGGTGCAATCTCTTATTTGCAGCGACACAAGAAGTTCCACGAGCAGCGTCACCTCCATCCCACGATGTAATTACCCCGTCGGCGCCTTGAATTATCGGAATAACCGGAAGGATGTCCCACGGATTCACGATAGGATCGAGCATGATGTCTGCTCCCCCAAATGCGAGCAACAAATAACCGTAGCAGTCTCCCCACGTTCGAAAATACTTTATTTTCTGAACCAAATTCTCAAACCCCGCCTTCTCTTGGTATTTGGGAACACTCAAAACATCAGTTGTCAGCAGGGTTGCTTCAGAAAGCTTGTCAACTGTTCTCATCTGCACTCGGTTTCCGTTAACGGTTGTTTGATTGTTATCGCCAAGACATAATAGGTCTAAAATCGGTTGGTTGATTGCTCCCAATATAGGTCGTTCTTCGTGAAGCAGACAAATCAGTGTGCCGAACAGTGGGCACCCGCTTGCGAACGAGATTGTGCCGTCTATTGGGTCAAGAATCCAGACAAACTCAGCCGCCTCATTTTCGCTCCCATACTCCTCTCCGATGATGCCGTGGTTGGGGAATTCCCTTCGTATCAGATCGCGCATCACTTCTTCGGCTTGACGATCCGCCAGTGTTACAGGTGTTTCATCTTCTTTCATTTCAACCTCAAAATTCAAAGCAGCGAAGTGAGGTTTGATGACGTGTGCGCTTTCATCAGAAAGCCTATGAATAAAGCGGATAAACTCTTCATTCACCACTGCACCATATTTTGTTAAAGACACATTAATACTCGATTCTAAAGGAGGTATATTCCTCGCCAAATGAACGTTCTTCGACTTTGACAGCGTCAACCTTGGCGGCTGGTGGGCACTTCCAAAGGATAGTCACAAATCGATTGAGCGTCGCTTCATCTCCTTCGGCGACAATCTCAACTCCGCCATCGGGGAGGTTCTTCACATAGCCTTGGATACTAAGCCTCTCTGCGTTTTGTTGAGCAAAATAACGGAAGTTAACCCCTTGGACTCTGCCGTGTACAAGAATGTAGCGTTGCATTTTCTGGTTGACCTCAATCGCGAATCAAGCAGTGGATACGTTGCTCATCCATTTCGTTGACATTTTCCTTGGCGACCCGGAAGTGGGTTTCGAATTAGCGTGCTGCAATCAAGACGGTGGTGTTCCTGCCTTGAGGCCGAAATTGAACACTGCCTTATGACTCTATATTGCCAGCGAAGACTCGGTCCTGCCCTGTTCAGCTTCAGTTGCCTGCTGAGAGTTCCAATTTTTTTGGCGTGAATGTCGTGTAGTGTTCTTCACCCTCAACTATCTGGATAAACTGATTCGAAGGCATATCTCGGAATGTCTGGGTGAGGCTCGTAGTTGGCCAAAAGATTTCCAGACGCTCAATTTTTGATGCATTGCCCAGCCCAATGTTTTGCCGAAGTGGATTCCCCCCAAATGTACCGCCGCTGTTCACGTACTTGTAAATTGAGCGCGGTGAACCGTTTTCGATGACTTCGGCATGGATGCGGGCGCCGATTGCCGAGCGATTGGAGTGAACCCCAATGAGTTTTACGGCAATCCAACGATTCCCGAAGCCCGGATTCTCATATAAGACGTTGTTGTAAGCGTCGCCTGGAATCGCACCGCCCATTTGCTCAAAGATATCTTGATCGCCGTCGTTGTCTAAATCTGCAAATGCCACACCATGCCCCTTCTGGATGTGGCTGAACCCTCCAGCAACACTCACGTCTGCGAACCGTATCCCACCCTGATTCCGGTACATGACATTCGGCATGATATTCTCATAGTCCGGATATCCGGTGCCGAGGTAAAAATCGAGGTAGCCGTCGTTGTCCAAATCTCCAAAGTTAGACCCCATCGGTGCTGTGGGATGTATCAAGTTATATTGTCTCGCGACCTCGTCAAAGCCTCCCTGTCCATTCCCACGATACAGCCGAGCCAACACAGTTTCCACTTGTTCGGCATGCATACCAAGCCAACTCGCCGTAAGATGCTCAAGTTTAGCAGAATAAGCCGCCACATACAAATCTAGAGCCCCGTCATTGTCAAAGTCCCAAAACCAAGCAGGAAAGCTAACCTCCGGAAGGTCAACGTTGAGTTTTCTAGCGACATTCGTAAATGTGCCGTCGCCGTTGTTGTGATACAGACGATTGCCTCCCTTCAAATTCGATATGTATAAATCAAGCCAACGATCCCCGTCGTAGTCGCCCCAGATTGCTGATTTCGCAAAGCGATAATTCTGGACACCCGCCTCAGCAGCGACATCGGTAAAAGTACCGTCTCCGTTGTTGTTGAACAATTGGCAAGGTGCGCGAAGCGACTTGGAAGATTCGTTGCCAACGTAAAGATCGAGGTCGCCGTCATTGTCGTAGTCACCCCAGGATGCAGTCCCGCTGGGGTAATGTACATCGCCCAGACCGGTATCGAAAGTGGCGTCGGTGAATGTGCCGTCACCGTTATTGCGCAGCAAGGAGTTTGGATGTCGCCCCTGGTCACCAATCCATGCACCTCGCAAAACAAGGATATCGTTGTCTCCATCGTTGTCATAGTCCGCTTGTATCATGTTCAGCCCGCCATAAAAACCCGTCAGTCCGGCTTCCCTTGTAACGTCCGAAAAGGTGCCGTCTTGATTGTTCCTGAAGAAACGCATCTGCCCGGCAGTGTCCCACGTCGACGTCACAATGTCCAGGTAATCATCATTGTCAAAATCGTCGACTATCGCGCCGCCCGACAAATCGAATGTATCTACCCCCAGTCTCGACGCGATATTCGTGAAACGCGGTATTTCTTCCTCGGATTCGAAGGTCTTGGGTGGAATAAGGTAAGGATTGGGTACCTGGTCGGGATAGCCTCCGATTGTCATATACGCAATGTTAATCAACCATTGCGCCGCCAGATGTAGAGATTCATGTTTTGGCGTATTCTTTAGAACGCCTTTGAAATAGGAAATAGCCTGTTGGGACGGCTCCTGCTGCGTATGAATTCCGCCATCTCGTAAGGGCAGAATGCAGCTTTCAGCTGTGTGACGGAGACAGCAGTTCTGCGTTTCCCCGTGCCGCATGTATGCGACGCCAAGTCGAAAAAGAGTATGGCTTACTACCTCCACCGGAACAGTGCTCTCCTGCAACCGGGTAAGTTGAAGCGCACGCTCAAGGTAATCAATTCCTTCTATTTCATTTCCCAAGCGAAGCAGTGCGTGCCCTAATTGCATATTAGCCATCCATCTCGTCCGCTCGGGCGCATCAGCAGGTAAGCTGGAAAGCCGCTTGCGAAGAAAACGTTCATCAGCATTTCCCAAATACATATTGTCGTCTGGGGTTCCATCAGCAATCTGCTTAAGGAGCGTTAGCATCCTTCGGTGCCCTGACGTTGCTTTAGGCGCCGCTATCTCCACAGGCGCTGATACCTCCGCTGTCGAAGCCACAGATTCTGAATCCGCAACACCGAAGACGCTGTCATCTGCCAAAAACTCACTCGCCATACCAACACCCGTCATTCCGATGAAAAACAGCGCAATTAAGCAAGTTAAAATGAGATCTGCATCCTTTTGGATGCCCAAACGCTCGCCCATTGAGATTGAATTAATCGTTTTTCGCAGGAAGGAAATTATGCCGTCAAACTTCAATGTATTGAACCATTTAGGTGGGTATGATGTCTAATACCGCCCAGCCCCGTTTTTCGTGATGCCGTCTGTACTTGCAAGTTGTGATGAATAACACAAGCCGTTTCGATGGTTGACGCTTCTATTAAAAAGTGTCAACCAGACTGCAAGTTGTTGCAATTTTTTTTTTGTTGGACAAATTGCGGCGATTGCTCTAAAATGGAATCGGATAGTTTTCAGATTTACGCGACTCAGGAATTCCGAGCAAAGGGAGTATTCCGAATCTTTTTCGATACTTAATCGTATCACGAGAGATACACCTTGTCAAGAAGGTAATGATGGAACTAGTATATTTACCTAAAGGATGGATAGAACCATTAATTTCTGCCTGCGGATTGGCGAGGCGGTTTGCGCCATCTTTTTTGCAAAACCCAGACCCCAAGATCATCACTCGACATGAACTTTACAAAATAAACTCGCCCCTCGTGGCAAATAAACATGAGAAAGGCTAAAGTTAATGACCAAAACTAAACGTCACAAGACGTTACTACTTTTTGGTGCTCCAGGCGTAGGAAAGGGGACTCAAGGAAAGATGCTCGGATCAATACCAGGCTTTTTCCACCTCTCCAGCGGCGATATTTTCCGCGGGCTTGATGCCCATTCTGAACTTGCCAAAATCTTCCACAACTATTCATCGCGTGGTGAACTAGTTCCCAACGATGTCACCATCGCAATCTGTACGGAGTATATCTCCAATCTTACAGGTGAAAACGGCTATAATCCGGACACAAGCTTGCTTATCCTCGACGGTATCCCGCGGAACGTTAATCAAGCGCGGCTGATGGAAGAGCACATCCATGTGCTCAAAGTCCTCCACCTCGTTTGCGAAGATTTGGAAGCACTAATCGATCGGCTCCGTGGTCGTGCTGTCAAGGAAAATCGAACTGACGACGCTCGTGAGTCAGTCATCCGAAGGCGATGGGAAGTTTATCGAGAAGAAACATCGCCGCTTCTTGACCATTATCCAGAGTCGATTATCTCAAATGTGAACGGAATCGGTAGTCCAGCCGAGGTCTTATATCGGATTCTTGAAATCCTTGTGCCCTTGCAGAATGTCCGCCTTGGCAACTCACCAAATTAGTTGCGATTAACAGGTTGATAGTGGGTATTGCTGTGTCATGAGGGCTGAATTACACCTTCTCAGGTAAACCAAAAGCGAGTCAGAGCCGTCTTTTGCGTAAACGTTTAAAATGTGGTCGACAGAAATCAATGCTCACTCAGAAGGGGAATTACCAAGTGTTGACGAATACTCATTTGATTCAACGGAGAACTTGATTGTGATTGAAGTTGATAATCTCACAAAAAATTATGGCACGACCCAAGCTTTGAGAGGAATATCCTTTCGGATTGATAAAGGCGAAGTGGTAGGATTTCTGGGTCCAAATGGCGCAGGCAAAACAACTGTGATGCGTATTCTGACTTGTTTCATGCCTGCTAGCGGTGGAAAAGCGACGGTTTCAGGGCACGATGTCTTCAAGGAATCCCTTGAAGTACGTAAGCATATCGGCTATCTCCCAGAGAGTGTGCCGCTATACCCTGAGATGACTGTCACAGGCTATCTCAAATTTGTCTCAAAAATCAAAGGGACACCTCGAAGCAAACGCGCTGCGAGATTGAATCTAGCTATTGAAGCCTGTGGGTTGAATGACCGTCGTAATCAGATTGTTGGCAAACTGTCCAAAGGGTTTCGTCAACGTGTCGGTTTAGCGCAAGCCCTCATCCATGATCCAGATGTGCTTATCCTTGATGAACCTACGTCAGGACTGGATCCACTTCAAATTGTCGAAATTCGCGAACTAATCAAAAACCTCGGTAAGGAACGCACAATCATTCTCAGCACACACATTCTGCCAGAAGCAAGCATGACGTGTGAACGGCTAATCGTGATCAATGAAGGGCGGATTACGGGCAATGTAAAACTGTTGGAAGGACGCGCCGTCTCTATAGAGTCAGACGATGGGGAACACACTGAAATTGGGAATTCGAAAACGCTTTACCTTGAGGTGGAAGGTCCGGCTGACGCCGTTGAGACCGCCTTAACTGAGACTCCAGATGTAAACCATGTTGAATGTCGAGGCATGAGCAGTGGTAACAATCCAACTTTCCATGTCATTTATGGTTCAAATACGGATATTCGCGCTCACGTCTCGTCGCGCATTATTCAAAGCAACTGGGGTTTACTCGAAATGCGTTCGGTGGAAATGACGCTTGAGGAACTCTTCCTGAAACTGACGAGGCAGGTGGAAAAGGAACCACCCGACGAACAGGATTCTTAGGAGCACGGGGAATGCTTTGGGATATTGAGTGCAATCAAGGCGGCAGCGTCCCGATATTATGAGTTTTAGTAGGCTATGAACGCCTCGCGACGCTCAAGCGATTGTCTGCTCGAGATAGCGCTGCTTCCGCGCGTGCGTGGTTGCTATCTGGAGCGCGCGATGCAAGATGCTCCATTGCACGCTGGCGGGCGGCTTCCGCGCGCTCAACATCAATTTCAGATGCCCACTCAGCGGTATCTGCTAACACGGTAACACCTGTACGCAGTACCTCAAAAACGCCTCCGCTAGTTGTAAAAAATTGCGAGATGTCAGATTCGCGGATACGAATCTCTCCAATTTCCAACACAGTCAGGAAAGGGATATGCCCGGCGAGTATCTCAAACAATCCTAGTTCACCGGGCGCCCTCACGCTGGCAATCTCACCTTCATAAATCAACTGTTGAGGCGTTCTAACCTCAAGATGTAGTCGTTTTTCAAGCATAGTCATCGGGCTTGTTAATCCGCCGCCTCTTGTAATGCCTCCGATTTTGACCGATCAAATGCCTCGTCAATCGTACCTATGTAAGCCAGTGCTTGCTCCGGAACCTCGTCACAATCGCCCTTGAGAATCGCCTGACACCCCTCAACCGTATCCTCAATCTTGACGTATTTTCCAGATTTGCCGGTAAAACGCTGTGCAACAAACATCGGCTGCGTTAGAAATTTTTCTAGCCTTCTTGCCCTTGCTACTGCCAGTTTTTGATCGTCCGAGAGTTCGTCCACACCCAATATTGCGATTATGTCCTTTAAGCTCTCGTATTCCTGAAGCACTGCCTTCACATGACGAGTCGTGTCATAGTGCTCTTGACCGATAACGTCAGGGTTCAAAATACGAGAGGTCGAGGTGAGAGGGTCCACGGCGGGAAAGCGGCCCATCTGCTGGATTGACCGTTCAAGGCGCGTCACAGCGTCTAGGTGACCAAAAACGGCGACAACCGCTGGGTCCGTGTAGTCGTCAGCAGGTACATAGACTGCTTGAAATGAGGTAATTGAGCCCTGTTTTGTTGATGTAATTCGCTCCTGTAACTCTCCCATCTCCGTCGCAAGTGTTGGTTGGTAACCCACCGCGGAAGGCATTCGTCCTAAAAGCGCGGAGACCTCACCCCCAGCAAGCGTAAACCGGAATACGTTGTCAATGAAAATCAACACATCTTGACCGCCTTCGTCGCGGAAGTATTCCGCGATAGAGAGTCCGGCAAGTCCAACGCGCAATCGGGCGCCCGGGGGTTCGTTCATCTGTCCAAAGACCATAGCAGTCTTGTCGAGTACGCCGTACTCAGCCATCTCCAACCAAAACTGATTCCCCTCGCGAGTCCGCTCGCCAATTCCGCAAAAAACGGAATAGCCGCCGTGTTGGGTTGCAATATTATAGATTAGTTCAGCGACCAACACCGTCTTCCCAACACCCGCACCACCTAGGAAACCGACTTTACCGCCTCTTGCAACCGGTTGGATTAGGTCAATCACCTTGATTCCGGTTTCCAACATCTCCGAAACGGTGCTCAATTCTTCCAGTGGCGGTGGGTGGCGGTGAATTGGATAACGCCGCTCTGTTTCTACCGGACCCGCTTCATCAATCGGCTGTCCAGTAACATCAAGTACGCGGCCTAGCACAGCATCGCCCACTGGCACTGAGATCGGTTCACCGAGATCGATAGCGCGTGTACCGCGTACCAACCCATCGGTTGTATCCATCGCAATAGCGCGAACTCGGTTTTCACCCAAGTGTTGTTGGACTTCAAGCACTAGCGCCGTTCCATCCTCACGCAGAACTTCGATTGCGTTGAGAATATCGGGTAATTTTCCTTCTGAAAAATCGAGGTCAACTCGTGCGCCTACGATTTCTAAAATTTTGCCTTCGTTCATTAACTATCCCTCTTTTTATCACATGTCTAAATTGTTCGTGCCATGGACAGGGGTTCTTTTAAAATCAATAGTGCAAGTAAGAGAGGATGTTGTATCCACATCGTTCATCAGTCATAGGTTCAGTAGTCCATTGAAGAGCAAATGGCCACATGAACTCATCGCATTTCACGCTTCACTCTCGCGCTTTGACCGGAAAGAACTAAACAATTGCAAACTAGTACCATTGGGGTATGAGTCATTTTAGAGAGTCCCACTTCATAATCAACCCTCATTATTGGTCAATTGGGTACTAAGCCGTGCGGATTTAAGACTTCGCCGCGGCATCCGCCAGCCGCACGTAAATATCTATTCCTTCCCCCGTCCGCCCCCATTACCTCTTCTGACGAAAGTATGTATCCCCCCATCTTATCCTAGGGGACCGCATATTGCTCGATCATTACAAGGCCGCCGCCCCGTCGTTCTAGCGCCTTGTCCAGCGTCTCTGCGACTATCAATGATCGAATCTCGTTCGATTTAGACTTGACTTGCCACACCTCAGCAACCTGAGCCGAATGTAGCATCGCCGCTTGCTCAATAGCTAAAGTGCGCCGTTCTGCGAAATCGTCCGCTGTCGAATGGCTCAACGCCATTTCGTGAAGACGTGTTAACGCCCGACGTTCATCTGCTAAGACCGCCATCGACAGATTCGCAATATTTTTAATATGCTCAATATCCGATCCAACCGCGATAACATCCCGCGCTTTGGAAAATACATCGAAATTACTCCGCCTTCCCACGCCCCAATGGCGCATCCCGATACAAACAATCAGGTCTGGATCAAGAATCTCTACTGCCTCATCCATCCGTCCGCAATTCAGTTCATGTTTCGTCGGGATTGCTCTACCCCAGATCCCGACAGGAACGTAGTTGCCGGCACAAAGCACCCCGAAATGTTCAGCGACCGCGATAATCGCCTGCTCGCCCCCGCTTTTCCAAACGCCATCCCCAACATAAAACAACGGTGACTTTGCGGCGCTTAACGCCGATTCAATCTCTTCAACATCACTATCCGATGGATAACCCATATGAAGGTCTGGCAGACTCGATTCGATAATGTTTGTGGTAATCTGCTCAGGTCCCAGCGCCCCATCATAGATAGCAAGATGAACCGGTCCCATTGGTGTGGTTTTAGCGACTAGCAAGGCACGATATATCGCTTGTGGAAGCCCGACGGGATGGAGGTCGGTCCGAAATTGTGATTCAAATCGAGCTCAATCCGATCAGCATAGCTACCAGTATCGCCCACAAAGTTAATCACTACAACTGGCAAGCCCCGCAGCGATGTGCACAACCATCACGGCAGGTTCAAGATTTGCCTGAGTATAACCGCCCGCCTGTGCTGCCACGGGTTCCCTCATGGAGCGCCAAAATCCCGTGTATATCCGGATGTTGATGCAATGCGTCGAAAAACCGTGCCTCCCGCGAGCCCGTGTTATAGAACAGATATTTAACATCCAACGCCGCAAACTGCTCCATCATCACTTGTGATGGATTCGCTGTTATCGATCTCGACCGCATTAAGCGTTATGTCACCTCCTCCGTCTAATGGAAAAAACTTGGTTCCCGTTCCTTAGTTTTCTCTTGCCGTGCAAGTCTCAGCAATTATTCGCCAGAGTAGTCCGGACGTTGCGCAAACAGAAGCTGTGTCACACGACTTGCTCGATTAGGGAGTTCAGCACTAACAGCCTTAGCCGCCTCCTGTCCCATATACGTATTGGCTTCTTCAATGGAATCAAACTCGAATTCAACGAACCGGTGTGGAGATGCACCGTGAAGATTGTCGTAAGATGCTATCCGCTTGACCTCTTCAGGTGCTTGCAACGACGGTGCGACAGATGCAATCCACTCCAGATACGCTGCTTTTCCACCAAGCGGGTAGTCGACTAAGTAAACCAGTTTGACCGTCCGGGTAGGGTTTTCGTCTTTTGTATATTCCGCACTGCGCTTGGCAAATACGTGCGTACTTACCTCGCTGCTGTGATCTGGGAGCGAATTTAAAACGTCGGCTACATCGGTACGGCTCAGATATTTTGCCGCATCCACGAAACTATCAAATTCAAACTCAACCAGCCGATGCGGATTCTCACCGCGTACATTATCGTAGGATGCTACCCGATTGAGTTCCTCCGGAGCTAGCAGTGTCGGTGCGACAGACGCAATCCATGCAAGATAGTCTGCTTTCCCGCCGACCGGATAGTCGACTAACCACACTAATTTCACCGGAACGCCTTCCATCTCAGATGGGACATCATCCATGGGAGGCATCGTGTCCGTCTCATTATCCATCTCTGTGTCAGTCGGAGTCATCGCTTCCATCATCATATCTCTGGACAGATCACAACCGATTAAAGCAACTAGCGCTATGAGAGACACTAGAACGATATTCTCTAATTTGAAGGCCACTAGGTAATCTCCTTTAAAATAAAATCAACTAAAGGTTGGATGTAAGCTTTTGGCTTACATAAATTTTGTGAAACCCTATTTCCTATTTCTTTGACCTTAGCAGTTTCATATAGCAAAATTAACAACCGGGACATTCTTAGTGGAAAAAAGCGGTTGCCACATCAAAATTATGCAGTGAGTATTGTTTATCGCGCAGTAGCATCATGAGGTTGCATTGCTGAAGTTTCTGATTGAGATGTTGTAACCGAACGGTGTATGCGTCCAATACTCGTGTGCGCTCCAATTCCAAAGCTGACCGGATCGTCCCAACCTTCCCATGCGAGATCTGCTTGATCGATAATGATGGGTTTTTGCACGCTCATAACTTCCTTCCTCTCTCTGCATTGAGCAGACTTTTCACTTCGCAGTTTTTAACCCTCTAGCGCCGCTGCGCCGCTCACAATCTCAGAAATTTCCGTCGTAATTTGCGTCTGGCGGGCGCGGTTCCGCTGAAGAACTAAATCATCCATGAGCTCGTTTGCGTTCCGTGTTGCATTTTCCATCGCCGCCATTCGCGCCGCTTGCTCCGCGGCGTTGGAATCCAACAATACCTTCCACATCTGCATGTTCAGGTGTTTTGCCAATACTGACTGAAAAATCGCCTCTTGTCCTGGCTCATATAGATAATCAAGGAAAAGTTCATCGCCGGTTGGCACTTCAGGGGTAAGCGGTAGCAATTGTTCGACCAAGACCGTTTGCAGAATCGCAGATTTAAAATTGTTGTAGATCACTTCCACCTTGTCAATCTGTTTGTCCGTGTACAGATGCTCAAACTCAGCCACGATTTCGACAGCGGTCTCAAACGCCAGTTGCCGAAAAATATTGACATACTCCCCGATAATGTTATAACCGCGTCGTGCGAAATGGTCTCGAGTGCGCCTGCCAACGCAGATGACCGTCACCTCCGCCCCCTCTGAATTATAGTTTTGCGCTCGCTGTGTTGTTGTTCTCATCACGTTGCTGTTAAAGCTGCCGCATAGCCCACGGTCTGCTGAGACGGAGATGAGGCACACCCGCTTAACTTCACGCGATTCCAGCAGCGGATGGACGGGATTTTCGATTTGGGAGATAAGATGCCCAAGGATTGTATTGAATTTTTCGGCGAACGGGCGGGTAGCTTGGATATTTTCTTGCGCCCGGCGTAGCCTTGCCGCGGCAACCACTCGCATCGCATTTGTCACCTGCGCGATATTCTTAATACTTGCGATACGTCGTCTGATTTCACGTAATGTTGCCATGGTCTGTTCCCTTTGTATTAGGCATCTTGTTGGAAGCTATCCTTGAAACTTCTTGCGGCCGCGTGTAAACGCTCAATAAGTTCATCACTGAGACTCCCGGTATCTACAATCTCCTTGAGCACATCCGCGTGATGTTTTTCCATATAGGTTAAAAATTCAGATTCGAACCGCGCCACCTGACCTGTTTCAATGTCATCCAGATACCCGTTCGATCCGCAGAAAATTGATGCAATCTGCTTTTCAACGGGCATTGGTTCGTATTGAGGTTGTTTCAGCAATTCAACCAGCCGCTCTCCGCGCCGAAGTTGAGCTTGCGTGGAAGCATCCAGGTCAGATCCGAACTGCGCGAAGGCAGCAACCTCGCGAAAACTTGCTAAGTCCAGTTTCAATGTACCGGCAATTTGGTCGGATTTCATGGCTTTAGTTTGTGCATCGCCGCCAACGCGAGACACCGAGGTTCCTACATCAATCGCTGGGCGCACACCTTGGTTGAAGAGCTCCGATGTCAGGTAGATTTGCCCATCGGTAATCGAAATCACATTGGTTGGGATATAGGTCGTGAGGTCGCCTTCAAAAATTTCGATAATTGGCAATGAGGTCAACGAACCAGCGCCTAAATTATCGCTGAGTTTTGCGGCGCGTTCCAACAAGCGGGAGTGAAGGTAAAAAACGTCCCCTGGATACGCTTCACGCCCCGGCGGCCGGCGTGAAAGCAACGACATCTGACGGTAAGCCCACGCATGTTTTGTAAGATCATCGTAAATGACTAGTGCGTGTTGCCCCCTGTCGCGAAAGTATTCTCCCATTGAAGTCCCCGTGTAGGGTGCAAGGTATTGGAGCGGGGATGGTTCACTTGCCGGTGCAGAAACCACGACTGTGTAATCCATCGCGCCGTGCTGCTCTAGGGTATTTACGACCTGGGCAACCGTCGAACCCTTCTGCCCAACCGCCACATAGATGCAAAACACATCGGTATTTTTCTGGTTAATGATAGTATCAATTGGGATAGCCGTTTTGCCCGTTTGACGGTCGCCGATAATTAGCTCACGCTGTCCTCGTCCGATCGGCGTCATGCTGTCAATCGCCTTGAGGCCGGTATATAACGGTTCGTTCACAGGCTGGCGTTGCACAATACCCAGCCCCTTCCGTTCGACGGGCAGGGTCTGTTCGGTCGCGATCTCGCCTTTTCCGTCAATAGGTTGTCCAAGAGCGTTTACAACGCGCCCAAGCAGCTCCTCGCCGACGGGAACGTCAAGCAATCTGTTAGTACGCTTGACTAGATCTCCCTCATGGATTAACTTATCTTCTCCGAGGAGGACGCAGCCCACGTTATCCTCTTCGAGGTTGAACGCCATGCCGAATACGTCATTTGGGAATTCAACCATTTCGCTCGCCATAACATTGGCAAGTCCATGCACGCGCGCTATCCCGTCGCCAACGTCCAATACCGTCCCAGATTCGTACACGTCAATCTGCTGGCTATATTGTAGTAGCTGTTGTTTTAAAATGTTTGAAACCTCATCGGGTCTAACTTCTCTTGCCATGAACTATTTTCTCCCTTATCCCCTCGCAAGTAACGTTCTCATTCGCTGAAGCTGTGTTACAACACTGCCATCAAGAACAGTGTCTCCTAATCGAATAATGGTTCCCCCCTTGATAGCGGCATCTACGCCCAACTCAAGCCGCACCTCCGCCGCCCCCGAATAATCGAGCAATCGCTGGGTGAGGTCCGACTGTTGCGCATCGTTTAGTGGAACCGCTGACGTGACCTGGGCAATCACGCGCCCCGCTTTCCGATCAACAATCTCCAAAAACACCTTCAAAATTGCGACCAAGAACCGCTCTCGTTGTTTCGACGCTAGCAATAGCAGGAAATTGAGCGTAAGAGGTTCTACAGCTTCGGATAAGAGTTGCTGGAACATCTCACCCTTAAACCGCGGTGACAGAATCGGGTTTGCCAAGAACTTTTCGAAATCTTCCGATTCTTGTGTTAGCTCAATTAGTCGATCGGCATCTCCAACGATGCGATCCAAAGAATCCTGCTCTATCGCAGCATCATACAATGCTTGTGCATACGGTTTGGCAATGCGAATCTCTCTCATTGGGTAGTTTCTTCAGATGGAATACTTGAAAATATTAGGCGTTCTGCGTGGAAAGACAGCGGATCGACTCGTCAATAATGTGCTGATGTTTCTCTGCGTCGAGCGTCCGATCGATGATTTTGCCCGCGGCGTCTATAGCAATTTCTGCGACCGTGCTTCGTAGTTCGAGAATGGCTTCCTCTTTTTCGCGCTGAATCGCCGCACGTGCCTTTTCAAGTTCCAAGCCTGCTTCCTGACGCGCCTGATCTTGAATGCGCTGCCTCTCGGCATTCCCTTCATCAATTGCGGCTTGGATTTTCGCCTGCCCCTCCGCTTCAATGTCGCTGAGCCGCTGACGAGTTTCTGAATTTAACCGGTCCACCTCAAGTTGATCCGCCGCTAGCTTCTCCATTCGCGAAATGATTTCCTGCTGTCGTTCCTCTAAAAGTCCTCCAACACGACCGAAGACAAATTTCCAAAGCACAAGCAGGACAACGAGAAAGCCAATGACTTGGAGGATAATTGTCTGGGGATCGATTCCAATCGCGCCCAATAATCCGCCACCACCGCCGCCTTCGGCGGCAGATGCGAAAGGCAAAAATATCAAACTAAATATACAGATTGCTAAGATTAAATTCGAATATTTATTCATTATGATTCGTCGTCTCGATTAGGCTGAAACATAGCGCGCGACCACTATGATCGCGCAGTACGTTTCATGCTCTGTATTGGTGCTTCTAGTGGCTGTGATCTTGGCTATCATGCTTTTCAGACGTCCCAACCTGCATAATCTTTTCAAGCGCGCTGACCTTTTCGCCCTCAGCTGGCGTTACGTCCGGCAGTTTTTCCATCAGCAGGAAAAAGATAAGTAGCGAGTAGATCACGAGTGATTCGATGAGCGCCAGACCGATAATCATCGCTGTCTGAATTCGAGGTGCCGCTTCAGGTTGACGCGCGATACCTTCGAGTGCGGTGCTCGTCGCCTTACCTTGTGCAGTTGACGCAGCAATCACGGCAATGGGTAGACCAAGTGCCACCCCAAAAGCTAAAACCGCGAGATAAATCATGAAAGTTCCTCCTTTAATTTTATGCCGAAACAGAAATTTTAAAACCGAAAACGACAAGATGCGAGCGACCGTAGTCGCTCATCGTTCAATGACGTGCCTCCGCGCCATGCCCTTCATCATGATGTTCAAGAAACGTCACGATGTAAATCGAGGTCAACATTGAGAAGACAAGTGCTTGCAGAAAGCCGCCAAATAACCCAAAAAACAGCATCGGCACCTGAATCGGAACCCATGGGATGACTCCAGCGATTGCCGGAATTGCAAGACCCAACAAGGTTAGGTTAATAATGACGGATTCCTCGCCGAAGATATTTCCGAATAGTCGAATCGCTAGAGAGCCCGCACGAGCGACTTCGCCAATAATGTGCAGCGGCAACATCAAAGGTCCCAACCACCACGGATCTCCGATAAAGTGCCGCAGATAGCCAACCAGCCCATTCTCCTTAATCGCAATGATATGAACGCCAATCAACGCGCTAATTCCGAGCGCGAGCGTGGTGTTCAAATCTGCAGTCGGAGATTGAAATCCGGGTATGAGGCCAAGATAGTTCAAAAACAGGATAAAGATGAAAAAAGATCCGACGAACGGAACATATTTTTTCCCGTGTTCCCCCAAGATACCGCCAAAGAAATTGATTAATCCGCCGACGAACAACTCCAGAAATGCCTGTCCTTTACTTTGCGGGAGCCGCTTAATCTTTCGTGTCGCAACAATGAAAAGGAGTGCAATAATCAACACCACGAAGTAGGCGTTGGGGACGAGATCCGGCTGATGCCATCGTTCGGGTTCTGGAACTAAATCATTGGGGAGAATTTTTGAGATTGGGCTTAACCAAGAGCGATGCGCTTCTTCAGCCGCAAAACCGACAGGAACCGCAATCGTGGCGGAAAAAAATATAAAAAGAAACAGAGTGAAAACCGATTTTCCCATTATTATGATTCGTTAACTCTTCGTTGTGTCGCCTTTGAACAGAATCCCCGTCATGAGCCCGTGCGCTTTAAGAATTATGACAACTTGCACCAATCCAACTCCCGCTGCAAGGGTATAAACATTTAACCAATCTGCTTTCGTCAAGAGACCAAAACCGACAAAAATGATTGTGAACTTTCCTAATGCGATGAATCCAAGCCAACGTTTTGTCTTGGTCGAACTACCGGGCTTAACCATTCTGCGGATGACAAAGTCTAGTGACAAGATTGCGCCCAAGCTAAAAAGGCTCCCAATCGCAAAACTTAAACCGCTAGGAAACCCATACTCCGCCCAAAGTATCGCCGTGACAAGCAGCGCAAGAATGGTCGATAAACGATAGACCCGGTGCAGGAATCGATCGTCCATTTCAGATGGTGCACCCGCAATCACTTTACGAACTCTCCTCCGAATCTTTTACATCTCTGCGCTCTTGGCTCTCCATCCGTTTATTCCACCGAGAAACCGCCCGGAACATCTCTATGAAACCCGCGGCTGTTCCGAACAGGAAGCCGACTATCGATCCGACGGTCTGATTGCCGAGCTTCCCGCCAATCCATCTGCCGGCGAAGAATCCAATGACAATGGCGAATGCAAGGGTTAGCCCGATTGTGCTGAGATCGCCAATACCGATCCAATCGCCGTCTCTCTTCTTGGACCAAAACATCTTGAACTCGCCTGTCCCCTAGATTCAGTATTAAGGAATTAGTAATGGATGTCTTCAAGCCTTTATGCCGCGAGTTTCTCGTACTTTACGGTGTCTTCTCAAGTGGCTCAAACGTGTCGCGGAAACCTTAATCTAAAATCGCGAATTATGTCGTGCGTTACAATAATGTTCAAGTCGGGCAAATCCGAAATTTTCTTGGCGTTACCATTAACGAAAAAAAACAAAAGTCACTACCACAAAGAGTGGAAACAAAATAATCAGCGACCAGAGCATGTATCCGAAAAAACTCGGCATCTTAATGCCACTGCCTTCTGCAATCGACTTCACCATAAAATTCGGCGCATTACCAATGTATGTATTCGCTCCCATAAAAACAGCGCCAATGGAAATCGCCGTCAGAATCCTGACGAACTCAAGATGGTGCGCCCCCGCGAGCGATCCTTCAAGGATTTTCGGAACGACAGCTTCAGTCAATTGAAGTTTTCCAAGCGCTGTATTGAAGAACGTCAAATAGGTCGGTGCGTTGTCCAAAAAACTAGAGAGTACACCAGTCACCCAAAAATAGTGCACCGGTTCTTTAACTGCCCGAATCAAACCGCTTAATGCGCCGTGTTCGCCCGATTTGAGAATTGCCAACGCAGGGACAATTGTCATGAAAATCCCGGCGAATAACTTGGCGACTTCGGCGATTGGCTCCCATGCAAACTGATTCTCACGCCGGAGCGTGCCGTTAAAGGGCGCGAACTTCAATGACAACAACCCCATCGCGACGATAAGCAGATCACGCAGCACATTCTGCCACGTCACATGCACACCCATTACGTTTATTTCACCCAACTCAAGGGTGCCGCTCATCAAGACTGCGCCGACAATTCCGGCAAGGAAAATCAGGTTAAACAGTCCGCCAACGCGAATCGGCGCTTTCTCCCCGTCATCCGGAACCTGCCCGCCCTCGCGTTTGAATAGTACCGTGTCCAAAATGAAGAACAGACCGAGTAGTAGGACGCTGATGAACAACATTTGCGGAAAAAGCGCCGTTGTCGTCCAAAAAAATGGGACACCGTGCAGAAAACCCAAAAACAGAGGTGGGTCGCCCAACGGTGTCAACGAGCCTCCGATGTTGCTAACCAAAAAGATGAAAAAGATAATCAGGTGCGTCTTGTTTTTGCGAGAGGCGTTCGCGCGAATCAGTGGACGAATCAACAGCATGGACGCCCCCGTCGTTCCGATCCACGAAGCAATTGAAGTCCCAATCAGAAGCAAAACGAGGTTGCCAACCGGAGTGCCGCGGAGCGTGCCGCGCACGACAATTCCGCCCGCAACAGTGAACAATCCCCAGAGCAGAATAATGAATGGGATATAGTCGACCAGATAGATATGTAGAATGTCGTAGAACGCACGCCCGTGAAATATTGCGAGGTACGGCAAGGCGAAACTCAATGCCCACGCTAACGAGATTTTTCCATAATGGTGATGCCAGAAATGCGGTGCCGCGAGCTGCCAAAACGCGATCGAAAGCAGAATACCGACAAACGGGATTATGCTCCAAACCGGCAAGACTGCTCCGTCAACACCGTGGTGCTCCGTATGGTGTGCTTCGCCTGCGTCGTGGGATGCGACGCCGTGCGTCTTATGGTGTTTTCCTTCCGCAGAAAAACCCAACGGAGCGAACAGAAGCAATAAAGTGCTTAGAGCAATCCAAAAAAGAATACCGTGGTTAATCTTCACCTTTACTTGGTCGCCTCAATGCCACTTGTGAAAGCCTATTCAACATTCTGCGGCGGATTCGCATGGAAGGGAAGATGGGCTAGTTATGAATCAGTAGAGAGGTTGACAAGCTCACTTCCCAAAAAAAAACGACGTCACAAACTCGGGCTTGTGAATTTTTTCACAAACTCAAGCCAAAAAAAAGAATTGGGCGCATTCTTGGTTATTGTCTCATATTTCTAGTATCGTGTCAAGTTTTTTTTCGCAGGGAACGCTGATAGTCGAAGTCTCACTTAAAGCGTTACTGATTTTGAGTCTGACGATATCCTGCCGCAATGTTCACTTGCTTACGCGCGATTTTAGCGATGTGAATTGCCGCACAGAAGTTATTGATTCGCGCCGGATTTTTCAGCTTCTTTCTGGCGCTCACGTGCTTTTCGCAAGAGCTGTTTCTTCATCGCCTTGAGCTGATTATTGCGATTCAGTTTCTGACCGATGTCCTCCGCGAAAGTCTTAGGAACCCGCTTCGTTTTCATTTCTGACAGTCACCCTTCAATTTTACTAGGATTTTGAGTATGAGCAGAGCATAAGCTAAAACGAGTATTGGTGTAGGTACGGTTTCATGCAATTCTCACAGCGTTGAGTAAGTTCACTAAAGTTCAACCGCTATTGACGAAAGAGATGTCTTTTTGGTATACTAAACGTCAAAATGATGTCTGCGGCTTAGTACACACCTCCTCCGATTCCAACGAGTTCTTCCTTCGTAACTTATTGGGATTTAATGATGAGGTAAGAAATTGCGTCAACTTATGCACAAGGAGGCACTGCGACTATGAACGCTGCAGTTATAGCGGTTGTCGTGTTGGTACTTTATTTTTTAGCATACCGCTACTATTCTAAATTTCTCTCTGAAAAGATTTTTCGGCTTTCCGACGATGAAATCACGCCGTCGCATGAACTTGAAGATGGCGTCGATTATGTTCCGACGAACAAGCACGTTTTGTTCGGACACCACTTTTCGTCTATTGCTGGCGCTGCGCCGATTATCGGGCCCGCGATTGCTGTGTTTTGGGGCTGGCTGCCCGCAATTATCTGGGTTGTGCTTGGTACAATCTTTATGGGCGCGGTGCACGATTTTAGCGCGCTGGTTGTTTCCGCGAGGCAGAAGGGGCGATCCGTCGGAGATCTCGCTGGGCTGCTTGTGAACTCCCGCGCAAGAACGCTGTTTCTGCTCATAGTCTATTTCTTAATCTTTTTCGTCCTCGCTGTATTCGCCTACGCGATCGCCAGCCTGTTTGTCAAATATCCGACAAGCGTGCTTCCCATTAATTTCGAGATTGGCGTAGCGCTCGCCATCGGTTTTCTCTTATATAGAAAAGGGATTCCGCTGCTCTGGCCCTCAATTATCGCTTTGCTCATGCTTTATGTAATGGTCTGGGTTGGTACCCGTATCCCGATTCCGATGCCCGAGATTATGGGAAGCCAAAAAGTGACATGGATCATCCTCCTGCTCGCATACTCTTTCGTTGCCTCAGTTCTCCCCGTGTGGCTGTTGCTGCAGCCGCGCGATTATATTAACTCTCACCAACTTTTTGTCGGCTTAGCTGTGATGTTTTTAGGGCTGCTTGTCGCGCATCCGACGATGCAAGCGCCGGCAATCAATCCCAACGCCGTGGGTGCCCTCCCGATGTTTCCGTTCATCTTCGTAACCATCGCGTGCGGCGCAATCAGCGGATTCCACGGGCTTGTTTCGAGCGGAACGACATCAAAGCAGTTGGACAAAATGACCCATGCGCGGCACATTGGATACGGCGGGATGTTGGGCGAAGGAACCTTGGCAATGTTTGCGACCCTCGCTGTCGCTGCGGGAATTAGCCGGAGCGAATGGCTCATCCACTATCACGATTGGCATGCGGCAAGCAGCGGCGGCATTACCAATTTTGTGCTCGGCGCATCGACCTTTTTGAAAGCCCTTAGAATTCCGGAACTGTTGGCAAATACATTTATCAGCGTCATCGTCATCAGCTTCGCCGCAACCTCGCTCGATACGGGCACCCGAATTCAGCGCCTGATTGTCGGCGAACTCGGTTCAGCTTACAAGATAAAACCCTTCCAAAATCGATACATCGGCGCGGCGTTGGCGGTGATTCCCAGTCTGTTGCTCGCAGTGCTCGTCGAAGCGCCGAATCTCGGTCCCGGTTCCGGCGGTTTTCTGCTCTGGCCCCTATTTGGCGCGAGCAACCAACTCGTCGGCGGACTGACGCTCCTCGTCGCAACGATTTACCTTTGGAAATCGGGGAAGCCCATTATCTATACGTTGATACCGATGTTCTTCCTAATCTGCATGACGACGGGCGCAATGATTCTAAATTTCAAGACGTTTTTGCATAACCCGCTGCTCCTTGTCCTTTCCGCGATTATTCTGGCGCTCGAAATCTGGCTGATTTTGGAGGCGATTATTGCGTTCAACAGTCAACGCGGCGGTCGTAGCGGTATCCCCCAAGAAGCGGGACATGGATTAGTGAATTATCCAGAAGATTGAGAAAGGCAATGATGCCATATCAGCCGCATAGGAAAAAATTGCCGATTCTTCAACAAACTCAAGGAGGTTAGGTATGAAAAAGCAGTGTCAGGTCTTTATCTTATTTTTCGCTGCCGTCATATGCAGCGCGTTGGTTGGCGTCGAAATTGCCATTGCGGATCATCCTCGCGGCGGGCTCGACAATGGCGAGGTAGCCCCTAATTTCTCGCTGCCGGACACAGATAATCGGATTGTAACGCTCAGCGATCACCGCGGGAAGGAAAATGTAGTCTTAGTCTTCTACCGAGGTCAGTGGTGACCGTCCTGTCAAAAGCAGCTCGGAGAGTTGCAGCCCCACTACGCCACCGTTCGCGACCTCGGTGCGGAGATGTATGCCATCAGTGTTGACACGCGTCAACAGTCGAATCAGAGCGCACGATTACAGGGGCTCATGTTGACGTTTCCCCTCCTATCTGATTCGGATCCGAGAAGCGAAGTCATAAAGGATTACCACATCCACGATCGAAACTCCGACATCGCCAAACCCTCTACTTTTGTTGTCGATAGAGATGGAATCATTCGTTGGCATGACGTTGGGGACCACATCGGAGACCGCGCCTTTTCTGCCGACATTCTCCCCGTGCTCGAAGACCTCAGCCAACCGCCGAACACGCCGCCCGTGATCTCCGGTACCATCCCCGATCAACGCGTCGATGCGGGACAGTCGCTGGTCCTCGATCTATCCGTGTACGCCTCCGATGAGCAGGACGACTTAAGCGCCCTGCAATGGGAAGTCGCGCCGTTAGAAAACGCCGTTTTCACCGCTGAAATTAACCGCCATCAACTCACAATTCAGCCGTTACCGGGCGTGTATGGCAGCGCAAGAATCAGATTGAGGCTCATCGACTCCGCCGGTGAAACGGATTCACAATCGCTTCTCGTCAGGGTTATCCCCGCACCGAACACGCAGATTGAGTTCACCTTGACCGTTCGCGAAGGATTAAGCATGTTCCATCTTCCGCTCAGGGTGAACAGCGTCAACGGCGCACCTCGAACCATCCTGCGAATCAGCGAACTTTATGACGCGCTCGGCGGTTCGGCGAATGTCCACTGGCTCATAACCTCGTCCGCTCCGACGCCCGACGCGCCGAATGAGTTTGAGCCGTTCTTTGGAGGCGCTATTGATTCAATAATTGAAGCGGAGACAGGGATTATTGCTGCTCTGAGAAAAGAAGTGCCGCTTAATCTGGTCGGCTACCTGCTCGACGGACCGCTTCGCCTTAATGAGGGTTGGAACATTGTCGGCATTCCGCACTACGACAGCGGCATTCATAGCCTCAGTAACCTCGCTTGGAAAAATGAGATACAGAATAATGCAACCCAAATTGCCGTATACGTTGACGACGGATTTAAAGCGTCTGCACCCAACAAGATTTTCCCGGGCTATGCGGCTGATCATGCGGTAAATATGGGACAAGCGGTCATGATTTTTATGGAGAATGGCGCAACTATAGAATTCGACTGATTCTTTTACCCCTAATCCTATGCCTGCATTGGGTCTAATCGCTGATGAACGCAACCCAAATCTCAAGACTCATTCAACAGGGCATATCAGAGCGGGTCTTCCCCGGTGCGGTAGCTTACATTGTCGAAAGAGGAGTTCTATCTTATTTTGAAGCGTCCGGGCATCGGATGATCGAGCCCGCAATCAAACCGATGCAGCGTGACACGATTTTCGATCTCGCGTCGCTCACAAAACCAATCGTCATCTCAACACTCATCCTGCGCCTCGCTGAATCTGGCGATTTGGATTTGCATGCCCCTATTCAATACTACCTGCCAGAACTTGCGCATCGGGAGGTGACGATTCTTCACCTGTTGACCCATACCTCCGGGCTGCCGGCGTGGCGGGCGCTATATCTGGAAACCGGATCGAACGATCAGGTCGTTAGTCATCTAGCTCAGATGTCATTAGAAAATCCTCCGGGCGTGAATGTTGAATACAGTTGCCTTGGGTACATCCTGCTAGGCAAGTTCATCGAGCATATTACTGGAAAGCCGCTCGACCGCCTCGTTGAAGAACAGATTTTTCAGCCGCTGAAGATGCTTAAAACACGGTATAATCCGCCGGGCGCGTGGACGGACATTTGTGCGGCGACGGAAGATTCCAGCAGTTTCGAAAGGCGGATGGTGAACTATCAACGGTATGATTGGCGGGAAGGGGTCGTCATAGGAGTGGTGCACGACGAAAACGCCCATTTTCTTGGAGGAATTTCGGGAAACGCTGGCCTCTTCTCAACCGCTGAGGATGTCGCGAAGTATTGCCAGATGCTGATTAACGGTGGAGATGGTGTGTTGACGGAGAGGAGCATTTCGCAGATGGCTGCCGTTCGTACGATCGGATTAAACGAATCGCGTAGCATCGGTTGGATAGTCTTGGAGGACGGCTCGCTCTACCACTCCGGATTTACAGGAACTTCAATACGAGTCAATCTCGAAAATAAATCCTTTGTTATCTTCTTGACCAATCGCGTTCATCCTAGCGCATTCGGTCCGAGCATGGTCGATTTTCGAGCCAAATTTCATCAAAAAATTTAAACGATAGATTTTGAATCGTTGCAATAATAAACGACAAATTATGAATGACATATAGTCGTCGCTGACCCAGTGATAGCGCGGGTTTGAGCGGATTTTGTCGGCGTCTTCTGTGCAGTTTTCGACCCTAATTTCATTCCAAAATATCCGCGTTTTATCGTTTTAATCAATTATTTCGGCATCTCGCCGAATGCTTAGTCAACTAGACGCAGATTGGTAGATTCCTGTTCAATTAAAGGAGAATTCAGTATGTTTTCAAAGGCGTCACAACAAACTGGATCTAACCTCGGCGGCTCCGCTTCGCAGTCCCAATCGGGGCACGGCTTCGGTACGGCACCCGTCTTTCTTGCCTCCGTGAGCACTATTCTCGGCGCAATTCTCTTCTTGCGGTTCGGTTATGCTGTCGCTCATCTCGGGCTTGGGCTTACCCTCATGATCGTCGTCCTCGGACACTTAGTAACCATACCCACGGTTCTCGCAGTGTCCGAAATTGCCACGAACCGGCGCGTTGCAGGCGGCGGTGCATACTTCATCGTTAGCCGCTCTTTCGGCATGACCATTGGCGGCACAATCGGAATTGCACTGTGTCTCTCACAAGCGATTTCGATTGCCTTCTATATGGTCGCGTTCGCAGAAGCGTTTAAACCGCTCTTTGTATTGGCTGCCGACAACATTAAATGGATTCACACACCACCGGACGCTCGTTGGGTTAGTCTGCCCAGCACTTGCCTACTCATCGCACTCATATTGACTAAAGGAGCCAATTTAGGCGTACGTGCCTTATGGGGAGTGTGCTGCATCCTAGCAGTGGCTATCGCTGCCTTTCTCTTGGGAGAAGCGCCCGAGTCGATTCGCCCAGACGGACTCAACCTCACGGCACACATACAGGATAACGACGGATTCGGCACAGTTTTCGCTACGTGTTTCCCCGCCTTCACGGGAATGCTTGCAGGCTTGGGGCTCTCTGGCGACCTGAAGAACCCTCAACGGAGCATACCGCTCGGCACAATTGGCGCGACGTTCGCAGGAATGGTCATATACACGCTCGTCGCTATTAAGCTCGCGTTGAGTGCAGAGCCTGAAGCTCTTGCCGCCGACCAGTTCATCATGGCTCGGATTGCAATTTGGCAGCCCGTAATCTACATCGGGTTGGGCGCCGCCGCTCTGTCGTCCGCCCTCGGCTCGATTATGGTTGCTCCGAGAACACTGCAGGCACTTGCGCGCGACGACGTGCTGCCGATTCCCAAACTGAACCGTCTGTTGGAAAAAGGCTTGGGAAAAACTCAGGAACCATTTTATGCGACTTGCGTAGCGGGCGCGATTGCGATCGTGTTTGTGGCGCTAGGCGGTGTGAATTCCATCGCCCGAATTCTTACCGTATTCTTTATGGTGACGTACGGCGCCCTCTGCACCGTTTCGTTCCTCGAATATTTCTCGGGCAACCCGTCCTATCGCCCCAAATTTCATACCCGATGGTATCTATCTCTGCTCGGTGCGGTGATGTGCGGAATGATGATGTTTCAGATGAACATCCTTTACACAATTCTCGCACTTATTCTCATGGTTGCGCCATATCTCGGACTTCGCCGCGGGCACCACGGACAGCGCGACTTGACGACAATCTTCCAAGGGACTATGTTTCAGCTAACCCGGAGGTTGCAAATTTTCCTACAGAAGAGCCGCACCATCTCCTCCGAAGACGGATGGCGCCCTTCAATTGTCGCCGTGACCCGATTCGGGGAGCGTCGGCTTGCACATTTCGACCTGCTGCGATGGATCTGCCATCGGCATGGGTTCGGGCAGTTCATCCAGTTTTCCGAGGGCGACTATTCGTTTTCTAGTGAAGTTGCTGCGCGCCTCAGCGTTGACGGGTTGATTCAACGGACCGAGATCAGCAAAGCGGGCATCTTCGTCGATTCCCTAATTTGCCCGACGTTCCAAGCCGCTCTGGCACAGACACTGCAGATGCCAGGAATTTCCGGTTTGCCGAACAACTGCATCCTACTCGAGTTCGATCAAGACAGCCCAGACGAGATTAAAGAGGTCGAACAGGGCGCTCTGCTCGCGGCTAACTCGATGTTCAACATTCTCATCTTACGATCGACCAAGTACCGTTTCGGCTACCGGTCCTCCATTCATGTTTGGGTTACAGAAGAGACCTTGGCAAATGCGCCGATGATGCTAATGTTCGCATATATCATTGTTGGACACCCGGAGTGGAAACGTGCCGAGATTGAACTTTTTGGCTGCTTCGATTCCACCGAAGCGGGGCGGGAGGTAGACAAACTCTCAACGTTGATGACGGAAGGGCGACTGCCAATCTCGACGCACAACGTGACACCCGTATCTTGTAGCGTCGACGAGCTGGAGGAAGAGGTGTTCCACCGATCCTCACAGGCTGACCTGGTTATCGCCGGCTTAAAAGCAGACAGCCTCGAACCGTGTGCAGTGGCTGATGCACTGAGGCATTACGACCGGGCGAACGAGGTTCTGTTGGTTCATTCGAGCGAGCAGATTTCAATCCGTTAGCCGGTACTGTAACCCGACGGTTTGCTGTCATAGGATTCCAAATTTCATCCGATTACAGTCGATAGTGACTATTGCGATTTGGTAAACTAATGGCACTGTTGCGCAAACAGGATAGCTGTGAATCGTGGATGTTTACGCAACGAACAGACGCCTTTCAAGCCCATGAGACGAGCCTCATGGGGAATCCGTTCTGACAAGATCACAGGCGCATTCAGTTTGCTTTGATCGGGAGATCCGGTTGAATTGTCAATGTCGTAACAGAGCGAATCCTGGAATCTTTGATGTGGCCCGGTGTCAATCTTTAAGAATTGCTTATGTTTACCCGCCTGAAGAATAAATTAAAGTTTAACATGGAGCAATTTCTTTTGCGCGGCGCGCACGCCCGATTGCTATTTGCCGCATTTCTGGTTGGCTTAGTGGCAATCGGTGGCGGTTTGCTAGTGCAGGCAACGGACTCTGCATTCGATGGCAACAAAAAAGCTATCTGATGGGCGTTTCTGCGATTAACCGATCCGGGGTATTTGGGAGATGACGAAGGGTTGTCACGCCGCCTGATTTCAACGGTATTGACAATCCTTGGTTACGTCCTTTTCATGGGTTCGTTAATCGCGATTATGACACAGTGGCTCAATCAGAAGATTCGCAATTTTGAGCGTGGGTTAACCCCGATTGTGCGGCGCAATCACATTTTGATTTTGGGCTGGACAAATCGTACACGTGCGATTGTTGAGGAGTTGATGTGCTCTGAGGAACGCGTGCGACGGTTTTTACGGCGGCGCGGTGCATGGGGATTACATGTGGTCATCCTATCTGAAGATGTGAGCTTAGAACGAAGAGTAGAATTGCGCAGTTCCCTTGGCTCCCTTTGGAATGCTCGAAAAATCACATTTCGATCAGGGACGCCGCTGCGGTTGGAGCATTTGGAAAGGGTAGATTTCGAAAACGCAAGCGCAATTATTTTGCCAGGAGCAGATTTTGCCTATGGCAGCGCAAACGAATCGGATACGCTAATCGTTAAAACCGTGCTATCAATAGAAAATCGACACGCTAGCAATGGGAGTCAATCTTTACCTTTGTTGGTAACAGAGCTTTTCAATTCCAACAAAATTCTCATGGCACAAAAGGCATATCGTGGCATTCTGGAAATCTTGGCAACTCATGTGTTCATTGCGCGCTGTATGGCTCAGAACATACGGCATCCCAGAATGTCACATCTGTTCCACCAGATTTTATTCAACAGACATGCGAACTCTATCTATATCCGCAACTTTGAATCATATGCAGGATTCGGTTTTGGCGATATAGCGAACGCGTGTCAAAAAGCGGTATTGCTAGGTGTCGTGCGGCCCCACGGCGATGGCTTTTGCTCCATGCTCAATCCATCCGACAATCAGACGCTGGAATCAGGAGATCGTTTGGTCTTTTTGGCGCGCGTGTACGAAGATTGTGAGATTCTGAAAAACTTTCCGTCAAAACAATCGCCAGTTCAATCTCAGTCTCAATCGCAGACGGCGTCTCATATTCAGATAGAACACAAGAGACGCATCTTAATGTTAGGTTGGAATTACAAAGTTGCGGCGCTGATCAAAGTATTGGACGACTATCTGCATGAACAGTTCGAGGTTTCGACGCTGTCCCTTAAACCTTCGGTGGAAAGAGAAGCGGAATTGAGGCAGAAAGAAATTGACCAAAATCACGTGAAAGTGAGCCATTACGAAGGCGATTATACCTTTCTATCTGATTTGAAAGCTATTCATCCGGGCAGTTTCGATAATGTGGTAATCTTCGGAAGTGACTGGCTAGAGACACAAGAAGAGTCGGATGCGCGGACAATCGTAGGACATCTAGTGTTGAGGAATATTCTCGAAGGGGCAACCCACAAACCAAAGATTTTGGTCGAGCTAATGGATGACGGCAACATCAGGTTATTTCAGGACGAAAACACCGAAGTATTCGTTACGCCGATGATAGCAAGCCATGTACTGGCACAGGTTGCGTTGCGTCGTGAGCTAAATACAGTTTATGCAGAATTGTTTGGCGCCAGCGGTGCGGAGATTATTTTTCGCCCAGTTTCAGATTACGGCAGCGCAGGAAAACTGGTCAGTTTTCAAGAACTCAAAGGGAAGTCGAAATCAGTGGGTGAAATCGCCCTTGGCTTTCGGTCAATATGTGGTCGGGTCCTACTTAACCCGATTGATGACACACATCACATGCTAGAGGGATCAGACGACTTGATTGTATTAGTTCACGAGGAAGGAGCACCATGAACTGGGAACAGTTACGCACGGTTTTGGGGAAAAAGCTTGGAGCTGTTGGACAGGTGACAATAACACCCGCCGTTTTGATGACGATTCTGATAATCATTGCGGGGACGTATTGGGCATCGCGGTTATTGCAGCGCATGCTGCGGCGGAATGTGTTTGGACGGCTTGGCTTAAGGGAAGGCACCAAGCCACCATTTGCCACGTATTTCACTATGTGATAATGTGTGTGGGCGCATACATTGCCGTGAATCAAGCAGGGATTAATCTCACGGGATTGGCGGCGATGACAGCTGTGTTGATGGTGGGAATCAGTCTTGGGTTACAAAATATTACCAGTAATTTCGTCAGCGGGCTCATATTGTTGTTTGAGCGTCCCGTGCAGGTCGGAGATTTTGTGGAAGTCAGCGGAGTCCAAGGTAAGGTTCGAATGATCAGAGCACGCAGCACAATCGTGGAAACTCTAGACAATGTTTCGATTATTGTGCCCAATTCAAATTTTATATCTGAAAACGTAACCAACTGGAGCCATAGAGATACAAAAGTCCGTATTCACGTATTTGTCGGCGTGTCTTACGGTTCAGATGTTGACTTGGTTGCCGAGACTTTGTTGCAGGCGGGACGAGCGCATTCAGAAGTATTGCCCTATCCCGAGCCAAAAATACAGTTTTTGGAATTCGGCGACAGCTCCCTTAATTTCGATCTATTGGTGTGGCTCAAGGATGCGTCGCGCCAGCATTTTGTGCGAAGCGATTTAAATTTTGTCATCGTAAAGGCGTTCAGCGAGCGAGACATTACGATTCCGTTCCCGCAGCTAGACTTGCACCTCCGAAGTGCTGTGCCAATGGATCTCGTCAAAGAAGCGGACTTCGATCAATCCTGAGAATCACAATGACTGAAGTCGGTTTAAGCGTATTGTTCAGAGAGCGGTTGGCGCTCATTGATGGTCGGTCGGTTGGGTTAATCACCAACCAAACCGGCATTGATGAACAGTTTCGGAGCAACCTAACGCTGTTCGCTGAACATCCGCGAGTTCAGCTTGAGGCACTCTTCAGCCCGGAGCACGGGATACGAGGAAACGTTCAACATGCAATCCCTATCCCCTCTGCGATTGACACACCGCTAAAGATTCCAATCTACAGCTTGTATGGAGAGACGCGGCAGCCGACACCGGAGATGCTCGCCGGAATTGATGTCCTGATATACGACATCCAAGATGTCGGTTCGCGTTTTTACACCTACACTTCCACGCTTCTGCATGCCATGAAAGCTGCGGCGCTCAACAATGTGGATTTCATCGTTCTCGACCGACCAAACCCGATTCGCGGCGATTGCGTTGAGGGAAACCTGCTCCAACCGGCGTTTCAATCGTTTGTTGGAGCGGCCAAGCTCCCGATCCGCTACGGGATGACGGTCGGTGAACTAGCACGACTATTTAGATCAGAAATAATGCTCGCATCGCAATCTCATCAGGGTTTACGTCAACTCGAAGTGGTTCCAATGGCCGGTTGGCGACGGGCGATGTGGTACGATCAGACGGGGTTGCCGTGGGTGCCTCCCTCTCCGAACATGCCAACGGTCGACACAGCGACACTGTATCCCGGCACCTGCCTGATTGAAGGCACAAACCTCTCGGACGGGCGCGGTACGACCAAACCGTTTGAGTGGATTGGGGCACCGTGGATTGATTCAGACAGATGGGCAGAAACGCTTAACAATTTAGATCTCCCCGGTACACACTTTCGCCCAATCCACTTCACACCCACCTTTTCCAAATTCGCCGAGCAATCGTGTCACGGCGTGCAGGTTCACATTTTAGATCGAGACGAAGTTAAACCCGTTGATGTTGCCCTTCACTTAATTGCAACTACGCGGCACGACTATCCCGATCAGTTTGACTTTCTGCAGAACGGTGGGCGCTACTTTTTCGACCTCTTGGCGGGAACCCATGAACTACGGCTAAGGCTCATGGATTTCGAATCACCCGCTGAGATTGTTCGCTCTTGGAGAACAGAGGTAGCGGAATTTAGGGACCGATGTCGTCCGTTTCTCCTCTACAATTGAGCTGAGAATATTCGTTCGAATCGGGATCTTCACACAGACAGACTGGATACTACTGCGGTGAAATCCTTTTATCAACTTCCCCAGATACAGACGAAAAATGTTATCGGTTTAATGTCCGGTACCTCCGCCGATGGGGTTGACGCCGCACTAGTCGAAATTCGAGGACACGGCTTAGAGACGCAGGTTGAACTACTCGCATTTACCGCGCTCCCCTTTTCGGCAGAAGTTCGACATCGCATCTTTAATCTCTTCCAGCCAGAAACAAGCCATGTTGACGAAATCTGTCAGATGAACTTTATCATTGGGGAAATTTTTGCGGATGCCGCGATATCGGTAGTTCGGCACGCCTCATTGGATATCAACGAAATCGATCTAATCGGCTCACACGGTCAGACGGTCTATCACCTGCCACCTCAGAGAGATGTGCAATATATTCCATCGACGTTGCAAATCGGCGAACCGGCTGTAATCGCGCATCGCACAGGAATCCCAACTATTGCAGATTTCAGAGTCGCTGACCTCGCAGCGGGAGGACAAGGCGCACCGCTTGTACCTTATGTCGATTTCCTGCTATTTCGGCGTAGTGATCGGACGATTGCGCTACAAAATATCGGTGGCATCTCCAACGTGACGCTCATCCCTGCGAGTGCTAGTGTAATGGATGTGCTCGCCGCTGATACTGGACCGGGGAATATGATTATTGATGCAGTCATGGAAATAACGACACACGGTGAAGTGACGTATGATCGCGGAGGCTCGCTTGCGGCACGCGGACAGCCGTGTGAGTTATTGATAGAGGAATGGTTAAATCACCCATTCATCCGCACAACCCCACCCAAAACGACCGGGCGTGAGGTATTCGGCAGGAAATTCGCCCGCCACGCAATCGAGCAGGCGGGAGCGAAGAAACTATCAGAGTCGGATACAGTTGCGACAGTGACAGAGTTTACCGCACGAACAATTTTTGACTACTACAATCGCTTTCTATTCCCGCATCATGCCGTCGATGAAATCGTCGTCAGCGGTGGCGGCGTTCATAATGTTACACTAATGCAGCGGTTGAAAACGCTGTTCCATTCGATTCGCATTCAATCAATTGATGCCTACGGAATCCCAAGCGACGCAAAGGAAGCTATCGCGTTCGCAGTACTTGCCAACGAAGCCGTTCATGGAAATCCAGGGAATTTGCCGCAGTCCACAGGCGCATCTCAACCCAAGATTCTTGGGAAGTTTGTACCTGCTTAAAACGAAGCAATGGAAAGCGTGAAATTCGAGAAAATTTCAGTACCGTAGGTTGGGTTGGACGGTTAAACGCAAAATCATATCGTGACCTATACAGGTGCCGCTTTTCAACAACATAGTCCTATGGAGATAGTGAAACCCAACCTACTCTCAACTTCATTAGCGCGGCGTAGAGCCACATCCTAAGTATTTTGGTACATTGTTAGAAGGAAATCAAACAAATCTATAACTAAATTCAAAAAGGATAGAAAAACGATGAACTTGACGCGAACACGACGAAGTATCGGGGTTACAACGGCGCTCTGCTTTTGGGTTGCCGTCAACAGTTCCGCGTCCGGGGCGCTAACTTTGGACGATCTTTTACCAATGGACCGGGTGTTGGACGTGCAAATAACCGTTGCAGGTAAGGATTGGGATGTCATTCGCCATCAAGGGCGCGATTTCCGATCGACATTGCACGAGCGTCGCAGAGAGGCGCCGATCGATTCTCCCTACACCTATGTCAACGCAAGTGTGACGATCGACGGGGTGAAATTTCCCGAGGTTGGCCTTCGCAAAAAAGGGTTCCTCGGATCGCTAAACACGGAACGACCCTCGCTCAAAATCAAACTCAATCACATTGACAAAAATGGCGGTATTGAGGGCCTGACCAATCTCACGTTCAACAACAATCAGCAAGACGTGAGTTTGGTGAGCCAATTTTTGGGATATGCCCTGTTTAACGCCGCTGGATCGCCCGCGCCGCGGTGTGGTTATGCGAGTGTGAAGGTCAATGGCGTACATCTCGGCATCTATTCCCATGTCGAAACCGTACGTCGTTCGCTATTGCAACGTGGGTTCGGTAACAGCGACGGCACGCTGTATGAAGGTCCTTACGTGGATTTTTGCCAGGGATGGGAAGGCAGCTTCGAGCACAAAACGGGGGAAGACGCGCCGGGACGAGAGAAAATTGGTCAACTCATCCAAGTCCTGCAGCGCGATGACCAAGATATTGAGCAAGCGATTGGGGAGTTGGTTCATCTCAATTCGTTTTACACTTTCTGGGCATTGGAGGGGTTGCTCGGTTTTTGGGATGGGTACTCTGGTAACAGCAACAACTACTTCATCTATCTGAACCCTGAGACCGACAAATTCCACTTTATCCCGTGGGGTGCGGACTCCCTGTTTGTCAGGTTCAGCAAGCTCGGATATGACCCACGTGCCCCGCTCTCTGTCAAGACGCAAGGCTTAATCGCCCATAAACTGTATCAGCTTGAATCTGGGAGGGAACGTTACGCCGAGACGCTCGCGGCAATTATGGACAAACTCTGGAACGAGACGGAATTGTTCGCAGAAGTCGACCGGATTGAAGCCATGGTCACGCCACATCTGGTCGAATCACAACTCTCCTTTTACGATGAAGACGAGCGGAAGCGGATAGACTATACATTTGCCCAGGCGTTGGAAGAAACGCGGGAATTTATCCGTCAACGCCGCAAAGACATACGCGAGGAAACTGCGGACGGAATGCCGATATGGCGTGCGGAACCGAAGGAGCTATTTGTCATCAGGGAAGAGGACGCGTTCAGTCCAATACCCGACTCTATTTGGAGAGCCGCCCACGCCGGAAATACGAAAGCAATCGAACGGCACCTCGCTGAGGGTGCAGATGTCAACGCTAAGGATGGTAAATTTGGCGTGACGCTCTTGTCGTGGGCGGCGCTTGGACGTCAGATTGAGGCGGTAGAACTGCTCATCCTGAAAGGCGCAGATATCAATGCCAGAAACAACGATGGCAATACGCCTTTACATACCGCTGCGTTTCTCGGTGAAAATGAGATCGCCCAACTACTGGTAAAAAATGGTGCAGATGTAAATGTCAGGAACGATGACGGCGATGTTCCGATGAACAGCTTGGAAGCGGATTGGGAAACCACTAAATACATTGCTGGGTGGCTGCAAATTAAGGTTGACCAAGAAAAGGTCGAAAGTGGCAGGGCTCAAGTCGAAGCGCTGCTGCGGCAACACGGCGCCCGAGCTGCGAACCCACATCGCAACGACCTTTGTGCTGCAGCAAAGAACGGAAACATCGAAGCGCTCAGAAAGTATTTAGGAACTGGCGCGGATGTTAATTCGCGGGACAGAGAGTACGGGGTGACGCCGTTGGCTTGGGCGGCTTTTGTCGGCCACAGGGATATTGTCGAACTTCTGATCCGCAGTGGGGCGGATGTAAATGCCAAGAATCGAGATGCCGGAACGGCGCTGCACGGCGCCGCCTTTTTCGGTCAAGTTGAAGTCGCGGAACTGTTGATTGATAACGGCGCTGATACATTTGCCAAACACGAGAACGGTGACACACCTCTGGATAGCTCGAATGTGGATTGGGAAACCACTCAATTTATTGCTGGGTTGTTGCAAGTACGGATTGACCGGGAAAAAGTCGAAAGCGGCAGAGCTAAAATCGCCGACATGCTCCACAAAAACCGCTTCAAACCCGAAATCAAAAAGTAGGTGGGGGTATTTTACCAGAAGCTCCCAAACATCACCTATCGAAACGCCAGAATCTGACAACTGGTACAATCGCATCAATCCCTTTGGATGGAATAGCAACGCCGCCATACATCATGTCGGGCAGTTACTTTGACCGATACGCTTGAGTCACACTAAGGTATTCACCTACGCATGGAGGGACGAGCCGATCAATCGAATCTCCACGTTCAATCTGTGTACGGATTTGGGTCGAAGAAATCTCGGCATAGAAACTGGGCAACTCAATAAAATCTATGTACTTTGCATAGCGACGAACCTCTGGGAGTTCAAGGAATTCCCTCACAGTATCTGCATTGTGTGTGTCGCGGTTCGCAACGATTAGGCGGCATCGGTCGAAAAGTGACCTTAAGGCAGTGTGGATATCGGCGTAATATTTGGCTTCGAAGATGCGTACAAACGTGTCGTAACCGACGATAAATGAGAAATGGGTGCTGGGGGGATAGGCAGTCTTGAATGCACGAAGTTTCTCAATGAACCGCCCGTGACTACAAGCAGCCACCGAGACGTCTTCTCGGCTCATGGCGTATAACTTGAGCATTAATAGTCGATCCGCTAGAGAAAGTCCAAACACGTCTTTATCGACGTTTGCTTTTGCTAGGAGCAAGAGTATCTCTTGCAGATTGAAATTGGCACCCGCCTTTTCTATCATTTTGACATGGGCGATCGTGAGCGGATTGAATGAACCGGAAAAAATACCGAGCTTTCCCCCGTCCGCCACGATGCGCTTGGTGGCACGGTGAACCCATCGAATTTGTGGTTCGGCGTGGTGTTGGAGCTGAGCAAGGAGTTCAATCAGACGGCTGTACTCATCGACGTACTCCGGGTATTGCGCGAATCTCACAATCCAGCTCCATTATATCGATATCTGCAGTAGGTGTTTACAAAGGTATTGATTTAGGGCTGTGTTATTGATGTGGAATCCCCATCGAATTCCTTCGGCTCAAGCTTTACGTTTGACGGGTTTCTGTAAGATTAACTGCGTCCCATCTTCGCGCGCCAAGGTCTCGAAGAACTGTTTCGCAGAGCGATAATCCTCCGGCGAAATGATTGGATTCTTGAGCGTGAACTGGAGTTTGTAACGAATCTCACTGCCCCCCGATTCGTATTGGCGTTCCATGCTCGCAAAGCTGTGCGCCACTTCGAGGTCTTTCGGCAGTGCAGCCGTCCAGCCCTGTGGCAGGGCAATTCGAATGGTCTTCTCCATCTGCAGCGGATAGCTGAACTCGAGCGGGTACTTTCGTCCGCTCGCCGCAAAGAGTTCCGCATAATCCGTGAACTCACCGCTCGGCAGCGGAAAGAGAAGACTCCCATCAATCCGCTTGACATATTTATCGACGGCAAACTCGATCTCGACGTGAACCGGTACGGTGAGATTATTGAGATCAGAGATTTTCACACGATTAATTTTGACGCCAGGAAATTGAGCGCTCAGTTCGCCAGCAAACGTATCTTTCCACGCACTAGGGTGCACCGGCTTGTATTGCAAGCGGGTTTCGAGGTTGTACTGCCCGCTCGTTTCGACGCGCATTTTGCCGCGAAGTCCGCCACTTTCACTCAATCCAATTTCCATATTGACGATTAACCGATTGGATTCGGGAGGGAAAGTGGGAATATCCACAAATTCACCCCGCGTCTCTCCAATCACGAACCCTTTGCGCCCTTGATCGCTCGCGGGGAGATCGCCGTAACTACACACTTCTGATGTTGCATCCAGCCAGAGATAACTACCGTCATCTCTGGGAACTGCGGTGATAACGTGACTGAACTGACCTAGCGATGGAATCTCAATATCAACCCGCTCATAGGGCGTCGGATTGAGCAATACCGGAAACGCCTTGATCCCAACTAGATTGAGCATGGAAATCAGCAGTGTGGTTTTGTCCTTACAGTCGCCGTATCGCATCTGAAACACTTGACACGCTGGCGATGGCTGATATGCACCTTGTCCTAGCTCGATGCCGACGTACCGAATCTGCGATGCAACAAAATGATAGAGCGCCTGAATTTTGTCCGACGGTGCTGCGAGATTCGCTGTGATGGCTTGCACAGTTGCGTCGATGGCTTCATCGGCGGCGTATTGCTCCTTTGCTAGCTCTTTGTACCACTCGTAAACAGCGTCCCACGATTTCACTGAGGAATAGCTGAGTCGAGGCGCGATATCTTTGGTTGCCGGCATACCGACCTCTTCCACAAGCCCCGGCGATTCGCCATAGGTCCAGATGAAGGTACTCGCTTCCTCTTCATGGCGCACCTGCGGTTCAAGTTGACAATTGACCGCTTGCCACTGAAAATGTACATCTCTAGGGACGCGCAGCGCGTAGTTGGATTGTAGGGTCACATCTGTGGATTGAAAGCTGAAATCTCCCCAAAACCATGTTTCGTTGCCCACCGTTTGTGCCCCTGTGTCTTCAAGCGTCACCTGATATTCGATACACACACCTGGTTCGAGCGCCGGCATCGAAATCACTTTCCACATCGCATCTGAATAGAGATTGTACGATAGCAAGCCCGGCGGAGTAACATCGTTGTACGCCTCATCGAGCGGCTCAACCACTGACCCGTCAGGCAGAATTGTCCGCGCGATGTTGACGGTGATATACTGTGCCATCGGCTGGTATGGGATTGCGATGTCATCATATTGCTGCCTGCCTCTGTCCGTCAGGATTTTGACCACCTGATGCGAAGTGTAGCGGGATTTACCCGTCGGCAATACATCATGGCTGAACTGATTCAGTAAGAGGATTGCATCAGCCTCGGGATAAACCTGTGCATTCGGGGATTGTGCGATAATTGTGTCAATATCGGTGTCGACAAGTTCGACCGGCGGAACTTCGGCAGTAGTAAAGGCGGGGGAGTACAATTGGGAAAGCGCTTGAAGCCGCACTGGGGCAAGTAGATTCTCCGGAGCGACCTGCAAAATTTCGTAATATTGCAGCTCCGCTTCGTAGTAACGCTCCTCGTTTTCATAGATTGCTGCGAGTTGTTGGCGTGCCCACACGTCGTCGGAGAAAAGTCGAATCGATTCTCGAAACTCAGCGATGGATTCGCCTGTCGCTCCCCTTTCAAGGTAAATCAAGGCGAGGTAGTTATGCGTATTCTTACTCTCTGACCGCGTAGATTTCGGATCGAGCGCCAACGCTTGCCGCAATACTGCTTCCGCCTCATCAAGGCGTTGGAGTTGTTTATACGCTAACCCGAGATGGTTAAGCGTATACAGGTTGCGTGGATCAAGCTTCAATGCAGCTTCATACGCCTGTGCGGCGCCTTCATAATTGTTAAGATTCTCATGGATGTATCCCAAATAATTTCGCGCGCTAACGTTCCTCGCATCGAGTTTTAACAAAGCGGCAAAAGCATCCCGCGCTTTTTCGTATTCGTGACGCTGAAAGTGGATTTCGGCTATTTTGAGCTGAGTCTCGCTCGAATCGGGTTTAATTTCAATCGCCGCTCGATAGGCTTGCAGCGCACGATTGAAATCTCGATTCTTGAACGCCCAATTTCCTTTGTCAATCTGTTCCTGCCATTGTCGATTCCGCTCGACAAGCGGATCAATTACCTCCACTTCAGACGATTGACTCCGCGTGAAAACGGCACATCCACCAAGCACCAGGACAAGCATGATGACGGCGACGTGCTTCACCCAACCAATTGTCATCGCTATTTTCCTTCCGTTTGGATTCGCCTCTGCCTAGCTGCTTGAATCGTTTCAAGCCCCTTGAGGAGCTTTGGGTTATCCGGCTGTAGAATTAACGCTTTTTGGATGGCTTCTTCCGCACTCACATAGTCTCTATTGCGGTAATACAACCATGATAGGGTGTTGAGATATATTGCCGAGTTGGGTTGGATTTCGACTGCCTTCTTAGCCAACTCAAGCGCCTCGTCGAGTCGGGTGTTCAGTGCAGCATAGAGCTGCGCTAACCGTTCGTAAGCCTTGTCAAAGGAAGGGTTGAGAGATATGCTTTGCTGAAACGCTTGTACCGCCCGCTCAGTTTCGTTCAGCTTGGCATAAATTGTACCCAAGAAATAGTGTGTTTCAGCCATTTCGGGTTGGAGGCTTACGGCTGCGTTTAGATTGTCTGCTGCCTCATCTAGTCGACCCTTCCACAAGGCGATGAGCCCTAACATGTGATATGCTTCAGGGAGATTCGGGTTTCGTTTAATCGCTTCCTGATAGTGATTGGCTGCCTGCTCAGGTTTGTCCTGACCTAAGTAGACACGTGCAAGCCCTAGGTGGGCTCGCGAATCATCTGGCAGAAGTGAAAGCGGCTTTTCATAAGCAGCTTGCGCCTCCTGGAGACGGGAGAGTTCAAAAGCGATGCTCCCGATGTTCAGCCAGTCTTCCGGGTTATCCGCTTCCAATTCTACCGCCCTGCGATAGGATGAAAGGGCTTTTTCAAAATCTGCGCTGTTTCCGGAACTTTGCGCCTTCCTAAACCAAACAAATCCAAGCTCGCTATGTGAGGAAGCCATATGCGGTTTCAGTTGGACGCCGTGCTGTTGGGATTCGAGCGCCTCCTCGAATCGCTCCTGCATGGCATAGATATGGCTGAGTCCGCTGTACGCCGCTGCGTTTTTCGGATCGTGCCAGAGCGATTTTTTGAATTGCTGTATTGCCGCTTCATATTTCTTGTCCTTTATGTATTTCCAGCCGAGGTTCGACAGGGCAACCGACTTTCCTCTCCCCTGTGGTGCACGCAACATGTCGACTTCATCGGCTAGTTCTGCCTTGAGGCGTCGAAACTTCTCCATCGCCCTTTTCGCCTGGGTTTTTTTGTCCTGTCTGAAATACAGCAATGCCAAGCGGTAGTGCGTGCTGGCGAGTTGGGGATTTACGCGAATTGCATTGCGAAACGCCTTCTCTGCCTTTTCTTCTTGTTGTTTTCGAAGAAGTGCAATACCCAGCCAGAAATGCGCCTCTGCAAGTGGTGGCCCCAAACGAATCGCCTGCTCATAGTATGCAATTGCCGAGTCAACTAAATCTCGCTCAAATGCGGTCCGTCCAAGAAAGTAACTCACGCCGGCTTGCGAAAGAGGAGTTAGTGTATAGGTTTGACTACCCTCCTGCAAAATCGGCGACGATGCAAGCCTAGCGTCCTGTGCTCTTGTCGCCTCCATCAGAGCAATACCCTTTTTGAATGCAGCATCTGCTGCCACATAACTTTGCCGACGAAAATAGGTCACGCCCAACTGCGCATGAGCTTGGCCCCAATCGGGGAAGCGGCGAACTGCTGCTTCTAACACCTCGCTAGCTTTTTCGTACTGTTTCTGTAGGAGGTAAGTGCCCCCTAGACAGTAGTACCCGGCGGCATAATTCTCATCCAGCCGTCGTGCTTTTTCGAACGTTTCGGCTGCTCGATCCACTGCACCAAGCGACAAGTAGGCCAGCCCTAAATTCAAATGCGCCTCTACGGATGTAGGATCTTCGTCTAGAATCTTCTGGTACTCAGCGGCCCTTCCTACCAAATCGGAGGACACAACCACTTGGGCACACACCTCTTCGCACAGAATTAGAACTAGAAACAAGGATGACATTGACAACGCTGTTATGCAACTGGGAACATTTTTGGATGGGACATCAATGTGTATCAAGACCGTTTGCCCTCGTAACTAGTGTTGGTCATCAGAAATCGAAACACCGTCGGTATTGTACATGAATTCTTACAGTGTGTCAAGATCAGACGTATATATAACGCCTTTCTTGTAAATGCCGTGTAGCTGACTGTGATGTCAAATTTGTATTGCAAAGGAGCGTTTTTCGCCGTATAATACCGGACGGAGCTGGTGGTCTCCCTTGCAATCGGAGCGAAACAGCGCTACTGTTTCCCGCCTAGATTTGCGCACCACTACCTGTCAATTCAAATTGGGGACTGTCAATTGAATGCCGATTCGCGTTTCTTAGCAACCCAAACTCTCGTCTTTCTTTTTTTTATCCACATTGCCTTCACGAACGCCGCAATTCAATTCGTGGATGTCACCGACGCGGCAGGTATCGACTTTGTCCATGTAGATGGACGTAGCGGTCAGAAGTATTATGTGGAATCCCTTGGCTCTGGGGCTGCATTTTTCGACTATGACGACGATGGCGATCCAGACCTCTATTTCGTCAATGGGGCGCCACTACCGGGTTACAAGGCAACAGGAACGCCAATCAACCGGCTTTACCGAAACAACGGGGATGGAACTTTCACAGACGCGACGGAAAAAGCGGGCGTAGGCGACACTGGCTATGGACATGGCTGCGCGGTTGGCGACTACAATGACGATGGCTATCTTGATCTGTACGTCACCAACTACGGTCCCAACGTGCTCTATCGAAACAACGGAGATCAGTCCTTTACCGTGGTTACAACAGAAGCTGGTGTCAGTGACCCCAAATGGAGCAGTAGTTGTGCGTTTGCCGACTACGACCGCGACGGAGATCTTGACCTCTATGTTGTAAATTATATTGAGCTCAGTATCGAGAACAACCCTTGGTGTGGGCCAAAGGAGAAAGGGATTCGAGCCTACTGCGAACCGAACAATTTTCCAGGACTGCCCGATACCCTCTATCGGAACAACGGAGATGGCTCGTTTACAGATGTTTCTCGCCAGGCTGGAATCTACAATCCCACTGGAAAGGGGCTCGGTGTGGTGTGGGGCGATTACGACAACGACGGGCATCCGGACATCTACATCGCCAACGACTCGACCGAAAATTTCTTTTATTGGAACAAGGGAGATGGAACGTTTGAAGAAGTGGGATTCATGCTCGGCATCGCGATGAGCGAAACCGGTGTGGAAGAAAACGGGATGGGCACGGCATTCGGGGACTTGGATAATGATGGATGGTTGGATCTGATAGTGACGAACTACCAAGATCAAGCCAACACCCTTTATCATAATGACAGGAACGGCTTTTTTACAGACGTGTCAACCGCCTCAAAAACGGGTGCAGTTAGTTTTCCCTATCTCGGTTGGGCGACGGAATTTATCGACTACGATAACGACGGCTGGCAGGACCTATTTGTCGCCAACGGTCACGTCCACGATAATCTTGAAGAGATTGGGGAGGCAGGAACCTATGGACAGCGCAACCTGCTCTTCCGTAATAACTGTGACAGCACTTTCACGGAGATCTCCAATCAACTGGGCGCTGGTATGCACCTTGAAGATGTGAGTCGCGGCGGTGCGTTTGCGGACTTCGATGTGGATGGCGACATCGATATTCTGGTGACTAATTCTAACAGTCCACCTCGCCTGCTGCGGAATGAGGGTGGAAACAAGAACAACTGGCTGGCTGTTAAGTTGAACGGCACCACCGGGTCGAGAGATGCAATCGGTGCGCGTGTGACGGTTCGCGCGGGAGGTGTATCCCAAACCAAGGAGGTCCAGAGTGGTACTGGTTATTTATCCCAAAACGAGCTTAAACTCTATTTTGGACTAGGCGACAGCACAACCATAGAGTTAATCGAGATTCGGTGGCCGGGAGGCGGAAAACAGCAGGTTAAAAATGTCGCGGCTAACCAGTCCATCGTTATAACTGAAGACGGCGGCTGAAAGCGCGTTTATTAACGCGGTGTTTAGCTTTGCGGCACAAGTCAATTCGACGATCCCATCGGTGAATCTACAATATTTCATTGCCGTTCGTGTCGTGGACGATATTCAACCTTATGAGCGAGGGATTGAGAGTACTCGGCGAAGGCGCGGTAGTTCAGGGGAGCAATTTTTATGAAGATTTCATTCATGAGTCAAGCCTACTTTGATACGCCGTTCGAGGAGATTGTCCCGCGGCTTGCAGCGGTAGGTTATGACGGTGTGGAGCCGTTAGCCGGTCCTGAAGGTCAGTTGAAGCCTTCGGAACTCAAGGACAGCGACAGACGTGCTTTGCGGGTGCTCCTCGCTGACCATAGCATGGAGATTCCTGTTTTGAATCCTTATAGAGAGTCGATGGTCACCATGGCAAAGGATGGGATGGCGAGAGGCTTTTACGGCGCCATCATGGATCTTGCGGTAGACCTGGGCACGCCAACTGTTAACTGCCTGAGCGGGTTCCTTCCCGACGGGGATAGAGCGGGGTGGGAAATCCTTATCAATTTTCTCATGGACTTGACCCGTTACGCTGAGTCCATCGGTATCTGTTTGTCAATTCACAACCACGAGGCGAATATCTTGGACACGGTGGAAAAATGTACGCTGATGATTCAGCACGTTGGCTCACCAAATCTGAAAGTCACGTTTGACGCGACAAACTGCTATCTTCTCAACGGAGATATCCCAGCAGCCGTGGCGTTCCTCGGGCCGCATCTTAACCACTGCCATCTCAAGGGAATCACGGGCAAATACCCATACACGCACTTTCTGGTTCCGGGTGAGGAAGGCGATGAAATGGACTTCAATGCGTTCGCCATTGCGCTTGGTAGGGTGGGTTACACCGGTTCTATCTCGGTGGAAACATTCCAGGACATGCGAGATGATAAGGATAGGGTCGCCTATGAGATGATGAGTACAACGCTTGCGAGGCTAGGATTACGTGAAGCACCTGATTCCCCCATGGGCACCGGAGAAACAAGCGGGATTTGAAAGGGTGCACGCCGTCAGGATAGGCGCACTGTCACCTGGAGTCTACGGACGACTCTTAAGCGTCGCCCACATCATCGCCAGTGAACCCTCGGCAGAGACGGACTGGGCATGTGGTTCCAACTCAAACAATTTGAAGACTTCATCTTCGTCCAACACCCGCTTGTAGATGCGTACCTCATCCAGACGACCTACGAACCCGTTCAGTTGGAACTTGGGTATGCCTCCCAAATACAGGTTGTCTCCCTGCTCCCCAATCTTGCCGATGGCTCCCGGATTCTCGCTCACCAGCAGCCCGTTCCGGTAAAGCTTAGAACCGTTCTTCGGCGCCCACGTCCCGGTAACGACATGCCACTTCTCCTGTTTCAGCACCGGTCCCTCGCCGCTCTGCGCCCAACCGCCAGCGACTTGGACTTCCAATCGACCATTTCCTTTAAGGAGATCGAGGTTGAACTGCCTACGGCGAAACACCGCACGGTTCTCACCGGAGAAGTCTAATTTCTCGGGATACACCCAGTAGGAACACGTGAAACCTTCATCCGTCTTGGTAATCAGGTAGCTCGCCGAATCGGGTGTCTCCGCGCCGTCCATGACCGCGTCGAACCGGAGCGCTTTGCCGAACTTCCCTTCGGCTTCCCGCTTTGCAGTGAGCAAGTCTCCGTGGTTCCCTTCTCCGCTCGCATCGGTGATGACGTTGCCGTTTCCCTCGAATGGGTAGTAGACAACCAACCCGTCCTCGAAGTTCGCCTGCGCCATCACACTAATAGAAAAGAACAGAGAAATAGCTATCACAATAGCGAGCGCAGCCAACGTTGCAATACGAGCGTTCATGATAATTTGCCTTGTAATATTACCTTGAATCCTTTATCGCTCCCCATGTTACTGCGAGTCTCCCTACGGGATCAACACTAAATCCGACCGACTGGAAGTTTTGTTCGACTTCCCCCGCAGTGAGTGGTCGATCATAGATAGCTACTTCGTCAACGGCGCCATCCATCCATGCCCTGTCCGCGAAAGTAAAAATTTTCTTACCAAATGTAGCTCTTGTCTTCTCGCCAGTCTGAAGCGGATTTATCTTCGCGTTATCATATACGAGTTCTCCATCGACATAGATTTTCAACTCAGTTTTCTTGTCGTATGTCGCTGTAACATGCGTCCATGTATCCGGCTCAAACCGTCTTGGTGCTACATGGTCGTTGCAAATCCCCCACAAGGCAATGCCAGCTCCATCCCAAGCGGTGATACCGTACAACTCTCCCTGACAGATTTGAGCAGTTTCGCCCTCCCAGCCCCAGCCAACCGGAACTTGCTTAAGAAAAAACTTGTTGAATCGTACCCATGCACTCAAAGTGCGCGGGTCAGAACCCGTGATTTCGATTTCCTGTGTTGACTGCGCGTAATCGCCATCTCCATCAAATTCCACGGCTTGACCGATTCTACCTTCGATTATGTTGGGATCGCTCTGTCCCCCTCCAAGCAGAGGCGGTGATTTGCCACGGACGAGCTCCACATCGTTGTTTCCAGCGAGGTCTGGCACTGTGTTTTTGTTCACGTTATCGAAAGACCAGTAGTGAACCAGCCCATCTCCAACGATTTTTGCTTCCGCAGTATCCACACCCATCAGGGCGATTACCACTATCGCTAGAACAGAAGTTATTGTCATTATCCTGTGAGACACTTTTATCCTCCCCATGGAATCTTATGAAAACCGGTTTGCCGAGAGGCGAAGACACGCCTCACCACAAACCGCTCATTGAAGGAGTCTTCGTGAAAACTACTGTGAAGCACCTTTTATCTTGCCCCAAGCGGTGGCGAGTTTCCCAACAGAATCCACTGCTACTGCCCCGAAATCTACTGCCATATAGTTCTGCATGACCTCATCTGGGTTTAGCGCTCTGTCATAGATGGCAACTTCGTCAACGACGCCGTTAGTCCATGCCCGATCCGGGAATGTGAAAATTTTCTTACCGAGGGTCAGCTTTGCATCGCCGGTCTTAAGGGGATTTACGTCCGACTTGTTGTACGCCTCCTCCCCATTGACATAGATTTTCAACTCCGTCTCGTTGTCGTATGTCGCTGTGACATGCGCCCATGTATTCTGTTCAAAATTCTTTGTCGTAACATGATCGTTACAGATTCCCCAGAGGGCGATCCGGGGGCCATCCCAAGCGGTGATGGCGTACAACTCACCTTCACAGATTTGAGGCGTTTCGCCTTCCCAGCCCCAGCCAACTGGAACTTGTTTTTGTGAGACAAAATCGTTAAACATTACCCAAGCGCTCAATGTCCGTGGAGCAGCCCCTACAATTGGGATGTTGTTGGTTGATTGTGCATAATCGCCATCACCATCAAACTCCACACCCATACCGATTTTTCCCAAGGTTATCTGCGGATCGCTTGGTCCAGCTTCAAACAGCGCTGGGGAGTCCCCACGCATGATAATCACGTCGTTATCCCCAACAAGGTCCGGCGCGACATCACCTTGAACGTCATCAAACGACCAATAACCAATTAACCCGTCCGTAACCACACCGGCATCCGCCACACTCACGATCAACCCAGTTGACATAATTGCTAGCGCAGAAACTATCGTCATAATTTTGTTAATCATAGTCGTTCAGTCTCCCTTGACTTTGTTAGGCATTCAATCAATTAGTGTTTCCGGTCTTCAACTCTAAGTATCCATTTCCAGGAAAGATACCCGGCGAAACCACGCTGACGGTTCTGTTCCAATCCAACTGATAAAAAAAACCCCGATCCGAAGATCGGGGTTGGCTTACCTCTACTTTGTAGACTTTATGTCTGCCCAAGTACTTGTAAGTTTTCCAGCAGGCTCAACAGCGACCGTTGCCAGAAAGTTTTGCGCGACTTCGTCTGCACTGAGCGCACGATTATATAGCCCGACGTCGTCAATCAAGCCCTCAAAGAACTCTCCCGGGTCGCCGGGTTTACCATCAGCGGTTTCATGGGGACCGGGAAGGATGCCGGGATTGCTTCCAATCGCTCCAGCATTGGTATCTACCAGGTCCGGCGCTCCACCAAGATCTGCGCTAGTGACCATTTCTCCGTTCAGGTAGATGGTATCGTTCTGACTGCCATTGTAGACCGCCACCACGTGGTGCCAGTCACCTAGAGAAACGACAGGTCCAAAAACATCAAACCCACCGCCCCATTGGGTCATGAAGACCATATCGCCGCCGCGAGTACCGATACCGAAGAATCTGCCGCAGCAGTGCGGAAAACCGTAGGTGGCGATATACTGAACTGCGCCTCCGTCAGTTACCTCACGTTTAAACCAAGCGGACCATGACATAGGCGAATTCCCTGTCGGCACCCCGACCCCGGGAAAAGTAACAGAATCTCCTTGCCCATCAAACTTCAGGGCATCGCCTATTCTGCCCGGGACCATCTGTGGATCGCCTTGGATAGTCCCATTGTTGTCTCCTACCATGTCAGTGACGTCACCGCCTTCGAACGACCAGTAGCTAACGAGCCCATCCCTGACGACCTGGGCTTCTGCAGTATAAGCGAAAGTAGCTACCCCTACCACGACAAAAAACACCATGATGCTCTTGTTAAACATTGTACGTAACCTCCTGTTTAGAGAATTTTACATTAGCTTCGGACAGTTATGAATTCTTCCGAAAGTCGGTTATAGCTAATCTGAATCCTTGATGTTGCCCCATGTAGTCGTTAGTTTTTCAGCTGGGTATACAGCAAATATTAGGTTCGCCTCATAATTCTGCATGACTTCATCCGCATTTAAAGCGCGGCCATAAAGCCCGACTTCATCAATGAGACCCTCAAATAACTCCGCCGTATCCGGATTGCTGCCGATAGCTCCCTTTCTATCATCTACCGTGTTTGGCTTTTCAGCTAGCTTCGTTTCTGATACCACTTCCCCGTCTAGATAAATGATATCGTTCTGATCGCCATCATAGACAGCCGCCAAATAGTGCCATTTGTCGAAATCAATGACAGGACCAAAAACGTCAAATTGGGGACCCCATTGGGTCATAAAAATCTGATCGCCATTCCGAGTCCCGATACCGAAAAATTGACCGCAGCAGCCCGCAATGCCATACGTAGCAATATATTGAACGGCGCCGGCATCACTGACTTCTCGATAAAACCAAGCTGACCAGGTCACCGCGGAATTTTCCGTGGGGAAACCCTTATTGTCAAAAGAGACACTATCTACTTGACCATTGAACGACAGCGCTTTACCGAACTTACCATCGACCAGCTTTGGCTTGCCGATAACCTCCCCGTCATTCGGTCCAACCGCGTCTTTAACGTCGAGATCGTCTAGATGCCAGTAGCTGACAAGCCCGTCTTCGACGATTTGAGCTGCCGCTGTGTGGAAAGCTGCCACGGAGATGGTCACCATAAACAGTACCACAGCGATGTTTTTGTTAAACATTGTGCCTACCTCCTGATTTTACTGTTAACGTCAATTTTTGCACACGCGAATATACGTTGAAATTTGAGTCCATTAATTTCCACGCACTGGACAAATTTCATCAGGTGCGGAGCCAACAACGGCAGGGGTTCAACCCTTTTGCGAGTGCACATGCAACTGGTTAAGGTCACACAAAATCCTACTGGATTTCCGTCTGCGAATCAACTTGCCCTTTTCGGTGTAATTGTTAGACAAGTATCCGACACGTCGACAATCGACCTCAACCTAGCGTATTGTAACAGAATATAGAAAAAAAGGCAATTAAAATAAATGCACACTTTACCATGCACGATATCAAAGATTAAATCTTGACGAATCCCTTGTGGCGAGGTAGCTCATCGCGGTTGGAGCATTATATCGTGGGACGACAACCGGAGCGGATGTAGAGAAAGACGCGTTCGCAAGCACTATGGAAGGCGCGTAGCGCACCGAAAACCAAGGTAGATGCTCGCATTCGCTGGATGGAGGCTGTTGCGGTTAGATACGCGAAGATTTGCCGGCGGATGAAGCCAGCCTCCACCGCGATGCACGCGATCGGTTGTAACATTTGCATAGTCATCATTATCAAAGGCTATTAAACCGCCGGCGACAGGATTATCGTTGGGGCTGCTCGCGTAAGCGGCAGAGTTGTATGCATCCATACACCATTCCCAGACATTGCCCGCCATGTCGTGCAAACCGTAGTCGTTCGGCGGATAGGTACCCGCAGGCGCCGTAAATTGATAGCCGTCGTCAAGCGATCTATCCGCCCAGTTCGCCCAGTCAGGCGCCTGCTTATCTGCAAAATTGCACTGGAACGTTTCAGGTGTTGCATCGCTCCACGTATGACGTTGCCCCACGAGACCGCCGCGCGCTGCCTTTTCCCACTCTGCTTCGGTAGGAAGTCGTTTTCCCGCCCATCGGCAGTATGCCACCGCATCGTACCAACTGACGCCAACGACGGGGTGATTAGGCAGGTTGAGGTCAGGGTCGTCCCAGAATGCCGGAGCCGTGTGTCCTGTTTCTTCTATGAACTGCTTGTACTGTGCGTTCGTCACCTCGCACACGTCTATGTAGAAACTGTCGACGTAAACGCTGTGGACTGGGCGCTCATCTACCCCACCTTCGTCGAGCGAATTGCCCATCTCAAACTCACCAGCGGGAACGAGGCGCATCTTCGCGCCATTCTTATCGGATGTGATTTCTTTAAAAAGTTCTCGCTTATCGTCAACACCGAGCGCGTTTCGGGCGTTCGTGTCTCTCGTCGTACTATCGTCCCCCTCCTTCAGCGCGAGGGCGTGTACATTCGCGCCGGGCGCCAGGGGATCATCGGATGGGGTGGCATTTTGGACAGATGCGCAATGACAAACAGCGATGGATAGAATCAGGGTAAAAGGGAATAGAATGAGTGTTTTCATCGTGTCCGATGCCTTTTTGTACGCAACTGATTGCGGTTCCAATTCGTGCAGTGCTCGCGCTAGATACTCTGGATGTAAATTATAGTGGGAGCAATAGCCGACCATAGCGACTTCGCACAACCCTCACAAAGCTACAGCAGCACCATCCCCCCATCAACCATGATTGACTGACCTGTGATATAGTTGGAATCGTCGGATGCCAGAAATGCTGCAAGCCCAGCAATGTCATTGGGCGTCGATGGGCGTCCCAGCAGGATACGCTGACCAAACTCCGCCATCGCATCTCCGGGCTGCTCAAACAGACCGTGTTCCAAGAACTCTTTGTCGAGCTGTTCCCAAAGCGTCGTCTGTACCACCCCCGGACAGAATGCGTTGACACAGATTCCGTGTTCAGCGAAGGCGCGCGCCCCAGCCTGCGTCAGCGCCACCACCGAGAATTTACTCGCACAGTAGTGCGGTTGAATATCATACCCTTCCTTGCCGGCGATGGAGGCGGTGTTGATAATCTTCCCGCCTTTTCCTTGGGCAATCATTTGGCGCGCTGCCTCCTGCATACAGATTAAGACTCCAAGCGCGTTAACTCGCATTAACCGCTCCCAATCACTCTCGGTCACATCCATGAACGGTTTGATTTCCGCTACCGCAGCGTTGTTGAAGATGACATCTAGATGCCCAAACGCGTCAACCGTGTTCTGTACCATGGCTTTGACATTAGTGCGATTGGCAACATCACAGCGGCACCCGATTGCGTTTTCGCCAATTTCAGACGCGGTCTCCTTCGCGCCGCTCTCGTTTATGTCTGCGATGCACACCTTCGCGCCTTCAGCAACCAGTCGCATGGCAATTCCACGTCCGATACCTTGACCACCGCCCGTCACAACGCATGATTTTCCTTCAAGTCGCTTTGCTGCCATTCTGTTGTGCCTCCTAATTCGTGCTTGTGGTATTCCACTACCTCCGTCAGCCATCATCTGAGGCTTGGCCAGCGATTTTTTAGATCGACTCTATTACGCCTAAATCCCTTACCCACCTTAATGGAATAGACAACCGCCGTTGATGTTGAGAGCTTGTCCAGTCAGGTAGGCGCCCTCTGATGAAGCCAGGTACACCACAGCGGCGCCGATATCGTCGGGTGTACCTTGTTTGCCCAGCGGGATACTTTCTTTGACGAGCTGATTCATCTCCTCGAAGGTGATACCACGTATCTCGGCTTCGTCGCGCAGCGCTTGCCAGTGCATCTCGGTCGCCATGTTCCCGGGGCAGATGCTGTTGGCACGAACACCATAGGTCGCCAACTCTAGGGCGAGAGATTCTGTCATACGGATGACAGCCGACTTCGATGCACAATACACTCCAAAATTGGCGAAGCCTTGCTTACCATACCAAGAACCGAGATTTATAATGCAGCCGCTTCCTTGCTCGCGCATCGTTCGTGCCGCAGCTCGACATCCGTTGAACACCCCGCGCAAGTTGACACCGATTACGCGGTCAAAGATTTCATCCGACGTCTCCGCTACCGGCACCATTGGCTGTACGACGCCCGCGTTGTTGACAATCAAATCCAGCCTACCTAGTCGCTCGACGACCTGATCTATCATCGCATCCACCGATGAGGCTGATGTGACGTCAACGTTAATAGGGAAGCCACCGTTCTCAGGAAAGCGCTCCCGGACCGCCGCCCATGTCTGTTCGACTTGGGGTTGTATGTCAGCGGGCACAACATCGGCGCCCTCTGCCGCCAACCGCAACACCGTACCCCGTCCCAGCCCTTGGGCGGCTCCAGTAACGATAGCTACCTGATCCTCCAAGAGTTCACTCATTGTCCTTCTCCTCCTTGAAGCAACTGAATAATAGCTGTGATCGACGGTTTGGGTACAGCCGCTAATAGTTCACACCGCAACCTATCAACTCTTCACACGGAAATTTGGTGATGACATCAATTCCGCTCGAAGTGACGACAACCTCCTCTTCAATCCGTGCCCCGTCCGTTCCTTCAGCATCATATGTTTCGACAGCGATTACCATCCCCTCTTGGAACTCGACGGGATGGTCCAGACTATACAACCTAGAAACGATAGGACGTTCCCACAAACCGACGCCGAGCCCGTGTGCGTATGCCAGACCGAACGCTTGGGACTCATTTTCGAAACCCCAATAGTCCGCCGAGGGCCACGTGCCTGCAAGATCCGCTGTGGTTGCACCCGGGCGAATGACCTCCATGCCGGCGCGCAGCATGTCGTAGGTGCGTCTGTAGATCTCCTTTTGGCGCTGGGTTGGTTTGCCGCAACAGACTGTTCGGTAGTAACATGTCTGGTAGCCGTTATACATCATCTGGATGTCGAGGAAGACTAGGTCGCCTGGTTGTACAAGCCTATCCGAACTCAAATGCGGGTGTGGATGCGTACGTGAACCGCTGGTGACCTGCACATTTAGCACCCACTGACTGCCGAGTCTGTGGAGTTCGTGGGAGGCTTCCGCTTGAATGTCGTTCTCGCGTATACCCGGTCGGAGCGTTCGCGCCACACGGTCAAACGCAGCATCAACTGTAGCTGCAGCATTGCGCATAATCTGAATCTCGTCATCCGTCTTGATTAGCCTGGCTTTCATCATCACATCTTGACCGTCAACAAATCGAACGCCTTCCTTCTGTAGCGCCAAGATTAATTGGGAGTCAAGAACATCTATACCGATAGGTTCTTTGGGGCTGATGCCGTTCTCATCAAGTACCATCCTCAAATCCCCGATAAACTTCTTGTGCGCATCCCAGCTGCTAGGCAACGCGCCGAACAAAGTAGTATGTGCAGGATATGCCCGATCAGCAATCCAAGGGCAGTGCAGTTTTTCAGCAGCAACCTCCGACCCAAACCCGAAGATGTACGGTTCACCGTTGCGAGGTACAATGGCGTAACGACCCATGTTGTCAATTTCAGGTGAGCATACGGCTGTCGATGTAGCGTAGCGTTTATTGTGGTTGTCAAAGAGCAACAAGCAGCCAAAATCGGTTTTCTCCAGTTCAGCTTTGACTCGGTCCAGACGGTCCTTGCGCAAACGATCGAAGTTGATGCGCTCTTCGTAGTCAACGCCCATTGTTCCCTGTGTGCCAAATTTCATTGCAAGTTCTCCTCCTAATTATTTTACCGTCGATTCAAAAATTTGCATGACCTCGAAGACTAGGCCGTTGGGAGATCGAAAAAAGGCGAGGCGGCGTGAGCCGAACCTGCCACTGATTGTCTTCGGTTCAACAAGTACTTCTGTACCCAAAGCTATGATCTCCTCGTATGCCGCGTCAAAATCTTCCACCTCGAACACAGCGTGAGTCAATCCGGGCTTAGGGTGGTGTTCGAGTTTGTCTTCGAAGGCTAGCTTTGGCGTCAAAAAGAGGCGAGTTCCCCCAAACGCCAGGAATGCCGTTCCACGTTCGCGCAGCAAAACTTCGGCGCCAAGTGCTTCAAGAAAATCAATTTCCCGATCAAGGTCCTCAACTTTGATACCAATGTTCCACAAGCTTGCATCCATAGTTCACCATCCTTGCTGTGAGCGGTAAAGTCAGACATATAAGCCGCAGCGATTTAACGCTAACAGTGCTGCTTCAACGATACCCTCGGGGTCAATCCCAAAATGCTTATAGAGGTCCGTGCGTCTACCAGACTGCCCAAACTCGTCCACGCCCAGAGGAACGACGTGCGCCCCGTAAACACTGCCTAACCACGCCAGGGCATGAGATGCTCCGTCATGCACAGTGATAATGGGTGCATGCCTTTCGCTCGTTGGAATAAGCCAATCAAAGGGACCGGGGGCATCTTCCCACTGCATAGTTTGCCAAGCCTCAAACAATCGACGAGGGCTGGTCAAGTTCAACACATTGACCGCGATTCCCTTCCCGTGCAATGCGTTTACGGCTTCTGCTACCTCTGGAACCATTGTTCCTGTTGTTGCAATGTGTACTAATCGTTCTTTGGGGCGTGCTGGGTCCGCTGTACGCCAATCAATCAGCCGGTAGCCCCCGGCAATGACCTGACGTCGCATCTCCTCCTCTCCCAGCCGCGTCATAGCTGACGCAAATACTTCATGGTCGATGGGCTTGGTGGAAAGGCGCAAATAGGTTGAGCGTCCATGCGCCCGGTCACAGCACTGACGGAGGGCGTCGAGTAAAATCCACTCTAGTTCTTTCGCAAAACACGGTTCGAAAGCGTTCAGCCCCGGCAGCTCAACGCCGAGCGATGGGGTAACGGTGGACTGATGCGCTCCCCCTTCCGGGGACAACGTTATCCCAGACGGTGTCCCGGCAAAAATGAACTTCGCTCCTGAATACTGGGCATAAATGAGTGCGTCAAGACCACGACAAATAAACGGATCGTAGACCGTCCCAATGGGAATCAGATGCTGTCCACAAAGTTCTGCCGACAACCCGAACATCCCTAGCATCATGAAGAAGTTCATTTCGGAGATGCCCAACTCAATATGCTGTCCCTTCGGACCGTACTTCCATTTGGGGAGTTCACCGGCTTCGGTCTCGTAGTCCGGCAATTCCCGCGGCGAAAAGATTCCCATCTTGTTAACCCAGCTCGACATCCCAGTAGAAGATGTCACATCAGGCGATGCAGTGATAATGCGATTGGACAACTTCGGCACGCGCGTCAGTTGCAGCAGCAGACGTCCAAATGCCTGCTGGGTACTCAAGACACCTTTGGCTGGTATGGAAAGCGTATCGGGTATATCACTGGGAGAGAGCGTCGCAGGCGGTGTGGTATGAGTAGGATACAGCTCGGATGCGATTTCATCACAGAGTTGTCCAGACGGCGAAGCAGCATCAAATCGCGCCCAATCATCGTCAGGAGGTACGTCCAAGGTCTCCCGCAAGGCAGCAATCTGCTTTTCATTCAGCAGCATAGAGTGGTTGAGAGGGTGGCCAGCAATTGGCAGTCCCCAACCTTTGATGGTGTATGCGAAAATGATTGTAGGCTGTTCGGGTACCTCATCCACCTGTGAGAGCACACTCAGCAGCTCTTCCAAATCGTGACCTCCCAGGTTGCTTAACACAGACGGCAGGGCATCGTCGGGTACGTTTTGAATCACCGGGGCAAATTCTGACGAATCGACGCCATCGCCATTGAGGAGATGGCGACGAATCTGCTCTCCCGGCAGACGAATGACCGCTTGATATTCCTCATTGCTCATGTCGTCAATGCGTCGGCGCAATGCACTCCCGCCTGGCTGGTCAAACAGGTTCTGGACTGTACGACCATATTTAGTCTCAAGAACCTGCCAGCCGCTCTCTTCGAAGAGACGCTTGAGCTGACCGGCTCGAATGCCCGGTACAACCCGGTCAAGGCTCTGACGGTTGAGATCGACAATCCATAGCAGGTTGCCTAACCCCGTTAGCGATTGCTCAAGGATTGCCTCCCACACGTTACCTTCGTCCAACTCGGCATCGCCGATGAGCCCAACAAATCGCCGCGAATTTACCTGGCCGAAGTGAGACATGGCATAGTGATGGGCTAAGGCTCCAAACGCAGGCGCGACCGCGCCCAGCCCTACGGAGCCGGTCGAGAAATCAACAGTGTCTGGATCTTTGGTTCGACTTGGGTAAGCTTGTAGCCCGCCATACGATCGAAACTGGGTCAGGTATTCCTTTGGCAGTTGACCCAAAAGGTATTGGATAGCGTGAAAGACTGGCGAAGCATGCGGCTTGACGGAGATTCGATCGCCCGCCTTCAGAAAATGGAAATAGAGCGCTGTCATAATCGAAACAACCGACGCCGATGATGCTTGATGACCGCCGACCTTCGTCCCGTCCGTATTCGTGCGCACCTGGTTCGCATGATGCACAATAAGCGTTGCAAGCCACAGCACGCGCTGTTGAATGGTATTCAAGGTCTCTAGCAACTCTGGCGAATTCGAGCGACGGTGGATGTCCAAAGCCTTCCTCCTATCGTCTACAGAAACGTGCATCTTAATCCGTTTGTTTGAACCGCTCCGCCTAAACTTTCAGCGTCCCATGTAACCTTCGATTTTGAGGTGCCGATTTAAGATTGAAACTCACCATTCGATACTCGAACGAAAAAGGCAGCTCATTCCGGAAATTGTAACCTAGTCCAGGATTAACCACAAATTTTCAATTGCCCCACGTCTTCCCAACATTCCGTTTCCCACGAGCGTTGAATTGCCGCTTGCACCCTCGCTACAGCAAGGGCTTCGGCGAATCCGGGCACGCCCTGCTCCCCATCCACTATGGATTTCAAGAATTGGTGAACTTCAATGACCTTGAGATCTTCATACCCTAGACCAATGCCCGGTCCGGGATTGAACCGTGCGTGGAAAGGGTGCTCTGGGCCACCCACGATGCGGGTATAGCCATCGTGGCTACCATCCTCATCGGGGAGATATAGGTGGAGTTCATTCATCCGCTCAAAATCCCAGCTTAGTGCGCCATGCGTTCCGTTTACCTCAAATGCCATCTGACACTTTGGGCCGTTGATGATTCGACACGCTTCTAGTGTGCCGTGGGCACCATTGGCGAACTGAACTAATGCTCCAGTATAATCTTCGTTGGTGACATCGCCCATGGGGCCCTCCGTGCCGATGGAAAAATGCGTACCTTCGCCAAGGGTGGCAAGCGGTCGTTGAGGGATAAACGTTTCACGGTTGCCGACCACACGCTTGATAGGTCCAGCAATCATATGTGCCAAATCCGCGACATGCGACACGAGATCTCCCAGAGTTCCCAACCCGGCGAGCTCCCTTTGAAAGCGCCACGACAGTACGCCGTGTGGATTCTTTGCATAACCAGTAAAAAAGCGCCCTCGATAGTGAGTCAGTTCTCCTAACCGCCCTTGTTGAATTAGCTGGTGCGCATACTGTACAAGCGGTGCCCACCGGTAATTGTAACCCACAAAACTTAGCACGCCAGCCTGACGTGCCAATTCCTCAATGTTCGCTGTTTCTTGCGGATTGCGACCGACAGGTTTCTCACAGAAAACATGCTTGCCCGCACCAACTGCCGCACGCACAATTTCCAAATGCATAAAGTTGGGGGTTGTGATATTCACAACCTCAACGTTCGAGTCGGAGATGACCTGCTGCCAGTCTGTAGTGTATCGCTCAAATCCGAAAAGAGATTGGGCTTGGCGCGCGCGAACTTCTACTTCATCGGCGCAGAACACCAAACGCGGTTGGAAGCCGCTATCATTAAAGCGATGTGGAATCTGTCGGTAGGATCGGCTATGCGCCATACCCATCCACCCTAATCCAATCACCCCAATGCCAATTGTTCGCTCCATCGCTTTTCTCCCAGCTGGTGTAAAAGAATTAGTGTGACTTTAGTGGAGGGGAACATAGCTTCATGTCGAAATTCCGGCTTGCACAATGTCCTAAACTTATTCCCCGCTCTTCCGAAGTTCAGGGATGTCGAAAACAGCCTCATTGTATTGCAACACACCCACACATGAAGTTTATTGCCACCTCGCCCATCCACTAGGATCGGATGCGCTAAACGGCCAGCCGGCTCCACCAACGACGTGGAATTCGTCTGATTTTCCGCAGAGCCAGTAGAACATCTCAGACACGCGCAGAATAGATTGCCACTTACGGGTAGGACCACAAAAGTAACCATTGGTATATGAGTAGTCGACACTAGCGAAATCGAAGGTACTGTCCATAATCCAGTCTCGTTGGGGAGGAACGGTCCGCCACGCGATCCATTTTAATACGTTGCGAGTGGACGAATCTCTCTTTTCCGACTGCCGGTGCCAAATCGAGTAAGCGGTGAAAAACACCGAGCCAGCGGGGCCAACAGTCGCCACTTGACCGGCGAGATGACCAAAGTGCTCTAACTCTTCCCTAGGGATTGGCACAAGGTGGGACCCCGGCAGAAATAGGGTTGGGCCCATTTCCCTCGTGTTGGTCTGGGGAATATAGAAGACCTGAAGCAGATTACAAGTTCGCTCAAAATTTGAACCGGCATCAATATGCCAATTTCTTGCCTCTTTGCACCCAACCAGACGATGGTTCGCCATCCAATCCGGCAACTGGAAACGCTCTCCGAGTAGAGATCTTGTAACACCAGCAACTTCAGGATGGTGAAGCACTTCTTCGACGAAACGCTCCTCTTCAACCAGCTTCTGGGAGTCGTTGCCCTCCTGATTGATATACTCGTATATCCAACGATTTGTCCCATCCGGTATCACCCCCTCAAGTACGAAAAGCCCACTTTTGCAAAAGTCGAGTACATCATGATCCGTCATCGCTGGCTCTATGTCGCCGGGTGCGCGTCGTAATTCATGTGACATCGGTTCGCCCTTATTTTTCGAGGATGAATTCGCAGACGATATGCGTATCCTGTGTGTGTCCGACTGGCAACTGAACCGGGAACCGAATTACCCGCCAGCCATCATTGATTGCATCCAACACAGTCTTGTACGGCCAGTCGATCGAATCGAACGGGCCGTTCGAGACCACTCCGGATTCGACCAGCAGCATACCAATTGCTTCGGCCGTGACAGCGGTCGTTGCAGTCTGTAAGTAGAGCAAACTCTGGCGTTTGGTAGCCTTTGCCGCTATCGCTGCACCCAAATCCCGGAGCCGGGCTTCCGTCAGCTTCCCTTGATTGAGTTGCTGGATGCATTCTTCTAGCAACTGCATGGGGCTGGCGTCCATGGTGTCCTCACCTTAGCATTTAGGGAAAGGGTATTAAATCTTCGCTACACCTGCCCTAACTCTTCAGGACTAATAATGGAACCGTTGCAAGGAAAGCCCTTCCTCATATTCTTGACGCCGGGCTTGGGTCTCTGGATCTTCGCTTGATTCGGCGGCAGCGATGTCCCACCACACGCCAGAATCCGGCAGATAGTGATGCGGCTCCACTTCTGCGACAATTACGCACGTCTGACTCTCGCCGCGGGCTTCGCGTAACGCATGACGGACACCTTCCGGGGTTGTCACATTCCAAGCTTTCGCGCCGAAACTAGCCGCATTCTGCGCGAAGTCTATCTTCATATAGCCCCCTTCAAGGAGATTCTTCTCCATATCGCGAGACCGGAATTCATTCCCGAAACTCCGACCTGCGCGAAGCATCTGTAGCGAGCGGATGGACTGGAAACCGTGATTCTCCGATAGTACAAGTGTGAGTTTCAAGTTGTCCTGTATTGAGGTCACCAACTCCGTCGGATTCATTAAATAGGTGCCGTCACCAATAAACACATAGACCTCACCCTCTCGCTGCGTCATCCGGACACCCAGACCCGCAGGAATTTCGTAGCCCATGCACGAAAACCCGAATTCCAGGTGACACGACCGACCGCCGGTCGCATCCCACATTTTGAGTAGATCTCCAGGCGGCGTCCCCGCTGCACCGATGACGGTATCACCCGGTTGTGCCTCGTCATTGAGCACACTGACGAGCTGCCCTTGGCTCATTGCCTCACCGGGCGTTTCCTGAGAGACCTCGTTCTTTAGTTGCAGCTGCCATTCTCGATTCAACGCCGTGACTTCTTGCACATACGCAGTATTTGGATGGATTCCCGCTGCCTCTGCCGCTTTGGTTAACGCGACAAGCGCTTCTCGAGCGTCAGCGATGAGTGGCACACCACCCTGCTTGTAAGCATCGTGGTTGCCGACGTTGATGTTGATGAATTTTACAGCCGGATTGTTGAAAACAGATTGCGAACCGGTAGTGAAGTCCATCAAGCGTCCGCCAATGCTAATGACCAAATCCGCTTGGCTTGAGATTTTAGCAGCGGCCAGCGTGCCGTTGACACCTTGTCCACCCAAAAGCAGCGGCGACGCTTTCCGAATCGCGCCTTTGCCCGCTGACGTCTCGCTGACCGGAATCCCAAACTTATCGGAGAAGGTCTGCAATTCGTCCCAAGCTTCGGAGTAATGTACGCCACCCCCAGCAATAATCATCGGACGTACAGACGCCTTCAATAGTTCCACAGCTTCCGAGATACGCTGGGAATCGGGCGCTCGTCGCTCAACTCGCCACTCACGTCTTTCAAATAAGTGGGAGGGATACTCGTAAGCGTGCGCTTGTACATCCTGTGGGAGCGACAAGGTCACTGGTCCCGTGTCGGCTGGATCGGTCAGCACCCGCATGGCTTCGGGCAACGCGGTGAGCAATTGCTCCGGTCGGGTGATGCGATCGAAGAACCGGCTGACAGGTCGGAAGCAGTCGTTGACACTCACATCAGCTGAAACGGGGTGTTCGAGTTGTTGCAACACTGGTCCCTGGTATCGTGTGGCGTAGTAGTCCGATGGCAACAGCAAAACAGGGAGTCGATTGGTGGCGGCAGTTGCGGCGCCAGTAATCATGTTGGTGGCTCCAGGGCCAATGGACGAGGTACAAGCAAGTGTCGCTAGACGATGATTGGCTTTTGCGAATCCAAGCGCAGCGTGGACCATCGACTGCTCATTTCGAGGTTGCCGGTATGGCAGTCCTTGACCATATTCGCAGAGCGCCTGTCCGAGTCCGGCAACGTTTCCGTGTCCGAATATACCGAAGATTGAAGGGATAAGGCGGCGTGTTTTGCCGTCGCGTTCGCTGTACTGAACTTGCAGATATTTCACCAGCGCCTGCGCCATCGTCAGGCGAATGGTACCAAGTGATTGGGACATTCTCTCATTGCCTCCCTTTTTGCTTTTGAAGTTGGTCGAGAATCAACTAATAACTCGTTTGAGCTCATTACGGATTATACGAATGGCTTTAACGAGTAACGATATAGTATGTAGCCCTGTTTTGTCGAGATGTGTCGCCCTCTCAACCCACGCAAAAAATTAAATCTCCTAACATCTCTTGCCAATCAATTTCTAAAATCGGCTCATTAAAAAAACGACAGTTTCACAGTCCTACTTATAACACATCATGGATATTTAAGCAATCCAAAATCGGAATCGTTACACTTTGCCCCATAGGAACCTATTTAAGAAAAACCTGGTTGCTAAGTTGTACCATTTCCCTAATATTCAAGTGCATTGGTTGCGTAGGTCAAGTAAAGAAACTTGTGTGGAGCGGAGCACGATACTGTGTCACCGGGCAAAGTAGGCGGGGCAAGGAGATCTCTATCGCCCTCGCTATCCGCTCGGTTGATCCCCGCCTACGGAGAAATAGAATGATATAATTAAAGCATCATAAACGCACTGTTATTGAAGCGAAATCGTATTACTAATTTAAAAACACCATTGGGAAATGCTCGAAAGATATACACGTTCCATAGTTTTCGAGGAAACGTTTGGATTTGACAGAGCCGAAAAAAACAGTGAGAGTTCACGCTATAGCTACTTTCTGCTCGATTTACACAGGAAGCGCCTGGGAAAAATACTGTGAAATCCTAACCGCCACCTTCATCTGTATTCAGTTTTGCATTAGTCCGGCTCTTTATCCTCGCTGGCTCTGTCAGGCGATTCCTGTTCTAAAGGTGACAAACGGGTTAAGTGCCAATCTTATCGTTGAATCATGCAGTAGAGATTCGATTGGACGGTTGATTAATGTTTCATTATAGCACACTTCAAATGGGGCGGTCAAGTGACAACAAAGGTTGGATTAAACGGGTTTATGTCGCAAAAAGAGATTGAAATAAGTGTCAAATTTTGCTACAATAATCTTAAAGCATTGTTGTAGATGACCTTAGAAACAGGGGCTTCATGAAGAACTCTGTTCTCTGTGGAGGAATGTAATGAAAGGATTGGACAAGTGCCTATAAAGTCACACGAAGAATTGAGGGAACTGGGTTCACGGATTCTGCAATCTGCGGGTGCGACTAATGAGGTCGCGGACCGGGTCGCTCGTCACCTCGCCGGATCCAATTTAGTTGGATTGGATTCCCACGGTATCATCCGTCTACCTGATTATGTCGCCTGGCTTCAGGAAGGTAAGATTGCGGGCGAAAACCGTATGGAAGTTATCAAGGACAAGGGGGCAACGTGTTTGATTGATGCCCACTTGTCGTTCGGTCAGATTGCTGCTTCGCGATCCGCGGAGATCGCTGTACAAAAAGCGCAGGCGTATGGAATCGGCTTCGTTTCGGTGAAGAGTGCTTCCCATATTGGACGACTGGGAGAATATGTTGAAGATATTGCGTTACAGGGATTTATCGGTTTTCTCTGCTGTAACGCAGAGGGAGCGGGGCAACTCGTCGCCCCGTGGGGCGGCAAGGAAGCGCGAATCGGTACCAATCCAATGGCGTGGGGGATTCCCAGCGGTAGAGAGTCAGGAATCATGGTACTGGACATGGCGACTAGCATCGTTCCCGAAGGGAAGATTCGCGTCAAAATGCGCAGGGGTGAGGAGATTCCGAATGACTGGGTCTTTGACTCTCAGGGACAACCGACGACGAACCCGGCAGACCTTTATGGGCCGCCCGTCGGGGCTATTCTCCCCTTCGGCGGGCATAAGGGTTACGGGTTAATGCTGGCGATAGAAGCGCTTTCTGGTGTGCTTAGTGGTGGGGGACATGCTCGACCTGCAGTGGCGGATTCTTGGTTTACTCATGGCAGCACTTTTTCAATGATGGCAATTGAAATTGAGTCCTTTCGTTCCCTAACTGAGTTTACTGACGATGTCGATGAAATGATATGTCATATGAAGAGTTCGCCCGCGGTAACTCCCGACGCCGAGGTTCTTGTTCCTTATGAAATGGAATCAAGAGAAAAAACGCGAAGGCTGGCAAGCGGGATAATGATAGAGGATACCACCTGGGATAAAGTCGCTCAAATTGCTGCCACTGTGGGGGAATCCGTTTAACATCAACGCAACTTAAAACCTCTCAGCCTTCGATGTCGTCACGGTAAGAGAAGAACGACATGCAGATTAAGCACAGCGTATCCTACCTGCATAACTGATCCTGTAATACGCTCATCAGCGACTCTCTGACGATCGAATAATCAGCGATCCGCTAACGCAGCAAAAATCCAGATTGGCGAACTTCAATCGGTTTTTTCCCCGCATGGTATTCGGTTTTCTGTCCACACAGCCAGTAGAACAACTCAGCGGCGTCGTTAATTGTCCGATGGTGTTCTCGGTGAAAGCTTAGACCGGGAGGAGAGGACTTAGCATGTCTCACCTCGAAGGTCGGTTCTCGAATCCAGTCACGCGCCGGCAGTGCCGTTCGCGAGTATTCATACTTCAGCAGGTTGCGAGTCCCGCACGCAGTGGAAACGGTACGGCGGTGCCAGATGCCCCAAATGGTGATGAAAATTGAGCCTGCGGGTGCCGCTGTGGACACTGCTCCACGGATCCCGCAGTAATGCTGCATATGGGTTTGAGAGCAAAAGAGGAAGTGTGACCCTGGTAATACCTCTGTCGGTCCCATTTCCAATTGCGCGTCTTGCGGATAGTAGAATACCTGGAGCAGATCGAATTCGGGACCGTACACCGCTGCCCCATCTCCGCCGCTGTCGAAATGCCATCCTCCCGCAGATCCAGGGCATTCCGCTCGATGATTGTTCGCCCCGCCAGGCAGGCGGAAGCTCTTGCCAAGGAAGGATCTGATGGCTCCTACTGCCTGTGGGCAGCAGATAACATTCTCAACAAACCAATCCTCTTGGAGAATCTCGCTCGGTGTGCCCGATGGATGCGCGTCAAGAAACGCAAACGTCCGCTGATTCACCTCGTCCGGCACAACGCCTTTTAGCATCAGAAAACCCTTTTTGCAGAACTCTAGAACTTGGGTATCATTCAAAGTGGGTTCACAGTCATAGGTATGCTTCATCGCGTTTTCCTCAATCGTTCGACTATCGCACACCACATCAGGTGTATTACCAATAATTGCAGGCGTTTAAACCTGACCAAATCGCCAAGGCTTTACGCTTTATATCTCATTCATTGCTGTCCAAAGAAAGGGGGTGAGTTTACGTTATTCGTAAAGTTTTGAAATCAAAATACAGATTGTAAGTTGCCTACCGCCAACTCGATGTCACAAAATATCACGAAATATCACACAATGTCACATAATGTGAGGTTGTGTGTGACATGCCATTTGACAGATACGACACCTGCGTTAGTTCGCTTGTCATGCGGTGTCTACGAGTCATTGAGGTTGTCATAGGATTACTTTGATATCACACTATACCACATTCTGTGATGTGATGCGCCGCCCATAATTGGACTGTGCATAATTCGCTGAAGTCCGCTTACCACACAGGTTCTGAGGGTCGTGGTTTTTCTGAAACTTCGTCCGATGTCACAAAATCTCACAAAATATCACACATTTTGACTTAGTCGGTTTAGTAGATTAAGCACGTTGCCTAAATTTTGAAAAAAAAACGCGCACCATCTCCTTTGAAGGTGTTGGTCTCCCTCCAAATAGAATATAGCACGCCGATATTATGTATTATATCAAGACGGATTAACGTTGTCAAGGGTATTTTCGTTAGCAGTTAGGCGACTTCGTCCAGAATCATCGCAACAAACTGTCTGAATCAGGATTTGCAGGATTGATGTTGTCTGTTACCAGTCACAACACCGAAAATCATCCTATCTTGAGAATTTAGATTCAGACAATTTGCATGCACATTCCGCCTCTCCTGCGCGATGGCACTTAATCGGACTTATCCGTGTGGTTGGGTGGCACTTTCGTAAGCAGAAACGCGCATCGCTGTGCTAGCCATTTATCTTTTCGACAACCCAAGTAAATGACATAACCTTTATTAATCATGGATTTTCTCATTTCCGCTTTAGTTTAAAGCCCCTCCCCCGCTAAAGCTTACCAGCCGTAGCTGAAATCATCAGGTGCCTTCTTTTTTTTCGATTATCTTAAAATGGTGATAGACATATTGTCCCACTATCACCTCCGCCGCCTCCGCTTAGGTCTAACGTTTGCTGCCAACGGCACCATCATTTTTTCATATAAGCTGAGTAGGTGTTCAACGCGCTCGCGGTCGGAGGAAAATGAAGAACGCCGGTAAAGCCTATCGACAGCACCATCTAAGGCGCGGTGTGCCCTGCGGAGATCGACAGGCATAAGATCGGGATCGTATAGGTCAGCCAAGGTCGCGTTGGGATGGACAGCGCGGGCGACGAGGGCAGCATCTGCGTAAGGTTCGAGGCGTTGCAGCCGTGCCGCGGGAACCTCGGGTACCGGGAAGGTGTTGTACACGAGACCGATGGAGTAGCGATAGCGGCTCTCTAAGCGTCCCCCAATGTGCCTGAGCCAAGCCATGTGCATAGCAGAAGTGAGCAACGCGAATAGGGGTTTGTTGGCATTTTCGATGATACGGACAAGATTGCTTGGAATTACCGGCGGCTCCAGCCACCCGATCGGGATGTATTCCCGTCGTTCAGAACTCACCTCCGGTATAACCAAAAATGGCGCGGTAGGAACGACGTTGACATGGTAGAGCGTTGGTGTCTCAGCAAGTGCTTGAGTGGGCTTGCTCTTGCTCGCCAACCGGTAAGCTCGGACAGCGGCAATACGCTCACGGACCTTCGGCAGCGTTCTCAATACTTGGGGTGCTACGTCAGCCAAGCGCAGTATCCACCTTTCTCCGCCCTGTAGAAACTCGCGGCTTCCCACAAAGGGTCGCAGATACGGCTTAGCGTTCGGTTCTTCTCTCAAAAAAGCGGCGCATTCGTCAGTGTTGAAAATGTAGTGTCCGCCATCAATGGGTTTGGAGCCGATAATTAACTTTGGAAGTCCATTGATCTGTCGAGATTCTTCCTTTACGACAATCCGCGAATCGGTCAGTCCACTGGCATCGAACAGGTAAGGCGAGAGGGCAGTATGCAGGCTTTCGTGCGGCTCACCGTTGGGGGTGTCGTAGGAAAACAGCCGTTTCTCCTGTGGCGAAGCATCCCGTTTTGCCAGCCCAATAATAACGACGTGAACGTGTGCCATACCACGGGCATCCGAGCCCCAAGCAAAGGTGCGGTGGGCAAAGGCTATGTCCAGTTTACAACGATTAAACAGGAGCGGCCAAAGCTGCGCCACCTGTTCACCTTGGGTGATGGAATTGGTTGCCACAAAGCCGATCTGCGCTGGGCTCTGTTGAATGTATTCACCCGCCTTGATAAACCACGCAGTCACGTAGTCGAGGGTGCCGCCGCTTCGCCCCAGTGAGGCGATGTTGCGCACCTGTCCGCGCTGCTGTTCTGTTTGGAACTTCGCACCCACAAAAGGCGGATTGCCAAGCACATAGGAACATCCTTCTGGGGGCAGGAGCGTCGTCCAGTCCGTTTCCAGGGCATCCCTGTGCCTGATATGCGGCGACTTTTCCAACGGAATGCGCGCATAAGTCTGTCCAAACTCCAGGCTCAGGCGGTTGTTCATGATGTGGTCCATCATCCACAGAGCAACCTCCGCGATACGCACTGGAAACTCCCCCAACTCAATCCCATAAAACCCATCTACGTCAACCACCGAAAGCGATTGCGCAATCAGGTCAAGCTGACCATGTGGTCGCATCTCTTTTAACACTTCAATTTCCAATGTCCGCAATTCACGGTAGGCGATGATCAGGAAGTTGCCGCAGCCGCACGCTGGATCAAAAAAACGCAACCGACCGAGTCTATGCTGAAAGGCAATCAGTTCGGGGAGGCGGCGGTTGTCCCTGCGGTCACGGAGGTGTTGAAACTCCGCACGCAACTCGTCGAGGAATAGCGGCTCGATTACCTTGAGAATATTCTTTTCGGTGGTGTAGTGTGCTCCTTGGGCACGGCGTTCATCTTTGTCCATCACGGACTGGAAAAGCGATCCGAAGATCGCAGGGGAGATTTCGGACCAATTGAAATGGCAGGCATCAATTAGGCGTTGGCGCATCGCAGAATCGAATGACGGGATGAGCAAGGGTTCGCGGAACAGATCGCCGTTGATGTAGGAGAAGCGGGCGAGATCTTCGTCGATGTTTCTGGAGCGGCGGTCTACCGGCGTGTTGAGAACTTGGAACAGTTGCGCCAACCAACCGCCAAGGTCGGAGCCATCTTTCCGTGTCCGGTTCTCTAACAGATCGAGAAAAATGTCTCGTGGCTCAAAAATGCCGGTGTCGTCGGCAAAGAAGCAGAAGACGATGCGGACAAGGAATTGTTCCAGATCGTGTCCCGTGTAACCGGATTCAGCCAGCGCGTCGTGGAGTTGACCAACGTGCTCGGAGGCTTCGATGTTGACCGGATCCTGATCCCTGAAGGATCGCTTCTGCACACCCAAGATAAAGCCGAACTTTTCGACATGTTGGGGCAAGTCAGCGAGGGTAAAGGCAACACTCTCATCTTCGTCGAGATCGTACAGCTCAAACGTCTGGAAATCGCTCAGGAGGAGGTAGCGCGGTAGGTCAGCATCCTTGAGACCGGGAAAGTAAGAGAGCGCTTGGGCTCTGGCTTGTGTTAAGTCGCGTCCCGCACTTTTCTGCTCAACGAGGAGCACGCCTTTCCAAAACAGGTCAATAAAGCCGCGCCTATCGCCGAGCAGTTGAACAGGCTCCTCAAACGTGGCAACGCGGCGCACAGGCAGGTCAAAAATGGCGAAAAAGTCGCGGTAGAAAAGTTGGGTTTGTCCCTTTTCGTAGCCTGCATCTGCCCATTCTTGAGCGAATGAAGCGGCGCGGACACGAATTTCATTCCATGACAAGCGCATGTCGTTAAGTCTCTTTCAGAATGGCATAGAGTATACTGAAGAGCACACGAATCAGATTCATTTTTCCAATTGTAAGTATCGAACAATCAGATCGAGTGGATTTTTACAACATCCAACGTTATCCCGAAAGTTTCAAATGCGTAGCGTCCAATCTTAAAGGCATCCATTATTTGATCGACACCTTCCTCTTGAGAACCCATAGATTCTAATTTTGAGGCATCGCGTTCAGGGAGGACTACAAATGTATCAAGTGAGGTTCCATTAGGCACTAATACATCTCTATCTTGTATTATGGGAAATCCATATTCGGGGATATGATTCAAGAATGCTGGCAGATCTAAAAATGGCACTGCACGCCAGCGGAATCATCACCGCACAATTGTTATGATAACAGGGTGTAAGTTTTCTTGTATCCGCCTTTCTAAAATCCCACATTTTTTCTATATATTTGTGGTTCGCTACTGACATACTACAGCTTTTTACTAGCGGTATATATGTTTCGAGGTGGGATATCGTCATGTACACCGGGAGTCGGTTACAGGTTCTTGAAATTGTCCTAAGATTAACGTGCGAGTGGAAATTCAGTTGATACGATCTACGACAAAGAAGAAGATGAAAGCTTTCAGGTCAAAACATTCGGCGGTATCGAAACGAGATCAAATTAGTATACGACAACATACAACATATATCAATAGGAGAATGTTCCTTCGCGGACTCGCTCATAAACGACGTACACACTTGGATGCGATGGGTAACAGTCGGGTTATCGCATCATCATCTTGGACAGTGATGACTATTCAGCGGGGACTGACTTATTGTTGGTTTGAGGCGCCGTAAAAAAGCCATACAAACGCAAAGATTTTGTAACAAAGAGCGCAGTGTTGGGGTTGATGTGCTACTTGGCCCCGTATTGGGCAGGTTGAAATATTCGGGTCAATGCGCTAACCCCTGACGGAGTTTTCAACGACCACGACCCTGAATTTGTCCAGTGTTAAGGCTAACGCACACCGTTGGGGCGAATGGCTGCAGGATCGGTGTTTTGTGGCGCTCTGCTTTTTTTGGCGTCGGATGCGTCGTCCTATATGACCGGTGAAAATCTGATGGTTGATGAAGGGTGGACAGCATGCTAAGCCAAACGCAATCCCAGAGAAAACCAGAATTCAGTGTTGCTCATGAGAGGTACAATAGATCGGGACAATGTTTGACAGTTCATATAGCCGTCGCACTCGAACATCACCATCTTTTTGTCGACCATGCTGAATTTTTCACATTGTTTTCTTGACATCCCCATTCGGATATGCTAATATATTCGCACATTACAAAGGAGGTGCTAGCATGCAAGATTATCGTATCCTCAGCCGACGTGAACGACAGATTATGAATATCATCTACCAACGGGGTCACGCTTCTGTCGCACATGTCCTCTCAGCCCTCCCAGACCCTCCTACCTATTCCACAGTCCGAGCCCTGTTGCGCATTTTGGAGGAAAAGGGACATCTTACCCACGAAAAAGATGGACCACGCTACATCTATCATCCCACGCAACCGCGCCATCACGCAGGACACATTGCGCTCAAACAGATTGTTCAGACTTTCTTCGATAAATCCATCGAAAAAACGGTTGCTGCGTTGGTCTCCGACACTGATGTCTCCGATGAGGAACTCGACCGTTTAAGCCGTCTCATTGAACAAACGAAAAAAGGAGGATAGTGATGCCGTTCATTGAAACCCTCGAATCCAACTTGTGGCTGAGATTTTTAGTCGATGCCACGCTGAAGAGCATAGTGATTATTGCTGTTGCGGGTATTTTCGGGTTCATTCTGCGTCATCAATCGGCGGCGTTGCGCGGATTAGTTTGGAGCTTGGCAATCGTCGGCTGCCTCATCGTCCCGCTGTGTTCACTCACACTTCCGCAGTTGGACGTCGGTGTCCTGCCGGGGGCATCGGGTGAGCATGAATCGGACGTGTTGGTCGAAACCAGCCCTCCACCCGCGATGCCCGTACCGATTCCATCTCGTCCGTCCCCATCAGACGTAGTGTCATCCACACAAACCACACCGTCGCCGTTGCAACCACACCTTGCAACCAGGGAAAGCAACGCTTCCCAATCAAACATGTCATGGATCGACTTCGCTGCTCAACATTGGACCGATTGGATAGTCGTGGGTTGGGCGGTGGTCGGACTGTTCCTGTTTGCCCGTCTGATTGTCGGAATCGGTGCTGTGTGGTACATCTCGGCTCGTAGCGACGACTTCAGCGATGCGATTGAGCATCTGCAACTTGATTTGAAGCGTCGATACCGTGTCCGTCGGATCGACACGGGCACAGTGCCGATGGTGTGGGGTTTCTTTCGTCCCGTAATCTTGTTGCCCGGTGATGCGGACAGTTGGGGATCGGAACGGCTACGTGCTGTTTTACTCCACGAATTTGCACACATCCAACGGCGTGATTGGTTGATGCAAACTATTGCACAGATAACGTGTGCGGTGTATTGGTTTAATCCGCTCGTATGGGTTGTTGCGCGTCGGATGCGGACGGAGATGGAGCAGGCATGCGATGACCATGTGCTCAACGCGGGTTATTGTTCGACCGAGTATGCGCAACATCTGCTTGACATTGTGCGAAGCATCACGGCGGTTGGTTCAGTTTCGCGTGCAACTGTGGCGATGGCGCGTCAGTCGAAGATTGAAGGGCGGCTCCGAACCGTTCTCGCCGAGAACCGGAATCGGCACCCGTTGACGAAGGTTGCAGTGGTGATAGGACTGCTTGTCCTGATTGGTTTCGCTGTGCCTATGGGTGCGATGCGGTTGGCAGAAGCGGTTGCCCCAGAGGGTGCATTATATGAAGAGATTCAGAATGAAGCCAACCGAAAACGCGAGGTGTATTCAGAACAATTATTTGCCGTATTCAAATCATTTACGGCGGTGGAAGCGGACGGTGAGATTTTCACAGGTGTCATCCTGAGCCAAGTTGGTCATATTCTCGTCCCAGCAAGAGTGACAGAGGCTGAAATCATTCGACTGAATATTCTCGATTATCAGCCCGTTAAAGTTGTCGCTGTCGACACGGAGAGCGGATTGGGGGTGGTGCAGGTTGAAGGACAGAGATACCTTCGACCTGTTGTACTCGGAACTGTAGGAGACTTGCGGGAATACGCGCCGGCTCCGCTTCCCAACCCGGTGGACGGTTACCTATACCGGAGTATAAGGGCTATCTGCGCACGCGGCCTCAATCTACCTCCGGGATTTCGTCAACATGCGGTTGGTCAACCAACCGTGCAAATCGCTAGCATAATGCAACTCGAAATTGACGATGGCGGTAAGGTAACAGCGTTGAAAACTGCATGTCCTGGCCCTTCCGGTGAAAGGTTTAAAGGCGAGTTAATTCTTCGCTACGACCAACACGACGTGCTTATTCACTACGAAGGGCATGGTGAAATCATCAGAGGAGACGCACTTGTGCATTACAACGGGCGGCTGCTCGCGGTCTCGCTTGAAGATAAAGTGCGGTACGACAAATGGGGCCCCAGCGCCGACCTGATACCAATCGACGAGATTCGCGCTGCGCTTGAGCGAATGGATGCCCTCCACTTGATTGAACGTCGCATCGAAAAACCAATGAAAAAGTTTGAACTCGTATTTGAGGCGGAGGAGTTCACACGGCTGGATGGAGTAAAACCGAATGTGAAACCGTTCTTGACAGTCGAGGATGTAACCGCATCTGGTGACGCGTTCATCGTTGCAAATACCGCGTTGGATCACCAATACCAACTACCGGATTTGTGGCTGACGTATGAGATTGAGATTCCAGCGGATGGCGACTACGCAATTTGGCTCTATGGGCGAGGGTACACCGGCAAGAGCGACTCCTTCTTCGTCGGAACAGACGTTGAATCACCCCGTGCTTGTGATGTGAACAGCTACGGCTGGTGGGGCGCGGTGCCGGCAATCCAACGAATCTCAGTGCAGACAGTGCCGGCTTTCCACTTCACACGAGGTAAACACGAAATCCGTCTCTTTGTCCGGGAGACGGGCACGGAATTGGATGCTCTCCTGATAACGAACGACCTAAGTTTAGGCGCAGCGGAGATTAACCGAATATTTACGTTACAAAACAATCGGTGAAACAACGCCTCTGTAAACCACGCTTGACATTGTGCGTCTTATTTTTTGCGCTTTTCAAACTCTGAAAAAAGGCAGATCCGAGTATTCCAGATTTGGCTACGGAGAATCAATTGACATATGATTTTAACGAAATCGCAAGGCTGCCATCCCCAACAGATAATGTGGCAATTGCGACAAGAACAATAGAAGCGGGATCGGAAATTCGCAGCGAAGGGGAACGTTTCACCCTATCCCACATCGTTCTGGAAGGACATCGGTTCGCTATCAGGACAATTGCTGAAGGCGAGTCGCTGCTTTCGTGGGGCTTGACGTTTGGAATCTCGATCGCTGAGATTAGACCCGGAGACTACATTTGCAACTCAGGCATTCTCGACGCACTCGCTCTGAGAAACCTGGAGTCTGAACTTCCGTCGCACCCAAATTTCAGGGAAGAGATTACCCCTTACGTCCTTGATGAAGATGCGTTTCAGCCGGGGACACAAGTGCCCCTATACGACCACCAGAGTTCTTTTACGGGTTACAAAAGGGCAGGCGGCCGAGGTGTAGGAACGCGAAATTATATCGTTGTCATGGGTACAACTTCCCAGACCTCCAGCATTGCAAAGGCGCTAGCAGATCGGTTCAGAGGCGCAGAGGCAAACTATGAAAACGTAGATGCGATCGTCGCGGTGGGGCACACCGAAGGTGGGGAAGATATAAGACCGAACAACTTGGAAGTATTGCTCCGAACGCTCGCAGGCTTTATCGTGCATCCCAACGTTGGGGCAATACTGGTGCTTGACTATGGCACCGAAACAGTCACGAACGAGATGCTTGAGCATTATGTTGTGCAACACGGATACCCAATTCATGACGTGCACCATCAATTTCTGACCTTGCAAGGCAGCTTTAATGCCAGTCTGGAAAGGGGGGAAGCGATTATCAACGGGTGGTTGAAAGAGATAAACGCGGCGTACCAGCGCACCAAACAACCTGTCTCAACTTTAAAGATTGCGCTCCAGTGCGGCGGTTCAGATGCATTTTCGGGTGTCTCCGGTAATCCGCTGGCAGCTTATGTTGCAAAGGAGATAATTCGCTATGGCGGATGCGCTAATCTAGCGGAAACCGATGAGTTAATCGGCGCAGAAGAATACGTCCTTCAAACCGTCAAAGACCTAGAGACCGCCAATAAGTTCCTCGACACGATAGAGCGATTTAAGGAGCGTGCGCGTTGGCACGGTCACACTGTAGAAGCCAATCCCTCCGGCGGCAACAAGTTTCGCGGCTTGTACAACATCGTAATCAAATCGATTGGTGCCGCCATGAAGCGACACCCTGACGTTCGCCTGGACGATGTTATCGCCTATGGCGAGCGCATGCTTGAATCGGGATACTATTTCATGGACAGCCCAGGAAACGATCTAGAGAGCATTGCTGGGCAGGTCGCCTCCGGAGCAAATTTGATATTCTTTGTGACTGGAAACGGTTCAATTACGAACTTCCCTTTTGTCCCCACGATAAAGATTGTCACAACCACTGGGCGATACAATTTGTTGATAAACGAGATGGATGTGAACGCTGGGGAATTTCTGGATGGGGTCCCTATGGAGGCGTTAGGTGAAAAAATGTTCGACCTAACCCTCAGAATTGCAGGTGGCGAGCAATCTGTTGGTGAAAAGGCGGGACATTCTCAGGTCTCAATCTGGCGAAACTGGCGGCAAACCCGTCCAACCAATCCGAAAGCGGTATTACCAAAAGAAGCCCCCGATGGCAAGCCCATCTCCATCCGAACAGCGATTCAGCCAACATCCTCATCTAGCACCTTGGAAGACGAGGCAGTAGCTGGTCCGAGGTTTAAAGCCATTCAAACCAAAGATGGGTTCCGAAGCGATCAGATTGGTTTGGTGCTGCCAACGAGTCTGTGCTCTGGTCAAATTGCCCAGATGATTGCTGATCGCTTAAATCAACGTAGAATCGGGGAATCCCATGGAATGTCCCGATTTGTGGCACTGCCTCATACGGAGGGCTGCGGTGTATCAGGCGGAGATTCTGAGGACATTTACGCAAGAACCCTCATCGGGCATCTGATCCATCCAATTGTGGCTTTAGGTGTGCTTTTAGAACATGGGTGTGAAAAAACCCACAACGACTATATTGCGGACGCACTCACAAAAAACGATATACCGATTGATCGATACGGTTGGGCAAGCGTGCAACTCGATGGGGGTATTGAGGCGGCGATTCAGAAGGTCGAAAATTGGTTTGGAACACGTTTAGAATTGATGGAAACCCCACATTATACCGATGTAGGGTTGGAACATCTGTGTCTGGGATTGATGTCAATCGGTAAAATTACTGACGATGCGGTGCAGAGCCTTGTTAGCCTCATCCAAACCATCGTTGGCGCCGGTGGAACTGTTGTTGTCCCCGCTAACGCAACAGGTTTGGTCTCGCATGGGTACCTGAAACGTGTGTTAGGCAATCAACACCTCAAGTCCACGCTGGCTTACGGTGAAAGTGCAGCTGAACCAGGATTTCATATCATGGATACTCCCACAGGTCACGCTGTTGAAACTTTGACTGGCTTAGGTGGAACGGGAGTGGACGTGATGTTTGCTCATGTTGTGGGACACCCGCTACAGTCTCACCGTATGATTCCGCTTATTCAAGCCACAACTGACGCGACAACCCAATCGATTTATCAAGACGATTTGGATCTAACCTCTGCCGATGAGAATTGGACGCCTGAAGATTTTACGACCCAAATGCTGAAAATCATCCTGGAAGTTGCCTCGCGACGTTCTATCCCAAAGCTCTATGGCAGGGGCAACACAGACTTTCAATTTACGCGAGGGCTGCTTGGCATTTCGATGTGATACACTTCCTTATCTTGCCTCTCCTTGCAACTCCAGATTAAAAGGATACGAACCCCCAGTAATGGAGTATTGAAGTAATGGAATCTGCTGCTGATGCAATTCACCGACGAGCAATCGTGGTTGTGGCTCATGACCACCGGCCAATTGGCCAAGATTTGCTGTTGATGACTGAAGGCGGAGTTACAGCAAAAGTTTATCAGATTAGCCTAGATGTGAATGTAGATGCAGGTTATCAAGTATCCAGAAATCAGACAGACGGTTGGTTGCAGTTAGCCGCCCGCGGGCTGGAAAACGCACTGAGCGAAATTGAAAGCCATTATCCACGCTGCATCCTCGCCAAGAAAACTCGCGACATCCGACAGGCTAAGGAAGAAGGCCATGTCGCGATTTTTCTTGGTGCTGAAGGGGCTCGATGGCTCGAAGGCACTCTCGAACCGCTTCGATTATTCCATCGTCTCGGTCTTCGCGAACTTCAACTCACCTGGGCTTTTCCCAACCCGCTCGTGCCCGACGGGCACCTCAGTCCTTTCGGAGTAGAGGTTGTCTCAGAGTGCGAAAAATTAGGGATTCTAGTTGACGTGACCCACATACCGAAAAACGCCTTTTACGAGGTGATTAACCGCGCACAACGTCCTGTCATCGTTTCTCACGGAACCGCGAAATCGATCACAAAGGATTTGGATGACAATCAACTCCGCGCACTCGCCTCAACCGGCGGTCTACTCGGTGTCCATTTTTACATTACCTATCTCAGCCCCACACCGACTCCGGAGGACGTTTTTAGGCAGATTGATTATGTCGCTGAACTGGTCGGAATCGATCACATCGCGCTCGGTGTTGACTTCTTTCCCACCGAGGGGGCATGGCGGGATTTACAATTTGCACAGGGCGCGGCAAACCTTCGCTGGGCAGTAAAGGATATGAGCGAAATGCCCAAAATCACACAATGCCTTGTTGAACACGGTTACTCAGAGGTAGATGTATACAAAGTGCTTGGAGGCAATTTCCTCAGGGTATGTCAGGAGGTATTTGGAGAATGATTATTGATACCCACACACACGTATTTGACCGCACAGTCGCAGGTGCGGAAGAGAATTTCCCTCTCTGGCCTGGGGTAGACCACGGTGCCAGCGGGCCAGACCTGCTCCGTCAGATGGACGAGGCGGGGGTCGACAAAGCCTTTCTCATCAGTTACACTGCCGTGGATGTTATGGCACATTACCACCCTGACAAACGAGACCATCTGGTCACAGTCTTTCAGCACTATCTGACCAAGGACTATTTCATCCGTGTCTGGGAAGGGAACCTCGATCGATTCGCCTGGTTCGCGGATTCGATCGATCCTCGCGTAGCCGGTTATGTGGAACGTGCCGAGCAAGATTTGAATCGCGGCGCTGCCGGACTCAAGTTACTGCCGCTATTTGTCGACACTGAGCTAGGCGATCCGCGATGGCGGCCCATCTTTGAACTGCTCCGCGAACGGCACAAGCCTTGCATTGTCGATCTGTCGTGGTGGTATGCCGACCAGCCCTGGTTCTCCCCGAGTGTCTACGGGAAGTATGAAACCTACACCGACTATGTGCAGGGACTGAAAAACTTGGCGTCGGATTTTCCAGATGTCAAAATCCAGTTGGCACATTACGGTACACCCCGGCTCCAGAATCCAGGCGATCCTGCGCGCACGATTCATTATGACCGCTTGAAAGAACCGATCGAACTAATGCAATCGCACCCTAATCTCCGCTGCGATCTATCTGCGTGTCAGCACATCATCCCGAAGGATGAGCAGTTTCCTTATTGGAGTGCGTTGAGGGTGTTAAAGATTCTGGTAGATGAGTTGGGCGCCGAGCGCATCCATTGGGGTACCGACTGGCCCTACCTCAGAGAACAGCCCTATTCAGAATTGATTCGGGCAATTCGAGAAGCGCCGTTCTTGAAGAGCAGCGACACTGAAAAGATATTGGGTCTCAATGCTCAACAATTCTTGGAAGGATAGAACAGTTCGCAGTTTATCCCCAAACTATGAAGTTGACGATTGACAATTGTCGGCTAAACGCACCGCGTTAAAAGCGTCAATCGCTGCCTCCATATCTTCAGGCGTGTGGGTCGCCATCACAGAAATTCGCAAACGCCCCGTCCCTTCAGGCACGGTAGGAGGACGGATAGCCGGCGCATACACACCGTAATCAAGCAACATCTCAGCAAACTGTGAGGTGACTTCTGCGGATCCAAGAATCAGTGGGAGAATATGCGTTTCAGTCGACAAAGATTGGAATCCCGATTCAGATAGTGCCGTTGTCAATCGTCGTGTGTTGGAGAACAAACGGTAGCGCAATTCAGGGGTTGAGCGCATCACATCAATCGCAGCCGAAGCAGCAGCCAATGTTGCTGGCGGTAGACCCGTCGAGAAAATGAAGCTGCGTGCACGGTTTATCAGAAGATCAATCAACATGCGACTGCCCGCAACGTATCCCCCCAACCCACCAATCGCTTTACTCATAGTTCCCATCTGGATAACGTCCCGATTCTCCAGTCCGAAATGCTCAACCGTGCCCCCACCCGATTCTCCCAATACGCCAATGCTGTGTGCTTCATCGACAATTACCATCGCGTTGTATCTCTCAGCCAAGTCACAAATCTCAGGAAGTCGTGCAATGTTACCGTCCATACTGAAGACGCCATCGGTCACAATCAGCTTTCGCCCGAATGTTGCTGATTGCGTCAGTAGTGATTCCAGATGGTCAATATCACGATGTCGATAAATCTGCGTTATCGCTGTGCTAAGACGACAACCATCAATAATGCTAGCGTGATTGAGAGCGTCGCTGAGAATGAGATCCCCATCACCCGCTAGTACAGGAATTGCACCGATATTCGCTAGATAACCAGAACTGAAGACTAAGGCGGCTTCGGTTCTCTTCAGTTCAGAAATCTTCGCCTCAAGATTGACGTACAGTTGACAATTACCCGTTAGCAATCGCGAGCCGCTTGCTCCTGTTCCGTATTCTTGCACGGCCTCAACGGCAGCTTCAATCACTTTCGGATGAATACTCAAACCAAGGTAGTTATTCGATCCAAGGGTGATGACTTCTCGTCCATCAAGGACAACTCGCCCTGTTGGCGCTGTCATGACAGTGCGCAGAAACCTTCGGTGCCCCGCTCTGTGAAGGCAATCCAATTCTGCTTGAATCCAGCTGTCTCTATCCACCAGATTGTCCTCTGCCTTAATAGAGAGCGAGAGACTCCCTTAAGCCAACCGATCATTTTCGGAAATGTCAATCGCTTCTAACCACAACTTAAACTAGACCGACAAGTCGTTTCACCTCATCATCCATCACCTGGCGCATTCCAAATCTTGCCCAACGTACTAGCAGTTTTCCTGCACGCCGCGGGATTTCCGAGGTTTTCAGTCTAAAGGGAACAACACCGCCATAGATGCCCCTCCTAAGGTCTGTCCTGTGCCAGTCGAGGTCTGTGCATTATTTGTAACACACTCTTCGTCTAGGACAAATACGATTGCCTAGTTATCCTTTATCCACGCTACCTGTGATTGGCACACAGCGTAGTACGTATCAATCGGATTCACAATCCACTATCATTCGAATCCCCATCACTTTTATTCAACCAACCATAGGATTCCAGCTTGCGGTAAAGCGTTCGCAAGCCAATGCCCAACATCTCAGCAGCACGTTTTTTATTTCCGCCGGTTTCTGTTAAGGTTTTGGCAATTGCCTCCTTTTCGATTTCATCCATTGTCATTCCAACCTTTGCGAATGCATCATCTGAGGTCGGCGCGGGAAACGGGATTTCATTCTGGAATTCAGAGTCAAGATCCTTGAGTTCGATAGTATGCGATGTCGCCAAGATGACCGCCGTTTCGAGAACATTGCGTAGCTCACGGACGTTTCCAGGCCAATCCGCGTTTTTTAGATATTCCATCGCTTCAGGGGTAACATGGGTGAGCGATTTGTTATGTTCCTTGCTAAATTCTCTAATAAACGCCGTAACGAGAAGCGGTATATCTTCATGTCGCTCTCTCAACGGGGGTACCGGCATCGGAAATCGGTTGATTCGGTAATAGAGATCGGCTCGGAACGTATGATCTTGCACAGCGCTTTCGAGATCTTTATTTGTTGCAGCAATGACTCGGACATCGACGTGTAAGGTCCTATCCCCTCCAAGCCTGGTAAATTCGTGTTCCTCTAGCACCCTCAAGAACTTAACCTGTGTTTCAGGTCCCATTTCCCCGATTTCATCGAGAAACAGCGTCCCTCCATCCGCTTGTTCGAATACTCCCCGTTTGTTCGCAGTCGCGCCAGTAAAAGCGCCTCGCTCGTGACCAAAGAGTTCACTTTCGAGAAGTTCGCGGTGAAGTACACCACAGTTGATTGGTTTGTACGAACTGTCTTTCCGAGGACTGTGATTGTGAATTGCCTTCGCAATAAGTTCCTTTCCGACTCCACTTTCACCGGTGATCAGAACTGTTGCTTTTGTCGAAGCAACGAGCCGAATCTTGCGAAAGAGTTCCAGCATCTGTTTGGATTTGCCTATAATATTGTCAAATCCGAACTTGTCATCAAGCTGTTCCCTGAGAATGATATTTTGACGTAAGAGCAACTGCTTTTCCAGCGCGTTTATCACCGTTTGGCGCAAGATATTGATATCTATTGGCTTCTGGAGGTAATTAAACGCGCCTTCTCTCATTGCTTCAACTGCGCTATCAGTCGTGCCATAGCCCGTTAAGATAATTACCTGTGTGTGGAGGTTACAATTTTGAATATACTTAAGCAGATCGATACCACTCAGGCCCGGCATCTTGAGATCCGTGATAACTACATTGATATCTTCTTCGCGTAGGACTTCGAGCGCCTGACGTCCGCCCGACGCCGAAAAGAGTTGATATCCTTCACGTTCTAAGACTTCAATGGTTGTCTCGACGCTTGGCCGATCGTCATCTACGACAAGAATTTTCGGGTTCATTGCATCACCTGACCTTGGCATAGGTTATGCCAAACCGAACTCGGATTGTAATATTCTATCTTTCTCCCCCAGTGCGACATCTGACAAGTATTGGCAATACTGTACAGGAACTTCCTGCCCCGATTGTTGGCACAAGGATTATCCTATAGTGAATAACGCAAGCGTCCTAAACATATCTCAACGTGCACAGTGATCTTCAACTTAATTCGATTGATGAAGAAATTGTGGAATCTGCTCGGAACTACATTGCGATAAAATGCAGCCTAATCCAGTAGCTGGAGATTCGCCTAATGCTTAATGCCTCTTTTTACCGGCAACAAGATTGAAAAGGTTGTGTTCTGATTAGCTTGGCTTCTCACCTTTACGCTACCGCCATGGCTTTCAACGACTTGTTTGACAATGGCTAGGCCAACCCCTGTCCCGTCTTCTTTCGTGGAAACAAACAAATCGAATATTCTGTCGAGAATAGCTGCATCAATACCTTTGCCTGTATCTTCCACTTCGATTTGAATTTGCCCGTTCAAAGCCCGTGCGCGAACAATCAGTTTTCCCCCATCTTTCATCGCCTGATGGGCGTTAATCACCAAATTCAGCAGAGCCTGTTTGAGCTGCGCCCGATCGAGTTGGGTGAGAGGGAGTTCCTGGACTTCACGAATGACCTGAATGTTTTGTCTTTGCGCTTCTGGCTCGTTAAAATCTAGAACCTCCTCGATTAGTATAGCAAGGTCAACAACCTCAAGCGTTAACGAAGGAAGCTGAGCATAACGCCGAAAATCGGTTAATATCCGATTTAATTGTTCAACCTCTTCGCGAATGCGGCGAAGGCGCTTTCGTAAATCATCCCGATCCCTTTGGGTATTGGAAAAGTCTTCCTCCAAGAGTTGAAGGTTCAAGCTCATACTATTCAGCGGATTCCGTATTTCATGAACCAATTCTCGAGCAAGCACACGCATCTGTTCATTATCTTTGCCATTCGCCGATCGTCGGTTATGGAAGAACTTTTTTTCCCATACAGAAGCAATGGCGATACTAACGATGAGCACTAGAATGAATCCGCCCAGAATGACCCACCAGAAACTACTCATAAACTCTTACAGGACGCCTCCTTTAAAGAAAGATAGCATTCATGACATCTGGCACTTATTCCCATGAATTCTTATGCCATGTCACTAGAAGGAAGCTTGTATCAAATATAACCGTCTAAGCTATGGGGATGAGTTTTGGAATCGGGGAAAGTCGGTTGTCAAGCCGAAAACGATTGAACCGGAAGGGGCTATGAGATGAAGGTTAAGTAATTAGGATTAAGCCGTCTGTCTTTGCTTTCTTTGAAGCCACATATGCAAAATTGGACTGGCAACAAAAATTGAAGAATAAGTACCAATAACGACCCCAACAATCAGGGCGAATGCAAACGTGTTAATTTCCTCACCAGGACTTGATAGCACAAAGATTGTGAGAACCACAAAGAACGTTGTCAAAGAGGTGATAATCGTACGGCTCAACGATTGGTTGATGCTTTGGTTGATAATATCAAAATTGTCCATGCCTTTAAACAGGTTTGTATTTTCACGGATGCGATCATAGACAACAATTGTATCATTGAGAGAGTAGCCGATAATCGTCAGAAATGCCGCCACCGTTGGCAGATTGATTTCTTTCACTAACAACGAAAAGATTCCTAATGTAATCAGCACATCGTGGAGGAGAGCCGCAATCGCACCGACTGCAAACCGAAATTCAAATCGCCAGGAGATATACATAAGCAGAATGACAATTGACCACAAGATCGACCACAAAGCTGCCCATTTAAGGTCTTTCCCTACGCTCGGTCCAACCTCAGAGACGTTCACACCCTGTGGTAGTGCGTGCCAATCGGCATCACCTCTTAATAAGACGTCCGAGAGTGTCCGACCGGCACTTGCTTGCATCTGTACTTCAACTTCTAGGGTAAAGTCAACGCTAGTCGGCTTGGCGAGTTCAAGTGTAATCAAATCATCTCGCTCCACAATTGCACGGATTTCATTTCTCGCCCGCTTCTCTCCCTCAACGAGTTGTATAACATCTCCAGACTGAAAAAGATGAACATACTCCTCCGTAGGACGGATTTGAAGATTTGTCGCTGTGGCATCTCCGGGGTCTGAAGCCAAACGGACAATAATCTTTTGGTCTTCAAACTCCGGCAGGTATCTAATATCAATTGATGCTTCCTTTTTCGTGTCATCCACCTGAATCTTGGGACGATCGTAGCCAAGTTGCGCGAGTTTAGATTTAAGCTCTTTCTCCGTAACGGCGCGGTTAAATTTTGCACGAATCTTAACACCACCGCGAAAGTCAATTCCAAAATTGGGACCGTTGTGAATCCCAAGCGAAACCAACCCAATTATAATGAGAGTGGCGGATAAGAAGAACCCTATCTTCCTTTTTCCGAGAAAATCGATATTTGTATTTCTAATTAGTTCCAACCCATTGTCTCCTTACTATTTAGGCGTTAGGTGCCAAGTGTCAGGGTAGAAGATGTGAAAGTCGGTTCGGCACTATACTCAAATACTCAATTTCTTAACATCTCGGCGCCCGATGCTCCAACCGTACATTTCCCGTGTGACAACAATAGCCGTAAACATACTCGCGAGGATACCAATCCCTAACGTGACTGCAAATCCCCTGATGGGGCCTGTTCCAAAATGGTATAGTACCAGCGCGACAGCTACCGTCGTAACATTCGCATCAAGTATTGTCCAAAACGCCCGCTGATACCCGCTTACAATTGCAGACCATACGGTTTTGCCGGTACGTAGTTCCTCACGAATGCGTTCGAAAATGAGCACATTCGCATCAACGGCTATGCCTATTGTCAAGACAAGTCCGGCAAGCCCAGGCAGCGTTAAAGCTGCACCGAACCCCGCAAGTGCACCCAAAATGATTACCATGTTAAACACAAGCGCAACAATCGCAATTAGGCCCGACAACTTATAATAAATCACCATGAAGATAAGGACACATGTCAGACCAATGATTGCGGCTTTTACCCCGTTATCAATGGCTTCCTTGCCTAGTGTCGGTCCCACGGTGCGTTCTTCCGCAATTTTTACCCCAGTTGGGAATGCGCCTGCTTTGAGGATGTTCGCTAAGTAATTCGCTTCCTCGAAGGTAAAATTCCCTTGAATCTGTGCCCCCCCAACAATTTTGTCCTTAATGACCGGCGCAGATTGAATTTTTCCATCAAGGAGAATTGCTAGATGTTCACCTATGTGCTCTCCAGTGATTTCAGCAAACCGCCGACGACCTTGGGAATCGAAATTCATAAGCACTACAATGTCAAATTGTGTTTGCCCCGGAGCTGGGTCGGCGTTGGTGATTCGATCTCCCGTCAGCAAGATTGGACGATCTAACACATACCAGTCCCCTGTTTCGTAGTGGTATCCAATTTCTGTGTTTTCAGGGAGATTGTCCGGCTGCGGGATATCCGGAGGACCTGACCACAAGTTGCCACTGGTCGGATGCTTCGCAACCAGTTTGAATTCTAAGCGTCCCATGGTTTTTACAATCCGTAAAGGTTTGGAGGAGTCCTTGGCACCTGGCAATTCAATAATTATTCGCGGTCGGTTGGCTTCAGGACGGATGGAAGGTTCAGCGACGCCAAACGCATCAACACGGTTTCGCAAGACCAGTAATATCTGTTCAATAGCTTGCTCGCTGTACTTTTCGATTCCAGATTCACTTAGGTAAATCCGATAGCTGCCCTGAGTAGCGGTTTGAGAAACTTCCTTCGCGTCCTCAAAAAACTCCTCTTCGTTAAGGATGCTCTCTACCTTCTCCAAATACTCCTGCTTTTGACTCTCGTCCGACCTGTATCTAGACGGAATCCCAACAATCACTTCCAAACCCTTTGGTCCCTCATCCTGCTCCACAACTCTTACATCCTCTTTTCTGCATAATATGTCTTTGTCGCGCTCGCGCATGCGATCTGGAATCGAGGAGATGCGTTCTCTGAGCAGTTCGTTTTTCGACTCTTCCAAATCAACTTCGAGAACTAGATGCACGCCTCCCTTCAGGTCCAACCCGAGTTTTAGCCGATTGTCTGGGATCAACCGACGCACGATTGTCGGGATGCGGCCACAAAGGTGGAGATTCGCCAAAATCGTTGCCAGTTCTGTTTCACTCTTTTCCTCTGTGAATCTGACCAAAAACTCGCGCTTTTCTGTTGTATCAAATTCATAGTTAGCACCTTCCTCAAAGCCATGTTTACCCAACTGTGCTCGTAGAATACCCGAGAGTTCAATCACAGCATTGTTGAAATTGATTCCTTCCGGGTAGTGAATATCTTGCAGACCAACTTTTAACGCACCATCTTCGGTTGTTTCAAAGTCGGGGAATTCCTCTTGCATCCAAAGGGAAAGATTTCCGTATAGTGGGTTGTAAAGGGAATCTGGGGTGGGAATAAGGTACAACGCTGAAAACACAAATACAGCAATAATTAAAACGAGCTTCCACATACTAAATCTGTACATCAATTTCTCCTAGACTAAGATGGTGCGCCTGGGAGGATTTGAACCCCCGACACGAGGCTTAGGAAGCCTCTGCTCTATCCCCTGAGCTACAAGCGCACACACTCTGCGTTTTGCGTACCAATAATTCATTTAAGCGAATAAGTATAGCATATCGGATGTTAAATTTCAATTAGTGAAAAAATATCGTAACCTGAGAATTTCTCACGTCCTTTTAGCAAGATAAGTTCAATCAATACGGGAATCCCTATTACGTGCCCGCCCAGTTTTTCAACGAGTTCAATGGAAGCTGCAATTGTGCCACCCGTTGCAATAACGTCATCACAGATTAACACACGACTTCCTGCGTGAAACGCGTCCTGGTGGATTGTTAGCGTATCTGTCCCGTATTCCAGGTCATAGTTAGCCTCGAACGTATCAAAAGGTAATTTGCCCTTCTTACGGATGGGGACGAAGCCGACACCCAATCGACATGCTAGCGCGCCACCGAGAATAAAACCCCGTGCATCAATGCCAACAACAACATCAACCACAGTCGGTTCATAATGAGATGCCATCGCATGAATTGAATCTGGAAAGGCGGTTTTATCTTTAAGTAGAGGTGTGATATCTTTGAAAACGATTCCCGGTTTGGGAAAATTGGGAATATCGCGAATAAACCTAGAGAATTCCGTCATTAAATCACTCCAATCTAGATGTGGGACGACGCGGTTGGAGATTATTCCATTCTGTTATCGGAAAAACCTGTTCGCCCCACCCAATTTGAAGCCAGTTAGATCAGTTAGCAACTTTAAAGGATTATATGATTGCAGGGTTGCCCCTTCTTCGTAATTATTGAAAGGCTTCGTGGGCTTGTTGAACAACGTGCGCAATGTCATCACGCCAGTCGGGTGAGCGCTCTTCCAAATTTCGATTCATCCAAAGAAGAAATTCGATATTACCTGCGCGACCTTGAATTGGTGAATACGTGAGACCCATAACGGGCCAGTCTATCTCCTGGGCAAATTGGATAATGTCCTGAAGCACCTGAACATGGATATGGGGATGCCGCACAACACCTCCCTTGCCTACATTTTTTCGTCCAGCTTCAAACTGAGGTTTTACCAGAGCGATAATATCTCCTCTGGGTTCAACTATCTGGCTAACAACCGGCAAGACTTTCTGAAGTGAGATAAATGCGACATCTATGACGCCAATTGCAACCGGTTGATCGAAAAGATTTAGGTCAATCGTGCGGATGTTAGTCCGCTCTATAGGGCAAACCCGCGGATCTATACGAAGACGCCAAGCAAGCTCACCATAACCCACATCAACTGCATACACAAACTTCGCTCCATGCTGAAGCAGACAATCTGTAAAGCCGCCGGTCGATGCTCCAACGTCAATGGCGACTTTCTCGTGAACATCGGTGTGGAATACCTGCAACCCTTCCTCCAACTTTAACCCGCCCCGACTCACGTACCGTAACGGGCGCTTTACGTAAATGGTTGAACCGACTGGTATAAGACGTCCTGGCTTGAACCTCGGTTCACCTTCAACGAGAACCTGTCCGGCGAGGATTAACTGTTTTGCCCGTTCACGACTTTCAGCGAGTCCTCGTTCAAAAACTAGCATATCGAGCCGCTTTTTCCGAGAACCTAAGATTGTTGGAGATGGGAGCTTTTCTACCATCTCACCTGCTCCTGACATAAACAGTTACACTAATTCTCCAGAATGGAAGTGTATTATGCTGTAGTAGCGATTTTCAAGTTTTGAATTTGTAAGAATCAACATGTTCTCGATTAGTACAACAATCCGCGGAATACGGTGCAATTCCTGTTCTACAAGGCTTTAGCAAGTTTTGAGCCCTCACGGACGATTCCATCTGCATCACAACCACAGAGGTGATATAAAGCATTCACATCACCATGATCGATGAACTGATCTGGAATGCCGAGACGCTTTACCTGTATCTTCGTTAAGCCGTAGTCCGCGAACATCTCCAATATTGCACTCCCGAAACCACCCATCAATACACCGTCTTCAACCGTGATGACTTTTCCGATTCGTTCGGCTAACGGAAGGATTAGCTCTGCGTCAAGAGGTTTGACGAATCGGGCATTCACCACCGTTGCAGATATTCCCGAATCTTCCATAACGTCAGCTGCCTCCAAAGCGGGGTGCACGAGATTCCCAATTGCCAGAATGAGTAGATTTTCCCCGCTGCGGAGGATTTCCGCTTTGCCGACAGGGATAGATTGTGGTTGGTTGGCCATCGGCACACCGACACCCGTTCCTCGTGGATAGCGCAATGCTATGGGACCCTTTTCATATTCAACTGCTGTTTTGACCATGTGTTGCAATTCATCCTCGTCCTTCGGCGCCATTACAACCATATTTGGAAGGTGGCGGAGATATGCGAAGTCAAAAACTCCGTGGTGGGTCGGCCCATCTGCACCGACAAGCCCAGCACGATCCAAGACGAAGATGACAGGAAGATTTTGCACGCAAACATCGTGAACAACCTGATCATATCCTCGCTGTAAGAAAGTTGAGTAGATTGCGACGACAGGCTTTACATCTTGGGTTGCTAGACCCGCGGCGAAGGTAACAGCACACTGTTCAGCCAAACCTACATCGAAGAAACGCTTGGGAAAAACTTGCTGAAATTTCGCCAGACCTGTGCCGGTTGGCATTGCTGCTGTTATGCCTGCAATTCTCGAGTCGCTACTAGCAAGCTTAATTAGCGTGCTACTGAAAACATCGGTATATTGCGGGTTCAATGATTTAGAACTCAACGACTTTCCCGTCTCGAGATCGAACTTGCCACTGACACTATAAAAGGAAACCGGATCTGCCTCGGCAGGATGATAACCTTTGCCCTTCTTAGTAACAGTATGGACGAAAATCGGCTGATGCATATCCTTAACACCTTCAAGGATTTCCAGCAATGCTTCCAAATTATGACCGTCGATTGGACCAAAATAGCGGAAACCGAACTCCTCGAATAGTGTTCCAGGTTTGAGGGCCGCCTCGATTTTGCTAGCAACCTGTTTGGCTTCGGGTGAGATGAGATTGATGAGTTCCTTTGCTCTTTCGCGGAGTACATTGTAAGTGGGACTTGTCACTATTCGATTGAAATACTTTGAAAATGCTCCGACTGTCTTGGAAATCGACATTTGATTATCGTTGAGTATAACGATGATGTCTTTTTTGAAATCGCCTATCGCATTCAGTCCTTCGAATGCCAACCCACCTGTCAACCCGCCATCTCCGATAACAGCGACAACTTTGTAATCTTCGTTGTTGAAATCACGCGCCGTTGCAACGCCTAACGCTGCTGCGAGTGACGTGCTCGAATGCCCGGCGCCAAAGACATCGTACTCACTTTCTGCACGGCTGAGGAAGCCGCTAATGCCACCATACTGGCGAAGTGTAGTAAATCGATCATGGCGCCCAGTCAACAGCTTGTGGGGATAGGCTTGGTGTCCGATATCCCAAATCACTTTGTCGTGTGGGGTGTCGAAGACATAGTGCAGCGCGATTGCGAGCTCAATTGTTCCTAAATTTGGTGCAAAATGCCCCGGCTGTTCCGACAGAACCGACAGAAGATATTCACGCATCTCTTTGGCTAGCTGTTTCAGTTCATCAAGATTTAGAGATTTCAAATCGGTCGGACTGCCAATCCTTCCTAACAACATCGCTCAACTCCTTGTAGATTTGGCGAATCGATGATTCATGCTCTCTGTATTCTTATACACCTAAAACGACTCTTACCGTTACAAGGCCCTTGACTTTATGTATCGTTCTCCTCCGTCTCAAATGGCACTGTTGAAAGATTGTCTTCGTCTAGCGCAACCAACTGTTCCACACGAAGTTCTGCGCTGTCAAGCTTTTGACGACAAATTCGCGTTAGCCGGATGCCTTCCTCAAAAGCCTGCAGAGATTCGTCTAGGGGCAACGAATCCCCGCGCTCCAGGTGGTTAACCACCTCCTCCAGCTTCGCCAAAGTTTCTTCGAAACTCATTTCTTCAGCCATCAATTCCTCCTTTCAGAATCTCACATGTTAACCAGCCGCGTGATAGTTGAATTTCGATTTCCTCACCGGTGCTGACCGTGGTGGCATCTGTAATCGTCTTTCCACGTAAATCCTTACAAACGCTATAACCCCGTGCTAGAGTGCCCATCGGATTCAGTGAACTCAATCGTGTTGATGCCATTTGCCACGTATGCTTTTTTGCATATACTTGTTGCCGGATAAGCATCTGATGGCTCTGAGTCAACTGATTCATCTGATTTCTCATAGTTCGGATTTGAGACAACGGATTCAGATGTAGCAGTTCAGTATTGAGCACATCAAGATGTTGTCGTGGTTGTGCCAGTCGCTGCATCATTGCTCGTTCGCTGCGTAGTTCGAGCTGATCGATTGTCTGCTGTTGGCGGTTGAGCCTATCAAGCTGACGTACCGGTGAAATCCGGTTTCGCACGGCAAGTAATCGGGCTTGTGTCGACTCGATTCGTACAGCGATGCTCCGCATTAAGTGCGATTTGAAATCAGCAATCCGCTGCCGAAGATCTTGTCCGTCCGGAACAATAAGTTCAATCGCGGCAGATGGCGTTGGAGCACGATGGTCCGAGACAAAATCCGCAATCGTAAAATCGGTTTCATGTCCGATAGCAGATACAATCGGGATACGCGACGCAAAAATCGCGCGTGCGACAACTTCTTCGTTGAAAGCCCACAAATCTTCGATGGAACCACCACCGCGCCCGACTATCAGGATATCGACATTCAACAAGCGGTTCATACAGTCAATAGCGTGCGCGATCTCACCCGCAGCATTTTCTCCTTGAACAAGCGTTGGAAATAGGAGTACCTCCACTACCGGATAACGTTTTTGCAGCATACGGAGCATATCGCGGATTGCCGCTCCTGTTGCAGATGTGACGATACCAATTTTTTCAGGAAATCTCGGCAGCGGTTTTTTCCGATCCGCATCAAATAACCCTTCAGCAGCAAGTTTTTCCTTGAGCTGCTCGAAAGCCAACTGCAGCGCGCCAACTCCAGTGGGTTCCGCCCAATCTCCGATGATTTGATATTCACTGCGCACATCATAAATGCTGAGTTTCCCATGCACACGCACTGCGTCCCCATTTTTCGGCGAAAATTTTAGGCGCGATGCGGCTAACCGAAAGATAGCGCATCGAATTTGGCTGTCGCCATCTTTGAGCGTAAAGTAGATATGACCCGATGAAGGTCGTGCTAAGTTTGAAATCTCGCCCTCAATCCAGAGATCTTGCAATATCGGATTGGATTCCACAAGCTCTCGGAAAATCTGTGTTATTTCGTGAACGCTGTAAACTTTACGTGTTGGATGCATTGATATGGTTTACAAATAATTTATGGAATGTATCAATAGTTATGAGATTTGTTTCGAAGTGAACTCTCTTTTTTCAAGAATCGTTTCAAAACCCGAGACTTCGGGAATGGAACGGTTCAACGCGTCTAGCACTGCAACCAACCGACATGAGGATGGCGATGGATTAACTCATCTCTTAGAAATATCCGCTTCTTTAGGTCGTAAAGCCGTATCGGATTCGCTTTTTTTTAACTTGTATGATTCGCGTTTTTGTTAAAAGGGTGGCGAATTCGTTGAATCGATCTGGCTTTGCCTGTTTCTTCATCCAGATCGAGTACGACTGCACAAAGAATTATATCGTCTTCAGCGACCTGATGACGAACTGGCAACATCGTCAGAAAACGGCGGAGAGCAATCTCTTTTTTCATGCCGATAACTGAGTCATTAGGACCTGTCATCCCAACATCTGTGATGTAAGCGGTGCCTTGAGGAAGAACTCGCTCGTCGGCAGTCTGTACATGGGTATGTGTCCCAACGACGGCGCTCACCCTCCCATCAGTATACCATCCCATCGCGATTTTCTCTGACGTTGCTTCAGCGTGGAAATCCACAATAACACAATGTGTCTGCGCTCGAATTTGCGGGAGGATGTTATCCAGAACGTGAAAAGGATTCTCGTAGTTCTCCATGAATACTTGGCCGGCGATATTGATTACACCGATTTTCATTCCGCCACGAGCGGTAGTGACGATGTAACCGTTGCCGGGTGTGCTTTTGGGGAAGTTCGCCGGACGTATGAGATTTGGAACGGTATCAATAAACTCAAAAATTTCTCGCTGCGCCCAAACATGGTTCCCGGTTGTAATCACATCAACGCCCCACTTCAATAGTTCATCAACAATTGTTCGAGTTACTCCTTTACCCCCAGCGGCGTTTTCAGCGTTGACTATCACAAAATCGAAAGGGCCATGTCTGTGAGACAGACTAGGCATGAGCGTCAGAGCGGCTTCCCGCCCAGGACGCCCAACAATATCTCCAATGAATAGAATTTTCAATGACTGTCCTGCTCTTAACGTGGTTAATTGACAAAAAGTACGGTAACAGCGATGCGATTCATCTGTTAGACTGCTGTCCAGCCGCCATCGACTACGAGCGTATGCCCGGTGACCATACTAGCGGAATCACTAGCGAGATACAGAACTGCAGCGGCAATTTCCTCCGGTTCAGCGAGGCGTCCTACGAGAATCTTTTCAAGTGTCATCTTGCGAAACTCCGGGTTCTGCATCGCCACTTCTGCAAGTGGTGTACGAGTAACAGTGGGCGCAACCGCATTGACTGTAATCTTGTGCGGTGCCCACTCTGCTGCCAACGCCTTTGTAACTTGACACACTGCCCCTTTCGCGCCGCAGTAAGGCGCGCGTAGGGGGCCTCCAACAATGCCGACTTGCGAACTGATGTTGATAACCCTCCCCTCAACCCGATTGTCAATCATCGTCTTCGCCGCAACTTGGCTCATGAAGAAAGTACCCTTATAGTTCACATCAACGATGTAGTCAAACTCATCTTCGGTCACCTCAAGGGCAGGCTTAATTTTGTTGAAACCAGCATTGTTAACTAACACATCAACACGCCCAAAGGCATCAACTGATTTTCGCACAAACCCCTGAATGCTCGAAATCTGTGTCACGTCCAGTAACCATGCCTCCGCGCGCCGTCCTAATTGGCGAATTTGCTCCGCCGCTTCCTCAACCTCGCCTAATGTACGACTCCCCAGAGCTACATCCGCTCCGGCTTCGCCACAGGCGAGCGCAATCGATTTTCCGATTCCTCGTCCTGCGCCTGTGACAAGCACAACCTTATCGGTCAAAGAAAAATTGGTCAATGCCATAGGATTCTGATTCCCTTCAACCTATTTTCTGTTGTAATCAACAATGATGGCAGGCAGGTTCACGCTATTTTTCTCCTTCTTGCGCGAAACGCTCAAGCTCATCCAACGTAAAAACCGAACAAAGTGAACATCCAAGCTTCTCTAGATTCTCGCGTCCGCCTTGTTCGCGTTCAATTATGCACAGTGCATGTTCAACCAATAGCCCAAGTTCTCTCATTTGGCAAACTGATGTTGCTATCTGCCCGGCTGTTGTGGCAACATCTTCGATGGCGGCAACCCTTTCGCCGGTGTAAAATCCGCCCTCTACGAGGTTGCAAGTCTCGTAAGTTTTGGGTTCTTTGCGAACGTATAGACATGGTATGTCTGTCTTCAGAGAAAGTCCAGTCGCTATTGGAACACCTCCCAGCTCTAACCCCGCGATTTTGTCGAAGGAAGCAGGTAGCAATTTCTGCAACTCAGCCACAATTGAGTGCAACAATTCGGGATTGCTTTCGAAGCGATACTTGTCCCAATAGAATGAACTGCTCTTTCCGGACCGCAATGTGGATTGTCCCGTCACATACGAATCATCTTTAATTTGCTTGGCGAGATTTGCTCTGTTCATCAACATCATCTGCTATGGACTGTTAGGAATTCTGTATTGATGCCCATGAATTCGGATACAAACATACTTGATATCGAATCCCAGGGTCTACCCGGCCACATGAATCTGGGCTTGTGACGAATCAATGACACGCCCAATTACGGCTGCTTCTGGACAATCTATCTCATGCAATTCCGCCAATGCCGATTCTGCATCGGACTCTGGCAACGCAAAGAGGAGCCCTCCGGACGTTTCCGCTTCCATCAAGATATGACGCATTTCCTCCGAGACGCCCGAATCAAAAGTCACCACTCCATCAAGGAACTTCGTGTTGGATCGGTAAGCGCGGGTATAAATCTTCTTCTTCACAAGCGTAGGTGCTTCGTCGAAGTACGGGACTTTCTTGGACAAGATTTCGAGTTTGACGCCGTTGCCACTTGCCATTTCAAAACTGTGCCCAAGCAGACCGTATCCAGTCACATCCGTGCAAGCATTTACACTGAATTTCTGCATAACCTCCGATCCGGACCGGTTTAACCGCGTCATTGATTCGATAACCCGTGGCAAAGCCCCCTCGCTGAGCTTATTTAATTTTAATCCCGTCGTGAGAATACCGACACCGAGTCGTTTCGTAAGAATCAGAACGTCCCCGGGCTTTGCGCCAAAATTCCTTACGACGCGGTTCGGATGAATTACGCCGGTTACCGCCAGTCCATACATCAATTCAGGAGCATCGACGGTATGCCCGCCAACAACTACGGCTCCTGCTTCCTTAACTTTCTCCGCCCCACCTCTTAGGATTTCACCGAGTATCTCCAGGTCTAATCGCTCCTTGGGCCAGTAAAGGATATTGAGCGCGGTTTTCGGGATGCCCCCCATACTATAGACATCACTTAACGCATTCGTTGCAGCTATCTCCCCGAACGTGTATGGGTCATCAACAATCGGCGTAAAATAGTCGGTAGTGTTAATAATTGCGAGATCTTCGGTGAGCTGATAGACGCCCGCATCGTCCGATGTCTCTGTGCCGACAAGCAGATTTGGATCGTCCATCTTAGGCAAATTATGCAAAACTTGCGCGAGATCGCCCGGATCCAGTTTAGATGCTCACCCTGCACTTTTGACAGTTTTGGTCAATCGAATCTTCTTCTTCGTCATTGACTATCTCTCTCCTTTTTACGTTTCCGTTTCTAACGCCTTCAAGGTCAATCTCACAAATGCGAAATGCTGTCCTATTTTTGCTAAATAGCTTTTCTATCCTGTTGCGAAGTCGAGGGAAGAACAATCTCTTCTCTTGAGAAGTGGAGATTAGGCGGGGTCGTGGTTGACATGGCTCCCAAATTAAGGACCTATTTGACAATTACCATCTGCCTCAACGCGGTATAATCGCCTGCACGGAGTTGGTAGAAATATACGCCACTCGTGACCGGTGCGCCGTTTCGGTTACGACCATTCCAATACGCTGCGTGTGCTCTATCCCCGTACACTCCCCGCGTCTGATACCCAAGATTGAGGGCGCGTACCGCACGACCACTCTGGTCATTGATGGTGAAAGCAACAAAATCATCGTCTGCCAACTGATACGGAATCCATGTTTTGGGGTTGAACAAATTGGGAAAATTTTGCAGCAAGGTGGTTCGCTTGATGTCTCCCAACGTCGTCAAGCGTTTTGTCAACGGCTCGACTGCAACCTCATGGGGCGTGCTAGGGGTGAAATCCCAACAGGTGAACTGTGCCGTCCTAACTCGTACTCGCTAGCATCGCCCCATCGGGGCTGAAGGCTATGCTAGCGACCTGCTGACCGGTACCTGAGGAGTGTGCGCACGTGTCGGCGCTCCACAAGCGGATGCTACGCTCCCACCAACGCCCACCACTAGCGATTGTGCGGCCATCCGGACTGAGTGCAACGCTATTGACCCAAGACGTATGCCCGGGGAGCAGCGCGGACTCTTGATAGGTTGCCGTCTCGTAGATCCAAATCCCGATACCACCGGCGACTGCGATACGAGTGCCATCTAGAGAATACTTTGTCTCATGAATCGTGCCTTTGCCGAGGCGCGCAATGAATTGAGCTACGACCAACCGCAGGACCTGTCTATGAGCCGCACTCAACGAAATAAGTTCGTCACTGAACCCTCTTTACGTCGCAAGGGGGAAGAACAGTCTCTTCCCCCTTGCGAAGCGGAGGTGAGGCGAAGTTGGTTGGGCAAATGATAACATATAGCAGGATTGTCGTCAAGACTATGTGTCCTTGCGGCGCACCATTTACATTTCACGTTGGAAAGGATTTCGCAAGCACAACATTCCGAATCCATGTGTACGTTATTCAACATAATCTTTCAAGGAATCAATATGCGCCCACCACTCGCAACTACAGTGGTACCTGTCATAAAGCTGGATTCCTCGCTCAACAGAAATGCAATCACGTTCGCCATCTCCTCGGGTTCGCCCATACGTCCCAATGGCGTGCTAGAACACAAATGTTCAATCATTTCGGGCGAAACTTCACTGACCATGTCCGTTGCAATCAAACCAGGCGCTACTGAATTTATCCGTATGTTGTGTCGCGCAAAAGGTTCGCAGCACGATTTCGTTAAGGCGATTACACCCGCCTTCGCAGCGGAATAGGCAAGCTGATTCGGACGTACCGCCAAAGCCGCAATTGATGAAACGTTGACGATTCGTCCAAATTTCTGTGCGAACATCCCGGCTTTCACCGCCCAGATGACATTGAATGGACCCGTCAAATTTATCGCAACTGTTCGGTCCCACTGTTCAGGCGTCAGTTCATCAAAGTTCGAATCGACAACTGCACCTGCGTTGTTTACTAGCAGATCTATGGCGCCCAAATCCTCTGTAATCGTCCTGACCATTCTGTTTACAGCTTCTCGATCGGTGATATCCGCCTGAACAACCATCGCCTGGCGTCCTAGGGCGCATACTTGTTGATATACATCCTCCGCCCGATCCGCTGAGTTGACATAATGCACAGCGACATTTGCACCTTCAGTGGCTAGCTTAATTGCTGTTGCTTGGCCAATACCTCGGCTCGCGCCTGTCACCAGTGCAAGTTTTCCATTAAACCTCATGTGTACCTCGTTTCAGTTGAAATCAGTATTATCTGATTCGACAAGGATTTCCAGAATTCAAATAATGATTCCTTTTTCTGTTAATTAAGGCAGCTGTTGAGTCAAATCAGCCCCTCAGTGGGCGTGGAATTTAAGATGATTTCTGATAATTTACCAAAACGAAAAATGAAGCACCGCGGCGGTGCCAGTAGCAGCGATTAGTGAAGCCACGACAGTTTGAAAAATGGTGTGTCTTTTCCGCCGTACCCTCGCCCACGCAATCAACGGCAACAAAAGAGAAAACCATGCGAGTTTCGCGTCAACCAAAAGCGTGAGTACGGTAATCGATCCGGCTGCACTACCACAGTGGAAACTGATTTTCCATAGATAAGTTATCACTGTAAACACAACACCGTTTAAGGCATAGGCAATGCTAGACAAGACAATCTGTCGTGGAGCATCAATCTGATGTAGGACAATAACGCCAACGAGTGTGCTTGCAAGTGAAAACCATAGGGGCGCCAAACGTTGTTTTCGCACGGCAAGATGAAGATCGCTGAGGCGACCTGAGTGCACAAGGATTAGAATGAAAATGGAGGGTAGTACACTAACAAACACCGTGACAACTATCGTCCATAGCATCGCCTGCTGAAATGTTATTGCGTGAGTCCGGCCTAGTAGTAAGATTGTCGGAATCGGCACGAGAAATGGGCTAAAGATAATTGATATAGCGGCAGCGATTCTGTCCAGCATTTGCGATGTGTGACAGGTGACACACGTTTCAGGTGTTAGAGAAGGTCAAAGGTTAAAGGTGCACCAGTTTCATAAATCTATTTGACGACTTCATCGATCCATTTAAGATATTCTGGGTTGCCTCCTACGATAGGGACAAATGTGACCTCGCATACCTCATAGCTGTGCAAGTCCCTTACGGTTTCGATGAGTTCGCCCATCAGTCCCGATTTTGTCTTGATGACTAGTTTGGCTTCCTGATTTGATTCAATTTTCCCCTTCCACCAGTAGTATGAAACCACCTGTGGGATGACGTTTACACAAGCGGCGAGCTTACGATCGACCAAAGCTTCCGCAATCCGTTTGGCCTCCTCACCGCTTTCTGTGGTCACAAAAGCTATTACATGTTCCATTGGGACCTCTCTGTCATTTCCCACTCTCCCCGCTGCTCTCTTGACAAGCATTACAGCTGATCAACTACGGAGTTCCGCACCTAACTCACTTTCTAATTTTCTCACAATTCGCTCATGAACTTGATCGACAATTTCATCAGTAAGGGTTTGTGAATTAGAGTGGTATTCGATCGCATAAGCCAGACTCTTCTTGCCGTCGGGTACTTGATCGCCTGTGTATAAATCAAACAGACGAACTGAATTAACAAATTCACCGGCTGTGGAATTAATGATTTTAGTCGGATGACTGGAAGGAATAGTGGCATCAAGCACGATAGCGAGGTCTCGATTGACACTGGGATAGATTGAAATAGGTCCAAATTCCTTGTTCAGAATGGAGGCGTCAACCAATTTTTCGAAATCGAGTTCGAACAGGTAAGCTTTATTGGGGACATCATAGCACTCAATCACTTCAGGGTGAACTTCGCCAAAAACACAAAGCGTCTGCCCGCTTACACACAGTTTAGCGCTCCGTCCGGGATGGAAGGTGGGATGCTCTGCTCGTTTCATAGTATAATCGGAAATTCCGCATTCATCTAGCAAGCCTTCGACTATTCCTTTAATATCGAAGAAGTCCGCCGAGCGCCGTGGATCTCCGTACACATCAGTACCGACGCTTCCTGCTATAATGCCCGCTACACGTTCAAATTCATTCGGCAAATCTCCTCCCGTTTCCACGCTCTCCGTAGGAACGCTTGGTACAAAAATATTTGCAATTTCGAAAAGCTGCACATCATTTACCTGATGGCTTGCATTCCGTTTAGCGTTCTCTAGCAAGCTGGGAATCAGCGTTGTTCGCATGGTTGAGAAATCTTCGACCAGCGGATTCCGAATCTGAAGAGCTTGCCGAAGCGGATCATCAACTTCAAGTCGTATCTTATTGAAAACGTCCGGATGGTAGAATGAGTAATTGATTGCTTCCATCATGCCACAGTCAAGGAGATAAGTTTTCACCTGCTCGCGCAGCACCCATTTCGGATCGACCCTCGGTATGGGAAGATTCCCCTTCGGCAATGTGATTGGTATATTGTCATAGCCGTAGACACGGGCAATCTCTTCGATCAGATCAATCTCCCTTTCCAAATCTGGGCGGAAAGTCGGCACTGTGACTTCAAAATCATCTGACACTTTAAACCCCAGCCGAGCGAGTATATCATGTATTTGATTCGACGTTATCTCTGTCCCCAGGACAAAATTGACCCGCTCCGGGCGCAACTTAATCGGGGTAGGAGCCCGCTTACCAGGGTTAACATCAATTATTCCTTCGGCGGCTTCACCGCCAGCTATCTCAGCGATAAGTTGCGCGGCGCGATTAATTGCCGGAATGACACTTCCATAATCTACACCGCGTTCAAATCGATGGGAAGCTTCAGTGTGCATGCCCAACGTCTTTGAAGATTTGCGAATGTTAGATGGCTGAAAGTACGCGCTTTCGAGAAGTACATCAACCGTCTGATCGGTAATCTCCGAATCGAATCCACCCATTACCCCAGCTAGAGCAACAGGTTTTTCGGCATCGGCAATTACAAGCATGTCGGACGTAAGAAGTCGTTCCTCTTCGTCGAGCGTCTTTAAAAGTTCCCCCGTTTTAACACGACGTACAACTATTCTGTTTTCGGCAAGTTGATGATAATCAAATGCATGCAGTGGATGCCCATATTCCATTAAGACGAAGTTCGTAACATCTACAACGTTGTTAATTGACCCGACGCCGATGGCTTCAAGTCGGCGCTGCAACCAGATCGGGGAAGATGCAACCTTAACCCCGCGAATGAGTCGCGTTGCGTAACGTGGACAAAGATCTGGTGCTTCGATTGTCACTGAAGTCAAATCTCTAATATTCGTAGAGGATTCTTGTACCTTGGAGTGTGGCAGTCTTAGCGAATTACCTGTTATCACACTAATTTCCCGCGCGACTCCAATCATGCTCAAGCAGTCTGGACGATTGGGAGTAATTTCAAGCTCCATCGTAACATCGTCCAAACCCAATGCTTCCACGAGCAACGTCCCAGCTTTTACATTTACACGGAGCTCCATCAAACCTGATGCTTCATCTGAAATATTTAATTCCTTTTCAGAGCAGAGCATCCCCTGCGATTTCTCGCCACGAATTTGCGCAGACCCGACTGTTATCCCGCTAGGCAATTCTGCCCCAACTAAAGCTACAGGTGTGAGTAAGCCCTCACAGGCGTTCGGGGCGCCGCAAACGATTTGTAAGCCAGCGTCCGCCCCAACATCGACATCGCATAAAACAAGCTTGTTTGCACTCGGATGCTTTTTAACCGCGTTAATCCTGCCAACAATGACTCGATCCAACCCTTCTCCAAGCCACCTAATCAATTCGACTTCAATGCCGAGCATCATCAGACGATTCGCGAGTTCCTCAGGGGAAAGGTCGAAATCAACGTATTTCTTTAACCAATTCACGCTTACGTTCATCTTCTAACTCTGCTCCGTAGGCTAAATAATGATCGCCGTTCTTTTTCTCACGGCCTATCATAGAATCAAAAATTCTAGTGGAGATTAGCTGGAGACAAGCCGGATATTTTTCCGCATCACGTAAGGTTTAAAACTGACGCAGGAACCGCATATCATTTTCAAAAATCAGCCGTAAGTCGGGGATGCCAAAGTGCAACATAGCGATTCGATCCACTCCCATACCAAATGCGAAACCGGTGACTTGATTCGGATCGTAGTTAACGTAGCTAAACACGTTTGGATCAACAGATCCAGCACCCAAGATCTCGAGCCAACCCGTCCATGAACAGGTGCGACACCCCTTGCCACTGCAAACCGTGCAGGAGATATCGACTTCGGCACTCGGCTCTGTGAAGGGGAAGAAGTGGGGTCGGAAACGCACGCGCGTTCCCTCGCCAAACATTTGTCTCGCAAAGGAATGGAGTACCCCTTTCAGATCGCTGAAGGTGACACGGTAATCAACAAGTAATCCTTCAACTTGGTGGAACATGGGTGTGTGTGATATGTCGTAATCGCGTCGATATGCCTTCCCCGGCACAATGATCCGCACCGGTGGCTTCTGTTTTTCCATCACGCGCACCTGAACAGGCGAGGTATGCGTCCGCAGCAGGAGGCTATCTGTGATATAGAGCGTATCGTGGAGATCTCGCGCTGGATGATCTTGTGGTGTATTCAGTGCATCAAAGTTGTAATATTCATGCTCAATCTCCGGCCCTTCTGCAATTTGGAAACCCATACCGCGGAAGATTTCCTGTATCCGTTCGAGCGACTGTGTCACTGGGTGCTTCTTGCCAATCTTTGGACGCCGACCTGGGAGGGTGATGTCAATTTTTTCCACAGCAAGCTTCTGTTGGCGCTCTTGGTGGGTAAGGGTACTGGAAAGACAATCAAAAGCATCCGAAAGTCGAGTTCTCACTGTATTGGCGTGCTTGCCGACAATTGGTCGCTCTTCATTGGAGAGCTTCCCCATCCCTTTCATCAGCGCAGTAAACGCCCCTTTGCGTCCAAAATACTTTATCCGAAGTGACTCAAGTTCAGCTAAATTTTCTACATTTTTCAGACTTTCAAGCGCTTCAGCCTCAACCTGTTTCAACTGCTTTTGCACATTTCCTCCAGCCAATCATAAACCCAATAAAAAACGCCTGTCACTTCAGTCCATTAGGGACGAAAGCAACAGGCGTCAACTTTCGCGGTACCACCCAAGTTGACAGACGAAATATCTCTGCTCTCTTAATTGGTCGTTTCGATAACGGCGAAACTCCCGGCGCAAACCTACTTATCCAACTCGCATCGCCAATTAACGTTCAGTTTGACACCTCCAGGATGAAATTCGGCAGCGGGTTCCAAAGACGCGCTTCTAGCCAGTGACGCTTCCTCTCTAGTTGGACGATTCCAACTGCTTACTTTGTCCCTTCATCGCCTTTAAATTGCCATATTCAGTTTTTTCAGTGTAGGAGGAATCAGCGGGGTTACTTCTGAAATAGTGTTCCCAATGTAATTGAAAAATATCTTCCTTGTCAACTAGCACGCATCAACTCGACGCCTTCACAAGTGCCGCAATCTGAGCAAATCCCGCTTCGTCATAAACCGCTACGTCCGCTAGAACCTTACGATTCAGTGCAATTCCCGCTCTTTTAAGTCCAGCAATAAATTGGTTATAGGGTAAACCGTGCATTCTTGCTGCGGCGTTGATTCGAGCAATCCAGAGCCTTCTGTACTCCCGCTTACGGACCCGTCTATGAGCATAAGCGTAATTCCACCCCTTTTCGACCGCTTCCATGGCAGTTCGCTTCAAATTATTCCGCCCACCACGATACCCTTTTGAGTGTTTTAACATCCTTTTCCGACGTCTCACACGAACGTTGCCTGTGTCAACTCTTGCCATTCTTATCCTCTTAAAGAAATAAAAGATGTAGGTGCGATTTCGAAAATATTGCCGTTATTGATTCATAAGGAACGAACTTTGACGACGCGTTTGGGGAGCTCAAAACGGACGCTGATATTATTTACCTAGTAAACGGCTTACCCTTTTCATATTGGTTGAATCTATCAGCCTACTCTTTCTGAGATTCCGTTTGCGTTTGCTAGTTTTCGATATGAAGAGGTGGTTTGCATTGGCTTGGTATCTCCGGATTTTCCCACCCCCTGTACGCTTGAAACGTTTTGCCGCTCCCTTATGGGTTTTTATTTTTGGCATTAATCAAATCCCTTGGGTTATGAGGGTCCAACTACAAGTCCATATCACAACTACACTACGACGATTTTGGTCCTAAGATTATAAACATTGTTCTCGTTTCCATTCGAGGGGATTGCTCAACCTCTCCAATGTCTGCAATGTCGTCTGTGAAGCGTTGCAGCATTTTACGACCAAGGTCAGTGTGCGCCATCTCACGTCCTTTGAATCTAACTGTTATCTTGACTTTCCAGCCATTCGATAAAAATTCGCGGGCATGCCGCATCTTAAATTGAAAGTCGTGGTCGCCGGTCCTTACCGAGTTAAATTTTAATTCTTTTAGGATAACTTTCGCTTGTTTCTTCTTAGCTTCTTTTGCCCGTTTGCTCTTCTCATATTGAAATTTCCCGTAATCCATAATCTTACAAACCGGCGGATCAGCATTCGGGGAAACTTCAACCAAGTCAAGTCCCTTCTCTCGAGCGATTTGCAATGCCTCGCGAGGTAACATCGCGCTGAGCTGCTTGTTATCCGAATCAATGACGAAAACCTGTCTAGCTCGGATTCGCTCATTCACTCTATTTTGTGGTTCCCGGGGCTTCCCTCGGGCACGGTTGCCTCTTTTCTGAATTTTATACACCTCCACGTATGCAACAATAAATGTTCAAAAAATCACCGAATAAACTTCGATGTGTTTGAAAAGCAACTAGCTGCTGCTTCAAGCTTTACCAAAAAATTATAGACTTGCAAGTTTATTTAATTCTATGGATGATTAGGATTGCGGATGTAAACGATATTGTGTATTTTAGCATATCCCAAATTACAAATGCAAGTTAAAATCCGTTGACCATTCTTATATTGCAGACACAAATCCTGATCATGGAGTGCTTTATTGACTGAGTAATCTGTTTTACCCTCCATCTTGTGTTTTCGACTCGCTTTTCTGATTGGTTGATTGGCTGATTTTCTTGGGCTAGCGGCAGTCAATAGGTTTTCCAGTCTCAATAGACTGATAAGCCGCCAGCGCAATTTGCACAGCCGCACGTCCATCTGTCCCCGTGATTGGTGGCGTTGTATCGTTCAGGATAGCGTCGACAAATGCCCGGATCTCCTGGCGGACTGGATCTTCTACCACAATCTCAGAGATTGGGATACGTCTTTCCCCGCCTTCAAATGCTTTAACGCGGATTGCTGCATCTCTGCCCCAAATCTGCGGGAAATAGATCGAGCCTCTTTTGCAATCAACGCGTCCGCCATACCCACCAATAGCAGAGACGTGACTTGAGTGAAGCACCCCAACCCCTCCGCTCTCGAATGTTAACGAAGCGAGAACAACATCGGGATAGTCGGCTTCTTGCTGAACGTATGTACCGCCTATAGCATAAACGGTTTTGACTTCTCCGCATGTCCACCGCATGAAGTCTATCTCGTGAGCACTAATCTCCATGAGAGATCCGCCTGACTTATCGCGCTGATAACGCCAGTTCGTCCCATAGCTATCGCTATCCCAAGGGCCGCCAATTCGATGCATCACCATGCAAACAGGATTTCCCAGTTGACCACTGAGTACGATTTCGCGCACCTTTGAGTGGGTGGCGTGAAATCGACAAACCAATCCAATCGTTAATTTCACGCCATTCCTCTGAGCGGCTTCAATCATCGCATCACAGCTTTCCAGCGTAGGCGCCATCGGTTTTTCAGAGAAAACGTGCTTGCCCGCAATGGCAGCATCAACAGCCATTTGACAGTGCATAAACGGTGGCGATGCAATTAACACCCCCTGTATACACTCATCTGCCAGTAGGTCATTGTAATCGAGATTGTACTCGGCGTTAACCTCCGCCGCCAGTTTCTTAGCAAGACCCTCATCTAAATCGCTAACACGTAGAACATCGACGTGCTCAAGCGCTTGCGCACTATGTGCAAGGCTTCTGCCCATAACGCCGCAACCAATCACACCAACTCCAAACCTGTCCATAAACTGTCCTCTACTCACAGCGTATTCAGTTTTTTTCAGTATAGCATATTAAGATTTAGAAACGAATCAAATTGCTCTGACACCGAATGATGAGTGATCGCATCAAGCATTTCTTCCTTCCACACCTCTCTATAGATTATCTGCGAAACTTGAAAGGGTGGCTTACTTTGTTAGGGTATCACTTTTGCTACAGGTCACACGACGATTGCCACACTTTTTGATCCCCCAAGTCAAAACCTAAGCTCACAGATGCTGCTGAGAGCAGACCTTGGTTAGTAATAAGTGAGTAGAAGGGAAAGGGCGAACATCGCAAATGGTATCATCAATTAAGGAGACATTTGATTCTTATTTTCCTTCTCCGTGTACCTTCTGATTCACTGCTCGATTTTCTAGCTAGGCTTGGATTTGAAGAGCTTTGCGGGATTTTGACTGAAACAGCGAAGTGTAGGCGACCCAAAGTTGGGAAGTTTTCGATCGATATTTCTTGAAACTCTTCGCCGAATATAGGGTATAATTGTACAGTTAAGTTCAGATGTCAACCAAGGATGTCTGTTAGATTAAGCCTATTTCAGCATCCCTTGCTCAATGGCACTAGAAAATTATGGCATATAACTTGCTCAGTTGTTCGTTATTGTCCCAGAACACTAAGGAGGAGAGTACATTGAAATTAATCGGGTTACAAGTCATCAGTCTTTGCCTCGCCGTTTTCTTGTTTATAGAATTCGCTGCATCAGGCGATGTAGGAGTTGAAAATATCCAAATCGAACTTTCTGGTTTCGTCAGCAATGACGATGCTCGACAGATTCGGCGCTTGTTAAAACCGTGGGCAAATCCAGAAGATGTAGTGTTTAAACCTGCTTACGATAAGAAGAAGCGTAAACGCCATTTCGCAACAGTGGTCGAAATTACCCCACGACGGGGTAAGAATAAATATAGCGAATATTACACTTTTGACGTGTATAATATTATACGCCAATTGAGCGACCAGCGTTTCCGAGGAAGCCAGATAGGTCCGCGTCCCAGGGTTGCCAAAAGCGAAGCCACGGTGACTGGAAGCCTCTTCGCACACGCCGGCTGGTCACGCAGTTATCTCCGCAACGTTCCGTTTTGGAGGCGTTGGCGTGCTGAAACATCAGTTATCAACCATGCGTTGGTTGCGGACCGCTGGAATGAGAAAATTGTATTTAGCAATAACGAAAAGTTCCACCAGTTAAGACAAAAAGCTAGTAGAGACCAAGGCGATGAGACAGTTGAGGTCAAGGGGAAAATCGTAGGCTTTGATGGACCCTACCCTGTGATGTCCATTCGCAAATTTCACGTGGATTACATTGCTGAAACGCACTCCAGCGAAAAAGCAAGAAAGCAGCCGAATGAGTCTTATGAATATCTAGAAGAAGCTTTTGAAAAATCAGGTGAATCGGCTCGGGATGAGTCAAAAACCGGCAAATAATAAGCTATTGCCATCCTAGAGATTGCAGAAACGACAAGCCGTATTTGTCAGCGTTTCTGCGCCTTCTGGATTTTTGCCCAAGTATCACGTAATAATACCGTCCGATTGAAAATGAGTTTTTCGCCGAAAGCGTCGCGGTCAACACAGAAATAACCCTGCCTTAGAAACTGGTAGCGGCTTCCCGGCGCAGCGCCTGCTAAACCGGACTCAACTCGACACGAACTCAATATCGTCAACGAATTTGGATTCAAGTTGGCTTTGAAATCATCCCCATCTTCCACATCGTCCGGGTTGGGTTTTATAAAGAGATTATCGTACAAGCGGACCTCAGCTTCAAGCGAATGTGTTGCCGAAACCCAGTGCAGCGTGCCTCTAACTTTGCGCCCATCTTCTGACCACCCGCCCCGTGTCTCAGCATCGTATGTACAATGCAGTTCAACCGTTTCTCCATTCTCATCCTTAACTACCCGATCGCACTTAATATAATACGCATGTTTCAGCCGGACTTCACGCCCCGGCGCTAAACGGAAGAATTTCTTCGGCGGGGCTTCCATGAAGTCTTCCTGTTCGATGTACAGTTCGCGAGAAAATAGAATCTTTCGTGTTCCGGTGCTGGGGTCCTCCGGATTGTTGTCAGCATCTAACTCCTCCACTTTGCCCTCTGGGTAGTTGTCAATGATTACTTTAAGCGGTGATAATACCGCCATCACACGCGGCGCGCGTTTGTTCAAGTCCTGGCGAACGCAATACTCCAGCAGCGCAATATCAACTACATTATCGGCTTTGGCAATTCCAATTCGACTGCAGAAATCTCGAATCGCCTCCGGTGTGTAGCCGCGCCGGCGCAAGCCGGACAGCGTAGGCATCCGTGGATCGCCCCACCCGTTCACATGACCCTCTTCAACCAATTGGATTAACTTTCGCTTACCTAGCACGGTATAGCTGACATTGAGGCGAGCGAACTCAATTTGCTGCGGATGATAGATATCTAACTGGTTGAGAAACCAGTCGTATAAGGGACGATTATTTTCAAATTCCAAGGAGCAGAGCGAATGTGTGATGCCTTCAATGGAATCAGAAATGCAATGAGTAAAGTCGTACATCGGATAGATACACCATTTATCACCTGTCCTATGATGCGTCGCATATAGAATGCGGTACATGACAGGATCCCGCATGTTCAAATTGGGAGATGACATATCAATTTTCGCCCGAAGAGTACGAGAGCCTGCCTGGAATTCGCCCGCGCGCATGCGCTCAAATAGCTCCAGGTTCTCTTCGACAGAACGGTTACGATAAGGGCTTTCCAATCCCCGTTCAGTCAAGGTGCCGCGATACTTTCCATATCGAATTTCCGCCGGGCTCAAGTCACAGACATATGCTACCTCTTTTTTGATTAGCTGTACTGCATATCCATAGAGTTGCTCAAAATAGTCCGATGCATTATATTCCCGATCTTCCCAATCAAAGCCAAGCCATCGAATATCGTCTCTAATTGATTCCACATATTCAACATCTTCTTTGGTGGGATTGGTGTCATCGAATCGTAGATTGTAAAGACCGTCGTAATCTTCGGCAATACCGAAGTTGATACAGATGGCTTTGGCGCTGCCTAGGTGTATATAGCCATTTGGCTCCGGTGGGAACCGTGTATGAACTCGACCACCGTACTTGTTTGTCTTCAAGTCTTGATTGATAATCTGTCGGATGAAGTCAGTAGGTTGTTCAAAATCGCCGGATATCGTATTCACCGTCTCCTCTTCATTTCTATTTTCAGGTTTTGTCATTGTTCTACAATCAGACTTGCAGATGTGTGTAGCACGAACGCATCCCCAGTAAACCATCCTTATAAGGGAAAATCAAAATTCTTGTGGTCGTCGTATCACTTGCACTCGTATTTTGGTCCTAATTGTCCTCTCAATGTCAGTCCGCACGGGCTTAATTCGACCTAAGCAACTTTATAACTTGCTGTTCACTTGCTCTCTTTCTGGTGTCTGAGGATTCCTGCCCTTTTTGATTGAGAACTTTCAACGCTTCGGCGGTGCCAATCCTTCGCAGCGCAGCAGCGGCTGTAATGCGCACTTCGGCACATCCATTATTGAGGTGGTTTTTTAGTGCCTCAACCAATTCCGGCTCAGAGTGCGTATGCGCAGCCTTCGTCGCGTTAATGTGGATACAGCGTCGATAGCCCTTGCTGCCCAACGCGGCGTGAAACAGCTTATGATTCATAAAAATCACATCCCCCGGCGCGTTCGCAATTGGATACCGGCCCGGCACCTCCTCCGGACGCATGTTCAATGCCCTGATAGCATTCAAAACTTGTCCGTCCCGATCGCGCCCCAGCGCCTGGCGATACGCCGTGAAATGGCTTCCCGGAACAACGTTCAGACATCCATCTTCATTTCCGAGATGATCCAGATAGATATGAGCTCTCATTGTGAAGAAGTTATCCGGAGCAATGTTGTCGTGGTGCCAGGCACTATCTCCCGTATGCAGGATGCCTTCGCTTGCGGGCAGAATGAAATCGTCCCCAAGTAAACGTCTGAAGATGTCGACAAATCTCTGATCGGTCAATAGGGGATAGAACACATCAGGATTAAGGTCGAAGAACGGAACAAATGGATCCAGCAAGAAATTGACTTGTTGCCTCGGTTGGCCCCACTCGGGAGGCGCGGCACCATCACGTGCCGTCTTCATCGCGGAGTCGAAGGCATCTGAAAGCACTTGGGTTTCCCGCGGCGAGAAAAACCCCTTGCAATGGATAAAGCCGAATGTCTGAAAGTGGTGAATGAGCGCTTGAGTCATGAATAAGTTCCTCAATCGTACTTGATGAGCTGAATTTTGAGCTTGTTCGGCGCAAACAGATGTGCCAACCGACAGCCGCTCGAGTGAATCTTCTTGAATTGGAAATTCCCCTCGGCGACATCAGTTGGCTCGTCACCGACCACTAGACCCTGCGACTTGAGCCTTTCGAATGCTATATCCACATCATCCACTTCAAATGTGATGTGATCCAGTTCTCCGGATTTGCCGTCAGGTTTCAGGATGAGCTCCATCCTGTGACCTGTGTGGACATCCTCAACAAAAGCAACCTCTTGTATCTCTCCCACTCCCGGATGGCGAAGGATAAACTTCATCCCAAGCAACTCGCAGAAGGTCTCTATAGCTTTGTCCATATCGTTGACAATGATTGCGTGGTGGTGTAGTCGCATATTCAATACCCTCCACTATTATTATATCATGATTGCCAAAATTTTGACAAATTAAAGTCAGATAAATGAAACACCGTGATGAACCACGTTTAAGAATAATATGTTGGAGGGACTATTTCAGCACGATTTTATCGCCGCTAGGTGTATAGCCAACAATTTCAGGCGTTGAAACTTTACGTAACGGTTTGAATCGCCTTCATTTCTAGCTAAAGGATGGGGGCAAGTTCAGTTTCATTATCCTTGAAGCAACTAGGACAATGACAGATGTCCCTGACTAGTCGAATAATCGGCGTAGCATCGTTCTGGCGCCAAGAATCCTATAAAGAGTCAGAGACTAGTGAAATCGTTACTTGTCGGGTGAAATGTAGCCAGTAAGGCGAGTCAAAACATCGTGCGGGAACTGCGCTTAGGGATTAGGGTGATCGGTGGGTATCCAAAATACCAGATATGGAAAGTGAAAGGGACAGTGACCAGTAAAAGCACAGGAAAACGTCTTACTGTTTTTGTCTTTGCCGGTCACTGACCACTTTCTTGAGGTTCTCAATGGTTAACGCATTGGGCGGCAGTCGTGCCTTCATCGCGGCGGCGACGTCAGGGTGTGCGGAATTGAGAAAGGCTTCATACTCGGCTCGCATGACTTTAAGCTCTTTCATCAGTTCATCGTCGTCGGGGAGGCGCCACGGCGACGATGAAGCATGACCATCAGTAGTTCTGCCAGTCCCATGCGTGCGCGGGCGATCGTGTATTCCCGCATCTGTTGAGTGCCGAAGGGATTCTCCTAAACGATTGGTGGACGGGTCAATTATTCGCTTCATCTTGGCGGCGTTTTTTTCTCCAGAATCATTGTCGAGGGTTGTTTGGATCGTCGGCTGATTGGTCTCGTCATAGTCCAAGCCAAACATCGCTTTAAGGTCGTTAGCCAAGAGATCCGCCTGAGACGGCGGTTCTGATATTTCAGTCGATTTGTCAAAGTGATTCATAGCCACCCCTTTAGTGCTGAATCTGCAGGATCGCGCCCTTCCACGCCCAGTCGTATTTTAACGGTTGCTCCAGCTCTACGCAACGCTCGTGTCAGTTTTTCAGTCGCTAATTTTCCTGCTTCGTCCATGTCTGGGAAAATCACAGGATTACGTTCGGCGATGTGCTTAATCAACGAGTAATGATTCGTAAGTTTGCTGAAGGTTGTGAGTGAAGCGATGACGCCGCCGGGCTCTCTCTCGTAGATAGCGAGGGCGTCCTTGACTCCTTCGCAGATGTTGATGATACTGATGTCGGGGCTTCCGATGACGAAAACCCCACATCCGTGAACGCGTCCGTATGTTCTTTTGTCATCTGTGTCCCATCCTACGGGGCATCGCTTTTTACCCGTCGAGTCGATAGCGATGGCGTGCACAGCTTGGGGAGCAGGTGTCTTGGGGAACGCGTCAATCCAGCGATTCAAGGTTGCGACGCAACATATGACAAACTCCTTCCTAGAGTGAAATCGGATTGAGTGTGGCATCTGGGTTGTTAATGGGAGCAGCCCACGGCTCCACCGTCGCGCTGGATGCTCTGATTCTGTTGGCACCGGGCGGGCATCATTCCATAGGGTTAATCCATACTCTAGCTCTCCTGGATTAGGAGGCGGTTTTGTAATCTTGGGAGCAGTTTTTGGTTTCGAAGTCGGCACGCACGGTCGGGGCGAGGTGCCGCTTCTGGGAAGGTAATCGTTCATTTTCAGCCACTGGACAGCCTCCTTTCGGCTCGCCAAACCTTCGCAATGCTCCACCATGTCAATCACGCCACCTGTGACGCCATCCTCATAGTCAGAGAATGTCCCATTTTCAAGGTAGAGCGCGAAACTGCCCTTGCTGCCCCATCGCCACTCCTTTTCCGATTTCGTTCGCGGCTCGCCCTTTAGGCGCACCGCGACATCGGGTGCGATTGCGATCCAGTCTATTTGTTTGTCGAGATCCGTGGGTGTATGTTTTCGCTGGCGATATGTTCGGCTGCTTGGCGAGTTATCCATGCGGCTATGTCCTTTATGTTTGAGGCAGTTGTACGGGCTGTAGCATGGCAGCGATGTCTTGTGGCAGCTTCACGTCATGTTTCTGCTCAAAGTTTTTGACGCTTGTGTGGCATCTACAAAATGTAGCAACAATGTCCTCACCTTTCTCCTTTGCAGCCAGCAGATCGAATCTGGCATTGTCCCATTTTTGCAATATTAACCATTCGATGCCACAATGGAAATAAGCCGTGGGATAGTCGGAATCGAGAGTTTTCGCACTGTTGTAATCAAGTATGCTACGGACGTGGTCGTCCCCAAGGGAATACATAAGCGCGCGAAGTGTATAAGCTTGGGCATAATCAGGTTTCAACATTATTGCTTTGGTGAGAATCTCAATGGCACGGGCACGATTTTTGTCACCTAAATGTGCGCAACAGAATGCTTGATTAAAATAGATCTTAGCGTCATACGGGGAAAATTGTATTGCTGAATTGTAGCTTCTAATTGCGGGTACGAGCGTTTGCACAAGTTCTTCATTGGATGGCCTTTGAGGCGGAAGCGTATCGAGTCTTTTGTCTGCTGACACAAGGGGTTGTCTTGCCTCATCCGACCATGTCAAATTGCGATGCTGTATGAATCCATGCAAGTCGTTGAAGATGCTTTTAGTAGATATGTCTTGGAATTTCCGGAGGTGAATCAGAATCCATTGTTTGAGGTTCGCGGGTACAGGAATAATGGTAATGTCTTCAAAGTCTAGATAACCCTTGGGCGGCTGGGCGAATATACTCTTCTGGGCGATTACACGGTTTTGCGGACTTAGGGGCTTTTTAATCTGGTATTTAATGTTTATTTCGTCTGTTCTTTTAAGTAAGATGACTCTACCATCTTTGTCATGAGAGCCGTTGCAGGCAAAGAAGAGAGCGATGTGGTAGTCGGAAGTAAAATCTATTAGATTGGTTTCAATTCCGTAATGTTGAAGCTCAGTCAAGATTTCAAAGTTATCTTTTTGTTCGTATGCAGATAGGTAGCCTTTGAGGTCGTTGAGGGTTTCTTGCTGAAGTAGGGATAGAGTACGTGAATCAGTACCTGTAGGATACTTCCGGTAGAGAGTTGAGGATACCTTGCCGTAGTCGGGTTTTTCATTATAGGTTTCAGGCTCGCCGCGGTAAATGTAGTTACCGCTGCTTGACTGCTTCACTATTTCACCAGTGATTTTGGACAATTCCTCAAGATAGTAGTCTGGCGGATTGGTTGAGTTTGGTGTGCTCATGGTTGTGTTCCGGAGTTAAGAATCTCGGCTCATAAATGTCGCAGCTAGTTCAGATGGTTTATTGCGAACAAAAAAAGGGCGTCGATTCGTAGATTTACCGGAATCTGACACCCTCCTGTTGAAGCGCCAAATATAAACACTTGACACTAAAAATTGAAATGTGTTAAAATTTTCCATAAGTAAGATTTGAATTCCTTATTCGTTTTTTCGCCACACAACGAGAAAACGACATTGCCCTAGCTGGTTGACCGCTGGCTAGGGCATTTTTTTTAAGCCTTAACAGCTATTGGATTGGCATCGTTGCCAAGGCAATAAGGTCTGTTAGTAACGAGGTTTGCCTTTATGGTTCACTCTTAATTTTGCGTAAAATTCGAAACGAGTTTAATATCGGCAATGCGTAGAAGTCCTCAGCCGTGTTTTTTCCGGGCATATTAGGCAAGAACAGGTAAGCGATGCCCATTAAAATGATTACATATCCGATTATAGGGAAGGCGCTTTCTATCCAGTGCCATACAGGATAAAAGAAGGTGCCTGGTGTACAGTTAGTGTCAATCACGCCGAATAAAGCTATCACTAAGGAACACTGTATCATTTCCTTAATTAACGTCTTGCGATGCACCGTTACTGTGAAACGCCAGATGAATCCTGCGATTCGTAAGCCGAGATATACCAAGCCAACAAGCACTAACGTAGCTACGATTGCAATTGCTATTATTTCGATAGGGAATGTCATACCAAAACTCCGGTCAGCTCGTGTTGGGATAGCCTTGGTGGCGCGTCATATTGGGTTACGTCCGTCATTTCCTTTGTCAAGTGCCGTGATTGGTTCAGGTCTCGGGGCGGTAGTGGTGCTATCCGTGTCCGCCTCACTGCGGAGCTCACGCTTGATAAGCTCTCCGACCATGCTGTTTATTGAGTGACCTTTCCGAAAGGCGTGACGTTTGAAATTGTCGTAAACATCCGCTTCTATTGAAAACACGTATTGCTTGCAAGCAGTTTGGCGCGGGTTCTGCCTGTACCACTTTCTCGTCTTAGTGTCTTTTGCTTTCACGGTAACCCCCTCCCAATGTTGCCGGTGTTGCGGCGTTGTGTTGTTACAAAAAATATAACACGATAAAATTATATAATTTCTCGTATCGGTTGTCAAGAGAAAATGTGAATGCTTGCTTTCAAGAATCCTAGAGTCTTGGAAATCTTGAAAACGCGGATGGAATTCACGGACAAACTCTCGCTTAACAATAGGCTATGGTTTATGGTTATAGTGCACAAGAGGGAAGATAGAATGAAAAGGTTTGCAGCATCGCTCGCGCGGGTATTAAGGACCAATGCCATGAACCCGTACCGAAGACAATGCCGTAAATAAGCGTTGGGAACGTAAACGATAATCGAATCCCACGAGTACCCTGTGAAGCGGGAAACAACACTTGCATTAGGCGATATCATTGAGTTAGAATTTTGGCGCGGCGAAGTTTACGTTCGTGCAACGCACCGATTTGCCGAAGCATCACCAGAAGCGCAAAAAAACGCAGTGGGAAACGGCGAGGTTTAGCGATGTCTTTGTTGCATTTTTAAGGCGTGAAAAGATATTCGGAAAAATACGGTCTCAAAACGCGATGCACCTACACCACTACTGTGTTTGAGCGATTATTTCACAGTCCATCTAAGTATTTCTCACACACACCAGGGTTTTTTGAGCTCGAGAATCCTTTTTCGTGCTGAAGTTTAACCCCATCTGCGCGTCCGAGGGCATGCACGTGAAGCTAAACGCAAATATGAAACAAATCTCAGGCAGAATGAAAATAGTGCGCTGCTTTTTGGATTGTGTGGCGCGTGCTGGAACGTATGGTGAAAGATTTCCTCCAACCAAGGTGAAATTTTATGTTCAAAACATTATGGAAAATCCTTTGGATCTCGGCACTCGGTAGCATCGCCTTCGCGATCATTGTTGCAACCCTTGTCGCCATTTTTGTTCCAAAAGAAGAACTAGACAAGGCGAGACAAGAAAAAGAGGCATCGGATGCAACGGAACCACCGGCTATTGAACCAGTGCCAACGCCAATCCAATATAAGACCGTTGACTGGACACAAACCCCCGAAGAACAAGGGCTTAAGATTGGCGACTGGATAGTTGCACGAGGACATCCAGATGCGTTAATCAGTGCAATGCGACAATTCAAAGGGAATCTGAGCGAGTTGGGTAATATAGACCCTATTAGCGGAGACTATCATTTTGAGACACTTCCCACCGACAATGTTCAAGTGTTTGAACTCAGTTACATAGAGAGCGGGAGCGTAGGTGTTATTCCCCCGAAATCTCCCCTCCCTCCCAACATAAAAATCCGCAGTATTGTGGTCTTCAATATACCCGATTCCACGAAACATCCTGCAATAAAGCAATTCAACCTATTGAGGCTCCACCGTCTCGACGCCATCACAGATATTATCATAGGCGGTCAAATAGAAAGGATAGGGTCGCCAGAAGAAAAAGACGGCCATCCTCGGCATGTCCTCTACGTGGAAGTTCAAGGAGGCACCTTCCAACTAACCGCCAGCCCCGAAGAACTCACTCGGACCATGGAGGAGGCGAAGGCAAACGCGGTCTCTATTAAGCAAAACTTCGAGCAACTTAAATCTCAATTTGCAGGGTGGGGATTCCAGCATTGGAACACTATGGAATACGTCCAATCGAAGATGCACAACCCCAAGTCCTTCGAGCATGTAAAGACCACATTTACATCTCACAAGGAAGAAGGCTATCGTATCATCAACATGAGATACCGAGGGACAAACGTCCTTGGGGCTGTCGTCACCAACACAATCCGCGTAAAAGTAGATTTAAATGGGAATATAATCAGTGTTGAATCTCATCAATAAATCTCTACTGCATGATGCCGTTCGCTCCTGGACCCCTGCCCGCAGGTCGGAGAGGAGTGGTGTGCTGCGATCCGGGTGTTGGAATAGTGGTGGATTTCTGGGAGTTTTAGGGCGCAGCGCTGTGATTTGGTGCGCCAACTGGGCGCGCAGACGATAGATTCCGATTGTATGCAGTTAATCTCGCAAAGGCGTTTGTTAAAGATAAGAATTCGACGATTCCACTATAAGCCCGAATCAAATTTAGCACCTTAGCGCGAGGGAATAAGGTTGTACTTCCGGACGCGCTCGTGTCACGTTTAATTGAAGATTCAAAGGAGATTATTGATAAGGCAGAGGAGGAGTAAGTTAGCCGATACGCCACTGACCTCTTGATTAAATCTTGCTTTCCACATTCCAAGAATCATAGACTTGTAGCGCAGCGGAACGCTATCGTCGTGGGGGTCATGTATTCATTGTCAATTGTTCAGATTCTTGCTTAATTGTGGAGCAATAAGGATCGCGGCGGAGCCGATAAACATCCCAATGAACCCAGGCAATAATGTGTCGTTGCCGTCCGATGTAACAATCCCAGAGATAAAGCCGAAAACCCCGCCAAGCATGAACCCAATCGTATAGAACACCTGAGCCGTCCTATTGCGATCCATCTTATGTCTATATGCCCATAAGATGCCGCAAATTATGCCGTACACTCAGTTTTCGTAGGTTGGGTTAAGCGGGTAATTCCAACAACGTTACTGCGCACGTACATCGTCCCAATTTCTCTACCGTGGCTTTGGAAATATTCTCAGAGCGTAACCCAACGCTTTTAAAATCTCCGAAATGCCAAATTCGTCCCGCCCGAAATACACCGTTACATATTCCACACCATCAACTTAGATCTTGTAGGTTGGGTTAAGCCAACGGCGAAACCCAACGATCAAGCGAGGGAATAGCGAGTGCGATAGAGTTCTCATCCCTTCTAACAAAACGACGATTCCAAACTTCACTGTATTGCCATCGGAAATTTAGACCATTGTCTTAACTTCGCTCAATTGTGGTCTCAATAAACGTTGGCACTTCATGTTGGCGGCTAGCGTGAATCGTCCGCACATTTTTCGTTTCCTCCTTTTCTAATGTCCGTCCCGATGATATTAAATTATAAATTCCGGCGCTGTATTATGTCCAGTGTTTGAGGGTAATTACATGTTTCTTTTTTTACGACACCATGGGACGATAACATAATATCGCTTGTAAATATCTTGTAAAATAAGTGCTGACGGTTAGGTTAAGTTAAGTGTATAATTACCTTTATACACAGTGAAGGGGGCTGGACCTCCGGAACCCCAAAATATGTATCAAAAAGAGAGGAGTTTCAATGAATACAAGAGAGAAATTCAGATACATGGCTTTTGGCGGCGCGTTGGTATTTCTGGGCATGTTGGGCGCGATGATGTCGCCACTGACAGCAGAAAAGGATAAATTCGGCGAGATTGAGTGTACCAGATTGACGGTGGTTGATGCGGATGGAAAAATGGGGGTGCTTCTCACAACCACTGAACATGGGGGGCGTGTCTTTACCTATGGCAAGGACGGGCAATCGGCGGCAGCGCTCGGTGTCGATGAACATGGGGGGAGAGTCGCTGCCTATGGCAAGGACGGGCAATCGGCGGCGATGCTCCGTGCCGATGATGATGGGGGGAAAGTCTCTGTCTATAACAAGGACGGGAACCCGGCGGCGTGGCTCGATGTCCATGAACATGGGGGGGAAGTCGCTATCTTTGGCAAGGACGGGAACCCGGCGGCGTGGCTCCGTGCCGATGACGATGGGGGGATTGCCTCTGTCATTGGCAAGGACGGGAAATCGCGTGCGTGGCTCGATGTCGATGAACATGGGGGGGAAGTCGCTGTCTATGGCAAGGACGGGAACCCGGCGGCGATGCTCCGTGCCGATGATGATGGGGGGAAAGTCTCTGTCTATAACAAGGACGGGAACCCGGCGGCGTGGCTCGATGTCCATGAACATGGGGGGGAAGTCGCTATCTTTGGCAAGGACGGGAACCCGGCGGCGTGGCTCCTTGCCGATGACGATGGGGGGAGAGTCGCTGCCTATGGCAAGGACGGGAAATCGGGTGCGTTGCTCAGTGTCAATGAACATGGGGGGCGTGTCGAATTAAGCGGCAAAGGAGAGGGCGCGGCGGTGATTGGAATCAACGAATACGGCAACGGTGCGGTGTCCACATTGGACAAGAACGGCTATCGGCAGTGATTGGCAATAATGTTCAGACATTTAATGTCCCGAATGCACGCTATGGTTCGGCTAAAGTAAAAGGAGGTGCTTGATGGATGCAATACCAGAGAGGCTAGACGGTAGGTATGAGCTTGCGACTGAAATTCGGCTGGAGACGCCGTTGCAAGTCTCGGTTGAGACCGCAGGGTTGATTCGGGATGGGGTCTCCGAAAACTCGTTCAAAGCCCATCGCCACGCGCCAAAGAAAATGGAAGCCTAGCTTGCGGGGCGTGTCCTCGATGATGGGCTGCTCTCGGAATATATCACGGAGTTGCATCAACTGGGCAAATCGCCTGCTACGATTTCGCAAGCGGTCGCCGCTGTCAAATTGACGGCTGGTCTGGAATGTCATTGCGCGAATCTGTGCGCACGCGGATACACATGAGACGCCGTGGCACGATAAGAATCGCACGGGAAGGGAAGAAAGAGTGTAACGGTTTTTATCGAATTCAAGAATTCCTTATGTAATTCCGCGACAATCAGGAGAATGATGAGCATAGAAAGTGCGATGATAAATGACCGTTTGACAGTCGGGGTGGGATCTGATAGTCTAAATGTATCGCATTTGGTGAGCGCGGTCGCCAATCCCGGTGACCGCCCTCAACCACTTTGACACAGTGAACGATGCGTGAATGCGTAACCCCAAAAATAACAATTCAGAGTTTCGAATCAATATCACGGAGCGGCGATGTCTTGCACCCCACAGGCTATCGCGAAGAGCCTGCCCTTACCATCGTTACTTCACCGTCACTGCACAAAACGGTCAGAAGGAGATGCTGTATTTTGCGATATTTTGGTAGAGGCAATCACGGCGAGGGGTGCAATGCTAACACGAGGAGGACACATTTTCAATATTGCCACCAAGACCCTATTTTCTACTTTCAGCGTGATTGTGGGTGTAAGGTTTTCTTTGATGAACTGGGCGGCCCGTGGCCCATTCACGAATGTGACGAGTACCATAAACTTGTTCAAACACAAAATGCCTAACCCCAACGCCCTCCCCGCACAACGTGCACGCGCGACAACTTGGAAGTGCTGCGCGGGATAGACAATGAGTGCATTGCCTCATCTGCCACGACGAAAAGCGGACTGAAATTAGTTCAGTTATGTAGGTGCTTTGTTAGTCAGGTGCCAGTTTCGGTTAGCGCCGATTTCATCGAACAATCGAATCGGCGCAAAACTTGTGCTAAGGTTTTAATCTAATAAGGAGATTTACAATGAGCGAAGTTAAGCAGATTTTAGTCAGTAAAATCGATCCTAAAAGTGATGTCAACGTTCGCAGGCTCGGTGTCGAAGATAATGTAGAGCAAATTAAATCCTCTATTCAAGAACACGGCTATTGGCCCGACCAGCCAATCGTCATTCGCCCCCACCCAGACCCCGCATCCGGATACGAATTTCAGCATATTACTGGGCAATGTAGGCTAGCGGCGTGTTTAGAACTGAAGCTGTCGGAAATCCCTGCTGTTGTTGTAGAAGACATTAGTGATGAAGATGCTATTCGGCGCTCTTGGGGTGAAAACGAGCGTCGCGGAGAATTATTGATGTCCGATAAAGCCTACTGGGCGAGCTATTTCTACAATCACTATAAGGGTAATGGGTACACGGGAGAACAAGCTCTTGAGCTTGCAGCCAAGTTTCTAGGCGTAAAGCAAGGCGCTGTGGTGGATTATTTTGGGTTGTCCGTGCTTCCTGATGAAGCGATGGAATTGGTAGACAAGAACTTTCTCACTAAGAATCAGGCGTTAGCGATTGTGAAAAACACCTATGACCGAATGCGCCCTGACAATTCAAGTCAGAAAATGATAGAGCGGGCAAATTGGGTTCAGCAACAGCCATCGAAAGAAGGCAAAGCATTTGCTGTCGAGGCTATGAACGAATTGAAACACCCCGCCACCACTGATGGGTTAAACCAATATGTAAAGGAGAAATTTGAGGCGATTAAGCTGAAGGTTGATGTTGTCATTCCTACGCAACTGTATGATAATTTTTTGAAATGGGGTGAACGTCACGGCGTGGAAGACAAATCTATCATCATAAACCTCATGATAGCGGAGACACTAAAAGGTGGATAAGGATACCGCACGTGAGTATTTGACCGACCCGCAAGGCAAAAAACCTTCTGAAATTGGGGAGGCTGTGGACGTTTTATATGAGGATTATGGCTCGTACCAAGAAATGGCACGCGCCTTCCAAAAAGTGGGAGGGAGCACCTTGAGCACAAGGCGCCGCATCTTTCAGCTACCTAAAGGCATTCGATGGAAGGTTGACGAGGGGCAAATTTCAATTACTAATGCCTTGCAAATAGCCCGGCTGGGAGACGAAAATGCTCAATGGTTGTTAGCTTTCGCCATTGTCGAAGAACAACTAGAGGCAGACGTATGTTCCAACGTCGTAAATCGCGTTCTGAAGTACGAAGATTCGATTAGAGAGGCTCTTAGCGCGGCAGCAGGCGTCCGATGCGAAAAGGTAATCCCGTTGTTACTCCCTCTGGGTTTTGACATTCGATTAGCGATAGCTCAGAACGCATGGAATCGCAGCCAAGAGTTGCAAGACTTTTGTTACGACCAAATCTGTCAAGATCCGGACGCAGCCGCTCGTGAATTAGTGTGCAAATATCGTGCTCTGCTATCACAACTGGACGAGGCTATGTCCGAGTTACTTGAAAGCCATCGCTCTAAACTTGAATCATTGATTTTAAAAATGGATCTCTAGCTGACTGAGAAAAAGTAAACAGCTAGACATATCCCTCGTTTGCCGATGTTGCTACGGCCAGCGAGGGGTGGTAGGTGTGTTGAGGTGCCGTACCGTCTCTCGCTCCCGTACAGGGGAGGGTACGGCATTAACTATGTTGAAACCAATAACGAGGCGCGTTTAAGGAGGAATCTCAAGATGGACGAACACGAAGCTAAACACGGAGAGAAAACAATTGCGCTAACTGTGTATTTGTTTACTGATGAAATCGCAACAGAAAAGGGAAAGATAGTTCCGAAACACGCTTGGACAAACGGGACTGTCGCACTCAGAAGCAATCGTGCGCATGGCATTAAATCGGGGACTCAACAAAACTTTAATTCATTTAGGACTTACGCAAGCACCATGTTAATAGCCGGAGATTTTAACTGTTGTCGTAAATACGCTTCCAGCATCCCGTGTTTAACCTGATAAATGGTTCGTCCAGTCTGGTACGCCATAGTTGCAAGTCGAATCCAAACTAACAATGCACAACCGATATGGTTGCGAACAATCCGTGCCAATCGACATTGACATTTTTCGAGACCGGTGAGTTGTTTGGCTTCACGGTGAAATTGCTCAATCTTCCACCGCCAGTTACACGCCTGTTGTGTCACTGAAGTGTCGTTTTGTGCTAAGTCGTTAGTGACGACATAATCCGTGCGTCCGGTATCAGACGCCACCCGAAATAATTTCACCTTGTGGTCTCTGGGAAACCCTTTGATTTTGATACGTTTGCCTTCATGAAGTTCGGTCGGTGTCCAAGCTAAGTTGTCAATGCGTTGGTACGGTTTAGTGGCGTTTGAATCGTCAACCAGCCGATTGGTTTTTAGTGGGCAGTAGTAGACTTTTCCCAAGTTTTCAATGTGTAGCATCACGGTTTTGGTAGCATACCAACTGTCCATCAGCACTGCTTGAAAGAGAAGTTGTCTCTGGTAGACCAGTAGAGATAACATGTCTCTGACGTGGTCTAACTTCGTTTTGCCGTCTCCTTCTGGGTCGTAAATCCGGTAGTCAATTACCCAGAAACGGTCTAGCAGTGGATTCACATAGACACAAGTAACTACTCCGATGCCGTTGATAACACCCCGGGCGTTGCCACTGTATTGACGACGTACTAACTCAATATGCCTAGCGTGCTTTTTATCTAAAACCGTGTCATCAAAGATGACATATCCTTCTTCAACTTGAACCAGATGAGGTTTAACGTTTTCCCACACCAAGCGAGGAGGAATACAATCTCCCGCCAGATAACGGTTTATCATATCATGACTGAAATCTTCGCTGTGGTCGGCGAAGTGCGTTAAGGTATAGTTAATTGGACTGCTCAGCAGATACTGACAGTAATCAAGCCGGGTTGGTTTCACCATACTTACCTCCTCGTTCGTTATTTTACTGCTTTTTACTGTCCGTGTCTATCTGCTCCGCGTAAGTCCTATTCATTGTTAGAAATCACTAAAGCAATTGAGGATGCACTAATTGAAGGCGAGATTATTCTGCATCCCACTGGCACCATGAAAAAGTATGTTCAAGAGATAAAGGAGGACCAGGCAAAGTATCTCCTGTCGCAAAGTGCCGGAGTGGGAAAATGACGCGCAGTGAAGCATTTTACAGCTTAGGATTAAAGCCATGGCGCAACCTAGTGAAATTCATCCACCCGGACAATGATTGTTCTGACGACGCAGCTGAACGCTTTCAGAAGGTACAGCGCGCATACTAGAAAATCATTGAGATTTAGGCATTCGGCGCAGAGGAACGACAAGAACGCGAAACTCAGGGAGGGCGAGCGGCACAACGTGCGCGTGTGAAGAAGACAATGCAGGTTTACGATTCGAGTTACGACACCCCACAGACCTCTAGCACTTGTACTTTTATCTCGACGGACGAATTAGTAGAAGTCAATTCTGGTGGGGGTGGGTTACGATTGTTGTGGTGTCAGTGGTGGGCGAGGTCATTGATGTCATCTTGCCTTTTGAATTGTTATCAGATATTTTGTGTGGTTTAATGATGTGGCCTATGATTGCCGTGTCGGTCAAGCGTTGCCACGACCGCTGCAAATCGGGTTGGTGGTGTCTTCTCATTTATTATTCCAATCATCGGCATTATCATCTTGATTGTCACTCTGGGATTCATGCGGGGAACAGACGAAGCGAATCAATACGGGCAACCTGTTGTTCCGCCAAGATGAACAAGATCGTTTCCAGTTAGCGGCGGGATTGAGAGAAACACAATCACGACAAAATTCAACACAAACAAGGCAACGCGATATGGCAGAAACACCACAACTTTACCTCGGCTTAGAAGCGGGCAACAGTCAAAAAGCCGGAATTGCAATCGCCATAGTTTGTCCATCTGTGCCAGCAAGGAAGAAAGACGGAGCTACGAATGCGAAATGAGGATACAATTTCCATCTATATAGCGGATATATTACGAGAGCGAAGAAACACTTGGAACGTTGAATCTCAGGAAACACTGCTACGCGAAAGCAGGCGTCCTGATATAACCGTAACAGAAACAGGCAGAGAGCCAATAGTCATAGAGGTAAAGGTTGACAACCGCCATTCGCCAAACTTGGAGGGCGAGGAGCAAGCGAAAGAGCGACTCGGAGAAAACTTAGCATCATTTGATACAGTTAAAACCGCCATGGCATTACGAGTCCCCTATCGGTTTCGACAACTCAGCGGTGCCGAAATCCCTGACGCACTGCGAGATGCTGATGACCTCTATTACGCCCTCTTCAGCATTGATGGGTTTCACCGTATTAACGATCCCCGCCGTTTTCCCAATAGCGGTTGGTTTGTCGGCAACATCAGTGACGTTGCCACGGCGCTCCGAATTGGTGCGATCCCCATTTCCAAGGTTGCCCAAGCCGCGGAAGATTTAGAGAGCGGCGTAAATGAAGCTGCAATCCTCCTTGCTGCTGCCGCAGAGACGCGCCCCCACATCACAGAAACAATTGAGGAAATCCTCTATCAAGAAGCGGGTGACCAAACCTATCGGATGGCAATGCTAATCATCACAAATGCTTTCGTTTTTCAGAGCGCGCTTGCCGGCACACCGGAAATGGAAACCGTGCCATCCCTTGGCCAACTCCATACAGGGGAGGAACAACTTAACGTCAATGAAGTCTTGAACGCGTGGGAAGTGGTTCGACAGGTCAACTATCGTCCAATTTTTGATGTTGCCTATCGTCTTACGGAAGAGGTGCTAGCAACAGATGATGCGTTAGTCGGGCAGGTGTTGCAGATATTGTGTGACAACGCCCAAGGACTGATTACACAAGGGTTGGAACAGGTACATGAGTTAGCGGGTATTGTCTTCCAACGGTTGATTGTTGACCGAAGGTTCATCAAGGCTAATTATACACGTCCCGAGTCCGTTGCACTACTCTCCGCTCTCGTTTTACCCAACGGGCCGCCTTCCATAGAGGAAGGAATAAATAGGTTTCCAAAGGTTGCTGATTTTGCTTGCGGCACCGGGGCACTGCTAAACGGACTTTACCAGCGGATTTTGGCACTGCATGAACAAAGGGGCGGGAGTGGGAGAGACATTCACCGGCAAATGGTAGAAAATAACCTTGTCGGGACTGATATTATGCCAAATGCTAGCCACCTCACAGCCTCAATTATTGCGAGTACATATCCCGATGTAAAAATCGGCAAGACTCGCATTCACACTATGGCATACGGCACGCAACGCCCGGATGGCAAATATGCGATAGGAGCTTTGGATTTACTTGAGAATCCGGAGGCAACCAATCCATTAGGGTTATTCAATTCAGAGAGAGTTCGAGGCGATTATAGCGAAGATGGCACCCAAGGACCGGAATTTCGGCACGGTGAGTTTGATATCGTCATCGATAATCCGCCCTTTACACGGACGGCTGCGGACACGAGTTCTGATAACCCTGATATTCCCAAAACTGTATTTGGAGATAGGGATGAAGATGTTGCCAAGGCGATGAAAGCATCGCTCCGAAGCATAGAGACTTCCATTGCACACAGTAACGCTGGCCTCGGTTCCTACTTCGTGGACCTTGCAGATCGGATGCTAAAAATTAGTGATAGGGAGGCATCTCTGTATCCGCCCACGATGGGATTCGTGCTTCCCTTGACGATACTGACCTCTCCCGACTGGCAGAAGGTACGAGACCTATGGGCTACTATGTATCACGAGGTAACCGTTGTCACCATCGCCGACGCCAAAACGGAAAACTGCGCCTTCTCCGCGGACACGAACATGGCGGAGTGTCTCGTCGTTGCCTTCAAAGGCAGAACGGAAAACACCGGACGCGGCATCTTTGTCTGTCTGCACCGCAGGCCAAATAGTCATTTAGAGGCAGTTGAAATAGCCAAGTATATTCAGCGTCTCAGGGATGTCAGAAAGCTTGAAGATCCGCCGATTGGTGGAAACCCTATCAAGGTGGGAGATGAGATAGTGGGTTCTGCCTTAAATTGTCCATTAGAAAAGATATGGAGCACCTCACGCATTAAAGAGCTGGCATTGATGCAAACCGCGCACCACTTAGCAAATGGGCGTGTCTGGTTGCCAGAACAGCATGCCCCGCTTGAAGTTCCGATTTGCTCTGTCGGTGAAATTGCAATGACCAGTTTTGATGAAACAATGATTAAAGGAGCACGAGGTGCATTTGATATTGAAGAGGGATGCTCCGATACAGATTTGTATCCGGCCTTGTGGCATGTCAATGCACATAATCAACGCACCATGGTCGTTGAACCAGATTCCCACGGAATCGTTCGCTCCAATTCTTGGAATAAAGCCCAACGAATATTAGACAGGAATAGTCGCATCCACCAGAATATAGGATTACGTTTTAATGCAAATTCGTTAGCGGTGCTCTTCACAGAGAAGCCCGCTATCGGTGTCCGTTTATTGCCCAATGTCCTGTTTGAGAGTCCCTCCTACGACTACGCTTTTGCCTTGTGGGGCAACTCAACACTGGGGTTATTGTGTTACTGGATGCGCTGCAACAAAGTACACGCGGGTCGAGGTGCAATTCGTTTGACGCTTTTACGTTCGATGCCTATGTTGGATGTGCGTCAATTGGATCAGGCTGCTTTGCATAACGCTGAGCGTATTATCGATGAGATGAAACATAAAAGGATGTTGCCCTTCAATCAGATGTCCGAGGATGTGGTACGTCAGGAGTTGGATCGGCGGTTGTTATCTGAGGTGCTTGGAATTTCCGAGCAGACACATCCGGATGTTCATGCAGGCTTGCATGGTCTCCGCAAGCGGTTGTGTGCAGAACCAAGCATCCACGGTGGGAAGAAGTCGCGGGTGGTGCTGTAAATGGACTCACGATCGACTTTAAGCTTGCCTTCGTGTTCAATCGAAAGGGTTGCATGTGTTCGATGTGGGCGATGGAGATTGGAAGTCGATGCATGCTACGGAGGAGGCGCATCGGTACGTTGTCAATGGTAGAACGCCGTTGGAGTGGTACATTGACCGCTACAAAATCAAGCGGGACAAAGAAAGCGGCATTCTCAACGACCCGAACGGCTGGTTCGCCGACCCGCGCGACCTCGTCGCCGCAATCAAGCGTATCGTGCATGTTAATGTCGCGTCAGCGCGGATTATTGAAGGATTGCCTTCGCAGTTGATCGGCAGTAAGTAAAGGTAAGTTGCGGGCGAAATTCAATCAGTAAGAGAATAGAATTCTACTTTACATGCTACTAGAAAGGAAATAACCGTGAAATCTTCGAAGCGCCTGAAGGCGTCGCGAGGTGAAGCCCTCGGACACTGGAATCAAGCAATAGCGCGGAATCCAAATGATACCAATTCCTATAAGAAGCGTGGAATGTATTACTTCCATGAGGGCGATTACTCTTCTGCAATTGCGGACTTTAAAAAAATCATAGAACTTGATTCCTCAAATGCCAATGTCTTTAACTTTCTTGTGCGCGCTTATTCGGCTCGTGGGCTGGTATACTATGACAGAGGTGATGATGACCGCGCAATCACAGACTTTAGTAAAGCGATAGAACTTGATTCCCAAAATGCGGACGCTTATAACAATCGCGGAATGGCTTACTTCCGTAAAGGCGATGATGATAGCGCAGTTTCCGATTTTACCCAAGTACTGCAGTTGAAACCAAATGAGAGCTATGCCTATTTCTGGCGTGGTCTTATATACCTCGCTAAGGGCGATGACGACAGCGCCATTTCAGACCTTACTCAAATGATACAACTAAGGCCAGATAGTACGTCTGCCTATTTCTCGCGTGGACTAATTTACTTTGCTAAAGGTGATAATGATAGTGCTATAAGAGATTTCACCCACGCGATACACCTTAATCCAAAGAGTGTTCCTAGTCGTCTCAGTCGAAGTATAGCTTACCTGCGTAAAGGCTTTCGTGCCCATGCCATTGAGGACATTCCTGATGAGGAAAACTTCTGAGCAGAAACAAGCGGTTAGGTTGGGGTAAGAGGATTTTCACAAGTCAAAAACGTCCTTGAAGCAATGGGGCTATAGGATTCGCGCGACGAAATGTTGAGCACCTCAGGTGACAATCAAGCAGATACAGTCCCGATCACCTTAGAACCATGCACGCATTATCGGGGTAAGGACATCATTCTACCGTTGATGCTCCATCCAAAATGGCTGAAATTGGATCGATGAGGAGTTGCTATCGGAAATAACGGATCACCCGAAACTGAAGATTGTGCATGATAGCGGACGCAATTTTCATACACAGATTTTAAGATCGGAAAGTGAATAGCCAAATTGTGGCTGCCGGGCAGAAAAGATCGAAAGCCCAATAGCAGCGACGGGGTTGGGCAAATGTTTGCATCAAATGACAAGAAATTAGAAATCCTTAATGACCATTATAAGGACACATTCTCACATCTAGTACGCTATCGGAAGCAACGCGACCGATTGATGCTTTGTTTGTTAGTTGTTTTGGCAATAATGTATGCATTTCAATTCTTTCCAGATGAAACAACTGGGGCTATGTCGAGACTGCTTTCCAAGAAAATAGGAGTTGAAATTGCACTAAATGTCCTTCATGTTCTATTTCTACCTTTAATCTTCATTGTCATCCTAAGTCACAGATATTGGCAACTTTGGAATTTAATCGAACGCCAGTATGACTATATTCTAGAACTGGAGAAAGAACTGTCATCTCTGTTTCTGAGCGGGGTTCCTTTTACCCGTGAACTCAATTTTTCCTTCAAGGGAAACGCTAGTCTTTCAATATGGCGGCACAAAACCTACAATCAAGTCTTTTGGTCGGTATTGATCGTTTGGCTTTTTCTATACGCGACGTTTGCGTTCAGATATTATGGATTCAGTTGGGGCCTCCTCATCGGTATGATACTGGGCAACATTCCATACCTTTATTGGCATTGGCGATTTAAACGAAGAAAGTCGGAATGAAATCAACAGGGAATCACAAAGTATCATTGAAATTCCCGCAGCCAGTAGTTGGATTGAATGCAATGAAACCGAACGCTTAATGATTAACACGAGGATTGGGTGTTGGGCGTCGCTAGATGTTTTTTGGATTGCTATATCGCAGTCGTGTTTACTCCATTAACGGCTCTAGCTAGCGTGCGATGTGCTCTAGACCGTCTCACAAGAATAGACAAGAAAAGCGTTGGGTTTCGCTACGTCATGGCGATTTTGAAACGGAATATAGCCTCGGTACTCGTGCGTCCTATGTTGTGTTTCTCACGAATCCGCTCTACCCAACCTACAATAACTGATGTCTTCGATGGGATACGCGTAGAAGTGACGTTGATTAGCTGAGATCTTGTGAAGGAACGGTGAGAGCGATAGCAAGTTCACCGTGTTATTGCGTGAGGCAATCAGTGGCATCACGGCTGTTCACATGCGTTGGGCAACCAGATGGCGTTTCTTTAAACAATCGCAGCAGCGCGTGGCTGGGGTTTAGGGTGTTCAATCAAGATTATGAAACTGCCTTACACCATTAAGGTCGTGGTATTTGCTCTTGCGCGAAGCCATGATACTTGTGGTATTCCAGCCAGGTTTCAATATAGACTACGAGACGCTTATTTTCCACCCGTTTTGCTCGTGTCAGGGCAATCTTGAAATTGTCCGCACACTGAGGGAGATACTGCTTGTAGTTAGGGGGCAAGCACCGATTGTAGCAGGCGGCAATCTTAAAGTCCTGCTCCTGACGGGTAGTAAGCTGGTAGATTGACACGCACTGCTTAAAGTAGGCTAGAGCAGTATCTGAATCAAGGCGGATGGCGGCGCAATAGTCGTCGAGACCGGCGCCGTCTCCCAATAACTTGGTTCTTGCCACGCCGAGATCGACGAAGGCTTCGGCAAATCCGGCATTGACGTGAATGGCACTCAAGAAGTCGGACATTGCACTTTCGTAATCGCCCAGCTTCAGCTTTTTCTCGCCGCTCAAGTGTGAGGCGATTGCTCCGTCTCGGTCGACCCATGAGTTCGTTAACAGCGTGATTGGGACTTCTACCTCGCGGCCAAAACCCTTTAAAAGGGCGGTTACTATGCCGTGTTTGATGTCACTTACCTGTACCTCTTGTTTCTCAAGGGTAACCGATTCAACATTCGCCAATTCGCTGCCGTGTCGGAGATCAGCCCCATCTATTAGGTCTGCTGATATTTCTATCACGTTTCCATCCTCAAGTGCTACGAGCGCGGTGTCCTGCTCTTCGTTTAGGCGCTTTATCTGCACCCGTTCGCTTTTTATGTACGCGTAATCGCCGTGCGTGAACTCATAATCGGCAGTGAGCGCGCTTACGGGGAGGTCAATCCAAGGCACGCCCACCTCCATGACGCGGTACTTCGGATGCTTTTTGACCGCCAAGCGCCGCGGAGCCCACGAGCTTAGGCGTTCGCAGAGCGCAGTGCGTTTTGCAGGGTCAAAATGTTTGATACGCACCTGCTCGCCGATTTTCAAGCGGTACGCGCCAGCTTCCACATATCGCGCCAGCTTTGCGAGATCGTCCACGGCAAAACCTTTGTAGTGGCGATAGGCAGGCTCCCAAGGTATATGGCACCCATAGAATTCCACGAAAACTGCGACATCGTCACGTACGAGCCAGCGCTTGATTGTCGGCTGCGACACGCCGAAATAACGCGCGAGTTCGAGCGTACTTGCCCCCCTCTTGTGTCGTTCCACGAGTTCGTCTCGCATTGTATCTGTAAAAGGTATAGGTTTTTTCATCGCTATGTCTCCATTTCGCAGCCGTATTGAGCAGAATGCAGTTACCTTATCAAACATCGTGCTCCGCGGGTCATTTCAGTAGTATCCTCTCTTTCGGTGCACAAGGTCCAGGTAAGTGTAATCTGTAGTGCTTCAGGACCACTGCTGCGATTCCCAGATGTGCGTCCAGAATTGGGCGGCGCGTTCAGCGTCGGCGTTTGGGTCAATGTGGAGGCGCGCGGTTCGGGTGTACGAGCTGATGACGCCGAGCGGGGTGTTTGTTCCCCAATTCCATGGTGCACCGGCGGCGGTTAGAAGCGGGATGTCTTCAACAAATTCACGGTCGAACTTGACGGCGGTATGGAACCGGCGCGAATCGATCGAGCCTTTGTAGACTACGTATCCGTCGTCGTCCGGGACACGGTCGTTTAACCACCGAATGACATGTGCGTTTCGGTTGAAGGCGGGGCTTGTGAGAAGCGGGTCCGCCGTAGCGTCAAACGGAAGGGACATTATCTCGTCAATTTCAAGGAAGCCGATTAACGCGAATATCGCTTCGTCGGGTTCGTATTGCTGATTACGGTAGGGGACTAAACGGACGAGAAAGAACAGAAAATCTCCTTTTGCCATGGGTTGGAGACCGGGCTTTACCATGGGGCTGTCGCCGAAGGTGAATGTGGCGAACTCAGGATCGTTGTGAATTTTCGTTGCGGGTGAAATGCGTAATGAACTGAATCGTTTAATGAGCGGGGTGTCAGGCGCGTAGAACTGGCGTAGATCCGCAAATGTGAAGCCGTCGTCGGAGCTGGCAGTGATTGGAACGAACTCGAACCTGCCGTCGTCGAATAAGGGGCTCTGTTGGCGATGGCCGCTGTTCGCGCCGACGTTGATAATGAAGATGCGTCCTTGGGGAACGCTCTTGAACGGATTGGTTTTGGCTTTAAGGCGCGCCACTTCAAGCTGATAATCGGTTGTGGCGTCGTGCGCGTCGAGATGGGTGACGATTTCATCGCACAAAGTCCCTGGAATTCGTTGGGTCAATTGCCGCACGCTTGCCAAGTCTTTTACATCGGCGTTTATGCTTCTCAACCGCTCAGGCGTGATTTCGTAGGCGTCCTCAATCCGCGCGAACGACGCCTTCTTCGGACGGATTGCCACGCGGCCGTCGATACTAGCCGTCCAGCCGATTTCATAATACCCTACGATAAAGAAACGCCCGGCGTATGGGCTACGTTTGTGTTCGCATTTCGTGACAAAAAGAATATGCGACAATCCATCTCTGACGGCGGGGCGTAGATGATTATCCTGTAAACATATGTCGCAGTAGTTGTATGTCATGGTCTCGTAGTTTGGTTCGGTGTATTCTTCGACAACCTTGCGCAATGGTAGCTCTGAGTCCATTGTGCAGAGGTGGTAGCACAGCTTTCCCTCGCGTTGTTTGGGGGAATAGGGTAGCCAGTCAGCATTGGTTAGTCTCATAGTAAAATTTTCTCCTTACGTCTAATTTACCTATTCACGCGGTTGACTATCGATTGCTTTTAGTAGGTGCATTCAGAATGACAGAGAGGGAAAGCGTGGGGTTTCGGAGAAAACTATCGCACTCGCTATTCGCTCGCTTGATCGTTGGGTTTCGCTACGTCATGTCGATTTTGAAATGGAATTTTTGCGCGGCACTCCTGCGTCTTATGATGTGTTTTTCAGAAACCCGCTTAACCCAACCTACAAAAACTAGAATCCAAAGGGATCCTTAATTACGTATAGCTATAGAACACATGGCGAGGTCCCTCCTCTTTCTCCTGTTCCCTCAACGTTCTCAGTTGATTGTGGCGCTGTGCGGTAGTAATGACCACGGGATTCGACGAAGCGCCTTCCGTGGCGTCGGGCCCGTCGTTGAAATCCCCGTAAGGGAATTGCCGCATCTGATCCATGTAGAGTTCGGATAGCTCCGTTGAAAAGCAGAGCCAACCGTTCTCTATCGGTGACTGGAGTGCAGCGATTCGGTCGTCTTTCCGCTTGATTCGACGGACATACTCGACCTGTTCTGAAAATTTGTATTTCGTCCGAAGTTGGTTATACACCGTCTCGAAGTTCTGTCTCATGTCCCCGGTTGTGTCCACAAACGATTCGCAGCGCAAATAAAAATCGGGCTGACTTGCACGCCCAGCCAAGAACGCTCGGACTTCGTAAAATGCCTTGATATGCGCGTCAAGTTGCTGTACGCGCGACCCTCTAAGCAGCTTCGCCGAATACACGTAACCATACGCCGGAGGAGTTGTTCCGTCATCATACCTCCGTTGGGGCACGGGCTCCCAGATGATGGTAACGACCGCAGCGTAGCAGTTTTGTTCCTTAATTTCACCTGCACCCGCCCAGTCCAAGTAAATCGTTGCGCCGCTAAGTTCCTCGTAGGAGACGAACCGATCGTCGGAACGCAGAAATCCGTAACGCTGTGTCTCAAAGGTAATTGCCTCATCCATATCGAACCAAGCCATCGCGCGGTCAACCGGCAGGTTTTGAAATTCGCGCAGAATAAACGGTCTGCCGTGTTCAAATTCCTTTTCACGAATCTTACGATAGGGCCACTTTTCGTGCCAGAGTTCCACGACGCCTTCGTTCATCGCGGCTTTATTGGCTTCGTAAAATTCATCAATCTTTTCCTGACGCACCAATGGGTCGACCGCAAGATCGCAGAAAATCTTCTGATAATCTTTCCACAACTGTTCGTTCGTCGGGTGCTTCAGCTCAGGGGGATACTCGATGGCTTTAAAATTGGAAGTAGTCCAGCCCGGCTTGTTGCGGAGCTCATATGCGATCGCCTTACCCGCTTTGACCGTATCCACGCAGATAAAATTGGTATTTTCGTCGCCGCACTGCATCAGGTCGGTCTCCCACCAGTCCATATCTTTCTCAAGCCTCTTGGGATTCCTGATGCTATCAAGGTCGTCGAGGTCGTCCATAATTACAAGCGAAGGACGGTGTCCTCCTATCAGGCTTCCTCGCACTTTACCGCCCCGCGATTGTGGAGCTAAAATCACACCGTTGGAGGTCACGGAGCGCTTTTCTGCCCACGTTTTATCTCCCTTGAGGTGTTGAAATGCTTCTTTGGATTCAATTGCGTCGCGGATGTCTTTGATGCGGTCAATTGCGTTCTCGTAAGTGCGGCTGAGGATGAGGATGAAGCGATCGCACGGCATCTCAAACTCTTCATAGAGATACTTGTAGAAGATACAGTGGAGCGGGTAAATAACCGCCATGCAAGTCGACTTCGAGGAGCCGCGAGGCGCTAAAAAATTCACTTTCTTGCCGCGTTCACCGCGGGGGATCGCGTTAAAAAACGCAGTGTGATGATTGCCGAAAGGCAATCTAGTAACATCGGGGAAATGAACTTTCGCAAAGTAGGCAATCGACGTGAACCCGGCGATTTCATCGAATTCGCCGCGTTCTCCGGGCGCAAGCTCCTCCCGCATCTTTTCTATTTCTGTGATTTGTTCGTTGCAATCAAGTGAACTTATCCTTGATTGCAGCCACTCAAACATCTGGCATCTTGTCACCGTTTTTCCCCTGCGCTTCCTGCGCGGCATGTTTTTCGTCCCAGCGGCGGGCTAACTTCTCAAAGGTCCCGTTTGGGGGTCTTCCGGTATAGTTCGGATGACTCGGGTTATCCTCTGGTTTCCCTGTCTCCGACTGTGTTTGCTCCGTCGTCTCGGTTTCAGTTTGTGCGTCTTCTTCGGTATGCACGGTCTGGGCTGCGGCGCGGCGCCCGAATTCCTCCGGGAAGCGTCTTTCCAAAATCCACGCCGCCGCTTGCCATGAGTCCGCATTATGAATCTTTTCCAATAGTTCTGAAGAATAGTCGTTTAACGCCCTGGAGGTTTCGCGTACGAAATAGCTTAGCAGTTCGCCGCGGATCGGGCTAGCGCCGAGCGATTCTTCCGGGTCCAATGGATCAAGTTCATTGTCCGAAGCCTCATTCTGCCAATTGTGATATGTCTTTTCGCAGATGCCCGCGCCAATGCACGCATGCTTGATGATTGTGCCTTTACGCAAGGCAGCCGCTAAAATGTCGATTCGCTCTTTTGTTAATTTCATGTTGTCTTCTCCCTGATGCAGTTATCAATTTGTTGTGAACCGCAGCCTGCAATTCTATTTCCTTGCCGCCCGCGAATCACGCCTTTTTTTTAGACCGTACAACCTATAAAGTGCTATATATAGTATGTATATTTATATAAACCACCATATTACAGTATGCTGCATAGTTTTGTCAAGCTTTCACAAGCTTTTACAAGTTTTCAGAGCGTTGAACATCCCCTCCACCCAGCATCCGCGCTCATGCGCTGATTCAAATACTCTACTTCAGATTAAGATCAAATCGCCTCCCGAACCCGTTCTTCACTATGTTGCGAATCCTACCACCTCCGCCCTACCCATCCTACAAATGCTGCATCACCACGAAATTTTGGAAACCTCTTGCAGAAAGTACAAAAAATGACACTACTTTTTGTAACAAGGTTATAACGACCAAAATAAACTACAACTTTTGAACATACTTAACCCCCGAAACCGTTCACCACTATGCGTTAACCTCTGCCGACATCGAAATGCCCCACATATATCTACTACATATATGTAAATCCTTTCGCGCCCGGAACCCGCAAAAACACCGATTCCCTCGCGCCAATTTCCCCTTTTTTTATAGACTGTAAAAACTGTAATTTTTCTGCCCAAACGTTATCATTCACCGCATCAAGTAATGTAGGTTCGGTGGTACCGGCGGCTCACCTCATTCTACAAAACTTAAACGAAAGTTAGGCAGTCAAAAAATAATGAGACGCGGCTTAGGCGGGAACCTCGGGGTGTGTGCGAGCGATGGGAAATGAACGATTGACAGTCAGGACGGGATTTGGTAATCTGAATGTATCGCATTTGTTGAGGGGTGTCACATGCGCCAACCCCGGCGTCTGTCCTAAACCACTTTGACACTGTGAACGATTCGAGAATGAGTAACCCAAAATTAACAATTCTGATCTCACACGAAAGGAGAAGTTTCAGTGGGAGTAGATTGGAGCAAGAAGGACAAGTATTTGGAACTCGTAATAGCTCATAGAAGCGTAGAGGACGTACGAAGGGATTTGTCACAATGTGAAGAGTTCTTTGACCCGCAAAACCACTTTGTGTTTGAAAGAATGATAGACACGCTTGACGGAATTGACAAACATATAACATCCTTTCTAAGACGGAGCGGCAAAGGACATTTGGAATATCTGCAAAATAAACCATCGGGAGAAGGAGAAGCCAATCGTAAGGATGACAGCTCGGAAGATTTGATAGATCGCATTTACGAGAAGATAAAATCAGGGGATCCTCGTGCAAACTAAGACGATTGACAATGCAACCCTAAACTAAAATGGAAGCAAATCTTACGTATACTGTCATAGTCCAATAACACGGTGAATGGCGGATTGGATGGATTAAAGGCATTGCCGGCGTAAATTGCCAAGGAAGGAAGCACTCATCGACGGTAAATTAGACCGTGAATGCCAAGAAAACGGCAAGGGAACAAACATTCGACCCCCTCTAACTCCCCTTAACAAGGGGAGAATATTTGGATACGACGCTACATTGTTTTTGCCCAGGGCGCGAGGGCTTTATCGGGGGAGGAGATATCAGCGATTGATGTGTAGTAGAAGCGTTTCCATCCTCCGCGGGTCAGACCGGTGAAGAGCATTAGATTGAGCGGGTATTCATCGCTATCAGCGACGCGCCGAAAGTCGTCGCGAAATAGAAAGGTAGGCTTGCCTGCGGCTATCGCCATGCCTAGCTCTACCATTACTCCTTCATCGGGCGGCACGCCGTTTACGACTGCAAAGATTGCGTCCGCCTCCAATACATCTCGCTTGTCTGCTTGTCCAATTCGATATGCCCAACCGGGGGAGGATCTATCATCATTGTTCCGCGCAAACGGCTCCCAAACTTCTAAGCCTAGCGACTCGAGCGCCTCAACAATAGGCGGCAAAAGGGTTTTCCGCTGTTGGTCTGAGAAACCGTAGGAGTTCGCAAGGTAAATAGTTTTCTTGCTGTTCACCACAATCCCCCGCTACCAACGTTCGACGACAACTTTCTTCTGGGTGAAGAACTCAACGGCGTCCTGTCCTTGACCGTGCAAATCTCCGAAGAAACTCTCTTTCCAACCGCTAAAAGGAAAGAACGCCATCGGCGCCGCAACACCGAGGTTAATTCCGATATTGCCGATTTCTGCCTCATAGCGGAATTTGCGGGCGGCTGCCCCGCTACTGGTATACAAGCACGCCATGTTGCCGTGATTTCTGCTGTTGACCAACGCAATCGCCTCATCAATGGTGTTGACGTGAATCAGGCTAAGAACTGGACCAAAAATCTCCGTTTGAGCGATTTCGCTCGATGGATTTAAATCGTCCAGTAGGGTTGGACGAATGAAATTTCCATTTTCGTACCCAGAAATACTGACGTTACGACCGTCTACCAGGATTTTGGCGCCTTCATTCACACCCTTCTTAATTAACCCCTCAATGCGAGTTTTGCTTTGGGGTGTAATAACAGGTCCCATCTCAACGTCCGCCTGCAATCCGTCGCCGACGACGCGGCTCGCCGCTGCCTCAGTGATGATGTCAGTAAACCAACTTCGCGCCTCACCAACAGTAATCGCAAGCGAACCCGCCAAACATCGCTGCCCGGCGCATCCAAACGCACTTTCGGGAACGGTGCGGCGAGTGAGTTCCATATCTGCATCGGGTAGGACGATGATTGGATTTTTCGCCCCACCTTGGCATTGCGCCCGCTTGCCATTCGCAGTTGCTCGACGATAGACAGACTTGGCGACCGGCGTCGAACCGACGAAGCTGATGGCTTTAATTGTCGGATGATCCAGGATTGCATCGACCGTTTCTTTGGCGCCGTTCACCAGATTGACTACGCCCTCGGGCAGCCCGACCTGTTCCAGCAAGCCGAAGATTTTCTGCATGGTAAGCGGTACCTTCTCCGACGGTTTAACAATGTAGGTATTGCCACAGGCGATAGCATACGGCAAAAACCAAAAGACAATCATGCTAGGGAAGTTGAAGGGCGCGATTGCCGCGCAGACACCTACCGGTTGACGAATCATCACCTCGTCGATGCCGGCAGCGATATCTTCGAGATTATAGCCTTGCATCAGCGTCGGAATGCCGCAGGCAACCTCGACGTTCTCAACGGCTCGGCGCATTTCTCCTCTCGATTCATCGAGCGTTTTGCCACATTCCAGCGTGATAGTACGAGCAATATCATCAAAGTGTTCTTCAAGCAAGTTTTTCAGTTTGAATAGGTATTGTATTCGATCTGTCGGCGGCGTGCGGCGCCACTCGACGAGTGCTTCAGAAGCGGCTTGCGCTGCCTGATCGACGTCAGCGGCGGGTGAAAGGGGAACGGCGCTGATTACTTCAGCCGTGGCGGGGTTGTTCACGTCTAGGTATTCGCTGGCGCTAGAATGACGCCACTCGTTACCAATGTAGTTCCGAAGGGCATTTTCTTTGCTCATGAATTTTCGAAGCCTCCTGAATATTGCATGCTCAGCAATTTAAGATTTGTAGTTATTGTAACTAAGAATGACTCATTATCTTCAATTCGATTAAAAATGCTGAAGACTTAAGACTATCGCAGTCGCTGTTCGCTCCCTTGATCCTGAGCTATTATCGCATAACCCGGAAGGATTTTCAACACGCTCTTCAAGCAGAATCGAATAGAATCTTTTATGGGAATAGTGTGTAGACATTTCTGTCAAACACAACGCCAATGAGACTCCACAGACTGCCGGCGATAAATTGCCCAAAGATTAAACCGAGGAAGAATGGCAATGCCCGCCGATAGGACGTGACTCCACCGGCAGCAAAGAGCAGGCGCTTAAATAACCAACCTAAGAATATGGAAAACCACATCCAACCGATTGCCCAACCATTTCCGACAGCGTATCCCACGGGGTAAAGGGGCCACCACAGGAAACGTCTTTTCAAGACGGTAAGCGCCGTCGTAAAGAGAAATCCAAACCCCATGTGTTGGATTGCGGGCATATCGGTCGTTTGCGGAAACGCGATCCAACTGTGCAGACGGTGAAATTCGCCAACGCCCCAATGATGGAAGCGGTATCTGTAGTAAAGCGCGACATGAGTGCCAATCGCCATGATTGTACCGACTACCGATGCCACGATGATTGCCACAACTAGCCGATTCTCACTGAGTTTGAAATGCGATCCGATTTTGAAACCTTCCAACTGATGGGGCATCGGGTGACATCGATAACCGTAAGCCAGCCATGATAGAAGCGTGGTATTCGTTAGATTCCCGGCGCCAAGCGGACGGGTTCCTATCATCCATATCATCATCTGATCCGGATGGGCATTATGCAATTCGTGTGTCGGCGGACCTAACTCTGCCCGCATTCGGGTCATCGCAATACAGAGGATGAAGTAGATGCCGAAGTACCCCAATGCCACCCAAAGCGATAGCCCTGCCTGATACCAGAAGAAGAGGATGAATCCCATTCCGAAGATGATTCCGAACAATGCCGTTCGATATAGCGGGTCGGCGAGTTTAGATGAAAGGAAGCCGTTTAACACGTGTGCGATGTGTTTTCGGCTTGTCCAAAGCGCCAGTATACCGATGCCCAGCCATGCACCAGATCTTTGCTGTGCTTGCAAGCTGATTGCTGTTGTCCAGCCTATCGCATTGAAGAATATGCGTTGAGCAGTCCAAAACAGGTAAAAGAACCACAACGAAAACGATAGGTCGAGAGGCATCAGATATCCAAATCCGATGGCAAAAGGGTAGGTATAGATTGGGAACCCCCCGCTTCCTCCCCAACCGACCGAGTTCCACGGCTTTTCGACAAAGCTAATAACATACTTGGCTTCGAGCGCAGGAACAACTGGATAGAGATAGTTGATGCCAGCGAGGATTTCGAGGCAAAAAGCGATGCTAAATCCAATCCAGATGAGTTTGTTGGCGAACAATTTTGAGGTGTCACCGATAACTTCAACTGGCATTACGGTTAGCGGATAGCTCAACTTCTCATGCTCGATCCACTGCTTTCTAACTATGATGTTGATACAGAGCATTACGAACAGGAGAACCACGACGAGGGCCGTCCATGCGAGAATGGGCGTCAGCCACGCATCAATATACTCACGCCGCCAGAAGCTATCATCTCCCTCAAAATACCCTTGTAAAACAGTTGGATCTTCGACGGCGAGCCATGACGGGATGAAACGAAAAAAGAGCGCCTCCCATTCGTTTTCGGCAGTTGCGTACCAAAAGGGGTTTGCCATCATGGGAACTAACTGCCGGACGATGTCGTGCCCCGCAAGCGCTGTCGCAACCGAAACCATAATGTAGATGATTGCTAACTCCGCTTCGCTCAGAGGCGCGCCTTTAAAGAAGCGCTTCAACAATAGGTTGACCAGTGCCACAAGAAAGAGGGTAAACAGCACTGTGGGGAAAATGGAAAAGTCTGTCAATTCCCACACAACCCGATTCTCCGCGGATACGATCCAATAACAGTTGAGTATAATCAGGACCGAGCCGAAAATCAGGGCGCGGAATATGAAACGGATGCGCGGGGTATCCACAACATAGATTGAACTACTTGTTTCGCGTGTCACCACCTCGTGCCCCCTCAAGATCTATCCAAACGCACGGTTCGATGATACTGTAGACGATCAAAGAAGTCAAGGTAATTGCTTGAGCAAGATTATATCACTAACCCAACTGCAACTCACCGGAAATATCTGAACTTCACGCAATAAATATGCGAAAGATTAACTATCAATGGGAAAATCCTGACAAATCTTGGGATTGAAGTTGCGTCTCTGCATTTAATTGTGCTATACTATACTCAGTAAATTAGAACCAATGTCTTAACCGTACAATAATTTTAGGATGGCGACTTGGTACAAGGGGGAACCGGTGGGTCAAATCGAACGCTGTTTTGCGTTTTGGGATTGAACCTAATATTCTAATGAATGATGATTCAAAAAATGAGCAAGTGAGTGCTAATCAATCGACGGTTGAAGTGGAAGAGGTAAGCACTACCGAAGTCAAGGAGCAGTCAGAAGGCATCGAAAACCTTGAGGCTGCTTGTTCTACTGATCAAACGATTGAGCAAGAAACTATACAAGCGAGTGAAGAAGCATCTGTAGAATGCGATGCAGTGGTTCACACTTCGGAAGAAGAGGAGTCCAGCGAAGCTACTACAACAACTGAAGATACTCCTTCTATCGAACTCGTGGTTGAAGAAACGTCCGAGGAGGCGGACGGAGACGCTTCAGGCGCGGATATTTCGGATATGGAATCGCTCGAAGAGGCGTATGATAATTCTCTCAAAGCCTTCACAGAAGGGGAAGTCGTTAAAGGGACTGTTATTGATGTCAATCGTGACGAGATTATGGTTGATATCGGTTTTAAATCCGAGGGTTATATTCCTACGTCGGAATTTGCGATTGGGGCAGAAGGTCTGCCATCTGTGTCCAGTGGCGATCAGATTGATGTCTACATTGTCCGTAGAGAAGACGCTGAAGGCCAAATTGTCTTATCCAAACAATTTGCTGACCAAAAGATTATCTGGGACGAAATCGCCAAAGCTCACGAAGAAAAGCGGTCCGTTGAAGGCACAGTTGTGGAGCACATCAAAGGTGGACTTCGGGTCGAGGTTGGCAAATTACGTGCGTTTCTTCCAGCTTCGCAGATTGAATTACGTCCTGTTCAGAATTTCGGGAAATACATTGGGATGACGCTTGAGATGAAAGTGGTTAAGGTTAGCAGGCGTCGGCGCAACATCGTCTTGTCACGCCGTATACTTCTCGAAGAAGAATTAGCTTCGCAAAAGGCAGCGTTGTTGAATGGGCTTGAAATTGGACAGATTCGATCCGGGATGGTTAAGAATATAACGTCCTTCGGCGCTTTTGTCGATCTCGGCGGCATTGATGGACTGCTTCATAAAACGGATATGTCGTGGAGCAGAGTGAATCACCCGTCTGAAATGATTGCGATTGGCGATGAAATTGAAGTGAAGATTACTGGCATCGACCACCAAAGCGAAAAGATTTCGCTCGGATTGAAACAGAAAACCACAGATCCATGGCTCGCAGTTGAAGAGAAATTCCCGGTTGGATCTTCAGTGCAAGGGCGAGTTGTCAATATTGTCAACTATGGTGCATTCTTGGAACTCGAAGAAGGGGTCGAAGGACTTATCCATGTGTCAGAAATGTCCTGGACCAAACGAAATGTTGCACCTTCGAGAATCTTCAGTAAAGAGGACAAGGTTGAAGCAGTTGTCCTCGAAATTGATGGAGCGAGCAAAAGAATCTCACTAGGATTGAAGCAACTCCAACCTAATCCATGGGAACTCTTAGAAACCAAGTATCCGATTGGCACAAAGATTGTTGGTCGTGTGAGAAACCTGACAGATTTTGGCGCCTTTGTTGAAATTGAAGATGAGGTTGATGGTCTGATTCATACTACAGATCTCTCTTGGGTCAAACGAGATGTCCACCCGCGTGAGATTCTCAAGGAAGGCGATGAAGTTGAAGTCATGGTTTTAAGTATAGATCCAGCGGAGCAAAAAGTTTCATTGGGCTTTAAGCAGATTGAACCAGATCCGTGGTTGCAGGTTCCCGAAAAGTACAAAATTGATTCAATTGTACGCGGCGAAATTGTGAATTTGACGAATTTCGGCGCTTTCGCGAAGCTTGAAGACGGCATTGAGGGACTGATTCACATTTCTGAACTTGCTAACCAGCGAATCGAAAAACCTGAAGATGTTGTTTCGCATGGTGACGTACTAGACCTGAAAGTGATTCATCTTGATGCAACGGAACGTCGCATCGGTCTGAGCCTAAAAGCAGCACGCGCGGAGCACGAGCGTGCAACAGTAACGCAATATCAGCAACAGCAAGAAACGGAGAAAACGGAGGAAACCGAGCAGCCGACCACGACATTGGGTATCCTGCTCAGAGAAGAACTCGCTAAATCTAGTTCCGAGAATTGACAGAACCGAAATGATATGTGACCACCAAATCCTTAAATACTACGATTGAGTGAACTGAATGCGTGTTGTGTGTGAGAGCGGATTTCCATGCAAAGTGCAAACCCAAATCGTAAGAAGTTAAAAAGATTGTATAGTGCGTTTAGCGATTATACATTGTTAATGAAGGTTGCTTTTATCCCTATCCATCTTTACTCTTACCGCTGACTGTCCCTCCCAATATTAGCGCGGATTCAGGCAAACATCTGTTCAGTAAGTCGATCTCATTCCTGAAGGTCTAGATCTAAGTCGATTACTGTTTTCAGATTCGGATTTAGACAGATAGCACGGGTGGCTTTGTGCCGGGTATCACCAAACCCCAAGATGGCACAAACTTGTTGAGTAGCTGATCAATCTTCCGAGAAATTCTGCGAACAGCCTTTATGAAGTCTACACGATTGAATTAGGTTTGTTGGCGCATTAACGGGAACAATACCTATCTACATCACGAGTATTGTTGAAGGACAGCGGACGTGTAGCGTGTGCAATAGATAGGCGGTCCATGCAGAAATGATGCAAAAGACAACTACTCACTATTTTGGTTAGGAGCAATCAATTGAATTTAAATTATTTATTCACATCAGAATCTGTAACTGAAGGACATCCTGACAAAATTGCAGATCAGATTTCTGACGCTGTGCTTGATGCGATTATGGCTGCGGATTCGAAAGGGCGCGTCGCATGTGAGACCCTAGTGACAACGGGGCTTGCACTCATCACAGGCGAAATAACCACTCACAGTTACATTGAAATCCCGTCGATCGCCCGAGAAGTCATCCGGAAGATTGGCTACAGCCATGCCGATTACGGGTTTGACTCCGAACACTGTGCGGTGCTGACGGCAATTGATGAGCAATCCTCTGATATTGCGATGGGTGTCAATCGGCTCGGCGCTGGAGATCAAGGCATGATGTTTGGCTATGCTTGTCATGAGACGCCTGAATTGATGCCGATGCCAATTATGCTGGCTCACAAATTGACTAGACGTTTGGCAGAAGTTCGTAAATCCGGTGTACTCGGCTTTCTTCGTCCTGATGGCAAGTCGCAAGTCACGGTTGAGTATATTGATGGGCAGCCGGCGTATGTTGATGCCGTTGTTATTTGCGCCCAGCACCACCCAGATGTTACACGCGATGAGTTAAGCGAATCTATCATTGAAGAAGTTATCAAATTCGTGATTCCGGAGCAACTACGTGGCGCGGATATAAAATTCCATGTTAATCCAACGGGACGATTCGTCGTCGGAGGTCCGCAAGGAGACACAGGCTTAACGGGACGAAAGATTATTGCAGACACGTATGGCGGTATGGGTCGGCACGGTGGTGGTGCGTTTTCTGGCAAAGATCCAACGAAAGTGGATCGAAGCGCTAGCTACGCTGCCCGGCATATAGCGAAGAATATCGTTGCAGCAGGGCTTGCAGATCGATGTGAAGTCCAAATCTCTTACGCCATTGGAGTTGTGGAACCAATTTCGGTCATGGTTGAAACTTTCGGCAGCGGCACAATTCCGGATGAAAATTTAACGGTGCTTGTGAGAAGACATTTCGATTTAACGCCGGCTGGAATTATCGAACGTCTGAATCTACGTGAACCAATTTACTTTAAGACGGCGGCTTATGGACACTTCGGACGCGAAGATGCCGGTTTCACATGGGAATTGACCGATTATACCGAGTTACTCAGATCTGAGGTTGGAGTCTAATGGAGGGGAAATGAATTACGATATCAGAAACATAAATCTTGCAGCCGAAGGGAAGCGGAGGATTGATTGGGCGGAACGCTTTATGCCGGTACTCAGTATAATCCGCGAGCGGTTTGCTAAGGAGCGTCCATTGGATGGGGTTCGAATTTCTGCTTGTTTGCACGTCACAACAGAGACTGCTAACCTCATGCGGGCTTTGAAGGCAGGGGGCGCAGAAATTACATTGTGCGCCTCAAACCCTTTGAGCACCCAAGATGATGCCGCTGCATCGCTCGTCACTCATGAGGGTATCTCTGTCTTTGCAATAAAAGGCGAGGACAATGAAAGCTACTACCAACATCTTGATGCAGCCGTAAATTTTCAGCCCTTAATCACGATGGATGATGGCGCCGATTTGGTTTCTCAACTCCATTCAGAAAACACGAATCCCGCTTATGTTGAAAAGGTGATTGCGGGAACAGAGGAAACGACAACTGGGGTGATTCGGCTCAAAAGCATGGCTGCCGAAGGTGTTCTTCGGTATCCGATTATCGCCGTCAATGACGCCAAGACGAAACACTTCTTCGACAATCGCTATGGCACGGGTCAAAGCACGTTGGATGGCATTATGCGAGCGACCAATTTGTTAATTGCTGGAACAACCGTCGTTGTTGTTGGGTACGGTTGGTGTGGACGTGGATTTGCCAACAGAGTGCGCGGACTAGGAGCGAACGTCATCGTCACAGAGGTTGACCCATTGAGTGCATTAGAAGCGGTGATGGATGGTTTCCGCGTCATGCCGATGATTGACGCGGTTGTGGAGGCAGATCTAGTTGTTACACTGACAGGGGATATTCACGTACTACGCCGAGAACACTTTGAGGTGATGAAGGATGGTGCGATTATTTGTAACTCAGGACACTTCAACGTTGAGATTGATATCCCCGTACTTAAAGAGTTAAGCGTCGAGGTGAGAACCGCGCGTGAGTTTGTCGAGGAATATACTTTAAAGGATGGGCGTAAGATCTATCTGCTTGGTGAAGGACGCTTAATCAATCTAGTCTCGGCTGAAGGTCATCCCGCGAGTGTCATGGATATGAGTTTTGCTAATCAGGCTTTGTCCGCCGAATACATTGTGAAGAACGGCTCGCAACTGGAAAACCGTGTTCATCTCGTCCCGCCGAAACTCGACGCATCCGTCGCCCAACTGAAATTGAAAGCGATCGGGGTTGCAATTGATGAGTTGACGGAGGAACAGCAAGTATATCTCAATACCTGGACAATGGGCACTTGAAAACCGATTCAATAACACAGCCTGCGAGTGGATTCTGACCTATGAAGAAACCAGAGCTATGGGAAAGTATTTTACTGCTGCTGGCGGCGATTTTACTGTTGCCAATCTGGTTGATTCAATCCGATCCGTCACGACTACCTGAGAGCATATTCAAGTTGGGTAAGATATTCCAGGGCGTTTTGTTGGTGACTCTCGTTGTTATCCTCGTTCGACGTCTTCGACGTGTCGTGTATGCATATCGCAACAAAAACCGTCGATGAACTTTCCATTTTAGGCTTTCGAGGCCTTCGATACCTGAGGAGTAATAAACATAGTGCCAAGCCAATCTGAGAGGTTGATTGATGAGTATTTTGGTTGTTGGATCCGTTGGATTGGATTCAGTTGAAACATCCGCCGGTAAAGTCGAGAACGCACTCGGCGGATCGGCAGTCTATTTTTCTATGGCAGCGAGTTTCTTCTACAATGCAATCCGCTTGGTTGCGGTAATCGGTGATGATTTCCCTCAAGAACATCTACACTTCCTTCAAACACGCGGAATTGATACAGAGGGATTGGAGCAGATTCAAGGCGGCAGGACTTTCCGTTGGGGCGGGCGTTATACTGACGATCTCAACGCAGCAACAACACTTTTCACAAATTTGAACGTCTATGGCGACTTTAATCCGAAATTGCCAACGAGTTATAAAAATTCCCCCTATGTTTTTTTGGCGAATATTAATCCTGAACTACAGTTAAGCGTCCTTCAGCAAACAACGAATGCAAGGTTAATTGTTTGCGATACAATGAATCTCTGGATTAATAACAGCCGCAATGCACTTATGCAAACCTTGCGCAAGGTGGATTTATTGATTGTCAACGACAGTGAAGCCCGTCTATTGACGGACGAAAGCAATCTGATTCGTGCAGCGAAGGAAATCCTAACTTATGGACCTAATCGAGTGATTATCAAAAAAGGTGAACATGGGGCGATTTCTTTGACGGATTCCACTTTTTTCTCCGCGCCGGCTTATCCACTAGAAAGCGTGTCGGATCCAACCGGCGCCGGCGATTGTTTTGCCGGTGGATTCTTAGGCTACCTAGCCTCTACCGGTGATACGACGGAAGAGACAATTCGCAAAGCCATGATTTATGGGACGGTCATTGCTTCATTCAACGTCGAAGATTTCAGTCTAAATCGTCAACGCATCCTGACGCGCTCAGAAATCAATCGTCGCCTCTCTGAACTCCAGAAATCGGTACAGCTTTAGGTTCGCAAATCCGAATCGACAACCGATCAATCGCCAACACCACACTCCACGAATATACGTTAACTAGCCACCTCCATTCACGTTACCCCAATCGAAACGGCGCAGCCGGGTGATTGTTCAGATAGTCGCCGACACAGGGTCAGTCTTAAATCTTTTCAGCCCAATCTTCCCCATTAAGCCAGCCAACAGTATAGCAAGTAAAATTTAGCGTCTCTCCTTCTTACTGTTCTAAATTCTGACAAATTACAAGTTCTGCACAATCATTCAAAATTAGAAACTAAGGGAACTGTGGCGCAACACGGACTTCTTATCACATTTGAGGGTGTGGAGGGTTCAGGGAAAACGACACAAACTCAACGTTTGTCGGCGGTTCTCACGGAAGCAGGCTATACCGTATGCGTTACACGTGAGCCGGGCGGGACACCCATCTCAGAGCAAATCCGCAATATCTTTCTGAATCCTAATCACAATGAAATGGTATCGACGACGGAGTTGCTGCTGATTGCTGCTGCGCGAGCACAACATGTCTCAGAGGTTATCTTGCCCGCACTGCAGGATGGGAAGATTGTTATCTCCGATCGATTTTCGGACTCAACGGTTGTCTATCAAGGCTATCGGTGCGGATTGGATTTGGATCTGATTCGTCATCTGAATCGGATTTCGACAGACGGCTTGTCACCCGATTGCACTTTTGTCTTAGATTTGCCGGTAGAAATCGGCTTACAACGTGTGCGACAAAGGCAGAGTGCAATGAATCGCTTAGATCTAGAAGATTTCGAATCTCACAATCGTGTCCGGGAAGCCTATCGTGCTATCGCAAGCCAAGAACCTGATCGCATTAGGATTATTGATGACATGGCAAACGTGGATAGTATACATGAATTGATTAAGTCAGATGTGGATGACCTACTACGAACGAGGGGAATGGAACGTGAACTGTAAGATTACGTTCCACGGATATGCCGCTTATGGAGCAATCTATCATTGGACACGACCAGGTTGTCAAACAGTTAAGCCATGCCATTGAATCGAATCGCGTCGCGGGAGCATATCTTTTCACAGGACCAGCAAATATCGGAAAAGAGACTGTTGCCCTCTATTTTGCTAAATCAATCAACTGCACAGCATCGGAAAAAGGATCGTGTAACACTTGTTTGTCTTGTCGAAAAATCGATAATGGGAACCATCCGGATGTGCAAATGATCCGCCCGTCGGGCGCGTGGATGAAGATAGATCAGATTCGCGAATTGCAAAAATGGATTGTTTATCAACCGCTTGAAGGCAAGCGGAAAGTCTATATCTTAACTGCAGTAGAGTGCATGAATTTGGAAGCAGCGAACTGCTTACTTAAAACCCTCGAAGAACCGCCAGCGGCATCGGTATTGGTGCTGAGTACCACAAACCTTGATTCGCTATTGCCAACAATTCGATCCCGTTGTCAGATTATTGATTTCCATCCACTTCCAATTCCTGAACTTGCAGCATATCTGATTCAACAATTCAACCTTGAAGAACGCAAAGCGTTTTTGATCGCCACGCAATCAAGTGGCGCAGTTGGCAAAGCGTTGACCCAACTTCGAGGAGCTGAAGACATCTCTCAAGAAAAAATCCCGGAGATAATCGAAACTAGCAATCGTTTGGCAGCCTTCCGGATTGCTGAAAAGTTGAGTCAAAATCAGGAGGAGCTTGACCGCCTAGTAACTTGGTATCGAGACTTGTTACTGCTGCATCAGGGTGCCCCGGTTGATTCATTGACTCATATCTATCATGCAGAAAGCCTCAAACAACTAACGCCACGTTATTCACGCATGAAATTACAAACAGCAATCAAAACAATCTTTGAAACCAAAGATCTGCTTAAACGCAATGTCAACGCCACGTTGGCTTTAGAAGTCATGGTTTTGAAGTTGCTGCGTGGAACATGAAAGATTGCTTTCTTGGTGGGATATTTTCATAACGGCGGTATCTCAGCAAGGTTGTCGTACATTCTGATTCGACAAGCGGGGATTGATACCAACTCAAGGAGAAACTCGTTGACTCGAAATGTGTTGATTTGCGCCCAATTTATCCTATCTGTATTAATTCCGCTGACAATCTCCGCTCAAAATCAAGATGTCCAAGAAGACGTCGCGGCGGTTCAATCTGCTCACGACCTCTTCTACACTCGGAAATATTCAGAGGCGATTACGTCGTATCAGGTCCTCTTGAAAACATCACTGCGTCAGAACACGAGAGATGCAATCTGCATGAATATGGGGCGCTGTTATGCACAGCTTGGTGAGGATGCCCTTGCCGCCAAAACTTTTCGCGCTATTATTGATGACAATCCAAACGGTTCATATGCGAGCCAAGCGGTTCACCAAATTGGGAATCTCTATATTCAACGGTATCAATACAGAGAGGCAATCCGCAGTTGCAAGCAACTTGTAGAAAAATACCCGAAAACTCACGTAGCAGAAATAGCGCGTTACCTAATCGCCCAGAATTTAAACTCAGGCGGCATGCACGATAAGGCAATACAGAATTTCCGCGACTTTCTGAAGGACTATCCAAATTCAGTCTACCATGTCAGTGCACTGCACAGTCTCGTTCGGTTATACCTCACTCGACACCAACACGACGAAGCACATGACCTGCTCCAGGATTTTCTCCGCCAAAACCCTGACGACACAGATCTGATGGAGCAGCTGGCTGACCTCTACAGACAACAGGGGAAACAACGAGAAGCGTTAAGCCTTTACCATGCAGCCCTTGAGCGAAATGCGAATGATACTAGCCTCATAAGAAAAATCGGCGAGTTACACGCAGAGCGTGGTGAGTACAATCAAGCAATTCACGAGTGGTCGAAAATCATCAAGAATGGTCCGAACCAATCCCAGCGATATCAACAACTCGGCGAGATTTATACTTCTCATCAGATGTACGAAGAGGCGGTTCAAGCATATCAGACGGCTCTAAATCTGGACCCAAAAAGCGTTTCACTCTATACGAAGCTTGCTGATGTGTACAAAATTCAAGGGCAAATTGACAATGCAATCAACGCCTATCTACGGGCATTGAACGCAGTCGATATTGGGTATAGCGGACGAGACACACTAATTGAGAGCATCGCCGAAATCTATGAAGGAGAACAACGAGAACGTCTATTTGCGAAGATTGTCGCTCATATACAAGAGGATCTCCGGAAAAATCCTAAAAATCCGAACCTAGTTTTGGCATTGGGCGAGATTCACTTTCATCAGAGGCGTTTTGATTTAGCGCTCGAAAACTTTGCGCGAATGCGACAGCTTTATCCTCCGGATCGCGGACGATTCTTAGAGAACTACGCACAGATACTGGAACGCCAAGAGCATCCAAAAGCCCTTGACTATTACCAAGCTATTATTGAGCTTTTTCCCGATAGTCTTTTGGCCTGGAATTCACGGATGAATTTGGTGCGGCTCTACGAGGAGATGGGACGTTGGCAGGATGCGCTTGTCGTTTTGACCCAGATGACGCAGCGACATAAGGATGCAACCACACAGATCCTCTTAGGACATGTATGGTTGCATGGTATCCGTGATGTCGGGGCGGCAATGCGCACCTACGAAACGTTACTCAATCAGCCACTGACACCAATCCAACAGGTAGAAGTTCGACTACGTATGGCAGAATGCCAAATCCTACAGGTACAGTACATTGTGGCTCAAAATATTCTGCGCCCAATTGCTGAGACGCATGGCGTATTCAAAGCCGAAGCTCAAAGTTTGATTGGCGATTCATATCTTTTTCAGGGACATTTCGAGGATGCAGTCAATGCGTACAATAGTGTGTTGGATTTTACCACTTCCCATCCCGTCAGCAACGATGCACTTGATCGAATCGTCCTAATCCAGTCCAATTCAGATTTTAGTCTCGAACCACTAAAGCATTACGTCAAGGCATTACATACATTCCTGAGCGGACAAACGGAACAAGCATTGAAGCAATGTGCGGATACCATCAATCTATACCCACAGGCGCTTATCATTGATGAATTGAAATTGTTAACCGGAGACATTCATATGAAACAAGGCGAGTATACAAACGCAATTGAAGTGTATCAGCAGGTTGTTTCATCTGGTAGTGCACGTGCGCCGGAGGCACAGGCAAAGATTGCCGACATCTATCGTTGGCAACTAGAGGACGTTAGCAAAGCGATGGAGATGTATTCTGCACTAATTGATAGTCATCCGGAGAGCGTTATCGTCGCTTATGCACGTCAACAGATTGATGAGATGCAGAAGATGCAGTCGGAGTAAGGGAATATATGGCAGGACAAAGGAGAGACCGGAAGTCGGACTGATGCGCCAAGCGGTGAAGTCCTACTTGCTACGGTGCTCCCCTGCCCACACCCAACTTAATCCTTCCAGGAAGATGCATATGGCGATTACGCCTGCGCAAAGCAAATAAGGACTCTTGATTCCCAAGGCCGAATCCGCAAGTACCCCACCCAGAAAGGGCCCAAACAAGATTCCAGTCCCAAGTATTGCTTCGTGCCACCCGCTTTTGTCACCCTTGTTTTTCTCCCCATGTAAACTGTAATACAAGCTACTAAAGTAGGTAACACCAGCGCATACAGCCATCGTTGCAAAGGCAAGCGCCCAAAGGACGGCGTGCGTCAAACACCACATCCCGGCAAACCCCATCACCGCTAGAAATTGCACACAGACCAGTGGAAGTAACCGGTAATGCCACCGCGTCGAGTATTTTGTGCCGAACCAAAGAAACGTGAGCGTTTGCACGCCACCCAGGGTCAACATCAAGTTCCCGAACATTCTTGCGGAGATACCCATCTCTAGCGTCAATTTTGGCGCAATGCGCCGCAAGACGCCCAAGGAAAACCATGACCCAAAATTAGCAATCCGCGCAATCTGCAAATAAACGTGCTGCGACGCGGGAGGTGACTGCGTTGCCACCCACGTGCTTTCTAGATTCGGAGTGGGCGTTGCCGCGTTTTTGTTGTCTTTGTGGAGCTTCGCATGGAAAAAAACGATCGACCAGTTGAGCAAGCTGAAACCGCCGGCAAGGTAGAAGGGAATAACCGGATTAGAACCCTGATAGAGGTAACTCGAAGTTACTGGACCGGCTGTAATGCCGATACTCCAAAACAGATTGAAGAGCATCAGCCGCTTAATCATGTGCCCATCACTTCCCCGTTCAGCAAGCCACGCTTCGTAGGCGGGCCAAAAAAATGCTTGGCTAATGCCAACGCACGGAAAAACAACCGCTAGATGCAGCTTACGAAAACAGAACGGAAGTATAAAGCTAAGGACTGCGAGTGACAGACACCCCACGGCGAGATTGTACGTTCGTTCAATTCGATCGGAAAGCCGGCCGAGGGGAATAACAAGAATAACGTAGATACCAGTGCTAATTGCGGTGAGCGTACCTAAAAAGGTTGAAGAGAGATGGAGATAACTTGAATAGAAAGCGGTATTTGTGAAAATCGCGCTAAAACAGAAATCCATCAGGAGGGCAGGAAGGTACGCGCAATATTTACGCAGGACGGTGTTTCCTTTCACGATCTCACATTGGTATTCATCATTTTGGCAGGTTACGGTGGGATTGCCCGCCGCCATCAAGGTCTACTAAACTACCGACAACGCAGATGCGACACAACTTAAGCTGTAAAATGTGGAGCGTGGCTGGACCACTGCTACTTATCCATTTTCTCCTTCCCTTCTTCGCTGATGTCTCGGTTTATAGTTCCTCCGCCTTCACCTTGTTCATTTGGGGTGTTACTGTCGTTGGAGCGCCACTCGTTTGCCTGCTCTTCTAACCTGCGAAGATCGTCCGGATTCTTGATGTCAATAATGTGAGGCGTTATAATAATAACAATCTCAGAGTTTTCAGTCACCGTTTCTGTCCTTCTGAATAAGTTGCCCAAAAATGGAATGTCCCCCAGGATTGGCATTTTGCTTTCAATTTGCTGTTGCTTTTGCTTAATCATGCCTCCAGCCACAATTCTCTGTCCGTCTTCCACGTCAACATAAGCGCTAATTGAGCTATCTTCCGTGATTGGCGCGTTGAAGTCTGTGAACTCAATGAAGTTACTCGCTTGGATTTGCACGATCTCCAGCCCGATGGTGCGTTTGCCATCTGGTCCCTCTTCAGACTTCGCAATGTGTGGTGTAATCGTGATGTTAATGCCGACAGGAGGGCTAATGAAATCGTAGTTAAACAAGGGCTGATTGACCGTATCACCCAAAAGGCTCCTGGTATCAACGCTCTGTAGATACGGTATCGTTCGCCCACGACTCCACGTCGCTTGCTGGTTATCCCGCGTCAGCAGTGAGGGGGTCGATAACGTCCTGACTTTGTTCTCGCGCATTAGTGTGTGAAGCAACGCCATATATTCTTTTGTCGCGATGCTGTACGAAAAGCCGCTGATTTCTTGATCGAGTGCGAATTTGGTATCTAGTCCTCCAACCAGCGGATTGCCAGGGCGTATCTCCTCGCCGAAGAGTCTATTTTCTTGTGCTGTCAATTCAAGACCGAGCTTCGTGGATTCATCCAGCGTTACCTCAAGAATCTGAATGTCGATCCAGACCTGCCCGCGGACGAAATCAAGTCCGCGAATCAGGGCTTCAACGTCTGGCAGATACCGTTGAGCGGTAGTTACAATCAGCGTATTGGTATCCGGATCCGCAAACACGGTAACTTTACCGCGCAGCGAATTGATATCTTTCTGTTCGCCACGTCCACCGCGTGACAAGAAGCGTCCGAAGCTGAAACCGCCACGATCCCCCTCATCTTCCCAGACCTCGCTCAACACGTCCTTTATCTGTTCGGCATTAGCGTATTCAAGGCGGATGGGCTTTGTAACCTCCTTTTGTGCTTCCGGCGTCGGTACGTCAATCTCCTGAATAACTTGCCAAATAACCTCAAAGTTTCGCTGTGTCGCCGTAGAGATGAACACCGCGTTCAGTGTGGGGTAAGCCTCAGCAGTTACATTTCCGGCAAGCGCGCTCCGATTTTGATTCGGCTGACTGGGGAGCCACCACACGCGTGCTGAGCCGCTGTCCCGATATAGGTTATTGATAATCGTTTCGACGTTCTCGGCGTCCGCATACTTCAAGTGGTAAACACGTGTCGCCCATTCCTGGTCTGGCATGTTCACATCAAGGCGTTTGATGAGTTCTTCGATCGTTTCAAAATTTTGCTCCGCGGTGGAAACCATCAGTGCATTCAATCGAGAATCTGGCACAAGATGGACAGGTCCTTGGACACCAAACCCTGTTGTATCTATCTGACGTTGCCTTTGTCGATCCCACCACGGTCTATCTTGATCTCTCCCTATGCTGCCGCCTTCAAAGAGATCTTGGAGATTTTGTCCCATTGTCTCGGCTTGTGCAAATTTCATAAAGTAGAGTCGAATCTCCTCCTGGGGGTCGGACTGGTCGAGTTCCGTGACGAGTTTTTCGAGAATTGGGAAGTTACGTGGATCTGAAGCAATTATCACAGCATTCAAATGATCGCTCGATGCGATATTCACCGTCCCGATAATACCTTGATGTTCTTGCCCGGCGGTCTCTCTGCGCACACGGCTGCGCCGGTCCTCCCATGCGCGTCTTTCCCATCTGTGAGAGTATCGACCGGGACGACTCCCGGCGCTTCGACCAGTAATAATCTCTTCAAGCGTCTCAGAGACATCTGCGGCAATCGCGAATTTCAAACGGAAGATTCGGATTTCTGTTTGAACGCTTGGCGCCGTATCCAGTTGCTGAATCAGCTCTCTGAGCACAACAAGGTTAGACTCCGACGCCTTTATGATGAGTGAATTTGAACTTTCATCGGCGGCTATCTGTATACGCCCACGAATCATGTCAATACCTGCTCCACTTTCCTTGGCTTTCTCCATCATCTTGCGCATTTCATCCGGATCACTGGTAAAACTCATCTTCCTAAGTATGTTGGTAACTTGCTCCTCTTGACGAAACACTTCGCTCAAGGTTTGTGCTAAGGATTTGGCTGTTGCGTTCGTCAATGGAACAACTTCGACCTTAAGCGGTACGTCCGGATCTTCGTCAGCGACTTGCAAAATGGTCACAATCCTACGAATATTGGAGGCAAGGTCGGTTATAATCAACGAATTGCTGTTAGCGTCCGCAAAAATGTTGGCGGCGCTGTTCAGAAGAGGCTTGATACCATCTACCAATTCCGATGCCGTAGCACTATTCAACTGGATGATGTAGGTTTGAATTTCGTCGGTCGGCTCAATCAGATTGGGATCTGCGGTCACGCGCTTGACCGGGACCTTCATCTGTACCGCTTTATTGAATGTGGTGATTAGTAAGGTCTTATTCGTTCGAATCATTGTCAGATTGTACTGCGACAAAACTGTTTTGATTTCTTCAAGCGTTTCCTCAATTGTCACATTTCTGAGATTCGTGAGTGCAAACTTCTTATCTTTGATGTCGTTTTCGGCGGCTACAATCGTGAGATCTGCTTCTTCACTGATGAACTTAATTAAGTTTTGCAAATCTCCACCTGAGAAGTCGAAGTCAAATCTGACGGCTTTTCCGGCTTCATCCCGTTCTGAGACCTTCATCCCCTTCCGATCATCGTCCTCGCCCAAAGCAGGCGTTACAACGATGGCGGTGACTCCGGCAACAAATATCACTGAAGCCAAGAAAATGCAAATGTCTATTCTCCGCAAGGCAGTTGCCTTGGAACATACTCCCATACTATACCCCCGGACTAAATTTTGACATGAAACAAAATATCTACTCAATGTACGCAATGACTTGAGATTTCCGAATAGCCGCCCCATGTGCACATAAAGAATAACGAGAAATGGATTTTTTCGCCTCTCTCTCATTCATCTTTTTCCGGATACGTAAATGAAAAGGTGATGAAATTCAGATTATGACCTACCCGAGTACTATCAATCGTGACTGCTATTTCCCTCTCTTCTCACCGCCGCGCTCGTCATCTTCCTTCTCCTCGCTGTCATCTCGATCCTTTTTTTCCGCACTCCCATCGTCACGATCCTCTCGATGCTTGCCTTCAGAGGCTTCTCGCAGCTTTCTCATCATCTGACGCATTAGTTTCTTACGCGCTTCAGGCGGTAAATCTCTTAACTTTCGCTCCATGCCTTCGAAATTGAAATCCCTGCGACCTGATTTTGGGGCGGATTCGCCATTTCTCATCCGGGACGAGGGTTTTCTGTCATCACCCCCACCGCCGAGAAATTCCCCTGTTGAAGCTCGAAATTCCTGTGATTTTCCATGATGGAAAACCTTCACTTTAAGCGGCTCAATCATTTCGACTTTGGCGCCGGCGAACTCTTCGCCAACCCCAACATAATAGACCTGCCAATCTGCATTGCTTCGGATTAACGCTTTGCTCCCACCCCAGTTGCGATCAACAACGGTAGCAATCAGTTCAAATGGCGGTCCTGGTTTTGCTCTGCGATATCCGAGTGGACGGAATAGGTTGTTGTCAATGATAACTTTATAGAATTGAGGGGCAGGGTTCAAATCAACTCCGACGCCCTCTGGACGAGAATGCTTCCCTGATGTTTTATCGTTTTCCTTTTCCCCCCCCATATCCCGGAATTTCCTTAACCATTTTTTGCGAAGTTCCGGATCGTTCTGCAAATCGGCGATTGTAATGCCTTTTTTTTCAAGTACCTCCATTGCTAAAGGGGGTATGTCCATATCACCGCTTACCGGCAAAATTCTAATGGAGAATAATGCAATGGTTATATAAAACAACAAGTGTCTGTTCATCGCAGTCAAAGCACCTTTGCAATCATAGATAAATCGGCGCTGAGCATCGTTTTCTTCCTATCCGCGATGGAAATTCTGAGATTTCTGACGAATAACCATCTTGACGACGCTTCAATCAATTGAATCAACTCGACAACTTTACCCATTTCGCCTTTTAAGTTCATTTCAACAATATACTTCCCCGGCTGGTAGGTCGAAGGGATTTTTGCAAACCATCCCTTTAACTTCTCTATATGCTTTTGAACTGCCGCGACGTAGGCGGTAAGTGCAATCAGTTGTTCATCAAAATCAATGCGTTCTTCAATCTCGCCTTCAAGCGTGTTCTGTTCATCTTCACGCCGATGGAGCAATTCCCAAAGCTTTAGTCGAAGCACACTATCCGGTTTCAACTGAACTCGCACTGTCTGCTTTTTGGCACCAAGCCTAAGAAACCCGCCCTTCGCCTTGTCTATCACGGCGGCGACTTCATTTGTAATGAACCCTTCCTTAGATTCCGCCGCGCCTGCCATTTCCAGTTTTAAGTTGTGTTGAATAAATTGGATGAGTTGAATACGCACTGGTAAAACAATAACCTCGGGCATTGGCAGGAATTGTCGATTCGATGGCGTCGGCTTGGTCGCATTATCCCTCCCACTCATGCGTGAAGTCACTGACTGAGAAACTTGATTCGATGGTGCAATTGCTTCACTTCTGTCAGACAAATTAGATTCTGCATCTCGCTTTGCAGCAGGAATAGAGTTCAATTCTCCCTTGATCTGAGGTTTTTCTGTCGCGACGCTTCCCGGTATTTCCGTCTTTCGCACAGCAGATTCATCACCATTCAGCCATGCATCAAGAATCGCAGCCGATGCCTCCTCTTCCATCTCTGCCTGTCTGGGTTTCCTTTCTTCCTCAATCGCATTCTGCTGCACTTGTAACTGTTTTAATTCCTCGTCCAACTCGCTGTTATATAGATAAAGCACGAGGTTCCTTTTCGCTTGAGAGGGAATCGTCTCGGTATTCCTACCAGGCCTGGGCTTCATGTTCAGTCGATAGTTCGGGCGAAGTCCTGCTTTTCGGACAAGAATAGCAATTCGCCGTGAAATCACCGCCTCTGGCTGCTCTCCCTCAAAAATGGGACCCCGCATCGTTTTCAGCGCATCTAAGCTCTTGAAATCACCATTCTGTTCCTTATAAGCCAGCAAGGTATCCGCTTTGCCCCGAAGAGCAGGATGTAGAACTGCCAGATCGGACGCACGCTGGGCCCGATTGAGGTCGTCTGCGTCAATCTGACTTGAGAGAGCTTCAAACAGAGAATCGGAGATAATCTCTCCCTGTAGTCCGACATTCTCCCGAAGGTTTCCAGCAATTCGTTCAATGGTTTGAGAGAGAGACACCAAATCGCGAGCGGTTTGGAGCGCTTCGCGCTTATCAGCCAACGTTTGCCCAGAAAAACCTCGGCGAATTGCGGGTTCAAGCTGCGTAAATAGAATGACGACAACAACGACGGCAACCAGAGCCAGCAGCACCTTTTCGCGTTTCGTGAGTTTTCTCATCTACGCTCCCTTTACTTATCGTCATTGTCATCTTGAGTCGATACGGATTCTACTTCCTCTGCTTCTGGCCCAATATCCGTTTCTTCCGGTTCAATCTGGACCCCAATTGGATGGAGGTATCGAGCTTGAGCAAACATCCGTACAGCTTCCAGTGAAAGATTACAAGTCACTTGCACCTGTGAGATCTGTTTTTTATCACGTTCGATACTTGTAATCTGTCCAGATTTAATCTCTCTGAACAGTCCGGATTGCGCCATGGCGCTGAGCATTTTGCTGACTTCTTGATGGGAACTAGCTTCAACACTAAAAACAATCTTCGCTTTATCGGGTTCATCAAGATGACTCATGTTCAAATTTGTCCAAGCGATTTTTGTACGATCGGCGAAGCGGACACTTAATTCACGAAATATATCTAACGGGGAACTCCTAGGAGCCAACAGATCGGCTATAGCTAAGTCTTTTACTAACGCTCTCTTTGCGCTAGATTCCGCCCCTCTAATGCTTCTAATCTCACTGTCCAAGTCGTAGATTTTCGATTGGTAAGATACGCGACATGTCAATCCACCCAGCACTAACCCAAAAAGCAGAACCGCCCCTGCAGCAACGCCTTTGAGCATTTGCGACTTCCTTTCCGCTTGCGTCAGTTTAGCTTTTTCTTCCTTCGGAAGAAGATCTAGCTCAATCTGTTGGCTGAGGGCATTCACGCCTAGCCCCAGCGATACAGCAGAACTGCTGCTGAACCCCTCAATAGATTGAAGGTTCGTCAGTAGTCCATCCCAATTCCCCAGGGATTGATCGGAAATCGAAGACTTTAGGGCATCGAGTGGATTCCAGAGACGGGCTGGGATCTGTAATTGAGTAGCAACGTAAGTCGGCAATCCGGCGATTTGAGCGCCTCCACCACAAAGCCAAATTTCACGGAGAAGCGCGCCCTCCGTCAAATCGAGCTCCCGCTTTGCCGCTCCGATTGACCGTCTCAGCTCCGTAATAAATTCTTCAGCCCACACATAAGTAGGAGTGGAGCTTTCGGACCGCTCGTCTAGCCCGGCGTTGGCAAATTTTTTATTTTCAGCGCTCTCAAAGTCGTCGCTTGTTTCATCTTGGTAATAGCGCGTTAATAAATCCCCACCGACAGGAAAACTCCGTGAAAACTCTAGAGCGCTCTTTTGCATAATGCACAGATCTGTCCGGCTTGCTCCAACATCCACAACCATTATCCGCCGATCCGACGAATTATCGTTGAGCTGCATTCCTGCTAACACATAAATTCCTAACGATGAAGGGAGCACAGCACTTGGCAGAACTCCAAGGGGTTTCAGATAATCAATCTGTTTTTGAGCGGCATCCCGCCGCGCTGCGATGAGTTCTACGGACACCCCAGTCTCAGCGTCCCGACGCACATCATGATAGTCGAAGACCGCATTCTCCGGTGCGAAAGGCAATTCAGTTTCTGCTTGTATAGCAACGAGACCCGGAAGCTGATCGTCCGTTACGGAGGCGGGCAGGTTCTTTAAACGCCGTGAAGTCACCAACAGTCTAGGGATGGATAAGACAACCGGGAGTTTTTTTCGACCTAGTACCTTCTTCCAGAGCTTCTGCAGTGTCTGCTGAATCGTTTGGTCATCGATTTCCCCCATTGGGCTTTTTCGCGGATACAGTTCGATTCCTACACTCACCAAGTGCAGCCCCGACGCTGTTCGCTCTAGTTGCGATAGTTTAATCGCGCTTGCGCCAATGTCAATGGATACAACCTGATGCTTTGCCAAATTGTTTTTCCTTGAATCGGTGTTTGCCAAATATCTACGTTAATCCTGTTTCCAATACTTAATGGCGACCTGCTGTCCAGATCGATCAATCGCACCAACACAGGAGGCAAGGGTTTTTCCTCGTGAATCGACACCAGACGATTCAATGAGAAAGCCGTGCGATCGGTAGGTGATGAGGTCTGCAATCTGCCGAAATGTGTCTACATCAATCCCCTCCACATCAAGCAGTTGAGCAATGTTCGTAAACGGATTACCTGTGACTTCATTTTGCACTAGTGCCTGACTCTGTTGACCGCCTTCTGGGGTAGCTTCACGGCGTTCAATAATCGCTTGGGCTTTATTTTCATCCATCCCCGGCAGCAGCTGCAGAACCTCCTTGGAAGTGGTATTAACGTTGATTAGCCCGCTTAATGTCGCATCGTCCGAAGTAGTGATCCGATCTACAATGCTTTTGAACTCATCGGTCGTAATCAATGTAACCTCCCTAAGTTCATCCACATTATCAAAGGCACCCTCGTTGTCCCGATGATTGATGATTCGCTCGGCAATTCCTTGATCGATACCGTCCAGGGATTCTAATATGCCTGCATCGGCGGTGTTAATGTTGACCTGTTCCTGGTTTTCCTCATTGTTGTCTTCTACGGTAATTCGATCGCGAATGTTGTCAAAAATCTGATCTGAAACAGCTTGGGCATCTATCAGATTGCCTATACCTTTGAACGATCGCTGGTGGGTCAGCGACTCTGCTTCACCTTGGGAAAACACCGGCTGGTTGTTAACTCCCTGCATTTGCGTTATCTGCTGCACATCTGCACTGTTTACGTTTACACGTGGCTGCCCATTTGCGTCGGTGTTTTTGTCAATAGAATAAATTGTCACGAAATCAATCAACCCCTTCACGCTTTTTCCCTCAGCTATGCTCTGATCTCGATTTTCGGAGGACAATCCCTGGGTGAAATGTTGCTGACCGTAGAGGATTTCCTGGGTCATCCCTTCAAGTCGCGCCACGTCCCGCGCAGTACGATAGGGGCGTCCCTCCACGATTGCGTCTGCAAGCGGAGATTGCTCTGCTATTGCCGACTCTTCATAGCCGACCAAACCTAGTAATCCGCGAATCACGTTTGCATCCGCCGTATTCAAGTTGACTTTTGATTCTTCGTCCGTGATTAACACGCGATAGGTAAGCACGTTTCCAACTCTGGTTCCATCTTCAATCTGTTCCACCATCTCCTGCGACCAGTTTTCGCCGAGCGAATCGTAAGGTGTTGTATCCCCGCGAAGCATCGCGATTGATTTCTCAAAACCTGCTTTTGCTGCATAGTAGAATTTTGTTCGTTCAGTGAAATTAGCCTGCGCACGTTGCTCAAGGCGGATTGAATAGAGAAGCTGGGTTGCAAGTACAGAGAGGATTGTCAATATCCAGAGGGTCGCAATCAGCGATAAGCCTCCTTCACCAGTGCGTGAAACATGAGATTCGTAATGCGCAATACGTAATGCGCAAACCGCACTATGTAAACGTAGTTTCCTCATTTCTTCATTCCCCAGTTCCACTGTCCGGTTCGTCGCTAGGTCCACCCGGTGGTTGCTCGGTAAAGTTTGCGCTCATTAACAGATAGACCATTGTCGATTGAGTCTCGCGCTTAGCATCTTGGCGTCTAACTAGTTCTCTCGATTGGCTGCTATCCTCGCTAGCAACGGTAATTGACACTTCAACTGCCTTTGGAATCATCTCGCTGCTCTCCCATGAATCGTACCATGTTTCACCGTCAAAATACTTTAAGTCAAAGGAGACAATCTGATTGATAATTGGAACAATGTCCACAACAATTGGATTCCCATCCTCATCTTCGCTCGGAAGTGTTCCTGATTCAAGCAACGGTTGAATCACCGTTTCAGGATTTAGTGATGCTGTTGTCACCCGCAAAAGCGCCGGTGCCTCCTCTACTTCGCTCTCTTCGCTATCTATTCCCAACATTGCGCCGTGAAACGCCGAATCCTCCTGCTCTCGAGTCGGATCCCTCCCAATGTAGTAGCTGACGCGCTGAACATCGCTGGCAATTAATTCCTGATTTTCCTCGTCCTCGTTTGAAAACCCTCTCTCGGCGTTCAATTCAGCTAGAAATGGATCAGGAGTCGCATGAATGAGCGTTACGAAGCTAATCAGATCTCGATCTCCTGTTTCCTGCGGTTTGTCCAGGGAGATGAGCGAGAGTGCTTCATCTCCTTGTACTGCCTGCATATTGCTCAAATCGATGACAACTCGGTCTAGCGCTATTCGACATTTCTGAGTCATTACAATCCGAGATCCCGTCTTTTGGTAAACGTCCATCGCCATATTGAACGCGGTGTAAGTAGAACCGCTAATTATGACAAGAATACTCACTGCCATTAGCAGTTCGATCAAAGTTAGCCCGCGCTCGTGTAAAATGCTAAGCGTGACACGTGAAGCGGATTTCCCCATTCCGTCCTCTCATTCACTGCCTTAATTCTACCTACTGAGCACTTTGCGGCTGTGGTATCTGTCGATTCGCGATATAGGCGGCCATCGAAGTTGATTCTGCTTTCCCTCGCTCTAGCCATGTGATTGTCACAGTTACAGCACGAAGCCCTTCCTCAAACTCATCCGATTCAACGTCGTGAACTTCTGAACGCCAGCGGTAAGGCGAATTCTCGCCAAATTCCCCCTCTTCTGTCCCAATATCCGGATATCCTTGTAGTTCGATTTCCGCCATGCGAGTTTTGAGAAGGTACAGGACGGTGGTCTTATCTTCTGATAGTTTTTGATTGTTTGCTACGCTAGAAAAGGATTGGAGGAGCACTGGTAACCCTATGGATAAAATCGCTAAAGTGACAACAATTTCGATCAAAGTAAAACCGCTGTTGTCGTCTGTCGATTTATGAAGAAGTGAGTCAAAATACTTCAGAGAAGTCATCTACGATGTCTACAAGGTCTTTCTAGGCTATTTTAGCGGCTCACTTGGGCGTGGTGGAAGACATCGAGATTGCGTTGTAGAGAATCTCTTGCTAAAAGGCCCAGTACAGCAATATTGACATACCTATAAACGTTAAATGTCAGGCAACAGGTATTAGAAACCAGACATTCGAATTTCTACCGAATGTTGGTTCCCTCTGTAGTAGAACGTCCGATTACTTCTGCCTGCTGACTGCGGAGGTCTTCAACGTGGACACGTCCAGTAGCGCCCTCAACAATGATGGACATCAATTTGGCTTGTTGGTCTTGAATATGCAGTATTGTCTCTTCAGAGGAACCCGTTGGGGAAAAGTAGATATAATCAATACCTGAGTCTATCCGGTTAGACTGGAAATTGTGATTGGTCATCATGTGGGATAAGGTCACATTTTGGTTCAGAGACCGCGGGTGACCGAGAATATTACTTGTGCGAGAAACCATTGATTGCCCCGCTTCAGAACTTTTCCGTTCCAGCCTCTGCTGATTTTCAATCTGAAGAACAGTACTTGAAGAACTCGTAATTGAGGAGGCAGACGGATTCTCAATATTGAAGGTTTCTCTGGAGGCGAGCCAGTAGCTGTTCCAATCAAAATCAAACACAACGAGATATGATGTCCGTTCTGTAATCGACATGTCACGCGCAAAACGCAGCATGTCTCGAATGGCATGGGCTGACGATTTTAAACGCGTTGATGCGGTGAAACCGCGCAATTTTGGCATCGTCAGCGAAGACAAAACGACAATCAACGTCAGCACAATCATAATGTCAATTAGCGTAAAGGCTGCATCAGAATAATAGAGACTACTCCGTCTGCTCAATCCAGTTTGTGATGTCGGCGTCATAGTCTTCACCCCCCTCTTTAGCATCCTTCCCTAGTGAATAGAGATCGTAACTGTAACCTTCATGATTACCAGGGTATCGATATATGTACTCATTTCCCCACGAATCATCAAAAGTTGGTTTTCTCACATAAGGTCCATTCCAATTCGCAGGCACTGGATTAGGGGAATTCCAAAGAACTCCTAACCCTTGTTCCGTCGTTGGATAGTCGCCAACATCAATGGAATACAACTGCAGCGCCACCTCCAGCGCCTCAATGCGTTGTCTAGAGGTTGCAACCTTCGCTTTATCTCTTTGGGGCATCACATTTAAGGCAATACCCCCTGCCAATAGCCCAAGAATCACGATAACGATCAAAAGTTCGATGAGCGTCACACCAGATTCATTTGCTTTCAATCGTTTCAACATGGGTTGTCCCTCCTAAATTCTAGGTTTTCACTGTCCAGCCACCAAATCGGTGGCTCCATAAATCGGAAGTATCATCGCAACTGCGATAATCCCTATCACTACTCCCATAACCAGTATCACTAGAGGTCCAATCGAACTCGTCAGTCGTTCCAAATCTTTTTTTGTTTCCACACCGTAATATGTTGATAGTTTTGCAAGCATCTGTTCGAGGTTGCCAGATTCCTCTCCAACAGTAATCATGTGAGTAACGAGAGATGGGAAGACATTACTTTCCTGCAACTCTCTCGATAGGGTGGAACCCCGCTCAATTCCTTTTTCTGATTCTGTGACCGCATTGCTATAGACTAGATTTCCAATTGAATCCTTGACAACTCGAAGCGCCGACAGCAGCACAACCCCATTTTCGAGCAACGTTGCCATCGTGCGCGTAAAACGCACAAGGGCAACATTACTATACACACTTCCCACGAGAGGGAGCTTGAGTTTCAGGCGATCAAACGTGAGGCGGCCACTTTCCGTGCGCACGAATTGCCTTATCCCCAAAGCAATAGCAACACACCCTACCAGAAGGATCCACCCATACACGCTAACTAAATTCGTGGCAGCAATAAGAAACTGTGTCAGGCGAGGCAAATCAACACCCATATCGGCATACATGACAGTGAGTTTGGGGATGACGAAGATTGTCAAAACAGCAAGAGCAATGATGCTTGAAGCAAACAGAATCGCAGGATAAAATAAGGATGAAATGACTTCGTTTTTCAGCAGACGCGCCCTCTCAGCAAATTCAGATAGCCGTTCAAGTACAACGCCGAGCACACCTCCAGCCTCCCCTGCTTTTACCATATTGACATAGAGATTAGAAAACACCTTTGGGTGTTGCGCAAGTGTTGCGTTGAATATCGCCCCTTGCTCGACATCGACCTTGACCTGCTCAACAACTTGTCTGAGTCCCGGATTCGAGATTTGTTCGAGGGCAATTCCCAACGCGCGCGGTAAAGTCACGTGTGCATTGATAAGCGTTGCCAATTGAAAAGTAAAAAACTCAACTTCCGCTGCTTTAATCCGTCCGCGAAATAGTGAGATTTGAAGTCGTTTCTCCTCTATTTCTGAAGCGTTTTCTTCAATGATACTCGTTGCCCAATACCCCTTTGTTTTTAAGTTAGACACAAGTTCGGCTTTAGAGTTCGCTTCTTGTGTATTACTTACGACATTACCTGTGCTTGTGAGTGCTTCGTAGCGAAATCTTGGCATCAGCAACTCTCTTTCTGCATGACACGAGACATTTCACTATACCTCTTCCCGAGTGTCAAAATCATCTTCTTGAGTAAGACGCACTATTTCATCGACTGTTGAGTAACCAGCAACAACCTTTCTCCAGCCATCTTCGCGTAGAGTCTTCATGCCTAACCGTATTGCTGCACGTCTGAGTTGGTTTGTCGAGGCACGATGCAGCGTCAATTCCTTAAGTTCTTCACCCATCAAGATGACTTCAAAAATACCGATTCGCCCTTTATATCCCCTCCCCCGGCATTCTGTACAGCCTACAGCGCGAGGAATGACCAGATTTGAGTCGATGGTCCCCGCTTGACCACCGAAAAATTCCCGGATATACTGCGGATCCGGATGGTACATGTCACGACAATTTCGACAGACTCGCCGTGCAAGTCGCTGGGCGATAATTCCTTCCAATGTTGAAGCCACTAGATAAGCGTCCACACCCATGTCGATAAGGCGTGTAATTGCCCCTGCTGCGTTATTCGTATGCAGTGTGCTGAACACAAGGTGCCCGGTCAACGATGTGTGAATTGCCATCTCTGCTGTTTCATGATCTCGAATTTCACCCACGAGCACCTTGTCCGGATCCTGGCGTAGAATATGCCTCAACCCAGCCGCAAACGTGACACCGATATCCGGATTGACCTGAATCTGATTAATCCCCTCCAACTCATACTCTACCGGTTCTTCAATCGTGATAATCTTGACTTCTGGTGTATTAATCTCTTGCAAACAAGCATACAGTGTTGTTGTTTTCCCACTCCCCGTTGGTCCTGTTGCCAAGATGATGCCGTGTGGTCTACGGATCATTCGCTCAAACTGCGCCAGACTGATTTCCATTAAGCCTAGTTCCTCTAAGCCATACGAGATGGATTGCTTATCGAGAATTCGGAGAACGACACTTTCACCATGGAGCGTTGCGACCGTTGGCACCGTCGATACACGAAGATCTATCTGGCGGTTTCCCACGCTGCGGATTTCCCTGCTTATTTTTCCATCTTGAGGACGTCGCCGTTCAGCCACATTCATTCCCGACATAATTTTGACGCGGGATGTGATTGCAGATTGCAAATGCGATGGAGGCTGCGGCTGTTCTTCCAAAACGCCGTCAATTCGGAAGCGAATCTTCAATTCACCCGGAAACGGCTCAATGTGAATATCACTAGCACCTAAGCGCGCAGCATCAATAATCATCTGATCCACGGCATGTATCACAGTCGGATCCTGGATCAGGTCCTTCTCATCGATTCCAAAATCTTCAATCGTCTCCCGTTCAAGTGTTGCGACGGCCCCGACAGGGCCTTTAATGCTTTCATTAAGGATTTGGGATGCTGTCTTGCCATAAAAGCGGATGATTGCAGCTTCGATGTCTTCTTCGTCCGCGAGCAGCGGATTAATGTCACACCCTGTAACCAACCGAATTTCGTCAATTAAGATTACATCTAGCACATCCGCCATTGCCACGGTAAGCGTTTTGTCTTCTAGACGAATTGGGAAAATCTTGTTCTTATAGGCAAAGCCTGCAGGAACCTTCGCTATTGCCTCAGGTTCTGGGATAGTCCTCTCCAACAGAACGCACGGGACACGATACTCAATGCATTTCCTGGCGAGCGCAAGCGCGCCTTCACCGACGCGCTTTTTCAGCGATTCATCAATCGAAACACCTGTTTTTTCTACCTCTTCAATAACCTGTCGATGTGCGTCTTCGGAAATGAGGTTTGCATCAAGCATCGCTTGAGCCAATGATTTAGCTGGTATATTTAGCATTTGGCGGGACCTTTCCACCTTAGTTCTTAACTACTTACCAAGCTCCGGATTGCTCTATTTAGACGCAGCAGGTGAGGTGAGGTTTAGAAACTTATTATCTCCTAGAAATAAGGCGCCAAGGGGAAGCAGCGAAGGCTGGGGCCTGGATTACGAAGCCAAGTCTGAGACGGGGTATGCGATATGCCGCAAAGCGGAAACGGCCTGTGCGAATGGGCTCTGATCGTCGAAAGGGACATACGCAGAAATTTCACGCAAGGATGAGAACTGATTAAAGCTAGGAGTGGAGTAATACACTTGCGCTATCATTGGAGGCGAGGTGGCGCATCGGAGGCAAATGCCAATGGATATCACTCAGTGATTTCCCCTTCGTCAACTACAAGAAGTTGATTCGGATTTACGTTGACGAGTCGATCGACAACCCCGCTGGGCCAATTCACCTCAATCATGTCAATTCGGGGAGTTTGTCCAATTCCAAAGATTAGCGACAGCTCGCTCTGTGAACAATAACTGCAACCGCTTTTCAATGTTCGCGTCTGCGTGCCAGATTTCGACGTTATCGTAACCCTTGCACCGATACCGTTTCGGTTACTTTTGGAACCAATCAATTTCAGTTTTATCCAGCGATTCTGATTTCCTGCGTCGTTGCGATATAAATGGGCAAGCCCATTAGAAGTAGTGATTAGGATATCCCAATCGCCATCATTGTCGATGTCTCCGTACGCTGCACCACGTCCGACAATCGGCTTTGCAAGGTCAGTGCCGATCTTCAGCGCGACATCCTGGAACTTTCCGTAACCAGAGTTGCGAAACAGGTGAGGAACCTGTGCGTAAGTAACCTCACTCTGCACGGCGTTGATTTCATTTTCAACGTGTCCGTTCGCGGCAAAAATGTCAAGCCTTCCATCGAGGTCAAAATCAAAAAAGAAACACCCAAATGTAAGTGTCAATAGGCTCGCATTTCCGATGTTGGCAATGGGCGCGTCATCAATAAAAATCTCCCCCTCATTATGGTAGAGATTCATCATCTCATTAGAAAAATTGCCAATCACCAGACTTTCTCTGCCGCTTCCATCATAATCTCCAGCATCAATTCCCATTGCGCCGGTTGCAACCCCATTCTCGCTATAGGCGATGCCCACGTTGAGTCCTGTTTCGATAAAAGTTCCGTCGCCATTGTTGTGATAGAGTTTATTGGGTTGTGTATCATTCGCCTCGAAAATATCGAGTAATCCATCAGAATTGTAATCGAAGATGCAGACCCCTAGTGATTTGCTGGTCCGATCTTCAATCCGAGAAATCCGTGAAACATCAACAAAGGTTCCATCGCCACGGTTTCTAAATAACCGGCTCGACTGCCCATGATAAGATTCGGGCGTACAGTATGCTTTGTTTGTGCCATCTAGCGTGCAGAAAATATCGGTTTCGATGGTCCATTCCACATAATTAGCAACGTACAAGTCTAGATTGCCGTCCTTGTCATAGTCGAACCATGCACAACTGGTGCCGAAGCTAGGATTATGAATGCCCGCCTGCTTCGTTACATCAACAAAGGTTTCATCGCCCTGATTTTGGAACAACCGATCCGCCTCAAGACAACTGACATAGAGATCGTCATCGCCATCGTTATCGTAGTCAGCAGCCGCGACGCCTATTCCGTACAACTCCACGGCTAACCCAGCGCTCTTTGTGACATCCGCAAAAGTCCCGTCGTGATTGTTTCGATAGAGCGCCATTGTTTGACGCTTTCCGGTCGGGTATCCTGTCCAATCTTTGCAGGTCAGCAACACAATATCGCTCCAACCATCGTTGTTATAGTCAATGAATGCGCAACCGGAACCCATCGTTTCCGGAAGGTACTTTTTCCCAAAGGCGCCTGTATTGTGGACAAAGTCAATTCCTGCCGCCTTGGTTATCTCGACAAACTCAGGAAGCGCATCCGCAGGAGGTGGCTCTTGTATGCACATGGAGAGGTTCAGAATACAAATGAGAAATATTGTCCGCGGTACAGGTTGTCTGTCTATTCGTTCAAATATCATAAATTACATCTCTTGTGTCAATCGTATAATCCGCCGAAGTGGCAGCGTGTATATCAGTTCTAACTGAAAAGCCTGTTACATTAATGGAATTCCAACCGTCCCTTTCTTGCGTAGAGACACAGGCATGATACACCAATCTGACGTTAAACACTACCTCGGCGCTGAGAATCGGTCGTGGGAAGGATTTTTGTTCGTGCGGTTTTTGAGGTGTATTTCAAGCAGCAGGAGTCGGGTTATAAAGCAGAATTCGACGATGTATTCTGTGGTTTCATCGGTTGTAGCGGCGTTTCGAACGGCTCTACTTCGTCTTGTAGATATCTTCTCGTTTGTGAAACCCATCTTCGATGACCACATTAAGATTATCTTTATCCAGTTGGAACGGGTTTAAAAGGATTGAAGGAACAGCCGTTTTTTCATTATTCACCGTCTGAGTTGCCTGTGGAATCACATCGCCTTTCGCGAGTGCGACTGCCGCTTCTGCGGCTGCTTTAGCGATTAGGTGTATCGGCTTGTAAACGGTCATCGCTTGTGTCCCTTCAAGAATGCGCTGGCACGCAGCTTTCTCTGCATCTTGCCCAGAAACAAGCACTTTACCCGCTAGCTTTTGCGCATCGAGCGCTTGGATAACCCCACCTGCAGTACCGTCGTTAGAAGCAACAACCGCATCAATGCGGTTATTATAACGTGTCAAAACCTGCTCTGTTTTTTTCAGTGCATCCCGGGCGTCCCAATCAATTGCCCATTGCTTTGCAACTATCTTGATGTCATTGGAATCGATCAGCGGTTGCAGTGCTCGCATCTGCCCCTTTCGTAGAAGATGTGCGTTGTTGTCTGTAGGTGCGCCACCCAGCAAAAAGTAGTTTCCCTTAGGAATTCTGCGTGCAATGTACTCTGCCTGTAAATAACCGACCTGCTCGTTGTCAAAGGAGATATAAAGATCTACATCACTTTTCATAATCAAACGATCATAAGCTAAGACCTTGATTCCTTCCTTGTGAGCGGCTTCAACAATCTGTGCCGCGGCAACACCGTCTTTCGGGATCACAACCAATACATCAACTCCCTGTGTAATCATATTCTCCGCTTGCTCATTTTGCCTTCGGGCGTCTCCGTCGGCGTGCTGCACAATCACCTCTGCGCCTAATTCCTCTGCACGTTTTTTGAAGATGTCTCGGTCTTTCCGCCAACGTTCAACCCGCAACGAGTCCATTGACAGTCCAATTTTAATACTTCTTCCGTTCGTCTGCTGTCGAACGTTTTCGCTGCCGCAGCTAATTATGGCTGCAAGAAAAAAAACAGCAACAAGAATGATTCTTATTTTGCAAATCATCTTTTCCTCCGCTAGTTTCGCCGCGAATATCAGACTTAATTCTCCGCCTGGATCTCTGATAGTGAGGGCTCCGTTCCTTCGACCTTATCACCCTTCTTAATCACGCCCAAACCTTCGATGACCCGGACTCGGGAGAGTCGATCGGTTTTGACCTCAACAACTTCGACTTTGCCAATTATTTTGGGAACGTTGCCAAGTATTTCTTGTGTATGTGGATCGATTAGCGGCTCACCTTCAGTATAGACTGCCAGTTGCTGCCTTACCAGAATTCCCTTGGAAGAACCGGCGTTAATATACGCATCCGCGGGATCGTCCGGATTAACATAAATGACATCTGCCCTAAGAGGGCCGGCGAGTTCACTCGAAGAGGTACTTGATCGGTTCTCTTCCTGCGAAGCTGTGGTTCCCGGCATAATGAATTCAGGACCAATGGTATCGCGTAATGCCAACACCACCTTCGTTAATGCGTCGTCAGTAGCATGTCCGAATAGCGTTCGATCGTATTCTGGGCTAGCAAATTCGATCTGATCTAGCTTCGCATAACTAACAATCGGGCGAATTTTTTTTTGGGGATTCGGCATCTGTCCAAGTTGGAGTTCCGTTCCCTGTTCGCTTACCACAGCTTCTAGAGCGGCGAACTTAGCTCCACCAAGCTGGTGTCTCTTGGTCGCAGCAATTTTGCGCTTTGCAATTTCATCTCCCGAACTGCCGTAGAATTTCATTTTCAGGTGCACGGTAGCACTATAATAATATCCTATAAGCTGTGCGCCGCCGACGAACCCTGCAGCCATATTAAACCCGCCTCCGCTCCCCTTGAGTGTCTGGAAACGCGTTGCCTTAGCTCTCTCTTGGTTGAACTTCTGGATGTCGCCCACAATAAACGCTTCCACGTTGAGTGCTTTAGCCAACTGTTTCCGTTTCTCAGCGTTGGATCGAACGGCTTTTAATGATAATCCCTGTTGCGCCATTGCATCTTTAACTTCTTGATCGGAAACCGGTTCATAGACCTGCGTCTGTTTAAGTTTTCGGTTCAACAGCTCTGGGAATCCCTCCTTGAGATTCCACTTTGTTCGCCCCTTTCCGGTGCCGAAAATCCCAAACGGATTTGGGATGCAACCACAGCCAGTCGCAGAATCGAAACGACTGTGATTGTCAAAATACAAGACCGCGACTCGCTTTGATGAGGCGATACCATCTAGCGCGGGTACTATCGACAGCCACAACATGATTGCTAAGTACGTAGTAATCTTTGAGAAGTGATTTAAGCAAGCGCTAAAAGCGTTCATAGTTTTGTGTACCTCCTTTCAGTAGTTTAGGTCCCACGTAGGTTAATTCTATCTGTCGGTACAAAACTTGATTCTTTTACGTATGATAGGTACCCAATCATCTCTAGCGAGCTATGATTAGGTGGTTGAAAGCTTGCAGAAGCCTCGACTTAACAAGCTACCCGGATTAAATTACAAGACGGATCTTGGATATTTTACTCGTTGGCTGATGCTCTGTCAAGAGGATTCACGTCAGTTATGGCAATTGTGTATTTTATCTGAAAGTGTTATAATAATCAGCGAGTTAAGATCTAAAAGGTTCTGTGAAATCTGACTTTTCAATGTCCGAAAACTGAACACTCACAATCCATGAGGGTAAAGATATGGGTCAGGGAAAAGTTTTCCATGTTGGTGGGATTGAACTTCACGTTGAAAACCGCGGACTGGATGATAACAGAGGTCCGGCTGTTAGAGTTTTTGGTAATGTTGATGGCACATCAGTGCAACTGCTACGATTCGACTGCTTCCGTAAAAATCCCCATTATCACTATGCTCCCTCGGGGCAGAACGATGTATACCCTATGAATAAAAACGCCACACTGGATCCAATCAACTGGACAATTAAACAGCTTGGACAGCATCTAGTAGAAATGATCCGTACAGCCGGCTATGATAGTGTTGCTGCAAAGGTGGATCAAGCTGCCGTTTCAGCTGTTCTGCCAGAAGTTGAATCAATTATGTGCGGCTGATGTGGGTTTGCCTCACCCATAGCCACTGTCCAGAAGGCTGTATCTACGATGGCACGAGTTAAACTAGAATTTTGTAATCGGGTCGCCAGGCTCACACGGTGTCGTCCTGGAGTTCTTCAACACCATCAATCAAGCGATGTTAGTCGAGTTCGACAAGGTGCCGCATAAAGTGTACCAGTCCTCAGAGGCAGTGGTGTTTGTGACTTAGGGCAGCAAGCAATCGTATTCAGCGGGCAATGATTTGAAGGAGTTGACGAATGTTTATTCAACAAGTGACCGAGTTTGAAGCTGAGCACGGACGGGTCTTCATTCAACTAGAGTCGTTACTACAGGTCACTGTGCTGCGGCTGCATGACGTAGGTATGTCCTAGGCGGTGGGCTTTTCTTGGGTGTTTACTAAAACCTCCATCTTGCTGCTCGCGAGGTGAATACCGACTTGCCAGAAGTAGCTATGGTTAGTCATCTCCTTGGGGCGTTTCCAGTTAATTGATGTGATTGGCTTGCAGAAGGCTGAGTGGCTTATGTTGCGCAAAGAACCGTTCGACGGCAAAACGGCGCAACAGATTGGGCTAGCTGATTCGGTTGAACTTTAGGCGTTTTGTTAAGATCCACGCTCAACGACGGTAACGGTTTTATTACAAGGAATATTCGTGAGACGCTGGACTATCCCGCTTGGCCACCGAATCTCAAGCTGATCTACTCGACGATGCGTTTCTAAACCGAACAGCAGACGCTTATCGCTACCGGAAGCGTAACTAGAACCACTCTTCACCTCGGCAATCTGACTTCTTTCACCCGTTGTAACCTGGACTCGCGCGCCGATGCCATCCCGATTGCTGCGGGCGCCCACCAGCTTGATGCGAATCCAGTTATGCCGATCGTTCCCATCGTTGCGAAGCAGAATCGCGCGCTGGTTGGAATTCACAATAAACATATCCGTATCTCCATCATTGTCATAGTCCCCACTGGCAGTTGCCCGCCCCACAAACGCCTCCGAGAAATATGCTCCAGAAGTTGCTGACACCTCCATGTACGTTCCATCTCCATTATGGCGAAACAGTTGATCTTTTTGCGCGTAGGTCTCTTCATCGGTCAGTTGTTCGATAATCGCTTGCGGATGCCCGTTCGCAGAGAAAATATCGAGATGTCCATCATTATCATAATCCAGGAATAGCGCGCTGAAACCCACAAATAGATAGGTAGCCTCTCGCAGGCCCGCAGCGGCGGTCTCGTCGGTAAATCCGCCATCCCGATCATTTTTGTAGAGGGTCGCCGTTTCCGAATTAGCGATTAGCAAATCTAACCATCCATCCGCGTTATAATCCCCACAGTCCGCGCCCATAGATCCCTCAGCAATGCCGTTTTCATCATATCCCGTACCGTTAAATAAACTTACGTCTGTAAACGTCCCATCCCCATCGTTATGATACAGAAAGTTCCGGTTGGTGTCATTGGGAACATAAATATCCGGCCAACCATCGTTATCGTAGTCACATACCACCCCGCTCATACCTCGTCCTTCGACCGGATTTGAGACACCGGCTTGCTGTGAAACATCGGTAAAAGTGCCATCCCCATTGTTTCGGTAAAGCACATCTGGCGTTCCTTCGTAGGTACGTGGGGGACCATAGCCAACCACGCCCTTATAGGTAATATAAGGGGGCATCGACAGATCGTACACTACGTAGTTGACGACAAAGATGTCCAAATCGCTATCTAGATCGAAATCTAGATAGCAAACTGCTACGCCCCAGAGTTCATTATTGATGCCCGCCGCTTCAGTGACATCGGTAAAGGTGCCATCTCCGTTGTTGCGGTAAAGCACATCTGCGCCAAAGTTGGCGACGTACAAATCTTGATCTCCATCGTTATCATAGTCAGCGGTTGCCGCTGCCATCCCATATCTGGTATCTCCTGTCCCTGAAGCGGTGGTGACATCGGTAAAGCCACCATTCCCATCGTTGCGATATAACATATTTCCAGGCGAAGGTTTCTGAGTCGTGCCTGGTACATATCCACTATTGACGACATAAAGATCGAGCTGATCATCGTTGTCATAATCGAAGAAGACGGCGCCAGACCCCATAGTTTCGATGATATGCCAACGGTCGATCTTGCCATTGGTGTGTTTGAAGTGGATGCCGACTTCCTCAGTCACATCCACGAACACAGGGGGCAGATCGGCAAAACTGTTCATAGCGACCAGTACGAGGACAACAGTGGGTAGAAGTTGAGATTGGACGGGGGTTATCCTCATGCAGGTTACTACTTGTAATTTCCAGGTGTAGATTAAGTCTGTACAGGAAGAAAAGGATAGAAGCATTATGAAATCCCAAAATTTGTGGACTAGGTAAGTCTAATGAAGTTAGGCTGTTCATGGCTTCATTTTTGGGGGCCGGGGTTGACGGATTGCGTCTTAGATTTCTCCGAGGAAGGGAAGGGTTCAGCTGTCTGGGCGAGCCGAAAACCGATGAAGGAAGTACTGAGCCCCGGATAAAACTGGAGTCGAACCGTGGTTTCACACAGATTGATATTGTCTATCCATGAACCGCCGCGAATCACCCGCCAGCTTCCCATCTCTGGCCCCTTGGGATTGCGCTTGGGGCTGGTGGGGTAATAGGTATCGCTATACCAATCGGCTGTCCATTCCCAAACGTTGCCAGCCAAGTCCATCACACCGTAGTCACTCTTTCCCTCTGGGTAGCTGCCAACCGGTGCGATACCGTTATCGTATCCATCTTCACCGTTCCACGTGTTGGCATAAGGGTGGAGTGAATTGCCCCATGGCCAGCGTCGATTGGTGCCGCCCCGTGCGGCCTTTTCCCATTCCGCTTCTGTAGGTAACCGCATGCCGACCCATTTAGCATAAGCGACCGCGTCATACCAGGAAACCCCGACTACGGGATGATCCGGATACTTCAGTGCCCGCCCGGGCCATGCACCGATACCATAGTCACCCGGGAAGCTCTCTGGCGTGTGTTTACCCGTCGCCTGCCAGAACCGGTAATACTCCTGATTCGTCACCTCAAATTTACCGATATAGTAGGCATCGAGCTCTACCTTGTGGGCGGGTTTTTCGTTTGGACCACGGGATTCCGTTCCCATCGTAAATACGCCGGCAGGAATGTGTTTCACGCTCTCTTCTGCAGCGAGAGATTGCGTTGCGAGCATGAGAATGATTCCGAAGTTGAGTAAAAGCGGTTGTGTACCTTGCATCATCGTGATGTTTTTCTTTTAAAGTGTTCGTACAACTGGTAGTGTTCTTCAGCACGATTTTGTTGGCCCATCTGTTTGTATAGCTTCGCGAGATTGAGATAATAGTAAGGGAATTCCGGATCGAGTTCGACGGCTTTGAGAACCGCCTTAATAGCGTTAGGTATATCGTTTTGCATAGCATAGGTATTGCCAAGTGTGTCGTATAAAATCGCTTCATGCGGTTTAAGTTGAATGGCATAGCGGACTGCATTGCGTGCTGGTTCAGGCTGCCCGAGGTTAAGTAAAGCTCGGCTAAGTCCGAAATAGAAGGAAGTGTTTTCGGGTGACAATTGAATACATTGTTGAAGCACAGGTACCGCCTTTGCATAGTTCTTCTGGTGCATCAACAGCATCCCAAATCCTGCCCAGCCCTCAATATTGTTCGGTTCCACGCGTGTGAGCCGTGACAGTCGGTGAAATTCTGCTAATTCTTCATCTAACTGTCGAAATCGAAGCATGTGGGTTTTTCCCTCTTCCCGCTTTCCCATACGAAAATAGGCTATACCTAGGCCGTGATACGGTTGAGCACTTCGATGCCCCAATTGGAGGGCTTTTTTGAAGTACGGGATGGCCTCCTTAAATTTTTTCTGATTGAGATAAGCAGTTCCCAGTTCATAGTAGATTTCCGGCGCCGTGGGATTCAACTCCATGGCCTGCTTTAGCGTCTTTGTCGCCACGGTAAACTGTCGTAGCTTGACTTGGGCTTTTCCAAGCAACTCATAACCCCGAGCATCCATCGGTGAACGAGCGATGCTCTGTTGAAGGGTCGCCGACATCTTTGCCCATTCACCAAGTTTGTAATATGCCTTTGCAAGTGAGTACAACACCGCTACATTATCTGGCATCAGTTCCAGAGATTGGCGGTAAGCCGCCACCGCCCTATTCCGGAAATCGTTATCTGCATAGGTCATTCCAAGGTAGTGGTGAATCTCATAGTGATTAGGTTCGATTTCCAGCGCTTTCTCAAACGCCTCTATGGCACCGGGGTTATCTCCCTGGAACAGCCGTATGAACCCCAGTTGTAGGCGGTTGACATACTCCAAGTGAGAATTATTTTCATCTGCTTGACTCAAGTTCGTGATTGCAAACACTATCAAACACAAGGCAGCCGTAAACACGGTTCTTGTTGTTCTTCGACCCATGGTTTCAAAACTCTGTAGGAGAGGCATCGCTTCATATGCACCTAGCTAACCATTTGCGGTAAACTCGCCCATCACAGGAATCGGCACTGTCTCTCGACTGTCTAACAGATTCGAAAATGATGCAGATTCACATTACAACTTTTGCTATCATAACAGCACCCAGAAGAAAGTCAACAAAAAAATCGGCTCATGTTAAAACGAACTGGTTCCCTCGCTAAATACTTAATGACTTTTAATGATCGGCGGGACGTTAGCCACCAAGCCAATGAATCAGCTGCTCAAGCGGTTTCTTCTTCCATTCCTCTTGAATCTTGCAACATTATTGGCCGCATGCAAGTCGTTTATTGAGTGATAAACACTTCAAAGGTGCGTTCTAGATCTGTTTCCTTCGCTGGATGACGGGTGATGTTGTTCATGTTCATTCCCTACTCAAGCCCTTGCCACCTACGGTTTTGTTCACTTCAATAGCGCTCCTAATGCAACCATTACGGGCGCGAACCAATCCGCCAATGAGCGTGCTCAGATGCACAACGAACTCTAGGACAGTGTGGATGTGGTGCACTTCGTCCACAGGCAGATAGAAGGCGCCCGCTGTCGATCCGCTCCAGTAAACTGCATCGCTGCTAGCATACTCGAAACGCTGAATCGCCGGTGCATGGTCACGTACCGCCATAAGCAGATTGAAAGTGCCTCGCAGATTGAACTCAAAAAACTCTTCGTCAGTATTGCCCCGTGAGGTGAGTGCGTCCCCCAGATGAAACACCGCTTCTACGCCCTGCGCAGCTGTCGTCAGCGCATCGACATCTTCCAATCGGCCATAACTCCACCTGCGGGAGCGCGATATCGGCAACTCTAGAGTCGCAAGGTAGGACAAAAGCTCGCACCCGATGGCCCTCTCGAATGAGGGACCGGGTCAAATGGAAACCGATGCGTCCAGCAGCACCGGTGACCAAGATGAATATAAAATCTACCTCCTTGTGCAGAATCTGCTTGCTTATCAGTATTTCGCAAATCTGTTCCTCGCAGGTAGTGTAAGAGCTATCAACTGCACATGTTCGCCACGCTGATACAGCGGCGGCAATATCTGCGGTTAAGGTGTTTCTCGGTCGATTTTAGGTAAGACGGATTATCTACACCTTCGCACATTTTTGGTGGTTCAAGGTCAATCTCCGTCTCGACTGTCGAGCATCACAACTGAAATCTTGACAGGCAAGTCGTTACAAACTTAGTCGCACCGCGGGTTTAGCCGCTATTTATCGCACTTAATACACTCAGATGATGCTTTTGTCTCGCAGAGAATCCAAGATTTACGATTCGATTTATTATCTCCTCCCGATTCTGACGTCCCGAGGCTTCGTGCAAACGATATCACTGAGCTAGAGATCAAATCACAAATCCTCAATTTCACCTTATAAAAACGGTTGACAGCAAATTGAAACGACTGATATAATCGGTGTCCTTAGTCCTGAGCACCCCTCAATTCGGCGTTAACTCAGGAGTACATGCTCCGGCAAACTGGATTGAAGACGGTTTAGAGTCTTCATCGATCGTCTAGGAAGCTTAGATGTTCAATCAAGTAGGAGGTTCAGGTATGTTAATCCCTTCCCGCGATGTTGATCGTTACTACCCGCCGCCGGAGTCAAGCGGGGAATGGCGTTTTATCGAAGATTCAGATCAGGTTCGCACCTTGGCAGGAATGGATCCCGAAAAGCTCGACCTCGTTCTCCAAAGCCAAGCGTTTCATTACGGCGGCGACCAGTGGTCCATTGTCATCGTCAGGCACGGCTACTTGGTACGCGAGTTTCACACATTCAATATCCCAATCCCTACCCGCTTCAACATTTGGTCGGGCACCAAATCCTTCACAGGCACGGCGTGGGGACTTCTCTTAGAGGCAAGCCGTCAAAACAAACTTGCAAACGGACGGAAGGTGGACTTAGATAGTCCGGCTTACCCGTTCATCCCCGACGGGTATCCGCTTACAGATTCACGCAAGGAGCAAATCACCATTCGACATTTGCTCACAATGACCTCAGGAGTCGCCGGTCATCCATCAGGTTGCGTCGGCATGCCAATGGGAAGGGGGCACGGTGCCTTCGAACACGTGCTTGGGAGATGTCCGAATCGGCACGGTTATTGGGCGGATAAGTTGGCAGCTAATCCGGGGACACATTGGGAATACAGCGACCTCGGGTTACAGCATCTGTCTTTGGCGTTCGTTAATATAATGGGTGTTGAGATGAGAGATTTTATGCGGGAGCGAGTCTTCGCTCCGATTGGCATAGAAGAATCGAGCTGGAATGTGCTGGGAGGCCGGGGCTTCATCGGACCCCATACGAACGGGGACAGCGGAATATACATCTCCTCAAGAGAGTTGGCGCGTTTCGGTTATCTCGCGCTCCACAACGGGGTGTGGGACGAACAGCAACTCATCCCCGCGTGGTGGATGGAACTCGCCACCAAAGCCTCTCAAGCGATGAACCCTAACTATGGCTACACGTGGTGGGTAAATAGCGAGGGTACAAGCTGGCCGAAACTCCCCATGATGGCGGGCTTGCCGAGGGACGCCTTTGCTCTGAGGGGTTACAACGCAAATAATTGCTATGTCATACCGTCGCTTGATTTGGTCGTCGCCCGGGTTGGAACGGGACCGGTCGGATGGAATGAGCAGGGATTAATCGGAGCAATCGTCGAGGCAGTCATTCCGAAGGATGCCAGATAAACCAGCAATCCGGTTTCTCTCAGCTACAACGTTATGTTGCGTATGCTTGTGCGTAAATTTCTCTGAGCGTTAGCAACTTTCTCAGTAACCGAAAGGAGAAAAAATGGGTTCAATCAACCAATCGATCGTTTTTGGCTGTTTCACCAGCGGCGGCGCGCCGCCGGAACAGGTGATTCGCGAGGCTGCAAAAATCGGTTACAAATCCGTCGAGATGCTCAGTCAAGAATACTGGGATTTTGTACGAGAGAATGGAATGCGTGTTGCCATAATCGTTGGACACAAATCTCTACCCGACGGACTGAATAAACGCGAAAATCACAATCGAATCGAGCAGGAATTGCTAGCGAATATTGAACTCGCCGCGGCGAATGACATCCCCGGTCTCATCTGTTTATCGGGCAACCGAGAGGGGAAGTCGGACAAGGAAGGACGGGATAACACCATAGAGGGGCTGCTGCGGGTTACAAAAACAGCCGAGGAAAACGGTGTCAACCTTTGCATCGAGTTGCTCAACAGCAAAGTAAATCACCCAGACAATCAGTCGGATCACACCGCATGGGGCGTTTCGGTTTGCAAGGGTGTCAATTCCCCGCGAGTTAAGCTACTCTACGACATCTACCACATGCAGATTATGGAGGGCGATCTCATCCGCACGATCCGGGACAACATCGAGTATATCGGACATTTTCACACAGCGGGGAATCCTGGGCGACACGACCTCGACGATACGCAGGAGATTTACTATCCGGGGGTCATGCGTGCGATTGCGGAAACCGGGTATAGCCTCTATGTCGGTCATGAGTTTACTCCGAAGGGCGATTCCCTCGCAGCAATGAAAACGGCTTTTGATACTTGCAATGTTACTGTTTGATGGAGACACCGCCCTCACAAAATAAGCTGGCGTCATCCGAATTGGAATTTCTCAATCCCTTTTTCTTGGTTCCCGCCGCCCCGCGATGCTGTTGCCCGCTGACAGATACAGGTTACTGCTGTTCCTATCACGACAATCGGCAGAGGTATCACACCACATAGAAGCGTTGGGTGATGGGAAAACTATCGCCATAGTCTTCTATCTCACTCCCTAGCGGGTCGATTGATCTAATCGCTCAGTCGATCTCAACCCAACCTACATTTACTAACATCTCATTCATTGTTGCCCAAGAGATGGGAGTAAGTTCTTTGTGTCTAGCTGATTGAAGGTAGCCCATAGTTCACATGAAATCCAAACTTGTTAAATCCGTGTCCCCAATTGTTGTAGAAACCTATGTTGTTCATTGCAGCTTACACTTCAGCCGGTACGGTTTCTGATAGCCGACCCTCAACGCCTTTCCGCTGCGATAGATAAGGAAATCGCCGGGCATCTCGGTGAAGTCGGGTGGTTCCTGGATCGCATCGTTTGATAAGCCCGTGACGTGCAAACAGAAACGTTCTGGGTTTATCGGATGTTCACCAAGAGCGATTAAGGCTTGGTCGGTATTATCAATCACAATTTCTCCTGCGACGATTCGGTCCGCGCCAAAGCTAAGCGAGTCAAGCGCATATTCTTCAATGAGTGGGTTATTCTGCGGTGTTCCAACCAAAACCAGATTATGCGCCTTCAACATCTCAGCATTGACTTCGTCAGGCGTAAGAATTTCCACAGGAACCCTAAACTGCCGGCTTCGATCAAAGTTCGGGTCGGCACTGACAATCTGCGGCGAATGCCGAGCTCGCTTTTCCAGATACGGTCGCAACCCTTCAGCAACAGATCTCAATTCCGATGGTGCGATCACTAGCCGTTTTCCGTGACGGAACACCTCTGACCATCTTTCCTCTCCAAAAGGAATCGAAAACCCAAGGTCGATGGGTTTGCACCTATTCACCGTTGAGGCTTTGAAAACCTTCCTCTCTGGATCGATTTCTAATTCCAAAGGCTTCCCGTGGCATCGAAACACAAGGTGATTCATCCGCTCTCGAATAAAGATTCGGCGGCGAATTTCCTCTGTTTCGGTTCGCAATAGCACCACAAGCGGCACCTGATACAAGTCACCTGTTTGATTGAGCCATACCTCTACAGAATAGCCGTCGTCGCGCGCCTTGACGACCGTTTTCTCGAACCAAAACTGCATTGCACCAACCCCTTCGACCCACTGCTCCCAAAACCAATCGAAGGGAATACCGGATTCATCGCTGGTCAATTGGTAGAAATCTTTCATTGTGAGGGGGCGATCCTGTGGCAGAGGTCCCGTACTCAGACGAGCGAGAGCGCGATAAAACGCTTCATCGCCGATAATCTGATGCCACATCCACAAAATCCAACGATCTCGGGTGCCAGCCAAATGCTCGCTGTGTCCGAGCCATGGGTGCGTAATTCGCCACCTCAAATACATACGCAAGAGCATTTCTAGCTCTGTTGCCAACCAGCCTTCCGGCGTCTCCTCTCGACTCGCCTGAAACAGGAGAAGGATGTGGTTCCCGAGCATATATAATCCTGCCAAATTGGCGCCGGATAATGATTCCCAGTGCCGCAGAATCTCTTCTCTCGCAAACCATTCCTTCGTCAACCATTTTCGTGGATAGTTCTCTATCAGGTGTCGCGAGAAAAATGTGATGTATGGCATTGCGCGGTTGGGTTGGAAAAAGTGCGCCGTCTCTCCTAATTGGATGTGGCGCGGCGCCGAAGCCGTGTCACCAATTTTATCCGTCCATCCTAACCATTCGTTCAACAGGTTGAGGAATTTATCAATGGCAGTGCCATCTTTATCAAGGCTGAAGAACGTTAGTTTGTGGTTGTCGATTTTCCGCTCAATTTTATGATACTTCGCACCGATGAGTGTTATTCCCCAATTTGCTCCCGGTCGCCGGTGCGGCTGGCGTGAATCCCAACGGTAAGTCACCTGACCATTCTGTTCTGTCACCTCCGGATCGCCTGGATATAAAAACAGCATCCACCCCGATGGGGCACGCATCTCCAAGAGGTAGGGGACGTCAGGGAAATAATTCGGCACAGCGGCATAAACACAGTATGGATACCAGCCAGCGTGCGGGCTGATGAAGACGCCCTCTTCGCCGATGTATCCGTCGTAGCCTGATTCCACGCCAACGATGAATTCACCGTGATAGTTGAGTGTAATTGTGAGTTCTTCGTCATGCTGCAAAGGTCGTTCTAGATGAATGTTCAGGACGCTTCCGTCCCCATGTTGGTCAATATCTTTGGTATTCCGATCGAAAGCCAGCGTTTCACCCGCCGCCCTCACCAGAGTAACTTCTAGCGTTGGATGCAAGGCGAATGTCACTTTGTCCAACCCCTTCATTAGACTGCGAATGGTTACATCAACCTGACAGGCCAAACGGTGGTCTTCGGGAAAGACTTCCCCTTTAATATCGTAGAAGATAATGTCGAATATTCCGTCGCACCGGATAATCGGTGCCTCTTTTAGGATCATAGTGAGTTTCTCCTTTCATGGGCTGAATCGGTTAAAATTCGGTGGACCTAACTTAGTGAACCGGTAAATGTCAGGAGATGACCCTCTCTGCAATACCGGTGGTGGATAAAGGTTGGCATCGGTCTGCATGAATTCTGTACCTTCCTGCATAGCCGATTGGGCTGACTCAATCCAGTCGGGCTCAAGTAGAAATAGATCTTGATGGGTTATAGATGGTGTAGGTGCTAAGGTGCCTTTACCGCGAATCTGCGCAAAAAGCCTATCCACAAAATCAGCATCGGGCGTTTTTCTGGGCAGACGTAGGAGTATCTGGTCTAAAGTTGCCATGGTTTCACTCCTCGACAAAAGGTTGAAGTCTTCGCTGCAATAGTTGACGGGCGGTATTAATCCGTGAAGCAATCGTTCCAATTGGACACTCCAGAATTTCCGAAATTTCGTGGTAGGGAAGTCCTTCTAGGAAGTAGAAGATCACGACTTCTTTAAGGTGATCCGGCAGTGCGCCAACCGCCTGCTCAACCCTTTCTCGAATCTCGCGTTCCTGAAGAATTTTGTCCGGCTGCATCGTCATGCGGTCCTCAGAAATCTCAAGTTCGCTAATCGGTTCACTTTCCGGCGGATGTCTATCAATCTGTTTGTAGGCACAACGCCGAGCAATCTGATAGAGCCACGTCGAAAAACGGGACCGTCCTTCAAAACTGTCAAGCCCTTGATAACACGCCAAGAATGTGTCCATCGCGGCTTCCTCGGCGTCCTGATCGTTTCCAACAATCCGAAAACAGACGTTGATGATCCGCTCGTTGTATCGCTGGACTAGCTGCCTGAAGGCGTGTTCAACTCCCTGTCGTGCGTGTTGCACTAAGATTTCGTCGGAAATTTCCATATTCATTCCATTAAAGCAGCGAGGTTTCTCTATGCTCTAATAGAGGCAAATTTCTTGGAATTTGTTCGCACTTTTTTGTATTCGGAGAAATTTCTTGGTGTGCTTTTGAGAAGGAGGGAAGAATGTAATCTGATACAAATTCTTGATCGCTGTAAAAAAGGAGCAACTGAAAGCCGACCTTTGAGCCCATCACTGCGCTCTAAGGTAAACAACGCGGAGGGGTCCACTACCCCGCCATCTTTAGTAACGTTTGGATTTATAGTCATGCAACTAAAATTTACACATTTTGATAATGTCGTCAGTTTTTGCGTTTTTAAGCGATTCGCCGTTTCCTGAAAATAGCAAATTTTTGTTCAATCGGGTTCGGGCCGGGTGAATGAACATGGGTTAGGACTTACGCGAAATAAATAGCCATAAGGGTTGCAAAACAGTAGAATGGGGAGCATGGAGGTGAATATGACCCAACCGACACGACGCGACTACTGTCAGTATTTGCTCAGTAGTTCCATCAACTATACTTTAACCCATTTTGCTGACCATAGCCCCCGGTTCAGTCATGATATGATAAACCGTTACCTCGCCGGTGAGCGTATCCCGCCTCGCTTGGTATGGGAAAATGTCCAACCCCAGTTTGTGCAAACAGAACAAGAATATGTCATCTTTGATGATACCGTTTTGGACAAGCGCCACGCTCGGAACATTGCGTTGGTGCGTCGTCAGTATAGCGGAAACGCCAAAGAGGTCATCAACGGTATCGGTGTAGTGACTTGTGTCTATGTCAATCCCACCTAAGACCGTTTCTGGGTGATTGACTACCGCATTTACGACCCAGAAACAGATGGTAAGAGCAAATTTAATCACGTTACCGAAATGTTATCCCTACTGGTCTATCATAAGCATCTTTTGTTTTCATTGGTGTTGATGGATAGCTGGTATGCAACCAAAGCTGTGATGATGCACATTGAAAGGCTTGGCAAACACTACTATTGCCCGCTGAAATTAAATCGTCAAGTAGATGATTCTAATGCACAAAAGCCTTACCAGCGTGTGGCTGACTTGCAGTGGACCGAGACCGAACGCCGACACGGGAAACGGATTAAAATCAGAGGATTTCCCAAGCATCACAAGGTGAAACTTCTCCGGGTCGCGTCGGGTAATGGGCGCACGGATTATGTTGTGACCAATGACTTGGCTCAAAACGACACATCAGTTGCACAACAGGCGTGTGTAACTGGCGATGGAAGATTGAGCAGTTTCACCGTGAAGCAAAGCAGTTGACCGGTCTTGAAGGGTGTCAATGTCGATTAGCACGCATTGTTCAATCACATCGGTTGTGCAATGTTGGTTTGGGTTCGACTCAAGCAAGTAGCATATCAGACGGACCAAACCATTTATCAGGTCAAGCACAGTTTATTCGCTGAATACTTGCGACAACAATTGAAATCCCCCGCTATTCAGATGGAACTTGCGTAAGCCCTAATGGGTTAAACTGTTTTCGGGCTGTAGACTCCTTCGTTCAGCGAGGCGATGCCTCAACTTTTCGTGAAAGTCGGCGGTCGCGATAGGGCGTCCAATGTTCGCGGTCGGATTTGCGATTGACTTCACGGCTTTAACAGTTTCCGAACCTGTCCCCAGCAGTGCGATTGCGTCCTTGGGGACACTCACGTCCATCGGGAAAATCTTGATTGATTTCAGTATCTCCGAATGCTCGAGAAACCCGTCAAACATTAGCTCCGCGGCATGTCCGGCGCCCCGCTCAATGCGTCGGTCTTGATATGTCCTAAAATCGGAGTTCCCATTTTTCGAACACTTCTCATGGTTCGAGTTGCATGTCCGAATTTCTGTTCTGATTTGATGCCGCGGCACTAGTTGCCAATGCGGATGCGTCGAAAGTAAATAACCGATTTACGCTCATTCAGACAAAAAAAGCGAGGGTGGACATCGTACAGCGCCCTCGCCTCGCCGTTTTATATTTATATTTTCAGATTTTTAGTGGAACAGTGTCGTCAGTTTAGCTAGATTATAGAAGATGCGAAATTCGCGTGTCAAGAAAAATATCAGTGGGGAGTGGTTAGCTCTTGTAGGTTTGGTTGAGATCAACTGAGCGGATAGCGAAGGCGATAGTTTTTCCCGAAACCCAACGCTTTCGAAACCTCTGGACGACAGAAAAGCGTTGGGTTTCACTACGTTCAACCCAACCTACAAGAACTACCGCCTAATGCTGTGGTAGTGATAAATCTTGATGCTTCGGTGAACCAGGTTTCAGTAAACAACTTGATAGCGAATGGTAGTGGAACTAAATGGAATATAAACCTTCAGCGATTAAATCTACCTGAAGGCATAGTAGAAGTTAGAATAGGTGGAATTGTAGTAGTAAATATAGATGGAATGATAGGATAAAAAAAGGGGCAGCGTGAACTGCCCCCAACCTTCCAACAAATGCTTACCTTATTCCCTATCAAAGACAACAACTTGTACGACTATGAACGGTCTAATTCTATATCGAAATTCAATACCCCTAGAAGTATAAGCATCTGAGTACTTTGCACCACCATCGCCAAAAGTAGTAACCCCACCTTGACCTGAATCAACATTTGATTCATTACCGTATACTTCATGTACTTCGTCCCACGTACTACCTACGCCAAGACCCCTTATTGTTCGTGCTTCTGGATTTCGTACTCCTATTTCAACAGCACTATCATTATTGTCAAAATAAACAGTTACGCCTAAATCACTCCAATCGTAGGCTATATTCCAACGGTTCGATTGGTATGTATTATACCATTCGGGTCTAAAGTCTAGGCGTGGCTCGCCATAGAAATTCATTACTCTATCTAAATCATCGCCTAGCTTAATGCCTACAGCTTCCAGTCCGGGAACGATTACAGTGTTAATAAGCTCCTTGTCAGTATCTTCATTTTCACCACAAGCGAATAAGATTACCAATAGCATAAGCAACACTTTCATTGTTCTCGCTCCTTTCGCAAATTAGGGTGTGAAGGCTACCAAGTTACAGTAGCCTTCATTTTGTATCGAAGCTACTTTTGCTTCATAGCAGCCCACGTGGTAGTCAATTTTCGCCGATACTTAGGCGGTGCAGCAGGTATCTGATAATCCACACCGTCTAAGGGGTCTAGTTGACTGCAACCGAACTTAGCTACCGCGCGGCACGAGTATTACCTGCATCGTGACAAACCAACAGTAGTCGTAGCATGGTAGACCTGTTTATTTTTCCACACAATCGTAAGCGCCGGGCCTGTGTGTGCGGTTGTATTCCTTGAGTTGGGCATCAGTTGCACGGGGCGCATCTTCATAATCGAATACCCAATCTTTATATTTCGGGTCTATCGGGTTGCCCGCTTCATCTAAAATAATGACATCCAAATCCAAAACTAAGTTGTCTAGGATAGGTGGCATCTCAATTATTCCCTTGTTCATTGCGGTTTGGACTATCTGTTCACGTATGTGTCTTCCGATTATTCTAGCATTGTCCTGAAAACTACTGTGGCTGTTGAATCCAGTTATCTTACCATCGTCATTAGTCTCAAATTGGATTATTATCATATTCTCACTAGATTGATAATAAACCTCGTGATGATCATAATAAAGATTAACATCAGGGTTGACAAGTGCGGCAGCTACATAGATTCGGCTCTTATCGGAGCGATTTTGTCGTGGTATTAGTTCCTCAAGGTGATGGTGCGCATGTTTTGGCATTTTGGATTGTAAGTGGAGTAACACCGAGGCGTGACTGATGTTGCCATCACAATAACGATTTATTTGGCGCAGCGTATAGGCGTATTGAGCTTGTGTTAGATGATTGGCTAACGATTCAAGTGATGTCTGTACCATTGGCTTCATTGGTTCAGGTTCTATGACTGGATTCGGTTCATCAATAAATGGAGTTGTTTTATCCTCGCTACAACTAAATAGAAAGACGCAAGCGAATAGAATAACAAGCGTTCTCATTGCAGTTCCTCCTTGTTAGGACAGTAGCTCTGTAGTTAAGTGTAGAGCGGTGAAATCGGCTATTATACGTGGTAAATCTTGTCATACCGTGGCTCGACATATATCGGGGAAATCTTCGATTTACACTGGGGTTCGAGCGTATCACAGATGTATGACATTTTTCGGTGTGCATTCGATTTTGACCCCAAATCCGGACATCCGTTGGTGATAGGAAAGAAGGGAGCGTTGAGCGTATGGGGTATGGAATTTGCGAATTGTTGGACTCGCTTTAGAAGCGTTGGGTTTAGGAGAGAACTATCGCGTTAGATCTCTATCGCACTCCCTGTTCGGTCGCTTCATCTATTCGCTCAGTTGATCTCAACCCAACCTACAAGAACTACTGTCGTGTTCGGATTGTGAGTATCGCCAATTTGTGGTGTATCTCCGTATAGGACGTATTGATAAATTACCCCGCTTTTACACGGATAAATGTATCCATCAAGAATAAATGCACCATCAGGGCCATCGGACATGTTGACAAAGTCCGCCAACTCCTGTCCAATTTCCAAATATTGTTCAACCATTAATTCATCCTGTCCTAAGGTGTGCGCATTAGGGCAAGCTCCACCTCCTGGCAAACACAGCGACCATCCGTATCTTGATCGGACATTGTTTCTTCAGGTGAATATTCCTCATCTGGGTTGTACTCCAAAGTAACTATCGCCCAAGCCGTGCCACTAATGCAAGGACCAGCGGGAGTAGCTTCACCACTATCGGGCTGAGAAATTTCTGACTCGCCAAACATGGCGTCCCTAATTCTTTGTTTATACCTGAAAATTCTAGTCACAGTATTTAGTGGGTGTACTTCATATATGTAAATATATGTGTAAGCACTCCCATTATGCCTATGTTACGAACCGCCACCGATGTGAGTGCCGGTGGTGCCCCAACCATAAGCAGATGCCCTGAACTTACCCCCATTCATCTATATCCTTCGGTAGGATAATCCTCTACGCAGTCATAGCCACTAGTGCCATAGTGAAGGAACTTATTCGCTTTTGACAGCTGAGTATCACTCGCAATTTTTGTATCAGGTATACCAAACTGATTTCGTTGTCGAAACAAAGAATAATGCGCCTGTATTCTATCTTCTATGGAGCGGTTATACATAGGCAAGCGATAATCTGAACCTCTAGTAATCCCTGCATTTGGAAACCACAACCTCACCCGCAGTTTGAGTAAGTCGTTATCCATATGCCCATCACAAAAACGTCTGATTTGCATCAGGAAAAACTGAAACTGCTTCTCGGTTAGTTTATCCTGTAAATCAGCGTATGCCTCAACCATTGGCATAGGAATACCATCAGGGATTTTGTATCGAATTTCAGGAGGATCGGGTTTGCTATTGACTAAATATCCTGGAATACTTTTGGTAGGAGAATCTGATTCGCTACAACCCAATAACGCTATGAGTAGAACAAAAAACAGTTTCATGATACTCCTCCATATTAACTGAATATCAGAAATCGTCTCGGATATGATATAAATGATGCAACTAGGTGAGGATTGAATGACCGTCAAAGTGCGTGTCGAGCAACCAACCCTCACCGATCCCATCAACTACTACCTACGTTTTCAACAACCCCCACGTTAAGGCGATTGTTCTGGGTTTAGCTGCTGGTGGGGCTGCTAGGATTTGTTCAGTTACTCCCGACAGCAATCCTTCACTAGAATCAAATTCTTGATTGGGGTCGCCGTTATGGGTGTGAATAATTCCATTCAAATTAACAGCGCCAACAATTGTAGGGTCTAATATACTAGCTTGCTCTACTAATAGTCGTAACTCTTCAAAGATTTCATCGGTTGGCTCATTGCGAGCAGACAATCCCGATCGGAGCTAGTGTCTTGAGGCAAACTATAAATCTTGGTATCACCCCAACGAAACTTGCCGTGAGAATAGCCATACAAATCAAAACAGGCTTCGGCTGAACGTTCCCAAATATCTGGGGAATGTCTAATGGGCGTTCCAGGTATATGCCCTATAAACTCTTGTAATTTATAAAAGTATTCAAAGAAAATCTTTGTACCGTGCGTATCATACACGATATGATTTTGAAGGGACTCAAGCTGATGTCCAGCATCTTCATGGGGTTCGCCAAATGTGTGAGTACCAAAAGTGAACTCTACCCAAGTTTCAATTTCAAGCTTACCAACACCCTGTCCGCCTGGATTTTGTATATGTCTAACATCTGCATAGGTTGAAACAGTTGAATTACTTCCTGGGTGAGAGTAAACCGACCCAGTAACCAGAACTGCACACAATAAACATACTATCAGTGTAACACTTGCACGTAGCATTGTAAAACCTCCATTGATGTTAAAATGTTGCGTTAAGGTTAACTTTGTAGTGCCATCGGAAATTTAGACCATTAGCAGACCGTTCTACGGTTTAGGTATGAGCAAGTTATGTGCCAATACCAATAATCGCCTTCAATTTGGACGCAACTTGGACTTGGGAACCCTGATGTGTCAAGGGATACGAGCAGTTACATGTTTTTTCAGCAGAGAGAAATAGCGATAGAATAGTATGAAAGGCAAAGACACATTTGTTTACATAAAATCGGGAAATTACGATTGAAAATGGCGGGAACCCTTACCACAACAAGGGTTTCAGGCGTTGTAAACAAATGTGTACAAAAGACACAAATGTGTCACCCTTTTGGTGAGAGGAGTTGTAGACAGGAGAAATCGAACCGGGTGTTACGTCAGACTAGATTCGGGATAGGTCGTTACGGGCTTTTGAATGAAACGCAGGGTGTGGTAAAGCATGCAATTCGATTATGACCCGTCTTCCGAACATCCGTCGGTGATAGGAAAGAGGGAAGCGTTGAGCGTATGGGGTATGGAATTTGCGAATTGTTGGGTTCGCTTTAGAAGCGTTGAGTTTCGCCGTTGGCTCAACCCAACCTACTTACCATTTACTTATCGATCGACAATCGATCAGCACGCCCGTTAAATCGATCCATCGCCCTCTGGATACCGTCTGAAATCAATGTTTCAATTGCGTCCGCAGCACGTTGAATCATATAATCAATTTCCTCACTCTCTGCTGGTGAAAACTCACTGAGAACGTAATCAATCCAGTGTCCCGTTTCCGGCTTGCCGATGCCGATCCGTAGAAGTGGAAACGCCTGTGTATCCAGCAAATGCTGGATTGATTGTATCCCCTTATGTCCGCCATCACTACCGGATCGACGCATGCGCAGCACACCGATGTCCAAATGGAGGTCGTCATAGACGACACACAAATTCTCCAAAGAGATGTCAAATTGGTGAACCATCTCACTAACGGCGCGCCCGCTATTGTTCATGTAGGTAAGCGGTTTAGCCAGGATAACCTCGTTCCCCCGCACTCTCGTTTGAGCTATGAGAGATTGACAGAGATTTTCCAATTTCGTCGCTCGGGTGCGCTGTAACAGTTCATCAATAGCTCGAAATCCGACATTATGCCTGGTGTTTTTGTAGTGTGGACCGGGATTCCCAAGCCCAACGATCAACTTCATGAGCTGTGACATCTTATTGGCGACAGTGTGTGGCTCACCCAACAGCGATTGGGAGAATACATACCTATCGGTTGCCGGTAATCGTTGAAAACGAATCGATACGTCGTAGACAGCCCATATGACATGGGAGGATAAAAAGTTGGAACTTGCTTATCGGTGAGATTTCATTGACCTCTGCCACCACGAAATTGATGAAAGATTGTCTACGGGGCATCCGATGCCCGTTACTCCGCTGGCACTTGAATCTCGGGGGAGAGGACGAGGGGATGTGAAATGTCAATGTGCCCAGCAATCGTATTCACTTCTTGTCCTTCAATGAGGATTTGCACGCTTTGGATCTTTTCAGGGAAATTGACGCAAACCGTTTGCAAAATGGATTTAATGGTAATAATCTCAGCTGTTGTGCCTCCGATGTGCATCTCTGCCAAATGGCGGGAAAAATCTAGGTAGGCAGTAGATTGCGAATCAACATAAACTTCATGAAGAAATGTGCCGCCGGGAACCGTACTTTTCAAGCCATGGTCAGAGCCGCTGATTAGTGCGCGGATAATCTGTTTTAGACGATCTGGGAGTTCGAGAGATAAACGCAACTCCCTTTTTTCACGGACATGTCTAAGCGATTCGGCGTCGAAGAAAAAAAGATCTATTTCCTGAAAGGGAAGTTCAGAGTCGGAAGGCTCTTGAACAAGCATCTTTGGTACCATCGGTATCGGCTCTGGTCCTCTAGGACGCAACATGGCAACGGAAATAGCCACAACGAGAATTACCGCTGCTCCAATTGCGATTCTCCTATTCACCTTGGAGTGTCGATTTCCACGCATGGTATCATTTGCCTTTCGTAGCTCCCTTCTCTGGATTAATCGTTGTAATATACCGCTGAAGCGCTAGGGATATCGCCATTGACATTGACGCGAGATTTTCAGCGTCAACAAGACGAGCTTCATCAGCCGCATTGGACAGGTATCCAATCTCAATTAGGATTGCGGGCATGTAGACGTCCGAAAGGGTTACGAGAGGCATCTCAATCAGTGAAACCGAAGAAGGTATGGTCGCCGTGAACTGTTCTTGGAGCATTGCTGCGAACTCGCGGCTCTGCAACAGAAAGTCGTCTTGTGCGAGTACCTTGATAGCGCGGCGCCCTGAACTTTGATTGGCAGATCTTGTAGCAGTTTCAGTTCTCAACTCCCCCATAGGATTGTTGATATAGATGCGAATACCCTCGGCATTTGAAGAGAAAGATGCGTTACAGTGCAGACTTAAAAAAAACTGTCCTTGATTCTGGTTTGCGATCTGAGCACGCTCGATTGGTCTACGTTCAACATCTGCTTCCCGTGTCATTTGAACGCGAATGTCATTTTGCAAGCAGAATCTCCGAATCCGCTTGGCAAGGTCGAGCACTACATCTTTTTCTAGTGCGCCGGTGTTTCCCTGACACCCTGAATCCGCCCCACCGTGCCCTGGATCAAGAACGAACAGAAATTCTTCGTGTTCTCGTGACGACGATGAGGGCGGAAAATTGGGTAAGTTTACCGACTTTTCCGTAATGCGTATCGTCTGTAGGGGAGAATTGTAGAAAACTTCAACATTGTAAAGTTGAGGAAGGAGTTTCGTGAAAAAGTCGAGCGGCAACATTCGCTTCCCCTCAATGATTCGGGGGGGATTGGAGAGTATGAATGTCCCATCGTCCTCATTTGTCGTTGCCAATGAATTGCCAATACGTAAATTAATCTGTTTCCCCTTAAGGTTCAGAACAAGCTTCTGCGTTAGGAACGTATACTGTTGCTTCAATTCTGAGTCAAATGCCCTTCGCAAGACGTCAATCGGTAGATAAAAGTTTCCACTGTGTATCCTCGCTTCCACTTCATCAACAGTTTTGCCTCCTTCGTCGACGAAGCGAATCAGTGGCGTCTGCGCAGCACAGATTCCCGCGCAGATCAATAATGGCAGAGCCATGAACAGCAAATGTCCTGCATCACTCGTCCGTGTCTTCGCTGCGTTTTCGAGTGATGAGTTCTGGTTCGTCAACAGCTGTTTCGTCCACATCGCCGGCTACATCCTCTCCAGGTTCAGCCTCCGCCTCAACTCTTGGTCGGCTAATAAGGACAACAATGGTTCTCGGGTCATCCAAAAGTTCAACACCATCATCAAGGGACAAATCCTCAATCCGCAAAAAATCCTCAAGATCCAATCCGCTAGTATCCACCTCAATGGTGTCAGGTAATAGTGCTGGTAAGCAACGGATGTGGAGGTGTCGATGGGAAAACTCAGCAACACCTCCTGCTTCAAGTCCGGGAGCAGATCCCAGCAAAACGATAGGCACTGCCGAAGTCACCGGTTCGTCGAGTGAAATTCGGATAAAATCGGTATGAAGCAAGTTCTGTTTAACTAGATCACGTTGGATTTCTTTAATCATAATGGTTTCGTGGCCATGATCTGCAATTTCCAAATCAATTAACACATTCTCGCCATTTGATTGAAGAAACCGCTGAAAGGATCGCGAGTCAAGCTGGAGAGGGATAACATCTTCGTGACGCCCGTACAAGATTGCGGGCATGGCCCCACTTCGCCGTAGGGCTTTCCCCTCGCTTTTTCCAAAAACACTCCGTTTTTGAGCTTCAAGTCTGGCTAACCGCATAATAATCTCCTAATTCTGGAATGCACCATCCCACTTAAGCACCGAAATTAATTCTCCAAAAATTTTTCCGAATACAATAATAAACCGTAGCTATTGACACATCATCTACAACGCGACGGAACAACACCCTGGACTAGAACAGCAAATTTCCCGGTCAAAGGTAGGGTTCTCAAGGTTTACTGGCCAATCGTTGATGCCTCCAAGCTTAGAAGATGCTGGGCGGGTAGGATTCGAACCTACGCATACGGGTTCCAAAGACCCGTGCCTTACCGCTTGGCCACCGCCCATCAAGCGAGACAGATCCCAACCGGACTCGCCGTTGTTACCATCCCAAAAGTTGCCTGAGCGCCGAGGTTCGAGAGAGCTGAATCGGCTTTAGATTGGTTTTCCACGATCGCAAAAACGGTCGCGCCACTGCCAGACATCAATGCCCCATAACTCCCAGGATATTGAGCAAGTTGCGTTTTTAACTCACCAACCGACGGGTACTTTGAATAAACCGGCGTTTCCAACCGGTTATAAAGCTGAGCAACTGTAGATTTAAGTTCACCGTTCCGCAATTGGCGAACCAAGATTTTAACACTTTTCGGCGGTTTCGTCAACGGGAAATTAATATTTTCATAAACCCAAGCTGTAGGAATGCCGAAGCCGGGATTCGCCAGTACAACCCAAGCGTTGACCAGAGGCGGTAAAGGGGTCAGATCCCCACCAATACCGCGTCCGATGGCCGAACCACCCAACAGGCAAAATGGCACATCTGCGCCGAGTCGCGCGCTTAAACGCATTAACTGCGGTTGTGTCAGATTTAATTCAAATAACTGGTTCATGCCCCAAAGCACTGCTGCGGCGTTGGTACTTCCACCACCAAGCCCACCCGCAACCGGTATCTTTTTCTGAATGGTAATCGCGACACCTGGAATATCTAGCCTTCGATCGATTAGCAACTTCGCAGCACGATGGGCAAGATTGCGTGTATCAAGCGGAACTTGCGAGTTATCGCAGTGAACCGTAATCCCCGCCTCGCTGCGCTTGCGGATAATCACATCATCGTGAAGCCCAATTGAGTGAAAAACGGTTACGATCTCGTGATACCCATCGGAGCGTTTGCCAATAACATCAAGGAATAGGTTAATCTTGGCGTGTGCATGTATGCGTAGGTCCGAGTTAGCCACTATTCTCTCAAAGAACGAACTTTTGTGGTTTCATTCAAGAACCGATCAAATTCAAACTTCGTATCGCTAATTTCCGAATTGATTTCCGGTTTGATAACGTGCAGCACGACGCGTGTCTTTTCACTCGGACGCTCAATTTCAACCTCATGCGCACGAAGAATCCCACCGACGTCGCGGTAATCTGAAAACGTAATCTTTTGAATAATTTCTCCAGATCTATCCACTATATTCCAATCTTTAACAGTCGGATCTGAATCTCGCATGAAGATGGTGATAATCTCGATTTCTCCCGCTTTCGCGCCCGGTCGTCTCATTACGTATGTCATGCCGGATCGCGCTAGTGATAATTTTTCTGTGGAACCATTGAGGAAAGGATTGGCGAAGATTGAGTTGCGAACATCAGAGACACGTAAATCTATCCCAAAAATATCCTGTAGCACGCCGTCCGCTAGAGATTGGATGATGACTTCATTCTCATTATGGTAACGCAGTAGAAATTTCTCCCGTGCTGCAATCGCAATCACACGGGGTTCATTATACGGTCCCATCGCTTGAATGTGCAGAAAATCTCCATCTTTTTCTGATTTTTTGTACCAAAGATGTGCGCGAATCTCCTCCTTTCGGTCATGCTCTTCAATTGTGACTTTCATCGCCATTTTTAAAGTGGAGGTAAGGTCGTAGTTTACCCGTAGAACCTCAAGAATCGGATTTAACTTTTCAGCTTCCACGGGGGACAACTTAAAGTCAGCATTTGGGCTGCTACATCCGCCAAAGGGAAGAATACAGAGAACACTTGGTGGGATAAAGATACCTATGAAGAGCAATACACCGAACGTAATGCGTAATGCGTCATTTGCAATTCGTGAACTCAATTTTTCGCCTTCGCTTCTCTCCTCTTCTAAGAAGCTACCCGCTCAACCTAACTTCATCGCTTTTCCGATTGTGCAGCCAAGTTGTTACGGTCAACTTAAATGGTCTCAGCGAGCGATTTTTCGACAATCGAAACCGCTTCTTCAACGTGCGTTTTGTTGATGTTAATCGGCGGCAGAAAGCGGAGGACGTAGTTGTTCGTGCAAATCGTAATCAACCCATTTTCAATGCATCGGGCGGCAAGCGCGTTAGCATCAACCGACATCACCAATCCTAGCAACAAGCCCCTTCCTCGGACTTCTTGAACTGGGTACTTACCTTTAAGGCTCATTAACCTTTCTGTCAAATAGGCACCCATTTTGGTTGCATTTTCCCCCAAATTTCCATCAATTACGGTTCTCAGTGTCGCTTCTGCGGCAGCGCTTGCTAACGGATTCCCGCCGAAGGTCGCAGCATGCGTGCCGGGCGTAAAGCTTTCAGCGATGTGTGTTTTGGCAAGCATCGCACCAATCGCGACGCCTCCGCCAAGGAATTTTGCCATCGTTATAATGTCCGGAATGACACCAAAATTCTGATATCCAAACAGCGTGCCCAAACGCCCCATTGCGGTCTGTACTTCGTCAAAGATTAGCAGCAGCGCATATTCATCACAGATTTCCCGTAAGCCTTTGAGGTATCCGTCACTAGGCACATTCACACCGCCTTCGGACTGAATCGGTTCCACCAAAATGGCGCATGTTTTTCCACTAATTGCGGCTTCGGTGGCGCTGAGATCGTCATACGGCACATATTTAAAGCCCTCAAGCATCGGTTCAAACCCGATATGGTATTTCGTCTGTGCAGTGGCAGTGACAGTTGCCATCGTTCGTCCATGGAACGAGTTTTCCATCGTAATGATTTCGTAGGGATCGATTCCGTCGTCCGCTAATACTTTTGCACGTAGTGTCTTCATATCCACGTCTTTGGCGTATTTCCGTGCTAACTTGATCGCCGCTTCGTTCGCCTCCGCACCACTGTTGCAGAAAAAGCACTGTCCCATATCACAGTTGTCGATTAGCAGCTTCGCCAACTGCGCTTGCGGTTCAATGTAGTAAAGATTAGAGACATGGAGCAGTTTACCGGCCTGTTCACGAATCGCAGCAACAACCTTTGGATGGCAGTGTCCCAAACCGTTGACGGCCAATCCACCCAGAAAATCGAGATATCTTACTCCATCAGCATCCCAAACGTATGGACCTTCCCCCCGTACAAGTGCAAGTTTTCGCTCGCCGTAAGTGTTTATGATGTACTCTGTTGCCATCGCTTTAATCTTAGCGGTTGTCATTTTAATCTGTATCCTCCTCTGATTGACTTGTGGTAATAGGGTTTAGCGCTGCTTCCCACAGAATAATTGATAACTTATTCATCCGACTTCGTCAAGCAATTTATCGACCCATTTTTAAGCTGCGTCACGCCTGCAGGCGTGAGAACCACCCGAGCCCTCGTTCTCGAGCGGTTGTGTTACTTATAATCCCTCTGCTTGGCACTCAAAACAGTATCCCAAAATCTCATTTCTGTATTTAATCGGTTTAAACCCATACGCCTTACAAACCGATTCTTGAAGCGAGTCAATTTCAACGTTTTTGAACTCGATGAGTTTTCCACACCGCAGGCAGATTAGGTGGGCATGCTGTTGTTGAAGCGCATTAATATGTTCATAATGAGACTGCTTTTGTGCATCAATAACTTCAGTCAGGAGACCGCTTTTGACAAGCAGTGGCAGTGTCCGATAGATTGTCGCCCTGGAAACCTGATGTCCATTTTGGCGCATGCGAACCAAAAGATCTTCTGCTCGAAAGTGGTCGTCGTAGGCAAAGACCTGTTCAAGAATCGCTACCCGTTCAGAGGTAAGTTTTAATTTGTTGCTTTTCAGATAGTTGTTAAACTGTTCTGCGTTTTGTGGAGGAACCCAATGCGCGCCTCTCCGCATGACAACAAACTCCTTATGGTGGAACAAAATACTCTGAAATTGTGAGCTATTGCAATACCCGTGGAAATTTGCACACCTGCTGCTAATGTCTGTTTAATGCCTAAACGAACTAGGTAATGCGTAGGGTCACGCGATTCTCCTTAGATATCAGGAAAATGACGTATTGGCACGAACAGTGCGCATTACACACTACTCCTAAGGATTGGTCGTTGGTCGATTATCATAAAGATTGTCGATGAAAAACTTCTTGGGCCGCGGAAACGCCGGCACCGAGCGGGACCTCTTGACCAATTTCCGTCAACCCTCTCTCTAGAGCTGCGATTGCTACAACCATATCGTATTCACCCATCCAACCGAGGTGGGCGATTCGGATGATTTTCCCGCGTAGCTTGCCTTGCCCACCTGCGAAAGTAATCCCATGTTTTTCTCGCATCATCTTCACAAATCTCACACCATCAATTTGCTCGGGAAGGCGAATGGACGTCAACGTGTTTGCCGGGTTCGTCGCGAAGATATTCAGTCCAATAGCTTTAACAGCGCTTCGCGTCGCTTCAGCGAGACAGGCATGACGTGTGATGACGTTTCGGATACCGTCCGTAGTTATCCGATTCAAGGCACTCTGTAAAGCAGTGATGAATGTAATCGCTGGGGTATAAGGCGTTGAACCGTCCCAGCTTGCCCGCTGTGCCTTCCGAAGGTCGAAATAATATTTGGGAAGTGTTGCGTTTTCTGAGGTTTCCCATGCCGATTGGTTGAGCGCTGCAAAAGCAAGTCCTGGCGGTGTCATCAGGCCCTTTTGAGAGCATGAGACGACAACATCAACACCCCAACTGTCCATCTGCAAATCATCGGCACCGAGTGCGCTGACCGCATCAACCACCAGTAATGTGGATCTGTGTTTAGTAATCTCTCCTAGGCTTTTAATATCATGCAATGCGCCTGTCGAAGTTTCGCAAAGGGTTGAGAATACAGCCTTCGCGTCAGGACGTTTATCGAGGAGGTCCGCAACCATCTGCGGGTCAACGGAATTTCCCCACTCAAAATCGATTGGAAAAAAATCAACCCCATACGCCGAACAAATTTCTCCCCATCGCTCGCCGAATTTGCCACTTCGGATGACAATGACCTCATCGCCACGAGACAGGAGATTTGACACGATACTTTCCATTGCACCGGTTCCCGATGAAGTCAAAATTAGCACATCATTCTGGGTTTGGAACACCTGTTTGAGCTTTTCAGAAACGTCTTTAATTTGTAGCACAGCCTCAACCGATCTATGGTAATCGATCTGGCTTGCCATTGCCAACAACGATTCTGGAGGTATGGGCGTTGGGCCCGGGGTGAATAGAAAGTGTTTTTTCATTTCGCTCCACTATTGTTTTTCATGTATGAAGGTATGATAGGTTTACTCATGCGACAGACTACGTAAATCACTCTGATCCGCCCCATTCTGCCATTTCACGGGGCTTAGCCGGCACACTATCAGCATTTGCCTGACGCTGCACAATGGAGCGCGCAAGGCATTATCTTCTCGTACAATCGGCATGAAATTCCTGTGTTTTTCCCTCCAGTGCAAGCAGTTGACGTTTCCAGTGTAGCCCCCCTGAATAACCGCCGAGATCTCCATCGCTACGGATGACACGATGGCACGGAACAATGATTGACAGCGGGTTGGCACCCATTGCCTGACCAACAGCTCGTGCTCCTTTCGGCTTTCCAATCTCTCGCGCAATCCAACTATAGCTTCGGACCGATCCATAGGGAATCCGACGGGCTGTTTCCCAAGCGGCGATTTGGAATTGTGTTCCATCACTCAAGTCGAAATCGAGGGTGAAATTCACAGGCGCACCGTTAAAGTATTGTGTGAGGAGATTGACAACTTCCGATAAACCCGAATGGGATTTAACTGCCTGCATTTCATTAAGCAGCAAACCTTCAGCTTCTGCTTCAGTTGAGGCGCCAAACATAATTCGTGCGATGCCTCGATTTGAACCTGCAACGACGACCCATCCAAACGGAGATTTGAAACAGATGTAATTCAATTTTGTCATATTATTACTCTTGACATACCATTTTTGTCTACGAGAAGCGGTTTCTCTTCAGCACTTTCCCACGCTCGACTGAGGAGATGAATCGGCTTTATAACTATTACTTCCTAACTGAAACGATGACATTCATGTGGAATGCCGTTCCTATTCAATTTGCACATGACGACCCGTTTTGTTCGATTCATACGCAGCGTCGAGAACACGCAAAACACGAAGCATGTCACGGCCGGTAATCATTGGCTCAGTGCCCCTCTGGATTGCGTCTAGAAAATCCTGGACAAATTGCACGCCGTGTGCACCTCCATAAGCATCACATTGGGGGAGTTTGTATCGGAAAGTTCGACGGTGAGACGCTTGCCACGCAGGAATTGTACTTTCGGCGGAAAAGGAGGGGGTACCCTCTTGTGTCGGGTCCCAAACGATATTGCCCGCTGTACCACGAATAGAGATGTAGGTATCGTATGACGGTCCCAAGTAGCCTTGCCCGCTGAACGGCAACATATAACCTGCATGAAGCGTTCCAATCATTCCACTCTGAAAACGGAGGGAGAGCGATGCCGAATCCTCAACATCAATAGCTACACCGCTACGTGTAGCCAAGACAGCGCTGACTTGCGTAATTTCTTCTCGCATGAAGTAGCAGATCAAGTCTAGATAGTGACAACCAAGCCATGAAAGAATGCCTCCTCCGGAGAGCTCTTTTTTGAACAGCCAATGCTCTGGGTTGCGATGCCTTACCTGAGATGTAACAAAGCGTATCTCAACACCCATCGGCTGTCCCAGGATACCTTCTGCGACCAGTTTGTAGATTGCCTGGGAGACAGGGTGATAACGATTTTGAAAACACACCGTCAACTTGACACCTGCCTTCTTTACAGCCTGCAACGCAGGTTCCAGTTCTTTAGCACACCGGGCAACAGGTTTTTCGACAACAATATGCTTTCCCGCTTCTGCCGCGCGGATTAGGACATTTGGTGTTTCGTCATTGCGTAAACAGACGAATACCACCGGCACGTCGCTTCGCTCTAACAGTGCATCAAGACTAGTATAACTTTTTTCGATCTTCTTTCCTTCCGATCTTTCCTTGAAATCCTGCAAAGCGCATTCATCTGAATCATAGATTGGAATACTGGCAACTGAATCGATCCAGTTAAGCGTATTCAAATGCGCAATTGCGTGTGGATGTGTGATTCCAATCAAAGCGATTTTTGTAGTTTCATCCATAAACATTGGTCCTTCGAGATGGCCGAGTTGAGTGTCTGGATGTCATCTGCAACGATGTATACACGCGATGATCTGCCCTTTGTACGCTTCCGCAATAGCATTCAATATGTGCTCAGAGACAAATTCCAATTGGGAATGCAGCTCCGACTCGACGTTAATCATCATGCTGTAATCGAATGTCTCACGTTCAGCACATGGATCGAAAGATTCTCCATGTTAAACGAGCATTTCAGCTAGTTTTGCGGGCGTAAGTCCTTCTGAAATTCCGAAACGCCCCCATGCTGTTCCTCGGTAACCCTTATCGTAATCTGTGCCGAGGTGTTTGCGCAATATTGCTTCACGCTACGCACTCCGTGCACCGCACCTTTCGATTTCGTCCATCGCTGTAATCGCGCGGGGATCCAACTCAATCTGAAAAGTCGTCGATGCGTCTGAAGCGGCTGTTGGACAAATTCTGTATGCCATCTGTCTCTCCCGGCTAATTCTTCCGTAAAGCGCAAACAGAATATCGATTGTCCATTGATACGGATAACGACTGTTCGAAGGATCTTATGGCTCGCCTACACAAGTGGGAGGTTTCCTTAGTTCACGCAGAAGCAATTACTTTATTGGGGTGGAGAAAGAGAGCAATCTCGCACCTGATATATGTGCGTCTTTACAGGCAAAACGTGAACAGGACAACAGATTCCCATTTGCTACGGAAGAAAGCTAACAATAGAGTAGTTGCCAGATCTCACTCGGCTGTTGGGGAGTTCGTTAAGGAAAAGAGAGTCATGTCATTATCTGGGTTGGTCTATTGCTCAATTCAGGACCGTATCTAAGCAGTATCGCAAAGCCAATTATTTTAGTAGCTTTATGGACTGCTTTGATACTCTTAGACAACTCACTTTCGGTACCGAGATTTTGTGCTTGCATACGAAGTTAAACTTTGCTACACTTCACCAAAAGAGAAAGCAAAGCCAACGTTGTTAAATCTGTTGTTAGGCAGCATCGCCCGTTAAATTTCGGTTCAAAAATGAAATGAACAAAGAAGATTAAGATATTGGAGGCACAGAAGGATTTGCTATCCCCTGATTTCTGAACGTATTTACGTACATATTGACCGGCTTCTATTTCACTTTTTAACCTGCGTAATATCTTATCACGAGTCGATCGGATTGTCAATGGATAACCGTCTCCAAACCGATCCTGTTGAGTTACACCTTTGTGCAAAGTCTTGCCAGCAATCGCGATGAAATATCTCCTACATATATGCATGGTCATCTTATTTTGTTTTGCATTCGGATGTTCGGGTTTGGTAAATAACATCGTTTTACCGCAGGGCTGGAGTGAAAACTATGCTGCCCTTGATGGAACAACGTGTATTTATGTCTTCAAAAATTCTGAGTATCCCGTACTAGAGATGATCGACGGAGATTCGGGATCCGGTAACAAAGCCGGTCACCGGATTATTGTCACACTGCCGACCCGAAAGCCGATCCACCGAGTTATCATCAGGGGTACGAACATTGAGGATGTAATTGTCTACCAAGGACTAGGCGGACTAGGTGGGCAGGGGCATTGGAAAGTAGTTAAGCAGGTGAAGAATAACCGCGAGCCGACGCTTGATTTGCGAGTGAGCGCCGTTACGGATCGAATTCGATTGCAGATTGGCGGCACATTCGATGACCAGCGGATGCCCGGTGTACCTACACCAAGCGGTGTAATGAGAGGACGTCAGGTGAAGCGTGCGAATACCGTGATTCATGAGATTGAATTATACGGATTAGAAAAGAAAGATGACAAGAATCGCAAAAACACAGAAAACACTGAAGGGGCGGAAGCAGCTAAAGAGAAAGCAGAACCGCTAGAAAAACAAATGGAAATTGAATCGCCAACGGAAGAAATAGAAGATCTTGAGGAGGAAACACCGGAGTTTTGAATAATTCTGTAAATTCACTCAAGTTTCTTCCATCCTGCCCATGTGTATTACTCGGTACCGTGCGAACCATAGGAAAAATGTATATTAGGAATTCCGTTTTCACACTTCGCCTGTGTGTCGTACGGTTTTAAAGCTCTTCACATAGTGATTACTTGCGTGCTTCCGACCGAATCTGTGAATTCGTCCACACTATGTTACAACTCCGTTTCCGTAAGCAGCTTGGCAGTTTCAAGCTCGAGATAGATCACACGATTACCAAAAAAGTCAGCGCATTTTTTGGGGCTTCGGGCAGTGGTAAGAGTACGCTGCTCAACTGTATCAGCGGCATCTTGCATCCGGATGAAGGAGAGCTTTCCTTCAACGGTCAGACGCTGTACGCATCCAAGCGGAAGGTGCAACTCCCACCGGAGAGACGAGGTTTTGGGTATGTTTTTCAAGAGGGGAATCTTTTCCCGCATCTCACTGTCCAGAAAAATATCCTCTACGGTCGCCCCAGTCGATTGCGCGGAGATCTTGAGATTGATCCCGAGCTAATTATCGACATCCTTGAGATTGGCGACCTGTTAACGCGTTATCCCCCACAGCTTTCTGGTGGCCAGCGTCAGCGGGTTGCGACAGCGCGCGCACTAGCGATGTGCCCACGGATGTTATTAATGGATGAACCGTTGGCTTCGCTCGATTTGGGCTTAAAAAATCGCATCCTGCCTTACTTATATCACATCAGCCAGGTCTTTGACATACCCATCCTTTACGTGACCCATTCCGTTGCGGAAGCGATAACGCTGGCAGATGAAGGCTTTTGGCTGTCTGACGGTCGCATCATCGCACACGGGGAACCCTATAAACTGTTGATGACACCCTCAGCATTACCTGTCGCACAGCTAACGGGAGTCGAAAATGTCTTCTCCTTGCCGTTTATCGCGTCTCACGAACGGCGTGGCGTGACTGAACTAGCACTCGGAACGCAGAAACTGTTTGTACCCTATACCCAAGCAAAGGTTGGAGACTTGATTCCCGTTGCCATCAGAGCACAGGATATTATTGTCGCAACAGATCGCCATCTCTCTATTAGCGCTCGCAACATTTTGAGCGGAACGATTTGGCAGATTGCTGACCAAGGAGGTCGTGTGACGTTGTCCGTAGATGTTGAAGACCATTTGTTGTCCATTGGGATTACGAGTGAAGCCCGCAATGAACTTGCCCTTGTAGAAGGGATGATATGTTACATTATCATCAAGGCAAGCGCAATTAACTTGCTCTGGGAGGCATGAGAGAGTTTCTGAACGGTTTGTTGACAAAGTAGAGGCTACAGAATCGTTACATCTAGAGGTCCAACGCGGATTGGTTTTGAGGGAGATAATGCTCTATCTCTACTTAGTAAGGGACGATTGCCGCAAATGTCGGTTTGTGAAATGTTACGAACCGAACTCAGACCAACGTCAAAGTAAGGTTATTTGTGAATCAGTTCTCTGTCACCAAAAAAAACGAGGCAAGGGGCTTCAATTTTGGAGTGCTGGTCATTGGGCTCATTTTGGTTGTCGTCAATGCCTATTGGATTTCAGTCAATGACCTCACACTCGGTCTAGCACACACTTATATGTCGCTGTTCAGCAATGCGGTCTTTACCTTGTTTGTGCTGATTCTCATAAACCTTCTGTCGCAGAAACTTCGTTCGGCAATTGTACTGCATGAATCAGACCTGCTAGTCATCTACATTATGGTGGTTATGGCGTCAACGGTGTCTGGACATCGTATGACCCGGCTGCTAGCTCCGCTAATTCACCCCTTCTGGTTTGCTACGGCAGAAAATGACTGGCGGAATCTCTTCTGGCATCATGTTCCCGAGTGGTTTACAGTCGAGGACGACGATGTTCTCAATGGCTTTTTTCTAGGTGAGACTTCGTTCTTTACCCAACTGCACGTCAAGTCTTGGCTCGGGCCGTTGCTATATTGGTCAGCCTTCACGTTTGTGCTATACTTTGTCCTCATTTGCATTAACTCGATTATCCGAAAGCAATTCAGTGAGCACGAGAGACTTACGTATCCGATCACCTGGATGCCACTGGAAATGGGACGAAATCCATCTGCGTTTTTAAGAAATAGGCTTATGTGGGTAGGTTTCGGCATTGCCGCCGCCATTAGTCTTCTCAATGGCTTGGCCGTCTTTTACCCTTTTCTCCCTTCCATCCCTATCGGGTGGCAGCGAATCAATTTCCAGGAGAAGCCGTGGAGCTACATGGTTTATACACGTATCTCCTTCCAGCCCTTCGTCATTGGGCTCTCCTATTTCATGCCTCTCGATTTGGCATTCTCTGCGTGGTTCTTCTACTTCGTAAAGAAATTTACACAACTGTTCCTTGGCACCACGATGGGCTGGCGGAATCTGCATCTGGATGAACAGGCACAGGGCGCGTGGATAGCTCTGGGCGTTTTGGCGCTTTGGGTTGGACGGAGACACCTAAAACGTGTCTTCACGCAAGCATTTACAGGAAATAATCGGATAGATGATGCCAATGAGCCGATACGGTACCGTACCGCGCTTTTGGGCATCAGCGGGGGATTGCTGTGTCTCCTATTTTTCAGCTATAAGGCGGGGCTATCTTCATGGGTATTTCTGCTATTTCTGGGGATATATTGCTGCAGTGGCCTTGGTGTAACGAAGGTCCGGGCTGGCCTTGGCGCGGCTGTTCATGAACTGTTATGGATAGATCCCGGACGAACACTAGTTACATCAATGGGACCACGGACGATTGGTCCACGAAACCTAACGGTGCTCGCGTTTTTTTATGGATTAAATCGGGACCAGCCTGCTCACCCGATGCCGAATCAACTTGAAGCCTTTCGGATTGGCGAACAAGCCCATATCAATAATCGAACTCTCGTTTGGGCGATGATTCTCGCCTTTGGTGTGGGGATACCGGCGAGTTTTCTAATACATCTCTGCCTCGCGTATCAACACGGTGGCACCGGCATCACGGGTCTAGGTCGGGAAATCTTTGACCAGCGCCTCCAAGGGTGGTTAACTTTCCCGACGGGACACGACTACGTGACCACCGGATTTATGGGACTCGGTGTGGTTTTAACCGGCTTCCTGTTAACGATGAAGATGCGATTCCTGTGGTGGCCGTTTCACCCGGTAGGTTATGTGCTGGGAGTGAGTCCGGCAGAGATGGTTTATATTTGGGTGCCGGTGTTAATCAGCTGGGCTATCAAATTAAGCATCCTTCGGTATGGCGGTTTGAAAGCATACCGGCGCGCCATACCGTTTTTTGCGGGCTTGATACTTGGGGACTACACTTTGGGCTGTCTTTGGAGCATCATCAACGCAACTTTCAAAATTACAGTATATAACATGGGCTGGCATCCTGTGTTGAATTAATGGACCACATTGTACTATCATATTGCATATGTTGCAGGGAAAATCTTATCTACTTACACACTTAATTTTATGGGAGACTTGTAATGATACTCGACGCCAAAATTCCAGGCGGAGCGCTGGCGGAAAAATGGGATGGACACAAATTTGAGATGAGTCTCGTCAGCCCTTCTAACAGGCGAAAATTCTCCATATTGGTTGTCGGCACAGGTTTGGCAGGAGCGTCTGCCGCCTCCACACTAGCTGGTTTAGGTTACAATGTTAAGAATTTCTGCATTCAGGATTCCCCTCGAAGAGCGCATAGTATTGCTGCCCAAGGTGGTATCAACGCAGCTAAGAACTATGCAGGTGACGGCGATAGTATCTGGCGATTGTTTTACGACACCATCAAAGGTGGAGATTTCCGCTCACGGGAAGCGAACATATATCGACTTGCGCAGATAAGCGTTAACATTATCGACCAGTGTGTGGCACAAGGTGTTCCATTTAATAGGGAGTATGACGGTTTGCTTGCAAACCGGTCTTTTGGCGGCGCGCAAGTTTCCCGTACGTTCTACTGTCGTGGACAAACGGGACAACAACTATTGCTCGGCGCATACGGCGCCTTAATGTGTCAGGTCAATGCGGAAAGGGCGCAGATGTATCCACGTCGCGAGATGTTGGACCTTGTCGTCATTGACGAGAGAGCCCGGGGGATTGTCGCCCGAAATCTGATTACCGGCGAAATTGAGTACCATGCGGGGGACGCCGTGGTCCTGGCTACAGGCGGCTACGGAAATGCATACTATCTCTCTACGAACGCCGTGAATTCCAATGCGACGGCTATCTGGCGCTGTCACAAGCGAGGAGCCTTCTTCGCGAATCCATGCTTTGTGCAGATTCATCCTACGTGTCTCCCTGTTTCAGGCAATCATCAATCGAAGCTAACTGCGATGAGTGAAAGTCTTCGGAATGACGGTCGTGTTTGGCTGCCTAAAACGAAGGGCGATAAGCGCCGGCACAATGAGATTCCGGAAACAGAAAGAGACTACTACCTTGAGCGGCAATATCCCAGCTTCGGAAATCTGGTGCCTCGCGATATCGCATCAAGAAGCGCGAAGGCAATGTGCGATGAAGGTTATGGCATCGGTGAAACGGGCTTTGCTGTATATCTGGATTTTACTGATGCCATCAAAGAACGCGGAGTAGAATACATCAGCGAGAAATACGGCAACCTGTTTGATATGTATCACCGAATTACGGGTCAAAACGCTTACGAGATGCCGATGCGCATCTATCCTGCTGCACACTACCCCATGGGTGGGTTGTGGGTAGACTACAACTTAATGAGTACCATCCCTGGTTTACACGTGTTGGGCGAAGCAAATTTCTCCGACCATGGCGCAAACCGTCTCGGCGCAAGTGCTTTGATGCAAACGTTAGGCGATGGGTATTTCATCATCCCTTCGACCATTGGCAATTATCTTGCCGGCGCTGAACTTTCAAACGTCACAACAGATCATCCAGCGTTCAAAGAAGTAGGGGCGGAAGTCAACGCCAAAATAAAAAAACTCCTCTCCATCGAAGGCAAAAAAACCGTAAGGCAATTTCACCGCGAACTTGGTCGTGTTCTCTGGGACCGCGTGGGCATATCGCGCCATGAAGTAGGGCTAAAACATGCGTTAGTAGAAATATCCAGACTGCGCAGCGAATTTTGGGAAAATGTCATGATCCTAGGTAGCGGCGAGACGCTGAATAAAAACCTTGAGTTCGCTGGCAGGGTCGCGGATTATCTGGAATTAGGCGAATTAATGGCGCGGGACGCCCTGCATCGGCGAGAGTCCTGCGGCGTCCACTTCCGTGAAGAATGTCAAACGCTGGATGGCGAAGCTAAACGCGACGACGAGACGTTCTCTTATGTTGCAGCATGGGAATACGCAGGTGAAGATCGCGATCCGATTCTTCACAAAGAACCTCTAAGCTTTGAAAATATCGAACTAACCCAACGCAGTTACAAGTGAACATTTCATAAAGTTAAACAAACACGCGCGAATTTATCTCCAAGGGTATTTTAATGGGGTTGGAAACTGTAAAGGTTGGTATGGTCGGATTGGGGCATGTGGCAACTTCCCATTTAAAAGGGTATGCAAGCCATCCACACGCCGAAGTCGTCGCTGTCTGCGATTTGGATAGAAAGAGAGCCGAACAATTCGCAGCGATACACGGCATTGCGAATGTGTATACCGCTCATGAAGATATGCTGGAAAGAGCTTCAATCAACACTGTTGATATTGGCACGCCGACTTTCCTCCACGCTTCCATGACGCGGCAAGCTAGTGGGGCTGGTAAGAATGTACACTGTGAAAAACCCTTCTGTCGCAGTGTAGTCGAAGGGCTCGAAGCCTGCGAAGCCGCGTACCGGAATAGGGTTAAGTTAGTGGTGGGCGAAACTTATGTCTTCATTACTTCGCATATGAAAGCACGCGAGTTAATCGAAGCTGGCGAAATCGGACGCCCCATGCAGGTTCGACAACGGCATGGGACTTGGCTGGAGCGGAAAAGGGTTTCAGCGCATATAGATCCCGCCGCGCGTCACTGGCGCGTGGATGGGGAAGAGTCCGGCGGTGGTGACTTCCCTTGGATCTTCGACCATGCAGTACATTTCTTTGCTGCAGCTGAATACTTGATGTTGGGTCGGAAAATCGCTGAGGTCTATGCGGTTACAGGTACCTGCCGAATCAACGTGAAAAAGAGCGGGGCGGACCATGACCCATATACAATCCCTGAGGTCGATATCCCCATCATCACATGGAAATATGACGATACCGATTGCCAGGGCGTTTGGATGCGAGCGGAGAGATTAAACGGAAAATACGACTACATGCGCGGCTTCAGCACGACGATAATCGGCGAGAAGGGGGCCATTGAAGTCCTAGGAGAAGGCGGTCACAACCTCTTGTGGGCAGGACAGCAGCAGCATCTTATTCTCCACCACGAAGGTAGAGAGACACGCTGTTTTCGCTTCGACGAAGGCGGAGACGATGTCTGGCAGTCGGATATCTGTTATTACAGCCAGGGCCATATTAACCAGGTTCATCACCTCATCGACTGCATTTTGCAGGACCGTCAGCCGCGCTTTGCTGGCGAGGATGGAGTGCATACCGTGCAGTGCACCTTAGCGACAATTCGATCGGCTCGTGAAGGACGTCCTGTTCAGATTGATGAGATGGATCCGGACTATACAGCTTATTAGAAGCCGTGCCAGGTGCGCGCTGGAGCAGTCATGGCGTGGGTTTGTGGCTAGTTTTGATCGTCGGTTCTTCGATAGTTTCTCCGTTTGTTTTCACGGTCAACCAGTTTGGGTAAATCGTTCTTGATGCATGAATTGATATTCTCCTTTTGGACGTTGAGCGAATTCCAAAATTGTTTACCGTATTCCTTCGTGTTTATGCGACGATCAAGCACAACGAAAATCCCCGTGTCTGTTTTTGCTCGGATTAACCGACCAAACCCTTGCTTGAATCGGATAATCGCTTCGGGAAGGCTTAGCTCCGTAAAGGGATCCCCGCCCTTTGCTTTTATCCGTTTATGTTTCGCCTCGACTACGGGGTGTGTAGGGACTTCAAAGGGTAACTTGACAATAATCACACAACTCAATGATTCGCCTTGCACATCAACGCCCTCCCAAAAACTGGAAGTTCCGAACAGAACAGAATTGAAATTCTTCTTAAACTCCGTCAACATAGCACTACGTGAAAGTCCGTCGCCTTGCTTGATTACGTCGATCCCAAGTTGCTTAATATAGGGTTGGACTTCCTGATAAACCTCGTCCATCATTCGGTAACTGGTAAAGAGGACGAAGGCTTTACCATGCGTGTGTTTAAGATAACTGCGAATTTTTGATGCGGAGGCTTTCGTGAAATGACCAGAACGAGGGTCTGGCATGTCAGGGGCGCAATAAAACTTGACCTGTTCTTGATATTTAAATGGCGAACCAACAAGTAAAGAACGGGATTTCGTCAGCCCCATCCGATTCCGAAAGTGGTCGAAATTCTGGTTGGTTGAGAGGGTGGCACTGGTCATGATGACGCTATTCTTTTTTTGGAAGAGATTCTTATTCAGTGTATCGCCTACGTTTAACGGGTTCGCATGGAGCAGGTTGCGAGACTGCTTTTCCTCTATCCAGTACACATAATCGCGGCGCCTATGGTCAAGCATCAACTCGAAATCGGAACGGATATCAGTGCATCTTTTTCGATGTGCAGTTATTTCTTTTTTGTCGTCTTTGCTATCTGCAGTACCGCTCAACTTTTTTAAGTGAGAGTCTATTTTGGATAGTGGTTCGCTTAATAAGTTTTCCACAAAAGAAGGAGACTCGATCGTGCGCGTCGGCGAACCGTCGGTGAACCGTCTGATAGCCGCAAATTGATTATCCCATGCTTTCCGTGCATCTTCTACAAGTTCAGTTGGCGATTTTTTGCGAATAAAGAGTCCGTTTGTACCTTTCACATTGCAGAGCGAATTAAGGAATCTTTCCACCCGGGTATTGCTTAACTCTATCCCAAGCTGTTTCGTTACCACCGTCTCAAGGTGATGCGCTTCGTCAAGGATAAGGTATAAATAGTCGGGCAGAATACCTTTTCCTCCCTTCTTTTTTATCGCCAAATCCGTAAAAAGGAGATGGTGGTTGGTAATAATAAGGTTGGCTTGAGACACTAGTTTCCTCATCTTGAAATAGAAGCATTTCGAGTAAGTCGGACATTCTTTGCCGAGACAATCATGTCTGTCTGAAGCGATCTCCTGCCAGATCGATGGCGACGGTTGGGGTTCTATAGATGCTTTATTCCCATCCGTTGTGTGGGCTGCCCATTCCTTAATCCGCATAAATTCATCAACGTCCGCTTTTTCATCAAAGATGCCTTGCCCCTGTTCCTCATGACGACGGAGACGACGGATTGATAGGTAATTATTACGCCCTTCTGCGAGTGCGGCTGTGAAATCCTCTCGGATCACTTGTTGCAGGAACGGGATATCCTTGTAAATCAGCTGCTCTTGCAGGTTAATCGTATTGGTCGAAATTACCACCTGTTCGTCGGTCGCAAGAGCGTAATCTATTGCGGGCACGAGGTAAGCGAAACTTTTACCGACACCTGTCGCAGCTTCAACGATAAGATGCTCTTTTTGAGATAGCGCACTGACAACCGCTTCCGCCATCTTAAGCTGTTGTGGTCGGCACTCATAGTCTGTTAGATGTTTCGCAATCAATCCGTCGGGGCCAAGAATTTTTTTCACGTACGATCCTGCATCAGTCGTTTTCATCGTCTAGCCTCCCATGGTTTAGGTATTCGTTTAGACTCAAGAACACGAAACGGGTTTCGCCTGCCAACCCGTCTGCCTCGAACCCTTCCAGATTTGGGCGAAGGGAACGGGATGGCTTAAGCTGCTGGTAGGCGTGCTCATGGGTGATGTGTGTCGCTATCATGTGTTGTCACGTTTCCGTTGCTGAATGTAACAATTGAGCGTTGTATCAATTCTTTCAATTCGCTGCAGTGATAGGCGCTTCCAAATTTCAAATGGCATGATAAATCTCCTTGCTTCAAACTCTAGTGTGGTGTGGGTTCGGGTTAGTTTTCTCTACAGGTTATACGATAGTTTCTCCGCTTGTTTTCGCGTTCGAGTAGTTTCGGCAATTCGTTAAGCACACAGACACGTATCAATTCGGAACGGCTCACGTTCAATCGTTTCGCAGCCTCTTTGATTTTCTCTGCATCTTTTTCCGTGAACGATGAGAAAATATCAACAGTCAACCTGTCTCTGAATCCTTTCATTTGTCTCACCTCGCTTTCGTTTGTAAATGTCTTTTTTTATGTTACAACGTGACTTAGGGAATATCAAGGGAAAAAGCATGTAGTTTAACCTTGATTTCTGTGTGACTGTCAGTTATAATAGCTGTAGTTAATCCAAGTTTAAAGTGTAGAAGACGGGAGAATTGATGTCTAACAGCCGGGTGAATCTCTAACATTTTAGCGTGAGGCTCGCATATAATTAATATTCTGACGGATTCCGGAATAGCGAAATTCTTTGACGACGCAAGAGCAAGCCGGACTCAAAGGTTAACATATCCAACGCATTGCCTCGGTACCGTGTTGCCTCGGTTTGATGAGTCTCCTTTGCTGTTCCAATTTTGGTACATGGAAACCATTATGGTGCTAGTTTAGAGACTAAATTGCGTAATCAATATAAGAACAATCCCATTCTCGTAAGCCGGTAAACCCTACCCCCACACCAAAAAGTCAAAAACACCACTGATTAACCAATTTTGAAGGAAAAATCACAGATGGAGGATGTTGTATGAGACAAGGGACTTACGACTCAATTGTCGAGCGACAAGGCAACTTGGTCGTGATGAAAAATAAGCTATTCCAGATTAGTTATGACCTTTCAAAAGGAACTTGGGACTACTTGAATCAGGCGGGACAGACTATCATTCGGAACGCATATACTAAGGTTATCCTAAAAGACAGCACAGTTTTCACCACGCTAGATGTAGGATCTCGCTATTTTATTACTCACCCCATAACCGAGGATGACTTCGGCATATGCCATTCCATTACATTTTCTCATCAACCGGAAAACCGGGATATCCAAACTCATCTTTACCTGAACTGTTATAACAGGAAGCCTTATATTGTATTACATGCCGCAGTTGAAAATTTGAGCGGAAAGCCAATTGCGATAAATCGAATGAGCGTCATCGGCGTCTCCTCGCACCACGAGAAAGCACAGACCAGCACGCAAGGATACGTTTACTTGGGAGGTGCTCCTTCTGGCTATCGTATCTTCTTGGATACGAAAAGGACATCGAATCAAGCGCTCAAAACCATTCACGACGGTTTTAGCATTAACAAAGACGTTTCCACAGAGCCGTTTTACAATGGTGCGTTTTTTGATACAGATAGCAGACAATCCCTCGTTTTCGGGTTTATAAGTTCTCAGAAATGGAGTTCAGCTATCCAAGTTGGGTATAATTCACAAACACAACGGAACAAAGGAGAAAACCAAGGAATCAATCTCTGGTCACTATACCACACATGTGGAAGTTGTCCTTGTCCATCGGGTGAGATAATAAAGTCGGAACCCGCTTACCTCAATTTTACGAGCGAAGTTGCAGAATCGTATCGACTTTATGTCGAAATGCTTGCCAAATGCATGGATGCGAAGAAACTCGATCGTGTTTTTTCTAGTTGGAGTTTGTGTTCCGCCCGCAGTCAGCAGCCAATCACTGCGAAACGGATAATTGAGCAGGTCAATAAGATTGCCCAAAACCGATTGTTCTACCCACCCGTGGCAGGGGGTATGGAGTATATCCTAATCGAAGACCAATGGCAGCTAACGGCTGATAGCCTCAAGGTCAATCCCCAGAACTTTCCCGATGGCATGAAGCCGGTCGTTGATCAGATTCATGCCAAAGCATTAAAAGCTGGTATCCGACTAGCTCCATTTCATGTTAACCTCGGCTCTAATTTACTAACATCGAACCCAGAGTATTTTCTACAAAGCTCGCGGAATAAGCCGGCAGTGGTTTCCTTGCCAGAAACAGGAGCGGAAGTAGCGCTGCTTGATGTTTCGCATCCGGGAGCGCAAACATACATTCGCAACCGACTTCAGCAGATCGTTAACGAGTGGGGATATGATTTGGTCAAAGTGGATTTATCGGATTATGCCGCGGGACCGTTGTCGGATTCGGACAGTTATGTCTGGCACAATCAGTCGCTCACTGCCGTTGAGCTATACCGGCTCGGGATTCAAACTCTTAATGAAGTTATTGAAGAGAGTCCCAAGAACGTAATCCTCGCAGCCGGAGATGTATGCAATGGGCCGAGCATTGGCGGCTTCCCAGTCCATTCCGCGCTTGCGGACTATCGAGGATATATTGGGGATGAACCCTGGAACCACAAAGCCGGGGTCAAACAGCTTATCAGCGCTTATGCAGCCCATCTACCTATGCACGGCATTGCATGGACCGGTGAGTTTGGGCCGGTAGTTATTGATGAGCCAATGCCATTAAATGAAGCGTTCGTCACAATTACGGCGGCGGGGTTGAGCGGCGGGGTTGTCACCTGGGGAAATGACTTCACAAACCTTGAACCAGATCGAGCAGAGTTGATTGCCAAGCTGTTCCCGCTGATCGGGCAGGCGGCAACGCCGGTGGATCTATATGAAAACAAACTCCCGCGAATTTGGAATTTGCGAGTTCACGCGCCGTATGATGCTTGGAATGTCGTTGGTGTGTTCAATTGGGGAGATAATGCCGATGAAATCTATTTTCCGTTAGATTCGCTCGGTCTGGATCAATCCAAATACTATCTCATACATGATTTCTGGGGTCGAGAATTTTTGGGCGCCGCTCGAGGTAGCGTCACTTTGCTAAATCTGCCTCCTCGCTCCGTCAAACTGCTGGGGATACGCGCCGAGCAGAAATCGCCTCAACTGCTCGCGACGGATCTCCACTTCACACAAGGTTCGGTGGAAATTTTGTCCGCTGGTTGGGATCAACAGAGCCAGAGCTTTTTAGCGGTTTGCAAGCCACCCAGACATAGTAAAGGAACACTGTTTATCCACGTCCCTGAAGAGTATATTCCCGTTGCGACAGCGTGCTATGGTTCTAGTTACCACTTTCTCTGGAACAAACCAATCTATACACTTGAGTTCAGCCCCACATCTGATTTCGTGCACGTCAGCATTCAGTTTGCCAAGGTATCGGGATAGATTCGTGATGCGTAATGCGTAAGAAAGGGCGCATCAGCAGAACAACGATACTCCGCAAATTATGTAAAATCGCAATCCTAATGTTATTGCAGTCGATTTTAGAGAAATGGAATAGCCAACATTCTCTATCAGCTGCGCATCGTCCCCCAGATGAGACATACCCAACCTACAATCAAGACAAGTCCACCGACGGGCGTGATTGCTCCAAACCAGCGGATTCCTGTCAAGCTCAGAATATATAGGCTCCCTGAAAAAACGAGAATGCCAATGACGAATAACCATCCCGCCATGTGGATGGGTTGACTGTGCCACCGAGAGATAGCCCATGCAACCGCTAGCAGTCCTAGTGAATGGTACATCTGATATCTGACAGCGACCTCAAAGGTCTCCAGCATCTCGCCTGAGATGCTTCCCTTAAGCCCATGCGCACCGAACGCGCCGGCAATGACACCAATCATAGCAAAACCAGAGCCTATAATGAAGAAAGAGCGTTGCATCATTTACCTCATAGGAGTACACTAAACAACCGAGATTCTCTTAAATCTTTCTTCGCGCGCAACGTGATGTGTATTGATGCTGGTTCGATATAACGAGTACAGGACCGTAATTATACTTTTTCGTTTAGGGGTACAACGTCTCACAGAGCAGCGCCAGTCCGGGGAACAATATAAGGCGTAGGAGAATGCACTCATTACCAAATTTGCCGGTTGGTTTTGACGACTCCCCTTCACAGACTAAGAGCACCGATCACGACGTCCAATCCCGAGCAAGTTGTACAAGCAAGCGCACCCCGTAGCCAGAAGCGCCCTTTGGAATATATGACGAACCTTCCACGCCCCATGCTGTACCCGCGATATCAAGATGTGCCCATGGATAACCCTCTGCGAATTTTTTCAGGAAAACCGCACCGGCAATTGTCCCAGCCGTTCCATCACCGATGTTCTGGACATCAGCCACATCACTTTTAATCCCCTCGTCGTAATCCTCCCACAAAGGCAGTTGCCACACCCGCTCGTGGGTTTTATCGGCAGCGACTTTAATCTTCTTGATTAGATTGTCGTCCGTTCCCAATAACCCCGCAGCGAAGTGTCCCAACGCCGTGATTACAGCTCCGGTCAGCGTCGCAAGATCAATCACTGCCTTGGGGTCATATTTGGCTGCATAGCCTAGTGCATCCGCGAGCACCAGTCGTCCTTCAGCATCCGTATTTAGGATTTCGATTGTTTTGCCAGCGTAAGATTTAACAACATCTCCCGGTTTTTGGGCGGTGCCACTAGGCAAATTTTCAGTTGCGGCTATCAATCCGATCACATGGAGATTTGGTTTAAGCTTTCCGATTGCTTGCATAGCGCCGAGCACCGCCGCTGCGCCAGACATATCGTGCTTCATCTCTTCCATGCCTCGACCCGGCTTGAGCGATAATCCGCCGCTATCAAAGGTTATCCCCTTCCCAACGAAGACTACGGTGTCCTGTACTCCCTCATCAGGAATATGTTCTAGGATAATGAATCTGGGTTCCTCCTGACTTCCTTGAGCCACCCCAACTAATGCGCCGAACCCTTTTTCCTTGAGTCCCGCAAGATCAAATATCTCGCACTTCAGTCCCGTCGTATCCGATATCGATTGCGCTTTTTCTGCGAGCATCGTTGGCGTCAGATAGTTCGACGGCTGATTGCTTAGGTCACGGGCAAGGATGGTTCCACCGGCGATTGTCCTTCCCATTTCGATTGCCTGCTCGACGACAGGTTTGGTGGCTTCATCGTCTACGATAAAGGTGATTGCTTCCACTGCCTTAATCTTGTCGCGATTCTGTGTTTTATGCGTATTAAATTCGTACAATCCCAGCAGACTACCTTCAACAACAGCTTGAACCATCTCCTTTGGCGTATCAGAAGGCAATGGAATGGCGAATGTTTTCGCCCCTAAATCTCGAATCAATTGCGCTATTTTGCCCGCCGCTTGACGCGCTTTCTCCAAATTGAAAGTTTCTGATTTGCCGAGCCCGACTAACCCAATGCGCGGCGCTGTGATTCCACCCCTTGTGTAGATCACACTCGTTTGCCTAAATTCACCTTCGAAGTCGCCAGATTCGAGCAACTCACGAATTGCTCCGTTCATCGCCGCATCTGCAAGATGCGGCGCGCCTTCGAGGGAAGTTTCACCTTCAAAGATACCGAAGACAATGGCATCAACCCCTTCTGTTCTGAAATCTCCAACTTTGACGTATATGTTCATTAATATCTCCCAAAAAATTTCGGGCGCTTTATTTCTGCCCATGACGTGGTTAGTAACCGGCGTTTAGCAGCAACATTCGTTGGGTGAGATCGGAGGAAGATATCCCCATCTAGCGCAGCGACTGTATGGGTTATTGCAAACCTTCTGGTAGCAACAGAAACACCAATGTCAGGCAATTCAATCTTGACGGGTTGACCGCTACGATTATAAACTGCCCAACCGTTGGTAAATTCTCGGATATACAAGCCCGCATAACGGAGACGACCTTCTACTAGATAATGCTGAGCCTTGGGACCAATAGGCTGTCCTAAATCCGCATCCCAGAAATCATACCAGTGATGGCTATGACCATAGCCTTTTCCCTTGTTGTATAATATTGTGCTATTATCTAGGGTTAAACCCATTGTGGTAAATAACCGCATCCATCGCATGTTGTCTGGACTGTCGAAAAATCTTGTTCTGCCATACCGAAGCCTTCCAAACAATTGACTATGGGTTGCCGGAGATTTTCAACCGCCCACGAAAGCGTCCGTTCTATCTTGTAAATCCCAGTCACATTGTAGGGATAGTCGGGATGCCCCGGAAGAAAACCCCACACAGTTTCCATGTGAAGTCCATTAAGATACGGGACATGTTCAGGTCTGTCTCGATTGGTGTTCACCATAATCAGAAAGTCAGGGTGAACTTGTTCACGGATGCCTTTTAGGATGTCCGTTCGTGCTTGGGTTTCGGTATCGTAATCGTAGTATCCTACAAGGTCACAACAACGCCAAGAATCAAAGTGTACACCATCGTAAAATCCGCTTTCGGCTGCCATGACAATTTCCTTAATCATCAAATCCTGCAATTCCGGTTTAGTGAAATCAAGGTAATAATGACCATCACCAGCCCAAACGCGGTTCCCGTCTTCGTCTCTCAGCCAAAAGGGCGAATCTACTGGCAACTCAATATAATATATGCTATTTATATTCTTTGAGTAGAAAAATAGCATATTGGGATTATAGTGCCATATCCAACGTTGCCAATTCTTAGAAACAGATATATGACCAACTGGAATTACTGGTTCAATGTCAAGACCGTCACGCGTGGGCGCCCAATAAAAGAAAATAAGAAGCCCAATGGACACCGTAGAGCGCCATCTGTTGAAGTGAACTCAAATCCGGACGGTCTAGCACGGGGGGGGTTGCCAACTCCACCCCATGCGGCGAAGATGGAAGGATAAGTGCGAGTTTCTATCCGCTCCCGGATCGTATCGAGGTGAGGGTGTTGAGCATATACTAAATTTAGGGTGATTACTACCAAAAGTACACAAAATATACTGTACCACAGACACTTGAATTTCATAACCAATGCTCCAACTGAAGACACGTAGGATTGAGCAAATCCCAATACGCTCAACCGCGGATATAGTCTATCAGATATTATTCGTAACATCAATATCAACTTTTCAACGGATGCGAAAAACCAGTTATACCAATTGGGCAAATGACACAGCACAAGGGAAATAAGGCACATATTGACATCAGGGCAGGTGTTGTTTCTACACCTACTCACTACGGTGTCAAATGCGTCATTATCACATCAAAAACGTAGTAGATGAATTCTGACATGTAATTAATCTCAGAGAATCCGTGGTTCCTTTACACACGCTTAACACAGCCAAAACCAAAAAGCAATTGACACTCAGCAAAATGCTGTGATAAACTGCCTCAAAAATGTTACGACTCTGAAGATGATGCGCTAACGTGCTTGCAATCATAGAATGCGCCATTTTGACAGAAGCTGAAAACACGATATTGTCAATATGACATTTCCGATATGACCGGGCATCCATCTTTCGAACAAGTGTACGTGATTGTGTTCTGGAAGACTTTCGATTATTTCCTTAAATCTAATTCGGCTCCGTCTCAAATCAACACGAACTCTGGATTGGTGTTATAAAATATCATAAAAGTGTCGAACAATAGCTGAACAGCCGATGTTGCTATTCCTGATAATCCCGTTGGCACACATATTGCTGCGAATGTGGTCGCATAAGAATTTGTCAATGCTTCCGATCAATCTGCATGTTTAGCCTATCCCATTTGAGAATCGGCATGTGATATAGGGTTGGCGGGTTCAGTTGGCTGTGAGCCAAATCGTCATAATCCACAGAATGCTGGAAGTATTAATATTTGCGTGAATCTTTAGAAACTTCAACGGATTGGAAAGCTGGGACTTCAGAAGAAATCCTCTAGAGTCCCAATCTTTACCTGAATACGTTGCGTGTGACAGTAAAAGGGGGGGTAAGTCGTGCTCGGTCATATCAATCAAATTCTCTTGGTCGATGATGACACCTCCTCTTTGAGCGTGTTGTGCGAGGTTTTAACGCGCGCCGGTTACCAAACTGTGTCCGCACAGAGCGGATATGAAGCTATGCAGCAGGTTGAGGCGAATTTGGTCAATCTTGCCATACTCGACTTCGATCTCCCGGATACAACAGGATTGGAATTACTGCAGCAGATTAAGCAGTTACAACCCGGTGTACCCGTTATCATTATGAGTGCAAACACGTCGCAAAGTCTAAAACTTGATGTCTTTGAGGCTGGCGCTTATACCTTCATTGCGAAACCAATCAGATTACCGCAATTACTGCAGTTTGTCTCGCGAGCATTGGATTTTCAGCAACAAGGGGCATCAGTTTCTCGCACGGTCTCTCGTACAATTCAGGTGAAGAGATCGATTTTTTTGCGATGGGTCCGGATAATAAAATAACGAAGTTTTTGAATCGTGCACACAATGTTGTTTTCGTACAACAGACACATTCAATTCAACCGCTTTTAGAGGAGGATTTTTGAAATGGGTAAAGTCATCGGAATTGATTTAGGAACAACAAATTCGTGCGTTGCAATTTTAGAGGGCGGCGATCCAAAAGTTATAGAAAACACCGAAGGCACCAGAACAACCCCATCAGTTGTCGCATTCACAAAAGATGGAGAGCGGTTGGTTGGGCAAGTTGCGAAACGCCAGGGAATTACCAATCCAAAACATACAATCTTCTCCATTAAACGGTTCATGGGAAGGAAATACGGCGAGGTTGGTGAAGAGCTCAATCGTATTCCTTACGAAATTGCAAGCGGCAAAAATGGGGATTTGGCTGTCAAAATTCAAGATAAAGATTACTCGGCGCCTGAAATATCCGCGATGATTCTGCAAAAGATGAAAGAGACCGCCGAAAATTACCTTGGTGAAAAGGTGGACCAGGCTGTTATTACCGTTCCAGCTTATTTTAACGACGCCCAACGACAAGCCACAAAAGACGCCGGTAAAATTGCGGGGTTGGAGGTGATGCGGATTATCAATGAACCTACTGCTGCATCATTGGCCTATGGACTCCAAAACAACAAGGATTTGAAAATTGCCGTTTACGATCTCGGCGGCGGCACATTTGACATCTCTATCCTAGAGATTGGCGAGGGTGTTTTTGAAGTGAAGAGTACCAACGGCGACACCCATCTCGGAGGCGACGACTTCGATCAGAGGATCATTGACTGGCTCGCCGATGAGTTTCAGCGCGATCAGAGCATAGACTTGCGAAAAGACACGATGGCATTACAAAGGCTGAAAGAAGCCGCTGAGAAGGCGAAATGTGAGCTTTCAAGTGCTATGCAAACAGATATTAATCTGCCTTTTATCACCGCTGATGCAAGTGGTCCCAAACATCTGAACATGCCCCTGACCCGCGCAAAATTAGAACAACTCACTGATGAACTCATCGAGCGAACACTTGAACCGTGTCGAAAAGCCATTGCGGATTCAGATTTGTCCGCTGCGGATATTGATGAAGTCATCTTGGTAGGCGGTCAGACCCGGATGCCGAAAGTGCAAGAGGCGGTTGAGAAACTTTTCGGCAGAGAGCCGCATAAGGGCGTTAATCCCGATGAGGTTGTAGCCGTGGGCGCAGGAATTCAGGGCGGTATCCTCTCCGGCGATTCCGAGGTTAAGGACATCTTGCTGCTTGATGTGACACCATTATCTTTGGGAATTGAGACTCTGGGTAGTATGTCCACGAAACTAATCGAACGAAATACCACCATCCCAACGCGGAAATCACAAATCTTTACAACAGCAGAAGACAATCAGACATCTGTGGACGTGCATGTTTTACAGGGTGAACGTGAACAAGCAGTCTACAACAAGACTATCGGTCGCTTCCGACTAGATGGCATTCCGCCCGCACCGCGTGGCATACCGCAAATCGAAGTCACATTTGACATTGATGCAAATGGAATCCTCAACGTTTCTGCAAAAGATCTCGCAACTGGTAAGGAGCAGAAGATTACCATTACGGCGTCATCCGGTCTGGCCGAAGCAGAGATCGAACAGATGGTAAAAGATGCAGAAGCCCATGCCGACGAAGACCAGCGCAAACGCGAAGAGTTTGAGGTACGCCACAGGGGTGACTCTCTTGTCTATGAAACAGAGAAGAATCTCAAAGAGTTCAGTGACAAGATAGATGCTGCCGTGAAAAGTCAGGTGGAGGGCACCGTTGAACGGCTCAAGGAAGCCTTAAAAGAGGACAACATTGAAGGCATTAAATCTGCAACTGAGGACTTGACGCAGGTTTGGCATCAGGCTTCAGCGGAACTCTACAAACAGGCGGGGTCTACCGAGACGGAATCTTCATCGGAGCCTCCACCTTATCGGAGCGCTCCAACAGATGAAGGTGGGTCAACAAATTCATCAACCGAAGGCGAAGTCATCGACGTTGACTACGAAGTCGTTGACGAGGATAAAAAGTAAAACATGATTCCAGTGCAGAAGAAGGCTAGGATTAATCCTAGCCTTCTTTATTTCATATATGAATATCTAGTCAACGACCTCTCCTAAATCACGGGGATTAGGTGAAGCGGATTTAGATGGTTGTTGACTTGTTAGTCAGGACGCGCTATACTAATCACCTTCGAAAAGGATCGCCAGGTAGGGATCGAAATTATAAGGGGAGTTAACGAATTATAGCGCGCTTGTTTTCATTTCAGATGCTTTGCTAGCTGGCACCGAAGCGAAGTAAAGAGAAGTAAAGAATGGACTTGAGGTCAAGCATAGCTCTTAATCCGGAACGGGACGGACGCGAATATGGGGCAGATAAAACCTTACCGACCTGTCAAACTCATTTTCGGCGTCATTACAGGAATCCCGGATCTACTAGTGGAGGTATGTCGACGTCTATCAGAACCATTAGGGCAGATTGATTTTTTCAGTCCCCTAATCCCCTTTAATCATACGACCTATTATGAAGCGGAAATGGGAAAAGGGCTGCACCGCCAGTTCGTGAGTTTTGAAACGCTAATTGCGCCCGACGAACTTTCCTCATCGAAGCTTTGGTGTAATGCCGTCGGGTTAACCTTGTCCCAGGTTATATCTCGGCTTCCAAACTAGTGCTCGCCTCGACAAAAGATCACGCACACCGTATCTATCATCAGCTAGGAATTTACGAGGAAATCACCCTGAGATTTCACCGTAAAACCTTTCATACCTGGGAATGGACTTATCCCGATTATCGCACGCAGGTCTATATTGACATCTTAAACCACATACGCGGGATATACATGGTACAAATCCGAGCCAGCGGTATAGGCACAAACTCGATTCAATAATACCTTGCGAAGGTTTGGAACCTTGGCAAGATTCCATATTCGTAAGCACTTATGAAATCAAATATCCGGTACATCTCCATTTTAACATGCCTATATGTTACTTCGATGGTCTGCGATTGCCCCCAAGCGTTTCCCTGGGGCATCAACGCACATGAAAGAATGACCGATGCTGCATGTGATGTGTTGCCTCAAGAGATTGGAGGCTTTTTTGTCGCACATCGCAAGAAACTCGCTTATCATTCGAACGATCCAGATCGATGGAAAAAGGACGACCCAAAGGAACGACCCCGGCACTATCTTGATATTGATATGTACGGACCCTATCCGTTTGAGGAACTACCTCACAAGTACAATGGGGCAATTGCAAAATTTGGCGCTGAAACAGTGACAGTACGCGGACTTGTGCCGTGGTGTATCGAAGAATACACTAATAAACTTTCCGAATCTATGAAATCCGGCAATCATGAAACAATTGTGCAAGTTGCCGCTGCTCTCGCCCACTATGTCGAGGATATTCACATGCCGCTCCATGTCGTCGAGAATCACGACGGTCAGTTGACAAAGCAAAAGGGGGTGCATGGACGCTTTGAGATTGACATGGTTGACACGTATGCTTCGAAAATCCAGCTTGAACTAGAAAAAGCAGAGGAGATCGAAGACCCGTTGGAACATGCCTTCGCTATTATTCTCGATAGTTATGTCTATGCTGACAACCTTTTGCATTCAGATCTCCGTGCAAAATTAGGCGAAGCTGACTACAGTGAAGCCTATCTGGAAAAGCTCTTTCGATTCGGTGGATGGATATCGGAAAAACGGATGAGCGATGCGACAACAGCAACCGCTAGTTACTGGTATACAGCGTGGCTGCGTGCTGGTAAGCCCGAGTTAATCAACCCCAATTCCACTGAAAGTGGAAATGTCCCTGAAGGACGATCTCGCGCCCGTGACCTCGGCATTCAAATCGGTATCTATGAAACCGGCAGATACAACGCCATCACGGATGTCGCAGGGGTGAAGGTTGGTCACGTCACGCTGAACTATGGCGATAGTGTACGGACGGGCGTAACCGCGGTAATTCCACGTGACGATATTTGGAACAAAAAGTTGTTCGGGGCAAGCCACATTATCAATGGGAACGGAGAGGCAACAGGAATCGCATGGGTAAACGAAGCAGGATGGATCGAGTCTCCAATTATGCTGACGAATACACTCAGCGTTGGACCCGTTCACAATGGTGTTGTGCAGTACATGATTAAGCGCTATCCGAAAAATCACATCATTCTACCAATTGTAGCCGAGTGTTACGATGGGGGGCTGAACGACATCAGCGGGCTCCATGTCGTCGCCGAACACGCAATCGAAGCGATTGAACACGCTGCTGATGGACCTGTTTCAGAGGGCTGTGTCGGAGCGGGGACCGGCATGCGATGTTATGGATTTAAGGCGGGCATCGGTACAGCATCGCGTGTGCTGCCAGCGGATAGGGGAGGATATACCGTGGGTGTGCTAGTCAATTCCAACGGTGGTCGCCGTGCACAACTGCGCATCAATGGCATTCCTGTAGGTCAAGAGATTACAGACTTTCAACCGGAGTGGGGTCAGGATGGTTCATTCATCATCGTTATTGCGACAGATGCCCCGTTAACTCATCGTCAACTCTCTCATGTGGCAAAGCGAGGAGCGTTTGGACTCGCACGTACTGGTACACCGAGTACCGTCAGCAGCGGTGAATTCGTTATCGCTTTCTCGACAACCAACACAATCCCCCGTCGCACAGAAAGCGGTACGTTTCCTGTCAAGATGCTTTCGAACAGCGGTATGGACGCTCTTTATCAAGCTACTATTGAAGTTACGGAAGAAGCAATTATTAACTCAATGACCGCAGCAGTAACCACTATCGGAAGAAACGGAAACACCATCCATGCTATCCCCTTGGACCGTCTGCAAACGGTCATGGAAAAATATAGTCGGTTAAGCCCAACATTTAACAACTCACAATGAGTTTTTCGTGTGAATTGTGGTGGTGGCATTCCGTTAAGTCAGAAGGCAACCCAATTTCCCATTAAGTCTAATTGATCTGGGGAGAATTGAGTGAGCAATTGTACGCATTTGCAGCAAATCCAATGAAAGCCAATACGTCTCTATGAAGTCCAGAATCCTCGTCACACCCGTTATCGAATTTGACATTGTTCGCTGCATTGCAAGAGTAGTCAGTTCTTTCCAACCGAGACGGCTACATTCCATAATAGCCACGGTATAACCAGTTGTTCCCACCAATTGTGCTAGTGCTTTCATGGCCCGCAGCAGTCGTGCCACATCACACTGAAGGTAGCCGACATTGTTCAATTTGATAATATCATCATAACTTTTATGAGAACCTAGCTCAATTCTAAATTCATGAAACGAGGAGTATCAGATGGAATTACAGTTGCAAGCGTTCATTAACCAATTGGTCGCAGAGAGTGAACCCATTGAGAAAGCGTTGCACGAAAATTATTGGGAGGCGAGTTTAACAGGCTCTGATGAGGCTACGCAGAAAGTCGCAGAACTTGAGACACAATACCGCCTCGTTTTCTCAGATCGGACTCGCTTTGAACGGCTCAAAGCTTTACAAGGGGTAAACTTCATAAAAGCTCCTCACCTCCAGCGGCAGTTACAGTTGCTAATCTTGGAATTTACCTCACATCAACTTCCGCCAGAGATGATTGAAGATTTGGTTAAACGTCAGTCCGCCATTGAGCAGGTCTTCAACACCCATCGCGCGGTTGTTGATGGGGTTAAAATGACCAATAACGAGATTCTTGAGGTGCTGAAGGAAGAAAGTGAGAACACGAAACGGCGTACGGTATGGGAAGGAAGCAAGCAGGTTGGACGCAAAGTCGCAGACGACATCATTGCTTTAGTCCATCGACGTAATCAGGCTGCTCGCACCGTCGGTTTTGATGATTATTATCAGATGTCCTTGCAACTCAGTGAGGTGGATGAGGATGAACTGTTCGAAATAGTTACCCGATTGGAAGCGTTGACAAATGAGCCGTTTCGCCGCGTGAAAGGGAAATTAGATCGGGAACTTGCGGAACGTTTCGGAATTGCAGTGGGATATCTTTGTCCTTGGCACTATGCGGATCCATTCTTTCAAGAAGCACCTGATATGGGTGAAATTAACTTTGATGCCTTATTTGCGAATTGCGATGTGGTGGCGATAACGAGAGATTTTTATCGAGGGTTGGGGCTTTCCATTGATAATCTGATAGAGAAGAGCGATCTCTTTGAACGTCCCCAGAAAGATCAACACGCCTTCTGCATTGATATTGACAGGAAGGGAGATGTGCGAGTCCTTGCAAACACCAAGTCAACTAGAAGATGGATGGAAACCTTGTTGCATGAATACGGGCACGCGGTCTACGATAAATTCTTGGATGCCTCGCTTCCATTCTTGCTGCGGACACCGTCACACCTAATCACGACCGAAGCGATTGCGATGTTGATGGGCAGGCTGGCTCGAAATGCAGCATGGCTGGACAAGACCCTCAATTTGTCTCCTGAGCAGAAGAGTGCGATTTCAGCCGAAGCAACCGAATCCTTCCGGTTGAGCATTCTTATCTTTGTGCGCTGGGCAATGGTGATGATTCACTTTGAACGTGAGTTGTACCGGGATCCGGATCAAGATGTGAACACTCTCTGGTGGTCCTTGGTTGGGCACTTCCAGTTCGTTCCTCAACCAGAGGGTCGGAATGAACCTGACTGGGCAGCGAAGATTCATATTGCGACTGCACCGGTGTATTACCACAATTATCTCTTAGGAGAAATGGTTGCATCCCAACTCCAACACACCATAGACTCACAGGTTCTCAATGGAAAAGGCGTTGAAGTAACAGGTTACATCAACACACCGTTGGTGGGAAATTACTTACGTGAACATGCTTTCAAGCCGGGCGCTAGTGTCCATTGGAGTGCACTTCTCAGCCACGCAACCGGCAAACCACTCAATCCACGATATCTAGTCGATCAGTTGCATATTGAGGATGAAGCGTGAAACGTAACATCCGCTAGACATTCCTGAAGTAGAAGTTTTTCTTCTATCTCATAAAGCTAAATCCAATCTCCCGGATGAATGAACCACATCGTGGGTCAATCTGCGAATATATTTGACTTATCGGGTCATATATGCTACACTTAAATCAGACTAAATTGGTCATCAAATCAGAGAGGGAAGAACATGCGTCTATCTGCCCGGTCGAAATATGCGGTTTTAGCAATGTTAGAGTTGGCTTTCCAATGCGACAGAAATTTTGTTTCTGTCACGGAACTTGCCGAAAAGCAAGGCATCTCGCGTCCATTTCTTGAGAAACTTCTGCTTCAGCTCAAACGTGCAGGCTTAACGAAAAGTCAGCGTGGTCCCGATGGAGGGTATAGTCTGGCGTTATCACCTGCTGAAATCTGCATTGGAGACATTTTCAAAGTCGTTGATGGCCCTGTCGATTTTACGGATTGCTACGATTCGCCCTCTCAAACCGATGCGATAAATTACTGCATGACAACCCTTCTCCAGGAAATTGAAGAAGGGATTTGTAAAGTTTTGAACGCAAACACTTTACAGGATCTTTGCGCTAAAGCGCGGGATTTCAGACAACTTCCTCAACACATGCACTCTTTCTCTATTTGAACGCATGAAGATAGCCAAAAACATTATCGATCTGATTGGAAACACACCTCTAGTTCGTTTGGATTGTTTGTCCGGCGAGAACGATGCGACTATCTTTGCAAAATTAGAGTCGTACAATCCCGGTGGCAGCATCAAGGATCGAATCGGCTACGCAATGATTGTTGATGCCGAAAAACGTGGATTGCTCAAGCCGGGGCACACAATTGTCGAACCGACAGCGGGTAATACCGGCATAGCGCTTTCGCTTGTCGCTATCGCGAAGGGTTACCACCTCATTCTAACGATGCCCGAAAATGTCAGCCAAGAAAAGTATACGTTGCTTTCTGGCTTTGGTGCGGAAATTATATTGACGCCTGAGGCGGGAGGAATGGGCGATGCAATCTGGAAGGCTGAGGAGATTGTTAGACGAAATCCTTGCCATTTCATGCCAAATCAATTTAGTAATCCCGCAAATCCTGAAATACACCGTCAAACAACAGCCCGTGAAATTCTGCAAGCTCTAGATTGTCGCATCGATTTTTTTGTTGCTGGTGTCGGAACTGGGGGTACACTCACGGGGGTTGGGGAAGCACTCAAGGCACATTCCCCTGACACTCAGGTCGTTGCAGTCGAACCTAGTATTTCTCCCGTTTTATCGGGCGGAACCCCGAACCCGACTCGCATTGACGGTATCGGTGCTGGAATGGTTCCAGAAGTGTTAAATGTCGATATTGTCGATCGCGTAATAACTGTATCTGACGAAGGTGCATATCAGATGATGAAGCGGATTTCAAGAAGTGAAGGCTTGCTCGTTGGCATGTCATCGGGGGCAAATGTCTATGCCGCGCTGAAATTGGCTCAAGAACTCGGGCGGGACAAAACGGTTGTAACTATCTTGCCTGATACAGGCGAACGCTATTTTAGCCTTGCCCAATACTTTGAACCGGAACCCAATCTGGTTAATTTACCCCCATAAAACATTGAAGCACCGCTCGTTTTTTGAACAAGCTAACAAGTTGCTCCATAGAAAAACGAAGAAAGTAGGGTTGTTCGTTGACTGAGTTGGTAATCCAAAACCTGATAAACAAAGAGCTCTGCTATCAAGTTCGCTCACTTCAAAATCCGCAGGAGATGCTATTCCACCTATTTAAGCGTTTCAAGAAACGGGCGGCAATCGTCACAAGCGGGCAGTTATCCGGAATGGTTTTGGTGCACATGGCTTACGAAAATAGACTTCCATTTCGAGTTTGCACCATTGATACTCTGCGTCTTTTTCCAGAAGCTTATGAGTTTTTCCAAAAAATAGAGGCACGATATAATCTTCACATCGAACGCCTCCAGCCGCATTCACAGGCGACTAAATCAATGGTAGCTCAACACGGAGAATACCTGTTTTTTGATAGCAAAAAGAAGCAAGAATATTGCTGTCACATTAGAAAAGTGGAGCCCATGCAACGGTTATTGAATACTCTTGATGTATGGTTTTCCGGGCTTCGCCGGGACCAATCAGATAGTCGTCAACACATCCCCATCGTGGAAATTCATGAACATAACGGTCGTTCCGTTCTAAAGGTGAACCCTTTAGCAGATTGGACGACTGATCAGGTTTGGGAGTTCATCAATAAGAACGACATTCCCGTGAATCCGATTCTGAAGCCTCAGGACAATGGGCACTATTATGAATCACTCGGATGCATTATCTGCACGACGCCGATTAGGCCCGGCGAACCTAAAAGAGCTGGGCGATGGCGTTGGCAAAATGCAACATCTTCCGATAACAAGAAAGAATGCGGCCTGCATTACGCGATATAATAATACGCAAATCTAACCTACAAGAAAGGAGCTTATCCAATGGCTGTTACAGTACGTATTCCAACCCCACTGAGAAAACTGACGAGCGATCAACCCGAAGTCGAAGCAGTCGGGTCAGATATTGAAAGTATCATCGAAAACCTCGAAGCAAACCATCCGGGGATTAAAGAACGCATCTGTGATGAATCCGGAAATATTCGCCGCTTCGTTAATATCTATCTCAATGACGATGATATTCGTTTCCTAGACGGAACGGCGACCGCCGTCACAGACGGTGACGAAATATCGGTAATCCCCGCAATTGCAGGAGGGTAGACACGCGTGATGACTGACGGAATATTGTCGCCGGCGCATTCGCGTCAGGACATCGCGTCGGTTACACGCTAGCACATTACCCTTACAAGCCCCAATACCCAAGGCTTACGACAGTTTGCCTTGGGTCTTTTTTTTTCAAGGAAACACCTGTTTAGTCTAACTTAAGAGAAAGGGAAACCTAAAGCACGAAACTACCGATGAAAAAAAACACCGAACAGGAACAGAGGCGCAACTTTTGGATTGCTGTATTTCAAGGGGTTTTCATGCGAATCTCCTTGGCTTTTATTGAGTCTGGAACAATTCTTTCTGCTTTTGTGTTGCGGCTCACTGGATCGCACTTTTTGGTCGGTCTTGCTGGATCTATCATGCCGGCTGGCTGGATGTGGCCCCAATTGCTGATGTCGAACATACTTGAACATCGTCCACGTAAAATGCCCTTTTACAAACTGGGAATGAGCATTCGCGTGGTGGCGTGGCTTACGATTGTCGTCTGCACGTTGCTGATTGAACCGCACAGGAAAAGCGTACTTGTTGCAACCTTCTTCTGCTTCTATTTTATTGCCGCCTCGTCAATGGGCATATCCAGTATTCCGTATATGGAAATTGTTTCCAAATCCATTCAGCCGCAGCGGCGCGCACGATTCTTCAGTATACGCCAATTCATTGGTGGGGGTTTGGCATTTTTCATTGGCGAATTCCTGATTAAATTCGTCCTGAGTGACGCGTCGGGGGTGACATTCCCTCACAATTACGCTCTCTTGTTCTCATTTGCAGTTGTTGCAACCTTGGCTGCATTTCTGGTCTTTCTTCTAATTCGTGAACCCATTCAACTCATCAAGACCAAGCGAAAATCGTTTCGTCAGCATCTCAGACAGGGGACTTACCTTCTTCGGACGGATATCCACTATCGACGGTTCATAATCTTCCGCATATTCGCCCATTCTGCGGGAATGTGTATGCCTTTCTATGTCCCTTATGCGTTGCTGAAACTAGGCGTTCCAGATTCGACGATTGGCTCATTTCTTGGCGTTGTCGCCTTGAGTGGTGCAATTTCAACTGCTTTGTGGGGCCATGTCGGTGAAAAATACGGCGCCCGATGGATTTTAATCGGCATGTCGGCGTTTGGTTGTGTGCCGCCCCTCGTTGCGATTTTCGTCCCAATGTTGCCACTTCCTTGGCAAATACCGAGCTATTTCTTAATATTTGCAGTCAATGGTATATCAATCAATGGGATGATGGTCGGTTTCATGACATACATGCTCAATGTCGCACCGCCACTAATCCGTCCAAGCTATCTGGGATTTATGAATACCCTTCTTTTTCCCTTCAGTTTCGTGACGGTACTCGGCGGCGTCGTCGTTTCGCGGATCGGCTATCAAGGAGTCTTCACAATCTCGTTGGGGTTGAGTTTGCTCGCATTCACAATGACGACGCGGCTAGAAGAGGTCTTCTATAATGAGGAGATTCAGTCAGATGACGAGATTATGTAAGGAAATTCAGAGGAGTAATTCCCGAAAAAACAGCGAACCATTCTTTGTGTCTCTCCTGTACATTTCGATCGCCAATTAAAATTCATGGATAAACAGACCGCTCTCAAGAAGAGCGTTCAAGAATTTAATAATGGAAAATACTTCCAGTGCCACGACACCTTGGAAGATATATGGATGACAGAAGTTGGACAGGATCGACTCTTTTATCAAGGACTGCTTCAACTAAGCGTTGGATTTTTCCACTTGTTCAATCGCAACTATGTCGGTGCTGCCAGCCAATGGCGAAAAGGCTATGTCAAACTTCAAAATTTTGGAGAATGCCATCTGGGAATAAATCTAAAATCTCTCCTTGAACAGATTCACCTCTGCAAAGACATGTTGGAGATGGTCCAAAGTGGCAGCAGACAAACGTTTGACTTCTCGCTCGTTCCCCAAATTCAGATCGGTGAAATCGTTAAGTCGTCGAAAGGTTCAGCGCCTTCCGACGGTTGAATCGCATTACTGCGTACCATTCAGACAGAGGGTGACCGAGTACCTCTAAGCCTTAGCTCAAATTTTGACGTTAACTCAAAAGGATTCTCGACAAAATGTCCTCCCATCGCGCCAATTCAGTTTCTCATTATTCCGTTTTCATTCGAAAGGGAATCATGCGTTTTCCATACCAGCAAGTTTTCTGTTTGTCACCATAGGTTCGGTTGAGATGGCACTGGTCGTACCTCTGCCATTGGGTAAAAGATAAGCCCACCTTACTTGTTGGAACGAGCGCTCAAGTGTCAATACCACCAAAGTTGTCTACCGTGTTTTTGCTATAATTGAAAAAACATCAGATGAAATATCTTTTGCTAATCCCGGTAGTAATGATCGGAATGCTTCGCTCCGGTAATTCATCAGACCCAAGCGCTGCCACGGGGAAGAAGATACTCATGTCGCATTATATGCCCTGGTACGCATCCAAACCGATCAGTGGACACTGGGGATGGCATTGGACGATGAATCATTACAACCCGGATAAAGTGGATGCAGATGGCAGGCGTTCTATCGCCTCACACGACTATCCACTCATCGGCACATACGACTCAAGTGATTCCGATGTCCTCGAATGTCAGGTTCTTCTGATGAAATTCACCGGTATTGATGGGGTCATTATCGACTGGTACGGCATTGAGGACTTCTACGATTACGCCACCATTCACCGTAACACAGTGCATATCATCAACCAGCTTCAGAAAGCGAGATTGCAATTTGCCATCTGTTATGAAGACCGGACGATAAGAAAGATGATTCAAGAGGGACACCTCCCTGAAGAAGACGCGGTTAAGCATGGTCAGGAGGTCATGCGCTTTCTACAGAAAAACTGGTTTAATTCACAAGGGTATCTCAAAGTTGATGCTAGGCCAGCATTGTTCGTATTTGGTCCCCAGTATTTTCAAGCTGACCAATGGAACCAACTATTCTCCCTTTTACCCAAACGCCCTTTCTTCTACACGCTCAATCGCATACAAGAAGGTGCCCCCGATGGTGCATTTGGGTGGCCTCCGATGCACGGCGGGGTAACAAGCCCTTCTCAATGGCATCAATACCTAGACCAGCTTTATAATAGTAGCCAAGACGGAAGAGCTATCATCGGGGCAGCGTTTCCGAAATTCCACGATATCTACCAAGATGTTGGGCTACACAGAAGTTATGGCTTTCTTGACGATCAAGACGGTCAGACCTTTGCAAACACCCTGGATATAGGACTCAACAGCGCGTCGGAAATCATCCAGCTGGTGACCTGGAATGACTATGGCGAAGGAACTATGATTGAGCCGACAGTAGGGATGGGGTATCGCTATCTGGAAATGATTCAATCTCGCAGCAGAACAGCACTGGGCAAGTCCTTCATATATGTCGCGACAGATTTGAGGCTTCCCGTAGCACTTTATCTCCTCAAGAAGAAATACCAAGACAACCCGTTGGTCATCAAAGACTTAGACAAGGCTTCAGGCTTGCTGTTCTCGGGAAATCTCTCTCTCGCCAGACATCTATTGAAACTGTACCGCTGAATGAAGACTGCGACCTCAGCCGGAATCTGAGGACGGTCATTGACGTGATGAGCGAAAAACCACCGGCTGCGCAAGGCTGCGTTGTTAGAAGCTTTCGCATTTTGCCGCACGGAGGATTTCCACAATTTCTTTAACAGGTTCCACTATTCAGCATTCTGACAACCTGCACCTTTCGGTTACCGGTCTCGTTTTTTTCACAAACGTCATCGTTGCATCCGCAAAATGCAAGCCCGTATAAAGCGGATGTCGGTAGTTGTCCGAACTAGCGTCGTGCACGGCAAATCGGTAGCCTTTTTGTTGTATGTCCCAGGATTTCACGCAATCAGATAACGACAAAAGCCTTTTCAACCCTCCTCCTCAACGAGGCAGGTCAAAGACAGTAATAGCCGGCCTGCGATGCTAAGGGGGACGCTATATGTATCTCACCCAGTGATTTAAGTCCTAGTTGCATGATGCCCCCTCATTGTCGATAGCCGTTTGTGTCCCAAGTGGTGACAACGCCGTTGCCGTTTTCATTGATACCCATGCCCGCTTTGCCCTCGCCTTTGCCGAAGACAATGACACGACCGCCATGTTCGGTGATACCGAGACCCACCATCGGTTCCCCATCTTTGCCAGAGACAACGACAGCACCGCCATGTTCATTACCATCGAGAATCACCTCGTTTATCCCCGCCGCATTAACGACCACTAGCCTAGAACACTGTATCGTGTCAAACTTATCTCTTTGCGCCGTAACCGACGGCAACATTCCGATTGCAAAGAGCATCCCGATAATCGTGAAAATACTACCCAACGCCATTAAACCTGCTTTTTGCTTCCAACCGCCAGTGCTAAACATTGTGTTATCCTCCGGTTCTAGTTTTTGAAAGTAAAGATTCATAGGTGTTTCACCTTAGTTTTCCGGTAGAATGTTGTTGGACTAGGATTCTTGACTCGAATCCACTGCCGGGGGGTCAGCCCTTCGCTCTGGATTATCCGCGTGGTGATGTTCGGCGAGATGTTGTGTAAAGAATTGCCACGCCGCATGATACAGGGCTCTAGCCACAACCTTGAAGCCGCCACTGCGAAGGTCTGACCGCACCGATGACGACAAGTTCATTGCGCTTCAACCGATACGACACAACGAAAACCGGTATTGCCTGGGGCGATGCGGGCTGGACAGGCACCGCGGCGAGAACAGCGCACATGAAAAATCGGTCCCAAGAAATCACCGCCACGAACCGAACGATCTGGGCCATCAGTCGCACCAATCGGGTTTTGCTTTTGGGATAGGGCGTAGTCATGCGATCATCGGCACACCATTCGAAGACGTTACCCGCCATGTCATAGAGCCCATAGCCGTTGGGCGGATAACTCCCAACAGGAGCCGTATACCTGTAGCCGTCGTTAATTGTCTCGTCGTACAGAATGTCCGTGTCGGTGTCGCGATCTTTGAAGTTGCACTGTATCCCATCTGGTGGTTTATCACCCCAGGGGTATCGCGCGTTCACAAGCCCACCGCGTGCAGCATTTTCCCATTCCGCTTCGGTTGGAAGTCGTTTTCCCGCCCACTCGGCATACGCTACCGCGTCGTACCAACCCACGCCGACAACAGGATTATTCGGTGCGTTGAACTCGGGCTTGTTCCATTGCCCTGGCGCGCGGTGTCCCGTAGCCTCCATGAATTTCTTATATTGGGCATTTGTGGCTTGGAAAATATTGATGTAGAAAGCATCCAAATAGACGACATGCTGCGGTTTTTCTTTTTGAAACTCTCTTGTGTAACCCATATCATCGCCATCAGTAGCGCCCATAAGGAATTCACCAGCGTGAATTAAAACCATCGAAGCGCGGTCATTTCCAACAATCTGATTTTGAAGGTTCTGGCTCGCCATTATGTTTTCCCTTCTTTTTCGGTTTGAGTCGTAGGTCGATTCTCATGAAGGATGACAGTATAATCCAGCACTTTCTGTAGCGTAAGATGGTGTCTTATGTTACAATGGACCTAACTGATTTAATCGCCCAATCGAACACTATCTCTAATCAAAAAATCGACTCTTTTTCAATCCTCAAACGCCTCCATTGTTTTCCTTCCGATAGGAATCGCATGTGTCCACTCAAACCCCTGTATTCAATATCGCCCAACTTGAGCCAGATGTCACTTACACGGAGTATTGCAAGGGTTAATGTCCCACCGGAGCATATTCGCCTCTCGCGTTCCAGCCCGGATACTGCTCTTCCAGCAGGTCAAGTGTCTTGCCGATGTAATAAGGGTGCCCGGCTGGAGGGAGTCTGAAAAATCCTCGCTCCCTCGCCGTAAGTGCGCCGATGAAATGCCTGAAATACTCGTTTCGCCCTAGGTTTGTGAAACTGCGCACACCCTCCCAGTAGTGATCCGCACGTCCATAAATTCGTGTGACGGAATAACGCTGCATGTTCTTTCCTTTAAACGCTGTCGCCGAATGCCATAAATAAGTGTTGAAAATCATCTGGGCTCCCGCCGGCACCTCAAGCGAAACTTTCTTGGTCAAATCCTTACCGAATGGCTTAGGAATAACCAGCATCGGTGCATGGTCCGCCCGTACCTCTTCCGGAAAGTACCAACAGCTAATCTGCGCGTACCTCTTGTCGTCGCAGGGAGGAAGCAACGAGTTGTTGCCGTTATCAATGTGCAATTCCGGGAAAGCTGAGCAACCGGGATACTTCACCCAATTGTGAGCATACCGAAAGTGGATGTCTTCAGTCTCAAGAGCCCGCTGAACAAAGTCGATGAGGTACGGATCAACAGTGAGCTCATTGAACAGCATCTCGGAATACGGAAAGTCGTCGGTCAACATACCAGTTTTGGGTGGCTGGTCTTTGACAACTTCCCAAGGTGGAAGGGTCTTGTGGAGAGTAGCGACAATGCGAGCTCTTATCTCTTCCGGATAGAAATCTTCGACGACGACAAATCCCTGCTCCTCGAAAGTCCTCAAATGCTCATCTGATAACTTCATAGCAATCCTCTTCGCTTTAACACTTTATACGTCCGCGCGGTACTGCGGGCGGCGTTTTGCACTCCACAAACTGTTTAGGTCACACGGTGAACGTACTTCGTATTGAGAGAATCTGCGCAGCAACTCAATATATTCAACAGGATGTACTTTAGCCCTTGTTTTACCATGAAGAATTTCACTTCGTCAAGCCTATATTCGGAAAACTCCTGCGACTTGAAACGGAATCAGGCTAAACGGCAATCCGCGGGGGGCAGTTTGAAGTCAAGATGTAAGAGTCTAGTAGAGGACAACGGTGGAGTTGATACCCAAAGATTGCGATGCGATGGCAAGATAGTTTGGGAACTCTATTGCCGTTCCACTCAAAACCTAGTCTGTAGAGTTTTGTCGGCTGACAAAGTTTCTATGCTAGATGTGCGTAGGTGGTAGGATGTGATCGGGGCATATCGCAGGCTATTTACATTACGGAACCTGCTCTACCACTGAATTCAATACCGATGAACAGAATGATTTTCGACATCCGTGTATCAAAGTGAATGTCTCATCCAGTCAGGTCAGTGTAGTGACACCGGCTATTGAAACTACGTAATCTATGGAATTGGCTAACCTGCACTCGATTCACAAATCAGTGTATGCGATTATTTGATGCTGTTAATGGATTGCTGTCTTTACCAAGAACTAAGCATGGACGGGAATAGCTGGTTGTGCAAGGCCCTTGAAGGGAAACATCAAAATCAAAAATTCAAGTGACAAAACTGTCAGTAAATGATAAAATATAGTGGATTGGAGTGTTAGTTCACGTGTAATGGGTCAATGTCCGACGTTCTTGGATTGTGGTGAGTGGAAAATGGTCTTGGAAACAGACCGGCGTATGTTTGTTTTATTTTCCGACATGCTGTGTCCGTTCACACCCAATGTATCGGCGGAACCAAATAACGAGTGACAAGTCGAGGATATTTGAGAATCTTCACGGTAAGGCGTAGGCAACTACGCAATTACAATTTAGCAAAATACGCTGGGTAATCCAACCACTCGCGGAGTACCGAGTTCTTCACTTCGAAGACCCCGGACCGCTATGCCAATCAGAAATGAACTATCGACTGTGACATGCGGCGATCGATTCTAATTGTCAGAACGTTGCGAGTTCGCTCTTGAATTTTGACTACCACGATTTACCGCCCAGATAGATACCAATTTCGATAACCGTGATTTGCTGTTGGCATTCAATATCACGACCAGATTAGCCGGGGCACTTACACTTGCAGTATAACTTAGGGCATCTGGCGGTTTTCAGGCGTTGTTGCTATTATTGTATGACAGGTTATTTTGAATACAGAGGGCTCCTAAGTACATGTTCGGATTGCCCCATTCCTGCACAATAAATGCCAGACACTACAATCCGAACAGACCTCTATCTAAAGGACAAAATCGTGCAAACGATGTCTGATATCCTTGTCTCGATTGGCGACTTCATTAGCCTGATTAGCCAATCTCCATTGCGCGGTCCGCTTTTGAGCATTATAACCATTTCCGCGTTGCTTGTTGTCAAAGCAATCCTCACTCGCCCTCTGAAGGCATACATCTACAAACGTGCTTATAAAGAGGAAAACGCCGCAAATTTCATGGCGAAGTGGAAATACATCTGGACAGTCGTCATTGCGATCTTCGGCCTCATTGGTTTTAGCGGTTCCCTCAAAACACTTGGCATTTCCGCCGGTTTTTTGGGTATGGTCATGAGTTGGTCTCTCCAAGCCCCAGTAACAGGTGTCGCCGCGTGGCTAATGTTAATTCTCAAACGTCCATTTCGAATTGGGCAGCGGGTCATTATTGCGGGCATCACCGGCGACGTTACGGATATCACACTAACCCATGTGATTCTTAATCAGGTGGGAGGAACGAGGAATGGAATACAATTAGCACCGCCTCAATCTCTACAATGGCTAAATGACTGACACCGGCTGCAAACAGAGGATCCATCCAGTTTGAGTACATCATGTAACATGTTGCGCCAACTCAAGAGGAGCACCGCGACCGTAGGTCCGCTCCCCAAAAACTAGTTGATGTTAGGATAGAAAAGTCGGGACGGATTCGAATTGCCGTTATTAATTATGATGCGACCCATCTTCAGAAAAATAAGCAAGTGTTCACGTCAATATCTCGAAGGATAGCCTTACACGATTTAGGGAATGAAAATCCTAACGGTTGTGGTGACAATCATTGTCTCACTTACGAATATTTCAGCAATTTTAGTTTCATACAAGGCATTTATAGCAGTCCACGTGCACAATAGAAGGTATTGCACGCGAATAACGGTTTGCAGCAACCATATTGATTCTACATACTTAACGTGCAAGCACTCTTTGACTGTGCAGGACGAGCACTAGCATGGCTACTAGAAAGGGGAAAATTACGATGCATTTAAAAAGAATCTTCGCCATTATTTTCATATTATCAGTTACGGGCTGGCTAGCGAACTTAAACGCATGGGGTAGGTGGACCATTGTTCGAGATGATGATTTTGCTCGCAACGATGGAGTTGAAGGCGATCTCCAGGCTGTTCACTTTGCCGATGCAGCGCACGGCTGGGCGGTGGGTTTTAATGGGTTGATCTTGCACACCGCAGACGGTGGAGAAACATGGAAAAAACAGATCATTGAGATGGAGGCTCCGATTAATTTCTGGAGTGTCTACTTCCTTAATGAAAATTTCGGTTTTGTCATAGGCGCACGCGGCACAATTTTAATGACAAAGGACAGCGGTAAGACATGGGAACGGAAAAACATACAAGGGAGCAACCGGACTCGTCTGATAGACATGTGGCTGATTAACGAACAGTTCGGGTTTATAGTTGGAACCGACAATACGTTACTCAAGACGACCGATGGCGGTGAAAGCTGGACAGGGGAAGGCGATCGCGTGCGCTTAGGCGAAACGCGAAATCACCTCGAAGGTATCCACTTTGTATCGCCAACACACGGTTGGGTTGTTGGATCGTTTGGAACAATTAAACGTACGGCAGATGGCGGTTCAACGTGGCAAGATCAAGCGTCCAATGTAGGCAATAACCTTATGGATGTGCATTTCATAACTGAACATGTAGGGTGGATCGCTGGCCAGGAAGGTTTGATTCTCCACACTCAGGATGGCGGAGCGACTTGGAGTCAGCAAGAAACAAACTCCTACGACAACCTGAACGATGTCGTCTTCATTGATAGCCACTCGGGATGGGCTGTAGGCGATTTTGGTGCTATTCTACACACAACTGATGGCGGGCTAACATGGACACCCGAAAAATCCGGAGTATCCTCTACTCTTCGCGCCCTTCACGCGGTGGATAAAGATCGCTGCTGGGCTTTCGGTGAATGGGGTTGGATTTTGCGCCGTTCCCCGTCAGTTGAATAAGATGAAGAGCGTAAGATTATTAATGAGCACATTTCGTCCTTCGTCAGATTCAATCAATATCGCTGCAGATTTGAATCGATCTCTCTGGCCCACTTGTCGATACCACCAACCAAACTCTTGACCCTCTTGAATCCAAGTTGCTGCATAAGGTAAGCCGCATCAAGACTACGCATCCCTCGGTGACAGTAAACGACAATCTCCGCGTAAGGGTTAAGCTTGGAAGCTCGTTGCGGTAGCTCCCCTAAAGGAATCCACTTCGCGGCATTGAGATGAACAATTTGGTATTCCCATTCCTCTCGGACATCTAACAGGACAATATCCCTTCCTTCGTCTATTGAACGTTTCAGGCGTTGTGGGGAGATGGAATATTCGGCGGGATTGAAAGGAAGGATGGCTTCGTGCGCGCTTGGCGCTGCCTTAGGTAGGTGTCCTTTACTAGAGCGCATGTTGAAGAAATCTTGAAAAGCAGTTTTAATGCCCTTCAGCATCGGTTTCCCCCCTTAATATGGCCATCCACGATATCTAATATGATCTCAATGGCAAGAGTAAAAATCAATTCAATCTGACATAGAATTGGTTATTTAACTAAAACAGCGTTTTTCTGAAAAACGCCCCAAATTATAATCGAAAATGTTTAAAAATGTCAAGGATTAGATTGCACACATGTACTGCACTTACAACGACATGGGATTGAAACGCAATCATCTAAACATTATCTTCGGCGGAGCTGATCTAGTTGTCAACGGTGCAAGCCCCGCCGCTACCCTACGCGTTTGTTACACAGTAGTTCCTTTAGGGGCTTGCACCTTCCAATGTCTTGACAAATCGGGACCACCGGCGTTATTTCTTCAGTAAAATTGTGAGACATGAAATCCAAGCGGTATAACATCCTGTATCTAGATAGTGGATCTGCCATTGGTGGAGGACAGCGCAGCCTACTACTTCTGCTCAAATATCTGGACAAGGCGCGATTTTCTCCAATCGTCGGTTGCTTGCCGGATAGCGCGCTTGCAGCGGAAGCGCGGAAGGCAGAACATGCGGTTATTCCGTTCAACCTTCCAGAACCGCATGAAAAGACGGATTTCCACCGTCGTTTCACATTCGGAGACCTCATCGGTGATTTAGGGTTTATTGCAGCTGTCCTCCAGCTTCTACGAGTGATTAAAGAAAAGCAAGTGAATCTCATCCATGCAAATTCCCTGGCAACGGCTTTGATTGGTGGGGCTGCCGCAAAATTCAAGGGTATTCCGATTATCATGCACAAACGGTACGCCACATCGTATGGGCTATTGGATCGGATGGGTGAGAAGTTAGTGGATAGTGTTATACTGGTTTCAAAAGCGACCCGGTGGAATTTTGCACCCCAGTCCAAGCAGGTGCTCATATATAATGGTGTTGAACTAGACGTATCTACCATCCCAACAGCGGAAGTGGAAGCTGTGCGATCGAATCTAAATCTCTACCCTGAGGACATATTGGTGGGAATCGTGACCCGTATTACATTCGAGAAAGGAATCCACTTCTTGATTGAGGCACTGGCACAGCTAAACAATCAAGGCCGAATAAAACTGATTATCGTGGGGAAGCCATACTTTCCGAAGGATAGAGATTACCTTAATTACCTAAAGGCCCGAATTAGTGAGTTGGGGCTCGCGGATTTCGTGATTTTCACTGGATTTCTGACCGATACGCGCGCGATAACAGCGCTTCTTGATATGATGCTGCTCCCTTCGATTATCCCCGAAGCTTGTCCTCGCATGATTATTGAAGCGATGGCTGCTGGTAAACCTGTAATCACTACATCCCTGGGAGGTAGCCAAGAACTGGTTACACCAGAAACCGGGGTATTCGTTCCCCCAGAGGATGCCAAAGCGTTTACCGCGGCAATATCGCTGCTTGCAGAAGATCGAGCCCTTTCTAAGCAGATGGGACGCGCAGGACGTGCAAGAGCAGAACATCTGTACGGTGCAAAAAATAACACCCGATTGACTGAATTGCTCTATTCGCGTTTGCTAAACCCGTCGGCACCCTCGAAACAGAAGGGTAGTAGCTCGTAACGGTGTTGAAGAAACGTGAAAAATGTCATCGAAATTAGTCGCTCAGAGGCTAATTGACCACGCTCTCGTTAGCAGAATAAATCGCTGATTTGACGACTTGTCCACACGGTCTGCTAGCGGACGTTATTGTACAGCATGTTGACTCCCGATTCAATAATCGGGATAATTCCATCGTGGGCCATTAAACTGAAAATTGACGATAGTCGGTTCTATGGTCTCCATGCTAGTATTACCGTTCAATCAAAATGAATACCCTCGACCAACAATATCGAAATGTCCTCATTTTAATGGTCGTCGTGATACTAGCGGGAAGTGGATACTGGATGCTAAGACGTTTTTACCCTGTGATTTTCCTCGGTGAACCGGACCTCATCGTCAACCAGGAGCGCGCTTCACCCGCGGAAAAACCGAATTCAGACGCTCCGAGTTTGTCAAATTCACCTGCAGAGATTCTCGTCCATGTGGCCGGTGCCGTTCAATCACCGGGGGTATATCGTCTTTCGGTCGGCGCACGCGTCGAAAGGGCTATTGAGAAAGCGGGTGGGGCTACTGAAAGAGCTAATATTCACCAACTAAATCTGGCTGCCAAAGTCAGCGACGGTCAGCGGATCTATGTGCCGGTATCGCGCCAACTCTCGTCACCTTCAGTCGACGTAAAGAAAACCTTACCCCACACTCCTGCATCCAATCCGCCCATACCCAAGCATGAATTGCTCGTCGATCTCAATGTTGCCACATTGGAACAATTGCAAACCCTTCCACGTATTGGGCCTGTAATAGCGCAACGCATCGTTGAATACCGAGAAACCCATGGACTCTTTTCCAGCGCGGATGATCTCGTCAATGTGAGAGGAATCGGCGACAAAACTCTGGAACGAATTCGTCATCTCGTTGTCATCCGTTAAGGGCTAAGAGAGGAAGGCAATTGAACTGAGGGGGGGAGTGATCTTCCAAGCTTCCTATTCTTTCGTAGAAGGTTCGCTAAGGCTTACTAAAGGTGGGATGAATCTTCCGTCGAGTTTGTATGCTGCGTGTCGGGCGCTGCATTGTTATCCATCGCTTCATCTATAACTTGAGTGAGGTGAAGAATTGTATCAGCAGATCGCCTCTGTTCACCATACATTTGTGCGGCAATATTCAGAGCCGCCATAGTCGCTACACTGATATCATTGTGCCCTTTTTGTCGGAAGTGTTGCATCATCCGATCTACGTACTCGGCTAACGCACGAACATCATCTTCTGTTAAGTTGTCCGTCTGTTTAATAGTGTATTGCGTATTGAGAATACTTACCTTAATTGATGAAGCAGACGCTGATGTTGTAGAAGGAGAAGAATCTGAAGCTTTCATAATCACCTTGTAAGGAAGAAATTTCTACATTCGATCCAACGCTTGTTGAAGTGCACAACGCATTGTCTCAATGGGCGGTGGAACTTGCATCCACATTTCAAATGCAATTGCTCCTTGGTAGAGAAGCATCCCAAGTCCACCAATTGTACGGCATCCGCGTTTTGCAGCCGCTTGTATCAAGCGGGTTTCAGGAGGTGTGTAGATGATATCGTACACGATGGATTGCGGAGTTAACCACTCGGGTCGAATCAATAGCGGGTGCGAAGTATCCATACTTGCGGAGGCGGTATTGACTATTAACTGACTCTTCGACACTGCGTCTGGTAGTTTCGCATCATCAAGTCCCATCCCACTAATTTTCGCCCTTGTTTTCTCAGAAAGATTTGTAGCAAGAGCAACGGCTTTCGGTGCGGTACGATTGGCAATGATAATGGTTTGCAGGTTGGCACGGACGAGCGCTACGACGATAGCTCGCGCCGATCCGCCCGCTCCAATCACGACAGCAGAACCGTTCCGGGGCACCTCAACACCCGCGTGCAACATCGCTTGCAAAAAGCCGGACGCATCTGTATTTTCGCCGGTAATCTTTCCATGTTCAATAATTAGCGTGTTAACAGCACCAATTAGCGTCGCTTCTTGAGAAATCTGAGCAAGGTATGGAATCACACGTTGTTTGTAAGGAACGGTGACATTCACTCCGAGGATGTTGGTCGCCTTGAATCCCTCAAGGGCAACACGCAAATCATTTGGTCGGACACGAAAAGGGACGTAAACACAATCCAGACCTAATACGGCAAATGCGGCATTGTGCATTTGCGGCGAGCAACTGTGCTCGACCGGATCGCCTATAACGCCAACAATTTTGGTTTTGCCTGTGACGTGTGATGCGTAATGTTTCACTCTTTCACGTGCACCAGTTATACATCAACGAACCCAATCCTTCCGCAACGAAGTTTCCCGTCACACAACTCGAACTCATAATCCAGAGCGGTTATCAGTCGCTCATAAGAAAGTCCATCGAATTTGTCAAGCTATTGTTTGGCGAGTCTTCCTCAACCGAAATTGTATCAACGCTCTTCAACCCTGATGGCGACTTCGAGATCAATGATGAACCTTCGATAATAACAATTCAACCTTTTGTTTAGCGGCTTCCATTTTCGGATAACGCACTTCTCGATAACCACAAACTTCTTCAGGGACTTCCAGCGCACGAACGTGAGTTTCGTAATTTTTGGCATCTGTTGGAGCAAAGGTGCCTACAACCTCAACGATGTACCAATCGCGGAAGGCTTTTTCCTTTGGGTGCCACTGAGAAAGCCAACGTCTGAGGAACTTCATCCGTTTCATCAAACTCAGTTGCCAGTTCCGGGTGTTCATATCCCACCGAATATTCACTCCCATTACAGCGAATTGGGGGCGGTTGAGGTGAACATACTTGATCCTATCTCCATTTGATTCGTCTACATTATACTGCGCTTTATCGTGTTTTAATTTGTCCTCGCAAGTTAGCAGGTGAGCCACGTAAATTTCGTCTTTAATGAGCATAACCTTGAACAAGTAGTTGATAGCAGCTTTGGTAGCTCGAAAGCCCTCCGCACGAAAGTCTTTGGCATAGATACATTGAATGTTTTCGGTGTACACGCGGGCATAGTTCAGGTTTTCGAATTGAACAAGATCGTATACCCTCAACGCCAAGCTGCGATTGGTCATTTCGTCTAATTCCATGGTCTCCACCGCTTCTTGAACTAGCTTCTCATATTCACCTGCCAAGACTTCACCCCGTCTTCTTTTTGCTAATATGCCACATTTCTCCCTAAGTAACGCTTTATACCCTTGCTGCTTGAGCGCCACCGAGAATACCTCCGCATCCATAGCAATCCGTCTACCAAGGTCAAAAGCGCGTTGATTGGACGCTAGATCGGATGGTTTCGCCACCCATTTCAACGCTGATTGAATACTATCGAGTTCTAGTGGAAGCAACCGGCGCTGAAAAGCCACACCTAGCAGCATGATGTTCGCGTAAAGTTTGTTTCCTAGTAATCGCTCAGAGATCTCAAATAAGTCCTCCCCGAAATATTCATCGGTTTTGGTATAAGTCCGTATGCTATCCTCTAAATCCGCAACTTCAAAGCTATCCTTGCCAATAAGTGTGGTTACCGTATCTGTTTTCGCTGTATTCACAATAGCGGTTGTTCCATCCGGCGTAGCAATCCGAAATGGTGCCTTAGGATCAATTCCACGCACTGCCTCTAAAATGTCCAAACCCAGCAGGAGATCTGCTTTTCCATAAGGGATGATTGGAGAAATTTGATTGTCCGTCTTTGAATAAGTCACATGTGCGTAGACGCCACCGTTGCGTATTGCCAAACCCTTCTTATCGCAGAATTGTACTTGATACCCTTGTGTATACCCGGCGAGAACCAGTATGGACGAGATTGTACCAATTCCCATTCCACCAACGCCAGCTGCATACACACTCCATGTTCGATCGAAATCGCGCAGTGACGGTAGCGGCAGTGGTTCCATTATCGTGGGAGCGACACCAATTGATATGTTGTTTTCACGTTCGTTCAAATTTAAGTCTGCATTCACCAACACTCGCGGTGGACGCTTGCGTGTTACGATGACCTCTTCAAACGAGGGACATGCCCACTTTATCCGTGCACAAGCCCCGTCGGACACACAGTTTGATGAATCGATGCCAATTTTTGGTCCGTAATCAGTTTCGCTGACTTTTAGACCGGGACAACCAGTGGCTTTGGTGCATTCCAGACAAAATTCGCAAACTTCCGGGGTGATATTGATATGCTTCTCTACCTTCAAGAAACCTCTTTTTTTTATTGTTCTCTGGTGTTCACGTCGCAATCGACGATGGTAGGTGATTCCACATTCCTTATCAGCAATTACAATCTTAACCCCTAGCTGGAGAATCGTTTCCTCAAGAAGAGCCTTATACTTAACACGATCTTCAGGATCAGTTCGGACGATGAAGAGATTGGAACTCCCGGCAAGTCCTTGGGCAACTTTTTCTATGTCTTGGGCGAACGTCGAATTGCCGAGGATATCCTCCTCCCCCGCAGGTGTAGGTTGATGTCCTGTCATTGCAGTTGTCTTATTATCCAGGATGACGTATGTGATATCTTGCCCATTCTTAATTGAGTCGGAGATTGCCGACATTCCCCCATGGAAGAAGGTGGAATCGCCCATAAAGACAATCTGTTTATTATTTATGAACGAATCAATTCCCGCTCCTGTGCCACCACCCAGCGCCATCGCTGAGAGATTGTGCATGAGACGTGGAAACGGTTCGTACTTCAGCATAGAATAGCAGCCAATGTCCCCATGAAAAACGAGATCTACAGGTGATGAAGCGTGCTGCTTTTCCATGTAGTCGGCATCCATAAAATGCTTGGCAATCTCCAGAAAGACACTCGAAGAATCGCGATGTGGACATCCCGGGCAAAAAGTAGGTGTTCGCGCCGGAATTTGAACTTCATAAGAATTGACCTGTTCGATCCGATTTCCTTCTCGCGAGAGCACATCTTTATTGATGTGAATTTTCGCAGCGGAAAAACCTGATTCTTCAGTCCTCCCTATCTGTAGCTCGGGACGAGGGGTAACTTTTTCCTTTCCGTCTAATTCTTTGAATTTGCGGGATGAATCTGCTTGACTCTTCCACTGAAGGAGTGGAATCAACCGTTGAATCAGGATGGACGGATTGAGTCCAAGCGATTCGGGAATCCCAGCTAAGCCGTTTGGAAATTGTTTCCCCCACACCTGCACAAATCGATTGCTTTCGCCACTTTGGTAGAGCTCGCCCACGATCGCCTTGATGTCTTTCTCAAGAAGTGGGCGCTTCTCCTCGACGACATAAATCTCGCGCACACTCGCCGAAAATTGGCGTACAATCTCTGCATCAACTGGATGGGTCAAACCGAGTTTAAGGATTGGAATTTGCCCTTGGATTTCCAGCTCATGGAGAGCATGCTCGAGATACGTGTAAGCCGCTCCTGACGTGACAAAACCCATCTCGTGTTTGATTCCGTTTAGATTGCAAATTTGATTCAGATTGTGGTCTCGCGCAGTCTTAATCGCGATGGGTAAACGTCTTTCTAAGGTTTCAATCTCAATCCGGGCGCTATCGGGCGGCAAAACCACGCGGTTATCTATATTGATCTCATCCGTATTGAGCGTCGTTGTATCATTCGCGTTAATGTCGGGGTAGCGGTTCGGATGAAGCTGAACATTCCCCCCGCCATCTGCCTGATTTACTGTGACCAAGTAGGTTGTGTATAGATTGGAACTAACGGAGAGTTCAAAAGCGACACGCAGCCAATCCTTCACTTCCTGGAATGTGCTCGGCTCCACAACTGGTGTATAGAGATGACGGGCTATGAAACGAGAATCCGCAGGTACCTGTGTGCTGCTCGAGGCAGGATCATCTCCGACGACAACAACGGCTCCACCCGTTGTCCCCGCCAAATTGCTAATCGCTAGGGCGTCAGACGCCACATGGAGTCCAACGCTCTTCATAAAAGCGACTGCACGCAGTTTCGCCATCTGTGATCCGTTAAGCCTTGCTACGCTAAGGGCTTCATTGTTTGCAATCTGCGCAACTATCCCGTGCTCCTTAAAGAGACTTGCATTCCGTCGAATAACTTCGAAGACATCGGCAAGTGGCGATCCCGGGTATCCTGTTAGAAGACTGACTCCACTTTCGAGCACCCCTTTAATTAACAACTCACAACCTGTATAAACATTCGTACCACTTTCCTGTATAAATCTTTTATCCATATTTCATCCGCCTTATATACATACACTATGGAGCATGACTCCAACCCTCCTCAATTTGGAAAACACGGATGTTTTCTTGCCTGCATGCCTGTTTGGAAAAGATACTTGAAAAGGAATACCTTTTCTCGCCATGCTAAACTGTACCTTCCAGCAGGGAAACCATGCAAAAATTGCTGTAAACACCTTTTCAACCTGTTGTTCCATTATTACTTTAATGTGATTGAACCGTTCATATATACATCAAGTCATTCTCAAAGTTAGCTTGAGCTGCCGATAATGGCGTATTTTCTTAACCGCACGCCTCTGAACTTTGTCCTTTTAACAGTTCTCGTGCGCGTACAAGCGCAGTTTCCGTCAGCTCTCCGCCATGCATCCGGGCAATTTCCTTAACCCGTTCTTCCGAAATTAACTGTTTCGCTGAGATTGTTGTCTGATTGTCCTTTACACGTTTCTCAACACGAAAATGCCTATTGGCGAGGCGTGCGATTTGCGGAAGGTGCGTGATACAGATTACCTGACGCACACGCGCCAATTCCTCCAATTTTTGCCCAACGATGTCCGCCGTATGCCCACCGATGCCGACATCAATCTCGTCATAAATCATTGATGGGATGTTGTCAATTCGGGCAAGTGCGGTTTTCAGGGCAAGCATGACGCGAGAGATTTCACCGCCGGACGCAATTTTTGTCAAAGATTTCGGTTCAGATCCAACGTTGGGCGCAATCAGAAATTCAATTTCATCCATTCCACGGGACTTCAATTCATACCGTTTTTCGTCGATCTGCAGGATTCCATTGGGCGACTCCATCGGCTGCACAAGAATCTGGAAAATTGCTTTTTCCATTCCCAGCGTTTGGAGTTGCATCTCGATTAAAGACTCCAACCGCGTAGCGGTTTCTTTGCGTTTTTCAGAGAGATCAACCGCGAGTTCCTGTCCCTTCGTAATCGCAACCTGAATTTGATTTTTCAGTTCTTCGATGTGTTCAGAACCGACCAGGAATTCTTTCAGTTTCTGATCCACATGCGCTTGATAATCCAAAATTTCAGCGATAGAATTACCGTACTTCCGCTTGAGCCGGTGGACAAGATCCAAACGGTCTTCGACTTCTGTGAGACGATGTGAGTTAAATTCCACAGAGTCACGGTAGTCACGAATTTGATAGGTGATATCCTCCAATTCGTACAAAGCAGATTCCAACCGGACATTTAACTCAACTAGATTTGCGTCCATCTGACTGAGTTTTGAAATTGTGCGATTTATCTCTTTCAGGTTGTCCAGTATTGAAGGATTCGATTGGTCTCCACTATAAAGATAATCGTAAGCCAGACTCGCGGATTCAAAACGAGCTTCCGCGTTACTGAGAAGGTTACGCTCATTGATAAGGCTCTCTTCCTCTTCTTCTTGAAGTTGGGCATTCTTCAATTCATCCAGTTGAAATTCCAACAACTCCTTCTCATGCGTCGATTCGTGCAACCTCCGTGAAAAATCAGTAAGACGCCCGCGCAACGTGTGAATTTCATCGTACATTTTGCTGACCTGCAATCGCAGCCCCTGAAGTTTACCGAAAGCATCAAGCAGATCCAAATGGGTCTCAGATCGGAAAAGCGACTGATGTTCATGCTGACCGTGAATATCGACCAGCAAGTTCCCAATAGCCTGTAGAAGTGTCAGGTTGACCATCTGTCCGTTGAGATAGCACCGACTCCGCCCGTTTTCACTAATTCGTCGAGATATAAGGAACTCCTCCTGTGTATCAAAAACATTATCGAGACCGGATTCACTGAGGCAATGCCATACTGGATGGACAGGTGGCAGACTAACCGCAATTTGCACTTTCGCGTGGCTCTTACCCGGTGGAACAACTCCAGAGACACTACGCTCACCTAATGCCAATCCCACGGCGTTCAGGATGACAGACTTTCCGGCTCCAGTTTCGCCCGTGAAGATATTTAGACCGGGGGAAAATTCCAGTCGGAGTTCATCGATAAGCGCGACGTTTCGGATATAAAGTTCCTCGATCATAGCGTAAATAAAAAAACTATGCCTTACGTTTTACGTTTCGTTCCCTCTCCCAACATCAATTTCGTCCGTAAGGCGTCGTAGGCGCTGCGATGCTCACAACGAATGAGTTGGATTGTCTTTTTCGCCTTTCGGATACGAATCAAGCAGTCTGAGGTAAGAGTGTGTGTTTCGCGCCGTCCGTCAACAAAAAGGTCAACGCTGCTGTAATTAGATCGCATCGCAACAGTAATCTCGGAATCCCCGAGCGCAATAAAAGGGCGAACCGTGAGCGAATGGGGCGCAATCGGCGTTAAAAGAATCGCGTTGAGGTGCGGGTCGACAATAGTCCCGCCACTTGCCAGGGAATAGGCTGTTGAACCACTTGGAGTGGCGATAATCAGTCCATCGGCGTTATAAATCACGAACACTTCACCATCAATATAAGTATCGAGTTCAATGAGCTGCCCATAACAGCGAATCACAACATCATTAAGGGCAAAAGATTTTGAACCCCGCAAATCGGGATTATCCACATCAATTTCCAACATCATCCGCCGATCGATATTGTAATTTCCCGCAAAAATGTTAGTTAACGCCGGATAAAGCTCATCAAGAGAAACTTCAGTAAGGAAACCAAGATGACCGAGATTGACCGCAAGAATTGGCACGTTTTCGATCTGGGGCGTGTGGGCAGCGTTCAATAGCGTTCCATCGCCACCAAGCACCACTAAAACATCGCATTGGGCAACAACGCCGTCCTGATCGCATCCTGACCGTGGTGCACCGAGTGTTGAGGCTTGCTCATCAGGAATCAACGGCTCGATACTTCTATCCCGAAGCCAATTGTATAACGCGATGACGACTTCGGATGCTTTGGGCTTAGACGTGTTGACAAAAAAACCGACTGTTTTCATAACGTCATCGTTGTTGGGAGGCACACATACCTAGGTGGCAGCGATTTCAATTCCGTTGAGTTACGCCGATTCTCTTTGATCGAATCGATAAAACAGCAAAATAACCCCACAACCGGCGAGAAATGCCAGCGCCGTGATTAACACATTCATGTTCACTTGAGGTATAATATGCGCAACGTCAATGCGTTCGCGGCCGACAAACTCAAAATTCCAGAAGGGCCAAAGCCGGTACAGAGACCCCACCATTAGCCCAATTAAAAAAGATATTGTTAAATCGCGGTAGCGTTCAAGGACGTAGTTTACCAATCGGGTAAATGCCAAGAGTCCAATGCCACAGCCGGCAGCGAAAATCGCCAACACAAGCCAACCCAAATGATTGACCGCCGCTAGAACGTCAAAGTAGACGCCGAGAAACATCAGAAGAAACGATCCACTGATTCCAGGAAGAATCATCGCTGAAGCGGAAACAGCCCCACAAAAGAACAGGTACAGCAGCTTGATAACAGAATAATCTACCCTTTCTCTGTCCGTTTCAGGAGTTATCTTGCCGGTAGCAGAGACGTTGGACTGACGGCTTTCCTCAAGTTCATCCTTTTTCCTAGCGTTTTCTAGCCTATCCTCCCCAGTTATACTGAGTGAGAGTCCCACAGTCAAAGCGATGGCGATAAGCATAGAAATAAACGCTTTTCCAGTAAAACGCTTCAACATCTTGGCGGGAATTATAATTGACGCCAGAATCAAGCCGCAAAAGAAACCATGAGTGGGATCATGCTGGTTATTGAGCAGGTAAACAATCAGGGCAGATAAAGCTTTGATCGCAAGCGCAGCGCCAATAACAAGGGCAGCCAAAAATCCAACGTCGATACGTCGCAGTTCCGCACGCGCTTCAGATATTTTGTCTTTCTTCAGGGTGATAGCACCTAAAAATTTCTGAACGGTCGAAAATCCGATCTGGTGCAAAGCGCGAATTAAGCGTTCATAAATTCCTAGTACAATTGCCATTGTGCCGCCACTCACACCCGGAATAATAAACGCGACGCCGATAAGACAGCCTTTAGCGATAAGACCAATGACAAGCCTGAACTTCAGCAAGTTTTCCCCCGTCAAATCCAGTCTCTTCCCGAACAATCGTTTTTTCATTGCGACAAACAGAATTACATTTCCATACCAAGGCTGTCGGTCGTTACTGTCAGTTCTAATCCATGATTTCATCGCTGAGCCAACTTTTCAGTGGATCAATCAGGTGATGAGCTGTAAAGTCCAGTTGAACTGGTGTAATCGAAACGCATTGATTGCGTATCGCATTGAGATCTGTATCTTCTCGTCGATCGACTTTTTCGCGTTTGCCGCCAATCCAGTAGTACGGTTTGCCCTGGCGATCCAAACGTTTGATAGCTTGTGCACCATAAGACCCGAAATCTTGCCGTGTCATCTCGATCCCCCGAATCTCAGAAAGCGTGCAGTTTGGCACGTTGACGTTGAGAAGAATCTGGTCGGGCAATCTGTTCGTAATCACCTGCTTGGCAATGCGATGGGCAATTGATGCCGCTGTTCCGTAGTGATAGATTGGGCCAGAAACGAGTGAAATCGCAATCGACGGGATGTCCAGAAAAGTTCCTTTTTTCGCAGCCGCAACAGTTCCTGAAAAATGAAGATCTTGTCCCAGGTTTTGTCCATGATTGATGCCGGAAACGAGGAGTTTCGGACGTTCAGGAAGCAACGCACTAACAGCAAGATCCACACAATCGACTGGCGTTCCGTCAACTGCGTAGGTGCGATTCGCCACCTGCGTCGCCCTGAGCGGACGATGGAGCGTAATTGCCATCCCAATCGCGCTGCGTTCCCGGTCGGGCGCCACGATATACACTTCGTCGAGGGTTTCAAGCGCCTCGACGAGTGCTTTCAATCCCGCAGCTTCAATACCGTCGTCGTTGGTCACAAAAATCATAATCACCCGCGAAACAAATTTTGAGCCTTCATGCAACGTTATGTGTTTCGTGCATTATGAATGTCGCGAAATTCCATAATTTCTTTCTGCCTGTGGACGCTGTACCTAAAGCTCTTACCAACATTGCTGCTGCCACAAAAATATGTCAACCTAATATTTTTCTCTGAGGCTCTTGATAAGCAACCGAGTGAATAGGCTAATTTCTCGCAGCAACTTGACATTGCTATCTTCATTCCCGTAAACCGCCTGGATTTGGGTGCTCTCAATCCGAAAACCGAGCCGCCCCGCTTTGATTAACAACTCCGATTCCGTTTCATATCGCTCGGTTTCCAGTTGAACAGCTTTCAAGACTTCTGCCTTGATCAGTCGGTAACCGGATTGAAAATCCGGGACTTTTTGCTCACAAATCGCTGAACCAACAACGGAAACCAACCAGTTATTCAGGCGTCGATGCCGAGGCATCGTAGATCGTCCTTTAAACCGTCCACCGATGAGGATATCCGGACATGTTCGGCGGAAATGATCGAAGAAACGCGGTAAATCCATGGGATCATGTTGCATATCACTATCCATCGTAGCAATCAGTTTATAGCCATTTTGGAGAGCGTAATCAAAGCCGGTCCTCAGCGCACGTCCCTTACCGCGATTCTGAGTAAGTTTTAGAACAACTGCACCGTGTCCTTCTGCGATCTCTGCTGAATTATCGGATGATCCGTCATCAATAACGACAATGTGCCCAACGAATAGACTCGCTTCTTGGATAATCCGACCGATGGTTGAAGATTCGTTGTAGGCAGGTAACAACAGACAGGTTTTCATAAGATTAAAACGTGAAACATAGATTATTGAATTATCAGTTTTGCAAACCGTCGCTTCCCAACTTGTAACACACTCCCGCTACACAAAGCAATTTCGAGAGATGAATCGGTAATCCGCTCATCATTGAGACGCACCCCGCCTTGTTGAACCAATCGCCTCGCTTCGCTGGCGCTTTTGGCAAATCCGGCCCGCGTGATGAGATGGGAAAGCCAGATTTTACCATCGGCGAGCGCAGTCGAGGGAATAGCAACTTGGGGTAGGTTTTCAGGGGGTTGTCGATAGCGATGAACCGTATCAAATTCAGCTTCAGCCGATTTCGCTGCATCTTGATTGTGATAAATGGATACAATTTCACGCGCGAGTCTCTGCTTTACGGCTTTTGGGTGAAGATCGCCGTTGGCTAATTTTACTTCGAACTTTCGGATTTCATCAAGCGGTACATCGGTTGTTAGCTCAAAGTAGGCGAACATCAACTCGTCAGGAATGGACATCAACTTCGCGTACATTTCGTTGGGCGGTTCAAAAATTCCCACATAGTTGCCGAGTGACTTGCTCATTTTTTCGCGTCCGTCCAACCCAACGAGCAACGGCATAAGAAGTGCAACTTGGGGCGGCTGGTGGTAGACACGTTGCAGATCGCGCCCAGTCAGAATATTGAATTTTTGGTCAGTACCTCCCATCTCAATGTCTGCTTCTAAAATCACGGAATCATAGCCTTGGCAGAGTGGGTATAGCATTTCGTGAACGCTAATTGGCACTCCTCCCTGGAATCTATTGGCGAAATCATCCCGTTCTAACACCCTCGCGACGGTAGTCTTGGCGCTAAGTTTAATTACATCCGCGAAGGACATTTTGGCTAGCCATTGACTGTTGAAAACAGTGCAAGTTTTCGACGGATCCAATATTTTACAATATTGCTCTTCGTAGGTTTTGGCGTTGAGGTTGATTTGTTCCTCTGCAAGCTGTGGCCGCGTCTTCGATGTTCCAGTGGGATCGCCAATCATCGCCGTAAAATCCCCGATGATGAGGATGACCTCGTGACCGAGATCTTGAAACTGTCGGAGTTTGCGCAGAACAACGGCAAGTCCAAGATGAATATCTGGCGCCGTTGGATCGAGCCCCAGTTTGACGCGCAGGGGTCGGTTTTGTTCTCTAGCTATCTCCAATTTTCGCACAAGTTCTGGTTTAGAGATAATCTCTGCTGTGCCCCTGCCGATGCGGTCAATCTGTTCTTCAATACTCAGTTCAGCATTCACGCTGGATTCCCCAATAGATATCGTTTGGACATTTTCACCCCTGTGGTTCAAGCTAGCTAATTATACTACACGACTGGTGATTGAGTCAACGATCTATCACCACAGCGACATCTAGACACCTCGCACGAAAATCCAATTACCACAGCTTAAAAAACGCGTACAGCAACTCACCGTTTCTCAATGACCGTGCAGAACTCCCCGCACATCAGGCTTATCGGGGAATGCGGGTTCGTCTAAGAAAAGCTAGAGATAATCCTTTGATCGTGTGGATGATTTCGATTTTGATTGGCTGCCACAGTCTGTCCTTGACATCCGCATCGGGTTCAACTGTTTCACGAATCACGGCGACCTGTTCGATAAACGTTACGACGACAAATCAATCCGGACGTTTTGCCGTTGGTTCAGATCCCATCTTGATGTCCGTAAAGCCATCCGCAGCTTCTCTCCCCTCTAGCGGAAGGACCGCCATGAGCATACACGCGGATACATTGTGGTATTCTCCGCATAACAGATTGTAGACAAGGACATCGTAAAGTTTTCCTACAATATCCTACAACACTTGATTGACGCCGCAATTGTGGAATAGTGTTTTTTTCGCTATTTTCACTGTTGTTTACTGTTAGATGTAGTAAAGTAGGAATATGGGGAAGGTATTCATGCATCAATTGACAAAAGAGTAAAGTCCCCCACATCGGAAGTGACAGTACTTGCATCACTACTGAAACGCTTCTCAACGTCTAGCATCTGCGAACGATGACAAGTGAAAAACAAGATCTGGGTTTGGCTTGCGAGATTACCGAGAATGTCCCAAATCCGATCCAATCTCTCATCATCACAAGCTACAAACGGATCATCTAGCAATAGTGGCAGCGGTTCTCGGTTTTTGGAAAACATCTGAGCAACGCCGGCTTTGAGTAAGAAATAAATCTGATCGAGCGTCCCCTGACTCAAGTTTTCGACATCCTTAATCATATTTAATCCTGGAATTCTAACTTTCAGATTCAATTTTTCATCGAAACGGATTTCGCTGTATTGTCCCGCAACGGTTTGAAGCATCGGTGCAACAATTTCCTGCAATTCCGGAGCGAAGCGAGTTATAAAAAATTCTTGTGAAACAGATTCTAATTGATCTTTGGCAAGCATTAGAGCTTCCTTTTGTTTTTCCAGACTTCCTTTTTCCAAAGTCGCATCCTCAAGTTCCTCCTCAATTTCGAAGAGAGGACGTGAATTCACCATCTGGGTTTCGATTCGTCCGTTAACAGCGTGAATTTGGTTTTCGATCTCACGTAATTTTTCTGAGCGTATGTCGCTCTCCTGTTGGTAAGTCGCTTTAGCACTTAGGTCAAATTCTGTGTCTATTAGGTCGCGGGATGGTCATCAATTAAATTTTGTATCTGTGTTTGATGTTGCTTAAGCTGTTGTTGCCATGCGTCAAGGTCCTGTTCGCCCAATAAGTTATTGCGGGCATTTATCAGATTTTTTACCTCTGCATGCCCCTCTTGGTATTGGTGATGTTTTTCCCATCCACCGTTGTATTCTTCTAGTGTTTCCACACTTGCTTCTTCCAGAATCCGTTCAATTTCAGCATGGAATTCATCAGTTGTACTACTTACATCATCGTGTTCAGATTTGAGGCTTTCACCTTTTCTTTTCGCATCATTATATTGGTTAAGCAGAAACACATAGCGGCTATAGTTTCCCCAAACTAGTGCGAGCTGTTCACCAATACTGCCCTCTTTTGAATCGAGTGCAGGTGATATCAATTCATGAAGCTGCCTCTCGGTAGATCGGAGATTTTCTTGCGTGCGACGAAGTTTATCCTTTGATTCTTCGACTCTCTCTTTGAGTTGATTTACTTCCTGCCATTGTTCTTGGAGGTTGGTATATTCTGCTCTTAATTCATCAGAGGAAGAAACTCCAATCCGTTCAAATAAGTCTTCCATTACCTTTTTAGCATCTGCAAGTTCTTGTTGGTCTCGCTCAAATTGTACCTTTAGACATCTTTCCAAAATAAGAATCTGTTTGTTTTGATTTCACGTTATATCCTTTCCCACATCGTCTATTGTCGAAAGGATACCCATGAGTCAATATGAAAAAGCAGTAGAGTTGTCAGATGAGCAATTTCTGCGAGCCGTTGGTGTAGACAAGGCAACTTTCAATGTCATTTTGGAGCGTGTGGCTGTTCATCTCGAAAGCCTTCGAGATGAACAGCCGATGAAGAAACGAGGACGGAAATCGGGGCTGCCATTGATTGACCGTCTTCTATTGACATTCACCTATTTGCGTCACTATCCAACCTTTGCCAGGTTAGGCTCGGAGTTCGGTATCAGTGAGTCTTATGCAAATAAAATCTATCATCAGATACTTGATGTGTTGGTTAACGTGTTTTCGATGAAGAATCGAAAGCACTTGTTAGAGAGCAATCTCCAAACAATCGTCATTGATGTCACCGAGCAACCCATTGAACGCCCAACAAAAGGACAACGCGCCTACTACAGCGGTAAAAAAAACGGCACACCATAAAAGTTCAATTGATTGCGTGTTTGGCGATGTTAGAACTATTGTCGCTTATCTGCCGCAAAGGGAGCGTTCACGATTATAGAATTCTAGAGGAAAGCCGTCTGGCAATTTCCCCTGAAACTGAGAAGTTGGCTGACAGTGGTTATCAGGGCATAGCCAAACGGTATGCCAACAGTTCGACGCCCATCAAGAAATGTCGGAGCAAGCCGTTGACTCAGGAGGCGAAGCAATTCAACCGACGGTTGGCAACACGCAGGATTGCCATTGAGCATATCGTCAGACGGTGTAAGATTTTTCGCATCACCAAAGATGTCTATCGAGGCAAACATCGCAACTATGGAAAAACATGGAATGTGATTGCCGCAATTGTTAACCTGAGACACTCCTCGACATGTTGCCAAACGCCATAGTTATTCTATTCTACAAGATTACTATAACTATAAAACTTGATAAATCTATTTTGGAAAGATGTCTTTTATATTTTCTATGTCGGCTGACAATTTACCAATTTGGCTTTCAAGAGTTTTCACCTGCTTTCGCTTTTGAATACTGAAGAATCCACTCAAAAGCCCAACTGAGAAGATGACAACACTCAATGCAACGCTCAAGGTGAGGATAACAGCGGCTGCTATCCAAGCAACTACACCGCTAAAAATCAGGAATTTGGATTGTTTTTTCTGACTTTGTCTACGATGATTTAAGTTGTCGAGTCGTTCGGATTCACGAGTAATTTCTCTCTGACGGAGATTGAGATTTTCTTGGTTCTGTTGTAGGTTAGATTCATCCTGGAGTATCTGCGTAAATTGGTCATTATCCATCGAATTGAACCGCGATTCGTCATAATTCAGCCGATTAGATTGCATCGTGAAGTCTTCTGGTATGTCTGCCAGTGCGGTACTATCTTTTATTTCTTCTTCAATCAAAAGTTTATGTCGCGATTCTAAACGGCGTATCTCCTCAAGTCTTTCTCCAATTTGTTCACAACCTGATAAAGATTGTAATTGTCCTTGAAGTTCAAGATGATCTTTTTCATTGTCAAAAAGCTCTGCCTCGAGTTTTTCTTTCCGCCGTTTGTTTTCGGATAGTTGTGTCTGGGAGATTAAAAGTTCGTCTCTACGATCGACTGGGAAATCCTGGTACGCTTGCAAGATTTCCAATTCCTGCTCAATCTGATCTATATTTTCGTTGTAATCGCGGATATTCTCTAATCGCGTCTCGATTTCTTTTGCCTCTACACAAGCTATAAGATACTGAAATTGCTGCTGTTCGTTCAAGGGACATGATCTCTGCTGCGTTAGCGCGTCGAGTTCATTAATACTAAGTGTAAGTTGATCGTGCTTTTTTCCTACGTCGGCAAGCTCATTTTTAAGCTGTGTAATAGTTGCACTGCACTGACCGAGAGGGCTAGTTTTGCGGCGTTCCGTCCCAACTTGATCTAATGCGTTTTCAAGCTTATCCAATGCTGTCTGAAGCGAAAGTTCTTCTGTGCTAGTTGTCGCAATAGATTGGAGCCGATCTGCTAAAGCCCCCGGATTCTCAATAGTATCAATGTTTTGCTGCTTAATATAGACGCAATCTCGAAAAATCTCTTTTTCGATTCCCAAATGTTCTTGGGCAAACTAGCATGCTTTAAGGCAAACCGGAAAATCGTTGGTCAAATCCTGCCATGTGTTTTCATCATTTACGACCACTGTGTCTAAATTAAAGTCACGCTTGACCCGGTATCTTTGTCCTGAGGTGAGCGTGTAAACCAATTCTCCACTGTATTTCTGGTCACTTTGCCAAGGACGATATTTCTCGTACGCAACTTCATACTTGCGACGCTGATATCTAGGTTGGAGAAAACCGTACAACATACCGTAAATTACGTTCAGATCCGCACCCAAATTTAATTTCATTTTGGAGATTTTTCCAAATCCTTCAATCAACAGATTCTGGATTTTCATCGTAGCTTTACCTCCTGATTTTCTGATAAGGCTTGGAGCCCATAATTCATCGCCGCCTGAAAACGTTCGATTTCTTCTTCAGCCGCACCCTCCATCTTCGTCTGCATCTGGCACACAAACTCCCCACTTACACTCCGCTGCGAACGTAGCGCCTCTAAATCCCACTCTGGGGATGTTTCATTAATCAGCATCGCTTGAAAACAGTGCTCACTTAGGATTTCACGCATCAAGGACAAGTCCATGTCAATTTCTACCGACGTCGCTCCGGTGAGTCGATCTGTTGGCGAAGTGCATCAAGTACTTCTTAGCGCGTAGCACACCCTGTACAATCCCATATTACATCTCGGTATTCCCGCTGGTTGACTCGAATCTTACGCTGTTGATTTTCATCTTTTGTGAGTTCTCCGACAACAACATAACGTTCTCCCAACTCGGAATAGCCCATTCCTTCGGGCGAACCAGGATAGGCGGCAATTGGTTGATCGTCAGGGATGAAACAGCAGGTGTGATAATGTCCGAGTGCAACATAGCTTGCCCCACAATGATACAATTCCGACCGCCAAAAAGGGAAACATGCAGTATCATTGTGACTTTCAGGAACAGCATGCATGTCTGAGCCGTGGAGAAGCAGGATGTTCAATTTGCTTTCTGAGTTAACCCGAAAGTCCTGAAGGCGATTTTCTCCACCCGCATCAGCGGTGTGAGCAATGCCATAAATAACAGCGTTATGTTCATCAAGAGAGCAAGAAGTAAATTGGTTGTTTCGGAAAATAAAAACGTGATCTCCCCAACCGTCCAACAGATAGGGACTTCCCGAGATTAAAGGATCGTGATTCCCAGCCGCAATGAAAACAGGGATAAGTTTGAGGCGTTCCAACTCGCGCTGAATAAATCGAATCGTGTCCAATGAAAAACTGCTTTGCTCAAAAAGGTCTCCAACGATGAACATCACATCAATTTGTTCTTCCAACCCAACGTTAATAATCTGCTGAAATACATCACGATGTTCTTGATGACGGCGGCGGCGTTTTGATGCGTCCCGAATTCCCAAAAATTTCCAGTCGAGATGAATATCAGCGGTGTGTAAGATTTTCATTTCATCTCCCTATTAGTTCGTCATGTTAGAACGAACGTTATCTTCTGTTGTGACTTTGAGAAGAGGATGCCCCATCAAATGCCTCGCTCCCATAAGTAGAAAGAATAGGCCCGGACTGTCTCTCTATTGTCAATAACCCAGTGCTTGTAGGAATTATGAAGCTCAGTGAACATTCAGTAATATCTTCATTCGTTATTCTCTCACGATGGAACATTAATTTTGTGCTTGGAGACCGTGCCAAGACATCTGCATTAATCGCCTTTGCCTTGCGCCCATTTCGAAGCGATTTCTTTTCAGTTCTTTATACGGTCTGTATCTATTAGCTTATCCCTAAATACTTTATTGAATTTTCGGATTTTGGGATTGATTACTAACTGACAATATGGCTGGTTGGGATTGAGCCTATAGTAATTCTGGTGATAAACCTCTGCTGGGTAAAAACCGAGAAAGAGGACAATCTCTGTAACAATCGGATTTGACCACAAGTCTGAAACGTCTGTTTCCCGCTTGGAACTATTAGCGACGGCTTTCTGTTCCTCGCTGTGATAAAAAATCGCTGAACGGTATTGCGTACCGACGTCGGCACCCTGCCGGTTCAACGTTGTTGGGTCGTGAGTACGCCAGAAAACATATAGCAAGTCGTTAAATGAAATGACTTGGGGAGCAAAGGTAATCTGCACCACTTCTGCATGCCCCGTGGTTCCACTGCAAACCTGCCGATAAGTTGGATTTTCAGCCTCGCCGCCAGCATAGCCAGAAATTACCCGCTGCACCCCTTCCAAGCACTGAAAAATGGCTTCGACACACCAGAAACAACCTGCGCCAAACGTTGCTGTGTCAAATTGAGTCGACATTATTCCTTCACCGCTAGCATGATGAATTCTGTGACGAGATTAACAACTTCCTTCATTTTAACAACCAGTGTCCAGATTGTCAATCATCAAAGAAATGGTTCAGTTGTATTGAGGTAGTACAAGTTATTTTGGCGTTGCATCCTCATTCTGTCTGATATATCATAGATGGTAGCCCCCTTTAACGTAGCCCTTAGAAGGAATTATCTATGAAAATCACCGTTCTCGGTTCAGGCACCTCGACAGGGGTTCCCGAATATAAATGCACTTGCGAAACCTGCGAAGATGCCCGACAGCCTCGCTCAAAGAACTATCGGACACGCCCATCAATACACATCAAAAAGAATGGAAAACACCTGCAATTTGATACCGGCCCCAACTTCATCGATCAGATTGATAGGAATAAAGTTGAATGGATTGACGCAGTAGTGTATACCCACTGCCACGCAGATCACATCAGTGGAACGAACGATCTAGTGATGCCTTGTCGTAAGCAGCAGATGGATATACCGATTTACGGTCCGGAGGAGACGATGCGTATTCTGAAGAGGAATTACGATTACATGTTTAATAAGGAGACGTTTCAAGGTGGGGGCGTCGGGCATTTGCTGCCTCACACCATAAATGGGCAATTTGAGGTGCACGGGTTCGAAATTACACCGATTCCCGTTGAGCATGGTGCCGTCACGACGCTTGGCTATCGGATTGATAACTTCGGGTATGTTCCCGACGTGAAACGCTTACCTGAATCTTCCAAAGAAATGCTACGGACCGTTGAGGTGCTGATTATAGATGCGCTAAGTTTCAATCCGCGTCACCCAACCCACCTCGCCGTTGGAGAGTCGTTAGAGATCGTTCATGAACTACAACCGCAAGAAACCTACTTTACACACATCATGCACCGACTGAATCATCAATATTTTCGTGAGCAGTGCCAAGAACAAAACATTGAATTGCCTGAGAATGTTTATCTGTCGTATGATGGGCAGGAAATAGAAATGTCGTAGCGTGGGGAAAAATCAATTCAATTCAGGGTAATTTAGGTCGGTGCGTATCCTCACACCACCTGAAGTGGGGCAGAGACTCGCATTCTTGTGAGAGCACTCTTCCTCGATTCGTCAGTTGTTCGAATTATACAGTTGTCTTTCTGAGGGAAAGAAAAAAGAGTCTTTGTTCACCAAGACGCCTGAGTCTATTGTTAGCAAGGTAGTTACCCATTTCGCCCCCATTGGGCTGAACCTTTCGGCTCTCGATGGGGCAGAGTCACCCGGTCGCCTACCTTCAAACCGCTCTTGATGATGACTTCGGTATCGTTCTGCATACCTGTTTCAATGGGAAGTTTTCTGCCCTGTGGTGCGTCCTTTCTGGTTACGGTGCCGTCTTCGTCAAGCAGAGCAAATGTTTCTTTAGATATATCTACTTGTGCGGCAACACTATCCAGTTTCTCCAGACCGTCAACAAGAAGGGCGAAGGTGTGTGAACCAGAACGCAAGCCCCGTTGTAAACCATCAACAGCAATCGTCAATTCACTGTCCTCAATCCTGATGACGCTCCCTTTGAAGGTTTTTCCATTAGGGCTTCTGACTTCAATCGGTTGATTTGGCTTAAAATCCGTCCCATCATCACCGACTTGCGCCGTGACAATCACGGATGTTTTTTCCTCGATAGCATCTCTAGGTAGCAGCAAAACATCTTTCTCCTCGTAAGTGATGATATCAACATCAGCACTCATGCCCGGTCGTAGCTCATGGGGTGAACCAGCAACTTTAACCATAACTTCAAACGTGATAATATTATCGCGTTCAACCCCGCTTGGAGCGATTTCTACGACGCGTCCTTTATATATTTTGTTCTGATAGGCGTCAGCTTTGATTTCAGCCTCTTGGTCCAAACGAAGCCTTTCCATATCGACCTCGTTGATAAAGGTCTTCACTACCATTGTCGATAAATCCCCAATCGTCATCAGGGGTGGACTTTGCGCGAATGCCGATCTACCTGAAGTCACAATCTCCCCCTCTTCGACTTCCAGAAGGGTCACCGTGCCTGACATGGGTGCCCGAATTGTTGTCCACCCCAAGCGCTCTTCTTGGTTTTTTAAGCTACTCTTGCGTCGCAAAAGATTCGCTTTTGCGCTCTCCTTTGACTCCTTGACAATCTCTCCTTCCTCCTTGATGGTTCGGAGAATCTCATTAAGACGGGTTTGGGCAATTTTCAGATGGAGTACCGCTTCTTCTTCTTCCGCTTTTCTCATCTCACGAAGCTTGTCAAGATTCAGTTTTTGATACTTTAATGTTGTATTACGTGTGTCAATTGCAGTTTTTCTTGCTTCAATGGTCTTCTGTAGAAACTCCAGCGTTTCTTTTTGAGATGCCACACGCTGAACAGCGCTGTTATATTGTGACGATGTACTCGCACGCCTCGATTGTGCTTCCTCCAAAGATCTCTTAGAAACAAGTTTCTTCTCAAACAGTTCCTTGTTCCTTTTCAGTTCAGCTTCAGCGTTATCAAGTTCAACTATCGCAGAATCACGTGCTGTCCCAAGCTCCGAGAGTGTTAATTTCGCTTGATTGAGCGCAATCTTTGCCTGATCCAACGCAATTTCATCCTGCACTAACTCGTTTTTTGTAGTTTGGATTTGTGTTTCTGCCTGGATAATTTGTGATGAGGAGGCTGTTATAGTTGTGTTCGAATTTGCCACGGCAATTTTCACGTTGTCCTTTGCTTGCTGCCGGAGACTGTCTAGTGATTCTTTCTTCAGTACTATGTTGAGTTCAGCCTGCTTTAACTGCGCCTGCGACGCATCAACATCCGCTTTAGCCTGTCTCATTTGCTCTATATACTGTTCTGCGTCGATTTCCAGCAACATTTGCCCCGCCTCAACAAAATCGCCCTCATCAATATACAGTTTAATAATCTCGCCTTCGACGTTGGACTTAACTTCAACGTCGACAAGTGGCTCAAGGTTCCCCGTCGCACTAATTCGCATCTGGAAATTCCCGCGTTTGACAACTTCAACTTTTTTCTCCGCTTCAGGCGATTCTTCCCTACATCCTTTAATCCATCCACAAGAAACGATGGATGTTCCTAAAACCAGAATCGTAATAACATTGATGATGACTTTCTTCATGATTTGACGACTCCTTATGCATCATTTCACTTATAGTGCTCTATGCCAGTTTCATGAAAACTACGCTCACTGGGACCGAATCGCTTCTACGGGCGTAAGTTTTGCTGCTTTGTTTGCAGGGTACAAACCGAAAAAAATTCCAACTCCTATCGACACGCTCAGTGCAACGACCATAGCTCCGATTGAAATCACTGAGGGCCAATCGCTCCCGGGCCACACATATTTCGTGATGAGTAGAGCAGCGCCGTGTCCCATAAATACGCCGATAATCGCTCCCAAAATTCCTCCGGTTACGCTAAGCACAATCGCTTCAATAAGAAACTGAGTTAAAATATCGCGCCGCTTTGCGCCAATTGCTTTCCGCAAGCCAATTTCCTTTGTGCGCTCAGTGACGGAGACGAGCATAATATTCATAATACCAATCCCCGCTACAAAAAGCGCAATTCCTGCAATGCCTCCCATCACGAATTTCATCGTATTCCCAATCTTCTCGGCGGTTGCAAGCTCATCCGTAGCTGTCCAATACTGATATTCTTCTCCTGAACCGTGGTGTCTTCTCCCTAGTATTCTTTTTGATTCTTGCTTCGCTGTCTCGACCATATTCAGATTTGCGGCTTCAACACGGATGCGCTCTATATTTTTCTTGCCCTTAAAACGCTGTTGCAATGTTGTTATCGGAATAATGAAGCGATCGTCCCAACCTTGCGTGTCCATCGCATCGCCTTTTTCTTCCATTACGCCAACGACGGTTAATCGTACATCGAAACGAGGTCCCCAACTTGATGCCCGCGTCGCCTTAATCTCTTTGCCGATAGGGGAATCCTCATCGAAGAGTTCTTCGTAAATTTTTGAACCGATGAGAGCAACAGTTCGGGCAGATTTGACATCTTCATCAGATAAAAAGCGACCCATCTGAACATACCAGTTGTGCAATTTATCGTATCCATCTGTGGTTGCTGTGACTTGGGATGGCTTGCTTATGCCCTTATAATTCACATTCCAGCTGCCAAAATCATCCTCAGGAACGACGTGGGAAACACCTTTGGCATTTTCAAGGATAGCATGTGCATCAGAGGTTTCTAGATTTTCGGCACGGTTCTTCCGCCAACGCCCACGTCTCACCGTCTGACCCGCCGCCCGCGTCAATGTGCCTGATTGTCGGTGCCACTCGTCACGGTAAATCTCAATGACGTTCAGCCCTCCGGTGCGCTCAATCTCTCTTAAAACCATTGCACGGGAACCATCACCTATCGAAACCATGCTGACAACGGCGCCAACGCCAATGACGATACCCAAGATTGTTAGACTCGAGCGAAGTCGGTGCCGATGTAAGCTCGCAATGCCAAGCGCGACATATTCGATGAAAAACACATCCTTACTCCTCTGAACAAGATTGAACATTAACGATTGACATCAATGCATTCCAATCTCCAATTGCATCCTCACTCTGTTCTCAACGCTTCAATGGGTGAAAGACGCGCGGCTTTCACAGCGGGATACAATCCAAAGAAGACACCGATTGCCGCTGAAAAGGCTACCGAGATAACCACCCACTGCACGGTGATAATAGATGGCCAATCATTTATTATCTTCACAATTTTCACTGCAATCTGTGACATGCCGTATCCCGCAGCAGCACCCAACCCGATGCCAAGCAGTCCACCGACGCTACACATCACAACCGATTCTACAAGAAACTGAAACAGAATATCTTTCCGCTTAGCGCCAAGCGCTTTTCGCAGACCGATTTCTCGCGTGCGTTCGGTGACCGACACCAACATAATGTTCATGATGCCTATGCCACCGACAAGGAGCGAAACTCCTGCGATGATACCTAGCACTATCTTAATCGTACGGCTAATTGTAAACAGTTGCTCCATTCCTTCCCTCATCTCCCACAAGTTAAAGAAATTGTCCTGGTCATTGTGTCGTTTCCGCACTATAGCGGTAACCTCTTTCTTGGCTCTCTCCAGCAGGTTAAGGTTTTTCACTTGAACCGTGATCATTCGGACACGATCGTTACCTGTAAACCGCTCCTGGACTGTTGTCAACGGTAAAAGTACGCGATCGTCCAGATTCCATCCAAAGCGGAGACTTGTCCCACGTGGCTTCATTACCCCTACAACAGTAAACCGTTCCATACTCTTTTCTCGCCTTGGTCGTCCGCGGCGCCAACTGTTTTGGGATTCGCGCGCTATCTTAATTTCCTTGCCAATCGGATTCTGGTTCCCGAACAGCTCATTCCCCACCTCAGATCCGAGGATACAGACCTTACTCCGATTTTCAACATCCTCATCCGATATAAAACGCCCTCGTTGCACCTCCCAATTCATCCCAATTCGGTAAAAGGGCGTGATGCCTTCGTACCCCGTGCGTTTTTCCGCGCCGCCCTTAGTTTGCACCAATACACCTCGCCAGACAGGTAAGCGTGGTATTACCCCTTCAACAGAAGGACATCCAGCTTCAATCGCTAGCACATCTTCATAGTCAAAATACTCATTACTGCGGTTGGGTATCCAACGGTCGCCTTTTCGGATGTGATTACTGCGATACAAAGTAAATTGATTGGCGCCCCCAAGCTTTTGAGCGTCCTGTAGAACAATTAGTTTCGCACCATTGCCAATTGCGATCGTCGCCAACACAGAAGCAACGCCAATGATGATCCCTAGCATGGTCAAGAGGGAGCGCAAGGTGTTTGCGCGAATCGCCGTAAACCCAACCGAAATTCCTTCGCCAATTCTCAATTTTATTCTCTCCACCTAAAGAAATCTGAGCATAGCATCTCTATTTTTGACGATACCGTTCGAAATTGGTTTATTCATGTAAACGGTAGAATTTTCCCTTGACAACCCTTAGCCGGTATTGATAATATTATTGGGACTTCGGAATTTCCTGTGGCTAGAGTTCCAAACCTAATCAACTGGGAGGCCGTTCAAAATGTCAGTGATTTATCTTGAGGATATTGAGGATTTTGTCGGTAACAAGTTTTTAGCCGTCAACGTAGCAGCGCGACGCGCGCGTCAGCTCAATGAAAAAGGACTTTCTATTCTAAACATTAACGTCCGGAAACCGGCGTCGGTCGCTTTGCAAGCGCTAGTTGATGGCGAGATTGACTATCAGCAAGTCGATCAGTTCGAAGCAAATTCAGAAGATTTTTCAATTTTCAGTTCTGTCGCCGATGAACAGGACGCAAATTCGGAAATCTTCGAACATACAATTTCCAATGAGACGCCTGATGAGAGTGCGGATGCCCTTGATGAACCCGAAGAAGGTTTGTAGATGAATGATACATGAGTTAATCACCATTACACAGGGCATCCTAGTTTAGTTGTTCATCTTAGAGATTCAACCTTCGTCATTGTTGTCCTGATTGTTTGGAACATAAACAATCGAGTGAGTGCAATTGTTCTAAAAGGGCAGATCGGCAATCCTCAGTTATAGCTCTCTACTAAAGAAGAAGCTTGGCTAAGTGTGTATTGTCGTCAAAAACTCAACAGGACTTACGCATCAAGCAAGCAGCCGCTCATTTGCTGTCTATCCCAATGCTTCTACGGTCTATAGTAACATCGCCTTAGGACCATTAACGATTTTCGCTTCGCTTCCAAGAAATGAGCACTCGACGAGAGTGCTTTCTAAAGTGGTCCAAGCCTTCTGTTCACCTGTAGCGGTGCGTCCATCGGACAGGAGAACATGCGAGGCTTAGTCTTCCGCTCTCACCTCAATTGCGGTTCAGTTTTCCCCAAATTTGCGGCGTGGTGTGTACCGTTTGATATTAACTTAATATCACTTCACTCCGGCTCGTCGCTGCCCACAACCTACCGGCGTAGGCAGAGCATTCACTCCATCGCCATCTTCTTCTGATCGGGCGCCTTCAGCGCAAGGACTAACTGCTTCAGAACCCCAACTAGTTTCTCACTCTCATTTTTAATAGCGTTCTGCTCAGGTATTCATAGCGCAAGCGTTAGTTACTCCAATACCATCACAACAAGTTGAGGTGCCGACAAATTCACAGGCATGAGCTCCTCAACCGCCGATAGCTCGCGCAGACTATCAGCATCTGAGTGAACGATTTCGTCGGGAACTGGAAAATCTTCGCCTCTACCAGAGCCAACCTCCAAACGGCAGTGGAAGTAGAGCCCCCGCGCATAACTGCGCACGTAAACTCTTGATGACCGTATGCGTAAAAGACGAAATGCGCAAAACCAACTCGTCACGGATGAGCCTTCCAAGCACTCCCAAATGATATTCGGGTACATCAGAATTGTCAACCCCTGCGGTAGAGATGTTACCATCCTTGTATATTTCTAGATGTACTGTGTTTTCTCTTGTCATTTAGTGACTGATTTGCTATAATACATTAAAGATTATGTGGCGTTTCCTGAAAAATTGCTGTTACGTATTTACAGCGAGATGTATGAGCCAATGTATTGCCCCACTCCCCCCCCGGCTCGCGTTATCCCTTGGGACTGCTTTGGCAAGCGTCGTTTTTTTGTTCTCGCGTTGCGAAAGGAACCGTACGTGTAGGCATCTTGCGTCGCGCCTAGAACTAGATGGTCCGCTTGTTGTCCAAAGGCTTGCCCAACATTGCTTTCAAAACATGGGGAAAAACGTGATGGAATTTATTCAGCTTCCTTACATGTCCTCCCAGAAGATTCGTCAGATTGTTGCGTTCGAAGGTAAAGCACATATCGATCAAGCACTCGATCGGGGTAACGGGGCAATTATCCTGACAGGGCACTTTGGCAATTGGGAATTGCTCGCAGCCAGTATTGTCGCACATGGCTATCCGTTTAGTACCATCGCTCGTCAGTTACGATCTAAGCATCTAGACACGCTTGTTTGTGCTTATCGCGAAAAGTTGGGCTATTTAAGTATCGACAGGGATAACGCAGTTCGCCCAGCGTTACGCTGCTTGAAGCGAAATGAACTGCTTGGCATCGTGGCGGATGTCGATACCCGTACAGATGGCGTCTTTGTTGATTTTCTGGGGCGTCCGGCTTATACTCCCTATAGCCCCGTTGCTATCGCACTCAAGACGGGTGCTGCGATTTTGCCAACCTTTATTGTTCGTCAACCAGATGATTCGCACCGCGCCATTGTGGAACAGCCGTTAGCCCTGCAACGAAGCGGAAACCGAGAGCGTGATTACATCTTCAATACCCAAAAGTTTACAAATGTGATCGAATTTTATGTTCGACGTTATCCGGAACAATGGATCTGGATGCATGAACGTTGGAGAACACATCCCCAAACAACATCTGATTGATAATGTTTTTTCAAATGAAATGGCTTCGAATCCCCTTGACCTTTTATATGATTTTTCGCGCTGTCGGTTGTGATAGAGGACAAGAGGAACTAACACAGCCCCTCGAAGAAATTCCTGAACAAATATTACAACAGTTTTCAACTAAGCATACAGAATCCGGTGTGACAAAATGGACCTTGATTGCCGACTTGGGAGCATTCATGGAAACGGTTGTGTACGTTCAGAATCCAACAATTCAAATTGTTGAGGGCGGTCAAGTTACAATCACAGTGACGGGCGATCGCGGCGAGATAATTCAGTCAAATAATAATCTCAAGGTCTTTGATAACGTTGTTGGGACTAGCCAAAATGGTGTGTTGTACACCAACGAACTTCATTGGCGGAACCGTGATGGCAAATTATATGCGCCAAACGAATCGGAGATTGTGCGCTGTGATTCTGCAATGGTTGGCAGAGAGATGGAAAGCCGTCCATCGCTTGAAGTTGTGACGATGAAACATGTTCGATTCAAATTGTACGCTAGAGATGAGAAGATGGATTCACCTGAACCAGTTGAAGCTAATGAAATCCCACATGGCAAAGGACACAGGGATGCAGGAATACGCTGACTCGATGCAAGTTGTTCGTCTGTTTCGATATGGCTTCGCAGCCTCAAAATCGTCGCTAATAGGCTTAATATGTTCATTGTGCCTTACTTTAATACCTTTTTCCACTGATGCTGATGTCGAAAAAACCTCCGCACCACAGCCATTCGAAATGAGTAAGGGTAGTGCAGATGAAAATTTCATCATCTGTGAGTGGGCAGATCACTTGTCCCAAGATGAAAAAACAGGTGTTACAGTCTTGACGGGCAATGTTAGACTCAAGATGTCCAACGGATTTCTGAATGCCGATAAAGTCACCCTTTATAGAAATGTCGAGACTGACGAACTTACTGAGACCATAGCTGAAGGCAATGTTGAAATGCAGGAAGGTCAGGCTATAGCCTCTAGTGATAGGGCCGTTTTGAACCACATAAACGACACTGTGAATCTTCACGATAACGTTGTCGTTGTCCAAAATGAAGATCGAATGGAGGCAGCACATACGATCTTTAATCGCCGGACGGGGGTGCAGACCGCAGAGGGGAAGCCGGTAAAAATTTCACGCCCTGATGGCTTCCTGAACGGGAATAAAGTGGAGATTTATAAGAACCTTGAAACAGATAAAATTATCAAAATCATTGCTCAAGAACAAGTTGAATTGCGTGACGATGATATTTTCGCAACGAGTGGTGACGCTGTTATAAATCAGGTGGATGATACTGTAGATCTCCGCGATAACGTTGTCGTTATACAGGAGGAAGACCGATTGGAAGCAAAATCTTTTACGTATAATCGGCGGACCGGCAAGCGTGTCGGCAAGGGAGGCGTTAGATTTCGGGTTCGAATTAACCAGAAAAAAGAGGATGAACAAGAATCAAACAATGCGAAGTAACGCGTTAAGGCAAGAAAAGCGTGTCGATTAAACTTCAAACCCACGGACTTGTTAAGAGATATTCAAGACGCGGTCCCATTGTTGTCAATCAAGTGAGTATAGAAGTAGCTACGGGCGAAATTGTTGGGTTGCTTGGTCCAAATGGGGCTGGAAAATCAACCACATTCTATATGGTCGTTGGATTAATCCGTCCAAACGCCGGACGAATTACTTTCGGTGAACAGGACATCACCTATTTACCGATGTACAAGCGCGCCCGGCTTGGGATTGGATATCTCTCACAAGAGACTTCAATCTTTCGCAAGTTGACCGTTGAACAGAACATCACAGCGGTTCTCGAAGCACTTGATATTCGCAGAAATGAGCGTACGCAGCGGTGCAATCAACTCATGGAAGAACTCGGTATATCCGAGTTGGCGAAACGAAAGGCATACACTCTTTCAGGAGGTGAATGTAGGCGCGCTGAAATCGCAAGGGCGCTCGCAGCTTCCCCATCTTTTATTTTGTTGGATGAACCGTTTTCGGGAATAGATCCAATCGCAGTTCAAGATATTAAAGAACTAATCACACACCTGCGAGATAGGAATATCGGGGTGTTAATAACCGATCACAATGCAGCAGAAACGTTAGGAATTGTTGATCTCGCCTACTTGATAACAGATGGAAGGATTACGCTTAGTGGTGCCCCTGAAACATTACTTCAAAGTGAAATCGCCCGAGAACGATACTTTGGTCATAGTTTTGAGTTAAAAAGATGAATTCCGTGTGACAGGTGAGTAAGAGGAGCCATGCGATGAACATTGGACTCAAACAGATGCCGAGCCAGCAACTCCAGCAGCGGCTCATCATGACGCCAAAGTTGCAACAAGCAATAAAAGTGCTTCTAATGTCACGGATGGACCTCACGCAACATCTGAATCAACAATTGCAGCAAAATCCGCTTTTGGACGAAGCTGTGGCTGAAGATATAGATATCGAAACATTGAGCGATATAGAAAAATTAGATCCCGATACTGAGTGGAATGAACCTGAGGAGAGTTTGGACCGTGCGGATAAAGAACCGGATATTGAATGGGAAAGTTGTTTTGATGACATAATCGGCACAAGTGAAAGAGATACCTTTGAGTATTGGACTGACGGCGGTGCGCCTCAAGTAGATATCGTTCAACTTCAAACATTACAAGAGTTTTTAATGGTACAACTGAACGTTGTGCCCTTTTCAGACATAGAACGAAGAATCGGCGAACAGATCATTGGTAATCTCGATGAGGACGGTCAGTTGAATGTCTGCCCCCGGTTTAGTGTTGGTTTGGACTTCCGAAATGATTTAGACAGCGGCAATCTCTCAGAGGAATTGCGGAGTGAATTTGAAAATAATGAAATCTCATTGTCACAAAACGTTGCAATTTCTACGAAAAGTAAAGACGGAACCGAGGAAGCAGTGTGGCGGATAACCGATGAAGACAATAAACAAATCTATACTGCCAGTGCAGATGAGGATAAGCTTAACATCTACGGTCTTACTCTGGAAGACATTGCAGAGGACATCGGTTGTGAGATTGATTTGGTTGAATATATACTTCGATTCATTCAAAGGAACTTTGAGCCAACCGGAATCGCTTATCGAACCATTCCGGAGACGCTGCTTGTTCAGATGGAGGCCGCTCAAATGGACCACCCTCTTATCCGAGAGATTGTCAAATATCACTTTGACGATTTGATGAACAATCTCATACCGCGGATTGCCAAGAGTTTAAATGTGGACATCGATGCGGTTCTAGAAGCAAAGAAATTAATAGGCACGCTGGACCCTTATCCAGGTCGACACTTTTCAGATCAGTCCGATCCAAAACGATTCAACGATAGAAAGTCCTTCGCTAGTCCGATTGTGCCTGATATTAGCGTTGAAAAAGGCGATAGCGGCTATCGATTTATTGCTAACGATGACGGTATGCCTCGACTGCGTTTGAATCCACTCTACGTCAATATGATGCGTAACGGAGATTCAGCACTCGACAAGAACGCCAAACAGTGGTTAGAAAATCACAAAAACCAAGCTGTCGATTTGTTGAAAAGTATTGATCAGCGACGTCGAACCATAAAGAGAGTGACGGAGGCGATATTTGAAGTACAGTCGGGTTTTCTTGAGCAAGGGGTCAAAGCGCTGAAACCCCTAGTGCTGAAGCATATTGCCGACATGGCTGGTGTCCACGAATCCACAGTCAGTCGGGTTACAACGAACAAGTACGTTGAAACCCCGCTGGGTATCTACAAGTTGCAGTTTTTCTTTAGCAGTGAACTCACCACCGATTGTGGAGAGAATATAGCCGCCACTTCCGTCAAAGAGAAAATCAAAGAGATGATTGAGAAGGAGGACGTGGCTAAACCGTTGAGCGATCAGGCGATTTCCGACACTCTGAAAGTCCAGGGAATTCACGCTGCCAGACGAACCGTCGCGAAATATCGAGAAGAACTCGGTATTATTTCTTCCAACAAACGGAAGCGGAAATGGTAATTGATAACCAGTGAGTCAGGAAGGAGGTTGAAATGCAAATGCATATTACCGGTCGTCATGTTGAAATTACGGATGATGTTCGAAGTTATGTTGAAAAACGTGTGAAGAAGATTGAAGCCTTTTTTAATCGTATCATTGATTTACAGTTGGTTATCGAACTCGAAAAAACTCGTTATTTTACTGAAATCGTCCTCGCAACGGCAAAGGCAACGTTCCATGCTCAAGGGGAAACCCATGATATTTTCTCTTGTCTTGATACCGTTATGGACAAAATAGAGCGGCAGATCCGCCGTCACAAGGAAAGAACGAAGGATTGGCGCCATCGTACACCGCTAGATCATGCTGTAGTGCAATTAAACGACACGGCTACGCGCGAAGATATCAACGCATCACCAAGTGTTCATTCTCAGATTTTTAGAGTCCCAGACAAATTTGCGTCTAAGCCGATGACTGTGGAAGAAGCTGTAATGCAACTACACACGTCCGATGAACAACTTCTGCTTTTCTTAAATGCCGAAACAAACCAGATAAACGTGGTGTATGAACAGGAAAACAGAGGTTACGGCTGGGTTGAACCGCAGTTCACGTAGAGTGCGCTTGCAACCAGGCGACTGAAGAAGGTTCATCATGCCAAATACGATGACCGTTCGTAAACTGATACGATATGCAGGTTACGAACTACAACTTGAAGTTGCTGCCGGGTCAGACGGGCTAGATCGATTTATCGAAACCGCAGAATCAAATCGGCCCGGTCTAGCTCTCTGTGGCCATTATCAGCATTTTGGCTATAACCGTGTCCAAATCTTTGGGCACGGTGAAATATCATACGTGGAAAATCTTACTGCATCCGTGCGATCTGATGTCTTAGAAAAATTGTCCTCCTATCCGATTCCTTGTTTCGTTGTAACAGGCGGCTCTCCTGTGCCTCCAGAGCTTGTGGCCATCGGTAATCAAAATAATATTCCAATTTTAGCCACACGCTTGTCCTCCTCTGTCTTTACCACACGATTACTGCTTTTCCTCGAAGATCAGTTTGGACCTGGCGAATATGTGCATGGGAATTTGGTTGATGTCTTTGGCGTTGGCGTTCTAATTCTAGGGAAAAGTGGAATCGGCAAAAGCGAGTGTACCCTTGAACTTTTGCAGCGAGGACACCGTTTGATTGCTGATGACAGCGTTTTGTTAAAACGGGTTTCAGGACATCGTGTTTTTGGAATACGAATGCAACCGCTCAGGCACTACATGGAAGTTCGCGGTTTGGGAATCATTGATGTCATCGCTCAGTTCGGGGTAACGGCTGTGGGCAATCGCAAGCAGGTTGAGCTTGTAGTAACCCTCGAACTTTGGGATGAAAATAAGAAATACAATCGAACAGGACTAGATGAGGACTTTTACAGTCTGCACAACGAGAATATCCCCCATACCGTCATCCCTGTCGGTCCCGGGAGAAATCTATCAAATCTAGTTGAAGTTGCCGCTATGAATCTCTGGGGCAAAAAATTAGGCTTCCATGCCGAAAAGGATTTGAACGAGGCAATAACTGAAATGATGCATACCGAAAATGAAGAAATCGTTCTTGACGAGTGGCAACATGAAGCACTTCATCAGGGGATTATCCATCCAACGGGGACAGAAACTTGAAAAGGCTCATTGTTGGTGTTGTGATGGCAACTCATGGTCATTTAAAGGATATTTCAGAGCATCCTGCTTAATTCACTGGTCGCGTAATTTCTAAGTCTTGGAGGTTCATCTATTGCCGACTGCCGGCCAAAAGACCCTTGAGTTAATTGTTATCCTTGCGGACACAAGTGAAGTCGAAGGATTACAGTGCTTAGACGTCAAGCTGTTAAGTAAGTCGAGACCCTTGCAGCCCGGGGCCACAGAGACAGGGTGTACGGAAACTATGAATTAAAGGATTAATCAGGCTCAACCAACTCTGAACTCTCTCACCGATTCGTGGTTAGGTAACACTTATGCTCGAAGAAGTGGTAACAATCTGCAATTCACTCGGCTTGCATCTACGAGCAGCAGGGATGTTTGCCCAAGTCGCTAATCGGTATGTTTCAGGTATATATGTTAAAAAAGGCTCCATGAAGGTAAATGCCAAAAGCACTATGGGAGTGATGATGTTAGCGGCTGGCAAAGGCACACAGCTTACACTAATTTCGGATGGTGCTGATGAAGCGGAAGCAATTGAAGCGTTGATAACATTAGTCGAAAGCGGATTCAACGAAGTATGATTTCCGTATTTTTCATCCTCCAGGCATACGAAATGCGTGATGCACAACCCCTGAAAATCTGCTACTAGCAAGTCTGCCAACCGTCCACAAATTCACGTGTTACAACATTCCTAACCGTCCTATTCTCGCCAACAGGGTGCGGATGTTTGCCACATGTAATCGTGACGCTCAGTCCGCGAGCGCCCAGCTTTTAGACACGAGGGGCAGGCAGATCAGTGTTACTGGCGGGCAGGGATTCTAAGTCCCTGTATGTGCAAACACTTGCAAAAAGGTTGAATCTCACCTCAACGGGCTCGTTGAAAAACAAGAGGATTGTTGTATTATTGGCTGTTTTTAGTATACTCTAACTACGAAGGCAACACAATAGTCGAAGCGCAAGAATTGATTTCCGGTACGATATTCTGAATAACCTACCTATGCTATCAATCGCAATTTGATGGATTGTTTCTTCCAACACACGAATCCGTATTCGTTAGGCTTCTGCGATCATATATCAGGAGAATAAGGGAAATTTATGGCAGATATTCCAAGGGCTTACCTACCACATGAAATCGAGAAGAAATGGTACACATTCTGGATGGAAAAAGGTTATTTTCACGCGGCAGAAAAATCGGACCAACCGCCCTTTTCAATCGTCATCCCGCCGCCAAACATCACCGGCAATCTGCACATCGGTCACTCACTGAATAATTCATTGCAGGATGTGCTCATCCGCTGGCGAAAATTGCAAGGTTGCAATGCGCTGTGGATGCCGGGCGTAGACCACGCGGGCATCGGTACAGAGATTATCATGGAGCGAAAACTTGCCGATCGGGGCACAAGTCGTGATGAACTAGGACGAGAGAAGTTTATCGAACGGATGTGGAACTGGAAGGCGGAAACGCACGCGACAATCAGAGAGCAACTTGAACAACTTGGCTGTTCCTGCGATTGGGAGCGAGAGCGGTTCACAATGGACGAAGGTCTCTCAAGAGCTGTCCGCACTGCGTTTGTAAAACTGTATAACAATGGACTCATCTATCTCAGTACAAATCTCACCAACTGGTGCCCGACTTGCCGTACAGGAATCTCCAACTTGGAGGTCAACCCTGTAGAAATTGACGGACATCTCTATCATATCAGATATCCAATCGTAGGGTCGGACGAATTTCTCGAAATCGCTACTACCCGCCCGGAAACGATGTTCGGTGATACAGCGGTTGCAGTGCACCCAGAAGACGAGCGGTATCAGCATCTAATTGGCAAGATTGCGATACTCCCAATTCTTGGGCGTAAGCTGCCGGTTATCGGTGATGATTACGTGGATCGTGAATTCGGCGTCGGTGCGTTAAAAGTCACACCGGCACACGACCCGAACGACTATGAAATTGGGCATCGCCACAACCTGGAACAGATAAACATCTTCAACCCTGATGGCACACTAAACGAAAATGTTGGACAAGCATACCACGGCATAGATAGGTTTGTATGTCGAAAACAACTTGTCGAGGATTTGCGCGAACGTGATTACCTGATTAAGATTCTACCACATCGTCATGCCGTAGGGCATCACGAACGGTGCAATCAAATCATTGAGCCGTACATTGCACCACAGTGGTATCTAAACGTCAAACCGATGGCAGAACGCGCAATTGAGGCAGTACGGAACGGCGAAATCGTCTTTCGTCCAAAACGTGAAGAAAAACGCTTCTATCAGTGGATGGAAAACATCGAGCCGTGGCCAATTTCACGGCAGCGTTGGTGGGGGCATCTCTTACCAATGTGGCATTGTCAGGATTGCGGCAAGACTACAGTGGTCATCGATACCCCGGACCGTTGCCATCATTGTGATTCAGAGAACCTAAGCCAGAGTGAGCAAGTGCTCGACACTTGGTTCAGTTCCGCGCTCTGGCCGTTTTCTACGATGGGGTGGCCCGAGGAAACCGCCCTTTTAAAGACATTTTACCCGACTGCTGTATTGGTTACGGGATGGGATATTCTCTTCTTCTGGGTTGCAAGGATGACGATGTTTGGCCTACAGTTTATGGAGGAGGCGCCGTTTCGCCACGTCTACCTTCATGCATTAGTCGCCGATGAACACGGACAAAAACAGAGCAAATCTAAGGGAAACGCCATTGATCCGGTACCAACGATGCAGGAGTACGGTGCTGACGGTTTTCGCTTCGCACTCATTTTTTCGAACGCGCCAAACCCTTACATCGCTTTTGGGCAATCTCAGATTGAAGCGGGGAGGCGGTTCGCAAACAAGATTTGGAATGCATCCCGATTCCTGCTGATGAATCTTGAGGGCTTCGACAGTTCCGTGTCCATTGGTGACAATCTGTCCCTTTGTGATCGATGGATTCGTAGTCGTTTCAACCGTACCGTAAACGATGTCACGGTCGCTTTCGAAGAATACCGTTTCAGCGATGCGGCACACGCGCTGTATGAATTTGTATGGCACGAATTCTGTGATTGGTACATCGAAATAATCAAGCAGCGGTTGTATTACACAGATAATCTCAATGCGAAACACACGGCACAAACTGTCGCTGCTGAAATCCTCGAAGGCACAATGTGCCTGCTCCACCCGATGATGCCGTTCATCACCGAAGAAATTTGGCAACAGCTTCCCCATCAAGGTGAGAGCATCGTAGTGACAAGTTGGCCAGACCACGATCCAGCGTTGAACGATCCAAAATCGGAAGATGCCATGAAAACCATCATGAGCGTTATTGACAGTATTCGCAGTATCCGCGGTGAAATGAATGTCCCGCCGTCCAGCGAAATTGACGTACTGATTCAAGCCCCGGACGCTGACATTCGTGAACTGTTAGCCAATCACCTAGAAGAATATCTTCCAGCATTCACACACTTTTCACGAATTTTTACCGCGGAACATCAAAAGAAACCTGATGCAGCCGCAGCCGCAGTAATCGGCGATATAGTGATTTATATTCCGCTTGAGGGACTTATCGACATCAAGAAAGAAAAAACTCGCTTACACAAACGGCTCGACAAAGTGATTAAGGATTTGGATAGCACGCAGAAAACCCTCAATAATCCGAGCTTTATTGAACGTGCACCAGAGGCGGTTGTCGAACAGAAGCGTTCCCGATTCGGAGCGCTCGAATCAGAGAAGGAGAAGTTGACGACAAATCTGGAGTTGTTGGGGTGAAATTTGAATGGAGCCTTAGTGGAAGCCGGACAAAGTAATTGAGAGCGGCGATTTAGAAACTCTCGTCAACGTATCTAAATTTCTTATCAACACCAATGGTTATTTCTGCTATGACTGTCCCCTCTTTTTCGGCGAACTGAATCGAGGCTGTCGACTCAACTTTTTCAGTAGCTTGTCAACTTCCCTGCTGTAAGTATTGAAAGGATCCTTCATTTCAAACGGCTCTTCATGGGTAAAATAGATTTGATGCCAATCGACAATACACGGCAAGCTATTTTGGAACAGATATCGCATCACCTGTGTTCGTGCTTTTGCTCTTGTGTCCTCTGGGGCATTCTGAATTGCTACATCAAGTTGTTGATCGCTTGTTACCCTCCTAGTATGACCTTGATTTTCCAATTCGTAATAGAGTCCCTTTTCCGGATGCATATGATGATACTGAAGATCGAGACTTTCAAGCCATGGATCATCCCATTCCAGCCCTTCCTCTTCCATGAAAGTCTCAAGCAGCCATTTTTTGGCAACCCAATCAACTCGATCCGTTAAACGCTCCCAATCTGCTTCTAAGTCGTCTAACACAGATTCCCATTCAGCCAAAATCCAATCAGTATCTTTGTCCCGCCCTTTTAGGAGTTTCTGCGCCAGATTAAGGTACTCTCGCTGGATATCAATGGCGGAGATAGTCCCCCCTGAATCCAGCTCGACAATCCACTGAAAAGTTTGATCCCGCGAAATCTCTTTGATGGCTTGAACCGGGTTAAGCAAACTCAAATCGCGAGGGCGATGCCCTTCTTCAATCAAATCGAGGATTAGAGAGGTTGTGCCAACTTTCAAGGCAGTGACGTATTCAGACATATTGGAATCGCCAACAAGTAGATGGAGACGTCGATATTTTGTATGGTCACCTAGGGGTTCATCACGAGTATTGATTATCGCCCGGCTGAACTGGATCCATTCATAGATTTCTGTGACAATGTGATCCGCGCGTTGAGAAATTTGGAAACCTACAAAGTCGTCACGACGGCAATGGGCGTCTCCAAACTCAAGAATCTCTTCGTGTCCGCCCACTCGACCAGCGCCCGCATAAATTTGACGTGTGACAAAAAAGGGCATCAACGTCGGAATAACGACTTTGTAGAAAGGAATATCCCGACGGAGTTGATAATTTTCATGGCAGCCGAAAGTCGCTCCTGTCAGATGATCCACATTATTCTTGAAAAAGGAAACTTTTTCACCTAACCCAATGTCGTTTAGCACCGTAGCAACCAGTCGTTCGATGGATTTATCGTAGGCTATAAGATCAAAGAGCTTCACGCATTCAGGAGTTGCATATTCCAGATGACCCATATCAATATAAAGCCGTCCTCCATTGAACAGGAAGCCGCCATTGCCCGGAGGTTCGCCCCAATCCCGATAGTGCATATCAGAGATACCGAGTTTCAATTCGTGGAAAACATAATCTCTGACCCGCGCAGCGACTCCCTCAGGCGTACCAAAAGATCGATCGACATTAGTCAAACATCCATATTCCGTCTCAATTCCAAAGATACGTCTGCTCACAATTTTCCCTCATTGCAGCATTGCAGGTTAAAGCCAATCTGCAATAGCTGCGTCAATCTCTTCCGTAGCAATTGAGCAAAACTTACTATTGCTTCGACGGGATTCCTGCAAGACGCCTACATCAATCTGCCCTTCCTGCAATTCTTTTTTGAGTATTCTGCGCACCCGCTCCCTGTCCATTCTTAATCCATCAATACTCTTCTCTTCACAGCGGTTGGCATCTTCCTCTGGCTGTCCAGAGTTTTCCACCCCGACATGGTTTGTATTGTCAGCGTTCAGACTTGCATCTCGACCTACCGCCCATACTTCTAGACCCAATCGCAACGCGGAGGTTAACGAAAGGTCGGCGGAATCAGAGCGTGATAAGTAATTTTGCATCGCCGTTTCAACTTCCTCCGTACCGCCAATGACTTCTGCCCAGCGGCTTGACCGAGTTGTGCCATCGTAGTTCAGGGCAACGAACTGATTTTCCTGGCCATTACCACCCAGTTCAGCCAGTAACATCTTGATGATGTAAGCGGATTCAAAGATGGCTTCAAAGGCTTGTTTGATTGTAGGTCCCAGCACAAAGTTTGAAAGCCGGTGAAGAGTCACATCATCAACAGAACTTTGAAAGCCTTGTACAGATGCGGTGTTAGTTGTTAGCATACGTAAACGTTCGATGTCAGCGGTGTGTCCAATCGCAGATAGCGAAAGACGGTCATGCACTTCAAAAATTTTGCGATGCCCGCGCCCAATTGTCAAAAGCAACATTCCTCCGTCATATCCTAGTCCAACAACAGGACTTCCCGTGCGGAGTTGGTCTTCAATATAGTCACGCCGATTATTGATAGCTTCAATCCAGCGATAAGGCTCATCTAACATGGTTTGTCTCAACGAATTGACTGTAAATCTGGCTTAATCGTTCAACCGATAAATCTTGAATTCCTTCTCTTGTAATCGTTTTTACGGTTGGGAATATTTCTGATTTTGGATTGTATCCGCTTGTCGCAGCATCATATTCCGAAGCAGCATCAAGGAGTCTTAAGATATTAATAGTTGCCTGTTGTTCATCCATATCAACAAGACGTGTATCTCCCCAGCGATTCACATGATACAAAACACCACGAATCCACACGGAACCAGAACCAGAAGTTGCAAAATCGGCGCTTTCAAAGTGAGCGCCGAGCGCATCGTAAAAGAAGATTTGCCCCCCGTTTTCATCCTCACTTTGCAGATTATAGACCGCAAAGATTGGAATCACCCCTCCAATGCCTTGCAACGCCATTGGCAAATTCTCACGAATTAGACGGGAGAGCATTCGAAGCTTGCCCTCGATGCTCAACTCTTGAAGCTGACTACGACGGAAATACTGGAACGAATGTTCCAGCACGCGTCCCATTTCATAAGCCACAGCAGGCGCACCTGAGATTGCTAAAACGGAATATTCATCGATTCGTAGGACTTTTTCTGCGCGATCATAAATGACCGCAGTGCCCGCCGTTGCGCGTCGATCACCTCCGATGATGATGCCATCCTTGTACCGAACAGCGATTACCGTTGTTCCCTCAGTCCACTCAGGGTGATTCGAAGCCGTGTTGATGCAAGTTGATGGCGGATCAATCTGAATCTGACAGTCATGTGCCTTCAAGAGATTAAGAAAGTCACCCTTGTATTCCATGCCTATTCACCTGTTCGCTGCCGATACCGCCTAGATTGATCTTTATCGACGCGCTTCATCCGCCGAAGCAACTCCTTTGTATCGGGCTTATTGACATCTGGACGTTTGGGCCCCTCATCCTCTCCATCACCACCTCCACCATCAAGTGGCTTTGTTGGTCTTCGGACTCTATCCCGGAAAAGGGTGAAATCATAAGCTGTCATACTAGTAACCTCCTTTATGGAAATTGATGAATTCGACAAGACTAACTTTCGTCTCACAAACCTCATGCATTGCGATTTCATTTAGATACAGCAAGTCAGTTACTCAATATCAACGAGGATATTTTCTTTGTTAATCTTGTAAATCTAATCCTTATTGAATACAATTCCACGCGAGGAAAACGAAGGAGATATCCATTATAAAGGTTTTATACCAACTACCTCTGCTCCGGGCGGAATTCCTCTTGGTGGAAGCAGTTTACCTCATTTTACGCCTTATTAAGCCCCAAATTCTCGAGTAACGCTTCAACTGTCTGAGACTCATTTAGAATACGATTATATTTCTCTGAACATTCTGGATTAGCAAGTTCATTCATATTCACCGTAATCGGTCTCCCTTTTGTGTTGAACGTGATGCTATCCCATTGCACAGATTTGACTTGAGAACGAAACTTATCCAGCGATTTGCCTCGAAAATATGCGCGAGTGTCGGCCGGCGGATTCCGAATTGCTTCTTCGACTTGTTGATCGGTAACTACACACCGCATTAACCCTTGAGCTTCGAGTCCATAGTATAATCCCGCATCGCGATCGATGTTGTGATACTCCAGATCAAGACTCTGTAACCACACATCGTCCCATCTGAGTTTCTCTTCATCAATGAAAGTGTCCAGCAGCCATTTTTTGGCAACCCAGTCTATTTGGCTTCTCAGCTCCATTGGTTCTTTCTCAAGCGAATTCAGAACTGACTCCCATTCGACAAGCACCCAATCGGTCTCAGCGTTTCGAACCTCGAGATGTTTTTGGGCTAAGGCAAGATATACGCGCTGGAGATCTACCGCCGAAATTGTCTTGCCGTTATTTAACTTCAACTGCCATTCATATGTCTTATCCCGCGAAATCTCTTTGATTGCGTGAATAGGCTGGTGAACGGCAACATCAGTTGGGACGTGTTTCTGCTCAATTAGATCGATGACCAGAGCTGTCGTGCCAACCTTAAGCGCTGTCGCATACTCCGACATATTGGCGTCACCGACAATGCCGTGCAAGCGTCGAAATTTTGTGGGGTCCGCATGCGGTTCGTCCCGTGTATTCACAATTGGGCGGTTGTGCATTGTATCAACGCTTGCTTCAACATGAAAAAAATCAGAGCGTTGCGCAAGTTGAAAAAAGCCTGCCGAACTCACTCCGGACTCGGTTTCGATTCCCACCTTTCCGGCGCCAGCAAAAATCTGCCTCGTTATCAAAAACGGCATTATACTTTCTTTGAGATATTCAAAAGGAATATCTCGACGCATTAGGTAATTATCATGACAGCCGTAACTGTGCCCGTGAAAATCCGTGTTGTTTTTATAAAGAACAACTCGCTGGCCTAATGCTTGACTTCGTCTCACTGCACAACGTTGAAGTATCCGCTCGCCACCTTTATCATGAGCAACCAACTGAAACAAGCTCCGGCATTCAGCCGTGGAGTATTCTGGATGTGCATGATCGTTGTATAAACGGGCTCCATTGGCAAGAATCAAATCGCTTTTGATTTCGACAGCAGACAAATTTCGCTGGCGATCTGCTTCCTGCTGTTTCCGCTCGTCAGGGTGTTCTTTCAATGTTGTTGCGCGGAAGCCGCGTGCATCTTGGAGCGGGTCTTCACCACTGTAGTCCCACATCGGACGAAAATCATCATGTCGATAACTCTTGATTAGCTCGATGGATTGTTGGACTGGATCGACGTTCTCCTCGCCTTCAATCGTAATCCCGTATTCCGTTTCGATTCCCAAAAGTCTTTGCATAATTTTTTAGAAAGGCACCAGCAGAATCTGCGCGCGGATGCCACTCAATGCTGAGTTAAGGGCGACACTTCCGATTTGATAGCGAAATTCTCCGCTCCAAACAGTAACCATCTCTTCTGTCCCGATACATCGGTGGCTAGAGATTCTTGGAATCCTTGCTGTGATAGGGCGCATCGAAGGGACAAGGCAACCTAGCATAACACCAATGCCTAGACTACATTGGTAGCAGATGTTCTGCGCGTTGATTTTTCAGAGCGAATTGGGGTAACCTTAACAACGTTCTCAGGGTCATAGTCGAGCAGTTTCAGCCAATCTTCCACACTGTCTGTCGGTGGGAAAATATCATTTTCGCGGTATTCGGATGAAATTGCCTCCAAGAGATCGTGTACACGGATGCCGACTCTTTCTTCGTTGGGGGCGATTTCGCTTCCTTCAATCTGTTCTCTACTTTCAATTGCTCTTTTTATTGCGAATTCTTTGGCACGTTGAATAATAGAGGCAATAATCGCGCCATTACAAAGATCGCCCCGATACAACGTATCACGACGACCATTTCGCAAAACAACTTCTAAGAACTTGTTACCTTCGCTTCGCCGAAACAGTTCGCTGCAGACTAGATTAATGAGGTAAGTAACAGCAACCTCTGGATCGCCATTGTGTGTTTCCAAGACTTCTGGATCTACCGGTAAATCTGGCGTAAGATAGATGCGCGAGATTTCCTCCGCCCCCTCTTTATCTGGACGCCTGACTTTAATCTTTCGGTCAATTCGTCCAGGACGCAAAATTGCTGGATCGATTAGATCCGGACGGTTTGTTGCGAGAATAATTACGACATCTTGAAGCGATTCGAGCCCATCCATCTCAGCGCAAAACATCGGGACAACGGTATTGGAAATGTTATGGGAGCGGAACGATCGGCGTGTGCCCAAGATGGATTCTGCTTCATCAATGAACACGAATGGAAGGTAACCCTCCTGTCGTTTGTCACGAGCAATCTGGAAGATTTCACGCACCTTGCGTTCTGATTCACCAAGCCACATATTTAATATTTCTGGCCCCTTGATGTGGAGGAAGCACCCTCGGACATCAGTTCCCGTTTCTTTCCTCAATCGCTGTGTCAGATTGTAAGCGGTCGCTTTACCAATAAGAGTCTTCCCACACCCTGGCGGTCCATATAGCAGAAATCCCTTCGGGGGGGCATATTGGAAGCGATCAAAGAGATCTGGGTAGAGAATGGGAAGCTCAATTGTATTCTTAATCAACTGGATAGTATCATTCAACCCTCCCACCTTGGTCCAAGGCACCTGTGGCACCTCTTCGAGGAAGTAATCCTTTACCTCCTGACCTTCCAGTCGTTCAAGCGCAACTTTGAAGTTAGAATCGATACGAATTTCTTCGTTGGCTGTGAGTTTTGCATTCGCGAGATCTGTCGAACGCTCCAATACAACAGCTTGCAACCCATGTTCTTGCCCAACACGCAATCTTCCGTCAGGCAACAAATCAACAATCTTTCCAATCGGCCCCGACTGGTTATACCCTAGCTCACCAACAATGACATAAGCCTCGTTGAGTAATATACTGAAACCAATCTTGAGAGACGCTGGATCCATCTGTGGATGAAGGTTTGCGTAATATTCTGAACCGCCAACAATCACTCGTGCAACATCTTTCTTCGGTAAGCCTAGCAACGTACCAATTCGATTTGCGGGAGCTGTGAGTTTTTCAACGACCTCCTGCATCTCAATGATCGTCCGTCTCGCCTCTTGAAACGTGATTTCATCTTCCACGATAGCCCGCCGCAGTTCAAATATAAGCGGGCGCCTGCGGTCATCTTCAGAAGTTGCGTAGATGAGTTGGTCGACTAACATCAGAGAGCGAGGTATACCTGCTGAATCCTCATCGCCCTCCCCAATCTCCTCTTCCAAATCCTCATCATCAAAATATCGCAAGTGCTCCTCGGATGTCCTCTCATGCTGGCTACTATTTTTCTTGTTGTGCATTAGATTTCTCCTTGGAACAGAATAATCAGCTGATTAGATGATTGCACCTATATCGAACACTTTAATCTTTGCTCGGGGAAGTATCGGTTTTCCAGGAACGGCTTGGTTACTAATCAGTTAAGTGATAATCTGTCGGCTCTATTTCCTCAATATGATAAACCCTTGTGGTATATGAGGACATGAGTATTCTATCACAACCTCAAAATAACATCAACGCAAAAACGTGATATGTACGCTAAAATCGCTTGTATGTAATCGCTTCCAATCCCACAATTTTTTGCCATATTTGCCCTTAAGAAATGTTGTGGCGAAATTCACATTTGGGCCAAAATGAGTCAAAGGCTCGATGTTGAGCAACTTTTATTGACCTCCGTCTTGCGAAAGGCTGGCAATGACCTTCAGTAACGTCATTAATGAAATATGGTGATAATTCAATACCACCTAGCCTTAATACAATTTCGCGATGTAACATTGTACACAAATGAATTGTCTTCATTCTCCACTTTGGTTATAATCTCATTGGTCCCTTATTATGTCGTAGAATTATTGCAGATTACAGTCCAACTTCTAACTGATTTTGGAGTCCAAACAAAATGGATACTACGAACGATCGGGTTCGAATCAAAGAGCTCCCTGAGGATGAACGTCCGCTGGAAAGACTTTATAAGTATGGCCCACATGTATTGAAGACTTCGGAAGTTATCGCACTTATCATTCGTACAGGAGCAAGTAACACAACGGCGGTTCAGCTTGCTGAGCAGTTGCTGAAAAAGTACGAAGACAGCTTGAAGCGGATGGCGAATGATGAATTGGCACATATTGCTGAAGGAATCAATGGGCTAGGAAAAATGAAAGCCGCTCAGATTATAGCTGCGCTTGAATTAGGTAAACGTTTGGCCAAATATCTGGAAGAAAAACCGCAAATTACCGCTCCTGCCGACGTTGCCCGAATTGTGATGCCATCTCTGCGAGATCTCAAGCAGGAAATATTGCACGTGCTCTGTCTCGATACTAAAAACAACGTGACCAATCAACGTCAGATCTTCGAAGGCAGCTTAAACGTAAACATCATTCACCCTCGCGAAGTATTTCGCTTCGCAATTGAGGAGGCAGCCGCATCAATAATTCTTGTTCACAATCATCCCTCGGGCGATCCATCGCCAAGCAAAGAGGATATTCGAGCGACAAAACAACTAATTGAAGCGGGGAATTGCATCCAGATACCGGTGCTTGATCATGTAATCATCGGAGACGGGAGCTATATAAGCCTGAAAGAAGAGGGGTTGATCTGATACATGTAACGCAATGGGACCTGTGCTACGCCTTTGGTGCATCACTGTGCAAAAAACGCGCGTACAGCAACACGAAATGTTAATGCAATTTAACTCGGCACACCGTGTAAAATCACAACGGAGGTCTTATTTGAACCATCAACATAATCCCACGGATTCGAGGGCGATTACTTCGGTGGACAATCAGAGTTGATTTGCAATCGGCGTGACGTTCAATAGCCCGATTTTCTATCCGGTCACAGCCCCTTTTGATGCCGAGGATACGAGCTGCGCGTATTTTGCCATGACTCCACGGGTATAGCGCGAAGATGGTGGTGTCCAGTCGCTAAGCCGTGTTTCGATTTCTTCATCTGAGAGTTTGACATCAAGGCGACGGTTTGCCACATCAATAGAAACGACATCGCCATTGCATAGCACGGCAATTGGACCGCCACGCGCAGCTTCTGGGGCAACATGTCCAATCATTAGGCCATGTGTCGCCCCTGAAAACCTGCCATCTGTCAAGAGCGCAACCGAATCACTTAGTCCAGCGCCTACTATCGCCGCAGTAACACCGAGCATCTCCCGCATGCCAGGACCGCCTGCAGGTCCTTCGTAGCGGATGACTATAACATCTCCCGGGTTGATTTCGCCACCCTTAATTTTCGCGAATGCAGCTTCTTCGCAGTCGAAAAGGCGTACAGGCCCATTATGGGTCATTCGCTCACTGCCCGCAACTTTGAGCACACACCCTTCAGGTGCTAGATTTCCCTTGAGTATGACAAGGCCGCCGGTTGGCTTAATAGGCTCTGATACTGGACGTACAACTTCCTGCCCTTCGGCTTCGACTGCGGTAGACGCCTCTTCGCCGATTGTTTTCCCCGTCACGGTCAATTCGTCCGCATGAAGGAGCCCGGCATCCAGCAGCCGTTTGGCTACAAGCGGGATACCGCCAGCGCGATGCAGATCTGCTGCGACAAAACGCCCTCCCGGTTGGAGATCGACATAGAGCGGGGTCCGCAGATTGATTTGTTGGAAATCATCGAGTGCCAATGGGATATTGGCTTCGTGGGCAATGGCAAGCAGATGAAGAACTCCATTGGTGGACCCTCCCGTTGTCGCAATTGAAGCGATTGCATTTTCAATCGAGCGACGCGTTATGATTTGGCTAGGGCGTCGATCATGAGCTAACGTATCCATCACCAACCGACCTGCTTGAAAGGCAACCTCATCTTTGTGAGAATCCACAGCGGGGACACTCCCGCTCCCCATCGGCGCCATGCCTAATATTTCGACAGCTGTTGCCATGGTATTGGCGGTGTATTGCCCTCCGCATGCGCCAGGTCCAGGGCACCCTTTGCTAGTGAGATCGTCTAACTCTTCAATCGTAATCTTGCCAACTGCATAAGTACCAACCGCTTCGAAGACATCCTTGATCGTGACATCTTGACCGTGAAAACGCCCCGGCATAATTGAACCGCCATAGAGCATCAGAGACGGAATGTCAAGACGTGCGAGCGCCATCAACGTTCCAGGAACCGTTTTGTCACAACCCGAGAGGGCTACTACTGCGTCGAACATGTTCCCTCGAGAGACGAGTTCAATCGAGTCTGCGATAATTTCACGACTGATGAGTGATGTTTTCATCCCCTCGGTGCCCATCGTAATCCCATCGGAAATACTCACGGTATTGAATTCAAGCGGTGTGCCACCGGCAGCGCGAATCCCTGCTTTCACCTTCGCCGCAAGCCGACGGAGGTGAAAGTTGCATGGACCGATTTCAATCCATGTATTAGCAACGCCGATGAGCGGTCGGTCCAAATCCTCTAGAGATAGTCCGCCTTCATGAAACATGAGCATCGCTCGAGCCGCGGCACGATCTGGCCCATCGGTGATGGCGTAACTTCGTGGTTTAAGCTTGTTTGCCATGTCTTAATATTCCTCCCATGTTCATATGATACTATTTCTTGCTTGCATTTTGCGAGTCGCACGAAAGTCACCGGCGGTGAGGGTGTAGAAATAGATGCCGCTTGACACAGGCTCACCCAAGGCATTCTTCCTATCCCAATGCAACACCCGCCCAGGCGTCTCGTAGAAACCGGCGGGTTGACGCCTCACCGCAAAGTGCCGAACCACCCGCCCATCTATCGTGTGTATAGTAACGGTCACGTCCGCATCTTCGGAAAGCCGATACGGTATCTAGGCCTCTACGCTAAACGGATTCGGATAGTTCTGCAACAGTGTCGTCTCTGATGGGACTTCAGAAGTTACCGTAGGACCCGTCATTTCTACCTGAACGGTCTGCTCCGTTGCAGCACTGTTCGGATTCCCTAGTGTGTCCTGCACCACATCGGCGGCAACGTTTAACGTCACTGTACCCGATTCCACTGGCGTGATTGTCGCTTCATAGTTAGTCCCGCTGCCGTTAAACGCTATCACGCTGGCACCCGCCCCGCTCACTGTAAGCTCCGATTCCACATAACCGGTCACCGGCCTCGCTAAATGTGACCCGCACGACGAACGCACCACCCTGTGTCTCCGACGGAACCTCTATTGTTGCCGTCGGACCAGTCATGTCTACTCGAACAGTCTGCTCCGTTGCAGCACTGTTTGCATTCCCCAGTGCATCCTCTGCAACATTCGCGGCAATGTTCAGCGTCACAGTACCTGACTCCCCACCGGCGTGATTGTCGCTTCATAGTCAGTACCACTTCCGTTAAACGCTGCCACGGTGGCACCCGCCCCACTGAGAAAGAGTTCCGACTGCACAAAACCGGTCACCGACTCACTAAATGTAACGGTCACAGCAAAATCCCTCCCCTGTACGGTAGTAGGCACATCAATCGTTACCGTTGGTGCTACGGCGTCTATCTGCACTGTATGTCTTGTTGAAATAGTGTTTCCGTTGTTTGCAGCATCATATGCAACCCCGGCGGGCACCTGAATCCCGAGGGTGCCTTCCAAACTCGATGCGACGGTGGCGGTATACACCTTGCCGATTCCAGCCAACGCCGCCGTGGCGGATGCGGTGCCGGTAAAGTCGATGTCATCTGCCGCAAAACCCGTTACCGCTTCGTTGAACGCGATTGTCATCTCAAATACTGTAGCCCGCAAGGTTGTTGGTACACCCGTAATCGTCACCGTTGGCGCGGTTACGTCGACAGTAACCGACTTCTGCATTGCAGCCGTGTTCTTGTGCTCTGCTGAATCCTGTGCGACCTCGGCAGCCACGTTGAAAATCACAGTCCCATCATTAGACGGCGTGATAGTGACAATGTAGTCGCTGCAACCGGGTTGCGGCGCCCAGTTTGTAATTGCGGCACCCGAAGTTCCGGTGACGACGAGCTCCGACTGAACAAAATCGGTGACGGATTCACTAAATTCAACGGTCACATCAAAATCCCCGCCCTGCACGATTGAAGGCACAGCTATACTTACAGTTGGCGCAGTTACATCCGCAGTAACAATCTTCTGTGTTGCGGCGGTGTTCCAGTTGTCTGCGGAATTTTGCGCGACACTTGCCGCGACGTGGAACACCGCGCTACCATCAGACGATGGTGTGACGCGGGCAATGTAATCACTGCCACCGGGACGTGATACCCAGTTTCTAATGGTGGAACCTGAACTACCAGAGACAGAAAACTCCGACTGAACAAAACCAGTAGCCGGCTGGGTGAAGGCGACTAATACAAAAAATGTGCCGGTTTGCACCCCAGCTGGCACGCTAATGTTGACACCAGACCGCTCCTCTGTGACGGTTAGTGGCAGATTGACCGTAACGGTCTTCTGTGTTGCGACAGTGTTCCAGTTATCGTAGTCATATTGTGCGACATTGGCGGCAACGTTAAAAATGGCAGTCCCATCCGAAGTCGGTCTGATCCAGGCGGTATAGATTTGGCGATCGGATTGTGCACTCCAGTCTGTAACGTCTATGCCTGCAGTGCCGCTGATGTTGAGTTCTGATTGCTCAAACCCGGTGACCGGATCGGTGAAGGCAACCGACACAACAAAAGGCCCCGTTTGCACACCTGATGGCACGAGTAAGTGAACATCGGGTCGGACTACGTCTCCTACGGTCACTGTCTCTTTTGCTGAAGCCTGGTTTCCGTTGGTGGCGGCATCTTGTGCGACGTTGTCAGGCACTTGAATCTCAATGTTGCCTCCGCCCCTCGGGCGGATGGTGGCGGTATACGTCGTGCCGCTACCACTTAACGCCGCCGAGGCTCTAGCCGTGCCACTTTCGTTGGTGAAAGTGATGTCACTAGCGTCAAAATCTGTGACCTCCTCACTGAACGTGATTGTCACATTGAAATTGTCGGTCTGCGTCTCTGTTGGCACACCCGAGATCGCCGCCGTCGGGGCTTCGGTATCTATGTCAACCGTCACTGGATCTGAAGCCACGTTTCCGTTGTTTGCATTATCATATGCGCCGTTTGCTTTCACTGTAATCGTAAACTTGCCTCTGCCACTCACGTCGACTTTCAGAATATAATCCTTGCCGCTACCAATTGTGTGTACCGTGCCACCAAAATCGCCCTCCTTCATTAAACTGAAGTCGCTAGCTGAAAAACCGGTTACCTCCTCACTGAATGTGATAGTCACATCAAATGGCTTGTTCTGCGGTTTCTTGGGTGCATAAAGTTCCACCATCGGTTTTACGCGGTCGATAGTTACTACATACTTTATTGACTCCTTGTTGGGGTGCCCTCCGGCATCCTGTGCGACCCCGGCAGGCACTTGAAAATCAAGCGTGCCAAACATGCTTTCCTCGGTTGGCGTGATGGTGGCGGTATACCGCCCGTCGACGCTACCGCTAATTGTTGCCGTGGCATCAACCATTTTGCCTATGATGTTGATGTCGTCAACGACAAAGCCGGTTACCAGCTCACCGAAGTCGATGTACACAGTGAAACTACCGGACTGCGGCCGAGATGGCACATTACTAATCGTCACTGTTGGTGGTTTTGTGTCTACCCTAAGGGTTGCGTTTGCGCTATTTTCGTTAAAGTTTTCAGCCGCATCTTGTGCGACGAACGAAGCAACACTAATAAACAATTGGCCTGGAGCCGTTGAGGTGCCAGTATGCGTTGGAGTGATGGTGGCAATGTAATCGGTGCCGCCAGTTTGTGGTGCCCAAGTCGTAATCGTACCACTCGCATTGCTGCCCTCGACGCTAAGCTCCGACTGCTCAAACCCTGTGACGGATTCACTGAATTTAACTGTCACATCAAACACACCGGTCTGCACCTCCTCGGTGGGTGCTTCAAGCAACACGGTCGGGTGTGTGCTGTCTATGGTCACTGTATACTCGGCAGCCGCGTTGCCGTTGGTTGCACTGTCTTGTACGGCGTTCGCACTCACATCAAATTTTTTAACGGTGCCGTCGCCACTAGGGCTGATGTAGACGCGCCACACGGGGCCGCTACCGGCTATGCTTAGCACCATGGCAGAAGCATCGCCACTTACGTTGGCGATCATGTGACGTTATTAGCGTCAAAACCAGTCACGGTCTCATTGAACGTGACGAACAGACTGAAAACCGCGTTTTGCGCGTCTTTGTCCGGGTCAACCCGAAACGTCACTGTCGGCGCGGTCTTGTCCACGTGAGTGGCCTTCGATGCAGAGACCTCGTTACCGTTATTGTCGTCATCTTCTACGACATTTGCTCCGACCTCCAAAAACACAGTACCCTCAAAATCCTCATCGACCGTGACAGTGACGACAAAGACTGGGTTATTGCTGGTTTTCACTATCACCATAGCGTTGCCGCCACTGGCGGTAAGGTCTCCCGCAGCAAAACCATTGACGTTTTCACTGAATGTAATCGTCTCGTCAAATGAATTGGTTTTCACGGCTGCTGGCGCGGTGATTGTAACCGTTGGCCTAGTCGTATCTTGAGCGTAGGCGTGGGTGCAACAACCTAACACGAGAAAAAAAGTGAATATGGACAAAACATTCTTCATGAATTTAGTTGCTAATACAAATTTTCTCCTGAGAGTATTCAGCCAAGATATAGATGAAGCCATTGACCGATAGGAGAGATCTACACGGGTCCGTCAGAGCAGACCGCAAAAGAATTCTGCCTACTTACATTCAGTGTAAGTGAAGCTAGACCGTAAATTTGTCTACAGGTTTATACGCGGTTCAATTCATCCCGAGCAATTCGCCGACAACATGACCGTATTTCGCAATTAGCCCTGCGAACACTATGGACACCATAGACATCAGCTTAACCAGGATATTGAGCGACGGACCAGAGGTGTCCTTGAACGGATCTCCGACCGTATCGCCAACGACGGTTGCCTTGTGTGCTTCAGAACCCTTGCCGCCGTATTCGCCCTGTTCGATGTACTTCTTCGCGTTGTCCCAAGCACCACCGGCATTTGCCATCATCACTGCCAGCACGAATCCGGTCGCCAATCCGCCGGCAAGCAACCCAAGTACACCGGCAACACCGAAGATTAGTCCAACAGCGACTGGAACGATAATCGCAATCATTGAGGGCACAACCATTTCTCTTTGTGCGCCAACGGTTGAGATTGCCACACATCTGGCGTAATCTGGTTTTTCTTCGCGTTTCATAATACCGGGTCGTTCTTGAAATTGCCTGCGAACCTCCTGCACCATCGCGCCGGCGGCGCGACCGACAGCTTTCATCGTCAAGGCACAGAAAAAGAATGCCATCGCTGCGCCTATGAACAATCCAATCAGGACTTGAGGATTCATCAGGGTAGCGTCATAATAAGACATGAAATGGGAAATAGACACCTTGGTCGTATCTACCATACCTACTCCGGGAATGTCAAGCTGATGCTTGTCCGCAAAATGGATCAATCCGTACCGAATCTCCTCAAGATAGGCGGCGAGCAGGGCGAGGGCAGTCAAAGCAGCAGAACCGATGGCAAATCCTTTACCGGTTGCCGCGGTTGTGTTACCGAGGGAATCAAGTTGATCTGTACGCTGACGAACGCTCGGATCGAGTTCAGACATTTCCGCATTACCGCCCGCGTTATCTGCAATCGGTCCATACGCATCCGTCGCCAGCGTGATGCCGAGTGTTGCGAGCATGCCGACTGCGGCAATCCCAACACCGTAGAGACCCATCAACGTATCTGTTGCACCGCCCGGGAGATAGAAGCTGACGGCAACAGCCGCGATTATCGTAATCACAGGGATGGCGGTTGACTGCATGCCAACAGCGATACCCTCAATGATAACGGTTGCCGGACCAGTCTGGGCTTGCTCTGCGATGCCTCGCGTCGGTTTATAGTCGTGAGATGTGAAGACCTCTGTCACCTTGCCGATGATGATCCCCGCCAGCAGACCCGCCACAATCGCGCCCCAAATCTGCCACTTATTCGGGAAGTCGAGATATAACAGCACCGGTATCGAAAATATTGCGATGCCAATCGCGCTCCCGTTGATACCCAGATTGAGCGAACCCATCAACTGCTTCATTGTAGCGCCTTCTCGGGTACGTACCATAAAAATTCCTACGATTGAGAGAATCACACCGATTCCTGCGATTATCATTGGCGCAGAGAGGTATTTCAGTTGCAGCGCAATGTTGCTGTGATCTTTAGCGGCAACAGCAGCAACACCAAGCGCCGCAGTTGCTAGAATCGAACCAGCGTAAGATTCATAAAGGTCGGCGCCCATGCCCGCAACGTCACCCACGTTGTCACCCACGTTGTCAGCGATAGCTGCTGGGTTGCGGGGATCGTCTTCGGGAATTCCCGCTTCAACTTTACCTACCAGATCAGCACCGACATCAGCCGCCTTTGTGTAAATACCGCCGCCCACGCGTGCAAAGAGCGCCTGAGTGGATGCGCCCATGCCGAAGCTCAACATAATTACGGTGATTTGGGGAAGTGGGTTCTCGCCTAAAAAGCCCGGTAAGATCTTTGGAAAAAGATAGTAAAGAATCAGGAACCATCCGGCAATGTCCAACAGCGCAAAGCCTACTACCACCAGCCCCATTACTGCACCTGCTCGAAAGGCGATACGCAGTCCCGCGTTTAGTCCTTCCATAGCGGCGCTTGTTGTACGAGCCGATGCATTGGTTGCGGTCTTCATACCCAAAAAACCGCAGAGTCCAGAGAAAAACCCACCTGTGAGAAAAGCAAAGGGAATTACTTGGTTCTGAGCCTTCAGAACAAAAGCCATAAAAATAAAAATGGCGCACAATACCGCAAAAACAATACCGACAACCTTGTATTGCTGCCTCAAATATGCCATCGCGCCATCACGGACAGCTTGCGCAATTTCACGCATCACGGCTGTCCCTTCGCTCTGCCGCATTACGGATTTGTAAAAATATAACGCGAACCCCAAAGCGATCAGCGAGCCAATTGGGGCAAGCCACCATGCGGAAGGCACAGCTGGCAACGGTTCTGTTTGGGCGAGAGCAGAATTTGTAATTCCAAACAATAAACCCAAGAGTATCAGTAATCCACGGCTCCCCCTACGGAGCCGATTGTAAATGGTTTCAATCATTAAATTTCTCCTTTAAGAGTAAAATGGATGTACCAGTAACTTCAAAATATGTCGCGTTGATCGACGAAAACAATCTTCTTGTATTTGACGACGCTGGAAAACTTCTGAAACAATGCTGCAAGTTTTCTTTCACCTCTTACGATTCACGTTTCAGGAATCTCAATCCCAAGTTCAGTCATTGCTGCGCCAACGAGATAAATCGAACCCGTAATGCAGATTAAATCTGAAGCGGTTGCAACTGATTGGGCAAGCTCAATGGATTCACCCACACTATTTACCGATCGAATCTCTGGATTCAAATCCGACCACGCTTTCGCAACTTCCCCAGCAGGCAATACGCGGGGGTTATCAAACGCCTGTGTGGCGATGATAATGTCCGCTATTGGACACAGAATTTGACCGATTGCACGGAACTCTTTATCTCTCATCAGACCGGCGACGAGGATTAAGCGCCCATATCGAAATACTTCCTGAATCGTCTCACACAACGCCTTGGCTGAAGTTGGGGAATGCGCACCGTCAAGCAAAATTAACGGAGACTCGTCAGTCGATCCGTTTCGCGGTATCGAAACGACTTGCATTCGTCCGAACAATCTAACAGCTTCCAATCCATCATAGACACACGCTTTGGGAATAGAATGCCCCTCACTCTTGATTCGTTCAAGGCAAGTGACCGCCGTCGCAGCGTTAGTCGCTTGGTGTTCACCGAGGAGAGGCAGAAACAAATTCGGATAAGATTCGGTCTGCGTTTGCACGTCGAACGTTTGACCAGTAATGTTCCAAGCCCTACGCTTAAGATTAATGTCTTGTCCGACTCTATCAATACCCGCGCGACGTGCTGCAGCGACGGTTTCAAAAACGGATTGGGCATCAGGCTCTTGCGGCGCCAACACAAGTGGACGACTAAGCTTAATAATCTCGGCTTTTTCCCTGGCGATAGCTTCAAGAGTTTCGCCCAGTATTGCGGTATGCTCCAGACTCACCGGCGTGATGACGGTAACGAACGGCTGGACAACATTCGTTGCATCCAGTCGGCCGCCGAGTCCAACTTCGACAACCGCGAAATCAACCGCATTGTCCGCAAAATAGCAGAAGGCAAGCGCGGTATAGATTTCAAAAAATGAAACTGATGCAACTGCATCCATCCCTGCGACAGCTTCAATCGAGGGTTTCAATTGAGTGACGTAATCAGCGAATTCGTCCTCTGAAATCAGTTTGGTGTCTATACTACACCGCTCGCGGGGAGTTATAAGATGGGGCGAAGTAAATAACCCCGTTTTGTATCCTGCGTGGGTAAGAATTGACGCAATTATAGCTGCTGTAGACCCCTTCCCTTTGCTGCCGCCGATATGGACAACCTTCAGTTTATGATGGGGGTTCCCGAGCAAATTCAACAGGTGGGAAATACGATCGAGGTTATAAAGACGCGCCTGCCGTGAAAAATCGGGACTTTTCTCATAATTGATAAAACTGTCAATATAGGCAAGAGCCGATTCATAATTTAGCATTACGATCAAGAGACGGAATAAGGAGCGCGATAGCCTTCGCTGGTGGGTAAAACTATCGCCTTCCCTATTGGGTCAGTTGATTGTTTTACATGATTTATGACCATAGATCTAGGTCTTCATAGATTGGAAACTGCTGACACAATTCCCGGACTTTTTCTCTAATGTGGTTTTTGACCTTTGTGCTCTTTCGCTCCCGCAATACTTCGCTAATGAAATCGCCTATCAACTGCATCTCTATCTCCTTCATCCCGCGTACAGTCACCATCGGCGTACCAAGGCGAATGCCGCTTGTTGTGACCGGCGAGCGTTTGTCAAACGGAATCGTGTTCTTGTTGACAATGACCCCCGCTTCTTCAAGGTGATTTGCAGCTTGACGACCGCTCAGTTTCTCAAAGGTTGCAGTCAAATCTACAATCATTAAATGATTATCGGTTCCGCCGCTCACTAAGCGAAACTCATTCTCAATGAGGCGTTGAGCCAGCGCTTTTGCATTTTTAACAACTTGCTTCTGGTACTGCTTAAAGGCGGGTTCCATAGCTTCTTTGAAGCCGACTGCTTTCGCCGCGATGGTATGCATAAAGGGACCGCCCTGTAAGCCAGGCATCACAGCGTGATCAATCGCATCTGCGAATTCCGCGCGGCACATAATGATTGCTCCGCGCGGTCCACGCAATGTTTTGTGAGTGGTTGTTGTAATGAAGTCGCAATAAGGTACTGGATCCGGATGGACATCCGCTGCGATGAGTCCAGCGATATGAGCGATGTCCGCCAATAGATAGGCATTGACGGAATCGGCGATTTCTTGCCATTGCGCGAAATCAAACCATCGAGGATAAGCGCTTGCACCGACGATTATCAGCTTTGGACGATGTTCCTCAACGAGCGCTGCGATACCGTTCATATTGATGCGCTCTGTTTCTTCATCCACACCATAAGGAACAATCCTATAATATCTGCCCGCGAAGTTCTGCGGCAGCCCATGACTGAGATGACCACCGTGATCTAGCTTCATTGAAATGATGGTATCTCCCGGCTCAAGCAACGCGTGGTAGACCGCCATATTCGCTTGGGTACCGGCGTGCGCTTGGACGTTGACATGCGCCGCACCAAAAAGTCGCTTCGCACGTTCAATCGCAAGTGTCTCAATCTGATCTATGTACTCGCAGCCATTGTAATATCGATCGCCAGGGTAGCCCTCGGCATACTTGTTAGCAAGGATACTGCTCTGCATCTGCATAACCGCTTTGCTGGCGTAATTTTCCGACGGAATCAGCGTTAAGCAGTTTTGCTGCCGATCCAAATCTTGGCGCATAATGTCAACAATCTGGGGATCGAATTCACTCAGCGGTTTGTTCATTATGTAGTTATCCTCAGAATTCCCATATGCTCGTCGTAGGAAGCGAAATATGAACTTCAGGTCTCTGCATTTATCAGCTTTATAAAATGTACATTTTTGTTTCCGAGGAACTTCAATCCAGATTCCTCACGATAATCGTTGAATTGTGGACAGTCTGGAGCTAACTCATGGATAAGAATCCAGTATTGGTCACAGTCATATTCTGAAACGGGATTAATGTTGCAGTCAAGGAAATCAACGACTTTATCTCGATGTTGATTCAATGCGACAAGCATCCCCATTGACATGCAATCCTCTGTCTCAACGATATCTTTCGCGAAGTCGTCACTAACTTTTCTGCCGCAGATACCTATGAAATGCAAACTCCAACAAATGGCGTCAGAACGTCGGAACTTGATAGATTGCTTCAAAACAGAATCAATTTTCAAATCTGAATTCACGCTATGCTCCTTTGCGATCTGACAAAGAATTGGAAGTACGCTAGGCTTGTGAACCGCAATGGCTATGAGATATTCCAGAAAAACACTAGCACTGTCAATATCAAGTTTCTTCGAATTGGCGAGTGTACGCGTAGCATATTTCAGGACATTAGATTCAGGATAGCGCTTTTGGAGGTCAATTGCAGAATCCAGAAAATTCATGATGTCCCTAGGAGAAGGTTTCCGTTCAGATGGTAAACCATTTCTCAAGACAATTACCCATTCGTCATGAAACCCGAGGGGCAATTCTTCAATCAGCACTTTTCTTGGGTTGAGATTCAAAAGGTACTTTCGTAATGTTCGCTCAAGGTTCAAGATAAAATTCTCTGCTTGCTCCCGGGTATCACAATAGCATTCATAATCATCAATATACCGTGTAAATTGATAACTTTCGCCATTTATGTCACGTAATGCTTCATCAACCTTGAATAAAATGAGTTCGGAGATAATATTTGACGTAGCCGGACCAATAGGTATCCCTTGTGTTTCTTGTCTTTTTAAGTCTCGCTGGGCCTTATCAAGTTGATTGTACCATAGGTGGTTTTTCCTTGAAGTTGCCTTTGCTTCATCAAGACCGACCAATGCCCAGGAAATTGAATGTGTATAGATAGAGGGGAAGAACGATGAAATGTCCGCCTTTACCCGGTAAAATTTACCGGTTGAAATTTTCAACATTAACCTCAAATCTTGGAATTTTTCACTATCCATCATCGAAACCTGCTCTAGATGCTCATATTCTCCCAATATCAGTCTGCGATCATCATGTTGTGCTGGTTTCAGGCGGCTGTGAGGATTCGTACATATGTGCGCCAATCTAGCCCAGTTTTCTGCCATACATTTACACAGACGTGCATAAGGCGCGTCACGTTATTAAATCGATTTGTACGGTATTCTATCTGATCGTACCCTCTACGTTTCGCCATCCCATGTTTCTCAAGCATTTCATTAACTACATCAGGCATGAAGTCTTCGGTAGAAAAGACTTTGAACGGAATATCGTCCCCCTGTAGTTTGCCCATAGGTAGGTAATTGTAGCGCAACAAAGCACTGTAAACATATTCTTTGTCTGGAACCTGATAGCTCATATTACCCGCTTCAAACAATCCTAGATCCATTTTAGACTCCGAATAGTACCTTAAATGAAAGCATACAACCCACCGAAAACTTTAGTTTTCCATCCACGCCCCGATTCAGACGGTGCTATTCAATTAGCTTGAAAACTTCCTCAATCTTGGCTATGAGGCTCTCATCACCGAACCGGTTTGCGAACTGCAATGCGTTTCGAAAATCTTGCTTCGCCCCCCAAGTGTGACCTAGTAGAGCCTTCGCTCTCCCCCGATTGTAATAAGCCTGGACCAAATCGGGTTTCAGGCGGATTGCAGCGTTATAATCGACTATGGCGGCAATGCGTTCCCCTAAATTATACTTGGCATTCGCCCGACCGTAATAAGCACCTGCATAATTGGGTTTCAGGCGGATTGCCTGGGTATAGTTAGCATTGGCGTCACTATAGTCCCCTAGCATGTAGCTTGCACAGCCTCGACTGAAGCAGGTCTCCGCAGAAATGAATTCATTGTCTTGCGAGAAAGGTTTCGCTGGCACAGACTGCTCAAGCAGTGCTTTGAGATAGATTGACGGAATGGCAAAATTGAGGTTCTGACCACCTTCAATAGTCATGAATGACACACCGATAACTTCGCCTTTGCCGTTTAGGACGGGATCTCCGCTGCTGCCCGGTGAAATTGGGGCGGTCATCTGGATCCGTTTTCGGGTGTACCGTTCGCGGAGACTGCTGATTATGCCATCCGAGAACGTGCCTTCCAGCCCTCTCGGATTGCCCGCAACATAAACCGTCTCGCCAATTTTAACCGTTTCGCTGTCACCGAGGGGAAGTGGTTCGATCCCAAACGCCGTGACCTTTAGGATAGCAAGGTCGTTTTCTTTATCAGTCGTGGATATACCTTCGATGGTATATTTCGTGTATTTGCCGACCTGCTTCGCCGTACCTTTCGCCGCTCCCTCAAAAACGTGGAAGTTGGTAGCTACTTGGTCCTGCGCGACAAAGAAACCGCTGCCAAAACCCGCGGATTCGCCGTTCCTATCTGTCATCTCTAAATAGACCGTAGCCGCTAACGCTATTTCAGCAATCTCCTCGACGGTCTGTGCATCCGCTGCAGTTATTATGCTGCACAAGGACAGCCACAATACTGTGAAGCACAGGAACGCATTTCTCGGATTTTTCATAACTAAATTGCTCATCATCCGTTTGTATCGCTTCTAGATTTACAACGCCACCTTCTCAAAAACAGAACAATGCTTCTCCTTAATAGATATATGCTCTCAACCCAACCCACACCGTTCTCTAGGCAATTCAAATTGTGACTGTGTCTCTATTTGATCTGTAAACTCGCTGCCATTGAAATATCGGTCCCCCGGATAACCTTTGGCATCTTTGTTAGCAAGGATGCTGCTCTGCATCCGCATAACCGCTTTGCCCGCGTAATTTCCCAATGGAACTGGCGTGAGGCAGTTTCTCTGCCGATCCAAATCTAGGCGCATTATATCAACAATTTGCGGATCGAATTCACTCAAGGATTTGTTCAATTGGTAACCGTCCTCATTGCGATAGTTGGGAACTCAGCTCAATTGACCTGAGCATTAACTGAATCTTGGCTTTGAGGTTCTCATCGCCAGCCTGGTTCGCAAGCTGCAAAGCGGTTCGAAGATTCTGCTTGGATTCTCGAGTGTGCCCTAGTAGAGTCTTCGCTCTCCCCCGATTGAAGTAGGTAGCGGCATCATTAGGTTTCAGGCGAATCGCTGTATCATAGTCGGTGATAGCGGCGACGTGTTTGCCTATTCTTCGCTTCGCATTTCCCCGATTGTAGTAGGCGGTGGCGAAACCGGGGCTGAGGCGGATTGTCTCGTCATAATCGGCAATGGCGGCGACGTGTTTACCTAAGTCAGCCTTCGCATTCCCCCGATTGACGTAGGCAACGAGGTAATTGGGTTTAAGGCGAATCACTGTGTCAAAATCGGTGATGGCGGCGAACTGTTCTCCTGATTTTGCCTTAGCATTTCCCCGATTGTAGTAGGCATCGGCATCATTGGGTTTCAGACGGATAGCAGTGTCAAAATCGGCAATGGCGCCCAAGTAATGGCTTAATTTAGCCTTCAAAACTCCCCGATTGACGTAGGCATCAGCGTGACCGGGTTTCAGTCGGATTGCCTTGTCGTAATCGAGGATAGCGGCGACGAGTCCGACTGGGTCAGCCTTCGTATTCCCCCGATTGTTGTATGGATCGGCAGATATGGATTGTTCCCCTCGCTGGAAAGGGTTCGCTGGCTCCGCCTGCTTAAGTAATACCTTAAGATACCTTGACGGAATGGCAAAGTTCAGGTTCTGGCCGCCGTCAATAGTCATGAACGAGACACCGATGACTTCCCCATTGGCGTTTAACACTGGACCACCACTGCTTCCTGGGGAAATCGGGGCGGTCATTTGGAGCCGCTTTCGGGTGTAACCCTTGCGAATACTGCTAATGATTCCATCTGAGAACGTACCCTCCAACCCTCTCGGGTTGCCCGCGACGTATACCGTCTCGCCGATTCTAACCGTCTCGCTGTCGCCGAGCGGAAGCGGTTTCACCCCAAACGCCGTGACCTTTACGATAGCGAGGTCGTTTTTTTTATCTGTCGCGGATATTCCTTCGATGGTATATTTCGTGTATTTGCCGACCTGTTTTGCGGTGCCCTTTGCCGCTCCCTCAATAACGTGGAAGTTGGTGGCGATCAGGTTCTGCCCGACGAAGAAGCCGCTGCCAAAGCCGAGAGTTTTGCCGTTACTATCCGTCATCTCTAAATAGACGGTAGCCGCTACCGCTTTCTCGGCAATCTCCTCGGCGGTCTGTGTATTTCTTGCAGATACTGCAGTTGTTATGCTGCACAGAAAAAGCCACAAAGCTGTGAAGCACAGGAACGCTTTTCTCGGATTGTTCAAAACAAAATTGTTGATTATCTGTTGGCAATGCCTCTCTAGCTTCACAACGACACCTTGGGTAACTGTCCTCATCCATGCCGTTGAGATGTCAACATCGTGTGCGGTTTGTACGGAAAAGCGAACGTTGTTCAGTAATCTATCCATGTTACTCAATTAGCTTGAGAGCTTTCTCAATCGTGGCTTTGAGGCTCTCATCGCCGGATCGATCGGCGAGCTCCAATGCGGTATTCAAATCTTGCTTGGCCGCCCCGGTGCGATCAAGCATGACCTTCACAATTGCCCGATTGTTGTATGCCTCGGCATAATCGGGTTTCAAACGGATTGCCGTATCATAATCGGCAATTGCCGCGGCATGTTCGCCCGATCTGCCCTTAGTAGCCCCCGGTTGTTGTATGCCTCGGTATAGGCAGTGATGGCTTCACTATAGTTGCTTAGCGTGTGTTCTACATTGCCTCGAATGAAGTAGGTCTCGGCAGATATAGACCCACGCCGGAAAGGTTTCGCGGGTTCAGACTGCTTAATTAGTGCTTTGAGATAGTTTGAAGGGATGGCACAATTTAGATTTTGCCCGCCTTCTATAATCATGAAAGAGACCCCGATGACTTCGCGATTGCCGTTTAAGACGGGTCCACCGCTGCTGCCCGGTGAAATCGGGGCGGTCATCTGAAGTCGTTTTCGAGTGTTCAGTTCGCGTATACTGCTGATGATTCCATCTGAGAACGTACCCTCCAACCCTCTCGGGTTGCCCGCGACGTATACCGTCTCGCCGATTCTAACCGTCTCGCTGTCGCCGAGCGGAAGCGGTTTCACCCCAAACGCCGTGACCTTTACGATAGCGAGGTCGTTTTTTTTATCTGTCGCGGATATTCCTTCGATGGTATATTTCGTGTATTTGCCGACCTGTTTTGCGGTGCCCTTTGCCGCTCCCTCAATAACGTGGAAGTTGGTGGCGATCTGATTCTTCCCGACGAAGAAACCACTCCCAAAGCCGAGAGTTTTGCCGTTCCTATCCGTCATCTCTAAATAGACCGTAGCGGCTAACGCTTTTTCGGCAATCTGCTCGGCGGTCTGTGCAGATACCACAGTTGTTATGCTGCACAAGGAAAGCCACAAAGCTGTGAAGCACAGGAACGCTTTTCTCGAATTTCTCAGAACAACATCGCTAATCATCTGTTAGCTGATAGTATATATTATAAGTTAGGCAGTCGCACGACCCGCAATTTTGGGAAACTCAGATTGTAACACAGGTATCGGGCAGTTTCAAGAAAAATATCTTACTTGATTGCGGCTATCGACGACGGACAATTGCGTCAAACAGTTGACTCAATTCTCTAATCTTCAGGAGTTTAGCCAACCCAAAGAAAACAACAACGCCTATCCCGATTGGGACAAACACGCCGATTACTCTTGCGATGAGGATCTCGATGCCAAGCGAATTCTCAAGCCATGTGTTCGTCCACATACAGATGAAGCCCATTCCAGTAACAGCCGCAACGATTTTGACAAAAAGCGCCCATATTCCGCGCAAACCCAATCCCCCAGCTCTGCGTCGCAAGAGGACGAGAAGAGTCAGACAGTTCAAGGTAATCGTGCAGGATGTCGACAGCGCAAGCGAGCGGTGCCCGAAATTGAACTGATATATAAGAAGATAGTTTAACACAATGTTGAGTGCGACCGTGCAAAGGCTCACCTTGGCAGGGGTGCGGGTGTCGTTGAAAGCATAAAATCCGTCCGTTGCAATCTTGACCATTGAGAAACCGCACAATCCAAAGGCATAGCACAACAGTGCACCCGCTGTTTGGCTCGTGTCAATCGGACCTGTCCTGCCCCACTCAAAGACGAGTCGACATATCGGATCGCCCAATACCATCAATCCAACAGAAGCGGGCAGTGTCAACAACAGTATTAGACGCAGGGCATACGAAAAAGATTGACGGAAGCTTTCCACCTCTCCCCGTGCAATCAACTTCGTGAGATTCGGCAACGCCGCAGTAGAAATCGCCACACCAAAAATCCCGATTGGCAGGTGCATCAGTCGAAATGCCCGAATAATCCACGTCATCCAGCCTTTACCTTCTGATGCGAAAATTGAGTTCACGAACAGGTTCACCTGTAGCGCAGCAACCCCCAAAATCATAGGTCCAATCAGACGCATCACCTGCCTCACCCGCTCATCACGGAAGCTGACGATCAGGCGATAGCGAAACCCACACCGCCACATCAATGGAACCTGAATTATGAACTGCAATGTACCTCCCACGAGTACACCGAATGCCATACCTGTTACAGGGTGTAGTCCTATACGGGGGAGGGTGTAATATCCCCAAACGCCAACAACGATTGATCCGAGATTAAAAAACAACGAAGCACAGGCGGGAACGCCAAATTTCCCCCTGCTGTTGAGTAATCCCATCGCAACTGCTGCAAGCGAAACCACGATTAGGAACGGGAGCATAATTCGCGTGAGATAGACCGTTAAATCTCGTTTACTACTGATGCCGGAGTGTTCTGAAGGATTTAAGGCAACATCGTGAAACCCTTTACCAATAAACAGTATATCAACGATGAACGGTGCGGCAAAGACACAAATGAGCGTGAGCCCCATGAGCACTAGAGCCGTTATATTAAAAATCCGGCTTGCTAAACGCCATGCAGCTTCTTTACCATCTTCCATCTCTGTTGCCGTGAACGTTGTAACAAATGCCTTGCTCAGCACCCCTTCACCGAAGAGATCCCGCATTAGATTCGGGATGCGGAAAGCGGCGTAGAAAGCGTCGGCGCTGGTACCTGAAACAAAAAAATAGGCAATCACCTGTTCTCTCACAAGCCCAAGCAGACGCGAACCTATCACGGCAATGCTGATAATTCCCGCAGATCTCGTTAAACGCTTTTCATTTTCACCGGTTGTGTAAGTCAAATGATGATTTTCGTTTGTCATTTCGCTGAATTTGAGGTACACTTTAGGGGGCTGAGAACCGTGTTTCTCAGTTCTGTAATGTCTCCTCTATGGCCGTCGTAGTCGTTCAAAATTTAGGAAGAGAGAATAACGATGCAGCGAAAGAGATACTTTACCGTAGAAGAAGCAAACCAACTTATTCCGAAGTTGGAAAAATACATAACAGCGTTAAAGGTGCTTCGACTGAAACTAGAGGCGCTCGGGGCAAAATTGACTCCTCTTTTTGAGATTGTTCACCAAAATGGCGGACATCCCAATTCGCCCCAGTTTATCCAAGCCGTTGCGCGATTCCACCAAATTGTCGAGCGCATCCGTTCGCACGGCTGCCTGTTGAAAGGTGTAGATGAAGGGTTGATTGACTTTCCGCACTTGCGAGAGGGCAGAGAAGTCTATCTCTGCTGGAAGTCGGGGGAAATGGAAATTCACTACTGGCACGATCTCGAGGCAGGTGCGGCTGGGAGACAACTTCTTTAGCATACGACATCTAACAAAACCTAAATCGGCAGGATTTATTTTAGGCACGAAGCAAAAAGGCAATGGCTAAAACACTAACTATAATCAGCGAATTTTCACGCTACCATATTACATTTTTTCGGTTCACATGGGCTTTTCGGAATTCCTCTTGTGTTGGTGTTCCTGTTTTAGCGCTGAAAACATCTCTTCAAACGTCTCCTTTCACGGAAAAACTCTCTCAATTCGCCAATCATTGTCGCGTTGGCGGGTGTAACGAAGACGGTCATGTAAGCGGTTTGGGCGACCACTCCAGAACTCAATCATGTTGGGGAATAAACGGTAGCCACCCCAATTTGACGGAAGCGGGACCTCTCCGTCCTGATATTGCTTTTTCAACTGTTTGAATCGTTTTTCCAGGTCCTTTCGGTCAGTGATAACTTCGCTCTGCCTTGACGCCAACGCAGCCAAACGGCTGCCGAGGGGCCGGCTCTGAAAATAGTTGTTGGAGTTTTCACGAGAAACCTTGCTCACCCGCCCAGTAATACGCACCTGCCGATCCAGTTCTCGCCAGTAAAAAACCAGCGCTGCATTCGGATTTTCTGCAAGTTCCTGCCCTTTTTGGCTTCCGTAGTCCGTATAAAAAACGAATCCCCGCTCATCGTGTCCCCTAAACAGTACAATCCTTGCCGAAGGTACGCCGTCCTTCGTTGATGTCGCAAGCGTCATCGCATCCGGCAGATCGATTTTCGCGTCAATCGCCTCTTGAAACCACTGCTCAAACTGCATAAAGGGATTCGCATCCAAGTCTCGCTCATCCAAGCCGGCGTCGGTGTATTCCCTGCGAAGTTCAGACATACCCAAAGAGATTTCCTTGCAACTAACGCTTCTTGAAAACCAACAAATCAAACACTTCAGTCACAGGCGATGGTTCTTTTTCAATATCCGCAGCTTTTTTCATCGCAAGCAACCCCGCTCGAAATTCCTCATCTGAAATGAACTCAAATGTTGACAATGATTTCGACTTGATACGTTGATAGTACGCCTGAAAACTCTCGTTGATCTGCTGCACGATGCGTTCCAAAGCCACACTTTCAAAACCATTGGCGACGAAAAACGCCTCAATCTCGTCGGTGCTCGGTAAATTCTGGTTGTCGATTCCCCATGCGCTTGGAAAGAATTCGTGGTATCTCACCCTATCCATTCGATCCTTGAACCCATTTCGGATAAACACTAGACCATCCGGTATTAGCACACGATACAACTCCCGGCAGCCGAGCACTAGGTCGTCAAAGTGGTGGATGGTCATTGATAGGAAAGCAAAATCGCACTGCTGATCGTGTACGGGGATGCGTTCAGCCTTGCCCTTGAAATACGAAACTCTTGAATCCGTATTATTGTCCGCAGCAATTTCACGCATTCTATCCGATGGTTCGACACCGATGACGCACGCATGAAAATACTCCGCCAAATGAGGTGCAAATCGACCGGTCCCCGATCCAAGATCGAGAACGGTAAAGCCACTCGGCTTGGGAAGATACTTCGCAATTGCCCCCATCCAGAGTTGAATCGTTTCCTCGGAAAGTGCGCGACCCCGCTGATAATTCTTGTAAAGATTCCGATCATAATCAACTTTTTCCATGAGCTTACTACGCTTCAGGAATCGGATCGAATTTCGGCAATAATTGCGTCCGCCATTTCGACGGTACCCACGGTTTTCAGTCCGGTTTGCTGAATATCAATGGTACGATAACCCTGATCGATAATGCTATCAACAGCGGCTTCAATGTCCTCAGCCTCCGAGTTGAGATCGAAGGTGTGACGAAGAAGGAGTCCTGCGCTTAGGATGGCAGCGATTGGATTGGCGATGCCGTTCCCTGCGATGTCCGGGGCAGTGCCGTGGATTGGTTCATATAATCCTTGCCTTGTATTCCCGTAGCTTGCTGAGGGACACATACCCAGCGAACCAACCAATGCACCGGCTTCATCAGAGAGGATATCTCCGAAGATGTTCCCAGTCACGATGACATCAAATTGGCTGGGGTTCTGAATGATGTAGTATGCGCACGCATCAATCAAAATATGCTCCGTGTCCACATCAGGATAATCCTGACTAACTTTTGCCGCAACCTCACGCCAAAGCCTTGAACATTCAAGCATATTCTCCTTTGTCACCGAGGTCAGCTTTTTTGATCGCTTTCGCGCCAGTTCAAAACTTTCACGCACCACACGATCGACTTCTCTGGTGGTGTAAGACATGGTATTGAACCCACGTTCCCCATCGTTTTCCTTAACGAATCCTCGCGGTTCACCGTAGTAGATGCCGCCAGCCAACTCACGGATGACGACAAAATCCAAGCCTTCACCGATCAGCTCAGCCTTAACAGGCAACACAGGAACGAGTGCTTTCCTTCCCCGAATCGGGCGGAGGTTCACGAAGAGATCTAGTTCCTTGCGAATGGTAGCTACCGCTCGTTCAGGGCGTCCTTCACTGGGCACATCATCCCAACTAGGTCCCCCAGCCGCACCGAATAAGATTGCATCGGAGGCCCGGCAAAGATCTAACGTCTTAGGGGGCAAAGCCGTCCCCATCTTATCGATAGCACAACCGCCGATTAGGGCGTATTCGTATTCAAAGCGATGTCCATATTTCTCTTGAATTACATTTAAGACGCGAACCGCTTCAGTGGTTACCTCTTGACCAATTCCGTCTCCGGGCAACACACTAATTTTTGCGTTCATTATTTTCTCCATTATCTCCTGTTGAGACATTCCCAATCCCTTAGATTCTAGGAGAGTTATCACCAATACTCGATGAGCACAGTCAAATGTTATAGCATAAGATAACTCAGGGCCGTCACAAGAATATAGGCACCGATTAGCACGACGCCGAAAGGACGCTTCAAGCTGTCACCCGAGGCAAGTATCCCGACCCGAAAAACGACCAAGATAAATAACATGAGTGGGAAAAGCAGGAGGAAAAAATGCGGTGGCGCTTCCAACCCACCGCTCGTAACAGCAGCAGACGCGCCGGCGACAAATAAAACGTTGAGGATGTCTGCGCCGATGACGTTTCCAACGGCGAGTTCGCCGTGTCCTCTTCTTGCGGCTGTCACCGCCGTAACGAATTCCGGAAGCGAAGTGCCGAACGCCACCAATGTTGCAGCAATGATGCTGTCGGGGACATTTAATCTTACGGCAACAATCTTAACCGCCGGAATCAGAACCGATGAAGCGCCAACGACCAATATAATGCCGAACGCCAATCTAATGACGACAACAAATGTATTAGCAGAATTGTCCTCGTGATGATCCGCTTCTATCGTGCTGCCGACATCGCGTGACCAACGAATAGACTGCCACAGATAAACACCAAGCAGGGCAAGAAAGACAAAACCCATGAACTGAGGAAGCCGACCGCCCGCTGAGAACGTTTCATCCAATGAACTAAAGGGCAGACAGGCAATCACCAGCAGGAGCCCTGCTCCCAGTTGCAGCCAGCCCTGACGATTGACAATTTTTCGATTGAGTGGTAGAGGGGCGATCAGTGCGGCGGTACCGAGGATGAGTCCAGTATCGCAAATGATTGAACCAACCGCGTTCCCGAGAGCGATGTCCGGATCTCCCTGAACGGCGGCCAAAACGGAAACAGCGGCTTCAGGCGTCGTTGTCCCAAGACTGACAATTGTAGCTCCGATTAGCGTTTGCGGGATGCCCCATCGGGTCGAAAGGGTAACAGCTTGGTCTACCAGCATATCTGCTCCCTTCCCAAGGAGATAAAGCGTTACCGCGATGATAACAAACAGCCAAATCGTGTGGAGATTTCCAAAATTGGATTCAATCCAGCCTTCTCTTCCGTGAGCATCATGAGTATCACCAGAGTCACCATGAGCGATAAGACACAAGACGAGGAATACAAAGATTAAAAAACCGTATGATTTTCGTGTCATTGTTATGTCAGTTCGCAGTCTGAATATAGTCGACTGCTCGATCCAATCTTTCGATTACTTTCTCCCTGCCTAGCAGGACGATAATATCAAACAGGCCCGGTCCGCCGGAGGCTCCCGTGAGCGCAACTCTTAATGGCTGCATACCGTGAATGCGCTTGATTCCTTTTTCGTCCAGATAATCCCAGATTGCGGATTTGATTTTATCCACTTCAAACACTTCGATTACACTTAAAACCTCGCGCAAACCTTGCAAAATTCTGGCGGGGTCGCCTTTCCACCACTTCTTGACTGCCCGCGGGTCATAGTTAAAAGTGTCTGTGAAGAAGTAACTGTAATCGGTAATGTTCGCCAAAGTTATCATCCGATCCTCAATTGCCTCTACAATCTTCTCTAGCCAAGCCCTACGCTCTTTTGCTAAATCGGTATCCAGTAACCCGTCCTTCCGTAGAAAGGGGATCGCCGCCTCGGCCCGTGCAGATAGGTCAAGCTTCATAATGTAGGTTTGATTCAGCCATTGGAGTTTTTTGATGTCAAAGACACCCTCACTTCTTCCGATACGCTCAATGGTGAATTTTTCAATGAGTTCATCTCTAGAGAAAATCTCCGATCTGTCGTCGTAGGACCAGCCAAGCCGCACGAGGAAGTTTACCATTGCTTCTGGCAAATATCCAGCGTCACGGTACGTACCCACAGCAACCAAATCGCCGTGCCGCCGTTTACTGAGTTTTTCACCTTTGCTGCTTCCAAGCACAAGCGGCAGGTGAGCGAAATGCGGTAATCCAAAACCGAGAGCGCGATAGATTAATATTTGTTTTGGGGTATTGGTTAAGTGATCTTTGCCGCGAATAACATGAGAAATCTGCATCTCATAGTCATCAATTGCAGATGTAAAATTGTACAAAGGAAACCCGTCGGATTTGACAACAATGAAGTCATCGAGCGTATCGGCTTCAAACTTCACCTCGCCCTGAACCAAATCGTGCACGATAATTGTGCCGCTTGAGATTTTTAGCCTAACTGTCGGTTTTCGTCCTTGTGCTTCGAGCCCGCGCCGCTGCTCCTCTGTTAAATGTCGACATATTCCCGGATAGTGGGGCTGTCGTCCTTCGGCGCGAGCACTTTCCCGCATCTGCTTCAATTCGTCGGCAGTACAATAGCAATAATATGCAGCACCGCTGTCAAGCAATCTGTGTATGTATTCTTGATAGAGATTATGTCGTTCGGATTGGACATATGATCCATGAGGTCCGCCCACGATAGGCCCTTCATCCCAATCGAGCCCGAGCCATTCTAGTAACTCAAAGATTGAGCGGGTGGATTCCTCCGTCGATCTCGCTTCATCAGTATCGTCAAGTCGGAGAATGAATGTCCCACCGAAATGTCTTGCAAAAAGCCAGTTAAATAGGGCTGTGCGTGCACCTCCAATGTGGAGGAATCCCGTTGGAGAAGGTGCGAATCGAACCCTAATCGGTCTATCTGATACCATTGTAAAATTTATTCCCAACTTGATAGTGAGCGTTACTTGAGGGGATGATATACTTGAGTTGTCATTGTGACAGCTTGTGTGTCACAACCTAATCTGCGACGAAAAAAAAGAAAGTCAATTGACGAACCCGTCTTGCTAAAATTTCTATTGCGATATTTACAATGAAGCCATTTCGACCGGTTTAAGCTGCAACTCCGGCGTCAGATAACCGGCGGCAACCTCCGCTGAATGTTCGAAAATAAGCAGCCAGTTTTCCTCCCACGCCTGCTTCAGCACCCGTTCCTTGGTTTCCATTGTAGTCTTCGGAAAGAGATCGTATCCCATGACATAGTGTGTTTTGAGGTGCGAAGGCGTCGGTACAAGATCTGCAAGAAAACAGGCAGTTCGTCCTTCCGATCGCACCATAACGACCTGATGATTCGCCGTGTGACCCGGTGCGGACATAACCGATACTCCGAGTGAAATCTCCTCGTCATGAGACGTAAGCATCAGTTGCCCACGGTCTTCGAGCGGTTCCCAACTGTGTGACAGATAACTAGGTCTACTACGATTGTCCGGCTGCTTGGCGTAGGCTAGCTCGTCTCGATTGATGTAATAAACAGCATTCGCAAGTGTGGGCTTTAATTCGCCGTTGCCATCCATGAAACAGTTCCCTCCGCAGTGGTCGAAATGCAGGTGTGTTAGAATCACCTTGGTGACATCTGCTGCTCGTACACCCGCGGCGGCAAGGCTTCTTACCAGATCGGTCTGAGACCTGTCCACGTCATACAGAAAGGCGAATCTTTCGTCGTAAATCGTCCCGATGCCTGTGTCGACCAAGATAATCTCTGTGGGACTCCGGATTAGGAGGCAATTAAGACCCATCAGAATTCGATTGCGCTCATCAGCGGGATTCGTTTTCTCCCAAATAACCTTGGGAATGGTGCCGAACATCGCTCCGCCATCCAAACGAAATGTGCCAGCGTTAATGACAAACAACTCAAATTCACCAAATTTCATAGCATACTCTCAGGAAATGATTCCTAGAACGACTTCGGCATACCACTTTCGATGCGCAGCGCGGGCAGAATATCATTAATCATTAGGTAATAGCCCGAGTTTTCGAAAATTGGCAACTAGAAATATTGATACCAACAAGTTCAGCTAAAGTCCATCCGCGGCCTCAATTATATCTCGACTTAGATGTGTTGGATATCCAACTCAGTCAAAGGAACATAATATGGTCTAGGCATGTCGCCGAAAATAGGGCGGAAATATCCACTGCCAGCACGTGAAATCTGGTGATTTTCCGCATCATAAAAGCGGAGGTCTATATTACGAGGGATGACCCTACCGGCATCATCAAGCTTGATAATCTCATCTAAAGGAAACAACTTTGGCTGAAACCCCGCTTCTGTGCGTGTAATAGCTGCGACATGGTTTACCTGCCCGTTGGCGATGGCGTCTACAGCTAACCTTCCCGCCTTGACCGCGGAATCCCGATCTATCGGTATGGGACCTCCACACCGCTGGAGATGTGCCAGGATGAGATGGCGGAAACTAGACACTGGAATTGCTGGTGAAAGACGCCTTTTCATCGCGGCTGCAATGAGTTCTGAACAGCCTCCGGGCGTGGTGTTTCCAAAAGCATCAATTTCTTCCTGCGAACTTATCATTAATTCACCTTTCTGATTCCGTATCCCTTCCGCAACAACGACGATGACGTTGCCCTTCTCGGCATATTTCTTTTCAATTGCGGCTGCAAGCCGATCTGGATCGTAACGCACTTCGGGCACAACAATCAGATCTGCGTGTCCAAAAGCAGAGGACAGCGTGAGCCAACCAGCGTGCCGCCCCATCGTTTCAACAAAGAAAACCCTATCGTGCGAATATGCGGTCGTTCGTAAATCGCGTACGCAATCAATTAGACGGTTCGCGGCTGTCGGGAAACCTAGACAGAAGTAGTTGACTATCTTCGAATAATCAACAGAATCGCCGTTCGGAGCATTTAGACCGACATCGTTATCAATCGTTTTGGCGACAAATGTTGTGGTGAAGATTTCCGAGAGCGCGGCGCCAATGCTCAACGTGTCATCGCCACCGATTGGGATAAGTCCATCAATGTGAAATTTGCGGAGATTATCAATAGCTTCATCCATCTTGTTCTCGGCGATGAGATTCGTCCGCGAGCTTTTGAGCAGGCTACCGCCTTGATTTTCGTCAAGTAGATCCGGTGTGAGGGTAAAGTAGGACCCGCCGTTGAGAACACCTTGCCATCCCTTCATAAATCCAATCAATTCAAACCCGAGTTCTTCTGCCTTGAGCGCCACGCCTTCGAGAGTTGCGTTGAGCGCACTCGTATCTCCACCGCCTGTCAAAACACCAATGCGCTTAGCCATACTAACTCCTTTGCATGCTATTTCCCTAACACTCTCGATTCCCGCATTCCACTCGTACTACCACCAATATCGTTCCGCCTTTTCTCGATCTACGAGGTAAACACGGCTAATCTCAGCAATGCCGGCGACACGATACTTTTCAGGAGCGCGGGGATGATTGACCGGGATACAAACTTTGTACGAATTTGAGAGGAGCTGATAGCCGCCGCCCCAAGGCGTTTCTGGGAGGGATTCGAGCGAGCTCGCTCGCCGACCCGCAACCCCCGGATTGGTGATGAGGTCTTTCAACGCCTTAGGGTATTCGCCGGTATATCTATGATACTTTTGGATGGCTATCGCAATCTCTTCGACATCGCCGTCCGCTTGACTTACCTTGCGATATTGCAGCCAGGACGGCATGGCCAACGCAGCGAAGAGCACTGCTAATCCGATTAAGATGAGCAACTGAACGCGCGTCATGCCCGATGAGTCGAGATTGTGAAAAGATTGAAAGGGTTCGGAGTTGGAATCTGGGGTTGAATTCGGTATTTTAGAGTAGACTTTATTGGACATATGAACTTCTAGTAATTTTCAACGACAATTCTTGCGCATCGCGGATTGAAAAAAACAAGTTCTGAACAATCCGCTTGATTTATGCCTACCTTGCGATAATCAGATAAACACCGCTGCAGACCAGAATCATACCAATGACATATCGTAGCGTGAGCGGTTCGTGAAGCAGAATTAAACCAGCTAAGCTCGCCAACACCAACCCTCCAAGCCGGATAACCGGTGCGCCAACGGAAATTGGCACCCCTGCGCCGAAGGTGGTGTACAGCCCCAACGTAACCCCGCTGAATGCCACTCCCACACCCAAAGCCGCCAAAACGCCCGATGTCTGAGCATGTTGTGGTACACCGTGAGCCCACTGCCACGCGACCCAGACCACCCCTGTGAGGAATGTACAACTCCCGTATAACAGCAGCCCCAAGCTATTCGAAAGTCTACCTGCTGCAAGTTTCACGAAAAAATCAGCACTCGCCAACGCCAAAGCGGTGATGAGCGCATAGTGGATCCAACCCATGACTCAAGCGCATCTCCTGTTATTCTCGGTCTGCTCTGGTTTGAGTCCCTCAGTGATTGGGAAGACGATGCTATTGAACCTGAATTTACCATGCTCGAATACCGCCCAGCAGCAGCTTACGTTCTGTCGAGCCTTCCTCACGTAATCGCGTCACACGAGGACCGTCAAAGGGTTCACGGGACTTCATCCAAGCGTTTTGATAGCACATTAGACAGACGCGGCGCCTTTCTGAAGATCTGTTCTCGGTGCCCCGATGCCAAGTCCATCCGTCAAAGATCACCGCTTGACCGGGCTTGGCAAGCACATATTTTTGGTCAGGCATCGGCACACTGCCACTGGGCGGCCGAAAAGGCGCCCTGCTGCTCCCAGGCACGATAACGATTGGACCGTTATCCATCGTAATTTCGTCTAGGTAATAGCCACAGTTGATGTGGCCCGGCGGCAGGCTGCCGGACGGTGTACCAGAAGGCTCCATCGGCCAAGGATTGTCACGATGCCAGTCCTGATCGGGCGTACCGGACTCGGTCACTCTGCCGGTTGCGCTGTGAAGTTGAACGCAACTTCCCAATAGCGCGCGTATACGGTTGAAGACGGGCGGGTTGTCAAGCAGAAAACTGAAACGGTCGTCCTCTTCCAGAAGCTCGCCAATGAACTGAGATTGACGCCGTTGATAGCTCTCATCCAGGGCGCCGCGCAACGTCTCGACCTGATCCATTGAAATCGCATTGTCCACGACGAGGTAGCCCCATCTCAGGAAAAAGGCGACATCGCACTCCAGACGAGGATCCGCGTCGACGTTCGTCTCATGAATTTCCCGCTGTGTCGGAATGATTGAGGCAGCATCGGGCATAACACCATCCTCCCAACGTCCAAATTGATGCGCTGAACCAGCAGCTCAGATGGCGACAAGATCCCCTTGTTCCCGGCGGAGCAGCCATCGAGGAGTTTTAAACAGTTTTAACCCTGCCTAATCAATTTCTGGAGCGAACGCAACTCTCTTGGTGGATCCATGCTACTGCCATAGTCGCTCCAGGAGACCTCTGCGACATAGATATCCCCTTTTGAGTCGGCTGCAATCCCGTGGGGTGAATAAAACCTGCCGGGCTCGTCGCCGTAGGATACGTCGCTCACCCGTGCCAACACATTCCCTTTGAGGTCTAGAATGGAGACTCGAGGTCCCAAGCGCTTTCCTGCGACGTTTGTCTGGATGCCACCATAGTATTCCCCCACGTAAACCAACTGATCGTCACGATGGTCAACATAAATGCAGGCTGCCCTCGACAAGTTGACCCATTGCGTCTCGTACTTTCCGTTAGAATTAAACACTTGGATTCGGTGGTTCTCCCGGTCAGCAACGTACACCCAGCCGTCTTTGTCCGTCACGATGTTGTGCACAATATTGAACTGGCCCGGATCGGTGCCGGATTCCCCCCACGAAAACAGATGGTGACCGTCGGGAGAAAATTTGTGAACCCGCGCATTTGCGTAGCCATCGGCAACATACAGATCCCCGGTGTGTGGATCGACAGCGAGGTGCGTCGGCTCGTTAAATGGAATACCGCTCATCGCGGGCGAATGCTGGTTTTCCGCGCCGAGGGTCATTAGGAGTTTCCCGTCAGGTGTAAACTTTCGGACGGTGTGATCGAAGTTGTCCACGCAATAAACCGAATCGTCGGGTCCTATAGTGACACCGTGCGGATTCGCGAATATCCCATCGCCCCAAGTTCGCAGCACGTTTCCTTGGGGATCAAAAACAACCATCGGGTGTGTGCCGCGGTTAAACACATAGACGTTATCCTTCGAGTCCACAGCGACAGCCGTGGCTTCCTTGTACGTCCAATCCTCCGGTATGTTGCCCCAATTTTCACCGGAGACTTCATACGTTAAACTCCCGCTTCCCAAACTGACCATGTGTTGCCTCCCCGGTGAAGAATACTTCGATTATACTACAGCGTTCCGCCTCTCGTGTCTACCGATTTTGTGTGGCCACTACCTAACCGACGAGCCAGATATACCGCGCTACGAAAAGCACGGCGAACAGGTAAATTAGCCAGTGCACCTGCCGACCTTGACCGCTGACGAGTTTTAGCAGCGCGTAGGAGATAAACCCGAACGCAATTCCTTCCGTGATACTTACCGTGAGCGGCATCATCAGCAATGTCAGAAATGCGGGGATGGATTCGGTGAAATCGTCCCAATTGATAGACACCACATTTTTCAGCATCAGACATCCGATGATAATCAGCGCCGGCGCAATCACGGGATACAGGGTCATATTTTCACTGACAGCGTATCCCGCCCCAACCATCTTTATCAGCGGGCTGAAGAATAACGCGAGCAGCATCAGGATTGCCGTAACGATGTTCGTTAAGCCGGTGCGCCCTCCTGCGGATATTCCCGACGCGCTCTCAATGTAGCTGGTAACCGTTGATGTGCCGAGCAGTGCACCCGCGCTGGTGGCTACCGCATCGGAAAACAGCGCCTGCCGTGCCCTCGGCAGCTTCCCGTCGACCATCAAACCGGCTTGTTGCCCGACTCCGACCAGGGTTCCGACGGTATCGAATAGATCCAGAAATATGAATATGATAATGATTGCAATCAGCTCCGGGTTCACAAATATGTTCGGAATCTGGAGCTTGAAGAAGGTCGGCGCAATCGAAGGCGGTGCAGAAACAACTCCCTCGAACTTTACCAGCCCGATGATGAGTCCGACAACCGTCGAAGCAAGAATGCCGATTAAAATTGCGCCACGTACATTTAGAGCGAAAAGAATCGCAATCACGACCAATCCGAACACCGACAGCAACACCGGCGCCGATTTCAGGCTGCCGAGTGTGACATACGTCGCCGGGTGGTCAACGATAAGACCTGCCCACTCCAAACCCACAAGGGCAATCAGCAACCCAATCCCAGCGGGAATGGCGTTCCTCAACGGAATCGGCAGAATGCCCATCACCTTTTCGCGCAAACCGACAAAGGAGAGCAGGACAAAGACTAGCCCCGCAATAAAAACCGCACCGAGCGCCTGTTGCCACGCTATACCGAGCGTAAGACAGACTGTGAAAGTGAAATAGAAGTTGTGCCCCATCCCTGGCGCAAGCGCGATCGGATAATTGGCGAGGAATGCCATCAATACCATCGCGAACGCGCTGGTAATACACGTCGCCGCCATCACTGCGCCGGAATCCATTCCCGCCGCCGACAGCACCGTCGGTTGTACGAAGATTATATACGAAAGTGTCATGAACGTTGTACAGCCCGCGACAATTTCGCGCTTCACAGTCGTTCCAGATGCTTGTAACTGGAACAATTTTTCAATCATGAATCGCCTCTTGAAGTAGAATTCCTCTCCGGCAAGGCTAGGAGGTCACATTACCGCATCCCTCATGTCTCCTAAGAATGCCCTAAATTGTATTCGATCACACATCAGATTGCAAGCGTTTATTTGTAGGCCTCAATCGCACTAAAGTACGCAGCGACCGTAGGTTGGGTGGAGCGGTATTGGTGAGCGGAGAGAACTATAGCCTAAAATTGCTATCGTGCTCCTTAACCAGTCGCTTGCTCGGTGAACTTACCCCCAACACTATTGAAGACTATCGCACTCGCTATTCGCTCGTTTGATCTTAACCCAACCTACAAAAACTCGCTGCGTGAGTGATATAGTTTTGGAAGACAAAATTACAGTTTTTACAGTCTATAAAAAAAGGGGAAATTGGCGCGAGGGAATCGGTGTTTTTGCGGGTTCCGGGCGCGAAAGGATTTACATATGTGTAGTAGGTATATGTGGGGCATTTCGATGTCGTCAGAGGTTAACGCATAGTGGTGAACGGTTTCGGGGGTTAAGTATGTTCAAAAGTTGTAGTTTATTTTGGTCGTTATAACCTTGTTACAAAAAAGTAGTGTCATTTTTTGTACTTTCTGCAAGAGTTTTCCAAAATTTCGTGGTGATGCAGCATTTGTAGGATGGGTAGGGCGGAGGTGGTAGGATTGGCAACATAGTGAGGAACGGGTTCGGGAGGCGATTTGATCTTAATCTTAAGTAGAGTATTTGAATCAGCGCATGAGCGCGGATGCTGAGTGGATGGGATGTTCAACGATCTGAAAACTTGTAAAAGCTTGACAAAACTATGCAGCATACTGTAATATGGTGGTTTATATAAATATACATACTATATATACCACTTTATAGGTTGTACGGTCTAAAAAAAAGACGTGATTCGCGGGCGGCAATAAAATAGAATTGCAGGCTGCGGTTCACAACAAATTGATAACTGCACCAGGGAGAAGACAACATGAAATTAACAAAAGAGCGAATAGACATTTTAGCGGCTGCCTTGCGTAAAGGCGTTATCATCAAGCATGCGTGCATTGGTGCGGGCATCTGCGAAAAGACATATCACAATTGGCAGAATGAGGCATCGGACAATGAACTTGATCCGTTGGACCCAGAAGAGGCGCTGGGCAAAAATCCTAATCGCGACGACGTTCTCAGGTATTTTGTACGCGAGACCTCCAGGGCGTTAAACGACTATTCTTCAGGGCTATTGGAAAAGATTCATAATGCGGACTCATGGCAAGCGGCGGCGTGGATCTTGGAAAGACGCTTCCCGGAGGAATTCGGGCGCCGCGCCGCAGCCCAGCATGACGATCCCGCCCAAGATACACACGTAGAAACTGAAAAAAAAGAACCCTCAGCTACCGGGAAACCGGAGGACGATCCAAGTCATCCGAACTATACCGGCAGACCGCCGGACGGAACGTTTGAAAACGTAGCCCGCCGCTGGGACGAACAACATGCCGCGCAGCAAGCGCAGGGGAAAAACGGTGACAAGATGCCAGAAGTTTGAATGGTTACAATCTAGGCTATCTTCCCTAGATTGCAATGAACAAATCACAGAAATAGAAAAGATGCAGCTCGAGCTCGCGCCAAAGGAGCACAGCGAATTCCATGAAATAGCGGGGTTCGCGTCGATAGCGTATTTTGCGAAACGGTATTTCCCGGAATTTACACGCCTGCCGTTCGGCGTGCACCATACCGCCTTCTTTAACGCCATCCCACGCGGCGAACGCGGCAAGAAAGTGAATTTTTTAGCGCCTCGCGGCTCCTCGAAGTCGACTTGCATGGCGGTTATTTACCCGCTTCACTGTATCTTCTACAAGTATCTCTATGAAGAGTTTGAGATGCCGTGCGATCACTTCATCCTCATCCTCAGCCGCACTTACGAGAACGCTATCGACCGTATCAAAGACATACGGACGGAAATCGAATACAACGAAGCGTTCCAACACCTTAAAGGGGATAAGAAATGGTCGGAACGGCAGTCCGTGACCTCCAACGGTGTGATTTTAGCTCCACAATCGCGGGGCGGTAAAGTGCGAGGAAGCCTGATAGGACCACACCGTCCCTCGCTGGTAATTATGGACGACCTCGACGACCTTGATAGCATCAGGAATCCCAAGAGGCTGGAGAAAGATATGGACTGGTGGGAGTCCGACCTGATGCAGTGCGGTGACGAAAATACCAATTTCATCTGCGTGGATACGGTCAAAGCGGTTAAGGCGATAGCATATGGGCTCCGCCACAAGCCGGGCTGGACTACCCGCTCTTTTCCAGCAATCGAAAAGCCGGCTGAGTTGAAACACCCGAGGCACGAAGCGCTGTGGAAAGATTATCAGAAAATCTACTGCGATCTCGCGCTCGACCCCATAGTGCGTCAGGAAAAGATTGATGAATTCTACGAAGCCAATAAAGCCGCGATGAACGAAGGCGTCGTGGAGACTTGGCACGAAAAATGGTCCTATCGAAGGATACGCGAAAAGGAGTTTGAAAGCGGCAGACCGCTAATTCTGCGCGAATATCAGAACCTGCCGGTCGACCGCGCGATGGCTTGGTTCGATATGGATGAGGCGATTACCTTTGAGACACAGCGTTACGGACTGCTGCGTTCCGACGATCGGTTCGTCTCCTACGAGGAACTTAGCGGCGCAACGATTTACTTGGACTGGGCGGGTGCAGGTGAAATTAATGAACAAAACTGCTACGCGGCGGTCGTCGCCATCATCTGGGAGCCCGTGCCCCAACGGAGGTATGATGACGGAACAACTCCGCCGGCGTATGGTTACGTGTATTCGGCGAAGCTGCTTAGAGGGTCGCGCGTACAGCAACTTGACGCGCATATCAAGGAATTTTTCGACGTCCGCGCGTTCTTGGCTGGGCGTGCAAGTCGGCCCGATTATTATTTGTGCTGCGAATCGTTTGTGGACACAACCGGGGACATGAGACAGAACTTCGAGACGGTGTATAACCAACTTCGGACGAAATACAAATTTTCAGAACATGTCGAGTATGTCCGTCGAATCAAGCGCAAAGACGACCGAATCGCTGCACTCCAGTCACCGATAGAGAACGGTTGGCTCTGTTTTTCGACCAAGCTGCCAGAACTCTATTTGGACCAGATGAGGACGTTCCCTTACGGGGATTTTAACGACGGACCCGACGCAACGGAAGGCGCGTGCTCGCAGCCCGTGGTCATTACTAGCGCACAACACCGCGAACAACGGGGAATGCGGGAGGAACAGGAGAGAGAGGAGGGGCCTGCCCATCATTTTTATGTCCCGCTGAGTTAAGATTTGTACAGTACACCAAAGAGGCATTTCGGACTGTCTGGTCATTCGCTCCGTGCTCTTGGTGTTTACGACCCGATTTAAGTTTTTGTTGAAACAACGGATTAGATTTTACCTTGCTTCTCATTTCCGAACAATACTACCTATCAACGAACCCCTGTCCAATTATGGAGGACAGCGCATTGAATACATTAGCTCGAATTCGCAAGAATTGGAAGGATAAGCTAATTTACGCGGCGTTCGGAAGTTTCTTCACTTAAATCGGCGCGACTTTATCGTTGACAACAGCACAACAATCCCTGCCCCAATTTGAAGAAATCAAATGCAGTAGATTATCTGTAGTTGGGCCAGATGGGATAAGTCAAGTTGAAATATCTGGAGACAATATTCACGGCGGCAAAATAGCTATATTTAGTCCCAAGAGCACCGAGGAATTAGTTCGATTAGATGCGGATGAAAAGGGCGGCAACTTATCTGTTTTTGGCAATGAGGAGAAATACACAAGAGTCCGAATCTCAATCAGTGATGACGGGAACGGAACTGTGAACACTTGGAATAAAGCCGGTTATAGATTGGGAACACTACATTCGCATTAATCAAAATCACGGTGAGGAAATAATACGCCTGCTGCTAAATCCCCAAAAAGGAGACGTGCCTTCAACGTGCCAGTTGTGAAGGTGGTGTTGAACGGTAAGTAGAAACATGTAGCAGGATAGGCTACAAAGCCGTTTGTCAACGAGATTATTGCATAGAGAGTTCATCCTAAGTTGGGTAGGGCGGCGATGGTGAAACAGACGAAGTATTCGTCAAGAAATTCGTATGTCGAGATGGCTTGATAAATGTTTAGGCAATTTGTAATTATGGACTTGAGAGCTTATTAAAAGAAAAACAGCATAAACCCTTACGTAGACTGGACCTATGCGAGGTTATTCAGGTTGAAAGTGCAACTATCATGAAACGCCGACTATTTCTGATTTACATCTTCTCAATCTTGATGTTCACGGGGGGTGGTACCAAGGTTGCGCCGGCGCCTGAGACAGATGCCAAAGCGATTGTGCCTGAATATGTGGTAGATACCAAAGAGCTATTCGGACTCGGAATAAAGGAAAGCGCAGGCAAAGTGTACGCACTATCTAATTTCGGGTTCCGTCGCCACAAAGGACGACACAACATGTATTTGCCGGGCAGAATAGATTTCGGAAGAACAAAACCGTACTTCAGAGGAAAACATATCACACCCATTGAAACGTATACGCTGAAGGACAAGGCGTATCTGTCTCTGTATTTCACAGAAGTAGATAAGAACCCAAAGGAAGTTGAAGTGGGCAGGGTAGAATTAACTCATTTAGGCGTTGTATCTGCAGAGGAAGCAGTCATGATGCTTGGATACGACCCTAACAATCTAATAGAACACCCAGTTAAACATAGGAACGCAGATACGAGTAACTGGTTTGTTCAAATAGATCCCTACTTCCACCTCATTGAAATACAGCGGTTCGATGCAACGGAACTTGGTCAAGTCACGCAGATTCGAGCCAGTGTGTGGTAATGCGTTAATTTTTCTCAAGAGGAGGGTAAGATGCGTTTTATAAGGCATTGGCTGCTGGCGGTAGGTTTGCTTCTGATAGCAGCGGGGGGCGGCACAAATACTGTGAAGGGGCTTGAGACAGATACCAAACCAATTGTGCCTGAGTATGAGGTAAATGCTAAAGAACTCCTAGGAACTCCATTGAAAGAGAGCCAAGATATAGTAAGAGCAACAACCGACTTTGGCAACTACGGCGGAACAAACATCTCTTATGTCCCCTTTGCTCCTGAGTACGGGAGGACTACACCGTATTTTTCGGAAGCGCGGTTTAATCCCATTAAAACGTATACGCTGAACCACAAGGCATATCTTTCTTTGAGTGTTACGGATCTAGATAGGAACATACCTGGACGTGAAGTGGGACGGTTAGAATTAACCCATTTAGGGGTTGTGTCTGCAGAGGAAGCGGTCATGATGCTCGGATATGACCCCAAGGAGCTGATAGAGCATCCAGTAAAACATAGGAACGCGGAGAGGAGCGACTGGTTTGCCGTAATAGGTCCTTATTTCCATATAATAGAAATACAGTGGTTCGATGCAAAAAAACTCCATAGACCAGGGAAATTTGGCAGGGTAACACAGATACGAGTCTCTGTGTGGTGATGCGCAATTTTACCTTTGAAATAGTTCACCCATTTGTTTGTCCAAAACTACTAATCGCGGATGTTGATAAGGGAGCGAAACTCTACGATCAAGCGACCGAGCAGGAAGCGCGATAGTTTTGGTGTAGGTGAATACTATCGTCCTCGCTATTCGCTCGGTTGATCCTTCGATAATCAGTCAGTGGTTCTCAACCCTATTTACAAGAACTTGAATGTAGGGAATTTGTAATGGTAAATTTCGGGCGGGACGAATTTGGAATTTCGGAGATTTTAAAAGAGTTGGGTTACGCTCTGCGAATATTTCCAAGGTCATCGTAAAAAAATTGGGACGATGTACGGGCGCAGTAACGTTGTTGGAATTACCTGCTTAACCCAACCTACAAAGACTAAATGATGCCATTGCGTTTGGCGCAATAGGCACTAATGCTGCTCTATATTACAGTGGGCGCATTATTGTGCTCGATTTTGACCCTAGAAATACAGTATATACCCATGAGGAAGATGGCTATGTTCTAACTCTGGGTAATACTGAACTCGTGGAAAGGTACAATGAAGGGGATAATATTAGTAATGTCGTATTAGATATAAACGACGGTGAACCATCTCTAGCAGCCCCACCTAGACCTAATACACGTAGAACAATAACTACAACATGGGGTTCATTGAAACAGAAGTAACCTAAAAAAGGTGAAAGTCGTCAAACGTATTAAATAGTGATGACTTTCACCTTTTTGTTAGTGATGATAAGACAATGAGATATGTCTTGATTATTGCGACGATTTTCTATCTTGGTTGTGAACATGAACACGCTGAGTATACGTTGCTTGAACACGAGCATGACCTAATCGAGCACTCACACCCCTTAAATGAACATTCACACGAATTAGTTGAGCACAAACACAACTACGCCTTACCGACTCATAATCACGCCTTAGCAGATCATAAGCATTCTGAAAAAGACCTTGTCCTTCGTGACGTAGAATCACGCATAAGAATACTTGAGAGATTTCGTGAGCATACTCATGTTGATTTATATTCACAAATAGTTACTCACGACCATAACTCCACTAGACTAACCTTCGATGAATGTCCAATTCCAGATTTTGATTTAGATTGGAAAGGTAAATCTGTTTTCAAATTTAGGGGCATATCTGAATATGATCGTAAACCTAGTGGAAGGCTCTTACTTTCAAATGGTAGATATGGCGCAATGGCACTCACTAGTTCCACCTATATATTAAATGATGGCTGGGGACGCGGGCACGATTATGTGATAGGTGGGTGGGTAACAAACTCGAAACGAATTGTCGTAAATTTTATAGGCACAGATAGCACCGATGGGCACACTGAGCAAATGTCCGATGGCAGATTAACTGCTAATGAAGTAATAAGGGGTAACTTTGTAAATTCTTGGATTGGTATAGATGACGACAATACAACCTTAGAGTATCAGCTAGATATAGATGAGCAAGGGGTATTTAGAAAATCATCAAGCTCATCGGGGAGTAGTTGTTTTAATGGAAATGGAAGAGATGAACAATTGGCTTTAGACCTCATTGAGAGACTTTTGCCCTTAGCAAATGACTTACTTACCCTAATGGAAGGCTATTAAGGTATTATGACCAGGGCGGGGGTGTCCCACGACTAACTTGATGACGGTTGCCGAGCTCCTGTCTCCGTCGCCTTATTGTTGTCATGGAAAGATATGTAACCCCCACGACTTGGAAACATATGACTTTTTCGTTCAAGGGCCGAATGAATCGAGTTCGGTATTGGTTTTTTCAGCTCCAATTCGTTTTATTGCACTTGTTTTTCTTGCCAATTCTGATGTATATGGTAGCAGGGTTGAAAAGTATTGGAGTGGATGCAATCGTTGGTAGCATCTTTTTGATTGTTACACTTGTGTCTTATCTTGTTTTGTCTGTGTGGACGGGTTGGGCGGTGTCTGTAAAGCGTCTACATAATCTTGATATGTCGGCTTGGTGGTTGCCTTTGTTTATGATTCCTATTCTTGGGTGGTTGTTGGGCTTACTCGTATTGGGTTATGGCGAAGGGTCGCCAGATGTTAATCGTTATGGACACAACCCACTATCTTCAGAAGGAAAATCCATTACAACAGGAGACGACAAATGACTGGCAATGGCATTATCACAACATGGTGGCAAACTCTTGTGATATCGGGGACAATCCTTGCGGCATGTGGTTTCCTATACTTACATGTACCTACCAAAGCCGATATTATCAGAATCGAAAGCCAAATGGCAACTAAGGCTGACATCGAGAGACTAAGGGTATAATTAACCCATTTAGGGGTTGTGTCTGCAGAGGAAGCGGTCATGATGCTCGGATATGATCCCAAGCAGCTGACAGAGCATCCAGTAAAGCATCGGAACGCGGAGAGGAGCGACTGGTTTGCCGTAATAGATTCCTACTTCCATATAATACAAATACAGTGGTTCGATGCAGAAAAACCCGCCAGAAAAGGAGAAAGCTTGGGTAAAGTCACACAGATACGAGTCTCTGTGTGGTGATGCGCGATTTTACCTTTGACATAGTTCCCTAAATTGTTAGTCCAAAATTACTAATTGCGGATGTTTATAATGGAGCGAAACCGAACGATCAAGCGACCGAGCAGGAAGCGCGATAGATTTAGACGCCTCTCCCACAGGTAAAAGACTCCGCTGTACTTTTATTAGGATATGGATAAACGACTGCGAGTGCACAGTTGATTGTAGGTTGGGTAGAGATCAACTGAGCGAATAGCGAAGGCGATAGTTTTCTCCGAAACCCAACGCTTTTCCTGTCTGTCATTTTGACCGTGTCGAAAGTTATGTATTCGGCGTTAGAAATCTCCGATTTCTTCGGCGCACGATTGTAGGAAGGGTGGAAAAGTAAACCAATGAAAGTCAAATATTTTCACGATACAGATACCGCCTTGGTTAAATTCTCAGGGCGCGAAGTGACCGAGACAAAAGAGATTCACGAGAATATCTATATCGATCTGGATGCCTACGGGAATCTGGTGGCAATGACCATTGAACATGCCCATCAACAGGCAAGTCTACCCGAACTATCCTATGAGCAAATAGAAAACCCAACTGCAAATTTATCCAATTAAAAATTCACGAAACCCAACACAATGCCAACTCTAAACCTCAAACCTTCTCACAAACCCATCAAAAACTACTACGCCGCGCTCGATCAATTTGACCGGCTCGGCGTTACCCACGAAACCGCGGTCCGCTCGGCATTTCAATCCCTGCTTCAACACTGCGCACAGAAGTTAAACTGGACTCTCGTGCCTGAGCATTCGATGAATGCCCCTCGTAACAAGCGGATTGCCGTTGACGGCGCGCTCATTGACGATTTCAAGTTAGCGCACGGCTATTGGGAGGCGAAGGACATCCACGACGACCTACCGACCCAAGTGCTGCGCAAATTTGAGGCTGGCTACCCCCGCGATAACATCCTCTTCCAAACGCCGCACCACGCGATCCTCTGGCAAGACGCCCAGCCGGTGCTTGATGTTAACCTGACCGACCCGACCGAACTGATAGGGACGCTCGAAACCTTCTTTTCCCACCGACCGCGAGAGTACACTGAATGGGAGGAGGCGGTCTCGCAGTTCAAAGACAGAGTGCCCGCACTTGGGAACGGCTTGGCAGAACTGATCGAAAAGGAGCGGGGGGCAAATCGGGAATTTACCGCCGCCTTTGCCGCCTTCCATGAGAAATGTCGTCAATCGATCAACCCCAACCTCTCCGAAGCCGCCGTTGAGGAGATGCTGATTCAGCACCTGCTGACTGAGCGAATCTTCCAAACTGTCTTTAGCAACTCCGAATTTACCCGCCGCAATGTCATCGCCCGCGAAATCGAAACCGTCATCACTGCGCTGATGTCTCACGCTTTCAGCCGAGAGGATTTTCTGCGTAGCCTTGACCCCTTTTACGTCGCAATCGAACGCACCGCTGCGACCATCGACGACTTTTCCCAAAAACAGGGTTTTCTCAACACCGTTTACGAGCAGTTTTTTCAGGGCTTTTCGGTAAAGGTTGCGGACACGCACGGAATTGTCTACACGCCGCAACCGATTGTCGATTTCATGGTGAAAAGCGTGGATCAGATACTACAGACCGAATTCAATCGATCGCTCTCTGATTACGGCGTTCACATCATCGACCCGTTTGTGGGGACCGGTAATTTCATAGTTCGGGTAATGAGAGAAATTCGCAAAACCGCGCTGGCAGACAAGTATCAATCCGAACTTCACTGCAACGAGGTGATGCTGCTGCCCTACTACATCGCGTCGATGAACATTGAGCATGAATTTTTTGAGACGACAGGGGACTATCAACCCTTTGAGGGTATCTGCCTTGTCGATACATTTGATTTGGCGGAAAACCGACAGTTGCCGTTGTTCGCCCCTGATAATACCCGCCGCGTTGAAACACAGAAAGAGACACCGATGTTTGTGGTTATCGGCAATCCGCCCTACAACTCGAAACAGGTCAACGAGAACGACAACAACAAAAACCGAAAATATGAGACGATGGATGCGCAGGTGGCTGAGACCTATGGGAAAGATTCCACAGCGACGAATAAAAACGCATTGGCGGATCCGTACGTGAAGGCGATTCGGTGGGCATCGAATCGGATTGGTGAGGAAGGGGTTGTCGCCTTTGTAACGAACAACAGTTTTCTCGACGGTGTATCGTTTGACGGGATCCGGAAACACCTTCACCAAGATTTTAACCGTGTCTACATTTTGGATTTAAAAGGCAATGTCCGTAAAGACTCAATGCGAGAGGGGATTCCCATTGGAGAAAAGCATACTGTATTCGGACTTGCGGCGATGGTTGGGATTGCTGTGACCTTCTTTGTGAAGAATCTCCAACATCAAGACCACAAGATTTACTATAGCGAAGTAGATTGGAAAGCCACAAGGCAGGAAAAATTCAACCTAATCGAAAATGCGGGTTCGGTCAATGGGATAAAATGGAAAGGACTGACACCGGATAAAAATCACACATGGCTGACAGAGGGGCTCCACGCCGAATTTGAGACTTTTGTCCCAATGGGAGCTAAGGCAGCGAAGGCGGAAAAAGGTGAGGTGATGGGTGTGATCTTTCACAGGTTCAGTAACGGAGTTAAGACGAATCGTGATGCGTGGGTATACAACTTCAACCCGAACAAACTCGCGCAGAACATGAGTCAGACGATTGAAACATACAACTCCGAAGTCAATCGGTGGGAACGTCGGGGAGATCGAGAAGCAAACGTTGATGATTTTGTGCTATCCGATGAGGCGAAAATCAAGTGGAGCTCAGGCTTAAAACAGAAGCTGGAAAACAGTCAGATTGCAGAGTTCTCAGAAACAAAAATCCGACAATCCCTCTATCGTCCGTTCACGAAATCGAACTTCTACTTTGACCGAATGATGACCGAGCGTGTATACGTCTTTCCCTCCATCTTCCCTATACCTGAAATCGAAAAAGAGAATCGTGTGATATGTGTCAGAGGCTATAGTCAAAAAGAATTTGCTGTTTTGATGAGCAAATCCATTCCTGATTTGAACTTCTATGCTACACCGCAACAATCCTTCCCCTTTTACACCTACGACGAGGACGGGGAAAACCGCCGAGAGAACATCGCTGATTGGGCGTTAGAACAATTCCGGGTGCATTACCGAGACGAGGCAATCACCAAGTGGGCCATCTTCCATTACGTCTACGGTCTACTCCACCACCCGCAATATCGGGAGCGGTATGCTGCAAACCTCAAGCGGGACCTGCCGCGCCTGCCGTATACACCCGACTTCTGGGGCTTTGCCAAAGCCGGTGGTCGGTTGGGGGAAATCCACGTCGGCTATGAAGACGTGGACGAATATCCGCTGACCTATATTGAAACTCCGGATACACAGCTCGATTGGCGCGTCGAAAAGATGAAGCTGTCCAAAGACAAGACACAGATAAAATACAACGATTTCCTAACCCTCGACGGGATACCCGCAAAGGTGTTCGACTACCGCCTAGGCAATCGCTCGGCGTTGGAATGGGTAATCAATCAGTATCGCGTCAAGACGGACAAACGCAGCGGCATCGTCAACAACCCCAACCGCGACGACGACCCGCAATACATCGTCAAACTCATCGCCAAAGTAATCACCGTCAGCCTGGAAACGGTTGACATCGTGGAAAACTTACCAGAGTTAGGCTCCCAAAAATTCCCCCCTGACAAGGGGAGCTAAGGGGGTTAGCGTTGTCGAGGCTAGGAATCTACCTCATGAACGCAAGACATAAGAAAACGTCCAAAAAGAGGGGCTGGAAATAGAATTAACCCCAGTTTACCAAAAGGTCGCGGCGTGAATAAAATACAGGTATATGCCAACACTTAACTTCAACTCATACAGGATAATAACAAATATGGATAAAAGAAAAAAAACTACCGAAATCAATAACGCAGCACGACAAATTACTGAATACCTGAATCAGATTGCGTCTATCAGATCGGTATTCGATACATCAGCGTTCAAAGTGTTAGATTCATATAAGAATCAGATTGCGTCCATCGAATCAGTATTCGACTCATCAGCCTTCAAAGCGGTTGATGAATACAAGAATTGGATCAAGTCTATGTCATCAACTCTCGAGATACTGTCTAAACCCAATACTTTTTCTGCATCGGTCCGCTATGTAATCGAAGCAAACAAATCAATTCTCGCTATGGCCAATGCAGACTTGTCACGTTCCCTGCTGGAAAACCAGCAACAGACACAAGAAATAATGAAAAACTTGCGTACAACCTTTGACCTGTCCGCCATGCTATCCGCTTCACTTGCAGCGCAATCAAAGTTGTCTGAACTACAGAGATTTCCTTTGGGCGAAGCAATTGATGCCGCCGCGCCCCTTCAGGATTCGCTTCGTCTAATCCTTGATAAGTTTACATCAAACTACAGAAACTTATTTGAGTTCACAGATTATGAACCTTCGATTATTGAAATACTTGAACCTGTTATCATTCAATATTCATCCTATGAGGTTTTTCGAGAAGCAGAGCTGCTGGAACAGATTACAGTTCCAGAAGATGAACAAGTGGTTCTGGATGAATATGAAGTTATAGCAATTCCTGAGGAACGAACTCTTGAGGACTGGCTAGGAAAATTTAACCTCGACTTTCCTACTTTGTTACAGGGCGCCCGCGCAGCGTTGAATACGGATAACCCTGATCGAGCACGACACGTTGCATCATCATTACGAGAACTCATTGGGCACATTCTCCGTCAATTGGCACCTGAGGACAAGATACGAGGTTGGAACACCGATCCCAGCTATTATCATAACAGCAGACCAACAAGAAAGGCTCGATTGTTGTACCTTTGTAGAGAATTCGATTTTGCGCCTTTATCTAAGTTTGTTGACGCCGACGTAAAGTCGGCAATTTATTTAATTGAAGCATTAAATGCTGAGACGCACGTTATTTCTCGTCGTTTGACTGACCGGCAACTTCAAGCGTTAGTGGACGGAACAGAATCGTGTTTACTATTTTTGCTTCGTCTGAATTCTGCCAATGAGTGAGGTATCTCAGACCAAATAGCAGTTATCGTAGGTTGGGTTGAGCGATCAAGGGAGCGAATAGATCAAGTGACCGAGTAGGGAACGCGATAGAGAACTTGGGCGATAGTCTTCTCCGTAACCCAACGCTTTTCTCGTCTGTCATTGCGAAGCTATAGTAACTTGGGTAGAGCAATCAAACGAGCGAACAGCCGCTGCGATAGAAATCCCGCAGACGCCCAGTGAAACCCGATACGATAAACAGTTGCGTTTCCAAAATGTGATAAATTTCAAGCGTTGCCGAACTCCGAAACCTAGACGCAATGCACGCTGTTATCGGTCAGTGCCGTGCATCCCAACCTACGTGCTTTTATGTTTCAGCGACAACGCAGAGAGCTTCTACCTGAAAGGAGAATAAAAATGAAAATACTGGTTCTGACTTTGCTGACAACAATTTTTGTCGTGGCGTTCTCTTTTGAACAAGCCGCAGCCGTGGTTGACAAAGATGTGGTACTTGCCATGCCATTTGAAGAAGGCGGCGGCGAGGAAACCAAAGACCTTTCCCCTCACGAAAATCACGGCACGTTCAACGGGAATGTTACATGGGAAGACGGTAAGTTTGGCAGTGCGCTGCGGTTCGAGCCGGTCAGCTTTGTGGATGCCGGACAGGATGAGAGTCTGAGTCTGTTCAACACAGACTTCACGATTGCCGCCTGGGTGAACATGGCGGAGACAAGCGTCCAACAACACGGGTTTCTCGGTCAAGATGAAGGTGGCGGGTCGAAAAACAAGTGGATTTTTCGGTACAACAAAGCCCAAAGTACGAAATTGAATTTCGTGGCATATAACAGCGGACCCGCGCGCGCTGCGCAGCTCGATTCGAAGTTGTGGAAACCCAAACCCGCACCGAACCGGTGGCATCAGGTCGCTGTCGTGAGGAAGGGCGACGACTACATGTTCTATATTGATGGCAAACCGCATAGCATGGCGTCCGATGACTTGGTGATTCCACCAATCATTGAAGCGCCTCTGACGGTTGGGTGGGCTGAGGGCCCCATTGCCATGGATGGCACTATTGACGAAGTCCTGATTGTGCGGCGGGCTTTTACCGACGATGAAATCCAAACTCACTTCAACGGCGGTTTGGCAAAGGTCCTCGCCGTTCAATCTCATGGAAAACTCGCAACCACTTGGGGCAGCCTAAAGGCGAGGTAGTGCGATCAAGGGAGCGAATAGATCAAGTGACCGAATAGGGAACGCGATAGTCTTCTCCGTAACCCAACACTACTTTCGCCTGTCATTACGAACCAACTCGTAACTTGGATAAAACATTCTGGCGCGCGAATTGATTGCCATCGAAACTAATCAGGCGTACTTCCTGCAAAGTTGAAACAGGGTCGTTACCATGTTATGGCGGACGTTGAAAATACTCAATACGATGACGTTTCTGCTAAGGGTTCTGAACAACCTGAAAAGGCGGAGGGTGGGTAGGTTGCTCTGGTGGGGCGTCTCAAGCCGAAGATTGACCAGATTGGGTAGCCGTTTAAGATACATGCGCAGCAAGCTAAGAATCATTTCGCGCGCCTGGCGATGGCTGCGGACCAGAACGCTGCGCTAGTGAAACAGTTTTCGTAGGTTGGGTTGAGCGATATTCGTGAATGTTGCAACATAGGACGCATGCCTTTCGTGAGTTGAGGTCGTTTCAAAATTGCCATGACGGAGCGAAACCCAACGCTTCTAGTGGAAAAAATTGCCCAGTGAAAAAAGTTGTGTTTATTTCTACAACAAACTTGGAAAAATCGCAAAAAAGGTAAAAAGTGCAATTTAACTTGAGGATTCTCAATATTATCATCTAACCCTTATTCGTCACAGGGCAGGAGCACGCGTCGCTGCTGTACCTGTGAGCCAAAACTTAACCAAATAACCACCGCTGTAGGCGTTAACCCCACAGATGGTAGCTTACACGATTGCGAAAGGTACAACTCCCTCGCCGGAGAAGTGTCATAGCTTCTGCTAACAGCTGCCGCTGTGGGGTTAATTGTTTTTGCTCATCAACGATATCGTCGAAGCCTATACGTCATAAGTGCCGAAAATGGATTAAAGATGGATTACCGAAAGTTTCAGATCGCCCAAACCCGCTTCACAACCGTCTTCGCAAATCTCGCGTTTTCATTGTTAATCCATTTCCCCGCATCTTCAAATCGCGCAAACCCGCTCTATGACGGGATCGCACTCCGAAAAAATCAAACTTTTGCAAGGCAAAATGGATTACAAATGGGAGACAAAATGCAAGAACAACTCAGAAAAGCGGTGAGACGGCATAAATGGGCGACCAAACTCAAAGACTGCGCCCTCAAAACCGAAATCGCACGCGACTTTTTCAAACCTGTGATGCACAGGCATGTTACACCGTTGTTCAGTTAATCTCAAGTTCCCTCAATGTCCACGCAGTAATCGGTTTATAGATTGACGGTTTAGATAGAATTTGCTATACTATACCTGATGGCAACTCATGATGTGCCGCGACTAAATCGCTGGGACGTGCTGCAGCGAACGCATGTATTCCGCGGAGCTTAGTAATAATGGAAGTAAAGCTAGCGTTGGAGGTAAACATATGAATCGTATGTCTGAGCTATCCAAAAGTCCTCGTACAATAATCCTATTGATATTTGTGGCGATTTTGGCGTGGACGGTTGTCTATTGCGTTTGCGTCTCCGCTGAAGAAATTGAGAATCTAGCCAGAGGCGGCGATTTCGAAAATCCTGAAGACATTGCCCAATGGGGGCTCTGGAAAGCGGCGGCTACACAGGGTAATATGAAAATAGACAAAAAGAACGCCGCGGTCGGAGAAGCCAGCCTCTATGTCTTCGATATCATATTGGATCCGCTCGACAAATGGAAACCCAATATTGTACAGGTGGATGTCTTTATCCTAGAAAAGAAAAAGCTTCATACCTACTCGGCATTTCTCAAAGCGGAAAAGCCGCGCAAACTTAGAATGACCTTTATCGATCATATCAACGAACCGTGGCCCTTGGGACCCGACAAGATTTTTGAAGTCGGAACTGAGTGGCAGGAATACTCCGTTACCAGCGTACCGGTCCCTCTGGCAGGTTCACTGCAAATTTCAAATGCGCCTGACGGCTCAAGAGTCAACTACTGGATAGACGGCGTTCGGTTCTACAGAGGCAAGTTTCAGCCGACAATCCCGCCTAAGGCTGTATCAGCTACCGGCAAGCTCACAACTACGTGGGGAACCATTAAAGCCCAATACAGGCAATAGCTCGTTTCATTGTTGGGTTCGGTAATTACATTTTACCATGCGTAGTCAAGCGCGGCATTTTGCGGAATCTCCGCTATGCTGCGTAGCTACTTCATAAAACATGATGGAAGGAGAAACATCATGACCCCGGAACAAGAGAAGGTACACTTTGACACCTTCGGATTCATTATCAAGCGGAGCCTGTTTAGCCCGAATGAGATGGAGATGTTTTCCCGCTGGTTTGACGAGGGATGTGATGCCAAGTGCGGACCTTTCGTTGGCGCCGGACAGATGGGGTATCCCGGTCTCGGTATACACGAGGGGTTCTGTCATCATTACCTCGACAATCCCTGTATTATGGATACGCTGGATAACTTGATGGGTGAAGGTTTTCAGCTCGTTGCGTCAGATGCTCAGCGCCATGGCGGGAATACCAGTTGGCACCAGGACACAGCCATTCCGATGGAAGCCGGAAAGGAGAGCGAATACCTGATGCTCAAGGTGATTATGTATCTGGACGACCATAGCGAGGGACCCGGGTGTCTGTGGCTGCTTCCAGGAACGCATCGGAGGGGTTACGGCGAGGCACTGCGCGCAATGACGACGAAGGGCAATCCTATCGACGCCGACGCCTTAACGCCGGCGGGCGTGCCGCCAATGGATATTCCCGGCGCAATCGCTACGAAGACCCGCCCGGGCGACATCATCTTTTTCAACCAGAAGCTCGGTCACTCCTCGTGGGGTGGACAGCCTGGCCGCCGCTTCTTAGGGATTACCTTCGGTGGGAAGCCGACGGAGGATTGGCAGGTCGAGTGGCTCGTCAATCACGGCGAGCAATGGAAACACAGCTGCAGTAACGAAACCAATACGCAATTCCCGGAGCATTTGGTTAAGACAGCGGGTCCGCGCCGCAGGGAACTGATTGAATTTATGCACAGCAGGGGGTATTAAATACCTCACTGCACTTCAAAATGACAGATAACAATCTCACCAGCAATCAACAATTACAACAGTACCACCAACAAGGATACTTTACCGTTGAAGGGCTATTCACTCCGGACGAGGTAGAAGCCGTGCGCAATGAGATAACAAAAATTGTAGCACGTTATCCGGATGACCCGAAAGGGCTAATAGAGTTTGAGCCGTCAGTTGCAAACGGCGAAAATACACCTGAACTTCTAGAATTAGGGGTTCGTAAACTTGCCAACGTGGCTAGGCACAATGCCTTCTTCCACAATCTAGCGTTCCATCCAAAGATGGCAGCGATTGCAACGACACTTTTGGGGCCCGATGTCAATCTGCTTCAAAGCATACTATTGTTGAAGCCGGCGCACTTCGGCGGCGCAAAAATATGGCACCAGGACAACGCATATTTTCGGCGGGAGCCAAACCATATTATCGGCTTCTGGGTCGCTTGTGATGATGCTACTGTTCAGAATGGTTGCATGCACGTTATCCCCAGTTCACATACCCTGGGCATAGTGGAACACAGTGGTTTGAAGAATGACTATGGTGCCCTTAGAACGCCGTCCGTTGAAGAAGCCATCTCGGTTCCCTTGAAAGCCGGCGATGCGCTGATTTTCCACAGCGAGACATTACACTCAACACCCCCGAATAGAACTGCCACGCGTCGGCGTTCGATACAGTATCATTACGCTTCCAGCAAATGCCGCCGAACCGAAGGGTGGGATCTGTACAAGGTTAAGCCCGAGGTGCAGGTCGCTGGGCGGGATTATGGCTACGATTGAGCCGCCCTCACGAGACAACTACTACTATAAAGGTATGGCTTGTAGTTGTTGCACCAATGCAAATGATTTAGGAGAAAAGGGTATGAAACGCTTTGCACAGACTGTTCTGCTGAAAGATAATTCGGAACTCATCAGGCAGTATGAAGAATACCATGCCAATCCATGGCAAGAGGTAATACAGGGCGTCCAGAACTGTGGAATTTTGCGTACATTCATCTATCGCTTTGGGCGGCAACTCTTTATGTTCATGGAGACCGTGGACGATTTCGACATGGAACGAGATATGCCCAAATATATGGAACACCCCAGAGCCAAAGAATGGGATACGCTGATGCGCACCTTCCAAGAGACCGTACCTGGTGCACCGGAAGGTTCGACTTGGGTACAGATGAAAGAGGTTTTCGCCTTCGATGGCTAACTCCTTCCGATGTCTTAACTGACCCTCGAAGAACCCTAAGCAGCTGGGTTAGGCGGACGATGGGCTATCGAAAACAACTGGAGGTAAGAACGTGGCTCCAAACGTTTTGCCAAATCCACAAAATTTTAACAAGGTGACGCTCATCACTGGAGGCAGCAAAGGTATCGGGTCTGGCTGTGCGCGCGTTTTTGTCCAAGCCGGAGCAAAGGTCGTAATCTGTGCACGTGGCAAAGAAGTCGGAGAGGCATTGGCAACGGAATTAAATTCCCAAGGACCAGGCGAATGCCATTTTCAACAGTGTGATGTCGCCGTACCGGAAGACATCTATCAAGTCATTGACTGGACTGTTGACAAGTATGGACGCCTGGACTGTCTGATTAACAATGCTGGCACGCATCCACCTCACAAATCCATAGACGAATTTTCAGTCGACGAATTTAGGGATTTGTTAGACTTGAACCTGGTCAGCTATTTTGCCGCATGCAAGTATGCCCTGCCTCATATAAGAAAGGTTCGAGGCAGTATCATCAACATGGGTAGCTTGGTCGGGACGATGGGGCAGCAATTAGCCACCATCTATTGCGCGACCAAGGGCGGTATCAGTGCGTTCACCAAGGCGCTTGCTATTGAGGAGGCGCGCCATGGTGTGCGTGTGAACGCAGTTCTGCCGGGCAACATATTGTCTAACAGCCGTATTGAGGGGGTGGCTCAGTCGGAGAATCCTGAGGAACTTGATAAACTAGTGGATAGCTGGCAGTGGGCCGGACGCAGCGGTACTAATGAGGAGGCCGGTTATGTCTGTCTGTTTCTAGCAAGCGATTGGGCAAGTTATGTCACCGGTATTGACCTAATTATCAGCGGTGGCTCAGAGCTGGGCTACGGGGTCAAAGCGCCGTGGAAGATAGGGTTAGATCTGATTAAATCACAGTATCCCTCGCCGGTGAATCCGCTGTGAATCAGGTCATATTTACGTTAGAAATAGCCGATTATGTTAGGATAGAGCGCTAATTGCCTAGGGCGAAAGTTGCCTACTGAGCTAATTTCTAGCTGTTCGGTAGGTACCATTTCCCCGGTATTAACTTGAACCTCTTTGCGCTAAGTCGTTAACATGAGGCGAAATGATTTGAGGAGAAATCTTTATGGATAAAGCAATTACCAATTTTCGAGATAAGCTCAAAGCGGGATACATCTGCCTGGGACCGGGCATTACTTTTACCGATCCGCTAGTTACCGATGCATTGGGTGACTCAGTGGATTTTTTTTGGATTGACTTAGAGCATAGTTTAATGAGTCCTGAAGCGCTCAATGGTCATCTGCTGTCAGCCCGCGCTAGGGGAGTGGCTGCTCTGGTACGTGTGACCGGCAGCAGCATGCCCTTTATCAAGCCGGTGCTGGATGCGGGTGCAGATGGGATTATCGTGCCGCAGGTGCAGAGTGCGGAAGAAGTGCGGCAAGTTGTTCGAAATTGTTACTATCCTCCGCTCGGGACCCGCGGCTACGGTCCGCGAGTTCCCTCAAATTATGGTCGTGACGGTGGGAGTGAATACATTAACAGCGCCAATGAGAATATCTTCGTTGCCGTGCAGATTGAAACCATGGGAGCATTGGAAGCTATTGACGAAATTGTAGCTATTCCGGGTTTGGATTCTTTAGTTATTGGTCCCCAGGATCTCTCTGGAGCGTTGGGATTGCTCGGTGATGTGGAACATCCCAAGGTCGTTGCCGCCATAGAAACGATCATCAAGAAGGCACGTGATGCTGGGCTGTTTGTTGGCGCAGGGATGGGAACAGAGCCTGACTACGCTTACATTATGGCGAAACGCGGCGTGCAATGGCTTCAGGTGGGTGGAGACTTCGGATACCTCATCGCTTTCATGGACGAACTCACTTCGTCCGTGCGAAGTCGAATCAAGAACATATAAGATATTAGCACGGGAGGTGTAGGTTTATGCTAATAGATGCACATGCGCATATTTTCCCCGAGGTTCGTGGGATGAATGCCGCAGGTCCCACGCGCGGGCTAGGTTACGGCCGCGTAACTATTGGCGATCGACCGCTTCAACTATTTCCACCCAATAGTGCGAAAACCGAAGTCACTCCTGAGATGCTCGTGGCATACATGGATTGGGGCGGAGTTGACAAGACAATGCTGCTCCAGGGTCCGTTTTATGGAGAGTGTAATCAATACGCACTTGACGCAATAAACCGGTACCCGGATCGCTTTATGGGTGCTGCTTACCTCGATCCTTGGGCACCGGACTGCCGTGAGGCATTCGATAAAATTGTCGCCTTATCTGGTTTCCGGGCAATCAAAATGGAGTGTTCTGAAGCTGCTGGTTTGTGCGGAATTCACCCTGAGGGGAAGCTTGATGCACCTGATATCGTATGGATATGGGATGAACTTGAGCGCCGAGATTGGGTGCTTGTTCTCGATTTGGGCGCCGTAGGCTGCCGTTCTTATCAGACTAGTGCAGTGCGCGGGATTGCAGAAGCACATCCCAATCTTCGAATTGTGGTTGCGCATTTGGGGCAGCCAAACCCAGCTGTTGAGTCCGACCCTGAACTTTGGGGGTTGTGGCAAGACCAGATAAATTTAGGGCGTCTACCCAATGTATGGTTTGACAATTCAGCAGTGCCAGCTTACCTTTCGGATGAAGGTTACCCATTTCCGAGTGCGGAGCGGTATATGCGTCTAGCAATTGAACGAATCGGGCCTTCTAAATTGATGTGGGGTACGGATGTCCCAGGGCTTTTATCCCATACGACCTATCCGCAACTAGTGAAGTTAGCCAAGATACACACCCAATTTCTCTCAGCCGACGAACAAGCTAAGATTCTCGGGGGTACCGCGATGCAGGTGTATGGCGAATGAGGAGATCTCATATAGTAGTACACATCAGTCGCGCATTTTTGGTGACAGTTCAAGTCGTTCTGCACCTAACTAGGAAGCGCAATGGAAGAGGCTCGGACCTGTTGCATGAGTAAGTCCAGCTTCTGCGAATCACGCACGCCCTTTGCCGATTCAACACCTGAACAGAGATCGATACCATAGGGGTTTACGTTTTCAATTGCCGCCCTGACATTTTCAGAGCGAATTCCTCCGGACAAGAACGCTGGAATTTCTGACTCGCCAATAAGTTGCCTTGTGAGGTTCCAATCGCTAGTTTTACCGGTTCCACCAAATCGAGCCTTTCCCGAGCTGAAATCGACGGTATCAAACAACAAGGCATCTGCACCAGCGCTGATGTAGGCTTTTGCTTGAGCATGGAGGGCATGAGCGTCAAATTCTTTTCCATCATCTGACGGTAGAAACAGCGATTTCCAGACTTCGCACGATAGTAGTCGTTTCAGTCGTAAAATTTCGTCGGGAGGTTCATTGCCAAGCAGTTGAATCGCAAAAGGCTTAATCTTTGCCACTGCTTGTTGAATCCAGTCTATCGGTCGATTAAATAGCAGCGCAATGGTTGGAACCGGGGTACTGTGCGTAATCTTAACAGCGTGAGGAATAGAAATAGATCGCTCGGAGAAAGGCGCTGCTACAACAATCCCGCAGTAGTCTGCCCCCGCCTCGGCTACCATCTGTGCATCTTCAACACTAGTTGTCCCACAGATTTTGACCTTGCAACGACCTTCTGTCATACAGTTTATTGTTTATTTATTTTGCACTGCTAGGGTTAGAGATTTCCACAAGAGCTGGTTATATTCTCAGTACCTCACGAATGTATTGGGAACTCATCGTGATACTCTCATTGGGTGCTTTGTCCGTCCGATCTTGCTCGACCATAATCCACTCAACGTCAATTTCTTCGACTGCACCCATGATTGCTGTCCAATCAAGAATACCGTGCCCAACTTCTCCGAAAGATCCATCAGGGTTCATATCTTTGAAGTGAAGATAGGCAACACGATTTGCATATTTCTTTAAGAATTCTACTGGGTCAACGCCGCCATGCTTCACCCAGTAAGTGTCCACACAAGCATAAACAAGTTGGGAATCTGTCGATTCATACAGCTTCATAATGCCCGTGGTCCCGCCAAGATCCTTAAATTCCCAATTGTGATTGTGGTAGCATAATTTAATACCTGCATCGTTACAACGGCGTCCAACCTCGTTGAAGACTTCAGCGGCACGTTCATAGTCTTCAAGAGTATCGTTTCCACCAACGCCGGATACCATTAGGTAACCACATCCGATCGCTTGAGTGGCATGAATTATTCTGTCAAAGTGTTCAAGGCTGCCATAACTAGAGTGAACTCCTGCAGGCGCTAAGTTATAGAACGCTAACAGATCTTTAACTTCATCAATTGACCGTCCTCCTGTTGTCGGGTCGCCCGTTTCTATACCATCGTAACCGGCAGCGGAAATTTCGGCGAGGACCCCAGGAAAATCGTTGTTTGGGCGATCGCCGTAGATAATGAGATGACAACCTACTCTATATTGGCTCATTGGAAACCTCCATAACTTCTACGGAATTTCGCAGAAATTGTGATTTCTTAAGATTTTAAGGATTAATCAGATGGATTCTCGCTGAATTGAAAGCGTGATTATTTCGGATTCTATACATATTTACATCAATTCTCACCGGTTACACGATACTTCACGCCAATACACTCAAGGAAGATACCATTTCAAAATGCAAAACTGCAAGAGATTTGCCAAATTGGTAGTTTTTGTGTCTTGACAAGATTTCTTGACTTATGATAGAATCTGACGGAAGTTAACAAGTGGGAAAAATACTCCAAATTGTACCATCCCCCAAATTATCATGCCACCTATCTTCGCCTTTAGTGAACCAGGCGGCAATCAAGGGAGAATGAAAGTTATGAGTGCGAGAAACTCGTTCACTAGCGCTTTAGGATTTTGCCTGCTCGCATTGATTTCTACACAGATGCTCCTAGCATCCGATGGAGAACAATCCATCGGCCTTTCGGAGATTGCGGTTGAAATCCGGGACCAGGTAGACATCGGCAGCATGCGAAAGGACATTGCACGGCTTTCCAGCCTGTCGAGTCGTGTTACGGGCTATCCCGGAGCGGCTTCCGCTAGCAAGTATCTCTTTGACCGATTTGTTGAAATTGGGTTGCAAAATGTTGAAAGTCGCGAATTCCCAATCACCGTTCCCATCGATCATGACGACGGCAAGCTTGAGGTCCTCGCCTCAGATGGGACTGCAATCGAAACCTTTAAAATCCAGTCTGTTTGGCCCAACCTCGTTCGAACCTCACTACTTCCCACTGGACTCAAACACCTTGTTCAAGGCGAGGAATCCCTCGAAGCAATTGCCCAATCCTACCGTGTTGACGTCCAGTCCATTCTCAATGACTCCCACAATCAGTTTCTCCAAGATCATGCGACGGATGGGCGAGACAACAACGGCGATGGTCAAGTGGATGAACCTGGCGAATTTGCTTTGATTGACGGTAATACAGTTTTTAT